>NZ_JACABA010000009.1 GCF_013377015.1 Rhodopseudomonas sp. | reverse complement strand
TCCAGACTCTCGTTCGTCTCAGTCAGAAATTCACGCAGAAGATCGTCCATGACACTTCGCCTTTCACTTTAAAATCCGGTCTGCTGCGTAGGCTTCGGCGCGGAATTTGGGTTCCACCGACAGAGTTAGCGAAACTGCTCTACGCTCTCGTTAATTTCGAGCCGCGTAGAACTACCGGTAAACGCGGCCTCAGGCCGCGCGCACCGTGCTGAGGAACTTGCCGACCTCGTTCCTGAGCCGGGTGCTGTCGCGCGACAGCGATTGCGCCGCCGAAAGCACCTGCGACGAGGCCGAACCGGTCTCCGAGGCGCCGCGCTGAACATCGGTGATGTTCGAACTCACCTGCATGGTGCCTTGCGCGGCCTGCTGGACGTTGCGGGAGATTTCCTGCGTCGCCGCGCCCTGCTCCTCCACCGCCGAGGCGATGGTCGACGATATTTCCGACATCTTGCCTATGGTCGCGCCGATTTCGCGGATCGCCACGACCGACTGATCGGTCGCCGCCTGGATCCCCGAGATCTGCTGGCTGATCTCGCCGGTGGCCTTCGCGGTCTGCTCCGCCAACGCCTTCACTTCCGACGCGACCACCGCGAAGCCGCGGCCGGCCTCGCCGGCTCGTGCCGCCTCGATGGTGGCGTTCAGCGCCAACAGGTTGGTCTGGCCGGCGATGGTGTTGATCAATTCGACGACGTCGCCGATCCGCGCCGCCGCGGTCGACAGTTCGCTGACCCGGTCGTTGGTCTTGCGCGCCTGATCCACCGCCTCATTGGCGATCCTGGCGGATTCCTGGACCTGGCGGCTGATCTCGTTGACCGATGACGCCATTTCCTCGGTCGCCGAGGCCACAGACTGCACATTGGTGGAGGCTTCCTCCGACGCCGCCGCGACCACGATGGTCAATTGCTGCGAGCGTTCGGCGGTCGAGGTTAGGGTTCCGGCCGAGGCTTCCAGCTCGGTCGAGGCCGACGACACCGTCTCGATGATCTCGCCGACCGCGGATTCGAACTGATCGGCGAGCCTGATCATGTCCTGCTTGCGCTGTTGAGCGGCGATCTGATCCTGCTTGATTTTGGCTTCGGCTTCCTCGCGCGCCTTGTGTTCGGCGTTGACCTTGAAGGTCTCGACGGCCTGCGCCATGTCGCCGACTTCGTCGCCGCGGCCGATCCCGGGCAGCACCACGTTGAAGTTGCCGCCGGCCAGTTCACGCATTCCGGCGCACAGCCCAACCACCGGCTTGGCGATCGCGCGTCCGATCAGCAAGGCGAGCGCAACGCCGAGGATCAGGCTGCCGCCCGCCAGCATCAGGACGAAGTTCTCGGTCGACGCAATCAGGCTCGTGGTGTCGTGCTCGATCTGTTTCTCTTCGGCAACGCCGGAGGTCTTGATGGCCTCGGCATCGGCCGCGATCGCAGCCGCGAGCTTCGGCAACTCAGTGGTGGCGAGGACTTCGACCTCGTGGGCATTGTGCGCCGCCGTATGGTAGGCGTCGGTGTATTTCTGGATATTGGCGTTGGTCTCGGTGAATACCTTGCGCACGTCATCGCTGATGATGTTCGCGCCGAACGCGGTCATCGCCGTCTTCAGGTCCGCCAACGCCTTCTCGGCGGCCTCGGCCGAACTCTGGTCATGGCGACCGAGCAGCTTGTTGACGTTGAGGCGGGCCAGCAGCAACTGCTTCAGGGCCTCGCCGGCAAGGATCATGGTGTTGGAATTGCCGGCCCGGCTCACCGCCACGGACTGCAGTTCCTCGATCTCACTGCGCGACTTCATGCCGAGTGGATCGAGCACCTCCTTGGTCAGCTTGTTCTGCTCCTGCTTCAGTGCAATCAGCTTGTCGAAATTGGCGACGTAAAGCTTGTAGCTTTCTCCGAGCTCGGCCATCTTCTTGTGCCGCTCGGGATTCTTGATCTGATCGAGCCCCTGCTTGATGCTGTCGTCCAGGGCCCGCTGCCGATTCCTGGCCTCGCCGATCAGGCCGTCGTCGCCGGACAACGAGTATTCCCGCACGAAGCGGCGGAACGCGACGAAGCCACGATCGACGTCGCGGGCCAGCCCGACCACCGTCACGCGCTGATTGAAGGCTTCAAATCCCTCGGACACTTTGCCGAAGCCGCGATACGACATCGCGGAAATCAGCGCGGTCAGCGCCAGCACCAGCCCGAAGCCGATCATGATCTTGGTGTTGATCTTGAGATTGGTGAAGAAGCTCAATGGGCCGGAGGATGTTGCGGCAGTCGCTGTCTTGGACATGTCGGATACCTTGATACTGGCTGGATGAGGAGAAATGTCGGGAATCAGGAGGCGTCGATCAGGAAGCGGCGGTTGCGCTTCTGCACCGGGCGCGCGTTGCTCGGAAACAACGCCGCGAATTGCTTGATCTGTTCGACCGACGCTTCGACCGGCTCGTTGTGCACGGTCCAGGTCAGGCCTTCCGAGCACGGGGGCGTCGTCAACGACCCCATGTAGCGGAAGTAGCCGCGGTTCTTCGGCAGCACCGCGGCCACGTCGACCGTCCCGCCGGCCAGCACCTCTGGCCCCTGCTTCGCCGGCATTCCCTCGAAGAACGCCTTCAGCGCCGCATTCGTTGCGCCGGGCCGGAAGAATACGCCGGTGACGGCGAGCGCGCCCGCACTCGACTTGTGCACGAAATGGCATTCCAAATCGAAATTCTTTCCCCCGAGCAGGTGTTCGCTCGGATGATGCAGATGGAACTGCAACAATTCATAGCGCGTGCCGCCGATCAGGCAGGCGCTGCCGGGCTCCGCATTCACCTGGATGGTGTGGCCGTTGTTAATCATCCGCAGCGGCAAGGTCTTGTAGTCGTATTCCACCGCACCCGGGTCGCCCTTGATGCCACCGCTGAGATCGATCGGCGTCTGTTCCACGCCGAGCTGGCAGACCTTGAAGTCGGTCTGCAACTCGCCCCATTTTTCCGGACCGCCCTCGCCTTCGTAGCTCCAATGGGCCGCCCCGCCCTGCTGGCCGTGGCCGCCCGACTCCGCGAACGCCGCTCCAACCTTGAAACAGCAAGCGCAAGCGAGAAGCCCGCGCGCGAAGGATCGACGATTAACGGTCATGTCATTGCTCCAGACTGGTTCGGCAGCTTCGTTGGATCGCCAAGCGCAGGTCTCGGTTGATCGATTGTCCGCGGAAACGGACGAATAGTAATGCAATTGTTAGTTTTTCTCATTGTACTTAAGATCCGCTTTGTCCCGTCAGTGCATCAACGCTCGAATTCCGCACGCCCGCATCGAGCGATGCGGATCGTGTTGAGGAAGTCGGTCGTCCATGACGGTAAGCCTCTCACTTTAGAGCCCGGCCTGCTGCTGCTGCGCGACAGCGGAATATGGGCTTTGCTCGGAAGCCAATTCGACTGATAGAAGTAACCTCGTTGCTCAGCGTGCTTTCGTTCGTTTCGAACCGATTAGAATTATCAATGCGCGCGGCCTCAGGCCGCGCGTACCGTGCTGAGGAACTTGCCGACCTCGTTCCTGAGCCGGGTGCTGTCGCGCGACAGCGATTGCGCCGCCGAAAGCACCTGCGACGAGGCCGAACCGGTCTCCGAGGCGCCGCGCTGAACATCGGTGATGTTCGAACTCACCTGCATGGTGCCTTGCGCGGCCTGCTGGACGTTGCGGGAGATTTCCTGCGTCGCCGCGCCCTGCTCCTCCACCGCCGAGGCGATGGTCGACGATATTTCCGACATCTTGCCTATGGTCGCGCCGATTTCGCGGATCGCCACGACCGACTGATCGGTCGCCGCCTGGATCCCCGAGATCTGCTGGCTGATCTCGCCGGTGGCCTTCGCGGTCTGCTCCGCCAACGCCTTCACTTCCGACGCGACCACCGCGAAGCCGCGGCCGGCCTCGCCGGCTCGCGCCGCCTCGATGGTGGCGTTCAGGGCCAGCAGGTTGGTCTGGCCGGCGATGGTGTTGATCAGCTCGACGACGGCGCCGATCCGACCGGCCGCATGCGACAATTCGCCGACGCGGTCGTTGGTCTTGCGCGCCTGATCCACCGCCTCGTTGGCAATCCTGGCGGAGTCCTGCACCTGACGGCTGATCTCGTTGACCGACGACGCCATCTCCTCGGTGGCCGAGGCCACCGACTGTACATTGGTGGAGGCTTCTTCCGACGCCGCCGCGACCACGATGGTCAATTGCTGCGAGCGTTCGGCGCTCGAGGTCAGGGTTCCGGCCGAGGCTTCCAGTTGGGTGGAGGCCGACGACACCGTCTCGATGATCTCGCCGACCGCGGATTCGAAGTCGTTGGCGAGTTGGTTCATCTCGAGCTTGCGCTGATGCGCAACCCGCTGCGCAGTGTCCCTCTGCTCCTCGCGATCGAAGCCGAGCTTGTTCTGCATCGCCAGGATGTTGCGCAGCGCCACGCCGATCTCGTCATCGCGCTCGATCACGACCCGGCCGTTGAACCGGCCCTGTGCGACCGCCTCCATCGCATCATTGAGACGCTGCATCGGTCGGCCGATCGCGCGAAGGGTCTGCACACCGAGCATTCCGCCCAGCAACAGGCCCGCGACGAGGATGGTGGCCGCCACGCCCAACACCAGTAGGTACTGCTGCGACGCCGTGTCGAACTCCGCTTTGGCCTCCTTGATCTGGATCGCCACCAGCTTGTCGAGATCCTGCTTGGCGACAGCGAACAGCTCATTGCCGGTCCCCGCCAATAGCGCACCAAGCTCGTCGAATTTGCGATCGGCAAGTAGCGCTAACCCGGGCTTGACGGCGTTCTCGACATAGTTCTTGCGCTTCGGCGCGAAGCTGTCCGCCACGCTCTTTTCCTCGGGCGTTAGGTTGGTTGCGATATACGCGCTCCAGGTCTTGTTGATCGCCTCGATGTTGGAGGCCACCCTTCCAGCCACGTCTCCGACCGGCTTGCCGAGGCGGCCGGCGGCGGCGGCATCATATTGGACGATGGTGTTGTCCTTCATGCGATCGTTGATCGCGAACAGCTGCGTCAACGGGACCGCGCGATCCTCATAGATCGATTTCAGTCGGATGTTGCTGTCGCGTGCCGCCAGCAGGCCGACAGCGCCGATGATCACCATCAATGTTGCCTGTACCGCGACGACAGTGGTCAGCCGCGCCTTCAAGGTGCGCGTGAATACCGCGAAGGCGTCGGCCCAGGTCCGGCTGCGGATGATGCCGGCTTCGATCCGGTAATTCCCTGCCTTCTTCGCACGAATCTGCCCGTAGACGTGTTCGGCCTCCGCGCGCTGATCAGCGGGCAATTTGGTCCTGACCGACATATAGCCGCTGATCTGGCCGTTCTCCCAAATCGGTGTCGCGCTGGCCAGCACCCAATAGAACCCGCCATCCTTGCGGCGGTTCTTCACCGCGCCGGCCCACGGCTTGCCGGCTTTCAGCGTATCCCAGAGATTTTCGAACGCCTCCGGCGGCATGTCCGGGTGGCGGATGATGTTGTGCGGTTGACCGATCAACTCCTGCTCGGTGAAGCCGGCGGCTTTGACGAACTGGTCGTTGAAGTAGGTCAGCTTGCCCTTGGTATCAGTCTTTGACACGATTAACGTGTCGTCGCCAAGCGAGTATTCGACATTGGTAACGGGAAGATTCGTGCGCATAGCTGCTGCTCCAAAGAAGATCGATCAGAGTGCCGGATGGCGTAGGACCGCGCACGCTGGCGTCGAACGCCCGCGGTCTTGTTGAGTCGAATGCAGCACTCCAGGCGCTGCACGTCCGATATCGCCGAACCTGCTGCCGAGAGTTCTTCGGGGTACAATCGTCGCCGCGATTGCTGCAGGTCATAGCCCCCATTTGTTGAGCGACCCCAAAGCCGGTCACAACTATCCCGGGAAACGAATTCAGCTGGAATTCATATTTGGTATCCACGTATTGGTACGATCATCGGAAACTCTGCCCGTTGCGGCGCACCGGATGTTGCGTGAGTCTTTCGCTGAAGTTGCGTCATACTGTTCCTCCGCAGGAGCGATTATCGATCGCACCTCCGCCATCTTTTCGATCACCATCCTCAATCGAGGAGATGAACGGCCTTGGATGACGCGTAACATGGCATTCCGTCAAAGACGGAAATGCGCGAAACCATCGGCGAAGCAACGACGTCGAACCGCGCGCTGAGACCCCGCATTGATCCGGGATCGCTTGTTAGTCTGCGCCGACGAATCGTCTTCGCTACTCCGTTCCACAGACATTGAGCTGCAAATCTATCGCATTCGTAAATTTACGGACGATCGGAAGTAATTGTTTTCTATAATGATTTTTTCGCCTTGCGCGTTACGCTGGCGGTGTAACGCGGGCGCTAATTGAGTTGTCGGAGATCGAAAACGCCATCGAGAACGCGGCAATTGCATTCACACGCATAAGGCGAGAGATCGTGGCGGGGCGGGGCCGGTCGCATCCGCACTACGCAGAGCTGATCGTTCGCAGGGACCGCTCGTCGCCATTCAATTCGCCCCGGCGTCAGGCCGTTGCACGCGGCGCCTTCGAAAACACATAGACGAAAGTGGACTTCGGGCATCCCGCGCCAAATTCATCGCCCGCCGGCTTCCGGTTTCGGCGGCGCAGCGAAGCGCAGCTCAGCTCTGCTGCTCGAATCTCGGGCCGCGTACCTCGCCCCAGGAATGCACGATCGGCAATCCGGCCACGGTGCTGCGCAAATTGGCGAGCGAAATCCGCAACGCGGCGAGGTTGATCGGCTTCGGAAAGCTGTGCAGCAGCTCCATGCCCAGCGATCGCGCCAGCAATCGCGACGCGCTGCGACGATGAGCGTCCATGCCACTGATGACGATCACCGGCCCATGATAATTGGCCGCGGCCATCGCTCGCAGCACGTCACTGCCATCGCCGTCGTCGAGCCGCAGATCGAGGGTGACGCAGCAAAAATTCCGGGCGCGGATCTGGGCTATTCCCTCGGCGCAGGACGTCGCTTGCGTCACGGCGTAGCCAGCCTTCTCCGCGGCGCTCGCAATCAACATGCGCTGCATCGGGTCATCGTCGACCACCAGAAGGCTCAACAATCCGATCAGCCTATCGGCCATCGCGTCCGGCTCGACCAACCCACCCTGATCCTGAACACTCATTGCCGCTCCTTCGATTCACCGCATCCGGTCGAGCCGCAAGCGATATCGGTGTGAGCGCAATCCTTCGTTAATGCGATGCTGTTGCCGGCGCGTGCGGAGAGCCTACGTTCGCCGTTAGTTTACGCCTCGTTACGCCGCACTCTTCGATTTGATCGTCTCCGGGATTGCCGATATGGATCCCGGAGACTTCTATGGACCGCTCGTGAAACTACGAGGTCCAGTGCCAGTCACGCACTTCCGGCATGTCGTCGCCATGCTCGCCGATATAGAGCTTATGCCGCTGCATGGTCGCCCAGTAACGCGCGGTCGCAGCCTCAACCTGGCCGCTTAGCCGTGGAATGCGTCGGATCGCGTCGAGCGCCAACCGGTAGCGATCGAGGTCGTTCAACACCACCATGTCGAACGGCGTCGTGGTGGTGCCTTCCTCCTTGTAGCCGCGAACGTGAATGTTGCCGTGGTTACGGCGCCGATAGGTCAGCTTGTGGATCATCGAGGGATAGCCGTGGAAGGCGAAGATCACCGGCTTGTCGGCCGTGAACAATTCGTCGAAGTCCTTGTCTTCCATACCGTGCGGATGTTCCGAGCGCGGCTGCAACACCATCAGATCGACCACATTGACCAGGCGAACCCTGATGTCCGGCACGTACTCGCGCAGCAGGGTTACGGCCGCCAGCGCCTCGACCGTCGGCACGTCGCCGGCGCAGGCCATCACCACATCTGGATCGCCGGCGTCGTTGCTGGCCCATTGCCAGATACCGGCGCCGGCGGTGCAGTGACGAATCGCCGATTCCATATCGAGCCACTGCCATTCCGGCTGCTTGCCGGCGACGATCAGGTTGATGTAGTTGCGGCTGCGCAGGCAATGATCGGCGACCGACAGCAGGCAGTTGGCGTCCGCCGGCAGATAGATCCGCACCACATCCGCCTTCTTACTGGCGACGTGATCGATGAAGCCGGGATCCTGATGCGAGAAGCCGTTATGGTCCTGCCGCCAGACATGCGACGTCAACAGGTAGTTCAGCGATGCGATCGGCTTGCGCCAGGGAATCCCGGCGCTGACCTTCAGCCATTTGGCGTGCTGGTTGAACATCGAATCGATGATGTGGATGAAGGCCTCGTAACAGGAAAACAACCCGTGGCGGCCGGTGAGCAGGTAGCCTTCCAGCCAGCCCTCGCACAAGTGCTCGCTCAACACTTCCATGACGCGGCCATGCTGGCTGAGATTGATGTCGACGTCCTCGACCTCGGCCATCCATTCCTTGCCGACGACTTCGAACACGGCGTCAAGCCGATTCGACGCGGTCTCGTCGGGACCGAACAGGCGGAAGTTCTTGGCGTCGAGATTGAGCTTCATGACGTCGCGCAGGAATCTTCCCAACTCCCTCGTCGCTTCCGCCTTGACGCTGCCGGGCGACGGCACGGCGACGGCGTAGTCCTGAAAGTGCGGCATCGACAACGGCTGCAGCAATTCGCCGCCATTGGCATGCGGGTTTGCCCCCATCCGGAAATGGCCGTTCGGCGCGAGCGCCGCGAACTCGTCGAGGAACCTTCCCTTGTCGTCGAACAGTTCTTCCGGCCGGTAGCTCTTCATCCAGTCTTCGAGTTGCCGGATGTGCTCGGGGTTCTTGAATTCGGCGATCGGCACCTGATGCGCGCGCCAGGTTCCTTCGACCGGCTTGCCGTCAACGAATTTCGGCCCGGTCCAGCCCTTCGGCGTGCGGAACACGATCATCGGCCAGCGCGGCCGCTGCAGCGCCTCGCCGTCGGCGGCCTCGCGCGCGGCGCTTTGAAGCTTGCGAATCTCGGCAAGAATCCGATCGAGCGTCGCGGCAAGGCTTTGATGCACCAGCGCCGGATCGTCGCCTTCGACGAAATGCGGCTCATAGCCATAGCCCCGCATCAGATCGGTGAGTTCCTGGCGGCTGATCCGGGACAGGATGGTCGGATTGGCAATCTTGAACCCGTTCAAATGCAGGATCGGCAGCACCGCACCATCGTGAGCGGGATTGAGGAACTTGTTGGAATGCCAGCTGGCGGCGAGTGCGCCGGTCTCGGCCTCACCGTCACCGATGACGCAGGACACGATCAGGTCGGGATTGTCGAATGCCGCACCGTAGGCATGCGCCAGCGAATAGCCGAGTTCGCCGCCTTCATGAATCGAGCCGGGCGTCTCGGGAGAAACGTGGCTGGGAATTCCATGCGGCCAGGAGAATTGGCGGAACAGCCGCTGCAAGCCGTAGCGGTTGCGCTCGATTGCCGGATAGCGCTCGGTGTAGGAGCCTTCCAGATAGCTGTTCGCCACCAGACCGGGACCGCCATGGCCCGGGCCGATGATGTAGATCATGTTGAGATCGTTGTCCTTGATCAGCCGGTTGAGGTGGACGTAGAGCATGTTGAGCCCGGGCGTCGTCCCCCAATGGCCGAGCAGGCGCGGCTTGATGTGATCGAGCCGCAGCGGCTGGTCGAGCATCGGATTGTCCTGCAGGTAGATCTGTCCGACGGACAGGTAATTGGCCGCGCGCCAGTAAGCGTGCATCTTCCGCAGGAGATCGGGCGACAAAGTATCAGGCATTATAGGCTCCAAGTCGTATTATGGGATCTGATCTCAAGTCTGAATTCCAAGTGGGACCGGCCCATGGCAAGCCGTGTGCTTGCCAAAGCATCGCTCATCATCGTCGAAGCAGATGGAGCGAGCCCGGCCGCACCGAGGCGACCGCTTCGACTCGCTGGTTCGGGCTGGCCTCATTCATCACGTTAACCCTGCGCGAGCGGTAAGCAATTAACTTGATCGCGATCACGACGAGCGAACGACAGGCGTAGGCCGTGAGGCGCGCACGCAGCCTGGAGTTTGATTTGAATCAAGCGAACCGCCGCAAGACCGTTGATTCGGATCAATGTGTTTGTCTCGCGGGGGCGGAAGATGCCGCTGGCTAGCAAGCCGGAACTCCCGAGGCCAATCATGTCTGAGTCCCAGCTCCGTCAAGACATCCTTGACGAGTACGAGTTCGACCCGAGCTTCAATAGCGGGCACATCAACGTGGCGATCGAAGACGACGTCGTGATCCTGACCGGACACGTGATCAGCTACGCGGAAAAACTGGCGGCGATCGCGGCGACGCGCCGCGTCAAAGGTGTCCACGGCATCTCCGAGAATATTCAAGTGCGATATCCGTTCGAACGGGCCTCCGACGACCAGATCGCGCAGCGGGCGTCGGACATTCTCGACTGGAACATTCTGGTTCCGGCGAACGCCGTCGAAGTCCAGGTCGAGAATGGATGGATCACGCTGAGTGGGACCGTCGATTGGCACTATGAGCGAACCGCGGCGGAAGACGACGTGCGCAAGCTGGCCGGGGTGCAAGGCGTCACCAACAACATTGTCATCAACAATCCTTTCGGCGATCATTCGTGCATTAGGGCGAAGATCGAGTCGGCCCTCGAGCGTCATGCTGAAATCGAAGCCAAAGCTATTCGCGTGACGGTGCGGAACGGAAATACCGTGGTTCTGGAAGGCAGCGTTGACACCTGGGATGTCCGCCGAGCCGTCCAGAACGCGGCGTGGTCAACGCCCGGCGTAACAGCCGTCGATGACCGTCTGATGATCTGCTGACCCTCAGCCGGAGTGAATCGGCTGGTCCGCATCCTCAGTAACGATGTCCGCTGGCATCTGCCCGGCGGCTGCGTTGCAGCGGACCACCGTGACGGTACATGCCGCCTCGGCGGCGACCTTGGCGGATACGCTCCCCAGCAGTTTGCGCAGCACCGAATTTCGCCGCGCCCCGATCAGGATGTGATTGACCCGGCTGGCCTCGGCGAATTCGAGAACCGCCGAGGCGGGGTCGATCGCCTCCAGCACATGCACGGTCAGGCGGTGTTCTTCAAGCTTCAGCGGTTCGGCCCAGTGCCGCAGCGCCACCAGGCGATCGACATGCTTGTTGTGGCCATGCTCGTCGAGCGTCTTGTCGATGGTGATGCGGCCGAGTTTCAGCACGTTGAGACAGGCCAGTCGCGCTGATGGCAGCGTCGCGAGGATTCGCCCGGCAGTGGTCCGCAATTCATCGTTCAGCGCTGGTGAGCCTTCCGAAAGGTCGATCGCGACCGCGAGGATCGGCGCCGATGCCAGATGCGCGGCGAGCGTCGGCTTCCCACGCGGCCTCGTCAAATCCTTGTTGAAGCGCCGGCGCAGCACGGTGGTCAGCGGATCGCGCTTCAGCCGTTCGGACCTGGTGGTGAGCTTGACCTGCGCCGGGTGGGCGAGGTCGAAGCTGAGCTGCTCGGCGGTCGGATAGCGCCATGCCGGTTCGATCTCAAGACAGCGCAGCACGATTTCCTGCAGCCAGGGCGGGTAGTCCGGCTTCAGTTTTCGCGGCGGCACCGGGTCGCGCCATAACCGTCGGCGCATGCCGTACATCGTCTCGGTCTCGCCGAACGGTCGCACCCCTGTGGTGAAGAAATACAGCAGCACCCCCAGCGCAAACAGGTCGCTCCTGGGATCATCGCGCGCGCCGAGCAAGCGTTCCGGCGCCATGTAGGGCGCGGTACCGAACGGGAGACGAAATTCCTCCTGCATGAGGTCCGGCAATTGATCGCTGCAGGCGAGACCCATGTCGAGAATGACGGCCTCTCCGGTCGGCCGGAACATGATGTTGCTCGGCTTGATGTCGTGATGAATCACATGCTGGCGATGCAGGTCCGCCAATGCCGCCGCGATCTTCTCGGCGATCGCCACCGCTTCGCCGTAGGGCATCGGCAGCTCGGGCAGCCGTGCCAGCAGCGGCTCGCCGGCAATCCGCTCCATCACAATATAGGGTTGCGCGGCGCCGAAATCCCCGGCGGCCACGAACGTCGCGACATGCACGCCGGTCAGGCGCGGCATGATCATCTGCTCCATTTCGAAGCTGACGATCGCGGCCGGGTCCTCGCCTTCGCCGATCCTGGGGATCTTCATCACCATCGGCATTGGATTGTCGGCGCGGCTGACATTGAACAGCGTCGCCATGCCGCCGCGATGGATCGCATCCTCGATCAAAAATCCATCGAGCATCGACCCCGGTTCGAGCGAGGGCTGGGTCATCGCTTACTTCCCCACGAGCAGGCGTTCGGCGAGCCAGATCGGCAGTCCATTCTTTCGAATCCGGCGCGCGGCTTCCTCGACGTCGTAGGCCGCACGGCAATAGGTGATCTCGCGCTTTTCGGTATCGAACAACGCATAGGCGGCGGCCGGGTTGCCGTCCCGCGGCTGCCCCACCGCGCCCAGCACCACAAGCCATTGCCTGCCCGGCAGCAGATGCACGGGAATGTGGGAGGTCGGCACGAAGGTCGTCATCTTTCCGGTGACCGACAGCGAATACAGCGCCGGCTTGTGAACGTGGCCGCAGAACGTCACATGGGCGGACGTCGCCATCATGCTGCGGGACGCATCCGAGGTGTCGGTCACATAGATCCAGCTGTCCGGCTTGCTCGCCTCCGAATGCACGAACAGCAGACGGTCTTCCTCCACCCTGACGGGCAACTGTGCCAGGAATTGCCGCTGCGCCGGTCCAAGCTTGCCGCGGGTCCATTCGATCGCCGCCTGGGCCTCCGCGTTCATTTGGACGCGTGGGTTTCCGACCGCGCTATCGTGGTTGCCGAGAATCGCAACGGCTCCCTGCGCCACCAGATCGGTGACGGTGGTGACGGCCCAGTCCGGATCGGCGCCATAGCCGACATAGTCGCCGAGCAACACGAAGCGTTGAGCCCCCTGTTCGCGCGCCTTGGCCAGGCAAGCGCTGAACGCCGGCTGGTTCGCGTGAATGTCAGCAAAAAGCGCAATCAGCACAACCTACCTCCCCGCACACTTGTTCGGCCCCTGAGATCGGCCGTTGATTGCTATCAAAGCGCTTCCTGCGGCCGATGCAAGGCCACACCGCCAACGGCCGGTTCGCAGCCTTCCGGCCCGCCCGGCGCGATTGTCTTTGATCTATCGCAACCGAGACGCATGCTTTGATCTGGCGCAATGGGGGCGTTGATAATGTGTGACTAAATAAAAAGAGAGTTGCGTTGGAGGCGTTCATGACTTCTCCCAATAACCGGACCACGCCCGTGAGCGAGGCCGTCGACGATGTCGTGAGGGAATGGGAAGAAATCACAGCCAGTCCGCGCGAGCTGGAAGCGTTCGGCCGGGCGATGGCCAACATGGTCAAGGACCTCGGACTGTCGCCGGCCGAAATTCGCGCCTTAGCGACCAAGGGCAGCAACGCCAAGGAACTGCCGTGTCTGCTCGAGGCGCTGCGAATCAGCATTCGCGCACTTGCCGAACAGGAGCCGATGCTGCTCAACGACCTGCGGCGCGCCTGCGCGATCTGCGAACACAAGCGCGAATGCGATGACGACATCGCCGCCGGCACGCTGGTGCCGTCCTATCAGCGCTACTGCCTAAATGTGGCCGCGCTCGACGGCATCCGCCACAGCGACAAGTTCAACACGGAATCTTGAACGGCATCGCGCGACGGGCCGCTGTCGCCGCTCCCGCGCGGCTGCGCATTTGTCGCTGCAATTACAGCCCGATCGCCTGATCCGCTGACGGGTACCCCGACTACCTATGCACCAATCGTTTGATCTGCGTCAAGATTGATTGACGTTCAATATGTCATCGTTTCTTGACATTGGTGGGAGAAAGTCAGTGCGCATCGTTCTCATACATCCGAATTACCATTCCGGCGGCGCCGAAATCGCAGGCAACTGGCCGCCGGCCTGGGCCGCCTATCTCGCGGGCGCGCTGAAGGGCGCCGGCTTCACCGATCTTCACTTCATCGATGCGATGACCGAAGATCTCTCCGAGGAAAAGCTCGCCGAGGTTCTCACCGAATTGAAACCGGACGTGGTCGGCACCACCTCGATCACGCCGTCGATCTACAAGGCCGAACGCACGCTACAGATCGCCAAGCAGTTGAATCCGGGTGTCGTCACCGTGCTCGGCGGCGTGCATGCCACCTTCATGTATCAGCAGGTGCTGACCGAGGCGCCTTGGGTCGACGTGATCGTGCGCGGCGAAGGCGAAGAAATCATCGTCGAACTGTTCCGCGCCATCGAGCAGGGTCAATGGCCGGCCAAGCGCCACGACATCAAGGGCCTGGCCTTCACCGAGACCGCCGCTGACGGCGGCCAGATCGTCGCCACCCAGGCCGCCGCCACGGTCAAGGATCTCGACGGGATCAAGCCCGACTGGAGCATCCTGAAGTGGGATATGTACAAATACATCCCGATGAACACCCGGGTGGCGATTCCGAACATGGCGCGCGGCTGTCCGTTCACCTGTTCGTTCTGCTCGCAGTGGAAGTTCTGGCGTGATTATCGGGTCCGCGATCCGAAGAAGGTGGTCGACGAGATCCAGGATCTGGTCGAAAACTACCAGGTCGGCTTCTTCATTCTGGCCGACGAAGAGCCCACCATCAACCGCAAGAAATTCATCCAGTTCTGCGAGGAACTGATCGCTCGCGGCCTCAACAAGAAGGTGCAGTGGGGCATCAATACCCGCGTCACCGACATTCTGCGCGACGAAGCGCTGCTGAAATTCTACAATGAGGCCGGCCTGATGCACGTTTCGCTCGGCACCGAAGCGGCGGCGCAGCTCAAGCTCGATTTGTTCAACAAGGAAACCAAGATCGCCGACAACAAGAAGGCGATCCGGTTGCTGCGCGAGGCCGGCATCGTCGTTGAAGCCCAGTTCATCGTCGGTCTCGATAGCGAAACCCCTGAGACGCTGGAAGAAACCTATCGCATGGCGATGGACTGGAAGCCGGACCTGGCGAATTGGTCGATGTACACGCCGTGGCCGTTCACCCCGCTATTCAAGGAATTGAGCGACAAGGTCGAGGTGTTCGACTTCGACAAGTACAATTTCGTCACCCCGATCATCAAGCCGGCGGCGATGGAGCGCGGCGAATTGCTCGACCGGGTGATGAACAATTATCGCCGGTTCTACATGTACAAGGCGTTCTTCTCCTATCCCTGGTCGGGCACCGGCCGTCGCCGGCGCTATCTGCTCGGATGTCTGAAGGCGTTCCTGAAATCCGGGTTCGAGCGGAAATTCTACGATCTCGGCCGGGTCGGATATTGGGGACCGCAGTCGAAGAAGAAGGTCGATTTCCACTTCGACAAGACCCGCACCATCGCCAACGCGCAGATGGCCGATTGGGAAGCCAACGCCGACCGCTCGCGCAAATCGGCAGCCTCACAGATGGCGATCGTCTCGGCCTGCGGTGGCGGCTCGGAACAGATGTCGATCGGAACGAACTGCGAAGACGTCAAGGACAAGTTGGCGGAAACGGTAAGCAATCGTTTGGTGGACACGGCAAATGAAGCAGGTTCCCACACCCACCATTGACGGCGGCGGGGTTCAGGCGATCGGGTCCGAAGTGGCGACGGCCAAGATCGGACCCAACGCCGTCACGCAACTGATCAATGCCTTGGACGCGGCCGGCCTTCAGCCGGCCGCGATCGCGATTTTCGCCGAAGCCGGCACCCGCGACTGGCTGACCGACCCGCCGACCGCGATGGTCGACGAACGGCCGGTGGCCATGCTGCATCAGACCTTGCGCAAATTGATGCCGCCGCAGCAATCCGCCGCAATCCTGGCCGACGCCGGCCGGCGCACCGCCGACTACATCCTGGCCAACCGGATTCCGAAGCCCGCCCAGTTCGTGCTGAAGCTGCTGCCGGCGCCGCTCGCCGCGCGGATGCTGGTCTCGGCGATCAGCGCCCACGCCTGGACCTTCGCCGGCTCGGGCCGGTTTTCCGGCCGCACCGGCAAATCCGTGACTTTCGAGATCACGGCGAATCCGCTCTGCGCCGGCGAGCATTCCGATTCCCAGGTTTGCGTCTGGCACGCCGCCGTGTTTCAACGGCTGTTCCAGGTGCTGGTGTCGCCGAACACCCGGGTGGTCGAGACCTCCTGCGGGGCCCGTGGAGATGATTGCTGCCGGTTCGTCGCAGACTGGAAATCGATCCCGGACGCCGCCAATATCTATGCCAAACGCCGGTCGCATCACCTCGCCGGCAACTCAGAAACCCTTTCCGCGCGTTGATCCGCGGGCGATTTGAAGGACCAACCGATGTCGTCAGTCCTGGACAAATATGCCAAGAGCTCGGTGCCGCGCTACACCAGCTACCCGACCGCCCCACATTTCGCGACGGATTTTCCCGAATCGATTTATCGCGGCTGGCTGGCGCAGCTCGACACCGACGAGCCGATCTCGCTGTATCTGCACGTGCCGTTCTGCAAACAGATGTGCTGGTACTGCGGCTGCAACATGAAACTGGCCTCGAAATATTCGCCGGTGGCCACCTATGTCGAACACCTGATCGACGAGATCGACCTGATCGCCGACGCGATGCCGGACCGGATGCCGGTCGGCCACCTGCATTTTGGCGGCGGCACGCCCACGGTGCTTGAGCCCGACGATCTCGGCGCGGTGATGGCGCTGCTCGATGAGCGTTTCCAGTTCATCCCGGGCGCCGAGTTAGCTATCGAGAGCGATCCGCGCACTCTGTCCGACGAAATGGTCGAGAAGATCGGCGAGCTCGGCTTCACTCGCGCCAGCTTCGGCGTGCAGGAATTCGATCCGAAGGTGCAGGCCGCAATCAACCGGATTCAACCGCCCGACATGGTCGCGCGCGCGCTCAAGCGATTTCGCTCGGTCGGCGTCGAGCGCGTCAATTTCGATCTGATCTACGGGCTGCCCTACCAGACCGCGGAGGATCTGCGCCGTACCGTCGAGCAATGCGTCGAGATGCGGCCGGACCGCGTCGCGCTATTCGGCTATGCCCATGTGCCCTGGGTCGCCAAGAACCAGCGGATGATCCCGGACGAATCGCTGCCGAAGCCCGAGCAGCGCGCCGAACAGGCCGACGCCGCGGCCGATGCGCTGGTCAAGGGCGGCTATGTCCGGATCGGGCTCGACCATTTCGCGCTGCCCGGCGATTCGCTGGCGATCGCCGCGGCGACCGGCGAACTGCACCGCAATTTCCAAGGCTACACCAGCGACGCCGCGCAGACCCTGATCGGAATCGGATCGACCTCGATCGGCCGAACTCCCTTCGGCTACGTCCAGAACATCAGCGAGACCGGCGCCTGGTCGCGCGCGGTCGCCGCCGGCAAGCTGCCGATCGCCCGCGGTCACGCCCTGAAGGGCCAGGACAACCTGCGCGCCCATGTGATCGAGCGGATCATGTGCGACGGCAAGATCGATCTGGCGGCCGCCGGACGGGCCTACGGCTACGCCGACGACTGGTTCGCCTCCGAGCAGGAGGCGCTCGACGAGTTGCAGCGCGACGGTCTGCTTGAGCGCGCCGGCGGCAAGTTGACACTGACGTCTGACGGCACTCGGCTGTCCCGGATCGTGGCGTCGGTGTTCGACACTTATCTGCGCGGCTCCACAGTGCGGCATTCGATTGCCGTCTAGGATTCGATCCGTTCACGCTAGGACGCCGCGCGCGGCGTCCCTGTCACCCGCCAGCGTCGCAAATTTTGATGCATATCAATCCGGCTGGCGACTGGATTGTGATACCTACAATCAACGGTAAAATTTGAGGGGCAAGCGGCCGCCTTTTAAGTAGTTCATTACCGTCTGAGGATCGTAGGGTTCGGCAAACGTTGTGCGGTGGTACTTCGTTAAGTAACGACGCCTATTGCTGTCGGGACCCAGATCCATTGAGGTGAAACATGACCAATAAACTGCGAGTGACCGACGAGATGGTGGCCAAGGCCACGGGGGCGTTCCGCGCCAGCGGCGGCGGCGACGATGTTTGTTTTCGGGCTGCGCTGGAAGCCGCCCTCGCCGACGAGACGTTTTCCGTCGGCGACGAGGTGACAGCGCATGGCAGCGTCACCGGCATCATCCTGTCGATCACCGGCGACGAAGCGCTGATCTCATGGTCATGCAGAGGCAAGTCGACCTCGAAGTTGACCGAGCTCGATCATATCGACGAAGCGCATTCGGTGTCCGCCGAGCACTGCGTCTGACTGGTCTACCAGGGACTGCGCCAGCCAGATCACCGCTTCTGCGCGGCCACTCGCCTCATAGCCGCATCCGGGCGTCCGGCCGATGCCGGGCCCGCGGCGCTATTCGTTGATCCATGTCAAGTTCCCGATCCCGGCGTTTGATCCTATGGCGGATCAAACAGGGTAGAAGATCCGGGAGGAAACGACATGCAGATTCAGCAGATCCATCACGTCGCTTATCGCTGCAAGGACGCCAAAGAGACCGTCGCGTTTTACGGTCGGGTGATGGGGATGGAACTGCTCGGCGCGATCGCCGAAGACAAGGTGCCGTCGACCAAGGCGCCCGATCCCTACATGCATATCTTTCTTGACGCCGGCGCCGGCAATATCTTGGCCTTCTTCGAATTGCCTAACTCGCCGCCGATGGGACGAGACCCCAACACGCCGGACTGGACCCAGCACATCGCTTTCCAGGTCAAGGACATCGACGCCCTGCTCGCGGCGAAGACACGAGCAGAGGCTAATGGCCTCGAGGTCACGGGGCCGACCGATCACACCATCTTCAAATCCATCTACTTCTGGGATCCGAGCGGTCATCGCCTTGAGGTCGCAGCCTGGACCGCGACGCCTGAGCAACTCGCGCGAATGAAAAACGTCGCCCACGAGATGGTCGACGAATGGTCGCAGACCAAGAAGCCGCCGCGTCACACGGCATGGCTGCATCAGAAAGAGTTTGCCGAGGCCGAGTGAGCGATCCGGCCGCAGACAAGCGCGAGGGAGATGCACGCGTGGGCCAGCTGGTACTCGCCGCCAAGGTAACGCATGTGCCGTCGCTGATGCTGTCGGAGACCAATGCCAGTCCGCTCAGGGACGCGCGGGCGGCGGCGGTGCAGTCGTTGCGCGAACTCGGGCGGCGCGCCCGAGTTCGCGAGGTGTCCACCTTTGTCGTGTTCGACACCCACTGGCTGTCTAATTTCGGCTATCACATCAACGCCAATGCGCGGCACCGCGGCTCGTTTACCAGCCCGGAGGCGCCGCATATGATCCAGGATCTGCGCTACGATCTGCCGGGCGACACCGCGCTGGCGGAGGCGATCGCCGCCGAGGCCGACAAGGCCAGTCTCAAGGTGCTGGCGCACCAGGTGCCGACCCTCGGCCTGGAATACGGCACCATCGTGCCGATGCATTATCTCAACCCCGATGGCTGGGCGAAGGTGGTATCGATCGCCTCGCCGCTATTCACCTCGCTCGAGGAAAGCCGCACCTTGGGCGAGGCAACCCGTCGCGCGATCGAGAAATCCGGCAAGAACGTCGCGATCATCGCCAGCGGTTCGCTGTCGCACCGATTGTGGCCGAACAAGAATCTCGGGCCCGACGCGTGGACGTCGATCGCCAGCGAGTTCAACCGGCAGGTCGATCTGCGAGTGTTGCAGCTTTGGCAAGAGCGGCGTTACCGCGAATTCATCGCGATGCTCCCCGACTACGCGGTCAAGTGCAATGGCGAAGCCGGCATGGCCGATACGATCATGCTGTTCGCCGCGCTCGGTTGGGACAGTTTCGATGGCGAAGCGGAACAGTTGTGCGATTATTTTCCGTCGAGCGGCAGCGGACAGATCAACGTCGAATTTCACGTCAATCGCTGAGCGCCCTGTTGGCGGTATTGTGACGGTGTTGCAGCGTTGCCGCAGTGGACGGTGGATCGTGACAGAACAGGGGTGACAACAGCGAAATTTTGGTCACACTCACCACCTCAATTGTCATTGTCGTGGAAAGATTGTGGCTGATTTTCGCAAACTCGTTCTATTGCCGCTGGCGATCGTCCTGTGCGTCGTGATGATGCCGACGCGGTCGCATGCGCAATGGTGGAGCAGCCGAGCGCCGGTCGATTTCGAGGACTGCGTCGAAACCGCCGAGAAGACCGCGACCTCCAAGGAAGCCAGGTCGCCGCTGCTGGCGCAATGCGACGCGAAATTCGCCGGACGGCGCAAGCCCGGCGGCGGCTACACCTATTTCGATTTTATGCAGAACCGACATTTCGACATCGCGGGCCCGAATCCATCCGCCGAAGAACTCAGGCGGATGGACGAGCACTACACCGCCTTTCTCGACCAGCGGAAGAAGAGCATCATCGCCGCGGCGTTCGCGGCCAAGCAGCAGCAGGTCCAAACCGAAGCCAACGTCGCTCTCGAGCAGAAGCAGGCGCGACCGCACAAGCCGCGGGCGCAACCGAAGCAGGTTGGCTGTCGCGCGGATACACTGTCCTGCAACTGGTCCAGATTCGCCGCAGGGATCAAATCCTTCAAGCGGACCCTGCTCGGACCGCCAGCCAGGATCACTAATCGCATCTAGTTGCGGCGCTTGGCCATTTGCCGACATCAACGACGGCGACGCTCACAGTTTACCGGTCCGAGCGGCCGATCACCGCCATCAACTCCGCGATCTTCTGGCGCTGATCGGCCTTGTTGCCGCTTGAGATCGCGTGCTCGACGCAATGCGAGACGTGATCCTTCAGCACCTCTTCCTCGACCCGCCGCAGCGCCGCCCGGACCGCGGAAATCTGCGTGACGATGTCGATGCAATAGCGGCCCTCCTCCATCATCTTGGAGATACCGCGCACCTGCCCTTCGATCCGGCCGAGGCGTTTTTGACACGAAGCCTTGATGTCATTTTGCATCTGGTCTATATACCCCTACACGGTATGGGTTGCAAGAGGACGGGTGACGTCATGACTGACTCCGAAAACGCAATGGGCCTTGGCGCAGCGAAGACGTCCGGCTGCGGCTGCTCGTCCGGCGCGGACGCTGCCGCGGTCGCCTCGTCGACCCAATCGTCCTGCTGCGGCGGCAACCAGGGCAACGCCGAGCATCATGAACACGATTCGGCACCGCCGCAGGCCGCCAAGGCGGTCGATCCGGTCTGCGGCATGAGCGTCGATCCGGCGACCAGCCAGCATCGCTTCGAACACGCCGGTCGCACCTATCATTTCTGCTGCGACGGTTGCCGAACCAAATTCGCCGCCGACCCCGACGCCTATCTCGGCAAGGCCAAGCCCGGTCCCGAGCTGCACCAACTGACCGAGCTTCCGACCAAATCGGCGTGCTGCGGCGGTGACCATGGCCATGCGGGGCATCACCACGACGACCATGCCGCAAAGGCGATCGACCCAGTCTGCGGCATGACCGTCGATCCGGCGACCAGCCAGTATCGGTTCGACTTCGAGGGCCAGACTTATCATTTCTGTCGCGCCGGCTGCCAAACCAAATTCGCTGCCGATCCAAAATCCTACCTCGACAAGACCCAGGCCAAGCCGGCCGCCGACGTGCCCGCCGGCACCATCTACACCTGCCCGATGGATCCGCAGATCCGTCAAGTCGGCCCGGGCAGCTGCCCGATCTGCGGCATGGCGCTGGAGCCGGAGATGGTGTCGCTGGATGCGCCGCCCAATGCCGAACTCGCCGACATGACCCGACGATTCTGGATCGGCCTGGTGTTGGCGCTGCCCGCGGTGGTGCTGGAGATGGGTGGCCACCTTGTCGGCGGCCACGGCCTGATCGATCCGACGCTATCCGGCTGGATTCAGCTCGGTTTCGCGACGCCGGCGGTATTATGGGCCGGCTGGCCGTTCTTCATGCGCGGCTATCAATCGCTGCTGACGCGCAACCTCAACATGTTCACGCTGGTCGCCATGGGCACCGGCGTCGCCTACGTCTACAGCTTGGTCGCCACCCTGGCACCGCAGCTGTTTCCGCCCGCGTTCCGCAGTCATGGCGGCGCGGTCCCGGTGTATTTCGAAGCCGCCGCGGTGATCACGGTGCTGGTGCTGCTTGGCCAGGTGCTGGAGCTGCGCGCCCGCGAAGCAACGTCCGGGGCGATCAAGGCGCTGCTGCAGCTTGCGCCTAAAACCGCCCGCCGGATCGACGCGAGCGGCGCTGACCACGAGGTCGCGATCGACAGCCTCAAGGTCGGCGACAAGTTACGGGTGCGTCCGGGTGAAAAGGTCCCGGTCGACGGCGTCATCCTCGAAGGCCGCTCCTCGCTCGATGAATCACTGGTGACCGGGGAATCGATGCCGGTGACCCGCGAAGCCGGCGGCAAGGTGGTCGCGGGCACGCTGAATCAGTCCGGCGGCTTCGTGATGCGCGCCGACCAGGTCGGCCGCGACACCGTGCTGGCCCGGATCGTACAGATGGTGGCGCAGGCGCAGCGGTCGCGGGCGCCGATCCAGCGCGTCGCCGATCGCGTCGCCGGCTGGTTCGTCCCGGCCGTGATCCTGGCCGCCTGTATCGCGTTCGGCGCCTGGGCCATGTTCGGGCCGGAACCGCGGCTGAGCTTCGCGTTAGTCGCCGCCGTCAGCGTCATGATCATCGCCTGCCCCTGCGCGCTCGGCCTCGCCACGCCGATGTCGATCATGGTCGGCGTCGGCCGCGGCGCGCAGGCCGGCGTGCTGATCCGGAATGCCGAATCGCTGGAGCGGATGGAGCGGATCGATACCCTGGTGATCGACAAGACCGGCACGCTGACCGAAGGCAAGCCGAAGCTGGTCGCCATCATCGCCGCCAGCGGATTTCAGGACGCCGACATTCTGCGTCTCGCCGCCAGCGTCGAGCGCGCAAGCGAGCATCCGCTCGCAGACGCCATCGTCCACGCCGCCCACGAACGAAACGTCGCGTTGGGCACGGTCGACGACTTCGCGTCGCCGACCGGCAAGGGCGCTACCGGCAAGGTCGGCGGCCGCGCCGTCGTGATCGGCAATGCCGGCTACCTCGCCTCGCTCGGCATCGACACACGGGCGCTGACCGAACAGGCTGAGCGATTGCGCGGCGACGGCGCCACCGTTGTCAGTCTGGCAATCGATGGACAACTCGCCGGCCTGTTCGCGATCGCCGATCCAGTCAAGGCTTCGACGCCGGAGGCGCTGAAGGCGCTGGCCGCGGAGGGCATCAAGGTCATCATGCTGACCGGCGACAATCGCACCACGGCGAATGCCGTCGCCCGACAGCTCGGGATCGCCGAGGTCGAGGCCGAAGTGCTGCCCGACCAGAAGAGCGCCGTGGTCGCCAAATTGCGGCAGGCCGGACGGATCGTCGCGATGGCCGGCGATGGCGTCAACGACGCGCCCGCATTGGCCGCGGCGGACGTCGGCATCGCGATGGGAACCGGTACCGACGTGGCGATGGAAAGCGCCGGGATCACCTTGCTGAAGGGCGACCTCGGCGGCATCGTGCGTGCCCGACTGCTGTCGCAGGCCACCATGCGCAACATCCGGCAGAACCTGTTCTTCGCGTTCATCTACAACGCGGCCGGAATCCCGATCGCGGCAGGCGTGCTGTATCCTAGCTTCGGCCTGCTGCTGTCGCCGATCATCGCCGCGGCCGCGATGTCGCTCTCTTCCGTCAGCGTGATCGGGAACGCTTTGCGGCTGCGTGGAACCGCGCTTTGATCCGATTTCAAGCGATTGCGACCGCTCCCACAGGTTTGATTTAACTCAAGGATCAAGGCCGGTTTGGCACTATCGTTTCCGGCAATTTAGCCGCCGCCTTGCCAAATCGGGGCGCGCAGATGAGGTCGGTCGATGTCCAGAATTATCGAAATGCTGCAAGACGAACATCGCAACATCGCCAGACTGATCGACGTCCTTGAGCAGGAACTCAGCGTGTTCGATCGCCGCGAGCGGCCGGATTACGAGATCTTCCAGGCGATCATCCAATACTTCAAAGAGTATCCGGAAAACTGCCATCATCCGAAAGAGGACGTGGTCTATCAGATCCTCAAGGAGCGCAATCCCGCGGTGGCAGGAGCGGTCGGCGACGTCGAAGCCGAACATGAGATCGAAGGCGAGCGGTTAAACAAATTTGCCCAGGTGGTCGAGGACGTGCTGGCGGATCAGGAACTGCCGCGGCAGACGTTTCACGAGGCCGCGAAGGACTTCATCGAGCATCAGCGCCGGCACATGGCCAAGGAGGAACAGCTGTTGTTCCCGGCAGCTCTGGAGACCTTGACGGCCGACGACTGGTCCAGGATCAACTCGCGGATTGACGACCGCAAGGACCCGATGTTCGACGGCGAGATCACTAGCAAATTCCAGAATCTCCACAACACGATTCTGCGCTGGGAGAAGGAAACCGAGGAACAGCGCCTGAAGACGGCTGCTCCGCAGAGCTAATTGCGCGCCGTTGGCTTGGCCGCGCGTGAGCGGGATTTGCCGGCGGTCGAAATGCTGCACCGCTCGAATGGATGCTGCCCTCGTCGCCCGGGCGGCGATGTTCGCTTAGGATTGACCGTCATAGTCGGCCCAGCAATCGGGCGTCTCGAAGACCCGAACATTTGAAAGTTCGGGAAGCGTCGGCTTGACCCTGTCCCAGATCCAGATCGCGATATTTTCCGCGGTCGGATTGTCCAGACCGTCCACATCGTTCAGACAGTAGTGATCGAGACGGGCCAACAACGGCCCGAACGCAGCTTCGATATCGAAGAAATCAAGCACGAACCCGGTCCTCGGATCGACGGCTCCACGCAGCTGCAGTTCGACGCGATAGGAATGCCCGTGCATACGGTGGCAGCGATGCGATTCCGGCACGTGGGGCAGACGGTGGGCGGCTTCGAACCTGAACGCTTGCGTAATCTTCATCGGTTTCCAGTGTTGCGGAGGAACGGCCCCACGGATCGGCCGGGCCTCGGAAAAATAACGGCGCGACAGCAACGCCGGCGCCTGGCTGGACGCTGAATTAGCAATGAATTCCGGAAATCGCGATCCCAAATGATGCCCGTTGGCAGATTCATTTCCACGAGCGCGCCGGCGCCGATGCCGCCTCGGCGGCTTGCCGCCGCGACATCCCCAGAGAACATGCCGCTGCCCGGACGCCTGCATCGCCGGGACCCGCCCAGCCCCATCCCAACCGGATCGTCGCTTTCTGGCCACGGCGGCGGCATCGATCTGTCCATGACGCTGTGTGCCCCCAAACTCGATGCAGTTAACAATCGGCGAACGTACCCGTGGACATTGTCGGGCGGCGTTGTCGAAAAACACCACGCGGCCGAAATACGCCAGCCGGATCAGTTGTTCCGGATCGGACAACAAGTCCGCCCGTTGTTCACGGTTTCAACACCACACCGTACATTTACCGGTCCCGGAGAGACTCCATTAAGCGCTGCCTGTGCACCCTGAGGCAGCTTCAGGAGACGTCATGAGTCTTGTCGATCAGGAATGCGGAGGCGGGGACGGGCGTGCCCCGGGCTCGCAATGTTGAGCGTCCCGACCCTCTGGGTCGTGTTCGTCGTCAACTTCCTGGCGTTGGGTCTGATCTGGACCCACGTCATGCGCAGCTATCCAAATTTCGAGGCGGCGCCGTTCTGGGCCGCAGGAGCATCCGTTGCCGCCTTCGGAGCAGGGTTGGGTCTGCTGCGGGGAATGGTGGATTCGCCGCTGCCGCTGCTTGGTGGCGGCATATTGGTCACATTCGCGTGCTGCCTGGATTTGATGGGCGTCAACCGTTTCTACGGCCAACCGACCTCCTGGCGCCTAACAATCATCGTCACCGGCCTCACCGGCCTCGGCCTGACTTTCTTCATGGTCGGACTCGACTCGATGCCGATGCGTATTCTGATCTACTCGCTCGGCCAGTCCGTGCCGGTCGCGCTGACGCTCCGGCACCTGCTGTCTCGCCGCCGGGGCTTCAATCCGGGCGCGCGAATGGCCGGCACAGTCGCCATTCTGATGATCGGAATTTATGCAATCCGGGCTGGAGCCGCCATGTTCAATGTCGGCGGCGAGCTGACGATGGTTCTCTTCAACGATTTCCAGGCCGCCTTGGTGCTGGTCCTGGTGTTTCTGTCGATGGCGTGGAATTTCGGCTTCCTGATGATGGCGATCGACCGGTTGCGCGCCGAGGTCGAGAATTTGGCGCTGCTCGACGATCTCACCGGCGTCGCCAACCGACGCCATCTGCTGCAGCAGCTGTCGGTGAATTGCGAGCTGTCGCGGCGAACCGGGCAGTCGTTCGCCTTGCTCGCGATCGACCTCGACGGCTTCAAGGGCATCAATGACGGCCTCGGCCATTCCGCCGGCGACGAATGCCTGCGCAACTTCACCCGCGCGGCGCAAAGCCGGTTACGTCCCGGCGATCTTCTCGCCCGAACCGGTGGCGACGAATTCTGCGTGGTAATGCCCGACACCACCTGGCGCGAGGCTGCAATGGTCGCGCGTCATATCCTGGAAGAATGCCGCGATCGGTTCGCCGATTGCGGCGACGCGACGATCCAGATCACCGCCTCGATCGGCGTCGCGCAATGGAGCCAGCATGTCGGATCGACTCCCGAGCGCTTGATCGCGGCGGCGGACGACGCGCTTTACGTCGCGAAGAAGCTGGGCAAGGATCGCTACGCGGTGCACGAATCTGCGCCCGCGCCGGAGCCGGAGCCGGCGATGCCGCCGCTGCGCAAGATCGCGTGACGTGCTAAGCGTTCACGATGGCAACCTTTCGCATGGCTTTGGCCGCGCTGTTGATCGGCGCGGCAGTTGCACCCGCCGTCGCCGAACCCACGGCTGATCTGGCGGCGCTGGCCCGCTCTTCCGGAACGCCCGATATCCCCGGCCTGAAGATCGTCTGGCTTGCACCATGGGGTGACGCCCGGAATGCGTCCTGGCGCCACATCATCGTTCACCAGACCGAAGGCCCGGCCGGCTCGGCCCGTTACGGCGCGCTGGAACAGGCCAAGCATCCGACCAGGCGCGGCGTCACCATCTGGGTGGAGACCGACGGGACGGTGTATTGGGCGGTGGCGGAAACCGCGATCCCGACCCATGGCGACGGCGCCAACCGCAACGACAACAAGTATATCGACAACAGGTCGACCTTCCATCAGGTGCTCAAGGGCAATTCAATCGGCGTGGAATTCGCCGGCAACTATCCTGACGTGACCCAAGGAGCCAGCGCGGCGCAAATCGCCGCTTGGAATATCCTCGTCCGCTTGCTGCGCGCGCGCTACGACATTCCGGTCGACCGAATCTATGCGCACAATTGGATCGACTATAAGGACGCGCGCTATTGCGAAGGCTGCGCGCTGGCGACGATGGCCCGCAATCCGGGATTCTAGCGTCAACCAACGGGTGCGTTGCGCCTATTTGCCCTTCCAGTTCGGCGCGCGCTTGCTCAGAAACGCATCCATGCCTTCGCGAAAATCCTCGCTCATATAGGCACGCAGGATCAGGTCCTCGCCCTCGTCGCGGGTCAGCGTCCGCCGGATCCGCCGCACCGCTTCCTTGGTGACTTCCAGCGTGATCGGCGCGTGGCCGGCGATCAGCGTCGCGGTCTCGGAGGCGCGGCGTTGCAGGGTCTCGACGTCCGGCACGATTTCGTTGAGCAGTCCCAGCGCCAGCGCCTCGGGGGCCTCGACCAGCCGCGCGTTGAAGATCAGATCCTTGGTTCGCGCCGGCCCGACCAGCGCGACCAACCGGCTGATGTTGGACATCGACAGGCAGTTGCCGAGCGTCCGCGCGATCGGAAAGCCGATCCGCGACGCGGCGGTGCCGATCCTTATATCGCAGCACGCCGCGATCCCCGCCCCGCCTCCGGTGCAGGCGCCGGCGATCGCCGCGATGGTCGGCACCCGACACTGTTCCAGCGCGCCCAGCACCCGGTCGATCCGCGCCTCATACTCCAGCGCGTCCTGCGCGGTCTTGAAGGCACGGAACTGCGAAATGTCGGTGCCGGAGGCGAACGCCTTGTCGCCGGCGCCGGTCAGGATCATCGCCTTGATCGAGCGATCGGCGTTGACGGTCTCGCAGATCGCGGCCATCCGCTCGTACATCGCAAAGGTCAACGCGTTGCGCGCCTGCGGACGGTTGAAGGTCATCCGGGCAATGCCGTCGTCGACGGTGTAGATCAAGTCTTCGGTGGCGGAAACCGGGGCGTTCATGGCGCACTCTTTCTGTTGGGCTATGGATCGCTGCCGATCCATTTCCGCGGATTTGCGCATGGCACTATCAGGTTTTCCGAGACTTGTCGCTCGCATCCGGCCCGGCATCTCCCGCCGGCACTGCACCACGAGGTCCCGGCCCGCTGAAAAATTGCGGCGCGTCCAGAATGGTGTAAGTTCGAGGACAAATCAAAAAGGAACACGGCCGCAACGGCCGGTTCGACGGGAGGAGATCCAAATGCTCGCCAGGATTTTGACGGCCACGGGCTTGCTCGTGGCCGCGCTGGTTTCGTCGTCGGTGGCCCTGGCCCAGCTGTCCGACGATGTGGTCAAGATCGGCGTCTTGACCGACATGAACGGGCCGGCCTCGACCCCGACCGGCCAGGGCTCCGTGACCGCCGCGCAGATGGCGGTCGATGATTTCGGCGGAACGGTTCTCGGCAAGCCTATCACCGTGATCGTCGGCGACCACCAGCTCAAACCGGACATCGGCGGCGCGTTGGCGCGGCGATGGTACGATGTCGAACAGGTCGACCTGATCGTCGACGTGCCGGTGTCGGCGGTTGGCCTTGCGGTGCAGAACATCGCCAATGAGAAGAAACGACTGTTCATCACGCACGCGACCGGCGCCGCGGATTTCCACGGCAAATTCTGTTCGCCCTATACGATGCAATGGGTGTTCGATACCCGCGCGCTGGCTGTGGGCACCGCGCAGGAAGTAGTCAAGCGCGGCGGCGACAGCTGGTTCTTCATCACCGACGACTACGCCTTCGGCCAGTCGCTGGAGCGCGACGCCTCCGCCGTGGTCCTCAAGAATGGTGGCCAGGTGCTGGGCGCGGTCCGCCCGCCATTCGCGACGCCGGACCTGTCGTCCTTCGTGCTGCAGGCGCAGGCCTCGAAGGCCAAGATTATCGGTATCGCCGCGGGCCCGCCGAACAACATGAACGAGATCAAGACCGCTGGCGAATTCGGCGTGCTCAAGGGCGGCCAGCAGATGGCGGCGCTGCTGGCGCTGATCACCGACGTGCACTCGCTCGGGCTGCCGGCCGCGCAGGGGCTGCTGCTCACCACCTCATTCTACTGGGATATGGACGATAAGACCCGCGAATGGTCAAAGCGCTATTTCGCCAAGATGAACCGGATGCCGACGATGTGGCAGGCCGGCGTCTACTCCTCGATCATGTACTATCTCAACGCCATCAAAGAAATCGGCACCGACGAACCGCTGAAGGTCGCGGCCAAGATGCGGGAAAAGCCGATCGAGGATTTCTTTGCCCGCAACGGCAAACTGCGCGAGGACGGGCTGATGGTGCACGATCTGGTGCTGGTGCAGGTGAAGAGTCCGGAGGAATCCAAATATCCGTGGGATTATTACAAGATCCTGGCGCATATTTCCGGTGAACAGGCGTTCGGTCCGCCCGACCCGGCCTGCAAGCTGGAGACGAAATAATCCGCGCGCGGTCCCCCGTGGCCGGACGCAAGCGCCCGGCCACGAGGTTTGACGTCCGACAAGATTCGTCATTTGACCATGCGACACCGATCCGGTGTCGTCAGGAGCGAATATGGAATACCGTCAACTCGGCCGCAGCGGCCTGAAGATTTCGCCACTATGTCTCGGCACCATGATGTTCGGCGGCGCCACCGACGAACCAACCTCGGCGCGCATCATCGACAAGGCGCGCAATGCCGGCGTGAACTTCATCGACACCGCTGACGCCTATTCGAGCGGCGGCTCGGAGACCATCGTCGGCCGCGCCATCGCCGACACCCGGCAACATTGGGTGCTCGCCACCAAGCTCGCGAACCAGATGGGCGACGGCCCAAATCGCGCCGGGTTGTCGCGCCGCTGGATGATGCAGGCGGCCGAGGACAGCCTGCGGCGGCTCGGCACCGACTATATCGACATCTATTATCTGCATAAGGAAGACCACACGACGCCGCTCGACGAGACGGTGCGGGCGATGGGCGACCTGATCCGGCTGGGCAAGGTGCGCTATTTCGGCCTGTCGAATTTCCGAGCGTGGCGCGTCGCCGAAATCTGCAACATCTGCGACCGGCTCGGGATCGACCGGCCGGTGGTCAGCCAGCCCTATTATAACGCCATGAACCGCATGCCCGAGGTCGAGCATTTTCCAGCCTGCGGTTTCTATGGCCTCGGCATCGTGCCTTACAGCCCGCTGGCGCGCGGCGTGCTGACCGGCAAATATGCCCCCGACGCCGTACCCGACAAGGACAGCCGCGCGGGCCGCAACGACGCCCGGATGATGCAGACCGAATGGCGCCCGGAATCGCTGAGACTTGCGCAGGAGATCAAGCGGCACGCCGAAGCCAATGGCACCACCGCCGGACAATTCGCGGTGTCCTGGGTGCTGAACAGCTCGTTCGTCAGCGCGGTGATCGCGGGGCCGCGCACCGAGGCGCAGTGGGACGATTATCTGCTGGCCTTGAATTACCGGTTCACCGCGGCCGACGAAGCCCTGATCGACCGCCTCGTCGCCAGCGGCCATCCGTCGACGCCGGGTTACAACGACCCGGCCTATCCGATCGAAGGACGGCGTCCGCGAACCTTGGGCCCTCATTGAGCGCCCGCCGAGTTGCCTGCACAGCGGATAAAAAGGGCCCGTCACGATCATTCGAGCCACGGTCTGCGTGACATTCGGCGCAGCATTCGCTAAGGCTCTGCGTGAAATAGGGCGGTCTTTTTCATCCGAAAATGCGTCGCGCGAACATCCGGGGCGTTTGATCGCAGAGGCTTGTCCGCGCCACCGTCAGCCATCCGCAATCTCGCTCCGGCTCCAATGCGCCGCGCCAGAAAGGACTATCAGATGACCAGCCACCATTTTCATGCCGTAATCTGGATCGACCACAAGGAAGCTCGGATTTTCCACTTCAATCCGAGCGAAGTTGAACGCATGGTCGTGCATCCGGACAATCCGACCCGACACGTCCACCACAAGGCGAATTCGATCGGCAGCGGGCATGCTGCGGAGGATCAAAACTATCTCAGGGCCGCGGTTGAAGCGATCTCCGATGCCGGTGCAGTTCTGATTGTCGGCCCAGGCGGCGCGAAAACCGAACTGGTCAAATTCATCCACAGCCACCAGCCGAAGCTGATCAGCCTGATTGCCGGGGTCGAAACCGTCGACCATCCCAGCGACGGCCAGATCGTCGCCTATGCCAGGAAGTACTTCAAGGTGACCGACAAGGCCTCGCCGCAGATCGTCTGATCGGGCAGACCTTCAGCAACAGCGATGGCCGGGACAAGCCCGGCCACGCCAACTTGCAATATAATTCCGGGGCGCGGGCCGTGGAATGATGACTTCGTTTAGAAGCCGCGTCGTCGCCAGCCCCATCCGCCTCCGCCGCGCACCAGCCGCACGATCAGCAGCAGGATCACCGCGCCGAGGGTGGCGTTGATGATGGCCGACACGATCCCGACGCCGAGGTGAATCCCGAGCTGCGGAAACAGCCAACTGCCAAAGAACGCGCCGAGAACTCCGACGATGAGATCGCCGATCAGTCCAAATCCGGTGCCACGCACGATCTGACCGGCGAGCCAACCGGCGATGAGCCCGACCACCAGCGTGACCAGAAGGCCTTCATTCGACATGTGCATCTTCAGGCGCTCTCTTTGATCGGGCCGCGGCGCGGCCGCATCATCACCAACAAGTTTGCGCTATTCGGGTTCCAGCGGCGTGATACGATTTCTCAGGTCGCCAAGCTGCCGTCCACCACCTGAACGATCCGGTCGCATCGCTTGGCGAGATCGTCGTTGTGCGTCACCAGCAGGAACGTGGTGCCGCGCTCGCGGTTGATTTCGCGCATCAGCTCGAACACCGCGTTGGCCGATTTGGTATCGAGATTGCCGGTTGGCTCGTCGGCCAGCACCAGATCCGGGTTCATCGCCAGCGCGCGGGCGATCGCCACCCGTTGCTGCTGGCCGCCGGACATGTTCATCGCGTTGTTGTTGCGCCAGCGGCTGAGGCCCACCCGTTCGAGCAGCACGTCCGCGCGCTTTGCCATCTCGGCGTCGGGGTGGCCGCGATCGACCAGCATCGGCATCATCACGTTCTCATGCGCGGTAAATGCCGAAATCAAATAATGATACTGGAAAATGAAGCCGATAGTCTCGCCGCGCAGCCGGGTCAGCGCGGCGTCACCAAGCCGGCCGGTATCCTGAGCGTTGATCAGCAAGCGGCCGGAGGTCGGCCGGTCCAGGAGGCCGATGATGTTCAAGAGTGTGCTCTTGCCCGAACCAGACGGCCCCATCAGCGCTAGGAAATCGCCCGATTGCATCGAGAGATCGATGCCGTGCAGCACTTCGGTCTCGACCGCGGTCCCGAGGTTGTAGGATTTCTTGATCTGCTCGAGCTTGAGAACCTCAGCCACGGATCGCCACCACTGGATCAAGTCGCGCCGCGCGCAGCGCCGGTGCAATCGCCGCAATCACCCCGGTGAGAGTCGCCAGCGCCGCGGAATACACGAACAGTTGGCTTTCGATGATCAGCGGAAACAATTCGCTGCCGTCGACCTGGCGGGCAACACTGTGCCAAAGAATCAGCGCACCCGCTCCCAACACGGAACCGACCAGCGAACCAAGAAAGCCGAGGATTCCGCCCTGGATCAGGAAGACGCGCAGGATCTGTTCGCGCTTGGTGCCCATCGCACGCAAAATGCCGATATCCTTCGAGCGCTGGATCACCGACACGATCAGCACCGCGGCGATGCCGAACGCTACCGAGAGTCCGACGAAGGCGCGGATCAGCGTATTGGAGTTCTGCTGTGCCTGCACCGCGGTGAAAAACTGCGCGTTGGTCTTGATCCAGCTGTCGGCCTCGACCGGATGCGACGCCTGAATGTCGCGCGCGATGTTCTCGGCGGCGTAAATGTCGGTCACGGTAAGATCGAGGGTGGTGACGCCGCCGATCAGCCCGAGCAGGCTCTGCGCGGTGCGCAGCGTGACGAAGGTCGAGCGCTGGTTGGCGCCCTTGTTGCCGAGGTCGAAGATGCCCGTGATGGTGAGAATCCGGTTGCCGCCCTGCGCGGTGGTGACGTTGATCTTGTCGCCGAGCGAGGCACCGAGATTGTTGGCGAGTTCGGTGCCGACCAGGATGCCTTCGCTGGTCACCTGGGCGTCGCCGGCCACGATATAGTCCGGCACGCGCACGATGTTGAAATAGTTCTCGGGCTCCATCCCGGTCAGCGTGATCGCGCGGTTGGCGTCGCCGCGCAGCGCCAGGCCGGAGCCGGACGCGGTCGGCGCGACGGTGACGACATCGGGCCGCGCCTGCATCTCGTCGCGGATTTTCTGCCATTGATCGATCGACAGCACCCGCTGGGTCGGACGCTGCACGATCGGCGCCTCGATCGTGCCCTTGGCGTTGCGCAGCGGCCGCGCCACCTGATCCAGCGGGATCAGCTGGATCTGCGGTTGCGAGGTCAGCACCCGCTTGATGAAATTCGCCTGCAGGCCAGCCAGCATCGCCGACATGAACACGATGACGCCGACGCCGATGGCGATGCCGCCGAGAATGACCAGGGTCTGCAACAGGCCTTCGAGCAGGAAGCGAACGGCGGCGATCCACTCGAATGGCAGCCACCTGTTCATGGCGTGACGGTCCGGATGCGCTGCCCGACCTTGACGCCGGCGGTCGACGGAATCACCACGTCACCCGGCTGCAAGCCGTCCAGCACCTCGTACTGGCCGGTGCCGCGCAAGCCGAGCTTGACCGCTTGCTGATGCGCCCGTCCGCCGTTGGCCTTGAGCACCCACGGCGCGCCGCCACCGACATCGTGAACCGCGCGCGCTGGCACCACCACCGCGTTGGCGCGCCGCGCCACCTCGATATCGACCGACACCGTCATGTCCTGGCGCAGATAGTTCGGCGGCTCCGCCACCGCCAGCTTGACCTGCACCGAGGCGCGGCTGATGTCGACCGACGGATTGATGTAGCTCACCACCGCGGCAAAGCGCTGGTCGGGATAGGCATCGGCCGACGCCAATGCCTTCTGGCCCAGCGTCAGCATGCCGAGATTCTTCTCGTCGATCTGCACCACGACCTGAGTGCCGCCGGCCGGCGCCAGCACCAACAGCGCCTTGCCGGGCTGCACCACGGTGCCGCGTTCGACATTGCGGGTGATCAACACGCCGTCACGCGGCGCGGTGATGGTGCAGTAGGCGAGCCGCGAGCGCGCTGTATTGAGATTGGCGCGGGCCTGGCTGAGCTGGGTCTCCGCCATCACATAATCGCTGCCGGTCGGGCTCGAGGTGAACACCTGCAATTCCGCGGTGCGCACCTGGGTGCGCGCGACATCGAGATTCTTGGTGGCGTCGTCGAGCGTCGCGCGGGTGCCGTAGCCGTCGCGGGCGAGCTTCTCGGCGCGGTCATAGGCGGCCTGTGCATTGACCAAATTGGCCTGCGCCTGCACCAGCGCCTGATCCGCGGCCGGTTTGGTCAGTTCGTGCAGCTGCCGGACCCGGGCCTCGGCCTGCGCCACCGCGCCTTCGTTCTGCACCACCGCGGCCTGCAATTCACTGTCCTCGATCGCGATCAGCTTCTGGCCCTGCTTGACCACTTCGCCTTCCTGCACCAGCACCTCTTCGACGGTGCCGGTGATCTGGCTGGCGATCTCGACGCGATACGGTGTCTCGATATGTCCGCTGGCCACCACGGTCTGCACCAGATCGCCGCGCAGCACCGGAACGACGACGATTTCGGGGCCGAGCACCAGGCGCGCGATGCCGAGCGCCGTCGCCACCAGCACAAGAACGATGCCGAGCACGGACCATTTGTGCTGCCATGCCGCGCCGGCCGCGCGCGCGAGCCGGGACGCCGGCTGTGGGGCTTCGATCGCGTGGTCGGGCTGATTGGTCTTGCTATCCATGACGATCCATCAAATGGGCAAATCGCTGCCTAGTCCCGAAGCCCTACCGCACCATTGCGAAAGATCAATTGCGCGGCGAGGCGCGCAACGGCATTTTCGGTCGAGTGGCGGAAGCTGTTCGCTGCTGAAAACGTCGCGGTGATCCCGATGATGACAGGTCTGCTCGTCGTCTTCGCGTTGATGGCCGCCCTGGCCGCCGCGGCTGCGACGTCGTGGCTGCTGAACCTTGTGCTCGAGGCGCGTTATCCGCCGCGCGGGATCTTTATCACGGTCGATGGCGTCCGTCTGCACGTTGTCAATCTGGCGGCGGCAAATCCATCGGAGACCGCCCTACCGGCCGTGCTGTTGTTGCATGGCGCCAATCTGTGCCTGGACGACATGCGGACGGCGCTAGGCGACCGGTTGGCGCGGCGGCTCCGGGTCATCATCCCCGACCGGCCCGGGCAGGGTTTCAGCGCCACCGGCCCCGGCGACATATCCTCACCGGCTTACCAGGTGGAGTTGATCCGCGGCCTGGCGCAGAGCCTGGAAACGGGGCCGCTGATCGTGGTCGGGCATTCGTTCGGCGGTCTGATCGCGCTGCGTTACGCGCTGGACGATCCGGAGGCGGTCTCCGGGCTGGTTTTGATCAATCCGACCAGCCATCCCCGGCCCGGCGGGCTGCCCTGGTTCCAGCGCGTCGCCGAGGTGCTGATCGGGCCATTGATGACCTATACGTTGCTGGCACCGCTGTCGCTGGCGATGATCGGGCGACTAACGGCCCGGATTTTTCGGCCCGAGACGCCGCCGCCCGGTTATCCGGAGCGCAGCCGACTCGGCCTGGCGTTGATGCCGGGGCGTTTCGCCGCCAGTTTGCGGGAATATTCCGGTTTGCGGGACCAATTGATCGCGCATGTGCCGCGCTATAGCGCAATCTCGGTTCCGACCACGATTGTCGCAGGCGAGGCCGATCCGGTGGTCCCGCCCGCGATCCATGCCGAGGCGCTGGCGGCGGCGCTGCCGCGGGCGCGGCTGCTGCGGCTGGCGGGCGCCGGTCACATGGCGCATCACGCCCATGCGGAAGCGATCGCCGCCGAGGTCGAGCGCCTCGCCGGTTGTCAGGATTTGTCGCTGGATCGGCCGCTGACGCGGCTCTCTGACGGAAAAACGCCGGAAATCAGCCCAAACGGCTGATCTGGTCCTCAGTTACCACGCGCTCGACGTTTTCGGTCTTGCTCTTGATGCGGTAGCGGGGTCGGCCGTCGGCCTCGATCGGCAGGCAGGTGATGATCGTATAGACGCTCGGTTGCTGAATCCCGGCACGGCCCTGAGGCCCCTGTCGCAGGTGACGGACGTCATCGTCGATTGCATAATTATGCGCCATCGTATCGCTCCTACCAGATGAGGGCTTTTAGTCAGTTGAGGCGCGTAAAGCAATCAAATCCGGCACCAAATGGCCCCGGGAGTGCGGAACCGCGGCGGTCAAATACGATCAACCTTAAGGAACAAAGCCCAGATCAGGGATAGCATAGCAGCGATCCCGAGCCAGGACGGATGCTGGCAGAACACGTCGCCGTAGCGACAGATCTGGTCGGCCCAAGGCCCGGTGTTGTCGCCGGCTCCATAGAATACCCCGGCCGCTATCGCAAGAATGACCGTGACGAGAAACATGGCAGCACCTGTTGCTAATGGCGCCCTCCAGAGTTGTTCCCGATGATTGAAGCGCTGGTGAATCCGACCTCGTAAACTCGAGCCTATCTTGCTATTTTGCGAGCCACGAATCTGGCCGGCGACTTCGCCGAGGGCCGAGGCACGATGGGAGAAGCAGGCGTGACAAATTTCAAGCTGTTGGCGGCGGTGGCGATTCTGTCGTTGGCCGTGGCGGTGCCTGCCGTCGCGCGCCCTTACAAACATGCCGCGCGCGCGCACCATCGGCATGACGGATCGCTCTATTCCCACAATTACGGCCCGCCGGTCTGGCCCGGCGCGACCTTCGCTTACTACGACGGACCGCTCAGCAGGCTGTGCAAGCAAAGCGCCGCGGCCTATCGCGGCCAGGACGGCCGCCCGCATCCCTGCAACTGATCTCTACGCGACGCATCGATCGAAGCGGCACGCGACACCGATCCGTGGCGAGACGCGATCGCTCGCGATCTCGGCAGGGACGGGCGCCAGCCGTATAGTTGTCTCAGGCGGATGGCGGCACGTAGCGCTTCACCGTCTGTTCGATCGCGCCGAAGATCGAATGCCCCTGCTGGTCCAGCATCTCGATCCGGACGCTGTCGCCGAACGCCAGAAACGGCGTCTTCGGTTCGCCATCGGCAATGATTTCCAGCATGCGGCGCTCGGCGAGGCATGACGAGCCCGCCGCCGGATCGCGGTTGGCGACGGTGCCAGAGCCGACGATGGCGCCGGCGCCCAGGGGGCGGGTGCGGCTCACATGGGCGATCAGCTGCGGAAAATCGAAATCGAGGTCGACGCCGGCATTGGGGCTGCCGAGCAGCCGACCATTGACATGACTGATCAGGGGCAGCGACAGCTTGCGGCCGTCCCACGCCTCGCCCAACTCGTCGGGCGTCACCGCAACTGGCGAGAACGCGGTCGGCGGCTTCGATTGAAAGAAGCCGAACTGTTTGGCCAGTTCCGACGGGATCAGGTTGCGCAGGCTGACGTCGTTCACCAGCATCACCAGCCGAATATAGGTCCCGGCCGCGGCCACCGACGTCCCCATCGGCACATCCGCGGTCACCACCGCGATCTCGGCCTCCAGATCGATGCCCCAGGTCTCGTCGGCGATCCTGATGTCGTCCCTGGCGCCGAGCATGACATCCGAGCCGCCCTGATAAACCAGCGGATCGGAATACAGGCTTTGCGGCATCTCGGCCTTGCGCGCCTTGCGCACCAGTTCGGCGTGCGACAGATAGGCTGAGCCGTCGCACCATTGATAGGCCCGCGGCAGCGGCGCCGCCACATCCTGGCTCGCAAACGGCAGCGCGCCAGCGACCTCGCCGGCATTCAGCGATCGAGAGACCTTCTCGAGCGCTGGGTGCAGCCGATCCCAATCATCGAGCGCACGCTGTAGCGTCGCGGCGATCTCCGGCACCGGCAAAGCGCGCTTGAGGTCGCGGTCGACCACGACCAGGGTGCCGTCGCGTCCGCCGCGGCGAAGGGTTGCCAATTTCATTCAGGAAGCTCCAGTTCTGTCCGGCGGCAGGGATTCGTTGTCGACCAACTTGGCATAGGACGCATTGCCGACCAATCGCCGCGTTCTGCGCGCCACCGGACTTGCAGCGACCGGCCGTGCGCGTCAATCGGCAAATCCCGGACCAGGCAGCGGGTTACGCCCTCGGCTGACCCGCTGGGCTGTGCCAGCTAGGCGCCGCCTGTCGCGGCCAGGCCGGCCGCCTTGATCCCGGCGGCCGATCGGGTCGGCCCGGTCTGCGGCGCCGCCCGCGCGCTTCACTTTGGATTGGCGTCAATGCCGCCCGCATGCGAGGATTTGGCACCCGCCTCTCGCCTGCGCGCGCAGGCCAATCCAGCACAAGGGATGTTGCGATGCCGATGATCCAGTTGATCTACGCCTCACGGCCGTTCGGCTTCGACAATGCGATGCTGAACGCCATCCTGATGGATGCGCGACGCTGCAACGAACGCGACGACATCACCGGCGCCCTGATCTGCCGCGCCGATCTGTATCTGCAACTGCTGGAGGGGCCGCAGGACGCCGTCGACGGCGCCTATCGGCGGATCGCCAAGGACAATCGCCATCTCGAAGTCAGGCTGCTGAGCCGGCGCGAGGTGACCGAGCGGCTGTTTCCGGACTGGGCGATGCGCGACGACCCGGCGCGCTCCTGGATGTGGACCCAGGCCGACGTCAAAGCCGGCGCGGTCGACCGCGCCACCGAAGCCGAAGTGGTGGCGATTTTCGAACGGCTGGCGCGGGAGCCCAAGGGCTGAGGCTGACGTCTCGTCAGAGTCGTCGGCCGCGCATGCGACAATTCAAGACTTGTTAGCGACCATGCTGCTGATGAGTTGAATGAGTTGGTGGGCCCGGCAGGACTCGAACCTGCAACCAGACCGTTATGAGCGGCCGGCTCTAACCATTGAGCTACAGGCCCCGCCACTGGTCGCGCGAGCGACGGACGGTGCCGACACCCCTTACAATGGCAGCCGCGGCACGGCAATCGATACGTTCCGGCGGCGACGTTTGGTGCGAGGCCAGCAAGAACCATCGACGCACCCGGCTCAACGATTCAAGCCAGCGCCAGACGCCGGCGCGCCCGCAACAGCAGCCCCACCATGATCGTGACGTTGACGGCGTTCCAGGCCAGGCCGTTGACGAAGGCGGCGGCGTAGGAGCCGGTGCTGTCGAAGATCACGCCGGAGATGTAGCCGCCGAACGACATCCCGAACACCGACGCCAGGATCACGATGCCGACGCGGGTGGCGGCTTCGCGCGCCGGCATCGACTCGCGCACAATGATGGCGTAGCTCGGCACGATGCCGCCCTGGAACAGTCCGAACATCGCCGAGATGATGTACAGCGACGACAGCCCGTCGAAGAATAGATAGAACAGCAGCGCGAAGCCCTGCGCCACCGAGCCAATCAGCAAGGTCGGGATCCCGCCGATGCGGTCGGCGAGAAACCCGGAGCCTATACGGCTGACAATTCCGAAAGCCAGCATCAGCGACAGCATCTCGGCGCCGCGCGCCACACCGTAGCCGAGGTCGCCGCAATAGGCGACGATGTGGACCTGCGGCATCGCCATCGCCACGCAGCAGGCAATGGCGGCGACGCAGAGCAGCGCCGTCAGCGCATTGGTGTTGATCTGCAGATCGATCCGCGGCGGCGGGGCGTTGACATGGCTGCGCTGGGTCTCGCCGCCCATCCGCGCGCGCAGCAGCAGCACCACCGCCGTCATCGTCACCGCGCAGAATGCTCCGATCGCCAGGTGGGTCGATCGCCAGCCGATCGCCTGCGTGCCCCAATTGACCAGCGGCGGCCAGATCGTGCCGCCGACGTAGTTTCCGCTCGCCGCGATCGTCACCGCCAGCCCGCGGTAGCGATCGAACCAGTGCGACGCCTCTGCCATTAAGGGACCGAAGGTCGCCGATGCCCCCGCGCCGATCACGAAATGCACCAGCGTGAACTGCCACAGCGTGGTCGACAGCCCGGCCCCAACGTAGCCCAGCGCCTCGACCGCGATGCCAAGGCTGATTGCAGTGACGATGCCGAAGCGGTCGGTCAGCTTCCCGGTCGCGACGCCGCCGAGGCCAAATCCGAGCATCGCCAGGGTGAAGGCCAGCGAGGCGCCGCCGCGGCTGGCGGCGAATTCGGTCTGCACCACCGGCAGCACCACCACCACCGACCACATCCCCACGCTGCCGATCGAACCGATCAACAAAGCGAGGGTCAGCCTGCCCCACGCCGCGCGAGAATCCAGAACGAATGTGGTCATTTATTTTATTTTCTTTGATTTTCTTGGAATTTGTTTCCGCCCAGGGCCAATTTCGCCAGCGTCGGCGCCGGCGTCAAGGGCGACACGCCAAAGCCGCCCGGAGCTGGATCAATCGGCAACCGCACCGCCGCTCGTTAACCCTTTGCTAACCATAAGCTGGGCAAATTTTGCCGAGTGCTTTTGAGTGTCGTCGGCCGCGTAAAACGGGGGGAGTGCCCGTGGACGCCAGTGCGGTGCCTCAGTTGCGAGCCGGTGGCCGTTCGGCCACCGCGCAGGCGTTTGGCACCCGCGAACGACAAACGCGGGGGAAAGCGGCGACGATGTCGGATACGACTGTGGGCCAGGTTGCGGGAAACGGCATTCCCAGCCTGAGCGAAATCGGCAAGATCCTGAGGCGCGGCGATCTCGCGCTGGCGTTCGGGGTGCTGACCATCCTGGTGGTCTTGATCCTGCCACTGCCCTCGATCGTGCTGGATCTGTTCCTCGCGATCTCGATCACCCTGTCGATCCTGATCCTGATGACGGCGCTGTTCATCCAGGCGCCGCTGGAATTCTCGTCATTTCCGACCATCCTGCTGATCTCGACGATGCTGCGGCTGTCGCTGAACATGGCCTCGACCCGATTGATCCTGTCGAAGGGCCATGAAGGCACCGCCGCCGCCGGCCACGTCATCGAGGCGTTCGGCAATTTCGTGATGGGCGGCAATTTCGTCATCGGCATCATCGTGTTCGCGATCCTGGTGATCGTGAATTTCGTGGTCATCACCAAGGGTTCGGGGCGCATTGCGGAAGTCGCGGCGCGGTTCCACCTCGACGCCATGCCCGGCAAGCAGATGGCGATCGACGCCGACCTTGGCGCCGGCCTGATCGACGAAGCCACCGCCAAGAAACGCCGCAAGGACCTCGAGGACGAAAGCGGCTTCTTCGGCGCGATGGACGGCGCCTCGAAATTCGTCCGCGGCGACGCCATCGCCGGCCTGCTCGTCGTGTTCATCAACGTGATCGGCGGCATCATCATCGGCGTCGCCCAGCAGGGCCTCAGCTTCACCGAGGCGGCGCGGACCTACACACTGTTGACCGTCGGCGACGGCCTCGTCACCCAGGTGCCGGCGCTGATCGTCTCGACCGCCGCCGGCCTGTTGGTGTCGAAAGCGGGTGTCTCCGGCGCCGCCGACAAGGCGCTGATGAAGCAGCTGTCCGGCTATCCGCAGGCGCTCGGGATGTCCGCCGGCGTGATGCTGGTGCTGGCGATGCTGCCGGGGATTCCGATGATCCCGTTCCTGATGCTGGGCGGCGGCGCGGCGGCGCTGGCGATATCGGCGGGCAAGCGCAACGGCATCGCCTCCGCCGCCGCGGCCACCGCAGCCGCTGCGCCGGCCGCGGCCGCAGCTGCCGCCGCGGAGGCCGACGAACCGATTGCGGCGTCGCTAAAGATCGACGATCTGAAGATCGAGCTTGGCTATGCGCTGCTGCCGCTGGTCAACGGCCCGGACGGCACCGACCGCCTGACCGAGCAGATCAAGGCGCTGCGCCGCTCGCTCGCGGTCGAGATGGGCTTTGTGATGCCGGCGGTGCGGATCCTCGACAATGTGCAGCTCGAAGCCAACACCTACGTCATCAAGATCAAGGAGGTCGACGCCGGCCAGGGCCGGATCTGGCCGAACCAGTTCATGGTCATGGACCCCGGCGGCAATCAGGTGACGGTGCCCGGCATCCACACCATCGAGCCGACCTTCGGACTGCCGGCCACCTGGGTCGACGCCAGCCTGAAGGAAGAAGCGACGATGAAGGGCTACACCGTGGTCGACGCCGCGACGGTGCTGTCAACGCATCTGACCGAGCTGTTGAAGAACAACATGTCGGACCTGTTGTCCTATGGCGAAACCCAGAAGCTGCTGAAGGATCTGCCGAAGGAACAGGGCGAACTGGTCAAGGACATCGTGCCGGCGCAGATCACCGTGTCGGGAATCCAGCGGGTGCTGCAATTACTGCTCGCCGAACGGATCTCGATCCGCGACCTCTCGACCATTCTGGAAGGCGTGGCCGACGCGATCGCGATCTCGCGCAACCCGTCGACCATCGTCGAACACGTCCGGGCCCGGCTGGCGCGCCAGATCTGCGCGCAAAACACCTCGATGAACGGCTACCTGCCGCTGATCGCGCTGTCGGCGAAATGGGAGCAAGCATTCGCCGAATCCATCATCGGCCAGGGCGAAGATCGCAGCCTGGCGATGCAGCCGTCCAAGCTGTCCGAATTCATGACCACGGTGCGCGACAAATTCGAACAGGCCGCCCGCGAAGGCGAGGCCCCGGTGCTGGTGACATCGGCGTCGATCCGGCCGTTCGTGCGCTCGCTGGTGGAGCGTTTCAGGGCGCAGACCACGGTACTGTCGCAGGCGGAAATCCATCCCCGCGCCCGATTGAAGACCGTCGGAAGTGTCTGATTGCCACTTTGAAGGCGCGACATTTCGGTCACAGACAAGCGATTTTTGCGATCGACGAGCGGCGGCAGCGCGCCCGCGTGATTGCAGCCAAGCCGGGCAACAAATTGACATTGAAGAACAATTCCAAAGGTCGACGACCCCAGTGAAAATCCACCTCGCATCGCTTCAAGTCTTTTCACTGCCTTGTGATCGCCTCTAAGGAACCGAAGCGTGATTCCCTACGTTACTGGCCATGAGTTGTTGAACCTGCCTCTGGATTGCAGCGACCCAATTCTGAGGGCGGAGAAGACACGAGGAGGCTTTGCCATGAACCATTCGATTTACAGCGCGGATCGGACGACCCACCTGAAGATCGTGGTGGTCGCTCTCGTCGCCGGTATCGCGGTGGCTGGGTTTGGCATCTCTGCCCGGATGAATGCGAATGACGGGTTCAGCCAGACTGCGCGCGTGATCAAAGCCGGTCAGCCGATGGCTATCACTAGTTCGGGCGTAACGGTCGTGCGCTAGGAATTTTCGAGATCACGCGGCACTTGACCAGCCCCTCAAGTCGCCGTGTGAGTATGCCGAAAGGCTCCACTCCCCCAAGTGGATGACGAGGAAAAACGCCCGCTCCCCACGGGCGTTTTTCTTTTTCAGTTCAGCGCGGCGCGGGCGGTACGCTCTCGATCAGTTTGCCGGTGAAGACGATCGGTCCGGTCGCCACCCCGGTCGGCGATCCGCCTTCGGGTTCGACCGTCACCGCATAGGTCGCCTTGTTGACGATGTCAGTGTCGTAGGCCGCGAGTTCAGGCCGCACAGTAAAATCCTTGCTGCCGATCACGCCAAGCGAGCGCGGCTTCTGCAGCTTGTCGGACACCAGCCAAAGTTCGTAGCTCCTGCCCGGCTCCGGAGTCGCCGCCACCCTGCGCACGGTGAAATTCTTGGTTCCGGCATCGACTGTGAGAATGAACGCCGGCGAGCCGCCGTCCTTTTGCAGCACCGCGACAAACTGCGCCGGTGTCGGCGCCGGGGGCGCTTGCACTTCAACGACCTGGGTGCGGATTTTCGGACGCAACGTGTCGGGCAGTATGTCGGGCTGATAGAGCTGAACGGCGATGATCGCGAACAGCGACGCCGCGATCGCCATCGACGTAACGGCAAGCCGCTTCCAGACGTAAGTCTGTTTTGCGAACCTGACCACCCGCATCGATTCCGGGCTGAGGCCCGACTCCGCGACCGGCGGCTCTGGCGGCGGTGCTGCGGCGAGCGGAATTGAGAATGCCTGCTGCTCGCCGGAATGTCCGATCGCAGCCTTGATCCGATCCCACAATTCCGCGGGCGGCTCGACCGAACCGACCATCTGATTGAGCGGACCGAGCCTGTATTCCCACGCCTCGACCATCGCCTTGAAATCCGCATCGACGGACATCATGGCCTCCACCTGCACCCGCTCCTCGGCATCGAGCGTGCCGAGTGCGTATTCCGCGGCGAGCGCGATGTGGTCTTCGCTGTAGGCCATCATACCAATCCCAAACACTCCCTGATGTCCAACATGCTGCGGCGCAGCCATGTCTTCACCGTATTGACGGGCGCGTCGAATTTCGCCGCCAATTGTTCGCGACTCCAACCATTGTAGTAAGCAAGCAGCACGAGCTTCTGCCGCTCCGGTTCCAAACGACCGACGCATTCGAGCAGGCGCTTCAACTCTTCCGTCATTTCCCTGCGCGCCAACGGATCGGGCGTGTCGGCCGCGACTTCCAGCGCGGAGGGCTCCTCCTCGATCGAAACCTCGCTACGTTTGCGGACCACATCGATCGCGCGATTGCGCGCAATCGACGCCATCCAGGTGATCGGTGAGGCCACGCCGGGATTGAACTGTCCGGCGCTGTTCCAGATCTTGACGTAGGCCTCCTGGATGACCTCCTCCGCGAGATCCTGTCGCCGCAAGATACGCAGCACCACGCCGAAGAGTTTCGCCCGGGTGGCGACATACAGCCGCTCGAACGCGGCTTGATCCCCCTTCGCAACGGCGGCGATCAGCCAGACCAACTCAGCCGGCGTCAGCATTCAAAGTCCCCAAACTTGGCGATACCCGACCGCCACTGTACCCAGCCAAAACGGCCGGCTGTGATCCCTAGCATACCCTGCGAGCGGACAATCCACCAAGTCACCGGGAGCAGCTTGTGCAAGCCGGACAAGGAAAACCCGGGCCAGATCAGCCCGGGTTGGATAGTCTTGAGCACTGCGATCAGCCGAAAGTCGCAGATTCGGCGCTGGTCGGTCAGGCGACAACGCCGATCCGGGCGCGCATCAGGCCGATGCTGTCGAGATCGGCCTGTTCGCGGGCGCTTTCCTCGGCGCGTTCGCGCGCCTGATCGCGTTCATCGAGCAGTTCGACCTTCTTCAACTCATCGAAGGCTTCGGACAGCAAGGAGCGAGCATCCTCGAGCTGGATCCGCAACTCATCGGCGGAACGGGTCAGGTTCTCGCGACGCTGAATCGCCGCCTTGGCGTAGGTCGGATAGGCGAAGTGAGTGGGATCGTTGATTCCAGCGCGGTCCTGCTCGTTCTGGATCTCGCGTTCCAGATCGACCGACATGCGCTGGAAATCCGCGATCATGCCTTCGATCTGCGCCACTCTCCTGCGCTTCTCGTCGACCTGAAATTTCTTCAGCCGGATCAGCGTTTCACGTGACTTCATCGACTCGTACTCCCCAGAAGTCCCAAATCAACGCGGGACAATGCCGGCATCCCGAACGGGTCCAACCGGCCAAGCGATTCATGTAACAAGCATAATGGCCGGACAAAGTTAGCTTTCCGTTTCCAAGCCGCCAAGGATCTGCTCGAGTTGGGCGTAGCCGGCCTGCAGCGCGGTGGCCTCGTCCTTGCCCTGGCGCAGAAAATTCTCCAGCGGCTCGTGCAACCTGATCGCCTCGTCGACTTCGGCGCTGGAACCCGCACGATAGGCGCCGAGCCGGATCAGTTCTTCCATGTCCGCATAGGTGCCCATGATCTGCCGCCCGCGCCTGATGATCGGCAGATAGGCGGGATCGCATGCCTTCGGCATCGTCCGCGACACCGACTTCAGCACGTTGATCGCGGGGTAGCGTCCGCGTTCGGCGATCGCGCGCTCCATCACGATGTGGCCATCGAGAATGCCGCGGACCGCGTCGGCCACCGGCTCATTGTGGTCGTCGCCATCGACCAGCACCGTGAAGATCCCGGTGATGGTGCCCTCCCCCAGCCCCGGGCCGGCGCGCTCCAGCAGCTTCGGCAATTCGGTGAACACCGTCGGCGTGTAGCCCTTGGCGGTCGGCGGCTCGCCGGCGGACAAACCGATCTCGCGCTGCGCCATTGCGAAGCGCGTCACCGAGTCCATCATGCACATGACGTCCTTGCCGTCGTCGCGGAAGTATTCCGCTATCGCCAGTGTCAGGTAGGCCGCCTGCCGCCGCATCAAGGCCGGCTCGTCGGAGGTCGCCACTACCACCACCGAGCGCGCCAGCCCCTCGTCGCCGAGATCGTCCTGCAGGAACTCCTGGACCTCGCGGCCGCGCTCGCCGACCAGGCCGATCACCGAGACGTCGGCATCGACATTGCGCGCCAGCATCGACAGCAGCACCGACTTGCCGACGCCGGAGCCGGCGAAGATGCCCATACGCTGGCCCTTGCAGCAGGTCAGGAACGTATTTAAAGCGCGGACGCCGAGATCGAGCGGGACGCCGACCCGCTTGCGCGAATGCGCCGGCGGCGGCGAATTGCGGTACGACATCGGCGATGGCCCCTGCGCAAGCGGTCCCTTGCCGTCGATCGGTTCCCCCATCGCATTGAGCACACGGCCGAGCCAGGACGACGACGGCCGCACCTGCGCCGCGGCGTTGGCGATTACCGCGCGGCAGCCGCGGCGGACGCCGTCGAGGCCAGCAAACGGCATCACCACCGCGTTGTTGCCGGTGAAACCGATCACTTCGCAGGGGATCACGCGGTTGCCGCCAGTCTCGACCACGATCCGCGCGCCGACCGACATCGCATGGATCGGACCCGCGATCTCCACCATGAGACCGCGCACGCCGACCACGCGGCCATAAATGTTGACGCCGTCGATGTCGCCGATTTGCTCCGCCAGCGCTTTCATTGTGAAAACCTTAAGTTTCCTCGTCGCGCCGGGTCGCTCTTAACTTGGTGTTTACCCGCATCGTTAATCATTACGTCACTGTCTTTGGTGGCTGAAGGCGTTCGCCCATCAGAACGAAGGTGCGAATCGCGAGAGTCGGTTAGGCCCGCCTCTTAATGTGGAACTTGAACAGATAGGGTGACAAAAAGCTGCTTCTACGCAACATCTTATGGCGATTCGACAAAAATTGCACGGATAGAGCTTGCGGACGGGAATCAGGTTTTGTTAACCATATGTGGTCAGGATCCGAATCAGTTGTTCAGAGGCGTTTCCAGTGCCGCCGGTAGTGCGGACGCCTGACGCCCGAGCGGCGACTATAGGGGACTGGCATGCGCGTATTGCTGATAGAAGATGACAGCGCCACCGCGCAGTCGATCGAGTTGATGCTCAAATCCGAGAGCTTCAATGTCTACACGACGGACCTCGGCGAAGAGGGCGTCGACCTCGGAAAACTCTACGATTACGATATTATCCTGCTCGATCTGAACCTTCCGGACATGTCCGGCTACGATGTTCTCAAGCAGCTGCGCGTTTCCAAGATCAAAACCCCGATTCTGATCCTCTCCGGCCTTGCCGGCATCGAGGACAAGGTCAAGGGTCTCGGTGTCGGCGCCGACGACTACATGACCAAGCCCTTCCACAAGGACGAACTGGTCGCCCGCATCCACGCCATCGTGCGGCGCTCCAAGGGCCATGCCCAGTCGGTGATCCAGACCGGCGATCTCGTCGTCAATCTCGATACCAAGACCGTCGAAGTCGGCGGCCAGCGCGTGCATCTGACCGGCAAGGAATATCAGATGCTGGAGCTGCTCAGCTTGCGCAAGGGCACCACGCTGACCAAGGAAATGTTCCTCAACCACCTTTACGGCGGCATGGACGAGCCGGAGCTGAAGATCATCGACGTCTTCATCTGCAAGCTGCGCAAGAAGCTCGCCAACGCCTCCGACGGCCGCAACTTCATCGAAACGGTGTGGGGCCGCGGCTACGTGCTGCGCGAGCCGCACGAGGAAGAAGTCCGCATTCCGGCCTGACAAGTTTCAAGGAGAGCCGGTCCGGCTCTCGCCTCCCGACTGGACCCCGCCGCAAATGGCGGGGTTTTTGTTTGGGAAAAGCTTCGGCGAATTGCAGTCGCCGCGTTGATGCGGCGACCCGGCCTGAGATCTCGCTCAGCCAGCCCGAAGCGTGGTCAGCTGCACCGGCGCGATCCCCGGCACAATCGACGGCGCGCGTACATTGTTCGGCAGATAGATGCCGCGCCGCGACGCGTGCGGCTTGAACGCCTCGGTCAGGCCGACCACGGTTTCGGCGGCGCCGAGCGCCAGATAGCCGTCGGATTCGAGCCGCTGCGCCAGCCGGCCGAAGATCGCGCTCTTGGTCGGCTGATCGAAATAGATCAGCACATTGCGGCAGAAGATCAGGTCGAAGCTGCCGAGCTGGGAGAAATCCTGCAGAAGATTGAGCTGGCGGAACTGCACCATGGCGCGGATCTCGGGATTGATCTCCCAGACCTCGCCGGCCTGCTTGAAATATTTCATCAGCAACTGGATCGGCAGGCCGCGCTGGACCTCGAACTGGCTGAACAGACCCGACTTGGATTTCTCCAGCACGCCCAGCGACAGGTCGGTGGCGACGATTTCGACCCGCCACCCGGTCAACGCGGCGCCGGCTTCCTTCAGGCACATCGCGATCGAATAGGGCTCCTGCCCGGTCGAGCACGCCGCGCTCCAGATCCGCAATGACCGCCGCGCCGCGCGCGCCTGCAGCAGCGCCGGCAGGATCTCCTCGCGCAGATGATCGAACGGCACCTTGTCGCGGAAGAAGAAGGTCTCGTTGGTGGTCATCGCCTCGATCACGTCCTTGGTGATCGGCTCGGCGCCGCCCTTCATCTTCTGGACCAGGTCGGGGATGCCGGCGAGGCCAAGACGGCGCGCCATCGGCAGCAACCGGCTTTCAACCAAGTATTGCTTGTCGGGCGACAGATCGAGACCGGAGCGCTCCTTCAACAGCTTCCGCAAATAATCGTAGTCGAGCGGCGTCATGTGCGATCTCCCGAAAACACCCGGACCAGTTTCGGCGCGATCTGATTCAACGGCAGGATCGCAGCACAGATGCCAGCATTCGCCGCGGCGCCCGGCATGCCCCACACCACGCTGGAGGCCTCGTCCTGAGCGATGACGCTGCCGCCGGCGGCGACGATGTCCTTGCCGCCACGCATGCCGTCGGAGCCCATCCCGGTCAACACCACCGCCAGGATCGCGCCTTGCCAGACATCGATCGCAGATATGAACAACGGGTCGACTGCCGGCTTGCAGAAATTGACCGGCGGACCGTCGTCGAGCGCGATTACTGCGTTGACACCCTGACGCACGATGCGCATGTGCTTGCCGCCGGGCGCGAGATAGATCTGACCGGCCTTGATGACCTCACCGTCGATGCCCTCGTGGGCTGGCCGACGACTGGAGCGAGCCAAGTGCTCGGCGAGAATTGTCGTGAAGGTTGGCGGCATATGCTGCGTGATCAGCACCGGGAAGCGGTCAATCACCGCGCCGATTTCACTGACGAGCGACATCAGCGCCTGTGGACCGCCGGTCGATGATCCGATCAGCAGGACGCGCGGCGCGGCCACGCCGAATGCGCGGCGCGTCAGCGGAGCCGACGTGACCGGCTGCGGCGCCACGTAGCTCACTTCGCGGGCGCGGTCGGGAGCCGACGGCACCGGCGCGCTGCTCGCGGTCGAGGTCTTGCGGCGAACGCGAGCGCCGAGATGCCGGATCTTCTGCAACAAATCATGCTTGAAGATGTCGGCGGCAGCCGGCTCGCGGGTGCTTTCCGGTTTTGGAATGTAGTCGGCGGCGCCGAGCGACAACGCTTTGAAGCTGATCTCCGCGTTGCGGCGCGTCAGCGTCGAGGCCATGATCACGATCAGATTGCGCTTCTTCGCCAGCAACTGCGGCAGCGCCGCGATGCCGTCGAGCTCCGGCATCTCGATGTCGAGCACAGCGACGTCCGGATTGATGCGCTCGACCTGGTTGACCGCGTCAAGCCCGGTGCGCAGCGACGCCGCCACCACCATATCCGGCTCGGCTTCGATCCAGCGCGAAATCAACCCGCGTATCACCACGGAGTCGTCGACCACCATGACCCGTAACGGTTCATACTGCGCCGGACTCGCGGTCGAAGCACTCGCCAAAGCAACACTCATGATACACCAACGCAACAACAACTCATAACCACACGGCCGCGTCGAACGACGCGGCGTCGGTCGGGATTCCCGGACGGAGCCTGGATTAGATCAGACCGACTTCCTGGAATTTCGCCGTCACGATGTCCTTGTCGAACGGCTTCATGATGTATTCGTTGGCGCCGGCATGCAGCGCGCGCGCGATATGGGCGACGTCGTTCTCGGTGGTGCAGAACACCACTTTGGGCTGATCGCCGCCGGGCATCCGGCGCAGATTGCGCAGGAATTCATAGCCATCCATCACCGGCATGTTCCAGTCCAGCAACACCGCGTCGGGCAGTCCGCGCTTGCAGACTTCGAGCGCCTTTTCGCCGTCCTCGGCTTCGATGATTTCGAAGTCCAGGCCTTCCAGAATACGCCGCGCGACTTTTCGGATGACGCTTGAGTCGTCAACGACCAGACATGTCTTCATTTTCTGCCTCTATTCGCTTTGTCAGCGCCCGGATGAACGCCTGCTTTTCGATACGCCACGTTCACAACAGCGCGTCATGCTGCCAATTTTGCGGTTCCGATTTCGAGGACACGGTCGACGTCGAGGA
>NZ_JACABA010000008.1 GCF_013377015.1 Rhodopseudomonas sp. | reverse complement strand
GCGGCGGCCGCTGCGGCTGCCGCAGCGGCTGATGCCGCTGCGGCTGCGGCCGCGGCCGCGTCGGGCCCGGCGGCGGGCGAGCCGATCGGGGTCTGCGCGGGTTCCGCACTACCGAAATTGCCCGAGGCCCCGGCAGCATTTGCCGGCGCCTCCTTGTCGACGGCGGTCGCCGAATCCAGCATGCCTAGGAAACCACCGAGGTCCGCCGCCCCGCTGCGATCGCCCAACGCCCGTTGCAACGCCGGATTTAGTTCTCTCTGGCTACTCGCACTCAAATCGATCATGGACATGACGAATCTCCTTCATTGTCGCTGGAGTCGACAACGCAAGATCGGTGCCAAGGCCGGCGGCGCCGGGCTTTTGGTGTTCGCGCATGATCTTTTGCGAACGTCGGGATCCACTTTTCGGGGCCATGCTCTAATGTGGCCGGATGAAGAATCTCTACGAAGTGCTCGGCATCGCGCCCGACGCCAGCAGCGACGACATTCGCGCCGCCTATCGCAACAAGGTCAAGGATGTTCATCCCGACGCCGGCGGCTCCAACGAGGCGTTCAGCGAAGTGGCGATCGCCTATGAGGTGTTGATCGACCCGCTGCGCCGCAAGAACTACGACGAGTCCGGCAGCATCCTGAATCAGGACAAGGCGATCGCCGCCGGCGCCCGGATCATCGTCGAGGGGCTGGTCGACCAGCTGCTCGGGCAGGACGACGCGAAATATCTCGATATCGTCGACGTGTTGTGCCGGGAGATCGCGCGTGCGCTCGCCGCCAAGATGGTGACGATCGGCCGGATGGACCAGCGCCGGCGCAACCTGGTCGATCTGCGCGGCCGGTTTCGGGCGAAAGCGCCGGACGAGAGCTTTCTGGACCAGCTGATGGCGAAGAAGATCGAGGCGCTCGACAACTCCATCGCCTCGGAGCGGTTGTCGATCGCTCAGCTCAACGCCGCCTCGGCCTTGCTGCAACGCTATGAGTTCATCCGGGAACACCGAGAGACCCCGGGCGCCGGCCGTCGACAGGGGACGCCGGGGCCCGAACCGGCCGAGCCGCTGATCGATTTTTCCGGGCTTTGGTCCGAGGGCAAGCGGGGCGAGCGATAGCAGCCGTCAGCCTGCAGGTCGGCGCCACAACCACGGTTGCGTGAAGCATGGTTGTGCCGTTCGGGAACCATTGCGCGACGCCGCGAAACCTTGCAAGGAAGCCCGAGCTCAAGAAATTATCGCTCCCTCCACCGATCAGGAAAGGACCGCAGATGAGATGCATCGCCATCGCGATCTTGCTCAGTCTATCGACCACCGCGGCAACGGCGCAGATCTCGGCCTGCCGGGCCGTCAAGCAAGGCGAGGCACGGCTGGACTGCTATGACAAACTGTTTCCCCCGCCCAAGGTATCGGCCGACGGCAAGCCGGTGAAGTCCACCAGCTACGACGAGGAAAGCCTGAAGGAAGAAGCCAGGATGAAGAAGCTGCTGCGGCCGATCTGCAAGGACTGCGCACCCGGCCGGTGACCGCCCCCGGTGGCGATCAGACCTTTGTCTCGCCGCCTCGGGAGGGCGTTGCCACCGATGCCCGGGACGGCGTAAAACCGCGTCGGTCACGGTCGCCGCCGGGGCCGTAGCGACGGGAGCAGTGATGAGCGAGTGGACGTCCGGCTATGTGTCCGAGGTCGATTACACCCATGGTTATTACCGCGAGCTCAGTCCGCCGCTGTTGTCGCTGGCGCTGCTGAATCGCGGCGTCAATGCCGGGCCGAGCCGGCCGCTGCGCTATCTTGAACTTGGTTTCGGCCAGGGCCTGTCGCTGAACATCCACGCCGCCGCCTGCCCGGGCGAGTTCTGGGGCACCGACTTCAATCCCGGCCAGGCCGCCAACGCCAAGGAGATGGCGGAAGCCTCCGGCTCCGGCGCCCGGATCTTCGATCTGTCGTTCGAGGAACTGGCGGCGCGCGACGATCTGCCGGAATTCGACGTGATCGCGCTGCACGGCATCTGGTCGTGGATTTCCGATCAGAACCGAAAGGTGATCGTCGATCTGGCGAGGCGCAAGCTCGCGGTCGGCGGCGTGCTCTATATCAGCTACAATTGCACGCCCGGCTGGTCGCCGGCGATGCCGCTGCGGCACCTGATGACGCTGCAGGCCGAATTGGCCGGTTCCGATGCGCTCGGCATGACCGGCAAGATCGACGCCGCGCTGAACTTCACCCAGAAGGTCATCGATTCCGGCGCGCTGTACTTCCGGGCCAATCCCGCGGTCGCTGAGCGGCTGAAGAAGATCAAGGATCAGAACCGGCAATATCTCGCGCATGAATATTTCAATCGCGACTGGCTGCCGATGCCGTTCTCGCAGGTGGCGGAATATCTGGGCGGCGCCAAGCTGACCTTCGCGGCTTCCGCAAGCCTGCTCGACCAGGTCGACGAGGTCTGCCTCACCGCCGAGGGACGCCAGCTGCTCGGCGAAATCGGCCACCCCTTGTTGCGCGAATCTGTGCGTGACTATTTCGTCAGCCAGCAGTTCCGCAAGGATATCTTCTTCAAGGGACCGCGGCCGCTGTCGGTGCTGGAACGGTTCGACCGGGTCCGCAATCTCGGCTTCATCCTGGTGACGCCGGCGGCGGCCGTGCCGATGAAGCTGGCGGGGCCGATCGGCGAGGTGACGCTGCAGGAGCCGGTGTACAAGCCGCTGCTGGAGATCATGGCCGAGAACGGCTATGCGCCAAAAACCGTCAAGCAGATCCTGGCACATCCGCTGTGGAACCAGCAGCCGCTGCCGATGCTGGTGCAGTCGCTGGTGGTGCTGACCGGCGCCGGTCATCTCTACCCGGTGCAGGAACCCGAACTGGTCAAGGCGGCGCAGCCGCGCTGCCGCAAGCTCAACAGCTATCTGTGCAAGCGCGCCCGCGACAGCAACGAGATCGCGTTCCTGGCCTCGCCGGTGACGGGCGGCGGCATCCCGGTCGCCCGTTTCGCGCAACTTTTCCTGCTGGCGCGCCACTCCGGCAAGAAACAGCTTGGAGATTGGGTGACGTTCGCCTGGGAGCTGCTCAGCAGCCAGGGCCAGCGGCTGTTGAAGGACGGCAAGGCGATCGAGTCCGCGGAGGAAAATATCGCGGAGCTCACCGCGCAGGCGAAGGTTTTCTCCGACACCCACTTGCCGATCCTGAAGGCGCTCGGGATCGCCCACGACTAGCCCGGCTTGCCGGGCAGAGGAGCCGCGAATGGCGAGGCTGACCATTTGGATCGCAGCTTTGAGCCTGCTGCCCGCGGCGGGCTGGGCGCAATCGACAACGAGTAGCAACTACGCTGCGTTCGAGGCGATCGGCGAGCAGCCGGTGCAGCTCGGCTACTATGCCTCCGCCAAGAAGGATTGCAGCGGCGCCCCGCTGCCGACCGTGCAGGTGCTGACCCCGCCGGCCGCCGGCATGCTCACGGTGCGAAGGGCTGAGCTGAAAACCAACAAGATCAAGGGTTGTCCGGATCTGACGATTCCGGCGCAGGTCGTTTTTTACCAGGCGCGCAGCGGTAGCAGCGGTACCGATCACGTGGTTTATGGCGTAACCACCGTGAACGGCGAGGTCGCCACCTATGATGTCACCATCACCATTAAGTCGGCACCCGTACAGAAGCCGTCGGGCGGATCGCCGATCTGAGCGAGTCTCGCGACGTGCTGCCATCCCGCGACGGCATGGCCTCGTCAATTCGATTCAGACTTGCAACCGACTCTCATGTGACAGATCATATCTGCAGCACGCGGTGCTGATCGTTGCAGAGCTGCGCGGTCAGGCAACGCGATAACATTATTCAACTTCATCGCAGGTCCGATCATCGACTTTCGAGATTCTCGCAAGCGCATCATTGTTGCCAATTGTTTCTTGCGAACGGTCTGTGTTTCTGATGATATCGCCGCGTCTTTCTACCGAGTGTATTCGCCCATCCGATGTGGGGGGTGGGTAATCGTGTGATAGCAAGCGAGGTTTGCCATGAGCGACTACGTGTTGAGTGGGCAAAGTTGGCAAAGCGGGACAGTATCTTGGTATTTCTCCGGACCGAGTGGCTACCTCACTGAAATTGCCGAAGCCTTCGCCCGCTGGGATTCGGTTCTCAGTCTGGACTTTGTGCAGGCATCGAGCACCGCCGCCGACATCGATCTGTCCTTTGGCTATATCGATGGCGCCTACAACACGCTAGGCGTCTGCAATTCGGTGTGGAGTGGCAATTATTATACCGGCAATACCACGATCACATTCGACACATCCGAGAATTGGGTGTGGTCACCCTCGGCGGGCAGCTATGTATTGTCGAACGGGGTCACGTTCTATTCCGTTGCTCTCCACGAAATCGGACATGCTGTCGGGCTGAGTCACACGACGAACCCGTCGACCCTGATGTATCCCATTGCGTCTCCGACGGTGTTGGACCTGACCTCCTGGGATATCTATGGCGCCCGCTTGATCTATGGCCCCGAAACGAGCGTCGATGACTATGCCGCCAACACCGGCACAGTTGGTCGGGTTACCGTAGGCGGCTCTGCCACGGGCACGATCGAAACCGCCGGCGACAATGATTGGTTTCGCGTCAACCTGACGGCGGGGACCACCTATACGATTAATCTGCAGGGCAACGCGTCGGGGCACGGCACGCTGGCCGATCCGTATTTGACGCTCTACAATTCATCCGGCCAGGCAATTGCAAGTGACGATGATAGCGGCACCGGATATGATTCGCTGCTGACCTTCACCCCGACCGCCAGCGGCAGCTATTATGTTGGCGCCAGCGCTTATTCCTCGGGAACCGGGACCTACAGCGTCAGCGTCAGCGGAGCCGGCGCGACCGTCATCCGCACCGATATCGCCGGCGTGGCCGGGCAGTGCTACCGGCTTTACGAAGCCGCCTTCGATCGGATTCCGGATCGGCCTGGATTGAGTTCCAACGTCAATTTGATGGACCATGGGCTGACGCTTCATCAAATGAGCGCCGCGTTTGTGGTGTCGGCGGAGTTTGTCCAACTCTACGGATCGAACATCACCAACCAGCAATTTGTAACGGCGCTATACCAGAATGTCCTTGCACGCGCGCCCGATGCGAATGGGCTCGCTGGTTGGCTGGCCGCATTGAACAATCATATTCAAGATCGGGCCGATGTTTTGATCGGATTTTCAGAAAGCATCGAGAATCACAACACGGTCGACCCGACCATCATTCAAGGAATCGTGTTGGATCCGTCCTACCTAAATTAGCATCATAGGGAGGCCTTCAGGACGCCAACCTCGGCGCCATGGATCAATCCTATTGAGCGCTTCTCCGCGCTGCTGACCGGGCGTGTCCTGAAACGAGATTTTCCGCTCGGTCGCCAAACTCAAAAAAGGCGATCAAGGCTTGTATCCAACGCTTCTTTCTTCGAATACTAGCCTTACTGCCGTTCCGCGACCGGCAGCTTCCGCCGAAACACCACCAAGTGCGACATCGCGAAATTGACCACGAACGAGACCAGGATCGCGATCAGTTTGGCGCCGAACACCGGCATGAAGTTCGACAATACGACAAGCGTCGTGGTGTTGGCGATCACGCCGAGGATGCCGGAGGCGACGAAGCTGAGATAATCCTTGCGTGTCAGCACACGCCCGGACTCGGCGTGGAAGGTGATCATCGTGTTCATCACATAGGAACACGTCACCGCAACCAGCCAAGCCAGCACGTTGGACGGGATCAGCGGCAGCTCCAGCACCTTGTAGGCCAGGGTGAAGACACCGAGGTCGATCGCGGTGTTGCCGACGCCGATCGCCGCAAAGCTGACCATTTTCGAAGCCAATGGTCGGGATTGCGTCAGATCGAGCAGGCGGCGAAACGACAGGTTCATGCGGGTCGGCCTTGGGTCGGGATTTGGCCCGCTGGATAGCAGGATCGGCCGACCGTGTCCGGGCAAATTCAGCGGGCGCCGCCACCAAATTGCCGGTTCGTCGCGCGGAACTCAGGCCGCGGGGGCGGCGAGCCGCGCCTTACAGCCAGCGCTTGCGGCGCTTGAAGCTCTTCAGGTTCTTGAAGCTCTTGCGCTGGTCGCCGGCGCCGCCGAGGTAGAATTCCTTGACGTCCTCGTTGTCGCGCAGATCGTCAGCCGAGCCGTCCAGCACCACCTTGCCCTGTTCCATGATGTAGCCGTGGCTGGCCACCGAAAGGGCTGCGCGGGCATTCTGCTCGACCAGCAGGATGGTGACGCCGAGGTCCTGGTTGATCTGGCGGATGATCGAAAACACTTCCTTGACCAGGAGCGGCGACAGCCCCATCGACGGCTCGTCCATCAGGATCATCTTCGGCCGCGCCATCAGCGCCCGGCCGATCGCCAGCATCTGCTGCTCGCCGCCGCTCAGATAGCCGGCAAGGCCGGTGCGCTCCTTGAGCCGCGGGAAATAGCGGTAGACCATCTCGATGTCGGACGAGACCTCGCGATCGCTGCGGGTGAAGGCGCCGAGCCGCAGATTCTCCAGCGAGGTCATGTCGGAGACGATGCGGCGGCCCTCCATCACCTGGAAGATGCCACGGCGGACGATCTTGTCCGGATCGATGCCATTGATCCGTTCGCCGTCGAAGATGATGTCGCCGCGGGTGACCTCGCCGTCCTCGGTCTTCAGCAGGCCGGAGATCGCCTTCAGCGTGGTCGATTTGCCGGCGCCGTTGGCGCCGAGCAGCGCCACGATGGCGCCCTGCGGCACCTCGATCGACAGCCCGCGCAGCACCAGAATGACATCGTCATAGACCACCTCGATGTTCTTGACGCTGAGCAACGGGGCTGCGGCGGGCGCCGCATGCGCGGTAGGCGTTCGCGAAATGTCGATTGCTTCGGCCATGGTGTTCCTGGCGTTCACGAGTGTCCCAAGGTGTCGGTGAAGCAACGCGCTTCATTCTGCCTGCTGCCGTCATCACCCGCGAAAGCGGGTGACCCAGTATTCCAGAGCGCTGAAATTCGCTGGCAACGCTGCGGCGTACTGGATCCCCGCTTTCGCGGGGATAACGGCTGTGCAGATTTCGTCGGCCGGCCCTCCCCGCAAGGGGGAGGGAGGCCATTGGCGTTTCGTCAGATCACGAACCCACGATCACCAGCCGGCCCATTCCGGCTTGCGCGGCAGTTCGACGGTCTTGACCTTCTCGAGCTTGATGGTGCCCTTCTTGATCAGGTCGGCGGTGTCGCCGTCGGTCTGGCCCGAGACCTTGGAGCGATAGAGATCGACCTTCAGCGTGCCGCGGTGGTCCTTGTCGGTCCAGGTCGAGGGATTGCAGACGCCTTCCATCCCGGCCGGCACCCAGTCCTTCTTCTGATAGAAACCCTTGGCGACGTTCTCACCGGTGGCACCGCCGTTCTTGACGGCCCAGTCCAGCGCTTCCTTCATGTACATCGCCGAGCAGACCGCGGCGACGTAATGCACCGGCCGATAGGCCGTGCCGGTCGGATCGGACATCTTGGAGATTTCCTGCACGGTCTTCATGCCCGGCGCGTCGCCGCCCCACGCCACCGCGGTGCGCAGCGGGAAGATCACGCCATCGGCGGCATCGCCCGCGGTCTTCGCGGCGTTCTCGTCCATGCCCCAGACGTTGCTCATGAACTGCACGTCGACGCCGGCGGTCTTGCAGGCCTTCATCACCGAGATGTTGGAGGCTGCGGTGTTGCCGAGATAGGCGTAGTTCGCGCCGGCACTCTTCAGGCTCAAGCACTGCGCGCTGTAGTCGCCCGGCGCCAGCGCGAACACCAGCGGCGGCAGCACCTCGAAGCCGAGTTCGGCGGCGATCGCTTCGCCGGCGGCCTTGGGCGCGTTCGGATAGGGATGGTTGGCGCCCATATGGACGAATTTCGGCTTGCCGGGCTTGCCCTTGGCCTTCCAGTCCTCGGCGGCCCACATCAGTTCGGCGCGCACCGCGTCGGAATAAGACGGGCCATAGAAGAAGTTGTAGGGCGCGGGCTTGGCCTTGCCGCTGGTACCTTCGGGATCGGTCAGCGCCGCCGCATAGGAGCCGGACATGTCGGGGATCTTGTCCTGCGCCAGGAACCCGGTCAGCGCCTCGGTATCGGCGGTGCCCCAGCCCATGATCGCCGCGACCTTGTCGCCGCCGGACCACTTCTTGTACAGCGCGATCGCGCGAGGCACCTGGTAGCCGTAATCATTGGTGTCGATGGCGATCTGCTTGCCGCCGACGCCGCCGTTCTTGTTGATCCAGGCGAAGGTGTCGGCGACGGCCTGGCCGTAGGGGGTGCCGACGTCCGAAGTGCCGCCGGAATAATCCGCCAGATGGCCGATCGCGATCTGCGCCTGCGCACCCGCCGCCGCCGAGGCGATCAGCAGCGCCAGCGAGGCGGTGCTCAAAAGGGATTTCATCGTCTTCATTCTGTTCCTCCGGTGGTCTTTGTCGAGGTCGTGCGTCCGATCCGTCCCGTTCCGACCTCAATGCGAGAACGGGTAGAGTTTCCAGTAGGTCTTGATCTGCCGCCAGCGATGCGCCAGCCCGTCCGGCTCGAAGATCAGGAACGCGATGATGATCAGTCCGATCGCGATCTCGCGCAGGAAGGTCAGGTTGTTGTTGAGCGACAGCGCGCGGTCGATCGCGCTGCCCTTCAGCCCGGCGCTGATCCATTCCATGGTTTCCGGCAGCAGCACCACGAAGGCGGTGCCCATCAGCGTGCCCATGATCGAGCCGGTGCCGCCGATGATGATCATGGCGAGAAAGATGATCGAGCGTTCGATGCCGAAGCCTTCGTTCGACACCACCAGCTGGTAATGTGCGTAGAGCGCGCCGGCGAGGCCGGCATAGAACGCTGCAAGCCCGAACGACAGCGTCCGGTATTTGGTGAGGTTGATGCCCATGATCTCGGCGGACAGATAGTGGTCGCGCACCGCCACCAGCGCGCGGCCGTCGCGGGTCCGCATCAGATTGGTCACCAGCAGGTAGCTGACCAGCAGATAGGCCAGCACGACGTAGAAATATTGCCGGTCGCCGCGCAGCACGTAGCCGAAGATCGAGAACGGGTTGGCCATCGCCGGCACCGAGCCGCCGGTGAACCATTCGGCGCGGGAGAAGAAGTCGAGCAGGATATATTGCGCCGCCAGCGTGGCGATCACCAGATACAGTCCCTTCAGCCGCGCCGCCGGCAGGCCGAACACCAGCCCGACTAGCGCGGTCAGCAGTCCGGAAAGCGGAATCGCGAAGAACACCGGGATCGGCAGGGTGTTGGAGATGTAGGCCGAGGTGAAGGCGCCAAGCAGGAAGAACGCGGCGTGGCCGATCGAGATCTGGCCGGTGAAGCCGACCAGGATGTTGAGGCCCAGCGCCGCGATGCCGAAGATGCCAATCTGGATCAGGATGCTGAGCCAGTAGGCGCTCAGCACCATCGGGGCGAAACAGATCAGGATCAGGCCGACGATCGCGGCGTTGCGGCTGGTCCGGGTCGGGAAGATCGTGGTGTCGGCGGCGTAGGTGGTGCGGAAATCGCCGGCGGGGATCAGGGAGGGGCTTGCCATGGGTCAGATCCGCTCGATGTCTTTGGTGCCGAACAGCCCGTAGGGTTTGATCATCAGGATGATGATCAGCACGTAGAACGGCGCGATCTCGTAGAGATTGCCCCAGTGCAGATATTCGCTGTCGACATATTGGGCGACGTTCTCCAACAGCCCGATGATGATGCCGCCGAGCACCGCGCCGCCGATCGAATCCAGCCCGCCGAGGATCGCCGCCGGAAAAACCTTGATGCCGTAGGCCGACAGCCCCGACGAAACGCCGTTGACCACGGCGACGACGACGCCGGCGACCGCCGACACCGTGGCGGAGATCGCCCAGGCCATCGCGAACACGCTCTTCACCGAAATGCCGAGCGACTGCGCTACTTGCTGGTTGAACGCGGTGGCGCGCATCGCCAGACCATATTTCGAGACCCGGAAGAACCACGCCATCCCGATCATCATCGCCACCGAGACCACCAGGCTCATCACATAGACGGTCTGGATCTGCAGCCCGGCGAAACTCACCGACTGGCTCTCGAACACCCGCGGAAACGGCTGCGGGCTGACGCCGTAGATCCATTTCAGCGCTGCCTGCAGCACGGTGGACAGCGCGATCGTCACCATGATCACCGAGATGATCGGTTCGCCGATCATCGGCCGTAGGAACACGATCTGGATGACGATACCGAACGCGAACATGAACACCAGCGTCAGCGGCATGCCGAGATAGAACGGCACCTGGTATTTAGCCAGCAGCGTCCAGCACACCCAGGCGCCGACCAAGAGCAACTCGCCCTGCGCGAAATTCACCACCTGGGTGGCCTTGTAGATCAGCACGAAACTCATCGCCACCACGCCATACAGCGTGCCGACCACGAGGCCGTTGACGAGAAGCTGGATCAGAAGCTGGGAATTCATGCGGATGCGTTTCCGGCGTCGTTGCATTTCGTGAAAGCTGAAAGCCTTTCCGCGTCATGCCCGGGCTTGTCCCGGGCATCCAGGTCTTGGCAGCACGGGACGGCGTGGACGGCCGGGTCAAGCCCGGCCATGACGGTGGAGAGGTTTCCGTTCATTCCGCGGCCTCCGCGAGCACCTGATCGCGGGCGAGGTCGACGACCTGGAGCGTGGTGCGGATCCGCTGGGTGGTACCGTCCTGGAACTTGATTACGGTATCGACCGGGATATCGCGCGCGCCGCCATAGATGTCGTCGATGATGGTGCCGTATTTCTCGTTGATGACGCTGCGGCGGACTTTTCGGGTCCGGGTCAATTCGCCGTCGTCAGCGTCGAGCTCCTTGTACAGCAGCAGGAATTTGGCGATCCGCTGCGCCGGCGGCAGCGTGGCGTTGACCGCCTCGACCTCCTTGCGCAGCAGCGCGTAGACCTCGGGACGCGAGGCGAGGTCGGTATAGGTGGTGAAGGATATCCGCTTCTTCTCCGCCCATTTCGAGATGATCGAGAACCGGATGCAGATCATCGCCGCCAGCACGTCGCGGCCGGCGCCGAGCACCACGGTCTCGGCGACGTAGGGCGAGAATTTCAGTTTGTTCTCGATATATTGCGGCGAGAACCGCTCGCCATGCGAGGTCTCGGCCAGGTCCTTGATGCGGTCGATCACCACCAGCTGCTTGGCGTCGTTGAAATAACCGGCGTCGCCGGAATGCAGCCAGCCGTCCTGCATGTCGGCGGCGGAGGCTTCCGGATTCTTGTAGTAGCCGACGAACATGTTGGGGTGCCGCACCACGATCTCGCCGACGCCATGGATGTCGGGATGATCGATGCGGATGTCGATGTCGCCGGAGAGCGCCACGCCGGTGGTGTCGGGGTCGACGGCGTCTTCGCGGTGAAGCGTATAGGCGCCGAGCGTCTCGGTCTGGCCGTACAGCGTCCGTAACGGCACGCCCATCGCGCGAAAGAATTTGAAGGTGTCGGGACCCAGCGCCGAGCCGCCGGTGGCGGCCGACCGCAGCCGGGTGAAGCCGAGCCGGTCGCGCAGCGCCCGGAACAGCACAGCGTCGGCAAAGCCGGAATGCCGGCCCTGCGCCAGCGCCGCCAGCCCGGTCTTCATGCCGATGCCGTAGAGGCCCTGTTTGAGCGGCGATGCATCCATTACCCGGGCTCGGACGTCGGCGGCGATGCCCTCCCACACCCGGGGCGCGAACAGCACGAAGGTCGGTGCGATCTCGCGGAAGTCGTTCATCATGGTGTCGGGCTGCTCGACGAAGTTGACCTTCATCCGGCAGATCAGGTTCTGCGCCAGCGCGTAGAGCTGCTCCATCACCCATGGCAGCGGCAGCACCGAGACGTACTCATCCTCGGGCCCTCTTGGGTCGAAGGCGAGGTAAGCGGCGCAATGGCGCAGCAGCCGGCCCGCCGGGACCATGGCCAGCTTTGGATGCGAGGTGGTGCCGGAGGTGGTGCCGAGGATCGCCACGTCCTCGCCCTTGGTGGCGTCGACCAGTTGGTCGTACAAAGCGGGTTCGCGCGCGGCGCGGTCGCGGCCCATCGCGGCGAGCTTGTCGGCTTCCAGCAGCCGCGGGTCGTCGTATTTGCGCATACCGCGCGGGTCGGAATAGACGATGTGTTGCAGGTTTGGCACCCGTTCGGCCAGCGCCAGCAGCTTGTCGACCTGCTCCTCGTCCTCGGCGAACACCAGCCGCGCTTCGCCGTAGGTCAGCAGGTAGGCGGCTTCCTCGTCGAGCACGTCACGATACAGCCCGAGGCTCATCGCGCCGATGGTGTGGCTGGCGATTTCGGCCGCGACCCAGTCCGGGCGGTTGTCGCCGATGATGCCGATGACGTCGCCGCGCGTGAGGCCGAGTTCGAGCAGGCCGAGCGCGAAGTCATGCACCCGGCGCTGGTAGTCGCTCCAGCTGAACACTCGCCACAGCCCGAGATCCTTCTCGCGCAGCGCGATCTCGCTGCCATGTTCGCGGGCGTTGAGACGCAGCAGCTTCGGAAAGGTATCGGCCTGCGCCACCCGGCCCGCATAGTCGATCATGCCGCGCACTCCGGAGCTGTCGGATGATCCGGCGCGTCGTCGGGATCGACCAGGATTTCGTCTTCCTCGCCCAGATAGGCTTTCTTGACATGCGGATCGGCCAGCACCGCGCCGGGATCGCCCTCGGCGATCTTGCGGCCGAAATCCAGCACCATGACGCGGTGGGAGATGTCCATCACCACGCCCATGTCGTGCTCGATCATCATCACCGTCATGCCGTATTCTTCGTTGAGGTCGACGATGTAGCGCGCCATATCCTCCTTTTCCTCGAAGTTCATCCCCGCCATCGGCTCGTCGAGCAGGATCAGGCTCGGTTCCAGCGCCATCGCGCGGGCCAGTTCGACGCGCTTGCGCAAACCGTAGGGCAGGGTGCCGGCGGTGGCCTTGCGCACGCTCTGCAGGTCGAGAAAGTCGATGATCTCCTCGACCTTGTGGCGATGCTCGAGTTCTTCCTTGCGGGCGCCGGTGAACCAGTACAGCGAGCCGGTGATGAAATTGTTTTTCAGCAGATGGTGTCGCCCGACCATGATGTTGTCGAGCACGCTCATGTGGTGGAACAGCGCCAGGTTCTGGAAGGTGCGGCCGATGCCGAGCCCGGCGCGAGCGTTGGGTTTCAGCGCGGTGATGTCACGGCCGCGCCAGAACAGCTGGCCCTCGGTCGGGGTATAGCGGCCGGAGATGCAGTTGACGATCGAGGTCTTGCCCGCGCCGTTCGGTCCGATGATGGAAAACAGCTCGCCATCATTGACGGCGAAGCTGACCTCGCTCAGCGCGCGCACGCCGCCGAAGCGTAAGGACACGTCGCGCACTTCCAATGCGTGTTCCAAACCTTTCCTCCCTCGAGCCTGGTTCGGCGATGGATCCGGCCTGCGGTCCCATTCTGCTTGCCGTCCAAGCGTTTTCGACGCTTTGCATCAGCGGTTTATCCGCTTGTCCGAACTTACACCAGCGGGATGGTCGGCCATATTCGACTAAGGAGGTTCTGGATCACTTGGATACTGCCGGGCCAACCGGGATGGCGGGCTCGCCATAGGGGTGTGGACGGCCATTGCCAAACATTTTTGACAAAGTAGCCTCTGGTAGCTACAATTTATCAATGCGCTCCGTGGGTCTTTCGCAATGCGGTCCGTCGGTCTCAAGACACTCAAGAACAGATTGAGCGAATACGTCCGGATCGCCGCCAGTGGCGAGACCGTTCTGGTCACCGATCGGGACCGTGTCGTGGCTGAAATGGGTCCGCCCAGCCCAACCCGAAGTTCGATTCTGTCGGACGCGCTGTTGCTGGATGCCGTCCGCCAGGGCTGGCTAACGCCGCCGGTCTCGGTCGGGCGCGGGCCACCGGCCCGCCAACCGGTGATGACGATCGCCACTCTCTTGAATGATCTTCAGAACGATCGAGCAGACCGGTGATCTATCTCGATAGCTCTGTCGCGCTCGCATATCTGCTGGCAGAAGATCGATCTCCGCCCGATGAGCTCTGGGACGAGCAACTGGTGTCCAGTCGGCTGCTTGAATGCGAGGTTTGGAATCGGATCAATGCGCAGCAGCTTCACGATTCGCATGGCGATGCGGTGCGGAATTTGATCGGTCGCGTGGCCATGATCGAAATGGTGGGACCTGTGCTGACGCGCTCGTTGCAGGCCTTTCCAGTTCCGGTCCGGACGCTGGATGCCATTCATCTTGGAGCTATGGAGTTCATCCGCGCTCAAAAGCAGCTGGTGCAACTGGCCAGCTACGATCAGCGGCTCATTGCGGCAGCGCGCCTGCTCGGAATTTCCGAATGGAACGCGAGCCGGTAAGCGGTCGGCCCGAGGCCTAGGTGGTATTGCCTCAGACCTCGAGCCATTCCTTGCGGATGGCGTCATTGGCCTTGAGTTCCTCGGGGGTGCCTTCGAACACGATCTTGCCGTGGCCCATCACATAGACCCGGTGCGAGATCCGCAGCGCGATCGAGAGCTTCTGCTCCACCAGCAGGATCGCGACGCCGCGGCGGGCGATCTCGGCGATCAGGTCGCCGACCTGCTGGACGATGATCGGGGCGAGGCCCTCGGTCGGCTCGTCGATCATCACCAGTTCGGGATCGCCCATCAGGGTGCGGCAGATCGTCAGCATCTGCTTCTCGCCGCCGGACAGCACGCCGGCGGCGGTGTCGGCGCGTTCCTTGAGGTTGCTGAACATCTCCAGCATGTCGTCGAGCCGCCACTTGCCGGGGTTCTTCGGGTCCTTGACGCCGAGCATCAGGTTCTGCCGCACCGTGAGGCCCGGGAAGATGTCGCGATGCTCGGGCACATAGCCGAGCCCGAGATGCGCGATCTTGTAGCTCGGCAATCCGGCGATGTTGGCGCCCTTGAAGCTGATTGTGCCGTGCGGCGGCACCTCGCCCATGATCGCCTTCACGGTGGTGGAGCGGCCGACGCCGTTGCGGCCCAACAGGCTGACCACTTCGCCGGCGTCGATATGCATGTCGACGCCCTGCAGGATGTGGCTCTTGCCGTAATAGGCGTGCAGGTCTTTGACCTCGAGCATCACGCCGCCTCCTCGCCGAGATAGGCTTCCTTGACCTTCGGATTGCCGCGGATTTCCTCCGGGGTGCCAGAGGCGATGATCTGGCCGTAGACCAGCACCGAGATCCGGTCAGCGAGGCCGAACACCACGCTCATGTCGTGCTCGACGATCAGCAGCGTGCGGCCCTCGGTGAGGCGGCGGATCAATTCCACCGCGCGCTCGGTCTCGGCATGGCTCATGCCGGCGGTCGGCTCGTCGAGCAGGATCACATCGGCGCCGCCCGCGATGGTGATGCCGATCTCCAGCGCGCGCTGTTCGGCATAGGTCAGGAGGCCGGCCGGAACGTCGCGGCGGCCGACCAGGTGGATGTCCTGCAGGATTTCCGCGGTGCGCTGGCGCACCTCGGGCAGCTTGTCGACATTCTTCCAGAACGCGTAGCGGTGCCCGGTCGCCCACAGCACGGCGCAGCGCAGATTTTCCCACACCGTCATGTTGGCGAACACATTGGTGACCTGGAAGCTGCGCGACAGCCCGCGGCGGTTGATCTGGTACGGCCGCAATCCCGAGATGGTCTGGTCGCGCAGCAGGATGCTGCCGGCGCTCGGCGTCATGTAACCCGAGATCAGGTTGAACAGCGTCGACTTGCCGGCGCCGTTCGGGCCGATCAAGGCGTGGCGCTCACCCTGGGCGACCGTGAGGCTGACGTTCTGGATCACCTTGGTGACGCCAAAGCTCTTTTCGACGCCGCGGAGTTCGATGGCGGTGCTCATGTGGCGTGCACCTTGGCGCGGGCGGCGGTCAGCGTTTCGTCCCAGACATGGGCGGTCCGGCGCCAGCTGATCCGGGCCAGCGCGAAGCCGCCCACGATCAGCGCCGCGGCCACCAGCCAGGTGATCGAACTGGCGGCATTGAACGGAATGCCGAACGCCTTGACGTGGGGATCCTCGCCGGGATTGACGGTGTAGTGCACGGTGGTCTCGATCGCCAGCATCAGCCCGGTGATCAGCGCCAGCGTCGGCAGGAGGGCGATCAGATAGCTCGGCAGCATCCGCGTCAGCATGCCGGCCTTGATCAGCGGCCGGTGCATCATCAATAGGCCGGTGATGCCGCCGGGCGCGAACATCACCACCGCTATGAAGAACAGGCCGAAATACAATTGCCATACCGTGGTGAGGTCGCTGAGGCCGAGCGACAGCACGGTGACGAAGATCGCGCCGACGATCGGGCCGATGAAGAAGCCGATGCCGCCGATATAGGCGGCGAACAGCACGGTGCCGGACTGCACCGCGCCGAGATAGGCGGAGTTGGCGATCTCGAAATTGATCGCGGCGAGCGAGCCGGCGATGCCGGCGAAGAAGCCGGCGAAGCAGAATGCCAGATAGCGGACCACGTGCGGGTCGTAGCCGACGAACTGCACCCGCTCCGGATTGTCGCGCACCGCGTTGCACATCCGGCCGAGCGGGGTCCGGGTCAGCGCGTACATCGCGATCACCGCGATCAGCGTCCAGGCCGCGACCAGGTAATAGATCTGGATCTGCGGCCCGAAATTGAAGCCGAAGACCTTCAGCAGCTTGGTGCGGTTGGCGGAGACCCCGGCCTCGCCGCCGAAGAAGGTGCGCAGGATCAAGGCCGAGGAGGCGACCAGTTCGGCCAGCCCGAGCGAGATCATCGCGAACGCGGTGCCGCTGCGCTGGGTCGAGACCCAGCCGATCAGCGCTGCGAAGAACAGTCCGGTGACGCCGCCGATCAGCGGCACCAGCGGCAGCGGGATCGGCCATTTGTTGGCGCCGATGATGTTGATGGCGTGGATCGCCAGAAAGCCGCCGAGGCCGTAATACACCGCGTGGCCGAACGACAGCATCCCGGTCTGGCCGAGCAGGATGTTGTAGGACAAGGCAAAGATGATCGAGATGCCGATCAGGCTGAAGGTGGTGAGCGAACCGCCGGTAGCGAACAGCTTCGGCAGCAGCAACAGCACTAGCGCCACGACGACCCAGATCGCGTAGAATTTCAGTTTGTCGGCCAGTGCGGGCAGCGGCGGGGCGGCGGTCGCGGCGAGGTCTCTCATGTGTCGCGCGTCCCCAGCAGGCCCATCGGCCGGAAGATCAGAATCAGCACCAGCAGCAGATAGGGCATGATCGGTGCCACCTGCGCGATGGTGACGCTCCAGATGTCGGCGACCCAGCTCGACGCCCAGTCCGGGCCGAGCGGCCCGAAGGCGCCGGCCAGCGAGCCGTTCATCGACACCGCGAAGGTCTGCACCAGCCCGATCAGCAGCGAGGCGACGAAGGCGCCCGGCAGCGAGCCGAGCCCGCCGACCACGACCACCACGAACAGGATCGGGCCGAGCAGCCCGGCCATGTTGGATTGCGTCACCAGCGCCGGACCGGCGATCACGCCGGCGACCGCGGCGAGCGCGGTGCCGACCCCGAACACAAGCATGAAGATGCGCCCGACATTGTGGCCGAGATGGCCGACCATGTTGGGATGGGTCAGCGCCGCCTGCACGATCAGCCCGATCCTGGTCTTCTTCAGCACCAGCAACAGGCCGACGAAGATCGCGATCGACACCGCCAGCATGAACATCTTGAAAGCGGGGTAATTGGTCGAGAAGATCGTGAAGGCCGGGAAATCCAGCAGCGGCGGGACGCGGAAATCCACCGGGCTCTTGCCCCAGATGATCTGCACGATTTCCTCGATCGCGAATGCGAGCCCGAAGGTGAACAGCAGCTCGGCGACGTGGCCGTTCTTGTGCACCGGACGCAGACCGTAGCGCTCGACCGCGGCGCCGATCGCGCCGGCGAGGATCGGGGCGATCAGCAGCGCCGGCCAGAATCCGACCCAGCGGCTGATCTGGAAGCCGAAGAACGCGCCCAGCATGTAGAAGCTGGCATGTGCGAAATTCAGCACGCCGAGCATGCTGAAGATCACGGTGAGGCCGCTCGCCATCAGGAACAGCAGCATGCCGTACAGCACGCCGTTCAGGGTGGATATGACGATCAGTTCAAGCACGGAGGGGCCTGTCGGTTACGATGAGGTGGTGGCAGTAACCTCGGATTGCGAAGCAATCCGGGTGAGGGGGTGTTTCGACACAACGCAGAGTCCGCGTGATGCCGAGGCGACCCCTCACCCCGATCCTCTCCCCGCACGCGGGGAGAGGGAGAATGCCGCACGCGTTCGTCCGCTGTGCGCCTCTCGCCGTACTTATGGCCGTTCCATCTTGCAGGTGGTCGGCAGCATGGTCTGCGCGGTGTCGATCGTGGCGACGGTCTTCCAGCCCCAACCGGTCTTCTCCTCGTCGAATTCGCCAGCCTTCAACTCGCCGAACTGCGCGATGTACATTGGCTGGAAAAACTGGTGGTCGTCCTTGCGCATGGTGGCTTTGCCGCCATTCAGCACCTCGAAATCCATGCCTTCGAGCGCCTGCGCGACCTTGACCGGTTCCAGTGACTTGGCCTTTTCGGCCGCGGCTGCAAACATCCGCATTTCGTTGACGGCGCGCGGGTAGACGTTGGTCTGGCCATCGTACTTGGCGCGGAAAGCCTTTTCGAAAGCCTGTCCGTCACCGCCCTTGAGGTTGGGAATCCCCTCCACAATGCCGTAGACTTGGTCATTCAGCCCGGCCTGCTTGATCGCGGTGGGGCCGCCGGTGCCGCCAGCGTAATAGGTATACCAGTTCACCTTCAATCCGGAATCCGCCGCCGCCTTCAGCAGCAACGCGAAGTCCTGGCCCCAGTTGCCGGTGACGACGGTGTCGGCGCCGGAGGCCTTGATCTTGGCGATATAGGGCGCGAAATCGCTGATCTTCAGCAAGGGATGCAGTTCGTCGCCGACGATCTGGATGTCGGGCCGCTTGGCGCCGAGCATCGCCCTGGCCTGGGTGCGGACCGACTGGCCGAACGAATAGTCCTGGTTGATCAGGTAGACTTTCTTGATCGCCGGAACGGTCTTCATGTAGTTGGTGAGCGCTTCCATCTTGATGTCGGAATTGGCGTCCCAGCGGAAATGCCAGAAGCTGCACTTCTCGTTGGTCAGCACCGGATCGACCGCGGCATAGTTGAAGTACAGCACTTCCTTGCCGGGATTGCGCTCGTTGTATTTGGTGATGAAATCCGACAACGCGCCGGCGACCGAGGAGCCGTTGCCCTGGGTGACGTAGCGGACGCCGGCGTCGATCGCCTTCTGCGCCTGGATCAGGCTTTCCTGCGGATTGGTCTTGTTGTCGAGCGGCACGATCTCGACCTTCTTGCCGAGGATGCCGCCCTTGGCGTTCTGTTCCTCGGCCAGGAACTGGAAGGTCTTCAGCCCGACCTCGCCGACGCTGGCGCCGCCGCCGGACAATGGATCGATATAGCCGATCTTAACGGTTTCCTGCGCCATCGCCGCGGTGCCGAGCATCGGCAAGGCCAATGCGGCGATCATTACTAGTCTGTTCATGTCATTCCTCCCTGGAGTTTTTGTCGGGTTTGCCGTTGTCGGCGGTGTTAGCGCAAATCGGCCGGATTTTTCAAGCCACCGGAGGCGCTCCATTTGATCGCCATAGTGGTCCAACGCGCCGGGATCGGCAAGGCTGCGCTGTGTCCGATTGCGAGAACGCAAACGTCGCCGCGCGGTGGAACTCCAGATGACGAATTCCGCGCGGCGAAACTGGCCGGAAGCTTTGCGCAAAGATTGAGCTCGAATGACGAGACGATTAATCGGCGGCGCGCCCCGCCTTGCTGGTCTTCGAGATCGCGACATTGCCGATCACGCCGTCGTCGCGCAGCTTCGCGATTTCGGCTTGGCCAAGGCCGAGCAGGCCGCCTAGGACCTCCATATTGTGCTCACCCAGCGTCGGCGCCAGCCGTTCGATCGCGTAAGGCAATCTGGCATCGCCCTCGCGATAGGACACTGACGGCAACAAATGCGGGCCCATGAACGGCCGCACCACCGGCTGCCAGTGTCCGATCGTCATCAGGTGCGGATCGCCCGGCAGGTCGGTCGGCAGCCGCGCCACCCCCGCCGCGATCCCGGCGTCCTGCAGCGTCACCATCGCGAGATCCGGCCGCACACTCGAGGTCCAATGCCGCACCGCGACCTCGATCCGGTCCTCGTCGGCGCGGCGGCCGTTGGCGCCGGCAAGCCTCGGGTCGGCGGCGAGGTCCGGCCGGTGCATCACTTTGCACAGCGCCTGCCACTGTGCGTCGGTCTGCACCGCCAGGGTCACCCATTGATCCTCGCCGAGGCACGGGAAGCAGCCGTTCGGTACGAATTGCGGGTGCCGGTTGCCGATCCGCGGACTGGTCATGCCGGTCGCGGCCTGCTCGATGATCGAGGGCGCCAGCATCGGCAGCATGCATTCGACCTGCGCCAGATCGATGTGCTGGCCCTCGCCGGTGGCCTTCTGATGCATCAGCCCCAGCATCAAGGCCGCGGCGGCACTGATGCCGCCGACCGGATCGCCAAGCGCGGCATGCACCATGGTGGGCGGATCGCCGTCGCGGCCGGTGACCGAGGGCAGCCCCGAGGCCTGCTCCAGCGTCGAGCCATAGGCGCGGACGCCGCTCCACGGCCCGGTGATGCCGAACGCCGGCATCGTCACCACCACCAGCCGCGGATTGATCGCATGCATCGCCGCGACGTCGAGCCCGAGCCGCGGCAGCACGTCGGCGGCGTAATTGTCGATCACCGCGTCGGCCTCCGCGAGCAGTCGCTTCAGCAGCGACAGGCCGGCGTCGGTGGTCAGGTCCAGCGTGATCCCGCTCTTGTTGCGGTTCATGGTCTGGAACCAATAGGTCTTTTCGTAGGTGCGCTCGGGATGATACGGCCCGCGCGGATCGGTGCCGCGAAACCAGTCCGGATACTGGCAGGACTCCACCTTGATCGCCTCGGCGCCGAGATCGCCGAGCTGCCGCACCGCGGAAGGCCCGGCCCAGCCCATCGTCAGATCGATGATCCGCAGCCCCTGCAACGGCAATGCTTCGCCCGCCGTCGCGGCGCGTTCGGCGCTGCGCCGGTGCGGGGGCAGGGCGTCATCATTGTTGTCGCCGGCGAGCGGTGCCCGGCCGTTGGGTTTCGGCGGCGAGCCGGTCAGATGTTGCGGCAGCACCGGCGCGTCGAACGCGGCGGTGCCGATTTCGACCTTGGCGAAGCTGCCACGATCGCGAAACACGGCTTGCGACAGCAATTGTGCCATGTCCGGCACCACCGCGAGCGGCAAGCGCAATTCGATGCCGCGCTCGAACCATTCCATCGCGGTCCTGTGCAGCAGCACCGGGCGAATGATGCCGTTCAGTTCCTCGGCGTGCAGGAAACGGTCGGCGGTGGCGGAATAGCGCGGGTCCGGTCCGAGCTCGGGCAAGCCCAGCATCGCGCAAAACCCCAACCATTGCGCCGGCGTCACCACGGTGACGCCGAGCCAGCCGTCTTTGGTGGCGTAGTTGCCGACCGGAAAGCCGCGGCCGAACCGGTTCAGCCCGATCCGCGGCCTGGTGTGGCCGGCCTCAAGCGCGAGCGCGATGTCGAACTCGGTGATCTGCAGCATCGCCTCGAAGGCGTTGACCGCGAACCGACGCGCGCCCTGATCGGCGCGGGCAAAGAGTCCGGCCAGCGTCGGAATGAACGCGGTCAGTCCGGTGACGATTCCGGTCTGGCCGTCGCGCGGCAACACTGGTGGGCCTTCGATCGGGCCAACCAGCTTCACCAGCCCGGCCAGGCTGCGGCACACCGACTCGGTGGTGGTGTAATCGCGGTATGGCCCGTGTTCGCCGAACCAGGAGAGCGCGGTGATGGCGAGCCCCGGTTGCGACCGGCGCAGGTCATCATGCGACAACGGCGAGGCCTTGATGGCGGTCGGATGGCGCGCATCGAGCAGCAGATCGCAACTGGTTAGCAGCGAACGGATACGTTCGATGTCCGCGGGGCGCGCGAGATCGGCAATGACGCTGCGCTTGTTGGTGTTGAGCCAGGCGAAGCTGCCGCTCTCCAGGCGGCCGTCGCCGGCGTCGACCAGCGGCGCGGTCCGCCTTGCCGGATCGCCGCCCGGCGGCTCGATCTTGATGACCTCGGCGCCGAAGTCGGCGAATAATTTGCCGCAGTAACCGAGCGCATCGCCGGATCCAATTTCCACGACGCGCAATTCCGACAACGGCATCTCCACCCGACCTTGTTGTTGTTGGTTGGCGGACATCTTGGCGACGCGGGCGCGCGCGTCAAGCCGTCATGGTCGTGCGCCGGAGCGCGGCGCGGTGTTGCCGAGTGCTGCGGCGATGGCGCCGATCAGCGGCTTCATGAAGAATGCATCGCCGGCCGGAAAGATATCGGTGCGCAGGCCGTGCGCCTTCAGCTCCTCGGAGACCACCGGTCCCACCGAGGCGATCGGAGTCTGTTCGAGTCCGGCGCGCAGACGGTCCTCGCAATGATGCGCCTTGGCGACCTCGATCAGCCTGCGGATTTGGCCCGAGCTGGTCAGCGCGATCGCGTCGACCCGGCCTCGCGCCATCTCGTCGATCGCGGCCACGACATTGGTTTCGGCGGCGCGGGCGTCGTAGGCATAAGGCAGCACACAATCGACTTCGGCGCCTTGCGCTTCGATCGCGCCGATCAGCACGTGATGATCCTTGTCGGGATAAAGCTGCAGCCCGACGCGATGACCGCGCAGGTCGAGGGGCGCCAGCGTCGCGGCGATACCCTCGGAGGTCGGTACCTCGGTCGTCACGCTGGGCTGCAATCCGAGCTCGCGCAGCGCGCGGCCGGGCTTCGGACCGCGGGCGAAGCTGCGTGACTTTGCGATCGCCGCGACGAAGTCCGGCTCGCGATCGATCCGCCGCGCCGCCTGCACCAGCCGACGCAACCCTTCGCCGGTGGTGAGCACCAGATCGTCGAACGGCCTGGCGATGCAGCGGCCAATCCAGGCCGCGACCGGCGCCGGGTCCGGCGCGTCGTGGATGGTGAACATCGGGCATTGCAGCACGTCCGCGCCCTGCTCGGCGAGCAGCCGGGAGAACTGCGCCTCCTCGCGGGTTTCGAGGATCAGAATCCGATAGCCGCCGAGTCGTCCGACCATGAGGTGCCTTGAAAAGTTGCCGCGATCGCGGCCCGTCGATCGGCCATCTTGCCGCCGCGACCGGGATTGGCGCAAGACCGTCGCCGGTGATAGAGCAGGGCTTCGAAGGCGAGTTCCAAGCCGTCCGTCGCCGCAACCCAGCCTGACTCATGCCCCACCATCAATTCGTCTTGACCTTGTCCTGTCCGGATCGCGCCGGGATCGTGGCCGCGGTGTCGACCTTTCTGTTCGACAACGGCCAGAACATCCTCGACGCCCAGCAGTTCAACGATGTCGAGAGCAACCACTTCTTCATGCGGGTGGTTTTCAATCGAAGCCAGGCCGCGGTGCCGCTGGAGGCGCTGCGGGCCGGGTTCGGACTGGTCGCAGCCAAGTTCAACATGGGCTGGCACATGCGGGACCGCGAAACCCGGCGCCGGGTGATGCTGCTGGTGTCGCAATCCGACCACTGCCTCGCCGACATCCTGTATCGCTGGCGGATCAACGAGCTACAGATGATCCCGACCGCGATCGTCTCCAACCACCCGCGCGAGACCTTCAGCGGCTTCGACTTCGGCGAAATCCCGTTCTTCCACCTGCCGGTGACCAAGGATACCAAGCGGGCGCAGGAAGCCGCGATCACCGCGCTGATCGCCAAGACCAAGACCGACCTGGTGGTACTGGCGCGCTACATGCAGATCCTGTCGGACGAGATGTCGGGCCGGCTGGCGGGACGCTGCATCAACATTCACCACTCGTTCCTGCCGGGGTTCAAGGGCGCCAAGCCGTACCACCAGGCGTTCGATCGCGGCGTCAAGCTAATCGGCGCCACCGCGCATTACGTCACCAGCGCGCTCGACGAAGGCCCGATCATCGATCAGGACGTCGAACGCATCAGCCATCGCGACACCCCGGAGGATCTGGTGCGCAAAGGCCGCGATATCGAGCGCCGAGTGCTGGCCCGCGCGATGCGCTATCATCTTGAGGATCGGGTGATCCTGAACGGCCGCAAGACCGTGGTATTCATGGATTGAGGTCGGCGATCCGGTCGTCGAGAAAGCTGGCCGGAATTATTTCGCCGGGCTGGTCGCCGACGCGTTGCCGTTCTCGAGCTTTTCACGCTCGGCGGCGGGCAGCGAACGCAGTCGCTCCTTTTCCTTCATATACGCATCGTATTTCACGGTGCCGGGGCGCGGCGGCGCGTCGGCGGGCAAGCCGCCGGCCCATTTCGGGACGACGTCGGCCATTCCGACGGTCAGCGTTTCGTTGATGGTGCCGCAGCCCGTCAGGCTTCCGGCCAGTAGCGCGACGGCGACGACAAGGATGCGGAACAGACTGACTTGCATACCGAACAGAATGCCTTGATTCAGAACCAGCGAACAGGTGACGACGAACAGCCCATTATACAAGCCGCGATCGATTGCCCCGCGGTGTTCCGGTCCGGATATCCGATATTTGAATACCTGATATCGCATCCATCATCGCGGTTTCCATGGCAATGATATGGCCGGTTTTCGGTCGGCCGATGCCAATGCCGGGGACTGGCTCGGGCAAGCCGTCGCCTGTAGTCAGGTAGAGTAACGTCAGAACCTTGGCAATTCGTTGCCATGCGGATCGGCGGTTGATCCCGATGGGTCGGCGGATCGGTGGCCGCAATTGACAATTGGCCGTGGCTGGAGTGGCGTGTCGCTGCGAACCACGACGAGATCGGGATTGATCATCAAAGAAGGCCGGAAACTCGGCTTGAGGGAACAAGGGATGGGGACACTCATGTTGACTGGCACAAGAACGCTCTGGCAAGCCGCCTGCATCGCGCTCGCGGGCGCCGCGCTGATCGCGACCGCGCAGGCCCAGGAGACCGTCAAGATCGGCCTGATCCTGCCGATGACTGGCGGCCAGGCCTCGACGGGCAAGCAGATCGACAACGCGGTCAAGCTCTACATCCAGCAGCACGGCGACACCGTCGCCGGCAAGAAGATCGAGATCATCCTCAAGGATGACGCGACGCTACCGGACAACACCAAGCGCATGGCGCAGGAGCTGATCGTCAACGACAAGGTCAGCATCATCGCCGGCTTCGGCATCACCCCGGCGGCGCTCGCCGCGGCGCCGCTGGCGACCCAGGGCAAAATCCCGCAGGTGGTGATGGCGGCCGGCACCTCGATCATCACCGAGCGCTCGCCCTATATCGTGCGCACCAGCTTCACGCTGGCGCAGTCCTCGACCATCATCGGCGACTGGGCCGCCAAGAACGGCATCAAGAAGGTCGCGACGCTGACCTCCGACTATGCCCCCGGCAACGATGCGCTGGCCGCCTTCAAGGAGCATTTCATCGCCGGCGGCGGCGAGATCGTCGAGGAGGTCAAGACCCCGCTGGCCAATCCGGACTTCGCGCCGTTCCTGCAGCGGATGAAGGATTCCAAGCCGGACGCGGTGTTCGTGTTCGTGCCGGCCGGGCAGGGCGGCAGCTTCATGAAGCAATATGCCGAGCGCGGGCTCGACAAGAGCGGCATCAAGGTGATCGGCCCCGGCGACGTGATGGACGACGATCTGCTGAACGGCATGGGCGACGCAGCGATCGGCGCCGTCACCGCGCACATGTATTCGGCGGTGCATCCGTCGGCGCTGAACAAGGAATTCGTCGCCGCCTACAAGAAGGCCTATTCGACCCGTCCGGGCTTCATGGCGGTCGGCGGCTATGACGGCATCCACCTGATCTACGAGGCGCTGAAGAAGACCGGCGGCAAGGCCGACGGCGATTCGCTGATCGAAGCGATGAAGGGTATGAAGTGGGAAAGCCCGCGCGGGCCGATCTCGATCGATCCCGAGACCCGCGACATCGTCCAGAACATCTACATCCGCAAGGTCGAGAAACAGGACGGCGAACTCTACAACGTCGAATTCGCCACCTTCGAGGCGATCAAGGACCCCGGCAAGACGAAGAAGTAGTCGAAAGGAGCGACGAGTGCCGAGTTCGCGGTGGCGCGTCGCTCTCTCCACGTCATGCCCGGGCTCGTCCCGGGCATCCACGCCCTGGCCGCATTGCTCGCGGACGTGGATGGCCGGGACAAGCCCGGCCATGACCAGCAGAAGTGTCGCAAATCGTTTCTAACGCGTCGTATCTCGGCTAGATCGCTTTCATGACTCTCCTCACCATCCTGTTCGACGGCGTCGCCTACGGCATGTTGCTGTTTGTGCTGGCGTGCGGGCTGGCGGTGACGCTCGGGCTGATGAATTTCGTCAATCTGGCCCACGGCGCCTTCGCGATGGCCGGCGGCTATGTCTGCGCCGTGCTGGTGAACCAGAGCGGCTGGCCATTCTTCGCGGCGCTGCCGATGGCCTTTGTGGCCTCCGCGCTGATCGGCGTGGTGCTAGAGCGCTCGCTGTATCGCCATCTCTACACAAGGCCGCATCTCGACCAGGTGCTGTTCAGCGTCGGGCTGGTGTTCATGTCGGTGGCGGCGGTCGACTACATCATGGGGTCGTCGCGGGTGTTCATTACACTGCCGGCGGCGCTGCAGGGCCAGTTCGACCTCTACGGCGTCGGCATCGGCCGCTACCGGCTGATGATCATCGTGATCTGCGGCCTGCTGACCGCGGGGTTGCAGTTGGTGCTGGCGCGGACCCGGTTCGGCAGCCGGCTGCGCGCCGCGGTCGACGACCCGCGCGCCGCCAGCGGGCTCGGCATCAACGTGCCGCAGGTGTTCGCGCTGACCTTCGCGTTCGGTTGCGGGCTGGCCGGGCTCGGCGGCGCGCTGAGCGCCGAGATCCTCGGGCTCGATCCGTATTTCCCGCTGAAATTCATGATCTATTTCTTGATCGTGGTGACGGTCGGCGGCTCCTCCAGCATCACCGGGCCGTTTCTGGCCTCGCTGCTGCTCGGCATCGGCGACGTCGCCGGCAAATACTATCTGCCCAAGCTCGGCCCGTTCGTGATCTACACCATCATGATCGTGATCCTGATCTGGCGCCCGAACGGTCTGTTCGGCCGTACCGCGACGCGCTGAGCGGCCATGGCTCCTCTCCCAGAAATCGGCGTCCACGCCCAGCGCCGGGCGCGCTGGCATCCAGCCGAATTCGTGTTCTGGATCGTCGTGGTCGGCTGCGCCTTCCTGTTTCCGTCGCGCTACCTGATCATGACCGACATCCTGCGGCTGGGGCTGTTCGCGCTGTCGCTGGATCTTATCCTCGGCTATGCGGGCATCGTCTCGCTCGGCCATGCGGCGTTCTTCGGCCTCGGCGCCTATGGCGCCGGCCTGCTGGCGCTGCACGGCATCGTCAAGGAGCCGGTGCTGGCGCTGCTGGTCGCGGGTCTGGCGGCCGCCGCGCTCGGCTTCCTCACCAGCTTCCTGGTGATCCGCGGCGTCGACCTCACCCGGCTGATGGTGACGCTCGGCATCGCCCTGCTGCTGGAGGCGCTGGCGGAGCGGTTCTCCAACATCACCGGCGGCACCGATGGGCTGCAGGGCATCGAGATGCAGCCGATCCTCGGGCTGTTCGCCTTCGACATGTTCGGCAAGGTCGGGTTCTGGTACTGCCTCGCGGTGCTGTTCGTGCTGTTCCTGCTGGCGCGGCGGATCGTGCATTCGCCGTTCGGGCTCAGCCTGCGCGCGATCCGCAACAATCCGCTGCGGGCCGCGGCGATCGGGATTCCCGTGAGCCGGCGGCTGATCGCGGTCTATACGCTGTCGGCGGCCTATGCCGGGATCGCCGGCGCGCTGTTCACCCAGACCACGGCGCTGGCCTCGCTCGACGGCTTCTCGTTCGAGCGTTCGGCCGACCTGATGTTGATGCTGGTGCTCGGCGGCACCGGCTATCTGTATGGCGGGCTGATCGGCGCATTGGTGTTCAAGTTGCTGCAGGAGACGTTCTCGACGCTCACGCCGCAATATTGGCAGTTCTGGATCGGGCTGGTGCTGGTGGTGATCGTGCTGGTCGGCCGCGACCGGATGCAGGACATCGCGCTGTGGGCGCCGCGGCTGATCGCCAGACAATTCGCCCGCCGCAAGCCCGGAGGCGCAGTATGACGCTGGCGCTGGAAACCATCGGGCTGGAGAAGCATTTCGGCGGGCTCAGGGTTACAAACGAGCTGTCGCTGAAGATCAAGGCCGGCGCACGCCACGCGCTGATCGGCCCGAACGGCGCCGGCAAGACCACGGTGATCAATCTGCTTACTGGCGTGCTGACGCCCGATGCCGGCCGCATCCTGCTGCAGGGCCACGACATCACCAATATGCCGGTGCACCGGCGGGTGCTGCGCGGGCTGTCGCGCACCTTCCAGATCAACCAGCTCTATGCCGACCTGACGCCGCTGGAGACCATCGGCCTCGCGGTGTCCGAGCGTCTCGGCCATGGCGGCGACTGGTGGCGCCGGATGGGCACCCGCGCCGACATCAACGGCGAGATCGCGGACACGTTGGCACGCTTTCATCTGCTCGAGGTGATGAACGAGCCGACCGGGACGCTGCCCTACGGCAAGCAGCGCCTGTTGGAGATCGCGGTCGCCATCGCCACCAAACCAAAGGTGCTGTTGCTCGACGAGCCCGCCGCCGGCGTGCCGGAGAGCGAGCGCCACGACATTCTCGCCGCGGTCGCCAATCTGCCGCGCGACGTCACCGTGCTGCTGATCGAGCACGACATGGATCTGGTGTTCGCCTTCGCCGACCGGATCTCGGTGCTGGTGACCGGGGCGATGCTGGTCGAAGGCGCGCCCGACGAAGTCGCGCGCGATCCGCGGGTCAAGGCGGTCTATCTCGGCGAGGGCGCCGATGTCTGATTTTCTCGTCATCGACCATCTGCGCGCCGGCTACGGCGAGGCCGTGGTGCTGCCGGACCTGTCGCTCACGCTAAAAGACGGCGAGGTGCTGGCGCTGCTCGGCCGCAACGGCACCGGCAAGACCACTCTGGTGAATTCCATCGTCGGCGTCACCCGCCGCTTCAGCGGCACGCTGCGGCTCGGCGGGGTGGATATCACCGCGCTGCGGCCGGACCAGCGGGCGCGGGCCGGGATCGGCTGGGTGCCGCAGGAGCGCAATATCTTCCGCTCGCTGACGGTCGAGGAAAACATGACCGCGGTGGCGCAGCCTGGGCCCTGGACGGTGGAGAAGATCTACCAGATGTTTCCGCGGCTGAAGGAGCGTCGCAGCAATTTCGGCAACCAGCTGTCCGGCGGCGAGCAGCAGATGCTGGCGGTCGGCCGCGCACTGACGCTGAATCCGAAGGTGCTGCTGCTGGATGAGCCGACCGAGGGGCTGGCGCCGATCATCGTCGAGGAATTGCTGGCGGCGCTCGGCGCCATCACCCGGGCCGGCGGGATCTGCTCGATCATCGTCGAGCAAAACGCGCAAAAAATTCTCGGGTTGTCGGATCGCGTTGTGATATTGGAGCGCGGCGCGATCGTTCACGACGCGGCCAGCGCGGCGCTCAAAGCTGATCCTGCGACGCTGGAGCGGTTCCTCGGCGTCACCGCGAAAGTGTAGTTGATCGGTTTGCATTGAATTAATGAAGTTGTTTTATCGGATTGCAACGCCGTCCCAGGGAGTGAAGTGATGCAGCGAACCAGAGCGCCGTTCCGAGCCGACGAAGTCGGCAGCCTGTTGCGACCGCAGAAGATCAAGGACGCACGCGCCAAGTTCGAGAAGGGCGAGATCACCGCCGCCGACCTGCGCAAGGTCGAGGACATGGAGATCGAAAAGATCGTCCACAAGCAGTCGGCGATCGGGCTGAAGCTCGCCACCGACGGCGAATTCCGCCGCTCCTGGTGGCATTTCGATTTCCTCAGCCATCTCACCGGCTGCGAATTGTATCATCCCGACCACGGCATCCAGTTCGCCGGCGTGCAGACCCGCAACGATTCGGTGCGGGTGATCGGCAAGCTCGATTTCCCCGACGATCACCCGATGCTCGAGCACTTCAAGTTCCTGAAGAAGCACGCCGATATCGCGCATGTCACGGCGAAGATGACGATCCCGTCGCCGGCGGTGCTGCATTTCCGTGGCGGCCGCAAGGCGATCTCCAAGGAGGTCTATCCGGATATCGAGGTGTTCTTCGAGGACCTCGCCCGGACCTATCGCAAGGCGGTGAAGGCGTTCTACGATGCCGGCTGCCGCTATCTGCAGTTCGACGACACGGTGTGGGCCTATCTGTGTTCGGAGGCCGAATTGCAGAAGGTGCGCGACCGCGGCGAGGACGCCGACAATCTGCAGCAGATCTACTCGCGCATGATCAACTACGCGATCGCCGAGCGGCCCGCCGACATGGTGATCACCACCCACGTCTGCCGCGGCAATTTCCGTTCGACCTGGATTTCGTCCGGCGGATACGAGCCGGTCGCCGAGACGCTGCTGGCCGGCACCAATTACGACGGCTACTTCCTGGAATATGATTCCGATCGCGCCGGCGGCTTCGAGCCGCTGCGGTTCCTGCCGAAGGGCAACAAGGTGGTGGTGGTCGGCGTCATCACCTCGAAGGTCGGCGAACTGGAGAAGAAGGACGACATCAAGGCCCGGCTGATGGAAGCGGCGAAATTCGCGCCGCTGGAGCAGCTCGCGGTATCGCCGCAATGCGGCTTCGCCTCCACCGAGGAAGGCAACATCTTGTCCGAAGAGGAGCAATGGGCTAAGCTGCGGCTCGCGGTCGAGGTCGCCCAGGAGGTGTGGGGCAAGTAGCTCTGGCCTGACGGCGTCGATGTGAGCCGCAGCACGTAGGGCCAGCAAGACGGCTCATGGTTCGAGACGCGCGCAGAAGATGCGCGCTTCTTACCATGAGGGGCATAATCCCGGGCTTACGACTTCCCGCCGAGATACACCTCGCCCAGCAGTGACGAGTTCGACCACGGCACCTGCTTGCCCCTGGTCGCAGCCACCACTTCGGCGCGGACCCGGGTCAGCATCTGCTGCACTTCGAGACCTGCGGTGCCGATATGGCGCGCCAGCGCCGCCGAGAACGGGCTGTTGTCGCCGTCGCCGTCGAGCGCGACCTGTCCCGGGGCGGTGGCGAACGCGATCAGCGTGCCGGCGCCCCCGGTTGCGCCCGACACCGGCGTCACCGGCGCGGCCAATCCCGCCGCAGCCTCGATCGAACGGCTGGGATCGGCGGAGGCGACGTCGCGCGGCAGCGGATTGTTGCGGCAGGCGTCGAGGATCAGGATGTTGGTGCGGATCTGGTCGTCGAGACCGGCGAGCAGGCTGTCGATCTCGGTCATCGCCTGCACCGGATTGGCGTTGCCCTTCAATTGCACGTCGACCGGCACCAGGAAATTGCGGCCGTCGATCTGCACGCCATGGCCCGCATAATAGAACAGCGCGATCTGCGCTCGCGCCGCGTTGCGCATGAAGTCATCTGTGGTATGGCGCATCGCGGCGGCGTCGAGGTCGATGCCCTCGACCACCTCGAAGCCGAGCTCGCGCAGGTTCCTGGCGATGGCGTGAGCGTCGTTCGGCGCGTTCGGCAGCGCCTTGACGCTGCGGTAGCCGCCATTGCCGATCACCAGCGCCACCCGGCGGTCCTGCCGCGCGCCGCCGGCTGCCTTCTCGACCTGAGCAGATTGCGGCGCGGCTGTCGGCGCAGGCGCCGCGGCCGGCGCGCGCAAGGCGGGCGGCGGCTCCGCCAGCAGCGCGGCCCGCACCCGCGCGGTGGCCTGGTTGGCCTTGCTGCCGGCGTCCGCGGCCTTGCCGCTGAGCACGGTGTTGAAGTCGGCCCGGGCGCTGGCAAGGTCGCCCTTCACCTCATAGGCGAGGCCGCGCTGCAAATAGGCCGAGATCAGCACGCTGCCCGGCGGCGTCATGATGTTGACCGGGGCTTTCGCCCGGGCCAGCGCGATCGCCGCTGTGGCGTCGGCGATGGCGCGGTCGATCTCGCCCTTGGCGCGCCAGATCACGGCGCGGCTGATCAGCGGAGCGGGCAGCGCGGGATCGAGCCGGATCGCCTGGTTGATATCGGCGAGCGCGCCGTCGAGGTCGCCCAGCGCCTGCTTCACCACGCCGCGGTTCTTCCAGCTATAGGCCTCGTCGGGAGTCAGTCGGACCGCCTGATCGTAGTCGGCCAGCGCCCGCGCATAATCGCCCTTGCCGTGCCAGGCATTGCCGCGATTGTGGAACACGATGGCGTTTGGCGGGCCGATCCGCAGCGCATCGTCGAAATCGGCGATCGCGATGTCGTATTCGCCCTTGTCGTAATAGGCCGAGCCGCGCAAATTATGCAGCGCGACCTGTCCCGGCAGCAGCCGTAACGATTCGGTGGCATCGGCGATCACCCGGGCATAGTCGCCCTTCTTGTTCCAGCCGACCGCGCGCCAGAAATAGATCGTGGCGAGCTTCGCCCCGGAAAACACTTTCAGCGCGATGATCTTGTCGCAGGCTGCGATCTGCTGATCGGCCGGGGTGTTCTCGCTGGTGCAGAGCGGGCCAAGCTGCGACCGCGGCTGCGCCGCCGCCAGCTGCGGCGCCAGCAGCGCGAACAGCGTTGCGATCAGAACCAAACGGCGCATCCCACCCTCGCGCGCAAAGCCAATACCGTCCGCATTGGTCGCGGCGGCGCCCGATCCGGTTCGAGGCCAGTGCCGCCGGTTCGGTTATCCTTGGCCCGGTCGCCCGATGCTGTGATAGGCGAAGCCGTGCTCGGCCATTTCCTCCGGCCGATAGACGTTGCGCAGATCGACCACAATCGCCTGTTTCATCTCACGCTTCAGTCGGCCTAAGTCGAGCGCGCGGAACTGCACCCATTCGGTGACGATCACCAGCGCGTCGGCGTCCTTGGCGCAGGCATAGGCGTCCTCGCAATAAGTGATGTCGGGTAGTTCGTGTTTGGCTTGCTCCATTCCGACCGGATCGAACGCGCGCACTTTGGCGCCCATGTCCAACAGGCCGGTGACCAACGGAATCGACGGCGCCTCGCGCATGTCATCGGTGTCGGGCTTGAAGGTGAGGCCGAGCACGGCGACGGTCTTGCCGCGCAACTGGTCGCCGAGCGCGTGATACACTTTGCGCGCCATCGCCCGCTTGCGGTTGTCGTTGACCGCCAGCACCGCCTCGACGATCCGCAGCGGCACCTCGTGGTCGAGCGCGATCTTGACCAGCGCGCGGGTGTCCTTGGGAAAGCACGAGCCGCCGAAACCCGGGCCGGCATGGAGGAATTTTGCCCCGATCCGGTTGTCCATGCCGATCCCGCGCGCCACTTCCTGGACGTCGGCTCCGACCTTTTCGGCCAGATCCGCGATCTCGTTGATGAAGGTGATCTTGGTGGCGAGGAAGGCGTTGGCGGCGTATTTGATCAGTTCGGCGGTGCGCCGCGCGGTGTACATCACCGGTCCCTGGTTCAGCGACAGCGGCCGGTAGATTTCGCCCAGCACCTTGCGGGCGCGCTCGTCGGAGGTGCCGACCACGATGCGATCGGGGAACTTGAAGTCGCGGATCGCCGCGCCCTCGCGGAGGAATTCCGGATTCGAGGCGACGGCGACGTCGGCGCCGGGATTGGTCTCGCGAATCAGCCGTTCGACCTCGTCGCCGGTCCCGACCGGCACCGTCGACTTGGTGATCACCACGGTGAAGCCCTGCAACGCCGCGGCGATGTCGCGCGCGGCGGCATAGACGTAGCTAAGGTCGGCGTGGCCATCGCCGCGCCGCGACGGCGTGCCCACCGCGATGAACACCGCGTCGGCCTTGCCGACCGCCGGGCTGATGTCGGTGGTGAAATCCAGCCGTCCGGCCTTGACGTTCTCGGCGACCAGCGCCTCCAGCCCCGGCTCGAAGATCGGGATCTCGCCGCGCTGCAACGCCGCGATCTTGTTGTCGTCGAGGTCGACGCAGGTGACGCGATGGCCGAAATCGGCGAAACAGGCACCTGACACGAGCCCAACGTAGCCCGTTCCGATCATCGCAATCCGCATGACATACCTATTGTATCTGGCGCGCGACAAGGATCGCTGCACGCGCGCCTCTTAGCAGACGCGATGTGAACTCCCAATGACCTCGCCAGCACCGGCGCTGGGTTTCGCCGTTCCGGGGCACCGGGCAGACCGCCCAATCGTCGCATTTGCATGGTGGGCAGACGGTGGTAGGAAACCGCCGCGATCCTGTTTTGCCCACCGGCCTTGGCATCGATGAAGAACGACCAGCTGCTCAGCCAGATTTCCGACTATTGCCGCCACGCGGCGATGGCGGAGAGCACCTTTGGCCGCCGCGCCGTCAATGACGGCAAGCTGGTGCACCGGCTGCGCGAGGGCAAACGCATCACCATCGACACGCTGGAGCGGATCCAGGCCTTTGTCGCGGCCGGTTCCGGCCTGGCGCCGCCGCCGCGCGGCCTGGTGGTGCCGCCGGAGCGGCGCGACCCGCAGGGCAATTTCCGGTTTTTCGAGAACCGGCAGAAATACTTGTTGTTCGTGCACACCTGCAGCGAAAAACGTGTGATCGCCGACCGGGTGGTGCTGGAATTGGGCAGCATTCATCCGCGGCCGCCGGCGCTGCGCCTGTTCGATGCCGGCTGCGGCGACGGCACCGTGCTGGCGCGGGTGCTGCGGGCGATGCACAGCCGGATGCCGCATATGCCGTTCTACGTCGCCGGCAAGGAACTCAGCCTGGAGGACGTCCGGCTGACCCTGGACAAGGTGCCGGACCGGCTGTTCGAGCACCCGGCCACGGTGTTCGTCCTTACCAACATGTATTACGCCGAGGCGCCGTGGCTGACCCCGGCCTCGCCGGCGGCCGCCGCCGGGATGATCTGGCACGAGGTAGCGCTGCGCGGCGACTCCTCTGGCGATTTCGAGGCCCAGATCGCCGAATTGGGGCCGTTTCTCGCGGAAAACTGGCGTGCCGATGTCAGTCCGCGCTCCGGCATGCCGATCTATGAGCGCCCGGTGGCGCTGGTGATCTACCGGGAAGACCACCGCTTCCTGCTCGATTCGATCATTCCCCGGGCAGGCCGCAGCGAGGCCAATTTCGACCTGATCATCGCCTCGCAGCCCTATCGGGCGAAATCCAGCGTGAATTTCCGAGCCAAGCGGATCATCGCACCGTTGGCGCGGGCGCTACGCGCCGGCGGCCGGCTGATCGGAATCCACTCCCACGGCCAGGATCCTGGGCTGGAAATCGTCCAGGCGGTCTGGCCGGAAGAAAATCCGTTCTCGATCAGCCGCCACGAGCTGCTGCGTGCGGTGAAATACGAGCTCGGCGCGGCCGGCCGGGACCTCAACTTTAGCGCTTATGCGGATAGCCGTTCGATCTTCCGTTATGATATGGAAGCGCTGCCAAATGAGGTCACCGGATCGATCGGCAGTTCGACGGCCTTTGCAGCTTGGAACGCAGCGGTGTATGTGGCTCAAATCGAGGATGACCGGTTAACGGAAATGACTCAGGGCGGCCACTATCTCGATGCCACCAGAGAGGTTTTGCGCAAGCACAGCGGGCTCTGGTTTTACGACGAATCCTACGTCATCTCGCGTCGTCGCGATTGACATTTCAGGGACAAATTTCACGAAAGGGCCGCCGGGACCCGGCGGAAAGGGGTTGGTGATGCGCGCGTCTTATATGTTCACGAGTGAGTCGGTTTCCGAAGGCCATCCGGACAAGGTCTGCGACCGGATTTCCGACGAGATCGTCGATCTGTTTTTCCGCGAAGGTCCGAAGGCCGGTATCGATCCTTGGGCGATCCGCGCCGCCTGCGAGACGCTTGCCACTACCAACAAGGTGGTGATCGCCGGCGAGACCCGCGGCCCGGCATCGGTGACCAACGAACACATCGAACACGTGGTGCGCGCCGCGATCAAGGACATCGGCTACGAGCAGCCGGGTTTTCACTGGAACACCTGCGACATCGAGATCCTGCTGCATCCGCAGTCGGCCGATATCGCCCAGGGCGTCGACGCGCTGCAGCCCGGCACCAATCAGGAAGAGGGCGCCGGCGACCAGGGCATCATGTTCGGCTACGCCACCAACGAGACCGCCGACCTGATGCCGGCGCCGATCTTCTACGCCCACAAGATTCTGCGGCTGATTTCCGAAGCCCGCCATGCCGGCATCGAGAAGGTGCTCGGCCCCGACTCCAAGAGCCAGGTCACCGTGCAATACGAGAACGGCAAGCCGGTCGGCGTCCGCGAGATCGTGGTGTCGCATCAGCATCTGGTCGAGGATATGACCTCGAACCAGGTCCGCGAGCGCGTCGAGCCCTATGTCCGCAAGGCGCTGCCCGAGGGCTGGATCAGCGACAAGACCATCTGGCACATCAATCCGACGGGTAAATTCTTCATCGGCGGTCCCGACGGCGACGCCGGCCTGACCGGCCGCAAGATCATCGTCGATACTTACGGCGGCGCGGCCCCGCATGGCGGCGGCGCGTTCTCCGGCAAGGATCCGACCAAGGTCGATCGCTCGGCCGCCTATGCGGCGCGCTACCTCGCCAAGAACATCGTCGCGGCCGGTCTCGCCGGGCGCTGCACCCTGCAGCTGGCTTACGCCATCGGCGTGGCGCGGCCGCTGTCGATCTATATCGACACTCACGGCACCAGCGAGATTCCGGAGGAGAAGCTCGAGAAGGCCGTCGCCGAGGCGATGGACCTGACCCCGCGCGGCATCCGCAAGCATCTCGATCTCAACAAGCCGATCTATGCCCGGACCTCGTCCTACGGCCATTTCGGTCGCACCCCCGACAATGAGGGCGGCTTCTCCTGGGAAAAGACCGATCTTGCCGAGGCGCTGAAGCGCGCCATCTAAGTTCGAGCCTCCCCCGGCCTGTCGCCGGGGGAGGTCGTGCCGCAAATGCAAGCCACAGACTGAAAGTTTGTCGTCATTGCGAGCCGAGGCCGGCGCGCAGCGCCGTCCGATAGCGAAGCAATCCAGGGGCCGCGAGCAAGGACTGGATTGCTTCGTCGCAAGAGCTCCTCGCAATGACGTACTCGGGCTCTCAGGATGACGCTTTGGTTGCAGCAACCGCCATAAACTGCCCGATTTCGTTTCGTATCGAACTGTCCGAATTACTCCGTTTCAGGGAAACCAGATGACCGCCACCAAGCCGACCTTCACCGACTACATCGTCAAGGACATCGGGCTCGCCCCGTTCGGCCGCAAGGAGATCTCGATCGCCGAGACCGAGATGCCCGGCCTGATGGCGACCCGCGAGGAATACGGCCCCAAGCAGCCGCTGAAGGGCGCGCGGATCGCCGGCTCCTTGCACATGACGATCCAGACCGCGGTGCTGATCGAGACCCTGGTGGCGCTCGGCGCCGACGTGCGCTGGGTGTCGTGCAACATCTACTCGACCCAGGACCACGCCGCCGCGGCGATCGCCGCCGCCGGCATCCCGGTGTTCGCCATCAAGGGCGAGAGCCTGGAAGACTACTGGGACTACACCGCCCGGATGTTCGACTGGCACGGCGGCGGCACCCCCAACATGATCCTCGATGACGGTGGCGACGCCACCATGTACGTCCATCTCGGCCTGCGCGCCGAGAACGGCGACGCCGCCTTCCTCGACAAGCCCGGCTCCGACGAAGAGGTGATCTTCTTCGCGCTGCTGAAGAAGCAGCTGAAGGAAAAGCCGAAGGGCTATTTCGCCGCGATGGCCGCCAACATCAAGGGCGTCTCGGAAGAGACCACCACCGGCGTGCACCGGCTCTACGACATGCAGAAGGCCGGCACGCTGCTGTGGCCCGCCATCAACGTCAACGACTCGGTGACCAAGTCGAAATTCGACAATCTCTATGGCTGCCGTGAATCGCTGGTCGACGGCATCCGCCGCGGCACCGACGTGATGATGTCGGGCAAGGTGGCGATGGTCGCCGGCTTCGGCGACGTCGGCAAGGGCTCGGCGGCCTCATTGCGCCAGGCCGGCTGCCGCGTGCTGGTCTCCGAAGTCGATCCGATCTGCGCGCTGCAGGCGGCGATGGAAGGCTACGAGGTCGTGACCATGGAAGACGCCGCGCCCCGCGCCGACATCTTCGTCACCGCCACCGGCAACAAGGACATCATCACCATCGAGCACATGCGCGCGATGAAGGATCGCGCCATCGTCTGCAACATCGGCCACTTCGACAACGAGATCCAGATCTCGCATCTGAAGAACCTGAAGTGGGACAACATCAAGCCGCAGGTCGACGAGATCACCTTCCCGGACGGCAAGCGGATGATCCTGCTGTCGGAAGGCCGGCTGGTGAACCTCGGCAACGCGATGGGTCACCCGAGCTTCGTGATGTCGGCGTCGTTCACCAACCAGACGCTGGCGCAGATCGAACTCTACGCCAACAACAAGGACGGCAAGTACAAGAAGGAAGTCTACGTGCTGCCGAAGTCGCTCGACGAGAAGGTCGCGATGCTGCATCTCGCCAAGATCGGCGTGCAACTGACCAAGCTCCGCCCCGACCAGGCCGCCTATATCGGCGTCAAGCCGGAAGGCCCGTTCAAGGCGGATCATTATAGGTATTGAGCGGGGAGGGCGGGCGCGCGGAGCCATCCGCGCGCGGCCACCGGCTCACACCGTCATGGCCGGGCTTGACCCGGCCATCCATCGGAACACGAAAGCCCCGGAGCGATCCGGGGCTTTTTTTGAGTTGCACGATGTTGGAGGCGATACCCGCACATGCGAGCATGCCGTGTTCTTAAAACGTACCGAAGGTTCGGCGTTCTCAGTTGAATCGTCCCCGCTAGACTCGTTTGCAGAGTTCAGTGAAAGGTGCCGGCGGTGTTTTCAAGGTTTCACAGAGGCAAGATCTTGCCATGTTTCGATGAGGAAAGTAGCCATCGCGCCTGCGAGGTTCACTGCCAGTTGCGCATGCCGCGGCGCCGGCCTCACTGCGGCCTTCCCCTTGCCGTGTGCGTCACCGATCTTATTGCGTAGCGACCCTAGGCCTTCCACGACGCTTGTTGCTCCGCCGAGTATCCTTTTGAAGGCTTCCTCAGCATGCTGGCTAGGGGCAATATTGAGCTTTAAAGCTACGGCCCGGTAGAGCCCCGGCAAGTCGTCGTTGTCGGTATAACTCCCGCCGGTCTCGTCCAGAATATGCTTGCAAACGGTCTCCAGCAGCGTGCGCGCGCTGGTAATAGCTCCTTCGGGGTCCGCGTGACGGCGCTCAAGTGCTCTGCTCCAGACGGCATGCACGCCGTCAGGGTCAAAGGACTTCAGCACATCAGAGGCGACACTATCGACGGGCGCCGTGTTTCTATTTTCCAGAAAGTCAAGCACGGGTGTCAGGCCATCGCGGACATGTCGACGGCGCTTCTCCCAATGCCCGCTACTCCCGGTCGGCAGGTCTTTGGCATACGACCAGAAATGATTGAGATCTCGCGAGGTTCGCACGAATTGCGGCAGCAACGCCTTTAGCGTCTCGTCGCCCATCAACACGCCGCGCAGTTGCATGTACATCCCAGTCTGACTTCTGTCACCCTCGCAGGCGGCTAGGAGGATGTTTTCCAACATCCTGGCCTGCTCCAGTGAAGTATCTGGGATGTCGTCGAACATGCTCCCGAGTATCATGGCGGTTCCAGAATCTCTACCCCTTGGAGCTCGTCCTGCGACTTCATCCTGCGCCTCGCCAAGATCGGCGTGAAACTCATCAAGCTGCGCGCCGACCAGGCCGACTACATTGTCGTCAAGCCGGAAGGACCGTTCAAGTCGGGTAATTACCGGTATTGGGATTCCTCAGCCGTCATCGCCGGGGCTTGACCCGGCGATCCAGCTAAACACGAAAGCCCCGGATCGGTCCGGGGCGTTTGTCCTCATCGGGACATCGACTCTTTCCTAGCGAAAAGCAGTCTCTCTCGTTGCGCATCGCTTCAACCCCCGGTAGCGTCTCGCGCCTACGATTGTCAGTATGTCCGCCGCCAGGCTCCGGCCAAGACCTCTCGCACCGAACCATCTGTTAAGAAGACTGGCGCGGTACCGAATTATCCGCTGGTGCGGGCTGAGGGTTAAACGGAAGGGGGCACCATATGCCTGAGATTACAATTCCACGCACTGGCGCGCACCTTCGCAAATTGTTCGAGATACTCCTGGCCAATCCTGAAGGGCTCCAAGCCCGAGAAGCCCTCAAACAATTGGCAGCGTCCGTGCAACTGACTCCGTATGAGGCTGGACTGTACGAGAGCACCGGTACACCTCGCTTTGAGAAGATCGTGCGATTTGCGACGATTGATTGCGTGAAGGCCGGTTGGCTTGTGAAGAACAAGGGCGTCTGGTCGATCACCAACGCTGGTCAGCAGGCGTATAGGGACTTTTCTGATCCAGAGGCCTTCTATCGTGAGGCAATAAGGCTCTACCGAGAATGGCGGATCGGCGCTCCGACCAAGCCCCAAGTCGAGAGCTTGGAAGAACTCGATTCAGCGGAAACCGCAAAAGCTGAAGCCAGTATCACTTATGAAAAAGCGGATGAACAGGCTTGGGACGAGATCGAAGCTCACTTGCGCGCGATGCCGCCCTACGAGATGCAGGATTTGGTTGCCGGTCTGCTGAAAGGGCTCGGCTACCACATTGCGTGGGTATCACCGCCGGGTAAAGACGGCGGCATCGACATCATTGCGCATACGGACCCGCTCGGGACACAGCCGCCGCGAATAAAAGTTCAGGTCAAGGGTGGCAATCAGAGGATTGATCTACCGACCCTGAATTCCTTTCTCGCAGTCGTCGATAGCGGCGATGTCGGTCTTTACGTATCGGTTGGCGGGTTTACCAAGGATGCCGAGGATACCGCTCGCAAGCAAACGAGCCGCAAGATCACGCTGATTAGTGCTGAGCGTTTGGTCGAGCTTTGGATCGAAGCGTACGCAAAGTTGGATCAGAAGTCGCGGCAACGGCTTCCGCTCTCGCCAATCTATTTTCTTACACCTGAGGATTGAGACGCCCTTCCTGACATATTGGGCGGATTAGCGCAGCATAATCCGCCGTTTCGCCGAGACAAGCCCTACGATGGCGCTAAGTCATCGCTCGCCATCCCCAGGCTTCGCTCCGCCCCACCCTCGCTACGCCTTCCCGAACGGATCGACCACCGCCGCCCCGGTCGGCGCGAAATCCGAGACGTTGCGCGTCACGACGGTCAGCCCATGCTCCAGCGCGGTGGCGGCGATCATCAGATCGGCGCTGTCGTTGCCGAGCGCGGCGCTCAGCGCCCCCCAGCGCCGGGCCGACCGCAGATCGAACGGGACGATCCGCTCGCTATAGACGGTCAGGACCTTATCCAGCCAGGCGGCGAGCGCGCGTGCAAAGTCCGGGTCGGTCGGGCGCTGCCGCGCGATCCCGCGCTCGATTTCGCCGATGCTGATGACGCTGAGGAAGAGGTCGGCCGTTCGCTGACGCTCGAACCAGGCGACGACCTGCGGGTCGCGCTGCCGCTTGCGGAGTTCGGACAGCGTGACGGTGTCGATCAGATACATCACAGATCGAGTTCGCGCATCCGCACGTCGCCGCGCGAAAATTCACCATCGTCCTGCGGCATCGCCAGCAGCACGTCGGCGAAGGACGGCGCATGGGCGCGTTCGAGCCGTTGCAGGCGCTCGTATTCGGTCACGTCGACCACAACGACGGCAGGCTTGCCGTGCTTGGTCACGGTTTGCGGGCTGCGCCGCGCGGCCTCGACGACCTCGCTGAAGCGGTTCTTGGCGTCCTGCACCGACCAACTGCGTTCGGCCATTGGGTGGATCTTTCTGGCTAGATTATCTAGCTAGAATACGGCGAACATCGATCGCGGTCAAGGCATCGGGCGCTGAAAAGGCGCGCGTCGTCTCACCAAAGCTCGAGCTGGAAACCTCTACGTCCCCGTCCACGGATCGACCACCGTGATGCCGCAGTCGGCGAAGTCGGAGGTGTTGCGGGTTGCCAGCCGGGCGCCGCGCGAACGGACGATGGCGGCGATCTGGGCGTCGATCTGACTGATCGGTCGCCCGCCGTGGCGCCGGCTCGCCGCGATGGCCGGATAGGCGTCGGCGGCGTCGGTGTCGAACGGCAGCACGCGACCGGCCAGATCGACCGCGAAGATCGGTCGCGCGGCGGCGATCAGCTCGTCCCGGCGGCGTCCTTCCGGAAGCAGCGCCAGGCCGTAGAAGATCTCCGCCTGCGTCAGGGTCGTGGTGAACACGCCTGCCATCGGCTGTTCACCGAACCACGCCATCACCGCGGCATCCGGCTTTGGACGCATCAGCTCCGAAATGACGTTGGTATCAAGGACGATCATTCGCCGAAATCCGGCGGCTGCCGAATGTCCTCGCGGCGCGTTTCGCGGAGGTCGACGCCGCCGAGCGCCGCGAACCGATCATGGATGGCTTGCGCGAGATTGCGTGCGCGAGGCTCGTCGGTCGACAGCGCCGAACGCAGGATGTCCCGCGCCTCGTCCTCCATCGAGCGCCCGTTGACGGCGGCGCGCACGCGAAGCCGCTTCTTGATGGCGTCGTCGATGTTCCTGATCGTCATCACCGCCATGGCAGCCTCCATAAGTCAATGACTGCAAAATAGTCAATGAAGAGCTGGCGAGCAAGTGGTGAAAGGGCGAATCGTCCCGCGCTCACCCCTTCTTCGCGTAGAGCAGCGGCACGGCGGCATCGACCACCACTTCGACCAGGCTGACGCCGTCGTGGGTCAGCGCGCGGGCCAGCGCCGGGGCGAGGTCGGCGCAGTTGGTGACGCGCGCGGCGTCGCAGCCGAGGCCCTCGGCGAGGCGGACGAAATCGATGCCGGGGAGGTCGAGGCCGGGCACGTTGCGAACCTGCATCACCTGGCTGAACGAGCGCATCGCGCCGTAGCCGCCATTGTTGATCACCACCACGGTCAGCGGCAGCTGGCGTTGCGCCGCTGTCCACAGCGCCTGGATCGAATACATCGCCGAGCCGTCGCCGATCAGGCAGACGATGCGGCGCGCCGGCTGCGCCAGCACGGCGCCGACCGCGGCGGGCAGGGCGAAGCCGAGGCCGCCGCTCGCCATGGTGCAAAAACTGTCCTGGCCGCGCATCGGCATGAATTCTTGCATCGCCGGCCGGTGCGACGGCGCTTCCTCGACCAGCATGGCGTCGGCCGGCATCGCCGACGCCAGCGCGTGCAGCAGGAATTCCGCCGGGATCGGATCGGCGACGGCGGGCGCCGGCGGCCGCACGCGCGGGGCGGGCGCGGCGCGCCTGGTCTCCGGCAGCAGCTCGAGCAGCAGCGTCAGCGCCGGCACCATGGTGGCGACGATGCTGGTGCCGACCGGGGTGACGGCGGCGGCGGTGGCGTCGTCGGTGATCTGGAAGATGTCAGTTGCGCCGTCGAAGATCGCGGCGTGGCCCTCGACATGGAAGGTGAACACCGGCGCGCCGATCACCACCACCAGATCATGGCCGCGCAACGCCTCGGACAATTGTCCCGGCGCGGCATGCAGGAAGCCGGCGAACAGCGGATGGGTTTCCGGAAAGCTGCAGCGATGCGAGAACGGGCTGGCCCACACCGCCGCCTTGGCGCGCTCGGCCAGCCGCACCATCAGGTCCACGGCGCGGGCGCGATCGACCGCAGGACCGACCACGAAGGCCGGAGTCTTGCTGGCGGCCAGCGCCGCGGCGAGCGCCTGCATCAGCGCCGGCTCCGGCCCGCTCTCGCGGCTGATGCGGCGCGCGGCGACCGGCGCGGCGGGCCGCGCCCAGTCGTCGATCGGCACCGAGACGAAGGTCGGCCCGCAGGGCGGCTGCATCGCCACATAATAGGCGCGGGCGATCGCGGCGGGCACGTCCTCGGCGCGCGCCGGCTCGACGCTGTATTTGACGTAAGGCAGCGGGAATTCGGCGGCGCGCTCGGCGCCGAGGAACGGCTGCAGCGGCAGCAGGCTGCGCGCCTGCTGGCCGGCGCTGATCACCAGCGGGGTCTGGTTGCGATAGGCGGTGTAGATGTTGCCGAGCGCATTGCCGACCCCGGCCGCCGAATGCAGATTGACGAAGCCGGCATTGCGGGTCGCCTGGGCGTAGCCGTCCGCCATGCTGACTACGCTGGCCTCCTGCAGGCCGAGCACATAGTCGATGTCGTCCGGCCAGTCGGCGAGGAACGGCAATTCGGTCGAGCCGGGATTGCCGAACACCTTGCTGATGCCGAACGCGCGCAACAGGTCGAGCGTCACGGATTTGACGGTGGTAGGCGCGGCTCTGTTTGCCTTGTCGCGTGCCAAGATCGTTTCCCCGTATCAGTCGGCGTTGATGATGCCGTTGGCCGATCAATCCGGGTGAATGGGGCGGAAGTCAACTCATGGGTGTCGATGTCCTTGCCATAAAGGCAGCGCGCTCCCTCGCCCCGCTTGCGGGGAGAAGTCCATGCGCGCGATCACCACGTCGCAGTGCCCTTCATGGTCGGCGAACCCGCCGCATTCGCGGTCCAGACGTCGATGCCGGTCGCGGTCTCGTTGGCGTTGACCGAAAATTCGGCGCCGTCGAACAGCGGCTGCAGCCCGCGATAGGCGAATTTCTTCGGCGCCTGGCCATCGTGCAGCTTGGCGGCGAATTCCACCAGCAATGCCGCCTGCATCGGGCCGTGCACCACCAGCCCCGGATAGAACTCGACCTTGGTGACGTAGTCGCGGTCGTAATGGATGCGGTGGCCGTTGAAGGTCAGCGCCGAATAGCGGAACAGCAGCACCGGATCGGCGAGGTGGCTCTCGCGATGGGCGGCCGCGGGCGGCGCCGCGGCGGGCTTCGCCGGCGCCGCGGCGGCATTCGGGTTGTCGCGATAGACCAGGTCCTGGCGCTCGCGGATCGCGATGCCGCGCGGCGTCGTGATCTCGTGCTGCACCGAGACGAAGCACAGCGACCCGGTCGAGCCGGTCTTCAGCGTCACGTCGGCGATGGTCGACGTCCGCGTCGCCTCGTCACCGACGCATAGCGGTTCGATGAATTCGATTTCGCCGCCGGCCCACATCCGGCGCGGCAGCGGCACCGGCGGCAGGAAGCCGCCGCGGGTGGGGTGGCCGTCGGGGCCGAGCATCGCCATCGGATAGACCGGCTGCGCCAGGCACCAATGAACCGTGAACGGCGCGGCGTCGCCCGGCTGCGGCGTGCCGATGTCGAGAAACAGCGTCGCCCGCAGCCCCTTCACCAGCTGCGCGGTGACGGTGTCGGTGGCCTGTTCGCTGCGGCCGATCCATTGCCGCAGGTGATCGAGATCGAGCGCGTCGGTGGCGGGAGCGGTCATGGTGTCGGCTTTCCGGGTTTGGATTTGTCGCCGATCCCCGGCACCGCGCCGTAGCTGCGCGGCTCGTCGACGACGATCGCCGCCGGGGCCGGATAGCTCACAACGCCGGCCGGGGTTTCGACGGCGATCCGGCGCAGATGCGGATGCTTGGCGAGGTCGCTCATGGTGTTGACCTCGGCGAAGGCGATGTCGGCGCTGGCCAGATGCGCCAGCAAATCCTCCCGGGTCAGCGCGCCGAAGGCGTCGGCGACGGTCCGGTCGGTGAAGGCGCGGTTCCGCACCCGCTCGACGCCGTTGCACAGCCGCAAATCGTCGATCAGCTGCGGCTGGCGCAGCACCTCGGCGCAGAGTTTCTTCCACTCCCGCTCGCTCTGGATCGAGATCAGGATGTCCTTGCCATCCTTGGAGGTGAACACCCCATAGGGAGCGATCGACGGATGCGCCAGGCCCATCCGCTGCGGCGGGTTGCCGGCCTCGGCGTTGAGCAGCGGCACGGTGAGCCAGTCGGCCATCACGTCGAACATCGAGATTCGGATGTCGGCGCCCTGGCCGTGGCGCGAGCGCCCGATCAGCGCCTCGAGGATCGCCGCCTGCGCGGTGGCGCCGGTGGCGACGTCGACGATCGACATCCCGACCCGCGACGCGCTCTCCGGTCCGCCGGTGATCGAGGCGAGGCCGCTTTCGGCCTGGATCAGCAGGTCATAGGCCTTGCGCTCGGCATAGGGGCCGTCGTCGCCATAGCCCGAGATGGTGCAGATGATCAGCGCCGGATAGTCTTGGCGCAGCCGTTCGCGGGTGAAGCCGAGCCGGTCCATCGAGCCGGGCTTTAGATTCTGCAGCAGCACGTCGGCGGTGGCGATCAGCGCCTCGAGATCGTTGCGGCCATCCTTGGTGGCCAGATCGATCACCGCGGATTCCTTGCCGCGATTGAGCCAGACGAAGTAGCTGCTCTGGCCCTTGGCGGCGTGGTCGTAGCCGCGGGCGAAATCGCCCTCCGGCCGCTCCACCTTGACCACATGGGCGCCGGCATCCGCCAGCCGCGAACTGCAGAACGGCGCCGCGACCGCCTGTTCGACGGCGACGACGGTCAATCCTTCAAGCGGCAGCATGGCGGCGCCCCTAGTAAGAGCGCGGCATGCCGAGCACGTGCTCGGCGAGATGCGACAGGATCAGATTGGTGGAGATCGGCGCCACCTGATACAGCCTTGTTTCGCGGAATTTGCGCTCGACGTCGTATTCCTCGGCGAAGCCGAAGCCGCCATGGGTCTGCACGCAGGCATTGGCCGCTTCCCAGGAGGCGTCAGCCGCCAGCATCTTGGCCATGTTGGCTTCGGCGCCGCAATCGAGCCCGGCCTCGTATTTGCGCGCGGCTTCCTTCACCATCAGCTCGGCGGCGCGCATCTGCGCATAGGCCTTGGCGATCGGGAACTGCACGCCCTGGTTCTGGCCGATCGGCCGGCCGAACACCACGCGCTCCTTCGCATAGGCGGTGGCCTTGGCGATGAACCATTTGGCGTCGCCGACGCATTCGCTGGCGATCAGGATGCGCTCGGCATTCATGCCGGACAGGATGTAGCGGAAGCCCTTGCCTTCCTCGCCGATCAGATTTGCCGCCGGCACCTTGAGGTCGGTGAAGAACACTTCGGTGGTGGCGTGGTTCATCATGGTGCGGATCGGGCGGATCTCGAGGCCGTTGCCCTTGGCTTCTTTCATATCGACCAGGAACACCGACAATCCGTCGGTGCGCTTCGCCGACTGGTCCTTCGGCGTGGTCCGCGCCAGCAGGATCATCAGGTCGGAATATTCGGCGCGGCTGGTCCAGATCTTCTGGCCGTTGACGACGTAGTTGCCGTCCGCATCCTTCCTGGCGAAGGTCTTCAGCGAGGTGGTGTCGGTGCCGGAGGTCGGCTCGGTGACGCCGAACGCCTGCAGCCGGACTTCGCCGGTGGCGATCTTCGGCAGCCACTGCGCCTTCTGCGCATCGCTGCCATGCCGCAGCAGCGTGCCCATGGTGTACATCTGGGCGTGGCAGCCGCCGCCATTGCAGCCGGCGCGCTGGATCTCTTCGAGGATCGCAGCGGCGGCCGACAGCCTCAGGCCCGAGCCGCCATATTCCTCCGGGATCAGCACCGACAGATAGCCAGCCTCGGTCAGCGCATCGACGAAGGCCTTGGGATAGGCCATGTCGCGGTCGAGTTTGCGCCAATATTCGCCGGGAAACTGCGCGCACAATTTGGCGACGGCATCGCGGATGTCATGGAACTCGTCCTGCTCCGCGGCTTGGTTTTTCATCAAGGAAATTACACTCTGGTCTGGATTGTCGGGGGATGTGTCAGGAGACGCGAACCGGCAAGGACTCGTAGCCTTTGACGAAGCTCGAATACACCCGCTTCGGCTCTCCGACAACTTCAATACGCTCGAACCGCTTGAGCATTTCCTCCCACACGATCCTGAGTTGCAGCTCGGCGAGCCGCATCCCGACGCAGCGGTGGATACCGAAGCCGAATGACAGATGGGTGCGCGGCCGGGCGCGGTCGATGATGAAGTCGTTAGGGTTCTCGATCGCTTCCTCGTCGCGGTTGCCGGAGACGTACCACATCACTACGCGGTCGCCTTTCTTGATGGTCTTGCCGCCGAGTTCGGTGTCTGCCAGCGCGGTACGGCGCATATGCGCCAGCGGCGTCTGCCAGCGGATCACCTCGGGCACCATGGTGTCGATCAGCGCCGGGTTGGCGCGCAGCTTGGCGAACTGATCGGGATTCTCGTTCAGCGCCAGCACCGATCCCGACATGGTATTGCGGGTGGTGTCGTTGCCGCCGACGATCAGCAGGATGATGTTGCCGATCAGGTTGTCGTGGGTCATGTGCCGGGTCGCATCGTTGTGCGCCATCATCGAGATCAGGTCGTTGCGCGGCTCGGAATTGACGCGCTCGTTCCACAGCTTGGTGAAGAAGGTCGCGCATTGGCTCAACTCGTCGCGGCGCTGCTCCTCGGATTCGACGATCATGCTTTTCGGCAGCGCGGTGGCGACGTCGGACCAGCGCGTCAGCTTGCGGCGTTCGTCGAACGGAAAGTCGAACAGCGTCGCCAGCATCTGGGTGGTCAGCTCGATCGAGACCCGGTCGACGAAATTGAAGGTCTCGTTGCGGGGCAGGGCGTCGAGCACTTTGCCGGTGCGCTGTCGGATCAGGATCGCGAGTTCGTCGAGATGGGTCGGCGTGAACATCGGCGACACGGTCTTGCGCTGCTCGGCGTGGCGCGGCTGATCCATCGCGATGAAGCTCGGCCAGTCATAACCCTGCGGGGCGTCGCGGATCGAGATGCCGCCGAGCGTCGAATCCGACGAGAACACGCCGTGATTGGTGTCGACATGCATGATGTCGTTGTATTTGGTGACCGACCAATACGGCTCGATCGGCGCGTTGGTGCAATAGTGCACCGGCTCTTCCTTGCGCAGCCGCTCGAACCACGGCCACAGCGTATCGTCGCGGAAATGCCGCGGCGCGCCCGGATGGAATTGTGCCAGCGGGGTGGCGTAGGCTTCCTCACGCGCGGCGCGCTGGCGGGCGGCTTTCTCGGATTCGATGGTGCCGTGCATGGCGGCGGCCTCCCTGGTCGTTGTCGCCGTGGCGGGTGCCGGCGGGTGATTTGCGGGCGGAATTACAGCCGGTCGCGGTGCCGAGGGCAAGGTTTCCCTGCGCCGTTTGGCCTCGCGCCGAACAATTTGATCCGACAGTACAATCCGTGATGTTCCGGCACTTGTGTCGAGCCGCTGGCGATTTCGGGCCGGTTTCGCTATGCGGCAGGCCGCGACCATTGTCCCCTTCTCAGCCTCGCACTTGCGTGACATGGTCGCCGCAACCAAAAAGCCGCGGCGCCGACCGCTATCGACCAGAGAAAGCCCGACCATGATCCCCAATGCGCAACGGATGTTCAACTTCGACCTCGGCGAGACCGCGGATGCGATCCGCGAGACGGTGCGGGATTTTTCGCAGAACGAAATTGCTCCGCGCGCCGACGAGATCGACAAGAGCAACCAGTTCCCGCGCGACCTGTGGCCGAAGCTCGGCGCGCTCGGGTTGCACGGCATCACCGTCGAGGAGGAGTATGGCGGCTCCGGGCTCGGCTATCTCGAGCATTGCATCGCAGTCGAGGAAATCTCCCGCGCCTCGGCCTCGGTCGGACTGTCCTACGGCGCGCATTCCAACCTCTGCGTCAACCAGATGCGCCGCAACGGCAACGAGGCGCAGAAGCGCAAATATCTGCCGAAGCTGATCAGCGGCGAACATGTCGGCGCGCTGGCGATGTCGGAGCCGGGCGCCGGCTCCGATGTGGTGTCGATGAAGACCCGCGCCGAGAAGAAGGGCGACCGCTACATCCTGAACGGCAGCAAGATGTGGATCACCAACGGCCCGATCGCCGAGACGCTGGTGGTCTATGCCAAGACCGATCCGGCGGCGGGCGCGCGCGGCATCACCGCCTTCATCATCGAAAAGGGGATGAAGGGATTCTCCACCGCGCAGAAACTCGACAAGCTCGGGATGCGCGGCTCGGACACCGGCGAGTTGGTGTTCGAGGATTGCGAAGTGCCGGAGGAGAACGTGCTCGGCGATGTCGGCCGCGGCGTCAACGTGCTGATGAGCGGCCTCGATTACGAGCGCGCGGTGCTGGCGGCCGGGCCGCTCGGCATCATGCAGGCCTGCCTCGACGTGGTGATGCCCTACGTGCACGAGCGCAGGCAGTTCGGCCAGCCGATCGGCACCTTCCAGCTGGTGCAGGCCAAGGTTGCCGACATGTATGTGACGATGAACGCCTCGCGCGCCTACGTCTACGCGGTGGCGAAATCCTGCGACCGCGGCGAGACCACCCGCGAGGATTCCGCCGGCGCAATCCTCTACGCCGCCGAACGCGCCACCCAATGTGCGCTGGATGCAATCCAGCTGCTCGGCGGCAACGGCTACATCAATGACTACTCCACGGGCAGGTTGCTGCGTGACGCAAAACTGTACGAGATCGGCGCCGGCACCAGCGAAATCCGCCGCATGCTGATCGGCCGCGAATTGTTCGAAAAGACGGCGTGAGGCAAAGCCTCTCATTCCGGGATGCGCCCCGCTTTGGGCGCAGGCCCGGAATCCATACGCCGCAGCGTCGCGTTGTGGCGATGCCGTCGATCTATTTGAGGCCAGGGGTTATGGATTCCGGGCCTGCGTTCAGGTCGGCTGCGCCGACCAGAATGCATCCCGGAATGACAACCTTGACGCGATCGTGTCTGCACAATTGCCGCGCGCCGTAACGACGCCCGGCGTGTGTACAACTTCAAGCCGTGCAGGCCGGCACGAACTGCGCGAGCTCTGGGCCGCGCAAATACAGCATCTCCGTCCGCAATCCTCCGCGGCGTGAAATCCAATGGCGAATTGCCCCGGGCAGATTGGCCAGCACCACGTGGGTCCAGCGCGCGCTGATCACCGCGTGACCGTGGTCGTCCGGCTCCCATGCCGAATGGAAACCGAGCGTGGCGTTCTGGGTGGCGCAGAGCCGGCCGCGCGGGACGATGCCGAGCACTAGCGTGCACGCCGACAGGCACGATCCGTCGATCACGACGCGCTCGTTCGACGCGCGGGCACTCCGGTATCTCGATAAGTAGTCCTCGATGCGGCCGCCGGAATCCGAATGGATCCAGATTGTTGCATGCGCCGACGTCGCCCATGACAGCGCCAGCGCCATCATGGCCAATCCTCCAAGTTTACGCACAACATTCCTCCCTGCTTTTCTTGCTCTGGTATCTGCGATTGCGAACCAGATGCGAAAGCCTGTTAGTTAGCTCCAGACGAGCGACTAACTTGTTTCGAATTGTTGCAGAGAGTGGACGTTACGACAATTCCTTCATTAGGACAAAGTTAACTACAACATGCACTTTAAATGGTTGTGCTGATCATCTCGGCCGACATTTGCGTGTGGTATTTTTTGCGTATTTGCGACCCCCTCCGAATTCCCAAAGATGGACAATTGAAAGATGAAGAAGCTCGCGCCTTTTGCCTTCCTCGCGCTGATTTCCCTGGCCCTGCCGGCGTGCAATCAGACGACGGTGGCGTCTAACTCGTCCGGCCTGCAACGGACCGGCTACAATTCGGCGTCTATGCCAGCCCCCGCGGTATCCGCATCGCCCACCCGTCAGGCCTCGGCGATGGGCCGGAGCAATGGCGCGGTCGCCGATTGCCGGTCGAAATTCGCGATGGATCCGAACGCCTATAGCGCCTGCCTGCAGAACCTGCCGGCCAGCGCGCTGGTTGCCAGCAACCGCTGACGGTTGATGCGAACCCGTTCCCCTTCCCGAGCGGGAAGGGGACCGGGTCGTCCGGAAGGCGATTTGCGATCCGAACCGCTAGATCATGATTCTGAAAAGTGGATAGCGGTTTGCGGAAAAGATCATGCTCAATTGAAAACCCGGCGCCTATTCGGCGAGATTGTTCAGCTTCGCCACCCAGGCCCGCACATCTGCCAGCACCTGCGGCAGCACCGCCTTGACCTCGGCGATCGTCATCCCGGCCTTGATCTGCGGGTGATACAGGATGTTCAGCAGGTACTGATCGTAGACGTCGAAATAGCCCATCTGGACGGCGTCGTTGAACATCGTCCATGGCACCGAATCAGTGTCGTTGATCGGCCCCAGCGACTGCAGCAGTTCCTCGTAGGCGCAGTCGAGGAAGACGAAGTCGCCATTGTCGACGGTGAGGATCACGTCGGAATGCTCGATCTCGTATTTCTCGTTCTTGCGAAAGCCGGACAGGCATTGCGGATCGAGCGAATTGTGGATTTCACGGGCCCGCTCGGCGCCGTAGAAGCTGGTGATGGTGCGGTCGAGGTCGCGGTCGCGCACCAGCCGCACGGCGACATTGGCGGCGTCGGCCTTGTCCGCCATCGCGATGTCGAGATGTTCAACTTTGGCGGCGATATCGGCGACGACTTTGGCGAGCCGCGCCTTGCGGTCGGGGCGGTTGGCGCCGTCGGCGAATACCCGGACCGGCGAGTCAAATTTGCGGATCCGGTCGACCCGGCCGGCCAGATGGAATTCGGCACCGAACGCCGTCTTGAAGAAGCCGTCGAGGATCTCGGCGTCGCTGAAGCTCTTCTTTTCAGTCCGTTGCTTCGTCGCGATCGCCGCCGGTTCGGCGGCGGTGGATGGCTTAAGCGCGGCCGCGCCGATCGCCGCGCCGGTCAGGACGACCGCGAACAGCCATGGCACCCGCCGGGACAGCAGAGCATTTTGCATCGCCGTAATGCTGCCGCGATCCCTATCCTTGCGCAAGGATGATGGCGCGTCGGCCCGCGGCCGAACTCAGTTCTTCACCACCACCGTGGCGCCGACTGAGACACGGTTGTAGAGGTCGGTGACGTCGTCATTGGTCATCCGGAAGCAACCCGACGACACTGCCTGGCCGATCGTCTCCGGCTCGTTGGAGCCGTGGATCCGGTACAGCGTGGAGCCGAGATACATCGCGCGGGCGCCGAGCGGATTCTCGATGCCACCGGGCATGTGGCGCGGCAGGTCGGGGCGCCGGGCCAGCATCTGCGACGGCGGGGTCCAGCTCGGCCATTCCTTCTTCGCGGTAATGCGATGCACGCCGCCCCAGCGGAAGCCGTCGCGGCCCACCCCGATGCCGTAGCGCAGCGCCTGGCCGTTGCCGGTGACCAGATAGAGCCGGCGCTCCCCGGTGCTGATGACAATGGTGCCCGGTGCATAATGGCTCTGGAAGCCGACCACGGTGCGGGGAATCGGGCCGGTGCCGCCACCGCTGCCGAAACCGGAGAAGAAATTGGCCAGCGACGGCGAATCGTCGACCTGGAAGTCCTGCTTGGGCTGATGTTTGCGCTCGCGCGCGTCGGCGGGGGCGGCGATGGCGATCATCGCGGTGACGGCGAAAAGCACGGCAAAAATTCGGTTCATCATCTTCCTCGCGACAAAATCTGCGCCCGAGAGAGGCCATAATTCGCCCGGCTTCGCAACCCACGGCCGCGTGAGCCCAGCGGTTCCGGGCGATGGTGTGAAAACGGCAACAGCAGCCGGTCGCGCTCCGCTTGCTGGCGATGGCAGCAATGTGCGCCCGCGAAGCCTTTGACGAAATGGTGGAACAATGATTGATCGATTGCAGGAACAAAAGCCGAGAGGGAGCGAGCGATGAACGGTGCGGAAAGCCTGGTGCGAACCTTGGTCGCGGGCGGCGTCGATGTTTGCTTCGCCAATCCCGGGACTTCGGAGATGCACTTCGTCGCCGCACTCGATCGCGTCGAAGGGATGCGCTGCGTGCTCGGGCTGTTCGAGGGCGTGGTGACCGGCGCCGCCGACGGCTATTACCGGATGAAGGGATCGCCGGCCTCGACGCTGCTGCATCTCGGCCCCGGACTCGCCAATGGCCTCGCCAATCTGCACAACGCCAAGAAGGCGTCGTCCGGCATCGTCAACATCGTCGGCCAGCACGCCACCTACCATATCGACTACAACGCGCCCTTGACCTCCGACATCGAAGGCTTGGCGCGGCCGATGTCATCCTGGGTCCGGACTTCGCCGGATGCGCAATCAGTCGCCGGCGACGGCGCCGCCGCGATCGCCGCGGCGAAAAGCCATCCGGCGCAGATCGCCACCCTGATCCTGCCCGCCGATACCGCCTGGAACGAGGCCGACGGCATCGCGGCGGTGCCGGAGGAGTCCCAGCGCGCGAGTTATTCGCCGCGCGCGGTGGAGACCGCGGCGAAAATCCTACTCGGCGGCGCCCACACCCTGCTGCTGCTGTCGGGCGGCGCGCTCACCGAGCACGGCCTGGCGCTGGCGGCGCGGATCGCCGGCAAGACCGGCTGCAAGGTGATGGGCCAGACCTACAATCCGAAGATGGCGCGCGGCCGCGGCCGCTTTTCGATCGACCGGATTCCTTACGTGATCGAGCAGGCGCTGCCGATCCTGAAGGACTTCAAGAATATCGTACTGGTCGAGGCCAACGATCCGGTGGCGTTCTTCGCCTATCCGAACAAGCCGAGCCTGTTGAAGCCGGAAGGCTGCGAGGTGCATCGCATGACCGCCGGCGGCGAGAATTCGGTCGCCGCACTCGAGGCGCTGGCCGGCGCGCTCGGCGCCAAGCCGCAGGACGCCCAGCCGCAAAAGCTGGTCGAGCTGGCGAAGCCGACCGGCGCGCTCAACCACGCCTCGATCGCGATGGCGATCGCGATGGCGATCCCGGAGCACGCCATTGTCATCGATGAATCGATCACCACCGGCCGCGGCTTCTTTCCGCCGACCGCCGCGGCCGCGCCGCACGACTGGCTGCAGAACATGGGCGGCTCGATCGGGTTCTCGACCCCGGTCGCCACCGGTGCTGCTGTGGCGTGTCCCGATCGCAAGGTGATCTGCATGGTCGGCGACGGCAGCGCGATGTATACGCTGCAATCGCTGTGGACCCAGGCACGCGAGAACCTCGATGTCACCACCATCGTGTTCGCCAATCGCACTTATCAGATACTGAAGGGCGAGTTCGAGGGCGTCGGCGCCGGCGAGATGGGCCGCCGCGCCGCCGACATGCTCAACATCGACCGCCCGGCGCTGGACTGGGTGGCACTGGCCAAGGGCATGGGTCTGCCGGCGCGTTCGGTCGCCACCGCTGAGGACTTCAACAAGGCGCTGGCCGACGGTATCGCTGGCAACGGGCCGAACCTGATCGAGGTGTTGATGTAGTGTCGCGCCGTGTCCGAATTGGTTTTGCGCCGGACCGCGGTCTGGGCCATGATGCGCGCGTTCGGGTGTCCGAGCGGGGCGAGGGTGAATGCAGGGCGCGTTGGACAAGCTCGCGGGCGCGGTCGAGCAACTCTATGCACGCGACGCTTTCCTGTTCGCCAAGGATCTCGGAGAGCGGACGCTGACGCACCGGGTCGCGGTTCATCTGGAACATCAGTTCCCGGATTGGAGCGTCGATTGCGACTATAACCGACTCGGCGACCGCACCTGGCTGCTGCCGAAGGCGAGCATCGTCTCGACCGACGACGATCTCGGCAAGTCGATCTATCCCGACATCGTCGTGCATCGCCGCGAGGTGCCGGACAATATGCTCGCGGTCGAGGTCAGGAAGGCGCGCAATCACCAGCCGTTGGAGCACGACCGGCACAAGCTGCGCGCGCTGACCGACCCGCATCTGTGGTTCGCCTACCGCATCGGGGTCTGTCTGATGCTGGGCAAGAGCGGCGTTACCGCGTCCGAAGTGTTCGTCGGCGGCGGCGCCGACTCCGCCTTGTCGGAGTGGTTTTCACGCCGTCTGAAATTGGACTAGATTGCGCGACGGCCGGCCGGGCGAACGGTTCAAGGCCTCAAGTCTGGAGCGGCAGGTCTGGAGTCTGCAATTCTGGAGATGGCAATTCTGGAGATGGCATGAAGCGATATCTGATTTTTGCGCTGCTTGGTCCGTTCGTTGGCGGACTGTTGCTGCTGTTCGCCACCAGCTATCTGTCGGGCTACTGGGTCCACACCAATCTGATGGAGATCAAGAAGTTTTTCATCGTCCTCTTCAAGTCGCTGAAATACAGCTATCTGTTCGGAATCTTGCCGGCGCTGATGATCGCCGCGGTCGATGAGATCTTCTGTCATGTTCGACGGATAGGCCCGCTGTCGCGGATGCTGCTGGTTGGCGCGATCGCCTTCCTCGCCACCGCGTTCATGTACAGCAACCGTGGCCCCGACAGCGGCGCGCTGCAGTTCATCCTCTACGGGCTGGTGGGCCTGGTGCCGGCGCTGCTGTCGTCCTGGCTGTCGCACAAATTCGCCGACCACCCTGCACCACAGGCGGCGCATTCGGCGAGCTGATCGGACGCGAAGCGCCTGTCCCCTCGCGGCGGCGAGGAGACGCGGAATCCGACAATTCCCACCCTCGTCATTCCGGGGCGCGAGCAGCTTCGCTGCGAGCGAACCCGGAATCTCGCTGAAGCACTCGGCATTGCCGCAAGATTCCGGGTTCGCTCGCCCGACGGGCTCTCGCCCCGGAATGACTGCGAACTCGATGAGGCGGATCAACTCACCTGGAAGTGCTGCCGTGATGGTGAGACACGCGCCGCCCCCCGCGCTGCAGCCGGATGCCGCGAAGCGCCTTCTTGGGTAGGATTCACGCGTCGGAAAAAAATTGCTGATTACTTATCCCCGGACCCCGAACCTCCCTTATCATGCGCTGGTCCCGCCCCACGGAGGGGCGTTTCGCGATCGTCACGGACGCGGGGCGGGATGCGGTGGACGCGGTCGGCGTCGGCCGGGGCGGATGCGGGATCGGCCGCAGCCTAACCGGTGGACGACGCGCCGACGGCGGACGACCGAAGTCGCGTGGTCCCGGCGTCGCGATGCTGACGCCATGTGAAAGCGGAGGCTCCGTCCTGATGCCGACAGCGGAGATCCCTCAGCCAACACGAGCGGTGACGAAAACAGCCGTCCACCGGGGAGAGCGCGAAATAGGTCGTAACCCATCGCGTGCGGAACGCCGGATGTTTCCGGTGTGGCCGTGGTGACTAACTCGTGTGCTTGTTTTCACTGCACACGAGGCCGCGGGTGCATCGGGCACCCGGCGTTCCGCGCGCCCTCTTCAAGGAGAGGGCGGGACGCTCGCCGCAAAACCCGGGCGCAAACGCGCCGCGGGAACGATCGCGCATATCCGGACTCATCGTGGCTGTTTGACAATCAAATCGGAATTCGCGCTCGGCGTTCGCGCGAGCGCGGGCGACTACGACCGCGCCGGGCTATCGCCCCACGAACTCAGGCTTTCGATAGCGTCTTCCTGCAGCGCCTCTTCGAGGATAGCCTTCAGCGCCGCATGCCGCTCGGTAACGGCCTTGAAATCGGCGGCGGTCATGCCGGCGTCGCGGGCCTGGACCAGCCGGCTGAGGCGAAGAAACTCCTCGGTCTCCTCCGGCGACAGGCCGACGATCACGGTGCCGCCCTGACTGTCCCTGGTCAGCGCGCGCTTCTGCTCCAGCCACAGCCGCAACGCGGTTTCCTGCTCCAGCAGGGCAGTGATCTTCTGTTCGTATGAATGAGGCATGGGTTTCGTCCGTTTCCCGACCCTGTCGGCTGCCCGACCCTGTCGATGGTCTGATGAGCCATCTGCGCGCTGGCTAGCGCGGGGTGCGGTGCGGCCGCATTGTGCAGAATCAAATGTTACCGCGCGGGCGCCGCGGCATTTCGGCAAAGCGGTAACGGGTTCTGTGGGGGCGGCGGTGCGGAATGGTGGGCGCACAAGGGATCGAACCTTGGACCTCTCCCGTGTGAAGGGAACGCTCTCCCGCTGAGCTATGCGCCCGGGATGATCGTACATCTCGGGAACGGCGGTTTCCGCCGGTCCTGAACGACCTTGATGGCGGGATTTACGGAGTGCAGGGCAGGGGTGTCAAGCGCCCTGCCGGGCGTTTGCGGATATTCAGCCGATCTGGCGGGCGCGGGAGGCATGCGACTGCAGCGCCCGGATCCGTTCCGCCAGCGTGCCGCGGGCGGGCTCGATGCCGTTCATCGGTTCGGCGCCGTTGGCGGGGCGGGCGGCTCTCGCTGGCTCCGGCTCCGCCGCCAGGATCGCCTCGATCGCCGAATCCGGTCCTTCCAGCGTCATCGCCAGCTTGGCCACTTCGGCGGCAATGTCGTTGATACGTTCGCGCAGCAGCGCGTTCTCCATCCGCTCGGTGGCCCACGAGCTTTCGGCCTGCTGCTGGATCGCGTTGAGATCGCGCTGCGCCTGGGTGCGTTCGTCGCGGGCGACCCGCAACTGCTCCTCGAGCGCGGCCTTCTCGGCGCGCAGCCGGCCGAGCTCGGGCGAATTGCCGCCATTCATCGCGGCGACATCGTCGCGCAATTGCTTGGCGGCGGTTTCGGCGGCGGCGTTGGCGGCCTTCAGCTGATTGTTCTCGAATTCGCGCTCGGCCAGCAATTTTCCCTGGGTGGCGAGCCGGTTCTCCAGATCGTTGACGCGGTTGCCGAGCATCTCGGCTTCCTTGACCTGGACGATTAGCTGGCGGTCGAGATCGGTCACCCGCTGGCTGAGATTCTCCACCCGCCCGCGCGCCTCCTCGAGCTCGCGGGTGGCGGCTTCGGACTCGCCGCGCTGCTGCTCCAGCCGCGACTGGGTGGCGGCGAATTCTTTCTCGGCGTCGTCGACGCGGTTCTTCAACGCGTCGATCTGGGTCCGCACCGCGATCAGTTCGACTTGGCGGCTGTCCGCCATCATCGAGCGGTCGCTCAATTCGGAATTGATCCTGGCGAGCTCGGCCTGCTTGTCGATCAACGCGGTTTCGGCGCCACGCAGCGCCTGGGTCTTGGTGGCGAATTCTTCCTCGGTGGCGCGCAACTGCTCCTTGACCGCCTTCTCGCGGGCTTCGAGCGTGAAGATCGCGGCGTTCTTCTCGCCGAGTTCGATCTTCAGCCGGTTGATCGCATCGCTCTTCTTGCCAAGCTCGGCGAATTGGCTGGTGGTCTTGTTCTTGAGCTGGTCGACGCTCATCTCCAGCCGCCGCGCCGACATCGCGAATTCGGCGCGCAGCTGATCCTTGTCGGCCTGGATTTCGGCCATCGATAGCGGCGTCGCCGCTTCGAGGCGCTTGGTGGTGAGGCGTACCGCGCGGTTATGGACCAGCGGCACGATCATTAGCCCGCACAGCATCGAGACCAGAAAACCGATCGCCAGATACATGATCGGCTCGATCATGGATGTCTCCTACACGAGGAATCGACGCACCCGTTCCGCAATGCCAAGCAGGCCCGGCGGATCGCGTCAGCACAAGTTGTAATCGCGAGCATTTTGTTGAGGCAAACGAGTTCGCACCGCTCAAAAACCCTGCTCCTCACAATGCCATGAGGTGCACGGAAAATACCAGCCCAATGCCGCGTTAACGTGAATCCGTAACCAGATACGGCCGCGCGCTGGCGGTCGGATCAGAACGGGTTCCAGGTCGCATTCGGGGTATATTTGAGATACCCGATATTGGCCCCTAACCGCAGCCCGAGGCCGGAGCGGATCGGCACCAGCACGATATTGTTGGCGGTCAGCGCGGTCATGCCGAAGCCGCCGACGATATAGGCCGAGCCGTCGATACCGGCGAAGCGCTGATAGATCGCATTGGTCGACGGCAGATTGTACACCAGCGTCATGGTCCGCGCGCCGTCGCCGCCCCAGTCGAAGCCGACCGACGGACCCTGCCAGTACACCCGCAGATCGCCGGCGTTCTTGGTGTAGAGCGTGCCTTCGCCATAACGCAGCCCGGCGACGAAGGCGCCCGAGCCTTCCTCGCCCAGGATATATCCGTTCGGCAGGCCCCATTGACTGACCGCGCGCTCGATCACCGAGGCCAGCCCCCTGGAGACGTTGCCGAAGAATCGGTGGCCGGCATTGGTCAACTCATCCGGGCCGAAGGTGCTCGGGCTTGCCGCCGCCCGTGGCGGCGCAGGCTGTTGCTGGTATGGCGGCTGCTGCGGCTGCCCTTGCTGCGCTGTTGCCGGCGCGATCATGGCCAGCGCGGCGAGCGTCAGCGCAGCGAGGCGTGAAGCGAAGCTCATGAAACTTACCCCTGGGTATTGAAATGCTCGCGCCGCTCTTAACCGGATGCTGACCGGCATCCTTTACGCTGCGTCGATTGTCCCCGACTCGGATGTTATCGGTACCAACTATGACGGCACAACGGCAGGAAAGAAACGCTTGGCGCCGCGGAATAGCCTTGATCGGGCTGCTGGCGGCGGTTGTGCTGGGCTCGGCCGCGATGGCCCAGGCCGCGACCACCGAGCGGGTAGTGGTCAATCGCCACACCGGTCTGGCGATCGGCGGCTTTGATCCCGTGGCGTATTTTACCGATCACGAAGCCAGACTCGGGGACGTCCAATTCGAAGCTTCCGCGAGCGGCGCGGTCTGGCGCTTCAGCAATTCCGGCAACCGTAGCTTTTTCCTCGCCCGTCCAGATATTTACGCCCCGCAATTCGGGGGCTATGACCCGGTCGATGTGGCGCGCGGGGTGGCGGTGGCGGGCAATTCCCTGCTCTGGCTGGTGATTGGCCAACGGCTCTATCTGTTTGGGCGCGAGCAAAACCGCGACGCCTTCGCAGCGAACCCGGAACAGTTTCTGCAGGACGCCGGCCAACGCTGGCCCGAGTTGCTTTCCACTCTGGCGGAGTAGCGCTCAGCCCACCGCGTTCGGATCGCCCCAAGCAATGAACTCCGGCACGATGAATTTTTCCCCCGGTTCGTCGAAGCGCAGAGCGACGCCTTTGCTGTCGGTCACCCGGCCGCCCGCCGCGGTGACGATGGCGTGGCCGGCGGCGATGTCCCATTCGCAAGTCGGCGCGAGGCGGGGGTAGATATCGGCCCTGCCTTCCGCGACCTGACAGAACTTCACCGCTGAGCCGACCATCTGCCGAACCGCGCCCGGCCTGCTGTCGATGAAGGCGATGGTTCGATCGTCGAGATGCAGCCGGCTGATCGCCACGATCCAGTCGCGGCCGGCAGCGGGGAACGGCCGGGTGTGGATCGGCTCGGCTTTGTAGGTCAAGCCATCGGCGTTGATCGTCAGTCGTTCGGCGCCGACGCCGACCAGCCCGCGCCATACGAGGCCAAGCGCAGGCGCTCCGACGATGCCGAGCAGCGGCTTGCCATCGGTCACCAGCGCCAGATTGACCGTGAACTCGTCACGGCCGGCGACGAACTCCTTGGTGCCATCCAGCGGGTCGATCAGGAAGAAGCTGCCCGAACCGGGCCGGCCGAGTGCGGCGCGTTCCTCGGACAGCGCGGGAATGCCCGGCATCAGCCGCGCCAGCCCTTCGGCAATGATCCGGTCGGAGGCCAGATCCGCCTCGGTGACCGGCGATCCATCAGATTTACCTTCGACCGCCATGGTGCCGCGATTGACCGCGAGCGTGGCGGCGCCGGCGCGGAGCACCAGATCGGTAAGGGGCTCCATCATCGCGGCCGCGGCGTCGCGGCCGATTGCCGGTCCGGGCAGGATTGCCTTATGCATGAACGTCGTCTTCCTTAAGACGGCCCGAGCGGTGGCCGTTGTGTTGGCAGTGCAACCGCCTGCAGTGTATCAAGCCATCAAGCATGGCTGATTCGTCTCGTCCGAGCCGAGCGGCTTCCGAGGAACAGATCAATGTCTGGCACTGCCCCTCCTGCCGAAATCCCCGCGCAAGTTCCCGCGCCGGTCCCCGCACCCGATGCGCTGGAACTTGCAGCGCTTTTGTGTTCGCGGGTTTGTCATGATCTCATCAGTCCGGTTGGCGCGATCGTCAATGGACTTGAGGTGCTCGATGACAGTCCGAAGCAGGAAGATCGCGAATTTGCCCTCGATTTGATCAGAAAGAGCGCCAAAACGGCGTCGGCGCGGCTGCAATTCTGCCGGCTTGCGTTCGGCGCAGCCGGGTCTGCCGGTGCGCAGATCGACCTCGGCGACGCGCAGAACATGGCGCGGGGACATCTTGAGGACGAAAAGACTAAGGTTGCGTGGAATCTGCCGCGAATCCTGCTGCCGAAGAACCGGGTCAAGCTGCTGCTCAATATGATGGTGATCGCGCAGCAGACGATTCCGCGCGGCGGCCTGCTAACGGTCGATCCCGTCGGCGAAGGCGAGGCGATGGGCTTCCGGGTCACCGCGGCCGGGTTGAATGCACGGGTGCCGCAGAACATCATCGATCTGCTGAGCCCCGGCCACACCGGAGCGGTCGAATCCCATGCGGTGCAGCCTTATTACACCCGGCTGCTGGCGCAGGCCTGCGGATTGAGCGTGACACTGGCTCCCGAGGGCGAAGCGGTGGTCGTCACCGCGTCCTGATCCACCGGGTCATGGTTAACCTCAGGTTAAATATCGCCGGCAGCTTTTGAAAATCCGCCTCTATCTCAAGGTAGGGCGCATTCGGTCCCGATACTCAACCAATATTAAACGCTTTCCGCACACAGTAACCGCATTCTTAGGGGCGTGACGAGAGTCACGCGCCGGTGCGATTGAAAGCGTGTGTCATGGACGATCTTCTGCGTGAATTTCTGACTGAGACGAACGAGAGTCTGGA
>NZ_JACABA010000007.1 GCF_013377015.1 Rhodopseudomonas sp. | reverse complement strand
CCTCGGCGCGGAGGTATCCACCGAGCTTGATGCAGGTATCGGTGCCCGGGATGTAATAGAAGCCCGCGCCGTACAGCGAACACACCTTCACATACTCGACCGCCTTGGCCTTGAGCGGAAGATCGGCGGCTTGCGCAGCGGCGGAGGCGACAAGGGTCGCCGCGGCCCCGAGCAGAATGCCCTTAACAAATCTCATGTCGAAGTCTCCAGTTTGCCATTGTTGGGGTCCGCCATCGTCTCGGCTTTCACGCCGGTCGAACGAGCTTCACCCGTGAACCCGCCATCTGATCGCCCGCGAAGCCGATGCGCTGGACGACCTTTACGGCCGGACGACGTCGAGGTGCCCCCTCCGTCTGTGCAGCAAACTTACGGGTTGGAAATAGTGAAAGAAAGTACCAATGTAAAATACATAAATTAGTTTCTGATGGGTGTGGCTTTCGGGCAACGATTGTGACAATTATGTGGCAGGCCAAATCGTCGAAATCACCCTGATTTTGAGGTTCTCTGTTACCTCATTGGAATCGCATGAGTTCCGGAGGTGAGCCGAACAGACATGGCGGACCCGGGACGGCGTGGCGCGTTGCCTGCTTGGATAATTTGGTTTGCGAGATAGATTTTGAAAAAACATACTACTGTTCGAAATCAACAGTGCGCTGGCGAACGACGAACGACACAGCGATCTGAGGGATGAACCGATGGAGGATGGCGGCATGCCGGATCGGCGCGATGGCCTTAAACAGCAGCCTGGCGCGATCGTCGCGGCAGCCGCCGCGGAGCGTGGGGATGCGTCCGGCGCCCACCGCGACTACGGACTGTCGCATCAGATCATCTGGGATTTCGTTTCGATCAGCAACAATCTGGAAGACATGCGCCGATCCTGGGCCAAGCTGTTTGGCATCAGCGGCTCGCAATGGCTGATCCTGATGGCGATCAACGATCTCGACCACGGCAATGGCGTGTCGGTCAGCGACGTCTCGCAGAAGGTCCACGCGGTCTCGACCTTCGTCACCACCCAGACCAAGATCCTGGAGCGGCTCGGCCTGCTCAACCGGGTATCCTCGACCACCGACGCGCGGGTGGTGCTGATGTCGCTGTCGGATCGCGCGCGCGAGCGCATCGACGAACTGATGCCGCGCTGGGAAGCGCTGCACACCTTTATCTTTCGGGATTTCGATCACGAGGCGCTGCGCGACGTCAAGGACAAGCTCGAGACGCTGAAGCGGCGAACCAAGACCGCGATCCAGCGCGTCAGCGACGAGATCTGAGCGAATCCCTGCGCCAAGAAGTTGCGGCCAGCTCTTGGGGGAGAGCTGGCCGCGCACGATCCGGTCTGGGACGGGGAGGGGTGGGGATTCGACCGGCTCGCGTATCTCCTGATTCTAGCGTTGCTTGGCGCTGGCGGTGACCACCGAGGGTCTCGGATCACCTAACGCAACCCAATTGTTCGGATCGCTCTGCGACTGCCGCTTAACGAAACGGTATCCGGTATCGGTCCAGGCCACGACCTCCTCGTTCTGGTTGTCGAGGATGAATTCGCCCTTGTCGGTCTTCACCGTCAGCACGGCGTGGCCGTCATTCTGCTTGTCGCGCACCACGGTGATCAGCAACGCTTCGCGCGGCCAGCCGGCGTCGATCAGCATCTTGCGCTTCAGCAGAACGTAGTCCTCGCAGTCGCCGTAGCCGTCGGTGGGCAGCGACCATTTCTCGACCACACCCCAATGATCCATGTCGGTCATCGGCTTGACGTTGTCGTTGACCCAGCGGTTGATGCGCAGCAGGTCTGTCCATGCGGTCTGGGTCAAAACGATATCGCGCGGCTGCGTCGCACCGCCCCGGCACTCGCCGGGATTTTCGGCGCAAAACTCGATCCAGCCGATCGGTGCCCGTGTGGTATCGCCGACGCTGGCGTAGCGAACCCGTTCCGCCGCGTTTGCCGTTGCTGCCATCGCGAACATCGCGGTGGCGATCACCAGCCTTCTACCCGTTCCCCTGCTACCAAACATTGTGGCCCCCGCTTCTTGTTGGGACCATGTTTTGCACAAGGAATTTGCGCGGCCGCTAAATCGGCCAAGTACAATTGAAGCAATTACAAGTAAAAATTCCGCTAGATTTAATCTATACTTGAATCGAATTCGACTAAAACTTGAAAGAACTGTAGTTGATTCAAATTTGAGGCATTAACGCCTGAACGCCGACGCGACCGGGGTTTTTGCAGCGGGAGGCTGTGCGCGTTAACCGGCGACGGCGCGCCGCGAGGGGCGGCCGGGCGACATCGCACGCCACTTGTCTGCCGTTGTGGTCGGAAAAAATTCGAATTGCGGTGCGGAATTCTTTACCGGGCGGTAACGCTGTCTTCGAGCGTCTCTGCGAGCTGCTCGTGAACGAACTCCAGCGCGAAGCCGTCGTCGAGGTGGCGGACCACCCGGGCCTGCACCCGGCCCAGCGAAACCAGCGACTTCACGGGCGGTCGCTGTTCCGCCGCGATCGCGGCACCCGACCGCGACATGTCGATGATCCGGCAGCTCATCGTGCTGCCGTCTTCGAGCGTGAGCAGGCAGATCGGATTGCGCGGCACGATACGGTCGTGACGGCGATCTTCCGGCAGGTTGAGAATGTCGCGGTTGGCGAGCCAGGTCAGCTGCGCCGCGAGCTTGTCGCGCTTGCGCGGCGTGGCGCCGAGATTCATCGCAAAACCGTTGTCGATGATCCGGGTGATCTTGCCTTCGACCCGACCGATATGGTCGAGATAGGCGATCACGCGATCTCCGACATTGCCGATTCCGGGCGCCAGCATGGCCAGCCCGCCGGGTGACATGTTGATGATCTGGCAGGGAAACTCGCGCCGGTCCGGCAGCATGTAGCGCCCGAGCAGATGAACTTTCACCCGCTGGAAGCGTCGCCGCTCCATCGCGTTCGGCTGAATTGAATGTTTGTGCAGCGCCATCGTTTCCGCCGGTCGACCGGACTCGTCGAGCCCCCGAACCCTACGGCTTCTACGGTTAATGGCTCGTTAGCAATCGGCCCGTTGAGAAAGGTCAGTGCGGCGCCCGGACACCGTCGACGACATCACGCAGCCGTCGCGCCAGTTCCGCCTTGCGATAGGGTTTCGTCAGGATCACCGATCCATCGCGCACCCGGCTGCGGCCGGCGACGGTATCCAGCGCATATCCGGAGGTCAGCAATACGCGCAGATCTGGGTTTTGCTTCTGCGCGAGGCCGGCTAACTCCCAGCCGTTGATGCCGCCTGGCATCACGATGTCGGTGAACAGCACATCGATCGCGACGTTCGAGCCGAGTTTCTGTAGCGCGTCGTTGCCGTCGATGGCGGCGATCACGACGTAGCCGAGGCTTCGCAGGCACATCACCGCAAAGGAGCGAACGTGGGGGTCGTCTTCGACGATCAGGATCACCTCGTTGCCGGTGGCATGGGGCTCGATCACCGGGATTCGCTCTGGCGCCTGCTCCAGTTCCTGTGACAGCGCCGGCAAGTAGATCCGCACGGTGGTGCCGAGTCCAGGCTCGCTGTAGATCGAGACATGGCCGTTCGATTGCTTGACGAAGCCATAGACCATGCTGAGGCCGAGGCCGCTGCCCTTGCCGACCTCCTTGGTGGTGTAGAACGGCTCGAACACGTGGTCGAGCACCTCCTTCGCCATGCCTTCGCCGTTGTCGGTGATGGCGACCAGGACATATTCGCCCGGCAGCACTTCCGGATGCAGACTGTGATAGGGATCGTCGAGCGAGACGTTGGACGTGGCGATGCTGAGGTGTCCGCCGCCGACCATGGCGTCCTGCGCGTTGAGCGCGAGATTGATGATCGCGGATTCCAGCTGCGCGCGATCGGCGAACGCTGGGCGCAGGTCGGGGGCGAAGTCGGCGTTGATCGAGATATCCTCGCGCAACGTCCGCCGCAGCAGCTTGTGCATGGAATCCAGCAACTCGTTGCAGTCGATCTCGACTGGCGCCAGCGTTTGACGGCGGCCGAACGCCAGCAGACGCTGGGTCAGTTCGGCGCCGCGTTCGCCGGCCCGGCCGATGTCGTCGGCGAGGTTGCGCAGGTCCTGCCTCGCCTTGAGCTGCTCGCTGAGAAACTCGGCGTTGCCGACGATCACCGTCAGCAGGTTGTTGAAGTCGTGCGCGATGCCGCCCGACAGCTGACCGACAGTTTCCATCTTTTGCGCCTGAACCAGTTGTTCCTCGATCCGCTTGCGCTCGGTCAGGTCGTGGATGATACCGACGAACACCGGCTCGCCGTCCTGCTTGGTTTCCCCGACCGACAGATCCATCGGAAATATCGAGCCGTTCTTGCGCTGGCCTTTCACCTCGCGGCCGCTGCCGATGATCTTGCGGACGCCGGTTCGATGATAGTTGCCGAGATAGCCATCGTGCTCGTCCCGATATTCATTCGGCATCAGCATTTTGACGTTCTGCCCGATCACTTCTTCCTTCGCGTAGCCGAACAGCGTCTGGCAGGCCGGGTTGAAGGTCTGGATCGTGCCCTTGGCGTCGATCAGGATGACGCCATCGACCACGGTCTCGATCAGGGCGTTGATCCGATCGTCGGCCTCGCGGATCACCTGTTCGGCGCGACGGCGCTCGGTATTGTCGCTGGTGACCTTGGCGTAGCCGATCAGGGCGTCATACTCGTCCTTCAGCGGCTCGATCACGACATGGGCCCAGAACTGGCTGCCGTCCTTGCGCAGCCGCCAGCCGTTCGCCTCGTAGCGCCCGTCGCGTCGGGCAATCCCGAGGTTGTGATCCGGATCGCCGCGCTGCCGCGCCTCTTCGGTATAGAATTCACCGAAGTGCCGGCCGAGAATCTCGTCTGCGCCGAACTGCTTGATGCGATTTGCGCCGCTGTTCCAGCTGGTCACGCGTCCGTCGAGGTCGAGCATGTAGATGGCGTAGTCGGTGACGCCCTCGACCAGCAGGCGGTAGTTGCGCTCGCTGTCGCGCGTCGCCTGGCCGGCGCGCCTGCGTTCCGTCAGGTCGCGGGTGATACCGACGAAAACCGGCTTGCCGTCCTGCTCGGTTTGTCCGATCGATAATTCCATCGGAAAGATCGTGCCGTCCTGGCGGCGCCCCTGCGCGGTCGCCGCGACGTGACCGACCGTGCAATTCAGCCAATCGCGGCTCCAGGCCGGCAGCAGCAGTCTGATATGTTCGCCGATCACCTGATCGGCGGAATAGCCGAACAGCTTTTCGCAGGCCGGATTGAACAGCTGGATGCGTTCGCCGGAATCGATCAGCATGATCCCGTCGACCGCTGCCGTCACCACGGCCTGTAGCCAAGCGGCCTCCGGTTTCTCCTGGATCATCTGGCGACGCTATCTGGCAAACGCACTGTTCGCGGCTGGAGTGGATCGTTCGGCCAGGCAGGCATCGATGACGGCCATCAACGTCGCCGGCGTGAACGGTTTGCGAAGACAGCGAGCGGCCCCCAGTTCGAGCGCCATCCTCAGGAAATCGGGCGCCGGCGACCTGTTCTCCGCAAACACATATCCGGAGATGGCGATCAGAGGCGTCGACGGCGCGCTCTGGTGAAATACCCTGACCGACTCGAAGCCGCGCATGTTCGGCATGAAGATGTCGACGATCATCAGATCGAAGCTGGCGTGCCGCAATGCGTTGAGCCCGGTGACGCCACACTCCGCGGTCACCACTGAGTGACCATTGGCTTCGAGCCAGACTCGTATCGCAGCTCTGATCAGCGGATCATCATCGACAAGAAGTATTCGTGGCATGGTCCACCCTCTAACGTTGCGCTTACTTCACCCTCCCGATCGAGGCTGCGAATCGCCCTCTTTTTGCCATGTTCGGCTCGATCCGCGAGGCTTGTCTGCCCGAATTCGGGAATACCGACGCTGTTGCGCTTATTAGTTGATTCTGTTGAAGTGATCTTGTTATGTCGTTTTCCGATCATAGGGTTAGGGGCGGCTGCGCGCTGGGGCCTCCGGTCTCGATAGTGCGGCTCACCCCTACTATCTTGGGAGATGAAATGGCTTCGTTCCGACAGTCGCCGAACGATGTGCTGACGTCGCTGCCGGAAGCCGACTTCGAATTGCTGCGCCCGCATTGCCGCACCGTCGAACTCGTCAATGGCGACATTCTGGTCGAGGCCGGGGCGCCACTGCTGCAAATCTACTTTCCGCATAGCGCTGTCATCTCCAAGATCGTCAGCCTCGCGGGCGGTGAATCGATTGAGGTTGCGATGATCGGCCGCGAAGGCGTGTTCGGCGGATCGGCCGCGCATTACGGTGAGCTTTCCCCGACGGCGGGGATCGTCCGGTTTCCCGGGGCGGCCTCGGTGATCGACGTCGGGCATTTTCGGGCGGCCTGCGCGCAAAGCGAACCGTTGCGCGCGGCGTTGATGCAACGTCAATGGCAACACATCGTGCAGGCCGAGCGGACCGCGGCGTGCAATGCCGCGCACAGCGTCGAAGCCCGGCTGTGTCGGCGCCTGTTGATGTTGCGCGACCTCGCCCGCTGCGACGAACTGCCGCTGACCCAGGACATTCTGGCGCAGATGCTGGGCGTCCAGCGCAACAGCATCTCGCTCGTCGCCATCGAGCTTCAGCAGGCGGGCCTGCTCCGCTACAGCCGCGGCCACCTGGAAATCACCGACGTCGACGGACTGATCGAACGGTCCTGCGAATGCTACGAGCGCGCGCAGCCGCATGGCGGGGGCCCGAGTGGAACCGGCGACGCGCCGGGGCGCGCGGCGCCTGATTCGGTCGCGTCCGGCCCGACGACTGGATCTCGCCCGCGCGCGGTCTGAGCGCGACGCCTTCGGCTGCGCGGGTCATTTGAGTCAGATCAATTCGCCGGCGGCCAAACCGGGTAGCACTGCGCGCCCGGTAGGAGAAAAAGACGATGACGGATCAGAGGTTCAGCGCGGATCGCTCACGGCTGGAGCCGGAATCGTTCCGGAATGCCAATGACGAGCAGATGCGCGTCCTCACGGCGCTGCTCGGCTGCCTGATCGTGGCGGAGCGAGGCGACAGCGAGGCCGCCGAGGATCGCGCGCCTCGTGCGTAACAGCAACTTTCCGCCTATTTCCCGCGCCATCGATTTGGGCGGAGGGTGGGCCGTTCCCGCTCAGCGGTTTGCATGTCGACTGCGTAGTATTACCAAGTAGATTTTGCTGCGGCTGCTGCGCAAATAATTGTCATGAGCCTGGATCGTTTCGATCCGTGCATTGTTTGGTATTTAGGTGGCGTCTCCGGCTGCCGACGAGCCGCCGCTATGACCAGCGCTCCGGCCGTCTTGGCGGGATTGGACACCATGACGACCATCCGCCAATCACCGAATGACTTGCTGGCAGCACTTCCGCTGGTGGATTTTGAGTTACTTTGCGCTCGTCTCAAACCGGTCGATCTGCGGTTCGGTCAGGTGCTGGTCGAGGCCGGCGGGCCGCTAAAGCTGGTGTATTTCCCTCACGACGGCATCATCTCCAGCATGGTGAGCCTGGGGCAGGGCGAAGCCATCGAAGTGGCGATGGTCGGGTGCGACGGCGTGTTCGGCGGGTCCGCCGCGCTGTTCGGCGGCACCTCGCCGACCGCCGCGGTCGTGCGCTATCCGGGAAAAGCCTCGGTGATCGATGTTGCGCATTTTCGAACCGTCGCCGAGCTGAGCGCGCCACTGCGCGCCGCTCTGATGCAAAAACAATGCATCCAAACCATGCAGGCCGAGCAGACCGTGGCCTGTAACGCCTCGCATAGCGTCGAGGCCCGGTTATGCCGCCGGCTGTTGCAGTCGCGCGAATTGTCCGGCAGCGATCGCCTGCCGCTGACACAGGATATGATGGCGCAGATGTTGGCGGTGCAACGCAACACCATCTCGCTGGTCGCGCATGCGCTGCAGCACGCCGGCGTGATCCGCTACAGCCGGGGGCATCTCGAAATCACCAATCTCGATGGTCTGATCCGGCGCTCGTGCGAGTGCTACGACGCCGATCATGCCCACCTCTCCAACGCCAGCGTCAGCCGCGGCGATCCGCGCCAGCGGGTCCGCAATCGCGGCGATCACCGCATGGCGGATCAGCGTAGCCCCTCATAGACGGTGAAGCCGCGCGCCACCGACCATTTGCGCAACGCCCGCGGGCCGAAACGCCGGGGCGGCTGTCCGATGGTGCGCCACGACGTCAGGTTAAAATCCCCGAGTGTGCCAGGACCGTTATCCTCGAACGGTGCCAGCAATCCGGTCATGCTGAGCGGGGTGTGGGCGCGCGGGTTGAACGGCAGCAGCAGCAATTCCAATTGGGCCGGCGAACCGCCGGAGGCCGCGGCGGTGATGCCCGCCACGATCGCCAGAGTTTCCTCGGCGACGATGCCGAGAACGTCCTCGATCTCGCGGCGGCTGGTGGGCGAAAACAGCGCGGCGAATCCATGCCCCTTGAGGTCGCGTCCGAGCAGCGCGCAGACCCGGGTTCCGGCCACCCGAAACGGATAGTCGGCGGCCGGATCGCACGACAGCACGAAGATGTCGCCGAGCAGTTCGCGCACCGCGTCGGGCTCGATCTCGCTACGGTCCGGCGCCGCGGCGCCGCCGCGTCTGTTGTCCCAGTAAGCGAAGAACGCTCGGTTGGCGGGATGTTTCATGGCTTCAAATACTCGCCCCTGACCGTGGCACCGCGGCTTGCGGGACAGTTCTGTCCCGGTATCACGCAGCGCTGGCCCCCGATGGTGTTGTGCTGGACGGGACTTGCAGCGTCCATGCCGAAAGCCGATCTGGCCGCTGCGGGGCCGGCGTTTCCGGCGTTAACGTTAAATTAACTATCAGCTTGGGTGGCGGCTGGCGGGCGGCTAGGGTGCGCTGGTTCCAAGGCGCCGGTGGTCTCCAGGCATCGGCGCTGATCTTCACAGGGTGGCTGAAAAACAAGCTGGTCGTCGCGCGGGAGGGGTGGGGATCCCCTCGCTTGAAAGACCGGGTTCGAGCAAGGGAGGGCTTTCTCAGAGCCCTCCCTTTTTTCGTCACGGGACGCCCCCGATCGGGACCGCCGCGATCCTTGGCTTGCGCCGCCAAGCCAAGCCGCCTATCTGGTCGTTTCGCTCGCGTGAGCCGCTCGTACCAGGTCGTTGGCCCTTGGAATCTTCGCTTGTATCGCCGCCGGAGCCGCCGCGCGAACCCATCCTGACGATTCCGGGCGCCCTGACAGCCTATGTGGCGCTGCTGGCGGTGATCCATCTGCGCGTGCTGCTGCCGCCGGATCTGGAATACTGGACCATCGAGGTGTTCGGTTTCATTCCGAAGCGCTACGATTCAACCCTGCTGTCGATGCCGTTTCCCGGCGGTTCCGGCGCCAAGGTCTGGACCTTTCTGACCTATTCGCTGCTGCACGCCAATCTCAGCCACATCGTCTTCAACGTGCTGTGGCTGCTGCCGTTCGGCAGCGCGCTGGCGCGCCGCTTCGGCGCCGTGCGGTTCTTCGTGTTCATGGCGGTGACCGCTGCCGCCGGCGCGCTGGCCCATCTCCTCACCCATGAACACGCGCTGGCGCCGATGATCGGAGCCTCCGCGTCGGTGTCGGGGGCGATGGCCGCCGCGATCCGGTTCGCCTTCGTGCAAGGCAGTTTCCTGTCGTTCCGGAGCGGCGACGCCGATGCCGCGGCGCGGGTGCCGGCGCTGTCGCTGTTCCGCGCCTTGCGCGACCCCCGCGTGCTGGGATTTCTCGCGGTCTGGTTCGGCGTCAACATCGTGTTCGGGATCGGCTCGATCGCGATCGGCGCCGAGGGCGCGAGCGTCGCCTGGCAGGCGCATATCGGCGGTTTTTTCGCTGGTCTGCTGCTGTTTTCGCTGTTCGATCCGGTTCCCTCGGCGGGCGACGGCCGGCCCGCGCCGGGCGGGTTCCAAGGCTGAGCGCCACGGCGCTTGCGGCGCAGACCCGTTTCATCCATCATTAATAGGTATCATTTGCATCTGGGTTGTTTGAACCCAGCGCCGCGTGCGCCTGCCGAATGCGTCCGAATGCATTCGAAGCTGATCTTTCGAAGCTGATCTGTTGGTTGAAGACTCGACAATAAGAGACCGTGCCCATTAAGGGCGTGCGAACTTTGGGAGGCGACCATGACAGTCCGTGCAATTCTCAATTCCAAGGGCCACCACATCGTCAGCGTCGAACCGGAGACAAGGTTGTCGGCCGCCGTAAAAATCCTGTCGGAACGGCGGATCGGCGCGGTGCTGGTACTGAACCAGCAGCGCATTGCGGGAATCCTGTCGGAACGCGACGTCGTGCGCGTGCTCGGCGAAAGCGGTGCCGCCGCGCTCGATCAACCGGTCAGCGCCGTGATGACCCGCAAGGTGATTAGCTGCCGGCAGGGCGACAGCGTCGGCGCGATCATGGAGATGATGACGTCCGGAAAATTCCGGCATCTGCCGGTGATCGAGGACGACAGCATCGTCGGACTGATCTCGATCGGCGACGTCGTCAAATGGCGGGTGCGGGAATTCGAGCACGAGCAGCAGGCGCTGCACGACTACATCAAGTCGGCCTGAGGCGAGGCGGACGCGCGCGGGGCGGCGCGCGAGAGTCGTCACAAATCGAGATTGATATCTTTTGTGGCCCGGTCACGACTAGATGCCTTGGTGCAGCGATATGATGCGATAGGCCAGCTCGGGTCACGCCTATCGGTTCGCCGCCAAACTCACAATGGATCCGAACTGGTTATGTATCTCGGCCGAGAGTGATTTGTTGCGGTAATTGGATGCCTTCTTCAAATAGCTTGCAGAAGCAAACTAAGTTCTGAAACACTGCCGGTAGATTTTTTTAGAAAGTACGTCCTGCCGGTTCTTTGGAATGTCCAATCGTCAATTGCTGGCTGCCGTGGAAGCCATCTACAACGCTGCGCCGGATCCATCTCGATGGGTCACCGCACTGAACGCGATTGCGAACTACTTCGGCGACGTTGGTTCGGTCCTGCTTTGGCATCGCGATGATGGCAGTGTGGGGCTGATCGCTTCACCCTCCCTTGCGTTGGTGCACAAGGACTATCAGGAAGGGGGTTGGGACCGCCGCGACATCCGGTCCAAGCGGGCCGAGGAACGCTTTTTCTCGCTGCGCCGGGAGACGATCACGGATCGCGATTTCATGGCGCCCGATGAATTCGATACCGAGCCGTTCTATTCCGAATTTCTCGCCCGCCACGGACTGCGCTACTGCCTTGCGACCAGTATTTCACCCGACGCAAATCTGACCGTCGCGATCAGCGTCCAACGCACGATCGACAAGCCGCCGTATACGTCCGAGGAAATCGACGACATGGCGCTGCTCGGACGTCATGCAGAGAATTCGTTGCGGCTGAGCATGCGATTGTTCGACGCCGAGCTGGCCAACACCAGCCTGCGCGATGCCCTGGATTGCATGGGAGTCGGCGTTTTCGCATTGGACAATCTCGGCCGCGCGGTTTTCGCCAACCGGGCTGCGGAGCGCCTCTGCGGCCAGGAGATAAAGCTGGTAGACTCACGATTGCGCATCGGGCAAGGCAGCCAGCGGGCCGAGATCGATATTGAGATCGCCCGCACGATCGGGGGAGGGACCGCGGAGCTGTTGGCGAAGCGCACGCCGATCCTGGTGAAGCGCACCACCTCGGATCGGCCGTTGGTGATTTATCTGCTGCCAATCCATTTTTCGGGCGATCAGCCCGAACAGTTTCTCACCAGCACCCGCGCCATCGTCCTGATCATCGATCCCAAGGCGAACGATCCGGCAGACCCGGCCCTGGTCCGCGACGTGCTCGGTGTGACGCTCGGTGAGGCGCGGGTCGCCGCACTCGTTGGTTCCGGCCTGGCACCACGCGAAGCGGCGGCGCGGCTCGGCATCGGCGAAGAGACGGCGCGCACCGCATTGAAGCGCGTGTATTCGAAGGTCGGCGTTTCCCGGCAAAGCGAACTGACAGCCCTGTTGACGAAGCTTGTGCTGCGATAATTCACACCGATCGTTCGCGATTGCCCCCAAATGGGAGCTGACCTGGGAACCCGTCCCCCACTTCCTGTTGAAGTCCCTAAACGTGGAGAGGGATAGGGGCGATCAATCGGATTTCAACAATGCGCACAGGATCGTACGTTGCCGCAGCTACCGCCGGGACGCTGTTGTTCTTGACATGCGCGAATGCCGCAGAGTTGAAGACCTTCGCCACCATAGCCGTCGAATCGACCCTGGAAGATTTGTTACCAAAACTGGAAACGGAAACTGGGAACAAGCTCAATATATCTTGGGCAACGGCGGCAATGCTTTCGAAGCGCGTGCAGGATGGCGAAGCAGTCGATGTCTTGATCCTCACAAAGCCAGCCCTCGACGGACTTGCTAGAGAGGGCAAGGTCATTGTCGGACACGATGCGGTCTTTGCCAGTACCGGCATTGCTGTTGCAGTTAGAGCTGGAGCTGCGAAGCCTGACATTTCAACGCCGGAGGCATTCAAGCGAGCACTCTTGGAAGCCAAATCTGTGGCCTTTAGCGATCCGGCAACCGGTGCTGCAAGTGGCGTCTACATCGCCAAGCTTATTGAGCGGATGGGCATTGCGGAAGAGATCAAGAGGAAAACGAAATATCCGCTCCCAGGAGGTTTCGCTGCGACCTTGCTAGTCAGTGGCGAGGCAGATCTAGCCATACAGCTGGAGCCTGAAATTGCCTCGGTGGCGGGCATCGAAAAGGTGGGCAGCCTCCCAGCCGAGCTGAACAACGTTACGATATTGGCAGCTGGTTTGGGCAAGGATTCAAAGAATGAGGCGGCCGCGCGCAGGGTGATAGAATATTTGCACTCGTTCGAAGCGGTGGCCGCTTTCAAAGCTCATGGCATTACCCCTGAAGGCCATTAGCTCCAGGTCTTGAGCCGAAGGTCTTGAGCCTCAGGTCTTGAGCTACGTGTTTGCTAATCGCATGAAACGGTGCAAGTGCCGGATTCGCGGGCTGATCACGATGCACGACCGGATAGCGGCTCGGCATCGGCGAGGAGACGGTCCGCATGGCGCTAAAGCGCGTGTTTTCGAAGGTCGGCGTTTCCCGGCAAAGCGAAAAGACAGCCCTGTTGACGAAGCTTGTGCTGCGATAATTCACACCGATCGTTCGCGATTGCCCCCAAATGGGAGCTGACTTGGGAAATCGCTCCCCTCATCCTGCCGATGTTCGCGACCGCGGAAATGGAAGGGTGCTGAAGCCATCCCGATCTTCACACGCCGCATGGGTCCAACATGAAGGCGCTGGCAGCGTCGGTTTTGCCACACGATTGCCAAGACTACAGTCCCGCGTTTGAGCCAAAAATCGACCGGAAGTAACTTCCGGAATGAATTTGGAGTGTTGCAAGTGAGAATTGTCGCTCTCGTGATCTTTTTCGCAATTTCTGGCGCTATATTTACGGCGTCCGTCGTGCCGGCTCTTGCAGGAAAACAGAACGGCAAGCCGGGTGGCAGGGGTTCGGCGCATTCCGATCAGCTTAAAAAGTCTGGAAAGCATAAACAGGTTGCCCCCACTGCGGCGGCGCCTGCTTGCCGCAATCCCGATCGAGCGTGCTACTGATCGCCGGGTGCGGTTGGTTTCGGAAAGCCAAAGGTGTCGTGGGCGGAACGCTAACCCTCGTCATGGTGTCGCCGCTCGTGATGCCGTGATGTGCTGGACGAATCGATCAATTGCCTCCGGAGGGAAACAGATATGGCTCAATACCGCTGTACGATGACGACATTGGCGACGTTGATGACGTTCGGGTTGGTCTTTTCGCCCGGCGGCACGATGGCCCAACAGAAAGCTCTCAAGGAGCAAATAGTCGGAACCTGGTCGCTTGTGGCGGTGGATAATGTGGAGCCAAACGGGACTCGAAGCCCGCTGTATGGTCCAAATCCGAAGGGGATTGTCGTCTTCGACTCCGGCGGCCACTACGTTCTTCAGCTCACCAATCCGAGCGTCCCCAAATTCGCGGCCAACAATCGGAACGCCGGAACGGCTGACGAGAACAAGGCTGCTGTGCAGGGCAACCTTGCTCACTTCGGCACCTACAGCATCGACGAGGCCGATCACAGTTTCACACTTCGTATTGAAGGCAGTTCGTATCCGAATTGGGCCGGAGCTCAGCAGAAGCGAGGACCTGTCGCGCTCGTGGGTGACGACTTGAAGTGGACCAACCCCGGTTCATCTGTAGGCGGTTCATCAGAGCTTGTCTGGAAGCGAGTGAAGTAGCTTTTTGGGCGGGCACATCGATGACCTGCTTTCTGCTCGTTCTAATTTCGTGCTCGTGCCACGCCTGGAAAGCAAACAAGAAGAATCGAGGAAACCATGCTACGGAGTATGGGAACATTGCCGCTACGATCATGTTTGCCGGAGCGCTTCTGGCGGCAGTCGAGGCCGACGCACAGTCGATGCCGAAGGACGTCGCCGCGCGGGTTGATATCTATGGCGGTCCCTCGCTGACCATAACCGACCATTAATTCCTAACCGGCGATTCCAAAGGCACGGAGGTCACCGTCGCCGCCGAACTGCGCATCGCCCAAGGGACCGGCCGGCTGCCGGTCGTGGTGCTGATGCACGGCTCGAGTGGGGTCGTTTCCAATACTGACCCGTGGGTGCGTCATTTCAATTCAATGGGTATTTCCACCTTGGTGATCGATGGCTTTTCAGGCCGTGGTCTGACGGTGGTCGGCCCGAACCAGGGTCTGCTCGTCCGCCTCAACCTGATTGTCGATATCTACCGCTCGCTCGAAATTCTCGCCAAACATCCTCGCGTCGATCCCGATCGGATCGTATTGATGGGGTTTTCCCGGGGCGGACAGGCCGCGCTCTATGCGAGCCTCGATCGCTTCAACAAACTCTGGAACAAATCCGGTATACAATTCGCCGGCTATATTCCCTTCTATCCGGGCTGCTCGACCTCCTATGTCGGTGATACGGAAGTGGCACCCCGCCCAATCCGCATCTTTCACGGCACGCCGGATGACTACAATCCGGTCGCGAGCTGCAAGGCATTTGTAGCGCGGTTGCAAGACGCCAAACACGACGTGGCGCTGACGGAATATCCGGATTCGCAGCACGCCTTCGATCTTGGCCTGCTCGGCATTTCCAGCAATGTGGTTTCGGCGAACGCACAGACCGCGCGCAACTGCCGCATCAAGGAAGGCGACGGCGGCGTGCTGTTGAACGCCGACACGAAAGCGCCGTTCACCTACAAGGACACCTGCATCGAGCTCAACCCGCATGTCGGCGGAAATCCTGCGACAGCGGAGGCGGCACGAAAGGCGGTGAGCGAATTCCTGCTGGCGTTGTTCAAGACTGGGTAGTGCCGGATTTCGGATGCGGGTCAGTGGGCCTGCGTTGCGCTGCCACAATAGACTGAGCGACGAACTCCGATCCCGACGGATCACACTCAGCTATCCCGCATCCGCCAAACTCGCATCGATCCGAATCCAGCCGCATGCTGATGACCCGCGCTTAGCTCGCGGCTTCGATCCTCTCAGTCGGCTCGTCCGGTTCCGGCGCGACGATCTCGATCGCTTCGCGGATTGATTCGATGGCGCGCTCGGCGGCGCGGGCGCCGTGGCCGATCATCTCGTCGGCGCGATGAAAGTCGAACCAGCCGATCTTGCCGACGCGCGGCGAGATCAACAGGTCGGGCGGATCGCCTGCCAGCCGCGCCCTGGTGATGCGGTCCTGCATGATGTTGAAGGCGTCCACCATCACCTTGGAGATTCCGGGTCGCCCGTTGCTGCCGAAGATCTCCTGCTTGACGATTCGCTCCGGCGAGAAAAACCTGCCGAAGCCGCGTCTTGCTGGCGGTGGCTCGACCGCCGGTTCAATCTCCTCGGCGATCGGGTTACCGTGCGAGAAGATCGTCGTGCCGTGGCCGAACACGTCGCTCGAGACGTTGGCGGCGATCACGATCTCGGCGCCCAGCGCGCGCGCCGCCGATACCGGCACCGGGTTGACCAGCGCGCCATCGACCAGCCAGCGATCACCGATCAGCACCGGCGCGAAAATCCCGGGCAGCGCATAGGAGGCGCGCAGCGCGTCGACGACGCGGCCCTGGGTCAGCCAGATCTCGTGTCCGGTCCGCACTTCGGTGGCGACGCTGGCGAATTTCAGGGTCAGGTCCTGGATCTGGACCTGGCCGAGCGTGGCTTCGAGCTGCGCCGCGAGCTTGCCGCCGCCGATCAGGCCCGATCCGTTCAGACGAATGTCGAGATAGCTCAGGATATTGCGCGGCTGCAGGCTGCGCGCCCACGCTTCCAGGGTGTCGAGATGGCCGGCCGCGTAGGAGCCGCCGACCACGGCGCCGATCGAGGTCCCGACCACCACGTCGGGCACGATGCCGTTGGCGAGCAGTGTCTTGATGATGCCGATATGGGCGAAGCCGCGTGCGGCGCCGCCGCCCAGCGCCAGCCCGATCACCGGCCGCCTGATGCTGCCGAGCCCGATATTGGCCCGGCGTGGCGAATTATTCGTGCCGCGTCCGATCAGATTATCCAGCACCATGGGCCTCCTCGACTGCTGTCCGGTTGCTGCGCCGCATCCCGCCACCGACGGCGCCGAGAATCGCTACTCGATCAGCGATTTAAGCGCGTCCATGGGATCGTGCCATATCGCCTGATACGGATGATTAATGCCGCGACGACCTCCGACCTACGCTGGAATCATGACCGCGCCGCGAACCGGGGCCGTCACAAAGTCTTCGCCGGTCGTTTCTGGGCCGCCAAGTATTGGTCGCACAGGCTTGAATTTGCCGCGTTTTCAGTGAAAACCATCGGCCATGGTTTCGAGCGACAATGATGGTGACATGAGCAGGCGGCGAGGCGGCTTGGTGCTGGCTTTCGCGCTGGCGTTGCTTGCGATTTGCCTCGTCACGAATCCGGCATCAGCGCAATTGTTCGGCGAGCGCCCGCCCCCGATACCGCCGGGGTTGGTCCCCGATGTGCCGGCGGGCGGCGCGATCAGTCTGGCGCCGCCATCCGGCGCAGGATCCGCGCCAAACCTGCCGACGCCGCTGACCCAGCCGCCGGTCGCCGCCGTGACGCCGCCGGTGGGGTCGCCGCTGACCGCGGTGCCGCCGCCGCCCGCGAGCCAGGGCGTGCTGGCGCTGACCGCGCGGTTTGGCACCGACCTGCCGGTGATCAATAGCGGTCTGGTCTGGCGGGTCTATTCGGATCGTCCAGACGCCAGCGGCGCGTTCAAGCTGATCCGCGAAGACCACGGCGCCACCCCCAACATCGTGGTGCCGCCGGGGAGCTATGTGGTCCACGTCGCGCTGGGGCTGGTCAGCGCGGTGCGGCCGGTGACGCTGAAGGCCGAGACGGTTCGCGAGGCCTTCGTGCTGCCCGCCGGCGGCTTGCGCATCGAGGGCCGGGTCGGAACGTCGCGCATTCCGCAGAACCAGATTTCGTTCGGCATCTACAAGGGCAGCCAGTTCGAAGCGACCGAGCGCGCGCCGCTGGTGTCGAACGTCGCCGCCGGCGACGTCGTGCTGGTGCCGGAGGGGACCTACTACATCATCTCCAATTACGGCGACGCCAATTCGGTGGTGCGTTCCGACATCCGGGTGCAGGCCGGCAAGCTGACCGACGTCACCATCACTCATCGCGCCGCCGTCATCACTCTGAAGCTAGTCGGCGACAAGGGCGGCGAGGCGCTCGCCAACACCGCCTGGTCGGTGATCACGCCCGGCGGCGACGTCGTCAAGGAATCGATCGGCGCGTTTCCCCGCGTCGTGCTGTCCGAAGGCGAGTATCGCGCCATCGCCAAGAACGAGGGCAAGGTGTTCGAGCGCGGCTTCAACGTCGTCAATGGCGTCGACGGCGAGATCGAAGTACTGGCGCGATAGCGAACCTATCGCGCGGCTGAGCTAAAACCGCGTGACGATGTCGGCGAACGCCGGACGCGGGCGGTCGTCGGGGGCGCGCTGCGCCGTGCCGATATGGATGAAGCCGGCGAGCTTCTCCTCGGGCGTAAGGCCAAGGCCGGCCATCACCCCGCGGTCATAGGCGAACCAGCCGGTCAGCCAGTTGGCGCCATAGCCGAGCGCGGTCGCGGCGGTGACGATGTTGAGGCAGCTGGCGCCGGCCGACAATTCCTGCTCCCACGCCGGCACCTTGGGATGGGCCTTCGGCGCGCTGACCACCGCGATCACCAGCGGTGCATCCATCAGCCGCGCCTTCTCGACCGCGATTTCCTCCGGAGTGGCCGAGGGGTTCTTTTCCGCGAACCCCTTCGCGATCAATTCGCCGGCGCGGGCGCGCGCGTCGCCCTCGAACACGATGAAGCGCCAGGGCGTCAGCTTGCCGTGATCCGGCACCCGGGCGCCGAGCGTGAGGATGGTGTCCAATTCCGCGGGCGAGGGGCCGGGGCCGCTCATCTCGCGCGGCTTCACCGAGCGGCGGTTTTTCAGGAAGGCGATGACGTCGGACACGGACAATTCTTTCAGCAATGATCGGGTGCGCGCCGCATAGCACGGCGCAAGCGATGTGACGAGGCTCGTTGGTTTCGAACTTATGACGGGGGCAGGGAAGCCAGATAGGCGGCGATTGCGGTCATGTCGGCGATGGTCATCTTACCGGCGTTCTCCTGCATGGGTTCGGCCATGGTGCCATTGCGCAGTCGGTGCTTGAATTCGTAAAGCTGGCGCACGATCAAGCTGGGCGAACGGCCGGCAAGCGGTGGGATGCTGTCGGTGCCTTTCAGTTTTTCGCCATGGCAGCCGGCACAGGCGGGAATGCGTTCGGCCTCCTTGCCGGCCACCAGATCCTCGCCGCGCCTGACGCTGCCAGGCGGCACATAAGCGGTGAAGGTGACGCGGAAATCGCGGTTGATGAAGTTCTCTTCGTCATCCGGCATTTCCACGATGCGCTCGCCCAACGGCTCGGTCGTGCCGTCGCGGCGGGAGGTGTAGTACCAATTCGGGATATAGCTGGTCGGGACGTCCGTGGTCTCCACCACTTTGACCCGCGGAAGCAACGTCATCGCGCTGTAATAGGCGACGATTTGGTCGATCTCCTCATCGTTCAGCTCTTTCATTGCGGCGATCATACGGAACACATGACCGCGTTCCTTGACGCCGGTGGTGCGGGCACCGCGGCGATAGTCGTCGATCTGGCGCCGCAGATACGCCGCCGGAAGGCCGGCGAGGCTGGCGTTCTCCGGTCCGCCGATCCCTTCGGGCCGATGACAAACGCCGCAGGGCCGAAAGTCGGGTCTGTGGCCCTGCGCCACGACAGCGGGCATCGGCGCATGGCCGTCGGGGAACCAGTCGAGCGCAAAGAACAGGTCGCGGATCTCGGTGAGGGTGTAGCCCTTGGCGCTGTCCGGTACATGGCGCATCGTTCCATCGTCACGGGGCGGAACGTACTCTTTCGGGGCGATCGGATAGGCCCAGACCGGAGCAGGCTCATCGGCGGCGGCCGGAGCGATCAGTGCCAAGAGGAGGGGGACAAAGGACAACCGCGCCAAGCTCAAGATGCCCCCCATCTGCTATCCCCCCTTTTTTACTGCCCGGTTTCCGGGTCGCAAGTCGTCACGCCACGCCGGACGACCTACGGTGGGGCATCCCTCGCCGGCATCTTCGCCGCGCGCTCCAGCAGGTCGTTGCCGAGGTCCTCGAGGATCTGCCGCGTCGCCAGGAACAGGCTGTGGCCGGCGTCGGTCTCGATCGCCAGCGCCACCACGGTGGGCTGGTTCGGATCGGGGATCAGCTGATAGGCCCGGATCGGATAGGCGGGCAGTTCCTGTTCGTCGGCGATCATCTGTCTGACCATCTTACGCCTCCTGCCTTGCCCGCTTGACGTCCGGCGGCGTGGCTTCCTCGACCAGCGCTGCGATTGCCTCGTCGGTCGGCAGCACGGTCTGGCCTTCGCTGCCGAGCCGGCGCACCGAGACCTGATGGGTTTCGGCTTCCTTCTTGCCGACCACCAGCAGCGCTGGAATCTTCGCCAGCGAGTGTTCGCGGACTTTGTAGTTGATCTTCTCGTTGCGGAGATCGATCTCGACTCGTAGACCGGCGCGACGGGCGGCGGCGGCCACGACCTTGGCGTACTCGTCGCCTTCCGAGGTGATCGTGGTGACGACGACCTGGGTCGGCGCCAGCCACAGCGGGAAGTTGCCGGCGAAATGCTCGATCAGGATGCCGATGAAGCGCTCCATCGAGCCGCAGATCGCGCGATGCACCATGACGGGCGCCTTCTTCGAGCCGTCGGCGTCGATGTAGAACGCACCAAAGCGCTCCGGCAGGTTGAAGTCGACCTGGGTGGTGCCGCATTGCCAGTCGCGGCCGATCGCGTCGCGCAGCACATATTCGAATTTCGGCCCGTAGAACGCGCCTTCGCCGGGATTGATAGCGGTCTTGATGCTGTGGTTGGAACCGTGCGCCTCGATCTGCGACAGCACCGTCGCCATCACCCGCTCGGCGTGATCCCACATCTCGTCGGTGCCGACGCGTTTTTCGGGCCGGGTCGACAGCTTGACCGTCAACTCGCCCTCGAAGCCGAAATCCGCGTAGGTGGACAGAATGAGATCGTTGATCTTCAGGCATTCGTCGGCAAGCTGCGCCTCGGTGCAGAACACATGGGCGTCGTCTTGCGTAAAGCCGCGCACCCGCATCAGCCCGTGCATCGCGCCGGACGGCTCGTAGCGATGCACGATGCCGAATTCGGCGATCCGCAGCGGCAGATCGCGGTAGCTCTTCAGGCCGTGCTTGAAGATCTGAACGTGGCCGGGGCAGTTCATCGGCTTCAGCGCGAACCAGCGCTTGTCCTCGGCGTCGTCGCCGGCCGACTGCGCAGCGAACATGTTTTCGCGATACCATTCCCAATGGCCGGAGGTCTCCCACAGCGACTTGTCGAGAATCTGCGGCGCGTTGACCTCGCTGTAGTCGCCGGTGAGGCGGCGGCGCATATAGGCGATCAGCGCCTGGAAGACGGTCCAGCCCTTGGCGTGCCAGAACACCACGCCGGGGCCCTCTTCCTGGAAGTGGAACAGGTCGAGTTCGCGGCCGAGTTTGCGGTGGTCGCGCTTCTCGGCTTCCTCGATCTGATGCAGGTAGGCGTCGAGCTCTTCCTGCTTGGCAAAGGCGGTGCCGTAGATACGCGTCAGCATCGGATTGTTGCTGTCGCCGCGCCAATAGGCGCCGGCCACCTTCATCAGCTTGAAGGCGTTGCCGACCTTGCCCACCGAGGTCATGTGGGGACCGCGGCAGAGGTCGAACCAGTCACCCTGCTTGTAGATCTTGATGGTCTGATCGGCCGAGATCGCATCGACCAGCTCGACCTTGAACATCTCGCCATTGTCGGCGAACACCTGCTTGGTCTGGTCGCGGGTCCAGATTTCCTTGGTGAAGGGTTTGTCGCGGGCGATGATCTCGCGCATCTTCTTTTCGATCGCGCCAAAATCCTCCGGCGTGAACGGCTCGTTGCGGAAGAAGTCGTAGTAGAACCCGTTCTCGATGGTCGGGCCGATCGTCACCTGGGTGCCGGGCCACAGCGTCTGCACCGCTTCGGCCAGCACATGGGCGCAGTCGTGCCGGATCAGCTCCAGCGCGCGCGGGTCGTCGCGGCCGATGAATTCGATTTTGGCGTCGTGGTCGATCGGATCGGCGAGGTCGGTGACGACGCCGTCGAGCGCCATCACCACGGTGCGCTTGGCCAGCGATGGCGAAATCCCCTTGGCGATGTCGAGACCGGTGGAACCGCGCGGATATTCACGGCGGTCGCCATTGGGGAAGGTGAGGGCGACCGTGGTCGCCGCGACCGGCTTCAGATTGGAAAGGCCGAATTGGAATCCCGAGGCGGGGGCAGATTTGTCAGACATCGTTGGTCTCCTGTGGCTCACTCCTGCACACGAGCGCAGGTAAGCGAATGCAGCGGTATAGCAGCGGATTCGGCCGTTGCAATCCTGTCGATTGGCGAAGCCAGCTGCTGGCTTGCAAACCGGCGGGGAAAGTTCTTATGATGGCGAGCGGAATTCAATATTACTGGATTTTACGGGACCATGACAGCCTGGTTGTCCCATTGGGGGCGACCAATTTTTTGACTATTTGCGCAAGCTTATTGATTTTGAGAATTCGATCTGAGGACGTCGATCGGAAGACGCCGATTTGAACAGGTCGATCTGAATGTGCTGGCCAATCTCGCACCATGGAGATTCGCAATGGAGCGCTTCTGGCATTTCATCTTCTTGGTTCTGAACTACCTCTGGCGCGTTTTCCGGGTGCTATGGGTCTGCCGGGTCGCGACGGTGAGCGCTGTAGGCGGCGGCCTCCTGATCGCCCGCGTCGCGCAGGCGCGCGATCTGTTCGCCGATACCGGTCTCGACCGGCCGCAATGGGCCTTGTTCTATGGCCTGCTGCTGGCCTGGGCGTGGCTGTTGCACGCCATGGCGCGACGTGCGCTGCAATTCGACGACTGGGTGCCGGATTCGCACCGGCCCGGCGGGTTGAGCGACGACGACCGGGCTCGGCTGCAGGCCCGATTCCTGGGGATCGCGATCTGGATTCCGCGCCTGTTGGGCCTCAGCATCTTCTGCGTCGTGGCCTGGGCGTTGTGGCAAACCCGGCTGACATTGTTGCCGGCGGTCGAACTGAAGCAGGCTGCGGACGCGGTCGCGTGGATCCTGGTGCAGTTGATCGCAACGGCGGTGGTGGCGACAATCTATGCGGTGACGGTGCTGTTTGCGCGCGATGTTCGTGCGCGCCTGACAGGACGCAGAAAGCAGGAGGCGCTGCTCGACGGCGCCCAGTCGATGCTGCTGCTGCTGTTCCATCCGGTGAGGAACTGGCAGACGCTGCGCAGCATCTTTTCGTCACGGTTGAATCAGGCCCTGTTGTTGGCCGCGGTCGTAATCACGCTGCTGTTCGTGGCCGCGGTGGTGGCGCCGAACGCGCTGTCCGACTGGTTCCCGCGGGTGCTGTTTCTCCCGCTGTTGCTTGGCGGCGGGCTGTTGCTGCTCGGCGAGATCGCCTCGCTGTCGCATCGTTACGCGACTCCGCTGCTGCTGTGCTTTTTCGTGGTGGGCGGGGTTCTGGGCTATCTGCAGCAGAACTACAACGACGTGCGGTTCGTGCCGGCCGCAGCGACCTCTGCGACCAGCGGGACGCGCCACGAATTGACGATCGACGAGGCCGTCGCGCGATGGAAGGCCGACAATTGCAGATCGGCGAGCGATTGCCCGCGGCCGATCGTGATCGCTGGGGCCGGCGGCGCCAGCCGCGCCGGCTTCTTCACCGCGAGCGTGATCGGCGCCATGATCGATGCCGGCGCCGCCAATCCGGCGCTCGGGCTCGGCGACGTCCGCAGCCGGATTTTCGCATTGTCGACGGTCTCCGGCAGTTCGGTCGGCGCAGTGATGATGCGGGCGGCATGGATGGATGCGCTTGAGCGCAAGGATCTCGGCAGGCCGCCTTGCACCGATCAGCAGACCACGGCGTGGTTCCGCAGCGAGGCGGCGCGGTCTCCCGACCGCAGCGCGCAAGCCGGCTCGTGGCGTGACTGTTTCCAAAAATTGCTGGCGGGCGATTTCCTCTCGCCGGTGTTCGTCGGCCTCGCCTATCGGGATATTTTTCCGCTGGGTTACCGGCTGGACCGCTCCGGCCTGCTCGAGCAGTCGTTCGAGCGCTGGTATCGGGAAATCACCGGCGCGCCCGTTGCGGCGTGCGGCACCCAGGACAATTCCGGCCTGTGCCGGCGCGTCGGCCATATGCCGGACCGGTCAGATCCGAAGGTGCGCGGCGACTGGATTCCGCTGCTGTTCATCAACGGCACTTCGGTCGCGACCGGACGCCGGATCATCGTCTCCGACGTCAGGATCGGCTGCAAGGGCCAGAAGGGACGTCTGCTCGATTACGCCTACGACTACCGCGAATTGCGCGATCCAAGCATCCGCGTCACCTATGACGATTGCTTGCCGGTTTCCCCGGCGCCTCCGATTCCCGGCGATCCCGAAGGGCAGGCGATCGACATGCGGCTCTCGACGGCGGCGATGATGAGCGCGCGCTTCCCGCTGATTTCCACCCAGGGCGTGATCCGCGACATCAATGGAAAGATCGTCGATAGCGTCGTCGATGGCGGCTATTTCGAGAATGACGGACTGGCCACCGCCGCCGATATCGTGCGCGAACTGCGCGGTCGCGACCTGCAGCCCGTGGTGATCCGGATCGTCAACGAGCCCGATGAGGCCTTTGATGTCAATCGCAGGCTCAGCAACCCGACCCCAGTAGACGGCGAGGTCGAATCGCCACGGCCGCCGCTGCCGAAATCGGAAGAGCGGTCGGTGTTCGATGTCTATACCTCGATCGGCCGCGCGCTCTATGCCACCCGCTCCGGGCACGAGGATGGTCACTTGGCCTATCTGCGCGAGACGCTCAAAGGCCCGCTGGTGCGGATCGGCGTCGATACGATCGACCTGAGCAAGCCTGGTCCGTCTCAAGCTGCTGCGAGCTTGTTCTGCCGCTCGCCGGTGAAGAAAGACACCGCGATGGATATCGTCTCGATGAGCTGGTGGATGTCGCAACCAGTGCAAGCCTATCTCGATGCGCAGTTGTGCCGGCCGCAGATCGAACGGCTGATGTGTGTGCTGCAACTCAAGGCGGGCGAGGCCCACGACAAATGCGACGTGGCGAAGCCGACCTGACCGGAATTTTACATGCAATTGCATTGAAGCGGTGCTATTGATCGGGGCGATGTCCCGCTCCTATGCCCCCACCGCCCTGATGCTCGGCAATTTTGTCACCGGAACTTCGGTTCTGGCGCCAGCCGGCATGCTGGGCGAATTGTCCGCCGATCTCGGCGTCACCATCCGCGACGCTGGCCTGCTGATTACCTTCGGCGCGGTGGTGCTGTGCATCGGCTCGCCGCTGACGGCGTGGCTGACCAGCCGGATCGAGCGCCGCACCTTGCTGGGCGCGACGCTGGCGGTGCTGGCACTGAGCAATCTGGCTTCGGCGTTGGCGCCGAGCTACGCCGCGCTGCTGATCATCCGCCTCATCATGCTGTCGATCGGCTCGCTGTACACGCCGCAGGCTGCCGGCACCGCCGCCTTGGTGGTGCCGCCGGACAAGCGCGGCGGCACCATGGCGTATGTGTTTCTCGGCTGGTCGCTGGCGGTGGCGTTCGGCCTGCCGCTGGTGACGTTCATCGCCAGCCGCTACGGCTGGCGCGCGGCCTTTGGCGGAGTCGCGCTGATCGGGGCGGCGAGCTTCGTGCTGCTGGCCTGGCGGCTGCCCGGCGGCTTGACTGGCGCGCCGGTCAATCTGAAGACCTGGACCGCCGTCGCGCGCAACCGGCTGATCCTGATGCTGCTGCTGGTGACCGCGGTACAGACCTCAGGCCAGTTCGCCGTGTTCACTTACTTCGGCCCGTTGCTGGCGCGGCTCACCGCCGCCAGCGCCGATGCGATCGGCCTGGTGTTTGCGATCTACGGCGTCTGCGGCTTCGTCGGCAACATGGTCGCCAGCCGGATCGTCGACATCTGGGGCGCCTACCGCACCTCGTTGCTGTTCATCGCCGTGCTGCTCACCGGCGCCAGCGTCTGGACGCTCGGCGCCGGCAGTTTCGCCGTGATGGCGTTCGGCGTCGGCATCTGGGGGCTCGGCTTCGCCTCGACCAATTCGATGCAGCAGGTGCGCCTCGTCGGCGCCGATCCGACGCTGGCCAGCGCCACGGTGTCGCTCAACACCTCGGTCTTGTATATCGGCCAGGCGGTCGGCTCCGCGATTGGTGGCGCGCTGTTCGCCAGCGGATGGCTGCGCGAGACCGGCTACGTGTCGATGGCGTTCATCGCGCTGGCGCTCGGCATCGCGGTGTTCGCGACCCGAGGTGGGACGCGATAGCGCGGGGAGGGCGGGCCCTGACAAATCGCGAGGTCCGATGTCTTGGGGAAAGCAGACACCCCATTGAACCCGGCGCATGTCCGCCAAGACCCGACTCGGACATGGGAGCCTCGCCCGGCACGCCGGTTCATCGCATTTTTTTTGAGGTGTTCTGCCACCCAGTCCCGCGATAGGCTGTAGCAGGGCGTTAGGGGCACGTTTTGACGAAAGCAATTGATGCAGAGCGTAGGTTAGTCGCGATCTTCGCTGCCGATGTCGAGGGATACAGCCGCCTGATGGGGGCCAATGAGGTCAGTACCCTGCGGGAATTGACCCAACGGCGCACGATCCTCGACGGCCTGATTTCCGCTCACCGGGGCCGCATAGCCAATACCGCTGGGGATAGCGTACTGGCCGAGTTCGGTAGCACCGTTGATGCCGTTCAGTGCGCCGTCGAGGCGCAGGCAGCCCTTGCCGAAGCCAATGCGGCCCTCTCACCGGATCATCACATTAACTTTCGGATCGGCATTCATGTTGGCGATGTGATGGTGAAGGGCGGTGACCTGTTTGGCGATGGCGTCAATATCGCTGCACGGCTGCAAACCCTCGCCAGTGCTGGTGGCACTTGTATCTCTGGCGTAGCGCACGATCAGGTCAGAAAAATCCTGCCTTTTGCATTCACTGATCTGGGCGCACAGCAGGTCAAGAACATCGAAGAGCCAATTCGGACTTTTGCCGTAGGTACGAAGGGCGTATCGCCCATTGCAGCGTCGTCGAATGCCTGGGTGCCGCTCGCGATCCCCGATAAACCGTCGATTGCGGTTTTGCCGTTTACGAACATGAGCGGTGATCCCGATCAGGAATACTTCGCCGACGGCATGGTCGAAGACATCATCACCGCGCTGTCGAAATTCAAATCGCTGTTCGTGATCGCGCGCAATTCGAGCTTTACCTACAAGGGCAAAGCGGTTGATGTTAGACAAGTCGGTCGCGATCTCGGTGTGCGCTATGTGCTCGAAGGCAGTGTAAGAAGATCCGGGAATCGCGTTCGTGTCACAGGCCAGCTGATTGAGGCGACAACCGACAGGCATCTCTGGGCGGACAAATTCGACGGTTCGCTGGATGATGTATTCGATCTTCAGGATCAAATAACCGCTACGGTCGTAGGCTTGATTGCGCCGCAGATCGAAGAAGCCGAGATCGAGCGTGCGCGGAAAAAGTCAACCAACAGCCTGGACAGCTACGACCTTTACCTGCGGGGTCTCGCTCAACATTACAAAAGGGCATGGGTGGAGGCCCGCGAGTTATTCAAGAAGGCATTTGAGCTGGACCCGGAGTTTGCTGCTGCATACGCGATGGCGGCGATAACACTCCATATGCAGCAGGGTGTGGGAGGCGAACCCTTGACGGCTGAAATGCGCGCAGAGGCGCTCAGGCTTGCGAACATCGCTGCACAAATCGGCAGCGAAGAGGCCTTTGTGCTGGCGCGATGCGGCCATACTCTCGTGCACCTCGGGAACGAATTCGACCGTGGTGCCGCAATGGTCGAGAAAGCGCTCACACTTAATCCAAATCTTGCCATTGCACGTTCTTCTTTCGGATGGATATCAGTGATCGCGTGTGAGCCGGAACGCGCAATCGAGAACTTTCAATCAATGATCCGCTTCAGTCCACTGGATTCCATGAGAGTAGGCTCATCTGCCGGCATAGCGTGGGCGCTGTGGCTTCAGGGCCGATATCAAGAGGGGCTCGCGCTTGCGAGGAGTGTGGCGACCGTCTATCCAAACGTTCAGGCCTTCGGATCACTGCTCGCGAACTGCGTGGCGGCTGGACAGATCGACGAAGCGAGAGTGGCGGCTGCGGAACTGATCAAACTTGATCCCAACCTCCGCTTGGCGCGTGCCCGAGAGATGTTTCCGCTCCGCAAGGCCGAATTTCGCTTCAAACTGGACGAGGCTTTGCGAACGGCCGGTCTGCCGGAATAGGCGAGCGGCCCGGACACGAACACGGCAGGTGTCGACTTCCGGTGTTGGCACGAAACCGACTTGACCCGCCCGGTCGGCCATGTCCGGTCGTGAGGGTACAACGGAAGAGGCCTTGTGTGGCCATCAGATCGCCTTTTGACTCGCATCGGAAGTCGGCCCTAGTCCAACAGCGGCCCGATATGCTTTGATGCGTAGGGCTGAACTCACAAAGTCCAGGGGTGTTCATTGACCGCCGAGCGCGTGGAACGACGACTGGCGGCGGTGTTGGCGGCGGATGTGGCCGGATATAGCCGTCTTATGGGCGTTGACGAGGAAGGCACGCTGGCCAGGCTAAAGGGCGTCAGAAAGGCCCTTGTTGACCCGACCATTGCCGCCCATCGAGGTCGGATCGTCAAGACGACCGGCGATGGCATGTTGGTCGAGTTTGCCAGCGCCGTGGATGCGGTACGCGGTGCAGTTGAAATCCAGAATGGCATTGCCAACCAGAATGCATCTGTGCCGCCGGACCAAAGGATCCAGTTCCGGATCGGCATCCACGTCGGGGACATCATGATCGATGACGACGACATCTTCGGAGATGGCGTCAACGTTGCTGCCCGCCTTGAGGGCATCGCCGAGCCGGGCGGGGTCTGCATGTCTAATGATGCCTTTCGGCAGGTCCGGGGCAAGGTTGACTTTGTCTGTGACGATATAGGACCACAGTTCCTCAAGAATATCGTCGAGCCAGTGCAGGCGTGGCGGGTTCAGTTGACTGATCGAAACCCTTTTGCAGGACAATTAGGTTCGTCATTAAGCGAACCTAAGGCATCTTTTGAGCCGAAAGTAGTCTCAACTCCACGTCTTTCCATTGTCGTGCTGCCGTTCACGAATATCGGGATCGATTCCGAGCAAGAGTATTTCGTGGACGGGCTGACCGAGAGCCTGACCACGGACTTATCGCGCATCGCTGGCGCGTTCGTGATAGCGCGCAACACCGCATTCACCTTCAAGGGAAAAGCCGTTGACATAAAGAAATTGGGACGTGAGCTGAATGTCCGCTATGTACTTGAGGGCTCTGTGCAACGTGCTGGCAACCGTCTTCGGATGAACGTGCAGCTGATCGATGCCGAAACCGGCAATCACCTATGGGCAGAACGTTTTGACAAGCCCCTTGCCGACCTCTTCGATATGCAGGACGAGATTGTATCGAGGCTCGCGAACACGCTCGACGCCGAATTGATTGCCGCCGAAGCCCGCCGAGCGGAGCGTTCACCGCACCCAGAAGCGGTGGACTTGGTCTTCCAGGGAAGGGCTTGGCTCAACAAGGGGCTGACTCCCGATTGCATGGCAAGAGCTCAAAGCTTTTTCGAGCAGGCCGTTTCGCTGGATCCCGAAAATGTCGAGGCGATGGTCGGTTTGGCGCGGGTCGATTGGTCAATTGGGGTTGCGGTTATGACCGACGATTGGTTAGCGCGGTTTGCGGCGGCAGAGACAACTATAACCAAGGTGGTATCCCTCGCACCGAACCATGCTTCTGCTCATTACATTTTGGGAGCTGTGCAAATATTTACGGGACGTGCTGCTCAGGGCATCGCTGAACTTGAGCATGCGTTGGCTCTGGATCGAAATTTGGCCCGCGCCCACGCGCTTATCGGCTACGCTAAGTATCTTCTTGGTCGGGGCGAAGAAACCGAGACTCACATCAACGAGGCGTTCCGCGTTTCTCCCCGCGACACCTTGGCTACTCGATGGTGGGCTTGGATCGGCCTCGCCAAGGCGCAACTAAACGCCGAAACTGATGCGGTCGTCTGGATACGCCGGGGTCTCGACGCAAACCCGAATTATTCCGTCAGGCATTTCGATCTCGCCGCCGTACTCGCACGACTGGGAAAACTGGACGAGGCTCGGGCAGCCGTGAATGCGGGTCTTGCGCTCGATCCGCGTTTCACCATACGACGCTACCGTGATGTTACGTATGCATACAGTGACAATCCGACGTACCGTGCCGGACGCGAACGCCTGGTTGAGGGCATGCGACTAGCGGGGGTGCCGGAGGGCTGACGTCGCTTGCCGACGAGTGATCGGATAGGGCCGCGGCTTCCGCTGTTGGCACGAAACCGCCTTGACCCGCCCGGTCGGCTATGTCCGGTCCTGAGGGTACAACGGAAGAGGCCTTATGGGGCCATCAGGTCGCCTTTTGACCCCTTTTCGGAAATGCCTGCGAGACTATTTTGAAGTTGCCGTCCCGTAGCGAGAGCGTGGAATTCGCGCGCGCGTTGTGGCCGCCGTCTCGCTCGTCTTGAGTTCGGCTTATTGAGCGAAATCAAAGGAGAAACTGCGAGTCGGATCAAAATGAAAAGTTGTGCGAACTCTCCGACCGTGAGATTGAAATGAATGACCGTCCGGTACCGGACACGGTAGACCTCACGAATTGCGATCGCGAACCGATTCATATTCCGGGGGCCATTCAACCGCATGGCGTTTTGATCGCCTTTGCGGAAGACAGCTTCCAGACCGTCAGCGTCAGCTCAAATCTGCCACAGTTCGCCCCGTTCCGGCCCGATGATGTGCTCGGCGGGTCTCTGGCCGACGTGTTCGATGCCGGCAGCACGGCGAGGTTGCGCGAGTTGCTGGGCGAGCCCGGCGTCAGCGTGGGTTCGCCGATCGCGATGCGCTTCGCGCGGGGCGTCGATGCGGAATTCATGGGCCTGATCCACCGCAACGAGGGTTTGACGTTCATAGAACTCGAGATTCCTGAGAAAGACCTCGCCGACTCGCACGCCTTCTTCGGCCGCACCAGCGGAGCCATCAAGAGGCTGCAAGCCGCGAAGACATTGGACGACGCCTGCGCGGCGGCGGCGCGCGAAGTGCGTCGGATCACCGGCTTTGACCGCGTCAAGGTCTACCGTTTCGCCGCGGACTTCAGCGGTCAGGTGATCGCCGAGGACCGCATAGAGGCGGTCGAATCGTTCCTGGGGCTGCACTTTCCGCCCTCGGACATTCCGGTTCAGGCCCGTAAGCTCTATGCGCTCAACCCGCTCCGCATCATTCCCGACATCAACTACCTGCCGGCCCCGATTCTTCCCAACCTCAACCCCCGTACCGGCCGACCGATCGATCTCAGCCTGGCGGTGTTGCGCAGCGTGTCGCCGATCCATCTCGAATACATGCGCAACATCGGGATGCGTGGCACCATGTCGATCTCGATCATGCGTGGCGACAGATTGTGGGGTTTGATTGCCTGCCACAATCGCGAACCGCGCCATGTCGGCCCCGATGCTCGCCAAGCATCTGAACTGGTGGCGCAGGTCCTCGCCTGGCAGATCGGCGTGATGGAAGAGGAAACGGTTACCCGTCAGACCCTGAAAGGCAAGGCAATCCAACGCAGTCTGATCAGCGACATCGAGCAACTACACGATCATCGCGCAGGATTGGTGCGCAACAGCGAAGCTCTGCTCGAGCTGATGGGGGCTTCAGGTCTTTGCCTCCATAGCCAGGAGGGCATCATGACTCTTGGCACCACGCCGTCCGAAGCGGAGATCGAAAGCCTCGTCAATCTGGTTGGAGGGACCGACGATGCCGAGTTGTTTCAGACTGACCGGCTGTCCGCCATCCTGCCTGAAGCAGCCGCCTATACCTATGTGGCCAGCGGGGTGCTGGCCGTTCCGTTGTCCCGCTCGCCGCCACGCCGCGTAATGCTGTGGTTTCGGCCAGAGGTCGCTCAAACCGTTTACTGGGCCGGAAACCCCGACAAGCCTGTTATCGCCGGGCAGGGAGAATTGCGCCTCAGTCCTCGAAAATCATTTGCGTCCTGGACCGAGGAAACCCGCGGCCGGGCCATCCCTTGGCAGAGCCACGAGATTGCAGCAGCCGTTGAAATTCGCGACCTTGTCATCGACGTTATTCTCCGCAACACCGAGAAGCTCGAGCGCGTGAACACGCAGCTCGCGCGAAGCAACGAGGAACTGGAGGCATTCGCTCACGTCGCTTCGCACGACATCAAGGAGCCACTTCGTCACATTGAAGCGTTTGCCGGCATGCTGGGTGAATCGATCCGTCCGATCGGCGACGAGCGGCTTCGAAACCTGGTCAGCGGGATCGAGAGTTCGTCACGGCGACTGCGTAACCTGATCAATGACCTCGCCGAATTCTCCCAAGTCGGACAGCAGGCGAAACCATTCGCGCCGGCGTCACTGCAGGAGATTGCGCAAGAAGTGGTTGCCGACCTGCACCAGCGGATCGATGAGGCGGCGGCGACCGTGGAGATCGACGCTCTGCCGATTGTGTCTTGCGACCGCAACCAGATGCGCCAGGTGCTGCAGAATCTGGTATCGAACGCGATCAAGTATCGCCATCCGGCGCGGCCGTGCCGTATCCGCATCTTCGCCTCGGCATGGCACGAGGAGGAGTATCGTGGCGACGGGACAAGGGCTTCTGCCACGCGGATTTGCGTCAGCGACAACGGCATCGGCTTCGATCCGAAATATGCCGAACAAATCTTCGAGCCCTTTCAGCGCCTGCACGGACCTGACGAATATGAAGGCAGCGGAATCGGGCTCGCGATCTGTCGCAAGATCGTGCAGCGCCACGGCGGTTCGGTCGGCGTCGAAACCGTGCCCGGCATCGGCTCCACGTTCTGGTTCACCCTGGCGAAGCCGGCTGAAAATAATTCGCTTGCAGCGGATCGGCGCTCAACATGAGCAATTCCCAGAAGTCACCGACGCCGCCAAACCTGATGGACATCTATGGGGATCGCACGGCACTCGATCTGACCGAGTGCGACCGCGAGCCGATCCACATCCCCGGAAAGATCCAGCCGCACGGCTACTTGCTGGCATTTGTCGAGCCTGAACTGCAACCCGTTTCGGTGAGCGCCAACATCGAGGCGCTTACCGGACTCTCGCCCGAGGCGGTTCTTTGCGAGCCGATGGCGGCCAGAATGACCGGGCAGAGCTTCGACAATCTGACCGCCGTGCTGTCAAGTCGGGACCTTGCCGCATTCAACCCGATCTCGATCGATCTGCTCACGCCGGCAGGCGAGCAACCGTTCGACGGCATTGTGCACCGCCATGACGGGCTCACCATCCTCGAGCTGGAACCCCGGACCTCGAATGAAAAGCCACCAGCCGAATTCTTCCGTAGCATTCGGACTGCGATCCATCGTCTGCAGGCCGCAACCGATCTCGCGACGGTCTGCGATATAGCGGCTCGCGAGGTGCGGCGCCTGACCGGCTTCGACCGGGTCAAAATCTACCGCTTCGCCAAGGACTGGAGCGGTCAGGTGATCGCGGAGGATCGCGTCGACAGCATTCCGTCACTGTACGACTTCTGCTTCCCGGCTTCCGACATCCCGGCCCAGTCACGCGCGCTGTATACGAGCAACGTGATCCGCATCATTCCCGATATCGGCTATCGTCCGACGCCGCTGGTGCCCGACTTCAATCCGTCGACCGGGGGGCCGATCGATCTCAGTTTCGCGGTGCTGCGCAGTGTCTCGCCGCTCCATGTCGAATACATGGTCAACATGGCAGTCTATGGCGCGATGTCGGTCTCGATTGTTCGAGATGGCAAATTGTGGGGGATGATCTCTTGCCACAACACGTTGCCACGCTTCGTCTCGTTCGAGGTCAGGCAGGCCTGCGAGCTGATCGCGCAAGTGGTAACCTGGCAGATCACCGTGGCAGAAGAGGCCGAGATCGTCGGCCACAACGTCCGGGTACGGGCGATGCAGAACCGGATGCTGCACGAACTCGGCGATGAGCGCGACCTCAAGCAATGGCTTGTCCGAGGCGGCGCCGATATGCTCGCGCTGATGGATGCCTCGGGGTTTGCGCTTTGCGGGTTCGACGGAATCACAACCTTCGGCATCACCCCGTCGGACAACCAGATACTCGACCTGGCGGTGTGGCTGGCGCGCAACGAGCCGCACGACGCGTTCGAAACCGACAGCCTTTCGACCCGCTATGCCGAGGCTTCGCAGTACACGCATATCGCCAGCGGAATTGTCGCCGTTCCGCTCGGCCGAGTGTCATCGACCTTGATGCTCTGGTTTCGTCCGGAGCAGGCGCAGACCGTCACTTGGGGCGGCGATCCGCACAAGCCGGTTCGGATCGGGCCGCACGGGGGAAGACTTCAAACGCGTGCTTCGTTCGACGCCTGGCGCGAGGAAGTTCGCGGCCGGTCCAAGCCGTGGCGGAGCCACGAGATTGCCGCGGCGGTCGAAATCCGCGATCTGGTGGTCGACGTTATTCTAGGCAGTGCCGATGCCCTGGAGCGTGCCAACCGCGAGCTTTCGCGAAGCAACGACGAACTGGAATCGTTCGCCTACGTAGCGGCCCACGACCTCAAGGAGCCGCTGCGCCATATCGAAGCTTTTGCCGGATTGCTCAAGGATTCCTTGTCGCCCGAGGTCAGGGCCCGGTTGAGCGCCATGGTCGACGGGATCGAGGCGTCGTCGCGACGACTGCGGACCCTGATCAATGATCTCAGTGAGTATTCGCGCGTCGGCCGCGATGCGCGGCCCGCTGTTCCGGTGCCGCTGGACGAGGTGCTGGCCGAAGTACTGGCTGACCTCAAACCGATGATGCATGACACCCGCGCGGCCGTTTCATCCGGACCGCTGCCCGTCGTGCTTTGCGACCGTAGTCAGATTAGGCAGTTGCTGCAGAACCTGATTTCCAATTCGCTGAAATACCGCGACGCAGCGCGCTCGCCGCAGATCACCATCAGCGCTACATTCGAGGCTGGAACGCCTGGCGAGTTCTCGCCCGCCAACGACGAACCGCAACGCCTTGTGCGGATCGTGGTTGAAGACAACGGCATCGGCTTCGATGAAAAGTACTGCGAGCAGATCTTCGAGCCGTTCCAGCGGCTGCACGGACCGGACGAATACGAAGGCACTGGCATCGGGCTGGCGATCTGCCGCAAGATCGTGCAGCGCCATGGCGGAAGGATTTCGGCGCATAGCCGGCTCGGCTTCGGCTCCGCTTTCGCTTTCACGCTGCCGCTGCCTATCCCGCACCGACCGGATCACAAGATATGAGTATGCATCGTGATAACACCGTGCCGACTGTGCTGGTCGCCGAGGATCACAACTACGACAAGATGATCCTGAAGGAGGTCTTCTCGCGGGCCGGAATAACCGCCGATTTGCATTTCGTCGGCGACGGCGAGCAGATGCTGGACTATCTGTATCGTCGCGGGAACTTTGCGGAAGAGTTGTCCGCGCCGACGCCTGCTCTGATTCTTCTCGATCTCAACATGCCGCGTCTCGACGGGCGCAAGGTGATCCACATTCTACGTGCCGACGAAACTCTCCGGCATTTGCCGGTGATCGCCCTGTCGACGTCCGAGAGTCAGAAGCACATCACGGAAGCGTACTCGATCGGTATCAATGCCTATCTTGTCAAGCCCGCCAACATTCCAGACTATGTGGCCAAGATCACCTCGCTGTGGCAATTCTGGATGGTGACTGCGTCGCTGCCGGTCGTGGAAACATCGCTGTCATGAGTGGTGGAACCATCAACGCACTGCTCGTCGACGATGCGGAAATCGAGTATCGGTCGCTGGACCGAATGCTGCAAAAGATAGCCGCACCGCGTTACCGCTTGGACTGGGCCTCGAGCTTTGCGGAAGGGCTCGCGGCCCTCCAAAGCGATCAGCATGAGGTCTACCTCATTGATTTCAAGCTCGGCCCGGACAGCGGGCTAGATCTCATCCGATCCGCGCGTGAGCGTGGCCTGATGAAGCCCATCATCCTGCTCACGGCGTATGGCAACGCCGCAGTTGACGCAGCCGCTACCGAAATCGGCGCCAACGACTATCTGGCGAAGGGCGAGTTCGATGCCGTCATTCTCGATCGCGCGGTGCGCTACGCCACGCGCCACGCACAAAAGGTTGCTGAAATTGCACAGCGCCTGGCCCAGACCCGGGCGGTCGTTGACGAACTGAAGCTCGAAACCGAGCGGCGCAAAAATGTCGAAGCTGAACTCTCAAATGTACTCGGTCGCACCGTCTCCGAGCAGGAAGCCGAGCGCCGGAGAATCACCCGGGAATTGCATGACAACATCGGCCAGTCGGTCACGTTGCTGCAACTCGGTCTGGGAGCGCTGGAACACTGCCCTGTTTTGGGGTGCGAACTCGCCCAGAAGGCCGCCGAGCTGAGGGGGGTCACCAGGCGCATGAGTGCCGATCTGCACCGGCTGGCGTGGGAGATCCGGCCGGCTTCGCTCGACGATCTGGGTCTCGAGACTGCGATCAGCCAGCTCGCTGCCGAGTGGGGCAGGCATTCTGGCCTGACCTTCGATCTGCACCTGGCTTTGGGTAACCGCCGATTGGCGCCCGATGTCGAGAGTGCCCTCTATCGTGTCGTTCAGGAAGCGATCACCAACGTGGTGCGACACGCCGAAGCCAAGCACATCGGAATCATCCTGGAGGTCAGGGACAACGAAGTGATCTGTATCATCGAGGATGACGGCCGCGGCGTGTCCGGCGATTCGACGCAGTCTGATGCCGGGGCGAAACGCCTCGGAGTGCTCGGGATGCGAGAGCGCCTCATGCTCGTGCACGGGGTGCTCGAACTGGAGTCCAGCGCCGGCGGCGGCACCACCTTGTTCGCGCGGGTGCCGCTTTAAGGCGCCTCGTCCGCTGCGGTCCCGCTTGGCCGCACAGTGCCTCCGATGTTTGCGCCCAAGGGGCAAGATAGACTTCCCACCACCTGCGACGAGAACAGCGGATCTATCAGCGGATGCCCTTGACCCCCCAAATGGGAGGTGACGAAGAAAAATCTCGCGCTCACGCTGAAGACGTCTCTGGCGACGTCGATCTGCCGATTTCAACCCGGGTTGCGCTTCTGATCGTCATCGTCGTTCCGTACGACACAAGCTGGCAGGGAGCATTGAAAGATGAGAGCCTTTGTTCGATCCGCCTTTCATCGCGTGTCATGTCGGGCATGGCTCGTTCTGGTCTGTGTGGCGGGCATGGCAGCGTGCCCCTCTTACGCATCAGCGGCGGATTATCCAAGCCGGCCGGTGCGATGGCTGGTCGGATTTGCCGCCGGCGGCGCGGTCGACGTTGTGGCTAGGCTGATGAGCCGCGAACTGTCACAGCGTCTCGGGCAGGAGATCGTGGTGGAAAATCGCACCGGCTCTGGTGGCAATCTCGCGGCAGCGGCAATGGTCAGTGCGCCGGCCGATGGCTACACCTTGCTGTTTGTCGCGTCGAACAATGCAATCAGCGCTTCTTTGTACAAAAAACTACCTTACGACTTCATTCGCGACACGACTCCGGTCGCCGGCATCATGCGGCTGCCCAACCTGATGGTTGTTCCTACCGCACTGCCTGTGAAGTCAGTGAAAGAGTTCATCGATTACTGTAAGGCCAATCCGGGCAAGGTTTCTTATGCCTCATCAGGCAACGGCTCGTCGATCCATATGTCGGCCGAGTTGTTTAAGGCGCTGACCGGGACCGACATGGTACACGTGCCTTATCGCGGCACGGCGCTCGCATATCCCGATCTCATCACCAACAAGGTTCAAGTTCTGTTCGACAATTTGCCGGCTGCTCTGGAGCAGATGCGCGCAGGAACCATGCGGGGGCTCGGCGTGACGTCGCCGCAGCGCTGGCCCGGCCTGCCGGACATTCCAGCGATTTCGGAGAGTGTGCCAGGATTCGACGTCGTTGCGTTTTACGGCATCTCAGCTCCGAAGGGGACACCGCCCGAGATCGTCGACGTTCTTAATAGGGCGGTGGCCGCAACGCTTAAGGACCCGAAGTTGGTCGCAAAGCTCGCCGACCTTGGTGGCGTGCCGCTGTCGATGACTTCGGTCGAGTTCGGCAATCTGGTCGCTGAGGAGACCGACAAATGGCGCAAGGTGGTTGAGTTTACCGGCGTGTCAATTGACTAGCGTGCTCGAGAGCAAGAGTTTGCAGGGAGAAGCGTCCGATACTGCATTCGCCGACGAATATCGAAATGATGTATCGCTCAGCTGATCAGTAGTGTCTGTGGAGAATAGTTCTAGCTCAATGCTGCTCTGCGATGACAAAATTCGCGACAATAGTGATGTTCGGGTTGGTGTTTTCATCCGGGGCTTGATGGCCCAGCAGAAATCTCTCAAGGAGCAGTTAGGCCGTGGACTCATTAGCGCGTAGCCAAATTCGGATTGATGCGAGTTTGACGAACGCCAGATAGTTGGCTGCGAGTTTGTCGTATCGGGGGCCCGATGTCTTCCAAGCATCGCGGTTGGACAGTTAAGCTGCCGCATTCTGGTGAATGCGCGGCCAAACCATTTGAAGGGGAAAAATATGGCGATTCTGAAAAGGATCATTGCTCCGATATTTTCGGTATTGGTGGCCTTCGTCGCGTTTGCGCCCGCGGTTTCGCAGGCGCGGATCGTGCGAATCGAGATCACCGAGGCCAAGCCGGCCTTTGGCGGTCGCAACTTCGGCGAGGTTGGCGTTTATGAGCGTGTGATCGGCAAGGCCTACGGTGAGGTCGATCCGCGGGAGTCGTCGAACTCCATGATCCAGGACATTGCGCTCGCGCCAAAAAACGCCAAAGGCATGGTCGAGTATTCCACCGACATCGAGATATTGCGGCCGGCTGATCGCAACAAGGCAAACGGTGTGCTGTTCTTCAATATTATCAATCGCGGCAACAAGGGCGGCCTTGCTCTCATCAATACGGATATTCCCGGTGGCCCTGCGAATATTGGCAATACCAACGCGCTGACCGAAGCCGGCGACGGCTTTATGCAACAACAGGGCTACACCATAGTCTGGTTCGGCTGGCAGCCCGACGTTGTTGCCGGCAACAATCGCATGACGATGCAGGTCCCCGTTGCTCGGAATGCTGACGGATCGCCGATCACCGGCGTTGTCCGCAACGAACTGACCGTACCCGCTCTGACCACGACTGTCGCGCTGCAAAGTGGCTGGTTTACTCCCGCCAGTAGACCATACCCAACGGTCAACACCGACAACAGGACGCCGTTGGCTGACGGTTTCCTGCCGACGCTCACCGTGCGTGTTCGCGAGAACGAGCCGCGGATCGTCATCCCGAACACGGAGTGGTCGTTCGGATCGTGCGAGGTCGGCAAGCCGGCCGCGGCAAGCGACACCCAGCTTTGCTATCAAGCCGGTTTCAAACCGGGCCAAATCTACGAATTGATCTACCGCGCAAGGGACCCGCTGGTATTGGGGCTCGGCTTTGCCGCCGCGCGCGACCTCGGCGCATTCCTGAAGACATCTACAAAGGATGACGGCGGTATCGCCAATCCTGCTTATGTGGCCGGCGGAAAGGCGATCGTGATGGGATCCTCCCAGAGCGGGCGGTTCATCCGGACATTGATCCATCTCGGCTTCAACCGTGACGAACAGGGCAAGATCGTCTTCGAGGGTGCACTACCCCACATCGGTGGCGGCTTAATGCCGCTTAACATCCGCTTCGGGCAGCCCGGCCGTGCCACAACCCATACGGTCGATCATCTTTTCCCCGGGGCTGAGTTTCCGTTCGCGTACGCGAGTGTGACTGACCCCCTGACCGGCCGCACACAAGGCATTCTCGATCGCTGCCAGGCAACCTCGACATGTCCGAAAATCGTTCATGCCGCTACTGCCCTGGAACTGTGGGAGTTGCGCCAGTCGCTCGGCTTTACCGATCCGCTTGGGCTTAAGGACCTCGACGAACCGGCTAACGTCCGGAGCTACATCCTGGCATCAACCCAGCATGCGCAGGCCCAACTGCCGTTGCCGACCAAGGAACCATTTCTTGCCTGCCAGCAACAGCAGAATCCAAATCCGCACAACTGGACCATGCGCGCGCTGCTCACCCACCTGGCCGCCTGGGTGAAAGATGGGACCGAACCACCGCCCAGCAGCCGGCCGACCATCACGGCGGGCAATCTGGTTGCGCCGGATCAGGTGCATTTTCCGCGCATTCCGGCCAACAGCTACGGCGGAGTTACACGGCCTGCCGTAAAGTTCATCGCCGACAACAATCCATTGCATGTCCAGGATTACGGCAGCGCATACAACGGCGCGGACGTATCAGGTATCATCTCAGGCGATCCACCCAAGCTATCCACGGGCCGCTACGGCAATCTTGTCGCGCAGGTGGACGCTGATGGTAATGATCTCGGCGGAATCCGTGACGTCTTCGTTGCGGTTCCAATCGGGACCTATACCGGCTGGAACCTATTCAACAGGAATTTCTTTGAAGATGGAATCTGCACACTTGGCGGCAGTTTCATTCCTTTTGCAGCAACCAGGCAGGAACGCCTTGCGATCGGAGATTCGCGTCCCTCGATTGAGGAAAGGTATCCGACGAAAGAGGCTTATGTTGCAGCGTTCAAGAAAGCCGCAAACGACCTCGTTGCCCAACGCTTCCTGTTAGCCGACGATGCCTCCCGACTGATCCAGGAAGCGGAGCGTGATGGTATTCGCAGCGCGCCATAGAGCGGCTTGCGGGCATCACGCAGTCAAAAACTTCAATCCATGTGTTATCGGGCCTGACTGACGATCGTCGAACACGATGACTTGTCGGCTTCTGGCACTTAGCGTCGTTTCGCTGCGCTGCGGGATTTATTCGCTATCGGAGAATAGCGGACTTTGGCGAGCCGCCCGCCGGCGAATTTTTGGGTTCACGGCCTAGTTGGAACGTGGGCGCTCGTATCGGTAAAGACGTTTCTGCCTGTCCGCACTGGAAGCCCATTATTCGGCCCAACTCCGAAGGGGGATCGTCGTATCTGAAGCCGGCGGCCGCTATGTTCTCCAACTCACTAATCCCAGCGTTCCGAAGTTCGTGGCCACTCCTAACGGCTGACCGCGTTGCTGGCGACCCGCGTCGGCGTCGGCATCGCCGCCATCTTCGCGAGCACGTCCTTCACCGGGTTTTCGGTCCAGGCGTGCGTCACGTAGTCGCGGTGGGTGACGCCGTTCGGGGTCTGTACGAACACCACGCTGCTGGGCCGCAGCGGCTCGTCCATGTCTTCGGCGACCCGGATGCCCTTGTCGCGCAGCATCCGCATCAGTTCGTCGTCGCGGCGCTTGGTGTAGCGAGTGTAGGACGAGACGAAGAAAGCGGAGCGGTTGCTGGCGATCCAGTCGGCGAATTTGTCGAGCTCGCCATACAGCGCGTCGAGCAGGAACACGCCCTTGATGCGGCCGTCGAGTCCGCCGACTGCGAGGCTGTAGGCCGCGGGCACGAAGCCGCCGCTATAGGCGACGATCACCACCGGCATGTTGGCGAACGCCTTGGCGGCGTTCGGATCGCCGGTGAGCCGCGCCAGATGTTCAGCGGATTCGGCGAGGAAACGCTTCAGTCCGCCGGGTTGCCAGAACTTGCCGGCGCTGGAATCGGCGGCGTCCACCGCGAGTTGCGGCGCCAGCAGCACGGCGTTGGCGCCGGAATCGGTGATCTGCTGCGGCACCAATTGGCGGTCGCGGACGTCGCGCTCCAGCGTGGCGCCGTTGCCGTGGAAGAACACCACGATCACGCCGGGCTTCTGCGGGTCGAACTGTTTCGGGATGTGCACCAGCACGCGGTTGTCGCTGTAGGTCTCGTCCTGCCAATAGACCCGGCCGTTGGCGCGATGGCCGCGGCGCTCGCCGTTCGAAATGTTCAGGAACGGCTCGTCGGTGCGCGGATTTTTGCCCAGATAGGGAAACGCCGAGGATTGCAGGCTGACTAGCGTGGTCAGCTCCTGGGCGGTCTGCGGCCGCTGATACGACATCGCCGGCGACAGCGCGGCGACCTTGGGCTGAGCCCGCTCGGCCTTGGGCGGAGCCGGCTCGAATGAGGCGACGCGCTTGCGGCTCGGCTCGACCGGCTGCCGCGGCGAAAACACCTCGGCGGATTGAAAGCGCTGGTCGAAGGAATGCTCTTCCGCGGCCTGGAAGCGATCGTTGAAGGAGGCGCCGGAGTGCTGCGCAGTGGCGCCGCCGTTTGGCGCCGATCCGCATTGCGCCAGCAGGCAGGAGAGCGGGATCAACGCAGACAGAACCGCAAGCCGCGGAAACCGGCGCAAGCCCAGACGACGCGGCCGTGCCGACATCATGGGCCGGCCCGATCGCTCGCGTCTCTGCATCTGGTTGGCCGAACCGTCCATCCACCCCCACAAGAAACGCGCGGGCCAGCGCTCAGCGCTGCCCCGTTTCGGATTTTTCCCATTCCGAACCAACAACCTCAGCACGAAATCGTGTCGCGATTGTGAGCACGCAGCCGCGATTGTGCAGTGCACGCGCGCGACTTCCCGGATTATAGGGTAATCTTGTACTAATTGAGCGAATTGATTAATTCATTGTTAACGCTACTTGAATTGACCGACGCCAGCCCGCAGAGTGAACGGGTCGCGAGAGGGTTGGGGACCGCATGGCCGGATCGGATACGGGGGGCACGGCAACGCCGGTCCCACATCCAGGACAAGGGCCAACAGTCTCGGTGGCGGTGGCCACCGCCATCGTGGTGGCCGACATGGTCGGCGTCGGCGTCTTCACCAGCCTCGGCTTCCAGATCAACGACACGGCCTCCGGCTTTTCGCTGCTGCTGCTGTGGGTGGTGGGCGGCGTGGTGGCGCTGTGCGGGGCGCTGTCCTACAGTGAACTCGGCGCGATGTTTCCGCGCTCCAGCGGCGAATACAATTTCCTCAGCCGGGCGTTCCATCCGGCGTTCGGCTTTCTGGCGGGCTTCGTCTCCGCCACCGTGGGCTTCGCCGCGCCGGTGGCGCTGGCGGCGATGGCGTTCGGCGAATACGGCAAGTCGATCGTTCCCGCGGTGCCGCCGCTGGCGCTGGCGCTCGGCGTGATCTGGCTGGTGTCGCTGGTGCAACTCGCCGGCGTCAGGCATTCGAGCAAGTTCCAACTGATCGCGACGATCCTGAAGGTCGCCCTGATCGTCGCGTTCCTGACCGCCGGATTCGCGGTCGGCACGCCGCAGCCGGTGTCGTTCGCGCCGGCGGCGTCGGACTGGCGCCACATCGCCAGCGCGCCGTTCGCGATCGCGCTGGTGTTTGTGATGTACTCGTTCTCCGGCTGGAACGCGGCCACCTACATCATCGGCGAGATGCGGACGCCGCAACGCAATCTGCCGCGCGCGCTATTGGCCGGGACGCTGATCGTGACCGTGCTCTATGTCGCGCTCAATGCGGTGTTTCTCTACACCACGCCGCTGCAGGCGATGGCCGGCCAGCTCGACGTCGCCCGGATCGCCGGCAGCCATATCTTCGGCGACACCGGCGGGCGCATCGTCGCGGCGATGATCTGCATCGGCCTCGTCTCATCGATCAGCGCGATGATGTGGATCGGCCCGCGGGTGATGATGACGATGGGCGAGGATCTGCCGGCGTTGCGGCGCTTCGCCCGACGGTCGCGCGGCGGCGCGCCGATCGCCGCGATCCTGTTTCAGCTCGCGGTCGCCAATCTGATGCTGCTGACCCAGAGTTTCGAGGCCGTGCTCGATTTCATCCAGTTCGGCCTGCTGTTCTGTTCGTTCTTCACCGTGCTCGGCGTGATCAAGCTGCGCATCACCGATCCCGACCTGCCGCGACCCTATCGTGCCTGGGGATACCCGGTGACTCCAATCGTTTTCCTGCTCGTGACACTGTTCATGATGTACTATCTTGCGACCGAGCGACCATTGCAGTCCTTTCTTGGCATTTTGATCATGATCTCCGGTCTTGCGATTTATGCCGTCTTTCGCAGGCGAACCAACGACGGCCCCGTGAGCGTTCCGGCAGTCAATCAAGATGCATCGATGCTTTAGACTTGCGGCGATCCTGGCGAGCCTGCTGTTCGCCGCCGCTTTGCCGGCGCGCGCCGCAGATGGCGCGACCGCCAACGACACCGCGCTGTTTCTGGCAGGCATGATGCCGTCGGCAGACTCGCCGCTGCTGCCTCTGACCAAGGATCCGGTCTGGCAGCGCCACGCCAAATTCTTCGACACCGCATTCGGCCAGCTCGAGCAGCGCCAGCTCGCGAAGATCCGGGCCTGGACCGAGATCAACCTGGCGGCGCCGAAGCCGACCATGTTCTATATGTTCAGCGGCCCGGACTTCCTCTACGCCAACGCCTTCTATTCCAAGGCGAGCACCTATGTGCTGAGCGCGCTGGAGCCGGTCGGCACAGTGCCCGATCTGTTGAAGCTGCCGCGCGGCGGCGTCGCGCTGTCGCTGCATTCGGTCGAGCGCTCGCTGAGCTCGATCCTGGCGTTCAGCTTCTTCATCACCAAGATGATGAAGACCGATCTGCACACCAGCCAGGCCAGCGGCGTGTTGCCGGTGCTCTACGTGTTCCTGGCGCGCTCCGGCAAGACCATCCGCGATGTATCGCTGGTCTCACTCGATAGCGATGGCAATGTCGTCGCGCCTACGGCCGCCGCGCCGAAACTCGCGACCCGCGGCGTCAAGATCCTGTTCGTCGGCAGCGATGGCGTGGAACGGACGCTGTATTATTTCAGCACCGATCTGAGCAATTCCGGCGTCAAGGCCAGCGGCTTTCTGAAGTTCTGCGAGGCGCTGGCGCCCGGCAACAGCCTGATCAAGAGCGCGTCCTACCTGCTGCACGCGGGCAATTTCACCACCGTGCGCGACTTTCTGCTGAAGAACAGCGCCACCATCATCCAGGACGATTCCGGCGTGCCGCTCGCGGCCTTCGACCAGAAGGCGTGGCGGTTCTTTCCATTCGGCCGCTACGCCGGTCCGATCGCCGAATTTCCGGGGCGCTATCAGCCGAAATATGCCGAGCTGTTCAGGAAAAGCCCGTCGATCGATTTCGGCATCGGCTATCGTTGGCGTCCGTACGAAACCAATCTGCTGCTGGGCATCAAGCTTCCCTGAACGCGATCGACGAAATTGCGCGCTGGAGACGGATGCGAGCCGACGCAGATTCGGCCAGGCGATTTCGTCGGCGAAATGTTTGCCTATCCTCATCGGCATGCGCGAATCCGACACAGTTCCGTCGCCATTCTTCGATCAGCTATGTTGATCGGAACAGGGGGCAGCTTTGCGACTCAAGGCGTATGGGGCTTGTGTCATAGTCTTTTTTTGTTTGGGTGCGCCGGTGCGTGCGGCTGGCGTCCAGCTTCTCGATTCCGACCCAGGCTTGGCAGGCGCCATCTGGTATCCATGCGCGGGCGAGCCGAAGGACGTGCGGCTCGGCACGCTGGCGCCTCCGGCCGATTTGGGGCTGACGGGTGTGAAGGATTGCCCGGTCCCAGCGGTGAAATTGCCTCTGGTGATTTTTTCCCATGGCCGCGGCGCGTGGTTCGGCGCGCATCACGACACCGCGGAGGCGCTGGCCGATGCCGGCTTTGTCGTCGCAGCCATCAATCATCCGGGGGATAACGGCAACGACCTGTCGCGGCGCGACGACCTGTCCGGCTATGCGTCGCGTCCACTGGATATGATCCGCCTGCTCGATTTCATGCTGCGCGATTGGACCGACAGGGCGGTTGTCGATCCCGCCAGGATCGGTTTCTTCGGCTTCTCCAAAGGAGGCTATACCGGCCTGGTGCTGATCGGCGTCACGCCGGATTTCAAACGGATCGCCGAGGTCTGTAAGGAGGAGACCGGAGCGTGCGCGCAGCTTCACAGCGGCGAAGCCGCGCCGAACCCGCCACACGATCCGCGCATCAGAGCCGCGGTGATTGTCGATCCGGCGAGCGGCGCCTTCACGCGGGACAATCTGGCCGCGATCGACGTTCCGCTCCAGCACTGGCGATCGGAACGGGGAGGCCCGGGCGTGGGCGACGGGTCGGGCAATGCGCGCATCGCCAGCAGCCTGTCGGGCAATCCGGACCTGCACGTCGTGCCGGCCGGGCATTTTGCATTTCTGGCACCGTGCTCGCCGCAACTCGCCGCCGCAATTCCGCGGATCTGCGCCGACAATCCGCCGGAGTTCGATCGGGCAGGCTTCCACCGCGAGTTCAACGCCAGCGTGGTGCGGTTCTTCCAAGACCATCTCGATGGCCGGTCCGGGCCGCGCTGAGCGCGGAACCCGGCGGGCCTGCAACGATCGGCGTTCGATTCACCGGTGCGCGCTTTGGTCCCAAGTCTGATCCGGCCCATTGACGCCGCGCCAGAGTCCGCTGTGCCCCGATGGCCGACATATTGCTGCAGAACAGCGAAATGACGTTGTGTGCCATAAACTGCCATTGAAGATGAAGGCCCGATGCTTCTACTCGATTCTGACCTGCTTTCTTCCGGATGTTCCAAAGCCTATCTTGGTTGAAAAGGCGCGAGAGGCAGCGAAATGCTACCGGAACCAATTGCTTATTGCTTCTACCGTTATCGCGGGCACTGCCTTCACACCTGGATAGTCACGACTTTCACATTCATTGTGGCCGCCGCTCCACTACAGGCTTCAGCGGCGCCAAACGCGTCAGCGTGCGGATACCTCGCTGGTCTGATTGATAAGGCACCGCCATCAGGGCCGTTGTTTCTACCCAGCTATCCGAACGTCGAATCGGGGCCTCTGCATGGCGCCGCCTACCTCTATGACAATGCGGTAGCCGCCATCGCGTTGGTCGGTTGCGGTGAGCAAGACAAAGCGTATCGGATTGGCTCGGCGCTTCTCTGGGCCATCGATAACGACCGCACCTGGCATGATGGACGGCTCCGGAACGCTTACGCCGCGGGTGTGGTGGCGAATGGCCCCGTCAAACTTCCGGGGTGGTGGGACAATGCTCAGAACAAATGGTTAGAGGATCGATATCAGGTGGGCAGCGACAATGGTAACATGGCATGGGCCATGTTAGCGTTGCTGTCGCTTGATGATGTGAACGCCGGCTCTCGGTTCCGCGATGGTGCAGCACGGCTTGGCGCCTGGGTCGCGCAATGGGCCGATACGCGCGGTACTGGCGGTTTCACGGGCGGTACGTTTGGGCACGAACCGACGCCGGAAGTGCGGACGTGGAAATCGACTGAACATAATACTGACCTTGCTGCCGCGTTTGGCCTTCTTGCGATCCGTACAGGGGATTCGCGCTGGCGTGATAAGGCAACGGTTGCTGAGTACTTCGTAAATACGATGTGGAATCCGGCATGCGCCTGTTTCGCTGCAGGGACCGCTGAAGACGGCGTCACCCACAATCCGATTTTGGCTCTCGATGCTCAGGTCTGGCCTTTAATAGCGCTCCACGGAGCGGTCGAGAAATTTGCATCGGCAATTACGACCGCCGAACAGCGAATGAGTGTCGACGGCGGCTTTTCTTACGGTGAAGACCGAGACGGTGTGTGGACCGAAGGGACGGGCCAAATGGCTCTGTTAATGAAATTGCTCGGCAGGACTGGGAGGGCAAACTCGTTGATCGCTGTAATCGAATCCCAGAGGTCGCCGGATGGTGGGTTCTATGCCACAACTGTCCGCGAGTTACCGACCGGGTTCGTGTTGGACACCGATCCGACCAAGCCGCGACTCTATTTCCGATTGTCACATCTTGGCGCAGCTTCGTGGGCTGCCCTAGCGGAACGTGGGTTTAATCCCTTTACGGTGACAAGTGGACTTCCGTAGTTGAGCCGCGGTGCTTCTCGTCTCGGCCTCTCTTTTGGTCTTTTTTGATTTCGATATGTCCGCAGCCAATATCTGGCGTTCGTCAAACTCGCATCAATCCGCTTGGCTACGCGCTAACGAGTCCACGCCCTAATTGTTGACGCCGCGCCAACGGCCGTAGCGCCACGGCAGGTACCAGCGCGCGCCGGGCGGCGGCGTGAGCGGCACATTGTCGATCCCGGAGGTTCCCCACGGATTGCAGCGCAGCAGCCGTGCCAGCGTCATCCAGCCGCCGCGCCACAATCCGAATCGCTCGATCGCCTCATCCCCGTAAACCGAACAGGTCGGCAGATGCCGGCAATTGGCGCCGACCAGCGGCGACAGCGTGTGGCGGTACAGCCAGATCATGCCGCGTCCTGCATTGCGCGGACCGCGGAGCAGGAGGCGCGCGCAATCCGGACAGATATTTGAATGGTTCATGGGCGGGTTGCCAAAATCGCGAGCAGTGATTTGCATCGTTCCCTCGCAGGGAACATCGCAAGGTCGGCATTTGCGCCACACTTGGCAAAATATCGCATTTTCGCGCGGGCGGTGCAGCAAGAGTCTTGTAGACGGCCGCAGGCGACCGAAGTTACCGTTTGATAACGAATGGATAACGGATGGATGACAGAATCGCTGAGTTGAACTGGGGACCGTGATCGCTGCCCGTGCCGGGTAGAACAAGGAACCAAGGTGAGACGAGACATTTCGCCCAGAGCCGTCGGACCGACGCTGTTTCGCGTCGCAGCGGTTTGCGTCGTTGTCGCAGGCTCAATCGGTTCCGGCTGGACCGGGTCGGCGCGGGCCGGGGGCAGTCTCGAAGAGCGCAAATTGCCGATGCGGTTCAGCTGGATCGCCTGCGAGCCGGATTGCCGCGGCTGGATCGGCGCGGTCGGCATCGTCACCGCCGACACCCCAAAGGATTTCGACGACTTCGCGCGCGGTCGGCAGCTCGACGGCGCGGCTGTGGTGCTGGATTCCAGCGGCGGCTCAGTCAACGACGCCATCGCGCTCGGGCGGCGTTGGCGCCAGCTCGGGCTGTCGACCACGGTCGGCATTAGCGCCGAAAACCGCACCCCGGCGGGAACAAGGACATCGATCGCGCCAGAAGCCTATTGTGAATCGATGTGCGTGTTCTTGCTGCTGGCGGGCCATGCCCGCTACGTGCCGGACGCGGCCCATGTCCGGGTGCATCAGATCTGGATGGGCGACCGCGCCGACGACGCCCGCGCCGCGAGCTACACCGCGCAGGACATGATGATCGTCGAGCGCGATATCGGCCGACTGGCCAAATACACCTTCGACATGGGCGGCACCGGCGACCTGCTATCGCTGGCGCTCAATGTGCCGCCATGGGAAGAGCTGCATGAATTGTCGTGGCAGGAATTGCGGCTGACCAATCTGATCACCACCGACACCATCGCCGACCTGCTGCCGCCGGCCGGCGCGCCGGCCCGGTCGGTCGCCACGGCCGCAACCAAGCCGCTGCAGGATCGCTTCGTCAGCGCGACGTCGGAAGCCGAACCGGCGGCGAAGTCGGACAAGCCGACCAAGACCGCTGAGGCGACGCCGCCGACCGGCGGTCTGGCAACGCCTGCCGCGCAGCCGCAGCGATAAGCCGTGGATTGATCAGGCGTGCTTGATTGGTGTGGGAGTTGCCTTGCGGCGAATTTTCGCGGCTCAGTTTGACGACGCGACGTGCCGTAACCGGCCGCGACAGCTCTATTCACTCAATCAGCAAGCGCACATAGGTGCTCGCCGCGTCGAGCGAGGTGTCGTGACACGGGTCTGCGATGCTCGGCGTGGCATCGCGCGAGATGCAACAATTCACCCGATTGCGACCGGCGCGCTTTGCATCGTAGAGGGCTTGATCGGCTGCCTTCATCAGGTCCGAGACGTCGTTCATCGCTCGTTCCGAAGTGGCCACGCCGATGCTGACGGTGGCGGGAATCGAATGCGGGGCCGCAACCAGCGAACTGGCGGCCACGTCACGGCGCAATCGCTCCGCTGCGGCTTGCGCCTGCGGCAAATCGGTATCCGGCATCAGCAGCGCAAATTCCTCGCCGCCGATGCGCGCCAGAACGTCGCAGTTGCGCTTGCATCCGCTGGCGAGATTGGCCAGATGAACGATCATTTCGTCGCCGATCTGGTGGCCGAAACTGTCATTGATCGATTTGAAATTGTCGATGTCGATCATCAGGAACGAGAGCGGTCGGCCATAGCGGCGGGTTCTGGTCCATTCACGATCCGCCAGGGTCAGGAAGTGCCGGCGATTGTAGATGCCCGTCATTCCATCCGTCGTCGCCAGCCGCTCCAGGTCCTCGGCATTGCGCACGATGTCGGTGACATCGCTGTAGATCAGCATGCGACCGCCGCCGGGCAGGATGGCCAAATGACACCGCAGCACCTTGCCGTCGGCCATCGTCAGATCCATCGGCTTGTTATCCCCGGATCGCACCCACGCCAGCCGACGCGCGACGTAGTCATCCAGATTGACGGCGACCGCCTGGGCGGACGCCGTCAGCATGTCGGCGTAAAGCGGCTTGGTTTCCCGAATCTCCGCGGAGGAGTTGGCTCGAAACATCACGTGCAGCACCGGATTGCTGTAGACGGCGCGCAGTTCGTCGTTGAGCACAAGCAGGCCACTGTCGACGTTGTCGAGCGCGGCATACAGCGTCTTGAGGCTTTGTTTGGCCTCCGTCAATTCGCGTTGCACCCGCGCGAATTCTGCCGGATCGGCTGCCGATACGTTGAATTCGTTCCTGCCCGATGGTTCTTGATTGTTTGGCAATTTCACAATTCCACAACACGCCTGTAATCCATTGCACTCTTTGCTTGCATGGCGAAGGCAAACAACTTCCAAATAGCTACCGACATTTTGAACAGGTAGTTAATCGGGCGTGAAATCGGCGATCGATCCCGGGGGTAGGCTACGGCAATTCGCGGCCTCGGCGCAGTCGCCGGCATGCAAGGTCTTGCTGATCATTAGCTGGCAGCCTTCGAGGCAATGCCCAATCGCGGCGCGGTGCGGATGGAATCGGAACCCACCGCGAACACGGGAAGGGGGCTGTCGTAGCCCTTGATCGGACGCGCGCCGAGCGATTGCACCGGGACGATGCCGCGCGCCGCCTCCGCCAGCACCGGATCGATCAGCACCTGGGCGTCGACCGCGGAGCCGCACAGCCGCGACGCCAGATTGATCACGCTGCCGATCGCCGTGTAGTCGGTGCGGCCCTCATAGCCGACGGTGCCGACGGTGGCCGGCCCCATCGCCGCGCCGACTCCGAAGCCGATCGCATGACCCTCGGCGCGCCAGCGCTGGATCAGCGCCTGCACCGCCGTCTGCATCTCGATCGCCAACCGCAACCCGCGGATCGCCGGCTCGTCGCACTCCACCGGCGCGTTCACCAGCACCATCAGCCCGTCGCCGGCAAAGCCGGTCAGGGTGGCCTCATGGCGGGTGATCACCGCGCCGAGCGCCTCGTAATATTCGCCGAGCACCCGCATGATCGTCTCCGGCTCGGCATGCGCGGAAAACGCCGTGAAGCCGCGCAGATCGCCGAAAATCGCCACCACCTCGCGGCGCTGGCCGCCGAGCAGCGCCTGGTTCCCGGAATGTTCGAGCAGTTCGGCCACCTGCGGGGCGAGAAATCGCTTCAGCCGACTGATGCGTTCGGATTTCTCCTTCGACACCGCGAGTTCACCCGCCATCTCGTTGAAGCGGTTGGCCAGCTGTTCGAGTTCGTCGCCGCTTGAGATCGAGATCCGGTGCTCGAACTGCCCGGCGCCGACTCGCGTCACGCCGTCCTCGAGCTGCCGGATCGGCCCGGACATCCGGTTCGCCAGCCAATATGCCAGCGCCAGCGCGAATAGCGCGCCGACCGCGATCAGCGCCAGCGCGCGCCACAGCGCCGCGCGGATCGGCGCGAACGCCTCGGCCACCGGCTGTTGCGCGATCACGGTCCAGCCGACACCGGCCGCCGGCGCCGAGATCGCGATCACCGATTGGCCGTCGGCGGCGCTGGTCACCACCGCCTTGCCATTCGCCGCGGCGACCGCCGAACGCAGCCGGGCGAACGCCTCGGAGGCGGCCACGCCGCGCAGTACCAGGCTGATATCGGGATGCGCGATCAGCCGGCCGGAATCGTCGATCACGAAGGCGAGGCCGGAGTCGCCGATCTTGATCGCGGCGATCACGTCCCAGATCAGCTTGAGGTTGATGTCGGCCACCGCGACCCCCGCGGCGGCGCGATTGCCGGCTACCGCGATGGTCATATAGGGCTCGGAATCCCGCTCATAACGCACCGGTCCGATCCAGACTTTGGCGGCGCGGGCGCCGAGAAACGCGGGGTCTGCGGACAGGTCGGCGCCACGGCCGAGCCGATTCAGCCCGAGCCGCGAGATGTAGGCGCGCTCGACGCCGCGCTCGTCGATCAGCGTGATCGCGGAAATCGCCGGCACCTGGCGCAACAGCCGCAGCGCGTCGATCCGGTGCCGCTCGTCGTCGCCGTCGGTCCACGGCAGCTGTACCACCCAGCCGAGCTGATCGCGGATGCCGTCGATGAAGGTCTGGATCCGGCCGGCGGCGGCGCGCGATTCCGCGCGCAGCAATTCGCCCAGCGTCTCGCGCTGGTCGCGGTAGCCGAACCAGGTCTCGCTGGCCGCGCCGAGCAGCAGCGGCAGCACCACCGCGACGAACAGCGTGACGAAGTATTTGACGAACAGCGAGCGCCGCGGCCGGCGCGGCGGCACCGCCGGGTCCTCGCTCACCGGATCGTCTCCATGCGCGCCGCATCCGGACACGCCGACGACGTTGCCCGGACGGACGCGGCGAATGGCCCGATCGGGGCGCGCCATCTCATGATTGATTTTCTCGTCGAAAGAGTGAGAGATTTCGGCTGCACGGGACGAAAGTTCGGCGCTCCGTGCGGCGATGTCAACTCGATCTGCGGCGGCGGGGGGATCGGATGCAGCGGCGGGAATTTCTGGCCGGCACATCGGCGGTTGCGGCCTTGTTGCTCATCCAGCCGGCCGCCGCGCCGGCCCAGCCGGCGGGCAAGATCCCGCGGCTGGCGATCTTCAGCCTGTCGGAGCCGTCGTCGCTGATGACCGAGCAGAGCGAGAACCGCTACTACCGGGCGCTGTTCGCCGAGCTGCGGCGGCTGGGCCGGGTCGAAGGACAGACCCTCGCGGTCGAGCGCTACGGCCGCGAGCGCAACGTCGCCGGCGCCGCGGCGCTGGTGGCGGAGGTGGTGCGCAGCAATCCGGACGTGGTCTATGTGGTCGGCGCGGGAACGCAGTTCTTCAAGGCGCAGACCGCGACGATTCCGATCGTCGGCCTGACCGGCGATCCGATCGCGATCGGCCTGGTGCAGAGCCTGGCGCGGCCCGGCGGCAACATCACCGGCGTCAGCGTCGATACCGGTCCGGGGATTCACGGCAAGCGGATCGAATTGCTGCGGGAAATCTTTCCCGGTCTCGGCAAGCTCGCCTTCATCACCGCCCGGCTGGTGTGGGAGGCCGTCCAGGGTGCGGCGATGCGGGCGGCGGCCGGCGCCGCCGGCGTGCCGCTGGCCGAGGTGCTGTTCGAATTTCCGGTCAGCGAAGCCGTGTTCGCGGCCGCGATCGAGCAGGCCGTCAGCAGCGGCGCCAATGCCATCATGGTCGCCGATCTTCCGGATGCGCTGGCGCACCGCGAATTGATCGTGAAACGGATCGCCACGACCGGGTTGCCGGCGATGTACGCGTTCACCGAGTCGGTCGAAGTGGGCGGGCTGATCGCCTATTCGTTCGACCTCGCCGGATTGAACAAGCGCGTCGCCGCCGACATCGACGCCATTTTGCGCGGCGTCAGCCCGGGGGAAATTCCGTATTTCCAGAATACCAAGTTCGAATTGTCGGTAAATGTGAAGACCGCGAAGGCGCTCGGCCTGACGGTGCCGGCGACGCTATTGGCCAGCGCCGACAATGTGATCGAGTGAGACAAACAAGGTCAGCGTCCTTTCAGGCATCGCGACCTGACCAGCGCCGCGATCACTCGATCACCTCGCTGGCGAAATCGAGCACGGCCGGAGGCAAGGTGAGGCCCAGCTGTTTCGCGGTCTTGAGATTGATCACCAGATCGAATTTGGTCGGCAGGAAGAACGGGATGTCGCCGGCGTTGACGCCCTTGAAAATCTGCGCGACGTCGCTCGCCAGGCGCTTGGCGAGTTCGGCGAGGTCGGGCGCGTAGGCCATCAGCCCTCCCGCTTCGGCATAGTCGCGGTAGGGATACATCGCCGGAAGCCGGTGCTGCGCGGCCAAGGCGACGATCAGCGTCCGCTGCGCCAGGAAGCTGCCGGTTTCGGACACCAGCACGGCGTCGACCTTTTGCTCGGCCATCTCGGCGAAAGTCGCGCGCAGTTGGGCTTCGTTGACATCGGTGATGATCTTCACGCCCGGCGTGATTCCCGAACGCTGCTGCTCGGCGCTCGACCCGAACAGCGACGCGACGTTCGACGCCGCCGGCACCGCTTCTCGCAAGATCTGCAAGCGCTTCGACCCCATGGCGCCGCCGGCGCCGATGCTGGCGCCGGTCAGATTACCGCCCGGGCGGGCGAGGTTTGAAATCAGACCGTCCGAAACGGGATCGCCGGTCAGGCCGACGATCGGAATCGTGGCGGTCGCCTTCATGATGGCCTTCACAAGGGCGTTGAAGTTCGAGACGATGACGTCGGGATTGGAGCTCACCACCGCCGCGGCGACGCTGGCGAAGCGATCGGAGTGCCCCTCGGCGGAATAGCGCTCGACGGTGAGATTGGCGCCCTCGGCGTAACCGAGGACGCGTAGCTCCGCATACAACCGCCTTATCCAGAATGGACCATCCTGCTGGGTGAGCTTGTCGGCCGGGATGCCGGAATGAATCAGCGCGATGCGGCGGGGCTTGCCGAGTTGCTGCGCACGCGCCGCATAAGGCCACGAAACGGCGCCACCGACGAGAGCCAAAAATCCACGCCGGTCCATGTTCGCCCCCATATATGCAACTTAACGCGATAGCTGTGGCGGCGGATGCATCCGCGGTGGTCTGGTCACTCGATCACCTCGTCGGCAAGCGCCAGCAGGGTCGGGGACACGGTGATGCCGAGCGCTTTGGCGGTCTTCAGGTTGATGACCAGGGTGAATTTACTGGCCTGCTCGACCGGCAGATCGCCGGGTTTGGTGCCCCTCAGGATTTTCGCCACGTAGGTGCCGGCATGGCGAAAGCCGTCAAGCGTGTCGCTCGCATAGGACATCAAGAGACCGGCTCGCCCGAATTCCGGATAGACACCGACGCAAGGCTTTCCCGACGCCGCGACCAGCGACATCACGCGCGCCATGTTGTTGAACAGCAGCGGCTCGCCCGAAATATATAAGGCGCTCACTGCGTCGCGCACGCCGTCCGCGAAGGCGCCTTCCAGATCATCGAGAGTGTTGATCGGATATTCCGTCACCTCGAAGCCGAGCTGACTGGACACCTTGTTTAGCGCAATCATCTCCGCCTTGTACAAGATACCCTTGGGGCCGATCATCCCGAGCCTCGTCAGGCCGGGCACAAGCTCCTTGAGGTAGTCCATGCGCTTTTCGGTAAGGCCTTCCTCGCTTCCCATCGCGTTGGTTACGTTTCCGGTGATCATACCTCCGGGCCTTACATAGCTTTGCGCATAGCCGTAGGCGATTGGGTCCACGGAAATCGAGGTAAACACCAGCGGGATGTCCGGAAGCTCGGTGCGCACCGTGCGGGCTGCCGTCGACGAGGCGACGATCACCCGCGGTTTGAGCGCGCCCAGTTCCCTGGCGAGCGATGGCAGCCGATCCAGATCGCCATCTGCAAAGCGCATCGCAAGTGAGTAGTTCGTCCCTTCGACGAAGCCCGCTTCTTTCAGGCCCGCGCGCAACGCCGCCAGAGCATCGTTGGCGGGCTCCTGCTTGCGCGGCACCAAGAGCCCGACCAACGGCAATTCAGGGTTGGGCTGGGCATGTCCCGGACGCGCCACGCTCAGCGCCGCCATGCCCGCCAGCCCGAGGAAATCACGTCGTTGCATGGTTAGTCCTGTGGTTGCCCGAATGATAAGCGGGCTTTGGAGCCGTCCACGCCGCCGCCCAAAGCGCGCCGACGGTCTGGCATCGATCAGACAGTGCGCCCTGAGTGTCAGCGCCATCGTCTTGCGACCCGCCAGACGTAACACTTCTTTGTCGCACGAGGAAATATGCATTCAGTGGGATAACCCATCCTGACGGGAATCCCGGCACAGCCCGAACGGCCTGAGTCGGGCGTCTCGAACGGTGATGAGGCGTCCCGCCTCATGGTTCGAGACGCGCGCCAAGAAGCGCACTCCTCACCATGAGGCCCTTCTGTGCCCGCCTGGTCTGCGCGGGTCGGCCATGGCAAGTATCGAAATCGCAATTGTTGCGCACCGGGATGACCAATAGACGGGCACAGCCCTGCGCGCATGCCGTAGGGCCCTGTCTTGCCGGCCACGCTGCTGGCCAGCGCCGACAATGTGATCAAGTGAGGCGAGCCGCCGCCGCCAATGCCGGACCCAGCCAGATGCGTTCTATTCGATGACCTGATCGGCGAAGGTGAGCAGCATCGGCGGTACGTCGAGGCCGATTGCCTTTGCTGCCTTGAGGTTTATTGCCAGCGTATATTTGGTTGGCGCCTGTACGGGGAGATCCTTCGGAGACGCGCCTTTCAGGATTCGATCAATGTAACCGATGGGCTGGCGTATCAGTTGGTCAAGTTCAAAAGTGTAGGAAAGCAACGCCCCACGTTCGAACGCACCGACCAGGGGATTGACCGCCGGCAGTCGAAATCGCGCGCACTGGGCAATGATCTGATCCCGATGTGCATTGGTAAACGGCTCCGGTATAACGATCAGACCGCCATGCGGCTCCTGACTGAGGGATGACAGTGCGGCTTCAACTTCGCTGTCGTTACGGCAGTATGTCTCGATCACTTGCACGTTTCCGGCCGCGGCTCTGGCCGACGCCAGCAGGGGCGGCGCATAGGGCGCGGTATCCGGATTGCAGAGGACGCCGACATGGGTGACGTCGGGCACAAGCTCCCGAAGGTATTGCATCCACTTGCCGCCGATTGAGAGGTCCCAGACCACAAAGCCGGTGACATTGCCGCCGGGGCGTCCGAGGCTTTCGACCAGGCCGAAGCCGACCGGATCGGCAACTTGCGTGAAGACGATCGGAATGGTCTTGGTTTCCCGGCGGACCGCCAGTGTCGCCGGCAATCCCTGTGCGTAGATGACGTCCGGCTGCAGCGCGATAAGCTCAGCGGCGGACGTATTGGTTTTCGTGAGATCGGCGAGGGGGCCGCCAAATCGATAGTCGATATCGATGTTGTCGCTCTCGATCCATCCGGCCCGCAACATCGCGTCGCGGAATGGCCGGAGGAATCCGTCGGCAACCGGATCGCTTGCGCTCGCCGCCAATCCGACAAGCACGCCCATCCGGCGCTTTTTCTCCGGATGCTGCGCGCGCGCCGCGAATGGCAACGCCGCCGCTCCGCCGACCAGCGTGATGAACTCACGTCGCTTCATGGCCAAATGCACCCAGCTTCCGGTAAGCCCGACCGTATGCAATTTTTCTACTCAGGTTCCAAGCGACCGTTGTCCCGTTCGGGTCAAAAGCGCCGTCTGGGCTGCGCGCCGGTCACCGACCGGTCGCCCAACTCTGGACATGTCCCAGCATTACCGAACGGATGCTTTGTGCCAACTGATTTGCGCACTACAGCAATGACTGGCGTTAGTCGATCACCTCGTCGGCGCGAGCAAGCAGCGCTGGTGGCACAGTGAGGTCAAGTGCGTTGGCAGTCCTGAGATTGATGATAAGCTCGAATTTTGTCGGTTGGTAGAAAGGAATTTCCGCCGTATTCTTACCTTTCAGGACCTCGGCGATCTGGTTGGCGACACGGCGATAAATGTCCAAGAGATCTGCTGAGTACGACATCAATCCGCCAAGCTCGACGTGTTCGCGAAACGGATAGATTGTCGGGATCCGGTACTTAGCCGCCAATTCGACGAGCAACCGGCGATACGTGAAGTGCTCGGGCTGATCGGCAACCACAAGCGCGTCAACCCGGTCGCGTTCCATCGCATGGAAGGCGCGTTGATACGCAGCCTCAGTAATTTCTTCGTCCAGACGGGCAATCGCGAACGAAATGCCGAGCTGCCTCGCCGCCTCCCGGATCGCAGCGCCGCCCGTTCCGTCCCAGGACGATTGCGACCCAAGGAGCCGCGCATTCGACGATTTTGGGGTTGCCTCAACGAGAAATTCAACACGCTTGCCATGAAGCGCCGATCCGGCATCGACGGTAACGCCGGTGATGTTACCACCCGGCCGGGCCAGGCTTTTCACAAGCCCTCCGGTGACAGGATCGCCGGTGATTGCAACGATAGGAATCATCGATGTCGCCATCTTGAAGCCCAGTGCCAAAACAGTGGACACCGGAAAGATCAGGTCGGGAGACGTGCTGACGACGTCGCGGACGAGGCCGGCATAGCGTTCAGTTCGCCCTCCGCCGGAATATCGCTCCACGACGAGGTTTTGCCCCTCAATATATCCAACACGGACCAGTTCCTCAAAAAACGCCTGATAAATCCGACTACCAGTAATGCTCATATCACCGACGGCAGTCGCCGGGCTAACGATTGCGACGCGTTTCATCTGTCCGGTTCGTTGCGCGCGCACAGCGAGTGGCCAAGCTGCTGCAACGGCAACCCCTGCGATGAAATTTCGTCGCCTCATTCGTGCTCCCGTCTAATGTACTCAATCAGAGCGTATGCAATCGTCGGCAAAGCTCCAGCATAGGAAATTTCGGATACCGGTTCCATAACGACTTGAATCGAGCGCTGCAAATAACTGACGCTTTGTGCCAAAGCGCAACTACGCTTTCAGTTCGCTCAATCAGCTCTTCGGCTTGGGTGAGCAATGCCGCAGGCAGCTCCAGACCGAGCGCTCTTGCAGATTTGATATTGATGACCAGATCAAACCTCGTAGCTTGCCGTGTCGCCTCTGCCGGAAAATCGCTGGACGGTGATATTGCGTCCCTCGAGATAGCCAAGCTTTCGCAGCTCTCTGAACAGTGCTGGATAAGCAGGATTGCCGCCAGTTTCATTCATCTCTTGGACCGAAACCGATGCTGTGACCAAGGCAATTCGATACACCTTGTCGGGCTCCGCCGCCCGAACAGCACCAGTGGCCGTCGTAGCAAGCAGCCCGGCGATCAGCTCGCTCCGATTCATCCACTGACCTCGTTGGCGTGCGCCTCAGATTGGCGTCAGAAAGACGTCGTGACCATCGTTGACCACCGGTCGGATGTCAAAATCTGATGTCGGAACGCCAGCGGTCGTACCGGAAATCGGGAATCGACCGGCTATTGTCTGCCCTCTCGGACATCTTGGGCCACGCCTGCGATGGCCTGATGGCTCAGCCCGACGCAGCTGCCGTGTCGGCGGCCTTCTCGGCCCTCTTCGCCTCGATCTGGCCGATCGCATCGACCACGGCGTCGAAGGTCAACAGCGTCGAGGCATGGCGGGCCTTGTAGTCGCGCACCGGCTCGAGCAGGGCGATCTCTTCCCATTTGCCGTCGGGTGGCGCGGCGTTCTCCTTCAGCATCCGCCGCACCGCCTCGCGCAGTTCGCGCAGTTCAGTCGCGGTCGAGCCGACCACGTGCCGCGCCATGATCGAGGAGGAGGCCTGGCCGAGCGCGCAGGCCTTCACCTCATGGGCGAAATCGGTAACCACCGGCCCGTCCATCTTGAGGTCCACCTTCACGGTCGACCCACAAAGTTTTGAATGCGCTGTGGCGGTGGCGTCCGGGTCCGGCAGCCGACCAAGCCGTTCGATATTACCGGCCAGTTCGATGATACGCCTGTTGTAGATGTCGTTGAGCATGGGACTCGCGGTTTTTGCGCCGATCCGGTCGGTCCGGTGCCGCCCTTGGCGGTTCCGGTTGGTGGTCTTATATAGGTGGGGTGCCGGGCGAAAGACAGCCCGGCCGGATGGTGCAGAGTAAGGGAGCGTCAGGCGACCGGTGGCCAATGGCTGCCCCGTCTGCCCGGTGACACTCCGGCCTCGCTGAGGCCGGTCGAACGGAGTGAAGATGGACGCAGTGATCAAGCCGCTTCGCGCGGGCAAGTCGCTAGAAGCCAAAGCTTCCGACGCCAAAGCCGCCGAGTTCCACCCTGCGGAGCTCGACCCGTCGGAATTCCTTGCAGCTGCCGTGCAACCGGACCAGCCGCGGCCGTCGCGCGCCGAGGCCGAGCAGGCGGTGCAGACGCTGCTGGCCTATATCGGCGAGAACGTCGAACGCGAGGGTCTGCTGGACACGCCGCGCCGCGTGATAGAAGCCTATGACGAATTGTTCCAGGGCTATCACCAGTGCCCGGCCGAGGTGCTGAACCGCACCTTCGGCGAGACCGCCGGCTATGACGATTTCGTGCTGGTCCGCGACATCAGCTTCACCTCGCATTGCGAACACCACGTGATGCCGTTCTACGGCAAGGCGCATATCGCCTATACGCCGGTCGAGCGGGTGGTGGGGCTGTCGAAGCTGGCGCGGCTGGTCGACATCTTCGGTCGCCGGCTGCAGACCCAGGAGCATCTCACCGCGCAGATCGCCGCCGCGGTCGACGAGGTGCTGAAGCCGCGCGGCGTCGCGGTGATGATCGAGGCCGAGCACACCTGCATGTCGGTGCGCGGCATCGGCAAGCAGGGCGCCACCACCTTCACCAGCCGCTACACCGGCATGTTCCGCGACAATCCGGCGGAGCAGGCGCGGTTCATGTCGATGATCCGAGGGCGCGGCTAGCCCTCGCCACAAATCGCGAGGGATTGGCCGTGTCCACGTCCGCGTCTTCACCACCGACCATCGACAACGTTGAGGAAGGCCTCGCGCTGCGTCCGAAATTCGACGCGGCCGGCCTCGTCACCTGCGTCGCCACCGACGCCATGAGCGGCGAGGTGCTGATGGTCGCGCATATGAACGCCGAGGCGCTGAAGAAGACCATCGACAGCGGCGAGGCCTGGTACTTCAGCCGCTCGCGTGCAAAATTGTGGCGCAAGGGCGAGAGCTCCGGCCAGGTCCAGCGCGTGGTCGAGATGCGGGTCGATTGCGATCAGGACGCAGTCTGGATCAGGGTCGAGCAGCATGGCGCGGCGTGTCACACCGGCCGTAAATCCTGCTTCTATCGCCGCATCGACCGCGATGGCGAAGGCCAGGCGCTGCTGACTCCGGTCGACGCCGAGCGGCTGTTCGATCCGGCCAAGGTATATCGCTGAAGCAGGTAGGGCGTGAGCGTCGTCACGCCGTTCACGCCAGCCGGTCGGCGATGTTCTTTTGCGATGCAATGGTGCCGTCGCCGTGGGGGTCGGCGATGGTGTCGATATAGTCCACCGCGGCCGAGCGCAGATTGCCGTCCTTCAGGCTCAGCACGCCGGACAGCGTCTGGATGTTGATCGAGCGGATATTGTACTGGGTCCAGGCCTGTTGTTGCTGCTTGCTGCCGGCGCTCGCGCCTTTGTCTTTGTTGTAGAGCTCGAGCGCGGTGTTGGCCGCCTTCAGCGCGCTCAGCCCGGCGACCGCCTTGAACTCCTTGGCAAGCTCGGGATCGTCGGCGAACAGCTTTTCGATCTTCTTTTTCCACGGCCCTTCGGTGGTGACGTTGCCGAATTTGTCGACCTGCAACCGGACGGCGTCGTCGAGATTGACGTTGAGGCCCTTGAATGCGTCAGTCAGCTTGCTGGCCAGCGCGTCGGAGCGCTTTTGCAGAATCTCGTCGAATGACAGCGTCAGGTCCGCGGTGGCGGCCTTGTCGGCGGCGGCCTTGGCGAGGATCGCCTTGGCGCGGTCGGACAATTCGACGCTGTCGGTCGGCTGGCCCGCCGGCGAATCCTTCGGCTTGGCGTCGGCGGATCCGCTCGAACCGGTGGCGATGCCGGCGAGCAGGGTGGTCACGGCTGGATTCGATGGATTGGCAGCGATCGCGGTCATGGCTACCTCCGTGGCCGAGCGATGGAATCAGCGCCGATGGCAACGCATAGAAACAAGCGAAAGTTAACGCCCTGGAAACGATGCGCGCCCGCGGCCACGCTCGGGTAGGGCGAATTCGTTAACGCCGGATTAACCATGATCGTCCAGGGTCGCGGAAACAGGGGCGCTGCTGTCGGCGCCTGGAGCGGCGATTTCGCCGGGAGCGGGGCTCCAAACCATGTCGGTCGACGCGTCGAGCACCTCATCGGCAACAGCGCTCGATTCGTCGCGGACGAAAATCGCCGGCGCGATCAAGCAGGCCGCGGGCTCGACCGGCGCCAGCTTCGAATATCTGCTGACCACCGCGAAGATGGAATCCAACTTCAATCCGTCCGCCAAGGCCTCGACTTCATCGGCGCGCGGGCTGTTTCAATTCATCGACCAGACCTGGCTCGGTACCGTCAAGGAAGCCGGCTCCGCGCTCGGCTACGGCCAGTATGCCGACGCGATCTCGAAATCATCCTCCGGCAGCTATTCGGTCAGCGATCCGACGGCGAAGGCCGAGATCATGAAGCTGCGCGACGATCCGGCCGCCGCCTCGGCGATGGCCGGCGTGCTGACCCAGTCCAACAGCTTCAAGCTGACCGGCAATATTGGGCGACGGCCGACCGACGCCGAACTCTATATGGCGCATTTCATGGGCGTCGGCGGGGCTTCGAAGCTGATCAACGCCGCGGTCGACACGCCGAACGCCTCCGCGGCGGCGCAGTTCCCCAGCGCCGCGGCGGCGAACCGGTCGATCTTCTACGATCGCAGCGGCGCCGCGCGCAGCGTCTCGGGGGTCTATGCCGAGCTGTCGTCGCGTTACGACGCCGCCGCGCAGTCGAAGGCGACGCAGACCGCGATGGCCTCGGTCGGCGGCGCGGCCGCCAGCGTGGCAGTGGCCTCCGCCGCGCCGATCGACAACGCCGCCTATCTGTCGAGCTTTCCCGATGTCCGCAACGTGACCGCGGCGAGCGCGTCGACCAATGCGGCGAACCCCGCGGCCGCGACCGCGCCGCCGCAATTCAGCACGCCGCGCACCGCGCCGCTGCAAACCGCGTCATTGCAGACCACGCCGCAAAGCGAGCCGATGTTCCGCACCCTGTTTCTCGGTGGCGACCGCGCCGAGCCGGTGTCGCCGGCGGTGCGCGACCTGTGGGTCAGCGGCAACGCCGCGACCTCCGCGACGTCGCTGCCGACCACGACGCCGACGGTGCGCCCGCCGACCACGCTCGACCTGTTCAGCGACCGCGCCGGCACCTTCAGCAGCTGACCTGCCGCGGGGGCGCCGGCTCAGCCGCGATTGTCAGGCGACCTCGACAGCAGCTGGCCGGTGCGTGCCTCGGCGCTGGCCAATGGCGGCCAGACCTGATTTCGCCCCTTGGTCTTGGCGGCATAAAGCGCGGCATCGGCCGCATCGATCAGCTCGCTGGCTGACAGCTCCCCGATGTGACAAGCGGCGACGCCGAGGCTAGCTGTGATCACGCCACCCAGGCTGGAGCCTTCGTTCGGGATTGCCGCGTCTTCGATGGCCTGGCGAATTCGCTCGGCAACATGCATGGCGTCGACCAGCTGTAGCCCCGGCAGCAAGAGCAGGAATTCCTCACCGCCGTAGCGAATGGCGCAATCGTCGGTGCCGCGCAAATTCGCGATCAGGATTGCGGCAATGCGTTTCAGGCAGAGATCCCCGGCGCCGTGCCCGTATCCGTCGTTGAGACGTTTGAAGTGGTCGACGTCGAGCATCACGATGGAAGCATAGGACGTCGCATGGTTCGGCGCTGCCCAGAGCTTTTGCAGCTCTTCGTCGAGATGGTGCCTGTTGGCCAAGCCTGTCAGCGTGTCGTGTCTCGCCGCAGCGTCTGCCTCGGCATGGCGCAGGCGATCCCTCAACGCATAGAGATAGGCCCGGCGCAGATCGCGCTCCATCGTGAAATTCGCAACCAGCGTGATGTAGGCGCAGATTGCAATTTGCACCAGGATCATGGCTGCGACTCCCCCCGGGAGGTAACTAACGGACAGCACCAGCGCGGTATGGCACAGCAGGATGATCGCCGTGACGATCCGGGCAAATCGAAACGCCAGACGATGCAGGGAGACGTTCGTATAGAGAATTGTGGGGATCACGACGTACTGATAGTGAGCTGCGCTGTCGCTGGTCGTGACCGCGAAGCCGGCATCGATCTGCAGAATGATGAGGACTGGCACGCTCGCGGCCAGAAACTCGCGCACGACCGGCCTTGGTCGTCTGGAGATCGCCCAGGCGACGATCAGCATCCAGGGCGTCACCACCGCGAAATGCAGCCACGACGCCAACCGCAGCGCGTCCGGCACCAGAAGCCAGTCAGCGATCAGAAAGAAATTATACAGCACCGCCGAGACCAGGATTCCGATGGTCAGGCGCCGGCATCGATTGGCGTTGGTATCTGCCTCGAACTGCCGCTCGATTTCAGCCGGAAAGGTGATCGCCCGCTTCCGCGGCAAGTCCATATATGCTTCGACGGTCACAAGGCTCAAAGGCGCGTACGACATTCGAACCTGCCCGCAATAAGTCTGTTGTGGGAAGAAACTACCATCGAAATGCTTTCAAACTAATTTCGCAAGAGCGGCAAAAACCTGCGCTGGACGGCCATAGTCGGTCGCGCGGCATTTGCGAGAGCGGGCTGGATCAGTTCGATGCAGCCGCGAGGGCGCGGACCGGCGATGCTTGCGAATTCGCCGTGATGTCGTCGCACATCAGGTCTGGTGACCGCGTCGCTGGCGCGCTCTGAGAAGCCCGACGCCATCCGTAGGGCGGTGAGCGCGTCTTGCAGGAGCATGTTCCGCCCGGCGACAAACCGCGACGCCCAGTGAATTCGGCGCAGGTAGTTCGCAGGTTCTGCCGGGGAGTTTTCCTCGTTAATGAAACGTCAACAAAGCCAACCAGTTATGGTGAACCCTTTGTTAAGCGTCGTGGTTTATTTTGTCTGACAGTGGCACCGCGTCACGGTGTCGATCTATGTTGCGTAAGCCGGCTAAACCATGATCGTTCGGCAGTTCATCAGTTGGATTCGAAACGCGCCCGCCAGCGAACGGGCGGAGGCCACGCGCTCGCTGGCGCGGGCCTGGCTGGTTTCCGATCTCACCGCGGACGATCGCGCCGCCGCCGAAGGCGCGCTGTTGATGCTGCTCGACGATGGCTCGCCGCTGGTGCGGCAGGCGATGGCCGAAGTGTTCGCACGCAGCTCATACGCCCCAGCAGCCATCATTCGTGCGCTGTCGACCGACCAGAATTCGGTGGCGCTGCCGGTGCTCGAACATTCCCCGCTGCTGGTCGACGCTGACCTGGTCGACATCGTCGCCACCGGCGATTGTGCCGCGCAATGCGCGATCGCGCGCCGCGCCACTCTGCCGGCTTCAGTTTGCGCGGCGATCGCCGAAGTCGGCTCGCCGTCCTCGGCGCTCGAACTGATTGAGAATCCGCACGCCGAATTGGCGCCGTTTTCTTGGGACCGCATCGTCGAGCGCCACGGCCATCTCGCCGCGATCCGCGAGTCGATGCTGGTGTTGGAAGATCTGCCCGCCGCAACGCGGCTGACGCTGATCGCCAAACTGTCCGACACGCTGGCGCAGTTTGTCGTGGCGCGGCGCTGGCTCAGCCCGGACCGCGCCGCGCGCGCGGTCGGCGAGGCGCTCGACCGCTCCACCGTCAACATCGCGGCGCGCTCGCGCGGCGACGACATGCGCGATCTGATGCGGCATCTGCGCGCCACCGAGCAATTGACCGCGGGGCTGATCCTGCGCGCGCTGCTGTCTGGCAATATGGAGCTGTTCGAACAGTCGCTGGTGGAATTGTCGGGGCTGCCGCTGGCGCGGGTCTCGGCGCTGCTGGACGATCGCGGCGGCGCAAGCCTGACCGCGCTGTTGTCGCGCGCCGGCCTGCCGGAGTCGACGCATCCGGCATTCCGCGCCGCGCTTGAGGCCGCGCACGAGATCGGTTTCATCGGCACCGTGAACGGCGCCGCGCGGCTGCGCCGCCGCATGGTCGAGCGGGTGCTGACGCGCTGCGAGACCAGCGCCGATACCGCCGGCCCGCTGCTGATCCTGCTGCGGCGCTTCGCCACCGAATCGGCGCGGGAAGAGGCCAGCCTGTTCTGCGACGAGCTGATGGCCGACGACGTCGTCTCGGCGAGGGACGATCTGATCGCGGCGTGAGCTGTTAGTTGCTTGCACGCAACTGAGTCTCCACCACGCGTCCAACCAATACCGTCGTCATTCCGGGGTCGCTCGCCTGACGGCTCGCGCCCCGGAATGACGATCGTGATGGTGTCCGCTTGGAGGGCCCGGCTATTCCACTGGCACGATGCTCGGCGCCAGGATCGCTTCGAGATGCTCGGGGCGGTCCTTGTTGACGGCGGCGAGATATTCGTCGGCGACCAACCGCAGCCGGCGGTTCAATTCGCGCTCGACGCCGGTGTTCTCGGTATTGGCGCGGGCGCGGACGATGGCGTGAATCGCCTTGACGTGGTTGGCGATCAGTTCCTCGGGCACGCGGGCGAGGTCGGGCGCGTGTTCGATCACCCGGCACAGGCTTTCGGCGGCGACGGCGGCGTAGGGGAAGCCGAAGGTGGCGGCGTCGCCCTTGATGTCGTGAGCGGCGCGGAACAGCTCGTCGCGCGCCGTGTCGCTCGCGCCGTCCTTGATGATCGCGGCGTGGGCGGCGCCGAGCCGCTCGCATTCGATCGCCATCCAGTTGCCGAATTCGCCGGACAGCGACGCCAGCGCCTGTTCGGCGCGCGCCACCGGATCGTCGAGATCCTTGTCGTTGACGATCCGGCGCAGCACCTTGCGCAGCGGATTGGGCTGGGTGATGACGTGATGGTCGGCGAAGCTCGCGACCTGAACGTCGGTTGGTTTTTTGGCCATGCTTGATAAGCGCCTTGTTCGCTATCCCGGGGTGCGGGCCTTGTCCAACAAAGAGGGGTTCTGAATCACTTCGGCTTCGCCGCCGTGGCGGCGTTCGGGGCCGATATAGCCGGTCGCCTGGTTGCGGCGGCGGTCCGGGCCGAAATAGTTCTTGGTCTTGATGAACGGCCGCGGGCTCGCCACCACGTTGAGCACGCGCTGATACAGCCCCTTGGCGGAGATCGGCTTGGCGAGGAATTCGGTGACGCCGGCGTCGCGCGCCAGCGTGACGCGGCGCTTTTCCGAATGCCCGGTCAGCATGATGATCGGCGCGTAGGGGTTGCCCTTGGATTCCGGCTGCCGGATCATCTGCGCCAGCTCGAGGCCGTCGAAGATCGGCATCGACCAATCGGTGATGACGATATCGGGCGCGTAGTGGGTGTACATCTCCAGCGCGGTGGCGCCGTCCTCGGCCTCGTAGACCTCGCGGGTGCCGAACGAATGCAGCAGCGTGCGCAGGATCCGGCGCATGTGCGGATTGTCGTCGCAGACCAGAAAGCGCAGCTTGTTGAAATCGATGCGGTACATGGCTCACTCGGCGCAAGTGGCGTCGGTATACGTCGCGTTAACCATATCCGGCCGGCGTTAACGAAGGGTTGCGAGTGGGGGCGGGGGGCGAGGGCGGTGGATACCAAACGCCGTCCTGGTTCCTCATCTGGATCCGTGCATCGTGCTCAATGCATTGATCCCGCGTCTGTTTTCGATTGCGCCTGGAGCCGCGTATTAGTAGCCGAACTGCTCGCGCAGGATCCGCTCTTCCAGGCTGTGGCCGGGGTCGAACAGCATTCGCATCGAGATCGACTTGTCGGACATCACCTCGACGCGGCGGACGTCGCGGGCCTCGTCGTGGTCGGCGACCGCCGCGACCGGGCGCTTGTCGCCCTCCAGCACCTCGATCACCACGAACGCGGTGTTGGGGAGCAGGGCGCCGCGCCAGCGCCGTGGCCGGAACGCGCTGATCGGCGTCAGCGCCAGCAAGGCGGCGTTGATCGGCAGGATCGGTCCCTGCGCCGAGAGATTGTAGGCGGTCGAGCCGGCCGGGGTCGCGACCATGATGCCGTCGGCGATCAGCTCGCTCATCCGCTCCTGCTCGTCGATGATGATGCGCAGCCGCGCCGCCTGATGGGTCTGGCGAAACAGCGAGACCTCGTTGATGGCGTGGTGGATATGCACTTTGCCGTGGACGTCGGTGGCGCGCATCAAGAGCGGATGAATCACGGTGTCGCGCGCCGCGGCGAGGCGGGCGCGCAGATCGACGGCGCTGAACTCGTTCATCAGGAAGCCGACGGTGCCGCGATGCATGCCGTAGATCGGTTTGCCGGTGCGCAGCTGCTGATGCAGCGTCTGCAGCATCAGACCGTCGCCGCCGAGCGCGACGATTACGTCGGACTCCGCGGGATCGTGATTGCCATACAGCTCCACCAGCTGCGTCAGCGCGGCCTGCGCCTCGGCGCCGGAACTCGCGACGAAGGCGATCCGGGTGTCCTTGCTGGCTTTGATCATGCAGGCTCTGCGGGTCGGCGCGGCTCGGCGCGAATGAAGCGGGTTTCGCCGCCGTCGTCTATACGACCTTTCTCGCCCTTGTCGAGCCTGCAGCTGCGCGATGGTCGTGCGCGCGATCGCCGCGCCGCAGCTGCATCCGGGGAGCATCAGCCGGCAAACGATCGGCGTCGCCAGCGGGCGGCGCCGATCGCGTTCGCAATGGCGATCAGTAGACGAGGCCGCTGCCGGGCGCCTTCTCGAGCGCCGACGCCAGCGATTTATATTCGTCGCAATTGGTGCCGCACAGCGCGGCAATGCGGCCCAGGTGATATTGCGCCTGGTCGCGGTTGCCCTGTTCGACCTGCCAAAGACCGTAATACTGCCAGGTCCTGACATGCGCCGGATCGGCCTTCAGCGCGCGCTCGTACCAGATCTGCGACACCTTGTAGTCGCCGAGCTTGCGATAGGAATAGCCGATCAGATTGGCGACGTCGGCGCGATCGTCGGCGCCGAGCGCCTTCAGCTGCGCGATCGCGCCCGCGTAGTCGCCGCGGTCGTAGATCGTCGCATAGGCGTTGCGATAACCCGCGAGAAAGGCCGGATCTTCAAGGCCGGAGCTCTTTTTCGGCGTCTTCTTGTCCTTGGTGGATTTGTCGTCCGAGGCCGGCGGCGTCGGCGACTCGCCGCCAGCGGCCTTCGCCGGCGAGAGCATCGGCGCGGCAACGACCGCCACCGAGAACATTGCAAGCGTCAGCAGCCTGAACACGGTCTTGCTCATGCGTTTCTCCCTTTTCGGTGGCGATGATCCTACACCATAGCCCTTCGATGGAAACACCGGGGCGTAAGGAACATTCCCCGCCGCTGGCCAAATTGCCGTGATGACGAAATCGTCATCACGCGGCGTTTGTGACCAAAGCTTCATACAGATGAACATTAGCCTCCGGTTCGCTTCAGGATCGGTTCAGCGCGCGATCGCTAGCGTGGCTGCATGATCGACAAGCCCGGCGAACCGTCCGGTCAACTTCGCGGTCGACGTGCCACCCACAAGCCCAACTGGAGACGACCATGATCAAGACAATTTCCGCCGCGCTGCTCGCCGTTTCGATGCTCGCCGCTCCCGCGATGGCCGCCGGCGCCGCGCGCACCGACACCGCGCCGGTGCTGAACGCCAACGCCAAGATGCATACGCCGCACGCCAGGATCCATGCGCAGCCGAAACTGCTAAAGAGCCACGCGCAGATCGTCCGGCCGCATCACAAGCATGTCCGCCATCATCGTCTCCACAACAAGATGAGCGCGCGCACCCAGCATCATGCCGCCAAGGCCACGATCAAGCACCTCGGCCAGCGCGGCTGATCCGCCGCTGCGCGGCCGCGCCGTTCCCCCCGGCCGTGCAGCGCCGAACCGCCCCGCGATCCATTGCCCGTGCAATGGGTCGCGGCTGAGCCACGGATCGGAATTCCATTCTTGCGGCCGAGCGGCTAAACCGGTGCCGGGACCAACCGGAACCTGGACTCGATGATCAAGCGGGTATTCACGCTGCTGCTGTTCGCACTGGCGCTCGGCGGTTGCGCCGGCGGCGGCAGCTCGATGACCTTCACCGATGATCGGGGCGTGTCGGGTCAGCCATTTCCGGCCAACTACCGCACCGAGCTGGTGGCGTTCTTCCATACCTATCTGACCAATCCGGTCGGCGTCCGCGGCGCCGCGATGGCCGAGCCAGTGCAGCGCAACGTCGGCGGGCGGCTGCGCTATGTGTCTTGCGTGCGCTTCACGCCGCGGCAATCCAACGGCAGCGATGCCGCGCCGCGCGAGGTCGCGGTGGTGCATGTCGACGCGCGGGTGGACCGGGTTCTGGAGGAGTCGCAGGAGGCTTGCGCCGGGCTGGCCTATGCGCCGTTCCCCGAGCTGGAAAAAATGTCGCGGTAGCACCCGACCGAAACCAGCCCGAAAGCGACCAATCCCAAGCGCCCGATTCCGCGCCGCGGCTGCTTCGTCACAGCAATGCATCATTGTTGCTTCGCCGTCGCCGCCACGAAACCAAACTGGCGCCACGTTGTTCTGCTCCTATCTGATGAGATACAAAGGGGAACCGCGATGAAAAAGCTTCTGTTCGGCGTTGCCGCCGTGTTCGCGCTGGCGGCGCCCGCGGCCGCCGCCGATCTCGGCCCTCGCACCACCGCCAAGGCCCCGGCCTATTCGGCGCCGGAACTAGTCTACAACTGGACCGGCTTCTACATCGGCGGACATCTCGGTGGCGCCTTCGCCGGCGACAGCAATATCGAGAGCAATTCGGGTCGGTTCCTGGGCGGTGTACAGGGTGGCGCCGACTTCCAGTTCGCCCGCAATTGGGTAGTGGGCGTCGAGGCGCAGTACAGCTGGCTGCCGTCCAACAACAACAATGGCGGCGTACCGTTCCCCGGTGGCGCGCTGGTGACGCAGGACACCAAGGGACTTGGTTCGGTGACCGGCCGGCTCGGCTACACTTGGGGTCCTGCGCTGCTCTACGGCAAGGGCGGCTACGCCTTCCGTGACAGCAATCTCGACGTCAGCGTCGCCGGCGCACCGGTCGGCTTCACCACCAACGGCAATCGTAACAATGGCTACACCGTCGGCGCCGGCCTGGAATACATGTTCGCGCCGAATTGGTCGGCCAAGGCCGAATATCAATACTACAAGTTCGACAACACCAGCTTCACCGGCGGACCAGCAGGCGTGCTGGGGGCTTCGTTCCGCAACGACGAACACACCGTCAAGGCGGGCATCAACTATCGCTTCGGCTGGGACGGCCCGGTGGCCGCCAAATACTGAGGCGATCGACATCCGTTGCAGGAGGCCGGCGTGATGCCGGCCTTTTTGTTGGCGGCGAGGTTTTGCACGGCGATCCCGCCGGCCGGGCAGGGGAATCGAAGGTTAACGAGCCCTGAATCGGGCGAAAAATATCGGGCGGGACTCGCCGGCTAGAATCGCCCGATGCTTTCCGGGCCATGAATACGACCCTGAAAACCTGGCTCGACGCCCTCCAGATCGGCCTTGTCGTTGCCCTGCTGCTGGCATGCTCGGTCAACCTAGTGGTCTTGTGCCGGCTATTGTGACGCCGGCCAGCCGAATCCGCCGCGGCGATTGAACCGATCCGGTTCCCGCGCGTTATCGAGGTCCACAGAGGACAACCAAATGGCAGACATCAAAGAGCATATGGAAGTGATCGGCGCCGACGGCGTTCATGTCGGTACCGTCGACAAGGTCGAGAATGGCAAGATCAAGCTGACCAAGGCCGACAGCGGCCAGGGCCATCACAAGGGCCACCACCATTTCATCGATCTCAGCCTGGTCGCGGAGGTCGAAGGCCAGAAGGTGCGGCTGTCGGCCAATAGCGACGTTGCGGTGACGATGGAACAAGAGAAGGCCTGAGCCGGCGACATTTGGCTGCGCCGGAACCGCCCGGATCGACAGAAGCCGCCTGCGGGCGGTTTTTTGTTGCGCATACCTGGCGCGGGGCGCCCTGGCGTCAATTGATTGGCATCAAACCGCTGGCGCCGATTGTCGACGATAGTGGTTTGGCTGCCGGCGCTCCGCAAAGCGACGACGCCGACTTGTCCGAAACAGAGGACCATCGTGATGACATCGACAGACGTTCTGATCATCGCCGCGGCGGCCTTGTCGACCCTGGTGATCTGGCTCGGGGTCGTGGTTCAGGGCCGGATCGCGGCGGCGCTGGCGCGACATTGACGTCGCCGACGGGTACCGCAGAAGATCATTGGCTGGATGGTGCCGGTTGAGAGGATTGAACTCCCGACCTTCGGTTTACAAAACCGCTGCTCTACCGCTGAGCTAAACCGGCATTTTCCAGAAAAAACAGCTAGCAGCGCCGCCCGGTCGGGACAAGGCCGTGGCGTCAAGTTTTGTCGGTCGGCGGCCCGTGTCCAATAGGGGGCGCATTAACGAATCGATCTTGCGTAGGCGCGCAATTGGCGGCCGCCAAATCCTTGCGCGTTAGGCTTACCGGAAGATTGGCGCTGCGCCTTAACCCATCGATCAGCGTTTTCGCTTACCTTTGCGGCCATGCAAACGAGATTTTCGATGAAGCGTGTGGCGCAGGCGCTGATGCTGTTGACAGTCACCGCCGTGCCGGCCTTGGCCGACAGCGGCGGCACCGTGATCGTGATTCCGGGTCGGCCCGGCGTGCCGATCATCATCAACGGGATCGACGCGTCGTATCGGGTGGTCGAAGGCGACTGGGGGCTGGGCCGCGGCGTTCAGGTGCAGCCGACCGTCTATGGCGGCCGCTATGTGGATCCGGTTCCACGGGTCGGCCATTATTTTCCGGGCGCCGGCGAGCGGCCAGGATACGGCCGGCTCGAAGTCGAACCGCCGGAGAACCGCAAGCTGCCAAAACCCGCCGAGAGCTTTCACCAATCCTGGTCGGCGCAATCGAATCCGCCGGCGGCGCAGCCCCCGGTGCCGCTTGATCCGCCCCAAGTGATCGTGGCGCCGCCCGAACGCGGTGGGTATTCGCCGGAACGGCGTCCAGATTTCAGCCGACCTCGAGACTAGCACCAAGCAAAAAAGCACCGACAGGAGAGAGTAATGCGTCATACGATTTCAGGATTGTTCGCAGCGTTGGCCGTATTGACTGTGGGCGCCGCGCCAGCGATGGCTTGCGGCGGCGGACTGTTCAGCAGCGGCTGCTCGCCATGCGGCCAGACCTATGTCAGCCCCTGCGCGCAGGAGGCCTACACGGGCTATGGCTACGATTATGGCGTAGCAACCTATGAGCGGCTGCCCGATCCCACCCAGTACTACTACGTCGATCAGGGCCCGACTTTCGTCGGCCCGGGTAATTTCGCGCCATATCCCACCTATCAGGAGCGTGCGGTGTCGGGCTGGCGCGGCTATCATGGCGGCTATGGCTATCGCGGCGGCCGCTATGCCAACGCCACTACACATTACTATGACGGCGCGCCGGACTGGCGCGGTCCGGTGAGCTACGGCTATCGTTCGCGTATGCATGCCCGTCCGTGGCACGCCCACACCGGTTATTACGGCCATCATCGCGGCTACGGCATGCATCACGGCTACATGAATCGCGGCTATGCACATCGCAGCATGGGCTATGGCATGCAACACGCCATGCCGCGCTACTCGCACCATGCGCCGCGCCATCACCACTACATGTCGCCGCGCCGCTACTACTGATCAAGTCTTGCGTTAATTTTGGCGCCCGTTCGCAACAATGCGAGCGGGCGTTTCAGTTCTTACGAGCGCATCAGGCCGAGCCGGCTGGCGCCGATATACAGCGCCAACACGGCGGCGTTGGAGACGTTCAGGCTCTTGATCTCGCCGGGCATGTCGAGCCGCGCCACCACACTGCAGGTCTGCCGCGTCAATTGCCGCAGCCCCTTGCCCTCGGCGCCGAGCACCAGCGCCAGCGGCTGGCGCAGCGGCACATCGCCAAGATCGTCGCCGCCCTCGCTGTCGAGCCCGACGGTGAGGAAGCCGCGGTCGTTCAGTTCGGTCAGTGCGCGCGCCAGATTCTGCACGGTGACCAGCGGCACCAGTTCCAGCGCGCCGGAGGCGGACTTCGCCAGCACCCCGGTGGCCTCGGGGCTGTGACGCGCGGTGGTGACAATCGCCTTGACGGCGAACGCCGCGGCCGAGCGCATGATCGCGCCGACATTGTGCGGATCGGTGATCTGGTCGAGTACCAGCACGATGCCGTCCTGCGGCAGCGCGTCGATGTCGGGCGCGTCGAGCGGATCGACCTCGGCGAGCAGGCCCTGATGCACCGCGTCGGGTCCGAGCCGCTGGTCGATCAGGCTCGGCCGCACGATCTCTGGTGGCACTCGCGTGTCGATATGTTCGTCGGCCAGCCGCCGCGCGGCGTTCTCGGTCAGCCACAGTTTGCGGATCGTGCGCCGCGGATTGCCGAGCGCTGCGGCCACGGTGTGCCAGCCATAGAGAATCGCCGGGCCATCCACGGGCTCGCGCTCGCGCGGGCCGGAGCGGCGGCCGAAACCATGGGCCTTGCCGCGGTCCTTGTCGTCGCGGCGCGCAAACCGCGGATTTCGTTCTCGTGGACTCATAGGGCGCTTGTCCCACGAGGCTTGCCGGTTGGCAATTTCCGTCCCGGCACGTTGCGACCAAGGGCTAGGGATATTCGCCCGGCATTGGTTGACTTTAGGGGGGCGCTTCGCCCATAACCGCGCCTGATTGGATGCCCGCGAGCGGGCTCGCTTTTGCGCCAATGGACCTTTTCAACATCTTCAGGATGGACGGGGGCCGGCGGCGTCGAGCGGGGGAGTGTCCCGAGTGGCAAAGGGAGCTGACTGTAAATCAGCCGTCTTATGACTTCGAAGGTTCGAGTCCTTCTTCCCCCACCAATCTTTTCAATCACTTCTGAGGGTTTGCTGCCGTGGCGCTGGAGCGTCGTCGGGGCCCAGCGAAAGGCTCGGTCGTGATGGTGGCTGCATCGCAGCCGGTCAGCCGGTTCTACGAATCCCAAGGTCTGCGGCTGCATTTTGTCGACTGGGGCAATCCGGCGGCGCCGCCGCTGTTTCTGATCCATGGCGGCCTCGACCATTGCCGGAGCTGGGATCGTCTGGCGCGGGTCCTGCAGCCGCATTTCCACGTCATGGCGCCCGATCTGCGCGGCCATGGTGATTCCGAATGGGCGAAGGCCAGCAGCTACAGTCTGGCCGACAACGTCTACGACCTGTCCAGACTGATGCGCGCCGCCGAAGTCGAGACCGCGACGATCGTGGCCCATTCGATGGGCGGCATGGTCGCGCTCGCCTATGCCGGAACCTTTCCGAGCAAGTTTTCGCGTCTCGCAGTGCTCGACGGGGCGTTCCTGCCGTCGACCGCCTCGGCTCCGATCCACGAGCAGATCGCCGGCTGGGTGACCCAACTCGACAAGATCTCCAATGCTGAGGTGCGCGGCTTTCGCGATATCGGTGCTGCGGCCGCGCGGATGCAAGCGCACAACCGACGGCTGTCGGCCGATTTGGCTTTGCACTTGGCCACCCACGGGTCGCGACCCAACCCCGACGGCAGTTATAGCTGGAAATACGACCCGTATCAGCGGGTGAGGGCGCCGTACCGGCTGTCGCCGGACGACTACGCCGCGCTGTGGGCGCGGATCACATGCCCGACTCTGCTGCTGTACGGCGACGAGAGCTTCCTGGCCGATCCGGAGAAGGCCGGCCTGCTGGCGCACTTCGCCGCGGCGGAATCGAAGACTATCGCGGGCGCCGGCCACTGGCTGCATCACGACAAGCCCGACGAGGTCGTCGCTGCGTTGACCGAGTTCCTCGACCTCCCGGGTGTTGCGCCGTTCGACAGCCAGTGAGCGGTCGGCGCCGGCGAATCCGGGAAATTCCAGGCCGCGCGGGAATTTGGTATTGATGCGTTGCACAATAGGTATTTAGTAACCCCAAACCGGTGCCCGCGCGGTACCTTTGGAGAGGTTCTAACCTATTGATATTCTAAACAAGATCGATTGACGCGAACAGTTGGCATTGGCAGGGTTGGCTTAATCGAGCGCGTTGTGAAACGCGTGGCGAGCCACGGGGGGCCGACCAGAATGTTTCGCTTTATCGCAGTTGCGTTGTGGGCCGCTGCGGCCCTCGGGGTGACGGCCGCGACGGCCAAGGAAATTCCGATCGGCAAGCCGCACAATGTCGAGGCCGCCGGCCTCGAAGTGGCGGCGGTGTATCTGCAGCCGATCGAGATGGAGCCCGCTGGCATGATGCGGGACGCCAAGGAGTCCGACATCCACATCGAGGCCGACATCAAGGCGCTGAAGGACAACAAGAACGGCTACGCCCAGGGTGACTGGGTCGGCTATCTCAAGGTCACCTACGAACTGGCCAAGGACGGCGCCAAGGACAGCATCAAGGGCGACGCGATGGCGATGGTCGCCAGCGACGGCCCGCATTACGGCGACAACGTCAAGCTCGCCGGACCCGGCAAGTACAAATTGAAGCTCAACGTGTCGCCTCCTGACCATTTCGGCCGCCATGTCGATAAAGAAACCGGCGTCGCGCCATGGTTCAAGCCATTCACGGTCGAATACGAGTTCACCTATGCGGGCACCGGAAAGAAGGGCGCCTACTGACGAAGATCAAGGGAGGTCCGGGTCGATGCGGTAAAGATCGCATCCGCCCGCCGACCGTCCGAAAGCGCGAGGCCCACAGGGTAGTTGATGATTGATTTCAACGATGGTTGCCGGACGGCGCGGTTGACGCGTCGTTCGGCGTTGCTGCTTGGGGCCGCGGTCGTGTCGTTGGCGCTGACGGCTGCCGCGCGCGCCGAGGACGATCCCACGTTCCGCATCGAGTTCCGGGACGGCAAAGTGACGCCGCAGCGGCTCGAGGTGCCGGCCAACCGCCGGATCAAGCTGGAGCTGTACAATCTCGGCAACGAGCCGGCCGAGTTCGAGAGCAAGGAATTGCGCAAGGAGAAGGTGCTGGCGCCGGGCGCCAGTTCCACGCTGGTGATCCGCACGCTCGATCCCGGCGAGTATGATTTTTTCGACGACTTCCATCTGGATGCGCCGCCGGCGGTGCTGGTGGCGAAATAGCAGACGGAGCAGATTGGTGGGCGGACAACTCGGCAATGTGGCGTTCGTGATCTGGCGCGAGAGCGTCGAGGCGCTGCTGGTGATCGGAATCCTGAATGCCTGGCTGAGCCGGCAGCAGGTCGATGCCGCGCGCGGCAAGCTGTTTCTGTGGGCCGGCGTCGGCGCCGGGCTGCTGATCTCGGTGGTGTTCGGGCTGGCGCTGGTACTGTTCGGCGAGTCGCTGCCCGACGACGCGCAGCGCGGCTACCAGACCGCCGCGGTGCTGATCGCCGCCGCACTGATCGTGCAGATGGTGTTCTGGATGCGCCGGCACGGCCGCACCCTGAAGCGCGAAATCGAGACCTCGCTGCAAAGCGCCGCCGATCGCTCGAACTGGTGGGGCGTGTTCGTGCTGGCGCTGATCGCGGTGGCTCGCGAGGGCAGCGAGACCGTGGTGTTTCTCTATGGCACGCTGGCGGCGGCGCGCACCGGCACGATCATCGCGCCATTGGCGGTGGCGGCGGTTGGTCTGCTTCTTGCTATAGGGACGTACTACCTGCTGCAGCTCGGAAGCCGCGTCATGTCCTGGAAAGTGTTCTTCGGTATCACCGAAATCCTGCTGCTGTTTCTGGCGGCGTCGCTGCTGGTGACCGGGGTCGACAATCTGATTGATCTCGGTCTGCTGCCGACGCTGTCCGGCCGGCTGTGGGATTCCTCGGCGATCCTGCCCGATCACGGTCCGATCGGCGGCCTGATCGGCGCGCTGACCGGCTATCGGGCAAGGCCCGACCTGATGCAGGTGCTGGTCTATGTCGCGTATTGGAGTGTGATCTACTGGGCACTGTTCTGGCCCCGGCCGCAGGCAAAGACCGCATGAGGGACCCCGATCACGCTCTGGCGCTGCCTCGCCGAGAAGCCGGAGTAGACGCCGTGCTGCGCGAGATCGGCGATTGGCTGATGCGCAACCAGCGCGCGATCCGCGCCACGCAATGGATCGTGGTCGTCGCCTATCTGGCCTTGCTGGTGGCTCCGACGCTGCTGCCGCTGCCCTCGCGCACGGCCCATCTGTGGACCAATCTGACGCTGTTCGCGCAATTCGTGTTCTGGGGTTTGTGGTGGCCGTTCGTGCTGCTGAGCACCGTGCTGGTCGGCAGAATGTGGTGCGGCCTGCTGTGTCCGGAAGGGGCGATCACCGAAGCGGTGAGTCAGCACAGCCGTGGCCTGGCGATTCCACGCTGGATGCGCTGGAAGGGCTGGCCGTTTGTCGCTTTCGCCGCCACCACGATCTACGGCCAGATGATCAGCGTCTATCAATATCCGAAGCCGGCGCTGGTGATCCTCGGCTTCTCGACCGTGGCGGCGATCGCCACCGCGCTGCTGTGGGGCCGCAACAAGCGGGTGTGGTGCCGCTTCCTGTGTCCGGTGACCGGCGTGTTCGCGGTGCTCGCCAAGCTGGCGCCGCTGCATTTTCGGGTCGATTCGCAAGCCTGGGACAGCTGGAGAAAGCCGCATCCGCGCGGCCCGGCCCAGCTCGTCAATTGCGCACCGCTGGTGCCGATCCGCACCATGAAGGGCGGCAGCGCCTGCCATATGTGCGGACGCTGCAGCGGCTATCGCGGCGCGGTGACGCTGGCGCGGCGTTCGCCCAATCACGAGATCGTTCACGTCGCCGGCAGCGACCCGCGGCCGATGGAAACCATGCTGATCCTGTTCGGGCTGCTCGGTATCGCCGCCGCGGCGTTCCACTGGAGCGGCAGCGCGATCTATGTCGAGGTCAAGCAGACGCTGGCCGAATGGCTGGTCGATCACGGCGTGATGTGGCCGCTGGAAACCGTGGCGCCGTGGTGGATCCTGACCAACTATCCCGATCTCAATGACGTCATGACGCTGCTCGATGGCGCGGTGCTGCTCGGCTACATCCTGGTGATGGCGATCGGCGCCGGCGGCGCGGTCGCGGCTTGCGTGGCGCTGTCGACGCGCCTGCTCGGGCGCTGGTCGAGCGCGCGCTTTCATCACCTGGTGCAGAGCCTGATTCCGCTAGCCGCCTGCGGGGTGTTTCTCGGATTGTCGATGACCACGGTGTCGCTACTGCGCAATGACGGCATCGTGTTCAGCCTGATCGGACCGCTGCGCGCCGCGATGCTGATCGGCGCCGGCGTCTGGTCGCTTTGGTTGGGCTGGCAGATCGCCGGGCTGTACGGCAGCGCCGCCCGCCGAGTCGTGGCGCTGCTGCCGCTGATCGTCGCGGTCGCCGCGAGTGGGGCGGTGTGGGCCAGGCTGTTCTGGTCGCTGTAAGCGCCTCCCGCAGCGCGCGATGCCATCCGGGTTCCGCGCTCACGACAGCTACGGGCTCGGCGCCCTGTGCCACCCCGGCAACCGCTTCATAGAACGATATTGGATCGGACGGCGCCGGCTTGGTCGGCCCGGGGGTCACGGTCAACGACCCGCAGCGGGGGAGGGTGTCGACTTGATCTGCGTCAAACCTGTCACGCCGCGGATCGGCATCCTGATGCGCAATTTTTCAAGCAAGAGGGAGGTTGCCGTGCCGGTCGATTCGATTCTGGTGTCCATCGCCGTGGTCGCGATGTTCTTGATCTTTGCCGGCGTGCTGCTGTGGGGCGATCGTCAGACCAGCTCGCTGTCGAACGACAACAGCGCCCGCGGCCAGCGGCATTGAGGCCTCGGATCGGACCGAGGCCGGCCGGCGCGAAGCCGGGGCTGGACCGATTCGAATAAGGAGGCGGGCATTTCTGTCAGCAAAGTCCTGACAGAGGTTGGCGCGTAATTGCGATTTACTGTGCTGATCGTTGCCGGAGAATCTTGCAGCGATGGTCATCTGCTTGATGCCTCCCCAAGGCCGCGCGATGACCAAGCATCCCCCGGGGCCATGCCGTCGTGGCCCTGGGGGATCTTAACATTGGCAAGATTCCGTGACGCTCACGCCACCTTTGACAGCCGCGCCGGCTCCGCTGCGGCGTTCTCGTCGACTTCAAGGGTGATCACCTCGAACTTCACCAGTTGTGCGAAGCCGAAGCTGGTGGAGATCGCCACGTCGGCGGCGTCGCGGCCGCGGGCGATCACGATGCGGCCGATCCGCGGATGATTGTGCCGGGCGTCGAAAGTGTACCACTGGCCATCGAGATAGACTTCGAACCAGGCGGAGAAATCCATCGGCGCCGGATCGACCGGCACGCCGATGTCACCGAGATAGCCGGTGCAATAGCGCGCCGGAATATTCATGCAACGGCACAGCGTCACCGCCAGATGCGCGAAGTCGCGGCACACGCCGATACCCTCGGCATGGCCCTCCGAGGCGGTGCGGTCGGACCGCGCGTGATGATAGCCGAACTCGATGCGGTGGTGGACGTAGTCGCAGATCGCCTGCACCCGCTCCCAGCCGGAATCGATTCCGCCGAACATCGCCCAGGCCAGGTTGGATAGCTTGTCGGTGTCGCAATAACGGCTGCCGAGCAGATAGATCAGCGCTGCATCGGGCAATTCAGCGATCGGATGCTGCCGCGCGCCGGGCGCGACTTCGTCGGGCAATCCGGAATCCTCGATCAGAAATTCGTTACTGATGTCGATCCGCCCCGGCGGGATCACGATCCTGGTGCAGACATTGCCGAACATGTCGTGGAAGTCGCGCGACGTCACCCCGGGTGACAAGCGGATCTGATGCTCGCCAATGATATGCTGCATTCGGGAGGGATGAACGCTGAGCAGCAGGTTCATCGGCGTCTCCTGAGAACACTCGTAAGCGATATTGTAACCCGCGCGAATTTTCACCTGACTCTCCGTTATTCCGACAATCGGATTTGTCGGGAAATAATCGCGAGAGGTTCAGCTTGTTCCAGATTTGGTGAAGTTGCCGCTGCAACAATTGTAGCTACGGCTGCCGCAATTAAGGGCAGTGCCTGTGGATCATTCTGTTAGTCCGAACAGCAGCAGCGATCGCGCCGTGACCTGATACATCGATCCGCACGCAAATTGCTCGCCGGGGGCGCCATCGGGAATGTTGGTGTCGAGCAGCAGCGACCATGTCGAGCCGTGCGGAACCTCCGGCAGCGTGAAGTCGACCAGGCCGTCGAAACCGTTCAGCACTAGCAGCACGGTGTCGTCCTCGGCGTGTTTGCGGATGCCGGTTTTTTGGGCGCGACCGTCGAGCAGCATGCCGAAGCATCGCATCGCAGTGTCCTGCCAATGCTCCTCCTGCATCGGCTCGCCATTGGCGTTGATCCAGATCACGTCGCAGACGTCGAGAACGGGATCGTGAATGCCGGTGAGAAAGCGGCTGCGGCGCAGCGTCGGATAGCTGCGTCGCAGGTCGGTCAAACGCTGCGTGAACTTCAGCAGGTCGCGGGCGTCGTCGGAAAAACCCCAGTCGACCCAGGAGATCTCGCTGTCCTGGCAATAGGCGTTGTTGTTGCCGTGCTGGGTGCGGCCGAATTCGTCGCCGGCCAGCAGCATTGGCGTGCCCTGCGACAGCAGCAGCGTCGCCAGCATGTTGCGCTTCTGCCGTTCACGCAGGGTGCGGATCGCCTTGTCGTCGCTCGGTCCTTCGGCGCCGCAATTCCATGAGCGGTTCGACGAACTGCCGTCCTTGTTGTCCTCGCCATTGGCCTCGTTGTGCTTGTCGTTGTAGCTCGCCCAGTCGTTTAGGGTGAAGCCGTCATGCGCGGTGACGAAATTGACGCTGGCCCAGGCGCGGCGGCCCTGATGGTTGAACAAATCCGCGGAGCCCGAGAGTCGCGGCGCCAACGCCGCCACGTCGGCTTCGCCGCGCCAATAGTCGCGCAGGGTGTCGCGGTATTTGTCGTTCCATTCCGCCCAGCCCGGCGGAAAGCCGCCGACCTGGTAGCCGCCGGGGCCGCAATCCCACGGCTCCGCGATCAGCTTGACGGAAGTCAGCAGCGGGTCCTGATCGACCGATTTCAGAAAACCGCTCTGCTCGTCGAAGCCGTAGACCTCGCGCGCCAGGATGGTGCCGAGATCGAAGCGAAAACCGTCAATATGCATCTCTCCGGCCCAATAGCGCAGGCTGTCATTGACCATCTGGATGACGCGCGGATGCGACAGGTTGACGGTGTTGCCGGTGCCGGTGTCGTTGATGTAGTGGCGCTTGTTCTCGGGCAGCCGGTAGTAGCTGGCGTTGTCGATACCCTTGAACGACAGCGTCGGGCCGAGCTCGTTGCCTTCGGCGGTGTGGTTGTAGACCACGTCGAGGATCACCTCGAGCCCGTGGCTGTGCAGCCGCGCTACCATCTCCTTGAATTCACGCAGGCTGTTGGGGACATCATGGGCGTAGCGCGGGTCGGGCGCGAAGAAGCCGATGGTGTTGTAGCCCCAATAATTGGTCAGCTTCCTGTCGAGCAGAAAGTCGTCATTGACGAAGGTGTGGATCGGCAGCAGCTCCACCGCGGTGACGCCGAGGGCGGCGATGTAATCCACCACCGACTGGCTACCGAATCCCGCATAGGTGCCGCGCAGATGCTCCGGCACGTCGGGATGGCATTTGGTGAAGCCCTTGACGTGAGTCTCGTAAATCACGGACTGGTCCCACGGGATGTTCTTGCGGCCGGGCTCGCCCTTCCAATCGTAATCCGGATCGACCACCACGCATTTCGGCACGAACGGCGCGCTGTCGCGCTCGTCGAAGGTGGTGTCGTCACCGGATTCCATCTTGTAGCCGAACACGGCGGGATCCCAGGTCAGTTCGCCGGCATGGGCGCGGGCGTAGGGATCGAGCAGCAGCTTGTTCGGATTGAAGCGGTGGCCGTGCTCGGGCTCGTAGGGACCATGCACGCGGTAGCCATAGAAGGTGCCGGGGCCGACATCCGGGATGTAACCGTGGAACACCTCGTCGGTATATTCCGGCAATTCGATCCGGCGCTCGCGGTCGCCGTCGAACAGGCAGACCTCGACCTTGGTGGCATGAGCGGAAAACAGCGCGAAATTGGTGCCCTGGCCGTCCCAGCTGGCTCCGAGCGGGAAGGGCAGCCCTTCCCGGATATTGTCATCACTCAATGGATCCCCCAATTCTGGCTTGCCGATTCCGGAGCGGTTCCAACTTACCGGGCGAGTTTAGGTTCCGGAATGACAGCACTGCCCCAACCCGCTGAAAACGCAGGGCGACGCGGCCGTAGATGCGGCCGGCGGCGGCCGCATCTTGGGTTGAGGCGGCTGGCCCGCCGTGTTAGGTCATCGGCGGTTCGCGGGTGTAGCTCAATGGTAGAGCAGCAGCCTTCCAAGCTGAATACGAGGGTTCGATTCCCTTCACCCGCTCCAGCCACCCCACAATCACGAATATGAATCAGGTCACCCGGCCGGCGTCATGGCGTCGAGCAGGGCTTGCGCCAGTCCGATCTGCTGATCCGGCAGGCCGCGGGCGCGCGCGGCCTGTTCGAGCGCGAAGGTGGCTTCGCGATAGACGCGGAAATGCGCCGGATTCTGCTCCACCGCGATGTCCGGCGACCCGGCGTCGAACACGACCTGGCGGCAGCGCGCCACCGAGGTCGAGGTGAAGGCGCGGCAAGACGGCGGCCGCGCCTGATAGACCGAGCAGCGGTCGTCGTCGCCGAGCAGCGGGCAGCGCAGGCGCAACGCGGCGGGGTTCGGAGCGGCGTTGGTCGCGGCGGCCGCCGCCAGTAGTCTGCCCTGCAGCGCGTCGCGCTCGGCGGATGTGAACCGGGTTTCGATGTCCTGGGCAATCGCCGCCGCGACGCCCGGTGGCAGCTTCACGTAGAGATGGCAGCAGGCATTGCAGCCGCTGCCGCAGGCATAGACGGGTTGCTGCGGGAGGCTGGCATGAAGCGCGGCAGCGGCGGCGTCGGCGATCGCAGCTGCGTCGCGGGCGGCATCGGCCATGCTACCTGATCGCGCGAGCGTCGCGGCCAGCGCCATGTGGAGATTGCTGAAAATCCCTTCATAGCGTCCGGACAGCGCGCGCATCAGCGTGCCAACTTCGGCGATATCGGCCGACACCTCATCGATGGCTTGCTGCCGTAGCATGCGATGATTCCCGATCCGATCCCGGCATAGTCCTGGACCGCAGAGTCGTCACGCAGAATCGGATAGGCCGGCACGACGGTGCTTTGCCCGACCAGTTTCGCCGACCGGCGCCGTGACGCTCAGCGCCCGCGCCGCGCCGCAGGCTTAGTGTCGCCCGCGTCGGTGGCTGCGTTTCCCCCCAGCGCCAGCACCGACACCGCGACGATGCGCTCAATCATGCCATCGACATCATCAAGGTCGCATTTTCCGTCCGACAGCCGCTCCAGCCGTTCGCTGTCGCGAATCGTCTGGTGCGCCATCGCCAGCGCGAAGTGCAGGCCCCAATAGATCTCGACGTCGGGCAGGCCGGGCAGCGAGCGCCGCATCGCCGCGGCGAAGCGGCGCAGATGGTCGATCTCGCGGTTCTTGATCTTGCGGATCGGGGCAACCGCCTCGATCGAGGCGCGGATCATGAAGCGCGCGGCGTCGGAGCGCTGCTTGTCGGGGCCGAGGCAGCCGCGCAGCGTCGGGCCGACCAGCGCGCGCAGCACTGCGTCGATCGGCGCGCGGCCGCCGCCCGCGGATTCCGCGGCCTTCAATTCGTTCAGTCGTTCGCGGTTGGTGGCGAGGCTGCGGCTGACGAACAATTCGGCGATCAACTCGTCCTTGCTGCCGAAATGATAGTTCACCGCGGCGAGGTTGACCCCGGCCTCGGCGACGATGTCGCGCAGCGTCACGTCGCCGAAGCCGCGCTCGGCATAGAGCCGCTCGGCCGCGTTCAGGATCGCCGTCCGTGTCGAATCCGTGGACATGCCGCGCCGTGGAATTAGGGGAAACTTGCAATTCAAACGCTTGTATGAAACTATCGTTTTATCGTCGCGGATGTCAATGCGCCTGCCGCATCGACGACCGCGGCGAACCGCCGTTGCAACCGTCGTCGCAGCTCGCGCGCCATGCGCCGCAACCAAATTTGTCTTGCGGACGACGGTGGCCGGGGAGACAGTGCCGCCAAAGATTTTCCGAACAAAAGCGAGGAACGCCCAATGGATTTCACGATGTCTGATCGCCAGCGCGAGTGGCTCGACCGCGTCTCGTCGTTCATGGACAAGCACGTGCGTCCCGCCGTGCCGGTCTACCGTCAGCAGGACGAGGAAGGTCCGCGCTGGAAGGTGATCCCGGTGGTCGAGGAGCTGAAGAAGAAGGCGCGCGCCGAGGGTCTGTGGAACATGTTCATGCCGCCGTCCGCGCACGAGGACGACGAATTCCGCGGCGCCGGCCTGACCAATCTGGAATACGCGCCGCTGGCCGAACAGATGGGCCACATCGGCTGGGCCTCGGAAGTGTTCAACTGCTCGGCGCCCGACACCGGCAACATGGAGGTGTTCATGCGCTACGCCTCCAAGGACCTGAAGCGGAAATATCTGCGGCCGCTGATGGACGGCGAGATCCGCTCCGCCTTCCTGATGACCGAGCCGGCGGTGGCGTCCTCCGACGCCACCAATATCGAGACCTCGATCGTCCGCGACGGCGACGAATACGTCATCAACGGCCGCAAATGGTGGTCGTCCGGCATGGGCGATCCGCGCTGCAAGGTGATGATCGTGATGGGCAAGACCGATCCGTCGGCGCCGAAGCATCAGGCGCAGTCGCAGATCGTGGTGCCGGCCGACGCCAAGGGCGTCACGATTGAAAAGATGCTGCCGGTATTCGGCTTCGACGACGCGCCGCACGGCCACGCCCAGGTGCTGCTGGAGAACGTCCGCGTTCCAGCCGGCAACATCCTGCTCGGCGAGGGCAGGGGATTCGAGATCGCGCAGGGCCGGCTCGGCCCGGGCCGCATCCATCACTGCATGCGCACCATCGGCAAGGCCGAAGAGGCGCTGGAGAAGATGGTGCGCCGGTTGTCGTCGCGCACCGCGTTCGGCAAGAAGATCATCGAATATTCGATCTGGGAGCAGCGCATCGCCGAGGCCCGCACCGACATCGAGATGAACCGGCTGCTGTGCCTGAAGGCGGCCGACATGATGGACAAGGTCGGCAACAAGACCGCGCAGCTGGAGATCGCGATGATCAAGGTCGCGGCGCCCAACATGGCGCTCAAGATCATCGATCAGGCGATCCAGGCCTATGGCGCCGCTGGCGTCTCCGACGACGCGGGCCTCGCGCGCGACTATGCGTCGATGCGCACGATGCGGCTGGCGGACGGTCCGGACGAGGTGCATAACCGCGCCATCGCCCGACTGGAGATGCGCAAATACGCCAACGCGCCGGCCAAGCACTAGGCCGGTTCGATTTGGAGCGAGCACGCCGCCGCAAAGGCAGCGTGCTCCCTCGCCCCGCTCGCGGGGAGAGGGGTGGGGTGAGGGGGCGTCGCGCCTGGTCGAGGCGCCCCCTCACCCGACCGGCTTCGCTGCGCTTCGCCGGTCGACCTCTCCCCGCAAGCGGGGAGAGGTGAAGCGGCGGATCGCCACTGAGAGATTGAGGGAGCGCCAAGTTGGTCGGTTTCAGGAAAGACGAAGACTACACCGGCACCAAGCCGGTCGAGGAGCGCCATCGCGTCGATGAGGCGCGGCTCGCAGCCTGGATGCAGGACCATGTCGAGGGTTTCAAGGGTCCGCTCGAGGTTGCGCAGTTCAAGGGCGGCCAGTCCAATCCGACCTACCGGCTGACCACCCCGGGCCGCTCCTATGTGATGCGGCGAAAGCCGTTCGGCAAATTGCTGCCGTCGGCGCATGCGGTCGACCGCGAATTCAAGGTGATCGCGGCGCTTGGCAAGCAGGGTTTTCCGGTCGCGAAGGCCTACGCGCTGTGCATGGACGACGCCGTCATCGGCGCGGCGTTCTACATCATGTCGATGGAAGAGGGCCGGGTGTTCTGGGACCCGACGCTGCCGAGCCAGCCGCCGGAGGCGCGCTGGGCGATCTTCACCAGCAAGATCGAAACGCTGGCGAAATTGCACAGCTACGATCCCGAGGCGATCGGGCTCGGCGATTTCGGCAAGCCGGGAAATTACTTCGCCCGCCAGGTCGATCGCTGGACCAAACAGTACAAGGCCTCCGAAACCCAGTCGATTCCCGAAATGGACCGATTGATGGAGTGGCTGCCGAGCACGCTGCCGGTGCAGGAGCGGGTCTCGGTCGTGCATGGCGACTACCGGCTCGACAACATGATCTTCCACGCCACCGAGCCGCGGGTGCAGGCCGTGCTGGACTGGGAGCTGTCGACGCTCGGCGATCCGATGGCCGACTTCACCTATCTGTTGATGCAGTGGACCATGCCCGGCCTCGACACCGCCGACTTCAAGGCGCTGAACATTCCGACCATGGAGCAGGCCGCGGCGATCTACTGCAAGGCCACCGGGCTCGCCACAGTGCCGGACCTGAACTGGTACTTCGCCTACAACACCTTCCGGCTCGCCGGCATCACCCAGGGCATCGCAGGAAGAGTCCGCGACGGCACCGCCGCCTCCGACAAGGCCAAGGAATCCGCCGCCCGCACCGTGCCGCTGGCGCAGGCCTCCTGGGCCTATGCGCAAAAGGCCGGCGCGAAGTAAGCGGGCTTGCCGTCTTCACCTCGCCCTGCTTGCGGGGAGAGGTGAAGAGGGCGCCGCGGGCGACTTCAGATTCGATTGTCAAACAGCCACTGATTTCCGGATACACGTTCGCAATCCCGCGACGCGCTGCGCCCGGGGTTTGCGGTGAACGTCCAGCCCTCTCCTTGAAGAGGGCGCGCGGAACGCCGGGTGCCCGATGCACCCGCGGCCTCGTGTGCGAAAGTCAAAAGCACACGAGCATAGTCACCACGGTCACACCGGAATCATCCGGCGTTCCGCACGCGATGGTGTTACGGCTTGTCTCGTGCTCTCCCCGGCGGACGACACGGTTTTTCGTCGCCGTCCCCGATAAGCTCTTCCCTTCCGGATTTGAAAGGGGGACTCCTCGGGTTGATGCCACGCGCGGCATCGGGACCACACGCCTTGGGCCGTACGCGCCAGCTCCGTCGTCAGCGTTTTGCCTGGTCAGGTCATGGACCCTTTGTACAAGGAGCCCACCCTCCCGATCAGCCTCCGCGCCTGACGCTGCCGCGTCCACCGCATCCCGCCCCGCGGATCGTGACGATCGCGAAACGCCCCTCTCAATGGGGCGGGACGGATGCATCATAAGCGAGGGCGCAGCACCGGGGATAAGCAGGTGACCAATATTTTCCCGCGGAAAGCCTGCAGCCGTATTGCGCTTGGCTGTATCCGGGCCACCGCCGCCGCCACACACCAAACATTAACCATGCCGGGCCATCGTGACGTCGGGGCCAACGAGCGAGTGTGTATCATGAGGATCACCGGAAAAATCGCGGCGGGTTTGATTGCGCTGGCGGCGTTCACCGCCGCGGCAAACGCCGACTCCGACCCGAGTGGGGTCTGGCTCACGCAGGCCGGCGACGCCAAGGTGCAGGTCGCGCCGTGCGGTAACGCGCTGTGCGCCACCATCGTCTGGCTGAAGCAGCCGCTCGACCCCGCTACCGGCCGCCCGGTCGTCGACGACAAGAACCCGGACCCGGCGAAAGCGCGCCGCCCGGTACTCGGGCTCAATCTGTTCGTCGGCATGAAACCCGCCGACGGCAAATGGAGCGGCCGGATCTACAACGCCGACGACGGCAAGACCTACGCCAGCACGGTCTCGCTGGTCGGCGCCAAGGCGCTCAAGGTCGAAGGCTGCGTGCTGATGTTTTGCGGCTCGGAGACCTGGAAGAAGATTTCGGGGATCGAGGTCGCGGCGGCGGGAGCGGCACCAGCGCATTAGCGCGCGTTGACATTCGAATTTGATCTCGTGAGCCCATCATTCCGGGGCGTGCGCTTCTTCGCGCGCGGCCCGGAATGATGCTGTGCGACAACGATCCGTGCGCGCCGAACTTACCGGAATCCGCCGGTGACGTGCAGCGTCTCGCCGGTGACGTAGGACGCGCCTTCAGAGGCGAGGAAGGCGACGACCGACGCGATCTCCCCGGCCTTGCCGACCCGGCCCATCGGCGTCGCCGCTTCAATCCAATTGCGCATCTCGCCATTATCGAAGCCGGCCGACACCACGCCTTCGGTGACGATCATGCCGGGATTGACGGCGTTGACGCGGATCTTGCGCGGCGCCAGTTCCTTCGCCAGCACCGCCGTGATCGCATCCACCGAGGCCTTGGTGGCGGTGTAGACCGCGGAATTCGGCGGCGCGATCGTCGACACGCCGGACGAGATGTTGATGATGCTGCCGCCGTCGGCGCTGAAATGCCGCGCCGCTTCCTGCGAGACCAGCAGCAGCCCCAGCACGTTCAGGTCGAAATGCCGGTGGAAGTGCTCCGGCGTGATGCCGTCGAGCGGCGCGAATTCATAGACGCCGGCATTGTTGACCAGCACGTCGATCGGCCCCAGCACTTTCACCGTCTCGGCAACGACGGCTTCCGCGCCGGCCGGATCGGCGAGATTGCCGTGCACGGCAACGGCCTTGCCGCCGTTGGCGACGATTTTTGTGACGACGGCGTCGGCGCCCTGCTTGCTGGAGGAATAGTTGACGGCCACCGCCGCGCCTTGCGCCGCCAGTTGCAGCGCGATTTCGGCGCCGATGCCCTTTGATGCGCCGGTCACCAGCGCCACCTTGCCTTGCAGTGTCTTGGTCATGATTGCGATCCCTGTTTCCATATTCAATAGTTCGGAAGTATGGGACTATTGAACGAAGTCAAGGGACGGCCTATATTTTACTCATGGCTCAGTTCGTTCATCCCGCAAGTCAGGACATCACGCTGGCTGGCGTGCTTGCTGCGCTGTCCGATCCGATGCGGCTGCGCATCGTCAAGTCGTTGCTGGGGCAGGCGGACTGCATGTCCTGCACGGCCGCGGCGCCGTGTCCCGACATGGCCAAATCGACGCTGTCGAATCATTTCCGCGTGCTGCGCGAGGCCGGCCTGATCCGCACCACCAAGAAGGGCGTCGAGCACCAGAACACGGTGCGCGAGGCCGATCTCAATGCCCGGTTCCCTGGACTGCTGAAGGCGATCCTGAAGCACGCCGAGGAGGGGTAGGACGCAGGGCGCAATCAATGGCGAGCATATTGCGCTTCGCCGATCAGCCCTACGGCAGGAACTGGCGGTCTACCAGTATTGAGCGCGGATCACGCGGTAGCGGTTGGTGCCAGGGGTTGGTCAGCGAGCGCGGGAAGGCGGGCGGCTGCGCCGATCCGCGCTCGCCGCGCGGTTGCGCTTCAATAGGCCTTGCGCGTGGCCCGGGGTGCCTTGGCGGTTTCGGTGGGGGCTCGGCCGAACGCATCGAACGACGTCAGGATGACCAGCGACGCCAGCGCGCAACCGGCCGCGGCAACCGCGACGGTAATCAGGAACGGATAGCCAAATGCGTAAATCAGCGCCGCAAAAATGGCCGCTGCATTGAAGGCAAAATAGTACTTCGCATCAGGATGCCCCTGGATGGCGTCCTTGGCCAGCCAGCCGACGACCGGGACGGCGTAGAGGCTCTGAATCAAGACGCTCATGCCGACATTCCTCGATCGATCCCATTGAACCTGTTCATGCCAAGCCCCTTTCGCGACTGCGAATGATTTTCAGTCTCTATATGTCGCACTGCAGCAAATTTCAAGACGTCCAGAAATTTCAACCGCGGCTGGGACTTCTCGGCCCGGACGGGGAGAAGAGGTGAAGCTCCGAGCTCCGGATTGCGCGACGCTTATCCGGGCTAAGCTTGCTTGCTATTCCCGGAGATCGCTGCGCTCATCCGGGCTACGCTTGCTACGAGCTGCCGTCGCGCCTTCCAGCAATCCGATTGCCCTCAGATTTTCGCCAAGCGCGAACTGATCGAGCGCACCGAGCGGCAGCGCGGTGAAGGCGCCAATGCGCTGATACAAGAACCGGTAGGCATCGTTGAACGCCAGTGCAATTTCGGCTGGCGAGCCGGTGGCTTCGGCGGGGTCTGGAATGCCCCAATGCGTGGTCATCGGCTGACCCGGCCAGATCGGGCAGACTTCTGCCCCCGCATTGTCGCAGACCGTGAACACAAAATCCAACACCGGCGCGCCGGGCGCGATGAACTCGGCCCATGATTTCGAGCGAAGACCCAAAATGTTGTAACCTTGGGCTTTCAACAATCGCAACGCTTCGATGTGGACATGCCCCTTGGGATGACTGCCTGCGCTGTAGGCGCGGTAATTCCCCGCGCCGACCGTGTTCAGGATCGCCTCGGCGATGATCGAACGCGCCGAATTGCCGGTGCAGAGGAACAGGACGTTGTAGGGGCGATGCGTCAACTGAAGATCCCTGGAGATCGACTTCACGTAGAATCACGAGGCCGGCGAGCGCGCCGCGTAGGCAACATACGCCAAAGCAGTCAATTGGATAGCGATCATCGCGGGTGGCCGTTCGGATCAAACCTCGCGACGGACAAGACCGAACCGCTTGCCGGCCACGCCACCTTGAGAAACAAAAACCCCGGCGTTTCCGCCGGGGTTTTGCATTTGATACTTCAACTGCGCGAATGATTGGCCGGATCAGAAATCCATGCCGCCCATGCCACCGCCGCCGGGGGGCATACCGCCGCCGCCCTGGTTCTTCTTCGGCAGTTCGGCGATCATGGCTTCGGTGGTGATCAAGAGAGCCGCGACCGAGGCCGCGTTCTGGATCGCCGCGCGGACGACCTTGGTCGGGTCGATGATGCCCTTCTTGACCATGTCGCCGTATTCGCCGGTCTGCGAGTCGAACCCGTAATTATATTGGTCCTTCTCCAAAACCTTGCCGACGATCACGGAGCCGTCTTCGCCTGCGTTGATGGCGATCTGGCGCGCGGGCCAGGACAGTGCCTTGCGGACGATTTCGACGCCGGTCTTCTGGTCGTCGTTCGCGGTCTTGATGCGCTTGAGCTGCTCGGAGGCGCGCAGCAGGGCGACGCCGCCGCCCGGCACGATGCCTTCTTCAACCGCCGCACGGGTCGCATGCATCGCGTCATCAACGCGATCCTTGCGCTCCTTGACTTCGACTTCGGTCGCGCCGCCGACGCGGATGACGGCAACGCCGCCGGCCAGCTTGGCGAGACGCTCCTGCAGCTTCTCACGGTCGTAGTCCGAAGTGGTCTCTTCGATCTGCGCCTTGATCTGGTTGACGCGGGCTTCGATGTCGGCCTTCTTGCCGGCGCCGTTGACGATCGTGGTGTTCTCCTTGTCGATCATCACCTTCTTGGCGCGACCGAGCATGGCGAGCGTCACGTTCTCCATCTTGATGCCGAGATCTTCCGAGATCGCCTGGCCGCCGGTCAGGATCGCGATGTCCTGCAGCATGGCCTTGCGGCGATCGCCGAAGCCCGGCGCCTTGACGGCGGCAACCTTGAGGCCGCCACGCAGACGGTTGACGACGAGGGTAGCAAGCGCCTCGCCTTCGACGTCTTCAGCGACGATCACGAGCGGCTTGCCGGTCTGCACGACGGCCTCCAACAGCGGCAGCAGTTCGTTCAGGTTGGAGAGCTTCTTCTCGTTGATCAGGATGTAGGCATCGTCGAACTCGACGCGCATCTTGTCGGCGTTGGTGACGAAGTAGGGCGAGATGTAGCCGCGGTCGAACTGCATGCCTTCGACGACGTCGAGTTCGGTCTCGAGCGACTTGGCTTCCTCGACGGTGATGACACCCTCGTTGCCGACCTTCTTCATCGCGTCGGCGAGGAACTTGCCGATTTCGCTGTCGCCGTTGGCCGAGATGGTGCCGACCTGCGCGATCTCTTCGTTCGACGTGACCTTCTTGGAGTTCTTGACGAGGTCGGCGACCACGGCTTCCACAGCCAGGTCGATGCCGCGCTTCAGATCCATCGGGTTCATGCCGGCGGCAACCGACTTGGCGCCTTCACGGACGATCGCGGCGGCCAAAACGGTCGCGGTGGTGGTGCCGTCGCCGGCCGCGTCGGCCGACTTCGAGGCCACTTCGCGCACCATCTGGGCGCCCATGTTCTCGAACTTGTCCTCGAGCTCGATCTCCTTGGCGACGGTGACGCCGTCCTTGGTGATGCGGGGCGCGCCGAACGACTTGTCGAGCACGACGTTGCGGCCCTTGGGGCCGAGCGTGACCTTGACGGCGTTGGCGAGGATTTCGACGCCGCGCAGCATGCGGTCGCGGGCATCGACGCCGAATTTCACATCTTTAGCTGACATATGAGTTTCCCTATGTTGGTGTTGGTCCTCATCCTTGCGCGCCCGCACGGGGCCGCAGCCGGGATGAGACGGAGACGATGCTCGCCCAAGGCGGGCGAGCGGGGCTTACGCCGCCTTCTTCTTGGCGGTGGGCAGGTCGGTGAGGACGCCCATGATGTCGCTTTCCTTCATGATCAGCAGTTCCTGACCATCGAGCTTGACCTCGGTGCCGGACCACTTGCCGAACAGCACGCGGTCGCCGACCTTGAGGTCGATCGGGATCAGCTTGCCGGCTTCGTCGCGGCCGCCCGGGCCGACAGCGGTGATTTCGCCCTGCGAGGGCTTTTCCTTGGCGCTGTCGGGGATGATGATACCGCCAGCACTCTTCTCTTCGGCGTCGATGCGCTTGACTACAACGCGGTCGTGAAGCGGACGGAATTTCATGCAAGTCCTCCTAAGTTTCTGAAGATATTTGAATTTCGGAAATTGGCAGTCGCATCCGGCGAGTGCCAGGGCGACGGTGTGGAGATAAGCCAGAGTTGTGATGGGAACAAGCCCTGATAGCAGAAAAATTGGCACTCAAATAGGGCGGCTGCCAGATTTGACCGGCAGCGTTAACGCCGCGGCGGCTCCCGGACCAGGTATTAGCACTAGCGCTAAGTCGCTGCTAACGCTGAATTTTTCAACATATCGTTAAACATTTAAGCTTGTGATGGTGGGCAGTCGTGCGTCAGAATTTTCATGCAAGCATGGAGGTTGGCATGAGCTCTCGGGTCGAGGTTTCCAGTGACTTTCGCAAGCAGGTCCTGGGCTACGGACTGACAACGGCGGAGATTCTGTACCGCCGCCCGGACCGGCACTGGCTGCTGCAAAGCTATGTCTGGCAGAACTACGACCTGTTCCCGAACTTTCCGGCGTTGAAGGATTTCCTCGCCTTCTGGGAAAAGCAGCTGGAAGGCCCGCTGGTCGCGGTCACCGTGGCGCATTCCAAGCTGATCAAGCCGGCCGAGCTCCGCGCCATCGACGGGGTGTTCAGGTTGCACTGAGCCGGGTGCGCTTACTAATTGCCGTTGTCATCAACTGCAGCTAACCTTTCCACGCGGCGCAGCATTCGGGCAAACGAATGCGCCCCGCGATGGGGAGGTTATCATGGCTACCGCACGTACTTCCGCACGTTCCGGGACGAACAAGAAGACCGCAGCGCCCGGGCGACCGGACAAGCCAGCGGCCAAATCGATGGCGAAACTGGTCACCAAGTCGGCGGTCAGGTCGAAGGCCATGCCGCCCGCGAAGCCTCCCGCCAAACCCGCATCCAAGCCCGCCGCCCCATCAGCAACCAAGGCGCGGCCGAAGCAGCGCGTCGCCATCAGCCATCTGCGCGAGGATGATTTCGTCGCCAACGGGTTGCGCGCCTATGCGCAATATCGCGATCTCGGCATCGCCCGCGCCAGCCACGGCCTGGCCCAGGCCCATGTGATCCGGCTGATCGGGCCGTGTAACCCGGCCGAAGTCTCCAAGCTGCATTTCCACGACGTCGAATTCCAGATGGTCTATGTGCTGAGCGGCTGGGTGAAGGCCGATCTCGAAGGCCACGGCGAGATCCTGATGCGCGAAGGCAGCTGCTGGACCCAGCCGCCGCGGATCCGGCACAAGATCAACGATTACTCCGACAATTGCGAATTGCTGGAAGTGATCCTGCCGGCGGAATTCGAGACGGTGGAACTGACCGCGGCGAAGTGAGCGGGCACGGACGGCGTCGCGGCGGACTCATCGCCGCGCCGTTGCAGGCGCCGGGACGTTAGTCCAACGCTTCGTCGCCCGGTCGACGTCATCGCAAATGTGCGAAGCCGACCAAGGTTGCGGCGCGCGTCGGATCGACCAGCCGGACCCGTTGCGGCATCACGATGATGAGTTGTTCCTGCTGAAGCCGGGTGAAGATCCGGCTCACGGTCTCGAATGTCGTGCCGATATAGTCTGCGATATCATGCCGCTTCATCGGCAGGATGATATCCGTCGTATCCGGCGCCCAGCGCGCGAGCTTGCGCTGCCACATCAGCAGAAACGCCAGCAGTCTCTCCTCCGGCGTCCGGCGCCGCAGCAGCACAAGCTTGTCCTGGGCCAATTGCAGCTCGGCGAGCGTGAAATCCAGGATCAGCTTCATCAGCGGCGGCGAGAGTTGCGCGAATTCGAAGAAGCGGGATCGTGCAAACCGCTTGACGGCGACCTCGCCGATGGCGTCTGCCGCGAACGACTTGTGATTGCTCTGCGGCGCAACCAGAAAGTCGCCCGGAAGCGCAAAGCCGACAATGTGGCGTCGGCCGTCTCGAAGTGTCCGGTGACGACGGACCAGGCCGCTCGACAGAAAGTAGACATAGCGGGCGTTGTCGCGCTCGGTGAAAATCACCTCATTGTTCCGGCAAATCAATTCCTCAGCCAGTGAATCCAGCCGGTCGCGCTCGATCGCGCTCAGCGGTAAATGCGCAACGCTCTTTTGGAGCATTCGGTTTCAATCCTGATTGCAATGGATCGGGGTGCTTGCGTGACGGCGTCGACGCTTGTTTTCATACTAACGAGAAATCGGATCGCCGCTGTGAGCCAGATCAAAATTGCCGACGTCGGCGTCTGACTATTTTCAGTTAGCAAAGTAGGAAGCCGTCGTGATCGAGCTGCTACGCGAGCTGGTAGCAATTTGCAGAGCGATCCGCGCTGCTGGTCCGACGATCCAGCCATGCACTAAACTTCCGGTCCGCGATTGCGCGCTGAAATGCCGCAGCATCGTGCGCCGCAGCAATTGATCGCGAACAATGTTTGGATGTTCGCCGAACAAGCACATTCCACCGAACAACAAGATTCTTCAACTCGGCGAGCTGTTCGGCGCACCGAGTCCAAGAGGGAGTGGCGAAGCCCATCTCACAAAGCAAGGAGGGACAATGTTCACTTATCAAGTACAATCGATGCCGTACGACCCAAGCGCCTCGATGACGGTCTGGTTGATGTATCTGGTTGCCGTCGTGGTTTACTTCAGTCCGATCGCGATCGCGTTTGTTCGCAATGTAAAGCATCGGTGGCTGCTGTATTTTTGCAATCTGCTGTTGGGGTTCACCGGTATCGCCTGGGTCTACTGCCTGTTCTCCGCCATCTTCGGCGACAAGGAAGGCGCGACCGGGAAGCTGCCGGCCGCGGCATGAGGTTCTGCGGGAGCGCGCCGCGTCTGGCCGCGACGCGGTGCGTTTCGGTTTCGCGCAGGTCGGCGCGACGAAACAATTGATGCAATCGACGAAGTCATTTTCCAGGAACGGCGAAGGCGGCCGGAAATGGTGACTTGGCAGTCTGGCGCTCTCGAACCACCAAGCAACGGATGGCTGCCATGCTCGCCGAAAAATTTCTGCTGGTCCTGGAATCGGTGATTCACACCCAGCGCCAGTCCTACCCGAACGGAAGCCCGAGGGTGATCAGTACCTCGCCACATATCCCGGTCGAGCTGCCGGTTGAGGGTCGGAAATAGACGCGCGGAACGCGAGATCGTTATCCACCTCGACACTATGGCTCGGCGCGCATACCGTGCGCCGCCGGCCATGAGAGGTGTGATGTGACCAAGAAGACCGTGATCAAGAAGAAGACCGTCGCCAACAAACCGGCGTCAAAGAAAAAGGCATCGATGGCCGGCCGCGTCAGCGCGGCCCGCAAGCCCGAACCGCGGCAGCCCGCCAAGCAACAGCCGCCGAGGGGACCGATCTGGCAGTGGTCGGCAGTGGACACGGCGGCGGCGATTCGCTCCGGCGTGGTTTCCTCGGTCGAGGTTGTCGGTGCTCATCTCGAGCGCATGCGTGCGGTCAATCCGAAGCTCAACGCGGTCGTCGTCGACCTGTCGGATCAGGCGCTCAAGGCGGCGAAGGCCGCCGACAGGGCGAAGCCCGGAAAGGCCGGCCTCGGCGCGCTGCACGGCGTGCCGATCACCATCAAGGAAAACGTCGACTTCGAAGGCCTGCCCAACCCCAACGGCGTCCCGGCGCAAATGCGGATCATCGCGCCCTCGGATGCGCCGGTGGTGCGCAATCTGAAAAACGCCGGCGCGATTGTCATCGGCCTGACCAATACGCCTGAATTCTCGTTCCGCGGCTTCACCGACAACCCGCTGCACGGGCTGACGCTGAACCCGTGGAGTCCCGACATCACCTGCGGCGGCTCGTCGGGCGGCGCCGGCGCCGCGGTGGCGGCTGGCATCGGCGCGATCGCTCATGGCAACGACATTGGCGGCTCGCTGCGCTGGCCGGCCCATTGCAACGGCGTTGCCACCATCAAGCCGACGCAGGGCCGCATCCCAGCCTATAATGAGAGCGCCGCGGCCGAGCGGCCGATGCTGTCGCATCTGATGTCCGGGCAGGGGCCGCTGGCGCGCAGCGTCGGCGATGTCCGGCTGGCGCTCGAAGTGATGAGCCAGCGCGATCCGCGCGATCCGTGGTGGGTGCCGGCGCCGCTGGTCGGGCCGCAGCCGAAGCGGCCGATCAAGGTCGCGCTGGCGAAACTGCCCGCCGACATGGACGTCGATCCCTCGGTGCGCGCGGCGCTGCGGCAGGCCGCCGATCATCTCGAGCGCGGCGGCTATCGCGTCAGCGAGGTCGAGGTCCCCGATATCAATGGCGTCTGGCAGAACTGGTGCGACATCATCACCAATGAGGTCGTGGTGATGCAGGAAGCCGGGATGCTGGCGGTGACCTCCGCGGATTTCCACACCGCCTGGAACGGCATGAAGGCCAAGGCCAACGTGCTCGACATGCAGGGCTGGATGCGCGCCACCGCTGCGCGCAACGGCCATATCCGCGCCTGGCAAATGTTCTTCGAGGATTATCCGGTGGTGCTGGCGCCGACCACGGTGAGGCCGACGCCCGGCCCGCGCGAAGACACCATCAGCGCAGAACGCGTGCGTGAAATCTTCTGGAACGACCTGCGCTTCATTTCCGCGATCAATGTGCTGGGTCTGCCGGGCGCCGTCGTTCCGGTCGCACTGCACGACGGCAAGCCGATCGGCGTGCAGCTGATCGCCGGGCGCTACCGCGAGGATCTCGCGCTCGATGCCGCGGCGGCGATCGAGAAGCGCGCGGGCATGCTGGTGCGCCAATTGTGGGCGCAGATGGGCTAAGGAGCGATCGGACTTACGTTATTGCCCCGACCATCGCGCCCATCAGGCAGGTCGTCAGCGTTCCGGACACGATCGATTTCAGCCCGAGCGCCGCGATCTCCTCGCGGCGCTGCGGCGCCATGCTGGCGAGGCCGCCGATCATGATGCCGAGGCTGCCGAAATTGGCGAAGCCGCACATCGCATAGAGCATGATCAACTTGGAGCGCGGATCGAGCGCGTCGGCGGGCAGCTTCGACAGTTCGACATAGGCGATCAATTCGTTCAGCACGGTCTTGATCCCCATCAGCGATCCGGCGGTGACCGCCTGATCCCACGGCAGCCCCAACATCCAGCACACCGGCGCCATCGCGATGCCCAGCATCCGCTGCAGCGAGATTGGCGCGCCGCGCAGATCGGGCAGCAGGCCGAGCGCCGCGTTGGCGAGATAGACCAGCGCCACCAGCACGATCAGCATCGCGATGATGTTGAGCAGCAGCTCAAGCCCGGCACTGGTGCCCTTGACCACCGCGTCCATGCTGCTGGTGGCGATCGTTCCGGGATCGTCGAGCGCGCCGCCGGTGCGTCGCGGCTCGGTCTCCGGCACCATGATCAAACTCACCAGGATCGCCGTCGGCGCGCCGAGCACCGAGGCGATCACAAAATGCGCGGCGGCATCGGGCAACACCGGCGCCAGCAGCGTTGCGTACAGCACCAGCACGGTGCCGGCGATCCCGGCCATGCCGCCGGTCATCACCAGGAACAATTCGCTGCGGGTCAGCTGTCCCAGATACGGCCGGATGAACAACGGCGCTTCAACCATGCCGAGAAAGACATTGGCGGCGGTGGAGAGACCAACCGCGCCGCCGACGCCGAGCGTGCGCTCCAGCAGCCACGCCATGCCGTGCACCACCGGTGGCAGGATCTTCCAGTGGAACAGCAGCGTGGTCAGCACGCTCATCACCAGCACGATCGGCAGCGCCTGGAACGCGAGAATGAAATCCGCGCCCGGCGCCTTCGGATCGAACGGCAGCGCGGCGCCGCCGAGATAGCCGAACACGAAGCTGGTGCCGGCGCGCGAGGCGGCGGAAATCACCCCGACGGCGTCGTTGATGGCGCCGAACGCATGCGCCACCACCGGCAGCTTAATCAGCAGCACCGCGGTCAACAACGTGATGCCGAGCCCGATCGCGGCCTGCTTCACCGAGACATGGCTACGATTTTCCCCGAACGCCCAGGCGAGCATCAGGAGCGCGAACACGCCGAACGCAGATTGCAGTCGAAGCATGAGTCCCCCGAGGCCGGAGGACGAGTATGATACGAGGCCGCCGCAGGCAAGCCGGTTTTGGGTGCATCGTCTCGGGCATTCTGTGCGCCGGCGCAGCGCGAACGTCTTGCGATGGCAAGCCACCCAGGACGCGCTCGCATCGCCACGCGGCCCTCCGCGGGGAGCAGCCAGCAAGTCTTCAATAGCGGCGACCGGGGGGGCGGGGCGGCGCACGGCGGCTTCGCCGCGCCGCTGGACCCATCAGCGGCAACGGTTGCCCGCTGCGGCGGCGACGGATCTCAAGACCCGTTGATGAATGACCGGCGACGTCGTCAAGGAAACGTGCCCGAGTTCGGGATCGCCCTTGAGATCGGCGTTCTGCAGCGATCCGCGAAAACGCGCGTCGCGCTGCACGGGCTTTCCCCAGCCATTCGAGAGATAGAAATTCTCCAGACGTCGGACATTGCCGGGGGCGGCCAAGGTAACCACGGGGTCGAGGGTTACCACCAGCGCGACGCGGATTCCGGCCTGCCGCAGCCGTTCGGCCATGTCCAACGCCGCGCGCGCGCCCGCCGAATGACCGATGATCACAATCGAACTCACCCGCCCGCTGTTACAGTCCTGGATGGCGCTCGCGGCAAGCGCGGCCGCTTCCGAATTGTTGGCCACCGTTGCCTCGATATTCCGCTGCCGTAGCTCGTCGGCGAACTGATCCAGGCCGGGGGAAAAGACATTCATAAATCCCCGCAACAAATAGACCTTTTCGCGCGAACTGGTTTGCGCGACGACCGACTGCGCAGTCACCGGCGGAGCGAAAGCGATGCAAAGCAAGATTGCGAGGCACTGGGTCAAAGAGCGTGTCATGCTGCAAACAGTCCGGCAAATATCGGGATGGCGCGAGTAAAATAGCCCCGACCGCGAAGTCAAGCCACGTCCGCGGCATGATTGGCCGAGGCTTGCCGCTGCGCTTCGAAACAGATGCGATGCGGGATGGGCAAAAGAGCACACCGACGATTTCGTCAGGAAAATCATCGGGGATCGCATAGGCCTACCGCTTGTACTACGTGATCTTTGCCGACGAGAACAAGGGCGTCAAAAGTCTATCGATAGCCACATAGGCTCGCCCGGCACGCAGTGCGCGGTGCGGATCAGCCCCGCCCGACGAACGGCATCTTGGTCGCCATCACGGTCATGAACAGCACGTTGGCGTCGAGCGGCAGAGCGGCCATGTAGGCGACCGCGTCGCCGACCGCCTTGGCGTCCATCCGCGGCTCCTGTTTCGAGCTGCCGTCCGGCTGCAATACGCCGGGGCCGTTGACCATGCGGTCGGTCATCGGCGTGGCGGCGTTGCCGATGTCGATCTGGCCGACCGCGATGTCATAGGCGCGGCCGTCGAGATTGCTCGCCTTGGTCAGCCCGCTGATGGCGTGCTTGGTCGAGGTGTAGGCGGCGGAGAACGGCCGCGGCGCATGCGCCGAGATCGAGCCGTTGTTGATGATGCGGCCGCCGCGCGGGGTCTGGTCGCGCATGATCCGGAATGCGTGCTGGGTGCACAAGAACGGCGCGGTGAGGTTGGTGTCGACCACCGCCTGCCACTGCGCCAGCGACAGATCCTCGAACGGCAGCGGCGGCGCGCCCATCCCGGCATTGTTGAACAACAGATCGAGCCGGCCGAATTTCTCCACTGTGGTGGCGAACAGCGCCGCGATCGAGGCCGGGTCGGCCATGTCGGCGGTGACCGGCAGGCTGTTGCCGATGGCTTCGCCGAGTTTTTGCGTTTCCTGCAGCATCGCCAGCCGGCGGCCGGCCAGCACCACGGTGAAGCCGGCCTGCATCAGCGCCAGCGACGCGGCGCGGCCGACCCCGGTGCCGGCGCCGGTGACGATTGCGATCTTGCTGGTGGCGTTGGCCATGGTGTTCTCTCCCTGATGTTTCTTGCTCTTGGGACGTTTTGCTTCGCGCGATCGTAATGGCTGCCACGCGCTTCAACAAGCCGCGCCGTCATTCCGGGGCGCGAGTCCGCAGGACGAGCGAACCCGGAATCTTGCCGCGCACACGCATCGGAGAGGATGCTTGGAGGAGGGAAGGCACTTGCCGCGAGATTCCGGGTTCGCTCGCAGCTTCCGCTGCGCGCGCCCCGGAATGACGAACTCTACCTCATGCCTCGTTAGTCTTCCTTCTTGTACGGCGGGCGCGGGATGTTGGCGTGGGCCTGGCGCAGCGCCGCCGACCAGCGCGAGCGCAGATCGTGGAAATACGGCTCGCCGGCCTCGATCCGGTGATTGAGATCAGCGTCGCAGACGTCGGTGCGCACCACCAGCACGTCGATCGGCAGGCCGACGCCGAGATTCGAGCGCATCGTCGAATCCATCGAGATCAGGCTGGTCTTCAGCGCCTCGTACAATTCGACCTCGTAATGCATCGCGCGGTCGAGCACCGGCTTGCCGTATTTGTGCTCGCCGATCTGCAGATAGGGCGTGTCGGTGGTACATTCGATGAAATTGCCGGCAGGATAGATCATGAACAGCCGCATCCGGCCGCCCTTGATCTGGCCGCCGAACAGGAACGAGACCTCGAAATTGATGTCCTCGGCCTTCAACGCCTCGGCCTCGGTGGCGTTGACGTGGCGGATGGCACGCCCGATCCGCTGCGCCGCCTGAAACATCGTCGGCGCATTCATCAGGGTTTCGATCTCGCCGCTGGTCGGGTCTTGCAGGCCTTCGATCAGCGTCGACAGCACCGACTGGCTGATCGCCAGATTGCCGGCGCTGGCCACCGCCATGATCCGCTCGCCGGGCTTGCTGAAGACGTGCAGTTTGCGGAAGGTCGAGACGTTGTCCAGCCCGGCATTGGTTCGGGTGTCGGCGATCATCACCAGACCGTCACGCACCAGAACTCCGCAGCAATAGGTCATCTTCGTCCTCGAAACGCGTCGCTTGAAAGGGGAGCATTGGCGCCGAGACGGAGCAGGGTCGGCGGCAGCGGGACACTAGCCAATTCGGCGCAGGCGTCCAGCCCCCAAAGGTCGCTTCAGCCGGCCGCGCGTCGCAGCCAAGCCTTTGGCTGGCCTCGTGGTCAGGCTTATGACTCGCCTTGCCACTGGACCTGCCGTCCCGCCTGATCGACCTTGACGGTGACCGACAGCGTTTCGGTGCCGCCGCCGTAGCGGGTGCCGCGCACCGGCGCGGCGCCGAGATAATCGAGTCCGATGGCGACCCTCGCATGGGCGTCGGTGGTGCAGATCGCATTGGCCGGATCGAAGCCGATCCAGCCCAGCACCGGGACATGGGCCTCGGCCCAGGCATGGCCGGCCTGCTGATGCACCATGCCGTCGGCGCGCAGGAAATGCCCGGCGACGAAGCGGGCCGGCACGCCGCCGGAGCGCGCGCAGGCGATGAAGATATGAGCGTAGTCCTGGCACACGCCGCGGCGCAGCGCGAACGCCTCCGCCGCCGAGGTGCCGGAATTGGTCGGGTCGCCGTCGAAGGTCATGTGTTCGTTGAGCTGCATCATCAGCGCGTGCAGGAAGCCCAGCACGTCATCCTCGGATTCCGAGCGCAGTTCGCGGGCGAACGTAGCCATCGCCGAATTGACCTCGGTCAGCGGCGTCGAGCGCAGGAAGAATCCCGGCGGAAACCGCTCCTCGGTGCCCTTCAGGATGCCGCCGGTGTCGTGGGTTTCGATCAGGCCCTCGGCGCTGATGGTGAGGTCGGTGGTCGGGCCGATGGTCAGCACGTGGGTGACGTTGCCGAACGCGTCGTGGTGCATGTCGAGCTTGGTGTCGGTGGAGACGTCGATCTGCCATTCGGCGACGTACTGGCCGTCGTGACTGCCGGGGGTCATCCGCAACACCTGGATCACGCCGGTGGCGGGCGGCTCATAGCGATAGGTCGTCGTATGGGCAATTCGCAGGCGCATGGCGTCAGCAATCCGGTTGAGGTGCGGCAGACTAGCTCAGATCAAATACTGCTTGGCGATAATTTCGCCGAGCCGGCCGTTGTCCGCGATGAATTCCTGGATGAATTCGTGCACGCCACGCTGGAAGATGTCGTCCATGTGGCTGTGCTCGAGTCGGTTGCGGACGCCTCTGGCATGGCGCTGCGCCGCGCCCTGGCGGCCGTAGGCGACGCCGATCTGGTCGAGGTTGCGCACCAGATTGCCGTAACACGACGCCAGCGAACGCGGCAGCGTGTCGTTGAGGATCAGCAGATCGGCGATCAGCCACGGCTTCAGCGTCTCGCGATAGACCCAGTGATAGGCGGTCAGCGCCGACACCGAGCGCAGGATCGAGGTCCACTGATAGTAATCCAGCGGGCCGCCGACATGTTCCTCCTCCGGCAGCAGCACGTGATACTTGACGTCGAGAATCCGCGCGGTGTTGTCGGCGCGTTCCAGATGCAGCCCGAGCCGTGAGAACCAGTAGGCGTCGTTGCGCAGCATGGTGCGGTAGGCCGAGCCGTCGAACCGCAGCGAGATCTCCTGCACGAAGCGCAGAAATTTCGTCAGCTCCTCGCGGGTCTTGGCGCCCTTGCCCCAGATCTCCTGCAGATCGATCCAGGCGCCGTTGATGGTGTCCCACATCTCGCTGGTCAGCGCGGTGCGCACCGAGCGCGAATTCAGCCGGGCATTTTCGATGCAGTTGCGGATCGACGACGGGTTGGCGGGCGAGAACGATAGATACTCGACCACGCTGGCTTCGGTGGCCTCGTCGTAGAGGCCATAGAAGCTAGCGCTGACGCCGGCGGTCAGCAGCGCCGAATCCCATTCATTGCCCTGGCCGGTGTAGGCGTTCGGCAGCGCGGTGACGCGCAGCGTCGCCTCGATGGTGCGCGCCAGATATTCGGCGCGTTCGACATAGCGGGCCAGCCAGTAAAGATTTTCAGCGGTGCGCGACAGCATGACGGCTTTTTCTCCCTCCCCCCTTGCGGGGGAGGGTTGGGGTGGGGGGTGGCAACAGGCAATGCATCGGATGTCGACCCCCGACCCCTCCCCGCAAGGGGGAGGGGAGCGGGCAGCGGGTGCTGCGCGTCCGAGTCATCACCGCAAACTTACTCATCCAAAATCCACGTATCCTTGGTGCCGCCGCCCTGGCTGGAATTCACCACCAGGGAGCCTTCCTTCAGCGCCACCCGGGTCAACCCGCCCGGCACGATGGTGACGCGGTCGCGTCCGGTCAGCACGAACGGACGCAAATCGACGTGGCGCGGCGCGAGGCCGGAGGCGGTGCAGGTCGGGCAGGTCGACAGCGCCAGCGTCGGCTGGGCGATAAACCCTTCCGGTTCGCGCTTCAATTTATCGCGGAACGCCTCGATGGTGGCCTTGGTCGCGGCCGGGCCGATCAGCATGCCATAGCCGCCGGAGCCGTGGACTTCCTTGACCACCAGCTCGCCGAGATGATCGAGCACATAGGCCAGATCGGCCGGCTCGCGGCAGCGCCAGGTCGGCACGTTCTTCAGGATCGGCTCCTCGCCGAGGTAGAATTTCACGATCTCCGGCATGTAGCTGTAGACCGCCTTGTCGTCGGCGATCCCGGTACCGACCGCATTGGCCAGCGTGACGTTGCCGGCCATATAGGCCGACATCAGCCCGGGCACGCCGAGCGCCGAATCAGGGCGGAAGGTCAACGGATCGAGGTACTCGTCGTCGACCCGCCGATAGATCACGTCGACCCGCTTCAGGCCTTCGGTGGTGCGCATGAACACCTCGTCGCTCTTGACGATGAGGTCGCGGCCCTCGACCAGTTCGACGCCGAGCTTGTCGGCCAGGAACGAATGCTCGTAATAGGCCGAATTGTAGACCCCGGGCGTCATCAGCGCCACGGTCGGCTCGGACGACGCGTGCAGCGGCGCCACCGAGCGCAACGCGGTCAGCAGTTCGTCGGGATATTTCTCCACCGGCGCGACGCGATGCCGCGCGAACAGATCCGGAAACAGCCGCATCATGATTTCGCGGTTTTCCAGCATGTAGGACACGCCGGACGGGGTCCGCGCATTGTCCTCGAGCACGTAGAAGTTTTCCGCGTCTACCCGGACGATGTCGATGCCGGCGATATGCACATAAACATCGTGCGGCACCGCCTGGCCGTTCATTTCCGGCCGGAACACCGGGTTCTGGAAGATCAGATCGTCCGGGATGATGTTGGCGCGCAGGATGTCGCGGCCGTGATAGATGTCGCGCAGGAACATGTTGATGGCGCGGACCCGCTGCTTCAGGCCCTTTTCCAGCAGCGTCCATTCCTTGCCCGAGATGATTCGCGGGATCACGTCGAACGGGATCAGCCGCTCCTGGGCCTCCGCGTCGCCATACACCGCAAAGGTGATGCCGATTCGGCGGAACAGCAATTCCGCCTCGTGACGCCGATGTTCAAGCGCGTCGGGCGGCGTATCGCTCAGCCAGCGCGACAATTCCTGATAGGCGGAGCGAAGTTCACCGCCGGGGCCATTCATTTCGTCGAACGCGACTGCCATTTAACCAGACTGCTTCCAAGTGGTCCTGCAACAGAGTGCAGCACGGAATAGGATGGTAGCAAGGCCCGGGCCAGCGCGATATGCATCGCGTGGACCCTTTTGTTGGAACCCTCGGTGAGTGTGCCTGAAAAACGGGCTGACAGGTGCTTATTTCGGCGGCAAGTCTCGCGAAATCGGGGCTTTGCTGTTAAGCGAGAACGGCGACGGGGCGAGGAGAGGCAATGACCGACATTATCACGGCGGGTATTCTGGTGATCGGCGACGAAATCCTGTCCGGCCGCACCAAGGACAAGAACATCGGCTTCATCGCCGAATATCTGACCAATATCGGGATCGACCTGCGCGAAGTGCGCGTGGTCTCCGACGACGAGGCCGCCATTATCGAGGCGTTGAACGCCTTGCGGGCGCGTTACACCTACGTCTTCACCACCGGCGGGATCGGGCCGACCCACGACGATATCACGGCCGACAGCGTGGCGAAGGCGTTCGGCGTCGGCATCGATCATCACCCCGAGGTGGTGGCGAGGTTCCGCGAGCGGTTTTCCGGCCAGGAGCTCAACGAGGCGCGGCTGCGGATGGCGCGAATCCCCGACGGCGCCGAACTGATTCAAAGCGCCACCATCCTGGCGCCCGGCTTCAAGATCGGCAATGTCATCGTGATGGCGGGCGTGCCGTCGATCATGCAGGCGATGATGGACATCGTCGCGCCGAAGCTGAAATCCGGGGCGCGGATGCTGTCGGAGACGGTGCAGGCCAATGCCCGCGAGGGCGACATCGGCGGGCCGCTGCGCGAGATCGCGCTGGCGCATCCCGACACCATGATCGGCAGCTATCCGTTTCTCGACGAGGACAAGAAGCCGAACACCAATCTGGTGGTCCGTTCGCGCGATCCGGACAAGCTGCACGCGGCGATGGCTGCGGTGAAAGCCATGCTGGCGGCGTTGCACGCTCCGCATTGACGGGCCAGAACGAATTGTGAAACGCGGCGGGTAGGACAGGCGGATGGTTGAACGTGCGGATCTGAACCCGCAGCAGCGGGCGGGCCGGCCGTTTCCGGTGTCGTGGGACCAGTTTCACCGCGACTGCCGGGCGCTGACCTGGCGGCTCAACGAGGTCGGGCCGTTTCACGCGGTGATCGCCATCACCCGCGGCGGACTGGTGCCGGCGGCGATCGTGGCGCGCGAACTCGGGCTACGGGTGATCGATACGGTGTGCGTCGCCAGCTACGACCACGACAAGCAGGGCGAGTTGAAACTGCTGAAGGGCATTTCGGACCAGACCGCGGCGCTCGGCGGCGGCAGCGGCAAGGGCCTGCTGATCGTCGACGACCTCGCCGACACCGGCGCCACCATGCGGCTGGTGCGCGACATGCTGCCGGACGCGCATTTCGCCACCGTCTACGCCAAGCCGAAGGGCCGGCCGCTGGTAGACACCTTCATCACCGAAGTGTCGCAGGACACCTGGATCTTCTTCCCCTGGGACACCGCATTGTCGTTCCAGCCGCCGATCCGCGACGGCGCGGCGTAGCCGGCGACGATGCCGCTGCAAAACCGCGTCACGCCAGCGGGCGACATCGTCGCAACGCCGGCCCGCGGCATCTTCACCGGCAATCGCGGTATCATCCACGACCCCGCCACCAAGACGCTGCTGAAGCGGCGCTGGTCGAGCCCGGCCTGGATCATCTGCGTCTGCGACTTCCGCGGTCGCCGCCGCGCCGTGATGGCGACGCGGAGCTGGACCGAATTGTTCTTCCTCGACGAAGCGACCGCGCTCGCCGCCGGGCACCGGCCGTGTTTCTATTGCCGCCGCGCCGACGCGGAGGCGTTTCGCGCGGCGTGGGCGCGCGGCAACGGGCTCGCGCGCGCGTCCGCCAAGGAGATCGACGCGACGCTGCATCGTGAGCGGCTGGACGGGCGGAAGAAGCGGCTGCATCCGCTACCCGGCGAGATGGAATCGTTGCCGGACGGCGCCATGATTCAGGCGGGAGCTGGGGCGCCGAATGCTGATGACCTAGCAGCGAGCAGCGATCAAACGAATAGCTATGTCATCCTGCAGGGCAGGGCGTTGCTGTGGAGTTTCGACGGCTATCGCCAGGTCAATGCATCGCTACGCGGCGCCATGCTGCTGACCCCGCCCTCGGCGTTGCGCGCGTTCGGCGCCGGCTACGCCCCGGTTTTGCATTCAAGCGCAAACACAACGGCTGGTTAGGCCGTGAACCCATAAATTCGCCGGCGGGCGGCTCGCCAAAGTCCGCTATTCTCCGATAGCGAATAAATCCCGCAGCGCAGCGAAACGACGCTAAGTGCCAATAGTGGAAGTCATCGGTCTATTCAATCAACTCGTCGGCGGCGATGAGTAGCGGTGTTGGAATAGTCACACCAAGAGTTTTCGCAGTCTTGAGATTGATGGCCAATTTTAGGACGGTCGGTTGTTCAACGGGTAAGTCAGCCGGTCTTGCGCCCTTCAATATCTTGTCAACATAGACAGCGGCTTTACGAAGATATTCGTCAAAGTCCTGTCCGTAGGACATCAACAGGCCGTCCCGCGACATCCCCGGATGATATCCTACAGTCGGTATTCTATGCACCAGCGCTGCCACAGCGATCCGCGCGCTTTCTCGGGTCATCATGGGTTGGGTCGCAACCGTAACCCCTTCGGTGCCGTCGTTTGCGACTTCCACAAACGCTCGGTCGATTGCATCCGTCGTCGGCGTGCTTATTGGCCGCAACTGAAGCCCGAGAGCCTTCGCTGCACTCTGCTGAGCTGACAGTTCGGAATATATAATCGATGGGTCAAAGAGGAAGGTCACACGCGAAATCGTCGGGACCGCTTCTCTCAAGAGATCCAACCGTTTGGCGATCAAGTTGCTTCCCATGAGTGACAGTCCGGTAACGTTCCCGCCTGGGCGGGGCAAACTCTCCACAAGTCCGAGGCCGACCGGGTCAGCAGAATAGACGAAGACAATAGGGACGCTGCTCGTCAACTGTTTCGCCACGTAAGCGCCAACAGACGTGACGGAAACGATGACATCGACCCTGTTATCGATAAGCTCGCGCGCAAATTTGGCAAAGTCAGGCCTTGTTTCGGGAAAACGCAGCATGAGCTGAGCGGTTTTACCTTCGATGTAGCCGAGGTCGGCGAGTGTCTTGACCAGAACATCCGAACGCGCAGAGCTTTCTGGCGTGCTATCCGCCAGCAGTATCCCGATCCTTGCGATGCGCCCACCCTTGGCATCTTGCTGCGCCCGAGCCGCGAGCGGAACCGCAATAGTGACACCTCCCAAAACACCTAGAAAATCCCGCCGCCGCATGCCCGCCTCTTGCCTCTGGATCAAGCATCATTACGGCTCAAACGAGCACTTTGACAGGGGGCTGAAAATCGTTGTCGCGGTGCAGGACAAATGTCGCATATGGGTCAATCGCTACACGGGCGACCCAGCGGCAAGTCCGGCCATGTCGGCTATCGGGCCGAAAGCGAAAGTAAATTCAGAGCATTAGCGGCTTCGCGGCGAGTGATTGCGGCTTGCTGGCCCTGCCCGAGAAGTGATTCAAGCTCCGAAACCGGAGCCTCGAATCATGCGCTACGAACTCAGCGATTATGAATGGACCGCCATCAAGCCGATGCTACCCAACAAGCGGCGCGGCGTTCGGCGGGTAAATGACCCTCGCGTGCTCAATGGCATCTTTTGGGTTCTGCGCTTTGGTGCGCCATGGCGCGACCTGCCGGAATCCTGTGGTCCCCGCACCACCTGTTACAATCGCTTCGTTCGGTGGCGGCGGGCTGGCGTCTGGGACCAGATCATGGATGCGCTGGCTGCCGGTCACGACGCGGCGGTGCAGATGATTGATACCTCCGTCGTGCGCGTGCACCAGCACGGAGCCTGTGTCGCGGACAACAATCACCAAGACATGGGTCGCTCGCGAGGGGGCCTGACGAGCAAAATTCACGCGGTCGTGGACGCCAACGGTCTGCCGATCCATGTCGCGCTCACGCCAGGTGAGGCGCACGATAATCGGCTGTGTTCGGTTCTGCTCAGCGCCTTGCTTCCGCAAACGATGCTACTCGGAGATCGTGGATACGACGCGGATTGGATCAGGGAGCTTGCCCGCCAGCAAGGCGCGTGGGCCAACATTCCGCCGAAACGCAACCGCAAAGACCCGATCTGCTTCAGCCCGTATCTGTATCGCACCCGCAACCTGATCGAACGGTTCTTCAACAAGATCAAGCAATGTCGGCGTGTCGCGACCCGATACGACAAACTCGCAGCCAATTATCTGGCGTTCGTCAAACTCGCTTCAACCAGAATTTGGCTACGTGCTAATGAGTCCACGCCCTAGTCAGAGCCGGAGTGTGTTCGAAGCGCCGAAGAAGAGACGAAGTCATTCCGGGGCGAGAGCAGCGTCAGCTGCGAGCGAACCCGGAATCTCGCGCAGGTCGGCCACGCCCCGCTGTGCAGCAAGATTCCGGGTTCGCTCGCCCAAGGGCTCGCGCCCCGGAATGACAAATTATCCGAACCGCTGCCGCGCCAGCGCCGCGCCGGCGCCGAGCGCCATCAGTTTCGCTTCGGCAATGTCGCGATGCATCGGTGCCATGCCGCAATTGGTGGTGGCGATGATGTTGCTGGCCGGCACGAATTTCATCACCGCCTCGATCGTGGCGGCGACGTCCTCGGCGGTCTCCACGACATCGCTGGCGACGTCGATCACCCCGGCCTGCACGATCTTGCCCTTCAATAGCGCCAGCAATTCGAGCGGCACCTTCGAGTTGCGGCACTCGATCGCGACCTGCTGGATCGGCGAGGCATCGATCGCGGGAAAGATCTGCTCGTATTGCCGCCACTGCTCGCCGAGCGTCTGTTTCCAGTCGGTGTTGGCCTTGATGCCGTAGCCGTAGCAGATGTGCACCGCGGTGGCGCAGGTCAGGCCCTGCGCGGCGCGCTCCAGCGCCTTCACGCCCCAGTCGGCGGCCTCGGCCATATAGACGTTGAACGCCGGCTCATCGAACTGGATCATGTCGACGCCGTCGGCCTGCAGCGCCTTGGCTTCCTCGTTGAGCAGTTCGGCGAAGGCGAACGCCATCTTGACGCGGTCGCCATAGTGGCGGTCGGCGATGGTGTCGATGATGGTCATCGGTCCGGGCAGGGTGAATTTCAGCTGACGCCTGGTGTGGGCGCGGGCGGCCAGTGCCTCAAAGGCATGGACACGATCCTTCAGCCGCAGCGGCGCCACCACCTGCGGTACCATCGCCTTGTAGCGATCGTTGCGGATTCCCATCTCGACCTTGTGGGCGAAATCGATGCCCTCGATGTTTTCCAGAAAACCGTGGACGAAATGCTGCCGGGCCTGCTCGCCGTCGGTGACGATGTCGATGCCGGCGTCTTCCTGGATCTTCAGCGCCAGCAGCGTGGCGTCGCGCTTGGCGCGCATCAGCTCGTCGCCGGAGGATTTCCACGGCGCCCACAGCTTATTCGGCTCGGCCAGCCATTCCGGCTTCGGCAGGGAACCGGCGATCGTGGTCGGAAACAGCATGGGCATCTCCCGGGGTGGATTTGGCAGCCTATGTGCCATGCCCAAAGCGCGGCGTACATGGTGGTCAGACTTGGCATTGGCGCCGGGCAAATTGCCGGGGTAGGATTGGGCAAAACGAGCCTCGCCAACGGGAGCCCCGGATGATCGACCTGCATTACGCTCCCACGCCGAACGGCTGGAAGATCTCGATCATGCTGGAGGAATGCGGGCTGCCTTATCTGCTGCATCCGATGCAGCTCGGCCGCGGCGACCAGCACCAGCCGGAATTTCTCAAGCTCAGCCCGAATGGCCGAATGCCGGCGATCGTCGACCGCGCGCCGGCCGATGGCGGCGAGCCGCTGGCGATGTTCGAGAGCGGCGCGATCCTGATTTACCTCGCGGAAAAATCTGGCCGCTTCCTGCCCGCCGAGACGCGCGGGCGGTTCGAGGTACTGCAATGGCTGATGTGGCAGATGGGCGGGCTCGGCCCGATGCTCGGGCAGCACGGCCACTTCCTGCTCTATGCGCCGGAGAAGATCGCTTACGCGATCGATCGCTACGGCCGCGAGGCGCGGCGGCTGTACGGCGTGCTCGATACACGGCTGGCCGATCGCGGCTACATCGCCGGCGACTATTCGATCGCCGACATCGCGTGTTTCCCGTGGATCATGACCCACAAGGCGCAGGGCCTGTCGCTCGACGATTATCCCAATGTCAAACGCTGGTACGCAGCTCTGCGGGCGCGGCCGCAATTGCAGGCCGGGCTTGCGGTCGGCAAGCAGGAGAAGCAGCCGATGGACGAACAGGCGCGCAAGATCATGTTCGGCGTCGACGCGCCGGCGCACGCGCAGGCGCAGCAGTGAGGGGGCGGTGGTGTGATGCAATGCGCCGCGACGATAACAGCCGTCATCGCCCGGCTTGACCGGGCGGACCAGTATTGCGGAACGCTTGCAGCGCAACGCTGACGCTCTGGAATACTGGGTCGCCCGCTTTCGCGGGTGATGACGTCAGAAGATGCGGCCGCCGCTTCCAACGACAATACCGTCAAAACAAACAACCGAGGAAACCCCGATGATCGAATTCTTCTTCGACTGCTCCAGTCCCTGGACCTATCTGGCCTTCCACAATATCCAGCCGCTGGCGAAGGAGTTCGGCGTGGACGTTGACTGGCGGCCGATCCTGGTCGGCGGCATCTTCAACAGCGTTAACCCGAGCGTCTACGCCTCGCGCGAAACGCCGGTGCCGCTGAAGGCGCGGTACATGAAGAAGGACCTGCAGGACTGGGCGCGCTCCGCCGGGCTTGCGATCAAGATGCCGCCATCGGTGTTTCCGGTGAACAGCGTCAAGGCGATGCGTGGCTGCATCTGGCTCGGCGACAAGATGGTGCCGTTCGCCACCGCGGTGTTCGAGGCCTATTGGGGCGCCGACAAGGACATTTCCAAGGACGAGGTGCTGAGCGAGATCTGCGTCAAAGTGGGAGTCGATCCGGCCAAGTTTTTCGCCGGGATTGCCGATCAGGCGATCAAGGACCAGCTCAAGGCCAACACCGACGAGGTGATGGCGCGCGGCGGCTTCGGTTCGCCGACCATCTTCGTCGACAAGACCGATATGTATTTCGGCAACGACCGGCTGCCGCTGGTGCGCGAGGCGTTGCAGCGCCGCAAGGCGAGCGCGGCCTGATGCCGACAGCCGTGGTTTGCCGTGAGCTCGGACCGCCCGAGGCGTTGCGGCTGGAAAGTTTCGAGCGCAAGCCGCTGGCGGCGGGCGAGGTCCGGGTCGCGGTGCATGCCGCCGGGATCAATTTTCCCGACGTCCTGATGTGCGCCGGCGAGTATCAGCTGAAGCCGGAGCTGCCGTTCATTCCCGGCGTCGAGGCGGCCGGCGACGTGATCGAGATCGCCGATGGTGTCGCCGGCGTCGCGCTCGGCGACCGCGTGATCGCGAAATTGCGGTTCGGCGGCTACGCGGACGAGGTGGTGGTCGTGGCCCAACAGCTGACGCCGATGCCGCGCAATTTCGACTATGCGGAGGCGGCGACGTTTCTCGCCGGCCACGGCACCGCGTATCACGGCCTGGTCGTGCGCGCGCAGATCCAGCCCGGCGAAGTCCTGCTGGTGCATGGCGCCGGCGGCGGTGTTGGGCTCGCCGCGGTCGAACTCGGCAAGGTGCTGGGCGCCATTGTGATCGCGGCGGCCTCCAGCGAAGAAAAGCTCGCAGCGGCGCGGGCGAAGGGGGCCGATCATGGCGTGCTGTACGGCGCCGAGCCGTTTCGCGACGCGGTGAAGCGCCTCACCGGAGGCCGCGGCGCCGATGTGGTGTTCGATCCGGTCGGCGGCGAGGTCTTCGAGCAGAGCCTGCGCTGCATCAATTGGGGCGCGCGCGTGCTGGTGGTCGGCTTCACCGGCGGGATCGGGATGGCGCGCACCAATCTGGTGCTGATGAAGGGCGCCAGCGTGCTCGGCGTCCGCGCCGGCGAGTCGGTGCGCCGCAATCCCGCGCTCGGCGAGAAGCGGATCAAGGCGCTGCTTGAACTGGCGGAGCAGGGCAAGATTCGCCCCCATGTCTCGCACCGGGTGCCGCTGGCGCAATGGGCGGACGGGATGCGATTGCTGATCGAACGCCGCGCCATCGGCCGGGTCGCGCTGATGACGCGTTGAGCCCCTGATTGCAACCGAAATTTTCGCTTGGCGAAGGCCCGCGCGATGTGGAATGTGCGGCCGCAAACGGTGAGGACTGCATGAATTCGATGGTGGAGCGCGACGCTTATATCAACATGGTCGGCAGCGAAGTCGGCGTGTCGGAATGGCATCTGGTCGATCAGAAGCGGATCGACGAATTCGCCGAGGCCACGGAGGACCGGCAGTTCATCCATATCGATCCGGTGCGCGCCAAGGCCGAGACCCCGTTCGGCGCCACCGTGGCGCACGGCTTTCTCACGGTGTCGCTGCTCAGCGTGTTTTCCTACGAGGCGCTACCGAAGATCAGCGGCGCCACCATGGGCGTCAATTACGGCTTCGACAAATTGCGCTTCATCTCGCCGGTGCGCGCCGGCTCGCGGATCCGCGGTCGCTTCACCCTGACCGAGGCGACGCTGCGCAAGCCGACCGAACTGCTGTCGCGCACCAGCGTCAGCGTCGAAATCGAGGGCGAGGCCAAGCCGGCGCTGGTCGCCGACTGGCTCGGCCTGATCTATTTTGCTTGAACCTCAGGAACGACACTCATGACCATCAGGTTTGACGGACGCGTTGCCATCGTCACCGGCGCGGGCAACGGATTGGGACGGGCGCATGCGCTCGGGCTGGCGGCGCGTGGCGCCAAGGTGGTGGTCAACGATTTCGGCGGCGCCCGCGACGGCACCGGCGGATCATTGACCGCGGCCGAAACCGTGGTCGAGGAAATTCGTGCGGCCGGCGGAACCGCGATGGCGGACGCCGCCGACGTCTCGAATTTCGAGCAGGTCAAGGCGATGGTCGCCAGGGCCACGAAGGAATGGGGCAGCGTCGATCTGCTCTGCGCCAATGCCGGCATCCTGCGTGACAAATCCTTCGCCAAGATGGAACTGGCGGATTTCGACAAAGTGATCGACGTGCATCTCAAGGGCACGTTCTACTGCTGCAAGGCGGTGTGGGACGGCATGCGCGAACGCAATTACGGGCGCATCGTGGTGACGACGTCGTCGTCGGGCCTGTACGGCAATTTCGGCCAGGCCAATTACGGCGCGGCAAAGATGGGGATCGTCGGGCTGATGAACGTGCTCGCCGCCGAGGGCCGCAAGACCGACATCCGCATCAACACCATCTCGCCAACCGCGGCGACGCGGATGACCGAGGAGCTGCTGCCGCCGCAGGCGCTGCAGCTGATGAAGCCGGACGCGATCACGCCGGCGGTGCTGTATCTGCTGAGCGACAACGCCCCGACCCGCACCATCATGGGCGCCGGCGCCGGATCGTTCGCGGTGGTGAAGATCCTGGAGAGCGAAGGCATCAATCTGGCGGAGGCCGACTGGACCCCGGACGCGATCGCCGAACATTTCGGCGCGATTTCCGACATGAGCAAGGCCGAGGCGCTGGAAGGCGCATTTCAGCAGACCCAGAAATACGTCGCCCAGGCGGCGGCACGGGCTGGGGTGAAGTTGTAAGGTTGCTGCGACCGTCCCGCGTAGCCTCCCTCATCCTGAGGAGCCCGGCGCAGCCGGGCGTCTCGAAGGATGGGCGACCCACCCTCATGGTTCGAGACGCGCGCAACAGCGCGCTCCTCACCATGAGGACTCAGCGCCACGGCCCAAGCGAGCAACAATTTTACAAGCCGTCGCCGAGCGTGCATAGCGTTGCGCCGTGGCAGACATTTCCAACATCGACGTCGCGGTGATCGGCGCCGGTCCGGCCGGGCTGATGGCGGCTGAAACCGCCGCACGCGGCGGCGCGCGCGTCACCGTGTTCGACGGCATGACCTCGGCCGGCCGCAAATTTCTGCTGGCGGGGCGCGGCGGCCTCAATCTCACCCACAGCGAAGCGCTGCCGGCATTTCTGGCGCGCTACGGCGCGGCGACGCCGCTTCTGGCCCCTGCGATAGAGGCGCTGTCGCCCGATGCGCTGCGGGCGTGGAGCGAAGAGCTCGGCCAGCCGACCTTTGTGGGCAGCAGCGGCCGGGTGTTTCCGCAGGCGATGAAGGCCTCGCCATTGCTGCGGGCATGGCTGCGGCGGCTCGATCAGCAAGGCGTGCGGCTGGTGTTGCGGCATCGTTGGCGCGGATGGGACGACGCCGGGCAGCTCACATTCGACACGCCCGACGGATCGCGCTGCGTGGCGGCGCGCGCGACCGTGCTGGCGCTCGGTGGCGCAAGCTGGCCGCAGCTCGGCTCCGACGGCGGCTGGGTCGCGCCGCTGGCGGCGAAGGGCGTGGCGATTTCGCCGCTGCGACCGGCGAATTGCGGGTTTGCCGTCGCGTGGTCGGAGCTGTTTCGGACGCGCTTCGAAGGCCAGCCGCTGAAGAACGTCGCGCTGTCATTCGGGGCGCACCGTGTGCGTGGCGAGGCGATGATCACCAGCTCCGGCATCGAAGGCGGCGCGATCTACGCGCTGTCGGCGCCGCTGCGCGAGGCCATCATGGCCGGCGGCAAGGCGACGCTGCTGATCGCGCTGCGGCCCGATCTCGCAGATGCCGATCTCGCCGCCAAGCTGTCGGCGGCCAGGGGCAAGCAGTCGCTGGCGACGTTCCTGCGCAAGGCCGCGCATCTGACGCCGCTCGGGGTCGGCATGTTGCATGAGGCGGCGCTGGCCGAGGGCGTGGCGCTGTCGGCGCTGGCGCCGGAGAAGCTCGCCGCATTGATCAACGCCGTGCCGGTGACGCTGACCGGCGTCGCGCCGATCGCCCGCGCGATCTCGACTGCGGGCGGCATCGCGTTCGACGAACTCGACGCGCATTTCATGATCAGGCGATTGCCCGGCGTGTTCGCCGCCGGCGAGATGCTGGATTGGGAAGCGCCGACCGGCGGCTATCTGCTGCAAGGCGCCTTCGCCACCGGCGCCGCCGCGGGCCGGGGCGTGCTGGGGTGGCTGGGGCGCCCTCATGGTGAGGAGCGCAGCGAAGCTGCGCGTCTCGAACCATGAGGATGAACTGCTCATCCTTCGAGACGCCCGTCTCCGCCCTTCGGGCTACGCCGGGCTCCTCAGGATGAGGTCAGTCACCGCAGCTTGCCGCGGGCGGCGACCGGGAGCATGCCCAAAATCTCGTCGCCGCGCACTATCACGACCTCGTCGACCATGTTGACGACGACGCAGACGTGGTTGGGCACGATGCGGAGGACGTCGCCGACATTGGGGCGGGTATTGCTGCGGCTGAGGTCGAGGAAGCCGTGCTCCTCGGCAAAGCGGGCGATCTTCGCCTCGGGATGATCGAGGATCAGGCCAAAGCCGTCGAGCCCGCCGCCGGGATCCGAGGTCAGAGTCTTCGAGCCGGCATCGAGAATGCCGCGATCGGGGCCGGCGCGGCTGACCACGGTGGCGTAGACGTTGAGCGCGCAATCGTCCCAGGAGGCGACGCCGGCGGCGACCTGCATGCGGTCGTTGTAGATATAGGTGCCGGGGCGATGCTCGGTGGCGCCCTTGAGCTGGCCGAGATTCTTCAGGTTCGGCGAACCGCCGGTGGAGACGATCATGGCGTCGAGGCCGTGGGCGCGGACCCCTGCCAGCGCATCGTCGAAGAAGCGCTGCGCGTCGGGCCAGCCGGTCTCGGTTGGATATAGCATGAAGCCCGCGAAGCTGAGGCCGGGCGAGGCCGCGATGGCGCGCGCGAGTTGGATCGCCTCGGCGGGCGTTTCGACGCCGGCGCGCTTGCGGCCGGTGTCGCATTCGACCACGACATTGAGCGAACGCCCGGCCAGCGCCGCGGCCTGCGGCAGGCCGGCGATCACCACTTCATTGTCGGCGGCGACGGTGATGTCGGCGCGCGCCTGCAGGGCGCCGAGTCGCGCCATTTTTTCCTCGCCGATCAGATTGTAGCTGATCAGGATGTCGTCGATCCCGGCATCGACCATCACCTCGGCCTCGCCGAGCTTCTGGCAGGTGATGCCACGGGCGCCGGCGGCGATCTGCAGCTTCGCCAGCAGCGGCGATTTGTGGGTCTTGATATGCGGCCGGTTGGCGACGCCGGCCTTGTCACAGGCCGCCTGGATCCGCGCGATGTTGGCCTCGACCCGGTCCATGTCGATCACCACGCAAGGCGTGCCGATCTCGCGGGCGATTTTTGAGGCGAGGGGCGTGGTCATGCGGGGCTCCGGATATGGTGATGGGCTGTCAGTACTTGCCCCTCATGGTGAGGAGCGCAGCGAAGCTGCGCGTCTCGAACCATGAGGATGTTACGCTCATCCTTCGAGACGCCCGTCGTCGCCCTTCGGACGACGCCGGGCTCCTCAGGATGAGGTCAGTGCTCGCGGCGACGTCCGACGGGGCTGCGCCGATGCTCACGCGTTCTCGATTTCCTCGCGCAGCAGTTCCAGCTCCAGCCAGCGTTCCTCGCACTCCTGCAACTCCTGCTGCGCCTTGGCGAGCGCATTGGAGGCGGTGTCGAATTTCTTGCGATCCTTCTTGAACAGATTGGGATCGTCGAGATGGCGCTGCTGCTTGGCGATTTCGGCCTGCAGATGCGACATGGTCTTGGGCAGGGTCTCTAGCGCGTGCTTGTCCTTGAAATTCAGCTTCTTCTTCGGCGCCGGCGGGGCGCCCGCCTTTTGCGCCTTGGCGCTGTCGGTCGCGGCGGTCTTGACCGCCTCGCGTTTCAGGTCGGCGCCGCGCTGGTTCAGCATGTCGGTGTAGCCGCCGGCATATTCGATCCATTTGCCGTCGCCTTCCGGCGCGATCACCGAGGTGACGACGCGGTCGAGGAAGTCGCGGTCATGGCTGATCAGGATCACGGTGCCGTCATAGTCGCTGAGCATTTCCTCCAGCACGTCGAGGGTTTCGAGGTCGAGATCGTTGGTCGGTTCGTCCAGCACCAGAAAGTTCGACGGTTTCGCCAGCGCGCGCGCCAGCATCAGCCGGCCGCGCTCGCCGCCCGACAGCACTTCCAGCGTGGTGCGGGCCTGTTCCTGCGAGAACAAAAAGTCCTTCATGTAGCTGATGACGTGCTTCGGCTTGCCGTTCACCATCACGCTGTCGCTGCCGCCGCCGGTGAGCGCATCGGCCAGCGTCGAGCGCGGGTCGAGGCTTTCGCGGCTCTGGTCCAGCGTCGCCATTTCGATGTTGGCGCCGAACCGGATCGTGCCGGAATCCGGCGGCGCGGCGCCGGTCAGCATGTTGATCAGCGTGGTCTTGCCGGCGCCGTTGGGGCCGACGATGCCGATGCGGTCGCCGCGCTGCACCCGGATCGAGAAATCGTCGATGATCTTGCGGTCGCCATAGACCCGGCCGATGCCTTTGGCCTCGATAATCAGCTTGCCGGATTTCTCCGCCTCGGAGGCGGCGAGGTTGGCGCTGCCGGCGGCGCCGCGATAGTCACGGCGCTGCTCGCGCAATTCGAACAAATTGCCGAGCCGCTTGACGTTGCGCTTGCGGCGGCCGGAGACGCCGTAGCGCAGCCAGTGTTCCTCGGCGACGATCTTGCGGTCGAGCTTGTGCTGGTCGCGCTCTTCTTCGGCGAGCACGTCGTCGCGCCATTGCTCGAACGCCGAGAAGCCGCGGTCGATCTGCTTGATCTGGCCGCGATCGAGCCAGGCGGTCGAGCGCGACAGGTTGGAGAGAAAGCGGCGGTCATGGCTGATGATCACCAGGGCGCAGCGCCGCGCGGCGAGATCGCTTTCCAGCCATTCGATGGTGGTGAGATCGAGATGGTTGGTCGGCTCGTCGAGCAGCAGGATATCGGGATTGGGCGCCAGCATCCGCGCCAGCGCGGTGCGCCGCGCCTCGCCGCCAGACAGGTTTTGCGGGTCCTCGTCGCCATGCAGGCCGAGCTGCTCCAGCAAATAAGCGGCTTGATAATGCTCGTCGCCGGCATGGAGGCCGTCCTCGACATAAGCCAGCGTGGTCGAGAAGCCGGTGAAGTCTGGTTCCTGCGGCAGATAGCGGATAGTGGCGCCGGGCTGCACGAAGCGGGTGCCCTTGTCGGGCTCGATCAGCCCGGCGACGATCTTCAGCAGGGTCGACTTGCCGGAGCCGTTGCGGCCGATCAGGCAAACCCGCTCGCCGGCCGACACCGACAATTCGACCCCCGACAGCAGCGGCGTGCCGCCGAAAGTGAGCGAGATATCCTTCAACTGGATCAGCGGAGGCGCCATAATTACTCAATTCAATCTGGTTGTTGCGCGGGGTTGTTCGCGCGGCCGCGGAGGATGCGGCGGATGGCGGTGTCGAGCGCCGAGAGGAACGCCGAGCGGTCGCGCGGCGCGAAAGATCGCGGCCCGCCAGTGACTTCACCCGTGGACCTTAGATCGGTCATCAGGTTGCGGACCGCAAGCGTCATCCCGATCGATTGTTCGGAAAACGGCTTGCCGTTCGGCGCCAGCACCTCGGCGCCGGCCTTGACGCAGCGGCTGGCCAGGGGAATGTCCGAGGTGATGACGATGTCGCCCGGGCCGGCGCGCTCAGCGATCCAGTCGTCGGCGGCGTCCATCCCGGACCCGGCCGCGATCCGTTCGATCAGCGGATGCTGCGGCACCCGGATGAAGTTGCCCGCCACCACGCTGACCGGCAGCCGGTGGCGCTCCGCGACCTTGTAGATCTCGTCCTTGACCGGGCAGGCGTCGGCGTCGACATAGATGCGGGTGGTGCGGGGCGGTTCGGTCATTCGCTCGGTTTGGGCTGTTGCGGCGGGCAGTTGGCCTTGCCGGCGCCGTGGCGTACCATCTTGCGGCAAGATCAACAACAACAGCCATTCCGGGAGAAACCATGACCGTCCGGCTCGAACCGTATCGCGTCAACGCCTACAACACCGCCAAACTCTCCGAAAACAAGATGCACGACGACACCGTGGCGCGGCGGTTCGGTTTCACCGGCGGTCTGGTTCCCGGCGTCGAGGTGATGGCCTATATGATGCATCTGCCGATCGCGCGCTGGGGCCGGGCGTTCCTGGAGCGCGGGCTGATCGAGGCGCGGTTCGTCAAGCCGGTTTATGACGGCGAGGACGCGCTGGTCACCGCCGCCGAAGCGGGCGTGGGGCTCGACCTCGCGGTCGAGAGCCGCGGCGAGGTCTGCGCCACCGGATCGGCGTCGTTGCCGGAACAGGCGCCCGCGATCCGGATCGCCGATTACATCGCGACCGCGCCGGTCGCGACGCGACTGCCGGTCGATACGTCGTCCTTTCAGCTCGGCAAATCGCTCGGCACCGCACCGCGCGACTGGGCCGGCGAGGCGGCGCGGACCTATCTCTCGGAGGTGCGCGAGACCGATCCGTTGTTCGCGACCGAGAATCTGGTGCATCCCGGCATGCTGCAGCGGATCATGAACCGCGTCATCGTCGACAATGCGATCCTGGGGCCGTGGATTCACGTCGGCAGTCGGATGCAATTGCTGTCAGCGGCGAGCTGCGACGATCAGCTCAGCGCGCGGGCGAAAGTGGTCGGCAACTACGACAAGAAGGGCCATCGCTTCGTCGAAATCGCCGCGCTGATCGTGACCGCTGAAGGCAAGCCGGTGGCGCATTGCCACCACGTCGCGATCACCCAGCCGCGCGAGCAGGCGGCGGCGTAAGGGATCGCCGCGTCTGCGGGTGCGGATCGTCTGGCGGTCAGCGCACAGGCGCCCAATTCCGTCATTGCGAGGAGCGCAGCGACGAAGCAATCCAGGGCGGAATGTGTGGCCCCTGGATTGCTTCGCTGTCGGCCGGCGCGTTGCGCCGGCCTCGGCTCGCAATGACGGAGCCGCGCGGGCGATCAGGCTTTGCCCTCACGCCACCTTCGTCTTGGCGTCCTGGATCGCGCGCCAGACCCGTTCCGAGGTCAGCGGCATGTCGATATGGCTGACGCCGTAGTCCGATAGCGCGTCGATCACGGCGTTGACCACGGTCGACAGGCTGCCGGCGCAGCCGGCTTCGCCGCAGCCCTTGGTACCGAGCGGGTTGGACTTGGCCGGCACCGGATGGTCGCCGACCGCCATCATCGGGATGTCTCCCGCGCGCGGCATTGCGTAGTCCATCAACGAGCCGGTGATCGGCTGGCCGGAGCCGTCGTAGCTGACTTCTTCCATCAGCGCCTGGCCGATGCCCTGCGCCACGCCGCCATGCAATTGCCCGGCGACGATCATCGGATTGACGATGGTGCCGAAATCATTGACCCCGGTGTAGCGCACCACGCAGGTGACGCCGGTGTCGGGATCGATCTCGACCTCGGCGACGTGGCAGCCGTTCGGGAAGGTCGAGGGGATTTCTTTGACGGTATGGTCGACGTCGAGCGACGACGGCACGCCGTCCGGCATCTTGCCTTCGCGCACGCGTTTCGCCAGCTCGATGATGTCGATGCTGCGGTCGGTGCCGGCGACGGTGAAGCGGCCGCCGGCGAACTCGATGTCGGCCTCCGAAGTCTCCAGCAGATGCGCCGCCGCAAGCTTGCCCTTGGCGCTGATCAGGGCGGCGGATTCCACGATCGCCATGCCGGTGGCGGTGATCGAGCGCGACCCGCCGGTGCCGCTGCCGCTGTGGACGATGTCGCTGTCGCTCTGCTCCAGCCTGACGCTGTCGAACGGCACGCCGAGCTCGGCGCACAACACCTGCGCGAACGGCGTGGCGTGGCCCTGGCCGTAATCCAGAGTGCCGGTGATCAGCTTCACGCCGCCGTCGGCCTCGAACACGATCTTGCCGAGTTCGGGGCCGGGAGGGGCGGTAACCTCGAGATAGCTGCCGACCGCGATGCCGCGCAGCTTGCCGGCCTTGCGGCTCTCCTTCTTGCGCCTGGCGAAGCCGGCATGGTCGGACAGCTCCAGCGCCTTGGCGAACACGCCGGCGAAATCGCCGCTGTCATAGGTCACGCCGGACGAGGCCTTGAACGGCATCTGCGCCGATTTGACGAAATTGCGCTTGCGCAGCGTCAGCCGGTCGATCCCCATCTCCTCGGCGGCGCGGTCGATCAGCCGCTCCATGTAGTAATTGGCCTCGGGCCGGCCGGCGCCGCGATAGGCGCCCATCAGCGTGGTGTTGGTCACGACGCATTTGATATCGACCGCCAGCAGCGGCGTGCGGTAGACGCTGGAGATGTTCTTGCCGGTGTTGAGCGACAGCGGCGACGGCGCCACGCCGGTGATGTAGGCGCCGAGATTGCCGTGGCCCGAAATCCGCAGCGCCAGAAACTTGCCGTCGGCGTCGAGCGCCAGTTCGGCATGGATCTGCTGGCCGCGGCCATGGCTGTCGGACAGGAACGCGGTGGAGCGTTCGTCGGTCCATTTCACCGGCTTGCCCAGCAGCTTCGTGGCGAACAGGATGCACATGTATTCGGGGTAGTTGATGTTCTTCATCCCGAACGAGCCGCCGACATTGGCGGTGAGCAGATGCACCTTGTCGTTCGGCACGCCGAGATTCTTGGCCAGATTGGCGCGGTTGCCGGAGACGCCCTGGGTCGGCACCTGGATGGTGTAGCGCTCGGCGGCCTTGTCGTAGGACGCCAGCGCCGCGCGCGGCTCCATCGCCACCACCGCGACCCTTGTGTTGGTAATGTCGAGCTTGGTGACGTGGGCCGCGGCGGCGAAGGCGGCGTCGACCGCGGCGGCGTCGCCATAGTGATAATCCAGCGCGACGTTGTTTTCGATGTGATCGTAGAGCTGCGGCGCGCCGGGCTGGGCGGCCGCTTCGGCGTCGGTCACCGCGGGCAGCGGCTCGATGTCGAGTTCGACGGCCTCGGCGGCGTCGCGCGCCTGCGCCAGGGTTTCGGCGACCACGAACGCCACCGGATCGCCGACAAAGCGCACCTTGTCGGTCATCAGCGGCAGCCGGTTGGTCTGCTTCAGTGGCGAGCCGTCGCGGTTCTTCAGCGGCAGCCCGCAGGTGAACGGGCCGAAATTGGCCGCCGCCAGATCGGTGCCGGTCCAGACTCCGCGAACGCCTGGCATCGCGAGGGCGGCCGTGATGTCGATGCCGCGGATCACGCCGTGGGCGTGCTGGCTGCGCACGATCGCGGCAAAGAGCTGGCCGGGCAGGTTGAAATCGTCGGTGTATTTGCCCTTGCCGCGCACCAGCGTGTCGTCTTCCTTGCGCCGAACCGGCTGTCCAACGCCGAATTTTTGCAGCGCAATAGCGTTGTCCAAAGACGAAGCCGAGGTGTGATCCTGCATTGCCAAATCCAAAAAGTGGGAATTTTGCGAAAAGCCGTGTCATTCGGCGGTTTTTTGTCGTTGTTTCCAGATAACGCAGCAACGTCCGAACGACAACGCATGATTGGGCATGCGGCGTGTGCGGTGGCTTGCGCCGCGCCGATGCGCTGCTAAACTTTCCGTGAATGGATATTCGACGTCGGCCGTTGGCCACGGAAAGACAGATTTAGATGAATGACGATACGCGGCTGCGCGACGGCACCTTGCCGCGCGGAGATCCGCCGCAGGCGATTGTTGCGATCACGGGGGAAGAGCAGCCGATGGCGGCGCCGATCGGCGACGGCGTCTATGCCGCGCTCGACCTCGGCACCAATAATTGCCGGCTGCTGATCGCCCGCCCCACCAGCGACGGTTTTCGCGTGGTGGATTCGTTCTCGCGGATCATCCGGCTGGGCGAGGGGATGGCCGCGACCGGCAAGATCTCCGACGCCGCTTTGGCGCGTGCGATCTCAGCGCTCGGGATCTGCCGCGACAAGATCCGCACCCGCAAGGCGCGGCGGCTGCGGTTGATCGCGACCGAGGCCTGCCGGGCGGCCTCCAATGCCAACGAGTTCTGCGAGCGGGTGCAGCACGCCACCGGGATCAAGCTCGAGGTGATCGATCGCGAGACCGAGGCCAAGCTGGCGGTGATCGGCTGCTCGCCCCTGATCGATCCGAATGGGCGGGGCGCGATCCTGTTCGATATTGGCGGCGGCTCCAGCGAGCTGGTGCGGATCGAGCGCGATCCCGATGGCGCGCCGCGGATCAGGGCCTGGATGTCGATCCCGCTCGGCGTGGTGACGCTGGCCGAGCATTTCGGCGGCAAGGTGGTGACCGCGGACTCCTATGCGACGATGGTCAACGAGGTCGCGATGTATGTCGCGCCGTTCGCCGCGGAACATGGCGGCGACCTTGCCGGCATGCATCTGCTCGGCACTTCGGGCACAGTGACGACGCTGGCGGGGCTGCATCTCGATCTGGTGCGATACGACCGCCGCCGGATCGACGGCATCTGGATGAGCGCCGGCGATCTCGACGCCACCATCACCCGGCTGCGCGGCATGAGCTATCACGAGCGCGCGCAGAACCACTGCATCGGCAGCGAACGCGCCGATCTGGTGCTGGCGGGCTGCGCGATTCTCGACGCGGTCCGCGCCGCGTTCCCGCTGCAGCGGTTGCGGGTGGCGGACCGCGGCCTGCGGGAGGGGATGCTGGTGGAAATGATGCGCGAGGACGGCGTGCTGGGCGTCGCTTAAACCCGCCCGTTTCGCGTCCGTATGTGCTAAGCATCGCGCCGGTTCCCCATTCACAAGCAAGAAATCATGGCAAAAGACACCACCGGACGACTGCGCGTCACGGTCAAGAGCGCCGGCAGGCTGAAGCTGTCGTCGAAGCTCTGGCTCGAACGGCAGCTCAACGACCCTTATGTGTTGCAGGCCAAGCGCGACGGCCTGCGCTCGCGCGCGGCCTATAAGCTGATCGAGATCGACGACAAGCACCATTTCCTGAAGGTCGGCATCTCGGTGGTCGACCTCGGCGCGGCGCCGGGCGGCTGGAGCCAGATTGCGGCCAAGCGGATCGGGGCCGCCGACGGTCGCGGCAAGGTGGTGGCGATCGATCTGCTGGAGATGCCGGAAATTCCCGGCGTCGCCTTCGCGCAGATGGATTTCCTGCAGAACGGCGCGCCGGCCAAACTGCTGGCGATGACCGGCGGCAAGGTCGACGTGGTGCTGTCCGACATGGCCGCCAACACCACCGGCCACCGCAAGACCGATCAATTGCGCATCATCGGCTTGGTCGAGGAGGCCGCGGCGTTCGCCAGCGACGTGTTGAAGCCCGGCGGCACCTTCGTCGCCAAGGTGTTCCAGAGCGGCGCCGACGCCACGCTGATGACCCAGCTGAAGCGCGACTTCACCACAGTGAAGCACGTCAAACCGGCCGCCAGCCGCAAGGATTCGTCGGAGCGCTATGTGCTGGCGATGGGGTTCAGGGGCGTGGCGGCGGAACGGGCCGAAGAGCCTTCGGCCTGATTGATCCGCGCTGGCGACTGCAAACGAATTGCAGTGTGGTTAAGGCGCGTTAATTATTTTGCGGCGGGTATCGGACTACAAACTAACTAATTTGCTCCTTCAAATATGCTGCACCGCTTTTCCTCAACGAGTCGGTTTGATCAATGGACTTTCCAACTCCTATGTGTCGCGCGTGCGGCGTCGATCGCGAACTCGTCGAGGTCGATCATCCCAATGCCAACTTCGACGTCCCGCATTTTCGCTGCCCGAAATGCCGGGATACACTCAGGCTGGCGGTGCGGCACAGCGATCAGCAGCAGCATTCGAACAACGGGTGTCACTAGATCGGTGTGATGCGGTAGCGTCATCGTCACAGCCGCTGATCGCGTGCGTCCTCGGTGCCTTCGCTGGCCGCCTTGGCGGCGGCTTGCTCGACGCCCTTGCGGCTGGAAATCTCGATCGCCTTGCGGCCCGAAATCTCGTGCCCGGCGTCGTCCGGCATCTGCCAGAAGAAATACGCCGAAATTGCCGCGAGCACTGCTACCACGATGAAGGCCGGGCCGAAATCGGCCGCCGACAGCGCCGCAGAATGATGCAGCGCCATGGTGGTTTCCACCGAGAACGCGCCAATCGCGACGCCGGCGGAAATCGCCAACTGCTGGTTGACGCTGACCAGCGTGGTGGCGCGGCTGATCTGCGCCTGCTCGACCTCGGCGAAGGCCACGGTGTTGATCGCGGTGAACTGCAGCGAGCGGAAGAAGCCGCCGACCACCAGGATGATCATGATCAGCAGCAGCGGCGTCGCCGGGGTGAACAGCGCGCAGGCGGCGAGAAACACCGAACTGACCAGCGCGTTGACGGTCATGATGTTGCGAAAGCCGAAGGTGCGGATGATCCGCGCCGCCAGCGTCTTCATCCCCATCGCGCCGGCGGCGGAGGCGAACGTCACCAGACCCGACTGGAACGGCGTCAGCCCGAAGCCGATCTGCATCAACAGCGGCAGCAGGAACGGCAGCGCGCCGATCCCGAGCCGGAACAGGAAGCCGCCGATGATGCTGGCGCGCAGCGTCGCCAGCCGCAGCAGCGAGAAATCCAGCACCGGCGAGGCGGTCCGCCGGGCGTGGATGAGGTACAGCGTCATCGCGATGCAGCCGATCCCGATCAGCGACGCCACGATCGGCCAGGGCAGCAGATTGAGGCCTGCGACCGACAGCCCGAAGGCGATGCCGGCCAGGCCAATCCCGGCCAGCACCAGGCCGTAGAGGTCGAACCGCTCGCGTACCTCGCCGCGGATCGGATCGATGTAGCGCAGCGCCAGAAAGATCCCGAGCAGCCCGATCGGGATGTTGATCAGGAAGATCCAGTGCCAGGAGAAATAGGTGGTGATGAAGCCGCCGAGCGGCGGCCCGATCACGGGGCCGATCAGCGCCGGCATTGTCATCCAGGCCATCGCATTGACCAGCGCGCTCTTGTCGATCGAGCGCAGCAGCACCAGGCGGCCGACCGGCGTCATCATCGCGCCGCCGATTCCCTGCAATATCCGCGCGATCACGAAATCGCTGACCGAGCCGGACAGGGCGCAGCCGATCGAGCCGACCATGAACACCGCAATGGCGATGCTGAACACCGCGCGCGCGCCGAAGCGATCGGCGGTCCACCCCGACGCCGGAATAAACACCGCCAGCGAAAGCAGATAAGAGGTGATTGCGAGTTTCAGGGTGAGCGGGCTGGTGCCGATATCGGCGGCGATCGCCGGCAGCGAGGTCGCGATCACCGTGGCGTCCATGTTTTCCATGAACAGCGCCGCGGCCACGATCAGCGGAATCAGGCGTTCTTTGGTCATCGGGTATTTTTTTGATTGTTCGGGCGCGGCGGGCAGGGCGGGAGTTGCGCTGTAACACCCCGAACCGCCGGCGGCTATTGCGGAACGGCGGCCGGCACCTAAATCCTGCGTGACCATACGGAGTTCCACCGATGATCTATCTGCTCGCCGCCTTCCTGCCACCGCTTGGCCTGCTGCTGAACGGCCAGCCGCTGTCGGCCGTCTTCAACCTGGTTCTGCTGGTAGTTTGCATCGTGTTGGGGCTGATTTTCCACCCGCTGCTGCTGCTGCCGTCACTCCATGCGCTGATCGCGGTGCGGATGGAACGCGAAAAGCGGATGCATCGCGAGGTCGTGGATGCGATCCGACAGCACGGCCCGCCGCCGGGCTATCCGCGCTAGCGCGTTGGATTTGGTGCAGTTTCAACGGTGTGACCAGCGATCCGCGTAATTCCGGAGCCGATGCCGCCCAGCCCCTTTGATTCGTCATCCTCGCATGCTATCGACCACCGCCAACCCCATCGATGGGCCTTGATTCGACGGCGACGCCCCGCGGCGCCGAATGGTCCGCCCATCGCTTGAGGTCCAGCGCGGCAGATCAGCCGCTGAACGGAGTTGGCGAATGGCGTTAGTAAACGGATTTCAGGGTTTTCGCGAAGCCTTTACGTTCGATGACGTTTTGCTGAAGCCGGGTCTGTCGGACATCCTGCCCTCCGAAGCCGATATCCGCTCCCGCATCACCCGCGCGATCCCGCTGAATATTCCGATCATCGCCTCGGCGATGGACACCGTGACCGAAGCGCGGATGGCGATCGCGATGGCGCAGGCCGGCGGCATCGGCGTGATCCACCGCAATTTCGACGTCGACGGCCAGGCCGCCCAGGTCCGGCAGGTGAAAAAATACGAATCCGGCATGGTGGTCAATCCGCTCACCATCGGTCCCGACGCCCAGCTCGCCGACGCCATGGCGCTGATGACTCAGCATGGCTTTTCCGGGATTCCGGTGGTGACCGGCGCCAGCAAGGGCGTCCCCGGCAAGCTGGTCGGGATTTTGACCAACCGCGACGTCCGCTTTGCCACCGATCCGGCGCAAAAGATCTCCGAACTGATGACCCACGAAAACCTGGTCACGGTGCGCGAGGGCGTCAGCCAGGACGAAGCCAAGCGGATGCTGCACAAGCATCGCATCGAAAAGCTTTTGGTAGTCGACGATCAGTATCGCTGCGTCGGCCTGATCACCGTCAAGGACATGGAGAAGGCGGTCGCGCATCCGCTGGCCAGCAAGGATTCGCAGGGCCGCTTGCGGGTCGCTGCGGCGACCACGGTCGGCGAGGGCGGCTTCGAGCGCACCGAGGCGCTGATCGAGGCCGGCGTCGACGTCATCGTGGTCGATACCGCGCATGGCCATTCCTCGCGGGTGCTGGAGGCGGTCAACCGGATCAAGCGACTGTCGAATGCCGTGCAGGTGATCGCCGGCAACATCGCCACCCGCGACGGCGCCCAGGCGCTGATCGATGCCGGCGCCGACTCGATCAAGGTCGGGATCGGCCCGGGTTCGATCTGCACCACCCGGATCGTCGCCGGCGTCGGCGTGCCGCAGCTGACCGCGATCATGGACGCGGTCGAGGCGGCGAAGAAGGCCGACATCCCGGTGATTGCCGACGGCGGCATCAAGTTTTCCGGCGACCTCGCCAAGGCGCTGGCGGCCGGCGCCGATATCGCGATGGTCGGCTCATTGCTCGCCGGCACCGACGAAACCCCGGGCGAAGTGTTCCTGTGGCAGGGCCGGTCCTACAAGGCCTATCGCGGCATGGGCTCGGTGGGCGCGATGGCGCGCGGCTCGGCCGACCGCTACTTCCAGCAGGACATCAAGGACACCTTGAAGCTGGTGCCGGAAGGCATCGAGGGCCAGGTGCCGTACAAGGGCCCGGTCGGCAATGTGATGCATCAGCTCGCAGGCGGCCTGCGCGCCGCGATGGGCTATGTCGGCGCCAAGAACCTGACCGAGTTTCACGACAAGGCGGAATTCGTCCGCATCACTGGCGCGGGCCTGCGCGAAAGCCACGTCCACGACGTCACTATCACCCGCGAAAGCCCGAACTATCCGGGCGGCGCGTAAGCCCTTTCCTTCAGAAAAGAACATTGGACATTATGGTTGACTGGACAGACGACAGGATCGCCGCGCTTTCAGACAAGGATCTGAAGACACTGCTGGTCAACGCCGAGCGCAAATCCGCCACCGAGGTGATCGAGAAGTGCAAGACCGCACTCGAAACCCGCGACGCCGCCAAGCCGCGCAAGGGGCCGAAGCCGCGCACCGAGGTCAAGGAATTTGAACACCAGATGGCGGGCGAACTCGCCGCGGTCGGCACCGCCCTGGCGGCGACATATGACCTTTCGGAAGAGACCGCGAAGGCACATTCGGCCGGCGTGAAGGGCTTCAAGGCGCACCGGCTGCTGGACGCCAAGGGCTTTGCCAAACTCGGCGGGATGCAGCGCGACGGCTCGGTGGCGATCGATCGCTACATCTCCTATCGGCGCGGCGCCGACATCGTGTCGCTGAGCGTCTTCCTGCTGAAGGACCAGCCGCTCGAGGCGCATGAGTTTCACGTCATCGCGCCGCGTGCTTTGCTGGACGGCGGCAAGCCGATCGCCGAGATCCGTCCGACCGCGACGCCGGAACAGAAGCAGTCGGCCGACAGCGGTCTTGCCTTCAGGGACCTGCCGAACGCAGCAGCGGCGTTCGAGACGGCGCTGGCCAAGATCACCGCCTGACGTTCCGTGCTTTCGGTGCGCTGCGCGCCGTGCTTCAATCGTCAAAACCAAAACCAAAACCAGAGGAAACTTCCATGTCGGCATTGGCCAAACGCGTCGTTCTCGCCGCCCGCCCGATGGGCGAGCCGAAACTGTCGGACTTCCGGGTCGAGGACTACGCCATCCCGACCGCGGGCGAGGGCCAGGTCTTGCTGCGCACCATCTGGCTGTCGCTCGATCCCTATATGCGCGGCCGGATGAGCGAGGGGCCGTCCTATGCCCAGCCGGTGCCGGTCGGCGGCGTGATGGAAGGCGGCACGGTCTGCGAGGTCGTGGCCTCGCACAATCCGAATTTCGCCAAGGGCGATTTCGTGTTGTCGCATTCCGGCTGGCAGTCCTACGCACTGGCGGATGGCAAGGGCCTGCGCAAGATCGATCCGGCGCTCGGTCCGATCTCGACCGCGGTCGGCGTGCTCGGCATGCCGGGGATGACCGCCTATACGGGGCTGTTGGACATCGGCCAGCCGAAGGAAGGCGAGACCGTGGTGGTGGCCGCGGCGTCCGGTGCGGTCGGCTCGGCGGTGGGCCAGATTGCCAAGATCAAGGGCGCGCGCGCGGTCGGCATCGCTGGCGGCAAGGACAAGTGCGACTACGTCAAGAACGAACTCGGCTTCGACGACTGCGTCGATCACCGCGACCCGGATCTCGCGGCCAAACTGATGGCGGCCTGCCCGAAGGGAATCGACGTGTATTTCGAGAACGTCGGCGGCGCGGTGTTCGAAGCGGTGTTCCCGCTGCTCAACGCCTTCGCCCGGATGCCGGTGTGCGGCTTGATCGCGCAATACAACGACACCGCGCCGACCACGCCGAAATGGGCCAGCGCGCTGATGCGCAACGTGCTGACCAAGCGTTTGACCATTCGCGGCTTCATCGTCAGCGATTTCGCCGCGCGTCATGGCGACTTCCTGCGCGACATGTCGGGCTGGCTGCGCGAGGGCCAGATCAAGCACCGCGAATTCGTCACCGAGGGCCTCGACGGCGCGCCGGCAGCCTTCATCGGCCTGTTGAAGGGCGCCAATTTCGGCAAGCAGCTGGTCCAGGTCGGGCCGGACAACAGCTTCGACGGCTAGCGTCGGCGCCGGCCGACCGGAAATGCAAGGGTGGCGCCGCTGGGCGGTCTATGCTTTCACCGCTGGTGGCGGACAAGCATGCCGCATGCGGTGATGGACGGTCGCGTGCTGAGAAGCAGCGAATGAGATGGGCGCGCGGGTCGCTGTAAGCGCGCAACGCCAGCCTTATCTTCAGATCGCTTCAGGAGCGATATGCGCTCACTGATGTTGTCGAGCGAAGCGCTTGACCGTAGCAAAGAAAGCCGGCTGTGACCGCGGTCGCAACGGCTCGGGAGCATTCACCATTCGGCGCTGGGAGCCGGCATGCTTGACTTCAACACTTGCGACAGGGCGCGGCGACAACGCGACCGGGCTTTAGATGGCGTGTTCTTCACTGCCGTCGCCACGACGGGAATCTACTGTCGGCCGATCTGTCCTGCGCAACCGCTGTCATGCAATGTGAGCTTCTATTCGAGCGCAGCCGCGGCGGAGCGTGACGGCTTCCGGCCATGCCTCCGGTGCCGGCCGGAGACGGCGCCCTTCTCGCCGGCATGGAACGGAACACGGACGACCGTCGGGCGCGCGCTGCGATTGATCCAGGCCGGGGCGCTGGATAGGGGGCCGGTCGGAGGATTGGCTGACAAGCTCGGCATCGGCGAACGCCACCTGTGTCGTCTGTTTCAAGCATATCTTGGATCGAGCCCAATGGCCGTGGCGAGAACATGCCGTGTGCAGCGCGCCAAGCGGTTGCTGGATAGCACCGATCTGCCCATGACCGAGATCGCCGCGCGCTCCGGTTTCGCCAGCACCCGCAGCTTCAATGCGACATTTGTTGACGTGTACGGGCAGTCGCCAACCTCGATCCGGACCCGACGACGTGCGCGGACAATTGGACGTCATGCCTCGGATGGAAGTACGCGCCGTTAACGCGGCGTCGCATGATTGATCGAGTCTGAAACCTGCCAGCCAGATCACGCGGTCGATGCTAGACAAAATGCGACCGACGATGTGGCTGCAATTGAGCGGCCACTTTCATTCTGTGCAAACGATCGTGGAGTCGACCGATGGCGAACCGTAGCACCAGCAAGACATTTGGCACCGTCAGCGCCGATAGGCAGAAGGAGATGAGTGGACTGGAGTTTGTTCAAGGGCTCGTCGACGGCACGCTGCCGCTCAATACGATCGCCAAGACGCTGGGCTATGATGTGATCGAGGCTGCGAGCGGGCGCGTCGTCGTTGCTGTCGAGCCGAATGGGACTCACCTCAACCCCGCAGGCACGGTGCATGGCGGCCTTGCGGCGACGCTGCTTGATAGCTGCATGGGCCTCGCCATCCAGTCGACTTTGGAAAAGGGCGTCGGTCAGACCACCGTAGAGTTCAAGATATCGCTGGTGCGACCGATCACGCCCGAAACGGGCCCGGTCAACGCAGAGGGCGTGGTGGTGAATTGCGGTCGCCGAATCGGCATTGCCGAAGGCCGAGTCACCGATCGCATGGGACGGCTGCTGGCCCATGGCACGACGACGTGCCTGATCTTTCAGGCCTAGCTATCGCCAGCCTGATCCGATCAGCCCCGAGCCCGTCCTCAAGAAAACAAACGCACGGTGTGCGGCGCTTACATCACCCGGTAGCGGATCGCGTAGCTGTCGTCCGGTGCGGTCGGCGGCGATGCCTCGACGCGATCGGCCAGGTGCCACGGGCCGAATGCCGCGGAGCGACTCGGATTGGCGGCCAGCCGCAACTTGAACAAATGCTGGCCCTGACCGGGCAGGCTGAGAATGACCATCCGGTCCCTGGTACGGAAGTCGAGCGGCACCGATCCTCGCAGGATGTTGCGGCCGGCATCGGACGATCCGACGGCTTTTAGTTGCGCGATGGTCTGGTTGCGGTCGGTGTGCAATTCGATCTGGGTGTCGCCCGTGGCCGCCGCCAGCGCGGCCGCCGGCGGCAGCCGGATTTCGAACTCGACCGCCGGCTTGTTCGGATTGATGCCGAGATAATCCAGCGCGGCGTGTCGCATGTCGGAGGCCGCGAAGGCGAGCAGCGCGAGCGCCGCGACGGTGGCGGCGCCGTGTTTCACCACGTCGCGGGTCGAGCGATAGCCGCTGCGAAAATACAAGGTGAGCGCGATGGCGACGGCGAGCGCCGCGGCGGCGCCCGCCAGCGCCGACGTCGCAAGCCCAGCCCAGCTGTCCGGGCCGTCGGCCGACAGTCCCGCGACCCTGCCGATGGTGGTGACAAGGTCTGTGATGCCGCCGCCCAGCGCGTCGATCATGGTCGTCAATCCTGAACCGATATAGGTCATCGCTCCACCGCGGGGCTCCGGCCCCAACACGACGGGAACTTTTCAAGCCTAGGTCGCGGCCGCGCGGCCGAAGGTTCAAGGCGGCCGGCCGGGATCGATTGTCATTGCCGGACGCGCTCGCTATAGCGGGGTCCGCAACGCCGCCACGGGAGGCCTCAATGTCGGTTCAGATGATACTGCTGCCGGTGTTCGTGCTGGTTACGCTGACCCTGGTTCTGCTGTTGCGGAGCCATTTTGCCCAGCGCAAACAGGGCGGCTCGGGCGGAAGCGGCGGGGCCGTGGACGACGTGCTGTTCGATCCGCAGCAACTCGCGGTATTGTTCTACGTACTGATCGCGATCGCGCTGCCGCTGCGGCATGCCGACCTGGTGATCGTGCTGTTGTCGTGGGTGTTCGTGGTGACGCGGTTCGTCCATGCCGGCATGTTCGTCACCGCAAACGGCTCCGGGAACCGTTCGATGGCCTATCTGGCCGGCGCCCTGGTGCTGCTGGCGATGTGGGTCTATTTCGCGCTGCGCATCCTGCTGCTGATCTGACGACGTCGCTGCGCCGCTCCATTCTGACCGAAAGACGTTCATGACTCCTGCCGCCCGGCTGTCCGCAGCCATCGATCTGATCGACGCCATCGACACCCAGCGGATTCCGGCCGCCAAGGCCTTGAAGGAATGGGGCACCGCGCATCGTTACGCCGGCTCCGGCGACCGCGCCGCGATCGCCGGCTTGATCTGGGACGTGCTGCGCCGCCGCGCCTCCAGCGCCTGGATCATGGACAGCGACAGCCCCCGTGCGCGCGTGCTCGGCATGCTCAAGGTCGAGCGCGGCATCGATGTCGAGGCGATCGCGGCGCTGTGCGACGGCGGCCGCTTCGCGCCGGCGCCGTTGTCCGACGCCGAGCACGCCGCCTTGGCGTCGCGCACGCTGGACGACGCGCCGCCGCACATCGCCGGCGACTATCCGGAATGGCTCGACGGCGCGCTGGCCGAAGTGTTCGGCGATCAGCGCGTGGCCGAGGCCACCGCGATGGCCAGCCGGGCGCCGCTCGACCTGCGGGTCAACACGCTGAAGGCCAAGCGCGACAAGATCCTGGGCTCGCTGGCGCATCTCGGCGCGCACCCGACGCCATGGTCGCCGATCGGGCTGCGGATCGATCTCGGCGCCGACGCTCGCAATCCCGGGGTGCATTCCGAGGAGGATTTCATCAAGGGCGCGATCGAGGTGCAGGACGAGGGCTCGCAACTCGCCGCCCTGCTGTCCGGCGCCAAGCCCGGCGAGCAGGTGATCGACCTGTGTGCCGGCGCCGGCGGCAAGACGCTGGCACTGGCGGCGATGATGCAGGGCAAGGGGAGGCTGATCGCCACCGATTCCGACAAACGGCAGCTGGCGCCGATCTATGAGCGGCTGTCGCGCGCCGGCGTGCATAATTGCGACATCCGCACCCCGAAGGGGCCAAACGACACGCTGGCCGATATCTACGCCTCCGCCGACCTGGTGCTGATCGACGCGCCGTGCACCGGCACCGGCACCTGGCGCCGGAACCCTGACGCCAAATGGCGGATGCGCCCCGGCGCGCTGGAGGTACGGCAGAACGACCAGATCGCTGTGCTGGATCGCGCGGTGCCGCTGGTCAAGCCCGGCGGGCGGATCGCCTATGTGACCTGCTCGGTGCTGGCCAAGGAGAACGGCGCGCAGATCCGCGGCTTCGTGGCGAGGCATCCGGAATTTTCCGTGGTGCCGCCGGCGCAGGTCGCCGCGGCGCTGTGGGACAAGGCCGACGGCTTCCTGGCCGCGACCTGGCCGTCCGACGAGGGGCTGCTGATGACCCCGCGGCGGACCGGAACCGACGGGTTTTTCGTCAGCGTGCTGCGAAGGCAGGGCAGCTAGCACGGCGTCATTGCGAGCGCAGCGAAGCAATCCAGAGCCGCGGGCTCAGCCTGGATGGCTTCGTCGCTGCGCTCCTCGCCATGACGGAGCGCGCTTTTCAGGGTTGCGAGCGCCCCCCCAGTCGCGTAATTCCTTGCCATGACAGCTTCCAGCAAAACCACCGTTCCGCCGTCCGATCCGTCGCCGCATGTCGCGGCGGCGCATGACAAGATTCTGATCGTCGATTTCGGCAGTCAGGTGACCCAGCTGATCGCGCGGCGGGTGCGCGAGGAGGGGGTCTATTCCGAGATCGTGCCGTTCAACAAGGCGGAAGCCGCATTTGCCGCAATGAAGCCGAAGGCCGTCATCCTGTCCGGCGGCCCGGCCTCGGTGCTGGACGACAATGCTCCGACCGCGCCGCTGTCGATCCTCACCGCCGGCGTGCCGGTGCTCGGAATCTGCTATGGCGAGCAGACGATGGCGCAGCAGCTCGGCGGCACCGTCGAAGCCGGCCATCACCGCGAATTCGGCCGCGCCCAGATCGAGATCACCGACGATTGCGCGCTGTTCGACGGGGTCTGGGAGAAGGGCGGCAAATACGACGTCTGGATGAGCCATGGCGACCGCGTCACCAAACTCCCCGAGGGGTTTCGCGCCGTGGCGAAAGCGCCGGGTTCGCCGATCTCGGTGATCGCCGACGACGTCCGCAAATTCTACGCGATGCAGTTCCACCCCGAGGTGGTGCATACGCCCGACGGCGCCAAACTGCTGCGCAATTTCGTCCGCAAGGTCGCTGGTCTCACCGGCGACTGGACCATGCGGGCATTCCGCGAGGAAGCGATCGACAAGATCCGCGCCCAGGTCGGCAACGGCAAGGTGATCTGCGGGCTCTCCGGCGGCGTCGACAGCGCGGTGGCGGCAGTGCTGATCCACGAGGCGATCGGCGATCAGCTCACCTGCGTGTTCGTCGATCACGGGTTGCTGCGCAAGGACGAGGGCAAGACCGTCGTCGACCTGTTCCGGCATCACTACAACATCCCGCTGGTGCATGTGGACGCGGCAAAACTGTTTCTCGGCGAACTCGCCGGCGTCAGCGATCCGGAACTGAAGCGCAAGACCATCGGGCGGCTGTTCATCGACGTGTTCGATACCGAGGCCAAGACCATCGGCGGCGCCGATTTCCTGGCGCAGGGCACGCTGTATCCCGACGTGATCGAAAGCGTGTCGTTCACCGGCGGGCCGTCGGTGACGATCAAGTCGCACCACAATGTCGGCGGCCTGCCCGAACGCATGAAGATGAAGCTGGTCGAGCCGTTGCGTGAATTGTTCAAGGACGAGGTCCGCGTGCTCGGCCGCGAACTCGGCCTGCCGGACATCTTCGTCGGCCGCCATCCGTTCCCCGGACCGGGCCTCGCGATCCGCTGCCCCGGCGAGATCACCGAGGAGAAGCTGGAAATCCTGCGCAACGCCGACGCGGTCTATATCGACCAGATACGCAAGGCCGGCCTCTACGACAAGATCTGGCAAGCGTTCGCCGTGCTGCTGCCGGTGAAGACCGTCGGCGTGATGGGCGACGGCCGCACCTACGAATACGTCGTCGGCCTCCGCGCCGTGACCTCGACCGACGGCATGACGGCGGATTTCTACGGCTTCGAAATGAGCTTTTTGGGCGCGACCGCGACGCGGATCATCAACGAGGTCAAGGGCGTCAATCGGGTGGTGTACGACATCACGTCGAAGCCGCCGGGAACGATCGAGTGGGAGTGAGGGCTAACGCGCTGACAACATAACCACGGCCCATCTTTGGGCCGGAGGCGAAACTCATGCTTTCCAACTGGGCCGGACTTCGTTCGCGCAGCGGTCGATGGTCCGGAAAATGCTTCCCACGCCAGCGTTTATCCCGACACTCGCGGTCCTGTTCAAATACGGACTTTTTGATAGCCCCGCCCGGTCACGAAGCCTTGTTCGAGGCACCACTTACGTGTCAATCCGGCGCCTGTGTTGTTGGAATAGGCCTTTGCATCGGGACGGAAGCGCAAAAAGGACGGCCAGGAGGACGGCGCCGGATGATTGGTCTTAACGTGTGTCAGCACCTCTTCCTCATCTCGAAGGTCCGTGATTTCCTTTACGACGTAACGGCTTCCCCGCTCCGTCGTGTAGTCTAGCGCCGCGTGCACGATAGTGTGCCGTCGCTCCGGCCTGAGGTGCCTGCGCGCGAGAACCTGCTGCAAGAGCTGATTTCGTTCATCCCAATCCCGATAGTACAGATTCGCCATGCAGTTCAGTATCTGATGCTCGTTAATTGCATCGACGTCCGCTTTGTGTATCACGTCGATCCAGCCGGCACGTTGCAAGGTGTGATAAATGGCGGAGTCGTACACGATGGCGCAGAGGCTGGGTGAAAGTGGGAGAAGAAAGACCGCGCCGGCCGTCTTAACGCCAAAGCTCCGCAGTCCCTTATGGCGGCGCTGAAGATGCAATCGGTTTGTCAGAACGGCGGGGTCATCCGAGGTAACGAACTGCCGGTCGGTGCGATTTCTCGCGATGCAGACCTTCAAATCGTCGACGATTGACATGCTATCAGCGAAATGAATCATCGCGGTCTGGACCGCGATCTTCATCGCCTCCTGCATTGAGGGAATTGGAATATCGGATCCCGGCACATCGAACATGGCGGCAGTCATCTCGGCCGCCTTGCGTGAGGCCGCCTCAGTTCGCATGTGTTGGAGCAAGACAAACCGCAGAATGACGATACGGATTTTCGGATTGACGGCAGCATTATCGCCACTAAGGAAGCGTATGACCTCTCCATATGGGCTTTCGACGGAATTAATCGCGCGTTCGAGGCGCTCATCCTTTCCGTAGAAGTAGTCCCCGGAACACTGGCTCCTCACCGGCGCATTCTCGATCGGTTTCATGCGATCGATGTTGAGGATGTTTATCGCGAGTCCCGCGCCATCAAGTGTAAACGGCTTAAGATGGACGCGCGGTACATAGTGCTGGTTCTTGTTGACTGCCATCGATCGATTGCGTTCGTATCTAATTAAATCGGGACGTACGTATAGCCCGTAAGATCAGTGAGTTGAGCGCGAAGATATTGCTGAAAATTGCGCCCAATGATTGGTGTTTCCTCAGCGCGTTGGGCGGAACATCTTAACGTATCCCACCAAACATAGCATCGCCGTCGAGAGATGCTCCACTGTGCGCCCCCCTCTTTCATTCGTCGTTCGGTCGTCATAGCGCTCTTACGCCGATCAACCCCGCCGCTTTCGTCGTCCTGATCAATCGCTGATCAAACGTCACAAACCCGTCGCAGCCTTCGGCGCTGCCGAGATGCAGCGCATCGGCGAAGTCCATGCCGCGTTCGACGCGGTTGAGGGCGGTGGCGATCAGGGCGGGGTCTTCGAGCGTGACCCGGGCGAGGCCGGCGAAGCCGCGCAGCGCGGCGCAAATCTGCGACGGCGAGAAGCCGTAAACGCTGCGCAGCACCCATTCGGTTTCCAGCAGCACCGTGGCGGAGACGAACACGTCCTTGTTGTCGATCAGCGCGCGCGCCTTGGCCGATTGCCTTGGATGATCGCCGGTCAAGTAGCGAACGATCAGATTGGTATCAATCCCGAGCATGACGTCGTCGCGCTTCCATGGCGATCCCCGCGTCCATCTCTGCGAGCGTTTTCGCTGCGCCCTTGTGGGGCAGCGACGCGAACACCTCGTTCGGCTGCGTCTCGCGAAACAGCGGCACCTGCCGCAGCAGCACGCCGTCCGGAGTGTCCTCGACCTCAAGCCGGGTCCCCGACGTCCATTGCCGTCGCTCGCGGATTGCCTTCGGCAAGATCACCTGGCCCTTGGTCGAGACGGTCGTCTTCAATTTGTCGGTCGCGGCCATCAACCATCTCCCACTGAGTAAGACAGAGGTAAGATATGTCCTCCTCGTCTGCGCTGCAAGCCGCCGGGGACGATCGAGTGGGAGTGAGCCTCTCCTAAATGTCCAGTTCGGCCCAGATTGCCGCATGATCGGAGGCCGCCTCGACTTCCCGGGTGATCTCGGGGAGATGTTCGAACAGCGTGCCGTGGGTGCCGCCCCAGACTCCTTTGCGGAAGATCCCGCCTGCAGTTGCTTTCGCGAACAAGTCCGGTGACAGCAGGATGTAGTCGATCTTGTTCGACGCCGCGCAGTTCTTGAACGTGCCGGGGCGTCCGCCATCGTCGAAACCCGGCCATTCGCTGATATCCTTCAGCCCGGTCTGGCTGAACAGCGGACTGATCGCGTCGCTGTCGGGCGTGTCGTTGAAATCGCCGATGATCGCGATGTATTTGTAGCTCTGTCGGAGTTGTCGATAGATCGTGGCCACGCGCGTGGCCTGGCGTTTGCGCTTGGCGTCCGAACTCGACTGCGTTCCATAGCCCTTGCTCTTGAAGTGATTGGTCAGGACGATCAGCTTGTTGCCCTCGGCAGTTTCGATCTCGAACTGAGCACAATCGCGGCTGAAGATCACGCCGGCATCGTCCTCGTCGTCGACGTGGCTGGCAATGGAAACAATATTGAATTTCTTCCTGGTCATCAGCCCGACGTCGATGCCCCGATCGTCATTGCCATCGATCAGCATGACATGATCGTAGCCGGTGCCGTCGACGGCCGGCATCACGTCGCGGCAGAATCGCACCAGCGCCGGACGACTCTCTGCCTCCACCACGCCGAGAACATCGGCATCAAGCATCTTGATGACCCGCGCGGTGTTGCGGGTCGCTTCTTCATTGACCTGTTCCAGCACAAGATCGACCCAGCCGATCCAGTCGTCGCGACCATTGGCGACCACCTCGACCGGCTTGTTGGGGGGACGTTTGAGCAGATGTCCACGGTTCTGACGCAGGATGGCGTAGTTGCCGTCGTCGGATTTCTTCAAACCGAGGACATCGAGAAGTTCGATGATCTTCTTCTTGTCCGCGCTGCTGTAGGTGTTCTTGCCCAGGACGGCATTGATGTCCGCTTGCGCCTTCAAGATCTGCCGGCCTTCGGCTGAAAATCCGGGGCCGCTGAGGGCCCGCGCGCGCATGAAAAGATTTTCGACGTTATAGGATGCAAGTTTCATCACAGGCTCCCACTCGAAATGCGTTGCAACTAATAGTAGAAAATCGCGCGCAGCGCCAGCAATTTTTCCTTGTATCACGTTGGAGTAGCGGGCCATCGAGGATGGTGCAAATCAGTTGTCGCTCGTGGCACATGGTCCGCAGAACGAAACAGTCTCGCGCATTCCGTTGATGTCGCGGCCATCTCAGCACGTTTCGTTGGCGATAGGCCGTGCCGCGGGCTTTGATTACTATCGAGCCGCGCCGGCGAGGAATCGATCATGACCAGGCTTCCCCAAAAATCCGATTTCCCGGTCAGCCAGGTGCGGCGCTATCTGGAGCCCGGACCGATCGTGCTGCTGTCGTCGTGCTGGCAGGGCAAGACCAACATCATGACGCTGGGCTGGCACACCGTGATGGAATTCACGCCGTCGCTGGTCGGCTGCGTGATCTCCAGCGGCAACCATAGTTTTGAGATGATTCGCCGCAGCCGCGCGTGCGTCATCAACCTGCCGACCACGGCACTGACCGATACCGTGGTGGGCATTGGCAACACGTCCGGCGCCGAGATCGACAAGTTCGCGGAATTCGGTCTCACCGCGGAGAAGGCCGAAAAGGTCGCCGCGCCGCTGATCGGCGAATGCCACGCCAGTTTCGAATGCCGACTGCACGACGACGCGCTGGTCGAGAAGTACAACTTCTTCATCTTCGAGGTCGTGAAGGCGCATGTCGCAGCAACGCCGAAGCATCCGCGGACGCTGCACTACACCGGTGACGGCGTCTTCGTGGTGTCCGGCGAGATCATCAGCCGGCGTTCGCTGTTCCGACCGAACATGCTGGGGTGACGGCGGCCGAGCGCAGAAGACTGCGACCGGCGTCGATGAGCCGATTGTATTCGATATCCGGCGCAAGCGCGTTGGCGGAATAGCGCAGCGTATTTCGCCAACCAGCGCATATCTGGCACAATACGCTCCGCAATTGCGCCCTACCTTCTTGTCCGCTGGCCGACCGGCGCGGTGATCGGTTTCCAGCAACTCGGACCCGTCGGTCCGGGCTCGGCCGTCAGCACTTCGCTGATTTGCCACAGGCGGCGGTTCGCTTGCGCGTCGAGCGTCTGCGCCGGCGCCGGGAGGATCTTGCGATTACCGAAATACTGGCCGCTCACCTCCGCGAGCTCCGGGGCGTTGGCGACATAGAGTACGCGGCGCGCGGCCCGCTCGGGAGAAGGGATCGCCCAGCCCAGCAGCCGGGCGAACAGCTTCAGGAAGACGCCCTGGGCGCCATCGGTGCCGCCGAGGTTCGATTTGAAGACGCCCGGAAAAACGCAATTGACGGTCACGCCGCTGCCCTGCAGCCGGCGCGCCAGTTCGAAGGTGAAATGCAGATTGCCGAGCTTGGACTGGCCGTAGGCCTGCATCATGCGGTAGGGGCGCCGGTCCCAGTTCAGATCATCGAAATCCAGCGCCGTGTTGATGCGGGTGCCGACGTTGACGATCCGCGCCGGAGCGCTGGCTTTGAGTAGATCCAGCAGCAGGTTGGTGAGGAGAAACGGGCCGAGGTGGTTCACGGCCAACGCGCACTCGATGCCCTCGGGGCTCAGCCGCCGCTCAGCGAAAGCTGTGCCGGCGTTGTTCACCAGCAGGTGCAGATGTTCGAAACGTTCGAGTACCGCACGCGCCAAAGCGCGGATCGCTGACTGGTCGGCGAGATCGGCGACGAAAAGATGGAGATCGTCGCTGCCCGTGGTTGCGCGGATGTCCTCTAGCGCCTTCTCGCCCCGCGCACGGTCGCGCACCACCAAGCCAACGCGCGCTCCCTCAGCCGCCAACGCCGCGGCGATGGCCTTGCCAAGGCCCGAATTGGCGCCTGTGACCAGGGCTGTTCTTCTCCCCTCAGCGCTTGTGCTCATCGGTTCTTCCGTTGTGCTGGATCAGGGATCGGACCTGGCCCGCATTGTTCACAGGTGGGCGGACTCGCTCAAGCCTTCCTGCTCACACACTGTTGCAGGCGGCGCTCTACTATGGCGTCGCGATGCGCGTGCGCGCGAGGCCGGTTCGGGTCGTGCCCGGCAAGGGCGGCGCCGCGGTGCCGGTGGCGTGCGGGAAATACTGGTACTGCATCGAGTGCATCGCCCCCGCTTCGGTGCTCCATGAATCGGTCGCAATCGGCGTCACTGTGAACGAGTCCGGGTTGTTCGGAACGATCTCCGTGTAGGTCGGAATGATTCCGCTCAGGTCCCGCTCACCCCAAATGATGCACCTGTTGCAGCCCGTACACTGGCGTCGGAATCCCTTCCATCCGCGCCTTGATTTGCAGCGACAGGAACTGCGAGTAGTGCCGCGATTGGTGCAGATTGCCACCGTGGAACCAAAGTCCCGGCTGCTGCGTCGGCTTCCACATATTGCGCTGCTCGCCTTCCCAGGGGCCGGGGTCCTTTCTGGTATTCGAGCCGAGGCCCCAGACCTTGCCGACCTTGTTCGCCACGTCCTTTGAAATCAGGTCGGCGGCAAAACCGTTCATCGAACCGTAGCCGGTGGCGTAGACCACCAGGTCGGCGGGGAGTTCGGTGCCGTCGCTCAGAATCACCGAATGCTCGGTGAGGCGTTTGACGTCGACACCGCTCTTGAGATGGATGCTGCCATTGGCGATCAGCTCCGAGGCGCCGACATCGATGTAGTAGCCCGAGCCCCGGCGCAAATATTTCATGAACAGGCCGGACTCGTCATCGCCGTAGTCGAGCATGAACCCGGCCTGCTCGAGCCGCTTGTAAAAATCGGCGTCGCGTTCGCGGATCGCGTTGTAAACCGGGATCTGGAATTCGTGCAGGATCTTGTAGGGCAGCGAGGCGAAAATCAGATCGGCCTTGGCGGTGGTCATGCCGGAACGCACCGCCTGCTCGGAATAGAGGCCAGCCAGCCCCAATTCCATCAGCGAGTCGGATTTCACCACGTGGGTGCTCGAACGCTGCACCATGGTGACGTCGGCGCCGGCTTCCCACAGCGCCGCGCAGATATCGTGCGCGGAATTGTTGGAGCCGATCACCACCGCCTTCTTGCCCTTGTATTTGTCCGGCCCCGGATGCTGCGAGGAATGGTGCTGATCGCCCTTGAACAGCTCCATGCCTTCGAATGTCGGCATGTTGGGCTTGGCCGACATGCCGGTGGCGAGCACCAGCTGTTTCGGCTTCAGCACAATCTCCTTGCCGTCGCGCTCGACCACCACGGTCCATTCGCCGGCGGCTTCGTCGTAGGACGCCTTCTTGCAGGTGGTCGAGCTCCAATAGTTCAGCTCCATCACCTTGGTGTACATCTCCAGCCAGTCGCCGATCTTGTCCTTCGGCGCGAACACCGGCCAGTTCGGAGGAAATGGCAGATAGGGCAGGTGGTCGTACCAGACCGGATCGTGCAGGCAGAGCGACTTGTAGCGCTTGCGCCAGCTGTCGCCGGGACGTTCGTTCTTTTCGATGATGAGGGTCGGTACGCCGAGCTGGCGCAGCCGGGCGCCGAGCGCGATGCCGCCCTGGCCGCCGCCGATGATCAGGCAATAGGGCTGACGCGTGAAGCCGAGCTCGGCGGTTTCGGCGTCACGCTCTTCCTTCCAGGTCTTGCGGTTGGGATCGACGCCGTGCTTGGCGCCCATCGGGCGGTCGAAGCCGAGCGGTTCTTCATATCCCTTGAGTTCGACCATGGTGGTCAGCAGGGTCCAGATCCGGCCGTCCTTCAGGCGCAGATGGCCGAAGCCGCGGGCGACCGCGGTTTCGAATTGGATCCAGCTTTCGATGATTCCGTCGGCCTCGGAGGCGTCCTCGCCATCGGCGATCTTCCAGTTCGACGGCTTGGTCTCGGCGAGCCGCGCCTTGAGCATGTCGCGGACCTGGTCCTTGCCCTCCATGGTCTTGATGTTCCAGGTGAAGGTGACGAGGTCGCGCCAGTAGCATTCGGTCTGAAACAGATCGATCGCGCGGTCGATGTCGCCGGCGCTCAAGGCGCTGTCGAGCATACTGAGCAGCGTGGAGACCTTGCCGTTGGGGGCGGTGTCGAGCATTGCTATTCCTCCCTGTAAGCCGATGGCACCTTTTGGCGCGCTTGTCCGAGCTTCGCTGCGTCGCAGCAAAGAAATCGGCGACAGGTCTGATCGACGCGCGCCGTTGTTACGATCCAGGAAACATGGTGATCCTAACACGTCGCGCCAAGGAGGCGAGCGGGAAACAAGGAAACATCGTAATCCTGATTGGTAGTTGCGCAGCCGCTCATCGGCGCGCAGCTTGATGCTGCGCGTCACTGGACGCGGCGGCGAGGTCGGGCGCCGGATTATTCGGTTAGCACGTTCAGCTTGGCGGCGCCGCGGTAGCCGTAGACGTCGAACAGCAAAGTGAGGATCTCGCCGGCGATCGCGGCGTCGCTGAAGCCGTCGAGCGGATAGCTCTTGGCGTAATTCGGCGACCGGCCGGGATCGGCGTAGCCGGCGGCGCGCAGCCTTGCGATGCGCTCCGGGGTCAGCACTGCGGCGAGCGCGGCCCAGCTCTCGGCGGATTGCGCCTCGCAATAGATCGCCACCGGCGGGGTCTCGGGCATGCACTGGATGTAGCCAATGCCGGTTTCGAAGACGACATGGACTCGGTGGGCGCTGTTGACCCGCAGGCGCTGGATTTCCGCTGTGGTGCTGCCGCCGTCGTGAGCGATCAGCTCGGCCGCGGTGTTGGCGAGTTGCGGCGTGTCCGCGCGCGGCACGTATGAACAGCCGTGCAGCGCCGTCGCCCGCATCTGCGGTGCGTCGTTGACGATCCCGGCGAGATTCTGCGACGGGCCGTTGCGCGGCGGGCAGGGCAGGTTGGGCACCCAATTGGTGTTCAGCTCGAGATCGGCAAGGTTGGCGCCGTAGCCGTCGGTCAACGTGCGCAGGATCTGCTCGGCGATCGTGGCCGTCGCGGTGTCGGGGGCGAAGCTGCGCGCGTAGTTGCCGAAGCTGGGATCGAGCACCCAGCCCAATGCGGCGAGCTGGTTCTGTCGCTCCAGCGTCAGCACCCGCTTCAACGACGGCTGCAGCGTCGGTGCCGCCGCCTCGCAGCGCATCGCGCGGTCCGGCTGCCGATGGCATTGCACGTATTTGTTGCCGTCCCAGATCGTGGCGTAGCCAATCCGCCCGACCCGGACCAGCGAGGTGATGTTCTGCAGCGCCTGATCGATCCGCTCGACCGGCGTCTGCGCGATGGCGGAGCCGTTCCCGCCGATAATCAGCGCGGCTAGCACTGCCGCGCGAAACCAGTTCCGAATCCCCATGGCCGCCCTACAACGCAACACGCCGTGGCAATCGACTCCGGGCCAATGCCCGGCTCAAAATCGCCCGAACACCGCGGAACATAATAGGAACAAATAGTGCTGTCGTCAACCCATGGTTGCGCCGACTAATCCCAGCTCATCAGCCGGCGCAGTTGCGGGGTCTTCTTGTGCTGGTTGGCGGCCATCCGCTCCAATAGCGTGTCGAGCTCGGTAATCGCCTTGAAGAGATAGGGGCCCTTGTTGAGCATCACGCATTCGGCGCGCGCCGCCATCGCCGCGTCGGTCATCTCGCCGCGCGACGGCGTGCCCTTCTTGACCAGATGTTCGAGAACCTGCGTGGCCCAGATCACCGGGATGTGGGCGGCTTCGCCGATCCACAGAATCTCCTCCTGCATCTCCGCGAGCCGCGCGAAGCCGATCTCGACCGCGAGATCGCCGCGCGCGATCATGATCGCGGTCGGTTGCTGGCCCGCCGCCTGCACCACGATCTCCGGCAGATTCGCCACCGCCTTCGGGGTCTCGATCTTGAGGATCAGCGATAGCGTCCGCCAGTCGTCCGGTCGCCGCTCGGCCAGCGCCGCCTGCAGCATTTCGACATCGGCCACCGATTGCACGAAAGAGAATTCGACGCCGTCGGCATGAGCGGCGATGAAGTCGAGATCGCAGCGGTCCTTGGCGGTGAGCGCCTCGATCTCCATCGGCGTATCGGGAAAGTTCAGACCCTTCTCGGACTTCAGCCGGACGCCCTTGTCGGCAGCGGCGGTGACGCGCCCGAGCAGGCCCCAGGGCGCGACTTTTTCGATCCGGACGCACAGCTTGCCGTCGTCGACGAACACCCGCGCGCCGACCGGAGTCAACGTGAGCGGTTCGGGCAGGGTGCATTCGACGGCGAAATACTCCTCCGGATGATCGATGCGGTCGAGCCCGCCTTCCGGCACGATCGCCAGCAGATCGCCGGTGCCGATCCGATCACGGCCGTTCGGCGCGAACACCTTGCCGGTGCGGATTTTCGGGCCGGCGATGTCCATCAAGACCTTGATGCGCCGGCCGGCGTCCTGTTCGGCGGCGCGTACATTGACGATCATGCGCTGCCAGTGCTCGGCGTCGTCATGCGCGCAATTGATCCGGACCGCTTCGACGCCGCGCTCGGCCAGCCGCTGCATGAGCACCGGATCGTCGGCGGCCTCGGTCGGGCAGGTGACGAGCAGCGCGGTGGAACGCCGCTCCGGGGAGGCGCCGAACAGTTCGAGGCTGCGCTGGCTGAGATCATGTTCGCCGGCGAAGAATCGCTTCGACGATGGCCGCTTGGCATGCGTGTCACCGCACAGCGCCGCTAGCGTCGCGCTGACCGCCTGCAGGGTCGGCAGCACCCGGCTTTCCAGCCGGCCGAGCGACGACAGCCCGAGTGCCATCAGCGAGCGCTGCAACGGCCGCAGATCGTGCCTGCGCAGCGCGAGGTAATGCGCCAGGTTGGCTGCGCTGGCTTCAAAGCCGGGGCGCTCGATGCGGCCGGCCCAGACGCGGTCTTCACCGTCGCGCTCGACCGCCGCGATCAAGTGGTCGATGCGTTGTTTCAGATGGGCAATGTCGATGGTCATGAGATGGGTCCGGAAGGCCTGGAGCGGTGGGTCAGTGATCGCTGCCGCCGGCGCGCGTGCGGCGGCTCTGAAGTTCTCTACATCACATCGGCGCGGCACGTCGTTGCGAGGTGCTGAGAACTCCGGATTCCGAACACTAAAGCGTCTATGCGCAACTCCTGTGACGGATCAAAATACCGCTAATTGCGGTCTTAGCAGCAGCGATCCGCCTGGGTGATCCGTTCCGGGTCCCAGCCACGGCATCAAGAACGGGTGGCCAAGGCCGCCGGCGACGATTACGGATGTCGCGATCCACCACCGGAGGTTTTCGTCGTGCGCATCATGCTCTATGGCATCAAGAATTGCGATACCATGAAAAAAGCCCGAGGTTGGCTCGACGGCAACGGCATCGCCTACGAATTTCACGACTACAAGACCGCCGGCATCGACGCGGCGCGGCTGACGCGCTGGGCCAGGGCCGTCGGTTGGGAAACCCTGCTGAACCGCGCCGGCACCACGTTTCGCAAGCTTGCCGACGCCGACAAGAACGGATTGAACGAACAGAAGGCGATCGCACTGATGCTGGCGCAACCCTCGATGATCAAGCGGCCGGTGCTCGAGCGCGGCGGACAATTGCTGGTCGGGTTCAAGCCGGAGCTTTACGCCAAGGAATTAGCATAGCCAGGACGGGCGACAAATTCGATCGAATTTGCTGACTCGCGATATTGCGAGCACTGAACAGCGGCCGGTTGCACGGCTCAAGACTTCGCGACGAAGCGCTGCAAAATATTGGCCTGTCATCTTTACGCTGCCCAGCATTGCATCTTGCGCAACCCTCCCGATTGACGGCATATTCCCTGCAGAGAAGGATCGGGTTCGCGGCGCCGTTTACGGGCACGCCACGGACACCGGACGTCAACAATAAATCGGCCGCGCGCGATGGCTCCGCCGCGAAGGCCGATTGGGGGAAATTTGCTTGGCCGATGACTTCATCCTTGAAACCCATGGATTGACCAAGGAATTCGCGGGCTTCTTCGCCGTTCGCGATGTCAATCTGCGGGTCCGCCGCGGCAGTATTCACGCTCTGATCGGCCCCAACGGGGCCGGCAAGACCACGTGCTTCAATCTGCTGACCAAATTCCTGCGGCCGAGCGGCGGCCAGATTCTCTACAAGGGCCAGGACATCACCGCGATGGCGCCGGCCGACGTGGCGCGGCTGGGCCTGGTGCGCTCGTTTCAGATTTCCGCGGTGTTTCCGCATCTGACCGCGCGGGAAAATGTCCGGGTCGCGCTGCAGCGCCAGCACGGTCACTCGTTCGATTTCTGGCGCTCCAAGAGCGTGCTCGATCGCTACGACCACCGCGCCCTCGAACTGCTGGACGACGTCGGCCTCAGCGAATTCGCCGAAACCGCGGCAGTCGAGATGCCCTATGGCCGCAAGCGCGCGCTGGAAATCGCCACTACGCTGGCGCTCGATCCGGAAATGATGCTGCTCGACGAGCCGATGGCCGGCATGGGCCACGAGGACATCGACAAGATCGCCGCACTGATCAAGCGGATCTCGGCGAAATACACCATCCTGATGGTCGAGCATAATCTCAGCGTGGTCGCCAACCTGTCCGACATCATCACGGTGCTGACCCGCGGTCAGGTGCTGGCCGAAGGCAATTATGCCGACCTGACCCAGGACGAACGGGTCAAGGAAGCCTATCTCGGAGCAGGTCATGGCTGAGACAATGACGGCCGGTCCGGCATCGATGGCCGCCGTGCCCGCCCCCGGCGACGCGCTACTGACGATTGAGAATCTGCAGGCGTGGTATGGCGAATCCCATATCCTGCACGGCATGGATTTCCACGTTCGTCCCGGCGAAGTGGTGACGCTGCTTGGCCGCAATGGCGCCGGCAAGACCACGACGCTGAAGTCGATCATGGGCATCATCGGCAAGCGCACCGGCTCGATCAGGTTCGACAATCACGACATCAGCCGCACCTCGTCCGACAAGATCGCGCGACTCGGCGTCGCGTTCTGTCCGGAGGAGCGCGGCATTTTCGCCAGCCTCGACGTCCGCGAGAACCTGATGCTGCCGCCGCAGGTGCGCCCCGGCGGGTTGTCGCTGGAGCAGATCTTTGAACTGTTCCCCAATCTCAAGGAACGGCTGCGCAGCCAGGGCACCAAACTCTCCGGCGGCGAGCAGCAGATGCTGGCGATCGCGCGGATCCTGCGCACCGGCGCCCGTTTCCTGATGCTGGACGAGCCGACCGAGGGGCTCGCGCCGGTGATCATCCAGCAGATCGGCCACACCATCGCGCGGCTGAAGAACGAAGGCTTCACGATCCTTCTGGTCGAACAGAATTTCCGCTTCGCCGCGACCGTGGCGGACCGCTACTACATCGTCGAGCACGGCAAGATTATCGACGGCTTCGCCAATTCCGAACTCGAGGCGAATATGGACAAGCTGCACACTTATCTCGGCGTCTGATTTTTGCGGAAAAATGCTAGAGGGAGATTGAAATGAGAAACAAAGCTTCAGCTGTTCTTCTCGGCGCCGCGCTCGCATTGGCCGCCAGTGGCGCAGCCTACGCCCAGGACAAGACCGTCAAGATCGGCGTGCTCACCGACAATTCCGGGCTGTATGCTGACCTCGGCGGCCCCGGCTCGACGGTCGCGGCGCAGATGGCGATCGAGGATTCCGGCATGGCCGCCAAGGGCTGGAAGCTCGACCTGATCTCGGCCGACCACCAGAACAAGCCCGATATCGGCACCAGCATCGCCCGGCAATGGATCGACGTCGAGAAGGTCGACGTCCTCATGGACGTGCTGAATTCCGGCGTGGCGCTCGCGGTCAACAACGTCGTCAAGGAAAAGAACAACCTGATGATCAATTCGGGGGCCGCCACCTCGGATCTGACCAACGCGCAGTGCTCGCCGAACACGGTGCACTGGACCTACGACACCTACATGCTGGCGCATTCGACCGGTCAGGCGCTGGTCAAGGCCGGCGGCGACACCTGGTACTTCCTGACCGCCGACTACGCGTTCGGCGCGGCGCTGGAGCGCGATACCACCGCAGTGGTCCTCGCCAATGGCGGCAAGGTGGTCGGCACCGTCAAGCACCCGCTCAACACCGCGGACTTCTCCTCGTTCCTGCTGCAGGCGCAGGCCTCGAAGGCGAAGATCATCGGCATGGCCAATGCCGGCGGCGACACCACCAACACCATCAAGCAGGCGGCCGAATTCGGCATCGTCTCCGGCGGCCAGAAGCTGGCGGGTCTGCTGCTGTTCATCAGCGACGTGCATTCGCTCGGCCTGCCGGTCGCGCAGGGGCTGAACCTGAGCGCGACGTTCTACTGGGACGCCAACGACCAGACCCGGGAGTTCTCGAAGCGGTTCTCGGAGCGGATGAAGACCAAGTCGAAGCCGACCATGGTTCAGGCCGGCGTCTATGCCGGACTGCTGCACTACTTCAAGGCGCTGGAGGCGCTCGGCGGCAACCCGCATGACGGCGCCAAAGTCGCCGACAAGATGAAGGAAATCCCGACCGACGATACCTTGTTCGGTAAGGGCATGATCCAGCCGAACGGCCGTGCGATCCATCCAGCCTATCTGTTCGAGGTCAAGAAGCCTTCGGAGTCCAAATATCCGTGGGACTACTACAAGCTGATCGGCACCACCCCGGCCGAGCAGGCGTTCCGGCCGCTGGCCGAGAGCACCTGTCCGCTGCTGAAGAAGTAAATTCGACCGCCCGGCGGCCGCGACGCCGCCGGGCTTTTCTTCCTTACCGCTGAGAGTTGAAGCGATATGTCGATCAATTTGCAGGCCCTGATGGCGCAGCTTCTGGTCGGGCTGATCAATGGCTCGTTCTACGCGCTGTTGAGTCTAGGCCTCGCCGTGATCTTCGGGATGCTCAACATCATCAATTTCGCGCACGGCGCGGTCTACATGATGGGCGCGTTCTGCGCCTATTTCCTGCTCAACGTGATGGGCATCGGCTACTGGCCGGCGCTGATCATCGCGCCGATCGTGGTCGGCATCTTCGGCATGATCCTGGAACGGACCATGCTGCAATGGCTGGCCGGACTCGACCATCTCTATGGTTTGCTGCTGACCTTCGGGATGGCGCTGATCATCCAGGGCGTGTTCCAGAACTATTTCGGCTCCTCGGGATTGCCTTACGCGATCCCTGCCGAATTGCAGGGTGGGATGAATCTCGGCTTCATGTTCCTGCCGATCTATCGCGGCTGGGTGGTCATATGCTCGCTGATCGTCTGTCTGGCGACCTGGTTCCTGATCGAGCGCACCAGGCTCGGCGCCAATCTGCGCGCCGCGACCGAAAATCCGACGCTGGTGCGCGCCTTCGGCATCAACGTGCCGCGCATGATCACGCTGACCTACGGGCTCGGCGTCGGTCTCGCGGCGCTGGCCGGTGTGTTGTCGGCGCCGATCAACCAGGTGCGGCCCTTGATGGGCGCCGACCTGATCATCGTGGTGTTCGCGGTGGTGGTGATCGGCGGCATGGGCTCGATCATGGGCTCGATCATCACCGGTTTCGCGCTCGGCATCGTCGAAGGCTTGACCAAGTATTTCTATCCCGAGGCGTCCAATACCGTGGTGTTCGTGCTGATGGTGCTGGTGTTGCTGGTGAAGCCATCGGGACTGACGGGGCGGACGACCTGAGATGACAGCAATGAGCGACGATACCATTCCCACCGCGCGCCGACCCGTCCGCGACGAGATGATCGCGTTCGTGATCATGACGGCGCTGCTGCTGGTGGTGCCGCTGACCGGGGTCTATCCGTTCTTCGTGATGCAGGGGCTGTGCTTCGCGTTGCTGGCCTGCGCCTTCAACCTGCTGATCGGCTATGGCGGACTGTTGTCGTTCGGTCACGCCATGTTTCTCGGCACCGCCGGCTACGTCACTGCGCATGCGCTGAAGGTGTGGGGGCTGTCGCCGGAACTCGGCATCCTCGCCGGCGTCGCCGGCGCCGCAGCGCTCTCCGTGCTCACCGGTCTGATCGCGATCCGCCGCCAGGGCATCTATTTCGCGATGATCACGCTGGCGTTGTCGCAACTGCTGTACTTCGTCTACTTGCAGACGCCGTTTACCCATGGCGAGGACGGCATCCAGGGCATTCCGCAGGGCCTGTTGTTCGGATTCATCAACCTCGCCAAGCCGATCACGCTGTACTACGTGATCCTGACCGGCTTTTTGTTCGGATTTCTGGTGATCTACCGCGCCATCAATTCGCCGTTCGGCGAGGTCTTGAAGGCGATCCGCGAAAACGAGCCGCGCGCGGTCTCGCTCGGCTACAAGACCGATCAATACAAGCTGTTGGCCTACATCCTGTCGGGGACGCTGGCCGGCTTCGCCGGCGCGCTGAAAGTGTTCGTGGCGCAGAATGCCTCGCTCACCGACGTGCACTGGTCAATGTCCGGAGAAATTGTGCTGATGACGCTGGTCGGCGGCCTCGGCACCGTGTTCGGCCCGGTGGTCGGCGCCTTCGTCATCATCGCCATGCAGCAATATCTTGCCGGGTTCGGGCAATGGGTCACGGTGATCCAGGGCGGAATCTTTGTGATCTGCGTGCTGACCTTCCGCCGCGGCGTGATCGGCGAGATCGCACACTACTTCAAGCGCTCGCTGTAAGGCAGCTGATCACGGCACCGCCCACGGCGCGAGACGCCACCGCACCGGCCTTGCGAGACGTTGTTGCAGGCCGGGCACGACCAATGGCGTTGGCCGTGCCCGGCAATTCGTCAGGCACGTGGGAAAATCTCGTATTGCAGCGAGTAATTCAGCGGCAGCAGGTCGCTGTCCTTGTGTTCGGCGTGCTCGGCCATGTGGAATGCCCCCTGCTTGCGTCGCTTGCCGCCCGACTTGGCGGCCCTTTTCGAGCGTTCCATGGCTTCGCTCATCAGATTCTCGACATCAGCGCTGAACTTGACCACCTGCGCGCTGGTGATCGGTGCCGGCTGCAGCACAGCAGCGGGTTGCTGGGCGATCAACTCGGCCGGCTCTGCCATCTCCACCGGCTCCAGGACCGCTGGCTCGGGCTCGCCGACATCGGCAGCGCTGTCGATTGCGACGACCGGCGCGTCAGTGGGCTCCACGCTCGGCGCCGGTTCGGAAGGCGTCCAGCTCACCGGCTCGTCCTCGTGCGGGTGGTGAGCATCGTCCGTCAGTGTCGGCTCGGCGTTGAGGCTTGTCCCAGGTTCAAGGTGTGTATCTGATTCAAGGTGGACTTCCGGCTTGAGGCTCGCAGCCAGCGCGCTTGCCACGACGTGCGGTCGAACCTGATCCTCTTGCGGCCAATGCAACGGCTGGCTCTGGCTGGGCCAGCCGTCTTCCTGCAGCCGTGTCTCAGGCTCCAGCCTGGCCGCGGGCCGATGTGCCGCGGTGCGCACGGGCGGCTGGTCGGCGAATTCCGCCCACCAGCGGTCCGATGCGCGGCGATAGGGCCGGTCGAAAGCCTCGAGGCCGATCGGCGGCGTCGTCATGGCGGCAATCGAAGGGGCAGGGCGCTCGACCACCGGCTCCGGTTCGTTGCGCTGGTCTTCGAGGTCTTCATTGGCCTCGATCCGCTGCCGGGCGCGTTCGACCTGGGCCTGAATCTTCGCGGCGTAAACGCTCGGCGGCGAGAAGAAGATCTTGGCGACGACTGGGACGATCTCCAGGAAGATGATGAAGAACCGGGTCATCCAGGAGAACAGCGCCATCGTCGCGCCATCCTTCGGATCGTTCTTGAGCTCCTGATAGGCCGCCATCCGGGTCAGCGGATCGACCTTCTCCTTCTTCTCCTGATAGTAGGATTCGCTCAGCGCCTTGCGCCGGAACTCGGCGACGCTGGCCAGCTTGGCGGCATCGAATTCCCGGAGGTCGACGCGGGCGGCGTCGATCTGCTTCTGCAACTCGTCGCGCTTGCGCTGGATCACCTCGCGCTCGCGGTCGCGGGTCACCAGCGTCTCGGCGGCGATCTTGGCCTGCGCACCGCGCAGTTCGTCGCGCTTGACGTGCAATTGGGCGATCTCGGCTTCGCGCGCCGCGCGCTGCGCCTCGAAGGATTCTTTCTGCTTCTTGGCAAATTCATAGCGCATCCCGGCGCCCGGCCGCCCGCTATTGGTCGGGCTGACCTTGAGGCCGAATTCCTCGGCATGCATGTCGGCGATATAGCGCTGGATCGTGCCCTCGATCTGACGGATGTCGTTGCGAATCTCGCTTTCCCGCGTCCCCAGCGCCTTGATCTGCTGCTCGATATCGTCGGAACGGGTCAGCGCCGACGGTTCGGCGGCGGCGTCGGAGGTCACCGCGTTGCGATGCAGCTGCTCCAGCGCGGCGATATTGGCCTGCCGGCGATCCGATTCGGCGTTGAGCTGAGATTCGTATTGCTCGACCTTCTGGTAGATCGGCGCATTGGCGGCGACGCGGTCGGCCTCGATCTTTTCATTGATGGTGCCGGAAAAGATCGCCAGCTCCAGGAACATCGCGATCACCCAGGCCAGGCCGAACGACATGCTGAGCCGGACCGCGATGCGAACGAACCGCCAGGTCGACTGCCGCGCTTCCGCGCTGGTCTGCTTGGTGGCGTTGTTCCACAGCGTGCCCTGGTAGAACCAGTCCGATTGGCACAGCGCGCGATCGAACATCAGCACGGTCAGGGCGATCACCACCGAGACCAGCAGCCGCGTCCAGACGCCGACGATCATGTAGCCGGTGGCGTGGAACGAAACCCCCAGCACCACGACGAACGACAGACACAGCGAGAAGCCGAGATGTGTCGCCCACATCTTGTCGGTCGCCGGACAGCTGGCCAAGGTCTTGCGATCGACGCCGGCGATTAATCCAAGTGCGCGTTGAAGCATGGCTGCCCAGTTCTGCGGAGTTCTGCGCCGCGGTTGAAAAATGACAGGACAGATTCGATTCTAGCAGAACGGTGACGATTTCAAGTCGTGCCAGGCCGGGTCGCGGTTCCCTTGCGGGTTACTACACGTCGTTAGCAATGCCGCTTAAGCATCCGTAGTTAGTAGACAAGTTTCACGCGCAGCGGGATTCACCGATGCCGTTTCGGGCGTTCAAAATTTTTTTGGAGCGGCGAGGGAATGATTAGTTGGCCAATCCCTGAATACCTTTTTGCGATGCACCTCATGAGCCACGCGCGCTACGCGATTCACTTCAAGTGATTCGTGAAGCCGCGAATCAGGAGGGGACGGACTCGGAAATGCCGGTCGGGGTGATTGCAGACGACTCCGATTGGACATGTCCTGGGCTATGAAAATCCGGGGGATCGGCCGGCGCGAGCCGCGGGCGAGGGGCGCTCGGTTGCGGCGCTTGCGCCCCACCAAACGATGGAACGAAGCGGCTGACCAATGGGCGATTGCTCCGGGTTGCGGGAAATGGTTTATGACAGTTTCGTGACAGTGACGGCCGCCCGGCGCGTTGTCCCCCAATAACTCGGATGTCTCAATGCTGCTGCGATGGTTTCGCGTCTTCCTGCCCAAGGAGGAGAGGTTCTTTGACCTGTTCGCCCGGCATTCCCAGACCTGCGTGCAGGGCGCCGAGGCGCTGCAGCAGATGCTGCGGGGCGGTGACGAGACCCCGCTGCATTGCCAACGCGTCAGCCAGTTCGAGAACGACGCCGATGGCATCACCCGCGAGGTGCTGACCGCGGTGCGCCGTACCTTCATCACCCCGTTCGACCGGGTCGACATCAAGAACCTGATCACCGCGATGGACGACGCCATCGACCAGATGCAGCAGACCGCCAAGGCGGTGATCCTGTTCGAGGTGCGCGAGTTCGAGCCGCCAATGCGGGAAATCGGAACGCTGCTGGTGGAATGCGCCAATCTGGTCGGCCGCGCGCTGCCGTTGATGAAGTCGATCGGCCAGAATGTCGGGATGCTGACCGCGATCACCGAGGAACTCGGCAAGCTGGAGGGCCGGGTCGACGACCTCCACGACATCGGTCTCAAGGAATTGTTTCTCAAGCATCGCGACGCCAACGCGATGGATTTCATCGTCGGCGCCGAGATCTACGACCATCTGGAGAAGGTGGCCGACCGCTTCGACGACGTCGCCAACGAGATCAACAGCATCGTGATCGAACAGGTTTAGGGGCCGCAGTGGACGCCACGCTTGGTCTGCCGGTCCTGATCGGTCTCATCGCAGTCGCGCTGTTGTTCGATTTCCTCAACGGCCTGCACGACGCTGCCAATTCGATCGCCACCATCGTCTCGACCCGGGTGCTGCGGCCGCAATATGCCGTGCTGTGGGCGTCGTTTTTCAATTTCGTCGCGTTTTCGGTGTTCGGCCTGAATGTCGCCAACACCATCGGCACCGGCATCATAGAGCCGAGCGTGATCGACGCCCATGTGATCTTCGCCGCGCTGATGGGAGCGATCGTCTGGAACGTCGTCACCTGGGGGCTCGGGATTCCGTCGAGCTCGTCGCACGCGCTGATTGGCGGCTTGCTCGGCGGTGGCCTCGCCAAGGCCGGATTGTCGGCGGCGGTATGGAGCGGGCTATCGAAGGCGCTCTTGGCGATCGTGCTGTCGCCGCTGGTCGGGTTCCTGCTGGCTTTGGTGCTGGTGGCGATCGTGTCGTGGGCGGCGGTGCGCTCGACGCCTTTCGCGGTGGATCGCGCGTTCCGGATCCTGCAATTCGCCTCCGCCTCGCTGTATTCGCTCGGCCATGGCGGCAACGACGCCCAGAAGACCATGGGCATCATCGCGGTGCTGCTGTATTCGCAAGGCTACACCGGCGAGCATTTCGCGGTGCCGTTCTGGGTGGTGTTGTCGTGCCAGGCCGCGATGGCGCTGGGCACGCTGATGGGCGGCTGGCGGATCGTCCGCACCATGGGGCTGCGGATCACCAAGCTGACCCCGATGCAGGGTTTTTGCGCCGAGACCGGCGGCGCCGCGACGCTGTTCGTGGCGACCTATCTGGGCGTTCCGGTTTCCACCACCCACACCATTACCGGCGCGATCGTCGGCGTCGGCGCCGCACGGCGGGTCTCGGCGGTGCGCTGGAACGTGGCGAGCTCGATCGTCTATGCTTGGGTGATCACGATCCCGGCCGCCGCCAGCGTCGCCGCACTGGCCTATTGGGCGGTGAAGCTGCTGAAGTTTTAGGAAACTGACCCTCGTCATTCCGGGGCGCGAGCCGGAGGCGAGCGAACCCGGAATCTTGCGGTGCACCCGGGCGTTATGGTCCAGCGGCGAGGTTCCGGGTTCGCGCGCAGCTGTCGCTGCTTGCGCCCCGGAACGACGGGGCAGGGCTCAGCTCGCCAGCTTCAGCCCGAAAATCCCCGCCACGATCAGGCCAATGCAGGCCAGCCGGATCGCACCGGCCGGTTCGCCCAAGAGCACGATGCCGAGGATCGCGGTGCCGACTGCGCCGATCCCGGTCCACACCGCATAGGCGGTGCCCATCGGCAGCGTCTTCAGCGCCAGGCCGAGCAGCGCCATGCTGGCGGCCATGCTGGCCAGCGTCAGCACCGACGGCCACAGCCGGGTGAAACCTTCGGTGTATTTCAGCCCGACGGCCCATCCGACTTCCATCAAGCCAGCCGACAGCAGCAGCAACCAGGCCATTCTTCGTCTCCCGATCCGCGGGTGTATCCAAGAGGAATTTCAAATGCTTGGCGGTGATCCTTGCAGCTCTATATGAGTCTGAACCGGGCCGCCGTGCAATTGCGGCCGGTCCTCGCCGATCCCCATAACGCCCTTGATTGCGCCGGCTTTCCCTGCCACAGGCTCGCTATGTCCGACCTCGCTCTCCCCACCGAACAGCCCTCCGCTGCGCGCGCCTCGCTCGCCGCCGAAGTGGCGCGCCGCCGCACCTTCGCGATCATCTCGCATCCCGACGCCGGCAAGACCACGCTGACCGAAAAGCTGCTGCTGTTCGGCGGCGCCATCAATCTCGCCGGCCAGGTCAAGGCCAAGGGCGAACGCCGGAATACGCGCTCCGATTGGATGAAGATCGAGCGCGACCGCGGTATCTCGGTGGTGACCTCGGTGATGACCTTCGAGTTCCAGGGCCTCGTCTTCAACCTGCTCGACACGCCGGGCCATGAGGACTTTTCCGAGGACACCTACCGGACCCTGACCGCCGTCGACTCCGCCGTGATGGTGATCGACGCCGCCAAGGGCATCGAGGCGCGGACCCTGAAGCTGATCGAGGTCTGCCGGCTGCGCGACATTCCGATCATCACCTTCATCAACAAGATGGACCGCGACAGCCGCGACACCTTCGATCTCTTGGACGAGATCGAGAAGACGCTGGCGCTCGACACCACGCCGATGACCTGGCCGGTCGGCCGCGGCCGCGATTTCATGGGCACCTATGATCTGGCCACCGGCGGCATCCGCCTGCTGGAAGGCGGCGGCGCCAAGACCGGTGCTGCGGAAAACATCGACGTCGCCGCTCTCGCCGGCCGCAATCCCAATCTCGATGTCGCCGAGATCACCGAGGAACTGGCGCTGGTCAAGGAAGCCAGCAAGCCGTTCGATCTGGAGTCGTTTCGCGAGGGCCATCTGACGCCGGTCTATTTCGGCTCGGCGCTGCGCAATTTCGGCGTCGGCGATCTCCTCGAAGGCCTCGGCAAATTCGCGCCGTCGCCGCGCGATCAGGACAGCAATCTGCGCAAGGTCCACGCTTCCGACCCGGAGATGACCGCCTTCGTGTTCAAGATCCAGGCCAATATGGATCCGAACCACCGCGATCGCATCGCCTTTGCAAGGCTTTGCTCCGGCAAGCTGACGCGCGGCATGAAGGCCAAGCTGGTCCGCACCGGCAAGAATATGAGCCTGTCGAGTCCGCAATTCTTCTTCGCCCAGGACCGCGCGCTGGCGGACGAGGCCTTCGCCGGCGACGTCGTCGGCATTCCCAATCACGGCACGCTGCGGATCGGCGACACGCTGACCGAGGGCGAGGACCTGACCTTCGTCGGCGTCCCCAGCTTCGCGCCGGAAATCGTCCGCCGGGTCCGGCTCAAGGACGCGATGAAGGCCAAGAAGCTGAAGGAAGCGCTGCAGCAGATGTCGGAGGAGGGCGTGGTGCAGGTGTTTCGCCCGCGCGACGGCGCGCCCGCGCTGGTCGGCGTGGTCGGCTCGCTGCAGCTCGACGTGCTGAAGGCGCGGCTCGATGCCGAATATCAGCTGCCGGTGGAGTTCGAGGTCTCGGAATTTTCGCTGGCGCGTTGGATCTCGTCGGACGATCCGAAGAAGCTCAACGCCTTCGTCGCCGCCAACGGCTCCGGCGTCGCCGACGACGTCGATGGCGATCCGGTGTTCCTGGCCAAGAACGAATTCTATCTCGGCTACACCCGCGAACGCGCCGAGGGCATCGTGTTTTCCAGCATCAAGGATGTGAAGAAGAAGGCGTGAGGCGAGGGGTGACGCGCAGGGCGGCGCTTCTCGCGTGCGGCAGCGTCTTGCCTCGCCGTCTTGCGTGCCCCGGATGCGGTGCAACGCGCCGCGCAGCGGCGCGGTGCGCTGCTGATCCGGGGCCCCGCTGATCGGCGCCCAAACCGGGGTCCCGGTTCTGCGAAGCGGCGTTGCACGCCGCATCGCGCCCGGGACACGTCCCGCGATGACCGATTCAACTTTCAAACAGCCATACCTCCGCATTCTCGCGACGCCATCGCGCCCGAGTGATGCAAAACTTCCCGCCGCTCATAAACCGATGAGGGGCGGAGGCGCGCCGCCAGGCGCGGGGGGTGGTTGGCTCGCGATCGGCATGCCGCCTTGCGACGGCGACAGCCGGACCGCGCATCGCCTCGCGGCGCGCCACCGCGGCGATTTTCGGCTCCAGGCCCGTGCTTCCGGGGACAGGCGCGATGCCGACGCACCGCTGATCCCGGCGGTTTTCCCGCCATTCACCTGTCCCGCGTCCAGCGAACTAACAAGTCGCGGAGCCTCGTAGTGGGCTCGGACGGGGACCCAGAGCCTCCCGGGGCCGTGGTTGCGAGCCACGACGCGCAGGACGCCGCCTCCCGCTCCACTCCAAGACGCCTCTAGAAGGTGATTATGCGGGACTTGACTGGTGTAGGAGGTTCTGCTAGATTGGGGACATAAGGAGATGTTCCTATGTCCCGCCGCCCGAAGCCCGTACCGCAGATGACTGTCGCGCAATTCGAGAGCGCCTTTCCTGATGAGGAGGCTTGCAAGGTGTATCTGCAAGCGCGCCGTTGGCCGGAAGGCGTCAAGTGCCCGCGCTGCCACAACGACAAGGTGTTTCCGGTTAAGTCGATGCCGTTCAAGTGGCAGTGCTACAAGTGCACGCCAAATCAAGGATACCGATTCTCTGTTATCGCAGGCACGATCTTTGAAAACACGAACAAGCCGTTGCGCGACTGGTTTCGCGTCGTTCATCTGATGCTTGCCAGCAAGAAGGGTATGAGCGCGCTTCAAATCCAGCGGATGATGGGCTTCGGCTCATACGGCACCGCACATTCGATGTGCCACAAGATCAGGGCTGCTCTGGTTGAGCCGGAAGCGAAGCTTGGCGGTATTGTTGAGGTTGACGAGACTTGGATCGGAGGCAAGGACGCCAATCGCCACTGGGACAAGAAGCACCACGGCCAAACCGGCGGCGCGGCCACTGGCAAGACGCCGGTTATCGGTGCCGTCACCCGTAAGGGCAATGTGATCGCCCGTGCGTTGAGCCGCGTCACCAAGGACGCGGCGGAACGCTTTGTGCGCGAAATGGTTTCCGACAAAGTTAGCTTGCTCGCGACTGACGAGAACCACGTTTACAGCGGTTTGACCGAGTACAATCGCAAGACAGTTGAGCACCAGAGGAAGCAATACGTCGTTGGTGCTGTACACACCAACACGATTGAAGGCTTTTGGAGCATCTTCAAGCGCGGCATCGTCGGCAGCTTCCACAAGGTCAGCGAAAAGTACCTGCCGCTGTACGTTGCCGAGTTTCAGTTCCGTTATAACAACCGCCAGAACCCCGACGTATTCGGATCGGCGATAGCAGGATGCTGAGGCGCAAGAAGAGCCGCAAAGTATCGCGGAAGCGCTCTCAGCGAAGCAGGTAAACAGGATTCATCGAACTGATGCGCCGAGCAGAGACAAAACGACAATGGATATCTGGGTTAGCAATCACGCTGACAGCCCTGATATGTCTGTTCGCGTTTTGGCGGATTTCTCCTGGCGTAACGTTCGCGATTGCTGCGATTTCGCTTATGGTATTGGTGGCGCTATTTTGGGTGGCGGGAGGAGATGACTAGGCGACTTTAGGATGGATCACTTCGACGACTGAGCGTCCGCCGCGCTTTGTCACCCAAACATCGCCGATCTTCTGCTCCTTTACTTTAAGCCGAACTGTCATTTTGATTCCTGTCCGAAGTCTTTCTTTAACGTGATCTGACTTAAGTGCCTCCAAAAATTGCATATCCTTCATTTTGGCTGTGAACTCTGGGAGTCCATCTTCGGGCTGGAAGCGCCATGATCTGGGTATCGGCAGCAATACTGGAGCTATTAGCGTAACTTCTAAGGTGGGGTAGATAACTCGTTCGGTTGGCTGATCATCTGATATGGCCCAAAGTCCACTTTTCTCGGCGAACTGAGAAGCTGGAATCATCACTAGTGGAGTACTGTCGCGGCTTTCAGTTAGGCCAGCCGCTGTGATGGCGGTATCCTTTTCGATCATTCGGAAAAACTTTTTTCGTCTCGTTTCTACCTCTGGATTTTTCTGGGCCTTTCCAATCAGTTCCCGCAGTAACGCGTTATTCTCTTCAAGCAGCTTTTTGTCATCCTCTTTTAGGGATACCTCTTGCTGCGGAGGGAAATAGTAGCTGTACGTCTGGGCCCCTGTGGTCGGCAGGAATATGGCGAGCGCCACAGCTAACTTCCTAAGCCGAGGGTATCTACTTGAGCCTTTGTCGACCCTTTCAAGCTGGCCCTCTAACCAGTCAAAGACCGCATTCAGGCGCAAACTTCCTTCGTCTGCGTCGATTAGGCCAATCCTGACCTGTGCACCTGGCTCAAGTTCTGACGCCGCAGCGCGGACGGCGTAAAGCCATTCTAGCGCAGCGTTGGCCACAATTTCGAGGTCAGCGGTTTGGTCAGGCTTGAGTTTAAAATAGAGGCTGATGTTACCTTCCGACATGCACTCCCCCAACTCTACCGGCGGGAGAGTACTTGCCCAAGGACAATCATGCTAGTAGACCATCGGGCCAGTCAAGTCCCGCATAATCGCCCTCTAGAAGCGCCCCTCGCGAGCGGGATGAATAGGAATATAATCAACATAAAACCTTTGTCAACTTCCAACTTTAGTCGTTTCCGTAGTCGTACATCCGTTCATTATGATGCGCCTCCAGCATATCATCGGTAATATATTCGGAAACGTCGATGCCAAAATAGTCGACGGGATCATGTGTGTCCTCATCAACAATTTCGTCGCCGAGATCGACAACCTGTAGTTCCTCATATCCGTTGAGCTTTAAATCGCACACCTTGCACTCAAATTTTGATGGCCAGAAAATTTTCTGAGAGACGATTTCGCCATCCCTCAATCTTGGCGTTTGGGCACCGATCGGTATGCCGACCAGATACCCCTTGCTTCCGCATGCCGGGCATTCTCTAGCAAAAAATCCAACCCCTGATTTGTGAAGCATCGATACAAATTTCGGCTCGTGTGTTGTCTGTCGAGCCGATATTTCCTCCGCACTAAGAACCTTCAAACCCCCTTTGATTTTTCCGACACGCTCCCGAACTTCCTTCGTTACATCCTGGGCTGCTTTGGCTATTGCAGCAGATACTTGCTTTGCATGTTCGCTCCCAAGGGCATCTTCGAGTGTGTTTCCGAGAGATCGAATTATTTTCTCGATCACTCGATAGAAGTTAACGACCCATTGGCCGGAGGGAAGTCCTGAGTAAGCGAATGCTCCGGTATGCAGTTCCAAGTTCCTCAGGTTGGACATTTTTGAGCAGAAATTAAAATCGTCTTCAGAAAAGTCTGTGACGACGAATTTTAACCTTGAATAGACCGTATTCGCTGGGATCGATATTGGCTTCGCAGTTGCAGGAAAGCCGAAAGCATAAAGAATATTCTTGCCGTCCTGTGGGTCGGCCAGCAGGGCGGGATGCACGCTTGCTAATGCGGCTCGTCCCAGAAATTCGAGTCCAAGACAGGCGAAGAATGGAAACATCTCACTTTTTCGATCCTCCTCAAATGCCCGGTTGATATATGTCTTTCCCTTATTCCAAAGGCTATCTCGTGACCATTCTTCCATCGCCCCAAGCCTCATATCTCATCAATTTACGGTTAGAATCGAGACCCAACTCAGGGGCATCCATTCTGGCGTGAGTACATTTCCAGTTGTCGATCAGGACTGCTGATTGCGGCTTCCATCTAACGATTTCGCTAGCGGCTCCCATGTCAGCTTCTGCGTGTCCTCGAGCTTCAATGGCGTATTTGTTGGCTGGCTGAAGGAAGTCGCAATCCCACCGATACCCTTCGTTCATGGCAAAGAGAATGTGCCCGTCGATTACACATCGTCCGCTAGCCGTCATGAGGTCCCAAATTGATCTTCGAATATCTTCTCGCAATTTGGCAGGCAAATTTTGGATGTAACAAACGCTTGTGCCTCGTTCGAACGATGTTGAATAGGGATTGCAAAGCGCGATGTATCGCGGCGGAATTGCGCGAAATGCAAAGTCGGTATGAAAAGGAAATCGTCCAGTGCCGTATTTCTTTGACAAGCTAAGTTGCCTTGCATTCTCCTTGAATTTTACCTGGAGATCGGTGGTCGTAATTCGATAATTTGATCTTCGGAGAGCGTTCAATAGCACCTCTATGGGCAGGTCTATGAACGAGAACTGACAGTATCCTGTCTGGTGCGTGGTATAAAGTACGTCGTGTAAGGATTTCATGAGATGCGGTGCTATGAGTCTTGCAATGGTTGCCAAAGAGAGAGGGAAACACAATATTCTAAATTGATTTTCTCGGGGTGTCGCTTGTTACTTCGTCTCCTCCATCGCCCTCTTGATATTCCCAAGCCCCAGCATCGCTTCGTCGTCGATCCGCTGGATCATCTCCTGCGTCGGCTCCTTCGGTCGCGCCGGGTTACGCAAGGTGCGGATGAAGCGGGTGCCGCCGTCGACGCTCTCGCAGATGTACTGCACCACGATCGGGCCCATGAACGGCGTTTGCGTCAGGCCGATCCACAGTCGCGGCGGTTCGCAGGCGATTACCAGCCAGTCGAGATCGACCGGGCCGGAGCGCGTGCTCCAGTGCTCGTGGAAGGTGTCGCCGAACCGCATCGGGCGATCGTCGCAATCGATCTGGTGCGAGGACGGCAGCCACTGCGGCCATGATTTCGGATTGGTGACGTAGTCGAACACGGCGGCCGGCTCGGCCGCGATCACGACAGAATGGCTGCGCTGGAACGGGTGGGTTGCGGCGGCTGCGGTCATGCGGACTCTCCGGTCGCTAGATCGGCGCGCGGGCCGCGCCGCGGCATTGAGGCTGTGGCGGTGGCCGTGGTCAAGCGGCGTGAACGATTCGCGCGCCGCCGCGTTGAGAATGGCCCGCCCTAATCCTTTCACCCTGATCGGTCACCCTACCATCTTGACACGAATCATCGGCGCCTGCGGCATGGCCGCGACGCCGACAATGGAGAACCGCATGCCCACGACCTCGATGTCCCAGCGCCGCCGCTCCCTCTCCACCGCCAGCGGCCTCGCAATGCTGGCGCTGCTGATCACCCCCGCCGCGGGCCTGGCGCAGGGGCTGGTGCAGGGCGTCGAGCAGGGCGCGCGCGCCGGCAACAAGGCGGCGGGGCCGGTCGGCGGCGTGCTGGGCGGCGCGATCGGCGGTTTCGTCGGCGTGGTCGGCGGCGTACTCGGTGGCGTCACCGGCAACAACGCGCGCGGTCCGGTAGATAGTTCGCGTGGCCCGGCGCGCGAGCAGCCCGCGGCGACCGCGCCGAAGCAGACCAAGGCCGAGAAGGCCGCGGAGCGCGCCGCCGAGCGGGCGGCGAACAAAGCCGGGGTCAAGGCTGCCAAACCGACACCGCCGCCCGCGCCGGTGGCGCTGACCGCGGAGCAGATCGTCGCCACCTCCGACGCCAATATCGAGCGGATCAAGGCCGAGCTGAAACTGACACCGGAGCAGGAGAAGCATTGGGGCATCTTCAGCAGCGCGATGCATTATCTCGGCCAGCACGGCGCCGACCGGCTCAATCTGCGCAACGCCCGCGCGCTGCGCGATCCGCCCGACGACATCATCGAGCAGATGCGCAACGAGGCCCAGTTCCTGGTCGACCGCGCCGCCGACCAGCGCGCCGTCGCCGACGGCGCCGAGCCCTTGTTCGCCAGCCTCGACGCCAAGCAGAAGGCGATCTTCATCGCCGAAATGGTCGGGCTGAGCCGCGAGCGCGGGCTCGACTGACCGTCGCGGCGTTCTGAGATCGCCTCATCATCTCAGGATGTTGAACGGGTCCTGCGGCGTCGCGACGTGGCATAAAGGTCACGGCCGTCGACAATGACGGCCACCTGCGCAAAAGCCGATACCCATTCGCGTCGGTTGCTCCCAAGATTGCCGGGCTGGATGACGCGGAACGATCGTCATCGACAGGAGCAGTTTGAGGCGCGACGTGAGTTTCAGGTGGAAGGCCACGGCCTGTTGTGTTGTCGCGGCCTTCGCCCTGGATCATTCCGGCGCGGCGGCGCAACAGCCCATAGTCGCATCCGCGGTGGTCCAGCAGGACTACGAGGCGCTGGCCCAGCAGATGTACCAGAGCCCGTCCGATCTGGATGTTAGCTTCAAATTCGCCGAACAGGCGGTCGCCCGCGGCGACTATGAAGCGGCGATCGGCGCGCTGCAGCGAATGCTGCTGACTAATCCAGACCTGCCGCGGGTCAGACTCCAGCTTGGCGTGTTGTATTTCAAGCTCGGCTCGTTCGAAATCGCGCGCGGTTACTTCCAGGAGGCCCTCAAGGGTGCCGATCTGCCGGCCGAGCTCCGCGGCCAGGTGATGGCCTACCTCGCCGAGATCGATCGCCGGCTGTCGCGCGATGAATACACCGTGTTCCTGCACGGCGGCGTCCGCCACCAGTCCAACGCCAATGTCGGCCCCAACGGGCTGCAGGTCCGCGCGCTCGGGCAGGACGCAGTGCTCGATGCCAAATACGGCAAGCAGCCGGACTGGAATGCGTTCCAGACCGTGGTGGCGAACTACGCCCACAAGCTGGACCTGCGCGGCGATGCCATCGAGGTCGGCTTCCTCGGCCTCGATTCGCGGCAGAACAGACTGTCGCAGTTCAACCTCGGTCTGGTCGAACTCACGCTGGGTCAGCGCGTGGCGATCGGACAGAGCGCCTCGTTCAAAGTTTACGGCATCGGCGACAAGGTCTGGCTCGGCGACGCGGACTACTTCAACGCCGCCGGCGGCGGCCTGTCGGCGCGCACCGCGCTGGGCAGCCTCGGCAGCGCCGAGGCCCTGGTCGAGAGCCGGCATCGGCGGTTCGTCGATTCGACCAACTATCCGACCGCGAGCGAGCAGAGCGGCGACCTCTTGACTGCGGCGATCGCCACCGATCTGACGTTCGGCCAGCTGCACTGGACCACGCGGCTCGGCTATGATTCCAACCAGGCGGTCGTCGGCTACAACAGCTACAAGCGCACCGCCATCGACATGGCGGTGCCGATCGCATTCGCGGTGCCGCTGTTCGGCACGCCGCATCAGTTCGTGTTCGCGCCGACCGCGGGCTACAGCAGCTCCAATTACCAGGCGGCGAATCTCGTCGTCGATCCGACCGTCCGCCGCGACAAGGAGTATCGCGTTGGCGCGATCTTCGACGCACAATTGGTCGACAATATCGGCGTCCGCACCCAGCTGAATTATTTCAAGATCGATTCCAACTTGCCAAACTACCGCACCAACAACCTGTCGGTCTCGGTCGGACCAACGGTTCGCTTTTGAGTGAGCTCGCGATGCGACGCAGGTCGGGATTGCAGATCGCAGCCCGCGCCGTCGCGCTGCTGGGCGCAGGAAGTCGGCAAGGCCTGGGCGGTCAATCCGCTGTGGGATTTTGCTTCGCCCGCCTGGCTCAGCGACGACACCAGATACTGGTTGGATGATTCGCATTTCACGAGCGAGATCGGAGCCATGATGATCGGCCGGATGTTCGGCACCGGCGCCGCGGTCCCGGCCGATTTCGGTCGCTACCGGCCGTTGGCGGTCGATTGATCGCCTGGGCAAATTCCACGGTATCACGAGCCTCTACCGGCCTCTCCCATGCGTCCGGGATCGCCGGGCTACAGACCACCGGGCAGGCCGGGATCGTGGCCCACGGGCTCAATCTGGCCGATCTTCCGGCCTCCAAAACGACAAAAGGCCCGCCACCGGGCCACATGGGCTCGATGACGGAGCTTTCTTGCAAGTGGTCGAGGGAACGACAATTTCAAGCGGTTTACCAAGGTCGCCGATTTCGGCGCGTCGCTGAGAGGTCTCGGCGGACTGCAGACATCGACCATCAAGGCGCTTCGCGGCTAGACGTTTGGCGCAGCGTCCGAGGGGCGGAAGCTCGCCGCAGGAGAGCGTAGGGCCGTTGAGGCCCAGATGCGCCGCGAAGGAAGACTCTGAGGTAACCTTGGCGAGGAGACCAATTGTGAACGCAGGACAGATTTACATCGTGGTCAACGGCGAGCGAACTTCCGTCGCCGACTTCTTGGCGATGGAACAATCAAAGATCCTCTCGATCGACGCCAGCGGCTGCACGGCGCTGACTGAGCTGAAGGCCGATGCGGCCAAGACCATCGACGCCAGCGGCTGCACGGCGCTGACCGAGCTGAAGGCCGATGCGGCCAAGACCGTCTACGCCAGCGGCTGCACGGCGCTGACTGAGCTGAAGGCCGATGCGGCCGAGACCGTCTACGTCTGCGGCTGCACGGCGCTGACTGAGCTGAATGTCGATGCGGCCGAGTACGTCGACGCCCGCGGCTGCACGGCGCTGACCGAGCTGAACGCCGATGCGGCCGAGTACGTCGACGCCAGCGGTTGCACGGCGCTGACCGGGCTGAATGCCGATGCGGCCGAATACGTCGACGCCAGCGGCTGCACGGCGCTGACTGAGCTGAAGGCCGATGCGGCCGATTACGTCTACGCCCGCGGCTGCACGGCGCTAACTGAGCTGAAGGCCGATGCGGCCGAGTACGTCGACGCCAGCGGCTGCACGGCGCTGACCGAGCTGAAGACCGATGCGGCCAAGACCGTTTGCGCCCGCGGCTGCACGGCGCTGATTGAGCTGAAGGCCGGTGCGGCCAAGACCGTCGACGCCAGCGGCTGCACGGCGCTGACTGAGCTGAAGGCCGCGCCAGGAGCCGAGATTAAGCGATCGCCTGACTACGTTTTTGCTGGCGTCGACTCGCGCGGTTACCGCTTCGAGGGTGTTGTACTAGACGAACAATGGCGCGTTTTAGCTGGTTGCCGGAATTACTCCATCGACGATGCGCGCAAGCATTGGGGACCGGGAGGCGCGAGCGATAGGCCCGACTGTCTTGCGCTCGTTGAGAAGATTGCTGCGCACGCCGCTTCACGGTCAGGGTCTGCTGCGGCCGGCGAACAGGTGGACGCATAAAGTCCCGCGCTAGGTCCCTCAAGGTAGTGAGCCGTTATACCCGCGAAGAACAGTGCGCGGCGCTGGCGTATGACTTCAACCAGATTGGGTGACCGATGACGAGGCTCGCAAGTATGTTCAGCGGACGCGCCGAAAGGTCATGGCCGCCGACACGGCGTGCGGCTTGGGGAGAAGGCCGCGAACGATCGATGAACGGAAGTGGCAAACCGCTCCGCTGATAGAGTGGCAAACCCATTGAAATCGTTGACGGTTGGCGGAAGGGGTGTCTGCCGTCAGAGAATGCGCACTTTTGCTTACTCGTGCGTTTAAGGCAGCAATTACGGACGTTTCTCTATTTATTCGCTGCTGACTCTTGCATACTAACGCACACCAATATACACTCTATTTGTGGGTACGTCTGTGGGTAGTGGAGGCTAGCTATGGCAAGGACGTTGAATAATTTGTCCGCAAAGTTCGTCGAAACGACCGAAGTCCCGGGCCGCTATTCCGATGGTGGCGGCCTATATCTGCAGGTCACCGCCGCAAAGAATGGCGGCGTCACCAAATCGTGGCTGTTCCGATACATGCGCGGCGGGACCACCTCTCGCGAGATGGGTCTCGGGCCTGTCAGCATGAACAAGCGCGACGGCGGTGTGACCACCAGAGAAGCCCGCGACAGGGCCTACTGTGCGCGCGAAAGCCTCAAGGCGGGAATTGACCCGCTGGACGCTAAGGTCGCTGCAAGGACCGCCCAGCGGCTGGAGAAGGCCAAGACGATCACCTTTCGGGAATCCGTCGAACAATTCATCCGCGACAACGAGGCGGAGTGGAAAAACCCAAAGCATCGGGACCAGTGGCAAAACACCCTGACCACTTATGCCTACCCGGTGATCGGCAGCCTATCCGTCGTCGACATTGACACCGCCCTAGTGCTGAAAGTGCTTCGGCCGATTTGGAAGGAAAAGACCGAAACCGCCAAGCGGGTTCGCGGCCGGATCGAGTCGGTGCTGAATTGGGCGAAGGCGCACCACTACCGCGACGGCGAGAACCCGGCCCGTTGGAAGGGACACCTTGAGAACGTACTGGCGAACCCGTCCAAAGTGGCGAAGGTCAAACACCATTGGGCGTTGCCCTACAAAGAGCTTCCCGGGCTCATGGGTGAGTTGCGCGCGAACAAGGCTGTGTCGGCCCGCGCGCTCGAATGGACAATCCTGAGCGCCACGAGGACCGGCGAAACCATTGGCGCGCTGTGGTCAGAGATCGACGTCGTCGAAAAGGTCTGGAATGTGCCGGCGGTTCGAATGAAAGGCGGCGTCGATCACCGCGTCCCGCTCAGCGATCGGATGATTCAGATCCTCGAAAATTTGCCGCGCGAGGGCGAAATTGTATTTCCCGGGGCGAAGGCAAAGAAGCCTCTCAGCAACATGGCGATGCTTGAGCTGGTCCGCGGAATGAAGGGCATGGGCGCCACCGTGCACGGCTTCCGGTCAACGTTCCGGGATTGGGCTGCCGAAACCACCGGCTACGCGAACGAGGTTGTCGAAATGGCGCTGGCGCACGCGGTGAAGGACAAAACCGAGGCCGCGTATCGCCGCGGAGATCTATTCGACAAGCGTGTCCGCCTCATGGCGGATTGGGAAAACTATTGTAGTGGACCGGCTGATACCAGTTGTGGGCAAAACGTAGTCGCAATGCGATATCGAGTTTAGCCAATGAAAGATCTGACCGAAATAGATTTAGAGTGGAAGATCGGGTTGGCGCAGAAGGGCGATGGCGAGTTGTTGGCGGAGTTAATCCGATCTGACGAACCAATCAAACCGATCTTGCGCGAATTTCTTGCGGATGTGGTCGCTGGCAAAATCAAGCTTGCTGTTCCGGTTTTGCGAACTCGCAGTTACATCGCTAAATCAGGTAGATGGTTGAGAGAAAAGGCGGTTGTGCGTGCCGTTAGGGTTAAGATGCGCGACGCCGGCAAAGAGCGCGACAAGTTTCTAAGAACAAAGCTGACGCGCATCTGGTGCGGAGTCTATGGGACAACTCCAAATGACGTCGAGGACTACCAAAGGCACAGCCGGAGAATTACACCTATTCCGAAGCCGACGGCTAAGCCCCGCAAACTTCGCAAAAAATAGCGGCGCTTAGCATTAGTTTCCGGATGTACCCCTAAGCGTGCGCACGCAAGCGCATGCAAGGAGGTCACATCAATGCCGACAAAGCAGTTTTGGCGACTAGAACGTGTGAAAGAGGAAACGGGCCTCTGCACGCGCGCTATCTACCAGGGAATGGCCGACGATACGTTCCCTAAGAACTTCGCAATCAGCAGGCAGGCTCGCGCATGGTTGTCCGACGACATCGAAGCTTGGAAGGCGAGCAAACTTGCCGCCGCCGGCAAGACGATGGAGGCCGCATAAAACATGGCCTCGAATGCAGCGAAGGCCGCTCACCGTGGCGACGGTGGCGACCTTCGGAAAGTTCAGTCCGGGCGGGCTGATGTTTCCGAACATATCGACGCTATCGAGCGGACGCAAGAGCGTCTGATTGACACTTGCTGCAAGAACGGCAGATCCCGATTCGAGATCAGTCTCAAAAATTTTGATGGTTTGCGCCGAGTAGTTCTCGGCGTCCGGGATGTAGACGGCTGCGGCGGTTTCAAAGCCACTGGTCCAACTCTGGTAATAGCTCCAGAAAGATTGTCCAACATTCGCGAGCTAATCGATGCCGCCGAGGTTGCGTGCCGCGAAGAGGGGTTGCTGTCATGAGCAAACGCCTTCCAAATCGCCGCGCCAGCATCGCGTTTTCTTTCGAATTCGAGGGGCACCGATACCGCGCCAGCGCCGGGTTTTTTGCAGATGGTCGGCTGGCAGAAATCTTTCTCGACACCGAAAAGGCAGGTTCTGCACTCCAGCTTCATGCAGAAACCGCCGCAATCCTGGTTAGTTTATGCCTACAGCATGGTGTCGATGTTGCGACCGTCCGGCATTCTATAAACGGGCCAATCGCTGTTGCAATTGATTACTTCACCAAAATTGTGGTGCTGTCATGAGTGGAGGCAGAGCATCGCGTGATAAGGGCAATCGCGCCGAAAGAGCGATCGTCAAATTCCTGCAGGCTCGCGGTTTTGCGGCCGAACGGGTTCCGCTGTCAGGTTCGGCCGGCGGTTCATACCTCGGCGACCTGACGGTGCCGGTGCTGGGCATCGATCGCGTAGTTGAGGTGAAATGCCGCGCTGACGGGTTCAAGCAGTTATATTCCTGGTTGATCGATCGCGACATTCTGATTGTCCGTGCCGATCGCTCCGAGCCGCTTGTCGTTCTGCCGCTCAAACTGGCCGCTGAAATTGCGGCGAAGGTGAGCGGCCATGAATAACAACGATAGCGCGGCTCAAATCGGAATTGCGCTCAAGGGGCATCGCAACGGCGCCGGCTGGCTTTGCCAGTGTCCAGTACCAAACCACGGCAAAGGGCGTGGCGACAGGCGGCCAAGCCTTTCAGTACACGACGGCGACGACAGACTACTCGTGCGGTGCTTCGCAGGTTGTGACCCGCGCGATGTTCTTGCCGAACTGCGCCGGCGCGGGCTCCTCAATGATAATGGCGAACGTCGCGAATTGCGCCGTGTATCCGTGGCGCCGCCGCCCGTTCAGCCGGTTGAACCAGATCCGCGAGCGTTGGCGATCTGGCGGGGGGCGACGCCATGCTGAACGAAACCGAAATCGTCCAAAAATATCTGCGTTGTCGCGGCATCACGATTCCAACACCGGCGTCAATCAGGGCCTGCACCGTTCGGCGGCATGGTCAGTCGTTTCCCGCGATGATAGCAGCCGTGCAGCGGGCCGAAGATCGGAAAATCATAGCAGTGCAAGCGACGATGATCCGCGATGATGGAACTGACAAAATATCGATTGGAATTCCGCGCATGACGATTGGTGCTCTCGGCACCGGTGCGGTACGGCTCGCCGCAGCAACTGACGTGGTCGGCCTTGCCGAAGGTGTCGAAACCGGATTGTCCGCAATGCAGCTGTTTCAAATTCCGGTTTGGTGCGCCCTGGGCGGTACGCGAATGCACCGCGTAGCAATTCCGGAAAGCGTGCGCGATCTGATCGTTTTTGCTGACAACGATGCAACAGGCCGGCGATATGCGGAACGCACCGCGCACGAACACCGGGAGGCAGGGCGCCGCGTCGAAATCAGGACGCCGCGGGAAGTCAAAGACTGGAACGACCTGCTATGCCGCCGCACGGCGGAGGCCGCTGCATGAACAAGCACGACGAATTTCCACTCGACGAATCTATTTATCCGCTTGGCCCGCGACCATCGCCAACGCTTCCGAATTGCCAGCCAGAATTCGAAAACGATGAACCGCGTGCAGATTACACATTGGTTGCCTATGAGCCGGCGGCGGAAGCGCAGCCAATCCATGCGACTCCTTACAAATGGAAGGACCCGGCGAAGATTGCCCGACGCGAATGGCTCTACGGGCATTTGCTTATCCGCAAATTCGTGACTGCGACGGTTTCGCCTGGTGGTGTTGGCAAGTCATCATTGATCGCTGCCGAGGCGCTTGCCGCCGTTTCCGGGAAACCGTTGCTTGACGTGGTGCCAGTCCGCCGGCTCACGGTCTGGCTTTGGAATTTGGAGGATCCGCAAGAGGAGACCGAACGGAAAATCCAAGCCGTGGCGCTCCACTACGGACTGACGCCATCCGACATCAGTGATCGTCTGTTTGTCGATAGCGGCCGCGATCAACCGTTGGTCATGGCAACCGCAACCCGCAACGGCACCACAATCGCCCGTCCGGTGGTGGACAGCCTTGTCGCCGAAATCATCAATCGCGGCGTCGACATCCTAAACATCGATCCATTCGTGTCCTGCCATGAGGCGTCAGAAAACGACAACACCGCAATGGACATGATCGCCAAGGAATGGGGGAGGGTCGCCGATCGCGGCAATTGCGCGGTGCACCTCGTGCATCACACTCGAAAAGGCGAGCAGGAGGTGAACACTGAAAGCGCCCGGGGTGGCAAGGCGCTGACCGACGCCTGCCGGGTAGTGCGCGCCGTCAATCGAATGAGCAAAGAGGAGGCCGTTCGAGCAGGTGTTGAGAACCACCGCCTGTACTTTCGCACCGTCAACGACAAGGCCAATCTGGCCCCGCCGGTGGACCAATCCGACTGGTTCCGGCTGGAGAGCGTTCATCTCGGCAATGGTCCGCTCAATGGGCCCGGCGACAGCATCGGCGTGGTCACCGCCTGGAAATGGCCGGATCCGCTTTCCGGCGTGACGGGAGCCGACTTCGACAAGGCCGCCGCCGCAATACGTGCCGGCAAGTGGCGTGAAAACTCCCAGGCTAAGGATTGGGTAGGGAAAGCCATAGCCGAGGCGTTGGACCTCCCCATCGAAACCAAAGCCGGCAAGGCCAAGGTGGCGGCCATGATCAAGGTCTGGCTGGCTGCCGGCTCGCTGGTGAAGGTTGAAGATATCGACGAAAAACGAATGACAAAAATGTTCGTTCAGGTGGCCGATCAGCCATGATTTGCCGCACCTCACTTAACCAACAAAAACCTGCCGCGCCGCACCCCACCCCCCTAGTAAATAGGGGGTGGTGCGGCAACGACAGCGCCTCACTTGCCGAACCATTGCCGCACTTGAGGTGAGTCAGGTGCGGCAGGTATGAAACAGGGTCAGGATTGACGGGGTGTACCAGTTGGCGGAAAGGCCACCCCTATCCGCGTACGTTCGCGACGGCACTCCGAGGCGGTTGCGTCATGAAGTGCGATAGCTTGGTCGCAATGGTCGGGTGCAGCGGAGCCTATCTCCGCCAACTTTCTCCTTTTGCTGTTGAGTTTGTTGAATATTCGCACGGCTCGCTTTCAGACCCACAAGCCTACCCACAAAAAGGGCTTGAAACGCGATGATTTGTCGTGCATCTTGATCGCGTCGGCTGATTTGCCGGTGTATTTGCTCATGGGCCGAAAGGCAGCGGGCTTCCAACCAATAGGAAGCCGACGCTTGAGCCGTAACCACTCGCAACGCTGCCAAGTCTGCCGCCACCCGGAGCGTTGGCGGGTTGAGCTGTTGAAGGCCGGCGGTGCATCGCTTGACAGCCTGGCGGAAAAGTTCGCGCTGGAGCGCGACGCCATCCATCGGCATTGGCACAACCACGTCAGCCCGGAAATGAAAGCCTCGTATCTGTGCGGGCCTGCTCAACTTGCCGAGCTTGCCCAGAAGGCCGCAGCCGAAGGTGATAGCGTCCTCGATCACCTTCGAATGATCCGCACCGTCCTGACCGGTCAGCTTGCGGCAATGACCGAAGCCGGCGATGGGCGCGGCGCTGCCTATGTGGCCGGCCGGCTGACGTCAACACTGGAGACCATCGCGCGCATCACCGGCGAACTGGGGGAATTGGCTCGATCGACCATCAACATCAACGGCAACGTCGCGATCATGCAGAGTTCGGAGTTTGCGAAGGTGCAAGCGATCATGCTTCGCGCCCTTGCGCCATTCCCTGAGGCCCGCGGCGCGGTGGTGGTGGCGCTTCGCGGCCTGGACCAGGAGAACGAACCGGCGAGCCTGCCAAGCGCGGCAATCGGCAAGGTGATCGACCATGTCGCTGCGTAGTGGACTCGCCGCATTGCTTGCCGACACGCTCGCCGATGGTGGCTGGCGAGCCAAGGCGCGACCGTCGCAATTGCCGCCGCCTGGTGATTGGAACGGCTGGGCCGTCATCAGTGGGCGCGGTTTTGGCAAAACGTGGGTAGGCTCGAATTGGACGAACGAACTTGCTGAAACCGGCGTTGCCAAGCGCATTGCGCTGATCGGTGCCACCGCAAGCGACGTTCGCGACACGATGATTGAAGGCGAAAGTGGAATCCTCGCCACGGCGCCGAGTTGGAATCGGCCGCAATACGAGCCGAGCAAACGTCGGCTGACATGGTCAAACGGCGCGATGGGCACTGCTTATTCCAGCGAAGAGGCTGACCGGCTTCGCGGCCCGCAACACGATTTCCTCTGGGGCGATGAATTGGCGGCCTGGAATGATCCGCAATCGACCTGGGACATGGCGATGTTTGGTTTGCGGCTTGGTCAGCACCCGCGATGGCTGGTCACGACTACGCCGCGACCGATCAAGCTGTTGAAACAGATACTGGCGCGCGAAGGTGCCGACGTGGTGGTGTCGCGCGGTTCGACATACGAGAACGCTGCGAACCTCGCCGGGCCGTTTCTGGACGCCATCAGGGCTCGATACGAGGGCACCAGGCTTGGCCGGCAGGAATTGAACGCAGAACTGCTGTTGGACCATCCCGGCGCGCTCTGGACGCGGGAAATGATCGAGCAGGCAGCTTTCCGGGGCCGATTACCAGACATGAAGCGAGTGGTGGTCGCGGTCGATCCCTCGGGCACGCGGGGCGAGGAGGACACTGGCGACTCTGTCGGCATCGTGGTTGCGGGATTAGGCACTGACGACTTCGGCTATGTGCTCGCTGATCGCACCTGCAAGCTGTCACCGGCCGGCTGGGGCCGGGCAGCGGTGGATGCCTATCGGGAGTTCAAGGCCGATCGCATATGCGCCGAACGCAATTTCGGCGGTGCGATGGTGGAACACGTCATTCGCACTGTTGATCCGAACGTCTCGTATCGCGAGGTGACGGCGAGCCGCGGCAAGATTGCTCGGGCTGAGCCGATTGCCAGCTTGTACGAGCAGGGCCGCGTTCGTCACGTCGCGATGTTCCCAGAACTTGAAGATCAGATGACCGCAATGACCGGCGACGGTTTCATTGGCGGCGGTTCGCCGGACAGGTGCGATGCGCTGGTTTGGGCTTTGACCGAACTGATGACCAAGCCGCAGGCTGTCGCCGCGTCGATGGCTTACTATTCACGAACATCCGCACTGCCACTGACCCGCTTGCAAAAAGAAGCGCAAGGCTGGTCGGCGCCGTGCACCGTGCTTTGAAAGGATCGAGAATGACTGCCACACCGACGAAACCGCTGGGCCGCATGACGCCGCGCAAGTCGATCATGCCGAACGACGGCCAACCGCGCCGCGTTCGTTTGTGGACGCTGGACGCGCCGCCCGGCAGCACGGCGGAACGATTGCTCAAAACCTATCTCGGCGCGCTGGACGCGGTGGATGCGATCGACTCCGCCAAGGCAAGGATCAACGCAGACCCGGAATTGACCGATGCCGGCAAGGCAAAGCAGATCAAGCTTGTGGTTCTTGGCGAGACGGTGCCGGCGATAGCAAGGGGCCGGATTGAGCTTGCGAAGGCGAGGCGAGAAGTCGAGACGCGCCGCACCGCACTGGTGCCGCCGAAGGCAGACCCAGCCGACGCTGCGGGTGCAGTTCGCCGGCAGGAGTTGCGCGCATTTCTTCGCGGCCTGGACGACAAGGCGCGGGCTGCGTTCCTCAAGTCGAACAGCGGCGATCAGGAGGTCACCACCGCAATTATTGAACAGCCGGCGGCGTTGAGCGGTATCCGCGACTCTCTCCGAGACCAAATGCTCAATGACGCCATGCAATCGAAATACGCGGACCAGATCGAGGCCATTCAGGAACTTGAGGAAGCGATCGAGGTGGCGGCCAGCGCAATCGATAGCGGTCGCGAAGAGGCGCACAAAGAGGCCGCCGCCGCTGATCCTGCTCTGCGAGACCCGGACGCCTTTCACGCGGTCGCATCGGCGATCGAGGCACGGACACCGGCGCTCTGGATCAAGCCGCACACTGAGAACGGCGCCGAAGTGATGCGCTGGCTCGATTGGAACGAGGAATCGCAATCCGGGACGTGGCGCCTCGCGGAGCAAGAGCACTTGGATCGCGGCATCGTCGCAAAAACTCGCGATGAGTTCGATCAGGTTTCGCAGAACATTGCCGTTCTTGTGACCGGCGAAACCACCGCAGAAGCCCGATCCAAGCGCGCCGCGTTCGTCGATGAACACGGTGCCGAAGCATATTTCAACCGCCGCAGCGATGCCGCTGCCTGACACGAAGGGACACACGATGGAAAACGCACTCCCGCCCGGCACCAATCACAAGGCCGCTTCGGACGCATTGACGCGACAGACCGAGGCCGCTGTTAGCACCGTCACCGCGCAGCAGACCGCTCCGCGACCGCCGGGTCCGAAGGCGACCACGCGAGTTGAGTTGCCGGTGAAAAGTTTGCGATCGGGCGGGGCCTAATCCCACCCAGAGCCTTGAGCGCGAAGGGACCGGGCCGGCGGGATGCCGAGCCCGGTTCGCTCGCACCGAAGCCAACGGAAGCGAAAGATGATCCACCCCTCTGAGCAATATCAGGTTGGCGATCAAGTCATTCTTCGGGGCGATGGATCGTGTTGCTCCGAAATAATCGGCTACGCCTGGACGCAGGATGAACCGCCGCGCATAGATCGATATCTGCTCGCAAATGGGGAGCGGGTCGCGTGGTGTGACATTCACAAAGCCGTTTTTCGAATGTAAAAGAAAGGTTTTGCTTTGGCAGCTAGCAATCTCAATTTTGCCGCTCAGGTCGACGCATGGTGTCGCAAAAGCGAAGCGCGGCTGCTTACAGTGTTTCGCGAGAGCACTCAACGCACAGTGTCCATTGCGCAAGAGAATCTGCGAACCGTTGTGAACGTCCAGACCGGCTTTCTTCGTGCTTCTGTGCGGGCATCAACTGAGCGAATGCCGACAATCGACAGCGGGGCTTATCCGGTTCCGGGAAAATCTTATGCGTACAGCGGCGATGAAATTGTGTTGGTCATAGCCGGCGCCCAACTAGGTCAGACAATTTTTATCGGCTGGACCGCTGCTTATTCCGGGTTCATCGAATTCGGCACGACCCGTATGGCTCCGCGGGCCTACGCCAGGCTGGCAGCGCTTCAATGGCAAACGACAGTCAGCAGTGTGATTGCTGAGGCTAAATCAAGGACGCTTCAATGACGGATATCGCATCGGTTGGTTTTGCAGTGGATAGTTCGCAGGTGGAGTCAGCGACCGCGAGCCTCAAGAATTTCGGCACAGCGGCGACGGGGGCCGCGCAAGGCGCGAACACCTTCAACTCTGCCGCCAAGCTGACGGACGGACAGACGCGGGCGCTACAGGCGTCAGCGGATCGTCTCGGCATCTCATTTGACGAAATGGTTGCCCGATTTCGTGCCGCGCCAGGTGTTATTGCCGGCGGCACGAGTGCGATGTCGCAGCACGCCAAGATGACCGATCAGGTTACGCGAGCCAACGCGCAGGCGATGAGGGCCACCAATGACAACAACGTGGCAATAGGCGGCCTGACCAACACCGCCAACAACAGCAACACGGCGTTCGACCGGCTCGCCAATACGATCACGCGGCGATTCATTGCCGCCCTGGTGGTGAAGGAAATCCGCGACTTCACGCAGTACTTGATCGGGTTGAACACTGCGATTGCGAACACGGCCGACTCAGCGGAGCGGGCCGGCGTCAGTTATCAGAAGTTCCAGGGCCTCACGACCGCCGCAGGCTACAAGGGCATCACGTCCGACACCTTCGGCAATGCGATGCTCGATTTCAATAAGCAGGTCGATCTCGCCAAGGATGGACTCGGAACCCTGAAATCGCTGCTTGCGATCAACGGCAAGACAGTCAGCGACACCGCGACAACGCTCGGCACCGTGGCCGACCTGGTTAAGAAAGCCGCCACCGAGGCGCAAAAGCTTGAGATCCTTCAGGACGCGGGCCTGCCGGCGAACCGGGAGTTCGCGAAGCTCATGGAGCAGGGCGCCGCCGGCATCAACAGCGCGGCCATAGCGTCCACCAAGCTGACGGATCAGCAGATGAATGAAGCCAAGCGCATCAACGATGCTTGGAACAAGATGTGGACCGACTTTGAGAATTGGGGGAAACGAGCGATCGTCAACACGCTTGGGTCCATTTCGTCCGGCGGACAGCAGCCCGTCAGGGTGCAGGTTTACGCTCCGTGGGGAGGCCAGAGCGACGACGACGCGGCCAAGAGCCTGCAACGGCAAAAGGATCTGATTGCGCTGGAACAGGCGCGCATCACCGCCATGACCAAGGCACCGACGGTCGAGCAGTTGATCGAGGCGGCGCGCAAGGCGGCGAATACCAACACACAGCGGAGCGGGAACGATGTCGGCACACAACGTCGTTCGGCTCGCGCGGCATAACGCCGTGATTCTGGCCGCGGATACTGCGGCCTATGACCATCGCGGCGTCGTGCAAGCGTTCGCGTCGAAACTGACGCCGGTCGACCGCTGGCCGGGAGTGATCGGCGGCACCGGCAACATGGCATCGGCAGAAATGATTTCCGCGGCGCTGGTCTATCGGTTCGAGTTGTTTGACGCCGCCGTGGCCGGGATCGAGCGAGAGTTGCCGCAGATCGTCGCCGAGACAGGACTCGACAACGCGCGCTATGACCTGGTGCTAGCGGGCTGGTCAGCAGCGAGACAGCGGCCGGAAAGCTACAACATTAAAACCATGTCCGACGTGCCAAGCGACACACCGCTGGATCAGGTCGACGCAATGCGCGCGGCTGGCATCTTTGATCCGTATCGGCTGATGGAATTGCCCGATTGCGTCCAGACGCCAACGCCATCAACCGCGCTGATCATCGAAGCGAGCTACGAGGGCTTCGCCGACGACGACACGCCAGAGACGGCGATTCAAAAACTGCGGCTGGTCTTGGAAATGCAACGGCACCACCAGGACCGGGCGCACGGTCTGCATTGGGTCGGCGGCGCAGCGGAGATCGCCACGGTTACGCCGGATGGTGTGACGACCGATTTCATTCACGTTTGGGATGAGGACGACGAAGGGCAATTGATCCGGCCGATGCCGATCGACTGGACGGAGTTCCGCGTCTCGCTGGGCTTGCCGCCGGGTAAGAGCCGGAAAGAGCGCGATGCGATCTCAAAACAATTCGCAGACCTAGAGGCGCAGCTTGCCGCGGCGAGGAAACCGACCACGACGCCGCTCGTGATTCCGGACGGTCTATCGCCCCTGAAACGCCAGATGCTGGAGCGCAAGCAGCGCAAAGCGAAATTGAGGGCTGTTTGATGCGCACTGCACGCGAGAAGATGTTGGACGACTGCATGGCCCATGCGAACCGGGCACGCCGGCAGGCCAAAATGAAGGGCATGGACCCTGCCGACATCGGCGCCGCCATGGTCGCCGAAGCACTGGTGGCGATGTTCGGGATCGAACTGATCGACGCGTTTCCGATCGGCAATCGATGCATCGGCTATGCCGCCGAACTGATCAACCGGCAGCAGGGCGGAGCACCGTTGAACTTGGCCGCAGAACAGCAACTGATCCCTGAGGCGATCTCGGCATTCGAGCAGGCGTTTGCAGCCGTTGAGCAGAAGTTCAAGGCTGATTTTCTCGGGAGCACCATTCTTACACCCAAGTAACGGGAGGCCGCGATGCCCGCACTAGCAGTTCGTGATCGAGCTTCGCAGAATGCCGCCGCCGCCGGGCAGCGGGGCCGCCTGGTGCGATTGCCGCGACGGCGCGGGCAAAGGCCCAAGGCGAGCCCCGATGCACTGGCGGCCATCCTAGACGCGCTGGAAATCGAACTGATCGGCACCGCTCAAACCCGCCGCGATCACCAGACCGCAGCCGGCGAGACGCTGCGCAACTTGCTGGCCCTGTATGGTTCCGATCACGTTACATTCCTTCTGCGCACCGTGCGGGAATCCAGCGGTAACGAGCGGGCGCTGACTGACCCGATCTTGCGGGCAATCAGCGCCGTGATGCTGGCATTCCCGGCGTGGCCCGATACCGGCTTGCGGTGGATTGAGACCTTCGACGGGCTCCCGCTTGTCGAAATGTATACGAAGGCCCGGCCGTTGAAATACGCGGCGCCGGCATCGGCTTGGGCCTTCCTCGCCGGCATGATCGCCGAGCGGCTGTATCCGGTGTTCGAGGCACCAACGGTTGCCAAGCTGTCAATTGAGGAGCGGCGCAACGCAAAACTGGAGCGGAAGGCCGCCGAGCGCGCGCGGCGCATGGAATCGCGGGCCACGACCAACAGCGCGCGGATCGAGATCGGTCAGCAACTGATCGAGATGAAACGAACCGCCGGCTATCGCCAGTTCACTCGCTTGGCAATGCGACGTTTCGATGAGTTGCGGTGCAGTCATCAGCCGGCCGAATACATGAATGTTGCTGTGCGTTACGCTGATCGTCCAGCGATTTTGCAAGGTTTATCTTGGCAAGTAATTGCTTTACTGTCATCGCCAACACTTCCCGAAGATTTGAGAAGCGAATTCGAGCGCAGGATTGAAGCCGGCGAACGGGTGACGCCGTCAGAGATTGCCGCGCGCCGTGCCGCACATCCCGAGGCGCCAAAGGGGAGCCGCTGACGCGGTGCGTTGCTGATTGTAACTTTCAGGCGACCCATAGGAAACCGAGGGCCGTCATTCTGTGGCTCTCGCGCCGGATCATCCCGGCCGCCTATGGAGCCGACATTATGCGCATCGACCCGAACGAACTTATTCGCCTCGCCACCGCGTTCATTGAATTGCTCACCAGGTTGATCGGCTGGTGGCAGGGCTGACGGCGGTGCTGGGGCGGCGAGAGCATAGAGAATGGATGGTTTCAAATCCAACATCATGTTCGATTTGATGCCGGACGTCTCAGCGACGTTCATGATGCGCCGAGCGTGCTGCTCACTCATCCCGAAGTCCGCATCGATCCACGGCAGGAAGTTGCCGTGGCCGACGCAGTCATTGACCGCGATAAGATCGCGGCCAATTTCATTGATGTTCCGCGCTACGTTCGTGAACCTCGACGCGCTGTCCTCGCTCATCCCGGGAATCTTTCAAGTGCCCGCGGCTGGTTTTCTAGCAATCTGCTTTGTTGGCTTTCGACGCATGGGCGGCGGTGGAGGGGCTGGTTGAGCCATCGGCTGCAGCGTCACCACCACCGGATTTGGGTGGTGATCGGTAGCTGCGCCGGTCACGGCGTCCACACCCATGCCGATCACGCCGCCGACGATAAGATTGCCTGCAAAACCTGCCGCGCCAGTCCCCACGACTTCGCGAGATAGCGGGACGACTGCCGGCTCAAATCCATCTTTCGCAAATGCAACTGAAATATCGGCATTTCGCTTGACGACCACGACACAGGGCGTGACGCACGTCATCGGGTTGTCGAGCCCGCTAACTGTTGCCTCTGCACCAGGGGGCGAGGAATTGAGGCTGATATTTTCGGTTGTCCCGCGAGTTGCCGAAGCGCAGCCGCCGAGCGCGGCGCATAACACCGCCAACTTCAGAATACGCATAACTATTCTCCCCAGCCCGTGGGGATTGTTTCGCAACTGTCGCGGGCGCGCAAGAGGGATGACAACCGGACCCGGACCTAGGCTACCTGGCTTTCTTAAGCGCCTGATCCACCAGCCGCCGGATGGCCTCGGGGCGAGAAGGGCCGCTTTCCTGCTTTTCAATCCACGTATCGAGGCTGGAAAGCTGTTCTGGATCAAGGCGAACCATGACGCCGGCACCGCGACCGCCGGTTGACGGCCGACCACGCTTCTTTTTTGGGATATCCCGAATTGACTTTGCCATAAATATAGGATATCCCAAAATCAAGCCGAGAGAAAGCGCCAACTTTCTCCCGGCTCTAACCAGCAACATGAGGGCTTAATCCATGTCACAGGCTGATTCACATTCTACCACAAAACTGTCGTCCATGATCCGCGACCCGTTCGTCCGTGCCGCCTTCGAAGCGGCGGAGGATGACGGGTTGGCGCCGAGCCTGGCTCAGCCCTCCACCATCGCGAGGACGCGGCGGCCGGACGTTTCCGTCATGCGTTCTGCAGCGCCACCGTCCAGCCGCCGCGTCCTCGCGATGGTGGAGGGCTGAGCCATGAGCAAGCATGTCCCGCCGCCGACAGGCGAGCCGCTGGATTCGTTGTCGCTTGAAGCTGCACTCGGAAAGCGGGAAGCCGAAACCCTGCTCAGTGACCTTCCCAGACTCAGGAAAGAGGCTTCCCGCCAGATCGAATTCTTGATCGCGTTGTTGGACGCCACAGAGCCGGATCCTGACCTTGAACCCTCGCTCGGCAGCGGCCGCGACGGCGGCGACGATCGAGAAATGGAATCGGAGCATGACGAGCCCAGTCTTTGCGGTGTCACAGTGCGGACCGATCTGAGCGCGGGTGAGGCGAAGCCGATCTCGGCAGCTTCGACCGCATGATGGATCAAACCAAATCGACGCGCGTACGGATGACTTGGGACGGTGGCGGCGTCATTGATCGAGAGCTGGACGATTGCGACCGGGAGGATGACGACCCGGCAGAACTCAGCGAGGTGTTGCTATGACCACCGCTAACACCATCGACGCAACAAACCCCGCCTCCCCAGAGGAACGCGGCCGGCGGCGAGAGAGGAACTCCAAGCTGTATCTTGGTATGGAGTCCGAGGTTTACGACCTCTCGCGGATGGCTGGTGCGACGCTATTGCTCCTCGAAGTTTACACCGAGGAGCGGAATGAATGTGCCGCCAGCGGCCAATTCACGGGGGCCCAACTGATGGAGCATTTGGAGCCATGGAGCGACGCGGTGGATTTTATGATGCACCACTTGGGCGATATGGCGCACCAGATGAAACGCCACTACGAGTGAGGGATGCCCTCACGTGAAGCAAGCGCCCGCCGGCTCACCCCGGCGGGCTTTTGATTTGTGGGTTGAATTGTGGGTTGCCTGACGAAGAAACTGAAAATGTAATAAAACCAACAACTTAACAGGTAAACTGGCGGAAGGGGTGGGATTCGAACCCACGGTGCCCTTGCAGGCACGCCGGTTTTCAAGACCGGTGCCTTAAACCACTCGGCCACCCTTCCAAACAACCGTTGATGTGGTTGCGTCCGTCCGCGCCCTGGCGTGTGGTCGCAAGCCGCGCATTGTCGCGAACCGAATTGGACAAGGCTGGCGGAGACGGAGGGATTCGAACCCTCGATAGGGCTTTACAACCCTATAACGGTTTAGCAAACCGCCGCCTTCAGCCACTCGGCCACATCTCCAGCACGGCCCGATATGCCTGACACGGTGCCGAGCCGCAAGCGCCAGATTGCGCATTTCGAGTCATTGATCCTGCCTTGGCCTGTCGGCGTGGCGATTTGTGCGTGGTGAACTCGCGGTGGCGTGGTCGCCGCGGGGGCGCGGCCGATCCGTGCTGCCCGGCATCCAGCATGATCGGCCGGAATTTCGGTCCAGGTCTTTGACGGCGTTCCGTCGGATTCGGGCAAGCCGGAATTGGCTACCGCAACGCAATAATGAATATGAATTCATACTATAACAGTTTTATTGCATAAATATTACAATACCATAGGAGGGCCTTATGGCCTTGCCCGACCCAATTCTAATTGTGCTCCTTTTGCCACAGAGAGCGTCAAACCCGATCTGCGACATCAAGTTTCATCCCTTCGTCATGCTGCAGCGCGATGGCCGGGTTAGGGTTGTGACGCGGCGGAAGGGGGGCATTCCCGATGTCGTATCGCAACAGGGGAACGCCGAAGGCCGCGCATCGCTGGCCTTCGCAAAAGCGCAGCCCGACTGAGTGATTTTTGCGGGATTGGATGCCGGTCGGAAGGCGCCTCGCGCTTTCGGGTCCGGATCTCCCCCGATAACAAAGCTTGGAGGCTTCAATGAAGTTAGTTAAACGGCTCATCCTCGGCTCGGCTGCCGCATTGTTCGCTGTCGGCGGCGCTCAGGCGGCGGATCTTCCGCTCAAGGCCAAAGCGGTTGAATACGTCAAGGTCTGCTCGCTGTACGGCGCGGGCTTCTACTACATCCCGGGCACCGATACCTGCATCAAGCTCGGTGGATACCTCCGCGCCGAGG
>NZ_JACABA010000006.1 GCF_013377015.1 Rhodopseudomonas sp. | reverse complement strand
TCGTCTTGGGCCAGAACGAACTTCAACCTGGATTAGGCTACGGGGGCAACGTCAGCGGCAGGCGAAGACTGGATTGCTTCGTCGCAAGAGCTCCTCGCAATGACGAACTTGAAGGCCTGGTTCTATTGATCGCTTTTTTAGGTCAGACTCTCAGAGACTAACTCAAAACTAACTCGACAAAGTCGGGCGCTTGAGTTCGTCATTGCAATGACGAAATTGAACCTGCGATTCTTCCGGCTAGACGTCGGCGAGCCATCCGGCCTGCGCCGCGTAGCGCAGCAGATCGGCGCGGGTCTGGATTTCCAGCTTGCCGAGGCCGCGGGACTTGAAGGTCTCGATCGATTTCACGCCGACGCCGATCCGCGACGCGATCTCCTTGTTGGTCAGCCCTAGCGACGACAGCTTGAGAACCTCGGCTCCGCGCTCGGAGAGTTCCCTGATTGCAGAGACCGCCGCGCGGTTGAACACCGAGGGCCGCTGCAGGACCCGATGCGCGACCGCCGGATCGACATAGATGCCACCACCCAGCACCGCGCGCATCGCCAGCACCAGATTTTCGGCGGCGGAACGCTTCACCACATAGCCGCGCGCGCCGGCGTCCAGCGCCTGGGTCAGGTAAGTGCGGTCTTCATGCAACGTCAGCACCAGGACACGCAACCCCGGCATCTCCGCGGAGACACGGCGGGTGAGGACGACGCCGTTCATGCCGGCGATCGAGATATCGACGATCACCAGATCCGGGTTGACTTCGCGAATCTTTTTCAACGCTTCCGGCCCGGTCATGGCTTCGCCGACGATCTCGAAATCCGGCTCCGACGAGATCAGGCTGCGGATTCCGGCGAGGATCAGCGGGTGATCGTCCACCAGAAGGACGCGGGATTTGGTCATGTTGCGACCTCTACTTGCGGCATCGGAATCCGGGCATACACGGTCGTACCGAAGCCGATACTCGACTCGACATCCAGGGTGCCGCCGATCAGGGCGACCCGTTCACGCATGCTCGGAATGCCCAGCGATCCCAGCTTGCTCGGCTTGCCCAGCGATTCGGCCAGATCAAAGCCGTCGCCGCGGTCGTCGATGGTCAATTGCAGCGTCGAACCTGTCCGTTTGAGGACGACGCTGACGTTCTTGGCATCGACCGCGTGCTTGGCGATGTTGGTGAGCGCCTCCTGCACCACGCGGTAGATCGTCGTGCGTGTTTCGTCGGGCATATGGTCGATATCGACGTCGCAGAGGAAGTCCGCGTCGACCCCGATCTGCGCGCTCCAGTCGGCGACGTAGTTGTTGAGCGTCGTCTTCAGGCCGAGTTCGTCGATTGAGGCCGGGCGCAGCTCCCAGGCGACCTGGTGCAAGGTGCGGCCGATCAGATCCAGCAGTCCGTTGAGCTTGGCGAGTTTCTGCTGGCCTTCCGGATCGAGCGAGCGCGCGAGGTCCTTGGCCGCGAGGGTGGCGGCGATCAGCGGCTGGCCGGTCTGATCGTGCAGTTCGCGCGCCAGCCGGAGCCGCTCGTCCTCGGCGGCTTGCATCAGCCGGCGCCGCAACTGGTCGCGCTCGGTGGTGGCGACGTGGAGCGCCCTGGCGGCGCTGACCCGCGCGGTGACGTCGACCACCGTCGCCATCACATATTGCCCGGAATGGGTGGCGATCGGGTTGAGTCCGATCTCGATCGGGAATTCGCCGCCATCCTTGCGCCGGCCGAGAATGTCGCGCCCCGCCCCCATCGGCCGCATGGTCGAGTGCTGGACGAAGTCCTGCCGAAGCGCGACATGCCCGGAACGGAAGTCGCCCGGTATCAGTATTTCGACCGGCCGCCCGATCATCTCGTGCCCCGCATAGCCGAACATCTGCTCCAACTGCCTGTTGGTCAGCACGATCAGGCCATTGGTATCCACCAGCACGACGCCGTTGGGGGCGGAATCCAGCAGCAGGGCGAATTCCTGGCCGGTCGGCCGGCGATCGATACCGATCTTGCCGACGGTGCGTTCGATCCGGCGGCCAGTCAGATAGGTCAGGCCTATGGCGGAGACGAACAGCGCCAGCGTGGTGCCGACCGAACTCGCCCAGGCTTTCCGGATCGTGGCGTTGAGCACGGTTTCTTCGACCGACGAGAGCATCAGCCAGCCGGTGGACTTCGCCCGGCGATAGGCGTCGTGAAACCGGATGCCGTCGCGGTTGGTGACATCCAGCATCCCGGCGTTCGGCAGCTCCGACCACGCCACCTCGGACGGCGCCTGGGTGCCGACAAAGGCGTCGCTGTTGCCCGAGCGGGCCACGAAGGCGTTGCGGCGATCCAGGATCACGTCCACCCGTCCGGGTCCGTGGACGTGGCTGGCCAGAATGGAGGAAAGCTTCGCTGCCGGGATTCCGATCGACAGCACATAGTCGCAGACGCCGTTCCGCATCACCGGCAGGATCACCGCGACCAGATACTGCTTGCTGACCGGCCCGAAGAACACGTCGGAGACCACCGCCTGGCCGCTCTCGATCGCCCGCTGTTCGGCCGCCAGCCGCACCGCCGGCATGGTCAGTTCCGGCGTCTCGTCCCACGGCACCGAGGTGGTGATCACCCGCCTGTCCTGGGTCGGACGATGCAGCACCACCAGCGTGCCGAGCTGCCGGGCGATTTCCGAGGCGCGGCGATGAAACCCTTCCAGATCGCCGGTCTGCAAGTAGCGCGAGCCGGCCAGCACGACGAGCATGGCCTTGGTGCTCTCGATCTCCCGATCGATTTCGGTGGCGCGTTGTTCGGCCGTGCGCGCCAGCTCCTGTTCGATCTGTTCGCGTTCGGCGGCGGCCAGCCGGAACGACAGCGCCCCGGCAACGACCAGCGCCGGCAGCAGCAGCAGCGCCACCATCACGCATAGCCGGACCCGCAGCGGAAAGCGCGGGTCGTGGGACGTGATCAGATAGTCCATGACGCCGCGCCAGACACGACGAGGCAGGCTGCCTGTCCGGTTGGGCCGCGCGGACTCGTCCGGGCCGGGCGGCGACGCCCGACCTTCTGGCTCTGTGAGAGATTTCATCGCCGCCGTCGGGTTAACGATACGCACCACTCTGGCGCGCGGTCTGCAAGTACCACTAACATGGCTCGCGCGTAGCGACGGTCCGCTAGCCGACACACCGCACGTCAGGTCCAGCCTGACACCGACGCCGAACAGAGACACTGTTGATCGCCACAATTGCGGCTCATCGTCAGCCGCTCAGGCGATGGGGGTGGCCGTCTGATTCGGAATTCGGGAAGGCATTGCCGCGGTGATCGGTGATAGTTTATGGGGCGAGCATTTGTCGTGGCCGAACGACCTGAACACGGAAGCGGCGACGCGCAAATGCGCGACGTGCGGTGCTGACATGACGCATCTGGCCGATCTGCCCGCCCGCCAGCTGACCCCGGCGACGCGCATTTGGCGCTGCTTCCATTGCAGCAATGTCGTCTCGGAATCGTTCTGAGATTTGCGCGGCGTCGCGCCGCTATGGCTTGACCCGTCCCTTCACCGCGTTGGCTACGGCGTCGTAGCTGATGCTGCCGTCGGCGGCGATCGGCAGCTGTTCGCGCAGCCGCGCGCGCAACTGCTCACGCTCCCCGGACGTCATCTTGCCGAGCAGCGCGCCCATCGGCCCGATCGGCACAATGTTGGAATCCCAGAAATCATCGAGGCTGGAATAGACCACCGGAATCCGGATCACCCGGGTCTCGACATCGACCAGCCCGGCATTGTCCCAGAACGCCTGCATGGCGTCACGGCCTGAAGCGGGCGGATTCGGCGGCTGGCCCGGGGTGATGCCCAGCGATTTCAGTGCGGCACCGACCGGAGAGATCGGCGTCCCGCCTGCCTCGACGTCCCACATGTAAGTGGCGACCGATCCGCCGGGACGCACCACCCGCGCCAATTCCGCCGCGGCCCGGGCGGGATCGGGCAGAAACGCGATCACCAGCGCCATGATGGCGACGTCGAAGCTGTTATCCTCAAAGTCCAGCTTCTGCGCATCGCCGATCTCGAATTGCGCGTGCTGCGCGGCCGGCCGCTTCCGCGCATAGGCGATCTGGCCTTCGGACGGATCGACCGCGCTGACCGCAGCCGGCGCGCTGCGCGCAACGATCTCCTCGGTGAAGGCCCCGTTGCCGCAACCGGCGTCGAGCCAGCGCTGGCCCTTCGGCGGATCGAGCCAGTCGAGGAAGGTGGTGCCCGCGACGCGGCTCCAGCGTCCCATCATCCGCTCATAGGCTTTTCCGTCGGAGAACATGCTTGCGGCTTCGGTCATGGGCTACCTTGGTTGAACGCGGCAGGATCGCCAGCCGCGCACACTGACATACCGACAGCGCCGGTAAAGGCCATCGCGAAAACTTGAAGACCAAAGGTTGGCATCAAGAGAAAGGCGCGCCGGAGTGATCCGACGCGCCCCTCAAGATCTCGCTGGTTCCAGGCGCCAAGGACGCCTCTGCCAAGCTCAAGAAAGCCTAGCGGGCGGCCTCAGCGAGGTGACAGCGCTTTGAGTGAGACACTGGACCACCTCCTTTCGTTGTTTCAGGAACCCGCAACATAGGAACGATTCCGAGGTTTGTGAAGAGCCGCGATTCCCAATCGGGTGTTCGTGGGGATGCCGTCGATCCCGTTCCGGCCAGGGGCGGCTCGCGCCCCGGAATGATGAAGGCATGTGGATGTCGCTAGACCACAGGCTCCGGCGCGCGGCCGACGATGACGCCCTCATGGCTGCGCAAAGCGAGGCTGGCGCCGACCCGCTCGCCGGCGCGGTCCATCGCGGTCGACAGCAGAATTTCGCCATCGAGGCCGAACCGGTCGGAGACCAGCGCGGCCGGCGCGGCGCTGAGATTGAGCGCGATCAGCACCGATCCCCCGTCGCAGTGCCGCCGATACAGCAGCAGATCACCTTCGGCGGCGAGCGGCTGATAATCGCCGCGCGACAATTGCGGCAGCCGCTTGCGCAACGCCAGCAGCGCCCGATACAGGCTGAGGATCGATTGCGGATCCGCCGACAGATTGGCGACGTTGTCCTGCGCGAAATCATCGGCGAGCGGCAGCCAAGGCTCGGCCGACGAAAACCCCGCATGAGGGGAGCCGTCCCATTGCATCGGGGTGCGGCAGCCGTCGCGGCCCACCCCGATCCCCGGCACGTTCTTCTCGAACGGATCGCGCACCTGCTCCGGCGCGATCGCCACCTGCCGCATCCCGATCTCGTCGCCGTAATACATCGTCGGCGTGCCGCGCAGCGTCAGCAGCAGCATCGCCGCGACCCGGGCCTGCGCGGGACCGACGCGGCTGGCGACCCGCTGCCGGTCGTGATTGCCGAGTACCCAGTTCGGCCACGCCCCGTTCGGCAGCGCCTGCTCGTAGCGCTCGATCAGTTGCGCCAGGCCGCGAGCGTGCCATGGCGCCGACAGCAGCGCGAAATTGAACGGCAAATGGGCGCCGGAGAGGTCGTGGCCGTAGTAAGCGACCAGCCGCTCAATCGGCAGATAGATCTCGCCGATCAGCAGCCGGGCATCGAATTCGTCGACCACCTTGCGCATTTCGGCGACCACTTCCAGCGTCTCGGGCCGGTCGGCGGAATACACCGGATGCAACGCCGCATGCGGCGGCATGCCGACGCGGAAATCCGCATTGGGCGGGTTATCGCGGAACTGATCGTCCTTGATCAGGTGCCAGATCACGTCGACGCGAAAACCGTCGACGCCCTTGCGCAGCCAGAACCGCATCGCGTCGTAGATCGCCTCGCGCACCTGCTTGTTGCGCCAGTTCAGGTCCGGCTGTGCGCTGAGAAAGGCGTGATAGTAATATTGCCGCGTCGCCGCGTCGTAATCCCAGCCACTGCCGCCGAACTCCGAAAGCCAGTTGTTGGGCGCGCCGCCATCCGCGGCGGGATCGCGCCACAGATACCAGTCGCGCTTCGGATTGTCGCGCGAGCTTCTGCTTTCGAGAAACCACGGATGCTGGTCCGAGGTGTGATTGGGCACCAGGTCGAGCACGACCTTGAGGCCGCGGCCATGCGCCGCCGCCACCAGCGCATCGAAATCCGCCATCGTGCCGAAGATCGGATCGACCCCGACATAGTTGGAGACGTCATAGCCGAAATCCGCCATCGGCGACGGAAAGATCGGCGACAGCCAGATCGCGTCGACGCCGAGATCGACCAGATAAGGCAGCCGCGCGACAATGCCGGCGAGATCGCCGACGCCATCGCAATTGCTGTCCTGAAACGAACGCGGATAGATCTGATACAGCACGCCGGCGGCCCACCATGGCGTGCTTGCGACGCTGTCCATCTCGTTCACTTCCCGTGTGCGCTAGCCGCCGCCGCGGTCGGGGCGGGGCCGGATGGGCCTGAAGATCAATCATCTCGTGCTGCAGAGAGCCCACGCCCAAGCAGTTGCATATCGATGCGTCAGGGCGATGTCGGCGCCGACACCTCGGTGCGCAACGCCTATACCATTTTACCGACACAACACATCGGCAAGCGACCGGCGCGGGGCCTTCGAGGGCCGAGGGCTAGGTGCGAATGAAATTCAAGACAGCATCGCCATGATCGTCACCATTTTTGCACCATGTTTGGCAGCTCAAATCCGCCAGCGGTATCAGCGTGCTTCCCGCGGTATTTGGGTCACGAAAATAACTTGCCGCACCGCGAAAATGTGACACAAGGGAACGAAGCCGAGTGGTACATCTTTAGTATAAACGAGCCACGGATCGCGAAAGAGGAAGGCAACCAAGCATGACGCAGATCACCCGATCTTACGATGACAGCAAGAATGCATCGGCCGCCCTGGCGGAATTGAAGGCGAACAAATTCGACAATGCCGAGCTGGTGTCCAACGGCAAAGGCGGCAGCGTCATCTCGGTCGACCCGCCGTTCGGAAGAGGCGGCCTGGCCGATGCCATTCTCAACCGCCACGGCCCCAGCAAGCCGCTCCACAACGGCGCCAGCCATGGCGTCTCGGGATCGCTGCTGAGCTCTTCGACCAGACTGACGGGCGCGCCGCGATTGACCGATTCCAGGACCACGTTCGGCTCGCTGGGCTTCCCCGAGCTGACCAACCCGAACTTCTTCCTTTCCACCCTGTTCGGCCCGCTGCTCACCAACTCGAAGCCGTTCTCGTCGCTGGCGGCCAGCCAGAAGGCGTCGGCGAAGCTGATCAACGATCCCGCGCCGTTCTCGTCGATGCTCGGCCTTCCGGTGCTGTCAAAGCACTAAGCCGACGCTTCATTCCAATGCCATTGCACCGCGCCGGGAGCCCTGCTCCCGGCGCGGTGTCGTATCTGTCGCAGGCGAATCCCGGCGCCCGCAAAATTCCACTTGCACGTGCAAGCGGCTTGCGGAATCAATAGCCTCGGAGGCGTCAGGATGAGTATTTCCGCTCCGAGTTTGGACCGCGATCAGGATCGAGACTTGCCGGCCAAGGAGGTCGACAAGCGATGGGGTATCGAGTTGCCCCTGCGAACGGCCGCCGCCGGCCCCGGGGCTCGCCCGACGCGCGCCCGCAAGTACTCAATGCGGCGCTCGCAACCGGCGCGCCACCATGCTTGAGACCAGCATTGTCTGTGTGATCGCGCTGGCCTTGGCCTACTGGATGACGCTGTTTCTGATGGGACGGCGCGAAGACGTGTTGCACGGCAATTTCATCCGCTCCGCGCAGGCGGCCGGTCCGGCTCGCGCCGCGGCCGCACAGAACGGTGCCGCCCGCCCTGCGCTGCAACCTTTGCCGATACCCAAAGCGCCGCCGGCCGAGCTCGCACCGGCCGCTGCGCCAAACGCGGCCCCGGTACTCACGGAGGTTGCAGGCCTGACCTCAGCGCCAGCCGCACCGCGGCGGGCAACCGTGGCCGAAAGGGTTCAGGCGATGTCGGCATCGATCGATCCGCCGCGGCGAGCGGCGGTGCCCCCGGCGCAGCCGGAGATCCTGCAATCGCTGCTGGAAATCATCAAACGCGATCTGGGCGAGGCCGTCAGCAAGTGACTGGCAAAATAATGGGCATGGCCACAAGCCCAACAACGGGTCAAGCCGCCGGAAAAGCATAACGTCGGCGACGGTCCGCTCCGTGTCGGCCCGAACTGCGCCGAACCGGCCGCGCTTCAGTCAGTTGGCGTCCCGACCGCGGACCAACCGCCGATCAGTGATGGTGCGGCTGCACCTTGACGTGCGACTTGCACGACCGGGTCTGGAAATCGCCCAAGATCACGACGCCGAACAAGATCAGCACGGTGGAAACCGCGGCGGCAGCAAGCAGTAAGACATCGACGGTCATGACTGAATTCCCCTGCAAGTGATGCAGACGAGAAATCATCCGCCGTCAGAACAGCGTCAGCCTTGACGGGGATCAATTATCGCCGAGGTGGAACCGCGATTTCGGAGTGACAAGCTGCGCAAGCGAACGACGACATCGCGCGCCACCGTGACGTCTGTCAGCAACTGACCAATCATTTCAGTCTGGCGTGAGTGGATCATGGGCGCATCGGCCGCGGCAGCAAGGGCAAGCTCTCGCTCGGCAACGTGCCAAGACCAGCGCCGTCGATTGCAGCGAAGCGATTGGCTTATTAATGGTGCGCCACTGATTTCAACAGATTGTTGATCGCGTCACGACTGCCTCGAGCTGCGGTCGGATCGTGACCTTGGCGACCCGCGGCGCAGGCCAAGGCCTGCCGTGCTCCCAGACGAAGAGAGGCCGCGCGGGCGCCGATCGGCGTCAGCTCTTGGCCATGCAGTCTTCGATGAAGAACCAGCGGTCGTCGCCGGCCAGGCCCTTCGATTTGACCTCCTTGCGGCAGGCGGCGAGCTTGGCTTTGTTCTGGCTCCATTTCGCACGCATGTCCTTCAGACGTTCGCGCGTGAGTTTGATCTTCGAAGTGGTTGCGGCCGGAGCGGTGGCCGCGGTCTGCGCCGAGGCGGTGTAGGTTGCGCTTGAAACGGCAAGCATGACGGCGAGGCAAATGCCGGTGCGAAGCATCGAGAGAACTCCTTTGGCAGGATTGCTTTGATGGGATCGAGGACTTGCGGACTCTGCGGGACGGACGGCCTCGCCGCCGTCCCGCGATCGGTCGCGAAGGATCAGAAGATCTTGATCGCGTTCTGCAGCGTGATCCAGACGCCCCAGGCCAGCGGAATGCCGACGAAGGCCCAGAACGCCGCCGAGCGGGCATCAAGGCCGCCCTTGTCGATGCCGTAGGAGCCCCCGCTCATTGTCGTCGTGCCCTTGGCCTGCAATGCCAGCACTTCTTCCGGCTTCATGAACCATTTGTCCGCCAGCGGCCGGACCAGCGAATTGCAGATCAGCCCGAGCACCAGCATCCCGGCCAGGATGTACATGGTGAAATCGTACACCTGCGCCCGCGGCACCCCGGCGGCGATCTGCGCCTCACGGATGTAGTTGACCACCACCGGACCGATGATGCCGGCGGTCGCCCACGCGGTCAGCAGCCGGCCGTGAATGGCGCCGACGAACTGGGTACCGAAAATGTCGGCCAGATAGGCCGGCACGGTGGCGAAGCCGCCGCCATACATCGACAGAATGACGGCGAAGGCGGCGACGAACAGCGCCTTGCTGCCGATCGACGCGAAGGTCGGCGCCGCGGCATAGAGCAGGATGCCGAGCAGGAAGAACACGTAGTAGGTGTTCTTCCTGCCGATATGGTCGGACAGCGAGGCCCAGAAGAAACGGCCGGCGATGTTAAACAGCGACAACAGCCCGGTGAAGCCGGCGGCGATCGCCGCGATCGCGGTCTTCTGTTCGATCGAGAGCTGGTTGAAGCTGAGATCCGGGAAGCCGATCAGCTTGCCGGCAAAAATCTCCTGCAGCATTGGCGAGGCCATCCCGATCACGCCGATGCCGGCGGAGACGTTCAGGCACAGCACCCCCCAGATCAGCCAGAACTGCCGGGTCTTGTGCGCGTCGCGCAGATGCACCTGATGCGCGGTGATATAGGCGTTGGCCTTTTCCGGCGGGGTCCAGCCGTCGGGACGCCAGTTCGGCGGCGCCAGCCGGTAGGAGAACGCGCCGATCATCATGAACACGAAGTAGATCCCGCCCATCGCCAGGAAGGTCTGCCAGACCCCGACGTCAGTTGCGCTCTTGAAGTAGGTCACCAGCATGTTGGCGAGCGGCGCGCCGATCATGGCGCCGCCGCCGAAGCCCATGATCGCCATGCCGGTCGCCATGCCGCGGCGGTCCGGGAACCATTTCACCAGTGTCGACACCGGCGAGATGTAACCGAGGCCGAGGCCGATGCCGCCGATCACGCCGGAGCCGAGCCACAGCAGCCAGAGCTGGTGGGTGTAGACGCCGATCGAGCCGAGCACGAGGCCGCCGCACCAGCAGATCGCCGAGACGAACGCCGCCTTGCGCGGACCGGAGCGTTCCACCCAGCCGCCCCACAGCGCCGCGGAGGCGCCGAGCAGCACGAAGAACAGCGTGTACATCCAGCCGAGGCTGGCGACCCGCCAGTCGCAACTGGTGGTGACCAGCTCCTGGAAAATCGTCATGTCGGCGCAGACCTTGGGCGCGCTGAGCCCGATCGCGCGCGACAGCGGCAGCCAGAACACGCTGAAGCCATAGGCCATGCCGATGCAAAGATGGATGCACAAAGCCGCGGGCGGAACCAGCCAGCGATTATAGCCGGCTTTCGCAATGATCCGCTCGCGATCCAGAATCCCGCCGCCCGCACCGGAAAGTCTTCCGGCACCCTCAATTGTCGACATCGTTAGCCTCCCCGCAGTCGCCCGGTTGTTGGGCTGACCTGATATTTATGATCCCTGTATCTTCAGAGCCTCGACCGCAGCCCGCACGTCCGGCTGTAGTCCTGACCCGCCGGCATCGAGATGCGCCAGGATCGCGGAGCGCATTCGAGGGTCCCAGAATTTCTTGATATGCTCGGTGATGCCGGGCACCGCCTTGTCCGGCCCCTGGCTCTTGAAGAACGTGCCAATCTGGTTGGCCATGTAGATCAGGTGGTCAGGCGACACCAGCAACTCCTTGAACATTCGCAAGATCGGCGGCGCTCGCAGCGATCCGGCCGGGATGCGTGAAGACTTCAAAACCATCGGCGCGGGCAATCGCGGCTAGCGTAATCCCCGCGGCGTCGGCCATCCGCACCGCCAGCGCGGTTGGCGCCGACACCGCGACCAGCACCGGCGCGCCGATCGTCGCTGTCTTCTGAACCATTTCAACCGAAACGCGACTTGTCAGCAAGACCATTCCATTAGTAGTGGTGACTTTTTCGCGTGCCAGAGCCCCGGCGAGCTTGTCGAGCGCGTTGTGGCGGCCGACGTCCTCACGCAGACAAACGATGCCCTGCGTGGGGCCCCAGAACGCTGCCGCATGCACCGCGCGGGTCTCGATGTTGATCTTCTGCAGTGCGGGAACGGCCTGGATCGCCGAGACAATCTGCTCGGGTGAAAACTGCCGGCCGGCCCCGACCGTTGCCGCCGGCCGCATCGCCTCGGCGATCGATTCGATCCCGCATAATCCGCAGCCGGTCGGCCCCGCGATGTGGCGGCGCCGTTGCTGCAGTCGCTCGGCGATGGCCTCGCCGATCCACATCCGCAATTCAATGCCGTCATCGAGCTCAACGACATCGAGCGAGTTGATCTGCGAGGCGGTCTCGACGACGCCTTCGCTCAGGCTGAAGCCGGTCGCAAAATCCTCTAGGTCGCCCGGCGTCGCCATCATCACCGCATAGGTGCCGCCATTGTAGCTGATCGCGACCGCGGTTTCCTCGGGAACCGCGCGCATCGCATCGCTGACGCCGCCGTTGCGCCAGGTCATGCTGGGGATGGAACGAACCGCCTTGTGCACCATTACTCCGCCGCTTCCACGACCGCGATCCGTCGCGACTGGCGGGCCTGCTCGTCATAGGCCTTCTGCCATTCCGAGGGGCCGTTCGACGGCGACACTTGAACGGCGGTGACCTTGTATTCCGGACAATTGGTGGCCCAGTCGGAGAATTCAGTGGTGATCACATTGGCCTGGGTGTCGGGGTGATGGAACGTAGTGTAGACCACACCGGGCGCGACGCGCTCGGTGATCTGCGCCCGCAACGCGGTTTCGCCGGCGCGGCTGGCGAGCCGCACCCAGTCGCCGTCGCGAACGCCGCGCTGTTCGGCGTCGTGCGGATGAATTTCCAGACGGTCCTCCTGATGCCAGACCACGTTTTCGGTACGCCTGGTCTGCGCGCCGACATTGTACTGGCTGAGGATTCGCCCCGTGGTCAGCAACAGTGGGAAGCGCGGCCCGGTCTTCTCGTCGGTGGCGATATATTCGGTGATGACGAACTTGCCCTTGCCGCGGACAAAATGATCGATGTGCATCACCGGGGTGCCTTCCGGCGACTTCTCGTTGCACGGCCACTGCACCGAACCGAGTTCCTCGAGCTTGGCATAGGAGACGCCGGCGAAGGTCGGCGTCAGCGCCGCGATCTCGTCCATGATCTGCGACGGATGCTCGTATGTCATTTCGAATCCCATCGCCTTGGCGAGGCCGATGGTGACTTCCCAATCTTCCAGGCCGTTGCGCGGCGCCACCACCTTGCGCACCCGCTGAATGCGGCGCTCGGCATTGGTGAAGGTGCCGTTCTTCTCCAGGAAGGTCGAGCCCGGCAGGAACACATGGGCGTAGTTCGCGGTCTCGTTCAAGAATAGGTCGTGGACGATGACGCATTCCATCGCCTCAAGCCCGGCGGCGACGTGCTTGGTGTTGGGATCGGATTGCAGGATGTCCTCGCCCTGGACGTAGAGTCCCTTGAACGAGCCATCGACCGCGGCGTCGAGCATGTTGGGAATCCGCAGGCCCGGCTCCTTGTTGAGATGCACGCCCCACATCGATTCGAAGCTCTCGCGCACCGAGTCGGTGGAGATGTGGCGGTAGCCCGGCAGTTCGTGCGGGAACGAGCCCATGTCGCAGGCGCCCTGCACGTTGTTCTGGCCGCGCAGCGGGTTCACGCCGACGCCGGGCCGGCCGATATTGCCGGTCGCCATCGCCAGATTGGCGATCGCCATCACGGTGGTGGAGCCCTGGCTGTGCTCGGTGACGCCGAGCCCGTAATAGATCGCGCCGTTGCCGCCGGTGGCGAACAGCCGCGCCGCTTCGCGCAGCTCCTTCGGATCGACCCCGGTAGCGATCGCGGTGGCCTCCGGGCTGTTGTGGGGCTGCGCAACGAACGCCGCCCAATGTTCGAACTCGCTCCAGTCGCAGCGCTCGCGCACGAAGGCCTCGTCGGCGAGGCCCTCGGTGACGATCACATGCGCGATCGCGGTCAGCACCGCCACATTGGTGCCGGGCAGCAGCGGCAGATGATGCTGCGCCTCGACATGCGCGGAGCGGACGATATCGGTGCGGCGCGGATCGATCACGATCAGCTTGGCGCCATCGCGCAACCGCTTCTTCAGCCGCGAGGCGAACACCGGATGGCCGTCCGTCGGGTTGGCGCCGATGATCATCACCACGTCGGCGTGTTCGACCGAGTCGAAATCCTGGGTGCCGGCCGAAGTGCCGAAGGTGGTGGAGAGGCCGTAGCCGGTCGGCGAATGGCAGACCCGGGCGCAGGTATCGACATTGTTGTTGCCGAAGCCGGCGCGGATCAGCTTCTGCACCAGATAGGTCTCTTCGTTGGTGCAGCGCGACGAGGTGATGCCGCCGATCGAATCCCGGCCGTACTTGGCCTGAATCCGCTTGAACTCCGAGGCGGCGTGATTGAACGCCTCGTCCCACGATACTTCGCGCCACGGATCGGTGATCTTGGCGCGGATCATCGGGTTGAGAATGCGTTCCTTGTGGTTGGTGTAACCCCAGGCGAAGCGGCCCTTGACGCAGGAATGGCCGCGATTGGCCTTGCCGTCCTTGTAGGGCACCATGCGGACGACTTCCTCGCCGCGCATCTCCGCCTTGAACGAGCAGCCGACGCCGCAATAGGCGCAAGTTGTCACCACCGAATGTTCCGGCGTGCCGATCGCGATCACCGATTTCTCGTTCAACGTCGCGGTCGGGCAGGCCTGCACGCAGGCGCCGCAGGAGACGCATTCCGAGCCGAGGAAGGATTCCTGCATGCCGGCCGACACTACCGAGCCGAAGCCGCGGCCCGCGATGGTCAGCGCGAAGGTGCCTTGCACGTCCTCGCAGGCGCGGACGCAGCGCGAGCAGACGATGCATTTCGATGGATCGTAGGTGAAATACGGATTCGAGCTGTCGATTCCCGGATTGGGATGCTGTTCGCCGTTCTGGCCGTAGCGCACGTCGCGCAACCCGACCGCCCCGGCCATGTCCTGCAATTCGCAATCGCCATTGGCCGAACAGGTCAGGCAGTCCAGCGGATGGTCGGAGATGTAGAGCTCCATCACGCCCTTGCGGATCGTCTTCAGCCGCTCGGTCTGGGTGTGCACAACGATGCCGGCGGCGACCGGCGTGGTGCACGACGCCGGCGTGCCGTTGCGGCCTTCGACCTCGACCAGACACAGCCGGCAGGAGCCGAATGCGTCGACCATGTCGGTGGCGCACAGTTTCGGAATCGCAGTGCCCATTTCCATCGCGGCGCGCATGATCGAGGTGCCTTCCGGCACCGTGATGCTGTTGCCGTCGATGGTCAGCGTCACCATCGTCTCGGACTTCGAGCGCGGCGTTCCAAAATCGATTTCCTGGATCAGCGACATGTCGGTCGTCCTTATTCCGCAGCCTGCAGGCGCGAGGGCGCCAGGCCGAAATCTTCCGGGAAATGCGTCAGCGCGCTGAGCACCGGAAACGGCACGAAGCCGCCCAGCGCGCAAAGCGAGCCGAACTTCATGGTCTGGCAGAGGTCTTCCAGCACGGCGATATTCTCGGCCGCGCGGTCGCCCTTGATGATCTTGTCGATGGTCTCGACGCCGCGCACCGAGCCGATCCGGCACGGCGTGCACTTGCCGCAGGATTCGACGGCGCAGAACTCCATCGCGAAGCGGGCCTGCCGGGCCATGTCGACGGTGTCGTCGAACACCACGATGCCGCCATGACCGACCATGCCGCTGCGCGCCGCGAAGGCCTCGTAATCATAGGGCGTGTCGAACAGCGCGCGGGGGAAATAGGCGCCGAGCGGGCCGCCGACCTGCACCGCGCGCACCGGTCGGCCGCTCAGCGTGCCGCCGCCGATGTCGTCGACCAGTTCGCCGAGCGTGATGCCGAAGGCGACCTCGAACAGCCCGCCATGCTTGATGTTGCCGCCGAGCTGGATCGGCTTGGTGCCGCGCGAACGGCCCATGCCGCAATCCGCATAGGCCTGCGCGCCGCCGGCGAGGATGTAGGGCACGGCCGCAAAGCTCAGCACGTTGTTGATCACGGTCGGCTTGCCGAACAGGCCCTTATGCGCCGGCAACGGAGGCTTGGCGCGGACCACGCCGCGCTTGCCCTCGAGGCTTTCCAGCATCGAGGTCTCCTCGCCGCAGATATAGGCGCCGGCGCCGACCCGAACCTCGACGTCGAAGCTGTCGGTGGAGCGGCAGATATTGTGGCCGAGATAGCCGGTGCGCCGCGCCACCGCGATCGCTGCGTTCATCGCCTCGATCGCATGCGGATATTCCGAGCGGATATAGATGTAGCCCTTGGTGGCGCCGACCGCGATGCCGGCGATGGTCATGCCTTCCAGCACCATGAAGGGATCGCCCTCCATGATCATGCGGTCGGCGAAGGTGCCGGAGTCGCCCTCGTCAGCGTTGCAGCAAATGTATTTCTGGCCGCGGCCGGCATGCGCGACGGTCCGCCACTTGATCCCGGTCGGAAAGCCCGCACCGCCGCGGCCGCGCAGTCCGGACTTGACGATGTCGTCGATGATATCCTCGGAGCTCATCGCCAGCGCGCGCTCGAGGCCCTTGTAGCCACCATGCGCGCGGTAATCGTCGCTGGAGCGCGGATCGATCACGCCGCAGCGGGCGAAGGTCAGCCTTGTCTGCCGCTTCAGCCAGGGAATTTCCTCGGTGAGGCCGAGCCGCAGCGGATGCGGGCCGTCGGCCAGGATCGCATCGAATACCGAGGCGACATCGTCGGGCGTCATCGGCCCGTAGGCGATGCGCCCGACCTCGGTGGCGACTTCCAGCATCGGTTCCAGCCAATACAGTCCGCGCGAGCCGGTCCTAACCAAATCGATCGCGACGTCGCGCGCATGCGCGAGGTCGAGCAGGCCGGTAGCGATCTCATCGGCGCCGACCGCGACCGCGCCGGCATCGCGCGGAATAAAGATGCGAAGCGTCATCGCTGCGCCTCCGCCATGAGGGCATCGAGCCGCTGCGCGTCGAGCCGGCCGATCACCCGGTCGTCGAACATCGCCGACGGCGCGGTGGCGCAGAGCCCGAGGCAATAGATCGGCTCCAGGGTAACGCCGCCGTCCGGCGTGGTGTTCCCGATCGAAATGCCGAGCCTGTGCTCGGCCTGCGCGGCGAGCGCATCGCCGCCGGCGGCCTGGCAGGCCTCGGCCCGGCACAGCTTCAGCACATGGCGCCCGGCCGGCTCCTTGCGGAACTCGTGATAGAAGGTGAAGACGCCGTGGACCTCGGCGCGGGAATGATTCAGCGCCTCGGCGATCATCGGGATCGCCGGCTCCGGCACATAGCCGAACGCCTCCTGCAACGCGTGCAGGATCACCAGCGTCGATCCTTCCTTGCCGGCGTGCCCGGCGATGATCTCGGCCGCGCGGGCGGCCTCCCATGGTTCGTATTGCATCGGCACTCTTTGGTCGTCGGTGGATTGCCGGACGATCTGAGTTGGAATCATTCCAAAGATCAATAAAGCAGTCCAATGCTGCGATACGGAATCGGCAACGACGGGATTGCGCTGCGCCGCAGCAATTTCCCGGGGCCGGATTACGCCTCGAGCGTCGGGGCGACTTCGCGGGCGATCTGCACCAGCGCGGCGATCAGCGGGGTCAGCGGCTCGCGCGGCGGCACCACCAGGCCGATCGAATAGGTCACCACCGGATCGACGATCGGGATGGTACGCACGGCGTCGCCGAGGCCCAGCGTTTCGGCGAGCTTGCCCGGCATCACGCTGGCCCAGCGCCCGGTCTTGACGTGGGTATAGAGCACGATGATCGAATTCGAGGTCAGCGTCGGCTTGGCCTCGGTGCCGGCGGCTTTCAGCGCGCGGTCGATGATGCGGCGGTTCTGCATGTCCGGCGTCAGCAGGCACAGCGGCACCTGCCCGACCTCGCTCCAGGTGACCTGGTCGCGGTCGCCGAACATGCCGTCCGGCGAGGTCACCAGCTTGTAGCTCTCCTGATACAGCGGGATGGTGCGCACCTTCCCCAGCGGCTCGTTCTCGATATAGGTCAGGCCGGCGTCGACCTCGAGGTTCTCCAGCAGGCCGAGCACGTCCGCCGAGGTGCAGGACACGATCCGGAACCGGACCTCGGGATGGCGGGCCCGGAACGGCGTGGTCAGCGACGCCACCATGCCGAGCACGGTGGGAATCGCGGCGATCCGGATCTCGCCCGACAGCCCGTCCTTGAGGGTGTTGATCTCCTGCCGCATCGCGCGAACGTCGCCGACGATCCGCCGCGCCCAGTCCAGCGTGCGCTCACCCTCCGGGGTGAAGCCCTGAAAGCGCGAGCCGCGCTGCACCAGCATGACGCCGAGGATTTCCTCGAGCTGCTTGATGCTGGTCGACATCGTCGGCTGGGTCACGCCGCAGCTCTCCGCGGCGCGGCCGAAATGCCGTTCCTTGGCCAGCGCCAGCAGCAGTTCGAGCTTGTCGATCAATCCCGGCCCCGATCAAATTCATGTGTATCTTGAGACTCTTCCCTGATCGGGCCGGGATTGGCAAGGCGTCAATGCCGGCATTCCCGACCGGCTGGCTCGTGCCGCACCGGTGCGCAAGCCACACCCGCGACGCGCGCGTTGACGAGGCGGCGCGCGAAAACGCTGTGCTCCAGGTCAGGAATCACGAAGGTGACGAGCGGCGCGAAGCCAACGCCGCGCCAAGCTGTCGGCTCTCGCCCGCGCCCTTTGCCCCGTCCAGAAAGAATTCAACCTCGCCATCCGGGATATGACACCGAATGGCGAGGTCAGTCAGGGGAGAGACAGACCTGCGAACCTGACGACCAACAATGCGGCGGGGATCGCCAAGGGCAGATAAGTCATCGGTAAATTTATGCCGACCGGACGCCGCGCGGCTTGACCTGAATCAAATATCAAGACGCGCGGAAGGAGTCGGCCGTCGGACGGGCGGCGCTCAGGTAGCAGCCGCTGCGCGCCGTGCGTAGCAGTGGAAACCGCCATAGATCCCCGAGCGATCCTGTTCGAATCCGATCGCGCTCCGCGCCGCGTCGCGTTCCCAGACCTGGCGCAGCGGCGCCAGCGGCTCGGTGTCCAGCGGGGACTCGGCGCCGGCGGTGCGAAAAATCACCCGGACGCCGTCGCTACCGGCGCGGTCGATCGCATTCCAAAGCGCACGGATTTCGTCCGGCGCCATCCAGTCCTGCGAATCCAGCAACACGACGGCGTCGACCTGACGCGCCGGCAGGCGCTCGAGGAACACCCGCAGATTGGCGTGGACCGGGGTAATCAGCGCGGTGCCAGCGCGCATCAAATCGAACTTGCCGCGCTGCAGATACAGCGGCAGGCAAGTGTCGCCCGGGCCGGGGTAGCTGCGCTGCAGCGCCTGCCAGGCGAAGTAATTCGTCGCGTTCGGATAGCCATTGATCAGCCGCAGCAGCCGCGCGTGCAGCACCTCGTTCAGCGGCTGGTCGCCGCCGAGCAGATCGCGCTGCTGCGGCGGGATGCCGAGGCTGAACAGAAGCGCGGGCGTCTTGGTCAGGAAGCGCGCAAACGCCGAGTGAAACAGCCGATGCAGCCGGTCCAGCGCTTCGACGCGCGCCGGCGAATTGGACTCGGCGTTCAGCAAAGCCGAGAGATCGATCTTGGCGAATTTCGCCAACCGGTGGGCGAAGCCAATGAAATGGCCGAGTGCGCCGTGGCGATAGAACCCGTCGGTGAAATAGCGATAGCGCGGGCGGCCCTTGAAATCCCGCTCGTCCCAGAACCCGCGGGCGTCGGAATCGAGCTGCGGGCGAAGCCGTTCGCGATACAGGGCAGCATTGTCAGCCGAGGTGCCTTCGCCGAAATAGCGCCAGAAATCCGTGTAGTCCGTCAACGCACGAAGCCCGGCGAGCTTCAGCTTGAGCAGCGCGAGATGCGCCTCGTTGAGATCGACTGCGAACACCTGCGCGGGCTTGGCAGTCAGATAGGACAGCGCGTTGCAGCCCCCCGACGAGATCGTCACGATGGTCGACCCGACCGGCAGTCGCAGAGCGGCGAGATCCGCCTCGGGGTCTTCCCAGATCTGGGTATAGACCAGCCGGCGAAACCAGATCGAAAACAGATGGTCCCAGAGCGTCGACTCACTGCGATCTTTGCTGTTGCGGACCGCGTCCGCGATGAGCTGCGTATTCATCCATTCCTCGAATCGGCAATTGGACGAAAATAGCGGCCGCATAATGCAGTTTTGCGACAAGCAGATTTTTGTTGTGACGATCCTGCTGTCATATCCCTGTCGCGCGAATGGTGAAGGAATGCTCACTCAGCCGAATTGATGGGGGCTTTCGTGATCACGCTGTCTCGCTCCGAAATTCCCGCCGATACCGCGTCCGATACCGCTTCCTGGCCGGTCGATGCGACCAGCCGCATGAACCGGATGTATCGCTCGCAGCGCCACATCTACGACATCACGCGCCGCTACTACCTGCTCGGCCGCGACCAGTTGATCGCTCGCCTGCGCCCGGCCGCCGGCGAAGCCGTTCTCGAAGTCGGCTGCGGCACCGGCCGCAATCTGATCCAGGCCGCCAAAAAATATCCGAACGCCAGCTTCTTCGGTCTCGACGTTTCCACCGAAATGCTGACCTCGGCGATCGAGGGCATCAGCCGCGCCGGCCTGACCAAGACGGTTCGGGTCGCCCATGGCGACGCCACCGCGTTCAAGCCGCAGCCGCTGTTCGGCCGCGCCGCGTTTGATCACGTCATGATCTCCTACAGCCTGTCGATGATCCCGAATTGGGGCGCGGTGATCGAGCGCGCGATCGGCAGCCTGCGCGACGGCGGCCGTTTGCACATCGTTGATTTCGGCGATCAGCGGGGCCTGCCCCGGTTGGTCCGCACCTTGCTGCGGCAATGGTTGGCGATGTTCGACGTCACGCCGCGCGACGATCTTGAAAAGGTGCTGGCCCAGGTCGCGGCCCGCTCCGGCGCCGAGCTGACCTTCGAACGGCCGTTCCGGGGCTATGCGCAATATGCGGTGCTGACCTTGCCGGCGCGGCAGACGATGCCGTGAACGGTTGGCTCGCGCTGCTTGCAGCGGGTTTGCTGGAGGTGGTCTGGGCGCTGGGCCTGAAGCATTCCGACGGCCTGACCCGATTCTGGCCGGCGGCAGCGACGCTGCTGGCGATTATTGCCAGTTTCGGCTTGATGAGCATCGCGTTGAAGTCACTGCCTTTCGGCACCGCCTACGCGGTCTGGACCGGGATCGGCGCCGCCGGCAGCATCATCGTCGGCATGCTGCTCTATGGCGAACCGACCAGCGGAGTTCGCGTGCTCTGCCTGACCCTGATCGTGGCTGGCATGATCGGCCTCAAACTCAGTTCGCCGGCCTGAGCCCCGCGCGCCATCGCCGCACAATGGCAGTCACGATCTGCGCCACGATCAGCGGGGCGAGACTCATGGCGAGAACGATACCCCACATCGCCGGCGTCGGCGGCGCAAGGTGCAGCACATGCGCCAGCGGCGGCAGATAGGGCGGGATGATCAGCAGCGCCGCGCACAGCGCCTGCGAGGCCCACACCCACGGATTGCGGGTGATCTCGTTGCGCACCACCCCCGAATGGGCGTCACGCATATTGAAGACGTGCCAGAGCTGGGCAAAGGCCAGGGTCAGGAAGGTGACGGTTACGACCGACCGGCTGTCGAGCTCCAGCCCGAACCGGGCCAGCGCCAGCGCGCCGAAGGTGCCGGCGGTCAGCCCGAGGCTTTGCAGCACGATGGTGATCCATTGCGCGCGGCCGAGGATCGGCTCCTTCGGATGGCGCGGCGGCCGTTCGAGCACATCTCGACCGCCCTCGCCCATCGCCAGTGCAAAGGCGGGGAACACGTCGGTGACGAGGTTGAGATAGAGGATCTGCAGCGGCAGGATCGGCAGCGGCAGCGTCGACAGGACCGCCAGCCCGACCACCAGCACCTCGCTCAGATTGCAGGACAGCAGATAGGCGACGAAGCGGCGGATGTTGCCGAAGATGACGCGGCCCTCGCGGATCGCCTTGACGATGGTCGGAAATGCGTCGTCCAGCAGGATCATCGCGGCGGCTTCGCGCGCGACGTCGGTGCCGCGCAGCCCCATCGCCACGCCGATGTCGGCCTGACGCAGCGCCGGGGCGTCGTTGACGCCGTCGCCGGTCATCGCCACGATCGCGCCTTCGGACTGATAGGCGCGCACCAGATCGAGTTTCTCCGCCGGGCTGACCCGGGCGAAGATGTCGGCGTCGAACAGGGCGCGGCTATGGCCGGCGACAAGCCGCGCGACGTCGCGGCCTTCGACGACGTCGACGTCGGCGCCGCCGAGGCCGACCGCCCGGCCGATGCTGCGCGCCGTCACCGCATGATCGCCGGTGACCATCACGACCCGGATGCCGGCGCGCTGGCAGGCCTTGATCGCATCCGGCACGTCGGCGCGGGCCGGATCGTCCAGCGCGATCAGGCCGAGCAAGGTCAGGCGATCGTAAGGGTCGGCGTCGGCGGACGCCACATTCTTGCTGGCGCAGGCCAGCACACGCAGGCCGTGACGGCCGAGATCGCCGATCCGCTCGTGCCAAATCGCCCGGGTCGCGTGGTCGATCGCGACCTCGCCGCCCTCGTCGGCGACGCTGGTCGCCCGCGCCAGCACGGCTTCGGGCGCGCCCTTCACCGCGATCAGGAAGCCGTCGTCGCGACGATGCATCGTCGCCATCATCTTGCTGGTGCTGTCGAACGCATGCTTGCGCGTGGTCGCATTGTTGCGTAGCAGCGTCACGCGGTCGACCCCCGCCCGATCGGCGCCGCGCAACAGCGCCAGCTCCATCGGGTCGCCACTGCCGGCGTCGGCCGCGTCGTCCAGCGTGGCGTCGTTGCACAGCACGGCGATCTCGAGCAGTCGCACAAGCTGCGGGTCGTCGCCGGCCGTGACCGCGCTGTCGCCATCGAGATCGATTTCGCCGGAGGGCAGCCAATAGCGCCGCACCGTCATCCGGTTTTCGGTCAGCGTGCCGGTCTTGTCGGTGAAGATCACGGTGGTGGCGCCCAGCGTCTCGACCGCCGACAGCCGCTCGATCAAGGCGTTCTGCCGCGCCATCCGCCACATGCCGCGGGCCAGCGCCAGCGTCGCCACGATCGGCAGCCCTTCGGGAATCGCCGCGACCGCGAGCGCGATCGCCGTCTCGATGATCAGGAAGGCGTCCTTGCCGGTGGCTATGCCGATCACGACCAGCAGCCCCGCCAGCACCAACGTGGCCCAGACCAGTTGGCCCGAGAGCCGCGCCAGTTTGAGCTCCAACGGCGAACTGCCGGACTCGGCCTGTTCGACCAATTGCGAAATTCGGCCGATTTCGGTTTGCAGCCCGGTCGCCACCACGACGCCGACGCCGCTGCCGCGGGTCAATGGCGTGCCCTTGAACAGCATCGAACTGCGTTCGGCCAGCCGCGCATCGGCGGCGACCGCCTTGGTGTCCTTCTCGACCCCGATCGATTCGCCGGTCAGGGTCGATTCGTCGGCCGTGATGTTGGAAGCCTCGACCAGCCGCAGGTCGGCCACGATCGAATCCCCCGCTTCCACCAGAATGATATCGCCGGGAACGATGTCCTCGGCCGCGAGCAGCCTGGTATGGCCGCCGCGGCGCACCCGCGCCGAATGCGTCCCGAGCGCCCGCAACGCCTCGATCGAGCGCGCAGCCTTCAGCTCGGTCAGAAAGCCGATCGCGGCGTTGATGGCGAGCACGGCGGCGATCGCGATGCCCTCTTCCAGCTCGCCGAAATACAGCGCCAGCGCCGCCGCCGTCGCCAGCAAATACACCACCGGACTCTGGAACTGATGCAGCAGCACCATGATGGCGCTGGTCTTGCGTCGCGACAGGATCGCATTCGGGCCATACGCCTCGGCGCGACGTTTCGCCTCAGCCTCGCTGAGGCCGTCGACGGCCGACACTTTCAGAATTGCGAGCGCGTCGGCGACGGGGAGCGAGTGCGGAACGTCGGGTAATAGTGCAGAAGTCACGACCACAACGTTGCTATCCCCAATCGGCAGCTCGGCGACGAACGAACCCGGACAGCATTGACGTTAGGCGATTTCAACCAAAGTTGACGTGACACACGTCAATGCTCCCGTTGTCGTCGGTTTCACGCCCGCGCCGCAGCGGCGTCCGAGACCATCGGTTCGGCCGCGCCTTGTTCGGAAAACGCGCGATTCGATCTCGGCAGGCTCGCACCGAGGCAGATCGCAACCGGAAGCCAGAACAGGATCCAGAGATATCCGAGATCCGTCGGCACGATCTCGTAGTCGACGCTTGATGCCATCAGACAAGCCCCAAGCAGCGCTACAGGCGCGACTTCGCCATGCCGCCGCCAGGCTCGCCATCCACCTAGCAGCGCGAAGACCACAATGCCGAACAAGGCAGCGGCACTGAACACGCCACCTCGAACCAGGGCGCAGAGAATAATATTGTGCGCATTCATGACGACGTTGCCGTCGGGCAACGTTACTTGCGTATCGAACGCCAATCCATAGCCGATCCATGGCTTCAGCTCCGCCATGTGCAGATAGACCGGCCACAGCGTCAGCCTGAGGCTGTCGCCTCTTTGCAGCAGCGCGCCAAACAGGGGCGTCATCGCAACGATGCCGGCAGCGAGGATGACGACTGCCACCGCAGCAACGGATAGCCGCCAATTCGCAGCCAGCAGAACGCAGAGGCCGATTCCGGCAAGCGCCGCGGTGACAGATCCGCGACTCCCGGTCAGCACCACCGCGCCAAGCAGGACGAGTGCGGACGCAAACAACATCGCAAATTGCCAGCGGGCGAGTCTTTTCGATACCATCAATGCGACCGCGCCGACGCACGGAATTGCGAACATGATGCCGATGACATTCGAATTGTAATAGACCGTCAGCCCCTTCACGCCCTCGAGACGGGTCGTCAGGATGGTTTGTAGCGAAAAACCGCTGAACCATAGCACATCCACGATCGCGGCGATCGCCGCTGCGGGCGCCACGAACAGAAAGAGCAGGCGAAGGAAGTCGCCATCCTTGTTGATGAGGTGCGCGGTGATCGTCAGGAAGCCCAGGACCGCAACCACATAACGCACGTTCTTCCAAATCAGTGCGACCGACGCCCCGCCGGCCAGCACCGACGTCGCCAGAATCAGCACCAGAAAACACGCCGACAACACGAATACCCCTGACTTCACGATCGGCAGCAGGCTCCGGTACGGACGCATGCTGATCAGAAGGACTGGGACCAGCACGAACCAAAGAACGGTGCGCGCCAGCCAGATATTGTGCATCAGATAGACGAGGCAGATCACCAGGATATACAGCTTCTCCGCGACGCCCATGCGAAGAATGACTTCCCTGGCGCTCTCCAGCAGGCGCGCTGAACTCGTTCGGCTGACAGCAGAGGACGACATCGTAGAACCTATTCGTTGTGCATCGCCGGATTCTTGGCGGACAATTTCGACAATTTGTTTGCGATCTCGCCAGCCGATTTCGTCCAGGTAATCGGTTGATATCCGGCGCGAATCGAAGCTTCGAGTCGCGCCAACTGGTCGGGCGAATTCATCAGCTCGACCACGGCATTGCACCAGGACGCAAAATCCAGCGGGTCAATCAGCCCGGCGAATCCCGCGCCGGCCTCCGGAATCGACGACGCATTCGACGCCAGGCAGTACTTGCCGAACGCCAGACTTTCCGAGACCGGCAGGCCCCAGCCCTCGTAGAAGGAGGGATACAAGGTCCACAGACAATTCTGATAAAGCCAGATCAATTCGTCATCGCTGGCGCGGTTCAGGATCACGATCTTGTCGCGGGTGACGGGGTCGTGAGCGATCTGCCAAAGCAGATCCCGGCTGCCGAAACCGGGTTGTCCGACGATCACCAGGGTCGGAAGTCCGGGCGTGTTCTGTTCGGTCAGCCGGCGCCAGACATGATAGAGCAGATCGAAATTCTTTCGCGACTGGATCGTACTGACGCTCAGCACGAAGCGCTCGGCCTGAGCGTTCGACAAGCCGTCCGGCTGCTTGGCGTGCTGCGACGACGGCAAGTCCGCACCGAGCGTGACGATCTCGATTGAGCCGCGCATGCCGCCATGGCTGCTGGCGTAGTCGAGAATGTCGGACCTGGTCGCGTTGGAGATGGCGAGCACAAGATCGGTTTCGCGGATCAGAAATTCGGCATAGGCGCTGAACTTCGCGACAAACTCGCCGTCGCCGAAGAATTGCGGGCACGCCACCGGGATGAAGTCCTGACACAGCGCGGCGACCTTGATGCCGCGCTCCCTGCGCAGCCGCGCAATGACGCCGAAATTATACTGCGACCAATTTTCGCCGGCGAGTAGCAGAACCTCGTTGCGGCTGTCACTTCCGAGCGCCGGCAGGCTGTCGCTATTCTCGACCTGCTGGAAGATTCGGCCGGTCGCGGCCCGCACCGAATTCCGCATCGTGCGCTCGATCCGCCGTCCCAGCGGACGAAGCGACGACAGCATGGTGCGGCCCTGCGCCTCGGTCGCCACGATCGGCCTGGCGCTGATGTCCGGATAGCTGTCGAGCGGCACGAAACATCGCTTCACCTGGTGATAGCGGCAGAAGCGGATCTGGCCTGGCATCAGACCGGTGAGCGCCTTTGCGCAGCTCTGCTCGACTCGGAGCGTGCCGTTCATTTGCCCGGAGCGAGCGCGCCAGCTCGTCGAGACGTCCATCCAAAGCCAAGGCTCCGCAGACTGCGCTTCGATATGGGAAAACTGATCCAAATCAACGTCCGTTACGAGCCTGGGGTCCAGCTATGCGGATGAACCCGCATGAATGGGATGAGTGCGCTGTTCGGAAGCCGCGCGATGAACGGCTTGGCGACCGCCCGATTGCATGCAAAGTTCTAAAGTTCGGCCGCGCTTGTTGCAAGGCGCAGCGCGGGAACCAGGCTTCATTTCGCAATGCTTTTCTGGCATTGCATGCGCTGAAGTGACTGGTGTTTGAATTGCCACCATCGCAACGGCGCGAGCGACCTGAAGGACGAAAGTGCAGCCTCCCGTCGTTTCGGTGATTATGGCAGTCCGCGATGGCCAACAATGGTTGAGCCAAGCGATCGACAGCATCCTCACCCAGACTTTTTCTGATTTCGAATTGCTGGTGATCGACGATGGGTCGATCGATCAGACTCCAGAGATTCTTGCTGGCTATCGCGCCCGGGATCAAAGATTGATCGTTCTCACCCAGGCGCGAGAAGGGCTGGTATGCGCCTTGAATCGCGGCTTGAACGCCGCCAGAGGCACCCTGATCGCCAGGCTGGACGCCGACGACATCGCCTTGCCGGATCGGCTCCTGGCGCAGACGCGGTTTTTCCGCCGGCACCCCGACGTTGTCCTGCTGGGGGCGTGGGCGCAAGTCATCGACGAGCAAGGCCAGCCGAAGCCCAAGCGGTTGCGGCCGCCGATCGACCGGGCCAAGTTGGCGCGCGCCCTTGCGAAGCAAAATCCCTTTATCCATTCAACGGTGATGTTCCGCACCGCGGCCGCCCGCGACCTCGGCGGTTATCGGCGGGCGTTCGAAGCGGCGGAGGATTACGATCTTTGGCTCCGCCTGGCCGACAAGGGCGAATTCGCCATCCTGCCCGAGGTCCAGATTCAATACCGCCAGCACGACAAGAACATCACCAAGACCAAGGCATTGCGCCAGCTTTTCTCGGCCCGGCTGGCTCGGATGTCGCGTGAGGGCCGTCGAACTCAAGGGGCTGATCCTGCCTCAGCGCTCACGGCGCCGCCCGAATGGAGCCGACAATCGGAGGGCGCCTTCTGCGACGAATGGTCCAGAATTTATCGGCTGCTCGAATTGGCAGACCCGGCGATTGGGCGTGAAGCAAATCCATCGTCGATCGACCTGCGGGCCATTTCCGGTCAGCTTTCTGATCTGATGCCGGGCGAGCGCAAGTTTGCCCAACAGGCGTTGGTCAACCTGCTTCGCAATCGCGTGCGACCGCCCGGCCAATCCCGATGGTTGCTGCTTGCGCTGCTGTTCCGGCTGCACCCGACGCGGGCGCTGCGGTTGCTTTGGCGGTCATGACCCGCGCGGTGGCCGGCCCGAACGGGCCGCCTGCCCCGGTTGCCCGACTCAGCGCAGGTGCCAGATCGTCGCCCGTGCGTCATGGCCAGGCAGCTCGTAGCTGTTGCCGCGGACATAGCGGGTTTGGGCGGCCATCGCATCGAGGATGCCGACCATGCTGGGATAGACCCATCCCATCTCGGCCAGCGAATAGCGCTCTCCCGGGGCGTCGATGGTGACAAAGATCCTGGCGCGCGCCCGGCCGATCCGCTCCGCCATCAGATCGCGGGCCTCCTGGCGGGAGTGGGTGTGATCGATCTGCAGATCCTCGATCAGCACCCTGCAGCGGCAGCGTTCGCTCAGCACCCAGGAAAACAATTTGCTTACCCCGAACGTCGTGACGAACCCGACCTCGCGTGCGCCGTCGAGTTCGGCGAGATAGGGACGCACCAGATCAAGGTCGGTCGGGCCGGAAATTGGGTGAAGGGAATGGGCATAGGCCGCGGCGGGCGTCCGGTACCATGCGGTTGTAGCCGCGAGCAGCGCGACCAACGCGATGGCCGCAACCGACCGCAGCGACCGTGAATAGCGGCGCAGCAGTCCGGAGAGCACGACGCCCGCGCCGGCGCCGGCACAGATCCACACCGCAAACACCCAGGACGACAGGAAGCGGCCCTGATGCTGCGGATGAATGACGACGCCCGCGAATGCCAGCGCGGCGAGAATGAACACCGCGCGTGCGCCGGGTGTCAGGGTCCGAATCCGCGTCGCGCCGATCGCCGCCAGCGCGACCGCGAGAATGGCGACCCAGGGTGCGACGTGAAACCCGTCGGCGAACGCGTCCCAATAGAATCGAATCGCCTGCGGCAGGTCGAGTGGCCCGTTCGGATTGTTGGCGGGGCCAACGAACCAGAGGAAGCGGGACAGCCGCCGCGGCAACAGAAACGAGATCGCGATCGGCATCACGTGCCAATACAGCAGCGCGCGGCCCGCGCAGCCGAGGGCCTCGTCGATCGCCGCGCGATGCCGCCGCCACAGCAGGGCGCTCCAGACGAACAGCACCGCATAGGCCGCGGTGGTCAGGTTTTCCGGCGGGTAGAACGAAACCGGCCGCCCGAACAGCATCAACGCGGTCGGACCACGCCAGTACAGATAACCGACCACCGCCACCAGCAGCGCAAACAGCAGCAGCAGCGGATCGCGAACGGCACGCCGAATCGACGCGGTGATCTTGATTTTGGCAAGCGTCGTGCGGATCAGATCGAAGGTGCGCCGAGCGTGTTCAGAGGCAAATGAAACCGCCAGCGCGGCCACCATCAATCCCCAGTAGTTGCCTTTATGGAAGAACAGCACCGTCAGGACGATGGCGAGCAGCCGCCAGCGCGCGCGGTCGTCGGGCTGGGCGAAGGCGCGCAGATAGGCCCACAGCGCCAGCGCGGATAGCCCGGCACCAAGTCCCTCCAGCATGACATCGGCCGAGATCAGCCGAAACGCCGGACTGGCCGCGGTTAGCACCGCGGCGATCGCGGCTGCAAACAGACCGGTGATGCGCTCGGAAAACAGCCTCCGCGCAACCAGCCAGACCAAGGCGATCGTCATCACCCAGCCGATCAGGCTCGGCAGGATCGCGAGACGATAATCGATCCCGCCAACGGCAAGGACAGCGCTGAGCACCAGACCATGCACTGGCGGCCAGACCTTCGCCTTGTCCAACTCGCTGAAGAACCAGACCGGGTCAAACTGGCGCAGCGCCAGCGCCAGATCGAGTCCGAAGCTGAAATGCGAGTTGCGATCGTGATGAAAATTGCGCCACAGCAGATCTGGCGCCGAGTAGTAATTCGCGAACAGGATACCGGCGATGACGACAGCCGCCGCGACCGCGATCGCGAAACCAACGAGATCGGGCAGGTTATTGCTGACGCGCCACGCCAGCCGGCGAGACCACTCGGATTCGCGCGCGCCATTCGCGCGGGCCGGGCGCTCAAGGCTTGATAACTCATGTTGATCCATTGGGATGATTCACTTGTGACGGGCGCCGGACGGTGGGCCGTTGTCGCTCATCATGGGGTGTAGGGGCAACCTCGGGGTTTCAGCGCGACCGCTGCCGGCGCCGCGCGAGCGCGCGCTCGACAACGTCCAGGATCGGGTCGAGCCCGCCCTCGGCCAGCAATTGCGGGGCGCTGGCGCGGGCGCTCTGCCGCAACTCGGCAAGCCTGTCCGGCTGTAGCGCGTTCCGGATCGCAGCGACGTATTCGGCGGCGTTGAATGGCTCGGAAAGCACGATTCCGGCGCCAAAACGCGCAATATATTCGGCGAATCCGCAGCCACCGCTTGCGATCACCGGGACGCCCGCGAGCATCCCTTCCAGGATTACCAGCCCGGTATTCTCCAACCGGGCCGGATGCAGCATCAGATCGGCCGCTCCCAGGATATCGGGGATGTCGTCACGGTGACCGCAAAGCCGGACCCGGTCGGTCAGATTCAGCTCGGCGGCGAGCGCCTTGATCGACGCGTCGTTCTTCAGGCCGACCGCCAGCAGGTGCAGATCCGGGATCTCGCGCAGCGCCGCGACGCTGCGGTCGATCCCCTTCTGCTCGGCATAGACCGCCACCGAGACGGCCAGCGTGGCGGTCTCCGGGATGCCGAATTCCTGGCGGATTTCGGCGCGGCGCGCATAGAAATCCCGCCGGCCAGTCGGATGAATCATCGGCGGCAGGATGCTGGCGCGATCCGGGGCGATCCGGTAATGGCGCTGATACTCGTCGGCCTGCGCGCGGCAGAGGAACAGAATGTCGGGCCCGTCCGGGCCGAAGCAGGCCCGTTCGAGCCGGCGATAGCTGGCATAGCGCGGCAGCAGGCCGCGGACGCCGAGCTTGCGGCGGGCGAAGCAGACATCGGCGGCATAATAAACATCGGCGTGCTGGAGCTTCTCGAAACTCAGCACGGCATCGAAATCTTCGGACGACCGCAACTCGGCGATGGCAGCCGCGAAACGGCGGGCGCGGCCATGATTGCTCCAGGCCCCGGCATCGACCAGACGCAGCGTCACCTCGGCTGGAACCGCAAGCCTGGCGGAACGGGTGGCGATGCTGACCGTATGGCCGCGTGCAGCCAGACCGCCGGCGATCGCCAAGGCGTCGCGCTCTTTGCCGCCAAGGTTCTCGAGCGCCTGAATCGCGATCAGAATTCGCAAGATAACTGGCCGTCCCGCACTCGAGCTAGAGCAACGATACACCGGGCTCATCCCAGCGGCAATCGGCATTGGGAGCGGGACGGCGGTCTCGCCCAACGGTGCAGGAACGGTGCGTGCCGTTTCCAATGCCGCGACCGATCGACGCTCACGCGTCGCGCGCTAGCACAACGTCGCTGCAGTGCACCGAGTCGTCGCTCCGACATAGCCGTTTACCCACATGATAAATTTCCGATGCCGCTTGTCATTTGCCTGTTATAGTTCACGCCATGTCGGGGGTTGCGTACACGGTGTTCGATACGATGGTCGGCCGATGCGGCATCGCATGGGGCTTTGACGGTGTACTCGCCGTACAACTCGCGGAAACCCGCGAGCTTGATACCAGGCGCCGATTGCTGCGGCATTATCCTGACGCGCGCGAAACCCGGCCACCGGTCGGGATCGAAGCCGCGATCGAGGGCATTGTCACGGCGCTGCGCGGCCAGCCTCACGATTTCTTCGACGTCGCGCTCGACATGCACGGCCTTGCGCCGTTCGACTGCCGCGTCTATGCCGCCACCCGCGCCATACCGCGCGGCGAGACCATGACATTTGCCGAGATGGCGAAGCAGCTCGGCGCCTCCGGCGCGATCCACGCGGTCGGCCAGGCGATCAAGCATAATCCGTTCGCCATGATCGTGCCGTGCCATCGTGTGCTCGCTGCCGCCGGCGAGACCGACGGCATCTGCGCCAATGGCGGCGCGATCACCCGGCGCCGCCTGCTGTCGCTGGAAGGCGCGCTGGCGAAAAGCGGCCCGACGCTGTTCGACGTCCTGCTGTCGGTTGCCCCGCCCCGCACGGCCCGATAAATTCGCCGGATGGCGACCACCCTTCTCCTGCACAGCGCCGCGATCCGCGTCACCGAATTTCGCTGCGGCGCCGGCCCGGGCGATATCCCGTTCACCGAATGCCATGCCGCGCATTCGATTTCCTATGTGCGCAAGGGCAGCTTCGGCTGCCATACCCGCGGCCGGTCGTTCGAACTGGTGGCGGGATCGATCATGGTCGGCCATCCCGGCGACGAATATCTCTGCACCCACGACCACCACCGCTACGGCGACGAATGCCTGTCGTTCTTTCTGGCGCCCGAACTGGTCGAGGCGCTCGACGGCGGCACCGACCTCTGGCGCAGCGGCGCCCTGCCGCCACTGGCGGAATTGATGGTGCTCGGCGAGCGCGCCCAGGCGGCGGCCGAGGGCCGCAACGATCTCGGGCTCGACGAGCTCGGCCACGTGCTGGCCAACCGTTTCGCCGTGCTGGCGGGCGGGCGAACGCAGCGGCGGCAGCGCGCCACCGCCCGCGACCGCCGGCGCGCGGTCGAAACCGCGCTGTGGATCGACGCCCATTCGCACCACGCCATCGACCTGGAACGCGCCGCCGGCGAGGCCGGGCTCAGCCCGTTCCATTTCCTGCGGGTGTTTTCCGCCGTGCTCGGCGTCACCCCGCATCAATATCTGGTGCGGTCGCGGCTGCGCCATGCCGCGCGCCTGCTGGCCGGCGACGACCGCGCCATCACCGAGATCGCCTTCGATGTCGGGTTCGGCGACCTGTCGAATTTCGTCCGCACCTTCCGCCGCGCCGCGGGCGTCTCGCCGCGCGGCTTCCGCAGCGCGTCGCGCCAGCCTCGCCAGAAAGACCGCAAGATTCTCCAAGATCGGCTCGTCGCGCACTGATTAGGGTGCTCCCGACGGCGCGATTGCTGCGCGCCAGAACGGGAGATCACCATGTACGACCATATCGGATTGAAAGTCGGCAATCTCGACGCCAGCGTCGCGTTCTATGCCGCGGCGCTGGCGCCGCTCGGCTATGTGCTCGGTTCGCGCGACGCCGACGGCGCCGGATTCGGGCCGCCTGACGCGCCGGCGCTGTGGCTCTACCGCGACACCGCCGCGCGCGGCGGCGCCCAGGTCGGCGTCCATGTCGCGTTTCGTGCGCCGGATCACGGCGCGGTCAAACGCTTTTACGCCGCCGGGCTGCAAGCCGGCGGCCGCGACAATGGCGGCGCCGGCTCGCGCGCCGATTACAGCCCTACCTACTACGCCGCGTTCCTGATCGATCCCGACGGCAACAACGTCGAGGCGGTGTGTAGTTAGCCCCCGGCGCCGCGCCGTTCCACCTCACCCCGATCGCGAGGGCAACCGATGGCTTCCGTTCTCAAGACCTTCACGGTCGATGCACCTGCCGCCGCGGTCTGGGACGCGCTGCACGATTTCGGCGCGGTAGATACGCGACTGGCGCCGGGCTTCGTGGTCGACTGCAAGCTCGACGGCGAGGCCCGGATCGTCACCTTCGCCAACGGCATGGTGGCGCGCGAAGTGCTGCTGGATTGCGACGACGAACGGCGCCGGCTGGCCTATGCGATCCTGCCCAACGAGCGGCTGACGCACTACAGCGCCTCGACGCAGGTGACGGACGACGGCGCGCAACGCTGCCGCGTCAGCTGGATCGTCGACGTGCTGCCGCATGCGATCGCGCCCTATATCTCTGCGCAGATGGACCTTGGCATCGCGGCGATGAAAAACGCGCTGGACCGCGCCGCGGCGTGAGATTTATGCTGACTGCGGACCGCCGCGCCAATGTGATTTATCTCACAGAACTCCCGGTCGGATGCGGCCAGGGTCGCCGGGTGCGTCAAGTTTGCCCCGCCTTCGCGGCGCGGCGCACGCAAGGAGCAGTCCCATGACCGGTGCTGACAAGGTGGTATGCCAGGCGGCTACCCTGCTGTTGCTGTTCTCTCTCAGCATGGCGCCCGCGAAAGCCCAGTTCGCCGGGTTGGGCGGCGGCAGCGGCGACGACATGATGACCCAGATGGCGCCGATGCTGGAAATGATGAAGGCCAAAATGGGAAAGCGCCGCTTCGGCATGCTGATGCAGACCATGGGTCCGATGATGAGCAAGATGATGGACAATGGTAGCGGCTTGGGCGGCGGCGGCTTCGGCGGCATGATCGGTGGCGGCATCCCGAGCGGGATCGGCGGCGGCTTGGGCTTTGCTCCCGAAAGCTACGGCGGCGGGATCAATGCCGGCGCGATCGGCGGCGGCGACATCATGGGCATGCTCGGCGGCAATGGCGGCGGCGAGATGATGAGCATGGTTCCGCAATTGATGCGGCTGGCTAACACAGGCGGCGGCCATCGCCGGCATCGGCGCCACCGCTGAGAAGCATTCAGGACAGCGTCGGACGAATCGCCGGAAGCTGCCCGCCCTTGGTGCCCCAGCGCGTCAGCACCACGCTGAGCGCTGATAACGAGCCCAGCAGCACCATCGAGACCGCCGCCAGCGTGAAGTAGTTCGCCGCGGTGGTGCCGCCCTTCGACAGCCACCAGCCGCCGAGCGCGACAAAGATCAACCGCGCGGTCTGCGCCAGCACCGGGCCGAGCACCTTCGTGGCGCCTTGCGAGGAGAAATACATCGAGATCGACAGCCCGATGAAAGCGTACATCGGCGCCGCCGCGGCCAGATATTGATGGCTGGCGGCGCGCACGCCGGCGTCCCTGGTAAACAGATCGACCCACAGATCCGGAAAGATCGCGATCACCGTGCCGACCACGCCGACCGACACGAACGATACGCCCGCCGCGATCCAGGCGATCTTGCGCGCCCGCTTCACCCGTCCGGCGCCGATCGCCATTCCGACCATCGGCACCGAGGCGATGCCAACCGCGAACGCGATCGAGGTCAGCAGAAATTCGAGCCGTGCGCCGATGCCGTAGCCGGCCAGGATCTCGGTTCCGAACTGCGCCAGCATGTGGGTGAAGATGGTGATCGTGAGCACCGACTGCAGCGGCGAGAAACACGACACCGCGCCGACTTTCAGAATGTCGAAGAACATGCCGCGCTGGATTCGCAGTCCGCGCAGCTGCGGCGTGACCCGCGCCCGGCCGGAAAAGATGTACCAGGCCATGATCGCGGAGCCGATCGAAAACGCGATCAGCGTGCCGGCGGCAACCCCGCGCATGCCGAATTGCGGCACCGGGCCGAGCCCGAGACCCAGCACGCCGCCGAGCACGATCTGCAGCACCGCGGAATTCAGGATCATCAGCGACGGCAGCTTCATGTTGCCGGTGCCGCGCAGAATCGCCGCCAGCGTGTTCATCAGCCACGGCACCACCCCGCCGGCGAAGAAGATGTGGACGTAACCGACCGCCTGCGACAGCACGTTGCCGCGACCGCCAAGCAATTCCAGCAGCTTCGGCCCGAAGATCAGCATGCCGAGCATGAACACCAGCCCGAAGCAGAGCCCGATCAGCAACGCATGCACCGCCAGCGTCGCGGCGCGTTCGGCGTCGCCGGCGCCGAGCGCACGCGCGATCGCCGACGACACGCCACCACCCATCGCGCCGCCCGACATTGTCATGGTCAGGATCACAAACGGAAACACCAGCGCCATCGCCGCCAGCGATTCGACGCCGAGCCGGCCGATATAGGAGGTCTCGGCAATCACCACGCAGGTGCCGGCGCTGAGCGCCACCACATTCGGCCACGCCAGCCGCAGCAGGGTCGACAGGATCGGGCCGTCGAGCAGCGGATTTCTCGCCGGCGCCGCGATCTCGGGCGGCGGCGGCTCGTCGTCGTCCGGAGGCGGCAGTTCGGCGACGGCGATATCGGACATGCGTTCTCCCCGCTGGCCCGATTCTGAGTGCCGCGCCCGTCGCTTTCCTAGCACCGATCAGGCGCAACGCCATGCCCGCGCCGGCATTGCGGCTCTGTCGAATTCACGGTCTGGTTCGCAGGGCGAAACTGACTCAGCACACCGTCCAGACAAATGGCGGCGCGCCCGACTTGGTCGCGAGATCGACGTCGATGCGGCGGCCGCAACCGGCAGCTAGACCTTCGACCATTCCGCGTAGCGCCTGCGCGCAGGCCGGATCGGCATCGGCGACATCGGCCATCAACTTCCAGCTCTGCTGCCGGACCGCGAAGCCGCCGCCGGCCTGCTGCACGCTGACATCGTCGTCCTGCGCCGCGAACAGCGCCTGCAGCAATTGCGCGAAGCCGGCGGCGTCGCGTGTCGTCGCCGCAAACCCCGGCGCGATCTCGTCATAGAACTGCATGCCGATCAACTTGCCGGTCAGATGCAGCAGATAGCCGGCATCGATCGGTCCGAACAGCTGCACCGCCACCGGCGCCGCGGTGCGGACATATTCCATCGCGTAGTTGCGATAGGCCTTTTCCAAACGCGTCTTCGGCCAGCTCTCGACCGGCAGCGCCGGTGCCCTGGCTGGATCGAACAATGGCGCCTCGAGATGGCGGGCGAACACCAGCCGCTGCTCGGGCTCCAGCGGATGGTCGTATTCGCAATAATAACCCTCGAGCCCGTCCTGGCCGTCGACGCTCTGCTTGGTGCAGACGAAGCCCATATTGGGATGGCCGAGCGAGACCCCGTTGTTGGCGTGCCAGCCGCGCAGCATCGCCCGCGAAACTTCGCCGGGCACGCCGCAGATCGCGGTTCCGCGCCAGATCCAGCGCGGCGGCGGATAGCGGATCCAGGCCTTGCGGTCGGTCTCGTACATGTATTCGACATGCACCCCGCCGATCCAGTTCGACAGATAGTGATACTGCGCCGCCGCCACCGCCGGCGGCAGATGGTCGAGGCCGAGCTTTCGCAGCCCCGGCAGGAAGCGCTCCTGCTGCTGGCGGCGAAACACCCGGAACACGAATTCGGCGGCGTCCGCGGTGCCGCGCCGCGTCACCACGGTCAGGATCAGTCCGGTGAAATAAGCGTGGTACAGATCGGCGACGCTGCGCCAGGCCCGCCATTGCTGATCGGCCGCCGGTTCGGATGGTGTCGGCATGTCGGCTCCCTGCTCTTGTTTGCCGGGACGATAGCGGAGGCGAAGCGGATTGACATGGATTTAGTTGTGGCCGTGGTGCGGGTAGGCAGCGTCGGCGGTTGCGACTCTTCCGCTGTCGTCTTATTTCTGGTCGATCAATCCTCACTCGCGGTTAATGCCCTGCGCTTTATCTACCGATACGCCCCGAGAGGCGCCCATTCGATTTCAGGATACACTTTCCGGCAACCACAATTTGCGGAGACGGCACATGAAGCCGAAAGCCACGCTCATTCTTCGGGCTTCGCTCGACGGCGAGAAATCGCTTTATCGGGATATCGAAATCTCGGCGTCGCAATCGCTCTACGTGCTTGCCGAGGCGATCGTGATGGCCTTCGGTTTCGACTTCGATCATGCCTTTGGCTTCTACTCCGGACTTACCCCAACGCAGCTGATGCGCAAGAATCCCAGATACGAATTATTTGGCGACATGGGCGACGCCTCGCCGGGCGTTGTCAGCGTGAAGAAGACCAAGATCTCACAGGCATTTCCGGCAACTGGCCATGCCATGATGTTTCTGTTCGACTACGGCGACGATTGGCGATTTCACGTCAAGCTAACCGCGACGGGAACACAGCTTCCAAAAGTTCGATACCCGCGTGTGATCGCAACGGCGGGCGCGGCACCTCCGCAATATCCGGATGCCGATGACATCGGCGACGATGCGCCGACCTTTGGGGTCGATCCGGTCACCGGCAAGAGAATCACGTTTGGCCGGTAGCAAGGCCGCCTATGCCCTGAAATGCTTCGACAGTTTCAGCCCCTGGGCCTGATAGTTCGAGCCGATCTTCTGGCCGTACATCGCGTCGGGGCGCGACAGCATTTTCTCGTAGACCAGCCGGCCGACGATCTGGCCGTGTTCGAGGATGAACGGCACCTCGCGCGAGCGCACTTCCAGCACCGCGCGCGAGCCGAGCCCGCCGGCGCCGGCGTAGCCGAAGCCGGGATCGAAGAAGCCGGCATAATGCACCCGGAATTCGCCGACCAAGGGATCAAACGGAACCATCTCGGCGGCGTAGTCCGGCGGCACCTGCACGGCTTCCTTGGAGGCCAGGATGTAGAACTCGCCGGGATCGAGGATCAGGGTGCCGTCGGGCCTTGCTGCGATCGGCTCCCAGAATTCGCCGACCGCGTAGCCACCGCGGCGGTCGATGTCGACCACGCCGGTGTGGCGCTTGGCACGATAGCCGACGAAGCCATTGGCGTTGTCGCCCGACAGGTCGACGCTCAGCGCGACGCCGCCGGCGAGATCGGCGTCGTCGCAGTCGACCAGCCGCTCGGCCAGATGCAGGGTTCTCAATTCGTTGTCGCCGAGCACGGCGTCGCCGGTGCGGAAGCGGACCTGCGACAGCCGCGAGCCCTCGCGCAGCAACACCGGAAATGTCTTCGGGCTGATCTCGGCATAGAGCGGGCCGTGATAGCCGGCGCCGATCATGTCGAACCGCCGGGTGCCGTCGGCGATCACCCGGGTGAAGACGTCGAGCCGACCGGTCGAGCTTTTCGGATTGGCGGCGGCGATGATCGATTTCGGCAGCGCCAGGCTTTCCAGCAGCGGCACGATGTAGACGCAATTGGTCTCCAGCACCGCGCCGTCGGACAAATCGATCTCGTGCAGCTTCAGCTCGTCGATCCGTTCGGCGACGGTCGAATCCGGCCCCGGCAGGAAGCTGGCGCGGACCCGGTAGGCGATGTCGCCGAGCCGCAGATCGAGGCTGGCGGGCTGGATCTGGCTTTCGACGAACGGATATTCCGGCAGGATCAGGCCGGCATCGGCCATCGCGGCGATCATGCGATCGGGCAGAATTCCGTTGGCGTCGGGCGGTAGCGTGAACGGCAAGAGGGCGGTCCTTGGGATGGCTGCCATGCAGCCGCGGGATACGCAGCGTTACCGGTTATCCGAAGCCCGGCTTGACGGAAAGGGCGCTGCGGATTATTAGCAGCACTTATCCCGTGGTGATTTGAGCCGGCCGGCTTGCAGCCACGTTAAACAAGTCGCTAAACAGGCCGGGGACAGTGTGATCCCGGCTTGTGGAAGTTTTTCCAGGCCGGTTTTTTTGTGACCTTCGGCGGTCACGCAGGAGGTCACATGTCCACGATCAAGGCTCCATCGACGACAGGCTATCGCCGCGAAACCCGGCTGGTGCATGCCGGAACGCTGCGCTCGCAATATGGCGAGACGTCCGACGCGATTTTTCTGACCCAGGGCTTTGTCTACGCCTCCGCGGAAGAGTGCGAGGCGCGCTTCACCGGCGACGATCCCGGCTTTCAATATTCCCGTTTCTCCAATCCGACGGTGTCGGCGTTCGAGCAGCGGATGGTGGAATTCGAAGGCGCCGAAGCCGCCCGCGCCACCGCCACCGGCATGGCCGCGGTCACAGCCGCGATGCTGGCGCCGCTGCGCGCCGGAGATCACGTCGTCGCCTCCAAGGCGATGTTCGGCTCCTGCCGCTACATCGTTGAGGATCTGCTGCCACGCTACGGCATCGAGTCGACGCTGGTCGACGGGCTCGACCTCGACCAGTGGCAGAAAGCGATGCGGCCGAACACCAAGACCTGCTTCCTGGAAAGCCCGACCAATCCCACGCTCGACGTGCTGGATATCTCGGCGATCGCCGAGATCGCGCATGCCGGCGGCGCGCGTCTCGTGGTCGACAACGTGTTCGCCACGCCGTTGTGGCAGAGCCCGCTCGAACTCGGCGCCGACGTCGTGGTGTATTCGGCGACCAAACACATCGACGGCCAGGGCCGCTGCCTCGGCGGCGTGGTGTTGTCGAGCCAGGCCTTCATCGAGGAGCACATCCAGGTGTTCCTGCGCCAGACCGGCCCGTCGCTGTCGCCGTTCAATGCCTGGGTGCTGCTGAAGGGGCTGGAGACGCTGGCGATCCGGGTCCGGCAGCAGACCGATAGCGCAGCGAAGATCGCCGACGCGCTGGCGCAGCATCCAAAAATCTCGCGGCTGATCTATCCGGGCCGCGCCGATCATCCGCAGGCCGCCACGGTGAAGAAGCAGATGCATGGCGGCTCGACGCTGGTCGGCTTCGAGGTCAGGGGCGACAAGGCCGGCGCGTTCCGCTTTCTCAACGCGTTGAAGCTGGTGAAGATCAGCAACAATCTCGGCGACGCCCGCAGCCTGGTCACCCATCCGGCCACCACCACGCATCAGCGGCTGAAACCCGAGGTGCGCGCCGAACTCGGCATCAGCGAGGGTTTCATTCGCTACTCGGCCGGACTCGAACATCCGGACGATCTGATCGAGGATCTGCACGCGGCGCTGGCACAAGCGTAGCGGTACGGTCGAAACTGAACGCCGGGGCGTTGCCACGCCTCGGCGCAGGTCGAGAATTGATCAGTGCAGCCGCGAGAAATCAGCGCCGTGCATGCGGGTTGCAATGGATTTCAAACCAACACCGGTCGACAGTTCTTCTTCTTCGAAGACGCAGGCAATCAGCAGCAACAATATGCGCCGACGATCCACGTCGGTCGTCTCCGTCAGCAGCCGACAGTACAGCGCCAGTTCGTCTTCACTGGTGAATTGTTCCACGAAATGTCATTCCCGATGGCAGCCCAATCGCAACCAGCAACGCTCCTTCTCTGCCAAGAACCGGAGGCGAGTGGTGAGGCTATGCCGATCGCGCACGACTGTCGGTTCGGCACCCGACTTACCAACGGATTAAGTACCATTTGAATCGGCCGTGTCCGTATCATTCCGGACAAACGACCTTCGATTCTGGCGGCAGCCGCGACAAAGGCGGACTGCCGCAATTACATCGGCCGGTAGGCGAACACGTCCGACGGCACATGGATGCCGAGCTTGATCTGTCCGACCGACCTGACGATATCGTCGCCGAGCAGCTGCGCGAAACAGGCATAGCCCCAGTCATTCATGTGCAGGCCGTCCGCGATGACGAAATTCTCGAACGGAATCGCCTGCTGCTCGTGCCAGTCGCGCATCACCTCGAAGCGCGGGAAGAAACCGACCCGCCGAATCTCAGCGAGCCTGCCGAGCAGTCGCACCATCCGGCCGGCGTTCTCGGCGCGCTCATTGACCCGCGGCGCGTATTGCGGATCGACCAGAACCAGGTCGGCGCCAGCGGCCTGAATCGCGGCGATCCCCTCCTCGACCACATTGATGGTCACCGTCGGATCGAGATTGCGCAGGATTGCATTGGTGCCGACCTGCCAGATCACCAGATCGGGCTTGGCGTCGAGCACCGACGACTTGAGACGCGTGATCATTTCGGGGGCGTCTTCGCCGCCCTTGCCGCTGTTGACCACGGTGATGTCGGCGCCCGGATATTGCCGGCGCAATCGCTCCGCGAGCTGGTTCGGATAGTTGAAGGCCGGCGACGAGCTGCCGTAGCCCTGGGTCGATGAGGAGCCGAACGCCACGATCACCACCGGCGCGCCGGCGACCAGCTTGCCTGCCACATGCGGCAGCGAGCCCATCGATTTATGTCCACCCTTCGGCGGCAGGCACGGCACCCGGCCGAAGATGTCGCCGGCCTGTTTGGCGGCCTCCTTGACCTTGTCGAGCGCTTTGCCGGCGATACCCTTCTGCTGCGACTCGTCGGGCTGGCCGGCGGCTTTACCGAGGGTCGCAATGTCGACCGGCTCCCGGGCCGTTTCCGGCTTCGTCGCCGCCTCGGCGACTTGCGCCTGCGCCGGCGACAAAGGCGCCGAGATCAATAGCGTCGCCGCGACCGCGAACACCGCCGCGACCGCGCAGTTGAACCAACGGTAACCACTCATTAACGCTGAATCCTTAATTCCACCGGATTGATCCGGGCCGCGTCGATCACGAAAGTCGACAGCGCGCGCGCCAGGCAATCATGCACCCGCTTTGCGAGACCTATCCCGGGCGACGTGTTGAACAGGTCGAAATCTCCATTCTCATTCCAATTCCGCATGATCGCAAATCGGTCGAACAGCGGGATGTCATATTGCTGAGCCACCAGGCGCATATTGTCCAGATACGGCCCCGGGGCGATCATCGTCTCGGTGCGTGGACTATATTGCAGATTTAACAAAAGGATGTCGGCCCCCGCCTTCTTCACCGCGGCGACGCCCTCGTCGACCGCCGCGCGAAAATCATCCGGATCGATCGACCGGATCGCGTCGTAGGTTCCGGTCTGCCAGATCACCAACGTCGGCCGCCGCTCCGCGACCAGGGTGGCCAGGCCGGCGACCATCTGTTGCGCCGTCGTCTTCGGCCGCAATTCAGTCGTCACGGTCACCGCGACGGTGGGAAGCTTGTCAGTCAGCAACGTCTGCAGTCGCCCCGGATAGGCGGCGCCCTCGGCCGTGCTGATGCTGGACGACCGGCTGCCAACCACGAGAATATCGAGTTTCCTGGTCACATTGACGGCAAAATTGACCTTCTCGAGCTTGCTGTCGGTGAAAAGCAGATAGGCAGGGACGTCGCAGCTTTGGGTCTGCTCGGCTGAGGCCGGCGCGACCTCCCAACAGACGACAAGCAGCGCCAACCCCAGCGCAGCCATCAGCGCGGCCCTCCAACCGGCCCTCATGCTTCCCCCCCTGCCAGGCCGGCGTCGGGGCCTGTCGCCCGCGTTCCACCGTTGTTGCCCGCGACATTTTTGTACCACGAAAACAACCATGCGGCGGCAGCCATCAGCACAATTCCGGCGACGCTGACCAGGACGTGCGCCACCGCGCCGCCGCCGAGTTCCGCCAGCACGAAATAGCCAACGAAGGCGAGGAAGATGCCGAGGCAGAAGATCTCCAGCGAGTGCTGGCCGCAGCGGATCACCGGCCGCAGCCAAGGCGAGGTCAGGCCGGGCCAGCCCTTGGGCAGAAACCGCACCGTGACCGCCGCCAGCGCCAGGAAATGCGCGAAGCGCAGCACGTCCAGGTTGGGCTTGTCGATCGGATACATCCATTGCTCGATCGGCCCGGGGATCCATGGATGCATCCACGGCACGTACCAGGTCAGGGTGATGTAGAACGCCAGCAGCAGATAGCCGATCGCGATCGCCAGCGTGACCGGCGACGCCAGGATCCGCGACATCCGCTGCGCGCCGCCGAGCGCGCACCAGGCGCCGAACACGAACAGCAATTGCCAAGCGAACGGGTTGAACACCCAGACGCCGCTCGGATAGGCGGTAAGGTGCAGGTCGAACCACCAGGTGGCGATGTAAAGCAGCACCGACAGCACCAGCGTCCAGTCGGGCTTGCGCAGCATCGCCCACAGGATCGGCGGCAGGAAGAACATCAGCACGATGTAGAGCGGCAGCACGTCCATGTTGACCGGACGGAACCGCAACAGCAGCGCCTGCACGATGGTGACGTCCGGCTGCTTGAGGAAATCGAGAATGCCCATTTCCTCCGAATACAGCGGGTTCTGGAAACTGGTGGCAACATAAGAGATTTCTGCCAAAAATATCGTGAACAGAAACACATGCGCGACGTAGATCTGCCAGACCCGCTTCAGAATCCGCGCCGCCGCGACCACGAAGCCCTGTGCCCGCATCGCGCCGCCATAGACGAAGGCCGCGGTATAGCCCGAGATGAAGATGAAGATTTCGGTGGCGTCGCTGAAGCCGTAATTGCGAATCGTGATCCAGGTCAGGATGTTAGGCGGCAGATGGTCGATGAAGATCAGCCACAGCGCCAGGCCGCGGAACAGGTCGAGCCGCAGTTCACGCTTCGAGGCGCCGCCCGACCGCGGAACCGCCTTGGCCTGAGCGACCAGCGCGACCGGCGCGGCGGCTTCAGCGGGCGGCGTTCCGGCAATAGGGTCTGCGACGGACGTCATCGGGCACCGTTGGGCGGCTCAGGCCGCATCGTGGCACAGCAGGAATGAGACGATCTACCCAACAATAGCAAGCGATTTGCTGGTAACCTAGTATGGCCAACGACCCGGCGCCGAAGGCTCGGCTGCGCCAGGCTTCGTCGCCGCGCGGGAACCGCGGTTACAGCCGAACCGAAGCCGATCTGGTTGAACGGGAGTTGCACTGTTTTTCGCTCATGCTGCCGAAATTTCGTTCGCGACCGGCGGCGTCGGCCCGATTAGAACGGAACTATGTTGAAACCGCGGTCGTTGCCGGCGCATCGCTGATCGATTCAGGTCGTCGGTGAAAATTTGGTTCCGGCCGCAGTTTTCGCTATGATGCACAAGAATGCCGAAAGTCGCCCCCATGTATCGCGCCGTGACCCGCCAGATCGAGGTGACCGTCGAGCCGAACTATCTGCCGGAGCGCTCCTCGGCGGAGAACCGGCAGTTTTTCTGGTCCTATACGGTGGTGATCACCAATTCCGGCGAAGAGACCGTGCAACTGCGGACAAGGCATTGGGTAATCACCGACGCCTCGGGCCGCAAACAGGAAGTGCGCGGCGAAGGCGTGGTCGGCGAACAGCCGGTGCTCGCGCCCGGCGAACGCTTCGAATACACCAGCGGCGTGCCCTTACCGACCGCCTCCGGCTTCATGGCCGGCCGCTACCAGATGGTGACCGAAGGCGGCGAGCCGTTCGAGATCGACGTCCCGGCATTTTCGCTGGACAGCCCCGAGGGCAAGCGGACGCTGAATTAGCGGGTGTCGTCCATTTGGCTTATTGGCGTTGATTCAACCAAGCTGTCATTCCGGCGCTCGTAAGCGAAGCTCGAGCGAACCCGCAATGACGAACTCTAGCCGCGCCGCGTGCTACTCCACGCCAGCTTCCTGCGGCGTAAACTCGTACACCGTGCTGCAGAACTCGCAGGTCACCACCACCTTGCCGTCCTTCACCATCTCGGCGCGGTCGTGCGGGGTGAAGCTGTTCAGCATGCCGGACACCGCGTCGCGCGAGCAGGAGCATTGCGCGCGCAGCGGCAGCGCGGAAAACACCCGGACGCCGCTCTCGTGAAACAGCCTGTACAGTAAGCGTTCGCTCGACAGATCCGGATCGATCAGTTCGAGGTCTTCCACCGTGGCGATCAGCGACTGGCCCTCGACCCAGGCGTCGTCTTCGGCGACGACATGCGGCGTAGCGTCCTCCGGCGCGTCGCCGGGATGCAGGTCGGGCTGCCGGGCGCGGTCCGGCGCCTGCGGCAGGAATTGCAGCAGCATGCCGCCGGCGCGCCAGTGATGCTTGGGGCCGTCGCCGCCGCGCCATTCCTCGCCGACCGCGAGCCGCACCTTTGTCGGGATCTGTTCGGAGCGCAGGAAATATTCATGCGCGGCGTCTTCCAGATTGCCGCCTTCCAGCGCCACCAGGCCCTGATAGCGGCTCATGTCCGGACCCTGATCGATCGTCATCGCCAGATGGCCATGGCCGAGCAGCGCGCCGGAATCCAAGCCGGGCGCCAGCCGCTCCTTGTCGAACCGCGCATAGGCGCGGATCCGGTCCGGGGCCTGGAAGTCGACGATCAGGAACGACACCGGACCGTCGGTCTGGGTCTGCAGGATGAAGCGGCCGTCGAATTTCAACGCCGAACCGAGCAACGAGGTCAGCACGATCGCCTCGCCGAGGAGCTTCGCCACCGGCGCCGGATAAGCGTGCTTGTCGAGCAGCTCGTCGAGCGCGGGGCCGAGCCTTGTCAGCCGGCCGCGCAGATCGAGCGAGCCGATTTCGAACGGCAGCACGGTGTCATCGATCGGCACCGGCGACGGCGCACGGATCGGGGGCTCAACGGCGATTTTCGGATCGGGGGATTGTGAGGTCATGGGACTCTATCTGGGGTCGGCGGGCGAAGATCGAAACCCCAGGGATGGTGGAAAACATCGGAGCAATGCGGGCATGCCGTCACCCCGACAGCCCGACCGAAGATTCGGCCAAAAAGTTTAGGCACTGAACCAACCACGTCTTGCCCGGGCTTGTCCCGGGCATGACGCGGAGAGGAATCGGAATTCTCGAATTCGGACCGCGCCATGAGTCCTGAGCGCGCATTGTTCAAACTCTGGAACAGGCGCGCGCCGCGCCTCACCCCACCGCGTCGAGGCACCAGGCCAGGATGCCCTTCTGCGCGTGCAGACGGTTCTCGGCCTCGTCGAACACCACCGATTGCGGGCCGTCGATCACCTCATCGGTGACCTCGTCGCCGCGATGCGCCGGCAGGCAGTGCATGAAGATCGCGTCCTTGTGCGCCAGCGACATCAGCCGAGCGTTGACCTGATACGGCTTCAACAAATTGTGGCGGTGCTCACCGTCCTTGTCGCCCATCGAGAACCAGGTGTCGGTGACGACGCAGTCGGCGCCCTTGACCGCGGCCTCCGGGTCGTTGCCGAGCGCGATCGAGGCGCCGGTCGCCTTGATCCAGTCGCGCATCGCCTTGTTGGGCGCCAGCTGCGGCGGCGTCGCCACCCGCAGATTGAACCCGAACCGCTCCGCGGCGTGCGCCCACGACGCCAGCACGTTGTTGTCGTCGCCGGTCCAGGCCACGGTGCGGCCCTTGATCGGCCCGCGATGTTCCTCGAACGTCATCACGTCGGCCATCACCTGGCAGGGATGCGATTTCCGGGTCAGGCCGTTGATCACCGGCACGGTGGCGTTGGCGGCAAGCTCCAGCAGCGCGTCGTGGTTCAGAATTCGGATCATGATGATGTCGACGAAGCGCGAGAGCACCCGCGCGGTGTCGGCGATGGTCTCGCCGCGCCCGAGCTGCATTTCGGCGCCGGTCAGCATGATCGCCTCGCCGCCGAGCTGGCGCATGCCGACGTCGAACGACACCCGGGTTCGGGTCGAGGGCTTCTCGAAGATCATCGCCAGGGTCTTGTCTTCGAGCGGCTTGTCGGACTTGGCGTGGGCCTTGCGCTGCGCCTTCATGGCGACGGCGGCGTCGAGCATGACGCGCAGTTGCTTGGTCGGCAGCTCGCTGAGATCGAGAAAATGCCGCAGCGAATTGCTCATCTTGCCGCCTCCGGCTGCGCAGCACGGGCCGACAGCGCCACACAGGCGTTCTCCAGCCGCACGACCGCGTCCTCGATTTCGGCTTCGGAGACGATCAGCGGCGGCAGCAACCGCACCACATTGTCGCCGGCGCCGACCGTCAGCAGCTTTTGCGCGCGCAACGCGGCGACCAGATCGGCCGACGGCACCACCGCCTTCAGCCCGATCAACAGGCCCTCGCCGCGGACTTCGCTGAGCACGTCGGGATGCCGGTCGACGACGGACGCGAGCTTCTGCTTCAAGAGCAGCGAGATCCGGTTGACGTGATCGAAGAAGCCCGGCTTCAGCATCACGTCGAGCACCGCATTCGACGCCGCGACCGCGAGCGGATTGCCGCCGAAGGTGGAACCGTGCGAGCCCGGCGCCATGCCAGCGGCCGCCTCCGCGGTGGCGAGGCAGGCGCCGATCGGAAAGCCGCCGCCGAGCGCCTTGGCTAGCGACATGATGTCGGGAGTGACACCTATCCGCTGATAGGCGAATAACTCGCCGGTGCGGCCCATGCCGGTCTGTACCTCGTCGAACACCAGCAGCAGGCCGTGCTGATCGCACAGCTCGCGCAACGCCCGGAAAAACGCATGCGGCGGCGCGCGGACGCCGCCCTCGCCCTGCAGCGGCTCGATCAGGATGCCGGCGGTGTTGGGGCCGATCGCCCTCTTCACCGCATCGAGATCGCCGAGCGGAACCTGGTCGAAGCCATCCAGCGGGGCGCCGTAGCCCTCGAGATATTTCGCCGAACCGGTCGCCGCCAGCGTGCCCAGCGTGCGGCCGTGGAACGCGCCCTCGAAGGTGACGATCCGGGTGCGCTCCGGGTGGCCCTTGGAGAAATGGTAATGCCGCGTCATCTTCAGCGCGCATTCCATCGCCTCGGCGCCCGAATTGGCGAAGAACACGAAGTCGGCGAAGCTCTGCTCGCACAAGCGTGCCGCCAGCCGCTCGCCGTCCGGGCTCTTGAACAGGTTCGACATGTGCCAGAGTTTGGTCGCCTGCTCCTGCAAGGCGGCGACCAGGTGCGGATGGCAGTGGCCGAGCGCATTGACGGCGACGCCGCTGGTGAAATCGAGATAACGTTCGCGATCGGTGCCAATCAGCCAGACGCCCTCGCCGCGCTCGAAGGCGACATCCGCCCTGGCGAATACCGGCAACAAATGGGAAGTGCTTGCGCTCTTGGACATAGCCGATCCGATCGGAGTTTTAGGGTGCCCGACCGACAGTTGCTGTCGCAACAACGGACCAACGTACCCCGGAAACGAAACGTGCCGCCTTTCCAGGCGGCACGTAGCGATATTCTAGGTCCACCAGAGGCACTGTCAACCGATGGTTCGCCCGGAATTTCCCGGCACCGGCACCGCGCGCCGCCCAGCGAAACCAACGCGGGTCCCGCGACACGACCATCTTCAAGGCCGTCCGAGGCTCCGATCGACGCCGCGCGTCATTGCCGTTGGTCGCGAGATGATTTGAACCAAACCCGCTGTTGGTTCGTTGGCGCTGTGTGTTCAACCGACATCGGAGCTCGAAACCTGGGCTGCGGTCCGGGTGGCGAAGGATCGCTACGGGAGCCTCGTAGTAGAAGGTGTGGACGCACCAGGTCGGACTCTTGCGCGAGAGTCACGGCATATTGTAGCCTTTGTCTCGTCGAGTACGACATCTCGTGCGCGGTTGTGATCCACTCGTGTTCTCAGTGTTGCGTAACGCCCTGGCGCGAAGGCCGCGCCCGGCGAGGGCTAAGGGATTCTGCCGTCAGAGATTTTGGCGACATCTACGCTGCGACGCTGCTTTGGACGGCGGGCGCGGCACGAAGGGATAAAGCGATGACGGCATTGACCTGGACCGACGACCGCGTCGAGCAGCTGAAGAAATTGTGGGAAGGCGGCCTGTCGGCGAGTCAAATCGCCGCAGAGCTCGGCAATGTGACGCGCAACGCGGTAATCGGCAAGGTTCACCGGCTCGGCCTGTCCGGCCGCGCCAAGAGCCCATCCTCAGCGGCGCCGCGGCCGCGCAAGGCCCGTCCGGCCCAGCACATGATGCGGGTGTCGCGTCCGGTGTCGCGCGGCAACACCGCGCTGGCGCATGTGTTCGAGGTCGAGGCCGAGCCGGATCCGGTAGCTTACGACAATGTGGTGCCGATGAGCCAGCGGCTGAGCCTGCTGGAACTCAACGAGGCGACCTGCCATTGGCCGATCGGCGATCCGTCCAATCCGGAATTCTTCTTCTGCGGCGGCAAGGCACTGCAGAGCCTGCCCTATTGCGCGCACCACTCACGCATCGCCTATCAGCCGGCCGGCGACCGCCGCCGCCAGATGCCGAAGCCAACGCGCTGAGATAATCAGCGCCTTTCGGGACGCTGGGCGTCCGCGTAACAGTCATGCGTCATCGCCCGGCTTGACCGGGCGACCCAGTATTCCAGAGCGCCGATGGTCAAGAACTAACCGTAAGCGCTCTGGAATACTGGGTCCTCCGCTTTCGCGGAGGATGACCGGTTATGTTGACTAAGCGCCGTGCTCTCGCCCCATTTCGTCGATGCAGCGAAGCCTCAAGACGCAAATGCCCGGGACAAGCCCGGGCATGATGAACGAGAGATAGCGACCGTGAGGATTACTCCGCCTTGGCGAAGCGATCGTCCAGTGCGTAGCCGGCGCCGCGCACGGTGCGGATCGGGTCCTGCTCGCGGCCGGGATTGAGCAGCTTGCGCAGCCGCCCGATATGGACGTCCACGGTGCGCTCGTCGATATAGATGTCGCGGCCCCAGACGCTGTCGAGCAACTGCTCGCGGCTGAACACCCGACCCGGGTGCTCGAGGAAAAACTCCAGCAGGCGATATTCGGTCGGGCCGAGATCGATCGGCCGCCCTGAGCGCGCCACGCGGCGCTTGTCGCGGTCGAGTTCGAGGTCGCCATAGGCCAGGATGCTGGCGAGCCGCTCCGGCGCCGCGCGCCGCAACAACCCCTTCACCCGCGCCAACAGTTCCGGCACCGAGAACGGCTTGACGATGTAGTCGTCGGCGCCGGTGGCCAGCCCGCGCACCCGCTCGCTTTCCTCGCCGCGCGCGGTGAGCATGATGATCGGCAGCTGCTTGGTCTCGGGCCGCGCCCGCAACCGTCGGCACAGCTCAATCCCGGACAGCCCGGGCAGCATCCAGTCCAACACGATCAGGTCGGGAATCCGTTCCTTCAGACGGGTATCGGCGTCGTCGCCGCGCGCTACCGTCTCGACCTCGTAACCCTCGGCGTCGAGATTGTAACGAAGCAGCGTGGTCAGCGCTTCTTCGTCCTCAACCACCAGAATGCGCGCACTCATCGTCGGTCCTCGTCAGTTGCCGGGCGTCGCGCTGGCGAAATTCGTCATGTCGCCCTTCGGACGCTTTTCGAGAAGCTGCTGCCCCTCGATCATGTAAAACACGGTCTCCGCGATGTTGGTCGCGTGGTCACCGATCCGCTCGATGTTCTTGGCGCAGAACATCAGATGGATGCAGAACGAGATGTTGCGCGGATCTTCCATCATGTAGGTCAGGAGCTCGCGGAACAGCGAGGTACAGATCGCGTCGACCTCCTCGTCGCCGTTCCACACCACCATCGCCGCCGGCAGATCGTGTGCCGTATAGGCGTCGAGCACCGATTTGATCTGCGACTGCACCAGGTCGGTCATGTGCTCCAGCCCGCGGATCAGTTTCAGCGGATGGAAATCGCTATCGAGCGCGGTGACGCGCTTGGCGATGTTCTTCGACAGGTCGCCGATCCGCTCCAGATCGGTGGCCACCCGCATCGCGCCGACGATCTCGCGCAGATCGACCGCCATCGGCTGACGCCGCGCGATGGTGAGCACGGCGCGCTCCTCGATGGTGCGCTGCATCTGGTCGATCTCGGCGTCGGCGGCGACCACGCGAGCGCCGAGCGGGATGTCGCGGCGGATCAGGGCGTCGACCGAATCGACGATCTGCCGTTCCGCGAGCCCGCCCATTTCTGCCACCAGCCGGGTGAGTTCCTGTAGATCGCCGTCGAAGGCCTTGGTGGTGTGTTCGAAGCCCATGTTCATTCTCCTCGCGCGTGGCGCGTCAGCCGAACCGGCCGGTGATGTAGTCTTGGGTGCGGCGATCGGTGGGCGAGGTGAAGATCTTGTTGGTCGGACCGAATTCGATCAGCTCGCCGAGATACATGAAGGCGGTGGACTCCGAGACGCGGGCCGCCTGCTGCATATTATGGGTGACGATGGCGATGGTGTAGTCTTCCTTCAACTCATCGATCAGTTCCTCGATCTTCGCGGTCGAGATCGGATCGAGCGCCGAGCACGGTTCGTCGAACAGGATCACCTCGGGCCGCACCGCAATGGTGCGCGCGATGCAGAGCCGCTGCTGCTGACCGCCGGACAGGCTGAGGCCGGAGGCGCTGAGCTTGTCCTTGGCTTCGTTCCACAGCGCGGCGCCGCGCAGCGCCTTCTCGACCCGGCCGTCCATCTCGGATTTCGAGATCTTCTCGTACAGCCGTATGCCGAACGCGATGTTCTCGTAGATGGTCATCGGAAACGGGGTCGGCTTCTGGAACACCATGCCGACCCGCGCCCGCAGCAGGTTGAGGTCGAGCTTGGCGTCGAGGATGTTGTGGCCGTCGAGCATCACCTGGCCCTCGGCGCGCTGTCCCGGATACAGATCGTACATCCGGTTGAAGATCCGCAGCAGCGTCGACTTGCCGCAACCCGACGGCCCGATGAAGGCCGTGACCTTGTTGGTGACGAGGTTGAGATTGATGTGCTTCAGAGCGTGGTTCTGTCCGTAGTAGAAGTTCAGGTCGCGCACGCTGACCTTGGGTGGACCTTCCGGCTGCGCCAACATCGACGGAATCGGCCCGGCCGGAAGTTCGGTCGAAATCGAAATCTCACTCATTTCGGGGTCCTCTCGGCGCCAAGAATGCGTGCGCCAATGTTCAGGGCAAGCACGGTCAGGGTGATGATCAGGGCCCCGCTCCACGCCAGTTGCTTCCAGTAGTCGTAGGGACTTTGCACGAAGTTGTTGATGGTGACCGGGAGATTGGCCATCGTCTTGGAGAGGTCGAGGCTGAAGAACTGGTTGCTCAGCGCGGTGAACAGCAACGGCGCGGTTTCGCCGGCGACCCGCGCGGTGGCCAGCAGCACGCCGGTGATCAGGCCGGCGCGGGCGGCGCGATAGGCGATCCGCTTGATCACCAGCGAGCGCGGCAGCCCCAGCGCCGAGGCCGCCTCGCGCAGCGAACTCGGCACCAGTAGCAGCATGTCCTCGGTGGTACGTACGACCACGGGGATCACGATCACCGCCAGCGCCAGCGCGCCGGCAAAGGCCGAGAAGCCGCCCATTGGCACCACCACCGCGCCGTAGATGAACAGGCCGATGATGATCGACGGTGCGCTGAGCAGGATGTCGTTGATGAAGCGGATCACCGAGGTGAGACGGTCGTACTTGCCGTATTCGGCCAGATAGGTCCCGGCGAACAGTCCGAGCGGTGCGCCGATCCCGACTCCGATCACCGTCATGATGATCGAGCCGACGATGGCGTTGAGCAGTCCGCCCTCGGTCGATCCGGGCGGCGGGGTGTTCTGGGTGAAGATCTGGACGCTGATGCCGGCCAGACCGTTGAAGAACAGCGTGAACAGGATCATGCCCAGCCAGCTGACACCGAACACTGTCGCCGTGAGGCAGAGGCCCTTCACGATCTGATCGTTGCGCCGCCTGGTGACGTAGATCGGATTCGGGGCCGTGATCAGTTTCGGGTTCATGGTCAGTTCCCCGCCTTCTTTTCAAGCCGCATCAGCATCAACCGCGCTGCCGAAAGCACGAGGAAGGTGAGAATGAACAGCAGCAGGCCGAGCAGGATCAGGCCGGATTGATGCAGGCCGTCGCTTTCGGCGAATTCGCTGGCGATCGCCGCCGAGATCGTGGTGCCGGGCGAGAAGATCGACCCGGTGATCCGGAACGCGTTGCCGATGATGAAGGTCACCGCCATGGTCTCGCCGAGCGCGCGCCCGAGCGCCAGCATGATGCCGCCGATCACGCCGACCCGGGTGTAGGGGATCACCACGTTGCTGACCACTTCCCAGGTGGTGCAGCCGATGCCGTAGGCGGCTTCCTTGAGCACCGGCGGAACGGTCTTGAACACGTCGACCGAAATCGCGGTGATGAACGGCAGCACCATGATGGCGAGGATCAGAGCTGCGTTGAACAGGCTGAGATAGGACGGCGGACCGGCGAAGATCGAGCCGAGCACCGGCACGCCGTCGAACACCTTGATCAGGGACGGCTGCAGGTAGTTGGCCATGAACGGCCCGAGCACGAAGAAGCCCCACATGCCGTAGATGATCGAGGGGATGCCGGCGAGCAGCTCGACCGCGAGGCCGATCGGGCGGCGCGCCCATTGCGGACACAACTCGGTGAGGAAGATTGCGATGCCGAGTCCGACCGGGATCGCGATCACCATCGCGATCACCGAGGTGACCAAGGTGCCGTAGATCGGGCCGAGCGCGCCGAGAACCGGTGGGTCGTTGGCCGGCGCCCATCGCTGCGTGAACAGGAACGAAAATCCGAACTCCCGCATCGCAGGCCAGGCGCCCGCGATCAGCGACAGGATGATGCCACCGAGGATCAGCAACACCGAAATCGCGCAGGCGCGGGTGATCCAGTAGAATGCGCTATCACCGAATTTGAAAGCACTCAGGGCCTTGGCGCGATCGTAAGGTCCGGCAGCTTCCATACTGGTACTTTGAACCGCCATATCCGCCACGCCGATCCCCTTTTTACATTATCAGACCACGAAGCACTCGTCGCGCGGCCTGGATGTCCTTGATTGGACCGAATCTAACGATTTCTGATTTCGGGAAGCACGCTTTTCACCAACCACGCCTGTTCTCGAAGCAGTTTTTTCGGGAAGCCCGCCGTTGCAGCAAAACCCGGAATCCGAAATTGCGGTCAGGCCGAAGGATTCCGGGGTCGCTTGTCCGCTTCGTTCGCGATCCGGAACGACGGATCGCGAACGCCTTGAGGTCAGGAAAGCTTAGCTCTTGATGTCAGCCGACCAGGTCTTTTCGATCTGCTTGACCACCGCTTCCGGCATCGGGATGTAGTCGAGCTCCTCGGCCGCCTTGTCGCCCTTCGCAAAAGCCCATTTGAAGAACTTGATGGCCTCGGCGGAGGCCGCCTTGTCGGCCGGCTCCTTGTGCATCAGGATGAAGGTCGCCGCGGTGATCGGCCAGGAGGCTTCGCCGGGCTGGTCGGTCAGGATCAGGTAGTAGCCGGGCGCTTTGGCCCAATCCGCGTTGGCGGCGGCGGCCTGGAACGCGGCGACGGTCGGCTGCACGGTCTTGCCGGCCTTGTTGATCAGGGCAGCGTAAGTCAGCTTGTTCTGCTTGGCATAAGCGTATTCGACATAGCCGATCGAATTCTTGGTCTGGCTGATGTTGCCGGCGACGCCTTCATTGCCCTTGGCGCCAACGCCGGCCGGCCATTCCACCGCGGTGCCGGAGCCGACCTTGGACTTCCAGTCCGCGCTCGCCTTCGACAGATAGTCGGTGAAGTTGAAGGTGGTGCCGGAGCCGTCCGAGCGGCGCACGACGGTGATCGCGTCGGTGGGCAGCTTCAGCTTCGGATTGAGTTTTGCGATCGCCGGATCGTCCCACTTGGTGATCTTGCCGAGATAGACATTGGCAAGGGTTTCGCCGTCGAACACCAGCTCACCCGGCTTGATGCCTTCGAGGTTCACCACGGGCACGATCGCGCCCATCACCATCGGCCACTGCACCAGGCCGTCCTTCTCAAGCTGCTCGGGCTTCAGCGGCGCGTCGGTGGCGCCGAATGTCACGGTCTTGGCCTGGATCTGCTTGATCCCGGCGCCGGAGCCGATCGACTGATAGTTCAGGCCATTGCCGGTCTCTTTCTTGTAGAGGTCGGCCCACTTCGAATAAACCGGGAACGGGAAGGTCGCGCCGGCACCGGTGATATCGGCAGCGAATGCCGACGTCGACGCGGCGACCATGCCGACGGCGACGATTGCCTTGATGAAATTCATGGTGGTCTCCATTCTGTAGGCGAAGCGCTCAACGCGCCCGATTGCGCCTACCCACCCCCCTTTAGGGACGGTCGATTGACCTTTTATGAGGGTTTGATGACAGTCATGTGACTACGTTAACCAATTGATTTGTTAGTTCTTTTCAGCCTGACCCTGGTATTTTGCCGAGGGGAAAACGGCCGTAAAGGTGGCACCCTTTTTGGGTACGCTTTCGATCAGAAGCCGACCGCGATGGCGGCTAACAGTATGTTTGACCAGCGATAATCCTAACCCGGTACCTCCCTGCGCCCGGCTGTCGCCGACGTCGACCCGGTAGAACCGCTCGGTCAATCGCGGCAGATGTTCCGGCGCAATGCCCGGGCCGAAGTCGCGCACCATGGCGCGATATTCGGGCAGTCCCTCGGACGATATCGCCGGCGTCACCGTCACCACCACCCGACCGCCGGAGGCGCCGTATTTCAGCGCGTTCTCGACCAGGTTTTCGAACACCCGCAGCAATTCCTCGCGGTCGCCGGCAATCGTCGCCGGCGCCTCCGGCAGTTCGATCTCGATCGCGACCTGACGTTCCTTGGCCAGCGGCTCCAGCCCGTCCACCACCTGACGGATCAGCGGCGCCAGATCCACCAACAGGTCCGGCCGCACATGCGCCGACAATTCAACCCGGGACAGTGACAACAGATCGTCGATCAGCCGCGCCATTCGCTTGGCCTGCGCCTGCATGATGCCGAGAAAGCGCTCGCGCGCCTTGGCGTCGTCCCTGGCCGGTCCCTGCAGCGTGTCGATGAAGCCGGACAAGGCCGCCAGCGGCGTGCGCAATTCGTGGCTGGCATTGGCGACGAAGTCGGCTCGCATTTCCTCGACCCGGCGCAGCGGGGTCTGGTCGTGGAAGGTCATCAGCATGCATTGGTCGGTACCGCCGAACGCGGTCGGCACCTGCACCGGGGCGATGATCAGCTCCATCCAGCGATCCACCGGAACGTGATCGAGATAGGTGGCGCGCCGCAGCTCGGCGGTCGCGATCGCTTCGCGCAACGCGGTGATGATCTCCGGCGTGCGCAACGCGAACTGCGCCAGTTCATTGGCGCGCAGCGCCGGGGCCATCTGCGCGGCGGCGGCGTTGAGATGGATCACCCGGCCGGCACGATCAAGCAGCACGGCGGGATCCGGCATTCCCCCGACAATGGCGCGCACCACCGGCGCCTCCACCGGATTGGTCCCGAACTTGTCGTCGGGGGAGGTCGCGACGTCGTGCAGCCGCCACGGCACCAGCGCGGCGGCGGCAATGCAGACGAACACCGCAAAGGCCGCGGCCAGCGACAATTCTCCGAACGCGACCAGCCCGGCCAGCGCCAGCCCGGCCGCGAGCAGGATGATCGCAGCGTGGCGCAGCCGGTCCGGCCACGGCGAGAAGATTGAAGCGGAGACGTTTGTTGCCATCGGGACCAACTGTCTCCCTGTGCGGGCGTGCTCGTCGGGCGCCGGGATTGTCATGCTATCCCGGCGATGGGTCTTGGCGGACCGGCTTGGGATCGAGCGCCTCTGCCAGCCTGCGCACCCGTTTCAGCCGCGCGCCGAGGATGATTTCCCGAATCGCCAGAACCGCCACGGAGACGACGAAAGGAACCAGGTAATAGAGGACACGAAACAGCAACATGCCGGCGAGCAGTTCTTCCTTGTCCATCTGCCACAGGCCGACCAGCATCGCGGCGTCGAACACACCGAGCCCGCCGGGGGAATGGCTGGCGAAGCCCAGCAGCGTCGCCGAGACGAAGATCACCGCCACCACCACGAAGCCGAGGTTCGGATCGTCGGGCACCAGTACATACATCGCCAACGCGCAGAAGCCGAGATCGACGATTCCGATCGCGATCTGCAGCAGCGTCAGCGGCCCGCCCGGCAGCACCACCGTCCAGCTGCCGCGGCCGACGCTGCGTGGTTTGATCCAGACCCGGATCACGTAACTGATCAGGCCGACGATGATCGCGATGGCGAGCGTCCGGTTGAGCCAGGGCGGCAGTTGATCGACCGCGGAAGCCGCCTCCGGATGATAGGCGATGCCGAGGCCGAGTACCGCGGCATTGCCGAGCCAGAAGGTCAGGCCGGCAAGAAAGCAGATCTTGGCGACGTCGATCCCGTCCAGCCCCCAGGCCGAATAGATCCGATAGCGCACCGCGCCGCCGGTGAACACGCTGGCGCCGACATTGTGCCCGATCGAATAGCTGGTGAAGGCGGCGAGCGCATTGATCCGGTACGGAATGTCCGGCCGGCCGATCGCGCGTACCGCGAACAGATCGTAGAACGTCAGGGTGAAATAGCCGGCGCAGACGAACAGCGCCGCCAACGCCACCGCGCTCGGTTCAGTCTGCTTGATGGCCTCGACGACCTCGTCGACGTCGATGCCGCGGAGCATATGGACGAGGACGTAGCAGGCGATCGCAATCACCGCGATGCTGAACGCAACACCCAATTTGTGCAGGATTTGCTTCTCGCGCAGAAACGCGACCACCCTGCCTATTGCTTCCAGCATCTAGACCTCGAATGCGCTTCCACCACCTGAGACGCTTAAACGAACATTAAGACAGCAGCTTATCGTGAAACCTCTGGTAGCGCGTTTTCCGGCGCAGTGGAATTCGGTCGATACCGACAAAATGCCCTCCTTTGATCAATCGCGGCTTGGATCGGCGGCAATCTGCACAGATTTGCTGCATTGCGGTCATTGCATTGCGGTGAAGGTCCGGACCCGAAAGCAACAACGGCCGTTTCAGGCGGCAGGCACGTGTCGCGAGATCACCCAATGGCGCAGCCACGATCCCACCGCGCACCCCAATACATAGGCAGCCATCATCAACAGGCCAAGGTCAAGCCAATAGCCTGGCCGCCCCGGAATCAGCCGCGCCAGTGCCACCGCGATCAGGGCGGCGAGCAGTCCGGTCAGCCACAGCGAGGCCCGGTTCGACAGGCCGCTGCCGCGATGAACCACCGCGATCCATCCGACCGCGAAGCCGAGCAGCGCCGCCCCCAGCAGCCAGCCCCAATAGAATGTCGCCAGATCGACCATCGTTACCTCACCAGGAATTCAATGCGGCGGTTCTGCGCCCTGCCTTCGTCGGTGTCGTTGCCGGCGACCGGTCGGGTGCTGCCGAAGCCGACTGGCCGGAAGCGCTCCGGCGGCAGTCCGGCGTGCACCAGATACTCCGACACAGCCTGCGCCCGCTTCTCCGATAGCGTCTGATTGAATGCCGCATCGCCATCACTGTCGGTGTGGCCGCCGATTTCGATCGTGGCGGTCGGACAGCGCATCGCGGTCTCGATCAGCCGATCGAGCAGGCCGGTGGAATCCGGGTCGATGGTGGCACGGCCGGAGTCGAACTGGATTTGGCCTTTGTGGAGCAAATCGGCGAACAGCTGCTGACACACCGTGGGATCGACCGGCGTGGCCGGCGGCTTCACCGATATCTCCGCCTTGATCTGCCAGCCCTGCGGCAGCCCTTTGCTCAACCCGCCGCGGATCTGCCCCGCCGCGGCGTCATACAGCGCATCGCCCGATAGTTTCACCTCGCGGTCAGACACCGTCAGCGTCCCGGTCGACAGCCGCGACAGCGCGCCCAGCGCCGACACCACCGCGTTGGCGAAGCCCTGCGGCGCGCCGACGCTGGCTTTCAGATTGTCGATCACCTTTTCGTTGAAGAATTTGCGCGCCGCGGCGACGGCAAGCGCGGCGTGGACCGTGTTGTCCGGCACATAGCCGGTTAGCGTCAGCGCGCCTGCCACCGGATCCTTGTTCGCCGCGAACACGTAAGGCGGTGCCTTGATCCCGTTGGCGCCGATCCAATAACCCTCCGGCAGGTTCTTCAGCGCCGCGGCGATCGCTTCGCGCCCGCCCAATTCGCGCGCCATCCCCGCCAGCGTGACTTCGCTGTCGCTCAGAGTGATCTTGCCGTCCTTGAGCTTGCCGATCTGATCGATCAGCAGCAGCGCGGCGGCGTCGAACCGCAACGGCGCGCCGCGGGACAGGCTGAGCCGGTCGGCCACCTCGACTCCGCTCACCGCGGCGCGGGCAGCATCGAGCAATCTCGCCTTGCTGGCCGGCAGCGGCGCGCTGCCGCCGAGCGTCACCCTGACGACGTCGCGCTCGATGGTCCATACGAACGGCTTAGCCTCGGGCACCAGGCTGGTTTGATCGTTGACCAGACGAACGCCGGGGACGCTCTCCACCGCAGCCACCGCGCTGCGACGGCCCTCTTCCGAGAAAGCCTCCGCCGCGAAGGTCACGTCGCGCCCGGCGACCGTGATCAGGGTCTTGTCGAGCACGGTATCCTTCAGCGAGGCCTGGGCGCGGGCAGCGAGGTCGGCTTCCAACGGGGGCGTCGTCGTCCAGGCCGCAATCGCCAAAAGAATGGCCAGCGGAACAACACCCGGCCACCATTTGCCGCTCGATCTCAAAAGTCCGCGCATTCCACATCCTGTCAGTCCAGAACCAGAGAGAAATCAAACCGTTGCTGGACTGTCAAACTCAAATGCGGAAATTCGCGAAGCCATCGCTCGGCATAACCGTTTGTTCAGCGGTCGCCGCTAGTCTCGTTAACGAAATTAACCAGTCGGCTCATTGATGAAACAATTTCGCCACAACGTCATTCGCGCTGGGCTGGAAGCACTCTATTTCACCGGTGTGCACCATGTGTTGCGGCCGATTCTCGCCGGCGTTGGCACCATTTTCATGCTGCACAATGTGCGGCCGTCGCGAGACGATGCATTCCAGCCCAATCGCCATCTCGAGGTCACCCCGGATTTCCTGCGCACCACGTTGAACCACCTGCGCAGCCACGAGATCGACGTCATCACCATGGGCGAATTGCACCGGCGGCTGGTCGAGCAGGATTTTTCGCGGCGTTTCGCCTGCATCACCTTGGACGACGGCTATCGCGACAACCGCGATTTCGCGTTGCCGGTGCTGGAGGAATTCGACGCGCCGTTCACCGTCTACGCCGCCAGCGATTTCGCCGAAGGCCGCGGCCGGCTGTGGTGGATCACGCTGGAGCGCCTGATTGCGCAGGCCGACCGCATCGAGGCCGAGATCGGCGCCGCCGCAGTGCGGCTCGACACCGACACGCCGGCGGCCAAGCAGGCGGCGTTCGATACCCTGCATGACCTGCTGCGCGCGCTGCCCGGCGAGCACGATCTGTGCCGCGAAATGACCGCGCTGTGCACCCGCAACCGAATCGACGAAACCGCAATCAGCCGCGAACTCTGCCTGCCCTGGAACGAGCTGCGGCGCTTCGCCGGGCATCGGTTGGCGACGATCGGCGCCCACTCGGTCACCCACTGCCAGCTCGCCAGGCAGAGCGAAGCCGACGCCGCGCAGGAAATGGCGACCAGCCGCGCTCGGATCGAAGCCGAGTTGCAGCGGCCGGTGCTGCATTTCGCCTATCCCTATGGCGACCGCAGCGCGGCCGGGCCGCGCGAATTCGCACTGGCGCGCGCCGCCGGCTTCAAGACCGCGGTGACGACCCGGCCCGGCATGATCTTTCCGGAAATCGCCGAGCATCTCACCGCGCTGCCGCGGGTCTCGCTGAACGGCAATTACCAGAACCGCCGCATCCTGCCGGTGCTGACCTCCGGCGCCGCCACCGCGATGTGGAACGCCTTCCGCCGAGTTGACGCGGCGTAGGCGCTGCCCGCGTCATGGCTTCGGCGATAACCGCGGATCGAAGCACCGTTCCTTGACTCATCCCGCCGGCCGCCTCAAACATCCGGAAAATCAACGGAGGCTGCATGTTCAAGGATCTGTTTTCGCTGCAAGGCCGGGTCGCCTTGGTGACCGGCGGCTCGCGCGGCATCGGCCGCATGATCGCGGCGGGATTTCTCGCCCAAGGCGCCGCGAAGGTCTACATCACCGCACGCAAGGCAGGGCCCTGCGAGGCCACCGCGCAGGAACTCTCCGGCGCCTATTCGGGCGAATGCATCGCGCTGCCGATCGACATTTCCACCATGGCCGGCATCGAGCTGCTCGCCGCTGAGATCATCAAGCGCGAAGCGAGGCTCGACATCCTGGTCAACAATGCCGGCGCCGCCTGGGGCGCGCCGTTCGACGAATTTCCCGAGAGCGGCTGGGACAAGGTGATGAACCTCAACCTGAAGACGCCGTTCTTTCTAACGAAGGCACTGGCCGGCCCGCTGCGCGCCGCAGCGACCGCGGACAAGCCCGGCAAGGTGATCAATATCGCGTCGATCGACGGCATCTTCGTCAATCCGATGGAGACCTATTCGTATGCCGCCAGCAAATCCGGGCTGATCCATCTGACGCGGCGGATGGCGGCGCGGCTGATTCACGATCACATCGTGGTGACGGCGATCGCGCCGGGGCCGTTCAAGTCCGACATGAACAAGGCGGCGCGCGACAATGCCGATGAAGTATCGACCCGGGTGCCCGCGGGCCGGATCGGCACCGACGAGGATATGGCGGGGGCCGCGATCTATCTCGCCTCGCGTGCCGGCGACTACGTGGTCGGCGCCACCCTCGCGGTCGACGGCGGCATCGTCTACGCCAACCCCGGCATCAAGGGCGACGGCTGGGATTGATAGCGCGGCTCGGCCGCGCGCAGCGAGGCGCTGTTCACCTCTCCCCACCGGGGAGAGGTCGGCTGCGAAGCAGCCGGGTGAGGGGGCTTCGATCGCAACGTGAGGTCAGAACCCCTCACCCGGATCGCGCGCTACGCGCGCAATCCGACCTCTCCCTTCGGTAGAGGTGAAGAGCACCCGCGGCGAAAGAGCCCTCACGTCTCGATCTTCACATATTCGAAATCGCCGGGCTTGTTGTCGATGCCGACCTTGGGCGGCGCGATCCAGGGCGCGTAGGCGCCGGGATCGCTAACCGGATTCATCAAGCTCGAAATGAAGTCGCCGTCCTCGAGCGACGGCAGCCATTCGGTCTTCCGCGCGGCCCACGTCGCGTCGTCGATCAGCACGCCGTCGGGCGTGGCGTGGATATCCTTGAACTCGCCGATCTGGCGGTGGAACGCGACATTCGGCAGCGTCAGCTTGAAATCATAGCCGGCGCTCGCGATCACCTTGTTCCAGCGCAGCAGGCCCTTGACGCAGTCCTGGGTGTAGTCGTCGCGCAGCCGCATGTTGAGCGCGGTCAGTGCCGGCTCGTCGACCCGTTTGATCACGCCGTCGACCAGTTTCAGCACCGGATAGGTGTCGTTCTGCAGCCGATGATCATCCTGAATTTGCGTTTCGTGATAGCGGCCCTTGATCCCGGCATTGAAGGCGTTGGCGGCGTTGGTCGAGACCTCCGAGCCGAACAGGTCGAGCGACAGCGTGTAGTGCAGGTTGAGCTTCTTCTGGATCGTCGGCAGGTCGATGACGCCGAGCGCGCGGATCCTGGCGATCTCATTGGGATCGTCGATCCCGGCTTCGCGCATCGCCTCGCAGGTGCGCTGCACCACGCGGCTGATGCCGGTCTCGCCGACGAACATGTGGTGCGCTTCCTCGGTCAGCATGAAGCGGCAGGTGCGCGACAGCGGATCGAAGCCGGACTGCGCCAGCGAGTGCAGCTGCATCTTGCCGTCGCGATCGGTGAAATAGGTAAACATGAAGAACGACAGCCAGTCCGGCGTCGCCTCGTTGAAGGCGCCGAGCATCCGCGGCGCGTCGGCGTCGCCGGAGCGGCGGCGCAACAGACCGTCGGCCTCCTCGCGGCCGTCGCGACCGAAATATTTCTGCAGCAGGTACACCATCGCCCAGAGGTGGCGGCCTTCCTCGACATTGACCTGGAACAGGTTGCGCAAATCGTACAGCGACGGCGCGGTCTTGCCGAGATGGCGCTGCTGCTCGACCGACGCCGGCTCGGTGTCGCCCTGGATCACGATCAGCCGGCGCAGCATCGCGCGATATTCGCCGGGGACTTCCTGCCACGCCGGCTCGCCGAAATGCTGGCCGAACGGAATCGTGCGGTTCTCTTCCTGCGGCGCCAGCAGAATGCCCCAGCGATAGTCCGGCATCTTGACGTAGTCGAACTTGGCCCAGCCGCGCGGATCGACCGAATAGGCGGTGCGCAGATAGACCAGCGACTGCTGGAAACCCTCCGGCCCCATGTCGTTCCACCAGTCGATATAGCCGGGATGCCAGCCCTCCAACGCCTTCAGCACCTGGCGGTCCTCGCCGAGATTCACATTGTTGGGAATCTTGGTCGAGTAATCGACGTTCATGATGTTCATGGCGTGCTCCCGGTTGGTCGTCATTGCGAGCGAAGCGAAGCAATCCAGGGCTCCGAGCATTGCATTCCTGGATTGCTTCGTCGCTTCGCTCCTCGCAATGACGAATTCGTGCGACTGTTAGTAAGAACGTCCGCGGCTCACACCCGCGTCATGTCGAATTGCGCCTTCTGGCCGGTGCCGTAGCGCTTCAGCGCGCCGGCCTCGCCGACCGCGTTGGGGCGCTGGAAGATCCAGTTCTGCCAAGCGGTGAGCCGCGAGAAGATTTTCGATTCCATGGTCTCCGGCCCGGCGAAGCGCAGATTGGCTTCCATGCCGGTGAGGCTGTCGGGCGAAAACGAGGCGCGCTCCTCGAGGAACACCCTCACCTCGTCGTCCCAGTCGATGTCGTCGAGCGCGAAGGTGACGAGCCCGAGCGCCTCGGCCTCCTCGGCGTCGAGCGCCGTCCCGATCTTCTGCTGCGCGCGCGTTACGTCCTCGGGGTCGGCCTGGAATCGCGATTGCAGCCGGGTCAGGCCGTGGCTCATCGGATAGGGACCGAAATTCATCGCAGAGAGATGAATCGCCGGCGGCGCGCGGTTGTCGCCCTGGCGCGAGCCGATCAGCATGTAGGAGCGGTCGGCGGCGAACACCAGTTCGGCCAGCGTGCCGGCGAAGCACGAGCCGGGCTCCACCAGTGTCACCAGCGTGCGCGAGGTGACGTCGATCCGCTTCAGCACGCGCTTCCAGTAATGCCGGATCTCGTTGACCAGCCAATGCGCCTTGTTGGTTTCGAGGAAGGCGTCATAGGCCAGCACCTGCGAGGCGTCGCCATGCGACTTGAACACCAGCATCGCGGTTTCGAGTTCGTTGATGCGCAGATGCAGGATGGCGTCGTCGAGTTCGCGCGCCACCTGCAGCGGCCAGAACGCCGCGCCCTGCGCGATCATGCCGTCGATGTCGGCGGGCGGCGCGGCATCCGGCGCCGCAATCGAAATCGAAATCGTCGCGATGCGGGCAGGGCGATCGATATCGACGCTGACGCAGCCATAGCGGATGCTGCCGCCTTCGATGAACCTGCGCGTCAGCGGCGTCAGCGCGACGCCCTTGCCCGACCCGTTGCGCTTCGACGCGGCAGCGAATTGTTGCGCGCGCTCGGCGACCGTGGCTTCGAGCTTGCTGTTCGGCACGATCTCGTCGACCAGCCGCCACTGCACCGCGCGCTTGCCCTTGATGCCTTCCTCGATGGTGCAGAAGAAGTCGGCGTGGTCGCGCCGCACCTTGCGCTTGTCGACGACGCGCGTCAGCCCGCCTGTGCCGGGCAGCACCGCCAGCAGCGGCACTTCGGGCAGCGACACCGAGGCGGAGCCGTCGTCGGCCATGATGATGTGATCGGTGGCCAGCGCCAGCTCATAGCCGCCGCCAGCCGCGGTGCCGTTGACCACGGTGATGAAGCGCTGACCGGAATGCTCGGAGGAATCCTCGAAGCCGTTGCGGGTCTCGTTGGTGAATTTGCAGAAGTTGACCTTGTGTGCGTGGGTGGCGCCGGCCAGCATCCGGATATTGGCGCCGGCGCAGAACACCCGGTTCTTGCCGGAGCGCAGCAGCACCACCTTGACCTCGGGATGCTCGAAGCGCAGCCGCTGCACCGCATCCGCAAGCTCGATATCGACGCCGAGGTCGTAGGAATTCAGCTTGAGCTGATAGCCCTCGAACAACCCGCCGTTTTCATCGACATCCATGGTCAGCGTCGCGACCGCGCCGTCGACCGCAAGCCGCCAGTGCCGGTAGCGCGACGGATCGGTTTGGAAGTCGATCCATTTGGCGCCGTTCGCGAGAACGCGGTCCTCACCGGCCATCTGCCATCCCTCAGTTTGTTGCTTGATATGAATAATAATGCATGTTTCGGCGCAGGTCCAGCGCAATTCGCGGCCAATCATGCATTTTGCTTCATGAACCCGTGAGAGGAGCCACGGAATTTCCCGCCGTTGCGGCCTCCTCCGTCAGGATGCGCTTGGCGAACTCCGCGATGGTGCCCAGCGTCACCTCGGCGGCCTCGCGATGCGGCGAATGGCCGATGCCGGGGATGATGGTGACCTCGACCGGGCAATAGCATTCGTCCTGCGCGATCTCGATCTGGCGCAACGTGCCGTACTGATCGTCGGCACCCTGCAGGATTGCGATCGGCACCCGGATGTAGGCCAGACGGTCGGAAATATCCCAGGCACGGAAGGCCGGATCGAGCCAGGCGTTGCTCCAGCCGAGGAATGTATTGTCGACGTCCCGGTGCCAGCGCGCCAGCTTGGCCCGCAGGTTGGCCGCGTAGTCGGCCGTGGTCCGGGCGATCGCCGCCAGCCCCATGTCCTCAACGACGAAATGCGGCGCCATCATCGCCACCCCGAAAATTCGATGATCCTGAACTCCGCCGGCATAGATCGCCGCGATCGAGGCGCCGTCGGAATGGCCAACCAGCAGTCCGCGGCGAAAGCCGATCGCCTCGAGCACGCGCGGCAGCACCTCGAGCGCCTCGACATGCATGTAGTCGAGCGGCCGCGGCAGCGACACCGGGGTTGAGGCGCCATAACCGGCGCGCGAATAGGCGAACACGCCGCAGCCGGTGGCGGCGGCGAGTCGATCGGGAAAATCGCCCCACAGTTTCGCCGAACCCAGCCCCTCATGCAGCAACACCAAGGTCGGCGCGGCGTCGGGCGTGGGACCGATCATGCGGTATTCGAGCTCGGAGTCGCCGATGGACAGAAAGCCGGCGGGAGCGAGGGTCATCATGATCACTCACTTCAAAGATCGCGGACAAACTCTCATTCGTCATGCCAGGGCTTCACCCGGCCATGACGATTAGTTGTGGGCGCCCTCGCGCAGCTTGAAGCGCTGGATTTTTCCGGTCGCAGTTTTCGGCAATTGATCGACCACCTCGATCCAGCGCGGATATTTCCAGGCGCCGACCTTGTGCTTGACGTGCTCCTTCAGCGCCTCGAACAGGCCCTCGGTATCCGTGCCTTCGCGCAACACCACGAAGGCGCGCGGCTTCAGCAGCCCTTCGGCGTCGGCGTCGGGCACCACCGCGGCTTCCAGCACCGCCGGATGGGTGATCAGCGCGCTCTCGACCTCGAACGGCGACACCCAGATGCCGGAGACCTTGAACATGTCGTCGGCGCGGCCGCAGAAGGTGTAGCGGCCCTCGGCGTCGCGAACATATTTGTCGCCGGTGCGGGTCCAGTGGCCCTCGAAGGTCCGGCGGCTCTTGCTGCGCTGGTTCCAGTAGCCCTCCCCGGCCGACGGCGCATCGACCAGCAATTCGCCGACCTCGCCCTCGGCAACCTCGGCGCCGGCCTCGTTGACCAGCCGCACCTGATAGCCCGGCACCGGGCGGCCGGAGCTGCCATATTTGATGTCGCCGGGCGCGTTCGACAGGAAGATGTGCAGCAGTTCGGTGGAGCCGACGCCGTCGAGAATGTCGACGCCGAACCGCGCCTTCCAGGCCAGCCCGACCGATTCCGGCAGCGCCTCGCCGGCGGAGGTGCAGATCCGCAGCCGCGTGCCAGCCGTGGCGTCCTTGCACGCCGGATCGTTCAGCATCGCGGAGAACAGCGTCGGCACGCCGTAGAAGATCGTCGGATTGTATTGCTGCAACAACCTGAACATTACCGCCGGCGTCGGCCGCTCCGGATTCAGCACGGTGGTGGCGCCGACCGACATCGGGAAAGTCAGCGCGTTGCCGAGCCCGTAGGCGAAGAACAACTTGGCCGCCGAGAGACAGACGTCGTTCTCGCGAATTCCCAGCACCTGCTTGGCGTAGGTGTCGGCGGTCGCCGCAAGGCTGCCGTGCAGATGCCGCACGCCCTTCGGCATCCCGGTCGAACCCGAGGAATACAGCCAGAACGCCGGCTCCTCGGCATGGGTCGCGACGGTCTCGAACGCCTCGCTCTCGCGCGCGATCTCGTCGGCGAATGTCTTGTGGCCGTGGCCGTCGCCGCCCACCACCACGACGTGTTCGAGATCGGGCAATCGGCCGACCACGTCCTGCACCACCGGCAGCAGCGCCGCGGAGACGAAAAGCACCCCCGCCCGGCAATCGGCCAGCACATAGGCGTATTGCTCCGAGGTCAGCAGCGTGTTCAGCGGCACCGGCACGATGCCGGCGCGGATCGCGCCGAGAAACACCACCGGAAACTCGACGGTGTCGAGCATGATCATCGCCACCCGCTCCTCGCGGCGGACGCCGAGCCGGCACAGCAGATTGGCGAGCCGCCGGCTCTGCGTCTGCAGCGCGCCAAAGCTCAATTCGGCAACAGGATCGGTGAAGGCCAGCTTGGACCCGCGGCCCTCGGCGACGTTGCGGTCGAGCAGCCAGCTCACCGCGTTGTAGGAGCCGGACCCACTCATGCCGTGCATCGCGCGGACTTCTTGATTGCCACGGTCACTCCTCCCGACGTATTTTGAATTATAGTGCATAGGAAGCCACCAGCCTCGCTTGCTGTCAATCCGTCCCGGCATTATGTTTCCAGAGCGGCCAGTGTCGGCCGAACAGGCGACCGCAACAGGCGACCCGGGACATGACCGAGCCGATCGATCCCGAAACCAGCTTTCTGCTGCAACTCGGCCAGCGCGTCCGCACCATGCGGGCGCTGCGCGGGATGTCACGCAAGGTGCTGGCGAAAGTCTCGGGAATTTCCGAGCGCTACATCGCGCAGCTGGAAAGCGGCAAGGGCAACGTCTCGATCGTGCTGCTGCGCCGGGTCTCGAACGCAATGGCCGCGCAGCTGGAGGATCTAATCCCGGCGAGCGATCCGGCCATTGATTGGCCGGTGATTCGCGACCTGGTGCGCCGCGCCACCCCGGTGCAGATCGCGCATGCCAAGGACGTGCTGTCGGGACAGGGCCGGCTCGGCGCTGGCGCGCGGCGCGAGGTCGCGTTCAACGGCATCGCGCTGATCGGACTGCGCGGCGCCGGCAAATCCACGCTCGGCCGCCTGCTCGCCGACAAGATCGGCTGGAGCTTCGTCGAACTGAACAAGGAGATCGAGCAGCAGAACGGGCTGTCGGTCGCCGAGATCATCGCGCTGTACGGCCAGGAGGGCTTCCGGCGGATGGAGCAGGCCGCGCTGACGCAATTGCTGGCGCGCAAGCAATTGATGGTGCTGGCGACCGGCGGCGGCATCGTCTCCGAGCCGCTGACCTTCGATCAGATCCTGTCTTCGTTCTACACCATCTGGGTGAAGGCCGACCCCGAGGAACACATGGCGCGGGTGCGCGGCCAGGGCGATCTGCGGCCGATGGCGGACGACCGCGCCGCGATGCAGGAACTGCGCACCATCCTGCAAAGTCGGGAGCCGCTCTACGCGCGCGCGTCCGCGGTGCTCGACACCGCGGGTCTGTCGGTCGATGCCGCCGCGGCCAGATTGGTCGCGATGGTGGCCCCGGTGCTGTGCCGCGACGCCTGCGCCTTCGGCCTGAAGAGCGCAGTGGTTTAACTACACCCCCAAATGCCGCTCCAGCAGCTCCGGTTGCGCCGCGAAGTCTGACGGCACGCCATCGAACACCACGACGCCCTTGGCCAGCATCACCATGCGGTCGGCGATCGCCGACAGGCTGCGAAAATCCTTGTCGACCACGATGGTGGCGATGCCTTCGCCCTTGATGACGCCGAGCGTGCGCCAGATTTCCTGCGCCATCTTCGGCGCCAGGCCTTCGGTGGCTTCGTCGATCAGCAACAGATCCGGATGGGTCATCAGCGCGCGGCCGATGGTCAGCATCTGCTGCTCGCCACCGGACAGCTGATGGCCGCCATTGTGGCGGCGCTCATGCAGCCGCGGAAACAGTTCGAAGATCCGCGCCAGCGTCCAGGTCCGGCGGCCGTCCGCCCCCGGCCGTGCCGCCATGGTGAGATTTTCCACCACGGTCAGCGCGCCGAAAATGCCGCGGCCTTCCGGCACCAGCGCGACGCCGAGCCGCGCGATCGCTTCCGGCGCTGCGCGGGCGATGTCGCCGCCGTGCAAGCGGCGCTGGCCGCGGCAATCCGGCACCAGACCCATCAGCGACCGCAGCAGCGTGGTCTTGCCCATGCCGTTGCGGCCGATCAACGCCACCTGTTCGCCGCGCGCAACCGCGAGGTCGACGCCATGCAGGATCTGGCTCGCGCCATAGAACGCGTCGAGCTGCGTTGCCTGCAGCAGCGCGCTCATGCGGCGTCTCCGTGATTGCCCAGATAGGCCTCGCGCACCGCCGGATGCAGCCGCACCTCGGCCGGAACGCCGGTGGCGATGACGTGGCCGTCGTGCATCACGGTGAGGCGATCGGCGAGTTCGAACACCGCGTCCATGTCGTGCTCGACGATCAGCACCGCGCGGCCCTGCTTCAGTGACGCGATCAGCGCGATGATGGCGCGGGCTTCGGCCTGGCCCATCCCGGCCAGCGGCTCGTCGAGCAGGATGATCTTGGGATCGGTGGCCAGCACCATCGCGATTTCAAGCTGGCGCTGCTCGCCATGGCTGAGCAGATTGGCTACGATCGACTCGCGCCCGGCCAGCCCCGCCTTGGCGATGGCGGCGTCGGTGCGTCGGTTCACCTCATCGTTGGTGGCAATACCGCCGAACATCCGCAGCGGCGCATGCGAGCGCGCCTGCGCGGCGAGGCGAACATTTTCGTGCACAGAAAAGCGCGGAAAGATCGTGGTCTTCTGATAGGCGCGGCCGAGTCCGGCGCGGGCGCGCTGGTCCGGCGCCAGCCCGGTGATGTCGACTTCGCCGAGCATGATGCTCCCGGCATTGACGAACAATTCGCCGGACAGCAGATTGATCAGGGTCGATTTGCCGGCGCCGTTGGGGCCGATCACCGCATGCACTTCGTTGGCGTGGACATCGATCGACACATCCGACACCGCGCGGACGCCGCCGAATTGTTTGCGCAGACGCCGAGCGTGCAAGGCGATCTCAGCCACGGCCGGTCTCCGGCGCGACCTTGCCGGACGATGGCTTCTGTCGCGGCTGGCCGAACAGCAGCGGCCATAATTGCCGCACCCCGTTCGGCAGCGCCAGCACGATCGCGATCACGATCAGTCCCTCGGCGAGCTTCCATTGCGCCAGATTGGCCTTCAGCACTTCCTCAAGCCCGAGCAGCACCAGCGCTCCGAGCAGCGGGCCGGTGACCGATTGCAGCCCGCCGATCAGCACCATCGCCAGCACCGTCGCCGACTGGTGCCAGCCCAGCATTTCCGGCGCCACGAAACCGAACTGCGCCGCGGCGAAATAGCCGGCGAGGCCGGCGAGCGCGCCCGAGATGGTGAAGGCGATCAGCCGAATGCGGAAGATCGGAAAGCCGAGCGAGCGGGCGCGGCGCTCATTGTCGCGGGCCGCCGCCAGCGCGTGGCCGAACGGCGAACGCACCAGCATCAACAGCAGAGCGATAACTCCGACGGTGAAGGCCAACACCACGAAGTAGAACGCCATTGGCTTGTCGAGATCGAGCAATTGGCGCCCGGCGATTGCGATCTCCGGCTTGAGGTTGATGAAGGCGCCGTCAGAGCCACCGCCGATTCCGGTGTCGTGGAAGAAGAAGTACAGCATCTCGCCGAACGCCAGCGTCACCATGATGAAATAGACGCCGCGGGTGCGCAGCGCCAACGCCCCGATCGCCAGCGCCGCAAGACCCGAGGCCAGCACTGCCAGCGGCAGCGTCAGCAGCAATGAGGCCGCGTCGTATTTCGGCGAGGTCAACGCCAGCACGTAGCCGGCGACACCAAAGAACGCGGCATGGCACAGCGACACCAGACCGCCCTGCCCGACCGCCAGATTCAGCGCCATCGCCAGCATGCCCATGATCAGGGCCTTGCTGGCGAACTGGGTGTAGTAGGTCGGTACCCAGAACGGCAGCGCGACCGCGGCCATCAGGCACAGGAACGGCACAAGCCATGATGGCAGGCGGGGACGCGCGCGCATGTCAGATTTCCCGCCGGCCCAGAATGCCGTTCGGGCGCCACAGCAGAACCAGCGCCATCAGCAGATAGATCAGAATGCCCGACACGCTGGGGAAGAACACCTTGCCGAAGGTGTCGGTCAGGCCGATCAGCAGCGCGCCGATCGCGGCACCGGCCACCGAGCCGATCCCGCCCAGCACCACCACGACAAAGGACAGAATCAGCATGCTATCGCCCATGCCGGGAAACACCGTGGAGATCGGCGCGATCACGATACCGCCGAGCGCAGCCAGCGCGATGCCGGTGGCGAACACGTAGCGATTGACGGAATCGTAGTTGATGCCGAGCACGCGCGTCATTTCGCGATTCTCGGCGCCGGCGCGCACGATCATTCCGATCTTGGTGCGGGTGATGACCAGGAAGATCAGGCCGGCGACGGCCAGACAGAACACGCAGATCGCCAGCCGGTACACCGGATAGGACAGGTTGGTGGTGAGCTGGATCGAGCCCGACAGCCATGCGGGCGGCGTCACCGCGTGGACGTCCTTACCGAACAGCATCTCGCGGACTTCGTCGATCACCAGGATCAGCCCGAACGACAGCAACACCTGCGCCAGATGGTCGCGGCCGTAAAGCCGGCGGATGAAGACGTTTTCCAACAGCAACCCGACCACGAAGGCGATCGCCACGCCGGCCACCACGGCGATCAGGAAATTGCCGGTCGCTGCTGCGATCCAGTAGGCCAGATAGGCGCCCAGCATATAGAATGCACCGTGGGCGAGATTGATCACGCCGAGAATGCCGAACACCAGCGTCAGCCCGCTGGCGACCAGGAACAGCACCATTCCATACTGGATGGCGTTCAAGAGCTGAACGCCGAAGGTGATGAGGTCCATTCAGGCAATCCGGTTGGAAGCCGCAATCTTGGCGAATAGATCCGTCATTCCGAGGCGCGAGCAGCGAAGCTGCGAGCGAACCCGGAATCTCGCCACAGCGGCGCGGCGCAAGATTCCGGGTTCGCTCGCAAGAGCTCGCGCCCCGGAATGACGGCGTTTGTTGTTGCAACTACCCCCTCAACGTCTTAGCCGGGCTTGTCCCGGCCATGACGAATTCTCACTCAGCACTTCTGTCGAAGCCCGACCCTCACGTCATCTTGCAGCCGCGCGCCGGATCGTCGACGTCGGCCTGGGCGATCGACAGCATTTCGTTGCGGCCGTTCTTGACCTCGCGCAGATAGATGTTCTGGATCGGATTATGCGCCTTGTTGAACGACAGCGGACCGCGCGGGCTGTCGATCTTCGCCGCCGCCATCGCCGCGACCATCCGGTCGCGCGCATGGGTGTCGCCCTTCACCGCGGTGAGCCCGATGTTCAGTAACGCCGCCGCATCGAAACCCTGCACCGCGTAGATGTCGCCGTCATTGCCAGTCTTGGCCTTGAACGCCTTCAGGAACGCGACGTTGGCGGGATTGAGCAGGTTGTCGGCGTAATGCAGCGTGGTCTTGATGCCGTCGGCGGCCGCGCCCTGCGCCTCGAGGGTGCCGTCGGTGAGGAAGCCTGCGCCGTACAGCGGAATGGTCTTGTTGAGGCCGGCCTCCGCGTAGTCCTTGACGAACTTCACCGCGCCGCCGCCGGCGAAGAAGCTGAACACCGCGTCCGGCTTGAGCTGTGCGATCCGCGTGATCAGCGCCTGGAATTCGACCTCGGGGAACGGCAGCGTCAGATCCTCGACGATCTTGCCACCATTGGCGGTGAAGCTTTCCGCGAAGGCGCCGATCATTTCCGCGCCCGCGGTGTATTTCCAGGTGATGGTGACGACGTTCTTGATGCCCGCGGCGGCCATCACCTTGCCCATCGGGTAGGTGGTCTGCCAGTTCGAGAACGAGGTGCGGAAGATGTTCGGCGCGCAGGCCGGCCCGGTGGCGTCGTTGGCGCCGGCATTGGGGATGATCAGCAGCGTGTTGGTGTCGCGCGCGACCTTGACCATCGCCATCGCCACGCCCGAATGCACGGTGCCGACCACGACGTCGACCTTGTCGCGGCCGACCAGCCGATTCATGTTGTCGGTGGCGGCGGCGGGCTTGGATTCGTCATCGACCTGGACGAACTCGACCTCGCGGCCGCCGAGCTTGCCGCCGTTCTGCTCGATCCGCAGCCGGAAGCCGTCGTCGATGAATTTACCGAGCTTCGCAAACGTACCGGTGTAGGGCAGCATCAGCCCGACCCTGAGCGGCGCGTGCTGCGCGATCGCCGGCGCGCGGAACGGCGAGGCGACCGCGAGCGTGGCGACGCCGGCGGCGCCCGACAGCAAGGCGCGGCGGGATATCGGCGGCAAACGACGGAATTCGGACATCGGTGACTCTCCCTCTCGTGGTTTCTTGCCTGGTGGCTGTTCTTATGTGCGAACGCGAACGCAGGCCACGGCACCGCCGCCGGCGTCCTCCGAGGTCTGCTTCCCGAAACGTTCACGCACCTTAGTTCGCGGCGATCGCCGAAGGCAAGAATTATAGTTCAGGTTTGGCGGCGCGCGGGCGCGATCGAGCCTGTGGTTTTCACCAAGGTCCTCATTCACCACGTCTTAACGCGTTACCTCCAAACTGACGCTTATTGTTTGGAAAACCGTCATGCTGATCAGTGAAAGTGTTGCGCGCGCGAAATGGTGCCCCTTCGTGCGCATCGACAACAGCAACCGCCTGAACAACAGCATGACCGACGGCTTCGAGAATTCCGAGAAGATGTATCACTGTATCGCCGGCCACTGCATGGGCTGGCGCGAATTCCATATCTCGCACTACAAGGGCGGCCTGTCGGGCGAGCCGGAGAAACACGGCTATTGCGGCTATGCTGGGCGGCCCGAGGTCGACTAGCCTGCCCCGGGGGACGTTGACGAATCCGCGCTAAGCTTCGAACGCCACCCCGATCCGGTTTTGCTTGATCCAGACCAGCCGACAGTTGCGCACCACAGGGTCGGGCAACATCACCAGTCGGAACCGTTCTGGGATGTAGGACGCGTTGTCGACGTCGATCGCCGCTCCCTCATCGGAAATATTCCGCACCGTACAGCTCAGACTGGTCCCGCCGAACGAAATATGCGCCGGCTCCTCGACCTCGGTTCGCGGAAATTTTCGCTTGTCTTGCATTGTCAGCGTCCCGACTTTGCCTACTGCTCAATTGGCCCCGACCTCCGATTGACCAAAACCAATCGGCGTCGGGATGGACAGCGCAAATCCGAGCGTGGTTTCAATTCGCACCGATCAGATAAGAACAGCCGCCGAAGCCAAATATTCCGCATCCTCGACCACGCCAGCGGCAACTTGCCTCACCTGGTCGCCGTTCCTTGCGGAAGATCAATGCCGCAACGATCGATCCACGATCCGGATGAAAGATGAGCAGCATGTCCGAACGATCCGACGCCGGGCTCTCGCCGGCGCCAAGCCGCGCCCCGCGCTGGAAATCCGTGACCGTCACGGCGCTGGGCATCGCGCTGGCATGCGCCGCAGGCTGGTGGCTGCTTCGCCCGCCGGCAATCACCGTCGCCGCGGCCAAGCGCGGCACCGCCGCGGAAATCGTCTATGCGACCGGATCGGTCGAACCCGAAACCTGGTCGCGTTCGACGCCACTGGTGCGCGGCCGCATCGTCGCGCGATGCCGCTGCGAGGGCAAGAGCGTCAAGGCCGGCGACGTGCTGGCGCGGCTCGACGATAAGGAAGCGGTCGCCACGCTGAACGATCTGCGCGCCCAGGAAGTATTCCAGCGCAAGGAGTTCGACCGTCAGGAGCAATTGCTGGCGCGCGGGGTCGCGACCTCGCAAGCCTATCAGCGGGTCGAAAGCGACCTCGCCCGGATCCGGGCGCAGATCGCGGCCCAGACCCAGCGGCTGGAATACTACAAGGTGGTGTCGCCGATGGACGGCACCGTTCTGAAGGAGGACGGCGAGGTCGGCGACATGGTCGAACCGGGCACCATCCTCTATCGCATCGGCCTGGAATTGCCGCTGTGGGTAGTCTCCGACGTCAACGAGGAGGACATCCCGCGGGTCAAGGTCGGCCAGAAGGCGCTGCTGCGCACCGACGCCTTCGCCAATCAGGTGCTGCCCGGATTCGTCAAACAGATCACTCCGGCCGGGGATCCTGTCGCCAAGACCTTCCGGGTCCGGATCGGACTGCCGGACGACACGCCGCTGCGGGTCGGCATGAGCGTCGAGGCCAATATCGTCAGCCGGGAGAAGGTCGATGCGATTCTTGTTCCCGCAAATGCGGTGGTCAACGACAGCCTGCTGATGATCGACAGCGATCGGGTCCGCCTGCGCAAGGTCGAGATCGGCATCCGCGGCACCGGCTTCGTCGAGATCCTGTCCGGCGTCAGCGAGGGCGAGTTGGTCGCCTCTCCGGCGACCACCAACATCAAGGACGGCGCGCGGGTCCGGCCGACGTCGGCGGGACCGCCGGCGCCATGAACCTGATCCTGACCATCGCCTGGACCCACGTCCGCCATCGCGCCCGTCAGACCCTGGTGGCGATCGCCGGCGTGATGACGGGGGTCGGGTTCTCGATCATGATGGCGGCGATGATGGAAGGATCGCAGGACGATTTCATCAAGACCCTGGTGGACGCGCTGCCGCACATCTCGATCACCGACGAATCGCGCGAGCCGACCCGGCAGCCCGCCGACATGGTCTATGCCGCCGCCGAACTGCACGGCCTCACGCCGCAGGTCCGCCGCCCCGGCATCAAGAACCCGATGGCGATGATCGCGTCGCTGCAGAGCTGGGTGCCCGGCTCGCTGACGCCATCGGTGCAGTCCAAGGCGTTGCTGCGCTTCGCCGGGCGCAATCTCAACATCTCGATCGTCGGCATCGATCCCCACACCGAGGTCCACGTCTCCAACCTGGGGACCCACATGCGGCAGGGCACGCTGACCTCGCTGTATCGCTCCTCGAACGCAATCCTGCTCGGCGACCGGCTCGCCAACAAGATCGGCGCGCGGGTCAATTCCAACATCACGCTGGCGTCGGCGGAGGGCTCCAACATGAACGCCACCGTCGTCGGCACCTTTCATACCGGCTTCCGCGCCATGGACGAGACCACCGGCTATGTGCTGCTGAAGACCGCGCAAATCCTGGAAAAGCAGACCGGAATCGTCAACGAGATCCGGGTCCGCGCTGATGACCCGATGGCGGCGCGGCTGATCGCGGAGCGGATCGGCGAGCAGACCGGATACAAATCGATTTCCTGGCAGGAGGCGCAGGAAGACCTGCTGTCGGCGATCACGCTACGCAACGTGCTGATGTACACCATCGTCGGCGCGATCCTGCTGGTCGCCTCGTTCGGCACCTACAACATCATCTCCACCATCACCCACGAGAAAACCCGCGATATCGCGATCATGAAATCGCTCGGCTTCCGCGACCACACCATCCGGGCGATCTTCATCGTCGAGGCACTGCTGGTCGGCATGGTCGGGGCGGCGCTCGGCTGGGTGTTCGGCTATCTGCTGACCCGCGGGCTGGCGTCGCTGGAATTCAAGACGCCATTTTCCGACTACAACCATCTGCCGGTGCTCTACGCGGTCAAGCACTACGTGCTCGCCACCAGCTTTGCGCTGCTGTCGAGCCTGATCGCCGGCTATTTTCCGGCCCGTGCCGCGGCGCGGCTGCATCCCGTCGATATCATCCGGGGTGCCACATGAGCGCCGCCCTGATCGAGGCGCGGGGCGTCACCAAGATCCTCGCCGGGGTGGTGCCGGTGACGCTAGTGCAGGATATCGACCTCGCGATCGTGCCGCGCGAATTCGTCGCCGTCACCGGCCCTTCCGGCAGCGGAAAATCGTCGCTGCTGTACCTGCTCGGCCTGCTCGATCTGCCGAGCAGCGGCGACGTCCTGATCGACGGCCGATCGACCACCAGCATGACCGAGAACGACCGCGCCGAGGTCCGGCTCAAGCGCATCGGTTTCGTGTTCCAGTTTCACTTCCTGCTGCCGGAATTCACCATCACCGAGAATGTCGCGCTGCCGATGCGCGCGCTCGGGCAATTGCCGTCCCGCGCCATCACGGCGCGCGCCGAACAATTGCTGGCCTCGTTCGGGCTCGGCGATCATCGCCGTAAGACCCCGGATCAATTGTCGGGCGGCCAGCGCCAGCGCGTCGCCGTCGCCCGCGCGCTGGCCAACGATCCGCCGGTGATCCTGGCCGACGAGCCCACCGGCAGCCTGGATTCGGTCGCCACCGCGCAGGTGTTCGGGATCCTGCGCGAACTGGTGACGCTGCACGGCAAAACCGTGGTCGCTGTCACCCACGATCTCGCACTGGCGGCGCAAATGCATCGCCGGATTCACATCATCGACGGCCGGGTGGCGCGGGACGAGCGCGTGGCGTCGGCGACGGCCTGACCCGCTGCTTACTGATCGGGGTTGGTCCGTTCGAACTGCCGCAACAGCTTGTTGCCGCGCTCGACCGCCGAATCCATCGCCTCCTGCGCTGATTTCTTGCCGCTGAAAGCCTGTTCCAGCTCGTCGTCGATGACGTCGCGGATCAGCACGAAGGATCCCAGCCGCAGCCCCTTGGAATTCTCGGTCGGCGGCTTCAGCGTGATCTGCTCGATCGAAATCGCCGTGCCCGGATTGCGCTCATAGAAGCCCTGGGCGCGGGTCAGGTCGTAGGCCGCCCGCGTGATCGGCAAATACCCGGTGTGCTGGTGCCAGTCCGCCTGAACCTGCGGCCGCGACAGATAGGCGAAGAATTTCGCGACGCCCTTGTATTCGTCGCTGGGGCGGCCGCGCAGCACCCACAGCGTCGCGCCGCCGATGATGGTGTTCTGCGGCGCGCCGGCGACGTCCGGCCAGTACGGCAGCCGCCCGAAGCCGACTTCGAATTTCGAATTGGCGAGGATATCGGCGCGGGTCGCCGAGGAGCCGATGAAGATGCCGCATTCGCCGTTCTGGAATCGCGGCTCGGCCGAGGTGGCGCGGCCGCTGTAGTCGAACAGCTTGGTGGTCTGCCATTCGGCGAGCTGGGCGATGTGTCGCTGCAGCGTCGGATTGTTGAAGACCAGCACCGCGTCCATGCCGCCCATGCCGTTCGACTTGGTCGCCAGCGGCAGATTGTGATAGGCGGAAAAATTCTCGACATTGACCCAGGACGGCCACGCCGTGGTGAACCCACACGCCGCGCCCGCGGCTTGGAGCCGCTTGGCGGCAACGCCGATCTCGGGCCAGGTCTTCGGCGGCGCCTCGGGGTCGAGGCCGGCGCTGCGAAACAGCGTCTTGTTGTAGTACAGGATCGGGGTCGAGGCGTTGAACGGGAACGACAGCATGTTGCCGGCGATATCGGTGTAATAGCCGGTGATGGCGGGCAGATAGGCGGCCGGCGAGAACTCCTCGGCCTCGTCGCGCATCAGCTCGAACACCGGATAGACCGCGCCCTTCGCCGCCATCATCGTCGCGGTGGCGATCTCGTTGACCTGCACGATCGCCGGCTGGCTGCGCGACCGGAACGCGAAGATCGCGGCGGTCACGGTTTCGGTATAGTTGCCCTTGTAGGTCGGCACCACCCGGTACTCGGATTGCGATGCGTTGAAGTCGGACGCCAGTTTCTCCAACCGCCGGCCGAGTTCGCCGGACATCGCGTGCCACCACGCCAGCTCCGTCGCCGCGCGCGCCGGCGACGCGATGGCAAGGCCGACCTGCAGCACCGCCGCCAATATCGGGATCAGGATCTTTCTGGCCATCGTCCCCGCCACCGATCGCTCCCGATAGCCATTCCCCGGGCCAATCTGCTAGATTGGCGATACGCCATTGGTCCGGAAATCGGCGCAACCTTATGGGATCGAACTTGCCGCTGTCCAGTCGAGCCATGGTACCGCGTCTTGCCGCACTCCTGATCGCCGTGGCGCTGGCCGCGGCTCCGAGGCCCACGATCGCGCGCGAATTCCGCGCCGCCGATACCCAGCCCGAGGACTATCCGACGGTGCAGGCGCTGCAGTTCATGGGGCGACTGATCGCCGAGCGGAGCGGCGGCCGCGACCGGATCCGGGTGTTTCATTCCCGCCAGCTCGGCGAGGAAAAGGAAACCATCGAGCAAACTCGCGCCGGCGCGATCGAGCTCAACCGCACCAATGTGGCGCTGATCGGCAATTTCGTGCCGGCGATCAACGTACTGGCGATGCCGTTTCTGTTCCGCTCGATCGGACATCTGCGCAAGGTGCTCGACGGGCCGATCGGCAATGAAATTCTCGACAGCTTCGAACCTTTTGGATTCGTCGGGCTGACATTCTACGATTCCGGCGCACGCTCGATCTACACCAGGATCAGACCGGTCCGCACCATCGCGGATCTCAAGGGCCTGCGCATCCGCGTCCAGCAATCCGAGCTGATGTCGGCGATGTTCACCGCGCTCGGCGCCCAGGCGGTCGAACTGCCCTATGGACAGGTCCATACCGGACTGGCGACCGGGCTGATCGACGGCGCCGAGAACAACTGGCCGTCCTACGTCACCACCGGGCACTCCAGGCTGGCGGCCTACTACACGCTGACCGAGCACACCATGAGTCCGGAAGTTCTGGTGATGTCGCGCAAGGCCTGGGACGGCCTGTCCGCCGAGGAACGCAAGATATTTCGCGACGCGGCCGTTCAGTCAAACCGTTTCATGCGCGAGAAATGGGCCGAGCTCGAGCGACATTCGCGCCGGCAGGCCGAAGCCGAGGGCGTGACGATCGTCAGCGAGTTCGATCGAAAGCCGTTCGAGGCCGCGATGGCACCGCTATATCAGAAGGCTCGGCGCGACCCGGTCAGCGCCGATTTGATCGAACGCATCCGCAAGGTGGAATGAATTGGACCCGGTAACACCGCGTCAGGACGAGATCGACGAACCGGCCAGGCTGGCGGCGCGCGACAGCGGCATCGTCGGGTTGGTCCGTGCCGTGCCGATTCGCTGGCGCATCCTGTCGATCGCCGCGCTGAATTCCGCGGTGGTGCTGGTGCTGGCGAGCCTGATCTGGAGCGGCGCCCAGGTGTTGAGTTCGGCCTGGGATGACGTGCGGCAGGTGCGGGAGTCGGACAAGATCCTGGCGTTGCTGGAGAGCGAGACCGGCCGGCTGCAAAACCTGATCCATCGCTATATCAACCAGCCGAGCCCGGACCTGTTCGCGGAAATCCTGCTGCTGCGCGAAGCGGTGCTCGGGACCTTGACGACGCGTGCCTCGACCGACCCGATGCTGTCGGGTTCGGTCGCAGAACTCGAGCGCGTCACCGAACGCTTCCTCAACGGCTTCGGCGACCTGCGCGCGTTGCAGACCAAGATCAAGAACACCTATGAGGACCAGGTGCTGGGGCCGGCCCGCGACATGGCGGGGCTGTATTCGATCATCGAGGGCGCCACCGGACGACGCGACGCGCTGATCTGGCCGCCGCTTGGCCGCTCGCGCGAGGCGTTCACCGCGCTGCTGGTCGCGGCCAACTCGTACTATCTTTCGCTGTCGACCGCTTCCGCCGAGGACGCCAGCCGCAACACCGACACCATCGAACGCACCATCCCGGTGATGGTCGATCTCGCCGACAACGACCTGCAGCGCATGGCGCTGCAGCGGCTGAAGGCGCGCACCATGGCGTTGCGCGACGGTCTCGGGAAACTGTCCGAGCAACTCGTCAGCCGCAGCGACCTGTTGCGCAACTCGATCGACGACAGCCAGGCGGCGACGATCGGCGCGATCGACGGACTGTCGGTGAAGATGCGGCAGCGCGAGCAGAAGGCGCAGGAGACCTTCGACCGGACCCTGGCCGACATTTCGCGCAAGGTGCTATCGATCGCGGTGATCTTCCTCGGCATCATCATGACCGTCGGCACCTTGATCGCGCTGAGCATCCGGCTGCCGCTGCAGCAGATTCTGGCGTCGATGCACGCCATCACCGGCGGCGATTACGATCGCCGCGTCGCCGGCACCAATGCCCGCGACGAGGTCGGCGCGATGGCCCGCGCGGTGGAGGTGTTCCGCGAAAACGCCATCGACAAGCGCCAGGCCGAGGACGATCTGCGCGCATCCAAGGAAAAGGCCGAAAGCGCGCTTCTGGAGCTCAACGCCGCGCAGCAGAACCTGATCGACGCCGAACGGCTAGCGGCTCTCGGCGGACTGGTCGCCGGCGTCGCCCATGAGGTCAACAATCCGATCGGGATCAGCCTCACGGTGGCGTCGAGTTTCGCGCGCAAGGCGAGCATATTCGAGAGCGAACTGAAATCCGAGGCACCGCTGCGCCGTTCGCAGCTCGAGGAATTCGTCCGCAGCGCGCGCGACGCCGCGCAGCAGCTGGTGGGAAATCTGCAGCGCGCCGCCGAGCTGATCCAGTCGTTCAAGCAGGTCGCGGTCGACCGCTCGCACGCCGAGCGCCGGCAATTCAGCCTGCACGAGGCCACCGACCAGATCATCGCCAGCCTGCGGCCGGTGTTGAAGCGATCGTCGATCGCCCTGACCGTCGATGTGCCGGAGGGCCTGGTGATCGACGGCTATCCCGGCTCCTACGGGCAGATCCTCACCAACCTGTTTCTCAACGCCGCCAACCACGCCTTCCCGGACGGCCGATCCGGCGCGATCTCGATCACCGCAAGGCCGCGCGGCGCCGACGACATCGAGATCATCTTCGCCGATAACGGCGCCGGCATGACCCCGGACGTGCAGCGCCAGGCGTTCGATCCGTTCTTCACCACGCGCCGCAACGAGGGCGGCACCGGGCTCGGCCTGCACATCGTCTATAATCTGGTAACCCAACAGCTCGGCGGTCGCATGATGCTGGAATCAAGGCTGGGACAAGGCACCACCTTTCGCATTATCATGCCGCGCACCGCCACCGGCGGCAGCCCCGACGCCGACCCCGCAATCGACGGAAACCTGCAATGGCCAACCAGGACGATATCCTCCAGCTGATCGAAGACAGCGGGCCGGAGCCGGACGAATCCAACGCGCGCAGATGGAAAATCGCGGTGATCGACGACGACCAGGCGGTTCATGAGGGCACAAGGTTCGCGCTCAGCGACTACAGCCTGAACGGTCAGGGCCTCGAAATCCTGTCGGCCTACTCGGCGGCCGAGGGGCGGGTGCTGATGCGCCAGCATCCGGACATCGCCGCGGTGCTGCTCGACGTCATCATGGAAACCGACGCCGCCGGACTCGATCTGGTCGAGTACATCCGCAACGAGATCAAGAATGAGACGGTACGGATTATCCTGCGCACCGGCCAGCCGGGCCAGGCGCCGGAGCGGCGCGTGATCGTCGACTACGACATCAACGACTACAAGGCCAAGACCGAGCTGACCGCCGACAAGCTGTTCACCTCGCTGACCGCGGCGCTGCGCAGCTACCAGCAGCTCGAGCGCATGGTGCAGACCAGGCGCGGGCTGGAGATCATCATCGACGCGGCCTCGACCTTGTACGATTTCAAGTCGATGCAGCGGCTCGCCGAGGGCGTGCTGACGCAGATCGCCTCGTTGCTCAATGTCGACTGCGCCGGCATTCTGGTGCTGCGCGACAGCGGCGTGGTCGGCGACGATTTCTCGGTGCTGGCCGGCTCGGGCTGCTACAGCCGCTTCATCGGCCGCGCTGGCACCAACCCGCTCGATGCCGATCTGCGGCAGATGGTCGAGGAGGCGTTCCGCCGCCGCAAACATGAATTCGCCGATCAGCGCACCGTGCTCTATATCCGCACCGGCAGCGGCCGCGAAGTCGTCGTGCTGCTGCAGGCCGAACGCGAACTGTCGGACACCGACCGCTCGCTGGTTGAGATCTTCGGCAGCCGGCTGTCGATCGCATTCGACAACGTCATTCTCTATCAGCAACTGCACGAGGCCAACACCCAGCTCGAAGAGCGGGTGGCGCAGCGCACCCGAGCGCTGACCCAAGCCAACCGCCGGCTGTCGACGCAATGGCTGCGGCTGCAGCGCGCCAACGGCTTCAAGAACGAGATTCTCGGCACCGTCGCCCACGATCTGAAGAACCCGCTCGGGGTGATTCTGGGCCGCACCGAAATGCTGACCGAACTGATCGGCGCCGATGCCTCGAAGGAAAGCGTCACCGCGCAGGTCGAACATATCCGCGACGCGACAAGGCGGCTGACCTCGATGGTGGACCATCTGATTTCCGACGCCATGGCGGATGCGTTCGACATCACGATCCGCCGTGAGCCGATCGATCTCGCCGCATTGGTCAGCGAAGTCGCCGAGGCGAACCGGCCGCTGGCGCGCAACAAGCAGCAGGTGATCGAGGTCACGACCCCGGCGGCGCAGATCGCGATGTGCGATTCCGACCGGATGCGGGAGGCGATCGACAATCTGGTCAGCAACGCCGTCAAATACAGCCCGATCGGCGGCACCATCCTGCTGCAGGTCGAAAGCGACGACAACGGCACCGTAATTCGCGTCACCGACCAGGGCGCCGGCCTGTCGCCCGAGGATCTCGGCCGGCTGTTCGGCCGGTTTCAACGGCTGTCGGCGAAACCAACCGCGGGCGAAAGCTCCACCGGGCTCGGCCTGTCGATCGTCAAGAAGATCGTCGACATGCATGGCGGCAATGTCAGCGCCGACAGCCCCGGACCCGGCGACGGCGCCACCTTCACCATCATCCTGCCGACGGCGTCCGCGTCATGAGCCAGAACCCGCACATCATCGTGGTGGACGACGAAGCCCCGGCCCGCGAAATGGTCGGCGACTATCTGCGGATGCACGGCTTCACGGTGACGCTGTGCGACGGCGGCAAGAGCCTGCGCGGCGCGATCGAAGCCTCCGTGCCGGACCTCGTGGTGCTCGACCTCAACATGCCGGAGGAAGACGGGCTGTCGATCATCCGCGACCTCAAGGCGCGCACCAACGTCCCGGTGATCATGCTGACGGCGACCGCGAGCCCGATCGACCGCGTCGTCGGGCTCGAACTCGGCGCCGACGATTACATCGCCAAGCCTTGCGAGTTGCGCGAATTGATGGCGCGGATCCGGTCGGTGCTGCGGCGGAGCGCGCCGGCAAAGCCGGCCGCGGCAGCCGGCCCGGCCGCCGCCGCCGCGACCGCGGCGAAGGATCGGCTGGTGCGGTTCGGCACCAAATGGCTCGATCTCGAAGCCCAGGCACTACGCGACGACGACGGCAACGAACACCCGCTGACCGCCTCCGAATTCGGATTGCTCAGGGTATTCGCCGCCAATCCGAAGCGGGTGCTGTCGCGCGAGCGACTGCTGGAGCTGGCCAATGCCCGCGACAGCGAGGCGTTCGACCGCGCGGTCGACCTGCGGATCATGCGGATCCGGCGCAAGATCGAGCCCGATCCGACCAAGCCGGCGGTGATCCGCACCATCCGCGGCGGGGGCTACCTGTTCTCTCCCACCGCGGACCCAGTGTGATTTCCATCACACAAAATTAACCGCTGAAATTGCTGGGCTTTTCGGTCCAATATGTCGTCGCGGCGGGGCCGACGACACATTCCGACGCCGACGAAACCATTTTCCGCTTTTGGCGCAGACGTCCTGAAACGCGCGCTGCCTAGTAATCCTCCCAACGAAGCCGCCGCAGCGGTGCATCACGGGAGCTGGTCATGCAGAACGTCATCGCCCTCAACGACGCGGGCCGCCAGGGCATCCTCGCCGCGCGGGCGACCACGGATGAAATGCTGTTGGTCAGCATTGCCTCCGGCGACAGGACTGCGATGCACACCCTGTATGCCCGTCACAATGTGCGAGTTTACCGTTTCATCCTGCGGATGGTGCGTGACACCGCGACTTCAGAGGACCTGGTCAGCCAGGTGTTCCTCGATGTCTGGCGCACCGCCGGCCAGTTCGAGGGCCGCTCCCAGGTTTCGACCTGGCTATTGTCGATCGCGCGCTTCAAGGCGCTGAGTGCATTGCGCCAGCGCCCGCACGAGGACATCGACCAGAACGACGTGCTCGAAATCGTCGACGGCGCCGACACGCCCGAACAGGCATTGGACCGCAGCCGAACCAGCGCCATCCTGCGCGCCTGCGTCGCCAAGCTGTCGCCGGCCCATCGCGAGATCATCAACCTTGTCTACTACCACGAGAAGTCGGTGGAGGAGGCGGGCCGGATCATCGGCATTCCGCAGAGCACGGTGAAGACCCGGATGTTCTATGCGCGTAAGCAGCTTGCCGAATTGCTGAAGAGCCACGGCGTCGAGAACCTGGCGGCGTGAGCCCGACCGTCGCGGCGAATCTTGCCGCAAACCTTGCCGGCGACGACACAAATGAAACGATCGGCAACACAATGCGGAAAGACTTCGCTGCTAGACAATCCAGCAGAGGTCCGCGTGATTTTGTTCGACGGCGAAACCGCGCTGCGCTGATTTAACGCTTCGTTACCAAGCCAAACCTCCAGCGACCCGGACGGGATGCCCCCCTTCCGGGTCGTCTTGCGTCCGGGCCCGATGCGGCAACGCTCTCACGCAGACGTGACGGTGTCCGCGTAACGCAACGACCGTCGCAGCCGAACAACCTCATGGCACGCGACATTCGTCCCGGTCGTCACCGGGATCGCGCGCCGGGGGTTGTTCGATGTTCAATCTCGTTCTTGCCTTGCTCGCCGGCGTCGCCACCATCGCTGCGCCGTGCACGCTGCCGATGCTGCCGATCCTGCTCGGCGCCTCGCTCGGCCACTCCGGTACGGCGCGGCCGGCGCTGATCGCGCTCGGCTTCGTGCTGTCGTTCTCGACCGTGGCGCTGGCGCTGAGCTGGCTCACCCGGATCGTCGATTTCGATCCCAATTGGCTGCGCAGTGCCGCCGCGGTGCTGTTGCTCGGCTTCGGGCTGCTGATGATCTGGCCGTCGCCGTTCGAACATTGGTGGAGCCGGATCGGCGGATTTTCCGGCCTCGGCGGCGGGCTCGCCGCGCGCCAGGACAATATCGGCGGCCTCGTGCTCGGCACCACGCTGGGACTGGTGTGGACGCCCTGCGCCGGCCCGGTGCTCGGATCGATCCTGACCGTGGTCGCCACCTCGAAAGACACCGCCTGGGCCGGCACGCTGCTCGTCACCTATGCGATCGGCGCGGCGCTGCCGATGCTGGCGATCGCATATGGCGGCCAGACCGTGGTCGCCCGGGTCCGCGGCGTGGCGCGGATTTCGCCAAGGCTGCAGCAGGGCTTCGGCGTCGTCGTGATCGGCTTCGCGCTCGCCTCCTATTTTCAGTACGACGCCGAGATCGTGGCGTGGCTGACAGGATTTTACCCGACCGGCCAGATCGGCCTGTGACAACCTCACCCCGGAGACTGCCATGAACACTGCCATCTCGATACGATCGCTCGCGACGCTTGCTTCGGTAATATCTCTCGCTGTGTTCGGCGCGATGACGCCTGGCATCGCTGCCGAGCTCGCGGCAAAACAACCAGCGCCGTTTCAAGTCGCCGCGGCGCAGGGTACCGCGCCGAATTTCGTCGGCATTGACACCTGGTTCAACTCGGCGCCGCTTTCGATCGCGAGCCTGCGCGGCAAGGTGGTGCTGGTGAATTTCTGGACCTATGGCTGCGTCAATTGCGTTCGCTCGCTGCCGCACGTCGTTGAGCTCTACGCCAAATACAAAGACAAGGGGCTGGTCGTGGTCGGCATCCACACCCCGGAATTCCCGTTCGAGAAATCGGCGTCGAACGTCAAGGCCGCGCTGAAGCGTCACGGTATTACCTATCCGGTGGCGCAGGATAACGATTCGAAGACCTGGAACGCCTATCAGAATCAGTACTGGCCGGCGCAATACCTCGTCGACCAGAACGGAACCGTGATCTACCAGCACGACGGCGAAGGCCAGTATGACGAGATGGATCGTCTGGTCGGCCGCCTGCTCAACGCCAGCAGCTAGGCAGCATCCCATCCGCGCCGATACAATCGTCGTGGATGGTGTGTTACACCGCGTCGTCGTCGCGATGTCGGGTGGCCTGAATGTTCGAAGGTTTGGACGCCGTTGTACTGGCGCGGGCGCAGTTCGCGTTCACGATGTCGTTTCACATCGTGTTCCCGGCGTTCTCGATCGGGCTCGCCTCCTATCTCGCGGTGTTGGAAGCGCTCTGGCTCGCCACCGGGCGCGAGGTGTTCATCAACCTGTTCAATTACTGGCTGAAGATCTTCGCGATCGCCTTCGGCATGGGCGTGGTCTCCGGGATCGTGATGTCGTACCAGTTCGGCACCAACTGGGCGGCGTTCTCCGACAAGACCGGACCGGTGCTCGGCCCGCTGATGGCCTATGAGGTGCTGACGGCATTCTTCCTCGAGGCGGGGTTTCTCGGTGTGATGCTGTTCGGGCTGGAGCGGGTCGGCCACAAACTGCATTTCCTTGCGACGCTGATGGTCGCGATCGGCACGCTGATTTCGGCGTTCTGGATACTGTCGGCCAATTCCTGGATGCAGACCCCGGCGGGCTACGCCGTCAATGGCGAAGGCCAGTTCGTCGCGGTCGATTGGTTCGCGCTGATCTTCAACCCGTCATTCCCGTACCGGCTGCTGCATATGGTGCTGGCGGCGTATCTCACCACCGCGCTGGTTGTCGGCGCGGTCGGCGCGTTTCATCTGCTGCGCGATTCGCACCGTCCCGGCCCCCGGGTGATGTTTTCGATGGCGATGTGGATGGCGACGCTGGTGGCGCCGATCCAGATCTTCGCCGGCGACCAGCACGGGCTGAATACGCTGGAATATCAGCCGGCGAAAGTGATGGCGATGGAAGGCCACTACCAGAGCCATCCCGACGGTGCGCCGCTGATCCTGTTCGGGCTGCCGGACCAGGATGCCGCCAGCGTGCGCTACGCGCTGCAAATCCCGAAACTGTCGTCGCTGATCCTGAAACATTCGCTGGATGCGCCGCTGGCCGGGCTCGACAGCATCGCGCGACAGGACTGGCCGCCGGTGCCGATCACCTTCTGGTCGTTCCGGGTGATGGTCGGAATCGGGTTCCTGATGCTGGGGCTCGGGCTGTTCAGCCTGTGGAGCCGCTTCCGCGGCACGCTGTTTCGCTCCCGCCCGCTGCACCTGTTCGCGCTGATGATGGGACCGGCCGGCTTCATCGCGGTGCTGGCGGGCTGGATCACCACCGAGACCGGGCGGCAGCCGTTCACGGTGTTCGGCCTGCTGCGCACCGTGGAATCCGCCTCACCGCTGGCGGCGCCCGCAGTCGCTTCCTCGCTGATCGCCTTCGTCATCGTGTATTTCGCGGTGTTCACCGCCGGCGTGGTCTATATCCTGCGGCTGATGGCGCAACCGCCGCATCATGGCGAACAGGGGCCGCGCGGCGACACCCCTTCCCGCACCGCAGGCATCACGCCGGCGCCCGCGGCGATCGCCTCGCGCAGGTTCGGGTAGTCCGATGTCCGCCGCGCTCGACATTCCCACGCTCTGGGCCTTCATCATCGCCTTCGCTGTGTTCGTCTATGTGGTGATGGACGGCTTCGACCTCGGCCTCGGCATGCTGTTTCCGCTGTTTCCGAACAAGGCCGACCGCGACGTCATCATGAACAGCGTCGCCCCGGTGTGGGACGGCAACGAGACCTGGCTGGTGCTGGGCGGCGGCGGGCTGATGGCGGCGTTTCCGCTGGCCTATGCGGTGCTGATGCCGGCGCTTTACACGCCGATGATCGCGATGCTGCTCGGCCTGGTATTCCGCGGCGTCGCCTTCGAATTCCGCTGGCGTACCCAGCGCGAACGCAACCGCTGGGACGTCGCCTTCGCCGGCGGCTCGCTGCTAGCGACGTTGGCGCAGGGCGTGGCGCTCGGCGCCATCCTGCAGGGCGTACATGTCGAGGGTCGCCACTACGCCGGCGGCTGGTGGGACTGGCTGACGCCGTTCAGCATTCTCACCGGCCTGGCGCTGGTCACCGGCTATTGCCTGCTCGGCGCCACCTGGCTGGTGATGAAGACCACTGGAAGCTTGCGCGAGGCGGCCTATCGGCAAAGCTGGTGGCTGGTGATCGCGATGCTGATCGCGCTCGGCGCGGTCAGCGTCGCCACCCCGCTGCTCGATATCGAATACGCCAACCGCTGGTTCGCCTGGCCGAACATCCTCGCCACCGCGCCGGTGCCGGTCGCGGTCGCCGGCGTCACATTCCTGCTGCTGCGCAGTCTCGCCAGGCGGCAGGATTATCGGCCGTTCTTCCTGTCGCTGGCGCTGTTCGCGCTGGCCTATGCGGGGCTCGGCATTTCGATGTGGCCCTATATCGTGCCGCGCAGCATCACGATCTGGCAGGCGGCGGCGCCGGCCAACAGCCAGGCATTCATGCTGGTCGGAGTCGCCGTGCTGGTGCCGATCATCCTCGCCTATACCGCCTGGGCCTATTGGGTGTTTCGCGGCAAGGTGGACGCCGAAAGCGGCTATCATTGACGCCGCCGCCGGAGCCTCCGCGCCCGCTGGCGCAGCGGTTGCTGTGGTTCGTGGCGCTATGGGCCGGCGGCGTCGGCACGGTAGCAATCATTTCCTACGGCCTGCGGCTGTGGATCGCGCCGACCTGACGTGATAGACAGTCGGTGCAGCATTTTCGGGAGATTTGGATGATTCGATTTCGTCGCCTGATCTGGCTTCAATTGATTGCCGCCGCCGGCCTGATGCTTTCGATGCCGCAAGGTTTCGCGCAACAGCCCGACCCCGGCGACGAGCCCGGCCTGATCGCCGACGATGGCTATGAGTTGCCGCCGGAATACAAGCGTCAGATGGTGTATTATCGCAGCACCGAGGCGCCAGGCACTATCATCATTCAAACCTCGGAACGGTTTCTTTATATCGTGCAGGGCAATGGCCGGGCGCTGCGCTATGCGATCGGTGTCGGCCGCGAAGGTTTTCAGTGGCAGGGCCTCTTGAAGATCTCGCGCAAGGCGGAATGGCCGGACTGGACGCCGCCGCCGGAGATGATCCAGCGCCAGCCCTATCTGCCGCGCTTCATGGCCGGCGGCCCCGGCAATCCGCTCGGCGCCCGCGCGCTCTATCTCGGCGCCACCGTGTACCGGATTCACGGCACCAACCGTCCCGACACTATCGGCACCGCCGTCTCCTCCGGCTGCTTCCGGCTGGTCAACGCCGACGTCACCGACCTGTATGACCGCGTTCCGGTCGGCACCAAGGTCGTGGTGAGGCAAAGGCCGGAGCTGTAGGCGGCGCCGGACCTTCATTCCATCCGAACGAACTTCTCCCCGATTCTTGCTGAGAAAGAATGATCGATGCGTACATTCCGAGGCGGGCTGCTGATCGGCCTGGCGATCGCAGTCGCGATCGCCGCTGCCGCGATCACTTATGAGCGCTACGACACCAAGACGCTGAAACGCACGATCCGGCGCGACGCCGTGCTATGCGGCGTCAACACCGGGCTGCCCGGCTTCTCGACCCCGGACGACAAGGGCAATTGGAGCGGCTTCGACGTCGATTTCTGCCGCGCGGTGGCGGCGGCGATCTTCGACGATCCGAACAAGGTGAAGTTCGTCCCGCTCGACGCCAGCGAACGCTTCAAGGAATTGCAGAGCCGCAAGGTCGACATCCTGTCGCGCAACTCGACCTGGAGCATGTCGCGCGAGACCGGTTTCGACCTGTATTTCCCCGCGGTGGCCTATTACGACGGCGAAGGCTTCATGCTGCCGGCGGCGCGCAACATCGATTCTGCGCTGGCGCTCGACGGCAGCAAGGTCTGCGTCCAGGACGCGACCACCACACAGCTCAACCTCGCCGACTACTTCCGCGCCAACAACATCAAATACACCGAGGTCAAGTTCGATAAACTGGACGACGTGCTGAAGGCGTATCAATCCGGCCAGTGCGACACCTTCACCGCCGACGTCTCGCAGCTCTACGCGCTGCGGCTGCGGATGGCCAAGCCGGCCGACCATGTGATCCTGCCCGACGTGATCTCCAAGGAGCCGCTGGCGCCGGTGGTGCGGCAGCGCGACGACGACTGGATGATGATCGTGAAGTGGACGCTTTACGCGATGATCAACGCCGAGGAGCTCGGTATCACCTCGAAGAACATCGACGAGGCGATGAAATCGAAGAAGCCCGACGTGATGCGGCTGGTCGGCACCGAGGGCGCCTATGGCGAGGAACTCGGTCTCACCAAGGACTGGGCGGCCCGGATCATCCGCCGCGTCGGCAATTACGGCGAAGTCTATGATCGCAATGTCGGCACCGGCTCCAAGCTCGGCATCCCGCGCGGGTTGAACCAGCTGTGGAGCGCCGGCGGCATCCAATACGCGCCGCCGATCAGGTAGCGGCCCACACAATGAACCGTCATCGCCCGGCTTGACCTGGCGACCCAGTTTTGCAGAGCGCTTACGATCAATCGCCAGCGCTCCGGAATACTGGACCACCCGCTTTCGCGGGTGGTGACGAATCTTTATGTCGCGCCGCCGATATCTTCTCGCCTCAGTAATTCTTCAACTGCGCCAGCTGGTCGGCGTGGAAGTTGCTGTCGCCGAACAGTTCCTGGCAGACCCGGGCGCGCTTCATGAAGAAGCCGATGTCGAATTGGTCGGTCATGCCCATGCCGCCATGCATCTGCACGCCTTCCTGCACCGCCAGCGTCGCCGTGGTGCCGGCGCGGGCCTTGGCCACCGCGACCGCCGTGGCGGCATTGTCGAAATCGGCATCCAGCGTCTGCAACGCCTTCAGCACCGCGGCGCGGGTGATCTCAATCTCGGTGTAGAGATGCGCGGCGCGGTGCTGCAGCGCCTGGAATTCGCCTATCAACTTGCCGAACTGCTTGCGTTCCTTGAGATAGGTCACGGTGCGGGAGAACACTTCCTCGCTGACGCCGACCATTTCGGACGCGACCGCGCCGCGCCCGACATTGAGAATGCCCTCAAGCAGCGCGACGCCCTGATCGAGCTCGCCGAGCACGCCGTCGGCATTGACCTCGACATTGTCGAACACGATCCGCGCGGCGTTGTGCGAATCCACCATCGTGGTGCGCTCCAGCGCGATGCCCTTGGTCTTCGGATCGACCAGGAACAGCGTCAGCCCGGCGCGCTCGCCAGGCGAACCGGCGCTACGCGCCGCGATGATCAACAGATCGGCTACGTGGCCGTCGACCACGAAAGCCTTGGCGCCGTTCAGCCTAAAACCGTTGCCGGAGCGCACCGCCTGCATCTTGGTTTGCAGCGGCCGATGCTTGGCCCCCTCGTCGATCGCCAGCGCCGCCAGCAGCGAGCCGTCGGCGATCTTCGGCAGATGTTCGGATTTTTGCGCGGCGCTGCCGCCGCGCGACAGCGCCGAGGCCGCCAGCACCGCGGTGGCGAGAAACGGCGACGGCATCAAATTGCGGCCGATCTCCTCCATCACCACGCCGGCCTCGACGCAGCCGAGCCCGGAGCCGCCGAATTCGTCCGGCACCAAGAGGCCGGAGAAGCCCATCTCGGCAAAGCTCTTCCACAGCGCGCGCGAGAATCCGGTGGCGTCATTGTCGTCGCGCAGCTTGCGCAGATGCGCCACCGGCGCATTGTCGCCGATAAAGCCGCGGGCGCTATCGCGCAGCATGGTTTGTTCTTCATTGAGGACGAGGGCCATGATCTTCATTCCGTCAGGCTAGAGCTGTGTTGTTCGGCGTTAGTCCGGGCTGCTGCACCTCATGGTGAGGAGCGCGCTCTTCGCGCGCGTCTCACCATGAGGGATGAACATTCTTCATCCTTCGAGACGCGGCCCTGCGGGCCGCTCCTCAGGATGAGGGGTTTAGGCCCCCGGCAAGTCGAGAATCCGTTTGGCGACGATGCCGAGCATCACCTCGCTGGTGCCGCCTTCGATCGAATTGGCCTTGGTGCGCAGCCAGGCGCGCGGGCGGGCACCCTGTTTCGAGCGTTCACTGTCCCATTCCAGCGCGTCGATGCCGCCGGCCGACATCAGGATCTCGTAGCGACGCTTGTTCAGTTCGGTGCCGTAATATTTCATCGCCGAGGAAAACGCCGGATGGCCCTGGCCGGCCTTGGCCAAATCCACCGCGCGTTCGGCGGCGCAGGCCAGCGCCGCTTCGTCGATTTCGAAGCTCGCAATCTGACCGCGCAAAATCGGATCTTCCAGCCGGCCCTGCTCGTCGCTGCCGATGGAGTCCGCCGCGACTTGGCCGAGCGGCCGTGAGGCGCCGCGTTCGCCCATCCCCGAGATCATCGCGCGCTCGTGCTGCAACAGATATTTCGCGACATCCCAGCCGCGATTGACGGTGCCGACCACATGCGACTTCGGCACACGGACGTTATCGAAGAAAGTCTCGCAGAACGGCGACTTGCCGGAGATCAGCAGGATCGGTTTGGTCGACACCCCGGGCGAGGTCATGTCGAACAGGATGAAGCTGATGCCGTCGTGCTTCTTCGCCGTCGAGTCGGTGCGCACCAGGCAGAAGATCCAGTCGGCGTAGTTGGCATACGAGGTCCAGATCTTCGAGCCGGTGATCAGGAAGTCGTCGCCGTCGCTGACCGCACGGGTCTGCAGCGAGGCGAGGTCGGAGCCGGCGTTCGGTTCGGAATAACCCTGGCACCAACGGATTTCGCCGCGCGCGATCTTCGGCAGATATTCCTGCTTCTGCGCCTCGGTGCCGTATTTCAGCAGCGCCGGCCCGAGCATCCAGATCCCGAAGCTCGACAGCGGCGAGCGCGCGCCGATCGCGGCCATTTCCTCGCGCAGGATCTTGGCCCGCGCGCCGTCTAGCCCGCCGCCGCCATATTGGGTCGGCCAGTCCGGCACGGTCCAGCCCTTGTCGCGCATCCGCTCGAACCAGATCCGCTGCGGCTCGGAGGTGAAGACGGCATTGCGGCCGCCCCAATAGCTGTCCTCGTCGTTCTGCATCGGCCGCCGCATCTCGGGCGGGCAATTGGCTTGCAGCCAGGCGCGGGTCTCGCTGCGGAAGTGGTCGAGATCGGACATCGGTCGTTTCCCCGGTTGCATTTGTTGGCCGGACCTTAGCTGTGGCTTGGCGAAATTCAATAACTCTCTGGGCGTCGCACGATGTGATAGGGATCGGGCCACGGCCTGCGCGCGGGTCGCGAACGCCCAAGAAAATCAGAGGAAACAGCATGCGCCTGAAACTGCTTTCGCCTGGCGAAATGACCGCGGACCAGCGGAGCACCTATGACGAGTCGATCGCCAGCAAGCGCGGCAGCCCACCGCCGCCGATGATGGCCTGGCTCAACTCGCCGGAGATGGCGCGGCACGCCACCAGGCTCGGCGCGATCCTGCGCTACGACACCTCGTTTCCGGCGAAACTGTCCGAGATCGCCATCCTGGTGACGGCGCGGCACTGGACCGCGCATTACGAATGGTACGCGCACAAGCGGCTGGCGCTGGCCGGCGGCATGGAGCCGGCCATCATCGAAGCGATCCGGCAGCGCCGCTCGCCGACATTCGACGACCCCAAGGCGCGGATCATCTACGATCTTGCCAAGTCGTTGCACGAGGGCCACGGCGTCGCCCAGGGCTTGTACGACGAGGCGGTCAGCGTGATCGGCGAGCGCGGCATCGTCGAGATCATTGGGCTGTGCGGCTATTACACCATGGTGTCGATGACGCTGAACACCTTCGAATTCGACTTGCCGGACGGCGAAGTGTCGGAGCTGGCGTAACGCGCAATGCCGTCATGCGCGGGCTTGACCCGCGCATCCATCATCCTAGATCAAGACGATGGATCGCCGGATCAGGCCCGGCGATGACTCAATGCTTGGGGAGTTGCGATGTCCGACCAGCCGCCGCCGAACCCGATCGCCGCCGGCACAAGGATCGGCCATGTCCATCTCAAGGTCGCCGATCTCGACCGCGCGCTGGGCTTCTATTGCGGTGTGCTCGGCTTTCAACTGATGCAGCGACTCGGCGACCAGGCGGCGTTCATTTCCGCCGGCGGCTATCATCACCACATCGGGCTCAACACCTGGGAGAGCAAGGGCGGCCATCCGCCGCCGCCGGGCACGACCGGGCTGTTTCACACCGCGATCCTGTATCCGAGCCGCGCCGCGCTGGCGGATGCGCTGTATCGGCTGCTACAGGCCGGCATCCAGCTCGACGGCGCCAGCGACCACGGCGTCAGCGAGGCGCTATATCTGCACGATCCCGATCACAACGGCGTCGAACTGTATCGTGATCGCCCCGAAGCCGAGTGGCCGCGCAAGCCGGACGGCACGCTTTCGATGTTCACCCACCGGCTCGATCTCGACGATCTGCTGCGGCAGCGTGAGGGGTGAGGGCGACCGTCACCTCGATGGATGCGCCGAACCCCACCAAAGTCATGTCACTCCGGGGCGCGCGTCGCGAGGAATGCGGCCTCATGGTTCGAGACGCAACGCTGCGCGCTGCTCCTCACCATGAGGGTCGAATGTTTCGCTTCCGCCCTCGCGCCAGGATCAGCAGCGCGGCGATCAGTTGCAGCACGATGCAACCCGAGAACGGCAGCGCGTAGCTGCCCGAGGCGTCGCGGACCAGGCCGATGATGCCGGGGCCGAACGCGTAGGTGACCTGGTTGATCGCGGTGATCAGGCTGACCAGCACGCCGAACGATCCGGGCGGAAATTCGCGCTGCACGATCAGCGACGGCAGCGTGATCAGGTTGCCGACCGAGAAGCCGAACAGCGCGCAGGCGAACAATAACAACGCCTCGTTGCGCGCATTGATCACGATCGCCAGCGCCACCGCCTGGCTGGCGAACGAGATCGCGGCCGCCAGCCGCTGGTTCAGCCGGTCAATCACGGTCGAGAGCAGAACCCGGCCGGCCATCGCCATCGCGGTCAACAGCGATACCGCGACCGCGGCGCGCTCGCGCCCGATCAGCGGATCCAGATAGGCGATCAGATGCACGATGACGCCGACCTGGGCGAACAGCACCAGCGCGAATGCGATCGCCACCGTCAGGAACGCGGCGTCGCCAAAGGCGCGGCGGCGGATCGAAGCCGACGACGGTGCGGCTGCGACTGTACCGCTCGGCGTCGGGGCGGCGCCGGCGCGAACCGGCGGCAGCCCGACAAGCAGCGCGACCACCGGCACCAGCAGCACGATCGCGGCGGCCGCCGCCGCCAGCGTGGCGCCGGCGAATCCGAAGGCGCCGATCGCCGCGACCAGCAGCGGTACGCCGACGATGCCGCCGAAGCTGGCGCCGTTCAGCGCCAGGCTGATCGCCATGCCGCGGCGGTGATCGAACCACAGCCCGAGCGTGTTGGTGATGGCGCCGAGGCTGGTGCCGGCCCAGCCCAGCGCCAGCAGTGCGTTGACCGCGTAGAGCTGCCACGGCGAGGTGAGCTGGCCCAGCAGCGCGGTGGCGATCGCCATCGCGACGATGCCGGCCAGCAGGCAGACGCGAGGCCCGAACACGCGGATCGCGTCGCTGACGAAGGCGACCAGCAGCGCGCCGCACAGGTAGAAGAACGTGGTGGCGGTCGAGATCAGCGACGACGGCCAGCCGTGCACGCGCTGCAATTCGGCCAGATAGACGCTCTGGCCGTAGAAGCCGAGCGCCCAGCCGAAGGTCGCAACCACGAAGCAGACCGCGACGATCCGCCAGCCCGGGTAGCGGATCGAGGTCTCGTCGATCACCGGCGATCCCTTTCTGCGCGGCGAACGCTAGGCCATCACGAGCCCGACCGCAGCGTCGCCCGCCGTTTCGACAATCCGACGGAAGCGAGCACCGCGAGCCCGAGCAGCACTGGCGGAAACACCACCATGTTGACGGTGGTCCAGCCGTAATTCGCCAGCAATTGACCTGACGAGAACGACCCCACCGCCATCATGCCGAAGATCAAGAAGTCGTTGAAGGCCTGCACCTTGTTGCGCTCCTGCGGCCGGTGGGTCTCCAGCACCAGCGCCGAGGCGCCGACGAAGGAGAGATTCCAGCCGAGCCCGAGCACGATCAGCGTGCCCCAGAAATGCGTCGCGGTGATTCCGGTGATGCCGATGATGGCGCCGCCGGCTTCCAGCACGAGACCGAGCGCGACCACAATCGGCGCGCCGAATCGCGCGATCAGCGAGCCGGTGAAGAAACTCGGCGCGTACATCGCCACGATGTGCCATTGCAGGCCGAAATTGGAATCGCCGACACTCAGCCCGCACATCTGCATCGCCAGCGGCGCCGACGTCATCACCAGATTCATCATCGGATAGGAGACGATGCCGCAGACCGCCGCGGCGATGAAGCGCGGCTGCCGCACGATCTCGAGCAGCGGCCGCCCCGCGGAGAGATCGGCCGGCGCCGGCTTCGGTAGGTCGACGCCGGACAAGACCGCCATCGCCACCAGCGCCACCGCGGCCTGCACCAGGAAGCTGAAGGCGAACAGAAAAGGCGGCCAGATATCCATGGTCCATTGCACCAGCTGCGGACCGAGCACGCCGGCGAACACCCCGCCGGCCATCACCCACGACACCGCCTTCGGGCGGTACGCCGCGCTGGCGCCGTCGGCGGCGGCGAAGCGATAGGATTGCGACACCGCACCGTACAGCCCGCCGAGGAAGGTGGCGCAGCAAAACAGCACGAACGAGCCTTGCAGGATGGCATAGGCGCCGAGCAGGCCGGTAAGCATGCCGCAGCCGGTGCCGATGGTGAACGCGACGCGGCGGCCGTAGCGCCGCGAGATCGCGCCGGTCGGCAACGTCCCGGCGGCGAGCCCGAGCACATACATCGACAGCGGCACGGTCGCGAGCGCCAGATTCGGCGCCAGCGTCGCGCCGACGATCGACCCGGTGGCGAAGATCACCGCCGAATTCGCCCCGGTGAGCGCCTGCGCGGCGGCCAGCCGCAGCACATTTGATCGCGCCCGGACGTCGTCGGGAATTTCGTCAATCACCGCCACGTCAACCATCGGCAATTCCGCCCTGATGCCGGCCGGTTCCCGACCCGCTGGATTCGCGGCACTATAGGCAAGCTCACCCGGCAATCAATCGATGGAATCGGGCCGGCGCCATGCGCCGGGGTCAGTCCCGCGGCGATCGCGCAAAACCGAGCAGCAGGTTGTTGGCAGGCATCTCGATGGTCTCGACCAGGGTCAGGCCGACGCGCTCGGCCAGACCCTGCAGGTCCTCAAGATCGCGCACGCCCCATTCGGCATTGGCTTCGCGCAGGCTGGTGTCGAACACCGCGTTGCTGAGCGCGGTGTGGCGGCCGTCGCGCTTGAACGGCCCGTACAGGAACAATCGCCCGTCCGGCCGCAGATAGCGCGCGGCGCCGGCGAACAAGCCTTCGGCGACCCGCCACGGCGCGATGTGAACCACGTTGGCGCAGAACACCGCCAGCAGCGGCCCCGGACCGCTGCCGTCGCTCATCGCCGCGCACCATGCCGGATCCGACAGGTCGATCCGCAGCGGCGCGCGGACATTCGGCAGCTGCGCATGCGCCCGCCACGCCGCGATGCTGGTGAGATGCTGGTCGTTGAGATCGCTCGGCCACCACACCAGATCGGGATTGTCGCGGGCGAATTCGATCACGTGCTGGCCAGTGCCGCTGCCGGCCTCCAGCACATCGCCGGACTTGCCGCGCAGGAACGGCGCCAGCGCCTTGCGGATCGGTTCGTGGTTGCGATGGAACGCCGCCGCGTCGAGCCGGCCGTCGGGCTCGACGCGGCGACCATCCTTGCCGAACTCCACCACATATTCAGCCATCGTCGCGGTTCCTATCGTTCGATGCGTTCGAGTTCGGCGATCAGCAGGTCAAACGCTTCCGCCAGCGAGCCGCCGCCGCACACCGTCAGACGCTCCGGCAACACGATGCGCTTCGACGGCGGATAGAATCGTTGCAGCGCCGGGTGCAGCAGAAAGGCACGGCCGCCATCTTCGGCGAAGTCGCCGGCTTCAGAGACCAGCAGCAGATCGGGCTTGAGACTGACGATCGCCTCCAACGGCACAAAGCCGCCGAGCGTCACGCCGAATTCACTGGCGGCATTGGCGAGGCCGGCTTCGGCGAACAACAGCCCGATCAGGCTGCCGCTGCCGGACACCCAGCCGCGCCGCCACAGCGGCAACACCCGATAGGGTTTGTGCGCCATCGCCGCATGCGCCCGCGCGATCGCGGCATCGAGCCGGGCGATCTCGGCGCTGGCGCGATCAGGGTGCTGCGTGATCTCGCCCATCTGCCGGATCTGATCCCGGACTTCGGCGAGTGAAGTTGGCACGACATCGAATTCGGCGACGTGAACACCGTTCTGTTGCAGCAATTCGCGGGTGGCGCGGCGATCGTAGCGGCCGGCCACCACGACGTCCGGCTGCAGCACCAGCACGTCCTCGGCGCCGCCGGACAGCGCCCTGTAGCGGCTGACCTGCTCGGCGATCGACGATTGCGAGGCGTCGCTCGCATAGCGGCTGAGGCCGAGAATTTGCTCCGGATCGGCGAGCCTGATCAGCAGCTGATCGGTGCAGACATTGATCGAGGCGATCCGCGGCAGGCCGGACGCCCGCAGTGGGGACACCACCATGCCGGCCAGCAGCAGCGCCGCGATCAGCAGCGCGCGCAACGCCGTGCTCCCGGCGATCATCATGCCGTGCTCACTATCGGCCAATTGCCCGTCCCCATCGGAGCACTGTCCTGCTCCCACCGATGCTCTTATAGCCCGCGCTGTTACGCGCAAGCCACATCCTGGGAAATTCTCAACCCACGGCGCGGCGGCAAAGTCAGCCGTCACAACGATGAATTGACACGCCGGACGTCAGGCTCCTAGATCATCGCGACGGTTCCCCTCGGGGATGAAAAGGGAATGCGGTGCGGGAGTGCTCCAGTTGGGGCGGTTCCAATGCCGCGGCTGTTCCCGCAACTGTAAGCGGTGAGTCTTTCGTCTTATGCCACTGGGAAACTCGGTCCTGGGAAGGCGACGAAAGAAACAACGACCCGCGAGCCAGGAGACCTGCCGTCATTCGTGGTCACACGCGAAGATGTCGGTCGGGGATTGCAGACATTAGCTTCATCGGAGCGCGCGAGCGCAGAGGTGAAACTTCGTTCGCTGTGACGTGCCACTGACGTCAAGCCGAGGTTGAACCCATGCCGATCCGTCCCCGTGCCGCACAGCGGCAATCCGCGATGGCGCGCGCCCTGCTCGCCTCCACTGTTCTGATCTCGATCCTGCCACCCTGCGCTGCGCAGGCGCAGCAGGCCGGCACGCTGCCAACCATCAATGTCACCGCCAGCCGGCTGTTCGACGGCATCGTCGGCGCCTCGACCTCGGTGATCACCGCCGAGGACATCGCGCATTCGCCGGCGCAGTCGTTGCCAGACATCCTCGCACAGGTCCCCGGCGTGCAGCTGCAGTCGCTGTTCGGCGGCGTCGACGGCGCCAGAACCTCGGTCGATTTGCGCGGCTTCGGCGCCTTCGCCACCCCCAATACGCTGTTTCTGATCAACGGCCGAAGGCTCAACGATCTTGATCTGCAGGGCGTCGACCTCGCCGCCATTCCGCGCGACTCGATCGAGCGCATCGAAATCACCAAGGGCAACAGCGGCGCCGTCCTGTACGGCGACAACGCCGTCGGCGGCGTCGTCAACATCGTCACCAAGACCGGCGCTGGCGGGCCGCCGGCGACGTTCCGCGGCGAAGCCGGCATCGGCTCGTTCAACCAGCGCACCGCGGCGGTGTCGGCGGCGTTCAATTCCGGCCCGTGGTCGAGCTCTGTCTACGCCAACGGCATCCGCTCCGACGGCTACCGGGTCAACAACGCGCTCGACCAGAACAATGCGGTCGGCGAACTGCGCTACAGCACGCCGGATTTCTCCGCCTTCGTGAACCTGTCCGGCGACCGTCAGGAACTCGGATTGCCGGGCGTCCGGCGGGTGTTTCCGAACGGCCTCAACGAACTGGTCAGCGACCGCCGCGGCGCCGACACGCCGTTCGATTTCGCCAACAAGCAGGGCGCGGGCGTCACCGCCGGCTTCACCAAGTCGCTGTGGGACGGCGCCGAACTGATCGTCGACGGCGGCGTGCGCAACAAGGATCAGCAATCCGCCTTCTTCGGCAACCCGACCGATCCGTTCCCGTCGCGGACCTATGTCGACTCGACGCTACAGACCTGGTCGCTGACGCCGCGGCTCAACATCAAGAACGTGATGTTCGGGCTGCCGTCCCGGGTGATCACCGGTGTCGATTATTACGATTCGACCTATGCCTCGAGCCGCAGCCAGCTCGCCAATGATCCGCCCAATCACGTCTACAACCTGACCCAGCGGACACTGGCGGGTTACTGGCAGCAGACCGTGGCGCTGGCGCCCAGCACCGACTTCTCCTATGGCGGCCGGCTGCAGCAGATGAAACTCGGCGCGCGCGATCGCTATGACCCGCTGGCGCCGTTCGGCTCGCTCGGCGCCGAGGCGACGCCGCTCGACACCGAGCAGACCAACCACGCGCTGCATGTCGGGCTCGAACATCGCTTCAACGACAGCTTCACGGTGTTCACCCGCGCCGCGCAGGCGTTCCGCACCCCGAATGTCGACGAACGCGTCGTCACCGGCCCGGCCTACGCGCCGGCGCCGTTCTTCACAGCGATTCCGCAGACCTTCGCACTGAAGACCCAGACATCGACTGACGTCGAAGGCGGCTTTCGCTTCAAGGCCGGGGCGTTCGAGCTGCAGTCCAGCATCTACAACATGAACCTCACCAACGAGATCCATTTCGACCCGGTGAACTTCTTCAACTACAATCTGGATCCGACCCGCCGCTACGGCAGCGAAACCAGCGCCTCGTTCCGTGCCAGCGACAATGTGCTGCTGCGCGCCGGCGGCGCCTATACGCGCGCGGTGTTCCGCGACGGGCCGTTCGAGGGCAACGACGTCCCGCTGGTGTCGCGCTATACGGCGAACGCCGGCGTGAGCTGGAACGTCTGGGAGAAATACGTGGTGTTCGACGCCACCGCGCGGTTCTGGAGCCGCCGCCGGATGGACAACGACCAGCGCAACGTCCAGCCCGAGATTCCGGCCAACGCCACCGTCGACCTGAAGCTGAGCGGCGAGTATCAGCATTTCTTCTGGTCGCTCAGCGTGAACAATGCCTTCAACGCGCTGTATTACGATTACGCGATCGCCAGCGCCGCCACGCTCGGCCGCTTCAATGCCTATCCGCTGCCGGGCAGAACCTACATGGTGAAGGCCGGAATGACGTTCTGAACGACATTCCGTCGCGATCGCGGGGCGCTGTTTACCCCTTCGACGCCCGAATCGGCGTCCGCCGCGCCTTTCGCCCCGAAAGCGGGCAAAAAGCTGCGGCGGGCGCCGATTTGTGCTATGGGAGACATAACGACCTCGTCGTCATCCGCCCATCATCATTCGAGGATCCATGGACACCGAACCGAAATCGGCTGCCGAACTGAAAGAGATTCGGCTGAATCGCAAGGCTGCCCAGGAAGCCGAGGGCATCAAGGCGATGGCCGACATCGCCGCGGCGGATGTCGCGATTCGCAAGCGCACGGAGAATCTGCGCGCGATCCGGCTGGCGAAAGAGGCCGCCGAGCTCGATCAGCCGGTTGCACCCCCTCCCAAGACCAAGAAGAAGAAAACGACGACATGACAAAAGAAGACCGCGACCGCGCCGAGGCGCGTTTCAGCAAGGCGGCCCGGGCCTCACAGGAAGCCAAGGCCGGCAAGAACGACCGCGACGCATCGACCAAGGCCGTGCTCGACAACATGGCCAAGCTGAAGGCGCTGCGGCTCGCCCGCGAAGCTGCGGAACCGCCGCGCACCGCCCCGGTCAAGAAGGCGCGGGCCAAGCCCGGCACGAAACCCGAGAAGAAAGCGACCCCGGTGCTGTCGGATTGGCTGGCCGGTCAACAAAGCGGCGGCCGCAGGACCTGACGCCAGCCGTCGGCGTGGCAAGGCGTGCTGCAAAACCGCAGCATCGCGTTGTGGGCATGATGACACGAAAGGTCAGCTGAACGGATCGCGCCTGCAGATAGGCGCCAGGGCAGGCCGGTGCGAGGTCAGACCGGCGCCGGCCACTCGATCATCGAGCGGGTCTTGGTCACCGCGTCGTACACCTGCACCTGCAGCATCGGATACTTGTTCTTCAGTGCCATGCCGGCCTCTTCGGCGGCCTCGACCGTGTCGTGGTGCGACTTGAAATGACCATCGACGACCAGCGAGTAGCCCTCGGTCGGCGCCTTGTCGGCACGAACGATTTTCTTCGGCTGCGGTTCGTCGAGTTCAAGCTTCGGCTTTTTCATTGTCTCTCCGTGGCGCCACGAGAACCAACTCGTGAGCGTGGTTTCCCTTTACACCGATCAAATCGAAAATGCAGGGAAGATTGCGGGGCAAGGGGTTAATATGCACGCCAATGAAGGTTAGATTGAGGTTAGATTGAGGTCAAATCGACGTCGGATTCACGCGGCGCGCAGGCGTCTTGCGCATTGATCCGGCCAGAATAGGACGAAGCCTCATGACTGGAATCAAGAAGAAGAGCAAGACGAAGAAAGCCGCCCGGGTCAAGGACGATGCCAGCAAGACCAAGACAACGCCGCCGAAACCACTCGACGACGACCTCTACGAAACCGGCGACATCGCTGCGCCTGAGCGCGACCGCGACGACGAACAGCGCGATCTGTAAATCGCATCAGCCAAAGTCGTCCTGCTCGATCGTCCGGATGCTGCGCGGTGACAGCAGATGATCGCCCCAGCCCTTGCGCGCCAGCCTTGGTGCCACCCTTGGCGCCGCCAGTAGCATCGCTGCGGTGACTATGAGCGGTACCGCACTGATCCAGTCCAGCCGCGCCGGAGTCAATTCCTCGACGCTTCCGGCGTAAGGACCGCGGCGCGATGTCAGGCTGAAACACTCCTGCAGCAATGCGCGCCTGCTACCGCCGCGTAGCGCGCAGCCGAGCAGCGCCTGCATCGCGAGATGGCTGCGCACCCCGGCGCGGCCGTCCGCCGCCACCAATTCGGTTTCACGGAGCGATACCCGCAACAGTAGATCCATCAGATCGATGCCGGCGAGAGTCGCGCTCATCGGCTCGACCAGCCGCGGATTGCAATCGATATAGAGCGGCGGCGCGCCGTCGTCGGGTTGGATGTAGTCGAACGACAGCCCGCCGTGCCAGCACAGCCGCGCGCCGATCGCCGCAATGTGCGCGCGCACGTCCGCCCGCTGCACGCTCTGCTTGATGGCGTCGCCGCCGCCGGCGCCAGCTGCGATCTGCCGATAGCCATGCAGGCCGAGTAGTTGGCCGTGAGCGAGCACCGCCTGCGCATGTTCAACCGCGCCTTCGACGAACTCCTGCACCAACACCTCCTCGGCGAAGGCATCTGCGTCGGTCAGTTCCCGCACCGCTTCATTCAATCCGGTGGCATCGCGCAGCAACCAAACGCCACGGCTGGCGGTGCCAATCGCGCTCTTGACCACGCAGGGAAATTCGACCGCGTCGCGCAATGCCTGCGCCGAGTCGACGATCCGGGTGCGCGGTTGCGGCAGTCCCAGTTCGTCGAGCAACCGGCTGAACCTGACCTTGTCGAGCGCGATCCGGTAGTTCGCGAATTCCGGCAGCGCTATGCCGGCGCGGCGCGCCATCCGGCCTTGCACCTTGGCAAACAGCAAGCCCTGCTCGTGGATCGGCAGCACGACGTCGAAGCGGTGTTCGCGCAGCAATCGTTCGATGAAGGCCAGATAGCCGGCCGGATCGGCGCCGATCCCGGGACAGCGATGGAACTTGGTGACGAAGCGCGAGAACCGTCCGAGACAAAATGGCGACGGATCGCAGATCTCGACGTGATGCCCGGCCAGCCCGAGGACGGTGATCGCCTCGCGCGCCGATGTACTTCCGCCTTCCGACAGCAACACCCGCAACGGCCTTCGGATCGGCGGTGGATCGCGCATCGTCGACTATTCCGCGGTCGGCAATCGCCGCAACCTCTGCGGCGTCGCGGACCAGACTATCGCGCGACGGCGCGATCGCCCTGGATCGATCCCGACAAACGGCTTCAGGCGAATTTCGGCTCCGGCGCCTGACTGAGCAACCGTGCCCGCTCGCTGTTCGGCCACAGCAGCACCAGGCCGAGCAATCCCGAGACCATCATGATCGTGGCGTTGATGGTGAAGCCGGTCAGGTAGCCGTCGAGCGGAAGCGCGGCGTGCTGGATCACGCTGCCCATCACCAGCGGCGCGGCAATGCCGGCCAGCGTGTAGAGCGCGCCGTAGATCGAGATCACCGCGCCGCGCTGCGACACCGGGGTGAATTCGGCCAGCATCGGCGGGCACACCACATAGATCGATCCGCACAGCCCGGAGCCGACCACCAGCAGCGCGATCCGCAACCCGGCGCCGTCGACATAGGGCATCGCCAGCAGGAACAGCCCGCCGAAGATCAGCGGCGTGGCGCCGAGCACGCCGCGGGCGTGCCGGGTCGAGACGCCGCGCCCCATCAGCACCTGCGAGATCCAGCCGGTCAGCAGCACCACGGTCGCGCCGAACACCCAGGGCAGGATCGAAATCCAGCCGGCTTCCTTCTGGGTGAAGCCAAGCCCCTTGATGATGAACGGCGTGAACCAGGTCAGGCCGAGCGACAGCGCCCAATAGGCGCCGAAGGTCGCGGTGACGCAGCCGACGAAGGTGCGCGAAGTCAGCAGCTGGAGATACGGAACGCGGGGATCGGCCGCGGCCATCGCCACGGTCTGTACCAGCGGGCCTTCCTTGCCCATCGCCAGCCAGGCCGCCGCCCACAGCAGCCCGACGACGCCGAGCGCGCCGAACGCGTAGTGCCAGGAATGATTGACGATGATCCAGTTCAGCGCCGGCACCGCGAGGATCACACCGAACGCCGAGCCCTGCGACAGGATCGCGGTCGGCAAGGTCCGCTTGTGGTCGGGAAACCATTTGTAGATCGCATGTGCCGCCACCGAAAACGCCGGGCCCTCGCCGGCGCCGAGGATGATGCGGCAGATCAGCAGCGTGGTGAAGCTGACGGTGCCGACCATCGGAAACTGCGCCACCGCCCAGACCACCGCCAGCGCCAGCAGCACCCAGCGGGTCTCGATCCGGTTGACGATGAAGCCGACGATCACTGCGGTGATCGAGAACAGGAAGAAGAACGACGAACCCAGCAGGCCGAATTGCTCGGGCTCCAATTTGAGTTCGGTCATGATCGGCACGCCGGCGAGACCGACCACGATCTTGTCGGCGAAATTCACCAGCATGAACAGAAACAGGAGAAATGTAATTCTCCACGCGCCCTTTGGCGTCGGCTGTGCGACCACGTTCGCTCTCCCCGGCTCGTTTCTTCCCATTGGCTCTTTTGCCGAGCCTGTTGAGAATGCTAACCGTTCTGACGAACCAAATGCAATCCGGGATTTTCACAAGCCAGTTCAATGCCCATTCGGCCTCAACAGGGTGCAGTGCACCCAAGCGGTCGGGGTCATTGAGACGTGAGCTTGCGGCACCATATTGCCAATGGGCCCGCAATGAGAGGATCGAACAATGACCAGATCGAGTAATTCCGGTTTCGCCATCTTGACCGGAATGGTCGCGGTGCTGGCGATACTCGCCGGATCGGCGATGGCGCAAGGTGCAGTGGACTATCAAGCCATCGTTGCCGAGCCAGATCGCAGCGACGCGGACCGGCAAATCGATCTGCGCCGTCAGCCGGTCAACATGCTGACGTTCACCGGCGTCAAGCCCGGCATGAAGGTGCTCGATATGGGCGCCGGCGCTGGGTACAGCACCGAACTGCTGGCGCGCGCCGTCGGCCCGAGCGGCGCCGTTTATGCGCAGGATTCCGCCGCGGTAATCGAGCGCATCGTCAAGGACAGGTTTGACATCCGTGCGCAGAAGCCCGCGATGAAGAGCGTGGTGCGCCTCGTCCGCGACTACGACGATCCGCTTCCGCCCGGCACCGAGGCGCTTGACCTGATCACCTTCTTCTTCGCCTATCACGACACGACCTACATGCCGATCGATCGCGCCGCGATGAACCGCAAGATGTTCGCCGCGCTCAAGCCGGGAGGCTTTCTCGTCATTGCCGATCATTCCGCACGGCCCGGCGACGGCATCACGGTCGGCAAGGCGCTGCACCGGATCGAGGAAACGTCACTGCGTCAGGAGATCGAAGCGGCCGGGTTCAAGCTGGCTGGCGAAGCCGGTTTCCTGCGTCATCCCGACGACCCGAGGGACGCCGTGGTGTTTCGGTCGCCGGTCCCGATCGACGAATTCGTGCTGAAGTATCAGAAGCCGCTATGATGCAGCGTCAGCGCGCGGCATTGGCCCGTCCTTCATGCTGAGCGTCAGCAGTCTGAGCAAATCCTATCGCTCCGGGCAGGAGCGCGTCGGCGTACTACGCGGCGTCGACCTCCGTATCGCAGCCGGCGAGAGCGTGGCGCTGACCGGCGAATCCGGCAGCGGCAAGAGTACGCTGCTGCACCTGATCGCGGGACTCGATCAGCCCGACTCCGGTACGGTGCAGTTCGGCGACGCCGTGGTCTCGGCGCTGCCGGACGCCGACCGCGCCGCGTTCCGCCGCGATCGGCTCGGGCTGGTGTTCCAGCAGTTCAATCTGATTCCGAGTCTGTCGGTGGCCGACAATCTGGCGTTCCAGTCCAGAATCGCAGGTCGGCACGACGCGCCATGGCATGCCGAGCTGATCGAACGGCTCGGGCTCGGCCAGTTGCTGAAGCGCTATCCGGAGCAGCTCTCAGGCGGCCAGCAGCAACGCGTCGCGATCGGCCGGGCGCTGGCGGTGAAGCCGCTGCTGCTGCTCGCCGACGAGCCGACCGGCAATCTCGACGAGGCCACCGCCGACGACGTGCTGGCGCTGGCACGCGATCTGGTCAGCCGCACCGGCTGCGGCTTCCTGATGGTGACGCACAGCGCCCGACTCGCCGCGATGCTGGACCGCCGGGTCCATCTGCATGCCGGACAGATCCATTGAGCCGGGCGCTGTGGACCCTCGCGGTGCTGCTGAGCCATTGGCGCCGGCACCCGATGCAGCTCGCCACCTTGCTGGTCGGCCTGATCTCCGCGACCGCGCTGTGGAGCGGCGTGCAGGCGCTGAACCAGCAGGCCCGCGCCAGCTACGACCGCGCCGCCGCGACCCTGGGCGGCGCCCGCACCGCGATGCTGGTCGGCCGCGACGGCGAGAGTTTTTCGCAGCACTTCTTCGTCGATCTGCGCCGCGCCGGCTGGCCGGTGTCGCCGGTGGTCGAGGGCCGGATTCGGATCGACGGGCGATCAGTGCGCCTGCTCGGCATTGAGCCGCTGTCGCTGCCGGTCGAGGCCAGTTCGGCGCCGGCGATCGGCACCAAGGGGCTGCAAGGCTTCCTGCTGCCGCCCGGGCAAACTTTGCTGGCGCCGGAGACGCTTGCCGAACTGAAGCTGAGTGAGGGTGCCACACCTACCACCGCGAACGGCATCAACCTGCCGCCGCTGACGTTGCAAAGCCAGTTGGCGCCCGGCGTGTTGGTGGTTGATATCGGCGCGGCGCAGCGGCTGCTTGAGATGCCGGATCGAATCTCACGGCTCTTGGTCGGCCGCGCCGGCAAGGGGACGCGCGCGCCGCTGCAGACGGTCACCGGCGATCAGTTGCGGCTGGTCGAGCCCGATGCCGAGACCGATCTCGAACGCCTCACCGACAGCTTTCATCTCAACCTCACCGCGTTCGGACTGCTGTCGTTCCTAGTCGGGTTGTTCATCGTCAATTCGGCGATCGGGCTGGCGTTCGAACAGCGCCGGCCGATGCTGCGCACGCTGCGCGCCTGCGGCGCCTCGGCAAGGATGCTGAATACCGTGATGGTGCTCGAACTCACCGCGCTGGCGCTGCTGGCGGGACTGATCGGCCTGGTGTGCGGCTATGTGATCGCCGCGACGCTGTTGCCGGACGTCGCCGCCAGCCTGCGCGGCCTGTATGGCGCGCAGATTCCCGGCGAGTTGAGTTTGCGGCCGCAATGGTGGTTCGCCGGCATCGCCATCAGCGTGATCGGCGCGCTGGCGGCGGCGTCGACCAGCCTGCTGAAGGCGATCCGGCTGCCGATCCTGATCGCCGCGCAACCCTATGCCTGGCAACAGGCGCAGCACCGCTGGCTGCTGGCGCAGGGCGCTGCGGCGCTGGCGGTGTTCGCCGCCGGTCTCGGCTTCCTGCTGTTCGGCGATTCGCTGCTGTCCGGATTCGCGGTGCTGGCCGCGATCCTGCTCGGCGCCGCACTGGGCTTGCCGGCGATCCTCGGCCTGGTGCTGTTTCTCGGCGAACGAACGACACGGCAGCCGCTGGCGCGCTGGTTCTGGGCCGACAGCCGGCTGCAACTGTCCGGCCTCTCATTGGCCTTGATGGCGCTGCTGCTGGCGCTGGGCGTCAATGTCGGGGTCGGCACCATGGTGGAGAGTTTCAGCCGGACCTTCAACGGTTGGCTCGACGGAAGGCTGGCGGCGGAGATCTATCTCAATGCGGCGAGCGACACGCAGGCCGCCGAGATCAAGGCCTGGCTACGGCCGCGCCCCGAAGTGCAGGCGATCCTGCCGCGCGGCCGCGCCGAGGTGCAGATCGGCGGCCTGCCGGTCGAGGTGATCGGCTTTGCCGATCACCTCACCTATCGGGACAACTGGCCGTTGCTGCAATCGGCCGCCGAGGTCTGGGACCGCGTCGCGCGCGGCGATGGCGCGCTGGTCAGCGAGCAACTGGCGCGGCGGCTCAACCTCAGGCTCGGCGATCGCATCGAGGTGCCGACCGGTGCGGGACGCTGGCCGCTCGACGTGGTGGCGATCTATGCCGATTACGGCAATCCGAAGGGCCAGATCAGCGTGGGCTTCGACGCCCTGGTGGCGCATTTCCCGGGCAGCGCCCAGACCGCGTTCGGGCTGCGCGTCGCGCCCGCGCAGGTGCCGGCGCTGGTCACCGCGCTACGCGACCGTTTCAAACTCGACAATCGCAGCCTCGCCGACCGGAGCGCGCTGAAAGCCGAATCGAAACGGATCTTCAACCGCACCTTCGCGGTGACGGCGGCACTGAACGCCTTCACCCTCGGCATCGCCGGGGTGGCGTTGCTGACCAGCCTGCTGACGCTGAGCAATTCGCGGCTGCCGCAACTGGCACCCTTGTGGGCGATCGGAATCACGCGGCGACGGCTGGCGCTGATCGAACTGATGAAGACGCTGTCGGTGGCGCTGATCACCGCGCTGCTGGCGCTGCCGCTCGGGCTGCTGGTGGCGTGGTGCCTGATCGCGGTGGTCAATGTGAAGGCGTTCGGCTGGCGGTTGCCGTTCGAGATATTTCCGCTGCAACTGCTGCAGCTGCTCGGCGTCGCGATGCTGGCCTCATTGCTGGCGGCATTGCCGCCGATCCTGAAGCTGATGCGGATGCAGCCGGCGAAGCTGGTGAAGGTATTTGCCGATGAGCGCTAGCTTCAAGCTCACGCGCCGTGGCTTCGCCGGCGGGCTAATGCTGCTCGGCCTCGGCCGCGCCGTGAGGGCGCAGGGCTTTGCCGGGCTCGGCGGCGAAGCCGGCGGCTTCGCGCCAGTGCTGCCGGGCCGGCCGCTGACGTTTCCCACTGACCACGGGCCGCATCCGGAATTCCGGATCGAATGGTGGTACCTTACCGCCAATCTCACCGATGCCAACGGCGCCGCCTATGGGGCGCAATGGACGCTGTTCCGTCAGGCGATGGCGCCGGGGCCGCAACGCGACGGCTGGGCCAACCAGCAGATCTGGATGGGCCACGCCGCGGTCACCAGCGCGGCCACCCACCGCTATGCCGAAGCCTTCGCGCGCGGCGGCGTCGGCCAGGCCGGCGTCACCGCGACGCCGTTTCGCGCCTGGATCGACGCCTGGGAAATGCGCGGCGGCGAGGCGATGGCGGACACCACCTTGTCGCCGCTCGATGTCGCGGCCTCCGCCGCGGATTTCAGCTACACGCTTCGACTGACTGCCGAGCGCCCGCTGGTGCTGCAGGGCGACAGCGGGTACAGCCGCAAATCCGAACGTGGCCAAGCCTCGTATTACTACAGTCAGCCATTTTTCGCCGCGCGTGGTAGCATCAGCATCGACGGCAAGCCGATCGAGGTCACGGGGCGGGCCTGGATGGACCGCGAATGGAGCAGCCAGCCGTTATCGTCCGACCAGACCGGCTGGGACTGGTTCTCGCTGCATCTGCAATCCGGCGAGAAACTGATGCTGTTCCGGCTGCGCCAAGCCGACGGGCGCAATTACTTCGCCGGCAACTGGATCGGGCTCGACGGCAAATCGGTTCAACTTTCCGCGACCGCAATCGAGATCAGGCCGACGGCATCGACCGCGATCGGCGAACGCCAACTGCCGACCTCATGGCGCATCGCGATTCCGGAGCGGGGCCTTTCGATCGACACCATCCCGCTGAACCCCAGCAGCTGGATGGGCACCAGCTTTCCCTATTGGGAGGGCCCGATTGCTTTCAGCGGCAGCCAGAGCGGCATAGGATATCTTGAGATGACCGGGTATTGAGCTAGTGTAGCGACACACCCGGCTTCGCCGGCAAAAGAACCGTGCAACGGTCCCAAAGGGAGAAACAATGTTTCATTTCACCGCGATCGTCACGCTGCTGGCCGTGATGTTCTATTTCTACACCTCGATGCAGGTCGCACGCGCCCGGGTCGCCTATGGCGTCAAGGCGCCGGCCATCTCCGGCAACCCGGATTTCGAACGAATCTTTCGCGTCCAGGCCAATACACTGGAGTGGATGCCGATCTTCCTGCCGTCGCTATGGCTGTTCGCGATCTATCTCAGCGACGTGTTCGCTGCCGGAATCGGCCTGGTCTGGATCCTCGGACGCGTTCTCTACATGACCGGCTATGCGGAAGCCGCCAACAAGCGCGGCACCGGCTTCGCCATCCAGATGGTCGCCGTCGCGCTGCTGTGGGGCGGCGCGATCTATGGCGTGGTGTCGAAGATGCTGCACGTCTGAATCAAGCGGCGCCCCGTAAAGGGGCGCCGGCCGAACGTTCAATCGATCATCACTTGGTCAGCGGGCAGCCGCTTTCGGCGGCGGTGGGGAATGCCTTGTTGCCGGGGACGGTGGCGAGCAACTTGTAGTAATCCCACGGCTTGGTTGATTCCGACGGCTTCTTGACCTCGAATAGATAGAGGTCATGCACGAAGCGGCCATTGGCCAGTACCTTGCCCGTGGCGAAAGCGTCGTCGACCGGCAGCTCCTTCAGCTTCTGCGCCACCGCGTCGGTGTCCTTGCTCCCCGCGGCCTTCACCGCCTTGAGATAGGACAGCGTCGCCGAATAGGTGCCGGCATGGATCATGTTCGGCATCCGTTGTGTGCGCTTGAAGAAACGCTCGGCGAACTGCCGAGATTTGTCGTCGCGATCCCAGTAATAGGCTTCGGTCAGCACCAGGCCCTGCGCCGCCTTCAGCCCGAGTCCGTGGACTTCCGCCAGCGTCAGCAGCAGCCCGGCGAGCTTCTGGCCACCGGCGACAATGCCGAATTCCGCAGCCTGCTTGATCGAATTGGCGGTGTCGAGTCCGGCATTGGCAAGCCCGATGATCTTCGCCTTCGAGCTCTGCGCCTGCAGCAGGAACGAGGAGAAGTCCGAGGAGTTCAACGGATGCCGCACCGCGCCGAGCACCTTGCCGCCCTTGGCAATCACGATCTCGCTGGTGTCCTTTTCCAGCGCATAGCCGAACGCATAGTCGGCGGTGAGGAAGAACCAGGTGTCGCCGCCCGCCTCCACCAGCGCGCCGCCGGTGCCGACCGCGAGCGCGTGAGTGTCGTAGGCCCAATGGAAGCCGTAGGGCTGGCAGGCGTCGCCGGTGATCCGCGAGGTCGCGGCGCCGACCACGATGTCGATCTTCTTCTTTTCCTTCGACAGCTCCTGCACCGCCAGTGCCACCGACGAGGTGGTCAGCTCGGTGATCATATCGACGCCGTCGACGTCGTACCATTTGCGCGCGATGCTGGCGCCGAGATCAGGCTTGTTCTGATGGTCGGCTGAAACGATTTCGATCTTCTGGCCGAGCACCTCGCCGCCGAAATCCTCCACCGCCATCTTGGCGGCTTCAAACGACCACTTGCCGCCGTAATCGGCATAAACTCCGGACTGGTCGTTCAAGATGCCGATCTTGACGCCCTGCGCTGATGCCGGCGCGGCGACCAACAGGCAGCCGACAGCAACCGCGCTCGAAATGAGTCTCAATTTCATAAATGCCTCCCAGCGTTCCAGCGTTTTGGTTCGGGGCAGGCTATTTGAGAAGTCGCAAGCTGCCCAGATGTTTCTGCTTGGGGCAACGTTGCGGCAAGGTCGACTCACGATCAAACAGCTCGCGCCCGCAGCCGACTTATTTCAGGCCGTTGAATTTGTACGACGCCTCGAGGAACCCGCCGTAGCGCTCGGTGCGGGCCGGCAGGGTCTGGCACGGACAACTGCTGCCGAAGATGTTGGTGTTGGCGGCGGCGGTGGCCCACATCGCCCAGTAGCGGCCGCCGGCGCCGACGCTGAAGGCGGGCGTCACGGCATAGGCCAGGATCGCCTCAAGCTGGACGCCCTGTCCGGTGCCGCTTTCCGTCGACTTCGTATTAGCGACGTCGGTCCGCAGCAGGTGATTGTCGACGCCGCTGAAGCTGACATAGGGCAGGTAGGCGGCATCCGCGGTCAGTTTCAGCCCCGGCGCCAGAGTGACGACGCCGTTGATGCCGAGCCGGACCGAATGCCACTTGTCATCTTCGGTGATCCCCAGCGTCGCATTCGGAATCGACGGCACGCACACCAGCGCGGCGGCGCCGGCCTGCTGGATGCAACCATAGGCCGACTTGTTCTCCTGATAGTAGTTGTAACCGACGAAGCCGCCGACCTTGAAGCCGTCGCCGCGCCACAACGCATAGCCGACATCGACCGTGGCGTAGCCAATGCTGCTCTTAATCGGATTGGACAGCGTATTGGAGTAGGGAATGCCGTCATCGGCGATCCAGTCCTCGTCGTTCATCTTGCCGCTGAACAAGCTTCCGCCGCCGGCGAAACCTTTCAGGAAAAGATTGGAGGTGCCGTCGACGCGACCGAACACTTCACCGGACGCAGCGGTGCTTTGATAGGTCAGCCGGGAGATCAAGACATTCTGGCTGCCCTGGTTCGCGGTGTTGCCGAGGTCCTTCTGGAACCGGCCGGAGCTGTACCAGACCCGGCCGCCGATTTCGATTTCGCCGCGCAGGGTGCTGTCGCCGGCCTGCTGGCTGCCGCGCAGGTGATAATCGTCGAGCCCGTCCCAGCGCGCATAGGCATCGCCGCCGAACTTCATGTTGAGGCCAACCCTGACCAGATGCGCGTTCTGGCTGACGTGGGTGCTGCCTGGCGCGGTGGGAACATAGCCGACCACCGGATCGACGAAGCGGAAGCTCGCCGGCGTCGCCATCGTGCTGCTGCCGAGCCCGGCATAGCCGTATTCCATCTTCACCGACCAGGCCGGCGCCAGCGCTTGCTCGATGCCGGCGCCGACGGTCCAGCCGACTTTGTCGTTGTTCAGGACGGCCGAGGAGATCAACGGGTTGTTGGCGGCGATGTCGAGCCGCTCGGCAAGGAACGCCGCGCCACCCTTGGCGTAGAACAGAGTATGACCGACGGGACCGGCGGCAAAGCCGACTCGCCCGGTCAGGCTGGCGAGCGCATCCTGACGCACCCGGCAATTCGCCGAAATGAACGCTCCCGACGAGGCGAGGCAGGTATTGGTGCCGTTGCCGTTGGTTGCGGCGACGTCGGCCTCGACGCTGACCACCCAACGGGTGTTCGGCATCTGCCAATTATAGCCGAGCTGCAGACCGGCCAGTCCGGCCGGGGTGCGAACCTCGCCGCCGTAGATCGCCGCGCCCGCGGCATCGGAAAAGCTGGTGGCGCCGAGGCCGCCGCCGATATGGGCGCCGAAATACAGCCCGCTCCAGCTCCACGGCGCGGGCGGTAGCGACCGAAGGTCGGGCATGTCCGCGGCAACGGCGGTGCCGGCGCTGAGAAGCAATCCGACGGCGGCAGACAATCTGCTTGGCATGGGACTCGCACACAGAACTATTGGCAATCCAAGATTGCCTGAGCCTGGCGCGAAACCCTTAAAATTCCCTGAGCATTCAGCCTTTGCTAACCGTGATTGTTATCACGCTGCTAACCATGCGGTTGCGCAATACCGAGCAGTACCAGCCGATTCAGCCGCGCCGCGAACGCCGCGGGATCATCTGGCAATTCGCCGTCGAGGATCTGCGCCTGCTCGAACAGCAGCATCGACAGGTCAGAGGCGTCCGCCGCGTTGGCCTTGGCGTTGCCGACCGCCGCGACCAGCGGATGGCGCAGATTGATCTCGAGGATCGGCTTGCTGCCGGCACCCTTGTTGGCGCGGGCCAGCATCCGCTCCAGTTCGCGGTCGGGACCGAAGCCACCGGCGATCAGGCACGACGCGCTCGAGGTCAGCCGCTGCGACGCCTTGACGTCGGAGACGCGGTCGCCCAGCGCATCCTTGATCACCGCGATGATACTGGCCTCGTCGGTCGCGCTCTCCGGCGGCTTCTCGGCGCTGTCGTCGAGCTTCGGGATCAGGTCGAAATTGACATCGCCCTGGCTCAGCGACTTCAACGGCTTGCCGCCGAAATCCAGCGGTGCCGAGGTCCAGAACGCGTCGACCGGATCGGTCAGCAACAGCACTTCGATGCCGCGCGCGGTCGCGGATTCGAGTTTCGGATTCGACTTCAGCCGTTCGATCGAATCGCCGACCAGGTAGTAGATCTCGGTCTGGTTCGGCTTCAGCGCCTCGACATATTGCTTCAGCGTGCGCTTGTCGCCGGCGGTGGTGGTGAATTGCGCCAGCGCCAGCAATTTCTCGCGGCGCTCGAAATCCTCGTAGATACCTTCCTTGATCACCGGGCCGAACGCCTCCCAGATCTTGGCGAAGGTCTCCGGCTCCTTCTCGCTCAGGCTTTCGAATTCGCCGATCACCTTGCCGGTCACCGCTTTGCGGATCTGCGCCAGCTGCGGATTGTTCTGCAGCATCTCGCGCGACAGGTTGAGCGGCAGATCCTCCGAGTCGATCACGCCGCGGACGAAGCGCAGATAGGGCGGCAGCAGGTCGGCGTCGTCGGTGATGAAGACGCGGCGGACGTAGAGCTTGATATGTCCCTTGCGCTGCGGCTCGAACAGGTCGAACGGCTTGGTCGAGGGCGCGAACAGCAGCACCGCATAGGATTGCCGGCCCTCGGCGCGGTAATGCAGCGTCATCGCCGGCTCGTCATAGGCGCTGGCGATCTGCTTATATGCCTGCTTGTAGTCCTCCGCCGTGAGTTCGGATTTCGAACGCTGCCACAGCGCGCTGGCGGAATTGATCTGGCGCGGCTCGCCCTCCTCCGGCACCAGCTCGATCGGGAACTGGATGTTGTCCGAATAGGCGCCGACGATCCGCTCGATCTCGAACGCTTCGAGATATTTGGCGCAGTCCGGCTTCAGATGCAGCACGATCTCGGTGCCGCGGCTGACGCGGGCGGCGGCCTCCTCGGAGGCGGGGGCGATCTCGAAGCCGGCGCCGCCCGACGACGACCAGGTCCAGGCCTCGCCGGAGCCGGCGCGGCGGCTGGTGACGACGATATTATCGGCGACCATGAAGGCTGCATAGAAGCCGACGCCGAACTGGCCGATCAGGCCGGCGCCGTCCTTGGCCTCGGTCAGCTTGGAGAGGAACGATTTGGTGCCGGACTTGGCGATGGTGCCGAGATTGTCGATCAGCTCCTGGCGGTCCATGCCGATGCCGTTGTCGACCACGGTCAGCGTGTCCGGCGCCTTGCGCGGCACGATGCGGATTTTCGGCGCCTCGCCATCGGCCATCAGCGCCGGGTTGGCGATCGCCTCATAGCGCAGCTTGTCGAGCGCGTCCGAGGCGTTCGAAATCAGTTCGCGCAGGAAAATCTCGGTCTCGGAATAGACCGAGTGCACCATCAGGTTCAGGAGTTCGGCGACCTCGGCCTGGAACGGCTGCGTCTGCGGGGCGGCGGCGGTGTCAGTATCGGTCATGGAATGGCACTCAATGGCTGGGACAGAATCAAAATTGATGGATTGCGGCGGTCGATATGGCAACGCCGCGCGGAAGCGCAAGATTCCACGCGGCATTGGCGAAGCCGGTTTTCCTATACCCGCTGGCCAATTGGCGAGAGCGATGCAGGCCGCATCGCGTTTTCGTAAGCGTTACCTAAGCACCATGCACGCCGATTGCACAATAAAGCAGCAGGTATTCTTACATGTTTCTTTCCGTGGCAGCCGGCAAAATTAAATCGGCGTTAGCCATGAGCCCCGATAAACGGAAACATCCTCATGCTGTCCGGCACACGCGCTCAGCTGTGCCCGGCCAGACCGAAAACAGCCCTTTAGAGGGACAAGGCCGATGGTCGCAGCCATTGAACGCATCAGCAACCAAGCATTCGCGCCGGCGCCGGCCGACAGCAACGACAACGATTCCGACATTTCCGGCCTGATCGCGCGACTGACCGCCGAGGTCAACCAGGTCGCCTGCGAAAAGACCCGATCGATTCAGAACATCACCAACCAGATGAAGATGCTGGCGCTGAACGCGCTGATCGAAAGTTCGCGGGCCGGACCGCAGGGCGCCGGCTTCGCCGTGGTGGCGCAGGAGGTCCGCAATGTCGGCCAGCAGGTCGAGACCATTGCGCGCGACCTGGAATCGCAACTGACGCGACGGACCGGCAGCCTGATGGACTCGATCGAGAAGATGACTGAGCGCGCGCGTGGCGAGCGGATGGTCGATCTCGCGCTCAACGCCATCGAACTGATCGACCGCAATCTGTATGAGCGGACTTGCGATGTGCGCTGGTGGGCCACCGATTCCGCCGTGGTCGATTGTGCCGACATCCCGAACGCCGCGAACGTGGCCCATGTCTCCGAACGCCTCGCCGTAATCCTGGGTGCCTACACGGTCTATCTCGATCTGTGGCTGTGCGATCTCAAGGGCAATGTACTGGCCAGCGGTCGGCCGGACCGCTTCGACGTCAAGGGAGCGAACGTCGCCGGCGCGACATGGTTTCGTGACGCGCGCGGACTGCGGTCCGGCGACGACTACGTTGCCGGCAACGTCGAACAGCAGCCGATGCTCGGCGGCGCCCAGGTCGCGACCTATTGCGCCAGCGTTCGCGAAGGCGGCAAAGCCAATGGCAAGCCGCTCGGCGTGCTGGCGATCCATTTCGACTGGCAAGCCCAGGCCCGCGCCATCGTCGAGGGTGTTCGCGTCGACGACGACAAGGCCCGCGTGCTGCTGGTGGATTCCGATTTCCGCGTGATCGCTGCGTCGGACGGCCAGGGCCTGCTCACCGAGCGGGTGCCGCTGACGCTGAACGGCCGACGCAACGGCTTCTACAACGACCGCACCGGCGCCCAGGTGGCGTTCCACGCCACCCCCGGCTACGAGACCTACAAGGGGCTGGGATGGTACGGCGTCATCGTCCACGCCGAATAGCGGGATCGCGTCGCGTCTGACCTAGCCACCAGCGATCGGCGCCGGCATGGCATTCTCCGGCGCCGCGCGGCAGACTGCCTTCAACCCGCCGAGCCCGGAGCTTTCCAGGCTCAGGCTCCACCCATAGGCCTCCAGCACGTCCTGCACGATCGCAAGCCCGAGCCCGGCGCCCTCGCCGCGCTGGTCGAGCCGGATGCCGCGCGCCAGCACCGCGACGCGTGCCTCGGGGGCGACGCCATCGCCGTCATCCTCGATGCAAACGGAGCGACCGTCGGGCCCACTGCTGATGCGGACAAGCGACTTGGCGTGGCGGGTGGCGTTGTCGAGCAGATTGCCCAGCACCTCGGCGAGATCGGTGCGGTCCAGCGGCAGCGCGATCTCCTCGGCGATGCGGGTCTCAAAGCCGATCCGCTGGCCGGCGGGGGTGCGCGACAGGATCGTCACCAGCGATCGCACCAATGGTGCGAGTTCGACGGCGGCCGCGTCGCTGCGCCGTGACTCGCCACGCAGCCGGGCGCGTGCCAATTCGCGATCGACGTGGCGGCTCATGGCGTCGCCGACCGCCTCGATATCGCGCGCGAGTTTGATCTCGCCGCGCTCGCGCAGCCGCCCGGCGTCGGCGGCCAGCGCCGCCAGCGGCGTCTTCAGCCCGTGGGCGAGATCGGCGGCGCGTCCGCGCGAGCGTTCGATCTCGCGCTCCTGCGCTTCGAGCAGCGCGTTGACCTCCTCGACCAACGGCAGCACCTCGGCAGGAACCCCTGACGGAAGCCGGCGATTTCGCCCCGACCGGATGTCGGCGATGCCGTGGCGCAGCGCGTCGAGCGGCCGCAGCCCAAGGGTCACCTGAACCGAGGTGGCGAGCGCCAGCACCAGGCCCAGCAAACCCAACGCGACCACCAAATCCCTGGCAAAGGCCATGCCCGCGGCGGACACCCGCGCCAGATCGACCGCCACCGCGGCGCGGATCGGGACCGAGCGGTCGCCGATCGCCAGCGTGACCTGGCGTTCCGCGATCATCAGCCGTGCGCCGGCAGGCCCGAGGGCTTCGTGGTGATGCACGTCCCCCGGCGCGACCTTGTCGATCGGCAACGACAGCGTGGTGTCCCACAACGAGCGCGACCGCAGCAATTGATCGCGATCGTCGCCGACCTGCCAGTACAGCCCGGACAACGGATCGACGAACCTTGGGTCGGCCGGCGGTCGCGCCACGACAAGGCGACCATCCGGCCCGACATCGATGCCACCGAGTAACTGTTTGAGGTGAACCTCGAGGTCGTCGACGACGGTTCGGGTGACATGACGCTCGAACAGGATGGTGAGAGCCACGCCCGCCACGCTCAGCGCGATCAAGATCGCCGCCGCGCCGCCGGCAATCAGCCGCAGCCGCAGCGAATTTCGCGTCATGCGTCCGCGCCCGGCACGATGTAGCCGAAGCCGCGACGAGTCTCGATCAACTCGCCGCCGAGCTTCTTGCGGACCCGGCCGACCAGCACCTCCACGGCGTTGGAATCGTGGGCGTCCTCCTGGCCGTAGATGTTCTCGCTCAATTCGTGCTGCGAGACGACGCGGCCGCGGTGCAGCACCAGGTAGGAGGCGAGGCGGTACTCCAGCGGCGACAACGCCACCGGCGAACCGCGCACCGTCACCCGCATCTGGCGCTCGTCGAAGGTGATGTCGCCGATGCTGATCACCGACGAGGCGTGTCCGGCGGAACGCCGCACGATCGAACGCAGCCGCGCCAGCAGTTCCTCCATCCGGAACGGCTTCGGCAAGTAATCGTCGGCACCGGCGTCGATGCCGTCGACCCGCTCGGCCCAGCTCGCGCGCGCGGTCAGGATCAGCACCGGGATGCGGCGATCATTGGCGCGCCAGCGCTTCAGCACCGCGAGACCGTCCATGCCGGGCAGCCCGAGGTCGAGAATAATCGCCGCGTAGTCCTCGGTGTCGCCGCGAAACCAGGCCTCTTCGCCGTCGCCGACAGTCTCCACCACATAGCCGGCCGCGCGCAGCCCGCGCTCAAGATCCGCCGCGATCCGACGATCGTCCTCGACCACCAGCACCCGCATCACTTTTCCTTGGTGCGTTGGATGTCGCCGCTGTTGGCGTCGACATAGACTTCGAGCAGCCGGCCGGCCTTGTCGATGACACGGAATTCGTACAGCCAGCGATCGTGCTGGCGCTCGATCTCGACGCCGGTGATCTCGCCGGGCAGCTTGTCCTTGACCATCGCCAGCAGTTCGGCGAGCGGCTTGATCTGGCCCCGTTCGACCGCGGCGCGCACCGCATCGTGATCCGAGCGTTCGACATGACGGTCGTGACGGTCGGAATAGTCGTGTTCCTCGCGCGAATCGGCCCAGGCGCCGCCGGCATGGAGCGGCGCGGCGACCAGCCACAATCCGAAGGCAAGGTGAAGCGAGCGCATCAGGGATCCGATCTCGGTTGGACGATCACTATGGCCACCCCGGCCTGACAGCTCGCTGACATGGATCAACCGGATCGGACGCGCGGTCGCCGCGAAACTGACAGAACGCTGACGGGGCCGGTCAGACCGCCGTCAGCTCGGTTATGGAATCCTGCGGCAACCCTCCAACAGGTGACCTGCCATGACCGACACACCAACCGACACCAGCTTCTTCACCTCCCCCGCACAGCGCCATGACGCGGTGACCCAGGCGATCCACTGGGCCACCTTGTTCGCCGTCGTCATTGCGGTGGTCGCCGGTTGGGCGATGGAAGAGATGCCGAAGGGTGACGCCAAAACGCAGGTGGTCAATCTGCATGCGTCTTTCGGCGTGCTGGTCTTGGCGTTGACCGCGTTCCGGCTGCTGTGGCGAACCGCAGCGCCGGCGGTTGAGCCGCTGCAGCGGCCGTTCTGGCTATATCTGGCCGCCAAGACCATGCAGGTCGCGCTGTATGGGTTGCTGGCCGCGATCCCGATCAGCGGCGTGCTGATGATGGCCGCCAAGGGCCGCAGCTTCGAGGTGTTCGGCCTGTTCAGCATGGCGCCGCTGATCGCGCCGGATCGCGCGCTCGGGCATTCGCTCGCCGACGTCCACGAGGTGCTGGCCAATGTGATGATTGGACTGGTCGGCCTGCACACGATGGCGGCGCTGCTGCACCAGTGGGCGCTGCGTGACGGTGCGCTGGCCCGCATGCTGCCGTTCGGCCGCACCGGCCGAGCCTAGCAGCTGGCCGGCGGTCGGCGGATACCCCCTCCGCCGACCGCTTATACCACCACATGCGTTGCCCACGAGACAATCTCCATGATGCGTAACTTGTTGGCCGTCGCCTTGCTGCTGCTGGCGACCGCAGCCGAAGCCGCCTCCCCGCAGCAGCAGGCCGTGCTCGAGTCCTATCTGTCCGCCGCGGTCACCGAGCCTGGCTTCACGGCGCCGTCGGCGGAGCGCGGACGCAGCCTGTTCGTTTCGCCGCAGAGCGGCGGCAAGCCCGACACCCCATCCTGCGTCACCTGCCATTCCGCCGATCTGACGCGCCCGGGACAGACCCGCGCCGGCAAGCCGATCGACCCGATGGCGCCGTCGGTGACGCCGACGCGCTTCCGCGACGCCGCCAATGTCGAGAAGTGGTTCAAGCGCAATTGCCGCGACGTTCTCGGTCGCGACTGCACAGCGGCGGAAAAGTCCGACCTGCTGGTGTTTCTTCTGGCGCAATGAGGACGACATGACCTTCCGACATCTTTCTCTTCTGATAATCCCGGTGGCCGCGCTGATCGCCATGCCCGCCATGGCCGATGGCTTGGTGATCCCGCCGGTGAAGGATCCGGTCGTCGCCAAGGAATGCGGCGCCTGCCACATGGTCTATCCGGCCGGCCTGCTGCCGGCGCGATCATGGTCGGCAATGACCGCCACGCTCGGCAATCATTTCGGCGACAACGCCGAACTCGACGCCGCAACGCTCAAGCGCATTACCGACTACCTCACCGCCAACGCGGCCGAAACCGCCGACCGTCACATCCTGCGCGGCCTTGCGTCCGACACTGTGCCGGCCCGCATCACCGACCTGCCGTCATGGAAGCGCCAGCACGAGAAGCGCGATCGGGTCGCCCCGGCGGCGCTGGCGCGCAACGGCGCCAAGTTCAAGGGCGACTGCAAGGCCTGCCACAAGCAGGCCGAGCGCGGCATTTTCGAAGACGACGATTAAACGTGCTAGACTCGTCAATGAGTTGATGAATGTCACCATCGTCATGAACTGAGAAGAGGCCAGCCATGCATCCGATTCACCGCGAGACCCACCTGATCGAGCGGATCGGCTGGCTACGCGCCGCCGTGCTGGGGGCGAATGACGGCATCATCTCGACCGCCAGTCTGGTGGTCGGCGTCGCAGCCGCCGCGACGTCGTCGAGCGAGGTGCTGGTCGCAGGTGTTGCCGGGCTGGTCGCCGGCGCAATGTCGATGGCCGCCGGCGAATATGTCTCGGTCAGCTCACAAGCCGATACCGAAGCGGCCGACCTCGCGCGCGAGCGCCGTGAACTCGCCGAAGCGCCCGAGAGCGAACTCGACGAGCTCACAACAATCTATATCAAACGCGGCATCGACCCCGCCTTGGCGCGTCAGGTCGCCGAGCAGCTCACGGCCAAGGACGCCTTTGCGGCGCATGCCCGCGACGAGCTGGGGCTGTCGGCGCATGTGGTGGCGCGGCCGGTGCAGGCGGCGCTGACTTCCGCCGCGACCTTTTCGGTCGGGGCGTCGCTGCCGCTGGCGATCGTGTTTCTCGCGCCCGCCGGATGGACCTCCGCGGTGGTGTCGGGCGGGTCGCTGGTCTGCCTCGCCGTGCTCGGCGCCGTCAGCGCCCGGGTCGGCGGCGCCGGCATTTGGAAGCCGACGCTGCGGGTGACTTTCTGGGGCGCGCTGGCGATGGCCGCAAGCGCCGCCATCGGCGCACTGGTTGGTCACGCCGTGTAGCAGCCGCCTGACGGCTCGCTGACGGCAGCCAACAGGCGGCTGTCAGCACACAGGGCGCATGGTCCGTACATCGCCCGCCGCATGGTGCGCCGGGCATCAACGGAGATACCCATCATGCGCAAGATCGCACTCATCACCGCCGCAGCCGCGCTGCTCGTCGCCACCTCCGCCGCCCGCGCCGACAGCTGGGGCAAGCCCTGCACCTCGGCGCCGCAAAGCCAGTGGCTGTCGGTGCAGGCGCTGCAGGCCAAGGTCGAAGCCCAGGGCTTCAAGGTGCAGAAGGGCAAGGTGAAGAAAGCCTGCGGCGAATTCTACACCCTCGACAAGAGCGGCGCCGAGGTCGAGGTGTTCGTCGATCCGACCAATGGCGACATCGTCGGCAAGCTGTAAGGGACCGACCGATGACCATCAGCAATGTCATGGGCGAAGCCGGCGGCACCGCGCCGCCGGCTTCGGTGCGGGTCCGGGACGGTTTCGCGCGGCTGTTCCACGGGTCGCGGAAAAATTCCGACCTTACCGGCGGCGTAGCAAGCGCAGCCGAGATTACCCGCCCTTGAGATTGCGCAGAACGCCGGCGACCAGGCCGACGCCGACCAACACGGCGACGATCGGGATCCAGAGCAGGAACGCACCCAGCAGCAGCACCAGCACCACCGCGATCACCACGGCGAGCGTCAGCCCTATGCCCATGACGCCCAGCGGGCCGATTTTTCCGACATAGATTCGCTGGCTGGTATTCTCGTCGATGAAGATCCGCGTGCCCATCGGATCGTGGGTCGCGCCCGGCGGAATGATCTCCGGCTCGGAGCGCGGCTGTTGCGGCGGCGACTTTGAGTTCTGGTCGGTCATGATGCCACGACGTCCTCGCTGGTCCGATCGGTCAAGACTAGCATGCGCCGTGCGATCGACGCAGTACTATCGAATCGCGCAGGCTACGCCCGCAGCGCGTCCTGACGACGCACGACGCGCTCGGGGAACGCGGCGGCGAGCGCGCCGCGCTCAGCCTTCAGCACGCCGCGTTCGGTGATCAGCCCGGTCACCAGCCGCGACGGGGTGACGTCGAAGCCGTAATTCGCTACCGGCGACCCCGCCGGGACCACGCGGACGGTTTCGATCCGGCCATCGTCGGTGCGCCCGGTCATGTGGGTCACCTCGGAAGCCTCGCGCTGTTCGATCGGGATTTCCAGAATGCCGTCGCGAATGGTGAAATCGATGGTCGGCGACGGCAGCGCGACATAGAACGGCACGCCATTGTCGCGGGCGGCCAGCGCCTTCAGGTAAGTGCCGATCTTGTTGCAGACGTCGCCGTCGGCGGTGACCCGGTCGGTGCCGACGATGCAGAGATCGACCATGCCGTGCTGCATCAGATGGCCGCCGGTATTGTCGGGGATCACGGTATGGGGCACGCCGTGATGGCCGAGCTCCCAGGCCGTCAGCGAGGCGCCCTGGTTGCGCGGCCTTGTCTCGTCGACCCAGACGTGGAGATCGATGCCGTTGTCATGCGCCAGATAGATCGGCGCGGTGGCGGTGCCCCAGTCGACGGTGGCGAGCCAGCCGGCATTGCAATGGGTCAGCACGTTGACGCGCTCGCCCGGCTTCTTGCAGGCCTTGATCATCTCGATCAGCGCCAGGCCGTTATGGGCGATGCCCTGGTTGATCGCGATATCGTCCTCGGCGATGGCACCGGCGCGCGCATAGGCCGCAGCTACGCGCTCCGCCGGCGCAAGCGGCCGCAGCACGGCGTGCATGGCGTCGAGCGCCCATTTCAGATTGATCGCGGTCGGCCGGGTCGCGATCAGCGTCGCATAGGCGCGGTCGAGCGCGGCGTCGGAGCCGTCCTCGCGCATCGCCAGCGCCATGCCATAGGCCGCGGTGGCGCCGATCAGCGGCGCGCCGCGCACCAGCATCGAGCGAATCGCCTCAGCCGCGTCGGCGCAAGTAGCGAGCCGCGCCACCACGAATTCATGCGGCAGCCGGCGCTGGTCGATCGCCCCGACGGTGACGCCATCGGGCTCCAGCCAGATGCTACGGATATGCTTGCCGTCGACCTTCATGACGCCCTCACGCTTTCAGGATTCGACCCGCGACCGCGTCGAGCTTCTTCAGCAGTTCCGGATCGCGATATTCCGGCTGGGTGATGATCGCGGTGTCGAGCGCACGGTCGGAGCCGATCGGGCATTCCTCATGCTGGCGCGGGAATTCCTGGGCGAACCGCGCCACCAGGCTCTTGGCCTTTTCGGCGTTCGAGCTCAGCACCCGGATGATGTCCTGCACCGTGACGGCGTCATGGTCGGGATGCCAACAATCGAAATCGGTCACCATCGCCACGCTGGCGTAGCAGATCTCGGCCTCGCGGGCGAGCTTGGCCTCCGGCATGTTGGTCATGCCGATCACCGAATAGCCGGCCTGCTTGTAGGTGATGCTCTCGGCGTAGCTGGAGAATTGCGGGCCTTCCATGCACAGGTAGGTGCCGCCGCGCACCATCGCGATGCCCTCGGCCTCGGCGGCGGCGGCGAGATGAATCCGCAGCCGCGGGCTGACCGGATGCGCCATCGAGACATGGGCGACGCAGCCCTTGCCGAAGAACGAGCTCTCGCGCTTGTGGGTGCGGTCGACGAACTGGTCGACCAGCACGAAGGTGCCGGGCGGCAATTCTTCCTTGAACGAGCCGCAGGCCGACAGCGAGATCAGGTCGGTGACCCCGGCGCGCTTCAGTACATCGATATTGGCGCGGTAATTGATGTCGGAGGGCGACAGCCGGTGGCCCTTGTCGTGGCGCGGCAGGAACACGATCGGCAGCCCGGCGATGCTGCCGTGCCGCACCGGCGCCGACGGCTCGCCCCACGGGCTCTTGATTGCCTCGTCGCGGACGTCTTCCAGTCCCGGCAAGTCGTAAATGCCGGATCCGCCGATAATGCCCAGCACCGCCCTGGTCATGCCATGTCCCCTGTTGTTGCCAAGCGCATTCAACATGCGGGACGCGCATCCACAACCCCGAATTCCGGCGGATCCGCCAAACGTCGCATGCGGCAGATGCAATGACGTGGCGCGGCGCATCCAATCCACCGCGACGATTTTTCTGTTCCCGCGGCCGCCGCGGTCATACTAGATTGCTGCGAAGGCCTCGCAAATTTGGCCGCGCAGGGAGTGAACCAACGTGCAAACGGGACGCGTCGTGTTTGGCGCCATGGAGGAAGTGGTATTCGGGCAGCCGGCCGCGGCTGCGATCGTCGGGCAGATGGACCGGATCGGCGCCAACCGCGCCATTCTGATGGTCAGCGGGACGCTAAACCGGCAGACCGACGAAATCGCCAAAATCCGCGACGCGCTCGGCGCCCGCTGCGTGGCGGTGTTCGATGCGATGCCGGCGCATACGCCACGCACCGCGGTGATCGCCGCCGCCGAGCAGGCTCGCGCCACCGACGCCGACTTGATCGTCACGGTCGGCGGCGGGTCGATCACCGACGGCGCCAAGGCGGTGCAGATCTGCCTCGCCAACGACATCCGCAGCGTTGCCGACATCGACCGCGTCCGCAATGTCACCGCGCCTGTCGCGCCCAAGGTCCGGCAGATCAGCGTGCCGACGACGATTTCGGGCGGCGAGTTCAGCGCCATCGCGGGCGTCACCAACGAGGCGACCCACGTCAAGGAACGGCTGGCGCATCCGCTGGTGATGCCGCGCGCCGCGATTCTCGATCCCGCCATCACCGTGCACACCCCGGAATGGCTGTTCCTGTCGACCGGGATCCGCGCGGTCGATCATTGCGTCGAGGGCATCTGCTCGCGCGAGGCGCATCCCTACGGCGACGCCCAGGCGCTGAAGGGGCTGGCGCTTCTGGCGCGGGGCCTGCCGCGGGTGAAGGCCGATCCGACCGATCTCGACGCGCGGCTCGGCTGCCAGTTCGGCACCTGGCTGTCGATGGGGCCGCTATCGACCGGCGTGCCGATGGGCGCCAGCCACGGCATCGGCTATGTGCTCGGCGCGGTATTCGAAGTGCCGCACGGCCACACTTCCTGCGTGATGCTGCCGGCAGTGATGCGCTGGAACAAGTCAGCCAATGCCGAGCGTCAGGCGCTGGTCGCGAGCGCGATGGGGTATCCCGGCAAGGACGCCGGCGAATTGCTCGACGCGCTGATCCGCGGCCTCGGCATGCCGCGCTCGTTGCGCGAAGTGAATGTCGGACCCGAGCATTTCGAGCGCATCGCCGAGCAGGCGATGGGCACGCCATGGATCCCGCGCAATCCGCGCCCGATCGACGGACCCGCGCAGGTGCGCGAAATCCTCGCTCTCGCCGCGTAACCGAAGGAGGCCAGCATGTATACCGGCATTCACGCCAAGGACCGCCCCGATCACCCCGCCTTCATCATGGCCTCGACCGGCGAAACCGTGAGCTACGCCGAGCTCGAGGCCCGCAGCAACAAATTGGCGCATCTGCTGCGCAAGGCCGGGTTGAAGCGGCTCGACCACTACTCGATCTTCATGGAGAACAACAACCGCTACCTCGAGGCCTGCGGTGCAGGCGAACGCGCCGGCCTGTACTACACCTGCGTCAATTCCTATCTGACGCCGGGCGAACTCGCCTATATCGTCAACAACAGCGAATCCCGCGTGCTGATCACCTCGACCGCCAAACTCGATGTCGCCCGCGAGGCGCTGAAGCAGTGCCCGAATGTCAGCCTCTGCATCGTGGTTGACGGCCCGGGCGAAAGCGACCGCATCGTCGACCTGGCCGAGGCCACGAAAGACCTGCCCGACACCCCGATCGCCGATGAAAGCCTCGGCACCCCGATGCTGTATTCCTCCGGCACCACCGGGCGGCCGAAAGGCATCGTGCGGCCGCTGCCGGAGCAGCCGCCGACGCAGCCCTTGCCGCTGTTCCACTTTCTGCAGCAGCTGTGGCGCTATCGCGACGGCATGATCTATCTGTCGCCGGCGCCGCTGTATCACTCGGCGCCGCAGGCCGCCGTCAGCCTGGTGATCCGCACCGGCGGCACCGCGATCATCATGGAGCATTTCGATCCGGAGCAGTATCTGGCGCTGATCGAGAAATACAAAATCACCCACAGCCAGCTGGTGCCGACGATGTTCTCGCGGATGCTGAAGCTGCCGGAGGCGGTACGGACACGCTATGACCTCTCAACGCTGGAGACCGCGGTCCATGCCGCCGCGCCCTGCCCGCCGCAGGTCAAGGAAGAGATGATCAAATGGTGGGGCCCGATCATCCACGAATATTACGGCGCCACCGAGGGGCTCGGCTTCACCGCCTGCGACAGCGCCGAATGGCTGGCGCACCGGGGCACGGTCGGCAAGGTGATGCTCGGCGATCTGCACATTCTCGACGACCGGATGCAGCCGTCGCCGCCGCTGACGCCGGGCCAGATCTGGTTCAAGACCGCGACGCCGTTCGAATATTTCAACGATCCCGCCCGCACCGCTGAGACCCGTTCACCCGACGGCAGCATGAGCACCGTCGGCGACGTCGGCTATGTGGATGCCGACGGCTTCCTGCATCTCACCGACCGCACCACCTTCATGATCATCTCCGGCGGGGTGAACATCTATCCGCAGGAATGCGAGAATTTGCTGATCACCCATCCCAAGGTCGCCGACGCCGCGGTATTCGGCGTGCCCAATGAGGACCTCGGCGAGGAGGTGAAAGCCGTGGTGCAGCCAATGCCGGGTGTCGATGTCGGCCCCGACTTCGCCCAGGAACTGATCGCGTTCTGCGGCCTGTCGCTGTCGCGCCAGAAGGTGCCGCGCTCGATCGATTTCGAGGAAGAGCTGCCGCGACTGCCGACCGGCAAGCTCTACAAGCGCCTGCTGCGCGACAAATATTGGGGCAGCAAGGAGACACGGATCGTGTGAAGCTTGAGGGCGGCAGGCTAGGCGCGAAAGTCGCCGAGAGTCGTCGCAGAACAGGTCATGGTTCGAGACGCGCGCCAAAAGGCGCGCTCCTCACCATGAGGGCACAGACGTCCCGCGTGGCTGGACCTCACCATGAGGGCACGGGCGTACCGCCGAGGCTGGACCTCATCCTGAGGAGCCCGGCATAGCCGCAGGCGGAGCCGGGTGTCTCGAAGGATGAGGATGTTCGTCCTCAGCGCCTGATCGAAGATGCCGCGCATTTTTGGCCGAGACTGTGAGCGAATCTCTGCCGTTAGGGTATGGTTCGGCATGACCTCGTTCGAACGCCCGTCCGCATGACCCTCTCCGCCGCTCGCCGTCCTGACGACGATCTTGCCACCACTGCCCTCTCGGCGCTGAACCACGTGTTCGGCCTGCCCGGGTTCCGCGGCAGCCAGGAACAGATCGTCCGCCACGTCGCCTCCGGCGGCGATTGTTTGGTGCTGATGCCGACCGGCGGCGGCAAGTCGCTGTGCTATCAATTACCGTCGCTGCTGCGCCCGGGCTGCGGCATCGTGGTTTCGCCGCTGATCGCGCTGATGCGCGACCAGGTCGCCGGCCTGCTCGAGGCCGGGGTCCGGGCGGCGGTGCTGAATTCGTCGCTGTCGTGGGACGAGGCCAACGCGGTCGAGCAGCAATTGCTGGCCGGCGAGTTGGACCTGCTCTATGTCGCGCCGGAGCGACTCTTGACGCCGCGCTGCCTAGCGATGCTCGGTCGCGCCGAGATCGCGCTGTTTGCGATCGACGAGGCGCATTGCGTATCGCAATGGGGCCACGATTTCCGCCCGGAATATATCGGCCTGTCGGCGATTGCGGAGAAATTCCCCAACGTGCCGCGGATCGCGCTGACTGCCACCGCCGACGAGCTCACCCGGCGCGAGATCGCCGAACGGCTCGGGCTCACCGACGCGCCGCATTTCGTCGCCAGCTTCGACCGCCCCAACATCCGCTACGAGATCGTCGACAAGCAGAGCGCACCGGCGCAGCTGAAAGCCTTCATCGAGGACCGCCACGCCGGCGACGCCGGCATCGTCTATTGCCTGTCGCGCGCCAAGGTCGAGGATACCGCGGCGACGCTGACCAAATTCGGGATTCACGCGCTGCCCTATCACGCCGGGCTCGACGCCGCCACACGCGCCCGCAACCAGGACCGTTTCATCAACGAAGACGGCATCGTCATGGTCGCCACCGTGGCGTTCGGCATGGGCATCGACAAGCCCGACGTCCGCTTCGTCGCGCATCTCGATCTGCCGAAGAGCATCGAGGCTTACTATCAGGAGACCGGCCGCGCCGGCCGCGACGGCAAGCCGTCCGACGCCTGGATGGCCTATGGCCTGTCCGACATCGTGCAGCAGCGCCGGATGATCGACGAATCCAGCGGCGCCGAAGCCTTCAAGCGGGTGTCTATCGGCAAGCTCGATGCGCTGGTCGGGCTGTGCGAAACCACGCATTGCCGGCGCGACCGGCTGCTCGGCTATTTCGGCGAGGAAACCACCGGCACCAATTGCGGCAATTGCGACAATTGCCTCAACCCGCCGAAGGTCTGGAACGGCAGCGTCGCGGCGCAGAAGCTGCTGTCCTGCGCCTATCGCACCGGGCAGCGTTTCGGCGCGATACATCTGATCGACGTGCTGATCGGCCGCGTCACCGAAAAGGTCACGCAATTCGGCCACGACAGATTGTCGGTGTTCGGGATCGGCGCCGAGCTGAACGAGAAGCAATGGCGCGCGGTGATGCGGCAATTGGTGGCGCTCGGTCACCTCAAGCCGGACAGCGAAGCGTTCGGCGCGCTGAAGCTGACCGACAGTTCGCGCGGCGTGCTGAAGGGCGAGACCGAGGTGATGCTGCGCGAGCAGGTCGCCAGCGCCCGCCCGCCGCGCGGCAAGTCGCGACGCGGCGATCTGGCGCCGGCCGCGGCTACGCGCGGCACCGGCGATGCGGGCCTGTTCGCAAGGCTGAAGGCCTGGCGCTCCGACGTGGCGCGCACCCGCGGCGTGCCTGCCTATGTGGTGCTGCACGACGCCACCATCGACGGCATCGCGGCGACGCGGCCGACTACGCTAGCGCAATTGCGCGGCATTCCGGGCATCGGCGACAAGAAGCTGGAACATTATGGCCAGGAGTTGCTGGCTTTGGTAAGTGCTTCAGACACCTGAACCGGCTACCGGTCGCGGACCTCACCGGAATCGCGGATTCTTCAGAAAAAGGTATCGGTGTCCAACCCATCCCATCTCGCCGCGCTCGACAAGCTCAAGACCCGAATCCAGGCGTTGCGTGGCAAGACCATCGCCAACGGCTGTACCGAGGAGGAGGCGTTGTCGGCGGCCGCCAAGGTCGCCGAACTGCTGGATCGGCACGATCTGTCGCTGAGCGACGTCGAGATTCGCGAGACCCCGTGCGAGCAGATCAGCTTCGAGACCTTTCGCAAGAAGCGGATTCCGCTCGACGATTGCGTCGGCGCGATCGCGCATTTTTGCGATTGCCGGGTCTGGCGCGAAAAGAACCCCGCCGGCGAGAATCGCTACGTGTATTTCGGGCTGCGCTCCGACATCGAGGTCGCGCATTATCTGACCGAACTAATCGACGCCGCGGTGCGCTCCGAACTCGGCCGCTACAAGACCAGTGCGGACTATCGCCGGTTCCGGCACCAGGACCGCCATCTCGCCAACGCGTCCTTCACGTTCGGCATGGTGGTTTCGATCGGCGACAGACTGGTGGCGATGAAGGCCGCGCGCGACAAGGTCAATGACGGCGCCGGCCGCGGCCTCGTGGTGCTGAAGTCCGCGGTGGTCGATGACGAGTTCGACAAGCTCGACCTCAAGCTGCGCGCGACGCGCGGCACCGGCCGGACGGTATCGATGACGGCCTATGAGGCCGGCGGCAGCGCGGGGGCGCAGCTGTCGATCAATCCGGGAATCGGCGCCGATCCGACCGCCGCCCTGAAGCGCTAGCTGTGCCCGGCCGGCCTCAACTTCGGCCCGGCTCTGCCTGGGAGATGTGGGCGGCTGGTCCAATTCCTGCTTCGCTGCTCGCATCGGGTTCAGCAGGAGGCGCGGCGATGCCGCTTTACGGGTTTCATTGTGCGGATTGCGACAGCGAGGTCGAATTGCTGGTCGGCCTGTCGGAACGACCGCGCTGTCCCGCCTGCGACAGCCGGAAACTGACCCGCCTGGTGTCGCGCCCGGCCCCGCCCGGCAAAAGCGGCGCGCTGGCGAAATCCGCCCGCGCCCGCGCCGCGCGCGAGGGCCATCTCAGCAATTTCAGCCGCGCGGAGCGCCGGCGCTGACCGCGCCCCGCACCGCGATGGCGCGGCAGCTGGGTGGCTGCGAGCAAGTTGCAACCAGGGTCCCGTCGGCGGCGCTGACGGCCGGCAATTTGTTGCCGCGCGGCCACGCCGCGCGAGCAACCCCCGGATTGCGGCGGCGCCGCCGCTTTTGCGCTTGCCCGAACCGGATGGTTGGCTCAAAAGTGCGGATACTGGAAGCTTTGAGAATTTGCATGCGTCTCGGCTGGACTCGTATCGCTGTTGTTGCCGCCGCCTTGCTGGCTTCGAGCCAGGCGCTGGCGCAGCGCGCCGTATTCAATTGGGAAAATGACGCCATCGGCGACACCGATCGCGATTACAGCGACGGTTTCCGGCTGTCCTTCGTGTTCGATGATTTCTCGCGCGACATTCTCGCCGGCAAGGCGTTCGACTTCGTCAGTCCGGGGCTGATCACGTTCGGCGCGCCGGGCGGGCCGGTCAAGCAGCAGTTCGAATGGATCGCGCTGGCCCAGAGCATCTACACCCCGGATCATACCACCGTGCGCACCCCCCGCATCCCGGGAGTCGACCGGCCGTTTGGCGGCTGGCTCTACACCGGATTCAACGTTGCGCAGGAAACTGGCCGACGGCAGCTCGATTCGTTCGAGTTCCAGGTCGGCGCGGTCGGCGGCTCGGCCTCGCTCGCCAATGCAGTTCAGAGTTCGTTCCACCGGCTGCTGAGCCAGACCGCGCCGTTCATCAACGGCTACGAGCTGCACAATGAGCCCGGCTTCCTGCTGGCGTGGGATCGCCGCTGGAAATTCGGCACCGAATTCGGCGGCGGCTATGGCGTCGATTTCATTCCGTCGATCGGCTTCACCGGCGGCAACGTCTTCACCTATGGCGAAGTCGGCGCGATCGCGCGAATCGGCCGCTCGCTCTCCACCACCTGGGGCCCGACCGTGATGCGGCCGGGCATCACCGGCGCGAACTTCATCAGCCCCAATCCCGATGCGCCGTTCTGGGGCTTCGACCTGTTCGCCGGCGCCCAGGCCCGCGGGGTGGCCCGCAACATCTTCCTCGACGGCAACACCTTCCAGGACAGCTTGAGCGTAACCCGCGAGGTCTTCGTCTACGACCTGATCGCGGGCGCCGAATTGTTCAGCCAGTCCGGCTTCGGCGCGACTGCCACGGTGATCCGCCGCTCGCGCGAATACACCACCCAGCCGAAATCGTCGTCGCTCTACGGCTCGCTGGCACTGTCCGCTCGGTTCTGAGCGGGCGGCGGCTTTCGCCCCGGCGGCACCGGCCGGCAACCCGATTCCTCCACGCACCCTTTCACAACGTCGCCCAGCGCCCCGAAGTCGGCCTTGCGCGGCGAGGTCTTGCGAAACACCAGGCCGATGCTGCGGCCGGGCTGCGGCGGCCGCAGGCGCAGGAATTTCACCCGCTGGTCGCGGCGCTCGACCTCGGCCGCGATCTGCGGGATCAGCGTCATGCCATAGCCGCCGGCGACCATCTGGATCACCGTGGTCAGGCTCGAGGCCCCGAACGTCATGGCGCCGGCAGAGCCGTCGCGGCGACGCGCGGTGGCGCAGAAGGCGAGCGCCTGGTCGCGCAGGCAATGGCCGTCTTCAAGCAGGATCAGCCGGGACTGATCGATCCCGTCCACCGCGACCGGCACCGCTTCCGGCCGCGGGTCGTCGGCCGGCACCGCCAGCAGAAACAGATCTTCGAACAGCGCGATCGCGTCGAGGTCGGAATCGCCGGCCGGCAGCGCCAGCAGCGCGGCGTCGAGCACGCCACTTTTGATGTCGCCGACCAGCTGCCGGGTCTGGCTTTCGCGCAGCTCCAGCCGCAATTCCGGAAACCCCCGCTGCAGCGCCGGCAAAATCTTCGGCAGCAGATACGGCGCCAGCGACGGGATCACCCCGAGCGTCAGCCGCCCGGTCAGAGGCTTGCCGCGATGCCGGGCGAAATCCACCAGGTCACGCGACGCCGTCAGCACGTCGTCGCCGCGCCGCGCGATCTCCCGGCCGGCATCGGTCAGGATCACCTCGCCGGGCCGGCGTTCCACCACCTTGACCCCGAGCGTGCGCTCCAGATCGCCGATCTGCATCGACAGCGCCGGCTGGGTCACCGCGCAGGCTTCCGCAGCGCGGCCAAAATGGCCGTGCTTGGCGAGCGCGGAGAGGTAGCGGAGCTGTCGGAGTGTCACCATGGCCGATAAATTAATCTGATCGCTGAAACAATGCAAATCGACTGGACCTGATGATCGATTTGTTCCAGATTGCGGCTCGCCGGGTTCCCGACGATCGCCGCGTCGGCGGGGGCCACCGGTCAACACATCATCATCATCAGACGATATGCCGAGGCCGCATGCCGCCGGCCCGCTCCGCCTGAATCGATAACGGCCAGCCACGGACCAACACAAACACCATCACAAACCACGATCGGAGAGACCCATGGACGGAAAGACTGACGACAGCGCCGGCAAATGCCCGGTCGCGCACGCGACGGCCGCAAGGGCCAACCGCGACTGGTGGCCGAACCAGCTCGATCTCTCGGTTCTGCACCAGCACTCGCCGTTGTCCAATCCGTTGGGCGAAGCGTTCAACTACGCCGAGGAATTCAAGAAGCTCGACCTCGCGGCGCTGAAGAAGGATCTCACCGCGCTGATGACCGACTCGCAGGAGTGGTGGCCGGCCGACTTCGGCCATTACGGGCCGCTGTTCGTCCGGATGGCGTGGCACAGCGCCGGCACCTACCGGATCGGCGACGGCCGCGGCGGTGGCGGCGGCGGGCAGCAGCGTTTCGCGCCGCTCAACAGCTGGCCGGACAACGTCAACCTCGACAAGGCGCGCCGGCTGTTGTGGCCGATCAAGCAGAAATACGGCCAGAAAATCTCCTGGGCCGATCTGATGATTCTCACCGGCAACGTTGCGCTGGAATCGATGGGCTTCAAGACCTTCGGCTTCGGCGGCGGCCGCGCCGACGTTTGGGAACCCGAACAGGACATCTACTGGGGCCCCGAAGGCAAATGGCTGGCCGACGAGCGCTACTCCGGCGACCGCGATCTCGATAATCCGCTCGCCGCGGTGCAGATGGGCCTGATCTACGTCAATCCGGAAGGTCCGAACGGCAAGCCGGATCCGCTCGCCGCCGCCAAGGATATTCGCGACACCTTCGGCCGGATGGCGATGAACGACGAAGAAACCGTGGCGCTGATCGCCGGCGGTCACACCTTCGGCAAGACCCACGGCGCCGGCGACGCGTCACTGGTCGGACCGGAGCCGGAAGCTGCCGGCATCGAACTGCAGGGCCTTGGCTGGCAGAACGCCTTCGGCACCGGCAAGGGCGACGACGCCATCGGCTCGGGCCTCGAAGTGATCTGGACCACGACGCCGACGAAGTGGAGCAACAACTTCTTCTGGAACCTGTTCGGCTACGAATGGGAACTGACCAAGAGCCCGGCCGGCGCGCATCAGTGGACGCCGAAGCACGGCGGCGGCGCCAATAGCGTGCCGGATGCGCACGATCCGACCAAGCGCCACGCGCCGTCGATGCTGACAACCGACCTCGCCTTGAAGGTCGACCCGATCTACGAGAAGATCTCGCGGCGCTTCCACGAAAACCCGGATCAGTTCGCCGACGCTTTTGCGCGGGCCTGGTACAAGCTCACGCATCGCGACATGGGTCCGATCGTGCGCTACCTCGGCCCGGAAGTTCCGAAGGAAGAGCTGATCTGGCAGGATCCGATTCCGGCGGTCGATCATGAACTGATCGGCGATCAGGACATCGCCGCGCTGAAGGCGAAGATCCTCGCCTCCGGTCTGTCGGTGTCGCAATTGGTCACCACCGCCTGGGCGTCGGCCTCGACGTTCCGCGGCTCCGACAAGCGCGGCGGCGCCAATGGCGCGCGGATTCGCCTCGCCCCGCAGAAGGATTGGGAGGTCAACCAGCCGGCCCAGCTGGCCACGGTGCTCTCCAAGCTCGAAGCGATCCAGAAGGAATTCAACGCTTCGCAGACCAGCAAGAAAGTCTCGCTCGCCGACCTGATCATTCTCGGCGGCGCCGCCGCGATCGAGAAGGCCGCGAAGGACGCCGGGACCGATGTGACGGTGCCGTTCACGCCGGGCTGCATGGACGCCTCGCAGGAGCAGACCGACGTCGAATCCTTCGCGCCATTGGAGCTCACCGTCGACGGTTTCCGCAACTACGTCCGTGGCAAGCAGCGCCAGTCCCCCGAGGAGCAGTTGGTGGATCGGGCGGAACTACTGACGCTGACGGCGCCCGAGATGACGGTGCTGGTCGGCGGCCTGCGGGTGCTGAAGAACGGACAGCCGGCGCATGGCGTCTTCACCAAGAAGCCGGAGACGCTGAGCAACGACTTCTTCGTCAACCTGCTCGACATGAACACGCAATGGCAGCCGTCCGCCGGCACCGAAGGCGTGTACGAAGGCCGCGACCGCAAGACCAACGAGGTGAAGTGGACCGGCACTCGCGTCGATCTGATCTTCGGCTCGCACTCGCAGCTGCGCGCGCTGGCGGAAGTCTATGCCCAGGCGGATTCCAAGACGAAGTTCGTCAAGGACTTCGTCGCCGCCTGGACCAAGGTGATGAACGCGGATCGGTTCGACCTGCACTGATCGACGACCATGCGGCCGGCGGAGCGATCCGCCGGTCGCCATGACATCGGAAATCCGAGACGGCCCGCATGGCGCAAGCCCGCGGGCTTTTTGTCGGCGCGCTGCCCCCACCAAATCGCAACGTCCCTGCTCCCCTCCCCCTTGCGGGGGAGGGTCGGGGGTGGGGGGCCGCGAATCCTGCGCTTGTGGTTACCCCCCTCCCCGACCCTCCCCCGCAAGGGGGGAGGGAGCGCGCTGCCGACGCGGCGACGCTGTCACCATCCCGAAGGCAAACGTGACCATGACTGCGATCGCCGCTTGAGCGCTTGCACGCGTGGCCGAATCTTCGCACAACTCGTCTCGATTCAAATGCCACATAGCGTCGGGGACAGCGCCATGATGAAACTGTACTGGTCGCCGCGGTCGCGGTCGTTCTCGGCGCTGTGGCTGCTGGAGGAGACCGGCGAGCCCTATGAGCGGGTGCTGATCGACATTTCCAAGGGCGCGCAGCGCACGCTGGAATTCCTCGCGGTCAATCCGATGGGCAAGGTGCCGGCGCTCGAGGACGGCGAGGCGACGCTGGCCGAGTCGGCGGCGATCTGCGCCTATGTGGCCGAGCGCTATCCAAAGGCCAAGCTGGCGCCGCCGCTCGGCGACGTGCGCCGCGCCAAATACCTGTACTGGCTGTTCTTCGCGCCGAGCTGCATCGAGCCCGCGATGGTGCAGATCGCCACCAAGATCGAGCTGAATTCGGTCGCCGCGGGCTGGGGCGACGCGCAGCGGGTGTTCGACGTGCTCGACCACGCGCTGCAGCAGGGGCCGTGGATTCTCGGCGAGGAATTTTCCGCCGCCGACATCGTGATCTGCTCGGGGCTGAATTTCGCGGTGCGGCAGTTCAAGATGGTGCCGTCACGGCCGTCATTCGAGCGCTATCTCGATCTGTGCGCGGCGCGCCCCGCCTTCCAGCGAGCCACCGTGCTGACCGAGGGCGAGAAGAACTGAAATCTGCCTTCTGAAGCGCCGCCCGCACTGCGCCCTCATGGTGAGGAGGCGCATCTTCGCGCCGTCTCGAACCGTGAGGCGACACAATCCCATCCTTCGAGACGCCGCGCGAAGTCGCGCGGCTCCTCAGGATGAGGGCCGTGCCCTGTAGGTTACGGCAGGCTCCTCAGAACGAGAGCCGTGCTCGGGGATGCAAGAAAATTACTTCGCCGCCTGCTGCGCGGCGCGTTGCTCGGCGGCGGTCTCGGCTTCGTCGACCATCTTCAACGCCTCGGGGTGCGGCATCGAGATGATGTTGTAGCCGGAATCGACGAAGTGGACGTCGCCGGTGACGCCGGTCGACAGGTCCGACAACAGATACAGCGCCGAACCGCCGACTTCCTCGATGCTCACCGTGCGGCGCAGCGGCGCGTGGCGCATCTGGTAGTTGAACATCTGCCGCGCGTCGGCGATGCCGGCGCCCGCCAGGGTCCGGATCGGTCCCGCCGAGATCGCGTTGACGCGGATCGCGCGCGGGCCGAAATCAGCCGCCAGATAGCGCACGCTGGCTTCCAGCGCGGCCTTCGCCACGCCCATCACATTGTAGTTCGGCATCACCCGGGTGGAGCCGCCATAAGTGAGAGTGATGATCGAGCCGCCGGTGTCCGGCATCAGCTCGGCGGCGCGCTTCGCCAATTCGGTGAAGGAGAAGCAGGAGATCACCATGGTGCGGGAGAAGTTCGCCCGCGTGGTGTCGGCGTAACGGCCCTTCAGCTCGTTCTTGTCGGAAAATCCGATGGCGTGAACCAGGAAGTCGAGTCGGCCCCATTTGTCGCGCAGCGTGTCGAACACCGCGTCGACGCTGGCGAGGTCCTCGACGTCACAGGGCAGCACCAGTTCGGCGTCGAGCGATTGCGCCAGCGGTTTGACCCGCTTGCCGAGCGCTTCGCCCTGATAGGTGAAGGCGAGTTCGGCACCGTGCGCGGCCAGCGTCTTGGCGATCCCCCAGGCGATCGAATGATTGTTGGCGACGCCCATGATCAGGCCGCGCTTGCCCTGCATCAGTCCCTGCATCGTCTACCGCTCTCTGTTTCGTCATGCCCGGGCTTGTCCCGGGCACCCACGTCTATCGGACCATGTGTGGATCAAGACGTGGATGGCCGGGTCGAGCCCGGCCATGACGGTGAATTCAGACCTGTCGCTCTCGCTTGGCACCCGGCCGACGCCCGATGCCAAACTCTCCCCAAAGCGGGGAGAGGTTAGAAAAAATCACGCATCCATCCGCTTGAACACCAGCGTGGCGTTGGTGCCGCCGAACCCGAACGAGTTCGACAGCACGGTGCCCACCTTCACATTGTCGATGCGCTTGCGCACGATCGGCATGTCGGCGAACACCGGATCGAGTTCGGTGATGTTGGCGCTTTCGCAGATGAAGCCGTTCTGCATCATCAGCAGCGAATAGATCGCCTCCTGCACCCCGGTCGCGCCGAGCGAATGCCCGGTCAGCGCCTTGGTCGCCGAAATCGGCGGACATTTGTCGCCGGTGCCGAACACGTTGCGGATCGCCTGCATTTCCGGCGGATCGCCGGCCGGCGTCGAAGTCGCGTGCGGATTGATGTAGTCGACCTTGGTATCGACGGTGGCGAGCGCCATCTTCATGCAGCGCTCGGCGCCCTCGCCGGACGGCGCCACCATGTCGTAGCCATCCGAGGTCGCGCCATAGCCGACGATCTCGCCGTAAATCTTGGCGCCGCGCGCCTTCGCATGCTCCAGCTCTTCGAGCACCACGACACCGGCGCCACCGGCGATGACGAAGCCGTCGCGGCTGACGTCATAGGGCCGCGACGCGGTCGACGGCGTGTCGTTGTACTTCGACGACATCGCGCCCATCGCGTCGAACAGCACCGACAGCGACCAGTCGAGTTCTTCGCAGCCGCCGGCGAACACGATGTCCTGCTTGTTCCACTGGATCATCTCGTAGGCATTGCCGATGCAGTGATTCGAGGTCGCGCAGGCCGAGGAGATCGAATAGTTGACGCCCTTGATCTTGAACCAGGTGGCGAGCGTCGCCGACGCCGTCGACGACATCGCCTTCGGCACCGCGAACGGGCCGACCCGCTTCGGGCCCTTGGTGCGGGTGATGTCGGCGGCCTCGACGATGGTGCGCGCCGACGGTCCGCCGGAGCCCATGATGATGCCGGTGCGGATGTTGGAGACCTCGGACTGTTCCAGTCCGGAATCCAGCAGCGCCTGTTCCATCGCGACGTGATTCCACGCCGCGCCCTCGCCGAGGAAGCGCATCGCGCGGCGGTCGACCACGTCGGCCGGATTCAGCGTCGGCGCGCCCTGCACCTGGGAGCGGAAGCCCAATTCCGCGTATTTGTCGGCGCGGGTGATGCCGGATCTGGCGTCGTGCAGGCTGGCAAGAACTTCCTGCGTATTGTTTCCGATCGAGGAGACAATGCCCATCCCCGTGACGACAACCCGTCTCATGATCGCCTCGTCCATTCCATGGTCGTTAGTAGCAAGTTTGCGTCCTCAACCGGCCAGTCCGAAGGACATTCGCGCCGGCAGCAGCTCGGTTTACGCCGGCTGCGGTGCGGCGGCCTGCTTGAACAGGCCGACTTTCAGATCCTTGGCGCGATAGATAATGGTGTCGTCGGCGGAAAGCCACCCGTCGGCAATGCCCAATACCAGCTTCGAGCGCATCACCCGCTTGATGTCGATATTATAGACGATCTTGCGGATGCTCGGCAGCACTTGGCCGGATAACTTTAGTTCGCCAAGCCCGAGCGCGCGGCCCGGCCCTTCGCCGCCGGTCCAGCCGAGGAAGAACCCGACCATCTGCCACAGCGCGTCGAGACCGAGACAACCCGGCATTACCGGATCGCCCTTGAAGTGACAGGCAAAGAACCACAGGTCCGGATTGACGTCGAGCTCGGCGCGAATCACGCCCTTGCCGTGTTCGCCGCCGCTCTCGGAAATCTCCGTGATGCGATCGAACATCAACATCGGCGGCAGCGGCAGCTGGGCGTTGCCCGGGCCGAACAATTCGCCGCGGCCGCACGCCAGCAGGTCTTCGTAGTCGTAACTGGAGCGACGGTCCTGCATGCTGCGTTGCCTCTTATCTCAATGCGGTCAATGCTTCAGCAGGACCAGTTTCGCTTCGCCGAATGCAAGAAGCGGTCGCGCGCTCTCTATCATAGCCATGTGACCCCCGCAAAGCGGCTCCGTCACACGTCTGCTAGGCATATTGGACAACAGCGCCAGTTGCGAAAAGCTTGCATGTGGGGCGAATGCTTCCTATAGTCACTTGGTGCACTGCAAATTGGGGTGGTCCTGACGTGGACATCGGTGAGCGTACGACCTATTCGAGCGATGAGGCCGTCATGGCCGTAACTCAGAGCTCCGGATCTCAGCTGCAGCTGACCGGTTGTCCGTGGCATGACGTCAATGAAATGCTGCAATCGGTCGGTCTACGCCCGACCCGGCAGCGGATGGCGCTGGGCTGGTTGCTGTTCGGCAAGGGCGCCCGGCATCTCACCGCCGAAATGCTGTACGAGGAAGCCAGCCAGGCCAAGGTGCCGGTGTCGCTGGCGACGGTTTACAACACGCTGAACCAGCTCACCGATGCCGGCCTGTTGCGCCAGGTCAGCGTCGACGGCACCAAGACCTATTTCGACACCAACGTCACCGCGCACCAGCATTTCTATCTCGAAAGCAACCACGAGCTGATCGACATTCCCGATTCGCATGTGGCGCTGCGCTCGATCCCGGACGTCCCGGAAGGCTACGAAATCGCTCGGATCGACATGGTGGTCCGGCTGCGCAAGAAGGTCTGAGCCTTCCTGACGGGCGTGACGTCATCTCGCAAGAGCTAGGTCCGCACACAACGCCGTGGCTGTTTCCGTGGATGCCCGGGACAAGCCCGGGCAAGACACATTGATCTCGACGCGCCGCTGGGCGGCTCAATTCACCTTCTCGTCGAGATAGACCCCCCACAGCCGCTGCTGCTGGATCCAGCCGTCGAAGCCGCTGCCGCTGATCCGGCACCAGCCCGAGGCGCAGCGCTTGACCTGCGCCACCACGCCGGCTTCGAGCCGCGCCGCGACCGAACTATTCGCGTCCGCGCTGTCATACAGCGTTGCCAGATCGTCCTTCGATTTCATCGTGATCACTGCGGTGCGGCGGCCCGACAGCAGTGAATGATAGACCCAGCCCTCGGCGCCCTCGGAATCGCGCACCCGTCGCCAGTTCTCGAACTCCGCGGTGATTTCCACCGGCAGGCCGGAGCGGGTGTAGACCCAGGCGACGTCGTTGTCCTTGGTCGGACCGGCGCGGACATTCACATGATCGGATTTCAAACTGACATAGCGCGGCACCGGCAGCCCGCTGGCCGAGGTGATCACGTCCTTGGACGCGAAAGCCGGGTCACCGGCCGCGCCTACCATCGCACCTGCGAACAACGCGACGCCAAACAGATTTCTTGTCGTCATCAACACGCCTCTTCATCGCGCATTCTGCGCGCCGTCGGTTTTCCGGTGAATCCCAGGGTTCTTGTCTTGGCGCGGTCTTCTGCTAGAGAAGTCCGGAAGGCATCCGGGTAACCACAAGGAAACGAAGAGACCCGAGAAAAACCCATTGGTCGCACTGCAGCGGCAGTGTCGAACAGCCGGGTTAACGAGGACTGAACAACCTCGTCACGCTACCTTGAGAGTATTTTTATGTCGGTTAAGAAAAAGCCTCTGGTCGTCGTCACCCGCAAGCTTCCGGACTCGATCGAGACCCGGATGCGCGAACTGTTCGACGCCCGGCTTAATCTCGACGATCTGCCGTTGAGCCCCGACCAGCTCGCCGCCGCGGTCTGCACCGCCGACGTGCTGGTGCCGACCGTCACCGATGCGGTCACCGAAGAGATCCTCAAGCAGCCAGACTGCAGGCTGAAACTGATCGCCAATTTCGGCAACGGCATCGACAATATCGACGTCGCCGCGGCCCATGCCCGCGGCATCACCGTCACCAATACGCCGAAAGTCTTGACCGAAGACACCGCCGACATGACCATGGCGCTGATCCTGGCAGTGCCGCGGCGGCTGATCGAAGGCGCCATGATCCTGACCAATGGCGGCGACTGGCCCGGCTGGTCGCCGACCTGGATGCTGGGCCGGCGGCTCGGCGGCAAGCGGCTTGGCATCATCGGGATGGGCCGGATCGGCCAGGCGGTGGCGCGCCGCGCCCGCGCCTTCGGGCTGCAAATCCACTATCACAACCGCAAGCCGGTGGCGCCACGGATCGCCGACGAACTCGGCGCGACCTATTGGGACTCGCTCGACCAGATGCTGGCGCGGATGGATATCATCTCGGTGAACTGTCCGCATACGCCAGCGACGTTCCATCTGTTGTCAGCCCGGCGACTGAAACTCATTCGCAGGGATGCCTATGTGGTCAATACCGCGCGCGGCGAGGTGATCGACGAGGAGACCCTGACCAAGCTGATCGAAAGCGGCGACATCGCCGGCGCCGGGCTCGACGTGTTCGAGAACGAACCAGCGGTCAATCCGAAGCTGGTGCGGCTGGCGAAAGCCGGCAAGGTGGTGCTGCTGCCGCATATGGGCTCGGCCACCATCGAGGGCCGAGTCGAGATGGGCGAAAAGGTGATCATCAACATCCGCACCTTCCTCGACAATCACAAGCCGCCGGATCGCGTGCTGCCCGGGATGCTGTGAAGCGGCGCTTTCACGCCCTATCTGATCGCATCGCGCTTACCGACCCTCCCCTGGAGGGGAGAGTGAAGCGCCGCGCCTCGGCAATTCCCATTCACTGGTGCGAACTCAGATCCGAGATCGTCGCTGCATCGCCATTGAGCGGATTGGCCGGATCGCGGGCGTAACGCAGCGTCTCGAACCGCATCGCGCGGGCGTCGACCATCAGCAACCGCCCGACCAGCCCCTCGCCGAAGCCGACGATCTCGCGGATCGCTTCCAGCGCCATCATCGATCCCAGCACGCCGGCCAGCGCCCCCATCACCCCGGCCTCGGCGCAGGCCGGCACCGTGCCGGGCGGCGGCGCTTGCGGAAACAGGCAGCGATAGGTCGGGTTGAATTCGCCGGCCGCGTTTTTCTCGTGCGCGCGGATCGTGGTCAGCGAACCGTCGAACTGGCCGAGCGCCGCGGTGATCAGTGGCTTGCGCGCGATGAAGCAGGCATCGGAGACCAGGTAGCGGGTGGCGAAATTGTCGGAGCCGTCGAGCACCAGGTCGCAATCGCCGAGCAGTGCCATCGCGTTGGCGGCGGTCAGCCGCGTCGCATGCGGGACGAAGCGCACATGCGGATTGAGCGCGTGAATCCGCGCTGCGGCGCTGTCGACCTTGAGCTGGCCGATATCCGGCGTGGCGTGGATCACCTGACGCTGCAGATTCGACAGCGACACATGATCGTCATCGACCACCGCCAGGGTGCCGACCCCGGCCGCCGCCAGATACATCAGCACCGGCGCGCCGAGCCCGCCGGCGCCGACCACCAGCACTCGCGAGCTTTGCAGCGCCGCCTGGCCGGGGCCGCCGACCTCGCGCAGCACGATATGGCGGGCGTAGCGTTCGAGTTCGTCGGCGCTCAGCATGATGCGATAACGTCCTGCAATCTCATGGTCCTATCTCCCACGCCGCGCGCACCGGTGCTCATGACGACTGATTTCCTCTCCGCGTCATGGCCGGGCTCGTCCCGGCCATCCACGTTCACAGGCGATGCCTGTCGTCGCTTCCGTGGATGCCCGGGACAATCCCGGGCATGACAGAAATATGCCTTGCCCGATTCCGACGCTTAGCAATTTCACACTCTCAGCATGGCGAGGCGTCCCTGAACCGCCGCGCCGCTGTTGCCGACCAAGCATTTGTGGTTAGTTTCGCGAGATGCAACGCAAGGCGGGAATTGTCATGAGATCGATGCTGGCCGCAACCCTGATGATGGCGACCGCGACCGGTTTCGCCAGCGCACAGACCGCCGCGCCGGCATCGGCTGCAACCAAGCCGAAGCCGGCGGCTACCGCTCCGGCCCGGCCGGCGCTGCAGACCCCGGCCGATACCGCCAAGGCGATGGCGCTGGCGGAGCGCCAAGCGATCCAGTCCGATCTGGCCTGGACCGGCCATTACAACGGCGTCATCAACGGCGAGGTCTCCGACCGCATGGTCGCGGCGATCAAGTCGTTTCAGAAAGACCGCGGCGCCAAGCAGACCGGCGTGCTCAATCCGCAGGAACGCGAGCAACTGGCCGACGCGGCGAAGAAGTTGCAGGCCAATGTCGGCTGGAAAATGGTCACCGAAGCGGTCACCGGCGCAAGGCTCGGCCTGCCGACCAAGCTGGTGCCTAAATATGCCGGCGATCCCAACGGCGCGAAATGGAGTTCGTCGACCGGCACGATCCAGATCGAGCTGGCGCGGCGCAAGGAAGCCACCCCCTCGACCGCGAAACTCGCCGATCAGGAGAAGAAACTGCCCGACCGCAAGGTCGAATACAGTGCGGTGAAACCGGATTTCTTCGTGCTGTCGGGCACCCAGGGGCTGAAGAAATTCTACGTCCGCGGCCAGTTCAAGGATAGCGAGGTCCGCATTCTGACCATTCTGTACGATCAGGCCACCGAAGGCACCATGGAGCCGGTGGTGATCGCGATGTCGAGCGCGTTCAATCCGTTTCCGGCCGGCGCGCAGGCCGGCCCACCGCCGCGCAAAAGCGTCGAATACGCCACCGGCATCGTGGTCGACGAGGCCGGCGCGATCGTCACTGACCGAGACGCCGTCGATGGCTGCGTCAGCATCGTCGTCGCCGGCTTCGGCAATGCCGACCGCGTCGCCGAGGACAAGGACCATGGTCTGGCGCTGCTGCGCATCTACGGCGCGCGCGGGTTGAAGCCGCTCGGCATTGCCGGCGCCGCCGCGAAATCCGCGGTCGACGTGATCGGCATCGCCGATCCGCAGAATCAGGGCGGCGGCGCCGCCGCGAGCAGCGTCAAATCGACGGTCACGCCGGTCGGCAGCAACGGCGAATTGGCGCTGAACCCGGTTCCCAGCCTCGGCTTCACCGGCGCCGCGGCGCTCGACGCCGACGGCAGGTTCGCGGGCGTCGCGCAGCTTAAATCCGTCGTGGTCGCCGGGCCGCCGAACGGCGCCGCCACCACCCAGGCGATGCTGGTCGGCGCCGATAGCGTGCGCGAGTTTCTGAAGCGGAACAACGTCACACTGGCCGGAAGCCGCGCCGCCAGTGACGCGAAAGCGTCGGTGGTACGCGTGATCTGCGTGCGGAAGTAGTTCGGAACGCCCGACAGACGAGGTCGCCCGCGGCGACCCTGATCCCACGGAAGAGCGAGCGACGGTCGACTACCGCTGATACTCGAGTGCTACCTGTCAACTAATCGTAGGATTAGTTCTATCTCCAAGTAATCATACCAACTAGCCATCCACCATTCGACCGGCCATCGTTGTTGCAGTACTGATTCGGATGGCGGCGATCCTGCGTTGGGTGCGGATCGGGCCGGTACGTCCTGAGCGAGAATAGCTCGGCATCGCTGACGCGATGCCAACCTCAGTCGAAGTACCCGCAAACTCGCAACCAACGCACCGAAGGATTTCATCATGCAGACGATCGTACTGGCCACCCAAAAGGGCGGCAGCGGCAAGAGCACCCTGGCCATCGGCCTCGCGCTGGCCGCCATCCATGCCGGGCACTCGGTCCGGCTGATCGAGACCGACGCGCTCGGCACACTGTCGAACTGGCAGCGCCGCCGGATCTATGCCGAACCGCAGGTCGAGCCGGTCTACACCGCCGCAGAGATCGAGCCGCGGCTGCGGGCGCTGGCTGACGAAGGCGTGACGCTGACCATCATCGACACCGCCGGCGGCGTCTCGGCCGCCACCACCGCGGCGATCCGCCATTGCGACCTCTGTTTGATCCCGGCGCGCCCCAGCGTCGCCGACATCGAATCCACCGTCGCCACGCTGGACATCGTCCGCGCCTGGGAGAAGCCGTTCGCCTTCGTCCTCAACCAGACCCCGATCCGCGGCCAGCGCCTCAGCAACGCGGCGACCGCGCTCGGCGACGAGGCCGCGCTCGACGCTGCCGGCGTGCTGGCGCTGCCCTATATCGTGATGCGCAACGACCACCAGGACGCGCTCGGCAAGGGCCTCGCGGTCAGCGAATTCGCCCCCAGCGGCAAATCCGCCGACGAGATTCGCGATCTTTGGCAGTGGATCGAACTAAAATTGAACGGGGGCGTTGCCGTCGAGAACCCGGTCGCGCTGGACGAATATCCCGCCGCGCCCGAACTGGTGCCGGCGATGTACCTGCCAACCGTGACGGAACCCGCGCTGGTTTCCTGATCCGACCTTCACTTCCTCCCAAACTTGGCGGCCGGGCACGATGTGCCCGGCCGCTTTTTTTGCGGCAACCTCATTGCGACCCCAGCGCGTCGCTCTGCGGAAGCGAATGATCGTCCATGGCGGCTGAACGCAGCAGTGGCGGGCACTGACTTCACCTCTCCCCGCTTGCGGGGAGAGCTCGACCGGCGGAGCGCAGCGAAGCCGGGCGGGTGAGGGGGCCCCTCACCGAGTCATGCCTCGCGGCGGCGCCCCCTCACCCCGACCCTCTCCCCGCAAGCTGGGAGAGGGAGACGCGACAACAAGCGCGCTCCCCACCATGAGGCTGTTCAGTCCCGACGCGACTACACCCGATGATTCACCTCTGGCACTTCGGGCACCAGAACGTCGATCGTCCGTTCTGCACGAAGCGCTTCACGGTGCCGGTGCAGCCCTTGGTTTGGCACGGCTCGCCTTCGCGGTCGTAGACCGCGAACGAATGCTGGAAGTAGCCGAGTTCGCCCGAGGTCTGGCGGTGGTCGCGCAGCGATGAGCCGCCGGCCTTAATCGCGGCGCGCAACACGTCATGGATCGCATCGACCAGGCGCACCGCGCGATCGGTTGGCAAGCCGCTCCGGGTCGCCAGCGTCGAAGCCTGCCGCTTTGGGGAGAGATGCGCGCGAAACAGCGCTTCGCAGACATAGATGTTGCCGAGCCCCGCGACCACGCGCTGGTCGAGCAGCGCCGCCTTCAGGCTGGTCTTCTTGCCGGCGCAGGCGGTTGCCAGCATCGCGGCGTCGAAGGCGTTGCCGAGCGGTTCCGGCCCGAGCCCCTTCAGGAACGGCTCGTCGTCGATCGCGGCGCGCGGAAAGATCTTCATGAATCCGAACCGGCGCGGATCGTTGAATACGATGGTGGCGCCCGACGACATCTCGAACACCACATGGTCGTGGGTGCCGTGCTCGCCGCGCGGATGATGGAACGCCCCCGGCGTGTTCGCCTTGCCGTCCGACAGCACCCGGAACGAGCCCGACATCCCGAGATGCATCAGCAGCACGTCGCCACTCGACAGGTCGGCCAACAGATATTTCGCCCGCCGCCCGAGCCCGGTGACGGTCTGGCCGGTGAGCCGGGCGACGAAGTCGCTCTGCAGCGGAAACCGCAGGTTTTCCCGCCGCGCCAGCGCGCTTTCGATGCGGAATCCCTCCATGACCGGCTGCAGGCCGAGGCGCACGGTTTCGACTTCGGGCAGTTCAGGCATGCGTGGTCATTTCACCATAGGCCGCAGTGGTGATAGCGCCATCGGCGGCGGCGCGCTATATGGTCCGGCGAAACAGGTTGAGAGGCGGATTTCGGCGCAGCGCGCCGGTTTAGGGCCGCCCGCAGGAGATCGAAGGCATGAACCAGCCGGGCGAGACCACGCATTTCGGCTTCCGGGATGTTGCGCTGGAGGAAAAGCAGACCCTGGTCAACGACGTGTTCCACAGCGTGGCGCAGCGCTACGACCTGATGAACGACCTGATGTCGGGCGGCATGCACCGGCTGTGGAAGAGCGCGATGATCAACGCGCTGAACCCGCCGCGCGACGATTCGCCGTTCGCGCTGCTCGACGTCGCCGGCGGCACCGGCGACATTTCGTTCCGCGCGGCGAAGGCCTCAGGCCACGGCTTTCACGCCACCGTCTGCGACATCAATTCCGACATGCTGGAGGTCGGCCGGCAGCGCGCAGCGCAGCGCCATCTCGACCACCAGGTCGATTTTGTCGAAGGCAACGCCGAGACGCTGCCGTTCGCCGACCGCAGCTACGACGCCTACACCATCGCCTTCGGAATCCGCAACGTGCCGCGGATCGATCTGGCGCTGAAGGAAGCCTATCGGGTGCTGAGGCCGGGCAGCCGCTTTCTCTGTCTGGAGTTTTCCCATGTCGACGTGCCGGGGCTGGACAAGATCTACGACCTGTTCTCGTTCAACGTGATCCCGCAGATCGGCCGCGTCGTCACCGGCGACGCCGAGTCCTATCAATATCTGGTCGAATCGATCCGCAAGTTTCCCAAGCCGAACGATTTCGCCGAGATGATCCGCGCCGCCGGCTTTGCGCGGGTCAGCTACCAGTCGCTGTCCGGCGGCATCGTGGCGCTGCATTCGGGCTGGCGTTTGTGATCTCAGCACTCACTCATGCGGCGCGGCTGGCTCGCGCCGGCTACGTATTCGCGCGCGAGGGCGTGTTCGGCGTAGTCGATCCGTCGCTGGTGCCGCCGCCGGGCCAACTGGCGCTGCGGCTGGCGCGGCTGATCGAGCGTCCTGGCGTCAAATCCGGCCCCCGCGTCTCGCGGGCGCTGACCCGGCTCGGCCCGGCCTATCTCAAGCTCGGACAATTCCTGGCGACGCGGCCCGACGTGGTCGGCGTGGCGATGGCGCGCGATCTCGAAAGCCTGCAGGACCGGCTGCCGCCATTCTCGCGGGAAGAAGCCGAAGCGGTGATCGTGGCGTCGCTGGAACGCCCGGTGGCCCAGGTGTTTGTCAGCCTCGGCCCGCCGGTGGCGGCGGCCTCGATCGCCCAAGTGCATCGCGGCGAGGTCGATCGCGACGGCGTCCGCAGCCAGGTCGCCGTCAAGGTGCTGCGGCCCAACGTGGCGGCACGCTTCAACCGCGACCTCGGCGATTTCTTCTTCGTCGCCGAGAAGGCCGAGAACTACTCCGCCGAAGCGCGGCGGCTGCGGCTGGTCGAGATCATCAACACCATGTCGCGCTCGGTGGCGATGGAGATGGATCTGCGGCTGGAGGCCGCGGCACTCTCCGAAATGGCCGAGAACACGGCCAACGATCCGGATTTCCGCGTCCCCACCGTCGACTGGGACCGCACCACCCACAATGTGCTGACGATGGAGTGGATCGACGGCATCGCGCTGAACGATCACAAGCGGCTGGCCGAGGCCAATGTCGACGTCGCCGAACTCGGCCGCAAAGTGATCCAGAGTTTCCTGCGCCACGCGCTGCGCGACGGCTTCTTCCACGCCGATATGCATCCCGGCAATCTGTTCCTCGATCCGTCGGGCCGGCTGGTCGCGGTCGACTTCGGCATCATGGGGCGGCTGAGCCCGAAGGAGCGCCGCTTCCTCGCCGAGATCCTGCTCGGCTTCATCACCCGCAATTATCGCCGCGTCGCCGAGGTGCATTTCGAGGCCGGCTACGTCCCGGCGCATCATTCGGTGGAGAATTTCGCGCAGGCGATCCGCGCCATCGGCGAGCCGATCCACAACCGCACCGCCGAAGACATCTCGATGGCGAAGCTGCTGACGCTGCTGCTCGAGGTCACCGGCCTGTTCGACATGCGGACCCGGCCCGAACTGATCCTGTTGCAGAAGACCATGGTGGTGGTCGAAGGAGTCGCGCGCAGCTTCGATCCGAAACTCGACATCTGGAAAGTCGCCGATCCGGTGGTGCGCGAATGGATCGAACGCAACCTCGGCCCGATCGGCCGCATCGAAGGCGCGCTGTCCGGTGCCGGCGAACTCGGCCACATCTTCTCCGGCCTGCCGTCGATCGTGTCGCGCTCGGTGTTGGTGCTGCAGCAGCTCGAAGCGATGACCAAGGACGGCCTGGTATTGTCGCCGGAGACCATCGCGGCGATCGGCCGCTCCGAGCGGCGCAAGAATCGCGGCCGCACCATCGCGCTGTGGATCATCGCCGCGACCTTCATCGGCGTGCTGATGACGATGTCCCGGCTCTGATGATTTGATTGCAACGCAATCATTTCTTGCAGTCATTGATCGCACCGGCTAGGCTTTCCGTCCATGGCAAGCCTCACCATCCGCAAACTCGACGACGCGCTGAAGGCCGAGCTGCGACAGCGCGCGGCGAGGAACGGCCGGTCGATGGAAGACGAGGTCCGGGTCATGCTGCGCGAGGCGACGCACCGTCGCCCCGAGATTGCTGCCGGATTATCGCAAGGAATTCCTCAATCTTTTCAATCCACACCCGCCGAGGATAGCGGTCAATCCGACGCCGCCTGGATCACCCTGATCGTCGGCGGCGGCATCGCCGCCTACAAGGCGATGGACCTGATCCGGCGGCTGATGGAGCGCGGCGCCACCGTCCGCGTGGTGCTGACCCGCGCAGCCCAGCAGTTTGTGACTCCGCTGACCGCCAGCGCGCTGTCGCATCAGCGCTGCTACACCGACCTGTTCGATCCCAACAGCGAATTCGACGCCGGCCATATTCGGCTGGCCCGCGACTGCGACCTGGTGGTGGTCGCACCGGCCACCGCCGACCTGATGGCCAAGATGGCGAACGGCCACGCCGACGATCTCGCCAGCGCGATCCTGCTCGCGACCAATCGCCAGATCCTGCTGGCGCCGGCGATGAATCCGCTGATGTGGGACAACGCCGCCACCCGCCGCAACGTCGCGCAATTGCAGCGCGACGGCGTCGCGCTGATCGGCCCCAATGCCGGCGAGATGGCCGAGCGCAATGAGGCCGGCACCGGCCGGATGGCCGAGCCGATTGAAATTGCCACTGCCGCAGAGGCGTTTCTGCGCCCCCCGCAACCGCGCCCGCTGGCCGGAAAACGCGTGCTGATCACCGCCGGCCCGACTCATGAGCCGATCGATCCGGTGCGATACATCGCCAACCGCTCCTCCGGCAAGCAGGGCTACGCGATCGCCGCGGCGGCCGCGGCCGCCGGCGCCGACGTGATCCTGATTTCCGGTCCGGTCGAACTACGCGCCCCGGCCGGCGTGGCGCTGACCCGTGTGGAGTCGGCGCGCGAGATGCTGGCCGCGGTCGAGGTGGCGCTGCCGGTCGACATCGCGATCTTCGCCGCCGCGGTCGCCGACTGGCGCGTCGTCGGCGCCGGTGAACAGAAACTGAAGAAGGGCGCCGGCGGCCCGCCGCCGCTGCAACTCACCGAGAACCCGGATATTCTGGCGACGGTTTCGAAGTTGAAAGCCAATCGCCCGGCTCTGGTGATCGGCTTCGCCGCCGAGACCGAGCATCTGCTCGACAACGCCACCGCCAAGCTCGCCCGCAAGGGCTGCGACTGGATCGTCGCCAACGATGTCTCGCCCGCCACCGGGGTCATGGGCGGCGACCGTAACACCGTGCATCTCTTGATGAAAACCGACGGCGCCGCGACCATCGAAGCGTGGCCGGCGATGACCAAGGACGACGTCGCCACCGCGCTGGTGGCGCGGATCGCGCAAGCCGCAGGATCACAAATCGCATGAGCTCATCGATCGTCGTCAGCATCCAGCAACTGCCGCATGGCGAGGGCCTGGCGCTGCCGGCCTATCAGTCTGCGCATGCCGCCGGGCTCGATCTGCTCGCGGCGGTAGCGGACTCCGCGCCGATGATTCTCGCGCCCGGGTGCCATGCGCTGATTCCGACTGGGCTGACGATCGCTCTGCCTGAAGGTTTCGAGGCGCAGGTGCGGCCGCGCTCCGGTTTGGCCGCCAAGCACGGCGTCACGGTGCTGAACGCGCCCGGCACCATCGACGCCGATTATCGCGGCGAGATCGGCGTGCTGCTGATCAATCACGGCGCCGAGCCGTTCCCGATCCGGCGCGGCGAACGCGTCGCCCAGCTGGTAATCGCACCGGTGGCGCGCGCGCAGCTCGTCGCCGTCGCGGCGCTGCCGTCGACCGATCGCGGTGATGGCGGCTTCGGCTCCACCGGCCGCTAGATTTTGTGTCAAGCGAGCGCTTGAATCTTAAGACGAAATTTACTTCGCCCATTTCTCCGCTATCAACGATGCGTTCACGGTCTGGACTCTTACAGGCCGAGTCCCGATGAGGATAATGTCGCTCGATTCGGAAACGGCGCTGACCTTGGGTCGTTGCGTTGTGCGGTTTGGGGCAATCCATGTCAGGCGTGATCGCAACGATGCGTCGGACCTTGCTATCGTGTAGCGCGATGGTCCGCGTCTGTGCGGGCGTTGCCGTGCTCGCGGCGGGATCGCCGGCCTACGCCGCCAATCCGTCGCTGGTTGGTCTTGCCTCCACGTTGCGGATCGATTTCGACCGCCACGAGATGGTCGCACTGACCATCGCGCTGGCGGTGCTGAGTTTTTCCGTGGTCGCCGCGATCCTGCTGATGCGAACGCGGCTGCGCGCCGCAGCTTCCGAGGCACGGCTGCACGCCGATATCCAGGGCTTGCAGGTCGAGGCCGACCGGTTTCGCGCGCTGCTGTTCGCCGAGCCGCAGGTGCTGATCTCCTGGGCCGCTGGCGATACCAGGCCGCAGATCAGTGGCGACGCCGCGCTGGTGATGCCGCAGGATGCGCAGAATCCGCAGCCGCAGCGTATTCTTGCGTTCGGCACCTGGCTGCCGCCTGAGCCCGCGCTGCAGCTCGACCACGCGGTCGATGCGCTGCTCGAAAAGGGCGAAGGCTTCCTGCTGCATCTGGTGACATCGACCGGGCGCTCGATCGAGGCGATGGGCCGCGCCATCGGCGGACAGGCGATCGTGCGGATTCGCGAACTCAGCGGCCTGCGCCGGGAACTCGCCGAGATGACGACGCGGTTCAAGGGGCTGCAGGACGAAACCGAGGCGCTACGCGGCTTCGCCGCCGCGGCGCCGTGGCCGATCTGGATACGACGCGCCAACGGCGAACTCGGCTTCGTCAACGCCGCTTACGCGCAAGCGACCGAAGCCGGCAGCGTCGCCGACGCCGTCGGCCGCAATATGGAACTGCTCGACAGCACCGACCGCAATAATCTCACCCGCGCGCTCAACGACAATTCCGCCTTCGCGGCGCGATTGCCGATCGTGGTCCACGGCGAGCGCCGGATCTACGACGTCCATGCGCTCAAGGTCAGCGGCGGCAGCGCCGGCATGGCGATCGACGCCAGCGAAGCCGCGGCGCTCGGCGCGGCGCTGGTGCGGATGGCGGAGGCGCATCGCCGCACGCTCGACCAACTGTCCTCCGGCGTCGCGGTATTCGACGGTCAGCGCAGGCTCGCCTTCTACAACGATTCCTATCGCCGACTGTGGGATCTGGATCGCACCTTTCTCGACAGCAATCCCGACGATTCCAGCGTGCTCGATCGGCTCCGCGCCGCGCGCAAGCTGCCGGAGCAGCCGGACTTCCGCGCCTGGAAGGCCAAGCTGCACGAGGCCTATCGCGCCGTCGATCCGGAAAAGGACGTCTGGTATCTGCCCGACGGCCGCGCGCTCAGCATCGTCACCACGCCGAATCCCGAGGGCGGCGTCACCTATCTGTTCGACGACGTCACCGAAAGTCTCGAACTGGCGCGGCGGTTTGACGGCCTGATCAATGTTCAGCGCGAAACCCTGGACAACCTGGCCGAAGCGGTCGCGGTGTTCGGCAGCAATGGCTGCGCGCAATTGTTCAACCCGCCATTCGCGCGGATGTGGAACCTGTCCCCGGACGCATTGCAGCAGCAGCCGCATATCGAGACCGTCGAGGCGTGGTGCCGGCCACTGTTCGACGACGCCGCCACCTGGCAGACCTTGCGTGGCGCGATCACCGGCATCGACGACCGCAGCCCGGTGCCGCTGAAGCTCGAGCGCAAAGACGGCAGCGTGCTGGATTGCAAGACCATGCCGCTGCCCGACGGCGCCACCATGCTGACGTTCCAGGACATCACCGACACCGAGAATGTCGAGCGCGCGCTGCGCGAGCGCAACGAGGCGCTCGAGACCGCCGACCAGATGAAGATCGATTTCGTCCACCACGTCAGTTACGAATTGCGCTCGCCGCTGACCACCATCATCGGCTTCGCGCATTTCCTCAGCGATCCATCGACCGGCCCGCTGACCGAGAAGCAGGCCGAATATCTCAACTACATCACCACCTCGACCAACGCGCTGCTCGCCATCATCAACAACATCCTGGATCTGGCCACTATCGACGCCGGCGCGATGACGCTGAATCTCGGGCCGGTCGACATCCGCAAGGCGATCGATGCCGCAGCCGAAGGCATCCAGGACCGGCTCGCCCGCGATCACATGACGCTGAATATCGATGTCGGCGCCGACATCGGCGAATTCATCGGCGACGAGCGCCGGGTGATTCAGGTGCTGTACAATCTGTTGGCCAATGCGGTGGGGTTCTCGCCGCAGCACGCCACAGTGTCGCTGAGCGCCCGGCGTAGCGACCGCAACGTGACCTTCACCGTGACTGACGCCGGCCCCGGCATCCCCCCGGACGTCAAGGACAAGGTGTTCGACTGGTTTGAAAGCCACTCCAACGGATCGCGGCACCGCGGCGCCGGACTCGGCCTGTCGCTGGTGCGCTCCTTCGTTGAATTGCATGGCGGCAAGGTGAAGGTCGATTCCGTCGTCGGCACCGGCACCACGGTGACCTGCGACTTCCCGATCGACCAGGCCATCCAGCGCAACGCCGCGGAATGACCGGACGCGCGACATTCTCGGTTGCGCTCGCCGACGAGACCGCGACGGCGCGGCTGATGGCCGACCTCGCACTGCTGACCGGCCCCGGCGATGTCATCACGCTGTCGGGCGATCTCGGCGCCGGCAAGACCGCCGCGGCGCGGGCGATGATCCGCTATCTCGCGGGCGATGATGCGCTCGAAGTGCCGAGCCCGACCTTCACTCTGGTCCAGGGCTATGATCTGCCGTCGTTTCCGCTGCTGCATGCCGATTTGTACCGGGTCGAGGATCCGTCGGAACTGGAGGAGATCGGCCTGTCGCCGCTGCCCGACGGCGCGGTGGTGCTGATCGAGTGGCCGGAACGCGCGCCCGGCGCGCTGCCCGCCGACCGCGTCGACATCGCCTTCAGCCAGCGCCCGGCGCAGGGAGCTAATGCGCGCGCCGCCGAGATCACCGGCCACGGCAAATCGGCGGCGCAGGTGGCGCGGCTCGCCGCGCTGCGCGGCTTCATCGAATTGTCGGGCTACGCCGAGGCCACCCGCCGCCATATGCCGGGCGATGCCTCGACCCGGTCCTATGCGCGGCTGGAGGGCGTCGGCGACACCGTGATCCTGATGAATTCGCCGCGGCGGCCCGACGGCCCGGCGATCTATCGCGGCAAGAGCTACAGCGCGGCAGTGCATCTGGCCGAGGACGTCCGGCCGTTCGTCGCGATCGCCAACGGCCTGCGCGAGCGCGGCTTTTCGGCACCGGCCATCCATCACGCCGATCTCGAAGCCGGCTTCCTGATCACCGAGGATTTCGGCAGCGCCGGCGTCATCACCGGCGCGCCGCCGCAGCCGATTCCGGAGCGCTATCAGGCCGCGACCGACGTTCTGGCGGCGCTGCACCAGCAGACGCTGCCGGAGACGTTGCCGCTGACGCCGCAGGCGAGCTACGCGATTCCGCTCTTCGACACCGAAGCTCTGCTGATCGAAGTCGGGTTGATGCCGGAATGGTACCTGCCGGATCGCGGCACCGCGCCCGCCGCCGGCTTGCGCGAGGAATTCCTGGCGATGTGGCGCGAACTGCTCGAGCGCCACGCCGCAGAGCCGTGGACCTGGGTGCTGCGCGACTTTCATTCGCCGAATCTGATCTGGCTCGAGCAGCGCGCCGACATCGCCAAAGTCGGCATCCTCGATTTTCAAGATACCGTCCTCGGGCCTGCCGCCTACGATCTGGTGTCGCTGTTGCAGGACGCGCGCATCGACGTGCCGGAACCGCTCGAACTGGCGCTGCTCGGGCGTTACATCAAGGCGCGGCGCGCGGCCGATCCAGCGTTCGATCCGGCGGCCTTCGCCGAGCGCTACGCCTTGATGTCGGCGCAGCGCAATACAAGGCTGCTCGGCACCTTCGCCCGACTGAACCGGCGCGACGGCAAGCCGCAATATCTGCGCCATCAGCCGCGAATCTGGACCTACCTCACCCGCTCGCTGGCACATCCGGCGTTGTCCGGATTACGGACCTGGTATGACGCCCATGTTCCGCCGCCGGCGCGCTGAAATCGGTCGGCGCTTTTACCTGTTGTTAGTCGAGAGCTCGTTAATCTACCGGCACTCTCGCGTTGCACAATCGCGGGATTTGATGAGCATTTTCGGGATAATTCCATGGTGGCAGAACGCAACAAGGACGGCCGCGTCACCTTCGAGCGGGGCGTCCGCGCCCACATGATGGCGATCGACGGCACCTGGCGCCGCGCCTGCCTGATGGAGGATGTTTCCGAGGTCGGCGCAAAACTGTCCGTGGAAGGATCGGTCGAGGGCCTGCATCTCAAGGAATTCTTTCTGCTGCTGTCGTCGACCGGGCTGGCCTATCGCCGCTGCGAACTCAGCTGGGTCAATGGCGACCAAATCGGCGTCACCTTCCTGAAGCAGGACAAGAAGAAAAAGGCCGCACGCACCACTCCGCAGGCGCAGGACGCCTGAGCCTCACGACATCGCCGGCCCGCCGCGCAATGGCGGGGTTCCCGGTAAGACCGGAAGCGGCGTGTCGTATCGGCGTCACGTTCGATGATTACCCAAACCCATCGATAGACCGACCAAGGCCGCGTGATACACTCAGCCGTCGCGAATCCTGGATCCACTCCGAGCACCGTCCCAGCTATGCCCGTCAAGCCTGCCAGAGCCATGGTCCTCGCCGCCGGCCTTGGCGTTCGCATGCGTCCGCTCACCGACCATATGCCGAAGCCGCTGGTCCCTGTCGCCGGCCGGCCATTGCTCGACCACGTGCTTGACCGCCTCGCCGAGGCCGGCGTCGCCGAGGCCGTGGTCAATGTGCACTACCTGCCCGACCAGATCATCGACCACGTCGCCTCGCGCACACATCCGCGGGTGATCATTTCCGACGAACGCGACTGCGTGCTCGGCACCGGCGGCGCCGTGGTCAAGGCGCTGCCGCTACTGGGTGACGCGCCGTTCTTCCATCTCAACGCCGACACTATGTGGATCGACGGCGTGCGGTCGAATCTGGCGCGGCTGGCCGATGCGTTCGATCCGGCGCGGATGGACATTCTGCTGTTGATGGCGCCGACCGCGAGCAGCATCGGCTATCATGGCAGCGGCGACTACGCGATGGCGCCGGACGGCAGCCTGCGGCGGCGCAAGGAAAACGAAGTCGTGCCGTTCGTCTATGCTGGCGCCGCGATCATCTCGCCCGCGATCTTCGCGGATGCGCCGCGCGGCGAATTCTCGCTGACCAAAATGTTCGACCGCGCCAGCGAACAACAGCGATTGTTCGGACTGCGGCTGGAAGGCGTCTGGATGCATGTCGGAACGCCGGAGGCGGTGCACGCGGCGGAAGACGCCTATCTGGCCAGCGTCGCCTGACCTCGCACCGCTACCTCCCGTCGCACCACCGCCCATGCCATGATGCGCCCTGATCACGCGAATCAGGAAGCCCATGCGCGTTTTTAGCGTTCCGTCCTCCGCGCCGTTGCTGCGCACGACGATTGCCGCGCTGGTCGATGGCCGGCTGGTCGCCGGATTCGAGGCGAGGACGCGACCCGAACGGCTGGCCGAGGCAACGCTGTATTTGCCGACTCGCCGCGCCGGACGATTGGCGCGCGAGATCTTCCTCGACGTGCTCGGCACCGACGCCGTGCTGCTGCCGCGGATCGTGGCGCTCGGCGATATCGACGAGGACGAATTGGCGTTCGCGCAGGCGGCCTCGGGCGCTGCCGAACTAGAGACGCCGCCGGCACTGGACGGGCTGCCGCGCCGGCTGTTGCTGGCGCAGCTGATCGCCGCATGGGCGAAGAGAATCGCCCCCGAGGACAAGACTCAGTCGCCGCTGGTGGTCGGCGGCCCGGCCTCGACGCTGGCGCTGGCCGACGATCTGGCGCGGCTGATGGACGACATGGTGACCCGCGGCGTCGACTGGACCGCGCTCGACGGGTTGGTGCCGGACGCGCTCGACACCTACTGGCAGCTGACGCTGCGGTTCCTCAACATCGCCAAGGAAGTTTGGCCGCCGCTGCTCGCAGCCCATGGCCGGATCGAGCCGGCGGCGCGGCGCGATCTGCTGATCGAGGCCGAGGCCAATCGGCTGAGTGTGCATCACAACGGACCGGTGATCGCCGCCGGTTCGACCGGCTCGATGCCGGCGACCGCGAAATTCCTCGCCATCATCGCCAACCTGCCGCAAGGCGCGGTGGTACTGCCCGGGCTCGATTTGACCCTCGACGACGAAGCCTGGCAATCGATCGGCGGGCTGGGCGACGCGCCCGGCAAGTTCTCGTCGCCGCCGTCGCCGAACCATCCGCAATTCGCGATGCACGCGCTGCTGACGAATCATTTCGGCATCCAGCGTTGCGACGTCGAGTTGCTCGGCGAGCCGGCGCTGCACGGCCGCGAGACGCTGGCCTCCGAAGCGATGCGACCATCCGGCGCCACCGCGCGGTGGTATCGGCGATTGGCCGAGCCGGAGGTGGCGCAAAGGATCTCCGCCGGCATGACCGATCTCGCGGTGATCGAGGCGCCGAATTCCGAGATGGAAGCGCTGGCGATCGCGGTGGCAATGCGGCAGGCGCGCGAACTTGGCAAGACCGCCGCGCTGGTGACGCCCGACCGCGCGCTGGCGCGCCGGGTGATGGCGGCGCTGGGGCGCTGGGACTTGCAGTGCGACGACTCCGGCGGCGATCCGCTGACCGAAACGTCGGCCGGGATTTTCGCGAGACTCACCGCCGAGGCGGCATTGCGGGGCCTCGAACCGGCGACCTTGCTGGCGCTGCTCAAGCATCCGCTGCTGCGGCTCGGCCGCGCGCCGAATGGCTGGCGCGGCGCGATCGAGACGCTGGAGCTGGCGCTGCTGCGCGGGACAAGGCCGCAAGCCGGCAGTGCCGGGTTGCTCAAGGACTTTCTGCTGTTTCGCCAGGAGCTGGCCAAGCTCAGGCGCGGCGAGCCGGCGGCGCTGCATCCGTCCGAGCCGCGCGCGCGGCTCGACGACGAAAGCCTCGATCAGGCGCAATCGCTGATCACTGCGCTGCAGGCCGCGCTGGCGCCGCTGGAAGACCTCGTCGCGAAGTCGCTGGATTTTGCCGAGTTCGCGCAACGCCACCGCGCGACGCTGATCGCGCTGTCGCAAGATGAGAGCGGCGTGGCGCAGGCGTTCGAAAGCCGCGGATCGGCGCTGGCTTTGGCGTTCGATGATCTGCTCGGCCCCGGATCGCCCAGCGGATTGATGGTCGCGCCGCGCGACTACGCCGAAGTGTTCCAGACCGCGTTTGGCGATCGCATGGTGCGGCGGCCAGAACTCGCCGGCGCGACGCTGCGGATCTACGGCCCGCTGGAAGCGCGGCTGACGGAGTCCGACCGGGTGATCCTCGGCGGGCTGGTCGAAGGGGTGTGGCCGCCGGCGCCGCGGATCGATCCGTGGCTGAGCCGGCCGATGCGGCACCAATTGGGACTCGATCTGCCGGAGCGGCGAATCGGGCTGTCGGCGCATGACTTCGCGCAACTGCTCGGCGCCGACGAGGTGATGCTGAGCCACGCCGCCAAGGTCGGCGGCGCGCCCGCGGTGGCGTCGCGCTTCCTGCACCGACTCGAGGCGGTGGCCGGCGCGGAGCGCTGGAACGCGGCCAAGGTGCGCGGCCGGATTTTTCTCGACTACGCCGAGGAACTGGATCGCCCCGCCGAGGTCACGCCGATCGCGCAGCCGGCGCCGAAGCCGCCGCGCGAGGCGCGGCCCACAAGGCTTTCGGTTACCGCGATCGAGGATTGGCTGCGCGATCCCTACACGATCTATGCGAAATACATCCTCAAGCTGTCGCCGCTCGATCCGGTCGACATGCCGCTGTCGGCAGCTGACCGCGGCTCGGCGATCCACGAGGCGCTCGGTGAATTCACCCAGACCTATGCGACCGCGCTGCCGGACAATCCAGCGCAAGCCTTGCGGGACATCGGCGAGAGGCATTTTGCGCCGCTGATGGAACACCCGGAAGCACGCGCGCTGTGGTGGCCGCGCTTTGCCCGCATCGCGACCTGGTTCGCGAACTGGGAGACCGAGCGGCGGCTCAATGTCCTGCGCGTCGTCGCCGAGACTCAAGGCCAGATCGCGATCCCGCTCGACGGTGGTCGCCAGTTCATCCTCTCGGCTCGCGCCGACCGGATCGAACATCGCCGCGACCGCACCTTCGCGATCCTCGACTACAAGACCGGACAGCCGCCGACCGGCAAGCAGGTGCGGATGGGGCTGTCGCCGCAACTGACGCTGGAAGCCGCGATCCTGCGCGAGGGCGGCTTCAACGATATCGCGTCCGGCGGCTCGGTCAGCGAACTGACTTACGTCAAGCTCAGCGGCAACAACCCGCCCGGCAAGGAAAATGTTCTTGAACTGCGGCGCGACCGCAGCGAGGAGGCGCAATTCCCCGACGACGCCGCGATCGAGGCGCGCGCCAAGCTGGAGGCGCTGATCCGCAAATTCGACGACGAGGCCACCGCCTACACCTCGCTCAATCTGTCGACGTGGTCGAACCGTTACGGCCGCTACGACGACCTCGCCCGGATCAAGGAATGGTCGGCGGCCGGCGGCCTCGGAGACGACACATGAGCGCGCCGCGCAGCATTCCGCCGGAGGCCGTGGCGCGGCAAATTCTGGCCTCCGACCCCGCGGCCTCGGTGTTCGTGTCGGCCAATGCCGGCTCCGGCAAGACCCACGTGCTGGTGCAGCGGGTAATCCGGCTGCTGCTCGACGGCGTGCCGCCGGAAAAGATCCTCTGCATCACCTTCACCAAGGCGGCCGCCGCCAACATGGCCGAGCGGGTGTTTTCCACGCTCGGCCATTGGGTGTCGCTGGACGATGCGGCGCTGAGCGCAGCGGTGCGGGCGACTGGCGTGAAGAACGTCGTCCCCGCAACGCTGATGCAAGCGCGAAAGCTGTTCGCCTGCGCGCTGGAGACGCCGGGCGGGCTGAAGGTGCAGACCATCCACGCGCTGTGCACGCGGCTGCTGCAGCAATTTCCGTTCGAGGCCAACGTCCCGGCTCGCTTCACCGTGCTCGACGAGCGCGACCAGGCCGAGATGATGGAGCGCGCCAGCTTGGCGGTGCTGCTGCGGGCCGCGGCGCAACCCGACAGCGCCGAAGGCCGCGCACTGGCGATGGCGATGACCAGCGCCGCCGACGTGACGTTTCGCGACGTGGTGCGGGAAGCCTGCATGAGCCGCCACCAGTTCAAGGCCTGGACCGACCAGAGCGGCGGCGTCGACGGCGCGATGGCGCAGTTGTCGGCCGCGCTCAGTGTCGCGCCCGACGACAGCCACGAAACCGTCGACCGCGAGATCGTCGACGGGCCGAATCTGCCGCAACGCCGCTGGAACGAGGTCGCCGCAATTCTGGAAGGCGGCAGCAAGACCGATGGCGAGCAGGCCGGGCGGCTGCGCGAGGCGCTGGCGTTGACCGGAACCGCGCAGCTCGAGAAGTACCTGCAGGTGTTTCTGACCAAGGAGATGACGCCGCGCAAAAGCGTGGCGACGAAGAGGATCGCCGACGCCAGACCCGAACTCGCCGGCGCCCTGGCGCGCGAGAGTGACCGAGTTGCCGATTTGCTGCAACGCCGCCGCGCGCTGCTGATGCGCGACCGCACTTGGTCGCTGCTGGTGATCGCGACCGCGGTGGCGGCGAACATTCGCCGCGAAAAATCCGAGCGCGGTCTGCTCGACTATGACGATCTGATCGACAAGACTCTCGATATGCTGGATCGGGTGTCCTCCGGTTGGGTGCATTTCAAGCTTGACCGCGGCGTCGATCATCTCTTGATCGACGAGGCGCAGGACACCAGCCCGCGGCAATGGGACATCGTCGGCCACCTGATCGCCGAATTCACCACCGGCGCGGGCGCTCGCGACGGCGTCCGGCGCACCGTGTTCGCGGTCGGCGACGAGAAGCAATCGATCTTCTCGTTCCAGGGCGCGGTGCCGCGCGAATTCGCCGACCGCCGCGAGCTGTTCCGCCGCCGCTTCAAGGATGCCGAGCTGAAATTCGAGGCGGTCAATTTCAACTACTCGTTCCGTTCCGGCGCCGCGATCCTGCAATCGGTCGACTGGGTGTTCCGCGATCCGGCGATCTATCGCAGCATTCATGCCGACAGCGCCTACCCGATCCATCAGTCGCTGGCGGATGCCGGCCCGAGTCTGATCGATTTGTGGCCGCTTGAACTGCCCGACGAACGCCAGAATATCGAAGGCTGGCGCGCGCCGTTCGACGCCGTTTCGGAGACCAGCCCCGAGGTCCGGCTGGCGCAGCGGGTGCAGGCGGAGATCGCGTCGCTGATCGGCGGCCGCACGCTGACCGGACCGATCGGCCAGCGCCGCGCGCTGCGCTATGGCGACGTGCTGGTACTGGTGCGCCGCCGCGGCAAGGCGTTCGACGCCATTATCCAGGCGCTGAAGCGCGGCGGCATTCCGGTCGCCGGCGCCGACCGGCTGAAGCTGACCGAGCACATCGCCATCATCGACCTGTTGCATCTGGCCGACTCGCTGCTGCTGCCGCAGGACGATCTGGCGCTGGCGGTCGCGCTGAAGAGCCCGCTGTTCGGCCTCGACGACGACGATCTGTTCCGGCTGGCATGGCGGCGTAAGGGCGCGCTACGCGACGCGCTCGGCGCGCAGGCCGCGACCGATAGCAAGTTCGAAGCGGCGTTGCGTCGACTCACCGCTTGCGAAGTCCGCGCCAATGCCGAGACGCCGTTCGCATTCTATGTCTGGCTGCTCGGCGGCGACGGTGGGCGCGCCCGGATGCTGCGCCGGCTCGGGCCGGAGGCCAATGACGCGCTCGACGAATTTCTGCAGCTGGCGCTGAGCTATGAGCAGAAGGCGCCGGCCTCGCTGCAGGGCTTCGTGGCCTGGCTGCGCGCCGCCGATACCGAGGTAAAGCGCGACATGGAAATCTCGCGCGACGAAGTCCGGGTCATGACCGTGCACGGCGCCAAGGGACTCGAAGCGCCGGTGGTGTTCCTGGTCGACACCACCTCGTCGCCCGCCGACACCCAGCGGCTCAACCTGGTGCATTTGCCGCGCGGCAATGCGGCGCCGGCCGCGCCGGGCGTCGTGGTGTGGGCCGGCCGCAAGACCGACGATCCGCCCGCGGTCGCCGACGCACGCGCCGCGATGGTCGCGCAGACCGAGGACGAATACCGCCGACTGCTCTATGTCGCCATGACCCGCGCTGCCGACCGGTTGATCGTCGGCGGCGTGATGCCGGGCAACCGCAACGAGGTGCGGGCACTGTCGTGGTACGATTTGATCGCTACCGGGCTGGAGAATTCCGGGCTGCGGATGCAGGCGGTGCCGCCGCCCGACGGCAGCGTGAAGCGCTATTGCCGCGACGACGACGCCACGCCGGAGCCCGGCATCACCGAGATCGCCCCGGCAATGCCGGCGGTGATCGTTCCGCAATGGCTGCGCACGCGCGCCCCGGCCGAGCGGAGGCCGGACGAATTGCTGCGGCCATCCGATCCCGCCGATGGCAAAGGCCGCCGCATCCGCGGCGGCGAGTCCGAGGAGGCCCGCGCACGTGCCTTGCTGCGCGGCGCGCTGGTGCATCGGCTGCTGCAATCTCTGCCGGACTTGCCGGCCGAACGCCGCCCTGACGCGGCGACGCGCTATCTCATCCGCAACGCCGCGAACTGGACCGACGCCGACCGCGAAGCGGTCGCGGCCGGCGTGCTGGCGTTGATCGGCGACGCCCGGTTCGCCGCGCTGTTCGGACCCGGCAGCCGCGCCGAGGTCCCGATCGTGGGACGGATCGGCACGCCCGAACGTATCGTCTCCGGGCAGATCGACCGGCTGGTGGTGACGGCCAGCGAAGTGCTGGTCGTCGACTACAAGACCAACCACGCCCCGCCGCGAAATCCGTCGGAAACGCCGCCAACCTATCTGCGGCAGCTGGCACTGTACCGCGCCGTGCTCGCCAGTTTGTACCCCGACCGGCCGGTCCGCGCCTCTTTGGTTTGGACAGAAACCATTGAATTGATGGAGATTTCAGCCTCTGCGCTGGACGCGGAGCTGACTCCCTTCAGGTTCCCGTGACCGCGCTTGACCCGGCCCCCCCGCGTTCATAGGTTCAATCCATCATCCTGGCGCGATTCCCCCGCCGCGCCCTTCATTCGTTCAAACGAGGTACCCCATGGCCGTTGGCAAGGTTTCAGACGCCGATTTCGACACCGAAGTACTGCAGGCGACGGGGCCGGTCGTGGTGGATTTCTGGGCCGAATGGTGCGGCCCCTGCCGCATGATCGCGCCGGCGCTGGACGAGATTTCCGGCGCGATGGGCGACAAGGTCAAGATCGTCAAGCTCAATGTCGACGAGAGCCCGAAGACAGCTTCGAAATATGGCGTGATGTCGATCCCGACGCTGATGATCTTCAAGGGCGGCGAGATGGCCTCGCGCCAGGTCGGCGCCGCACCGAAGCAGAAGCTGCAGCAGTGGATCACCGCCGCGGTGTGATCTCGCGCAATTGAATCGATTACGACGGCCGGCGAGGTTTTCGCCGGCCGTTTTGTTTGGCGTTATCGCAGCCAGCCGGTCGCCAGCACACTCGCCCATTCCAGCCTACCGTTCTGCCGCGCCAGCGCGGCCATCGCCGCGTGGTCGTAGGGCACCTGACGGAACGTCACCTGCCAGCGGTTGGCGCGCTCCTCCAGGATCGCGTAGCTGGCGTCCGGCGTGCCGGTTTCCATGATGTGCGGATAGGGCACGACGTCGCGATAGCCCGGACAGCCAACGCTGCCCGGATTGACGATCATGCGGCCGTCGCGCAACCGGACCGCGCGGGGAATGTGGGTGTGGGCGCACAGGATCAGCGACTGCGCGATGCCTTGCGCCCTTTCCTCGATCTGTTCGATCGCCGCCATCTGGACGCCGCCCTCCGGCGTCACCGTTTCCAGCCAGTAAGTGTTGTCGTCGTCCGGCGTGGCGTGACAGAGATAGACGCTGTCGCGATAGACCGCGCTGAACGGCAGCGCCCGCAGCCAGTCGAGATACTTCGGCGTCAGTTGCCCGTGCGCCAAGCGGTCGGACGGATACATGTCGTCGAGCTTGAAGTCGGTGAGATAGCGGTCGTGATTGCCGCGGACGCAGGTGGCGTCGAGGCCCATCATGATCTCGACGGTGCGGCCGGCGTCGAGCGGGCCGCTCGCCATGTCGCCGAGATTGACGATGTCGTCGATGCGCTGGGCGCGAATGTCCGCCAGCACGGCCTCCAGCGCCAGGTAATTGCCGTGAACGTCGGCGATCGCCGCAAAACGCATGCCGTACTCCGGACAGTTCAGGTTGGCGGCGTGCCGTTGGCGGCCAGCACATCGCCGGCGAGATACAGCGATCCGGTGATCAGGATCCGTGGCGGGACCTCGTAAGCGAGCGCGGCGAGCTTGGCCAGCGCGACGTCGACGCAGGAAGCGAGTTCGACCCGCATGCCGAGCGCCCGCGCGGCGTCGGCGAGCTGCTCCGGCGGCATCGCATCGGCGCGGCCCGGGATCGGCACCGCGATGATGTGGCGGGTCAGGCCGGCGAAATTGCCCAAAAATCCCGCGGCGTCCTTGTTGCCGAGCATGCCGACGATCACCACCAACGGCCGCGACACCCGCTCCTCGAGATCGCCCAGCGCCGCCGCGGCGACCCGGCCGCCATCGGCATTGTGGCCGCCGTCGAGCCAGATCTCGCTGCCTGCAGGCGCCTGCGCGATCAGTCGGCCTGAGGACAGCCGCTGCATCCGCGCCGGCCATTCGGCCCCGACCACGCCGGCCTCATAGGCGGCATGGTCGATCCTGAAGCCGTCGAGCGCCCGCAGCGTCGCGATCGCCAACCCGGCATTGTCGAACTGGTGACGCCCGAACAATTTGGGCGCGGCCAGATCCATCAGCCCGCGCTCGTCCTGATAGACTAGCCGGCCGCGTTCGACGCCGACATGCCATTGCTGGCCGCTGGCATGCAGCGGCGCCCGCAGCCGCCGCGCCTGCTGCTCAATCACCGCCATCGCCTCGGCGGGCTGCTCGGCGCAGATCACCGGCGCGTCGCGCTTGATGATGCCGGCCTTCTCGGCGGCGATGGCGGCCAGCGTTGCCCCGAGAAATTCGGTGTGGTCGATGCCGATTGGCGCCAACACGCAGGCGGCGGGCCGCTCGATCACATTGGTGGCGTCGAGCCGGCCGCCGAGCCCGACCTCGAGCAGCACCAGATCGGCCGGATGTTGCGCGAACAGCCAGAACGCCGCCACTGTCTGAATCTCGAACAGCGTGATCGGCGCACCGGCATTAACCCGCTCGCAATGCGCCAGCGCGGCGATCAGTTCATCGTCGCTGGCCAGAACACCGCCGCCCGGCCGGCCGATCCGATAGCACTCGTTGAGCCGGACCAGATGCGGGGAGGTGTAGGCGTGAACCCGCAGCCCTGCAGCTTCCAGGATCGCGCGCAGATAGGCGAGCGTCGAGCCCTTGCCATTGGTGCCGGCGACGTGGATCACGCCGGGCAGCTTGCGTTCGGGATGGTCGAGCTGGGCCAGCAGCCGCTCAACCCGACCCAGCGTCAAGTCGATGCGGTTCGGATGTAGCCTCGCCAGTCGCGCCAGCAATGCGGCAAGCGGCGTCAGCGGCGGAGCGGCTCCTTCGCTCACGCCTGCGGCGCGGCGGGCGCCACCACGGTCTCGGGGGTGGGCGGGATGACCTCGACCGGCTCGACCACCGGCTCGGGAGCGGGTTCGGCCGGAGCAGCGGCAATGATCTCGGCAGCGGGCGCCTTGGTCAGAATCCGGCACAGCCGCGCCAGCGTCGCGCGAAGATCGTGGCGGTGCACCACCATGTCGATCATGCCGTGGTCTTTGAGATATTCGGCGCGCTGAAACCCTTCCGGCAATTTCTCGCGAATGGTCTGCTCGATCACGCGGGCGCCGGCGAAGCCGATCAGCGCGCCGGGTTCGGCGATCTGCACGTCGCCGAGCATCGCGTAGGAGGCGGTGACGCCGCCGGTGGTCGGATTGGTCAGTACCACGATATAGGGCTGCTTGGCCTCGCGCAGCATCTGCACGCCGACCGTAGTACGCGGCATCTGCATCAGCGACAGAATGCCCTCCTGCATCCGGGCGCCGCCGGAGGCCGCGAACATGATGAAGGGCGATTGCTTCTCCACGGCCAGTTCCAGGCCGCGGACGATCGCCTCGCCGGCCGCCATGCCGAGAGAGCCGCCCATGAAGTCGAAATCCTGCACCGCGGCGACGACGCCCGCGCCTTCGAGCTTGCCGTAGCCGACCCTGATGGCGTCATGGGCGCCGGTCTTGGTGCGGGCATCCTTGATCCGGTCGACGTAGCGGCGCTCGTCGCGGAATTTCAGCGGGTCGGCGGTGACCTCGGGCAGCGCGACATCGAACCAGGTCTCATGGTCGAACAGCGATTTCAGCCGCGCGGTCGCTCCCATCCGCATGTGATAGTTCGAGCCGGGGATCACGAACTGATTTTGCTCGACGTCCTTGTAGAACACCAATTGCCCGGTATCCGGGCATTTGATCCACAGATTCTCCGGCGTATCGCGGCGCAGGATGTTGCGGATCTTCGGCCGTACGACGTTGGTCAACCAGTTCATGACGTGCTCCGCGCCGCTGCCGAAGCGGCATTGCCGTTCAGCCGGCTCACTGTCTACCTATATGGCGGCCGGGCCGCGACCCGGCAACCGCCGCTTTCGGTCAATATCGACCCGATTTCGGGTTATTCCGCGGCCTGCTTTGCACCACGAATCCCGGCGGCCAGCGAGGCCACCAGATCGGCGACCGCGGCGACCGTTCCGGCCGTGGCGCGGTTGTCGGCGTCAAGGGATTTTTGCAGCGCATCGATCAAGGCCGAGCCGACCACCGCGCCATTGGCCTGGCCGGCGATGGCGCGCGCCGCCTCCGGGGTGCGAATGCCGAAGCCGACGCAGACCGGCAGATCGGTATGGCGCTTGATCCGGGCGACCGCGGCGCCGACCGCGGCGGCGTCGGCGCTGCCGGAGCCGGTGATGCCGGTGATCGAGACGTAATAGACAAAGCCCGAGGTGTTGGCGAGCACCGCCGGCAGCCGCTTGTCGTCGGTGGTCGGCGTCGCCAAGCGAATGAAGTTCAACCCGGCCTTCATGGCGGGGAGGCACAATTCGGTGTCTTCCTCCGGCGGCAGGTCGACGATGATCAGGCCATCGACGCCGGCGGCCTTGGCGTCGACCAGGAATCTGTCGACGCCGTAGATGTAGATCGGATTGTAGTAGCCCATCAGCACGATCGGCGTCGTGTTGTCGTCGTTGCGGAAGGTCGCGACCAGCGCCAGCGTCTTCTTCAGCGTGGTTCCGGCCTTGAGCGCGCGCAGGCCGGCGGCCTGGATCGCCGGCCCGTCCGCCATTGGATCGGTGAACGGCATGCCGATCTCGATCACGTCGGCGCCGGCCGCGGGCAGCGCCTTGATGATTTCGAGCGACGTTTTCAGGTCGGGATCGCCCGCCATCACGAAGGTGACAAAGGCGGCGCGGCCTTGCTTCTGCAACTCGGCGAAGCGGGTATCGATGCGGGTGGTCATAGCGTGCCTGTGGGGCTGCGGCAACGGGACGAGGCGCCCACGTCTAGCAGCTCGCCGTCATACGGCAAGCATCCTGTTGCGCTATTGAGTTCCAGTAGTAAATTCGATCAATTCGAATGGCCGGGGCTGCAATGGACATTGAAAAGTCGAACGAGCCGGACGCTTATCTCGCCTTCGAGCGCGAAGGTTGGGCCGCCGTGATGGCGGGCTACAAAGACGGCTTCGCGTCGGTCACGCAGCAGACCATCGCGCCGCTGCTCGACGCCGCCAATGTGCAGGCCGGGATGCGCGTCGCCGACATTTGCTGCGGGCCGGGTCTGCTCGCCGCCGCGGCGGTCGCGCGCGGCGCCAGCGCCATCGGCATCGACTTTCCCGGCGTGGTCGCGTTCGCCCGTTCGGTCGTGCCGGAAGCCGAGTTCCGGGCCGGCGACGCCACCGATCTGCCGTTTGCCGACTCCTCGTTCGACGCCATCCTGTGCGGCTACGGCATTCTCCACGTTCCCGATCCGGAGAAGACCCTGCAGGAGATGCTGCGCGTGCTGAAGCCCGGCGGGCGGGCGGCAGTCAGCGTCTGGGACAGCGAGACACCCAATAACGGTCTCGGCCTGATCTTCCGCGGTGTTCACGACCACGGCAGCCTGAACGTCACGCTGCCGCACGGCCCCAATCTGTTTCAATTCAGCACCCCCGACAAGCTGCGCGCCGCCTTGACCGGGACCGGCTTCGCATCGGTCGAGGTCAGCCTGGTGCCGCAGAACTGGCCGCTCGAATCGGGGAAGGCCCTGATCGATGCGGCGATCACCGGCACGGTCCGCGCCCGCACCATCCTGGCGGCCCAGACCCCTGAGGCGATCGACAACATCGCCGCCTTCATCGACAAAGCCGTCCCCGACGAGCGCGGCGGCGGCATCAAGGTGCCGATGCCGGCACTGGTCGGGAGTGGCGTCAAGCCGTGAGATGGCAGACGCCGGCCGGCCGCCTCTTGATCAGAACCTGCCGCCGAGAATCTCCGCCACCTGCGGGATGTCCTTGTCGCCGCGGCCGGACATGTTCACCACCATCAGGTGATCCTTTGGCAGTGAGGGTGCCAGTTCCATCACCTTGGCGATGGCATGAGCGGGCTCCAGCGCCGGGATGATGCCTTCGAGTTTCGACAGCAGTTGGAACGCCGCCAGCGCCTCGTCGTCGGTGGCGGACTGATAGGTCACGCGGCCGGTTTCGTGCAGCCAGGAATGCTCCGGTCCGATGCCGGGATAGTCCAGCCCGGCCGAGATCGAATGGCCTTCCAGGATCTGGCCGTCGTCGTCCATCAGCAGATAGGTCCGGTTGCCGTGCAGCACGCCGGGGCGGCCGCCGGCGATCGAGGCGGCGTGGAGTTGGGTCAGGCCGTGGCCCGCGGCCTCGACGCCGAAAATCTTCACCGTGGGGTCGTCGAGGAAGGGGTGAAACAATCCCATCGCGTTGGAGCCGCCGCCGATGCAGGCGATCAGCGAATCCGGCAGCCGGCCTTCGGCTTCTAGCATCTGCGCCCTGGTCTCGGTGCCGATGATCGACTGGAAGTCGCGCACCATCATCGGATAGGGGTGCGGGCCGGCGACGGTGCCGATGCAATAGAAGGTATCGCTGACATTGGTGACCCAGTCGCGCATCGCCTCGTTCATGGCGTCTTTCAGGGTGCGCGCGCCGGCCTGCACCGGCACCACCCTGGCGCCGAGCATCTCCATCCGGATCACATTAGGCTGCTGCCGCTCGACATCGACCGCGCCCATGAACACGATGCATTCGAGCCCGAACCGCGCGCACAGCGTCGCGGTGGCGACGCCGTGCTGGCCAGCGCCGGTTTCGGCGATGATGCGCTTCTTGCCCATCCGTCGCGCCACCATGATCTGGCCGAGCACGTTGTTGACCTTGTGCGAGCCGGTGTGATTGAGCTCCTCGCGCTTGAAGTAAATCTTGGCGCCGCCGAGATGCTCGGTCAGGCGTTGCGCAAAATACAGCGGCGAAGGCCGGCCGACGTAGTCCTTGAGATAGCCGTCCATCTCGGCCTGGAACGCCGGGTCGGCCTTGGCATCGGCGTAAGCCTTCTCCAGGTCGAGGATCAGCGGCATCAACGTTTCGGCGACGAAGCGGCCGCCGAAGATGCCGAAATGCCCGCGTTCGTCGGGGCCGGATCGAAACGAATTTGGCAAGACTGGATTCATCAAATCATCAATTCTTGGCTGGCGCGCGCGGCGCGGATGAAGGCGCGGATCAATTCCGGATCTTTCACCCCCGGCGCGCTTTCGACGCCAGAGGACACATCGACGCCGCCGGCGCGCGTCACCCGCAGCGCCTCGGCCACATTGCCGGCAGTGACGCCGCCCGACACCATGAACGGCAGTTGCAGATCGAGGTCGCGCAACAGCTGCCAGTCGAACACGGCGCCGAGCCCGCCCGGCCGAGTGGCGCCCTTCGGCGGCCGCGCATCGAACAGGATGCGGTCGGCGACCGCGGCATAGAGGGGCAATCCGGCGAGATCGGCCGATGTCGCCACCGCGACCGCCTTCATCACCGGCAATTGGAATTTCTGCCTGATGTCGCGGACCCGCTCGGGGCTCTCGCTGCCGTGCAATTGCAGCAGGTCGGGCTGCAGCGCCTCGATGATCTCGGCGAGCAGCGCGTCGTCGGGATCGACGGCCAACGCCACTTTGCCGGCGCGGCCGCGCGCCTGCTGGCCCAACGCCCGGGCGACCTCAAGGCCGACATGTCGCGGCGAGGCCGGGAAGAACACGAAACCCGCCATATCGGCGCCGGCCTGCAACGCCGCCTCGAGCGTGTCGCGGGTCGAGAGGCCGCATATTTTGACAACAACGGACATCGGCAACGGACACCGGCTCGCAGGACGGGGCAGCCGACGAGGCGCCGGCAAGAGGGCGGTTCTACAACGTCGCGCCGGCCTTGTCGCGCTCGCTTGCCGCGGAAGCCCGCCCCAACAGCTTCGGCAACTGCTGCGGCTCGCTCGGAGCCGGCGTGGCGATGCTGGCGCGCAGATCCGCCAGTTGCGCCCGCGCCTCCAGCGCGTCAGCCTGATGCCGCCGCGCAGCGCGGCGCCAATGCCGCTGCCTGATCCAGGTGGCGATCCCGCCCGCGAGCACGCCGACGATCGCCACCGCGATCACCAGGGCGAACAGCGGCAACGTCACGCTCCCGGAAGTGTCACCGACATTGAGCGGATCGAATGCCACGGTGACCAGATGACGGTTGGCGACCGCGAACACGATCAGGATCAATCCGAGCGGCACCAGCACCAAGGCCATGAAAAATTTATACATGTCGTTCTCGCCTTACCCAGCAAACGGGTCCCGCGCTATGCGCCAGCGTCAGAAGCGCCCTGCTCGCGGTTCAGCCGTTCGCGCATTTCCTTGCCGGTCTTGAAGAACGGCACGCTCTTCTGATCGACCGGCACATGAGCGCCGGTGCGCGGATTGCGGCCGGCGCGCGCGGGCCGGTGCTTCACCGAGAACGCTCCGAAGCCGCGAAGCTCGACCCGGTCGCCCCGCGCCAGCGCCGCGACGATCTCGTCGAGAATCGCGTTGACGATATTCTCGACGTCCCGCTGATACAGGTGCGGGTTGTGCTCGGCGATGCGCTGAACAAGTTCTGATTTGATCATCGAGTGATAAGCCCGTGCGTGCGGACCGCCATTTCCGTGAAAATGCTGTGATCTGTCAAGACGCTAAATGAATTGAGGTGCGCGGGAAATGAGCTGACAGGCGCGCCGAGGTCAGGTTGCGCTGCGGCCTCCGGCACCACGAGCGACGTCCGATAGCGCACCTTGCGGTATCAATTGGAGGCTTCGGGCCGCCACAGCGCGAGCATACCGTCCAGACCGAGCCGTTCGACCGATTGTACGGCGCCGGCCTGCTCGATCTGCCGCGCGGCCGCACTCAGACCGAGCGCGTCGAATGCGATCGACGCGGCGGCGCGCAGGAACGTCAGGTCGCCGAAACGCGGCGTCAGCTTGAAATCGCGCACCGGCAGATCGCTTTTGACCTTCTTCTCCGCGACCAGCCACGCCACCGCAGTCTTCTCGTCGCCAAGCTGATCGATCAGCTTCAGAGCGAGCGCCTGGCGACCGGTAAACACCCTTCCGTCGGCGACAACGTTGAGCTGCGCGTCGTCCATGCCGCGGCGGTCCTGCACCAGGCCGCGGAACCAAGCGTAGGAATCTTTCACCAGCGATTCCAGCGCGGCACGGGCCTCGGGACTGGTCGGTTCGAAACCGTTGGGAGCAGCTTTCAGCGGCGATGACTTCACTTCCTCGACCTTAACGCCGACGGTTTTCATCAGCTCAGAGAAATTCGGAAACTGAAACAGCACACCGATCGAGCCGACCAGCGAGCTCTGTTGCGCAACAATATAATCGGACGCCAGCGCCGCGATATAGCCGCCCGACGCCGCCAGCCCCTCGACCACGACCACCAACGGCTTCTTCGCCTTCAGCCGAACCAGAGCGTCATAGAGCTGCTCGGAGCCCGCGGTGGTGCCGCCGGGCGAGTTGATGTGCACGATCACCGCCGCCGCCGAGGATTTTTCCAGCCGCTCCAGCGCCTCCACTCGATCGGCATCGCTGCGAATCAATCCGTCGATGTGAATCCGCGCGATCGAGCCGGAGGTGGTGAGCGCGCTGCGTCCCGCCGGGGACAACGCCGCGCCGATCGCGACCAAGGCGGCGATCGCGACCAGCACCGCGGTGACGCGCCAGAACGTCAGCTTGCGGCGCATCCGGCGACGGTCGACGATCACATCGGAATCAAACGACATTGGAATTCTCCCGGGCAGTCCTGATCGGTCGCACGGTTTTGCAGCAACAGCGTTGCGACCGAGTTTCCCACTTACATCAATTGCGAAGCAAAATGAAGAAAACAAGGTGCGGGTCCGTCGTCGCCCCTCCGAGGCGCCGCGGCAAACGAAAAGAGCCCCGGTTTCCCGGGGCCCCAATTCGTCGTAACAGCAACCTTCAGGCTTACTTGTCGCGCTGCTTCAGCGCGGTGCCGAGAATGTCGCCCAAGGTCGCCCCCGAATCGGAGGAGCCGTATTGCGCGATGGCTTCCTTCTCTTCAGCGACTTCGAGCGCCTTGATCGACACCTGGACCTTGCGGGCCTTCTTGTCGAACTGGATCACCCGCGCATCGACCTTTTCGCCGACGGCGAAACGCTCGGCGCGCTGGTCGGAACGCTCGCGCGCCAGTTCGGATCGCTTGATGAAGGTCGAGAAGTCGGTGCCGACGATCTGCACGTCGATTCCGCTTTCCTTCACGTCCATCACTTCGCAGGTCACGATCGCGCCCTTCTTGACGTCGCCCGGCTCGGCGAAGGGGTCGCCTTCGAGCTGCTTGACGCCAAGCGAAATGCGCTCCTTCTCGACATCAACGTCGAGGACGATGGCCTTGACCATGTCGCCCTTCTTGAAGTTGTCGATTACCTGCTCGCCCGGAAGCTTCCAGTCGAGATCGGACAGATGCACCATGCCGTCGACATCGCCCTCGAGCCCGAGGAACAGACCGAACTCGGTCTTGTTCTTGACCTCGCCCTCGACAGTGGAGCCGACCGGGAACTTCTCGACGAACACTTCCCACGGATTGCGCATAGTCTGCTTGAGACCAAGTGAAATCCGGCGCTTGACGCTGTCGACTTCCAACACCTGCACTTCGACTTCCTGCGAGGTCGAGACGATCTTGCCGGGGTGCATGTTCTTCTTGGTCCACGACATCTCCGAGACGTGGATCAGGCCTTCGATGCCCGGCTCCAGTTCGACGAAAGCGCCGTAGTCGGTGATGTTGGTGACGCGGCCGGTGAAGCGCGAGTTCAGCGGATACTTCGCCTCGATGCCCTGCCACGGATCGTCCAGCAACTGCTTCATGCCGAGCGAAATGCGGTGGGTCTCGTGGTTGATCTTGATGATCTTGACCTTGACGGTCTGGCCGATGGTCAGCACCTCGGTCGGGTGATTGACCCGGCGCCAGGCGATATCGGTGACGTGCAGCAGGCCATCGATGCCGCCGAGGTCGACGAACGCACCGTAATCGGTGATGTTCTTGACCACGCCGTCGATGACCTGACCTTCTTCGAGGTTCTGCACCAGTTCCTGGCGCTGCTCGGCGCGGGTCTCTTCGAGAACCGTGCGGCGCGACACCACGATGTTGCCGCGGCGGCGATCCATCTTGAGAATCTGGAACGGCTGCGAATTGTTCATCAGCGGCGCAACGTCGCGGATCGGGCGGATATCGACCTGGGAGCGCGGCAGGAACGCCACCGCGCCGTCGAGATCGACGGTGAAGCCGCCCTTGACCTGGTTGAAGATGACGCCGTGGACCTTCTCGTTATTGTTGAAGGCCTTCTCGAGCTTGCCCCAGCTTTCCTCGCGGCGCGCCTTGTCGCGCGACAGCACGGCTTCGCCGAGCGCATTCTCGATCCGGTCGAGAAACACCTCGACCTCGTCGCCGACCTTGAGTTCGCTCTCGCGGCCGGGCCCTGCGAATTCGCGCAGCGCCACGCGGCCTTCGGTCTTCAGGCCGACGTCGATGACGGCCATGTCCTTTTCAATCGCAACAACAATGCCCTTGATGACAGAGCTTTCCTGCAGATTGCCGCCGGCGAAGGATTCGTCGAGCATCGCGGCGAAATCGTCGCGGGAAGGATTATAGGAAGCAGTCGAAGCCATTTGTTCTCCAGATGCGGGTATCGCCGGCCATTCGGGTTATTGGGCGTATCGCGCGCGCAGTGTCAGGGTTCCGCGAACCTGACGACCGGCCTGCAAATGATTGCAACACCGGGCCGGCAGCATGCCTGCACGATCGATACGGTTATTCGAGTAAGTTGTTATTCCAGCAGTTGTCCGGTTGCCTGAACGCGACGATCGGCCTCGAAAACCGGGGCCGGAGACCATCTTCGTTCATCACCATCTCTGCACAGACCTGGAGCGGGCTTTCCTCCAATGACGGCAGCGGTTTCGCTTGAGCGCACTCAAACCCGCTGCCGGCCCGCTCGAACAGCCTCGACAATGTCGATAGCGGCCCGGACGCCGCTCTCTATATCCAAATGCGAGTTGTCGAGCAAGTGCGCATCCGGCGCCGCTTTCAGCGGCGCCGCGGCGCGATTGCGGTCGCGTTCGTCGCGACGCAGGATGTCGGCCAGCACCTGGGCCTCGTCGGCATCTTCGCCGCGCGCCCGCGCCTCCAGCGTCCGGCGCCGGGCCCGAATCTGCGGATCGGCGACCACGAAGATCTTCACATCGGCGTCAGGGCAGATCACGGTTCCAATGTCGCGGCCGTCCAGCACCGCGCCCGGCGGATCGGCTGCGAATTGCCGCTGGAACGAGACCAGCACCTCCCGCACCCGCGGGATTGCCGAAATCACCGAGGCGGCATCGCCGACGGCCTGGGATTTCAGCGCTGGATGGCCGAATTTCTCCGGATCGAGCTCCATCGCTACACTCACCGCGCGGGCCTCGTCGGCCAGATCGGCGCCGAGATCCAGCATCGCCTTGGCGACCGCGCGATAAATCACGCCGGTATCAAGGTGACGATAGCCGTAATGAGCCGCGAGCCGCTTGCCGAGCGTGCCCTTGCCCGAGGCGGCCGGTCCGTCGATAGCGATGATCATGCTGTTCCTGCTTTGCCGCTGGCCCATGGTGCGCCACGACGATCCGGCGCGGTGACGGGGCGGCCCCCTTCAACACCGCCGATCGCAAATTTTCAAGCTGGCCGCTGGTTGCAAGCGCCCGGCCCGCTCTGTAAACCGCCCGGTTCCTAAGGTGCACGGGCAGCTGCGGCGTTGCTGCGCGCGCTCAGCTGCATTCGGCCTGGTGATCGTTCTCGATGGCTACACCCGCTTTCGTCAAAAGCGTCCTGCGCTCGGATGCGTTCCAGAAAATCGCCAGCATTCCGCTGGCGCTGTATTTTCAGATTGTGACCTGGACCGCGCGGATCGAGCGGCCCCAACCGCCGATTCCCGGGCCCTTCATCATGGCGATGTGGCATGGCCGGCTGATCATGCTGCCGATGTTGCGGGTGGCCGAGAAGCCACTGGTCGCGCTGATCAGCGGCCATCGCGACGGCCGTATCGTCAGCAAGGTCGCGGCGATCTTCGGGATCGAAACCGTCACCGGATCGAGCTCGCGCGGCGGCATGCGCGCGGTCCGCGAATTGATGCGGTTCGCCAGCGCCGGGCATTGCCTGTTCGTCACCCCGGACGGCCCGCGCGGACCGCGGATGCACATCAATGACGGCATCCTCGATCTCGCCCGGCTGACCGGGCTGCCTATCCTGCCGGTCAGCGTCAGCGCGCACCGCGCCGTCGTGTTCAACAGCTGGGACCGGCTGGTGCTGCCGTTGCCATTCTCGAAGGTGGTGATCCGCTGGGGCGAGCCGATCGAGATCGGGGCCGACGACGACCGCGCCGCAGCCAGCGCGAGGCTCGGGGCCGCGCTGTCGGCGGTGCAGCGCGACACCGACCTGCTGACCGGCAGAGTCCCGGTCGAACCAGTCTAACAGTCGACGAGCTCGGCGCCGAGTCGCCGCATCATCGGGATGAAATCCGGAAAGCTGGTGGCGATGAAGGCGGTGTCGTCGACTGTCACCGGCTGCTGCGACGCCAGACCCATCACCAGCGCCGACATTGCGATGCGATGATCCATGTGAGTGGCGACCAGGCCGCCGCCGGCGACATGCCCCTTGCCCTCGACGATCAGGTCGTCGCCGTCAATCTCGACCGCGACGCCATTGACCCGCAGCATCGCCGCGGTGGCCTCCAGCCGGTCGGATTCCTTGACCCGCAACTCCTTCAGCCCGCGCATCCGCGTGGTGCCTTCGGCGAAGGCGGCCGCGACCGCCAGCACCAGATATTCGTCGATCATCGACGGCGCACGCTCCGGCGGCACGTCGATGCCGCGCAGCTGCGAGGCTCGGACCCGAAACTGCGCCATCGGCTCGCCGGCGTCGCCGCGCAGCTCGCTCTCCTCGATCGAGGCACCCATCTCGCGGAGGGTCTTGAACAGGCCGGTGCGCAGCGGATTGGTCATCACCTCGGCCAACACGACGTCGGAGCCGGGCACGATTAGCGCCGCCACGATCGGAAACGCCGCCGAGGACGGGTCGGCCGGCACCACCACCGGCGCGCCGCGCAATTCCGGCTGGCCGGTCAGCGAGATCCTGCGGCCATGGGCGCCCTCCGGCTCGGACACCAGCTCGGCGCCGAAGTGGCGCAGCATCAGCTCGGTATGGTCGCGGCTGGCTTCGGTTTCGATCACCGTGGTGACGCCGGGCGCCGACAGTCCGGCCAGCAGCACCGCCGACTTGATCTGCGCCGAGGCCACCGGCGTCTGGTAGCGAATCGGCAACGGATCGCGCGCGCCCGCCAGCGTCAGCGGCAGCCGGCCGCCGTCGCGGCAGTCAACGACGCGGGCACCCATCAGCTCCAGCGGGTCGACAATGCGGCGCATCGGCCGGCCGCGCAGCGAAGCGTCGCCGTCGAATGTCGCCACAATCGGACAGCCCGCGACGGCGCCCATCACCAGTCGGCAGCCGGTGCCGGAATTGCCGAAATCCAGCGCCGCATCCGGCTGGGCGAAGCCGGCGACGCCGACGCCTGATACCTTCCAGGCGAACTCCCCCGTCCGCTCGACCTGCGCGCCCAGCGCCCGCATCGCCTTGGCGGTGTTGAGAACATCCTCGCCCTCGAGCAGCCCGGAGATCGAGGTTTCACCGACCGCCAGCGCGCCGAGGATCAACGCGCGGTGCGAAATCGACTTGTCGCCGGGAACACGGGCGCTGCCGCGGAGGGCCGCGCTCCGGCGCGCTTGCAGCGGCGTGGGGTGGTCTGAATGAGTCAAGATTGTGTTCCTGTGCGCGCTCGCGCGGGATCGCCAAGGGCCGCGCGCATCACGCTGCAGGCCGTCACGCGCAAAGCGCTATTGACAGCAGCGTGGCAACTAGCCAAGTGAAGCACCGTTTTTCTAGAATTCCCAGGATTACACAAGTGGCCAAATCGGATCTCGGAACCAAACGTATTTGCCCGACCACGGGCAAAAAATTCTATGATCTGAACAAAAACCCGGTGATCTCTCCCTATACTGGCGAAGTGGTGCCGATTGCGCCAATTCCGCCGCCGCGGACCCGCGCCGATGCCGCTTCGCGCGCAGCCGCGGCATCCGCGGCCGCAGCCGCCGAGACGCCGGAAGCCGCCGAAGCCGAGGAATTGGTGCCGTTGGAAGAGGCCGATGCCGAAGAGAATACCGGCAAGGTCAAGGCTGTCGTGCCTGAGTCGGAGGACGATATCGAGATCGACGAGACCATTGAGGACGATGACGACGACGATTCGACCTTCATTGCCGACGAGGAAGAGGGCGACGAGGACGTCACCGACATCATTGGTGACGTTTCCGGCGACGAGGAGACTTGAGATCGGCCCTGAACTGTGTTCAGGGTCTTGCCCGCGCGGCAAAGTGATTTGCCGACGCGCCTAGGTTACGGGGCCATAGCTCAGCTGGGAGAGCGCTTGCATGGCATGCAAGAGGTCGGCGGTTCGATCCCGCCTGGCTCCACCACGCTTCGCCTTCGGCTACGCGTGGCGCAGCCGCGCTAGCCGAAGGCGAAGCGTGGTGTCCGGCGTAGCCCGAAGGGCGAAGACGGACTGCCTAAGTCCAACCAACCCGCCGCATCCGCCGTCTGCCTGAAACGGCTGGGCTGTTTTCGATGTGGTACGTCTACATCATCCGCAGCATCCGATTTCCCAACCAGATTTACATCGGCGCCACGTCCGACCTGAAACGGCGGATGGTCGCCCACAACGCTGGCAAATCCTCGCATACCGCCAAGTTTACTCCTTGGGATTTGTGCTGGTATTGTGCCTTTCCAGACAAGTTCAGGGCCTTGGAGTTCGAGCGGTACCTGAAATCGCATTCCGGCAGAGCCTTTGCCAACAAGCGACTCTGCGCTGCCCCGCCGAAAACCAAGCTTCACCAAGAAAGCACCAATGACCTCTGAAAATCCTCCCGGCGCGATGGCCGGCCTTCGCGTCATCGATCTGACCCGCGTGCTCGGCGGCCCGTACTGCACCCAAATTCTCGCCGATCACGGTGCCGACGTCATCAAGGTCGAACCGCCGGCCGGCGACGAGGTGCGCGACTGGGGGCCTCCGTTCCACGGCGACGACGCGGCGTATTTCATCGGCATCAACCGCAACAAGCGCTCGATCGGGCTCGACCTCGCGTCGGAAGGCGGCCGAACCGTGCTGCTCAAGATGCTGGAGACCGCCGACGTCCTGATCGAGAATTTCAAACCCGGCACGCTCGACAAATGGGGCCTCGGCAACGACGTGGTGCGGGAGAAATTTCCCCGCCTGGTGCATTGCCGGATCTCCGGCTTCGGCGGCGACGGCCCGCGCGGCGGCAATCCCGGCTATGACGCCATCATCCAGGCGATGACCGGCATGATCGCAGCGACCGGCTCGCAGGACAGCGGCCCGACCCGAATCGGGGTGCCGCTGGTCGACATCACCACCGGACTCTACGCCGCGATCGGCATCCTGATGGCGCTGGCCGAACGGCAGAAATCCGGCAAGGGGCAGTTTCTCGAAACCACGCTTTACGAGACTGGCCTCGCCATTATGCACCCGCACGCGGCGAATTACTTCCTGCACGGCAAGCCGCCGGCGCTGACCGGAAACGAGCATCCCAATCTGGTGCCTTACGCGATCTTCCCGACCCGGACCGACAACATCTTCATCGGCGTCGGCAACGACGGCACCTTCCGCAAGCTGGCGAAGGAAATCGGCAAACCCGAACTCGGCACAGACCCGCGCTTCGCCCGCAACAAGGACCGCATCGCCAACCGCGAGGCGCTACGCGCCGAGCTCGCTGCGGTATTCAGCCAGCACGACGCCGAACCGCTGTGCGACCGGCTGCTCGCCGCCGGCCTGCCGGCCGGGCCGGTGCAGACGATCGATAAGGCGCTGACCAACGCCCACACGGTCTACCGCGGCGATGTGATCGAACAGGATCGGTACAAGGGCGTCGCCTCGCCGATCCGGTTCGAGCGCACCAAGGCGTCATTGCGCAGCCTGCCGCCAAAATTCAGCGAGCACGCCAGCACGGTGCTGGCGGAATTCGGCTATTCGGACACCGACATCGAGGCGCTGGTCGCCGAGGGCATCGTCAGCGGGCCGGAGCGGCAACGCTGACCGTCGATCGACGCGCGGCGGCGCTCTCCCCGGCAAATTTCTTTCGTCAAACGGCGGGCTGTGGCAGCTTGGCGATCCAATTTGACAGCCGTCAGGCGAGCCCATGCCGACTCTCTCACTGAACCGGATGATCGGCCCGATCGCCGCAGTCGCCGCCGGCCTGCTCCTGGCCTTGTTGGCGACCGCCGCAGTCGCCGACTCGGGAAACCGCGTGGCGCTGGTGTTCGGCAACTCCGCCTACAGCCAGGTGCCGCGACTGCCCAATCCCGCAACCGACGCCGCAGCCATCGCCGCGATGCTGAAGAAAGCCGGCTTCGATGTGATGGCCAAGCAGGATGCGTCCGCTTCCGAGATGCGAAAAATGCTGCGTGACTTCTCGGACAAGATGCGGAATGCGGACGTGGCGGTGGTGTTTTATGCCGGCCATGGCATCGAGGTCGACGGCACCAATTATGTCCTGCCGGTCGACGCCAAACTCGAACGCGATATCGACGTCGAGGACGAAGCCGTTTCGCTCGACCGTATCGTGAGGATTCTCGAGCCGGCGAAAAGGCTCCGCCTGGTGATTCTGGATGCCTGTCGCGACAACCCGTTTGCCAATACCATGAAGCGCAGCCTGTCACGCGGCGTCGAGCGCGGTCTTGCCAAGGTCGAGCCGACCAGCCCGAACACGTTGATCGCCTACGCCGCCAAGGCCGGCTCGACCGCTTCCGATGGTGACGGACCTGATAGCCCCTTTACCACCGCGCTGCTGAAGCAGCTGCCGGTGCCCGGACAGGACCTGCGCAAGTCGCTCGGCTATGTCCGCGATGAAGTGATGAAGACCACCGGCAACAAGCAAGAGCCTTATGTCTATGGCTCGCTCGGCGGTGACGACGTGGTCCTTGTCCCGGGCCATGCGACGCCGGCCGCCGTCCCGGCGACGATCACGGCTTTGGATCCGAATTCCCCGCTGCGACGAGACTACGAGCTCGCCGCCCAGATCAATACCAGGGCCGGTTGGGATGCGTTCCTCAAGACCTATTCAACCGGCTTCTATGCCGACCTGGCGCGCGCGGCGCGCGGCAAGCTCGATGCGGCGGCGCCGCAGCCGGTCGCCTCGGCGGCTCCCGCGGATTCGCGTAACCTGTCGGGCGCCGATGCGCACGACACGGCGACCGCGCCCGGCGCGGGCTTCGACAAATTCGTCGGGCGCTCTTTCAAACTGACTTTCGTTTTCGCTCAAGATGAGGTGTCGCCGCGGCCCGGGATCAAACGCGGCAATCGCGAGCTCGTCGTGTTCGTCAAATCGGCCAGCGAAATATCGACCCGGCTGACCTCGGTCTATGATGATTCCAGCAAGAACCAATCGCATTTCGGCTTCGGTGCGCTGGGCGAGGTGAAGAAGGGCATTCAGGTGACGTTTGCGGACCGAAAGCTGTGGCCGATCGTGACCATCAGCAATTTTCGCCTGAAATCGACCATCGCGCTGGACGGCAATACGTGTCGGGGCACTGTGGATTTCGAGCTCAGCCCTGGCAGCGATCACTTCGAATTGCACCGGCTCGGGACCGGCGAAACCATGAATGTCAGGGCGGTGACCGCGGAACGGCTGAGTTGCTGGGTCAGCAATGGCGACGCCGTCGGGCAGCCGCCCGCTACCACGGCGAAGCCGAAATAAGGCAGCCCGCACAGAGCCGCGTTCCTCCACCTTTTTTATCGCTTCCCACAGCCCGCGCTTCCCCGTTAGCATTGCGTCGCTTATACGGTCATTTGCATGTCATCCCGCGCTGCTAACGCGCGCCAAAGATGGTGACGGCCCAACCGGGAGGTTTTTGATGGCTCTTCGACATTTCGGCCTTGCTGCGACTCTGGCGACAACGCTGGCGCTCGCCTCCCCCGCGCATGCGGTGACCGAGCTGAACTGGTGGCACGCCATGACCGGCGGCAACAACGACATCGTCAATAAGCTGGCCGACGAATTCAACGCCTCGCAGAGCGAGTACAAGGTCGTCCCGTCGTTCAAGGGCGGCTATGCCGACACCATGAATGCCGGCATCGCGGCGTTCCGCGCCGGCAATGCGCCGCACATCATCCAGGTGTTCGAAGTCGGTACCGCGACCATGATGAGCGCCACCGGCGCGATCAAGCCGGTCTACAAGCTGATGGCGGACGCCGGCGAGAAGTTCGATCCGAAGGCCTATCTCCCGGCGATCACCGGCTATTATTCGACCTCGAAGGGAGAGATGCTGTCGTTTCCCTTCAACTCCTCGTCGATGGTGATGTGGATCAACAAGGACGAGTTGAAGAAGGCCGGGGTCACCGACATTCCGAAGACCTGGCCGGAGGTGTTCGACGCCGCCAAGAAGCTGAAGGCGGCGGGCCACGACACCTGCGGCTTCTCGAATGCCTGGGCCACCTGGGCGCATATCGAGCAGTTCTCGGCCTGGCACAACGTGGCGATCGGCACCAAGGGCAACGGCCTCGACGGCTTCGACACCGAGCTGAAGTTCAACTCGCCGCTGCACGTCAAGCATCTGCAGAACCTGATCGACCTGCAGAAGGACAAGACCTACGACTATGGCGGTCGCGCCAACGCGGGCGAAGCCCGCTTCGGCTCCGGCGAATGCGCGATCTTCCTGACCTCGTCGGGCTACTACGGCACCGCCAAGGGCACCGCGAAGTTCGATTTCACCTCGGCGCCGATGCCGTATTACCCGGACGTCGCCGGCGCTCCGCAGAACTCGATCATCGGCGGCGCTTCGCTGTGGGTGATGGGCGGCAAGAAGCCCGAGGAATACAAGGGCGTCGCCAAATTCTTCACCTTCCTGTCCGACACTAACCGGCAGGCCAAGCTGCACCAGGAATCCGGCTATCTGCCGATCACCAAGGCGGCGTACGAGAAAACCAAAGCTGACGGTTTCTATGAAAAGAACCCGGTACTGCAGACGCCGCTGAAGGAGCTGACCAACAAGGAACCGACCGAAAATTCGCGCGGCCTGCGGTTCGGCAACATGGTGCAGATGCGCGACCTGTGGGCTGAAGAAATCGAAGCGGCGCTGGCCGGCAAGAAGACCGCCAAGGAGGCGCTCGACGCCGCCGTGGCGCGCGGCGACGCCATTTTGCGGGCCTTCGAGAAGACCGCGAAATAGTTCATCGGGCCCCCTCTCCCGACGGAGAGGGGGCCGTTGTTGCATCCCGCGGAACATCATGACGCCCTGAATGGAAAAATCCGCGTACTTCAAAGGCAGGCTGCTTCCCTATCTGCTGCTGGTGCCGCAGCTCGTCATTACGTTCCTGTTCTTCTACTGGCCGGCCAGCCAGGCGCTGTGGCAGTCGTTCCTGCGCGAGGACGCGTTCGGGCTGTCGTCCGATTTCATCGGCCTGGAAAACTACCAGACGCTGTTCGCGCAGCCGGAATACTACAAGTCGATGCTGACGACCGCGGTATTCTCATCGCTGGTCGCGGTGTTGTCGCTCTCCATCGCGCTGTTGTTCGCGACCCAGGCCGACAAGAACCTGAAGGCCGCGCCGGCGTTCAAGACTTTCATGATCTGGCCCTATGCGGTGGCGCCCGCGGTAGCCGGCGTGCTGTGGATCTTCATGTTCCATCCGTCGCTGGGCACGCTGGCGCGGCCGCTGCGCGCGATGGGCTTTGACTGGAACCCGCTGCTCAACGGCGACCACGCCATGGCGCTGGTGGTGATGGCCGCGGTCTGGAAGCAGATCTCCTACAATTTCCTGTTCTTTCTCGCCGGGCTGCAGGCGATCCCGAAGAGCGTGATCGAGGCCGGCGCGATCGACGGCGCCGGTCCAATGCGACGATTCTGGACCATCGTGTTTCCGCTGCTGTCTCCGACCACCTTCTTCCTGCTGGTCGTTAACGTCGTCTATGTGTTCTTCGACACTTTCGGCATCATCGACGCGGTAAGCGGAGGCGGCCCGGCCGGGGCGACCACGACCATGGTGTACAAGGTATATGCCGACGGCCGGCTCGGCGGCGATCTCGGCGGCTCGGCGGCGCAATCGGTCGTGCTGATGGTGATCGTGATCGCGATGACGGCGATCCAGTTCCGCTATGTCGAGCGCAGGGTGCAGTACTGATGGTCGAGCATCGCCCCTGGAACGACATCATCGCCTACGCCATCCTCACCTTCGGCGTGTTCATCGTCGCGTTTCCGGTCTACCTCGCTGTCATCGCGTCCACGCACGACGCCGCCACCGTGGTCAACGGCAACATGCCGCTGCTGCCCGGCGGTCACGCGCTGGAGAACTACTACCGCGCGGTGTTCGTCGGCGGCTCCCGCACCAGCCGCGAGCCGGTCGGCCACATGCTGATGAATTCGCTGATCTCCGCCACCGGAATCGCGGTCGGCAAGATCTTCATTTCGATTCTTTCCGCCTATGCGGTGGTGTATTTTCGCTTTCCGTTCCGGATGACGGCATTCTGGATCATCTTCGTCACCCTGATGCTGCCGGTCGAGGTCCGGATCTATCCGACCTACAAGGTGATGGCCGACCTGCACATGCTCGACACCTACGCCGGGCTGATCCTGCCGCTGATCGCCTCGGCCACCGGCACGCTGCTGTTCCGGCAGTTCTTCATGACGGTGCCGGACGAATTGCTGGAAGCCTCCCGGATCGACGGCGCCGGCCCGATCCGGTTCTTCATCGATACGCTGCTGCCGCTGTCGGTCACCACCATCGCGGCGCTGTTCGTGATCCAGTTCATCTATGGCTGGAATCAGTATCTATGGCCGCTGCTGATCACCACCCAGGATTCGATGCAGACCATCGTCACCGGGATCAAGAAGATGCTGACCACCACCGATGAATTGGCGGAGTGGCAGCTGGCGATGGCCACCGCGGTGCTGGCGATGCTGCCGCCGATCGCCGTTGTGGTGTTCATGCAGCGGCTGTTCGTGCGCGGTCTGGTGGAAACGGAAAAGTAGATGGCCAACGTCGTTCTTCGCAACGTCCGCAAGACCTATCCCGGCGGCTTCGAAGCCATCAAGGGCATCGATTTCGAGGTCGGCGACGGCCAATTCTGCGTGCTGGTCGGCCCTTCCGGCTGCGGCAAGTCCACGCTGCTGCGGATGGTCGCCGGGCTGGAAACCATCACCTCGGGCGAAATCGACATCGGTGGGCGCATCGTCAACCAGATCGAGCCGGCCGAGCGCGACATCGCGATGGTGTTCCAGAACTACGCGCTGTATCCACACATGACCGTGTACAACAACATGGCCTATGGCCTTCGTAATCGCGGCATGGCGAAGCCCGAGATCGAGACCCGGGTCCAGGAAGCCGCGCGGATTCTCGAGATCGGGCCGATGCTGGATCGCAAGCCCCGGCAATTGTCCGGCGGCCAGCGCCAACGTGTCGCGATGGGCCGCGCCATCGTCCGGCAGCCGAAGGTGTTTCTGTTCGACGAGCCGCTGTCGAATCTGGACGCCAAGCTGCGGATCGCGATGCGGGTCGAGATCCGCAAATTGCAGCGCCGGCTCGCCACCACGGCGATCTACGTTACCCACGACCAGCTCGAGGCGATGACGCTGGCCGATATTCTGGTGGTGATGAATGGCGGCATCGTCGAGCAGATCGGCAATCCGCTCGAAATCTACCAGAAGCCCGCCACCACCTTCGTCGCCTCCTTCATCGGCGCGCCGCCGATGAACCTGATCCCGCTCGATGGCGCCGAGCTGCATGCCCAGTTCGCCGGCGACAGCCGCAGCGAAACCGAGGCCGGTATCCTGGGAATCCGGCCGGAAGACCTGTCGATCCTGCCCGCCTCCGAGACCGTCGGCGGCTTCGCGCTCGAACTGATGGTCGATGCGATCGAGCGGGTCGGCCCGGAAACCTTCATCTACGGGGCGCGCGCCCACCGCGACGGCAAGCCGGCGATCAGCCGCAAGCCGGGCGAATTGCCGCCGGGCGAGGTGATCGTCCGCGTCCCCGGCCAGATTGCGCCCGCAATCGGCGAGCGGATCGTCGCCACCGCGCCGCGCGACAAATTGCACCTGTTCAGCGCCGACGGCCGTCGCCGGATCGACCTGTGAGAGCCTTGGCTGCGGCCCCGGGATAGGCTTCTTGCCTTCTTGAACCCCCGCCGGTTGATGCCCATATTGGTTGTTGACCGACGGGCGCAGTGTTCGCCGATCACCATGGGGCGCCGTAAGGGCCCCTCAAAGTCGCTTCGAGAGGACTTTGGTATGTCTCGTGTTCCTTCGTTGTCCAGTCCGTTCCTGTTGGGATTCGACGAAATCGAGCGTGCGCTCGATCGCGTCGTCAAAGGTGCCGACGGCTATCCTCCCTACAACATCGAGCGCTGCGACCGTAACAACGGCCAGCCCGAACGGTTGCGCATCACGCTCGCAGTGGCGGGCTTCACTCGCGATCAACTCGATGTAACGATTGAGGAAAATCAGCTCGTCATCCGCGGTCGCCAGCAAGACGACAAGACCCGGCAATACATCCATCGCGGCATCGCCGCGCGCCACTTCCAGCGCACTTTCGTGCTGGCGGAGGGGATGCTGGTGCTGGGTGCGGATCTGAAGAACGGGTTGTTGTCGATCGATCTGGCCCGGCCGGAGCCGGAAAGGATCGTTAAGACAATCGCTATCAATGAGCACGAATAATGGAACGAGTAGCGGACTCGACCGCTTAATCTGACAGAGGAGTCGAGACCATGACTGACGCAGGTACCAACTACGAGAATGCCAGCCTGACCACCGAGGCGCTGGCGCATCTGGGCGAGGGCCATATCGCCTACGTGAAGCAGATTCGCTCCGAAGACGTGCCGGGGCTGTTTCCCCAGGCGCCGCATATCGCGCCGGGCCTGAAGCTGTTCGCGCTGCACTCCGCCGACGGCACGCCGATCATGCTGACCGACAGCCGGGAAGCCGCGATCGCCAACGCTTGGAGCCAGGAATTGCAGACCGTCAGCGTTCACTGAACGCAGAGCAGGCGGCACGAGTTACGAGGCGCGGGACGCTCAGATTGAGGCGGCCCGCGTTTTTGTTGAGGATGGTAAGAGCAACCGCCAGCAAGGCCGAAGACCATCCGAACTCAATCGAATTGGGATGAACGCCTACGCCGCGGTGGCCGGCGGCAGCGCCAGGACCGAATAGATCGCCTGGGCGTCGCGCGAGGCGCGCAGCTTCTTGGCGACGTCCTGATCGCGCAGCAATCGGGCGATCCGGGCCAGCGCCTTCAGGTGATCGGCGCCGGCGCCCTCGGGCGCCAGCAGCAGAAATACCAAGTCGACCGGCTGGCCATCCATCGCCTCGAAATCGATCGGGCGTTCTAGCCGGGCGAACAGACCGAACAGCTTTTCCAGCTTCGGCAGCTTGCCATGGGGAATCGCGACGCCGTAGCCGACCGCGGTGGTGCCGAGCTTCTCGCGCTGCAGCAAAACCTCGAAAATCGAACGCTCGTTCTGGCCCGTCAGCGCGGATGCACGCGCGGCCAGTTCCTGCAGCGCCTGCTTCTTGCTGATAACTTTCAACGCCGGGATTATCGCCTCGGGCGCGACCAGATCAGTAATCGTCATGAGGCGTTCCGAGGATGAAGAGTGCCGTCAGGGGGTGACATAGGGTCGGGGCGGTCGGCGTCAAGCGTTGGATCAGGAAGAACGAAAACTATACCGGCGAACCGGCCGAAAACAGTCCTGAAATCATCGGCCTGGCGCATTCTAGCACGGTACCCGCGGCGGCAAAATCGGGCCTCATGGCACCCGGCGACGAAGGCGGCGGACCATAGGCAGAGCCCCGCGAGGGCGTCAATGGCGATCTCGCGGGACCGGCCGGAGCGCCCAGCCTAGGACGCCGCGTTGACCGTCGGCGGATCGATCCACCCGACATTGCCATCGGCCCGCCGGTAGATGATGTTGACCCGGCCGGAGCCACCATGGAGGAACACGATCACCGGAGCGCCGGTCAGATCCAGCTCCATCACTGCCTCGCTGACCGAAAGCCTCTTCAGCGAGGTCGTCGCCTCGGCGATGATGACGGCGTTGTAACCGTCCTCCTCGTGCTCCTCGTCGCCGGCGGGGGCCTCGATCACGTAGCTCGGTGCGTCCAGCGTCGGCGCCGTCAGCTCGGCCATCGCCACCGCTTCGGCGTGAGACTTGCGGGCGGAGCGATCCTTCAGCCGGCTCTTATAGCGGCGCAGCCGCTTTTCGATCTGCAGCAGCGCCTGATCGGCGCTGGCATAGGCGTCCGCCGCGTTCGATTCGGCTTCCAGCGTGATCCCGGAATCAAGGTGCAGCGCACAGTCGGTGCGGAAGCCGAACCCATCCTTGCTGAGGGTGATGTGGCCGGAATAATTGCCGTCGAAATATTTGCGCAGCACCTCTTCTGTGCGCTCGCTAACGCGACCGCGCAATGCTTCGCCGACGCTGATGCTTTTGCCGGAGACCCGGATGGTCATGGGATGCCTCGATTCGTCTTGGGGAGGTCACACTGTTCAGAGGGAAGGGTCGGAATCAAGCCGGAGCGGTGTCGCGGGACCGGTCTTGAGCCGTGGCCGGCGCCGTAAGGGCATTACCGAGCATACTCTGTTTGTCGCGGCGACGCTGCACCGACGACGGGATTCGCATCGCTTCGCGATATTTCGCGACGGTCCGACGCGCAATATCAATCCCGGCCTCGCGCAATCGTTCCACGATGGTGTCGTCGGACAGAATGATCGCCGGATTCTCGTTCTCGATCAATTGCCTGATGTGATGCCGGACGGCTTCGGCCGAATGCGCTTCGCCGCCATCGGCGGAGGCGATCGATGCGGTAAAGAAATACTTTAGCTCGAAGGTGCCGCGGTTGGTCGCCATGTATTTGTTCGCGGTAACCCGCGACACTGTCGATTCGTGCATCTGGATCGCATCCGCGACCGCTTTCAGATTCAGCGGCCGCAGGTGCGAGACGCCCTGGGTGAAGAAGCCGTCCTGCTGCCGCACGATCTCGGTAGCGACCTTCAGGATGGTGCGGGCGCGCTGATCCAGCGCGCGAACCAGCCAGGTCGCATTCTGCAGGCAGTCGGTGAAATACGACTTGTCGCCATCCTTGCGGATCGTCTTCGAAAGTTCGGAGTAATAGACTTGATTGACCAGCACCTTCGGCAAGGTGTCGCTGTTCAGCTCGACCTGCCAGCCGCCGTCCTGCCCGGGCCGGACATAGACGTCCGGCACCACGGTCTGCACCCGGGTCGATCCGAATTTCAGCCCGGGCTTCGGATCGAGATGGCGGATTTCGCCGATCATATCGGCGAGATCCTCGTCGTCGACGCCGCAGATCTTGCGTAGATTGCCGATGTCGCGCTTGGCCAGAAGGTCGAGATGCTCGACCAGCGCCTGCATCGCTGGATCGTAGCGGTCGCGGTCACGCAACTGGATCGCGAGGCATTCGCTCAACGATCGCGCACAGACCCCGGGCGGGTCGAATTTCTGCAGCACGGCGACCACCGCCTCGACCTCTTCCGGAGAGGCGCCGAGCCGCTCGGCGGCGTCGCCCATGTCGGCCGGCAGATAGCCGGCGTCGTCGACCAGATCGATCAGATACTGCCCGATCATGCGCTGCGCCGGCGCGGTGAAAGCCACCGCCAGCTGTTCGGCCAGGTGATCGCCCAGCGTGGTCTCCGCGGCGACAAAGGCCTCGAGGTTGTAGCCCTCGTCATTGGAAGCGCCGCCGCCCCATTCCGTATAGGCGGTCGGTGCCGCGTCCTGCGCGGTGCGTGCGGCGGCCTCCGCTGGCTCCTCCGGGAACACGTTCTCCATCCCTGTGTCCAGCGTCTGCTCGATCTCGCTGCGGCTGCCGAGGTCGCGGTGCATCCATTCCTCGGTGCCGGGCTCGAATGCCTCCGCGCCGCCCGGCTCAGAGAAATCCGAGCGGTCGCCGCCGTCCTCGCCAACCCCTGCCGAAAAATCGTCGCGGTCGGAAAATTCGGTGCGCTCCGGAGAAGCCTCGCCGGCGACCGGCGGCTCGCCGTTCTCGTTGGCGCGGTCCAGCAGCGGGTTCTTCTCTAGCTCGTCCTCGACGAAGGCCGCGAGGTCGAGATTCGACAACTGCAGCAGCTTGATCGCCTGCATCAGCTGCGGCGTCATCACCAGTGACTGGGACTGGCGGAATTCGAGGCGTTGAGTCAGTGCCATGAACGCAAGAACCGATCCAAGTTGGTCCGATTCTTGCTTACCTCTTTCCTGAGGCGATGTACACGGCTTGACGAAATGGAAATTAGGAGTAGAGGGCCTTTTCGGCGCCGCCGGATCCGGCTCTTGCGCATTTCGGGCTGAAAACCCTCGCCCGGACGGGGCTCGCGGATTTTGTTAGCGTCCGCCCCCCTCTCCTCACTGAAATCATGCCGCAATGCGGCGCAAACTTCAATCACCTCACAGGCGAAATTCCTCGCCAAGGTAAAGCCGCCGGACATCGGGGTTATTGACGATCTCCTCCGGGCTGCCCTCGGTCAGAATCTCACCCGCATAGACGATATAGGCGCGGTCGGTGAGACCCAGCGTCTCCCGCACATTGTGGTCGGTGATCAGCACGCCGATGCCGCGATTGGTCAGATGCCGGACCAGATCCTGGATGTCCCCCACCGCAATCGGATCGATGCCGGCGAACGGTTCGTCGAGCAGCATGTAGTTGGGGCGGCTGGCCAGCGCGCGCGCAATTTCGACCCGGCGGCGTTCGCCGCCCGACAGCGCGATCGACGGCGATTTGCGTAGCCGCTCAATATTGAATTCCTTCAACAGATTATCGAGTTCTGCCTCGCGCTTGCGGCGGTCGGGTTCGACCGCCTCGAGCACGGCCAGGATATTCTGTTCGACGCTGAGGCCGCGAAAGATCGAGGCTTCCTGCGGCAGGTAGCCGATCCCGAGCCGCGCCCGCTGGTACATCGGAAGCTTGGTGACGTCGTGACCGTCGAGCTCGATGGCGCCGCTATCGGCCTTGATCAGACCGGTGATCATGTAGAACACCGTGGTCTTACCGGCGCCGTTCGGACCGAGCAAACCCACCGCCTCACCGCGACGAAGATAGATGCTGACGCCGCGTACGATCTTGCGGTTACCGAAGCTCTTTTCGACGGCGTGGACCGCCAGATAGCCGGCGCGGCCGATCAGGCGGGGCGCCGCGGCGGCCTGGCGCGGGCGGCGAGTCCCCGCCGGTGGCTTTGGCGGCGCGTCGACCGCAGCAGCACGCGCGATCGGCGGCGCATCACGGACCGGGGTCGTCAGCAGGTCGCCGACGCTGCCGCCGAGCGCCTCGATGTCCATCCCAATCTGCGAGCGCGCGAATCCGGAACGTTTCGGAGTTCGCCGACGGAATATGCCAAGTAAGTCTACCATTCCGGTATCGATCTGGCCTTCCCGCAATCCGAGCAACGTCGCGATCGAATCGCACGCTTCAACATGACCCAACAGCGCGATTCTGCACAGCAGTCGCGACACCGGGGGTCGACGGTATCATCAAGACCTTGCCGGAGCCGTGTTACAGGCTTGCCGCGCCGGGTTCAACCTGAGCCCCGGTTATATCTTCGTAACCTGCTGCGATCATTTGGGTTTAGAGGAACCTGGCGACCCGAATGGACCCGGTGCACCTGGACCTGATTGGAACAGGCCCTGCACCCGACCGCTGTCGGACTCCACCCGCGAAACGCCTGTCGTCATATCCACCAACAGGCGATCGCCGCGCACGACGTTCTTACCCTGGCTCAGAACCACCTTGCCCAGCATGGTGACCAGATTAGTCTTGGTGTCGAACACTGCCTTGTCGCCAGTCACCACCTGGTCCTTCTGCGTCACCACGACATTCCCCTTGGCTTCCAGGCGGCGGATCGACGAACTGCCACCTGGACCAGGGGCCGCCGCAGGGATCGGGGCCTTCGACTTCGACTTCGACTTCGCTGAGTTGGCCGGCGCCTGCTGGGGATCCTGATCGTAAAACACCACCAGGCTCTGGGAGGTCATTGTGGTGTCGCCCTGGACCACCTTGACGTCGCCGGTGAAGGTGGCCTCCTTGTTCTTGTCACGCACTTCCAGCGTCGCCGACTCGATCTGGATCGGCTGGCCGCGGTTCTGCGAAAAGCCCTGCATCGCATTGGGGATGCCCTGCATCGTGCTCTGCGCGGCAGCCTCGCGATAGCCGACCCCTGCAATTGCAACGAAGATAACGCAGGCGATTCCCGCAATTCGGCGGATCGGGCGGTTGCGGTCGAAAGCGATCATGCTTGGCTTCTTATTTCGAGTTGAGGCGATTGCCGGAGGGCGAGGGCACCTGCGACTTGCGCGGGGCCTTGTCCGGTTCGACGGAATCGGTTTTCAAAGTCGGGTCGGCGACGGGCGCCGCCAGGCCGGCGTTATCCAGGTTCACGACGACGCCGCCTTCGAATCTGATCAATTCACCTTTTCCGGTGATCCGAAGCCGCTGTCCGCGCAGCGTGCCACCTGCCCATCTGACGTCGACGGGCTGCTCCGACGACACCGTGCCTTTACCCATATCGACATCGGCCTGCGTCATCCAAGCCTCATTGCCGGTCGAGCTTCGCAGGTAGACATCCTTCTGAAGATTGAGCAACTGCGCCTTGGTGTCGAACAGCCCATTGCGCGCATCGATGGTGATCGTGCTCTGGTCTTCCATCACCATTTTCGCCCGCAGGGTCTGCAATTCGACACGGTCGGGGCTGGTGAGATCCTGGGTTGCGGATCTGGCCCATAATTCATAGAGCCGACCGTCCTGCGTAAAGCCTGACAGATGCGGGGACTCCATCGTGATCTTGGTGCCCGATACCACCAGATCGCCCATGTCGATCGGCAATTTCGCCAGATAGCGGAACGGGTTGAAAATCGAAATCGCAATGATCGCTGACATCGACAGAACCACCGCCAGCGGGACCGCAATGCGCAGGATGCGCACGAGCCGGCTGTGGCGCGCGGCGACCGCGAAGCGCGCATTCATCCCAGCCTGATAGGAGGCCATACTAACCGAAGCCACCGCTGCTCCCCGCATCGAGACCGAATGTCGGAACGCGCCGCCGAGTGTCGAATGCGCGCACGTCGCCCGCCCGATGATAGCTGAAATACCCCGACCGGACGAAGTTCTTAACTCCCATCCTCACCAGAACGCCGAGTGTGACCGAAACGGGGCAAAAGCCCATGGCGGCGACCGGGCCTGATCGTCACACACCAGCAGATTCTGCGTGCGCGGTCACGAATGCGCAAAAATATCCTCGTTGTTCCAGCCGTCGAGATCCAGCATGGCGCGGGTCGGTAGGAACTGGAAACAGGCCTGCGCCAGCGCGGTGCGGCCCTCGCGGGCCAGCACGGCATCGAGTCGTTCGCGCAGGCCGTGCAGGTGCAGGACATCGGAAGCGGCGTAGGCGAGTTGCGCATCGCTCAGGCTTTGCGAGCCCCAGTCGCTGGACTGCTGCTGCTTCGACAGGTCGATGTTGAGCAACTCGCGGACCAGATCCTTCAAGCCGTGACGGTCGGTATAGGTCCGGGTCAGCCGCGAGGCGATCTTGGTGCAATAGACCGGCGCCGGCATCACGCCGAGGCCGTTGTACAATGCGGCCAGGTCGAATCTGGCGAAATGAAAAATCTTCAGAACGCTCGGATCGCCAAGCAGCTTTTTCAGATTCGGCGCGTCGCTGTGCCCCAGCGGAATTTGAACCACGTCGGCGCTGCCATCGCCGTTCGACAATTGCACCACGCAAAGCCGGTCGCGATGCGGATTGAGCCCCATGGTCTCGGTGTCGATCGCCACCGAGCTGGTATAGCGGGCGAGATCCGGCAAATCGCCGCGATGCAGGCGGATGGTCATGATCGGGCAAACCCTCGGACAAAATACCCGGGCGGGCGGATTGCCGGTCCGAATCGTCGGTGCAACCTACCGCCCAAACGGCGAAGAGGCGAGCCGGATCGCACCCCGAATCGACCTGTCGCACGGCGTAGGTCGGTCGAATGCGTGCTCTGCGGCGACAATCCGCGGCGCCCGATCAGCCGGTCGGGATAATCAAACGGCATCCGGACGTCTCGCCCGCGATGAACGAGGGTGATGGCGGGGCGCGCCTCTGTCGTCAGATCTCTGTCGTCAGATCATCGCCGTTCGCACCGCACCGATCGCTCGACAGACGCCCACTATACTCAAAAACCGCCCATAAAGCGGGGCGTCCTGCATTCGCTGGTACGAACATTTCCGCTGTGAATGCCCAAAGATTAACCAACGGCTCATCGCACCTACGTATCATTGCTAACAAGCGCGGCTGACGGTCAGTCCGTTTTCAGGCTCCGAAAGACCCCTCATGGCTGGCTTTCACTTCCGCTTGTCTCACAAGATCGCGGCGATCGGGGCCGTCGGCCTGATTGGTCTCCTGGCATTCGGGGCGATCCAACAGATCGGCACCCGGGCACAGGACGCGTCGCGCGCCATCGCCGACAGCGCCAGCAGGATTTCAGACCTGAATGACCGCCTGCTGGTGGACATGCTGGAAGCACGGCGAGCCGAAAAGGACTTTCTGCTGCGCCGGGATGAGAGCTATGCCAAACGACACGCCGATCTGTCCGCATCGATCGGCAGCGACTTCGAAAGATTGAATGGCCTGCTAGCGGCAAGCAAGAGCGACCAGCTTCTCGGCAAGGCCGCCGCGGCCCGGAATGGCTATGCCGCCTATGCGGGTGAATTCGGCGCGACGGTTCGAGCCGAGTTGAAGATCGGACTGAACGAAAAGATCGGACTGTCAGGATCGCTGCGGTCCGCGGTTCACGCCATCGAAGCGAAGCTGAACCAGATCGACAATCCGAAGCTCAGCAACGGGATGTTGATGATGCGCCGGCATGAGAAAGACTTCATGTTGCGGCGCGATCCCAAATACGTCGGTGAATTGAAGAAAACCGCCACGGAATTCGCAACGGCAGTGGCGGCCGCGGACATCGCTCCGGCGACCAGGGCCGAGATCGTTCAGAATCTCGACGCCTATCAACGGGAATTCCTGGCCTGGGTCGACGGATCCTTGGAGGCTGCGAAACGAAGCGCTGCGATGTCCAAGACGTTTCGCGAGATCGAGCCTGTGATCGCCGAGGTCCGCCACGACGTCGAACAAATGCACCGCGGCGCCATCGCAACGGAGAATGGCCTGCGGGAATCGACAAAGCTGTGGCTTCTGATCGCGCTGGGTTTGACGACCGTTCTGGTCGGCACGATTTCGACGCTGATGGGTCGCTCGATCTCCAGGGCGCTGTCGCGAATGGTGGGCGCGATGACGGCGCTCGCCGGCGGCAATTCCGCGGTCGCTATTCCGGGCGTCGATCGTCATGACGAGATCGGCGAAATGGCCGCCGCGGTAGGGGTGTTCAAGAACAACATGATCGAGGCCGACCGGTTGCGCGCCGAACGGGCGGACATTGAAGCGCGCCAGTCCGCCCAGCGCAGGAACGACATGTGCCGGCTGGCCGACGATTTCGAGGGCGCAGTCGGCGAGATCGTCGAGACCGTGTCCTCGGCCTCGACCGAACTCGAAATGTCGGCGGCCTCGTTGACCTCGACCGCCGAGCGGTCGCAGCAACTCGCCACGGTAGTGGCTGCGGCTTCGGAAGAAGCCTCGACCAATGTTCAATCGGTGGCGTCGGCGACCGAAGAAATGTCGTCGTCGGTGAATGAGATCAGTCGCCAGGTTCAGGAATCGTCGCGCATCGCCAGCGAGGCGGTGGATCAGGCCCGTAAGACCAACGACAGCGTCGGCGAATTGTCCCAGGCGGCCGCCCGGATCGGAGATGTGGTGGAACTGATCAATACCATCGCCGGCCAGACCAACCTCTTGGCGCTGAACGCCACGATCGAGGCGGCGCGCGCTGGTGAGGCCGGCCGCGGCTTTGCCGTGGTCGCCTCCGAGGTCAAGTTGCTGGCCGAACAGACCGCGAAAGCGACCGGCGAGATCAGCCAGCAGATCAATGGCATCCAGACCGCAACCCAAGGCTCGGTGGCGGCAATCAGGGAAATCAGCGCCACCATCGGCCGGATGTCTGAAATTTCAGCCACCATTGCCTCGGCGGTGGAGCATCAGGGGGCGGCAACGCAGGAGATTTCCCGCAACGTGCAGCAGGCGGCGCAAGGCACCGAGCAGGTGAGTTCGAACATCTCCGAAGTGCAGCGCGGCGCCAGCGAGACCGGCACGGCGTCGGCACAGGTACTGTCGGCCGCGCAGACCCTGTCGCGCGACAGCAGCCGGCTGAAGGTGGAAGTCGGCAAATTCCTGAATTCGGTCCGCGCCGCCTGACGGGCGCATCTGCCGCGGCCGCCGATCCCGCAAGAGCGGTCTGGCTAGGTTGATCCACCCAGGTGGTCAGACGCTGTGTCGTTGGGGCATGGGCAATGGTGCCCAGGAAAGGACTCGAACCTTCACGGCCGTTAAGCCACTGGCACCTGAAGCCAGCGCGTCTACCAATTCCGCCACCTGGGCCCGGGCGGGTTAGTACGGATCGGCCGGGCGCTTGTCAAATCGGTGACACCGAAGCCTGATCGGCTATACACCGTTTGGTTGACGGCGGATCGCGAAACCGCCAAAACTCGATCCTCTCCTCGATTTCGACCCGATCAGGACGCAGCCCATGGCCTCGAATTTGGACACCCTCGTCACGGTATTCGGCGGCTCAGGCTTTCTCGGCCGGCATGTCGTCGGCGCGCTGGCGCGGCGCGATTTCCGAATCAGGGTCGCGGTGCGGCGGCCGGACCTCGCGGGGCATCTGCAGCCGCTCGGCAAGGTTGGGCAGATCCACGCGGTGCAGGCCAATCTGCGCTATCCCGATTCTGTGCAGGCGGCGATGCGGGAGTCCCACGTCGCCATCAATCTGGTCGGGATCCTGGCCGAGGGCGGCGCGCAGAAATTCGACGTGGTGCAAGCCAAGGGCGCCGCTGCGATCGCCACCGCGGCAGCCAGCATCGGCGCGCGGATAGTGCACGTCTCGGCGATCGGCGCCGATGAAAATTCGGCCTCGGGCTATGCGCGCTCCAAGGCCGCCGGCGAACGGGCGGTGCTGGCCGCGGTGCCGGACGCCGTGATTTTCCGGCCTTCGGTGGTGTTCGGCCCGGAAGATGCGTTCACCAACCGCTTCGCGGCGCTGGCGCGGGTGTCTCCGGTGGTGCCGCTGGTTGGCGCCGACACAAAGTTGCAGCCGGTCTATGTCGGCGACGTCGCCACCGCGATCGCCGAGGCGGTCGAGGGCCGCGCCAAGGCCGGGGCGACCTACGAACTGGGTGGTCCAGAAGTTCTGACCATGCGCGAGATCATCGAGCTGATCCTGGTGACGATCGATCGGCGGCGCCTGCTGGTGCCGCTGCCGTCCGCGCTGGCGAGCCTGCAGGCGATGCTGCTGCAATTCGCTCCTGGTGGCCTGAAACTGACGCCCGATCAGGTGGCGCTGCTGCGGGTCGACAATGTGGTGTCCGATGCCGCCAAGGCGGCCGGGCTGACGCTGCAAGGTCTCGGGATTACCCCGGAATCGCTCCAGGCGATCGTGCCCTCATATCTTTGGCGGTTCCGCAAGACCGGCCAGTTCGCGCGCAAGAGCGCGTAAGGCTGCGCCGGCGTTTCGCCGGGCCCGCCGAAGCCCTACCTTCCCAACGCCAGCGCGATCAGGCCGAGGGTGCCGACGATCACGCGCCACCACGCGAACAGCACGAAGCCGTGCCGCGTGACGTAATCCAGGAAGGTCTTGACCACGATCGCGGCGGTGACGAACGACACCGCGAAGCCGATCGCCACGAGCACCGAGTGATCCATCGTCATCTCGCCGCGATTCTTATAGAGATCGTAAACGAACGCGCCAACCATGGTGGGGATCGCGAGAAAGAACGAAAATTCAGCCGCCGAGCGCTTGTCGGCACCGAGCAGCATCGCCGCGACGATGCTGGCGCCGGAACGCGACACGCCGGGGATCATCGCCAGGCACTGCGCGCAACCGATGTAGAAATACATCGGCAGCGGGAAGATCGTGGCGTCGTGTTCGTGCGGATGCAGATCGAGCTGGTCGACCCACAGCAGGATGGCGCCGCCGACGATCAGCGAAAAGCACACCACCCAAGGGTTGAACAGGTACATCTTGATGTAGCTGCCGGCCACAGCGCCGATCAGCGCCGCGGGCAGGAACGCCACCAGCACCCCGATCACGAACCGCCGCGAGTCCGGGTCGGAAGGCAAGCTCAGCGCGATCCGCCACAATTTCATGAAATAGATCGACAGGATGGCGAGAATCGCGCCGAGCTGGATCAGCACCGCGAAGCTTTTCCAGAAATGATCCTCGCCGAGGTCGAAAATGCGCTCCATCAGCAACAGATGGCCGGTCGAAGAGACCGGGAGAAACTCCGTGACGCCTTCGACGACGCCGAGGATCACGGCCCTGAGTGTATCGGAAATCATGAAAAGGTCCGCGATGAGGGCGCAGGCTGGCCAAAGCCGCGCCGTTCTCGCTTATTCGCCCGCGCGCCGCAACGGCAAAAGCACGGAATTGTGGCCTTGCCTCACCGGCGCGCGCGGCTAGTGTCCCGAATCCGGACTTCGCCAGGCGCTGCGGCATGTTCCTGTTGCGAGTGCCGGATTCGATCGGAGCTCGCATTCGATGATTCTGGCGTTATTTTGCTTCGGAAGTCGGCTTGAACAACGCGGCGCGATGGTGAAGACAGGGTCTGAGCCACCACACTCGGATAGCGCCGCTGCGAGCCCGGGCCACACCGATTCAGCGACGATTTGTTAAGCCCTTCGAAACTATCAAGGTCGCCATGTACACCCTGTTCCATCACCCGTTCTGCCCGCAGTCGCGGTTCGTCCGCCTCGCGCTCGGCGAACATGGCCTCGATCTGAGGTTGGTGGAGGAGCGCGCCTGGGAGCGCCGCGCCGCGTTCCTGACGCTGAATCCGGCCGGGACCACGCCAGTGCTGGTCACCGAGGGCCGCCCGGCGATTCCCGGCGCCGGCATTATCGGCGAGTTCCTCGACGAGACCCATGGCGCCGCGCTCGGCGAACGCCGGCTGCTGCCGCAATCGATGGGCGACCGGATCGAGGTGCGGCGGCTGATGTCGTGGTTCAACGACAAGTTCTTCGAGGAGGCCAGCGGCCCGCTGGTGACCGAGCGGATCTACAAGCGCTTCATGAGCGAGGAAGACGGCGGCGGCCCGCCGGCGATGGACGTGATTCGCGCCGCTACCGCCAATGTGCGCTATCATCTGGCTTATATCGGCTGGCTGGCGCGGACCCGGAATTTCCTCGCCGGCGACCGCCTGAGCTACGCCGATCTCGCCGCCGCGGCGCATCTGTCGGCGATCGATTATCTGGGCGACGTGCCATGGAGCGAGGACGAGGCGGCAAAGGCCTGGTACGCGCGGATCAAGTCCCGCCCGTCGTTCCGCCCGCTGCTGAGCGAATGGCTGGCCGGCGTTCCGGCATCGCGGACCTATGTCGATCTGGATTTCTGAGGTCGCGCGGTATTGATCGCGCTGCGCCTACTACAATGGCAGCGCACCCCCTCTCCCGTGGGGAGAGGGTTGGGGTGAGGGGGTACGCCCTCTCGTTCGGCGAAAACCCCTCACCCGGATCGCTTTGCGATCCGACCTCTCCCTATGGGAGAGGTGAAGCTCGCGGCGCGCGTGTGCAAATTTCATGAGCGAGCGTTTGAAGCACGCCCTGATCGCGCAGGCCCGTGCGCTCGGCTTCGATTCGCTCGGCATTGCAGCGCCGGATTCAATCGCCGGCGCCGGCGAGCGGTTTCGCGACTTCGTCGCATCAGGCATGCATGGCGAGATGGAATGGCTTGCAGCCCATCCCGAGCGCCGCGCCGACCCGCGCGCGATGTGGGGCGAGGTTCGCTCGGTGATCATGCTCGGCATGAACTACGCGCCCGACGCCGATCCGCTCGCGCTGCTGCGGCAGCGCGACCGCGGCGCGATCTCGGTCTACGCGCAAGGCGACGATTATCACGACCTGATCAAGCCGCGGCTGAAGCAGCTGGCGCGCTGGCTAATCGGGTCCGCCGGCGGCGACGTCAAAGTGTTCGTCGACACCGCGGCGGTGATGGAAAAGCCGTTGGCGCAGGCCGCGGGTCTCGGCTGGCAGGGCAAGCACACCAATCTGGTGTCGCGCGAGTTCGGCTCCTGGCTGTTTCTCGGCGCGATCTTCACCACGCTGGATCTGCCGCGCGACCCACCCGATGCCGACCATTGCGGCTCGTGCCGGGCCTGCCTCGACGCCTGCCCGACCGACGCGTTTCCGGCGCCGTACCGGCTCGATGCGCGGCGCTGCATCTCGTATCTGACCATTGAGCTGAAGGGGCCGATCCCGCAGGAGTTTCGCAAGGCCATCGGCAACCGAATCTATGGCTGCGACGACTGTCTCGCGGTCTGCCCCTGGAACAAATTCGCCCAGGCCGGCCACGAGACCAAGCTCGCCGCGCGCGCGGCGCTGCGCGCGCCGTCGCTAGCGGAACTATCGCGATTGGACGATCAGGCCTTTCGCGCGCTGTTCGCCAAATCGCCGGTGAAGCGCATCGGCCGCGACCGCTTCATCCGCAACGTTCTAATCGCCATCGGCAATTCGGGCGATGCGGGGCTGACGGACGAGGCCGCGCGGTTGCTCGACGATTCCAACCCACTGGTACGCGGCGCAGCGATCTGGGCACTGGCGCAATTGCTGTCGGCGGCAGATTTCGCGGCGCAGGCGTCCGCGTGCCAGGCAAGTGAATCCGATGCAAGCGTTCGCAGCGAATGGCAGCCTTCAAGTTCGTCATGGCCGGGCTTGTCCCGGCCATCCACGGAAACAGGCACTGCGCTCATGGCCGTGGATGCCCGGGACAAGCCCGGGCAAGATGACCTCTAACGATCATGCGCGGGGCTCAGCAAAACTCCGTTACTGCCGCGATGACCCTCGCGAGGTCCTGCGGGCGCGACAGCCGGTGATCGCCGTCCTGTATCAGGGTCAGCACCACGTCGTCGCTCGGCAGCCGGTCGGCGAGCGCGAAGGCATGCCGCCATGGCACGTCGGGGTCCTGCGCGCCCTGCAGGATGCGAACCGGGCAGCCTAGCTCGATGGCACTGCCGAGCACGAGGTGGTTGCGGCCGTCCTCTATCAAGGCTCGCGTAATCGGATAGGGCTCGCCATAATCCGAGGGGCGCAGCCAGACTCCGGTGGTCTCGATCTCCGCGCGGATCTCCGGTGGAAATGCCTTCCACATCAGCTCCTCGGTAAAATCCGGCGCCGGCGCGATCAGCACCAAAGCGGCCAGGCTGGCCCGCCCGGCGGCGCGTCGCGCCAGTTCGCGCGCCAGCAGCAGCGCGATCCAGCCGCCCATCGAGGATCCGACCACGATCTGCGGGCCGGCGCAGCAGGCGTCGAACACCGCCAGGCTCTCTTCCAGCCAGCGCCCGATAGTGCCGTCGGCGAATGCGCCGCCCGACTCGCCATGGCCCGAATAGTCGAACCGGACCATGGCGCGGCCCTGCCCGGCCGCCCACTCGTCCAGCGCCACCGCTTTGGTGCCCTTCATGTCGGAATTGAAGCCGCAGAGCCACAGCAGGCCAGGCGCCGACCCCGACCGGGCCCGCACCGCTATCAGGCGCTGATCGGAACCGCTGCCGACCGCGATGAAGGTCGGGTTCTGTCCGGTGGGGCTGGATAGACTGGTCATCGACGAACCTCGCTGCAGAGGGCTGTTTGCGTCAGACCCTCATTCACCGTCAACAGCACCAAGCATCCGCGTACGACCTTGAACCGCCGGTTTGGCTCCCGGACAGCCAATCAGCGGTCGCGGCATCCAAATCCTTCCCCAACTGACTAAAATGCCACGTCACGGTTGGTTTTTCCGGCGTTAGGCGGAAGTCTGCTTGCCGGTTCGGGCTTATTCCTTCACACTGATCTGCGATCAGCAAAAGCATGGCCTCGGATTTGTCCCGGGGACGACTTCGGTTTTGCGTCAAGTCGCGCTCTGACCTATATGGAGCGCATGATCTGATCGCTTAAGCCGACGCTTTGACGGATCATTCGCCGCCGACATTCACAATATTGGAGAGCCACCCATTCGCCGTCCCAACAGAGCCCCGCCCGCCGCAACCAAAGACGGGCCGCGCACCAATGATGAAATCCGCAACGCACAGGTTCAGCTGATCGATCAGACAGGCCTCAATCACGGCACTGTCGAAACGGCGACCGCTGTGAAAATGGCGATGGAAGCCGGCATGGATCTGGTCGAGATTTCGCCCAACACCAGTCCTCCCGTTTGCAAGATCATGGATTACGGGAAGTTCAAGTATTCGGCCCAGAAAAAGGCCGCGGAAGCCCGCAAGAAGCAGAAGATCGTCGAGATCAAGGAGATCAAGCTGCGGCCGATGATCGACGATCACGACTACGAAGTGAAGATGCGGGCGATGCAGCGGTTCTTCGAGGAAGGCGACAAGGTCAAGATCACCTTGCGCTATCGCGGCCGCGAAATGGCGCATCAGGAAATCGGCACCAAGCTGCTGGACAAGGTCAAGGCCGACGTCGCCGAATACGCCAAGGTCGAGCAGGACGCGCGCTTCGAAGGCCGCCAGGTCGTCATGGTGCTGGCGCCGCGCTGATCGCACCCTCCGCCGTTTTGAGTTTTGGCCCGTCAGATCAAGCGATCTGGCGGGCCATTTTCTTTGCGAAGCTGGATCGCAGCAATGCCCGGCCCGGCGAAGCGGCGTTTGGTGGCTACCCCCGCGACGCTTGCCACCGCCCGCTGCAGTTGCCGCTGGACAGCCGCGCCGACCAGCGCCCGCCACCGGAAACCCCGCCGAGCCGGCCGGTGCCTGTGGCGACCGAGCCACCCGCCGAGATCCGCACCGCAACGCCGCCGCCGCGCCCGACGCTGCCGGAGACGTCCGCCGCGCCTGCCGACGAGATCCGGCCGCCCTCGACCCGGAACGGGTAGCTGTAGGCGGGATCGCAACTGCCGGCCTGGGTGATGATCAGCACATTCCAGATCCCGTCATACCCGCCGCCGCTGGCCCTGCGGGCATTGGCGACATCTGGCGTGGTAACGGCCCCGGCCAGCAGCGCGGTGACCAAAAGACCCCAGCACAGCGCGCGGGTCGGCCTGAATGGGGTCAAAAAGGCGTTCAGACGAGTGAAAAACATCCTCGGGCTCCCTGAAAGTGGGGCCAATCGACCAATGATGAGGCGACCGGCCTCGGCAATACGGTTCCGCGTTAAACATTGCCAATCTGATGCGGCTCTGCCATAAGCGCAACCTTCATCGCCCGGCTGATCAAGGGCTGCCGTGTCGATGCCCGTGCCGATCCTGTCCGTCAGGACAAAAATCGAGCACTTTCAACGCTCTAACGAGCATTTTAGCCGGCCATGCCGCCTTCCGGGGCGGTTTTGCGTGCGGCCACAGGAGAGCCAAATGCCCAAGCTGAAGACCAAATCGGGCGCTAAGAAGCGCTTCAAAGTCACCGGGACCGGCAAAGTGATGTCGGCCCACGCCGGCAAGCGCCACGGTATGATCAAGCGGACGAAGAAGCAGATTCGTCAGCTGCGCGGCACCCGCGTGCTGTTCAAGACCGACGGCGACAACATCAAGAAGTATTTCTTGCCGAACGCCTGACCGTTCACGCCGCATCCAGCGGCAACCTCATCGGGTCGCGTTCGCGCGACCGTCTCAGCAAATCCAGATGAAGGAGATCAGTCATGGCTCGCGTAAAACGCGGTGTGACGGCTCACGCCAAGCATAAGAAGGTCTACAAGCTCGCCAAGGGTTTCCGCGGCCGGCGCAAGAACACCATCCGCACCGCCAAGGCGGCGGTCGAGAAGGCGGCGCAATACGCATTCCGCGACCGCAAGCGCAAGAAGCGCACCTTCCGCGCACTGTGGATCCAGCGCATCAACGCCGCGGTCCGTCCGCTCGGCATGACCTACAGCGTGTTCATCAACGGCCTCGCCAAGTCCGGCGTGATGGTTGATCGCAAGGTGCTGTCGGATCTGGCGATCGCCGAACCCGCGGTGTTCCAGGCGATTGCCGAGAAGGCCAAGGCCGCGCTGGCGGCCTGAGGCCGATACCCACTGCGGACAGCGTCCGCATCGTGGTTCGGTAAACCTCTGAAGTCGTCATGGCCGGGCAAAAGCGCGAAGCGCGTCTTCGCTAAATCGCCCCGGCCATTCACGTCTTCTGATTCACCAATGCTGTAAGACGTGGATGCCCGGGACAAGCCCGGGCATGACGGACTAGGGGCACCCGGTTCAGCATCCTAGTCAAAAGGATCGCCATGACCGACCTCTCTCAACTGCAATCCCAAATCCTCACCGATATCGCCGCCGCCGACGACGAGGCTGCGCTCGAAGCGGTGCGGGTCGGCGCGCTCGGCAAGAAGGGTTCGATCTCGGCGCTACTATCGACGCTGGGCAAGATGTCGCCGGAACAGCGCAAGACCGAAGGCGCGGCGATCAACCTCGCCAAGGACGCGGTGACGCAGGCGCTCACCGCGCGCCGGGACATTCTGAAGGCCGCAGCGCTCGATGCGCGGCTGGCATCGGAGACCATCGACGTCACCCTGCCGCTGCGCGACACCCCGGCCGAGCAGGGCCGGATTCATCCGCTCAGCCAGGTGATGGACGAACTCACCACCATCTTCGCCGACATGGGCTTCGCGATCGCCGAAGGCCCGGACGTCGAGACCGACGACTACAACTTCACCAAGCTGAATTTCCCCGAAGGCCATCCGGCCCGGGAGATGCACGACACCTTTTACTTCAATCCGAAGCCGGACGGCTCGCGGCTGCTGCTGCGCACCCATACCTCGCCGGTGCAGGTCCGCACCATGCTGACCCAGGCGCCGCCGATCCGGGTGATCTGTCCCGGGCGCACCTATCGCAGCGATTCCGATCAGACTCACACGCCGATGTTTCATCAGGTCGAGGGCCTCGTCATCGACAAGGGCTCGCATCTCGGCCATCTGAAATGGATCCTGCACGAATTCTGCAAGGCGTTCTTCGAGGTCGATAACATCAACATGCGGTTCCGGCCGTCGTTCTTCCCGTTCACCGAACCGTCGCTGGAAGTCGACATCCAGTGCCGCCGCGACAAGGGCGAGATCCGGTTCGGTGAGGGCGAGGACTGGCTGGAGATTCTCGGCTGCGGCATGGTGCATCCGAACGTGCTGACCGCCTGCGGCATTGATCCGGACGTCTATCAGGGCTTCGCCTGGGGCATGGGCATCGACCGCATCGCTATGCTGAAATACGGCATGAGCGACCTGCGGCAATTGTTCGAGGGCGACGGGCGCTGGCTCAATCACTACGGCTTCAAGCCGCTCGACGTCCCGACGCTGGCGGGAGGTCTGAGCTCGTGACGGCGCCAAGCTTGTTCGCTTCGGTTCGCTGCTCCGCCCCTCCCCAACCCTCCCCCACAAGGGGAGAGGGAGTCGCAAAGCAATTCCATTTTTTGGCAATTGATGGTCACATTGGCCAAATCGAGCGGGATTCTGTTCCCTCCCCCCTTGTGGGGGAGGGTCAGGGAGGGGGGTGGCTGCAGATGCCCCACGCCAAAGTCAGCCAACGTCAACGCGACAGAGCCAAACAGCTACGGCAGGCAATGACACCAGCCGAGACCCTGCTCTGGCGTTATCTCAAAGCCCATCGCATCGATGGATTGGGCTTTCGCCGTCAAATGCCGTTCAATAATTACATCGCTGATTTCGTCTGCCTTGCAGCGAAGCTTATCGTCGAGTTGGACGGCGAATCCCATAACTTCCAATCTCAGATGCAGGCCGACGTCGCTCGCGACGCATTCTTTGCGAACGAGGGCTTTGCAGTCCTGCGCTTCACTAACGATCAGGTGATGTCGAATCTGGAAGGCGTGGTGGAGGTCATTCGGCAAACAGCCGGCGCACGCATGCGCGGCTTACCCCCCTCCCTAACCCTCCCCCACAAGGGGGGAGGGAACCGTGGACTGAAACGCAGTGCGCGTTCAGACGGAAGTAACCTGTCATGAAATTCTCGCTCTCCTGGCTGAAAGATCATCTCGACACCGACGCGCCGTTGGAAGCGCTGGCCGAGCGGCTGACCATGATCGGGCTCGAGGTCGAGCATATCGAGGACAAGGCGAAGGCGCTGAAGCCGTTCACCATCGCGCGGGTGATCTCGGCCGAGCAGCATCCCAATGCGGATCGGCTGCGGGTCTGCATGGTCGATACCGGCCATGGCGCCGAGCCGGTGCAGGTGGTGTGCGGGGCGCCGAATGCGCGCGCCGGCCTCGTCAGCGTGTTCTCGCCGCCCGGCACCTATATTCCGGCGAAGAACATCACGCTCAGCATCGGCAGCATTCGCGGCGTCGAGAGCCGCGGCATGTTGTGCTCGGCCGCCGAACTGGGAATCTCCGAGGACCATGACGGCATCATGGAACTGCCGGTCGGCGCGCCGATCGGCGCCGGCTATGCCGAATGGGCCGGGCTCGGCGATCCGGTGCTGGAAATCAACCTGACGCCAAACCGGCAGGATTGCACCGGCGTGCACGGCATCGCCCGCGATCTCGCCGCCGCCGACATCGGCAAGTTGAAGGACCCGGCGATCAAGCCGATCAAGGGCGAATTCCCCTGCCCGGTGATGGTGATGGTCGAGGACCAGACGCTGTGTCCGGGCTTCGCGCTGCGGCTGGTACGCGGCGTGAAAAACGGCCCGTCGCCGGAATGGCTGCAAAAGCGCCTGGTCTCGATCGGGCTGCGGCCGATCAATGCGCTGGTCGACATCACCAATTTCATGACCTTCGACCGCGGCCGGCCGCTTCATGTGTTCGACGCCGCCAAGGTGAAGGGCAACCTCACAGTGCGCCGCGCCCATGACGGCGAGACGCTGCTGGCGCTCGACGGCCGCACCTACACGCTCGACGGCAAGGTCTGCGTCATCGCCGACGACCACGGCGTCGAGTCGCTGGCCGGCATCATGGGCGGCGAAGCCTCCGGCTGTTCGGAACAGACCACCGACGTGCTGATCGAATCGGCGCTGTGGAACGAGATCAACATCGCGCAGACCGGCCGCAGGCTCGGGATCAATTCGGACGCGCGCTATCGCTTCGAGCGCGGCGTCGATCCCGCCTTCATGGTGCCGGGACTCGAAATGGCGACCCGACTGGTGCTCGAAATGTGCGGCGGCACGCCGTCGGAGGTCGTCAAGGTCGGCAATGCGTTCGGCGACGATCGGGTGATCGATTTCCCGCTCGCCGAGGTCAAGCGCCTCGCCGGCATCGACGTGCCGCTGGTCGAGATGCGGATGATCCTGACCCGGCTCGGCTTCACTCTCGCCGGCAATGGCCCGGTGATGAAGGTCGCTATCCCGTCATGGCGCAGCGACGTCCATGGCAAGGCCGACATCGTCGAGGAAATCGTTCGCATTTTCGGCGTCGACAAGGTGCCGATGACGCCATTCGAGCGTGGCGATGCGCCGCGCAAGCCGGTGCTGACCCAGATCCAGTTGCGCACCCGCCGCGCCAAGCGCGCGCTCGCCGCGCGCGGGCTGGTCGAGGCGGTGACCTGGTCGTTCATCTCCAAGCCCCACGCCGAAGCGTTCGGCGGCGGCGCACCCGAGCTGGCGCTGGCCAATCCGATCGCTGCCGACCTCTCCGACATGCGCCCGAGCCTGTTGCCGAGCCTGATAGCCGCCGCGCAGGCCAACGCTGATCGTGGCGTCTCCGATCTGGCGCTGTTCGAGGTCGGCCAGATCTTCAAGGGCGACCGGCCGCAGGACCAGTTCGTCGCCGCCAGCGGCATCCGCCGCGGCTTCGCGTCGTCGAACGGACTCGGCCGGCACTGGTCCGGCTCGGCCATCGCCGACGCGCTCGACGCCAAGGCCGATGCGTTCGCCGTGCTGGCCGCCGCCGGCGCGCCGATGCAGGCGCTGCAGGTGACGCCGGGCGGCGCCAGCTGGCTGCATCCGGGCCGCTCCGGCACCATCCAGATCGGGCCGCAGAATATCCTCGGCTATTTCGGCGAGTTGCATCCGCGCACGCTGGAAGCGCTCGGCGCCGACGGCCCGCTGATCGCCTTTGAGATGATCCTCGACAAGATTCCCGACGCCAAGCAGAAGCCGACCCGCGCCAAGCCAGTGCTGGAGCTGTCGGCATTCCAGCCGGTGTCGCGCGACTTCGCCTTCATCGTCGATCGCGGCGTCCGCGCCTGCGACATCGTCCGCGCCGCGCAGGGCGTCGACAAGAAGCTGATCACCGCGGTCAGCGTGTTCGACGTCTATGAGGGCAAGGGCATCGACGACGGCAAGAAATCGGTCGCCATCGCGGTGACGATCCAGCCGCGCGAAAAGACGCTGACCGATCAGGAGATTGATGCGGTCGGCGCCAAGATCGTCGCCGAGGTGACGAAGAAGACCGGCGGCGCGCTGCGCGGGTGATGGCTTGGCGCTCAAGGCGACGGCGGCATCCGGGTCGGAACCGGAGGCGGCTCGCGCCAGGCGCCGGCGTTGCGCCCGGCGATCATCCAGTAGATCACCCCGCCGAGAATTCCGGCCCCGGTCATGATTTCGAGGTGACGGCGAATGATGCCGTCGAACCGCATCGTCGCCGGATCGAACGGGATCAGCCCCAGATAGCAGGCGAGCCCGACCGCGGCGCCTCCGAGCGCATAGGCCAATGCGCTGCGGATGTAGAACGCCTCGGTGACCACCACGACGATCAGCGCCGGCAACAACGCGAAGCCGCTGACGAAAATGAAGCCGAAGCCAAGCAGGATATTGAGCGCATCCTGATCGACCGGTCCGGCGCTGATCTCGCTGAACTCCGGATACAGCACCGCGCCGACCACAACGATCCCGGCCGCCATCGAGGCGATGATGAATCCGAACGCGATCACGAACAGCCGGCCGATCAGGGACATGGGCGATCCAATTGCGAAGTGGCAATTGCTGACGGCTCACAACACGCAAAGCCCCTCATCCTGAGGAGCCCGGCGCAGCCCTCAGGGCGAAGTCGGGCGTCTCGAAGGATGAGGATGTTCAGCTCATGGTTCGAGACGCGCGCCCAGGGCGCGCTCCTCACCATGAGGGCTGGATTGCGCGGCGCGCGCATCAATCCGTCATCGCCATCGCGCGCAGCGCGTCGCGTTCGCGCACCGACAGTTTCTCGGTCTCGGATTTCAGCTGGCCGCAGGCGGCCAGGATGTCGCGGCCGCGCGGGGTGCGTACCGGCGAGGAGTAGCCGGCGTTGAAGATGTATTCCGAGAATTTCTCGATCTGGGCCCAGTCCGAACATTCGTATTTGGTGCCCGGCCACGGATTGAACGGGATCAGGTTGATCTTGGCCGGGATGCCTTTCAGCATCTTCACCAGCAGCTTGGCGTCGTCGAGCGAATCGTTGACGCCCTTCAGCATCACATATTCGAAGGTGATGCGCCGCGCGTTCGAGGCGCCGGGATAGTCGCGGCAGGCCTGCAGCAATTCCGCCAGCGGATATTTCTTGTTCAGCGGCACCAGTTCGTCGCGCAATTCGTCGCGCACCGCGTGCAGCGAGATCGCCAGCATCACGCCGATTTCGTCACCGGTGCGGATGATGTTCGGCACCACCCCGGAGGTCGACAGCGTGACGCGGCGGCGCGAGATGCCGATGCCTTCATTGTCGGAAACGATCAGCAGTGCGTCGCGCACCGCCTCGAAATTGTACAGCGGCTCGCCCATCCCCATCATCACCACATTGGTGACGAGGCGGTTGCCATTCGGGGTCTCGCGGTCGGCCCAATCGTTGAGGCGATCCCGCGCCACCATCACCTGGCCGACGATCTCGCCGGCGGTGAGGTTGCGCACCAGCCGCTGGGTGCCGGTGTGGCAGAACGAGCAATTCAGCGTGCAGCCGACCTGGCTGGAGACGCACAGCGTGCCGCGATCGGTTTCCGGGATATAGACGCATTCGACTTCGTGGGCTTTTTCAACCGAGTCCCCGCTGGGCAGCCGCAGCAGCCATTTGCGGGTGCCGTCATTGGAGATCTGTTCGGCCACCACTTCGGGCCGCGCCACCGTGAAATGCTGCGCGAGCTCGCCGCGCATCTCCTTGGAGATGCTGGTCATCTCGTCAAACGCCTGGGCGCCGCGGACATAGATCCAGTGCCATAGCTGCTGCGCCCGCATCTTGCGCTGGGCGGGCTGCACCCCGATGCGGCCGAGCTGCTCGGCCAGTTCCAGGCGCGACAATCCGATCAGCGACGGCTTGGCCGGCGCCACATAGGTTTCCAGCGCGGTCTTTTCGAGCGTGGCGCTTTCCGAGAGCATCGTCATTCACGGTCCAGGATCAGGGGAACTGCATTGCGCCGGCATTTCCGGCCATTTGGCCCCGCCGCCAGCTAGAACGTGGATGGCCGGGACGGGCCCGGCCATGACGACGAGAGTGATGCCCTATATAGCAACCAAGGCGGGGAATTGCGACCGGCTTAGCGCCGGCAATCCTGCGCCAGCCGGTCCAGCGCCTGGGACAGGCCCTTCAGCGAGAACGTGTCGGTGGTGGTGGTGCCTTTGGCGGAGACGCCGGTGACGGTGACGTCCGCCGCCTTGCGCATGGCTTCGACCAGTCGCTCCTCCTCGGCGGCGTTCTTGATCCAGATGCCGTCGCCCTGAGTGTACATCGCATAGCTGCCGCCGCCGACTTCCAAGGTGGATTCGGAACCCGGCTTGAGCGCGTAGCCGATCATCACCGAAACTTCGTTGAATACTTTTTCGGCCGGCCGTGTCGAGACGAACGCATAAGCGGGGTCGCGCGGGCGATTCGGCGGGTTGGTTTTCGACGATGACGGCTTGGCGAGCGCGAAACACACCTTCTTGCCGTTCGGTGTCGCCGTATAGGCGCCCCAGGTGCCGAACTGACCGATCAAGGTCGGCTCCGCGCCGCCGCCCGCTGTGCTCGCGACAGGCGCCGCCGCCGCTGGTTTGGCGGGCTTGCGCTTCGACGACTCGGCTTGCGCCGGCGCGACGCCGCACACCAACGTACCGACTGTAACAATACTCAATATTCGCCGCACGATCATGAGTACGTCTCGTCTCTCATCAATGTGACTGCAAGATGGCCCCACATCCGCGGTCGCGCTGATCTGCAATAGCCGGGAAAGCCTGATTTGGAAAGCCGACCGGCCGGTCGCGTCATCATCGAGCCGCTCCGTCGAATCAGATTGTAGCCTGCCGGCAAATCCGGCAAGAAGCAGGCAACTGTCTCGAGCCGAAGGTCAGGTGAAGCCAATGAAAGCCATTCTCTGCCAGCAATATTGCGGCCCCGACGATCTCGTGCTTGCGGACCTGCCCGATCCGGTCGCCGGTCCCGGCGAAGCGGTGATTGCGATCAAGGCCGCGGCGCTGAACTTCTTTGACCTGCTGATGATCCAGGGCAAGTACCAGATCAAGCCGCCATTCCCGTTCTCTCCGGCCGCCGAAGTCGCCGGCGTGATCGAAAGCATCGGCGCCGGCGTCACCGAACTGAAAGTCGGCGACCGCGTGGTGGCGTCCTGCGGCCATAACGGCGCGCGCGAAAAGATCGCGCTGCCCGCCGCATCGATCGTCAAGATTCCCGACAATCTGGATTTCGACCGCGCCGCCGGCATCATCATCATCTACGGCACCGCGCTGCATGCGCTGGAGGACCGCGCCAGCCCGAAGCCGGGCGAGACGCTCGCGGTGCTGGGCGCCGCCGGCGGCACCGGGCTGGCCGCCTGCGAACTCGGTAGACTGATGGGGCTGAAAGTCATTGCCTGCGCATCGTCCGACGAGAAGCTGGAATTCGCCAAACAGCACGGCGCCGAACTGACGCTGAACTACGCCAAGGAAGACCTCAAGGACGGTTTGAAGCGGCTGACCGGCGGCAAGGGCGCCGACATCATCTTCGATCCGGTCGGCGGCAGCTACGCCGAGGCCGCATTGCGGGCGATCGCCTGGGAAGGCCGCTTCCTGGTGATCGGTTTCGCCGCCGGCGAGATTCCCAAAATGCCGCTCAACCTCGCGCTGCTGAAAGGCTGCGACATCCGCGGCGTGTTCTGGGGCGCCTGGACCAAGCTCAACCCGCAGAAGAACATCGCCAATCTGAAGAAACTGGTGCAGTGGACCGCCGAGGGCAAAATCTCATCCCACGTCGACCGCACCTTCCCGCTGGCGCAGACCGCCGATGCGCTGAAAGTGCTCGCCGGCCGCCAGGCGATGGGCAAGGTGATCCTGCATCCGTGAAGATGCGGCAGTTCGCAGGGTAGGCTGAGCGAAACGAGCCCATCTTGGTTCACCGCGCGACAACTGATCAGGTGGGCACGGAGCAAGCGTGCCTTCGCCCACCTGACGTTCGGTCTCACGCCGCGGCGGATATCACGCGCGGCGGGCGTTGCTTTTCAGCAAGCAGCCCCGGCACCAGCGCCTCGGCCGCGTTGGCACCCGAAATCAGCACCGCCTCGACCCCGGCGCCGGCATTGCCGCCGCCGGCGATCACCAGATTGCGCAGCGGCGACTTCGAGCCCTTGAGCCGGCCCTCGCGCGCAATCCCGTAGATCGAGCCGGCGCTGGCCCAATCATAACGCGCGTAAGTCACCGGACTCGCATCGGTGCGATAGACGATGTGCTGCGACAGACCCGGAATGATGGTCTCGACCGCGGCGATCATGCGGTCGCCGTATTCGGTCTTGCGCTGTTGGTAATCGTCGGAATGCCGCCAGTCTTTCCAGTCGTCGCCGCCGTTTTCCGGGAACCAGTTTTGCGCTTCGGCGAATGGCACCAGCGAAATCAGCGTCAGGGTGGCGTGACCGGCCGGCGCCGCCGACGGGTCGAGCTTCGACATCATCGCGATGCCGACCTTCATCGGCGCGTGAAGATGGGTTGCCGGCCTGATGTCCGGCACGAAGTCGACGCCGAGGTGCACGCTGAAGGCGGAATTTGCCGGTTCGGCGGCGGTAAGCCGACTGCGGAAATCCGCTGGCAGCGCATTGGGCTCGACCAGTTCGAGCAACGTCCGCTTGATGTCGGCATTCGACACCACGGCGCGAGCACGAACGGTCCGCCCGTCGCCGAGCACGACGCCCGCGGCGCGGCCGTCCTCGACCAGGATGCGCTGCACCGAGGTCTTCAGTCGCACCTCGCCGCCGCGCGCCTTGATCGCATCGACCATTACGTCGGCGAAGCGCCCGGAGCCGCCGAGCGGATAGTAGCCGCCCTTGAAGTAGTAGCCGAAGATCGGCACCATTTGCCCGCAGGTCAGTTGCTCGGTTCCATCGTTCAGATAGCCGGACAGCGCGTTGAGATAGCGGCCCACCGCGGGGTCGCTGACATAGGTCGCGACCAGCTCCGCGAACGGCCTTTTCATCCACTCAAAGGCGTGCGGATGCAGGCGCGGAAAGCCGAGCAGTTGATCAACGCTCGCCGGCATGCCGGGGATTCCTCCGCGAGCTGCGCCGGTGGAATACATGTCGTCGAAAATCGCATGGACCTTGTCGAACAGCGCCGCAATCCCGCTCGCGCTGCCGGGGAATCTTTCGCCGAGCAGCCGCACATAGTCGCGCCAGTCCGATGGGACATCGATGCCGCCGCCGTCGGTCCGGAAGCTGTGATTGACCCGCTGCCATTGCAGCCGGTCGGCAACGCCGAGCCGCTCCAATACGCTGGCGACCGGACCGCCGGGCCAGACTCCGGAGAAATCGTGCGGGCCGGCGTCGAATCGGTATAGCACCGGCTTGTTGTCGTGATGCGCCTTGCGCAGGTAAGTGTGGCAATAGCCGCCGGCAACGACATGGTGTTCGAACACCACGACCTTGAGCCCCGAGTCGGCCAGCAACGCCGCCGCGGTCAGGCCGCCGATGCCGGCGCCGATCACCGCGACATCGCAATCGGTGCCGGCGTTTGACGCAAACGACGGCGCCGGCCAGCGGAAGGTTTCCTGCGCGGCGGCCAGCCGCTTCAGCACGAAACCGATCGCCAGTTTCGGGCCGAAGATCGAGATCAGCGCGCCCGCGACCACGATTGCGGTTACGATCCAGGGCGAAGCGTTGAAATAGCGGCAGGCGGCGATGGCCAGGAACAGCACGCCCCACAGCCAGGTGATCGCGGCATTGATGACGAAGAACTGTGGCGTGCCAGCATTGTCAGGATAGGCGGCGCGGGCGTAGTCGGCGGTCCAGGGCCGGCCGATGAGGACACTGAGCAGGCTGATGGCGCCGAGCCCCGTGAAGGACAGCCACAACGCGTTGGCCGCCGTCGATTTGGGCGAGACCAGCTCGGCATTGCCAAGTAGCACGAACAGCGCCAGCCCGCCGGCCTCAAGTAGGAACAGCTCGCGTCGCGCCACGCGCCATGCGGTGCCGGCCAGCGACAGCGCCAGGCCCGACCAGATTGCCCAATCGGGGTGATGCGCGGCGAGCAACGCCCAGAACAGCGCGAATGGAACCAACACCAGTTTCACGGTCAGGAAGGTCTTCATCGCAGCCTCCAATTGACGCCGTCTCGGAATACGGTACTACTCGGTACCGACACCTATAACATACTCGGTACCGATTGGTACCGTTTTCTTGAAGATCGCGGGGCCAGTGGAAAAAACTAACAAAAAACAAGATGTTGATAGCGCAAGCGGGCGCCGGGAGGCGATCATGAAGGCGGCCTTCGAGGTGTTCGTCGAGAAGGGATACGCAGCCGCCACAACGCTGGATATCGTCCGCCGCGCCAAGATTTCAAAACGAACGCTGTACGAGATCTTCGACAGCAAGCAGGCGATTCTCGCCGCGCTGGTCCGCTACGGCAGCCAGCGGATGCAGGCGCCTCCGGATTTGCCGGTGCCGAACAGCCGCGCCGAGTTCATCGCCACGCTGGAAAGTTTTGGCCGAACGTTCCTCGCGGAATTCTTGCACCCCGACCGAATGGCGATGTATCGGCTGGCGATCGCCGGACGCGGCGAAGGCGCGGTGGCGCGCGAACTCACTGCCAGCGGACAGGTTCCGGTGACCCAGTCTCTCGTGCGCTATTTCGACCAGGCCGCTGCGCGCGGGTTGTTTCCGCGCGACCAGATGGCATCGCTGATCCACGTGTTCTTTTCGGTGCTGATCGGGTTTTCGCCGCTGCAATTGTTGCTTGGCAACGAGCCACCGATGAACGCGGCGACGATCGACGCCAGGGCGACATTGGCGGCAAGCACACTGCGACGGCTTCTGCCGGCGGAGTGACCAGGCGGCCGGTCACTCCGGGGGCGCTTCTTCCTGGTCCAGTCCCCGCGCCATCGCGGCGCGCGCCGCCGCGCGATGCGCCGGGGTGATGTGGGTGGCGACCATCCGCAGCGCGGTGGCGAGGATCGCCGCGTCGTCGGTGAAGCCGAGGATCGGAAGCATGTCGGGGATGAAATCGAACGGCAGCACGAAATAGGCGATGGCGCCGAGCAGCGCCATTTGGACATGGCGCGGGGTCTGGCGGTCGAATGCGCAGTAATAGGCGGCCAGCAGATCCTCGACGAATGGCAGCTTCACCGCCAGCCGCTTCAGCTTGATCCAGAACCGCTTGCGCAGCCCCTCGGGGTCCTGTGCGAGCCGATCGGCGGGCTCGAATCCCACGCTGTGTTCCGATGCCATTGTGGCCCACTCCCGGACGCCGGCGATCACCGGCGGTCGTCCCGTGCAATTGGGGATTTCGGCCGGCAACCGCAAGATTGCCGGTGCCTCAGTGGGCGCCGATCTGGTGCGCGATGACGTTCATCGCGGTTGCTAAATCGATATCGCGCGCGGTGACGCCACCGCCATCGTGGGTCGTCAGTACCACCTCGACTGTCTTATAGATGTTGCGCCATTCCGGATGATGATCGGCTTTCTCGGCGACCAGCGCGGCGCGGGTCATGAACCCGAACGCTTCATTGAAGTCCTTGAAGACAAAGGTCCGGGCGATCGCCTCGCGGCCAGCCACCTCGGCCCAGCCGGGCAATGCCTGCAGCGCCGAATGCCGCGCCTGTGCCGATAGACGTTCCGCCATGAACTCCTCCCGCGTTACCCCGCCACATGACGCGACGAGCCGATCCACATCCCACCAGCACCGACACAATGCGGCCAAAGCCTGCGACTATCCTGCCGCTGTTGGAGCTCCCTAGCTGTCTGGATATTGATATACATGGTTGATTCTGATTGAGAATAAATTTCGGCTTCAGACGATCGCTTTCCCGAGCGATCAGCGATGGCCCGACGGGGTGTGATCGATGACGCAACCGTCCCAGCAATCCGCAACGCGGAGGATGACCTTTGTCGCCCTCGCGGCAACGCTCGCCTTGGTCGGGACGCTGAGCGGCGCCTATTACTTCGCAATGCGCCCAGTGAACTTGAAGATCGCAGTCGGCCCGCAGAACGGCGACGATGCCAAGGTCATTCAGGCGCTGGACCAGGCTTTCATCCGCGACCATGACTACGTTCGCCTGCGTCCGGTTCTGACCAGCGATCCGCTCGCCAGCGCCGCCGCGTTTTCGGCTCACAAGGTCGACCTTGCGGTGATCCGCGGCGATCTGGCGGTGCCGAAAGATGCCCAGAGCGTCGCGGTACTGCACAAGGATGTTGCCGTGCTCTGGGTTCCGGCCAAACCAAAGGCCGAGGGCGAGACCCCCGAAGCTGCGATCACCAAGATCACCCAGCTTGCCGACCGCCGCGTTGGCGTCATCGGACACACCAAGGCCAATGTCGATCTGCTGAAGGCGATCCTGCAGCAATATTCGATCGATCCCGCCAGGGTCGAGATCGCCCTGCTTCCGATCAGCGACGTTGCCGAAGCCGTCAGGAACCGCAAGGTCGATGCGTTCATCGCCGCCGGGCCCCCCAACAGCAAAATCATCAGCGAGGCGATCGCCGCATCGGTGCGCGACGCACTCGAACCGACCTTCCTGGCGATCGACGCAGCCGACGCGATCGCCACCAATTATCCGACCTATGAAGCGTCGGCGATTCCCGCCGGCGCTTTCGGCGGCGCGCCGGCCCGGCCGGAAAACGACGTCAAGACGATCAGCTATTCGCATCACATCGTTGCGCGGGCGGGAATGTCCGACACCACCATCTCCGCATTCACCCGGCAGCTGTTCGCCGCGCGCCAGAGCGTGATCGCAGACCTCCCGCAAGCGGCGAAGATCGAAACCCCGGACACCGACAAGGACGCCACCATTCCGGTGCATCCCGGCGCCGCTGCCTATGTGGACGGCGAGGAACGTAGCTTCCTCGACCGCTACAGCGACTACATCTGGTTCAGCCTGATCGGTCTGTCCGCGCTCGGCTCGATCGGCGCCTGGTTCGCAAGCTACCTGAAGAAGGACGAGCGAATTGCCAACACTTCGCAGCGCGACCGGCTGCTCGACATGATCGCAGTGGCGCGCGGCAGCGATTCCTTCGAAGAACTCGATGCTATGCAGAGCGAGGCCGACGACATCCTGCGCAATACCCTGAACAGCTTCGAAAACGGCGCGATCGAGGAAGCCGCCCTGACCGCCTTCAGCATCGCGCTGGAGCAGTTCCATAGCGCCGTGGCGGACCGCAAGGCGCTGCTGGCGAGGATTCCGGCTCCAGCGGTCCGAAATTCGCGCCCGCAGGCGGTCTGAAATCCCAAGACTGCGAAATCCTCGCATCCTGTCATTGTTTTTTCGCGATTTTTGGTTATATTGCGTCGCAACGCGTTTGAGTGCCCGGCCCCGGTTTGGCCGGGCTTGCTTTTTAAGGTCCGCCCCTGGGGGCATCCTTGCGCGTTTCAGGCAAAGGCAGACTCCGGCGCGCGGTTTGGCGCTTCACCGGAAATTGCCGGAAATCGCGCTGATTTTGGGCATTCGGCCCGCACAACCTTAAAGAAGAGCCATGAACCTTCGCAATATCGCTATCATCGCCCACGTTGACCACGGCAAGACCACCCTGGTCGACAAGCTGCTGCAGCAGTCCGGTACCTACCGCGACAACCAGCGCCAGGTTGAGCGCGCGATGGATTCCAACGACATCGAAAAAGAGCGCGGCATCACCATCCTGGCCAAATGCACCTCGGTGGTCTGGGGAGACGTTCGCATCAACATCGTCGACACCCCCGGCCATGCCGATTTCGGCGGCGAGGTCGAACGCATTCTGTCGATGGTCGACGGCGTGATCGTGCTGGTCGACGCCGCCGAAGGTCCGATGCCGCAGACCAAATTCGTGGTCGGCAAGGCGCTGAAGCTGGGCCTGCGCCCGATCGTCGCCATCAACAAGGTCGATCGACAGGACGCCCGCATCACCGAAGTAGTCAACGAGGTGTTCGACCTGTTCGCCGCGCTGGATGCCACCGACGATCAGCTCGACTTCCCGATCCTCTACGGGTCCGGCCGCAACGGCTGGATGGCCGACACTCCGGACGCGTCGCACGACGTCGGCATGAAGCCGCTGTTCGACCTGGTGATCAAGCATGTGCCAGCGCCGGTCGTCGAAGAAGGCCCGTTCCGGATGCTCGGCACCATCCTGGAAGCCAACCCCTATCTGGGCCGCATCATCACCGGCCGGATCTCGTCCGGTTCGGTGAAGCCGAACCAGGCGGTCAAGGTGCTGTCGCGCGACGGCAAGACCGTCGAATCCGGCCGCATCACCAAGATCCTGGCGTTCCGCGGTCTCGAGCGTCAGCCGGTCGACATCGCCGAAGCCGGCGACATCGTTGCCATTGCGGGACTGCCGAAAGGTACTGTCGCCGACACCTTCTGCGATCCCTCGGTTGAAATTCCGATCCAGGCCCAGGCGATCGATCCGCCGACCGTGTCGATGTCGTTCATCGTCAACAACTCGCCGCTGGCCGGCACCGAGGGCGACAAGGTCACTAGCCGCCTGATCCGTGACCGCCTGCTGCGCGAGGCCGAAGGCAACGTCGCGCTGAAGGTGGTCGAGTCCGCCGACCGCGACGCGATGGAAGTGTCGGGCCGCGGCGAATTGCAGCTCGCGATCCTGATCGAGAACATGCGCCGCGAAGGCTTCGAGCTCAGCGTGTCGCGCCCGCGCGTCGTCCTGACCAAGGACGAGGACGGCAACGTGCTCGAGCCGGTCGAGGAAGTCGTGATCGACGTCGACGAGGAATTCTCCGGAGTCGTCGTTCAGAAGATGAGCGAACGCAAGGCCGAGATGATCGAGATGCGCCCGTCCGGCGGCCATCGCCTCCGTCTGGTGTTCTACGCGCCGACTCGCGGCCTGATCGGCTATCAGGGCGAGTTGATGACCGATACCAAGGGCACGGCGATCATGAACCGCCTGTTCCACAACTACCTGCCCTACAAGGGCGAGATCGCCGGCCGCCGTAACGGCGTGCTGATCTCCAACGACGCTGGCGAGGCCGTGGCCTATGCGATGTTCAAGCTGGAAGATCGCGGCCCGATGATGATCGAGCCGGGCTGGAAGGTCTACAAGGGCATGATCATCGGCGAGCACACCCGCGAGAACGACCTTGAACTCAACGTTCTCAAGGGCAAGCAGCTCAGCAACATCCGCACCACCTCGAAGGATGAAGCCGTGCGCCTGACGCCGCCGATCCGGATGACGCTGGAAAAGGCGCTGGCCTATATCGAGAGCGACGAGCTGGTCGAGATCACCCCGAAGTCGATCCGGCTGCGCAAGAAGTTTCTCGACGCCAACGACCGCAAGCGCGCCGAAAAGAGCAAGGAAGCGGTCGCCTAACAGCCTCTGCTGGATCGAAAATTCGAACCCAATGCCCGGCCTCGCGCCGGGCATTGTCGTTTCTGCCATGGCTGGGGCCCGAGGCCGTCGCCCCGTCAGCGCGATGACATCGAACCGCCACGGGGAATGTGGTACAGAGCCGCTGCAATGCCGCTGCAAAACCTCACCACCGACGTCGATGTCGCGATTATCGGCGCTGGCGCCGCCGGCCTTGGCGCCGCCCACGCGCTCCTCAATTCGGGCCTGTCGCTGGTCGTGCTGGAAGCCCGTGACCGGCTCGGCGGCCGCGGTCACACCATCATGGCGGCTCCCGGCATTGAGTTCGACGTCGGCTGCGGCTGGCTGCATTCCGCCGACCGGAACTCGTTTGTCGGAATCGCCAAACATCTCGGCTTCGAAATCGACAGGTCGCACCCGCCGTGGGGCGACACCAGTTTCGGCGACTCGTTTCCGCCGAAGGAGCGCGACGAATTCGCCGACGCGCTCGAAGAATTTTACAAGCGCGCCGACGACGCGGCGATGCGCAAGATCGACCGACCCGCCGCTGACTATCTGGAGCCGCGCAACCGTTGGAACCCGATGATCGGCGCGGTTTCGACCTACGTCAACGGCGCGGAGCTCGACCGGATCTCGACCCTGGATACCCACGCCTATGAGGACACCGGCGTCAACTGGCGGATGCGCCGCGGCTATGGCGCGCTGATCGCGGCCTATGGCGCGCCGTGCCCGGTGGCGCTCGATTGCAATGTCAGCCTGATTGATCATTCCGGCGCGCGGATCCGGATCGAGACCTCGCGCGGCACGCTGAGCGCCGCCAAGGTGATCGTCACCGTGCCAACCAATCTGATCGCCGACGAGGCGATCCGGTTCCATCCCGCGCTGCCGGCGAAAGTCGAAGCCGCGCGCCAACTGCCGCTCGGCTTGGCCGACAAGGTGATGCTGGCGCTGGACGAGCCGAACCTCCTGCCGACCGACGGCAATCTCCGCGTCGCCACCATGCGCACCGCGATGGGCAGCTATCACCTGCGGCCATTCGGACTGAACTGTATTGAAGGATTTTTCGGCGGCCGCTTCGCGCGCGAACTGGAAGATGCGGGCGACGGCGCGCTGGCGGCGCAGAGCATCGACGAAATCGTCGCGGTGCTCGGCAATGACTATCGCCGCAAGCTGAAGCCGCTGGCGGAATCGCGCTGGGCGCATGATCCGTTCGCGCGCGGCTCCTACTCGCACGCGCTGCCGGGTCACGCCTCCGCCCGCGCGGCGCTGGCTACGCCGGTCGACAACCGCTTGTTCTTCGCCGGCGAAGCGACCTCGCCGCATTTCTTCTCCACCGCCCACGGCGCCCGCGACAGCGGACAACGCGCGGCGGGCCAGACGATGGGTAGCAAGCACTGAGCGCGAATGACGCGCGAGTTATCTCCGATCCAATCCGATTCGAGGCTGGCGCCGATCCAACATCATCGGCCAAACCCAAACCGAGTCGCGTGCAGCGTCGCCGATTCAAAACGCTGGCGCGAAGGCCGGGTGATTCCCAGCTCCCGCGCCAGACAAAATGTCCGATTTCGGCACACTCCCGGGCCGGGTGATGCAAAAAATCCACATGTTAACCGATAATTAACGATGGACCTTGAAGCCGGGGCCGCGACTTGCTTTGATCAGGTCATGAGCACAACCCTGATCGAGGTTCGGCCGGCCAAAGCCGCGGATGCATCCGCGGTCGCAGCCACCCATGACGAAGCCTGGCGTTCGGCCTATCAGGGAATCATTCCCGGCGCCGAGCTTGAGAAGCTGATCAACCGCCGCGGCCCGAACTGGTGGGACTCGGCGATCCGCAAAGGCAGCCGCGTCAGCGTGCTGTGTTTCGGAGACCGGGTTGCTGGCTACGCCAATTACGGCCGCAACCGCGCCCGCAGCCTGCATTTCGAAGGCGAGATCTACGAGCTCTATCTGCGCCCGGAATTCCAGGGCCTCGGCTTTGGCCGGAGGCTGTTCGCTTCGGCCAAGCGCGATCTTGTGCAGAGCGGGCTGAAGAGCATGGTGATCTGGGCGCTGTCGGACAACGAACCGGCGACCGAATTCTATCGCGCGCTTGGCGGCCGGATGGTCGCTCGCTCGTCGGAACGATTCGGACCGAAGTCGCTCGACAAGGTGGCGTTCGCCTGGACCACCTAAGTCGCCGGTGCAGCCGAAGCACTGGACCGCTCGGATCATCGGGCGTATTGACGCCGGGCAAATCCGTTTTCCCTTCCCATCCAATCCAGCGCGGAGTTTCCGATGCGCATCGACGCAATTTCGATCGGCGTCAACCCGCCGCATGAGGTCAATGTCATTGTCGAAGTGCCGGTCGGCGGCGAGCCGATCAAGTACGAGATGGATAAGGCCGCCGGTACGCTGGTGGTTGACCGGTTCCTTTATACCTCCATGCGCTACCCCGGCAATTACGGTTTCATCCCGCACACGCTGTCGAATGACGGCGATCCTTGCGACGTGCTGGTCGCCAATACGCGCGCCATCGTACCTGGCGCCATCATCAGCGTGCGGCCGGTCGGCGTGCTGCTGATGGAAGATGAGGCCGGCGGCGACGAAAAGATTATCGCGGTGCCGTCATCGAAGCTGACCCAGCGCTACGACAAGGTGAAGACCTACAGCGACCTGCCCGAGATCACGCTGCAGCAGATCCAGCACTTCTTCGAGCACTACAAGGATCTGGAGCCCGGCAAATGGGTCAAGGTGCTGCGCTGGGGCGGCGCCGAGGATGCGCACCGGCTGATCATCGAGGGCATCGAGCGGGCCAAGGCAGAGAAAGCCTAACTCCTTCAGGCACCGCACCGCCGCAAGATCCAGGGAGACCGCGATGCGCAGGCTGCTCAGATTGATCCGCAATATCGTGGCGCTGACCGTGCTGGCGCTGATCGTGCTGGCCGGCGTGCTCGCCACCAACACTGTCCGTCACGGCTCCAAGCAATTGCAGGTCGCCGCAGTGCCGCCGGTCGAAGTCGACGAACAGGGCAGCGCGAAGCGGCTGTCCGAGGCGATCCAGTTCCAGACCATTTCGAATTTCCTCAATCCCGAGCAGGACGCCGAGGCGCTGCGCGGCTTGCGAGCGCATATCGAAACCAGCTTCCCGGCTTTCCACGCCGCGGCGAAGCGCGAGATCGTCGGTGGTCACAGCCTGCTCTACACTTGGGAGGGGTCCGATCCGAAGGCGCAGTCGATCGGGCTGCTGGCGCATCAGGACGTGGTGCCGATCGCCCCAAAGACCGAACCGGACTGGCAGCAAAAGCCGTTCAGCGGCGCGATCGCCGATGGCTTCATCTGGGGCCGCGGCTCCTGGGACGACAAGGGTAATCTCTATGCGATGCTCGAAGCCGCCGAGCAGATGGCCAAACAGGGCTTCCGCCCGAAGCGGACGATCTATTTCGCCTTCGGGCATGACGAGGAAGTCTCGGGGCTGCGTGGCGCCGGCGCCATCGCCAAGCTGCTGAAGTCGCGCGGGGTGCGGCTGGAATTCGTGCTCGACGAGGGCCTGCTGATCACCGAGGGGATCATGAAGGGCCTACCCAAGCCGGCGGCGCTGATCGGCGTCGCCGAGAAGGGCTATGCGACGCTGGTGCTGACGGTGCGCGCCACGCCCGGCCATTCCTCGATGCCGCCGCGCGACACCGCGATCGGGATGATGAGCGCCGCGCTGGCGCATCTCGAGGACAATCGGTTGCCGATGCATGTCCGCGGCGCGGTGTCGGAAATGTTCGACACGCTGGCGCCCGAGATGAGTGGTTTCAACCGCGTGGTGCTGTCGAATCTATGGCTGTTCAAACCGCTGCTGCTGCGCGAGTTCGAGAAGAGCGGCACCACCGAGGCGATGGTCCGCACCACCACGGCGCTGACGATCTTCAATGCCGGCGAGAAGGACAACGTGCTGCCCGGCAACGCCGAGGCCAGCGTGAATTTCCGACTGCTTCCGGGCGACACCCAGGCCAGCGTCTCCGATCATGTCCGCGACAGCGTCCGCAACGACCGGATTTCGATCGGCACTTTTGACGGCAATTTCGATCCGCCGCCGGTCACCGGCACCGGCAGTGCGTCGTATCGCAAGCTCAACCAGACTATCCGCGAGATCTTTCCGGACGTCGTGGTCGCGCCCGGCCTGATGATCGCCGCGACCGATTCGCGGCATTATTCGGAGGTCGCCGACAACATTCTGCGCTTCTCGCCGGTGCGGGCGAATTCCGACGATCTGAAGCGCTTCCACGGCACCAATGAGCGGATCAGCATCAAGAATTACGGCGACATGATCCGGTTCTATATCCGGCTGATGCAGAACACCGCGGGGTAGTCAGGTCGCGTGCCTTGGATCAGGCACACCAAATAGCTGCAACAATTACTGTCATCACCCGCGAAAGCGGGTGACCCAGTACGCCGGGACATCTCGATAGACCATCGGCACTCTGGATACTGGGTCGCCCGGTCAAGCCGGGTGATGACAGCTGGAGATTCAGCAGCGCGAGCTACACCGCCGGCGCCGGCAATCCGTGAATCGCGCTGGCGGCGCGGACGGTGTTGACCAGCAGGCACGCCACCGTCATCAGCCCGACGCCGCCCGGCACCGGGGTGATCGCACCGGCGATCTCCCTGGCCTCCGCGAAGGCGACGTCGCCGACGAGCTTGTCCTTGCCGCCATCCGGCGACGGCGTGCGATTGATGCCGACGTCGATTACGGTGGCGCCCGGCTTGATCCAGTCGCCACGGATCATCTCCGGCTTGCCGACCGCGGCGAACACCAGATCGGCCTGCCGGCACAAAGCCGGCAGATCGCGCGAGCGCGAATGCGCGATCGTCACCGTGGCGTTCTCGTTGAGCAGCAACTGCACCAGCGGCTTGCCGACCAGATTGGAGCGGCCGACCACGATCGCATTCATGCCCTCCAGCGAGGCGTGGACCTGCTTGGCCATGATGATGCAACCGAGCGGCGTGCACGGCGTCAGCGCGAACAACCCGCTCGCGAGGCGGCCGGCATTGACCGGGTTGAGGCCGTCGACATCCTTGGCCGGATCGATCGCGGCGATCACCGCATTGCTGTCGAGCCCCTTCGGCAGCGGCAATTGCACCAGGATGCCGTGCACCGCCGGATCGCGGTTGAGCTTAGCGATCAGCGCCAGCAACTCGGCCTGCGCCACATCGGCCGGCAGCCGGTGCTCGAACGACGCCATGCCGGCTTCCTGGGTCTGCTTGTGCTTGGATCGGACATAGACCTCGGAGGCCGGGTCGCTGCCCACCAGGACCACCGCGAGCCCCGGCGTGATGCCGTGATCGGCCTTGATCCGCGTCACCTCCGCGGCAACGCGGCCGCGCAGCTCGGCCGAAATGATCTTTCCATCGATTATCCGGGCAGTCATGTCGTCCTCTGGGGTTGCATCATTCGGGCTTCGCCGCGGTCAGTTGCCGCAGCGTGTCGCCGAGCTGGGTGGGGTCGCCGTCAACAGCGATCTGCTTGAGTCGCGAGGTGGTGCCCGACAGCACCCGGACATTGCGCTTCGGCACGCCGAGCGATTTGGCGAGCAGCTCGGTCACCGCGCGATTGGCCTCGCCACCCTCGGCGATAGCGCGGACTCGCACCTTCACCACGCAGCGGCCGTCGGACAGTGTCTCGAGCCCATCGATGTCGTCGCGCCCGCCGCGCGGCGTGACCCGGACCGCCACACTGATGCCCTGAGCCGAGTACCGCCAAGCCTGGTCGTTGATCCCGATCAGAACACCGCAGGGTAGATGTAATAAGTGATCACCCGCTGCAGGAACATGATGATCAGGATCAGGATGATCGGCGAGATATCGAGCCCGCCGAGCGCCGGCATGAAGTTGCGGATCGGCGCCAGCAGCGGCTCCGTGATCCGGTACAGGAACTCCGACACCGAGGCCACAAACTGATTGCGCGTGTTCACGACGTTGAACGCGATCAGCCATGACAGGATCGCCGAGGCGATCAACAGCCAGATGTACAGGTCGAGAATGATCAGAACGATGTCGAGAATGGCTCGCATGGCGGGGGTGGCTCGCGGGGTTCGGTCGCGGATTCGACTAGCCCGTAAATATCGACTCAACCGCGCGCAAACAAGGGAAGTTCCCGGCAAATAGGGCCCGCAAATCGCGATTTCGGTCGTTCTTGACTTGGCCTTGGTGGGGACTGTAAATGACGCCGATTGCTGGCCGGAATCGCCTATAAAGCGAGCCGATCACGCAGGGGCCATAGCTCAGCTGGGAGAGCGCGTCGTTCGCAATGACGAGGTCGGCGGTTCGATCCCGCCTGGCTCCACCACGCTTCGCCTTCGGCTACGCGTGGCGCAGCCGCGCTAGCCCGAAGCGAAGCGTGTCCGGCGAAGCCCGCAGGGCGAAGACGGGCTTCTGAAGCACTCTCCCATATGTCCCCTCACCCACCCTTAAACCGTGGCGGCCGCTTTTCCATGAAGCTGGCGACGCCTTCCTTGAAATCCGCGCCGCCCAGCGCCCGCACCATTTCGCGGTTGGCGTCGATGGTGGCCTCGGCGAGGCTCTGGAACGGTACGTCATAAAGCTGCCGTTTGATCACCGCCATCGCCGTCGGCGACACGAATTCCGCCAGATCGCGGGCATACGCATAGGTTTGTTCGCGCAATTGATCTGGGGGATAGAGCCGGTTGATCAGGCCGATCCGCAACGCTTCGTCGCTCGAAACCCTGCGCGCCGACAGCAGCAAGTCGAGCGCGTTGGCGTGGCCGACGATCCGCGGCAGCATCCAGCTGATGCCGTGCTCGGCGATCAGCCCGCGCCGCGCGAACGAGGTGGTGAACACGGTGTTGTCGGCGGCAAAGCGGATGTCGCAATACAGCGCGTGAACCAGGCCGATGCCGGCGGTGGCGCCGTTCAGCATGCCGATGATCGGCTTGGCGATCGAGGGGTAGTACGAATAGCGCGCCTGCCAGTCCGGGCGCCGGTTCATGTCGAACGGCGGCAAGCTCTCGGCCTTGCGGATGTCGTCGGGGTCGATCTGCTGCAGCACCTCCATGTCGGCGCCGGCGCAGAATGCCCGCCCGGCGCCGGTCAGCACGATGACGCGGACGCCGTCGTCCTGCGCGGCGGCCTGCATCGCCCCGCGCACCTCGCGCTCCATGATCGGCGTCCAGGCGTTCATCCGGTCCGGCCGGTTCAACGTGAGGGTCGCGATGTTCTGCTCCACCGCGTAGAGAATATGTTGATAGCTCACCCGTGGTCTCTCCCTGTGCTGCCGTCGCTTGGGCGACGATCGTTGTTTGTGGCGTCTATGATTGTCCGGCGCCCGAGCCCTTCGGCCGGGCCAGATAGGCGATGGTTTCCGGCCGCTCCTTGAGCCAGCCGCTCCAGCGCTGGAACACCTTGCCCATCCGCTCCGGCGCGACGCCGAGCTGCTGCATCGCCACCCCGCCATTGACCGATTCGCGGTATTCGGCGATCAGGCCGTCGCGCAAGACAAAGCGGCTCATGCCGTCGATCACCACCTGCTGGCCTTCGAACTGCGGAATTTTCGAGGTGAAGCTCGACAGCGACCATGCGTAGCCGGTGGCGCCATCGCAGACCGGGTCGAACATCTCCCAGCGATAGTCGGCGGCGTCGCGATGAAACATGTCCTGCATCATATGCGCGATCTCGGCGCGGCCGGTATGCGGGCCGTAGATGTAGTCGTAATAAATCGCGTCCTCGGTGAAATGCGCCGCGAAGCGGGCGCCATCGCCGGATTCGGCGGAGCGGGTGAACTGCTCCAGCAGCCGCGCGAATTCCTCGGTCTTCATGTCGCCTCCCCTGCGGGCCGATCGCAACGCCGGCGCCAGGGCGACTCTATTCACCGCATCGGGAAAAAGGAAAGCCAGCTTTCGGGAAGCCTAAATCTGCGCAAAGTCTATTCGGCGGCTTCCCGCAGCGCCAATTCGGGGGCCGGCAGCGGCATCCGCGCCAACCAGTTGTCGAGAAAATCCCGCAGCCAGACCCGCTCGGCGACATCGTGCACTGCGCGGTCGGCAAAATGGTCGCGGCGCGGCCGCGCACCCGGCAATTCCAACCGGGCATGGCCGCGGGTGGTCCAGCGATGCATCATCGCGGTAGTGACGTCGGGGTGAAACTGGACGCCGAACGAGTGTCCGGCGCGAAACGCCTGGACCGGGAAATCGCCGCCTTCGGCGAGCAATTCGCTCCCCGACGGCAGATCGAACCCCTCGCCGTGCCAGTGATAGACCTGCTCCGGCCATTGCGTGCAGATCGCCCGCCCCGCCGCGGTCGGCCGGATGTCGTAATAGCCGATTTCGGCGCGGCCATGCGGATGCGGCGCCACGCGGGCGCCGAGCTGAACCGCCAGCATCTGCGCGCCGAGGCAGATGCCGAGAAATGGCCGGTCTTCCTTCAGCGGCACCGCGATCCAGTCGATCTCGCGGCGAACGTAGTCGTCGGGATCGTTGGCGCTCATCGGACCGCCGAAAATCACCGCGCCGGCGTGGCCGTCGAGCGTTTCCGGCAGCGGATCGCCGAATCGCGGCCGCCTGATATCGAGCGGATGCCCGAGCAGCCGCAGCGCGTTGCCGACCCGTCCCGGGGTCGAGGTTTCCTGGTGCAGCACGATCAGGACCGGCCGGATATCCTGGGTTTTCGGCAATGGTTGAAGAACCGCAGCGAGCGGGGCCAGCGCGGCGGGCCGGCAGCTTGGTTCGACCTCAATCAGTTTGGGCATCGATTCTTTTTGTTCACGCCGGGTCCGTGAAGTTGGGGCGGCGTCATTGTCAAATGGCTCACAGGCCTGAACGTCTCATCAGTTGAGCTGACCTGCATGATTTCAGCCAACTTATAAGCAAGGCCCGGGCCAGAATTATGGCCCCTGCGATCCGACCGGGTGAATTCAGCGCTTGCGCTGCAACCGGCCCACCGCGCCAAGCACGAACCCGCGCGGGAAAAACCTTAGCAGGAACGGCACCATCTTGATCCCGAGGCCGGGCAGCACCAGGCGTTTATTGGCCATCAGCCCCTCGTATCCCTGGCGCGCCACCGCGGCCGGGAGCACATTCAGAATCGTCGAATCGAGCCCCGGCTTGAAGCCGGCGCGGATCTGAAACTCGGTCGGCACCGGACCCGGGCAAAGCGCGGTCACGCGAACGCCGCGCGGTCCGAGCTCATTGTGCAGCGCCTCGGAAAACGACAGCACGAACGCCTTGGAGGCGTAATAGACCGCCATCCCCGGCCCCGGCAGGAAGCCGGCGATCGAAGCCACGTTCAGGATCCCGCCGCGGTGCCGGGTCACGCTCTCGGCGAATCGCAGCGACAGGTCGGTCAGCGCTCGAATATTGACATCGACAATGCCGAGCTGGTCGTCCCGGTCGAGCTCGGCCGCCCGGCCGAACAGGCCGTAGCCGGCATTGTTGACCAGGTATTCGACTTCGACGCCGGCGGCATCCAGCGCCGCGACGATCTGATCGGCGGCCCCGGGCAGCGCGAGATCGCAGGGGATGATGATCGGAGCAGTGCCGCCCGCGGCGACAATTTCCGCGGCCAGCGTCGTGAGGCGGTCGCCCCGACGGGCCACCAAGGCCACCTTATGGGCATTTGCAGCAAAAATTCTCGCCAGGTCCGAACCAATTCCCGCCGAGGCACCTGTGATCAACGTTACGCGTTCAGTCACGATTGAATGCTCTTGAAATACATGATGGGCAAGCGGCCTCAACAACACAGTATAGGCCATATGCGGGATGCAAGCAGGGTGCAAGGCCAATGGAAATGTTGCGGGGTCGCCATGACGAATTGATAGTCGGGCGCAACTGCGGACGCAGCAGATTCCGTGGAACATTAAGGTTTCTTAATGTGCGGCGGACGACGGCAACCGCTCACATCCAGGCGGAATCGTCGGCAATTTGCCGGCGTCAAAGCGTGCGCAAGACCTCACTTCACTGCGTCGGACTCAGCCTGGCTCGCCGCGACCCCGCGCTTGAGATTGATGCGGTCACGCGAGGACACCGCGAGCAGATCCGCGGCGCGCCAAACCACATTTTCCTCGAACTCGGTGACGTTGCCGTCGGCGTAGACCATCTGCCACATCATTTCGATAATGCGAAGTCTGCCCTTCTCGTCCACCGTGCGCATGATGACGCTGGTGAATTGGTACAGATCGACCGCATCGCCCTCGATCAGGGTGGCCGACGCGATCAACCGGTCGGTGCTTCCCGGATCAAGTCCGAACCGGCTTTCCAGCAGCATGTGCAGTTTACGCTTCTCGACCTCAGATGGCTCGCCATCGAGCGAGATCACATGGATCAGCAGCGCGGTGGCCGCCAATCGGTAGCCGCTGTCGTCGAAGGTCAGCGCCTGTTGCTCGGCAGGGGTAATGACATCGGCAATGAACTGGCGGAGTTTGGCAAGCATTGGTCTGAACCGTTGGCTGATCTGGCTGGCCGCGACTTGCGGCATTTTATCGCGTGAAAATTCAACGCGTGCAATCCGGGGCTGTTCCGCCGCGAAACAAAACGGTTTGGTAATCTGCTACGTCACGGGATCTCGTAAACCAGAATCTTGTCGGCGATCCCGCGCAGCGCTGCGTGCTTCTCGATCGGCGTGATCGATTCCCTGGCCAGAATCGCGGTGACGGCGGGCGCATCGATCACCGGTCCGGTGATGTGGATCGCCTGCGAGGCCGACAGCCCCTGCACCCGGGCCGCGATGTTGACGGTCTGGCCAAAATAGTCCTGCCGCTCGTTCAGCATCACCGCGAGACATGGTCCCTCGTGGATGCCGATCTTGACCACCAGATCCTTGGTGCCGCGCTCGGCATTTAGCGTGTCCATCGCCGCGCGCATCCGCAACCCCGCGGCCAGCGCGTGTTCCGGCCGCACGAAGGTCGCCATCACCGCGTCGCCGATGGTTTTCACCACTGCGCCTTTCTCCGACGCGATGATTTCCACCAGCGCGTGGAAATGCGCGCGGACCAGATCGAACGCGTGCAGGTCGCCTACTCGCTCGTACAGCGCGGTCGAACCCTTGAGGTCGGTGAACAGGAAAGTCAGCGAGGTGATCTTCAAGCGCTGATCGATGTTCAAATTGTCCGCCTTGAAGATGTCGCGGAAGGTCTGGTTGGTCAGCATCCGCTTGGCGGTGAGGAACGGCTTCCGCTTGCCGATCAGGTGATGCAGCGCATCGGCGGCGATGAACACCGACGGCAGTACCCGGACGTCGGTCTGGTTGTCGAGCGCGAGCCGCAGCGGGCCCGGGCGCAACGTCATCGTCCCGGTCGGCGGATGGGTCTTGTTGTAGATCAGCGACAGATGCTGGCGCTCCTTGGTCGGCTCGCCCTGCACGTCGATGAATTGCGCCGCATGCGTCACCGGCTCGAACACGATGATGAATTGCGCCGGCAATTGCAGCGACATCACCGCCTTCTCGCGCGCCGGCAATTCCATCGCGTCGAGCACCACCTCTTCGGACAGCGACGTGAACGAACCCTCGTCCAGGTCGATGCCCGAACTCCAGAACACCTGCTTGAAATATTCCCACAACGGCAGCGTGTGCGGATCGTGCGCGGCAATCCGCCGGACCCGCGGACTGACCGTGAAGGCGACCTCGACCTGCTCGTCGACCGACGCCTCATAGCCGCAGGCGCACAGCCCGCAATGATAGTCCTCGTGGCGCAGCGATTTCAGGGTGTCGTGGGCGTCGAGCACGCCGCCGCAGCCGGGGCACAGCACGTTCCAGGTCAGGTCGAACAGGCCGATCCGGGACGCGTGCAGAAAGCCGGAGATGACCTTCTCCTCGTCGAGCCCAGTGCGGGCCGCAAAGTCCAGCACATTGATGCGATTCAGCGCGTGGTCCGCGCCGGAGACGATCACTCGTTCAATGGCGTTGGCCACCGCCGGATCGGCGGCCTGGCGGAGCGCGGCGAACTGGGCCTGGGAATCGTTCATGGCGCCTCACGTGTGTTCCGGGTGCGAACTTCGCAAGCCCGCGGAACGCGGGATTGTTGCACATCCCTGCCCAGCAAGCAGGCAGCCGGCTCAGCGCCGCGTGATCCGGAACGGCGGCGAACGATCCGGCTGGGTGGTGACGATGCCGATCGGCAGCACCGGTTCGGTATCTATCAGTTCGACCCGGAACGTGCCGATCAGCTTGGCCAGCGCCAGCGTCGCCTCCACCAGCGCGAAATGCGCGCCGATGCAGATCCGCGGTCCGACGCCGAACGGCAGATAGGCAAAGCGATCCGGCGGCGGCGCACCGGGCAGGAAGCGGGCTGGGATGAACGCGTTCGGCTCTCGCCATAGTTTCTCGTGCCGGTGCAGCAACCACGGCGCGACCAGGATGACATCCTTAGCTGCAACCGGCATGCCGGCCACCGTGTCCGGCCCCGCCGCCGCTCGTGCGATCAGAAACGCCGGCGGATACAGCCGCAAGGTTTCGTCGAGCACGGCGCGGGTGAAAGGCAGCCGTTCGATCTCCGGCGCCCCGTTCGCCTGCACGGCGCGGGCTTCCGCAGCGAGTTCTTCCTGGGTCTGCGGATCAAGCGCCAGCAGATACAGCGCCCAGAACAGCGCCGTCGCGGTGGTCTCGTGACCGGCCAGGATCATGGTCGCGACCTGATCGCCGAGCTGATCGTCGGAAAATGCCTCGCCGGTTTCGGGATCGCGCGCCGCACCCATCAGGTCGAACAGGTCGCGCGGCGGCGCACCCTCGGTCTTGCCGGCCGCCCGGCGCTCCGCCATCAGCATGGCGACGAACTTTGTCCAGCGCTTGCGGAAGAATGCGCGGGACACATCCTGCGGAGTGGGCCAGCCCAGCGGCAGCAGCAGGTCGAGAAAATGCGGCCGCGCCAGCTTCGCGCCATATTCGATCACGAAGTCGCGCAGCGCAGGGCCGTGCAGGCCCATCTCGAAGGAGAACATCGTCCGCCCGGCAATCTCCAGCGCCATCCGCTGCATCGCCTCGCGCAGATCGACCGGCTGATCCCGTCGTTGATCGAGTTCGGCAATAGTCTCGTCGGTGGCCGAGATCATATGCGGCACCAAAGTGCCGACTGCGCGCGGCGTGAACGCCGGCGCCAGAGTGCGGCGCTGATGCTTCCAGGCGCGGCCTTCGGCGAGCAGCAGGCCGTCGCCGAGCATCGGCCGCAGCACGCGAATTCCGGCCGGAGTTCGGGTGTAGTTCTCGTAATTGTCGATCAGCACATGCCGGATCGCATCCGCCGTATTGAGAATGAAGCTGGCGTGTCCGAAGAACCGGCCCTTGATGACGTCTTCTTCATAGGCGCGCTGACCCCAGGTTCCGATCGCACTTTTGCGCATCGCCGCAAGTCGGCCAAGCGCGGTCATGGTTTGCGGCGCGCGCGGCGGGCTCGGCGGCACCAGCGCGGCATGCCGGACCGGCGGATCGTAGGCTTCGGCTATGCTCACTGTTGGCCTCGCAATGGGTCGCGGACGCCGGTTGGCGGCTGGTATTGATATCAGGTCAAATCCCGGCGCGTTCAAGGCGGGGCGGTCGCGCTGCAGCCCTAGAAAGTCAGCTCCGCCACCGAGATCCGATTCTCCGACGCCGGCCAGGCCCGCGCCACGATCCGCTCCTGATTGAACAGCGCAACCACCGGCCGTCCGATATCTGACGCGGGCAACCGCGCAGTCGTGACGGAATCGGTCGGCACGCCCGCCTTGACGTCGGCGGGCTCCTTGCCGTCGAACACCACGACGTCGCGTGGCAACCCGAAATAGCCGCGCGGACGCGACATTAGAACAATTGCGCCGGCACCGGCGTCGGCCGCCCCAAGCGGCCGCGCCGCGCGCAAATGCACCACATCCGAGGACCGCGGGAACGGCGAGCGATAGAAGTGCGTGGTGGTCGATCCAACGGACGTCAGCACGATTTCGAGCGGCCAGGATGGCTGCACCACCGCCGGCCCCCAGCGGCCATCGGCGGCGGTCTTCGCGGTCAGTATCGCGCCGCCGATCCGCTCACCACTGTCGAGCGAGACCCTGAACACCTCAACGGAAGCATCGGCGACCGGACGATTGGTCGGCACCCCGCCGGGCGTGCCGGTGACGCGGCCGCTGAGCTTGACCTCAGCTTCCGGCACGATCTCGACCCGGGCGGGCTCCCGTCCGGCGATGAACTTGTAGATCTCGCGAAACGCGCGCGGATGAAACCCGGTCTCGCGATGGTCGAGCGTCCCGAGCACCAGGTTGGTGGCGCCGCGCAGCGCCGGTCCGTCGACAGTGACCCCGGTCGGCGTGGCCGGCTTGCCGACGAAACGGCCGTCGGGCTGAGCGTATTTGTCCATGCCGTCGCTGCGCAGGGTGAGAAAGGCGGTGCCGGGCACGACTTCGGTCTCGCCCTCATTCAAATGACTCAGGAACGGCCCGCGGCCGTTGAATTCATTGCCCAGACCCGCTTCCCAATCATAGACGCCGTGATTCGGCGTGCCGCACAGCACGGCGTGGCTGACATCGCCGCCGCCATTCTTGATGTAATTGCGCACCGCGTTGCCGCCGCGCGAATTGGCCACCAGCGCTACCTTCGCCACGCCGGTACGGCGCTTCAGTTCCGCGATCGCCTCGCCCAGTTCGCGGCGCTGATCCTCGGTGGAGGAGCGGTCCGGCTGCGCCACCGCGTCGTCGTTGCGCGCCAGCGGGTCGGTGAAGTCGATCGCGAACATCCGGTTCCGCGCGATGCCGTTGGATTCCATCCGCCACAGCGTGGTGATCCAGAGTGCGGCATGATCGCCATTGCCGTGGACGAACAAGATCGGCGGGATCTCCTGAACCGGGGCAGACGCAGCGCTCTGCGCCGCCGCCTGGAACCCGAAGCCGTTGACTGCGAAGGGCAGCGTACCGAGCCCTTGCAATAGCGCCCGCCGTGACGTCTTCATGGTGCGACCTCCCGCATTTTTGCCAAGCCTATCAGCCCCGAAGCTGCCCTGATAGCGCCGTAACCACTGGACAGCGAAGTGGCTTCGCGGGCATCACTGCAGTCGATATGCCGAGAATCAAACCGGCCCGGCCGGCGGCACGATCCACAATAGCGACAACGGGCGGGGGGCATGATGACGGAAGCGTCAGGGCGAACGATGTTTTCCGCCGACGGCGTCGCCGCGCCGCTGCGCCATGCGCTGTTTCGCCGGATCTGGCTGGCCAGCCTGCTGTCTAATTTCGGCTTGATGATTCAAAGCGTCGGCGCCGCCTGGGCGATGACGCAGATGACCTCGTCCGCCGACAAGGTGGCGCTGGTGCAGACCGCCCTGATGCTGCCGATCATGCTGATCTCGATGCCGGCCGGCGCGATCGCCGACATGTACGATCGACGCGTCGTATCGCTGATGGCGCTGATGATCGCGCTGACCGGCGCCACCGCGCTGACGGTGCTGGCCAGGTTCGGCCTGGTGACACCGGAAATCCTGCTGGCGTTCTGCTTCGTCATCGGCAGCGGCATGGCGCTGTTCGGGCCGGCCTGGCAGGCTTCGGTCAGCGAACAGGTGCCGGCCGAGACGCTGCCCTCGGCGGTGGCGCTGAACGGCATCAGCTACAATATCGCGCGCAGCTTCGGCCCCGCGATCGGCGGCATCGTGGTGGCGACCGCCGGCGCGGTCGCCGCCTTCGCGGCCAATGCGGTGCTGTATCTGCCGCTGCTGATCGTACTGTTCCTGTGGCGTCGGCAGAGCGAGCCGTCGCGGCTGCCGCGCGAGCGGCTGAACCGGGCGATCGTATCCGGGGTGCGCTACATCGCCAACTCGCCCTCGATCCGGATCGTGCTGGCACGGACGCTGGCGACCGGGATCGCCGGCGGCTCGGTGTCGGCGTTGATGCCGCTGGTGGCGCGCGACCTGCTGCATGGCGGCGCGCAGACCTACGGCATCATGCTGGGCGCGTTCGGGATGGGCGCGGTGATCGGCGCGCTCAATATCGGCATGGCGCGCAAGCGGCTCAGCGCCGAGGCCTCGGTGCGCGGCTGCGCGCTGATCATGGGGGTCGCAATTGCGGTGATCGCCATCAGCAATTCGCCGGTCATCACCGCCGCGGCGCTGGTGCTCGCTGGCTCGGTCTGGATGCTGGCGGTGGCTTTGTTCAATATCGGCGTGCAGCTGTCGGCGCCGCGCTGGGTCGCGGGTCGTTCACTGGCGGCATTTCAGGCCGCGATCGCCGGCGGCATCGCGATCGGCAGTTGGGGCTGGGGCCACATCACCGACCAGGTCGGCGTTGAATCGGCCCTGCTGATTTCCGCCGCGGCGATGTTCGCTTCGCCGCTGCTCGGGCTGTGGCTGAAGATGCCGCCGGTCGGCTCGCGCACCGAGGACGCCGACGTGCTCGCCGACCCGGAAGTCCAGCTGCTGCTGACCGGACGCAGCGGCCCGCTGGTGGTCGAGATCGAGTACCGGGTCGATCAGGAACAAGCCCGCGCCTTCCACAATGTGATGCAGGACGTTCAGCTCAGCCGCCAGCGCAACGGCGCCTATGGCTGGTCAATTGCCCGCGACATCGCCGATCCGGAACTATGGACCGAGCGCTATCACTGTCCGACCTGGCTGGATTATCTGCGGCAGCGCAATCGCTCGACCCAAGCCGAACGCGCACTGCATCAACGCGCGATGGATTTCCATCTCGGGCCTGACCCGATCCGGGTCCGCCGCATGCTGGAGCGACCGTTCGGCTCGGTGCGCTGGAAGGACGACACCCCCGACCGCGCCGGCGCCGAGGTGGTGCCGGTCTCCAGCGTCGGCGGCAGCACCACCTGACCGGACGCGCTACTGGCCGTGGTCGACCAGAACCTTGGCGCAGGTCTTGCTCAGCTTGGCGCGGTTCTGCTGCAGACAGCCGAGAATCACCATGTCGCCTTGATCCATCAGCGCGCGGCAGAACCGCGAGACGTCGCGCGCGCAGCCCGGGTCTTGGCGTTGCTGCGCCGAGGCGGCCGACGCGATCAGCAGCAGGACCGCAACCCCAATAACTCTCTTCATCATTTCGATCTTCTTGCCAGTGCGAATTCGGTTCGGCATCGAATCTATCGAGCGCCGCGCGCCACGATCATTCGCGGGGAATGATGACGGTGGGCTTGGTCATTTCGACGACATCCTTGGCCTGATCGGTCAGGACCCGGAACTGGGCCTGGAGAAACTCCGTCTGGATCCGGACGACATCCTGAAAGTCCTTGGCGTGCAGCATCTTTTCCGAAAAATCGAAGGTCGCCGCGACGTTGCGGTCGACATAGCCTTTCAACGTATTGGCCTGGCTGCTGGCGCCCATCGGGGAAACCGACAGGCTCTTTTCGATGAATTGCAGATAGTTGGTCATCGCGCCACGCGCCTGTTCGAGGTTCTTGCTCATTATCTTCAGAATGACCTCGGAAGAGTCGTTGTCTGCCATCATGATCTCCTGCGGGCTATTCTGTGCGGCATCGCGTGACGGTGCCGCACAGAACAACCCAATGCCAACGCTGCCGCATCCCGGAGCGCTTCCATTGATGCTTCATCCTATTCAACGCCAAACCGGGCGCCACAGTCCAGCTCGGTCAGTACCCGATGGGCTGCCGAACGGGTTCTGACCGACACCGGATGCGGCCGCGGCCGGACAAGGAGCCCGCGGGGGCCGAGTGGTCACGCTCCCGGTCAGTTGAACCGGGCGCTGTCCATATTGTCCGTGATCCTCTGCGCCCGGTAGATTTCGGAGACGTACCAGATCGCAACCAGCACGGCGCCGATGCGCACAAGGGCGGGCGGCAGCATCAGCCCCAGCGCGATCAGCCCGACCGCGACGGTCGCGGCCTTCACCAGCTTCGCCTGATCTTCCAGGAGCGGAATGAAATAGTGCTGGTTTTCGCGATTCCACAATGGCGGCTTGAGGCGCTGAAGGCCAAACCTTCCCCACGCCGCCTTGAACCCGAGTTCATGGGCCCATAGCAGAAACAGCGTGATCCAGAACGCCAGGAAGGCGACGATCGGGGCCATCGGCCCCGCGGCGACGGCGGTGATGAACAGCAGTGCGACTGCGAACGTGATGATCCAGTTTTGCATCGGAATACCCTTTACTCTGAATTCGGGGACCGCCTCACTCGGTCTGACGATGCGAGACGTCCACAACTGATACTTGCGGTGTTACTTGCGGATGCAGGACACGACAATATTGGTCGAGGTCGGGCCGCAGGTGGCTGTGATCTGGCCGCTCTCCATCGTTAGAGTGTCGCTGAATTTGGCGCTGGTGGGACCAATACAGATTGCGGAGACCAGCACCTCGTCGGATGAGCAAGCGGTAGGGCATCCGTCCGCGGAGCATGTCGCGGACGTCACGGTTCGGAAAGTGCTGGGCGGAGCAACAGGTGTCGCCGCGGCCGCCGGCTCGATCAGGCCGGCCTGTGAGCCGCCGTTGTGGTCAGCCACAGCGAGAACTGCGACAATAACTGCGGCGCATAGTACCACCAGGGTCGATGAGCGCATACTACCTCCATACCTTTCTGAGATTGCACGATACCAGCTGTAGTTTTCACATCGTAGCAGCGCCGGAGAAATCCAATAGGGCCAAGTTGCAATTAGGCTTAAGTGATGGCGACGTGGTGATCGAGTACCATCGGGCAAACCCGGCAGCAGGCGTTGAAGCGGCTTGCGCCAAAGAATTCGCGCCGCACGTTCCAAATCAAGCGATGAAACATTCGAAAGAACTTTGGCAACAAGCCGGCGGACCAGCCAACGACGCTTTCGGGGACGGAGTACTGGGCGGCGCTATTATTGAGCCGCGAGAATAATTCCGCCGAAGTCGTCCGTAGCGACCCGCGGATTGTCTTTGCCGGCGACATTGAAATGGCGGCCACCCAGCCGCGATCCCGCGCCGACGCCGCCGCAGATCAGCGCTGCGGAACCTGGATCCGCCGTGACCGGCACGAATTTTCAGAAGTCGGTGGGGGTCAATGGTGCCGCAAGCAGGACTCGAACCTGCGACCCCGTCATTACGAATGACGTGCTCTACCAGCTGAGCTATTGCGGCAAACCATCGGCGCGGTCGGCAACAGCCAAGACGCGTGGCCTCTGATATCGGGCAACGCGCGAATTGGCAAGAACCCGCGCCGGCAAATCTGGTCCACCAAGCCTCTCCCGCCCGGGAGCCGGAACGGTCCGCACGCGGCAACCGGTCCGATCAATTGTCGCGCCGGGGCCGGTAACCGCGCCAGCCGCTGGGCTGGCCGGGCGGCGGAGAGTTGCGCTCGGTGAATTCGTTGCCGGTCGCTTCTTCGTCGATTCCCGGATCGTCGGGGGCGCGGACGATCGGAATCACCGGCGGCGGACCGGACGACGCCGGCGACTGCCGCCGGTGAAAGATCGGCGGCGCGGGTGGCGGAAGCGGGATCGCGGTCGCGGCTGTCGCAGTTCCGGCATCGCCGTCAGGCGCGACCGACGCCGCGGCCGGCTCCGCCGGCGCAACCATCGCGGGCTCGGCGACGGGCTCGATCGTGACCGTCACCGGCTCCTCCGCCGTGGCGGCTGGCCGCGCCTCCTCAGGCCCCGTGATCATGGTGTCGTCGAAATCATCGTCGAGGACGATGGCCTTGTTCGAGGGCAGCGCGGCGAGCGGCGCTTGCCATTGAAAGGCGTCGAGCCGACCGGTGACCGGCGAAACCGGACGCCAGCGGTCAGAGACATAACCGTCCGCGGTCCACACCGGGTCGTGCAGAGCGCGGACCGCACGCAGCGTCCAGGCCCGGGCGCGGCTGCTGTCGCCGCGTTCGCCATGCTCAATTTCGGCCATCAGCATCGCCACGCGCTGGGTCGGCGTATCGACGAACGGCTCCAGCGCCGTACGCGCACGCTTGAATTCGCCGGCTTCGATCGCCGCGCGCGCCACCGCGAGCCCGCTCTCGAGATGGCCGGGATTCTTCGCCACCAGGGCTTCGACCCGCGCCAGCCGCACATTGGCCGGATCGCCGGGTTTGACATGCGCATAGGCTTCGGCGAGGTCGGGGTGCGGATGCGACAGCCACGCCGTCTCGATAATCTTCATCGCCCGGCGAACCTGACGCGCCTCGCTCATATATTTGCTCGCCAGCACGGCGGCCGGCACCAGCGTCGGCGCCAGCTTGATGGCTTCCAGCACGCTGTCGCGCGACAGGCTCTCGTCGCTGTCTGCGACATCGAGCGCTCGCGCCGTCAGCAACACCCCGCGCTGCCGCCGATAGGCCTTCTTGTCGATCAGGCCGGAGGCGAGATTGTTGTCGAGAATATCCAGCGCGCCGCTCCAGTCGGCCCTGGCGCAGCGAAATCCCAGCACCGCATGCGACGCCCAGGACGAATTGGGCGCCATCCGCAGCGCCTCTTCGGCGATCGCCAACGCGGCATAGGGGTCTTCGGCGCGCTGGGCTTCGATGAACAGCCCGCGCATGCCGAGCGATTTGGTGTCGTCGCGCCCGGCCATCGCCAGAAAGGCGCGGCGCGCGGCGTCGCGGTCGCCTTCAAGCTGCGCCGATTGCGCCTGCAGCAGCAGCGCCAGCGGATCGTTCGGCGCATGACGCCTGGCGGCGCTGGCGTGACCGCGCGCGGTGGCGCTGTCGCCATGGCCGACCGCCAGCAAGCCCTGGGTGATGGCGTGGCGACCGCGCGCGTTACGGCGCTCGCGCCGGCTGCGCCGTACCCGGCCGGGCGCTCCCAGCAGCCCGGTCAGAATCACCCAGCCGAGCACGATCGCCACGATGGTCGAGCCGAGTGCCAGCACGAACACCGGCAGCGTCATCTGGGCTCGCCAGCTGTTCCACGACAGCACGACTTCGCCTGGCTGTTCGGCGACCCAGGCGGCGCCGGCTGCCGCCAGCGCAATCACGACGAGAAACAGGATGATGCGGAGCATGGGAATCCTATGGCGACGTTTTCGGGAGCGCGGCGAGCGCAGCGGCGGCGAATTGACGTGAGGCGGCGAGCGCACGATCGCGCGCCTCGACCTTGTCGATCCAGGATTGAACCGGCTTCCGGTCGGCCGGCGCAAGCGCATTCAACTCATCCCGCGCCGCGGCGAGGTCGTTGCGTTGCGCCGCGGCGGCGGTGCGGCTGACGATCGCGGTGCGATCGATCCCGGCGATGGCATCGGCACGCTGGATCTTGACCAGCCGCTCCGCATTCGCCTGCAGCCGGTCGACGAAATTGGCCGCGGAACCCGGGGTCTGTGCGGGCGGCAACAAATTCGGCAACAGCGGTACCAATTCGCGGCTCAGCGCGGCGGCGCTCGGCACCCCCGACGCCGCGAAAGCATTGAGCGACGCCAGCGCCGCCGCATCGGCCGCCAGCGGCTTCGCGGATTCCAGTATCGCCGCATAGGGCTCGCCATTGCGCACGGCGAGATCGAGCAGCGTCGCGGCGACTACGCGGCGCAGCGGCACGTCGTCGACCGGCGCCGCCACGGGCGCAGGTTCGGGTGTCTTCTCGACGGGCTTTTCCGCTGTTTCTTTGGCTGCGCTGGCGGCGCGCTCGAGCTGATCGAGCCGCCCGTTGATCGCCGCGAGGTCGGAGCCACGATCGGTCGGCGGCGCGGCGGGCGCAGCTGATGTGGTTTCGGCAGTCGCCAGCTTGAGTGCGCCGATCGCACTGGCGAATTGTTCGGACTGGCCGCGCGCTGCGGTCAGATCGTCGCGCAGCGATGCGATGGCCTTTTCCAGCGATTCGACCCGCAAGGCCAGCCCCGGATCGGACGTTGCCGTCGCGACGGCCGCAGCAGTCGGCAGCGACGCAGACGCCGGCCGGGATTCAATGGTCGCGACCCGGGTCGCGAGTGCATTGAGCGCGGCGCTCTCGCTTAGCGGCGCTGTGGCTACCGATGGCGGCATCAGTCCTGGGATCATTCCGTTGAACGCCGCACCGGCCACCAGCACGGCGGCGACCGCGCCGGTGATTGCCGGCAGCAGGATCGTAGAGACCTTGGATACCGGCGGCGGCTGATAGGCGCGCTCAGCGTCGTAATCCGCCTCGGCGGCGGTGGACGATTTTCCGGGCTGCTCGATCACCGACTGCTCCGTCGCTTGCTCCGGCTCCGGTGCTGCCTGAAACGTTTCGGCAGCCTCCGTTGCGGCTATGGTTTCGGCATCCGGCTGCGCCGTGGAACTCTGTTGCAACGAGGCCATCTCCGATGCGAGACGATCAGCAGCGAAGTCTTGCTGCTTCATCGGCACCTCTTGGTCCGTCGTCACTTCTCCATCGACCGCCGCCGGAGATTCCGGCCGGTCCATCTTCCTTGGGGCCTCAAAATGTCCGGGCCTTCGCTTGACCATCCGAAAGTTTCCTCACCCTGCACAGCCGAATCCGATCTCGATTCGGACTGCCTTCTTACCGCGATAGCGGGCTCAGCGCACGATCCAGTGCTTCGAACAACGCAGATTCGTCCGGCGTGCGCGCAACTGTGACCTGAGTAGCGCCCGCTTCCCGCACCACGTCGGATACCGCTTCGGACAGACAATATTGCGGAATCGCCAGCGCCGAGATCTCGATACCGGAGGCTCGCGTCGCGTCGACGAAGGAGCGCGCGCTGCGTCGCGAATAATGCAGCACCGCCTCGATCCCGTTGGCCGCAAACGCTTCGCACACCTCGGAAGGCAGGTTCGGCACGGGTATCATTTTATAGGTCGTCTGCATCACGACGTTGAAACCATCTTCCCGCAATTCGCCGGCCAGATCGCGCGACAGATCGGCGCCCGCAAGATACAATAGTGTGCCGGCTTTTTTCAGTTTCCTGTCGCGCACGGTCGCGACCACCTTGTCGCGCAGCGCCGCGGCGTCGCCATTGGCAACGATCACCTTGCTGAAACCGGCGTCCCGCGCCACCTGCGCGGTATGCTTGCCGACCGCGAACAACGGCAGCTTGAGCAGCCTCGCCATGCCCGGCTGGGCTTCGATTGCCCGTAACGCATTGGCGCTGGTGACGATGACGCCGCCATAGTTCGCCTCGGGATCGTCCTGGAATGGAACCGGCTCGAAGCGCAGCATCGGCGCCAGCAACACCTCATAGCCTCTGGCGCGCAGCGTCGCCGCCGTCACGTCACCGTCAGGTTGCGGTCGGGTGACGAGCATGGCCACGCGCTACCTCCTCGTCAGAGGCCGCGACACGTTGATCACCGAAATGACCTGCCGCATCGGCCGAGCCGCGGAGTGCAAACCGGATGATTGCATTCTCAGACCCCGCAATGCTACGCCGAGCAAGGAAAACGCCGCTTTGGCGGTAAACGCAAGGGCTCAATTTGGCTAGTGATCAAGCCTTGCTGGTGCTGGGGATCGAGACCACCTGCGACGAAACCGCCGCTGCCGTGGTCGAGCGCCAGAGCGATGGCCGCGGTCGCATTCTGTCGAACATCGTCCGGTCGCAGACCGAGGAACATGCGCCCTTCGGTGGCGTGGTACCGGAGATCGCGGCGCGCGCTCATGTCGAGATGCTCGACGGAATTGTCGCATCGGCGATGCAGCAGGCCGGCATCGGCTTTGCGCAACTCTCCGGCGTCGCCGCGGCGGCCGGTCCCGGCCTGATCGGCGGCGTGATCGTCGGTCTCACCACCGCGAAGGCGATTGCGCTGGTGCACGACACGCCGCTGATCGCGATCAACCATCTCGAAGCCCACGCCTTGACGCCGCGGCTGACCGACGCGCTGGAATTCCCCTATTGCCTGTTCCTGGCCTCAGGCGGCCACACCCAGATCGTCGCGGTGCTCGGCGTCGGCAACTATGTGCGACTCGGCACCACGGTCGATGACGCGATGGGCGAAGCGTTCGACAAGATCGCCAAGATGCTGGGGTTGCCCTATCCGGGCGGACCGCAGGTCGAGCGCGCCGCCGCTGCCGGCGATCCGGCGCGCTTTGCGTTTCCGCGGCCGATGCTCGGCCGCGCCGACGCCAACTTCTCGCTTTCGGGTTTGAAGACCGCGGTGCGCAACGAGGCCAGCCGGCTGACGCCGCTGCAGCCGCAGGACATCAACGACCTCTGCGCCGGATTTCAGGCCGCCGTTCTGGACTCCACCGCGGACCGGCTCGGTGTGGGGCTGCGGCTGTTTCACGAACGCTTCGGCGCGCCGCGCGCGCTGGTCGCCGCCGGCGGCGTCGCCGCCAATCAGGCGATCCGCGGCGCGTTGCGCGAGGTCGCCGCCAAGGCGCGGACCACGCTGATGATTCCGCCGCCGGCGCTGTGCACCGACAATGGCGCGATGATCGCATGGGCCGGCGCCGAACGGCTGGCATTGGGGCTGACCGACACCATGGAGTTCGCACCCCGCGCGCGCTGGCTGCTCGACGCCAACATCACCACGCCGGACAAATTCGCCAACACCCGCGCGGGATTTTGACGATCGAGCGATGGCGCAGATGATCTTTCAATTACAGCGAGGCTAGTCCGATGGCGTCGTTTAACTCGATAGCGGTGCTCGGTGGCGGCGCCTGGGGCACCGCGTTGGCGCAGACCTGCGCCCGCGCCGGCCGCGACGTGGTGCTGTGGGAGCATGACGCCGGCAATGCGCAGCAGCTCGAGATTGCACGCGAAAGTCTCTACCTGCCGGGCGTCAAGCTGGAGCGTGTGATCAAAGTGACACGCGCGTTGGCCGAAGCCGCAGAGGCGCAAGCCATCCTGCTGGTGGTGCCAGCGCAGGTGCTGCGTCAGGTGGTGACGCAGCTTGCGCCGCTGGTCGCCGACCGCACGCCGCTGGTCGCCTGCGCCAAAGGCATCGAGCATGGCACGCATAAATTCATGACCGAGATTATCGTCGAGGCCGCGCCGAACGCAGTGCCGGCGATCCTGTCCGGGCCGAGCTTCGCCGCCGACGTGGCGCGCGGATTGCCGACCGCGGTGACCATCGCGGCGCCCGACGCCGGCGTTGCGCAGGCGCTAGCTGAGGCGATGAACAGCGGCAGCTTCCGGCCGTATCATTCGACCGACGTGCGCGGCGTCGAACTTGGAGGCTCCGTCAAGAATGTACTGGCGATCGCCGCCGGCATCGTCGAAGGCCGCAAGCTCGGCGCCTCGGCATTGGCGGCGATGACGACGCGCGGATTCACCGAGATGGTGCGGCTAGGCAAGGCCTGCGGCGCCCGGACCGAAACCATGATGGGGCTGTCCGGCCTTGGCGACCTGGTGCTGACCTGCGGCACGCCGCAGTCGCGTAACTTTTCGTTCGGCGTCGCGCTCGGCCGCGGCGAGAGCGCCGCCACCGCCGCCCATGGCAAACTTGCGGAAGGCGCCTTCACCGCACCGGTGCTGCTGGAAATGGCGCGGATCAAGAACGTCGAGATGCCGATCTCGGCCGCCGTCGCCGCTATCCTCGCAGGCCAGATCAGCGTCGACACCGCGATCGAAGGGCTGCTGACGCGGCCGTTGAAAGCAGAGGAATAGCGATGGCGCATTGGCTGGTGAAATCCGAGCCGTCGACCTGGTCATGGGATCAGCAAGTGGCGAAGGGCGGCAACGGTGAGGCGTGGACCGGGGTGCGCAATCACAGCGCCAAACTGTTCATGATGAAAATGAAGAAGGGCGAGCGTGCCTTCTTCTATCATTCCAACGAGGGCAAGGAGATCGTCGGCATCGTCGAGATCATCCGCGAGGCCTATCCCGATCCCACAGACGAAAGCGGCAAGTTCGTCTGCGTCGACATCAAGGCGGTGAAGCCGCTGAAAACCCCGGTGACGCTGGCGGCGGTCAAGGCGGAGACATCGCTCGCCGAGATGGCGCTGCTGAAGCAATCGCGACTGTCGGTGCAGCCGGTGACGGACGATGAATGGAAGATCGTCTGCAAGATGGGCGGAGTGTAGGCCGCTGCGCCGCTCCACATCCTAACCGTCATCCCCCGCGAAAGCGGGGGACCCAGTATTCCAGAGTGCCCATGCTCAACTGCACGCGCTCTGCAATACTGGATCGCCCGGTCAAGCCGGGCGATGACGGTTGCGCGCAAGAGCGATACAGCGGGCAAGCAGCAACTCTTCGCACGGCAAATTCCTACCCCGCCGCCGCGACCACCTGCGCCAGCAGCTGCTCGCGCTTCGACTGCGAGCGATAGCCCTTCATGGTCGCGGCGAAGCGCTCCAAAATGCCGTCCTCGAAGGCGGTGACGATGGTGTCGTGGACATAGCTCTTGCGGCAGATCGCCGGGGTGTTCGACAATTCATCGGCGGCGGCGCGCACCGCGTCCAACACCTGTTTGCGGCGGCCGCGTTCGCTGGCGGCCGGCGTGATCCGCGACAGCGACTCCAGCACCACGGCGGAGGCCATCAGGGTGCGGAAATCCTTCAGCGAAATCTTGATCCCGGCGATCTCGCGCAGGAACGCATTGACCTGCGTGGTGGAGACGCCGCGGACATTGCCGCCGGCATCGCGGAACTGGAACATCCGCTTGCCCGGCACGCTCAGCAAAATGCCCAGCGCCCGCACCAACTTGGCGGCATCGCATTCCTTGCGCACCGCCTTGCCGCCCTTGGCCTTGAAGGTCAGCACGACGCTGTCGTCCTCGATCGCGACGTTGGATTTGTGCAGCGTGGTGGCGCCGCGGGTGCCGTTAAGCCGCGCATAGGATTCATTGCCCGGGCGGATCGCCGTGCGGGCGATCAGTTCGATCACCGCCGACAGCGCGAATTCGCGGGTCGGCTCGTCGCCGGCCAGATGCATCGACACCGCGCGGCGGATCTTCGGCAGCGCGCCCACCAAGGTGGCGAGGCGATGCGCCTTGCGGGTCTCGCGGACCTTTTCCCAATCGGAATGATAGCGGTATTGCAGTCGCCCGGCAGCATCGACGCCGACTGCCTGCAGGTGCGAGGCCGGATCGGCGGCGTAGCGCACCTTGGCGTAGGCCGGCGGCACCGCCATCGCATGCAGCCGCTTGATGGTGCCGCTGTGCTTGATCGGCGTGCCGTTGGCGCGGACGAAGGAATAGCTCTTGCCGCGCTTAATGCGGCGGATGGTCAACTGGTCCTGAGCGCCCAGCCTGAGGCCGAGACCCTTGGCGAGAAATTCCACGCTGTGACGGTGCACGGCGCCGCGCACGACCCCGGACTCTGCGGAAACCGGCCCGGACGGCTCGAAATTCTGCTGATCCATCATGGTATTTTACGCCTCACCGGCCGTTCAGTGTGCGGTAATGTCAGCTACCGATGTTGGTTCCGGTCGCCGAGCCCGCGCTCGCCGGGGGCATTTAGGGGCTTTCGCAGCGCCGCACCAGCCTGTCTTGGGCGGTAAAAGGTTACTGGATACCTTCGCAACTGGCGGAGCGCCGCGCCGAACCGGCCGAAACGCGATCGTGATCGGCTGCGACGCGATCCGGACGGAGATTTCCGGCTGGCCCATGCCGAGCCGACAAAAGTCCAATGCGTTACGGCTTGTCGCCGGCCCGCACGTCGACGCATACTCGGCGCAACAACAAAGCCGGACGGTGTGGTGGTTTCGAAGTCTCTTCGCCGCCGACGAGATCCTTTTCAACAATTCCGGAATGTCCCTGAGTTTGCTTTGGGCCGATTTCGGTGTTGTCTGACGGGAAGCCGCGGCGCGACGCTCATTCGAACACTGACGGCAAGTACGCGGCAAAGGCCGCAAAGGTGGAGGAAAGTGATGTCCGAGAAGATTTATGACGTGCCGCCGGAGTGGGCGTCGCGCGCCTTCATCGATGACGCGAAATACAAGGAAATGTATGCGCGCTCGGTGAACGATCCGAACGGATTTTGGGGCGAGCAGGGCAAGCGGATCGACTGGATCAAGCCGTTTACCAAGGTCGAGAACGCCTCGTTCGAGCCTGGCCACGTCTCGATCAAATGGTTCGAGGACGGCATCCTCAACGTCGCCTATAATTGCATCGATCGCCATCTCCATACCCGCGGCGACCAGACCGCGATTATCTGGGAGGGCGACAGTCCTTCCGAGTCGCGCCACATCACCTATCGCGAGCTGCACGACGAAGTCTGCAAGTTCGCCAACATCCTGCGCAACCGCAACGTCAAGAAGGGCGACCGCGTCACCATCTATCTGCCGATGATTCCCGAAGCGGCGTTCGCGATGCTGGCCTGCGCCCGGATCGGCGCGATCCACTCGGTGGTGTTCGCCGGGTTCTCGCCGGACAGCCTCGCCCAGCGCATCACCGACTGCCAGTCCAAGGTGGTGATCACCGCCGACGAAGGCCTGCGCGGCGGCAAAAAGGTGCCGTTGAAGGCCAATGTCGACGCGGCGCTGGCCAAATGCAGCGGCGTCGACTGGGTGATCGTGGTCAAGCGCACCGGCGCTGCGGTCGAAATGGATGACGTCCGCGACTTCTGGTATCACGAGGCCTCAGAGGTGGTGACGACGGAATGCCCCTGCGAGCATATGCACGCCGAGGACCCGCTGTTCATTCTCTATACGTCGGGATCGACCGGTCAGCCCAAAGGCGTGCTGCACACTTCGGGCGGCTATCTGGTGTTCGCGTCGATGACGCATCAATACGTGTTCGACTACCATGACGGCGACATCTATTGGTGTACCGCCGACGTCGGCTGGGTCACCGGCCACAGCTACATCCTCTATGGACCGCTCGCCAACGGCGCCACCACGCTGATGTTCGAGGGCGTGCCGAATTACCCGACCAACTCCCGGTTCTGGGAGGTGATCGACAAGCACAAGGTCAACATCTTCTACACCGCGCCGACCGCGATCCGCGCGCTGATGCAGGGCGGCGATGAGCCGGTGAAGAAGACCTCGCGCAAGAGCCTGCGGCTGCTCGGCTCGGTCGGCGAGCCGATTAACCCGGAAGCCTGGGAGTGGTATCACCGCGTCGTCGGCGACGATCGCTGCCCGATCGTCGATACCTGGTGGCAGACCGAGACCGGCGGTATCTTGATCACGCCGCTGCCCGGCGCCACCAAGCTGAAACCCGGCTCGGCGACGCGGCCGTTCTTCGGCGTGGTGCCGGAAATCCTCGATCCCGACGGCAAGGTGCTGGAAGGCGAATGCACCGGCAACCTCTGCCTCGCCAAATCCTGGCCGGGGCAGATGCGCACGGTCTATGGCGACCACGCCCGGTTCGAGCAGACCTACTTCTCGGCCTACAAGGGCAAGTACTTCACCGGTGACGGCTGCCGCCGCGACGCCGACGGCTATTACTGGATCACCGGCCGCGTCGATGACGTCATCAACGTCTCCGGCCATCGCATGGGCACCGCCGAGGTGGAATCCTCGCTGGTGGCGCACGCCAAGGTGTCCGAGGCCGCCGTGGTCGGCTATCCGCACGACATCAAGGGCCAGGGCATCTATGCCTATGTGACGCTGATGACCGGGATCGAACCGTCCGAAGAACTGCGCAAGGAGCTGGTGGCCTGGGTCCGCAAGGACATCGGCCCGATCGCCTCGCCCGACCTGATCCAGTTCGCGCCCGGCCTGCCGAAGACCCGCTCCGGCAAGATCATGCGCCGGATCCTGCGCAAGATCGCCGAGGACGAACCGTCGACGCTCGGCGACACTTCGACGCTGGCCGATCCCGCCGTGGTCGACGACCTGGTCGAGCACCGCCAGAACAAGCACTGAAGCCGATAACGGCGCGCGCTGGGCTCCATCGTTCAGCGCGCGTCATCCTGTTTGAACAAGATGATTCTGGCCGATTGAGGCGCTTCGGGCAAAGCCCGATGGCAGCGGGCTCGCGACGCCCCCCTCGAAACAACTCTTCACGCCAACGACCGATCAAGAAGATTTGTGGGGCCCAATCCGGCGCATCGGTCGTTTTCCCGGCCGGTGTTGTTTTCTTGGCATTTACTTTGTTTGCAGGATTTTCTTTGTTTGCCCGCGCTGGAGCCTTCCCGGGCTACCTGCGAACACCGGTTGGTTAACGCACGAGGTTAGGATTGCGTGACCCGACTGGTCGGGGACCCGGATTTGCCGTGTCCTGACGCGATGGCGACGACAAATTGGAGAGACTTATGTTCCTGGGAACGCGATTGGCGAGGATTGCATTGGCTGCCGCGACGTTGATCGGCGCCGGATCGCTGGCGGCACCGCGCGCGGAAGCGCGACCGGATCTGGTGACGTTCCGCGGTGACTTTTCGCCCGGCACCATCGTGGTCAAGACCAATGAGCGCCGGCTCTATCTGGTGGTCGAGCCCGGCCAGGCCGTCCGCTACCCGGTCGGCGTCGGCAAGGCCGGCAAGCAATGGGCGGGTGTCACCCGGATCGACGGCAAGTATCGCAATCCAGCCTGGTCGCCGCCGCGCGAAGTGAAGCGGGACGTCCCCTCGATCCCGGATGTGATCCCGGGCGGCTCGCCGTCCAATCCGATGGGCGTCGCCGCGATGACGCTGGCCGGCGGCGAATATGCCATCCATGGCACCAACCGGCCGGGCTCGGTCGGCGGCTTCGTCTCCTATGGCTGCATCCGGATGTTGAACGCCGATATCACCGACCTCTATCAGCGCGTTTCGGTCGGGACCACCGTGGTGGTCTCGCGCTGATCCGGATCTGATATCTGATCAACCGGCAGCAAAAAGCCCCGTTTGCAACGGGGCTTTTTCTTTTTTGATGCGAGCGTCGATCAGCGCCGCGGCACGATGCCCGGCGGCGGCGGCGGCAGCGAGGCCGCTCCGCCGTTCAGCAGTGGCGTGATGTTGCGGATGGTGACGCGGCGGTTCTGGCGTTCCGGACCGTCGGTCGCAATTTTCAGATACTGCGCGCCATAACCCTGCGACGTCAGGTTTTCCGCCGGCACCTGGAATTGCTCGGTGAGCAATTGCGCCGCGGCCTCGGCGCGGCGATCGGACAGCGACAGATTGTCGATGTCGTTGCCGGTGGCGTCGGTGTGGCCTTCGATCAGGAACACCAGCCGCGGATTGCGCGAGATCGCCCGGTTCAGACCGTCCGCGATCACCTGCAGCTTCGAAGCCTGGTCGGGGGGAATTTCCCACGACCCCAGTTCGAAGGTGATGGTGTCGAGATCGATCGACGGCATGCGCTGGCGCACCGCGGGGCTGTAGCGGATCTCATCCAGCGAGTAGCGCCGCGCGATCCGCTCCACCGGCGGCGCCAGCAGCGTGTCGTAGATCAAATCAGCGGACGCGCCTTCGGCATCGACGATGTAGCGATCGCGCGGAATCCGCAGCACCGGCGGCGGCAGATCGACATAGAATCCGGCGGGCCTATTGGCATAGCGCGGCGCGCGATAGTCGTTGTCGATGATGACGATCTCGCGACCGTCGCCGCCGCGCCGGATCCGGCGCAGCAGGCGGCCGTCACGGTCGTTGACCGTGATGATCTCGGTGCCGTCGGGCCGCACCACGATGGTGCGGATATCGGCGCCGACCTGCTGGGTGCGGACATCGGCGGCGCCGTAACGGAAGCGGTCGACCTCATTGTGGCGCACGAACGAACGTCCGCTGGGATCACGCACAATGATACGCCCCGGCTCGGTGATGACGGTGCGGCCATCCTGCACCGTCTCGCGCCGATCACCACGGAAGTCGTCCATCCGACTCCCCCCGGGTTGCGGCGTTCCCCGAGCGATCGGGGCCGTGCCTTGCGGCGCCGGCGCCGGCGGAATCGGTGCGGTCGCCATCGGCGGGACGCGGCCTGCACCCGCCGCTCCGAGCGGCAAGCCGTTCTGACCGGGGATATTTTGCCGTCCGTCCGAACGGCTTCCCGGAGCGGGCGGCAGCGGCGTGGTGGCTGCCGGCGGTAGCGGCGCCGGAGCTATCTGCGCCGGCGACGCGCCGAGCGGACGGGCACCCAGCGGCGGCGCGGATTTGTCTGGGGGCGGAGCGGTAACCGGCGGCGGCGCGGCTGGAGCTGTCTGCGCCGGCGAGCCGAGCGGGCGAGCGGGCGGCGGCGTTGCCGGCGCAGCT
>NZ_JACABA010000005.1 GCF_013377015.1 Rhodopseudomonas sp. | reverse complement strand
GTGCCGTCCCAGAAATGCTGCGTCTCCGGCGTCGGTTTCGGCTTGGCGCGGGCGGCTGTCGACATCGCGTTGGTTTCTCCGGGGATCGGCGCCTTGTTGCGTGCGGCAGCCTGACGTCAGCGCATGTGCCACGACGAGCCGCAAATGTCAATTTTGCGAAATAGATTTTCGCAAATCAACAAGTGCCGGCTGGCGACGATTCTTGCTCTCGTGCAGGAAGTTATCGCCGCTGCGGCGGACGGAGCGGGAGTGCCAGAGGTGGTCGACCAATGCACCCTCGTCGCATGAAGTCTGTGGCGATCGGAAGTGATGGCCTCAGGCCGTCACCTCCGCACGGCCATTGTTGATGACGACGAGGTCGCGCTCCGCCACCTTGGCGCGGAACGACACCACGCCGTCGGGAGCGGTCCAGATCTCGGTCACGATGGTCTCGCCCGGAAACACCGGTGCGCTGAAGCGGACCTGCATTTTCCGCAGCTTCGAGGGATCATTGCCGCACACGGCCGCGAGCAGCGCACGGCAGACCACGCCGAAGGTGCACAAGCCATGCAGGATCGGCCGATCGAATCCGCCGCTACGCGCCACCGCCGGATCGGCATGCAGGGGATTGTAGTCGCCGGACAGTCGGTAGATCAGCGCGGCCTGCGGCAACGTCGCGATGCTGACGCTTTGATCGGGCGCGCGGTCGGGCAACGGATGCGGCGCCGGCAATGGACCCGACGGGCCGCCGAAGCCGCCGTCGCCGCGCATCATCGTGGTCGAGGTCAAGCGGCACAGCAGCTCGCCGCTGGCCTTGTCGATCACGTCGCGCTCGGAGACCATCACCGCGCCCTTGTCCTTGCCCTTGTCGAACAGGCCGGTCACCCGAGACTTTCCAACCACAGTCGCGGCCGTCGGCAGCGGCTTGAACAGCTCGATCGCCTGCTCGCCGTGCAGCACCTTCTTCCAGTCGACGCCGGTGCCGGGATCGCTGATCCAGAAGCCCGGATAGCCAAGCACCACCGCCATCGAGGGCAGCGCCTGCAGCCGGCCTTCATAGACGAATTGCAGTTGGCCCTCGTCCAGCGGGTCCGCGCCGTAGCCGAGGCCGAGCGCGTACAGCATGGTGTCGCGCGCGGTGTAGGTGTGTTCGATTTCGGCGATCGGCCATTGCCGCAAGGCGTCCGGATCGATAGGCATCGTGGGCGTTTCCTTTTTGATTGAATTCGCAAAATTGCCATGCCGCCGGCAATGTGGCAATATGCGAAAATGATTTTCGCAATGCCATCGAAAGCGGCTACGCAGCGACATTCCTGCGGCGAGCTGATATTCGATCGAGCAGTGACGGCGGCCCGCCGGAATCGCGCCACGGCCGCGACCAGCGCCTGACAAGGGTTAAGTGATGGACGACGACAAGCGGCGCAGCGCCAGCCCGGGACGACGTCCCGCAGCCGGCAAGAAGAAAGCTGACGATACCCGTGCCGCCAAGCCGCTCGGCCGCGCGTCCGCGGTCGCTACCGATGAGCGGGCGAAGAAGAAGAGCGCGCGCCTCTTGCTGCAGCGCGCCTCGCGCCGACCGCGCGCTGCGGAACAGGGCGAAGGCGCCGAAGACGGCGGCGGCCGGCTGTTCGTCACCGCGCTGGCGCGCGGGCTGGAAGTGCTGAGCGCTTTCCGCGCCGGCGATGGCGCGCTCGGCAATCTGGAGCTCGCCAGGCGCACCGAACTGCCGAAGCCAACCATTTCCCGCATCACCCACACGCTGACGCAACTCGGCTATCTGTCCTACAATAGCCGGCTCGGCACCTACGAGCTCGGTGGGCGCACGCTGACGCTGGGCTACGCGGCACTCGCCAATCTGGATATCCGGCGGGTCGCACGGCCGATCATGCAGGAGCTCGCGGAGACCTATAACCTGCACATCGCCCTCGCGGTCCGTGACAAGCTGATGATGCTCAACCTCGAAACCTGCGAAGGCCATGGTCTGGTCGGACTGCGGCTCGCGCCCGGCACGCGGGTGCCGATGGCGATCACAGCGATCGGCAAGGCGTATCTGGCGGCGATTTCCGAGGTCGAGCGCGGTCGAATCCTGGATTCGATCCGCAAGCAATACGGCGACGACTGGCCGATGATCATGCGGTCGATCGAAACCTCGATCCGCGAGGTCGAGCAGCGCGGCTTCTGCGTCTCGATGGGCGAGTGGCGCAAGGACATCAATGCGGTCGGCGCTGCGGTCGCTCCGCCCGGCGGCGAAACCATCTATGCGCTGAGTTGCGGCGGCCCGGCCTATCTGGTGTCGCAGGACCAGCTCGAGAACGAATACGGTCCGGCACTGGCGGCGGCGGCCGCCGCGATCAGCGCGTCGCTCGGCAGCCCGAAAACCTGAGACTCAGTTGACCTGCGTGGCCTTGCCGTCCCAGAACGGCGCGCGCAATGCGGCCTTGTTGATCTTGTTGACGCTCGACAGCGGCAATGCGTCATCGCGGATGTCGACGCTGCGCGGGCATTTGTAGCCGGCGATCAGGCCACGACACTGCGCAATGACGTCCTCGGCGGTGAGCGCCGCGCCCGGGCGCCGCACCACGACGGCGTGGACGGTTTCGCCCCAACGCGGATCGGGAACGCCGATCACCGCGCATTGCAGCACATCCGGATGCGCGCAAATCGCATTCTCGACCTCGGTCGAATAGACGTTCTCGCCGCCCGTGATGATCATGTCCTTGATCCGATCGGCGATATAGAGGTAGCCGTCCGGCTCGAAATATCCGGAGTCGCCAGTGTGCATCCAACCACCGCGCAGCGTCTCAGCGGTGAGTTCCGGCATGTTCCGGTAGCCCTGCATCACCATCGGCCCGCGCACCACGATCTCGCCGACCTTGCCGGTGGGCAGCTCGTCATCAAGCGCGTCCACCACCTTGATTTCGGCCGACCACAGCGGCCGGCCGGCCGACCGCAGCCGCTTCTTCGGCGCATCGGGCAGATGATCCTCCGGCCCGAGGATCGACACCACCGGCGACAGCTCGGTCATGCCGTAGGATTGCGCGAACCGCACGGTGGGAAACCGCCGCACGCATTCGGTCAGCACCGCTTCGGGCATTGGCGACGCCCCATAGGTGATCAGCCGCAGGCTCGATAGGTCGTAGGAATCGAGATCGGGCAATTCGAGCATCATCGCCAGCATGGTCGGAACGAAGGTCGCCACCGTGACCTTGTCGCGGGCGATGGCGGCGAGCACGTCGGTCGGCGTGAACCGCGGAATCACCACATGCTTGCCGCCCAGCATGCCGGTGGTGAACACCCGCGCGCCGGCGCCGAGATGAAACAGCGGCCCGGCGTGCAGGCTGACCATGCTGTCGTCGAAGCCGAGCCGCCCGGCCGTCACCGCGATATTCGCCCAGATGTTGCGATGGCTGAGCATCACGCCCTTGGAACGGCCGGTAGTGCCGCCGGTGTAGAAGATGCAGGCGAGGTCCTCGCCGCCGCGCAGCGCATCGTCGCATGGACGCGCGGCGTCGAGCACGGCGTCGTAGTCGAGCGCGGTCGCAGGCAGCGCGCCGGGGCCGGCATGCAGCAACGCCGTGACGGACGGCGCGGCAGCGGCGAGCTGCGCGCCGATCTCGGCGAAATTGCCGTCGACGATCAGAACTTTGGGACCGGCGTCGCGAATCTGCTCGATCATTTCAGGCAGCGCAAACCGCGAATTGATCGGCACGATCACGCCGCCGCCCCACATCACGCCGAAATAATATTCGATATAGTGCTGGCCATTGGCCGCCAGCATCGCCACCCGGTCGCCATCGCCCATGCCGAGTTCACGCAGCGCCGCGCCAAGCCGCGCCACCCGATCGACAAAGCTGCGATAATCGAGCCGCAGGTCGCCGCACACCAGCGCCTCTGCGTCGCCGCCGAACGCGATTGCCTTTCGAAGGCCCATCGTCAGGTTCATCGTTTCCCCGAACTGTTGCTTGTTGCCATCACCGTACATGCGCCGCCAACCCGACTCAATATGCGAAATGCCGTTTCACTTTTCTTGCTTTTGCTCTAAGGCTGGTCGCCAAGCCGGATTCACAACAACCGGAAAACACGCGGTGGGAGGACGAGATGGTCACCAAGGACAGCGGCACCGACGCCGTCATTGTCGAGCGCCATGACGACGTCGCCCTGGTCCGGCTGAACCGGCCGCGATCCCGCAACGCCCTCGATAGCGACATCAAGGCCGGTCTCGAATCGGCGATTCCGGCGCTGATGGACGACAGCGCGGTGCGCTGCCTGGTGATCACCGGCTCGGACGACGCCTTCTGCGCCGGCGGCGATATCAAGAACATGAGCGACCGCAACGCGACGGCGGTGCGGGCCCGGATGCTTCGCAGCTACACCTGGTCGCAACGCATTCTGACCGGCGAAAAGCCTGTGGTGGCCGCGGTCAATGGCGCCTCGGCGGGGGCCGGCTTCTCGCTGGCCCTGCTGTGCGACATCGCCCTCGTCGCCGACACTGCTTACTTCCGGGCGGCGTTTCCGGGCCTCGGCGCCGTGCCGGATCTCGGTCTCGCGCTGACCTTACCGCGCGCCATCGGCAGCGCCCGCGCCAAGGATATCCTCCTCACCAACCGCCGCATCGACGCCGCCGAGGCCGTCACCATCGGCATCGCCAAGCGCATGGTGCCGGCCGCTGCGCTGCTCGCCGACGCGATGCAATTGGCGAAGGAACTTGCCGCCGGGCCGGCGACATCGTTCGGCCTGACCAAGATGCTGCTGAACAACGCCTTTGGTTCGATCAACGACTTCTTTGCCTCCGAAGCGATGGCCCAGGCCGTCGCCTTCGGCAGCCCGGAATTCGCCGAAGGCGTCAGCGCCTTCCACGGCAAGCGAAAACCCGATTTCAAGAGCAATCGCCAGCCCTGACCGGCCGCAAGTACGATCGCAACGTGAAGACCAATGAGTTCTTCGGCCCGTATGGCGGAGAGAGTGGGATTCGAACCCACGGTACGGTTTCCCGCACACACGCTTTCCAAGCGTGCGCCTTAAGCCACTCGGCCATCTCTCCGTGCGCCCTCTCATGACGGTGCCGGGCGATTTTGGCAAGGGATCGCGCCGCGGATCCGGTCATTTTCCGCAACTGTCTGATTAATCAATTGGTTTTGCGAGATCGGGGAGCCCGAAGGGGGCAGCCGTCAAGCGTGTCGGCGGTCGCGGGTGCCGGCCGGCAGGGCCAAAGTCGTCGAGCGGATCTTCGCTGCGCTGGACAGCGGCGCCGGAAGCCCCGATCCTTGCCTGCAGGGGCTGCCGCAATCGCGCGAAGTCCCTCCCCTTGCAGGCGCGATGCGCGCAGCCGGAGTTTGGAATGAGCCTGCACCGCATGATGCTGTTGGCCCTGATCGGCCTCACCGCCGGCGATGTCACCATGGCGGCGGCGCAGCTGTGCAAACGCTCGGGCACCGCGGTCAGTTGCGACGACGGCCGGCACGGCCTGTTGTCGGGCGATTCCATCGTTTGGCCGGATGGCACCCGATCGAGCATCGCGTCGCGACACCCCAGCGTGGTCATCGGCAACCGGCCCTCGGTGAGCGTCGGCCCCGGCGTATTCGTCGGCAGCGGCGCGGGCGCGGTCCCGCTCGATGACCCGAATGCCCCGAACAAGACCCGCTGCGCCATTCTGGACGGCGTGTCGTACTGCAATTAGCCGGTTGGGCGCCTTAGTTCAGGCGTGCGGCATCGCCGCCGCCGACGCAAAGCGGTGGCCATACCGCCGCGACGTCAATCGCCTTTTGATCAGCCGCGGCCCTCGTTTCGTTGGCGCTTTGCAGCGCTTCGAGAAAATCCGCGAACCAGCGCTGGATTCCGTTGCTGCGGAGTTTTTCCATCATCGATTCCCAGCGCATCCGCCGTTCCGTCAGCGGCATCGACAGCGCCGTCGCCAGCGTGCGCGCCATGCCGTCGATATCGTGCGGATTGACCAGCAGCGCGGTGTCGAGCTCATTGGCGGCGCCGGCGAATTTCGACAGCACCAGCACGCCAGGATCGACCGGATTTTGCGCGGCGACATATTCCTTCGCCACCAGGTTCATGCCGTCCTGCAACGGCGTCACCAGCCCGACCTGCGCAGTGCGATACAGACCAGCCAGCACGGTCTGGCGAAACCCCTTGTTGAGATAGCGGATCGGCGTCCAGTCGGCTTCGCCGAGACGACCATTGACGTCGCTCACCAGCCGGGCGAGTTCGCCCTGGAGGTTTCCATAGGCCTCGATGGTGCCGCGTGAGGGCGTGGCGATCTGCAACAGCGACACCGAGCGTTGCAGCGCCGGATGCTGCGTCAGCATCCGGTCGAAGGCGTTGACGCGGTTGATCAGCCCCTTGGAGTAGTCCAGCCGGTCGACGCCGATCACCAGTTTTTCGCCGTTCAGGCTCTTCCGCAGGCGGGACACGTCCGGATGCGACACCGCCTTGTGCGCCTGCAGCGCGAATTTGTCGGCGTCTATCCCGATCGGAAACACCGAGCATCGCGAGGTTCCGTAGCGCGAAGTGACGACCTCGCCGCTGACGTGCAACCCCAGATCGGATTTCAGATAGGCCAGGAAATTGAGCTGATCCTCCTCGGTCTGGAACCCGATCAGGTCATAGGCCAGCATCGCTTCGATCAGTTCACGATGATGAGGCACGCTGCCGATGATCGCGCGTGATGGCCACGGGGTGTGCAGAAAAAATCCGATCGGATGATCGACACCGCGGTCGCGCAATTCCGCGCCCAGCGCAAGAAAATGATAATCCTGAATCCAGAACACGGTGTCGGGCTTGCGGAACCTGAGCAGCGCCCGCGCCATGAAGGCGTTGACCTCGCGATAGGACTGATAATCGTCGTGCGTGACCCGGATCAGATCGGGACGGGAATGCAACGCCGGCCACAGCGCGGAATTCGCAAAGCCTTCATAATAGCCGGCGTAATGCGCCGCTGGCAGATCGAGCAGAGCCAACGCGCCGGCACCGAGCGATTCGATTTGCGCAAACGGATCCTTCTGCGCGCCATCGCGCACCCGTCCGCTGGAACCTACCCAGATCGCGCCGGATTTTTCCACCACGGGCAGTAGCGCCGCCGCCAGACCTCCCGTCATCGGTTCGTTGGCGTCGGCGCGAGCGACCCGATTTGAGACGACAACGAGGTTCACTGCAGTCCCTCCGACGTTCCGCCGCACCCATCGGCGTTCGGAGTATTAACAGTCGTTCATCGGGATCGTTCCATGGCGCAATCTGAGCGTCATTGAGGCAGTTTCGCGATCCGTTCGGACCAATCGCGAGCTGCGGTCTCACTCGTGAAGTGAAACTCGCTTATTCCGCCGAGCGCCGCTCCTGGTCGAGCAAATCCGCGAGCCATTGCCGCACATCGCTCGGCCGATCGAAATGACCGGCCACGCCTTCGGCCACGCGGCCGACCGAAAATGCCAGTCCCTGCAACGCCGGCATGATCGCGAACACCGTCTCATCGGTGACGTCGTCGCCGAGGAACACTGGACGGCGGCCCTTGAACGGCGCGTGCTTCATCAATTCCAGCACGCCGGTCGCCTTGGTGAAACCGACATGCTTGATCTCGCAAACCGCTTTGCCGGGCATGACCTCGATCGGCGCGTCCGGGTAATCGACGCGAACCGCGGCCACCGCATCGTAGATCGCCTGTTCGGCGTGCGGCGCCAACCGGTAATGCAGCGCGAACGAATAGCCCTTGTCCTCGAGCAGAATGCCGGGGCTGAGCTTGGCGATCGCCGCGAGGCGGCCTTTCATCTCCGGGTCGAGCGGCGGCGCATGGGCGGAGACCGCCTCGTTGTTGTTAGCCAACCGCATTTCCGCGCCGTGGCCGCCGACCGCGGGAAACCGCATCGGGGCGAAGATCAGGTCGATATCGTTGAGCGAACGCCCACTGACCAGCGCCAGCGCGCCACAGGTTCTTTCCAGCAGCCGTGTCAAAGTCTGCTCCAGGCCCGGAGGCACCCAGACTTCGCCAGGCGTCTGCGCCAGATCCAGCAAGGTGCCGTCGATATCCAGAAGCAACGCGCATCGATCGAGAGGCGGCAGCAGCGCGCAGGGCTTGATGAAATGCTGGATCACGTCGTGTTAACCGGCGTCCAGCGCATCGGTTCCCGTTTCCTCGCACCGGCCAGCCCAAGAACCCAACCCGCGGATCGGTTGCGGGCAGAGCGGGCGCCCCGCCGCGCAGCCGATCCCGGCGAGCAAGACGGCCGCTTCCGTTACCGATGACGTGAGGATGACCGCTAAGTTGAAAATCCCAGTTGCAAAGTCCGTCCGCAGTGCTTCTAATTGGAACAATTAAAAAGCATGGGGAGGCCTAAGCGTGTCAACAGTCACACTTACAGTCAATGGCAAACCGGTTACGGCCGAGGTCGAGGACCGGACGCTTCTCGTGCAGTTGCTGCGCGATCATCTGGGTCTGACCGGCACCCATGTCGGCTGCGATACCAGCCAATGCGGCGCCTGCATCGTCCACATCGACGGCCGCGCGGTGAAATCGTGCACGACGCTGGTCGGACAGGCCAATGGCGCCAACGTTACCACCATCGAAGGCATCTCCAAGGGCGACGAGCTGCACCCGATGCAGGCCGCGTTCCGCGACAATCATGGTCTGCAATGCGGCTATTGCACGCCGGGCATGATCATGTCGGCGATCGACATCGTCAATCGCCATGGCGGCGAGCTCGACGAGGAGACCGTCCGGCAGGAGCTTGAGGGCAATATCTGCCGCTGCACCGGATACCACAACATCGTCAAGTCGGTGCTTGATGCGGCCTCCCGCATGAAAGTGGCGCAGGCTGCGGAATAATTCCGCCGCTGCTTGATCTCAAGTCACCGATCATAAATTCGAACAATCGCTGCAATTCCGCGTCTTCCAGGGCTTCGCGGCTGATGCAGTCGGACAGGGAGAGATGTCATGGGCGTTGAGGGTATTGGCGCAAGCGTGGTGCGCAAGGAAGACCGTCGTTTCATCACCGGCAAGGGCCGTTACGTCGACGACATCAAGGTCCAGGGCATGACCTTCGCGCATTTCGTGCGCAGCCCGCATGCCCACGCCAAGGTTAAGGGCATCGACGCCACCGCCGCGAAGAAGATGCCCGGCGTGGTTGACGTGCTGACCGGCCAACAGATCGTCGACGACAAGATCGGCAATCTGATCTGCGGCTGGGCCGTGCACTCCAAGGACGGCTCGGCGATGAAGATGGGCGCGTGGCCAGCGATGGCGCCGGAAACCGTGCGCTTTGTCGGCCAGGCGGTCGCGGTGGTGATCGCCGAGACCAAGAACCAGGCCCGCGACGCGGCCGAGGCCGTGGTGGTCGACTATGAGGAACTGCCGAGCGCCCACCACATCTCGATGGCGATCGCGCCCGGCGCGCCGCAGCTGCACCCGGAAGCCCCCGGCAACATCGTCTATGACTGGGAGATCGGCGACGAGGCGGCCGTCAAGGACGCCTTCAGCAAGGCCGCCAATGTGGTGAGCTTCGAGCTCGTCAACAACCGGCTGGTGCCGAACGCGATGGAGCCGCGCGCGGCGCTGGCCGAATACAATGAAGCCGAAGAACATTTCACCCTCTACACCACCTCGCAGAACCCGCATGTCGCCCGGCTGGTGCTGTCGGCATTCTACAATGTCGCGCCGGAGAACAAGTTACGGGTGGTGGCGCCAGACGTCGGCGGCGGTTTCGGCTCGAAAATCTTCATCTATCCGGAAGAAATGGTGGCGCTGTGGGCCTCCAAGAAAGTCCGCCGCCCGGTGAAATGGACCGGCGACCGCAACGAGGCCTTCCTCACCGACGCCCACGGTCGCGACCATATCTCGAAGGCCGAAATGGCGTTCGACAAGGACAACAAGATCCTGGGCCTGCGGGTGAAGACCCACGCCAATTTCGGCGCCTATATGTCGCTGTTCTCGTCCTCGGTGCCGACCTATCTGTACGCCACGCTGTTGTCGGGCCAGTACAACATCCCGGCGATCCATGCCGAGGTGATCGGCGTCTACACCAACTCGACCCCGGTCGACGCCTATCGCGGCGCCGGCCGGCCGGAAGCCTGCTACCTGCTGGAGCGGCTGATGGAAACCGCGGCGCGGCAGCTCAAGGTCGATCCGGCCGAATTGCGGCGCAAGAACTTCATCACCAGCTTCCCGCACCAAACCCCGGTGATCATGGCCTATGACGTCGGCGATTTCGGCGCCTCGCTGGACGCCGCCATGAAGGCGGCCGACTATGCGGGCTTCCCGGCGCGCAAGGCGAAGGCCAAGAGCGAAGGCAAGCTGCGGGGCATGGGAATGTCCTGCTACATCGAGGCCTGCGGCATCGCGCCGTCGAAAGCCGTCGGTTCGCTCGGCGCCGGCGTCGGATTGTGGGAATCCGCCGAGGTCCGGGTCAATCCGGTCGGCACCATCGAGATTTTGACCGGCAGCCACAGCCACGGCCAGGGTCACGAAACCACCTTTGCGCAGCTGGTCGCGGACCGCCTCGGCATTCCGATCAGCCAGGTCTCGATTGTCCACGGCGACACCGACAAGGTGCAGTTCGGCATGGGCACCTACGGTTCGCGCTCTGCCGCAGTCGGCATGTCGGCAATTTTCAAGGCAATGGAGAAGGTCGAGTCCAAGGCCAAGAAGATCGCCGCGCATCTGCTTGAGGCGTCCGAAGGCGACATCGTGATCGAGAACGGCGAGTTCAAAGTCACCGGCACCGACAAGTCGATCGCGCTGCCAATGGTGGCGCTGGCCGCCTACACCGCGCACAATCTGCCCGACGGCATGGAGCCGGGCCTGAAGGAGGGTGCATTCTACGACCCGACTAACTTCACCTTCCCGGCGGGCTCCTACATCTGCGAACTCGAAGTCGATCCCGGCACCGGCAAGACCAGCTTCGTCAATTTCGTCGCAGTGGACGATTTCGGCCGGTTGATCAACCCGATGATCGTCGAGGGCCAGGTCCATGGCGGCCTCGTTCAGGGCATCGGCCAGGCGATCCTGGAAGCCGCGGTCTATGACGACACCGGCCAGCTCGTCACCGCGTCGTTCATGGACTACGCGATGCCGCGCGCCGACGACGTCCCGTCGTTCAAGCTGTCGCACACCACGACGCTGTGCCCGGGCAATCCGCTCGGGGTCAAGGGCTGCGGCGAGGCCGGCGCGATTGGCGCCTCGGCGGCGGTGATCAACGCCATCACCGACGCGATCGGCAACAACAAGCTGGAAATGCCGGCGACGCCGGACCGGGTCTGGCACGCCATTCCCGGCAACGCGTAAGGGAGGCCATCATGTATTCAACGACCTATCACCGCCCCTCGACCGTCGAAGAAGCCGTGGCATTGTTCGCGAAGGGCTCCGACGCCAAATATCTCGCCGGCGGCCACACCTTGCTTCCGGTGATGAAGCAGCGCCTCACCGCGCCGTCCGATGTGATCGACATCGCCCGGATTCCGGCGCTGATCGGCATCGAGGCCTCGGCCGACACGCTGACCATCAAGGCCGCGACCACCTATGTCGACATCGTCAACAGCGCCGATGTGAAGCGCACGATCCCGGCGATCGCGCATCTGACCTCGGTGGTAGGCGACCCTGCGGTGCGGGCGCGCGGTACCATCGGCGGCTCGGTCGCCACCAATGATCCCAGCGCGGACTATCCCGCCGCGGTTCTGGCGCTCAACGCCACGATCAAGACCAACAAGCGCTCGATTGCGGCGGAGGATTTTTTCAAGGGCCTGTTCGCCACGGCACTCGACGAGAACGAGATCATCACCGCAATCTCGTTTCCGATCCCGGCCAAGGCCGGCTACTCAAAGATGCGCAATCCGGCCTCGCGCTTCGCGCTGACCGGCGTGTTCGTGGTGCAAACCAAATCGGGCGAGATCCGCGTCGCCGCCACCGGCGCCTCGCAGAACGGCGTGATGCGGGTGCCGGCGATCGAAGCCGCCCTGAAGGCGAACTGGTCGGCGTCGGCGCTGGATGGCGTCAAGATTTCCGACGAAGGCCTGATGGCGGATATCCACGGCAGCTCGGACTATCGGGCCAACCTGATCAAGGTGATGGCGCAGCGCGCGGTCACCGCGGCCGGCTGACGCATCATTCCATCACACGGCAAGCGGCGCGCCTGCCAGCGCGCCGCTTTTTGTGCGTTGCCAGCGCATGGCCGCATGCACGATTGCGGTCAAAAAGTGGCTTGCCGTCGACGCGGCCAGCATAGAGAGTTTTCCGCAACAACAGCCGCTCGCCGCGCCAAGCGGGCAATCAGACATGGGATCTCAAGGTGCAGGATACAGCAACCACTTCCGCCCAGACGCAACAGACCCGCTGCGGCCCGCTCGCCGGCGTCCGGATCGTCGAATTCGCCGGCATCGGACCAGGCCCGTTCGCCTCGATGCTGCTAGCCGACATGGGCGCCGAGGTGATCACCCTGACCCGCGCCGGCCAGACCCCGAAGGGCGCCGCGGCGCGGGGACGCAAGATCGTCGCGGTCGACCTCAAGGACAAGGCGTCAGTCACCGGCGTGATGACGCTGCTCGATGGCGCCGATGCGCTGATCGAAGGTTACCGGCCTGGCGTGATGGAGCGGCTCGGCCTCGGCCCCGATGTGGTGCTGGCGCGCAATCCGCGGCTGGTCTACGGGCGGATGACCGGATGGGGCCAGAGCGGCCCGCTGGCGCAGGCGGCCGGCCACGACATCAACTACATCTCGATCACCGGCGCGCTCGCCGCGATCGGCCCCGCGGAACGGCCGGTACCGCCGCTCAACCTGGTCGGCGATTTCGGCGGTGGTTCGCTGTATCTCGTCGTCGGTCTGCTGGCCGCGCTGCTGGAAGCCGGCAAGTCCGGCAAGGGCCAGGTGGTCGACGCCGCGATGTGCGACGGTGCCGCCTCGCTGATCACCATGTTCTTCGACATGACCGCCAAGGGTCTCTGGAAAGAGAGCCGCGAGAGCAACATGCTCGACGGCGGCGCGCATTTCTATGGCACTTACGAATGCAAGGATGGCGGCTTCGTCTCGATCGGATCGATCGAGCCGCAGTTCTATGCGTTGCTGCGCGAACTCGCCGGCCTGAGCGATCCGCAATATGACGGCCAGATGGACAAGAACAACTGGCCCGAACTGAAACACAAGCTCGCGGCGGTGTTCAAGACCAAAACCCGCGACGAATGGTGCGCCATCATGGAAGGTACCGACATCTGCTTTGCGCCGGTGCTGACGATGTCGGAAGCCACCCGGCATCCGCACATGGTCGCCCGCGAGGTGTTCATCACCCACGAGGGCCATACCCAGCCGGCGCCGGCGCCGCGGTTCTCGCGTACGCCGTCAGCGGCGCGCCCGCCGGTGACGGCGGAACTGGCCGGGGTGGTGAAGGACTGGCAAAGCGGACGCTGAGCGTACGCAACGCACGGCCGACGCCTCCTCATTCGGCGTCGGGCTGCCGCCCCGGCTCGGCGGCAACGAACGCTTCGACATTGAACGCCGCCGCTTCGATCTGCCGGATGCGCTCGAATGGCGCGAGGTCGACATCGAAGCGGTGGGCGTTGAACACCTGCGGCACGATGCAGATGTCCGCCAGCGTCGGCTGCGCGCCGAACGCGAACGGCCCCGGCAACTGCGCCAACCGGGCCTCGATCGCCTCGAAGCCGGTCTCGATCCAGTGTTTCGACCATTGCGCACGCGCGGCATCATCGATGCCCAATTCGGTCAGCCGGTTCAGCACCCGCAGATTGCCGATCGGGTGGATGTCGCAGCACACCGCCAGCGCGATCTCGCGAACGATCGCGCGGTCACGCGGGTTGCGCGGCAGTAGAGGCGGCTCGGGATGGGTCTCGTCGAGATATTCGATGATCGCCAGCGACTGCGCCAAACTGAAATCGCCCTCGACCCAGTACGGCACCAGCCCCGCCGGATTGATCCAGCGAAACGCCGCCTGGGTCTGCTCGCCCTTGCGCAGATGCACGAATTTCTGTTCGGCGCGAAGGCCCTTCAGCCCCAGCGCGATCCGCACCCTATACGCCGCGGTGGAGCGGAAATAGCCGTACAAGACTGCGACGTCGGCGTCCTTCATGGCGGCGTCATGGCCGGTTCGGATCGAAGCGCTTCTCGAGACCGTTCCAGCAATCGGCATAGTCGGCCTGCAGCGTGCCGGATTTCGCCGCATATTCGGTAACGCGCTGCGGGTACCTGGTCTCAAGCATGAACGCCATCGTGCCAGTCAACTTCACCGGCTTCAATTCGCCGTTCGAGGCATGATCGAACGCCTCGCGATCGGGGCCGTGCGGCAGCATCATGTTGTGCAGCGACGCGCCGCCGGGTGTAAATCCTTGCGGTTTGGCGTCGTAGACGCCGTAGATCAGGCCCATGAATTCCGACATGATGTTCATATGATACCACGGCGGCCGGAAGGTATTCTCCGCCACCATCCAGCGCTCCGGGAAGATCACGAAGTCGATATTGGCGGTGCCGGCGGTTTCCGACGGCGAGGTCAAAACGGTGAAGATCGACGGATCGGGATGATCGAAGCCGATCGCGCCAACCGGCGAGAAGGTGCGCAGATCGTACTTGTAGGGCGCGTAGTTACCGTGCCAGGCGACCACGTCGATCGGCGAATGCGGCAGCTTGGTGACCCACAGCGTGCCGCCCCATTTGACGAACAGCTCGGTTGGGGTGTCCTTGTCCTCATAGGCCGCCACCGGCGTGAGAAAATCGCGGGCGTTGGCGAGGCAGTTGGCGCCGATCGGGCCACGCTCCGGCAGCGTGAAGGCGCCGCCGTAATTCTCGCACAGATAGCCGCGCGCCGGCCCGTCGATCAGTTCGACGCGGAACTTGACGCCGCGCGGGATCACCACGATCTCGGCAGGCTCCGCAGCAATGACGCCGAATTCGGTGACGAAGCGCAGCCGGCCCTGCTGCGGCACGAACATCAATTCGCCGTCGGCATTGTAGAAATGCTGATCGAACATCGACGCGGTGATAAGATAGATGTGCGCGGCCATGCCGGCCTGGGTATTCACATCTCCCGCCGTGGTCATGGTCCGCACGCTTTGCAGGAACGTCAGATCCTCCGTCGGCATCGGCGCCGGGTCCCAGCGCAACTGCTCGATCGGCATCTCGACTTCCAGGCATGGCGCCGAGCGCCACAACCCGACATCTGCCTTCACGAAGCGGCCGGAATGTTTCACCGACGGCCTGATCCGATACAGCCACGAGCGCTCATTGCTGCCGCGCGGCGCGGTGAACGGCGAACCGGAGAGTTGTTCGGCATAAAGCCCATAGGGCGCGCGCTGCGGCGAGTTGCGCCCGATCGGCAGCGCGCCGGGCAGCGCTTCGGTCTCGAAGCTGTTGCCGAAGCCCGACATGTAGCCCGGGGTGACGCCGACGGTCCCGCAGGCGACGATGCCGGGCGCGGTGTTGATGTTCATGTCATCCTCCGTTTCGATTGCGCATGATCTCTTCCGGAAACCGGAACCCACTTTTCGGGATCATGCGCCCTGCAGGGCGGCCCACATTTCGAGATCGCGCTCGGCGGTCCAGATCACCGGATCGTCGATGCCGGACGCCTCGTCGAAGGCGCGCGAGACGTTGAACGGCAGGCAATGTTCGTAGATCGCGAAGCTGGAAAATTTCTTGTCCATCACCTCGCGGCAAGCCGCCATGGTTTCCTTCAGCGAACGGCCCTTGGCGACCGAGATTTCGGCGGCGCCATACAGCGTGCTGACAAAATCGCGGGTCATCGCGATCGCTTCGCGGGTGGTCTCCAGCCCCTTCAGCGCGTCGCCGCGGCCGGGCGCGATCGCCTTCGGATTGAAATCGCGGATTTCATTCAGCGTCATCGGCCATTCCCGCAAGTAAGCGTCGCCGCAATAACACGCCGAATGATATTCGATCAGGTCGCCCGAGAACATCACCTCGGCGTCCGGAACCCAGGCGACGATATCGCCGGAGGTGTGGCCGGCGCCGAGCTGGATCAAGCGCACCTCGCGCTTGCCGAGCCAGATCGACATCTCGCCCTCGAAGGTCAGCGTCGGCCAGGTCAGGCCGGGAATGCTCTCGGCGTCCTGGAACAGCCGTGGGAACCGGCCGTATTCGGAATCCCAATCCTGCTGGCCGCGCTCGTCGATCAGGCGATAGGTTTCCTGCGAGGCGACGATGCCCTCCGCGTTGTATGCGGAAGCGCCGAGCACGCGCACGGCGTGATAATGCGACAGCACGACATATTTGATCGGCTTGTCGGTGACGGCCTTGACCCGCTCGATCACCTTGTTGGCCATCGCCGGCGTCGCCTGAGCGTCGAACACGATGCAGCCGTCCTCGCCGACGATCACCGCCGAATTCGGATCACCTTCCGCGGTGAAGGCGTAGAGATCGGTGCCGATCTCGGAAAACGTGATCTTCTTTTCCACCATGTCGGTGGTGGATGCGAAACCCTTGGCCATTCTTTTTTCCTTGTGAGACGTCCGAATCCGCGACTTTGGTCGCGGTAATCAGGATTGCGTTGGGTTGCTATCGACGATGCGCCGCTTCGCGAGCGCCAGCGCTTCGCCCAGCACGCCGAGATCGCCGATGTGATTGGCGAGAACCAGCACCAGTGCGGCGTCGAGCGCGGCGCTCTGCTCGTCGCTGATGCCGCGATGCGCCTCGACGATCAGCCGGTAGGCGGCGTCGGGATCGGCGAAATTGCTGGTGGTCGACAGCGCCATCATCCCTCCTTACGCCCGCCCGCTCGCGCGCGCGAGCGCGGTTTCGATCGCGGCATGCGTCGGATGCTTGAACCTTGCAGCAACATAGCCGTCCGGCCGCAGCAGATAGGCGGAACCGGGCGACGCATCGTAGCGGCGGGCAAACAATCCGGCGGCGTCGCGCAGCGCGGCGGCGGGGCCGATGCGAATGCTGTGAACGCCTTGGGGCAAGGTTGTGGCAGCGCCGTTGGCACTTTCCAGCAGCACGAAGCCGCCGCCGGCCGCCTTGAACGCATCGGTCAGAAACAGCGGCTCGCCGCCAACCGAGGTCAACGGCGCATCCAGCATGTGGGCGCCCGGACGCGGGCCCGCCTCCCAGGCCTCCACATCCGCAGTCGAGAGCGGGCTATCGTAGACTGACGGCACCGACAGCCGCCCGGCATTGACCATCCGCTTGGCGAAATCCACCTCCTGCGACAACGCCAGCACGGCGTCGCGTAGCCGGCGCTCCTGTTTCGAATGCGGCGCGATGAAATCGGTCGAGCGCGTCGAGTGCCGAATGTTGTCGTCGGCAGCCAGCCCACGCTCGATCTCGTAGCTGTCGAGCAGGCTGGCCGGCGCCTGTCCGCGCAGGATCATGTCGAGCTTCCAGGCCAGATTCTCGCCGTCCTCCAGCCCCGAATTGGCACCGCGCGCGCCGAACGGCGACACTTGGTGCGCGGAATCTCCGGCGAAGATCACCCGCTCGTGCAGGAAACGCTGCATCCGGCGGCACTGGAACTTGTAGATCGAAATCCACTCAAAACTGAACTCGCCATGGCCGAGCATCCGCTCGATCCGTGGCCGGACGTTCTCCGGCAGCCGCTCGACCGCGGGGTCGGCGTCGGGGCCGATCTGCAGATCGATTCGCCAGACATTGTCGGGCTGGCGGTGCAGTAGCGCGGATTGCCCGGCGTGAAACGGCGGATCGAACCAGAACCAGCGCTCGGTCGGAAATTCGGCGGTCATCTTGACGTCGGCGATCAGGAACTGATCCTCGAATACCTCGCCTTCGAACTCCGCGCCGACCATGCCGCGCAGGCTGGAGCGCGCGCCGTCGCACGCCACCACATAGTCGGCGGCGAGACGATACGACCCATCCGGCGTGTCGATCGTCAGGACCGCATGATCATTGTGCTGCGCGAGCGCACTGACCTTGTTGCGCCAGCGCAGATCGATGGCGGGCAGTTGTTGCACCCGGTCGACCAGATAGGCCTCGGCGTAATATTGCTGCAGGTTGATGAAGGCCGGCATCTTGTGGCCGGTCTCCGGCAGCAGATCGAAGCGGTAGACCATGTCGTTGCCGCGAAAGATCTTGCCGACCTGCCAGATCACGCCCTTCTCGACCATGCGGCTACCCACGCCGAGCCGGTCCCAGACTTCCAGCGCGCGCTTGGAAAAGCAGATCGCGCGCGAGCCCTCTCCGATCCGGTCGGCGTCGTCGAGCAGCACAACCTGTTGGCCGCGCTGCGCCAGATCGATCGCCAGTGACAACCCGACCGGGCCGGCGCCGACCACGATCACCTTGTGGCGCACGGGATCGCCAGCCCGATCCTGATCCGGGTGGCGGCGATAGCCGAATTGGGTGTGATGCTGCTGGGCCATTGCGCTCAGCCGACGCGACGGCGCGAGTTTGGCATTGCGCTGGTCAAAGCTTCCTCCCGCATGATAGTTTCACGTGCAACCATCTAAACCGCAGTTGTGTTCCGGCGCAACCCGAGTTGAGGGATTTTTTTGAGCAAGCTCGATCTATTCGCGTTCGTGCCGTTCCAGCTCAACCGGCTGGCCGCAGAGGTCAGCGCGGCGCTGGCCAGCGAATATCAGGACCGCCACGGGCTGGATATTCCGGGCTGGCGGATCGTCGCCACGCTCGGCTTCCGCGACGACGCCTGCAGCGCGCAATTCATCGCCCAATGCACGCGGACCCACAAATCCACCATTTCCCGCGCAGTGACCGGATTGCTGAGCCGGCAGTTGATCGAGCGGGTCGAGAACGAGGACGACCGCCGCGAGTTCCGGTTGCGGCTGACAAAGAAGGGCCGCGCGCTGTATCAGCAGCTGGTGCCGCGACTGCTGACCAAGGAGCGCGAAATTCTGTCGTGCCTGTCGGCGCGCGAGCGCGAGAATCTCGCGGCAGCGCTCGGCAAGATCGAACGGCATCTGAATTTGATCCAGGGCAGCCATGAGGTGGAGTCGTCGCGCGAGGCCACGAGCCAGACGGCCGGCTAGGAAGGTTTGTGGTGCGGCCATCGCGTCGCGGGGAACGACGAATGCCGTCTGTTCAGGCGAACGATCGCGATGGCGGCAGGTGCAGCGCGAAGGCGTCGACCGCGGCGCTGGCGCGCGGATAGATTTCGGCGACCAGCGGGTCGTGGCCCGGAATCACGCGGTCGGGATGGCCGGCGAGCCGCGCGGCGATATCCCAACCATCGCACATCTCGCCGACATTGTAGACGATCGGGAACGGATTGCGGCGGTGCATGTTGGCGTAATAGTGCGAAGCGTCCGAGGCGAGCACCACCGGCCCGCGCGCGGTCGCGACGCGGACCACCTGCAGGCCGTCGGAATGGCCGCCGACGCGGTGCAGGCTGACGCCGGGAGCGACCTCGCCGTCGCCTTGGTGGAAGGTGACCCGCTCGGCGTAGACGTGGCGCACCATCAGGGTGACATCCTCGACCGAGAACGGGTGACGCAGCACGCCATTGCACATGCAACGGCCGGTGGCGTAGCTCATCTCGCGGTCCTGCAGATGAAAGCGGGCGTTGGGAAAGCGGTCGAGATTGCCGGCGTGGTCGTAGTGCAGGTGAGTGATCACCACGTTCCTGATGGCGGCGGCGTCGACGCCGAATGCAGCCAGCGCTTCGACCGGATTCAGCGTCAGCTTTCGGTTCCGCGCCGCCGCGGCTGCATGGTTGAAGCCGGTATCAACCAGAATGTCGCCGCAGGCGCCGCGGATCAGCCAGACGAAATAGTCGAGATCGGCCGCCGTGGTCTCGTGCGGATCGGGGGTGAGGAAGTTCATCTGCGGCGTGCGCGGCGACATCGTCGCATAGCGCAGCGCATAGATTTCGTGAACCTCGCCCATGTTCGTCCCGCCCTGATTTCTTTTCGATCATCGCAGCAACAGGCGTTCAAAGGCAACCACCGATGCCTTTCGTCAGTCGCGTCTCAAAAGCGCAAAAGAAATCGGGCGGCCGCTGGAAGCGACCGCCCGATTGATTTGGGTCTAGCCCGTTCGGATCAGTAATCAGCTCAATACTTGGCGATCACCGGACCAGCCGAGAAGCGGTAGTTCAAGCCGACCGTCGAGATGAAGCCGGTCTCCTTGACCGTTCCGGGAACCAGCGTCACGGGAAGCACGTAATCCTTCGTGCCCATGTCGAAGTAATTGGTCTCGGTCCGCACCGACCAGTTGTTGGCGAGCGCGAATTCCGAGCCGATGCCGACTGTCCAGCCGGTGCGGTTGCGCTTGGTCGCCTCTCCGCAACCACCGACGCCGAACACATTGAACGGACCGGTGTTGCAGTTGGTGGTGAGCTTCATATCGCCGAAGGCGGCACCGCCGCGGACATACCACAATGACCGGTTCCAGAAGGCATAACCGAGCTTTGTGGTCGCCGTGCCCATGTAATTGACGTTGGTTTCGCAGTTGAAGAAGATTCCAAACTGACATTGACGAGCGCCGTGGGCGTTCGTCGCATTCAGGTTGCCCTCGACGCCGACCACCCATTTGCCGAACTGACGATCATAACCGACTTGGCCACCGCCGATTGCACCGGCGAAGCGTGGGTCGGAGGAACCGCCAAAGGTCTCGTATTTAGTCCGGCCGTTGAGCGCGCCGAAGCTGCCGCCGATGAAGAACCCGGTCCAGTCATACGCAGCCTGCGTGAACGCCGGCGCCTTGACCGCTTTAGTGTAGCGCGGACCTGCCACGAGGGCATCCGGAGAGAATTGATACCGAACGCCGCCATTGACGCTATAGCCGTCGATATTGTTACCGGTACGGTAGTCGGCACGAATGTATCCCAGCAGGCCGGTGTTGACGAGCTGGCCGGCGACGCCGACGCCGAATTGGCCGTAAGTACCGATGGTGGACGACGAGATCCGGCCGGCCGGAGCCACGGCAGCAAATACCGGCCCGAGGCTCTGCGCGGTCGCCGGACCGCTGTCGAACGACGATGTCACCGAGCCTTCGAACTCATGATAGAGGCTCGCGATCGCGAACGGCTGCCAGACCATGTTGCCGGAGGCGATCGTGGTGCCGCCGCGCAAGCTGATGCGGCCGAGCGTGCTCTTGATATCATCGATCTGCAGCCGGCCGGGGAAGGTGACGCCCGGGGTGAAGGCGGCCGGCAGCACCAGCGAACCGGTCACATTCAGCGGATCGACCTTAACCTTGGAAACCACGATTCCGGCCGAAGGCTCGATGAACCAGTTGTTCGCGAGTGCCTGATTGTAGCCGATGTTGCCGGTGAGCGAGAGCCCGCGAGCATCGAGCTTCTGGTTGAAGATGCCCGCGACGATCGGGTCGTTGACCGAGTTCTGATAGTATTCGGTCCGGATCTGGCCGTCGATGAACAGGCCACCCTTAGTCACCGCGGCGTAAACGCCAGCGAACGGAACCTGCAGCGTATCCTCGAACGTGCCGCCGCGAGGGTTCAGGACGCCAGCTGACGAGTTGTCGCGAGCCTTGGCGCCAATGTAGCCGACTGTCGAACCGACGTGCAAATTCCAGCCGTTATAATTCAGGATCGAGGTGTCCGCGCCGACCTGGGCACCCGCGAATGTGAGCTTGGTCTCATTGTTACAGGTAACAGTGCCGGGAGCCGCAACGCCACCAAGGGTCACATTCGACGTGGTGCTGGTGCTCTTGGTCTTGATGTCGCCGCCGATCGCACGAGCCCAAACGCCGCCACCTTCCTGGTTCGGCGCCGGATTGCCGGGCGCGCTCACGAAGGCGGTGGACTGGGTCAAGAAAGCGGTATTGGCAGTATTAATAGCCGAAACCAGCGAATTGACCGCACCACCTGCCGCGAAGGGGAGGATCGAGGACGGATTGAAGCCCGCGATCGCGCCGGGCACGAACGAGCCAGTGCCGGTGCATTCCGCCATCGCCACCGACGACACCGAGCAAGCCATCGCGAGGGCAAACCCCGCCAAAACCCGGTTTTTGGCTTTCCGTGCCCCGACCGAACGCTCGTTGACCAAAATTGTCATCACTATGCCCCCAAAAAGATCGAATTCGCGAATCCCGGCAAAAACGGGTTTCTAAATATTTCTAGGGCAGATCATTTGGGCGGGGCAAGACAGTGCGGGCAATTGCCCTCTGGAGAAGCCGACTATTCCAAACATTGTGCCATTACTGCAACATGGAAGGTACGAAGAGGCCGGTCGAGAGTGACTCATCCGGTGCCGTCGGTGGCACGTCATCCGGAGTCCGCCGGTTCGGCGCCTGCGGCCGTCCGACAGATCGACTCGCCAGCCGCGCCGCGTCCCGCCCGATATTTATAGAGGCGTCTTGAAGCGGCGTCGGAACCTACGATATTCTTTGAGTTCCAGGGAGCGCTCGGTGTGCGAAACCGGGATAGGAGGAGTCGAGGTTGAGCTGTTTCAATTTGCGACCAACTCGCTGAAGACGTCATTTGTGCCCTTTCGGATTTTTCGTGACATAGATCACGGCAGCGCTCTCCGCGCCGGGGCAGGGTAGCGGCGGTTGGTTCCGGCTCTCGTCGCTCCGGCGATGCCTTCGACCAGATGGAGATGATCATGATGATTCGGCAGAAATTTCTGAGCAGAACCGTTGCCGTTGCCGTTCTGGCGAGTGGCTTAATCGCGATCGGCGTACCGGCGAACGCCGGGGAGCTTTCCGCCCAGCAGATCACGGAGGGGTTGAAGGTTTCGAAGACCCGCAGCCTGAGCCCATCCGACCGGCCCACGATCAGCGCCAGCGACTTGGCGGTCATTAAGCGGGTGAGCGGCCAGACCCGTTCGCTGTCGGCGGGTGACCGCGAACAGGTGGCCGCGATCGCCGCCAACCGCCCGAAAATCAACCTCGAAATCAACTTCGAGTTCAATTCCGCGCAGTTGATGCCGCGGGCCGCACCACAGCTGAACAACCTCGGCGAGGCGCTGACCAGCAACGATCTCAAAGGATCGATCGTGATGCTCGGTGGCCATACCGACGCAAAGGGCAGCGATGAATACAATCAGAAGCTGTCAGAGCGGCGCGCTGAAACCGTAAGGCGTTACCTGATGGAAAAGTATCACATCCCCGCGACTAACCTGATCGCCGCTGGCTATGGCAAGCAAGGCCTGAAGAATCCGGCCGACCCGTTGGCGGCGGAAAATCGCCGCGTCGAGATCGTGAACCTGGCCGAACGCGAAGAGGCCTCGAAATAGAATAGGTCTGGTGGCCGCCACGGCCGCAAAACCATGTAGCCGTGGCGGCCATCCGGTTGCCGGCGATTGATCAGCAACCGGGTTGTCGTTACACTATTATCGCGCATTTCGCCTTTTGCCGTCGGCTAGGCCGTTAGCAAGCCTCGTTCTGCTCTTGATAAGGACCTGCCTAAGCGCAAGCGGTGGCTGGAAACAACATGATCGAGCGTTTGGCTCAAATCGCGGCGATGATTGGTGGAACCGTCCTGGCGATGGTTCTGTCATCGAGTCTGGCGTTGGCCGACAAGCGGGTGGCGCTTGTGATCGGCAATTCGTCCTATCAGACCGTCCCGCAATTGCCCAATCCGTCGCGCGACGCGGCCTCCGTGGCGCAGATGTTCAAGGACACGGGCTATGAGGTCACTTCCGCGATCAATGTCGGCAACCTTGATTTCAAGCGCGCGATTCGCAAATTTGAGGCCGACGCCGACCATGCGGATATCGCAGTGATCTATTATGCTGGACACGGCATTGAGATCGGCGGCACCAACTATCTGATCCCGGTGGATGCGCGGCTGGCCAGCGATCGGGATGCCGACGACGAAGCGATCCCGCTGGAACGGATGGTGGCGTCCGCAGACGGCGCGCAGAGATTGCGCGTGGTGATTCTCGATGCCTGTCGCGACAACCCGTTTACAGTTAAGATGCGCCGCGAGCGCAAGGTCGCCAATCGTTCGGTGAATTCGGGCCTTGGCAAAGTCGAGCCGACCAGCGCCGATACCCTGATCGCCTACGCCGCCAAGGCCGGATCGACCGCCGAGGACGGCGAAGGCGACCACAGCCCGTTCACCGCTGCCGTTCTGAAGAGTCTGACGATTCCCGGCTTGGACATCCGGCTGGCGTTCGGCCGGGTGCGCGACGAGGTCCTGAAGTCCACCGGCAACAAGCAGGAGCCGTTCGTCTACGGGTCGCTGGGCGGCGGCAACATCTCGCTGGTGCCTCCCCCGGCGGTGGAAAAACCGTCCGTCGCCGACGACAGCGGCGTCAAAGCCGACTACGAGCTGGTCGCCAAGATCGGGTCGCGCCGGGCTTGGGAAGTCTTTCTCGGGACCTACAAGACCGGTTTCTACGCCGATCTGGCGCGCGCACAGATCGCAAGCTTGGCCGATCAGGTCCCCGCGCCGGCCGCGAAAACGCCTGGCAATGTCGCCGTGACCGCGGTCGCTCCCAACACCATCGCGCCGGGTCGGGAGCCGAGCTCGAAGGAGACACTGGACTGGGACCGGATCAAGGACAGCAACGATACGAAGGAGCTGCAGAAATTCATCAAGCGCTACCCGGATTCGCCGCTCGCGATCACTGCCCAGCAACGTATGCAACTGCTTGAGAAGGCCGCGCAGGAGCGCGAGGACAAGGCCCGCGCCGAGCGCGAGGCGGCCGCCCGGGCCGCGGAGGAGGCCCGGATCGAGGCCGCTCAAAAGAAGGCCGAACAAGCCGCCGCCAGAAAACGGGATGAGGACGAACGTCGCGCCAAACAGGCGGAAGCCGAGCTGAAAGCCAAGGCCCTGGAGGCCGAACGCAAATCCGCCGAGTCAAGACTGAAGGCCGAAGAGGCGGAAAAGAACAAGGCGGCCGCGGAAGCCGCGAAGTTGCGGGCCGAAAGCGAGCGGCAGGCAAGGCAGGCCGAAGAAGAACGCCGCAAGGCCGAAGTGGCATCAGCGCAGGAAGCCGCCTGCAAACAGCAACAGCCGAAATTCGATGAACTGAGCGCCAAGGGCAGCGAGGGTTCGGGACTCGATGACATGAAGAGTTTCGCCAAGACCGTGACCTGCACCCGGTTGCAGCCCCAGGTCACCGCCGCGCTCGAAAAATTCAGCGCGGAAGCGGCGAAGCGTGCAGCGGAATTGCCGAACTCGCCGGAGCTGGTCCGTTCGGCGCAGACCCAACTCGCCCGTCTCGGCTGCGATCCGGGCAGCCGTGACGGCACGCTTCGTCCTTCCACCAAGGCCGCGCTCGGCCGCTACCTCTCGATCAAGGGCAAAGCGGGCGACAAGCCGTCGGATGATGTGCAGGTGACCGAAGATCTGGTGTCCGAACTGACCGCCCAAACCGGTCGGGTCTGCCCGCTGGAATGCAAGTCGGGCGAAATCGCGAAGGGTGACACCTGCGTTGCCGAGAAGAAGAAGGAGACGCCGGCGACCGCGTCGCGCCGCAACCGCGACGAGGAGGAAGAAGACCGCCGTGCCACCCGGAAGAAGGAGGGCAAGCGACAAGCCGAGCGCGAAGCGCCGCGGCAACCCCGGCCGGAACCGCGGGCCCGTCAGCAAGCCGCTTCGCGACCGAGCGGCGGCCACGGCGGCGGGGCCGCAATGATCGGCGTCGGCTTCTGAACTTTTCTCGGTCGGCGCAACACCTAAGGTGGCGATTGTCGGTTCGGAACATTTTGTTAACGCAGGCTCAATCGGTGAGGCAGCTAAGCCGCCGCCCCGCCTTGAAGCGAAAAGTGAGGTCATCCATGGCCAGCTATCCCAGCCAGATCTGGCGCGTGATCGGGGCGGCGAGCTTCGCCGCCGTCCTGTGCGTCGTGCAGGCAGCGGCCAATGCGAGCATGGCGGCCACCACTGAGTCGGTCGGCGCTGATGCTATTGTCCCAGTTGCCGCGGCGACCAATGTCGCAGGGGAAAAGAGTCGATCGGCTTCATCGCTGCCGGCAAGCGGCGCAGAGGGATCAGTCTCCCGGGCGATGGCGTCTTCTGCCTCGCCGGTCGCGAAGCAACACCGGATTGCAACCAGCCGGCCCTATCGCCGCACCGCTGCCAGCAGCGACGACAGAGAATGTTCGGGATCTTGGTGCGGCCGGCACTTCGTCCTGATGTTGGGCGTCGGTTACTGACGATCTCGGTTGCAGCGCGGTGGCTCTTGCACATCGGTGGCGATGGCTCAATGATTGCTACATCTTTGCGACATCGCACGGGGCGGGATCAATCTTCCTCCGCGGCGAAAGTATCGCGGGCGGTTGACAGCCGTGGCCGGCCCGGTTTGATAATGTCAATTGTGTGGAGTAAGGTCGCCGCGGCGCAAGCTTGGGATCGGCGCCCCATAGCGTGGACCGGCGTCGAATGAAAATCCGCATTGCCTTCTTGGTTATCCTAGCCTTGTCCGTCGCACTGGTCGCCCCATCGGTGGCGGCGGAGAATCGGGGCGACCGTGTCGCGCTGGTGATAGGCAACGCAAAATATCCGGACAGCGAAAAGCCGCTGAAAGAACCGATCAACGATGCCCGCGATCTCGCCGACGAACTGAAGCGCGATGGTTTCGACGTCGATCTGGGCGAAAATCTCACCATCGACGGAATGCGCCGGGCATTCGATCGGCTTTACGGCAGTATCAAGCCGGGCTCGGTCGCGCTGGTTTTCTTCAGCGGGTTCGGAATTCAGTCCAATCGTCAAAGCTACATGATTCCGATCGATGCGCAGATCTGGACCGAGCCCGACGTTCGTCGCGACGGCTTCAGCCTCGAGACCGTGCTGAGCGAAATCAACAGCCGGGGTGCGAGCGTCAAGATCGCGCTGGTCGATGCGTCGCGGCGCAATCCGTTTGAGCGCCGCTTCCGCAGTTTCTCTGCGGGGCTGGCGCCGATCATCGCGCCGGGCGGAACGCTGGTGATGTATTCGGCCGCGCTCAGTTCAGTGGTCAGCGACAATGGCAGCGACCATAGTCTGTTCGTGAGCGAGTTGCTCAAGGAGATCCGCGTTCCCAGCCTGACGGCGGAAGAAACGCTCAACCGTACCCGGGTCGGCGTTACGCGGGCGTCGCGCAGCGAGCAGGTACCGTGGATCTCATCGTCGCTGGCGGACGAATTCTCATTCGTCCCCGGGGTTCGGGTGTCATCCGGCAAGGGCACCGTTGTCGAACGGACGCCGCCGAGCGACACAATTGACGATAGGCCACCGCAGAAGACCGCCATAGTCGCCCCCGAAGTTCCCAAGGTGGTCCCGAAGAAAGTCGAAGAGCCAAAGGTCGCCATCAAGGAAGAGCCGAAGGAAACTCCCAAAATCAAGGAAGCCGACATCGTCGCGCCGACAACCGACAGCCGCGCCGAAGAGAGGCTCGAGCTCGCGCTGGCGGACGATCCGACAATCAGATCCTTGAGTGTCAAGATCGCCGACAATCCCGCCGACGGCAACGCGCTGTATCGGCGTGGCCAAGTCTACGCCAGCAAGGGCGCCTTCAGGCTGGCGATCAGGGATTTCAACGAGGCGATTCGGCTCAACCCGAAAGACGTCGAGGCATTCAACAATCGCTGCTTTGCACGGACCGTCGCCAACGACCTGCCGGCTGCGCTGAAGGACTGCAACGAGGCGCTGCGGCTGCGCCCGAACTTTGTCGACGCGCTCGACAGCCGCGGGCTGCTCAACCTCAAGAGCGGCCAGACCAAGAACGCCATCGCCGATTTCGACGCCGCGCTGAAAATCAATCCGCGATTGACCTCTTCGCTGTATGGACGCGGCCTGGCCAAACAACGCAGCGGATTGATCTCCGAAGGCGAAATCGACATCTCCAATGCCAAGAGCATGGATCCGAACATCGCAAAGGAGTTCGCCGGTTACGGCGTCGACTAGTCCGGATCAATTCCACCCGTGTGTGAGGGTCGATTGAACCTTCCATCGCTCTGGCTCGACGATTAGTCACCAGGAGTTTTTGAGGCCGATTCGCAAGTCACTTGCAAATAGCACCTGCCAGCAGAGCGAACAGCACAGAGGGTGGACCATGTTTAAGTTCTCGCAAAATCGAAATCTGGGCGCGCTTCGCTCAATCCTCGTGATCGGCGCAGGGCTGGCGATGAGCGTCGGAACGGCATTCGCCGCGGACGACGTCACCGAGGATCAGATCATCAAGGCGCTGGCGCCGAAGAAGCCGCTGACGCGTGGTCTCTCGGCCGCCACGCCGGCGCCGAATCCGGACGAAGGGCGCTTCGTCAGCACGCTGCGCAATCGGACCACGCGATCGCTGTCCTCCGGCGAACGCGAGCAGATCGCCGCCATCGCCCAGGACAAGCCGAATATCGATCTGGAAATCACCTTCGACTACAACTCCGCCAAGATCAGCGAGCGGGCAGGGCCTGCGGTCGATGCGCTAGGCAAAGCGCTGTCCAATCCCGAACTGAAGGGCTCGACCTTCGTCGTAGCTGGACACACCGACGGTGTCGGCGGCGAGGCCTACAACAAGGACCTGTCCGAGCGCCGGGCCGATTCGATCAAGCGGGCGCTAGTCGAGAAATTCGGGATCGCGGGCAGTGACCTGGTGACTGTCGGCTACGGCAAGAGCAAGCCCAAGGATCCCGCCGCGCCGCTCGACCCGTCGAACCGCCGGGTGCAAGTGGTGAACATGGCGAACAAGACCGCCTCAAAGTGATACCGCAAGAGCTCTTCTCACGATCCTATTAGCAATTCGGCGTTCCGCGTCTCGCGGAACTCTTTTGCTCTTTTGCAACTTCAAGACCCTGTGTAGATTGCCCGAGCGCGCCACCGCACCGGAATAATTGTTTTCAGTGTCCGTTCAATTCGAGTTCGCTGTAAAACTAGACTGGTGAAGCGAACGCCGGATTCGAGACCCTGAGTGAGTATGCTCATGACAGACGCTCATGACCTAGGTGTGGATCGACCCGCAATGCAGGCCAACTTCCGTTTCATCATCCCGGTTCGGACGACCGCCTTGGTGGCGTTCACGGCCGCCGCCATCCTCGCCGCACCATTGGGCACGTCGTGCCTCGCTGCGGAAAAGAACGCAGCCAGCGAGGCTGCCGCCTCCGGCGTGCAGGTCACTGTCGTCAAGGCGACCAACGCCTGTTTCTCCGACATGGTGCGGGTCACCGGCTTCATCGTGCCCCGCAAGGAAGCGCTGGTCAGCGTCGATCGCGAAGGCTCCAAGGTCACCGACATCCTGGTCCGTGAGGGCGACCTCGTCACCGAGAACCAGGAACTAATCCGGCTGACGCCGCCGCCGTCACCGCAGGGCGGCAAGTCGTCGCTGCGGGCGCCGGTCGCCGGACTGGTGACCAAGATCATGACCATTGTCGGCGCGCCGGCGTCGCCTATGGGCGGACCGATGGTGCGGATCGCGGTCGACAACGATATCGAACTCGATGCCGAAGTGCCGGGGATCCACGCGCTGAAGCTCAACCCAGGTGCGACGGCGCGGATCAGCCGGGACGACGGGCCAGATCTGGCCGGGCGGGTCCGGTTGATCGCGCCGGCGATCGAGCGCACCACCCAGCTCGGCCATGTCCGGGTCTCGGTTACCAGAACCCCGGCGCTCAAGGTTGGGATGTTCGCACGTGCCACCATCGACGCGCGGCGCAGCTGCGGCGTCGCGATTCCTCGCTCGGCGATCGACCATCTGACTGTTCAGGTGGTGAGGGGCAACACCGTCGAGACGAGAAGAGTCCGGGTCGGTCTGGTGTCCGATTCCAGCATCGAAATTCTCGAAGGCGTCAAAGAGGGCGAGTTGGTTGTGGCCGACGCCGGCACCTCGCTGCATGACGGCGACCTGATCAAGACCATGTTCGCCGATGAAACCGACCGATCGCGGGTACGCTAATGGCACTCAATGTCTCATCCTGGTCGATTCGCCACCCGCTGCCGTCGGTAGTGTTCTCCATCATCCTGCTGGTGCTGGGATGGATCAGTTTCACCAAGCTCGCGGTGACGCGGCTGCCGAGCGCCGATATCCCGGTGATCTCGGTCGCGGTGGCGCAGTTCGGCGCGGCGCCGGCGGAGCTTGAAGCGCAAGTCACCAAGACCATTGAAGACGGCCTCTCCGGCGTCGAAGGCGTCCGGCACATCGCCTCGTCGATTACCGACGGCTTGTCGGTGACCACGGTCCAGTTCGCACTGGAGACCAATACCGACCGGGCGCTGAACGACGTCAAGGACGCGGTCACCCGCGTCCGGGCCAATTTGCCGCAAAACGTCAACGAGCCGCTGATCCAGCGGGTCGACGTGATCGGGCTGCCGATCGTCACCTACGCGGCGATCTCGCCGGGCAAGACGCCCGAGCAATTGTCGTGGTTCGTCGACGACGTGGTCAAGCGCGCGCTGCAGGGCGTCCGCAACGTCGCCCAGGTCGAGCGCATCGGCGGTGTCGAGCGCGAGATCCTGGTGTCGCTCGATCCGGACCGGCTGCAGGCCGCGGGCCTCACCGCGCTCGACGTCAGCCGCCGGCTGCGCGGCACCAATGTCGATCTCGCCGGCGGCCGCGCCGAGATCGGCAAAAACGATCAGGCAATCCGGACTCTCGCCGGCGCCAAGACCCTGAACGACCTCGCCGGCACCATGATCAGCCTGCCCGCGGGCGGCGAGATCCGGCTCGACGACCTCGGCACCGTCACCGACACCATCGCAGACCGCCGCACCTTCGCGCGCTTCAACGGCGAGCCGGTAGTGGCGCTCGGCATCAAGCGCAGCAAGGGCGCCAGCGACGTGGTGGTCGCCGCCGCGGTGCAGAAGCGGATCGACGCGCTGAAGACCGCCTATCCGGACGTCGACCTGAAGCTGATCGACACCTCGGTCGATTTCACCAAGGGCAATTATGAGGCCGCGATCTCGACCCTGTTCGAAGGCGCGACGCTGGCGGTCATCATCGTCTTCCTGTTCTTGCGCGACTTCCGCGCCACCATCATCGCCGCAATCTCGCTGCCGCTGTCGATCTTCCCGGCGTTCTGGGCGATGGACATTCTCGGCTTCTCGCTCAACCTGGTGAGCTTCCTCGCCATCACGCTGTCCACTGGTATTCTCGTCGACGACGCCATCGTCGAGATTGAGAACATCGTCCGGCACATGCGAATGGGCAAATCGCCCTACGAGGCCGCGATCGAGGCCGCCGACGAGATCGGCCTCGCAGTCATAGCCATCTCGCTCACCATCATCGCGATCTTCGCCCCGGCCAGCTTCATGTCCGGCATCGCCGGGCAGTTCTTCAAGCAGTTCGGCATAACGGTGTCAGTGCAGGTATTCTTCTCGCTGCTGGCGGCGCGATTCGTGACGCCGGTGCTGGCGGCCTATTTCCTGAAGGATCATCCGCACGAGGAGAAGCCAGCGGGCGCGATCCTGCAGACCTACACCAATCTGGTGACCTGGTCGGTGAAGCATCATTACATCACGGTGCTGATCGGGTTTGGCATTTTCGCCGCCTCGATCTGGAGCATCACGCTGCTGCCGCAGGGCTTCCTGCCCGCGCAGGATACCGCGCGTTCGCTGCTGGCAATGGAGCTGCCGCCGGGCACCCAGCTCGCCTTCACCGAAAAAACCACCGAGGACATCGTCGCTCGCCTGCGCAGGCGGCCCGAGGTCAAGAGCGTGTTCGTCGATGGCGGCCGAGTGCCGCCGGGCACCTTCGAGGTGCGGCGCGCGGCACTGATCGTCAACTACTCGCCGAAGCACGACCGCAAGATCACCCAGCGCGAACTCGAACTCGATATCAGCAAGGAACTCGAGACCATTCCGGATATCCGTCACTGGTTCCTCGACGAGAACGGGCTGCGCGCGATCTCGCTGGTGGTAACCGGGATCGACAGCAATATCGTCAGCAACGTCGCCCAAGAACTGGCGACCCAGATGAAGCGGATTCCGATCGTCGCCAACGTGATCTCGGAGACCTCGCTGGACCGGCCCGAACTGCGAATCCAGCCGCGCGCTGATCTCGCGGCACGGCTCGGCGTTTCCACCGAGGGGCTGTCGGAGACCATCCGCGTCGCCACCATCGGCGACGTCGGTCCGGCGCTGGCCAAATTCGACGCCGGCGACCGGCTGGTGCCGATCCGGGTTCAACTCGAAGACAGCGCCCGCGGCAACCTGCAGACGCTCGAGCAGTTGCGGGTGCCGATCCTCGGCGGCCGCGGCGCGGTGCCGCTCTCGGTGGTGGCCGACGTGAAGTTCGATCAGGGCCCGACCAGCATCAATCGCTACGACCGCGAACGCCAAGCCACCGTGGCCGCCGATCTGGTCGGCACCGCCGCGCTCGGCGACGCCACCAAGAAGATCAACGATCTGCCGGTGATGAAGACCCTGCCCAAGGGGGTCAAAGTCAGCCCATCCGGTGATGCCGAAAGCCTGAACGAACTCTCGGACGGCTTCGCCACCGCGATCAGCGCCGGCCTGATGATGGTCTATGCGGTGCTGGTGCTGCTGTTCGGCACCTTCCTGCAGCCGATTACCATCCTGTTCTCGCTGCCGCTGTCAATCGGCGGCGCGATCGCGGCACTGCTGGTGACCGGCAAACAGCTCACCACGCCGGTCTGGATCGGCATCCTGATGCTGATGGGCATCGTCACCAAGAACGCGATCATGCTGGTCGAATTCGCGATCGAATCGATTCGCGACGGCAAGAACCGCGAGGAGGCGATGATCGACGCCGGCCAGAAGCGCGCCCGCCCGATCGTGATGACCACCATCGCCATGGCGGCCGGCATGATGCCGAGCGCGCTGGCATTCGGCGCCGGCGGCGAGTTCCGCTCGCCTATGGCGCTGGCGGTGATCGGCGGGTTGGTGTTCTCGACCGTGCTGTCGCTGATCTTCGTGCCGGCGATGTTCATGATGATGGACGACATCGGGCAATTGTCGTGGAAGTTCGGCAAGAAGCTGCTCAGCACCACCAGCGAGGAACCGGCCGACCACAGCGAGCCGCCGAAGCCGGCGCCGGCCAAGCCGCAACCCGCGGCGACGCCAGCCGAGGCTCCGGCTCCGGCCAAGGGTCTGTCGTTCTGGCGCAGCAAATAGGCTCGCGCGCTATTCGTTGCGCGCCACCGCGGTCAATTTGCCGACATTCTTGAGCAGGATGCGGCCGCGCTGCAGGTCGAGGATGCCGTCCTTGCGCCACGCCTGCAATTGCCGGTTGACGCTCTCGCGCGCGGCGCCGACGAACACGCCGAGCTGCTCCTGCGAAATGTGCACTTCCGATCCGAAGTCGGACGCCAGCGCGCACAGCCTTCGCGCCAACCGCACCGGCAGCGGCTGCAATACCGACTCTTCCATTCGTTCGCTCATCCACCTGATCCGCTGGCACAGCAGCGCGATCAGTTTCAGCGCCACCTTCGGCTCGCGTTCCAAATGGCCCAGAAAATCCTCGCGCCGCAGCACGAACAGTTCGGTCGGCTCGCTGGCGGTGGCGTCCGCGGTGCGGCTCTGGCCATCGAGCACCGCAACCTCGCCAAACAGATCGCCAGGACCCTGAAAGTTCAAGGTCAGACGGCTGCCGTCCTGCGCGCCGGTTTCGATCCGGATCTGGCCGCGCCGGACTCCGAACAGCGCGTCGCCGTGGTCGCCCTTCTGAAACAGCATTTCGCCAGTGGCAAGCTGCTGGGTATGGCAAAGCCCGGAGATCCGCTGCAACTCATCGGGGCCGAGATCCGCGAACATTGGATTCATCTTCAGGATCACCGCAAATTCGGCCTGTTTGGTCATCGCAACGGTTTCCAGCCCTGGCTCGATTTGATCGGGAACGACGGCGCCGCCGCCGTGACAAAGGGGCGACAGGAGAACTGTGTCACAAGTCACATAACTTTGCAGCACGGTTGCGGTATTTTTGACGGCTTTGCGCACCGGCCCATCGCCGTGTGCACGAGTCAAAACGGCGATATGATCGACGCGGACTTGGAATTGGAATTAATATGCCCACGAGAATCCTCGCGCCGCACCATCATTGTTTGGACGCGCCGGTAGCGGCAAAGCGGTGGCGCGTTTCGCTGGTTGAGGTTGTGAGATGAAAACGATGAGGATTGGCGTTGCCGGGATCGCGATCGCCGTCGTTGCGATCGTCCTGCTGCTGATGGTCGGAATCCCATCGAGCTGGATCAACTCCGCGATCCAGACCCGGGTCGAGCGCGACACCGGTTACCGGATCATGGTCGGCGGCACAACCACGGTTTCGCTTTTGCCCGGACTTAATGTGACGCTGCACGACGTCACGGTTCAGGACCCACGCGAGAGCGGCAAGGACAAGAGCATCACGATCGGCAGCATCCGTGCCGCACTGCCGCTTGGCAGCGCAATCTCGGGCAACCCGCAAATCACCGACCTCACCTTCACCCACCCGGTGATCCACGTGCCCTTGCTGCGCGACCGCAGCGGTGCGACGACCACTCCCAAACCGGCATCGCCGGCCGGAGCTGTCGACGCACCCAACTTCACGATCGACCATGTCAGCATCGCCGACGGCGCCGTGGTCTTTGCGAATGCCCGCGACGGCGTCGAGAACCGCATCGACGGCATCGATGCCGAGATCCGCATCGGGCCAGAGCGCCGGGTGAGTGGCTCCGGCAAGGCCCGGCTTGGCGAACGCCATCTCTCCTTCGAAATCAAGGCCGCCGTGCCGCAGCCGCCACTGGCGCGGCAAACCATCCCGGTCGACCTGAAACTCGACGCCCCGGACCTGCTGAAATCTCAGCTCACCGCCAAGGCCGATGTCCGCCTCAATGGTACCATCTTGCAGATCAACGGACTGAGCGGAATTCTTGGCGAGGGACAGTTCAACGGCTGGGCCTCGGCCGACCTTGCCAGCAAACCGCTGCTGAAACTCGACCTCGACTTTCAGCGACTGGACGTCGCGACCGCCCCGACCTCGTCAAAGGCCGGCGAACCGTGGAGCGATGCCCCGATCGACCTCGCTGGATTGAACTATGTCGATGCGCAGATCCGCCTTTCCGCCACCGAGCTGAAGATCGGCGAAGCGAGTTTCGCGCCCGCCTCGATCGACGCCAGGCTGGCTGACGGCGCGATGACCGCGCAGTTCTCGCAGCTCGGCGTCTATGGCGGCCAGGCCGACGGCGAGGTGGGAATCGACGTCTCGACGCGAACGCCTTCCTACACCCTGCGCGGCGATCTCAATGGCGTGCGCGCCTTACCACTGCTGACCGGCCTCGCCGAGTTCGACAAGCTCGACGGCAAGATGCAGGCGAAGATCGTCGTGCGGGCCAGCGGCGCCAACCCGCGCGCGATAATGTCGACGCTGGCCGGAACGGCGTTCGTCAATTTCAGCGACGGCGAAATCCGCGGCCTCAACGTCGCCAAGATGATTCGCACCCTGACCGCCAGCACGCTGTCGGGATGGCAGGAGAGCAAGACCGAGGCCACCGACCTGTCGCAACTCAGCGCGTCGTTCCGGATCCAACAAGGCAAGGCGACGTCCTCCGACCTGGTGCTGATCGGTCCATTGGTGCGGATGACCGGGACCGGAACGATCGATCTTGCGGCCAAGTCGCTGGCGTTCCGGGTCGAACCCAAGCTGGTGATGACGACGCAGGGTCAGGGCGGCAGCAGCGATCCGGTCGGCTTCGGCATCCCGGTGGTGATCGACGGGCCCTGGAGCGAGCCACGGATCTTCCCCGACGCCGCCGGGATTCTGGACAATCCGGACGCCGCTTACGCCAAGCTGCGCGAACTCGGCAAAGGCCTGTTCGGCCCGGCGGGCGGCGGCGCTGGAAGCGGAACGAACCCGCTGGGCGGCGAGCTCGGCGAAACGCTGGGGAAACTGATCCAACAGGGACAGGATAGCCAGGGAGCTGGAGGCAATCGGGGCCGCTCGCCGCAGGTGCCCGCCGGGCAGAAGCCCCAGCCACAATCCGACAGCGAGCAGCACACACCGGGCAATCCGGACAATGATGCGACCATGAAAGCCATCATGAAGCAGCTGTTCAACCGCTGACCGGCTGCCGGCGTCCAAATTTGCGCGGGGTCCCCCCGCGCCAGCCCCCGCCAAATTGTGATAAGGACAAAGCTGGCCGCTGTCGGCCACGCGGATATCGGCGCGAGCCACGCTCCGATATCCGCAACGATTTTAAGCGCGCGGTCGAAAGCTCTCGCGCAAGGGATGTGTATGGTCGGCGTCAACGACAAGATCTGGTTTCGACGCGGCGGCTTGTTCGCGAAATACGTGATCTCGCTGGTCGGTCTGGTCGTGTTTGTGCTTGCCGTGAACGGCGCACTGGAGATCTGGATCAGCTACCGCGAGACCCGAACCTCGCTGCTCAACGCGATGGCGGAGAAAGCCGAGACCACCGCCCGTCGCGTTGAACAATCGATGGACGATCTCGAGCGGCAGATCAGCTGGGTGACCCGCGCCAGCGTGGGCACCATCGAGCAGCGCCGCGCCGACTATACCCAGCTGATGCAGCAAGTCCCCGCGATCAGCCAGCTGTTCCAGATCGACAGCGGCGGCCGCGAGGCGCTGCGGCTGACGCGTTCGACGGTGTCGATCGGCAGCGGCGAGGACTTCTCGCGCGACCCGAAATTCACCCAAGCCCTTGACCGCAGCGTCTCGTTCGGTACGGCCTACTTCCACGATTCCCGGCCGTCGATGTCGATCGCGGTGAAGCATTCCGGACCGGACGCCGCCGTCACCGTCGCCGAGATCGATCTGCGTTTCCTGTCCGGTTTCGTCGGCGAGGCCCAGGTCGGCAAGATCGGCTCGGCCTATCTGGTCGATCCCAAGGGCCTGGTGCTGGCAAGCTCCAGCCGGGGGGACGTTCTGGGCAAAGACGTCTCGACGCTGCCGCAGATCGCGACCCTGCTCAGAACCGGTCACGAAGTCGCGGCGTCGGGACGGGATGGCGACGGCAATGCGGTCTTGGCCGCGGCGGAGCCGATCGCGCGGCTCGGCTGGTTCGTGCTGTTCGAACAGCCGCGCAGCCAGGCGCTGGCGCCGGTGCGCGATCTGTTGCTACGGATCGCGATTCTGATCGCCTTCGGGCTGCTGGTCGCGATCATCGCCGGGATGGTGCTGGCGCGCCGGATGCTGATTCCGATCCGTGCGCTGCGCTCCGGCGCGGGCCGGCTCGAGGCCGGCGATTTCGGACACCGCATCGACGTCCGCACCTCGGACGAACTTGAGCAGCTCGCCGACCAGTTCAACAGTATGGCCGGCCAATTGCAGGAAACATATTCCGGCCTCGAGACCAAGGTCGAGGAGCGCACCCGCGATCTGGCGCGGTCGGTGAACGAGTTGAAAGTACTGGAAGAGGTCGGCCGCGCGGTGTCGTCGTCGCTCGATCTCAACGCGGTGCTGCCCACCGTGGCGGCGCGGGCGCTGGAGATCACCCACGCCGACGCGGTGCTGATCTACGATTACGATTCGGCGAACCGGAGGTTCGGCCTGGTCGAGGCGATCGGCGTCGATACGGCGTCCAACCGCGCCGGCGCCTATGCGACGATCGATGAAGCCGACAGCATTCTCGGCGAAGCCGCGACCCGCGGGCGGCCGATCGCGGTGCCCAACCTAGCCGCTGCCGCCGATCATCCGCTGAAGGACCTCGCGATCGCCGCCGGCTTCCATTCGGTGCTGGTGGTGCCGCTGGTCGATCAGCAGGGCGTGCTCGGCTCGCTGATCGTGCTGCGCAAGGACGTCGGCGAGTTTCCGGCCAATCTGACAGCATTGATGCGCACCTTCGCGCATCAATCGGTGCTGGCGATGCGCAACGCGCGGCTGTTCCACGAGGTCGATCAGAAAGGCCGCGAACTGGCCTCGGCTCACGACACCGTGCAGCGACAGGCCGCCAAACTGCAGGAGCAGACCGACCAGTTGTTGAACTGGAACAGGTCGCTGGAAGAGCGGGTGGAAAAACAGCTAGGCGAGATCGAGCGGATCCGGCGGCTGGAGCGGTTTCTGGCCCCACAGGTGGCGCAGCTGATCGCCTCCTCCGACGGCCACGATGCGCTGCTCGACAGCCACCGCCGCGAAGTCACCGTGGTGTTCTGCGACCTGCGCGGCTTCACCGCCTTCACCGAAAGCTCCGAGCCCGAAGAGGCGATGAACGTGCTGCGCGAATATCACGCCGCACTCGGCGAGCTGATTTTCCGCTACGAGGGCACGCTCGACCGCTATGCCGGCGACGGCGTGATGATCCTGTTCAATGCCCCGATCCCTTTTCCGGACCACACCAAGCGTGCGGTCAAGATGGCAGTAGAGATGCGCGACGCGATCGGCGAGCTGACCGAGAAATGGCGCCACCGCGGCCATAGTCTCGGCTTCGGCATGGGCATCGCGCTGGGTTACGCCACGCTCGGCCAGATCGGCTTCGAACGACGGCTGGAATACGCCGCGATCGGCAGCGTCACCAACCTCGCCTCCCGGCTGTGCGACGAAGCCGAGGCCGGCCAGATCGTGGTCAGCCAGCGCGCTTTCGGCATGGTCGAGCAATGGGCCGAGGCAAGGCCGATCGAACCGCTGACGCTCAAGGGATTCAGCCGCCCGATACCGGCGGTCGAGATCCTGCGCTGGCGCGAAGCAACAGATGGCGACCCAATGGCCGGCACAGCGTTGTCGGCGGTCAATGCCGGCCGCCCGTCGTGACGGCGGGATTGGTCGAATTCACGACGTGCCGCACCGCTCGCACCCCTTGGCTGCGGCGGCGCGTTTCACTAACATTCGCCGCAGGTACGCGCGCGGGAACAGCGGAAGAGGAAGTGACGATGACCAGCCTTGTCGCGACGAACGATTCCCGCAAGCGCCGGCTTCGGCGATGGACCGGCTTGGTGGCGCTGACCGCGGTCTGCGCAATGTCGCAGCCCGGCCTCGCCGCCGACGAGGCGGAGGGTGGCAAGGGCGCCACCGTCACCGTCTTCAAGGCGACCAAGGCTTGCTTCTCCGCGATCGTCGAAGTGTTCGGCATTCTGATTCCCCGCGAGGAGGTCGCAATCCGTCCGGACCGTCCGGGCTCGAAAGTCACCGAGGTGCTGGTCGAGGCCGGCAACACCGTCACGCAATATCAGACGATGGCCCGGCTGGCGACGCCCGATGGCGGCACCGCCACGGTGCAGGCCCCGGTCGCCGGGCTGGTCAGCGACGCCTCGGCAGTGATCGGGACCATCGCGTCGGCCAAGGGCGAAGCGTTGTTCAGCATCATCGCCCGCAACGAATTCGATCTCGTCGGCCAGGTGCCGGTGCGCGATCTGCCGAAACTCGCGGTCGACCAGCCCGCCAAGATCAAGGTCGTCGGCGCCGATCAGGTCGACGGCAAGGTGCGGCAGATTGCGGCGACTATCGAACCCAACACCCAGCTCGGCCAGGTCTTCGTCTCGGTGGATTCGACGAAGCGGCTGCTGAGCAATGCCTCGGGTCGCGCCATGATCAAGACCGGCGAAAGCTGCGGCATTTCGGTGCCGCTGACCTCGGTGCTGTATGGCACCGCCGGCACCGTGGTGCAGGTGGTGCGGCGGCAGATGATCGAGACCAAGCGCGTCGAGGTCGGGCTGATGTCCGGCGGCAATGTCGAGATTCGCGAGGGCCTGCAGGAAGGCGACGTCGTGGTGGCGCGCGCCGGCGCCCTGCTGCGCGAAGGCGACCCGGTGCGGCCGGTCACCGCCGCAGACGCAGGGGCGAAGTAGTTACGCCGGCCCGAGCTTCACGAATTCAAAGAGCCCCGGGGCATCGTTCTCGCGCATCGAGCGCGAACGAGGCTGGCAGTTTGGCCTGCCGACAATCCGGAGCACTGAACCTGTTACACCGCGCAATAGCGCTCTTGAATCGCAGCATCGTTGATGAGGTCGGACGAGTTGCCTTCGTAGACAATTGCCCCCTGATCGAGGATCACGGCGCGATCCGCGAGATTGAGGGCCCATTCGACATTCTGCTCGACCAAGAGCAGCGTGGTGCCTTGCGCGCGTAGCGCCCTGAACAGCCGTCCCATCTCCTCGACCAGCACCGGCATGATGCCTTCGGACGGCTCGTCGAGCAGGATCATCTTCGGCCTGGCGATCATCGCCCTAGCAATCGCCAGCATTTGCTGCTCACCGCCCGACATCGTGACCGCGATCTGGTTCAGCCGCTCCTTCAGCCGCGGGAAGGTGTCGGCGATTTCCTCAATCGCGCGAGCCTCGCTGATCGAGGTGTCGGCTCGTAACAGCCCCAATTGCAGGTTCTCGCGTACGGTGAGGTCCGGCACGATCCGCCGATCCTCGGGCACATAGGCGAGCCCGAGCCGGAACCGGCCATGGGCGGGCAGCGGCAACAGCTCCTCGCCGGCAAATCGCACCGAGCCGGTGGTCTTGCCGATAAGCCCCATCACCGACTTGATGGTGGTGGTCTTGCCGGCGCCATTGCGGCCGATCAGCGCGAGAATCTCGCCGGGCTTGACGTGCAACGACACCCCGTGGATCACGTGGCTCGGACCGTACCAGGCGTTCAGTGCGGTGATTTCAAGCATAACCGTGACTCTGGCCGAGATAGACGCTGCGGACATCCGGATCGGCCTGGATCTCAGCTGGCGTCCCGTCGGCGATCAGCTGGCCGTGATGCAGCACCAATACGCGATCGCTCAGCCCCAGGATCATCTTCATCTTGTGCTCGACCAGCAGAATGGTGCGGCCGGCGGCGAGCCGCTCGATCAGCGCGACCATGGCTTTGGTTTCTTCCGGTCCCATGCCCGCCGTCGGCTCGTCGAGCAGCAGCAGCTTCGGATCGGCCACCAGCGCGATCGCGATTTCGAGCGCGCGCTGCTCGCCATGCGCCAGGGAGGACGCCAGCCGATTGCGGCTGGCGCCGAGGCCGACGTCCGCCAGCGCCTGCTCGGCCTTCGCCGACACGTCGTGAAACGACGCCCGCGGCGTCCAGATGTTGTAGCGCGAGCGAAACGCCTGCGCGCCGATCCGGACGTTTTCATGCGCGGAGAGCTGCGGAAAGACGTTGGTGATCTGATAGGACCGCGCGATGCCGAGATGCACGAAGCGATGCTGCGGCGTTCCTCCGATTTCGCGTCCCATGAAGCGCATTGAGCCGGTCGATGGCCGCAGCGCGCCCGAAAGAATGTTGAAGAACGTACTCTTGCCGGCGCCGTTCGGGCCGATCACCGCGGTGACGCGGTTCTGGCCGAAGCTGGCAGTGATGCCCTTCAGCGCCGTAAACGCGCCGAACGAGCGGCCGAGATTTTCGACCTGCAGCAGATCCTCGCTCATGGCGCGCTCCGCCGGTCGGCGAAGGCCAAGAGCGTGCCCCAGATGCCTTTCGGCATATAGAGCACGAACACCACGAACACCGCGCCGAGAAACAACTGCCAGTGCGGGGTCCACAGCGACAGCGCGTCTTCCATCACCAGGAACGCAAAGGCGCCGATGAACGGCCCAAAGAAGGTGCCGGCGCCGCCGAGCAGCGTCATCATCACCGCCTGTCCCGAGGTGGTGTAGCCCAGCATATCCAGCGGCACGATCGACAGATGCAGCGCGGACAGCGCACCGGCCAGCCCGCAGAACAATCCCGACAGCACGAAGGCGAGCAGCCGCGTCCGCACCACATCGAAGCCGCAGGCCCGCGCCCGAATTTCGTTCTCGCGGATCGCCTCGATAATGCCGCCGAACGGCGAGGCCAAGATGCGGGAAAGAATCCACAGCGCCAGCGCGACGAAGGCCAGAATGACGTAGTATTTGTTGACCGGATCGAGGAAATCGACGCTGAGGGGACCGATGCCGACGCGCGTCACGGTGAAGCCGCGCAGGCCATTTTCGCCGCCGGTCCAGGACGACGCCTGCAACGCAACGTAGTAGACCAGTTGCGCCAGCGCCAACGTCACCATCGCGAAGTAGATGCCGCGGGTGCGGGTCGAGAGCAGCCCCATCGCCAGTGCCAGCACGCCGGACATCACGACGCCGAGCACCAGCCCGGCCAACCAGTTGGCGCCGAATTGTCCGATCGCGATGCCGGTCGCATAGGCGCCGACGCCGAAGAACGCCGCGTGGCCGAACGACAACAAGCCGGTGTAGCCGAACAGCAGGTTGTAGCCGACCGCGTAGAGCCCGTAGATCAGCACGTTGACGGCGAGCGCCTTCGACGGCAGCAGCCAAGGCAGCGCACACAGCACGGCGATCGAGAGCGGCACCCGCCATCTGGCGATCTGGTCAGAGGCCCGCCGCCACGGCCGGACGTGCTGGTGCGTCGTGGTGATGTCGGGAAGCGGCTTGCCGAACGTCATCATCGCTGCTCAGGCCCCGAAGCCGGGCCGACCGAACAGCCCGTGCGGCCGCACCAGCAGCACCAGCGCCATGAAGGCGAACATCGCAATCGTCGCCATCTCGGGCGCGAACAGCGAGGTCATGTTGACGATGATCCCGACCAGCAGGGCGGCGACGACCGAGCCGAGCAGCGAGCCCATGCCGCCGATCACGGTGACGACGAACGCTTCCGACAGCACGAAGGTGCCCATCTCCGGATTGACCGAGCGCATCGGCGCGGCCAGCACGCCGCCCATCGCCGCCAGCGCAATGCCGATCCCGAACACCGCCAGCCATAGCTTGCGGATGTCGACGCCGAGCACCTGCATGATCTGCGGGTCGCGCGCGCCGGCGCGCACGATCAGCCCGAGCTTGGTCTTCTCCAGCCCGAGCCAGAGCAGCGCCAGAATGACCGCGACGACGCCGATCACGAACAGCCGATAGGTCGGAAAGTAACCGATGCCGATATTGGTGACGCCGCGCAGGGCAGCGGGCGTCGCGAACGGGATGCCGTCCGAGCCGAACGCGATCCGAACGCATTCCACCAGAATGTAGCTGAGACCGAAGGTCAGCAGGATCGGATCGTCGACGGAACGGCCGTACAGCGGACGGATCAGGAAGCGCTCGACACCGATGCCGAGCACGCCGATCGCCAGCGGCGCCAGCAGCAGCGCCCACCAGAAGCTGCCGGTGTAGGCGAGGAAGAACACCCCCGCATAGGCGCCGACCATGAAGAAGCTGCCATGGGCGAAATTGACCACGCCGAGGATGCCGAAGATGATCGACAGCCCGAGCGACAGCATGATCAGGATGGCGCCCAGCGCGAGCCCCGAGAACAACTGCATCGAGAGAAGTTGGATGTTCACGATGGCTCCCGAGCCCAGCTGGTTCGATCAGGACGGCTTGTGGCCGAGCGACTCGCAGGACCGCAGCGTCGCCGGATCGCCGGCCTCCGAGGCCAGCACCTTGAACAAGTCGGCGTCGTTCTTCATCTCCGACTTCTTCTTCGACTCCACCACGAACACCGACTGCACCGACTGGTGGTCGCACTTGCGATAGCTCTGCGGCCCCTTGGCGACGTCGTATTTCAAGGCTTCCAGCGCCGCGATCACCTTGTCGGTGTCGGTGCCGCCGGCGTCCTTGACCGCCATCAGCAGCGAGCGGATCGCCGTGTAGCCATAGGTGCCGTAGTCGGTCGGGATCGCGCCGCCATTGGCAGCGCGGAACGCGTCGTTGAACGCCTTGGCGGAAGGAACAGTGTCCTCCAGGCCCCAATAGTAATTGGTGCCGCCGACGATTCCCTCGAACACGTCCGGGCTGCTCGCGAGCCGCTGATTGTGCAACAGCACTGGCACCACGATGCGCGACGCATCTTTCAGCCCGAAATCGACCGCCTGCTTGATCGAATTGGCCTGGTCGCGGCCGAAATTGCAGATGCAGAGAATATCCGGCTTCAGCGACAGCAGCCGCGGCATGAATGCGGAGTAATCGGGCGCGCCGAACGGATGCAAGATTTCGCCGACGGTGTCGACGCCGATCGGCGCCGCGTTGCGCTTGAACGCCGCGAGCATCTCGTGGCCATAGGCGTAGTCCGCCGCGAGATAAGCGACCTTCTGGCCCTTCTTGAAGGCCTGCCGCGCCACCGCGCCGGTGGTCATCTGCGGATTCATTGCCTCGTGGAAGGTGAAGCGGGAGAAATCCTTGACCTCGTTGATGGTGTCGGACTGGCTGATCGAAATGTAGATCACGCCGCGCGCCCGCGTCACCTCGTTGACCGAGAGTTGCACCGCGCTCGATAGCGCGCCGACGATGAAATGCACCTTGTCCTTTTCGATCAGCTCCAGCGTGCGGGTCGCCGCTTCGCCCGGATTGAGCTTATCGTCGCGCACCAGCAGTTCGGCCATCCGGCCGCTCAGGCCGCCAGCGGCGTTGAACTGCTTCACCGCCAGCTCGGCGCTCTTGACCTGGTCCTTGGCTTCGGCGCCGAACGGACCGGTGATCGGCACCGGAAATCCGATCCGGATCGGGCCGTCCTCCGCGCGCACGATCGAGGGCATCCCGATCGCCGCCAGAGCCGCGGTGGATGCGGCGGTCTTCAGAACAGACCGTCGCGAAACGCGTCGCTGAAACAAATCCGTCATCGTTTCTCTCCCGTTTGCTTCTTGTTGTTTGTCGTCATTGCACTGTGCCAAGGGCGCGCAGGATGCGCTGCGGCGTCATTGGAATCTGCGAGATCTGTACCTGCAGCGGACCCAGCGCGTCGTTGACCGCGTTGAGCACCGCGCCCGACGCGGCCGATGTTCCGGCCTCGCCGCAGCCCTTGGCGCCGAGTTCGGTATCCAGCGTCGGCGTTTCGACATGCGCGATGACGATGTCGGGTATTTCGCCCGCCATCGGCACCAGATAGTCCGCCATCGAGCCGTTCATCAGCTGCCCGGCGTCGTTGTAGAGGCATTCCTCAAACAGCGCCGCGCCGAGCCCCTGCACCACGCCGCCGCGGATCTGCTCGTCGACCAGCATCGGATTGATGATGCGGCCGCAATCCTCGACCACCCAGTGCTTGAGCAGTTTGATGAAGCCGGTCTCGACATCGACCTCGACCAGGCTGCCGTGGATGCCGTTGGTGAAGGCGAACGGGAATCCCTTCGGGGCGAAATGCTGCGCGACGGTGAGGTCCGCCTTGAGGTCCGGCGGCAGGGTGTCGGAACGGAAATACACCAGCGCGGCGAGTTCACCCAGGTTCATCCTGACTGTGCCGGTCTCGCGCTCGATCAGTTTGCCGTCGGCAAGCTCGAGCGTGTCCGGGCGCGATTGCAGGATCGCACCAGCGATCTCAAGAATATTGCTCCGCAGCTTGCGCGTCGCCTGCAAGGCGGTTTCGCCGCCGATGCCCGCGCCGCGGCAGGCCCAGGTGGCGCCGCCATGCGGCGTGGTCTCGGTATCGCCGGTCAAGACGCGCACCCGCTCCCGATCGACGCCGAGTTGATCGGCGACGATCTGCCCGATGATGGTCTCGGTGCCCTGCCCTTGCTCGGTGACGCTGATCGCGCATTGCACGTCGCCGGATGGCGTGACCTTCAGCACGCAGCCGTCCTGCGCCGAAATATGCGCGCCGCCGACGCCGTAGAACGCCGGCGACGGATTGGTGATCTCCACATAGGTGGCGATGCCGATGCCGCGATGAATGCCTTGCTCGCGCAGCTGCGCCTGCTCGGCGCGCAATGCGGGATAATCCATCAGCGCATGCAGCTTGCTGAGACATTGATCGAGCGACAGCCGCTCGAAGCGATAGCCGGTGGCCGTCGTATGCGGATACATCTCGTCGGTGACGTAGTTGCGGCGACGAATTTCGAAGGGATCGAGCCCGAGCTTCTTCGCGGCGAGATCGACCAGCCGCTCGGTGGCGGCGCAGGCGATCGGATGGCCGACGCCGCGGTACTGGCTGGTCTGCGGCAGGTTCTGAAAGATCACCCGCAGATCGGCCCTGTAATTGGTGAGCTGGTAGGGCGCACCCATCAGCCGTACCACCTGATTGCCCTCCACAGCACTGGTGCGCGGATAGGCCGAGAACGCGCCGATCGCGGTGTCGTCCTGAACTCTCATGCCCGCAAAGCGGCCATCTTGGGTCAGCGCCAGCTTGGCGCGGACGCGATGGTCGCGCAGGTGAATGTCGTTGAGAAAGGATTCGCCGCGGTCGGCGACGTATTTCACCGGGCGCTCGGCGATGATGCTCAAAGCCACCACCGCCATGTCTTCCGGATAGACGTGCAGCTTCATGCCGAACGAGCCGCCGATGTCGGGCGCGATCACCCGCACGCGGGATTCGTCGAGGCCGAAATGCCGGGCGTAGATGTCCTGGAACTGATACGGCGTCTGGGTGGAGTGATGCACCGTCAGCGCCCGTTCGCCCGGCTCGAAATCCGCGATCAGCGTGCGCGGCTCGAGCGTCACCGGGGTGTGGCGGCCGAACCGCAGATCGACCTCGACCACCGCCGCCGCGTCGTTGAACGCGGTGGCGACCGCGCCGTTCTCGATCGTGGTCTGGAATGCCAGATTGTCGCCGAGCGCGTCGTGGACCAGCGTGGCGCCAGGCGCCAGCGCCGCGTCGATGCCGACCACGACATCGCGTTCCTCATAGTTGATCGCGATCAATTCGACGGCGTCCTCCGCCTGCGCGCGGCTATCGGCGAGCACGGCGACCACCGGCTGGCCAGCCCAGACCACGGTATCGATGGCGAGCGGGCTTTGCGGCGGCGACTTCATATCCTTGAAATGCCGCAACGTGCCGGTCCAGGGCATACAGAGTTTGGCGATGTCGCTGCCGACCACGACGCGCCGCACGCCCGGCGCGGCGCGGGCCGCCGACACATCGATGGAAACGATCCGTGCATGCGCATAGGGGCTGCGCGCGAAGGCTGCATGCAGCATCCGCGGCAGCTGGATGTCATCGACAAAGCGCCCGCGCCCGGCCAGCAGGCGCTTGGCATTGGGGCGCGGCAGACTCTTGCCAATATAGCTATTGGGACGATCGACGCGGGAGAGCGGCTTGTTCATGCCGGCTGCTCCGCTTCGCCCACCGCGCGACGCTGCGCGGTGGTTTCGATCGAATCGACGATCGCTTGATAGCCGGTACAACGACAGTAATTGCCGGACAGCGCGTCGCGAATCTCCTCGCGCGATGGCACGCCTTCGAGCTGCAACAGCTCTTGTGCCGTCATCAGCACGCCGGGCGTGCAAAACCCGCATTGCAGCGCGTTGCGCTCGTGAAACGCGGCCTGAAGATCGGCGATCGCGCCGGATTCGGACAGCCCCTCGATAGTCTGAATCGCCGAGCCATCGGCCTGCACCGCAAGCGTAAGGCAGCCGTGGATCACCCGGCCGTCCTGCATCACCAGGCAGGCGCCGCAGGAACCCGTCTCGCATCCGACATGGGTTCCGGTCAGCCGCAACTGATGCCGCAGAAAGTCCGCCAGCGACAACCGCGACTCGACCATTGCCGTGACCGGCTCGGCATTGATCGTCAGCATGATGGCGATCGGCCGGGTCATGCGCGCACCGCTTTGGGAGTGGGTACCGGCAACTTGCCGAGTTGCCGCCGCAACAGCACGGAAGCCAGATGCATCCGCGTCGCTGCCGATACCTGCACGTCGTCGCTCGGCGACAGATCCCCGGCAAGCGCCTGTTGGGCTAATTCGATGTCGGTGTCGACCAGCGCCGTGCCGGTCAGCGCCGCTTCGGCCCGCAGGGCGCGAACCGGCGTCGAGCCGACCGAGAAGAACACGATCCGGATTCTGTCAACGATCTCGCCCGAAAAATCCGCAACGATCGCAACGCCAACAATGGCGTAGTCGCCGCGCCGTCGCGCCAGCTCGTCAAACGTGCAGCGCTGGTCTGGCGTTGCGACCGGAAACCACACCGCCGACAGGATTTCGCCGGGCTCCGCCGCCGTCTCGTAAAGATCGAGGAAGAAATCCTGCGCTTCCACGAACCGCACGCTATCGCCGTTGTCGAGCTCAATCCGGGCATTCAGCGCCAGCGCCACGGCTGGAAATTCCGAGGCGGGATCGGCGAAGGCGATCGAACCGCCGATCGTCCCCTTGTTGCGGATCGCAGGATGCGCAACCCAAGGTGCGGCGGCAGCGAGCAAAGGCACGTGGCTGGCAATGATCGGCGACGATAGAATCTCGGCATGGCGCGTCAGCGCCCCGATGCGGATTTCGCCGCCGCGGCGTTCGATGCCGCGTAGCGCATCGATATGGGCGATGTCGATCAACAGGTCAGGCGTTAGCAGCCGCAGGTTCATCGCGGCGAGCAGGCTCTGGCCGCCGGCGAGATAGCGGGCGTCGCCCTCGCAGCTGCGAAAGGCCGCGACGGCGTCGCTGACCGATTGCGCGCGGAAATACGCGACGTCGCCCGCCTTCACCGTCAGCCTCCCGAGCCACGGTCACTTTGTGACCAATTGTTCTCAAGCATGATGGCTGTTGCATTGGCTGTCAACAAAATTACCATCTGGTCTCAAATGCGGCCGGCCGCAACGATGCGCGGATCCGGTTCTGACGGGAGCAAAACGCTGATGCTGCAGAAGACAGCCCGATCCGCCCCGGCGCGAAAGCCGCCGGCGCGCAAGAACATGAAGTCAGCGGATCGGGAGAAGGCCATTCTCGAGGAAGCGATTCGCTTCTTCGCCGAGCACGGCTTCGAGGGACAAACCCGCGAATTGGCGAAGCGAATCGGCATCACCCACTCGGCGATCTATCGCCATTTTCCGAGCAAGGAAGCGCTGATCGAGCGGGTCTACGAGCACGTCTATCTGAGCCGCTGGAATCCGCAGTGGGAGGATCTGATCGCGGATCGCTCGCGCCCGCTGCAGGATCGTCTGATCCAGTTTTATTGCGAATATGCCGATCGGATCTTCGACTACGACTGGGTGCGAATTTTCGTGTTCTCGGGACTGCGGTCCTATGACATCACCGGCCGCTACCTGACGATCATCCGAAAGAAGCTGATCGTTCCGGTGTGCCGCGAACTGCGCAAGGAGATGAAATCCGCGGCCGCTGCCGGTTCGCGCGTAACCGAGCGCGAGCAGGAGGCTGTCTGGGGGCTGCATGGCGAGATTTTCTACATCGCGATCCGGAAATTCGTCTATGGCACACCGGTGCCGTCCAATCTGGATCAGACGATCATCGATCACGTGACGCGATTCATGAAGGGCACAATCTAACAGCAGTCGGCTTCCGCTGTTCAGCGTCGGTCGGCGACCCCGACGCTGATTTATACACCAGTCCCGGACCCGCTCGCATCCCAGTCGCAGCGCAACGCCAGCGACCGCAGCCCGACGAAGGCCGGATCGTCGTGCAGGATCAGCGACACTGGGATCGGCTCAACATAGCGGCTCATCCGGCCCTTGGCCTCGAAGCGGGACCGGAAGGTCGAGCTAACCAGATAATCCTGGAAGTGCGGGACGATGCCGCCGGCGATGAACACCCCGCCCTGAGCGCCGTGACCGAGCGCGACGTTGCCGGCGACCTCGCCGAGCCAGGCGCAGAACTGGTCGAGCGCGGCGCGGCTGAGTTCGCAGACGCCGTCGACCGCAGCCTTGCTGATATCGGCCGCGCGGCGCTCCGGCGCGGGGCACTGATCGATCGTGGCGATGGCGCGATACAGATTTTCCAGACCCTGCCCTGAAAGCACCCGCTCGGCTGAGACGTGGCCAAAGCGTTGCCGCAGCGCGACGATGATGGCGTCTTCCCGCAACGAACTGCTGGGCAAGGTCACGTGGCCACCTTCGCTGCGCAGCACCAGTCCGCCCGCCTTGTGCGGGACATAGGCCGCAACGCCGAGGCCGGTGCCGGGCCCGAGCACCGCCATCGGCGCATCCGGTACCGGCGCGCCGCCGCCGATGACGCGCAGGTCGTCGCGCGTGAGATGCGGCAGCGCCCAGGCGATTGCTTCGAAGTCGTTGATCAGCTTGACGCCGGTGAAATCGAACCGGGACCGAAGCTCCGCGGCATCGACGACCCAGGAGCTATTGGTAAATGCGCAATGGCCGTCTTCGACCGGACCCGCCACCGCAATGATCGCGCCGCGGATCGTGGCATGGTCGGTCTGACGGGCCATGAACACCGCAAGGGCGTCGGTGAAACGGGCATGGTCGCGTACCGCGAGATGCTCGACCGGGCCGAGCACGTCGCCGGTCAACAGCGCGAATCGCGCGTTGGTGCCGCCGACATCCGCCAGCACAACGCGCACAAGGCTGTCGGTCGCACCAGCCTTGGGCGGATTACCGGCGGCATTGCTTCGTCCCATGGTTCTCCTCCTGCTCGGTCACCCAGACCTAGGGCGCATCGCTTGATTGAGACAAGTCAATTGATTGCACGATATGGTCGGCAATCTACCGCAGTCATTCAATTCGAGCCGCCGATGTCGTTTCAAGTGCCAAGAACCCGATGGGGCGGAATTACCGACCATCGTTTCCGGTCCGTCGGATTCTTTAGCGTCGAACAGGCTGACGGCGCGTTCTGGCTGGTCGATCCCGACGGCGGCCGGTTTCTATCGAAAGGCGTCGACACCGTACGCTTCGACCAGGACAAGATTCGCGACACCGAGCTGGTCCCCTACGCGGAAGCTTGCCGGCGCAAATATGGCGGCGAACAAGCCTGGCGGCGTGCGACAGCCGAACGGCTGGCGGGCTGGGGGTTCAATACGCTCGGCTCGTGGTCCGATGAAGCGGTCGCCACCGCCGGACCGGTACCGCTGTCGGTAACGCCGAATCTCGATCTCGGCATGTCGTTCGCGTGGCAGGCCAACGACCGCAGCCCGAGCGACCCCAGGCAGGAATTTCCCGACGTCTTCGATCCGGAGTTCGGACGTCATGTCGAGCGCAAGGCGCGAGAACATTGCGCGCAGCGCAGCGGCGACCGCAACCTGATCGGATGGTTCATCGACAATGAACTGCGCTGGGGGCCGGACTGGCGCGGCCCCGACGAGTTGCTGCCGATGTTCCTGAATTTGTCGATCGCTACACCCGGGCGGATCGCCGCCATCAACTTGCTGCGCGAGCGCCATCTGGATTTCGAAGCCTTCAATGCGATCTGGCGGACACCGGCGGATTCGTGGGAACAACTGAAGGCGGTGCCGCGGCTCGCGGCGCCGTACCATCGCGAACCGCGCGGCGAAGCCGATCGCGCCGATCCGCTGCGCGCCCGCTTCATCGCCGACTGCGACGCCTTTCTCGCGCTGCTGGCGAATCGCTATTTCGAACTGACGACGGCCGCGATCAGGGCGGCGGATCCCAATCACCTCGTGCTCGGCTGCCGCTTCACCACGCCTCCGCCGCCGGCCGCGGCGATCGACGCGGCCGGACGCCATCTCGACGTCATCTCGTTCAATTGCTACGGCCATGATGCCGTCGGCATGATCGATGCCTATGCCTCGACCGGAAAACCCTGCCTGATTGGCGAATTCTCGTTCCGGGCCGTCGATTCCGGTCTGCCCAACAGCATCGGTGCCGGGCCCTTGGTGGCCACGCAAGCCGACCGGGCATCCTGCTTCCGGCACTACGTCACCGCGGCGCTGCGCCAGCCGAGCATTGTCGGCTACCACTGGTTCGAGCACGCCGATCAACCGGCACAAGGCCGGTTCGACGGTGAGGACTGCAACTACGGCATGGTCACCATCGAGGACCGCATTTACGAAGACCTGACGCGCGCGATGACGGCGGTCAATTCCGAGGCCGAGACTCTCCACGCCGCGGCGGCGGTCTCATCCTGATCAACGAACGGAGACGACGATGACCAACCGGACCAAGATCGTCTTCCTCGGCGCCAGCAGCATGTCGTTCGGACTGAGCATGCTGCGCGACATCTTCAGCAGCGACGAGCTGCGCGGCAGCACCCTGACGCTGGTCGGTCGCGACCCGCAGACGCTCGGCAAGATGACGGAGCTTGCCAGGCTGCTGAATGCAAAATCCGGCGCGGGCCTGATCGTCGAGCAGACGACCGACAGGCGAGCTGCGCTCGACGGCGCCGGCTTCGTCGTCAACGCCACCGCGATCGACCGCAACCGGCTCTGGAAGATGGATTGGGAGGTGCCGCGCAAATACGGCATCCGTCACACCCTCGGCGAGAACGGCGGCCCCGGCGGGTTGATGTTCACGCTGCGCACCCTGCCGCTGGTGTTCGATTTCGTCCGTGAGATGCAGGAGCTTTGCCCGCAGGCGCTGTTCCTGAATTTTTCCAATCCCGAGAACCGCATCATCCTCGCGCTCGGCAAGTACAGTCCGATCCGCGCACTCGGCCTCTGCCACGGCATTTTCATGGGACAGGGCGACGTGGCCAAGATCATGGGCCTGCCGTCGGACCAGGTCGACGTCTGGGGCGCGGGTCTCAATCACTCGCAATGCCTGATGCAGATTCGCCATCGCGTCACCGGCGAGGACCTCTACCCGCTGCTGCGCGAAAAAGAGAAGGTGTTCGACCCCGCCTTCATGCCGCTCACCCGGCAGGTGTTTCGCGCCTTTGGCTACTGGATGACCTGCAGCGACGACCATTTCGGCGAGTATCTGCCCTATGGCTGGGAAGGCGGCGAACACGGCTACGATTTCGATGGCGACGGGCGCTGGCGCGTCGAGTTCAAGCAGATTCTGGATGGCGTGCTCGCCGGGGCGACGATGCCGGAGTGGTGGCTGACACCCTCGGGCGAGCGCGGCGCGGCGGCGATCGGCGGCATCTTGCACAACAAGAAGCGCGCGCTGGAATCGGGCATCGTTCCGAACCGGGGCACGATTCCGAATCTGCCGTTCGACGCGGCGGTCGAGGTGCCGGTGATGGCGGACGCCGCCGGGATTCATCCGATTTCGCTCGGTCCGCTGCCCGATCCAATCGCCAAGCTGCTCCACATCCAAGTGAGCGTGCAGCAGCTCGCGGTCGAGGCCGCGATGCACGGCTCCAAGGAGATCGCATTGCAGGCGCTGCTGATCGATCCGGTGGTGAATTCCGCCTCTGCGGCGGTCAAGCTGCTCGACGAATTGTGGGAAGTGAACCGGCCCTATATCCGGCCCAGCATCTGAGGCACCGGGCTATCCGGCGACCTTGGGTGGCGTCGCCGCCACGGCATTCTCGGCGTCGCTGACCACCTGCATGGTGCGCAGGATGCTCGACGGGTTGACGCTGATGGAGTCGATCCCGAGTTCGGTAAGGAAGCGCGCGACCTCGGGATAGTTCGCCGGCGCCTCGCCGCAGATCCCGATGTGACGGCCGTTGCGCTTGGCGCCGGTCACAGCCAGCCGGAACATCTCCAGCATGCCGGGGTCGCGTTCGTCGAAATCGAACGCCACGATCTCGGAATCGCGATCGACGCCGAGGGTGAGCTGGGTCAGGTCGTTGGAGCCGATCGAGAATCCGTCGAACAGTTCCGCGAAGGCGTCGATCTGGATGACATTGTTCGGGATCTCGCACATCACGTAGATCTCCAGCCCGTTCTCCCCGCGCTTGAGGCCATGGCCGGCCATCGCATCGAGCACGCGCCGCGCTTCCTCGACGCGCCGGCAGAACGGCACCATGATGCGAACATTGGTCAGGCCCATGTCCTCGCGGACGCGGCGCAGCGCGGCGCATTCCAGCGCGAAGCCTTCGGCATAGGCTGGGTGGGCGTAGCGGGCGGCGCCGCGGAAGCCCAGCATCGGATTTTCCTCGTGCGGCTCGAAGCCCTCGCCGCCCAGCAGCCGTGCATATTCATTGGTCTTGAAGTCAGACAGCCGGACGATCACCGGCTTCGGGTAGAACGCCGCCCCGATTGCACCGACGCCCTCGGATAGTTTCTCGATGAAATAATCCGCCGGCCGGGCATAGTTGCGCACCAGCCGCGCGATCTCGGCGCGCGCCTCGGCCGAGGCGACCTTTTCCGGATCGACCAGCGCCATTGGATGCACCTTGATGTGCTCGTTGATGATGAACTCCATCCGCGCCAGCCCGACGCCGTCGTTCGGAATCATCGCGGTGCGGAACGCCAGTTCCGGATTGCCGAGATTCAGCATAATTTCGGTGCGCGGGCGCTTCACCTCGCTGAGCTCGACATGCGTTTTCTTGATCGGCAGCGCCCCCTGATATACCCGGCCGATGTCGCCTTCGGCGCAGCAGACCGTCACCATGACGCCGGTCGCGAGGACGGCTTTCGCATCGGTCGCGCCGACCACTGCCGGAATCCCGAGTTCGCGCGCGACGATCGCCGCGTGACAGGTGCGCCCGCCACGTTCGGTGACAATGCCGCCGGCGATCTTCATCACCGGTTCCCAATCCGGCGTGGTAGATTGGGCGACCAGAATCTCGCCGGGCTTGAACTCCCTAAGCTGGCTCGCATCGGTGATGACGCGGACCGGGCCTGCGGCGATCTTCTCGCCGACCGCACGGCCGGTCGCCAGCACCGGGCCCGACCCGCCGAGCGCGTAGGTCTCGAAGCCGGTCGGCGCGCGCTGTGACACCACCGTCTCGGGACGCGCCTGGATGATGTAGAGCAGCCCGTCGTCGCCGTCCTTGGCCCATTCGATGTCCATCGGCACCGGATGACCGGCGGATCGCGAATAGTGATCCTCGATCGTGATGGCGTTGGCGGCGAGTTCGAGCACCTCGGCGTCGGAGATGCAGAACCGCGCGCGCTCGTCTTCGGACACCGGCACGTTCCTGACGCCGCTGCCGGTGTCGGCGTAGATCATGCGCATCTGCTTGTCGCCCAGCGCGCGGCTCAGCACAGCGCGGCGGCCGGCGCGGAAGGTCGGCTTGTGGACGTAGAATTCATCCGGGTTGACCGTGCCCTGAACGATGTTCTCGCCGAGACCATAGACGCCGGTCACGAACACCACGTCGCGGAAACCGGATTCGGTATCGAGCGTGAAGATGACGCCGCTCGCGGCGCGGTCCGACCGCACCATTTTCATCACGCCGACCGAAAGCCAGACCTTGAAATGATCGAACCCGTTGTCGACGCGATAGGAAATCGCGCGGTCGGTGAACAGCGACGCGAAGCAGCGGCGGCAGGCTTCGAACACCTGGTCGGCGCCGCGGACGTTCAGAAAACTCTCGTGCTGGCCGGCGAAACTCGCCGACGGCAGGTCTTCCGCGGTCGCCGAACTGCGAACCGCGACCGCGACATTGGCGCCGTACTCCGTTTCGAGCTGCCGATAGGCGCGGTCGATATGGTCGCGCAGCGGACCGGTCGCGGTCGCCCGATAGACGATGTCGCGGGCTTCGGCCGCGTGCTTTGCCAGTTTTTCGACGTCGCTCTTGTCCAGATTATCGAAAAGCCGATGCAACGGCTCCCAGGCCCCGGCGGCGGTCAGCGCGTCGCGGTAGGCTTCCGCGATCAGCGCAAAGCCATTCGGGACGCGCACGCCTTCCGCGGAAAGCGTCGCATACAACTCGCCCAATGACGCATTCTTGCCGCCGACCTGAGCCACGTCGCTCAGGCGAATGTCGGAAAACCAGCGAACATAATCCTTAGTCGGCATACGAAGCCCTCGATTGCACCAGTGCCCGCGAATCCGCAGTTCGACATACCAAGCTGCTCGCATTTTCGCGAACTTTGGATTCGATGGACACTGGAAATTTGCGATTACGGTACGGTTCGGTTCGAGATTTGTCTCGAAGAACTCGCAGGTGAAGGTAATTTCTGAGCCACCGTACCGAAATGGAGCCCGAGGAGGCGGCAAGATTGAGCCTCCCATAGGGACGACTTTCCGAGCCCCACTTCTCAGAAGCGGCTCTCACATCCCGAGATAGGCAACGCGCACGTCGTCGTTTGCGAGCAATTGGCGGCCGGTGCCGGTCAAGGTCACGGCTCCGGTCTCCATGACGTAGCCGCGATCCGCGATGGCGAGTGCCGCAAAGGCATTTTGCTCCACCAGAAGGATGGTGATGCCCTGCGCCTTCAGCGCCTTGACGATATTGAAAACCTCCTCCACCAGCAGCGGCGCCAGCCCCATCGAAGGCTCGTCAAGCAGCAACAGTTTCGGGCGGCCCATCAGCGCGCGACCGATCGCCAGCATCTGCTGCTGACCGCCGGAGAGAGTCCCCGCCGGCAGCTTGTGCTTCTCCTGCAGGACCGGGAACATCGCGTAAATCTTTGCCAGATCCGCGGCAACCTGGTCTTTGGGCCGGGTATAGGCGCCCAAGCGCAGATTGTCCTCGATCGACAGCGGACCGAACACCTGCCTGCCCTCCGGGCAATGGCCGATACCGCGCCGGACGCGTTGGTCGGCGCGCAGCGCGGCGATGTTCTGGCCATCGAATTCGATCTGCCCGGAACTCATCGGCTGCACGCCGGAAAGGGTTCGAAGGAACGTGGTCTTGCCCGCGCCATTGGCTCCGACCAGCGCAACGATCTCCCCGCGCTTCACTTCCAGGTCGATCCCCTTGAGCGCCTTGATACGGCCGTAGGCGCTTTCAAGTCCCCGCACGCGAAGCAGCACGTCGCCATCGCCGGCGGAGAATGTGCCGGGGCGATGTCCGCCAAGGCCAATCGAGTCGGGCGCCAGGCTGACCAGCCGGTGGAAAAGCGCTCGATATTCGGCTCGCGCCTTGGAGCCAAAAAGCGGGTCGTCATTCGCGAGAAACGCGGAATCGATTTCTCGCCAATCGTCCGCCGTGAGCGCGGCTCGGGCCAGCGGTAGCAGTTCCTTTTCCTCGGCGAGGATATGCCGCTTCTGCGTTGCGGCGTAAGACTTCAGCCCGGCGACGAACGAGCTGATGGCCGCCGGATTGGTTGCGGCGGCCAGTTGCGCGCGCAGCGTGGCGAGTTCGTTGGGCGCCTCGTGGTGGTCGGCGGCAAGGCGATCGATGATCGGTCCGGCTTCTTCGCTGCGTAGCCGGAGCAGGCGAAACAGAAAATCATCTTCCTTCGGGTGATGGGAATGATCAACGAAATGCTCGAGGTAGTCGAAGACCGAGTTGAAGAATTCGCTGTCTACCCTCTGTTCCTGCTCGATGCTGCCGGCGACCAGCTCGATGGCGCTGGCCAGGCGCCAGAGATTGCGGTGTTCCTCGCTGATGACATTGAGTGCTTCCATGTTGCAGCTCACGCTAAGCGCCCAGATAGGCGGCGATGACATCGGGGTGATGGCGAACCTCGTCGCGCGTTCCCTCGACCAGCTTCTTGCCGTAGTCCATCACCAGGATGCGATCCGACAGATTCATCACCATTTTCATATTGTGCTCGACCAGCACGACGGTCACCCCGGAATCAGCGATCTTGCGCACCAGACCATCGACATCGAGGGTTTCCCTCGGATTGAGGCCGGCGGCTGGTTCGTCGAGAAACAGCAGGCGAGGCTTGAGCGCCAGCGCGCGTGCGATCTCCAGGCGCTTCAAAGCGCCATAGGGCATGCTGTCGGCACGCGAGGTCAGGTAGTTCTCGAGGCCGACGAAACGCATCAAGTCCTCCGCCTCCTGCTTCAGGGCGCGATCGCGCCGCGCCAGCGCCGGAAAGCGAAAGGCCGCCTTGAACAGATTGCGATCAAGCCTGAGATGGGCGCCGACCATGACGTTCTCGCAGGCATCCATGTTCATGCAGATTTGCAGGTTCTGGAAGGTGCGCGCCACGCCAAGCGCGGCCAGTTCGTTGGGCAACTTGCCAATGACGGAGGCCCCATCGACGCGGATGTCACCCTGGCTCGGCGTGTAGATGCCGGTGATGAGATTGAAGAGTGTGGTCTTGCCGGCTCCATTCGGCCCGATCACCGAATAGATGACTCCAGGTTCGACCGAAAAGGACACGTTCTGGACGGCCTTGACGCCATCGAAGGTCTTGGACAGCGAAATGACGGAAAGCAGGCTCATTCCCGCCTTCCTCCAAACCGCGCCGCCAGGGTTGGTACCAGTCCCTTGGGCATGAAGATCATGCACAGAATCAAGATCACACCGAATGCGACCGTTTCCCAACCTTCGAAAGTGGCCAACGCCTGCGGCAGCGCGGTCAGCAGCACGGCCCCAACCAGCGAACCGAACACCGACGCCATGCCGCCGACCACCACCATGGTGATCAATTCGATCGAATGGCCGAAATCCGCCAGGCTGGGGGAGACAAAACCGACGTAATGCGCCGTGACGCTGCCCATCAGGCTGGCGAAAACAGCCGACATGACAAAGATCGCAACCTTGTAGCGAGTCACGTTGACCCCGACGACCTGGGCCGCCACCTCTGAGCCGTGCAGCCCGCGCAGAGCACGGCCGAAGGGTGAATTCATCAGATTGATCGAAGCCCAGACGCTCACCATCAAGATGACTGAAACGATCCAGTACCAATGTTTGTCGCTGTCGATGGCGAAGCCGAACAGGGTGAAGGGCGGCACCGGCATGCCGTCCGGACCGCCGGTGTATTTGGCTTCGTTGCGCAAGACGATGTTGACGATGATGCCGAGCCCAAGCGTCGCCATCGCCAGGTAGTGTCCCTTGAGACGGAAAATCGGCCGCGCAACGAGCGCCGCGAGCGAGCCCGCCAACACCGCGCCGGCGACCAGCGCGACAAATGGATGCCAGCCGAAATGCGTCGGCAAGACCGCCGAGGCGAAGGCGCCGATCCCGATGAAGCCGGCATGCCCCATGCTAATCTGGCCGGCAAAGCCGATCAGCAGATTGAGGCCCAGAACGATCACCGCATTGATCCCCATCCGGATTGCCAGATCAAGATAGAAGCCATTGGGAATCAGGAAGGGCAGCACCGCAATAATGACGGCGACCACGTACAGTCCGAGATAACGCCTGATCATCGTCACACACGATCCGTGACCTTCACACCGAACAGACCGCGCGGCATGAAGAAGAGAATGAACAGGATAAGGATGAAGGGGATCGCATCTTTGTAGGAGGACGACAGAAAGCCGGCGCCGAACGCCTCGATAACGCCGACCAGAAGACCTCCGACCACCGCGCCAAGTCCGCTACCAAGACCGCCGACGACGGCGCCGACGAAACCCTTGAGGCCGAACATCACACCAGCGTCGAAAGAAGTCAGGGTGATCGGCGTGACCAGGATTCCGCCAAGCGCACCGATGCCGGCGGACATCGCAAAACTGATGAACAGCACCCGACCGGTATTGATGCCGACCAGTTCAGCGGCCCCGCGATTGAAGGAGGTCGCCAACATGGCTTTTCCGGACAGCGTGCGGTTGAAGAAATACCAAAGACCGAGCACCAGCAGTGCCGACACGCCGAGCACCCAAAGACTTTGCGGCATCAGCGTCGCGCCAAGAATCCGGATCGGTATATCGCCGGAGAACGCCGGCAGGCCATGGGATCCCTTCCCCAGCCAGACCTGGATGGCACCCCGGATCACCAGCGAGACGCCGATCGTGACAATAATCAAGGTGATGGTTTCGGCCCCTTTGATCGGTTCGATCGTCAGCCGCGCCATCAACAGTCCGGCCAAAGACGGGATCAGGACCGCGAGCGGCAGGGCGACTGCCATCGGCAGGCCGGCGTCGGTGAAATAGACGGCGAGCATGCCTCCGAGCATGATGAACTCGCCTTGAGCGAAGTTGATCACCCCGCTGGCGTTGTAGATGATGGTAAAACCGAGTGCCGCGAGTGCATAGGTGGCGCCTATCGTCAGACCGGAAAACAGATACTGAAGTAACTGGGCGAGCATCGACAGGCGCCTCCGCGGGGCAGGCTCGATCCGATGGAACGGCGCGCAGGTGAGGCCGGCGCGCCGCCGATAACCCGGCGAATGACGGATCTCTACTGGGCTTCCACCCAGGCTCCATTCTTTACTTCGAGCATGCGCAGCGACCACATATCAAGCCCCATGTGGTCCGCGGCCGTCATGTTCACTTCGCCGCCAGTGCCGATGTATTTCTTGGTTGCTTCGATCTGATCCCGGACCTTCTCCTTGTCGACGGTCCCGGCGCGCTTGACCGCGTCGACGACGATGAAGAAATTGTCGTGCGCTTGGCCGCCGAACATCGAGACATGCTCCTTCCAGCGCCCCTCAAAGGCTTTGACATAAGCACTCACCACCGGCTTCTGCGGATCGCTGTTCGGCAACTTGTCGGCGATCATCAGCGCCGGCGCCAGCGCGCGAACGCCCTCCGCCGCCGGGCCCGCCAGCTTGATGAACTCCTCGGAACCCACGCCGTGAGCGTGATAGACCGGCAGGGTGATGCCAAGCTGCTTGATGTTCTTGGTCACGATCGCAGGGCCCTGACCGAAACCGAACACGAAGATCGCTTCGACGCCAGGTGTGTTGCGGATCTTGGTGAGCTGCGGACTGGCGTCAGTGTCCTTGGGACCGTAGGTCTCGTTGGCGACCAGCGTGATGCCGTATTTGGCGACGACCAACTCGGTCTGCGCCTTGCCCGATTGACCAAAGCCGGCAGTATCGGAGAGCAGCGCAATCTTGGTGATTCCGTGCTTCTTCATGTCCGTCAGCACGCGCTCAGCGGCGATACGATCCGTGGTGGACGCCTTGAACACCCATTTCTTGACCGGTTCGACCACGACCACGGCGCCCGCGAGAGACATGAACGGCACGCCGGCCTTCTCGATCAACGGCACCATGGACATCGTTGACCCGGTGGTGGTCCCGCCGACGATGAAGTCGACCTTGTCATCCTCGATCAAGCGCTTGGCGAATGCGTTCGCCTTGTTGGCGTCGCTGCCATCGTCATAGTGCACCAGTTGCAGAGGCCGCCCCAGCAACCCGCCCTGGTTGTTGAGATCATCGACATACATCTGCAGGGTTTTCAATTCCGGATCGCCGAGGAAGGCAGCCGGGCCGGTGACCGAGAGGACGGAGCCGACCTTGATCGGATCGGCGGCAATCGCCGAACTCATCACGCCGATGGCGAGCGCAATGCCGCCAATCGTCATCTTAAGCATACCTCGCATACTGCGAACTCCCCGTTGAGGCGCGTCAAAGGAGGAACGGTCGACGCGCGGCAGTAACCGTTCCGGTGCTTCCCCATGCCACGTCCCCGTTGTTCCGGGACCGAGCGTCGGAAACGACGAAGTAGTCAATCTAGGTAGCGACCTCAGGCAAGTCTGTATCGTCATATACAAAACTTCCGCCGCCGAACCTGCCGGCGCCGTATCCGCGGATACAGACATTGCCGTGCGTCGGGCCCTAGAGTGAGCAAGAATTCAGCACGCCAGCTCTGGTGGAGGCCGCCATGCTCACCCCGCAACAGCGATTCCGCACCCTGATGGGGCGGTTCGTCACCGGCGTCACCGTGATCGCCGCGAGGACCGAAGACGGCGTCGCGGCGATCACCGCCAACGCCGTCACCGCTGTCAGCCTCGATCCCTTGCTGCTCCTTGTCTGCGTCCGAAACGAGAGCCGGCTGCTGCCCATAATGCTTCAGAAAGGCGCGTTTTCGGTCAACGTGCTCGCCGCCGGGCAGGACGACATTTCCCGCCACTACGGCGGCTCACCGCAAGACCAATCTCCCGCGCAATGGATCTTGAACGACATGGCACCCGTACTGGTTGGGGCCAACGCGTCCTTCGCCTGTCGCGTCGACACGGCGCACCGGGCGGGCGACCACACCGTCATCTACGGCGCCGTCGTCGAGATGGCCGCCGCCGACCCGGTGGCGCCGGCGCTGATCTATGCAGCCGGCAAATACGGCGACGTAGCCCTCGCCGCCTGATGCAACATTTCTCACCACCGTCGCTGTCTGATCCGTTAAATTTTGCGAGGAGTTCATGAATCAGATTTCCGTATCGGCCGCTCCCACCGCCGACTCGCTCATCGCGTCGGCCCGCGACCTCATTCCGCTGCTGAAGGAAGTCGGTGCCAGCCACGACTCCAGCAAGCGGATTTCGGACGATGTCGCGCGGCGGCTGCGCGAAGCTGGTTTCTTTCGTATCTGTCAGTCGGTCGAGAACGGCGGCTACGGCATGCGACCTTCGGTGCTGTGGCGCGTGGCACGGGAAATCGCTCGCGGCGACAGCGCCACCGCCTGGATCCTGAGCCTGGCCGGCCTGCACCCCTGGATGGCCGGGATGTTCCCGGTCGCCGCGCAAGACGAAGTGTTCCACGGCGGCAAGGACGCGGTGGTGATCGCGCTAACGGGCAATGTCGGCCGCGGCGTTGACGCCGTTCTCGAGGACGGACACTACTGCATCACTGGCAAGTGGACCTATGCGTCGGGCATCGACGTGGCGGATTGGGCAGCCGTACTGGTCGAGGTCCCAACCCAGGAGGGCGGCAAGGAACAGCGTCTCCTGCTCGTCCCGCAAGCGAGCTTCCGGATCGATCACGATAGCTGGAACGTTTTCGGAATGCAGGGCACCGGCAGCAAGGACGTCTATCTGAGCGACGAACGCGTCCCCGCTTATCGAACGCTGAAGTGGCTGGACCTGCAACGCGCGCAGGTGCCCGGCACCGAGCGCAACCGCGGCCCGATGTACAGCATCCCGCATACCAGCCTGTTCGTAATGTCGGTCGCGGCGCCGATCGTCGCCGTCGCTTCGGGATTGCTGGATATCTACATCGAGACGGTGAAGAAGCGGATCCCCGCCGGCCTCAACTCGCCGCAGACCGAAGACCGGTTCTCGCTGGCCGAACTCGGCAAGGCGGCAAGCAAGATCGACATGGCTTTCAACCAGCTCATGCATGACGTCGATGAAATGTGGGACCAGGCCGTTGCCGGCAAGGAATTCAGCATCGAACAGCGAACCCGCTATCGCGCCAACGGTCCCACCATCTGCGACACGGCGCTGGCCGCGAGCAACGATCTGGTTCGAAACCTCGGCGGCAGCCTGCTGCCGCTCGGGCCGGTCGAACGCTACTTCCGCGACCTGCACAGCATGGCCGCGCACTTCCTGATGCAGGCCAACCCGGCTGCCGAACTCTACGGGCGCGCGCTGCTTGGAATGCCGCTGCCGCCCAACGCACGTATCTGATCCTTGCTATCTCCCGATCCCATCCGTAAAACTCAATTGAGGTCAATTCGATGAGCAAGATTCAACGCCTGCGCCTACCGGAAAATGATCCGACCTTCGGCGGCAACAAGGTCTTCGACCTGTTCAAATATTCGCCAGCCGTGAAGGCCAACGGGCTGGTCTTCATCGCCGGCCAGGTTGGCATTCGTCCGGACGGCACGGTGCCGGAAACCGCGGCGGAACAGATTCGCCTGGCCTTCACCCGGCTCGGCGCCATCCTCAAGCATGAGGGCCTGGGTTTCCAGGATCTGGTTGAGTTGGTATCCTATCATGTCCGGATCGACGAACAATTGACCGTGTTCCGGGAGATCAAGGATGAGTTCATCACCAGCGACTTTCCCGCCTGGACCATCCTCGGTATCGCGTCGTTGGCTCGCCCCAACATGCTGATCGAAATCAAGGCCGTCGCCGCCGCGAGGTAATCCGATTCGCTCCCCACGGAAGATTGGCGCCCTGCCCAGATCGCGCTCCACCGAAACTTGGCGGATCGACAATGCTGTCGCCGGTCCCTTGATTCGGGCGGCGCATCTTGGCAAGCGACGCACTTATCAGAAGGGTGAGTCTCTCTATCATCAGGGTGAGATCGACTCCCGCTTCTATTTCATCCTGAAGGGGCGCGTTCAAATCTCCGCCTTCCGGCAGGATGGTTCGGAATTCGTCCTCGAGGTGATGGGGCAATGGGCGATCTGCGGCGAAGGCGCCGCCTTCGATGGTCGTCCGCGCTTTTCCTCCGCCGTTGCCCTCGAGGACACCGAGGTCATCGCCTTCGACGCCAACGGCATGGCAGAAATCTTTCGGGGATTTCCCGAATTTGCGGTGGCGCTGCTGCGCATCACATCGATGAAGCAGCGCGTGCTTGGCATCCGCGCGCAGTATCTGGCTTCGCCCAAGCCAGAGAACCGTATCGCCGAGCTCCTGACCCGGTTCGCCGAACTCTATGGTGTTTCGGAGAACGGCGTCACGGTGATCGGCATCTCACTCACCCACGAGCAGATCGCCGCCATGACCGGGGCCTCGCGGGTGACGGTAACGCGCACGCTCAAGCGCCTTCGCGGTGAAGGTGTGATTGAGGTCAAAGGCAAGCAATTGCGCATCATCGACCCTGCTCGGCTGATGCTCTGAGTCCCGGCCGCCAAATACGGCCATGTCGCTTGGGAAGCCATCGGTGATCCATCAGCAATCCTTCGCGGAGCTACGCCGCCAGTATCGACGAGGTGAGTTGTCGCCCGTCGACGTCACTCGCTCAGCGCTTGAACATGCCGAGCGGGTAGCAGCGCCGACCAATGCCTTCGCGCTGCTCGATCCGGATCGCGCACTGGCCGCAGCCCATCGCTCGCAGCAGCGCTGGCGGTCCGGGCAGCCGACTGGCGACCTCGATGGGATGCCGGTAACGGTCAAGGAATTTGCGGCTGTACAAGGCTGGCCGACCCGGCGCGCTTCGCTGACCACCTCGACTGCACCGGCGCCCGCGAGCACGGTGTTCGTCGCCCGCCTCGAAGCGGCTGGCGCCGTATTGCTCGGAAAAACCAGAGCGCCGGAATTCAACTGGAAGGGCGTCACCGACAGCCCCGGCTTCGGCATCACCCGCAATCCATGGAACCTTGACCTGACTCCGGGAGGCAGCAGCGGCGGTTGCGCCGCCGCCGTCGCCGCCGGGGTGGTGCGCGTCTCGTTCGGCAGCGATGCTGGCGGCTCGGTGCGAATTCCCGCCGCCTTCAGCGGCATCCTCGGTCTCAAGCCCACTTTCGGCCTGATCCCGGTGGTGCCGTTTCCGAGCCACTTTTCCAACACGGCGCATGTCGGCCCTCTGGGGATCAGCAGCACCGACATGATCGAAGCGCTGCAGATCGTTGGCGGCAGTTCGGCGAGCGACTGGACTTCGGTGAGTGAGAGCGCCGAAGCACGCGCTGCCGGCGAGTCTCCGATCGAAAATCTGCGCATCGGGTTGCTCGATCCCGCGCAATGGAGCGACTCCGCTCCCATCGTGCGGGCCGGTGTCGATCTCGTCGCGGCAACACTTCGTGCCGAAGGGCTTCACCTGCGCGAGGTAGATTTCGACGTTCGTAACGCATCTGTAGTCGGACAAGAACTGTACGAGCTCGCTTGCGCCCAGATCGTGCGCGGGATCGCCGCCAAGGACCGCGCGCTGCTCGATCCGGCTCTGGTCGAATGCGCCGATGCGGTCGGCGAACCTGACCTGCAGGACTACTTTGCCCTGATGCAGCGCCGCGACGCGCATGGGGCGGCACTCGCCGCCCTGTTCGAGACGGTGGATGTGCTGCTGATGCCTACTGTGCCGATCACCGCCTTCGGCGCCGGCCGCAACGTTCCCGAGGGCTGGCACGATCCGAACTGGTTTTCGTGGAACCCCTACACGCCGGCCTTCAACGGACTGCATGCCCCAGCGCTGTCTTACCCGGTATGGCCGGCGGGTGCGGATCTGCCAGTGGGTGTTCAGCTTGTCGCTCGCAAACTGAGCGACCGCCGACTGCTTCGTCTGGCCGCTTGGCTGGAAACACGCATTCCGATTCGCCTATCGCCTTTGGCGGAAGAGTAAGTCGAGCATCCGGCCGAGCCGTGACCTGAGCCTGGCTGGGCTTTGAGGTTTCGAGCCACGACATTCCGGATTCGAAAAAGACCAATGAAATATCGAGATAATTTCTGCAAATTTCCCGAAATTTCCGATTGGAGACTTTTGAAGCGATACGCTGCAATTGTTCGAGCGACCGGCAATTTCGCGAATAGCGATACCCGCGGCTCTCTTGGTCTCTGCCCCGGCTTTGACAAGGAGCGGAGCTTGCACGTTCGATTGGTGGATCTGCTCGCATAGCGCGCTCACCCCGGGCAGCCGTCTATACGTTGTCATCTCGGTCATCGACCATATAAGATTCCGTGCGGGAGGTGGCACGCCCGTAGAAACGGGCGGCCAACACGATCATGTTCGCAGGACACGATCCTTATCTCGTTGCGCTGTCGGTGGTGATCGCAATTCTGGGCGGTTACACCGGCTTCGGCCTCGCCGCGCGGATTCGCGGCACGCCGGGCGTCAGCCCGCGCACCCTGCTGGCGGGGGCGGCGTCCTTCCTGGCAATCGGGATCTGGACGATGCATTTCATCGGCATGCTGGCGGCGCCGATCCCGGCCGACACCCTCTATCTGGTGCTGCCGACCATTGTCTCGTTCCTGATCTGCGCGCTGGTGGTCGGCGTCTCGCTGTTCTTCGTCAGCATCGGCGATCCGTCGCTGCTGCGGGTGGCGTCCTCCGCAGTGCTGCTCGGCGCCGGGATCGCCAGCATGCATTATGTCGGGATTCACGGGCTGGCCGGCAATTTCGCAATCGAGCACGATGTCTCGATGATCGTGCTGTCGCTGCTGATCGCGATCGTCACCGCCTATGGCGGGCTGCGGGTATTCCTGGCCAGGCAGGACGGCCTGCCGCTGCTGGTCAGCGCGGTAGCGTTCGGACTTGCGGTGTCCGGCATGCATTACACTGCGATGTACGGCATGCATTTCGTGCCGCTGTCGGAGACCGCGCACCGCCATCTCGGCGGGCTCGCCGCATCGCAGCAAGTGCTGGCGCTGGTCGTCGCACTGCTGTGCTTCGTCATCGCGGCTGGCTTCCTGCTGTCGCTGGTGCCGGATTCGCGCCGTCAGCCGGCGCGGGCGCTGAGTTCCCACAGCGTGGCGCCAGCGATGTTCGCGCAGCCCGAAATTGCGCCCGCAGAGCCGAGGCCGGGCGCGGCGTCAGGGCAGCGCGTGATCTCGGCCCCGCTCGGCGGCCTCGGTCAACCGCGTCCGGTGCCGGCATCGCGACTGCCGGTCGAGGGCGCCGACGGCACCCACTTTATCGACTCCACCGACGTTCGCAGCATCCGCGCCGACGCTCATTATACGAGGGTGCACGACGGCACCCGCGAGCGAATGTGCCCATGGTCGATTTCCGAGGCTGAAGCCCAGCTCGACCCCAGCCTGTTCGTGCGCGTGCACCGTAGCCATATCGTGGCGATTCCGCACGTGTCCTTCGTGCGCAAGGAGGGCGACGGCGCCATTATAGAGCTCGGCGGCGCCTCGCCGCACCGCGTGCCGGTCAGCCGCGCCAAGATCGCCGAGGTCAAGGCGCGGCTCGGGCTCCAGAAACGCAGCGCAGCATCGCATTGATTCCCGGATAGGTCATTTGGGCTGACGCAGTTCGTGCGCAAAGGCCCGCAACTCGTGAAAATTCATCGCGACTTGTGTCGACGTCGCCGGCGCCGACTTGCGCGGAAAATTCGCAGCTATCAGCCTAGCCGCAACGTCCGCGCGCAATCGGCAACGCGCCTCGCGCAGCGGGACGATCAGGGACGAGACCAAGGGGAGGACCAGCGATGATTCCTGGCTCATTCAGCTATCACCGGCCCGCGAGCGTGGCCGATGCGATAAAATTGCTATCGTCGCTGGGCGACGAAGCCCGCCCGTTGGCCGGCGGCCACAGCCTGATCCCGATGATGAAATTGCGGCTGGCCAGCCCCGACCATCTGGTCGACCTGCACGGCATCGCCGCTCTCAAGGGTATTCACCGCGACGGCGATCGGGTCAGCATTGGAGCCATGACGACCCAACACGAGTTGCTGGCCTCGGACGAAATCGCCCGGTCGTTGCCGATTCTGCACGAAACCGCGTTGCTGATCGCCGATCCCCAAGTGCGCTATATGGGCACGATCGGCGGCAATGTCGCCAATGGCGATCCCGGCAACGACATGCCGGCGCTGATGATGACACTGGGTGCCAGCTACAGGCTCGAAGGACCGAACGGCGCCCGCGAGGTCGTGGCCTCCGAATTCTACCAGGGCGCCTATTTCACCGCGCTGGAGCCCGGCGAAATCCTGACATCGATCTCGATTCCCGTCCCCGCCGCCGGGCACGGCTACGCCTACGAGAAACTGAAGCGCAAAATCGGCGACTACGCTACCGCGGCGGCAGCCGTGGTGCTGACGATGTCGGGTGGCAAGGTCGCCAGCTGTGCGATCGGCCTGACCAATGTCCACGAGACCCCGCTGCTCGCCACCGAGGCGGCGCGGCTGGTGGTCGGCACCAGCCTCGATCCGGCCACCCTGAAGCAGGCGGCGGCCGCCGCGGTCGCGATTATGGCGCCGGCCGCAGATGCGCGCGGTCCGGTCGAATACCGCAAGCATGTCGGCGGCATCATGGTGACGCGGGCGCTGACGCGCGCCGCCGCACTGACGAAGTAAGGGAGAACCCAATGGCAAAGACCCATGTCACGATGAAGGTGAACGGCGCCGAGGTCGAAGGCCTGGTGGAGCCGCGCACGCTGTTGGTGCACTTCATCCGGGAAAACCTGCAGCTCACCGGGACCCATATCGGCTGCGAGACCACGCATTGCGGCGCCTGCACTGTCGATCTCGACGGCATGTCGGTGAAGAGCTGCACCATCTTCGCGGTGCAGGCTGAGGGCGCCTCGATCACCACGATCGAGGGCGTCGCCAACGCCGACGGCACGCTATCGGCGCTGCAGGAAGGTTTCCGGATGATGCACGGGCTGCAATGCGGCTTCTGCACCCCCGGCATGATTCTGCGCGCGCAGCGCCTGCTGCAGGAAAACCCATCGCCGACCGAGGCGGAAATCCGGATGGGGATCTCCGGCAACATCTGCCGCTGCACCGGCTATCAGAACATCGTCAAGGCGATCCAGTACGCCGCCGCCAAGATCAATGGCGTTCAATACCAGGAGGCAGCGGAATGAACGACATGACTCCCACGCGGGAACAACGCGAAGCCAAGCTCGAAGGCATGGGCTGCAAGCGCAAGCGGGTCGAGGACGCCCGCTTCACCCAGGGCAAGGGCAACTATGTCGACGATCTGAAACTGCCCGGCATGCTGCACGGCGATTTCGTCCGCTCGCCGCATGCCCATGCGCGGGTGAAATCGATCAATTCGGAAGCAGCGATGAAGATCCCGGGCGTGCTGGCCGTGATCACCGCCGAGACACTGAAGACCGTCAATCTCGCCTGGATGCCGACGCTGGCCGGCGACGTGCAGATGGTGCTGGCCGACGGCAAGGTGCTGTTCCAGAATCAGGAAGTCGCTTTCGTGGTCGCCACCGACCGCTACGCCGCCGATGACGGCATCAACGCGGTCGAGGTCGAATACGAGCCGCTGCCGGTGGTGATCGATCCGTTTCACGCGATGGATGCCGATGCCCCCGTGCTGCGCGAGGATCTCGCCGGCAAGACCACCGGCGCGCACGGACCGCGCAAGCACCACAACCATGTGTTCGAATGGACCGTGGGCGACAAGGATCTGACCGACGCCGCGTTCCGCAAGGCCGACGTGACCATCAAGGAGATGATCTCCTATCACCGCACCCATCCCTCGCCGCTGGAAACCTGCCAGTGCGTCTGCTCGTTCGACAAGATCAGCGGCGAGCTGTCGATCTGGGGCACCTTCCAGGCGCCGCATGTGATCCGCACCGTGGTGGCGCTGATCGCGAAAATTCCGGAGCAGAAGATTCATGTGATCTCGCCGGACGTCGGCGGCGGCTTCGGCAACAAGGTCGGCGCCTATCCGGGCTACATCTGCGCGGCGGTGGCCTCGATCGTCACCGGCAAGCCGGTGAAATGGGTCGAGGACCGGATCGAAAACCTCACCGCCACCTCGTTCGCCCGCGACTATCACATGACCACCGAACTCGCCGCCACCAAGGACGGCAAGGTCACCGGGCTACGCGTCCACGTGCTGGCCGATCATGGCGCGTTCGACGCCTGCGCCGATCCGTCGAAATGGCCGGCCGGCTTCTTCAACATTGTCACCGGCTCCTACGACATCCCGACCGCGCATGTATCGGTCGACGGCATCTACACCAACAAGGCGCCCGGTGGCGTCGCCTATCGCTGCTCGTTCCGGGTGACGGAGGCGGCCTATTGCATCGAACGCGGCATGGATATCCTGGCGCAGAAGCTCGGCATGGACCCCGCCGAACTGCGCTTGAAGAATTTCATCAAGGCCGAGCAGTTTCCCTATCACTCCGCGCTGGGCTGGGAATATGATTCCGGCGACTACCACACCGCGATGAAGAAGATGATGGAGAGCGTCGACTATGCCGGGCTGCGCCGCGAACAGGCCAGTCTGCGCGAGGCGTTCAAGCGCGGCGAGACCCGGGAGATCATGGGCGTCGGCGTGTCGTTCTTCACCGAGATCGTCGGCGCCGGCCCTTCGAAAAACTGCGACATTCTCGGCATCGCGATGTTCGATAGCTGCGAAATTCGGCTGCACCCAACCGGCGCGGGTATCGCCCGGGTCGGCAGCAAGAGCACCGGTCAGGGGCATGAGACCACCTGGGCGCAGATCATCGCCACCGAGATCGGGATTCCCGCCGACGACATCAAGATCGAGGAAGGCAACACCGACACCGCGCCCTATGGGCTCGGCACCTACGGCTCGCGCTCGACGCCGGTGGCAGGCGCCGCGATTGCGATGGCGGCGCGGAAGATCAAGGCGAAGGCGCAGATGATCGCGGCCTGGCTCTTGGAAGTCCACGAAGACGATCTGGAATGGGATATCGACGGTTTCCGGGTCAAGGGATTGCCGGAGAAGTTCAAGTCGATGAAGGATCTGTGCTGGGCCGCCTATCACGCGGTGCCGCCCGGCATGGAGCCGGGGCTGGAAGCGGTGAGCTACTACGATCCGCCCAACATGACCTATCCGTTTGGTGCCTATATCTGCGTGATGAACATCGACGTCGACACCGGCGTCTACAAGATCCGCCGCTTCTACGCGCTGGACGATTGCGGCACCCGGATCAACCCGATGATCATCGAGGGCCAGATCCATGGCGGCCTCACCGAAGCCTTCGCCATCGCGATGGGCCAGGAGATCCGCTACGATGACGCCGGCAACGTCGTCACCGGCTCGTTCATGGATTTCTTCATGCCGACCGCGGTCGAAACCCCGCATTGGGAAACCGACTTCACCGTGACGCCCTCGCCGCATCATCCGATCGGCGCGAAGGGCGTCGGCGAAAGCCCGAATGTCGGCGGCGTGCCGGCATTTTCCAACGCGGTCAACGACGCCTTCTCGTTCCTGGGTTCGACGCATATCCAGATGCCGCACGACTTCTGGCGCAACTGGCAGGCGGCGAAGAACCTCGGCGCGCTGGCGGCGTAATGAAGGACCGCGACCAGATCGCGGAACGGCTCGCCGTCGCCGGCTATATTGCCGATGGCGAGCTGGCCACCGCGGTCTCGCTGATGCAATTGTTGAAGCGTCCGCTGCTGCTGGAAGGCGAAGCCGGCGTCGGCAAGACCGAGGTCGCGAAGGCGCTGGCTTCGCTGCACGGCACCGAGCTGATCCGGCTGCAATGCTATGAGGGGCTGGATCAATCCGCGGCGCTTTATGAATGGAACTACCAGCGGCAATTACTGGCAATCCAGGCGCATCAGGGTCAGGGCGCGTCCGCGATCGAGGATCAGATTTTTTCTGAGAAGTATCTCCTGGAACGGCCGCTGCTCGCGGCGATCCGGCGAGCAAAACCGCCGGTGTTGCTGATCGACGAGGTCGATCGCGCCGACGAGGAATTCGAAGCGTTCCTGCTGGAACTGTTGAGCGACTTCCAGGTCTCGATCCCCGAGCTCGGCACCATCGTGGCGACCTCGATCCCGCATGTGGTGCTGACCTCGAACGGCACCCGTGAACTGTCCGACGCGTTGCGAAGGCGCTGCCTCTATCACTATGTCGACTATCCCGACGTCGATCGCGAGGCCCGTATCATCATGGCGCGGGTCGCCGGCGCCGGCGCGTCGTTGTCGTTGCAGATCGCCCGACTGGTCGAATCGATCCGCAAGGAGGATCTGCGCAAGGTGCCGGGCGTCGCCGAAACGCTGGATTGGGCGGCCGCATTGGTCGGGCTCGACGTTCGCGACCTGCACGATGCACCGGACACCGTGCACGAGACCTTGATGTGCCTGCTGAAAACCCATGAGGACAAGGCGAAGTTCAAGCCGGAAGTCACCGCGCGGCTCTTGGGGAAGGTGGCATGAGCTGCTGCGGCGCGCCTCCCACGCTCGAAGAGATGGACCAGGTCTCCCGCCTGATCTCGCAGAGGCTCGCGGCGTTCCTGCGCACGCTGCGCGATGCCGCCTTCCCGGTCGGATTGCGCGAGGGCCAGGACGCCGCCTCGCTGATCGCCGCCGGCTATGCCGAAAAGCCCGCGCTGCTGCGCGCGGCATTCAAATCGCTGTTCTCGGCGCGCAAATCGGACTGGGACAAGTTCGACGGCATCTTCGATGCGTTCTGGCTGGGCACGCGGGTGCGATCGCGCTCGCTCACCACCGGCTCGACGAAAGCCGCCAACAATCCGTCGCTGAAGAGCCTGCAGGACATCTCGCAGCAGCGCGGCACGCAGGCCGCGACCGACCAGATTCCATCGACCGACGACGCCTCCGACAATCAGGCCGGCGACGGCCGCAGCGAAGGCGCCTCGCGCACGGAGAGTCTTGCCGAGACGGATTTCCGCAAGCTCGCCAATCCGGCAGGGATCGAACAGGCGCATGCCGTCGCCGCGCGGCTTGCCAAGGCGATGCGGACGCGGCTGACGCGTCGCGATCTGGCGCGCCGGCGCGGCTATCGGCTCGATCTGCGGCGCACCATCCACGCCAATATCAGCGATGGCGGCGTGCTGATCCATTTGGTGAAACGCCAGCACAAGCCGAAGCCGCTGCGACTCGTCATCCTGCTCGACGCCTCCGGCTCGATGAGCATGTACACCGGCGTGTTCCTGCGTTTCATCCACGGCGTGCTCGACGAATTCCGCGAGGCCGAGGCGTTCTTGTTTCACACCAGGCTCGCCCACGTCTCCGACGCGATGAAGGACAAGGATGCCGCGCGCGCGCTGGATCGGCTGTCGATGCTGGCGCAGGGTGCCGGCGGCGGGACCAAAATCGGGGAATCGCTGCAGACGTTCAATCGCTGGCACGCCCCCCGGGTGATCCATTCGCGGACTTGCGTGATGATCGTGTCGGACGGCTACGAGACCGGCGACGCCTCCCTGCTCGGCCGCGAGATGGCGCAATTGGCGCGGCGCTGCCGCCGCATCGTCTGGCTCAATCCGATGATCGGCTGGGAGGGCTATGCGCCGGAAGCCGCCGGCATCAAGGCCGCCCTGCCTTATGTCGATCTCTACGCGCCCGCGCATACTTTGAAGAGTCTCGCCGCGCTCGAACCCTATCTGGCAAAACTGTGACGGAGGTGCCGATGACCGTCCATGTCGACGTGATGGATCTGGTATCCGAACTGAAGGCCGCGGAGCAAAGCTTCGTGCTCGCCACCGTGGTCCGCACCGTCTCGGTCACGGCGGCGAAGGCTGGCGCCAAGGCCGTGATCCGTCCGGACGGATCGATCGCCGCCGGCTGGATCGGCGGCGGCTGCGCCCGTGGCGCGGTGCTGAAAGCGGCGCGCGAAGCGCTGGCCGATGGCCAGCCGCGGATGGTCTCGGTGCAGCCGGAAAACCTGCTCGCCGAACTCGGCGTCCGGCCGGGCGACGATCGCGACGGCGTACGCTTCGCCAGCAACATGTGCCCGAGCAAGGGCACCATGGACATCTTCGTCGAACCGGTGCTGCCGCATCCCTCGCTGGTCGTGCTCGGCGCCAGCCCGGTTGCGATGGCTCTGGCTACGCAGGCGCGCCAGCTCGGTTACCACGTCACTGTGGCCGCGCCAGCGGGCGACCGGGCGGCTGCGCCAGACGCGGATATGTTGATCGATGGCTATCAACTCGAAGACCTGAATCAGACGATGCGGTTCATCGTGGTGTCGACACAAGGCAAGGGCGACGAAGCGGCACTGCGCTCGGCGGTGTCAATCGACGCCCTGTATCACGCGTTCGTCGGCAGCCGCCGCAAGATGACCGCCCTGCGCAAGAAGCTGATCGCGGATGGCATCGACGCATTGACCATCGACCGCATCAAGGCGCCTGCCGGTCTCGATCTCGGCGCCATCACGCCGGAAGAGATCGCTATGTCGATTTTGGCGGAGATCACGATTGAGCGACGGCGCGGGCAACGGGCCATAGCGCCAGTCCCCGCGAGATGATTCGATATATGGCGGGCTGAATCTAACAATGAATCTCGTCCGAGAGATCTCTAGCTGAAGCACTTCCCCTAGCAATTCCAGATGCGCGATTCTTGTCCGATTTGGAGTCTTTGTCTTCCCATTGGGCGTCTCACATCGACCGCCGCCAGTAACCCGCAGTGGTTCTGTTCTCCGGTCTCCGGAGCTTAGGCATCGATTAGAGAACCCACTGTCTGCCAGGCATTTCTTCATTTGGAGAAGAATTCGAAACTCCCTGGCTGGCGACGCAGTGCTGATCGCACCTGCCTCCGCACAAATTCCCTGCAAACAGGGAATTTTGCAGGGAACCGTGTGAATTCGAGAATGTCGGAGTCGATTGAACGATCCTCAGTCCCTCTGCCGCAGCGACATCCCATGCGTCCCTAGAGAAAATTTCAGGGAAATTAGTTCAAAGAACAGGGAATTCGTGCACAACGGCAGGGTGTAGACCGGCATCTAATTCAATTTTGGGAGGCTGACGAGCCTCAGGCTCCGCAAGTAGTCAATCTACCATTCAAATCGACGACGCGAGCCTGCACGCCCCGTCGTGACCGCACGATCTCCTCGACTCGATACAGCGACATCAGGCTCAAAGCCGTAGAGAGCGCGTCCGCCTCCGTGGCGGTTGGCGCGAGCACGCTGATCGTGCGGTACAGCGCGGGGCTGCGTCCCGTGGCCGGGTCGAACAGATGGGTAAACCGGCCATCGCGGTCGAAGCGGAAGCCGGCCGCGGCCGTGGTTGCGACGGCACGGTCGATAATCTCGACTGTCTCGGTCAATGCACCGGGTTTTTCCGGATCGGCGAGGCCGATACGCCACGGCGCGCCGTCCGGCCGCGCACCGATCGCGCGGATCTCGCCCATATCGACTAGCGTCGTCGAGAGGCCCGCGCCGCGCAACAGTTCGACCACGCGATCGGTCGCAAAACCCTGCGCGATTCCGTTCAGCGTCAACGCTGCGCCGCGTTTGAGCAGGACGACGCGGTCGGCCGTGACGCGCAGCCCGTCGTGGCCCACCTTCGCCAAGGCTTCAGCCAGCCTTGCCGGAGCCGGTCCCGCGGGATCCGGACGTTCCGATGAGAAATGCTCTTCATAGAGACGCCACAGTGGCTGCACCGTGGGATCGAACGCGCCACCGGTAAGGTCGGCGAAGTCGAGCGATGCCCGCAGCAGCGTCACCATGTCGACGTCGGGCGCCACAAGGACGCCGCTGCGATTGAGTTCGCAGATCGCGGAATCCGGCTGGTACAAGCTGAATTGTCGTTCTAGCCGCCGCACCTCGCGCAGACTCAGGTCGATCAACCGCGCCGCCTCGACGCGATCCGGATGATGGATCTCGATCGAAACTTGCGCGCCGAGGGCCGTACCCTGCCAGCGTACGGGCTCGCCGGCGCGTGCAGCGCGCGCGCTTCCCAGAACGACCGACCCGGCGGCGGCCGCTGCAATTGTGATCATCCGTCGGCGGGTGAGAGCTTGGTTCAGCATCGGCCGGTCCTCGTCAATTGGTTCGCGCGTTGGAATGATCATTCTCGCCCGGACCCGCGGGTGGGTCGCTGCCGAGCACATAGTCGCTGGGAATCTTGTCGAATGTCACGACCTGACCGCCGTTGGCAGCGGCAAACGCATCCGCGGCAGCCCGCTCGCCGAACGGCACCGCTTCGGCAGCGCCCATGCCGCCCTGCTTGCGGCTGCCGATTACGAAGAACGCCTTGCGGGCATCGATCCAGTTGGTTTCGCCGGGCAGCTCCCAGCTCGGCGCGCGCGCCATATCGGAGACATAGATCGCGCGGATATCGCGGGGCTGGTCGGGCATCAAGGTGAAAGCGACGGTGTCGCGGACCGAGCTGAACCAGAACGGATCGATCCGGCTTGCGGTGATGATCTGTCCCTTCGGGCCGGGATGCTCCGTCAGATTCATGCCGCAGAAGACGCCCATCGCATCGGCGTTGAGCGCCACCGGCGGAGGCAGCGGCGCCTCTGCCGCGTCCTGCTTGCAGCCGGTAAGAAGGATGACGGCGGCAATGGCCCAGATCAACCGCAGTTTCATAGCTCCCTCCGCGCGAAGGACAGCATCGCCAGTCCTAGCGGCACCGCAATCCAGACCGACAGGCCGAGCAGCAGCGGCGCAAGCCCGGGATTGGTGCTGCCGGCGAGTCCGGCCATGCCGGCAAACTGGCTGACATTGAAGCCGGTCAGGTTGGTCAGCCGATAGAGATCGGTCGGATTGAGGAACAACAGCGCATTGAGCACCGGCCCCGAAATGATCCGCCCCTGGTCGACCACCAGAAAGCCGAGCAGCGCCATGTCGAACACCAGCACCATCAGCAGCCAGACGCCGATCGACAGTCCCGCCGCGGTGCCGCGGTCCCGCACCAGGCTCGAGATCAGATAGCCGATCGCCACGAACACCGCGCCCAGCATGATCGAACTGCCGAGCATCGCGCCAAAGGCATACCAGCTCGCGGCCAGCGACGATGTGCCGGTCAGCATCAGCGCGACGCCAGCGGCGCCGTAGCCGATCACGGTAGCGAAGGCGAGGATCAGCACGTGGCCGACGAATTTGCCGAGGATCACCTGACCGCGGCCGACCGGATAGCTGAGCAGCAGAATCATGGTGCCGCGCTCCATCTCGCCGACCACGGCGTCATGCGAGATCAGAAGCGCGATGAGAGGCAACAGGAAGATTGTCAGGCTCGACAGGCTGACGACGACGACGTCGAGCGCGCCGACACCGACGTTGCCGGTCGGCGCGCTGCCAAGGAAGGTGAGAGACAGGGAAAGCGCGGCCAGCAGCAGTGTCGTCGCCAGCACCCAGCGGTTGCGCAAGCCTTCCTGAATTTCCTTTCCGGCGATGATGGCGACGGTCCTCATGCCGCATTCTCCTGGCTGTTCAGGAAATGCGCGTAGAGTTCGTCGAGCGTCGGCGCCGCGATTTCGATGTTCCGCACGCGGGGATCGTTGACGGCGGCGCGCAGCAAATCCATCTTCTGCGCGTCGTCTTGAACCAGCATGATATGACCGTGCGCCGCCGTGCCGCGCGGTCCCGTCAACCAGGCCGGCGCAGTGCCGGCGTCCGGCGCGAGATCGATCGTGACCCGGATCGGCAGTTGCGAAATCGCGCGCAATTCCGCCATCGTGCCTTGCGCGGCGAGCAGGCCACGATTCATGATCAGGACGTGTTCGGCGCGGTCCTCGAGCTCATTGAGCGCATGCGACGAGATCAGCACGGTGGCGCCGTCGTTGCGCAGTTCGTGGAGGATCTCGTAAAAGGTCTGGCGCAGCGCCGGGTCGAGGCCGGTGGTTGGCTCGTCGAGCAACAGCACGCGAGGCCGGCCGAGCAGCGCTTGCGCCAGGCCGAGGCGTTGCCGCATGCCTTTCGAATAGGTCCCGACCTTGCGGTCGGCGGCGGGAGCCAGGCCGACGCGCTCGAGCAGCGGCCATGCCGTCGCGGGCTTGATCTGTTTCAGCCGGGCATAGAACGCCAGGGTTTCGCGCCCGGTCAGTGCGGCATTGAAGGCGACGTTCTCCGGCAGATAGCCGAGCAGCCGTCGCGCCGAGAATTCGCCGGCCGCGGGGTCTTCGCCGAGCACGCGGATGTCGCCGCGATCGGCCCGAATCAATCCCAGCATCAGCTTGATCAGCGTGGTCTTGCCGGCGCCATTGTGCCCGACCAAGGCGCTGAGCCGGCCCGGGACAAGCTCGAACGAGACGTTGCGCAAGGCGCGCACCGCGCGATAACTCTTCTCCACGCCATTCACCGAGATGGTCGCGTTCATCGCGGCACCCGTGCGGCCAACGGTTTTGGCGGCGGCGCGATCAAGGGATGAGTATCGATCACGCCGCCGGGATAGAGCGCGGGAAACTGACTCTGCGCCCAGCGCAACACTTGTACGGCGGGACTGTTGATCAGCACCTTGGCCGAAGGCGCGGTCCACAGCACGCGATCGACCAGATCGTTGGGGCGATAGGCGGTGTCGGCGATGCCGTCGCCATTGAGATCGAACGCCGGATTGTCGCTCCAGTAATTGCCGCGCCCGCCCTTCGACCAGTCGAGGTCGCGGGTGCCGACATATTTCACCTGGTTGCGATTGCCGATGAAGGCGTTGCCGGTGATCTCGTTGCCTTCGGAGCCGGCGGTGAAATGCACGCCGATGCCGCAACGCTCGAACCAGTTGTCGCGAAACTGATTGTGATTGGCGTTGTAAATGAAGACGCATTTTTCCGGACCGTCGTGCAGCGACTGTGCGGATTTGGTCTCGGGCAACATGCCCTTTTCGTCGTCGGCGCCTTCGTCCTTGCCGCTTCCGATGTTGTCAAGCGACCCGCCGGTGACCCAATTGCCCTCGATCGCGGCGTAATTGGCATAATTGAACAGCAGGCCGTAGTCGCGATCGCGATCGGAGATATTGCCGCGGATCTTGAGCCGGTTGGAATACATGATGGCGTAGCCGCCGTGATTGCCGATCGAGACGTTGCCGGAGACCTCGCTGTCGTTGGTGTACATGTAATGCACCGCGAACCGGACATTCTCGAACCGGTTGTTGATGAAATGATCCTTGCTGCTGGTGATGGTGAAGATACCGTCCCGGCCGTAGCGGAATGTGTTCTCGGCGATCACCACGTCCGGCGCATTCCAGACCGAGACGCCGTTGCCGGCCTCGTTGAGCCGGATGTTGCGCAGGCCTTCGACGACATTGCGTTGGACGCGCGACCCCGCGGCGCCATGCACATAGATTCCAAACAGATTGCCTTCCAGGCGATTGTTCTCGACCAGCGCCCGCTCGGCCTCCTTCTCGAGGAAGATGCCGGAATCCATCGTCTGCAGATCGCGGCCGGAGCCTCTGATCGTGATACCGCGAATCGTCACATCGGGGACCGTCACCGTGATCACGGTGCCGGAGCCGTTCGCGGCGAGCACCGCGCCGGGTTGACCAACGAGCGTCAGGCGGTGGTCGATCTTGACCGCGCCTTTGTGTTCGCCTGCGGCCAGTTCAACGACGTCGCCATCCTGCGCGCGGTCCAGCACAGCCTGAAGCGATTGCGTCGGCACGACGCTGATCGTCTCGGCCAAGGCGGAACTCCAAGCTCCGGCGGCGAACATCGCCGCCGGAATCATACGCACCCAGAGTGACACGTGTTGTCCCTCAGACTGTCTTCGGCTCGACCAGCATCCGGCCCGACATTTCCATGTGCATGGCGTGGCAGAACCATGAACAATAGTACCAATAGACGCCGGCCCTATCCGCCGAGAAGGTGACCGAGGCCGTTGCCTGCGGCGCCACTTCCATCTGGACGCCGTAGTTCACGATACAGAAGCCGTGGGTGAGATCCTCCACCGCGTCGATGTTGGTGACATAGACGGTGACCTGATCGCCCTGTTTGACCTGGAATTTCTCCAGACCGAAGGTCGGCGCGGTCGACGTCATGTAGACCCGCACCTTGTTGCCGTCGCGGATCACCTTGGACTCTTCCTCCAGTTTGACGCCGTCGAGCTTGGCCTGCTTCACCGCGTCGGAGAACATCGGATCGGCGCGGTCCCAGATCGAGATCGGATTGATCTTGGAGCGATGAACGATGGTCGCATCGTGCGGCTCGGCGAAGCTCGGACCGTCATGAACCAGCTTCATCTTGTCGCCGGAGATGTCGATCAGCTGGTCGTTTTCCGGCTTCAGCGGACCGACGTTGAGGAACCGGTCCTTCGAGAACTTGTTCAGCGAGATCAGCCACTTTCCGTCGGCCTCCTTGGTCTGTCCCATCGAGGTATGGTTGTGGCCGGGCTGATAGTGAACGTCGAGCTTCTGGATGATCGGATCGACCTGCTCACCCTTGAACGCCCGTTTCGCCAGATCGATGTTCCACTTGCAGATCTGGCTGTCGATGAACAGCGTGGTGTAGGCGTTGCCCCTGCCGTCATAAGCAGTGTGCAATGGCCCGAGGCCGAGCTCGGGCTCAGCCACCACGACGTCGCGCGGCTTGATCTTGTCGTCGAACAACTGATCGAACAGCCTGACATCCATCACCGTGACCGTCGGCGAGAGCTTCCCGTTCGCCACGATATGGATGCCGTCCGGCGCGGTATTCATGCCATGCGGGCTGTTGGAGACCGGCACGTAGCGGGTGTAGGGCGAGCCGTGGCGGCCGTCGATCACGGGTACGCCGCCCATCTCCTTGAAGTCGCCCTTCTTCACCGCCTCTTCGATCCGCTTGATGTTGAAGATCGTCACCCAGTCCTGCTCTTTGGCGGTCATTTCCGCCGCGTTCACGCCTTCTTCCGAATTATAGCAGGTCGCGAACGCATATTTGCCCTGGTAGTCGGCATCGACATTGTCGAGATTGCCGTCGACCATCACCTGCCAGGCGACCTTCATGGTGTCGCCGTCGACCGCGGTGAAGATCGCGTGATATTCCTTGGAATTGTCGAGGATCTTGCCGTCGTTCGGCAACGGCACGCGCTCTTCGCCGTTGCAGAACACATAGCCGGTGCGCGGATATTTCTGCACGCGCAGACCGTGGACGGTATGCTGGTTCGGCAATTGAATGATCTTGTCGCATTTCATCACGTCGAGACGAACGCGGGCAACCCGGGTGTTCGCCTTGTCGTTCATGAAGGCGTAGCGGCCATCATAGGTGCCGTCGGTGAAGGAAAGATGCGGATGGTGAAGATCGCCATTCATGTAGGTGCCGCCGCGGTTCTTTAGGAATTCGCGGCTTTCCGGCAATAGGCCTTCGGTCAGAACTTTCAGGCTCTCGTTGGTCTGGCCCCAGCCGGTGGCGCTGCAGCGATTGAACACCGGGACGCGCATCAATTCGCGCATCGACGGAAGACCGACGATTCGCAGTTCGCCCGACTGGCCGCTGGAGAAGAATGTGTAATATTCGTCGAGATCTCCAGGGGCCACTTCAGCCTTCTGGATCGCGGGGCGCGCCGGAAGTGTGGGTGCTGCTTTGGTTTGGGCATCGGCGCTGCTGATCAGGCCCTTGCCATCCGTCGTCAGCGCAACGCCGCCGGCGAGGCCGACACCGGCCGCCGCGGCGGTGGTTCCGAGCAACGTTCGTCGGCTGACGCCCTTTGACTTTTCTTGGTCGCTCATGTTCGTCTCCTCGGCTTTCAGGTTGCGGGTGGAGAAGTGGCGCCAGCGTTCAGCCCCTTGATGGGTTGGCCGCCGGCGGTGATCAGCGTGTCCGGCCCCTTGCCGGATCGCATCGAAGGCGACGAGAGCACCTCGCGCTTTTCGCGCTTCAGCCGCACCTGGATCATGTGCGGACAGCGGTGGTCGTCGAAATACAGCTCCTGACAATGCATGCAGTAGATGCACTCATTGACGTTGATGTGGCCTTCCGGATGGATCGCCTGTACCGGACATTCGTTGCCGCAGCGCTGGCATGGCGAGCCGCATTCCTTCCAGCGGCGCAGCCATTCGAACATCCGGATCCGGCCGGGAATCGCCAGCGCGGCCCCAAGCGGGCACATGTAGCGGCAGAAGAACCGCTCGACGAACAGCCCGGCCGCCAGCAAGGTCAGTGCGTAGATGACGAACGGCCATTCGCGCGCGAACTTCAATACGATCGCGGTCTTGAACGGCTCGACTTCGGCCAGTTGTTCGGCAAAAGCCGTGGAGTACAGCGACAGCCCGAACAGGCCGAGGAAGATGATGTATTTGATCGGCCACAGCCGCTCATGCAGACCCCAGGGCAAGCGATACTGCGGGACCTTGAACGCCTGCGCGATGTTGTTGAGCAGCTCCTGCAGCGCTCCGAACGGACAGAGCCAGCCGCAGAACGGCCCGCGTCCCCAGAACAGCAGCGCCGCGGCGGTCGAGGCCCAGAGCAGAAAGATCAGTGGCGCCGACAGGAAGTATTCCCAGCTAAATCCGGTCAGCAGCGAGTTGGCGAATGTCAGGACGTTGACCACGGACAACTGCGCGTTGGCGTACCAGCCGAGCCAAACCAGAATGAACAGCAGATAGCCGCGGCGCACCCAGGTGTAGACCTTCGGCCGGCGAACCAGCGCGTTCTGGAAGAAGAAGATCAAGGTGAGGACGCCGAGCGCGGCGACCGTGATGCCGATCTTGACGAGATCGCCCTTCCAGATCCGGATCCAGAGCGGCTCCTCGTCACGGGCAGCCGCGTCGGCAGCTTGTTGCGCCGTGGCGGAAGGTGCCGCCGCCTTCGCGGGCGCCGCGTCACGCACCGTGGGCGCCTGCTGCTCCCGCTTCATCAAGGCATCGGGCAGCGCATAGCCGAGATCGAAAGTGAGGATCGCCTTGTCGCGCACGCCGATCACGCGCTGCACCAGCAATTGCAGCGTCCATGGCGCGACGGGGTCAAAGGCGAATTCGGTCGGGACCACGAACAGCGCGATTTCGGGAAAGTCTGGCGCGCCCTCGGCGGCGAGACTCCCGAGCCTGGTGTGATCGCGGTCGCGGAAACGGATGCTGTTGGCATCCTGGGTCAGTTCGATGCGGTCGAAGATGCCGCCGCGCACGTAGCCGGAGCCCTTGAACGAGTATTTGCCGGCTCCCGCCACGATCAGCGCCTGCTGACCCGGCTTCAGCCGTGCGGCCAGGCGCTTGTAGCCGTCTTCGCCGAGCAGGCTGCGTCCGATGGTCGGCACCGCGACATCCGCCGCGTAGAGATCGATAAACGGCGTATCCGGATCGCCGTCTTCGGGATGCGCCGCAGCGCCGGCGTTGCCCGACTTCTCAAAGGCCTGGTTCACTTCCGCGACCGTGACCAGCAGCCGCCGAACCGCGCCATCGGCAAGCAGGCCCTGCCAGTCGCGGACGTCGCTCTTGTCGAGGTCGATGGTCTTCGTCACCGCTGGCAGCGCGACCGCCGCAGCACCGGCGTTGCCGCCAATTCGGCCGCTGCGGATCAACTTGGTCGCTGACCGCACGATGCTGTCGCCCATCACCAGCACGGTGACCGTGGCACCGCTGACAATGTCGACCTGAGGGGCACGGGTGGCACCGCGCGCCACGCTCGCCATGTCGGTGCCTACCAGCTTGTTGATCACGTCCAGGATGCGCTGCACGGGGATGCCGACCAGAACGATCGGCTCCTTGTGCTCGACCAGCTTGAAGCCGGTTATCACGCCGGCGGGATCAATGCCGACCAGAAGCTGGATAGGTTTTCCGGAATAGCCCGTCGAGTTGGCAAACTCCGACGTCAGATAGGTGAAGCCGAGCAACTGGTCATTCTTATAGACCGGAGCGATCGCGGGCTCGCCTTGCAGCGGACCGAACCTGTTCGCACCGGGGACCAGTTCGCCAGGCTCTGCCTTGCCGAGATAGTCGCTGAGCTGGCCGGCCGCAAAACACGCAGAATTACTGCTCATCCAGCAGCAAGCAGCGAGCACGACGCTCAAAATGACAGGAATGCTGACGAGTTTCCGCAATTGCGCAGGTTCCAGTTTCAGCAGAACGCCGTTGTTCTGGATCGCGGTTATTTGGACGATAGAGGCCTATAACAGTCGAAACAAACAGCACTTTGCGCTAGAACAACCTAAACGGATCTCGATCGACACCCGTTGTTCGAGGGAACATCCCACAATGCGCGCTGAACCGCTCCTGACAATCGCGCCACTCGCCTCGGTCGGCAGCATGGCGGAACTTTACGCGATCGCACTGATGCAGGCGGAAACGGCGGCAATGCGGTACGAACGACTTGCCCAATCCGAGGAGGAATCATTCGGACCGGTACGATGTGTCTTCGAAGTGTTGACACAACGCGAACGCGAACGCGCGGATTCGATTTGTCTAGGCTCTGGCGCGTCGCAGCGCAAGCGTCCCGATCCGGCGGATCTGCGCTGGAAACCGACTGATCTCGTTCCAGTTCAGGAGCTTTCCGACGTCGGGAACTCATCTCTGTCAACCGCTTACCACGCTTGGGCGCTCGCTGTTCGCCATCGCGAGCGCACCTTCATCTTCTGGACTTATGTCGCCGCGCTCGCAACGGACCACGCGGTGCGATCGACCGCCGAGGATTTTGCCCGCGAAGCTCTGATTGACGGCAATATCCTGCGGCGCGAGCGAAGACTGGCATGGCGGTCGATGCGACAAGGCGCGACGGATCGCGGGAGCGCGCCTTCCGAGCCGGAGTCCGCGGCATTGCTTGAGAGTTTACTGCTCAAGGACGTCGTCTTGTGGTCGCAGCAACTCACGCCGGTTGAGCGTGACTATCTGTCGACGCTGCGGCCATCGCCGCTGCCGCCGGTGCTCGAACCTCATGAGGCCATCGTTAAGTCCGACACGCTTGAAGACATCAAACGTCGCGCTTTGCGCAGGGCGGAACAATTGTCGAATCTCTACCTCGACGAGGCGGATCGGGCGGCCGACCAGAACAGCATGGAATACGCACAGAACATGGCCGCGCAATCGATCGCTCGGCTGGCGGGTTTGCGCAGCATCGCGTTGGCGTCCACAGTGCTGCCTTGAAGCGTCAAGCTGCCGAACTGTCATTCGGCGTGCAATTTTGGCTCTGACTGACTTTTGATGAAGTTCAAGCATGTCAATCAGCGTGGAGTCCCGACGCCGATCGGCGAGCTAAGCCATTGATCTACCGGGCGGTGGAGGAGTCGACCTTGGACGCCTGTTCACAAACAAGACTCCAAGAACTACATGGTCTTAGCAAGATCGCTCGCCGTGCCGGCAGCGCTCATGGCTGAAATCGCGCGCAGCGAAAGCCGAGCGCGGCATGGCTGTAATCCGGGGATCCAAAGTATCGGCTCGCAGAGCGCGCATTACGCGCGCTACCATCAAACCAGGATCCGCCGCGAACGACGCGCGCCGTAGGGCGTTGGCCCGGCTCCAACCAGGCGGACCCGTCGGAAGGCGCGTCCAGATAGCTCCCGTGCCAGCGATCCTCGCACCATTCCCAGACATTGCCCAGCATATCGTAAAGCCCCCACGCGTTCGGCGCCTTCAGCCCGACAGGATGGGTGCCGGCGCGTTGGTGCGGATACTGCTGTTCACGCCAGAGCTCGGAATTCCATCCATCTTCGAGTTCGAATCCCACGCCAGAATTCCCGCCATACCAGGCAATCGCGTCCAGCACCGGCGCATTGTTCCAACCAAGGATCCGGAGGTTGCCTGCATAAGTCGCCTTACTGGTCCCTGCCCGGCAAGCATATTCCCACTGCGCTTCCGTCGGCAGCGCGAGCTCAAGCCCTGGAACCATGCGATTGATCCGCGACAAGAACTCCTGCACGGCATCGAAGGTCACACTCTCCACCGGCCGGCTCGCACTCCTGAACCGGCTCGGGTTCTCGCCCATCACCGCTTCCCAGAGCGCTTGCGTGCACGGCGTATCGAACAGCCAGAAGCCTTCGCCGATCACGACCACATGCCGTGGCTCCTCATTGTCGAAGCGTCCCGCCTCATTCTCCGGCGATCCCATCCGAAAGCGCCCGGGTGGAATCCAGCGAAGCCTTTGCCTCACCGCCGTAAGCGAGAACTCCGCGAACACGCCGCGCCGATCGCGGCCGCAGCCGCTTGCCCAAGTGGGTGGCTTGCCATCGACCAGGGAAGGCGGGCCGGCGCTGACTTTCATCTGACATGCCCGAGAGAACGAAGTTACGAAGCGCGTTTTCACAACAGCATCAAGACAGACCGCGATCCCAAGCCTTTGATTGATGTCAACATCGCCCGCGGCCGGTTCGGGCAACAATCAACGTTAGCAATCTCGGAAGAAATATATTTCAGAAGGTATATTATGGATCGCGCGGTCACGCCATCGTCCCCTGCCTTCGCCGATACGCTGCTTCTGTCGCCCAGCATTGCGCCGGCCAACTCGGTTATGATGATCCGCCGCTTGGTTCTTGTGGCCGGTATCTTATTGTTTGGAAGTCCGGTGATGACGATCGCTGGCGCGCAGGCCGGTCAGGACAGCGCGGCGGCGGGCAGGCAGACGCCAACGCTGGTGGCAGCCGTCAAGGAAAAGCCAAAGCCGGGGGTCAAGGCAAACTCGAACCCGGGCGAGGATTTCAGGGCGTGCGGGGCCGAGATCGGTGAGGCAAAATTTGTTGGCTGCGATCGGGCGATCGCAGCCGGAAAGCTCAATCCGAAGGAACTCGCCTTTGCCTACGCCAGCCGTGGTGGGGATTGGTTACGAAAGGGGGATGTCGAACAGGCCCTCGCCGACGTCAACCAGGCGATACGCCTCGATCCGGACTATCAATACGCCTACACCGTCAAGGCCGGGGTGCTGCTGGCACGGAAGGATCCGTCGGCCGCATTGGTGGCGGCGGAACAAGCCGTGCAGATCCAGGCGAACAGCTACGGCTATGCGATCCGCGGTCAAGTGCTGCAGGCGCTCGACCGGCGCGACGAGGCGGCTGCGGATTACAGGCGCGTGCTGGCTGAGAATCCGGGGACCATGGAGCGGCGGATCGCCGAGGGCGGCCTGGCGGAACTGGCTGCCGCCAGCGACAAGCCGGTCGAACACCTCAAACCTTCGCCTTTCGGCTCCGAGCCAGGTCCGAGCGCCACGCCCGCCCCATCGCCTGCGGAGAATACGGCAGAGAATGTCGATGCGGACAGTTGCAGGACATCCTCGGGCGCAGCGGCGATTGCTGCCTGCGATCGTGCCATCGCATCGGGACGATTCACCGGGGCCGATCTCGCCCAGCTCTTTGGCAAGCGCGGCGACGCGTACCGTGCCAAACAAGATTTTGACCACGCCATCGCCGACTACGACGAGGGGCTTCGGCAGATCGAGCAGGCCGGGGCGAACAAGACCAGCAAGAGTGAGCTCTTGATCAACCGGGGTGTCACCCAGCTGGTCAAGAAGGATTTCGATCGCGCCATCGCCGATTTGAGCGCTGCGATCGACATCGATCCATCGGCGAAATTCGCGTTTTACAACCGCGGCGTCGCGCAGAGCTCCAAGCAGAACTACGACCTTGCGATCGCCGATTTTACCGAGGCGATCAAGCTCGACTCCCACAATGCGATTTTTCTGCTCGCACGCGCCGATGACTTGCGGTCGCGCGGTCGTCGCGACGAGGCCGCGGCGGACTACAAGCGGGTCCTCGCTGAAAATCCTGGTTACATTGATCGACAGATCGCCGAGGCGGGTCTCGCACAACTGGCTGCCGATAACGCCAAGCCGGCCGAAACCCCGAAGCCTTCGCCTTCCGCCTCGGGGCCCAGCCCGGGCGCCACGCCCGCCCCACCGGCTCCGGAGAATGCGGCCGCGAATGCCGATGCGACTAGTTGCCGGGATTCTTCGGGCGATGCGGCGATTGCCGCCTGCAATCGCGCCATCGCCTCGGGGCGGTCCACCGGGCGCGAGCTTGCCCAGCTCTTCGACAGGCGCGGCAACGAGCGCGCCGGCAAGCAGGACTGGGATGGCGCGATCGAAGATTACAGCGCCGCGATCAAGGCCGATCCCAATGATGCGCTTGCGTTCAGCAATCGCGGCTATGGCTGGCACCAGAAGAAGGACTATCAACGGACGCTGGCCGACGAGAACGAGGCGATCCGGCTCGGCGGCGGCAATGGCGCGATCTTCGTCCTTCGCGGCGAAGCGCATCGACAACTCGGACATCGTGACGAGGCGGTCGCCGACTACTACAACGGCCTGAACCTTCATCCGGACCAGGGCTGGACGCAAACTGCGCAGGCTGGCCTGCAGGCACTCGGCGCCGACCCGGCGGCTGTCGATGCCGACGCCAGCAAGTGCCGATCGGCGATCAGCGACGAGATGATGCAGGCCTGCGGGCGCGCGATCGCGTCGAACAAATTTGTCGGCAAGGAGCTGACGGACCTCTACGCCCGGCACGCCGCCGCCGCCGCTAAGCTGAAGAATTTCGATCTTGCCATTGCGGACTATGGCGCACTGATCAAGCTCGATCCGCTATATCCCAACGTCAACCTCCTGCGTGGTCAGGCGTATCGCCAAAAAGGAGAATACGACAAGGCGATCGCCGACTATGGGGTGGCGCTGGCGGTCAATCCCTTCGATGGGGATGCCCGTGTCGGCCGCGGCAATTCCTACCTTGCCAAGCAGGACTATGATCGCGCCATCGCCGACTACAACGAAGTGCTTCGGCAAATCGATTTTGTCGGCGGAGACAAGCTCAACAAGGTCGATCCTCTGATCAACCGGGGCGTCGCGTATATGGGCAAGGACGACGCCGATCGCGCGATCGCTGACTTCAGCGCCGCGATCAGCATCGATAACTCTTCGGCAACGGCGTCACAGGCATTCCTGAACCGTGGCGCCGTTTACGCCGACAAGCAAAACTACGATCTTGCGATCGCCGATTTCGCCCAGGCGATCAAGACAGATCCACAGAAAGGCAACGCTCTGTTGAACGGGCTCAAGTTGGACGTTGTCTCGCGGCAGAAGCTGCAGGAGGCGGTTTCGGCAACCGACGATGAATACAAGCAGTGCCACGCCCAGGCGCGGGATGCGACGATCGCCGCCTGCGGGAGAGTCATTGCTACGCACAAATTCACCGAGATGGCCCTGGGAGACCTGTATAACCAGCGCGGCGGCGAATACTACGAAAAGGGTCAGTACGAGCTCGCGTTTGCCGACTTCGATGAAGCCATCCGGCTCGACCCTTCGTCGTCCCTCGCATACATGAACCGGGGCTTCACGAACTGGGCGACGAAGCATTACGACCGCGCCATCGCGGATTTTTCTGAGGACATCAGACTCGGTTCGAAACGCAACGATCAGGGCTATATCAACCGCGGCAACGTTTACGCCGAGATCGGCGATCGCGATCACGCCCTTGCTGACTTCGGCGCAGCGATCCAGATCCATCCGGAGGAGGCGGCGACCTACATCCTGCGCGGCGACGTCCTGAGGCAGGCGGGGCGCCGCGACGAGGCGATGGCCGACTACAACAAGGCATTGACCCTCAAGTCCGATGACCGGACCAGACAAGCCGCGCAGGCTAGGCTGGCGGAACTTGCCAACAAGCCCGCGGCGGACGACGACGCGAAGAAATGCCATGACCTGACCGGGGATGCGGCCATTGCCGCCTGCGGGCGCGTCATTTCATCGGGCAAACTCTCGGGAGCAGCGTTAGCCGGCGTCTACAGCAGCCGGGGCGCGCAGTACTACGATAAGGACCAGTACGATCCCGCGCTCGCCGATCTCGATAAGGCGATCCAGCTCGATCCATCATCCGCCGAAGCGTATATGGGGCGAGGACTTGTGGATGCGGCGAAGAAGAACAACAGCCGCGCCATCGCCGACTTCTCCGAGGTTATCCGCCTGCGCCCTAATGCTTCCCTGGCCTTCGTTCAGCGCGGCAATGTCTATGCCGAAACCGGCGACCAGGCGCACGCGATCGCAGACTATGGCGAGGCGATTCGCCTCGAACCGAAACTGGTTGACGCCTATTGCGGACGCGCCAGTGCCTTTGTCGCCACGCACGAGCTCCGGCTGGCGTTCGCCGACTACAAGACGGCGGTCCGTCTCGACCCCAGATACGTGATTGCCGCGACCACCGCGACGATCTCGTCTGGAAAACGGACCGGGGATGCGCTGGTGATGACCTATGAGGTCCGCGCCCGCGCTTTTTCGGCAATCCGCGACTACGATCACGCCATTGCCGACTTCTCGGAGGAGATCCGGCTCGATCCCAAGGACGCCGAGGCGTACGGCCAGCGCGGCGAGGCGCGAGCCTTGAAGGGTCAAGACGACGAGGCGATCGCCGACCTTTCAGCAGCGATTGCCATCGATCCGGCCGATGCCGACAATTTCGATCTGCGCGGGTTAATCTATCACCGCAAACACGATCTCGATCGCGCCATTGCTGACTATAGCGCGGCGATCGCGATTGACGCGAAGTTCGCCACCGCCCTCAGCGACCGCGGTGGCGCCTATTTCGACAAGGGCGACTACGACCGCGCGATCGCCGACTTTGACGCGGTGATCAAGCTGCGGCCCACTGCGGGCGAGCCGCACACCAACAAGGCCCAGGCGCTGTTGGCAAAGAAGCAACCCACCGAGGCGCTGGCCGAAGCCAACGAAGGCGTCCGGCTGACCCCGGATGACTATGCGTTCTCCGCAAGAGGGGATGTCTTCAGAGCGCTCGGTCGCGCCAAGGAGGCTAAGGCGGACTACGACAAGGCGCTGACCATCAACAAAGACAACACGATCGCGGCGGAAGGTCTAAAGGCTCTCGCCGTCGGCGGCTCCTCGAAGTAACGCAAATCGCAATGGTGCCCCGTTTCGCGGGGCTTGACCTGCATCAATGTTCGGCCTCCGCCTACAGGCTTTGTTTATTCTAGGATGTAGAGGTGACGCATGCTTCGGATGACAATCTTTGCCGTGTCTCTGGCTCTCGCCCAATGGAGCCTTGCCGGCCCGGCTGCCGCCTGCACAGGGGAAAAGATCCTGTTCCAGGAAAATTTTGCGGCAGCTGACCCGGTTCTTTGGGGCTCACTACCTGCGCATTTCCAAGTCCGGGACGGCAAAGTAACCGTCAGGCCGCCCGCCCAATCCGAAACGTATCAATTCGAATCTGGCTTTGCGTTCGAGGACGCGGATATCTGCCTCACGGTGACGCTGCTCGAGACGACTGATCCGACCAATAGCTTTGGGGGCCTTCTGTTCTGGGTCAAGGATAAGGCCAACTTTTATGTCCTGAACGTCGCATCGATCGGCTATTATCAGGTCAGACGGAAGATCGCCGGACAGTGGGTGGCCCCGGAAGTGATCGGGTGGACACAGACCAAGGACGTCAAGCAGGGCCCGAACCAACCGAATACCGTCCGCGTGACGCTGAAGGGCCAGTCGGTCGCCATCGCAATCAACGGTAATGATGTCATCCGCTTCAGGGCACAGGCGCCCGAGGCTCCGAGCTTCGTTGGATTATATGCTGCCTCGGCCGAAGCCAAGGCCGACGCCTGGCAATTCAGCAATCTGAAGGTCACCAACGTCAAATGAACGCGGTCGACATTAAGAAGATTCATTGAGCTTCGGCGCCGGGTACGAGGGTGAATAGCTAATGCGGCGAGTCTTGATAGGGATAGCCGCCATTTTGGTCCTGGGCGCGGCGCTCTGGTACGGCGCGCTGGTTTTCTTCCACTGTTGCGCGCCGCCGCCAACGTAAGGAAACGCAGCGTCATGGCACATGCAGCGCGATTTGTTGCAAAATGGCTGGCAATTCCCGTCGCCCTGACAATGGCGTTGATGTCGCATGCGGCGGCCATCATCGGCGGCGAAAGTGCTCCTCTGCAGACCTATCCGTTTATGGTTTCGCTGATCGAACATGCGGCGCCAGTTGGCCAGGAGAGCGAATTTCATTTCTGCGGCGGTACTCTGATCGCACCCCAATGGGTACTGACGGCCGCGAATTGTGTCTACTTCCGTCTGCGGCAGCAGACTCCGGAAGAAATCGATCTCTATCTGGGTTCTAATGACTTCGCCAATGGTGACCGAATTCGGCCAGCCCAATTCTTCGTCCATCCGCAATATGATCGAGTTCGGGGCGAGAATGACATCGCCCTCATCCGCTTACCGCGTCCGCCGCGCGCGGATCTGGCGGTTGCCTCCACTCCGTTGAAGTTCTCGACCGATCCCAGGCTCGAGGACAGTTCAAGTACGCGGCCGGTCAAGGCTATCGGCTGGGGTCCAATGGACTATGCCGGGAGCGCTTCATCTCCTGACCTTCGGGCCGTCGAACTCCAGCTGCGTTGGAAAGTGATGGCGTGCCCGTTCGATGAGAGCGCCCTGACGGCGCGCTGGACAGACGTCAGCAAGGCTCTGCGCGAGCTCCGCATAAGTCCGGAAACGGAAGGCGAACTTTTTCGCCGGGTGGCTGCGGCAGTTCCACCGCTGATCCCACCCCACTCGCTTTGTACCGGAGGTGCAGTCTCGGCGCTCACGCAGGAAATGATCTCGAGGGGCAGCCTCAATTCGCGCGGCATGGCTCGCCCCGGGCCGTGCACAACCGATGCCGGCGGTCCGCTGATCGGCACGAATCCGGACGGCTCCGCCGTGCAATTGGGTATCGTGAGTTTCCCGTTCGGATACGAAGGACAGCATTGCGACAGTGTGGCGTACCCGCCCTATTACGTGAGTGTCGGTGCCTATGCGGACTGGATCGCGGCGGTGGTGTCCGATCACTGACGTTTGCCGTCAAAAATTCGCCTCTCCCGGGAGGACGGCCCGTGGGGGCAGCAAGGGAATCGATATGCTGAAGGAAATGAAGAGCGCGATATGCGCCGTAGGTCTCGCCGGCATGATTGCCCTAGCGACCGTGACGGAGGCCAGCGCCATTTTCGGCGGCAGGACAGCGCCGCCCCGCGCCTATCCGTTCATGGTTTCGATGCACATTCAAAAAGCCGGATCGACGTATCTGTGCGGTGGATCCCTCATCGCGCAGGACTGGGTGCTCACCGCGGCGCATTGCCTGAAAGGGGTCACGAGCCCAAACGACGTGCGTCTGTTTGTCGGCTCCGACAAGCGTTGGGATGGTGACAATATCGTGGCGAGCCAATTCTGGGTGCATCCGGGCTTCAACGACCTGTTGGACAATGACATTGCATTGGTTCACATGGCGCGACCGCCGAGTGCGGCCCTCAAAATATCCCCGATCAAACTTTCCACGGACCCGAGGCGGTATGAAGATCTCGCTCCGAACAATGACCCGCTCTCACCGGCGGGCGCGGGCGCCTTGCTCAGGAACATCCACAGGGAGGTGAAAGTCGCCGGCTGGGGCGTAACCAGTCCGACCAAGACGAACGCTCATGTGGCCGAGATGCTTCAGGTGATCGACCTTCGAGTCTCCAAACGCCAGTTTTGCGAAGTTCGATGGACATTGCCCCGTCTGGAGAATCTGCAAAACAAATTCTCTTCGTTCGGGCTCAGTCATCAGCAGGTGCGCGAGTTGATGAACGTGGTCATGACCCGTACACCGCATGTCGTACCGGCCGGAACGCTATGCGCGAGCAGTTTGGTTGATATGTTCGGCGATCCAGTCGGCTCCGGCCTGATTGGCACCATGTTCGGCAGGGGCCCGGAATATGTTCGGGAAATCTGGCTTCCAGACAATCTTCAACTGGCCATCGAACGAATCCCGCTCACCATCGATCCTGGTAACTGCCCCGGCGATAGCGGCGGCCCGCTGTTCGAGACCACTTCGGACGGCAGCTTCCTGCAGGTCGGCATCGTCAGCTTCGGCATTGGCGGCGATACCATCGACTGCGGCTCCGCAAACGCGCCATCCGCCTATACCGATGTAGCGGCCTTCGACGCGTGGATACGGTCGGTGATGTCGAACCGCTAGACTGGGCGGCTTTAGCCCAGCGCGACTTTGCGTTGAATCAAATGCCGGAGGGGCGATCGCCGCTCTACTCGCGCCACTAAGGTGCGCGAGGGACCTGTGTATGATCGTGAGACGCACAATCCTAGCGACGATGATGCTGGTCCAATGGAGCATCGGCTTATTTGCGAATGCCGATAACGGCAAAGAGTGCGACGCCATTTTTGCAGGCATGGAGATTATCCAATTGCACTAGTATCGCTCCACCAAATATCGGAATGGTCACTCCAGCATGCGTCCCACCTCAGTCATCGCTGTCTTGCTTCTCACGACGCAGGCCGCTGCTGCCGCAGAACCATGCGGCATGAAGCTCGATGACTGGTGCGTCGAAAGGCCAAGCGACCGCTGCACGCGGCATCTGAACGCCGAGGCGTGCAAGGCCGACAAGGCTTGTTATGGCCTGCCCTATCGCGGCGAGTCCCTCGTCGCCTGCCAGTTTGACGAACGAGGTTTCGGGCTTAACTGTCCGACCGTCGGTTGCACGAGCACGCCGCCGCGGCGAACCCAGTAAGTCCGCGACTTCGCTTGGACGCGGTTCCGGTAATTGATGATGGTCAGGATGACGACTTCGGGGTCACGGGTCACCATCATGACTCCCAAGACATGTCGTCACCTGCGATGTCTTGCTACAACATGATCCCATTTTCTTGAAGATGACCGCCGCCCAAAACTGCATTGATTTGCATCAAGAACGTTGAACTGCTTTGGGCCTGTAGTTTGCAGGCGCGAGGGTTAGGCGGCCACGGCCGTAGGGCCGTTACCGTTCTGAATATGGAAGGCGAGTGAGCCATGCTTCATCGAATGCTCTTGGTGTCGAAATTGCTTCTAATCCTGCTCGCAGGAATGATGGCGAGCGCAGCCTTCTCGCAAACACCGCTGTCGCCGGACGCCGAGCGCGCCCTCAAGCTGGGGGATCAATTCCAGGAATGTTATGGATGCCCCACAATGGTGGCGGTGCCGGCCGGATCGTTTGTGATGGGATCGCCGAGCGATGAAAAGGGACGCCTCGCCAATGAAGGCCCGCAGCACAGCGTGACAATCGCCCACCCGTTGGCAGTGGGCAAGGTTACTGTGACGCTCGCCGAGTGGAACAGGTGCGTGGATGACCACGGGTGCCTTGGCTATGCTCGCACCAATAGTGTGGCCCCTGTGGACCTGGTGTCGTGGGAGGACGCCAACGCTTATCTAGCGTGGCTGTCCCGAAAGACCGAAAAGGTCTATCGGCTGCTCTCCGAGGCTGAATTCGAATACGCGGCGCGTGCCGGCAACGAGGCCGCCTATCCATGGGGCGATGAGGTCGGCAAGAACAATGCCAACTGCAACGGCTGCGGTAGCGCGTGGGACAACAGGCTGCCGAGCGTGGGTGGTTCTTTCGCCGCCAATGCGTTTGGTTTGTACGACATGGTCGGCAACATTTACCAATGGGTGCAGGATTGCCACCACAATGACTATATCGGCGCGCCAACGGACGGTTCGGCGTGGATGAGCAGCGATTGCGGCGCCCACGTCCTTCGCGGAGGCGCGTGGTATGTCGATCCACAATACATCCGTTCGGCCAGCCGGGTAATGTTCGCCAGCGCCCGCGTCACTGCCGTAAGTTTCCGGGCCGCAAGGACGCTGTCCTTCGGCACAGTGACGGCGGCCAATTCGGGTTCGGCGAAGCCGGCCGGAGCGGCTATCGTGCAGAGACCCAAACAGCCCAAACCCAATGACAGATTCAGGGATTGCGCGACCTGCCCGGAAATGGTCGTGGTGCCTTCAGGCAGTTTCACGATGGGTGCGCCGGACGAGCCGGGATACTCCGGCAATAATGTTGCAGGTCCGACGCATCAAGTGACCATCGCCAAACCCTTCGCAGTCGGCCGCTTTTCGGTAACCTTCGAGGAATGGGACGCCTGCGTCGCCGATAAGGGCTGCAATTTCATCCGGCCCCCGGACGAGGGCTGGGGCCGTGGCCGCCGGCCGGTGATCAACGTCGCCTGGGATGACGCCAAGCTCTACGTGGCATGGCTTACGAAAACGACCGGCAAGCCCTACCGTCTGCTGAGCGAGGCCGAGCGTGAATATTTGACGCGCGCGGGAACATCGTCACTGTTCTGGACCGGTGATTCGATCTCGAAGACGCAGGCCAATTTTGACGATTTCGATCACGGAAAGACGGTGCCGGTGGATTCCTTTGCACCCAACCCCTGGGGCCTCTATCAGTTGACTGGAAACGTCCACGAGTGGGTCGAGGACTGCGATCAGGTCAATTACAAATTGGCGCCGTCCGACGGATCGGCGTATGTCGTCGGGAATGAGTCCGGACGCCGCATCATGCGGGTCTACCGCGGCGGCTCTTGGGGCAGCGATCAAAGCAGTTTGCGATCGGCCTTCCGCGAATGGACCTATCCTGAGACCCGTAACAAGTATACCGGATTTCGTGTTGCCTCGGACCTTTGACTGCATTGACGCGGGACGAGTTACGCTAAATTCGCATCAATGCGCTGCTATTGCCCATTGCAACGACGCTGGCGATGCGCGCAATACCCGATTATTGCGCTGCAGGTGAGGTCGCGATCTCGATTATCGCGCTGTCCGGCGTGAAGATCACCTTCGCCGAAACATCATCGCCGCCGGATATCGGTCCTTGCGTAAATTCCATCAGCGTCGAGTTGTAGACGCGCTGCCGGGCATTGTAATATTGATAGTTGTCTTTTTCCCACATCGCAAATTTATCGCCCTTGCCCCAATAGACTCGCTTCATGTGGCCGTCCGTACCGCGATATTGAACGCTTTCGCCGCGGAAGTAGAAGGTCTTGACGTGAATGGCGGTATCGAACGGGGCGCATGCACCGTCCGACAGACTCAACCAGCCGCGTGAAATGAACGAACCGTCGCTCTGCGGGTAGGCGATAGCGACGTTAACGACATGCCCGAAACTGTTGCAGAAGATGATTTCGGCTCCGGCGCCACTCGCACCAAGCAGGCAGACAGCTGCGGTCAACGCACCAATGCTAATTCTGAGAATCGACGATGACATAGCCGAATCCTTCTGCCTGCGTCTGAACATCGATCGAAGTCCCGCTACTACTTGGAGCGCACGGTGACCGCAACATTCCTGGACGCCATGATGGCCGAGCCGAACTTTCCGGCTGGGCGCCGCAGCGTCGAGGCGTGCCCTTAAGGCTTCTTGGCCTTTTCAACAAATTTTGTGCCATCAGGATTTGTTATAATCCTTGATCCATCCGGATTAGTCTGGACTGAAGATCCATCCGCATTTTTTACGATCTCAGTTCCGTCCGGCCTGGTCTCAATCGAAGATCCATCTGCATTTTTGATGATCTCTGTTTTGTCCGACCTGGTCTCGATCGAAGACCCATTTGCATTTCTTACGATCTTTGTTCCGTCCGACCTGGTCTCAATTGAAGATCCATTCGCATTCTTGACGATCTTTGTTCCATCCGACATGGTCTCAACTGAAGATCCATTTGCATTCTTGATGATCTTTGTTCCGTCTGACCTGGTCTCAACCGAAGATCCATTTGCATTCTTGATGATCTTTGTTCCATCTGACCTGGTTTCAACCGAAGATCCATCCGCATTCTTGATGATCTTTGTTCCATCTGACCTGGTTTCAACTGAAGAACCATCCGCATTCTTGATAATTGTGTCTGCGGCGGCGAGATTAGCCTGGAATAACGAACCAACTAAAATGAGCACGAGCATCGGTATCGACAACTTCGTTTTCGTCAAACTCATATGGTTCTGCATCGGGGCCCCCCCAAGAAGTCAACTGTAGAGGTTTCAATTAAGGCTACTTCCGCAACGATTATTGATCTGGCTCAATGAAGCTCCAGCTGTCAGTCGGCGTTCAAATTTTTCCCCCGGCTCAGGGAGTCAAAATTGCACTCCGAACAGCACCGGCGGCTGGGCGAGGAGCAACTCGCGGCGTTGCTGCAAGACAGCCTGGCGGTGGGGTATCGGACCGGCGCGCGGCAAATCAAGGCCGTGGAACGGGTGGTGGTCGACACCTTGCTGCTGCGCTGGTTCGAACGACTCCTGCGTGACCTGTTGCAGATGCTTTGCTGCGTCGTCAGGATTCAATAATACGCTTAAACCGACGCGCGATCAAAAGACTTCACGGAGGACCGGCTCTATTTTTTGAAGTTCGAGCGGCCTTCTTGGTAATCGCGCCTGCCGCGCATCAGAAATTGAATCGCAAGTGCCATCTCGCCGGCCATTCGCCGGCGAATAGTGCCGCGGCGATTTCTTGCATTCGCTCCCAATTCGCAAGGCTTGATCAATCTCCGCATGGCTTCAACGATCGCCGAGATACCCCGATCTATTGCGTTGACAATGCCCCAAATGGTTGGGAAGTTAATGGAATCGCAAGCAGAACGGAGGCGAACATGTGGCCTCTCAGATCGTGCTTCAGCCATATCAATAGTGGCAAAGCAGCACCCATAATCCTTGGCGCCCTGATCATTTCGCTCACAGGTGTTTCTGATATCAAGGCACAAAGTGCGCTCCTGCCACTGGCCGGAGCCGGCGCATTTCGGGAAATGCTGCTAGACGTGCCGCCTATTTCGGCGCGCGGTGCACTTGTCGGCGCTTCGATCGTTGGCGTGCATCTTGAAGGTCAAGCGATCAACTTCAACCCGAAAGGTATCCGCGTGCTGCTGGGTGCGGTCGGTGCCGAGCAGGGGATGTTGTGCGTGCGATTGATTTCCCGAGACGGTCGCTATGCTGCACAGGCACGTTATAAGCTGGGGCCAGACGTCGCGAAGGCGCCGCTGCTCGAGACTAAGACAAACTATGAAAAACAACTCGCGAGCTACAAGTCATCCGACATTGCGATCGCCGCCCGCAGTTCGGCTTCTTGCGATGATCAAAAGGATGCAAACCTGTTTGCGGTTGACCTCGGTGCCTCGCCGAGTGGCCATCTTGTGGTGCTGATGAATGGCGGAAATACAAGATTGCGGGTTCAATTGGGACGGAACAACAAGGCTGTAACACAGCCTGTCGTTTGCACGCCGGTCGCGGGAGAAGTCCGCGTGGGCTTTGCCCAGGAATGCCGGATCGAGCTCCCGCCGGGACTGGCGTCCGGGGCATACCAGCTCTCAGTCGGCGAAACAGCCTCCACCGGCGAGATCGCCGTACACACCCATGGGCTTACCCTTTACGGCATTGGAGCGACTGAAAAATGAACAAGCGCGCCCGACACGGATACCCGTGGCATTGAAGGCAAGTCGCTTCATTTTGCTTTTCAGAATTGCCGCCTTCGTGCCAATCGTTGCGGGTTGCATTGTCGTTCTCTATTTCATGCCTTCGGTGCCATCGATTGCGGTTCTAACGGCGACCGTCGAATCCATGAGCTTTACGGTGGTCGTGCCGGAGATGGCACGGTTGCAACTACATGGCTATGCGCTTTCCTATGAGGCGGCGACGACTGATCTGGGCTTCGGCAGCGGCGAGCGCATCATCAAATCCAAGACGACAACACGCGCTCTGTGCCTCGAGGGTCTGGTAACGCCCGAACCGGGCACAAAAATCACATATGAGCGCTTCGGCGCCGATCCAGTCGCAGTCGAACTGCGCCGCGACGATGGCAATCCCGTTGGAAAATTCGAGGTGACGAAGGGGGCTGTTCCGGAAGCGCTGCAAAAGGCGTCGTGGGTCAGGCTGGTGGCACCGAAGAGTTCGGACGACGATTCGAAACCGGCGGCGGCCTGCGCCGGCACGCCCGTTACGCGGTTGCCGGTATATGGCTTCGCGGATATCGGATCGGAGATCAGGCCCTTGAACCAAGGCGAGCGACCCAGCTTTGGGACATTGCTTGACGGAACCATCGATATTTTCGCCCGCACAATCCAGATCCCCTTCCTCAACACCGAACCGCGAATCTATCCGGCCAACACGACGTCTATTACGGTACCCCCCGGCTCGCGGGTGACGCTTGGCGGGCCTGTAGAGCGCCGCAAGCCATGGGTTGGCTTCGCGATGCCAGACGCCGCCAACTCGTTCGGGCTTGACGTACGATTGACGACGGAAGCGAAGAGTATCGCGCTGGTTCGGCCCGGAGTCGGTCTTGAGCCAGAAATCCTGGCGGTGGGCTTGTTTACCCAACTCACCAACGATCCGACGTTGATGACCGCTCAGGTCATCGCCGCCGTTCTGTTCTCGGTGTTTCAGATTCTCGGTTCCGTAGCGTCCTGGGCTGCCACGCACCGTGACAACCGTCGGGACGACGAGGACTCCCCCGAAGCTGCAACTGAGGGCAATTCGGCTGCGCTTGGCTCTCAACGCAATTCCGCCGTCTGCCACGAGCCGGTTGTCGATACTGATCGCCAGACCAGTTGACCTATTTGGCAGCTACGGAGGCGGAACTGGCGCTCTTCACCTGAGCAATGCAGGAGATGGCGACCAGTGCGTGATCGACTTTTCGACCTTGACGTCCATTCGAGGACGCTTGCGTTGCCACCTTCCCTGCAAGCGCCGAACAGTGTCCCTATTCACTATCTGCCTCGGCCGCCTTCTCCGGCAAGAACGAAGGGTGCCCATGCAAGCGGATGGGCATCGTAGGAATTCTCCGGGGCGTTGTCGATCATTGCGATCATCGAACGCCGTAGCGCCTCAGCGCGGCCGATCGAACGATCGACCGTGAGCGCGCGGAAAGCTCCCGTCGTCACTTTGACAGCGGCGGCCGAATCCACCGGCCAGTGCGACACCAGGAGCGAGCGAGCGCCCGCATAGAAGAATGCTTTGGCAAGCCCGGATAACCCCTCGGCGCCGGGGGTCCCGTCAGGGGCCGCCGTGTTGCAAGCCGAGAGAATCACAAACTCGGCGTCGAGCTTCAATTGCGAGACCTGCGACGCGCGCAGAAGCCCATCGTCATCTGTGGTCGGATGAGCCGGCGGTGACAATGCCAAGGCCGGCTCAGCCAGTTTCGGCAACTCGCCGGCAATCAGCCCATGGGTAGCAAAGGCAACCACGCGAGTGCTGGCAAGGTTAGTGCGCTTCACCGTGGTCACACTGGCCTCTGCGCCCAAATGGATGGCCGAAGCTGGCGCACCTAGCGCAGCCGCTTCAGCGCGCAACTCATCTGCTGTCTCTCGCAACCGCGGCAGCGAATGAAGGCCTTCGGCCGCAGCGTCTCCTCCGCGCAACAGATTCGTCAGCTTGACCCCCCGCATCGCACCGCTATCACCGTTGAAGTTCGGGTCGCCAAAGCCGGCAAAGGCGATTTTGGCGCGGCGCGTGTCCGCGACACGACGTAGCGACACCAGCGAGGAAACGGCCGGCAGCACACTTAGGGCGTGTCGTCGAATGAGCCAGGCGACCGACTTGTAGTCGGAAAACTTCTCGATGGCACCCGCGGGAGGCGCCGACACCAACAGCGCTGGCGGCAAGCTCTGCAACGGGCCATCGGCGACGACGATGAGGTGTTCGGCATCCTTAATGAGACTGTCCGCCGGACCGAGCAGATGGTTGTAAAGATCGTGGGCCTTGGCGATATCGAGCGGCTCAAGATCGATCAGCGTGCGACCGGCAAGGTCGAGCGAACCGCGCAGAGATCGAACGACCTCCGCCACCTGCGCCGCAGCAATGCCCAACCGAAACAGCTGCGCGCGATCGTGGCGGACGACGAACAGGAAGCTATCCGGATTGGCAAGCATCCAGACGACGAGCGCTTCGTTTGGTTCAAGGACGTTCTGAACATCCGCCACTCCAACCGGCCGCGCGGAAGCGAGTTCCGCAAAACGTGGAAATTCGGCGCGCAGCTTCTGATCGTCCGCCGCCACCCTTGCATCAATATCGGTCTCCTCCTTCCGCAAAGCTTCTTCAGCCGCGGGATTGCGCTTCTCTGGAGGCTGCGACATTGCCGTCACCAAGGCTGCATCGAGGGATCGCCAGCGGCCGAACAAATCCTGGCGCTCCCGCACAAGCCTGGCGAGCGCGTCTGAACCTGCCGCGTAACGCGCGGACATGCCGGCGAGCGCGCGGGCGGTCTCGATTCCGCCGGCATTTTGCGCGGTGCGAAACGCTTCGTCGATGATCGCGCTGTTGTCGCTTGAAGTTGCGGAGAGCCGGGTCAGCAAGTGAACCAAACGCACGAACGACAGCCGTTGCGATTTTTGCTCGACGCCGCCAGGGTCGGATCCTTCGGAGGTCTCCTCACTGCGCTTCGTCAGAATGGCAACCGCACGGCGCGACGCCGCGAGGGCTTCGTCATAGCGGCCTTGCGCCATGTAGGCCACGGAAAGACTGTCGAGGCTTCTGGCAACCTCGACATGGTCAGGGCCAAGCGCTTTCTCCCGAATCGTCAGAGCCCGCTTCGTAAGCTGCTCCGCCTCGGAATAGCGACCTTGGCTTTCGTATAGAAAGCCGAGACTACTGAGGTTTCTAGCGACCTCGGTATGATCAGGGCCGAGTGTCTTTTCGCGGATCGCCAGCGCGCGCCTGAGCAGCGGTTCGGCATCGGTTTGCCGGCCTTCTGTTTCGTACAGATTTGCGAGATTGGAGAGGCTAAAGGCGACATCGACATGGTTGGCGCCCAGCGCTCTCTCGCGGATCGCGAGCGCTTGCTTGAAAAGCGGTTCGGCCTCCGCGTAGCGGCCCTGTCTGTGGTAAAGGTTAGCGAGATTATCGACGCTTCTGGCGACGAGCATATGGTTGGGGCCGAGCGCTTTCTCCCGAATCGCCAGGGCCCGCTGCAGGAAAGCCACGGACTCATTAAAGCGGCCTTGCTCGACGTAAATGGCGGCAAGATTCTCGTAACTCAAGGCGACATCGACATGCTCCGTGCCGAGCAGTTTCTCGCGAATCGTCAACGAACGCCTGAACATCGCTTCTGCGGCGGCATAGCGCCCGCCGATGAAGGACAGCTCGGCCAGGTTATCAAGGGTGGTGGCCACACTTTTATGGTCCGGCCCCAGCGCCTGCTCTCGGATTGCCAGAGCACGCTTCAAAAGCGGTTCGGCATCGGCATAACGGCCTTGGTGCTTGTAGATGAGCGCAAGATTGTTGAGGCTGGTGCCGACATCGGCATGGTTGGGGCCGAGAGCCTTTTCGACGATTGCCAAGGCTCGCTGGTCGAGGGTTTCCGCAAGCCGGTAGTTGCCTAGGTCCCCATAGATATTCGCAAGATTGCTGAGGCTCTGGGCGACATTGACGTGATTGGGGCCGAGCGCCTTTTCGCGAATCGCCAAGGCCCGTTTGTGCAGCGATTCGGCTTCAGCATAGTGGCCTTGCTTCAGATGAACGATCGCAAGGTCGTTGGCGATCTCCGCGACCTCGGGACGATCGGAACCGAGCGCTTTTTCCCGGATCGCGAGCGCGCGCTTGAAAAGCGGTTCGGCATCGGCGTACCGACCCAAATTGTAGAACAGGATCGCAAGATTAATCAGGCCTTGTGCAACATTGACGTCGTCCGGGCCGACCGCCTTCTCGACGATCGAAAGCGCGCGCCTGAGCGCCTCCTCCGCATGCTTGTAGTCTCCGCGTTGCGAATATTGAAGCGCTTCTTGGTTGAGCGCATTGGCTTCCTCGGCCGGCCCTGCGCGTGCGGGGCAAAAGCAGATCAGCATCACGATCGTAACGACAATAGCCGTCGGCAACCCTGCTTGCTCGATTAGCAAGGTGCTGCCCCAATGCAACGAGCGCTGCAAAATGGACGCTCGATTCAGCATTTCGCATCCCTCCGAATTCAGGACACCTCCCTTGGAGACAGCCGCGCGTAAGGAATTGAGCATTTTCGACCGGCCATCCACTGGCATCTTTAATAGACGTGTGATCGAGACTGCCTGTCCTATTAAATCAATGGCGCACTGCTCTGGGCGGATTACTGCAACTGATCACCGAAAACAGAACGACGGAGACGGGCACGATCTGTTGGTATGCTCGAAAGTCTGAAAGATTAGCATTGAGCATGCTGTTCTCTACTATGAATTGCCAATATAGGCCGAAACGGTAGACAGCCAACCTGATTTGCTTCGATGACTGGAACTAACCAGGCCAGTGCCGCAGCAATTCGCGGTAAATGGACACCGCAATTAGTTCCGGCGAATACTCGGATCATACTGCAAGCGGAAAGGTTCTTTCTCCCCGATTTGTGGCGCCACACCGACGATGAGCCGACCCGGGAGGGCGCGGTGAAGCGGCCCCAATGCGCTAGCGGCACATAGACGAAGACGAACCAGCCGATCGAAAACAGCAGATAGGGCGTTGGTCCGCGACCTCGCCGGCGGCGGCTTCATCACCCAGCACCGCAACATGTGTTGATCGGCGGCACTGGAACCGGCAAGATCCATCTGGCGATCGCGAGTGCCCACAATTGCATCCGGGCGGGCGGGCGCGGCCGCTTCTTCGCCACCGTCGATCTCGTCAACCGACTGGAAGCCGAGGCCCGGGCGGGCCGCCAGGCCAGGCTGGCCGACTATCTCACCCCGCCTCGACGTCGTCATCCTCGACGAACTCGGCTATCTGCCGTTCGCCCAAGCCGGTGGCCAGTTCCTGTTCCACCTCATCAGCCGGATTTACGAGCGCACCTCAATCATCGTCACCATCAATTTCGCCTTTGGCGAATGGCCCACAACCATGAGCTCAGCAGAGGGGGGCCTCTTGCCCGCAGTGGTTTTGTTCTCCGGTCTACTGAGCGTGGTCTCCAGAAAATGGGAATTTCCGTTATATTTGACAGAGACTTTCGGGAATTTGCCATGCCAAGAGTGCCAACATCGGCCTCTGGAGATTGACCGCTGAAAAAGTCCCTATTTGGGGCGTTTTCTCTCTTAGAGAAGGACATTCTCTGAAATCGAGCCTGCCTGGCTGGGGCGGGAGGATTCGAACCTCCGCATGGGGGAATCAAAATCCCCTGCCTTACCACTTGGCGACGCCCCAATTGACCTGTTTCGGAAAGCGGCGGGGCGATAGCCCAAGCGGATTTCCTCTGGCAACGCCGGTCTATAGAGACAGCCCAGCGATTTCAACCGCCTAACTGGGCGGGTCCGCCCTCGAATCGACCGGCAGACAGTTGAGAGCCGGCGGTTTTCGTGGGAATAGGGCTGAGCCCTCCGTCAACCGAGACCATGTCATGACCTACCGCGCCCCGATCGACGACATCCTGCTCGCGCTCAATCACGGCGCGGGCATGCAGGCAGCGCTCGCCGCCGGCCATTACGGCGACTATGACAGCGAGATCACCGAGCAGGTGCTGCAGGAGGCCGGCCGGTTCGCCAGCGACGTGTTGGCGCCGCTGAACCGGGTCGGCGACGAGCACGGCATCAAGCTCGAACACGGCAAGGTCACAACCGCGCCCGGCTGGCCCGACGCCTACCAGCGCTGGATCGCGGCGGGCTGGAATGCAGTGTCCGGTCCCGAGGCGTTCGGCGGCCAGGGCCTGCCGCTGGCGATCAATGCCGTCTGCACCGAGATCTGGGCGGCGTCGAACGCCGCGTTCGGGCTGTGCCCGCTGTTGACGCTGAGCGCGATCGAGGCGCTCGACGCCCATGGCAGCGACGAACTGAAGCGAGTCTATCTGGAGAAGCTGGTGTCCGGCGAATGGACCGGCACCATGCTGCTGACCGAACCGCAGGCCGGCTCCGATGTCGGCGCGTTGCGCAGCCGCGCCGAGCGCGCCGGCGACGGCAGCTACCGGATCCACGGCACCAAGATCTTCATCACCTACGGTGATCACGACATGACCGATAACATCGTGCATTTCGTGCTGGCGCGATTGCCCGATGCGCCGCCGGGCACCAAGGGGATCTCGCTGTTCCTGATTCCGAAATTCCTGGTCAACGCCGACGGCTCGCTCGGCAAGCGCAACGACATCCATCCCAGCGGCGTCGAGCACAAGCTCGGCATGCACGCCTCGCCGACCTGCACCATGACCATGGGCGATCATGGCGGTGCGGTCGGCTATCTGGTCGGCGAGGAAAACCGCGGCATGCTGTGCATGTTCACCATGATGAACCAGGCCCGGCTCGGCGTCGGCCTCGAAGGCGTCGGCATCGCCGATCGCGCCTATCAGGAAGCGCTGACGTTCGCCCAGGAGCGCAAGCAGGGCCGCGCGCCCGGCACCAAGGGCGACAAGTCCGATCCGATCATCGTGCATCCCGACGTCAAGCGGATGCTGATGCAGATGCGCGCGTTGACCGCAGCCGCCCGCACCATCTGCTATTCGACCGCCGTCGCGCTCGACATCGCCGGTCGTTCGACCGATCCGAAGGTGAAGGCCGCCGCCGCCGCGCGCGGTGCGCTGTTGACGCCGATCGCCAAAGCGTTCTCCACCGACGTCGGCAATGAGGTCGCCACGCTCGGCGTCCAGGTCCATGGCGGCATGGGCTTCATCGAGGAAACCGGCGCCGCGCAGCACATGCGCGACGCGCGGATCACCTCGATCTACGAGGGCACCAACGGCATCCAGGCGATCGATCTCGTCACCCGCAAGCTCGGTGTCAATGGCGGCGCGTCGGTGTGGGCGCTGCTCGACGAGTTGGCGCTGATCGTCAAAGACGTCGAGGCCTCGAACGATCCGGCGTTCGGCACCACCGGCGTGAAGCTGCGCGACGCGCTGGCGTCACTGGAGCGCACCAGCCGCTGGCTGCAGGAGCACTTGGCCTCGGCGCCGAACGAGGCGCTGGCCGGTGCCACGCCGTATCTGCGGCTGTTCGGCTCGACGCTCGGCGGCTGCGCGCTGGCGGCCGAGGCGCTGGCGGCGCGCGACGCCGACGGCGGCGAGCGCTACGTGACGCTGGCACGGTTCTTCGCCGAGAACATTTCGGTGCAGGCCGGCGCGCTGGAGCGCACCGTGATCGATAGCGCTGACTGCGTGACGGCGGCGGACGCGGTTTTGCTCGCATAATTCTTGCGACCATCTTGCGGCGAACTTCAGGCAGTCTGCCGCAAGACTTCCGGACCGAAAAATCGAACAAAACACCCGCCATCGAGGCGGGAAGAATGGGAGTGCAGTCATGTCCGGGCATCTGACGGTCACCGACGACGAGGCGACGCGCGTCATTACACTGCGGCGGCCGGAGAAGAAGAACGCGCTGACCCAGGAGATGTATCGCACGCTTAGCGAGGCGATCGATTCGGCGCAGGACAACGCCGCGATCCGCTGCCTGATGATCACCGGAAGCGCCGGCGTGTTCACCTCCGGCAACGATCTCGACGATTTTCTCAAAGCCGGCCTTGATGCCAGTGGCGCGCCGCGCGTCTCCAATGCCACCAATTTCCTCTATGCGCTGGCGCGCAACGGCAAGCCGCTGATCGCCGCGGTGGATGGGCTGGCGATCGGGATCGGCACCACGCTGCTGTTCCATTGCGATCACGTGCTGGCCTCGACCAGCGCGACGTTCTCGACGCCGTTCATTCAGCTCGGGCTGGTGCCGGAAGGTGCCTCCAGCCTGCTGGCGCCGCGCGCAATGGGGCACCACCGCGCGTTCTCGATGCTGGTGATGGGCCGCAAGCTGAGCGCCGAGCAGGCGCGCGAGGCCGGCTTCGTCAACGACGTGGTGGCGCCGGATCAACTCGAGGCCGCCGCGCGCAAGGCCGCGCAGGAGATCTGCGCCTTGCCGGCCGAAGCGGTGGCGATCTCGCGCAAGCTGCTGCGGCCGCCGGCCGAGGATCTCACCACAAGGATCGATCAGGAAACCAAGCTATTCAGCGAGCGGATGAAATCCAGCGAGGCGATCGCCGCGTTCACGCGGTTCTTCTCAAGAAAGAAGGGATAGGGACGGTCCGCCTGCAACGCATCACGGCGATTGCCCGATGCCAGCGGCTGCTGATATCCTGTCGTCCATTTCGAACAGCACGATCTGTCATTTCGTGGTGAGGCAATTTGGCCTCCCTCCAGCGGGCGACTCATCATGACGCGACGATTGTCCAATCCGGCGGTTCTGGCGCAGCACGCCAAGAATCTCGTGCAATCCGTCGCGATCAATTTCAATCGCCGGCGCGGCCGCGAATTCGTTCCGGCCGGCGGGCAGTTGCTGCACATCGAAATTTCCAGCACCTGCAATCTCGATTGCTGCTTCTGCGCCTATCCGAAGAAAACCAGCCCGAAGGTGTCGATGAAGGACGACTTCTTCCGCGACACCGTGCGCCAGGCGCTCGACATGGGCTTCACCAATTTTCACCTGACGCCGTGCACCGGCGACGTGTTCATGGACAAGCACGTGTTCGACAAGCTGGATTTCCTCGACGCCGAGCCGCGCGTCGCCGGATATTCCTTCTTCACCAATTTCACGGTTCCGGACGCCGATGACATCGCCCGCCTGACGCGGCTGCGCAAGCTGACCTCGATCCACATCAGTATCTACGGCCATGACCGTGAGACCTTCAAGGCGATCACCCAATCGACCGACAATGTGTATCGCCGGCTGCTGAAGAATCTCGACACCCTTTACAGCCTGATGGGCGAGAAGCGCTTCGGCCTCGAATTCAGCATCAAATCCACCCGGGCCGCGTCGCGGCATGCAAAATCGGAGCTGATGACCAGCCTCAACCGGTTCAAACGCGCCGGCGTCAAGGTCCGGCCGGCGAGCGCGCTGTACAACAATTGGGGCGGCATGGTCACCAAGCAGGATCTGCGCGGCCTCGACATGGAGATCAAGGGCGAAGAGGCGGTCTACAAGATGGGCGCCTGCACACTGCTGTTCGAGCAGGTTCAGATCATGGCGACCGGCATCGTCAACGGCTGTGCCTGCCGCGACGCGGAAGCGACCTTGCGGATCGGCGACCTGCACCAGCAGCCACTGCGCGAAATTCTGTCGGCGCAAAACCAAGCCTATATGACGCTGATCGACGAACAGCAGCGCGGCGAGTTCAGGCCGGTGTGCCGCAGCTGCGATTTCTACAAGAGCATCTACAAGCCGGTGACCGGCCGCAAACTGCGCGAGAGCCGGTCGATCGACGAATTCAAGGCCGAACTGGATGCACGGGCGGCCGTCGGCGCTCAGGCCAGCGGCGTGGCGGCAGCCGAATAGCGCAACTAACTATTAAATGGCGCGCCCGCAACCAAGAATTCCGTCATTCCGGGGCGAGAGCAGCTTTGCTGCGAGCGAACCCGGAATCTCGCGATGATTGCAGCTCTTGGCGCGCGGCAAGATTCCGGGTTCGCTCGGCCTGCGGCCTCGCGCCCCGGAATGACCGCAGATTCCAGATCGTAATTACTTCGCCGCATCCTGCGCGACCAACACCGGCAGGTAGGCCGCGGCGAATTCCGGCGCCAGGCGGCGCGGCCGTCCGGTGCTCATCTCGATGCTGACCACGTCCCAGCGTCCGCGCATCACGGTCGATCGTTGCCGCACATTAATCAGCTGAAACCGCCGCTCCAGGATCAGCCGGCCGTCGTAGCCGGTGATCCAGGTGCCGAGCAGCAAGTCGTCGCCGACGACGCTCGGTAGCAGATAATCATATTCGCCGCGCCGGATCGCCAGCGCCCGATCGAGCCGGGTCCAGTCCGCGAGGCTGAGTCCCAGCGCCTCGGAATGCGCCCAGCCGATCGCCTCGCACCAGCGGACATAGACCGCGTTGTTGGTGTGGTTCAGGCCGTCGATATCGGCGGCGCCGGGGACGACGGTCAGTGTGAAGGGCTTGGGGTAGTCCCAATTCAAGTCGGAAGCGGGCTGGTCTTGCACCGGATCAATATTGGCAATCATTCTCAACTCTACGGCAGGCTGCGGATCGCCGATCGATGCTAGCGCATCGCGCGGGCGTTGCCATTCGGAAAACCCGGCTTCATCAGAATGGATCGTTTCGCGCGCGATAGCCTTTTTCGCTGGATCGCCTATGGTCGCGCCGGATGACGAGAACGGCCATCGCCTTCTCCGCTTCGGATCGGGATGGCCTTGGGTCACAGGCGCAAGGGATTTGTTCTCACCGCCTTTCTCGGCGCGCTGTCGGCGCTGCCGCCGATCTCGATCGACACCGGCTTGCCCGGCCTGCCGGCGATCGAAGCCGAATTCGCCAATGGCGCCGGCCGCGGCGCGCTGACGCTCAGCCTGTTTCTGCTCGGCTTTGCGATCGCGCCGCTGTTCGGCGGGCCGGTGGCGGACCGCTTCGGCCGCCGTGGCACGCTGCTGGCCGGGCTGGCGCTGTACGCCGCCGCCGCGCTGGCCTGCGCGCTCTCGACCAGCTTCGAGATGCTGCTTGGGTTTCGCGCGCTGCAAGGCATCGCCGCCGGAATCTGCGTGATCCTGCCGCTCGCGATCGTCCGCGATCTGTACGACCACGCCACCGCGCGCGGCAAGCTGTCGACGATCTTCGCGGTGTTCAGCATCGCCCCGATGGTGGTGCCGATGCTCGGCGCCGCGATCATGGCATTCAGCGGCTGGCGGATGATCTATGTCGCCGAGGCGTCGATCGGCGTGCTGCTGGCGATCGGCACACTCGGCTTTCGGGAATCGCTGCCGGCGAAGCAGCGGCGGTCGCTGCATCCGTCGCAACTGCTGGCTGGCTACCGCAGCGTGCTGACCGACCGCTCGTTCGTCGGCTACACGCTGGTGTTCGCCTTCGCCTTCTCCTGCATGTTCAGCTTCATCTCCGGCGCGTCGGCGGTGTTGATGGGGGCGCTGCAGCTCTCAAGGTCCGAATTCGCGGTGATCTACGGCGTGACCTCCGGCAGCGTGATGGTCGGCTCGTTGCTGAGCGGCGCATTGAGCAAGCGGCAGGTGCCGTCGCGCCGGCTGGTCGGGTTGGGCCTCGGGCTGATGGGCGCGAGCGCGCTGGCGATCCTGGCACTGGAGCCGCTGGGTCTCGCGCGCGCCGCGATGTTGATGCCGCTGGTGGCGCTGGTGATGGTGTCGTTCGGGCTGATTGGGCCCAACGCCAATCACGAGGCGATGCGCAACATGGCGGAGGTCGCCGGCGCCGCCTCGGGCGCGATCCGTTGCCTGCAGATGCTGATCAGCGCCTGCGCCAGCGCCATGGTGGCGCTGCTGCAGCCGCTCGGGCATCCGGTGCTGACCACCGCCAGCCTGATGGTGGCGATGGCGCTGCTGGCGGGCGCGACCTTCATCTGGCTGCAGAGCGGCGCAACGGCGGGTCTCCAACGCGACGGCGATTGAGGTCGCCGGAACCGACTCGCCCTGTTACTTCTTCGCCGGCGCGAACGACTGATTGCTGAACGGCTGCGCTGTCGGGGTCTGGATCGCGATGAAGCTTCGCTCGATCGACTGATGGCAGGAATTGCAGCCGGCGGTCAGCTGATCGAACGCGCTGGCGAATTTCGTCGTATCCTTGGCCTTGACCGCCTCGGACAGGGCATCCAACGGCGCCCCCATCGTCGTCACTTCGGTGACCGGAAGGTCCTGGTAGAACCGCGCGGCATCCTCCAGCCGGGCCCTGATCTGCGCCGCCTCATAGGCCGCAAGGTCCCAGTTGTGGTTCTTGCCGGCGAACCACAGCTTGATGTGCCGCGCCTGAATGGCTTCCATGATGTCGGCCAGGCGCGGGCTGGCATCCGCCGGCAACGCCGAGCGATTGAGCTGTTGCGCGGCGGCGACCGAGATCGATGCGACGACGGCCAGGACTCCGGCCACGAACGAACGAGATGTCATCTGGAATCCTTGCGGCTCTCCGCCGGCGCTTGCGGGAGCGATGCGCGGCGGCTTGCAAACGTGAGATTCTGTTTCTAATGGATCAATCGACCGGACGCCACGGTCGTTCGACGCTTGCGCCCCGACCGCGAAGCAGGTTTGGGTTGCGGCAGCCGAACTGCTCGGCGGATATGGCCTCGCATGATCGACTTTCGATTCCTCTTCGAACACTTGTCGCGGACCGCGAATATGATGCGGATGATGAATCGCTTCGCAATATTGGCCGCCGCGTTGCTGCTGGCGAGCGCAACCTCTCGCGGCGACGCGCAGACGGCCGCGCCGGTCGAGCTGCGGATTCTCGCGATCAATGATTTTCACGGCTATCTGCGACCGCCCGCGGGCGGCATCGCGATCGCCGATCCCACCGACCCGAGCAAGACCATCGCGGTGCCGGCGGGCGGCGCCGAGCATATGGCGACGCTGGTGAAACAGTTGCGCGACGGCCATGCCAACACGATCTTCGTCGCCGCCGGCGACCTGATCGGCGCCAGCCCGTTCCTGTCCGCGATGTTTCACGACGAGCCCACCATCGAGTCGCTGTCGCTGATGGGGCTGGAACTGGCCTCGGTCGGCAACCACGAATTCGACGAGGGCAAGACCGAACTGCTGCGGATGCAGAACGGCGGCTGCCATCCGGTCGACAATTGCCTCGGCCCGCACCCGTTTCTCGGCGCGCGTTTCAAGTATCTCGCCGCCTCCACGGTCGAGACCGCGACCGGGCAGACGATCTTTCCTGCTTACGCGATCCGGGAATTCGGCGGTATTCCGGTCGGATTCATCGGCCTGACGCTGAAGGGCACGCCGAACATGGTGTCCCCGCCGGGCGTCGCCGGGCTCGAATTCAGGGACGAGGCCGACACCGTCAACGCCGCCGTCGCGGAGCTGAAGGCGCGCGGCGTCGAGGCCATCGTGGTGCTGATTCACGAGGGCGGCCTGCCGAGCGGCGGCCACAACGAATGCCCGGGGATTTCCGGGCCGATCGTCGACATCGTCAAGAAATTCGATCGCGCGGTCGACGTCGTGGTCAGCGGCCACACCCACCGCGCCTATACCTGCGAGATCGACGGCCGCCTGGTCACCAGCGGCGACAAATACGGCACCATCGTCACCGCCATCGACCTCAAGCTCGATCCGGTCAGCCGCGACGTCGTGACCGCGAAGGCCGACAACGTCATCGTCCGTACCGCGACGCTCGCCAAGGATGCGGATCAGACCAAGCTGATCGCGGCCTATGACCAGTTGGCCGGTCCGATTGCCGCCCGCCCCGCCGGCTCGGTCAGCGCGACGCTGTCGCGGGTGCCGAACCAAGCCGGCGAAAGCGCGCTCGGTGACGTCGTCGCCGACGCCCAGCTTGCCGCGACCGCGGCCGACGGCGGCGCGGCGGTCGCCTTCACCAATCCCGGCGGCGTGCGCGCCGATATCGTCAAGAACGCCGATGGCGCGGTCAGCTATGGCGACGTGTTCGCCAGCCAGCCATTCCGCAATCAGCTGGTGACGCTGACCCTGACCGGAGCGCAGATCAAGGCCGCGCTGGAGCAGCAATGGCTCGATCCGGCGCGGCCGCGAATCCTGCAGGTGTCAGGCAATTTCAGCTATGCCTGGGACAATGCCGGCCTGCCCGGCCAGCGCATTCTGGCCGAGAAGATGCTGTTGAACGGGGCGCCGATCGACCCCGGCACCCCCTATCGCGTCACCGTGAACGCGTTCCTGGCGGTCGGCGGTGACGGCTTCAGCGCGTTCAAGCAGGGCGACGCGCCACGCACCGGAGTCTACGACGTCGACGCGCTGTTCGGCTATTTCAAGGCCAACAGTCCGATCGCGCCGCCGCCTTCGAACCGCATTTTGCGTCTGAATTGAGCGATCTGGCGCCTAAGCCTTAAGCTGCCCTTTCGCAATGCGCGGCAAGCCTCTACATTATACAATTGTCGTAACCGCGCACTGAGGGACCGGGCAGCCCGCATGACAACGCATTTCCTGACACATTCCGCATGCCTCGAACACGATACGCCCGAGGGCCATCCCGAACGCGCCGACCGGCTGCGCGCAGTCAATCAGGTGCTCGCCGGCGATCGCTTCAGCGCACTGGTGCGTGGTGAGTCACCGCGGGGGGCGCTGGAAGACATCGCGCTGTGTCACACCGATCACTACATCGTCGAGCTGCGGCACATGTCGCCGACCACCGGTATTGTCTATGTCGATGGTGATACCTCGATGTCGCCCGGCACCTTCGAGGCGGCGCTGCGCGGCGTCGGCGGTGCCACGGCGGCGACCGACGCGGTGATGACCGGCGCCGCCGACAACGCCTTCGTCGCGACAAGGCCGCCCGGCCATCATGCCGAGATCACCAAGCCGATGGGGTTTTGTTTCTTCGGCAATGCGGCGATCGCCGCGCGCTACGCGCAGCGCAAATACGGCATCGGTCGCGCCGCGGTGGTGGATTTTGACGTCCATCACGGCAACGGCACCCAGGACATCTTCTGGGGCGACCGAACCGTGATGTATTGTTCGACTCACCAGATGCCGTTGTTCCCCGGCACCGGCGCCGCCGGCGAGCGCGGCGAGCACGACAATATCGTCAACGCGCCGCTGGCCTCGGAAGACGGCAGTGAGAAGTTCCGTTCCGCCTTCGACAATCTGATCCTGCCGCAACTGACGAAATTCGCGCCCGAACTGATCATCATCTCGGCGGGATTCGACGCGCATTATCGCGACCCGTTGGCCAGCCTCAATCTGCGCGCCGAGGATTTCAGCTGGGTGACCCGCAAGCTGATGGATCTCGCCGACAGCACCGCCGGCGGCCGGATTGTCTCGGTGCTCGAGGGCGGCTATGATTTACAGGGGCTGCAGGAATCGGTCGCCGCCCATGTCACCGCCCTGATGGGCGCGTGATCGTCCGATCCATCCGGCTTCATCTGTCGTCGTTACGTCGCCCCGCGCAGCGACGCACCCAGGAACTGCTATGGCCGAAGCCACCCATGTCGATGTCAAGAAGCTGAGCTTCGAGCGCGCGATCGAGGAACTGGAATCGATCGTCAAGCGGCTCGAGGACGGCAAGGTTCCGCTGGAGGAATCCGTGGCGATTTATGAGCGCGGCGAGGTTTTGAAGCGGCGCTGCGAGGAACTGCTGCGCACCGCCGAGGCGCGGGTCGACAAGATCACCACCGATGCCAGCGGCCAGCCGACCGGAACCGAACCGCTCGACGTGCAATAAGCCGCCTTACGCCGGCCATGACCGCCGCACGGGCGGCGTCGGGCTGTGTCTCGACCGTGTTCTGCCGGCAACAGCGAGTTCCCCAACCGCGCCGGAAACCACATTGGCCGAAAGTTTATGCAGCTTGACCGAGCCGTAGGCGTCCGGCGGTTGGCTTTGGGAGCTGCTTTGTGTAAAGGTATAGTCTTATGCGCTGAGCGCAGTGCTGCCGTCCAGCCAGGATGACAGCGCCGCGGGCTTGACGGGCTGTGCTGCCGCAGAGTGATCCAGGTCACTCTGATCGAACGAAGCGGACGATAGGCTTCGAGAATCGGTTTCTCCTCGCGGGAGACGGGAGTCGGGTGGGACTCCTGCAGACATTGTCCAGAGCATTCGTAAACGGGGCGTCACCGGCCCCATTGGTAAGACTGGAATACGCCGTGACCGAATTCAGTAAGACGCCGCTGCTCGACACCATTCGCACGCCGGACGATCTGCGCAAGCTCAGAGTCGATCAGGTCCGACAGGTCGCCGACGAATTGCGTCAGGAGACCATCGATGCGGTCTCCGTCACCGGCGGACATTTCGGCGCCGGCCTCGGCGTGGTCGAGCTCACCACCGCGATCCATTATGTATTCGATACCCCGCGGGACCGCCTGATCTGGGACGTCGGCCATCAGGCCTATCCGCACAAGATCCTGACCGGCCGCCGCGACCGCATCCGCACCCTGCGCACCGGCGGCGGACTCTCCGGCTTCACCAAGCGCACCGAGAGCGATTACGATCCGTTCGGCGCCGCGCACTCCTCGACCTCGATTTCTGCGGGCCTCGGCATGGCGGTGGCGCGCGATCTGTCCGGCGCCAAGAATAACGTTATCGCGGTGATCGGTGACGGTTCGATGTCGGCGGGCATGGCCTATGAGGCGATGAACAATGCCGGCGCGATGAACTCCCGGCTGATCGTCATTCTCAACGACAACGACATGTCGATCGCGCCGCCGGTCGGCGCGATGTCGGCCTATCTGTCGCGGCTGTATTCCGGAAAGACCTATCGCTCGCTGCGCGAGGCCGGCAAGCAGCTCGGCAAGCATCTGCCGAAGCTGATCGCCGATCGCGCCGCCCGCGCCGAGGAATATTCCCGCGGCTTCATGGTCGGCGGCGGCACGCTGTTCGAGGAACTCGGCTTCTATTATGTCGGCCCGGTCGACGGCCACAATCTCGATCACCTGCTGCCGGTCCTGACCAACGTCCGCGACATGGAGACCGGCCCGATCCTGGTCCATGTCGTCACCCAGAAGGGCAAGGGCTACGGTCCGGCCGAGGCGGCCGCCGACAAGTATCACGCAGTGGTCAAGTTCGACGTCGCCACCGGCGCGCAGGCGAAAGCCAAATCCAATGCGCCGTCGTATCAAAACGTGTTCGGCGCCAGCCTGGTCAAGGAAGCGCAGAAGGACGACAAGATCATCGGCATCACCGCGGCGATGCCGTCGGGCACCGGGATCGACATTTTTCAGAAGGCGTTCCCGACCCGCACCTTCGACGTCGGCATCGCCGAGCAGCACGCGGTGACGTTCGCCGCCGGCCTTGCCACCGAAGGCTACAAGCCGTTCTGCGCGATCTATTCGACCTTCCTGCAGCGCGGCTACGACCAGGTGGTCCACGACGTCGCGATCCAGAGCCTGCCGGTGCGCTTCGCGATCGATCGCGCCGGCCTGGTCGGCGCCGACGGCGCCACCCACGCCGGCTCGTTCGACAACTGCTATCTCGGCTGCCTGCCGAACTTCGTGATCATGGCGGCGGCCGACGAGGCCGACCTCGTGCACATGGTCGCGACCCAGGTCGCGATCAACGACCGTCCCAGCGCGGTGCGCTATCCGCGCGGCGAAGGCCGCGGCATCGAGATGCCGGATGTCGGCGTTCCGCTGGAGATCGGCAAGGGCCGCATCATCCGCGAGGGCAGCAAGGTGGCGCTGTTGTCGTTCGGCACCCGCCTCGCCGAATGCGAGAAAGCCGCCGACGAACTCGCCACGCTCGGCCTCTCCACCACCGTCGCCGACGCCCGCTTCATGAAGCCGCTCGACGTCGAGATGGTGGCAAAGTTGGCGCGCGAGCACGAAATCCTGATCACCATCGAGGAAGGCTCGATCGGTGGCTTCGGCAGCCATGTGATGCAGACGCTGTCCGACCTCGGCCTGCTCGACGGCGGCGTGCGGATGCGTTCGATGGTGCTACCGGACGTGTTCATGGACCACGACACCCCCACCGCGATGTATGCCCGCGCCGGTCTTGACGCCAAAGGCATCGTCAAGAAGGTCTTCGAGGCGCTAGGCAAGGACGCCCAGGCCGAGACCGTGAAGCTGGCCTAAGGCCAGCACCGGGACATCTCCTCATCCTGAGGAGCCCGGCGCTGCCCGAAGGGCGGCGACGGGCGTCTCGAAGGATGAGGAGATATCCCGCCTCATGGTTCGAGACGCGCGCCAGCAGGCGCGCTCCTCACCATGAGGCTGTGCAGTGCCCGACTGCTCCACGCGGGATAGCGGTCAGTTCGCGGAGCCGAATTCATAGTCACGACGGATCCGCCGCGATGACGACCATCTATCTCGCAGGCCCCGACGTGTTCCTCCCGGACGCGATTGACATCGGCCGGCGAAAGGCTGAGCTTTGCAGCCGCTACGGGCTGATCGGGCTGTTCCCGCTCGACAATGCCGTTGATCTTGCCACGGCCGACGCGTCGCGGAACATCTTCCACGGGAACCAGGCCATGATGAACGATGCCTCCGCGATCATCGCCAATCTGACGCCGTTTCGCGGACCGAGCGCCGATGCCGGTACCGTCTATGAACTCGGCTACATGGCCGGCCGCGGCAAACTCTGCCTCGGCTACAGCAACGACCCCGCTATCTATGCCGAGCGCGTCGCGCGATCCGGCGACATTGCGACTCAAAACGGCGCGACGGTCGATGCGCACGGCCTCATCGTCGAGGATTTTGGCCTGCCCGATAATCTGATGCTGATCCATACGCTCGACCTGCACGGCTGTGCCTTGGTGACGCCGCGCCAGCCGCCCGCCGATCTTTGGCGCGATCTGGCCGCGTTCGAGGCCTGCGTAGCTCTCGCAGCGGAGCGGCTGTCGCAGCCCGCCGTCCGGTCATCGAGTTGAACTTGGCCAGACCCGGCAACAGCGCTCCCCGCAAACGCGCCGATGTCGTGCTGGTCGAGCGCGGGCTGTTCGAAAGCCGCGCCAGGGCGCAGGCTGCGATCGAAGCCGGCTTGGTGATCGCCGACGGCAAGCCGGTGGCGAAGCCGTCGGAAGGCATCGCCGAAGACGCCGTATTGCAGGCAGAGCCCGCACATCCATGGGTGTCACGCGGCGGCGTCAAGCTCGCCGGCGCGCTGGAGCACTATCCGATTCCCATCGAAGGGCATATCTGTCTCGACGTTGGCGCCTCCACCGGCGGCTTCACCGAGGTGCTGCTGGCGAACGGCGCCAGCCTGGTGTTCGCGGTCGATGTCGGGCGCGGCCAACTGCATGGGTCGCTGCATGGCCATCCGAGAATTGTCTCAATGGAGGAAACCGACATTCGCAGTCTCCAGGGCCAAAGGCTGCCGCAGCGGCCGGATGTGGTGGTGATCGACGCCAGCTTCATCTCGCTGAAGGCGGTGCTGCCGGCGGCGCTGTCATTGGCGGCGGCGCCGATGCATCTGCTGGCGCTGATCAAGCCGCAATTCGAGGCGACGCGGAAACATGCCAAGCGCGGCGTGGTGCGCGACGAGGCGGTGCATCAGGCGGTGTGCGACGACGTCGCCGCCTACGCGGCCGCGCTTGGCTGCGAAGATATCAAGGTGTTTGCATCAATGATCGCCGGCGGCGACGGCAACGCCGAATTCTTTCTCGGCGCGCGCCGTGGTTGAGCTTCTCACCATCGATCATGTCGGCCATCGCGGCGATGGCGTCGGCTATGTCGGCGATGAAACGGTCTACGTGCCCTACGCGCTGGGCGGCGAGACCGTCGAAGCCGAACTGGTCCACGGCCATCCCGACCGCCGCCGGCTGCTGCGGGTGGACCAGCCGAGCCCGCAGCGGATCGAACCGTTCTGCCCGCATTTCGGCGTCTGCGGCGGCTGCGCGATCCAGCACTGGCAGCCGGAGGCCTATCAGACGTGGAAGCGCGGGCTGGTGGTCGAGACGCTGCGACTGTCCGGGATCGCCTGCGAGGTCGCGCCGCTGATCGACGCCCACGGCGCCGGGCGACGCCGGATCACGCTGCATGCCCGCAAGGGCACCCATGAGGTGCTGAAGGTCGGCTTCGCCGCGGCCTCCAGCCACGACATCGTCGCGATCGATCATTGTCCGATCCTCGACCCCGGCCTCACCGGCGCGATCGACGCCGCCTGGGCGCTGGCGGAAGCGCTGACCATCGTCGGCAAGCCGCTCGATATCCAGGTCACCGCCGCCAATAACGGACTCGATGTCGATGTCCGCGGCTCCGGGCCGCTGCCGACCAAGCTGATCGGCGTGTTGTCGGGCATCGCCGAGCAGCATCGGCTGGCGCGACTGACACGGCACGGCGAACTGGTGCTGATGCGCGATCCGCCGGTGATCGAGATCGGCGCCGCGCAACTGGCGCTGCCGCCGGGCGCGTTCCTGCAAGCCACCGCGGCGGGCGAACAGGCGTTGGCAGAGTTGGTGCTGGCCCATTGCGGCAAGGCCAAACTGATCGCCGATCTATTCTGCGGCGTCGGCCCGTTCGCGCTGCGGCTGGCGGCGAAATCGCGCGTCCTGGCCTATGACAGCGACGAGCCCGCGGTGCAGGCGTTGCAGAAGGCGATCACCTCCACCTCCGGGCTGAGGCCGATCAAGGCCGAGACCCGCGACCTGTTCCGCCGTCCGCTGGTGCCGCAGGAACTGCGCGACATCGACGCCGTGGTGTTCGATCCGCCGCGGCAGGGCGCGCAGGCGCAGGCCGAAAAGCTCGCCGCCAGCCGTGTGCCGCTGGTGGTCGCGGTGTCATGCAACGTTTCAACTTTCGCGCGCGATGCGAAGATACTGATCGACGGCGGCTATACGATCGACAGCGTCACGCCGGTCGATCAATTCCGGCACACGCCGCATGTCGAACTGGTGGCACGGTTTCGCAAGTGAATGAATGACTGCGTCATTCCGGGGCGCGAGCCCTTGGCGAGCGAACCCGGAATCTCGCCACACGGCCGGACAGCGAGATTCCGGGTTCGCTCGCAGCAAGGCTGCTCGCGCCCCGGAATGACAAGCTTGAAGTCAGCGACGCCGCAAGATTAGCAACTAACCGATCGCGATGCCGCCGCCGATGGTGCGGTTCAGCACCTGGGTGGTTTTCTCGATCCGCTCGGCGGCGGAATTCAGCGCCGCGATCACGGCGCGGTTGGTGAGGCTGGCGCGGTCGATTGCGTCGGTGCTGCCGCTGCGTAGCGCGTCGAGCTCCTGTTCGAGCGCAGCGATCCGGCCCTTGGCGTCGATCAATTCGTCGGCCGCGATCAGCGCCGCCATCACCACGAGCCGCGCGTCGCCGATTTCGCCGAACTTGCCGCGCAGATCCTGAATCCGCGATTCCAGATTGTCGGCAAGAGCTAGCAGCCGCGGTTCCTGGCCCTCCTCGCAGGCCATCCGGTACTGCCGGCCATTGATGGTGACGTTGACATGGTTGGCGGCGGCGGGCGGAGCCTTCGCGGTCATGACGGCTCCTCCTCGGCATCGAGCACCGCGCGGATGCTGCCGATCGCCGCGTCGAGCCGCTGCGCGATCTCGCGGTTCGCGCGCTCCAGCCGGCGCGAGCGCACCAGCGAGCCGTCGAGCTCGTCGGCGAGCCGCGAGCGGTCGGCACCCAGAGCCTGGATCCGCGACGCCAACTCGTCTTCATCGCGGTCAGCCTCCGCGCGCCGCTCCGCGGCACTTTCCAGCGCTTCCAGCGCCGCGGCCAACCGTCGCGTCGCCGCGCCGATTTCGGCCGGGATGGACTCGGCGCCCAGGGAACCGCTGACAGGTCGATCCTTCATGCGTCTCTGCGACCCTTCGGAAAAGCCGTCCAAACAAAAGCCACGGTCAGACAAGCCTTTAGAGGCCGAAATTTACGTGGCAAGCAAGCCCAGCGCAACGTCGCCGCAACGCTATGCACCGTAAAGAGGCACCCGTCTTTAGGGGAGCCGGTCGCGGCCTTGGACTCGCCGGGAGGGGGTGCTATTCACCCTGTCTCTGCCCTTTTCCGGCAACAACGCCTGTGCAACGAAGCGTCGTGTCGGACCCGCGCTCCGCGTCCCAACACGGTGGGGACATCAACAAACACTGGTTTTCAGGCGGTTTTCATCATGACGCAGGTCGATCATTCCCGTATGGCCAACGCGATCCGCGCGCTGGCGATGGACGCCGTCGAAAAGGCCAAATCCGGCCATCCCGGCCTGCCGATGGGCGCCGCCGACATCGCCACCGTGCTGTTCACGCAATTCCTGAAATTCGACGCCGCCGATCCGCATTGGCCGGACCGCGACCGCTTCATCCTGTCGGCCGGGCACGGTTCGGCGCTGCTCTATGCACTGCTTTATCTGACCGGCAACGCCGACGTCACCCTCGACCAGATCAAGAATTTCCGCCAGCTCGGCTCCAAGACCCCCGGCCATCCGGAGAATTTCATGACCAGTGGGGTCGAGACCACCACCGGCCCGCTCGGCCAGGGCGTGGCGTCCTCGGTCGGCTTTGCCCTGGCGGAACGGCTGCTCGCCGCGGAATTCGGCGATATCGTCGATCACTATACCTACGTGCTGTGCTCCGACGGCGACCTGATGGAGGGCGTCAGCCACGAGGCGATCGCGCTGGCCGGCCACCTCAAGCTGTCGAAGCTGATCTTCCTCTACGACGACAACGGCATCTCGATCGACGGCCCGCTGACGCTGACCGACAATGTCGACCAGGTGGCGCGGTTCAAGGCCCATGGCTGGAACGCGGTCCATGTCGACGGCCACGATCAACACGCGATCGCCGCCGCGATCACCGCTGCGCAATCCTCCGACCGGCCCAGCCTGATCGCCTGCAAGACTACGATCGGATTCGGCGCCCCGACCCGGGCCGGCACTTCCAAGGCCCATGGCGAGCCGCTCGGGCCTGAAGAACTCGCCGGCGCCAAGAAAGCGCTGGGCTGGAATTACGGTCCGTTCGAAATTCCCGACGACGTGCTCTCCGCCTGGCGCAATGCCGGCAAGGAGGGCGCCTCGGCGCATGTCGACTGGCAGGAGCGGTTCGCGGCGATGCCGGAGGAGCAGCGCAGCGAATTCCAGCGCCGGGTGATCGACCGCAGCCGCCCAGACGGACTCGGCGAGGCGATCCGCGCGTTGAAGGACAAGCTGGTCGCCGAGCCGCCGACCATAGCCACCCGCAAGGCCAGCGAACTGGCGCTGGAAGCGCTGGTCGGCGCGATGCCGGAATTGGTGCTCGGCTCGGCCGACCTGACGCCATCCAACAACACCCGCACCAAAAACGCCAAGGACGTCACGCCGACCGATTTCAGCGGCCGCTACATCCATTACGGCATTCGCGAAATGGGCATGGCCGCGGCGATGAACGGCATCACCTCCCACGGCGGCTTCGTTCCGGCCGGCGGCACCTTCATGTGCTTCGCCGACTACGCCAGGCCCTCGATGCGGATCGCGGCGCTGTCGCATCTGCCGGTGGTTTACATCATGACCCACGATTCGATCGGGCTCGGCGAAGACGGCCCTACCCACCAGCCGGTCGAGCACCTGGCCTCGCTGCGGGCGATGCCGAACATGCGGGTGTTCCGCCCGGCCGACGCGGTCGAGACCGCGGAGTGCTGGCAGCTGGCGCTGGAAAATACCAGCGGACCGACCGTGCTGGCACTGTCACGGCAGAACCTCGCGCCGGTGCGGACCACCAAGCACGACGACAATCTGTGCGCCCATGGCGGCTATGAGCTGATCGCCGCGCACGGCAAGGCCAGCGTGTCGCTGTTCGCGTCGGGCTCCGAGGTCGAGATCGCGGTCGCGGCGCAGAAGCTGCTGGCCGCGCGCGGCGTCGCCGCCCGGGTGGTGTCGGTGCCGTCGCTGGAATTGCTGCTGCAGCAGCCGGACCATCTGCGCCACGCCATCATCGGCAATGCGCCGGTGAAGATCGCAATCGAGGCCGCGGTGCGGTTCGGCTGGGACGCGGTGATCGGGCCGGACGGGGTGTTCATCGGCATGAGCACGTTCGGTGCCAGCGCCCCGGCCAAGGACCTCTACAAGCACTTCGGCATCACCGCGGAGGCGGTGGTCGACGCCGCCGCCGGCCGGCTGGACGGCAAGTAACCATCGGCTGGAATCGCAATCCAGCTCACAACAATGACGCATTGCGCCGGATCGCCATTCAGGGCATGAAACCGCGCAAGAATGAGACTTAAGCGCCATAAGAATGGATATCATTAGCACCAAGGAGAAGTTGAATGGCAGTTCGGGTGGCGATCAATGGGTTTGGCCGCATCGGCCGCAACGTGTTGCGGGCGATTTATGAGGCCGGACGCGACGATATCGAGGTCGTCGGCATCAACGATCTCGGACCGGTCGAGACCAACGCCCACCTGCTGCGCTTCGACTCCGTGCATGGCCGATTTCCCGGCACCGTGACGGTCGATGGCGACACCATCGACATCGGCAAGGGCAAGATCAAGGTCACCGCGGTCAAGGACCCCTCGGCGCTGCCCTACAAGGATCTCGGCGTCGACATCGCGCTGGAATGCACCGGCATCTTCACCGCCCGCAACAAGGCGGCATTGCTGCTGACCGCCGGCGCCAAGCGCGTGCTGGTCTCGGCGCCGTCCGACGGTGCAGACGCCACCATCGTATTCGGCGTCAACCACGACAAGCTGACCCGCGACCACATGGTGGTCTCCAACGGCTCCTGCACCACCAACTGCCTGGCCCCGGTCGCCAAGGTGCTGAACGACCTGGTCGGTATCGAGACCGGCTTCATGACCACGATCCACGCCTATACGGGCGACCAGCCGACGCTCGACACCATGCACAAGGACCTCTATCGCGGCCGCGCCGCGGCGATGTCGATGATCCCGACCTCGACCGGTGCGGCCAAGGCGATCGGCCTGGTGCTGCCGGAGCTGAAGGGCAAGCTCGACGGCGTCGCGATCCGAGTGCCGACCCCGAACGTTTCGGTGGTCGATCTCAAGATCATCGCCAAGCGCACCACCACCAAGGAAGAGATCAACGAGGCGATCAAGCGCGCCGCCGATCAGGAAATGAAGGGCATCCTCGGCTACACCTTCGCCCCCAACGTCTCGATCGACTTCAACCACGACCCGCACTCGTCCACCTTCGCGATGGACCAGACCAAGGTCCAGAACGGCACGCTGGTGCGGGTGATGTCCTGGTACGACAATGAATGGGGCTTCTCCAACCGCATGGCCGACACCGCCGTGGCGATGGGCAAGCTGATCTAAGAAGCCGACAATAAGAAGCGCACCGGCCTCATGGTTCGAGACGCGGGCTTCGCCCGCTCCTCACCATGAGGAGAACCACCTCATCCCGAGGAGCGTTTGCTCCTCGCCGCTAGAACAATCCCTCATCCTGAGGAGCCGAGCGCAGCGAGGCGTCTCGAAGGATGAGACCCGCGGGCAACGACGAGCAGAGTCATGACAAAATCCTTCCGCACCCTCGATGACGTCGATGTCAAAGGCAAGCGCGTGCTGCTGCGCGTCGATCTCAACGTGCCGATGGACAAGGGCGTCGTCACCGACGCCACCCGCCTCGAGCGCGTCGCGCCGACCATTCTCGAGATCTCCGACAAGGGCGGCCGCGTCATCCTGCTGGCACATTTGGGCCGGCCCAAGGGCCGCGATCTGAAGGACACGCTGAAGCCGGTCGCCGCGGCCCTGGCCGAGGTACTCAAGCACCCGGTCGGGTTCGTCGACGACTGCATCGGCCATGACGTCGCCGACAAGGTCGCGGCGATGAAGGACGGCGACATCCTCTGCCTTGAAAACACCCGGTTCCACGCCGGCGAGGAAAAGAACTTCCCCGCCTTCGTCGAGGAACTGGCCAAGCTCGGCGACATCTGGGTCAACGACGCGTTCTCGGCGGCGCATCGCGCTCATGCCTCCACCGAAGGCCTCGGCCACAAGCTCCCCGCCTATGCCGGCCGCACCATGCAGGCCGAACTCAGCGCGCTGAACAAGGCGCTGGAAGCGCCGACCCATCCGGTGATCGCCATCGTCGGCGGCGCCAAGGTCTCCAGCAAGATCGACCTTCTCGAAAACCTGGTCAGCAAAGTCGACGCGCTGGTGATCGGCGGCGGCATGGCCAACACCTTCCTGCACGCGCAGGGCGTCGGGGTCGGCAAGTCGCTGTGCGAAAAGGATCTGGCGGCGACCGCGCTGCGGATCCTCGCCAAGGCCGAGGCCGCCAACTGCGCCATCATTCTGCCGGTCGACGCCACGGTGGCGTATCACTTCGAGGCCAACGCGCCGTCGTTTGCGTATGGGCTCGACGCGATCCCGCCCGACAGCATGATCCTCGACGTCGGCCCGCGCTCGATCGAGCGGATCAATGCGGCGATCGACGACGCCAAAACGCTGGTCTGGAACGGCCCGGTCGGCGCCTTCGAACTGACGCCGTTCGATCGCGGCACCGTGGTCGCGGCGCAGCACGCGGCGGCCCGCACCAAAGCCAAAAAGCTGATCTCGGTCGCCGGCGGCGGCGACACCGTGGCGGCGCTGAACCACGCCGGCGTCGCCGACGATTTCAGTTACATTTCCACCGCCGGCGGCGCGTTCCTGGAGTGGATGGAAGGCAAGCCGCTGCCGGGCGTCGAGGTGCTGCGGGCAAGGTGACCCCGGGTTGAACTCTCGCCGGGCTCGGCATATGTTACATGTAACGTCTTCGGCGCACGGATGGACGGCATGGACGAGACTGCAGGTCCCGCTGGCAAGACCAGCAAGCACGCGACCGCACGCCGCAAGGAAACTGCGCAGCGTGTGCGCAAGCACCGCGAGAAGATGAAGGCGATGGGGCTGAAGCCAGTGACGATCTGGGTTCCCGATATCAATTCGCCTGAGTTCAAGGCGCAGATTGCCCGGGACATCGCGATCATCAACGCCGATGCCGACAGCCAACTCGTCATGCAGCAGATGCTTTCGGTCGCGGACTTCAGTGACTGGGTATGAAGCAAGGCGACATTATTGCCGTTGCACTGCCCGGAGACTACGGCAAACCGCGCCCCGCTGTCGTCATCCAATCGGATGCGTTTCAGCATCTGAACTCGGTCACCATCTTGCCGCTCACGGGCCACGTCCTCAGCCTTGAAAGATGCCGCGTCGTCATCGGACCGTCCGAAGAAAACGGGCTCAGGGAAATCTCACAGGTCATGGTCGAGAAAGCCAGTACGGTTCCGCGACACAAGGCCGGCCAATTGATCGGCCATCTGTCCTCGGACGACATGACCGCGGTCAATCGCGCCCTCGCCATTTTCTTAGGGTTTGTCTAATAGCCAGCCGATGTTCCCAACAACCAAGAAACCACCCCTGGAGACACACGATGAATCTCGCCGACCTCAACAAGATTGCCACAGCCATGGTGGCGCCCGGCAAGGGCCTGCTCGCCGCGGACGAATCCTCCGGCACCATCAAGAAGCGGTTCGACGTGATCGGTGTGGAATCCAACGAGGACTCCCGGCGCGACTACCGCGAGATGATGTTCCGCTCCAAGGACGCAATGACGCACTACATCTCCGGCGTCATCCTGTACGACGAGACGATCTGGCAGAACGCTAAGGACGGCACGCCGCTGATCAAGCTGATCGAGGCCGCCGGTTCCATCCCCGGCATCAAGGTCGACGAAGGCACGCAGCCGCTTCCGAACTGCCCGGGCGAGTTGATTACCGTCGGGCTCGACAAGCTCGCCGAGCGGCTGGCCAAATATTACAAGCAGGGCGCGCGCTTTGCGAAATGGCGCGCGGTGCTCGACATCGGGGCCGGGATTCCGAGCTATGCGGCGATCCACACCAATGCCCACGCGCTGGCGCGCTACGCAGCGCTTTGCCAGGCAGCGCAGATCGTGCCTATCGTCGAGCCGGAAGTACTGATGGACGGCGACCACGACATCGACCGCTGCTTCGAAGTCACCGAATTCGCCCTCAAGGAAACATTCCAGCAGCTCTATTATCAGAAGGTGGCGCTGGAAGGCATGATCCTGAAGCCCAACATGGCGATCGCCGGCAAGAAATCAGCCAAGCAGGCAAGCGTCGACGAAGTCGCAGAAAAGACGGTGCGGCTGTTGAAGCGCTGCGTGCCGGCGGCGGTACCGGGGATCGCCTTCCTGTCCGGCGGCCAGTCCGACGAGGACGCCACCGCGCATCTCGACGCCATGAACAAGATCGGCGGCCTGCCGTGGCCGCTGACGTTCTCCTACGGCCGCGCGTTGCAGGCGGCGCCGCAAAAGGCATGGTCCGGCAAGACTGAGAATGTCGCCGCCGGCCAGCAGGCGTTCACCCACCGGGCGCAGATGAATTCGCTCGCCAGCAAGGGCGAGTGGAAATCCGCTCTGGAGAAGAAGGCAGCTTAACTTCGAATGGCCACGAAACCCGCACCGACGCGACCGGCGCCGCGACTTTATCTCGCGACGCCGGTGCTTGACGATCCGTCATCGCTGCTCGCCACCCTGCCGGCATTGCTGGCCGGCGCCGACGTCGCGGCGGTGTTGTTGCGGCTCAAGCTGACCGATCAGCGCAGCATGATCACGCTGGTCAAGGCGCTGGCGCCGGCGATCCAGAATGCCGGCGCGGCGGTGCTGCTCGATGGCCACGCCGAACTGGTGGCGCGGGCCGGCGCCGACGGCGCGCATCTCGACGGCGTCGAGGCGATGCAGGAATGGCTGCCGCATCTGAAGCCCGACCGGATCGCCGGCGTCGGCGGCCTGGCGACCCGCCATGATTCGATGATGGCGGGCGAGGCCGGCGCCGATTACGTGCTGTTCGGCGAGCCCGACAAGGACGGCAACCGGCCCTCGATTGAGGCGATCGCCGATCGGCTGCAATGGTGGGCCGAACTGTTCGAGCCGCCCTGCGCTGGCTATGCGGTCTCGTGCGAGGAGGCGTTCGAATTCGCCGCCGCCGGCGCCGATTTCGTGCTGGTCGGCGATTTCATCTGGGCCGATCCGCGCGGCGCTGCGGCGGCGCTGGCCGATGCCGCCGAGGCGATCGCAAAGGGCTTTGCCTCGCCCGGCGCATTCAGGCTCATGCAGGAATAACCGGGATGAAGACCCTGCATCTGATTTCGACGGTGGCGGCAGCGCTGCTGCTGGCGCACAGCGCGGCGGCACAGATCTCGCTCGCACCGCCCCCGGCCAATCCTTTCCCGAAGCCGATCGAGCCGGAAAAGCCGAGACCCAAGCCAAAACCGAAGTCGAAGCCGGCCGCCGAAACCAAAAAGCCCGACGCCGCGAAGCCGGCGACCGACAAGCCCGCCGCCGACAAGGCGTCGACGCCGCCGGCCGAGGACCCCAATGCCGATCTGGTCTACGCCGCCTATCAGCGCGGCCAGTACAAGACCGCGTTCGATCTCGCCAACAAACGCGCGCAGGAGGAGAATGATACCAAGGCGATGACCATGCTGGGCGAGCTTTACGCCAACGCGCTCGGCATCAAGCGCGACTTCACCAAGGCGGTCGAGTGGTACAAGCGCGCCGCCGACCTCGGCGACCGCGAGGCGATGTTCGCGCTGGCGATGATGCGGATGGCCGGACGTGGCGGCCCGGTCGACCGCGAGGACGCCGCCAAGTGGCTGGCCTCCTCCGCCAAGCTAGGTAATCCGAAGGCGGCATACAATCTGGCGCTGCTCTACATCGACGGCCATACCTTCCCGCAGGACCTCAAGCGCGCCGCCGAATTGCTGCGGCTGGCGGCCGACGCCGGCAATCCCGAAGCGCAATACGCACTGGCCACCTTCTACAAGGAAGGCACCGGGGTTCCGAAGAGCGACGACCAAGCGGTGCGGCTGCTGCAGGCGGCCTCGCTCGCCGGCAATGTCGACGCCGAGGTCGAATACGCCATCGCGCTGTTCAACGGCACCGGAACCTCGAAGAACGAAGCCGCCGCTATCGCGCTGCTGCGCAAGGCGGCGCAGCAGAACAACCCGATCGCTCAGAACCGGCTGGCGCGCGTGCTGGTGACTGGGCAAGGCACGCCGATCGATCGGACCGAAGGGCTGAAGTGGCACCTGGTCGCGAAAACCGCGGGCAAGGGCGACCTGATGCTCGACGAGGCGCTGGCGCAGCTCACCCCCGACGAGCGGACCAAGGTGCAGGAGGCCGCGCGCAAATGGCTGGGCGGCAAATGATCCGCCTTGACGCAGCCACCGTCGCAGGGCACCCCTGAGCCGAAATCCCGCCCCTTTCCCAGCCCTGACCTGACGCTCAGGTCGCCTTGAGCCGAGACATGCTGCATTCAGCCCTCATGAACGTCATGGTGAAAGCCGCGCGCCGCGCCGGCCGCAGCCTCAAGCGCGATTTCGGCGAGATCGAGAACCTCCAGGTCTCGCTGAAAGGCCCGGCGAATTTCGTCTCCCTCGCCGACAAGCGCGCCGAGGAGATGCTGTATGCCGATCTCGCCAAGGCGCGGCCGGGCTACGGCTTCATCGGCGAGGAAGGCGGCATCCGCGAGGGCGACGACAAGACCCACACCTGGATCGTCGATCCGCTCGACGGCACCACCAACTTCCTGCACGGCATTCCGCAATTCGCGATCTCGATCGGGCTGCAGCGCGAAGGCGTGATGATCGCCGGCCTGATCTACAACCCGGCGAATGAAGAGCTGTACATGGCCGAGCGCGGCAAGGGCGCGTTCATGAACGACCAGCGCCTGCGCGTCGCCGCACGCCGCCAGCTCAATGACTGCGTGATCGCCTGCGGCCTGCCGCATCTCGGCCGCGGCGACTTCGCACAGAACCAGCGCGAGATGGCCGCGCTGCAGCCGAAGGTGGCGGGCCTGCGCCGGTTCGGCGCCGCCTCGCTCGACCTCGCCGCGGTCGCGGCCGGCCGGTTTGACGGGTTCTGGGAGCGCAATTTGTCGCCCTGGGATCTCGCCGCGGGCGTCGTCATGATCCGCGAAGCCGGCGGCGTGGTCGGCGACATCCACGGCGGCGACGTACTGAAGACCGGCAACGTGGTCTGCGGCAATGAATACGTTCACGGCGAGCTGGTGAAGATTCTCAAGCCACTGGGCTAGGCGGCGGCGTTCCGGCGCGTCGTCAGATCAATCCGGCCTCGCGCATTGCGGCGACCATTGCGCCATCAGGGTTTCCAGCTTCTCGGGTTCGTCCGGGGCGAACTCCGCCCTGACCCGGTCCATCTCGCGCAGCGCCGCCGAGCCGGCGACCGCGGTGAGGCTGATCTCGTCGAACAGCTGCGCCATTTCCGAGAAGACACTGCGGTCGGCCTCGTCGTCGCCGAGATGATCGAGCTCGGACAATAGCGCCAGCGACGCGGCGATCCGCTGCTTCTGGTCGCGGGCGCGGAGCAGGAAGCGCTTCGACATCCGCCGCGCCTCCTGATTGAGGAAACGGTCGAACGCCGAGCACAGCATCTCGCGGCAATGCCCGTCCATGTTGGACTGGGTGATTACCGCCCGCATTCGCTCCATCAATTCGAGCGCTTCGCTGTCGGCACCGTGGTCAGCCATCGCGAAACCCCGCGCTGTTGCTCGATTCCCGCGCGGCTACGCGACCGGTGCGATCCGATGAACTTCGCCGGCGCCGGCGACGAAGGTGGAGCCCGGCTTGGCATAGAGGAAGCCGTTGGCGACCGGAATCGGATAGACCCGCGTCAATTCATCGGCGCCCTGCGCGGCGTCCAGCCTGCCGTCGATCACGTCGCGGAACAGCTGCGCCACCGCCACCATGTCGCATTGCTGCGGCGACAGCCGCAGCGCGCCGACGCCGGCGTCGTCGAGTTTCACGATGTCGCCGAGCAGGCTGGTGCAGGCGTAGGCCAGCGTCTGCACGCCATTCATCGCCAGAAACGGCTCGTCATCGAGCGTCGTCACCGCCAGCCCGTCGGGGTCCTGCTCGCAGACGAATTTGCAATTATCCTTCGACAGCTTGTTGAGCCGGGCGTGATAGCAGCGCGCCGAGATCGCCAGCGGCGCGCGGCCGAAGCCGAATACCTCGAAGGTGGTGTCGGGCTGCGACTTGGCGATGGTGCGGATCGCCGACAGCGGCAATTCCGGCGGCAGGCAGATCCGCTGCGCGCCGCGCGAGACGAAGAACTTGGCCGCGGCCTCGTTGTAGATGTTGACGAATGGGCCGATCGCATGCGGTCGGCCGCCGAGCATGCCGAGGCAGGATAGGTCGTTCACCTCCATGGTGAACTCCTCGGCCGCCGCCAGTTCGGCCATCGCCTTGCGCTCGCGCACCAGCGACATCAGCGTCAGCGACCCCATCAGCACCTGCTTGCCGCACGCGGTCAATCGCTCGACCACCGCCGGGATATGTTCCTCGAGGAACGGCGAGCGTTTCGAGCAGACGATCTCGCCGACCACCACGGTGTCGACCGGGGCTTCCTCGGCGATGCGAAAATAGAAATCGCGCCACAGCTCCGGCTTCCAATTGTAAAGCACCGGTCCAAGAGTGAGTTGCATGTTCCGCCTCACCGTAAGTTGCGTGACCACGGCGACGCCAAGCGCGTTGCCAAGTTGTTGTCGGGTGATGTTATCGCCAAGTCTTTTTGTAAGCGCCGACCGTGGTCGACTGGCCTTCGCTGAGCCCGTTGAGCTCGTCCGCCGGAATCGGCCGACCCTCCTCGAGCGCGATCAGCGCGTGCCGGAAGGTCTTGACCACGCGTTCGATATAGGCCCGGCCGCGCTGCCGACCCTCGATCTTCAGCGCCGACACCTTGGCCTTGCGTAGCTCCGGCAGCATCGTGGTGGCGTCCAGACTGGCGGGATCCTCGAACAGATAGCCGCAGCCCTCGTCGGTCTGATAGCGGCCCTTGCACAACGTCGGATAGGCCGCCGCCTCGCCCTTGGCGAATTTGTTGATGGTGAAATTGCCGAGCCGCGAGATCAGCGCGCCGTTCTCCTCGCGATACTGGATCGCGCCCGCCGGCGAACACACCCCGTCCATGTTCGGCGACTTGCCGGTGGCGTAGGAAGACAGCGAGCAGCGGCCCTCCTCCATCACGCACAGCCCGCCGAAGATGAACACTTCGGTCTCGCAGTCGACCTCCCTGGTGATCGCTGCGATCTCCGGCACGCTGAGCACGCGCGGCAGCACCACGCGCTTGGCGCCGAACGATTCGACATAAAACCGGATCGAATCCGGATTGGCGGCGGCGGCCTGCACCGAGACGTGCAGCCGCTGCTGCGGATGGGTCCGCGCCACGTAGTCCATCACCCCGACGTCGGCGACGATCAGCGCGTCGGCCTCGCATTCGACCGCGTCATCGACCGCGCGGCGCCACAAGTCGACATTGCCGGCGCGGGCGAAGGTGTTGATCGCGACCAGCACCTTGACGCCGTAGCGATGCGCATGGGCGATCGAGTCGCGCATTTCCTCGCGGTTGAAATTCAGCCCGGGAAAGTTGCGCGCATTGGTCTCGTCGTTGAAGCCGCAATAGATCGCGTCGGCGCCAGCGCCGACCGCGTCGTGCAGCGCCGCCGGAGTGCCGGCCGGGCAAATCAGTTCCATGTCTATCCTCCGCCTCCGACGCCCATCTCCTGGCGGAACGACGGCGGAGCTACCAGCCCGCGCAGCAACCGCTCGATCGGCGTTGCCAACGGCCCGAGCCACGCCACCGATTCGGCGAGAAAATCGACGCGGGAGTCATCGATTGCATTGCGCAGCGCCACCACCGCTTCCATGTCGCCGTCGATCTGAATGTCGCGCGAGAAGAACAGCGCGTCGCCGTCATAGGAGCCGTCGGTCATGCCGATCAGCGCCGACAGCGGCCCCGCGATCCGGGCGTCGACCCCGGGCGGCAGCGTCCGCACCACCGTGACCCGCGGATTCATCCGCCGCGGCTCCAGCACGAAGGCCAGCGGCAGGTCGGTCGGGTCAAGACCGTAGCGCTTGCCGGTGTGCGAACCGAGACGATCGAAAATGCGCGGATGGCGACTGCGGATCTCGCGCAGGCAGATGCCGAGCAGCAGCTGCAGCGGCAACAGCGGAAGCACCCGCGACGCCAGAGCGACCGGCATGGGCATCCTGGAGACGGACGAGTTGGATACCGACATGAGGCCACCTTTGAGTGATCCGGTTACCACCCGATGGCCGAAGAGTTCTTTGCGCGGGATCAAAGACACCGCAAGGTCGCCATGCTGACCAGAGTTGTCCGTACGGAGACACCATGCTGAGCCGCGTCAAACCGCCTTTCCCGGACCTGCGCGCCTTCAGCGCCTATCTGGAATCCCGCGGCCAGTTGCTTCGGATTCGCAAACCGGTCTCGGTGGTTCACGACCTCACCGAAATCCATCATCGTGTGCTGGTGGCCGGCGGACCGGCGCTGTTGATCGAACATCCGGTCAAGGCCGACGGCACCCGCTCCGAGATGCCGATGCTGGTCAACCTGTTCGGCACCGTCGAACGGGTCGCTTGGGGATTCGGCATCGAACCGCAGAATCTGTCGGCGCTCGGCGAAGCGCTGGCGGAGATGCGCGAACCGGCGCCGCCGCAAAGCCTGACCGATGCGCTGAGCAAGCTACCGATGGCGCGCGCCGCATTATCGATGCGGCCCAAAATGGCGAAATCGGCGCCGGCGCAGAGCGTGGTGCTGACCGGCGACCAGATCGACCTCGGCCGATTGCCGGTGCAGATCCCGTGGCCCGGCGAGCCGGCGCCGCTGATCACCTGGCCGCTGGTGTTTACCCGTCCGCCGCCGGGCGCGTCCGGCACCGACAATGTCGGGGTCTACCGGATGCAGGTGCTCGGCCGCGACCGCGTCATCATGCGCTGGCTGGCGCATCGCGGCGGCGCCAAGCATCATCACCAGTGGAAGGCGCAGAATCGCGACATGCCGGTCGCGGTGGTGATCGGCGCCGATCCGTCGATGATCCTGTCGGCGGTGCTGCCGCTGCCGGAGAACATCTCCGAGATCAAGTTTTCCGGACTGCTGCGCGGCGAGCGGCCCAATATGACGCCCTGCGTCAGCGTGCCCCTGGCGGTGCCGGCCGACGCCGAGATCGTGCTCGAGGGCTTCGTGTCGCCGACCGAGACCGCGCCGGAAGGTCCCTATGGCGACCACACCGGCTATTACAACGCGGTCGAGGAATTTCCAGTGATGCGGCTTACGGCGATCACGATGCGCCGCGATCCGATCTACCTGTCGACCTTCACCGGGCGGCCGCCGGACGAGCCGTCGCGGATCGGCGAGGCGCTCAACGACGTGTTCCTGCCGGTGGCACGGCGGGCATTTCCCGAGATCGTCGATCTGTGGCTGCCGCCGGAAGCCTGCTCCTACCGGATCGCGGTGGCGTCGATCAGCAAGCGCTATCCCGGCCAGGCGCGACGGCTGATGATGGGGCTGTGGTCGATGCTGCCGCAGTTCAGCTACACCAAGCTGTTGATCATCGTCGACGACGACGTCAATGTCCGCGACTGGGCCGATGTGATGTGGGCGGTGTCGACCCGCTCCGATCCGTCACGCGATCTGGTGTCGATCGCCGACACCCCGATCGATTACCTTGATTTTGCTTCGCCGAAACCGAGCCTGGGCGGCAAGCTCGGCATCGACGCCACCAACAAGATCGGCGCCGAGACGGCGCGGGAATGGGGCAAGGTGCTGGAGATGGACAAGGCGGTGATCGCCCGGGTCGACGCGATGTGGTCCAGCCTCGGGCTCGGTCCCGGGCTCGCCGCGCACCCGCTTCAGCGCAGGCACAGCTCATGAGCGGACCGCATCGCGTCATCGTCGGTATCAGCGGCGCGTCCGGCGCCGCGGTCGGACTCCGCGTCGTCGAACTGCTCGCCGCCACCGACTGCGAGATCCATCTGGTGGTCTCGGCGGCGGCGGAGCGTACTGTCGCCTACGAGGTCGGCGCCTCGGCTTTGGCGGAGGCCACCGCCCTGGTCCATCGTCGTCACGGCATCAACGATGTCGGCGCCAGCATCGCGTCGGGATCATTTCGGACCGCCGGCATGATCGTGGCGCCGTGCTCGATCCGGTCGATGTCGGCGATCGCCACCGGCAATCTCGACAATCTGCTGGTCCGCGCCGCCGACGTGCAACTGAAGGAGCGCCGCCGCCTGGTGCTGATGCTGCGCGAAAGCCCGCTGCATCTCGGACATATCCGCGCCATGGCGCAGGCCACCGAGAGCGGCGCTATCGTGGCGCCGCTGTCGCCAGCGTTCTATCTGCGGCCGCACTCGTTGCAGGAGTTGATCGACCACATGGCGATGCGGGCGATCGGGCTGCTCGGGATCGAAGAGCTGTGCATCGCCGCGCCGGAATGGTCAGACGACACCCCGCCGACCTGCCCGAAGGCGTAAGCGGCGGGCCAGCCTGACGGACCAATGCTGGCTGGCCGCAATGGCGGTCGCCCGTTGCTCTGGCGATCGATCGAAATGCTTGGTGAGAAGCCGTTCAGGCCGCCGCGGGCTGCGAACCGCAGGCGACATCCTCATGGGGCCGCCAATCTTCTGCCCGCTCGTCCCAATAATGCGCGTCGTCGAACCGCTTCCAGTGCGGCGTCTCGGCCGTGGCTTCGCGGCCACCCGCGATCAGCCCCGCAATGGCGATCAGTCCGACCAGCAGATAGATTCCTGCGATCAATGCAATAATAGTCAAGGCGTCATCTCCACTGTCTGGCGCCCGCCGTTCTGCCGGCGGGGCATGGTTGTCGAAGATTTCAAGAAGCCGACTAGCCGAACCAGCCGAAGCGCCGCGCGCTGATCGGCTTCACCAACGCCAACGGAACCGCCGGTTCAGGCTGCGGTTGACGCGGAAACACGTGCTGCCAGACGTCGTCCAACACCAGATACGCGATCACCGCGGGGCCGACACCACAAGCCAGGAACAAGACCAGCGATCCGAGGGAATCCAGATACACGTCACACCTCACCATTGTCGTTGTGTCGACAAACTAGAAAAAATACCGCTGGGTGACATTGCGTGGGATCAATTTTGCAGCGCCGCAATCGATCGACGCCGGCGATTAGTTCGCTGTAGTTAGTTGATCGTTAAGCCGAACTTTTCCCGTTCACGAATTGGCAAGCACTTCGCTCACCGGGTTGTGATCGGGCAAGTCGGCGCACGACATCGTTGCGGAACCCCGCGCCGATTCCATACGGCGCCTCATCGTCAGGCAACAATCCGAGGGATGATCCTGCGCGTGAGGCTTGTCACGCCGCCTTCATGCGATAATGGCTGACGCCCCACTCGCTGCCGTCGGCGTAGCCGAACAGGCCGGAGGTGGCGAGGAAGAACCAGCGCCAGCGCCGCATCCACAGCGCGGTTTCGCGGCCATAGACCGGGCGCAGGATGCTGCCGATGTCGCGACGATGCGCGTCGAAATTCGTCAGCCAGTCTTCCGCCGTGCGCTGATAATGCTTACCGCTCCAGCGCCATTCTTTCTCGACCTCGAACAGGTCGGCATATTGCCGGATCAGATGATGGCTCGGCATCACCCCGCCGGTGAAGAAATGCTGCGCGATCCAGTCCTCGGCGTCGGCGCGGTCGAACAAATAGGCGCCGGAACGATGGGTGAAAATATGCATGAAGAACCGGCCGTCCGGCCGCAGCCACGACCGCAGCCGGATCATCAATTCGCGCCAGTTCATCATGTGCTCGAACATTTCGACCGACACGATGCGATCGAATTTCGCGCCGGGGTCGAAATGATTCATGTCGCGCGTCACCACGCGCAGATTGCTCAGGCCGCGCGCCGCGGCCGCGGTTTCGATGTACTCGCGTTGCGATGCCGAATTCGACACCGCGACGATGCGGGCGTTGGGAAACTGCCGCGCCATCGTCAGCGACAGCGAACCCCAGCCGCAACCGAGTTCGAGGATCGACTGGCCGTCGGCGAGATCGGCGTGCTCGATGGTCTGCCGCAGCGCTTCCTCTTCGGCCTCCTGCAGCGTCGACTGCGGCTCCTTGTAGAAGCACGACGAGTATTTGCGGTTCGGTCCGAGGACCTTGCCGAAGAACGCCGCCGGCACTTCGTAGTGCTGGGCGTTGGCGGCGTCGGCATGTTCGGCGATGGCGCGCGCCGCCATCTCGCGTGCGAACGCGGCGTCGGCTTCGGGATTGCCCAGCGCGAGCTTGGTCGCAGTTCGTGTACACAGCCGCCGGATCGCGGTGCGGATCACGATGTCAGGCGGAGGAACGTGTTCGGCGGCGCCGATGATGGCTGAGACCAGGCTCATGGCGTGGCCCGCCTTGGCGGCAGCGGAAAGAACTTGCTGGTACGGGCCTGATACTCTTTGTAACGATCCCCGCGCGACAGCAACATCTGCTCCTCCAGCGGCGGGATCCCGGTGACGTTGACCAGAATCCAGTACATGAACAGCGGCGCCAGCAGCGTCGCGAAGCCCCAGGGATAGGACAGCGGATCGCCGAGCGAGATCGCGATCACCGGATAGGCCAGCCAGCCGAACCATTCGAAGAAGTAGTTGGGATGCCGCGACCACCGCCACAGCCCGACATCGCAGACCCTGCCCTTGTTGCCGGGGTCGGCGCGGAAGGATTTGAGCTGCGCATCAGCCAGCCCCTCGCCCGCAATCCCGCCGGCGAGAATCGCGACGCCGAGGAAATCCTGCAAGCGCAAGCCGTCGAGCGGGAAACGCGCCGCGACGAAGATCGCAAGCACCAGCGGGATCGATCCCAACGCCTGGTTCTGCAGGAACAGGAACATCTTGCGCGGCGCGTCGGCGCCCCATTCGCCGGCGAAGGCGGCGTAGCGCGGATCGTCCTTGATGCCGCGGGTGCGCGCCGCAATGTGCGAGCCGAGCCGCACCGCCCAGACCGCGACCAGCGCCGCCACCAGCCATTGCCGGGCATTGGGCGCGGCACCCGCCACCGGCCACAGCGCCGACGCAGCGCCTACCAGGCCGGTCGAAAACGTCCAGATCGTATCGACCCAGCCGGAATTGCCGGTTTTCTGTTGCACCACCCAGGCAATCGCCATCAATGCGCAAAGCGCCAGCGCAATTGCCGCCAGCGCCTCGATATACAAAACTGTCATTCACTGCCCCGCCCGCCCGCACCGTCGGATCATCCGACCGGTTGAAACGGCTCAAGATACGTCCTGTTCCGCATCGGGTTTCAATCGGGAGTTCCAGACGGTCAGACGGTAGCGGAAAACCGTGGCCGGCGTCTTTCTTCCACGCCGCGCTGTGCCATATTGGTGCGCAACGGCTCTCCTCGCAACGCAAGATGAACCGCACGATGGCGCCAAGCCCCTCTCCCCGTTCAGCGATCGAGATCGAATTCAGCAAGCTGTCGTCACCGCGGATCTTTCTGGTGCGGATGTCGGTGTTTCTGGTTCTGTGCACGCTGCTGCTTGTGGTGCTGTACAAGCAGATCGTCATCGCGTTCTTCGCCAACCCCGGGCTCAATGGGCTGATCGGCGCGGTGCTGGCGATCGGCATCGTGTTGTCGTTCCGCCAGGTGATCCGGCTCTATCCCGAGGTCGCGTGGGTCAACAATTTCCGGATCGCGGACCCGGGGCTGGCGCTCGACCGCCGCCCCACGCTGCTGGCGCCGATGGCGGCGATCCTCGGCGGCGAGCGTAGCGGCCGGATGTCGATCTCGCAGCAGACCATGCGGCATCTGCTCGACTCGATCGCCACACGGCTCGACGAGGCCCGCGACATCTCGCGCTACATGACCGGGCTGCTGGTATTCCTCGGCCTGCTCGGCACGTTCTGGGGCCTGATCGAGACCGTCGGATCGGTCGGCAAGGTGATCGACGGGCTGAAAGTCGGCGGCGACGCCGGTTCGCTGTTCGATACGCTGAAGGAGGGTCTGGCCGCACCGCTCGGCGGCATGGGAATTTCGTTCTCGTCGTCGCTGTTCGGACTTGCCGGGTCGCTGATCCTCGGTTTCCTCGATCTGCAATCGAGCCAGGCGCAGAACCGGTTCTACACCGATCTGGAGGACTGGCTGGCGTCGACCGTACGCGAATATGCCGGCGACCCCGCGGTGGCCGGCGGCGGTGAGTTGCAGGGGGCGATCGAGCGGCTGCGGCTGGCCATCGAGGACGGCGGCGCCAACCGCTCCACCACCGCGGCGATGGCCAATCTGGCCGACGCGATCCAGAGCATGGTGGCGCATATGCGCAACGAGCAGCAGATGATCCGCGAATGGGCCGACGCGCAGGGAGAACAGAACCGCGAGATCAGAGCCTTGCTCGAGTGGATCGCGCGCCAGCCGGAAAAGAATGTGGAGCGATGATGTTGCTGGACAGGCCGCGGTCAGTCCTTTGCCTCTCCCCGCGCGCGGGGAGAGGTCAACAGGATGAGTGTAGCGAAGCCGGTCGGGTGAGGGGGCGCCTCATCGAGTCAGACGTCGCGGCTACGCCCCCTCACCCCACCCCTCTCCCCGCAAGCGGGGCGAGGGAGCGCACCGCGGTTGTCGCATCGCTGCCCTCCAATTTGGGTATCAACTGATGGGGCTGGCCCGCGGACGCCGCAACGATCCCGGATTCAACTACTGGCCCGGCTTCGTCGATGCGTTGTCGACGCTGGTGCTGGCGATCGTGTTCCTGCTGTCGGTGTTCCTGGTGGTGCAGTTCTTCCTGTCGCAGGAGGTCACCGGCAAGGACAAGGCGCTGGAGGAGCTCAACGCCAAGCTGGCGCAGCTCAACGACATGCTGTCGCTGGAAAAGCTCGGCAAGCTCAATCTCGACGATCAGCTGTCGCAGCTGCGCGCCGGCCTCGCCTCGGCGGTAGCCGAGCGCGACCGCGTCAAGGGCCTGTATGACGGCCTCGCCGGCGCCGGCAACGACGCCGCCGGCCGCGCCGGCGAGCTCAACAGGGCGCTGGATTCCGAGAAGCAACTCTCCGCCCGCGCGCTGGCGCAGGTCGAGGTGCTGAACCAGCAGATCAGCGCGCTGCGCCGCCAGCTCGCGGCACTCGAGGAGGCGCTGGAGGCCTCGGAGAAGCGCGACAAGGAATCCCAGGGCAAGATCGCCGATCTCGGCCAGCGGCTCAACGTGGCGCTGGCGAAACGGGTGCAGGAACTGTCGCGCTATCGTTCCGAATTCTTCGGTCGGCTACGCGCGATCCTCGGCAACCGGCCCGACGTCCGCATCGTCGGCGATCGCTTCGTGTTCCAATCCGAAGTTTTCTTCGACACCGGCCAGGCGTTGCTGTTGCCCGAAGGCCGCGCGGAGCTCGACAAATTGGCCTCCGCGCTGATCGATCTCGACAAGCAAATCCCGAGCGAGATCGCCTGGGTGCTGCGGGTCGACGGCCACACCGACGTGCGGCCGATCGCCGGATTGTTCAAATCGAACTGGGAATTGTCGAGCGCGCGCGCGATCTCGGTGGTGCAGTATCTGATCTCGCTCGGGGTACCGGCACAGCGGCTGGTGGCGGCCGGCTTCGCCGAATTTCAACCACTGGATACCGCCGCGACCGAAGAGGCCTACAAGCGCAACCGTCGGATCGAATTGAAGCTGACGGAACGCTAGTAGCTACACCTCGTAGTAATACGAGGCGTCCTATTTTGCACGCGACCGGGCTTGACCCGGTAATTCCACCAAGTAGACCGGGAACCTGAAGATGGAATGCCCGAATCAAGTCCGGGCCTGATGGTCGTGCCCCGATGAGTTCCCGCTTTCATCTTCGTCCGTATCGCTCCGACGACGAACAGGCCGCGATCGCGCTGTGGCAGCGCACCTGGCAGGTCGCCTACCCCGAGATCGACTTCGCCGCGCGGCTCGATTGGTGGCGCGAGCGCTGGCGCCGCGAGATGGTACCGCAGTCGGCGATCATCGTTGCCGAAGAGGCCGGCGCGCTGGTTGGCTTCGTCACCATCGACGCCTCCGGCTATCTCGACCAGATCGTGGTGGCCCCGGAGGCGTGGGGTTCGCGGCTCGGCGATACGCTGATGGGAGAGGCCAAGCGGCTGTCCCCGGATCGCGTCACCCTGAAGGTCAACGCCGACAATGCCCGCGCCATCCGGTTCTACCAGCGCCACGGATTCCTTCAGATCGGCGAAGCGGAGCTGAATTCCTCGGGACGGCCGGTGCTGAATATGGAATGGAAGGCGTAGCCAACGCTGTCCTGGACGATGCGGTTTCGCGGAACATGACGGTGATAGGTATTTTCGTGGATACGGCCCAGTCGATCCGAACCGCGAACTTCCATCTCGGCTCCAAAACCTTTAGTCTGAAGGCATGACCAAGCTCTTGGATCAAGCCGTTGAGATCGCGCGTGCGCTGCCGCCGCAGGTTCAGGACGACATCGCTCGCGTCGTCATGCAGCTCGCCGGAGACGACAAGGCGGCGCCTGTGACGTTATCGGCCGACGAGCGCGTGGCGGTCGTCGCCTCGAAGGCGGCGGCGGTGCGCGGCGAATTCGCCAGCGACGCGCAGGTCCGGGCAGTGTGGGCCAAGCACGGGCTGTGAGGCTGCGCTATACAGCGCCAGCGCTCGCCGATCTTGCTTCGATCCTCGACCATATTGCCGCCGAGTCGCCGCAAGGCGCAAAACACGTCCAGGGCCGTATCCGGTCGATCATCGATCTGCTGACGACTCATCCGCGGATCGGTAGGCGCACCGATGATCCCGCGGTTCGCCGCTTGATGACGTCACCGTATCCTTATCTGGTTTTCTACGAGATCGACGGAGACGAAATCATCGTCCACGCGGTCCGCCGCGTGGCACGCGATCCCTCACTGCCGATTCGCTGAGCCTTACGCCGCCTCGAATTGCAGCTTGGCCAGCCGGGCGTAGAGGCCGCCCTTGGCGACCAGTTGGGCGTGGGTGCCCTGCTCGACGATCTTGCCCTGCTCCATCACCAGAATGCGGTCACAGGACAGCACGGTGGCGAGCCGATGTGCGATCACCAGCGTGGTGCGGTGGCGCATCAGTTCCTGCAGCGCGGTCTGCACCAGCACCTCGCTTTCGGCGTCGAGCGACGAGGTCGCCTCGTCCAGTAGCAGCAACGGCGCATCGCGCAGGATCGCGCGGGCGATCGCGATGCGCTGGCGCTGGCCGCCGGACAGCGTCACGCCACGCTCGCCGAGCTGCGCCTCGAAGCCGTTCGGCAGCCGGCGGATGAATTCGGTGGCGTGGGCCTGATCGGCGGCGCGTTCGACCTCGGCGTCGCCGGCATCTTCGCGGCCGAACCGGATATTGTCCCGCGCGGTCGCGGCGAACACCACGGAATCCTGCGGCACCAGCGCGATCCGCTCGCGCACCTCGCGCGGATCGGCGGCGCTGATCGCCACGCCATCGAGCGAAATCGTGCCGCTCGACGGATCGTAGAACCGCAGCAGCAGGTGAAACAGCGTGCTCTTGCCGGCGCCGGAAGGACCGACGATCGCCACCTTCTCGCCGGCTCGCACCGACAGCGAGACGTGATCGAGCACCAACGTATCCGGCCTCGTCGGATAGGCGAAGCTGACATTGTCGAGCACCACGTCGCCGCGCGCCGGCGTCGGCAGCGCCCGCGGCTGCGCCGGCACCGCGACCGCGGGCTTGACCCGCAGGATCTCGAACAACCGTTCCGCGGCGCCCGACGCCGCCGAAACCTCGCCCCAAACCTCGCTGAGTTGGCCGAGGCTGGAGGCGGCGAACGCCGCATAGAGCACGAACTGGCCGAGCCGGCCCGGGCTGATGTGGCCGGTGACGACGTCGTGCGAGCCGACCCAGAGGATCGCCACCACGCTCGAGAACACGATGAAGATGATGATCGCGGTGAGAAGCGCGCGGGCTTTGGTCGAGCTGCGCGCCGCCTCATAGGCCTGCTCGACCTCGCCGCCGAACCGCGCCTTCGCCAGGCTCTCATTGGTGTAGGCCTGCACCACCCGGATCGCGCCGATCAGTTCCGACGCATAGGCCGACGCATCGGCGAGGGTGTCCTGCGCGTTGCGCGACAGCCGGCGCACCCAGCGTCCGAACGCCACCAGCGGCAGCACGATCAGCGGGATCGCCGCCAGCACGAAGCCGCTCAATCGCGGACTCGAAATCACCATCATCGCCATCGCGCCGACGAACAGCATGATGTTGCGCAGCGCGATCGACACCGAGGCGCCGACTGCGGACTTGATCTGGGTGGTGTCGGCGGTCAGCCGCGAGATCAGCTCGCCGCTGCGGGCGGAATCGAAGAAGCTCGGCGACAGCGCAGTCAGATGCGCAAACACGTCGCGGCGCAGATCGGCGACGATCCGCTCGCCGATCGTCATCACCAGATAGTAGCGCGCCGCGCTGGCCAGCGCGAGCACCGCCACGATCGCCAGCATCACGCTGAAGTAGCTGTTGATCAGCGCGATGCCTTCGGGGCTGAAGCCGAAATCGATCAGCCGTCGTACCGCGAGCGGCACCACCAGCGTGGTCAGCGCCGCGACGATCAGCGCCGCCAGCGCCAGCAGCGCGCGGCCGCGATAGCGCGCCACGTAGGGCAACAGCGCCAGCAGCGGACGCAACCGGCCGCGCTTCGCCTCGACCTGCTCCACGGGAGCATCGGCGACCAGCGGCCCCACTCGCGGCCCGACATTCTCCGTCGCAGCAATCGCCTCGAGCGACAACGCAATCGCTGCCGCAGGAGGCTCGGTCTCGCGCTGTTTCGCCGACTTCATCGAATTTCCTGTCACGTCATTCTAGACCGCTTCCAGACGGTCTCAATTAGGCCGCCCAGCCGCCGCTGGCAAATCCGGGCGACACCTTGTCTTGACAGCGGTCCTGCGATATAGAACCGCGCAAATCCGCCCTCACCAACGCCGTTATGCAGGCGCCGACGCGCCGAAGGATGTCCCATGAAAGCCGAAATTCACCCGAATTATCATAATATTACGGTGGTCATGACGGACGGCACCGAATATCTGACGCGCTCCACCTGGGGCAAGGAAGGCGACAAGCTGAACCTCGACATCGATTCCAAGTCGCATCCGGCCTGGATCGGCGGCCAGCAGCAGATGCTGGATCGCGGTGGCCGGGTCTCGCGTTTCCAGAAGAAGTTTTCGGGCTTCCTCAAGAAAGATTGATTGTTCGTCAGGATTTTCCTGGCCGGAACCGCAACGCCCTGGCTCATGCCGGGGCGTTTTGCGTTGCGCGTGACAAAGCCGATAGATCCGTCATTCCGGGGCGTGAGCAGCGTAGCTGCGAACGAACCCGGAATCTTGCCGGCCGGACAAGCGGCGAGATTCCGGGTTCGCTCGGCCTGCGGCCTCGCGCCCCGGAATGACGGCCTGCTCCAGAGTGACGGCGTACCAACGAACGACCGCACCAGCTCTGCGGTCAGCCCTCGAACGCCGCCTTCAGCCGGTTGAGCTGCGGCACCAGCGGATTGCCGATCGGCGCCCGCTCGCTTGACGCGTGCATGGTGTTGTCGAGGCGGCGGACCTTGGACTGCAGGCTCATCGAGCGGGCGATCAGTTCCTGCAGCTGCTCCGGAAGACGTTCGAGCATATCGTCGGCGCCAGGATCGGCGGCCGAAAGCTTGACCTTGGTCTTTTCCCGATTGGCCTGCACCAGCGTCATCTCGCCTTCCTTGACGGCGCGGTGCAGCAGCAGCCAGGAGGCGAGCTGCATCAGCCGGGTGGTTAGCCGCATGCTTTCGGTGGCGTAGGTCAGGCTGACGGCGCGATCCAGCGCCTTGGCCTCGGCGCGGCCGGCGCCGTCGAGATAGGCCGCGGTCTCCTCGACCAGATCCATGCCTTCCCGGAACAGGACGCCGAACGCGGCGGAGTTCGTCAATCGCTCGCTGAACTGAACGAGCGCGGCTTCGCTATGCGAATGGTCCGACATGGTTAACGCCTCACGCAACTTGTTACACCGCCGGCTTCGATCGGCACCGGCTTATGATGAACAAATCATTGCGCGCCCGCGGCCGGGAGTCCAGCGGCGACGTCGGCAAAGGTTAACACGGTCTCCTGAGCGGTGACGAAACCGTGACAGCCAAAAAAAAGAGCCGCCGTTTCCGGCGGCTTTAAAGTTGGTAACAGGGAGGCGTCAAAACAGAGTGGACAGGAGCCACTCGGTCCAAAAGATGGACAATGAAGTAATACCTCGGAAGGCTTAACGTCGCGTAAACGAGCGGTTTTGTTGGGACTTTGTTTGCCATCCCGCGCCGCTGTGCCGAAACGACACAACGCTATCGTAGGCGGGTAGTGCCGGCCGAATGGCGACTACGAAGCCGTCTTCCGATCTCTACTCGCCGTTCGAGGTCTTCCGCCACTCAGGTCTTGAAAAACCGATCGGCAGCGTCGCGGGTGGCGCGCTTCATGGTCTGCGCCGATTGCAGCCGCGCGATCTCGGCGGTCAATAGCGCAATACGGTCGCCAAGTTCCTCGACCGACAGCAACGACAGATCCTGTCCGATCTCGTGGCTGATTTTCTTTCGCGGTTTGTCGTCGTCGTCGATCGCCATCTTGTCTGTCCTGCCACTACGCGGTTCCGGACGTGGTTGCCAGCCACGCCGCGGCTGTCTAATCAGGGGCAGCTTCGCCCGCCCCTGCCAAGGACAAATCATGGAACAGCTGCCCGCGCAAATGACCGTTATCGGCATCAGCAAGCCCGGTGGACCCGAGGTGCTGCTGCCCGAGACCCGCGCGGTGCCGAAACCCGGTCCGAACGAGATCCTGGTCAAGGTCCACGCCGCCGGCGTCAACCGCCCCGACGTCGCGCAGCGGTCCGGCAGCTATCCGCCGCCGCCCGGCGCCAGCGACCTTCCCGGCCTCGAGATCGCCGGCGAGGTCGTCGCGCTCGGCGACGGCGTCACCAAACACAAGCTCGGCGACAAGGTGATGTCGCTGGTGGCCGGCGGCGGCTACGCCGAATATTGCATCGCGCCGGATGCGCAAGCGATGACGGTGCCCGCCGGTTTTTCGATGATCGAGGCCGGCGCCGCCCCCGAAACCCTGATGACGGTGTGGCACAATGTGTTCGAGCGCGGCGCGTTGCAGCCCGGCGAAACCCTGCTGATCCACGGCGGCTCCTCGGGAATCGGCACGATGGCGATCCAGCTCGCCACCGCGCTCGGCTCAAAGGTGATCGTCACCGTCGGCTCGCAGGACAAGGCCGATGCCTGCCTTAAGCTCGGCGCGGCGCGCGCGATCAACTACAAGACCGAGGATTTCGTCGCCGTGGTCAAGGAGATCACCGGCGGCAAGGGCGTCGAACTGATTCTCGACATGGTCGGCGGCGACTATATCGAGCGCAACTACGACGCCGCGGCGATCGACGGGCGGATCGTGCAGATTGCCTTTCTCAACGGCCCGAAGGCGACGGTGAATTTCGCCAAGCTGATGATGAAGCGACTGCATCACACCGGCTCGACGCTGCGGCCGCGCAGCAACGCCGACAAAGCGGCGATGGTCGCGGCGATCGAGGCCAAGGTGATGCCGCTGCTGCGGGACGGCCGGGTCAAGCCGCTGATCGATGGCACCTTCCCGCTCGCGCAGGCCGCCGATGCGCACCGGCGGATGGAAAGCAGCCAACATATTGGCAAAATTGTGTTGACGGTTTGAGACGTGACCGTTGGTGGCGGGGCTGTAAAGCCTATGTTTTGTCTCGTATTCATGTCATTTATGCTGCGACCGATGCGCGCATGGCCGCGCCTGCCGACCGATGTGAACGCGGAGAACCGACCTTGCGTCTAATCAGGTACCTTGCGCCGCTGGCGCTGGGTCTCATGATGATTGCGGCCTCACCGAAGGCACACGCGGTCGACGCCGTCAGCGTCCGCAGCGACGCGCCCGCGATCGACCTCACCGCGGTGCTCGATCATCAGCGCAGCGACACCGACCGCATCCAAGTATCGACAGCGCCCGGCACCGACGGCATCGTCCGTCGCGTTGAAGTGCGCGCCCGCGAAGGCGGACAGAACTGGGTGGTGTTCGCGCTCGCCAACAACACCGACGACCAGCTCGACCGCCTGATCGTGGCGCCGCATTACCGCATCGTGTCGTCGGGATTGCTGTGGCCCGATCTCGGACTGTCGCGAATCGCCACCATCACGCCGTCCACCGGCGACCGTCCGGAGCGCCAGGACTCCGCCACCGCCGACATCTTCCGCATCACGCTCGATCCCGGCGCGGTGATCACCTTCGTCGCCGAACTGCGCACCGACAAGCTGCCTCAGCTCTATCTGTGGGAACCCGAAGCCTACAAGGACAAGGTCAATTCGTTCACCCTGTACCAGGGCATCGTGATCGGCATCTCCGGCCTGCTGGCGCTGGTGCTGACGATCCTGTTCGTGGTCAAGGGCAGCATCATGTTCCCCGCCGCGGCGGCGCTGGCCTGGGCGGTACTGGTCTATATCGGCATCGATTTCGGTTTCTGGGGCAAGGTGCTGGACATGTCGGCCGGCGCCGAGCGGGTCTGGCGTGCCTCCGGCGAAGCCATCCTCGCCGCGACGCTGCTGGTGTTCCTGTTCGCCTATCTCAATCTCAGCCGCTGGCACGTGCGCTACTCGCACATCACGCTGGGCTGGCTCGCCTTCCTCGGCTCCCTGGTGGCGCTGGCGCTGTTCGATCCCGCGGTGGCCTCGGGGATCGCGCGGATCTCGCTGGTGCTGATCGCCTTCGCCGGCTTCGCGCTGATCCTGTATCTGTCGACCCACGGTTTCGACCGCGCGGTGCTGCTGATCCCGACCTGGTTCCTGCTGGTGGTGTGGGTGATCGCGTCGGGCATGGCGGTGGCGGGCAGCGTCACCAACGACATCGTCGGCCCAGCGCTGCTCGGCGGCTTGGTGTTGATCGTGATGCTGATCGGCTTCACGGTGATGCAGCACGCCTTCGCCGGCGGCAGCGCCGCCTCCGGTGTGGTCTCCGACGTCGAGCGCCGCGCGCTGGCGCTGACCGGCTCCGGCGACCTGATCTGGGACTGGGACGTCTCCGCCGACAAGGTGTTCACCAGCCCGGAGACCGAGGCGTTGCTCGGGCTGAAGCGCGGCACGCTGGAAGGCTCCGCGGCGAAATGGCTGGAAGTGCTGCATCCGCTCGACCAGGACCGCTTCCGCGCCGCGCTCGACAGCGTGCTCGACCAGCGCCGCGGTCGGCTGACCCAGGATTTCCGGCTGCGCACGCCCGACGGCCACTTCATGTGGTTCGCCCTGAAGGCGCGCCCGGTGGTCGGCTCCGACGGCGAGGTGTCGCGCGTGGTCGGCACCCTGACCGACGTCACCGAGCAGAAGAACGCCGAGGAGCGGATGCTGCACGATTCCGTGCACGACAACCTCACCGGCCTGCCGAACCGCAAGCTGTTCATCGATCGATTGGGCGCCGTCGCCAATTTCGCCAAGACCATGCCGAGCCTGCGTCCGACGCTGATGGTGATCGACCTCGACCGCTTCAAGCAGGTCAATGATTCGGTCGGCATCGCAGTCGGCGATTCGATTTTGCTGACATTGGCGCGGCGGTTGACCCGGATCCTGAAGCCGCAGGACACCTTGGCGCGGCTCGCCGGCGACCAGTTCGGCCTGATCCTGCTTTCGGAACAGGACCCGGCGAAGATCACCGCCTTCGCCGAAACCATTCGCAAGACCATCCGCGCCCCGATCGCCTTCAACGACCGCGAGATCTTTCTCACCGCCTCGATCGGACTGGCGCTGAGCGATCCGCAGACCCAGCTCTCGGACGAGATCATCAAGGACGCCGAGCTGGCGATGTATCACAGTAAGCGGATCGGCGGCGACCGCATCGACGTCTACAAGCCGGCGATGCGGGCGCGCAAGTCGGATCGCCTGACGCTGGAATCCGAACTGCGCCGCGCCATCGAGCGGCAGGAAATCACCATTCTGTATCAGCCGATCGTGCGGCTGGAAGACCGCTCGATCGCCGGCTTCGAGGCGCTGGCGCGCTGGGATCACCCGAAACTGGGAAGGATGTCGCCGGTCGAATTCATTTCGATCGCCGAGGAAATCGGGCTGATCATCGAACTCGGCCTGTTCGTCATGGACCAGACCGCCAAGCAGCTGTCGATCTGGCAGCGCGCGATGCGCTCCCGCGAACCGATTTTCGCCAGCGTCAACGTCTCCTCGCGGCAGTTGCTGCGGCACGATCTGCTGCACGACATTCGCACCGTGCTGTCGCGGTCGTCGGTGGCGCGCGGCACGCTGAAGCTCGAACTAACTGAATCGATGGTGATGGAAAATCCGGAACATGCGGCGCAAATGCTGACGCGGATCCGCGAACTCGGCACCGGGCTGTCGCTCGACGATTTCGGCACCGGGCATTCCTCGCTGGCCTATCTGCAGCGCTTCCCGTTCGACACCATCAAGATCGACCAGTCGTTCGTCCGTACCACCACCCGCGGCACGCGACCGGTGATCCTGAAATCGATCATTGCGATGGCGCACGATCTCGGCATGGAAGTGGTGGCCGAAGGCGCGGAGACTGACTCCGATGCCGTGGAGCTGTATCAACTCGGCTGCGAATACGCCCAGGGCTTCGCCTTCGGCGAGCCAATGGATGCCGACGCCGCAATGCGGCTGCTGGCCGAAGAGAGGCTGGAAGCGGCGGGCTAGCGCGGCGCAGAGGTTGCACGATGCGGCGGCGCGCCTCTAACTGTCAGCCTCCGCGAAAGCGGAGGATCCAGTACGTCACAGTGTTGCGACTCTAGCACTTGCGCTCTGGAATACTGGGTCGCCCAGTCAAGCCGGGCGATGACGGCCGTGCGCTCAATGGCGCGCAATCCTACGCGTGGCCGGCTTCGTTCGACAGCATGCCGGGCTCAATGCCGATCTTGTGCATCGCGCGATCGTATTTGTCCTCGACGTCGCTGCCGAAGATCAGGTCGGCGTCGGCGGCGCAGTGCAGCCAGCCATTGTCCTGGATCTCGGTTTCAAGCTGCCCCGGCGCCCAGCCGGCATAGCCGAGCGCAAGAATTGCGTGTTTTGGCCCGGCGCCCTTGGCGATCGCCTTCAAAATGTCCACCGTCGCGGTCAGACAGATGCCGTCGTCGATCGGCAGCGTGGCGTCCTTGATAAAGAAATCGCTCGAATGCAGTACGAATCCGCGCCCGGTTTCAACCGGCCCGCCCTTCAGCACTTTCATGGTTTCGGCGTTTTCCGGCAGCTTGATCTGGTCGGCCTTTTCGATGATGTCGAGCTGCACCAGCAATTCCGGAAAATCGATGCTACCGGCCGGCCGGTTGACGATGATGCCCATGGCGCCTTCCGAGGAATGCGCACAGACATAGATCACCGACCGCGCGAACCGTTCGTCTTCCATCACCGGCATCGCGATCAGCAATTGCCCGTCGAGATAGCCGCGGCTGGAGGCTTCTTCCGCCCCTTTGGCTGCCGTGCGCTTGGTCCTTTTGGGTTTCGGGTCCATCAGAGCACTCTCAGGTTCGTGTACATCCTGATATTGGGTGGCAATCGTGTCAATCAAGCTTCCGGCCTGCGACAAGGATTGGATCACAGCCAATTCAATGGTTCGGGCGCGGCCTAGGACCTAAAGACGTCAGATGATCGCAATGGTTCCTGTTCGTGCCCTGTTGGTCGCCGTCGCGGCATTCGCAGCCGTGCTGAGCGACAGCGCGCACGCCGACGATAGCTCGCCCTGGATCAGCGACAGCCATTCAGCGGTAAGATTGATCGCCGGCTCGCGCAGCGGCGCCGTGTTGCTCGGCGGCATCGCATTCCAGTTGCAGCCGGGATGGAAAACCTACTGGCGCGCCCCCGGGGATTCCGGCGTGCCGCCGCGGTTCGATTTCAGCAAGTCCGAGAATATCGAAACCGTGACCATCCTGTGGCCGGCCCCGACCGCATTCGAGGACGGCGCCGGCGGCCATTCGCTCGGCTACAAGAAGCAGGTGGTATTGCCGCTGCGGATCGTGGCGAAGAATGCCGACAAGCCGGTGACGCTGCGCGCCAAGGTCGATTACGCGGTCTGCGAAAAGCTCTGCGTTCCGGTCGAGGCCAGTCCCGAACTGGCGTTTGTCAGCGTCGCCAGCACCCAGGACGGCGCACTGTTGGCCGCGCTCGACACCGTGCCGGTGCCGGCCACGATCGGCGATCCCAACCCGGTGACGATCCGCGAGGTCAAACGCAATGGCGGCGAAGTCTGGGTCGATGTGATCGCGCCCGCCGCCAGCGAGGTGAGCCTGTTCGTCGAGGGTCCGACACCGGACTGGTCGTTCCCGGTGCCGACGCTGCTCGACGACGCGCCCGCCGGGGTGAAGCGCTTTACCTTTGCGCTCGACGGCCTGCCGCCCGGCGCGCATCCGGAAGGCGCGACGCTGAAGCTCACCCTGGTCGGGCCCGGCCGGGCCTATGAATTCAACGTCACGCTGAACTGAGGCCGGCGCGGCGCGGCCGGCCGAGCTTGTCGGCCAGATAGGCAGCGAGCGCCTCGACCCGCGCCGGCCGCGGGCCGCCGGGCGGCGTCACCAGATGCACCGCGCCCTCGCGCTGGTGCCAGCCCTGCAGGATCACCTCGACCTCGCCGGCCGCAAGCGCATCGCCGACGATGAATTCCGGCAGGTCGGCGATGCCGAGCCCGGCGATCACCGCGGGCAGCAGTGCCTCGCCATTATTGACCCGCAGCGGCCCGGACGGCCGCACCGTGGCTTGTTCGCCGGCAGCGTTGCTGTAGTGCCAGGCGCCGGGCGTAGACAGGTAGGCGTAACCGAGGCAGCGATGCTGGGCGAGATGCATCGGATGGGTCGGCCGGCCGTGGCGCGCCAGATAGGCCTTCGACGCCACGGTGTAGCGCGGCATCGCGCACAGCCGCCGCGCCATCAGCGAGGAATCCGGCAGGGTCGCGATCCGCACCCCGGCGTCGAAGCCCTCGCCGATCAGATCGACCATCGCATCGGACAGATGCAGATCGATCGCCACCTCGGGATAAAGGGCGAGGAACTCCGGCAGCAGCGGCGCCACCACTTTGACCCCGAAAGTCATCGGCACCGCCAGCCGCACCAGCCCGCGCGGCGCCGCCGACTGCGCCAGCGCCTCGTTTTCCGCCGCCTCGCCGTCGGCCAGCAATTGCGTCGCCCGCTCCGCCAGTTTTTGACCGGCATCAGTCAGCGCCAACCGCCGCGAGGTCCGGTTGAACAGCCGGGCGCCGAGCCGGGCTTCGAGCCGGGTGACGGCCTTCGACACCGTGGCCTTGGACAGGGTCAGTTCGGCCGCCGCACCGGCGAAGGAGCGCAGCTCCACCACCTTGGCGAAGATCGCCAGCGCCTCGAAATCCGGGAGTTTCGCCATGATCGGCCTTAGGCTTATAATTAGAAACAATGAGTTTCAATAGTTTCTATTTATGCACCAAAGCGAAAGCCTTATCCAGTCTGCCAACGCAAGTCATCAGCACCTTCGGGTGCCAATGAATGGAGACAGACATGATCGAACTTCGCCCCTTCGCAAAACTCGGCGGTGCCGACCACGGCTGGCTGAAGGCCAAGCATCACTTCTCGTTCGCCAATTATTACGACCCCGCCAACATGGGACACGGCGCCCTGCGGGTCTGGAACGACGACGAGATCCAGTCCAACACCGGCTTTCCGGCGCACCCGCACAAGAACATGGAAATCATCACCTATGTCCGCGACGGCGCCATCACCCATCAGGACTCGCTCGGCAACAACGGCCGTACCGAGGCTGGCGACGTCCAGGTGATGAGCGCAGGCTCAGGCGTGCGGCACTCCGAATACAATCTTGAGCCGGGCACCACGCGGATCTTCCAGATCTGGATCGAGCCGACGCAAGACGGCGGCCAGCCGACCTGGGGTGCCAAGCCGTTCCCGAAATCGGACCGCTCCGGCAAGCTCGTCACCATCGCCAGCGGCTTTGCGTCCGACGTCGACGCATTGCCAATCCGCGCCGACGCAAGGGTTCTGGCGACCACGCTGAAGGCCGGCGAGAGCGCGGAATATGCGCCCGACAAAACGCGGCATCTCTATCTGGTTCCCGCCGTCGGCAGCGTCGAGGTCAACGGCGTGCGGGTCAATGCCCGCGACGGTGCGGCGATCAGCGACGAGGCCACGCTGACCATCACCGCGCTGGAGGATTCCGAACTGGTCTTGGTCGACGCGGCGTAAGCTGAACAACACCACGATCCTCTCGCTCGTCATTGCGAGGAGCTGTTGCGACGAAGCAATCCAGCTCTGACTCGCAGCCCTGGATTGCTTCGCTTCGCTCGCAATGACGAACACTTCTTCAATCCTTCATCCAACGGAGACCATCATGGCTAAAGTACTCGTGCTCTATTATTCCGCCTACGGCCACATCGAAACCATGGCGAATGCGGTCGCCGAAGGCGCGCGCGAAGCGGGTGCGACAGTCGATATCAAGCGGGTGCCCGAACTGGTGCCGCCCGACGTGGCGAAAGCCTCGCACTACAAGCTCGACCAGGCAGCGCCGGTCGCCACCATCGCCGATCTCGCCAATTACGACGCCATCATCGTCGGCAGCGGCACCCGGTTCGGCCGAATGACGTCGCAGATGGCGAACTTCCTCGACCAGGCCGGCGGCCTGTGGGCGAAGGGCGCGCTGCACGGCAAGGTCGGCGGCGCCTTCACCTCGACCGCGACCCAGCATGGCGGCCAGGAAACCACGCTGTTCTCGATCATCACCAACCTGCTGCATTTCGGCATGGTGGTGGTCGGGTTGAACTACGGCTTCCAGGGCCAGATGAAACTCGACGAAGTCACCGGCGGCTCGCCCTACGGCGCGACCACGATCGCCGGCGGCGACGGCTCGCGACAGCCCAGCGTCAATGAACTCGCCGGCGCGCGCTATCAGGGCAAGACCATCGCCGAGACCGCGATCAAATTGCACGGCTGAGGCAATCGGGCGGCGCGCCACGCACGCCGCCCATCCGTTCGATCCAATCAGGTTTCGGCGGGCTTGCCGGCGCCTTGATGATAGCGGCTGCCGAAGAACACCAGCGGCGCGCTGTCGCGATGGTCGCAGGTGGTCACCTCCGCGACGAACATGGTGTGATCGTTCAGCGTGATCTCCCGCACCACATCGCAGGCGAAGAACGCCAGACAATCGGCGAGCCGCGGAAGCCCGTCGGTCCATTCGTAGCGCGGACTGAGCTCGGGATCGGGATGGCCGGCAAAGTGCGCCGATAGCGCGGCGCCGCGCTCGGGCAGGACATTCACGCCGTAGCGGCGGCTCGCGGCGATCGCCGAATGGGTCCGTCCGGCCACGGTCAGGATCAACACGGTCGGCGGCGACAGGCTGACGGTAACGAAGCTGTTCGCCGTCATGGCGCAGATGCGACCCGCCGCGTCGAGCGCGGTGATCACCGTCACGCCGGTGGCAAAGCGCGATGCGGCGGCGCGGAACTGGGCCGGGTCGGCGCGCTGCATCGCTAGCTCTCCAGGGCGTAGTGCGACAGCCGGGCGCCCTTCGGCGAGTAGTTCGGCACGTCGGCGGCGACCTGGCCGCCGATCTCCGATTGCAGCGCGGCTCCCATCGCTTCCGCGCTCTCGAACACGGCCTGGAAGATGCAGAACGCGGTGTCGTCACCCGGGCCGAGCGCGACCGGAAAGCCCCAGGAACACGATTGCAGCCCGGGCAGCCGCTTCGCCAGCGGCAGATGGCTGTCGATGTAGTAGCGCTTGAAGCGATCGGGATCGTCGGGGCGCGGATACAGCACGGTCAGACAATGCATCGGAATTCCTCAAGCCGCTGCGATGCGCTGTTCGTGGGGAGCGCTGGTGCGATCGATCCAGGCTTGAATGCGTTGCGGGGTCGAGATGCGATCCCACTGAACCTCCGGATAGTTGAAGTTCTCGGTGAATTCATCGGCCAGCAGCTTGTTCTGGCCCATGGTGCCGAGCAGCATGCCCAGCGCGGGCGACGGCGGCGCCAGCATCATGTTGGTCCAGCGCGACGCGGCGAGCACCCTGTCCTGGCGGCGCAGGTCGACCTTTTCGCAGAAGCGGACATCGAGGGCATCACCCTTGACGATCTCCTCGCCGAGCACGAAGGCCGCATAGGACGCCATGTTGGCGCCCTGCCCCATCATCGGATCGACCACCGAATGCACGTCGCCAAGCGCGATGGCGCATTTTCCGTCGGCAAACTCCGCCGTAGTGTTGCGCACCGTCGGCACCACCCCGCCCTGCAGCAGGTCCTGCTCCTGGGCGAGATCGAATTGCGCGGGATCGATCCGGTCGAAGGTCGTCGGATGGTGCCTTTCGAGCTTGGCCAGCAGGGTCCGCAGGAAATGCTTGCGGTCCTGCGCGTAGTCCAGGGTCGCCAGCTCTTCGAGGTCGCCGCCCGGCACGTTCTCCATCAGCAAGGCGGTGGCGATGCCGTCGAAGGTCACGGTCGGAATCACGATCATCTCGCCGTGCCCCGGCGACACCGACAGCGTCACGCTCATCGGATTGGTTTGCCGGACGCCGTTGTAAAGACCGACGCAAAGGCGGCGCTGCGGCTGCGAGAACGGCGTCAGCTCCGGGCGATAGGGAAAGATCTGGCCGAAGCCGCCCTTGCCGGTGGAGACCACCAGCAATTCGAACCGAGCGGCCAGCACCGGGATGTCGACTTCGTCAACCCGACGGTATTCGATCCGGCCGCCGCGCTTCATGAATTCTTCCATCAAGACCGGCAGATAGATGCGGTAGTCCACGGCCCGGCTCGGCTTGGTGAAGTCGCCACGGAAGTGAAGCGGCTGCGGAAAATTGAAGTAGTGGTCGTGATAGGCGTAGAACAATTCCGGCTTCGACCAATGGTCGATGCCGAGATAGTCCTCTCTGGCGATCGTGACATGGTGATGCGCAACCGTGTTCAGCAACCGGCTGTGGCGGTATTCGTGCGGTTCGCGATCGGTGATGATCGTGGCGTCGACGCCGTGCTTCTGCAGATACAGCGCCAGATGCAAGCCGCCGACGCCGGCTCCGACGATTCCGATTTCCCGTTTCACATCAACCTCCCTGGAATTGCGTTTGTTGTTGTTTCTTGCTGTTGGTCGGCAGCGTAGGGCGACCCTTGACGGAGGTCTACGGAATGGCGAGGATATGATCTATTCCAACCAGGAATAGCCGGTGGATCGTCTCGACTGCCTCGAAGCGTTTGTCCAGACGATGGAACGCGGAAGCTTTTCAGAGGCGGCCAAGGAGCTGGGCCTCGGCCAGCCGGCGGTGAGCAAGCGGATCGCCCTGCTGGAAAAGGAATTCGGCGCGCAGCTGTTTCTGCGCAATACCCGAAAGCTGACGCCGACCCGCGAGGCCCATCGGATCTATGACCTGGCGCGTCAGGCGCTCGGCTGCATCGAGACGGCGCGGGCGAGTATCAAGGAAGCTCCCGCGCGGCCGACCGGGACGCTGCGGCTCGGCATCCCCTCATCATTCGGCCGGCACTATATCATGCCGATCGTCGAGCAATATTTGCGGGCGTTTCCCGACGTCAAGGTCGACATCCGCTTCAGCGAACGCCGCGCCAACCTCGTCGAGGACGGCATCGAGCTGGCGTTGTGTGTCGGCGCGCTGGAATCGAGTTCGCTCAAGACGCGGCGAATCGGCATGGTACGACAATTCCTGGTGGCGACGCCGACCTACCTACGCCGGCACCGGACGCCGCTGCTGCCCGGCGACCTGAAGAGCCTGGATTGCATCGCTTACTCCCGGCTGTCGCCGGCCGACCAGTGGGCGTTCGACTCCGAGCTGGGGCGCCACGTCGTGGACATTTCGGGGTCGATCGTGGTCGACGATGCCGACGCTATGAAACAGGCGGTGCTGCAGCATCTCGGCGTGGCGATTCTGCCGGCGTGGAACGTCATCGAGTCGATCCGCCGCAGCGAGATGGAGTTGCTGTTGCCGGACTTCGCCGTTCCGGCGCTGCCGCTGCACGCCGTCTATCCGGAGACGCAATGGATGTCGCTGCGGGCGCGGTGCTTCCTCGACCTGCTCGTCGCCCAGGCGGGGCGCTTCAACGAGGAGATCGACGGCACTGCGAACACCGCAGAAATCCCGGATGACTCCGATCCGTCACGAGCCGCGACCGCGGTCCGCAATGCCGTACCATCGTGATTACCGTCGGATTGAACACAAGATCGAAGCGAGCGCACCGTCAAGCCTGGGCCGGCCGCGTCATACCCGGCGCGGACTGAACTTCCAGGTCGCGGCCAGCAGGCCGACGGTCAAAACTTCCGTGATCGCGGCCAGCACCGGAATCGTCAGCGCCAGCACCGTGGTGGCGGCCCAGCCGATCGAGGAAAACGCCTCGGCGAAGGTGGCGAAGCGCGACGAGGTCTGGCGGCGGCGAAACTGGCTGCGCCTGGCCTGAACCCGAAACCACAGCTGGATCGCGGTCGCCGACACCGCACTGATCGCACAACCGAGCGCGGTCACCACCGCCTGCAGCGGCGCGACGAAGGCCAGCGCCACCAGCAGCGGCGCGATCACCGCGCCGATCACCATCAGCACCACCTCGATCCGGGCCCGCGTTACCGCGGTCTCCGGCAATGGCGCGGTGGCGACCAGATCGGGGGCGTCCTCGCCGGAAATCGTCAGCCAGGCGAGCCCGCCGGCGAGCTGCCCCGCCGCCATTACGATCACCGGCGTGATCAGCACGATCGCGGTCGAACTCTCGGAAAAGCTGCGCCACAGCATCAGCGCCGGCGGCAGCAGATACAGCAATTGCATCAGCGACTGCGACACCAGCCAGGGATCGCGGCGCAGCAGGATGAATTCCTTGACCCGCAGCGCCTGCTGCCGCGAGCCGCGGCGGAATCCGCCGCGGCGGCGCCGGCGCGCGGTCGATGCCACGCCGGCGGTCGAGGCGCTGACCACCAGATCGCCCATGCCCGACGACACCGTCGCCATCACCAAGCCCAGCAACAGCATGCTGCCGCCGAGCAGCGCCGACAGCGCCATCGCGTCGCCGAGAATCGCACGCACCGGCCACCATGTGATGCTGGCGGGATCGGGCGCGAACGACGCGGCGGCGCTTGAGGTCAGCAAGGCGAAGCGCGACATCGTGCCGGTGGAGAGGATCGCCGCGATCTGCAGGCCGATCACGAAGCCGGCGCCGATGATCACCGCGAGGATCTGCGCCACCAGCCGGGTCCGACGCGGCCCGATCAGTTGAAACAGCGCCACCGTGAAGCCGATCGCCACCGCCGCGGCCGAGATCCCGATCGCCGCGACCACGCCGAACGCGACAAGCCAGCGCGCGCCGCCGCAGATCGCCAGCACGTCGATCACCGGCGCGGAGAACAGCAGCGCCATCGCGGTGACGGTGAGCGCGATCGCCGCCATCCGCACCGAAAACACCTGCCCGAGCGGCATCGGCGACGACATGATCAGATCGAGATCGGCGCGAGCGTAGAACACCCGCGTCACCGATTCGATCGCCTGCGACAACATCAGCAGCCAGGCCATCGCCAGGGTGACAGTGATGACGATCAGCGTGGTGAGATCGGCATCCCAGGAAACGTCGGCGAAGCGGCCGACCATGCCGTAGGCCGGCAGATGCAGCAGCGCGGCGAACACCAGCAGCGCCAGCAGAACGTTGCGGGCGCGGCCGCGCCGCCCCGCGCTCATCATCGTGAGAAACTCGCGCCACGCCAGCCGGATGTCGTGGCGAGCGAAGCCGGCCAGCGAGACTGTGCTCATGCGGCGACCGCTTCGGAATCCACCAGCGCCACGAACACGTCCTCGAGGCTCGAGTCGCCGGCGCCATTGCGCGCGCGCAATTCCGCCAGCGTGCCTTCGGCGACCAGCCGGCCGGAAATGATGACGCCGATCCGGTCGGCCATCCGCTCGGCGACTTCGAGAATATGCGTGGTCATGATCACGGTGCAGCCGGCGCGGACGCGGGCCTGCAGGATCGCCTTGACGTGGCGCGCCGACACTGCGTCGAGTCCGGTCAGCGGCTCATCAAGGATGATCAACCGCGGCTCATGCACCAGCGCGCCGGCCAGCGCCACTTTCTGCCGCATGCCCTTGGAGAAGCCTTCGCAGCGCTGATGCGCATGATCGGCGAGCCCGAGCGAGTCCAACAGATCCCGCGCGGCGGCCTCCGCCGTGGACGCATCGCAGCCCCACAGCCCGGCGACGAATTCGAGATATTCCAGCGGCGTCAGCTTGTCGTAGATCATCGGCTCGTCGGAGACCCAGGCGGTGATCTGCTTGGCCGCCACCGGATCGGCCAGCGCATCGATCCCCATCACCGAGACCGAACCGGCATCGGGCTTCAATAGGCCCGCGACCATCCGTAGCGTCGTGGTCTTGCCCGCGCCGTTGGGCCCGAGCAGCGCGTAGAATTCGCCCACACGGATGGTGAGATCGAGCGCATCGACCGCGGGGCGATCGTAGCGTTTCGTTAACCCTCGCACCTCGAGTGCGGATATCGGGCGTTCAGAGGCCATGCGTCGGTGCGATCCGCCTGCGGTTGCCTGCGCAGCATGGCGGCGAAAGGTTTCAGCGCGCTGAATCGGTCCGGATAGACCGCGGCATCGCATCCACAAACGACAACGGCCTCCACCAGGGAGGCCGTCGATTGATGCTTGGCTGGATCAGCGGTCGCGGTCGATGATGATGGTCTTGCGATCGCGATCGTCGTCGCGGTCGCCGTGCTTCCTGATCACGACGGTGTCGTCGCGGTCGCGGCGGTCGCGTTCATGGATGACTTCTCGGTCGCGATAGCGGTCATGGTTGCTGGTCCCGACCGTAATGCCGCCCGGGCCTACTCCAATGCCGACCTCTTCGGCGCCAGCGGGAATCGCGCTGCAAAGTGCGGCCAGCGCGGCAGCCGTAATGGCCAGACGCTTGATCATGGAGTGCTCCTGTTCTGCAATTTCGTTACAGGCAGCTAATCCGGGGGCGACTCAATGGTTCCCTGGAACCAGAGCTAAGCAAAGCATTTGGCGGGCTGGATAAGGACGGTGACCGATCGGCCGGAGCGCCGATTCGCTGAACGCGGGGCGGTCCAGCGACTTAAGGATTAGATGGTGGGCGCGACAGGGATCGAACCTGTGACCCCCTCGATGTCAACGAGGTGCTCTCCCGCTGAGCTACGCGCCCTCACGTCAAGTCCGGGTTGCGTCCCTATATCGGCTCCGATGCGGGCAGGCAAGCAGGTCTAAGGAGGAATCAGGCCGCCAGCATCTTGTTCACTTCGCTGACCAATTCCCGCAGATGCACCGGCTTGGACAGCACCTTGGCATTTTTCGGGGCTTCCGAATCGGAATTCAGCGCCACCGCAGCAAATCCGGTGATGAACATGATCTTGATGTCGGGGTCGAGTTCGGAGGCGCGGCGCGCCAGCTCGATCCCGTCCATTTCCGGCATCACGATGTCGGTTAGAAGCATTTCAAACGGTTCTTCGCGCAACCTCTGATAGGCTGACAGCCCGTTATCATAGGATGACACCTGAAACCCGGCGTTTTCCAGCGCCTTGACCAGGAACCGTCGCATGTCGTTGTCGTCTTCGGCGAGGAGGATTTTGTGCATGGCTGCTGGACGTCAAACCCGGATGAGAGGATCACTCGCTGCACTTAGCCCGATGGCTGGTAAATATCGGGTGAAAGCTGCGCCACCTATCTGGCGCGGAGCGAGCTTCAATCGTGCGCCGGATCAGGTGCCGAAGCAACAAAGCCTGGAGTTTTGCGTCATCAACCGGTTTCCGGGCCGGGCGGGGATTATTTCGCTTGGCAGGGCTGGCGTCATTGCCGACAATGACGACGCTCGCGACGGCGACCTTCGCGGTCAGGGACAAGGCCGGAAAACCGCATATTCGAGGGATGGCGCCCGACCATGACGGATTTTGACGGTGAATTCTCGCCAGCGTTCGAGATCGCCGAACCCGCAGTCTGGCGCGCCCCGATCATTTTCAATTCACCGCATTCCGGCTCGGTGTACCCCAACGCGTTCCTGAATGCGTCGCGGATCGACATCGAGGCGCTACGCCGTTCGGAAGATTCGTTCATGGACGAATTGATCGACGGGCTCGGCGAGCGCGGCTTTCCGGTGGTGCGGGTGCACTTCCCGCGGTCTTATGTGGACGTCAATCGCGAACCCTACGAACTCGATCCGCGGATGTTTTCCGGGCGGCTGCCGAGCTTCGCCAACACCCGTTCGATGCGGGTCGCCGGCGGTCTCGGCACCATTCCGCGCGTGGTCGGCGACGGCCAGGAGATTTACCGCGAACGCATCCACATCGACGACGCGCTCGGCCGTATCGAGGCGCTGTACAAGCCGTATCATCGCGCGCTGCGGCGGCTGATCAACAAGGCGCATCAGAATTTCGGAACCGTGATCGTGGTGGACTGCCATTCGATGCCGTCGGTGGGGATCTCGCGCGACGAGCCGCGGCGACCCGACATCGTGATCGGCGACCGCTACGGCACCAGCTGCGCCTCGCTGATCCCCGACACCATCGAGGAGGCGCTGGCGGCGCGCGGCTATACGATCGGCCGCAACAAGCCTTATGCCGGCGGCTTCATCACCGAGCATTACGGCAATCCCGCCAGCGGGCTGCACACGGTTCAAGTCGAGCTCAATCGGGCGATCTACATGGATGAGCGGCTGCGCCAGCGCAGCGCGCGTTTCGCGCAGGTTGCCGCCGATTTCACGCTGCTGGCCGATGCTCTGGCCACGATCCCGCTCGGCGATCTCGGGCCATTCCAGGCCGCGGCGGAATAGCGCCGCGCCACGGGCGAAGGTCTTCCCTGGCGTTGCCAGATGTCGCTCCAGAAAAAAGGGCCGCTTGCGTTGGCAAGCGGCCCAAGTCTAGGGAGGAAACGCCCAAGGAGGGCAGCGATAGCGCGAGGCGCTACCGCACCGCAACAATATGCAACTGCGCCGCACAAAACGCAAGTATTTTCGAACATTTTCCTATGCAAAAATGCATGTCTGATTGGCGGTTTCGGCGCCGATAAACGGAATTTTTTTGAGCCTAATCAAAGAGATAAAATTGGAGCGAACCGCTCTCGTTAGTGACAGAGACCCGCAGCTGGGGCAATCGCAAGCTTGTGAACGGTACCGATATTCACGAAAACATGCCATCCGCGATGCTTTTCGAAAGCTGGTCGTCGTAGCCGATGACCAACCATCGTAGATGTGGATCGGTCCCACCTGACCATAATAAAGCAGGCGACGGCCGCGCGATTGGATTACCCAATAACGTAGCATTGCCAGCAACCCCCGGTTCACAAGGAACACCCGTGACGGTCATCGATTTCACCGCCTTTATCGGACGCCTTGCGACATCATCCGGCGAGACCATCCTGCCGTTCTTCCGGACCACGCTGGCAATCGACAACAAGAATCCCGGCCAGGATTTCGACCCGGTCACCGAGGCCGACCGCGCCGCCGAGGCGGTGATGCGCCGACTGATCAAGGCGAACTTCCCGCAGCACGGCATCGTCGGCGAGGAATTCGGCAGCGAGCGCGAGGACGCAGAATACGTCTGGGTGCTGGACCCGATCGACGGCACCAAATCCTTCATCTCCGGATTTCCGGTCTGGGGCACGCTGATCGCGCTGCTGCATCGCGGCACCCCGGTTTTCGGCATGATGCATCAGCCGTTCATCGGCGAACGTTTCAGCGGCGACAGCGGTTCGGCGCAATATCAGGGGCCTTCCGGCGGCCGAAAGCTGACGGTGCGGCGCTGCGCCACGCTGAAGGAGGCCACCTCCTTCACCACCAGCCCGCTGCTGATGAACGCCGAGGACCGCGCCGCATTCGGCCGCGTCGAGGCCGCGGTCCGGCTGTCGCGCTATGGCGGCGATTGCTATTCCTACTGCATGCTGGCGGCCGGCCTGCTTGATCTCGTGATCGAGACCGAGCTGAAGCCCTATGACGTCGCCGCCCTGATCCCGATTATCACCGGCGCCGGCGGCATCATCACCACCTGGGAAGGCAAGCCGGCGCAGAGCGGCGGCCGCATCATCGCCGCCGGCGATCCTCGCGTGCACAAGGCGGCGATGGAATTGCTCAACGCCTGATACGCGGCTATTGCGGCGCCGATTTGCGCAGATGCGCGACCAATTGTTGTGCCGGCCGCGGCAGGGATTTCAGGCCGCGCACGCAGATCACCAGCTTGCGGCTGGCCCAGCCGTCGCTCAGTCGCACCGCGGCGATCTTCATGGTCCGGGCGTAGCCCCGGGCCGCGGCTTCCGGCATCAACGCCACCCCGACCCCGGCCTCGACCATCTGGCAGAGGCTGCCGAAATCGCGCAGCCGAGCGCGAAACCGCAGCCGCGTTCCGAACCGCGCCGCCTGCGTGGCGATGTGATCCTGCAGCGCGCTCGGCCCCGCGAGGCCGACGAAATCCCGTTGTAGCACGTCGCCGAATGCGACGCGGCGATGCTGCGCCAGCGGATCGCGCGGCGGCAGCACCAGCACCAGCCGGTCGTCGCAGAACGCGAACCGTTCCAGATGGTCCGGCAGCGCCGCGTCCACCGCAATGCCGATCTCCGCGGTGCCCGCGGCGATCGCCTGGGCGATTTCGGCGCTTTCGCGTTCCTCAACGTCGATATCGAAATCGGGTTGCGCGGCGAGAAACGAAGCCAGCGTTTTCGGCAAATGCTCGGTCAGGCTGGCGGTATTGGCCAGCAGATGGACGCTGGCCTTGAGGCCTCGCGCATAGGCGGCGAGATCGCCGCGCATCATTTCGACGCCGTGCAGCACCACCCTGGCATGACCGAGCAGGCTGTCGCCCGCCGCCGTGATCGCCACGCCGCGGCGGCCGCGCGTTAGCAGCGTCACCCCCAGCGATTGCTCCAGCGCCCTGATCCGCGCACTCGCCGACGCCAGCGCCAGATTGGCGCGGACCGCGCCGGCGGTGATGCTGCGCGCCTCGGCGACCGCGACGAACAGCTGAAGATCGACCAGGTCGAACCGCATCGGGCCTCCCTGCCTTCGGATTTAACGGAGGCTAAATCAAGAGTCTCCACATTGTGCCGGCATTGGCGTTGCGTCAATGTGCCGCCATGCTGGATCCGTTTTTGATTCTCGTCGCCGCCGTGTTCGCGCTCGCCGGCTTCGTCAAAGGCGTGATCGGGCTCGGGCTGCCGACCGTGGCGATGGGGCTGCTGGCGGTGTCGATGCCGCCGGCGCAGGCGCTGGCGATCGTGATCGCGCCGGCGATCGTCACCAATATCTGGCAGACCGTGGTCGGCCCTTATCTGCGCGACATCGTCCGGCGGCTCTGGCCCTTGATGCTCGCCACCGCGATCGGGATCTGGTCCGGCGCCGGATTGATGACCGGGCCCTATGCCCGCTACGGCACCGTAGTTCTCGGCGTGCTGCTGGTGATCTATGCGCTGCTCGGGCTGACCCAACGCCGCTTCCATGTCGCCGCGCGGCATGAACGTTGGATCGGCGGCGTGGTCGGGCTGATCACCGGCGTGGTCGCCGCGGCGACCGGCGTGCAGGTGATTCCGTCGATGCCATTCATGCAGGCGATCGGCATGGAGAAGGACGAGCTGGTGCAGGCGCTCGGTGTGTTCTTCACCACCGCCACCGTGGCGCAGGCCTTCAACCTCACCGCCGCCGGGCTGCTCACCGCCTCCACCGCCTTGCCCGGCGCGGTGGCGATGGTGATGGCGTTCATTGGCATGTTCGTCGGCCAGGCGGTGCGCAGCAGAATGGACGCGGCCGCGTTCCGCCGCTGGTTCCTGATCGCCATGATGGGGCTCGGCTGCTATCTCGCCGGCAGCGCGCTGGTCAATATCCTGGCCTGATCCGGTCAGCGCGCCTGCGCCAGCGCGACGCGAACGCCGAGCGCGACGAACATGCCGCCGAGCAATCGGTTGATCCAGAGCAGCGCCCGCCCGGATTGACGGATGCGGCCGGCGGCTTGTGCGGCGAAGGCGGCCAGCCCGAGACACCACAGCGTGCCGTTGAACACGAAGATCAACCCGAGCAGCAGGAATGCGAAGGCCTTGTGCGGCGAGGCGGCATCGACGAATTGCGGCAGGAACGCCAGGAAGAACAACGCCACTTTCGGATTGAGCGCGTTGGTCAGCGCGCCCTGCCAGAACACCTCGCGCAGCGGCGTCGTCCGGCTGCCGTCCGCTGCCGCGACGAAGCCAGTTGTGCGCGACGCCAGCATCCGGACGCCGAGCCAAATCAAATAGGCCGCGCCGATCAGTTTTATCGCGGCGAAGGCGGTGGCGGAGGCTGCCAGCAGCGCTGACAGCCCGATCGAGGCCGCCGCGACATGGACCAGGCAGCCGGTGCCTACGCCGAGCGCAGCCAGAGCGCCGCCGCGCCATCCCAGCTGCACGCCGCGACCGACGATATAGGCGGTATCCGGCCCCGGCGTGACATTCAGCAGCAGTCCGGAGACCACGAACAGCCAGAATTCATGAATGCCGAGCATCGGGGCTTTCGCTTGCAGCGGGGGTGTCGCGGTTCGGCGATCGGCCCAGCTGACAACAAAAATTCGCCGTTGTTAAGCTGTTGGAAACCGTGACGGGGCCTCCTTGGGTTTTTGCGAGGAGCGAGGCGCGGACGGGATGGAACAGATGGGCTTTTTCGCCAGGCTGCTGCGCAACTCGATCACCGCCGCGCTCGGGGTGGCGATGACCACGGCCACGATGGCGCAGTCCTCGGGCGGCGGACCGCTGAGCCTGTTCGATAATTTTTTCACCGGCTCGGTCTCGCCGGGCAATCGCGCAGCACCCGCTGCCCCGCCCCGTTCCGCCACCGCGCAGAACCAGCCCACGCCGGCGCCGAGCTCGGCACCGCTGCCCTGGAGCGGCGAGGACGGCGCCTCGGGCCACCCCTTGATGACGGCCGCCGCAATCCGCGAGGCAGCGGCGAATTTCGACAATTGCGTCGCGGCGATGTGGCCGGACGCCGCGCGTCGCGGCATCTCGCAACAGAGCTTTCAGCGCTTCACCGCCGGGCTCGAGCCGGATCTGCGGATCATGGACCTGATGGATTCGCAGCCGGAATTCACCAAGGCGGTGTGGGAATATCTCGACATCCTGGTCAACGACAACCGGCTCGCCCGGGGCCGCGAGATCCTCGCCCAATTCAGGCCGCAATTCGACGCGGTCGAAAAAGCTTACGGCGTCGACCGCTATATCATCGCCTCGATCTGGGGCATCGAATCCAACTACTCGACCCAGATGGGCGACCGCAGCGTGCTGAACTCCACCGCGACGCTGGCCTGCGTCGGCCGCCGCCAGAAATATTTCAAGGACGAGTTTCTGGTAACGCTGGAAATCCTGCACCACGGGGACCTGCGCCCCGAGCAGATGCGCGGCTCCTGGGCCGGCGCGTTCGGCCCGACCCAATTCATGCCGACCGCGTTCAAGCGCTACGCGGTCGACGCCGACGGCGACGGCCGCCGCGACGTGGTCGACAACCCGTATGACTTGATCGCCTCCACCGCCAACAATCTGAAGAAGGACGGCTGGCAGCCGGGCGCGACCTGGGGCTATGAGGTCGCGCTGCCCCGCGACTTCAACTACCTGCTGGCCGACCGCGCCAAGGCGATGACGCTGGCGCAATGGGACCACATGGGCGTGCGCCGCGCCGGTGGCCAGCCATTCCCGAACCCGGCCGAAAAGGCCTATCTGCTGGCGCCCGCCGGCGCCGAAGGCCCCGGCTTTCTGATGCTGCAGAATTTCCGCGTCATCATGAAGTACAACCCGGCCGAAGCCTACGCGCTGGCGATCGGCCATTTCGCCGATCGCCTCCGCGGCGGCGCCCCCTTCGTGCAGCCATGGCCGCGCCAGGAACGCGTGCTGTCCCGCAGCGAACGGCTTGAACTCCAACAACTTCTGGCCCAGCGCGGCTACTACCGCGGCACCCCCGACGGCCAGTTCGGCGGCGAAACCAGGCAGGCGCTGCGCAGCTTCCAGGCTTCGATCGGGGCGCCGGCGGACGGGTTTGCGACGGGGGATGTGCTTGAGAGGCTGAGAGGAAGGTAGAAACTCGATTCTGCTGCGGTTAGTCCCCTCAATAGTAGCACTGTCGGTTCCCGGACACCTTCTCGGCTGGTGAAGCTACGAGGCTTTCGCTATTGTTGCGTCGCAAACTCGCGTGATTCGCGTCGACGACCTCGGATACAAATATGACAGCTCTCAAACTGGGCGACCTCGTGGTGCTCAAGTCCGGTGGACCTGTCATGACCGTGGACGCCATCAACACCGATATTTTCGACGACAACAAATTTACCGGCGTGGTCTGCGTCTGGTTCGTCGGCGACAGGCTGGAGCGGGTGCGGTTCGACTACCGGGCGGTTGAGCCGGCGAATCTGCAGGAGCTGAAAGCCGCTCCGCAGCCGGAGGTCACCGGCGACTACAAGGACGTGCTCGATTCCATGACGGCGGAAATGAACCCGGCCGAGGAATTCTGCAGCAGCGCCCCGAAGCGCGTCGGCAAGATCAAACGGAAAAGATCTGCCCGGGCCAAGCCGAACGGTCAGGCCGCGAGCCTTCAGGCCGGCGTAGTTGGGCCGTAGCTTATTTCGCGATCGAACCGACGTGCCGCGCGACGCTGTCGCGTTTCGCTTGGCGCCCGCTTGACAATTCTTGCCTGCCCTGCGCATTTTGCAGGATGATCATTCGCATCGTCCATCTCGTCTCGAAAAACCGCGCCTGTTTTGGGGCCGGGGATGCACGCGCGCGCTAGATCAGTCCGCACCGTATCAACCCCATCGCCCCGCCGGTTTCGACGGGGCTTTTTTATTGCGTCTCCGTCTCCGGCCTACAGCAGGAGACGACCCATGCAAGCCGAGACCGAGCCGCCGAGTGGCCTGTGGCTGCCGCTGATCACTCCGTTCCGGGATGGCGCAATCGACGCCAAATCGTTGCGCCGGCTGATCGCGCACTACGCGCGCAAACCGCTCGACGGGCTGATCCTCGGCGCCACCACTGGCGAAGGGCTGACGCTGGACGACGATGAGCTCGAACGACTGGTGATGATCGCGGCCGAGGCGCGGGCGGAATCTGGCCGCGCGATGCCGACGTATCTCGGGCTGTCGGGCAGCGACACCAGCAAGGTGGTCCGATCGTTGCTGCGGACCGCGAACTGGCCGGTCGACGGCTATCTGATCGCCTGCCCTTACTACACGAGGCCGTCGCAGCGCGGCTTGGTGCTGCATTTCGAGGCGCTGGCCGATGCCACGGCTCGGCCGATCATGATCTACAACATCCCGTATCGCACTGGGGTCAATCTCGGCAATCCGGCGATGCTGCAACTGGCCGGCCGCCGCAATATCGTCGGCGTCAAGGATTGCTGCGCCGATACGCTGCAGACGGTGGAGCTGTTGCGCAAACGACCGGCCGGCTTCGCGGTGCTGACCGGGGAGGACGCGCTGTTCTATGGCGCCTTGATGCGCGGCTGCGACGGCGCCATCCTGGCGTCGGCCCATGTCGAAACCGAAGCCTTCGCCGCGGTCCGGCAGCGGCTGGCGGCGCAGGACCTGATCGGCGCTTCGGCGGAATGGCGCCGGCTGGCAGAGGTGCCGCAGCTGTTGTTCGCCGAGCCCTCGCCGACGCCGCTGAAATACTGGCTGTGGCGCGAGGGGCTGATCGACAGCCCCGAAGTCCGGCTGCCGATGACGGCCATCGACACAGCCCTCGCGGGCGCCATCGACCGGCGGATTTCGCGTGCAAAACCGGCCGCTTACGCGCGCCGGCCGGAACCCGAAGCGGTGCGCTAACCTTGCCGCGACACAGGCGGCCGCCGCCCTTGACGGCGGCCGATGCCGGGCCAATAGCTTGCGAAAGCTGCCCGCTTGCGGCCCGAATCCGGTACTATAGATCTGCGCAATCCCTGCTGTTCGAGCGCCGCGAAATTGTCATGTCCATGAAGCCGAAATTCCTGCTGGGTGTCCTGACTGAACGCGGCCCGCTGATCGCGCTCAGCGTCGCCGCGATGCTGCTGTTCGGCATTGCCGGTCCGGCCTCGGCGCAGTTCTTCAATTTCGGCGGCCCACCGCGACCGCAGGCGCCGATTCCGCGCAGCGGCGGCGGCTGGTTCGGCAACGACATCTTCGCGCCGTTCCAGCAGCAGGCGCCGCGCCGGGCGCCGGTGCGCGAGGATTTTTCGCGGGCGCCGGCGCCGGAAAAGCGCGAGACGGTGCCCGAGCGCAACGTGCTGGTGCTCGGCGACGGAATGGCCGACTGGCTGGCCTATGGCCTCGAGGGCGCCTATGCCGAACAGCCCGAAATGGGCGTGATCCGCAAGCACAAGACCACCTCGGGCCTGATCCGCTACCAGCCCAAGGGCGAACCCGCCGACTGGACCGCCGCCGCCAAAGGGATTCTCAGCACCGAAAAGCCGGACGCCATCGTGGTGATGCTCGGGATCAACGACCGCATTGCGCTGCGCGAAACCGTGGTCGAGAAGTCGGACAAGAAGGACGCCCGCGGCAAGCCGGATGCGAAAACCGACGCCAAGTCCGATGCCAAGCCTGACGACAAGCCGACCGACAAGACCGCCGATGCCGAACTCTCCGACGACGACGATGCCGATACCCCATCGATCATCGCCCCGGAGAAAAGCACACGCTCCGCCAACGGCAACTACGCGTTTCGCGAAGAGCGTTGGATCGAACTCTACGGCAAGAAGATTGAAGAGCTGATCGGCGTGCTGAAGTCGAAGGGCGTGCCTGTGTTGTGGGTCGGACTGCCAGCGGTACGCGGCACCAAGGCGACCTCGGACATGCTGTTCTTGAATGCGCTGTATCGCGACGCCGCTGCGAAGGCTGGCATCACCTATGTGGATGTCTGGGACGGCTTTGTCGACGAAGCTGGACGCTTCCTGCAGCAGGGCCCCGACTTCGAGGGCCAGAGCCGCCGACTGCGCGCCTATGACGGCGTGTATTTCACCAAGGCCGGCGCGCGGAAGCTCGCGCATTACGTCGAGCGCGAGATCACCCGGCTGCTAGCGGGACGCTCCGCGCCGTTTACGCTGCCGACCGAACCCGGCACGCCCGATGCGAATGCCAAGCCGGGCGGCCCGGCGCCACGCCCGATGGCGGGGCCGATCCTTCCGCTGGTGGCGTCATCGGTCAGCACCGATCAATTGCTCGGCGGACCCGGCACCCGGCCGGCACCGGTCGATGCGCTCGCCGCGCGGACGCTGGTGAAGGGTGAATCGCTCGCCGCGCCTGCCGGCCGCGCTGACGATTTCGTCTGGCCGCGCCGCGAGGTCGGATACGAAGCCGCCAAGGAACCGCCGAAGAGCGAGCAGCCGGTCGCCGGAGCGACGCCCGCCGGCGATACTGCCGGAATTGCGGACGCGCCGCCGAAACCGAAGCGGGTCAAGCCGGCGCCGCCGCAGCCAGCGACGGGATTTTTCGGCTTCGGCGCCACACCGGCGCCACAACCGCAGCAGCCGCCGCGCCCGCGCGCTCCACGCCCGCCCGGCGATGTCGGGCGATCGGCCTGGGCCCCCGGCTTCTTCTCGCGCTAAGCCTAAAGGATCAGTCCGCCATCGACCACCAAGGTGTGGCCAATGATGTAGGACGACAACGGCGAGGCCAGAAACAGCGCCGCACCGGCCATGTCCTGCGGGGTACCTAACCGCTTCAGCGGAATGTTTTCGATCGCGCCTTCGAGCCGCTTCGGATGCGCGGTGGTGACCTTGGTCATCTTGGTATCGACCAGGCCGGGGGCGATGCCGTTGACGCGGATGCCGTCCTCGGCCCAGGCCTCGGCCAGCGTCCGCGTCAGACCGACCGCGCCGGTCTTTGAGGCGTTGTAGGACGGATTGCCCTTGGTGGAGTGATAGGCCGCGGTCGAGGAGACGATGATCAGCTTGCCGGCGGCGGCCTTCAGCAGCGGATGATACTTCAGCGCGCAGCCCATCAGGCTGACCAGATTGACTTCCATCACCTGGCGAAATCCCGCCATCTCGAATTCGCCGCGGCGATAGATCACCGCACCCTGCGCCAGCACCAGCACGTCGAGCCGGTCGAGCGGCGGCGCGAACGCCTCGATCGCCTGCGGCTGCCCGACGTCGAGTTGCGCGTAAGCGAGGCCGGCGAGGTCCGAGCCCTCGACCTCAGCATAGTTGGCGGCGCCGGTGCGGGTGCCGCTGACGCAGACGCTCGCGCCGCGGGTGCGGAACGCCTGCGCGATGCCGTTGCCGATGCCGCTGGAGCCGCCGATCACCAGCACCTGCTGGCCGCCAAAATCCAGTTCGCTCATCGCCTCGCTCCCTTGTTGTTGCTGTTGTTATTGCCGCGTTTGACCTCTGTGCAGATCGGTGCGAGCGTTGTCAATCAAGGCAAGCTAATCGAGCCGCGCGAGCGCGCGCCAACAACAACAAGTTCGGAGGAAACCGATGTCGGACTTTAAACAGCTCAGCCGCTCGGTCAAAGGCCTGCGCGTGCTCGTCACCGGCGCGGCAAGCGGAATGGGCCGCGCCACCGCGCAGGTGTTCGCGGCCGAAGGCGCGCAGGTCGCGGCGACCGACTTCGACGGCGACGGCGCGCAGGCGGTTGCCGCGGCGATCGTCGCGCGCGGCGGCAGCGCCAAAGCCTGGACGCTCGACGTCTCCAGCGCTGCCAACATCAAGACCGTGGTCGACGCGGTCGCGCAAGCGTTCGGCGGGCTCGACATCGTCATCAACAATGCCGGGATCTCGGTCGTCACCGCGATCGACGCCGACGGCTATGACGAAGCCTGGGACAAGAGCATCAGCGTGCTGCTCACCGCGCATCAGCGCATGATCCGCGCCGCACTGCCGTATTTGCGCCGATCAAGCTGCCCGCGGATCGTCAACATCGCCTCCACCGAGGCGCTCGGCGCCACCGCGCTGCACAGCCCGTATTCGGCGGCGAAGGCCGGCGTGGTCGGCCTCACCCGTTCGCTCGCGGTCGAACTTGGCCGCGACGGCATTACCGTGAACTGCATCTGCCCAGGGCCGATCTCGACCGGCATGACGCAACGCATCAAGGACGAGCACAAGGAGATCTACGCCCGACGCCGCACCGCGTTGCACCGCTACGGCGACCCGGAAGAAGTCGCCCACGTCACGCTGAGCCTGTGCCTGCCGGCATCGTCGTTCCTGACCGGCGCGATCATTCCGGTCGACGGCGGCTTGATGGCGCGTAACGCATAGCCGCCCTCGCGCCGCGCAGTTGACTTCGTCCCTTCGCGGCGTAGCTTTCGGTTAGCAAGCGGCACGGGCGACCGAAGCCGCGCATCGAATGGGTCAACCATTCCGTCCGGAGGAATACCGCACATGGCGATCTCGATCCGCAAGCTGCATCCGTTGTTCGTCGGCGAAATCAGCGGCGTCGATCTGCGCCAGCCGATCAGCCGCGACGACGCGCGCGCCATCGAACACGCGATGGATGACTACGCGGTGCTGGTATTTCCCAAGCAGGACATCACCGACGAGCAGCAGCTCGCTTTCGCGCGCAATTTCGGCGAGCGCGAGAACGCCCATGGCGGCACTGTGGCCAAGCCGCAGGACGCGCGGCTGACCAGCGGGGTCAACGACGTCTCCAATCTCGGCAAGGACGGCAAACCGCTGCCGCGCGATCACCGCACCCATTTGTTCAACCTGGGCAACTGCCTGTGGCATTCCGACAGTTCGTTCCGGCCGATCCCGGCGAAGTACTCGCTGCTGTCGGCGCGGATCGTCAATCCGAGCGGCGGCAACACCGAATTCGCCGACATGCGCGCGGCCTATGACACGCTCGACGACGCCACCAAGAGCGAAATCGAGGACATGATCTGCGAACACTCGCTGATGTATTCGCGCGGCGCGCTCGGCTTTCTCGACTACTCTGACGAGGAAAAGCAGATGTTCAAACCGGTGCTGCAGCGGCTGGTGCGGACCCATCCGGCGCATGGCCGGAAATCGCTGTATCTGGCCTCGCACGCCGGCGCCATCGTCGGCATGACGGTGCCGGAAGGCCGGCTGCTGCTGCGCGACCTCAACGAGCACGCCACCCAGCCGCAATTCGTCTACGTCCACAAATGGACTCTGCATGACCTGGTGATGTGGGACAACCGCCAGACCATGCACCGGGTGCGGCGCTACGACCATGCGCAGCCACGCGACATGCGCCGCGCCACGGTGGCGGGCGACGCGCCGACGGTGGCGCGGCAGGCAGCCGAATAGCAAATCGGTAATTGTACCGACACCCGGTTGAAACCGGGCGGTAACCACACGGCCGATCACGAGTCTGTGCGTGGCTTGCGCCGCGCATCCGCTGTACCCATCTCATGTTGCACCGCACAAGACCGCTGCGGCGGCCTTTTCGAAGGCCCGCGCGATTCCGCCAGCTCAAGGCGTTTTGACGAAATTGCGGAAGGAAACACCAGGCAGGGCGCTCTTCACGGAGCTTTTGTTCGCAACGGCTCCAACACAATCGAAGGAACCACTGCTATGGCCACTTGTATGCGTTGCCGCGCCGATTTTCGGAAGCCGAATGTAGAAGCGATCGACGGCCTCTACGAGATCCACACCTTGAGCTGCGACAATTGCGGCTTCGAAGCCCGGATGGCGCTGCGCGCGATCGATCCGATCGCGCAATGCTCGCTGTTTCGCATCATGATGGAACCGGCCGCCAAGCGCCAGCCGCAACGCGCCGCCGCGGCGTGAGGGCCTCATCACGCAAGATGCAGCGGGAAGGCGCGCGGCATCTTGCGTTGAAGTGACTGCTACGCACTCCGCGCCAGCGCGCCGTCGATCATCGCCACCGCGTTGGGCAGGCCATAGACCGCGACGAAGGAGCCGAAGCGGGGGCCCTTCTCCTGGCCGAGCAGCACCTGGTACAGCATGTTGAACCAGTCCAGCGCCACGCCGGGCTTGCCGTCCTTGGCCGCCTTCTTGTGGTCGAGGAACGGTTCGCGGCGGCCGATTTCGTAGACCACGTCCTGAATCGCTTCCGCTGTGGCGTCCGCAGGCAGTTGCGACAGCGCGTCGCGCAGATCCTGCAGCGCCACCCGCTCGGCCTCGACCGGCTCGCGGAAGGTTTTTGTCGGCGCCACGAAGTCGCGATAATAGTTGATGGCATAGCCGACCATGGCGTCGAGCTTCGGATGGGTTTGCGGCGTCACGCCGGGGCGATAGCGGCCGATGAAGCCCCACAGCGTCTCGGCGTTCTCCGCATTCGATGACGACACCAGCGTCAGCAGCAGCTGGAACGTCACCGGCATATCGGATTTCGGCGGATGGCCGGCATGAATGTGCCAGACCGGATTGGCGAGCTGCTGCTTGGGGTCCTGACGCGCAAAGCCGTCGAGGAACTGCTGGTAGTCGTCGACATTGCGCGGGATCACGTCGAAGAACAGCCGCTTCGCCGCCTTCGGCTCGCGATACATGAACAGCGACAGCGATTCCGGCGAGGCGTAGCGCAGCCATTCGTCGATGGTCAGCCCGTTGCCCTTCGACTTGGAAATCTTCTGGCCCTTGTCGTCGAGGAACAGCTCGTAGTTGAAGCCTTCCGGCGGCGTGCCGCCGAGCGCCGAGCAGATTTTTCCCGACAACTTCACCGAATCGATCAGATCCTTGCCGGCCATTTCATAATCGACGCCGAGCGCGCACCAGCGCATCGCCCAATCCGGCTTCCATTGCAGCTTGCAATGGCCGCCGGTGACCGGCAGCGTCACGCGCTCATTGGTTTCGGGATCGTCGTAGCTCACCGTGCCAGCCTTGGCATCGTGCGCGACGATCGGTACTTGCAGCACCACGCCGGTGCGCGGACAGATCGGCAGGAACGGCGAATAGCTCGCGGCGCGCTCCTCGCGCAGGCTCGGCAGCATGATCGCCATCACCTTGTCGAACCGCTCCAGCACCCGCAGCAGCGCGGCGTCGAATTTTCCCGAGGTGTAGTAATCGGTCGAACTGGCGAATTCGTAGTCGAAGCCGAACGTATCGAGGAAGGCGCGAAGGCGCGCGTTATTGTGCTCGCCGAAGCTCGGATGGGTGCCGAACGGATCGGGGATTTTCGTCAGCGGCTTGCCGAGATGGCTGGTCAGCATCTCCTTGTTGGGCACGTTGTCCGGCACCTTGCGCAGGCCGTCCATGTCGTCGGAGAACGCCAGCAGCTTGGTCTTGATCCTGTCCTCGGTCAGCACCCGGAAGGCGTGTCGCACCATGGTGGTACGCCCCACCTCGCCAAAGGTGCCGATATGCGGCAGGCCGGAGGGACCGTAGCCGGTCTCGAACAGCACCACGTCCTTCGGGGCTTTCTGCAGCCGCGCCACAATCGCTTTGGCCTGCTCGAACGGCCAGGCGTTGGATTGTTCGGCGAGCGCGCGCAGGTCGCTCGGGCTCGTGGCAAGATCAATCGTGGACATCAATGGCCTCCTGGGCCGCGGAACCTAGCGGCTCCTCGGCAAAATGCCAAACCGCCAAAATGTGGATCTGGGGTGAATTCAGAACGGGCTGACGGAGAAATAACGCAGCCACAGGTCGGTGTAGCGGCCTTTTTCCCAGACCCGGAACAGCGCCCAGTTCAGCGCCTGCCGCAACAGATCGTTGCCCTTGCGGACCGCGATGCCGACACCTTCGCCGAAATATCGGCTTTCGACGAACGGCCCGCCGGAGAACGCGCAGCATTCGGCGGAATCGGTGCCGTTGATCCAGAACGCCAGCGAGATCGCGTCGCCGAAAATGAAATCGACCTCGCCGCGCCGCAGCGCCAACCGCAACGCCTCGTCATTCGGATAGGAATGCAGCTCGGCGTCGGTGAACAGGGTCTTCAGGTACGCCTCGTGGGCAGAGCCGGCGATCGCGCCGATCTTCTTGCCCTCGAGATATTCCGGGCGCATTTCCGGCATCACCGCATCCCTGCGCGCCACGAAACGCGCCGGTGCCCGGTAATACGGATCGGTAAAATCGAGCCGCGCCCGCAGCTGCGGCGTCACCGCCAAGGAGGCGATGATGGCGTCGCCGCGATTGCTGGAAATCGCGTCCAGCAGGGTTTCGAAACGCCGCATCTGCACCGTGCAGGTGACCTTGATCTCCTCGCATAGCAGCCGCGCCAAATCGACGTTGAACCCGGCGGGATTACCGTCAGCGCCGGTGAAGTTGAACGGCGGGTAATCGGTCTCGGTCATGAATCGGATTACGGTCAGGCGCGACAGGTCGGGACGGTCCGGCCTCCGCCGCGGGTCCCAAAACCCCGGCACGGCCTGCGGCGTCGACCCCGCGATTGCCTTCGGGGCAACCTGCGCGGATGCAGCACCGAATGCCGAGGCGGCCAGCAATGCGCCGAACAGCGTCACCGCCAGCAGCAAGGCCATGTGGACGCCGAGCAATCTTTCGTTGATGGATTGAACAATCTGTGGTTGCATTACCGACGACCTTCGAATGGAAGGTCTTATAGACCATCCATCGGTCGACGCGAGTGCCGTTTGTTGCGTGGTGGGGCGAGGCGGGGATGGCGCAACTTGACAATAAACACTTCCAGACCGCGATGGCGGCCATTGATGTAATCGACAGGACGACGGATGAGTTGCAAATCGCCTCGGCGGTTCATCTTTCGGTCGCTGCTTTCGGCTTCGAGCATTTTCTCTGCGGTACGCCAAAAACTACTCAGCGCCGAAATTTCGACGCCTGCATCTTGATGAATCGCTGGCCGAGTGGCTGGTTCGAGATGTACCGCGCCTGCGATTTCCAGCGGCACGATCCGATCGCCCGTTTTACCCACTCGCAATTTCGCTCGGCGAACTGGTCCGACATTCCGATTCCCGATGATCCCAAAGCCCGGTCGATCATGAGCATCGCCGCGGTGGACTTTCGATTGCGGCGCGGAGTCAGCGTTCCGATTCATGGGCTGAGCGGATATCAGGCGGGCATCTCGTTCGCCGGCTTCGAGATCGAAGAGACCGCGGACGCAAGATCGGCGGTCGAATTGATCGCCATCTACGCCTTCAATAAGCTCCTTCACATGAAGGCCGCGACCGCCGGCCGCGACAAGATTCTCACGCCGCGGCAACGCGAGATCCTGAGCTGGATCGCGATCGGCAAGACTGCCTGGGACGTCGGGCAGATTCTCGAGATCTCGGAAGATACGGTGAACAAGCTCGTGGCCTCGGCGATCCAGCGGCTCAAGGTCTCGAACCGGACCCACGCCGTCGTCGAGGCGATCCGGCGCCGGGAAATCGAGCTGTAGCCCTGTCAATACCTAGTTCTCGGAATCGCTAAATCCCGCGCCAACGCGATGCTCAGCCCCTCGGAAATGGGAGGGGCTTGCAATGATCCGCATCGTCAACAACGACAATCGGGCACGTTACGCGAAATCAATGGATCAGCATTTTCGGATGCGTCACAAGATCTTCGTGCAGGAGCGCGGCTGGAAGGAATTCGAGCGGGGAACGATCGAGACTGACGAATTCGACACCGAACATGCGGTCTACGGCTTGGCCATCGACAGGCAAGACGACGTCGTCGGTTGCTTCCGCCTGTACCCGACCACCCTTCCGCACATGATGAGCGAGCATTTTGCGTGGATGGTCGATGGACCGGTGCCGCAACGTTCCGACCTGCTCGAGGCGTCCCGCTATTCGATCATGGAAGGCCGGCGGGATAGCCGCACCTATCAGGAACTGTTTCTTGGCATCGTCGAATACTGCCTGTCGCAAGGCATCACCGGGGCCACCGCGCTGGCGCGTACCCTCAGGGTGCCGATCCTGCAAAGCATCGGGATGATCGTTCGGCCGCTCGGCCTGCCCGCGGACATCGCGGGCGAAAGCAACGTCGCGGTGTTGATGGAGACCAGCGAGGAAAGTCTGGCGCGAATCCGCAAGAACGCGGGTGTCATCGGCTCCGTCCTAGAATCGACCGAAGCCGTTTCCCATCGGGTGGCCTGATTGTCAGACCCAGCCGGGTAAGCCTGCCCTGCAACCGCGTCACGACCGACGAAGTTCGTCGGTCGGAGACGTCGACAGGGACTTCGGCTTGCCGCTCCTCCTTCAAATTCACAGACTGCCTCCAGGGTGACATCAATGCCAAACAAGAAGCGGATCGACGAACTCAGCGCGCTGATCGATCAGACCTACAGGCTTGCGCTGGAGCTCGATCAGACGATGGCGGCCTACCTGCTATCGATGGCAAGCCTGGAGGTCGCCGAAACCATCGAAGGCAAGAAATGTAAGAAAGGCAAGCGATCCAACTTGGTCACGCACCCGCCTTTGCAGTGAGGCCGACCACGCGGCGACGGAGGCGCGTTCCGTTTGCGTGAAGCCAGGATCGTCCCATGACCTTCACAGACCATGTCCGAAGCGGGGAGACGATGGTGACGTCGTCGCAGGGACGTGCGATCCGGCCGTGGCCGGAGCGACCCGCCTTCCTAGCCCGCTGGAACGCGGCGCTGCGCCCTTGCAATGACAATCCGCACGCCAACATCGACAGCGGCCCGGCATCCGAGTTGGACTGCCTGCGTGGCGTGCTTTCGCCCGCCCTGCTGCAAGCCGCGGAATGGCGCGCCAGAGAATTGAACATCGGAGCCGATCGGGTTCTGATCCAGTGGGGCGTGATCGACGAGGAGGCGTATCTGTGGCGGCTCGCAGCACATCTCGACATCGCCACCGAAACCTTTGCCGAGATCGGTCGCGCCGATTCCCCGCTACGCGATCACCAGATTCCCCACGCCGCGACATTCGGCCTGATCCCGCTACGACACAACGGCGAGTTGATCTGGACGCTGGCGCCAAGGCTGCTGGCGTCGCGGATGCTGTGCGATTTGGTGGCGAGATTTCCGGACGTGAAGCCGCGGACGCGGATGACCTCGGCGTCTTCGCTGCAACAATTCCTGATGCAGCAGGGTGGCGGCGCGCTGGCCGACGCCGCCACCAATAATCTACGACAAACATTTCCAACGATGTCGGCGGCTCCGTCCAGGCAACGCGGACCGCTATGGTGGCAGCGCATTGAGCGTGGTGCCGGCGTCGCGACACTCCTGCTCTTGCCGCCTGCAATCCTGCCCGAAGCCTGGAGCACCACGATGGCTCTCTGGTTCCTGGCCTTCTGCGCGCTGCGGCTCGTGGCATGTTTCTGGCCACGGTCCGCTGCCGTGCAATTGGCGCGGCTGCCCGATTCCCAATTGCCAGTCTACACCTTGATCGCGGCGCTGTACCGCGAGGCGAGTGCGGTCGCCGCCTTGTTGCGAGCGTTCGAAGCGCTGGACTACCCGCAAGAAAAGCTCGATGTCATCCTGGTAGTCGAGCCGAACGATTTGCAGACCCGCGCCGCCATCGCCCGACTGCGACCACCGCCGCATGTCCGGGTGCTGATCGCGCCGGCGGTTCATCCTCAGACCAAGCCGAAAGCGCTGAATTGCGCCCTGCCCTTTGCCCGCGGTAGTTTCGTCGCGGTATATGACGCCGAGGACCGACCCGAGCCCGGCCAGTTGCGCGCCGCGCTCGATGTGTTTCGAAGCCATGGCACCGACACCGCCTGCGCGCAGGCCAGCCTGCGCATCGACAATGTCACTCACAGCTGGCTGTCGCGTACATTCGCCGCCGAATACGCCGGGCATTTCGACGTTTTCCTGCCCGGCCTGGCCGCACTCGGATTGCCGCTGCCGCTTGGAGGAAGTTCGAACCATTTCCGCACGGCAGTGTTGCGCGAGGTCGGCGGCTGGGATCCCTATAATGTCACCGAGGACGCCGACCTCGGCTTTCGGTTGCACCGCTTCGGCTATCGCTCGATCAGCTTCGCCTCGACAACCTTCGAGGAGGCACCGATCACGTTCGGCAATTGGCTGCGCCAGCGCACCCGCTGGATGAAGGGCTGGGTGCAGACCTGGCAGGTGCACATGCGCAAGCCTGCACGGCTGTGGCGCGAGATCGGACCGGGCGGATTCGTCACGCTGAACGTCATCGTCGGCGGCAACGTGCTGACGGCGCTGGTCTACCCGATCCTGCTGTACACGCTGCTGGCTGCGATTCTCGCCGCGGCGTTTCCGAAGGTCGCATGGCTGGTGCCGGAGTTGCCGACACCGCTGCATCTGGCCGCGATCACAGCCGGCTGCGCTTCAACCATTGTGGTCGGCCTGACCGGACTGGTGCAACGCGGCCAGTTGCGCCGCGGCTGGATCATGGCGTTGACGCCGCTTTACTGGCTTTGCCTGTCGATCGCGGCGTGGCGCGCGGTGACGCAATATGTGTGGGCGCCCTACCAATGGGAAAAGACCATGCACGGCGTGGCCGAGCGGGAGGCTCCCTGCGCGCCGGATCGAACCGCCGCGACAGTGGTGCAGCCCGGCCTGCGCGCTACAGATAGCGCTTCAGGTCGGTGGCGGCTTCCTCGGGCTTTCGCTTCAGGTTGAACGGGGCCACGAAGTTGCCGTCGCGATCCATCAGATAGATCAGCGCGGTATGGTCCATCGTGTAGTCGCCATCCTTGAGCGGCACCTTCTTGGCATAGACCCGGTAGCCAGACACGATCTTCGCCACCGCCTCGGCGTTGCCGGTCAGACCTTTCAGATGCGGATCGAAACTGGACAGATAATCCTTCATCGCCGCCTGCGTATCACGCTCCGGATCGACCGAGACAAAATAGGCATTGACCCGATCGGCATCCTTGCCCATCGCCCGCAATACCTCGGAGATTTCGAACAGCGAGGTCGGACAGACGTCGGGGCAATGGGTGAAGCCGAAGAAGATCAGCGTCGGCTTGCCCTGCAGGCTCTTTTCGGTAACGGTCTGGCCGGTTTGATCGACCAGCTGGAACGGGCCGCCGATTGATGCCGGCGCGGTGACGCTGCGCAGACCCCCGAGCAGCCACAACACCACCACCAGCCCGACCACGAGGCTGCCGGCGAAGGCCGCGATCAAGACGAGCGGGCGGGTGGATTTGGCTGTCATCTGGGTTCCTCGGGGCAATCCGGCAACTGGCGTTGCGCCAGTCGGCATGCGCCGCGGCCCGCGATAGGCCGCACCTGCGATCGCATGGCTGCTCCAGATAGAGCTCGCCGCAGCGTCGGGCAAGCGCCCGGCGCGCCTCGTCGATCACGTCATGCGGAAAACCGGGACTCAGTGCGCCGACGAGGCGTGGGCGTCCATATAGCAGGGCTTGTACATCCCCATCAGCGCCCGGCCGCGCAGAAAGATCATCCGCGGGGTGAGCCCACCGCGCTGCGCGATCCAGCGCCGAATCGGAGTTGGATACATCGAATACAGCATCTGGGTGGCTTCGGGATTCGTTACCGCGCGGCCATTGGAGCCGCGGTCCCAGGCGGCATGGAATCCGAGATTGGCCTTCGAGGTCACGCAGATCTTGTCGTGTGGAACCGCGCCGAGCACGATGGTGCAGGCGGACGCGCACAGGCCGTCGATGATCACGGTTTCGCCAGAGCTGCGCAGGTCCTGATATTTGTCGACATAGGTTCCGATCCGGCCGCCGCGGTCCTCGGCAATCCGCACCACCGCGTGGCTCGACGCCACGCCAGCGAGAAGGAGCACCACCGTCAGCAATCCCGTAACCAATCTCATGACCAGCCCCAATCAAAGCCCGTCTGCCAAACAGCGTCTTGAGTGACGCCGGAACCTCGCGATTCAAGACAACGTCAGCGTGTTGGGTGATCGGGTTTTTGTCCAGATGGCCGAGATGATTCAAATCAAATTCAAATCGAGTGTTGCAGGCGGGATGCACCTCGGGGAACCACGGTCCCGATTTGAAACAGCTGACGCGATTCCGGCGCGATTTGCCGTTGACCGAAGTTTGCGGCGCGGGCTTTGATCCCGATCGGGAACAGGGGACGCGCGATGGCGGACGATGCAGACGTAATCGTGGTCGGCGGCGGGCTCGCCGGGCTGGTGGCCGCGACCGAAATCGCCGACGCCGGCAAGCGCGTCATCGTGGTCGACCAGGAGGGCGAGCAGAATCTCGGCGGCCAGGCGTTCTGGTCGTTCGGCGGCTTGTTCCTGGTGGACTCGCCGGAGCAACGCCGGCTCGGCATCAAGGACAGTTACGATCTCGCGCTGCAGGACTGGATCGGCTCCGCCGGCTTCGACCGCGACGACGATCTGTGGCCACGACGCTGGGCGGAAGCCTATGTCGGCTTCGCGGCCGGCGAAAAACGCGACTGGCTGCGCGCGATGGGGCACCGGATCTTCCCGGTGATCGGCTGGGCCGAGCGCGGCGGCTATGACGCGATGAGCCACGGCAATTCGGTGCCGCGGTTTCACGTCACCTGGGGCACCGGCCCCGGCATTGTCGAGCCATTCGAGCGCCGCGCCCGAATGGCGCAGGCCGAAGGCAGGCTGACGTTCAGATTCCGTCATCGCGTCGATCAACTCATCATGAGCAACGGCGCTGCCGAAGGCGTTAGTGGCGCGATCCTGGAGCCCACCGCAGTCGAACGCGGCCAGAGCAGTTCGCGCACCGTCGTGGGCGACTTCACCCTTCGCGCCAGCGTGGTAATCGTCGCTTCCGGCGGGATCGGCGGCAATCACGAGCTGGTGCGACAGAACTGGCCGAAGCGGCTGGGCGAGCCGCCGAAGCGAATGATCTCCGGCGTGCCCGCTCATGTCGATGGCCGGATGATCGGCATCACCGAAGCCGCGGGCGCGCGGCTGATCAACCGCGACCGAATGTGGCATTACGTCGAGGGTATCGAGAATTTCGCGCCGATCTGGCCGAAGCACGGTATCCGTATCCTGCCCGGACCGTCCTCGATGTGGTTCGACGCCACCGGCCGGCGGCTGCCGGCGCCGCTGTTTCCCGGTTCCGACACGCTCGGGCAACTCAACTACATCATGGCGACCGGCTATGACTACTCCTGGTTCATCCTGACCCAGGATATCATCAAGAAGGAATTCGCGCTGTCGGGATCGGAGCAGAATCCCGACCTCACCGGCAAGAGCTGGCTCGCCACCGCGCGCCGCGCCACCAACAAGGGCGCGCCGGCGCCGGTGGAGGCGTTCAAGCGTAACGGCGTCGATTTCATCGTCCGCGACAATCTCGCCGACCTGGTGGCGGCGATGAACACGCTGTCAGGCGACAATCTGCTGCAGCTCGATCGGATCAAGACCCAGATCGAGGCGCGCGACCGCGAGATTGCCAATCCTTACGTAAAGGACGCGCAGGTGATGAACATCCACAATGCGCGGCGCTATATCGGCGACCGGCTGATCCGCACCGCCAAGCCGCATCGGATTCTCGACCCCGCGCGTGGCCCGTTGATCGCGGTGCGGCTCAACATCCTGACCCGCAAGACGCTGGGCGGCTTCGAGACCGATCTCGATTCGCGGGTGTTCGGCGCCAATGGCGCCATCATCCCCGGCCTCTACGCAGCCGGAGAAGCCGCCGGCTTCGGCGGCGGCGGCATGCACGGCTACCGCTCGCTGGAAGGAACCTTCCTCGGCGGCTGTCTGTTCTCGGGCCGCAATGCCGGACGCGCTGCGGCGAAGGCCGCGGGGTAGCGAGCGCCGCGTCAGCCGGCGATCAGTTCCGCCTGGCGTCGTCGTCCGAATTGCGCGTCGCGGTGGTTTGCCGCGGCGATGAGGCGCGGCCGACCGGCTGGCAGGGAATCGCCATCCAGGTTCCATCCGGCTTGCGCTGATAGGAGCTGCAGGTCGACGACGCGGCCTGGGCTTCAGTTCTCTGGTGGTCGGAATTCGCGGCCTGCACCGGCGCTGCCAGAACTGTGAGCGCGGCAATCGAGGTTCCGAGGATCGCACCTGCTGTTCGCATCGTTCGGTTCTCCTGTTCGAACGCGAGCTATTTCCAAACGGAGCATGGTCAGTGATTGCTACGGAAAATTTTGCGCAAATTTTGCTTAAATTTTGGCAAAGGCCAAACGGCTCCACGCTCTGGCACGTAGTTCGCGACGCCGGCTTCCGTTAACGATGTCTATAAAGCTTGATTCGCGACTGTCGTTGACGATCGGAACCGCACAACTAATGATGCGCGCAGATTGCAACCCGCAGACGCACAGGAATCAACATGTCACGCGTTTTTGCCGCTCTGATCGCTTCCGCCGTCGCAGCCGTCGCGCTGCCGACCGCCGCTTCCGCCGGATGCTACAATTGCTACGCACCGCCGCCCTGCGTCACCTGCTATCAGCAACAGGTGATTCCGCCGCAGTACCGCACCGTGCAGGAAACCGTGGTGGTTTCGCCCGGCGGCGTGATCGCGCATCGGACCCCGGCGCAGTATCGTACCGTTATGGTACCGCAGACCGTGATGGTGGCGCCGGAAGGCGTGGAGTACGAGCGGATCGCGCCGCAATATGGCGTCCGCGAGCGGGTCGAGATGGTGGCGCCGGCGCGCGCCTACTACGTGCCGGTGCGTTCCCGTTGCGGCCACTGCGAATACTGAGTACTCGGGCCGATCGAACCGCGCGACCGGAACCGTCGAACACTGAATTCAATGCCTCATGCCCGGCCTTGCGCCGGGCATTGTCGTTTGACGTCGTCATTGCGAGGAGCTCTTGCGACGAAGCAATCCAGTCTTTGCTTGGATTCCCTGGATTGCTTCGCTGTCGGGCGGAGCTTCGCCCTGCCCTCGGCGCGCAATGACGGGCTCCTCATCCCTTGCGAAACGGCAGCTTCGGGCCGTCGAGCTTGCGCAGGCCAGGCTCGCGGCGTTCCAGCCACCAGCCATATTGCTTCGGCCAGTCGGAAAATACTTCGTCACCCTCGGTCAGTTCGAGCTGGGCGTGCAGCGGCCAGTTCGGATCGAACAGCGCCTCACGGCCGATCGCCACCAGATCGGCCTGGCCCTGCTCGACGATGCCCTCGGCCTGGTCCGGATGCAGGATCAGCCCGACCGCGATGGTCGGGATCTCCGCCTCGTTGCGGATGGTCTCGGCGAACGGCACCTGAAAGCCGTAGCCGCGCGGAATTCGCGCCGCGGTGGCCGATCCCAGCAACCCGCCCGAAGAGCAGTCGATGATGTCGACGCCTCGGATTTTCGCCTCGCGAGCGAATGCCACCGAGTCGGAAAGCTCGATGCCGCCCTCGACGCCGTCGATCGACGAGATCCGCACCGACAGCGGCAGGCTGTCGGGCCAAGCGGCGCGGATAGTCTCGATGATCTCCAACGGATAGCGCATCCGCCCGGCGCGGTCGCCGCCATAGCGGTCGGTGCGCTTGTTCGACAGCGGCGACAGGAACGCATGCAGCAGATAGCCGTGGGCGCAATGCACCTCGAGCATCTCGAAACCGGCCTCGGCGGCGCGCAGCGTCGCTAGTCGCCATTGCTCGCGCAGTCCATCGAGCTCGTCCTCGGACAGCTCCTGCGGCATCAGCCAGCCTTCCTCCATCGGGATCGGGCTCGGCGCCACGATGCTCCACGGCATGTCGCCGCGGGCGCGATCGGCCTCGGTCAGCGCGGCGTTGCCGAACCACGGTCGCTGCATGCTGCCCTTGCGGCCGGCATGGGCGAGCTGGATCGCCGGCACCGCGCCGTTGTCGCGGATGAAGGCCGCGATCCGCTCCAGCGGCTTGATCTGGCCGTCGTGCCACAGCCCGACATCGCCATGGGTGATGCGGCCCTCCGGGGTAACCGCGGTGGCCTCCATCATCACGATCCCGGCGCCGCCTTGCGCGAACTTGCCAAGGTGAACCAGATGCCAGTCGTTGACCATGCCATCGGTGGCCGAATACTGGCACATCGGCGAAATCAGAATCCGGTTCTTGGCGGTGATTCCGCGCAGGCTGATCGGGCGAAAGAGCGGAGGCTGCGACATCGGCTTACTCTACGGCTCGCGGAAAACTGTCAGGCAGTTGAAGACCGCTGCGGCGCCAGCGTCAACAACGACGCCGGACGGCCAGACTGGGCAGAGAAATGAAGACAGGTTGCAGGCCCAGCGTCAATCGTTCGCAGTCGCTACAACTTCCGGTGATTCTCGTCTATCGTCGCCAGATGACATTGATTGACCGCAACTTCTTCTCCCGGCGCGGCATGCCGGCCGCGCTGGTGACGCTGGGCCTGCTGCTGGCATCGGCGCAGATGCCAGCGCGCGCGCAGGGCCTCTATCCGACCAGGCCGGTGCGAATCGTGCTGCCGTTCGCGGCCGGCGGCGTCGCCGACGTCACCGCGCGGCTGGTCGCGGAAAAGCTCGGAGAGCGGATGAAGGGACGGTTCTACGTCGAGAACCAGCCCGGTGCCGGCGGCATCGCGGCGGCGCGCACGGTGATATCCTCACCGCCCGACGGCTACACCTTGGCGCTGTTGTCGAACGGCACCGCGATCGGCGTCTCGCTGTTTAAGAAATTGCCGTACGATCCGCTGAAGGATTTCGCGCCGATCTCGAGCCTCGGCTATTTCGATTTCGTCTTCGCCACCAATACCGCCTCGCCCTACGGGACGCTGGCCGACTTCATCAACACGGCGAAGCACAAGCCCGGCGCGCTGAATGTCGGCACCATCAACATCGGCAGCACCCAGAACCTCGCGGCCGAATTGTTCAAGGCCACGGCCGGGGTCAGCTTCGTCATCATTCCCTATCGCGGCACGCCGGAGCTGCAGATCTCGCTGCTGCAGGGCGATCTGGCGCTGATCGTCGACAGCTATTCGGCGCTGAAGGGCAATATCGCCGAGGGCAAGATGCGGCCGCTGGCGGCGACCGGCCCGCTGCGCTCGAAGATCGCGCCGGACGTTCCGACCCTGCGGGAAAGCGGCATCGAGGCCAGCGTCGAGTCCTGGAACGGGCTGTTCGCACCGATCGGCACGCCGCCGGCGGTGATCGCGGCGTTGAACGCGGCGCTGCAGGACGTTTTGGCCGAACCGGGTCTGAAGCAGCGGCTGCTCGAGCTGGGCATCGAGGCCAAGGCCAGCACGCCGGATCAGATCGCCGCAAGGCTCAAATCCGATATCGAGAAGTGGCGCGGCGTGATCGATACCGCCGGGATCGAACGGCAATAACAACAGCGGCAACCGGTCCGGGCCATGCGATGAACCTTAAGCAGCTCGAATATTTCGTGCATGTCGCTGAGCTGGGTAGCTTCAGCAAGGCCGCGGTGATGCTCGACATCGCGCAGCCGGCGCTGAGCCGCCACGTCCGCGGCCTGGAGGCCGAATTGCGCCAGCAGCTGTTCGTCCGCAATGGCCGCGGCGTCGCGCTGACCGAGGCCGGCAAGCGCCTGTTTGACCACAGCGTTGGCATCATCCAGCTGGTCGCACAGGCGCGCGAGGATCTCGGTGCCAGCCGTGACGCGCCGGTCGGCCGCGTCACCATCGGGCTGCCGCCGAGCATCGGCCGGCAGTTGACGCTGCCGCTGATCGACCGCTTCCGGCGCGAACTGCCCGCAGCGCGGCTTGCGATCGTCGAGGGGCTGTCGACCCATATCGTCGAATGGGTCACCACCGGTCGGGTCGATGTCGGCCTGGTGTACAATCCGGACGCCCAGGCCGGAATCGAGATCACGCCGCTGTTGCAGGAGGCGCTGTCGCTGGTCAGCCCCGCGCCGAAGGGCAAACGCGGCCGCGCCGCGCCGCCGCTGCCGATCAAGGAGCTGTCGAACTATCCGCTGATCGTGCCGGAGCGGGTGCATGCGATGCGGCGTCTGCTGGAGACCCAGGCGGCGCTGGCCGGGGTGAAACTCGATATCGCCTGGGAAGTCTCCAGCGTCCCCTCGATCATCGATCTGGTCTGTGCCGGCTATGGCCACGCGGTGCTGACCGCCAGCGGCGTCGCGGCGTCCGCGCGCGCGGCCGAATTGATGGTGCGCAAACTGGTCGATCCGGCGCCCGTCAGCGTGCTGTGCCTGGCGGTCTCGGCGCATAGGCGCCCGACGCCACTCGCCGAGCATACGATGCGGCTGTTGGCTGAACTGATCCGGGAGCTGCCGACGTAAACTCCAGCATCGCTGGGAACTTCCGCCCATGCTGGATTATGATAGCTGTTATAGGTGACCGGCGGTGGCGAAGCTCGCGGCGGGTCGCCACAATGCCGCGAACGATCATCCGGATGGAAACGAATGCAGACCGCGATTCCCTGCCTGTTCATGCGCGGCGGCACCTCGCGGGGACCGTTTTTCAATGCCGCCGACCTGCCCGCCGACATTCCGACCCGCGACAAGGTGCTGCTGGCGGTGATGGGCTCGCCGGACAAGCGCCAGATCGACGGCCTCGGTGGCGCGCATCCTTTGACCAGCAAGGTCGGCATCGTCTCGAAGGCGACGCGGCCCGGCGTCGACCTCGATTTTCTGTTCGCACAATTGCAGCCCGACAAGGACACCGTCGATACCACGCCGAACTGCGGCAACATGCTGGCCGCGGTAGTGCCGTTCGCGCTGGAAACCGGGCTGGTGAAGCCGCAGGGCGCGACCACCACGCTGCGGGTGCTGACGCTCAACACCGACATGCTGTGCGACATCACGGTGCAGACCCCGGACGGCCATGTCGCCTATGAGGGCGACGCCCGGATCGACGGCGCGCCCGGCACCTCGGCGCCGATCAAGATCAACTTCCTCGACACCGCCGGGTCGGTGGCGCCCGGCTTGCTGCCGACCGGCCATGTCCGCGACGTGATCGATGGCATCGAGGTGACCTGCATCGACAACGGCATGCCGCTGGTGATGTTCAATGCGGAAGCCGTCGGCCGCACCGGCTATGAGAGCGTCGACCAGCTCAATGCCGATACCGAATTGCAGGCGCGGCTGGAGCGGTTGCGGATCGCCTGCGGCCACGCCATGCAGCTCGGCGACGTGACCAAGAAGAACTATCCGAAGATGACGCTGATCGCGGCGCCGCGCGCCGGCGGCAGCATCGCGACCCGCAGCTTCATCCCGCATGTCTGTCACGACGCCATCGGCGTGCTGGCGGCGGTGACGGTCGCCACCGCCTGCGTGCTCGACGGTTCGGTGACGCAAGGTATCGCCGTGGTGCCGCGCGGCGAGGCGAAAACCATCTCGGTCGAACATCCGACCGGCGAGTTCTCGGTAGAGATCGCGGTCGATCCGCAAAACCCGCAGACCGTCACCCGCGCGGCGCTGCTGCGCACCGCGCGATTGCTGATGCGCGGCGAGGCGATGATCCCGGCCGCGGTGTGGCGCGGCCAGCAAACCAACGACGCAGCGCAACGCCGCGCGGGCTGAAGGCATGGAAACCGTCATTGCGAGCGAAGCGAAGCAATCCAGGGGCGCCAAGTACGGAGCCCCTGGATTGCGTCGTCGCATCGCTCCTCGAAATGACGGGCGCAGGTTTTCCGATTAACGTCCAAGGATAATCATGATCATCGACATTCACGGCCACTACACCACCGCGCCGAAGGCGCTGGAGGATTGGCGCAACCGGCAGATCGCCGGCATCAACGATGCCTCGGTGATGCCGAAAGTATCCGATCTGAAGATCAGCGACGACGAATTGCGCGACAGCATCGCCGAGAACCAGCTGAAGAAGATGCAGGAGCGCGGCAGCGACCTCACCATCTTCTCGCCGCGCGCCAGCTTCATGGCGCACCACATCGGCGACTTCCAGGTATCGTCGACCTGGGCGGCGATCTGCAACGAATTGTGCGCGCGCGTCGCCGGGCTGTTCCCCGATCACTTCATCGGCGCGGCGATGCTGCCGCAATCGCCCGGCGTCGATCCCAAAAGCTGCATTCCCGAGCTGGAGAAATGCGTCAAGGACTACGGCTTCGTCGGCATCAACCTCAATCCTGATCCGTCCGGCGGACACTGGACCTCGCCGCCGCTGCCCGACCGGCACTGGTATCCGATCTACGAGAAGATGGTCGAGCACGACATCCCGGCGATGATCCACGTCTCGACCAGCTGCAACGCCTGCTTCCACACCACCGGCGCGCATTATCTCAACGCCGACACCACCGCCTTCATGCAGTGCCTGACCGCCGACCTGTTCCGGGATTTCCCGACGCTGAAATTCGTCATCCCGCATGGCGGCGGCGCGGTGCCGTACCACTGGGGCCGGTTCCGCGGCCTGGCGCAGGAGATGAAAAAGCCGCTGCTGAAGGATCATCTGCTGGGCAACATCTTCTTCGATACCTGTGTGTATCACCAGCCCGGCATCGACTTGTTGACCAAGGTGATCCCGGTGGACAACATCCTGTTTGCCAGCGAGATGATCGGCGCGGTGCGCGGCATCGATCCGGAAACCGGGTTCTATTACGACGACACCAAGCGCTATATCGAGGCATCGACGCTGCTGACGCCCGCCGAGAAGAAGCAGATCTACGAGGGCAATGCGCGGCGGGTCTATCCGCGACTCGACGCCGCGCTGAAAGCAAAGGGCCACTAGCATGAGCGTGCGAACCAACGACCTCGGCATCGTCAAGCGCAACGTGGTGCGGGCCGACAAAGCCGCGGTGGCAAAACTGGCGCGGTTCGGCGTCGCCACCATCCACGAGGCGATGGGCCGGGTCGGGCTGATGCAGCCCTATATGCGGCCGATCTATGCCGGGGCGCATACCTGCGGCACTGCGGTGACCGTGCTGCTGCAGCCCGGCGACAACTGGATGATGCATGTCGCCGCCGAGCAGTTGCGGCCCGGCGACATCGTGGTGGCAGCCTGCACCGCCGACAACACCGACGGCTTCTTCGGCGATCTGCTGGCGACCAGCTTTCGCGCCCGCGGCGCGGTCGGGCTGGTGATCGACGGCGGTGTGCGCGACGTCAAGGATCTCACCGCGATGCAGTTTCCGGTATTCTCCAAGGCGATCAGCGCCAAGGGCACCGTGAAGGCGACACTCGGCTCGGTCAACATCCCGGTGGTCTGCGCCGGCGCGCTGGTCAATCCGGGCGACGTGGTGATTGCCGATGACGACGGCGTCGTGGTGGTGCCGGCCGCGGTGGCGCAAGCCGTCGCCGACGCCGCCGCCGCCCGCGAGGCCAACGAGGCCGAGAAGCGCGAGAAGCTGGCGAGCGGCGTGCTCGGGCTCGACATGTACAATATGCGCGGGCCGCTGGAAAAAGCCGGCCTGAAATACATCGATTGAGATGACCCGCGATCCGAAACAATGGCAGCTCGGACTGGTCGGCTATGGCGAGGTCGGCCGGATTCTGGCCGAGGATCTGCGCGCGCAGGGCGTGAAGGTCGCGGCCTATGACATCAAGCTCGACGGCGGTCCGGCGGACGCGATGCGCTACCACGCCGGCATCCATGGCGTGGCGCTGGTCGCATCCCATGCCGCGCTGGCGGCGATGTCCGACCTGATCGTCTCCGCGGTGACCGCCAGCCAGACCGTCGCGGTGGCGCAGGCCTGCGCGCCGGGGGTCCGGCCGGGCGGCTGGTTTCTCGATTTCAATTCGGCCTCGCCCGGCGCCAAGCAGCGCGCCGCCCAACTGATCGACGCGGCCGGCGGCCGCTATGTCGAGGGCGCGGTGATGACCTCGATCCCGCCCTATCGGATCAAGGTGCCACTGCTGCTCGGCGGCGCCGGCGCGGCGGAGCTGGCGCCGCTGCTGATCGCGCTGGGCTTCGACGCCAAGGTGGCGAGTGAAAAACTCGGCGTGGCGTCAGCGACCAAGATGTGCCGCAGCATCATGATCAAGGGGCTGGAGGCGATGGTGATCGAAAGCTTCACCACCGCGCGGGCCTACGGAGTCGAGGACGCGGTGCTGGCGTCGCTGCAGGAGACCTTTCCGAGCATCGACTGGGAGAAACAGGGCGCCTATTTCTTCCAGCGCGTGATCGAACACGGCCGTCGCCGCGCCGAGGAAGTTTTCGAGGTGGCCGAGACCGTACGCGAGGCGGGGCTGACGCCATGGTCGGCGCAGGGCACCGCCGAGCGGCAAGCGTTCGTCGCCGACCTTGCCGACGCCGGCGTGTTCGGCAAGCGCGGCGATCCGGAATTTGCCCGCAGTCCTGACTGGCGCATCGAGGCCGACCGAATTCTTGCAGCGGCGAAGGCCAAGACCTGAAAGATCAACACTGATGCAATTTGAAAAGACCCAAGGCTGGCTCGACTGGTACGCCAACCCGTCGAAGCCGACATTCAAGGTGCCAGCGGGCGCGGTGGATGCGCATTGCCATGTGTTCGGGCCCGGCGCGGAATTCCCGTTCGCGCCCGAGCGCAAATACACCCCGTGCGACGCCTCGAAGCAGCAACTGTTCGCTTTGCGCGACCATCTCGGCTTTGCCCGCAACGTCGTGGTGCAGGCGACCTGCCACGGCGCCGACAACAGCGCGATGCTCGATGCGCTGGCTCATTCCGGCGGTCGCGCGCGGGGCATTGCGACGGTGAAGCGCAGCATCCACGACTCCGAACTGGAGGCGATGCACGAAGCCGGCGTCCGCGGCGTGCGGTTCAATTTCGTCAAGCGGCTGGTGGACTTCACCCCGAAGGACGAGTTGCTGGAAATTGCCGGCCGGATCGCCAAACTGGGCTGGCATGTGGTGATCTATTTCGAGGCGGTCGACCTGCCCGAATTGTGGGATTTCTTCACCGCGCTGCCGACGCTCGTCGTGGTCGATCACATGGGCCGGCCCGACGTCGGCAAGCCGGTCGATGGCCCGGAATTCGAACTGTTCGTCAAGTTCATGACGCTGCATCCCAACATCTGGTCGAAGGTCAGTTGCCCGGAGCGACTGTCGGTGACCGGACCGCCGGCGCTGAACGGGGAGCGGCAGCCCTATCGCGACGTGGTGCCGTTCGCGCGGCGGATCGTCGAGACTTTTCCGGATCGCGTGCTGTGGGGCACCGACTGGCCGCATCCGAACCTCAAGGACCACATGCCGGACGATGGCCTGCTGGTCGATTTCATTCCGCAGATCGTCACCACGCCGGAGCTGCAACACAAGCTGCTGGTCGACAACCCGATGCGGCTATACTGGCCCGAACTTTCCTGAGGAGGACGCCATGTCACTCGACAAACCCTACAAGGACGTGCCCGGCACGACGATTTTCGACGCCGAGATGTCGCGGCTCGGCTACCACCTCAATCAGTTCTGCATGTCGCTGATGAAGGCGGACAACCGCGCCCGTTTCAAGGCCAATGAACGCGCCTATCTGGACGAATGGCCGATGACCGAAGAGCAGAAGCAGGCGGTGCTGGATCGCGACCTCAATCGCTGCATTTCGCTCGGCGGCAACATCTATTTCCTCGCCAAGATCGGCGCCACCGACGGCAAGAGCTTTCAGCAGATGGCGGGCTCGATGACCGGGATGAGCGAAGAGGAATACCGCAACATGATGATCGGCGGCGGTCGTTCGATCGAAGGCAACCGCTCGCTCGGGGAGAAGAAGTAATGGCCCGCGTCACCGCCAGCGTCTACACCTCGCACGTTCCCGCCATCGGCGCCGCGATCGACGCCGGCAAGACCGGTGAGCCCTATTGGCAGAAGGTGTTCGCCGGTTACGACTTCTCCAAGCAGTGGCTGAAGGACGAGAAGCCAGACGTAATCTTCCTGGTGTTCAACGACCACGCCACCGCCTTCAGCCTCGATCTGATTCCGACCTTCGCGATCGGCACCGCCGCCGAATACACTCCGGCGGACGAGGGCTGGGGCCCGCGCCCGGTGCCGAAGGTGATTGGCCATCCGAAACTCGCAGCGCACATCGCGCAATCGGTGATCCAGGACGATTTCGATCTCACCATCGTCAACAAGATGGATGTCGACCACGGCCTCACCGTTCCGCTCAGCCTGATGTGCGGCCAGCCGCAGGCCTGGCCCTGCCCGGTGATCCCGTTCGCCGTCAATGTCGTGCAATATCCGGCGCCGTCGGGCCGGCGCTGCTACATGCTGGGCCAGGCGATCGGCCGCGCGATCGCCTCCTATGAAGAGCCGCTCAAGGTGCAGATCTGGGGCACCGGCGGCATGAGCCATCAATTGCAGGGCCCGCGCGCCGGGCTGATCAACAAGGAATGGGACAATGCCTTCCTCGACCGGCTGATCGCCGATCCGGAAGGGCTGTCGAAGATGCCGCATATCGATTATGTGCGTGAAGCGGGCTCCGAAGGCATCGAATTGGTGATGTGGCTGATCGCGCGCGGCGCGATGAGCGACGTCGCAGGCGGGGCCAAGCCCACCGTCAAGCACCGCTTCTACCACGTGCCGGCCAGCAACACTGCGGTCGGCCATCTGATCCTGGAGAACAACTGAATGGCTAAACCGATCAAGGTCGCGCTGGCGGGCGCCGGCGCATTCGGCATCAAGCATCTCGACGGCATCAAGAATATCGACGGCGTCGAAGTAGTGTCGCTGATCGGCCGCCGACTGGATGCGACGCAGGACGTCGCGAAGAAATACGGTATCTCCCACGCCTGCACCGAACTCGCCGACGCACTGGCGTTGCCCGAGGTCGACGCGGTGATCCTTTGCACCCCGACCCAGATGCATGCGGCGCAGGCGATCGCGTGCCTCAACGCCGGGAAGCATGTCCAGGTGGAAATCCCGCTGGCGGATTCGCTGGCCGACGCGCAGGCGGTGGTCGACCTGCAGAAGAAGACCGGCTTGGTGGCGATGTGCGGCCACACCCGCCGCTTCAATCCGAGCCATCAATATCTGCATAAGAAGATCGTTGCCGGCGAGATCGCGATTCAGCAGATGGACGTGCAGACCTATTTCTTCCGCCGCAGCAACATCAATGCGCTGGGCCAGGCGCGCAGCTGGACCGACCACCTGTTGTGGCACCACGCCGCCCACACCGTCGATCTGTTCGCCTATCAGGCGGGATCGAAGATCGTGAAGGCCAATGCGGTGCAGGGGCCGATCCATCCGACGCTCGGCATCGCGATGGACATGTCGATCCAGCTCAAGGCCGAGAACGGCGCGATCTGCACGCTGAGCCTGTCGTTCAACAATGACGGCCCGCTCGGCACCTTCTTCCGCTATATCTGCGACAACGGCACCTGGATCGCCCGCTACGACGACCTGTTCAACGGCAAGGACGAGAAGATCGACGTCTCCAAGGTCGATGTCTCCATGAACGGCATCGAATTACAGGACCGGGAGTTCTTCGCCGCGATTGGCAACGGCCGAGAGCCGAATTCCAGCGTGGCGCAAGTGCTGCCCTGCTACCAAATACTGCACGACTTGGCGCAACAGCTCGAAGACTGAAATCCTGGCGTGCGCGGCAATGGAACTTTTTCGCATCAGCGGGGTTTTATTCATCGGGCCGTCGAAGGCCGAGCAAGCCGAAGGACATCACATGTTCACGCGTAGCAAATTACTGGCGTTCACCACCCGTGGCATCGCAGTCGCGACATTGGTTGCCGTGGCGATGACCGCGCTGCCGCCGACACCGGCGTCGGCGGAAAGTCGGGTTCCCGCCAACACTGCGTCCGCGAGCGGCGCAAGCAGTGACGCCACCGATTTCAGCGCGGCTCGACGCCATCGTCACGTTCGTCGCGGCAATGGCGGCCCGGCCGCAGCCGCGGCTTTCGCCGGCATCATCGGAACCATCGGGGCGATCGCCGCCTCGCAAGCCCGTCGCGATGAATACGAGTATTACAATCGCGGCCCGGTCTATTACGGCAATCCGGGCTATTACCGTGGGCAGGGCTATTACGATAAGCCGGGCTATTATGGCGGCGGCCGGCCGCTTGGCCTCGGCTATCGAGCTTGGTGACGATTGCGCGACAGTCGGCTTCGGTGGGGGCGTTAACGCGCCTGCCACCTGTTTACAGTAACATAACCGGATGAGTGATTCGCTCGACCGGCTCTATCAGGCAGTGCTCGCGGCCAAGGATCTCGATCCGGCGCTGTCGCGAACCGCGCGGCTGTTCCAGCGCGGACCCTCGAAGATGGCGAAAAAGCTCGCCGAAGAAGCGATAGAGGTGGTGATCGACGCGGTTAACGGCAATCGCGCCGCGGTGGTCCGCGAGAGCGCCGACCTGCTCTACAACCTCACCGTCTTGTGGGCGTCAGCCGGGGTTTCCCCCGAGGACGTCTGGCGCGAGATGAGCCGCCGCGAAGCCATGCTGGGAATCGCCGAAAAGCTTCCGAAATCGAACCTCAAGATCCCCGAACCCGCGGCTGCCCGGATCGAACGGCGACCAATTGTCGCGCTCGAGGGCCGCAGCCTGCGCAAGCGCCGCTGAGCGGTTTTCCCGGTTGGGCGCATTTCATAGCCGCGGCATGGACAAAATGGCGCGAGGATGGTTGATCGCGCCATGCTGAGAAAAATCTACGACTGGTGTATCGACGCCGCACACAAACCTTACGCCTTATGGGTAATGGGCATGGTGTCATTCGCGGAAAGCTCGTTCTTTCCGGTCCCCCCCGACGTGATGCTGATCCCGATGTCGCTGGCGCGGCCGGAGCGGGCCTGGCTCTACGCCACCCTGTGTACCGTAACCTCGGTGGTCGGCGGCGCCGTCGGCTACGCGATCGGCGCGCTGCTGTACGATTCGGTCGGGCACTGGGTGATCCAGTTCTACGGCTATGGCGACAAGGTCGCGGCGTTTCGCGCCGGCTATGCCGAATGGGGCGCCTGGATCATCTTGCTGAAAGGCCTGACCCCGATTCCATACAAGCTGGTCACCATCACCGCCGGGTTCGCCGACTTCAATTTCTGGCAATTTATCGGACTGTCGGTGATCGCACGCGGCGGACGATTTTTCGTGGTCGCAATCCTGCTTAACCGCTACGGCGTGTGGATTCGCGAGCAGATCGAGAAGCGTCTGACGCTGTGGGTCAGCCTCGGCGCCGGCGTCCTGGTGCTCGGATTCATCGTCGCAGTTCGTTTAGTTTAGCACAAATCGGTGAGCCGCTGCGCGCGTTGCTTTGCCGAACCTGCGCAGGCGGATACGATGCGGCGATGTCAGCTCTCCGCGTGAATCAACTGCTGCGATTCCGAGCGCGCCTCGTCTTCGTCGCCGCGGCGTCGGTCGCGATGCTGAACGTGCCGCATTCGGCCTGGCCGCAGACGGCGCCAGCGGCAGCGCCGTCGCTGCAGCCTGCGCAGCCGGCCGCGCCGCGCGAGGAAAATCCGGGCCTGGTCAATGAAATCGGAAAACTGCTGAAGAACCCGTCGTTGCTGTTGCCGGACATTTCGATGCCGCATTTGTCCAACGAGCAGCCGGAGCCAAGGCCGTCAGCGGACGCCAGACCGCCGGAAAGCCCGCTCCCGCCAACCACGCCACCGCCGGAAACCCCGTCCCGGCTTGGCGTGCCGTCGATGGTGACCGGTCGGGTGGTTTGCTCGGTATCGGCCGGCGGCGGGCCGGACTGCAAGGCGGCGGCCGACACGCTGTGCAAGGCCAAGGGCTTCAGCGAAGGCAAGAGCCTCGGCGCCGATGCGGTCGAGAAGTGCTCCGCCAAGGTTCTGATCCCCGGGCGGCCACGGCAACCCGGCGATTGCCGGACCGACAATTTCGTCACCAGCGCCTGGTGCCAGTAGCGCGCTAGCCACGAAAGCCGGCGGCGATCTTGCGTCCAATCGCTGCGATTTCGCGACATCATGCCTTGCAAGGCGGTGGCGCGCTTGCTTTCTTGTCGCGGCGCACACGCCGCCAAAAACAACCCAAGGGGAATTTGCGAATGTCGATGCCTGCACTGTTCAAGGGCCGCCTCTCGATCCCGGTGATCGGCTCTCCGTTGTTCATCATTTCGGTGCCGGACCTCGTGATCGCGCAGTGCAAGGCCGGGATCGTCGGATCGTTTCCGGCGCTGAACGCGCGGCCGGCGGCGCTGCTCGACGAATGGCTGGTGCAGATTAAGGAAGAGCTCGCGACCTACGACAAGGCGCATCCGGAGCGGCCCTCGGCGCCGTTCGCCGTCAACCAGATCGTGCACAAATCCAACAACCGGCTCGATGCCGACATGGCGCTGTGCGAGAAGCACAAGGTGCCGATGATGATCACCTCGCTCGGCGCCCGCGAGGAATTGAACCAGGCCGCGCATCGCTGGGGCGGCATCGTGTTCCACGACGTGATCAACCAGAAATTCGCCCACAAGGCGATCGAGAAGGGCGCCGACGGGCTGATCCTGGTCTGCGCCGGCGCCGGCGGCCATGCCGGCGAAATCTCGCCGTTCGCCTTCGTCGCCGAGACCAGGGCATGGTTCGACGGCCCATTGGCACTGTCCGGCGCGATCGGCAATGGCCGCGCGATCCGCGCCGCGCGAGTGCTCGGCGCGGACTTCGCCTATATCGGCTCGGCCTTCATCGCCACCACCGAAGCCAACGCGGTGCCGGGCTACAAGGACATGATCACCACCTCGACCGCGGAAGACATCGTCTATTCCAACCTGTTCACCGGCGTACACGGCAACTACCTGAAGCCGTCGATCGTCGCCGCCGGCATGGACCCCGACAATCTGCCGGAATCCGATCCCTCGAAGATGAATTTCGGCACCGACGCCTCCGGCGAGCGCGCCAAGCCGAAGGCCTGGAAGGAAATCTGGGGCAGCGGCCAGGGTATCGGGAGCATTCCGAAGGTGGTGCCGGTCGCCGAGCTGGTCGCGCGGTTCAAGCGCGAATACGACGCGGCCATCGATCCGGCATTGTGAGCAGACGAAGACAACTGCATCGTGCCCGGGTTGCGCAGCATCCGGGGCGCGAAATCGCGATGGGAATGTTTGATTGATGGACGCCATCTACCGCATCGACGGTCGCCACATCGTCACCGGGCCGAATGCCGCCGGTCCCTGGCATCCGACCATGCAGCACGGCTCGCCACCCTCGGCGCTGGTGACATATCTAGCCGAAGCGATTGCGACGCCGCAGCCGATGCAGGTCGCGCGGCTGACCGTCGACCTGCTGCGGCCGGTGCCGGTGGCGCCGCTTTCATTCGAAACCGAGGTGCTGCGCCAGGGCCGCAAGATCCAGCTCTGCGCGGTGCGGCTATTGGCCAATGGCGTGATCGTCGTCAACGCGACGGTGCTGAAAATCAGGATCGAGCCGCAGCAATTGCCGGCCGAGATCGAACACCCGCCGATCGACGTTCCGCCACCGGAGCAATGCCGTCCGCACGACGTCAGTCACACCGCCAACCCGTTCGTCGGCGGGATGTCGCTGCGCGAAGCACATGGCGGTTTTCTCTCGATCGGGCCGGGCGCGATCTGGTACCGGGTCGACCGGCCGATGATCGAGGGACAGCCGACCTCGCAGGCGATGCGCGCGGTGATCGCCGCCGATTTCAGCAACGCCACCTCGGCAATCCTCGACTTCCGACATTGGACCTTCATCAACGCCGACCTCAACGTTCATTTCGCCCGTCAACCGGTCGGCGATTGGATCCTGCTGAATTCGGAAATGTGGCTCGGCCCCGACGGCGCCGGTATCGCGTCCTCGAAGCTCGGCGACGTCCACGGTTACTTCGGCCGCGCCATCCAGAATCTCGTGATCGAGAAGCGTTGACCTCTTAGGTCCGCAAGCGAAATTCCCTGCGTGGCGAGCCATCCCGTCACTCCGGTCATGCGCCGCGCGGGTGACATTGATGCGCGACAATTGCCGCTCCGGCAACGCGGATTTAACAGCCCATTAACCATCGCAGGCCCAACAATATGGCGCCGAAGATCGGCGGCGCCGGTGCGCGTCAGTTGCTCTTTCCGGCATTGGTGAAGCGACGCAACCGAAGTGGACAGCGACATGTTCCCTGACAAGACACCGGCCACGCTCGACGAAATCAGAACCCGTGTCGCCTACGCGCTGCGGCGTCACCCGCTGTGCCGCAATGTGCAGTTCGAGATCGTCAGCACACCGCGGACCCTCAAGGGCGGCAACTGGACCATCAGCATCCAGAAGGTCGCGCCCGACGCGCTGTGGGAAGCCTCCGATATCGTCGCTGATATTCAGGACGCCTACGAACTCGCGATCGCGGCCTGAACCGCGAACCGCTCGGCCACAGGCACGCGCGGGCCGGAACCGTATCTGCAAGTCATTCTCGTTTGCTCAGCGGGTCGTACCCAGCGGCCCCTTGGCCTTATTTCTTCTGCATTTGTGACGAATATGACGGGCATCCGTCATCGGGACCGGAGATCATCTTGACGAAGACCGCGACGCTTCTGGCATTGGCCTGCTTCCTTATCACTGGCGCCGCCGCGGTCAGCGTTCTGGCGCGGGACAGCGTGCCGGCCGCTGGGACCAGACTGCAGCTCGCCGCAATTCAAAGTCCGACCGCGAACCGCGAGAGCAAGACCGACAAGCTTGCGGTGACGACCGCCTCGCTGGCGCTGCCGTCGCTGGAACAGGCCTATCCGGAACTGCGCGAGCCGCTGCGCCAGGCGTTCGCGTCGGACAGCCCGGTCGATCTGCCGATGCCGTCGATCGCCGAGCCGACCGCAGCACAACCGACGGCCGCCGCGCCGATCGCTGCTGAACCGATCGCCGCAGCGCAGCCGCCCAAACCGAAGCTCGCCGCCAAGCCGCCGGCACAGAAATCCTATGCGCTGCTCAGCGACGAGCAGATCGCCGCCATCAAGGGCCGGCTCAATCTGTCGTCGTCGCAGGAATATTACTGGCCCTCGGTCGAACAGGCGCTGCGCGCCGTCGCCCGCAAGATCCACACCTCGCGCCACGGCCAACCGTCGACCGGCGCGCCGCCGATCGATCCCGACAGCGACGAGGTCCAGCAGTTGAAGTCGGCGGCGATGCCGCTGCTGTTCCAGCTGCGCGAAGACCAGAAGCAAGAGGTCCGCTCGCTGGCGCGCATCATCGGCCTGCACCAGGTCGCCGCGCAGATTTGAGCGCTTGCTTGCGTTGAATTGACGCGCTGCGAACTGACGCGCGGAAAGACGACGACGCCATCATTCCGGCTTATCAGTTCGAGAGTCTGGCAGAAACCTTCACCCGCCCAGCATCAACAACCTTGGCGGCAGGCGATCACGTCGCCTGAAATTGCGCTGGGCTCTTGTGAGTGTCGCGCTCCAGCCAATCGGTTCGGCGACCCGACACCAGTTTCAAGCCTTCGACGAAATGATCAATCCAGGTTCGGTCAACGAACGGTAGCCAATCGATATATTGCTTGGAGAAATTCGGCTTCACCGCGAACAATTCGCCGAGCGCAGCTTGCCCGCCGACGATGTCGCCGCTTCGTGCAACGGCGTTGATCTTGATGACGTGGGCGTACCAATAGGCGGGACGGCGGGCGAGCGCGTGATCAGCGTGTTCGATCGCATCTGACCACCGGCCGAGCAGCGTGTAGGCCAGCGCCAGTTCGCCGAGCGAATAAAACATGTTCGGGTCGTTGGTACTGAGTCGCAACGCCGCCTTGAGATGGACGATGGCCTGCTCCGGCTCGCCGGCGAGATTGTGACTGCCGCCGAGCTGCGCATGTGCCAGCATCAGGCTGGGATTGAGCGCGATCGCCTGCTGCAGCAGCGCTTTGGCCGGCAACGGATGCCGCAGCCACATTTCCGCAATCCCGGCCAGCATGAAACCGCGGCCGTCGTCCGGATCGACCAGGGTGGCCTGCTGCGCCAGCTTTCGCATCCGCAGGATCTGGTCCTGCGGCTGCCGGCCGGCCCAGATCGCCCAGCCCAGCGCCGCCGTCACCTGGATCAGCGCCTCCGGCGAATGCGGGTCGAGCTCCAACGCCTCCGCGAACAGCTTTTGCGCCATCTCGGAATCGGTGCGGGTCAGCCGGTTGATATGCCATCGGCCGCGCCAGATCAGGTCGTTGACGCCGAGACTCTCCTCCCGCTTGGCGCGGGTACGAGTCTGTTCAACGTGCCCGATCTTGGTTTCGAGATGCGCGACCAGCTCATTGACGAACTGCTCGAGCAGGTCCCGCGAGGTCGGCGACGGTAGCGCAAACCGCCGCGACCAGATCGCGTAGCCGGTGACGGACTCCGACAGGCTGGCAGAGATCCCGTAGGATTCGCACGAGCGGTACAAATGCCCTTCGAGCAGATATCTGGCGCCCAGCTGCAGGCCAATGGACTTCCTGTCGACGGTGTCGGCGAACGAAAAACTCGAATTCCGCGCGATCACCGGCAACCAGCGGAGTCGCGACAGCCCCGCGATCAGCTCTTCGCTGATGCCTTCGGCCAGATAATCGTGGGCCTCGTCGCCGGTGAGGTTCGAGAACGGCAATACCGCGATGGCGTGGTTGCCTTCGAAGCCGAGCGGCGGTTGCGAGGTATCGACAATATAGCTCGGCAGCGGGGCCGCGGCGTGGCTGGTGACTCTTGCCGTGCTCGGCACAAACGGAATCGATTTCCTGGGCGGCCGCGCCAGCGCTTGGCGCTGGTCGCGAAGCCATTCCCTGAATCCTTCCTCCCCCGGAATATCGAAACCTTCGAGAAATTCGTCGGACGAGCTTTTGTCCTGAATCGAATTGAGCGCATCGACATCGATCAGATCAAGCCGGAGCCGGACCCGGTCTCGATTGCAGATCAGCAATGGCTCAGGTCCGCCATTGAGGCACTTTCGCAAATTGGACAATTCACGGCGCAAACTGCCAGCCGCTTCGGCGTGCCCTCGCTTGCGCCAAAGCCTGTCCTGCAACCAGCCGCGTGTCCGCTCACCGTCTCTGGACATCGCCAGCATCGCCACCAAAGCTGCACCCTTCTTGCTGGGTATTTCGATGCGATTGCCATCCGATGTCGAAAGCTGAAAAGGCCCCAACAGACTCAGCACGGAGTTCGCAACTGTCGTCGCCATATCTCAACCATCCAATTTCAACCCAAGATAGCATTTTTCACGCGACAATCACGCGATTTTCACGATCGATCAGCTGCCACGCGAAGACGCGGAGCGCCGCAAAGGCGAAACTTCATCAGTCGCAGGTTCCACCGCGACGAAGCGGAGAAGCGACCAGCCGCCCGAAGGGTCGTCGATCGGAACCACAATCGGTTCCGCAGCGACTCACGAGCGGCGGGCACGTCTGACGAGTGACCAGCTGGTATCGGGTGAGGCAAATGGCGGGCGTTGCGGGAACGGCATTCCAGCAAGATATTCTGTTCGCTTTTGGGGGGGGCAGTCCGGCGATCACCATTGCCGTCCTCGACGGCCCGGTCGACCGCACCCACGACTGCTTTCGCGGCGCCTGGCTGACCCCGCTCGGCAGTGCTGCGGAGCCGCGCAGCGCTGACGGCCCGGCTACGGCGCAAGGCACCCACATCGCAAGCCTGATCTTCGGACAGCCCTGCAGTTCCGCTGAAGGCGTCGCGCCGCTGTGCCGCGGGTTAATCATACCGATTTTCACCGAAGGTCAGCTCGGCTGCTCGGAACCGGAACTGGCGAGCGCCATCATGCTGGCGCTCGATCTTGGCGCCCATGTCATCAACATCAGCGACGGATTATGGCGCCGCGGCCAGCAGCCCGATCCAGACCTGGGCGATGCGATCGCTCGGTGCAACGAACGCAACGTCCTGATCATCACCGCTGCCGGCGGCGGCCGCAAACTTCGTAGTGCCTCCGGCACGCCCAAGGCCGTGCTGTCGGTCGAGGCGATCGACCGCAACGGTCGGCCGCTCGCCGGCGCGGGAAGCCAGGGCATGTTCAGCGACGGCATCGCGGCACCAGGATCGAATCTGAGGGGCGCCGTCCTGGAAGGTGGCGTCGCGTTTCGAAGCGGAGCGAATTTCGCCACCGCGCTGGTATCAGGCATCGCCGGTGTGCTGCTGGGTCGGCAGGTCCAGCACGGCCAGACCCCGAATCCGCGCGCGGTCGGCGAGGCCATCCTGGCTACCGCCACGCCACGGGTTCCGGCCCAGCCGCACGATTGTCAAAAAGCACTGCTCGGTCGAGGCAATATCCGGGCCGCCGCCGAAACCATGACGGTCCGAGGCGTTCACAACCGTGGTGACGCGGCCAGATCCCCGTTCGATTTTTGGCTCGCGCCGAAGCTGGGCTCGCGGTCATCAGTGTCCCGTCACGCGGCGTTCCGTCCGCGCGCCTGACCGCGCCACCAGGCCTCCAACGCCTCACCATCGGGTGGCAGCGAGATCGACAGCCCTTCGGCGAAACTCGCCCAGACGCTTTCCGCCTTCGGCGTCACCACGCAGGCGATCGGAACGCCGGCGGCGACCGCCGCCTGGAACGCCGACATCAGCCCGCCGCGAACCGCTTCCTGCCCGCCAAACCGGCTCAGCACCACGAGGTCAGGAGCCAACGCGATCGCGCGTTCGACCGCGCCCGCGGCCAGCGCCAGCGACGACGAATTCAGGTTGCATGCCTGCGAGCCAGAGCCGAGATTCTGGTGCATGGCGTAGCGATCGCCGGTGGCGATATCGAGCAATTCGCTGCGGCACTCGCAGCTCTCGTGCCCGCCATGGCCCGCGTGACCTTCGGCATGCGCATGGGGCGGCACGTGGCCGGTATCGTCGGGCGGCACCACGACACCAACAATCTTGACGCCTTCGGCCCGGCGACGCAGCGCGAACGCGGTCAGCACATCGGCCGCGGGCGTGCCCGGCCCGCCGCGGACGGCCGCGATCAATGCGGATTGAATGACTTCCAACGACATTGTCGATTCCCCTTCATCTCGAACGGATGCGCATCGCACATGGCGACACAAAATCGGTAACTCCGTAGCGAGTAGCACGCTGGATCGATGGCTTCGTTCGCAGCTGAGCCAACTCGGCGCGAGCCTTGCCGAACGCAGTCGGCACTATGCGAAGTTCGTGCCGCAACAATCTCCGCGGCCCGACGCGCGACGACCGAGCCTTGCACGGTCAGCCCGCAGTTTTCGCCGCGGCATAACCCTGATCGCTCGAGGCGCCGCGCTCCGGTGCCAACGCGACGCCCTTGACCTGGGCGAAGATATCGAGACCTTCAGCAAGCTGGAGATGATCCCACGACCGCCGCGTCACCCGCGCCAGCAGCCTTGCGCCCTCACCTTGCGGACCGAGCCCTAGCACCACCAGAATTTCGCTGCGGCCAATCGGCGACTTGGCGACGATGCGCGCGGCCAGTGCGTTCAGGATCGAGGTGCCTTGCGGCGCCTGCCGGGCGAGGCTGACGTCGCCGGCCGCGATCCGCACCCGACGGCGTTCGCCGATCGCGAGCGGCGGCGCCGGCACCAGCAACTGGCCGCCGTCGATCCGCAGCGTCAGCAGGCCATAGGTCGGATCGTGGCTTTCAACCGTGGCGTCGAAATTCACCGCGGCGTCGCGCGCTACCGCCAGCGGCAGCGCCGGATCGCTTTGCAGATCGTGCAGCGGCCCCGCCGCCAGCACGCGGCCGGCCTGCATCAGGATCAGATGGTCGGCGAGCCGCTCGATCTCGGTCATGTCGTGGCTGACATAAATCACCGGCAGCGCCAGCCGATCGTGCAGCCGCTCCAGGAACGGCAGGATCTCGTCCTTGGTCAGCCGATCCAACGCCGACAGCGGCTCGTCCATCAACAGCAGCTTCGGTTGCGAGAGCAGCGCACGACCGATCGCGACGCGCTGGCGTTCGCCGCCGGAGAGGTTCTGCGGCGAACGCGCCAGCAGCCGCTCGAGCCCGAGCAGCTCCATCACCTCGTCGAACGCGATAGCGCCGGGGGCAGACCGCGATCCTCGCGGCGCGCCGTATTCGAGATTGGCGCGCACCGAGAAATGCGGGAACAGGCTGGCTTCCTGAAACACATAGCCGATCGGCCGCTCGAAGGGCCGCCGGAACAGCTGAGTGTCCTGCCACACCTCGCCATCGACTTCGCAGAACGAGCCGGGCAATCGCTGCAAGCCGGCAAGACAACGCAGCACGGTCGACTTGCCGCAGCCGGAGGGACCAAACAGGCCGGTGATGCCGGTCGCCGGCACGCTGAACGACGCGTCCAGCGCGAAGCCGCCGAGCTGGCCGCGAAACTCTCCGCGGATGCTGCGGGGTGAGATCGCCCTCATGCGCCGATCCGTGCGGTGCGTTTTTCCAGCAGCATCATGGTCAGGATCACCACGAAGGCGAACGCCGCCATGCCGCCGGCCAGGATATTGGCCTCGCGCCATTGCGAGGTCTCGACATAGTCGAAGATCGCCACCGACAGCACTTTGGTCTTGCCGGGAATATTGCCGCCGATCATCAGCACGATGCCGAACTCGCCGACAGTGTGGGCGAAGCCGAGCACGGCGCCTGCGAGAAAGCCCGGCCGCGCCAGCGGAATCGCCACGGTCCAGAACGCGCGGGTCGGCGAGGCGCGCAAGGTCGCCGCGACTTCCAGCGGCCGGTCGCCGATCGCCGCGAAGGCATTGCGGATCGGCTGCACCACGAACGGCATTGAATAGATCACCGAGCCGATCACCAGGCCTTCGAAGCTGAAGGCCAGCGTACGGCCGCCCCACAAATTGGCGAGCGCGCCGCCCGGCCCGTCCGGCCCGAGCAGCACCAGCAGATAGAAGCCGAGCACGGTCGGCGGCAACACTAAGGGCAGCGCCACCACGGCGGCGACGCCCTCCTTCCACCACGCCTTCGACCGCGCCAGCCACCACGCGATCGGCGTGCCGACGATCAGCAGAATCAGCGTGGTGATCGCGGCCAGCTCGACGGTGAGTCGGACGGGCTGCCAAATATCGTTGGAAAGCCCGCCCATGTAGGTCAGCTCCGCTCGCCGATCTCGTAGCCGTATTTCTCGATGATGGCGCGGGCTTCCGGTCCCTTCAGAAACGTCATGAAGGCGGTGGCGGCCTCATTGGCTGCGCCCTTCTTCAGCAACACGGCGTCCTGCCGGATCGGGGTGTAGAGATTCTGCGGCACCACCCAGCGCGAGCCTTCGTTGCTGCCGGTCAGCTGCGACAGCGCGATGAAGCCGACCTCGGCATTGCCGGTCTGCACGAACTGGAACGCCTGGGTGATGTTGGCGCCCTCGACCAGCTTCGGCTGCAATGCGTCGGCCACATTCAGCGCCTTCATCGCCTCGACCGCCGCGGCGCCATAGGGCGCGGCCACCGGATTGCAGATCGACAGCTTGGCGAACGATGCGGCCTTCAACGTCTCCTCGCCTTTCACCAGACCAGGAGTCTTACTCCACAGCACTAGCTTGCCGATCGCATAGGTGAAGCGGCTGCCGGCGACGCCGAGGCCGTCATCCTCGAGCTTCTTCGGCCGCTCGGCGTCGGCCGACAGAAACACCTGGAACGGCGCGTCCTGAGTGATCTGGGTGAAGAATTGCCCGGAGGAGCCGAAGCTCAGCACCGCCTCATGACCGGTCTTCTGCTTGAACGCCGCGGCGATTTCCTTGGCGGCGTCGGTGAAGTTGGCGGCGACCGCGATGTTGGCGGAAGCGGCGAAGGCGTTGCTAGCCACGAGCGAGACGATGGCGGCGCCAGCGACCAGCCGCAACAGTTTCGAGATTCTCACAAGTGTCTCCTTTGCTCAGTCGATGGCGACGATGACATGCGCGGCGTCGAACAACGCGCAGGCGGGATCGCCGGGGGAAAGGTTTAAGTCGGCGGCGCTACGCGCCGTGATCGACGCGGCAAGGGTCTTGTCGCCGCCGATGTCGAGCACGATCTCGGCGTTGACTGCGGAGACATCGATGCGCCGGACCACGCCGTGCACGCAATTGCGCGCCGAGACCAACGGCGCCTCGCTGCCGGGCGAAATCAGCACGAACGGCGCCTTAATCAGCACGATCGCTTCGCGCCCGACGCACAGGCCAAGGCTGCGCACACTCTCGCTGGTAAGCATCGCGTAGATCGTGGTGTCGTCGGACACCGCGACCGCAACCTCGGCGGAGAGCGTATCCGACTGAATTGCCGTGATGGTGCCGCGAAGGGCGTTGCGCGCACTGGTTTTCATGAAGAACCCGGAGACGAGGTTGAAGGGCGAGATGCCGGAGCCGGCGAGGTCGGGTTCGAGATTGCGAAACACCCTTGCCATTTCGGCCTCGAGTCGGCCGAACGCCTCGATCACCCGGACCCCGGTTGGGGTCAGCACCGCGCCGCCGCCGGCCTTGCCGCCGGTCCGGGTTTCCAGCAGCGGCTGGCCGAACAGATTGGTCATCGCGTCGAGCGCGTCCCAGGCCGCCTTGTAGCTCAGCCCCGCCGCCTTGGCGCCGGCGGTGATGCTGCCTTCCCGCGCCACCGCCTGCAGCAGCCGGATCCGGTCGCGGCCGACGCCGGAAATATCCCTGCTTTTCAAGGTGACGGTGGCTTCGATAGGCATAAAGACAGGCTCGCCTTTGGCTGTATAGTTTATCTATATAACGCCTAACCCCAATCGGGGGAGTCAGCAACATGGAGAATCGGATCATGAAAATCAGCGCCCGCAACCAGCTCAAGGGCACCATCGTCGATGTCGTCAAAGGCGCCACCACCTCGCATGTCCGGATCGACATCGGCGGCGGGGCGATCGTAACGGCGGCGATCACCAATGAGGCGGTCGAGGAATTGAAGCTGGCCAAGGGCAAGTCGGCGACCGCCCTGATCAAGGCCTCGGACGTGCTGGTCGCGATCGACTGATAGCTGAGTCGCAGGCGCGATCGGCGGCACGGTAATCCGGGTCGTCGATCGCGCGTCGCCGGTCATTTCAAAGCTTCGCAGAAACTGGTGTGCCGGTTCGTCTTGCGGCCGCCGCGCGCCGACAGCGCGGTCCACCAGGCCTGCAGTGAGTCGCGGTCGCAGCGCAGCCGGACGCTCATGCCGTCGGCGAATTTGATCCAGTCGGCAAAGCGCGCGCTCGGCACCGCGATCACCACCGGAATATCGGCGCCGAGCGCGCGGTCGATCAGATAGCTGAGGCCCTTGCCTTCGCGCTCCTGCCGCCCGAAGCGATTGATGATGACGAGGTCGGCTCCGGCGTCGATTTCGCTGGCGACCCGCGCGCCGGCGTCGAGCAACCGGCCGGTGTCGAGCTTGCATCCGGACGCCATCGGGCCGAGGTCCTGATACAATTGCAGCCGTTCGCCGGAATGCAACAGCAGCGCCGACAGCCGCGGCGTGTCGGCTTCGCGGTGGCCGAACTGCACCAGACCGACCGCGCGGTGGCCGAGCGCATTCAGCTCAGAGGCAAAATCGCCCAACACCCGATCGGGGTCCTGGTCCGGTTCGTACACCAGCGCGGCGAGATCGCATTGGGAGTCGAACGTCACGGCCGTTCCCTTCACGTCATGTATTCGATCTATATAACGCAGGGCCGGCGAAGGGCAAATCCGTCCTTCGACGCAGCTGCAAGCCGATTGCGCCCCCCTCCCTCGCATTTTCCATCGCGGAATTCGCCGCGGGCGTAATTTTATTGCGCGGAATACCGCCTGAACTTGGCTTTTGATGCGCGTCAAATCGACGGTATTTCCTCCGTGCTACTGCGGTGCACAACTTGATGGAGGCTTTGCCGGCAAGTCGACTGACGAGCAGGCGGTCAATTCTGGAAATCGAAATCGCTTTGCCGGCCGCTGCGTCACCGCAGCGGTCACGGCTGAGGAAGCGCTTTTCTCGCGCATGTCGAAGCGGCGAAACCGCGGCGCAAGCGGTTTGAAAAAATGGACGGACAGCATGAACGCAAAATATCCCGGACTTCCGACAGTGATCCACGGCAACGGCGCGGTGGCGCAGGTGATGGGTCACGTCTGCGGCGGCGTCATCGGTTATCCGATCACGCCCTCGACCGAGATCTCGGAAATCTACGAAGCGTTCCGCTCCTCGGGCGGCTGCAACGTCTGGGGCAAGCACCCGTTCTTCTTCGAGCCCGAAGGCGAGCATTCGGCGCAGTCCGGCGCGCTCGGCGCTGCCTTGACCGGCGGCAAGTTTATCTCCAACGCCTCGTCCAGCCAGGGCATCCTGTACGGTTTGGAGTCGCACTACGTCACCGTCGGCAAGAAGGTCGGCGGCTTCGTGCTGCAGGTCGCCGCGCGCGTGGTGTCGAAGCATTCGCTCAACGTGATGGCCGGCCATGACGACGTCTATGCGCTACTGTCGTCCGGCTACACCATTCTGTTCGGCGCCAATCCGCAGGAGGCGGCCGACTTGGCGGCGATCTCCTACAAAGTCAGCGCCACCTCGCTGATCCCGGTCGCCAATGCGATGGACGGCTTCGCCACCTCGCACATGCTCAGCGAAGCGCTGATGCCGGAGCCGGAGCTGCTGCGCGAATTCCTCGGCGATCCGTCGGGCCGGATCAAATGTCCGACCGTGGCGCAGGAGATGCTGTTCGGCGCCAAGGGCCGGGTGTTCCAGCTCAAGCAATATCTGGCGCGGCACGAGGGAGACTTCGTCCCGGCCGATCTGGAGAAACTCAAGGCGCATCTCTCCGCCCACGCCAATTCCATCGAGGCCGACAATGCCGGCGCGCTGATCGGTGACACGCTCGCCTTGGTGCCGGAAGAGCTGCGGGGGCAGTGGAAGCGGCAGTGGATCAACGCGCCGGAGAAAGGCACCCGGCAACTGGTGCCAGCGCTGGTCGACATCGACAATCCGGGCCTCACCGGCGGCGTCCAGAACCAGCCCGACTTCCAGGCCGGCGCGGTCGATCACCGCACCCATTTCGCCAACGCGGTGCCGCGCTTCGTCAAGGAAGCAATGGCGGAATATTCCGCGCTGACCGGGCGCGAGTACAAGCCGGTGATGACCTATATGTGCGACGATGCCGAGACTGTGCTGGTGGGCCTGGGTTCGGTCACCGACGACGCCGAGGCGGTCGCGACCTATCTGCGCAGCCAGGGCAAGAAGGTCGGCGTGGTGGCGATCAAGCTGCTGCAGCCGTTCCCGGAAGCCGAACTGGTCGCCGCGCTCGCCGGCAAGAAGGCCGTCACCGTGCTGGAGCGCTCGGACGTCACGGCGCTGACCGGCTTCGTGACGCATGCGCTGTGCAAGGCCCGCGAGAACGCCGACGGCGTCCGCCATGCCGGGATTCCGCCGATCGACAGGCTGCCGAAGATCACCACCGCGATCTTCGGCCTCGGCGCCCATGATTTGCAGCCGCGGCATCTGATTGCGGCCTACCAGAACATGGAGAATCCGAAGACCAACGCGCCGTTCGTCTATCTCGGCACCCAGTTCTTCTCCAAGAATCCGTCGCCGCGGATGGAAGCGCTGCAGGATCGGCTGAAGGCGGCCTATCCGGAAACCGAATTCATGGCCCTGGAGTGCGGCGAGAATCCGAGCCTGCTGCCGGCCTCGGCGTTCCGGATTCGCTTCCACTCGATCGGCGGCTACGGCACCATCGCGTCGGGCAAGCTCTTGACCGACATCCTCGCCGGTGTGCTCGACCTGCATTCGAAATCCGCGCCGAAATACGGCTCGGAGAAGAGTGGCGCGCCGACCAACTACTACATCACGCTGTCGCCGGAGCCGGTGAAGATCACCAATGCCGAGCTGGAAGACGTCGAGATCGTGATCTCGCCCGACCACAAGGTGTTCATCCACACCAATCCGCTGCGCGGCCTGGTCGCCGGCGGCACCTTCATCCTGCAATCGAATCTGTCGCCGCTGGAAGTCTGGCGCGAATTGCCGGCCAATGTGCGCAAGACCATCCGCGACCGGAAGATCCGCTTCTTCGTGATCGACGCCTTTGCGGTGGCCAAGCGCCACGCCCCGACCGCCGAACTCGAAACAAGGATGATGGGCATCGCCTTCATCGGCGCGGTCTGCGGTCATGTCGATCGCGTGGTGGCGGACGCCTCAGAGGACGTGATCCTCACCAAGATCCGCCAGCAGATCGCCAAGAAGTTCGGCGCCAAGGGCGGCCCGGTGGTCGAAGGCAACATGGCGGTGATCCGCGAGGGCCTCGAGGCGACCCACAAGGTCGACTACGACGCTCCGGAATTCCGCGACGCCGAGGTCAAGACCGCGGCGAAGAAGAGCCATGATGTCTCCACCTCGGCGGCGATGTGCCGGATCGCCGGCCCGGCCTCTGCCGCGGGCTTCCTCGATCCGCAATATTACGACGACGTGATGGCGGCGCCGTTCCGCGACGGCACCATCGCGGATGCGCCGGTGATGCCCGGCATCGGAATGTTCATGCCGGCCGGCAGCGCCGCGATGAAGGACAAGGGCCTGTTCCGCCGCAACGTGCCGGAGTTCAAGCCCGAACTCTGCACCGGCTGTCTGGAATGCGCGCTGGTCTGCCCCGACGCCGCGATCCCCAACGCTGTGCACGACATCCATGAACTGCTCGGCACCGCGATCAAGCAGCTCGACATCGCCCCGGCGCAGCAGGAAGCGCTGCGCGGGCAGATCCCGGCATTGAGCGAGGCGATCCGCGAGGTCTATCGCGGCAGCAAGGACGACAAGCCGTTCCACGACATCGTGGCGCAGGCTTCGGCCGCGCTCGACGTCGACAACGCCACGCTGAAGCGCAATTTCGGCAAGCTAGCCGCGGCGCTGCAGGCCTATCCGGTGGCGCGGACCCGGCCGTTCTTCGACGCGATGGAAAAGAGCCAGCCGGGCTCCGGCGGGCTGTATTCGGTCAGCGTCGATCCGTGGAAATGTTCGGGCTGCCTCGAATGCATCGACGTCTGCGGCCCCGGTGCGCTGGTTGATCGCGAGCAGGACGAGCCGCTGCTGGAAACGCTGCAGACCCGGTTCGAATTCCTCAGCCGGATGCCGAACACGCCGGCGCGGTTCTTCGACGGCGCGACCCGCGAGGGCGGCGAGACCAAGCGGCTGATGCTGGACCGCGCCAATTACTACGCCACCACCGGCGGCCACGGCGCCTGCCGCGGCTGCGGTGAGGTCACGGCGATCCGCCTCGTCACCTCGACCAATCACGCCATCCACGACAAGCGTCGCAAGGATCACACCCGCGAGCTGGAAGCGCTGATCGAGCAGCTCACCGCCAAGCGCGACGCGGTCGCGGCCGATGCGGAACGCTGCGCGCGGATCGACCGCACCCTCAAGACGCTGGAGAAGCGGCTGTATCTCTACGAGTCCGGCCCCACCGGCAACGGCCCGTCCGGCATGGTGATCGCCAACGCCACCGGCTGTTCCAGCGTCTATGCCTCGACCTTCCCGTTCAATCCCTACACCGATCCGTGGGTCAACAGCCTGTTCCAGGACACGCCCGCGGTGGCGAAGGGAATCTTCGAGGGACTGACTGCGGCGGCCGCGGACGATTTCCGCGGGCTGCGGATCGCCAAGCTTGAGCTGGCCGACGCCTATGACCCAACCGCTCACGACAACTTCTTCCGCTACTTCGGTTGGGGGCAGTTCACGCCCGAGGAGCGCGGCCTGCTGCCGACCGTGCTCAGCATGGGCGGCGACGGCGCCACCTACGACATCGGCTTCGGCGCGCTGTCGCGGCTGCTCGCGACCAAGACCCCGATCAAGGTTGTGGTGCTGAACACCGGCGCCTATTCCAACACCGGCGGCCAGACTTCGACCGCGAGCCTCACCGGCCAGGACTCCGACCTGTCGCGCTACGGCGTCGCCAATAGCGGCAAGCAGGAATCCCGCAAGGAGCTCGGCCTGATCGCCTCGTTCCATCCCAACGTGTTCGTGGTGCAGACCTCGACCGCGCTGCAGGGCCACTTCCTGAAGAACGTGATGGAGTTCCTCAACTACACCAACTCGCCGGCGGTGCTCGATGTCTACACCCCGTGCCAAGCCGAACACGGCATCGGCGACGCCGTCGCCAACCGCCAAGCCCGCAAGGCGGTGGAGAGCCGGATGAACCCGGTGTTCGTGCACGACCCGCGCCGCGGCGCCAATCTGCACAGCTGGTTTTCGCTCGACGGCAACCCCGAACCGGATCAGGACTGGGCCTCGCAGTCGATCGAATATGTCGACGATAACGGCGCCACCCAGTTGTTGAAGGTCAAGGTGACGCCGGCCGATTTCGCCTTCACCGAAGTTCGGTTCAAGAAGCAGTTCAAGCCGCTGGCCAAGGACGCCGACGCCGTGCCGGTGGATGAATACGTCGCGCTCGGCACCGACCAGCGCGCCGGCAAGACGCCTTTCATCTACGGCACCGACGACGACAAGCGGCTGGTCCGCTATGCGGTCGGCGCAACGGTGATCCAGCTGGTCGAGGAACGGCGGAAATACTGGCGCACGCTGCAATATCTCGGCGGCTTCGACGTCCGCGCGCTCGACGAGGCGCACCACGCCGAACTGGCCGCGCTGCGGCAGCAATACGACGAGTCGGTGAAGGCGCGGGAGAGCTCGCTGGATTCGATCGCGCGCGGCATGAGCGAACTGGCGGCTTCCTCCAACGCGCCGGCAGCGGGCGGATTCGCCGGGCTGATGGCCGGGCTCGCCCCGACCGCCACGGCGCCGGCCGCCGCCATCAACGGCGCCAAGGCCGCAAACGGCAACGGCGCGATCCCGATCCATATCGACGAGTGCGATCTGGAGAAATGCACTAACTGCAAGAGCTGCTACCAGGACGTGCCTGAAGTGTTCGAGCTGACCAAGATCGTGGTCGGCGGCGTCTCCAAGGACGTCGCCCATGTGATCCCCGGCGTGTTCAGCAAGATCAAGATCACGCCCGAGCTGTCGGCCAAACTGAGCCGCGCGGCGGCTAATTGCGACGCGGAGATCATCCGATGAGCGAGATCGCAGGCGGCGTCCCCGACGAACTACTGCGCTACCAACAGGCGCGCAGCACGCTCGAAACCAGCCGCAGTGAGCTCGAGGAACTGCAGCAAAGCGAAGCGGTTGGCGTGTTCCAGAAGCAGGTCGCGCTGTTACAGAAGCGGCTTCTGAACGATCCCGCCTCGCTGCGCAACATGTTCATCGCCGACGGCACGCAGGCGATCGTCTGGGAATTCCAACAGCCCGAGCTGGGCCCGGCGTTCACCAATACTCTATGGGACCTGCTCAAGCGCGACGACGATATGAGCGCGATCCTGCAGCGCTTCATCTGGGCGCTGCCGCTGAAGTTCAAGCGCAAGTTCATCAAAGCGATCGACACCCATCTGTCCGACCGCTACCCGATGTTCAAGGACCTGTCGCACGGCTGGCCGGGCGAGACCTACATCCCGCCCTATATCCGCCCTGCGGAAGAGCGCTCGCATGATTTCGAACTGGTGAACCAGGGCTACCTTGGCTACCAGAGCCTCGGCTACAGCATGCGCGAATGCGAGCTGTTCGTCTGGCTCGAAGTGCTGCGCGACAAGCAGTGCGACGACAGGCCCTGCGAGATCGGGTTGTTGATCCAGGGCAAGAACGAGCCGAAGGGCGGTTGCCCGGTCAAGATCCACATTCCCGAAATGCTCGATCTGCTCGGCACCGGCCGGCATCGCGAGGCGCTGGAGCTGATCGAAAGCTGCAACCCGCTGCCGAACGTGACCGGACGGGTCTGTCCGCAGGAACTGCAGTGCCAGGGCGTCTGCACCCACACCAAGCGGCCGATCGAGATCGGCCAGATCGAATGGTACCTGCCCGAACACGAGAAGGCGGTGAACCCGGAGGCCAACAAGCGTTTCGCCGGCATCGTCAGCCCGTGGAACGCCGCGACCAAGCCGCCGATCGCGGTGGTCGGCTCCGGCCCGGCCGGACTGATCAACGCTTACTTGCTGGCGGTGGAAGGTTTCCCCGTCACGGTGTTCGAGGCGTTCCACGATCTCGGCGGCGTGCTGCGCTACGGCATTCCCGAGTTCAGATTGCCGAATTCGCTGATCGACGACGTGGTCGAAAAGATCACGCTGCTGGGCGGCCGCTTCGTCCGCAACTTCGTGGTCGGCAAGACCGCGACACTGGAAGATCTCAAGGCCGCCGGGTTCTGGAAAGTGTTCCTCGGCACCGGCGCCGGTCTGCCGACCTTCATGAACGTGCCTGGCGAGCATCTGCTCGGCGTGATGTCGGCCAACGAGTTCCTCACCCGCGTCAACCTGATGCGCGCGCTCGACGAGAAATACGAAACCCCATTGCCCGAGGTGAAGGGCAAGCAGGTGTTCGTGATCGGCGGCGGCAACACTGCGATGGACGCGGCGCGCACCGCCAAGCGGCTCGGCGGCCACGTCACCATCGTCTATCGCCGCACCAAGAAGGAAATGCCGGCCCGCGTCGAAGAGCTGCATCACGCGCTGGAGGAAGGCATCGATCTGGCGGTGCTGCGTTCGCCGAGCGAATTTCTCGGCGACGCCAAGACCAATTTCGTCACCCATGCGGTGCTCGACGTCAACGAACTCGGCGCGCCCGATAAATCCGGCCGCCGCAGCCCGGTGCCGACCGGCAAGGTCGAGCGGATGCCGGTCGATCTGGTCATCATGGCGCTCGGCAACACCGCCAACCCGATCATGAAGGACGCCGAGCCGACGCTGAAGACCAACAAATGGGGCACCATCGAGATCGAGCGCGGCTCGCAGAAGACCTCGATTCCGGACGTCTACACCGGCGGCGACGCCGCCCGCGGCGGCTCCACCGCGATCCGCGCGGCTGGCGACGGTCAGGCGGCGGCGAAAGAGATCGTCGGCGACATTCCGTTCTCCGCCGCCGAAATCAAGGCGATGGTAGCGAAGGCCGCGCGCTACACCGAACTCGGGCAGCTGAAGCCGACCATCGTCGACAAGATCGAGCTGGCCGGCGGCATCGTCGAATTCGTGGTGCGCGCGCCGATGGTGGCGAAGGCGGCGAGGGCCGGACAATTCGTCCGCGTGCTGCCGTGGGACAAGGGCGAACTGATTCCGCTGACGCTGGCGGACTGGGATGCCGAGAAAGGCACCATCGATCTCGTGGTGCAGGGCATGGGTACCAGTTCGCTTGAGATCAACCGGATGGCGATCGGAGATGCCTTCAGCGGCATCGCCGGCCCGCTCGGCCGCGCCTCCGAACTGCATCGCTACGATGGCGACCGCACCGTGGTGTTCTGCGCCGGCGGCGTCGGGCTGCCGCCGGTCTATCCGATCATGCGCGAGCATCTGCGGATGGGCAATCACGTCACCCTGATCTCCGGCTTCCGCGCCATCGACTTCCTGTTCTGGACCGGCGAGGACGAACGAGTCGGCAAGTTGCAGAAGGAGTTCGGCGACCAGCTCGAGGTGATCTACACCACCAATGACGGCAGCTATGGCGTCAAGGGTTTCGTCACTGGGCCGCTGGAGGAGATGCTGAAAGCGAACCAGGCGGGCCGTGGCCGCACCGTCGCCGAGGTGATCGCGATCGGGCCGCCGCTGATGATGCGCGCCGTCTCGGACCTCACCAAGCCTTACGGCGTCAAGACCGTGGCGAGTCTCAACTCGATCATGGTCGACGCGACGGGAATGTGCGGCGCCTGCATGGTGCCGGTGACGATCGACGGCAAGATGGTGCGCAAGCACGCCTGCATCGACGGCCCAGAGCTCGACGCCCACATCATCGACTGGGACAAGTTCCTGCCGCGCTTCAACCAGTTCAAGGCGCAGGAGCAGGAGAGCAAGGTGAAGCACGGCTTTGCGTGAGCAATCGCGACGGCGTCGTCATCCGGGGCACGAGCAGCGAGAGCTGCGAGTGAGCCCGGAATCTTGCGGCATATGGTGTGTCAAGATTCCGGGTTCGCTCGCCCAAGGGCTAGCGCCCCGGAATGACAAGCTTTGGCGTTTCCGGAATCGAAACGCGCTACGGCGTGATCGCGACTTTCAGCACGCCGTCGCGCTGGTGGCCGAACAGGTCGTAGGCCGCCTCGATGTCGTCGAGTTTGAAGCGGTGCGTCACCAGCGGCTTGAGGTCGATGCGGCCGGAATCGATCACAGCCATCAGCCGCCGCATCCGTTCCTTGCCGCCGGGGCACAGGGTGGTGACGATGGTGGTATCGGCCAGCCCGGCGCCGAAAGGGCCGAGTGGAATCGACAGATCCGACGAATACACCCCGAGGCTGGACAGCGTGCCGCCGGGCCGCAGCACCCGCAGCGCTGCCTCGAAGGTGGCCTGGGTGCCGAGCGCCTCGATCGCGACGTCGACGCCGCGGCCGTCGGTCAGCCGCATGATCTCCTCGACCGGGTCGACGGTCCTGAAATTCAGGCAATGATCCGCCCCTAGCTTGCGCGAGACTTCCATCCGTTCCGGCAGGCCATCGACCGTGATGATGGTGGTGGCACCGGAAAGCTTGGCGCCGGCGGTGGCGCACAGCCCGATCGGCCCCTGGGCGAAGATCGCCACCGTGTCGCCGATCCGGATCTTGCCGCTCTCGGCGCCGCTGAATCCGGTCGACATGATGTCCGGACACATCAGGACCTGTTCGTCGGTCAGACCGTCGGGCACCAGTGCCAGATTGGCCATCGCGTCCGGCACCAGGACGTATTCGGCCTGGCAGCCGTCGATGGTATTGCCGAACTTCCAGCCACCGAGCGCCTTGAAGCCATGCTTGGTGCCGGCGCCATCCTGACTGAGACAGCCGCACAGGCAGGCATTGCTGTAGCCACTGGGCGTGATCGCCCCGGCGATCACCCGCTGGCCTTCCTGGTAACCCTGGACGGAGGAGCCGAGCTTTTCGATCACGCCGACCGGCTCGTGCCCGATGGTCAGGCCGCGCGCCACCGGATATTCGCCCTTCAGGATGTGGATGTCGGTGCCGCAGATCGTGGTCGTCGTGATTCGAACCAGCGCGTCCAGCGGGCCGATCTCCGGGATCGGCTTCTGATCCAGAACAATCCGGCCAGGCTCGACAAACACCGCGGCTTTCATCTTACCCATCGTGATCCTCTGTTGTTTCGTCCGGAAATGACCGATCGGGAATGTGACAAGCCTGTTCCCCTGATGTCCGCATTTCTAACAGGCTGTTGTGACGGGATATGGACCCGTTCGGCGCCGACATCCCGATGCAGGGTTGTAGATTGGCGGTTTTGGCGTGGTCTTGGTTCAGAACTTCACTTGAAGAACTCGCGGCAATAGTGAAGAGAACGTCCGAACCACGCCACCAGCGCCGCTAGGATGCCGGCGCTTCGAATCGGGAAATCCGCTTGCCCCACATCGTCACCGTCACCCCTGGTCCGGCGATCGACGCCTGGACCTCCGTGAAGAAGATCGTGCCGATCTCAAAACTCCGGTGCGGTCCGCTACTGCGGCACCCCGGCGGCGGCGGCATCAACGTGGCGCGCGTGATCAAGCGATTGGGCGGCGAGGCCCTCACAATCTATCCAGCGGGAGGAGCGATCGGCGAGCTGCTCCGCTCGCTGGTGGAAGAGGAAGGCGTTGCGAGCCGGGCAATCCTGACGTCCGAGGAGACAAGGGAAGACTTTACCGTATTCGAGGACGCCACCAGACAAGAGTTTCGCTTCGTTGTGCCGGCGGCGAAGCTGACCGAACAAGAATGGCAACAACTGATCGGCGCCGTCGTCTCGGCCACGCCTGCGCCCGCCTTCGTGGTCGCAAGCGGCAGCTTGCCTCCGGGGGTCCCGGCAGATTTCTTTGCTCTGGTGGCCCGTGCCGCGAAGGCGATGGGCAGCAAGGTGGTTGTCGATAGCTCGGGGCCGGCTCTCAAGGCCGCTTTGCGGGAAGGCGTCCACCTGATCAAGCCGAGCCTCCGCGAGTTTCACGAACTGACCGGCGTCGTTTCCGAGGACGACGATGCGCTGGCCGACGCCGGTCGCGACTTGATTGCGCAGGGCCAGGTCGAGATCGTCGCTCTGAGTATGGGCTCCAAGGGCGGACTTCTGATCACGGCGGACTGCGCGTTGCGCTCGGAAGGGCTCGCGATCGAACCCGCGAGCGCCGTCGGAGCTGGCGACAGCTTCCTGGCCGCGATCATCTGGAGCCTGGCGCGTCAGGATCCTCTCGAAACCGCCCTGAGATATGGAATTGCCGCGGGCTCGGCGGCGCTGCTCCATCCCGGAACGGAGCTTGCCCGGCTGGACGATATCAGCCGCCTCATGCCGCAGACCAGCGTCCATCGGATCGGCCTGTAAGGCGTGAATGCGACATGCGTCGCGGTCCGCGACGCTACCCCGCGCCGTCGATCTTCACGCCGTCTTTCATTTGATTGATTTTTTCGCGAAAACCTTCGGCGTCGCCGAAATCCGCGAATCCCTGATAGTGCGGATGCGGACCGAGCACGCGGCGGGCGTGCTTGATCGGGCACCAATAGACTTCAGTGCGCGACGCCACCTCGCGCACGAACGCGATCACGCCATTGCCATAGGAGCAATAGCCGCAATTGATCTTTTCCAGCAGGTTGAGATAGGCCAGATGATGCCGGTCGAATACCAGATAATCGCGGCGGCGGACTTTCGGGATCTTGTAGATCGGAAAGCAGATCGCCTGATACGCCATCACCCAGAGGTCGACCAGCACGAACGGCACGATCAGCGAATAGATCACCGGCGCCGACAGCGCGATCTTCGGGTTGGCGTCGCGAATGTAGCGCGCCAGCGCCACCTTGACCTGGCGCTGCAACCGCAGCGCCTCCTGCTCGAACACAATCTTCTGGTTTTCCAGACGGTAGCGCAGCCCCTCGCGCCGCTTCGCCAATTCGACCTCGATCTCAGCCTCGACCGAGCGCAGCTTCTGCATCAGATCGTCGAGTTGCGTGGTCATCGTGGCGTCCTTCCGAAGCCTTGAGTCGAAAGAACCACCGGGTCATGGAACAGGCTCCGATGCAACCAATTCCGGGACAGCCGACGCGGAAAAATCCCGCTTTCTCGGCTTCCGGACGGGTGTCATTGCGCGGAAAAATCCTTAAGTTGCGGCGATGCCGAAAACCGCAGAACAAGCCGCCGCCAAAGCCCCCGGAAAAGGCGACCACGTCTTCCTGGTCGATGGGTCGTCCTATATTTTCCGCGCCTATCACGCACTGCCGCCGCTGAACCGCAAATCAGACGGCTTGCAGGTCAACGCCGTACTCGGCTTCTGCAACATGCTGTGGAAGCTGCTGCGCGAGATGCCGCCGGACAACCGGCCTACGCATCTGGCGATCATCTTCGATAAATCCGAAGCCACCTTCCGCAACAAGTTGTACCCCGACTACAAGGCGCACCGGCCGCCGGCGCCGGACGATCTGATCCCGCAATTCGCGCTGATCCGCGAGGCGGTGCGCGCCTTCGACCTGCCCTGCCTGGAACAGGTCGGGTTCGAGGCCGACGATCTGATCGCGACCTATGTGCGCGAAGCCTGCGAACGCGGCGCCACCGCCACCATCGTGTCGTCCGACAAGGACCTGATGCAGCTCGTCACCGATTGCGTCACGATGTACGACACCATGAAGGATCGCCGCATCGGCATCCCCGAAGTGATCGAGAAATTCGGCGTGCCGCCCGACAAGGTGGTCGAGGTCCAGGCGCTGGCAGGCGACAGCGTCGACAACGTGCCGGGCGTGCCCGGCATCGGCGTCAAGACCGCGGCGCAGCTGATCGTCGAATATGGCGATCTGGAAGCGCTGCTCGCGCGCGCTGGCGAGATCAAGCAACCGAAGCGGCGCGAGGCGCTGCTCGCGAACGCCGAGAAGGCGCGGATCTCGCGGCAGCTGGTGCTGCTCGACGATCACGTCAAGCTCGACGTGCCGCTGGACGAACTCGCGGTGCACGAACCCGACGCGCGAAAACTGATTGCGTTCCTGAAGTCGATGGAGTTTTCCACACTGACAAGGCGGGTGGCGGAATATTCGCAGATCGATCCGGCGGATGTGGAAGCCGACGCGGCAAACAAGAGCGGTTCTTCCCCCTCCCCCCTTGCGGGGGAGGGTCGGGGTGGGGGGGCCCAGGACCGCAGCACTTCGGAGTTACCCCCCTCCCCAACCCTCCCCCGCAAGGGGGGAGGGAGCGCGCAGACGTCGCCGCAGGACCAGTTCACCCCGCAGGCGCTGGCCGCCTCACGCGCGGAAGCTGCGCGAAAGACTCCGGTGGATCGCAGCAAGTACGCGATCGTCCGCACGCTCGACGAACTGCACGCCTGGATCGCCCGGATTCACGACACCGGCCATTTCGCCGTGGAAGCCAAGGCGACCTCGATTGATCCGATGCAGGCCGATCTGGTCGGCATCGGGCTGGCGCTCGGCCCCAATGACGCCTGCTACATTCCGCTCGGGCACCGGCAATCCGGCGATGGCTCCGGCCTGTTCGCCGCCGGTCTCGCGCCCGACCAGATCAAGGCCAGCGATGCGCTCGAGGTGCTGAAACCGCTGCTTGAATCGCCGGGACTGTTGAAGATCGGCTTCAACATCAAATTCACCGCGGTGCTGCTGGCGCAGCACGGCATTTCGATCCGCAATGCCGACGACGTGCAGCTGATGTCCTATGCGCTCGATGCCGGCAGCAACAGCCACGGCCTTGAGGCGCTGGCGGAAAGCCGCCTCGGCCACAAGATGCTGAGCTTCGCCGAGGTGATCGGCAGCGGCAAAGGCAAGGTCGGCTTCGATCAGGTGACGATCGAGCGGGCGACCGAATATGCCGGCGAAACCGCCGACGTGACGTTGCGGCTGTGGCGCGTGCTGAAGCCGCGGCTGCCCGCCGAGCGGATGACGACGGTGTACGAGACGCTGGAACGGCCGCTGATCGGCGTGCTGGCGCGGATGGAGCGGCGCGGCATTTCGATCGACCGGGCGGTGCTGTCGAAGCTGTCGGCGGATTTCGCCCAGACGGCGGCGCGCATTGAATCGGAAATCCGCGAGATCGCCGGCGAGGAGGTCAATATCGGCAGTCCGAAGCAGCTGGGCGACATCCTGTTCGGCAAGATGGGCCTGCCGGGCGGCACCAAGACCAAGACCGGGGCGTGGTCGACCTCGGCGCAGATCCTCGACGAACTGGCCGAACAGGGCCACGAATTCCCGCGCAAGATTCTCGACTGGCGCCAGGTGTCGAAACTGCGCTCGACCTATACGGATGCGCTGCCGAATTACGTGCATCCGCAGACCCACCGGGTTCACACTACTTATGCGCTGGCCGCCACCACCACCGGTCGGCTGTCGTCGAACGAGCCGAACCTGCAGAACATTCCGGTGCGCACCGAGGACGGCCGCAAGATCCGCCGCGCCTTCGTGGCGTCGCCCGGTCATAAATTGGTGTCGGCGGATTATTCGCAGATCGAGCTGAGGCTGCTGTCCGAAGTCGCCGATGTCCCGGCGTTGCGCAAGGCGTTCCAGGACGGCGTCGACATCCACGCCATGACGGCGTCGGAAATGTTCGGCGTGCCGGTCAAGGACATGCCGGGCGAAGTCCGCCGCCGCGCCAAGGCGATCAATTTCGGCATCATCTACGGCATCTCGGCCTTCGGCCTCGCCAACCAGCTCGGGATTCCGCGCGAGGAGGCTGGCGCCTATATCAAGAAGTACTTCGAGCGCTTCCCCGGCATCCGCGCCTATATGGACGCGACCCGCGATTTCTGCCGCGAGCACGGCTATGTCGAGACCCTGTTTGGCCGCAAGTGCCACTACCCCGACATCAAGGCGTCCAACGCCTCGATCCGCGCCTTCAACGAGCGCGCCGCGATCAATGCGCGGTTGCAGGGCACCGCCGCCGACATCATCCGCCGCGCCATGGTGCGGATGGAGGACGCACTGGCCGAGAAAAAACTCTCGGCGCAGATGCTGCTGCAGGTCCACGACGAACTGATCTTCGAGGTCCCGGACGACGAGGTCGCCGCGACTCTGCCGGTGGTGCAGCACGTGATGCAGGACGCGCCGTTCCCGGCGGTGATCCTGCACGTGCCGCTGCAGGTCGACGCCCGGGCCGCGGTGAATTGGGACGAAGCCCATTGAGAATTTCTGCCGTCATCGCCCGGCTTGACCGGGCGACCCAGTACGCACGGCGGTCGATGATAGCTGTGCCGCCGACCAAACTTGACGTAAAGCGCGGACACGAAGCCATGACAGCTCTGGAATACTGGGTCGCCCGGTCAAGCCGGGCGATGACGGACTTTCTTGTTGCCGCGCTATTCCCCATCCCTCTTTCCGGGCGATCTCCGCTGGAATTCGCCGCGCGGCGCCGATAGATTGCGGCGCGTCCAGCCGAAAGAACCCGCCCGTGTCCAAATCAGCCTCCCGCGCCCGCCTTGCCGACATCATCCGCGTCCGCTCGTTCGGCCGCGGCGAGATCACGCTGGCCTCCGGGCGCAAGAGCGACTTCTATTTCAACCTGAAGCCGACCATGCTCGACCCCGAGGGCGCGACCTTGCTGGCAGAATTGACCTATGAGGCGCTGCGCGACGACATGCCGGATTATGTCGGCGGGCTGGAAATGGGCGCGGTGCCGCTGGCCGGCGCGATCGCGCAATTGTCTTGGCTGAAGAACCATCCGATCGCGGCGTTCTTCGTGCGCAAGAAGCCGAAGGAGCACGGCGCCAAGCTGGCAATCGAGGGGCTGGCGAAGGGCGAGACGCTGCAGGGCAAGCGCGTGGTGATCGTAGAGGACGTCACCACCACCGGCGGCTCCGCCATCAAGGCGGTGGAGTCGGTGCGCGAGGCCGGCGCCGAAATCGTCATGGTGCTGACCATGATCGATCGCGAGGAAGGCGCCGCCGCGAATTTCGCCGAAGCCGGCCTGCCGTTCCGCTCGCTGTACAAGGCGAGCGAATTCCTGAACCGCTGAGCCGCTGAGGGCGCCGATCTCCCTGTTCCGGCTGCAAATCTTTTCGGCAGTCGGACCCTCACTCACCGCTCGTTTACCATCCCGCATTAAAGTCACCAGTATCGCGGCATCCTTCGTCGCGCACGGTCGATCGCGGTGGTGGAGTGAGCGTTGCTTAAAGTATCGAGAATTTCGCGCCTGCGTCGCGGCATTACGCTGGTGGCCGCGGTCGCCATCGCCGGCCCCGTAACGCTGGCGCCGGGGACTGCCTCCGCGGAGAATTTCTTCGAAGCGCTGTTCGGCGGCGGCCAGCAGCGACAGCAACGGCAGCAGGCACCGGCGCAAGCGAACTTCTTTGCCGATCCGTTCGGATTCAACCAGCAGGCGGCACCGCCGCCGCCGCGTCCGGTCGCCGCCGGCGGCGGACCGGCGTTTTGCGTGCGCAGCTGCGACGGCAAGTATTTCCCGCTGCAGGCGCGCGGCGGCATTACGCCAGCGCAGATGTGCCAGGCGTTCTGTCCGGCCGGAAACGCCCAAGTATTCTTCGGCGGCAGCATTGCTAGCGCGAGAGCCAACAACGGCCAGCGCTATGCCGACAGCGACAATGCCTTCGCCTATCGTACGGCGCTGAAGGCCGACTGCACCTGCAACGGCCGCGACCCGGCCGGTCTGGCGCCGATCGATCTGTCGCTCGACACCTCGCTGCGGCGCGGCGACGTGGTGGCGACTGCGGACGGCCTCGTCGCCTATTCGGGGGTCCGGCTCGGTGCCGATCAGACCCCGGAACTCACCCCGGTGGCGTCCTATCCGGGGCTCACCGCGGAGGTCCGCGCCAAGCTCGGCGACATGAAGGTGGCGCCGGTCAGCGCCGAACTGCTCGCCGAGGATGCGCCACTGCCGGAAGTCAGCCGCGACGTCGCCCCGCCGACGACGGTGATCCCGAAGACCGCGTCGCCGAAAGCCAAGCGCGCCGACATCAACTAACCGGTCATCGTCCGACGATCACGCCGATCACGTTCGGCGCCAACAGATATTTCTCCTCGATCCGCACGCGCGCCGCGGCGCGGTTTTCCGGCGTCAAGAGGCCACGCTTCTCGGCCAGGATCATCCAGCAATAGCCCCACCAATCGGTCAGCATGCCGGTGTCGTCGACCAGGTCGTAGCCCTGCTCGGCGGCGAAGATCCGCGCATGGGCCTCGTCCAGCGTGTCGAGCCAGCCGTGGTCGGTGTCGGAGAACAGTTCGTCGCTGATGTCGTCGGTGGTGTAGCCCCAGATCGACAGACACACCGCGTTGAACTCGCGGTCGATCTGGTCGTCATCGACCACCTGCCGGCGGGCCAGTTGATGTAGCCGCGACAGCGAACGGGCGAAATCGGCGATCCGGGTGAGCGCCAGTTGATCGAAGGCGATGGTGGACATGTAGTCCTCGCAAGCAGAGACAGACCATAGATATTGTGCCGGCACGCGCCGAATCACTATGATATATCAAAGACTTGCTAAAGTGTTCTTAATTTGTTCTAGGCTCACTCGACGGCCTTGACCGGGATGGTCGCGATCGCAGAGGCCAACTCGCGTATCGCCTTTTCGGGATCGTCCTCCCAGACGACCGAAACCGTCGACCATTTCCGAACCAGGTCGTGGAACAGCCCGGTGATCTTCACGCCGGCGCGACGACGTTGGTCCGACATCTCGATTGTCTCCCTCGCTGAGCTCGATTGCGCGCATCATCGCAGCATCAGCCGACGCAACGAACACAAAATAACAAACGCCATCGGCACATTTTATTTCCACTCGTGCTGTTTTGCACAAATCCGAGGCATCGCGCCGCAACGATGCACTCGCAACGGGTTCCGATCCGGTCATAATGCGCGTATGCTTACCATCTACGTCGTTTAGGATCGAAACTTGCCAGTCCAGTCGTCCCCAGAGAACTTCCAGCCGCCGAATGCCCCGCTCGACGAGCTGGCGCTTGCCGAGATCAAGACCGCGATCGTCTCCAAGCTGACGCTTGGGATCGGCAAGGAAGCCGCACTCGCGACCAAGCACGACTGGTACAAGGCGGCGGCGTTGGCGCTGCGCGACCGTATCGTCTACCGCTGGCTGCTGTCTGAAAAGGAAAGCTACGACGGCGGCCGCAAGCGGGTCTACTATTTGTCGCTGGAATTCCTGATCGGCCGGCTGTTCACCGACGCGCTGAACAATATGGGCCTGCTGCCGCTGTTCGACGCGGCGCTCGGTGACCTCGGGGTCGGGCTCGACGATCTGCGCAAATGCGAACCGGACGCCGCACTCGGCAATGGCGGCTTGGGCCGGCTCGCGGCTTGCTTTATGGAAAGCATGGCGACGCTGGAGATTCCGGCGTTCGGCTACGGCATCCGCTACGATTTCGGCCTGTTCCGCCAGATCATTTCGCAGGGCTGGCAGAAGGAATATCCCGACGAGTGGCTCGGCTTCGGCAATCCTTGGGAGTTGCAGCGGCCGGAGGTGGTGTACCAGGTCTATTTCGGCGGCCATGTCGAACACGTCGCCGATTCGAAGGGGCGCGATCGTGCGTTCTGGACTCCGGGCGAGACGGTGCAGGCCGTGGCTTACGACACCCCGATCGTCGGCTGGCGCGGCCAGCACGTCAACGCGCTACGGCTGTGGTCGGCGCGGGCGCCCGATCCGCTGTTGATCGACGTCTTCAACACCGGCGACTATCTCGGCGCGACCGCGCACGAAGCCCGCGCCGAATCGATCTGCAAGTTCCTCTATCCAAACGACGAAAGCGCCGCAGGTCGCGAATTGCGGCTGCGGCAGGAATATTTCTTCGTCTCGGCCTCGCTGCAGGATTTGATCAAGCGCCACCTTGCGTCCGACGGGCAGATCCGCGGGCTGGCGAAGAAAGCCGCGATCCAGCTCAACGACACCCATCCCAGTCTCGCCGTCACCGAGCTGATGCGGATCCTGGTCGACCTCCATGGCCTGCGCTGGGAAGACGCCTGGGAAATCACCAAGGCGACGCTGTCCTACACCAACCACACCCTGCTGCCCGAGGCGCTGGAGACCTGGCCGGTCGAATTGTTCGAGCGCTGCCTGCCGCGCCATCTCGAGATCGTTTATCGCATCAACGAAATCCATCTCGGCCTCGCCGAAACCCGGTGCCCCGGCGACGTCGATTTCCGCGCCTCGGTTTCGCTGATCGACGAGCGCGCCGGACGGCGGGTGCGGATGGGGCATCTCGCCTTCATCGGCTCGCACCGGATCAACGGCGTTTCGGCGATGCATTCCGACCTGATGAAGGAGACCGTGTTCCACGATCTCAATCACCTCTATCCGGGCCGCATCACCAACAAGACCAACGGCATCACCTTCCGGCGCTGGCTGATGCTGGCTAATCCGGGGCTGACCGACCTTTTGCGCGCGACCTGCGGCGAGGAGGTGCTGGACGACCCATCGCGGCTTGAACGGCTCGAAGCGTTCGCCGGCGACAATGCGTTCCAGCAGGAGTTCCGCGACGTCAAGCACCGCAACAAGGTGGCGCTGGCCCGGCTGATCGCCGAGCGTAACGGCATCAAGATCGACGCCAGCGCACTGTTCGACGTGCAGATCAAGCGTATCCACGAATACAAGCGGCAGTTGCTCAATATTCTCGAGACCGTCGCACTGTATTACGCGATCAAGGACGAGCCGCAGCGCGACTGGGTGCCGCGGGTCAAGATCTTCGCCGGCAAGGCGGCGGCGAGCTATCGCTACGCCAAGCTGATCATCAAGCTGATCAACGACGTCGCCGAGGTGGTCAACAACGACCCGGCGATCGCCGGACGGCTGAAGGTGGTGTTCATGGCCGACTACAATGTCAGCCTGGCCGAAGTCATCATCCCCGCCGCCGACCTGTCGGAACAGATCTCGACCGCCGGGATGGAAGCCTCGGGCACCGGCAACATGAAGCTGGCGTTGAACGGCGCCTTGACCATCGGCACGCTGGACGGCGCCAATATCGAGATCCGCGATCATGTCGGCGCCGAGAACATCGCGATCTTCGGCATGGAAGCGCTCGAAGTGGTGGCACGCCGTGCGCAGGGGCTGGACGCCAACGATGTGATCACGCGCTCGCCGCATCTGGCCCGGGCGATCCGCGCCATCGATGCTGGCGCGTTTTCGCCTGACGATCCGGCCCGCTTCGCGTCGATCGCGCACGCGCTGCGGCACCTCGACCACTACATGGTCAGCGCCGATTTCGACAGCTACTTCGAGGCCCAGCGCGGTATCGACGCGCGCTGGCGCGCCGGCCCGGCCTGGACCCGCGCCGGCATTCTCAACGTCGCGCGAATGGCGTGGTTCTCGTCCGACCGCACCATCCGCGAATATGCCGAGGAGATCTGGAACGTACCGAGCAGGCCCGCCGCGCAGCAATCATCCCCACGGCAGGCGCTGCGCTGAGCGTGGGCCAGTTGGGCGGTGTCGATCCATCCTACCGCATCTCCCCCGTCATTCCGGGGCGCGCGCGGCGCCAGCCGCGTGCGAACCCGGAATCTCGCTACACGGCAGGACCGCAAGATTCCGGGTTCGCTCGAGCGACGCTCTCGCGCCCCGGAATGACCACTTCAGCGTCGTCCAACTGCGACAGGATCGTCACGTCTAACTTGATTGAATGAGACGGAATGCGGGGCCAACCTGCATCGCCACAATGGAGACAACATGCACGCCAAGGTCCAGGACGGTGCCGCCGACCCGTTCGATTTCGCCACCAGGGTTACGCCCGAAAACGGCCGCTGGATCGGCCACGTCAGTGACGACTACCGCGCCTTCGTCGGTCCGTTCGGCGGCGTCACCGCCGCGACCATGCTGCGTGCGCTGCTCGATCATCCCGAGCGCGCCGGCGATCCGCTGGCCTTCACCGTCAATTTCTGCGCGCCGATCGGCACCGGGCCGTTCGATCTCGATCTGCGCCTGATCAAGGCGAACCGCTCAAGCCAGCATTGGTCGGTCGAACTCACGCAAGGGAACGACGACGTTCTGGCCTTCGCCACCGCGGTGTTCGCTCTGCGCCGGTCGACCTGGTCGCACCAGCCCGCCGGGCTGCCGGACACCCCGTCCTACGAGCAGACGCCGGTGTTCGGCAGCGCAGGCGCTGCGCCCTGGATCAGGCAGTTCGAGTTTCGTTTCGTCGAAAGCACCCCGAAATTCGGTGGCGCGCCGCACGACGCGCCCGCCAGCGCCCACACCAAGGTGTGGATCGGCAACCGCGTGCCGCGCAAGATCGACGCAGTGTCGCTGGCGGCGATCGCTGACGCGTTCTTCGCCCGGATCTTCCATGTCCGCGGCGAGATCGTGCCGTTCGGCACGATGTCGATGACGACCTATTTCCATGCCGACGCCGCCGACCTCGCGGCCGAGGATTCCACCGCGGTGCTCGGCGTCGCCGACGCCAAGATCTTTCACAAGAGCTACGCCGACCAGACCGGGGAACTGTGGTCCGCCGGCGGGCGTTTGCTGGCGAGCACGCATCAGATCGCCTATTTCAAGGTCTGATCCTTTCCGCATCTGCTGCAGCGAAGGCGGCCCCGCGCATGTCATCATCCGGCGCATCGACTGCATCGAACGCGCCAGGGCTTATCGCCCTGCTTGGGGTGCCGATCGAGATCGGCGCCGGCCAGCGCGGCACGCTGATGGGCCCGGCGGCGCTGCGCACCGCCGGCATCGGTCGAGTGCTGGAGCAGCTCGGCTTTGCGGTCGAGGACCATGGCGATCTGGCGCCGGCCGCTGTCGACGCCAGCCTGCTGCTGCCGCCGAACGCAAAATTCTATGACGAGATCCGGGCCTGGATCGGCACGGTCAGCGAACATGCCTATCAGCTGGCGCGTTCGGGCGCGGTGCCGATCTTCATGGGCGGCGATCACAGCCTGTCGATGGGATCGGTGAACGGCGTGGCGCGCCACTGCGCAGAATCAGGCCGGCCGCTGTTCGTGCTGTGGCTCGACGCCCATGCCGACTACAACACACCCGCCACGACGATGACCGCGAACATGCACGGCATGTCGGCGGCATTCTTGTGCGGCGAGCCCGGCTTCGATCAATTGCTCGGCGACCAGCCGCGCGCCTCGATCAACCCCGACCGGCTCGACCTGTTCGGGATCCGCTCGATCGATCCCTTGGAAAAAGATCTGGTGCGCAAGCGCCAGATCGCGATCGCCGACATGCGGGCGATCGACGAATTCGGCGTCGGCGTGCTGATCCGCCGGGTGATCGATCGGGTCAAGGCCCAGGACGGCGTGCTGCACGTCTCGTTCGACGTCGATTTCCTCGATCCCGAGCTGGCGCCGGGAGTCGGCACCACGGTGCCGGGCGGCGCGACCTATCGCGAGGCGCATCTGGTGATGGAGTTGCTGCACGATTCCGGACTGGTGCGCTCGCTCGACATCGTCGAACTCAATCCGTTCCTCGACGAGCGCGGCCGCACCGCGCGGGTCGCGGTCGAGCTGATCGGCAGCCTATTCGGGATGCAGATTTCCGACCGCCAGACGCCGAGCAACGCGGTGCTGCCCGACGGCGAGTGAGGGAAAACGGCGAAGATAGCCTCGCCGCAAGATTCCAGGTTCGCTCGTCCAATGGGCTCGCGCCCCGGAATGACCCGGGAGCGGAATGAGGCAGACCGACTATCCTGAAGGCAGCGCTACGCGTCGGCGAGTTCGGGTTCCGCGACCTGCGCCTTGCGCGGCGGCCGGCCGCGGCGCGGTGCGCGGATCACCTCCGGCGCGGCCTTCGGGTCCGGCTGGAACATCCCGGTGAGTTCGGCGGCCCAGTCGCGTTGCGGGTATTCGCTGTCGAGCAGCTTCCGGTATTCCCGGATCGCGCCGTAATACGAGCCGTTGGCGATCTCGGAATTGGCCTGGGCGACCGTCGTCGCCGCCTGCGGCATCTCCGCCAGCAAGGCCGAGACCAGAGCGAAATACTGCGCCGGCGTGGCGCCATCGCAGCCGAGATACAATTTCTGAACGCAGAGATAGACCCGCTTCAGCGTGGTGTCGGCGCGCTCTTCGAGCATCGCATGCGCCTGGCGCAGCACCGGCGCGCTGCCTTCGATGGTGAATTTCGCCGGCTCCGACCAGCAATTCGTCACGGTGGTGGCCCCAATGAAGATCCGCTCGTAGGGCATCATCTTCACCTTCAGGGCCATGGATTCTCTCCGAGCGATCGTTGCAGCCGGTTGGTTGGTGGAAGAGACGGCGGAATTGCTTCCGCCGTCTCCAATTTTCAAAGCGCTTAGCGCAGCAGCTGCAGCACGCTTTGCTGCGAGGTGTTGGCCAAGGACAGCGCGGACACCGCGATCGACTGGCGGGTCGACAGCGCCTGGCTGTTGGCCGCTTCCTCATTGGTGTCGGCCAACGTCAGGTTCGACGAGCCGGTCTGCAGCACGCTGATCAGATCCTTGGAGAAGGCCTGGCGCGCCTGCACGATCGACAGGTTGGAACCGAACGCCGAGGCCTGAGCGCGCAGCGTGGTGGATGCAGTGCCCAGCTTGGTCAGCACGCCGTTGGTGGCGTTGTTGTCGATGAAGTCGGTCCCGGAGGTCAGGCTCGACAGGCCGAGGCCGGTCGGGTTGTTGGTGACGCCCTGGATCTGGATTGTCGACTTGCCGGTTTCGTTGAACACCAGCTTCAGGTTGTCGCCGTTCAGCAGGTTGACGCCGTTGAACGAGGCGTCCTGGGCCGTGGTGGTGATCTGGTCCATGACGTCGTTGAACTGCTTGACGAGGCCCGCGCGGGTGGTCTGCGCATTAACGTCGGCCACCGGCGCCGATGGGACCGTCCAGGTCAGGGACGAACTCAGGGTGCCGCCGATCGCGCCGCCTTCGCTGCCGCCCAGCGTATGCGAGGCGTAGTCGTTCGACGTCGAGATCGTCAGCTTTCCGGTCGAGTTGTCGACCGCCGCCACCATGTTGTTGGCCGCCAACTGGACGTTGAGCTGAGCCAGCGACTTGACGGTGCCGTTGGTGCCGTCGCCGAAGGTGACGTTGACCGCCGTGCCGTTGTTGAACGAGCTGAAGGTCAAGGTCTTACCACTCACCGCGCCAGCGCTCGCGGTACGCGAGGCGTTGAACGAAGTGTCGGTGCCGGTCGGGCCGGAGAGACCGAGCGCGGCCAGGGCATTGCCGGTACCGGCGATCGAGAGGTCCTTTGCCGTTCCGGTAGAGAGCTTCAGAGCGCCCGACACAACCGACGAAGATACCCCGTTCGCGCCGCTGGTCGTCACCGTAGCGGTCGTGGTCGCGATCGTCGCGGTGCTGACGCCGGAGGCAAGGTCAACCGCCGTCAGCAGGTCGGCAACCGTCGCATCCTGCAGGAACACGGTGGAGTTGCCGTTGCCGTCGGTCGCCAGATGGCCGGTCTTGCCGAAGCCGGTCGGCGTCGCATTGACGTCGGTCGACCGTTCGTTCTTGAAGGTGATGGTCTTGCCGTCGACCACCAGGGTCGAGCCGTCCTTGACCGCCGAACCCAGGTAACCAGCGGCGCTGGTCGGGCTCGCCGTGACTGTCGCATCGCTGCCGCCCACCGACCCGGTCAAACCGAGCGCGTGCAGGATATCGGCTTTGCCGGTGATGTTGAGGCTGCCGCCGGTGGAGGTCTGCAGCACGAGATTACCCGCGGGCGCCGTGCCGGCCGTGACCGAGCTGGCGGTACCACCGCCGAGCGTACCCACGCCGGAAGTGACACCGGTGATCGTCTGCGCGCCGCTGGCGACGTCGACGGCCGCCAACAGATCTCCGAGGGTCGCGGTCGAAGTGGTGGCGGAAGTGCCCATGTAAACGGTCAGGTTGCCCGTGGTATTGTCTTGGGTCACGTGCGAACCGGCGCCGAGCTGGGTAGAGCCGCTCGGCACGGTGCCTGGCGTATAGGCGGTGGCGCTAAAGGTGATGGTCTTGCCGTTCACGTTGATCGTCGAGCCATCGGTGAACTGGGTGTTCGCCTTCGTGCTCAGAGCGCCCGTCGCCGAAGCGGCGTCGTAGAGCAGCGTCGAGGTCGACAGCGCCGGCGAACCGGTACCGTTGTTGGAGATCGACGAGCCCGTGACGGCGGTCGAAGATCCACCCAGCTTCGTAGCGCTGGTGATCGCGGTCGCACCGGCCGCGGTGCCGTCATACAGCACGTTACCGAGCGCAGAGGTGCTGGTGTAGGTGGTGGTGCCGCGCAGATCGTCGGCGGTGGCGCCGGTGACCGTGGTCGAAACGTTCGACTTGGTCGAATAGCCAGCGGTGGTCTGCAGCGCCTGGTTGGCGATCGACTTGGCGCTGTCCACGAGCTTGTTCAACGAGGTGATACCGGTGTTGGCGGCTTGCAGAATCTGCACGCCGTTGCCGATGCCATCCAGCAGGTTGTTGATGTCGCTGGCCCGGCTGTCGAGCGAGGCGGCGGTGAAGAAATTGGTCGGGTTATCGAGAGCGGTGTTGACCTTCTTGCCGGACGACAGACGGCTCTGGGTGGTTGCGAGCAAATCCGCGGTGGCCTGCAGAGAGGACAGGTTCTGACGGACGGCGTTGGAGAGAACAATTCCTGACATTGACTTTTATCCTTCTGGACTACGCATGTTGTGACGCCGAACCTTTCTGTCGGCGTGTCACCATGAATGCGCGCCCGAGAACGATGGGTGAAACCGAGACCATCACTTCGGGTGGATTTCACATCCTTTCGGGTGAACCGGCCTTAGAAAAGCGATGCGTCTCATCTGGTATTCCAGTCGGCTGACCCGGGCCGGGCTCGCGCGGGGAGTTTGATTTGCGTCAACGATTTTCTTTGATCGAATCATGAATCAAAAGACGCTGAGCCTCGCGTATGGGGAGCTTGATGGTCCACCACGAGATCAGTACGATCCTCAAAGACATTGAAATCACCGGCGTCGTTCTCGATCGATCCGGCAACATCGTCGAACTGAGCGACGGCTGGAAGGCGAGGGCCGCCAAGTCGGCGGCTCATGCCAGTGTCAACGTCGGCGACAATTATTTTGAACGCTGCATCCGACCGGATCCGCATTCAATCGAGCTGCTGCGCGGCTTCAAGAATTTGCTCGAACGCAAGATCGATTTCTTTTCCACCATCTGCCGGCAGCAGGGCGTGAGCGGTACCGAGTGGCTCCTGGTTGTCGCATTTCCGAAATCCGTCGAGCTGCCGGTAACCGTCGTGCTCCATATCGATATCTCGGTGGCGTTGAGAGGGCGCAGCGACCTGTCGGCATTGATGGTGGGCATGGGCGACGCAGCCTCGGCACAGCTCGACGCTGCCATCACCAGCACGGTCCGGCGCGCCATCGCCGAAACCCTGTCGCGGCCGAAGGAACGATATCCCAATCAGATTCGTGACACCGGCGGTCGTGATGAGAAACAACTCGACCGGCTGAGCAAGAGTCAGGTCGAACTGCTGGCCTATCTGGCGCGCGGCATGAGCAATCTGGAGATCGCCAAGGCGCGGGGGATCAGCGTCAATACCGTCAAGGCTCAGGTGGCGACCGTGATCCAGAAGCTGGACGTCGCCAATCGGACCCAGGCGGCGCTGTTTGCTGCGCGCAACAACATCGATCTCAACCTACATTCCTGAGGCGCGCGCCCCTCCGACCGACGGCTTTCGATTCGCAACACCCTTCCACCGATGCTCCACATGGGCTAAGGGCCGGCAACCCCTTTCCGAACCCCGTGGACCCATGATCCGTCTCGACAATATTTCCAAGCAGAACGGCCACCAGCTGGTCTTTATCGAGGCCTCGGCGACCCTGCTGAAGGGCGAGAAGGTCGGCCTGGTCGGCCCCAACGGCGCCGGCAAAACCACCCTGTTCCGGATGATCACCGGCCAGGAACTGCCCGACGAGGGCCAGGTCTCGGTCGAGCGCGGCGTCAGCATCGGCTATTTCAGCCAGGATGTCGGCGAAATGGCGGGCCGCAGCGCGGTCGCCGAGGTGATGGACGGCGCCGGCCCGGTCGCCGCCGTCTCGGCCGAACTGTCGGCGCTCGAGCACGCGCTGGCCGATCCCGACCAGGCCGATCAGATGGAAAGCATCCTGGAGCGTTATGGCGAGGTGCAGCACCGCTTCGAGGAACTCGACGGCTACGCCCTGGAAGGCCGCGCCCGCGAGGTGCTGGCCGGCCTGAGCTTTACCCAGGAGATGATGGACGGCGACGTCGGCTCCCTGTCGGGTGGCTGGAAGATGCGCGTCGCACTCGCGCGGATTCTTCTGATGCGGCCCGACGCCATGCTACTCGACGAGCCGAGCAACCATCTCGATCTCGAAAGCCTGATCTGGCTGGAACAGTTTCTCAAGGGCTACGAGGGCGCGCTGCTGATGACCTCGCACGACCGCGAGTTCATGAACCGCATCGTCAACAAGATCATCGAGATCGACGGCGGCACCCTGACCTCCTATTCGGGCGATTACGAATTCTACGAACAGCAGCGCGCGCTCAGCGAAAAGCAGCAGCAGGCGCAGTTCGAGCGCCAGCAGGCGATGCTGGCCAAGGAGATCAACTTCATCGAGCGCTTCAAGGCGCGCGCCTCGCACGCCGCCCAGGTGCAGAGCCGGGTCAAGAAGCTGGAGAAGATCGAGAAGGTCGAGCCGCCGAAACGGCGCCAGAGCGTGGCGTTCGACTTCCTGCCGGCGCCGCGCTCCGGCGAGGACGTGGTCAGCCTGAAGAACGTGCAGAAGGGCTATGGCAGCCGCCGGATCTATGACGGGCTGGATTTCCAGGTCCGCCGCCGCGAGCGCTGGGCGGTGATGGGAATCAACGGCGCCGGCAAGTCGACGCTGCTGAAGCTGGTGGCGGGCGCGACCGAACCGGACGACGGCACCGTGGCGCTCGGCGGCAGCGTCAAGATGGGCTATTTCGCCCAGCACGCGATGGACCTGATCGACGGCGAACTCACCGTATTCGAATCGCTGGAGCAGTGGTTTCCGCAGGCCGGGCAAGGCTCGCTGCGGGCGCTGGCCGGCTGCTTCGGCTTTTCAGGCGACGACGTCGAGAAGCGCTGTCGCGTTCTATCCGGCGGCGAGAAGGCACGGCTGGTGATGGCCAAGATGCTGTTCGATCCGCCGAACCTCTTGGTGCTGGACGAGCCCACCAACCATCTCGACATCGCCACCAAGGAAATGCTGATCAAGGCGCTGTCGGAATATGAGGGCACCATGCTGTTCGTCTCGCATGACCGGCATTTTCTCGCCGCGCTGTCGAACCGGGTGCTGGAGCTGACGCCGGAGGGCATCCACCAATATGGCGGCGGCTATACCGAATACGTCGCCCGCACCGGCCAGGAAGCGCCGGGGCTACACGCCTGAGTGGCCGCGGCTGCGCCGGCCTGCTTGCGCCGTGTCAATGCCGCTGCGGGGCGACCGGCCGACAGTCAACCGTCGGCGACACGTCGCGCGCAAAGCCGGGAGATGGGTTATGTCGGGATATCGCCTGCCGAATTTGATCGCAGCGACCGCAGCGCTGGCTAGCGTCACCTGCATCGTCGTACCGGGGGCGCTTGCGCCCGCCTGGACCCAACCGGCGACCACCGTCGATCCGGTCGGCGCCCTGACCAAGACCGCAACCTTCGACCGGGCTCGCAAGATCGAGATCGGCCGCTCCGATCGCGGGCTGACCGCGTGCTACTTCCGCGAGGAAGGCTCCAGCCACCGGCTGGATATCGGCATCACCGCGGCAGGCGCCTTCATCCGGCTGGAAGCACCGGACGAACGGGAAGCCACGCCGACGGCGCCGCTGCGCGTGTTCGCCGGCAAGGAGACCGGCAACGGCGACTGGCTGACGATCCGCGCATTCGAGGGCGACGTCGACTACGCGACGCCTCGACCGACCACGACCGATTTCACCCTCACGGCCCGGAGCAACCCGCAGGCGTTTCTGGAGATGGTGGCGGCGGCCCGCAACGAGTTCGTCGTGGTGCAGTCGCAAGCCGATCCGAAAGCGGTCAACGTGGTGGCGATCTACCACTTCAGCGCCGAGGCGATTCCGGCGCTGCTCGCCTGCGCCAAGGACCGTCTCGCCACAAAGAGCGACGCCAACGCGCCGGCAGCCACCCCGGCCGCCGGTGCTCCGCGCTGGACCAGCTACGCCAACGCGCGGTTCGGCACGATCGTCGACTATCCGGCCGATATTTTCAGCGTGATCGATCCGCCACCGGAAAACAACGACGGCCGGCGCTTCCACAGCAGCGACGGCCGGGCGGAGCTGTCGATCTACGCCAGCTACAATGCCATGGACAACACGCCGAAGAGCTATCTCGAAGAGTATGTCGACCACCAGGGCGCGACCTACAAACAGGTCACGGCGAATTTCTTCGCGGTGTCTGGCAAACGCGGCAACGACATCTATTACCAGCGCTGCAACTTCATCCGCGATACCGTGCATTGCATGTCGCTGAACTATCCGGCCGACCAGGCGTCGACTTACGACGCCATCGTGACCCGCATCAGCAAATCGCTGCGGGCAGGCCAGACCAGCACGGAATGACGCTCAGAACAGCGGCTGCACCTGCGCCACTTTCAGCGGGCCGAGCATCACCGCGCCGTCGACGAAGCGCAGCGGGAAGGCACGGGCCGGCTTGCCTTCCAGCACCGCCTCCTTGCCGAGCGCGTTGATGCCGGCGGCGACGCCGACATTGGCGTTCTTGCGGACCACATTGCCGAGACCGGGGATCGCGCGGTCGAGCGCGCCCATCAGATTGTTGAGATCCTTGGCGCGGACTCCGGGGGCGACCCGGTCCAGCGTCGCCTGCGGCACGCCCTGCTCGAGCATTTTGTCGATGCCGAGCGTCGCCACCACCTTGTCGATCCCGGCCACCGTCATCTGCAATTCGCCGTCGACATTGCCGGCCGCGGTCAGCCCGAGCGACCCGGTAGCCACCGCGATCATCTCGCCCTGTTGAATCCGCGCCTTGGTGAATTCGATCCGGCCGCCCGCGGCCTGGATCTCGCGAAACCGCACTGGCCAAGGTTTCGGCGCGAAATCCTGCAGCCCGCTGAGCAAAGCGCGAACCTCGGCATCGAAACTCTCGGCCAGCAGCGGATGGACGTCCTGCACGCTGGCGCCGGCGAGCTGCAGATCGGCTTCGATCAGCTTCTGTCCGGGGGTTGCGCCCTCGACCAGCCGGCCATGCAGTTCGGCATGGCGGGCGCGCGCCAGCGGCGTCGGCACCGCCCCGGCGACGCGATCGAGCGCGGGATCATCAAACACCAGCGCGACACGCTGCGGCGGACCGGGCAGGCCGACCACGCTGCTGCGCGCGGTTTTCCAGCTCGCGGTCATCGAGGTCGGCTGGCCGCGATCGGCGAAGCTCGCCGGCCCCTTGAATTCGGCGATCAACAACCGTGGGTCATAGATCTGCGACACCACCAGGATTTCGCCCAGCTTCGCGGTGAGCGGGGTCTGGCTCGTGGCCTGCGCGGCGGTCTGCGAAACCAAGGCGACGCTGGCATTGGCGCAGCGCACCTCGAGCCGGAACGGGAAGCCTACGACCGAGCGGTCGCCGCAATCGAACACCCGGCCGGAGGCGGCTTCGCGGGCGCGCCAGCTGTCGACCGATTGATCGACCTTGGACGCCGTGTAAAACCAGAACGCGCTCCAGCCGATCGCTGCGATCAGCAGCAAAGCGGGCGCAATGAATACCGGCCAAAGCCGGCGGCGAGGCGCGAGGGTGATGTCTGACATCCGGCGACCTTACAGCACAGATTTTGTCAATTGAGCGGTGCAACCACGATGTCCCCGAAAAACCTGCCGGAACCCGAAGCTGCCAGCGGCGATCTTTGGGTGTTCGGCTATGGATCGCTGATGTGGCGGCCGGGCTTCGACTTCGTCGAGCAGGTCCCGGCCCGGCTGATCGGCGAACACCGCGCGCTGTGCGTCTATTCGTTCGACCATCGCGGCACGCCGGAACGGCCGGGCCTGGTGCTCGGGCTCGATCGCGGCGGCGCCTGCCGCGGCATCGCATTCCGCGTCGCCGCCGAGCGCCGCGACGCTACCATCGCCTATCTGCGGGCGCGCGAGCAAACCACCAACGTCTATCGCGAAGTGATGCGCTCGGTGTGGCTGCACGACGACGCCCGCAGCCGGGTCAGCGCGCTGGCCTATGTGGTCGATCGCGGCCATGTGCAATATGCCGGACGGCTGTCGCTGGCCGAGCAGGTCCGCTACGTCCGCCAGGGCCACGGCCGCTCCGGCGCCAACCGGGACTACGTGCTGGCGACCGTGCAGGCGCTGGAAGCGCAGGGCTGTCCCGATCCGCAATTGCACCAATTAGCGCTGCGGCTGCGAGACGACGTCGCGCCGCATCGCTAAATTCCGATTCGCCGAGATCAAGCCACCTCGCCGCGCGTGCGTTTCACCTCTCCCGGCGCGCTGGGGAGCTGAAACCGGTCCACACTCTATTCGACAATCCGTTGCTGGATCAGGTGGTGGGACGCGGTGCCGCCTTGCGCGACGTGCTCGGCACCCGGCCGAACAATTGCGCCTGCTCGCGCCGCGCGTCTTCCACCAGCCGGTTGGTGGCGGTCTCGATCGCCGTGCTGACCCGGGTCAGAAATTCCTTGCGCGGCAATCCGGCCGGCAGCGGATCGAGGAACTCCACCACCAGCGTTCCGGGATAGCGCATGAACATCCGGCGCGGCCAGAACAGCCCGGAATTCAGCGCCACCGGCAGGCACGGCACGTTGCAATCGACATAGATCTGGCCGACGCCGGTTTTGTAGTTCGGCGCCGCGTCGACCGCGGTCCGGGTGCCCTCCGGAAAGATGATCAGCTGCCGGCCGCGCCGGACCTCCTCGCCCGCCCGTTGCGCCATCGGCTTCAGCGAACGGCCGCCGGCACTGCGATCGACACCGATCATGTGCGACTTGATCAGGTACCAGCCGAACAGCGGGATATAGAGCAGTTCGCGCTTCAGGATGTAGAGCGGCTGGTCGAAAAACTGCAGCAGCGCGAAAGTCTCCCACATCGACTGGTGCTTCGAGGCGACGATCAGCGGTCCCTGCGGGATCTTCTCGAGGCCGCGATATTCCACCTTGGTGTTGCACACCACCCGCATCAGCCAGATGCTGCTGCGGCCCCAATATTTGGCGATGTTCATGATCGCCCAGCGCGGCATCAGATAGGTCGGGATGCCGAGCAGCACCCAGAACGCCAGCAGCAGATAGAACAGCACGTTGAAGACCAGCGAACGCAAGAAAATCGATACCATCGAATGACCCGATCAGTTGGCGAGAGCGGTCGCCGGCTTGCGGTGATTGAGCGCTTCGGGACCCGGCTCGACGGCATCCGGCGAAAGTTCAATGCCGAGATGCGCCAGCCGCACCCGCAGCTCCGCGGCGATGTATTTGGCATATTCCGATAACAGCAGCCTGAACGTTCCGCCACTTGTCCACCATGGATCTTCGCGCCATTTGTCACCCACCACCGCGAACGGGATCAGCTCGATCTCCGGCATGGCATGTGACATTTCGACGATCGCCCGCGGCATGTGATAGTTCGACGTCACCACGATCAGCGATTTGAAGCCGCGCTCGTGGGCCCAACGCCTGGTCTCGGCGGCGTTGCTGCGGGTGTTGACAGCGGAGCGGTCGAGATCGACGCAGCAGGTCAGCCAGCCCTGGCTGTCCGGCAGCGAGCGCGAGATATCGCTGACGCCGTTGGCCCGATGGACGCCGGAGATCAGCAGCCGCTTGCCGAAGCCGCCGGCGAGCAATTCGATCGCGTCCGACACCCGGGACGAACCGCCGGTGAGCACCACGATGCCGTCGGCGTTGCGGTCCGGCTTCAATTCGGCGATCCGCAATTGCGACAGAAACGCAACGAAGCCGGCGGCCATGCCGAGGAAACCCAGCGCCAGCATGGCAACGATCGCGGCGCGCAGCCGGCTGGGCTGACGCGCGGAGCGACCGGGCGCGGCTTTCGACGGATGCTGGTCGGCCTGCGGATTCATTCGATCCTAATATACTCCGATTGCGGGATGGCGCTTCGGTCTCTTTCGGCGAACCACCCGGGACCGCTGCAAAACGTCGGAAATATAAGGCGTTTTCCGGCGAATTGGAGTCGGACCGGTGGCGTTAATGCGTCTCCATGTCCGGCGTCAGGGGGATTTGCCGGGCGCTTTTTCTCTTCTTGCTGGATAGTCCGACGGACACCTCAGTCGATCGCATTGAGCGTGGCGAACAAGGTCCGGCGCGACGCCAGCGCGGTGATCGCCGCGATCAGCACGCCCTGCGCGGCCAGCGCCAGATAGCCGAGCGGCCGCAGCGAAAACGTCCCCAGCAAGGCCGCGAACTGGTCTCCGACCGGGGTGCCGGAAAACCAGGTCGCGATCGATTCGGAGAATCCAAAGGCCAGCATCGCGGCGCCGACACCGATCACGCCGCCCTGCAATCCGAGCATCAGGAAATGCCGGAAGAAGCGGTCGGCGATATAGCGGTCGGAGGCGCCGACGAAATGCAGCACTTCGACGATCGGCCGGTTCGCCGCCATCGCGCCGCGAGTCGCGAACGACACCGAGATGATGGTCGCGACGATCACCAGCGCCAGGATCGCCAGCCCCGCGATCACGGTGGCGCCGGTCATCGACCGCATCCGCTCGATCCAGGCGCGGTGATCGTCGAGGCTGGCCGACGGCGCCAGCTCCCTCACCCGGCGGCGCAAATCGACAAGATCGAGCCCGCCCGCGGCCGCTATTCGCGCCACGATCAGACGCGGCACCGGCAGTTCGTCGAGCGACAGACCGGTTCCCAGCCACGGCTCAAGCAGCTTGGCGGACTCGTCCTTGGTGTAGGGCCGGACCTCGACGACGCCCGGCTGGCTCCGGATCGCTTCGGTCACCGCGACCACGTCGCGCTCGAGGTCGCGACCGGCGACGGGACGGACCTGAATGGTGATTTCGCTGGCGACCTCGGACTGCCATTCGCTGGCCGAGGCGCTGATCAGCAGCACCGCGCCGGTGGTAATCGACGCCAGGAAGGTCATGATCGCCACCACCGCGACCAAGGCGCGGCCGGCGATCGAAGCCCGCGGCACGATCGGCGACAAATTGCGCGCCTTCGCCGGAACCTGCGGACGTTCATGTCCGAGGTCCATCAACGCGTCGTGCTGGTCTTCAATTCGATTCACTGCCCTGCCTACTCATAGATGTGCAGTCGTCCCTGATGCAGCACCAGCCGCCGCGCCTCGTACTGATCCATCAGCGCGATATCGTGGGTGGCGATGATCACCGCGGTGCCCGACTTGTTCAACTCGATGAACAGCCGTAGCAGCCGCCGCCCCAGGGTCGGATCAACATTGCCGGTCGGCTCGTCGGCCAGCAACAGATGCGGCCTTCCGATCACCGCCCGCGCGATCGCGGCGCGCTGCTTCTCGCCGCCGGACAGGATCGGCGGCAGCGCATCCATCCGTTCGCCGAGTCCAACCCATTTCAAGAGATCGATGACTTCCCGGCGGTAGCTGGATTCGTCGCGGCCCATCACCCGGAACGGCAACGCGACGTTTTCATAGGTGGTCATGTGGTCGAGCAGGCGAAAATCCTGCAACACGATGCCGATCCGCTGCCGCAGCGCGGCGATTTCGTCCTTGCTCAGCAGTGAGACGTCGTGACCGAATAGATTGACCAGACCGCGGGTCGGCCGCAGCGACAGGAACAGCAGCCGCAGCAGCGAGGTCTTGCCGGCGCCGGACGGGCCGGTGAGGAACTGGAATGAATGCGCCGGAACCGCGAAATTGAGGTCGCGCAGGATTTCCGGTCCGAGCCCGTAGCGGAGGCCGACATTTTCGAACCGAACCACATTCAGCTCCGTTCGAGGTTGGCGCGACGGCGATCGCCATGGCGCGGCACGGCCCGCCGGCCCGCTTCGGCGCGCCGCCAGAAGCAACACCACGGCAGCGCCGAGGGCGCCGGCCGACCCGCCGGTTGTGACGCTGTTATGGTTTCCGGTTCGTTAACGGACGCGAGGTACGATCTGGTCAGCATCATTGTAGCGATTCGCTCATGCACATCGTCTGTCCCCATTGTACGACATCCTATGCGATCGATCCGTCCACTTTGGGCGAAGCCGGCCGCACGGTCCGCTGTTCCCGCTGCAAGCAGGTCTGGCTGGCCCACGCCGAGGACGCCGCCCAGACCGAGGTTCGGGTCGCGGCGATGACCGCGGACGCCAAGCCAGCGGCGGGGCTCGACAACGACCCGGGCTGGGGCGATCTCGGCGACGACGAGGAGACCCCCGTGGTCGAGAGCCCCTCGATCACTGCCGAGATGCCCGAGACCGAGGCCAGCGCCGCTTTCTCGCAGGCCGCCGAACCCGAAAGCTGGTCGCAACAACCGGTCGAGGAAATCGCCGAATCGCGATCGTTCGCACGGCCGCGCCGACCGTCGCTGCTGGTGCGGCTGCTGCGGCCGGTCGACAATCTGTTCAAGCCGGTCAAATCGATTTTCAGCGCGCCGATCGCCTGCGCGGCGATGGGCGCGCTGGTGATGGCGCTGCTGATCTGGCGCGTCGATGTGGTGCGGCTGATGCCGCAGACAGCGACGTTCTTCAAGCTGGTCGGGTTCGAAGTGAACCTGCGCGACCTGGCGATCAAGGACGTCAAGATCACGACCGAGACTGTGGAAAACAAGCCGGTGCTGGTGATCGAGGGCCTGATCATCGGCCAGGGCCGCAAGCCGGTCAGCCTGCCGCGGCTGCGCTTCGTGGTCCGCGACGAGCACGGCACCGAAATCTACGCCTGGAACGCGGTGCTCGAACAATCCGTGCTGGAGCCGGGCGAAAAGGCCTGGTTCCGCTCGCGGCTGGCCTCGCCGCCGGCCGAGGCCCGGGCCATCGACGTCCGCTTCTTCTCCAAGCGCGACATGGCGTCCGGGCGCGCATAGGATTGCTCCCTAAAGCTTGATTCCGATTGCCCGGCGGCCACCGCGACCGCCGCCTGTTCAGGACGGTACGATGCCGCGTGTACTGATCGCCGACGACGAAGAATCGATGCGCCTGCTGGTGGCGCGCGCCATCGCGATGGACGGCCACCAGACCGTCACCGCCGAGGACGGCGGCGAGGCGCTGGAAATCCTGACCCGCGAGAACGGCGCGTTCGACTTGTTGCTGACCGACATCAAGATGCCGATCATGGACGGCATCGCGCTGGCGCTGGCGGTGAAGCGCGATTTCCCCAATCTCACCATCCTGCTGATGACCGGCTTCGCCGATCAGCGTGAACGCGCCTCCGGCCTAGACGCCATCGTCCACGACGTCATCACCAAGCCGTTCTCGGTGGCCGACATCCGCACCGCGGTGGCCGACGCGCTGGCGGCGAAGAAGCGGGGCTGACGAGGGGACCGGGGCAGCCCGCCGTTTAATACCCCGTCATCCCCGCGAAAGCGGGGATCCCGTACGCCGCAGCTTCACATCTATATCGCGAGCGCTCTGCAATACTGGGTCACCCGCTCGCGCGGGTGATGACAGCGGGGTGATACCGCTCGCTCAGTAATCCTTCAGCAGCCGCTCAATGTAATCGAGTTCGATCTGCGGCCGCGCGACGTCGCCAAGCCGGCGCCGCAGTTCTTCGAGGATCCGCCGCACCCGCTGCACGTCGATTTCGCCGGGGATCTTGACGGTCAGATCGTCGCCGAATTCTCGGCCGTGCAACGGCCGGCCCAACGGGTCGCTGCGATTGCCGCCGCTTTGCTGGCGGCCGGGGCGGTTGCCCGGGCCGTCGCCCTGGCCTTCGCCGTCGCCTTGCTGCATCGCCTCGGCGAGCTTCTGGGCGCCCTTGCGCAGCGCCTCCAGCGCCTTGCCCTGGGAGTCGACCGCGCCGTCGGCATTGCCCTCGCCGAGCCGGCCATCGGCGTCGCCCATCGCGGAATCCGCCTGGCCAAGACCGTCCTCGCCCTCGCCCTGCTGATCCTGCTGCCCCGGCCCCATGCCGCGCTTGGCCAGTTCGTCCTGCAGCTTCTTCAGCCGGTCGCGCAGCCCTTGCTGGTCCTGCTGCAGATCGCCGAGACCCTGCTCGCCCTTCTGGCCGCGCATCCGGTCGCGGCGCTGGTCCTGGCCCTGCTTGAAGGTCTTGTCGCGCAATTGCTGCTGCTTGCGGATCATGTCGCCGAGTTCGTTCAGCGATTGCTGCATTTCGCCGTCGCCGGCCTGGCCCGGCTGCGCCATCTGCAGATTTTCCAGCATCTGCTGCAACTGTTCGAGCAATTGCTTGGCGGCGTCCTTGTCGCCGGAGCGCGACAGCCGCTCCATGCGCTCGATCATGTTGTTGAGATCCTGCTGCCGCATCATCTTGGTATTTGGGTCGAGCGGGCGGGCCAGCTGCTGCGGATTGTTGCGCTGCTGCTGGGCGAGTTGGCGCAGGAAATTGTCCAGCGCGGCGCGCAGATTCTCGGTGAGCTTCTTGATTTCCTCGTCGCTGGCGCCGCGCTCCAGCGCCTGCTTCAGCGCGTCCTGCGCGGCGCGCAACGCCTTGTCGACATCGGTGATGTCGCCGTCCTCGATCGTCACCGCCAACGACCACAGGCTGGCGACCACGTCGCGCAGCTGATCGTCGGTGCGCGCCCGCTCGAGCTGGTTGGTCACGGTGTAGAGGCCGAGATATTGTCCGGCCTCGGGCGTGAAGGCTTCCGGAGCGATCATCAGCGCGTCGAGCGCGGTGTAGACCTGGGCATTCTGGTTGGCGTCGAGCGCGAGAATCCGGCGCTGCTCGATCAACGCGCGCGCCAGCGGTTTGGTGAACAGCCGCTCCGGCAGCCGCATGCTGAACGGCTCACTCTTGCCTTTGTTGCCGGCCTCATCCTTCGCGGTCAGCGTCAGTGTGACGTCGGTGCCGGCGAACGGGTCCTCGCTGAGATCCTTGACGGTCTGACCGACGCCGTTGCGGGTCCGCGCATTCGGCAGCACCAGCGCGAATTGTGGCGGCTCGAACAGCGGCCGCGGCGCCGCGGCGTTCGGGCCGCCGGGCTTGGCGGCGTCGCCGGGTTTGGTCGGAACAGGCGCGGCCAAGGCGAACAGCGCATGCGCCTCGGTGACCCCGTAATCGTCCTCGAGCTTGTAGGACATCTGCAGCGAGCCGCGGGCCTGACGTTCGGGGTCCTTGGCCAGCGCGATCGTTGGCGCGCGATCGGGCGTCGCGCTGAATTTCCACAGCGGCTGTCCGGACGGCGCGCGGACCTGTGCGGTGCCGTCGGCTGCAATCGTGAAGTGCCGCTCGCTGGTGCCCTTCGGGGCTTCGGTCGCCGACTCGGCCGCGGTGACGCCACCGCCGACCGCGACGTCGAGACTGCCGCCGCTGGAGCGCACCAGCAGGGTCGAGCCCGCCGGCACCGGCAGCACCCCTTGCACCGGCGCGCCGGCGTCCTTGCTCGCCGACAGGATGATCGGCGGCTTGTTGGTGTAGAGCGGCGGGGTGACCCAGGCGTCGACCCGGACATTGGCGGGCGCCAGCACGCCGTTCCAATCGAACGCCGCCGCGACCCGCGCCGAACGCTCTTCGCCCGCGGCGATGAAGGTTGCTACCAGCGTCACCGCGACCAAGGCGCGCAGCGCCCAGGGATCGTGGATCGCCAGCCGTGGCGACGGCAGCCCGGCGCGAATCCGCTTCAATGAGGCAAGCGTGCGCTCGCGCTGCACCTGCCACAGCGCCTGCGCCACCGGGTCGCTCGAGGCCAGCGTGTCGGTCAGCGCGGTGGCGGGGCGATGCCGAATCCCGCTGTTGCGGTCGAGCCGGGCGAGCGCGTCGTCGCGGCTTGGCCAGCGAAAACGAATCAGCGGAAACAGCGCCGCCAGCAACAGCAGCGCAAAGAGCGCAAGCCCGACGGCGCGGGCGAGCGCCAGCCACAGCCCGGCCCAAGACACCGCAAGAAACAGCCCCGTGACGCTGAGAAACCGCGCCAAACACGGCCACCCACGCTCCCACGCGATCGCGAATTTCGATCGCTGCAGGGCTTGCGACAATTGCAGCCGCGCCGCGGCGTCGTGATCGCGCGGGGCCTGCGACGGGTCAGGGATGCTGCCGCTCAACAATCTCTCCGGGTTGCCGAACTGCAGCCTAGCACAAAGGCGGCAATGAGGCACCGCCTTGAGACGGGAAACCCTGTCCCGGCCGCGCATAACACGAAAGCGTGACGGCGGCGGCCCGACCCCGTAACGTCCGCGCACATCCACTAGAGGAAACAAGATGGACAAGGCAACACACGACAAGGGACTGGAAATTCGCAAGGCGGTGCTGGGCGAGGCCTATGTCGAGAACGCGATGAAGAACGCCGACGATTTCAACAAGCCGTTCCAGGAACTGGTCACCGAATATTGCTGGGGCGCGGTCTGGGGCCGCGAGCAATTGCCGCGCAAGACCCGCAGCATGCTCAATCTGGCGATGATCGCGATTCTGAACCGGCCGCATGAATTGCGGATCCACATCAAGGGCGCGCTGACCAACGGCGTCACCAAGGACGAGATCCGCGAGATCTTCATGCAGGTGGCGATCTATGCCGGGGTGCCGGCTGGGGTCGACAGCTTCCGCCACGCCCGCGAAGTATTCGCCGAACTCGACAAGGGCTGAGGCGCAAGACGGGCGAGGAGTCCGACTACTACCGCGATCAAGCCGTTCGAGCAGGCGGCGGGAGTCGTGGTGGTGGGCAGAGCGAGTTCCACGCCTCCGCCGCGGTAAGGTTGATCAGTTAGGTTAAGCGATGGATTGCGTTGCTGCGGCGCGGCAGATCGATACGGTGAAATTGTCGCGCAGAGCAGGTCGGCGAAGCCGCCCTTCCCGGCACTAGTTGCAATCGCGCGATCGGGACCGCCATCTTTTAGTCGCGTATGGCGGTCCCGCCCTTGCAATCCACCTTCGAGCCCCGTTGGGCCTCACAGCCATGGCGCGAGCGTATCCATCGCGATCAGTTGCTCGACCTCGATGCGCGGACGCACCACAGCGTATTGTTCGCCATTGACCAGTACTTCCGGCACCAGCGCGCGGGTGTTGTAGCTGCCGGCCTGCACCGCCCCATAGGCGCCGGCGGTCATAATCGCCAGCAGATCGCCGGATTTCGGCTCGGGCAATTTGCGGTCGAGCGCGAGATAGTCGCCGGTCTCGCAGACCGGACCGACCACGTCGGCGACGATCGTCGTGGCACCAGGCGCGGGAGCCCGCACCGGCAAAATTTCGTGATAGGCCTCGTACAGAGTGGGACGGATCAAATCATTCATCGCGGCGTCGATGATCACAAAATTCTTGCCATCGCCGCGCTTCAGATAGATCACCCGGCTGACCAGAATGCCGGCGTTGCCGACGATCATCCGGCCCGGCTCGAACATCAGCGTGCAGCCGAGATTGTGCGTCACCCGCTTGACCATCTCCGCATAGGCCAAGGGCTCCGGCGGCGCGTCGCGATCCTCGTAGTAGGGAATCCCGAGCCCGCCGCCAAAATCGACGTGGCCGATGATGTGGCCGTCGCTGCGCAGCACGGTGACGAATTCGGCGAGCAGCCGGAACGCCGCTTCCATCGGACCGAGATCGATGATCTGGCTGCCGATATGCATGTCGACGCCGGTGACGCGGATGCCGGGCAACGACGCTGCGCGGGCATAGACCGCGCGGGCATGGCTGAGCGGAATGCCGAACTTGTTCTCCGATTTGCCGGTGGAGATCTTGGCGTGGCCGCCGGAATCGACGTCCGGATTGACCCGGATCGAGATCCGCGCGGTGTGGCCGGTCTCGCTGGCGAGCCGCGACAGCAGTTCGAGTTCGGGCTCGGATTCGACGTTGATGCAGAGGATGTCGTGGGCCAGCGCGGCGCGCAGCTCGGTCTCGGTCTTGCCGACGCCGGAGAACAGGATCTTCTGCGGCGGAATTCCGGCCGCCAGCGCCCGCTTCAACTCGCCGCCCGAGACCACGTCGGCGCCGGCGCCGAGCTTCGCCAGGGTGCGCAGCACCGACTGGTTGGAATTGGCCTTCATGGCGTAACACACCAGCGTGTCGATGCCGGCGAAGGCCTCGGTGAACACCCGGTAGTGCCGCTCCAGCGTCGCGGTGGAATAGCAGTAGAACGGCGTGCCGACCGAGTCGGCCAAAGCCGCAAGATTCACGCCCTCGGCGTGAAGCACGCCGTCGCGATAATCGAAATGGCGCATTGGCGGCTAGTCCAGCAGCGGATCGAGGATGAAGGACTTCTTCCTACCCTTCTCCGCTTTGGGAGGCGCATTGATTCCGTAGGAAGGATCGAACACGTCACCCTTGGCCGCCGGCTCGGCCTCTGCCGTGGGAGTCGCCGCCCCCGCCGCGCCCGGCGGCAGATCCAGCCCGGACTTGCGGCCGCAGCCGGCAAGGGCCAGGGATGCCGCGACAACAACAAGGATGGCCCATCGCGATGGACTGGCAGAGCGGTTCACGTCGATTTCCCCAATTGCGGCGGCACCATACAAAGATTGCCGGGCTCTGGCGAGACCCGGAGTCAAATTGTATTTTCCGGCCAGCCTCCGGATCAGCCTAATTTCCGCTCTTTTTCCAATCGCTTGAGCCAGGCCTTGGCCTGCGCGCGGACGTTCTTCGGCGCAGTGCCGCCGTAGGAGACGCGGCTTTTCACCGACGATTCCACGCTCAGCACAGCCAACGCAGCCGAGGTGATGCGCGGTTCGATCGCCTGCATCTGCTGCAGCGGCAATTCGTGCAGCGCCACCCCGGCCTTGAAGGCGACGCCGACAATCCGGCCGGTGACGTGATGGGCGTCGCGGAACGGCATTTTCAGCGTCCGCACCAGCCAGTCGGCCAGATCGGTGGCGGTGGCATAGCCCTCGCCGGCGGCGGCTTTCATCCGCTCCTGGTCCGGGACCAGGTCGCCAACCATGCCGGTCATCGCCCGGATCGCCAGCGACAGCGCGGCGAAGGCCTCCATCGCGCCCTGTTTGTCTTCCTGCATGTCCTTCTGATAGGCCAGCGGCAGCCCCTTCATAACGATTAACAGCCCGGTCAGCGCGCCAATCACCCGGCCGGTTTTCGCCCGCACCAGTTCGGCAGCGTCGGGATTCCGCTTCTGCGGCATGATCGAGGAGCCGGTGGTGAATTTGTCGGACAGCCGGATCAGGCCGACCAGCGGCGAGGTCCAGATCACGATCTCCTCGGCGAAGCGCGACAAATGCACCGCGCAGATCGACGCCGCCGCCAGCGTTTCCAGCACGAAGTCGCGGTCCGACACCGCGTCGAGCGAATTCGCCATCGGCCGCTCAAAGCCGAGCGCCTGCGCGGTGGCGACGCGGTCGATCGGGAACGAGGTCCCGGCCAGCGCCGCGGCGCCGAGCGGGCTTTCGTTCAGCCGCTTGCGGGCGTCCTGGAACCGGCCGCGATCCCGCGCCGCCATCTCCACATAGGCCATCAGATGATGCCCGAAGGTCACCGGCTGGGCGGTCTGCAGATGGGTGAAGCCCGGCATTACGGTGTCGGCATGCTCGATCGCGCGGTCGACCAGCGCGCGCTGGAACGCGGCCAGCGCGGCGTCGGTGTCGTCGATGATATCGCGCACGAACAGCCGGAAATCGGTGGCCACCTGGTCGTTGCGCGAGCGCGCGGTGTGCAGCCGTCCGGCGGCGGAGCCGATCAAGTCCGACAGCCGGCTCTCGACATTCATGTGAATGTCTTCGAGCGCGCGCTTGAAGCTGAATTTGTCCTGGCCGATCTCTGACAGGATCGTGTCTAGACCCTTGGCGATATTTTTCGCATCAACCGCCGTGATGATGCCTTGCTTGGCGAGCATCGCGGCATGGGCCTTGGACGCCGCGATGTCCTGGGCGTAAAGGTGGCGATCGACGTCGATCGAGACGTTGATCTCTTCCATGATCTCGTCGGGACGCTCGGTGAACCGGCCGCCCCACATCTTGTTGCTCATGCTGTGCCGTCCACGATCATGCCCGTCCCTGCGCCGCCCGAATCCGTCATCTCACATTCGCCTCCAACCAGACGCAGCCTGCCGGTAATTAAATCCTGATGGATGAAACCTTGCCCGACCCCGCCCCGCAGCGACCTGGCGCCAGCCGCCGCATCCCGATCATTGTCGCCGTCGTCGCGGTCGGCGGTTTGATCGGATTGGCCGGGGTATACGGGATTGCCGGGCTGAAACGCAATGCGTCGGGCGATCCGGCCTGCCGCGCCGCAGTCAACCTTGCGCAGAAGCTGGCGCCGCTGGCGCACGGCGAGGTTGCCGCGCTGACCATGGCGACGGCGCCGCTGAAGCTCCCGGACCTCGCCTTCGAGGATGCCGGCGGCCAGCCGAAAAAGCTGTCGGACTGGCGCGGCCGCACCATTCTGGTGAACCTGTGGGCGACCTGGTGTGTGCCCTGCCGCAAGGAAATGCCGGCGCTGGATAATTTGCAGGCCAAGCTCGGCAGCGCGAATTTCGAGGTGGTGGCGATCAACATCGACACCCGCGACCACGACAAGCCGAAGAAGTTTCTTCAGGACGAAAAGCTGACCCGGCTCGGCTATTTTAGCGACGCCAAGGCCAGGGTGTTCCAGGATCTTAAGAGCGTCGGCCGGGCGCTCGGGATGCCGACCTCGGTGCTGGTCGACGGCAACGGCTGCGAGATCGGCACCATCGCGGGTCCCGCGGAATGGGACAGCGACGACGCGATGAAGCTGATCAAGGCTGCGGTGAAGCCGGTCGCCGCGGGCCTTTAGGCCGAAACGTCGAGATTTCCGCCGATGCCCGCGCCAACATTGGCGAACGACGACAGGTTTTGCTGAGCCGCGCCGAGCAGCGTGGCGACCGCGGATTTCTCCGCATCGGCATTGGATTTCAGGATCGTGGCGGCAACTTGCATCTGCACGCTGCCGGCCTTCGAGGCCAGAATGCCGGTGACCAGGCTCATATCCATGCGCAAAACTCCGTCGCGGTAGCTTTAGCCGCGATCGGTTAACGGTCGGTGGAAAGGGCCTAGCGGGTCGGGACCGGCTTGTCGCCGCGATAGTCGTAGAAACCGCGCTGGGTCTTGCGGCCAAGCCAACCGGCCTCGACATATTTCACCAGCAGCGGACAGGGCCGATACTTCGAATCCGCCAGCCCCTCATGCAATACCTGCATGATCGACAGGCAGGTATCGAGCCCGATGAAATCAGCCAGTTCGAGCGGTCCCATCGGATGATGCGCGCCGAGCTTCATCGCGGCGTCGATCGCCTCGACATTGCCGACACCCTCATACAACGTATAGATCGCCTCGTTGATCATCGGCAGCAGGATGCGGTTGACGATGAAGGCCGGGAAATCCTCCGACACCGCGACATGCTTGCCGAGCCGGGTGACGAAATCCTTTGCGGTATCGAAGGTCGCATCGTCGGTGGCGATGCCGCGGATCAGTTCGACCAGCTCCATCAACGGCACCGGATTCATGAAGTGAATGCCGATGAATCGCTCCGGCCGGTCGGTGGACGCGGCCAGCCGGGTGATCGAGATCGACGAGGTATTGGAGGCGATGATCGCCTCCGGCTTCAGCGTCGCGCACAGATCGAGAAAAATCTTGCGCTTGATTTCTTCCTTCTCGACCGCGGTCTCGATCACCAAGTCGCAATCGGAGAGGCCGTCGAGCTTCTCGGCCGCGGTGATCCGGGCCAGCGCCTGCTTGCGGGCGTCCTCGGTGATGATCTTCTTGGCCACCTGCCGCGACAGATTACCGTTGATGGTGGCCATCGCCGATTTCAGGCGATCGGCCGAGACATCGCTCAGCACCACGTCGAACCCGCCCAGCGCCACCACATGCGCGATGCCGTTGCCCATCTGGCCCGAGCCGATCACGCCGACCTTCTTGATTACTACCGCCATCTTGTCATCTCATTGGGAAGGTTCGGCTCGCGGATCGCGGCCCAGCCCATCCTCGCACAAACGCCGGCCGGAGTCCGTCGGACCGGCCATCGGAGCATTTTCAGGGTAAACCGCCCCCTCATCGAAAAACGCTCTCAGTCCATCAAGCGGAACCGGCCGTGGCCGGTTCCTTATATCGACACCTTACCGCCCAAGCTTGCCGAGCGCCTCGGTGAGTTCGGGAACCGCCTGATACAGATCGGCGACCAGACCGTAATCGGCAACCTGGAAGATCGGCGCATCTTCGTCCTTGTTGATCGCGACGATCACCTTGGAATCCTTCATGCCGGCGAGATGCTGGATCGCGCCCGAAATGCCGATCGCAATGTAAAGTTCCGGCGCCACCACCTTGCCGGTCTGACCCACCTGCCAGTCGTTCGGGGCATAGCCGGCATCGACCGCGGCGCGCGAGGCGCCGACGCCGGCGCCGAGCTTGTCGGCCAGCGGCTCGATGTATTTGGTGAAGTTCTCACGACTCTGCATCGCGCGACCGCCGGAGACGATGATCTTGGCCGAGGCCAGTTCCGGGCGGTCGCTCTTGGCGACTTCCTCGCCGACGAAGCTGGACAGGCCGGGATCGGCCGCAGCCGCCACGGTCTCGATCGCCGCACTGCCGCCTTCGCCCGGCGCTGCTGCGAAGGTCGAGGTGCGGACGGTGATCACCTTCTTGGCGTCCTTCGACTTCACGGTCTGGATCGCGTTGCCGGCATAGATCGGCCGCTCGAACGTGTCGGGCGAGACCACCTTGATGATCTCCGAAACCTGCATCACGTCCAGCAATGCAGCGACGCGCGGCATCACATTCTTGAACCGCGAGGTCGCGGGAGCCACGAAGGCGTCATAGCCCGGCGCCAGCGAAACGATCAGCGCGGCCAACGGCTCGGCCAGGTCGTGCTCGTAGATCGCGGCGTCGGCCAGCAGCACCTTGCTGACGCCGGCGAGCTTGGCGGCGCTCTCTGCCGCGGCCCTGGTGCCCTCGCCGCCACCGGCGACCAGAACGTGGACCTCGGCGCCGAGCGCCGCGGCCGCCGTCAGCGCCTTGTTGGTGGAATCCTTGAGCACCGCATGGTCGTGCTCGGCAATCAACAGCGTAGCCATCAGATCACACCCGCTTCATCTTTGAGTTTCGCCACCAGTTCGGCGACATCCTTGACCTTGACGCCGGCCTTGCGGCCACCCGGTTCGACGGTCTTGAGAATTTCAAGACGGGGCGTGAGATCGACGCCGTATTGCTCGGCGGTCTTTTCGTCGATCGGCTTCTTCTTCGCCTTCATGATGTTGGGCAGGCTGGCGTAGCGCGGCTCGTTCAGCCGCAGATCGGTGGTGACGATCGCCGGGCCCTTCAACTTCACGGTCTGCGAGCCGCCGTCGATTTCACGCGAGACCTGGAAATCGGAGCCGTCGACCTCGAGCTTGGAGGCGAAGGTGGCCTGCGACCAGCCGAGCAACGCGGCCAGCATCTGACCGGTCTGATTGCAGTCATCGTCGATCGCCTGCTTGCCGAGAATGATCAGTCCCGGCTTCTCCTCGCCGGCGATTCCCTTCAGGATCTTCGCCACGGTGAGCGGTTCGACGCTGCCTTCGACTTTCACCAGGATGCCGCGGTCGGCGCCCATCGCGAGCCCGGTGCGGATGGTTTCCGAGGCCTGCGCCGGGCCGATCGACACCACCACGACCTCGGTCGCCTTGCCGGCCTCTTTCAGGCGCAGGGCTTCCTCGACCGCGATTTCGTCGAACGGATTCATCGACATCTTGACGTTGGCGAGTTCCACGCCAGATCCGTCACTCTTGACCCTGATCTTGACGTTGTAGTCGACCACCCGCTTGACCGGCACCAGAACCTTCATCGATCCTCTTTCGTGTTCATCTTGGTTTGTAACTCGTGGCCGCGGAACCTAAAGCGCCCGGTATCGGCGGTCAACGCGCGAAAGCCAAAAACTGCGCCAACCTAGCGGTTTTGGCCCGGAACCCAGAGCACGTCGCCGGCGCCGTTGTCGTTCACCGACCGGCTGGCGACAAACAGGAAATCCGACAACCGGTTGATGTACTGCACGGCGGCGGCGCTGACCCGCTCGTCGGGCCGGGTAGCCAGTTCCACCATGATGCGTTCCGCGCGGCGGCATATTGTGCGGGCGACATGGAGTTGCGCCGCGGCCGGCTTGCCGCCCGGCAGCACGAACGAAGTGAGCGGTGCCAGCCGGTCGTTCAGCGTATCGATCTCGCGTTCCAGCCGCTCGACCTGGGTCGCCAGCATCCGCAGCCGCTCCGCCTTGCCGTCGCGATCCGGCACCGCGAGGTCGGCGCCGAGGTCGAACAGGTCGTTCTGGATCCGTCCCAGCATGGCGTCGATCTCGGGCGTGTCGGCCAGATGCAGCCGCACCACGCCGATCGCGGCGTTGGTCTCGTCGACGGTGCCATAGGCGCTGATGCGCAGATCATATTTCGGGCGACGCTCACCGCTGCCGAGCGCTGTGGTGCCGTCATCGCCGGTTCGGGTGTAGATCCGATTGAGCACGACCATCGGTCAGCGTCCCATCGCCCAGACCGCCAGCATGGTGACGACGACGGCGGCGAATTGCAGCAGCACCCGCCACCGCATCAGGGTCTGCGACCGGTTCGGCGAGCCGCCCCGCATCATGTTGATCAGGCCGAACAGCAGCACCAGCGCCACCGCCGCGACCAGGACCGGAAGAAGAATCGTGCTGAGGAATGTCGTCATCAGGGTTTCATAACACCGCGAGCGTGGTCATGCCATCTCATGAAATCGCCGCCGGCGCAACGATCTAGCTTTTTGCCGGTTAGTATCGGATGCTGGATCCTTCGCAAACCAAGCCCGGCGTCGGCCCGCATCTCGCATCAAGGTGAAGCCGTGAGGCAGATTCGCTATGTCTACCTGGTCGGGATGGATGCCTTCTATACGTTTCTGGCCGATGATGGCTGGGCGATCGCCAGCCATATCGCGCTGTCGTCGCTGATGGCGCTGTTTCCATTTCTGATCGTGCTGACCTCGCTGGCCGGCTTCTTCGGCTCCAAGGATCTCGCCGACCAGGCCGCGGGCCTGATGCTGCAGGTCTGGCCGGTTCAGGTCGCCGACACCCTGTCCGGCGAGATCCACAACGTGCTGACCACCACCCGTGGCGACGCCCTGACCATCGGCCTGGTGCTGGCACTGTATTTCGCCTCGAACGGCGTCGAGAGCCTGCGGGTCGCGCTCAATCGCGCCTATTCGGTGGTCGAGCAGCGACGCTGGTATTGGCTGCGGCTGGAATCGATCGGCTACACCCTGGTGGCCGCCTTCACCGCGCTGGCGATGTCGTTCCTGATCGTGCTCGGCCCGCTGCTGCTGGCGGCGGCACGCCGCTACGTCCCGGTGATGGTCGAGGTCAACGCCACCCTGGTCACCGTCGTGCGCTATGGCATCACCGTCAGCGCGCTGATCGTCGCGCTATTCATCCTGCACGCCTGGCTGCCGACCGGACGTCGCACCCTGACCCAGATCTTCCCGGGCATCATCTTCACCATGCTGGCGTCGCTGCTTTCCAGCATCGGCTTCGGCATGTATCTGGCGCACTTCGCCAGCAACTACGTCACGATGTATGCTGGCCTCGCCTCGGTGATCATCGCGCTGGTATTTCTGTATTTCATCGCCGCGATCTTCGTCTTTGGCGGCGAACTCAACGCCGCGATCATCAAGTCGCGGCTGCCGCACGGCGTGTCGCTTCAAGCAGCGCAGTCGCGAGCGCGCGAGGCGACACCGGCTTGAGCAGGAAGGCGTCGGCGCCGGCGGCGCGCGAGGCGGCCTCATCGTCGTCGCGCCCGGACACGCCGATGATGACGATACCGCCGAGCGGCTGCGGCAGCGCGCGAATCCGCCGGATCGCCTCGATGCCGTTGATGCCGGGCAGCACCATGTCCATCAGCACCGCGTCGAAGCCGCCGCCTTGCGAAAAGCCTTGTGCGAGGCGCTCGGGCGCGAATTCCCCGCGTCCGATGAATTCGGTCTGGTGGCCGAGTTCGGTCAGGATCGCGTTGAGCACGACCCGGCCGAACGGATTGTCCTCGACGCTCAGGATCCGCAGCGCCGGCGCCGGCCCCGATGCCGCATGATGATGGCCGCCGGCGCTGCCGGTCGCCGGCGTCTTCGCCCGAGTCAGCATCACCGTCAGCGTGAAGGTAGTGCCGCCGCCGGCGCGCTGCGCCACCGCGATGTCGCCGCCCATCGCGCGGGCGATCTGCCGCACCGACGACAATCCAAGGCCGGCGCCGCCGAATCTGGCGGCGATGGTGACGTTGGCCTGCGAGAATGGACGGAACAGCCGCTTGATCTCGGCCAGCGACAATCCGATGCCGCTGTCGGAGACCGCGAACACCACGCCGACACTTTGCTTCGAGCCACCGGCGAGCGGCGAGACCTTCAAGGCGACGTCGCCGCGCTCGGTGAACTTCACGGCATTGTCGATCAGGTTCTCCAGCGCCGCGCGCAGCCGCACCGCGTCGCCGACCACGAAGGCCGGCAGCCGCGGCGAGATCGTCACCGCGGCGCGCAGCCCCTTGGCCGCGGCGCGGCCGGCCAGCGAGTCGCCGGTATTGCGCGCCAGCGCCCGCAGGTCGAAGAATTCCTGCCGGACCCCGAGGCTGGATTGACTGCTGCGGGCCGCATCGACGAACAGCGTGGCGAGGCCGGCCAGGTGTTCGGCGCCGGCCTTGATCGTATCGACCCAGCGGCGCTCGCGCTCGCCGAGATCGGAGGTCGCGAGCAGATCGCTGACCGCGAGAATACCGGTCAGCGGCGTGCGCACTTCATGGGCGAAGGCGGCCAGCGCCGCTTCCACCATGCCGGGCCGGTGATTCTTTGGCTTGGTGTCTGACTTGGGCTTTGGCTTGGGCTTGGCTGGCTTGCGGACAGCTTTCTTCACCGTCCGCGTCACTTGCGTCCGTGAGCTGCGTAGCGCGCGCGATTTCGGCGCCATGATTCTTTCACCCCGGCCCGGCGCCACACTGCCACGGAGCGGTTGCCGAAGTCACCCCTGGTCAGTAGTCGAGCAGCGTTGCGACCGGCGTGGGGCGAAGTTCAGGCCAAATAAGGCAGCCCGACCATGGCCCGGACCTCGGTTGGGGTGACCCCCTGGGCGCGCAATTCTCGCAGTCCGGTGGCCGCGGTCGACTTCGACAGCTTCCGCCCGGCCGGGTCGCGCAGCAATCCGTGGTGGCGGTACACCGGCCGCGGCAGGCCAAGTAACTCTTGCAGCAGGCGGTGCAGGCTGGTCGACCAGAACAGGTCGCGGCCGCGCACCACGTCGGTGACGCCTTGCAGGGCGTCGTCGATCACCACCGAGAGGTGATAGCTGGTCGGGGTCTCCTTGCGCGCCAGGATGGCGTCGCCCCAGGCTTGCGGATCGGCGGTGACCTCGCCGGTCTCGCCAAGGGGGCCTTCGCCAAGCTCGGTCCAGGACAAATCGCCGACCTTTTCAAGGGCCGCCGCGATGTCGAGCCGCAGCGCATAAGGCGTCCCCAACTCGATCAGCCGCGCGCGCTCGTCCGCCGCCAGTTGCTTGGCCATGCCGGGATACAATGGCGCGCCGTCGGGATCGCGCGGCCAGGGCGCTTCCGCCTCGCGGCCGGCGACCAGCCGGGCGATCTCGCCGCGGCTTTCGAACGACGGATAGATCAGGCCCAACGCCTGCAACCGCTGCAGCGCCTGGCGATACAGCGCCAGATGTTCGGACTGCCGCCGAATTGGCGTTTCCCATGCGATCCCGAGCCAGGCCAGATCTTCCAGCAGCGCGACCTCGAATTCCGGCTTGCAGCGGGCGGTGTCGATATCCTCGATCCGCAACAGTAGCCGCCCGCCGGCGGCGCGCGCGGAATCGAAATTCAGCAGCGCCGAATAGGCGTGGCCGAGATGCAAGAGGCCGTTCGGACTCGGTGCGAAACGGAAAACGGGTGGCATTGATCTCTTTCGACGGACATGATGGTTCTAGCGCAATGACCGTCCACCTCAACACCCAGGCCGATCTCGACGACGCGATCAAGGCGCTGGTCAAGCTGGACCCGCGGCTGAAGCCCGTCGTCAAGATCGCCGGGATGCCGGCGCTGCGACGGCGCGACCCCGGCTTTACCGGGCTCGCCGCGATCGTCTGCGGCCAGCAATTGTCGGTCGCCAGCGCGGCGGCGATCTGGGGCCGGGTCAGCAAGTCGTTCGATCCGTTTCACCATGACGCGATCCGGCGCGCCCGCGCCGACCGGCTGGGCCGGCTCGGCCTGTCGGCGGCGAAGATCAAGACGCTGAAGAACCTGGCGCGCGAACTCGGCGCCGAGCGGCTCAATCTCGAGGTGCTGGCCAACGAGGACGCCGACGCCGCGCACACCACGCTGACCGCGCTGCACGGCATCGGGCCGTGGACCGCCGACATCTATCTGCTGTTCTGTCTCGGCCACGGCGACGCCTGGCCGGCCGGCGATCTCGCGGTGCAGGAGGCGATGCGGATCGGGCTCGGCCTCGAGGCGCGGCCGACGCCGAAGCAGATGGCGCCGCTGGCGGAACCGTGGCGGCCGCTGCGCGGCGCCGCGGCGCATCTGTGGTGGGCCTATTACCACGCGATCAAGAAACGCGAAGGCGTGATTGGGAAGGCGGCGAAGTAGTTCGCGGTCACTCCTTCGCTAATTCCATCTCGCATCGCCGCCCGCGCACGACGGCGAGGCTGTGACGCCCGCGACGAATGACGATGGCAGATCGCCGATCTGACAGCCTGTGCAATCGCGCAGGCAATCGCGCATCGCCGCGAGCGCGGCTACACTGACCGTGACCGGATTGCACTCGCCGGCTGCGACGGCGGCAAGAACCTTGTCGGCCAGGCAAGCCTCGATCGACGGGATCGACTCCGCCTTCGAGAGCGCCGCGGTGGCTTCCTCGAAAGCGCGAGCCAGCAAGTGGAATTGCCCGGGCAAAAACGTCGCGGGCCGCAAGCCAGCCATCAGCCGAAATCTCCAAATAGGGATCAACCTGAAAGAATCGATCCCCCGGGCGCGGGCGGAGGTCGGCCCGGGGGATCAGTAATCACCGAACCTTGGGGAGGTTTGGCGGCGATGAAAGGTCAAAGGCTCAGATGACTCTCCATCTGAGCTTGCTGGGAGCGCGGCGCCATCGCGGCCTGCTCGAGCACCAGCAGCCGAAGCAGCACCAGCAGCACCTTGCGCTGCTCTTCGTCGGTGCTTTCCACCAGGGCTCGGCGATACAGCTTGAGATTTTCCTCGCGGATGAAATCCTGCATGAGACGGCTCCGTCTTTTCTGATCTGGCGGGAGCGCTACCGACTCTCAGTCACCCGAAACTGCCGACGGCAACAAGACGATGGTTGCGACTATACGCACTTGATAACGACAGTCGGTCCGATCCCCGACTCATGCCGGTCAGGCCAGGCGGTCCCGGTCGTGGGGACAAACCTGACGGCCTGATTGCGACGGGCCTTCGAAATCCTTCGTAGAGCCTGACCGAAAAGCGATCAATAGGATCAGCCTCGATTTCGTCATTGCGGGGAGAGGCCGGCGCGAAGCGCCGGCCGAAAGCGAAGCAATCCAGCGGCGGTGACGTTTCCCCCAAGTTTTATCCAGCGATGAGTTCGTTCCTGGCGTTCGGGTTG
>NZ_JACABA010000004.1:138335-287694 GCF_013377015.1 Rhodopseudomonas sp. | reverse complement strand
TCGTCTTGGGCCAGAACGAACTTCAACCTGGATTAGGCTACGGGGGCAACGTCAGAGGCTTATAATCAATGGCGATCAATTTCTGAAGACCGGAAGACATTCCGAGCTGTCCGGCTGGGGTTTGCATTGATATTAAGTAACGAAATGTGCTAACGACCTCTCCACCGGGTCGTTCCAATCGTTCGTCGCCATCAGCCTTGGAATCCGCCGGGCAAATTAATTCCATGGCGGTGGATCAGAATCTTTGTAAGCAAGTTGATACGCGCAATGCGAAGGGCGCGAACATCATAAACGAGGACATTCTGTTCATCTCGGAAGTATGCTCGCTCATTGTCATCCAGAAGCGCGCTGACGTCTTCCTCCCAAACAGAAAAGTCATCAGAGGATTCAAGCTCCTCGACATCGATGAGTGTCTTTTGTTCTTTCCATAGCGCGAGAAGCGCAGTGTAATTCTGCGCCTTCGCGGGATCGGACGGAACGATTTCGAGCAGGTCATTATAGGTATCCACCGATCACTCCGCTTTCGATTTGAGCGTGGCGGCATTTGGGCCACGAAGCTGTTGGGAAAGTCTCCCCTCAAATAGACGAGATCAAACATTCCGACCGATAGAGTGCGGCAATCGCCCATTCGTGTCAAAGGACGATGAGCTGCCCCTGCCGATTTCCTCTGGTTGAAGTTAGAGTCCGGCCTTCTGAAGGACGGACGGATGAAGCGAGCCAGGTTGCGGATCGTGTCGGCGTCATTGAGGAAGCCGGCGAGCTTTAGCAGCTTCGGCCACAGTTGGTCGGCGACGCGGCGCCATTGGAGGCGCGCTGTTTTTTCGCGAGGGAAGCGACATGACGTTCGTCCAAACTTGGTGTCCATCAAACCGGCAGCAGCCCATGCCGGGGATCTTTCACAACAAGATACCGATAGGCGTAGCCGCTTCTGAGCGTCGAGCCATGTCCGTCAAAATATCGGATGGTGAAAGATGACGCCCCGTGAAGATGATTGCCGAGGCGCTGGCGCAATCCCTTGCGGCCGCTCGGCGTCCGCCCGACGTGAAGAACCTGCCCTCGTGGATTGTAGATGACGTAGACGCCCTGCTCGATTGGCGCGTCGAGCTTTCGCCGGATTTCGGGAACCTATGCACAGCAGCGCTGGTCAGCTTATCGAAAAGCGCCGTAACCCGGTTCTGCTCCCGAGCGCTCACAAGGCACTCCTTTTAGCTCTACCGGTGTGGCGATCCGCATGGCTCGAATTTACAACGCGCTTTGCGGCGAGTATGGCTGAGTGCGCTCAAGCTATTGATTTGTATGGTACAGTTGGGTGGGCTCGAACCACCGACCTCCTGTTCCACAGACAGGCGCTCTAACCAACTGAGCTACAACTGCATCCTTCAACGGCCCGTTGCAGGGTCGCGAACCGGCGGGAAACTAGGTGCAACGCCGGGCTTTGGCAAGGCCGCGCAGGGCCGGATAACGAACGTCTCAGGACCATGCCAACAAAAAGCCCGGGCCAGGCCCGGGCTTTGCAGCAAATTGAGACCGCGCCGGATCAGGCGGCGGGCTTGAACAGCTTCGAGGCGGTAGCCTTGATCGGCTCGACGGTTTCGGTCGCAACCTTTTGGGTCAGCTCTGCGAGTTCCTTGGTCTGGCCGGTCAGAATTTCGAGTTGCTTCTTGGCATGCGAGGTCCACATTTCGAACGCTTCCGGCAGCGTCTTGGCGCCAGCCAGGCCCTGCGCGAAATCGAAATTGGCGCTGGTGTTGGTCTTGGCGATGTCGAGCAGCTTGGCGGAATAGTCGCTCGCACCCTTGCTGACCGAGCTGAACATCGCCTCGATGGTGCCGTTGTGGCTTTCGGCCGCGTCCTTCAGCTTGCTGTAGCTTTCGCGAACCTGCGACACGCCCTTTTCGGCGAACGCCCGAACCTGCTCGGGAACCTGGAACGGAATGACGGTTGAGAACGGATCGGTCGAATCGGCCATGAGGTGCATCCTTCGTCTTGGGGTAAACTGAGGTGACCCGTGCGAACGGCGGGGCGCCAACCGAAATATTGGCGGGAACGTCGAACCGGATCACGGACGACCATTCTGACCGTCCATGTTAAAAATCTACACTTGGAATTTGTGCATTGCAACATAGAAATCGCTGCAATGCCGCATGGCAGCCCCCGGGGGCACGCAACCCGGGGAGGCAGGGCGACAGAGCCACCACCGCGCCGACATAGGTTGCGGCGCGAGCGGTCGCGGCGGGCTCCAGAACGCTCAGGTTTTCGGCTTAGCCACGTCGACCGCGGCCTTGCTGACAATCTGGCCCAATTCGCTGGCCTGCTCGGCGAGCGACTTCATCTGCGCCTGCACATATTCGCCATGCAGCCGCAGCACTTCGCCGAGATCCTTGGCGTGCAGCAGTTGCTGGGCATAATCCAGCGAGGCTGCGACGTTCTTTTCGGCATAGGTCACCGCTTTGGTGGTGATCTCCTTGGCATTGGCGCGAACCTCCGCGCCCTTGCCCTCGATCGTGCTGGCGGTCTGCTGGGCGCTGGCCAGCATATGCTCGAACGCCTTTCGGGCCTGGTCGAAACTGGCCTCGGCGATCGATCTCACTTCCTTTGGAATTTCGAAACGGTCATGCCCACCTTGGTCCATGGTCAACACTCCGGTTGTGTCTGGCAGGCTAACAACTAGCCCGGTTCCCCGTTCGCCCACATCACGCCACTGAAGACTGATATTCGTCGGTCTGACGTAACATAATGTCTCCCGGCGAACCTATCGTGACCGATTGATTGCATTTTGCAACCTCTCAACGCACACACCGCCGCCAAGGTTCTGCCGGGAACGCCAAAATTAAGGTTATCTCCGCTTTGGTGCCCACCGGACCACCGTCAGCGTGGACCTGACGGCGACCGGAGGCGATACTAACGAATTGTTAAGGTTCTTTGCCCGACCGCCGCGATCCGGCGCCAAGGCGGCCTTCGACCCGACGCCCATGAGCACCGATGACGAAGTTGGAATTTCAGTTGCGAGGAGTGGACGATCCGCGGCTCGCGATTCACGCCACCAGCGCGCTGCCGGTCTGGCTGTGGTCGCTCGATGGCACCCGTGTGATGTGGGCCAATCCGATCGGCGCCAGATTACTCGGCGCCGCCAACAACGCAGCGCTGGTCGCCAGGGCGTTCGGCCCGGCCGATCCGCATCGGCGTCAGGTGGCGCAACTCGCCGGACGGCTGCCGCCGAATGAAGCGATCCGCTTGGAGCGGCTGCGCGGCTTCGGCGCCAGGCTCGGCGCGCTGCTGACCTGCGCCTGCGCGCGGCTGGATTTCGCCGACGGCGCCGCCGGCATCCTGATCGCCGCGGCTGAGCCGGTCGGCCGACCGCTGCCGCTGGTCGAGCGGCTGCGCAATCTGGTTGAAGGCATCGATACGCCGATCGCCGCCTTCGCGCGTGACGGGCTGTTCGTCGGCTCGAGCGACACCGCACGCGCCTTGCTCGGCTTTCGCAATCTGTCGGAGGCAGGGCTGGAAGCGGCGCGCGACGATGCGCTGCGGCTCGGCCGCGCCGAAATGCCGATCGGCATCGGCCACGTGGTATTGCAGCGGGTCGGCACCGGCGCCGATGTCGGTCTGGTCGCGCTGCTGGTGCCGGGCGTGGTACATCACGAGCCACTGCCTGAGCCCGTCCCACAAACCGAATTCGAACCGCTGCCGCGACCAATCGAAACCGTGGCCGCACCGTCTGCGATCGAGCCGCCATCGTTTGCCTACGAAGCACCGGAAACCACATCCGAAGCGCCATCCGAATTCACGCTGCTCAACGAGGTACCGGTCGCTCTGGCTGAAGCCGCTATCGATCAACCGGTCGATGCGGCCGAACCAACGACGCCCGACTATGAAGCGCCCGAAACCACAACCGAGGCGCCATCCGAATTCGCGCTGCTCGACGAGGTGTCGGTCGCGCTGGCTGAAACCACGAGCGACACCGCAATCGCTGCGGAGTCCGAGCCGGTTGCAACCGAAAATCCGCCGGACGTCGACACCGGCGAGCCGTCGCCTTACGTCTCGGCAGTGGCCGATGAGGCGCCGCCGGCCGCTGAAATGCTCACACTTGAACTGCCCGCCGCTGAACCGCCGGCTGTCGAACCAGTTAGGGCCGAACCGCTTCCCGCCGACGTGCCCGTTGCTGCCGCGTCGAACACCCCGCCACTCGCCGAAACTTCGGCTGCCCCGATCCCGCCGCCGCGCCGCCATCCGTTACGGTTCGTCTGGCAGATGGACGCTGACGGTCGCTTCGCAATCGGCTCGGATGAATTCAACCGCCTGATCGGGCCGCGCACCACCGCCGGTTTCGGCCGGCTGTGGAGCGAAATCGCCGAGACGTTCGGGCTCGACCCGGAAGGCCGCGTTGCCGCCGCTGTCGCCAGCCGCAACACCTGGAGCGGTATCACCCTGCATTGGCCGACCGACGGACCCGGACAACGACCGCCGGTCGAATTGTCCGGTCTCCCGGTGCAGGACCGCGACGGCAATTTCGTCGGCTATCGCGGCTTCGGCGTCTGCCGCGATCTCGACGGCCTGACCGAGCTCGCATCTTTGCGCCGCCGCGACGATGACGCCGTGCCGCCAGCGCCGCAGCCGCTGTCCGCAGGCATCGCGGCGACCGACGCTGAACCCGCCGCGCCGGAACAACCCGGCCTGGTTGCGCCCGAACACGCCGAGACCGAGACCGCCGAGCCGCCCGCCCTTGCCGAGACCCCACAACAAGAACAACCGGAACCTGCCGTGGAAACCCCCAGAAACGTCCTGCCCTTCCGGCCCGTCAGCGAGCCCAAATCGCCGGCGCTGACGCCGGTCGAAAACAGCGCCTTCAACGAACTCGCCCGACAATTGTCGGCCCGGCTCGAGAACGAGGCCGCAGCCGCGGCCGAGCTCGCATCGCAGCCCTCCTCTGAGATCGCGCCGGAGCCGCCCGAGCAGGACGCGCCGGACTGGCTGATTCCGCTCACGACGCCGGCGCGCGGCGACAGCCTGCGAGACCGAACGCTGCTCGATCTGCTGCCGGTCGGAGTTCTGATCTACAGGCTCGACCGGCTGGTCTACGCCAACGCCGCGTTCCTCACCCGGATGGGATATCCCAGCCTGCAGGCGCTGGAACAAGCCGGCGGGCTCGACGCCCTGCTGGTCGAAGCCGGCGTCACCGGCTCCAGCGGCACTTCCGACACCGGCACGCCAATCACCATCGCGGCGACGCGGACCGCCGACGACCAGCCGCGACCGGCGCCGGCCGACGGCCGGCTGCACACGATTTCCTGGGACGGCGAATCCGCGCTGGCGCTGATCTTCAATGGCGTGCCGGATCAACCCGCGGCGCCCGCCGCGATCGCCGCTACCGAGCCATCCGCCGTCGGCCACGCCAATGCCGAAGAGCTCGGCGCCATCCTCGACACCGCCGCCGAAGGCATCGTGATGTTCGACGAGGCCGGCCAGCTCAATTCCTGCAATCGCAGCGCCGAGGCGCTGTTCGGCTATGACGGCGACGAGCTGGTGCAGCGCAATCTGCTCGAGCTGTTCGCACCGGAGAGCCAGCGCGTCGTCACCGACTATATGGAAAGTATCAAGGGCGCCGGCGTCGCCAGCCTGCTCGATCATGGCCGCGAAGCGCTCGGTCGGGTGCGCGCGGGCGGGCTGTTTCCGCTGTCGATCACCATGGGCCGAACCCGCGCCGACGGGCCGAACTTCTTTGCCGTGTTCCGCGACCTGTCGCAGGCGCGCAAGACCGAATCCGAGCTGGCGCAGGCGCGGCGGCAGGCCGATCGCGCCGCCACCGCCAAGGCCGACGTGCTGGCGCGGATCAGCCATGAGGTCCGCACCCCGCTCAACGCCATCATCGGCTTTTCCGAAGTGATGATCGACCAGCGCTTCGGCGCGCTCGGCAACGAGCGCTACGTCGAATACATGAAGGACATCCGCGCCTCCGGCGAACGCGTGGTCGCGATCGTCAACGACATGCTCGACCTGTCGCGGATCGAAACCGGCAAGCTCGACCTCGCCTTCGCCAGCCAGAACCTCAACGAACTGGTCGAGCATTGCGTGGCGGTGACGCAGCCGCAGGCCAACCGCGAGCGCATCATCATCCGGACCTCACTAGCGCAGCAATTGCCGCCAGTGGTCGCCGACGCCCAGGCGCTGCGCCAGATCACGCTGAACCTGATCGGCACCTCGATCCATCTCGCCAATGCCGGTGGCCAGGTCATCGTCTCGACCGCGCTGAACGATTTCGGCGAGGTCGTGCTGCGGGTCCGCGACACCGGCCACCGCCTCAACGACGACGAACTGGCGGCGGCGATGCAGCCGTTCCGAACGCCGGCGCCGAGCGATCTCTCGGAAGCCTCCGGCGCCAACCTGGCGCTGACCAAAGCGCTGGTCGAAGCCAATCGCGCCCAGTTCCAGATCAAGAGCGCGCCGCATTCCGGCACGCTGATCGAGGTGGTGTTTTCCCACGCCGTGGCGACCGCGTAGTCGTCGTGGCGATCGGGCATGTGAATGCTTTGCCCGCAAACGGCTTTGCGTGAACGGCCGGTTCAACAGGCCTCCCGCGACGAGGGAGGCGGAGCGCCGAACGGCGCGCCTTGGTAGTTGAGCCGCGGCCTACGCGCCGGATCGCCGGAGCGCAGCGGCCGCGGAAACGCCTTTCGGCGCTCCACCGTGGCGATTTTTCGCTCCGGGACCGTGCTTCCGGGCGCAGGCGCGATGCAGCCGCACCGCTTGATCCCGGCGGTTTCCCGCCGTTCACCTGCGCCGCGTCCAGCCAACTAACAAGTGGCAGACTCTCCTAGTGGAGCCGGACGGCGACCCAGAGCGTCCCGAGTGCGCGAGGCAACGTCTGCCCCCGCCCGCAGGCGCCACCCCCCACCCCGCACCTCCAGGCGTCCCAGGAAACGCCCCTCTGTGGGATGAGGTGATTAGGAATATAATCAAGATTTCCGCGAAGTCAATAAGAACCTTTGAACGCGGGAGCCGACGCGCCGATCTTGTGATTTGGTAGAATTTTGATATTTTTCTACCATCGAGCGGATGACTGCCATGCACCTCAATATCAAGAACGACGAAGCCCATCGACTGGCGACCGAGCTGGCAAAACTCACCGGCGCAAGCCTGACTTCCGCTGTCACGGCGGCGTTGCGTGGGGAACTGGCCCGCGAACGTCGGCGCCGGCAGACCGACAAAATCGCGGCCCGCCTGATGAAAATGGGCGCTCGATCCGCGGCATTTCCAGACACCGGCCTGAGCCCGGACGAGATCCTCGGCTACGACGAAAACGGGCTGCCGACGTGATCGTGGTGGATAGCTCAATCGTGGTCGCAGTCTATCGTCAGGAGGCTGACGCCGAGCGCTGTGCGCTCGGAATTGCCAGCGACGATCAACCGATCATGTCGGCCGCCAATGTTATCGAGACCTCGATCGTCCTGCGCGGACTGAAAATGATGCCGCCGGCCGAAGCCGAACAATGGCTCGACAACTTTATCGCGACAGCCGGCATTCGGATCGAACCCGTCACCGAGGAGCAGACGCGTTTGGCCCGCATGGCCCATCGGCGATTCGGGAAGGGCACTGGACATGGCGCCGCGTTGAATTACGGCGATTGCTTTGCTTATGCGCTGGCAAAGGCCATGGGCGTCCCGCTGCTATGCAAGGGCAACGACTTTCGGCTGACCGATATCGCCCTGGCCTGACCGCAAACTTCCGCTTGCCCCTGCCCGCCAATCGCGATTTAGCTGCGGTCCCACGCCGGGCCCACGGAGATCGCATGGCCACAATCGACACGTCGCTGGTCTCGCAGCTGCCGCTGTTCGCGGGGCTCGATGCCGCCGAGCTCGACGCCATCCTGCAGGAGGCCCGCTCGCTGCGGATCGCCAAGAACGCCAGCGTGTTTGAGCAGGGCGAGGAGGCGCATTCGTTCTTCGTGCTGCTGCACGGCCATGTCCGCGCCAGCAAGACCACGGCCGCCGGCGAACAGGTGGTGGTGCGCTATGTCGGCCCCGGCGAGAGTTTCGGCGTGGCGATGGCGATCGGGTTGCAGCGCTATCCCGCGACCGCGACCGCGGTTGACGACAGCGTCGTGCTGGCATGGCCGTCCTCGGCCTGGCCGCGGCTGGTCGCGCAGTATCCGTCGCTCGCCACCAATACGCTGCGCACCGTCGGCTCCCGGCTGCAGGAAACCCACACCCGCGTGGTCGAGATGTCGACCCAGCAGGTCGAGCAACGCGTCGCGCACGCGCTCTTACGGCTGGCCAAGCAATCCGGCCGCAAGGTCGAGAACGGCGTCGAGATCGATTTTCCGATCAGCCGCCAGGACATCGCCCAGATGACCGGCACCACACTGCACACCGTCAGCCGACTGCTCAGCGGCTGGGAACAACGCGGGCTGATCGAAAGCGGCCGGCAGCGCATCGTGCTGCGCGAGCCGCACAAGCTCGTGGTGCTGGCAGAACAGACGCCGGGCGACAACGCTCGCTGACATCGTCGCGTCAGGCGATAGCCGCACGCAACGCCGCCAGGAACGACTCGTGGTCGATTCCGTGCTCCCGGCAGGCGTCTTCCACCGAGTGAAAACTGGCAATCGGGCAGCCGACGCATCCGAGCTTGAAATCGAGGAACACCCGGATCGTGGCCGGGCTGCCTTTCATGACCGTGTCGACCAGGCTGTCGCGGCGAATGGACATAATCTGCTCCGTTCAGCACCAAGCTTGGGCGCGGCAGCGAGTGCGTTCTTTGTCGCGCCGCAAGCTTGCGGCGCTTTCCGGTCCAATCCAGTCGACGTCCGGAGCGCCATTCCATGCGGTGCCAAGCCACATTGACGTGCATCAATTGGTATCGAAGCCCGCACTCCTAGCCTTGCCAGCCCTGCTTGCCTGCGCGACCGGTGTCCGGCAGCCTCGATCCAGCGAATCGACCGACGCCGTCCGGCGTCCCGGAGTGGCCCATTGATAACTCTCCCCGACCTGACGCGTCCGCCGCTGGCGATCCGACGGATCAGCCTCGATACCGGCCGCGAAAACGTCGCGGTGATCTCGCGGCATTCCAACGCGCTGCGCGCCGAGGTGTTTCGCGGCTTCAGCCGGGTCGAATTGCGGATCAACGGCAAGGTGCTGCTCGCCACCCTGATGATCACCGACGACGACTCGCTGATTGGCCCGGGCGAACTCGGCCTGTCGGAGCCGGCGTTCCGGCGCTTCAATGAGCCGGTCGGCAGCCTGGTGACGGTGACGCCGGCGGCGTCGCCCGACAGCCTCGACGCGGTGCGCGGCAAGATCCAGGGCCGCACGCTGAGCGCCGCCGAAATGACCGCGATCGTCAACGACCTGGCGCATTTCCGCTACTCCGACATGGAGATCGCGGCGTTCCTGATCTCGTCGGCGCGCTTCACCTCGACCGAGGAATTGCTGGCGCTGGTGCGCGCCATGGCCGAGGCCGGCACCATGCTGAAATGGAAGAACCCGATCGTGGCCGACAAGCACTGCATCGGCGGCATTCCGGGCAATCGCACCACCATGATCGTGGTGCCGATCGTCGCCGCGCACGGCTTGATGATTCCCAAGACTTCGTCGCGCGCCATCACCTCGCCGGCCGGCACCGCGGATACCATGGAAGTGCTGGCGCGGGTCGATCTCGACGTCGAGCAGATGAAGAACGTCGTCACCAGCTGCGGCGGCTGCCTGATCTGGGGCGGCCACGTCAATCTGTCGCCGGCCGACGATATCCTGATCTCGGTGGAGCGCCCGCTCAGCCTCGATACCCCCGAGCAGATGGTGGCCTCGATCATGTCGAAGAAACTCGCAGCAGGCGCCACCCATCTGCTGATCGATTTTCCGGTCGGCCCGACCGCCAAGGTCGCCAACGCCGCCGAAGCGATGCGGCTGCGCAAATTGTTCGAATTCGTCGGCGATCATTTCGGCATCGCGGTCGAGGTGGTGAACACCGACGGCCGCCAGCCGATCGGCCGCGGCATCGGCCCGGCGCTGGAAGCCCGCGACGTCATGGCGGTGCTCGGCAACGAGCCCGGCGCGCCCGCCGATCTGCGCGAGAAGTCGCTGCGGCTCGCCGCGCATCTTTTGGAATACGATCCGCTGCTGCGCGGCGGTACCGGCTATGCGCGGGCGAAAGAGCTGCTCGACAGCGGTGCGGCACTGAAGACGATGCAACAGATCATCGACGCGCAGGGACCATCGATCTGTCGCAGCGATCTCGGCACTCTCACCGCAGAGGTGCTTGCCACCGACGACGGCGTCATCGCCAGCATCGATTGCCTGCGCATCAACCGGCTGGCGCGCACCGCCGGCGCGCCGATCGACAAGGGCGCCGGGATCGATCTGTTCAAGAAGATCGGCGACCGCGTCGACAAGGGCGAGCCGCTGTATCGCATCCATGCCTACGACCGGTCGGAATACGATCTCGCGGTCGCCGGCGCCAAGAACGATTCCGGCTTCGCGATCGAGAACCACAAATCCGGCGGGAAGCCATGACCGCGGTTGCGATCCAGAGCCTGCCGCAGGCTTCGAGCGACGCGACGCGGCTCGGCGCGCGGCTCGGCATCCCGGTGCATGCCATCAAACAGCACCGCTTCCCCGACGGCGAGATTCAAGTCACGGTCGGCCCGTGCGCATCGACCACGATCCTCTACGTCCCGCTCGACCAGCCCAACGACAAACTCATCACCATCCTGTTCGCAGCCGAAGCCTTGCGCCGCGCCGGCTGCACCCGGCTGGTGCTGCTGGCGCCGTATCTGTGCTACATGCGCCAGGACACGGCGTTCCACGACGGCGAGGCGATCAGTCAGAAGGCGATCGGCCGGCTGCTCTCCGACCTGGTCGATCGCGTCGTCACCGTCGACGCGCATCTGCATCGCACCACCGACATCGGCGCGGTGTTTCCCGGCATCGAGGCCGGCAATCTGTCGGCAATGCCGGCGATCGCCGACGCGCTGCGCGGGCAAAGGCTGGCTCCAGATACGGTGATTGTCGGTCCCGACGCCGAGTCCCGGCCGTGGGTCAGCGATCTCGCCGGCCGGCTCGGCGTCGCGCATACGGTCGCGCAAAAGCGCCGCCGCGGCGACCGCTCCGTGGAGGTCAGCCTGCCCGAACCGGCCGTGGTGGCAGGCCGTCCGACCATTTTGGTCGACGACATTGTCTCCTCCGGCGGCACGCTGATCGCCTGCGCTCACGCGCTGACCGCCGCAGGCGCCACCGTGATCGACACCGTGATCACCCACGCGCTGTTCCCGGCGGAGATGATGCGTGATTTCGAGCTCGCCGGAATTCGGTCAGTCCGCTCGACATCGAGCGTGCCGCATCCCAGCAACGCCATCCTGCTCGACGAACTGTTCGCCACAACCTTGCAGGGCGAACTCGGCTCGACAATTCCGGAGGCCCATCCATGAGCGTGACCATCCGATTCTGCGGCGCCGCGCGCACCGTGACCGGTTCCTGCTATCTGTTCGAGACCAAGGCCGGACGCCTGCTGGTCGATTGCGGCCTGTTCCAGGGCCAGAAGACGCTGAAGGAGCTCAACTACGGCGCCTTCCCGTTCCGCCCGGCCGACATCGACGCGGTGCTGCTGACCCACGCCCATATCGATCACAGCGGGCTGCTGCCGAAGCTGGTGCGCGAAGGTTTCGAGGGACCAATCCTCGCCACGCGCGGCACCATCGACCTGTGCTCCTACATGCTGCCGGACGCCGGCAGCATTCAGGAATCTGAGGTCGCGATGCTGAACCGGCGCAACATCGCGCGCGGACGTCCCGAAGTCAGTCCGATCTACACCCAGGCCGACGCCGTCGCCACCATGCAGGCGTTCCGGCCGGTCGACTACGAGAGCTGGATCGAGGTGATCCCCGGGGTGCGCGCGCGCTACTGGAATGCGGGGCACCTGCTCGGCTCCGCGTCGATCGAGATCGAATTTTCCGGCGAGGGCACGTCCGACGCTCCGCTACGCCTGCTCGCCTCCGGCGATATCGGTCCCGACTCGAAATTGCTGCAGCCCGATCCGGAAGCGCCGGCCGGCTTCGACTATGTGCTTTCGGAATCCACCTATGGCGACCGGACTCGCACTCCGACGACACCGCAGGAACGTCGTGCGCATTTGGCTTCCGAGGTGCGCGACGCCGCGGCGGCGCGCGGTGCGCTGGTGATTCCGGCGTTCGCCGTCGAACGCACCCAGGAGCTGATCGTCGATCTGGTCGAGCTGATGGAACGCGGCGAAGTTCCGAGCGCGCCGATCTTCCTCGACTCGCCGCTGGCGATCCGCGCCACCGAAGTGTTCCGCAAGCATGCCGCTAGCCTCGATCCAAGCGTCGACGTCGACCGCCTGCTGTCGTCGCCGCATCTGCGATTCACCGAGACCGTCGACGAGAGCAAATCGATCGCCAAGCTGAGCGGCTTCCATATCATCATCGCCGCCAGCGGGATGTGCGATGCCGGGCGAATCCGCCACCACCTCAAGCGCTGGCTGTGCCGAAACAACGGCACCGTGCTGCTGGTCGGATTCCAGGCCCACGGCACGCTCGGCCGATTCCTCGAGGACGGCGCCAAGGCGGTCCGCATCATGGGCGAGGAAATCAAGGTGGCGGCGCGAATCCGGCGGATCGACGACTATTCCGGCCATGCCGACGCCGTGGAATTGTCGCGCTGGATCGCCGCGCGCCGCCCGATCCAGCGCGGCATCTTCCTGGTGCATGGCGAGGAGACGGCGATCGCCGGACTGAGCGAACGCATTGCCGGGCGGCTGATTCCGGCGGCGAAGATCTTTCAGCCGGTGCTCGACGACATTTTCGAGCTCGCGGCCGCGGCACCGAAGGAGATCGACCCCGCGCATCGCCGCCGGCTGGCGCCGGAGGCGGTGGTGGCGCTCGACTGGCACAACGACATGTCGAAGCTCATGCTCGATATCAGCGACCGGATCGCGGCGGCCGCCGACGAACGCGCCCGCGCGGTAATCATCCGGCGGCTACGGCGCGCGCTGGAGGAAGCGAACTGAGCGACAGGTATCGTCCAGTCAAGTCGATGCGCCTGACCGATTTACCGATATAACGACGCGCTCAATTGTTCTTCAGCGCCACCCGGAACTCGGCTTCGGTCTTGGCCTTGACCTCGTCGAGCGTGACGCCGTCGGCGAGCTCGATCAGCGCCATGCCGTCCTTGCCGTGCTTGTCGATGGTGAACACCGCGAGGTCGGTGACCACCATGTCGACCACCTTCTCGCCGGTCAGTGGCAGGTTGCACTGCTTCAGCAGCTTGGCGCCGTCCTTGGCGGAATGCTCCATCACCACGACGACGCGCTTGACGCCGGCGACCAGATCCATCGCGCCGCCCATGCCCTTGACCATCTTGCCGGGGATCATCCAGTTGGCGAGGTCGCCGTTCTGCGCCACCTGCATCGCGCCCAGAATCGACAGGTCGATATGGCCGCCGCGCACCATGCCGAACGAATCGGCGCTGGAGAAGTAGCTGGTCGACGGCAGCTCGGTGACCGTCTGCTTGCCGGCGTTGATCAGGTCGGGATCTTCCTCGCCCTCGTAGGGGAACGGACCCATCCCGAGCATGCCGTTCTCGCTCTGCAACACCACGTCGCAGCCCTCGGGGATGTAGTTCGACACCAGTGTCGGAATCCCGATGCCGAGATTGACGTAGAATCCGTCGCGCAATTCCTTGGCGGCGCGCGCCGCCATCTGTTCGCGGGTCCAGGCCATCAGACTTCCTCTCCGGTTCCGGCGGGTATAGCGGGGTCGGTGCGCTTGCGTGTGGTGCGCTGCTCGATGTGTTTCTTCGAGCTACCAACTTCGATGACGCGCTTGACGAAAATGCCCGGCGTATGAATGTGGTCGGGATCGATCTCGCCGGCCGGCACCAGATGCTCGACCTCGGCGACGGTGATCTTCGCCGCGGTCGCCATCATCGGATTGAAGTTGCGCGCGGTCTTTCGATACACGAGGTTGCCGGCGGTATCGCCCTTCCAGGCGTGGACGATGGCGAGGTCGCCGAACAGGCCGCGTTCCATGATGTACTTCTCACCATCGAAGATCTTCTCTTCCTTGCCCTCGGCGACCAGCGTGCCGACGCCGGTCTTGGTGTAGAACGCCGGGATCCCGGCGCCGCCGGCGCGGATCCGCTCCGCCAGCGTGCCCTGCGGCGCGAATTCGAGTTCCAGTTCGCCGGCCAGAAACTGCTGGGCGAACAGCTTGTTCTCGCCGACATAGGACGAGATCATCTTCTTGATCTGGCGGGTTTCCAGCAGACGGCTCAGTCCGATACCGTCGACCCCGGCATTGTTCGAGACCACGGTCAGGTTTTTGACCCCGGACTCGCGCAGCGCGTCGGACAAGGTCTCGGCGATGCCGCACAATCCGAAGCCGCCGGACATGATCATCATGCCGTCCCGGAGAATGCCGTCGAGTGCCGATTTGGCGTCGGGATAGACCTTTTTCATGATGCTCGGACCTGATGGAGGGGAAAGCGCTTGGCGGGCAGTTTATTAGGCGAAATGTTCTTGGCCCGTCAATCGCGACATCCCCAGGACGCGCCTGCATGCCGGCCTTGAAAGCGTCAAGAAAACCGATCAAGTTGGGGTCTGAGGCGGGCCGGCGGCCCGCCTCCCCTGCTTCAACCTCAACCGATCCGGATAATCATTGGCGATGGCCCAAGGAATCAAACGCTTGGGGATGTCGGTTGCGGCGCTGATCGCCGTCGCCCTGGCCGGGCTGATCGCGCTATCCTTCCTGCTCGACCGCACCGCGCTGCGCGAGGCGGTTGAGGCGCAGATCCGGGCGGTGACCGGGCTGCGGCTGATGATCGACGGCGAGATCGACGTGTCGGTGTTCCCGCGCAGCTACGTCACCTTCCACAATGTCCGGCTCAAGAACGACGGCGACGCCGGCACCAGCGCGGCGCTCAGCGTCAAAGAGCTGACCGCGAATCTGCGCCTGCTGCCGCTGTTGCTGCGGCGGTTCGAAATCGCCGACATCATGCTGTCGCGTCCGGACATTCGTGTGCTGCGCGATGCCGACGGCCGCAGCAACTGGACCCCTTTCCTCGAAGCCCTGAAGCGTACCATGAAGCCGGGCGTCGACAATCAGGTGTCGTTCTCGGAAATCCGAATCGAGGACGGCGTCCTGGACTATCGGGACGACGCCAACGGCCTGTCGGAGAATCTCACGGACGTCGACCTCTCGCTGGCCTGGCCCTCAATCTCCCGCACCTTCGCCGCTACCGGACAGTTCGACTGGCGCGGCGAACGGATCGACGGCAGCATCAGCGTCAACGATTTCATCGCCGCCCTGTCGGGCGACCGTTCCGGTCTCAAGGTGCGGTTGGCCGGCGCGCCGATGAAGGTCGCGTTCGATGGCGCGATCGCCAATCGCGCCAGCCTGCTGCTAGAAGGCACACTATCGGCCGACAGTGTTTCGCTGCGCAATGCGCTGCGCTGGGCAGGGCAGGAACCGCCAGGCAGCGGCGGGTTCGGCCGCTTCGCGCTGAAGGCGCGCGCCAACGTGGTCGGGCCGTCGATCGCGCTGAGCAACGTCAATATCGAGCTCGACAAAAACGTGGCCGAGGGGGTGATGACTTACACCGCCAACGCCGGCCGCCAAGGCTTGCAGGCGACGCTGGCCGCGGGCGCGCTCGACTTCACGCCCTACGTCTCGACCATCCGCCTGCTCGCCAGCGGCGCCCACGATTGGAACCGGCAGCTGTTCGAGCTCGGCGTGGTCAACCCGGTCGATCTGGACATGAGACTGTCGGCGGCGAAAATCACGATCGGCGCCACGACGCTGGGACGTACCGCACTGGGCGCTAATCTGCGCGGCGGAACGCTGGCGCTGAGCGTCGGCGAGGCTCAGATCTATGGCGGCATCGTCAAAGGCACGCTGGGGATCTCGCGGTCCGCGACGGTGGCCGACGTTAAGGCGCAGTTTCAATTCGCCGACGTCGATCTTGAGAGTTGCGCCGCCGACCTCGCGGGCGTCAGAAGCCTGTCTGGGCGCGGCAATCTCAAAATCGCACTGGAAGCGTCGGGCACCAGCCCGTTCGGGCTGGCGCAGTCGCTGGACGGCACCGCCACATTGACCGGGCATGACGGCGCGATCTCGGGCTTCAATGTCGAGCAATTGCTGAAGCGGCTGGAGCGGCGGCCGCTGTCGGGCGGCGGCAATTTCCGCAGCGGCAAGACCCCGTTCGACACACTTAACATGACGGTGAAGTTCAGCGACGGACTGGCCACCGCCGAAGACATTCGGGTCGAGAGCCGCGCGGCGCGGATTTCGCTGACCGGCACCGCCTCGGTTCCGGCGCGCGAATACGACTTGAGAGGGCTGGCAAGCCTCGCCTCCATCCCCGGGGGTGCGCCCGGCTTCGACCTGCCGTTCGTGATTCAGGGGCCATGGGACGATCCCCTAATCTTCCCCGATCCGGAGAGTCTGATCCGGCGTTCACCGGGCGCAGCCCCGTTGCTCGACGCGGTCAAGGACCGCAAGACCCGTGACGCCGTGCGCTCGGTGCTGGAGCGGTTCGGCGGGGCGAAGAAGGCCGAGCCCGACGCGATCGAGACGCCGACGACCCCGCCTGCCCCGGAAGCACCAAGCGCGGCGAAATCGAACTAATTGGGCTTCCCACGTCTCTTGATTGCCAGCACCTTCTCGGCGGTCGAGCGGTCGGTCCGCTCGAAAGTTGCTAACGCACGCTCGACCTGGGACCTGGAGAGACCGACAATGCCGGCTTGGAGATTCAGCAATGACTTCGCCGTCGGCCACCCGAGGCCAAGTGCACGCGCAAGAACTAGCAGTCCTTCGAAGCGTTCCTCACGAAACATCCCCTCCACTTTCGCAATTTCGAGTTTGGACAACAAAGCCAAAGCAACAACCGTATGTTCGGTGGCCCGCTCCTGAGCGAATTTCAGTATCGTAAGGTCGCCGAGTTCGCCTGCGGCGAGAAGATCCCGCACGTCCGAAGCAGCTTCTCGATAGCGGTCCGATTCCAAGAACGTGCGGTTCGCCACCGATTCCGTGACGCCTCGGACCACGCCGTGGATGGCTCCTGCATGCTCCGGGTGCGCCGCTTGAATTTCCGTTCTTACGAGATTGGACGCGATCGCGAGCAGCCTGAGAAAATGATGACGTGGCAGTTCCGGCCGCGCCCCGACGGCCAAAGCAAGATCGTCATTTCCCTCCGCTCGATTGACCAGATTCTGATACCCACAATCCGAAAATACTGCGCCGGAGTTTCCAACAACGCTCCGAAGAACCGTGTCATCACCCCTTTCAGTCAACGGCTCGGTAACCGATGCCGAAAGGTGCGGACGGCGGGATATGGCAAGTAAGTGTCCTTGTCCTCGTGATCTCGCGCATTCGACGAGTATGTCATCACCTAGGGCAACCCGCCCCAACAGCAGGGGTTCGGCGACCTCGATAGCTTCATCCATAGCGAGCTTGCGGAGCAAATTCGACGGGCCGATACGCAACCCGGCAACGCTTCGGGACAGTTCTGCGCGAGCCCCAATTTCGATCTCCTCGACGAGACGGGTCAACACCTCCCCAAACAGCTCGACCTGCTCCTCAGAGTAGGCATCCGCTCCTCCGACAAACAGATCGCCAATCTTGCTCACAATGGAGTTTCTGCGTGCAATACCGCCGTTTCTAAACGATTGCTCGAGTTCATTGAGCAATGCTGTCTGCGTTTGCATATCCCACACCCGATGCATTTGCTTAGCCGCTAGTTTCTTTTTCGCCAGCCGGCCATCTCGATCGCCCGAACTCCGAAATCTTCAGCCGCGAATTCACAGACTGGCTTGGGCTTACCGAACAGGAACCCTTGACCCTGGGTACAGCCCGCCGACAGAAGAAGCTGCAACTGTTGTTCCGATTCAATTCCTTCAGCGGTCGTGACGATATCAAGCGCGCGAGCCAACCCAGTCACCGCACATACGATCGCCGCCGAATCCGAGCGCTCCGTTATCTCAGCAACAAAGGAGCGATCGATCTTTATCTTGTCGAATGAAAACATCCGTAGATGGCTCAAGGAGGAGAAGCCAGTTCCGAAATCGTCAAGGGCGACTGAGATACCAAGGCTGCGCAACTGATGCAGTTCGGAAAGCACATCTTCGTCATGCTGCATCAGCACTGTCTCAGTGACCTCGATTTCAAATCTGTCGGCCTCCAGACCGGTCTGCAGCAATGCATCAGCAACGGTATCGAGCAAGCTTCGGCGCTTGATGTGAGTCGGCGAAATGTTGACCGCAACCCTAATGTGGGCCGGCCAATTCGACGCATCCTTGCAGGCTTGCCTGACAACGAACTCTCCGAGAGGAACAATCAGCCCGGTTTCTTCCGCGAGTTGAATGAAGCGATCGGGAGACAGCATCCCTTCGGTCGGATGACGCCAACGAATGAGGGCTTCCATTCCGCAAAGTTGGCGGCTCCCGAGAGTGACAATGGGCTGATAATGTAGTTCCAACTCGCCAGCGGCAATTGCCTTCCGTAGATCGTTCTCCAGTACTAGCCGCTCTTGAGCGCGACCTCCAAGTGCCTCATCATAAATCAGGTAGCCATTTCGGCCGGATGATTTGACTTCATAGAGGGCAAGGTCAGCTCGATGGACAAGACCTTCCATCGACTCGTCTGGGTCGGCTCTCATTGCAACCCCGATGCTGGTTCCGATCAGCGCCCGCCTGCCATTTAGATCGTAGGGTTGCGCAAGCGCTTCAACTAGCCTTGCCGAAAGTGAAATGGCTGCCTCGCGTTGGTTCTCCGTAGGCCTCTGAAGAATGGCAAATTCATCACCTCCAACCCGTGCGACCAGATCCCCGTTGCGAACGAGTTTACTCATTCTGCCGGCGACCAACTTCAACAAGTGATCTCCTGCGGCGTGACCAAAGCAGTCGTTGACCGACTTGAATCGATCCAGGTCGATCAGAAGCACATTGAGGCCATCGCCTCGATCGGCCAATGCCTCCTCGACTTTCTTGTTGAAGACGGTTCGATTGGCGAGGCCGGTCAGGAGATCGTGGAATGCCAGGTACGACACCTGCTGGGCCGACCGTTCCCGGTCGGTGATGTCCTCATGCGTTGCAACCCAACCCCCGTCCGGTGTCGGCGCTCTGCGGATTTGGATGACTCGACCATCGGAGAGCTGCAGTACTCGGGTTTCCTGATTCGGGATGGCGTCGACGAATTCGCTGACTGTAAAGCCGGGCGTCGAGAATTTTTCTGCATAGCTCTCGACAAGCTGACGGACCGGCAGACCGCGACGCATCTGCCGCTCGCTGAAGCCGTACATCTCGCGAAAGTACTTGTTGGTGAGAACAAGACAGCCATTTCGATCCAGCAGGCACAAGCCTTGCGACATATTCGCGAGCGCGGCGTCAAGCTGCATGTTGATGCGTGCCAATTCCTCGGCTTGACGCGTCAATTTCTTCTGAGAGAGAACCCGATCCGTGATATCTTCATGTGTGGCAACCCAGCCGCTCCCGGAAACCGGCGTATAGATTACCTCAATCACTCGACCGTCGCGGCCGCGAAGCCGCGCCGTCAGCTCGTGGCCAGCGGCAATCATTCTTCGCCAGTTTGGTTGATCCGTTTCAACAAAACCAACACTCGGAAGATGGGCTGAAATCGCCTTTGCCGGCGTGCCCTGTTTAAGCAATTCCTGGGTGAGACCATAGATCTCGGCGAACTTCTGGTTCCAAACGATCAATCGGTCTTGCCCATCGAACATCGACAGACCTTGGCTCATGTGAGCGAGCGTAACCTGGAGGCTTGCCGACTGCTCTCGCGCTCGCTGCTCGCTTTCGGCCAGAAGACGTTCAGCCGCATGACGATCGGTGATGTCCACATATGTACTGATGAAACCGCCGCCCGAGACAGGGATTCCGCATATCTCAAGTACCTTGCCGTTCGGTCGAACCCGTTGGAACACGTGAGGTTCGTGTCGTTTCGCCAATTCAATACGCTCAAGGACCTGCTGGTCGATCTCGCCAGGGCCATATTCTCCGCGCTCAGCGTTTGCCCGGAATATCGCCTCCAGTGTGGGCAGTCCGCGATCAAACAGCGATAGGGGCAGATCGAGGAGCGTGCGAAATGACTCGTTGCACGCGATGAGATTTAGATCGGCATCAAATAGCGAGATGCCTCCCGGGAAATTGTCGATCACAGCTCTCAGGCGAGCTGTTTCGCGCTTGACCTCGGTAATGTCGGCGCGGAAACCCACGACATATCCGCTCGGAGTCCGTCGCTCGCGAATCTGGACCCATCGACCGTTGGGTAAATGCTGTATGAGGTCCGACGCGGTGCCGGCATGGAGGACCATACGTTGCGCGAACCAAACGGCACGCTGCTCAACTGAATCGCCGGCCTCTGGATACTGCCCATTCTGTAGGCCACAAGTGAGTATTTCCTCGAAAGTCGCACCGACTCGGATCGCGGATGCGGACGCTGAATAGATGTTGCGGTAGGCATCGTTGCAGGCAATCAGGCGATCATCCCGATCGTAGACGACGAACCCTTCAGGGATTGCCGCGATCGACTCGGTGAGGATCTGCTTTGTTCTCAGCCGCTCGGTGATGTCGGAAAAGGACGTAACAACCGACCTGCCATCGCGCCCCGGAATCGCAACCGAATTGATCGAAATCCATGCGACGGAATCGTCCTGCTTCCGTAACCCCATAACCACGTCGGTTTGCGGCTCTCCGGTTGCCAGCGTCACCATCGCAGGATGTTCGTGCTCCGGAAACTCTCGACCATCTTCCCGGATCGCTCTCCAGCGCCGACTGACGGACGTAACCCCACTGATGTCGTCGCCGCCCAACCCCAGAATTCTCTCAGCCGCAGGATTGAACGAAACGATCGCCCCTGTCGGATCCTGAACGACAATGCCCTCTCCGAGAGCCATCATGGTCGAGCGATTGAGCGCTTCGCTTCGCTGCAGTGCTTCTTCCATCTGCTTGCGCTGACTGATGTCAATTCGGATCGAAGTATAGCCGATGACCTTTCCGCTCATGGAACGACGCGGAATGATCGTGGTGTCAACCCAATACAGTCGGCCTGACTTCGCCTTGTTGCAGAATTCGCCGCGCCAGACCCGACCGTTACCGATGACGCGGTACATCTCCCGAAACAGCTGGTCTGGGTGCACACCGGACTTGAGGATCCGGTGATCTTGTCCGATCAGTTCCTCGCGCGAGTAACCGCTGATCTCGCAGAATTTGTCGTTCGCATGCAGAATGCGGCCCTTGACATCCGTGACCGCCACGATTGCCGTCTCGTTCAGCGCTTCGACAAGAAAGCTGTTCTCATCGCTACCGGACAAAGATACCATTTGCGCGAGCGCACGCTGGCTCATCTCGCGCGCTGCATCGGCATGCCTCCTCGCTTCCGAATGCTCAGTACCACTCATCGATCTTCGGTCCGATGCTGGAAGCTAGGAATCTTGCACTCAATCGCCACCGATCGAGATCGCTCTTCGAGCAGGCTCAAACGGTATTTTGAATGATGTGAAACCTCTCAAATCCGCTACGATTCTTCTGAGGCATTCACTCCGCGCAATTTTCGCCATATTCGATTAAGAATACTTCAATATGATTAACCAGCCCAACGACTGGGCAAGTTTCGACTGAAATGATGCCATATCACGAGATTCCCGGCCTATAGCGGCGCGGCGCTCTCGCCGCGCGCGCTCGACAATTTCGACGCCAGCGAGGCGGCGACGATCACCAGCGTCACCACCCCGATGATCAGCGTGCAGATCGCGTTGATCTCCGGCTTCACCCCGAGCCGGACCTCGGAATAGATCCGGATCGGCAGCGTCGCCGACCCCGGCCCGGTGGTGAAGCTGGCGATCACCAGATCGTCCAGCGACAGCGCGCAGGCCAGCATCCAGCCGGCCGCGACCGCAGGCCAGATCAACGGCACGGTGGCGGCGAAGAACGCCCGCACCGGATCGCAGCCGAGATCCATCGCGGCCTCCTCAAGGCTGCGGTCGAGCGAGCCGAGCCGCGACTGCACCACCACCGCGACGAAGCACATCGTCAGCGTGGTGTGGGCGATGGTCACGGTCCAGAAACCGCGCTCGGCGTCGAGCGCCACGAACAGCAGCAGCAGCGACAGCCCGGTGATCACTTCCGGCATCACCAGCGGCGCGTACAGCATTCCGGAAAACAGCGTGCGGCCCCTGAAGTGACCGCCGCGCGACAGCGCCACCGCGGCCAGCGTGCCGAGCAAGGTCGCCGCCGTGGCCGAGACCAGCGCCACTCGCAGGCTCATCCAGGCTGCCGCCAGCATCGCCTGGTCGTTGAAGAAATCGCCGTACCAGCGCAGCGACCAGCCGCCCCACACCGTGACCAGCTTCGAGGCGTTGAACGAATAGATCACCAGGATCACGATCGGCAGATACAGAAACGCAAAGCCGAGCGCCAGCGCGGCGATATTGAACCGGGTGAGTCGTGACGCGCGCGCAGCCATCACTGCGCTCCTTCCAACTGCCGGCGTTGCAGGCGTTCGTAGATCAGCAGCGGCAGCAGCAGCAGCGCCAGCAGCACGACCGCGAGCGCCGATGCCACCGGCCAGTCCCGGTTGGTGAAGAATTCCAGCCACAGGGTCTGCCCGATCATTATTGAATCCGAGCCGGCCAGCAGATCGGGGATCACGAATTCGCCGACGATCGGAATGAAGCACAGCAGCACGCCGGCGCCGACGCCGGGCAGCGACAGCGGGAATGTCACCAGCCAGAACGCGCGGCGCGGCGACGCGCCGAGATCGGCCGCGGCCTCCAGCAGCGACGGCTGCAGCTTCGCCAGCGTCGCGTACAGCGGCAGGATCATGAACGGCAGATAGGAATAGACGATGCCGACAAACATCGCGGTGTCGGTCGACAGCCACACCACCGGCGCCGCGACGACGTGCAGCGCCAGCAGGATTTTGTTGAGCAGCCCGTCGTGCTGCAGGATGTTGATCCAGGCATAGATCCGGATCAGGAACGAGGTCCAGAACGGCACGATCACCAGCATCATCGCCAAGGGCTGCCACGACTTCGGCAGTCGCGCCATGCCGTAGGCGATCGGATAGCCGATCGCGAGCAGGATCGCGGTCGAGACCGAAGCGACGATCACGCTGCGCAGACAGGACAGCACATAGAGATTGTCGGAGACCAGCAGCCGGAAATTATCGAGCGACAGCGCCACGAACGCCGCCTTGATCGCGCTCCATCCGGCCGCGAGATCGAACACCGGCAGATAAGGCGGCTGCGCGATTGCGGTCTGCGACAGGCTGATCTTGACCACGAATCCGAACGGCACCAGGAAGAACAGCGCCATCCACAGATACGGCGCCAGCACCGCGATCCGTGCCGGCCGGGTGAAGATGCGTCTGGCACTCATCGACTTGTACTCATCGGCTTGCCCTCATCGCTCAAGCACCACGCAATCGTCGGGCGAGAACCACGCCACCACGCGCTGGCCCGCCGCATAGGAATCGATATCGAGCCGTGCGATGTTAGCCATCGACGCCCGCACCAATGCGCCGTCGTCAAGCTTGACCGTGTAGCCGGTCAGGCCGCCGAGGTAGCTGACGTCGGTCACCACACCCTCGAGCCGGTTGATCGCGCCGATCTCGACCGCGTCGGCCACCGGACCGCGGCGCGATAGCCTGACCTTCTCCGGCCTGATCGCGACGCAAATCCTGGTCGTCTCGCCCGGCTGCCGCGGCGCGGCGGCGACGATGGCGCCGGCGTCACGGGTCGCGATCGTCAGCCGACCGCCGTCGCGCGCCTCAACAGTGCCCTCGAAAATATTGATGTCGCCGACGAATTCCGCGACCCAGCGCGACACCGGCGCCTCATAAAGCTGGCGCGGCGTCGCCACCTGTTCGAGCCGGCCGGACTCCATCACGCCGATCCGGTCGGCCATCGTCATCGCCTCTTCCTGATCGTGGGTGACGATCACGAAGGTGGTGCCGAGCCGACGCTGCAGCGCCATCAATTCGAGCTGGGTGCTCTCGCGCAATTTCTTGTCGAGGGCAGCCAGCGGCTCGTCGAGCAGCAGCAATTGCGGCCGCCGCGCCAGCGCCCGCGCCAGCGCGACGCGCTGCTGCTGGCCGCCCGACAGTTGATCCGGCCGCCGCTTCTCCAGCCCCTCGAGCTTGACCAGCGCCACCATCTCCGCCACCCGGTCGGCGATCTCGGCGCCCGGCAGGCCGGCGCGTTTCAGGCCGAAGGCGATGTTGCCTGCCACCGAAAGATGCGGAAACAGCGCGTAGTTCTGGAACATCATGTTGACCGGACGCTGGTGCGGCAGCACGGCCGCGATATCCTGCCCGTTGAGCAGGATCCGACCGCGGTCCGGGCTCTCGAACCCGGCCAGCATCCGCAGCAGCGTGGTCTTGCCGCAGCCGCTCGGCCCGAGCAGCGCGAAGAATTCGCCGGTCCTGATCTCGAGCGACAATTCGTCCACCGCGACGAATCCGCCGAAGCGCTTCTCGACCGCGTCGATCCGCAACAATGGCGCATCCTTGGGCGGCAACCTTGTATCGACGGAGTCCGGCAGCGTCCCGGAGTTTGCAATATCCTCAGCCATCAACCGTCGACCTCGTCTTCCAACCGCACGCTAACGGCGGATCATGACCAGCTCAAGCTCGCCCCGCACACGGCGGCATCAAGATCAGTAATCATCCGGCCTCGGCCATGAACGCCGCAAGTCGTTCGCGATCCTGCACCGGCATGGTCAGGCCGAGCTTGGAGCGCCGCCACAGAACGTCTTCGGGAAACCGCGCCCATTCATCGCGCATCAGATAGCGGACCTCGGCGCCGGTCAGGTCCGGCCCGAACGTCGGTCCAAGCTCGTCGCGGCTTTGCGCCGTGCCAAGCACCCGCTCCACCCGTGTGCCGTAGGCTGCTACCAGACGGCGCGCCTCGGCCTCGCCCAGGAAGCCCCAGCTCTCCCGCACCTTTTCGACCTGATCGTCGAACCGCGCCCAGGCGAAGTCGCCGCCCGGCAGCGGTGCGGTCGCAGTCCAGCGTCGCGACATCGGATAGAACGGCGTCAGCAGCGACACCGCCTGCTCCGCCCGCTTGCGCGACGTAGTGATGTCGCCGGCCGATATCGTCAGCAATGGCGCTTCGTTGGTCCGATGCTCCAGTTGCAGAAATCCGTCGCGCACCGGCCGCCGCGCCCGCCGGTCGACCACGGCGTTGGCGCCCGCCACGCCGCGCACGACATCGGCCGGCTCGATCCGCGCGCGGAAATACCGGTTGGCCGCGTCGCACAGATAGGCGATCTCGCTGGCGGTCGCCGCCACGATCGCGGGATCGCCCTCGAAACCACGCTCAACCGAGCCGACCAGCGTGAAGTCGGGGCCATAGGGCGCCGCATAGATCAGACGGCCGTCATGGTTCTGCAGCAGATAGACATGGTCGGTCTCGAACAGCCGCCCGACCACGATCCTGGTCGCCTTCAGCAGCCGCAGCGGCGGCGCCGGAAGCCGCAACACCGTGTCGAATACCGACCCGGTCCAGGCGCCGGTGGCGTTGACCAGCGCCCTCGCCGTGATCACCCGACGCTGGCCGCGATCGATCACCGCCAGCCGCCAGCTGTCGCCGCGGTCGGCGCGAACGCAGCGCGCCCCGGTCCGGATCGCAGCGCCGCGTTCGGCGGCATCGACCGCGTTGAGAACTACCAGTCGGGAGTCGTCGATGGCGCAGCCCGAATAGGCGAAGGCGGTGCCGAAGGGCCGTTGCAGCGCGACTCCGACCGGGTGATGGGTGACATCGAGCGTCGTGGCCGACGGTAATCCCGAGCCGGACGCCAGCGCATCGTGGATCAGCAGCAAGCCGCGCAGCTGCCACGGCCGACGCTCGTCGGCATGCGCCGGGATCACGACGCGGATCGGCCGTGTGAGATGCGGCGCGGTCCGCAACAGCGTGCTTCGCTCTGCCAATGCAGTCCGCACCGACAGCAGCGCTCCACGCTCCAGTCGCGCCAGATCTCCTTGGATCAGCCGGGACGACGACGACGAGGCGGCGCTGCCGAGGTCGTCCTGTTCGAACAGGATCACCCGCAGGCCGCGCCCGGCGGCATCGCGCGCGATCGCGGTGCCGTTCAGCCCGCCGCCGATGATCGCAACGTCATAGTCCGCCATGCGCGACGATCCGCAACAGTCCCGGACCCGCACAAGAGCCGGACTTCAGGGACGTGTCCAGCTTGATCGGCGGCAGCGCCGGGACGAACGACCGAACGATCGAACGTCAGCCGGTCCTGCGCTCGGACTCCATGACATCCGGCGCGGCGGCGCCGACCAGCGCGGCATATTGCTGGATCGGAGCGGGCCTGCCGATGAAGTAGCCCTGCACCGCGTCGCATTCCTCGGCGACCAGGAAGTCGAGCTGCTCCTGGGTCTCGACGCCTTCGGCGACGATCGAGACGCCGAGACCATGACCGAGGTTGATCACCGCGCGGACGATCGCCGCAGACTGCGGATTGCGGCCAAGGTTCATGATGAAGGCGCGATCGATCTTGATCTTGTCGAACGGGAACGCCTGCAGATAGGTCAGCGAGGAGTAGCCGCTGCCGAAATCGTCCATCGAGACCCGGACGCCCAGCGCCGTCAGCCGCCGCAGCAAAGCAAGTCCGCGGTCGAAATCCTCGATCAGCACGCCCTCGGTAATTTCCAGCTCCAGCCGGCCCGGCTTCAGCCCGGTTTCGAGCAGGATCGTGTGCACGTAGCCGACCAGATCGGTGTTGAGGAATTGCGCCGGCGACAGGTTGACCGCGATCTGCAACGGCTTCGGCCAAGATGCGGCCTCGCGGCACGCCTCGCGCAGGATCCATTCGCCCATTTCGACGATCAAGCCGCTCTCTTCCGCCAGCGGAATGAATTCGCCAGGAGGGACCAGGCCGCGCACCGGATGGTGCCAGCGGGCCAACGCTTCGAAGCCGATAATATCCCCATTGCCGATCCGGGTGCGGCTGCTCGCCTGGGGCTGATAGTGCAGCGAGAGTTCGCCATTGCGGATCGCGCCGGACAGATCCTGATGCAGCACCCGCCGGTCGCGGATCTGCAGATCCATCTCCGGCTCGAACACGCTCACCGAACCGCGCGATTTCGCCTTGGCGCGGAACAGCGCCGCGCCGGCATTGGCGAGCAGCGACGCCGCGTCGATGCCGTTGCTCGGGAACACCGAAATGCCGGTGGTGACGCCGATCCGCACCGATTTTCCGTCGATCACGAAACCGGTCGCCAGCGCCTTGGCCACTTGCTCGGCGAGTTCCCTCGCGGCCGCGGGCTGCGGGCCGTCGATGATCAGGCCAAACTCGTCGCCGCTCAGCCGCGCCACCACGCCGCCGCGGGACGCCGTCTCGATCCGGCGCGACACCTCGATCAGCAGCTTGTCGCCGATGGCGTGGCCGAACACGTCGTTGATCTCCTTGAGGCCGTCGAGATCGACCGACAGCACCGCGAACTCGTCTTTGCCGGTCCTGCTGGCCTCGATCATCTGCGACAGCGCCTGGATGAAGGCGGGGCGGTTCGGCAAGTCGGTCAGGCCGTCGTGATAGGCCATATGCGCCATCCGGGATTCGGTCTGGCGGCGATCGGTGACGTCTTCATGGGTCTTGATCAGATATTGCGGCTCGCCCATGTCGTCCAGCACGGTCATGCGCCGGGTCAGGAACAGCCGCAATCCGTCTTTGGTGCTGATCGGGTGCTCTTCGGTGAGCAATTGCTTCTTTCCAATCGCGATCGCGTCGCGATCGGCGATCAGCTTGGCTTCCTTGGCGTTGAAGATGTCGCTGCAGGTCAGCCCGATGGCATCCTCGCGGCGGCGGTTGAGGATGGTTTCAGCACCACGGTTAGCGAGCAAATAGCGTCCGTCGCCGGCGTCCTGCACCGTGAGCGACACCGGTACATTGTCGACCACGAGTTCGAGGAATTTCTTGGTCTTCGCGAACTCCTTGGACATCGCCCGGCGTTCGGTGACATCCTCGAACAAGGCGATCAGATATTCGGGCTGGTTCTTGTCGTCGCGGGCGACCACGCGGTTGGTCGCCAGCATGCATATGCGCTCGTCGCGCTCGATCAGCATTTCAATCTGCAGCGGGCGTTCCGACGCGGCCAGCGCCTGCTGGTCGGCTTCCCTGATCGCCGCCGCCGATTGCGGAGAGAAAATTTCTTCGGGACGTTTGTCGAGAATCTGGTCGCGACCTAGTTGCATGAAGGCTTCGAACGCGCGGTTGACGAGGATGTAGCGGCCGTCCTCGAGGTTCTTGGCGGCGACGCAGACCGGGATATTGTCGACTACCGATTCCAGAAATTGCTTGGTCCTGGCCAATTGCTGGGACAGCACGCGCTGCTCCGTGCAATCATCGTGAGTTGCCACCGAACTGCCGTTCGGCAACTGCGAGAATCTCACCAGCACCGATCGTCCGTCGGGCAGTTCGGCGATATGGCCCTGAGCGGAGCTGGCATTCTTGTAGAAATCCTCCGTGCTGAGATCCAGCGTGCCGCGCGCACGGCGCAGGTCGAGCAATTCCAAGCCGGTCATGCCGCGCGGAACATCGCTGCGGGTCAGGCCATAAATCTCCAGAAAGCGGTCGTTGCAGAACGCCACCTTGTTCCGGGCATCGACGATCACCACCCCCTGCTTGAGATTGTTCAGGACGGAATTGACCAACAGGTTCTTGCGATGATGCGATCGCCTCTGCCGGCGCAAGGTCGACATCGTCCACAGCGCGACGGCGGCGAGGAACGACGCGACGACAAAACCGCCAATCAGCAGCTCCCACATGGTTTCCGGCTCGAGCAATTCGATATAGCCCGACGGCGCGAAGTCGGTCGCTGCGGCCGCGGCAGCGCGCTGCGCACCGAGACCTGCCAGCCACGCCGCTCCCACTATCGCTGTCGCTGCTATGCCGCCTGCTTGCCGAAACTTGCCAGCCATGAAACACCCGGAACTTCCTGGTGCATTTTCTCGCTGGACGAGTTTGGATGGCGTAAACGAGCATGTCCGGGGTCGGACAATTTGACTTAAATTTCACCAATTGACCCCGCATGGTTAACGTCGCGATAACAAAGCGGAGTTCCAGCCGCGGTCTTAATGATCTGAAGATCGGTTCAGGTTTCGAGTGTGAAATGGAAAGAGTTGAATGCGTCGTCGTCGGCGCCGGCGTGATCGGGCTTGCGACGGCACGGCGGCTGGCGCGAACCGGACTCGAGGTGATTGTCCTGGAGACGGCGGAAACGATCGGCACCGCAACCTCGTCGCGCAACAGCGAGGTGATTCACGCCGGCATCTATTATCGCGGCGGAAGCCTGATGGCCCGGCTATGCGTCGCCGGCAAGCGCGCGCTGTACGACTACTGCGGGGATCACGGCATCCCGCATCGCAATTGCGGCAAGCTGATCGTTGCCACCACACCGGCCGAATCGGAAAGGCTAAAATCGATCCAGGCCCATGCCGCAGCAAACGGCGTCGACGATCTGCGGACGCTCGACGCCGCGGCGGCGTGGTCGCTGGAGCCGGCGCTGAATTGCGAAGCGGCGCTGCTGTCGCCGTCGACCGGCATCATCGACAGCCACGCTTACATGCTGGCGCTGCGCGGCGACGCCGAGGATGCCGGCGCGGCCTGCGCCTTTCATGCGCCGCTGCTGAGGGCCAACGCCACCGCCGACGGCTTTGTGCTGGAGATCGGCGGCGAGGCGCCGATGGCCTTGGGATGCCGCCTGCTGGTCAACGCCGCGGGGCTGGCCGCGACCGCGGTGGCGCGGAGTATCACATCGATGCCGGCCGAACTGGTGCCGGCAGCCTATCTGGCCAAAGGCAACTATTTCAGTTGCAGCGCGCGCGCGCCGTTCTCGCACCTGATCTATCCGGTGCCGGAGCCGGGCGGGCTCGGGGTGCATCTGACCCTCGACCTGGCAGGACAGGCCCGGTTCGGGCCCGACGTCGAATGGGTCGATAAGATCGACTACGCGGTCGATCCTGCCCGGGCGGAGCGATTCTATCCGGCGATCCGCCGCTATTGGCCCGGCTTGCCCGACGGCGCATTGGCGCCAGCCTATTCGGGAATCCGTCCGAAGATCGTCCCCCCGGCGGTGGCAGTGCAGGATTTCGTCATTCAGGGACCGCGCGATCACGGCGTAGCCGGGCTGATCAATCTGTTCGGGATTGAATCGCCCGGCCTTACGGCGTCGCTGGCTATTGCCGACTACGTCGCCGTTCTCGCTGCTGTCTAGACATGTAAGCGGTCGGGTCCACCACGGGATGCCTTGGTCGCACCCTGAGCCGGTGCCGGAACGAACGCCGGTAAAGGTGGATCAAGGCATTTGTGGTGGAGTAATCCTGCGACCCAATGACGCTAGTGCAGCGTCTCTCCGACGGTCTGTTTCACCTTTTCGATCGCGTCCCTGACCATCAGTTTACGGCGCTTCAACTCGACTATTCGCAGATCGTCCGTGGAAAGATGCACGAGCGCGTCGTGCAGTTCGGTTTCGAGAACCTTGTGTTTCCGTTCCAGTTCAACGAGATGCGCCTGAAGTGCCATACGAAACCTCCTCGGTGAGTGAGATCAGATTCGATCCGGACAATGGAGTGTACATGTCTCGGAGAGACTGTCGATGGGTTTCGAATCACAATTGTCACATTCAAGAATCATCTGAAACGAATAGTGACCGACACAATTCCCGGTACCGGGAACGAATCCCGACACCGATCGCCGGGAGGCGTCCGGAACAATCCCGACGCTGCCTTGGTCGACAGCCCGATCGTCGACAATCACCCCGAGCCGGGCGCTAACCGAAATATGCAGGAGCCTCCGGCTTGCTACCTTGGCCGGCGCGAGCGATAGTTCGGCGCAGCAAATCGGAATCCTTTCGCGACCCGTTCGCGATTCAACCAAACTCATGTCATGACCGACGAAGACGAGCGCGAACTCGATGCCGAGCTCGCAAGGCTGCAACAGGAACACCGCGATCTCGATGCGGCGATCGACGCCTTGCATCATTCGCCCGCCCCCGACCTGCTCCGGCTGCAACGGCTGAAGAAGCGCAAGTTGAATCTGCGCGACCGCATCGCCTTTATCGAAGATCAGATCACTCCGGATATCATCGCCTGATCGCCGCCAGGCCGCGTTCGCTTTTGCGCTCGGCCTTGCGCGCATACATCGCCTGGTCCGCCTGCTTCAGCGCCGCGGCGGCGTCGGAGTCCGGCCCGAGGATCGCGACGCCGGCGGAGATGCCGACCGCAATCGTGTGGCCCTCGAAGTCGATCCGCAGATGATCGACCGCGGCTTCCAGCGCCTCGGCCTTGGCCAGCGCGTCTCGCTCGCTCAGATTCCATAGCAATAGCGCGAACTCGTCGCCGCCGAGCCGTCCGATCAGGTCCGACGCTCTGACATGGCGCGACAGCGCGGCCACGACCGCCTTCAGCACAGCGTCTCCCGCGGCATGGCCGAACGTATCGTTCACCGGCTTGAGGCGATCGACATCCAGCACGATCAATGCCCCGGTCGCCTGATACCGCTTAATGTAGGCGATCGAACGGTTCAGTTCGCGGACAAATCCCCGGCGGTTCAGAATCTCAAGCAGGAAATCGGTGTCGGCGCTGGCGCGAAGCTCGTCGACCATGGCCTGGGCAGCGGCGAGTTGCGCCTTCAGCCGCCGGATTTCCAGCCGGGCGGCGGCGGGTAGCCGGGCAAGCGGCTTCGCCGCCGGCTTGGTGGCGGTGTTGCGCGATCGCGACGGTCTCGATGAGACCAATGCCTTGGATTTCTTTCTCATGGGAATCGCCACAACACTTGCCGGTCTTCACCAAGAAAGGATAGTCCATTCGCGACGCCTTGCCAGCGCCTCGGGCAGACCTATAATTCCCCTCTATGTTTCTGGATTCTCGAAAGAATTATTTGAATGACAGTCCCGGTCGCGATCATCATGGGAAGCCAGTCGGACTGGGACACCATGCGCCATACCGCCGAGACGCTGAGCGTGCTCGGAATTCCGCATGACCAGCAGATCGTCTCTGCCCACCGTACCCCGGATCGGCTCTACGCCTTCGCCAAGGGCGCCAAAGCAGCAGGCTACCGGATCATCATCGCCGGCGCCGGCGGCGCGGCGCATTTGCCGGGGATGGCCGCCGCGCTGACCGAATTGCCGGTGTTCGGGGTTCCGATCCAATCCAAGGCGCTGTCCGGCCTGGATTCGCTGTATTCGATCGTACAGATGCCGGCCGGGATTCCGGTCGGAACGCTGGCGATCGGCAAGCCCGGCGCGATCAACGCCGCGCTGCTGGCGGCCGGCGTGCTGGCGCTGACCGACGAAGCGCTCGCGGCCCGGCTTGCGACGTGGCGCAAGCAGCAGACTGACGCGGTCGCCGCCCGCCCGGAGGGGTCGGCGTGACGGATCCGAGGATACTGAAGCTGAAGCCCGGTGACACCATCGGTATTCTCGGCGGCGGCCAGCTCGGCCGCATGCTGGCGCTGGCGGCGGCGCGCCTTGGCCTGAAATGCCATGTGTTTTCGCCGGATCCGGATTCGCCGGCGTTCGACGTGGTGCAAAATGCGACCTGCGCCGAATATGCCGACGTCGAGGCGCTGGAGCTGTTCGCCGCCGACGTCGACGTCATCACCTACGAGTTCGAGAACGTGCCGTCCTCGGCGGCGATGATCCTGGCGGCGCGGCGGCCGGTGCTGCCCGATCGCAGCATCCTGGAGACCACCCAGGACCGCCTCGCCGAAAAGGACTTCGTCACCCGGCTTGGGATCGGTACCGCGCGCTATGCCGACGTCACCTCGGCGCAGGGGCTGCGCGCGGCGGTGGCGACGATCGGGCTGCCGGCAGTGCTGAAGACGCGGCGGTTCGGCTATGACGGCAAGGGCCAGGCGATCATCCGCGACGGTGCCGATCTCGATGCGGTGTGGGACGATTTGGCCACCCGCGCCGCCATCCTGGAGGCGTTCGTGCCGTTCGAGCGGGAAATCTCGGTGATCGCCGCGCGTGGCGCCGACGGCCAGGTGGTTTGCTTCGACGTTACCGAAAACGAGCATCGCCATCACATCCTGAAGACCTCGCGGGCGCCGGCGGCGATTTCCGACGCGCTGGCGGCGCAGGCGCGCGGCATCGCCGAGACCATCGCCCGCGCGCTGGATTATATCGGGGTGCTGGCGGTCGAACTGTTCGTGGTGCCGGGCGCTGACGGCCCGACCCTGCTGGTTAACGAAATCGCGCCCCGGGTACACAATTCCGGCCACTGGACCCTGGACGGCGCCTCGATCTCGCAATTCGAGCAGCACGTCCGGGCGATCGCAGGCTGGCCGCTGGCGAATCCGGTCCGCCATGGCGACGTCACCATGACCAATCTGATCGGCGACGACATCAACGACTATGAGCGCTGGCTGACCATCCCGGGCGCCAGTGTGCATCTGTACGGCAAGCGTGACGCCCAGGCCGGCCGCAAGATGGGGCATGTCACCGAGGTGACCGCCCCGCGGCGAAAATGACTGAGTTTGGGGCCGCCGCACGCCGCTTTGTGGCCTGCGAGCAACGGTGGGCCGAGCCCGGTTTTTTGGCGGGCAATCGCTGCAAACTTGTTCCCTGGCGAGGTGGACATTGCCGACCCGATCTGATACATCCGCGCCCTTGAGGTTAAGGGCTTGGCCTTAGTCGGCCCTTCGCTTTCTCAGAATTTCAATCCGATAAATGAAAGAGGATGCCGCGTGCAGGTTCTCGTTCGCGATAATAACGTCGATCAAGCTCTCAAGGCGCTGAAGAAGAAGATGCAGCGCGAGGGCATTTTCCGCGAGATGAAGCTCCGCGGGCACTATGAAAAGCCGTCTGAGAAGAAGGCTCGCGAAAAGGCCGAAGCCGTGCGCCGCGCGCGCAAGCTGGCCCGCAAGAAGCTGCAGCGCGAAGGTCTGCTGCCGATGAAGCCGAAGCCGGTGTTCGGCGCGGCTGCTGGCGGCGAGCGTGGCGGTCGTCCTGGCGGCCCCGGCGCGGGTCCGCGCGGACCGCGCTGATCGTCCCAATTTTTTGGTGATTCGAATGACGCGGGCGCTTGCGCCCGCGTTGTCGTTTTGGCCGACGCAATTTCGATCCCGAGATCGACCAGGCCAAGGCGCCCGGCTGCTATGCCCGCGCCGTCAATCGTCGTCCCAAAGATACGCCGCCATGATGGCTTTGCGCAGCTCAGCGGCAAGGCCGGACAGACCTCCGACACGTTCTGAGTCCGGCGCTCCGTCCCGCCGCTATCGCGGCAACACCGCATGAAACACCGACTTCGCCGCCAGCAACACATCCTCGGCGACCGTGCGGCGCGCGGGAGGGACGGCATCGGCTTGAAGGACGAACGCCGGCGGCGGAATCTCCGCCGGCGGGCTCGGGCGCCGCGGATCGTCGTCACGCCCGTTGGCAGAAGCAGAATAGGTATAGGGGGGGCTAGCGGTCGGCGGCAGCGCGGCATTGACGCCGGGAATAAAGGTACTGGCCGAGGCTGGCGCCGGCATCGTCACGTCGACCGGGGGCGGCAGCGGCTGCAGCGGCACGACGGCATGCGGTGGTTCCTGCATGCGTGCGGCTTCCTGCATGCGCGGAGAAGCCTCGGCAGGACGCGCGGCGGCAGTCGGAGGCCGCAGCCGCTCGATCGCCGCGCGGGCTAGCTCGTTGGCGTCGCGGCGCTCTTCCTGCGTGGCGGGCTCGGCCGGCGCCGCGCTCGGCACCGAGCCCGTTGTGGCCGGTGACGCAGCAGCTGGCGCCGCGGCCTTGGCAACCGCCCGGTCACGAATCGTGGTTTGATGCGTTCCGGTCAGCTTGTCGGCAGCTTTCTCGGTGGGCTTTTCGCCGCTCGGTTTTTCCGCGACGCTCTTCTCAATGGCGCCCTTGCCCTTGACCGGGTCAGGCGCGCTCGCGGTCCCGGCCGGCGCAACGCCCGGCTTTGCCTCGATCCTCAACCCCTTGCCAGCGGCATCGTCGGTCGCCTTGGCGACGACGGCGCTCGCAGCCGGCGCGTCCGGCTTGGCGGCGATGTAGTGGTTGACGATATACGCCCCGATGATGGTCGCGACCACCGACGGCAGAATGTCGGAAATGAACTTGGAAATGTATTTGACGTATTTCTGCATTGCCGGCCTCTTCCCCACCGCTTGATGCGTGAGGTTTGAGGCTGATTGAGGGATCAACTGCGACAGATCGGTGGCAAGGCGGAAGAAACCCGACCGCGCCGCGCGGACGCTGCGGCCGGGCTTCATACAATCTTAACTTAAGGTTTCAGCTCGACCTCGAGAAACACGATCTCGGTGGCGGTTTCGTTGAATACGTCGTGCTCAACGCCGGCCTTGCGGAAATAGGATTTGCCGGTGGTGATCGGCGCCTGCGAGCGGGTGCCGTCCGGTGCCACGATGGTCATGACGCTGGTGGTCATCGGCACGATCACATAGTCCATGCCGTGGGTATGGGGCCCGGTCGAAGCGCCCGGCGCCAGCCGCCATTCGGTGACACGAACTTCCGGGGTATCCTGCTGGACGTCGGATTTAGCTTCGAGCATGTCGGCGGTCCTTGGTTCGGTTACGGCACGCACACCTTAGCAGAAATCGCGCGAACACCTGCAGATGCTGCTGCGGCTGCGCCATGCCGGCTCGCCAAGTCGTCAGCGGTGGGTATAGTCGGATATCACCCTCAGGTGAGCTTGAAAGATATCGGGAGAGGAAGCGAGATGTTTTCACACGTCATGATCGGCACCAACGACCTCGAAGCGGCGAAGTCATTTTATGACAAGCTGCTCGGTACGCTGGGTATTGCACCCGCCGTGGTTGATCGCCACCGGATTTTCTATCGTACCAAGACGGGCACCTTCGCGGTGTCGAAGCCGATCGACGGCAAGCCCGCGACGCCGGCCAATGGCGGCACCATCGGCTTCGTCGCCCCATCGACCGAGGCAGCCGACGCCTGGCACGCCGCCGGCATCGCCAGTGGCGCGACGCCCTGCGAGAATCCGCCGGGCGTGCGCGAGATGGGCGGCGTGAAGCTCTATCTCGCCTATCTGCGCGATCCCGACGGCAACAAGCTCTGCGCGATGCATCGTCTGCCCAAGGACGCTGCCGCATCAGCCTGATCGCACCGACAAAAACGCCCGGCCTCGCGGCCGGGCGTTTGCATCAAATCCTTCAGCGAAAGGGTTACAGCGCCTTGACGATGTTCTCGGTCATCTTCTTGGCGTCGCCCAGCAGCATCATCGTATTGTCGCGATAGAATAGCGGATTGTCGATGCCGGCATAGCCGGAGGCGAGCGAGCGCTTGATGAACATCACGGTGCCGGCCTTCCAGACCTGCAGCACCGGCATGCCGTAGATCGGCGAAGTCTTGTCGTCCTCGGCGGCCGGGTTGGTGACGTCGTTGGCGCCGATCACGAAGGCAATGTCGGCCTGGGCGAATTCCGAGTTGATGTCCTCGAGTTCGAACACCTCGTCATAGGGCACGTTGGCTTCGGCGAGCAGCACGTTCATGTGGCCCGGCATACGGCCGGCGACCGGATGAATCGCGTATTTCACCTCCACGCCCTCCTCCTTCAGAATGTCGGCCATTTCGCGCAGCGCGTGCTGGGCCTGCGCCACCGCCATGCCGTAGCCGGGCACGATGATGACCTTCTGGGCGTTCTTCATGATGTAGGCCGCATCATCCGCGGAGCCGATCTTGACCGGACGGACTTCGCCGCCGGCGCCGGCGCCGGCCGCGGCGGTCTCGCCGCCGAAGCCGCCGAGGATCACCGAGATGAAGGAGCGGTTCATCGCGTGGCACATGATGTAGGACAGGATCGCGCCCGAGGAGCCGACCAGAGCGCCGGTGATGATCAGCGCCGAATTGCCCAGGGTGAAGCCGATGCCGGCCGCGGCCCAGCCCGAATAGGAGTTCAGCATCGAGATCACGACCGGCATGTCGGCGCCGCCGATCGGGATGATCAGCAATGCCCCGAGCAGCAGCGCGATGCCGGTGATGACCCAGAACGCGATCTCGTTGCCGGTCGCCACCAGATAGACGATCGCCGCCACCATCACGACGCCGAGCAGGATGTTGACGACGTGGCGCCCAGGCAGAATGATCGGCGCGCCGCTCATCCGGCCGCTCAGCTTGGCGAAGGCGATCACCGAACCGGTGAAGGTCAGGGCGCCGATCGCGACGCCGAGCGACATTTCGATCAGGCTGGCGCCGTGGATGTTGCCGGGGGTGCCGATGTCGAAGGCTTCGGGCGCGTAGAACGCGCCGGCCGCGACCAGCACCGCCGCCATGCCGACCAGCGAGTGGAACGCGGCGACCAGTTCGGGCATCGAGGTCATCGGCACCTTGCGGGCGATCACCGCGCCGATGCTGCCACCGATGGCGATGCCGAGGATCACCAGGATCCAGCCGATGAAGTCGGCCGGCGGGTGGCCTGCCAGCGTGGTTAGGACCGCGATCCCCATGCCGGTCATGCCTAAGAAGTTGCCCTGCCGGCTGGTGGCCGGCGACGACAGACCGCGCAGCGACAGAATGAAAAGCGCGCCGGCGATCAGATACAGAAGTGCGGAAAGATTGGCGTTCATCGACTTTTCCTACTCACTTCTGCTTTTTCTTGTACATCGCCAGCATCCGCTGGGTGACAAGGAAACCGCCGAAAATATTCACCGAGGCGAAGATCAGCGCGACGAAGCCGAAGCCGCGCGCCCAGACTCCGCCGGAGCCCACCATCGCCACGCCGACCGCCAGCAAGGCGCCGACCACGATCACCGAGGAGATCGCATTAGTCACCGACATCAGCGGCGTATGCAGCGCGGGCGTCACCGACCACACCACGAAATAGCCGACGAAGACGGCGAGGACGAAAATCGATAGCCGAAACACGAACGGATCGACGGCCTGCACGACATGCTCCATGGCGGTTGTCCTTATGCGGTTTTCGGCAGAAAATTCGGATGGATGACGGCGCCGTCCTTGGTCAGCAGGGTGGCCTTGACCAGTTCGTCGTCCCACTTCACCGCGAGCGACTTCGACGCCTTGTCGACCAGCGTCTCGATGAAGTTGAACAGATTGCGCGCATACAGGCTCGACGCCGAGGCCGCGACCCGGCCGGCGACGTTGGTGAAGCCGACGATCTTGACGCCATCGAGATCGACCACTTCGCCGGGCTTGGCGCCTTCGACGTTGCCGCCGCGTTCAACCGCTAGATCGACCAGCACCGAACCGGGCTTCATCGAAGCGACCATCTCGGCGGAGACCAGGCGCGGCGCGGGCCGGCCCGGGATCAGCGCGGTGGTGATGACGATGTCCTGCTTCTTGATATGCTCGGAGGTCAGCGCCGCCTGCTTGGCCTGGTACTCCTTCGACATTTCCTTGGCGTAGCCGCCGGCGGTCTGCGCGTTCTTGAATTCCTCGTCCTCGACGGCGAGGAACTTGGCGCCGAGACTTTCGACCTGCTCTTTGGTGGCCGGGCGCACGTCGGTCGCGGTGACCACGGCGCCGAGACGCCGCGCGGTGGCGATCGCCTGCAGGCCGGCGACGCCGACGCCCATCACGAACACTTTCGCCGCCGGGATGGTACCTGCGGCCGTCATCATCATCGGGAAGGCGCGGCCGAAGGCTTCGGCTCCCTCGATCACCGCGCGGTAGCCGGCGAGGTTGGCCTGGCTCGACAGCACGTCCATCGACTGCGCGCGGGTGATGCGCGGCATCAGCTCCATCGCGAACGAAGCGACGCCGGCGTCGGCCATCGCCTTCAGCGCGGCGTCGTTGCCATAGGGATCCATGATCGCGATCACCAGCGCGCCGCGCTTGTAGTTCGCGAGCTCGGAAGCCTCGGGGCGCTTCACCTTGATGACGATGTCGGCGTCTTTCAGCGCGTCGGCGCTGACGGTGGCGCCGGCGGCGGTGAACTCGGAATCCGGCAGGCCGGACTTGATCCCGGCGCCCGGCTCGATGGCGATCTCCGCACCCAGCGACTTGAACTTCTTCACCGTGTCGGGCGTCGCCGCGACCCGCGGTTCGGAGGCATCGAGTTCTTTGGCAATAGCAATCTTCATAGGTCCTCCGGCGGCGCTGGGCGCGCGCGTGAGCGAGCCGATGGCGCACCGCCGATCAAGCGATGCGCTCTGGAACGGATCAGGTCAGGAAAATCGCCATCAGCGCGACGATGGTGATCACGGCGACGCTGCCGTACTTCACCAGCTTGATGAACCCCTCATAGGTCTGCTCATGCGCGACATAATCGTTGCCGTCAGCGGTGGTGTAGGCGACTTCGTTGTGCTCAGCCATCGGTCTCTCCGGACAATGTTCGAGAATTGGATGTGCAATTAGCGTAATCTTATTGCAAGGGCAACGGCACAGCGTCGGCAGTGGGCGTCGTCAAAAAGTCTCAGACCGGCCAATTGTCCCTGATCCAGCGCGTCAGGCTCGCCTCGCTGACCTCGCCGGCGGCGAGCGAGAGGATGATTTCCGTGGCCTGGCCAGGATCCGGCGCAAAGGGGACGTCATTGCTGCGGAGGAACACCATCATCGCGTGAAAGGCGATGCGTTTGTTGCCATCGACGAAGGCGTGGTTGCGAGCGAGGCCGAATGCATAGGCCGCGGCAAGAGCCGCCAAGTCTGTCTCGCCGTAGTGCCATTGGTTGACCGGCCGCAGGACCGCCGATTCCAGCAGTCCACGGTCGCGGACGCCTTCCGGCCCGCCGAAGACCGCCAATTGTTCGGCATGCATGTCGATGACTTCATCGACATCGAGCCAGATCGGCTCGACCGGCGCGCTCATTTTGCCAGCGCCGCGAACGTATCGCGATAGTCGTGCATCACTTGGCGGGCGATTTCCATCGTCCGGGCATGCTTCGGGTTGAAAGGCGACAACCGCAAGCTGCCATCGGGCTGCTCAACCGGATAGAACTTGTCGCCTTCCTTCAAATTGAGCCGCGCCAGCAGTTCCTTCGGCAGGATAACGCCGACAGAATTGCCAATCTTGCGGATTTGCAGGGCGGTTTTCTCGATTTCGACATCACGAGCAATTTCATTCATGCCGGGCTCTCCGTTGTACATTATGTATAACGGAGATTGGGCGGTCGTTCAACAAATGTTTTACGTCGCGCCCTACCCCATCGCCTCCAGCTCGTCGATCATACCTGCGATCACCGACAGGCCGCCGTCCCAGAATTTCGGGTCCTTGGCGTCGAGCCCGAACGGCTTCAAGAGTTCGGAATAATGCTTGGTGCCGCCGGCGCTGAGCATCGCCAGATAGCGGTCGGCGAAACCCTCCTGGGCGTTTTCGTAGACCGCGTAGAGCGAGTTCACCAGGCAGTCGCCGAACGCGTAGGCGTAGACGTAGAACGGCGAATGGATGAAGTGCGGGATGTACATCCAGAAGTTCTCGTAGCCGGGCCGGATGTCGATCGCCGGCCCGAGGCTCTCGCCCTGCACGCTGAGCCAGATCTGGCCGATCCGCTCGGCGGTGAGCTCACCGTTGCGGCGCTCGGTGTGGATCGCGCGCTCGAAGGAATAGAATGCGATCTGCCGCACCACGGTATTGATCATGTCTTCGACCTTGCCGGCGAGCAGCGCCTGGCGCTGCTTGGCGCTCTTGGTCTGCGCCAATAGCCGCTTGAAGGTCAGCATCTCGCCAAACACGCTGGCGGTCTCGGCCAGCGTCAGCGGCGTCGGCGCCATCAGCGCACCATTCTTCGCCGCCAACACCTGATGCACACCATGGCCGAGTTCGTGCGCCAGCGTCATCACGTCGCGCGGCTTGCCCTGGTAATTCATCAGCACGTAAGGGTGCGCCGAGGGCGTGGTCGGATGCGAGAACGCGCCCGGCGCTTTGCCCGGCCGCACCGGCGCGTCGATCCAGCGGTCGGTGAAGAAACGCGTGGCGATGCTCGCCATCTCGGGCGAGAACGCCTGATAGGCGGTCAGCACCATGTCCTTGGCGTCGGGCCAGGCGATACTGCCGGTGGCGGCGAACGGCAGCGGCGCGTTGCGATCCCAATGCGCCAGCTTGCTCTTCTTGAACCAGCGCGCTTTCAGTTTGTAGTAGCGATGCGACAGCCGCGGATAGGCGGCGCGCACGGACGCCACCAGCGCGTCCACCACCTCGCGCTCGACGCGATTGGCCAGATGCCGTGAATCCGCGACGTCCTGGAAGCCGCGCCAGCGGTCGGAGATCTCCTTGTCCTTCGCCAGCGTGTTGGTGATCAGCGCGAAGGTGCGCTCGTTGGCCTTGAAGGTTTTCGCCAGCGCCTGGCCGGCCGCCTTGCGCTTGGTCGGATCGCGATCCTGCAGCAGATTCAGCGTCGGCTCGATCGCCAGTTCCTTGCCGCCTAGCTTGAAGCGCAGGCCGGCAATGGTCTGGTCGAACAGCCGGTTGAAGGCGCCATAGCCGGTCTGCGATTTCTCGTGAAACAGCTGCTCGACACGGTCCTCCAGCTGGTACGGCTTGTCCTTACGGCTGTCCTCGATCCACGGCCGATAGTGCCCGAGTTCGGGAGTCTGCATCGCGGTCTCGATCACCGCGTCATCGACCCGGTTCAACTCGAGCGCGAAGAACAACAGATGCACCGAGGCCGCGGTCAGCCGCTCGGAGACGTCGCCATAGAATTTGGAGATGTCCGGATCGACGCTGTCGCCGGCATGAATGAGACCCGCGAACGACGCCAGACGTCCGGCGAGATCGTCGATCGCCTCGTAGCGCTTCACCGCGCCGGCGAGCCAGACGCCGCCGCCCGGCTTCGCTGTCTCTTGCGCCAGTTTGCCCTTGAAGTCGGCTTCGAACGCGGCGCATTCGGCGTCGATCTTGTCGAGATCGCGCGCCACCTCCGGGGCATCGATCCCCGCATAGAGGTCCGCCAGATTCCACTCCGGCAGTTTTCCAGCCTTGGATCCCGACTTTGCTTCGGCCTTGGATCCAATCTTGGATTTGGCTGCGGGCGACTTTCTCGATTTGGCGGGAGCAATTCGGGAGCGCGAGACCATTTATTCGAACCTGCTTGTGGGTTTCAACCTGGACTGGTGCGAGGAGCGGACCGCGTCGGCCGCCCAATCTTTAAGAGCGCATTAATCGGCATCGGCGACAGTGCCCCGATTCGGGACAGATAGATAAGTAAACCAGGGAATGCCATGGCTGCGACCATTTTGATTGCCGATGACGATCCGGTGCAGCGCAGGCTGGTCGAGAACATGGTGCAAAAGTGCGGCTACGAGGCGATCGTGGTCGACAGCGGCGATGCCGCCATCGTCATGCTCACCGCGCCCGACGCCGTCGCAATCGACGCCATGATGCTCGACCTGGTGATGCCCGGCCTCGACGGCATGGGCGTGCTGACCAAGATCCGCGACGCCGGCCTCAACGTCCCGGTCATCGTGCAGACCGCGCATGGTGGGATCGACAATGTGGTATCGGCGATGCGCGCCGGCGCTCATGATTTCGTCGTCAAGCCGGTCGGCATCGAGCGGCTGCAGGTCAGCTTGCGCAACGCTCTGAATGCCAGCGCGCTGAAGGGCGAATTGCAGCGGATCAAGCACAGCCGCGAGGGCCGGTTGAGCTTCGCCGACGTCATCACCCGATCCGAGGCGATGGGCAGCGTGTTGCGGATGGCACAGAAGGCCGCAAGCTCGAGCATTCCGGTGCTGATCGAGGGCGAATCCGGCGTCGGCAAGGAGTTGTTCGCGCGCGCCATCCACGGCAGCAGCGACCGCAAGGCGAAGCCGTTCGTCGCGGTCAATTGCGGCGCGATCCCCGACAATCTGGTGGAGTCGATCCTGTTCGGGCACGAAAAGGGCGCATTCACCGGCGCCACCGAACGGCACATGGGCAAATTCGTCGAAGCCTCCGGCGGCACCCTGTTTCTCGACGAGGTCAGCGAATTGCCGCTCGCCGCGCAGGTCAAACTGCTCCGCGCGTTGCAGGAAGGCGCGGTCGAGGCCGTCGGCGGCCGCAAGCCGGTCAAGGTCGACGTCCGCATCATCTCGGCAACCAACCGCAAGCTGCTCGACCGGGTCAAGGCCGGCCACTTCCGGGAAGACCTGTTCTATCGCCTGCACGTGCTGCCGCTGACGATTCCGCCGCTGCGGATGCGGCGCGAGGACATTCCGGCGCTGCTGCGGCACTTTCTGGTGCGGTTCTGCGCCGAGGAAAACCGCCCGATTACCTCGATCAGCGGCGAGGCCATGTCGCGGCTGGCGCAGCTCGACTGGCCGGGCAACATCCGCCAGCTCGAAAACGCGGTCTATCGCGCGGTGGTGATGAGCGAGGGCGAGCAGCTCGGACTGGCCGATTTTCCGCTGGCTTCGGCTCAGCCGCCGGCCGGTTTGGATCAGCCCGGCGAGCCGCTGCTGATCGAGACAGCGGCGCCCCCCCAATATGTGGCGTCCAGCGATATCCCGATCGCGCCCTTTGCCGCCGGAAGCCTGGCGATGCTGACCGACAGCGGCGAAATTCGGCCGCTGGAAGAGATGGAGAGCGAAATTATCCGGTTCGCGATTTCGCATTATCGCGGCCAGATGTCCGAGGTGGCGCGCCGGTTGAAGATCGGCCGTTCGACGCTGTACCGCAAGCTGGACGAGGCCGAAAGCAGCAGGGCTGTGGCCATGGACTCAGGCGCGACCGTGCCGGAATGTGGCGCCGATGTGTCAAACGACGGCGCCTGATCGGAACATTTGAACCGTTGCCGGCAGGTGACAGACAAACGCAGTGCCACGTGGCAAAAGCGCGCAACATATTTGAATTCCGGTCCTTGAGGTCAGTTTGTCGTGAGATGTCCCGGTGCGCGCTAGTCGCACCAACCGGGCGCGTGTATCGTTTCTGTGAATCGAGACCATGCGGACGCGGCCGACGACGCTGATCGCCTGAGCCAAACCTAAAGCACGATGCCGGAAATTGCTCCATGGCGGCGCAGTTTCATCCAAGGGGTGGAAGAATGCGAAACTACTCGAAGAGCAGCGGATTCGATCGGGTACTGATGGCCGTCGCGGCGACGTTCCTGACAGTTTCGGCAAGCTCGGCATTCGCTCAGTCCGGCTCGGCTCCCAAATCTGCCGCGGAGCTCTCGATCGACGCCGCCGTTCCGGTGCCCGAGCCGGTCGCCCTGCCGCCGGTTTCCGCTGGCGATTTCAAGGCCGACACCGCCGTCGCCGCCCCGGCGAGCGCGACCGGCCAGACCGACAAGGCCACCTCATCGGCTCCCGCGGCCACCGTGCCAGCCGCGACCGCCGTAGCACCGACTGCCGGCGAGACGCCCAAGGTCGCAAGCCAGCCGACAGCGGCCGAGCCGATCGCCGCCAGCCTGCGTGAGGCGCTCACCGGAAAATCGTCGCGCTATTTCGACCGCAAGGCCGAACGGACCGTGGTCGAGAAGTTCTACGCCGAGCGCGACTACGCGCCGGTGTGGACCCAGGCCGGCACGCCCAGCGCCAGCGCCAAGGCGGTGATCGCGCGCCTCAAGGACGCCGCCGCCGAAGGTCTGGATCCTGCCGATTACCCGGTGCCGGATTTCGCCGCCGCGACCGCGCCCGATGCGCTGGCCGAAGCCGAATTGAAGCTGACCGCGAGCGTGCTGGATTACGCGCGCCAGGCCCAGAGCGGCCGGATGCACTGGTCGCAGGTCAGCGCCGACATCCAGTATCCCGAGCACCCGACCGACCCGGCCGAAGTGCTGGCCAACGTCACCACCGCCAAGGACGCCTCGGCGGCGCTGGACAGCTACAATCCGCCGCACAAGCTGTATCGCGCGCTCCGCGCCAAGCTCGCCGAACTGCGCGGCCAAGCCGAAGGCCCGGTTGTCGAGATCGCCGAGGGCCCGACCTTGAAATACGTCCCGGCGAGCAAGAAGAAGCCCGCCGTCGTGATGGAAGATCCGCGAGTGCCGCAATTGCGCGCTAAGCTCGGCGTCACCGAGAACGCCGACGACAGTCATTACGACGCCAAGGTCGCCGAGGCGGTACGCAAGTTCCAGAACAACGCTGATCTCAAGGCGACGGGGGCGCTCGATGACCGTACTGTGAAGGCGCTCAACAGTCCGAAGCGGGATCGCAGCATCGACACCGTGATCGTCAACATGGAGCGCTGGCGCTGGCTGCCGCGCCAGCTCGGCGCGGCATCGATCGGCGACGCCTATGTGATTCTCAACATTCCCGACTTCACCCTGAAGGTGATGCAGAACGGCGCCCAAGTCTGGACCACCAAGGTGGTGACCGGCAAGCCCGGCACTCACGCGACGCCGCTGCTAACCGAGACGATGAAGTTCATCACCGTCAATCCGACCTGGAACGTGCCGCCGTCGATCATCTACAATGAGTATCTGCCGGCGCTGCAGCAGGACCCCAACGTCCTGACGCGGATGGGGCTGAGGCTTGAACGCGCCCGCGACGGCAGCATCCACATCTCGCAGCCGCCGGGCGAAGCCAACGCGCTGGGCCGCATCCGCTTCAATTTCCCGAACAAGTTCCTGGTCTATCAGCACGACACCCCGGACAAGAACCTGTTCGCGAGGGACGAGCGCGCGTTCAGCCATGGCTGCATGCGAGTGCAGAATCCGGATCAATACGCCGCGACGCTGCTCAATATCACCATGCCGAACGAGCATTACACCCCGGAAAAGATCCGCGGCATGTATGGTCACAGCGAGATCGATCTGAAATTCCCGACGCCGATTCCGGTCAATATCACCTACCAGACCGCCTTCGTGGACGATTCCGGCAAGCTGCAGATCCGCAAGGATATCTATGGCCGCGACTCGCAGATGCTTGCGTTGTTGCGCAATGCCAAGGGCAAGAATCTCGAGAACGTCGTGGCGCATTCGCAGCCGAGCTACGCGCGGCCCCGCGCCGACATTCCGCAGGGCGTGGCGTTCAACGACGCCGGCGGAGGCTTCAACAGCGGCGGACCGTCGTTCTTCGAACGGCTGTTCGGCGCACCGAATCCGGCACCGGCACCCGTTTCGCGTCGCCAGCAGCGCCGGACCGTGACCCGATAAACCCCAGGGAGAACCGTGGGGCCGGCTGCGTTTGGCGGAAATTCAAAAGCAAATTCAAAGGCCCCGGTCACGTCGGGGCCTTTCGCATTAACCATTGTCCATCGCGATTTTGGCACCGGGCTAGTTTTCGCCACACTCTGGGTTAAGGTTGACGGATCGACTTGGGGAGCGAGTGGTAAATTTCGATTAACCCTCTCTCGTTAAGATTGCCTTCATCCTTTCTCGCAACATGGGGTCGCGAGATCGGATTGCTCGACTGAAACGTCCTCTGGGTGGGCTCATATTCGTGCTGGCTGGTTTCGCGCGCCGTTTCAGATCGCTGTCGTTGCCGCGCGCCGGATATGGCGCCGGACTGACGTCGCTTCTGCTGCTGGCTGGCGCGGGTTCGGTCCACGATGCGACGGCGCTGGGCGAGACCCGCACCCTGTCGTTCCACCACACCCATTCCGACGAAGACCTGACCGTCACCTTCAAGCGCAATGGCCGTTATGACGACGAGTCCCTGAGCAAGCTCAATCACTTCCTTCGGGACTGGCGCAGCCAGGACCAGACCAAGATGGACCCCCATCTGTTCGACATTCTCTGGGAAGTCACCCGCGACGTCGACGCCACGCAGCCGATCCAGATCATTTCCGCCTACCGCGCCCCCGCCACCAACGCCATGCTTCGGCGCCGTTCCTCGGGCGTCGCGCGCCACAGCCAGCACATGCTGGGGCACGCCATGGATTTCTTCGTTCCGGGTGTCCCGCTCGAGAAGATCCGCTTCGCCGGGCTTCGCCTGCAGCGGGGCGGCGTCGGCTTCTACCCGACCTCGGGATCCCCGTTTGTCCATCTGGATACTGGCAGCATCCGTCACTGGCCCCGGATGACCCGCGACCAACTCGCCCGCGTGTTCCCCGACGGGCGGACCGTTCACCTTCCCACCGACGGCCGTCCGCTTGCCGGCTATCAACTCGCGCTCGCCGATATCCAAAAGCGTGGCGATGGCGGCGATGTCTCGTCCCCCGGCAAGCCCAGCCTGCTCGCGTCGCTGTTCAAGGGCCGATCCGCTGAAGACGATGAAGAGGGCGCGGCTCCATTTGCTGAACGAGCGACGCCCGCTGGCCTGATCTCATCGCTCCGCAGCGCGGTCGCCAAATCGACCGATCCGAAACTGGCCGATGCCCAGACCGCCGAGGCGAAATCCTCGGATCCGGTGCCGATGCCGCGAGCCAAACCCGCCACCGCGGCAACGTTCCAGCTGGCCTCCGCCGACGAGCAGGCGACGCCGGCCGCGAAACGGAAGACGGCGACCTCCGAACCGAAACTGCAAACGCCGGCTGACATCATTAACGCCCGCGGCTTCTGGGACGACATGCCGCTCACGCCGAAACAGGCCTCCCCGGCGCAGATCGCAGCACTCGGCGCCCGACAGGCGCTGGCGGCGGCCGATCCGCAATCGACCGCGTCGGTGTCGGCGACATTCCAGGCCATGGCCTATGCGCCGGAGCCAGCCCAGCCCGCCGTCGATCGCGCCCCGGTGGTAACCGCCAGCGCTCCGATTCCGCGCGGCATCCGGCCGGCCTCGGTTGCGCGCAATCCAATGGCGGTGACGACCATCACGACCGTGGTCGCCAAGGGCAAGCCCAGCGTGGTCGCGACCTCGACCCGGCTCGCCGCCGCAGGATCCCGCGACAGCGATGTCTGGATGCGCGCGATGATCTTGGCGCCCAGCGCCAGCACATCGATGCACTCGACGGTGATGGGTGATGCCGACTTGACGGTGATGAGCTCGTATTTCGTCAAGCCGCAGACTGCGGTGGCGATGAACTTCTCGGATGACCCACAGCCCGGCCTGTTCTGCGACACGTTCACCGGCTCCGCGGTGACCACGCTGTCGACCACCCCGTTCGCCGTGCGGACCGCCGCGCTGCGCTGAGCGCTGTGCGGCATTTCAATCTTCAACGTCGATCAATGTGAATGCGCGGGGCAAGCCCGCGCATGACGCCCTTGGTCGCTGCCGGTTCGAGCGAACCAGCCGGCCGCCTCACAGCATTCCGAGCGCCTGCATGTAGGTCTCGAGAATGGTTTCCTGCTCGGCGCGCTCGTTGGCGTCCTGCTTGCGCATCCGGACGATGGTGCGCAGCGCCTTGACGTCATAACCGTTGCCCTTGGCTTCGGCGTAGACGTCGCGGATATCATCGGAAATCGTCTTCTTTTCCTCTTCGAGCCGCTCGATGCGCTCGATGATGGCCTTGAGCTGGTCTTTGGCGAATTTGGTCGCGGGTTCGTCGTTCACGGCGGCGGCGGAGGTGGCCATCCTGTACTCCTGGATCAACTGACATTTGGGGATTCGCGGACCGGACGTTTCGCCACGCACCGCATCTGACATCGACACTCATCAGTGCGGCCGCTTGCGTCAAGGCAGCATCGCGCTCATCCACAGCGACCGCACAAAAGAAATCGGCGGCCGGATTCAGCCTGGTGAAAGATGCCGAAATTCCGACGTGTCAGTGCCCGCTGTGGCTCTTCTTCAGGGCGTCGAGTTGCTCCGGACTGGCGGGGCTCTGATGCGCCGCCTTCCAGGTCTCGTAAGGCATGCCGTAGATCGCCTCGCGGCTCTCATCCCGGCTCAGCGCCACGCCCTTGGCGTCGGCTTCGTCCTTCAGCCAGTTCGACAGGCAGTTGCGGCAAAATCCCGCGAGATTCATCAGATCGATGTTCTGGACATCGGTCCGGGTGCGCAGATGCGCGACCAGCCGGCGGAACGCCGCCGCCTCGAGTTCCGTCCTGGTCTTGTCGTCCATCGCCATCACCTTGATCCGTCGTGCCGCGGGGCATTGACCCCAAATAGGAGTTGTCTCAGATTCTGCCACATCCTGGCGCTAAAGGGAGCCTTCGATGATGCCGCCGGAAGCCCCTCGGAAACCATCCCGTTCCGCAGCACCGGAAAATCGCGGAGCCGCCGTTGACATGCCTGCCGCGTCACGCGAAATCCTCAACGAATTGATATAGCTTGGCTGAATGATCACAGACGATTCTCCTGACCGCATGTCATTGTTGCGTCGCCGTCCCGCCGGTCCGATGGCGGTGCTGGCGTTTGCCGCGTTCTGGCTCTGGAGCGCGCCGGCGGCGGCAGATTTCCGGCTCTGCAACAACACCTCCAGCCGGGTTGGCATTGCGCTGGGCTACAAGGACGTCGACGGCTGGACCACAGAGGGCTGGTGGAATGTCTCGTCGCGCGCCTGCGAGACCTTGCTGCGCGGCACGCTGGTCGCACGGTTCTATTATATCTACGCTCTCGATTACGACCGCGGCGGCGAATGGTCAGGACAGGCTTTCATGTGCTCGCGCGACAAGGAATTCACCATCAAGGGCACCGAGGATTGCCTGGCGCGGGGATTTGACCGCACCGGCTTTTTCGAGGTCGATACCGGCGAACAGCGAGCCTGGACCGTGCAATTGACCGAAAGCGACGAACGTAACACCCAGCGCCTGCCGGGCATTCCCGGGGCACCGGGGGTCGCAGTTCCCGGCTTGTCCGGAACGCCTGGGCGTACCGCACCGGCCACGCCCGGGCTGACGCCGGATGCGCCCGGAACCAAGCCATGAGGCGGCTGCGACGAATCAAGATTCTCGCCACGCTTGGCCCCGCCTCATCCGACAGCGCGATGATCCGCAAGCTGTTCGAGGCCGGCGCCGACGTGTTCCGGATCAATATGAGTCACACCTCACACGACAAGATGCGCGAGCTGGTGAAGACCATCCGCAATGTCGAGAGCAGCTACGGCCGCCCGATCGGCATTCTGGTCGATCTGCAAGGACCGAAGCTGCGCGTCGGCTCGTTCGCCGGCGGCTCGATCCAGCTCAACAACGGCGCCAGTTTCATTCTCGACTGCAACAAGGAGCCGGGCGACGCCAGCCGTGTCCAGCTGCCGCATCCGGAAATTCTTGCGGCGCTGAAGGTCGGCGATGCGCTGCTGCTCGACGACGGCAAGGTGCGGCTGATCTGCGAAGAGACCTCGACGGACTTCGCGGTCACCCGCGTGGTGATCGGCGGCAAGATGTCGGACCGCAAGGGCGTCAGCCTGCCGGACACCGACCTGCCGGTGTCGGCGATGACGCCGAAGGATCGCGCCGACCTCGAAGCCGCGCTGGAGACCGGGATCGACTGGGTGGCGCTGTCATTCGTGCAGCGCGCCGAGGACGTCCACGAAGCCAAACGCATGATCCGCGGCCGCGCCGCGGTGATGGCGAAGATCGAGAAGCCGCAGGCGATCGACCGGCTGCCGGAAATCCTGGAAGCGGCCGACGCGTTGATGGTGGCGCGCGGCGATCTCGGCGTCGAACTGCCGCTGGAGCGGGTGCCGAGCCTGCAGAAGCAGATGACGCGCATGGCGCGCCGCGCCGGCAAGCCGGTGGTGGTGGCGACGCAGATGCTGGAATCGATGATCACCAGCCCGGTGCCGACCCGCGCCGAAGTGTCGGACGTCGCAACGGCGGTCTATGAGGGCGCCGACGCGATCATGCTGTCGGCGGAATCGGCGGCCGGAAAGTTTCCGGTCGAGGCGGTCTCGACCATGAACAGGATCGGCGAAGAGGTGGAACGCGATCCGACCTACCGGACCGTGCTGATGGCGCAGCGGCCCGATCCCGAAGCGACCGCCGGCGACGCCATCGCCAGCGCGGCGCGGCAGATCGCCGAAACCCTCGACCTGTCGGCGGTAATCTGCTGGACCAGTTCGGGATCGACCGCGCTGCGGGTGGCGCGCGAACGGCCGAAGCCGCCGGTGGTTGCGATCACGCCGAGCCTCGCCACCGGCCGCAAGCTGTCGGTGGTCTGGGGCGTTCACTGCGTCGTCGCCGAGGACGCCCAGGATCAGGACGACATGATCGAACGCGCCGGCCGCATCGCGTTTCGCGACGGTTTCGCACGCGCCGGCCAGCGCATCATCGTTGTCGCCGGCGTTCCGCTCGGCACCCCGGGCACTACCAACATGGTGCGCATCGCCTATGTCGGGAAGAACGGCGACGCGGATATGTGAGGCGCGACGTCTCAGCTCGTTAGCGTCGCGTCCAGCGTGATCTTGGTATTCAGCAGTTTCGACACCGGGCAGCCGGCCTTGGCCATGCCCGCCAATTCCTCGAATTTCGCCTTGTCGGCGCCGGGGATCTTCGCGGTCAGCGTCAGATGCACCGAGGTGATCGCAAAGCCGTCACCCACTTTCTCCAGCGTTACGTCGGCCTTGGTCTCCATGTGGTCGGCGGTGAGCTTGGCCTCGCCGAGGATCAACGACAACGCCATCGTGAAGCAGGCGGCATGCGCGGCGCCGATCAGTTCCTCCGGATTGGAGCCGGGCTTGCCCTCGAAGCGGCTGGCGAAGCCATAGGGATAATCACTGAGCGCGCCGCTCTTGGTCGAAATGGCGCCCTTGCCGTCCTTGATACCACCCTGCCACTTGGCCGATCCGGATGTCGTAGTCATGCGATACTCCATAGATTGGTTGGATGAAATTTGTAAGTTAGCGCATCGCCGATATCGGTTTTGTGTCAGACGGCGCGATCATCGCCTCGATCTCGCGCTGTACCAGATCGGGCGCCGCATTCTGCACCATGTGCCCGACATTTTGCAGCACGATCAGTTTGGCATTGGGAACCGTCGCCGCAAATGGCCGTGAATGGATCCTGAGCGACACCGTCGTGTCGGCGTCACCATGGATCACCACCGTTGGCACCTTGATATCGGCGTAACGCGACGACTGTTCCCGCACCGCGGGTTTCAGCGTCACCAGATCCCAGGCGTTGGCGAGGAATTCCCGCGGCCGCAGCAATAGCGGCGTGGCGGTGGTCTCGACATAGCCTTCCGGCATGATCTGCGGCTGAAAAACCGCGCGCACGCTCGGTCCGGTCAGCAGCCATCCGAGCGGCAGCGTGATCGTGGCGGCCAACAGCGGCCCGATCGCTGGCATCGTCACGATCTTGTTGTAGGTGCCGACGCCGCCGGGCCAGGGATGCGTGACCGGCGCCAGCATCACCAGCCCCGCGACCCGCGCCGGATAGTCCAGCGCCATCAGTGCACCGAGCGCCCCGGCCAGCGAATGCACCACCAGGATGGCGCCGCGGACGCCGAGGCTGTCGAGCGCCTGATCGATCATCTTCGCCTGCGTCGCGGGCGATGAGGGTTCCAGATCGTCACGCGTGCTCCAGCCGTGCCCGGGTCGATCGATCAGGATCACGCGATGGGTCCGCGCCAGCATCTCGCCGAGCGGCAGCCGCATCGCGCCGAGATTAGAACTGGCGCCGTGGACCATCACGATCGGCGGTCCGGCCGCATCACGCGGCCCGAGTTCGACGACATGCATCGTTCCGCCGGCGACATCGACGAGTTTGCCTTGCGGCGGATACTGCCACCGCAGCGCGACGATGCCGACCTGCGTGACCAGCGCCAGAGCGGCCAGCGCAGCCGCGGCACCTACAAGCATCATCAAGAATGTCCGGTAGAATTTGTGCACCGAGAAGTTACGCTCCGCCGTGGCGAAGGTTTCGGGTGCCCGATCAGATATCGCGGCCTTCGACCTTCTCGGTCAGGGTCTTGACCAGTTCCGGCACCTTTTCCAGGTGTGGATTGATCGCCAGCGCCCGGCGGAACGCATCGAGCGCGCGTTTGTCGTCGCCGAGGTCCTGCATGATCATGCCGAGCCCGGCCAGCGCGCCGAAATGGCGCGGCTCGCGAAGCAGCACCTGCTCTATATCCCCGAGCGAGCGGTTGTAGTCATTCTGCAAATAATACACCGTCGCGCGGCGGTTCCAGGCTTCGACATAGTCGGGTCGCAGCTTGACCACGGCGTCGAGCAATTTCAGCGCGACATCCATCTGCTTGGCGGCGATCGCGGTTTTCGCCCGCGACATCAACAGCGCGGTGGTATCGCTGCTGGTCTGGGTCCACAGCGCCCAGATCTTCGCCTCGACATGTTTGGCGCTGGCTTCGTCCGGCGCAGCTTTCAGTGCACCGAACAGAAAATCCAGTCCCTTGCCGCGATCGGTACTAACCCGGGGCAATCTGGGCGGCGGCTCCGGCGGCTTTAGCTGTTGTTTCTGTTGAATCTTTTCCGGAATCTGGGCCTGCACCGGAAGCGGCGTCAGCGCACCGGCGACGGCGAACAACGCTGCCAGCGTGGAATAGCGGAACGCGGAGAATCCAGAGGCCATCGATGAAGTGTAGACGCGCCTGATCGCGCTGCAAAGCAGCGGTTGCGTCAAAGGGCCGTGATGCGGACTGGTCAGGCGGGCTCGAAAGCCGGAATCAACCCTGGCGGGCCTTGAAGCGGCGCTGCACCTTGTTGATCACATAGACCCGGCCCTTGCGCCGCACGAGGCGGTTGTCGCGGTGGCGGGAGCGCAGCGATTTCAGCGAGTTACGGACCTTCATGGGACTATCCTGATGCTCTTGAAAGGCCGTGTGGGACTGGCCGAAAGTTGGAAAATAATGCTTGTCCCCGGCGCGGCCGAGCCACGCCAAGACCCGCAGTTCATAGGCCATCGGCCGGTGGAATGTCAATCGATCCGCCTGCCCGGCCGCGCTTTGCCGGTGGACCGCGCTCCCCGGTTTCAGCGACGGCGATCCGGCCGGAACCGGGCGCAAGGCGGTTGGCGCGGCCCCGAATTTCTTGGTAATCCGCTGCGGCAAGCTTGCGGCAAACCCGGGTCAGTTCCATGGCAGGGGTTTTCGCCCCTCCCCACCCGTCAGGATGCCCCCATGACCCAACTCGCGCTGCTCAATCCCGACGACCTGGTAGCGATCGACATCCACACCCATGCGGAGGAGCCGTGCGGCTGCCATGGCGACGACGGCTATGACGATTTCCAGGCCAAGATGGCCGAGTACTTCAAGTCGCCGAACAAGCATCCGCCGACCGTGCCGGAGACCGCCGCTTACTATCGCGCCAAGAAGATCGCCGCGGTGATCTTCCCGGTCGATGCCGAGCGCGAGACCGGCTTTCGCCGTTACAACAACGACGAGATGATCGAACTTGCGCGGCAGAATGCCGACGTGCTGATTCCGTTCGCCTCGATCGATCCGCACAAGGGCAAGATCGGCGTCCGCGAGGCGCGGCGGCTGATCGCCGACTACGGCATCAAGGGGTTCAAGTTCCATCCGACCATGCAGGGATTCTATCCGAACGACCGGATGGCCTATCCGCTGTACGAGGCGATCCAGGAAGGCGGCGCGATCGCGCTGTTCCACACCGGGCAGACCGGCGTCGGCTCCGGCATGCCGGGCGGCAACGGCATGCGGCTGAAATATTCCAACCCGATGCATATCGACGACGTCGCGGTGGATTTTCCCGACCTAAAGATCATCCTCGCGCATCCCTCGTTCCCCTGGCAGGAAGAGGCGCTGAGCGTCGCGACCCACAAGCCGAACGTCTATATCGACCTGTCCGGCTGGTCGCCGAAGTACTTCCCGCCGATCCTGGTGCGCTACATCAACTCCATGTTGCAGGACAAGATGCTGTTCGGCTCGGACTGGCCGGTGATCACCCCGGATCGCTGGATGGCGGACTTCGCCAAGCTCGAGATCCGCGACGAGATCCGGCCGAAGGTGCTGAAAAACAACGCGCGCAAACTGCTGGGGATCTGACGCGCTACAAGATCGCCACATCGGTGTCGTGAACGTATCGGTCCGCAGCCTGTTCCGCTAGTAGCTGCGTGGCGCCGGTGGCGATCACGTATCCGATACGGTCACCATTGCTCAGGGGCGGCTTCACCAAATCGCCTGGCTTCTTGAAGAGCACGACCCTGCAGATCTCGTCGCCGGTCCGCTGCGGCAGGTCGATGGAGGACAGCGTTCCCGCACGCGCAGCGGTCATCCAGCGGATGGCGCTAAAGGCACGCGGCTGGATGTCGCGCAATTCCGCGAGCGATGCGCCAAGATGCAGGTCGATCAGATCCAGATTGATCGAACGCTGCAGCGCATAGCCCATCTGATAGGGAATCTGGGCGCTGACCAGCCGCGGATTGACCTCGACCAGATACGGCCCGTCGTCGGCGACGATCATCTCGATATGCGCGGCGCCGAAATCGAAATTCACCGCGTCGAGGATCTGGAAGGCATAGTCTTTGATGGCCGTCGTATCGTATCGCGCCGAAGGAAAGCAGCTGCCGCGAATGGCAAACGACGGCGGCGGGAACATCAGCTTGTCGTTGATCCCCAGCAGGACTCGCTCCTGCGTGTTGGAAAAAACGTCGCAGCCGATCATGCTGCCGCGGATGTATTGCTCGACCGAATAGCGGTTGTTGGCCTGGACGCCGAGGCCGTAGTCGATGGGATGCGCGGTGAGCCCGTCCAGCAATTCGAGCAGCCGCTCCAGTTCTTCCTTCGACTCGACCACATTGACGTTCTGCGATCCGTAGCCGTCGGCGGGCTTCACCAGCACCGGGAATCCGATTTGCAGCACGGCGGCGTGCACCTGATCGGCGCTCTCGGCGAGAGCGAATTTCGGCTGCCGGATCCCCTTGCGCGCCAGGGTCTGGCGCACGCTGACCTTGTCGCGCATCAGCCTGGTCGTTGCGGGGTTCAAGAACCGCAGATCCAGTTTCTCAGCCAGCAGGCTGGCCTCCACCAGGCGAATGTCGATCAGGCAGAGGATGGCGTCGACGGCCCGGCGCGCGTGCAGCGCGAGTGCGGCCTGCTCGAGCTGTGGGTAGGTGAAGGGGGCGACCTCGATGACCTCGCGGGCCTGCGCCAGCGCGGCCAGGGTCGCCTCGCCCTGCGAGCGATAGTGGGCAAGGTCGGCGGTCACGAAGGTGACGTCGTGGCCCGCGGCGACGGCATCCTCCAGCAACGCGAAATCGTTACCGCCGGGAACTTCAAGGAGCAGGAGATGTGCCATGCATGCGGCTCCGTTGGCTGAATTTGGATCGCTGCCGCGGCGTTCCGTCGTCAGGCCGCGGCGCGCGCGGAACGCAGGCTCTCGACGACCGTGACGAACCGCTTCAGCACGTTCTCGATGTGTTCGGCGAAACCGTCGTGGAAACGAAAGCGATCGTCGACGATGCATTGCTCTGCGTCGGACACGCAGATCTGGTCGGCGACGACGGTGCAGCCAAGATAGGAAAAGATCGACCGCGCATTCTGCAGGCCGAGAATTCCGCCTGTCCACCCCGTCGATGCGCTCGCCAGCAGCAGCGGCCGACCGTGAAACGCATTGCGCGCGGCGTAGCGGGAGTCGATCCGCGGCAGTCGCGAGACCCAGTCGACTGTATTCTTGAGATAGGACGACACGTGACCGTTGTATTCCGGCGATGCGACGATGAGCCCGTCGGCAGATTCAAAGCGGTGGTGAAGGCCGATGACCTTGGCCAGCACGAGTTCGGATTGCTCGAGATCCTGATCGAACAGCGGCAGGTCGACGTCGGCCGGTGTCAGCATGTCGATGTCGCATGCGGAGCCGAGCACCGATACAAAATGTCGTAGCAAGCGGCTTTGGTGTGATTCGCGGCGCAGGCTGCCGGAAAACAGCAACAGGCGCGGAACTGAGTCGACGCGACGGTCCGGAATGGCAGGCGCCTGATCTTGCATGGTTAAAGTCAATCACCCTGGCGGGGTGCGGCAGAAGGGCGAGCGGAACGACCCTGCTCGCGTTCGCCCGTCTCCGGCGTCAGGCGGTCTTGTTGACCTGCGAGCCGATGCCGCTGTCGGCAAGGAGGCTTGCCACCAAGGCGTCGCCGCTGGCCGAGGATGCCTTCGAATCGGCCGGCGGTGACGGCGGCGGGGCGGGCTGCGAAACCGGGCGCGAGACCTGGGCCGAAAAGCCCCGGCTGGCGCCGATCGACATTCCCATTGGAATCTCCAGTTCGGGTAGGTCGGACGGTGCCGACACGTTGCTGTCCTGCCGTCCTACGCCGCAGGGAACAAGATTTGGTTAACAAAGTATTCCTTAATAGTACGGGACGGGTCGGGATGCTGGCGCCGGTGACATCCCGACGGTCAGATCGGCCTGCGCAACTCCATTCCAAACCCCTTGTTGACGAAGCGCGTGTCGACCGCGTGCCGCCAGTCGATGGCGGGCGTTTGGACCCCGGCGCGAACCATGCGGTCGAAGAAGCTTTTCACCCGGGCCTCGTCCATGGCACCGATGCCGGAAATATTCGTTTGGTTTGAATCGACGATACCCTGCGCCTTGATCTGGCCGACCGCATAGGCGATAGCGTCGTCGCTGATCTCCGTGTTGTGCTTCTTGATCAGGGCATTGGCGGCGGAATTGTCGGCGTAGAGATAGTTGTACCAGCCGGCGATCGACGCCTCGATGAATTTCTGGCAGGTCGCAGGGCGCTCCTTCACCAGCCGCGAGGTGGTCTCGATGGTGCTGGCATAGGTGTCGTAGCCGTAATCGGCGAGCAGGAACACCTTCGGCTGGAATCCCGCCATCCGCTGGATGCTGAACGGCTCCGACGTCAGGTAGCCCTGCATGGCCGAGCGCTTGTCGGCGATAAACGGCTGCGGGTTGAACGTGTAGAGCTTCAGTTGCTCGTCGCGGAAGCCATAGTCCTTCTTCAGCCACTGGAAATAGGAGATCGCGCCCTCTTTCGAGATGAACAGTGTCGGCAGCGTCTGCAGGTCGGAGAACTGTTCGATACCCTGGCCGGGATGGGCAATCAGGACCTGCGGATCCTTCTGGAACATCGCGGCCACGACCACCGTGGGAATATTCTGCTCGACGGCTGAAAACGCCTGCAGCAGGTTCGATCCCATGCAGAAGTCGATCCGCCCTGCGGACAGCAGTCGGCGATTGTTGTTCTGTGGGCCACCCGGAAGGATGGTCACGTCCAGACCGAAGCGGTCATAGGTGCCGTCGGCCAGCGCCTGGTAGTAGCCGCCATGTTCGGCCTGGGCCAGCCAGCTGGTGCCGAACGTGACTTTCTCGCGCCCCTGCGCGATGGCGAAGCTGCTGGCGGCGGTCGACGACATGATGCCGCCGAGCAGGGAACGCCGCGACAGGCTGGTTCTTGCTATTCTATTCATTCTCAGCCTGCTCGATTGATTCCGGGCGCGTCTAACGCTCTTCGGACGCCACATCTACGAGCGGGCAGCGACCTGCGCCGCAACTGCCTTGCACCCTAACGCATGGACCGGCATCTGCCCGGCCACAGGCCGAATCAGCAAGTTCTTTAGGTGCTTGGTGCCTTCAAGACAATCGCGCGGAGGGGAAAGCAAGCCATTTCTTCAGAATTGAACACAATCGAGATGAAGCAAATTGCAAATTCCCGGCCAACATCGTTATTGAAGGCTGCGGGGTCCCACTGTATCGCGGGACCGCATGCCAAGAGATCAAAAACGGGAGTCGACATGTCCGCAACCGAGATCGCGAAGCTGCATTTCTCCGCGGCCGTCAATGAGGCAGAAGCGGCCGGGCTGGGCGATGAAGGCGTCTGCCGCTCGCTGCTCGGCCTCGTCGTCGCCAGATATCTCGAATCCAGGAGCGTCGCCGACGTCCAGGCCGAGCTTCGCTTTGTCGCCGAGAATTGCGATCCCGAGTCCGATTTCATGTTCATGCGCCCCTAGGACAAACGCGTCAGCATCGCGCAACCACATCGGACCGACAGGGCTGACCGCCTATCCCGCCAACGCCGAGCCTGAGTCGAGACCATCATGTCGAAGTTCAACACCTGCGTCGCAGCCGTTGTACTGACCGTCGCCGCGCTTCCCGCCTTCGCCCAGCAGCCGGCGCCGGCCGCGCCGGGCCGCGACGACTTCTTCTGGCTCGGCGAGATCAACAAGGCCAGCGCCGTCATCAACACCGAGCAAGGCCTGCTGGACCGCGCCATCGCGCCGCGGATCGCCGCCGGGCTCGACACCATGCTGAAGGCCGGCGCACAGCCCGGCGCCAGCCGCCCCACTTTGGTCATCACCTTCGAGCCGCTTTTGATCGCCGCCGCGGGCGTCGAGGCGACGCTGCTGCACGCCGGCCGCTCCAGTCAGGACATGCTCGCCACTGTCCGCGCCGCGATCATGCGCGACGAGGTGCTGAAGCTGGCAGCACAAATCAACGCCACCACCGCCTCGATGGTCCGGCTGGCCGAGACCAATGTCGGCACCATCGTGCCGAACTACACCAACGGCGTCGCCGCGCAGCCCAACAGCTATGGCCATTATCTGCTCGGCCATGTCGCGGGGCTGGAGCGCGACGCGCAGCGGCTGCGCGAGGCCTATGCAAGGCTCGACCGCTCGGCGATGGGCACCACGGTGCTGAACGGCACCAGCTGGCCGCTGAACCGCGACCGCATGGCGAATTATCTCGGCTTCTCCGCCACGGTCGACAACGCCTATGACGCAGCCCAAATCCTCGCCACCGAGATGCCGGTCGAGATCGGCGCGCTGGCCACCAGCATTGCGCTCCACACCGGCGCCTTCGTCCAGGACGTCATGACCCAATACGCGCAGCCGCGACCCTGGATCCTGCTGCAGGAGGGCGGCGGCAACACCTATGTCTCCAGCGCGATGCCGCAGAAGCGCAACCCCGGCCTGTTGAACGACACCCGCGCCCAGGCCTCGATGGTGATCGCACTCGGCATCGGGCGTGCGATCGAAGCCCACAATATTCCGCCCGGCATGTCCGACGCCAAGAGCGTCAAGGACAATGTCGCGGTGATCGCAGGCGCCACGCGGATGCTACAAAGTTGGGATCGCATCCTGAACGCGCTGGTGATCAGCCCGGAGCGGGCGCTGGAGGAGTTGAACAGCGACTGGACCGCCTCGCAGGAGCTCGCCGACCTGCTGATGCGCAAATATCGGCTGCCGTTCCGCGCCGGCCATCATTTCGCGTCCGAGATCGTCGACTACGCCAAGGCCAACAACATCAAGCCGACCGATTTCCCCTATGCGGAGGCGCAGCGCATCTACGCCAAGACGCTGGCGGAGATGAAGCTGGACGGCGGCGCGCTGCCGATCAGCGAGGCGGAATTCCGCGCGACGCTGGACCCCGTCGCCATCGTCCGCAACCGCGCCACCGCCGGTGGACCGCAGCCCGCCGAAATGGGCCGGATGTTGAGCGCCGCCAAGCAGACGCTGACGGCGCAGAGCGGCTGGATCGACGAACGGCGCGGCCGGATCGACGCCGCGCTGGCCTCGCTCGACGGCGACTTCGCCAAACTGCTGCCCGCCGCCAAGTAGATATCGGCCAGCCGCGCAACGACATTGCGCGACGCGGGGCACGCCTTCGTCGACGGCGCCCAACCGCCGGAACCGTCGGAGAACGGGACCAATGATAGTTGGTACGCCTTCCGGGCCAACGTCGTTATTGAAGCGCGCAATGCAACACCCATTGCATTGCGGGACCATATGCCAAGAAATCAACAAGGGAAAGCGAAATGACCGCAACCGAGATCGCGAAGCGTCATTTTTCAGCGGCCGTCGAACAGGCCGAAGCGGCGGGACTGGGCCACGAAGGCGTCTGCCGTTCGCTGCTCGGCCTCGTCGTCGCGAAATATCTCGAATCCAGGAATGTCGCCGACGTGCAGTCGGAGTTGCGCTTCGTCGCCGAGAATTGCGACCCCGATGCCGACTTCATGTTCATGCGCCCCTAGCGCACCCTCCGCACCAGCGGGCGCTGCAATGAAGATCCGTCAAGCGACGCTCTCCAGTGACGGCTGGCCAACTGGCATTTCCGCGGCGTTAGCCGACTTGCGAGGTTGGGCCACGCTCGCGTCGGCCCAGCACCAGCGGTCGCGACCGGCAGCTTTCGCTGCGTAGAGCGCCTGGTCGCCGCGCGCAACTGCGCGCTCCATCTCCTCACCCGGCTCGACCTCGGCCAGGCCGGAGCTGACACGCAAATACAGCGGCTGATTGTCGGGCAATTTCATTGGATGATTCCTGAATGCCCGCAATAGCCGGTCAGCCGCGACAGCGGCGTCTTCGGCGACGTTCACCTGAATGATCTGCAAGAACTCCTCGCCGCCGAATCGGAATATCGGCTCGTCCTTGCGTGCCTGCGCAGACATGATGCTCGCGGCATGCTTCAAGGCCTGATCACCAATACCGTGTCCGTAGGTGTCGTTGACGAGTTTGAAATGATCGATGTCGATCATCATCAACACCACCTTCTTGCCAAGACGGTTCGCGCTTGATCGAAAGCGTGCGAATTCGGTCTCGAGCCCATACCGCAGCGGCAGGCCGGTGAGCGTGTCCAGTCGCGCGCTTTGCGCGAGAAATCCCGTCTTGAAATGCGCCAGTTCAGAGATGAAGGCGACCTGGCTGGCCTCAAAGACTTCAAGGTCGGCCAATTGACCGACGCCGTCGTCGAGTATCGCGGAACACAATTTGCGCACCGCACCGTGCATGCGCTTGTGCTGGTGCGACAACCGGATGGTGGCGGCCTCGTCAATCTCGCTGAAACGCGAACGATGCGCACCCAGCCACTGGCCAAACCGGCAGCGACAATGGGCGTCATGGGCAAGAACGTCCCTGCCGGGCGACGTTCGCAACACGGCACACCGCAAGATGCGGCGGGTCCAGCCCAAATGCGCCTCGACGGCCGCATCCAGTTCACAAATGAATTCTTCAACCTGCTCGGGAAACAATGTTGGCATTTGTCGACTCGAGGTGCTCAGGGAACGATTGACCAAGCATGGCTTGGCCGACGCGATGGGAAAAAGGCCGCACAGCTTCTAGAATCGTTGCCGACGATGCCGGCGCATGTCGCATCGCTTGCTCACGGTCGACGCCGCCCGAAAAGATGCCCACGTAACGTTCTCCCTTGACGGTATGATTACACGGCACAAATGGAGAAGATGTTAGGAGTTTCAGTTAGCGCGAAATTAAGCGGCTCTCTCGGGCATCGACGACGCGCTCATCACCTCTGCTCGGACGCGGCGAGAGATGGCTGGCTTCCGTGCGGCGATACTTCAATTGGCTCTGATGATGCGCTAGCGTCGGGCGGTATCACCGAGGCCGAGCGTGATCGCAACAATGGGTGGCAGCGCGACGCATTCACACGCGATCGGAACTGCCGCACTTGGTGTCGGCGCGGTGACGCCTCCTGCCACGGTTTCAGGATCGCCGTCCGGGCTGCGCTGCGCTTGCAGCGCAGGCACGGCATGACGGTCGATTTGAACCGAAGGCAGCAGTCATGAGTCTTGAGTCCGTCCGCGCGTTCTTCGCCGCCCATGCCCCCGAGATCGCGGTGCTGGAATCGACGATGAGTTCGGCGACCGTGGCGCTGGCGGCCGAGGCCTATGGCGTGCCGCCGGAGCAAATCGCCAAGACGCTGTCGCTGCGGATCGGCGCGCGCGTGGTGCTGGTGGTCACCAGCGGCACCGCCCGGCTCGACAACAAGAAGGCCAAGGCCGCGTTCGGCGGCAAGCCGAAGATGCTCGGCGTTCACGAAGTCGCCGAGATCACCGGCCACGAGGTCGGCGGCGTCTGCCCGTTCGGGCTGAAGACGCCGCTGCCGATCTATTGCGACATTTCGCTGCGGGCCTTCGACATCGTGGTGCCGGCCGCGGGCTCGATCCACAGCGCGGTGCGGATCGCACCGCAGCGGATGGCCGAGCTCGTCAATGCCGAATGGGTCGATGTCTGCGAAGCGCGGGCGTGAGGCCGGGCAGCGGTTACATGTCGGCCAGCCAGCCAATCCGCGACGCATAACGCACCAGATCGGCGCGGCTCTTGATGTCCAGCTTGTTGAGCCCACGGGCCTTGAAGGTTTCGATCGTCTTGACGCCGACGCGGGCTGAAATTTCCCTGTTGGTCAGCCCATGCGAACACAGTTTCAGCACCTGGGTCTCTCGCTCCGATAATTCCCGGATCGCCGAGGTCTCAGTGGCGCCGAAGATCGAGGGCCGATTCAGCGTCCGAAAGGCGACCGCCGGATCGATATAGAGGCCTCCCACCAGAACGACCCGAATGGCGATGGCAAGATTCGCGGCGGCCGATCGCTCCACCAGATAGCCTCGCGCGCCGGCCTCGATGGCCTGCGTCAGATAGGTTCGATCCTCACTTACCGAGAGAATCAGGATGCGAACCTTCGGCATCTCCGCGCCGACGTGGCGTGTCAGCATGATGCCGTCCATTCCCGGCAAAGCGATATCGACAATGGCTGCATCGGGTTTCGATCTACGAATCCCGTCCAGCGCAGCCGGTCCCGTCTCGGCTTCGCCCACGACCTCGAAATCGGCCTCCGCCGCGATCAGCCTATGCAATCCGGCCAGAATGAGCGGATGATCGTCGGCAACAAAGATACGAGACTTGGTAGTCACCGCGTGACGTCCTCAAAACTTCGTCGATCAGAAACGGTGTCCCTGAGACCGCGGTTCGACAGATAGCGAACTCACTTTTCGTTATCAAATCCGATGCGCAAACGTCACGCGATCATAGATCGAGACTGGAGATTTCGCCAACGTTAGCTATCGTAGCACGCAAACGACGGTACGTCAGGCTTAACCTGACCATAGCCGGCACGTAATTCTTACGTGGTGATCCGGAATAGGCTTGAGTCGCATACCGTGCCGACATCTCCTGGCGGGATGCATAGGCTTCATCATCACCTTGTTGCCGTCGGCAGCTCAGGCGACTGATCGCATTCTCGCCTCATCTCCGGGAGACGGCCCATGCAGCAGTTCATCCGCAATGAGAACTTCAAGCTTTATCGCCGGGCGCTGAATGAAAGCTCAGACCACGACCAGCGCAGGGTGCTGAAGGCGCTGCTTCAGATTCTGGTCGTCCAGCAAGCCGCACATGCGGCGCAACCAAGGCAAATGAAGCCGGAAACCACACCCGAAACTCAACTTTCATCGCCGGCATGCCCTTCCCGGGAACGGTGATGGAATGGCGATTCCCCGGAACGACTTTGCCCCCACCGGATCCGGGGGATCGCCGTCAATTCATCAACCTTGAGCAATTGAAATGACCGAATTGCAGTTGAGACGATTTCTGCCAGGGCAGTTCGATTTGCTGCAGAGCGCCTTAATTCATGCGACCAGGGCCTTGACGAAGACCGAGCGCCTCCCGGCGATCCAGGCATGTTTGGCGGACAAGATTCTTGCCCTCGCCGCGTCCGGAGAAGGCGACCCGGTGCGGCTGAGCAAAGCCGCACTCGCAGCCATGCGCGCGTGCCTTGCCGAGTGCAGGGGGTGTCGATCCAGAGAGGATGAGTTCGATGCCAGCTAGAGATTTCGGTTCGGCTTCGCCTCGCCGCAGAAATTGGAGAATTGATTTTTTAAATCTTGGGATCGGCTGACCATCGTCCGGATGCGACGCGACCCGATGACCGTGAGAAGGAGCAGACGCCATGGATCAAGCAACGCAAAACCTCATCAACTGCCGGGCCTATCAACTCTGGGAAACGGCAGGACAACCCAGCGGGCGCGACACCGAATTCTGGCTGATCGCCGAACAGGAAATCGCGCCGTCCGCGAAGCCTGCTGAATCGGTCGAGGCCCGGCCCGAGCCGGCCGAAATGGCACTGGTCGCGTAGCAGCCGGTTGAGTCTGAAGTCTCACCTGTCGGGATATCGAGCGGAAGCGAGAAGTCCTTAGCGGGGGAAGTGTCGTCCTTTCAGTTGATAGGAGAATTTCATTATGGCTGAAGCTGCAACCAAGCTGCCGGTGAAAACCGAAGAAAAGAAAGTCGACCAAGCCGCCACCGCGGTGCAGGCATGGCGCCCGCTTGAAGGCCTGCGCCGGGAAGTCGATCGACTGTTCGAGGATTTCGATCGAGGTTCATGGCTGTCGCCGTTCCGCCGTTCGCCCTTCGATATCGAGCCGCTCTGGGGGCGTGGACTGAAATTGACCGCCACTCCGGCCGTCGACATCGTTGAGAACGACAGCGCCTACAAGGTCACCGCCGAGCTGCCCGGAATGGACGAGAAGAATTTTGAGGTGAAGCTCGACAACGGTGGGCTGACCATCAAGGGCGAAAAGCAGGAGGAGAAGGAGGAGAAGCAAAACGGCTATCATCTCCAGGAGCGCCGCTTCGGCTCATTCGAACGCTACTTTGCCATTCCGGAGGGCGTCGATGCCGACAAGATCGAAGCCAGCTTCAAGAAGGGCATACTGACGGTAACGCTCCCGAAGAAGCCCGACGCGAAAAAGCCCGCGAAAAAGATCGACGTCAAGGTTGCGTAAGGGCTGTTTGCCGGGAGTTTCCACAGCGGCAGAAATGGCGCTGATCGCGTAGCAGCGACCGCGCTCTGGATCGAGGCCCCAAGGCTTCGCGCCCGACCGGTTGCAGTTGGACAAGAGCCGGCCGGTTCGCACCTGGCCGGCCGGACCTTGTTGAACCGACCAGATCAACCAGCCTGGGCGCGGCGTTCCTGTTCGCCGCGGCGCAGTGATTGCAGAAAACTGCGGACCGTGTCGCCGAGCGTCGCCGCCTGTTCGGCGAGCGAGCTCGAAGCGCTGAGCGTGGTGCCGGCGTGCTGTTCGGTCTCGCCGACATTGACGCTGACGCCCTGAATATTGCCGGAAATATCGCGAATCCCGGCGAAAGCCTGCTCGATATTGCGGGCCACTTCGCCGGTGGCGGCGGTCTGCGCCTCCACCGCTCGCGCCACGTGATGGGTGATCTCGTCGACCTCGCCGATGGTTTGGCTGATGTTCGCGATCGCGTCCGCGGCCTCCTTGGTGGTTTCCTGCACTTCGGCGATGCTCACCGAGATATCCTGGGTCGCCTTCGCGGTCTGCGCCGCGAGCGATTTCACCTCCTGGGCGACCACCGAGAAGCCCCTGCCCGCCTCGCCGGCGCGGGCCGCTTCGATCGTCGCATTGAGCGCCAGCAGATTGGTCTGGGCGGCGATTTCATCGATCAGCTGCACGATGGTGCCGATCCGTTCCGTGGCGCTGCGCAAGCCGCCGACGGTGACGCGGGCGCTTTCGGCGTTCGACACCGCCGCCTTGGCGATCGCGGCCGAGCGGTTGACGTTGCCGAAGATCTCGTTGGCCGACGCGGTCAATTCGGTGGTCGCCGCCGCGACGGTCTCCATATTGGCGGCGGCCTGCTCGGACGCCGCCGACACCGCAAGCGCCCGCTCCCGCGTCGCCGCCACGCCGCGGCCGAGGCTGCTGGCGGTGTCGCCCATATTGTTCGAGGCCGCCGAAACGGTGCCGATTACCGCGCCGATCGCGCTTTCGAATTCGGCGGTGTTGGCGTTGAAGGCCGCGACGCGGAGTTCGATCGCCTGCATGGCGTCGTTGATGGTCTGACTGGCGATCAGCAGCGCGCCGCGCAGGCCCTGCGGCAGGATCCGACGATAATACTTGTCGTCGCGAATCGCCCCCATTGCGGCGCTGGCCTCGCGGACGAACGCATCGCAGCGGTCGATCATGTCGTTGAGGCCGTGCTGCAGCTCGCCGAGACGGCCGCCTTCGCGGCTATACATCACGCGGGCCTCGAAATCGCCGTCGGCGATCCGGCCGCAGACCTCTCCGAGCTGAGCCACCGCACGATCGAACCTGAACAGCAGCGCGCCGATTGCGCCCAGCGCCAGCGCGATCGCGGCCAGGCCGGCGGCCAGCAGCCACGGCGAGTCCAGCGCCGCGCCGATCGATGCGGCGATTAACGCCGCAGCCGCGACGGCGAGGCAGGCGACGGCCTTAGAGAGCGAAGACAAGCTGGTCATAGGACATGTTCTTTGAATTGACGAACGCGATCAGGCGGCGATATCCGGCTTCCAACGCCTCCTTGCCATTGCGGTGGCGGGCCTCCTCGGCCAGCAGCTCGGCATAGAGCGGCGCGAGAGCGCCGATGACGCGACGCTCGGGAACGCGGCGATTGGAGTGGTAGCCGATGATGTTGCGCTCGGAATCGAACGACGGCGTCACATGGGCGAACACCCAGTAGAAATCACCGTTCCGCGTGATGTTCTTGACGTAGGCGAAAATCTCACGCCCGTTCTGAATGGTATCCCATAGCAGTTTGAACACACAGCGCGGCATATCGGGGTGTCGCAGGATACTGTGCGGCTTGCCGATCAGTTCGGCCTCACTGTAACCGCACACCTGAGCGAACACTCTGTTGGCGTAGGTGATGCGACCTTTGGTGTCGGTTTTGGAAACGATGATGTCGTCGAAGAAGACTTCGACAGAAGTCGGCATGATAGCGTGGGTCACTGGCAACAATCCAACTGGGGTCGTCACTGGCGCCACTGTCGTTCGGACGAACGACCCGATGGCCTCGTACAGCTACGAGGATATTCTTAACGGTTAGTTGGCCCGCGCAACGAGCCGGTCGCTCGCGCGAAATAAACGCGAACGTTTTCGCCATGTCAGGCAATTTCCCGACAACTAACTGTTAGTTGGATGGCGGCCGATTACCGTTTGTCTTTTTGGCTACGGCCAATTCCGGCGACAAGCAGAAATGCGACCACCAGACTCGCGCCATTGAGAGCGCCACCACGGACCGCATCGGGCGACAGTTCAAGCTGGCTGTGCGCGATATAGTCCAAGGCCGCTGCAGCAACCAAGGCGACAATCGCCGCCACAACGAGTTGGCCGACGACCCGGACGGATAGTTTCGGCATTGGAATTTTCGGCATCGAGTAAATCCTGCCTGGAGATCAGTTTAGCGCGAACCAGGTATCGGGCTATCTGGCTGACCGTGTGTTGAGAACTTGTAGCATGTGTCGTGTGGCAAACCCGATCAACATTCCGAGGTTCCATCACGGGTCCACAGAACACGGTCGAAAATCGGGGGATCAAACGCCGAACGCGATCCATCACCTTATCTAAATACCCACGAAACTGCGATTCGCTCCGCTGTCCCGCGTCGGCTGATATTCAGTCCGATTCTCAATTTGCAATCTAACCGCTGTCCGCAGACCCCGCCTGTCCCGTATTGGTCAACGGTGCCTGGTTCGCCCAACCGAATCTTAACGAATCCTTGCTAGATCGGATCGCCGCGGGCTTTGCCTGCGGCCGCAACGCCAATCTCCAGGGTTTCGCGCTTTGGCTCTCATGGATGCTCAATCAGCAGCAACGCCGCTCGCGGGCCTGAAGGCGCGGCTGCGCGCAATGTTCGGCAGCTCCAATGAGAACTCGCTCACCAACCGGCTCGCCGGCACCATCTTCCTGATCCGCGTCGTCAGCGCCGCAATGGCCTATTTCGCGCAGATCCTGCTGGCGCGCTGGATGGGCGGCTCCGACTACGGCATCTACGTCTATGTCTGGACCTGGGTGCTGCTGCTTGGCAGCATGCTGGATTTCGGCTTCGCGACCTCGGCGCAAAAGATCATCCCGGAATATCGCGCGGTCGGCGATCTAGCGCTGCTGCGCGGCTTTCTGTCCGGCAGCCGTTGGGCGACACTGGCGGCGTCCAGCGCGGTGTCGCTGCTGCTCGCTGGTCTGGTCTGGACGCTGTCGTCGTCGATCGACGCCGCGACCGTGCTGCCGCTCTATATCGGCTGCCTGACGCTGCCGGCCTTCGTGGTCGCCAATACCCAGGACGGCATCGCGCGCTCGCACGACTGGATGCGGCTCGGCCTGATGCCGCAATTCATCATCCGGCAGGCGATGATCATCGGCTTCACCGCCGGCGCCTTTGCGCTCGGCTTCCATCTCGGCGCGGTGGTGGCGATGATCGCCAGTTGCGCAGCGGTGTGGATCGCGATGACCGGGCAGATGATCGCGCTGAACCGCCGGCTCGACGGCCACGTCGAGGCCGGTCCGAAGGCTTACGATTTTCGCGGCTGGCTTGCGGTGTCGCTGCCGATCCTGCTGGTCGAAGGCTTCTATCTGCTGTTGTCCTACAGCGACATCCTGGTGCTGCAGCAGTTCCGCTCGGCGGAGGAGGTCGGAATCTACTACGCGGTGGTGAAGACGCTGGCGCTGGTGTCGTTCATTCACTACGCGATGTCGGCGACCACCGCGCACCGCTTCACCGAATATCACGCCTCCGGCGACAAGGCCCGGCTGGCGGCCTATGTCGCGTATGCCATCAAGTGGACGTTCTGGCCGTCGCTGGCCGCGACCGTGGCGCTGCTGGCGCTGGGCAAGCCGCTGCTCTGGCTGTTCGGGCCGCAATTTGTCGGCGGTTACGACATCATGTTCATCGCCGCGATCGGGCTGGTAGTCCGCGCCGCAATCGGTCCGGTGGAACGGCTGCTCAACATGCTCGGGCATCAGCGGATCTGCGCCCTGGCCTATGCGCTGGCGTTCGCGATGAACATCGCGCTGTGCCTCGTGCTGGTGCCGCGCTACGGCGGCCACGGCGCCGCGGCGTCGACCTCGGCGGCGCTGGTGTTCGAAACCGTGCTGCTGTTCTGGATCGTGCGTCGCCGGCTAGGGCTGCACGTGCTGGCGTTCGGGAAGAAGGACGCTTAGCCGCTTCGCGGCAACCGGAGGTCGAGAACCTCTGCACGAACCTTAGGGGTTCGGTTCGCTGCCCGTCACAGCCTTGGCATCTGGAGCAAGAGGTCACGAACCTTTGGCAGCCTCAGTTGCGGGACAGCCCATGATCTGGCTGATCGGCTCAACATGCGCCGCGCACCTGAATCAGAAGGCGACGGCTTTTCGGCTGTTTCGAAGGCACGTACGTCATGAGCCATTCGCAGAAAGAAATCGGCAAGTTCCAACATTTCCGCAGCGTGTCGATCGGTTTTGGAAACCGATGCTTGGCTACGGTAGAAAGCTGCTCGTCCAAAAAGCTTCTGATGGTGCGACATGACGACGCCTCTGTTTGAAGCCATTGGGGCACACGTTCATTATATTTAATTCCTACCATCGCCGCTTCGTTCACGTTTGAGATGAATCAAGGCATCTCGAAGCGTTTGAATTCGCCGCCTTATTCGGTACATTTCAGAGTAGCGCAAAGCCGTGCAGCCTCGTCTGCAAGGAGGCTTGATCGGCGCACCGTCGTTTCCACGTCATGCCCGCGCTTGTCGCGAGCATCTACGACCACAGCCGAGGCATTCAACGTTCCCGTGGATGGCCGGGACAAGCCCGGCCACGACGAACACGAATGCCGAATGCCTGTGAGGAGCTGCCGCTACGCCGCGGTCCAGCCGCCGTCCATCGACAGATTGGCGCCGGTGATCTGGCTGGCGTCGTCGCCGCACAGATACAGCGCCAGGGCTGCGACCTGTTCGGAGGTGACGAACTGCTTGGTCGGCTGCGCCAGCAGCAGCACGTCGTTGATGACCTGCTCCTTGGTGAGATTGCGCGCCTTCATGGTGTCGGGAATCTGCTTCTCGACCAGCGGCGTCCAGACGTAACCCGGCGAGATGCAGTTGACGGTGATCTTGAAGGTCGCAAGCTCCAGCGCCGCGGTCTTGGTGAGACCGGCGATGCCGTGCTTGGCGGCCACATAGGCCGACTTGAACGGCGAGGCGACCAGCGAATGCGCCGAGGCGGTGTTGATGATGCGGCCCCAGCCGCGCTTCTTCATGCCGGGAATGGCGGCGCGGATGCCGTGAAACGCCGACGACAGATTGATGGCGATGATGGCGTCCCATTTCTCGATCGGAAAATCCTCGATCGGCGATACGAACTGAATGCCGGCATTGTTGACCAGGATGTCGACCGACCCGAAGGTGGTTTCGCCAAGCGCGATCATCCCGGCGATCTCGGCGGCCTTCATCATGTCGGCCGGCGAATACACGCATTTGACGCCGAAATCGGTCTCGATCGCCTTGCGTTCCTTCTCGATCTCGGCGGGCTCGCCCATGCCGTTGATGACGATGTTGGCTCCGGCCTTGGCGAAGGTTCGCGCATAGGCCAAGCCGATGCCGCTGGTCGAGCCGGTCACCACCGCGGTCTTGCCTGTCAGACTAACCATTCGCTTGCTCCTGTTTGATGTGATTTCGACAACGCCCGACGCGCGGGGGAAAGCTCTCTGAAGGACGCTATTTGAAGGCGTCGGCGGTGAGATCCCAGGTCACCATGGTCTCGCCGTTCTGCGGTTGTTGTAGCCAATCGGGATGCCGCATCGAGACGTAGACGTCCTGCTCGCCGGCCTTCCAGTGCTCGATCATGTTGAGGCGGGAGAAGTCGTAATCCTTCGACGACGCCTCGTAATCCTTTTTACGGTAGATCAGATGCACCACCGTGACGGTGTTTTCCTTGGCCGCCTCGTGCAGGATGGCGTAGGCGGGATCGTCGCGCAGCTCGTCCGGCAGCCGGCCGATCAGATCGCGCAGAGCGTTGCGGGTGTTGTGGATCTGCTTGTTCTTGTCGGTGTTGAGCCGGGTGCGACTGGAAAAGCGGATGTCCTTTTCGCGCTCGGCGGCTTCCAGCAGGGTTTCCGGCAAGCGGCCGCGGGCGCTGAACAGATCGACCTGGAAGATCAGCAGATCGTCGACCTGCTCGCAGTCCAGCACATAATCGAGCGGCGTATTGGAGGCGATGCCGCCGTCCCAGAAGAACTCGCCGTCGATCTCGATCGCCGGAAACCCCGGCGGCAGCGCCGCCGACGCCATGATGTGCTCGGGACCAATCTTCTGCTTGGTATTGTCGAAATAGGTGAAATTGCCGGTGACGATATTGACCGCGCCGACGCTGAGCCGGATGCCGTTGTGGTTGATCAGGTCGAAATCCACCAGCCGCTCCAGCGTCGCGCGCAGCGGCGTGGTGTCGTAATAGCTCAGTGACGCCAGATTGGTCGACGGAAACAGCTGCGCCGGCGGAAACCGCGGGCTGAAGAAGCCGGGCACACCGAATGCGGCGATCACCGCGGCACTGGTCTCGTTGTAGATCGAATGCGCGCGGTCGCTGTGCAGCATCGGCTGCCACGGCACCGGCGACGACGCCAGTTCCCAGAATTCCTTCAGCTTCGCGATGCGGTTCTCGCGCGGGTTGCCGGCGATGATCGCGGCATTGATCGCGCCGATAGAAATACCGGCGACCCATTGCGGCTCGAAATCGTGATGGCACAGCGCCTGATAGGCCCCGGCCTGATAGGAGCCGAGCGCGCCGCCGCCCTGCAGCACCAGCACCCGCCGCGCCTGCGCGGGGGTGGCGGCCGAGTCGGCCGGTTTATCGGAGGAAGAATCCATCATTTCCGATCGTGTCGTGTCACAACGGACGGCGCACCGTGGCGTTCCGACGCCGCCGCGTCAATCATGCAAATGGTGCATTGCGATCACGCCGGGGTTATCGCGGCGCTTCGGCGGACGCCAGGATCAGGGTCCAGAACACCTTGTATTTGGTGTTGGGCGCATAGCTGGCGGCAATGCCCAGCTTGGTGACGCCGGCCTTGAGCATATTGGCCCGGTGCGGCGGCGAATCGCGCCAGCCGGAGAACGCCTCGGCCAGCGTATGGTAGCCGGCGGAGACGTTCTCCACCGCCAGCGTGGCAGGATATCCCGAGGCATTCAGCCGTTTCGCCAGCGGTGCCTTGACGTCATGGTCGAGCTTGTTGCGCTTGGCCATCGCCATCGACTGGTCTTCGGCGAGTTGCATCAGCGCGGGGTCGACCGTGACCCCACCGAGGCCGTTGTTCTGCCGATACAGTGAAATCATCGAGGCCGCCGCGGCCGGATCGAGCTTGGCGCCGCCATTGGCCATGCTCAGATACATCGTCGGTTGCTCGGTCACCGGCGCCTCGCCGGCGCATCCCGCCAGCACCAAAAGGCCGAAAACGGCCACCGCCCCGCGCTTCATGTCAGTTCCCCAAACCAGCCTCGTTGTTGCACACCAACCGTGGCTGAAAGGTGAACGGCGGGGAAATTGGACGGGCGACGCGTCCAGGGCACGGACGCTGTTCGCCCGGCTGAACGCAACGGCATCCCGCAAGACAAACGGCCCGGACTTGCGTCCGGGCCGCGATGCAATCGTTCCGGCCGAAGCCTCAGGCCGCGGCGGACGCCTTGGCGGTCGGCACCGAGGCGATGGTCTGCAGGATCTGCGAGGCGATGGCGTAGGGGTCGCCCTGCGAGTTCGGGCGACGGTCTTCCAGATAGCCCTTGTAGCCGTTGTTGACAAAGGAATGCGGCACCCGGATCGACGCGCCGCGATCGGCGACGCCATAGCTGAACTTGTTCCAGGGCGCGGTTTCGTGCTTTCCGGTCAGGCGCAGATGATTGTCCGGACCGTACACCGCGATGTGGGATTCCCAGTTCTCGGCGAACGCCTTCATCAACGCTTCGAAATAGTCCTTGCCGCCGGTCTCGCGCAGATAGGTGGTGGAGAAGTTGGCGTGCATGCCGGAGCCGTTCCAGTCGGTGTCGCCGAGCGGCTTGCAGTGATATTCGATGTCGATCTCGTACTTCTCGGTCAGCCGCTCCATCAGATAGCGGGCCATCCACATTTCATCGGCGGCGCGCCTGGAGCCCTTGCCGAAGATCTGAAATTCCCACTGGCCCTTGGCGACTTCGGCGTTGATGCCTTCATGGTTGATGCCTGCGGCGAGGCAAAGGTCGAGATGCTCCTCGACGATCTTGCGGGCGACCGAGCCGACCTTGGAATAGCCGACGCCGGTGTAATACGGACCCTGCGGCGCCGGATAGCCGGCGGCGGGAAAGCCGAGCGGACGGCCGTCCTTGTAAAAGAAATATTCCTGCTCGAAGCCGAACCAGGCGCCCTCGTCATCGAGGATGGTGGCGCGCTTGTTCGACGGATGCGGGGTCACACCGTCCGGCATCATGACTTCGCACATCACCAGCACGCCATTGGTGCGGGCGGCATCCGGGAACACGCGGACCGGCTTCAAAACGCAATCGGAATTGCTGCCTTCGGCCTGCATCGTCGAAGAACCGTCAAAGCCCCACAGCGGCAGTTCGTCCAGCGACGGGAAATTGGTGAATTCCTTGATCTGCGTCTTGCCGCGCAGGTTCGGCACCGGGGTGTAGCCATCGAGCCAGACATACTCGAGCTTGTACTTTGTCATGCGGTTCTCTCTGAGTTGACGAAGCGAAGGTGGGGAGTCCCAAAGTCCGCTGGAACCGCGTACCCGGCGGCCAGCAACCGCCATTTATAAAGCATGGACTATGCCAATTGGCCTCGCGACGCCCTCACGGTCGCCTCCATATCACCCGCGGTGGGCGCCGCGCCGCCCAACAACCGGGAACCAGACCCTGGATCGCGCATTTGTCCTGCTGAAGCTGCGCGGTGCCCTGGTTTGCGGTCAAAATCAAGGCAGCGCCCCCGTGACTGCCCGTATCGCAAGCAAGAAACTTCATTAACAGCTTCGGCCCACGATTGGTGAAGCCGCGCTTCAGCGGATGGACGCAGGCCGGCGGCGGCGCAAACGGGTGCGCTGCACAGATGTTTACTTACTAAGCAAGGCCGCAAATGCGCAAATGTTCGCCAAATGATGATTTATCTTTGGTCATGTTGCACGAAGCGCGTGCGATCCCGATATGGTGGAGAGCGAGTCGAAGCGCCGCGCAATGAAGCGCTGCGTATCAAGGAGAACCACAGAGGAGAACATGGTGACTACGAACTTGAATCAGGAATCCGCAAGGATCTATCAATTCCCCGTCGGCGGTCGCGCCGGACTCCCGGGATATCATGCGGCGGTTCAGCCCGCCGAAATGACGTCGGCTCGCACCACCAAGGCGGTCTCCAGCTCGAGCTGGTATCACGAAGCAGCCTTGCTTGAAGAGGGGGCCGACAAGCCGCAATGACAACGATCAGGTCGACGCCCAGGCGGGGCGTAAAAGACGCGAGTTAAATAAGGGCCGACGTGCAAACGTTTCGGCCCTTTTCTTTTGATCGAAGCTTCACCTTGAGAGGCGTCGCCTTGAGAGGCTTTGCCTTGAAATGCCGGCGTCAGACGCCGAAGATCGACCAGCCCATCCGCTTGGCCAGCCCCTCCAGCGCGAGCCGGCCGAGATGGGAATTTCCCGAAGGATCCAGCCCCGGCGACCACACCGCGATCGACGCCTTGCCAGGCGCGATCGCCAGCACGCCGCCGCCGACCCCGCTCTTGCCCGGCAGCCCGACCCGATAGGCGAATTCGCCGGAGCCATCGTAATGGCCGCAGGTCAGCATCAGCGCGTTGATCCGCCGCGCCCGCTGCGGCGATACCACCGAATGCCCGGTCGAGGGATTCCTGCCGCTATGCGCGAGAAAGCGTCCCGCCATCGCTAATTGCCGGCACGACATCGCGATCGCGCAATGATGGAAATAAACCCCGAGGGTGAACTCCACCGGGTTTTCCAGCACGCCGAACGACTTCATGTAGTTGGCCAGCGCGATGTTGCGAAACCCGGTGCGCTGCTCCGAAGCCGCGACCGCCTCGTCGATTGCAATGGTGGGATCGGCGGCGAGGAATTGCATGAAGCGGAGGATTTCGCCGAGCGCCTCGCGCGGCTGGTGCCCGGACAGGATCGCATCGGTGACCGCGATCGCCCCGGCATTGATGAACGGATTGCGCGGCACGCCGCATTCGCGTTCGAGCTGCACGATCGAATTGAACGGACTGCCGGAAGGTTCGCGGCCGACCCGGCGCCACAACCGGTCGCCGATCTTGCCGAGCGCCAGCGTCAGCGTGAACACTTTCGAGATGCTCTGGATCGAGAACGGCACGTCGGCGTCGCCGCCCGCGAAGACATTGCCGTCGGCGTCGATCACCGCGATGCCGAACGCGTGCGGGCCAACCCGCGCCAATTCCGGAATGTAATGCGCGACCGCGCCGCGATCCGGCCGCTTCGCCATTTCGGCAGCTATCTCGGCGACGACGGTTTCTAGATTTTCTGTGATCATGACAGCTTGCCATGCATGCACGATGCATACCATCGCGATACCGGCACGGCCTCTCGCTGTCATGGCCGGGCTCGTCCCGGCCATCCTCGCGATGCACGCATCGCACCAGCGATCCGATCGAAACTGCCGAAGTCGACCCGAGACATGCAGGGCCGGATCGAAATGCATCGACGGATATTTCGTGGATGGCCGGGACGAGCCCGGCCATGACGTGGTGAGGGCGCAACCTACTCCCGTGCGGCAAAGATCCGGTAGCGGCGGGGTTGCAGGCCGACGAGGTCGCCGGGCTTCAACTCGCGGTCGCGCGGCGCGTCGATCTCGACCAGCGTGTCCTGGCCGGGGGCATTGAGCACAATATCGGCGCGATGCATCGGCCCGAAGGCGCGGACGTGCTTCACCGCGCCTTGCAGCGCGCCGCTGCCGGCCGGCCCCACCGCAAGGTCGTGGCGGCGGATGAACAGTTTTGACGGACCCGATGCGGCGTTCTGCGACTCCAGATCGAGCACCTTGTCGCCGAGCCGGATCCGGCCGTCGCGAATGTCGACCGGCAGCATGATCGACTCGCCGATGAAGCCGTGCACGAAGGCGGTGGCGGGCTCGTCATAGACGTCGCCGGGGGTGCCGATCTGCTCGATCCGGCCCTTGTCCATCACCACCACGCGGTTGGCGACTTCCAGCGCCTCCTCCTGGTCGTGGGTGACGAAGATCGAGGTGACGTGGATTTCCTCGTGCAGCGTGCGCAGCCATTTGCGCAGCTCCTTGCGCACCTTGGCGTCGAGCGCGCCGAACGGCTCGTCGAGCAGCAGGATTCGCGGCTCGATCGCCAGCGCGCGGGCCAGTGCGATGCGCTGGCGCTGGCCGCCGGAAAGCTGGCTCGGATAGCGGTCCGCCAGCCAGTCGAGCTGCACCAGGTCGAGCAGCTCCTTGACGCGCCGCCGAATTTCCGACTCCGACTTACGAACAGCGCGGGGCTGCACCCGCAACCCGAAGGCGACGTTCTCAAACACGCTCATGTGCCGGAACAGCGCGTAGTGCTGAAACACGAAGCCAACATGGCGCTCGCCGGCGCCGCGCGACAGCGCATCCTCGCCGTCGAACGACACCGAGCCGGAATCCGGCCAGTCGAGCCCGGCGATGATCCGCAGCAGCGTAGTCTTGCCGGAGCCGGAGGGGCCGAGCAGCGCCACCAGCTCGCCGGTCTCGACCTTGAGATCGACGTTGTCGAGCGCGGTGAAAGAGCCGAAGCGCTTTACGATGTTGCGAACTTCAATCGTCACTGACGTGCCGTCCTTCCTCGATCTGACCTTCCAGCACGGTCTTCGCAATCAGCGTGACCAGAGCCAGAAACGCCAGCAGCGACGCGATCGCGAACGACGCGACGAGCTGGTACTCATTATAGAGAATCTCGACCAGCAGCGGCATAGTGTTGGTCTCGCCGCGGATATGGCCAGACACCACCGAGACCGCGCCGAACTCGCCCATCGCGCGCGCATTACACAGCAGAACACCGTACAGCAGGCCCCATTTGATGTTCGGCAGCGTCACCTTCAAAAAGGTCTGCCAGCCGCGCGCGCCGAGCGAAATTGCGGCTTCCTCTTCCTGCTGGCCCTGCTCCTGCATCAGCGGAATCAGCTCGCGCGCCACAAAGGGGAACGTCACGAAGGTGGTCGCCAGCACGATCGCCGGCACCGCGAACAGGATATGGATGCCGTGCGCCATCAGCCACGGCCCGAAATAGCCCTGCGCGCCGAACAGCAGCACGAACACCAGGCCGGAGATCACCGGACTGACCGAGAACGGCAGATCGATCAGCGTGATCAGTACGGTCCTGCCGCGGAATTCGAATTTCGCGATCGCCCAGGCCGCCGCCACCCCGAACACCAGATTGAGGCCGACCGAGATCGCCGCGGTGACCAGCGTCAGCCAGATCGCCGACAGCGCCTCGGGGTCACTCAATGCCGAGAGATAGAATCCGAAGCCCTTGGAGAACGCCTCGGCGAACACCAGCAGCAGCGGCAGCACCACGAAGATCGACAGGAAGGTGAGCGCGAGGCCGATCACGATGCCGCGCACCAGGCGCGGTTCGGTATGGGCATCGCGCTGCGCCAGCCGAATCGCGTTGGCGGTCACGGGCTGCGCCGCCGCCGTGGTTGCGACCGGGGTCGCGCTGGATGTCGTCGCCATCGTCATGTCACGTCAACTCACGGCCAAAGCGCGGGTCTGCGCCCAGCGCTGCAGCCGGTTCAATAGAAAAATGATCAGAAACGACACCACCAGCATCACCACCGCAATCGCGGTGGCGTCGGCGTAGCGAAACTCCGACAGCCGGATCACGATCAACAGCGGCGCGATCTCCGAGACGTTTGGCAGGTTGCCGGCGATGAAGATCACCGAGCCGTATTCGCCGACCGCACGCGCGAACGCCAGCGCAAAGCCGGTCAGGATCGCCGGCGTCAGACTCGGCAAGATCACCCTGGTGATGGTCTGCCAGCGATTGGCGCCGAGGCACTCCGCCGCCTCCTCGATGTCGACGTCGAGATCGATCAGCACCGGCTGCACGGTGCGCACCACGAACGGAATCCCGATGAAGATCATCGCGATGAAAATGCCAAGCGGGGTGAACGCCACCTTGATGCCGAGCGCCGCCAGCGGCGCGCCGAGCCAGCCCTTCTGCGCGAACAATGTGGTCAGCGCGATGCCGGCCACCGCGGTCGGCAGCGCGAACGGAATGTCGACGATGGCGTCGAAGATGCGACGGCCGGGAAACCGGTAGCGTACCAGCGCCCAGACGATGATCAGCCCGGCGACCAGATTGACCAGCGCCGCGGCGAACGCCAGCCCGAACGAAATCTTCAGCGCGTGCAGGGTCCGCGCGCTGGTGACGATGTCGATGAACTGCGACAGGCTCAGCTCGGCGGTCTTGACGAACAGCCCGGCGAGCGGAAGCAGGATCAGCAGCGACAGCCAGGTCAGGGTCAGGCCCATGGTGAGCCCGAATCCCGGCAATGCACTTCGTCTGGATGCCGCGCTCACATTCGCCCCTTCAGTTCCCAGGCCGGGGGTCCGGCCTGGGCGTCTCGCTTCATTTCGCGATCAGTTCTTGTAGATCTTGTCGAACACGCCGCCTTCGGCGAAGTGCTCGGTCTGCGCCTTGGTCCAGCCGCCAAACACGTCGTCGATGGTGAACAGCTCAACCTTGGCGAATGCGTTCGTATACTTCTTGGCAATTTCGGCATCCCGAGGGCGGTAGAAATTGCGGGCGGCGATTTCCTGGCCTTCCTGGGTGTACCAGTGCTTCAGATAGGCCTCGGCGACCGCCCGGGTTCCCTTGGTGTCGACCACCTTGTCGACCACCGCGACCGGCGGCTCGGCCAGGATCGAGACGGAAGGCGCCACGATCTCGAACTTGTCCTTGCCGAATTCCTTGACCGCGAGGAACGCCTCGTTTTCCCAGGCCAGCAGCACGTCGCCGACGCCGCGCTCGACGAAGGTTACGGTCGAACCGCGCGCGCCGGTATCCAGCACCGGCACGTTCTTGTAAATACTGGCGACGAAGTCCCGCGCGCCTTCCTGCGAGCCGGATTTCTTCAGCGCATAGCCCCAGGCCGCCAGATAGTTCCAGCGTGCGCCGCCCGAGGTTTTCGGATTCGGCGTGATCACGCTGACGCCGGACTTGATCAGATCGTCCCAGTCCTTGATGCCCTTCGGGTTGCCCTTGCGGACCAGGAACACGATGGTCGAAGTGTAAGGCGATGCGTTCTGCGGCAGACGCTTCTGCCAGTCCTTCGCCAGCAGGCCCTTGTTGGCGATGGCGTCGATGTCATAGGCCAGCGCCAGCGTCACCACGTCGGCCTGCAACCCGTCGATCACCGAGCGCGCCTGCGAGCCCGAGCCGCCATGCGACTGCTTGATCTCGACGCTCTTGCCGGATTCCTTCTGATAGGCCGCCGCGAACGACTTGTTGAAATCGGTATAGAGTTCGCGGGTCGGATCATACGACACGTTGAGCAGCGATACGTCCGCGGCGAACGCCGAGCCTGCCCAGATCAGTCCCGCAAGCACGGGAACAAGACGACGGATCATCTTAATCTCCATTGGCCGGACGACACCATGTCATCGACGGCGAAGGGCCGAAACTCCCGGAGAAGCGCGCGCTAGTCAACGAAACGGCATTTCGTTGTTCGGTTAGTTGCGACAGCGTTGTGCTACGAAATCTTCATGGTGTGGATGCCGCATTCCGTCTTGGCCTTTCCGCGCCATCGTCCGGCGCGCGCGTCCTCATTCGACTCGGCGCGACTGGTGCACGGCATGCAGCCGACCGAGAGAAATCCGGACGCCGCCAGCGGGTGCGGCGGCAGTTTCGCCAGCGTGTAGATCGCCGCGATCTCCTCGCGCGAGACGTTGGCGAAGGGATTGAATTTCAATCGCGCGCCGTCGGCCTCGACCACCGGAATGTCGGCACGCAGCCCGCCCTGAAACCGTTTGCGGCCGTTGATCCAGCCGCTGAACGGCGCAAGGGCGCGCGACAACGGCTCGACCTTGCGGATCGCGCAGCATTTATCCGGATCGGAGAACCATAATTCCCGCTCCGGATCGTCGCGGTTTAGATTCTCCTCGAGCGGCTTGATCGAGCGGACGTCGGTGAGGCCGAGCGTGGCGATCAGGGTGTCGCGATAGGCCAGCGTCTCCTCGAACAGCCAGCCGGTATCGAGAAAGATCACGGGAATCGAAGGGTCGACATCGGCCATCACTTTCAGCAGCGCGGCGGATTCGGTGCCGAACGACGACACCAGCGCCAGCCTGTCGCGACCGAGATGGCGCAACGCCGCCGCGATTACCTCCGCAGGCGACGCCGCGCGCAGCGCGGCATCGAGCTCGCGTGCGGTCAGCTCTTGCGCCGTCGGTGCGGCCGGTTGCGACAGCGGTTGCACGAGTTCGCTCATGAATTGGCGCTTTCGGAATGGCGCTGGCGAAGCCGGCGCTCCAAGGCGGTCTGCCGGCCGTCGCCGGTCGGCTGATAGAACTCGGTGTAGCGCTGCGTCGCCTCCGCGAAGGCGTGAGCGTCGCTGTCCTTCTTCACCTCAAAACTGTCGAAGCCGTTGCGCAGCAGGAAGGTGAACTGGTCGCGCAGCACCTGCCCGGTGGCGCGCAATTCTCCCCGATAATGGTGACGCTCGCGCAACAGCCGGGCCTGGCTGTGCGCGCGACCGTCGCGGAAGGTCGGAAACACCAGCGCCACCGCGGCCAGCCGGTCCAGCCACGGCGCCAGCTCGTCGACGCTACGGTTGTTCGGCCAGATCACTCCGACCGGACTGTTGCGCGCCGACAGCGATTCCGCATTGGCGAGAAATCGCGTCGCCGACACCAGCACGGCGCCGTCGGACGGCAGTTTCGCGTCGTCGGCCAGATGCACGAAGCCGTCGCTGACGATCTGTCCCTTGTTAACGAGTGGCATAGACGCGCTCCCTGAATGGCTCGACGCCCAGCCGCTTCACGGCATCGATGAATAGCTCATCGGGCCGTTCGCGCAGCGCGAGGTAGGCCTCGACGATGTCTTCGACCACATCGGCGACTTCGGCATAAGGCACCGCCGGCCCGATCAGCTTGCCGAGTTCGGCGTTCTCGTCAGCGCGGCCGCCGATGGTGATCTGATAGACTTCCTCGCCGTTCTTCTCGACGCCGAGAATGCCGATGTTGCCGACATGGTGATGGCCGCAGGCATTGATGCAGCCGGAGATATTGACGTGCAGCCGGCCGATCAGATTGGCGGTGTCGTGATTGGCAAAGCGCCGCGTCAGCTCCTGCGCGATCGGGATCGAGCGCGCATTGGCGAGCGAGCAGTAGTCCAGTCCCGGGCACGCAATGATGTCGGTGACCAGATTGACGTTCGGGGTGGCGACGCCGATCTTGTCGAGCGCGCGCCACAGCGCCGGCAAATCGCGCTTGGCGACATGCGGGAACGCCAGGTTCTGCTCGTGGCCGACGCGGATTTCGCCGAACGAATATTTGTCGGCGAGGTCGGCGACAGCGTCCATCTGAGCCGCGGTGGCGTCGCCCGGCGCCCCGCCGATCGGCTTCAGCGACAGCGTCACGATCGCATAGCCTTGCACCTTGTGCGGCGCGACCGAATTCGTCCGCCAGGCCTCGAACTGCGGATCAGCCGCGGCCTGCTTCAGTTCGTCCGGCATCGGCGCGAGTTTCTCATAGGCCGGATAGCTGAAGCGCGAGCGGATGTCCTCGACCACGGCGGCGTCCAGCGCCAGCGTGGAATCGCGGATCTGCAGCCACTCGGTCTCGACTTCCTCGGCGAACTTCTCGATGCCGAGCTCGTGCACCAGGATCTTGATCCGCGCCTTGTAGATATTATCGCGACGGCCGTACTGGTTGTAGACGCGCAGGATCGCCTCGACATAGCTGAGCAGATCGCGGCCCGGCACGAATTCCCGGATGGTCTTGCCGATGAACGGGGTGCGGCCGAGCCCGCCGCCGACCAGTACCTCGAAGCCGGTTTCACCCTTGTCATTGCGATGCAGCCGCAGCCCGATGTCGTGGACCTTGATCGCGGCGCGGTCGTGCGCCGACGCGGTGATGGCGAACTTGAACTTGCGCGGCAGGAACGAGAATTCCGGATGCAGCGTCGAATATTGCCGCAGCAGTTCGGCCCAGATCCGCGGATCCTCGACCTCGCCGGGCGCGACGCCGGCCCATTGATCTGCGGTGATGTTACGAGTGCAGTTGCCGGAGGTCTGCATCGCGTGGATGCCGACCTCGGCGAGATCGGCCAGCGCGTCCGGCAGGTCGGCGAGCTTGATCCAGTTGAACTGGATGTTCTGCCGCGTGGTGAAATGGCCGTAGCCGCGGTCGTATTTGCGCGCGACATGCGCCAGCTTGCGCAGCTGCGCCGACGACAGCGTGCCGTAGGGGATCGCGACCCGGAACATATAGGCGTGCAGCTGCAGATAGACGCCGTTCATCAGACGGATCATCTTGAACTCATCTTCCGAGAGTTCGCCGCTGAGCCGGCGCTTGACCTGGTCGCGGAATTCGCTGACCCGCTCGTTGATCAGGGTGCGGTCGATTTCATCATAAGCATACATTTGCAAAAGGCCTTACGCGTGAGCCGGCAATTCGATGGTGACGCCGTCGACCCGGATCTGCTCGCGCAGATTGCCGGGCTTGATCGCGCCGGACTCATCGACCTCGACCGGCGCGATATAGGCGCCGACCGCGCCGAGATCGTCGGCCACCGATTCACCCAGCAAAGCGCGCGCAGCGTCGGCGGTGCGCACGATCGCGGCGTCGGCCAGATCGGTCGACCAGTCCTTCGCATTGGTGCGCCAGATCACCACGCCGTCCCAGGTGCGGTTCGCGGTCACCACCGAGGGTCCGGTGATCTTGATCTTCTGTTGCAGCGGAGAGGTCATTCGGCAGCCACCTGCATGAGGAGTTGTTGGAGTTGGGTTTCGCGCCACGGCGCGGAATGCGCGACCACGTCGCCGATGATCAGGATCGCCGGCCCGCCATCGACCTGTTCGACCAGCACCGGCAGTTCGGACAGCGTGCCGACTGCGGCCTTGGCATCGGGCCGCGTCGCGCGGGCGAACACCCCGACCGGCGTCTGCGGCGAGCGCCCGGCCTTCAACAAGCCGGCGAGCACCGAGGGCGCCGCGGTCATGCCCATGTACACCACCACCGTCATCTTGACGTCGGTGAGGGTCGACCAGTCGACGGTGTCGGCGTCCTTCGCTTTATGAGCGGTGAGGAAGGTGATGCGCAGCGCCTCGTGACGATAGGTCAGCGGCACCTCGAATTGCGCGGCGGCGCCGAGCCCGGCGCTGATCCCCGGGATCACCGAATAGGCGACGCCGGCATCGCGCAGCGCCTGCACTTCCTCACCGCCGCGGCCGAACACGAACGGATCGCCGCCCTTCAGCCGCACCGCGCGCTGGCCGGCCTGCGCCGCTTCGATCAGCAAGGTGTTGATGGCGTCCTGCCCGATCCCGGGTTTGCCGACGCGACGGCCGACCGGCACAAGCGACGCATCGCGGCGAATGCGGTCGAGAATTTCCGGCGTCACCAGTTCATCGTAGAACACCACGTCGGCGTCCTGCAGCGCGCGCAGCGCCTTGATGGTCAAGAGATCCGGATCGCCCGGTCCGGCGCCGACCAGCGTCACGCGGCCCTCGGCGCCGGCCGCTTGCGCGCCGGCATAACGCGACGGATCGACGATGCCTGTGAGTTCATATTCGGCCTCGGCCTCGCGGCCGGCCAGCACCAACGCGCCGATCGGCCCATCAACGACCCGTTCCCAGAACCGGCGGCGCAGCGGAAACTGGGCGATCCGCGTATTGAAGGTCTTGCGAAAGCGGCCGATGAAATTCGCCAGATCGCCGATCCGCGCCGGCAGCAGCGCCTCGATCTGTTCGCGGATACGCCGCGCCAACACCGGCGACGATCCACCAGTGCCGATCGCCACCACGACGTCGCCGCGATCGACGATCGCCGGAAAGATGAAACTGGAATGGACCAGATCGTCCATCACATTGACCGGCAGCCCGACCGCGCGGGCGCGCGCCGCCATCGCCGGTCCCAGGTCGCCGGCGCCCGCGCACAGCACCGCGATCACGCCGGACAAATCGGCCGCAAGCGGATCGCCGGCGCCGCGCTCGATCCGCGCGGCCTGCTCCCGCGTAACACCGCCAAGCTCATGATCGCCGTCAATCGCGTACCAGCGAATCCGCGCGCCGGCCGACAGCAGCAGCCGCAGCTTGGCGCGCACGAGCTCGCCCGCACCGATCAATAGAATCGGTCCGGTCCGTAGATCGAGAAACACCGGCAGATATCGCATGCGCCGCTCCGCTCCCCCGAACTTGGGGTTGACTAGAATTATTTTCTATATATCTCTCTTGCAAGCGCTGCAAAGAGAAATTTATTTCTTCTATATTGCAGTGCAACTGTAGAAGTTTTTACCCTCAAACGCCAAGCGGAAGACATGAACCTTCTCAGCAACGATCATCGCGGCCAGCCGTTGCACCGCGAGGGCAGCGTTCCGGGCCTGCCCGCGCCGCCGCGTCAGGAATTTTTGGCGGCGCCCGGGATGGATCACCTCGACGCACTGGAAGCCCAGAGCATCTACATTTTCCGTGAAGGTTTCGCGCGGCTGAAGAAGCTGGCGCTGCTGTGGTCGCTCGGCAAAGATTCCAATGTGATGATCTGGCTGGCGCGCAAGGCGTTCTTCGGCAAGGTGCCGTTCCCGGCGCTGCATGTCGACACCGGCAAGAAATTTCCGGAGATGTATGCGTTCCGCGATCAATACGCCAAGGAATGGGACCTCGATCTCAAGGTCGATTACTGCCCGCCGCTGGAGAGCATCGATCCGACGTTGCCGCCCGCCGCCCGCTCCGCCGCACGCAAGACCGAAGGGCTGAAGCTGGCGCTGGCCAAATACGGTTTCGACGGGCTGATCGCCGGCATTCGCCGCGACGAGGAAGCCACAAGGGCCAAGGAGCGGGTGTTTTCGCCGCGCGGCACCGAGGGCGGATGGGACGTCCGCGACCAGCCGCCGGAATTCTGGGACCAGTTCAACGCCTCGCCGCCGCCCGGCGCTCACTTGCGGATTCATCCGATCCTGCATTGGACCGAGGCCGACATCTGGGCCTACACCAAGCGCGAAAACATCCCGATCATCCCGTTGTACCTGGCACAGAACGGCAAGCGCTATCGCTCTCTGGGCGATGCCGACATCACCAATCCGGTGGCGTCGAATGCCTCCAACATCGACGAGATCCTGACCGAACTCGACAGCACCAAGGTGCCGGAACGCGCCGGCCGCGCGCTCGACCACGAGACCGAGGACGCCTTCGAGCGGCTTCGCGTCGCCGGCTATCTGTGACGAGACCTCAAGTGAGTGATGCCATGACCATCGCCGTCCCGCCCGCTTCCCTCGCCACGCCGAACGGCACCACCCGTCCGCTGGTCCGCATCGTCATCGTCGGCCATGTCGATCACGGCAAGTCGACGCTGGTCGGCCGGCTGCTGCACGAGACCGGCTCGCTGCCGGATGGCAAGCTGGAAATGCTGAAAGCCGTCAGCGCCCGGCGCGGCATGCCGTTCGAATGGTCGTTCCTGCTCGACGCGCTGCAGACCGAGCGCGACCAGGGCATCACCATCGACACCACACAGATCTCGTTCCGTACCGGCTCGCGCGACATCGTGCTGATCGACGCGCCGGGCCACGCCGAATTCCTGCGCAACATGATCACCGGCGCCTCGCAGGCCGACGGCGCGGTGCTGATCATCGACGCGCTGGAAGGCGTGCGCGACCAGACAAGGCGGCACGGCTATCTGCTGCATCTGCTCGGGGTCAAGCAGGTCGCCGTGGTGGTCAACAAGATGGATCGGGTGGATTTCTCGGAAGCGCGATTCCGCGAAATCAGCGACGAAATCTCGGCGCATCTGATCGAACTCGGCGTCACGCCGGCCGCGGTGATCCCGATCTCGGCGCGCGACGGCGACGGCGTCGCCGAACGCACCGCGAATATCGCCTGGTACGACGGCCCCACCGTGGTGGAAGCGCTCGACGCACTGATCCCGGCGCGGCCACTCGATCAATTGGCCCTCCGGCTGCCGGTGCAGGCGATCTACAAATTCGACGACCGCCGCATCGTCGCCGGCCGCATTGAATCCGGCCAACTGCAAACCGGCGACGAGATCGTGATCATGCCGGCCGGCAAGATCGCGAGGATCAAATCGGTCGAGAGCTGGCCGGTGACGCCGGTGAGCGGACCGCAAGGCGCCGGCCGCTCGGTCGGCATCACGCTGGATCGCGAATTGTTCATCGAGCGCGGCGACGTCATTGCCCATGTCGGCGCGGCGCCGCGCGACACGCGACGGCTGCGGGCGCGGATCTTCTGGCTGCATGATCAGCCGCTGCTGCCCGGCGCCTCGATCCTGCTGCGGCTCGGCACGCGGGAAACCCGCGCCACCGTGGTGGCGATCGAGAAAGCGGTCGATCCCGGCGATCTCGAAAGCGTCGCCGCCAAGGCGATCGCGCGCAATCATGTCGGCGAGATCGACATCGCGCTGGCGCAGCCGGTGGCAGCCGACCCGGCAAGCGACAATCCGCGCACCGGACGACTGGTGATCGAGGTCGGCGGCCGGATCGCCGGCGGCGGGCTGGTGCTCAGCGTCGATGCCGGCGCACGCGCAATTCCCGTCGATATCGTGCCGGTGGAGTCGGCGCTGCGACCGGACGAGCGCTTGGCGCGCTATCGCCATGGCGGCGCGGTGGTGTGGCTGACCGGCCTGCCCGGCTCCGGCAAATCGACGCTGGCGCTGGCGCTGGAGCGTCGATTGTTTTCGCGCGGCGGTTCGCCGATCCTGCTCGATGGCGACACGCTGCGCGCCGGGCTCAATGCCGATCTCGGCTTCTCGGCCGAAGATCGCGCCGAGAACATCCGTCGCCTCGCCGAGATTGCAACGCATCTGGCCAGGAATGGACACATCGCGATCGTCGCGGCGGTATCGCCAGCGCTGGAGGATCGCGCCGCGGCGCGGCGGATCGCCGCCGAGCTGTTTCGCGAAATCCACGTCGCGACCCCCGCCGAGGTGTGCGAGAGCCGCGATCCCAAGGGCCACTACGCCAAGGCCCGCGCTGGCGCGTTGAAGGGCTTTACCGGCATCGGCAATGACTATCAGCCGCCGGTCGGCAACGAGCTCACGATCGACACCTCGACCGGCTCGGTCGCCGAGGCCACCGACGCCATCGAACTGATGCTGGCCAAGACCGGCGTGCTGTTCGACGAGCTGGTCGACCTCGCGGCGAATATCTGACGCGCGGCCGTCGTTCCACGTCGGGAACAAGCAGCCGATGGCGCGAGACGCCATCCTGCTGACTGCATCGTGATCGCGGCCTTCACGCCGGGTTCATCCCTGCTTGCGCTATAATCGCGCTGCGCTCTCGTTCGACGACGCGCAGCTGGAGAATAGCCGTGGCCCGTGATTGGCAAGCAGGTCTCGTCGCACTCAACCGCTTCGGCTTCGGCGCCCGCGGCGGTTCGTCGGGCGATCTGTCCCATGCCGCGTCCGATCCGCGCGGCTTTGTGCTTGCCGAGCTGAACCGCGCCGATGCGGCGCTGCTGGAAGGCCCCGGCCTGCTGTCGACGCCGGCTTTGGGACAGGCGATGTTCGCCTATCAGGACGAGGTCAAGCAGGCGCGCGAGGCCGCGGTGAAAGTGGCGGCCGCGATGCCGGCCGAGGCCATGATGACGCCGCCGGCCGACGCGCCGAAGCCAGCCGATGCGAAGCCCGCCGCACCGGCGCCCCTCAACGTGATTCAGAAGACCTTTCGCGCCGAGGCGCTGGCGCGAATGCAGCGCGCGTCGATCGCCGAATGCGGCGTGGTCGAGCGGCTGGTGGCGTTCTGGTCGAATCATTTCTGCATTTCCGCCAACAAGGGCGAGCCGGCGCGGATCTGGGCCGGCGCGTTCGAACGCGAGGCGATCCGTCCGCATCTGCTGGGAAAGTTCGGCGACATGCTCCGCGCGGTCGAGCAGCATCCGGCGATGCTGTTCTTCCTCGACAACCAGCAATCGATCGGCCCGGCCTCGAAGGCCGGGCAGAACGGCAAGCGCGGGCTGAACGAAAATCTCGCCCGCGAGATCATGGAACTGCACACGCTCGGCGTCGGCTCCGGCTATACGCAAGAGGATGTGACGTCGCTGGCGCGGATCATCACCGGCTGGAGCTTCGCCGGCCGCGACGGCAAGCTCGGCCTACCCGGCAGCTTCATCTTCAACGCCAACGCGCATGAGCCGGGGCCGCAGCATCTGCTCGGCAAGAATTACGACGACGCCGGCGTGGCGCAAGGCGAAGCGGCGCTGGCCGATCTGGCGCGGCAACCCGCGACGGCCAAATTCATCGCGCGGAAATTCGCCACGCATTTCGTCGCCGACGATCCGCCACCGGCGTTGGTGGCGAAGCTGCAAGATGTCTTTTTGAAAACCGATGGCGACCTCAAGGCGCTAACGCTGGCGCTGATCGGCTCCGACGAAGCCTGGCAGGCGCCGCTGAGCAAGATCCGCTCGCCCTATGAGTATCTGGTGGCGAGCGGGCGATTGCTGGCGCGGATCCCCGACGAACCCGGTCGCTATCTTGGTTGGCTCAACACGCTGGGCCAGCCATTGTGGACACCGCCCGGCCCGAACGGCTTTGCCGACAGCAACGCCGCCTGGGCCGCGCCCGAAGGCCTCAAGCTGCGGCTCGATATCGCCGCTCAGACCGCCTCCCGGATCGGCGAAAACGTGGACGCCCGCGAGCTGCTCGACGTCGTGGCCGGTGCGGCCGCGTCGGTGGATACCAGGGACGTGATCGGGCGCGCGGAATCGCGGCAGCAGGCGCTGGCGCTGTTGTTGATGTCGCCGGAATTCCAGAGGAGATGACGATGCGAGCCTCATCGCTAATCACTTCGCGGCGCGCGCTGCTGCACGGCGGCGCCTCGTTCGCCGGCTGGGCCTATCTGCCGAAATTCGCCCGCGCCGCCGATCGTCGCGATCCACGCCTCGTGGTCGTCATTTTGCGCGGCGCGCTCGATGGGCTCGCCACCGTGGCGCCGACAGGCGATCCCGACTACGCCGGCCTGCACGGCGCAATCGCCTTGACGCGCGATGGGCCGCATCCGGCAATCGCACTCGATTCCTTTTTCGCACTACATCCGGCGATGCCGGAATTCGCCCGGATGGTCCGGGCCAGGCAAGCCGCCGTGGTGCACGCGGTGGCGACGTCGTATCGCGACCGTTCGCATTTCGACGGCCAGGATGTTTTGGAAAGCGGCCTCGCCGGACCCGGCCGGGTGCAATCCGGCTGGCTCAATCGCGCGGTCGAAGCGCTGCCGCGCGGCGAGCGAATCGCCAGCGCTTTGGCGATTGGCCCGACCACGCCGTTGGTGCTGCGCGGCGCCGCGCCGACCGTGGGCTGGTCGCCGGCGACGCTGCCGCAGGCGGCAGAAGACACCGCGGCGCGGCTGATCGAGCTCTATCAGCATCGCGATCCCGCGCTGGCGGCGGCGCTGAGCCAGGGCGTGCAGCTCGACAAGATCGCGCAGGGCGACGACATGAAGCAGAAGCCCGGCGGCAATGCGATCGTGGCGATGCGGCAGGTGGCGCGCGGCGCCGCGAAATTGATGGCCGCCGACGACGGCCCGCGGGTCGCCGCGCTCGATTTCGACGGCTGGGACACTCACGCCAACGAGGGCGGCCCGGTCGGGCGACTGGCGCAACTGCTCGGCGGGCTCGACGGCGCGCTGGCGGAATTCGAAACCGGCCTCGGCCCGCGCTGGCGCGACACCGTGATCCTGGTCGCCACCGAATTCGGTCGCACCGCGAAGATCAACGGCACATCCGGCACCGACCACGGCACCGGCACGGTGGCGCTGCTCTGCGGCGGCGCGGTGAAAGGCGGCCGGGTGATTGCGGATTGGCCCGGCCTGAAGCAAGCGCAGCTATACGAGGCCCGCGACCTCGCGCCGACCACCGATCTGCGCGCCATCATCAAGGGCGTGCTGCACGATCATCTGGGGATCAGCGCCGCCGTGCTCGCCGACAGCGTCTTCCCCGACAGCGCGCTGGTGAAGCCGGCGCAGGGACTGGTCATTTAAGGTCCGATTCAGTCGAGGGTCGGGCTGCCCGCCTAGCGGGAGTCAGCAGTCCCGACGGCAACAGCCCCTTCTCATTGGCCCGGCTTTGGCGCTAAAAGGGGCGCCCCGGACGCCGGCTTGCGGCGGCGGGTCCGTTGACCCCTGAAAATGGCGCGTTTGGCGCCGTTTCTCGCGAGAAATCCCAACATGAATCGTATTGACGCCCACGGCCTGAAAATCGCGCCTGTCCTGTTCGACTTCATCGCCAAGGAAGCCGCACCCAATACCGGCGTGACGCCCGACGCCTTCTGGGCTGGCCTGGCCGGAATCGTCCACGATCTGGCGCCGAAGCTCGGCAAGCTGCTGGCACTGCGCGATACGCTGCAGGGCAAGATCGACACCTGGCACCGCACCCACAAGGGCAAGCCGATCGATCTGGCGGCGTACACCACCTTCCTCAAGGAGATCGGTTACCTGCTGCCGGAGCCTGCGACGGTGCAGGTCGAGACCGCCAATATCGACCGGGAAATCGGCCATCTGTGCGGGCCGCAGCTGGTGGTGCCGCTGAGCAATGCGCGCTACGCGCTCAACGCGGCGAATGCGCGCTGGGGCAGCCTGTACGACGCGCTGTACGGCACCGACGCGATTCCGCATGACCCCTCCGAGGCCGGCAAGGGCTACAACAAGGCGCGCGGCGACAAGGTGATCGCCAAAGCCAAGGCGTTTCTCGACCAGTCGGTGCCGTTGGCGACCGGCAGCCATAGCGACGTCGCCGCCTACAGCGTGATCGCCGGACATTTGTCGGTGAAGCTCGCAGACGGCAAGCTGACCACGCTGAAGTACCAGACGCAATTCACCGGCTATCTCGGCGACGCCGCCGCACCGACCGCGATCCTGCTGGTCAATCACGGCATGCACATCGACATCCGGATCGATCGCAAGCACATCATCGGCAAGGACGATTCCGCCGGCGTCTGCGACATCATCCTGGAATCCGCGGTCTCCACCATCCTCGACATGGAAGACAGCGTCGCGGCGGTCGATGCCGACGACAAGGTGCTGATCTATCGCAACACCATGGGGCTGATGGACGGCACGCTGGAGGCGGACTTCGAGAAGGGCGGCAAGACCGTGCAGCGCACGCTGCATGAGGATCGGGTCTACACCGCGCCGAACGGCGGCGAGATCAAGCTGCATGGTCGCAGTCTGCTGCTTATGCGCAATGTCGGCCATCACATGTACACCGACGCGGTGCTGGACTCCGCGGGCGCGGAAATTCCGGAAGGCTTTCTCGACGCCGCCGTCTCCGGGCTGATGGCGATCCACGACCTCAAGACCAAGGGCAAGATCCGCAACAGCCGCCATGGCTCGGTCTATATCGTCAAGCCGAAGATGCACGGCCCCGACGAGGTGGCGCTGACCTGCGAATTGTTCGGACGGGTCGAGACCATGCTCGGCCTGCCGGTCAACACCATGAAGGTCGGGATCATGGACGAGGAGCGCCGCACCACGGTCAACCTCAAGGCCTGCATCCAGAACGCCTCCAAGCGCATCGTCTTCATCAACACGGGTTTCTTGGACCGCACCGGCGACGAGATCCACACCTCGATGGAAGCGGGTCCGATGATCCGCAAGAACGAGATGAAGGCGCAGCCCTGGATCAAGGCCTATGAGGACTGGAACGTCGATATCGGGTTGATCGACGGGTTGCCCGGCCACGCCCAGATCGGCAAGGGGATGTGGGCGGCGCCCGACAAGATGGCCGACATGCTGGCGCAGAAGATCGGCCATCCGCAGGCCGGCGCCACCACCGCCTGGGTGCCGTCGCCGACCGCCGCGACGCTGCACGCGCTGCATTATCATCAGGTCGACGTCCACGCACGCCAGCAGGAACTGAAGAAGGGCGGCCCGCGCGCCAAGCTGAGCGACATCCTCACCATTCCGGTGTCGCAGTCGAATTGGGCGCCGGACGACGTCAAGCAGGAGATCGACAACAACTGCCAGGGCATCCTCGGCTACGTCGTGCGCTGGATCGACCAGGGCGTCGGCTGCTCGAAAGTGCCGGACATCCACGACGTCGGGCTGATGGAAGACCGCGCCACGCTGCGCATTTCCAGCCAGCATCTGGCGAACTGGCTGCACCACGGCGTGGTCACCCACGACCAGGTCCTGGAATCGCTGAAGCGGATGGCGGTGGTGGTCGACAAGCAGAACGCCGACGATCCGTTGTACCGGCCGATGGCGCCGGATTTCGACGGCGTGGCGTTCGAGGCGGCCTGCGACCTGATCTTCAAGGGCCGCGAGCAGCCGAACGGCTATACCGAGTTCATCCTGCACATCCGCCGCCGCGAGGCCAAGGCGGCGCATCTGCAGGACCTGAAGTAGGCGATCAATGCGGTTTCGCTGCTAATCACGGGGCCCCGGCAATTTGCCGGGGCCTTTTTCTTGAGCGTCAGGAAGGGCTCAGAACACCGCGAGATATTTCAACAGCGAAATGATGCCGATCACGATCACAATGGCGCGCGCGATCTGTTTGGCGCGGCCATCCATCGGCAACAGGCCGATCAAATAGAGCACCAGGATAACGACAAGAAACGTAATCAGAATACCAATCAGCATGGGGGAATCCCTCGGAGATGTGAGTTCGGTTAGGGCAACAAGAGCACCGGCTGCGTCATATTGAACGCACGATGGAACATTAGGTTCCGTATTCGGAACTCGCTCATTCCGGATTTCAGGTAGAAATACCGGGCCGGCCACCCACAGCTGAAATGTTTACCAATAATCCCTTACCCTCAACGAAACCATTGAGGAAATCCCATGCTGAACCGCCTGACCGTCGCCACGCTGCTCAAAACCGTGATCGCGATCATGTCCAGTTGCGTGGTGCTGATCCTACTCTCGAGCGCCTGGGACTCCTGGAGCCGGCTCGGCGAGGCAAAGCGCATCTTGGTGGTGGCGGAAGCCTCGTCGAACCTGTTCAAGGCGATGAACAATCTGCGCACCGACAGGTCGACCACGTCGCGCCTGCTCAATTCCGACCAGCCGATGGACGCCGCGATCGAGACATACCTCCGCGGCCTGCGCGACGTCGAAATGCCGGCGATGGCTACGGCGCTCACGCAGCTGGGCGATTTCGACTTCCCGGAACAGAAAACCCTGGTGCCCGAGCTGGCTCGCCTGTTCAGCACCCTGACCGCGCAACAGAAGGAATTCTGGAACGAGGTCGGCAAGCCGAAGGCTTCACGCCGCGCGTCGCTGAGCACCGAATATATGGACACCACAACGGCGCTGGTGGCGACGCTCGATAAACTGTCCGGGCGGCTGGCCGCCAACGTCAATCATGCCGATGCGGAGATCGACCAATTGCTGGCGATCAAGCAAACCGCCTGGCTGCTTCGCAGCACCGCCGGCGAAGGTTCGCTGCTGATCTCGAACGGCCTCGCCGCGGGCAAAGTCGCGCCGGAAGCCAAGCAGGCCTACACCAGATTGTTGGGCGGCACCGAAACCGCATGGAATGCGCTGGAATTGGCGCAATCCGGCATGCGGCTGCCGGCTCCGCTGGTCGAAGCGATGGCTGCGACCAAGGCGGCCTATTTCGATCCGTCCTACCTCGCGCTGCGCGATCGACTGCTGGACGCGTTGATGACGGGCGCAAAACCGGAACTGACCGCGAACCAGTGGAGCCCGCTGACGGTGGAGCGGATGTCAAAGGCGGTCAACGTCGCGGACGCGGCACTCGATGCAGCCAAGGCGCACGCCGGCGCCCAGAGTTCCGACGCCTGGCGCGCGCTGATCCTTCGGGTGATCTTTCTCGCCGTCGCAATAGCGCTGGCCGTCGGAAGCGTGATCGCCATCAGCCGCCGCGTCATCACCCCGCTGCACAAGATTCGCGACGCGATGTTGAAAGTGGCGTCGGGCGACCTCGCGGTGACGATCGGCTATGTCGAGCGAAGCGATGAAATCGGCTCGCTCGCCGGGGCGCTCGGCACCTTCAAGCAGCAGGCCGAAGCCAAGGAGCAAACCGAGCAGCTGGAGCGCGTGCGCAACGTCGAGGCCGCCAAGCGGCAACAGTCGGTCGATGGCTACATCGGCGCGTTTGAAGGCCAGGTCCGGCAAACGCTCGAACTGCTCGGAGACGCCGCCAGCCAGATGCGCACCACGTCGGAAGGCATGTCGGAAGTATCGAGCCAGGCCAATGACAGCATTCGCATCGCCGCGCGGGCATCGGGAGACGCATCGGCCAGCGTGCAGAGCGTCGCCTCGGCCTCGGAGCAGCTGAGCGCGTCGATCAACGATATCAGCCGGCAGGCCTCGCACGCCTCGGAAATCGCCAGCCGCGCGGTCAGCCAGGCGCAGGAGACCGACGGAACCGTGCAGGGCCTCGCCAAGACCGCGAACCGGATCGGCGAGGTCGTCGGGCTGATCAACGACATCGCGTCGCAGACCAACCTGCTGGCGCTGAACGCGACCATCGAGGCGGCGCGCGCCGGCGAATCCGGTCGCGGCTTCGCCGTGGTGGCCAGCGAGGTCAAATCGCTCGCCAGCCAGACCGCCAAGGCGACCGAGGATATTTCCGAACAGATCGCCGATATGCAGAAGGTGGCGAACGAGGCGATCGACGCTATCAAGGCGATCGGCGGCATCATCGGCGAAGTCAACGAGGTGGCGACAGCGATCGCCGCCGCGGTGGAACAACAAGGCGCCGCGACCCAGGAGATCACCCGCAACACCCAACAGGCCGCGCAGGGCACCAAAAACGTTTCCGATAACATCGGCAGCGTGACGGCCGGCGCAGACGCCACCGGCGCGGCGGCGGAAAACGTCAAACAGGCGTCTCAGACGCTGGGCACCCAAGCCCAGCAACTGCGCCATCAGGTCGATGACTTCCTCGACAAGATCAGGGCGGCTTAACTCAGTCGGACGCCACCACCGGCACCCGCTCGGAGCCGGCACGGATCGGGCCGGATACCCGCGACAGTTTCAGTTCGCGGTCGCCGCCGGTCCCGCCACGCGCCACCATCAGGCCATCCTGCGTGGCGATCATGTCACCCTTGTGCACCGTCGGATCGTCGTCGAGCGGGACCTTGGCGAGACCGAATTGGTCCTTGCCGTTGCAGGTGCAGCCGGCGACGATCTCGCTGCGATATTTGAACGCGTTGGGCAATTCCGAATAGCGCTTGCCGCTCTTGGTCACCGCATTGTCGATCGTCCCGCCGCCATAGACCACCTTGGTCTCGCTGGCTGGGCAGAAACTGTTGCAGGATCCCGCCTTGCTCTGACCGCCGGTGGCGGAGAGCGGGAAGTAACGGCCGTCGCAAGTTCGCACGCAATAGGCCTGGCTGCCGCCGGACGCGACGCTGCGGACGGGTGGCGACGAAACGGCGGGCCGCTCCACCACGCCGCGTTCATCGGCATAAGGCAAGGTGACCATCGGCGGCGCCTCGGCGCGCTGCGGCGCGACCAGCCCGCCAAACAGCGCGCTGAAGAAATCTTGCGCGTTCGCGGCCGGGCTGGCACCCGCGATCAGAAGCAGCGTCGCCGCACACATTCCGACTTGACTTGACCTGCGCATCTTTGGACCTCCGGTCCCGTCAGATTAGTAGATCGATGAATTCGATGGGTTCAATGCCTGCTGATCCGCCGACGAACGCGCTGGCGTCAAAGAGACTTGGCGAGGCGCTTCCGAACCACGGGCCTCGAAGCGTCGCGGCGCGGATTTCGGCAGCACCACGACCCTGGTGCCGACCTCGACCCGGCTGAACAGATCCTCGACATCGGCATTGGTCAGGCGGATGCAGCCTGACGAGACGAACTTGCCGATCGTCGACGGATCGTTGGTGCCGTGAATCCGGTACACGCTATTGCCGAGATACATCGCCCTGGCGCCGAGTGGATTGCCCGGCCCGCCGGCCATGAAGCGCGGCAGATAGGGCTGGCGCGCAATCATTTCCGCCGGCGGATGCCAATCCGGCCATTCCGCCTTGCGGGTGACGGTCTGCACACCGGACCAGGTGAAACCCTCGCGGCCGACGCCGACGCCGTAGCGAATGGCTCTGCCCTGACCGAGCACGTAGTACAGCGCCGTGTTGACGGTATCGATCACGATGGTGCCGGGCGCCTCGCGGCTGTCATAGGCGACGATGGCGCGGCGAAGCCGATCCGGGACGTCATTGTCGGCCGCGGGCGGCTCGAACGCCGAATTATCGGAATCGAACGGTTCGGCCTGCGGCTGTGCGGCATAGCCCAGCGTCTGCGCCGAGGCTTGGGTTGCCAGCACGGGGATGATCAGCAACGCCGCAGCGATCAGAAGCTTTGTACCTAGCGCGGAAGTGCTCGAAATAGTCCTTGCCATGGCCCCTGCCTCTTGCTGCGCATCGCGTTGATGTTTTTCGCCGGATCAACGCGATGCGTGACCAAGCGTTCCATCGGGCGGGGAGCAGCGGGTGCTATTCGCCCGCGACCGATTCCGGGAGGCGGAACTTTGGCAGCTCGGCCTAGTTGAGCAGCGCCGGACCGGCCTATCGCGCGTCAGCGCCGACCTTGGATGAATGAATTGCGTATGCTTCCCGTCGAGTCCGTCACCACGCCGCTTCCGGGCAGCACCCGGCGAATCGAAATCGTCGCTGTCGCCCTGGTCGGGTTGCTGGTGATCGTCATCGTTGCGGCGCTCTACGTCGCCAAGCCGTTCTTTCTTCCCATCGTGACGGCCTTCGTGGTGGGCACCATGCTGTCGCCAGCCGCGTCTTTCTTGGAGCAGCGCAAGATCCCACGCGCGGTCTCGGCGATCCTGATCGTGACCGTCGCGCTGGCCGGCGTCGCTTTCATTGTCGGCCTGATCTCGGCGCCGCTGGTGCAGTGGAGCAGCCGGCTCCCGGAACTGGGGTCGCTGCTGCGGGACAAGCTGCACGTGTTCGACGGTCCGGTGCAAATGTGGCGGCAGTTGCAGGTGACGCTGGGCGGCAGCGATGCGCTTCCGGCGGCGGCGATCGAGATGCCAAAGATCGACTGGATGCAGCCGACCTTCGAATTCCTGTCGCCTACCTTTACCGAGATCCTGCTGTTTCTCGCCACCCTGGTACTGTTCGTCGCAAGCTGGACGGACTTGCGCCGCGCCCTGGTGATGACCTTCGCCGGCCGCGACGCGCGATTGCGGATGCTGCGGATCCTGAACGAGATCGAGGGCAGCCTCGGCGGTTACCTGCTGACGGTGACGGTGATCAATCTCTGCTACGGCGCCGCCACCGGCGTGATCTGCGCGGTCGCTGGAATGCCCAACCCGGCCGGGCTCGGGGCGTTAGCCGCGACCTTGAATTTCTTCCCGATCATCGGACCGTTCGCGATGTTCGTGATCCTGACGGTGGTCGGAATTATCAGCTTTCCGACGTTGGGGGCCGGGCTGGTCGCGGCGCTGGCATTTGCCGGCCTGACCTTTGTCGAAGGCCACTTCATTACGCCGACCATCATCGGCCGCCGGCTGTCATTGAATGCGCTGGCGGTGTTCATCGCTCTGGCGTTCTGGACCTGGCTATGGGGACCGATGGGCGGCTTTCTGGCGTCGCCGCTGCTAATCGTCGCCCTGGTCCTCAAGGAACATTTGATGCCCGATGACGCGCCGAACCTGCCAGGCAATTAGCGCGCGCCGTCACACCGTCTTGATCGGGTGATCTGCTGTCCGCTCGCGTCAGGTGACGCAGCGGCCGGGTTGCAGCAGCTTGGCTACCTCGGTGAGCACGCTGACCGGCGGCTCGCAAGCCACCATGGCCCGCCTTGCGTTGACCGGCGGCATCAGAAGATCTTGACTGGGGCCGGCCTGGCCAACGGGTATCCGCACCACGATCGACTGATCCGCCAGATTGACCGAGACGGTCTGGCTGGGATGATGCTGACGGACTCCGTCGGCGCGGTCGGATTTGGCGGCGCGGTTGATGTCCTGCGTCGGCGACGGCTCTGTCCTCAGGCCGATCTGGGTGAGGTCGCCGCCGGCCGCCAGCTGCGCCGCGCCGAGCGTCGACGTGATGGCGATGACGCCGAGAATCATTCCCCGCAGAGTCTGTGACATAGTGGCTACCGCTGTTACGTCGCCGGACTGGCGATCTCACAAGCAACGATCGAACCGGCGGTCGGGTTCTCTCCTATCGCAATCAATTAGGCGTGTTGAAAAAATGCCGCCGCGGACGCGGAACGCATTTGCTGGACAGGCGTCTTATAGAAAGCCGGTCGGTCCCTCTGCCCCATATTGGCCGGCGATGCAGGGCGCAGCCGCGGTGATGCCGGCTGCGCCCTGTTTTTCGCGATCATCTGGAAATCAGCTCAAGCGAAAGCGGGACGGTCAAGCCGCCCCGCCGTGTCGTTGCTCGAGTCGTTCAGGAGACGGCGGCGTTGGGCGCGCGATTGCGCGAATTGCGCTGGAAGAACAGCGCCTGGCTCGCGACCGCCGACACCATCGCCGGCTGGAAAGGCTTCGAGATCAGGAACGCCGGCTCCGGCCGCTCGCCAGTCAGGAAGCGTTCCGGATAGGCGGTAATGAACACCACCGGCACTTCGAACAGTTTCAACAGCTCGTTGACGGCGTCGAGCCCGGAGCTGCCATCGGCCAGCTGGATGTCGGCCAGGATCAAGCCTGGCTTCTTGGTCTTGGCCAGCGCAATGGCGTCGGAATGGGTGCGCGCCACGCCGATCACGTTGTGGCCGAGATTCTTCACCAGGCTTTCCAGATCCATCGCGATGAAAGTTTCGTCCTCGATGATCAGCACGTCGGTGGCGATCTCCGCAGCCATCTCGCGGCCGGCGGTGTCGGTCAGCTTGCGGATTTCAGCCACGTCGGTGCGCAGGATGTAGGCGACTTCTTCTTCGGAAAAGCCCTCCAGCGACAGCAGCAGAAAAGCCTGACGCGGCAGTGGGGTGATGTTGGAGAGCCGGCGCTCGGACGGCATCGGCAGCGTTGCGACATGGGTATCGTCGTTCAGCGCGACCGAATTCCAGATCTGGGTGAACAGCCGAAACAGACCGGCGCGCGGGCCGTGCTGTTCGTCGAGCAACGACGGATCCTGCAGCAGGGCCTCCAGCATCGCTCCGACATAGGCATCGCCGGAGGCTTGGCTTCCGGTCAGGGCCCGGGCATAGCGGCGCAACAACGGCAAATGCTCAGCAACTAGCTGTGATCGTGACATCCCTACTCCATATAAAGTCGCGGCCAAAAAGCTGGGTGACCTTGGTTTTCCCCGACGTACGATGTCTACGCCCCAGCCCAACAAAAGTTCCATCGCTTCGGGAACTTTGCGGCCGGTTCTGAATTACCCGTGCAGAGACGCTGCAAAGGCCTCAAAAATCAAGCAAAATCCCCATTGTTTGAGGGGACGCCCCTTGGGGAAGACATTGGAACCGACATGAAAGATTTCAAGGCTCAGGCCAACAAGAAGTCCGCGCCCGGAAAGCAAGGCGGCCTCAACGCTGAGATTCAGTCGCGGATCGGGCATCAATTGCGCGCGATGTACGACGATGTGGTGCGCCAAGGTGTCCCCGACCGGTTCGCGGAACTGATCAAGAGGTTGGACGACCCCAAACCCGATTCCGGCGAGCCGGCCCCCAAAACCGATGGGAGGGATTGATTGATGCCCCTCACCGATTCACTCCGCGACGATATTCTGGCTGCGGTGCCGAGCCTGCGCGCTTTTGCGATTTCGCTGAGCGGCAATGGCGATCGCGCCGACGACCTGGTGCAGGAGACGCTGCTCCGCGCACTGGCCAATATCGACTCGTTTCAGCCCGGCTCCAACCTGCCGGCCTGGCTGTTCACCATCCTGCGCAATCTGTTCCGCTCGGATTATCGCAAGCGCCGGCGCGAGGTCGAGGATGCCGATGGCAACTACGCCAAGACGCTGAAGACGCAGCCGGGCCAGCACGCCCATCTGGAGTTCGAGGAATTCCGGGCCGCGCTCGAGAAATTGCCTCAGGATCAGCGCGAAGCCTTGATCCTGGTCGGTGCCTCGGGTTTCTCCTATGAAGACGCTGCCGCCATCTGCGGCTGCGCCGTCGGCACCATCAAGAGCCGCGTCAACCGCGCGCGATCGAAGCTGAGCGCGCTGCTCTACGTCGACGGAGCGGACGATTTCGGTCCGGACAACACCGTTCGGGCGGTGATCGGCAGCAACGGCTAAGCCTCGCATCGCGGCAAGAGAAAATAGCAAGGCGGCCCGCGGCGCGGGCCGCCTTTGTCATGAGCGCGAAGCTGTGGCGGGATCAGCCCGCCATTCGATTGCCGGCCTGCGCATCGATCAACCCCTGATCGGCGGTGCCGAAAGCCGGTCGGTGCGATCGCGCTCGGTCAGATCGACCACGGTCTCCATCGGCGCAGTCAATTCGTAGACGTAGCTGACATCGGTGAAATATCGCTTCGAGGCGCCGCCAAGCGCTTCCGGGGCGACGCGGTCGAGCAGGATAATTCCGAACTCGCTGTCGTCCCGCCGCGTCGCCGCGCTGGTGTTGAATTCCTCCCAACGGAAATGAAACGTCGCCTCAGCGCCTTCATTGGCGACTTCCCACCGCGCCACGATATGCGGATGCTTGCCGACCAGCGAAAGCCCCTCGTCGGAATGTGACGCCAGTTCGAAGAACAGCAGCGACAGGCTCTGCGCAGCGCGGGCGCTGACCGAAATATCGGGGCCAGTCACCGCGATCCGGTCGGCATGCGGAATCGCCCGCGACTCGAACAATCCCTTCAACTTGACGCCCTGCCACTGGCTCTCGCTCAGCAGCGAGACGACATTCGACATCGCGTGAATGCGGCCGATCAACAGCTCGCGGGCGACGTCGACGTCCGCACCATGGCGCAAGGTCCTGGTGACGATCGACTGGATCACCGCCAGGATGTTCTTCACTCGGTGATTCAACTCGTCGATCACCGCGGTCAACCGGCGCTCGAACCCAATCCGCACCTGGATTTCGCGGCGAAGCCGCAAATTGCTGTAGATAACGTAACCGAACAGCCCGCACACGATGCCGGTCAAGACAAGGCCGATCGCAGCCACGATCGCCGCGATCTGCTGCGCGCGCGGGAACGGATTGACCTTGGCGTAATAGGCCAGCGACCAGTCGCGGCCGCCGAACGTCACCGTGCGAACCACTGACGGCGGGATGCCTTCGGGATTCTCGGCGCGCACGGCCACCCTGCCTCGGTCATCGGCAAACAGTTCGGAAGCAGCACTGCGCGGATCCCGGAGCGCCACCGAAAACAGCGACAGATCGTCATTCGCCAACATCAACGGCCCGAGCTCATAGGAGAAGGTGACGAACCCGACCGGTTCGGTGGCCCCGTCCTGCAGCACCGGAGCGCACAACGCCACGCCGAGCGGACCGGCGGCGCGCAACAACGATAGCGGCGCCGACGCGATCGGCATCCCTTGGGCCATCGCGCGCGCGAACATCGGTCCCAGAACCGGATGATCGTCCAGCGACCGGCCGGGAAAGGCGCTGGTTTCGGCATTGCGGGGTTCGACGTCCATCACCAGGTCGATCGGCTTGTCGATCGACTTCAGGTCCAGCGGAATATTGTCGAAGTTGCGGATGGTGGAATCGGCAAATCCGGCGGTGCGCAATTCCGCACGCGCCGCTTGGATTTCATTCGGTTTCAACCGCGCGACCCAGCTTGTAGCGACGAAATCGGTCTTGAAGGCGTAGATCGAGGCGCGCAGCGGCTTCAGCATATCGGCCTTGATCACCGACGGCGTCCGGAACAGGCCGGACGCAACCCGTGATAGCAATTCGCGCTCGGTGAGCCGCTCCTGCACCAGGCTGGCGTGCACATCGATCGCCCGCGCCAGCGCGATTCCCTCGATTGTCTTTTCCTGATCATGCACCCGATAGGCCGCGAGGCCGGAGAGCAGCACCCCGACAATCGCCACCAAGCCGATGATGAAGCCCAGCCGAACCACGCGCTTACTCAGTCATGAGTTGGGAGCAAAGAAGCCGTCGCGGGCCAGCGAACCTGACCCAATCATGCGCGCGGCGCGACTCCGCGCTCGACCATGGAGAAGCGATCATCGAAACGCAACTTCGGCTGACTGTCGGCAAATGTAAGTATCCGCGTGGCGATCGGCCCCAGAGTGGATCAATCTCAAGCCGTGGATTAGGTTCCAGACGCGCGAAAAGAATCCTCAGGCCCTGGCCGACAGCTCCGCGAGCCACGGCTCAAGCTGGCAGCGCCCTGCCCTTCAGGCCGCCCTTGGCTTCGATGAATCCGATGATCCGGTCCAGCCCCTCGCTCTTCTTCAGATTGGTCATCACGAACGGGCGCTCGCCGCGCATCCGCTTGGCGTCGGTGTTCATCTTGTCCAGCGAAGCCCCGACATACGGCGCGAGGTCGATCTTGTTGATGACCAGCAGATCCGAACGGGTGATGCCCGGACCACCTTTCGAGGGAATCTTGTCGCCGGCCGCGACGTCGATCACATAGATGGTGAGGTCGGCCAATTCAGGCGAGAAGGTCGCGGCCAGATTGTCGCCGCCGGATTCGATCAGCACCATGTCGAGATTAGGGAATTTCGCCCGCATGTCGGCGACCGCAGCGAGATTCATCGAGGCATCTTCGCGGATAGCGGTATGCGGACAACCGCCGGTTTCGACGCCGGCGATACGATCCGGCGTCAACGAGCCCGACCGCACCAGGAATTCGGCGTCCCATTTGGTGTAGATGTCGTTGGTAATCGCGGCGATGTCGTAGCGCTCGCGCATGGTCTTGCAAAGCAGGTCCATCAACGCGGTCTTGCCGGACCCGACCGGGCCGCCGATGCCGACACGCAGAGGACCGTGATAGTCAGACATCGCAAGTTCCCACTGACGCAAGGCTGCAACTGCCACCACGAGGAGATTTGCACCGCGCCGCATCGCAACTAAGAACGATGCGCCAAAATATTGCAAGCCGCCCGGCTTCGGTGCAGCCCGCACTACCGCAGCGGCCGGCCGCACCATCGATCGGCAAAGATCAGGCCGCCTTGGCGACCTGCTCCTTCGCCGCGCCGTCCTTGGTCGCGGCATCTTTCGGCGATGCGTCCTTGGACAGCAGGTCCTTCTTCGGCTTCGCGGCGGGTGCCAGCGGTGACTTCTTCGTCGACTTGCCGTAGCGCGACAACAGCTCAAGTTCGGCTTCGAGCTCGGCCTGCCGCGCGGCAACCTTTTCAGCCAACTTGTCGGTTGCATTGTCCCGCAGCGCGGCCAATTCTTCGATGCTCAGCGAATCAAGATCGATCTTTGCCATCAGGGCTTCTCCTGTTTCTTTTTGGCTACCGGTTACCGCTGCGAGACGCAAGTTGTGAGCAAATTTATCCACCGCCCGCGTCGCGGCCTCATTCCGATTGACGCATGCAACATCCTTGGATCAGATTGATCGCTGGTGGGGACGAAGAATGAAACCTTGGAAACAACAGCGCGACGGAGTGATCGAGCGCGCCTTGGAAACTGTCGAGGATGTGATCGGCGCCAAGGCAACCCCGATTGATCTGCGTGCTCCGAGCAAGCCTGCTATGCAGCCAGCCCTCGTCGAACCAGCTGTCGCGGAGTCGTTCGCCATCGAAAGACTTGCGGTCGAGACTGCCGCCGCCGAAAGATCTGCGGCGATCGGACCCGGCAGCTTCGAGCGAGACAGCCAAGCCCGTTTGCGCGGGGAACGTGACGAGATCGTCCGGCGTGTCGCCGCGTTCAAGAACCTGCAGATCAAGATCAGGCTGGATCGCGAGCAGTATTGTAATGCTGTTTTGGCGAAAACGCGCGCAGTGCTCGGGCAGCAGGCCAAATCGCCGCGATGATGACGGCGCAGCGCGGCATCTGCCGGCGATCCGGTTAGCTTCACTACATCTTCAACACACGCAGCTTTGCCACACATCTCGCGCGAAGATCAGTTCGGGCACCCGACCGGCCACGCAACCGCGGTCAGCTGCAACGAATCGACCGATAACGCAATCAATCCGTTGACATAGTTGGGTCGATTTTGTGCATCAGGCTCACGCAATGCACTACACATAGCGCTCCAAGAGCGCTCCAAGACGAGATTTGAGGCGTTTTCGGCCAAAATCTCAACTAACAGCCCTTAAACTGTTGCTAACCGAGCCGCAGTGGCCGCTTCATTAGCCCAAAATTCCGAATTGTCGATCCCGAATGAGTATAGTAGAAGGACGCTTCAATAAAGGAGCGACTAAGTGGCCAAGAAAACCAAAGCGAAGACTGCAACGAAGACCGCGGCAAAATCCAAGGCGAAGACCAAGCCGAAGATTACTCGCCGGGAATATACCAAAGACGACGTCAAGGAGCTTCGCGCTCACTCCAAGGCGAAGACCCCTGTGATCAAGATCGCGAAGCTGACCAAGCGGACCGTCGGATCGCTGCGTCAGAAAGCCCTTAAGCTTGGTATCGGGCTCGGCCATCAGCGTTGAGCACCGGGCAGGGTTCGCCGTTTGAAGCGAAACGACTGCCGTCAGCCGATATCCGTTCCGGTATTCGGCCTGATTAGTCGGGTTTCGCGATCGGCGAATCTGCCTTCCTCGCCCAGACCCTGTTGTCATGAAACGCCGCGCCGCCATGCGGCGCGACGGGGTCTGCGCCGGTCAACACATTGATTCCCCAACCGCCCGCATGCGCGCGGTTGGGATGAATCGACTCGGCTATCAGGACGCCACGGCGCAAACCATCGCTCAGTCGGGCAGTCAACGTGGTTTCGCCGCGCTCGTTGCCGAGCGCGATAGCGTCGCCATCGACAACGCTGAGTTGTGCCGCATCCGCAGGATGCAGCAGCACCGTGGGAGCGCCTTCCCGCGCCTGCGATGACGACGTCTCATTGAAAGTGCTGTTGAGAAAGCTCCGCGCCGGACTGGTCGCCAGCCGGAACGGATACTGCGCGTCGGCTTCCTCGATCACCGCCCAGTGGTCGGGCAGTCCGGGCATCGCCCGCCACGGCCCCATAGGCTGGTTGCGCGGTACGTTGACGGTGCTCCAGTCGGCGCGGAAATGGAACTTGCCGTCGGCATGGGCAAAGCCGTCGAGATAGTGCGCCATGCGGAATTCCGGCTGCAGATCGCGCCACAACTCGGCTTCGAGCTGATCGATGCCGCCCCGGTTGCTGGCAAGGAGCGTCGCGTCGATGATCTCGCGCGACGTCATCTCGAACCCCGGATGCACGGCCTCGAGCCGCTGCGCCAGCGCCTGGATCACCTGGTGATTGCTGCGGCACTCGCCGGGCGGTTCGATCAAGCTGGCACCGACCGAGATGTGTTGCTGACCGCCGCCGTAATACAGGTCGTCATGTTCCAGGAACATCGTCGCCGGCAGCACGATATCGGCCATCTCCGCGGTCTCGGTCATGAACTGCTCGTGCACCGCCACAAATAGATCGTCGCGCACAAACCCTTCGCGAACGAGCCTCTGTTCCGGCGCCACACTCATCGGATTGGTGTTCTGGATCAGCATCGCCTGCACCGGCGGTCCGCCCACCAACGCCTCGGCGTCGCCGGTCAGGATCCGTCCGACCTTCGACTGATCGAGCGCGCGGGTGCGCGGATCGAGTCGGTCGAGGCCGTCGACCAGGGTCCGGTCGAATTCCCAGATCGCCGCGTTGTTGAAGAACGCGCCGCCGCCCTCGTATTGCCAGGCGCCGGTGACGGCCGGGATGCACAGCGCGGCGTGCATCTGCGCGGCGCCATTGCGGCTACGGGTGAAGCCGTAGCCGAGCCGGAAGAAGCTGCGCTTGGTCTCGCCGACGGCGCGGGCGAAATTCTCGATATCTTCGACCGGCACGCCGCTGATCGATGACGCCCATTCCGGGGTACGGGTCGCCAGATGGGCTTCGAGCTCGACGGGGCAGTCGGTGTATCGCGCCAGATAGTCGCGGTCGGCATAGCCGTCGCGAAACAATGCGTGCATCACGCCGCAGGCGAAGGCGCCATCGGTGCCGGGACGCAGGATGATCTTGATATCGGCCTGCTTCATGGTGTCGTTGTCGTAGATGTCGATCGCCGCGATCCGCGCGCCGCGCTCCTTGCGGGCGCGGGACGCATGCGTCATCACATTGACCTGGGTCGAGACCGCATTGGTGCCCCAGATCACCACCAGGTCGGACTTCGCCATTTCGCGCGGATCTACGCCGGCGACCTTGCCGGCTCCCGCCGCGTATCCGGCATGGGCGATGTTGGAGCAGATCGTCGAGTAGAAGCGGGAGTACTTCTTGACATGAGCCAACCGATTGGCGCCGCCGCGCATCACCAGGCCCATCGTTCCGGCATAGTGATACGGCCAGACCGCTTCCGCGCCGAACGCGCTTTCGGCGGCGTCAAACCGGGCGGCGATCTCGTCCAGCGCCTCATCCCACGAAATCCGACTGAATTGTCCCGAGCCCTTCGGCCCGGACCGGCGCAACGGATACAATAGCCGGTCGGGGTGATGAATCCGCTCGGCATAGCGCGCGACCTTGGCGCAGACCACGCCCGCCGTGTAGCTTTGCAGTTTCGAGCCCCGCACCCGCCCGATCGTGGCACCGTCGATGACTTCGACGTCCAGTGCGCAGGCCGACGGGCAGTCATGCGGACAGGTCGAGTGCCGGATGTCGATTTTCGTGTGCGGGTTCATCCGTTTAGCACTAGCATCAAGATGCGGCGCCGAGAATGGTATCCTGGTCAAGCGCCACGCTCTGGCGGGTTGTGACAGCGGTCCTGACCATAGGCAGTTTTTCAACGACCGCGAGATTGGCGGTCAGATCGATCAAATTGGGCAATTCCATGCATCAGGCGACACGATTTCAGTTCGAACGCACCGCGAAGGAGTTCGCCGAATGGCGGGCCGTCAACGAGGCCCAGCGGTCGCCTGCCGCCGCGTGGTGGTGGAGCCCGGCGCTGGCGGTGCTCGACGAGCAAGAGCCGATGCCACAGGCATTTTGCGACGATCTCGAGTTGGCGACAGGTTCGAGCTTCGCAGCCGCGGCACGCAAGCTGATCGAAGCGATCGCTGAGCAAACCGTGCTGCCCTGGCCGAGCCAATTCCCGCGCGAAAGCAAGTATCATTTCGAAGAGCCGCAGGAAACCGTCAGTTCCTCGTGAGCCAGCGCTGCAAGAGCAGAGGGCGGCGAGAACCGGCGCTGCAGATCAGAACAGCCGGGGCTCCCGCCGATTCGGGTCGAGTTCGCGGTGGCAGGGCTGATCCTGGAAATCGCCCACAATCATCACGCCGGCGAAAATAACGATCACGGACACCAAGGCTGCGGCGAGCAGCAGTAGATCGAGGGTCATGGCCGCCTCCTATCTTGCACCAAAATCATGGCGCACAAACCGGACGCGAATCGTTGACGAAGATCAAACCAGCCGCATCGCCAGCGCGACGCCGCCGCATGGTAACGGCAGGCCGCAACTACACCGGCTCCTTGGTCACCTCATCCTGTCCTTCGAGATCGGCGATCTCCAGATTGAGGCTGCGGCCGGTCCGGCCCTGAACGATCTGGTTGATCTTGGCCGCGATACTCGGCTCGCGGTTGATCAGAACCCGAAGATCGGCGGCGTCGAGCACCAGCAGCCGGGCCCGTGACACCGCCTTCACGGTCGCCGAACGCTCCACCCTTTTCAACACGGCGATCTCGCCGAAGAAATGCCCGGCCCCAAGCCGGATCCGGCGGCCGTTTTCTTCCGGTCCGAGTTCGATCTCGACGTCGCCCTCGGCGATGAAATACATCGCGGTGGCGGGCTCACCGCGGCGAAAGATGATATCGCCGGAATCGATCTGCCGGGCCTGCAACAGCTGCATGATATGGGCGATATCGGCAGCGGTCAGATGCGAGAACAGCGGGACCCGCGCCACCATGCTCCAGTTGACGATGAAATCGCGGCGGTGGATCACCTCGGAAAACGCGTTGGCGACGATGCCGACCGGAAGCGCGATCATGATCAGGCCGCCGATGATGGTGACCGAGGCGATCAGCTTACCGATCCCGGTCGCCGGCACCACGTCGCCATAGCCGATCGTCGCCAATGTCACCAATGCCCACCACATGGCATCCAGAATGGTGCCGAATTTGTCCGGCTGAACGTGGCCCTCAGCGATATGCATCGCGGTCGCGGACAACAGCGTCGCGCACAGCAGGATCACCAGGCAAGCGGTGAGCGCGCGGCGTTCACTCGCCAGCACCTCGAGCAGCGAGCGCATCCCGGACGAATAGCGCGCGAATTTCAAGACCCGGAGCATGCGCAGGATGATCAGCACGCGCAGATCATTGAACCCCAGCATCGCCACCCACAGCGGCATCACCGCGAGGCAATCGACAATGCCCTGCGGGCTGATCATGAACGACCAGCATGCCCCCAGGGGACGCATCTGCCGATACGGCAGATGCTCCGGCGCGATCCAGATCCGGATGTAATATTCGACGCTGAAGATCACGAGGCAGAAGAATTCGAGCCAGAAGAACAGGCTGCCGTATTCGGCCCGCAGCCGCGGGTCGGATTCCAGCACGGCAACCGCGATGCTGAACAGGATCAGGAAAACAATGAAGCGATTGACGATCAGGCCGACACGCGTGCTCTGCGCATGCGATTCGAGAATCTCGTAGATATACTGCCTAGCTCTGGCATGGAGCGGCCGTTGGTCGCGCATCGGTGGGCCTCAATTCAATCCCGCGGATGCGCCAGCGTGGAGGCGCCTCAGGCCGCGGCCAGCGCGTCGAAGCGTTTCGAATCCAGCACGCGAACGCCGTCGGGGACGATGACGATCAGTTTTTCCCGCTCCAGCTTGGTGAAGGTGCGGCTTACGGTTTCAATCGTGAGCCCAAGGAAATCGGCGATATCCTGGCGGCCCATCGGCAAGGTAACGGTTTTGGTCATGCCTTCAAGCCGGGCCAGTCGCTCACGCCAGCCAACCAGGAACGCCGCCACCTTTTCCTCGGCCGAACGGCGACCGAGCAGCAACATCTGATCCTGGGCAAGACCCAGTTCCCGCGTCGCAAACTCGTTCATCCGCATCAGCATCTGCGGCCTGTTCTCGATGAAGCGCATGAACGGCCCCCGAAAGAACTTGCACACGGTCAGAGGGCCAATCGCATCGGCCGAAAACGAATAGCGATTGGAGGGCGCCATTCCCAGAAAATCCCCCGGCAGCGCAAAGCCGATGATCTGGCGCCGGCCGTCGGGCAGCAATTTGTAGAGTCGGGCAATTCCCTCGGTCAGACTGTAGACCGAATCGACCATCTCGTCCTCGGAGAAGAGCGCCTCTTTCGGCCCGAAACGGACGTGTTGCGCCAGCCGTTCGAATTCCTGGTGCTCGGATTCGTTGAGTTGGCCGCAGATTGCGAGCGAGCGAACCGAGCAATGAGTTTCGCAGCGAAAGCCGTCGCATGAGTTCGGAAAAGCGAGGTGCGGCATTCATCACTCCTTACAGATTGTTAGAAGCACATTTCCTACCTGCCGCGTACTGCCGTCGGTGGACGTGAACGATGCGCCAGAAAGCTTAATATCTTCGCAAATCGTCAAGACAGCTTGACACAGATCAATGCTTTGCTTGACACATATTTATGCCGGTGGACAAGGCTACTTCGTGCTCAATATGCTGAAGTGGGGTTGATTCTCCCCTTTTTACCAACCAAAGCTGGCCCAATGCGCCTTGTTCCCGTCTGTCTGGCGATCACCCTGCTCATGATCAGTTCGGCAATTGCCGCGTCTCCCGCAGAGCGCCGCGGTCGGGCCTATGCGAAGGCTAACTGCGCCCGTTGCCATTCCATCGATCGAGACAGCGCCAGCCCGCTGGCACTTGCCCCGCCGTTCCGGACCCTGCACAAGCGCTATCCGATCGAAACCCTGGCCGAGGCGTTTGCGGAAGGGATCTATACCGGGCACGCCGAGATGCCGGCATTCGAGCTCGAACCAAAGCAGATCAACGACCTTTTGTCGTTCCTGAAGAGCCTGGAATAGCCGGCTTGGCATCGCCGCCGGGGCCCGCGGGCGCCGTCAAGGCGGCCACCGTCCAGAGAACTAACTCCTTAGCAATGCTATCAAATGCCTCGTTGAAGGCAGCCACCGCAGCAACCGGATCGGGCTTCTCGAACGGCTGGGCCTGCCGGAACAGTTTGGCGGCGACCACCCGCCCGTCCTTGCTCAAAATCTTGGCCGAGAAGGCGATCTCGGCACTCGGACCGGGCTCGCCCACCACCGCGAAGTTTCTGATATCGATCAGCAGCTGATCGTCGGATTGCACACCGTCCAGCGACCGCACCGGGGCATGAGCGATGTCGTAGTTCTCGAAGCTCTGGATCAGCTTCGCCTGCAACAGCTTGGGAATACTGTCGCTCCATTGCGCGCCCTCGAAGCCGGGATAGTCGAGGCCCGGCGCCAGCAGCACTTTCTGGGTGTCGAACAGCAGCACCGTGGTCGGGTCCGGAATCACCAGCTGGCCCTTGATCGTCTTGGCTGGAGCGGCGAAGCCCGATGCAGCGCGCAGGTTGTAGACTGCCTTGACGACGACCGGCTTGTCGGCGCCGGTCATCCGCTCGACCCCGCCAATGATGCCGTCGAGCTTGCCGGTATTGCCCGCCAGCCAGGCGGAGAAGGTCTTCAGATTGCCGACGGTTTCCTTCAGCGGCCCGGCATTGTCGCTCAGCACCGAATCAACCTTGCGCAGCGCATCGCGCGCCGCCTGGGTCATGCTTTGTCCGGCCCCGGGCTCGGCGACCAGCGTGGTGGCTATCGCCGACCCGGTCAGCGCCTCGCCGCCTTCCAGCGCGATCACCGGCACCCCAGTCAGCCCCTGGAAATCCAGCCCGACCTTGGTGTCAGGCCGCACCGGCGTATTGGTCGCCACCGCGACGGTGGCATTGACCCGGCGCGGATTGTCGGGCGCGAGCCCGAGCTCGGTGACCTCGCCGACGCGAATCCCGTTGAACAGCACCGCGGCGCCGACCAGCAGCCCGGGTACCGGGCCGCTGAACTGAACGTGATAGATCGTCCGCGCGCCGACACCGCTGGTGTTGTGCAGCCAGAACACGAAGCCGAACACCGCCAAGATGGCCGCCAGAACGAAGGCACCAACGATAACGAAAGGGGCGCGGGTTTCCATCTCTCAACTCGCCTTTGGTTGCAGCATCTGGGAGCGCTTGCCGTGGAAATAGGCTCGCACCCAGGGATGCTCGGATTGCAGCAGTTCGCGCATCGGGCCGATCGCGACGATCTTGCCGTCGGCCAGTACGGCGACGCGGTCGCAGACGGTATTGAGGCTCGCCAGATCGTGCGTCACCATGAAGACCGTCAGCCCCAGCGTCATTTGCAGCGTCTTGATCAACTCGTCGAAATCGCCGGCGGCGATCGGGTCGAGCCCCGACGTCGGCTCGTCGAGAAACACGATCGCGGGATCCAGCGCCAGCGCCCGCGCCAGCGCCACCCGCTTGGTCATGCCGCCAGACAATTGCGCCGGAAACTTATCCCAATCGTCCGGCGCGATCCCGACCATCTCCAGCTTGGCGGTGGCGATCTCATCGAGCAGCGTTTCCGACAGCGCGAGCATCTCCCGCAACGGAAACTGCACGTTCTGGCGCGCCGTCAGCGAGGAAAACAGCGCGCCCTGCTGGAACAGGATTCCCCACATCGCGGCCGCCGCGCGGGTCGTGCTGTCCAGCCCGCCGTCGACGCTGCGGCCCATCACGTCGATGCGGCCGCTTTGCTTGGGAATCAGGCCGATAATCGTCCGCATCAGCACCGACTTGCCGCCGCCGGAGGCGCCGACCAGGCCGAGGATTTCGCCGCGGCGAACGTCCAGCGACAGATGATCGATCACGGTCTGCTGGCCGAAACCGACCACGAGGTCCGCGACGCGGATGGCGTACTGCTCGGCGAGCGCGTCCATCGCTACATTCCGATCGAGGCGAAGAACACCGCGAACAGCCCGTCGAGAACGATCACCAGAAAGATCGATTTCACCACCGAGGTCGTGGTCTGCAAGCCGAGCGATTCGGCGCTGCCCTTGACCCGCAGACCCTCGCTGCAGGCGACGATGCCGATCACCAGCGCCATGAACGGCGCCTTGGTGATACCGACCTGGAAACTGGTCACCGAAACGGCGTCGTGCAGTCGGGCAACGAAGACCGCAGGCTGCATGCCGCCATAGAACCACGCGGTCAGGCAACCGCCATAGAGCGCGGCCATCGAGCCGATGAAGGTCAGGATCGGCAAGGCGATCACCAGCGCGAGGATGCGCGGCAGAATCAGGACCTCGACCGGATCGAGGCCCATGGTCGAGAGCGCATCGATCTCTTCGCGCATCTTCATCGACCCGAGCTCGGCCGTATAGGCGCTCCCGGAGCGTCCGGCGACCATGATCGCGACGATCAGCACGCCGATTTCGCGCAATACCAGGATTCCCACCATGTCGACCACATAGGAATCCGCGCCGAACTTGCGGAAATGGAAGATGCCCTGCTGCGCAATGATGGCGCCGATCAGGAAGGTGATCAGCGCAACAATCGGGATCGCCTGCCAGCCGACGCGGTAGACCTGATAGACCATCGACGTCAGCCGCAGCGATCGCGGCCGCCGCAGCACGCCGAGCAGCGTCATCGCCAGCGCGCCGAACATCTGCAGGAACACCGAAATGTCCTCGGTGGCGCTCCAGGCCGAGCGGCCGACCTCGTCGAGCCGCGCCAGAATCGGATTGGGCTTGGGCCGGCGCGTTGGGCCGCGTCGGTTGACCTGACGCACTTCGTCGATCAGGCCGGCATAATGCGCGGCGACGCCGACAAAACTCGCGTGGTGGCCGGCCTGCGTCGCATTGCGGGAGATCTTTTCAAGCAGCCAGGCGCCGATGGTGTCGATTTCATGCACCTCGGCCATGTCGATCTTGAGCGTTTTTGCGGTCTGCAGTTTCGGCGCGATGGTATCGAACAGCCGTTCAAGCGTCGCTGAATGTACCGCCGTCCAGGGGCCGCCCGGATGCAGTTCCAGACTATCGCCGTCGGTGACCGCGTTCAGCACGGGCAAGGAATTCACGGCCGGTCTCGCCCCGTGTCGAATGCCAGCATGCGAAGCTCCAATCTCTCTCGTCTTGTGGCCGGCCGGCCCGTCGCAAGCGAACAGCTTGCTTCGGCAACGGCGGTTGATGCAAATCAAATGTTACGGTCGCCCGCTGCGTAAGCTTTGCGCCCATAACGCCGATTGGACAACTCAGCATGACCAGGGCCTCGCCCATTCTCAACACCTCGTTGCCGTCGCGGTTCCGCCAGATTCGGCTGGAGCTTGCACGTGAGCCGGGGCATCCCGACGGCGAATCCGCGATCGCCTATGTGATCGTCGCGCCGCTCAGCGAGGATGACCGGATCGATGCGGAGATGTGGAAAAAACATCGCGAGGCGTGCCGGGTGGCGCGGCTGCGGCCGGACCAGGACGACAGCCTCGGCCATCTGATGCATCGCCCCGGCGGCAGCTGGGCGTTTCAATACGACCTCGCCGGCGACACCCCGGACGAGGCCGGCTACCACTTCGCCGACGAGCGGTTCGTGCAAGGCGAATATGTCTCGATCAACGAAGAAGGCACCATGCACACCTTCCGCGTGATGTCGGTCAGCCGGCTGTAGCGGCTTTCCGTCAGCTTACAAAGATTCGCTTTGCGTTATTGCGATTTGTAGGACTTATCGCCGAGCGGAAGCACCACTTTGCAAATCTCCGGCTCCGATCGGTCCGACCCGACCTCGAAGCCCAGCGCGCGGCACATCTTCAGCATCACGGTGTTTTCCCGCAGCACCTGGCCCTCGACATTCTTCAGCCCTTCAGACCGGGCGTATTCGATGATGAGCTGCATCAGCGCCCAGCCGAGCCCTCTGCCCTTGAGGTCGGAGCGCAGCAGGATCGCGTATTCCCCCGACTCGTAGATCGAGTCGGAATGGATACGGACAACGCCGACGGTCTCGTTGGTCTCTTCGTCGATGGCGATAAAGGCCATCGCGCGGGCATAGTCGATCTGAGTCAACCGCGCGATGAACGGATGGCTGAATTCCTTCATAGCCGCGAAGAAGCGCAATCGCAGATCTTCCTTGGTGACGCGTTGCAGGAATTCATGTAGCGCCGGTTCGTCGTCGGGGCGCATCGGCCGCGCCAGAATTCGCCAGCCGCCCTTGAGCACGAGATGGCGCTGCCATTGCGACGGATATGGCCGCACCGCGAAGGTGGCGTTGCCAGAGCCGGCGAATTTCCGCTCCGGTTTGCGCACCGCGACCCGCGCATCGAGCGCGACGACGCCGTTCTCGTCGGCGAGCAGCGGATTGATGTCGAGTTCGTGGATCTGCGGCAGGTCAGCGGCCATCTGCGACAGCTTGACCAGCGTCAGCGCCACCGCGTCCGGCTTCACTGCCGGCACATCGCGATAGGCGCGCAGCAGCCGCGCGACCCGGGTGCGCTCGATCAGGTCCGCGGCGAGCTTGAGATCGAGCGGCGGCAGCGCCAGCGCCTTGTCGTTGATGATCTCGACCCCGGTGCCGCCATGGCCGAACGCGATCACCGGGCCGAAGGTGGGATCGTCGGCGATGCCGAGAATCAGTTCGCGCGCCTTCGGCCGCAGCAGCATCGGCTGCACGATCACGCCCTCGAGCCGCGCGTCGGGGCGCAGCTGCTTGGCTCGCGCCAACACCTGATCGACGGCCGCGCGCACCGCTTCCGCGCTGGTGAGATTGAGCGCGACGCCGCCGACGTCGGATTTGTGGGTGATATCGCGCGATAGCACTTTCACCACCAACGTGACCCCCTGCGCCAGGAACGGCGCGGCCCACGCCACCGCCTGATCGGCATCGGCCGCGGCCAGCGTCGGCACCATCGCGATCTGGTAGGCCGCGAACAGCCCGCTGATCTCGAGCGGATCGAGCCAGGTACGTCCCTCGGCGACCGCCCGCTCGACGATCGCGCTCGCGGCATCGGTGTCGGGCTCGAACTCCTTCGGCAGGCTCGGCGGCACGTCGGTCAGCGCCTGCGCCGCCTCGCGATACTTCACCAGGTGCATCAGGCTGCGGACCGCGTCGTCCTCGGTCAGATAGTTCGGGATTCCGGCAGCGTCGAAGATATTCGAGACGGCATCGTCGGCGCCGACCCAGACCGCGAACACCGGCTTGAACAGCATCCGCTTGGCGCGATCGTCATTGACCAGCTTGGTCACCGCGCCGGCGATGTCGCCCGGCGCCGCCAGCGCGGTCTGCACGTTCATCACCAGGATCGCGTCATTGTCAGGATCGGCAAGCAGCACCCCGAGCGCCGCGGCGTAGCGCTCGGCGTCGGCGTCGCCGGCGATATCGACCGGGTTCGATCCGGACCAGGTCGAAGGCAACACGTCATCGAGCTGCTTGCGCGCCGATGCCGACAGCGTCGCGGCGATCCCGCCGAGCTCGACCAGCCGGTCGACCGCGAGAATGCCGATACCGCCGCCATTGGTCAGGATCGCCAGCCGCTTGCCGCGCGGCGCGCTGACCCGGCCCAGCGTCTCGGCGCAATCGAACAATTCGCGCAGATCGTACACCCGAAGCATGCCCGCGCGGCGGAACGCGGCGTCGTACACCGCGTCCGATCCGGCCAGCGCCCCGGTATGAGTCGCGGCCGCCTTGGCGCCTTGCGCCATCCGCCCGGATTTCACCACCACGACCGGCTTGATCCGCGCCGCGGCGCGCGCCGCCGACATGAACTTGCGCGCGTCCTTGACCGCCTCGATGTAGAGCAGGATCGCGCGGGTATCGATGTCGCCGGCGTAGTAGTCCAGCATGTCGGCGATGTCGACGTCGAGCTGGTCGCCGATCGACACGATGCCGGAGAATCCGATTCGCTTCTCCGCCGCCCAGTCCACCATGCCGGCGGCGATCGCGCCGGATTGCGAGATCAGCGCCAGATGGCCGCGACGCGGCATGTGCGCGGCGAAGCTGGCGTTCAGCTGCGCGCCGGGCACCATGATGCCGAGGCAGTTCGGACCGATCAGCCGCATCCCGTGCTCGCGCGCAGCATGGTTGGCGGCTTCGGCGAACGAGCCTTCGCCCCGCCCCATCTCCGACCCGATGATGATGGCACCCGCGACGCCAAGCCCGCCGGCCTCGGTGACGATTTTCGGCACCATCGACGCCGGCGCGGTGATGATCAGCAGATCGGGCACGAAGCCGAGATCGCCGAGGCGGTCCACCGCCGCGACGCCGTCGATCTCGCGATAATGCGGGTTGACGACGCCGATCTGGCCGGCAAACCCCGCCGCGCGAAGATTGCCGAGCACCGCCCGACCGAGCGAGGCCGGGCGCGGACTGGCGCCAACCACCGCCACCGCGCGCGGCGCAAGCAGGTTGCTCAATCGATAGGTCGACATGTCACCTCGGCACAGCGCAATCCGCGGCCGGATTCAGCCGTCGATCCTCAGTGTCTGCAAGGTTCTCTGTACGACAAAGAGCGCGACTAATCCAACACCGCACTTGGGAGAGGGCGCGTCATTGGGACGCCGGAAACGCCGGTCGGATGCGGTACCTATTGATGCGCCTTGGTGAAGCTCGCCAGCGCCCGCATCACATCCTCGCGCGAGATGATGCCGGCCAGTTTGCGATCGGCATCGAGCACCGGAATGCTTCTGGTCTGGTGCTCGACCATCAGTTGCAGCACCCGTGTCAGCTTGGTGTCGGCGTGAACGTAGATGAAATCCGGCGTCATGACGTCGCCGACCGTCCGATTCATCAGATCGTCATAATGCGGAAGCATCTGAGTCGGATGAAATGCGAAGCATTTCAGAAAATCATATTTCGTTACCAGGCCGATAACGCGGGAATCTTCCTCGACCGGATAGGCGTTGTAGTCATCGCGTTCGAACATGTCCTCGAGATCGCGCATGGAAAGATCGCGCGAGATGGTCTTAACCGAGCGCGTCATATGGCCAGCAACGGTCGCTTCCAGAAATTTGTACAAGTCAGTATCCATTCGATTGCGGTGTCGTCCGGCCCCGCTGCAACTCGATGCATTCCGATACAATCTTGCAAGGCGCCATTTCGAGGCAACTTGACCGCACCTTTTCGGAATTGATTTGATCAAGGTCAAACTGGCGCGGGTTTTGAGCGCGCCTTGTATTCTTGGCAACAATGCCCATGATCGCGGCACGCCGAGCGGCTTGGTCGGCGCAATTTTGCACATTTCTGATCATTAACGCGGCCCTCGCGAGCATTCCGACCATGCCAGATTTCACCGCACACAACAGTGCATCGCAGCAAGAGGTGTTCGCGTTTCTCGGCGATCCGGCGACCCACGGCGGCAAGGCGGTCGATCGGATCGATACCCATGGCGCCGCGGTGTTTCTCGCTGGCGATCGCGCGCTGAAGGTCAAGCGCGCGGTGCGGTTTCCGTTTCTCGATTACTCAACGCTGAGTAAGCGCAAGGAGGCCTGCGAACAGGAACTCACTGTCAACCGGCGATTTGCGCCACAGATCTATCGCCGCGTGGTCGCGATCACCCGAACGGCGGATGGATCACTGCAGCTCGGCGGCGACGGCGCAATCGTCGAATGGGCGCTGGAGATGACGCGGTTCGACGAGCGGCAGACCGTCGATCACCTGGCCGCGGCGGGGCCAATCGAATTCGGCTTGGTCGCCGCGATTGCCGAGGCGATCGCCGCATCGCACAAGGCAGCGCCCGAAGCCGAGACCGCTCCCTGGGTCGCGTCAATTCCGTCGATCATCGCCGGCAACAGCAACGCCTTTCGGGCCGCGGGCGGCTTCGACGCCGAGCAGGTCGCGGCGCTCGACCGGCTCAGCTTGGCCGCGTTCGAACGGATCCGGCCACTGCTGCAGCGGCGCGGACAGCAGGGCTTCGTCCGGCATTGCCATGGCGACCTGCATCTGGCCAACATCGCGCTGATCAATCACCGGCCGGTGCTGTTCGACGCGATCGAATTCGATCCAAAGATCGCGTCGATCGACGTGCTGTACGACCTCGCCTTCCCGCTGATGGATTTCATCCACAACCAGCGCCGCGACGCCGCCAATCTCCTGCTCAACCGCTATCTCGCCATCACGTCCGACGCCAATCTCGATGCGCTTGCGGCACTGCCGTTGCTGATGTCGATGCGCGCCGGCATCCGCGCCAATGTGATGCTGTCGCGGCCGGCGCGCGACGCCGCTGCAGCACAGGCGATCCGGCGCGAGGCCGACGGCTATTTCGCGCTGGCGTTGCGGCTGATATCGCCGCCGCCGCCGCGGCTGATCGCGGTCGGCGGGCTTTCGGGCACCGGCAAATCGGTGCTGGCCCGCGCGCTCGCCGGATTGGTCGAGCCTGCTCCCGGCGCGGTGCTGCTGCGCTCGGACGTGGCGCGCAAGCAACACTTTGGGGTCAACGAGACCGACCGGCTGCCGGAACACGCTTATCGGCCGGACGTTACGGCGACGGTGTATCGTACGCTCGCCGAACGGGCGCAGCTTGTGCTGGCGCAGGGCCACTCCGCGATCGTCGACGCGGTGTTCGCCCGGCCGGACGAGCGCAAGGCGATCGCCGCCGTCGCGACCAAGATGAAGGTGCCGTTCGACGGCGTATTTCTGGCGACCGATCTGGCGACCCGGATCGAGCGCGTCAGCCGCCGCACCGCTGACGCTTCCGACGCCACGCCTGAGATCGTCAAACGCCAGCAGGACTACGACCCGGGATCGATCGACTGGACCATCGTCGATGCCTCGGGCTCTCCGCAACAGACCCTGCAACGCGCCACCGCCGCGCTCGCGCTCGACGCCGGTCAGGCCTGCAGGACGTAGCTGCCGGGCGCATCCGACAGCTCGGCCGGATTGGTGCCGGGCAGTCCCATCGGCGGCGGGGCGCGCAGTTCGCCCGCCCTTGCCGTCAGCCAGTGAACCCACTCGGTCCACCACGAACCCTCAGCATGCGGCGCGAGCTTGAGCCAGTCGTCCGGACCGACATAGGGCCCGTCGGCGAGTTTCTCCATCACCTGATAGCTGCGCCCCGGAACGCCGGGCGGCGAGACGATACCGGCATTGTGGCCGCCGCCGGTCAACAGATAGGTGATGTCGGCGTCGACCAGCAGATGAATCTTGTGGGTCGAGCGCCACGGCGCGACGTGGTCGCGCAGCGTGCCGACCACGAACATCGGCGTATGAATATCCGACAGCGCGATCGGCCTGCCGTCGACCATGTAGCGGCCTTCGGCCAGGTCGTCGTTGAGGAACAGCTTGCGCAGATATTCCGAATGCATCCGGTACGGCATCCGGGTGGCGTCGGCGTTCCACGCCATCAGGTCGTTCGGCTCGGCGCGCTCGCCCATCAGGTAGTCGCGGATGATCCGTGACCACACCAGGTCGTTCGAGCGCAGGATCTGGAACGCGCCCGCCATCTGCGTGGTGTCGAGCACGCCGCGCTTCCACATCATGTCTTCCAGAAACGCCACCTGGCTCTCGTTGATGAACAGCGTCAGTTCGCCGGCCTCGGTGAAGTCGGTCTGCGCCGCCAGCAGGGTGATCGACTTCAACGGACTGTTGCCGTCGCGCGACATCGCGGCCGCGGCGATCGACAGCAGCGTGCCGCCGAGGCAATAGCCGACGGCGTGGATGGGCATGTCCGGAATGATCTTGGCGACCGTCGCGACCGCGGCGTCGATGCCGAGGATGCGATAGTCCTCGAGCGAGAGATTGCGGTCCTTGGCGACCGGATTGCGCCAGGAAATCATGAACACCGTGAAGCCGTTTTCGGTCAGGAACTTGACCATCGAATTGTGCGGCGACAGATCGAGAATGTAGTACTTCATGATCCACGCCGGCACGATCAGGATCGGCTCCGGATGCACCTGCCCGGTCGCCGGCGCATACTGGATCAGTTCGATCAGATCGTTGCGGTAGACTACCTTGCCCGGCGTCACCGCGACGTCCTTGCCGACCTTGAAATCGCCGGGCGGCTTGGCCTTGCCCTGCGTCGGCGCCTGCTGAAAGTCGCTCCACCAGTTCTGAAACCCGTGCAGGAAATTCGCGCCGCCCGTCTCGATCGATCTGCGAATCACCTCCGGGTTGCTGACCGCGAAATTCGACGGCGCGAAGACGTCGAGCAGCTGCCGTCCGGAGAATTCGACGATCTTCTCGTTCTGCTGCGACACGCCGCGAACGCCGGTGGTGGCGTCGTGCCACCATTGCTGGGTCAGCAGAAACCCCTGGGCCAGCAGATTGAACGGCTGCAGCGACCAATCCTGGGCGTCGAAGCGCCGATCCTGCGGCTGCGGCGCGATCAACGACCAGGCGGGCGCGGAATGAACCGCGGCCTCCGCCAATTGCGCCGCCCCGCGTAGCGCTTCCTGCGCGATGTCGAGCCGGCGCGCCGGCGCGCTGATCAGGTGAGCCATCCAGTCGGCATAGGCCAGCGTCAGCGCCGTCGGCGACAGCCCGCCGGTCAGCGGTGCAAGGAACGCATGCAAGGCGCGATCGCTATCGTCGGCCCCAGGCGGCTCGATCGTCTCAAGCTGGGGTTCCGGCCTGGAAACGAGCGCCGTCGATGATTTGGTGTCCAGGCTCATCGTCTTGTGCTCCAATGTGCCACGGCAGGTCGCCGCCAGCCCGATCTGGACATCGCCGTGACTGAATCCAAGGCACCGTAGGCCGCGTTCGGTTTCCCCGATATGAAGATGTGGTCATCGAGCGGCAATAGAGCCGTGGAACAAAGCCTCAAAAAGCATCGCATCCGGCCGCCGCGCGACGTTGATGCCGATCAATACGGAAAAGAAACCATCGTGGAAGAAAAATTCTCGTTCTGGTTGCAGCCGACCGACGCATTGCTCGCCGACCTTCACAGCCGGCGCGAGGGGCTGAGCGTCAGCGACGCCGCGGCGCGGATCAAGCAATACGGTCCGAACGCGTTTCACGCGGCGATCAAGCAGAGCCTGCTGAGCAAGATCGGCAAGCGGATTCTCAATCCGCTGATCGCGATCCTGCTGGTCGCGGCCGCGATCTCCAGCATCAGCGGCGACCTCGGCAGCTTCGTGATCATCCTGACGGTGATCACGATCTCGATCACGCTCGACATCGTGCAGGAGCACCACGCCGAGGTCGCGGTCGAAACCCTGCGCCGCTCGGTCGCGGTGAAGGCCGATGTCCGTCGCGGCGGCGCGCTGGTCGCAGTCCCCGTCGAGGATATCGTGCCCGGCGACATCATCGAGCTGCGTACCGGCGATCTGGTGCCCGCCGACGGCATCATCCTCGATGCGCACAATCTGCAGGTCAATGAATCGCTGATGACCGGGGAAGCCTTCCCCTCCGCCAAGAGCGAGGCGCCGTGCAGCAATCCGGCTCCCTCCGACGCCACCAACGCGCTGTTCGCCGGCACCTCGGTGGTCGGCGGCAACGCCCTGATGCTGGTGGTGGCGACCGGGCAGCGCACCCGGTTCGGCGGCATCGCGATCGCGTTGTCGGCGGCCGAGCCGGAAACCGCGCTGGAGAAAGGCGTCCACAGCCTTGGCGTGCTGATCCTGAAGCTTACCGTGTTCCTGACGCTGTTCGTGCTGTTCGCGCATCTGGTCGCCGGCCGGCCGCCGATCGATTCCTTCCTGTTCGCGGTGGCGCTGGCCGTGGGGCTGACCCCCGAGCTGCTGCCGATGGTGATGACGGTGACGCTGGCCCGCGGCGCGCTGCGGATGGCGGAGAAGAAGGTCATCGTGAAGCGGCTATCGTCGATCCACGATCTTGGCGCGATGGACGTCCTCTGTACCGACAAGACCGGGACGCTGACGCAAGCCGTGGTGACGCTGGTCGAGCATATCGGCATCGACGGCCAGAGCAGCGACCGGCTGCTGATGCTGGCGGCGCTGAACAGCAAATTCGAAACCGGGGTCCGCAGCCCGCTCGATGTCGCCATCCTCGCCCATCCCGACCAGCCGCCGACCGATGCGTGGATCCGCCGCGGCGAAGTGCCGTTCGATTTCGAGCGCCGCTGCGTCTCGGTGCTGGCCGGCAACGGCAATGATTCGTGGCTGATCACCAAGGGCGCCCCGGAGGCGATCCTGTCCCGCGCCATCGCGATCGAGGGCAAGGACGGCAAACCGCTGCCGCTCGACGCCGCGGCGCGCGCCGCGCTCGATGCGTTGCAGAACAAGCAGGTGACGCAGGGTTTTCGGCTGCTCGCGCTCGCCGTCAAGCCGATGCCGGCGGGTACCACCGAGGTCAGCCTCACCGACGAGACCGATCTCACACTGGTCGGGTTCTGCGTGTTTTCCGATCCGCCGAAGCTGGACGCCGCCGCGGCGATCGCGACGCTGCAGGGCCTCGGGGTTCGACTCAAGGTGATTTCCGGGGATCACGCTGAGGTCGTCCGGCACGTCGCGACCGCGGTCGGCCTCAACGGCGATCGTCTGCTGAGCGGCGACGAGATCTCGGATCTAACCGAGACCGCGCTGGCGGCGCGGATCGAGAATGTCGACCTGTTCGCGCGGGTCGATCCGGATCAGAAGACCAGGATCATCAAGGCGCTGCAGCGCCGCGGCCATGTCGTCGGCTTCATGGGCGATGGCATTAACGACGCCCCGGCGATCCGCGCCGCGCATGTCGGCCTGTCGGTCGAAGGTGCCACCGACATCGCCCGCGCCGCCGCCGACATGATCATGCTGGCGCCCGATCTCGGCGTGCTCGCGGAGGGCGTCAAAGAAGGCCGCCGAACCTTCGCCAACATCCTGAAATACGTGCGGATGGGCACCAGTTCGAATTTCGGCAACATGCTGTCGATGGCGCTGGCCTCGATCGTGCTGCCATTCCTGCCGCTGCTGCCGATGCAGATCCTGCTCAACAACCTGCTGTACGATCTGTCCGAAATCGGTATCCCGTTCGACAGCGTCGATGCCGACGACGTTGATCACCCCCACACGTGGGACATCAAGAGCATCCTGCGCTTCACCATCGTGATGGGCGCGGTGTCGTCGCTGTTCGATATCGCGACATTCACGATCCTGCTCAAGGTGTTCAACGCCGACGCTGCGACGTTCCAGACCGCCTGGTTTCTGGAATCGATCGCGACTCAGATCCTGGTGATCTTCTTGATCCGGTCGCGCGGCCATTTCTGGTCGAGCCGGCCGCACTGGATTCTGGTCGCCACCTCGCTCGGTGCGCTAGGCTTCACGGTGGCGCTGGTGCTGAGTCCGCTGCGCAAGATATTCGGATTCGTCACCATCGAGGCGCAGCTCGGGCTTTCGATCTGCGCGATCGTGGCGCTGTATCTGGTCTGCGCCGAGATCGCCAAGCGCTTGGCGATGGCCCGACTGCGCGCCTGATTCGTCAGCGCGACAGCAGTACGGAGTGAGTGGTCTGCTCGACCAGGTGCTTGGTAACGCCGCCCAGAATCCATTCGCGAAACCGCGAATGGCCGTAGGCGCCGGCGACGATGACGCTGGCTTCGGCTTCGGCGGCGGCGCTGTCGAGCTGCGCGGCGATGTGTCCGGTGGTCTCCGGGACTACTCCGGCTGCGATGATGTGGTGGCGCGACAGCCAGTCGACCACGTCATGGATGCCGGCGAGCACCGCATCCCGGTCGGCGTCCTCCTCGACGATCCCGGCGACGGTGACATGGCTTGCCTGCCGCAACAACGGCAGTGCGTCCACGATCGCCCGCCTGGCTTCCAGATTGTCCTTCCAGGCCACCAGAACGCTGGATAGGTCGACCCGGCTGACGACCTCGGGAACGATCAGCAACGGCCGGCCGAGCTGCATCACCAAGTCGGCGGGATCAGCCTGCGTGAAAGGATCGGTCAGCGGCCCCGGCACGCCGGTGCCGCTGACCACGAGATCCGCGGCGCGCGCCTGCTGGACGACATGCCTGGCCGGCATTTCCACCGCGGCGCGCCATTCCAACTCTCGGCAATGACCGCCCATTGATCGGCGGAATTCGGCTTCCAGCTCACCAATGCGCTGCCGGATTGCTGCTATGCCCTGGTCGAGCAGCTGCTGCGCCAGCTCGCCGGACGTATAGTAAAGTGGCGGGCTGAACTCCGAGGCGGCGACGCCGATCACCCGGGACTGGTACCGCTCGGCCAGTTCCGCGGTGACCGCGAGACGGGAGGCGTTGGGTTGATCGAATGCCAGGCTGACCATCACAGTCGCGTATGTCATCTATTCCTCCACGATGATCGATTTGCGCCTTTGTATGCCTGCGGCTCTGGGCTTGCGCGATTAATATTATTGCTGCACCGGATGTCGGGCCGCAGGATGAGATAGATCAAAGTCCCGTCGTGCTTCGGCATTATAGTTATAGTATATCCATCAAACCGACGAATGCGGGAGCCTGCAATGCTGAATGATATCGTCGTCCATGTTCCGGCCGATCGGGCTGCGGATGGCATCATCGACTGCGCCGTATCAGTGGCGAAGGCGTTCGATGCGCATCTGGACGGCATTGTCTGCACCTACCAGCCGATTAATCCGGCGATTGTGGTCGGAGCCTCCGCGGCCTATTATGCTGCAGCGACGCAATATAATACGGATAGCGACGAAGCCGCCGCGCGGCTTGATCAGTTCGAGATCGCGGCCAGGGCAGCTGGGATTTCGCACGGCGCCAGAAGCGTTTGCGACAGCCCGGTGATGGCCAATGAGGCGCTGTCGGAGATGTCCCGGCTCTACGATCTCAGCGTGGTGCCGCAGCCCGACCGCAGCAAGCCGGGCCATCACGACCCTCTGCCCGAAGCCGTGCTGTTCAGTTCCGGCCGGCCGATGCTGATGGTTCCCTATATCCACACCGGCCCGCTCAAGATCGAACGCGTGCTGATCTGCTGGGATGGCGGACGGCCGGCAGCCCGCGCGGTTCATGACGCGATGCCGTTCCTGCGCAAGGCGCAGGCGATCGACGTCGTCGCCGTCAACGAGGACGAGGAGGCGGTTGGCGAGGCGTCGTCGGAAGCGCTGCTCGCGCATCTGCTGCGCCACGATCTCAGCGCCACCGCGCATCGCTTCACCTCGGCGCCGTCCAACATCCACAACTCGATCCTGTCGATGGCCGCCGACAACAGTACCGATCTGCTGGTGATGGGCGGTTACGGCCACTCGCGGCTGCGCGAATTCATCCTCGGCGGCGTCACCCGCGGGGTGTTCAAATCGCTGACGATCCCGGCGCTGATTTCGCACTGAGACCAACCAACGCGCGCCGGATGTTGACTTGCGTCAACCGCCGGGCGCACCGTCGCAAATAGCTTTGCGGCCAGACAATGCCGAATGGGAGATCGATATGCGCGCGCATCAAATCATGACCCGGCAGGTGGTGACGATCGGAACCGCTGCCTCGATCGTCGATGCGGCCAACGCCATGCTGGACAATCACGTCAGCGGGCTTCCGGTGGTCGACGACGCCGGCAAGCTGATCGGCATCGTTTCGGAAGGCGACTTCATCCGCCGCGCCGAAATCGGCACCCAACGCAAGCGCGGCCGCTGGCTGCGGCTGCTGCTCGGCCCCGGCAAGTCGGCCGCCGATTTCGTCCATGAGCACGGCCGTAAGGTCGGCGAGATCATGACCGGCCATCCACATACCGTAACCGAGGATACCCCGCTCGAAACCATCGTTCATCTGATGGAAAAGAACCACGTCAAGCGCCTGCCGGTGATGCGCGGCGACCAGATCGTCGGCATCGTCACCCGCAAGAACCTGCTGCGCGCCGTCGCCGATCTGGCGCGCGAGGTGCCGGACCCGACCGCAGACGACGACAAGGTCCGCGAGCGCATCATCGCCGCGATCGAGAACAACGACTGGCGGCCGTTCGGGCTCAGCGTGCTGGTACGCGACGGCGTCGTGCACCTCAACGGCGTCATCACCGAGGAACGATCGCGGCAAGCCGCCATCGTCGCCGCGGAGAACGTCTGCGGGGTCAAGGAAGTTCACGACCATCTATGCTGGGTCGACACCATGTCGGGCTTCTATCTCAACTCCCCGGAAGACGATCCCGCCCACAAGAAAGCCGGCTGACACCCTCCGCGTTCGACCATCGGCGGTATCGATTCGCCCGAGCGGCGCCGCCGAATCGCCTTCTTTTGTCCGGTACCGAGCACATCCAGGATCGCCTCGATCGATCCGCCGCGGCTCTGTTGCGGTTCGGAATGTCGTTGTGATATGAACGACATGATCAGCAGCGAAGGCGGAGCGTGAGCGGTACAGTCCAATCGTCTTCCGATGCCTCGACGCGCGAACAGCGTTTGCAACAGGGCATCGATCGTTCTGGCGTTGGGAGCTGGGAGCTCAATCTGTCGACGCAGGAACTGGTCTGCTCCGCGTCCGCACGCAATCTGTTCGGCCTTTCAAGCGAGCTCTCCGCCAACTACGAGCTGTTTCTGTCGCTAGTCGACGCGGAGGACCGTGACCGCGTCGCGCGAGAGGTGAAACAAGCGATCGAGTCGGAACAGAGTTTCGACATGCAATTCCGGGTCGGCGACCAGACCCGGCCGAGCCGCTGGCTGCGCATACGAGGCGGCGTGGTTCGGCTCGAGCCCGGCACTCGCGGCTATCTCTGCGGCATCGTGTTCAACATCGACGAGCAGATCGAGCTCGAATCGGAACTGCGCATGCAGCAAGGCCAGCTGCGCTCGATTCTGGACACCGTGCCGGACGCGATGATCCTGATCGACGGCCACGGCATCATGCGGTTCTTCTCCAGCGCCGCCGAGCGGATGTTCGGCTTTTCCGAGGGCGAGGCGATCGGCCGCAACGTCCGCGAACTGATGCCGCCGACCGATGCGGCGCGCCACGATGGCCATCTCGATCGCTATCGTTCCACCGGCGAGCGGCACATCATCGGCATCGGGCGGATCGTCACCGGCCAGCGCCGCGACGGCACCACCTTCCCGATCCACCTGTCGATCGGCGAAATGCTGTCCGGTGGCAAACCCTATTTCACCGGCTTCATCCGCGACCTCACCGAATATCAGCAGACCCAGGCCCGGCTGCACGAATTGCAATCGGAACTGGTCCACGTCTCGCGGCTGAGCGCGATGGGCGAAATGGCCTCCGCGCTCGCCCACGAGCTGAACCAGCCGCTGTCGGCGATCAGCAACTACATGAAGGGTTCGCGCCGGCTGCTCGCGGGCAGCCGCGACCCCAATACGACGAAAATCGAGACCGCGATGGATCGCGCCGCCGAGCAGGCGCTGCGCGCCGGCCAGATCATCCGCCGGCTGCGCGACTTCGTCTCGCGGGGCGAATCCGAGAAACGAGTCGAAAGTCTGGCCAAGCTGATCGAGGAGGCCGGCGCGTTGGGCTTGACCGGCGCCCGGGAGCAAGGCGTATTGCTGCGATTCAATCTGGATCCCGCCAACGACCTGGTGCTGGTCGATCGGGTCCAGATCCAGCAGGTTCTGGTCAATCTGTTTCGCAACGCGCTGGAGGCCATGGCGCAGTCGCCGAAAAAGGAGCTTTCCGCGTCGAACGTCAGAATCGCGGACGACATGATCGAGGTCGCGGTGTCGGACAGCGGCAGCGGCATCCATGACGACGTCAAATCGAGCCTGTTTCAGACCTTTTTCACCACCAAGGAAACCGGCATGGGAGTCGGTCTGTCGATCAGTCGTTCCATCATCGAAGCCCATGGCGGCCGGATGTGGGCGGAATCCAACAGCGCCGGCGGCGCGACGTTTCGCTTCACGCTGCCGGTCGCCGCAAGCGAGGACTTGACCGATGCCTCGTAAGGGAAATGTGTACGTCATCGACGACGATCCAGCGATGCGGGATTCCCTCGACTTCCTGCTCGATTCCAGCGGCTTCAACGTCAAGGTGTTCGAATCCGCGCTGGCGTTCCTCGATGCGCTGTCGGCCGCCGAATCCGGCTGCATCCTTTCCGACGTGCGGATGCCCGGCATCGACGGCATCGATCTGCTGAAGCGATTGAAGGCACTGGGTAGCAGACTTCCGGTACTGATCATGACCGGCCACGGCGACGTTCCGCTCGCGGTGGAAGCGATGAAACTCGGCGCGATCGATTTCATCGAAAAGCCGTTCGAAGACGACCGGCTGATTGGAATGATCGAAGCCGCGCTCGGGCAGGCGGAACGCGGCGCCAAGACCGAGGCGGTGGCGCAGGATATCGCGGCGCGGGTCGAATCGCTCAGTCCGCGCGAACGGCAGGTGATGGACGGCCTGGTCGCAGGGCTGTCGAACAAGGTGCTCGCCCGCGACTTCGACATCAGCCCCCGCACTATCGAGGTGTACCGGGCCAATGTGATGACCAAGATGCAGGCCTCGAGCCTCTCGGAACTGGTCCGGCTGGCGATGCGCGCCGGTGCAATCAAAGATTGAGCTGGATCAAGCCGCGGCCCCCTGCGGTTTATAGACTTCCGGCATCCTCAATTTGCAGCTCATCCGGGTGCATGGGATTCCGTGATGTCCGCTACGCCTCCAAAATCCGTGATCTACGTGGTCGATGACGATCAGGGCGTGCTCGGGTCGTTGCGCTTTCTGCTGGAAACCGATGGCTTCGAGGTGCGAACCTTCCGCAGCGGGGCGGCACTGTTGGATTCGGTCGCCGAGAGCCGGGTCGATTGCATCGTGATCGACTACAAGATGCCAGGCATGAATGGAATCGATCTCGCCAATCGCTTGCGCGAGTGCAACGTCCAGGCCCCGGTGGTGATGATCACCGGCTATCCCGACGAGAGCATCTCGAATCGCGCCGCGGCGGCCGGCGTCCGCCATGTGGTGTTGAAGCCGCATCTGGAGGACAGCCTGGTCATCCACATCCGCGGGGCGATGCAGGAGAACGGCGCCTCGGCGTAGCGGTCCGGATTCGGCTGCGACAACACGCCAGAATCGCCTGCCTTAGCAATATCTTACCGCCAAACCTTGGGGTCCTGGCGGATCTCATGCCGGGCCGCCCACCTCCGCAAAACTACTTAGGTAAACCTCCTTAAGATAAGAGGCTAAATACCTCCGCCCGAAGATCTTGATTAGAAAGCTGCCATCCGATCGCAATGTGGAGATGGCAGATGTTGAACCAGTCGCTCAGGTCCCAAACGCCCGCCGTCAAGGCTCCGAGCAACAGCTGTTCTCCAGCGGACCAGTTCTACGTGGTCACTGGACATGCCGGTCTGGTCGCAACAGAATTTTCCTACAAGAAAGAAGAAGAGATCTACGGCGAAGACGAGCCGTCGGAGTATGTCTATCAGGTGGTTTCCGGCGCAGTCCGCAGCTACAAGCTGTTATCCGACGGACGGCGCCAGATCGGTGCATTCTACCTTCCTGGCGACGTGTTCGGCCTGGAATCCGGTCCGACGCATCGTCTGACCGCCGAAGCGATCATCGACACCAGCGTCCGCCTGTTGAAGCGCCGCAGCCTCGAACAGGCCGCCGGAACCGACGTCAACGTCGCCCGCAGCCTCTGGGCCATGACGGCCGGCGAATTGCGCCACGCCGAAGACCACATGCTGCTGCTGGGTCGCAAAAACGCGATGGAGCGCGTCGCCAACTTCCTGCTTGAGATGGACCGCCGCCTCGCGGTCACCGGCATGATGGCATTGCCGATGTGCCGCCGCGATATCGGTGACTATCTCGGCCTCACCCTGGAGACGGTCTCGCGTGCGCTGTCGCAGCTGCAGAGCCAGGGCATTCTCGGATTTTCGGGTGCCCGCCAGATCGAGCTTCGCAATCGCCAGCACCTGCGCAACATGGATGCCTGAGATTCGATGCGAGCCGCGGCAGCAGATTGCTGATGCCGCAGCACATTTGACCGACGAGCGTCCGGTGAGCTTTCTGCCGTAAAATATTGCATCTGGATTTTGTGCATCGCGCGAAAGACTGCGCTGCCGGCGAAGCCTGTTCGGGAATGAGTTTGTTATTTTCGCGCGCCGGTTGACTTGCCGCCGCCGGTTCGCCGTGATTGCCCGCTCAACGATCAAAGGGCGCAATCATGACCAAGAAGCTTCATCCCGAAACCCTGGCGCTGCATGCCGGCTGGCGCGCCGATCCGACCACTGGTTCGGTCGCGGTGCCGATGTTCCAGACCACGTCATACCAGTTCCACAACACCGAACATGCGGCGAACCTGTTCGCGTTGAAGGAACTCGGCAATATCTACACAAGGATCGGCAACCCGACCAATGACGTGCTGGAGCAGCGCGTTGCTGCGCTGGAAGGCGGCGTCGCCGCGCTCGCGGTCTCGTCGGGTCAGGCGGCTTCCGCATTTTCGATCCAGAATCTCGCCCGGGTCGGCGACAACATCGTCAGCTCGACCGATCTCTATGGCGGTACCTGGAATCTGTTCGCCAACACGCTGAAGGACCAGGGCATTGAAGTGCGCTTCGTCGATCCCGCCGATCCGGAAGCCTTCGCCCGCGCCACCGACGACCGCACCCGCGCCTATTACGCCGAAACCCTGCCGAATCCGAAGCTCGCGGTGTTTCCGATCGCCGAAGTTGCTGCAATCGGACGCAAGCTCGGGATTCCGCTGATCGTCGACAACACCGCCGCGCCCTTGCTGGTGAAGCCGCTCGAACATGGCGCCGCCATCGTCGTCTATTCGGCGACGAAATATCTCGGCGGCCACGGCACCTCGATCGGCGGCGTCATCGTCGATGGCGGCAATTTCGACTGGGCGGCGTTTCCGCAGCGCCAGCCGGCGCTGAACACGCCGGACCCGAGCTATCACGGCGCGGTCTGGGTCGAGGCGGTGAAAGCGATCGGCCCGGTCGCTTATATCATCAAGGCCCGCACCACGCTGCTGCGCGACATCGGCTCGGCGCTATCGCCGTTCAATGCGTTCCAGATCATCCAGGGGCTGGAGACGCTGCCGCTGCGGATCGAGCGCCACGTCCAGAACGCGCAGGCGGTCGCCGATTTCCTGGCCAAGCGCCCGGAGGTCACTCGGGTGATTCACCCGTCGCAGCAGACCGGTCTCGCCCGCGAGCGCGCCGACAAGTATCTCAACGGCAAGTTCGGCGGGCTGGTCGGCTTTGAACTCGCCGGCGGCAAGGAGGCAGGACGCAAGTTCATCGACGCGCTGCAACTCTTGTATCACGTCGCCAATATCGGCGACGCGCGCAGCTTGGCGATCCATCCGGCCTCGACCACGCATTCGCAGCTCTCGATCGAGGACCAGATCGCCACCGGCGTGTCGGACGGTTACGTCCGGCTCTCGGTCGGCATCGAGCATATCGACGACATCATCGCCGATCTGGAAAACGGATTGTCCGCCGGACGTCTCGCCGCGGCTGCGTGAGACTTCGAAGCAGCAACGTCCGCGCTATCGCAGCGATAGCGCGGACGTTGCGATGTTGATCAGTATATCGGGGGCGACGCCGAACAACACGATCAGCGCCGCGCACAGCAGCAGCAGCGCACGATCGGGCAGCGCCAGCGGCTCGGCTTCCCCGCTGGAAGATCCGATGAACGGCGCGGTGAAGAACCTTGCATAGTAATAGAAGCCGAGCCCCGAGCCGGCCACCACAATTCCGAGCAAGGTCCAGCCGCTGGTCTCGACCAGCGTTCTCAACAGATAGAGCTTGGCGATGAATCCGCCCGCCGCCGGCAGACCCGCCAGCGACAGCAGCGCCAGCGCCAGCGCGGCCGCTTCCAGCGGGCGGCGGCGCACCAGGCCGTGCAGGTCGGGAAGCGTCGGCGCCTGACCGAGCAGCGCCGAGGCGCACAGCGCACCAATCAGCGCCGGCGCGTAGATGGCGAGATAGAACAGCACCGCCTCGCCGGCGCGCGGCGCACCCGAGGCCAGCAGCACGGCGATGTAGCCGGAATGCGCGATGGTCGAATAGCCGAGCATCCGCGGCAGCGCCGGCTGCCGCAGCGCCAGCAGATTGCCGACCAGGATCGAGGCGGCGCCAAGTGCGGCGAGGCCCGTGCTCCACAGCGGCTCCGGCAGTTGCGCGGCGCCGTTCAGCCGCAGGATCGCGATCGCCACCGCGCCCTTCGACACCACGCCCGCCAGCGCCGCGGCGCCCGCAGGCGCGCCCTCGAAGGCATCGGGCGTCCACATGTGAAACGGCGCCAGCGAGAATTTGAACGCCAGCCCGGCGAGCAGCAACGCGGTGCCGAGCGCGAACAGCGCGCCATGCCCGCGCCAGCCGGCGAAGGCGAGCGCGCCAGTCTCCGCGAAGATCAGCGATACGCCGAGCAGCAGCGCCGCCGTCGCCAGCCCGCTCATAACCAGAAACTTGTAGCTGGCTTCGAGCCCCGGCCGCGACAACCGGAATGCGAACAGTGCGATCAGCGACAGGCTGATGATCTCGATGCCGAGAAACAGCGTCGCGGCATGGCCCGCGGCCGCGAGCGTGGCGGCACCGAGCGCCACCAGCACCAACAGCGACGGCGCTTCCTTCCCGACCGCGCCGGTGCGCAGAAACGCCAACGCCGCGAGCGCCGACAGGCTGGCATAGGCGACACCGAACCGCGCCGGCCCGTCATCGACGTACAAGGCGCCGATCGACGCCGGCGGCACCCCGGCGCGCAGCACCACCAGCATGGCCGCGAGCGCCAGACTGAACGCCGCGGCGGCGCGCACGATCTCCGCCCGCGCCAGCGGCGCCAGCATCATCGCCAACACCGCGCCGCATGCGAGCGCCGCGATCGGCGAAAGCGCGGCTAGCTGGGCTGCGTTCATGGCAGATGCGGCAGCGCGGCTTTGATCGCCGGCTCGAGCAGACCGATCAGACTTTGCGGATAGAGCCCCACCATCAGCGTGCCGGCGGCGAGCACCAGCACCGCGCCATATTCTCGCGGGCCGAGATCGCGCGTCCCGTCGGTCGGCCGCGCCACGCCGAACACCAGCCCTTTCAACAGCCGTGTGGCGTAGATCACCGAGATCACCAGTGTCGACAGCGCCGCCAGCGCAAAGATCCAGGTGACCTGAAAGATGCCGACCACCACCAGCGCCTCGCCGGCGAAATTCGCGGTGCCCGGCAGCGCCAGCAACGCGGCGCAGAACAGCGAGAACGCGGCGGCGAATCGCGGCGCTGTCTGCTGCAGCCCGCCGAGTTCGCGCAGGTCGCGGGTGTTGGTGCGCTCATACAGCGCGCCGATCAGCAGGAACAGCGCCGAGGCCGAGAACGAATGCGCGATCATCTCGACCGCGGCGCCGGCCAGCGCGTATTGCACGCCGGCGCAGATGCCCATCAGGATGATGCACATATGGGCGATCGAGGTGTAGGCGACCAGCCGCTTGGCGTCGTTCTGGCCGCAAGCAACCAGGCCGCCATACAGCGCGCCGACCGCGCCGAGCGCGATGCCATACGGCGCCACCACCATGGCGCCGTCCGGAAACAGCATCGGCGAGAACCGGAACAACCCGTAGGCGCCGGTCTTCAGCAGCAGCCCCGCCAGCAGGATCGAGCCCGCGGTCGGCGCCAGCGTATGCGCCTCCGGCAGCCAGGCATGGAACGGCGGCACCGACAGCTTGACCATGAAGGCCAGCGAAAAGCCGAGCAGCATCCAGACCTGCACCGGCGTCGACAGCTTCATCTTGGCGAGTTCGAAGGCGTTGAAGGTCATGTGGTCGGCCATCGACGCCAGCGCGAACGCCGCGGCCAGCAGGCCGAAGCCGGCGACCGCGTTGAAGATCAGGAATTTCAGCGCCGCGCCTTCCTTGTCGCCGTGGCCCCAGACCGCGATCAGGGTGAAGCTCGGGATCAGCATCGCTTCCCAGAAGAAGGCGAAGATCAAGAGGTCGAACGAGATGAAGACGCCGACAGTGGCGCCGACGGTCCAGCACAGGCAGGCGTGAAACAGCCCGGAATCGGTACGGATCTCTTGCCACGAGGCGGTGACGCAGATGATCCCGAGCACCGCGGCGATGCCGACCAGCGCCGCCGACAGGCCGTCGATCGCCAGATCGATCGAGATCCCGAACGACGGCACCCATGGATATTCGAACCGCGCGTACCAGCGCGCGTCCGGCGCGCCGGCGACAATCGCAAACAGCATGACCAGCATCAAGGCGAAGGTCGCGATCGAGACCCAGCGCTCGGCCTCGCCGCGACCGGCGACGACAAAGGCGATCACGCCACCGACGAGCGGCAGCAGCAGGAGCGCAATCAGCGCCATGATGTCCCCCAGGCAAACAACAGAAGTCCCGCGCAGCCGAGCGCAATACCGAGCGAGTGATCCCGCAGCCGGCCGGTCTGGACCCGTCGCGCCCCGGCCCAGATCTCGCCCAGCGTGCCGGCAAAATGCATCCACGCCTGATCGATCCGGTCCGGATAGAACCGCGCCACGAAATCCCGGACGAACACCCGCGCGAACCGCGTCAGCAGCCGGCCGAGCGGATCGCCGCCGACGAAGCGCACCAGGTCCGGATCGCGATCGGCGCTCTCCGGTTTCTCCCCGGTGCCGCCGAAGACTCGTCCGAGCGGATCGTCGGACACCCGCTCGACCACGTCAATGATCGGCGTCAGATCGGCGGGCTTGCGCAGGTCATGCGGCTCGCGTGCCTCGGCATTGCCGAGCACCTTGGTGATGCGTCGGAAATTCCGCACCAGCAGCAGATAGTACAGCGTGTCGACGCGAAAAATGCGCAGATGCCGCAGCCTGGCGCTGATCTGCGCGAAGGCTTGCGGGTCGCCAGCCAGCTGCCGCGCCAGCACGGCGCCGAGAATTGGCACCGCCGCGCCCAGCAGCGTCGCCAGCACCGGCAATTCATGCGGCGCGCCGCCGGCGAATGCGATCAGCGCATCGACAGAGAGCCCACCGACCACCGCGACGAACGCCAAAGCAAACAGCGGCACCAGCGTCGCCAGCCCGCCCCAGGGCGGCGCGGCGATATCGCCGGTCGCGGTGGCGGCGATGAACACCACCCGAAACGCGTAGGTGCCGGTCAGCACCGCGGCGAGCGCGGCCAGGATCCACAACGGCGCTCCCCAAGCGCCGCTGGTCAGCGCCGCCGCCAGCACCGCTTCCTTCGAATACCATCCGGCGGTGACCACCGGCAGGCCGGCGAGCGACGCGGCGCCGATCGCAAAGCTCCAGAATGCCAACGGCTGCCGATCGCGGGAGCCGTGCAACGCCGCAATCGCGGTCGAACCGCCAGCGGCGTGGCTCATCACCCCGGCGCTGAGAAACAGCAGCGACTTGAACGCGGCGTGGATGGCGAAATGCGCCAGCGCCACCGCTGGCGCGCCGACGCCGAGCGCCAGCACCATGAAGCCGATCTGGCTCATGGTGGAGAATGCCAGCATCTTCTTGACGTCGCGCTGGATCACCGCCGCGAGCGCCGCGAGCGCCGCGGTCGCTATGCCGATCGCGGCCACGCCGGCGGAGATTTCCGGCGCCGCGGCGAATAGTGGCGCCAGCCGCACCAGCAGAATCACGCCGGCCGCCACCATGGTGGCGGAATGCAGTAGCGCTGACACCGGCGTCGGACCCGCCATCGCGCTTGGCAGCCAAGTGTGGAACGGAATCTGCGCCGACTTGCCGAGCGCGCCGAGTGCGATCAGTCCGGCGATCGGCGCCAACTGCCAGGCGTCGATCTGTTTGACTGCCGCCAGCATGCCGTCGAACCTTGTGGTGCCGGCCTGTAGAAACAGCAGCATCAGTCCGGCGAGCAGAAAAGTGTCGGCGACGCGGGTCGTCACCAGCGCCTTGCGCCCCGCCGCGATCGCCTTTGGCAATTTGGCGTAATAGGCGATCAGCATGAAGCTGCACAGGCCGATGATCTCCCAGCCGAGGAACAGCAGCAGCGCGTCGGCCGCGAGCACCACCGCCAGCATCCCGGCGAGAAACAGGTTCATCTGCGCGAAATAGCGACGCAGATCGGGCACCGGCTCGGCGGCCATGTAGGCGCCGGAATAGATCAGCACCAGCGCGCCGACCAGGGCCACGGTGATGCCGGCGACCACGCTCAACGGGTCGAGCGACATCGCGATCTGCGCCACGAAGGCGCCAACGTCGATCGACAGGATCGGCACGATGGTGGGCACGTCACAGCCGCCGCCGACACAGGACATCACCACAGGCGCCAGCAGCAGCGCCGGCAATCCGCCGGCGACGATGCCGATCGTCATGATCGCGCCGCGCGACAATGTCACCGGCGCCAAAGCCAGGATCAGGAAGCCGAGCAAGGCCGGCGCGGGGACGAAGGGGAGCATGGCGGCCATGGTCATCCCTTCAACCGGCTGATGGCGTCGCTGTCGTCGCTACCTGCGGCGCGACGGATCCGCAGGAACAGCGCCAGCCCGACGGCGACCTCGGCGGCGGCCAGCGTCAACGTCAGGATGAACATGCCCTGCCCCTGCGCGTCGGCGTGATAGGCGCCGGCGGCGATGAAGCCGAGCGCCGGGCCGCTCAGCGCCACTTCCAGCGCCACCAGCTGGAACAGTATGCCGCGCCGCGCCAGCACACCGAACAGGCCGATCGCAAACAGGCCGGCGGCCACGATCAGGATGCCGGTGAGCGCCGTGCTGGTCATCGGCGATCTCCCCGCACCCGGTCGCTGCGCCCGATATGGCGCACGCCGATCAGGCCTGCGAGCAGCAGCAGCGACGCCAGTTCGATCGCCAGCGCCCAGGGGCCGAACAGCAACCGGCCGACCGCTTGCGCCGACACCGGCGCGGCGATTCCAGGCGCGACCTCGCCGAGCCCGAACAGGAACGGCGCGATCACCAAAACGGACATGATCGCCGGCAGCGGCCAGGCACGGTTCAGCGCGGCGCGTTCGCGCGCCATCGCCTCGGGCGCGGTCGGCAGCGTCATCACCACGAACACGAACAGCACCACGATCGCGCCGGCATAGATCATGATCAGCAGCACCGCGGCGAACGCGGCGCCGAGCGCGAAGAACGACACCGCTAGCGCCAGCAGCGTCACCACCAGATACAGCAGCGCATGCACGGCGTTCGGCCGCGTCACCGACAGGCTGGCCGCGATCAGCGCGAACGCTCCGGCATAGATGGCGAGCAGCGGGCTCAGGGCAGCAATCCTTTCAAATCCACCGGCGGCGACTCGTGGTCGGCTTCACCCTTGTCCTTGCCGGCGATCGCCTTGCCGGCCACCGACCAGTAGCGATAGCCGCGCACCTTGCCTTCGCCGGCGATCAGCAAATCGTGTTTCTCGTAGACCAGCGCGTCGCGGCGCCACTCGCCGAGTTCGAAATCCGGCGTCAGCTGGATCGCCGATGTCGGGCAGGCGTCCTCGCACAGCCCACAGAAGATGCAGCGGGCGAAATTGATCCGGAAATGGTCCGGATACCAGCGGCCGTCCTCGGCTACGGCCTTCGACAGATCGATGCAGGCGACCGGGCATACCGCCGCGCACAGGCTGCAGGCGACGCAGCGCTCCTTGCCGTCGGGGTCGCGGGTCAGCACGATGCGGCCGCGGCTGCGCGGCGGCAGCTTCGGCATCTCCTCGGGATAGAGTTGCGTTTCGGTCTTGGCCGCGAGCTTGCGGCCGACCCTCAGCAGCGCTCCGAGCCAGCCGATCATGACGCGCTCCTCGCCACCACGATCACGCCGGTCAGCAGCAGATTGAGCAGCGCCAGCGGCAGCGCGATCTTCCAGGCGAAATTCAGCAACTGGTCGTAGCGCGGCCGCGGCAGCGTGGCGCGGATCCAAACGAACACCACCGCGATCACGCCGGTTTTCAACCCGAACCAGACCGCGCCGGGCAGAAACGGGCCGTGCCAGCCGCCGAAGAACAGCGTCACCGCCAGCGCCGACACCAGCAGCACCGCGAGATATTCGCCTAGAAAGAACAGCCCGAACGACATCCCGGAATATTCGGTGAGATAGCCGGCGACCAGATCGTTTTCGGATTCCGGCAGGTCGAACGGCAGCCGGTGCGCGGCGGCGACGCCGGCGATGCAGAACAGCGCCGCGCCGAGCGGCTGCAGCACCACGAACCAGACGTCGCGCTGCGCCTCGACGATAGCCGTCATCGACAGCGAGCCCGCCAGCATCACCACGCCCATCAGCGACAGCCCGAGAAACGCCTCATAGGCCAGCATTTGCGCCGCCGCCCGCATGCCGCCCATCAGCGCGTAGCGGCTGTGCGACGCCCAGGCGCCGAGCACCACGGCGTAGACAGTGAGGCCCATCATGCCGAGCAGAAACATCACGCCGACATCGACGGCGGCGAGCGTCAGCCCATCGCCGAACACCACCACGCCGAAGCCGGCCAGGATCGGCGTCGCGCCGACCGCGGGGGCGAGGTAGTAGGCCCCAGGATCGGCGCCGGGCGGCGGCCGATCCTCCTTGGTGAGAATCTTCACCGTGTCGGCAACCCATTGCAGGAAGCCGAACGGGCCGACCCGGTTCGGCCCGAGCCGCTCCTGCACGAAGGCCAGCAGCCGCCGCTCCACCCAGGTGAAGGTGCCGGCGACCACCAGCAGCACCATGATCATGGTGACCGAGATGGTCGCGGTGATCAGCATCCCGATCATGATGCGGCCTCGATCGTGACCCGGCGCAACGCTCCGCGCGGCACGACCGTGCCGACGCTGACCGCGACCACGCCGCGCGCCAGACCGGCGTCGAGCGACAACCTCGTCCCGCAGGGCCGGCCGTCGATCAGCACCGCGGCGCCGGCGGCGAGGCCTAGCGTGGCGGCATCGTCGGGATGCAGCATCAGCCGCGGCGCCGGCGCGCGCGCCGCGAGCAGCGCGCTGGCGCGGCTCAGCTCCCAGCCGGAAAACGCATCGTGCAGCGGCACCAGCAGCAGTCCGTCGACGCCGATCGGATCGCTCGCAGCCGCTGGCGGCAGCGCGCCCTCGCCGGCCTCGAACAGCAGCGTGCCGGGATCGCCGCCGCGCAACGGTCCGCCGATCTCCTGCGCGAACCGCGTCACCGCATTGGCGGAATGCAGGCCCGGCATTTTGTAGCTGGTGATCAGCGCCGGCGGAACCTGGGTGCCGCGCGAGCCCTTGATGCCGAAAGTCAGCGGCGAATCCGGATCCTGCGGCGGCGCAGCGTCGGCGAACTGGCCGGCGCGATCGTCGGCGGTGCGGCCCGACAGCGGACGCGGCGCGCGTGTCACCTTGCCGCCGCTCATCACGAAGCCGGCGTTCGGCGCCGCGGTGGCGATGCCGACCAGATCGCGACGCTCGGCGACGATATCCTCGATCAGCGCATCGAGGCTGTGCCAGTCGCCGGCGCCGAACGCCGCGATCCGGCGCCACGCCGACGGCATCGCTGGGTTCGGCGGCACGGCGGCGAAGAAGCGTTGCGCCCTGCCCTCGTAATTGACGAAGGTGCCGGCGGCTTCGCTGAACGCTGCGACCGGCAGCGCGATAGCGGCGCGCGCGGTTATCTCAGTGTTGAGTGCATCCAGCGCCACCACGGTCTTGGCGGCGGCGAACAGCCGCTCGACGCCGGCGCGCGGCGCGCGTTCGAACAGATCGTTCTCCAGCACGATCGCGGTCATCGCCTGTCCGCTCTCGAGCAGCGCCGCCGCCGATTCGATGCCGTCGCCACCGAGCAGCGCCAGGCCAACGCTGTTGGCCTCCGGTGCGATCAGCGCGATGCGGGCGCGGCTACCCAGCGCCGCTGCGATCGCGGCCGCAGCCTCGATGATGGCGGCGGCACCGAGCGACGCGCCGGCAATGATCAGCGGGCACTTCGCGGATGCGAGCACATCGGCGATATCTTTGACCTGTCCTTCGGCGGCTAGTCCTTCAGCGACATTGCCGCGCATCGCCGCCGCCACCGCGACGCCGAACGCCGCGATCGCCTCCGCATCGAGCCGCAGCGACAGTGTCGCGATGTCGTCCAGCGGATCGGGCGCCGACGTCGCCAGCACGATCGGGGAGCGGCGGCCTTCGCCGGCGGTGTGGACCGCCTGGTCGAGCCAGTGCGGCACGCCCTTCTGCGCGGCCAATTCGCGCTCGGCGGCGCGCGCGGTCTGCCGCAACGCCAACGCCATTCTCGGCGCCGCATTGGTGAGATCCTCGCCCAGCACCAGCACCGCGTCGGCCGCCTCGATCTCGGCCAGCGAGGCGATCTTTGCAGGGCCCGCGCGCAGGATCGCGATCATCCGCCGCAGCAGCTTGACTTCAGCGTCGGAGACGCCGGCGAAGAACCGCTCCGGCCCGACCAGCCGCTGCAGCGCGTAGTTGGATTCCAGCGAGGCGCGCGGCGAGCCGATCCCGATCGCCCCCGCCGCGATCGCCGCATGCGCCGCCGCCGTGGCGTCATGCTCGGACGCAGCGACGCCGCCGAGCAGCGGCACGGCCAGCCGCTGCGGCGACACCACATGCAGCGGACCGTATCGGCCACGGTCGCACAAGAAGTAACCGTTGAGCGCGCCGTGATAGCGGTTCTGCGCCCGCCGCACCCTTCCGTCGCGCTCGTCAACCAGAAGATTGCAGCCGACCGCGCAATGCGGGCAGATTGACGGCGTCGCGCGCATGTCCCATTTGCGGGCGTAGTCCGCCGACCAGCCCTTGTCGTTGAACACCCCGGTCGGGCAGACCTCGGCGAGATTGCCGGCGAACGGGCTTTCCAACACGCCATCCTCGGCGCGGCCGAAATACACATTGTTGTGGGCGCCGAACGCGTCGAGGTCGCGGCCGCCCGCATAGTCGCGATAGAACCGGGTGCAGCGATAGCAGGCGATGCAGCGGTTCATCTCGTGGGTCACGAGCGGCCCGAGATCCTGGTTGCGATGGGTGCGCTTGGTGAAGCGATAGCGGCGGACGTGATGGCCGGTGGCGATGGTCATGTCCTGCAGATGGCAGGAGCCGGCCTCCTCGCAGGTCGGGCAATCATGCGGATGATTGGTCATCAGCCATTCGATCACCCGAGCGCGGAAATTCGCGGCCTCCGGATCGGCGACCGCGACGCGCTGGCCCTCCGCGATCGACGTCATGCAGGCCATCACGATCCGCCCCTTGGTATCGTCGGGGCCGGCATAGACGCGCACCGCGCATTGCCGGCAGGCGCCGGTCGAGCCGAGCGCGCCGTGCCAGCAGAAATACGGCACGTCGATGCCGTAGGACAGGCACACCGACAACAGATCGTCGCCGATCCGCGCCTCGACTTGCCGTCCGTCGATGGTGATGGTGGTGCTCATGCGCGCCCCACCGGACAATGGCCGTCGAGATGCGCGGCGAATACATCGCCGAAGCGTTGCAGCCCGCTCTTCAGCGGCGTCATCGCGCCGGCCATCAGATCGCAGAAGCTGCGGCCGGAGGGGCCGGCGAGATCGACGTGCATGTGCAGCAGCTCGATATCCTCGCGCCGCCCCTGCCCCCCTTCCAGCGCGTCGAGCAATTTCGACACCCAGGGCAGACCGTCGCGGCACGGCGTGCACAGCCCGCAGCTTTCGCGGGCGTAGAATCGCGCGTGACGGCCGATCGCCGCCACCGGACAGGTGCGATCGTCGAGCACGATCAGCGCGCCGGTGCCGAGCGCGCTGCCGACTTTCTTCAGATGCGCGAAGTCCATCGGCACGTCGAGTTCGGCGGCTTCGAGAAATCCGGTGGCGCCGCCGCCGGGCTGGAACGCCAGCAGTGCGCGGCCGTCGCGGATGCCGCCGGCGCGCTCGATCAGCTCGCGCGCGGTGGTCCCCATCGGCGCCTCGATGAGCTGCGGACGCGCGACGCAGCCGGACACGCCATACAGCTTGGTGCCGCCTTCGTCGGTGCGCGACAGGCCGCGAAACCAGTCGGCGCCGCGCTCGACGATCGCGGGCACCGCCGACAGCGTCTCGACATTGTTGACCGTGGTCGGCCGGCCCCACAACCCGCTCACCGCCGGATAGGGCGGCCGATGCCGCGGCACCGGGCGCTCGCCCTCGATCGCGGCGATCAGCGCGGTTTCCTCGCCGACGATGTAGCGGCCGGCGGACGCGTGGACGCGCATGGTCAGGTCGAATCCGGAGCCGAGAATATTTCGGCCGAGCAGCCCGGCCGCTTCGGCCTCGGCGATGGCGCGGGTCAGCGCCACCGCCGCCGCGCGATATTCGTCGCGCACCAGCGCGATCACCTCGGTGGCGCCGACTGCATAGGCGGCGATGATCGCGCCCTCGATCAGCTGATGCGGCAGCGCTTCCATCAGCAGCCGGTCCTTGAACGAGCCGGGCTCGGTCTCATCGCCATTGACGCAGAGATAGCGCGCGCCGGCGCCGGCCTTCGCGGCGCCCTCGCGCATTAAGCGCCATTTGGTGCCAGTGAGAAATCCGGCGCCGCCGCGCCCGCGCAATGCGGCGGCCTCGACCATCGCCACGATGGCGTCGGGGCTGTGCCGGCTCAGCGCCTGCGGCAGCGCCTGATAGCCGCCGATACGCTGCCATTTGGCGAAGCTGTGCGGCGAACGATCGGCGCGGGCGCGGCCGGTCAGCGGCGTTTCGCTCATGGCGCGCCTCCGATCAGCGCGGTGAGATCATCGGCGCTGAGCGGGCCGACCAGCGTGCGATCCGGCCCGACCAGCGCCGCCGGCGCGCGGTCGCAGCCGCCGACGCAGCAGATGTTGATCAGCGTGAACTTGCCGTCCGGCGTAGTCTCGCCGAAGCCGATGCCGAGTTTCTGCATGACCGCATCGCGCACCGCGTCGGCGCCGCCGAGGTAGCAGCTCAGGCCGTCGCACAGCAGGATCACGGTCTCGCCGACCGGAGAGCGGAAGATCTGGCTGTAGAAAGTGGCGAGGCTGTCGATCTCCGCGGTGGTAACGCCGAGCGTCAAAGCGGCTTCGGCCAGATTCGCATCCGAGACATAGCCCTCGGCCTGCTGCACCAGTTTCAGCGCTTCCAGCATCGCGGCCTTCGGCCCGCCGTGCGCGGCGGCGGCCTCGACGATCGCGGATTTGGTGGCCGGGCTCAGGGTCATCGGTCGACGTCCGACATCACGTAGTCGATGCTGCCGAGATAAGCGACGAGATCGGCCACCATCATCCCGGGCGCCACCGCCGAGATCATCTGCAGATGCGGAAATGACGGCGTGCGAATCCGCGTGCGGTAGCTCGCGGTCTCGCCGTCGGAGATCAGCGAGAATTGCGTCAGTCCGCGCACCGTTTCGACCTGGCCGGTGGCCTCGCCGACGGGCACGACCGGCCCCCAGCTGGTGCCGACGAAATGATGGATCATGCTCTCGATGTCGTGCAGCATGCGCTCGCGCGGCGGCGGCGTGGTCAGCGGATGATCGGCCTTGATCGGCCCCGCCGGCATGTTGTCGACGCATTGCCGGATGATCCGCAGCGACTGGCGCATTTCCTCGACCCGCACTTTGGTGCGGTCGAAGCAATCGCCGCGCACGCCGACCGGCACGTCGAATTCGAAATTCTCGAAGCCGCAATAGGGCCGCGCCTTGCGCAGGTCCCAGCCCAAGCCGGTGGCGCGCAGCCCCGGCCCGGTGACGCCCCAGTCCAGCGCCACCGCGGTGTCGTATTCGGCGACGCCGACGGTGCGGGCGCGAAAAATCTCGTTGCGCAACACCATGCCGTCATAATCGTCGAGCCGCGACGGCATCCAGTCGAGGAAGTCGCGGACCATCTGCTCCCAGCCGACCGGCAAGTCCATCGACAAGCCGCCGATCCGGAAGAAGCACGGATGCATCCGCGCGCCGGTGATCGCCTCGATCACCCGATAGGCGTGCTCGCGGTCGGTGAACATGTAGAACACCGGCGACATCGCGCCGGTGTCCTGCGCCATGGTGCCGTAGAACAGCAGGTGATTCATGATGCGGAAGAATTCCGACAGCATCACCCGCACCATCATGGCGCGATCCGGCACGGTGATGCCGCAGAGTTTTTCCACCGCCTGCAGATACGGTAGTTCGCCCATCACCCCGCCGAGGTAATCGACCCGGTCGGTGTAGGGCAGGAAGCTGTGCCAGTTCTGCCGCTCCGCCATCTTCTCGGCGCCGCGGTGATGAAAGCCGATGTCGGGCCTTGCCGCGACGATCTCCTCGCCGTCGAGCGCCAGCACGACGCGAAACACGCCATGCGTCGCCATGCTGTGCGGGCCATAGTTCAGGATCATCAATTCGACGCCGTCGCGCTGGGTCGGCAGCCCGAATGCCTGCGGATTGGCCGCCAGCGCATGTTCCTTGGCATCGAACAGAGCGGCGGTCATGTTGAACGGCGCGCGTTCGGTGGCGCGGCCGGGCTGGTCCTTGCGCATCGGATGGCCTTCCCAACCGGGCGGCAGCAGGATGCGCAGATGGTGCGGCCGGCCGACGAACTCGACGCCGAACATGTCGAATGCTTCGCGCTCGTACCATTCGGCGTTGGGAAACACGCCGGCGATCGATTGCGCGCGCGGATAATCGGCTTCGAGCGGCACCTTGAGCCGAATGTCGGCGTTGCGGTCATGCGAGATCAGGTGGCTGGCGACGGTGACACCCGACGGCGGCTGACCGTCGCGGTGCTGCCGCGCGGTCTCGTCGATCGCCCACAGATCAGCGAGCATCCGGAATGGCTGCTCGATCTCGTGCTTCAGGAACCGATGCACTGCCGGCGCGGCGTCGGTCGCGATCCACAACGTCGGAAACGAGTCGCGCGTGACCTGCTCGGCCAGTACCGCGGGCCCGAACCGCGCGCGGAGGTCGCTGACGACTCCGGCCGCGCTCACAACGTCTCCGGCGGGTCGAGCAGCGTCTGCGCCATGCGGACGTCGCGGCGCTCGTCGCGCCGTCGCGGCGCGTCGAAACCGAGCCCGGCACTGTTGCCGACGGTGACACCGAGCGGCCGCCGCTCGGTGCCGACCTGCTGCTGCAGCATGATCAGCGCATCGAGCATCGCTTCCGGCCGCGGCGGGCAGCCGGGAATATAGACGTCGACCGGAATGAAGCGATCGACGCCCTGCACCACCGAATAGATGTCGTACATGCCGCCCGAATTGGCGCAGGCGCCCATCGAGATCACCCAGCGCGGCGCTCGCATCTGTTCGTACAACCGCAGCAGCGGCGCCGCCATCTTGTGAAACACGGTGCCGGACACCACTAAGAGATCGGCCTGCCGCGGCGAGGCGCGGATCACCTCGGCGCCGAACCGGGCCTGGTCGTAGACCGGCGTCAGCACCGTGACCTGCTCGACGTAGCAGCACGACAGCCCGAAATTGAACGGCCACAGGCTGTTCTTGCGCGACCACGCCGTCAGGTCTTCAAGACGCGTGAACAAATTGCTGCGCGCCATATGCTCTTCGACCGAGACCTGCTCGACCGGGCCTTGCGGGGAAAAGCTCATTTGCGCCGCCTCGTCGACCAGTCGAGCGCGCCGTCGACCCATAGATAAACCAGCGCCAGCAGCAGCACGCCGATGAACACCGCGGCTTCGATCAGGCCGAGCCAGCCGGTGTCGCGGGCCGCCACCGCCCAGGCAAACAGGATCGCCGCCTCCATGTCGAAAATCACGAACAACGCCGCGATCAGGAAATACGGCGCGTTCAGCGGCCCCTGCGGCGGCGCCGCCGGCAGCACGCCGCCTTCGTACGGAACGTCGGCGCGGGCGCCCGCTCGCCTTTCGCGTAGCCAGGCCGCGACCGCGATGATCGCCGCGACGATCCCGGCCGACAGCGCGACGTGAATGCCGAGCGCGGCATCGGGATTGATGGGAAAGATCAGGTCACCCACGGCAAGGCTCCAAGTGAACGGCGCAACGGGCTCGCGATCGGTCCCAGGTTCGGTTCGTGTTGCGCATGGTGATCATGTCACTCCACCCGTCAAGGGCGCTTGACAGAGATCAAGACCAGGATACCTGCATGGCAGAAATGTTGCTTTGAGTTCCGATAGTTGGAACCCGGCGCGGAACGCCGCGAAGACCCGCCGCAGCCTATATTTCGAGGAGAAATGCGGCCGCCCGGCCGCCCGATTCGCTCCCCGCCCCGGCTGCGGCACGTTGCCGCCCGGCGTCACGTCCACGCCGCCAGGCCGATGGAACCGAATTCCTCTGTGCCGTGAAATGTTCTAACGATAGCCAAATCCGCATCACCAGGGCCGGCCATGTCGCTGTTTCGCCTCTATACCCGCGTCCTCGAACTGCTCGGCAAGGAAGCGCGGCTGGGCTGGATCCTCGCCGCCGCCAATCTGTTGCTGGCCGCTGCACAATTCGCCGAACCGGTGCTGTTCGGCCGCATCATCGACGTGTTGTCCGGCAATCTCTCCACTGGTGCATTGGAAGCGACGGTCGCATCGCCCTGGCCGCTGCTCGGCGCCTGGGTCGCGTTCGGCCTGTTCACAATCGGGTGCGGCGCCGCGGTCGCACTGCACGCCGACCGGCTGGCGCATCGCCAGCGTCAGGCGGTGCTGACCAGCTATTTCGAACACATCATGCAATTGCCGCTGACGTTTCACACCGGCACCCATTCCGGCCGGCTGATGAAAGTGATGCTGAACGGCACCGATGCGCTGTGGCGGCTGTGGCTCGGTTTCTTCCGCGAACACTTCGCTGCGATCATGTCGCTGGTCGTGCTGCTGCCGCTGTCGGTCTACATCAACTGGCGGCTGGCGAGCCTGCTGTTCATTCTCTGCGTGGTGTTCACCGTGCTGACGACGCTGGTGGTGCGCAAGACCTACGGCATGCAGAACGAGGTCGAGGAGCATTACGGCAACCTGTCGGCGCGCGCCTCCGACGCGCTCGGCAACGTCGCGCTGGTACAAAGCTTCGTGCGGATCGACGCCGAGGTGCAGAGCCTGCGCTTCGTCGCCGACAAGCTGCTGGCGGCGCAGATGCCGGTGCTGTCGTGGTGGGCGCTGGTCACCGTGATCACCCGGGCCTCGACCACCATCACCGTGCTGGCGATCTTCAGCGTCGGCATCCTGCTGCATCAGCAGGGCCTGACCAGCGTCGGCGAGATCGTGATGTTCGTCTCCTTCGCCACGATGCTGATCCAGAAACTCGAACAGGTGGTCGCCTTCATCAACAACGTATTCATGGAAGCGCCCCGGCTGCAGGAATTCTTCAACGTGCTCGACGCGGTGCCGGCGGTGCGCGACCGACCCGACGCGATCGACACCGGTCGGCTGTCGGGGCTGGTCGAATTCAACGATGTGTCGTTTTCCTATGACGGCAAGCGGCCGGCGGTCGAAGACCTGTCGTTCACCGCGCTGCCGGGCCAGACCATCGCGCTGGTCGGCGCCACCGGCGCCGGCAAATCCACCGCGATCGCGCTGCTGCATCGCGCGTTCGATCCGCAATCCGGCCATATCAAGGTCGACGGCATGGACGTCCGTGGATTGACGCTGTCGGCGCTGCGCCGAAATATCGGCGTGGTGTTTCAGGAAGCGCTGCTGTTCAACCGTTCGATCGCCGACAATCTGCGGGTCGGCAAGCCGAACGCCACCGACGAGGAAATGCGGATCGCCGCGGCGCGGGCGCAGGCGCTGGAGTTCATCGAACGCAGCGAGCAGAAATTCGAAACCAATGCGGGCGAGCGCGGCCGGATGCTGTCCGGCGGCGAGCGGCAGCGACTGTCGATCGCGCGCGCGCTGCTGAAGGATCCACCGATCCTGATCCTCGACGAGGCAACAAGCGCGCTTGACGCTGTCACCGAGGCCAAGGTCAACCTCGCGCTCGACGAGGTGATGAAGGGCCGCACCACCTTCGTGATCGCGCACCGGCTGTCGACGATCCGGCATGCCACCCGGATCCTGGTATTCGACAACGGCCGGGTGATCGAAAGCGGAACTTTCGATGAACTGGTGGCGCACCGCGGCCATTTCGCCGAACTGGCGCGGGCACAGTTCATGGTCGAGGAGAATGCGCGGGCCGAGATGACCGCGACGCCGGAAAGCGCGCCTGTCAAGACCTGAGCAAGGTCGAACTTTGGCCCCTTTCATCCCCGAATAGTTTTCCCAAGCTCTGTTCTGAGAGCGCAAGCCGGTATAGGTTCGCCCTTGCTGTGCCCAAGTGTGGCCGGACGCGCTTGAACCCGAACGTCAACCGACAAGACCTCCGTCGTGCGAGGTCTCAAAGGACCGGAATCGGATTGTGCATTTCCTCCCCACGCTGACTCGCAGTTCGTCGTTCAGATCGCAACTCGCCTGGATCATTGTCGTCGCGGCGCTGATCGCGACGGTCGTCGTGCCGCGATCGGCTCGCGCCGAAGCGCTGCTGCTGATCGAGGCCGAAACCGGCAAGGTGCTGCAGTCGGAGAACGCCACCTACCCGTGGTATCCGGCATCGGTGACCAAGATGATGACCGCCTACGTCACCCTCACCGCGGTGAAGGAAGGACGGCTTACGCTCGACACCTTGCTCACGGTATCGCCGGTCGCGGCGGCGCAGTCGCCGTCCAAGATGGGCTTCCGACCCGGCACCCAGGTCACCGTCGACAACGCGCTGAAGATGATGATGGTAAAATCGGCCAACGACATGGCCGTGGTACTGGCCGAAGGCGTCGGCGGCTCGATCGACGGGTTCTCCGCGCAGATGAACCGGGCCGCCGCAAGGCTCGGCATGACCCAGACCAGCTACGTCAACCCGAACGGGTTGCCGGCCGAAGGCCAGATTACCTCGGCCCGTGACCTCGGGATCCTGGCGCGCGCGATCATCCGCGACCTGCCGGAATACGAGTACTTCGTGCATATTCCGGCGATCAAGTTCGGGCGCCGGGTAACCCATAATTTCAACCGGCTGATCGGCCGCTATCCCGGCGCCGACGGATTCAAGACCGGGTTCATCTGCGCCTCCGGCTACAATCTGGTCGCCAGTGCGACCCGCAACGGCCGGCGCCTGATCGCGGTGGTGCTCGGCGCGTCGTCGGGCCAGGACCGCGCCGTGAAGGCGGCGCAGATGCTCGAGCGCGGCTTTGCCAACAATTCGCTGTCCTGGCTGATGCCGGCGCTCGGCACCGTCGACAATCTGGCGCCGATCGCCGCCGCGCCGCCGAATCTGCGCGACGAGATGTGCGGCGGCAAGCGCAAGCGGCCGTCTAGCGACGAAGCGCCCGAGGACGAGAACGTCGCCAATGCCGGCTCGCCGGCGCTGGCCTTCTTCACCGCCGGCCTGCAGCCGCCGGTGCTGCGGCCGGTCGACATGATCGCGGCTGCGCCGGAGGCGACCGAACCCGTGGTGGTTTACACCGGACCGAAGCGGACCGGCGCCGCGTTGGCTGCCGCGATCGACGACGATGCGGAAAAGCAGGTGCGCAAGCCCGGCAAGAAGAAGCGCGTGGCCAAGAAGCCCGACACCAAGCCCGACACCAAGCCGCAGACCGAGGCCAAGGAATCCAAATCGGGCGACAAGTCCGACCCCCGGGTCTCGGTGACGGTCGACACCAAGAGCGCCAAGCCGCCCGCCAAACCGGCCGGCGCGAAGAAGCCGGCCGAGACCGCCGCCACGGCCACGCC
>NZ_JACABA010000004.1:0-138325 GCF_013377015.1 Rhodopseudomonas sp. | reverse complement strand
CACGCCGGCGAAGCCCAAGCCGAAGCCGGCCAAGCCCAAGCCCGCCCCGAACAGCGCCGGCGGCGAAGCCAAGCCACGCGCCGAGGCAAAGCCTTCCCCCCGGACTTGACGCGCGCTGGATCGCCCGATTCGGCCGGCGGCAGGTTCCGCGACGCGCCAAAGCTTGCGTTCGGCCGCCAGTTTGCTCAATACTTCCATCAACAAGCAGCCGCGCCACGGCAAGGCTGCACTTCCGAATAACTCCAGACGGATCGGCGCGTCTTTCGGCGAATTCGCCGCGCCGGGGCGATGTGCGACAATCAAAAAATGGTGGAGCGCTTCGCTCCGGGAAAGCCAAACGAGGGAAACACCATGGAGCGGATCTGGCTCAAGCACTACCCGGCCGGCGTGCCCGCGGATATCGACCTGACGCAATATTCGTCACTGGTCGAACTGCTGGAGGAAAGCTTCGCGAAATTCCGCGACCGCAAGGCCTTCATCTGCATGGACAAGGCGATCACCTATCGCGAACTCGACGAGATGTCGGCCGCGCTCGGCGCCTATCTGCAGGGCAAGGGATTGCAGAAGGGCGCCCGCGTCGCGCTGATGATGCCAAACGTGCTGCAATATCCGGTCGCTACCGCCGCGGTGCTGCGCGCCGGCTTCGCCGTGGTCAACGTCAATCCGCTCTACACGCCGCGCGAACTCGAGCATCAGCTCAAGGACTCCGGCGCCGAGGCGATCATCGTGCTGGAGAACTTCGCTACCACGGTGCAGCAGGTGGTCGCGCGCACCGCGGTCAAGCACGTCATCGTCGGCAGCATGGGCGACATGCTCGGCCTCAAGGGCGTAATCGTCAACGTCGTGGTGCGGCGGGTCAAGAAGATGGTGCCGGCGTTCTCGCTGCCGGGCTCCGTCAGCTTCAACGACGCCGTGGCGGCGGGCCGCGGCATGACGCTGAACAAGCCGAAGCTCGGGCCGGACGACGTCGCCTTCCTGCAATACACCGGCGGCACCACCGGCGTCTCGAAGGGCGCGACGCTGCTTCACCGCAACATCCTCGCCAACGTGCTGCAGAACGACGCCTGGCTGCAACCGGCGCTGGCAAAGCCACCGCGCGTCGAACAATTGTTCATCGTCTGCGCGCTGCCGCTGTATCACATCTTTGCGCTGACCGCCTGCTACCTGCTGGGCATGCGCGCCGGCGGCGTCAATCTGCTGATTCCCAATCCGCGCGACATGCCAGGTTTCATCAAGGAACTGATGAAGTATCAGGTCAACAGCTTCCCGGCGGTCAATACGCTGTACAATGGCCTGTTGCACTCGCCGGGCTTCGACAAGGTCGATTTCTCCAAGCTGAAGATTTCCAACGGCGGCGGCATGGCCGTGCAACGTCCGGTGGCAGAGGCCTGGCTGAAGATGACCGGTTGCCCGCTCGCCGAAGGCTACGGCCTGTCGGAGACCGCGCCGGTCTTGACCTGCAATCCGGCGACACTGGCCGAATTCAACGGCACAATCGGCGTTCCGATGCCGTCAACTTACATCTCGATCCGCGACGACGCCGGCAACGAGGTGCCGCTCGGCCAGGCCGGCGAAATCTGCGCCAAGGGGCCGCAAGTCATGGCCGGCTACTGGAACCGACCGGACGAGACCGCTCTGGTGATGACCGCCGACGGCTTCTTCCGCACCGGCGATATCGGCGTCATGATGCCGGACGGCTTCACCAAGATCGTCGACCGCAAGAAGGACATGATCCTGGTCTCCGGCTTCAACGTCTATCCGAACGAGGTCGAGGAAGTGATCGCCAGCCATCCCGGTGTGGTGGAATGCGCCGTCGTCGGCGTTCCCGACAAGCGTACCAGCGAGGCGGTGAAGGCGTTCGTGGTGAAGAAGGACCCCGATCTGACCGCCGAGGAGATCATCAAGTTCTGCCATACGCAGCTCACCAACTACAAGGTGCCGCGGCAGATCGAGTTCCGCACCGATCTGCCGAAGACCAACGTCGGCAAGATCCTGCGCCGCGAACTGCGTGACGAGAAGAAGTCGGCTGCGGCTTAAGGCGGCGGATTTCTGCCTTCCATCATGGTGAGAAGCGCGCATGTTGCGCGCGTCTCGAACCATCAGGATGAACATCCCTCAACCTTCGAGACGCGGCGAAGACGCCGCTCCTCGGGATAAGGGCGCCGCGGTTTGCTGCAAGCTCCTTCGCACCTCGTTGATGACACAACCGTGATCGCCGGGCACCGCCCGCTTTACCCCCGCTGAATATTGTCATCGCCGCGGCTGCAGGCTACAAACCCGTGCACATTCAGGGAGAAATAGACGATGGCGATCAAGGTTGGCGACAAGCTGCCCGAGGCGAAATTCCGCGTGATGACAGCGGAAGGTCCGCAGGTGAAGACCACTGACGACATCTTCAAGGGCAAGAAAGTCGCCTTGTTCGCTGTGCCAGGCGCCTACACCGGCACATGCCACAAGATGCACCTGCCGAGCATCTTTCTCAATGCCTATGCGCTGAAGGACAAGGGCGTCGACACAATCGCGGTGGTCTCGGTCAACGATGCCTTCGTGATGAACGCCTGGAAGCGCGACACCGACCAGCGCGACGAGGCGGTGTTTCTCGCCGACGGCAATGCCGAATTCACCAAGGCGATCGGCATGGAGATGGACGGCTCCGGCTTCGGACTTGGGACACGCTCGCTGCGCTATTCGATGCTGGTCGAGGACGGCGTCGTGACCAAGCTCAACCTCGAACCGAATCCCGGCAAGGTCGAAGTGTCGGGCGGCGATACGCTGCTGGGACAGCTGTAAACCGCGTCGTTCGAACGATGAGGCCTGCGGGTCTCCTGCAGGCGTCGCGCTGTCGCCAGATTCGGCCTGGCGCTCAGAGATGCGCGCGGAAGAACGCGGTGAGTTCATCGTTGAGCCTGTGGTGGAATTCGGCGCGATCAAATCCCGGCGCATCCTTGCAGATCGTCGGCTCATGATCAGCGATAGTCCCGGGGCAGACGGCGAAAAACGAGAAGTGCTGCGCGTGTGCGACCTTCTTGAAACTATGCGGCGTTTTCAGCCAGCCATCGACCGCCTCAATGGTTGCCGGCTCGACGCCGTCGCCGCCGGTTTCCGAGGCCCAGAGCTGGACCGGAATCGTGACCCCGGCAAAGCTGTCGGCGGTGAAAAACACCGATAATGGATCGGCGATCGCCGCGGCCTTGATCCTGCGGTCGTGGGTCAGCGGTTGGCTGGGAAATTCCCGCGCCCGGATCCGGTCGCAGACCTTGTCGGTCCGGCCTTCGCAAAGCGGCATCGCCGCGGCAAAATCGGGGTTGGCGCCGATGGCGACCAGCCCGGTATAGCCGCCGCGCGAAAACCCATAAAGGCCGATCCGGTTGGGATCGATGGCCGCCGCCAATGGCGAGGCCCCGGTCATGTAGTCGATCACCCGCTTCACGTCCAACGGGCGTTGGAAGTAGATCGAGAAATCGCCGATCCGGCTCTTGTCCAGCGTGGTATCGCCCGGATGGTTGAGTGCCGCCACCACGAAGCCGGCATCCGCCAAATGCTCGGCCGTATCGTGATGGCCGACGAAGGAGCCACCACGCCCATGCGACAGGATCACCAGCGGCAACCCCTGGCCGGTGATCGCACCATCCTTGGCGGCGCTCACCGTGAACGGGCCAAACGTGACCGCGGACGGCGCGTCCGCGCTCGGATACCAGGCGGCAACCGTGATGGCGGGGCCGGCGGCGTCTGCCGGGATCTGCAGCAACTTGAGGCCCGCGGCGGCCGCCGGAGCGTTCAGCCCCGCGGCGAAGATAAGTCCGATCAGCCAATGCGAACGCATCGTTTCCCTTGACTGCGACCCTTGCGGCCGCTGCGGTCTGCCGTGCCGCCGCTGCCGTCGGCGCTCGGTGAAGACGGCCGATGATAAGCCGGACTGCCGCCAGGAGGATAAGTTTCAACGATGACAGCGCTGAGTCAATTCCGCCGGTTCGGCCAGCAATGAGCTGGCGGCGTGCGCCGCATGGCAACCTCAGCCGATCCGCGACTTCAGCCGGTTTTCGGTGAGCCCGTCCCGCGCGAGCTGATCCGCGCGCTCGTTCTCGTCGTGGCCGGCGTGGCCCTTGACCCAGTGCCAACGCACCTCGTGGCTCTTCAGCGCGGCGTCGAGCCGCTGCCACAGGTCGACATTCTTCACCGGCTTCTTGTCGGCGGTCTTCCAGCCGTTGCGCTTCCAGTTGTGAATCCAGCTGCCGATGCCGATCTTGACATACTGGCTGTCGGTGTAGAGATCGACCGAACACGGCTTGGTCAGCGCTTCCAGTGCCGAGATCGCCGCCAGCAATTCCATCCGGTTGTTGGTGGTGTGCGGCTCGCCGCCCTTCAGTTCTTTTTCGATTTCGCCGAACTTCAGAATCGCGCCCCAGCCGCCGGGACCGGGATTACCGGAGCAAGCGCCGTCGGTGTGGACGATCACGGCGGGGGCGCTCACGAGACCTGCCCCGACGCGGTGACGCCGTAGTCACTGATGCTGTTCACGGTCTGATGGAAGCGCAGCTTGCGGACGTATTCCAGCGGGTCCTTCGGCCGCACCAAAGCGCCGACCGGAACGTTGAGAAAATCGACCAGCCGGGTCAGCAGAAATCGCAGCGCGGCACCACGCGCCAGCAGCGGCAGCGCGTCTTGCTCGGCCGCGGTCAGCGCGCGCTCGCGGCCATAGGCGCCGAGAAACGCCCGCGCCTTGGTGACGTTGAAGGAATGATCCGGCTCGAAGCACCAGGCGTTCAGGCAGATCGCCACGTCATAGGCCAGGATGTCGTTGCAGGCGAACGGAAAGTCGATCAGCCCGGACAGCGTGTCGCCGATGAAGAACACGTTGTCGGGAAACAGATCGGCGTGGATCACGCCTTCCGGCAGATGCTTCGGCCAGGCGTGTTCGAGAAAATCGAGTTCGGCGCGCAGCAGCGCGTGCAAGCCGTGCTGCAACGGATCGGCGCCCGCCGCCGATTGTTCGAACAGCGTCCGCCAGCCCGCAACCGACAGCGGATTCTTCCGCACCAGCGGAAAATCGCGGCCGGCGATGTGCATCTTCGCCAGCCCTTCGCCGACGCCGGCGCATTGCGCCACGTTCGGCCGCCGTGGCCAGACGCCTTCAAGAAAATTGATGATCGCCGCGGGCCGGCCCATCAGCGATCCGAACACCGCGCCGCTGCGGTTGGTCTGCGGCTGCGGACAGCGCACGCCGCGGCTTGCCAGATGCGCCATCAGCGACAGGAAATACGGCAGGTCGTCCGCCGCGACGCGCTTCTCGTACAGCGTGAGGATGAAAGAGCCCTTGCTGGTACGCAGCAGGAAGTTGGTGTTCTCGACGCCCTCGGCGATGCCCTTGTAGGACAGCAGGTCGCCGATGTCGTAGCCCTTGAGGAATTCCGCGAGATCATCGGCGGCGACGTCGGTATAGACCGCCATAGATCCTACTCGGCCGCGTCGGGCCGCAAAGCACGCGGCAGCGGGAAGAACTCGTTCTCTTCCGCGGCCGAAATCGTCTCCACGCGCAGATCGTAGCGCTCGGCAAACGCGCCCATGATTTCCTCGACGATCACCTCCGGGGCGGAGGCCCCCGCGGTGATGCCGAGGCTGGTGATGCCTTCGAACAGGTTCCAGTCGATGTCGCCGGCACGCTGTGCCAGCACCGCGACCTTGCAGCCCTCGCGCTCGGCGACCTCGCGCAGCCGCTGCGAATTCGACGAATTCGGCGCGCCGACCACGATCATCGCGTCGACGATCGGCGCCACCTTCTTCACCGCGGCCTGGCGGTTGGTGGTGGCGTAGCAGATGTCTTCCTTGTGCGGCCCGGAGATGTTCGGGAACCGCTGCCGCAGCAAGGTCACGATCTCGGCGGTGTCGTCGATCGACAGCGTGGTCTGGGTCACGAAAGCCAGATTGTCCGGGTCCTTCGGCACGAACGAGGCGGCGTCCGCAGCGGTCTCGATCAATTCGACCGCACCCGGCGGCAACTGCCCCAGCGTTCCGACCACCTCGGGGTGGTGGGAATGCCCGATCAGCAGGATCTCGCGGCCGCGCTTGAAATGGATCGCGGCCTCGCGGTGCACCTTGGTGACCAGCGGACAGGTAGCGTCGAGCGAGAAGAAATTGCGCTGCAGCGCGTCGGCCGGGACCGATTTCGGCACCCCATGGGCGGAAAATACCACCGGCGCCTGGGTATCGGGGATTTCCGCCAGTTCCTCGACGAAAATCGCGCCCTTGGCGCGCAGGCTGTCGACCACATAGCGGTTGTGCACGATCTCGTGGCGGACATAGACCGGGGCGCCATACAGCGTCAGCGCCCGCTCCACGGTGTCGATCGCCCGCACCACGCCGGCGCAGAAGCCCCGCGGCGAGCAAAGCACGATCTTCAGGGGCGGTTTGGCCAGCATTTCAGCGATCCGGGACCTGTTCGCCGTACCATCGCATCGCGAACGGTCGTCGCCAATTGGCGTTTCGGCTATGGACGTTACCGCCAACGACTTGGGACGGCTTTGCGGCCCTGTCAAGGCCGTTCGCCAGACCATTGCGCGGCTACCCCCTGACAGCTTATATAGGCGTCTAATTCCCGTCATCACCGATGACCAGACGGCTCCGCCTCCAAAAAAGGTGGGCGGAGCGCAAAGGAGATTTGCCATGAGCAACGCCCCGCTGATGCCGAAGGCCACCGCGGTCTGGCTGGTCGACAATACTGCGCTGTCGTTCGACCAGGTCGCCGACTTCACCAAGATGCACCCCTTGGAGATCCGCGCCATCGCCGACGGTGACGCCGCGCAAGGCATCAAGGGCATGGACCCGATCTCGACCGGACAATTGACCCGCGACGAGATCGAAAAGGGCGAGAAGGACCCGGATTACCGGCTCAAGCTCGGCGAAAGCCGGGTGACGCTGCCGGCGCAATCGAAGAAGAAGGGCCCGCGCTATACGCCGGTGTCGCGCCGCCACGAACGGCCGAGCGCGATCCTGTGGCTGGTGCGCAACCATCCCGAGCTGAAGGACAGCCAGGTGATGCGGCTGGTCGGCACCACCAAGACCACGATCGCCTCGGTCCGCGACCGCACCCACTGGAACGCCTCGACGCTGACGCCGATGGACCCGGTGACGCTCGGCCTGTGCTCGCAGATCGAGCTCGATTTCGAGGTGCAGCGCGCCGCCAAGGAAAAGCCGACCGACCAGGGCTACGGTGGCGCAACGCTGCTGCCGGCCTCCGAGACCACCCGCAAGGAGTCCGAATTCGAGCCCTCCGAGAAGGACCAGGACGACCTCAACGTCGACGCGGTGTTCGCCAAGCTGAAGACCATCGGCGGCAAGAAGGCCGACGACGAGGACGAGTAGGCGCTTCGCGGGCCCGGAATTTCGGGTCCGGGGCGCGATTCCCGGGCTAATCAAGACGTGCGTCTCATTCACGTTCGTCATTCCGGGATGCGCGCCGGGTCGGCGCAGCCGACGCGACGTGCAGGCCCGGAATCCATAGCCCCTGGCCTGAATGAGTTGGGCGCTGTGCCACCACGCGCCGCTGCGGAGTATGGATTCCGGGCTCGCCCGCAGCTTCGCTGCGTGCGCCCCGGAATGACGGCGTGGGCCGGAGTAACGGCGGTGTGGCAATCGCGCGCACCGCATGGCAAAGCCCCTCATGGTGAGGAGCGCGCCGCAGGCGCGCGTCTCGAACCATGAGGATGACCGCGCTCATCTTTCGAGACGCCCGACTTCGCCCTGCGGGCAAAGCCGGGCTCCTCAGGATGAGGGCAGCAGTGGTGGTAACCGGTCAACGCGCCCGCCGCCCGCGCGTCATGTCCGCTCCGTCTCGGTGATGAACTGATACAGCCCGTCGATCGCGATGGTTTCGTCGAGCGGCGACAGCACCGGCCGGCGGCGGCGCGTCAGACAGGCAAAACTGTCGCTGACGCAGTCCCGCGCCCGCCGGCAGACTTTCATCGGGCAATCTCGCGCACCGTTGACATAGGCCGACAGGCCGCGTTGAACCGCGCGGCGGCAGCCGTCACGCACCTCGCTGAACGCGTCCAGCGCCTCCGCTTCCGCGCGCCGCTCGGCGCGCATCGCCGCACTTTCCAATCGCAATCCGGGTCGTCGGGTCATCGCGCGCTCCTTTCGCTGCATGGGCTGAATGTCGGGCTGGGTCGAGGGCAGGACGACGCGCCGCCCGGCGGGGACCGCCGTGCCTTGCCGCCTGAGACCTCCCGGTGAGGGAGGCGGAGCGCCGAAAGGCGCGCCTTTGGTAAGTAACCGCGGCCCAACGCCGACGCATCGACGCCCGGTCGCGGAACGCCTTTCGACGCTCCACCGCGGCGATTTTGCGCCCCAGGGCCGTGCTTCCGGGCACAGGCGCGAGCCAGTCGACCCGCTGATCCCGGCGGATTTCCCGCCGTTCACCTGTGCCGCGTCCAGCCAACTAACAAGTGGCAGACCCCCGTAGTGGGGCCGGACGGCGACCCAGGGCGTCCCGAGTGCGGAAGGAGACGTCCTCCCCCGCCCGCAGGCGCCGCACCCCGCCCCGCGACGACCAGCGTCCCGGCAACGCGCCCCTCGATGGGGCGGGATATATAGGAATATAGTCCAGACGACATGCCTCGGTCAACTGGTTTGTTTGCAGATCGTAAGTCAGTAAGTTATCCTACGATATGAACCGCAATATTGATCGTCCTCCCGCTTTTTCAAAGGTCTCGGTCAAGAGCCAGACTGTGATCCCGCGCGAGATCCGCGAGCAACTGAAGCTGAAGCCTGGAGACACCTTGCGCTATCGCGTGACCGACGCAGGCGTCGTGCTCGACAAGGCAGTCGAAGCAGGCGACGATCCGTTTGCAACCTTTTCTGAATGGACGTCGGAGGCAGATGAAACGGCGTATGACAAATTATAGCTTTCATGCCTTTTGACGATCAGCAAGCACGGTGCCGCCCGAAGAGATTTTCGTGAGAAAGCCGAAGACTATCATTTCCAGTACTTCAACAGTCAAGACGAGCGAACTGGCCGAACGTTTCGATCCCTTCGATATCGTCGTCGTTCCTTTCCCATACGCCGATCGGCTGGCCGAGAAACGCCGCCCTGCCCTCGTGATTTCCAACCGAAAGCTCGTACCATTCGGTGTGATCTGGGTAGCTATGATTACCAGCGCCGACAATGCACCGTGGCCTTGCGATATCGCTGTCGATGACCTCGTCCGCGCCGGCCTTCCGGCCCCATCGGTCATCCGCGTGGCAAAGATCGCATGCATCGAACCCTCAAGGATCGAACGGCGCGCTGGCAAGCTCGACAAAGTCACGGCAAGGGCTGTGACTCAGAAGTTGAGGGGATTCCTGGTCAACTGATTGAGCAGTGCTCGGATCGGCAAGCATAGCTCCGGCAAGCACAGCGAGACCCCGGGCCTAGCCCAGATGAGCGCAGGACATCGGGGGTCTCCACGTCGGCCATTGCCGCATATCGCTGTGCTCATCCGGGCTACGCGCTACCCGCAAGCCGCCCGATGCGATCCACGCGTCAGCGTCCCGTCAGCCGAGTTGCGGCATAGCGGCGACCTGCCCGCCCGCTTGCGCGCAATTCACCTCAAGGACGGCCGCCGCGGCGTCGACTCGATCGCCGCGGCTTGCCGGATCAAGCATTGGATTTGAACGATGACCGACCACCCGACGCCCGCGACCCCGACCCCGACCCTGCCGCTGCTGCGCAAGATCATCCAGCTGCTCGAAAATCTTTTCCTGGTGGTGATCGGCGCGTTCGCCGTGGTCGCGATGGCGCAGGAAGTCTACGAGACCGCGATCGGGCTGCGCGTCGAACTCAAGGACCTGCTGCTGATGTTCATCTATGTCGAGGTGCTGGCGATGGTCGGGGTCTATTACGAAAGCAAGAAGATCCCGATCACGCTGCCCTTGTTCATCGCCATCACCGCGCTGGCGCGGCTGTTGATCCTGCAGGGCAAGGACCAGCCGCCGGCCAATTTGCTGTACGAAAGCGGCGCCATCCTGGTGCTCGCCATCGCCTGCGCGGTGATGACTTATCGTCCGGGCCGGAACGGGTTGGGCGGGAGTGAGGGACAGGACTGACGGGAGTGCAGCCCACCTCGAACGGCTCGTCAGAAGCAACGCCGCGCCAATTTTAGGTTGGTCGGCGGGCTCGCTGCGCCTGGCCCACTCTAAGTTTTTGAATTGTCGCACACCTCGTTACTGGCCCGCATCACACTCATCCGATCGCAGTAAGGCAACTTCGCCGCGCGTGTCAGGCGTTCGCACGACGGTTCGGTGATCACCACGACAACGCGCGGTGTCATTCCAAATTGACAGAACTACTCGTCACGATAAGTTGACTACGCGTGAAGGCGTCGGGTGTTTCGACATCGCCTCACGAGTTTGGATCGTCAGCAGCGAGGCTTGCGCCGAATTCGTTCGGCCCGCGCCGCGGTGAAACGATCCAGATTGCAATAACGCCAAATGCTGCAATCGGGCGATCCGTTCGCTGTACAGCGAACGAACATCTGCGCCCTGATTTCAGCGCGGAACTGATCGTAGTCTCAGGAGGTAGTTATCATGGCAGACGATCCGAACAAGGTCTGGCCCACCGGTCTGACAATCGCGGAATCGGAAGAACTTCACAAGCACGTCATCGACGGCACGCGCGTCTTCGGCGCGATCGCGATCGTCGCTCATTTCCTGGCGTATGTTTATTCGCCCTGGCTGCACTAAGGGGTATCGAACATGAATCAAGCTAGAATCTGGACTGTGGTCAATCCGAGCGTCGGCCTGCCGGCGCTGCTCGGCGGCGTCACCGTGATCGCCCTGCTGGTGCACTTCGCGATCCTGACCAACACCACCTGGGTGTCGTCGTTCATGAACGGCAAGACGGTCGCCGCTGCTGTCGCGCCCGCTCCTGCCGCCCCGGCCAAGAAGTAAGTCGGTTATCAGGAACCTGACTGAAGTTCGGTCCATCGAATCCCCACGGCCCGGGGAGTCGATGGACCAGCTTCGACCTGATCGCGGCTGGTGTCGAGCGACGCTGCCCGCGCGTCTGATTTGAAAGTACCGCGGCATTTCGACCGCGCAACGTGGATGCTCCGGCTTCGCGCTGAAGCCGCAACAAAAGCCGCGCTAGACGCGGAGAATGTGTCCGGGATCAACCGGAACCGACGACGACATGAACCGAGCCTTGCCGGGGTCTGGATGACAGCCAAATCGGTGAAGCGCAGGTGACCATACGGCTGTACAGGACAGCATTTCGGTTCACGTCCGGAATGACCCGGACAATTTTTCATGTCATGTCAAGTTGACAAAGTTAGTTGTCACGATAAATTGACAATGCGTGAGAGTGCTGTCCGGTTTTGACCTTACCATCGATTTTGGAAGGGTTTCGGACCGGAGCTCTCATCCCGAACGGATCTGTCGGCTGGAGCCAAGCGGGTGTCGAACGGCATCCACGACAACTCCAGGCGAAGGCCCGTCCGGCGCATCAGCGAGCGATACTCATCGTGCGAGTTCAGCACGGCACTGATCGAAGTCTCTCAGGAGGTATTATTATGGCGGACGATCCGAACAAGGTCTGGCCCACCGGTCTGACAATCGCGGAATCGGAAGAGCTCCACAAGCATGTGATCGACGGCACCCGCGTCTTCGGCGCGATCGCGATCGTTGCTCATTTCCTGGCGTATGTTTATTCGCCGTGGCTGCACTAAGGGGTATCGAACATGAATCAAGGTAGAATCTGGACTGTGGTCAACCCGACCGTTGGTCTTCCCCTGCTGCTCGGCAGCGTCACCGTGATCGCGATCCTCGTTCACCTGGCGCTGGTCACCAACACCAGCTGGTTCCCGAAGTACTGGAACGGTGCGACCGCTGTCGCCGCCGCGCCGGCGCCGGCTCCCGCTGCGCCCGCGAAGAAGTAAGCCACTATTTGGCGCAACGCCGGGTCCATCGAAACGCTCCGCTCAGTCGGGGACGTTCGATGGATGCGGCGACGTAACGGGGGCGGGTTCGGCTTGGCTGAGCCCGCCCCCGCTGCCGTTTTGCGAACCAGCTTCGGCCGCTTCAATCTGATTCGCTTCAGTCAGCTTGCCGGGTTGTCCCGGATTCGGCCAATTGAACTCCCGTTGCCTTCGGGGCGACCAACTCCCGCCAACACCGCGCAGCCTTGGGTCCGCTTCTTGGATCCGCATCCTGGGCGCGCCAGCGGGAGCGCGAATGCCGATTACATTGCAAAGCACCGGCCGGGGGTTCGAGTCTCAATTCCTGCGCCAATTGCCGCGGCTCGAACAGGCGATGGCCGCGCACGACCTCGATCCGTCCAATTTCACGATCTCGAAGGAACCCGCGGTCACCGCCAACGTGCCGTTACTCGGGCCGTTCTTCTACGACTACACGGTGTTGGTCGGCGACGACCAGTTCACCATCACCGAGCCGAACGACGCCCGCTTCCTGGAATATTTCTACGATCGGATTCTCGCCTCCGATGCGCCGGAACCACCCGCCGCGCCCCGATCCGACGGTCTGCTGGCGCGACTGGCGCGCTGGATGACGCAGCCGATCTGACCGCCACCGCCGCGGCGCGCGCAACCCTGATCGACGCGGCGCCGGCTTCACCGCAATGTCAGACCGCGTCACCGCATCTTCATCCAGCCGACCCACTGCAGCCGCATTGCCCCACCATGGTGCAGCGAACTGAAGGAGATTCGCCCATGACCAATGTTCCGCCGCCGAAATTCGATCCCGACTACGTCGCGACGCTGCGCGAGGTGCTCGATATCGCCGTCGAACAGATCGCCGTGGAGCATCGCACCCCCGCCACCAAGGCGAAGATGGCGCAGACCATCGTGAAATGTGCCGCCGACGGCGTCACCGACGCCCACACGCTGGTGTCGCGCGCGGTTCGCGACGGCGCCGACGGCATGCCGTAGCGCTGCGACGGCGGAAGCGCGCTCGTTCTCCCCGCAAGCAGGGCGAGGTGAGGAAAGATCATCTATCCTGAATGCTACTCGCCCCAGGCCGCGAACGCCTCGGCGAAGGCGCGCTCGCCGGGCGCGCCCTTCTCGATCGCGATGATGGCGCGGCGCTGGTTGCTGTAGACCAGCGGCACGTCGAACCAGGAGCGCTCCTTCAGGAGCTGCAGATTGCGGACGCGATCGGCCTCGACATTGCTGAGACCGACCAGGAAGAAGCCGTCGGTGACCTTGACGGCTAGCCCGGCCAGCGGCGTGCCGCGCGCCTGCTCGTTGGATTTCATCAGGATGCCGGGCACGTTGCCGACGCCGCCGGCGGAGAAATCGGCTGGCAGGATGAAGGTCAATTCTGCGGTATGGCTGGCCGGCAGCGAGGTGTCGGTGTTGCGCCGGAACGACATCGTCATCTTGAATTTGCGATCCGGAATGTCGATGTCGGCGCGCACCGCGAGATCGGCGCCGCCCTTGGCGTTGCCGCCCTTGATCTGCTCGGTGCGCCACACCACCGTGCCGACATATTGCTTGCCCTTCGGATCGGCCGGGTCCTCGTCATACAGCACCACGCGCTGCGCCACCGGGGCGACCTGGTCGTTCGACGGCTGGCCGACGCGGTCGGCGATCTTCGGCCGATTCACCGGCGCGGCATCGGGCGAATTGTTCACCGCCGCCGGCGGCGTCGACGACGTCAGCATGCCGCGCAGCGAGGAATACAATGCGGGGCCCCATAGAATTGCGGCGCCGACCAGCACCAGCACGATGCCAACCGCGATCGCGCTGCGAAACGGAAACATGCCGCCGCCGCCGGCGCGCTTTGGCTTCTTCTTCTCCGGCGCCGGACGCGGTCGCACCGCGGGCTGCTGCGGCGTCTGGTAGCGCGCCGCCTCTTCGGGGGATTCGTCGTAGGAATATGGCGCGTCGGGATCGCCGCGATTCTCCATACTGGGTTCGAGCCGATCGAATTCCGGCGACGGCGCGACATTGGCGTAGGTCTTGCGCGCCGAACGGTTGGCCTGGGCGGCAGCGCGGCCGAGATCGTCGAGGTCGGCGGTGACGTCGCGGAAACCGCGAATCCCGGGCGCCTGACCTTGAGTTCGGCCCGGCGGTGCATCGTCGGCCCGGCGTGGCGGCGCCCGATCGCGCCCGGACATCGCCGGGTCCGACATCCCCGAGGCTGGCGGTGGCGTCGGGCGCGGCAACTCCGCACGCTGATTGCGCGCCGGCCGCTCATCGCGACGATCGTCGCGACGATCGTCTCGACGATCATCCTGGCCCAGCGGCGGACGTTCGTTGCGCGACGGCGGTGGCAGCGGTGGCTGCGCCGCACGCGGCCGAACCGGGGGCGGCACAGAATCATCGGCCGGCGGCAACGGCGTGGTCGTGACTTGCGGCGGCGGATCGCCTGGCCGGGCCGCTGGACGCGTGTTGGCGCGGAAAGCGTCGCCGGCGCGGGCTGGCTCGCTTGCAGGGCGGCCATTGTCGTCCGGGGCGCGGTTGCGGCTTTTCAGCTCGGCGCGGGAGGCATCGCGGGCGCGCTGCGCCGCCTCGGATTCGACCTTGCGCACGGCCTCTTCGAGCGACAATCGTTCCCGGGTGATTTCGGATTCGCTGAGCGGCGGCTGCACGCCGCGCAACTGCGCGATCAGCGCCGAGCGCGCCCGCTCGTAAAGCGCACGTCGCTGCTCGCCCGGAGCACTGGGATCCAGGGCGGCAATGGCACGGGCGATCAGGGGATAGTAATCAGCCATCTCGACTCAAGTATGAACGCCCCGCGCAATTTCCGCAAAAGTGGATAACGATCCGCGCGCAGAATACGCGCAAATCATTACCGAGAGCACCTCGTTCCGCCAGACCGGACCCCAGTTTGCCGGAAAATACCCTGCGGCAACATCCTTTTAAGCCTCGAACGGGTTCTGCACCAGAATTGTATCCTCGCGCTCCGGACTGGTCGACAACAGCGCGATCGGACATCCGACCAGTTCCTCGACCCGCCGGACATATTTGATCGCCTGCGCCGGCAGATCGGCCCAGGATCGGGCATTGGCGGTCGGTTCCTTCCAGCCCTCGATGGTCTCGTAGATCGGCTGGATTCGGGCCTGGGCGCCCTCGCCGGCCGGCAGATGGTCGATTTCCTTGCCATCCAGCATGTAGCCGACACAAACCTCGATCGAATCGAAGCCATCCAGAATGTCGAGCTTGGTGAGTGCCAGGCCGTGGATGCCGCAGGTGCGGACGGTCTGCCGCACCAGCACCGCGTCGAACCAGCCGCAGCGCCGCTTGCGCCCGGTGTTGACGCCGAATTCCTTGCCGCGGCGGCCGATCTCCTCGCCGATCTCGTTCAGCAATTCGGTCGGGAACGGCCCCTGGCCGACCCGGGTGGTGTAGGCCTTGCAGATCCCCAGCACATAGCCGACCGAACTCGGCCCCATGCCGGTGCCGGTGGCGGCCTGCGCCGCCACAGTGTTGGACGAGGTGACGTACGGATAGGTGCCATGATCGACGTCGAGCAGCGCGCCCTGCGCGCCCTCGAACAGGATCCGCTTGCCCTCACGGCGCTTCTGATCGAGCAGCCGCCACACCGTCTCGGCATAGGGCAACAGCTTCGGCGCCAGTGCCATCAGGCCCTGCTGAATGGTCGCACCGTCGAATTCGGGCAGGTTGAAACCGCGGCGCAGCGCGTTGTGATGCGCCAGCAGCCGGTCGATCTTGTGGGGCAGCGTATCGGGATCGGCAAGGTCCATCAGCCGGATGGCGCGGCGACCGACCTTGTCCTCATAGGCCGGGCCGATGCCGCGCTGGGTGGTGCCGATGGCGTGGACCGAATTGCCGGATTCGCGCAGCGCGTCGAGATCGCGATGCAGCGGCAGGATCAGCGTGACGTTCTCGGCGACGCGCAGATTGTCCGGGCTGATCGCGACGCCCTGGCCTTGCAGCTTCTTGACCTCGTCGAGAAACGCCTGCGGGTCGAACACCACGCCGTTGCCGATCACCGCCAGCTTCGACGGCCGCAACACGCCGGACGGCAACAGCGCCAGCTTGTAGGTCTCGCCGTTGATCACCAGCGTATGGCCGGCATTGTGGCCGCCCTGGAATCGGACCACGATGTCGGCCTGCTCCGACAGCCAGTCGACGATCTTGCCCTTACCCTCGTCGCCCCATTGGGCGCCGACCACGACGACATTGGCCATTTCGAGAGAATCCCCTGCAACTCAACCGATGGAACATGATCGTTGCGAAGACCGCGAGCGGCCTTCTGGATCATGCGAGAGCGCCAAGCCAAAACACGGCCGCGGCCGCTCGCATGCGAGGCGATCAATCGGATAACGGATGCCGGCTTTGGACGCAAGCGAAACGGCCCGCGGCGGCGCCTCCACGCACTATCCAAACTATTGATATCCCCGGAAAATCCGGCCCTTTCCGTTGCTCTTGACGCGGCCCGGCCGGCGGGATTGGTTTGTGGATGGAGGCGGCGACCGCATTCGGCCGCTGATCCTCCCGCGCGCAAAGGAGAGGCCATGGAAACGCTGACGACTCAGGGGCTGACCGTCCCGAAGCTTGGACTCGGCACCTTCCGGATGCAGGGCGACGAATGTCGCGCCGCGGTGGCGCGCGCGCTGGCGCTCGGCTATCGCCATATCGACACCGCCGAAATGTATGGCAATGAGGATGCTGTCGGCGACGCCGTGGCGGCCTCGGGGATCGCGCGCGAACAGATTCACATCACCACCAAAGTGTGGTGGCAGAATCTGGCGCCGGACGCGATCCGCAAAGCGTTCGACAGCAGTATTGCGAAGCTGAAGACGCCTTACGTCGATTTCTACCTGATTCACTGGCCCGCGCCGGACATGAATCTCGCCGCCGCACTGGAAACCCTGATGCGGATCAAGCAGGACGGCGGCGCCCGCGCTATCGGCGTGTGCAATTTCCCGATCGCGCTGCTGAAGCAGGCGGTCGAACAGGTCAAGGCGCCGATCGCCTGCAACCAAGTTGAATATCACGTGCTGCTCGGCCAGAAGCGATTGCTGGCTTACGCGCGCAGCAAGGGGGTGCCGCTCACGGCTTACGCGCCGCTGGCGCAGGGCCGGCTCGCCTCCTATCCGCAACTCGCCGCGATCGCCGACAAGCATGGCGCCACCGCCGCGCAGGTCGCGCTGGCGTGGCTGCTCGAGCAGGACGGCGTGATGGCGATCCCGAAGGCGCGCGGCGAGGCCAGCCAGAAGAGCAACCTCGGCGCGCTGAACGTAAAGCTCGACGACAGTGACCGTGCTGTCATCGCGGCGCTTCCCAAGGATCAGCGCTTCGTCAATCCGGCGTTCGCACCGGTGTGGGATGCCCCATAACGACTGGATGAAACGCGATGTCGAAAACCACCCACGCCACGCAGGCGCTTGAAAGAGTCGGCGTCGCCTTTACGCTGCACAGCTACGACTACGATCCCGACGCCGACAGCATCGGGCTCGCGGCCGCCGCGGAGCTGGGCGTCGAACCGCGCCGGATGCTGAAGACGCTGATGGCCGAGGTCGACGGCAAGCCGGTCTGCGTGGTGGTGCCGTCGGACAAGGAGGTCAGCATGAAGAAGCTGGCGAGCGCCTTCGATGGCAAGACCGCGAAGATGATGAAGCCGGCCGACGCCGAGCGGCTGACCGGCTACCATGTCGGCGGCATCTCGCCGTTCGGCCAGAAGAAGCGCGTGCCGGTGGTGCTTGAGGAAGCCGCGCTGCGCGAGGCCAGCGTCTATCTCAATGGCGGTCAACGCGGATTGCAGATCGAACTCGATCCCGGCGCCGCTCGCGCCGCGCTGAACGCGATCGTTTGCGCAGTGGTGGCTTGATCCGACGCTGCCCGTGCCCGGCTAACCAATGGCATCGAAGCGCCGAGAGGTAATTTGTAACCGTCAAGGCACTCAGACTTAGGGCCGACACGCCTCGCGGGCGGTTTGCTTCGATCCGCGCCGGGTTTATTGTCAACTGGATTCGCCTGAGGACTTTCGTCATGACCGCGAGCGTCGAACCACGGGGTGAAGTGCGGGCGCTTGGCTCTGCCGACGCCGACCGCTACTGCAATCACCTGATGCGGCTCGATACGCCGTCGCGAAAGATGCGGTTCTTCGAGGACGTCTCCGAATTTCACGTGCTTTTCCATGCCGGCGCGGCGCTGTCGGATGGGCGTGTCGTGGTCGGCTATGTCGAGGACGATGAGGTCCGCGGCGCCTGCGAATTGCTCGAGGTCGATCGCGAAAATCATCTGGCCGAGGCGGCGTTCAGCGTCGAGAGCGAATGGCGCTGCCAGGGCATCGGCGGCCGGCTGATGGCGGCGATGATCGAGCAGGCGCGCCGGCTCGGGGTCCGCCGCATCGAGATGTCGTGCCTGAAATCGAATCTGCCGATGCAGGCGCTGGCGGCGCGCTTCACCGACGACCTGCGCCAGGTCGGCGAGACCGCGCTCGCCGTGCTTGAAAACCACGACGAACCGCATCCAGCCTAGCAGGCCCGCCCGAGATCCGCACCGGCAAGCGCGGTTTGCACGATTCCGTGCGCGCTTGCGGCTGAAAACAATCCAGCTTGATCAATCGCAAAGTCGATGGCCGCGCCGCCGTCAGGATGGCTCGCTGGCTTAGGCCAGGATTTTTCATCAGGCGAATTGACAAATTCGGGCACTTGTCTATTAATATCAATAGATACGAATATTAGAATATAAAGGACGGTCGCGCCTCGCGCTTTTGAGCACGCCTCCGACGTTTGAAATGCCCGTCAGTGAGCCGAGCGGCTCAATCGGGTCTCGCGCGCAGATAACAACAAGAACCGGCAGCTGCGGTCGGACAACAGGGACGTCAACGCGGCCGCGCGGCTCGCCCCGACGGCTGCACAGCGAGGGAAACAACATGGCAAGGATCGTTATTTTGGGCGCCGGCCTCGGCGGAGCCATCATGGCTTACGAGATGAAGGATCAGTTGCGCAAAGACGACGAACTGATCGTCATCACCAAGGACCCGATCTATCACTTCGTGCCGTCGAATCCGTGGGTCGCAGTGAGTTGGCGGACCCAGGAGTCGATCGAAATCGATCTGGCGCCGGTGTTCGCCAAGCGCGGCATCGGCTTCAAGGCGGTGCCCGCGACCAAGGTCCGTCCCGAGGATAATTGCGTCGATCTCGCCGACGGGTCGTCGCAGTCCTACGACTTCCTGATCGTCGCCACCGGCCCCGAATTGGCGTTCGACGAAATCCCGGGCCTCGGGCCGGACGGCCACACCTCCTCGATCTGTCATGTCGATCACGCCGCCAAGGCGGCGGTTTCGTTCGAGGAATTCTGCAAGAAGCCGGGGCCGATCGTCACCGGCGCGGTGCAGGGCGCCTCGTGCTTCGGCCCGGCCTACGAATTCACCTTCATCCTCGATACCGAACTGCGCCGCCGCAAAATCCGCGACCAGGTGCCGATGACCTTCATCACGCCGGAGCCCTATGTCGGCCATCTCGGCCTCGACGGCGTCGGCGACACCAAGGGCCTGCTCGAAGGCGAGATGCGGCAGCATCACATCAAGTTCATGACCAACACCCGGGTAAAGCAGATCGACGCCGGCAAGATCATCGCCGAGGAGATCGCCGAGGACGGATCGGTCAAGAAGACCGCCGAGCTGCCTTTCGCCTATTCGATGCTGATCCCGGGCTTCCGCGGAATCGCCGCGTTGCGCGGGATCGAAGGCCTGGTCAATCCGCGCGGCTTCGTGCTGATCGACAAGCATCAGCGTAATCCAAAGTACCAGAACGTGTTCGCGATCGGCGTTTGCGTCGCGATTCCGCCGATGGAAGCCACCCCGGTCGCCTGCGGCGTGCCGAAGACCGGATTCATGATCGAATCGATGGTGTCGGCGACGGCGCTCAACGTCCGGCAATTGCTCGATGGCCAGGAGCCGACCCACCAAGCGACCTGGAACGCGGTCTGCCTCGCCGATTTCGGCGATTCCGGCGTCGCCTTCGTGGCGCAGCCGCAATTGCCGCCGCGCAACGTCAACTGGTCGTCGTCCGGAGTCTGGGTCCACAACGCCAAGATCGCATTCGAGAAGTATTTCATGCGCAAGATCCGCCGCGGCGAGAGCGATACCTTCTATGAGAAGGCCATGCTCGACATTCTCGGCATCGGCAAGCTGAAAAAGACCGAGAACGTTGGCTGAGCCACGTCGGAGGTGGCTGGGCCGACCGCCGTGGGCCGGTCGCCGCCTCCGCATGGCACCAATTCACCGGTCAGACTTGCGGCGTCGCCGGTTTCGGGCACAAGTTCGAGGACCTTTCCCGCAACCGAAACGATTCCATTGCCCCACGCTTCACCACGCGCGCGTTGGTCCTGGCTGTTCGACCAGCCCTACCTCCTGCTCAGCCTGACCTCGCTGTTCTGGGCCGGCAACGCTATCGTCGGCCGCGCCGCGGCCGGGCAGATTCCGCCGGTGACGCTGTCGTTCGTGCGCTGGCTCGGCGCATTCCTGATCGTGCTGCCGTTCGCCTGGCGGCATCTGGCGAAGGACTGGCCGGCGATCCGCCGGCACCTCGGGCTGATGGTGGGGCTGTCGCTGAGCGGAATCGCGATCTTCAACACGCTGCAATACACCGCGCTGGAACACACCACGGCGCTGAACATCCTGTTGTTCCAGTCGGCCGGGCCGCTGTTCGTGGCGATCTGGTCGCTGATCCTGCTCGGCATCCGGCTGACGCTGGCGCAGGCGCTCGGCATCCTGGTGTCGATGATCGGCGTGCTGGTGATCCTGCTGCACGGCGACCTTACCGCACTGGCCGGGATCGATCTGAACCCCGGCGACCTCTTGTTCATCGCGGCGATGGCGATCTTCGGATTCTATTCCGCGCTGTCGCAGAAGCGGCCGGCGATCCACGGCCTGTCGTTCCTGGCCTTCACCTTCGGCTGCGGTGCGTTGTGCCTGGTGCCGGCGTTCCTCTGGGAACTGTCGGCGAGGCCGGTGGCGCAGATCAACGCCGCCAACCTCGGCTCGCTGGCCTATGTGGCGGTGTTTCCCTCGGTGCTGGCGTATCTATGCTTCAATCGCGGCGTGCAGCTGATCGGCGCCAACCGCGCCGCGCCGTTCTTTCACCTGATCCCGGTGTTCGGCTCGGCGATGGCGATCGCCTTTCTCGGCGAGCGCCCGCAGCTCTATCACGCCTTCGGCTACGCGCTGGTGCTGGCAGGCGTCATCGTCGCGGCGCGCAAGCCGAAGACGCGGCTGGCGGAGTGACCGCGGTCAGATCTCGAAATATTCGGCACGATCGCCGCCGGGGCGCGGCACAGCTCCCGGTGCTGGCGCCGGCTGCGGTTCGGGAACAGGATTGCGCGGCGGCTTCGCGTCGGAGGCGTTATGCGGCGGCGGCGGCCGGGCGATGCGCCACTCGAGTTCTGACCGGCTCTGCAATTCGGTAAACTGCACCGCGAAGCCATCGTGCAAATGCCTGACGACGCGGCCGACGCAGGACCCGACCGCGAGCGGGGTTCCGATCTCGGGCTGCACGTCGGCCGACACCGCGGCGCCGGACACCGACATATCGACCACAAAGCAGCTCCGGACCGTGCCATCGGCGAAGGCCAGCGTCGAATGCGGGGTTGCCGGAATGATGCGCGCCTGCGCCCGAACGTCGCGGATGGCGGGGTCGCTTTGCTTCTTTTCCAGCCAGGTGAGCTGGTTCGAGATCTTCTCGCGCATCGCCTTGGTCATGGCGAGTTCGAGCAGAAACCCGCCGGCGATGGTGTCGCTGATGTGGCCGTCAAGCTTGCCGAAATCGCCGAAATAGGACGCGATCGAATCTCCGATCCGACCCACCACCGGCGCATCGACAATCATACGGAACGGCGAGACCCGGCTGGTCCGGCATGCGAAAGTCCGCAGCTTTCCCTGCGCATCATACCAGTTCGGCAGCGTGTAATTGCCGCCGAGGGCAATACTGACCGCTCTCTGCTTGAGAAACGACTGGACCGACACGATGATAATCCCTACGCGGCTACGCCGTTACCACTAACATAGACCTCGTAGATTTACGAATTCCAGCGTGACACATATTTCCGGGGGCGTGGTTATCAAAGCATTTATCCGGCATCGTCGGAAGCCGTACATATTGATCTCTTGCGATTTCAACTAAGCCCAAGGCGGCCCTCGTTCACTGGCCCACCTTGAACTTGCTGTAGGCCTCCTTGGTGCAGATGATGACGTGATCGGCGCAGCCGTTACGCCGGTGTGGATCGCAGCGATCTTCGTAGTCCGCCGAGGTCATCATGTCGAGGAACGCTGCCACCGACGGATAGTACACCAACGCCATGTAGTCCCATGTATTGCCGTCCGGAGACCCCAGCGCCACCGCTTTGGCGTCGCCGGTCCACAACAGCGTGCCGCCGCGCGCCTTGATCATCGGCACCGTGAGCGCACTATAGCGCAGATAGGCATCCCAGCCGGAGCCGTCGCCATCAGCCGAACGCGCGTTGAACCGCATCAGGTTCACCATCACCACCGGCCCCTGTTGCGCGAGCTCTTGCAGGCCCTGGATATTCAACAGCTCGACGCTCATCACCGCTCCTTCCTTTTGTTGCGCGGAGAATGCGTCGATCGCCGACACGGCGAAAGGAAATTCTTTTACGGAGGCGGCGCAAATCGCCGTCGGCCAGGTTGCTCGGCGGTGAAATTCGCGGATACACTGTCGCGGGCGACCCGCGGGAGACGATTGCGATGATCACGGTGCCTGAACTGGCCGCCGACGCTTTGGGGAAGTTTCTCGCGACTTACATGCGCAAGCGCTACGGCTCGTCGCAGGCGCAACTCTCGGACATCGTGCCGTCGATCGCGCGGATCGCGATCGAATGCATCGGCAACAGCGACGCGCTGTATCACAACGCCGAACACACCATGCTGGTGACGCTGGCCGGGCACGACATCCTGCGCGGCCGCGCGCTGCACACCGACATGCCGGCGCAAGATTACGCCCATCTCATCATCGCCTGCCTGACCCACGATATCGGTTACGTCCGCGGCCTGTTCAAGGAGGACGGCAGCGACGGCTACGTGGTCGACAACACCGGGCGCAAGATCACGCTGCCACGCGGATCGTCCGACGCCGCGATGCTGCCCTGGCACGTCGACCGCTCGAAGATGTATGTGATGGACCGGATCAACGGCATCGCGCAGCTCGACCGGCAGCGGATCGCCAACGCGGTGGAGGGCACCCGGTTTCCCGCCAGCATTCCAGCCGACGGTGAGAGTTGCGACGAAGAGGCCGCGCTGCTGCGCGCTGCCGATCTGATCGGACAGCTCGGCGATCCGAACTACATCCGCAAGGCCAACGCATTGTATCACGAATTCGAGGAAGCCGGGCTGAACCGCCAACTCGGCTACTCATCTCCGGCCGACATCGTCAACCTGTATCCGCAGTTCTACTGGAACAGCGTCGCGCCGCACGTGCAGACCGCGATCCGCTATCTCAACGTCACCTCGCGTGGCCGGCAATGGATCGCCAATCTCTACAGCAACGTGTTCCGTGCCGAACGCGACATCCAGCTGTCGGGGCCGCAGAAGTAGCACCGCCGAATCTGCCGGCTCCCAAGCTCGCAGGCCGCTGTCCGACTGACGCGCGCCAAGCCCGTTGGGCTTGAGGACGGCATGGCAGCTTTGCCGAGTAAGCCGCGCGGCGTGCTGACGATTGAATTACGCGCCGCATCGCGTCGGCGCGGCGATTGCTAAGACGGCAACCGGACAGTTGCAAGTTCCCCTATTCCAATTGGTTGCCTTGCCGCGTCGAAATTCACGGCGACTTAAGGTGTCGATGGAAGAGTGATTATCATGCGCATCTGATCTTCGATGCGTGGCCGGGCCAAAAGCTGCGCCACTTTGGCCGCTCTCACCTATCCGATCTCCCCAACCAGGACCAAACGATGTCAGTTTTGGATCACCCGATAGCGTGGAGAGCGCAAAGAAGCGGCAAGGCCGTTACCGCCGATCAATCCGGCGCATTGCCATTGCGGGCGAAGCTTGCATTTGCCGGCGCCGCCTATGAACGAAATTTTATTCAATACTACCACGCATTCTACTATCGCTACGCGCAGTGCAGCCTCGCCGTCGGAATGATCCTGGTCTTCGGCGACTTCCTGGTCGACCACCTGGCGCTGCAGAACGAAACCGCCAACATCTATCGGCTTCAGCTCTGCCTGCCGATCCTTGCAATCGGAATTGCCTATTCGTTTACGTCCACTGCCAAGCGGCATTGGCAATTCGTGATGTCCGGATTCATCGTAGTGCTCGCCGGCAGCCTGTTCTGGGTGTTACTGGAGATCGACGCGCAGGGCGGCATGGGACTCAGCTCCTGGGTCGGAATCCTCAATTTCGTTTTCCTGGAGTTTTATTGCTTCGTCATTCTGGGTGTCCAATTCAGATATGCGCTTCCATCAGGCCTGATCATTCTGCTGATGTTTGAATCTGCAATGCTGCTCGCGCCCGGCAAAGATGGAAACACGTTCTTCTACTGGTCTTATCACGTCATCACCTTGTTCATTCTGGCGGCGGGAATCGGCTGGTGGCGCGAGTTTCTGCTGCGCAAGGATTTCTCGGCGCAGACGGCGCTGACGGCGGCGAAGGATTTCCTGAAGGGCCAGAACGGGCTTCTCGAAATCGAAGTCGAAAAGCGCACCCGCAAGATTCTCGATACCCAAGACGTGACCATCGAAATTCTGGCGTCGCTGGCGGAGACCCGCGACAACGAAACCGGCAATCACATTCGCCGTACCCAGCATTATGTCCGGGCGCTGGCTTGGCAATTGCAACCCCACCCCGCCTTTGCGGCTTACCTGGTGGATCACCAGATCGATATTCTGTTCAAGTACGCTCCGCTTCACGACATCGGCAAGGTCGGCATTCCAGACAGCATCTTGCTGAAGCCGGGCAAACTCGACCGCGACGAATTCGAGATCATGAAGACCCACACGACGCTGGGCCACAACGCCATCGAAAATGCTGAGAAGCGACTTGGTACCACCGTCGAATTTCTCGCCTGCGCAAAGGAAATCGCGTTGAACCATCACGAAAAATGGAACGGCAGCGGCTACCCGAACCAACTGGCGGGTCGCGTCATTCCGATCTCGGCTCGCCTGATGGCGGTGGCCGATGTTTACGACGCATTGACCTCCCGCCGCGTCTACAAGGACGCGATGCCGCATGATCAGGCGATCGCGATCATCGTTGAAGGCAGGGGCAGCCATTTCGACCCGGACGTCGTTGATGCATTCACGCAAATTACCGGCGAATTCAAAGAAATTGCGGGTCGTTACGCGGACTGAGCGCGCTGTCCGGCGAGGCGGGAAAGCGGGCTGAAGTCGCGACTGGGTTGGGCGAACGTTCCGGCTTCTGTTGCAATCGACACCGAGCGGGATAAGGTCATGGCGTCGACATCACGCCGCGGATGCAGCGCTTTGCAATATTGGACTTTCCTGACACGGCGTATCGTGGCCGGCTTGATGATCGTGGCGTGCTGGGTCACGCTCGCCCATGCCGACAAGCGCGTCGCGCTGGTCGTGGGAAATTCGTCATACGTCAACGTCCCCAGCCTCGACAATCCGAAGAACGACGCCAAACTCATCGCCGACACCTTGCGCGATGTTGGATTCACGTTGATCGGCGGCGCGGCACAGATCGATCTGGACAAGATGGGTTTCGATCGGGTGGTGCAGCTGTTCGGCAACCAGCTTGCCGGCGCCGATGTCGCGCTGTTCTATTATGCCGGTCATGGCGTCCAGGTTCGCAATTCGAACTATCTGGTTCCGGTCAACGCCAATCCGGTCAAGGAAGCCGACATCGATTTTCAGATGATCGATGTCGCCCTGGTGCTGCGCCAGATGGAAGGATCGGGCACCAAGCTCAATCTGGTGATTCTCGATGCCTGCCGGAACAATCCGTTCGGGGGGCGCGGCTTGCGCGCGACCTCGAGTGGGCTGGCGCAGATGCAGGCGCCGGAGGGCACGCTTATCTCCTACGCGACCCAACCGGGCAACGTCGCGCTCGATGGCGCCGACGGCAACAGTCCGTTCACCAAGGCCCTCGCGGCAACGGTACGAAAGGCCGGTCTCGATATCTTCCAGACCTTCAATCAGGTCGGCGTCATCGTGAAGCGGTCGACCGGAGGCGGCCAGCAGCCCTGGGTGTCGTCGTCGCCGATCGATGGAAGCTTCTATTTCACGGCGCCGCCGGCGGTGCCCTCGTCCGCCGCAACTCCGCCGGCCCCGGCGCCGAGCGCGGCGGAACGCGTCTGGGCGGTGACCAAGGATACGTCGAGTCAGGCCGTGCTGGAGGATTTCATTCGGCAGTTTCCGGGCACCGCATATACAAGCATGGCTCGCGCGCGGCTGGAAGAATTGAAGCGAAGCCAATCGGCGGTCGGCATCCCGGAATCGTCGCGCGGACAGGCCGGCGAAACGACCGCTGTCGGATCGGGCAACGACAGTTCGCTGGAATTCGGCGGGCCGCCGTTTTGCCGATATCGGGTGACGATGAAGAATCCGAGGCTAAGTGCGGTGCTCGAGCGTGACCGCGCCGTGCGAGCTGAACTCACCGTTGACATGATCGAGAACGCGCTGGCCGATTGTCCCTTTGCGCCGCTCAAGGCCCATACCCACACCTACACCGGAACCGGTACGTTCGACGGGAAGCTCGTCAGTTTGCGACTTGACGCAGGCCAGAAGAACGAACCCAAGGCGGTCGCGACGTTCGAAGGACAAATCACGAATGGGCGTCTGGCCGGCACGCTCACGATCCGCCGCATCGACCCTCGCCCGGTTCTGGTCTGGACCGTCAGGTCAACGATGCATTGATCCACGTGCCAGGGTCTGGCGCGATCGATTTCGTCGGCCCGGAATCCGCGCCAAGGCCGGCATTCGTTCACGTCGCAGCAATTGCGGACGACGCCCGCATGGCACCCTTCCGCGGCGGAGCCTTGTTTGCGCGAGCGTTTCGGGCACAACTCGCAGCATTGTTCCGATCTCAATGATTGTCGCGCATTGGTCCCTGCATCCGCTCGCCTCTCCCCCACAGGCTGGCTCGCCAACCAGCCCTATCTGCTGCTCAGCCTGACCTCGCTGTTCTGGGCCGGCAACATTGTGCTCGGCCGCTATGTCGCGGGCCACGTGCCGCCGGTGACGCTGTCCTGTGTGCGCTGGATCGGGACGATGCTGCTGTTGCTACCGTTCGCCTGGCCGCATCTTGGGCGCGACTGGCCGGTGCTGCGCGCGCATTGGCCGCTGATGCTGGCGCTGTCGGCGACCGGTTTCGCCATCAACAACGCGCTGGCCTACTGGGCGCTGCAATTCACCCAGGCGCTGAACGCGCTGCTGATCCAGTCCTCCGGGCCGCTATTCGTGGCGCTGTGGTCGCTGGCGCTGTTCGGGGTGCGACTGACCTGGATGCAATTTTGCGGCATCACCATCTCGCTGTTCGGTGTGCTCACGATCGTCCTGCACGGCGACTTCGCGGCGCTGGTCGATGTGGCGTTCAACAAAGGCGATCTCATGTTCGCCGGCGCGCTGTGCGCGTTCGGGCTGTATTCCGCGCTGATGCCGCGGCGTCCGGTAAGCCATCCGCTGTCGCTGATCGTGGTCACCACCGGCGGCGGCGCGCTGATGCTGCTGCCGTTCGCCGCCTGGGAATTCGCCGCCGGCGTCAGGCCGAGCCTCGACTGGCTGACCGCGGCGACGCTGGCTTACGCGGTGATCTTCCCTTCGACGCTGGCCTATATCTGCTTCAACCGCGGCATCGCGCTGGTCGGGCCCAACCGCGCTGCGCCGTTCTTCCATCTGGTGCCGGTGTTCGGCTCGGTGATGGCGACCGCCGTTCTGGGCGAAAAGCCCGAGCTGTTTCACCTCGCCGGCTACGCGCTGGTGATCGCCGGGATAGTGATCGCGGCGCGGCGGTGAGGCGTGGCGCACCGTCGCCGACAAGGTCCTCGCGCGCCAATGGCAAGAACGCCCGCATCGAGAAGCACCGCCGGCTGCGGCAAAAGCAAACGGCGGCGCGAAGCAAGGCGCCGCCGCTTTCAATTTGAACCCGTTGGCCGCGGCTATGCGGCGCGCACCGAATTGAGGAACTTGCCGACTTCGAGCTTCAGTCGGTTGCTCTCGCCGGACAGCGACTGCGCAGCCGATAGCACCTGCGACGATGCCAACCCGGCCTCGCCGACGCCGCGCTGCACGTCGGCGATGTTGGTCGATACCTGCATGGTGCCCTGCGCCGCGCGCTGGACGTTGCGGGAGATTTCCTGGGTCGCCGCGCCTTGCTGTTCCACCGCCGACGCAATGGTCGATGCGATCTCGGACATCTGCCCAATGGTGCTGCCGATCTCCTTGATAGCGGCGACCGAATCCTGCGTCGCCGACTGAATGCCGGAAATCTGCTGGCTGATCTCGCCGGTGGCCTTGGCGGTCTGCTCGGCGAGCGCCTTCACTTCGGATGCCACCACCGCAAAGCCACGACCGGCCTCGCCGGCCCGCGCCGCTTCGATAGTGGCGTTCAGCGCCAGCAAATTGGTCTGGCCGGCGATGGTATTGATCAGCTCCACGACGGCGCCGATCCGGCTCGCGGCCTGCGCCAGTTCGCCGACCCGGTCGTTGGTCTTCTGCGCCTGTTGCACGGCTGCGCCGGCAATCCGCGCGGACTCCTGGACCTGACGGCTGATCTCGTTCACCGAGGACGACATTTCTTCGGTCGCCGAGGCGACCGACTGCACGTTGCTGGAGGCCTCCTCCGATGCCGCAGCAACCATGTTGGTCAATTGCTGCGAACGTTCCGCGGTCGCCGTCAGGGTTCCGGCGGAGGCTTCCAACTCCCCCGAGGCCGATGACACGGTCTGCACGATCCGTCCGACCGCGCCTTCGAAATCGTCGGCCAGCTTCGTCATCTCGGACTTGCGCCGGTCCGCTGCAACCAGGTCCTGTTTGGTCTTCGCTTCGACCTCGTTGCGAGCCTTTTGCGCGGCGTTGGCGCCGTTCACCGTGACGGTCCTGGCCATGTCGCCAACCTCGTCGCCGCGCGCGGCGCCGGGAATCGCGACATCGGGCTCGCCTGCCGCGATCGTGGCCATCGCGTTATTCAGCCGGGTCATCGGCCGGGCGACACCCAGGAAGGCGAACAGCACCGAGCCGACGATCGACAACACCACCACGATCGACAGCCAAAGGTTGACGCGATTGGCCTGCAACGTCTCTTGTTCCGCCTGCTCCTTGGCTTCGGTCAGGAATTTCTTCGCCGCACCTAGCGCCGCGGTGACGAATTCAGCGCCCCCGGCCGCGGCGGGCAGTGCCCGAGTCTGGGTCACGGCAGCGGTGGCTTCCTCGTTCTTCACAAGCTCGTTGGTCGTGGCGATGAAGGTCTTGGCGACACCGGCCAGCGCTTCGATGTCGCGACGGATCGTGACGTCGTTCGCCAGCGTGCCGGCTCGCGTGAGCATGTCGGCGACTTTCGCGGCGCTGCCGGCGATCTGGGTCTTCATGGCTGGTTCGCCGGTCGCGGCAAAACGCCAGCTCGCGCCGGCGGCAGCGTTGAGATTCGCATCGGCTTCCTGCAGGTCGCGTTCGACGGCGAGCTGATTCGGGTTTTGCGCCAGCGCCGGTGAGGCCAGCAGGACGTCGAATTTTTCGGTCCAGGCCTTGCTCTGCGCGTTGCTCGTGGCCAGCAGCGCGAATTTCGCGGTGCCCAGCCTGGCCACTTCGTCGACGGCGACGATGTAGTCGGCGGTCAGCGACTTGATCTTCACGAATCTGGCCTTGTTGTCCGGCTGGACGGCGAGACCGGTCGCCATATCGAGCGCGTTTTCGTACATCGTCTTCGATGCCGGAATTTCTGCGAGACTCTTTTCGATTTCCGCCGCGCTCTTCGCGTAACGAATATCCTTGGCCGCGAGTTGAACCCGGCGAAAGCCGATCGCGACCACCAGCGCCTGTTCGGAGATGCTCTGCTGCGCATCCTTGCGCTGATTGACGCTTTCGATCGACGCTTCGCTCAGCCGTTGATTGACAAGCCCTCCAATCGCAAGCGCGACGCCGACCAGACCGACCAGGCCAAGCTTGTTACCAATGCGATTGAGCTTCATCATCTTGAGTATCCGTGTTCGAATTGCAAACCGGAAGTCGGATTGCGGGACAAAGGCGTTCGGATCCCGCCCAGAATTTGCTGCGCCGGGGGTGAAGGCAGCGCACATCGGGCTGCGACGAGCGACGCAGCTTCACGACAGGCCTGTGACGTGTTCCAAATTGCACACGCCCGATAGCAATCAGGTTAATTTCCCGCCTCGTAACGTTACGCGGCCCGCGACCGCGGCCCGTGCAGCCGACTCGGAGATGGCGGGGGAAGAATGCGCTCGGCCGCTACGCGCCGCCGATCAGGATCCCGACCGCGAGCACGATGACGCCGCCGAGTACGATCTGGAACACCGCCTGCAGGAACGGAGTATCCATGTACTTGGCGCGGATATAGGCGATCGCCCACAATTCGAAGAACACCACAATGCCCGCGATCGCGGTCGCGATCCAGAACGCGTTGGCCCAAGAGTCCGGCACCAGATAGGGCAGCGTGTGACCGAGGCCGCCGACGGTGGTCATCAGGCCGCAGATGCCGCCGCGCAGCCATGGCGAGCCGCGGCCGGTCATCGAGCCGTCGTCGGACAGCGCTTCGGCGAAGCCCATGCTGATGCCGGCGCCGATCGAGGCGGCGAGACCGACCAGAAACGTCTGCCAGTTGTGATGGGTGGCGAAGGCGGCGGCGAACAGCGGCGCCAGCGTCGAGACCGAGCCGTCCATCAATCCGGCGAGGCCGGGCTGGACGTATTGCAGGACGAACATCCGTCGCCGGGTGTTGTCCTCCTCGCCGCGCACGCCGGCGGTGAGAATCGTCTCCGACAGCCGCGAGGCCAGATGCTCGTGGCTCTTTTCCATCTCCGCCAGATCGGTGAGCAGCTTGCGGACGCCGACATCGGTGGTCTGCTCGGCTGCCTTAGTGTAGAAGCGCTCGGCCTCGAACTCCATGGTCTCCGCTTCCTTGCGGATGGTGTCGAGCGACAGATTGCGGGTCAGCCAGATCGGCCGGCGTCGGATGAAACCCTTGACGTCCTGGCGGCGGATCGGCGGCAGGTTCGGCCCGAACCGTTGCTCATACATCCGCAGCAGCAGATGCCGGTGGCCCTTCTCCTGGTTCGCCATCTCGGTGAAGACCTTGGCGGAATCCGGATAGCGCTCGGCGAGGTCCTCGGCGAAGCTGAGATAGATCCGGCTGTCCTCCTCCTCCGCGGCAATCGCCACGGCGAGAATTTCGCGCTCGGTGAGATCGGAGAAAGCCTTCATTCGCGGGGATATCCACCAGATTAGAATAATTCTAACTCTTTAGTCCCTGCATCGTGCGCTGTCAAAACGCCTGCGCTGATTTGCGCGGGGGACGTCATCCCCGCTTCATCGAAGCGTCAGCCTGCTGTGACCGAGGCTCTGCACAACAGCCGCCTTGTCGAACACAGGAGGCTTCCCATGCGAAAATCGTTGCTCTGGTCCGTCGCGTCGCTGCTGCTGGCGTCAACCGCCGCCTTTGCCCAATCCGAGGGCGAGTTTCCCGCCACGCTCAAAGGCCACGCCATACTGCCGGCGCAGTCGTTCGTCGATGCGCCCGCCGACGCGCCGGACGATCTGAAGACCTCCGGCAAATACACCACCGGCCGCCGCGTCGAGGCGCTGGGCTCGGTGATGGGAACATCGAACGGCCGCCCGACCGGGGTGTCGCTGCCGTTCAAGGGCCAGCCGCTGCAGGGCCATTCCGGCATCAAGGTGATGCCCGACGGCTCGTTCTGGGTGCTCACCGACAACGGCTTCGGCTCGCGCTACAACTCGGCCGACGCGATGCTGTATCTGAACCGCCACAAGATCGACTGGGCGAGCGGCAAGGTCGAGCGCCAGGAAACCGTGTTCCTGCGCGATCCCGACAAGAAGGTGCCGTTCCGCATCGTCCACGAGGACACCGGCCCGCGCTATCTCACCGGCGCCGATTTCGACACCGAGGGATTCCAGATCATTGGCGAGAATTTCTGGATCGGCGAGGAGTTCGGTCCCTACATCCTGAAGACCGACCTCACCGGAAAGGTGCTGGCGGTGTTCGAAACGCTGGCCGATGGCAAGCCGGTGAAATCGCCCGACCATTGGTCGGTGCAGTCGCCGGGTGCGCCGGGCGCGACCTACACCGGCGTCAATCTGCGCCGCTCCAAGGGTTTCGAGGGCTTCGCAGCGTCGAAGGACGGCAAATTCCTGTACGGCCTGCTCGAGGGCCCGCTGTGGGACGCCGAGAAGAAAGATTGGGAGAGGGTCGACGGCAAGGAAGCCGCGCGGATTCTCGAATTCGACGTCGCGGCGGAGAAATTCACCGGCCGCTACTGGCACTACGTGTTCGAGCAGAACGGCAACGCGATCGGCGATTTCAACATGATCGACGGCACGCACGGGCTGATCATCGAGCGCGACAACGGCGAAGGCACCAAGGACAAGGCCTGCCCAGAAGGCAAGCCCGGCACCGACTGCTTCGCCGACCTGGCGAAGTTCAAGCGCGTGGTCAATATCGAGCTCAGCGACGCCAATGTCGGCAGGCCGGTGCGCAAGGTCGGCTTCATCGACCTGATGAAGATCCGCGATCCCGACCACAAGGCGCGCACGCCGTTGACCGACGGCGCGCTGGCCTTCCCGTTCTTCACCATCGAGAATGTCGACAAGGTCGACGACACCCACATCATCGTCGGCAACGACAACAACCTGCCGTTCTCGTCGAGCCGCGACCCCAACAAGGCCGACGACAACGAATTCGTGCTGCTCGAAGTCGGGGATTTCCTGAAGGCAAAGTAGACGACAGCGAGGCGGCGTGACCTCACCTCTCCCCGCGCGCGGGGAGAGGTGAGGCCGCTCTTGCTCAATGCTCTCGTGCAGCGGTCCGAGCTTACGCCGCCCGGACCTTGCTGAGGAAGTCGTCGACCGCGACGCGGAGATGGCCGGACTGGCTGTCGAGTTCGCGGGCGTTCGACAGCACCTGTGAGGCGGCGTTGCCGGTGGCCTCGGCCGCCGCGGTGACGCCGCCGATGTGATCCGAGATCTCGCTCGATCCGGCCGCGACCGACTGGATGTTGCGCGCGATCTCGCGGGTCGCCGAACCCTGCTGCTCGACCGCGCCGGAAATCGCCAGCGTGATGTCGCTCATCTGGGCGATGGTGGCGGTGATGCCACCGATCGCCTGCACCGCGTTGCTGGTCGAAGCCTGCATCGCCGAAACCTGCGCCGAAATCTCTTCGGTGGCCTTGGCGGTCTGGCTCGCCAGCGCCTTCACTTCGGAGGCCACCACCGCGAAGCCGCGGCCGGACTCGCCGGCGCGAGCGGCTTCGATGGTCGCATTCAGCGCCAGCAGATTGGTCTGCGATGCGATCGAATGAATCAGCTGCACGACCTCGCCGATCTTTTCGGCGCCGGTGGACAGCAATTGCACCGTGGCATTGGTGCGCTCCGCATCGCTGACCGCCTTGCCGGCGATTTCGCGCGACTGGGTGACCTGGCGGGCGATCTCGGTGACCGAGGCCGAAAGCTCTTCGGCCGCCGAGGCCACCGTGCCGACATTGGTCGAGGCGCTTTCCGAGGCCGCGCCGACCATCGCCGCGCGCGACGAGGCGTCGGTCGCGGTCGCGGTCATCGACTGCGCCGTGGCTTGCATGTCCGCGGTAGCGGTAGCGACCGAGCGCACCACACCGTTGACGCTGCGCTCGAAATCGGTAGCGATACTCTCCATCATCGCCCGCCGCTCGGCGGCGGCGCGTTCCTTGGTCGCGGCCTCCTGCGATTCCAACCCGCGAATCCGCGTCGCATTATCCTTGAACACCTGAACCGTCGCGGCCATCTCGCCGATCTCGTCGCCGCGATCGATGCCGGGAATCGGCGCTTCCAGCTGGCCTTCGGCTAGCGATTGCATTCGTGCACCGAGTCGCCCGAGCGGCAGGGTGATGCCGCGCCCGATCAACCAGGCGATCACTCCGGAAATCGCGCCGATCGCCACGGTGGCGCCGACGAGCGACCAGATGATCGGCTTCAGCTTGGCGTCGATATCCTCGAGATAGGCGCCGGTGCCGACGAACATGTTCCAGCCCGGGATGGCGACCGCGTAAGAGATCTTGCGGGTGAGTTCTTCCGAACCCGGCTTCTTGAACTCGTAATACAGCGTCACGTCACCCTTGGCGGCGACGCCATCGCGCAGCTCGCGGGACAGCATCCGGCCATTGGTCTGGACATCGAGACGATTGGTGCCGATCGCTTTGGGGTCGGGCGACGAAATGGTGACGCCGTCCATCGTGTAGGCAAACAGGTAGCCCGCGCCGTTGTCGTAGGTCATGGTCCGCGCGCGGTCGCTGAATTCGGCGATCGCCGCGTCCTTGCTGAGCTTGCCGGCATCGACCTGCTTCTGCAGCCCGAGCGCCATGTTGCGGGCGGTCTCGACGATCGATTTGGTCTGCTCAAGCCGAGCATCGAGCATCTCACGCTGCAACAGCGTCGCCGACAGCGCCCCAACCGCGCACAATCCGAGCAGGGTCACCCCGACCAGAACGGCGATTTTTGGCGTAATACGAAGATTGCTGAATTTCACCGTCCATCTCCAAAGGTGATCGCAGCACCAAATGGTGAGGCGAATTGCGGCGACGGTATCGAAATATACTTTTCAGTTCCTTACTGGCCGGCGACACGACGAATGAATCGCTGTCGCAATCCGGCCGAGCTACGGATCGATGGCAAGAACAGAAATCCGTCGCGGCGAGGCGAGGGATTTCCAAACGTCGGAACAAGGTCGTCGCAGCGATCAGGCCGCCCTCACCTTGGTGAGGAAGTCGTCGACCGCGCTGCGCAGCATGCCGGACTGGGTGTCGAGTTCGCGGGCGTTCGACAACACCTGCGAGGCCGCGGCGCCGGTGGCTTCGGACGCGGCGCTGACGCCGCCAATGTGATCGCTGACCTCGCTCGAACCCGCCGCCACCGACTGAATGCTGCTGGCGATTTCCCGAGTGGCCGTTCCCTGCTCTTCGACTGCGCTGGAGATGCTGGTGGTGATCTGGCTCATCTGCGCAATCGTGCCGGTGATGGCGCTGATCGACTGCACCGCCTCGCTGGTGGATGCCTGCATGGCGGAGACCTGGGCAGAGATTTCCTCGGTGGCCCTGGCGGTCTGGCTTGCCAGCGCCTTCACTTCGGACGCCACCACCGCGAAGCCGCGGCCGGATTCGCCGGCGCGAGCCGCTTCGATGGTGGCGTTGAGGGCGAGAAGATTGGTCTGGGCGGCGATCGAGTGGATCAGTTGCACCACCTCGCCGATCTTTTCCGCTCCGCTGGAGAGCAGTTGCACGGTGGCATTGGTGCGCTCGGCGTCACCCACCGCCTTGTTGGCGATTTCGCTCGACTGCGACACCTGGCGCAGCACCTCGGACACCGAGGCGGACAGCTGTTCGGCAGCTGAGGCCACGGTGCCGACATTGGTCGACGACCGCTCGGACGCGGCGCCGACGGTCGCAGCACGCGAGCTGGCGTCGCTCGCCGTTTCCGTCATCGATTGCGCCGTGGTCTGCATCCCGGCGGCTGCCGTCGCGACCGAACGAACGATGCCGTTGACGCTGCGTTCGAAATCGTCGGCGATGCTCTCCATCGCCGCGCGACGCTCGGCCGCGGCGCGCTCATGTCTCGCGGCTTCGGCCCTGTCGAGTTCACGAATGCGCAGCGCATTGTCCTTGAACACCTGAACGGTGGCGGCCATCGCGCCGATCTCATCGCCGCGGCCGAGGCCGGGGATGTCCTGATCGAGCCGACCGTCGGCCAGCGCCTGCATCCGCCCGCCGAGCTGACCGAGCGGGCGGGTGATGCTGCGGCCGATCAGCCAGGCGATCGCGCCGGAGATCGCGGCGATCGCCAGCGTGGCTGCCAACAGCGCCCACACGATCGGCATCAGCTTGACGTCAAGATCGTCGAGATAGGCGCCGGTGCCGACGAACATGTTCCATCCCGGAATCGCGACGGCATAGGACAATTTCCGGATCAATTCTTCCGAGCCGGGCTTCATGTATTCATAACGCAGTATGACGTCGCCCTTGGCGGCGATGCCGTCACGCAACTCGCGGACTAGCGCGCGATCATTGGTCTTGATGTCGAGTCGGTTCGACCCGATCAATTTCGCATCGGGCATCACGTAAGTCATGCCGTCCATGCCATAGGCAAACACGTAGCCCGCGCCATTATCGTAGGTCATCGTCAACGCACGGCGACCGAACTCGGCAACCGCGGCTTCCTTGCTGAGCTGGCCGGCATCGACCTGCTTCTGCAGCCCGATCGCCATGTTGCGCGCCACTTCGACAACTGCCTTGGTCTGATCAATCCGCGCGCTCAGCATTTCCCGCTTGACGAGATATCCGGCCAGGACCCCCGCGGCGCAAAGTCCGAACAACGTCACCCCCACCAGGATCGCCAGTTTCGGGGTGATCTTCAGGTTGTTCAGCTTCACGATGAATCTCCAGATGATGGCGGGCCACGCGACACAGCCGTGGCGCCACCATGCGAGGAGAACCTTTTTTGTTCCTTACGAATCGCCCGCGTAGAAACACCAGCGCAGCGAGGGAGCGAAGGCTGGAGCGGCCGCCGTCACGAAAAATCCCTCCCCGCATGCGTGCGGGGAGGGATTTGCAACCGAGCGAGAGCTGCGAAATGCGACGGCTCAGAACACCAGCGCCTTGGCCTGCTTGACCTGCGGCAGCGCCTGCACCTTGGCCAGCACCTCCGCCGGCACCGCGCCATCGACCTCGACCAGCGCGATGGCGTCGCCGCCCTGGGCATGGCGACCGAGGTTGAAGGTGGCGATATTGATCTTGGCGTCGCCGAGCAGGCTGGCGAACTTGCCGATGAAGCCCGGCTTGTCCTCGTTGGTGACGTAGATCATCGACTTGCCGAATTCGGCATCGACCCGGATGCCCTTGATGTCGACCAGCCGCGGATGGCCGTCGGCGAACACGGTACCGGACACCGCGCGCTCGATCTTGTCGGTGGTGACGGTCACGGTAATCAGGCTCTCGTAATCGCTTTCGGCGGCGCGGACGATCTCATCGACCACCATGCCGCGCTCCTTGGCGACCACCGGGGCGGAAACTACGTTGACGTCGCCGAGCATCGGGCGCAGCAGCCCGCTCAACGCCGCCGAGGTCAGCGCCTTGATCTTCATTTCGGCGACCTTGCCCTCATAGGTGATGGTCACCTTGGTGATGCCGGTCTCGGTGAGCTGGCCAGCGAACGAGCCGAGCTTTTCGGCGAGCTCGATGAACGGCTTCAGCTTCGGCGCCTCTTCGGCGGTGATCGAGGGGAAGTTCACCGCATTGGAGATCGCGCCGGTCAACAGATAGTCCGACATCTGTTCGGCGACCTGCAACGCGACGTTCTCCTGCGCCTCGGTGGTGGAAGCGCCGAGATGCGGGGTGCAGATCACGTTGGGATGGCCGAACAGCACGTTGGTGGTGGCGGGCTCCTCGACGAACACGTCGAAGGCGGCGCCGGCGACCTGCTTGGAATTCAGCGCGTCGACCAGCGCCTGCTCGTCGACCAGGCCGCCGCGGGCGCAGTTGATGATGCGGACGCCCTTTTTCATCTTCGCCAACGAGGCGGCGTCGATGATGTTCTTGGTCTTGTCGGTCAGCGGGGTGTGCAGGGTGATGAAATCGGCGCGCTTGAACAGATCTTCCAGTTCAACCTTCTCGACGCCGAGATCCTTGGCGCGCTCCGGCGACAGGAACGGATCGAACGCGATCACCTTCATCCTCAGACCGAGCGCGCGGTCGGCGACGATCGAGCCGATGTTGCCGCAGCCGATCACGCCCAGCGTCTTGCCGGTGATCTCGACGCCCATGAAGCGGTTCTTCTCCCACTTGCCGGCCTGGGTCGAGGCGTCAGCCTGCGGAATCTCGCGGGCCAGCGCCAGCATCAGGGTGATGGCATGCTCGGCAGTGGTGATCGAATTGCCGAACGGCGTGTTCATCACGATGATGCCCTTCGCCGTCGCTGCCGGAATCTCGACATTGTCGACGCCGATGCCGGCACGGCCGATCACCTTCAGCCGCGTGGCCTTTTCCAGGATCTTCGCGGTGGCCTTGGTGGCCGAGCGGATGGCGAGGCCATCGTAATTGCCGATGATCTCGGCGAGCTTGTCCTTGTCCTTGCCGAGATTGGGCTGGAAGTCGACGTCGATGCCGCGATCCTTGAAGATCTGCACGGCGGCGGGGGACAGAGCGTCTGAGATGAGGACTTTGGGGGCGGTCATGAGGATGGTCCCTTGATGGACGAAATTTGCTGACGTCACCCGCGGGCTTGACCCGCGGGTCCATCTGTTTCGATGGATGGCCGGGTCAAGCCCGGCCATGACAATGAAAGCGAAACGAACTACGCCGCCTTGGCGAGCGAGTCCTTGGTGGTGGCGAAGGCCCAGTCGAGCCACTGCGTCAGAACCGCGACGTCAGCGGCCTCCACCGTGGCGCCGCACCAGATCCGCAGACCCGCGGGGGCGTCGCGATAGGCGCCGATGTCGTAACCGGCGCCTTCCTTCTCCACAGCTGCCACCAGCTTCTTGGCGAAATCAGCTTGCGCCTCGGCCGACAGCGAGGTGATCGCTGGATCGACCACAGTCATGCACACCGAGGTGTTGGAGCGGATCGCCGGGTCCTTGGCGAGGAAGCCGACCCACGGCGTCTTCGCCTGCCAGTCGGCTAGTACTTTGGCGTTGGCGTCGGCGCGGGCGATCATCGCCTTGAGGCCGCCGACCGACTTCGCCCAGTTCAGCGCGTCGAGATAGTCTTCGACGCACAGCATCGACGGGGTGTTGATGGTCTCGCCTTCGAAGATGCCGGCGTTGAGCTTGCCGCCCTTGGTGAGGCGGAAGATCTTCGGCAGCGGCCACGGCGGATTGTAGCTCTCAAGACGGGCAACGGCGCGGGGCGACAGCACCAGCATGCCATGCGCGGCTTCGCCGCCGAGCGCCTTCTGCCAGGAGAACGTCACCACATCGAGCTTGGCCCAATCCAGCGGCTGCGCGAACGCCGCCGAGGTGGCATCGCAAATGGTGAGGCCTTCGCGGGTGGCGCTGATCCAGTCGGCGTTCGGCACGCGGACGCCGGAGGTCGTGCCGTTCCAGGTGAAGATGATGTCGGAAGCCGGATCGGCCTTGGCAAGATCCGGGATCTCGCCATAGCCGGCATGCAGCTTGGTGACATCCTTCAACTTCAATTCCTTGACGACGTCGGAGACCCAACCTTCGCCGAACGATTCCCAGGCGATGGTGGTGACGGGTCGCGGGCCGAGCAGCGACCACAGCGCCATTTCGACCGCGCCGGTGTCCGACGCCGGCACGATGCCGATCTTGTAATCGGCCGGGACTTCAAGCACCTCGCGCGTCAGATCGATCGCGAGCTTGAGCTTGGCCTTGCCGATTTTCGCGCGATGCGAGCGGCCGAGCGGGGCGTCTTTGAGATTTTCGGGGGTCCATCCGGGGCGCTTGGCGCAGGGGCCGGAGGAAAAATTCGGAGTCGTGGGCCGCGCAGCGGGCTTTGTCGTCATGTTCTATCCTTCCAGATAGCTAGCCTCCCGTTGGGGGGAGGTGTCCCGCCGCCGTCAATAGTCCAACCCGACCCAAAGTCAAGCCGCATCCTGCGGAACGCGCGCGGCGAGCGGTTCGACTTTCGTCTCCTCGAGCCGCGATGGCGCGCTCAGCAATTGCGACGCCTGCATGACCAGCCGCTCGGCCATGCGCCGGTTCGCGATCTTCAACAGATTTTGGCTGTCGACGCGGACCACATAGGCGTTGCCGATTTTGACGATCGAATAGCAGCTCATGACCAACCCCACCGTGCCCCGGGCAGCTTGATACAGCGAAGATGCAGGCGCGGTTGGAGCAAAATATTCGCGGTTCCGTCGCTGGTTTAATCGGCGTTAACAGCGCTCGCTAGCGATCGGGAATTTGCAGCGACGGCAATGCGCTGCGGATTCGGCGTGTGGCTCTCTGCGGCGAGCCGAACATTCGCCGGAAACCGCGGATGTCGTAGCCGGCGGCGAGCCAGGCGAAAAACAACACGCCAACGCCACCAACTGCCGCGGCGACGGCGAACAGCATCGGCAATCGATTGGTCTCGAAAGCGAAGCCTCGACCGAAAATGGTGCCGCTGCGCGCCGCGTGAATCAATCCGGTTCCTGGTCTTGCGGCGGCCGGCTAAGGACCTTGCGGCCGGTGAACATCGCCGAGGTAATGCTACCGCCCTCGCGAATTTCGGTCACGACCACCGCGCCGACGTGCAGCAGGATGACGCAGGCGAGCCCATAGAACCCATAAAGGTGGGTGAACACGACGGGGCTTCGGAACGCACGCATCGCCTTGTAGGCCACGGGATCGATCGTGGTCGCGACCAGAGGCGAGACCATCGCCGGATCCACCCCGCTCGCCGCGACACGGCCGGCGAACAATCCGCCGAATGGGGGCCAGAACAGATCGGTGCCGGCCAGGATCAGCCCGGTCGCCGCCTGCACCAGCAACAGAACCAGCAGAATCGCGATGCCGAGGCGCCCGGCCGGGTTGTGACCAACGTATTGTCGCGGCTCGCCGCTGAGGAAGGCGTGGCCGTAGCCTTGCAGATCGTTCCAGTAACCGGGCCCCTGCGGCAGCATCGCGCTCCATTTCGCGTAGCGGTTGCCGCGAAACGCCCAGACGAAGCGCCACAGCAGATTCGCCGCCATCAGATAGCCGAGCGTCACGTGAATCTGCTTGAGCAGGAATTTGGCGGCGGGCGAAATTCCGAGCGCGTCGTCGTTGAGCAGCATCACCCCGATGCCGATCAGGCCAAGCACCGCCAGCGCGTTGATCCAGTGAAACCAGCGCGTCGGCGCATCCCACACATCATAGGCCCGGTATGTCCCGGAAGGCGTGGTGATATCCATGACCGATTGTCCTTGCCTGCGAGGCTGTCGCTGCTCACCTGTAGCGGCAGATCTCGTCGCCATTGTCTTGTTCGACGCAGATCTTCACGCGGACACGCCACCGGCTTCAGCCAGGCCCTTGAACAGAGGCGTGGCGATCGTCCGGGCGCGAACTTGCCGGTTTCGCCGGATAAGCGCGACGGCGTCAGCCAGCTTCTTCCTCGTCCAGCAGCTGGAGCAGGGTTCGGCGGCCGGCGACCGCGGCGCCATCGCCTTGCACAATTCCTGCGATCCACCCGCGCAAGGTCGCGGAATTCAACGGGTCGTCCGTCACTTGTAACGGTCCGCCGCGGCGCTCGCACGCGGCGCATCGGCCCGAGAAGATGTCCGCGCATTCCCTGCAATCCAGCGATCCCGGTCCCTTGGCGGATGTGGATCCAGATTCGATGCGGCCCATGGGGGCTCCCGTTGGATGAGTCAGCGCCCAAGAAATATCGCAACAATGCGCATTACCCGCACTGACGGCACAATCTGCAACCGCGGTTCCCGGCAAGTCTGGTCAAATCGATACACAAATCAAAACAAGTCAAAATTGCCGCACTGCGAGAGCCGGACCGACCTGCCAGCAGACCGCGGCTCAGAACCGCATCGTCATCCCGACATGGCTCGGTGAAAATCCGAGCCGGGCGTAGAACCGCTGCGCATCGACGCGGGTTTGATGGGTGAACAACTCGAGCAGCTTGCAGCCGTTGCCTTGCGCCTCGTCGATCGCCCAGCGCACCATCTGCTCGCCGATGCCGCGGCTGCGGCAATGGCTGGCGACGCGGACGTCCTCGATCACGCCGCGCGAGGCGCCCTGCGAACTGAGCCCCGGCAGAATGCACAATTGCAGGCAACCCAGCACGACGCCGCCTTGATCCTCCGCGACGATCATCTGGATATGCGAGGCGCCGTCGATCGCCTCGAACGCCGCGTAGTAGGATAGCGGCAGCGGGTCCTCGACCCACTCGCGGCCGCGGCCGAGGTGATCGTCGGCGAGCATCGCCACGATCGCGGCGACATCGTCGCGCCGGGCGCGCCGGAGGGTAACGGCATCGGTCATGTGTCGCTCCGGGATGATCAGTTTGTCGCCGGCAGGCCCAGCTGGTGCTCGGCCGCGGCGATCCAGCGCCGCACCGCGGCGTAGCCGTCGAGATGAAAGCCGCCCTGATGAGCGACGCGGGTATAGGCCAGCAGCGCCACATCCGCGAGCGACAGCCGGTCGCCGACGAAGAAAGCCGTCGCGGCGAGCTGCTGCTCCATCCGCGCCAGCGCGACATAGCCGCGCTTGATCCTGTCGGGATCGAGGTCGGACGCCGGCTTGCCGAGATAGACCATCTGAAAGCGGCACACCGCGATATAGGGCTCGTGGCTGTATTGCTCCCAGAACAGCCACTCGTCCATCTTCGCGGCGTCGAAGGCGTCGGCGGGAATGAGATCGCTGCCGCGGGCGAGATAGCGGATGATGGCGTTGGATTGCGCCAACGAGCGGCCGTCGTCGAACGCGACCACCGGCACCTGGCCGGCGCCGTTCAGCTTCAGAAACGCCGCGGTGCGGGTCTCGCCCGCCATGGTGTCGACTGCGATCCAGTCATAGGGCAATCCGAGCAGGTCGCAGACCCACTTCACCTTCAGGCAGTTTCCGGAATTGAGATCGCCGTAAATCTTCATCGTCGCCGCCTCGCCATCGCGATACTGCAACAGCCGATGGCGGTCCTGTCAACCGAGTCCGCGCCGGGGTGGCGCGCTGACGGCGCGTCAGAACTTGTAGCCGAGGCCGGCGCGCGCGGTGCTGACGCTGGTGTTGATCGGCGCGGCGAATTTCAGATATTCCCATTCGGCGCGGACGAACAGGCCACCTACCAGCATCATGTCGATGCCAAGACCACCGCCATAGCCGTACAGGAAATGGTTGTTCTGAATCTCGCTTGAGCTGAGGGGCCTGAAGGCAACACCATTCTGTGTGCCGGAAATGGTGGCGGTCCGAACGATGTCGGCCTGGCCCAGCGAGACCGCCCCGAACATGTAAGGCATGAAGCTGTTCCAGACGTAGCCGGCGCGCAAGCGCGAGGAGCCGATATCCTTGACCTTGATCGACCCGTCGGCCTGATAGGTAATGTCGTTGACGACGTTATCGGAGGTCGTGAATATGCGCCTCATGGCGTCGCTGTCGGAGCCGCCGAAGGTGCCGTGCATGTAGTTCGCTTCGATGCCGAGCACGACGTCTTCCCATTGCGAATTGTAGCCGACGAAGCCGCCATAGCCGTGGCCGTGAACCGATTGCCGGCCGAGCAACGGCCAGGTCGAGACCGCCTCCTGACTTTCGATTGTGGTATTGGCCAGCAGCTTCGCGACCGCGCCTTGCGTCGAGTTGGTGAAGTTCATGTCAGAGACGCCGTAGCCGGCCTGACCGCCGACATAGAAGCCCTGCCAGTTCGGCCGCGCCGCCGGTGCATCCGACATCGAGCCGCGCAGGAACGGAAGGTCCGGCATATCGGCCGCCTGGGCGCCATGCGCGACCGCCACCAACGCCGCCGCCAACAGAAGTCTACGCATCGCAACGCTCCTCAACACCATCGGTTACGGTGCGATCATCGCCTGTTAACCTTAATCAATCGTTGTCGCGCGTCGTTGTTCGACGACATCTGTTCGGAAATGCGCAATTCGCCCGGCGCGACGATGGCTTCACGCAAAGCAAAACGGCGCGGGATGATCCCGCGCCGTTAACGATTGTAAATGTGGAGCGTCGATCAGCCCTTGCGGATCAACGGCGGTGGCGCCGCAGCCGGCAATTCGCAGCAGGTCCAGCGCACGCCGATCTTGAGGTCGTGCGAGGTCAGGTCCTTGAACTGGAACGAAGACATGCCGGCGTTGGTGCCGTCATAAGACCGGCCGAAGCCCTGGCCGGCGCTGCCCATGTCGAGGTAACGATACGCCAGTTCCACCGTGAAGTTGTTGCTGACCTTGTAGGCCAGACCGGCATGCGCCGCCCAGGCGAAGTTGGTCTTCGACGCACCTTCCGCGAAGTAGGAGCCGTAATTGCCGTTGGCGACGCCGTTGTCGGTGAAGCCGGCGGTCTGGATGTGGGCGCCACCGGCGCCGACGCCGACGAACGGCGTGATGCACCACCAGGTGCCGAGATCGGCGTAGAGGTTCACCAGGCCGACCCAGCTCTTGTAGCCGCCATGGTAGGTGTCGCCGAGGACGCCGCCGGGCGTGAAAGTCAGGTAGTCGCTGCCGTGGAAGCTGACCTGGGAGCGATACTCGCCGGTCACGTCGGCACGGAACCAGCTGTTGAATTGATAACCGGCACCGAGGCCGTAGGACGTTCCGCCGTCGAAGCCGTGGCCGAGATGAGCCAGCGTCGTGTTGGGCGGAAGCCTGTCGTACAGATTGTTGTGCAGCTTGGCGTCGCTGTTGGTCAGTCCGATATCGCCGCGCAGATACCAGCCGCCAAAATCGTCGACCGGCGCCGGGGCGTAATACTGCGGCGGGGGCGCGGCGATCGACGGCATATCGGCGGCGAACGCCACCGACGACAGCAGGGAAGCCGCTCCGGCGGCCACAAGGAATTTAACGCTACGCATTGGCTTCGTCCTTTTGTCCAAGAGGCAACTACGGAGGCCCCACACTCGAAAACCTATGGACGAACGATGCCAGCAATTTCTTAAGCGGCACTTAACCCTAATTTTTAAGGTTGATATTTGGTGATGAATTTTTTGCATCGACGCAACGACGCCCAAAGCGGCCCGCTTCGCCACAAGTACTAACGATCAGTTAGCGAGAGGCCTAGGCTGCCAACGCCGTCATTCCGGGGCGCGAGGCCGCAGGCCGAGCGAACCCGGAATCGCGCGCCGAGGTGCAACGCCGCCGCAATCTGCAAGATTCCGGGTTCACTCGCAGCTGGCGCTGCTCGCGCCCCGGAATGACCGAAAGCAGCGTCAGTGCGCGTGGCGCGGCATTTTCGGCAGGAACACTGCCAGCAATCCGATCGCCGGCAGGAAGGCACAGATCTGATAGACGAAATCGATCCCCGCATGGTCCGCGACCCGGCCGAGCACCGCGGCGCCGAGCCCGCCGATGCCGAAGGCGAAACCGAAGAACACCCCCGAGATCATGCCGAAGCGATGCGGCATCAGTTCCTGGGCGAACACGATGATCGCCGGCGTCGCCGACGCCAGAATGAAGCCGATGAACACCGTCAGCACCGCGCTGGCGGTGAGCCCTACATAGGGCAACGCCAATGTGAACGGCAGCGTGCCGAGGATCGAGAACCAGATCACATAGCGGCGGCCGAAACGGTCGCCGAGCGGCCCGCCGAAGAACACGCCGGCGGCGGTGGCGCCGAGGAAGACGAACAGGAACAGCTGCGCGGTCTGGGTCGAGACCCCGAACTTGCCGATCAGGTAAAAGGTGTAATAGCTCGACAGGCTCGACATATAGAGCTGCTTGGAGAACAGCAGCGCCACCAGCACCACCAGCGCGGTCATCACCCGGCGCGAACTCGGCGCGTCGGGATGCCGCGGCGCCGGCGCGGGCTTCTTGCGGGCGATCTGTGGCCGGTACCAAATTCCGATCCGCCACAGGACCACGATGGCGACGAAGGCGATCGAGGAAAACCAGGCGATGCTCGGCTGACCGAACGGCACCACGATCAGCGCGGCCAGCACCGGCCCCATCGCGGTGCCGAAATTGCCGCCGACCTGAAACACCGATTGCGCCATGCCATGGCGGCCGCCAGACGCCAGCCGGGCGATCCGCGCCGATTCCGGATGAAACACCGCCGAGCCGAGGCCAACCAGCGCCGCCGCGATCAGAATGACGCTGTAGTGATGCGCGACGCTGAGCAGCAGCAGGCCGAAGAAGGTGAAGCCCATGCCGAGCGCCAGCGAGAATGGCTGCGCCTTCTTGTCAGTGAAGTGCCCAACAACCGGCTGCAGCAGCGAGGCGGTGAACTGGAACGCCAGCGTGATCAGCCCGATCTGGGTGAAGTCGAGCGCGTAGTTCGCCTTCAGGATCGGATACACCGAGGGAATCAACGACTGCATGGTGTCGTTGAGGAAATGCGAGAAGCTGATGCCGCCGAGCACGATGTAGGCCGGTCCGGCCACGGCGGCGGCCTTGGCGGCGCGCGGGTCCACGTCGTCCACCACCACAGGGGCGACCTGGGCTTCCGCGCTGACGATAACCGGCTTGTTCACGGCGTTTCCTGGGGTTCAGGCTGCTTGCAAAGGTTTCCTTGGCAACTGAATAGTGTGCCGCCGTGCCAAGAGGTAGCTACAAATCACCATGGCTGCGTTGCGACGACTTCACCTTTACCCGCTTGCGGGCGAGAAAGTGCGCGGTGCTCGCTATGCCGCGGCGGCGTGGCCGAGCGCGGAGACGATGGTGTCGACGACTTCCTCGACCATGATGCGGTCGTCGCCCTCGCCCATCACCCGGATCACCGGCTCGGTACCGGACGAGCGCACCAGCAGCCGGCCGTGGCCGTTGAGGCGTTTTTCGGCGGCGTGGATCGCCGATTTGACCTCGGCGTCATCGAGCGGCTTGCCGCTGCGGTAGCGCACATTCTTCAGGATCTGCGGCAGCGGATCGAAGCGGTGGCAGACCTCGGAGACCGGGCGGCGCAGCTTCTGCACCACCGCCAGCACCTGCAGCGCCGCGACGAAGCCGTCGCCGGTGGTGGCGTAATCGGACAGGATGATGTGCCCCGACGGCTCGCCGCCGAGATTGTAGCCCTGCTTCAGCATCTGCTCGAGCACGTAGCGGTCGCCGACCGGGGTGCGCACCATCTCGATGCCCTCGGCTTCGAGAAAGCGTTGCAGCCCGAGATTGGACATCACGGTGGCGACGATGCCGGGCTTCGCCAGCCGGCCGTCTTCCTTCCAGCTGTGCGCGATCACCGCCAGCAGCTGGTCGCCATCGACCACATGGCCGCGTTCATCGACCAGGATGACGCGGTCGGCGTCGCCATCGAGCGCGATGCCAATGTCGGCGCGCATCTCGCGGACCTTGCGGGACAGCGCTTCCGGCGCGGTCGAGCCGCATTCCTTGTTGATGTTGAAGCCGTCGGGCTCCACGCCGATCGCGATCACGTCGGCGCCGAGTTCCCACAGCGCCTCCGGCACCACCTTGTAGGCGGCGCCATGGGCGCAATCGACCACCACGCGCAGGCCGTCGAGGCTGAGGTCGCGCGGCAAGGTGCGCTTGGCGAATTCGATGTAGCGGTCATGGACGCCGTCGATGCGGCGGGCGCGGCCGAGGCTGGCGCTCTCGGCGAGCCGCTTTTCCAGCGATTCGTCGAGCAATTGCTCGATCTGCTTCTCGACGTCGTCGGACAATTTGAAGCCGAGCGGGCCGAACAGCTTGATGCCATTGTCCTCGAACAGATTGTGCGAGGCCGAAATCATCACTCCGAGATCGGCGCGCATCGACTTGGTCAGCATCGCCACCGCGGGCGTCGGCATCGGGCCGAGCAGCAACACATCCATGCCGACCGAGGTGAAGCCAGCGACCAGCGCGTTCTCGATCATATAACCGGACAGCCTGGTGTCCTTGCCGATCACCACACGGTGGCGATGGTCGCCGCGCTGAAACACCAGCCCGGCCGCCTGCCCGACTTTCAGCGCCAGTTCCGGCGTGATCAGGCCATTGGCGCGGCCTCGAATCCCGTCCGTCCCGAAATATTTGCGGCTCATAACGTCTCCCCAACCCCGGGCCACGGTCTTGAAGCGGTCGGCCAGAATCTCCGACCCCGCTCCGCCACGGCGAAACTGCCTTATACGGCCTTTTCGGTTGAGGTGGGTTCAAGAAATATGATGAATCATTACCTATCGTCCGCGGCCATCTTGACTTAACTATCTGAAATCAAAGGTCAAAATATCCGACACCAAGGCCCGAAGCCGCCCGGCGGCGTCCGTTAGTCCCGCCGCTTGCTGTCGCCGTCCGGCTCCGACGGCGCCGGCTGGGTGATGCTGAGCGGGTCGGAGCCCGGAAACGACTCCTCCAGCGCCTCGTTAAGCTCGTTATCCAGCTTCTTCTTCTCGTCCTTGGAGGGTTTCACGGGGGTATCGGCGATGTTGGAATCGGCCATGCGATTGCTCCTTTGCGGTTATCAAGAGCAAACGCTCCGCGACGAATGCTGTTCCCGCCGCCCCGATCATGCCGCAGCGCAACCGCCAGGATGATTTTGCAGACCGCAGCGGCGTGCTAGAGGACGCCGGGCGCTGCGAAAACCAACAAGGGGCGGAAACGTTCATGAAACATGTCACCTGCATCGAAGATCTGCGCGTGCTGCACCAGCGCCGGGTGCCGAAGATGTTCTTCGACTATGTCGATCGCGGCTCCTACGCCGAGGAAACCCTGCGCGCCAACCGCGCCGATTTCGAGCAGCTGAAATTTCGCCAGCGCATCCTGGTCGATATTTCCTCCCGCGACCTCTCCACCAAAATCATCGGCGAGACATCGGCGCTGCCGCTGATTCTCGCCCCGGTCGGCTCCACCGGGATGCAGTATGGCGACGGCGAGATCCACGCCTGCCGCGCCGCGCAGGCCGCCGGCATTCCCTACACGCTGTCGACAATGTCGATCTGCTCGATCGAGGACGTCGCCGCCAACGTGGAAAAACCGTTCTGGTTCCAGCTCTACGTCATGCGCGACCGCGGCTTCGTCAAGGCGCTGATCGAGCGCGCGATCGCGGCGAAATGCAGCGCGCTGGTTCTAACCGTCGATCTGCAGGTGATCGGCCAGCGGCATCAGGACATCAAGAACGGGATGTCGGTGCCGCCGGAGATCTTCCGGCCGAAGAACCTGCTCGACATGATCACCAAGCCGAACTGGGTGAAGGGCATTCTGGGCGGCAAGCAACGCAATTTCGGCAACATCGCCGGCCACCTGCCCGGCTCCAAGGATCTCGGCTCGGTGTCGTCCTGGGTGGCGTCGCAATTCGATCCGTCACTGAACTGGAAGGACATCGACTGGATCCGATCGATCTGGCCGGGCAAGCTGATCATCAAGGGCATCCTCGACGTCGAGGACGCCCGCGAGGCGGTGAAGATCGGCGCCGAGGCGCTGGTGGTGTCGAACCATGGCGGCCGCCAGCTCGACGGCGCGCCGTCCTCGATCGAGGCGCTGCCGGACATCGTCCACACCGTCGGCTCGCATATCGAGGTGCTGTTCGACGGCGGCATCCGCTCCGGCCAGGACGTGATGCGGGCGCTGGCGCTCGGCGCGCGCTCCTGCATGATCGGCCGCGCCTATATCTACGGCCTCGGCGCCTTCGGCGGACCGGGCGTCAGCAAGGCGATCGACATCATCAAGAACGAGCTCTCGACCACGATGGCGCTGTGCGGCGTCAATTCGATCGCCGAGATCGACGAGAAGGTGCTGGCGGTGTGAGGCCGCATCTTCGGCAAGAAAAGGCCCGCCGGAATCACCGGCGGGCCAGGCAAGAGATCGCAACGGTGTGATCGGAGGCTGCGCTAGTTGCCGAACTTGTCGCAGCGCTCCAGCATCTTGCTGGTGATGGTCCACTCCTTGCTCTCGTCAAAAGCGGCGTCTTCGATGGTGCATTCGGTGCCATCCTCATCCACGACCTTCAAGTCGTAGGTGCCGTCACTGAGGTTGTGGAGGGTGAATTTCTTCCCGGCTGCGACGGTGTCCTTGCGAAGCTGATCCGGTCCCCATTCCGACGACTTGCTTTTGGACACGTAGAGCTCGTGGAGATCGTATTTCGACGTGTTGTTGATGATGAGATCGTTCGCCATGGCGGGAGCGATTGCGCCAGCGATCGCGACAAATCCCAGACCCAAGACCTTCAGTAGCGGCAGTGCTTTCATTCTTATTGTCCCGTTTGACCGCGATTATCCGCGGCGCGAATCACTATGCATCATTCACGCCACGGACGTGTGATCTAGCGCACGCAAGGAGCCGAATCGTGATGAATTGGAGGTTCCCGCTCACATCGGCGGCGTGATGCCGTCGCGGCCGACGCTGATGCGGCTGGTTTCGAAACTGCCGTCAGGCAGCTTCTTGGCGAAGGCGATGATCTTGGCGCCGGGCTTGAGGTCGGATTTTTCCGCCGGTACGTAGGTTACCAGCACGGTCTGCGGCGTCACCGTGACGGTCTTCTCGCCGCCCTTGTACTTCACCAGAAGGCGGTAGCCGTCATTGCTGACGACCGACTGGTCGACGGTGGCATTGGTCATAGTGCTGTTCGGGCGCAGATCGTAGGGCCGTGAACCCTCGCCGGTACCGCGCATCGATTCCGGAAACACATGGACCTCGATAGCGTCGTGGCTGCCATCGGGACCCGGCACCGTAGTGACGCCGATGAAGGAGCCGGCCTTGATCTCGGACAGCGGGATCGCGGCGATCCCCGCCACGCGCAAGTCCGACGCCATCCGCAGCCGAACCTCATCGCCGCTTCGCGCCTTCACCGCCAGGATGTCGCCATCGACCGCCTCGATGGTGCCGCGAACCCGGCTCGACGGCGGCGACTGCGCCAGGGCGCAGTTAAACGACAAGGCCAGCAGCGCGAGCGCGGCCAGCGGGGGTGACAGCGAATGATAACGGGAATGCATCATCGTCTCCGGCAAAAGGCCTCTTGATGCAAATGCCGTCGCCGCGCGAATATTCCAGTCAACTATGCGCGAGATCGGCCTCGACCAGCGCGCGCAATTCGGGCGTCACATGCGGCCGCGCGCCGAACCAGAGTTCGAAGCCGCGCACCGCCTGGTGCAGCAGCATGCCCAGCCCATCGGCGCGGCGCAGGCCGCGTTCGCGGGCGGCGGCCAGCAGCGGCGTTTGCAGCGGCACATAGACGAGATCCGCCACCACGGCATCGGCCGGCAGCAGGCCGAGATCGATGCTGAGTTCGGGCTGCCCCTTCATGCCGAGCGAGGTGGTGTTGACCAAAAGCCCGGCGCCGGGCAGCGCGGCGTCGATCTGGTCCCAGCCGATCGGAACGACGCGGTCGCCGAACTGGGCGGCCAGCGCCTGCGCCCGCTCGATGCTGCGGTTGGCCAGCGCGATCCGGCCAACGCCGCGCTCCAGCAGCCCGAACACCACCGCGCGCGACGAGCCGCCGGCGCCCAGCACCAGCGCGTGCGCGGTCGCGTCCCAGCCCGGCGCGCAGGCGTCGAGATTGTTCAGAAAGCCCTCGATGTCTGTATTGGTCGAGCGCAGCAGCTCGCCGTCGTAGTACAGCGTGTTGGCTGCGCCGACCGCGCGAGCGCGGGCGTCCGGTGCGGTGAGTTGCAGCGCGCGCTCCTTGTGCGGGATGGTGACGTTGGCGCCGCGATAGCCGTGCTGCGCCAGGTTGAGCACAAATTCGGCAAAACCTTCCGGCGGCACCGCCTCGATCGAATAGCCACCCGCGATGCCGAGCGTGCGCAGCCAGTAATGATGGATCAGCGGCGAGCGCGAATGCGCTGCCGGCCAGCCGATCAGGCAGGCCGCCACGGGTCTTGTCGGTTTCGATCCCTGCGGCAAATCCATCCTCACGAAACTTGCGGCGGCCCCGGCTGCCGCAGCCGCACGCCGCGGCCGCCCTCGTCGCTGCGGGCATGCTCGCCGATCAATTCCACACCGGCCCGGTTCAGCGCGTCGACCACCTTGGTCAGCGAATCGACGATGCCGCGGACGTTGCCGTCGCTGGCCTCCATGCGCTGGATCGTCGGCACCGACACGCCCGACAACTTCGCCAAGGTGCGCTGGTCGATCCCCAGCAGCGCCCGCGCCGCGCGCATCTGAAACGATGTAATCAAGCTGGCACCCCGGTTTCGCACAGGGCTATCGCAAATACAAAACGGCTTCAACGATGTTTCATACATCATTGAAGCCGCTTGTTGAGAAAGCCCGCGTCGACCCGCCCGAACGCTACGCCGCAGTCTTGCGCGCGGCGATGATCTGGTCGGCGGCGCGCCCGGTGACTTCGGCCATGCGGTCGAAGGTCCGGGTGAAGCTGCCGGCGCCGGCGGTGGCCGAGCGCAATTCGACGATCAGATCGCCGATTTCCGCTTCCGGCATCATCGCCCGCACCAGGTCCCATCCATGCCAGCCGTCGCGGGTGTCGAAGCCGAGGATCTGGCCGCGCCGCCCGGACAGGATGGCGTTGACCTTGGCGGTGGCGTCGGTCGGACAAACGATCTCGACCACATGGATCGGCTCCAGCAGCACCGGCTGGCACTGCGGCAGCGCTTCGGTGACACCGATCCGCGCCGCGGTCCGGAAAGCCTGATCGGAAGAATCGACGCTGTGGTAGGAGCCGTCGGTCAGGGTGACATGGACGTCGACCACCGGGAAGCCGAGCGGCCCCGAGCGCAAGCCATCGACCGCACCCTCCTCGACCGCGCCGATGTAGTTGCGCGGCACCGCGCCGCCGACCACGGTCTCGGCGAAGGCGAAGCCCTCGCCGCGCGGCAGCGGCCGCACTTCGAGCACCACGTCGCCGAACTGGCCGTGACCGCCGGACTGTTTCTTGTGCCGTCCGCGCTGGACGATCGATTTGCGAATGGTCTCGCGATAACCGATCGCCGGCGGCTGCGACTTCACCGAGACGCCGAAGCGGTCGTGCAGCCGCTCCAGCGCAACGCGCAGATGCATCTCGCCCTGGCCCCAGATCACCATGTCGTGGGTCTGGGAATCGTGGATCACGGTGAGCGAGGGATCTTCCTCACTCAACCGCTGCAGCGCCTGACCGAGCTTGACGTCGTCCTTGCGATCGGTCGCCGACAGCGCCAGGGCCAGCACCGGTGCGGCCGGCACGATCTCCACCAACGCAGCCGGCGCGGTCTTGCCGGTCGAGAACGTATCGCCGGTCTTGATCGTGTCGAGCTTGCCGAGCGCCACCACGTCGCCGGGGCCAGCCGACGACCGCTTGGTGTCGTGGCCGTTGCCGACGACGTGAATGCCGGACACCCGGGCGGACTCGCCGCTGGAGGCGTGCACAGTGTCGCCGTCGGCGAGCGTGCCGCTGAGCACGCGGGTCAGCGACAGTTTGCCGCCGTGCTGCAGATGCGTGGTCTTGAGCACGTAGGCCAGCGCGTCCTTGCCCGCCGTCACGCCGAGCCGCGAGGCGGTCTCGGTGACATCGGGCGCTTCGTGACGCAGCGCTTTCATCAGCCGCATCACGCCGTTCTCGCGCAGCGCCGAGCCGAGCAGCACCGGACAGATCAAGCCTTCGCGCAATTCGCGGGCGAGATCGTCGAACACCGCGTCGCGCGGCGGGGCGACGTCCTCGAGCAATTGCTCCATCAGCGCGTCGTCGTGGTCGGCGAGCTTCTCCAGCATGGTGAACCGCGCCTGCTTCTCGCGGTCGAGGTCACCGCCTTCCAGCGCGATCACTTCGGAGGCCTTGTGCTCGCGATAGATGAAGGCGCGCTCCAGCGCCAGATCGACATAGCCGGCGATCAGATCGCCGTTCCAGATCGGAATCTGCCGCAGCACCAGCGGGATTCGTGATGCCGGCTGCAGCGTGTCGAGCACTTCGCTGATCCGCTTGCTGGCGCGATCGATCTTGTTGAGGAACAGGAACCGGGGAATTCCGAGGTCTTCGAGTTCGCGCAGGATCAACTGCAACTGCGGCAGCTTGCGCTCGTCGGCTTCGCAGACCACCACGGCGGCATCGACCGCCGGCAGCGCCGCGCGCATGTCGTGCGCGAATTCGACCGAGCCGGGGCAATCGATGAAGGTGTAACTATCACCCATGAAACTGGTGGTAGCGGCGGTGAGGCTTAGTCCCATCTTGTGATGGCGGGATTCGGGGCTGGAATCGCCGTACGACGTTCCGGCATCGACCGAACCGACTCGGGGAACGGCGCCGGTCCGCGCCAATATGGCTTCGAGAAGAGTGGTTTTTCCGCTTTGGAAAGGGCCCACCAGTGCGATGCACCGGGGACCGCGGGGACTTATGACATTGTGTCCCATCGCCGCCTCCTTGGTTGGAGCTCGGCCCTTGATTGGGTCGGCGACGCAATGCTTTCAGCCGCATAGCGCCTTGGCAAGCAGGAAATAATTCGCGCCGCGGCGCTTACCTTGAGGCGGATCAAGGACAAATCAATCCGGCGGCGCGGTGCCGCCGGATTGCGTTGCAGTGCGTTAACTTATCGGCCCGGACGCAGTTCGAGATCTTCCAGGCCCAGGGCGACATTGAGGCCGGTCTGGCCCTGCAGGCTGAGCGGCTGCAGCGCGATCGAATTCTGCGAGCCGCCGACCAGCACGTTGGCGCCGAGCCCGACGCCGACCGAGGCCGAGCCCTGGGCGCCAGCGTAGTTGCCGGCGAGATCGCCGGGGCCGAAGCGTTCGACCGGCGCGAACACCGCCCAGGCCAGCGCGGTCTCCTGGGTAATGCCGAGGTCGAGCCCGACCTTGCGGATGGTCGCGACATAGGGCGCGTCGGGGCGACCGTCGGAGCGCAGCACGCAACCGAGATTGGTCACCGATCCGACGATGAAGCCGACGCTGGCTCCGCCGCGGCATTCCAGCACGCCGAGCTGAACGCGGGATTGCTGCGCCTGGGCGGCGCCCGCAATCAACGCAGCGGCAGCGAACCCAAGCAGGAGCGAAGAACGGCGCATGGCAAAATCTCCGATGGAATGATCTGAAGGTGAAATCGCAGGCCCAACCGGGCCGCGCGCGCAACCGATGGTGCGGCGACATCTAGTCACAGCAACGGCGAATCTTCAATGACAAGTCGGTGCGCCGTCCCCAGACGAAGGGCCCGCGAAACGCGAGCCCTTCGCATCTTTGCGGTGGTAACGCTTGGTTAACGATGGCGGCGATGGTGACGGTGATGGCGACGCGGCCCCCGCAGATCGGCCGGACGCAGTTGCAGATTGGCGATGCCGGCGGTGACGTTCAGGCCGGTCTGGCCCTGCAGGCTGAGCGGCTGCAGCGAGTAGGAATTTTCCGAGCCGCCGACCAAGAGATTGCCGCCGAAGCCGACGCCGACCGAGGCGTTGGCGCCGACGCCGCCATAGCTGCCGCCAAGATCGCCGCGGCCGATCCACTTGGTCGGCGCGTACACCGCCCAGGCGAGACCGGTGTTCTCGGTAAATCCGAGATCGAGGCCGACGCGCTGAACGGTGGCGATATAGGGATCAGCGCGGCGGCCCTCGCTGCGGAACACGCATTGCAGCTCGGTCACCGAACCGACCACGAAACCGACATTGCGCCCGCCGGTGCATTCGAGCACGCCGACTTGCAGGCGCGCCTGCGCATGGGCGCTGGCAAACGACGCAATGAGCGTGGCGGCGGCGATGCCGAACAGTCTTGAGATTTGCATGAAGTTGAACTCCGCTTTTCTTGGATTTTGAATCCTGGATTTGGATTGCGGAGGCGACAGAAGAAAAACGCCTTGTCCAAAACAAGGCGTTGCCGTGATCGGCCGGCGAAAGCCGGCCAACCTTGCGAAATGGTAATGTGACGCTAGCGCAGATTGCCGCAGAAGCGCTGGATGCGTTTGCAGGCTTCTTCGAGATCGGAATTCTTGGTGGCGTAGGAAATCCGGAACGCCGGGCCAAGGCCGAACGCCGAGCCCTGCACCACCGCGACGCCTTCGGTCTCCAGCAGTTCGGTGACGAAGTCTTCGTCGTTAGCGATCACCTTGCCGGACGGCGCGGTCTTGCCGATGGTGCCGGCGCAGGACGGATAGACGTAGAACGCGCCCTCCGGCCGCGGGCAATCGATGCCCTTGGCCTGGTTCAGCATCGAGACCACGAGGTCGCGTCGCTCCTTGAACGCCTTGTTGTGCACCGGGATGAAATCCTGCGGTCCGTTCAAGGCTTCCACCGCCGCCCATTGCGAGATCGACGACGGGTTCGAGGTCGACTGCGACTGGATCGTCGCCATCGCCTTGATCAGCTGCGCCGGCCCACCCGCATAGCCGATGCGCCAGCCGGTCATGCAATAGGCCTTGGAGACGCCGTTCACCGTCAGCGTGCGGTCGAACAGTTGCGGTTCGATCTGCGCCGGGGTGGTGAACACGAAGTCGTCATAGACCAGATGTTCGTACATATCGTCGGTCATCACCCAGACCTGCGGATGCTTCACCAGCACGTCGGTCAGCGCCTTCAATTCGGCGCGCGAATAGGCCGCGCCGGTCGGGTTCGACGGCGAGCACAGGATGATCCATTTGGTCTTCGGCGTGATCGCCGCTTCCAGCGCCGCGGGCTGCAGCTTGAAGCCGAACTCAGCGGTGCAGACCACCGGCACCGGCTCGCCGCCGGCCAGCGCCACCATCTCCGGATAGCTCACCCAATACGGCGCCGGGATGATTACCTCGTCGCCCGGATTGATGGTCGCCATCAGCGCGTTGTACAGCACCTGCTTGCCGCCGGTGCCGACGATGATCTGGTTCGGCGTGTAGGTCAGGCCGTTCTCGCGCTGGAACTTGGCGATGATCGCCGCCTTCAGCTCGGGAATGCCATCGACCGCGGTGTACTTGGTCTTGCCGGCCTCGATGGCGTGGATCGCCGCCAGCTTGATGTTGGCCGGGGTGTCGAAATCCGGCTCGCCGGAACCGAGCCCGATGACGTTGCGGCCGGCCGCTTTCAACTCACGTGCTTTATCCGTGACCGCGATGGTCGCGGACGGCTTCACACGATCGAGCGCAGCGGACAGAAACGGCATCGTCATCTCCTTGCAACCGTCGTAAGCCGGCGAATACACGACTTTTTCTGACGGGATCGGCACACAGTAAGCGGCGTTACGCTGCATCGCAAGAAGGTTGCACATCGCCGCGGACAGTTTGGCGGACATCGGACGACGGCGCCGCCGGACGCGACATCCGGAAATCCTGGCGGCGAAATGGCGCATTTCGGGCAACCGTCGATCCGGCAGACCAGCCCCGCAACCGTCGCTGTTGCCAATCATCCGCGCCACCGGCATTTGTCACGGTTGCGCTCTCACGTCGCGGCATCGCGACGCACAAATGCGCCAGCACCAGGCATGTTATGCGCACATTCGCGCGAGCTCGAGCCCGGCATTGGCATGAAATGCCGTGCGGTTGCATTGCGGCAAACGTTTTCGACTTTTTCCAGATCATGGGGCTTGCGACGCATCGCCGTCGGCATCATTGTTTAGCCGCGTTGAGCGGGGAGAATGACGTTCGCCGCGCCAAGGCGGGGCAATCGGGGCAGGCGAAAGAGAATGTACAAACTCTATTCGATGCAGCGATCGGGAAACAGCTACAAGGTTCGCCTTGCGCTGGCGTTTCTCGAGGCGCCCTATCGCGCGGTCGAGGTCGATATTCTGCGCGGCGAAAGCCGGACGCCGGAATTTCTCGCCAAGAATCCCAGCGGCCAAGTGCCGCTGCTGGAAGTCGCTCAAGGCCGCTACCTCGCCGAATCCAATGCTATCCTGTGGTATCTCGCCGTCGGCACCTCGCTGGCGCCGGACACGCGGATGGATCGCGCCGAGGCGCTGCAGTGGATGTTCTTCGAACAGCACGCGCTGGAACCGAATATCGGCGCGGCGTATTTCTGGCTGTGCCTGGTCAAGGGCGGCCGCGATCTGCAGACCCACGCGCTGGAAGACTGGATGGAGCGCGGTTACGCGGCGCTGCAGGTGATGGAAAATCATCTCAAGACCAACGATTATTTCGCCGCCAAGCAACTCACGATCGCCGACATCGCGCTGTACGGCTACACCCATGTTGCCGAGCAATGCGATTTCGACCTTGCCGCGTTCCCGTCGATCAATGCGTGGCTACGCCGCGTCGAGCAGACACCGGGCTTCGTCACCATGGATTGGACCCCGGACGCCGCGCCAAGCGATCACCTCGGTTTTGCCGCCGAGGCCTGAGCAAACCTGCAAATTGCGGGCATAACCGGGCATCTTGCCGTCATTCCGACACTTTTGCGCCGATTGCCGCCCAAATACCGCCTGCGATGGCTGGGAAATTGGCGTTGCGCGGTGATTCGCCCGCGCGATGAAGGAATTCCGGCCATGATACGGTCGTCTGACGCGGAGACTGGTTTCGTCCAGCGCTTCGCGCTTTCCGCCTCAACGAAATTGACCCACGCCGTCGTAGTGTCGCTCGCGCTCGGCTCGGTGTCGCTGTGCCTGATCCTCGCACTCACCGTGCTGTCGACCCGGATCAGCATGGCGATGCCGTTTCAAGGCTGATCCACGCGCTTTGCGTCTATCGAACCCGATGTTCCGATGGCGGCGCGGCCTGGCCCGCAAGCAAACCTCGCCTTTCAAGGGAGACGTTGCGTTGAAAGCACCTTTGGTCTGGGTCGCCGGAACGTTGACCGTGGCGATCATCCTGATTGCCTCGCTGCTGATCGCCAACGCCAGCAGCGACGAGAACGCCTCGGCCGCCGGCCCGCTCAACGTGCAGATCTTCGCCAGCGGCCTGGTGCATCCATGGGCGCTGGCGTTTCTGCCAGGCGACCGCGTGCTGGTGACCGAGCGTCCCGGCCGGATGCGCGTGGTGTCGGCGCAAGGTCTGTTGTCGAAACCGCTGCAAGGCGTGCCGGAGGTCTGGGCCGTCGGCCAGGGCGGACTGCTCGACGTCGTCACCGACACATCCTTCGCGCAGAACAACACGATCTATTTCTGCTTCGCCGAACGCGTCGGCAATGGCGGCCGCACCGCGGTGGCTCGCGCGAAATTCATCGACGGCGACGCGCCGCGGCTCGACGAAGTCGCGGTGATCTTCCGCCAGGACGGACCGCTGTCGAGCGGCAATCACTTTGGTTGCCGGATCGCGCAAGCCCGCGACGGCAACCTGTTCGTCACGCTCGGCGAACATTTCATCCATCGCGACGAGGCGCAGAATCTCGCCAATCATCTCGGCAAGCTGATCCGGATCGCGCCCGACGGCAGCGTACCGAGCGACAATCCGTTTGTCGGCCGCAACGACGCCAAGCCCGAAATCTGGAGTTTTGGTCATCGCAACCCACAGGGGCTGGCCTTCAATCCGAGGTCGGGTGAATTGTGGGAGATCGAGCACGGCCCGCGCGGCGGCGATGAGATCAACATCATCGCCAAGGCCAGTAACTACGGCTGGCCGGTGATCGGCTTTGGCATCGACTACAACGGCGCCAAGATCCACGAGGCGACGTCGAAGCCCGGCATGGAGCAGCCGATCAAATATTGGGTGCCGTCGATCGCGCCCTCCGGCATGGCATTCTACACCGCAAAGCTGTTTCCGAATTGGGACGGCAGCCTGTTCGCCGGCGCGCTGGCGGGCCAGATGCTGGTGCGGCTGTCGCTCGACGGCGACAAGGTGACCGGCGAGGAGCGGCTGCTGCAGGCTTTGCATGAGCGGATCCGCGACGTCCGCCAGGGTCCCGACGGCGCGCTGTGGCTGCTCACCGACAACACCGCGGGCCGGATACTGAGGGTGACGCCGGCGAAGTAGCGAGCTGTTGCTTAAGCAACATGCGTTGCTGTCGCCACCCGCGAAAGCGGGTGGCCCAGTATTCCAGCGCATTGGCAATGGGATCGAAGCGATGCGGATTACTGGGTCCCCCGCTTTCGCGGGAGATGACGTTAGGTCGTGTATCAACCTTCCTGGCCCACCCATCGCGCCATCGCCTCAGGTCCATTTGTGAAAAATGAAGAACGCTCCCGCCGCCACGAAGGCGAAGCCGACCGCGTGATTCCAGCCCAGCGGCTCCTTCAGATACAGCACCGAGAAGGCGGCAAACACGATCAGCGTGATCACCTCCTGAATGGTTTTCAGCTGCGCCGCCGAATACACTTCGCTGCCCCAGCGATTGGCCGGCACCGCCAGCCAGTATTCGAACAGCGCGATGCCCCAGCTCGCCATGATCACCAGCGGCAGCGCGACGCTCTTGTATTTCAGATGGCCGTACCAAGCGAAGGTCATGAACACGTTGGAGCCGAACAGCAGCACGATCGGCAGCAGATAGGGCGAGAAAACGAGCGGCATCAGGGTCCTTTCAAACGACGAGCTAACGCGCGGCGACGCAGCGCAGTTCCCGCGTAACGGTTGATGATTCTTTAATACGTCATGGCTGTGTAACAATGTACCGCTAGGTTTCGCCTGCGATTGATCGAGGCCCCCCGTCGCCGATCAGCCGCTCCAAAAGCGGTCCCCGTCAGTCGCCGCGTCTGACCGGGGCCGCACTTTTTTACGCGCCAACCCGATCGCGCCGGCCGCACGCGCGACAGCGAGGGGTCCACCATGATCCGTCTCACCCTCCTCATCGCCGCGCTGCTGATCCTCACGCTGGTGCTGCTGCCGCTTCAACTGATCTGCATGGCGTTCGACCTGCGCCTGCAGCGGACCATCCCGCATCTGTATCACCGCGCGCTGTGCCTGCTGATCGGCGTCCGGATCCGCCAGGTCGGCGAACGCCGCGGCAACGGCCCGGTGCTGATCCTGTCCAATCACGTCTCCTGGCTCGACATCTGCGTGATCTCGGCGCTGACGCCGGTGGTGTTCATCGCCAAGAGCGAGGTCGCGCGCTGGCCGGTGTTCGGCTGGCTCTCCAAACTGCAGCGCACCATCTTCATCGACCGCCAGGCGCGGCACCGCACCGGCGCCGCGACCAAGGAAATCGGCGACCGGCTGCTCGACGGCGATGCCGTGGTGCTGTTTGCCGAAGGCACTTCCAGCGACGGCACCCGCGTGCTGCCGTTCCGCTCGGCGCTGATCGGCGCGGTGCATCACGCACTCGGCGCCTCGACCCAACACACCGCGATCGCGGTGCAGCCGATGTCGGTGGCCTATACGGGCTATCGCGGGCTGCCGATCGGGCGCGAATTTCGCGAGCGCGTGGCGTGGTATGGCGACGCCGACCTGATGCCGCATCTGCTCGGCATCCTGTCGGCCGGCGCGATCGACGTCACCATCAGCTGGGGCGACGCGGTCGCTACCGAGATGAGCGCCGATCGCAAGCAGATTGCCCGCGACGCGGAAACCGCGGTGCGAAAGATGACCGCGGCGGCGCGGCGTGGCGCGGCCGTCCCTGGACCGATCGACCAACCCTCGGCGCAACCGCTGCCGGAACCGGCCTAACGCGCGCTGCCGGCATAACGCCGGCCGCCTTGCGGCATCGCGGAGCGCACGCCACAATGGCGTTGTCCCGCAGATCGCTGCGCACGTCACACTGGATGGTTCATGCAAATTCGCAATCTCGGCGGCTCCGGCCTGCGCGTCTCCGCGGTCGGCATCGGCTGCAATAATTTCGGCCAGCGCACCGATCTCGAAACCTCGCGCAAGGTGATCCACAAGGCGATCGATCTCGGCGTCACGCTGTTCGACACCGCCGACATCTATGCCGGGATGGGCGGCTCCGAGACCGTGCTCGGCACCGTGCTGGGCACGCGGCGCAAGGACATCGTGCTGGCGACCAAATTCTCCAAGCCGATGGCAACCGACGGCACCAAGCAGGGCGCGTCGCGGCGCTACATCATGGCGGCGGTCGAGGCCAGCCTGACCCGACTGAAGACCGACTGGATCGATCTGTATCAGCAGCACGACTACGATCCCTTGACGCCGATCGACGAGACGCTGCGCGCGCTCGACGATCTGATCCGCCAAGGCAAGGTGCGCTACATCGGCAACTCGAATTTCCCGGCGTGGCGGATCGCCGAGGCCGAATTCACGGCGCGCGAACTCGGCGCCAATCGCTTCGTATCGTGCCAGGACGAATACAGCCTGGTAGTGCGCGACATCGAGAAGGAGCTGCTGCCGGCCGCGCAACAATACAATCTCGGCCTGTTGCCGTTCTTTCCCTTGGCCAGCGGCTTGCTCACCGGCAAGTACCAGCGCGGCGCCGCGGCGCCCGCCGACACCCGCTTCGCTAAGGCGCCGGCGCTGCGCGACCGCTACCAGACCCCGCGCAACGAGGACATCGTCGAGCGGCTCACCGCATTCTGCGTCGCGCGCGGTCACTCGATGCTGGAATTGTCGTTCTCCTGGCTGGCGTCGCGGCCGCAGGTCTCCAGCGTGATCGCCGGCGCCACCCGCGTCGAGCAGGTCGAGCAGAACGTCGCCGCGATCGGCTGGACGCTGAGCGCCGAGGAGCTGGCGGAGATCGACAAAATCACGCTGGGGTAAGCTCTGCCCGGGATGATGCGGGGCGCAGTTGCGCGCGTCTCGAACCATGCGGCAGCGATGCATCCCGGATGATGGAAGCGGAATCGGCAATCATCCCTCCTCCGCCGCCGCGCGGCGATTTTGCTGCAGTTCGGCATAGACCTCCTCGATCAGTTGCTGCGCGACCTGCGGCGACAGCGACAGTTGCAACTGCGCGAGGCAGGCTTCGGCGTCGCCCGCGCAGCGTCTGGCGCGACGGCATTTCGCGGCGGGACAATTTGCAAAGCCGCGCGCCACGTCGGCGGTCTGGCGCATCACCTCGTCAACCGCCGCCTCCCAGTCGGCGTCGGAGCATTGCGCCAGCGCCTGCGATCGTTCGTCGTCTTCGCGCTGCGTGAGAAACGCCTCGTCCCATTGCGCGACATCTGCCATGGCGGTGATCTCCTGTAGGTGATGGCGGCGATCCGCCAGCGCGCAGAGTCCAGGCGCGCGACAACGGTGCCCGCGAATGCTCGCGTGAGCGGGACGGCTCATGGGCCTCCCACCAATGAGGGAGGCGGAGCGCCGAAAGGCGCGCCTTGTTGAGTGGCCGCAGCGTGCGCGCCGGATCGCCGGAACGCAGAGGCCGCGGAAACGCCTTTCGACGCTCCACCGTGGCTTTTTTCGGTCTCCGGGCCGTTCTTCCGGGCGCCCGATCCGCGGGATTTCTCCGCGTTCGTTTGCGCCACGTCCAGCCGGCACACAGCGGCAGCCGCTCATAGTAGCGGCGGACGGCAATCCGGAGCCCCCGAGTGCGCCGGGAGACGTCCTCCCCGCGCCGCAGGCGCCACCTCCCACCCCGCACCTCCAAGCGTCCCAGGAAACGCCCCTCAGTGGGATGAGGTAATTAGGAATATAATCCAGTCTGGGAGCGGAAGTCAATCCGGATTTTTGCGAACGCGAGAACAAATATGATGGGTGGCACGAACCGCCCCGACGCTGCTATCTTTTCGGCATGACCACTCTACTCGAACAAGCCTTTGAATCCGTGCGCGACCTGCCAGCCGAGCAGCAGGATGCGCTGGCACGGCTGTTGCTGCAATTTGCCGGGGTCGATCAACCGGCGATCGAACTAACCGCCGAGGAAGCCGCCTCGTTCGACGAGTCGCTTGCCCAGGCCGAGCGGGATGAATTCGCCACCAACGAGCAGGTGCGCGCGATCTGGGCGAAGCATGGGCTGTGAAGCTACGCTTCACCATCCGCGCCGCCACCGAACTGGACGAGGTCCTGACCTCGATCGACCGACATTCGCCGCAGGGCGCCCGGCACGTCAAACAACGACTGTTCACCGTGATTGATCTGCTGCTGGAATATCCTCAGGCCGGTCGGCTGACGAACAAGGGCCGGCTGCGACGCGTGGTCGCCTATCCCTACCCCTATCTGATCTTCTATCGCGCGACTGAGGCCGAAATCGTCATTCATGGCGTGCGCCACAGCGCGCGCCATCCCGCCTCAATGCCGGAATAGCCAACACGCTCCGACGAGCGCCGCGATCTATGGGCTCTCGCACCCTCCGCTCCCCGCATATCGCTACCAACATCCGGATTTCACGCAGCGTCGAAAATCAGGCAATGAGGCCAACACTTCATAGCTGAGCGAGTCTTGACAGCTACTCACAGCCATCGCTCCTACGTAGTAATACGCTAAGCGTTAATACACGACTCAATCTGCGCATTAACCTCACTTGTTAGCAAGACGTGAACGGAAAGGCGCAACCTTGAGTCAGAATGGAATTACTTCCATCGGAATGACATCGATGGGTTGTTAGCATGACGACCATTGGCATCGCATTCCCGGCGCAGATCTTCGTGGCCCAGGCGGAAGTCCGGCTGGTGGCGCATCAGACCGCAAAGGCGGAGCCCGCGATCATCAAGGCCGATGAAGTCGCGCTGGCTGACGCCCAGCATTCCGCGACCGAGCAGACCGCCCCACCGCCACAGGTCGATATCGTGACGTAGCAGGGCCGGACTGCCGGCGGCGTGGTGTGCGCGGCGACGTTCGGGTATCTTTGCGCCGGTCGGCCCGGCCGCTCCGCAGGATGCGGCTTGCAAACGCCGCGCAACAGCTTGGCTGCTCGGGACGAGTGGGCACGCATGCCCCCCCGCGCGCGATTCCCGTCCGCCCCCCCTAGCTGCACGGCGCTCGGCAGCATAGAGTTCCGTCATGGCAGTCACCGACATCGCGAGCAGGACCTATAATCACGGCTGGCGGCTCGATCCGATCGTCCGCAGCCTGCTCGACACCGATTTCTACAAACTATTGATGCTGCAGATGATCCGGGAATTCTATCCGGACCAGCGGGTGACCTTTTCGGTGATCAATCGCAGCCGCCACATCCGCCTTGCCGAGATCATCGACGAGGCCGAGCTGCGCGCGCAGCTCGACCATGCCCGCACCCTGCGGTTCGCCAAGAAAGAGCTGATCTGGCTGGCCGGTAACACCTTCTACGGCAAGACCCAGATGTTCTCGCCGGACTTCATCGCCTGGCTGGCGACCTTCCGGCTGCCCGATTACGAACTGACCAAGGTCGACGGCCAGTACGAACTGCGGTTCGACGGGCCATGGACCCACACCACGATGTGGGAGATCCCGGCGCTGACCATTCTCAACGAGCTGCGCTCGCGCCAGGCGATGAAGGGTCAGGGCCGCTTCGCGCTCGACGTGCTCTACGCCCGCGCCAAGGCGAAGCTGTGGAGCAAGGTCGAGCGGCTGCGCCGGCTCGACGGGCTGCGGCTGTCCGATTTCGGCACCCGGCGACGGCATGGCTTCCTGTGGCAGCGCTGGTGCGTCGAGGCGGTGAAGGAAGGGCTCGGCCGCTCCTTCACCGGCACCTCCAACGTGCTGCTGGCGATGGACAACGACCTCGAGGCGATCGGTACCAATGCCCATGAACTGCCGATGGTGGCGGCGGCGCTGGCGACCGACGACGACGAGCTGCGCTGGGCGCCCTATCTGATCCTCGACCAGTGGCGCCAGACCTATGGCGGCAATCTGCTGATCGCGCTGCCCGATGCCTTCGGCACCCGCGCCTTCCTGCGCGATGCCCCGGAATGGGTGGCGGACTGGACCGGGTTTCGGCCCGACAGCGCGCCGCCGATCGCGGCCGGCGAGGAGATCATCGCCTGGTGGAAGTCCAAGGGCCGCGATCCCAGGGAAAAGCTGCTGGTGTTTTCCGACGCGATGGATGTCGGCTCGATCGAGGAGACCTACCGGCACTTCGCCGGCCGCGTCAGGATCAGCTTCGGCTGGGGCACCAACCTGACCAATGATTTCGTCGGATGCGCCCCGGACGGTTCGACCAATCTCGACCCGATCTCGATCGTCTGCAAGGTGACGGCGGTCGACGGCCGGCCCGCGGTCAAGCTGTCCGACAATCTGGAAAAAGCGACCGGCGATGCGGCGGAGATCGAGCGCTACCTGCGGGTGTTCGGTAACGCCGGCCGCGTGCGCAGCGCGGTGCATGTCTGACGATCGACGTCGCGGGCAGGCTTCGCCCGGCTCTGTTGGCCACCGCCGCAAATCGGGCTGTCAGGTCGCGCGTGTCCGGATCGCATCCGAAGCGCCGGACAGCGTCTTGTCAGAATTTCCCGTACACAAGTATCAGGGCACCGACAAACGCCGCAATATACTACTCTGATACCTGATTTTGCCTCGAAAACCGGGTGAGCGATCACGGAAAATTGTTCCTGCGCAATGTCCCTGACGGCGAAGCCTGTCACAACGCACGCACCGACGGCGGCAATCCTCTGCGGCCCGAGGATCGAGACGAACGTAATTCTCTTATGAGGTTCCTGAAATGGCTGAAGATATGAACAAGGTCGGGCCGAGCGGCCTGACGATCGCGGAGTCTGAAGAGCTCCACAAGCATGTGATCGACGGCACCCGCGTCTTCGGCGCGATCGCGATCGTCGCCCACTTCCTGGCGTATGTCTATTCGCCCTGGCTGCACTAAGCACTAAGGAGTATCCAACATGAATCAAGCTCGTATCTGGACTGTGGTCAAGCCGACCGTTGGTCTCCCGCTGCTGCTCGGCAGCGTCACCGTGATCGCGATTCTCGTTCACCTGGCGCTGATCTCGCACACCACCTGGTTCGCGAAGTACTGGAACGGCAAGACCGCTGCGATCGAAAGCTCGGTCAACGTCGGTTAATTGCAGCTCCTTTCGCTGTGATGCCAGAACCGGGACCCGATGGGTCCCGGTTCTTTCTTTTTGGGCCCGTGCCAACAAAAATGGCCCCGAAACGCCGCATGCGCTCCGGGGCCAGACTTTCGGGAGGTATTCGAAAGTGTAAATCTCGAATCGCACCATGAAATCCCAATCAATTCGATTTTGATTTGACCCTGGACAACTCCGCCGCGGCGGATGACGGCGGCGAATGCTATAAGGTGGCAATGATCAGCATCTCCGCAGCGCGATTCGATCGATGACCGAGCAGCCCGCCACGCCCCTGCCGCGCCGGCTCGCCTGTTCCAGCTGCGGCACGGAGTTTTCCTGCGGCCTGTCGAACGACTGCTGGTGCGCCGCGGAGACCGCGCGGCTGCCGATGCCGTCGGCCAATGCCGATTGCCTTTGCCCGGACTGCTTGCGCAAGGCGGCGGCCGCCGCGGAGCCGGCGCGGTGAGCGGGCGCTGGCAGGTCGACGCCGTGCTGCTCGACATGGATGGAACGCTGATCGACACCGAGCGGATCTACATCTCCAGCCTGACAACCGTGCTGACTGGATTCGGCTTTGCCGACGCTGCCACCGTATGCCACGCCATGGTCGGCCTCGCTGGTCCCGACTGCCAGAAATTGCTGCTCGACCGTTATGGCGCGGACTTCCCGCTCGGCGCGGTCAATAAGGCGTTCGTGGCGCGACGCGACGAAATTTTTCGCGACGGGCTGCCGCTGAAGGCCGGCGCGCGCGAACTGCTGGACGCGCTGCGCGATTCCAATTGTCCGATGGCGCTGGTCACCTCGGCGTCGCGGCGCACCGCAGAACAACACCTTACACTGGCCGGGATTCGCGCACGGTTCGACACCCTGCTGACCCGCGACGACGTCGAGCACGGCAAGCCCGATCCGGCGCTCTATCTGCTCGCGGCGAAGACGATTCGAACGCCGCCGCAGCATTGCGTCGCGGTCGAGGATTCCAGCGTCGGCGTCGCCGCCGCCCATGGCGCCGGCGTCATCACCCTGATGGTTCCGGATCTCGAGCAGCCGGGCACCGAGACCCGCCAGCGCTGCGCCGCGGTGCTGCCGGACCTGCACGCCGTGCTGGCGACGCTGCGCCTGCGCGGGGGGCTCGGCACCGCGGTGTCGTTGTAAAGGCGCGGCGCGACTATACCGTATAGCCGACCGACTTCCGCGCCATGCCGTCGAACGCTTCGAGCAGCCGCTCGCGCCAGGCATAGACCGCGTCCTCCGGCTTCAGCAGCGCGAACGGCGAAACCGCACGCGCCCACTGGAATGGGCCGAACACGATATAGTCGGCATAATTCGGCGCATCGCCGCCGATGAACGGCTGCGTCTTCAAGGTCAGGCGCAGCGGGTCGAGGCCGCGGCGGAAGCCCTCGACGGCCTGGTCGCGGCCGGCGACCACCTCCTCCAGCGTCTTGCCGAACCGCGCCTCGCGCGTCTTGCGAAAATACGTCTCGTCCTCCGGCCGCAGATGGGTGGCGATATCGGCGACGATCAACGGAAACATCCCGCCGATCACCGCGATGTCGCCCCACCAGTTCAGCATCCGCGCCATCGCCCGGCCACCCTCGCCGCCAAACAATGACGGCCGATCCGGGTATTTATCCTCGAGATAGTTGGCGATCGCCCAGGAATCGCAGACCGAAGTGTCGCCGTCGAGCAGCACCGGCACTTTGTCGGAGTTGTACGGGCTGATCGCGGATTTCTCGGTGAAGCGCCACGGGATCGTTTCGGCCGTTAGACCCTTGTGCGCCAGCGCCATCCGCGTCCGCCAGCAGAACGGGCTGAACGGCCGGGCTTCGTCGACGCCGACCAGTTCGAACAGTTTGAGAGTCGGTGTGATGGTCATGATGTTCCCTCCTTGTCCCGTGGTCGAGGCCGCGCTGCCACGCGGAATGCCCCTCATCCTGAGGAGGCCCGAAGGGCCGTCTCGAAGGATGAGGATGGTTGCGCTCATCCTTCGAGACGCCGCGCAAAGATGCGCGGCTCCTCAGGATGAGGTCAGTGCGCGGGTCAAGCCCGCGCATGACGCATCATTGTTTGATCAGGCCGGCCGCAGCGGACGCGACGTTGCTACTTCACCACCGCGGCGGTCTGGCCGAACAGCAGCGCGCGTTCGGCGTCGGTGCGGATTGCAGGCTGGCCGAAATTCGGATTGACCTCCTTGGCCTTGGCATAGGCGCGTTCGGTGGCGGGGCGCTTGCCGATGGTTTCCAGCCAGCGCTTGAGGTGCGGGAAGTCGTCGATGTTCTGGCTCTGGTTCTTGTACGGCACGATCCAGGGATAGCTCGCCATGTCGGCGATCGAATAATCACCGGCGATGAATTCGCGATCGGCGAGCCGCTTGTTCAGCACGCCATAGAGCCGGTTGGTCTCGTTGACGTAGCGATTGATCGCGTAGGGAATTTTCTCCGGCGCGTAGTTGTTGAAGTGATGGTTCTGTCCGGCCATCGGCCCGAGCCCGCCCATCTGCCAGAACAGCCATTGCAGCGCGTCGTTGCGGCCATAGAGATCGGCGGGCAGGAATTTGCCGGTCTTGTCGGTGAGATAAAGCAGGATCGCGCCGGATTCGAAAATCGACAGTGGCTTGCCGCCGCCGGCCGGCGCGTGGTCGACGATCGCCGGAATCCGGTTGTTCGGCGCGATCGCCAGAAATTCCGGCGTGAACTGTTCGCCCTTGCCGATGTTGATCGGGATGATGGTGTAGGGCAGCCCGGCCTCTTCGAGGAACATCGTGATCTTGTGGCCGTTCGGCGTGGTCCAGTAATACAGATCGATCATCGGCGCGGTCCTGTTGTTGCTTTTCGCGGCGGGTCATCCGAACTGGATGCGCGATTTGGATGCGATTGCATGGACTTTGACCGATTGCGAGACGAAGTCAATGGGGCCGCTTCGCCATACGCAAATGTGAGGTGCGCTGAATTCGCGACGGCTGCATCGAGGATGCGAGCCGTCATCGCGAGCGGACTGGCATCCTACTCCACACTCGCCTTCTTCGGCTCCACCACCTCGAAGTCCGGCGTGAATTCGTCGAACAGGCCGAACAGTTCGCGCAGCCGCAGCGGATTGCCGGTGAGCCAGAGGTCGCCGGTGGCGATCGCGCCCAGAAAGGTGCGCTGCTTCAGCGAGATCGCGTCGAAGGTGGCGCGTGACAGCGTGACGCTGACGTCGGCGTCGTCGGAGAGTTTGCCGGCGCTGTGGGTGAGCGCCGAATTCTCCAGGTTCATCACATAGGTCTGCTTCAGGTCGGAGAACGTCCAGTTCACCACGATGTGCTTGCCCTCGGCCTTGGCGGCGTTGAGCCGGACGCCGAGAAAATCGAACGCCAGATCGATCGAAACGCCCTTCAGCAGATCGGCGTTGGCGGTCGACGCAGTGGCTTTCGGCGCGCCGTTGCGGAGCTCCTGGGCGCCGAGCAGATAGGCGTTGCGCCAGGTCGCGGCCTCGCTCTGGTAGCCGAGCTGCTCGAGCGCGTCGGCGCCCAGCGCGCGGGCCTCCTTGTTGGTCGGATCGGCGAACACCAGCTGGCTCATGACGCTGGCGACCCAGCGATACTGCCCGGCCTTGTAATCGTCGCGCGCCCGCTGCAGCACCGCCGCGGCGCCGCCCATATATTCGACCTGCTTCTTGGCGGATTCCGCGCGCGGCAGCGGATTGAGATCGGCGGGGTTGGCGTCGTACCAGCCGAGATAGAATTGATACACCGCCTTGGCGTTGTGGCTCAGCGTGCCATAGTAACCGCGCGACGCCCAGTCGCCGGCGAGCGACGGCGGCAGCTTCAACTGCTCGGCGATTTCGGTCGAGGTCAGGCCTTGGTTGAGCAGCCGCACGGTCTGGTCGTGGATGAATTTGTAGAGGTCGCGCTGCTTTTTCAGAAAGCCGACGATCCGCGCATTGCCCCAGATCGGCCAGTGATGCTGCGCGATCACGATCTCGGTGTTGTCGCCGTAGCGCTCGATCGCCTCGGCGATATATTTCGACCACAGCCTTCCGTCGCGGATCTCGGCGCCGCGGATGGTGTAGAGATTGTGCATGTTGTGGGTGGCGTCTTCCGCCATGTTCAGCAATTTGAACTGCGGAAAATACATGATCATCTCGCTGGGCGCCTCGGAGCCCGGCACCAGATGGAATTCGATCGCGACACCGTCGATGTTGCGGGTCTCGTAAGGCTGCCTGATCAAATCGTTCGGCGCGATCAGCGAGATCGTGCCGTTGGCCAGCGCCTTGCCGAGCCCGGTATCGACCTGGGCGCGGTCATTGATCGGCAGCGGCGTGCCGAACTGGAACTGGGCGCGGCGGCTCATCGCGTTGCCGGCGATGACGTTCTCCGCCACCGCGTGTTCCATGAAACCGTCGGGTGCGATCACCTTGACCTTGCCGGAGGCGGCGTCGGCTTCGCTGATCAGCCCGCGCGCGCCGCCGAAATGATCGGCGTGGCTGTGGCTGTAGATCAGGGCGACGATCGGCTTGCGCGGCCGGTGCTGATAGTACAGATCGAGCGCCGCCTTCGCGGTCTGCACCGACAACGTGGTATCGGTGACGATCAGGCCGGTGTCGCCCTCGACGATGGTGAGGTTAGCGACGTCGAAGCCGCGGATCTGGTAGACCCGCTCGGCGACCTGGAACAGACCGTTGGCGAGATTGAGCTGCGCCTGCCGCCACAGGCTGGGATTGACCGTGGCGGACGGCTGATCGGCGTTGAGGAATTCGTACGGCTTCAGATTCCACACCGGCGGGGCGCTGCCCTCGCCGGCGATCAGCCCGTCCGGCAGCGTGGCGATGAAGCCGCGCCTGGCGTCGTCGAAATCGGCGCGGTCGGCCAGCGGCAGCGCCTTGGCGAAGGCCTCGTTGGCGGCGCGGGTCGCGGGTGTGGCGTCGCCGGATTGCGCCAGTGCCGCGGCGTTGGTGAAAGCCAGCGCCGCGCAGGCGGCAACGAACATGGATGTGATGCTTGGTCTCGACATGGTGGGCCTCCCTGGGCGCGATCATGGCGATTTCCTCCGCGATGGCCATCGCGAATGCCGCCGCCGCCGGGAAAATTCCTGGCGCGGCCGACCCGAACGGCAGCAGGATTTGCCGCGTTGCGGCATAATGCATCGTGCGATTGAACATCCGGGCCAGCTGCGACGACAGACCGACGCATCCACGCCGCAGCCGCGGCAGCGATCCGATCACCACGAACATCCGGGACCGGCGTCGGCGATGACCTTGGCGGAGACCGACATGCTGCATTCGAACGAGGATCTGCGCGCGGCGGCGGAGGCCGGGGTGATCTCGTCGGATCAGCTGCAGGCCCTGCAGTCGTTCCTGGCGACGCGGCAACGACCGGATCAGCCGGCCGGCTCGGCGTTCGATATCGTGCACCTGTTGTGGTACGCCGGCGCGCTGGTAGTAATCAGCGCGATGGGGCTGTTCTCGACGCTGGCGTTTTCGGCGATGGGCGGCGGCGCGCTGACCGCCACCGCGGTGATCTACGCCGTGCTGTTCGGCTGGGCCGGCCACTATCTGTGGCACGCGAAAAAACTGCGTACGCCGGGCGGGCTGCTGATCGCGATCGCGGTTTCGATGGCGCCGCTCGCGGTCTATGGCATCCAGGATGCGTTCGGGCTGTGGAGCCAGTTCGGCAAGCCCGGCACGGTTCACGACTTCTATGTCTGGATCAAGGGCAGCTGGATCTTCATGGAGTTCGCGACCATCGCGGCGGCTCTTGTCGCGCTGCGGTTCTATCGCTTTCCGTTCATCGTGCTGCTGATGGCGGTGTCGCTGTGGTTCATGTCGATGGACATCGTGCCCTGGATCACCGGCACGAAATTGGGAGACTGGGAAACCTCGCGGCGGGTCTCGGTGTGGTTCGGGCTCGGCATCCTGGTCGCCGCCGTGGTCGTCAATTTTGGCCAGCGCCGCGGCGATTTCGCGTTCTGGCTGTATCTGTTCGGCGTGCTGACCTTCTGGGGCGGCATCACCGCCTCCTCCAACGGCACTGCGTTCGACAAAGCGCTGTATTGCGCGATGAATGTCGGCTTCCTGCTGCTGTCGGTGGCGCTGGGGCGGCGGGTGTTCGCGGTGTTCGGAACCATCGGCATCGCGATCTATCTCGGAGACCTCGCCGCAAAGCTGTTCAAGGATTCGCTGCTGTTCCCGTTCGCGCTGTCGCTGATCGGCGTCGGCATCATCGCGCTCGGGCTGTACGTCCACCGCCACCAGCGCGCCATCGAGGCGTGGGTCGAATCGTGGCTGCCGGCGCCGCTTAAACGGCTGCGGTCCGGCAACGCGGCGGCGTAGCCCCGCAACCGCCGCGGCGCCGGCCTTGAGCCGATCATCCGCCGCCGGCGACGCCTCTCACGAAGGCCGCGGCGCGCCCGGAGATCGCGGTCGCCAACGCCCGTTCCGACAGGCCGCAGAACATCCCGATCAGGACGGCGACGGTCCCTGCGGCCTTGAAAGAGTCGGGGCCGGTTTTCAGATTGCCGATCTCGATATTGATCGCGCCGGTCCAGAACAGCAGACAGGCGGTGAGGGTCAGGGCGACGACGAACAGAATCCGAAACGGCGGGTCGAGCGAGGATTCCTCCTGCATCGCGAGATCCTCGAACGGCAGGTCGAGACGCCGCACGGAAAACGACACCCAGGTGCCGATCGAGGCGCCGACCGCCGCCAGCAGGAAGGTCTTGTGATCGAGCCACCAGGGACTGTCGAACCACGACGTCCACTTGCACACATTCGCGACGTTGCCGCCGTGGCCGGCGCAATCGCCCAACCGAATGCGAATGTAGACGGCGAGGAACGCCAGCGCGAAGCCGCCGGACCACCACGCCAGCCGGCGCACATAGGCGTTCTTGATGCGGCCGGCCTCGCGCGCCACGAACTCGCCCTTCAGGCTCGCCAGCCCCTTCTGCGCCAGTCCGACCTGCGAGCCTTCCAGGCCCACCGTGCCGATGCCGGCGAGCTTCCTGACATACTCGTCGAGCAATTTATCGGCGCGTTCCTTGGCGTCCTCGCTAGTGCCACGCTCGAACCAGCGCGGTTTCTGTTCGCTCAGTTTCTGACAGACCGCGCGAATCACCGTGCAGGCATTGCTGATCTGGACGTACAGATCCTGCTTTTCGGGCGACGCGACGTCGTTCGGCGGCGGCAACCCTTCCTCGACCAGAAGGTCGATATCGACCGCGAGCTCTCGGGTATTGTCCCCTTCCTTGAGCTGAAGCTTGTTGGTGGTGACGCTGACGACGAACAGGGTGTTGTTGAGCCGGTCGCGCAGCCCGAGATAGCGCCCCTTCAGCACCAGCAGGTTGTCGACGCTGTTGGTCTTGCCTTCGCGGAAGGACGCGAAATCCTTTCGCAATTGGTCGGCGGTGCCCTGCTTGTAGGCTTTCAGCGTCGTCTGCACCGTCAATGCGCGATAGCGATCGGCGCCTTCGGAGACCTGCCGCAGCGACCTGAGGATCCGGTTCAGATTGTCGAGATAGACCTGCTCGTCGGCGGTCGGCTCGAACGACACAAGGACGACCTCGAAGTCGCCGTCGAATTTCGCCTTGTCGCTGTCGAGGACATGGATTGAAATATCCGGCTCGGAGGTGACGTCGATGTCTCCGATCGCCTTGAGGGCATCGCCGATATCGAGCGCGCCGCCGGCGAAATCCTTGACCACGTGACCGAGGCCGGCTGCCTTGTCGGACCACCATTTCCTTCGCGCCGCGACCAGCGAGGGGCGCAGCTCCTCGCTCTTCTTCAGGCCGGACTCGATCGCCTTCTGCGTCGTCTCGACCCTGCCCAGCAGGGCGACTTCCGGAGGCTCCAGATTCCCCGAGGTCGCGATTTCGAAATCGCCCTCGTAGCGCGGCGTCTGCCGCTCCTTGAATGCGATCGGCATCAGTCGGCCTCGTTCGCAGGAGGCTTCGGGTCGGGATAGGTCCCCCCACCGCCGATTTTGGTTTCCGCGCCGTGCCTCGGATCGGGATATTTGCCGCCGCCCGCGATCGCGGTCGAGATGCCGCCGATGTCCAATATATCCGGCAGCGGCCAGCCACCGCCGCCTTCGATCGATTTCGCGAGGCCTCGCTTGCCCGGCTCCAGCGCGCCCGCGACCTTCCACTGGGCGAGCGCCTGTTCGACATCGGATTGCGACAGCTGCAGCGTGACCGGGCCGAGCTTGTCGTCGAGATGCAGCTCCAGCACCTTGGCGAATTCCGGCGCCATCCGGTCGAGCCGGGCGAGTTCGTCGTGCAATTGCTGTTCGACGGGGGTGAGCTTCTCTTTCCGCTGATCGAGATCGGCGAGAAACTGCGAGAGCGCGGGTCCAAGCATGGTAGAACTCCTTCGCAATCTCCCGTCATGATAGCAGGAACCGGTTCCCGTTCAATCGTGAATTGGAGCCGTGCGCTTCCCCCGAGGCCCCAACCGACCCATATTACCGCCATGGCCAAATCTCCCGACGCTCCGAAGAAATCCGTCAAGACGCCGAAATCGAAGGCGCATCGGCCCGACGTGCAGCCGATCGGGCCGGCGCTGGCCGAATTGCTGAATCCCGCGATCAATCGCGGCGACGCCGGCATGGGGTCGGGCACCGGGCTGCAGCCGCCGCCGGACAATTCCAAGGACCGGCGTAGCGGCGGCGAGGCCGCGATCCATCGCGCCCGCGCCTCGACGCCGAAGCGGTTCGAGGGCGATGCGGGTCCGCAGCCCGCGGTGCAGCCCTATGCCCCGCGGCTGAGCCAACAGGGATTCCAGGAGGCGCCGCAGGCGGTGTACGGCACCGCCGCCACCATCCCGCCGCTCGATCCGGAGCTGGCCAAGCAGCTCGGCTTCACCACCGAGGAGGAAGACGCCGAGGCGCTGGCGCGGCCGCCGCGCAACAAGATGGAGGCGCTCGGCGTGCAGGCCACCGCCGACGCGCTGGAAAGCCTGATCCGCGACGGCCGGCCGGAATTCAAGGGCGACGACGGCCAGGTCCGGATCTGGGCGCCGCATCGGCCGCCGCGGCCGGAGAAATCCGAAGGCGGCGTCCGCTTCGTGATCAAGTCGGAATACGAGCCGAAGGGCGATCAACCGACCGCCATCAAGGAGTTGGTCGAAGGCATCGCGCGCAACGACAGGACGCAAGTGCTGCTCGGCGTCACCGGCTCCGGCAAGACCTACACCATGGCCAAAGTGATCGAGGCGACGCAGCGCCCCGCGATCATTCTGGCGCCGAACAAGACGCTGGCGGCGCAGCTCTATGGCGAGTTCAAGAGTTTTTTTCCCGACAACGCCGTCGAGTATTTTGTCAGCTATTACGACTACTACCAGCCAGAAGCCTACGTCCCCCGCACCGACACCTATATCGAGAAGGATTCCTCGATCAACGAGCAGATCGACCGGATGCGGCACTCCGCGACGCGGGCGCTGCTGGAGCGCGACGACGTCATCATCGTCGCCTCGGTGAGCTGCATCTATGGTATCGGCTCGGTCGAGACCTATACGGCGATGACCTTCGCGCTGAAGAAGGGCGAGCGGATCGACCAGCGCCAGCTGATCGCCGATCTGGTGGCGCTGCAATACAAGCGGACGCAAGCCGATTTCACCCGCGGCACTTTTCGCGTGCGCGGGGATGTGATCGACATTTTCCCGGCGCATTACGAGGACCGGGCCTGGCGCATCAATCTGTTCGGCGACACCGTCGAATCCATCGAGGAGTTCGACCCGCTCACCGGCCACAAGCAGGACGAGCTGGAATTCTGTAAGATCTACGCGAATTCGCATTATGTGACGCCGCGGCCGACGCTGATCCAGGCGATCAAATCGATCAAATCAGAACTGAAATGGCGGCTCGATCAGCTGCACGCGCAAGGCCGGCTGCTGGAAGCGCAACGGCTGGAGCAGCGCACCACCTTCGATATCGAGATGATGGAGGCCACCGGCTCCTGCGCCGGAATCGAAAACTACTCGCGCTATCTCACCGGCCGCCGCCCCGGCGAGCCGCCGCCGACTTTGTTCGAATACGTCCCCGACAACGCGCTGGTGTTCGCCGACGAAAGCCATGTCACCGTGCCGCAGATCGGCGGCATGTTCAAAGGCGACTTCCGGCGCAAGGCGACGCTGGCCGAATACGGTTTCCGCTTGCCGAGCTGCATGGACAACCGGCCGCTGCGGTTTGAAGAGTGGGACATGATGCGCCCGCAATCGGTCGCGGTGTCGGCGACGCCGGCGGCGTGGGAGCTGAACGAGAGCGGCGGCGTGTTCGTCGAGCAGGTGATCCGCCCCACCGGGCTGATCGATCCGCCGGTCGACATCCGCCCGGCCCGCACCCAGGTCGATGATCTCGTCGGCGAAGTCCGCGCCACCGCCAATGCCGGCTATCGCTCGCTGATCACCGTGCTGACCAAGCGGATGGCCGAAGACCTCACCGAATATCTGCACGAACAGGGCATTCGCGTGCGCTACATGCACAGCGACATCGACACCATCGAGCGGATCGAGATCATCCGCGACCTGCGGCTCGGCGCGTTCGACGCGCTGGTCGGCATCAATCTGCTGCGCGAAGGCCTCGACATTCCGGAATGCGCGCTGGTGGCGATCCTCGACGCCGACAAGGAAGGATTTCTGCGCAGCGAGACCTCGCTGATCCAGACCATCGGCCGTGCCGCGCGAAACGTCGACGGCCGCGTCATTCTCTATGCCGACCAGATCACCGGCTCGATGACCCGCGCCATCGCCGAGACCGACCGCCGCCGCGAAAAGCAGGTCGAGTACAATATCGAGCACAACATCACGCCGGAGAGCATCAAGAAGTCGATCGGCGACATCATGAACTCGGTCTACGAGCGCGACCACGTGCTGGTCGAGATCGGCGGCAAAAGCGCGTCGTGGTCCGACGACGTCTCCAGCATCGGGCATAATTTCGAAGCGGTGCTGGGCGATCTCGAAACCAGGATGCGCGAGGCCGCGGCCGATTTGAACTTCGAGGAAGCCGCTCGGCTGCGCGACGAAGTCAAACGCCTGCGCGCCACTGAGTTGGCCGTGGTCGACGACCCCACCGCGAAACAGCGCACCGTGCAAGGCAAGGCCGGCGCCTACAAGGGCGCCAAACAGTTCGGGGCCTCGGCCAATCTGCCGAAGCAATCCGACAAGCGCGGCGGCAACAACACGCCGCGTTCCGGCAAGGGCGCCTCTGCTCCCTCCCCCCTTGCGGGGGAGGGTCGGGGTGGGGGGTCGACGGCGGGAGCCTCACGAGTCCACAAACCCGACCTCGACGAAATGGGTATCGCCACCTGGCACGAGGTCAAACCCGACCGCGGCAAGAAGGTCGCCCGCCCGCGCAAGCCGACGCTGGACGAGATGGGCCCGGGGACGGAGAGCAAGATCTTTCAGCCGACGTCGAGCCGGGAAGCCGGCCCGGAGTTCGGGCCGTTGCCGCGTTCCAGCGGCGGCGCGCCAGGGCATCGCGGCGGGTGGAAGAAGAGGTCGTAGGCGGACCATCGCGTTGACAAAAACGCATCTGTAGCGTAAGCGCTACAGATGCCGACGATCCAGAGAACCGACGAATTCTCTCATTGGCTCACGCATCTTCGCGACCTCCGCGCCCGGGCAAGAATTCTGGCGCGGATCGATCGGCTGGAATTGGGCAATCCTGGCGACGTCGCGCCGGTCGGCGACGGCGTCAGTGAGCTGCGTCTTCACTATGGTCCAGGTTATCGCATCTATTTCGTTCGACGCGGTGCCGAGCTAATCGTTCTGCTCGGCGGCGGCGACAAGAGCACACAGAGCGCCGATATCGCGGCCGCAAAAAAACTGGCAAGCGAGTTGGAGGATTGACGGTGGCAAGAGCCAAGGCATTCGACGCGGCCGACTATCTCGACAGTCCGGAGATGATTGCCGCCTATCTCAACGAGGCTCTCGAATCCGAAGACCCGGCGCTGATCGCCAAGGCGATCGGCGCTGTGGCGCGCGCACAGGGCATGACCGATGTCGCGGAAAAGGCCGGCCTGTCCCGCGAAAATCTCTATCGCGCGCTCGGCGGCGACGCCAAGCCGGAATTCGCCACCGTGCTCAAGGTGCTGCACGCGCTCGGCATCGATCTGGTGGCACAGACCAGGGTGGCGTAGGCCGGCGTCTGTGTCAGACCATCGTTGAAGGTGCCTGCCAATTTGCGGAACTGAGAGTTCCGGCTAAGCTAGAGAAATGAAACTCGGCTTTGAAGAATCGCAAGCACCTTATTCCAGCGGATCGCAGAACGCGCGTGCGTGGACTGAGGCGTGGGTAAGCGCCTGGGCATACTGCCCTCACTGCGGCAATGCAAAGATTTCATCATTTCCTAACAACAGTCCGCTTGCTGATTTCTTTTGCCCTGCTTGCAACGAAGAGTTCGAACTCAAAAGTCAGAAAGGAAAATTCGGCAAGAGTGTTGCCGACGGTGCTTTCAAGACGAAATGTGAACGGCTGGCCGCAAGCAACAATCCCAATCTGTTGCTGATGAACTACGATCTCAAATCGCTCGCCGTCATCAACCTGTTCATCGTGCCAAAGCACTTCTTTGTCCGCGAGATCATCGAAGAACGAAAGCCGCTTGCACCTACCGCGCGACGCGCGGGCTGGATCGGATCGAATATCCTGCTCGGACGGGTACCCGACTCCGGCAAAATCCACATCGTTCAAGCTGGGATTATTCGGCCCAAAGAACTGGTCTTGTCGGAATGGCAGAAGACGCTGTTTCTCAGAAATGAATCGCCGGAAACGCGCGGCTGGCTGCTCGACGTGATGAAGTGCGTTGAATCGCTTGGCAAACGCGACTTCACGCTGGACGAGGTTTACGCATTCGATCGCCAGCTTGGCGAACTTTACCCCGGCAACCAGAACGTCCGGCCAAAAATACGTCAGCAATTGCAGTACTTGCGCGATCGTGGATTTGTTGATTTCATATCACGTGGAAATTATCGTTTGCGATCTTGAGGCAGTTCGCATGGCCTGGTTTCTCAATCACTACAAATGCGATCGATGTGGCCGTCGATGGACCGACGAATGGTCATGCATGTGTGACGACGAATGTCCACGTTGCGGCGCAAGAGACATGACGCCTTATGACAGTGACAACCTCACCACGGTCATTGAACAGGAAGGCGTTGAATTTGTGGTGCTGTTGTCGCCCGAAACGGCCGAGCATGATCCGGAATACAGAGAGGTCGGCCGCTTTCCGACGCGAAAGCAAGCGCTCAGATTTTCGGCATCGGCGAAGGATTGATTTGCGGCCATGACGGCAACAAAAAGGGCGGCGCGATGCGCCACCCTTGTCAGTCGAATGTCTGCGCGTGCGTTATCCCCTCACACCCGCTCGATGATGATCGCAGGCGCCATGCCGCCGGCGGCGCACATCGTGACCAGGCCGCGCTTCAGGCCGCGGCGTTCCAACTCGTCGAGCACGGTGCCGATCAGGATGGCGCCGGTGGCGCCGATCGGGTGGCCGAGCGCGATGGCGCCGCCGTTGACGTTGACCTTGGCGCGATCGAGCTTGAGGTCGCGGATGAATTTTTCCGCCACCACCGCGAAGGCCTCGTTGATCTCCCACAGGTCGATGTCGTCGACGGTGAGGCCGGCCTTGGCCAGCACCTTGCGGGCGGCGGGCACCGGCGCGTTCAGCATCAGGGTCGGATCGTCGCCGATATTGGCCATCGCCACGATGCGGGCGCGCGGCTTGAGGCCGTGGGCATCGGCGTAGGATTTCGAGGTCAGCAGCACGGCGGCGGCGCCGTCGACCACGCCGGAGGAATTGCCGGCGTGGTGGACGTGCTCGATCTTGAGGTCGGGATATTTCTGGTTGATCTGCTTGCGATAGGTCGAGCCGCTGGCGTCGAGCGGATAGTCGGCCATCGCGGTGAAGGCCGGCTTCAGCGCCGCGAGGCCTTCCGCCGTGGTGCCGGGGCGCGGGAATTCATCCTTGGCCAGCACGACATTGCCGGCGTCGTCCTTGACCGGCACCAGGCTCTTGTCGAAGCGGCCTTCGGCGATCGCGACGGCGGCGCGGCGCTGGCTCTCCAGCCCGAGCGCGTCCAGCGCTTCCCGCGAAATGCCTTCCATCGACGCGATGGCGTCGCCGCAGATGCCCTGATGCGACTGCGGATGCACCGCGTTCAGCCGCGCGTTGCCGCTTCCCATGCCGAGCGGCGGCTTGCCGGCCGCCATGTCCTCGGCCGCCATCGCGGCGGTCAGCGACATCATTTCGGTGCCGCCGGCGATCACTACGTCTTCCATGCCGGACATGATCTGCGCCGCGGCGAAATTCACCGCGGTGATGCCGCCGCCGCAGAAGCGGTCCAGCGTGGTGCCGGAGGCCTTGATGTCGTAGCCGGCGTCGAGCGCCGCCATGCGGCCGAGATCGCCGCCCTGCTTGCCGCGCTGGGTTGAGGTCGACCAGATGATGTCGTCGACGTCGGCGGTGTCGAGATGATTGCGCTCGGCGATCGCCTTCAGCACGGTGGCGGCGAGATGCTGCGGATGGTGCTCGGCGAGCGCGCCCTTGCCGACCTTGCCGATGCCGCGCGGGGTGCGGACTGCGTCGATGATATAGGCGTCGGCCATGGTGGTCTCCCGGGGTTTTTGAAAGGTATTCTTGACCGGGAGATTGTCCGGGACGGCCGCGAAGTCAAGCCGGGACGGCGCAGCCTTGCCATGCCGCGGCGTCGCAACCGGGCGAGGTCACGCAACGGATGCGCGAGGTCGCGTCACCCGCAAGCATGACGATTGCAGCAGCTGGGCAACAACTCGATTGACTTTCGCAAGCCCCTGCCAATCGAGCCGACGGCCGCACAGGAGCGCGGCCGACTCCTTGCGACAAGTGGACGGTCAGTGCCGATGGCCCTCGCTATGAGGCACCGGTCCGCCGCCTCCGCCGCCGCCATGACTGAGACCGCCGGCAATACCAATGCCGAGTCCAATCCCCTGCATGATAACTTCAGGGGGAATCCCAGAACCAGCCGGATGCGGTCGTTCGACGACTTCCTTTTCAACCGGTGGCTTGCGCACCCGCGGCGCCTCGACGCGCTTGGGCCGCGCCGGCTCCTCGACCTTGCGCTTCAGCGGCTGAACCGGGCACGGACACATCGGCCCCAGCGCGACATTGGTCGGCTGCACTGCGGGAGTGCCGAACGAACGATTGCGGACGCGTTCCTGCATCTTGCGCGCGGTCGCTGCCAGATCGCTGTCCGGATAGCTGGCAAGGAACGTCTGGAACGAAGCCGCGGTATTGATCGCCACCGCCGTGCTCCATGCCTCCATCACCTTGCGGCGATCGAGTAGCGAACGGACCCGCGTGTTGAAGGGAGGCTGGGCAAACAACGCCACGAAGGCTTCATAGGCCGTGACCGAGTCGTCGGCGATCACGAGCTCGTAGGCAACCTGTGGGTCCTTGCCCTTCAGTTCCTTGCGCCAGTCATCCAGGCTTCGCGCCGCGGACGGTGGCTTGCGCGGCTCCGCCTTCTCGCCTTGCCCCGACGGGCCTTGCCCGGACCCTTGACCGCCGGAGAAGAACTTGAATTCGGTTGTCAGCGACGAGCTTTCCCACGGAATCTGTCGGCCGTCCGTGGCCTGGTTCACCGCGATGCGGACGCGCTTGAATGCCTCTTCGATCGGCAGGTTCGGCTCCTTCGCAACGTTCAGCAGCGCCGTGGTGTAGGGACTGTTCGTACCGTTGCCGTCCTCCGCCACCGCTCCCGGCGACGTCGAATAGGAAATGAACGAGCCGGCGGCCCCAGCCTTGGTGTCGACGATTGCCAGTCCATGCCCCGCGGTCATGTTGATGTCGGGGAACGGATTGTTGCGGCAGGCATCGAGCATGACGATCCGCATCCGCGTCGGCACCGCTCCCAATGTATTCATCAGATCGTTGAGCCGGACCGCCTGCAGCGGGATATCGGCTTCGCGTTTCGGATCGACATCGACCGGCAACAGGTAGTTCTCGCCATCAATCTGCAATCCGTGGCCGGCATAGAACACCAGCGCCACGGTGTCTGGCCCGCTCGCGGCGACCTTGGCGGCGAAATTGCTCACGGCCTGACGCATGTCATTTTGCGACAGATCGGGGGCTTCGGTCACTTCGAAGCCCGCGTTGCCGAGTAACTCGGTCATTTTCTTGGCGTCGTTCGCGGGATTCGGCAGGGCCACCACCGCGCGATAGGCCGACTGACCGATCACCAGCGCGACGCGGCTCTCCGCGAACACAGCGTCAGAGGCCGCCACCTGGAACGACAGCAGAAATCCGGCGGCAGATAACAGATTGCGAGGGATCGGGCGGAACATGACGTCACCTCCATGCAAACACAGCATCCACCAAAGCTGAAAGACTTCGTCCAGCTTCGGAAACGCCCGCTGTTGGATTCCTATACGTGTCGGGTTTCGCTAAACTTTGATCTGCATCAACGCGATCAGCCCTCACTCGACAAGTTCAGATGGCGGGCGAAAGGCGACATTCACCGTCAGCGGCTCCGCCTACCGGCTAATAGGTACGATGAAACTCGGGTCCGACGAATCGCAAACACGAGAAGGCGTCAAGATTTCTGTCCGGCGATCGGTCGTTCTCCAGTCATTCCGGAAGCCACGACGTGACAGCTTTATCGCAGAGCGGCGATCCGGAAAAGGACGGGTGGGGAAGTTTACTCAAACCCTCGAATTGCCAAGTCGACCCGGCAACCGCATAGTTGAGCGCAGAGAATCTTCTCGAAAGAACTCAAGGGACTGAGCAATGGCGGACGCCGATCTGGATGTCATCATCCGGCAGCTTGCGAAGCAGCAGACCAAGACTTTGATGACGGCCGCCAAGGCGAGGCGCGAGCGCCAGCTCGGCTTCGCCGCCAAAGCCAAGGACGCCGCCGCCAAGCAGCGCTTCAAGCAGATCGCCGCCGCCACCATGGAGCAGGGCTCGATCGCCGCCAAGCGGCTGCAGATCTCCGCCGACAACGCCGCCGACAGTTACGCCCGCGCGCTGCGCAAGGCGGCGGAGGCACCGGTGGCGACCAAGCCGGCGCCGGCCAAGCCAGCGCCAGCCAACAAGGCCCCGCCCGCGAAGAAGCCGGTGAAGAAATCGGCCAGCAAGGCCGCGAAGACATCGAAGGCCTGATTGAACGCCGGCTGCCGCGCCGGCGTTGAATTTGTCGCCGGCGACGATAGACTTTGCGGATGGCCTGGTTTCTCAACCACTACGAATGCCTGCGCTGCAAATCCAAATGGACCGACCAGTGGTCGTGCCTGTGCGACGATGATTGCCCGCATTGCGGCGCGCGGCAGATGTCGCCGCATCTGGCCGAGGAGCTCACCACGCTGATCGAGCGGGACGGCCGCGACTTCGTGGTGCGGTGGTCGCCGGAGACCGCCGAGAGCGAGCCGGACTACCGCGAGCTCGGCCGGTTTCCGACCCGGGAGCAGGCGCTCGCGTTTCTCAGCGCCGACGGCTACTGAGACCGCACTCCGCCGTCCGGCATCCCGCCGGGAGACGATCAGATCCGCCGCTTGGTGGTGTTCTGCCGCATATTGGCGCGGTCGCCCTGCTCGTCGATATTCTGCTTTTCGTCGTCGCGATGGCCCTTGGTGGTGTCGAGCTCGACCTCGGGCGTGCTGCCCGGTCCCTTCGGGCTGCGGTTCTCTTCCGGAACGGGCGGAGTTTTCTTGGTCATTGTTAGCCTCCTCGGTGGACCGCAGGAAGTCTGAGTGCCGGCAATCTAGTTCGTCGCGGCGGGCCTGGCAATCGCGCGCATACAAACGCCTTCCGATTTGGTATTCCTGCGCCTGCGCCGATTCCACCAACCAGTGCGCGGGAGAACGTCATGGCCAAGGGTCAGATGAAGAGCAACAAGGAAAAGAAGAAGCCGAAAGCCGACAAGAACCTGAAGAAGGGCGGCGTCGCCAACGTCAACCCGTTCGCCGCCTCCAAGACCCCTGCCGGCCAGGCGCCGAACAAGAAGTAGGCCGCTTGTCCGACATCGGGCTGCGCTGGACCGCGTCCGAGCTGGCGTTGGCGGCGTTGATCGTTGCTTCGCCGGGGATCGTCGCCGGCCTAGTGCTCGGCGCCGTGGCGTGACGGAGCCATCGCGCGCGGCACCGCCCTCGGCGGATTCGCCGGCGGCGCGTTGACGCTGGCGCTAGTGGCGATCTGTTTCGGCTCGCCGATCGCGCAGGCCGATGGATTGTCCGGCGCAGCCTGCAAGGCATTGACGATCTGCTGGCCCGGCCTCGCGCTCGGCGCCGCGTTGGCCGCATCGCAATTCCGCGACCGCGGAATTGTGGCGGCATGGTGCGGCGCGCCAGTCGGCGCCGTGGCCTGGCTTGGCGCCGGCTTCGTCCCCGCGTTCAAGGGCGCGCTGGGCACGCCGGCCGGCGGCTGCACGCTGACGGTGCGGATCGAGCCGGGCATCGCCAATCCGCTGCCAGCGAAATTCGCGGCGATCACCGGCGACAAGGAAGTGCCGTCGTCGAACTCGCTGATGCGCCGCGCCCGCCCGCAGGTCAGCGAATGGACCCAGAACTATCAATGATCCGCGCGGATCGACGCCGCGGCAGAATTTTCCGCCGACGCGATTGAACATTTTGCCGGTCGGCACGACCAATACCAAGGCCGTCGGGCAGATTGGCTCCGGCCGTGGTTGAGCGACCGTGCGCGGGGTGGGCCGATGAAGATTGCGCTGCTGGTGCTGCTGGGGCTGTTGCTGGGCGCGCTCGGCGGCGCCGCCACGGGCATCGGCGCCGGGATCGCGTGGTCGGAGCTGATCGAAACCGCCGGCCCACAGGATTCCAGCGGTGCGCTGGCGTTCTTCACCTTCATGCCGATCGGCGCCATGATCGGAGCGCTCAGCGGCGCGGTGCTGTTCGGCGTGATCGCGGCACGCGATGTCGAAATCCAGATCGAGCGGCAACCGGCCAGCGGCTGCGAGTAAGTACGGCGGGCGGTTCTCTGCCACAGCTTCGCCACAAATCCCCCAGTGCGAGCAGGATTTGCAATTGTGCAATGCACAAATAGTACTTGAAATTTTCTAAAATACGCTTAGTTAGCAACAAATAGCAGTTGCAGCGTTTCGGCACGGCGTCGTTTCGACGCCCTTCAGGGCCGAGTGCTGATTGGAATCCCAAATTCAGAGATCGAGACAGCATGACAGAGCACAGCCTCTGGCGTTTTTCACGTGCGTTGCATCGCGCGTTGAACGAACGCCAACTCGAAGACTTCGCGGCGCTGATCGATGATGATGTCGATTGGGCGATCTATGGGCCGATCGACATGTTCCCGTTTTTGGGCGCGCGCCGCGGCAAGGCCGAAGTACTCGAAGTCTGTGCCCAGATCTCCAACAATGTGCGCGTTCACCGCTTCGAGCGCGAATCGATCATGCTGGGCGTGGATTCGGCGGCCTCGATGATGCGCTATTCGTTGACCGCGCTCGACTCCAACAAGCCGATCAGCCTGCGGCTCGCGCTGTTCGCGCAATTCAAGGATCAGCGGCTGACCAACATGCGCATCCTGCTTGATACCTTCGATCTGGTCGAGCAGGCGCTCGGCAATCCGATCGACCTGCCGAGGCTGGCCCGCATGAAAATGGCCCCGCTCGCGCAGGGCCATTGATAGCAAGGCTGCGCTCGGTCTACCCCATGCGGTGACGGCGATAGCCGTGGTGACGCTCCATGCGATGCTGGGGATGCATCTCGCGCCGGATCATCCGGTTCATACTGTGCCGGGGCATCCGGTGCTCGCGATGAACCGCACCGTCGCGATGCATGCCGCTATCGCGGTGCATGCCGTCTCGCGCCGACGCCGGAGCGACGGCCAGGATCGCGGCGGCGGCGGCGATCGCCAAAGCTAGTTTTCTCATCATGGTCTCCTGGAAAGTTTTACGATCGCACGTCATGTGCGGACGACAATGCGCTCGCGGTCCCGACGTTCCGTCCGCCATGTCCCGCGGGCGGCGCTGATTCCGCCGAAAGACCGATTAGCCGCCGCAGATTGGCCGCGATGCGGTCAAAATGCGCGGGACTGATGGCCCTGTTACGTCGTCGTGCGGGGGACAACCGCGCTGGCACACCACGTCAACAGGGGAACAGCCGATGAACGCCACTCCATCCGAGAAGCCCGAAGCATCCGAAGTCGACGACAATCTGGCCGCCGTCTCCGAGGTCGAGGCCGGGATTCGCGATTTCGTCCGCAACGATATCGCCTATCTGCGCCGCCCGACGCCGAGCCTGCTGAACACAGCCGACACTCCGCTCGATCTCGGCGCCGAGACCACCGTCAGCAATGTCAATTCGCTGATCCAGCGGGTGGCCGGGACCTCGCTGACCGAGATCGAGAATCTGGTGTCCGAGCTCGAAGCGCTGCGCGACCTGCTGCACGCCGAAGGCCAGCGGGTACAGCGTGAGATCTCCGGCTATGCCCAGCTCAGCCAGGCAGCGATGAAGTCGACCCGGATGATCGCCGACAACGTCGCGCAGTGGAAACGCACCGCCGACGGCCTGCGCAACGGCTGACGCGACAACGATTTGCCGCCGGATTGAACGCAGGCCTGGCGGACAACGACCAATCGCAGCCATCGCAGGATGGCTGCGATTATTTTGGGGGCAGCATCGTCGTGAATATCGAGAACAACCCGCCGCTTCCGCTGCGGTCATCGCCGCCGCGGATGAGCATCATCGTACTGCGCTTTGTGGTGCTGCTGTTCGTGATGGTGACGCTGATGGCGCTGGCCTGGAATAACTAGAATCCGATCCGAAAGCCGGCACGGCCGCGCCGCGATCGGCCTGCAATCAGCGGCGTGCCGCCGACGCATGGGACGCGACCTCGAGTGAATAGGCGCCGTCGGCGTAGCCCTTGACCACCATGCCCGTGGTGATCATCACCGCCAAGGTCACGGTGGCAAACACGAAGCCCACCAGTTTCAATCCCGCTCGATCCGCCATCGTCGTTTCCCCATACCCGCCGTCAGGTCGAGCAAAGCGCCCGGAAGGTTCAAGAAATATTAACGGCATGGTCGTTGGCTCCGGCGGCGTCGATAAAAGGCTAGCAATTGATTAAAATGCCACGGGTCTGCGTGAGGTGGCTCAGGAGTCCGCCGCCCGGCGCGGGACGAAAGCCGTGGCCAGGAACGAGAACACCAGTTCGCCGCGCTGGTTGGTACCGGTGTTGCGGGCCTGCACGATGCCCCATTCCGGCCGCGAATCCGAGCCCCGCACCGACTCCACCACATTGGCGTAGCTGATGGTGTCGCCGGCCAGCACCGGCTTGATCCAGCGCAGTTCGCGGAAGCCCGGCGACGGTCCCCACACCGCGACCGGCTCACCGCGCGCGGCTTCCTCGCGCGACAGCCGCTGGCCGTCTGCCACCAACAGCTTCATGCAGACCGAGGCGACATGCCAGCCGGAGGCAGCCAGGCCGCCGAACAGCGAGTTGCGGCCGGCCTCCTCGTCGAGGTGAAACGGTTGCGGATCGAATTTTTCCGCGAACTCCTTGATCAGCTCGGCGGTGAAGGTGAACGAGCCCAGTTCGCGGCGCTGGCCGATCGCGAGGTCTTCGAAGAAACGCATCAGACCGCCTCGTTCGCCGCGATCGCGGCGCGCCGCTGTACGATGATCGGCGTTTCCATTTGACACAGCACCTGACCCGCGGCGTTGCGGACGCTGCATTTGAAGGTGACGATGCCCGTGCTGGGTCGGCTTTGCGACACCCGCTCGTCCGCCACATCGACCTCCAGCGTGAGGTTGTCTCCCGGACGCAGCGGCGCCAGCCAGCGCATCTCGGTGACACCGGGCGAGCCCAGCGACGCGGTGCGCCCGATAAAGCCGTCGAACATCATCCGCATCACGATCGCGCACAGGTGCCAGCCCGAACCGGACAGGCCCTTCAGCATCGAGGCGTTGGCCGCCTCGTCGTCGAGATGCATCGGCTGCGGATCGAATTCGCGAGCGAAAGCGATGATCTCCTCGCGGCTGACGCGGCGAGGTCCATAAGTGCCGAAATGGCCTTGGGGGAAGTCTTCGAAGTAAAGCGTCATGATGGCGATTTGCTGGCGGGAGCCCGATTGTGGCCGTTATTACAGGCAATCACAAGCCACGCCAACCGACTTCCGGGAGACCATGATGTTTGAATTTCGCGACCTTTTCCAATGGGACAGATTCATCACGCCGACGATCATCAAGACATTCTACTGGCTGGTGATTGCGCTGATGGTGCTGTTCGGGATCTCGGGGGTGTTTTCGGGCCTGGCGGCGATGGCGGTCAGCCCGTTCGGCGGATTCATTCTGGTGCTGTCCAGCCTCGCCAGCGTCGTCGTCGGCATCGTGTTCTCGCGCATCATCGCGGAATTCATCCTGATCGTGTTCCGCATCAACGAACACCTCGGCGCGATCAGGGATCAGGGGCAGTTGCGGTAGAATCAGGTCAATGGCACAAATTCGTCATTGCGAGCGAAGCGAAGCAATCCAGAGCCGCAAGTCAGGACTGGATTGCTTCGTCGCTTCGCTCCTCGCAATGACCCTTAGGTATTGAACCGGAAATGCATCACGTCGCCGTCGGCGACGACGTATTCCTTGCCTTCCAGCCGCAACTTGCCGTTGTCGCGCGCGCCGGCCTCGCCGCCGAAGGCGATATAGTCCTCATAGGCGATGGTCTCGGCGCGGATGAAACCCTTTTCGAAATCGGTGTGGATCACGGCGGCTGCCTGCGGCGCCTTGGTGCCCTTGGTGATGGTCCAGGCCCGGGTTTCCTTCGGACCAACGGTGAAATAGGTGATCAGGTGCAACAGCTCGTAGCCGGCGCGGATCAGCCGGTCGAGCCCGGCCTCCTCGAGCCCCAGCGTATCGAGAAATTCGGCGCGCTCTTCGCGCGACAGCGTGGCGATTTCAGATTCGATTTTCGCCGAGATCGCCACAGCGACAGCGCCCTCCTTCTTGGCGTGCTCCATCACCGCCTGGGAGAACGCGTTGCCTGTAGCGGCTGAGCCTTCCTCGACGTTGCAGACATAGAGCACCGGCTTCGAGGTCAGCAGACCCAGCATGCCGAAGGCGCGCTCCTCTTCGGGCTTGCGCTCGAGAAACCGCGCCGGCTTGCCTTCGCGCAGCAGCACCAGCGCGCGCTGCACCAGGTCGAGCTGCTCCTTGGCGTCCTTGTCGGCGCCCTTGGCCTTCTTGGTCAAATTGTCGACGCGCTTTTCAAGGCTGTCGAGATCGGCCAGCATCAGCTCGGTCTCGATGGTCTCGATGTCGGCCAGCGGCGCGATCTTGCCCTCGACATGGGTGATGTCGTCATCGACGAAGCAGCGCACCACATGGGCGATGGCGTCGACCTCGCGGATGGTGGCGAGAAACTGGTTGCCAAGGCCCTCGCCCTTCGACGCGCCCTTCACCAGCCCGGCGATGTCGACGAAGGTCAGTCGCGTCGGGATGATCTGCGCCGACTTGCCCGCAGCCGCCAGCTTGTCGAGCCGCGGATCCGGCACCGCGACCTCGCCGACATTGGGCTCGATGGTGCAGAACGGATAGTTCGCCGCCTGCGCCGCAGCGGTTTCGGTCAGCGCGTTGAACAGCGTCGACTTGCCGACATTCGGCAGCCCGACGATACCGCATTTGAATCCCATGATGCTCTTCCGACTATCTTCGCGCGTTCGCGGCTCGACCGAATGGAGGCCGTCATACGCGGGCTCGACCCGCCTATCCATCGTCTTCGAAGGGATGGATCGCCGGATCAAGTCCGGCGATGACGCATGTTACTTGTCGCCCTTGTCGTCCTTGTCCAAAAATCCCTTGGCCTGCATCGCCAGATGCACCTTGTTGGCGAAGGTCGAGTCGCGGCCGGCCACCAGCAGACCGGCATTGACCGCCACCGCCTCGACCAGCGCCTCGACCCAAGGCCGCTCGCTCTTGGCGAAATCGTTCAGCACGTGGCCGTGCACCAGTTCCTTGACGCCGGGATGACCGACGCCGAGCCGGACCCGGCGATAGTCGTTGCCGACATGCGCCGAAATCGACCGCAACCCGTTGTGCCCGGCGATGCCGCCGCCGACCTTCACCCGCAGCTTGGCGTCGGGCAGTTCGATCTCGTCGTGAAATACCGTGATGTCGCCGAGTTCGAGCTTGAAGAAACTCGCGGCTTCCTGCACGGCGCGTCCGGACTCGTTCATGTAGGTCAGCGGCTTCAGCAAGGTGACGCGCTCGCCGTCGAGCGAACCATCAGCGGTCTCACCCTGAAAGCGACGGCGCCATGGCGAGAAGCCATGACGCCGCGCGATCTCGTCGATGACCATGAAACCGATGTTGTGCCGGTTGCCCTGGTATTTGGCGCCAGGATTGCCGAGCCCAACAAACAGTCGCATGACGCGGCTTCCCGCGCCGGATTACTTCTTCTTGGCCGCCGGGGCCGGAGCGGCCTTGGCGCCAGCCGCGGGCGCCTTGGCGCCGGCCGCGGGCGCCTTGGCGCCGGCCGCGGGAGCCTTGGCGCCAGCCGCCGGAGCCTTCGCACCAGCAGCCGGAGCCGCCGCAGCGGCAGGGGTCGCACCCGGAGCCGCGCCGGCCGCAGCCGCCTTGGCTTCTTCGGCGTAACCCGACGGCGGCACGATGGTCACCAGCGTGAGGTCCTCGCGCGACAGCGACTTCACGCCGGTCGGCAGCACGATGGCCGACAGATGCAGCGAGCCCGCGATGTCCAGCGTGCCGATGTCGGCCTCGATGAACTGCGGAATGTTGTCGACCGAGGCTTCCAGCTCGAGCGAGTGGGTGACGACGTTGACGGTGCCGCCGCGCTTGACGCCCGGCGCGGTCTCGGCGTTCTTCAGATGCAGCGGAACGCTGACGCGGATGGTGGCGCCGACGCCGAGCCGGAGGAAATCGACATGGAGCGGGAAATCCCGCACCGGATCGAGATGGAAGTCGCGCGGGATCACGCGGTGCTTCTTGCCGTCGAGCTCGATGTCGTAAATCGTGGTGAGGAAGCGGCCGGCCAGAATGCGCGCGCGCAATTCGGTGTCGTCGACCGAGATCGCGACGGGGGGCTGGCTGTCTCCATAGATCACTCCGGGCACTCTGCCGGCGCGACGCTCTGCCCGTGCGGCCCCCTTGCCGCCTGCCAGACGAGCGGTCGCCTTCAATTCCTTGACGGTCGCCATCGTTTAAGTCCTTGTTTTCTAAAAAGTTAAAGGCCGCAACGCGGCCCGTTCCATCGTCGCAGCAAGCCTCCAGGGGTGCGGGGGCTGCAGACGTGCCGGGCTTTTAGCCCCAACGGGCGAAAATGACAAGGAAATGGCTGCAGGCAGATTGGCGACCATCTATCAGGATCTAGATTTAGGATCCTAATTCAGGATCTAGAAAATAGATCTGGACAACAGATCCCTGCCTTGGCATAGAAGATCTGCGTTGCTCTAGGGGCCAAAAACGAACGGGCCCCGCCGGTTGCAGCCGGGGAGCCCGCTTTTGTTCAACCATCGCCAGACAGCGATAAGGAGTACGTACGATGTTTAGCACGATTGAAGCTCAGAAGGAAGATTTCGCCATGGCTCGGATGATGCCGCCCCTCGACCGCGTCCGTGCGGTTATTGACTCAATCCCGGTCGTTGAGGGACAGAAGCTCCGTTCCGGCGTGCCGGTGGTTGCCGGTTACATCGCCGCAGGGCTCCTGATCCCCGACAACTACGACATTCCGACGTTCGACCCGCGCAACAATCGCGGTTATCAGCGGCCGCTTCAAGACAGCCGCGTTAACGAGTTGGCTGCCGACCTCAAGAAGAAGAGGGTCGATTTGCCGACAGCAATCCTGCTCAACCTGCGCAATCGTGAAGCGAGGCAGGCGGTTCAGGACGGAAAGCTCCGTCTGGGCTTCCTTCGCGACAGCGCGTCGACGGCCATCCTGTTCCACGTCGTTGATGGTCAGCACCGCGTCGCTGCGCTGAAGAAGTTGATGGAGGACGACCCCGACGGCGACTGGGACAAGTTCCTCATCCCGTTCATTTGCATGGTCGGCGCCACCGAGCAGGAGGAAATGGAACAATTCTATGTCGTGAACTCACGTGCGAAGTCGGTCCGCACCGACTTGGCTCTCGCGTTGCTCCGCAAGTTGACCGACAAGGACTCGAAGATGCTCGAGCGCTTGGAGGAAAAGGGCAAAGGCTGGCAAGTCGCGGCTGAGAAACTCGTCGAGGCCTTGGCCGAGAACAGCTCCGTCTGGCGCGGCCTTATCCGCCTTGCCGCGACGGAAAAGGGCGCCACCACCATGCCGTCGGCCTCCATGGTGACCTCGCTGAAGCCGTTGCTGGCCTCACCGTTCTTCGGAAGGCTTAATTTTGCGCAGCAGCAGCAGGTAATCGAGGCGTTCTGGACAGGCCTGCGCGACGTCATGCGCCCCGCTTTCGACGAGCCGCCGGGGTTCGTTATTCAAAAAGGCGTGGGCGTCATCGTCATGCACGCGATCTTGGTCGATGTTCTGGAGATCGCCCGCTCTACCGGTCGCTCGGTGATTGACGCTGCGACGTACAGCGACGTCATGGCAGAGCCCATGAAGCTCCTGCAGGGTGAAGCACAGGATGGTCAAGGCACTCCGGTGCACGGCGTCGAATTTTGGCGCACTGCCCCGCAGGGAGCCGCCGGGTCGTACAGCTCAAGCGCAGGTCGCCGCGTGCTGATCTCGAAGATCAGACAGATGCTGCCGAAGGTGGAGGTGGTGTGATGGCACGTCGCGCAGAGCCGAGCGGCGTCACGCTCAACAGCGGTGACGTAGCCGTGATCAAGGGGATGCTCGCCCGTGGGGACCGCCAGCACGATATCGCTGCGTGGTTTGGAGTGAACGGTGGCCGCATCGCCGAGATTTCGACGGGCGCCAAATTTAGTAGCACGCGCGCGGCGCCGGAAGCGGACCTGCCGCCGCGCGGGCCTTACCTAAGCGGCCGAGAGGCGCAGCAGTTAGTCTTGACGCTAATGGCAAGCGGAAGGTAGTATTTTACGCTAGCCGTTCGAGGGCACCGCCAGGATGAACCTGACGGTGCCCTCTCTCAGTCGGAGGGCTGAATAGCCTAGTGAGAATTACAGCTATCGTCCGCTGTCGGACCGCCGACGTCGGTCCCGTTTACGCGCCGAGCTTGGCTTCGAGCGCCACGATACGCGCCTTCAGCGCTTCGTTTTCCTCGCGGGCGAGCCGGGCCATTTCCTTGAATGCCTCGAATTCCTCGCGCTTGACGATGTCCAGGTCGCGCAGGATCTTTTCGGCCTGGTTACGGACCACGGTGTCGACCTCGCGCTTGACGCCCTGGGCGGCGCCGGCGGCGTCGTTCATCAGGCGCCCGATCTCGTCGAACAGCCGGTTGTTGGTCTGGGTCATGGTCGAACTCCGGTCAGGGGCAGCGGCGCCGCGGTGGCCTGACAATGGCAATCCCGCCGCACGACTTCAAGGCCGCAACGGCCTTCATCGAATCAGGCTACCAAGCTTGTCAGGTTCCGCTTTCCTTGCGATCTTCCTGTCGCCATCGCAAGGCCCCTCGAGAAGGACCGGACACACCGCATGATCGACCAGCAGATCGAGATTCCCACGCCGGACGGACGCGTCAGCACCTTTATCAGCCATCCGGAGCGCGGCGGACCGTTTCCGGTGATCATGTTCTACATGGATGCGCCGGGGATCCGCGAGGAACTACGCGACATGGCGCGGCGGCTGGCCACCAGTGGGTATTATGTGATGCTGCCCAGCATGTATTACCGCTCGAATGTGTTCGAACTCGGCCCGATCCCGATGGACGACGAAGCACCCGAGCGCAAGCGAATGTTCGAGCTGATGGCCTCGCTCACGATCCCGATGGTGATGCAGGACACCACGGCGCTGCTGGATTACGCCGCGACGCAGCCCGCCGCCAGCAAGGGCCCGGCCGGCGCGCTCGGCTATTGCATGAGTGGCCGCTATGCGGTCAGCGCCGCGGCCAATTTTCCCGACCGGTTCAAGGCCGCGGCGTCGATCTACGGCACCCATCTGATGACCGACGCCGACGACAGCCCGCACCGCACCGCCAAGAACGCCTCCGGCGAATTGTATTTCGCCTGCGCCGAGATCGACCGCTGGGCGCCGCTGGAGATGGTCGAGCCGCTGCGCGCGGCGCTCAAGGCCGACGGCGTCGACGCCGAGGTCGAGCTCTATCCCGGCGTGCACCACGGCTTCGCCTTTCCGAAACGTCCGGTCTACGACAAGGAAGCTGCCGAGCGGCACTGGGAGCGGCTGCTGGCCCTGTACCGTCGCCGGCTTTCATCGTAAGCCAGCCGGACCATGCCGCTGTTCGCCATCGCCTTCCCCGTATTCGATCCGATCGCGATTGCGATCGGCCCGATCGCGATCCGCTGGTACGCGCTGGCCTATATCGGCGGCATCGTGCTGGGTTGGATCTATGCCCGCGCGCTGCTCAAGCGCGACCGGCTGTGGGGCGGCCCCGCGCCGATCTCGCTGCCGGCGTTCGACGATTTCATCCTGTGGGTGACGCTCGGCATTATCCTCGGCGGCCGCACCGGCTACGTGCTGTTCTACAATCTCGACTTCTTCGTCGAGCATCCGTCCGAGATCTTCCAATTGTGGAAGGGCGGCATGTCGTTCCATGGCGGCTTCATCGGCTGCGTGGTGGCGGTGTTCGCGTTCTGCTGGAAGAACAAGCTGTCGACGGCCTCACTGGGCGACATCACCTGCGCGGTCGGACCGATCGGGCTGTTCCTCGGCCGCATCGCCAATTTCATCAACAGCGAATTGTGGGGGCGGCCCGCCGACCCCAGCCTGCCCTGGGCGATGGTGTTTCCCAATGGCGGACCGCTGCCGCGGCATCCCAGCCAGTTGTACGAAGCCGGCCTCGAAGGCATCGCGCTGTTTGCGATCCTGGCACTGATGATCCGTCTCGGCGCGTTGAAGCGGCGCGGCCTGATTCTCGGCAGCTTCATCGGGCTTTACGGCGTGGCGCGCATCATCGGCGAATTGTTCCGCGAGCCCGACCCGCAGCTCGGCTTCCTGTGGGGCGGCCTCACCATGGGGATGCTGCTGAGTGTGCCGATGGTGATCGCGGGACTGATCATTGTCGTGGTGGCGTGGCGGCGAGCGCCGACTGCGTGCACTTTCGATCCGGCTAACAGCCCAGCCAGCAAGGCATGACGTGACCGAGACTTCACCGCTCAAGACCGCGATCGCCAGATTGATCAAGTCTGCCGGCCCAATGCCGGTGTGGCGCTACATGCAGCTTTGCCTGACCCATCCCGAGCACGGCTATTACGTGTCGCGCGATCCGCTCGGCCGCGAGGGCGATTTCACCACCGCGCCCGAGGTCAGCCAGATGTTCGGCGAATTGCTCGGGCTGTGGGCGGCCTCGGTGTGGAAGGCGATGGATGAGCCGGCCGCGCTGCGGCTGATCGAGATCGGCCCCGGACGCGGCACCATGATGGCGGATGCGTTGCGGGCGCTGCGGGTGTTGCCGCCGCTTTACCAAAGCCTCAGCGTGCATCTGGTCGAGATCAATCCGGTGCTGCGCGACAAGCAGAAGGCGACGCTGAGCGGAGTGCGCAGCGTCCACTGGCACGACTCGCTCGACGACGTGCCGGACGGCCCCTCGATCATTCTGGCCAACGAGTATTTCGACGTGCTGCCGATCCATCAGGCGGTGAAGCGCGAGAACGGCTGGCACGAGCGCGTCGTCGAAATCGACGGCAAGGGCAACCTCGTGTTCGGCACCGCTGCCGATCCGATCCCGCGTTTCGAGGTGCTGCTGCCGCCGCTGGTGCGGATGGCGCCGCAGGGCGCGGTGTTCGAGTGGCGGCCGGACGCCGAGATCATGGCGATCGCCAGCCGGGTCCGCGACCAGGGCGGCGCCGCGCTGATCATCGACTACGGCCACACGCGCAGCGACGTCGGCGACACCTTCCAGGCGATCGCCCGCCACAGCTTCGCCGACCCCTTGAAGAATCCGGGCGAGGCCGACGTCACCGCCCATGTCGATTTCCAGGCGCTGGCGCGCGCCGCCGAGGATGTCGGCGCGCGGGTGCACGGGCCGGTGACGCAGGGTGAATTCCTCAAACGGCTCGGCATCGAGACCCGCGCGCTGACGCTGATGGCCAAGGCCACACATGAAGTCTCCGAGGACATCGCCGGCGCGCTGAAGCGGCTGACCGACAGCGGCCGCGGCGGGATGGGATCGATGTTCAAGGCGATCGGGATTTCCGATCCCCGTATCGAGACGTTGGTGGGGCTCAGCGACGAAGCCGCGCGCGCCGCCGAGGCCGGCGCCCCATGACCATCGCCTCGCCGCTGCTGGCTGCCGTTCCCGATCTGCGCCATGCGTTCTTCACCCGCGAAGGCGGCGTTTCGGAAGGGCTCTATGCCGGCCTCAATGGCGGCGTCGGCTCCAACGACGATCCCGCGCATGTGGCCGAGAACCGGCGGCGGATGGCTTCGGTGCTGGGCGTCGCGCCGGAGCGCTTTCTCACCGCCTACCAGGTGCATTCGCCCGACGTCGCGGTCGCCACCGAGCCGTGGGATGCGGCATCACGGCCGAAGGTCGACGCCATCGTGACCAAGACGCCGGGGCTGGCGATCGGCGCCACCGCCGCGGATTGCGGCCCGGTGTTACTGGTCGATCCCACCGCGCGGGTGATCGGCGCCGCGCATGCCGGCTGGAAGGGCGCGCTCACCGGCGTGCTGGAATCCACCATTGCGGCGATGGAAAAACTCGGCGCCGAACGGGGCGGCATCGTCGCCGCGATCGGGCCGCTGATCCGGCAGCCGAGCTACGAGGTCGGCGGCGAATTCGTCGCGCGATTCGTCGCGGCCGATCCGGACTACGCGCGGTTCTTCATTGCATCGACGCGCGCCGGCCATGCGATGTTCGATCTCGGCGGCTTCATCCGGATGCGGCTGGAAAACGCCGGCGTGCTGATGATCGACGACACCGGCATCGACACCTATCCGGACGAGCGGTTCTACAGCTATCGCCGCTCGGTGCATCGCAACGAGCCGGACTACGGCCGCCACGTCCACGCGATTGCGCTGGAAGGGTGACGCTGCCGCTACCGCACCTTCAGCACCACCTTGCCGCGGGCGTGGCCGGCTTCGAGATGGGCTAGCGCCTGCGGCAATTGCTCGAAATCGAAGGCGCGGTCGATCACCGGCACGATCGCGCCGGCATCGACCAGGCCCGCGATCTCGCGCAGCTGATCGCCGCTCGGTTCGGTGAAGTACCAACAATAGGAAGCGCCCGCCTGGTCGGCCGCGGCATAGACCTTGCGGCCCATCAGCCAGACCGCGATCCGCACCATCAGGCTGGAGTCCTCGCGCCGAGCAAAATCGCGATCCGGCGGGCCGCTCAGCGAGATCACCGTACCGCCGCGCTTGACGACTTTGAAGGCATCGACGGTGAATTTGCCGCCGAGGGTATCGTAGACGATGTCGTAGCCGCCGCCTTGCGCCAGATAGTCCTCGCGGTCGTAGGCAATGACGCGATCGGCGCCGAGCGAGCGAACGAAATCGGCATTCTTCGCGCTGGTCGTGGTCGAGACCTCCAGCCCGAGATGCTTGGCGTATTGGATCGCAAAGGTGCCGACGCCGCCGGAGCCGGCATGGATCAGGATGCGCTGCCCCGCCTTGGCGCCGGCCCTGGCAAAGCCTTGCAGGGTGGTCAGCCCGACCAGCGGCAGCGACGCCGCTTCGAGATGCGAAATGCTCGCCGGCCGCGCCGCGACCAGCCGCTCGTCGATCGCGATCTGCTCGGCGAAGGTGCCGATCCGCTCGCGCGAGGTGCGCAGGAATACCGCGTCGCCGGGCGCGAACCGCGTGGCCCCCAGCCCCACCGACAGGATCACACCGCTGGCGTCGAAGCCGATCGGATGCGGCAGGCGATATTTCGAAATCCGCTTCAGGTCGCCCCGGATCAGCTTGTAATCGATCGGATTGAGGCTCGCGGCGTGGATCTCGACTACGACCTGCCCGGTCGAGGCCACCGGATCGGGCAACTCCGCCAGCCGGACGCAATCGGCGACCGCGCCATAGCTCGAAAGGACAAACGCGCGCATCCGCCGGCTCCTCGCAATTGTCTGCAATGTCTCGGCAAATTGGAACGGAGCGGGAAAGCCGAAGGTCACCTTGCCACCGCCCGTCGACACCCTGCCCTAGACCTTAACGCATTTTAACGATATCGCTGCGCCGGTCCGGCCGCCATCCAGTGTGATGGCGCGAGACGTGAGATTCGGAACCTGTTGATGCCCCTGCGCGCCGTTACCGCCAACCTGTCCGCCGTGCGCCTCGCGCGCGCCGCGCTGCTGCTGGCGATGCTGGGCGGCTTGGGCGGCTCGCTCGGCGGCTGCGTCACCGACGGCCCGGCGGCATCAAGCTTCGCTTCAGCCGGCGGCGCCACCGTCGCCTTCGAATCGATCGACGGTCCGCCGCCGCAGGTATTCGACCGGATGGTCGACCTGCTCGATTCGGAAGCCAAGCTGCGCCATGTCGCGGTGGTGTCGCGCGAGTCGACGGCCGCCTATCGGGTACGCAGCTATTTGTCGGCGCAGGTCCGCGGCGGCCGCACCATCATTGCCTGGGTCTGGGACGTCTACGATCGCGACCAGCAGCGCGCGCTGCGGCTCTCCGGCGAGGAACCAACCGGCAAGCCCGGACGGGACGCCTGGGCGCAGGCCGACGACCTGGTGTTGCGGCGGATCGCGCAGGCCGGCCTCAGCGGCCTCGGCGGCATGATCAACGGCACCACACCGGGCGAACCGGCGCCGAGCGCGCCCGGACTGCGCGGCCCCACGGTCGCCAGCGCGGATGTTCCGCCGACATCAAGCGCGTTCGGCCCGGCAACCTTGAGTTTAGCTGCGCGTTAACCAGACAAACGTCGAATCGACGCGGGAAAATTGACCCAACGGGTTGCCAGCTCTGGCCCGGCCTTGGTATCACCTCGCTCGCCGGACGTGCCCGTTTTCGTGAGTCAACCGATATGCTGAACGTTGTATCCACCAAGCCGCGGGGGAAAGCGTCGATGTCGGCCAAGAACGGCTCGATCAAGCTCGTCGCCGGCAATTCCAACCCGGCGCTGGCGCAGGAAATCGCCGCCTGGCTCGAGCTTCCGCTGACCAAGGCCAGCGTCCGGCGCTTCGCCGACATGGAGATCTTCGTCGAGATCCAGGAAAACGTCCGCGGCTCCGACGTCTACATCATCCAGTCGACGTCGTTTCCGACCAACGACCATCTGATGGAACTGCTGATCATCACCGACGCGCTGCGCCGCGCCTCGGCGCGCCGCATCACCGCGGTGATCCCGTATTTCGGCTACGCCCGGCAGGATCGCAAATCCGGCTCGCGGACCCCGATCTCGGCCAAGCTGGTCGCCAATTTGATCACCCATGCGGGCGCAGACCGCGTCATGACGCTCGATCTGCACGCAACCCAGATCCAGGGCTTCTTCGACATCCCAACCGACAACCTGTTTGCCTCGCCGGTGATGGTGCGCGACATCAAGGAGAAGTTCGACCTCACCAAGGTGATGGTGGTGTCGCCCGACGTCGGCGGCGTGGTCCGCGCCCGCGGCCTCGCCAAGCGCATCAACACCCCGCTCGCCATCATCGACAAACGCCGCGAGCGCGCCGGCGAATCCGAGGTGATGAACGTGATCGGCGAGGTCGAGGGTTTTACCTGCATCCTGGTCGACGATATCGTCGATTCCGGCGGCACCCTGGTCAACGCGGCCGACGCGCTGCTCGCCAATGGCGCCAAGGACGTCTACGCCTACATCACCCATGGCGTGTTGAGCGGCGGCGCCGCGGCGCGGATCGCAGGCTCCAAGCTGAAGGAATTGGTGATCACCGACTCGATCCAGCCGACGGAAGCGGTGCGCAACGCCGGCAACATCCGAACCTTGCCGATCGGATCGCTGATCGCCGAAGCGATCAGCCGCACCGCGTCGGAAGAATCGGTGTCGAGCCTGTTCGACTGAGAATTCGCAATTCTGAATTGATCGGTCATTCCGGGGCGCTGGCAGCGCAAGCTGTGCGAGAACCCGGAATCTTGCGGCAAGCAGATGCTCAAGATGTGCGCGTGGCGAGATTCCGGGTTCGCTCGGCCTGCGGCCTCGCGCCCCGGAATGACTGACGATAATGGGCACGCCATCGCGACCGCGAGATGGCTCACACGATCCCCGCCGCCACCTGGCCGCGCAGACGCTCCAGGCTGAGCAGCGTATCGGCGCAAGCGTTGGCGACCTCGGCGCCCTTGGCGGCGAAATCGGCCGCAAAGGATTCGGATTGCGCGGCGGTCGCATCAAAATGCTGCGGCGTCAGCACTGCCGAGAACACCGGCACCTCGGTGCGCAACTGCACCTCCATCAGCGCCTTGATCACGGTCTCGGCGACAAAGCCCTGCATGCCGCCGTCGACCACCATGCCGGCGGCGACGATCGCGGTATAGCGCCTGGTCTTGGCCAGGATCTGGACGTGCAGCGGGATCTCGAACGAGCCCGGCACCTCGAACAGGTCGATCTGCGAAGCCACGATGCCGCGCGGTTCGATCTCGCGCAGGAACGCCAGCCGGCATTGCGCGACGATGGCGCGATGCCAGGACGACTGCACGAAGGCGACGCGCTGCGGCCGGGCGAAGCGCGGACGCTCCACGGCGACGGGCGGCGCGGCCTCGGCGGGATCGATCACGGTGTCGGTCATCGGCTTGCTCTTCTCCGGAGTGGGGTGGTTGGAGGCTACCAGCCAGCGGCCACGAATCAAAGGTTAACGGCGCCGGCCGGAGTCGGCACCGACTCGGCATGGCTGCAATTCACACGCCGGACTCGGCCCGCGCGAATCCGATTCCGTTTTGTTCAGCCGATCTTGCGATCAGCTGTGGACGGGCCGCGCTTTGCTTGTGGATGGGCGCGCCCTGCGGTTGCGCGGATTCGGCAAATCACATCATTTCAGTGTCGCAAGCCTAGGGCTCGCCCGAGGTCTGCGATCCGCAGCGACGCGCAGAAGTGTGGCGCGTGTCGGCATGCCGCGTGCGTATCAACAACATTCAAACGCAAGGTCGATTCGGCATGTCCATGCTCGAAGGCATCATCGATTCCCGGAACAATCCGCTCGCGGTGGTGGAAGACATTGCCGCATCGAACAACTGGTCGTTCGAACGCAGCGGCGAGGACGAGATCACCATCGTCTCCAAGGGCGACTGGACCGACTATCAACTGTCCTTCACCTGGATGAACGAGATCGAGGCGCTGCATCTGGCCTGCGCCTTCGACATGAAGATTCCGACCGCGCGCCGTCCCGAGGTGCAGCGGCTGATCGCTGCGATCAACGAGCAGATGTGGGTCGGCCATTTCGATATCTGGACCCACACCGGCATGGTGATGTACCGCCAGGCGCTGGTGCTGCCAGACGGGCTGACCGCCACTAGCGCGCAATGCGAGACCATGTTGGTCAGTGCGATCCACGGCTGCGAGCGTTACTACCCGGCGTTCCAGTTCGTGGTGTGGGCCGGCAAGTCGGCCGCCGAGGCGATGAGCGCTGCGATGTTCGACACCGCTGGCGAGGCGTAACCTCGCAGCCAAGCGTTGGGCGATGCGCGGCTAGCATAGATGCCGTCATGGCCGGGCTTGACCCGGCCATCCGTCCTCCTGCAAATCGTCGTCCATTCTCGTGAGGACGTCCGATGATCACCAAGCCAGCCGTGCACCCGCTCGCTAAACTCTCCGGCACCATCGTTCTGGCCGGCGCCGGCAAGATGGGCGGCGCGCTGCTGACCGGCTGGCTGGCGCAGGGGCTCGACGCCGGCGACGTCGTGGTGATCGATCCGCAGCCGTCCGACGAGATCCGCGCCTTCACCGCGCGCGGCATCCGGATCAATTCCTCCGCAGACGATGTCGGCTCGGTCGCGACGCTGGTGCTCGCGGTCAAGCCGCAGATGTTCCGCGACGCCGGCCCGGCGCTGCGGGCCTATGTCGGACCAAATACGCTGGTGGTGTCGATCATGGCCGGCACGCCGATCGCCACGCTCGCCGAGGTCTGCGGCGGCCATGTGGTGCGGGCGATGCCAAACACCCCGGCCGCGATCGGCCGCGGCATCACCGTCGCGGTGGCGGCACGCGACGTCAGCGCCGTGCAGCGCGACACCGCCGATGCGCTGCTGCGCGCCACCGGGGCGGTCGAGTGGGTCGACGACGAGGCGCTGATGGACGCGGTCACCGCGGTGTCGGGCTCCGGCCCGGCCTATGTGTTCCTGCTCGCCGAGGAACTGGCCCGCGCCGGCGTCGAAGCCGGATTGCCGGCGGAACTGGCGACCAAGCTGGCGCGCCACACCGTCGCCGGCTCCGGCGAGTTGCTGCATCGCTCCGACCTGGACTCCGCGACGCTGCGCCAGAACGTCACCTCGCCCGGCGGCACCACCGCCGCGGCACTCGCCGTGCTGATGGCTGCAGATGGATTCCAGTCGCTGCTGACCCGCGCGGTGGCGGCGGCGACCAAGCGGTCGAGTGAATTAGCGAAGTAGTTCAAGAGTCGTTCGTCGGTCCGCGCGATGAGCACGAACGCTCACCCCAACACGACGGTCATCGCCCGGCTTGACCGGGCGACCCAGTATTCCAGAGCTTCAATGTGAATCGCTGGCAATCTGGAATACTGGGTCCCCGCTTTCGCGGGGACGACAATGGAGGATGGGGCAACGCTGAACGCAGGCTACACCGGCACCCGCACTGTCGCCCGCAATCCGCCCATCGGGCTGTCGCCGAGCGTGATGTCGCCGCCATGCGAGCGGGCGATGGCGCGGGCGATGGCGAGGCCAAGGCCGGTGCCGCCCTCGTCCTGATTGCGGGCGTCGTCGAGCCGCAGAAACGGCTTGAATACTTCCTCGCGCATCTCCTGCGGAATCCCAGGGCCATCGTCATCGACCGTCACGCTCAGATAGCGGTGATCGCGATGCCCGGTGATGGCGATGGAGTTAGCGTGCCGCGCCGCGTTCGACACCAGATTGGCGAGGCAGCGCTTGAACGCCGCCGGCTTCACCGTCACCACCGGCTGGCCGTGGAACGTCACCGTGGCGGCGTGGCCGTGGCGCTCGGCGTCACAGCGCAACTCCTCCAGCGCCGCCGCCATGTCGGTCGGCTGCGCTTGCTCACCGCTGTCGCCGCGGGCGAACGCCAGGTAGGCTTCCAGCATCGCCGCCATCTCATCGACGTCCTTGCGCATGCCGTCGGCTTCCGGACTGTCGCCGATCAGCGCCAGCTCCAGCTTGAAGCGGGTCAGGATGGTGCGCAGATCGTGGCTGACGCCGGCCAGCATCGCGGTGCGCTGCTCGATCGAGCGTTCGACGCGGGACTTCATCTCGATGAAGGCATAGGCGGCGCGGCGTACTTCTCGCGCGCCGCGCGGCCGAAAGTTCGGCACGTCGCGGCCCTTGCCGAAACTTTCGGCGGCGTCCGCCAGCCGCAGGATCGGCCGGATCTGGTTGCGCAGGAACAGCACCGCGACGATCAGCAGGATCGCCGAGGTGCCGACCATCCAGAACAGGAAGATCTCCGAATTCGACGCATAGGCGGCGCTGCGCTGAGCGAAGATCCGCATCACCGCGTCGTCGAGCTGGATCCGGATCTCCACCAGATTGGAGCGGCCGACGGTGTCGATCCAGAACGGCTTGGCGATCTGCCGGCTGATCTGCCTGGAGATCGACTGGTCCAGCAGCGAGAAGAACGGCTTCGGCCCCGGCGGCGGCATGTCGCCCGGGCTGAGGAAATCCACCACCAGGCCGAGCCGATCCTGGGCGATCCGGCGCAGCAGGGCGCGATCCTTGTCCTGCGGATAACCCTTGTAGACGTCGATCAGCGCGGCGATGTCCTGCACCACTGCCGCCGACAGCCGCCGCGTCACCGTGTTCCAGTGCCGCTCCATGAACACGAAGGCGACCACCGATTGCAGCAGCACCATCGGCACGATCATGATCAAGAGCGCGCGGGCGTACAGCCCCTTCGGCATCACGGCGTTGAAGCGCTGCCCCAGCCAGCCATTGGCCGCGGAGACCCGCCGCCACGCGGAGCGGATCAACGTCAGGCCGGCGTTGAGAGTGCTCATCGCGACTAAGGCGTCGCGACGAGGCGATAGCCGATGCCGCGCACCGCCTGCAGGAACAACGGATTGGCGGGATCGTGCTCGATCTTGCGGCGCAGCCGGTTGATCTGGACGTCGACCGCGCGCTCGTTGGCGCCGCCGCCGCCGCCGGTCAGCGCCCCGCGCGGCACCGTCTCGCCGGGCGCCGTCGCCAGCACCCGCAGCATGTCGCGTTCGCGGTCGGTGAGATGAATGATCTCCTCGCCCTGGCGCAACTCGCCGCGCTCCAGATGATAGACGTAAGGCCCGAACGCGATCGACTCCAGCTTGGGTGCCGGCGCCGGCGCCGTACGCTTCAGAATATTGGCGATCCGCAGCAAGAGTTCGCGCGGCTCGAACGGCTTGGCGACGTAGTCGTCGGCGCCGATCTGCAGGCCCTCGATCCGCGCCTCGGCCTCGTGGCGCGCGGTCAGCATCACGATCGGCACCGTCGATGCGGTGCGGATCGCGCGAGCGAGATCGAAGCCGGACTCGCCCGGCATCATCACGTCGAGGATCAACAGATCGAAATTCAACCCGTTGAGCTTAGCGCGGGCATCACGCGCATCCTTGGCGGTGGTGACGCGATAACCCTCGCCGGCGAGAAACCGCGACAGCAGATCCCTGATCCGGCGATCGTCATCGACCAGCAACAGATGCGGCGCATCGTCGGCCGGTTGCGGCGGCTTTTTCGCCGTTGCTGCAAATTGCGTCACCGTCGATCCTTCGCGCTTGCACCGTCGGCCTGCAGGATGATCTCGAGCACCTTGTCCGGATCGTCGCGATCGATCATGCCGCGCAGAAACCGTCCGACTGCTTCGGCTTCGCCCGGCGCGAACCCGGCCAGCGCGCGATTGATGCGGTCGGTCTGCAGACCCGCGAGCTTGGCCACTAGCGCCTCGCCCTTGGCGGTGGCGAAAAGAAGGCGCTGCCGGCGATCGCTGTCGCCGGCCTTCTGCACGATATAGGCCTCGTCCAGCAACTGCTTCAGCACCCGGCCGAGCGACTGCTTGGTGATGCGCAGCACGTCGAGCAAGTCGGCGACCTTCAGCCCCGGATAGCGGTGGACGAAGTGGATCACCCTGTGATGCGCGCGGCCGAACCCGAACGCCTCCAGCACATGGTCGGCGTCGCCGACAAAGTCCCGATAAGCGAAAAACAACAGCTCGATGATGTCCCAGCGCGGCGTCGCGGCGCCGGGTTCGGCCGGTGGTTCCGCCGCGGCCGCCAACGGCCCGGACGATCGATCTTTGAAGTTTATGTCAGTCATATTGACATATCTGGTCTTTATGTTACAAAACCACCGGTCCAGACGAAATATTCGACCATTTCGCTTGCGACCCTGGCCTGACCGGCCCGATAAAGATGCCATGCGGCGGCCCGCGTGCGACTATTTCGGGCGACCTCGCCAAACATACCGGACTTCGCGCGTTCCGCAAAAGCCCGTCTCCCGACCTGATCGGGAATTGAACTGAATGCCGGCTGGCAACGGCCCGGACTTGAATGTAACCAAACGGCCACCGCGCGGGGCGCGGCGCCCGCCGATCCAGGAGATTAAGTCCATGGGAGTTTCGTTCGACAAGGTCGACGGCTCGATCTGGCTGACATTTGAAAACCAGCCTGCGCCAAATCCCGTTCCCGAGAAGGATCGCGCAGCACGGCTGGTGGACCCGGGCTTCGGCCGGATTTTCACCGATCACATGGCGATCGTCCGTTACGATCAAGCCAAGGGCTGGCATGACGCACGCGTCGAATCCCGCGCGAATTTCCCGCTCGATCCGGCCACCGCGGTGCTGCACTATGCGCAGGAGATTTTCGAGGGCCTGAAGGCCTACCAGCGCGACGACGGCGGCGTGAATCTGTTCCGCCCCGACGCCAATGCGCGGCGGTTCCGCAATTCGGCCGAGCGCATGGCGATGGCGCCGCTGCCCGAGGCCGTGTTCATCGAAGCGGTCGAGCAACTGGTGCGGATCGACCGCGACTGGATTCCGGGCGGCGAAGGCAGCCTGTATCTGCGGCCGTTCATGATCGCCAGCGAGATCTTCCTCGGCGTCAAGCCTTCGGCGAACTACATCTTCGCGGTGATCGCCTCGCCGGTCGGGTCCTATTTCAAGGGTGGACCGGCGCCGGTGTCGATCTGGGTGTCGGAGAACTACACCCGCGCCGCGGTCGGCGGCACCGGCGCGGTCAAATGCGGCGGCAACTACGCCGCCTCGTTGCGCGCGCAGGCCGAGGCGATCGATCACGGCTGCGATCAGGTGGTGTTCCTCGATGCGCTGGAGCGCCGCTACATCGAGGAGCTCGGCGGCATGAACGTGTTCTTCGCGTTCGACGACGGCTCATTGCTGACGCCGCCGCTCGGCACCATCCTGCCCGGCATCACCCGCGATTCCATCATCGCGCTGGCCAGGGATGCCGGCACCACCGTGCGCGAAGAGCCCTACACGATCCAGCAGTGGCGAACTGATGCCGCCAGCGGCAAGTTGAAAGAGGCGTTCGCCTGCGGCACCGCGGCGGTGATTTCGCCGATCGGCAAGGTGTGTTCGGCGAGCGGCGATTTTCTCATCAACGGCGGCGTCGCCGGCCCGGTCGCGATGGGACTGCGCAAGCAACTGGTCGATATCCAGTACGGCCGCGCGCCCGATCCGCATGGCTGGATCAGAACAGTGTTCTGATCCGCGGCGGTTCCGGCGTCATTCCGGGGCGCGAGCAGCGAAAGCTGCGAGCGAACCCGGAATCTCGCTCCACACGACAGGCTACAGCCTGTCGCAAGATTCCGGGTTCGCTCGCCCGAGACGGGCTCGCGCCCCGGAATGACGGCCTCTCTTGGTAACTGGCGCATCGATCCAACTTGAAGCGCCCTCACCTTCTCCCGAACAGCTTCTCGATATCGGCCAGCGTCAGTTCGACATAGGTCGGGCGACCGTGGTTGCACTGGCCGGAATTCGGCGTCGCTTCCATCTCGCGCAGCAGCGCGTTCATTTCCTCGGGCTTCAGAATCCGGCCGGCGCGGACCGAACCGTGGCACGCCATGGTGGCGGCGACATGCATCAGCCGGCGTTCCAGCGGCAACGCCTCGTCCCATTCCGCCATGTGCTCGGCGAGATCGCGCAATAGCGCAGCAGCGTTGATCTTGCCCAGCAGCGATGGCGTCTCGCGCACCGCAACCGCGCCGGGGCCGAAGGATTCCACGACGAGGCCGAATTTAGCCAGTTCGTCGGCGCGCGACGTCAGCTGCTCCACCGTCGCCTCGTCGAGTTCGACGATCTCGGGGATCAGCAGGATCTGCCGCTGCACGCCGTTCTGCGCCAGCGACGCCTTCAGCTTTTCATAGACGATGCGCTCATGCGCGGCGTGCTGATCGACCACGATCAGTCCGTCGCGGGTCTGCGACACGATATAGGTCTCGTGGATCTGCGTGCGCGCCGCGCCGAGCGGGCGGTCGAGCAGATCGGCCGATGCTTCCTGCGGCCGCACATCGGCGCTGGGGGCGCCGACGTCGAAGCCGGCCTGCGTGCGTTCGGCGAAACCGGTCGCGACCTGATACGCCGCAGCCCCGCCGACCGGATAGGACGGCGAGGCGCGCCAGTCCCAGTTGGCGCGCGGCGTGAACGCCGGACGAAACGCCGAGATGGTCGCGCCGCCGGCGTTGGCCGCGGTGCGCTGGCCTTCGCGCGCCAGCCCCTCCTTCAGCGCGTGCACGATCAGCGCCCGGACCAGCCCGGCATTGCGAAACCTCACCTCGGTCTTGGCCGGATGCACATTGGCATCGACCTCGCGGCTGTCGAGCGTGACGAACAGCGCCACCACCGGATGGCGGTCGCGCGGCAGGTAGTCGGAGTAAGCCGCCCGCACCGCGCCGATGATCAGCTTGTCGCGCACCGGACGGCCGTTGACGAACAGATATTGCCCGAGCGCATTGGCGCGGGTCAGCGACGGCGCGGCGGCAAAGCCTTCCACCACCACGCCTTCGCGCTCGGCGCGGACTTCGATCGCGCAGGCGCGAAAATCAGCGCCGAGAATATCGCCGAGCCTAGTCAGCCGTCCCGCAGCACCGGGCAGCGCAGCAGCCCAGGTCACCGGTGCGCGCTCCTCACCAGCCAATGAGAAGGCCACATCGGGCCGCGCCATCGCCAGCCGCCGCACCACTTCGCGGATCGCCTCGGCCTCGGTGCGGTCGGTCTTGAGGAATTTCAGCCGCGCCGGGGTGGCGTAGAACAGATCGCTGACCTCGACGCGGGTGCCCTGGCTGAGCGCCGCAGGCTGAATTGCCGATTTGTCGCCGCCCTCGACACCCATGGTCCAGGCATGTGGCTCGCCGGCGTGCCGCGTGGTGATCGAGAGCCGCGCCACCGACCCGATCGACGGCAGCGCCTCGCCGCGAAAGCCGAGCGTCTTGATCTGCAACAGATCCTCGTCGTCGAGCTTCGAGGTGGCATGGCGATCGACCGAAAGCGCCAGATCGGCGCGGGTCATGCCGGAGCCGTCATCGGTGATGCCGATCCGCCGCCTTCCGCCGCCATCGGTGAAAATGTCGATCCGGCTGGCGCCGGCGTCGATCGCGTTCTCCACCAGTTCCTTGACCACGCTGGCCGGCCGCTCCACCACCTCGCCGGCGGCGATACGGTTGACGATGGTCTCTGGCAGCTGGCGAACGGGCATCGGCGACTCGGGATGAATGACAGCGCCAATCTAGGGGCTTTAGTCTGCTGGCGGGAGAGCGTCAGTCGTCGAATCCACCGGCGCCGCGCTTGGCCTTGACGTCGCTGCGGCGCTTCTTGCCTTCGAGCCGGCGTTTTTTCGAGCCCAGCGTCGGCTTGGTGGCGCGGCGCGGCACCGGGCGTACCATCGCTTCGCGCAACAATTCTAGCAATCGGTCGATCGCGTCGGCGCGGTTGCGCTCCTGGGTGCGGAAGCGCTGGGCGTGGATCACGATCACGCCGTCCTTGGTCATGCGCTGGCCGGCCAGCCGCGCCAGGCGAATCTCCGCATCCGGCGGCAAGACGATCCGCCTGGTGTCGAAGCGCAGCTGGGCGGCGGTCGAGAGCTTATTGACGTTCTGCCCGCCCGGCCCGGAGGCGCGCACGAAACTGATCTCGATGTCTTTGTCTTCGTCGATGAAGAGATCGCGGGCAATCCGCAGCATGGGGCACCGGGGCGGGGGTTCGGCCGGATCTGTAGCACATCCTTCGCGAGGCGCGGCAAGGCGGCGACCGTATGAAGCAGTCATTCCGGGGCGCGAGCCCGTTGGGCGAGCGAACCCGGAATCCTGCGGCAAGGCAGAGCGCTTAAGCGAGATTCCGGGTTCGCTCGCAGCGAAGCTGCTCGCGCCCCGGAATGACGGCGGAGAGTCAGTTCTTCTGGATGCTAATTCGCCGCGGGCGGTTTCGCCGCCGCCGGCTGCGCCACGGCCTGCGGGGCGCGGCCGACCACCACGGTCAACAGGCCATCGGACCACAGCCGCCTGGCGGCGCGTTTGGCATCGTCCAGCGTCACCGCATCGACGATGCCGTTGCGTTTCTCGATGTAGTCGATCGGCAGCCGGTCGTTCTGGTATTGCAGCAGCGCTTGCGCCAGGTTCGACGAGGTGTCCAGCGACAGCATCTGCGAGCCCTTCAGGTACGACTTGGCTTCGTCGAGCTCCTGCTGGGTCGGGCCCTCGTCGGCGATCCGCTTCACTTCCGCGTTGACCGCATCGACGGTCTCCACGGCGCGGTCGGCGCGGGTGCCGGTATTGCCGATGACCACCGCGGAATGCTCCATCCACAGCAGCGACTCGTAGACCGAATAGGCCAGCCCGCGCTTCTCGCGAACTTCGTGATACAGCCGCGACGACAGCGACCCACCGCCGAGAATGTGATTGACCACATAGCCGGCCATGAAGTCCGGATCATTGCGCTTGAAGCCGGGGCCGCCGAACGTCACCACGGTCTGCGGCACATCGAGCGGAATGAAGAATTGCTGCGGCGGCTTCGCCGCGATGACCTCGGCAACCGGCGTGAGCTTGGCCTTGGCCGGCAGACCGCCGAAGGTCTGGTCGAGCAATTTGCCGAGCGTCGCGGCATCGACGTCGCCGACCACGGCGATCTTCAGCGTATCCTTCGCCAGCACGCGGCCGACATAGTTTTTCATATCCGCAAGATCGATCCTCGGGATGCTTTCCAGCGCGCCGGTGGCCGGCCTGCCATAGGGATGATCGCCGAACGCGGCTTCAAGAAACTTGCGGTTGGCAATCGATGCCGGGGTGGAGGATTCGCGGCGCAGCGTCGACATGATCTGAGCGCGGATCCGCTCGATGTCGACGGCTTCGAAGCGCGGCTCGGTCAGCGCGCCGCGCAACAGGCCGAACGCTTCGTCGCGGTTTTCCGTCAGCATCCGCAGCGAACCGCGGAAGTAATCCCGCGTCACGCTGAACGACAATTCGATGGCGCGGCGATCGAGCCGCTCGTGGAACGTCGCCGAATTCAGGTCGCCCGAGCCCTCGTCGAGCAGATTGGCCACCATGTGGCCGACGCCCGGTCTGTCGGCGGGGTCCTGGCTGGCGCCGCCGTCGAACGAATATTGCATCGCGATCAGCGGCACGGTGGCGTCCTGCACGAACCAGGCCTCGATGCCGCCCGGGCTGACCAGACGCTGGATCTTCGCCGCGGCGAAGGATGGCACCGGCAGCAGCGCCGCCAGCGCGACGCTCAAAGCCAGCGCGATCCGCCGGACGTCACGCAGTTCGAGACTCACGAACGCTTCTCCTCGCGCTTCGGCGGCGGACCCTTGATCAGATAGCCGGTGACCGATCGATTCTTGTCGAGCCATTCCTGCGCGACGGCGCGAACCTGATCGGAGGTGACGGCGCGAATCCGGTCGGGCCAGCTGCGAAGGTCCGCGACGCTAAGTCCGGTGGTGAGCGCCGCGCCATACCAGCGCGCCAGAGTCGCCTGACTGTCCTGGGCGTAAATCGCTTCCGCGATCAGCTGGGTCTTGACCCGCTCCAGATCCTCGGCGCGAACCGCGTTGCGTGCAACATCGGCGATGACGTTGTCGATCACCTGCTCGACCGCGGCGAATTCGACGCCGGGCTTCGGCGACACCGAAATCAGGAACTGGGTGTCGTCGAGCGACGTCCCTTGATACGATGCGCCGGCGCTGACCGCGAGCGGCTTGTCGATCACCAGCGCCTTGTAGAGATAGGAATTGGCGCCGCTGCCCATCAGCTGCGCCAGCACTTCCAGCGCCGGGCTCTCACCCTTCGCCGCGGTGGTGGCGGACGGAACGAGATAGTAGCGCCGCACGCCGGTCTGCTCGACCCGCGGATCGGCCAGCGTCACGGTGCGGGGACCGGCCGGGGTCGGCTCCTGTGGCCGTATCCGCTGCGGCGGAATCAAAGGCTGCGGCGGCACCGCGCCGTAGAAGCGTTCGACCGCGGGACGGATGTCATCGGCCTCGACATCGCCGGCGATCACCAGCGTCGCATTGTTCGGCGCGTAGAACCGCCGGTAGAACGCGAGCGCGTCCTCGCGGTCGAGTTTTTCGATCTCCTGATGCCAGCCGATCACCGGCCGGCCATAAGGATGATTGAGGTACAGCGCCGCCATGATCTGCTCGGTCAGCCGGGCATCCGGATTGTTGGCGACCCGCATGTTGAACTCCTCGAGCACGACGTCGCGCTCGGGCAGCACGTTCTCGTCCTTGAGCACCAGCCCGGTCATGCGGTCGGCTTCCAGCTCCATCATCTTGTCGAGATGCTCGCGCGTCACGCGCTGGTAGTAGCCGGTGTAGTCGGTCGAGGTGAAGGCGTTCTCGTTGCCGCCGATCTTCAGCACGGTCTGCGAGAACTCGCCGGCCGGGTGCTTGGCGGTGCCCTTGAACATCAGATGTTCGAGAAAATGCGCCAGCCCCGACTTGCCCGGGGTCTCATCGGCGGAGCCGACCTTGTACCAGATCATCTGCGTCACCACCGGGGTGCGGTGATCCGGGATCACCACCACCTTCAGCCCGTTGGCCAGCGAGAAAGTTGCCGGCGGCGCCGAGGTCACGGTCTGAGCCATTGCCACGCGCGGCAGCAAAGCAGTCGCGAGGCACAGCGCCAAAGCCGCGATCAACCGAGCGGGACGTTGCGGGGGATTGGTGTGGCGAACCACGGCGGACAGTACAGGCAGAACGCCGACGGATGAGGCGCTCAATTGCCGGTCTCTTTGCCCGTCATGATGTCGAAGCGCTTGTTGTTCAGCGATTCCTTGGGCCCGGTGCCGTAGGCATAATTCGGCGACGGGGTCTGATAGCCGGACGGCGGCTGGACCAGCGTTTCCCGCGTCGGCTCACCGGTGAACGGCGCGGTCTCGGCCTTGTTGCCACCGAACATGGTGCTGAACAGGCCGCCATTGTAGCCGAGTTGCGACGGGCTCAGCACCGGGCTGGTGGCGCTGTTGCCCGGGGTCAGGGATTCGGTCGGCGTCGAGCCCGGCTTGGTCTTGCCGACGGCAAGTTCGCTCGGCGTCAGCGGGCGGGCGCCTTCAAGTCCGGTAACCTTTTTCTTGTTGAGTTCGCGCTGACGCTTGCGCTCGGCGACGTCCGGGTCCACCGGCCAGTTCGGCGGTGTATTCGCCGCGCTCTTGCCGGCTTCAGGCGGCGGCAATTCGAGCTTCGGCGGCACCACCAGCGGAGACCGTTCGCGGTAGGTAATGCCGCGATTCTCCATATTGGTTCCGCCAATCCCGCTCATGATGTTCTTGATGATCTTTTCCTCGAAGGTGGAATCGTCTTCTTCGGGGTCTTCGGCCCAGGCCACCCCCGACGCCATCACCAGACCGACGCCGGCCATCACGGCGGCGAGACGCAGCCCGCGCATCAACATCTTGGCTGAAGGATACAAAACCCAAGCAGCGGTTTCAGTCTCGCGCATCGCTTTGATCCTGTTCAAATCTCTGCCAGGCCGCAGGTATCGGGCAGCGCCGGGCCGACCCGATCGTATCAGCCGGGATCAGGGCGCTTTTGCGGCGGGGTAGCCTACGAAAGAGTCATACAACAGCGCCGCCACTCCGACAACGATGGCCACGTCGGCAAGGTTAAAGACGTACCAATTGAAGGTCTTGCCACCGATCTGGAGGTGAAACAGGGCGAAATCGACCACCGCGCCATAGGCGAGACGGTCGATGGCGTTGCCGATCGCGCCGCCGATGATCAGTCCGAGCCCGACCGTCGCGGTCCTGGTGTGCGATCGCGCCATCCAGATCGCCAGCGCGACCACCGCAACCGCCTTGACCGCGAGCATGATCGCCTGCCCGGTCGGCCCCTGGTCGGCAAACCAGCCGTAGCTGATGCCGGTATTCAAGGTCAGCACCAGATCGAAGAACGGCGCCACGGCGAGCGCGCCGCGGCGGCCGATCTCGAACACGAACAGCAGCCAGAGTTTCGACGCCTGGTCGAGGATCAGCACAGCGGTGGCGGCGATCAGGCCGAGGCGGAGATGGGGGCTCATGGCGCTAAACATCCGAAGCGGCCGAACGGCGCGTCAACACAACGAGGCGTCGTCCCCGCGAAGGCGGGGACCCATACGCCGTAGCGGTTCAGTTCAGGCAAGGCGTCAGTCATGGGGCTTCACCAACAAACCTGGGCGCCAGGGGTTATGGGTCCCCGCCTTCGCGGGGACGACGAGAGTTCCTAGGCCGCCACCCCCAGCGCCTTCCATTCGCGCAGCGCCTTCGCGTCGCGCGGCGAGACGTCGGGATAGTCCGGGTCGGCGCCGATGTCGGAGGCGATCTTCCACGACCGCGCGCACTTGGTACCCACGGCGCGCTCCACCACCACGGCGACGTCGGCCAGTTCAGGGAGCCGGAAGGCATCCGCCGGCGGCGTGTCGTTGCCGCGCAGCAGGGTGACCATGGCGTTCGAGGTGATGCAGATCTCGGCCCAGTCGACCTCGTACAGCCCTTCCATGATCTGCTCGGGCAGATAGATCATCGGCGAGGCTTCCAGCGAGGAGCCGATCCGCTTGCCCGCGCGCTCAACCTCCAGCGCGCCGGTGACGACCTTGCGGATCGCCCGGATCACCCGCCACTTGGTCTCCAGCGCATCGTCTTTGAACTGATCGAGCCCGAGCGGGAACAGCGTCAGATGCACGCTCGGCTCGGCGTCGGGCCGGTACAGCTGCCACGCCTCCTCGGCGGTGAACGACAGCACCGGCGCCAGCCATTTCAGGATCGCATCGCAGATGATGTCGATCGCGGTCAGCGCCGCCTTGCGGGCCAGCGACGACGGCGGATCGCAATACAGCGTGTCCTTGCGGATATCGAAGTAGAACGCCGACAGCTCGGTATTCATGAACGCCGACAGCGACGACACCACGGTCTTGTAGTCGAACTCGGCGTAAGCGGTGCGCACGATGGCGCCCTGCTCGGCCAGCTGATGCAGCATCAAGCGCTCCAGCTCCGGCATCTGCGCGAACGGCACCGCGTCCTCGCGCTTGAAGTGATGCAGCGTGCCCAGCATCCATCGCATCGAGTTACGAAGCTTGCGATAGGTCTCCACCGTGTTCTTGAGGATTTCGGGGCCGATGCGCTGGTCGTCAGCGTAGTCGGTAGCGCAGACCCACAGCCGCAGGATGTCGGCGCCGGAGGACGCAATCACCTTCTGCGGCTCGACGGTGTTGCCGAGCGATTTCGACATCTTGCGGCCGCTCTCGTCGAGCGTGAAGCCGTGGGTCAGCACCACGTCGTAGGGCGCGCGGCCGCGGGTGCCGCAGCTTTCCAGCAGCGAGGAATGAAACCAGCCGCGATGCTGATCGCTGCCTTCGAGATACATCACGGTGTCGGCGCCGCCATCGACCTTGCGCCGGATGCCGGCGAGGCCGGGGAAATGAACCGGGTCTTCCAGCACGAAGGCGTGGGTGGAGCCGGAATCGAACCAGACGTCGCAGATGTCGTCGACCTTCTTCCATTCCTCGTTGCCGCGCGAGCCGAGGAACCTCTCGCGCGCGCCGTCCTCGTACCAGGCGTCGGCGCCTTCGCTCTCGAACGCATCGGCGATCCGCTTGTTGACGGCGTCATCGACCAGAATTTCGGCGGAGCCGTCGCCCTTCTCACGCACGAACACCGCGATCGGCACGCCCCAGGCGCGCTGCCGTGAGATCACCCAGTCGGGCCGGCCGGCGATCATGCCGGTGATGCGGTTCTGCCCGGCGGGCGGCACCCATTGGGTGACGGAGATCGCGGCCAGCGCGCGGGCGCGCAGCGTATCGCCTTCCTTCACCTCTCCCCTCCGGGGAGAGGTCGACCCCGCAGGGGTCGGGTGAGGGGGCGCGCCGGAATCTTGAATTTGTAACCCCTCACCCGGCGCGCTGCGCGCGCCGACCTCTCCCAATGGGAGAGGTGAAGGATCCGCGATGTCCTTGTCCATCGCGATGAACCATTGCGGCGTGTTGCGATAGATCACCGGCTTCTTCGAGCGCCAGGAATGCGGGTACTGATGCTTCAACCGCGAGCGCGCCAGCAGCATGCCGGCATCGATCAAGGCCTTGATCACCGCCTCGTTGGCGTCGCCCTTCTCGCCCTTATCGTTGATCACGCGCTTGCCGACGAAACCTGGCGCCTGCTCGGTGAATGCGCCGTTTTCATCGACGGTGTAGGGAATCGTGGAGGAGATGCCGCGCGCCTCGAGAGCGCGTGCATTCTGCATCCAGATATCAAAGTCCTCCCGGCCGTGACCCGGCGCGGTGTGGACGAAGCCGGTGCCGGTGGAGTCGTCGACATGCTCGCCGTCGAGCAGGGGGACTTTGAAATCGTATCCTAGCGCTCTAAGAGGATGAGCACAGACAATCCTAGAAAGTTCTTCGGCTGATACATCTCGCTCAGTCCAAAGACCTTCAATTCTCGCAGGCGTCATAATATCCGTTCTTAGCCGTTTGGCCAAAATGAACCTATCTCCGGGCTTTGCCCAACTACTTACCCCGGGCTGCGGTTGAGTTACGGTGCAGAGTTCATATTCAATTTTCGAAGAGTAACTGATCGCGCGATTTCCAGGCAGCGTCCAAGGCGTGGTCGTCCAGATTAGTATCGAGGCTCCATCCAGATCGCCGACTTGATTGTCACTCCCCGAATTGGCGCTCCTGCCAAGCTGCGTCTGAACTGTCGGATCAAAGCTGGTTATTGGAAACTTCACCCAAACCGTATCCGAGGTGTAATCCTCGTACTCCACCTCGGCTTCGGCCAGCGCAGTCTTTTCGACCACGCTCCACATCACCGGCTTGGAGCCGCGATACAGCGTGCCGTTGGCGGCGAATTTCATCAGCTCGCGGGCGATCTGGGCTTCGGCGAAATAGTCCATCGTGGCGTAGGGATGCGCCCAGTCGCCGACGATGCCGAGCCGCTTGAACTCGTCGCGCTGCACGTTCAGCCACTTCGTCGCATAGGCTCGGCACTCCTTGCGGAACGCCACCATCGCGGCGCTATCCTTGAAGTTCGGCTTCGGCTTGCCCTTGGAGCGGTAGTTCTCCTCCTCGATCTTCCATTCGATCGGCAGGCCATGGCAATCCCAGCCCGGCACGTAGTTGGAATCGAAGCCCAGCATCTGCTGGCTCTTGGTCACCACGTCCTTGAGGATCTTGTTCAGCGCGTGGCCGATATGGATGTTGCCGTTGGCGTAGGGCGGGCCGTCATGCAGCACGAATTTGGCGCGGCCTTTCGCGCTCTGCCGCAGCTGGCCGTAGAGGTCGATTTCCTCCCAGCGCTTCAGCATCTCGGGCTCGCGCTGCGGCAGCCCGGCGCGCATCGGAAACTCGGTCTGCGGCAGGAACAGGGTCTTGGAATAATCGTTGCCGGCCTTGCTGTCAGCCTTGGCGGCGTCGGTCTTCTCGGGTGTTTCGGACATGGAGTCTCTGGGTCAAGAGGCGCGGAACGCGATCGATCGCGATGAAACTGAAACGGTCCCGGTCTTGCGCCGAACGGTAAGCTCAGGCGGAAGCCGGGACGCTAATGCTGATGCTGGTGCGCCGCGCAGACATGAGCCCTCAATAGCAGGCAGTCGCCGGATCGCAAAGCCCCACCGCGCCGGCGGCCGTCATCCTTATGACGTTTCCGATTGCGCTTCCGGGACGCGGCACCAAGACCGCCGTCATTCCGGGGCGCGAGCCCGAAGGGCGAGTGAGCCCGGAATCTTGCGGCGAGGGAGACGCTGCGTGTTGCTGCGAGATTCCGGGTTCGCTCGCAGCTGACGCTGCTCGCGCCCCGGAATGACGGCATCCCTGGTTTGGTCACCCGACCTTGCCCAGCACCGGGAACGCGCCGTGGTCGGCGGCCAAAGCGGCGCGGGCGCGGGCGCTGTCGTCGTCCATCTGGCGCACCAGCGCCTCGGCGCTTTCGAACTTCTCCTCGTCGCGGATGTGGGCGATGAAGGCGACGTCGAGCTTTTCGCCGTAGAGATCGGCCTTGAAGTCGAACAGGAATACTTCCAGCAGCGGCGCGCCGTTGTCGAAGGTCGGGCGGCGGCCGAAATTGGCGACGCCGTCGAAATGCTTGCCGGCACGGCCGACCCGCACCGCATAGATGCCGTGCTTCAGCCCGCAGGTCTGGTGCAGCCGGAAATTGGCGGTGGGATAGCCGAGTTCGCGGCCGCGCTTCTCGCCATGGATCACCTCGCCGGTGATGAACCACGGCCCGCCCAGCATCTCGGTGGCGGCGGCGATGTGGCCGGCGGTCAGCGCGGCGCGGATTGCGCTGGAGGACACCGGGTGGTCGCCGAAATCGATATGCGGCTGGACGTCGACTTCGATGCCGAGCGCCGGCGCCTCGCCGACCAGCATGCTCGGCGAGCCGCCCCTGCCCTTGCCGAAATGAAAATCATAACCGATCGCAATGCCCTGGACGCCGAGCCGCTCGATCAGTTCCTGGCGAATGAAATCATGCGCCGTGGTGGCGGCGCGCGCGGCGTCGAACGTCAGTATCACGGCACCGTCTAGGCCGGTCCCGGCCAGCAGCCGCAGCTTGCCGGCCTCGTCGGTGAGCCGGAACTGCGGCGTGTTGGGGCTGAAAAAGCTGCGCGGATGCGGCTCGAACGTCACCGCGAAGGCCGGAGCGCGGCGGATCCGCGCCATCTCCTTGCAGGCCGCGATCACCGCGCGGTGGCCGAGATGGACGCCGTCGAAATTGCCCATCGCCACCACCGCTCCCTTCGGGATCGCGGACGCGGGGGTGGTGTCGCGGATAACGGCAAAGCCAGTCATTGTCGGATTCAATCGGTCATTCTGAGGTGGGAGCGGAACCGTGACGCGGAGCCGCGATCGAAGTCAAGACGGCGCCTCCGGTACCCGAATGTCGCCACCGCGACATTCCCGCCCCCCGCAAGCTCCAACCACGCCCTCAGAGCAAGAGCCGGGCCGACAGCGCTATCCGCCGCGCATCGGCGGCATCACCACGGAATCGCGCCGGCAGGCGCGGCGGTCGATCTCCTCGCAGGCGCGGAATTGGAGGTCCTTGCTGAGGCAGATCCGCACCTCGCTGAGCCTATTGCGATCGCAGGTCACCGCGATCGCCGAACTGCTCAGGCCCGGATTGGCCTTGATGAAGGCCTCCTCGAGGTCGGCCGGCGCGATGGTCTTTTCCTGCTGCAGGTCGAGATAATCCGGCGGGATCTTCACTGCGGCGCGCGCCTTGCGCACGGTCTCGAAATAGGCCCGCTGGTCGAGCCCCGAGCAGGTGCCGTGCTTGTCCCATTCGTTGAAGATCAGCCCCGGCGCCGGCATCAGGTCGAGCATCGAGGTCATGATGTCGCGACTAAGCCGTGGCGACGGCCGCTGGCAATAATCAGGAAAGCCTCGTTCGTATTGCGGCCACAGCCCATGCACGACGAATGCATAGGGCCGCCCGCACTGGATCTGCTGCGACCGGCCGCTGTTGCCGCGTTCGTGCGCCTGCTCGCAATAGGATGGCGACCACGACAGCGACAGCACGTAGAAATCGAACTCGCCCGGCGCGTTCTGCCGGCGATCCTGCGCCGACGCGCTGCCCGGCCCGGCCAGCGCCATCGCCGCGATCAGCAGCGCCAGCGCAATCAGCTTGCGGCCGATGAAATCAGACATGATAAGGCGCCCCCGCTGCCCATTGTACGGATAACCTAACGGGCAATCCAGAACATTTCAAGAACACGACTGGTGCACGATAGTTGAATGCGAACCGCATGACATCGCATCGCGCGACGTCAGCCGATCAGGGCTTGGCGGCCTTGCAGCTCGGATTGTAGGCCCAGTCGCGGTCCAGCCCGACGACGCAGAATTCGACGCCGTTGCCGAAGCTGGCGAACCCGCCATCCTCGATGATCGAGTAATGCACCACGCGGGGCTTACCGTCGCTCAGCATCGCATCGGCGGTGCAATAGCGCCGTGGGATGTTGTCCGACTGCCAGGGCCGGAACGCGACCTCGTGAACCTGGGCAAAGCCGGTGATGCGGAGCTCGGAATTCCAGAAACTGCCCTCTTTCTCCGCGAACTGGTCGGTAATCGACCATAGCGCCGACTCGCAGGCGGGAAGATTACCGTCATAGCGCGGGCCGGACAGCCAGAAATTCCGCTCCAGCGGGTTGGCGGCCTGGGCCGCCGGTGCCAACGCCAGCAGCGTCGCCACCGCGGCCATCGCGACCGCGCCAGTGGAGATCTTCAAATCGGGAGCAAAGCGCATGGGCCATCCGCCAATTATTCTCTGCGCCGACGGTGCCGCGAAGCCCGCGCGAGGTCAAGTGCAGCGCGGCAACACCGGCCGACAACCCGGCGCCGAGCCCGCCGCCGTTCTTTTCATCGCAGCCGATGCGCTCTAGAGTTGAGGCAACCATGATGGAGATTCCGATGCGAACGATCCGGGCCGCGGGCCTTACCGTGATTTGCGCTTTGCTGGTCCATGGCGCGGCGCGCGCCGATACCGTGCCGGCCTTCAAGGGCAACGATACCGGCGGCATCATCTCCACCAATCTGATCGGCCAGCTCGATATCCGGGCGATGGCGGTCGAACATTGCGCGCGCTACGGCAAGGTGGTGAAGCTGCTGGGCGTGCAGGCCAGCTACGGCGGTTACGTCTCCTTCGCGTGCCGCTGGGTGCCGTACGGCGCCAACGAGCGACCGCTGCGCGCAGCCTACTGAGCAGCGCCACTCCGGCGATCAGACTTCCCGCACCTTGCTCCAGTCCGGCCGGATCGGGCCGGCGATGCCGTCGAAGGCGCCTTCGACCAGTTCGATCACCAGCAGGCGGCTGTAGTCCACCGGCCCCGGCATGGTGACGCGGCCGGGCGGAATCAGTTTGAACCCGACCCGGCGGTAATACGCCTCGTCGCCGACCAGCACGATCAGCCGATGGCCCTTGGCCTTGGCGTCACCGAGCGCACGGTCGAGCAGCGCGCGGCCGACGCCACGCGAACGGAACGGCGGCTCGACGGTCAGCGGCCCCAACAGCAAGGCCGGCGTGGTGCCGATCAGGATTGGCAATTGCCGCACCGAGCCGACCAGCAGCGTGCCGATCCGCGCCGTGAATGACAGGTCGAGCAGATGGTCGACGTATTCGCGAAGCCGGTAGGCGCTGAGCACAAATCGGCCGGGCCCGAAGGTGCGCTCGTGCAGGCGCTCGATCACCTGGGCGTCGTTCGGCGTCTCCGCCCGGATGGTGAGGGAAAGATCGGTCATGGCGAGGCGCGGAATAGCATCGCAGCCGGGCGCGGTCCATCGTCGCGGCGGTACCGAACTAACGCCTGCATTAACGCCATGTCGCCGACGGCGCGGCGCCGCCGAGCACTTCGGCGATCCGCCGCCTTGTGCCTGGCGTGGTATCCGGCGGCAATTCGCTGAGGCCGAAGAAACCGCTGGCGATGATCTCGCGATTGGGCTCCGGCGCGCGGTCCTGGCGGAACTCGCGGACCACATAGACGGCGACGTGGTCGCGCGGCGAGACGTGGCTGTTGAGGAAGATGCCGTGCAACACCGGCTCGCCGGTGAGTTCGATCCGGCCCTCTTCCATCAATTCGCGGCGCAAGGCGTCGCCGAAGGATTCGCCGACCTCAACGCCGCCGCCGGGCAGATGCCAGCCCGAAACATAGCTATGCTTGATCAGGAACACCCGGTCGGTCCGGTCCAGCACCACGCCGCGGGCGCCGAGCGTCATGCCGCGGGCGAACCGCCAGTACAGATGAAACACCCGCCGCAGGGCCGGCTCCAATCTGAGCCGCAGGTTCTGGATCGTCGACAAGGCGGAATCCTCGGCATGGCGGGCAACGCCAATGGCGGCTTGCGCCCGGGCATTCACCTTGCCAAAACATCGCTGCCTTTCACAGGCAGGATCTGCCTGAGGCATAGATACGACGCCGTCATTGCGAGCCGAGGCCGGCGCGAAGGCGCCGGCCGACAGCGAAGCAATCCAGGGCCGCTGGCGCTGCTCTGGATTGCTTCGTCGCTTCGCTCCTCGCAATGACGGTGCTCGACCGAGGGTTTTGGCAATGGCCGTGCGAATGAATCTGCGATGACGACTTTCACACTGGCGCATCTGTCGGACCCGCATCTGCCGCCGCTGCCGGCAGCAAGCTGGCGTGAGCTCGCCGGCAAGCGCGTGCTCGGGTACCTGAACTGGACCAGAAATCGCCACACGATCCACCGCCGCGACGTGCTCGACGCCTTGGTGGCGGACATTCAGGCGCGGCAGCCCAACCACATCGCGGTGACCGGCGACCTCATCAACATCGCGCTGCAAGCCGAGTTCGCGCCGGCGCGAGCCTGGCTGGACAGCATCGGGCCGCCGGATCGCGTCAGCCTGGTGCCCGGCAATCACGATGCGTACGTCCGCGAAACCCAGCACTGTATTGCCCAGACGTGGGGCGACTATCTGCGCGGCGACGACGCCGCAGCCGCGGTGACGTTCCCCTATGTTCGCCGCAGGGGACCGGTGACGCTGATCGGGGTCTCAACCGCGGTGCCGACCGCACCATTCATGGCGACCGGCTGGCTCGGCCAGGCGCAGCGCGATGCGCTGGAGCACCTGCTGGCGGGGCTGGCGAACGGGCCTTCGTTTCGCGTGCTGCTGATTCACCATCCGTTGCGCTCGAAGTCGCAGCACAAGCGGCTGACCGATGCGGCGGAACTGCTCGCGCTGTTGCAGCGCCACGGCGTCGATCTGGTGCTGCACGGCCACGACCATGTGCATTCGACGATCTGGATCGATGGACCTCGGCGGCAAATTCCGGTGGTCGGCGTGCCGTCGGCCTCGGCGTTCGCCGACGGTCATCGTCCGTCGGCGGCCTACAATCTGTTTACGATCGCGAGCGACGGCGACGGCTGGCGCTGCGAGCACCGGATTCGCGGATTCGGCGATGGCACGGAGATTGTCGATCTGGGCCGCACCGAACTGGCGCCAAGCCACGCGAGAGGTTGAATCGATCCCCTGCAACATCGGCAGCGCGTACCCTCGCCCCGCTTGCGGGGAGAGGTGAGGGAGTCATGCAAGGAGAAGTGAGGAAGTCACAGATTCCGCAGGCTGGCGAACAAAGCGAGGCCGAATAGCGCCAGCGCGCCGGCGAGGAAACCGAGCGCGAAGGTCCACAACCTGCTGCGGGCTGGTTTGACGGGTTGCTCCGGCTCAGGCGGCGGCGCGGTCGCGACCAGCGCGCGTTCGCGCTCGATCAGGCGGCGCGCCACATAGTCGGTCACCGCATCGACCAGCTTGGCGGCCTCGTGGGATTCCGCCAGCACGATGCGGCCGTAGCTGCTGTCCTGGACGAAGCGATAGATCCGCTTGTCGCGGCCCATCATCACATGGGCGACGACGTCGATCCACAGCCGCGGCGGCTCGCCCTGGCTGATGCCGCGATCGAACAATTCGACGCCGGCCGGGATCTGGGCGAACAGCGGGTCGAGCGCTTCATTGAGGATTTCGAGACGGGCGATTTCGGCGTCGCGCAGGTCGACCACGACGCCGGTGCGGTCGGCAGCCTCGATCCGGGCCTTCCGCAACGCGTCGCGCAGCCGCATCGGCCTTACTTCGCCAGCCGAACCATTCCCGGTAGTATACGCGTCCGACATTCTGGCTGCCTTTCCCGAGTTAAGGCCTCGGCAGCGATTAACCTATCAGTAACCCTGTTCGGCGCAAAGGCCCTTTGCTCTCAAGTGGTTGCCCGGAAACAGGGCAGCCCTGCGGCATTCTGACACCAGCAACACCACGCAACAACGGCCCCACCCGGATCATCGGGTGAGGCCGCTGCGCCCTTGGACGCTTCTTGAAATCCAGCCGATCAGGCGGTCGCGCGATTCGGCTCTTCGACGATGGAGAACCGCACACCTGCGCGATGCCGGTTCTCCTCGGAGACGACCTTCCAGGCCTCTTCGGCCTCCTTGCGCGTCTTGAACGGGCCCTGCACCTGGGCCGATCCTTCAACGAGCTTGTGGAAGTTCATCGAGCCGAACTCGCCGCCAATCACCCAGAAATTGCTGCCGTTCGCCATCTTGGTCTCCTGTTGTTACCGTTATCCGAACTGGTTCATCGTGTTGTGGGCGCCACCGGCCTTCAGAGCGGCCTCGCCGGCGAAGTATTCCTTGTGATCGTCGCCGATATTCGAGCCGGCCATGTCCTGATGCTTGACGCAGGCGATGCCCTGACGGATCTCCTGGCGCTGCACGTTCTTAACATAGCCCAGCATGCCCTGCTCGCCGAAATACTCCCGCGCGAGATTGTCCGTCGAAAGCGCTGCCGTGTGGTAGGTCGGCAATGTGATCAGATGATGGAAGATGCCGGCGCGCTTGGCGGAATCGGCCTGGAAGGTCCGAATCAGCTCGTCGGCTTCGAGCGCCAGCGGGGTCTGGTCGTACTCCGCCTTCATCAGTTCGGCGCGGTTGTACTGGCTGACATCCTTACCGGCCTTCTTCATCTCGTCGTAAACCTGCCAACGGAAGTTCAGCGTCCAGTTGAACGACGGCGAGTTGTTGTAGGCCAGCTTCGCGTTCGGGATCACCTCGCGAATCCGATCGACCATCGAGGCGATCTGCTCGATATTCGGCTTCTCGGTCTCGATCCACAACAGGTCGGCGCCGTTCTGCAGCGAGGTGATGCTGTCGAGCACGCAGCGATCCGCACCAGTGCCTTCGCGGAACTGATACAGGTTGCTGGGCAGACGCTTCGGGCGCAGCAGCTTGCCGTTGCGGCTGATGATGACGTCGCCGTTGCCGACCTTCGTCGCGTCGACCTCTTCGCAATCCAGGAAGCTGTTGTACTGGTCACCGAGGTCGCCGGGCGCGTGGCTGACGGCGATCTGCTGCGTCAGTCCTGCGCCGAGCGAGTCGGTACGGGTAACGATGATGCCGTCTTCGACGCCGAGTTCGAGGAAGGCGTGGCGGCAGGCGCGGATCTTCGCCAGGAAGACCTCGTGTGGCACCGTCACCTTGCCGTCCTGATGGCCACACTGCTTTTCGTCGGACACCTGGTTCTCGATCTGCAGCGCGCAGGCGCCCGCCTCGATCATCTTCTTGGCCAGCAGATAGGTCGCCTCGGCATTGCCGAAGCCGGCGTCGATGTCGGCGATCACCGGCACGACGTGGGTCTGGAAATTGTCGATCTTTTCGATCAGCGCGGTTTCCTTGGCCTTGTCGCCGGCCTTGCGGGCGGCGTCGAGATCGCGGAAAATCGTGTTGAGCTCGCGGGCGTCGGCCTGACGCAGGAAGGTGTAGAGCTCTTCGATCAGCGCCGGCACCGAAGTCTTCTCGTGCATCGACTGGTCGGGAAGCGGTCCGAACTGCGAGCGCAGCGCCGCAATCATCCAGCCGGAGAGATACAGATAGGTGCGATCGGTGGTGCCGAAATGCTTCTTCACCGAAATCAGCTTCTGCTGGGCGATGAAGCCGTGCCAGCAGCCGAGCGACTGGGTATATTTCGTGCTGTCGGCGTCATAGGCCGCCATGTCGGCGCGCATCAGCGCGGCGGTGTAGCGCGCGATGTCGAGGCCGGTCTTGAAGCGGTTCTGCAAGCGCATCCGGGCCACGGCTTCGGCCTTCACACCATTCCAGGTATCCTTGCCCTTGAGGAGAGCTGCGGCCGCTTCGATTTGGCTCTGATAGGAGGCCGGCCCCTGGATGGCCTGATCGTTGATCCCACGTGGCTGGAAGTTCATGTCCATGATCCCTTCGGTGACGACAAATCCGCATCGCCAATCGTCAGCGCGACAGACGTGACATTGCGTTGCGAAACGTGGCGGTACCTAAACGCTAGTTGGACAATATCGTACAGCCCTGTTGCGAACGAATGGTGATGTCATGTAACATCAATACATGTCATAAATGTAATTTTGTAACTTTTGTCACAATTCGATAGCGAGGCAAGATGGCCGGTGACTCTGGAAAGAAGCTTTTCGTCGGGCCGCGGTTCCGTCGAATCCGCCAGCAGCTCGGCCTGTCGCAGACCCAGATCGCTGAGGGGCTGGGGATTTCGCCGAGCTATATCAACCTGATAGAGCGCAACCAGCGTCCCGTCACGGCGCAGATCTTGCTCCGGCTGGCGGAGACCTATGACCTCGACCTACGAGATCTGGCGACCGCCGACGAGGACCGCTTCTTCGCCGAGCTGAACGAGATCTTCTCCGACCCACTGTTCCGCCAGATCGACCTGCCGAAGCAGGAATTGCGCGATCTGGCCGAATTATGCCCCGGTGTGACACACTCGTTACAACGGCTGTACGCCGCCTATACCGAGGCCCGCCGCGGCGAGACCATGGTGGCGGCGCAAATGGCCGACCGCGACGAGGGCACGCGGTTCGAGGCCAACCCGATCGAGCGGGTCCGCGACCTGATCGAGGCCAACCGCAACTATTTTCCGGAACTCGAACAGGCCGCGGAGGCCCTGCGCGACGAGATCAACGTCGCCTCGCAGGACCTGTTCGTGGCACTCGGAGACCGCCTGCGGGAAAAACATGCGATCGTCACCCGGATCATGCCGGTCGACGTGATGCGCGAGACGCTGCGACGGTTCGACCGCCACCGCCGGCAATTGCTGATCTCCGAGCTGATCGACGCCCCGGGCCGCGCCTTCCAGATCGCATTCCAGATCGGCATCACCGAATATGGCAGCGTGTTCGACACCATCGTCAACCGCGCCGGCGCGCTCGACGAGACCTCGCGGCGGCTGTACCGCATTACGCTGGCCAACTATTTCGCCGCCGCGATCATGATGCCCTACGCCGCGTTCCACGCCGCCGCGGAGGCGCTCAACTACGACGTCCATGTGCTGGCGCAGCGCTTCAACGCCGGCTTCGAGCAGGTCTGCCACCGCCTGACCACCTTGCAGCGGCCGAACGCGCGCGGCGTGCCGTTCTTTCTGTTGCGGGTCGACAATGCCGGCAACGTCTCCAAGCGGTTTTCCTCCGGCACCTTCCCGTTCTCGAAATTCGGCGGCACCTGCCCGCTGTGGAACGTGCATTCGACCTTCGACACGCCGGACCGGCTGCTGAAACAGGTGATCGAACTGCCCGACGGCAGCCGCTACTTCTCGATCGCCCAGATGGTGCGCCGCCCGGTAGCGCCGCATCCGCAGCCGCAGCCGCGCTTTGCGATCGGACTGGGCTGCGAAATCCGCCACGCCGCCAAGCTGATCTATGCGGCCGGCATGGATCTGGACAAGGCCGAAGGCACCCCGATCGGCGTGAACTGCCGGCTGTGCGAACGCGAACACTGCAGCCAGCGCGCCGAGCCGCCGATCACGCGGAAGCTGATTTTGGATGAGAATACACGGCGGGCGTCGAGCTTCGCTTTCAGTAATGCGCGGGAGCTTTAGCTGGTGAGGTCCTCAGGCTGCCGATCGCGCCTGAGCCAGCCGTAGACCAGACTGAGTGTGATGCAGTAGGAACTGAGCATCACCAGCATCATCAAAGCGGGCCAGCCGCCCTGCCCGGCATCGCGCGCGAACACGCCCTTGCCTATCGCAGGAAACAGCACCAGCCCGGTCAGCAGCCAGGCAAAGCCGCTGACCGCGAGGCCCTTGCGCAGCGCCGTCCGGCCCGGAATCCACCGATAGGCCCAGGCGAAGATCGAACTCCAGATCAGGGCGCCGCTGATCAGCGGCAACAGCGCCTGCAGCGCCGACGGCAACGACGTACCGACGCCGTGAAGCAACTCCCGCTGCATGTCGTCGTAAGGCTGGAAGTCCGGCAGCACACCGAGCGCCTTGCGCGCCGCGCGTAACGCCAGCTGCGCGACCGTGCCGCAAAGCCCCGCGATCAGGGCGTCCCGCAACGTTCTGGCAACGGCCGTCGGCGTCATCATGTTCTCGCGGTGTCGAATGCGCAGGATAGGCACGTGCATCTTGAAAGGCCAAATATGCCGGAGGAATGCGCGCCCCTTCAGCAGGTCGGAGTTTGGCGGAAGGTGTGAGATTTGCACCGACAACAATCCAGGTCGTCACGGCCGGGCTTGACCCGGCAATCCATCCCAACAACAGTCGCGTACATTTTGGAGATGGATGGCCGGGCCTTCGCCTCGCCGAAGGGGCTTCGGCCCCGCAGGCGGGTCGAGCCCGGCCATGACGTCATGGGGAGACCGGTATGCTGCGGCACATTTCAACGCTTCGCCAAAAAGTCGTGCTGATCGCGACCGCAATCGCGCTGGCGATGTCGGCATCGCCGTCCCTGGCCCAATCCGGCGCCTCGTGCCATGGCGGCATGAGCTTCGATCGCTTTCTCGCCGACCTCAAGCAGAAGGCGGTCGCCGCTGGGGTGTCGCAGCGCGCGATCGCGGAGGCTTCGCCCGGGCTGGTGTACGACCAGGGCATCGTCAACCGCGACCGCGGCCAGCGAGTGTTCGGCCAGGTGTTCACCGAATTTTCCAAGCGGATGGCCGCGAACTACCGGATGCAGCAAGGGCAGGCCCACATCAAGAGATACGGCGCGGCGTTCGCGCGCGCCGAAAAGGAATACGGCGTGCCGCCGGAGGTGATCGCGGCGTTCTGGGGGTTGGAGAGCGACTTCGGCGCCAACATGGGCAATCTGCCGACGCTGCGCTCGCTGGTGTCGCTGGCCTATGATTGCCGCCGCTCCGAGATGTTCCAGAACGAGACCATCGCGGCGCTGAAGATCATCGACCGCGGCGACCTCGCCCCGGCCGAGATGATCGGCTCGTGGGCCGGCGAACTCGGCCAGACACAGTTCCTGCCGACGCATTATTTCAACTACGCGGTGGATTACGACGGCGACGGCCACCGCAACATGCTGCGCAGCGCGCCCGATGTGATCGGCTCGACCGCCAACTACATCGCCAACGGGTTGAAATGGCGGCGCGGCGAGCCGTGGCTGCAGGAAGTCCGTGCGCCGCAGAACCTGCCTTGGGATCAGGCCGACCTCACCGTCAAGCATCCGCGTTCGAAATGGGCGCAATGGGGCGTGACCTATCCGGATGGCAGGCCGTTGCCGAACGACGATCTGCCGTCGTCCTTGCTGCTGCCGATGGGGCGGCACGGGCCGGCATTCCTGGCCTATCCGAACTTCGCCGCCTATACCGAATGGAATAACTCGCTGATCTACTCCACCACCGCCGGGTATCTCGCCACCAGGATTGGGGGCGCGCCGCCGATGCGGCAGCCGTCGGCGCCGGTCGTGCAATTGTCATTCAACCAGATCCGTGAGTTGCAGCAATTGCTGGTGCGGGCCGGCTACAATGTCGGCAAGATCGACGGCGTGCTCGGTCAGCTCAGCCGGACCGCGGTGAAAGAGATGCAGCTGAAGCACGGACTGCCAGCGGATTCCTGGCCGACCGTCGAATTGCTGACGAAGATGGGCGGTCGCGCGGTCGCGGCACCCGCGACGGCTCCGGCGGACGTCGCCCCCGCTGCGCGTACCGCGCCCGTTGGACGCGCGACCCCGCCTGCCGCAAAACGCGCCACAAGACCACCGGCCCCCGCGCCGCAATAGCCGAATATTTCTTTCCGCGAAGCCGTTTTCAGTTTCACGGACTTGCTCTAGGGTGCGCCGCAATAACACCCTGGAGGAAAAACCGTGCGTCATTTCTCTATCATTGCCGCCGCAGCCTTTGCGCTGACCACCGTCGCCGCGCATGCGGACGATCTGAAGATCGCGCTGATCTACGGCAAGACCGGGCCGCTCGAGGCCTACGCCAAGCAGACCGAGACCGGGCTGCAGATGGGATTTGAATACGCCACCAAGGGCACCATGATGGTCGACGGTCGCAAGATCGTGCTGATCACCAAGGACGATCAGAGCAAACCCGATCTGTCGAAGGCCGCGCTCGCCGAAGCCTATCAGGACGACAAGGTCGACATCGCGATCGGCTCGACCTCCTCCGCCGCCGCACTCGCGGATCTCCCCGTCGCCGAAGAGAACAAGAAGATCCTGATCGTCGAGCCCGCGGTCGCCGACCAGATCACCGGCGAAAAGTGGAATCGCTACATCTTCCGCACCGGCCGTAATTCCTCGCAGGACGCGATCTCGAACGCGGTGGCGATCGGCAAGCCCGGCGTCACCGTCGCCACGCTGGCGCAGGACTACGCTTTCGGCCGCGACGGCGTCGCCGCGTTCAAGGAAGCGCTGGCCAAGACCGGCGCCACGCTGGCCGCCGAGGAATATGTCCCGACAACCACCACCGACTTCACAGCAGTCGGGCAACGGCTGTTCGACGCGCTGAAGGACAAGCCCGGCCGCAAGATCATCTGGATCATCTGGGCCGGCGCCGGCAATCCGCCGAGCAAACTGCAGGACATGGACCCGAAGCGCTACGGCATCGAGCTGTCCACTGGCGGCAACATTCTTCCGGCGCTGGCGGCCTACAAGGCCATGCCAGGCATGGAGGGCGCGGCCTATTACTACTACGACATCCCGAAGAACCCGGTGAACGATTGGCTGGTCACCGAGCACAAGAAGCGCTTCAATGCGCCGCCGGATTTTTTCACCGCGGGCGGTTTCGCCGCGGCGATGGCGGCGGTTACCGCGGTGCAGAAGGCGAAGTCCACCGACACCGAGAAGCTGATCACCGCGATGGAAGGCATGGAGTTCGACACCCCGAAGGGCAAGATGGTGTTCCGCAAGGAAGATCATCAGGCGCTGCAGAGCATGTATCACTTCAAGGTCAAGGTCGATCCGGATCTGGCCTGGGCGGTGCTGGAGCCGGTGCGCGAATTGAAGATCGAGGACATGGACATCCCGATCCGCAACAAGCGGTAAGACTCTTGCTCTAGATCGAGGCGTGCCCTGAGTCCGCCGCAATCATAAACTGTCACCACCCGCGAAAGCGGGTGGCCCAGTATTCCAGAGCGTAAGAGATGGAATCGCGACGCTGCGGCGTACTGGATCCTCCGCTTTCGCGGAGGATGACGTTGTTTGCGGAGCGCGAGCGGTGCACAACATGCAAAGTCCCCGATGACCACGCTCGAAACCCAGAATCTCACCATTCGCTTCGGCGGCCACGTCGCCGTCAATGCGGTGAGCTGTGCGTTCCGGCCGGGTGAACTGACCGCGATCGTCGGACCCAACGGTGCCGGCAAGACCACCTATTTCAATCTGATCTCCGGACAACTGCGCCCGAGCGAGGGAAGCGTGCTGTTCGACGGCCAGGACATCACCAATCTGTCCGCGCCGCTGCGCACCCGCGCCGGGCTCGGCCGCGCCTTCCAGCTCACCAATCTGTTTCCGAATCTCAGCGTCGAGGAAAACGTCCGGCTCGCGGTGCAGGCGCACAGCGGCACGCAATACGACATGCTGCGGCCATGGCGGACCCGGCGCGACCTGATCGAGCGCGCCGACGCCATCCTGGACAGCGTCGCGCTCGGGGCTCGCCGCGACGTCGCCGCCACCGCGCTGTCGCATGGCGACCAGCGCAAGCTCGAAGTCGCGCTGATGATGGCGCTGCAGCCGAAGGTCTACATGTTCGACGAACCGACCGCCGGCATGAGCGTCGACGAGGTGCCGGTGGTGCTCGATCTGATCGCGCGGTTGAAGAATGACGCCAGCAAGATCATCCTCTTGGTCGAGCACAAGATGGACGTGGTGCGTTCGCTCGCCGATCGGATCATCGTACTGCACAACGGCCAGTTGGTCGCCGACGGCAAGCCCGCCGAGGTGATCGCCTCGCCGATCGTGCAGGAGGCCTATCTGGGCATCGCGCCGGGAAAGAACGCCGCATGACCGACCTGCTGAAGCTGAGCGGCGTGCACACCAATATCGGGCGCTATCACATTTTGCAGGGCGTCAATTTCGCCGTCGCCGAGGGCAAGACCACGATGCTGCTCGGGCGCAACGGTGCCGGCAAGACTACGACGCTGCGCACCATCATGGGACTGTGGCCGCCGTCGCGCGGACAGATCGCGCTCGCCGGACAACGGATCGAGCAGATGGCGACGCCGGACATCGCCCAGCTCGGCGTCGGCTACGTGCCGGAAAGTATGGCTGTGTTTGCCGATCTGACGGTGAAGGAAAATCTGATCCTGGCGGCGCGCGACGGGCCGCTCGACACCGCGCGGCTGGAATGGATCTTCGGCTTCTTCCCGGCGCTGCGCAAATTCTGGCTGTCGCGCGCCGGGCTGCTGTCGGGCGGACAGAAGCAGATGCTGTCGATCGCGCGGGCCATCGTCGAGCCGCGCAAGCTGCTCTTGATCGACGAGCCGACCAAGGGGCTGGCGCCGGCGATCATCGGCTCGCTGATCGAATGCTTCGCCGAGATCAAGCGCCGCGGCGCCACCATCCTGCTGGTCGAACAGAATTTCCACGTCGCCCAGATGATCGGCGACGCCGTGCTGGTGATGGACAACGGCATGATCGTGCATCGCGGCGAGATGGCGGCGCTGGCCGACGACACCCCGATGCAGGAACGGCTGCTCGGATTGAGCCTGGAGGCGCATCAGTGACTGACCTCGCCGCGACCGACGCGCTGCCGAAACCGCCGCGTGACCTGCTGCCGGTGTTCCTGCCGGCGATCCTCGCCGTCGCGATGCTGCCGCTGGTCGGCTCCGGCAGTTCCTGGGTGACGCTGACGGTGGCGAGCCTGGCGATGGGGATGATGATCTTCATCATGGCCTCCGGGCTGACGCTGGTTTTCGGCCTGATGGACGTGCTGAATTTCGGTCACGGCGCCTTCATCGCGGTCGGCGCCTATGTGGCGACCCTGGTGCTGCTGCCGCTGGCGGGCTGGGTGCAGGCGGATTCGCTGTGGCTCAATCTGGCGGTGCTGGCGCCGGCAGCGCTGGCGGCGATGGCGGTGTCGGGCGCGCTCGGCCTCGTCGTCGAGCGGGTGCTGATCCTGCCGGTCTATGGCCAGCATCTGAAGCAGATCCTGATGACTACCGGCGGACTCATCGTGGCCGAACAGGCGCTGTACGCGCTGTGGGGGCCGCAGATCATTCCGCTGCCGCTGCCGACCTCGCTGCGCGGCTCGTTCATCATCGGCGACATCGCGATCGCCAAATATCGGCTGCTGGCGATGCTGGTCGGCCTGGTAGTGTTCGCCGGCATCCAGCTGGTGCTGGCCCGCACCAAAATCGGCCTGTTGATCCGCGCCGGGGTGGAGAACCGCGAGATGGTCGAAGCGCTCGGTTATCACATCAAACGGCTGTTTCTCGGCGTGTTCATGGTCGGCTCCGGACTGGCGGGCCTCGGCGGCATCATGTGGGCGCTGTATCGCGAGCAGGTCCACGCCTCGATGGGCAACGACCTCACCGTGCTGGTGTTCATCGTCGTCATCATCGGCGGGCTCGGCTCGATCGGCGGCTGCTTCATCGGCGCGCTCTTGGTGGCGATGGTCGCCAATTACGGCGGCTTCCTGGTCCCAAAACTGGCGCTGGTCTCCAACATCCTCTTGATGGTCGCGATCCTGATGTGGCGGCCGCGCGGGCTCTATGCGGTGACAAGTCGATGATAATCCTGTCGGGCGATCCGCCGCGCAGCCGGGCGCTGAGTATCCTGCTGATCGCGATCATCGTGGCGCTTGCCGCGGTGCCGTTCTTGTTCCCCGGCGCCAAGGCGATGAACGTCGCCAGCAAGATCTGCATCTTTGCCGCCCTGGTGGCCTCCTACGACCTGCTGCTCGGCTACACCGGCACGGTGTCGTTCGCCCACACGATGTTCTACGGCATCGGCAGCTATGCGATCGCGATCGCGCTGTACGGCATGGGCCCGAGCTGGGCCGCGATCGCGGTCGGAATCGCCGTCGGCTTGCCGCTGGCGGCGCTGCTGGCGCTCGGGATCGGGCTGTTCTCGCTGCGGGTCGAGGCGATCTTCTTTGCGATGATCACGCTGGCAGTGGCGTCGGCGTTCCTGGTGCTGGCGTCGCAGCTATCCTGGCTGACCGGCGGCGAGGACGGCCGCAGTTTCCAATTGCCGGAGCTGCTGCGGCCCGGCACCGTGTTCGTGAAGGACTTTTTCGGCGTCAGCATCAACGGCCGCACCCTGACCTACTACATCGTGTTCTTCGCCTCCGCGGCGATGATCCTCGGGCTGCTGCGGGTGGTGAATTCGCCGTTCGGACGGGTGTTGCAGGCGGTGCGTGAAAATCGCTTCCGCGCCGAGGCGCTCGGCTATCGCACCGTCTTCCATCTCACTTACGCCAATTGCCTCGCCGCCGTGGTGGCCGCCTCCGCCGGGGTGTTGAACGCGATGTGGCTGCGCTATGCCGGGCCCGACACGTCGCTTTCCTTCGCGATCATGCTCGACATCCTGCTGATGGTGGTGATCGGCGGCATGGGCACGATGTACGGCGCGGTAATCGGCGCCGCCGTATTCATCCTGGCGCAGAATTATCTGCAGGCGCTGATGGGCGTCGCCTCCAACGCCGCCGCCGAAGCCGGGCTGCCGCTGCTGCCGGGGCTGCTGCATCCGGACCGCTGGCTGCTATGGCTCGGCCTGTTGTTCGTCGCCAGCGTGTATTTCTTTCCGACCGGCATCGTCGGCCGGCTGCGCGGCGTCACGCGTCCGAAATCCTGATCGGCAATCCTGCCCTTCAACAGAAAGACCACCTCATGTCGCTCTATCAATCCGCTGTCCCTGCCTATTTGCAGATCCTCAACAGCCTGTCAGGCATCCTGAGCAAGGCCGAAGCCCACGCCGCCGCCAAGAAGATCGATCCCGCGGTGCTGCTCGGCGCGCGGCTGTATCCCGACATGCTGCCGCTCAGCCGGCAGATCCAGCTGGTCTGCGATTTCGCCGCCAAGGGCACCGCGCGGATCGCCGGCACCGAGGTGCCGTCGACACCCGACACCGAGAAGACCTTCGCCGAATTGCAGCAGCGCCTCGCCAACACCATCGCCTATGTGAAGGGATTCACGCCGGCGCAGTTCGAGGGCGCCGAGACCCGCGAGATCACCATCCCGGTCGGCCCCGACAAGACCATGACCATGAAGGCGCCGGAATTCCTCAGCCATTTCAGCCTGCCGAACTTCTATTTTCACGCCGCCACCGCGCACGGCATCCTGCGCCACAACGGCGTCGAAATCGGCAAACGGGATTTCATGGGCGTGAACTGAGTCAAAGGCGCGCGAAATTGACCTTTCGCGCGCCTTTTCTCAGCATCGCCATGCTGAATTTCTCCGGCTGGCGACCGGGGCATTCCAAAAAATCATGCAGCCGCATCTATTTTCGGCAGCCGCATTGCCTTTCGCATCCGTCGTCCCCAGTTCCACGGGATCGACAATTTGTGGGACCGCACCAATGAGCGACACCAAACTCTTCGAGCCGTACAAACTCGGCCCGATCACCCTGTCCAACCGCACCGTGATGGCACCGCTGACACGCAACCGGGCGTTGGCCGGTTTCGTACCCAATCCACTGGCGACCGAATATTACGGCCAGCGCGCCACCGCCGGCTTGCTGATCACCGAGGCCAGCCAGGTCTCGCAGCAGGGCCAGGGCTATCAGGACACCCCCGGGATCTACTCCAAGGAGCAGGTCGCCGGCTGGCGCAAGGTCACCGACGAGGTGCACAAGCGCGGCGGCAAGATCTTCATCCAGCTCTGGCATGTCGGCCGCATCTCCCACGTCGATCTGCAGCCCAATCATGGCGCGCCGGTCGCGCCCTCGGCGATCCGCGCCAAGACCAAGACCTTCGTCGGCGGCACCTTCGCCGACGTCTCCGAGCCCCGCGCGCTGGAGCTCTCCGAGCTTCCCGGCATCATCGAGAGCTTCCGGCAGGCCGCCGCCAACGCGATCGAAGCCGGCTTCGACGGCGTCGAGATTCACGGCGCCAACGGCTATCTGCTCGACCAGTTCGCCAGGGAAAGCAGCAACAAGCGCACCGATGCCTACGGCGGGTCGATCGAGAACCGCGCCCGGCTGATGCTCGAAGTTGCCGCCGCGGTGGCCAAGCAGATCGGCCCGGAGAAAACCGGGATCCGGATTTCGCCGGTGACCCCGGCCAACGACGTCTCCGACTCACATCCGCAAGCGTTGTTCGACTACATTGTCGATCATCTCAGCGCGCTGAAGCTGGTCTACATCCACGTCATCGAAGGCTCCACCGGCGGCCCGCGCGACAATCTGCCGTTCGACTATGCGAGCCTGCGCAAGCGCTTCCACGGCACCTACATCGCCAATAACGGCTACGACCTGGCGCTCGCCAACAAGGTGCTGGCGGCCAACGACGCCGACCTGATCGCATTCGGCAAGGCGTTCATCGCCAATCCGGATCTGGTCGAGCGCTTCAAGCGCGGCGCGGCGCTGAACGAGCCCGACAAGGCCACCTTCTACGGCGGCGGCGCCAAGGGCTACACCGACTATCCGACGCTGGAATCGGCGCAGGCGGCGCAGTAAACGACGACGCGCACCGGACTCTCGTTCGTCATTGCGAGCGAAGCGAAGCAATCCAGGCTGCAAGCAACGACTGGATTGCTTCGTTGCTACGCTCCTCGCAATGACGCGGACGTGCTCTGCACACATAAAAAAGGCCGGGATCGCTCCCGGCCTTTCGCGTTATTGCTGCTGCGCTTCGCTTAGTTCAACGAAGCGCGCTTCGGGGGCGAAGCCGGCCACGACTTGATCAAAGTGTCGTAGTCGATGGTTTCGCCCTTCGGCTTCTCGTTGGCGAGTTTGCGCTGCGGCGCGATGTTGCCGTCCTTGGCCGATTTGGCGAACCAAAACTCGGCGGTTTCCTTCTTGTTCAGCTTCGGTCCGCAGGCGCCCTGCACGCCCGATTTCTCGAGACGTTCCAGCACCGAGTCCTGCGCAGCGGCAAGCGAATCCATCGCAGCTTGCGGAGTCTTGGCACCGGACGCCGCATCGCCGATGTTCTGCCACCACAATTGCGCCAGCTTCGGATAGTCCGGCACGTTGTTGCCGGTCGGGGTCCACTGCACGCGCGCCGGCGAGCGGTAGAACTCGATCAGCCCGCCGAGCTTCGGCGCGCGCTCGGTGAAGGACTTGTCCCAGATATCGGACTCACGGATGAAGGTGAGACCGACATGGCTCTTCTTCAGGCTCACGGTCTTGGAGACGATGAACTGCAGATAGAGCCAGGCCGCCTTGCGGCGATCGACCGGCGTCGATTTCAGCAAGGTCGCGGAGCCGACGTCCTGATAGCCGAGCTTCATGCCTTCCTTCCAGTAGGAGCCATGCGGCGACGGCGCCATCCGCCACTTCGGCGTGCCGTCGTCGTTCATCACCGCCAGACCGGGCTTCACCATGTCGGCCGTGAAGGCGGTGTACCAGAACACTTGCTGGGCAATGTTGCCCTGCGCCGGCACCGGACCGGATTCCGAGAAGGTCATGCCTTGCGCCTGCGGCGGGGCATATTTCTTCATCCAGTCGAGATATTTGACGATCGAATAGACCGCCGCCGGACCGTTGACGTCGCCGCCACGTTCGACCGACGAGCCGACCGGACGGCAGCCTTCCATGCGGATGCCCCATTCATCGACCGGCAGACCGTTCGGAATGCCCTTGTCGCCGTTGCCGGCCATCGACAGCCAGGCGTCGGTGAAGCGCCAGCCGAGCGAGGGATCCTTCTTGCCGTAATCCATGTGGCCATAGACCCGGACGCCGTTGATCTCCTTGATGTCGTTAGTGAAGAACTCGGCGATGTCTTCATAAGCCGACCAGTTCACCGGGACGCCGAGGTCGTAGCCGTATTTGGCCTTGAACTTGGACTTGTAGTCAGGATTTGAGAACCAATCGTACCGGAACCAGTACAGGTTGGCGAACTGCTGGTCCGGCAGTTGATACAGATGGCCGTTCGGTGCCGTGGTGAACGACTTACCGATGAAGTCGTTGACGTCGAGCATCGGATCGGTGACGTCTTTGCCTTCCTTCGCCATCCAGTCCGTCAGATCGACGGCCTGGCCGTAGCGAAAGTGGGTGCCGATGAAATCGGAATCGTTGATCCAGCCGTCATAGACGTTCTTGCCGGATTGCATCTGGGTCTGGATCTTCTCGACGACGTCACCTTCCTGGATGATGTCGTGCTTGACCTTGATGCCGGTAATTTCCTCGAAGGCTTTGGCGAGCGTCTTCGATTCATACTCATGCGTGGTCAAGGTCTCGGAGGTCACGTTAATCTCCATGCCCTTGAAAGGCTGGGCGGCCTTGATGAACCACTGCATTTCCTTCATCTGGTCGTCCTTGGACAATGTCGAGGGCTGAAACTCGGCATCGATCCATTTCTTGGCGGCCGCTTCGTCGGCGAACGCCGGCGCAGCGAGCGTCGCGGATGCCGCAATCAGCGTCGCAGCACTCGCCATTGTCAGAAACCGCGTCCTGGTCGATCGACTACTTGGTCCTTTGGCAGATCGCATATCGCTTCCTCCGTTGCATCATGTGCATCTTCAGCTCCGGGTTGATCCCGGATCTGCTCTTCTTCGCCGATCAGACCGTGCGAAAAATCGCAACGGCCGAAACCAGCGAAATGGCGGTGGCGAGCCAAAGACTCGACACTTCGATACCCTCTCCGACCGGCAGCGTCGCCAACGTCTCGGCGCCCACCAGCGCGATCCACGCCAGGTGAATCACGGCGGCCAGGATCAGCGACAGAAACAGGCGGTCGCCGCGAGTCGTCGGGATTCGGAGAATTCCGACGCGTTCGGCTTCCGGATAGGCGATCGCAAGCCAAGTCATGGCACCGAGCGTCAAAGCCAGCAGGCCAAAGA
>NZ_JACABA010000034.1 GCF_013377015.1 Rhodopseudomonas sp. | reverse complement strand
GGCCCGGTTCGGCGCCCCCGAGGTCGCGCTCAGCGCGTGATCCAAGCTCGCGCTCAGCGCGTGACGTCGTTGTGAAGAGTTCAACATAGGAGCAAGAAAATGGCCTACAAGATCATCGCCTCCCAGTGCACCGTCTGCGGCGCGTGCGAATTCGAATGCCCGAATGCGGCGATCAAGATGAAGGGCGACATCTACATCATTGACGCCGCCAAATGCACGGAATGCGAAGGCTCGTTCGACAAGGCCCAATGCAACGAAGTGTGCCCGGTGCCGAAGACCTGCGTGAAGGCCTGAACAGTCAGACCCGCATGAGCGAGCCGGACGCCGATTCAGTCGACGTCGCCGTCGACTGGACCGGCAGGCCCTTTTCTTGCCAGGATTGTCCGCATCTTGCGATGCGTGAAACTGGCCGCTGTGTGCTCGGACGCATTTGCGTCCGGGACCAGCGCGCCCGCCGCATTGATCGCTTCTTTGCGGCCAACGCGCAACTTGTCGCCGAATATCTCGATCATCCCTATTTCGAGATCAGGACCATCGCCGCCAAGCACGCGAGCATTTTTCTGCTGCCGCGCATGATGCGCGACAAGGATCCGGAGGTGCGCGCCATGGTCGCCATGCGTCTGCCGGTTGCGCGCGTCCGCGACATGGCCGGCGACGCCGACCGAAAAGTCCGCATCGCCTGCGCCATGCGGCTCGAAGGCGCAGACCTGCTCCGCATGTTCGGCGACGAAGATTATTACGTGCGCCTGATGGCCGCGCGAAGACTCGAACCGGCGTTGCTGCCGGTGGCGGCCAACGATCCGGAATCCGAAGTCCGCCGCGCCGTCGTGCGCCGCCTGCCGCCCGACCGCCTGGCGGTGTTTGCTTTCGATGTCGATCCGATGGTGCGCAAGGAAGCGGCTGAGCGCATTCCGGCCTCGACCTTGCATCTGTTCGTGCACGATGTCGACTTGCGCGTCCGCTATGTCGCGGCCGAACGCGGCGAACTGCCAGTGGCGCGCCGGCTCGTCGGCGATCCGCACCGCGATCTCGCGGATGACCTCCTCGAAGCC
>NZ_JACABA010000033.1 GCF_013377015.1 Rhodopseudomonas sp. | reverse complement strand
GCAGGTATGCGTCCGCACCGGCAGGCGACATGGCCGAGATGAGCCTGGACGAAGCGCATGCCGCCAAATCCGGACCGACGATCCACGACCGGACCGCCGACGGCGCCAAATGAAGGCCGCCGCCTTCAACGCGTATAGCGGCTCGAATCCAGCGAGCCCGCGATGCGCCGGACGATCGGGTCGTATGTCGCTTTGGCCTCGGTCGGATAGGTCATCACGACAACGTGGTAGACGTCCTTGCGCGGGTCGAGGAAATATCGCTCGTAGAAAACAGATGGCCGCCCATCGATCGGTCGTATTCCCGAGACGACGGCCCAGCCGCTGTGACGACGTCGGTATGTGACCTGCGAATAGGCGTCGCCTTCCGTGGTCGCCGCGATGGCGCTCTCGAAGTCGACGACGTCGTTGAATACGCCATAGGCGGCAATCTGCGCGCCATCCGCAGCGGCGAACGTCCTTCCGTCTTGCGCGTCCGGCTCCGGCTGAATCGCGAACAAATCCGAAGGGTATTCGATCCGCGTCCCGAATTTCGATCCGCGCCAGTCGGTCCAGATGGCCTGGGCCCGCGCCTGTCCGGCCGCAAGCACCAGAGCGAGGGCGGAGGCGTCGGCGAGAAAAGATCGGCGGCAAATCATGAAATCCTCGCTGGTTCCGACAGAAGCTCGAAAGACCTACGACCTCCCGAGCGCGAGAAATCGGCGCCGCTCATGGGCGCCGCGCGGGGAACCTTGTTCCCAAGGCGCAGGCCGGCTCGCCGTTCATGGTATTTCTAGCGGCGCGCGCGGCTCCATGTCCTTGACGCACCCCAAGAATTTCACGCCGCGCCAATGAAGATGGATTTTCATGGCTCGCTGACGGGCTAGTCAGTCGCGCGCCAGGCGGCGCCAACGATCTGCTCATGGTCACGGTCGCGTCGATCGAGCAGACGCCGAACATCGATGCGGCCGGCAAGTTCCGTGGCCTCCTGAATTTGTTCGCGGAGATGGATCTGTCCGGCGGGGCGGTGAACGAGTTCGGGCCATTCCGCATGAGTGGGTTCAGTGGACTCTCCGCGCGCCTGACTGGCCACAGGGC
>NZ_JACABA010000032.1 GCF_013377015.1 Rhodopseudomonas sp. | reverse complement strand
TCGCCGAGGAGATCGTCTGGCTGTACAACGAGTGCGGACTCTTCTGCCTGGTCCAGGGTCGACTGGATTCAGCCGCAGGTCTGTTCGCGATCGCGCTCCGGGCGGCGAAGGAGATCGAGGGCGGCGACAGACACAGCGCGCTCTGGTGCCGCATCCACCTGAACCTCGCGGTCGCCGACATCGAGCGCGGCCGGATACGGGAAGCCAGGAAGAATCTCAATGCCATCGTCGCCATCGAGGACGAGAACCCGATCCTGCGGCTGCTCGTCAGGGGCTATCTCGCACTGGTGGATCACTACTCCGGAAACGCCGATGCCGCCGAGCGAGTGTTCGTCGAGGTAATCGAGGATCTCGACAAGTACGGGCAGTCCCGCTCGGTGGCGATCTTCTCTCGGCACCTTGCGGAGCTGTATCGGATCAAGGGGCCCGAGGCGGGCCCCAAGGCGCTGGCATCAGTCGACAGGTCGATCGCCGCGGCCACGAAGGGTGGCCACGAAGACGTTCGCCAGATGGCCAGGCTGTCGCGAGTGCGGCTCGCCATCGACAGGCTGCTTCCCGAGGAAGCCGACTACATCCCCCGGCGTCTCGACGAGATCGAGAAATACGGCATCGACATGGGCATGCCGCGCCTGGTGGCGGACACGGCCTATGCCAGGGCGTCACATCTGCTTCGGCTCGGCGAGACGCGCCATGCCACTCAGTTGGCGTGCCAGTGCATCGGGGTGGCCACGGCGAACCAGCTCAGGCTGCGCCAGATGACGGCGATGGCGCTGCTGGGGAGAATCTGCGAGCGACGGGGGCTGGTGCATGCGGCGCGCCAACTGCTGGCGCGAGCGTTCGAGCTCGCCGAGAACTGCGACTACAGCAATGTCCGGGCGAGCGTGCGGCGCCACCATGCGTAGCGCGCGACCTGCTATGAACTCTTCCTGGCCCTGAACTCGGCGGATATCCAGCCCACGAACGCCCGAACGCGAGGCGACACCTGCCGGCTTTGCGGGTACAGCACAAGACGGGGATGGCCTTGGGCGGGTAGGCGGGCAGGAATTCGACCAGCGCGCGGCGTATTGGAACCGACGGCCTCGGGCCTTCACACCGCCTTCTCCTCCTGATGACACAGACCCCGGCTCAGTTG
>NZ_JACABA010000031.1 GCF_013377015.1 Rhodopseudomonas sp. | reverse complement strand
CCCCCAAGTTTTATCCAGCGATGAGTTCGTTCCTGGCGTTCGGGTTGCCGTTCTGGGCGGGTGGAGCGACGGGAGCTGGCGCGGAGCCGTCGACGTAGCGTAGCGCCAGCTCCCGTCGCGGATGGGTGAAGGCAAATTCGGCGGGCGTCCGCCAACCGAGTTGCGAGTGTGGGCGGGTTTGATTGTAATCGGCCCGCCAACATCCGAGGACGATGCGAGCCTGGGCCAGCGACGTGAACAGCGTCTCATTCAACAGTTCGTCCCGCAGCCGGCCGTTGAAGCTCTCGATGAAGGCGTTCTGCGTCGGCTTGCCCGGCGCGATGTCATGCCAGTCGATGCGGGCGGCGTCAGCCCATGCCAGGATAGCGTTGCTGGTGAGTTCGGTGCCGTTGTCGCTGACCACTGTCTTCGGCTTGCCGCGCGCGATCGTCAGCCGCTCCAGCTCTCGGGCACCCCGGACACCGGAGAGCGAGGTATCGGCCACCAGCGCCAGGCACTCTCGCGTGCAGTCATCGACAATCGTCAGAATTCGGAAGCGCCGTCCGTCGGTGAGTTGATCCGACACGAAGTCGAGCGACCAGCGATCGTTGGGTGCCGCCGGAAGCTGTATCGGCGCCCTGGTCCCGATGGCCCGCTTGCGGCCGCCGCGGCGGCGCACCGCGAGCTTCTCCTCCCGATACAGCCGGAACAGCCTTTTGTGGTTGATCACGTAGCCCTCCCTCTCGAGCAACACGTGCAGGCGCCGATAGCCGAACCGGCGGCGCTCATGAGCGATCGCCTTCATCCGCTGGCGAAGGCCAGCCTCCTCCGCCCGGGTCGTCTTGTATCTCATGGTCATGCGGCAGCAGCCGATGGCTTTACACGCCCGCCGTTCGCTCATCTCGAATGCAGATCGCAGATGCGCGACAGCTTTCCGCTTCCCCGCGGGCGTCACCACTTCTTTCCCAGGAGATCCTTCAGTGCCGCATTGTCCAGCATGGCGTCGGCCAGCAGCCGCTTCAGCCGGGTATTCTCGTCCTCCAGCGACCTCAGCTTCTTGGCCTCCGAGACGTCCATACCGCCGAACTTCGCCTTCCACTTGTAGATGCTGGCGTCGCTGACGCCATGCTTGCGGCACAGATCGGCGACAGAAACGCAGGCCTCGTGCTCCTTCAAAACCCCGATGATCTGCTCTTCCGAAAAGCGACTGCGCTTCATACTCTGGTCCTCGTCTTGGGCCAGAACGAACTTCAACCTGGATTAGGCTAC
>NZ_JACABA010000030.1 GCF_013377015.1 Rhodopseudomonas sp. | reverse complement strand
CCAGTGCATCGTAGGCGGCTCGTCCGCTGACATTGGCGGCGGCGACAAATTTTTCGCCGGGTGGAAACCAGCGTGATTCGTGAAGAATGGACTCGATGGTCGCGGACATAATCTTCTCCCCCCTTATAGCCGTCGCAATCGTTTGGTGCTGCGAGGTGCTTTGCCGCAGGATACCGCAGGAAGGGCGGGTGCGGAAACTCAGCGCGGACAGCCGCCGCTGACGCGAACGATGCCGGCGAGGTCGCGATGCTGATCGGGTTGTGCGAAGCCGGTACGAAGGAGTTCGGCAATGGCCTCTGCCTGGTCGTAGCCGTGTTCGAAGAGCAGGCGTGCGCCGGGATTCAGGTGGGCTGGAGCGTGCGTCAGGATGTGGCGGATGGCATCGAGGCCATCCACTCCGCAGGCCAGTGCCAGAGCGGGTTCGAAGCGCAGATCGCCGCTGTCCAGATGCGGATCGCCGGCGGCGACATAGGGCGGGTTGCCGACGATGAGGTCAAAGCATTGATTCTCCAGCGCGGCAAACCAGTCGCTTTTCAGGAAGCGGACGCGCGCGCCGAGTCGGGCGGCATTGCCTTGTGCCACAGCGAGTGCCGCCGGTGAGATATCGACAGCGGTGAGGTCCGCATGCGGCAATTCAAGCGCCAGCGAAATGGCAACGCAGCCGCTGCCGGCGCCGAGATCCAGAATGCGTGGTGCCTTGATGCCCGCGACGGCTTCCTTGCCGAGATCAACGAGCAGTTCGGTTTCGGGGCGCGGGATCAGGACGGCCGGGGAAACGGCAAAGTCGCGCCCGTAGAACTCGCGTGTGCCGGTGAGATAGGCGACGGGCTCACCTGCCGCGCGGCGGGCAACGAGGGCATCAAAGCGTTCGGCACTTTCGCCGGGCAGTGCATCGTCACGATGCGCCTCAAGCCAGGCGGGAGAACAGCCCAGGACGTGACGCAGCAGCAGGCGCGCTTCGCTGATCGGGATCAGTTGCCGCGCCCGGGCGAGGGCGGCGGCGATGCTCACGAATCCTCGCCCAGGGCAGCGAGCAGTTCGGCCTGATGCTCGGCGGTAAGGCCGTTCACGATCTCGTCGAGTTCGCCGTCCATGATGGCGTCGATCTTGTAGAGCGTGAGGTTGATGCGGTGGTCGGTGACGCGGCCCTGCGGGAAGTTGTAGGTGCGGATGCGCTCCGAACGGTCGCCGCTGCCGATCAGGCTCTTGCGCGTCGAGGCGATCTGCTGCTGCTGCGCGCGCTGCTGGGC
>NZ_JACABA010000003.1:157509-491646 GCF_013377015.1 Rhodopseudomonas sp. | reverse complement strand
TCCTCGACGTCGACCGTGTCCTCGAAATCGGAACCGCAAAATTGGCAGCATGACGGGCACGGTGAAACGAAATTCCGCGCGATTGCCGCGAAAAGCCTCGTTGCTCCTAACGCGCCTGCGATCGCCAGGAATTTCTCCAGGAAACAAACCATGACCCCCCTCGATTATGAGTATTTGCAGAAGCTGCTGAAGGAACGGTCGGGGTTGATGTTGTCGGCCGACAAGAAGTACCTGCTCGAGAGCAGGTTACTTCCGCTCGCGCGCAAGGCCGCAGTGCCTGGAATCAGCGAACTCGTGCAGAAGATGAGGGCCGGTTCGGAGGCGCTCATTCACGATGTCGTCGAGGCGATGACCACCAACGAGACCTTCTTCTTTCGCGACAAGACCCCGTTCGATCATTTCAAGGATTCGGTGATCCCCGAACTGATCCAGGCGCGCGCCGGCCGTCGCAGTCTGCGGATCTGGTGCGCGGCGGCGTCCACCGGGCAGGAGCCGTATTCGCTGGCGATGATCTTGAAGGATATGGCGGCGGCGCTGTCGGGTTGGCGTATCGAGATTATCGCGACTGATCTGTCGCCGGAGGTATTGGAAAAATCCAAGGCCGGGCTCTATACGCAGTTTGAAGTTCAGCGCGGCCTGCCGATCCAATCTCTGGTCAAGCACTTCAAGCAGGTCGGCGCGATGTGGCAACTCAATGCCGACACCAAGGCGCTGGTTCAGTTCCGCCAGTTCAACCTGCTGCAAGACTTCACGTCGCTCGGAAAATTCGACGTGATTTTCTGCCGCAACGTCCTGATTTACTTTGATCAGGCCGCCAAGACCGACATTTTCAACCGCCTGATGCGGGTCAATGAGCCGGACGGCTACCTTTTCCTCGGCGCCGCGGAGACCGTGGTCGGTCTCACCGACAGCTATCGGGTGTGTCCGAAGCGCCGCGGCGTCTACCTTCCGAACGCGATCCGCGCGCCCTCGATCGTTCCAGGGGCCGTCGGAGGAATCAAGGCCGTATCCGGCACGGGTCGGTAGAACTGGAATGTGTTATGGCAGCTGAAAATTCCGGGCCGGAACGGGTCACCTTCGGGCGTGGATACAACGTCTGGATCATGGCGATCGACGGTACCTGGCGTCGTAGTTGCGTGCTGAAGGCGATTTCCGCGATCGATGCTGAACTCGGCCTCGAAGGATCGATCGAGGGACTCAACCTGAAAGAGTTCTTTCTGCTGCTGTCCTCCACCGGTCTCGCCTATCGCCGTTGCGAATTGGTGAGGGTCAACGGCTCTGATATCGATGTCCGTTTCCTGAAGGCAAAGAGCAAGAACTCGAAGGCGGCCGGCGCGACCAAGCGGGACGAAAGCATTGATGCCTAATCTATGACGCGGCGGTAACTATCCTCGGCCGGAAGGCGACGAGTCGGGTTCCGGACAACGCTTCGTTCACATCACTCTGTGCAGAGTCGTGCGATCGCAGGATCGTACGCGCCCGGTCGAGGGGCATTTGAAGACGAGAACTCCGATGCTCGCACTCACTGACACTACGCCTGCCTATCGAGTCCTCATCGTCGATGACGATTTGATCCAGGGCGTGATCATCTGCGGTGTTTGCACAAGGATCGGTTACGAGGCGCGCTCCGTGTCGTCGTTCCAGGCGGCCGAACAGTTGATCCCGACGGAGCCGTTTGACTGCATCACCATCGATCTGTCGCTCGGCGATCGGGACGGTATCGGGTTGCTTCGGCTGATCGCCGGACTCGATCCGGTGCCGCGTGTGGTCGTGATCAGCGGCTGCGAGAGCCGGATCCTCAACGCCACCGTGCGGATGGCGCGCGCGGCCGGGATCTTCGACGCGATCTCGCTTCCCAAGCCGATCGACCTTGTTCTGCTGCGCGAAGTGCTGACGGCACGTTGCCAAGACGGCCATTCGCGGCGGCGATCGAACGATCGACAGAGGGTCGACATCACCGCTGAGCACCTTCAACAGGCCTTACAGCGCCGCGAGATCTATCCGGCATTCCAGCCCAAGATCCAGCTGTCGACCGGCAGGGTGGTCGGCTGCGAGGCTTTGGCGCGATGGGACAGCCCCGACTTCGGTTCGGTCGGCCCGGATGTCTTCATTCCGCTCGCCGAACAGGGCGGCTGCATCAAGGCAATGACCTGGCAGATGCTGCGCGATTCGATGGAAATGGCGCGGGCTTACATCGGCGCAGATTCGGATTTCGTGGTGGCAGTCAATCTCTCCGCGACGCTGCTGTCGGACGCCACGATTCCAGAGGAGATCGAGCGGCTGTTGAACGAGACCGGCTTTCCCGCCAAGTCGCTGATGGTTGAAGTAACAGAGACAATCGCAATGGCCGACGTATTCCGGGCGATGGACATTCTGTTGCGGCTGCGGATCAAGGGCGTCGGCGTGTCGATGGATGATTTCGGCACCGGCTATTCATCGATGTCGGCATTGGCAAGGATGCCGTTTTGCGAATTGAAGATCGATCGATCCTTCGTCAAGGACTGCCTGACCGATGCCGACATGTGGAAGGTGGTAGCGTCCTCCGTCGCGATTGCGCACGAATACAACATGAAGGTCGTTGCCGAGGGCATCGAGGACGTCGATACTTGGCAGGCTCTGGACGCCATCGGCTGCGATGTCGGTCAGGGATTCGAATTTTCCCGCGCGCTGCCGTTGGATGCGTTTGCCGCTTGGTATGACGCCTGGCACCTCCGGCTGAACGCGACCTTGGCGGCTCGGGGATAGCGTCCACCGAGGCGCGATGGCGTCAGGTCGAGAACTCGACCATGCGACGGTCAGCGCCGGGCTGGTCGTGCGCTGCCGCAAAGGCGAGCTTGATGCGTCCGACCAGAGCGAGAAAATCCTCGTCGCTTGCGTGCGGCGCGGTTTGCTCCAGTGCTCGCGCCAATTCGGCCAGTTGATCGAGCCCGAAGGTTCCAGCCGCACTCTTCAGGGAATGCGCTTCTCTCTCGATGCGGCGCCGATCCGTGCTGACGTGCAATGAGTCCAGCAGCGTGAGCCGAGCCCTGGTCTCCCTGACGAACACACCGAGGATTTCGAGAGTGGCGGTTTCGCCGATTTCCTGCAGCAGATGGTCGAAGGCCTTGCCGCCGACGAACAGTCGCGACGTTGGCGTTGCTGCTGGGTCCGGCGCGAGCGGCGGGGCCCCAGCGAGATCGTCGATGCGGGGCGCCAACTGATGATCCGGCAGCACGCGCAACAACGCCTCGACCAGGACCTTCTTGCGGACCGGTTTGGCGACATAGTCGTTCATCCCGGCTTCGCGGCAGGCGGTGGCGTCTTCGGCAAAGGCGTTCGCCGTGAACGCGATGATTGGCACGTTCGTCAGGTTGCCGCCATGAGCCCGGATCGCACGGGTGGCTTCCAGCCCATCCATCTCCGGCATTCGCATGTCCATCAAGATGACGTCGTAGCTGAAACGGGTGGCCGCGGTGACCGCCTCGGTTCCATCGCACGCCATGTTGGTCTGGATCGGGAAATCCTGCAGCATCCGCGCGGCGATCAAGCGATTGGTGGGATTGTCGTCGACGATCAGAACGCGGAGCGGGCGCCCGTATGCTTCGATCCGGGTTTTCAGTTCGACATGGACGGCCTGGTCGTCCATGTCCAAGGGCGCCGGTTGTTCGGAGATCGGCAGCGTCAGCGAGAACCGGAATGCAGAGCCGCTTCCGGGAGTCGAGACGACGGCGATCCGGCCGCCCATTTGCTCGATCAGCCGCTTGCAGATCGCAAGCCCCAATCCGGAGCCGCCGAAGCGGCGGCTGATCGAATTGTCCGCCTGGACGAAATCGTTGAACAGCGAATCGATCTTGTCCGCGGCAATGCCGATTCCGGTGTCTGTCACCGTCCATTGAATCGTCGCGCAGGTCTCATCGCGCGAGAGGCACTGTGAGGATATGGTGATTTCGCCTGCCGGGGTGAACTTGATCGCGTTTGAGATCAGATTGATCAGTACCTGTCGAATGCGACCGGCATCCCCCAGCAGCACCGGCGGAACCGCCGTATCGATCTCATTTCGGATCTTGAGATTTTTGGCGGCTGCGCGCGGTCCGATGATGCTGAGCGCGTTGTCTACCAAGGAATGGGACGAGAATGCGATCGATTCGAGTGACAGGCGACCGGCTTCCAGTTTGGAAAAGTCCAGGATATCGTCGAGAATCCCGAGCAGGTTATCACCGGCGTTGTGGATTCCGACGACAGCCTGGCGCTGCTCGGCATCGAGCTGGGTTTCCAGCAGATTGGTGGCGAGGCCCAGGACGGCATTCATCGGAGTGCGAATCTCGTGGCTCATCATGGCGACGAAGGTGGACTTGGCGGCGCTCGCGGCGGCCGCGGCCTCAGCAAAATGGTTCTGTTTGTTCCACCAGCGGGCGATGGCGAAGCTTCCGATCAACACCACCACGGCGCTGATCAGCGACATCGCGATCATCAGCGCCGCCATGTTTTGCCAATTGCGCAGCACGCTTTGCTCGGTTTGCGTGACGGTGACCATGGTCGGATAGTTCGGGAGCATTCGCGCCGAGCGAAGCCGCATCTTCCTGTCTGAGGTTCCGGGCTCGCGGAGGCTGCCGCCAGCGGCGAGCGCCCGCCGGCCAGCGCCCGATGATGCCTTGCCGATGTCTGCGGAGCGCGGGTAGCGCGCCAGCAAGGTGTCGTCATCGCGCACCAACGAAATCGATGTTCCGGTTCCAAGCGTTGTCGCGCCGAAGAAGTTTTCGAAATATTGCAGCGACATCGCGCCCAGCAATAGCCCCATGAAATGGCCATCGGGATCGTTCAGACGTCGGGCCAGATAGATATTCCAGGTGCCAGTGCCGCGGTTGTTCACGGGCGCGCTGACGAATGTCTCCAGATTGGCGTCGCCCTTGAGCGCCTGGAAGTAGTCCCGGTCCGAGACGTCGACGTCGGGAATCGGCCAATAGCGCGAGAAGTTGAGCAGCTTACCCTTGCTGTCGATCATCGTCACGGCATCGATCTGTGGCAGGCCGGTAATTTTTTCCTTCAGCAGGAAGTGAGTTTCCTGATCCGACATCATGGCCTGATAGGACGCGCTGTCGGTGACGCCCCTGCGGGCAAGATAGTCGCCCACACTCGACAGCACGAGGTCGAGCGACTTGAAGGAGCGATCGGCCTCCTCCGCCAGCGTCAGATTATAGCGTGTTAGATTGATCTCCGCCGTTTGCAGTGTGCTCTCGCGAAGGTTGCCTAGGAAGATGAGGTTGGTGCCGATGATGGTGGCGACCAGCGCAAAGCTAGTGAGGCTAAGAACGGCCAGGGATCGCTTCGGGTTGGGATGGGTGCGGGCGGCGCCGTTCAGCAGCGATGGATCTGTCATGAGGGGTTCTCTCAACGGCCGGTAACCGTCACCGAATGGGTGACCGGCATCCATTTGACGATTTCGCTGTTGACCAGATTTGTCAGGGCGCCCGGCGTGCGCCCGTCGGTGCCGGGGATCTCGCTTCCGAGTTCCAGCAATTGCTTGCGCGTTAGCGGATCGTCCAGCGCCTGGCCCAACGCGTCGTTCAATTGAGTGATGATCGTTGGCGGCGTCCGCTTCGGCGCGAACAGCGCGTTCCATGCAGACACTTGGAATGCCTCAAGTCCGGCCTCGGCCGCCGTCGGAACGTCGGGCAGAATTGGGCTTCGTTGCGGACTGGCGATCGCGAACGACTTGATCATACCGGCGCCAATCTGGGGCGCGGCGCTGACGATCTGGTCGCACATGTAATCGATCCGGCCGGCGATGAGCGCTTGCATTGCCGGGCCGGTTCCCTGGAAGGCGACCATCGCCGGATGGGCGTCGATGATCGAGTTGAACAACAGGCAGGTTGCGAACGAGACCGAGCCGAGTCCGGCATGCGCCATGGTGAGGGGAAATGCGTGGTCACGCAAATATGCGATGAATTCCGTGAGATTTTCTGCCGGGAGCTTCTTCCTGACCAGGATCAGCACCGGCATGCCGACGGCCATTCCGATCGGCTCGAAATCATGCGAAGGGCTGTAGCCAACGGTCGGATTCAGCGCCACCGCCGCGCCATGGGTACCCATGTGGCCCATCATGATTGTGTATCCGTCAGGCGTGGAGCGCATTGCGCGGATCGCCGCCGTGGTCCCTCCCGATCCGACCACGTTCTCAATGATGATCTGTTGGCCGAGCGTGGCTGCCATATGCCCGGTGACGATCCGGGCGACGATGTCGGTCGGCCCGCCCGCAGCGAACGGCACGATCACGGTGATCGGGCGCGACGGATACGCGGACTGTCCGAGGCTCGGGGGCGTGGTAAGCGCCAAGCCGAGCAGGCCGAGTGCGGCGATGCCAGCAGGCTGCATGACACGCCGTATCAAATTGATCACGGTGCGCGGGCCGATGCGGCTTGCGGTTCTTGCTCGAATCCGCTTCATGATGGTACTGCGGATTTGGTATAATAAGTGAAGCAATTACAAAGAGGGCGACTGCCCTCGATCGGTTTGAGTTCCGGGGTTCGATTTGGGATCAGATTGCTCACGGAGACATTCTTCCGCTAATCGACAGAGCTTGCTTCGCTCAAATTTCGTATGGCTTCGTCTCCTAATAATAGCGATCTCGGGTGTTGCGTTTAGTTAACACAAGACCTCGTAAAGTTACGCGGCAACCCAGAAAATGATGTATGATCAAGGTTCTGTTAGGAGCATTGGATGACTGAAAATCCGTCGGGACAAGAAATCTTTGTGGTCGATGATGATCCGGCAGTGCGGGAAACGCTGTCGATCGTCCTGTCGGCAGCGGGCTACCAATCGATTTGCTTTGCCGACGGCGAGGCGCTGCTGGCCGTGGCGCGAACCCGCAGCCCGGCCTGTATCCTGCTCGACGTGCATATTCCCGGCCGGTCGGGACTCGACATTCTGCAGGAGTTGCACGCCGAGGACTATCCCGCGCCTATATTCATGATTTCGGGAAAAGGCGATATCGCCATGGCCGTCAATGCCATCAAGAACGGCGCGCTCGACTTCATCGAAAAGCCGTTTCGTGGTAAGGAAATCGTAACCAGGGTTGAGGAGGCCATCTCGGCCTTTGCCCGCCGGCAGTCCGGCGGGATGACGGCGAAGGTGCCCTCGCTCAATTTTCCGGGACGGGAACCGTTAACGTTGCGCGAGCGCGAGGTGCTTGATCTGTTTTCATCGGGAAATACCAACAAGGAAGCAGGGCGACAGCTTGGCATTAGCCCGCGCACCATCGAGTATCACCGCGCCAACATCATGAAGAAGTTGGGCGCGCGGAACGCCACCGATCTGGTTCGGATCGTGATGGCCGCGGCGCCCAAATCCTGAATTTGGAATATCCGTGAATGACAGGAAGGTGAGCCTCGGTCCTACATCGTCCCCGGGAATGCGCCGCCATCGAGCAGGATGTTCTGTCCGGTGATGAAGCCGGCCTTGGCACTGCACAGAAACGCACAGGCCAGTCCGAACTCCTCCGGATCGCCGAACCGACCGGCCGGGTTTTCGCTTCGGCGCTTGTCCAGCAGCTCATCGACAGGCACGCCGGCGGCCTTTGCCTGGGCGGCCGAGACACCACGCAGGCGATCGGTATCGAACGGCCCCGGTAGCAGCGCATTGATGGTGACATTGTGCTTCACCGTCTTGCGCGACAGCCCCGCGACGAAGCCGGTCAACCCGCTGCGTGCGCCGTTGGACAGTCCGAGCACGTCGATCGGCGCCTTCACCGCGGCCGAGGTGATGTTGACGATGCGGCCGAATTGTCGCGCGATCATGCCGTCCACCGTTGCCTTGATCAGTTCGATCGGCGTCAGCATGTTGGCGTCGAGCGCCTTGATCCAGTCGTCGCGGGTCCAGTTGCGGAAATCGCCGGGCGGTGGACCGCCGGCATTGTTGATCAGGATATCGGGATCAGGGCAGGCCTTCAGGGCGGCAGCGCGGCCTTCCGGCGTGGTGATGTCGCCGGCGACCTCGTTGACCTCGATGCCGGGATAGGCCTGACGAATTGCCGCGGCGGTCGACGCAAGCGCCTCGGCGCCGCGCGCGGTGAGCGTGACATGGACGCCTTCCGCCGCGAGCGCCGTCGCGCAGGCCCGACCCAATCCCTTGCTGGACGCGCACACCAGCGCGCGGCGGCCTTTGATTCCAAGATCCACGTTTCACTCCCGATTTATTTCAATGCAGTGCCCATTGAGTGCGAGGCACTGTAGCCAATATCGGTCGGCGTGATAAGCCGACCCGACGCTGGAGAACCGGAATTTGTCCGGCGCCGATTTGCTAGATCCGGTGAGTGCTCTTCAATTGATCGATGTAGGCGGTAACCTCGGGCGGCAAGGATTTGACGCCGGTCTGCCCCGCGCGCGACAGCACCGGGCGTAGCTGCGAGCCGACCAGAAAGGCCGGCTGCCCGCCGGCCGGAATCAACTCGTCGAAAATCAGCACCATCATTACGGCGATCAGAAATACCCGGCCCGCGCCGAGCACCGCCCCCGCCAGCCGGTCTCCCCAACCGATTTCGTGTCCGATGATTTCGTTGACGGCCAGCCGCAACAGCGTTCCAAGTGCCATGCCGCTCATCAGGAAAATTGCAAACAGCATCACGGAATTCTGTACCGAGGGTTGGTCGGCAAAGCTGTCCATCTTCGGGGCAACCATCGACATGATCCAGACAGCGATCGGCATCGCCACCAGATAGCCGAGGATGGTGGCGGCGCTGCGCAGCAGCCCGGCCTGAAACCCCATCACGACGGCGAAACCCAGGCCGAGCGTGACGACGATATCGAAGCTGTTCATCGATTGATGTCCCGCTGTTGTGGGTCTCGCGGTATCGAAGATTCAATTCAAATTGGTTCGAGTTGGCGTCGTGTCGGATGCCCTGTATCAAGGGCGCAGGCGCAACATCAGGAAATTGGGCATGTCCGACATATTCGATGTCAGTAAAGAAACCATTCTGGTCACCGGTGCGTCGCAAGGGCTGGGTCGGCAGTTCGCGCGGGTGCTGGCCGGTCGCGGCGCCGGCGTGGTTCTCGCCGCGCGGCAGATCGAAAAACTGAAGCACCTCGAGCTGGAAATCCTCGGCAATGGCGGCCGCGCCGTCGCGGTGCAAATGGACGTCACTGATCTGGCTTCGACGGCGTCGGCGATCGACCGCGCCGAGGCGCAGCTCGGCCCGCTCAGCGTGCTGATCAACAATGCCGGAATCGCGGTGCAGAAGTTGGCAGTCGATCAGACCGAGGCGGATTGGGACGCGGTGATCAACGCCAACCTCAAGGGCGCCTATTTCCTGGCGACCGAGGTGGCGCGGCGGATGGTGGCGCGGCAGCAGGGCGGAAATATCGTCAACGTCGCCTCGGTGCTCGGCCTCAGCGTGATGAAGTTGCTGTCGCCCTACACGATTTCCAAGGCGGGGATCATCCAGGCGACCAAAGCGATGGCGCTGGAACTGGCGGCGAACGGGATTCGCGTCAACGCGCTGGCGCCGGGCTACATCGACACCGAGATGAACCACGAATTCTGGACGACGCCATCCGGCGAAAAGCTGATCAAGGGAATCCCGCAGCGCAGGGTCGGCGCCGAATCCGATCTCGACGGCGCGATCCTGCTGTTGGCCTCGAACGCGTCGCGCTACATGACCGGCAGCGTGATCACGGTCGACGGCGGTTTTCTGCTGGCGTAATCCCTACTCAGTTCGCCCGCATCTCGGCGCGGATCATGTCGGCAGCCTTCTCGCCGATCATGATGGTCGGCGCGTTGGTATTGCCGCCGATCAGCGTCGGCATCACCGAGGCATCGACGATGCGCAAGCCGCCCACACCGCGGACCTTGAGTTGGGGATCGACCACAGCGAGATCGTCGACGCCCATTTTGCAGGTGCCGACGGGGTGATACACGGTATCGACGCGTTCGCGCAGGATAGCGCGAATGTCGTCGTCGGTGCGGACATTCGCCGTGAACATGTCTTTCTGCTGCAGCGGTTTCAGCGCCGGTGTCTGCATCAGCCGGTGAGTGGTCTTGTAGCCTGCGACCATGGTCTCGAGATCGTCGGGGTCGCCGAGGAAATTTGGATCGATCATCGGCGGCGCCAGCGGGTCGGCGCTATGCAGCCCCACGGTGCCGCGGCTCTTCGGCCGCAACAGGCAGACGTGGCAGGAGAAGCCGGTGCCCCAGTGGCGTTTACGCCCGTGGTCATCGACCATCGCCATGCCGAAATGCAACTGGATATCCGGCACGTCGAGGTCCGGCCGGGTCTTGAGAAAGCCGCCGCATTCGGCAAAATTCGTCGTCAACGGGCCGCGGCCCTCGCTGCGGTAGCGGCCGATCGCCGCCAGCGTGCGGCCGATCCCTTTGAACGAAGTGCCGGTGAACCACGGGCTGTCGGACATATAGGAGAAAATGAAATCCGGATGGTCTTGTAGATTTTGACCGACGCCGGGCAGGTGATGGGTGGGCGCGATGCCGTGCTTGCCGAGCGCCGCGCCGTCGCCGACTCCCGACAGCTGCAACAGTTGTGGCGTCTGGAACGCGCCGGAGGCGACGATGACTTCGCGGCGGGCGCGAAGCTGGCGAAGCTGATCGGCTTGGCGATACTCGACGCCGACCGCGCGGCCGCCTTCAAACAGGATGCGGGTCGCCTGCGCCTGGGTTTCGACCCGCAGGTTCGGGCGTGTCGCCATGAACGGATGGACATAGGCGCGCGCCGCACTCCAGCGTTCGCCGTTCTGCTGGGTGAGCTGATAGAGGCCGAGGCCTTCCTGGTCCTCGCCGTTGAAATCCTCGCGAATCCTGAACTGGGCTTCGCGCGCGGCCTGCAAGAAAGTTTCGTGCACCGGATTGTCGGTGCGCAATTTGTTGACGTGCAGCGGGCCGTCCTGGCCGTGAAATTCGCCGTTGAATTCGGCGTTGTTCTCCGAACGCTTGAAGTACGGCAGCACGTCGGCGTAGGACCAGCCGGAATTGCCGAGCGCGGCCCAGTGGTCGTAATCGCTGCGGTGGCCGCGGATGTAGACCATCGCGTTGATCGCGGACGAGCCGCCGAGGCCCTTGCCGCGCGGCTGATAGCCGATCCGGCCGTTGAGGCCGGGCTGCGGCACTGTTTCGAAATGCCAGTTATTGAGCTTGCTCGGCACCATCAGGGACAGCGCATAGGGCGTCTTCACCACCCAATTGTCGCCGGTGCCACCGGCTTCCAGCAGCGCCACCGAGGTGCCTGCATCTTCCGACAGCCGCCCCGCGACGGCGCAGCCACCCGAGCCGCCGCCGACGACTATGAAATCGAATGTATCCACCATGGTCTGTCCTCCCCGGACGCTTCTTTTTGATCGCACCGACTCGTTGGCCGGGCGTCGTCGATCGATATTGCCGATCCTGACCTAAGACATCAATCTCAGCATCTTTCCAAGCCGTGCGATCTTGCCGCCATAGGGCGGATACAGATCGGCGAAGCGGTTGTAGGGCGAGCGATAGAACACCGGCTTCAGCTTGCTGAAGGTCCGGAAGCCCCATTCGCCATGATAGGCGCCGGTCCCGGAGGCGCCGACGCCGCCCATCGGCTGATTGATTTGGGCGAAATGCACCAGGCAATCGTTGACGGTAACGCCGCCGGAGACGGTGCGCGCCAGCACCTCGTCGCGCGCGGCGTCGTCGGTGCCGAACCAGTACAGCGCCAGCGGCCGGTCGCGGCCATTGATATAGGCGATCGGCTCCGCGGCGTCGTCATAGCCGACGATCGGCAGCAGCGGCCCGAAGATTTCCTCCTGCATGATCTTCATCTCGGAGGTGACGCCGGTCAAAATCGTCGGCGGGAATTTGCGCTGCGATTTCCAGGCGGCATCGTCGGGGGAGGCGGGCTGCACGATGCTGGCGCCATGCGCCTGCGCATCGGCGACGAGGTCTTGCAGCCGCGCATAGTGCCGGTCGGCGATGATCGAAGTGTAGTCCTTGTTGCCGGGATCGGTGCCGTACATTTTCCGCATGGCGTCGCGGACCTTGTCGGCGAACGGCTGCAACGAGGCGGACGGCACCAGGACGTAATCCGGCGCGATGCAGGTCTGGCCGGCATTGAGCAGCTTGGCATAGGCGATCCTTGCCGCCACCTCGTCGAGATCGGCGGAGCGATCGATGATCGCCGGTGACTTGCCGCCGAGTTCGAGCGTGATCGGCGTCAGATTGCGGCCCGCGGCCGCGGCGACCAGGCGGCCGACCCGGGTCGAGCCGGTGAACATCAGATGGTCGAACGGCAGAGCTGCGAACGCCTCGGCGATGTCGTCCTCGATACCGGTCACCAGCATTTCGGTCGGGTCGAACTTGGCGGCGATCACCTCCTGCAGCAGCGCGGCGAATCGCGGCGTCAACTCGCTGGGCTTGATCATCACCCGGTTGCCGGCTGCCAGCGCCGCCACCGCCGGCGCCAAGGTCAGCTGCAGCGGATAATTCCACGGCGCGATGATGCCGACCACGCCGAGCGGCTGCGGCATCAACCGGTTCTTCGCCGGCAGGAATTGCAGCTGGGTCGAAACCCGCTGCGGCGCCATCCAGGCTTTCAGGTGTTTTGAGGAGTGCTTGATCTCGGCCAGCACCGAGAGCGTTTCGGCGATCAGGGTCTCCACCGCGCAGCGATGGCCGAAATCGGCGGAAATCGCCTGCTCGAACCGGCTCTCATTGGCCTGGATCACGGCGCGAAGCCGCGCCAGCCGGTCCAGCCGCTCCGCCAGCGACGCCGGCTGAGCCTGCCGGGAGAGTTCGATCATGCGATGGAAGGCGTCGTGCAGGGCGTTGCGCCCATAGCTGCTCAGCGACTGGTCCATGTGCTTCCCGCCTGTCTTCGGTCAATTTCGGCTGAATTCAACCAATGACGCGATTTTGTCGATGTTTTCGCAGGAGCGAGCGCTTCCGGCAACGGGAGATTGCAACGCCGGGTTCCGGATTGCGATAATATCTTGAAAATCTTGCCGCCAGCCCTTTCCAAAGCGGGTCGGCGTTGGTACACACCCCTCGCACCGTGGGCTTTGGCCCGGGTAGCCTTCTCAGGAAGCCTCCGGAAGGATTGATCGGCGCCCTCGGGCGTTGGGTGGATTCGTTCGGTATCGGGTTCTTGCCAAGGCGTGCAATGGTTTATCGCGGGGTGGAGCAGCCCGGTAGCTCGTCAGGCTCATAACCTGAAGGTCATAGGTTCAAATCCTATCCCCGCAACCAAACTTTCTAAATGATATCAATGAATTAGCCCGCCGCTGGCGGGCTTCTTCATGCGTTGACAGGCAGTTCATTCCAGTGTCGCGTCTTTCAACTGCTGGATCATTCCGCCCGAAGCCGATAGCCGATACCTGTCTCGGTCAGAATGAACCGTGGACGTTCCGGATCTGGCTCGATCTTCTGACGTAGCTGCCTAACATAGACCCGCAGATATTGCGCGTCGGTCAATTCGTCCCACAATTCCCTGAGCAGGAAGCGATGGGTCAGCACCTTGCCGGCATGTTGCACCAGTACGCGCAGCAGGTCGTATTCCTTCGGTGACAGTTTGATCTCCCTGCCACCGACCTGGACGATGCGGCGCACCAGATCGACCGAGAGCTCGCCGGTCCGGAACACCGGGCGCTCGCCCTGGATCTGAAGCTGATGGCGTAGCGCGGCGCGCATTCGCGCCAGCAGTTCCTCCATTCCGAACGGTTTGGTGAGGTAATCATCGGCGCCGAGATCGAGTGCCTGGACCTTGCCGGCCTCATCGCCGCGGCTCGACAGCACCACGATCGGGACCGCGTCGTTGCGCGCCCGGATCATCCGCAACAGGTCGTGGCCCTGGATGTCGGGCAGCCCGAGGTCGAGGATGATCAGCGCCGGCGCCTGCGCCAGCAATTCCAACGCGGTCTTGCCGTTGGTGGCTTCCAGAACTTCGTAGCCCTGGGTGCTGAGCCCCAAGCGCAGTAGCTTGCGGATCGGCGGCTCATCGTCGATCACCAGCACCTTGATCGGGGTGGCGCTCATGCGGCGGTATCCAGCGCCGCGGTGGCCGCAGGCACCGGCAGCCGGATCGTTAGCACCGCGCCGCTGCGGTCGCTGCGGTTGGCCGCCGTGATCGTGCCGTGCATCGCCTCGACAAAGCCGCGTGAGATCGCGAGCCCAAGGCCGGTGCCGGCGCGGACATGGTCACCCTTCTGCGCGCGATAGAATTTGTCGAACACGCTGTCGAGATCGTCGGGCGGAATGCCAGCGCCCTCGTCGATCACCTGCAGTGTGACGCTGCCGTCCTGGCGGTGTGCCTTAATCGCGATCGTGGTGCCCTCCGGTGCGTATTTCGCGGCGTTGTCCAGAAGATTGAACAGCACCTGTTCGAACAAGACGGCATCAAGCTCCAGCATCGGCAGATTCGGTTCGATCTCCAGTTTGATTTGGTCTTGCGCCAAGATTTTGGCGGCGCGTCGCAGCGCGCTGCCGATAATGTCGCCGAGATCGTGCTTGGCGGTATTCGGCACGACCGCGCCAGCCTCAAGCTTGGTCATGTCCAAGAGATTGGCGATGAAGCGGTTGAGACGTTCGGATTCCTCGATGATGGTGGTCAAGAGATCGCTCTTTTCGGCGTCGCTGAGGCCGGACAGATCGCGCATGGCGGAGGCGGCGCCGAGCACCGAAGCGAGCGGCGTCTTCAGATCGTGCGAGATCGAGTTCAGCAGCGCCGAGCGCAGCCGGTCGGATTCCAGGTTGCGCTTGACGCGGTCGATGTCCTCGACCAGTTGCACCCGCTCGATCGCGAGCGCGCCCTGGTCCATCAGCGCGTCGAGCAGCCTGCGCTGGTCCGGCGTGAGCAGCGGCCCGGTGCGGTCGTCGTCGATGCCGATCACGCCGATCGGCCCGCGCCCGGTGCGCATCGGCAGGAACAATCGCTTGGCGCCAGGTAACGTATCGGAGCCGCGCCCGGCGGCGCGGTCGTTGTCCCAGGCCCAGTTCGCCGCGGCGAGGTCGGCCTTGTCCAACTGATCCTCGGGCGGATACCCAGCCTTCACCGTCAGCACACCGTCTTCGGGCAGCAGCAGCACCACCCGCACCTTCAGCATCAGCGCGGTCTGATACGCGGTCGCCCACAGCACGTCGTCGAGCGCTGCGGTTCCCGCGAGCTTGCGGCTGAACGCGTAGAGCGATTCGGTGGTGCGCACCCGCCCGGCCGCGGCCACCGCCTGGGTGCGCACGCGTGCCGCGACATTGGAGACCAGAAGCGCGATCAGCATGAACAGGAAGAATGCCGCGACATTGGTCGGCTCGGCGATCGTGAAGGTATAGACCGGCGGCATGAAGAAGAAATTGTAGCATAGCGATGCCGCCAAGCTCGCCAGCAGCGACGGCCACAGCCCGTAGCGCACTGCGGTGCCGACCACGGCGGTGAGAAATACCAGATCGACGTTTTCGATGCCGAAGAACGGCTCGATCAGTTCTGCGATGCCAAGCCCGATGGCGGCGAACAGCAGCGCCATCAGATAGGGCACCAATTCGAACGGCTCGTGGCGTTCGGCCGGGCGCAGCGTCGTGGTCGGCATCGGCTCGGCGGCGAGCGCGTCGCCGGCGATGACATGAACGCTGATATGACCGGCGCCGCGCACCAGTTCGTGCACGATCGAGCCGCGGATCAATTCGCTCCACCACGACCGCGGCGAGCGGCCGACGATGATCTGGGTGACGTTGTTGCCGCGCGCGAAGCGCAAGACGTCGTCGGCGACGCCGTGGCCGGCGCCGGGGATCGACAGCGCCTCGGCGCCGAGCGATTCCGCGAGCCGTAGGGTGTCGGCGAGCCGGTCGCGCTGCGCCTCGCTGAAGTGCAGGTTGCGGCTGGTCTCGATGTTGATTGCGGTCCAGGGCGCGCGCAGCCGGTCCGCCAGCCGCTTGGTGTAGCGCACCAGGCCGGCGGAGCGCGGCTCGTCGCTGACGCAGACCATGATCCGCTCGCCGACCGCCCACGGCCCGGCGATGGCGTTGGCCTGCATATGGGTCAGCAGTTGCTCGTCCACCCGCTCGGCGGTGCGACGCAAGGCGAGTTCGCGCAGCGCGGTGAGATTGCCCGGCGAGAAATAGTGCTCCAGCGCCCGCTCGGCCTGCTTCGGCACATAGACCTTGCCCTCGCGCAGCCGCTGGATCAGATCGTCCGGGGTGAGATCGACCAGTTCGATGGCGTCGGCGCGGTCGAACACCGAATCCGGCACGGTCTCGCGCACCCGGACATGGGTGATCTGCGCTACCACGTCGTTGAGGCTCTCGATGTGCTGGATGTTGACCGCGGTATAGACGTCGATGCCGTGGGACAGCAATTCCTCGACGTCGAGATAGCGCTTCGGATGGCGGCTGCCGGGAGCGTTGGTGTGGGCGAGTTCGTCGACCAGCGCGAGCTGTGGATGCCGAGCGATCAGCGCGTCGATGTCCATTTCCTCGAGCACATGGTCCTTGTAGTCGAGCCGGCGGCGCGGGATCACTTCAAGGCCGGCCAGCAGCGCCTCGGTCTCGGCCCGGCCATGGGTCTCGACGACGCCGACCACCACGTCGACGCCGGCCATCAGCTTGGCGTGGGCGCTTTGCAGCATCTCATAGGTCTTGCCGACGCCGGGCGCGGCGCCGACGAAGATCTTCAACCGCCCGGCGCGATTGTCCTCGCGCCGGGCGGTTTCCAGCAGCGCTTCCGGCGATGGTCGTTGATCGAGTTCGCGGCGCAAATTTGCCATGAGGCAATATAGTCTCCCGGCCGGCTCAAGCCTAGCGCGGCTCCTTGGAGGAGGCCGAGTCGAGCGCCAGATTGAGCGCCAGCACGTTGACCCGCGGCTCGCCGAGCAGCCCGGCAAGCCGACCTTCGACCCGCGCGGTGACGATCTGCCGGACGCGGTCTTCCGCCAGCCCGCGCGCCTTCGCCACGCGCGGCACCTGGAACAGCGCCGCCTCCGGCGAGATATCGGGATCGAGGCCGCTGGCGGTGGTGGTGACGAGGTCGACCGGCACCGCCGCAGACGGATTCTCCGCCTTCAGTTTGTCGACATCTTCCTTGACCCGGTCGATCAGCGCCTTGCTGGTCGGGCCGAGATTCGATCCGCCGGAGTTGGCGGCGTTGTAGGGCGCCGACACTGTCTTGCTGGCATCCGCGGGGTCCGGCGCCGTGGTTGCCGAGGGGCGGCCGTGGAAATATTTGTCGTCCTTGAATTCCTGGCCGATCAGCGCGGAGCCGATCACGGTGCCGTTGCGTTCGATCAGGCTGCCTTGCGCCTGGCTTGGAAACAGCACGCCAGCCGCGCCGGTGATGGCGAGCGGATAGAGCAGGCCGGTAATTAAAGTCAGCGCGAGCAGGATGACGATGGCGGGGCGAATTTCTCTTAACATGGGGTTCTCCTCAGACCAGGTGCAGGGCGCCGACCAGAAGGTCGATCGCCTTGATGCCAATGAACGGAATGACGATACCGCCGAGGCCGTAGATCAACAGGTTGCGCCGCAGCAGGGCACCGGCGCCGACCGCGCGATAGGCGACGCCTTTCAGCGCCAGCGGGATCAGCGCGATGATGATCAGCGCGTTGAAGATGATCGCCGACAAGATCGCGCTCTGCGGGCTGGCGAGCCCCATCACGTTGAGCACGCCGAGTTGCGGATAGAACGCCAGAAACATCGCCGGGATGATGGCGAAGTATTTAGCCACGTCGTTGGCGATCGAGAAGGTGGTCAGCGCGCCGCGAGTCATCAGCAGCTGCTTGCCGATCTCCACCACCTCGATCAGCTTGGTCGGGTTGGAGTCGAGATCGACCATGTTGCCGGCCTCGCGCGCCGCCTGGGTGCCTGTATTCATGGCGACACCGACGTCGGCCTGGGCCAGCGCAGGCGCATCGTTGGTGCCGTCGCCGCACATCGCCACCAGCTTGCCCTTGGCCTGTTCGTCGCGGATCAGCCGCAGTTTGTCCTCCGGCGTGGCCTGCGCCAGGAAATCGTCGACCCCGGCTTCAGCCGCGATGGCCGCCGCGGTCATCGGGTTGTCGCCAGTGATCATCACGGTGCGAATCCCCATCCGGCGAAGTTCGGCGAAGCGCTCGCGGATGCCGCCCTTGACGATGTCCTTGAGGTGGATGACGCCGAGCAGCCGGCCATCTTTGGCGACCGCCAGCGGCGTACCGCCCGCTTTCGCAATCTCGTCGGCGATCGTCTGGGTTTCGCGTGCTGCGTCGGACATGACGCCGGGCTGGATTGCACGCGCAGCATTTCCCGATTCGACGGAGCGGGTTTCACCGCCGCCGGCGATGTAATTCAGGATTGCATCCACCGCGCCCTTGCGGACCGAAGAGTGCCCGGCATCGACGCCGCTCATCCGGGTCTGAGCCGTGAACGGAATGAACGTCGCCGCAAGCTCGGCCATCTCGCGGCCACGGATGCCGTAGTTCTCCTTGGCCAACACCACGATCGAACGGCCCTCCGGGGTCTCGTCGGCCAATGACGCCAATTGCGCCGCCTCCGCCAATTCTTGCTCGGTCACGCCACGGACCGGACGGAACGCAGTCGCCTGCCGGTTCCCCAGCGTGATGGTCCCGGTCTTGTCGAGCAGCAATGTGTCGACGTCGCCGGCCGCCTCTACCGCGCGGCCGGACATCGCTAGTACGTTGAAGCGGACCAGCCGGTCCATTCCCGCGATGCCGATCGCCGACAGCAGCGCGCCGATCGTGGTCGGAATCAACGTCACGAACAGCGCCACCAGCACGATCACGGAAATCTGCCCGCCGGCGTAAGCCGCGTAGCTCGGGATCGTCACGGTCGCGAACACGAAGATGATGGTGAGCCCGGCGAGCAGAATGTTGAGCGCGATCTCGTTCGGAGTCTTCTGCCGTTCGGCGCCTTCCACCAGCCGGATCATACGATCGAGGAACGAATGGCCTTTCGCCGCCGTGATGCGCACCACAATCCGATCCGAAATTACCATGGTGCCGCCGGTGACGGCGGAACGGTCGCCGCCGGATTCGCGGATCACCGGCGCCGACTCGCCGGTGATCGCGGCCTCGTTCACCGAGGCGATGCCGTGGATCACTTCGCCGTCGCTCGGGATCATGTCGCCGGCTTCGACCAGCACGACGTCGCCCTGCTGCAGATGCTCAGCGGGCACGCCCTCGTACAATTCATAGTTGCCATCGATCAGCAGCCGCTTTGCCTTGGTATCGGTCAGGGCCTGGCGCAGCGTATCGGCCTGCGCCTTGCCGCGGCCCTCGGCGACGGCTTCGGCGAAATTGGCGAACAGCACCGTGAACCACAGCCACAGAATGATCTGGAAAGTGAAGCCGAGTCCGTCGCCGCCGCCGGTGAAGATGCTCTTGAGGAAGATCACGGTGGTCAGCGCGGCCACCACCTCGACCACGAACATCACCGGGCTCTTGATCATCAGCCGTGGATCGAGTTTGACGAATGCCGAACCGATGGCGGGGATCACGATCGCTGGGTCGAGCATCGCCGACGCCGCATTCCGCTTGTTGGTCTTTGCAATTTTCATCGAGGTCACTCCGTCAATTCCGTTCAGAACAGCGCGTTCGCGGTCATCGCCAGATGTTCGGCGATCGGGCCGAGCGCCAATGCCGGAAAGAAAGTCAGCCCGCCGATGATCAGGATGACGCCGATGACGAGGCCGACGAACAGCGGGCCGGTGGTCGGCAGCGTTCCCGCCGACGGCGGAACCGATTTTTTCGCCGCCAGCGACCCCGCAAGCGCCATCGCCGGGATGATCATGAAGAAGCGGCCGACGAACATCGCGCTGGCGAGCGTCAGGTTGTAGAAAAAGGTGTTGCCGCTGAGCCCACCGAACGCCGAGCCGTTGTTGCCGGTAGCCGAGGTGTAGGCGTAGAGCACTTCGGTGAAGCCGTGCGGTCCGGGATTGGCGATCGAGGCCACCGCCGAAGGCAGCACCACCGCGACCGCAGTCCAGCCCAGATACATCAAGGGCAACACCAGGATCGCCAGCATCGCCATCTTGACCTCGCGGGACTCGATCTTCTTGCCGACATATTCCGGGGTGCGACCGACCATCAGACCGGCGACGAAGATCGTCAGCACCACGAACAGCAGCATGCCGTAGAGACCGGCGCCGACGCCGCCGACGATGATCTCGCCGAGCTGCATGTTGATCAGCGGGATCATGCCGCCGAGCGCGGTGAAGCTGTCGTGCATGGCGTTGACCGCGCCGCAGGAGGCCGCGGTGGTGATCACGGCGAACAAAGCCGACGCGACGATGCCGAAGCGGACTTCCTTGCCTTCCATGTTGCCGCCAGTGAGCCCCAGCGCATTCAGGCCGGTGATGCCACTGGCTTCGGCCCAGTAGGTGATGCCGACGCCGACGACGAACAGCACGCCCATCACAGCGAGGATCGCCCAGCCCTGGCGCTGGTTGCCGACCATCCGGCCGAACACGTTGGTAAGGCCGGCGCCGAGCGCGAAGATCGAGATCATCTGCACGAAGTTCGACAGCGCGGTCGGGTTCTCGAACGGATGCGCGGCGTTGGCGTTGAAGAAGCCGCCGCCGTTGGTGCCGAGCATCTTGATCGCAACCTGCGAGGCCACCGGTCCGACCGCGATCTGTTGCTTGGCGCCTTCCAAAGTGGTTGCATCGACATAAGCGCCGAGCGTCTGCGGGATGCCCTGCCAGACCAGGAACAGCGCATAGACGATGCAGAGCGGCAGCAGCACATAGAGCGTGCAGCGGGTCACATCGACCCAGAAATTTCCGATGGTGCGCACCGAGGCGCGCGAAAATCCGCGGATCAGCGCGACCGCCAGCACGATGCCGGTCGCCGCCGAGAGGAAGTTCTGATGCGTCAGCCCGAGCATCTGCACCAGATAGGACAGCGTGCTCTCGCCGCCGTAATTCTGCCAGTTGGTGTTGGTGATGAAGCTGATCGCGGTGTTGAACGACAGGTCCTGAGCCACCGCGGACTGGTCCTGCGGGTTGTACGGCAGCAGCGCCTGCAGTCGCAGCAGCGCATACAGCACCAGGAAGCCGAACACATGGAACAGCAGCATCGCCACCGTATAGGTCAGCCAATGCTGCTCATGCTCTTCATTGATGCCGCCGGCCCAGTACAGCCCGGCCTCGACCGGGCGCAGGATCGGCGACAGGAAGGTCCGCTCGCCGTTGAACACGCGGGTCATGTACCAGCCGAGCGGCTTGGTCAGCGCGACGATGATCGCGCAGAACAGCAGAATTTGAATCCAGCCAATCAATGTCATGGGAGGCGCCTTTCAGAATCGCTCGGGACGCAGCAGCGCGTAGGTCAGGTAGATCAACAGCGCCGCAGAAACGATCCCGGCGAGCGTGTAATCGATTGTCATGGTGGTCTCCTCACAGCCATTCGCAGCCATAGGCGTAGCCGACCGACAGCGCGAACAGGCCGAGGCCGATCGCAAGCATGATGATGTCGAGCATGGGGCGCTCCTTGGGCTCGGTGATCGCAGGCTGGAACGGTGTGTCCGGTTGCCTGCTTGCCGACATTTGCCACTCGGCGTGTAGGCTTTCGAGAGGGAGGCGGGGGCGAAGTTATAGGAATTCTATAGGGGGCCGGCGACGGCGAACCCGGAGATCGGTGTCAGGAAGGCGGAACGCCGACAACCGCTGCTTCGAGCCAATGAATGAGGAAATGCTGCGTCTGAAACGATAACAAGTTGCTCGGCGCGATGCGCATGCTACTCGAGGCGAGTACCCCGGAGGCGCTTCGCGCCAGACATTCGGCCGAAAATTTCGTTCCTTCCGCTGAAAGTTCTGAATCTGGAGTGCGCTTCGGCGTGGGGTCTCGTGATCGATCGGCGCCTGGGTCAAAGCGTCCTATTCGAAAAGAATCAAAATCTAGAAGGGTCAACGCCCCGCAGATCGGGGCATATTTCATTCAGCACCCACATTCTATCGCGATTGACGCAGTGCGACCGGCACCCGCTTTCGCAGATCAATCGGATGCTGCTCGTCTGGCCTGATCCACCGCCGCATGCAGATCGACCCAGGGCCGCTTGTCCGGGGCGAAACGCTGCCGGAGATAGGACGCCAACTCGGCCACCTGGTCGTTGTTCAGGCTGTCCTTGAATGCCGGCATGTATCCGAGATCGCTGGAGACCGGGGATGCGATGCCGTGCAGAATGATCCGGATCAGGTTGCCCGGCGTGTCGCTGTGCAGATTACTGTTCAACGCGAGCGATGGCCGGCTGCCGAATAGCGCTGGTCCCCCGACTCGATGGCAAACCGCGCAGGCGCCTTCATAGAGCCGCGCACCGATCTGCGAAGCCGAGACCGTCCTTGTCCCCGTCGAGAGCTCAAGTTTGGAGGCCAGTTCGTCTTGGGCTGACGGAGTGATGGCGACGTCGTTGAACGAACTCAGGTAGACCGCCATGGCGCGAATATCATGCTCGGGCAGCCCTGCGAGCCCCCTCACCACCGGCGCCATCGGGCCCGCCGCGACGCCGTGAAAGCGGGATTCCCCCGTCCGCAGATAGGTGAACAGTTCGTCTTCACTCCAGGGGATCGGCGCGCGGGACAGCGACGTCAATGGCGGCGCTTCCCAGCCCTCGGCGAAGCCACCGGCCAGATAGGCGTTGGTCTTTTCCGCGCCGAATGCGTTGCGCGGCGAATGGCAAACGCCGCAATGGCCGAGGCCCTCGACCAGATAGGCGCCGCGATTCCACAGCTCGGATTTGGTCGGATCGGCTTCGAGCAATTCAGCCCGGTGGAACAGCGCATTCCATCCCGCCATCAGCGGGCGCCAGTTGAAGGGAAACCGCAGTTCGGTCGCGCGGTTTTCAGCGCGGATCGGGGTCTCGGCCATCAGATAAGCGTAGAGCGCCTGCAGGTCGGCGTCGTTGGTCTTGGCGAAATGCGAATACGGAAACGCCGGATAAAGCTGCCGGCCGTCGCGATGGATGCCGTCGCGCATCGCGCGCTCGAACGCCGGATAGGACCAGGCGCCGATCCCGGTTTCGGAGTCGGGCGTGATGTTGGTGCTGTAGATCGTGCCGAACGGCGTGGCGATGGCGCGGCCGCCGGCATTGACGACGCCGTTCGCCTGGGTGTGGCAGACCATGCAATTGCCGAGCGCGGCCAATTGCTGCCCTCGCGCGATCGTCGCGGCCGAATAGACCGACGGATCCGGCCGGGCCACCGGAGCGATCGACCGTCCCGGCAGCAGCGCTGCCGCGACGCCAATCGCCGCGACGGAAAGCGCGACGATGGTCGCTGCGACGCTGCGCCGCCCGACGAACGGATTGCGCCAGCGATCGTTCGGAGTAGGCGGTGCGGGCGCTGCGATCGGCGTTGCGGGGGGCGCCTGCTGCTCGTCGCCACGCAGTCCTTTGAGAATACGCTCCGGGGTGAACGGGGGCTCGCGAAACCGCACCCCGGTGGCGTCGAAGATCGCGTTGGCGATCGCCGCGGCGCTCGGGACCGACGCGGATTCGCCGACGCCGAGCGGCGGTTGATCCTGCCGCGGCAACATGAGCACGTCGATCTTCGGCACGTCCGCAAAGCTGATGATCGGGTAGGCGCCCCATTCACGGCTCGCGACCGCGTTGCGGCCGAACGACACCTCTTCCATCAGTGCGCGGCTGGTCGACTGGATGACGTTGCCATGGATCTGATGGCGGACCCCATCGGGGTTGATCATCAGGCCGGAATCCTGACCCGCCACAACGCGGGTGACGCTGACCTCGCCGGTCGCCTTGTTGACGGCGACGTCGGCGATCCAGGCCGACCATGCGGCGCCATAGCCCGGAAATTTACTGTGCACATAAAGCGCGTAGGCAAAGCCCCGCCCACGCACGATGTCACCCTCGGCAACAGGCTCTTGCCATACCGGACGCGGCACCCAGCCGGCGCGCTCGGCAACAGCGTTGACGAGATCGATCGCTCGGGAATCCTTCAAATATCTCAGACGATATTCGATCGGATCGACGCCGGCTTCGGTTGCCAGTTCGTCGATATAGGATTCATGGGCGAAGGTGTTCGGCAGCGCCGAGACGCCGCGAAGCCATGATGCGCGCACGATCGGCGGCATATCGTGGGCCACCACGCGCATGTTCTCGTAATCATAGGGCGGGATCGCGGTGCGGTCGCCCATTTCGAACACCGCCGGCGTTGGTGCGACGATGCCCGTGAGCAGCAGCGCCAGGGTCGGCGCGCCGTTCGACGGATAGCGCGTCGCAAAATCATAGCCGGCGACGCCGCCATCGGCGGTGAGCCCGCCATTGACGTCCATCAGTTGCGCGGTGCCCTTCGGCTCCCAGGCGTGCTCCTGTTCGCGGGTCAGCTGGACCCGGACCGGGCGTCCGACCGCGCGCGACAGCAGCACCGCGTCGGCGGTGACGTCGTCGGCGCAGTTGCGGCCATAGCAGCCTGCCGCTTCGAGTCGGACCACGTCGATCTCGGCTTCCGGCCGTGCCAACAGCAGCGCCAGATCGGTCCGCAGGAGGTGCGGGTTCTGCGTGCCGGACCAGACACGAACGCCGTCGTCGCGATAGTCTGCGACCGCGCAGGATGGCCCGATCGAACCGTGCATCTGGTAGGGCCAGATATAGGTCCGTTGCATCGGCGTCTCGGCCGCGGCGATGGCGGCGTCGACGTCGCCCTTGTCGATCAGGGTCCGCGGCGTCGACGGGTTGGCGCGCAGCGCGGTCGCGATGTCCTTCAAATCCGGCAGCGTTGGCGTTGGCTTCCAGCTGACCTTGAGTTGCGCCGCGGCCTTGACGGCGTTTTCCTCGCGCTCGGCGACGACGCCGACGAAATCGTCGACCCTGACCACGCCGACCAGCCCGGGGATGTGGCTGACCGAGGCCTCGTCGATCGCGATCAGGCTGGTGCCGACGAAGGGGCCGGCGTCGACCCCCGCATAGGGCGGGCGCACGACGCGGCCGTGCAGCATGCCGGGCACGCGCATGTCGTGGACATAGACCAGCTCGCCGGTGGCCTTCGCCGGCAGGTCGACGCGCGGCACCGACTGGCCGACAATGGCGTAGGACTCCACCGCCTTGACCTGGACGTCGTCCGACAGTTCCAGCCTGATGGTTTCGCCGCCGATCAACTCACCGTAGCTGACGCTGCGGTTGTCGCGTCCGCGAACCAGGCCATCTTCGATGGACAGATCGTCCACCGGCAGCTCAAGCCGTTGTGCGGCACGCGCCAATAGGAAATGCCGGGCTTGCGCTGCGGCGTTGCGCAGCGGAACGGCGGTGATTTGAATGGTTTCGCTGGCGATGGTCGCGCCCTGGTTGGGCACACGCGAGGTATCGCCGAGCACGACGACAACGCGCGCAAATGAAACGTCGAGTTCTTCGGCGACGATCTGGGCCAGCGCGGTGCGAATCCCCGTTCCGAGATCGACGTGACCGTTGAAAGCCGTGACCGCGCCGTCGGCGGTAATCTTGATGAACGTCTCGAAGCCGCCTGCGCCGGCCGAAGCGGCCGGACGGAAGACGGACAGCGATCCGGAATGCGAGCTGTCGGCAGCGGCTGAGGTCATCAACCCTGCGCCTCGACGGCATGACCGGCAGCCCGCATCACCGCGCGGGTGATTTCAATATGCGCGCCGCAGCGGCAAAGATTGTAGCGCAACGCTTCCAGAACCTCGGTTTCCGACGGATGGGAGGTGCGTAGCAGCAGCGCCTTCGCGGTCATGATCATGCCGTTTAGGCAATAGCCGCATTGCGCGGCCTGCTCGGTAACGAAGGCCTGTTGCACCGGGTCGAGGTGATCGCGTGAGCCGAGCCCCTCGAGCGTGACGATCGCGCGTCCGACGCAGCCTTCGATCGGGATCACGCAGGACCGCGCGGCAACGCCGTCGATCAACACGGTGCAGGCGCCGCATTCGCCGAGCCCGCAGCCGAATTTAGGTCCGTTCAATGCGAGATCATTGCGCAGCACATAAAGCAAAGCGGTGTCCGGGGCGGCCGCGACGTCATGCGTTTTGCCGTTGACGTTGAGGCGGATCGGCGGCTCCGTCATGCTTGTGGTCCAGGCTTGGCGTTTGCACTGCAATCAGTCGCGTTGTCTCGTCGGAAGATACCGTTTGTACACAAACGTGCAAGCGCGGCTGCCTGCGCAGAAGCCGCTGCCCGGTTTGTGAACAATCCGGCGAGGCAAATGAGCTATTATTCGGCAGTGGCTGGTCGCCGAACGCAAGCGGCTTGACAGCAACCGGCGCCGACCGCAACATCGTTCGTATACAAACAAGCTGCGGCGGAGCAGCCGCGAATCATCGAAGCCGCTCAACTACGTTTTCGACGCGTCGCTAACTATCTGGCCGTCCGGCAGATCGACGCCGGCCCGTGAGCTCGTTCATGTCGACCGAACCGACCGCTGCCGACGACAAGATCCGCTGCGACGCCTGCCCGGTGATGTGCTACATCAAGCCGGGGGCGGCGGGTGCCTGCGACCGTTACGCTAATCTCGATGGTCAGTTGGTGCGGGTCGATCCGCATATCCTGCTGCAGCGCACGGTGTCGCACGGCGGACGGCTGGTGCCGTTCCAGACCACAGGCGACTGGGATGGCAAGATCGTTCACGAGCCGCATATCTTCGTGACGGCGGTCGGCGCCGGCACCACCTATCCAGATTACAAGCCCGCGCCCTTCATCGTTTCTTCGGAGATCGACGGCGTCGACATGGTCACGGTGGTGACCGAGGGCATCTTCAGCTATTGCGGCGTCAAGGTGAAGATCGACACCGACCGCTATCTCGGACCCGAGACCGCGACGGTGCGGGCGCAGGGCGAAGCGATCGGCCATGTCACCACCAGCGAATACGGCTCGCAGATGCTGTCGCTGGGCGGCGTCCATCACCTCACCGGCGGCTCCAAGAAGGAAGGCCGCGTCACCTGCGATGCGTTGATGGATCTGAGCAATTGCAAGCCGGTCGAGCTGACGATCGATGGCGGCGCCACGGTGGTGGTGCAGGCTGGTCATGCTCCGATCGTCAACGGTGTTCACGAGGAACGGATGCGGGTCGGCTGCGGTTCGGCGACCATCGGGATGTTCGCCAAGCAATGGCAGGGCAAGGTCGATGAGGTGGTGGTGGTGGATGATCACATCACCGGGGTGCTCAGCGAGCACCAGGCCGGAAAAATGCTCGATATTCCTGACACCGGGATCAAAATGAAGGGGCGGCGGTCGACGCCGGGCCGCTATTTTCAGGTCGCCGAGCCCGGTACCGGTTGGGGCGGGACGAATATTTCCGATCCGCTCTCGGTGCTCGGTTCATTCGATGCGAAAAAGGCGCGCGCCGGCTTGACCATGCTGATGGTCAGCACGACCGGAGAACATGCCGCGTTCTACCAACTCGATGCGGCGCTGAAACCCGTCGAAAAGCAGATGCCGCCCGAATTGCAGGCGTCGGTCGAGCGAATCAAGGAGAATTGCGAGCCGGCGCTGTGCACCGTGCTGTTCATGGCGGGCGCCGGCGGATCGCTGCGCGCCGGCGTCACCGACAATCCGGTTCGGCTGACACGCTCGGTGAAGGATGCCCTGACCCGGGTCACCGCCGGCGGTGCGCCGGTCTATGTTTGGCCGGGCGGCGGCATCACCTACATGGTCGATGTCACCCGATTGCCGGCGCGTGCCTTCGGCTATGTCCCAACCCCGGCGCTGGTGGCGCCGATCGAGTTCACGCTGCGGCTGTCGGACTATGCGGCCCTCGGCGGCCACATGGATCACGTTCGTCCGCTGGCGTCGGTGAAGGACAATATCGAGATGCTGCAGATGCCTGCGTCCCCCAAGCCGGGAGAGTGGACGTGACAAGGACCCCGCAGATAAATTTTCTCGCCGACGGCAAGCGGCTGCATCTGCAGGATGGTCCAATTGATTTGATCATCGAAGCGAGCGGGAGCAACGCAGACGTTCACGCGGCGTATGGAGCCGCTATGCGCCGCTTCACTGGTCTGCTCGACGAGCTTTGCGCGGAACTGCCGCTGTTGCGCACCGCCGCCACCTCGACGCGGTGCCTGCTGCTAGGCTTGGTCGCGCGCCGCATGCATCATGCGGTGGCGTCGTTTGCCGCGGATGGCTTCATCACGCCGATGGCGGCGGTCGCGGGCGCCGTCGCAGAAGAGATCCTTGCGGCGATGACCGAGAATGCGCAACTTTCGCGCGCCTACGTCAACAATGGCGGCGACATCGCGCTGCATCTCGCCGGCCCCGAAAATTTTACGGTGGGCCTTGCCGACCGGCCGGACGTGCCCGGCTCGCTACGGACCATGACCATCGATGCTGATGACCCGACGCGCGGGATCGCGACCAGTGGCCGCCACGGCCGCAGTTTCTCGCTCGGCATTGCCGATGCCGTCACCGTGCTGGCGCGGGCCGCGTCGCAGGCCGACGCCGCAGCCACCGTCATTGCCAACGCGGTCGATTTGCCCGGACACCCTGCGATCCTCCGTTGCCGGGCATGCGATTTGCAGCCTGACAGCGATCTTGGCGCGCGCCTGGTCACCCGCGATGTCGGGGAATTGTCACGCGACGAGGTCGACGACGCACTCGAAGCTGGCGCCGCTCGCGCACGACAGCTGCTCGGCGCAGGATTGATCGAGGGCGCCGCATTGCGCTTGCAGGGCGAGCTGATTGGAGTGGGGACGAAAGCGATCCAAACGCCCGAATTTCGTCCGATACTCCGCCACTCGGCAGCGGAAGGCGTGATACATGTGTGAGATCGGCGGTATCAGGCAGCGGGGCGGACAACGATGAGCGCGGTCATACGCAAGATCGTCACGGTGGTCGAGGAGACCTATCTTGAAATGGGGCAGACGGTCGCACCACCGACCCGACGGGCGGCGGCCATAGCGGTAATCGAAAACCCGTTCGCAGGCAGGTACGTCGAGGATCTGTCGCCGCTGATTGCGATCGGCGAGGAACTCGGCGAGTTGCTGGCGCAGCGGGCGGTCGCGGCATTGGGAATCGACGGCGCCAAGGCGCAGAGCTACGGCAAGGCCGCCGCGGTCGGTGAGAACGGCGAACTCGAGCATGCGGCGGCGATCCTGCACCCCAAGATGGGCGCGCCGGTGCGCAAGGTGCTCGGCAAGGGCGCGGCACTGATTCCGTCGTCGAAAAAGCGGAGCGGGCCGGGGACGACGCTGGATATCCCGCTCGGCCACAAGGATGCGGCCTTCGTGCGCAGCCACTTCGACGGTATGGAAGTGCAAATCAATGACGCGCCGCGCGCAAATGAAATCATGGTGGCGGTCGCTGTCACCGACAGCGGCAGGCCGCTGCCGCGCGTCGGCGGATTGACGGTCGCAGAGATCAAGGGTGAAGACGGTCTACGCTAATTTCTTCAAACATCGGAGGGTACGGATGCGACGGAACGGACATTTCCTGGGTGCGGCACTGGCGGTGATGCTGTTCGGCATGGCGCAGCCCGCCATGGCGCAAAGCGAAATCAAGATCGGCGAGATCAACAGCTACTCGCTGTTGCCTGCCTTCACCGAGCCGTACCGCAAGGGCTGGCAGCTCGCGGTCGATGAAGTCAACGCCGCCGGCGGCATCGACGGCAAGAAGCTCGTTGTCGTCTCCAAGGACGACGGCGGCAAGCCCGCCGACGCGCTGACCGCCGCCAATGAACTGGTATCGAGCGAGAAGGTGGCGATGCTGACCGGCACCTTCCTGTCGAATATCGGCCTCGCGGTCAGCGACTTCGCCAAGCAAAACAAGGTGTTCTTCCTCGCCGCCGAGCCGCTGACGGATGCCGTCACCTGGGCCAAGGGCAACCGCTACACCTTCCGGCTGCGGCCCTCGAACTACATGCAGGCCGCAATGCTGGTCGAGGAGGCGGTCAAACTGCCGGCCAAGCGCTGGGCGACGATCGCGCCGAACTACGAATACGGCCAGTCCGCGGTGGCGGTATTCAAGAAGTTGATGTCAGAGAAGCGGCCCGATATCCAGTGGGTCGACGAGCAGTGGCCGCCGCAGGGCAAGATCGACGCCGGTCCGGTGGTGCAGGCGGTTGCCGCGGCGAATCCGGAAGCCATCCTCAACGTCACCTTCGGCGCCGATCTGGTGAAGCTGGTCCGTGAAGGTAACACCCGCGGTCTGTTCAAGGATCGCGCGGTGGTGAGCTTCCTCACCGGCGAGCCCGAATATCTCGATCCGCTGAAGGACGAAACTCCGGCTGGGTGGATCGTCACCGGCTATCCCTGGTACGACGTCAAGATGCCGGAGCACGCCGCCTTCCTGAAGGCATATCAGGCCAAGTACAATGACTATCCGCGGCTCGGATCGATTGTCGGCTACCAGACCATCAAGGCGGCGGCGGCGATTCTCGCCAAGGCCAAGTCGGAAGATCCGGAGAAGCTGATCGCGGCGGCCGAGGGCCTGTCGGTGCCGTCGCCGTTCGGCGAGATCACCTTCCGCAAGATCGACCACCAGTCGACGCTCGGCGCCTTCGTCGGCAAGACCGCGCTGAAAGACGGCAAGGGCGTCATGGTGGACTCGGTTTATCGCAAGGGCGCGGACTATCTGCCGAGCGACGCCGAAGTCGCAAAGCTCCGCCCTGCCGAGTGAATCATCAGCTGCGGGCGCTTCGGCGCCCGCAGTCTTCTCCCGCGTGGATTGCTGATGGCGTTTTATGTTGTCCAGTTCCTGACCGGCCTCGCCAGCGCGGCGTCGCTGTTTCTGGTCGCCTCGGGGCTGTCGATCATCTTCGGCGTCACCCGGATCGTCAATTTCGCCCATGGCGCGTTCTATATGCTCGGGGCCTATGTGGCGTTCACGCTGACCGAGCGGTTTTCCGGCGCGATCGGCTTCTGGGGTGGCGTCGTCGCTGCCGCCTTGATCGTGGCGGCGTTGGGCGTGCTGGTCGAGATGGTGCTGCTGCGGCGGATCTATCACGCGCCCGAATTGTTCCAGCTGCTGGCGACCTTCGGGCTGACCCTGATGGTCGAGGATCTGGTGGTGCTGATCTGGGGGCCGAGCGACCTGCTGGGCCGCCGCGCGCCCGGTTTCAAGGGCGCGGTGGATTTCTTCGGCCAGAACGTGCCGAGCTACGACCTGTTCCTGATCGGGCTCGGTCCGGTGGTGCTCGGCGCCTTGTGGCTCATCTTCCAGCGCACCCGCTGGGGCGTGCTGGTTCGCGCTGCGACCCAGGACCGGGACATGGTGGCGGCGCTCGGCGTCAATCAGAAATGGCTGTTCACCAGCGTGTTCGCGCTCGGGGTGTTTCTGGCCGCGGTCGGCGGCGCGCTGCAGATCCCGCGCGATGCGGTGCATCACGCGATGGATCTGCGGATCATCGTCGACGTCTTCGTGGTGGTGGTGATCGGCGGCCTCGGCAGTATCATAGGCGCCTTCGTGGCGGCGGTGCTGGTCTCGGAGCTGAACGCTTTCGGCATCCTGATCTTTCCGAAGATTTCCATCATCCTGTTGTTTCTGGTGATGGCCGCGGTGCTGATCGTCCGGCCATGGGGCCTTTTCGGCAAGCCGGAGGTCACCGCGCGCCGCACGCCCGGGCTCACCGTCAATCCCTGGCGGCCATTGTCATCGAAAGGGCGGCTGGCGGCGGTTACCGCGCTGCTGCTGGCGGCGACGTTGCCGCTGTTCGCGGGCAATTATGCGCTGACCGTCGGCTCGGAGATTGCGATCTTCGTCATCTTCGCCGCGAGCCTGCATTTCATGATGTCGGTCGGCGGTCTCGCTTCGTTCGGCCACGCCGCCTATTTCGGACTCGGCGCTTACGGCGTCGCGTTTCTGGCCAAGATGGCCGGTCTGCCGATGATCACCTGCCTGCTGCTCGGCCCGGCGCTCGCGCTCGCCGGCGCGGCACTGTTCGGGTTCTTTGCAGTGCAATTGTCCGGCGTGTATTTCGCGATGCTGACGCTGGCCTTCGCGCAGATCGTCTGGTCGATCGCGTTCCAATGGGTCGAGGTGACCGGCGGCGACAATGGTATTCTTGGCGTTTGGCCGGAAAAATGGGCGGCGAGTCCATCGCATTTCTATTGGCTCGCGATCGGCGTCGCCGCACTTGCGGTCGCCGTACTCCGAAACATCGTGTTCTCACCGTTTGGCTATGCGCTTCGGGCGACGCGCGATTCCCCTCGGCGCAGCGACGCGATCGGGATTGACGGCAAGCTGATCCAATGGACCGCCTTTGTGATTGCGGGCACCTTTGCGGGGATTGCGGGCGCGCTGTTCGCCTACCTTAAGGGAAGCGTGTTTCCGGACAGCCTCGGGATTTCGCTGTCGGTCGATGCGCTGGTCATGGTGCTGCTCGGCGGCGTCGAGACGGTGTCGGGCGCCGTGGTCGGCGCCATCGTCTACAAGGCGCTCAGCATCTTTCTGGTCAGCCAAACCGATCTGTCGAAGCTGATCCTTGGCGGGGTGATCGTGCTGGTGGTGATCGCGCTGCCAAAGGGCATCGTCGGAGTGCTGGAAACCATCAGGCAGCGCCGGCGGCCTCGTCCGGAGCCTCCGCTCCTCGCATCGCGGATCGGGACAGCGGAATGAGTACCGCGCCGAACTTGCTGTCGGTCGTCGACCTGGACAAGTCCTATGGCGGCGTCCATGCCGTGCGCGGCGTGTCGTTTGCGCTGAAGGCCGGCGAAATCCTGGCGCTGATCGGGCCGAACGGCGCGGGCAAGAGCACTTGCTTCGATATGCTGAACGGCCAGACCACGCCGAGTGCCGGCCGGATCAATCTGCTCGGCCAGGACACAACCTACAAGAAGCCGCGCGAAATCTGGCGGCTCGGTGTCGGCCGCACTTTTCAGATCACGGCGACGTTTCCCACCATGACGGTGCGCGAAAATATCCAGGTCGCGCTGGCGTCGTATGGCCGGCGATTGTTCAATTTCTGGGCCTCGATGCCGCGGCTCGCGCAGCAGGAGGCCCGCGATCTGCTGGAGCGGGTCGGGATGGCCGGCTACGCCGAGCGACCGTGCGGCGAGCTCGCCTATGGCGATCTCAAGCGGCTCGAACTCGCCATCGCGCTCGCCAACCAACCGAAGCTGCTGCTGATGGACGAACCGACCGCCGGCATGGCGCCGCGCGAACGCATTGAGCTGATGCGGCTGACGGCGTCGATCGCCCGGGAAAAATCGATCGGTGTCCTCTTCACCGAGCATGACATGGATGTGGTGTTCGAGCACGCCGATCGGATCCTGGTGCTGAATCGCGGCACATTGATCGCGGAAGGATCGCCCCAAGACGTTCGGCGCAACCCCGAGGTCCGCGCCATCTATCTTGGCGAAGGTCTCGTTTACGACGCGCGCCATCGCGAGGGGCAATCGGCATGAAGCTCTCGGTCGAGGGGCTGAACAGCTATTACGGCCCCGCCCACATCCTGTTCGATGTTGCGCTGGATGTGGGCGATGGCGAGGTGGTGGCGCTGCTGGGCCGCAACGGCGCCGGCAAGTCCACGACTTTTCGCTCCATCATCGGCCTGGTTGAGCAGCGCACCGGCCGCATCGTGTTCGAGGGCAGCGATGTGTCGGATCAGCCGACTCATGCGATCGTCAGTCGCGGCCTCGGCTATGTGCCGGAGGAGCGGCGTATCTTCACCGATCTGACGGTCGACGAAAATCTTGAGGTCGGCCGTCAGCCGGTCAGGCCCGGCGCGCCGCATTGGACCAGGGAAAAGCTGTTTTCACTGTTTCCGAATCTGGGTGAAATGCGCGGCCGCGCCGGCGGGAGCATGAGCGGCGGTGAACAGCAAATGCTGACGATCGCCCGAAGCCTGATGGGCAATCCGTCGCTGGTGCTGCTTGACGAGCCATCGGAGGGACTGGCGCCGAAGATCGTCGAGCAGATGGTCGATGCGATCCTGACCATGAAGGAGGCGGGCGTCAGTATGCTGGTCTCCGAACAGAATCTGCATTTCGCCAGGCTGATTTGTGACCGCGCCTACATCATCGAACGTGGCCGGATCTGCTTCAGCGGCACGATGCGCGAGCTAGACGAGCGGCCGGATATTCGCGACGCGCATCTAGCGCTGTAAAGGGGCTGCGCAAGACGATGAGCAGAAGCGTTTCGGCCAGATCTCGAATCAAGACATCGCGGCCTGCCTACGTTCTCGATGAGCAGATCGGCTTCATTCTCCGCCAGGTGTGGCAGCGCCACGCCGCCATCTTCGCGCGTGAAATCGGAACCGATTTGACGCCCACGCAGTGGGCGGCGCTGTCCAAGCTGAACGAGACCGCACCGTGCTCCCAGAATCAGCTCGGGCGGCTGACGGCGATGGATGTCGCCACCATCAAGGGCGTGATCGACCGCCTGACCGCCCGCGGCCTGACCGAGACAAGCCCTGACCCGGAAGATGGCCGCCGCCTGCTTGTCAGCCTGACACGCGCCGGTCAGCAACTCGCGGAAAAGGCCATTCACAACGCGCTCGCGATCACCAGGGAGACGCTAGCGCCGCTCGACCCGACGGAGCGCGAGACGCTGCTCGCGCTGCTGCGCAAGATGCGTTGAGAGCCTGCGTTCGTCATTGCGAAGAGCGTAGCGACGAAGCAATCCAGAAGCTCAGAGCCTGGCGCCCGTGGATTGCTTCGCGGAGCCTGTCATCGGGCCGGCGAAGCCGGACCCGGTGGCTCGCAATGACGAGCTCAAGGCATCGATCAATCGCACTCTTGCGAAGCGCTGCGTCTCAATGCCCGACGATCATCGGCACTTTGGTCGCCGGCGGCGTGTTGCGGCTGCGCTGGGTGCGGACGATGCCGTCGATGATGGTCATGCCGATGCCCGGAAGGTCGCCGAGTTGCACACTCTCAAGGATGGTCTTGCCTGCGGAGTGCTGGGCCCTGTCCATGATGACGAAGTCGGCGGAGCGTCCGACCTCGATCAGCCCACAGTCCAGCGCCCGCATCCGTGCGGTGTTGCCGGTGGCGAAACAGAACGCGAGTTCGGCGGGCACTTCGCCGAGCGACGACAACAGCGAGACCATGCGCAAAATGCCGAGCGGCTGAACACCGGAACCCGCGGGTGAGTCGGTGCCGAGGATCACCCGATTGAGGTCGCCCATCTCGCGCGCAATTCGCAATGTGTAGAGGGCCGACCGCTCGTTGCCATTGTGAACGAGTTCAAGGCCGCGCTTGCAGCCCTCGCAGATGCAGCGGATCTGGTCGTCGGGCAGGGCAGTATGGCCGCCATTGATGTGGCCGATCACGTCGGTGTCTGCCTCCAGCACGACGTCCTTGTCGATCAGGCCGGAGCCCGGAATTGACGGGCCGCCGGTATGGATCGTGCTCTGGATGCCGTATTTGCGCGCCCATCCGACCATCTTTCGCGCGGTCGGACCGTCCTTGACGCCGCCGAGGCCGACCTCGCCGAGCAGCTTGACGCCGGCCGCGGCCAGTTCCTTGAAATCCTCCTCGACCATTTCGCACTCGATCACCGGTGCGCCGGCATGGACCTTCACGCCTCCCGGGCGCAGCGTCCAGAACGCGCGCTGGGCAAAGATCGCCATCGCCTTCAACCCGACGACGTCGCGTGGGCGACCGGGCATGTGAACCTCACCCGCCGAGATCATCGTCGTCACGCCGCCGTGCAGGAAGCTGTCGATCCAGCCGATCTGGTTTTGCCGTGGCGTCCAGTCGCCGGCAACGGGATGGACATGGCTGTCGATCAGGCCAGGTGCGACGGTGGTGCCGTTGGCATCGACGACGGTCGTTGCGCCTTCGGTATCGACATCCTTGGCTCGGCCGATTGCGGTGATCTTGCCGTTCACCGCCACGATGGTGTCGGCGTCGAGAATCGGCTTTTCCAAGGCGCCGCTCAAGAGCAGGCCGATATTCCGGATCATCAGCTTGGTCGTACCGGCCGCCTGCGGTTCGTCGTGGGCCACGGAGTTTCCTCTGGATTCAGCGCCATCGCATAAGCCTATTTTGCGCGTACCTCGCAACTGGGATCAAGGTAGATTTTCGTTGGCACACAAACAATTGCGTTTTGTTTGATGGATGGCAGTTTCCGCTCCATTGCGCTAATTATGCAGATCTTCAAACGCAGGTGAGAAATGCCGATCCGAATCAACGACGACGATCTACTGTTGATCATCGATGTGCAGAACGATTTCTGCCCTGGTGGAGCGCTTGCAGTCGCCGACGGCGATGCCGTGGTTCCCGTCATCAATCACCTTGCCGAACAGTTTGCTCATATCGTGCTGACCCAGGACTGGCATCCGTCCGGTCACAGCTCCTTCGCCAGTTCGCATCCCGGCGCCGCTGCGTTTGAAGGCATCGCGATGCCTTATGGCCAGCAGACGCTTTGGCCTGACCATTGCGTACAGGGCACGCCCGGGGCTGCTTTTCATCCGAGATTGCAGACGGAGCGCGCGGAGATGATCATCCGCAAGGGGTTTCGTACCGAAATCGATTCCTATTCGGCGTTCTATGAAAACGATCGGCGCACGCCCACGGGATTATCCGGCTATTTGCGAGAGCGCAGCCTGCGACGAATCTTCCTTGCAGGGCTCGCGACCGACTTCTGCGTCTATTATTCCGCCGTCGACGCACGCCGGCTGGGCTTTGACGCCGTTCTCGTCGAGGCCGGGTGCAGGGCCATCGATCTGGCCGGCTCGCTTTCCGCCGCCTGGGTCGGGATGGAGGCGGCAGGCGTGCAGCGTGTCAACGACCTCGCCAAAGCCTGATTTTACGCAGTCCGCGTCGTCCGATTAGGCATCCCCCCGACCGCGACGATCTCCGTACTCAATTGCTCGATGGTCGTGCGGTGGCGCATCGCGGTCGGACGGGCCCGTGGCGATCGCTGCGCTTGTTCCGCAACTCGGCGTCGCAGTCGTCGCGTCATCGTGCGGAAGTAGTCGGCGGGCCGGAAACCGCTCTGGCACGCGCGTCATTGATCGCCAGTCGCGAAAGCTCGGCCGCGCTGTCGAGTAGCAGTTTCGTCATGCTGGCGATTGTTTGTTTCGTGAAGCGTTCGCGCGGCCCCGAGAGCGAGATTGCGCCGATCAGTTCATGCCCCATTCCGAAGACCGGTGCTGCGAGCGCGGCGCAGGACGGATCGCGCTCGCCATCGGAAAACGCCCAGCCCTGGCGGCGCACCGCGTCCAGGCTGGGATCCGCCTCGTCGGTGAAGCTGCGCAGAATCTTGCCGGCGGCGCCGCGATCCAGCGGCAGGACATCGCCGACATTGATGGTATCGAGGGTCGAATGGCCGGAATTGACCCTTTGAACACAGAGCCGCCGGTCGGCATCGAGAACGTGGAACGAGGCGCTCTCGGTGCCCTGGGCGACAAGCTTCCGCAGCGCGGCATCGATCGCGGCGTCGAGTTGAAAGGAATTCTTGTAGGCGATGCCGAGCCGAAATGCCGCCGGGCCGGGAGCATAGGCGCCATCCAGAGTTCGGCGGATGTAGCCGAAATCCTCGAACGAGCCGAGCAGCCGAAGGATCGTGCTCTTGTAGAGCCCGGTCGCTTCAGACAGCCGCGCCAGAGTCACGGGGATTTCAACGGTTTCGAACACCTTGAGGATGGAAAGCGCCCGCTCCAGCGCCGCGACTTTCAAGGGGCCCTGCTTCGGGCGCTTCTTCGCTTTCATGGTGTTCAACTATCATCCATCGAGACGTTACTGAGAGCCATCAGACCGTGGCAGACGGTCGATGTCGTGGGCCCGAATCAGAGAATCCCCATTCGACTTATTGCAGGACCTGAACAGGAGCCAAAGACAGGCATGCCGTTGCTGCGATCGACAACCGTCCGCCGGGCATCCGGTTCAGTACGGCTAGGTCCGCGCCCGACCTCGCCATTGGATTTGTCGCAGCTCCGGATGACCTGAACCCCGTCGGCGCCTCAAGGATCGGCAGCCCCGACCTGGCTGTCAATCCCCACCTAGCCCTCACATGCTAGAGCCGTTTGCCGCTGGCGGTGTCGAACACGTGAAGGTGCCGGGCCTCCACGCTCAACATGATGCTGTCGCCGGGACCCGCATTGGTGCGTCCTGCAATCACCACGCGGACCAATTCGCCCTGGATGCGCGCCGTGATCTGGGTTTCCGAACCTGTCGGCTCGACCACCGAGACCGTCGCCTGCCAGCCCGATTCGCTCAAGATCAGGTGCTCCGGCCGGACGCCCAGCGTGACTTGCCCCGTCAAGGGTTGCTGCGATCGAGGCAGGGCGAGCTCGACGCCGCCATCGAGCGTCAGCCGGTCGGGGCTGTGCACCTGCCCCGCAAAGAAATTCATCTGCGGCGAACCGATGAACGCGGCGACAAACAGGCTTTGCGGCTTGTCGTAAAGATCCAGCGGCTTGCCGGCCTGCTCGACCCTTCCTCCGTTCATCACCACGACGCGATCTGCCAGCGTCATGGCCTCGATCTGATCGTGCGTGACATAGACCGTCGTCGTCGCGAGCCGCTGGTGGAGCTCCTTCAATTCCGAACGCATCTGCACGCGGAGCTTGGCGTCGAGATTGGACAGGGGTTCGTCGAAGAGAAACACGTTCGGGTCGCGGACGATTGCGCGGCCCATCGCGACGCGCTGCCGCTGGCCGCCCGACAGCGCCCGCGGCTTGCGCTCGAGCAGGTGATTCAGGCCGAGGATTCGCGCCGCGTCCGCGACACGCCGGTCGATCTCCGCTTTCGGAAATTTCCTCTGACGGAGCGCGAAGGCCATATTGGCGCGCACGGTCATGTGCGGATACAGCGCATAGTTTTGGAACACCATGGCGATGTCGCGGTCCTTCGAGGGGACGTCGTTGATCACCCGGTCACTGATTGTGATCGTGCCGTCGGTGATGTCCTCGAGTCCGGCGATCATCCGGAGCAGGGTGGATTTGCCGCAGCCCGAAGGGCCGACCAGGGCGACGAACTCGCCGTCGGGAATGTCGATAGAGACACCGTGGAGCACCTCCAGCGTCCCGTAGGATTTACGCGCATTGTCAATTCGAACGCTACCCATGCGTGACCCCTTGTGGTCCGCGCGTCTGGAGCAGCGCGCGGGAGATTGTCGAGCAATTTGTGAACATCGAGGTGGCGCCGTGGTGGCTCACCCCTTGACCGCCCCGTCGGCCAGGCCCTGGATCAGCCACTTCTGAACCAGCATCGCGAAGATCACCACGGGGATGACGGTCAGCGTCCCGACCGCGGTCAACGCCCCCCAATTAGCGCCGTTGACCGTGTCCCCGGCGATGCCCGCGATCGCGACCGGAATGGTCGAAGCGTTGCGGCTGGTCAGCACGATGGCGAACAGCAGTTCCTCCCAGGCCAGGATCACGCAGAAGATGAGCGTCGACAGCAAGCCGGGCAGCGAGATCGGCACGATGATCTTGAAGAAGGCGCCGAAATGGCTGCAGCCGTCGATCATCGCCGATTCTTCCAGTTCCTTCGGCAGCGCCATGAAGAAACCGCGCATCAGCCACATCACGTAGGGAATCAGGAACGTGCAGTAAGCGAGGATCAGGATGATGTGCTTGTCGATCAGGCCGAGGCTGCGCCCGACCAGGAACATCGGCACGGCCAGCGCGATCGGCGGAACGCCACGCGACATCAGGATCAGCACGCCGATGAAGGTCGCTCCGCGAATCTTCAGGCGGGACAGCGCGTAGCCGGCCATCGAGCCCGCCACGATGGAGATGATCCCGGCGCCGAACGCAACGATCACCGTGTTCAGCATCTGATAGGGAATGATGCCGCGCTGCAGATAGGTGATGTAGGTTTCCAGCGTCGGCGTGAACAAGAACGTCGGTGGCGTCGTAAAGATGTCCCTCTGCTGCTTGAACGACGTCAGGATCATCCAGAACACCGGGAACAGGAACAGCAGCGAAGCGGTGATGCCGCCCGCTATGCGCAGCGACCTGCCGACGTGCGCCCTCCGGCGGCGTCCGGTCAACGAGACGGTGACGGTCAATGCATCTCCTCCAGCATGCGGCTGCCGCGCAGGAACAGCGCCGTCAGCACCATGGTCGCGATCAGCACGAGGACGGCCATGGCGGCGGATTCGGCGAATTTCAGCGAGTGGAACGCTTCCTCGTAGATGAACAGGTTGATGACTTGAGTCGAGGCGCCGGGCCCGCCATTGGTCGAGGCGAGCGCGATGTCGAACATCTTCACCGCGCCGAGCCAGCGGACGACGAAGGTGGCGGCGATCATCGGCAACAGCAGCGGAAGGGTGATCGACCACAGCGTCGTCCACCAATTCGCGCCGTCGATCTCGGCGGCCTCGAAGATGTCGCGCGGCAGCGCCAGGATAGCCGCCGTCGCGATCAGTACGATGAAAGGTGTCCAGCGCCAGGTGTCGATGATGACAATGGTCATCATCGCAAGCGTCGGATTGCCCAGCCAGTCATACGGACCGAGGCCGACGAAGCCGAGCGCGTAGTTGGTGAGGCCGTAGAGCGGATCGAGCAGCATGCGCCACACGCCTCCCGCCACCACGGGAGCTACCACCATCGGTATCAGAAACAGGGCGCGGATCACGCCGCGCCCCGTCCATTCGACGTTGACCAGATAGGCAATTGCAAAGCCCAGCACCATCTGCAGCGGCAGCGCCAGCCCCAGATAGATGCCCGTCACCTTGAGCGAGGCCCAGAAGCGCTCGTCCTGAAGCACTTCGGCATAGTTGTCCCATCCGACCCAGTTCGTCGCGGTGAACGTGCTGAGGTCCAGTTCCGAGAAGCTGATCTCGATCGTGTAGATGATGGGGTAGGCCAACATGGCCAGCAGGATCACGCTCGCCGGCGTCATGAACGCCCAGCGGCTGGCGAAATCCGCCAGCCTTTCGATGCGTGGATGCCGTGCGGACCCTTGGGTCGCTCGCAGAATAGCCATGAACGGTTGGTCCTATTTCAGAATCTTTTCGACCCTGGTCGAGGCGGTCTGCAGCGCGGCTTCCGGTGTCGCTTGTCCGGAAATAGCCGCCGCCACCGCATCCGCCAGCACCTGCTGAACGGCATCCGACTTCGGATGACGCAGGCGCCACATCTTGCCGGCCTCGGCGGTGTCGTATCCTTGCTGAAGCGCGGCGAACACCGGGACCAGCCAGTCGCTGTCGGGCTTGCTGGTCAGCGTGGATTTGCGGGCCGGGAAGCCGCCCAGCGTGTTGCTGTGCCAGCGTTCGCCCTCTCTCGAGCTGAACCATTGCAGCAAGGCCCACGCAGCTTCCTTGTGCGCGCTCTTGCTCTGGATGGTGCCGCTGGCAATGCCGCGATGCGCGCCGGCATGGGCGCTGCCGACCGGCATCACCTGGATCCCGACCTCTTCCGGCGTCAGCTTCGTGGTCTTCGGATCGACCGCGCTGTTGCGGTAGACGCTGCCCCACATGAAACTCGTCGCCGCCTGTCCCTGGCGGAAGGAGGAGAGGGCTTCGCTGTAGCCATGGCTGACGGAGCCGGGCGGGGCATATTTGAGCAGCTCGACATGGATCTTCAGCGCCTTGACGCCGATCTCGTCGTTGAAGGCGGGCTTGTTGTTGGCGTCGATCAGCTGGCCGCCGTAGGAATTGAAGATGGCCTGCCAGATCGTCGGAGTCAGCTGATCGCGCTTGAAATAGGTATCGATCGCCCACGCATCGACGGTGCCGTCGCCGTTGGTGTCCTGCACCAGCTTCGGAGCCTGCGCCAGATATTCGTCCCAGGTCAGCGCCGCTGTCGGCACCGGGAGGCCGGCTTTCTTGTATAATGTCTTATTGACGAACATCAGCAGCATGTTGGAGCGAAAGGGCACGCCGTACTGAATCCCCTTCCATTCAGTGGCTGCCAAGGGCGCAGCATTGAAATCGTCCCAGTCGTAGTCCTTGGCGGTCCAGGCGGCGGTTTCCTTGCGGAGATCGAGCAAGGCACCGGTCTGCGCGATCTGCGGAACCCATGGATCGTCGGCGACAATGATGTCGTAAACCGGTTCCACCGCCGTCGCATCGAGCATGATCTTTGCAAGCAACTCGGCATAGGGCACCGGGTCGATCGTGACATTGATGTATGGATAGGTCTTGTTGAATTCCGGGACCATGCCGGCTTGCCAGGCATTGGCATAGGCCGCATCGGCGATCATCCGGAGTTTTACCGGCTGCTCCGCGGTTCCGAGTCCTTTGGCGTCTGGCGCACCGAATGCGCGCGTGGCGATCACGGATGCCCCTGCGATCAAGACTGTACGACGTGACAATGGGCCGAGGCCCCGACGATTCTGCTGCATAGTTCCTCCCCTGTAATATTATGGCGCCCTGACCTTGCCGGAGCCTGCGTTCAGCGGCAGCATCGATGGCCGATCAGCAATCAGGTCACCTGAATGCCTACCGGATGCCTTCGGCCTGTCCACGAAACACAACCTGTCGGTGGCGGGTCGCCCCGAGATTTTCTTGGTCAACAACGCGCCGCCATTGTTGGCTCGGTTGCCGCTCGCAATGCTGGCGGGGCCGAAGTCCTGGCGCGGACTCAGATCACACTGGCGTGGCGCGTCAGCATGTGGTCGCTCGTTTGTCGGATCGGACGGCGTTCGCCTTCACTTGCGGGCGGGGAACCGTCCGTCGGCTCTTCGTTATCGAATGAACTGATTCACGAAATCGGCGCCGAGGCCGACCTTGATGTAGTGCGCGCGGCACAATTCGATGCGCTGGAAAACATCCGCGTAACCAGTGATGTCCCCCTTATCGTCGACGTAGAGCATCGACCCGTTGACGAGGAACCAGGTGATCATTTCCTCGACACCTTCGTCGATGACGAGCGTGTGGGTTTCGCCTGGCGGCTCGAACACGTAGCTGCCTTCGGTCGCAACCCAGTCGTGCTCCAGATAGCGCCATTGGCCCTTGATGACGTAGCCGTGAACCGGGGCCGGATGACGATGAACGCTGACCACGCCCGCCGCACGGACCCGCAGCAGGCTGGTCCAGTAGCCCTCGACCGTGTTCAGCAGCAGCGGACGAAACCAGACATTGTCGTGCAGAGGGACCCAGACGCGCTCGTCGTCAGGCTCCGCCTTGAGCACGATTTCCGGAATCATGCCCGCGGGCTGGCGCTCTGGCGGCACCGGTCTTGGAAACGCTTTCATCCCTCTGAACTCCTGTTCTTTTTAATTGAAGATCCGGGATGCGAATGCCGCTGCGGACACCCGGCAGACCGAACCACTTGACCTGCGTCTGCCGATAATCCAATTTACAGAACGCCGTTCTATTATCGCGTCGCGCGATTCAGTGTGTCAAGTTGATTCTTCGAAAGTCGGGAAAAGCGCATGATCGAGAGCCTGATGATGGACGAGCCGTTGCTGCTGTCGTCCATCATCGACTATGCCGCGAGCTACCATGGCGACACCGAAGTCGTTTCGCGCAGCGTTGCCGGCGAGGTGCACCGTTATGGCTATCGCGAGGCCTACGACAGAATGCGCAAGCTTGGTCGTGCGCTGCAGGGTGTCGGGCTGACGCAATCGGATCGCGTCGCGTCGCTGTGCTGGAACACGCACCAGCACTTTGAACTGTTTTATGCGGTACCCTGCGTCGGTGGCGTTCTGCATACAGTGAACCCTCGGCTATCCGAGGACCACGTCGTCTATATCGTCAACCACGGCGGAGCGAAGATCCTGTTGTTCGACAGCGGTTGCGCTGACCTCGTCGGCAGGATCCGGAGCCGCCTGAGCCATGTCGAAACCGTCGTCTACATCAATGACGGTCCTGCGCCGCTCGAGACCCAGGGGGCGTGTCTGGACTACGAAGCCCTGATCGCGGCGAGCGGCGCTCTTGCTGAATTTCCGACGTTCGACGAAAAGGCCGCGGCGATCCTGTGTTACACTTCAGGCACGACGGGTAATCCCAAGGGCGTGCTCTATTCGCACCGCTCCTTGGTGTTGATCGCGCTGGCCAGCATTGCGAAGGATTTCTTCGGCGGCTACCGCAATGGCGCGCTCGACGTCTACATGCCGATCGCCGGCATGTTTCATGCGACCGGATGGAGTTTTCCCCACACCGCTCCGCTGTGCGGCGCAAAGCTCGTGCTGCCCGGCCGGCAGCATGACCCCGCGGTGATTTGCATGCTGATGCAGGATGAACATGTGACGATCGCAGGGGCGGTGCCAACGGTGTTGCTGACGTTGTGCGACTGGCTGGATCGGAACAGCCAGAGCATTCCCAGCCTGCAGTCGCTGCTCACGAGTGGCAGCGCCGTGCCGCAGTCGCTGATCGAGCGCTGGGAACAGCGGCATGGCGTCAGTATCGTGCAGACCTGGGGCATGACGGAATCGTTGTGCTCAAGCAAGGGGAGCCTGAAGCCAGGCCTCGAACGCCTGTCGAAGGCCGAACAACTTGCCTACAAGGGTAAGTCGGGGCGTGCGTCCTGGGGCACGCGCTTGCGCCTTGTCGAGGAAGACGGCCGTCCCGTGCCGCACGATGGCGTCTCGGTCGGGGCCATGCAGGCGCGAGGCCCGTGGACCGCAAGCGGCTACTACAACGAGACCTCGAGCCCGTTGAGCCGAGACGGTTGGCTGGTCACCGGAGATATGGCGACGATTGATCCGGAAGGGTATATCGAGATCAAGGACCGCGCCAAGGACATCATCAAGTCCGGTGGCGAATGGATTTCCAGCGCCGAACTCGAAGAACTCGCGCTGACTTATCCGGGCGCCCGCTATGCCGCTGTGATCGGTATCCCGCATCCGAAATGGCAGGAGCGACCGCTGCTCGTGGTGCAGCAGCAGGACGATGAGATGCCGATCGACCCGGCGTCGCTGTTGAACTTCATCGGCGCCAAGGTCGCGAAATGGTGGATTCCGGAACGGGTCGAGGTGATCGCCGAAATGCCGCTGTCGGCGACCGGGAAGATACTGAAGACCGAACTCCGCAAGCTGTTTCCGGCATGAGCCTTCGATGACCGCTGCTCCTCCCGCCTCCCTCTCGCCCGATCACGGCCTGCTCGTTCATCGGGCTGCCATTGTCGATAATTGGGTCGACCATAACGGCCATATGAATGTCGCGGCCTATCTGACCGTGTTCGATGCCGCGATCTGCAAATTCTGCACGCAATGCGGGATCGGTCCCGACCGGATCGGAGAAACCGGAAAGACGGTATTCGTCAGTCAAGCCAATATCGTCTATCGGCACGAATTGCACCTCGGCAGTCCTATCCAGGTGCATTTGCGCATCCTCGCGCTCGGGACCGACCGCCTGCACGTCTACATGACAATGCAGGACGAACAGCATGGCCACCTTGCGGCGGCCAACGAGCAACTGCTGGTGTGTGTCGGGATCCAAACCCGTCGCCCGGCGCCATTGTCGACGGACGTCCACGAGACCTTCAAGGCGATCTTCGAGTCGCAAAAGCACCTTCCCGCTCCGCGCTACGCCGGCCGCGCCATTTCACTTCGTCACGACTGAAGATTGAGTTCCCTGCAATGACGGACAAAATCTCTGCGATGCCCATCAAGGTCATCGGTTTTCCCTCGCTTTATGTTCAGGGCCCGGGCGCTCTCGATCGGCTTGGCCCTTGTCTCGGCAGTCTGGCGGACGGCGGCGCGGTGGTCGCCCTGGTCGATCCCTTTGTGATGCCGCTGTTCAAATCCGTCGCCGCCGAACTCGGCGACAAGCATGGCATTCGAATGAACCTGTTGGCATTCACGGGTGAATGCACGCGTCGCGAGATCGACCGCCTGGTGGCTGCGATCGGCGACAACGCCTGCACCGCGATCGTCGGTGTCGGCGGCGGCAAGGCGTTGGATACGGCCAAAGCCGTAGCGCATGCGCTGTCGGTGTCGATCGTCATCGTTCCGACCATCGCTTCCAGCGACGCCCCCACCAGCCGGCTGATGGCGATCTACGACGAGAACCACAAGATTGTCGAAGTGCCGCTGCTGCGCCGCAATCCCGACGCGGTCCTCGTCGACACCTCGGTGATCAGGTCGGCGCCGCGCCGGTTCTTCGTCGCGGGAATCGGCGACGCCATCACCAAGAAATTCGAAGTGGCCGATTCGGTTGGCGCCGGCTTACCCAATTTCTTTCAGGGGGCGCCGACGCGGTTGGCGTCGCTGCTGGCGGAAAGCTGCTACCAGGTGATACGCACGGATGCAGTGGCGGCGATGGAAGTGTTCGATCTGGCGGTGCCGAGCGAGGTGGCGAATGCCGCGTTCGAACGCGTTGTCGAGGCGACCGTGCTGTATTCCGGTCTGGCTTTCGAAGGCGGCGGCCTGTCCATCGCCCATGGCATGTTGCGGGGCATCACCGCCTATCCCCAGACGCAACAAGCGCTGCATGGCGAATTGGTGGCTTACGGTCTGTTGGTCCAGCTCGCCGCGAACGGCTTCGCCGACGATGCCCTGCTCGAGATCAGGGATTTCCTCGTCAAACTCGGGCTGCCCGTTTGTCTCGCCGACATCGGGCTGCCCAATGGATCCGATAACGACATCCGCAACATTGCTTCGCTGACCTTCGAGGCACCTTACGTCGCCGCTCGCCATGAATTGGTCTCCAGGCAGCAACTGGCCGAAGCCATCGTCCGGGTCGAATCCTTGTGAGCAATCGACTTGAGGCGCGGGTGGTCACGCCGGAGCCCCCAACCTGTCCGACCTGGGACCAAATTGTTGGGCGCCAACGACGCAAAGTTATGATTCCGCGCGCACGCGATTGCCGCGCGTGTCGGCTGCTCAATGATCGGGTTTTGAATTCCGGCCGCTTGAGTTCGTCCCGGGAAGCGGTATACACAGCTGTGGATAAAAATAGAATAGCGTTCTGTTTTTAGGATATGCAGAGCCTGACCAGGCGGATTGTGGCTGAGGACATGCGCGGCGCGCCGGTGCCGCGCGAGGGAACATCGATAGGATCGTCATGAGCAAATACGATGTCGTGGTTGTGGGGGCGGGCAATGCCGCGATGTGCGCGGCACTCGCAGCGCGGGAATATGGCGTGAGCGTCGCGGTGCTGGAATGCGCGCCCGAGGGCGAGCATGGCGGCAATTCGACCTTTACCGCGGGCGCCATGCGGGTCGCCTACAACACGGTGGAAGATCTTTACGAATTGATGCCCGACCTGTCTGACAGCGAGAAAGAAACCACCGACTTCGGCACCTACAGCGAAGACCAGTTCTTCGACGACATGGCGCGCGTCACGCAGAACCGCACCGATCCCGATATGTGCGAACTGCTGGTGCGCCGCAGCCATTCCACCATGAAATGGATGCGCAGCAAGGGGGTACGTTTCGTGCCGATCTACGGCCGCCAGGCGTTCAAGGTGGATGGCCGATTCAAGTTCTGGGGCGGTTTGACCGTCGAGGCTTGGGGTGGCGGTCCGGGACTGGTCGAGGCGCTGCACACATCGGCCAAGCGCGAGGGCATCGACGTGATGTTCGAAACGCGCGTACTGTCATTGCTGACGAACGACGAAGGCGCCGTGACCGGTATGCGGGTCCGTCAGGGCGGCAAGTTGCGCGAGATCTCCGCGAAGGCCGTCATCCTTGCCAGCGGTGGGTTTCAGGCGAATGCCGAATGGCGCACGCGCTATCTCGGTCCGTCGTGGGATCTGGCGAAGGTGCGCGGGACGCGGTTCAACACCGGTGCCGGCATCCAGATGGCGCTCGATATCGGCGCGCGACCGACCGGCAACTGGTCGGGCTGCCACGCGGTTGGCTGGGATCGAAACGCCCCGGAGCATGGCGACCTCGCAGTCGGCGACGGCTTTCAGAAGCATTCCTACCCGTTCGGAATCATGGTCAACGCGAACGGCGAGCGCTTCGTCGATGAGGGGGCCGATTTCCGCAATTACACCTACGCCAAATACGGTCGGGTCATTCTCAATCAGCCAGGCCAATTTGCCTGGCAGATCTTCGATCAGAAGGTTGCCCATCTGCTGCGCGACGAATACCGCATTCGGCAGGTGACCAAGGTTCAAGCCGACACGCTGGAAGACCTGTCGAAGAAGCTCGATGACATCGATCCCGCGGGCTTCATGCGCACCGTCAGCGAATGGAACAGCGCCGTCACAACTGATGTTCCGTTCAATCCGAACGTCAAGGATGGCCGTACTACCAAAGGCCTTGGCATTCCGAAAAGCAACTGGGCCAATACGCTGGACAAGCCGCCCTATCTCGCCTTCGCGGTCACCTGCGGCATCACCTTCACCTTCGGCGGCCTGAAGATCACGCAAGCCGGCGAAGTCGTCAGCCTCGACGAGGCGCCGATCCCGAACCTCTATGCGGCCGGCGAACTGGTCGGCGGGCTGTTCTACTTCAACTACCCCGGCGGAACCGGTCTGATGGCGGGCGCGGTGTTCGGACGCCTCGCAGGCGATTCCGCGGGTGCGCGCGCGAAGGCTGGCCGATGACCCCGCAGCTGTTTCTCGTTGGCGACGAATGGATCGTTGGCGAAGGCAAGCCGCTGAAATCGGTCAATTCGGCGAATGGGCGGGTGAATTGCGAGATCGGCACCGCGAATGCGGCAGACGTCGGCCGCGCCGTGCAGGTGGCCGAGATCGCTCAGCGAAGGCCCGCATGGCGCGACATGAAACCACACGAACGCGCGCGACTGCTCAATCGCATCGCGCAAGGCATCGGCGACAATGCCGGCAGTCTCGCCGAAAATCACCCCTACAGGCAGCTCAGCATCTCGACGCCGTTCGGTGGTTTCAAGACCAGCGGCATCGGACGCGAGAAGGGCATTGGCGGCATGCGACTCTATCAACAGGTCAAGAGTCTCTATTGGAATCGCGACCAGCGGACGGCCGCGTGCGGTTAGACCGGAGACAGATAGCACCGCCGCGAGGCCCGGTGCGTCCGCGCCTCTGCGCAACAACGAATACCCGCTCGATGCCGCCGCCGCATCGCCAAGGGTAATAAGAACATCGGCGGCAAACAGAAAAACCAAAAAGGGAGGCAAAGTGATGACGTTCAAGATGGCGATCAAAATGAGATTGAACGCGGCGGCGCTCTTGCTCGCCGCTTCGGCGAGCATTGCGTCGGCGGCAGACGACGTCATCAGGATCGGAGTGCTGAACGATCAGTCAGGTGTGTTTGCTGATAACGGCGGCCAGGGGTCTGTTGCAGCAGCCAAGCTCGCGGCGGAGGAGTTCGGAAACGAGATTCTCGGCAGGAAGATTGAGATCATCTTCGCCGACCATCAGAACAAGCCGGACGTTGCGGCCGCTACCGCTCGCAAATGGTTCGACAATGAAGGCGTCGATGTGATCGCCGACGGCGCGGCGTCTTCGGCAGGCTTCGCGATCCTCGAAGTCGCGCGCCAAAAGAACAAGATCTTCGTCATCAGCGGCCCGGGCTCGTCCGATTTCACCGGCAAGTCCTGCTCGCCGACGAGCTTCCATTTCAATTACGACACCTATGCGCTGTCGAAGATGACCAGCGACGCCGTTACCCGCGGTGGCGGCAAGGATTGGTATTTCATCGCGGCGGACTACGCCTTTGGTCACGCTCTGCAACGGGACGCCACCAGGTTCATCGAGGCCGCAGGCGGCAAGGTCGTTGGCTCGGCTGCGCATCCACTCGGAACTGCCGATTTCGCGTCGTTCCTGCTTCAAGCGCAGGCCTCCAAGGCCAAGGTGGTCGGGCTCGCGACCTCGGGCGCCGACGTGCAAACCGCGATCAAACAGGCCGGCGAATTCGGCATTGTGCAGGGCGGTCAGAGTCTCGCCGGCCTCCTGGTCTTCATTACCGACGTGCACGCACTCGGGCTCAGGACGACGCAGGGCCTGCAGGTGACCACGTCGTTCTACTGGGACCTCAACGATCGAACTCGTGCCTGGTCGAAGCGTTACGCCGCGTTGATGGGCGGCAAGGTGGCCAGCATGGTGCAGGCCGGCGTGTACAGCGGCGTGCACCACTATCTCGCGGCAGTCAAAGCGGCGGGCACGACGGATCCTGCCGTGGTCGCTGCCAAGATGCACGAGCTGAAGGTCAACGACATGTATAACCAGGACGTCGCCGTCCGTGCCGATGGCCGAGTGCTTCACACCATGTACCTGGTGCAAGTCAAAACGCCGGAAGAGTCCAGGTACAAGTACGACTACTACAAGATCGTGAGCTCGCAGCCGGGCGAGCAGGTGTTCCGTCAGCTGGCCGAAGGCGGCTGTCCGCTCGTCAAGCAATAGACGCGAAGATGTCCGGGCGCGGCATGTCGCGCCCGGAATCAACGACATTCAGGGAGAAGGCGCGTATGCCAGATTTCATCGGCTTCATCGGTCTCGGCGTCATGGGTGAGCCGATCTGTCGCAATCTCGTGCGCAAAAGCGAGCGCGCCGTGGTTGCGTTCGATCTCGCGCAAGAGCCGCTGGCTCGGGTTGTGGCCGACGGTGCGAACGTCGCCGGCTCGGTTGCGGACGTCGTGCGCCAAAGCGCGGTGATCTTCCTGTGTCTGCCGAGTGCCCGCCACGTGCGCGCGGCCTTCGATGGCGAGTCGGGCATTCTGAGCGCGGTCCAGCATGGACAGATCGTGGTCGACCTCGGAACGTCGGCGGTGGATCTGACACGCGAATTCGCGCGACGGCTCGAGGAGAAAGGGGCAGCCTGGATCGATGCGCCGATCGCGCGAACCCGACAGGCCGCGCAGGACGGTACGTTGAGCGTGATGGTCGGCGCCTCGCCGGAGCAGTTTGCCGGCATCGAACCGCTGATCCGCCATTTCGCAACCGAGGTGACGCTGTGCGGCGGCACGGGTGCGGGACAAATCACCAAGATCCTCAACAATATGGTGCTGTTTCAGACGGTCAACGCGCTGGCTGAAGTGGTGGCGATCGCCAGACGCAGCGGAGTCGAACCCAGGCTGTTGCTGGAAACCCTTTCCAAAGGTTCGGCGGACAGCTTTGCGCTACGGAACCATGGCATGAAGGCGATTGTGCCAGGCGAATTTCCGCTGCGCGCGTTCTCCACCGAGTACGCGTTGAAGGATCTGTCCTATGCGCTCGATCTTGCCGCGCAGGTGGGCATCAAGCCGCGCGGCGCAGCGCTCGTCGGCGCCATCTTTCAGGAAGCCATCGACAGTGGGATGGGCGACGCATATTTTCCGGTGATCGCGACTCTGATCGATCCGTCGGGGGCGGCGGCCAAGGAATAGCCGCCGTGCGCTGAGGCAGAAACCGGTCGCTGCAATGGACGGCGGCGCGAAATATCCGGAGGTAGAATTGTCGGTGGGTCATCCGAACGTGAACGCAAACACTTCGGCGCCGAACTGAGAAGTTCGATTGCGAACATTCTGTCGACGATAGGTTCTGGGTGTCTTGTCAGTTGGTGCGGGCGCTTTTCCAAGCCTGCGCCGTAGCGCTGCTCGTCGAGGTCGATTCGGTGGGCATCCCCGGGCGGCTCTTTGTCGACTCCATGAGAGGGAATTCGGAAAGGCCAATCTGAGTGGCTTTATTTCAAAATCATGGTTTTGTCCCGATTTGAAGCCGGCGGCCAACGGGAAGCGTGGGTTTATGGCCATGGTCTCGGGCTCGGTGATTGCCCGAGGATGCGAAGGCTCGGCAGACAGCTGCAAGCGATGCCCGTATGGACAATTCCCTTTACGCAGCAGCTCTCGCAAGGAATGCTGGTCATCGCCGTTCGAAAATTGAGCCGTGCCCGTCCCCGCAGCCAATTCCCTGCGTCTCGCCTCAGCGCAGCCGGCTTTGCGATGCATCATCGAATGATTCGAGCGGAATAGGTTTTGATCCCAGCTCTGTCGCGCATTGATGTCAGGCCGTGTATGAGTTGCTAAATGGGGATCTGAGTGGATTTCCGGGTGACTGTGGGGCAGATGGTTCGGCAAGCCAGGAGCGTTGGTCTGGACAAGGAGCGGGTGCTTCGGTGGGGCGTGGGGACATGCTTGGCCGCCGCTATCGGACTGTTTTCGGTTGCGGCGCGAGCCGAAACCATTCCGGAAGCCTTGGTCAAGGCCTATCAGTCCAACCCGCAGCTCAATGCCGAGCGGGCGCGGCAACGCGCCACCGATGAAAACGTCCCGCAGGCGCTGGCGGGCTACCGACCGCAGATCATCGCCAGCCTGAGCGCGGGCATGCAGGCGGTGCGCAACCTGCTTCCGGATAATTCGATCCAGACCGCAAGCTTGAAGCCCTGGACGATCGGGGTGACGGTGACCCAGACGCTATTCAATGGCTTCAAGACCGCCAATAGCGTCCGGGTCGCCGAGTTGCAGGTGCAATCAGGCCGCGAAGCGCTGCGCAATGTCGGGCAGGGCGTACTGCTCGACGCCGTGACAGCCTACACCAATGTGCTGGCGAATCAGGCGCTGGTCGAGGCACAGCGGGCGAATGTCGCGTTTCTGCGAGAAACCCTGGGGATAACCCAGAGACGCCTCAGCGCCGGCGACGTCACGCCGACCGATACCGCGCAGGCCGAAGCGCGGCTGAGCCGAGGTCTTTCGGATCTGAACGCCGCCGAGGTCAATCTCGCGGTCAGCGAGGCGACTTATGCACAAGTGATTGGCAACTCGCCGGCGCGGCTCAGCCCGGCCGAGCCGGTGGACCGGCTGTTGCCGCACAGCCAGGATGAGGCGATCGCGCTGGCCTTCAAGGGGCATCCTGCGGTGGTCGCTGCCGGCTTCGACGTCGACGTCGCGTCGACCACCATCCATGTGGCTGAAAGCAGCCTCTATCCGACCATCACGCTGCAAGGCAGTGCGAGCCGCAGCGGCGAGTCGGATCTGACCCTAGGTACCAAACGCACCGACCAGGTGGGTGTGGCCGGACAGATCACCGCGCCGATCTATGACGGCGGCACAACCGCATCCCAGACCCGCCAGGCCAAGGAACTCGCCGCGCAAAGTCGACTTGTGCTGGACCAGGTGCGCAATCAGTCGCGCACCGCGGCGGTTGGCGCCTGGGTCGCAAACGAAGGCTCCAAGATTGCCGTTAGCGCTTCCAAGTCGGAGGTTCGCGCGGCGACCGTCGCGCTGCAAGGCGTCCGGCGGGAAGCGGAGGGCGGCCAGCGCACCACGGTCGACGTCCTGAATTCGCAGCAGGATCTGATTTCGGCGAAGGCGCGGTTGATCGGCGCGCAGCGTGACCGCGTGATCGCGTCCTACACGCTGCTCAGCGCGATCGGCGGGCTGGATGTCAGAACCCTCGGGCTGAATACGCCCGACTACCTGCCCGAGGTGCACTACCACCAGGTGCGCGACGCCTGGCACGGCCTGCGGACACCGTCGGGACAGTAGCATCGCCGCGCGCTGCAGGTTGCGGGCTCTATCGCCCACGCCGCGAAAAATATGAGATCAGCACCGGCAGCGTCAGCAGGATGACGAACGGTGCCAGCATCATCCCGGTCACCACCACCACCGCCAGCGGTTTCTGCACCTGCGAACCGATTCCCGAAGACAACGCCGCAGGCAATAATCCGACGCCCGCAATGATGCAGGTCATCAGCACCGGTCGGATCTGAAGTTCGCCGGTACGGATCACCGCGCGCGCGCGGTCGACGCCTTCGTCGATCAAGTGGTTGTATTGCGACAGGATGATGATGCCATCCATCACCGCGATCCCGAACAGCGCGATGAAGCCGATCGCGGCGGAAACACTGAACGGAATGCCGGTGATCAAAAGTCCCAGCACGCCGCCGAAGATCGCAATGGGGATCACGCTCATCGCGAGCAGCGTGTCGATCACCGAGCCAAAATTCAGCCAAAGCAGGATCGCGATCAGCATGAGGCTGATCGGCACCACGATCGAGAGTCGCGTGATCGCGTCCTGCAGATTGCCGAATTCGCCGACCCATTCCACCCGCGATCCCGACGGCAGCGGCACCTGTGCGGCGACCTTCTCCTGCGCCTCCTTGATGGCGCCTCCGAGGTCGCGTTCACGCACCGAGAACTTGACCGGCAGATAGCGCTCCTGCTGTTCGCGGTAGATATAGGCCGCGCCGGACACCAACGTAATCGAGGCAACCTCGCTCAGCGGAATTTGGGTGATGCCATTGGGGCCCGGCGCGCCGATGCGCAGATTTTGAATCGCCTCGGCGCTGCGGCGATATTCCGGCGCTAGCCGCACAATGATCGGAAAATGGCGATCGCTGCCCGGCTCGTAAATGTCACCGGCGGTATCGCCGCCGATCGCGACGCGGATGGTGGCGTTGATATCGCCGGGCGTGAGCCCGTAACGTGCCGCCCGTGCCCGATCGATGTCGATCTGGATCGTGGGCTGGCCCAGCGAGGTGAACACCGACAGGTCGGTCACGCCGCGCACGGTCGAAAGCACCGCCTTGATCTTGTTCGCAGTGGCGGTGAGGGCGACGAGATCATTGCCGTAGAGCTTGATCGAATTCTCGCCCTTCACCCCGGACACCGCCTCCGCGACGTTGTCCTGCAGATATTGCGAAAAGTTGAATTCGACTCCGGGGAATTTATCTTGCAACTGGGACAGCAGGCGGGCGGTCAATTCGTCCTTGTCGTGCGAGCCGGGCCATTCGCCGACCGGTTTCAGCGGTGCAAAGAATTCCGCGTTGAACAGGCCGGCTGCGTCGGTGCCGTCGTCCGGGCGGCCATGTTGCGACACCACGGACTCGACCTCCGGGAAGGTTCGGATCAGTTTTCGCATCTCATTGACGTAACCATTGCCTTCCTGAAGCGAGATGGTGGGCGGCAGGGTCGCGCGAATCCAGAGATTGCCTTCTTCCAGCTTCGGCAGGAATTCGAGGCCGAGCAGGCGAACAAAAATCACCGTCATAATCACCAGGCCGGCCGCGCCGGCCATGATCAGCTTGCGATTGCCGACCGCCCAGTGCAGGGCTGGAGTGTAGAGCCGGTGCACCCACAGCACCGCCCAGGTCTCGGTTTCCTTGACGTGCGACGGCAGGATCAGTGCGCTCAGCGCTGGCGTGACGGTGAACGTTGCCAGCAATCCGCCGGCCAGTGCATAGGCATAGGTCCGCGCCATCGGTCCGAAAATGTGGCCTTCGACACCGCTCAGGGTGAACAGCGGCAGGAACGCGGCGATGATGATGGCGGCGGCGAAGAAGATCGATCGCGATACGTCGGTGGCGGCGCCGAGGATGGCGTTGCGCTTGATGTCCATCGCGGCGTCGGACACGATCCCGCCCTCCGCCGGCAGGGCGGAGGTGAGCGACAGCCGGCGGAAGATCGCTTCGACCATGATCACCGTCGCATCGACGATCAAGCCGAAATCGATCGCGCCGACCGACAGCAGATTGGCGGACTCCCCGCGCAGCACCAGGATGATGACCGCGAAGAACAGCGCGAAGGGAATCGTCGCGCCGACAATCAGCGCGCTGCGCAGGTCGCCCAGAAAAACCCACTGCAACATCACGATCAGCAGAATGCCGACCACCATGTTGTGCAGCACGGTCCTGGTGGTGACGTCGATCAGGTCCTTGCGATCGTAGATGCGTTCGATCCGCACACCCGGCGGAAGGATGCTGGAGGCGTTGATCGAAGCCACCATCTGCTCGACCCGCGCGATGGTCGGCGAGCTTTGCTCGCCGCGGCGCATCAGCACGATGCCTTGCACGATGTCGTCGTCCTGATCGATCCCGGCGATGCCAAGCCGCGGCTTTTCGCCGATCGTGACGGTCGCGATATCCTTGACCAGAACCGGATTGCCGCCGCTCTGCGAAACCATGGTCGAAGCGAGGTCGTCGATCGAGCGGATCAGCCCGACGCCGCGCACCACGGCGGATTGCGCGCCGATATCCACGGTATTGCCGCCGACATTGATGTTGGAGTTGCTCACCGCCTGCAGCAATTGCGGCAACGTCAGCCCGTAGGCGATCAGCTTGTTGAAGTCGACCTGCAGTTCGAAGGTCTTGGTCTTGCCGCCCCAGCCGGTGACGTCGATCACGCCGGGAACCGCGCGGAACCGGCGCTGCAGCACCCAGTCCTGCAGCGTCTTAAGATCGAGCACGCTGTAGTTCGGGGGGCCGACCAGCCGGTAGCGAAAAATCTCGCCGATCGGACTGAGCGGCGAAATGCCCGGTTGCGCGCCGCCGGGGAGGGGCGGCAGTTGCGACAGTCGGTTCAGCACCTGCTGCAGCGCTTCATCGTAGGTGAAGTCGAACGAGAACTGCAACTTGATATCGGACAGGCCGTACAAAGAAATGGTGCGCATCGTGCGCAGGTTCTTGATGCCGGCGACCTGGGTCTCGATCGGAATCGTGATGTAGCGCTCGATCTCTTCCGACGACAGCCCCGGACTTTGCGTCACGATGTCGACCATCGGCGGCGTCGGATCGGGATAGGCCTCGATATTGAGCTGGCGGAACGCGATCAGGCCGCCGATCAAGACCGCGGCGAAGATGACCACCATCAGGACGCGGTGGCGGAAGGCAAATGCGACGAGACGATCCATCCGGGTCCGATCTTGAATAGGCCAGGATGGGAATTAGCTGCCGGATGCGGCGCGGTCAATGAACAGGCTGCCCCTGGTGACGACGCTCTCGCCGGGACTGAGATTGCCTTTCACCTCGACCAGGCTACCATTGGCCAATCCAGGCTTGATCTGGCGCAGCTCGATGGTCTTGTCTTCGTGCGCCACCCAAATCCGGACCTGGTCGCCCTCGTAGATCAGTGCCTGTTTCGGCACGCCGACTGCCGGATGATCGGCTGCGGAATAGATTGTGACGTTGGCGAACATCTCCGGCTTCAACAGCCCGTCGGAATTGTCGATGGTGGCGCGGACCAGAAGGCGCCGGGTAACCGGATCGATCGCCGCCGAAACATAGTCGATGCGCCCGTTCAATTCTCGGCCCGGCAACGCCAGCACGCTGAACGAGATCTGCTGTCCCGCCGCGATCGTGGACGCTTCGGTCTCGCGAACGAAGGCAGTGAGCCAGACGGTGGACAGATCGCCGATCACGAACACTGGGTCGCTGGCCCCAGCACTGACATATTGTCCGGGACCGATCTTGCGCTGGACCACGGTGCCGGAGATCGGCGCGAAGATCGTGGTTTCTGGATTGATGCGACCTCTTTCCTGAAAAGCGGTGATGGCCTCCTCGGTCAGGCCAAAGATGCGGAGCCGGTTTCGCGCGGCCTCGAGTGCTGTCGTCGATGAGCGCAGATCGTTCTGCGCCGCGATCAGGGCGGCCTGAGTCTGCTGGTAGTCCTTCAGCGGCACGGCCTTGCCCTCGAACAGATCCCTGGCCCGTTTGTCTTGGAGTTGCGCCAGTTCGAACTGCGACTTCGCCTTGTTCAGCCCCGTGGCTGCGGCGACGAAATCATTCTGCGCCTGCACAGTATCGGCCGCCTCGATCACGAACAGTGCCTGGCCCTGCGTCACGCGATCTCCAGGCCGCGCCAGCAGCTTCGTCACCCGCCCGGCATAGGGGGAGAACACCGGCGTCGAGCGGTCCTCATCGACCGCGATCTTGCCTTCGGTGACGTGTTCGGCGCGGAAGGTGCGGTCGAGGACGGGTTCGATGGTCAGGCTGGCCCATTCGGCCGGCGTTGGCGTATAGCGCTGCTGGCCCTTGCGCGACTGGCTGGAGACGTCGGAATTGCGCCGCGGTGCCTCGGCGGTGGGCAACAATTCAAATGCCAGCGCCGCAACAAGCCCGGCCGCGCCGACGGCAAGAACCCGGCGCTTCATCGTAATCTGTTGGAATCGTTTTGCTAACTCTTTCGGCATGGCGCCTTTTGCTGACTCGGATTGGCCCGCACGGACCGTTCGAATGGTTGCGCTTATATTACCCAATTGAAGATGCAAAGCGGTTAAAATCCGAGCATGATCGGGCATTTTCCGACCGGGACCCGAGCAGATCGGGACCGCGGTCTTGCACATCCGACCAGCGAATTGGATCAGGCGCTTGGCGCTGTGGGCGTTCGCCGGCCGGCCCGACCGGAAGCCGGATATTGCCGGTCAGAACAGCCAGATCGAGCGAACGCCGGTCACGATTGCGTTTCGGCTGGCGTCGCCAGCGGGATGCCAAACGTAGGTCAGCACCGGCTGCATGGTCCAACCCGGAACCATCGTGGCGCTATAGGACAGTTCCAGATTGGCCTCGAAATCCCGAACAAATCCGGGCGTGCCCGACAGGATTCGGTCGAGATCGAAACTGCGGACGCTGTCGGAGAAACGCGCATACATGAAGCTTGCGCCGAACTTGTCGTCCGGCCGTCCCGGCACCATACCGGCGAAAACCAGCCCGCCATCGACAAAGAAGTCGATCAGGTTGCGATCGGACGGGCTGAACGACACCCGGCTGAACACCGAGACGCCGCTGTCCGCCGCACCGCCTGCCGGACGATAAAGCTGCTGCTCGATCACGCCATAGAGGCCGAAATTTCCCTGTCGCGTCGCCGGCACGCCGGTTCCGGCGGTTGCGCCGAGCAGGGTGCCGTCATTGCCAAAGCGCAGGTCGTTGAAGTCTCCAAAATGGCCCCAAGCGCCAAGCTTGAGCGCCCGGGCCAGACCGGTGTCGTCCTTGCCCTGGTTGGCGCGGAATTGCGCCTCGGCGATCACCAAAGCGGGGTCGCGGACGCGAAAATTCAGGCCATAGCGATTGCGGAGTTGCTCGTCGCCGTTTCCGGGCCCGGCCGGATCGCCGTTGAACACCGCGAGCAAGAGCGAGACGTTGGCGTTCGGGTCGGCTTTGAATCGCACGCCGGGCGTTGAAAGCGGGTAGGCCGGACCGCCGCTCGGCAGGTTGGCGGCCGTGATGGTCGCCCAGTCGCTCTGCAAGAACATGAAGCTGAGGCTGCTGAAGAAGAACTCGGAATCGGCCGCGAGCTGCCCCGCGCGGACGCTGGCCTTGCCGTCCCAGAATTTTTGCTCTAGCCACAGTTCGGACAGTCGGGTAGCCGGGACCGCTTCGATCGCCGCGATCGTATTGATGCCGCCGACATAATCGCGCCGGATGCGGCCGGTGTTGTGGATCTGAAAGACGTTGGCGTAGAAGCTGAGTCCCTGCCAGTTCGCCAATTTCTCAAGATCGACCGTCATATTGTATTCGAGCTTGCCCTGATCCACGGTGCCGCGGCGAAGCCCACCGCTGACATTGGCCAGCAGATCGTTGGTATAGATGAAGTTGTAAGTGATGCCGTGGCTCGCCAACCATTTGCGCATGCCGGTTGGATCGCCGTTGTCCGGCAGGCTGGTTGCGATCGACGGCGCCGTGATGCCGTTCTGGTCCGGGCCGTCGGCTAATGCCGGGGCGGCAAATCCGAGTACGGCAAGGCAGAGGCCCAAACCTACCCGCCCAATGCCGAACAACATGCTTGCACCTTTTCGCTCGGAACGGGATTCGAATCGAGGGCGTTTCTGCGGACGATTAATCGCGATCACCTCAGTCTCCGCACGGCACCAGCCAGTGTGCACAAGTGGCGCAACAAGCAATAGCTGGCGCAGGCAACGTAGCCATGACATCGATAGTCCCCTCAACCCATCGACCAATTCGGTCAAACTCGCGGACAACAAGTAGGCCGGCAGAGATTGGCGTCAACTATAATAATTTTAGAGTGTCGGCAGATCGGAAAGCGTCAAATCAAAGCTGTGTCGTGCGTCGTGCAATTCTGCGGCGGGCTATTGCCAACCCTTGATAATGCGCACAACGGACAAGCAGCCCCTGCGCGGCCTTTGAATTGACTTTCAATTCGGTTGAGATAATGGCGCGCGAAAGCGTTGGCAGTCTGGCGTGAAGCGCATGGACACGTCCGAATTGTGCAAGAACGCCAGCGTGGCCGGCGATTTCCTGAAGATGCTGTCGAATAGGTCGCGGCCGATCATCCTGTGCAAGCCCGCGGGGCGAAAAGTCCGTTTCGGAGCTGGCCGAGGTTCTCCACGGGCGGCAGCCGACGGTGTCGCAACAACTGGCCCGTCTCCAGAGCGAGCGCCTGATGCATGCCCGCCGCGACGGACAGCAGGTGTTCTACACCCTGCCCAGCGAACAGGTTCGCGGCCTCATCCTGGCCCTGCACGTGACTTTCTGCCGGAAGGCGAAAAGTCGGGCGAAGGTCGGCGTCTTGCCGAGGCCCGCGCGAAACGTCATCGAACTGCGAAGGGCCGCGCAGAATCGCTGGCTGGCAGGGGATCGTGACCTCAAGCCGTCATCGAATCGCGCGGTCGGTGTCACTGCTGAGGATCACCGAAGCAGCGGCCTTGATCGGCGCGCGGGACGCGACCAGCGACGTATCCGTGCGCGCGTGAATGCCGACCAGAACGATCACGATGGTCAAGGATGCCGCGAGACTGACGATCTTCAAATGCGTTGCGCGATCGGCGGAATGAAGTGAGTGAGACACGGCACACCCTCGCAATATAACTCTTACGGGAGAGTAGCCATGCCGGAGCAGCGCGCAACGCGAGGTTGATTTTAACCTAACCGGTCAACGTTACTTGCGGCGGCGAATTGCGATTTTGGCGTTTAGCTGCCGTTAGCCGTTCCCCGGAAATGTTGTTTCAAGTCGGGAGCTTTGCTGCCGGTGGTCGCCAGATTGCGCCTCAATCGTGCGGCAGGATCTGATAGGTGGTGGAATAAGGCTCGACGCGCAGCGAGGCGTGGGCGATCAGTCCGATTTTCGCGGTCGGCGCCTGCTGCAGATCACCATTCGGGCCGCGGTGGACATTGTATTGCCACGCCGTCATGTCGCCCCTTTGCGCCAGAGCGTGGGCAACCGCGCCGCCATCGCTGCCGCCGAGTACTTTCAATTCGTCGGCCGACAACCCGATCACGATCTCGTCCTTGATCGTGGTGACCTTGAAGAGCTGCATCCGGTTCTCCTGAGCCACTGCGCCGGTGCCGGTTGCGATGATGAGTCCCATCGCGGCGCCGTAACTCACGAGATCACGTGACGAAATCATCCCTACATCCGGTTGTTCGAGAGGGACGATCCGAGCAGCGCGGCGGTGGTGTTGCGGCGCCAATGTGATCGGTTGGTCGCGCCGAACCGCAATGAGGTTCATGATGACGACGAAATGGATTGCGGTCGCGACGTCGTTCGCAATGCGGTTATCGAGACATGCCTTGCGAGCCCGGCAGGCCAGCGGTCACGTCGAGGTCGGAGACCGACGCCGGTTGGGCCTGCGGACGGTTGATCTCCACCGCCGGCGATCTGGTAGCCGTCATGTCCAGATATTGCCTGACACCGGTTTGATCGATCGAAAACATCGGCTGAATGCCTTCGAGCCGGTTGTCTTCGAGCATCACCAGTCGCTGATTGTCGAGGATCAGCCAATGTCCGTCGAGGCGGGCCGCGACCACCGCATGGTCCTGCGCGCGACGCGCGTCGTGCAGGATCGTCAGCCGCAGATCGTTGAGTTCGATGCCGGCGGTCCGTAACGCGACCAGCTTCGCGATCGCGTAATCCTCGCAGTCTCCCGCTCCCTTGGCCAGCGTAGCCAATGGCGAACTCCACACGTCGACGTCGCCGTACAGCGCCAGATCGCTGGCCGGCCTGATCGCCAGATTGATGGCGCGATTGATATGGCCGAGGCGCGCCCGCCCCCGGAGCGGCGCGGCGCTGTCGACGATCGCCAGAAATTGCAGCGCTGCTGTAGACTCACAGCGTGCGCGATCCTCCTGGCAAAGTGCAAGCACCAGCCCCTCCGCCTCGATTTCGCGCGCGACGGTCCGCCATTTTTCCTGCAATGCACCATCCGGCAATGCCGAAGTCGGACGCCCGAAAGGGTCTGAGCCGCCGCCCTCCATCGATCCGGCCGGATGGATCGGGCCGGCGACGGCGGCTGTTGCCGGCAGCGCCAACAATGCCAAAGCGCAGATAACGCTGCGCACGCGGCGCGCGCGCGAAAGGCCGAAACTCAACATCTGACGCCCCCGTCCGGGCATCGGCCTGGCGGATTAGCCAGCGCGTGACCGGATCAATTGGGAGCGAGGATGGGTGGGCGAGCTTTCGAAACCGCTTAACCGGGCCGGGCACTTGAAATCGCGATGAATCCGGCCAGACCGAATTCGTTCAAATTTGAAATGATGCGACTTTGGCGAGCAACAGGCGCTGCCGCGGGACTCTCCGGCCGCGAAGCGGGTGGGCCCCCCGGGGTAACCCGGGCAAGATCAGCCAGGGAGGGCGTCCAGAGGGCAGAAGCACGGGAAATCGGGGGGCCGGCGAATAAACCATAGCAGAGCGATTTCGCCGGTTTGGCCGGTCACGGCGAATATTTGCGGAATGCGACGCTATCGCATTGAACCAACCAATGGTAACAAGACACTCAATTTATTGAGAGACTTTTAACCCTATTGCGGGATGGCATTTTGAATTTCGCTGAAACGTTTGACTCGCAGTTTTCGCTGCTCGGGCCGGGCGCGCATCCCGGCACGACGTCCGGTATTGATTCCGTGACCCACCATGGGCCATCCGACGCTATCATTGTCGGGGATGCGTATCTGCTGTTTTCAGGCGACTATTCGAGATCCGGCGCCAATCTGGTGATCTCCGACCGCGATCACGATCATCGTGTGGTCGTTCAGGATTATTTCAAAGGGCATAGCCGGGCGGCGCTGGCGTCGCCGGATGGCGCGCGCCTCTCGCCGCAGGTTGTCGAGGCGCTGACCGGCGAAGTCCAGGTCGCCCAGGCCGGTGCCGACGCGTCGGCCGCCAAGGTTATCGGCCACGTCACCAAGCTCGCCGGCAGTGCGACCGCGATCCGCAACGGCGTCGCGATCCAGCTCAACATGGGCGATACGGTCAACAAGGGCGACGTCGTTCAGGCAGGCGCGAATTCATCGCTGGGGCTGACCTTCATCGACGGCACCGTGTTCGGTCTGTCGTCGAATGCCCGGATGGTGCTGAACGAGATGGTGTACGATCCGAACGGATCGTCGAATTCGTCGCTGCTCAGCCTGGTTCAGGGCACCATCACCTTCGTCGCCGGAGAAACCGCGAAGCACGGCGACATGAAGGTCGATACCCCGGTCGCCACCATGGGCATTCGCGGCACCGCGGTGCTGGTTGAAATCGGCTTCGAAGTGCCCGGGCAGGGTGGCGCGCCGCCGGTCAAATTCCAGGTGCTGGTCGAGCCGGGCAATCACGTCGGCGAATATGTTCTGTATAGCAAGAGCGACCCGACCGTGGTGATCGGGACTGTCAACAGCGCTGGGCAAGTCACGACGGTGACGGGGGCGGAGAACGTCTCGACGTCGCAGGCTCCGACGCTGACGCCGCTCGCGCAGGAAATCATCGGCTTCACGCTGCAGCAATATTTCCCGAACTACGTCCCCAACGCCAATCCGCAGTCGAATTCACCCGGCACCGGATCGACGCCAGGCAATCCGGTTCCCGGAACCTCCAATCCCGAGCCGCTGAAATTTCAGCCGCTGCCGGATCTGCCGATTGGCCAGCCGACGACCGTTCCCATCAATTTGCCGGACGGCACGCCGGGCGCACCGTTCGTCAATGTGACCATCACGCGCTTGAACACTGCGCCCGCAGTCGTCGTGAAAACGGTCACCGACGCGACTAATTTCCACATCGGGGATCAGGTGACCATCACCGACCCCGACAGCACCGATCCTGTTTTCCTCGATGTGATCGTGCCCTATGTCCCCGGCAGCGGCCGAATTGTATCCGCCGTAGGTCCGTCCAATAGCCCCGCAGGGGTCGACCTGGCCGCTCTGGTGACGATCGACCGGGCAACCGGCGCCGTCAGCTACGATCCGACCAGCTTTGCCTTTCTTCGTGACGGACAACATGTCCAGGTCACCATTGCGTTCGACAGCCGATCCGGGCCGGACACCGTTCACGAAAGCCTGACCCTGACAATCGACGGGGTCAACGATGCCCCGGTGCTCACCAGCGCCAACGTGGTAGTGGCCGAGGGCGGCACCGTGATCCTCGGGCCGGCGAATTTCCACGTCACTGATCCTGATAGCGGCAGCTTCACCTTCACCGTTTCGAACGTCACCCATGGCAGCTTCCAGACCAGCACCGACGGCGTGCATTGGAGCGACGCGACGATCTTCACCAGCGCCGACCTCAATGCGGGTCATGTCCGCTTTGTGCATGATGGCAGCGAAGTCGCGCCGACCTTCTCGGTCCAGGTCGACGACGGCGAGAGCACTCATCACCTCGGCAACTTGATCGACGGCACCGTCGATTTCACCAACGTGAACGATGCCCCGGAGATCACCTCAGCTTCGGTTGCGGTGAAAGAAGGCGGCACGGTGGTGCTGGCGTCGTCCGATTTCAGCGTCACTGACCCCGATAGCACCAGCTTCACCTTCACCGTTTCCAACGTCACCCACGGCAAATTTCAGGTCAGCACCGACGGAGTGAACTGGAGCGACGCGACGACTTTCACCAGCGCCGATCTCGATGCGGGCCACGTCCATTTTGTGCACGATGGCGGCGAAGTTGCGCCGACCTTCTCGGTCCAGGTCGATGACGGCGCCAGCGTCAATCACCTCGGCAATCTGATCGACGCCACCGTCGATTTCACCAAAGTCAACGACGCGCCGAAGATCACCAGCGCCAGCCTGACGGTGGCCGAGGGCGGCACCGTGACCCTGGGGGCCGCGAATTTCAGCGTCACCGACCCCGACAGCACTAGTTTCACCTTCATCGTCTCCAACGTCACCCATGGCTGGTTCGAGGTCAGCACCAACGGCGTGAACTGGAACTACACTACCAGCTTTACCAGTGCCGATCTCGATTCCGGTCATGTCCGCTTTGTCCATGATGGCAATGAGGTGGCGCCGTCTTTCTCGGTCCAGGTCGATGACGGCGCCAGCGTCAATCACCTCGGCAACCTGATCGACGGCACCGTCGCTTTCACCAATGTCAACGATGCGCCGGTGATTACCAGCGCCAGCCTGACGGTCGCCGTAGGGGGCACCGTGGTGCTGACCCCGGACGATATCAACATCAGCGACCCCGACAACACCAGCTTCGCTTTCACAATCTTGAGTGTCGCCAATGGCCGGTTCCAGGTCAGCACCGATGGCGAGAACTGGAGCGACGCGACGACCTTCACCAGCGCCGATCTCAATGCACGTCACGTCCGCTTTGTGGATGATGGCAGCGAAACCGCGCCGACCTTCTCGGTCCAGGTCGACGACGGCCAGGGTGGCACTGCGACCCAGACAGTGACCGTGACCCTGTTCGCCAATGTGTGGATCGGGCGCGATGGCGGCGATTGGAGCAACCCCGATAACTGGAGCCTCAGTCACGTTCCGACCGGGTCGGAAGTCGCATTCTTCAACACAAACGCGCGGGTCCACCTCAGCCACGATGTGGACGTCGCAGGTTTGCATCTGACCGGCGGCAAGACGCTCACTTTGGACGGTACGCATTCGCTCGACGTCACGGACAGGCTCGTCAATGACGGCAGCATTGTGCTGCTGTCGGGCACCACGCTCGAACTGAGCGGCGCGGTTGAGAATCAAGGAACCATTGTTGTCGACGAACAATTCAGATTCCCCTCCGGGGCGACCCTGCTGATCGACGGCTACGTAACCCTTGAAGGCCATGGCATCGTCACCCTTGATGGGGTTTCCGACACCATCACCGGCCGGTTTTCCTGGTTTCACTTGGCAACGCTCGTAAACACTGACAACACCATCAACGGATATGGCGATCTCGGCGGCGGTCATTTGAACCTGATCAACGGGATTGGCGGGACCATCGCTGCGACTAATCCGTACCATAGTCTGACCATCGACACCGGCTTCGGATCGTTCACCAACGATGGCCTTGTCATATCGGATGCGAACGGTGGACTCGAAATCCTGAGCGACGTCATCAATACCAACCACGGCAGGCTGGAAGCGCATCGAGGCACCCTCACCGTTGATGGTGCTGTCCCCGGTGGTGGTCAAGCGCTGATCGACGGAGGGACGCTCGAATTCGGCGGCCGATCCGATGCCGACGTTGTGTTCTCGGGTACCAGCGGCGACACCCTGCTGCTCGACCGCAGCTCACACTTCACAGGCTCGATCGGCGGTTTCGGTAATGGAGATGCCATCGATCTGTCCAGTATCGCACCGTGGCAGATTCGAATCCTTCAGAACCACGGTGTGCTCGAAGTTCACTATGGCGTTGGCCGGAACGACTACTTTACGATCACCGATCCTGCGATGCTGAACCACCTGGCGGTGAGTTCGGACCACCATGGCGGTACCGAGATCGACTGGATCAACCACGCGCCGTCGATCGATACTTCCAATGTCCATCTCTCGCGGCTCAACGGCACGACCGTGATTAGCGGCCTGTCGGTAACGGATATCGACGCGGCTTCGGAGGAATCCTACCGGGCGGATGCGACCAGCCTGACTGGCAGTATCTCTCCGGCCCATCAGACAGGGACGCTTTCGACAATCGACGGCGACCTGGAAAATGGCTTCAGCTACACGCCGGGAATCGGTTCGGTTGGCAAGGTCGCGGTCAGCGTGACCGACAGTTTCGGCGCTACCGACAGCGTGAATTTCATTTTCAGCACCTCGCAGGCTCCAGTTTCCACGCCGCTGACCCTGAACGGCACGTCGGGGAGGGATGTCATCTTCGCCACCAACCACCAGGACACATTGACTGGCGCGGGCGGTATCGACCAGTTCGTGTTCGCGGCACATTCGGGGAGAGACACCATCACAGACTTCACCCCGGGCCAGGATACGATCGAGCTCGATTTCAACCCCGACACGCATCAAGATTTCCGGGACTGGCTCTCCCATGCTGCGCATTCTGCCGGCTCTCATGGCCAGGACACGTTGATCACGTTCGACGGTTCGGACACCCTGCTGCTCAAGAACGTCTCAGTCTCGAACCTGCACGTCAGCGATTTCATCGTCCATTCGGGCGGCTCCGGCCAGGTGTCGTGACCCACGCCGGGATTAACCTTGACTGACCGACGGCCTGCACAAACGGTTCCGCGGGTGAAATAGTGACGATCGAGGCCAGCAAGGCGGCGTCCACCGGCTGCGCGCCCCGCTTTCGGGAGTGATCAAAGCTTTGACCATGCAGCGCGCGCAGCCACGCTATTCGAGCCATTCGCCGCGGTCCGAGCTCGGCGATGCGTTGGCGGCCTGCCGCGGCGCCTTTGTCGGCGTCGGGCTGATGAGCTGCATGATCAACGTGCTGTACCTCACCGGCTCCTTCTTCATGCTTGAAATCTACGACCGCGTGCTGCCGAGCCGCAGCATCCCGACCCTGGTGGCGCTGGTGATCCTGGCGGGCGGGCTCTATGTCGGCCAAGGCATCCTCGAACTGATCCGAGGGCGCATCCTGGTCCGGATCGGCACCGCGCTCGACGAGACCTTGAGCGGCCGGGTGTTCGAGACCGTGGTGCGGCTGCCGCTGGTGGCCGGCGGTCGAGGCGAAGGTCTGCAGCCGCTGCGCGATCTCGACAATGTCCGGTCGTTTCTGTCCGGCATGGGGCCGAGCGCGCTGTTCGATCTGCCATGGCTGCCGCTATATCTGGCGATCTGTTTCGCCTTCCACACCCTGATCGGTGTCACCGCTTTGGTCGGCGCGGTAATCCTGGTGCTGCTCACCATTCTGACCGAATATCTGACCCGCGCGCCGTCGCGCGAGGCGACCGCGCTGGCCATTCGGCGCAGCGATCTCGCCGCCGCCAGCCGGCGCAACGCCGAAGTGCTGGTGGCGATGGGCATGGCTGGGCGGCTGACCCGGCTGTGGTCCGACGCCAATCTGCGCTATCTGGCGGGCAACCGGCGCACCAGCGACGTCGCGGGCGGCCTCGGCGCGGTTGCCAAGGTGCTGCGGATGACGCTGCAATCGGCGGTGCTCGGCGTTGGCGCTTACCTGGTGATCGAGCAACAGGCGACTGCGGGTATCATCATTGCGGGCTCAATTCTCAGCGCCCGTGCATTGGCACCGGTCGATCTGGCGATCGGCAACTGGAAGAGCTTCGTCGCCGCGCGACAGAGCTGGCAGCGCCTGAACAACCTGCTGCGCACCCTGCCGCCGCGACGCGATCCCACCCAATTGCAGCCGCCCACCAAACGCCTGCTGGCCGAGAACGTCAGCGTTGTGCCGCCGGGCGAGCAGAAGCTCGTGGTTCACGACGTCACTTTCGCGCTGGAGGCCGGCAATGGCCTCGGCATCATCGGCCCGAGCGGATCCGGCAAGTCGTCGCTGCTGCGCGCGTTGGTAGGGGTCTGGCAGCCGGCGCGGGGACACGTCCGGCTCGACGGCGCGGCGCTCGAACAATGGTCGTCCGATCAGCTCGGCCGCCATGTCGGCTATTTGCCTCAGGACGTCGAGCTGTTCGCCGGGTCGGTGGCCGAGAATATTAGCCGGTTCGATCCCGACGCCAGCTCCGACGCGATCATCGCGGCGGCGCGACAGGCCGGCGTGCATGAGATGATTGTCACCATGCGCGACGGGTACGACACCCAGATCGGCGAGAATGGTGGCGTCCTGTCCGCCGGCCAGGCGCAGCGGATCGGGTTGGCACGCGCGCTTTATGGCGATCCGTTCCTGATCGTGCTGGATGAGCCGAACTCGAATCTCGATACCGATGGCGATGATGCGTTGACCAAGGCGGTCCGCGCGGCGCGGCAGCGCGGCGCCATCGTGGTGGTGGTCGCGCATCGGCCGATCGGGATCGAGGGCGTCGATCTGCTGCTGGTGATGAAAGAAGGACGAATGCAGGCGTTCGGTCCGAAGGAGACCGTGCTTGGCCAGGTCCTGCAGCGCGGCACACCCGCGCCGATGAAGATCGTCGCCGATGGCGGAGTTGCCAAGCCATGACCGGCGTTTCCGCAAGCGGGCCGCGACGTTCAATCCGGCTGCACCTTCTCGTCGGCCTCGTGGTGGTCGCGATGCTCGGTGGCGGGCTGGGCGGCTGGGCGGCGACCGCGCTGATTTCCGGCGCGCTGATCGCGCCGGGCTCGGTCGTGGTCGATTCCAACGTCAAGAAGGTCCAGCACCCGACCGGTGGCGTGGTCGGCGAACTGCGCGCGCGCGACGGCGATCTGGTGAAGGCAGGCGACGTCGTGGTGCGCCTCGACGACACCGTCACCAAGGCCGGCCTCGCCATCGTCACCAAGAGCCTGGACGGTTTGTGGGCACGTGCCGCACGGCTGCAAGCTGAACAGCAAGGATCGGAGAAAATCGTCTTTCCGAAAATGCTGCTCGATCGGGCCGACGATCCTGACGTCAAGGCGGTCATTGCCAGCGAAACAAAATTGTTCGACGTGCGTCTGACCGGTCGGGTCGGGCAGAAATCGCAATTGCGGGAGCGGGTCGGGCAGCTCAATGACGAAATTGCCGGCTTGATCGCGCAGGAGCAGGCCAAGGACAGCGAAATCGCGTTGGTCCAGCAGGAGCTGGTCGGCGTGCGGCTGCTTTATCAGCAGAAGCTGGTGCAGATTTCGCGGCTGACCACGCTGGAGCGCGATGCGGCGCGGCTGACCGGCGAGCGGGCGCAATTCAAGGCAGCGCGCGCCCAGGCCAGAGGCAAGATCACCGAGATCGAACTCCAAATCATCCAGATCGACAAGGACCTGGTGAGCGAGGTCTCGAAGGACCTGCGCGAGACCAATGACAAGATCGGCGAGTTCGTCGAGCGCAAGGTCACCGCCGAGGACCAACTGCGCAGGATCGACATCCGCGCCCCGCAGGACGGCATGGTGCTGCAATCGACGGTGCATACCGTCGGCGGCGTAATCACCGCCGGCGACGCCATCATGCTGATCGTACCGCAATCCGACAGCCTGTCGGTCGAGGCGAAGGTCAATCCGCAGGACATCGACAAGCTGCAGATCGGCCAGAAGACGCTGCTGCGGCTGTCGGCCTTCAACCAGCGCACCACGCCGGAACTGAACGGCGTGGTCAGCCGGGTGTCGCCCGACACCACCGTCGACCAGCGCACCGGGCAAAGCTATTACACCATCCGGGTATCGATGCCGCCCGACGAAGTGGCGCGGCTGGGCGAAGTTAAGCTGATTCCGGGGATGCCGGTCGAGGCCTTCGTGCAGACCGGCGAGCGCACCATGCTGGCCTATCTGATCAAGCCGCTGTCCGATCAGCTGATGCGCTCGTTCCGCGAAAAGTAGCGCGACGCGCCGAGGCAACCAGAGCCAGCCAGAACAACCGGATCGGGATGATGCTGAGGCGATTGAAGAGGCTGGCGCGACGCTTCGGCTATGCCAGGGCATTATGCGTCGCGTTGTTGATCGCCCTGACGGCGGTGCGGATCGCCGATCCCGCACCGATCGAGGAACTCCGCGTCAGGTCGTTCGATGCGTTTCAGGTGCTCAAACCGCGGCTCAAGACTGTGCGGCCGGTCGCCATTGTCGACATCGACGAGAAAAGTCTGGCGCGGTTCGGGCAATGGCCCTGGCCGCGAACCCGGATCGCGGATCTGGTCAACGCGCTGAACCGGATGGGCGCGGTGGTGATCGCGTTCGATATCGTGTTCGCCGAGCCCGACCGGCTCAATCCGGCCAGTGCTGCCGACAGCATCCCCGGTCTCGACGATGATACCAGGGCCAAGCTGCGCGGGCTGCCGAGCAACGACCAGCTGTTCGCCGACGCGATCCGGCACGGACGGGTAGTGCTCGGTGAATCGGGACTTCCCTATGTGATCGCCAAATTCAATGCGGAGCTGCCGTTGACCGGCCTGGCGATGCTCGGCGGCGAGCCGCAGCCATTCCTGCTGACCTTTCCCGGTCTGCTGCGCAACATCGATGTACTTGAAACCGCAGCCAGAGGACGCGGCCTGTTCACGATCAGGCCGGAACGCGACGGCATCGTCCGGCGGGTGCCGGTGATCATGCAGGCGCAGGACGCCACGATGCCGTCGCTGAGCTTTGAAATGCTGCGACTGGTGACCGGGACCGATACCATCTTCGTCAAGTCAGATCGCGCCGGCATCAAATCGGTCGGAGTCCAAGGCTTCGAGATTCCGACCGACCGCAACGGCCAATTATGGGTGCATTTCGCGCGGCGCGATCCGACGATCTACGTCTCGGCGGCCGACATCCTTGACGGCACCGCGCCGCCCGCGGCGGTCGCGCGCAAGCTGGTGCTGATCGGCACCTCCGCGGTCGGCCTGCTCGACGTCAAGACCACGCCGCTCGATCCGGCGTTGCCCGGCGTCGAGGTGCACGCCCAGGTGCTGGAAAGCTCGTTGACCCGCGCGGTGCTGTCGCGACCGAACTACGCGATCGGCGCCGAATTGTGCGCGGCGGCGCTGCTCGGGATCACGGTGATCTGGCTGGCCCCGCTGCTGAGCCCTTTGGTGCTATTTCTGTTCGGGTTTGCTCTCGCCGCCTCGGCGGTGGGTGCGTCCTGGTACTTCTACTTGCAATATCGGCTGCTGATCGATTTCACCTATCCGCTGTTCTCCAGCCTGATGATCTACCTGACCCTGGTGTTTGCGAGCTATGTCCGCGAGCAGTCGCAGCGGCGCCGGATCCGCTCCGCCTTCGGCCAGTATCTTTCGCCGGCGCTGGTCGAGCAGCTGGCGCAGTCGCCGGAAAAGCTGGTGCTCGGAGGCGAGGAGCGGGAAATGACCATCATGTTCAGCGACGTCAGGGGGTTCACGACGATTTCGGAATCCTACAAGCACGATCCGCAGGGACTCACCGCGCTGATGAACCGGTTTCTGACGCCGCTCACCAACGCCATCCTCGATCGCAAGGGGACCATCGACAAATACATGGGCGACGCCATCATGGCGTTCTGGAACGCGCCGCTGACCGACACCGCGCATCAGGTCAACGCCTGCAACGCCGCGCTCGACATGCTGGAACGGATCGACGCGCTCAACCGTACCCGCGAACACGAGGCGGCGAGCGGCGGCCACGTCTACATTCCGATCAATGTCGGCGTCGGCCTGAATACCGGGACCTGCGTCGTGGGCAATATGGGATCGAATCTGAGGTTCGACTATTCGGTGCTGGGCGACAGCGTCAATCTGGCGTCGCGATTGGAGGGGCAGTCCAAGACCTACGGATTTCCGATCGTCGTCGGATCGAAGACCGCGCTGGCGGTCAAGGACAGTTTCGCCATTCTCGAGCTCGACTTCATCACCGTGAAGGGCAAGAAGGAGCCGGAAGTGGTCTATGCCGTGGTCGGGCGCGAGGAGATGGCGCATTCGGCCGAATTCCAGAGATTGCGTAACCTGACCATCGAGATGCTGGCGAACTACCGCAGCCGCAATTGGGACGGTGCCATGGAGGCGATCGAACGGGGCCGCATCGCCGACGCCGCCGGCCAATTCGCCACGCTGTTCGATCTCTATGTTGCGCGGATCGACGGGTTTCGGCAAAATCCGCCGCCAGAGGATTGGACCGGCGTCGAGGCCTTGCTGGCGAAGTGACGCATCGCGCTCGATCGGCGGGTTGATCTGGCGGCGCCAGTTCTGATCTAAGCATCCTGGGGGCAGGCGTGGATCGGCGTGACGATCGGCTGGGCCTCGGACGATCCTTGTTGCGAAACCGGAAGCTTCACCATTGAAATCGCTCGGTGCGATATTCCTGCTGGCCCTGGCGGTGTTTGCGTTCGGGTTGTATTCGGACATCACCATGACGCGTTGCGTTCGTGGTACGTTCATGGCGGCGCTGGGCCTGTGCGCGCACAGCGAGTGAGTTTCGTCGGACTTTCCCGCAACCAATTCCGTCGCCGTCCGTATCCGTACGGTGATCCAACTGGCTAGTCTGGGAATCATGAGCGTCGGCGGCGACAGCGAAACCTTCTACCAGAGCATTGCGGTGTTCCGCGGCTTTCGCAGCCTGATGGACCCGTCGCTGTATTCGGCCTTGCCGGACGACTGGACGATCGGCGTCGCCGACATCGTCGAATCCACCAAGGCGATCGCCGCGCAGCGCTACAAGGCCGTCAACATGGCCGGCGCGGCGGTGATCGCGGCGGTGACCAATGCGCTCGAGGGCCGCGATTTCCCGTTTGTGTTCGGCGGCGACGGCGCCAGCTTCGCGGTGGCACCCGGCGACCTCGAAAGCGCGCGCGAGGCGCTCGCCGCGACCGCCGCCTGGGTCAACGACGATCTCGACCTCAGGATGCGGATCGCGCTGGTGCCGGTCGCCGCAGTGCGCGCGCAGGGGCTTGACGTCCGGGTCGCACGCTACGCGCCGTCGCCGAACGTGTCCTATGCGATGTTCTCCGGCGGCGGCCTCGGCTGGGCCGAGCGCGCGATGAAGCGCGGCGAATTCGCGCTGCCGGCGGCGGCGCCCGGCGCGCATCCGGATCTGACCGGACTGTCCTGCCGGTTCGAGGAAATTCCCTCGGCGCAGGGAGTGATCGTGTCGGTGCTGGTGGTGCCGTCGCCGCAAGCCGATCCAGTCGGGTTTCGCGGCGTGATCGAAGATGCGATCGCGCTGGTCGAGCGCAGCCCGGATTCCGGCCGCCCGGTGCCGTCAGGCGGTCCGCCAAGCCGATGGCCGCCGGTCGGGCTCGACTATGAGGCAAGAGCCGCACGCGGCGGGCCGCTGTTGGTTCGGCGCGCAGCGTTGCTGGCCTATACGCTGCTCGCCTATCTAATCATGCGCTTCGGCATCAGCATCGGCGGTTTCGTACCGAAAACCTACGTCCAGCAAGTCGTGGAAAATTCCGACTTCCGCAAATACGACGATGGCCTGCGGATGATCCTGGACTGCACGCCTGAACTGGCCGATGCGCTGGAGCAATTGCTGTCCGCCGCAACGGCGAAGGGGATCGTGCGCTATGGGCTGTTCCGTCAGGACGCCGCGATGATGACCTGCTTCACGCCGTCGGCGCTGCGCAGCGACCACGTGCACTTCATCGACGGCGCCCGCGGCGGCTACGCGTCGGCGGCGCTCACCCTGAAGGCGATGCCGGCCTGAGCCGCGCTGCGGCGCGACCAGGCTCTCAACGCCCGGCGCGGGTCCAGCTCTCGCCGCCGCAAAGCGCGCCGACGCAGCCCTCGACCTTCAATGTCGATGGGCCGGCGACCGAGATGTTGCTGGCATAGGTGTTGCCGTCATCGGCGTTGTAGATGTGCCCTGACCATTTGTTCGGGCCGGCGGGCTTCATGTCGCCGAAGATCCGCAGGCCGATGATCGGTCGCTTCGCGAGCTTGGGATTCGAATTCTTGTCGTCGATCTGGGGCTTTCCGGTCGCCGGGTCGATCGGATCTCTCAGCCAGACCACGGTCCCGCAGATCGCTCCGCCACAGCGGCTGACGCGCACCTTGGCATCGCCGGCCTGTGTCAGCCAGGTGCCATGCGGACTGGCAGCGCTCTGCGCCATCGCGGCAGGCGCGGCCAGCAAGGCCAACAAGCTCGCCAGGATCAGACCGGGTCGGGCAATCATTCAAACCTCCAAACGTCCTTTGACCGGCCGTGCTTTTCGAAGCACGCGGCGTGTTCTCGTCTGGATAGCAAATGAGTGGATTTGTGCAATGCCGCGAGGCGAACAAAGCGCGCAAACCCGTTCGCCAGACGGCGGCGCAGGGGTCACCAGGGCAATCCGCATAGGTCGATGACGCCTTGCCGCGGCGCGCGCCGCAGATCGAAGACGTGCGGCGCGATCGCGTCGAACCGGACCCGCTCCCCAGCCTGCTCAGCATAGACCTCGCCGAGAAACGGCGTCCAGCCGCGATCGTCGTAGAACGCGGCGTTCTTCGGCTCGCAGAACAACAGCGCGAAATCCATCGCGCCTTCGTCCTTCAGGGTCTGGATTGCCGCATTGAGCGCGACGCTGGCAAAGCCGCGCCGGCGGCAATCGGCGCGGGTCAGCACGCCGCCGATTCCGCCGACCCGGACCCGACGCTCGTTCCATTTCGCCTCGCGGCGATACAGTCCGACGTGGCAGCCGATGCCCTGCGGCGTCTCGATCAGCACCCACAACTCGGCATGGGCGAAGGCGATGCCGGCCCAGGGCAGGGCAGCGACGACGTCGGGTGGCCACACCGCGTCGAACAGCGGCTTGGCCCGCGGCCACGATGCGTCGCCCGACAGGATCTCGATCTCGATGCTCATTGGTCACGACCCCTGCGCCGGGCGCATCCCATCGATACCCGCCGGATGGATGGAAAGTCTCCGATTCCAGTGTAAAGGAGAAACAAATTTTCATCCGGCGGGGAAGCGACTCGATGACGGCAGCCCAACTCAGCAGCTTCCAGCGCTGGTCGATCCTGATCGGCGCGGCTGTGATGCTCAGCCTGGCGATGGGCATGCGGCAAAGCTTCGGGCTGTTCCAGCCGTCGGTGATCCGCGATATCGGAATCACCAGCGCCGACTTTTCGCTGGCGACGGCGTTGCAGAATGTGGTCTGGGGCGTCTCGCAGCCGATGGTCGGGATGTTCGCGGACCGCTACGGCGCGCGTTACGTGATGCTGACCGGCGTGTTGGTCTACGCCGCCGGCTTGGTGCTGATGATGGTGGCGACCTCGGCGCTGGTGTTCACCCTCGGCGCCGGCCTGTGCGTCGGGTTGGCGCTGTCCTGCACCGCTTCGAGCATGACCATGACGGTGACCTCGCGCACGGTGTCGGCCGCCAAGCGCAGCGTCGCGATGGGCGCGGTGTCGGCGGCGGGCTCGCTCGGACTCGTGATCGCTTCGCCCTTGGCGCAGACGCTGATCACGACGGCGGGTTGGCAGATGGCCCTGATCGGCTTCCTCGGCCTGGTCGCGGTGATGCTGCCGTCGGCGTTGTTCGCCGGCCGCGCCGACAAGATCGAGATCGAGAAGGCCGACGACATCGAGGAGACGCTCGGCACCGTGGTGCAGACCGCGCTCGGCCATTCCGGCTTCGTGGTGCTGGCGATCGCGTTCTTCGTCTGCGGGCTGCAGCTGGTGTTCATCACCACGCATCTGCCGAACTATCTCGACATCTGCGGGCTCGACCCCTCGCTCGGCGCCACTGCGCTGGCCATCATCGGCCTGTTCAACGTGATCGGTTCCTACGCCTGCGGCTGGCTCGGCGGGCGATTTCCGCGGCAATATCTGCTCGGCGGCGTCTACATCGTGCGCTCGCTGGCGCTCGCCGCCTATTTCTATTTTCCGGCCTCGGCCGCCTCCACCATGGTGTTCGCCGCGGTGATGGGCTCGCTGTGGCTCGGCGTGATTCCGCTGGTCAACGGCTTGGTGGCGCAGCTGTTTGGGCTGCGCTACATGGCGACGCTGACTGGGATCGCCTTCCTCAGCCATCAGGCGGGATCGTTCCTGGGTGCCTGGGGCGGCGGCGTGATCTACGACAAGCTCGGCAATTACGACCGGGCCTGGCAGGCGGCGGTGTTGATCGGGCTGATCGCGGGCTTCGTGCAGATGCTGATGAATGTCCGCCCGCCGCTGCGCCGGGAGCCGATTGGTGGCGCCGTGACGAGCGCGGTGTAATCGTATTGCCGGTTGCAAAGTCGGCGCGAGGCGCCTTGTGATCGATTGCGTCGCTGATATGATCCCTCGATTTGCATTCGGGGGCCGCGGTGCGTTCGCTGGCTGGTATTTTCATAGCGTTTCTAGTGATCTCGTTCGGCGGTCAGCCAGCACTGGCTGCCAAGCGAGTCGCGCTGGTGATTGGCAACTCCGCCTATCAAAACGTCGCGCCGCTGACCAATCCTGTCAAAGATGCCGGCGCGATTGCCGAGATGTTCAAGACGGCAGCGTTTGACGTCGTCGAATCGCGCCGAGACGTGAAGAACGCCGAATTGCGCCGTGCCCTGCGTGACTTCACCGAAAAATCGCGCGATGCCGATATCGCGGTGATCTACTACGCTGGTCATGGCCTCGAGGTGGACGGCTTGAACTACCTGATTCCGGTAGACGCCGTGCTTGAGCGCGATACCGATGCCTATGACGAGGCCATCGCGCTCGACCGGATTCTTCAGACGATCGAGCCGGCCAGACTGCTGCGCCTCGTCATTCTGGATGCCTGCCGCGACAATCCGTTCACGAAAGGCATGAAGCGAACCCTCGTATCCCGCGCGCTGGGACGGGGGCTTGTCGGTGTAGAGCCTAGCCGACCGAATACCTTGGTTGCGTTCGCCGCTAAGGGAGGCTCCACCGCCTCGGACGGCGATAGCAAGAACAGCCCGTTCACGGCGGCGCTGCTTAGTCATCTCACGACCCCCGGCCTTGAACTTCGCAAGGCCTTTGGTCTTGTCAGGGATGAAGTGATGCGGACCACCGGCAACAGGCAGGAGCCTTTCGTTTACGGCTCGCTGGGCGGCGCCGATGTCGCGCTGGTGCCGGCTCAGGCGCCTTTGGTACAGAGCGGAAACAACGCTGACATTCGCCGCGACTACGAACTGGCGGAGCGGGTTGGAACCAGAGAGGCGTGGGACTTCTTCGTGGCGGCCTATCCGTCTGGCTTCTACGCTGATCTCGCCAAGGCGCAGCGCAACAAGCTCGCTGCCGAAAACGTGCGCCTGATCGCGACCGAGAAGGCGCGCATTACCGCCGAAGAGCAGGCCAAATTGGCTGCGGAAGGCGCGAAGACCAGAGAGCAGGCGAAAGCTGCAGCGCAGGCCAAGGCCGCCGAAGAGGCGCGCCTTGTTGCGGAAAAGAGGAAGGCGCTTGAGGAGGCGAGGCTGGCGGAAATCGAACGCGCCAGGGCCGCGGCGCAGGCGAAGGCTACGGCAGATGCCAGTATGGCGGCGCTGCGAGCGAGGGCAGCGGACGATGCGAAGGCCGCGGAGAATGAACGGGTCCGGATTGCGGAGGAGGCAAAAGTCAGACTTGCGGCCGAACCGGCAAGAGCCGCCGAGATCAGAGCTGCCGCTGACAAGCCGGTCGGGTCGCTCGCCGCGCTGACGTCGAATGATCGCGCCGGTGATGCCGCGCCGGACAGGCCTGCAGCCGACGAAATTCCTCGCCTGTTGCAATACGAATTGCGTCGGGTCGGCTGCAGCACCGGCGCCGTCGATGGCAACTGGGACGCTGTTTCACAAAAATCACTACAAGCGTTCAATAGGCATGCGGGCACCAAACTTGAGGTCAAGATCGCGAACCTCGACGCGCTCGATGCGGTTCGTGGCAAGACCGGCCGGATATGTCCGCTGATTTGTGATCGCGGCTTCAGGGCCGACGGCGACAACTGTGTCAGGATCACCTGCAAGGGAGGATTTGAGCTCGGTGACGACAACACCTGCGAACGAGTCAGGCCAGCCAGGCCGTCGGCCCGAGCACGAAAGTCTGTCCTCACCGCCGAACCTAAGGGTCGGCCCCCGCAACCGGCCGTCGAACGCCGGCCTGACACACCGGCGACGGGAGTCAGCAAGCACGATATTGCAGCCCTCTATGCGCAATGCAGGAGGCAGGCCAAAGCAGAAGGCGGACGCGGGCGCGCGCTCAGTTTCGCCAGATTGGATGGCTGCGCGCGCAACGGCGGCAGGCTCTGAAAGCCATCGCGGGCGCTGGCGTGCTTGCATCTGTGGAATCCGCTGATGACTTCTACATGCAATAGATATTGGGAACCGGGACGGAACCTTCTATAAAGGTTCTCGTTAAGCGACGTCCCCCATTTTTGCGGAAAACACTCATGACCTTCACGCTTCCCGATTTGCCATACGCCTACGACGCGCTCGCGCCCCATATGTCGAAGGAAACGCTGGAATATCACCACGACAAGCACCATCAGGCCTATGTCACCAACGGCAACAATCTGCTGAAGGGCACCGAATTCGAGGGCAAATCCCTCGAGGACATCGTCAAGGGCTCGTTCGGCAAGAACGCCCCGCTGTTCAACAATGCCGGCCAGCACTTCAACCATCTGCACTTCTGGAAATGGATGAAGCCCAATGGCGGCGGCGACAAGCTGCCGGGCCGGCTGGCGAAGAAGATCGATGAGGATCTCGGCGGGCTGGAGAAGTTCAAGACCGATTTCGCCGCCGCCGGCGTCGGCCAGTTCGGCTCCGGCTGGGCCTGGCTTTCGGTCAAGAACGGCAAGCTCGAAATCTCAAAGACGCCGAACGGCGAGAATCCGCTGGTGCACGGCGCCACGCCGATCCTCGGCGTCGACGTCTGGGAGCATTCCTATTATATCGATTATCGCAACCGCCGCCCGGATTATCTCAAGGCGTTTGTCGATCATCTGGTGAACTGGGAGTATGTCGACGAGCTGTTCTCCAAGCTCTGATCGCCATTGCCAATTTCGAGGGGCGGCCGCATCGCGCGGTCGCCCTTTTTCTTGTCGCAATCGATCTTGCAGTCAACGATGGCTTGCGGCAAAACCCATTGAAGATGTCGTCTGTCAGCGGATCGCCTGCGCGATCCCGCCGATCCGGAGAACAGGGTGCAGAGCTATCTTCTGGTGTTTTTCGGCGGCGGCCTCGGTGCGATGCTGCGCCATTTCGTCAATATCCTCAGCGCGCGCACGCTCGGCACCGCGTTTCCGTACCACACCTTCCTGATCAACATCACGGGTTCGATCGTGATGGGCCTGATCGCCGGCTATCTTGCATTCAAGGGCGAGGCGTCGCAGCCGTTCCGGCTGTTCCTGATGACCGGCATTCTCGGCGGCTACACCACCTTCTCGGCGTTCTCTCTTGATGCCGCGCTGCTCTATGAGCGCGGCGAAGTGGGGCTGGCGGCGCTCTATGTGCTGGGCTCGGTGGTGCTGTCGATCGCCGGGCTGTTCGGCGGCCTCACCTTGGTTCGCCATCTGACCTGAGCGTTGGCTTCATCGCTGCGACAGATGATGCAACAGGAAGGTCAGAGCGGTGCTGGCGAATGCGCGCATATTGTCTAGCCGGTCGGCGCTGCCGGTTTCCAGCGTCATCGCCGCCTGCGTCGGCCCCGCGATCGCGATGCAACTGTGGCCGGCGGCATCGCCGTAACGGTTGCCGGTCGGCCCGGTGGCGCCGGTTTCCGACAGGCCCCAGTCGCAGGCAAACCGGGTGCGGATCTGGCTGGCCAACAATTGCGCGTAGGGCTCGGATGCCGAGCGCAGTCCTTTCATGTCCGGGTCGGGAATATCCATCAGGATTCGGCGCGCCTCACGGGTATAGACCACCGCGGAGCCGAGAAAATACGCTGAGGCGCCGGGCACGGCAAGCAGCGCGGCCGAGATCAGCCCGCCGGTCGAGGATTCCGCGACCGCGATGGTTTGGCGTTGCGCGATCAGCTTGATGGCCACTTTTTCGGCCAGCGGCACCAGTTCCTGCATCATCGGAGGTCTCCCTGTTAGCCGTTGCTGCTTGAGATCGAGGCCGTCAGCCATTGTCGGAACGCCGACAGTTTCGGCGAATCCGCGTTCGCCTTGGGCGACACCAGATAGAATCCCCATTCATCCGGCAACTTGATTTTGAACGGCACCACCAGCCGGCCCTTGGCGATGTCGCTCTCCACATAGGAGGTGCGGCCCATCGCGACGCCGAGCCCATCGATCGCCGCCTGCACGGTCATGAAGATCAGATCGAACGACAGCCCCGGGAGCTTCGACACCGTGGGCGGCTGCCCCGCCGCGGTCAGCCACAGCCGCCAGTCGTCGTCGTAGCCGCCGCTGGTATGAAGCAAGGTGTGTTCAGCCAGGTCCTGCGGACATTTCAGCGGCTTTCCACCCTTGAGCAGCGCCGGGCTGCACACCGGAAACAGCTGATCGGCCATCAGCCAGTCGGCACGCAGGCCCGGCCATTGGCCGCGGCCATAGCGGATCGCGGCGTCGACGTCGCCGCTCTTGAAATCGACCAATGCCCGCGAAGTGGTGATGCGTACATCAATGCCAGGATGCGCCTCCTGGAACGCGGACAGTCGCGGCATCAGCCACTTCGCCGCCAGCGAGGCCAGCGTGCTGACGGTGAGCACGTTATCGTCGCCCTTGCGCAGCAACCGGTCGGTGGCCAGCCGCAGATCGTTGAATGCGGCGCGGATGCCCGGCAGGTAGTCGCGCGCCTGCGGTGTCAGCGCCAGCGCGCGATTCTGCCGGACGAACAACCGGACTCCGAGTTCGTCCTCCAGCCGCTTGATCTGATGGCTGATCGCGGTTTGGGTGACGTTCAGTTCGGCTGCGGCCTTGGTGAACGACAGATGCCGCGCAGCCGCCTCGAACGCGCGCAAGCCATTGAGCGACGGAAGCCGCGCGGTCATGTCGGCGACGGCCCGATCTTCAAGAGATCATTTTGCATGAGATAATTTCATATCAAACGGGACAAAGTGTCGTTTGTCGCAATGCAATATTGCGACGATATTTGCTATCAGAAATTAGTTTCTGGAGCCGATTATGTCCATATGCTCAGACCACTCGATGATAAATTATCATGACCTCAGCTTCCTCGGCCGCTTCCGCGCGGTGCTTCACACTTGGCGCGATCGGCAGCGGCAGCGGCAGGAATTGGCCCGTTTCACCGAGCGCGACCTGCACGACGTCGGACTGTCCTGGAGCGAGATGGTTTACGAAATCGAGAAGCCGTTCTGGCGCGCCTGATCGCGTGCGGTGCCTGGCACCAGTCACGACAATCGGAATCACGGGAGCGTTCGGTGTTCGCGTTGAATCTCGCCAACCTTGGGCAATACACCGACGTGGTGCGGTTGCGGACCGGAGCGGCGCTGTCGCTACGGTTCGCCGAACCTGGAGACGCCGACGCGCTGCAGGACTATTTCCGGTCGCTGTCGAGCAGCTCGCGCTACAATCGCCTGATGGGCGCGGCTCCCGAACTGCCGCAGACCCAGCTGGATAAATTCGTCCGCGCCGGCGAGGGTGGCAGCTACTCGGTGCTCGCCACCGTGACGGTCGGGGATGACGACGCGATCGTCGGCGAGGCCCGCTACGCTTACCAAGCGGAATCGGCGAGTCTGGAATTCGGCGTTTCGGTCGACGATCGCTGGCACGGCAACGGCATCGGCGCGGCGTTGTTGTCCAATCTGGAATGCCGGGCCGCGGCGTTCGGCGCCTGCCGGCTGTTCGGTGATACGCTGCGCTCCAACGGTGCGATGCTGGGCCTGGCGCGCAAGCTGGGTTTTTCCTTTAGCCACACGCCCGGCGACTGGCGGCAAGTGCGCCTGGAAAAGCCGATCCTGTATGCGCCGAAGGAAATTCCCTGCGTGAGCTGGCGGCTCGCAGCGACCGCGATGCCGAGCCCGTCCACGCTGCGGTGACCGGCAGCTAGAACTTCTCGACCCAGGGCCGCAGCTCAAGCTCCCAGCTCCAGGCGCTGCGCGGTTGCTGCAGCACGTTCCAGTAGCTCAGCGCGATCGCATCGGGATCGAGCATCGAATCCGGCTTTTCGGGGGGCTCCATCCGCTCCGGCCGCGTGGTGCTGCGGATGCCGCCGTCGATCACGAAATGCGCGACATGGATGCCCTGCGGCGACAATTCGCGCGCCATCGATTGCGCCAGGCCGCGCAGCGCGAATTTGCCCATCGCGAACGGCGCCGATTGCGCATAGCCCTTGACGCTGGCCGACGCTCCGGTGAACAGGATCGCGCCATGCGCCTGCGGCAGCATCCGGCGCGCCGCCTGCTGCGCCACCAGAAAGCCACCGAAGCCGCTGACCGCGATCGCCTGCGCGACATCCGCCGCCACCAGATCGACAAAGGCGCCGCGGGCGCGGCCGCTGGCGTTGTAGACCACGACGTCCGGCGCGCCGAACTCGCGTTCGACCAGTCCGAACAGCCGCTCCACGGCCTCCGGATCGGTGGCGTCGCAGGCGTGGGCCTTGGCGCCGGCGTCGGTGCAGATCGCGCCGAGCTTGTTGATGTCGCGGGCGGCGAGCGCGACCTTGAGGCCCTCGCGGGCGAACAGCCGCGCCAGCGACGCGCTGAGGCCGTCGCCAGCGCCGACGATCAGCGCCGTCTTGTATTTCGGAATCTGCATCGACGATTTCCTTTCACGGTTTCACCCGTCAGCCGCGCAATCCGGCGAGGCATCCAGCCGCTTCCAGCACCGGATCGAGCGCGGTTTTGTCGGGCACGGCAGCATAGCGCGCGCGCAACGCGGCCAGCGAGCGCGCGTGATATTTCTGCGGCTTCTGGGTCCAGACCTGGTCGCCAAGAGTGACGCTGAATTCCTCCTGCTTGTCGGTCAAAGCCTTCTCATTGGCCAGCGTCCACGGCATGAATTGTCGGCCGACATGATTGGTCAAGATCGGCATCAGGGTCGGCGCCAGCGTCGCCCAGGATTCGAATTCGCCCTCGGCGCGCGGCCACAGCATCCGGTGCACCCAGTCGAGCAGATGCGGCGCGTTGCCGCCGATCAGCGCGCCCGCGGTGGGATCGGTCCACATTTCATAGATCTGCCCCCACAGCCCGAAGTTGCCGAACGCCGGGCGGCCGCCGAACAGATAGGGCCGCGTCGCCAGATGATCGTTCAGCAGCCTCATGATGTCGAGGAAACCGGCCTCGATCTGCGGCGCGGTCATCGCGTTGGAGCCGACGAACCAGACCCGATCGGTCATCCGCGCGCGGACCTGCTCAGTGCCGGCGGCGTGCTCGGGCTCGCCCGCGGTAGGCGCGCGCATCCGCGCGATCCGTCCGGCCGAACTGATCTGGTCGACATCGCGGGCCCAGCGAAAATGGAACATCCACTTGTTGCCCCATTCGTCGCCGAATTCCTCGAGCAATGCCGAGATGAATCCGGTGACCGGATCGGCGGGATGGATCGAAGGCTCGGGATGCAGCTTCTCGATGGCATCGATGATCGGCGTGGAATCCTGAATGCCAATTCCGTCAGGTGAAATGACCAGCGGGATGATCGGCATTTTGGCGTGCTGCTCGAATTCGGCCTGGCTGGCGGCGTTGCGCAGCACCCATTGATGCGGAATTCCCTTGTAGCGAAAATACGACCGCACCTTGACCGAGTAAGGCGACATTTCAGCGCCAAAAATACGATAGACTTCGGTCAATAGATTATCCTCCGATTGCATTTATGGGTGGCTTTGTGGCTCACTCTGTCGGACAGACTTATAGCATCCGAACAGAACAAATAAGAGTTGCAAATGTTGGCAGGAAACACACGCGATCCGGCGCCGTCGTCGGATATTCAAGGCGGCGCCAATCTGATCGCGCCCGACACTTCCGGAATGAATTTCTACCGCGCCGATCCGGCGCTGACTGATCTATTGAGGATCCATCTGCCCGCCGCGCTGGTCCGCCACATCGAGCCGCATCTCGACCGGCTAGGCAGCCTGTGCGGTGGCCCGCTCGACGAGGCTGCAAGGCTCGCCGACCGTAACGTTCCGGTGCTGCATCACCGCGACCGCTTCGGTCGCGATGCGCAATATGTCGAATATCACCCGGCCTATCGCGAGCTGGAGCGCGCCGCGTTCGGCGAATTCGGCATCCACGCGCTGTCGCATCGCAAGGGCATCATGGGCTGGCCCGACACCTATCCGGTAGTGGCGAAGCATGCCTTCACGTTTCTGTTCAACCAGGCCGAGTTCGGCATGGGTTGCCCGATCAACGTCACCGATGGCGCCGCCAAGCTGCTGTCGACCTACGGCGATGCCGCGCTCAAAGAAAGATATCTCGATGGTCTGACGCAGACGGATATCACCAGGCTGACCCAGGGCGGCCAGTTCATGACCGAGAAGGAGGGCGGCTCCGACGTCGGCACGCTCGCCACCACGGCGGTGCAGGAGGGTGATAACTGGCGGCTGAGCGGCGAGAAATGGTTCTGCTCCAACGCCGACGCCGAAATCGTGATGCTGCTGGCGCGCCCGGTGGGCGCCGGCCCCGGCACCAGGGGCGTCGGACTGTTCCTGATGCCGCGCCATCTCGATGACGGCTCGCCCAATCACTATCGGATCGTGCGGCTGAAGGACAAGCTCGGCACCCGCTCGATGGCGTCGGGTGAAATCAAGCTGGAAGGCGCGATCGCCTTTTCGGTCGGCCGACTCGACCGCGGCTTCGCGCAGATGGCCGAGATGGTGAATTCGTCGCGGCTGTCGAATGGCGTCAAGTCGACCGCTTTGATGCGACGCGCGCATCACGATGCGATGGCGGTGGCGCGTGGTCGCGTGGTGTTCGGAAGTCGCATCGTCGATCTGCCGCTGGCGCGGCGGCAGTTGATGAAGATCATGCTGGCGACCGAACAGGCGCTGTCGATGAGCTTCCTCACCGCCGATGCGCTCGATCGCGCCGAGGCCGGCAGCCAGGACGCCGCAGCCTTGCTGCGGATTCTGACTCCGACCTTGAAGTTTCGCGCCACGCGCGATGCGCGCAAAGTCTGCGGCGACGCCTTGGAGATGCGCGGCGGCATCGGCTATGTCGAGGAATTCGCCACCGCGCGGCTGCTGCGCGACGCGCATCTCGGCTCGATCTGGGAAGGCACCGGCAATATCGTCGCGATCGACGCGCTGAAGCGCGCGGTCGGCCGCCACGGCGCGGAATCGGCGCTGGCCGCCGATCTGCATGCGCGGCTCGACGACGCGGCCAGCGTGCCGCAAGCCTGGCGCGACCGGCTGCGCGGCCTGGTTGATCGCGCCATCGGCTTCGCCCGCGAGGTCGCCAGCCGCGCCGATCATGAAGCCGACGCTCGCCGCGCCACCAGCACGCTGTATCACGTTGCAAGCGCAGTAACGTTGGCCTGGGAAGGCGCGCGGATCGACGCGATGCGCGGCGATGCTCGCCGGGTGCTGCTGTCGCGGCTGGTGGTCGATCATCGGCTCAATGCGCCGGATCCGTTTGCGCTGAGCAATGGCAATACTGAATTTGCTATCGCCGAACATCTGCTCGGTGATGGCCCCGCGAACATGAAGGAAATCGCCGAGTTATTGACGGCGGCCTAACCGCCGCGCAACGATCAAAGAGCAATCAAGAAGACCGCAACAAGGGAAACCGCCAATGAAGGCCGCCGTGCTCCACGAAGTCAACAAGCCGCTCGTGATCGAGGATGTCAGCGTGCAGAAGCCTGGGCCTCGCGAGGTGCTGATCCGCACCACGGTGGCGGGGCTGTGCCATTCCGACCTGCATTTCATGGAGGGGCTGTATCCGCATCCGCTGCCGGCGGTGCTCGGCCATGAATCGGCCGGCGTGGTCGAGCAGGTCGGCTCCGACGTCACTTACGTGCAGCCGGGCGATCACGTCGTGACTTGCCTCTCGGTGTTCTGCGGCACCTGCGACAATTGCTCGACCGGGCGGCCGGTGTTGTGCACTGACACCACGGTGAAGCTCTTGCCCGGCGTGTCCAATCGGCTGAGCTGGGCGCGCTCGGAGAAGCTCCACCAATTCCTAAATCTTTCATCGTTCGCCGAGCAGATGCTGGTGCACGAGAACGCCATCGTCAAAATCCGCCGCGACATGCCGCTCGATCTCGCCGCGTTGATCGGCTGCGGCGTCATCACCGGCTTCGGCGCGGTGGTGAATACGGCCAAGGTCGCGCCGGGCGAAACCGTGGCGGTGATCGGCTGCGGCGGCGTCGGCATGGCGTCGATCAACGGCGCCGAGATCGCCGGCGCTGGCCGTATCATCGCCATCGATACCAACCCGGCGAAATTGCAGCTCGCCACCAAGCTCGGCGCCACCGATATCGTCGATCCCGCCAATGGTGACGTCGTGCAGCAGGTGCGCGATCTCACCAAGGGCGGCGTCAATCATGCGTTCGAGGTGCTCGGCCGCAAGGAGACCGCCGAACAGGCCTTTGCGATGTTGGCGCCGGGCGGCACCGCCACCATCGTCGGGATGATTCCGTTCGGCCAGAAGATCGAACTGCACGGCTTCGATTTCCTGCGCGAGAAGAGAATCCAGGGCTCGTCGATGGGCTCGAACCATTTTCGCGTCGACATGCCGCGGCTGGTCGAATTCTATCTGCGCGGCCGGCTGCACCTCGACGACTGGATTTCGGCGCGGCTGAAGCTGTCGGAGATCAACGAAGGCTTCGCGGCGATGAAGGCCGGCAAGACCGTGCGCAGCGTGATCATGTTCGACTCGTAGCAACCGCGAGGCTGCGCCGCGCCAGTCAGCGCAGCGCGGCCTCGACTTCGGGCGCGAGCGACGCGGCGAGGCTGCGATAACCTTCCGGGGTGAGATGCTGACCGTCGGGCTGATGCGGCAGCCCGTGCAGCATGTTGTTCGGCAGCATGATCAGCCTGATGCCGCGCGCCGACACCTTGGCGCGGATCGCCTCGATATTGGCGCCGGTGTCGCTCTTTCCTTTGCGCCGGTCGTTGCCGCCGGGCTGCAGGATCACCGCGACGGTGTCGCGGCCGAGCAGGCCGTCGAGCCGCGCCAGCATGTGGTCGGTGGTGTCGCCATTGATGCCGGCATTGACGATCCTGACCGAACGACCCTTGGCGCGCAGCATCGCCTGCAACTGCTCCGGGTAGGCCTGGCTGCGCGCCACGCCCTTGCCGAAGGTGTTGCTCGCGCCCAGAGCGACCACCGTCGCGGCGAGCGAAGGTGTGGTCACGCTGACGGCCAGGGCGGCGATCAAGCTCAGGGCGCTCAGTCTCATCTCGTGCTCCGGCAGCCGGCGCAAGGCGCGCCGGCAGAGGATCGTCCGGCGTCGCCGATCAGTCAATCAGCGCCGGCGGTGGCTTGAACCCGCCGAATTCACGCTCGATCAACTCGGCCAGCTTCAGCGGCGTGCGGTCCTCGAGCCAGGGGCCGACGATCTGCACGCCGATCGGCAATCCCTCCGGCGACATCGCCACCGGGATCGCGGTCGACGGCAGGCCGGGTAGCGTCGCGATGCCGGGCCATACCAGCTGACTGGTGTAAGGGTGCTCGACACCGTCGATGATGATGCGACGTGCCTCCTGCGGCTCGCTGTGGTCGTGCGGATAGGCCGGCGTCGGCATCACCGGGCAGATCACTGCGTCGTATTGCTCGAACAAGGCGCGCCACTGCGCGCGCAGGCCGGTGCGGGCGCCGTCGTCGATCAGCCAGTCGCGGTGACCGAGCGTGATGCCGCGGAGCTGCTCGGCGGCAAGGCTGCGATCCTTGGGGTCGAGCCGCGCGGCCTCGGCCTGCGCGCCGGCATAGATCTCCGATGGGAAGCCCACGGCGAGGAACGACATCAGCATGCGGACATAGAGCCGCGAGGTCTCGGCGAGGTCGGGCAGCAGAGGCGTCTCGCGGGTCACGGTGACGCCGGCCTTGCTCAGTCCGGAGGCGAGCGCCTGCAGCGCCTGGCGCACGTTGGCGCCGGTCGGCAGCAACGGATGGTTGTCGAGCAGCAGCACGCGAAAATCCTTCAGCGCGGTGTGCCGCGGCGCCGGCAGCTCCAGCCGGTAGGCTATGCCGTCGAAGATCGGGTCGGGTCCGGCGATGACGTCGAGCAGCAGCGACAGATCGGCGGCCGAGCGCGCCATCGGTCCGATTACCGAGAGATCGCGGTTCGACGGCAGCGGCGGTAGCGGCGGCGGGGTGTGGCCGCGCGCCGGGCACAGCGCGAAGGTCGGCTTGTGGGCGTAGATGCCGCAATAATGCGCCGGCACCCGCAGCGAGCCGCCGATGTCGGAGCCGAGCGACAGCGCGCCGTAACCGGCGGCGAGCGCCGCGGACGATCCGCCGGACGAACCGCCGGGCGTGCGGCCGAGATCGAACGGGTTGTTGGTGGTGCCGTAGATGTCGTTGTAGCTCTGCCAGTCGCCGAGCCCGATCGGTACATTGGTCTTGGCCAGGACCACGCCGCCGGCCGCCTTCACCCGTTGCACCGCCAGCGCATCGTCCGCCGCGATGAAATTCTTCTGCGGCGGAAATCCCCATGTTGTCGGCGTGCCGGCGAGGTTGAACGACTCCTTGATGGTCATCGGAATGCCGAGCAGCGGTTCGCGCCCGCCGCGCGACAGCGCCAGATCGGCGGCGCGCGCGCTCTGCAGGCCGCGCTCGAAATCGCGAACACAGATCGCGTTGATGTTCGCGTCGTAGCGTTCGATGCGGTCGATCGCGTCCTTGGCCAGTTCGACTGCGGAGACCTTCTTGGCTCTCAGCGCGGCGTTGAGTTCGGTCGCGGTTGAGAAGCTTGAATGCAATTCGGCCAAGTCATGATCTCCGTTGCGGTGGTTGCCGCCCGTGCGACAAATCTGCGCGAATGATTATCACTCGCGCGGACCAACCAATCGGACGAATGATTACCAAACGCTGACAAGCGGCTGCAGCAAATTGTCGCAGGCGCGCTGCGGCGGTAGTTTTTTGATCTGAATCATAGATGCAGCATCGCCGCAAATGATGAGTTTGAAGCGTGCTTCGGTTCGTATCGATCGACCGCGGCCAGAAGTAGCCGTTTGCGAAATTGAAACTGCGCAAATCCGGTCGAGTTTGTTTGCGCAGTCCGTCGTACGAAGCAGACGACGTCTTCAAAAAATTCATCACCGAATTGGGAGGAAGTTATGACAAAAATCACGCGTGAATTGTCGGCATCGATGACCCGGCGCGGGTTGTTCAAGGCCGTCGCTGGTACCGCCGGGGCAGTGGCCCTCGTCGGTCTGACCAGCAACGAAGTGCTCGCCGCCAAGATGACCAAGCAGGCGGCCAACTACCAGGCGACGCCGAAAGGCGGTCAGACCTGTGCCAAGTGCCAGAACTTCACGGCGCCGAGCAATTGCTCCCAGGTCGACGGCCCCGTCAGCCCGAATGGCTGGTGCACTTTGTTCAACGCGAAGGCCTGATCATCAGCGTGCTGGGCCTCGGCCCAGCACCGCATCAACCGGTTGCTTTCAGAACTGAGGCATTTCGAGCGCGCGAGGCCGCTGTTGAGTTCTGGAATTCCAGCTGTTGCTACGGTCGTCGCTGCGACACAGGCAATCGCAAATCCGGCAGATGAATTATTGGTGCTTAATGTCGGATGGACGACGTATTAAATCATTATGGTAATTTGATACTTGCGAACTACTCGTAACTGATTTGCGTCTAGGCTTATATCGGTTGTTGCCGGCAAGACACATCGGGAAATATATCTGACAATGTTGCCGTGAACTACCAATCTGGACAATTGCGCAGACTTGGTAGTTGTTAGTTAATGTACCAGTGCCGTCGCCGCGGATTCGGATTCGGCGGGTGGCTGCAGCGGCGCGGTGAGTAATGCGGCGTTGGGAGGAGCGAAGATTGCGCATTGGGGGCGGTGCCATGCTGTTAGGTCGATGTCTTGGGAAGACCATTGTCGGCGTCATAGGTGCTCTGGCGGTGGGTCTGCTGGCGTCGGCCACGCTGGTGGCAACCACGCAATCCGCGCAGGCCTTGCCGATTTTTGCGCGACAGACCGCGCAGCCTTGCGGCAATTGTCACACCGACGTGCTCGGGCTGACGCCGTTCGGTCGCCGCTTCAAGCTCGGCGGCTACACGCTGGGCGGTGGTCCGTTCCGCAAGACGCTGTTTCCGATCCCGCCGTCGGGCAAGGTCTTTCCGACCGTGGACGATTTCCGCAGCGTCCTGGTGCCCGGCGTCGCCGCCGCGAAGGACGCGACCGCCGAATTGCGCTCCTATGCGGCGCAGACGGCTGGCCAAGATAACGCCGGCCCTCAAAACAACGGCAAGAAGACCACGACGGCCCCGCAGCAGGCGATCAACAATGCGTTCGCTGCCGTTCAGCAGGCCGATGAGGAAAAGGGCTGGTATCCGCCTCTCGCCGTCATGCTGATCTCCGGCTACACCCACACCCAGGCGGCGGATCCGAATTGGCAGCCCGGCGTCAACCACTGGAAGGCGAACGACAATGTCGGGCTGGCGCAGGCCAGTTTGTTCGGCGGCGGCGCGATGAGCGACAATGTCGGCGTGTTCGCCCAGCTGACCTATGGCTTCCCGGCGATCGACGCCGCAAAGGGAACGTGGGGCTGGGACAATGTCGACCTGCGCTACGCCAGTACGTTCCAGGTCGCCGGCACTGACGTGCTGTTCGGCATCACCGCGCATAACAATCCGACCGTGCAGGATGTCTGGAACACGGCGCCGGCCTGGACCCATCCCTATTTCACCACCCAGCTCGGCTTCACCGGGCCGGCCACCTCGACGGTGATCGACGGTCAATATGGCCAGCGCGTCGGCGGCCTCGGCACCTACCTGTTCATCAACGACATGCTGTATCTGGAAGCCACCGGCTACAAGACGCTCGGCGTCGCGGCGGCGACCCGGTTGGGTGCGGATCCGCTCGGCAGCCTCGGCCAGATCGCCGGCATCGCTCCCTACGGCCGCATCGCGCTGGAGCAGCGCTTCGGCGATCACAATCTGATGGTCGGCGGCTTTGCCAGCCGGTTCGAGATTGCTCCATGGTCGGTGGCTGGCGTTCCGGTTCCCCTCGATCTGACCGGCGCTATCGCGGCGTCGCCCTATGCGATCACCAACAAATACACCGACATCGGCGTCGACACCCAGTATCAGTACCGCGGCGACAATTTCTGGGTGATCCTGAAAGGCGCCTATATCCGCGAGCAGCAGCGCTACGACGCCGGCTATGTCGGAGCATCGACGCCCGCGAACCTGAGCGACTCGCTCAATACGTTGCGGCTCAGCTCGACCGTGGCGATTGGCGGTGACAACCGCGTGGTGGCGACCGGACAATATTTCCGGACCTGGGGATCGCCCGACGCCGGCCTGTACGGGCCGACATTGACGGACCCGAACTGGGGAATCGTTCCCGATACCACGGGCTTCATGGCCGAACTCGCCTATCTGCCGTTCGGCACCAGTCGGGCGCCATACTGGCCGTGGTTCAATGCACGGCTGGGCGCCCAGTACTTCTACTACACCAAGTACAACGGCGACACGCTGACCCAGCATAACAAGAACACGTTCATTCTCTACTCGACGATCTTGTTCTGACGGGATCGAACGGCGGCGCCTCCATCCAAGGCAGGCGCCGCAAAGCGGCGACATGGATAGCAAGGACGCTCGGGTGGGCGAGCTCAGGGGATCGACATGAAATCAGCTTTGTGGGGTGCGGGTCTGCTGGCGTTGGTTGGGGCGTCTCCGGCGTTGGCCGCCGACCTGCCGGTGAAGGCCGCGCCGGTCGCTTCCGTCTATGACTGGACCGGCTTCTATATCGGCGGCAATGCCACCATCATCCACGCCGACAAGCGCTGGGACTATCTCGGGCCGCTGTTGCCGACCGGTCCCGACGGCAATCAAAGAATTGACGGCGCCTTTGGCGGCGTCCAGGCGGGCTTCGACTATCAGGTCGGCAGCTGGGTGCTCGGCCTCTCGGCGCAGGGTGATTGGGGCGAGGCGCGGGGCAGCGCTGCCAGCCTGCTGTTCCCCGGCGTGCAAACCAACCGCTCGCTGATCAATGCGTTCGGCCTGTTCGGCGGCCGGCTTGGTTACGCGCTGAATAACGTGCTATTTTACGGCAAGGGCGGCGTCGGCGGGGTCCACGACAAATACGACGTCTTCGACACCGGCACCGGGCTGACCCTGGCGACCGCCTCGGAAACCCGCTTTGGACCCTCGGCTGGATTTGGCTTCGAGCTGGCCTTCTCCGAGCACGTTTCGATCGCCGGCGAATACAACCATGTGTTCCTCGGCCGCCGCGACCTGGTGTTCTCGACCGGCGACATCTACCGGATCCGCCAGGATCTCGACGTCTTCGCCGTGCATTTGAACTATCGCTTCAACGGGCGGTAGGGATTGAGGATTTCGCGGGGCCGACTCCGCGTCGACGCCCCGTCTGGTCTCTCTCGTGACTTGGAGCTCCGGTCCAACCGGAGCTTTTTTGTTGCGCGCTATCCGCCGCCGAAATCCTGCGGCTTGAAGTCGAGGTCGAGCACCTTCCATTCCTGGTATTTGCCCGCCGGCAACATGCTGTAGGGCTGACATTTGGTGAGCGCGTCGATCGCGCCGCGCATCAGCGCCGGGCCCTTAGCTGAGGCGCTGGCCTCGATCAGATCGGGAGGCCGCGCCAGCCGTCCATCCGGCGTCAGCGACACCCGCAGCACGATTCTGACCGTGTCGCTGGGCGACAGCGCCGCCGGCAGCGGTGCGCAGGATTTCAGGTGTCGCCGCAACGCCGCGACATTGTCGGCGCCGATATTGGCCTGGGTTTCCGCTGGCGCGTCGAAGTCGGTGTTGGGCGGCAAGCCGAGCAACACGGAATATTTGACGGTGACGTCGGGCTCCTGCGGAATCGCCGGCGGCAACGCGGGGGCGACGGCCTGCTGTGGCGCGGCTGCTGCTTGGGGCGCGGTTTGCGCCTGGGGCGCCGGCTTCGCGGGCGGCGCGGCGGACGCCTTTGGCTGCGGTCGCTTTTCCGGCTCGGCCGGTGGCGGTGCCGGTTGAGGCGGCGGCACGGGCGGAGCCGCCTCGGCGAACGAGGGTTTCGCCGGCGGTTCGATGATCGGCGGCGGCGTTGGCGGTGTCGCTTCGGGGGCCGGGGGCGGCGGCGCCTCCTCCGGCGTCACCACGTCGACCGCGATCGTCTCGACCTGTTCCGCGGCAAACGGATGCACCTCGGCCATCAACAGTACCAGGCCGAGCAGTGCCAGATGTGCGATGGCCGACGCGGCGGCCCCCGAGCGGATCAGCAATCGCGGTGTCATCGGTGCGTGGTCGAGATCGCAAAGCCCATATCGAGCAGCATAGCCCGCGGCACCGGGCGGTGGACTCTTTTTCTTGCCGCCGTCCGCCCTGCCGGCGCTCTGGATCAGGACCGGGCGGCCGCGCCGTTGTCCAGGAACCGCAGCAGCAGCCGGCTGACCTCGTCCGGCTGCTCCTGCTGCACCCAGTGGCCGGCGCCGTCGATCAGATCGCAGCCGATCATGTTGCTGCAGGCGGTGCTCTGCATCGCCTCGAACGCGCCCGGGCGCTGATATGTGCCCCAATCCTGTAAGCCAGCGATGAAGCAGGACGGCACGTCGATGCTGCGGCCGGCATAGGTTTCATGCTCGGCGGTGAACGCGCCGGATGTGCCGCAGCGATACCATTGCAACCCACCCTGAAATCCGGTGCGGGCATATTCGGCGCTGTAGACCGCGAGCTCATGGTCGGGCAGCCAGCGACAGGCGGCGATCTCCGCGGCCGTCGGCATTTCCTGCGCGACGGTCTGCGCCATGGTTTGCGCCAGGTCCATCACATAATAGGTCGGCATATTCGCCAGTTCGGCAGCGGTCCAGCCCTCGAGCGGATAGGGCGCATTGCCTGTCCAGTCGGCGCTCTTGTAATGATAATAGCCGCGCAGGAAATCATGCACGCCCTGCGGCGCGTGCTGCATGTCGGCATTGGCCTCGCGAGTCGAATAGTACCATTGGTAATGCTTGCGCGGCCGCGGCAGCGCCGCGAGGTCGCGATGCACCGGATCCTCCGGCGTCGGCTGCCGCGGCGCATCGACGGTGGCGAATGGCAGCGGCGGCGGCCCGGAGAACGGCGCGCTCATCAGCGCCACCGAGCGAAACACGTCGGGCCGCACCAGCGCGCACCACGCCGCCACCGATGCACCGAAATCATGCCCCACTACGGCGTCGACACTGCGATAGCCGAAAGCCGCGACAACACCGAGCGCGTCGCGTACCAGATTGAGCAGCCGGAACGAGCAGAGATCACCGTCGTAGTCGGCGTCCCAGCCGGTGGTGCGGCCATAGCCGCGCTGGTCCGGCGCGATCACGTGATAGCCCGCCGCCGCCAGCCGCGGCAACACCTTGCGCCAGCTATAGGCCAGTTCCGGAAAGCCGTGCAGCAGCAGCACGCAGCGCCGGCCCTTGGTCTCGAAGCCGGCCTCCAGCACGTGGACGCGCAAGCCGTTGATGCCATCGACATAGCGCGCGCGGATGCCGGGCGGGAGAGGGATGGGGCCGATCGTTCCGGTATCGGTCACGCTTGTGGTCTTCCCATTGAATGCGTCGTTCCGGGGCGCGCGTAGCGATAGCTGCGAGCGAACCCGGAACCTTGCGCAGGACGCCGGCGCATTGGTCTGCAGCGAGATTCCGGGTTCGCTCGCCCAAGGGCTCGCGCCCCGGAATGACGGCTGGAGGCGACGCGTCTGTTCACGCCGCCGCGGATTCCTTCTTCGGCCAGTAGCGATCCTTCAGATGTCGCTTCACCAGCTTGCCGGTTGGGGTGCGCGGCAGTTCGGCTTCGAAGTCGATGCTCTTCGGGCATTTGATCGGCGACAGATGCTTGCGGCAGAACACGATCAGTTCGTCGGCAAGCGCCTTGTCGGCGCGCGCACCGTCGCGCACCTGTACCACGGCCTTGACCTCTTCGCCCATCTCCTCGTTCGGCACGCCGAACACCGCGACGTCGGCGACGTCGGGATGGGTTAGCAGCACGTCCTCGGTCTCCTGCGGATAGATGTTCACGCCGCCGGAGATGATCATGTAGCTCTTGCGGTCGGTGAGATAGAGAAAACCCTCGGCGTCGAGATAACCGACGTCGCCGAGCGTCGACCAGCCGCGATCGTTGTAGGCGCGCTTGGTCTTGTCCGGATCGTTATGATAGCTGAACACCGGCGCATCGGCGAAGTACACTGTGCCGATCTCGCCGACCGGCATTTCCTCATCGTTCTCGCCCAAAATCCTGACCTTGCCGACCACGGCGCGGCCGACGGTGCCGCGATGGGTTAGCCATTGCTGCGAGTTCGACACCGTGACGCCGTTGCCCTCGGAGCCGGCGTAGTACTCGATCAGGATCGGCCCCCACCATTCGATCATCTTGGCCTTGACGTCGACCGGGCAGGGCGCGGCGGCATGGATCGCGCCTTTCAGCGAGGAGACATCGTAGCGCTTGCGGACCTCCTCGGGCAGCTTCAGCATGCGGACGAACATCGTCGGCACCAGCTGCGACTGGGTGACCTTGTACTTCTCCACCAGCCGCAGAAATTCCTCGGCGTCGAAATTCTCCATGATGATCGAGGTGCCGCCGAGCGTGATCGCCATCATGTTGAAGCGCAACGGAGCCGCGTGATACAGCGGCGCCGGCGACAAATAGATGCTGTCGGCGCTCATGCCGCACATGTCGGCGCACAGGATTTTCAGGAACGGATTCGGCAGCTCGATCGGGTTGCCTTCGAAGGCGCGCTTGATGCCCTTGGGTCGCCCGGTGGTGCCGGACGAATACAGCATGTCGTAGCCGGCGACCTGATCGGCGATCGGCGTGGTCGGCTGCGCGGCGGCCTCGCGGTCCCAGGAGCGGAAGCCGGGCAGCGGCTCGTCGACCATGAAGAAAGCCACGCCTGGCGACGCGGCGATCAGCGGCGCGATGGCGTCGCCGCCTTTCGGCGAGGTGATCACGACTTTGGCGCCGCAATCCTTGACGATGTAGGCGATCTCGTCCGGGGTCAGGTAGCGGCTGATCGCGGTGTAGTACAGCCCGGCGCGTTGCGCCGCCCAGCAGATTTCCATGAACGCCAGTCGGTTCTCCATCAACAGCGCGATGTGATCGCCGGCATTCAGGCCGAGCGCGCGGAACAACTGCGCACCCTGGTTCGACAGTTCGTCGAGCTGGCGATAGGTGATCGCCTTGCCGGAGTCCGCCATCTGATAGGCGATCTTGTCGGGCTGGGTCTTGGCGTAGATCGACGGATGGGTCATGGGCGTTCCTCTTGGGCGATGAAGGCGGATTGGTCCGCTCGATTTGTCGTTGGTGATTTTGCTGGATGGTGGCGTAGCGCTCAACCCGCCCCGCGATACCTTAAAGGAGCCCGCGGCACAATCTGCGCCTCATGGCGAGCAGCGCGCCAGCTGGCGCGCGTCTCGAACCATGAGGATGATCGGCCCCATCCTTCGAGACGCGCGCAAACGCGCGCTCCTCAGGATGAGGATATCGTGCGTCAGAGCCGCTCGACGATGGTGACGTTGGCCATGCCGCCGCCTTCGCACATGGTCTGCAGGCCGTAGCGCTTGCCGCTCTGCTGCAGCGCGTGCACCAGCGTGGTCATCAGCTTGGTGCCGGAGCCGCCGAGCGGATGGCCGAGCGCGATGGCGCCGCCATTGACGTTGAGCCGCGCGGGATCCGCGCCGGTGGCCTTCAGCCACGCGGCCGGCACCGAGGCGAAGGCCTCGTTGACCTCGAACAGGTCGATGTCGTCGATCTTCATCCCGGCCTTCTGCAGCGCGCGTTCGGTAGCCGGCAGCGGCGCTTCCAGCATGATCACCGGATCGCCGCCCATCATGGTCATGTGATGGATCCGCGCCATCGGCTTGATGCCGAGTTGCTTCAGCCCGCGCTCATTGACCACCAGGACGCCGGAGGCGCCATCGCAGATCTGGCTGGCGGAGGCGGCCGAAAGCCGGCCGCCTTCCTGGATCAGCTTGACGCCGCGGATGCCGTCGAGCGTGGCGTCGAACCGAATGCCTTCGTCGATCTGATGGGTGTCGGTCGAGCCGTCGGCGCGGGTGATCTGCAGCGGAATGATTTCGTCCTTGAACCGGCCGCCCTGCGTCGCCGCGATCGCGCGCTGATGGCTCTGATAGGCGAACTGGTCGAGTTCGTCTTTGGTCAGCCCGTATTTCTCCGCCATCATTTCCGCGCCGGTGAACTGACTGAACTGGATATTGGGGTAACGCTGCTCCATATGCGGGCTCTTGTAGCTGCCGAGCCCGGCCTTGGCGGCGAGGATGCTGGGCGAGCCCATCGGCACCCTTGTCATGCTCTCGACGCCCGACGCGATCACGATGTCCATGCTGCCAGACATCACCGCCTGGGCGGCGAAATGCAGCGCCTGCTGCGACGAGCCGCACTGCCGGTCGATCGAGGTTCCGGGAACGCTTTCCGGCAGCTTTGACGCCAGCACCGCGTTGCGGGCGATGTTCACCGACTGTTCGCCACCTTGGCTGACGCAGCCCATGATGACGTCCTCGATTTGGTCAGGATTGGCGCCGGAACGCTCCACCAGGGCATCGAGCACCGAGGCTGCGAGATCGGCCGGATGCCAGCCAGCGAGCCGGCCTCCCTTGCGGCCGCCGGCGGTCCGTGCGGCGGCGACGATATAGGCCTCAGCCATGAGCGTTCTCCCGGTTTTTCTGTGATTTGCTGGTAGGCGGATGCGTCGGATTTAAGGGACGGGGCAGGATTTAGTCAATCAATCAATTAAACCCTTGAGTGATGGCCGGCCATGCGCTATCTGCGACGCCGATGGCAGCGCATTTGAACCTCTCGTCAGCGGTCCGGGTCCCGGCCGGCAAGAACCAGACCGCCGACAAACTGTTGGTGGCGGCCGGCGAACTCATGATCGAACACAATTCGATCGAGATCTCGCTTGCCGACATCGCGCAGAAGTCCGGCGTCAACGCCGCGTTGGTGAAATATCATTTCGGCAACAAGGAAGGCCTGCTGCTGGCGCTGCTGGCGCACGACGCCGCCAACGAGACCGCCCAGCTCAATTATCTGCTGGCGCAGCCGATCTCGTCGACCGCCAAGCTGAAGCTGCACATCGCCGGCATCATCAAGGCGTATTATCAGTTCCCCTATATGAACCGGCTGATCCACTATCTGCTGCACGAAAGCAGCGAAGAGGCCGCCGATGAAGTGTCGAAATTCTTCGTCGGACCGCTGCTCGAATTCCATCGCCGGCTGCTGGAGGAAGGCGTGGCGGCCGGCGAGTTCCGCCCGGTCGACCCGGTGCTGTTCTACACCAGCCTGATCGGCGCCTGCGATCACCTGTTTTTCGGACGGCACGCGATGTCGCGCGCGGTCGGCGTCGGGCCGATCACCGATGAAGTCTGCCGCGATTATATCGCGCACATGGACCAACTCATCCTCGGCGGCCTGTTGCTGCCGAAGCCAGCGACCGCCGGATGATGCAGGAATAACAAGAAGAAGAAACGGCCCAAGGACAACTGAAGACGCGAAGGCTCAACAAGAAAATACCGGGAAACGCCCAAGGATAATTCCGAACAATAACAAGAAACGTCCAAGGACCAGTTTTGGACCTGCCCGCAAGAGGCAGGCGAAAGAAACTTCAGGCGATGCCCAAGGACTGACTGAGCTCAACAAGAAAATATCAGGAAGCGCCCAAGGATTGGTTTGAGAATCGGATTAAACAACAACCCGGAACACCGGGGAAACGCTCAAGGACCAGTTTTAAGACCAAAAACCATCGGGAAACGCCCAAGGATCTGCTGTAAGGTTCGGCCAGCGAACACGGCTTCAAGAACCGGCAACAGCGCCGACTTGAGCACCAGTTTCAAGAACAAGCGAAAACGCCCAAGGAAAGGGATTGTACAATGCAGTTGAAAGACGTCTCCGTTCTCGTCACCGGCGGAGGGTCGGGGCTCGGCGCCGCGACCGCGCGCGCGATGGCTGCCAAGGGCGCCAAGGTCGCCGTGCTCGACATGAACAAGGACAATGCCGAGAAGGTGGCCGCCGAGATCAACGGCGTGGCCTGCGTCGGCGACGTTTCCGAGGAAGCCCCAGTCAAGGCCGCGATCGAAAAGGCCGAGGCCGCCAACGGCACGATTCGCGTGCTGGTCAATTGCGCCGGCATCGGCGGCGCGATCAAGACCGTCGGCAAGCAGGGCGCCTATCCGCTCGATCACTTCTCCCGCATCATCAAGGTCAACCTGATCGGCACCTTCAACTGCATTCGCCTCGTCGCCGAGCGCATGCAGAACGCGCCGACCATCGGCGAGGAACGCGGCGTCATCATCAACACCGCCAGCGTCGCGGCCTATGACGGCCAGATCGGCCAGGCCGGCTATTCGGCCTCGAAGGGCGGCATCGTCGGCATGACGCTTCCGGTGGCGCGCGATCTCGCCTCGATGAAGATCCGCGTCATGACCATCGCGCCGGGCCTGTTCCTGACTCCGCTGCTGATGGGCTTGTCCGAAGAAGCGCAAAAGAGCCTCGGCGCCCAGGTGCCGCATCCGGCGCGGCTCGGCGATCCCAGCGAATACGCCATGCTGGCGGTGCAGATCGTCGAGAACCCAATGCTGAACGGCGAGACGATCCGGCTCGACGGCGCCATCCGCATGGCGCCGCGGTAGTTCTCCGAAGCGATTTGCCCCTCTCCCCTCGTGGGAGAGGGTGCAACACCAACCGCCGCCACCGGCGGGACGAACAACAAAAGTCCGGGAGAGCGTGCGTGACCCAACCGCTGCTGATCGACCACGCCGACGGCGTCGATTGGGTGACGCTGAATCGACCCGACAGCCTGAATGCGCTCAATCCCGAACTGATCGACGCATTGAACGTTTACTTCGGCCAGTTGCAGCGCAATCGCGATACCCGCATCGTCGTACTGAAGGGCGCCGGCAAGAATTTCTGCGCCGGCCTCGACCTCAAGGAGGCGATGGCGCGCCGCGCCACCCGGCAGGAGCCGCCGGGCGTCACCGAATCTTTGGACTCCCAGCGGCGGATCGCCGACATCGTGATGCTGATGCGGCGCTGCCCACAGCCGATCATCGCCTTGGTGCATGGCGCCGCGGCCGGCGGCGGCTTCGCGCTGGCGCTGGCGGCGGACATCCGCATCGCCGGGCGCTCGGCGCGGATGAACTGCGCCTTCATCAAATTGGGTCTCGGCGGCTGCGACATCGGCACCAGCTATTTCCTGCCACGGCTGGTCGGTGTCTCGGTGGCGTCCGAACTGATCCTGACCGGCCGCTTCATCGGCGCCGAACGCGCGCTGATGGTCGGGCTGGTCTCAGAGCTGGTCGAGGACGACCAGCTCGACGAGGCCGCCGCACCCTTCATCGACGCGATGCTGGCGGCGTCGCCGATCGGGCTGCGGCTATCGAAGGAATGCCTCAACATGGCGGTCGATGCGGGATCGATCGAGCAGGTGATTGCGCTGGAAGACCGCAACCAGGTGCTGTGCTCGCGCTCGGAGGATTTCGACGAGGGCATCAGCGCGTTTCTGGAAAAGCGCAAGCCGGTCTATATTCGACGCTAGAACCAGAAGATTTCGATCGGTCCGAGAAGAGACCGCGACAACGGGAGACGCCAGATGAGTCCAAGCGCCGCCGCCGTGCTGGAAAAACCCGCCTTTCGCAAGATCGACTGGCTGCCGCGCGACATCGCCGTCGAACGCCGCCCCGATGGCGTGATCGTGCTGAAATCGAATTTCCCGCTGAAGGATTACGAGCCGCATATCCCGGCCGCGCTGGCGCGGTGGGCGGTGGAGCGACCGGAGCGGACTTGGCTGGCGCAGCGCACCGGCGCCGAGCGGCAATGGCGCAAGCTCAGCTATGGCGAGGCCAAACGCACCGTCGACGCGCTGACCCAGGGCATCCTCGATCTCAAGCTGCCGCCCGGCCGGCCGGTGGCGATCCTGTCGGGCAATTCGATCGAGCACGCGCTGATGACGATGGCTGCGATGCAGGCGCGGATTCCGGCGGCGCCGGTGTCGCCGGCCTATTCGCTGATGAGCCACGACCACGTCAAATTGAAGTACCTGTTCGATCTGGTGAAACCGGCGTTGGTGCTGGTGCAGGATGCGACGGCGTTCGCGAAAGCGCTGCACGCGCTCGATCTCACCGGCGTCACCGTGGTGCATGTCGCCAACCCGGTCGACGGCATCGACAGCATCGCCTTCGCCGATCTAGCTGCGACGCCGGTGACCAGCGAGGTCGCGGACTCGATCGCGCGAATCACCCCCGACACTGTTGGCAAATTGCTGTTCACCTCTGGCTCGACCGGGATGCCGAAGGCGGTGATCAATACTCAGGCGATGATGTGCGCCAACGCCGCGATGATGATGCAGGTGCGGCCGCGCGATCCGAACGCACCGCAGGCGACCTATCTCGACTGGATGCCGTGGAACCACACCATGGGCGGCAACGCGCTGTTCAATCCGGTGCTGATCGAAGGCGGCACGCTGTATATCGACGACGGAAGGCCGATGCCCGGCCTGATCGACGAGACGCTGCGCAACCTCAAGGAAATTTCGCCGACCTACTACGCCAATGTGCCCGCCGGCTATGCGGCGCTGGCGGCGGCGATGGAGAAGGACGACGCGCTGTGCCGCAGCTTCTTCAAGAATCTCGGCCTGATGGCCTATGGCGGTGCGCGGCTGCCGGACGATCTGTTCGACCGGATGCAGGCGCTGGCGGTGCGCGCCACCGGCGAACGCATTGTATTCTATACCGGCTACGGCTCGACCGAGACCGCGCCGACCTCGACCGGGACCTATTGGGACACCGAGCGAGTCGGCTTGATCGGGCTGCCGTTCCCCGGCGTCGAGCTCAAGATGATCCCGATCGGCGATAAATACGAATTGCGGCTGCGCGGCGTCAACGTCACGCCCGGCTATTTCGGAAGACCAGACCTCACCGAAGCCGCGTTCGATGAGGAGGGTTTCTACAAGATCGGCGATGCTGGCGTGTTCGTCGATCCCAACGATCCGGTGCAAGGCATCATCTTCGCCGGTCGCGTGGTCGAGGATTTCAAGCTGATGACCGGCACCTTCGTGCATGTCGGCTCATTGCGCACCGACGCGATCGCCGCCGCCACGCCGGTGATCCAGGATGCGCTGGTCGCGGGCCAGGACCGCCCCTTCGTCGGCCTGCTGGCCTGGCCGAACCTGCACGCGTGCCGGCAGATCGTCGGCGATCCGGAGGCGACTTACGACGATGTGGTGAAGCATCCTTTGGTGCTGGCGGCGCTCCGCAGCGGCTTGCAGGCGCACAACGCGGCGACCGAAGGTGCCAGCTCGATGCGGATCGCGCGTGTCATGCTGATGACCGAGCCGGCCTCGATCGACGGCAACGAACTCACCGACAAGGGCTACATCAACCAGCGCGCCGGCCTTGAGCGCCGCGCCGATCTGGTCGCGCGGCTCTATGCCGAGCATCCGGATCAGGACGTGATGGTGCTGCAGTGAAACATACGAATATTCAAGCCTTCAACATCAACACGAGTACACGCCCATGAATTTCGATTTCTCCGACGACCAGAAGCAGTTGCGCGATCAGGCCCGGCGGTTTCTCGCCGAAAAATGCCCGCCGAAGGCGGTGCGCGCGGTGCTGGAGGGCAACGCCGATTATGACCGCGAATTGTGGAAGGGCCTCGCCGAGATGGGCTTTCTCGGCGTCGCGATCCCGGAGGAATTCGGCGGCGCCGGCGCGGGCCATCTCGAGCTCTGCGTGATCGCCGAGGAGATCGGCCGCGCGCTGGCGCCGGTGCCGTTCGCCTCCACTGTGTATCTGGCCGCAGAGGCGTTGATGCTGGCGGGCAGCGAGGCGCAGAAGCGCAAATGGCTACCGGCGATTTCGTCGGGCGAAGCGATCGGCACGCTGGCGCTGTTCGAGGGCACCGGCAATCCGTCGCCGCAGGCAATCAAGCTGGTGGCGTCGAACGGCACGCTGACCGGCGTGAAGAAGCCGGTACCGGACGGCGCGATCGCCGATTTCGCCATCGTCGCGGCGCGCACCGGGTCGAGCGGGCGCGAGACCGACATCTCGCTGTTCCTGGTCGATCTGAAGGCCGGCGGCGTCGAGGCGAAAGCGTTGCAGAATGTCGATCCGTCGCGCCAGCAGGCCGAACTGACCTTCAAGAACTGCAAGGCCGAGCCGCTCGGCCCCGCCAATGAGGGCTGGAGCATTTTGTCTCGCGTGCTCGACCGCGCCGCGGTGCTGATCGCGTTCGAACAGGTCGGCGGTTCCGACCGCGCGCTGGAGATGGGCCGCGACTACGCACTCGACCGCATCGCCTTCGGCCGGCCGATCGGCTCTTTCCAGGCGGTCAAGCACCTGCTCGCCGACATGTATGTCTCGGCCACGCTAGCGCGCTCGAATTGCTACTACGGGGCCTGGGCGCTTTCGACCAACGCTTCGGAATTGCCGGAAGCGGCGGCGGCGGCGCGGATCAGCGCGACCCAGGCGTTCCAGCATTGCTCCAAGAACAACATCCAGGTCCATGGCGGCATGGGCTTCACCTGGGAGTTCGACTGCCATCTGTACTATCGGCGCTCCAACGCGCTGGCGCTGTCGCTCGGCAGCCTGTCCTATTGGGAAGACACCTTGATCGACCGGATGCGCAAGAAGAACGCGGCTTAGCCTCATCCTGAGGAGCCGCGCGACGCGCGGCGTCTCGTAGGATGAGGCGGCCTCATGGTTCGAGACGCGCGCCAGGGCGCGCTCCTCACCATGAGGGACAACAGAGCGTGCAAGATCACAGACAGGCCGACCAGATGAATTTCGACGACACCCCGCAGGAAGCCGAGTTCCGCGCCAAGGCGCGGGCCTGGATCGCCGCCAACGCGCCGAAGCAGTATGAAGCCGAGCTGAAGAAGGCTTCGCTCGGCCGGCTCAAGCTCGACGGCGCCAATGTGCTCGATGTCGCCAAGGCCTGGCAGAAGAAGAAGGCCGAAGCCGGCTGGGCGGTGCCGCACTGGCCGAAGGACTATGGCGGCCGCGGCGTCTCGCCGATCGAGCGGGTGATCTGGCAACAGGAAGAGGGTGTGTTCGGCAAGCTCGGCGCGCTTTTCATCATCGGGCAGGGGATGTGCGGGCCGACCATGATGGCCTACGCCACGGAAGAACAGAAGCGGCACTATTTGCCGCCGCTGGCGTCAGGCGAAAACATCTGGTGCCAGTTGTTTTCCGAACCCGCCGGCGGATCCGACGTCGCCGGGCTGCGCACCCGCGCGGAGCGCGATGGCGACGATTGGATCATCAATGGCCAGAAGATCTGGACCTCCGGTGCGCATTATTCCGACTACGGCATCCTGATCACCCGCAGCGATCCCACTGTGCCCAAGCACAAGGGGCTGACGATGTTCTTCCTCGACATGCGGAGCAAGGGCGTCGAGATCAAGCCGATCAAGCAGGCCAACGGCAATTCCGATTTCAACGAGGTGTATTTCACCGACGTGCGGATTCCGGACAGCCAACGGCTCGGCGCGGTGAACGACGGCTGGAACGTGTCGCTGACCACGCTGATGAACGAGCGGATGTCGATTGGCGCCAATGTCGCCACCGGCTTTCCGGAACTGTTCGAGTTCTGCAACAATTTGATGCTGGAGGACGGGCCCGCGATCGACGACCGCGCGGTGCGCAGCAAGCTGGCGAGCTGGGCGGTGCGCGCCAGCGGCTTGAAGTACACCAGCTTCCGCGCGATCTCGGCGCTGTCGCGGGGCGAACGCCCGGGGCCGGAGAATTCGATCGGCAAGCTGGTGGCAGGATCGATGATCCAGGACGTCGCGACCTATGCGCTCGATCTGCAGGGCGCCGCCGGCATGCTGACCGGAGCCGAGGATGCGGAGGTTGCCGGACGATTCCAGGCGATGCTGCTGCGCTCGCCGGCCACCCGCGTCGAGGGCGGCACCGATGAGATCCTGCGCAACATCATCGCCGAGCGCGTGCTCGGCCTGCCCGGCGACATTCGCGTCGACAAAGACGTGCCGTTCAACAAGATTCCCACCAAGGGGCGGGCGTAAGCCCCCAAGGAGAACCCGCCATGAATTTCGATGACACCCCGCAGGAAGCCGCGTTCCGCGCCGAGGCCCGCAAATGGATCGACGCCAACGCGCCGAAGGAGTTTGAGGCTGAGCTGACCAAGGCACCGCTCGGCCGCATCAGCCTGAAGCACGCCGACATCGTCGAGGTCGGCAAGGCCTGGCAGAAGAAGAAGGCCGAGGGCGGCTGGGCCTGTCTGCACTGGCCGAAGGACTACGGCGGCCGCGGCGCCACCCCGATCGAGAAGGTGATCTGGCAGCAGGAGGAGGGCATCTACGGCAAGCTGACCTCGCCGTTCCAGATCGGCGAGGGCATGTGCGGCCCGACCGTGATGGCGTTCGGCTCCGAGGAGCACAAGCGGCACTTCCTGCCGAAGTTGGCGTCGGGTGAGAACATCTGGTGCCAGTTGTTCTCCGAGCCCGCCGGCGGTTCCGACGTCGCCGGCCTTCGCACCCGCGCGGAAAAGGACGGCGACGGCTGGATCGTCAACGGCCAGAAGATCTGGACCTCCGGCGCACACTACTCCGACTATGGTTTGCTGATCACCCGCACCGACCCCAACGTGCCCAAGCACAAGGGGCTGACGATGTTCTTCCTCGACATGAAGAGCGAAGGCGTCGAGGTGAAGCCGATCAAGCAGGCCAACGGCATGCAGGAATTCAACGAGGTGTTCTTCACCAATGTGCGGATTCCGGACAGCCAGCGGCTCGGCGCGGTCGGCGACGGCTGGAACGTGTCGCTGACCACGCTGATGAACGAGCGGATGTCGATCGGCGCGCGGCTCGCCACCGGCTTTCCGGAAATCTTCGAATTCTGCAGCAACCTGATGACCGAGGACGGGCTGGCGATCGACGATCGCGCCACCCGCTCGAAGCTGGCGAAGTGGGCGGTGCAGGCAAGCGGGCTGAAATACACCAGCCACCGCGCGGTGTCGGCGCTGTCGAAGGGCGAACGGCCGGGGCCGGAGAATTCGATCGGCAAGCTGGTGGCGGGCAGCATGATGCAGGACATCGCGGCCTACGCGATGGACCTTGAGGGTGCAGCCGGAGTGTTCAACGATCCGGCGGTCGCCGAGGCCGGCGGACAGTTCCAGGCGATGCTGCTGTCGTCGCCGTCGATGCGGATCGCCGGCGGCACCGACGAGATCCTGCGCAACATCATCGCCGAGCGGGTGCTCGGCCTGCCCGGCGACATCCGGGTGGACAAGGACGTGCCGTTCAACAAGATTCCGACCAAGGGCAGAGGGTAGTCGATCGTTGCAGACGCCGTGCACTTTCCTCTTCCGTCTCCCCGCACGCGGGGAGAGGTCAGGACGCCGGCGCGTTTGAACGACGATGCAAGGACGAATTTTCGATGACAACCGACCACACCGCCCCGATCGACGTGCTCGAAGACTTGCTGGCGCAGCGTTATTCTTGCCGCGCCTTCAAGCCCGACCCGGTGCCGCGCGCCACCATCGAGCGTATCCTCAATGCGGCGCAGAAGACCGCGTCGTGGTGCAATAGCCAGCCCTGGCAGGTGACGATCACGTCGGGCGAGGCGACCAAGAAGTTTCGCGACGTGATGTATGGCGCGGCCTCCAGCGGCGCGGCGCCGAGCGGCGACTTTCCGTTCCCGCGCGAATATAAGGGCGTCTATCAGGAACGCCGCCGCGAGAGCGGCTTCCAGCTCTACAACACGCTCGGCATCGCGCGCGGCGACAAGGCGGCCTATGCCAGGCAGGCGCTGGAGAATTTCAACTTCTTCGGCGCGCCGCACGTCGCGATCATCACCACCGACGAGGCGCTCGGCGTCTATGGCGCGATCGACTGTGGTGGCTATGTGACGAGTTTCATGCTCGCCGCGCAGGCGCTGGGCCTTGCCACCGTGCCGCAGGCGGCGCTGGCATTTCATGCTGCCGTGGTGCGGAAACACTTCGGCATGGCCGACGATCGCCGCATGGTATGCGGCATCTCGTTCGGCTATCCGGATCGCGAGCACAAGATCAACAACTACCGCACCAGCCGCGCCGGCCTGGGCGAGGTGGCGACCTTCGTCGACGAGTAGCCGCCCGGGCCGCATCCGGCCAGCCCTCGTCACGGCCCGGCGGCGAGCGCCTTGATTGAGGTCAAGGTAAGCCGCGTCCTTGCACGATACTGGTGCGGACCGGCTTGTTTCGCTCCGTCCGCAACACTCGGCTCGTGTGACAGCTCCAATGAGCAATTTCGCAGTTGGCGAGGTCCTGGAGTTCGATCTGCAGCGCAAGGTAGTTGCTCACATGACGTCCGCGTCATGGCGCAACGCGCCTCACGTGAGCTTCATCTATGAGCCGGACATTACCGATTTTTACGCTGTATTCAGGACAATCGCAGCCGAGCGTCTGGCGAGAGCCGATCAGCCAAGGAAGATTTCATTCAATACGATCCTGCTGAAGGCCTTGGTGGAGGGGTTGTTGGCAGCGCCAAAGCTCAATTCGCTGATTGAATTTGATGCGGCTACCGGAAGCGGTCGCCTGCAAATGTGCCCGGACATCAATATTTCCTTGCCGTGGTTCACGCCGGACGGCCGAACCATCACGCCAGTCATCGCCCATGCCGAAGCGATGTCGCTCGACGCAATGGCGGATGCCATAGCCAAGCTGGCGCGAAAAATAGATCAGACGAATATCGATGAAATGCTTCTCGACGCGATCGCTGCGAAGACCGCGGATGACATTAAGAAATTTCATCTCGGTACGATCTGGCGAGTCCTCAATTTGGCCATTCGCGGTCGAAAAACCCCACGCCTCCGGGGCGAAGAACGCAAACGATACTACCGACTGTCCGAGGATGTTCGCCTGTCGAGGAAAGACATTATGAACGGGACGGTGACGATTTCAAACATCGGATCACTTTACCGCGAACAACGCGGATACCTCGGCCTGCTTGAACTCGTCCCGCCGCAGGTCTTGGCGATCGGCGTCGGTGCCGTTCAGGACAAGCCAGGACTATTCGTCGATCAAGCCAAGGGCCAGCAAATTGGAATTCGGAAGTTCATTCCTATTTGCCTTGTGTTTGACCACAGGGCATTCGATTTTTTTGCCTTGGTGCCCTTGCTGAAGAGATTGGACACGATCTTTGCCGGGCCTGAGGAAGCATTCGGTTGGTAGCGACCTTCCGGACCGTTGGCTAAGGCTGGCCTTGTTCAAAACCGCGGCGCGCGCTTATCCTTGAACGCCGCGATGCCCTCCTTGATCTCGGGCCCGCGCATGCTGGTGCGAGCGCGGGCGTCGGCGGCCTCCTCATCGAAGGCGCCGCGGGCAAATTCGTTGATGGCGCGCTTCATCCCGGCCATCGCCTGCGGCGCGTTGCCGGCCAGAACGTCAGCCAGCGCGTCGACCTCGTCGTCGAGTTGCTCGATTGGCACCAACGCGGTGAGATAGCCGATCCGCAACATCTCGTCGGCGTCGATCTTTTGCGCGGTGAGGAACAGCTTCTTGGCGTTGTTCAGCCCGAGTCGGGTGACGTAGCGCTTGATGCCGCCCGGGTAGTAATGCAGCCCGAGCCGGGCCGCCGGCATGAACATTTCGGCGCTGTCGACGCCGATCCGGAAATCGCAGGCCAGCGCCAAATCGGTCGAGCCGCCATAGACCCCGCCATTGAGCCGGCAGATCGTCGGGAGTTTCAGGTCCTCGAGCCGGTTGGCGACGGCCTCGAACGCCGATCCGGACGGTTCGCCCTCGGGCACGCTGGCGGCGCGTTCGGCGATCTTGCCGAGGTCGAATCCGGCCGAGAAGGCGCGGCCGGTACCGGTCAGCACCAGCACCCGGATCGCGGCGTCGGCTTCGATCCGATCGAACAGGCGCAGCAGGGCGGCGAGATCGTCCGGCTGCAACCGGTTCAGATGCTTCGGTCGGTTCAGGCGAATGGTGGCGCGGGCGCCGTCGATGCTGAGCACGGGCGTGCTCGCGGTGTCCGCCGTGTCCGACATGGTGGTCTCTCCCTTGATCTTATCAACGACGCAACGCGCCGATTAGTTGTTCTCCGCGATGCGCCGCTTGGCTTCGGCGTCGATGGTGACGGCGAGATCCGGATGCCGCGCCATCAACATGCGGAAATCGGCCAGATCGAGCACCAGCAGCCGTGAAAGCTGTGTGGTGGTGATATCGGCCGAACGCAGCGAGTTGCCGAGCAGCGCCATCTCGCCGAAAAACGCGCCCTCGCCGAGCCGGATCTTCCTGCCCGGCAATTCGACCTCGACCTCGCCGCTGGCGATGAAATACATGCAGTCGCCGTGATGGCCCTTGCGGATGATCGTGGTGCGGGTCGGCAGTTCGATCATGCGCAGCATCTGAGTGACGTCGGCGATCGCGGCGGCGCCGAGCGACGCGAAGAACGGCACCCGGCTGACCGCCTCCCAGGTTCGCAGGAAGTTGTCCCGCCGGGTTTCGGCGGCGAAGGCGGTGGCCAGAATGCCGGTCCACAGCCCGAACACGCCGAGGCCGGAGATCATCACCAGCCCCGCCACCAGCCGTCCCAGCGGCGTCACCGGCACCACGTCGCCATAGCCGGTGGTGGTCAGGGTGACGACCGCCCACCACAGCGTCGCCGGCAGGCTGCCGAACGCGACCGGCTGGCCGTCCCGCTCCAGCGCGTAGACCGCGACCGAGGCGAGGAACAGCACCATCACGAACAGCACCAGCACGCTGACCAGCGGCCGCGCTTCCAGCACGATGACGCGGCGCAGCTGCCGCAATCCCGGAATTCCAGGCACGATCTTCAGCAGCCACAGTACGCTGAACAGCCAGGCGGATTTCGGATCGACGCCGAACCCCATCGCCAGTGGCACCGCGACCGCGGCGGCGGCATCGACCAGCCCGCGGGCCGACGCCACATAGTGCCAGCCGCGCCCGGCGCGGAAGCCGCGCCACAGCCGGATCAGCCATTCCATCGCGAAAAAGGCCAGGCAGACCCACAGCAGGGAATCGACCCAGTGATGCGTGGCTTCGTAGGCGGGGTCGACCGTCAGCACCAGCAGCATGGCAAGGCCGGTCGCCACGGCTAGATAGGCGACCCGGGTGACGCCGCGGCCCGCGGTCGCGGCCAGAAACTGCGAGAATACAGCGAACACGGACGGCTCTGACACTTTCTGGCGTGGGCCTGACGGAGAATCCCGACGCAGCAGGAGGGGCGCTCGACAGCCATGGCATACGCGATCGTCGGGGCAAAGTGCCCGCGCCGCCCTGAGCCGTCAACCGCAGCGCGTCGTCGCGCTCGAATACCGCAACGCGGGACATTTGCCGAGGATCGATTATAATTCCGTGGGCTTCCCCGGATATCAGGGGGCGGCGAGGCGGCGACGAATACTCTGAGATCCGTCACGCGGCGATGCCGCGTGCTCCGATATTTCGACCGAACGTTTGACTCAGGAATATGGTTGGTTCCCCATGGATGCGTCACAGCTTGCACAGCATGCCGGAACAGCAGGCACCCTGTTCGCGACGGTGTTCGTGGTGGCGACCTCGACGATGCGGACGATGATTCCGCTGCGGGTGTTCGGCATTCTCACCAACGTTGTGCTGATCGCGACCTCGATCCCGACTCACAATTATCCAACGATGGTCCTGCACGCCGTGCTGCTGCCGCTCAACGCGTACCGGCTGCACGAAATGCTGCAACTGGTCCGCGACGTGAAGAAGTCGGTGAACGGCGACCTGTCGATGGAATGGCTGAAGCCGTTCATGACCGAGCGGATATGCGAGGCTGGCGAGGCGTTGTTCTACAAGGACGAGAAGGCCGAAAGCATGTTCTACATCGTCAGCGGCCGCTTTAGATTGGTCGAATCCGGCATCGAGCTTCCGGTCGGCGCCATTGTCGGCGAACTCGGCATGCTGTCGCCATCCAATACGCGAACCCAGACGCTGGAATGTATCGAAAGCGGCACCGTGCTCGGCGTCAGCTACAGCAAAGTCGAGGAACTCTACGTGCAGAATCCGGAGTTCGGATTCTATTTTCTGCGGCTCGCCAGTGCCCGGCTGTTCCAGAATATCGGACTGCTGGAAGAACGTCTGGAGAAAGCGTCGGCGCCGACCCCGGCTGAAGCCGTGGCCAGCGATCGGGTGTAGAACGGCGAGGGATCATCGTGGCAGGATATATCGATGCGATGCGATCCACGCTCGCCGAGTTGCTCGGCGAGCGCGACATCGCGGTTCCGCTTTCGATCGACGGCCTGCCCGAGGCGGTGAAGCCGGTGGTCGAAGACGCCAAGTCGCAACTCATCACGTATCAGGGCCCGGGCTACGCGCAGCTTTATCTCGATCGGCTGCGGCGCTTTGCCGGGCGCAGGGGTGTCGATGACGCCCTGCTGATCGAGATCGCGCGGCTGATGGCGGCGCGGATGTGCTACGAGGACGCGATCCGGATCGCGCAATTGACGCTGGCCGAGGCCGGTGTCGGCAAGACGGGGCCGGCGGCCCGCGGCATCGACAAGAAATACCGCTTCCGGCTCGACGAACTGGTGTCGGCCCTGCCCGAAATGGTCGCGGACCCGGTGTTGAGTGTCCTCGAATATATCGGCTGGCTGCACATGCCGGTCAAGGTGCGTTTCAACGCGACCAGCCTCCTCGGGATACGCCGATTGAAGATCGAGTCGTGGCTGCGGCGCTGGCGGCTGTTGTCGGTGCGCTATCCGAAGGAGCGGGCCTGGGTCGAGCGCTGGCTGCACATGATCGACCGCTGCCTGACCAAGCAGCCGCAGGCCGTTGCTGAAATCGTGCAGACCGCGACCATGGTGCAGGGCTATGGCACGGGCTATCGGCAGGGACTGGCGGACTGGCATCTGATCATCGATCAATTGGCCAAGCCCACCTTCGATGGCGCGCTGCCGTTGAAAGATCTCGCTGGCGCGATCGTCGAGGCACGCGCCGCGGCGTTGCCGGACCCGCGGCAGGCCGCGCTGAAGCGCAAGATCGCCGCGATCAGGACGGCGGCGATGGCCGAGGAGCAGCTCGGCGCTGCTTCGGATCTGGAGAGCTAAATGCCCCGCAACTGGTTACGGGTTACCGGTGGGCGGCGGCACCCGGGTAGCCGCAAAACCGGTTTGACCGCAAGAGGCAAACTTGTCACAGCGCTTGATTGTTGGTGGATTCCGGGGCCTGCCGCCACGTGCATTCCCGATCTGGAAATGTCATAAACGAAAAAATGCCGGCCAAGCCTTGAGTGGCTTGCAAGGCTCAGTGCCTGTTGGGAGGCTCGGGAGAGCATGTCGGCAAGTCGTTCGCCGGTTCTTCCTTTCGATGCTCCCGTCAGGTCCAAGCAAAGGGCGTCCGCTTGATTTTTCCCGCTTTGTCGTCGTCAGTTGCCGTCGGTGCGCTGGTCGGATGGATGCTTGTGCTCACGGCGAAGCACGTCGTTGCGGATTTTTTCCTGCAGAATTCATGGATGGCGCTGGGCAAGGACCAGAAGTCCGACTGGGCGCTGCCGCTGCTGGCGCATTGCGGCGTGCATTTGCTGCTGACGACGACGCTGATGCTGATGCTCGCGCCGCGGTTCTGGTTCGTCGGCCCGATCGATTTTGTGATTCATCTCGCGATTGATCGCGCCAAGGGATTTTGCGTCGCGACCTTCAACGTCACCTATCAGCACCAATGGTTCTGGTGGCTGATCGGGACCGATCAGGCGCTGCATCATCTCACCGGTTTCGGGCTGTCGATCTTCCTGGCGGTGAACGGCTGAGCTTTCAGACCGCAGCGGCGGCGGCCTTGCTCCAGACCGTGAGATCGTCTGTTCCGACGCCGTGCTCGATCGCGGTCCAACCGAGTCTGCCGTAAAATCCGCTTCGTGCCGGCCGCGCGCAGAGATAGACGCGCGTCATCCCCAACGCGAAGCAATCGCCGGCGGCGCGGTCGACCAGCGCCGCGCCTACGCGCAATCCCCGATGCGCGGGATCGACCCATACCGCCGCCACCCACGGAGTGAATTGCGGCCGCTCGGCAAGATCGTGCGCGATCGCCGAGGCGGTGCCGAGGAATTTGTCTTCGTCGTGCGCGACGAGAGCAAATGGAATTGGCGCCGGATTGATGTTGTCGCGCAGCCGATGGGAAATTGAGCTCGCCGGATAACCGCGCGGCTGCCACCATGCCCGCCAGATCCGGTCGGAGACGGCGTCGAAGAATTCCGGCCGCTGCCGCAGATCGGAGATCGTGAAAGCGTTCGTCATTCGCAAATTCCATGTTGCGGCATGACGCTTGTCCCGTCGGCCGGAAACCCTTGCGTGGCCGATTGCACCCGGCCAGACCGCGCGGCAAGGTGAGCGCGGAGGAACGCCGATGACCGATACCCCGCTACAAAAACAAAACGTCACCGTACGCGGTCGCCGGATGGCCTATCACGCGCGCGGCGAAGGAGCGCCGGTGCTGTTGCTGCACGGCAATCCGACTTCATCCTATCTGTGGCGCGATGTCATCCCTGAACTGGAAGGGCTCGGCCGGCTGATTGCGCCCGACCTGATCGGCATGGGCGATTCCGACAAGCTGCCCGACCCGGGTCCTGACAGCTATCGCTTCACCACCCATCGCGACTATCTCGACGGCCTGATCGATGCGGTGGTCGGTCCGACGGAGTCGGTGTTTCTGGTGATCCACGACTGGGGCTCGGCGCTCGGCTTCGACTGGGCGAACCGGCACCGCGACCGGGTATTGGGGATCGCCTATATGGAAGCCATCGTCAGGCCGATCGCCAGCTGGGACGACTGGAGTCCGTCAGCCACGCCGGTGTTTCAGGGCTTCCGCTCCGACAAGGGCGAGGCCATGATCTTCGAGCGCAACCTGTTCGTTGAACGGGTGCTGCCCGGATCGGTGCTGCGCAAACTCACCGACGCCGAAATGGCGGAATATCGCAAGCCGTTTGCGCGCCCGGAGGATCGCTGGCCGACCCTGACCTGGCCGCGACAAATTCCGATCGGCGGCGAACCCGCCGACGTCGCCGCGATCGTCGCCGATTACGCGCGATGGATGGCGCAGAACGAGATTCCGAAACTGTTCATCAACGCCGATCCCGGCGCCATCCTGATCGGCGCGTCGCGCGAATTCTGCCGAAGCTGGAAAGCCCAGACGGAAGTCACCGTGCCCGGCTCGCATTTCATCCAGGAGGATTCCGGACCCACGATCGGCCGCGCGATAGCGCAGTGGATCAAGACCGTTCGATCCTGAGCACGGTTGCATTCCGAACGGCAGCTTACCCAAACCGGCGAATGGCAATCGCGGGATTCAAGGCGTCCTCGCGGAACGCAGACCGCGCATCCTCAAGTCCGGAACCGGTGCTTCACGCGCTGCGGCGTTCATCGGACGACGGGTTCTTGATCGTGACCTCGGCTTCTCCCGAGGGCAACTGCGATCCGAACTCACTGCCCGCGCGCATCACCTGCTGCTGGAACGCCAGGCCGTCTTCCATTAGACGCGCCAGCGCGCCATTGAACCAGTCCTGATACTCGCGCAGCGCGTCGAGCGGCGTGGCGGCTTCGCCCATGCGCTTGGCGGCGCCCAGAGCGGCCTGGGTTCCGGTATGGCGTCGCACAAACCAACCGTCGGCAAACTCCTTCATGCCGTTGAGCACACTCTCCTCGCTCTCCCAAAACTTCATGCTGACCGGCGCATAGGTCTTCAATGCCACCGTAGGCTGCAACATGTTCGGGAATGACGTCACGCGTTCACTCATGGCAATTCTCCCTGTGGTGGTTGAGTTGCAATCACTCTCGCAGTGGTCGTTGCCAGGATAAGTTTGGCGACGATGTGCCGATGTTCAATATTGGCCAATCAGCAAGATTTGATTCACCACGACAGAATTGCGGAACCGGTCGGCTGCGACGGTACCTCGTAGCTAACGCACCGCTGGTAGTCCTACTGGGGGGCAAATTAACTCGAACGGGTGAGACCGATACTACGCTTGGTAGCGAGTACAGGTGATTTCCGTCTGGCATGCCGTCTGCACCAAGGTCGATAGCACAATATGCGAGAGAATATGGCTGCGTTCCTTGAAAGCCAGTTGGACTTCATCTTCTTCTTCTACGGCCTGGCGTTCATCCTGCTCGGCGCCGTCTGCCTCTCGATTGCCAAGGAACCGCGCGGCCGAGCGGTCGGGCTGGTGCTATTCGGCGGCTTCGGCCTGATCCACGGCTTTTCCGAATGGCTCGACCTCGCCGCGCTGATCGTCGGCGACTCGCCGCTGTTCGCGAACATCCGCGTCGGATGCATGACCGTCTCCTACATGTTCCTGCTCGAATTCGCGCGGGTGGGCGCGGTCCGGCTCGGATATCGGCTGCCGGGCGGCTGGATTCACCTCCCGCTGCTTTGCATCGTGGTGATCGGCGGCATTGTGGGCGACCTGGCGACGGCGAATGCGCTGGCGCGCTATGCGTTCGGATTGCTCGGCGCGATCGGCAGCGCGCTGGTGATGCTCGAGCGGGCGCAGCAACGAGCGACGCTGGTCGGTCCGCTTACCAAGATCGCCGCAGTGATGCTGATTGTCTATGGCGTCGCCGCCGGATTCATCGTTCCGGAAGTGCCGTTCTGGCCCGCGAATATCATCAACCAGACCTCCTTCATGAAGCTCACCGGCATGCCAATTCAGCTGGTACGCGGGCTGATCGCATGCACATTGGCGGTGCTGATCTGGGGGATCTGGGGACAATTGCTGATTAAATCGGTCGATTCCGCGCGCTACACCGAATATCTGCGCCGGCAATTCATCGGCACGCTGGTGGCCCTGGCGGCGATCTTTGTCGGCGGCTGGATGCTGACCGATTTTCTCGGCGGGATCTACCGCGACGACGTCCAGGAGGAAGCCAGGGGCGACAACGATCTGCTTGCAAGCCGCCTGGCCGGCGAGACCTCGGCGGTGCGGGCGATGGCGAAAGCGCTCGCTGGGGTTCCGGCGGTGTCGGCGATGCTGAGCGGCGCAGGGCCGAAGGAAAGCGCCGACGCGCAACAAGCGCTGGAACTCGACGTCGAGGCATCGGGCGCGGTGCTCGGACAAATCCTGGACCGCAGCGGCCAGGCCGTTGCATCGTCCGAGCCGCGGGAATTCGCATTGCTGGGCACGCCGAACCAGAGTGCAGCACCGTGGTTCGAACAGGCAATGAACGGAACGTCCGGCCATCAGTTCGAATTCGATTCCGTCAGCGGCCAGCGTATCTATTACGCAAGCCAGCCGGTGCGATCTTCGGACGGCGCGATCGTCGGGGCGGTGGTCCTCAAGAAGTCACTGGATGCTCTCGATCTCAATCTGCAGGGGTTTGATCGAGCCTTCTTCTTCGTCAACGCCGATGGCGTGGTGCTGCTGACCAATCGCAATGACGAGTTCAAGCGGCCGCTGTGGCCGACGGCTGCAAGGCCCAAATTGGCACTCACCGAGCAATTCGGAGCGCCTGCGCGGCCGACGATGCTGGAGCGGGAGGTCAAGACCTCGGCCTGGACGAAATTCGACGGCCGGCGCGGCTTTGTGCTGCGCACGCCGGTCGAGCACAGCGAATGGTCGATGGTGATCGTGATTCCGGTGTCGGGAATGTTCGCCAGCCGGTTCCTGGGCATTATCATCACGCTGCAGTTCGCGATCACCACGCTGTTCTATTTTTTCGGCCGGGAACACGGCGTTCGCGACAATATCGAGATGGTGCGCCGGCTGGAATTGCAGCAGCGCGCGGACAACCTGCAGGTTCAGGCGACGACGGATCCGTTGACGGGAGTCTACAACCGGTTGAAATTCGATGAAGAACTGCTCAAGGAAATTGAGCGCGCGCGCCGCTACGCAACGCCGCTGACGCTGACGCTGTACGACGTCGATCACTTCAAGGAAGTTAACGACGCCTATGGTCATCAGGCCGGCGACCGCGTCCTGATTGAGCTGTCGGCGATCGTATCGCATGGAATCCGGCAGTCCGATCTTCTGGCGCGCTGGGGCGGCGAGGAGTTCGTCGTCCTGCTACCGGGGACCGATGCGCTGCAGGCAGGCGTCGTCGCGGAGAAGCTGCGCGGCATGATTGCGGGAAGGTCATTCGACGAAATCGGCACTATTACCTGCTGTTTTGGCGTCGCCACCTACGCCGCGGGCGACACCGCGGCGACGTTGGTCGCCCGCGCCGACAACGCGCTGTACCGCGCCAAGATGAACGGCCGCAACCGGGTGGAGCTCGATACGCCCATGGTGGACGGGGCCGACCTGGCGCCGCTCGGCTCCTGACCGCTGTCCTCGATCTATCCGGACAGGTTCTCCGCAGAATGCGTCGCGCCTGTCTGATTCGCGGCTCCTATTCAAGACCATTTGGTGGCATCGGGAGGTGTGGTTAACTCCTCGTTAACGAATTGCATTGCATGCTGCTGCATTGGAGAGCGCCCATGTGGTCGAGCCGCGAAGCATTCGAGAATGACTTTTGTCCGGTCCGCGAGGATCTGCTCGGTGAAATGTATCGGGCCAATGAGAATGGCCTTCCGCAGCTGGTGGAGAGCGTGTCGTCCGAGGTGAGGGCGATGTTGGCACTGTTCTGCTACCGCCGCAGCCATCTGCACTCGCTGGCGCTGACAATCGCGGCAAGCTGCGACGAGCGCGAATTGATCCAGCTCGGCGGCCGCGTCGGTTCGACGTTGTACGCGCAGTCGCGCGAGACCGCGACAGCTCGCCCGGCCCAGTCATCATCCTACGGCAATCGCAAGCCGATCACGCTGTCGACCACGCCGCTTAGCAGCGTCGCGCCGCTCGAGAACGATCTCGACGACGACAACGATCTCGCCCAGGCGGCGACCGGCTGATCGGGCGGATCTCGTTCTTCCTGATTTCAGAGCAGCGGCAGGCCGAATTTGCGCCGCGCCATCGCGCATTCCGGATCGCCCGGCATGCAGGTGCGGCAAACCTCCGGCCGAACGGCATAGATGCTGCACGCCGTCGCCACTCCGATCTTGCCGGTCAGCGCGCCGCAGCGCTCACCCTCGCAGCGCATTCCCGATAGCCGATCATTGACCAATGAAACCGGGATCAGGTCGAGCGCGGCGTCGTCCTCAATGGTGAAGCGCGGCCAGTTGGCCGAATAGGCGCAGCAGGCGCCGCAGCCCTGGCACGGGCTGGCCGGTTCCGATGCGGTCGCGATCATTGTCATCGCATCATTTTAGCGCGGCCTTGCGGTTTTCGATACGGCATTTTCCGGCGATGGCGAGGTCAGCCGACCCGCGCATGGCTGCGAATTCAGTCAGCGAGCCTGCCGGTTGCCGTCATCAGCGCCGCTTCCAGTTCGGCGATCCGCGCGTCGCGTGACGCCAGCGCTGTGGCGACGTCGGCGGCGTCGAATTTCTGCGGGATGTGCTGCGGACAATTGGTGTCCCAGGCGCTGATCTTGAACACGATCACCTGTTCGGGCCGCGCCTTGTAGCCCTCCGGCATCAGCGATTGCAGCAATTCCGGGTCGTCCTCGACCACGCGCGCCTCGCCCCAGATCTTGATGCGGCGACGATGCGCATAGTCGATCAGGAAGATATTCGCCTTCGGATTTTCTCCGAGATTTCCCTGCGTGATGTATTGCCGGTTGCCGCTGAAATCGGCGAATGCCAGCGTGTTCGAATCGAGAATTCGGATGAAGCCGGGCGGTCCGCCGCGGTGCTGGATGTAAGGCTGGCCATCGGCGCTGGCGGTGGCGAGGAACATGCTGGTCTGCGCCGCCAGAAACGTGGCGAGCTCGCCATCGACCTCGGTGCGCCAGCCACCGTTCTCCTCGACGCGGGCATAGGCCTTGCGCGATCCCTTGCGGGCCTGGATCGCCTTCACCGCGGGCGTGAAGGCGACGTCGCTGGAATACACAGTGCTATCCGACATCGCCGTCATCTTTCGATCATCGACTGCAAAGGGGACGCGCCGCCAATGGAGGGCGGCGCGTCGGTTCGATCAGGCCGCGGCCTTTGCGGTCACCACCGGGAAGTCGATCTCGGTCTTGAAGGCTTCGTTGACGTAGTTGGTCAGGGTGTTGAGCGCGACGTGCAGCACGATCTCGATCAACTGCGCGTCGGTGTAGCCGGCCAGCCTGACGGCGCGCAGATCGTCGTCGGAGACCTGACCGCGCGCATGCACCAGCTTGGCGGCCAAGCGCACCGCGGCATCGGCCTTCGGGTCGGTCGAGCCGCCGTTGCGATTGGCGGCGATCTCGGCCTCGCTCAGCTTCGCCAGGTTCTTGCCGAGATAGCTGTGCGCCGACAGGCAGTAATCGCAGCCGTTGATCTCGGCCACCGCCAGCGCGATGCGCTCGCGGGTCGGCGCGTCCAGCGTGCCCTTGCCGAGCGCGCCGTTGAGGCCGAGATAGCCTTCCAGCGCGGCCGGGCTGGTGGCGACCAGCCGGAACAGGTTCGGAACCACGCCGAGCTGCTTCTTGACAGCGTGCAGCAGCGGCTGCGCGGCTTCGGGGGAGGCTTCGATCGAGGCGGGGACCGGGATACGGGACATGCTGGCTTTCCTTGGGTTGCTTGGGGGAGCGACGCTCTCCCGACGCCGCGGACCATGCTCCACCTTCGAATTTGGGGCAATTATCGATCTTGACACTTCATTGTTGCGATATATGAAATAGTGCCATGGACCGCCTCGACGCCATGGCCGCCTTCGTCGCGGTTGCCGACCTGCAGGGCTTTGCGCCGGCCGCGCGCAAACTCGGGCTGTCGCCGTCCGGCGTCACCCGGCTCATCGCCGCGCTCGAGGACCGGGTCGGCGCGCGGCTGCTGCAGCGGACCACGCGCTCGGTGACGCTGACCGATATCGGCGCGCGCTATCTCGAACGCGCCCGCCGGATCCTTGCCGATGTCGAGGAGGCCGAGGCGTCCGCCGGCGCGGAGCGGACCCTGCCGAAGGGTCGGCTGGTAGTATCGGCGCCGGTGGGCTTCGGCCGGATTCACGTCACCCCGCTGATGTCGGCCTATCTGAAGCGCTATCCGGAGGTCAGCGGCGAATTGCGGTTGTCGGACCGGATGATCAATCTGGTCGAGGACGGCATCGACTGCGCGGTCCGGATCGGGCATCTGCCCGATTCAAGTCTGGTGGCGCGTGGTTTCGGGCAGATGCGGCGCATCGTGGTGGCGTCGCCGGACTATCTGAGCCAGCGCGGCGTGCCGGCCACGCCGGCGGCGATCGCCGCGCACGACACCATTCAGTTCGGCGCGCTCGCCGCCAGCCCGGACTGGCGCTTCGTCGAGGCCGGCCGTGAGATCCGCGTGCCATGCACGCCGCGCTTCACCAGCAATGTCGCCGACGCCGCGATCTGGCATGCCGAGCAGGGCGGCGGGCTGACCCGCGTGCTGGCCTATCAGGCCGCCGACGCGATCAAGGCCGGCCGGCTGCAAATCGTGTTGGCGGATTACGAGGTGCCGCCGCTGCCGATCCACATCGTCTATCCGACCTCGCGGTTGTTGTCGGCAAAGGTCCGCGCCTTCATCGATCTGGCGGGCGAGACCTGCGACTGGCAGTTCGCGACGCGCTGAAGCAGCGCTTATTCCTTCTGCTTCACCACGCTGAAAGTGGCATTGGCGCGGGCGCAGCGCACGCCGTCGACGGTGACGAAGCATTGCGCGAAGCACAGCGTGCGGCCGGCCTTGATCACCTCGGTCTCGACTTGCAGCCATTGCCCGATTTGGGCCGGGCCGATGAAATCGATCGATAGGCTGGCGGTGACTAGCCGCGAGCCGTCTCCGAGTTTAACGCCGCAGCTCAGCCCCATCGCGTTGTCGGCCAGCGAGGTGATCAGCCCGCCATGGGCCAGCCCGCGCGAATTGGTGTGTGGGGCGGCGAGCCGCAGCCCGATGATTACGGCGTCCGGCGTTCGCTTCGAATAGATCGGCTCCCACGGGTCGGTCAGCGGGCTTTGGCGGAAATGTCGGGCGAACCCGTCGGGAATCTCGGTGATCGTCATCAATCCCCCGGTTGCGCGCCTCCGCGCTGATTTCGGAATTGATCACGAACGGCCGGCAATGGCCAGCAAGCGATGTCGCAATGCCACGCGACCAGTCTCAGGGATCGCGAAGTTCGAGCCGGTCCGCGCTGAAGACGCTGTCGACGACCTTGGCCTCGTTCAGGCATTCTCTGACCACGAACAGTAAGGCCGCCGAGGTGAACGGCTTGCGCAGGCAGCGCCAGGCGCCGAGTTCGATCGCCATGCTGAGAAAATCCGGGGCGAGCCGATCGGTTTCGGCGAAGGCGTAGCCGGAGATCGCGACCAGCGGCACCTTGGGCGCGCGCTGGTGGAAGATCCTGACCGCCTCGAAGCCGTGCATATGCGGCATAAAAATATCGACGATCATCAGGTCGAAGCTCGCGCCGGCGAGTGCCTGCAGGCCGGTATCCGCGCCGTCCGCGGTGGTCACTTCGTAACCGTTGCGGCTCAGCAGCGCACTGATCGATGCACAGACCGACGGTTCGTCGTCGACAACCAGAATGCGCGACATGATGGCCTCCGTGGGGGCTGGTCAGACGCTATCGACACAAAACGAGTCCGGACGGTTCAGCGGGGGCGGACTGCCGCGAATCACGCTTACAATCAGTATCAATCGACGGTTGCAGCTTCGTCCGCCCTAAATGATACATAGGCGGCTGAAAATCATTGAGACCCAATCTCAACTGGGATGTGACGCAGGTGCAACCGAAGCGATGAACGATTTGTTCGATAGCCTGCCCGACCTCCGCCCCGTGCGAGAGCAGATCGCGGAAGGTGCCGTGCTGCTGCGTGGATTGGCGCGGGACGGCGAAGCCGACCTGATTGCCGCATTGCGGGACGTCGTTGCTTGCGCGCCGTTTCGTCATATGCAGACGCCGGGCGGCCATCGGATGTCGGTGGCGATGACCAATTGCGGCGCGGTCGGTTGGGTCACTGATCGCAGCGGCTATCGCTATGCCGCCACCGATCCCGACAGCGGCCAGCCGTGGCCGGCGATGCCGGCGCCGTTGCGCGATCTGGCGTTGCGCGCGGCTGTGCAGGCCGGCTTTCCCGGCTTCGATCCCGACGCCTGCCTGATCAACCGCTACCGGCCGGGTGCCAAAATGGCGCTGCATCAGGACAAGGACGAGCAGGATTTCGGCGCGCCGATCGTCTCGGTGTCGCTCGGGCTGCCGGCGACATTCCTGTTCGGCGGCATGGCGCGCAGCGATAAGCCGCTGCGGTTGGCGCTCACCCATGGCGACGTGGTGGCGTGGGGCGGCCCGGCGCGGCTGGCCTATCACGGCGTGGCTCCACTGAAAGACGGCACGCATCCGCTGCTCGGACCGCAGCGCATCAACCTGACGTTTCGCAAGGCGCGCTGAGCGGCGTTGTTGTCCCTCCTTGCACGAGTGAGCGCGGCTTTCCATCGCGGCATTCGCCGGTTTAAGCTGGCGCCGATCGAGGGGCCGCATGACTGAAAAAGCAGACGAGACATCCGCCGCCGGCGCCAACCGCTTCGGCGTCTATCTGGCGGTGCTGCAACTGGTGTTCACGCTGGGCTGGACCGTCTATGTGGTCTATCTGCCGAAGCTCGCCGCGCAGGTCGGGATCGCGCCATCCACGGTGCTGCTGATCCTGATGCTCGATCAGGCGATCTTCACCGTCACCGACACCGCGATGGGGATCGCGGCGGACCGGCTGGCGCCAATCGTCGGCCGGCTCGGCGTGTTCGTTGGCGCGGTGACGGCGCTGTCCTGCGCGGCGTTTGTCGCACTGCCGTTCGTCGCCGGCAATGGTCCGGTGGCGCTGCCTGTGTTCATCGCCCTGATCGTGACCTGGGTGGTCACCTCCTCGGCGCTGCGGGCGCCGCCGCTGACGCTGCTCGGCAAATACGGCGCACGACCGAAACTTCCGTTCCTTTCGGCGCTGGCGATGCTGGGCTACGGCCTGGCCGGCGCGGTGTCGCCCTATCTCGGCGTGGTACTACGCGATCAGGATCCGCGGATTCCGTTCGCGATCTCCAGCGGGGTGCTGTTTCTCGTCGCGCTGTCGCTGTCACGGGTCGAGCGCGGCATGGCGCAATCGGTGTCGGTGCCGGCGAAAGTGGCGGCGGACACCAAATCACTCGGCCAAGTGCCGCTGCTGTTCATCGCCTCGATGGTGATCCTGGCGCTGGGCTACCAGTTCCACTTCAGCGTCAACAGCGCGCCGTTCTTCCTGCGCTTTGCCAAGCCCGCCGATCTGCAATGGTTGATGCCGGTGTTCTGGATCGGGTTCAACATCGCGATGTTTCCGGCCAGTGTCGTCACCAAACGCCATGGCGGCCTGATCGTGATGGGCGCCGCCGGGCTGCTGGGCGCGCTGGCGGTGCTCGGCGCCGAGCAGGCCGGCAGTCTCAACATGCTGATCGTGACGCAATTCATCGCCGGGGCGGCGTGGGGCTGCATGCTGATGAGCGCGGTGTCGGCGGCGCTGGCGATCGGCGAGACCGGCGCCGAAGGCAAGGTGGTTGGCCTCGTGTTCTCGGCGCTGGCGCTGGCGACCTTCGCGCGGATCGCCGCGGTCGCCGGCGGTCTGCAGAAACTGCCGGAGTACGAGCCGCTGCTGCGCTGGGCGCCGGTGGCGTGCTGGGCGGTCGCCGGCTGCGGCCTGCTGGTGCTGGCGGCGTCGCGGCTGCGCGCGCGGCAGGCGCGGACGGTGTAGCTGGGCGTGACGACCTCTACGGTCGTGCCGGATGGATGAATGGCCACGGGCTCGACTCGGAATCCTTCGGCACCTCGATTGCGATCAGATACGGCCCGCCATCGGCCAGCGCGGTTTCCAGTGCCGCCTTGAACTGGTCCGGCGCAGTGACGCGCGCGGCGCCGACGCCGAAGGATTGCGCCAGCCTGACGAAGTCCGGATTGGTCAGATCGGACGCCACGGCGCGGCCCTCGAACAGATTGACCTGATCGCGCCGGACATTGCCATAGGCGCTGTTGTTGAACACCAGCGTCACCACGCCGATCTTGTACTGTACGGCGGTGGCGAGTTCCTGCACGGCGAACATGAAGCCGCCGTCGCCGGTGATCGCCACCACGGCGCGATCTGGATGCGCCACCTTGGCGCCGAGCGCGGTGGGAAAGCCGCTGCCGAGCGTGCCCTGATAGCCCGACGTGATGAAGGTGCGCGGCTGATAGATCGGAAAGCCGTACCACGAGGCGAAGCCGACCTGCGACAATTCGTCGGTGACGATGGCGTCGTCGGGCAGCACCTCGCGCAGGATCTTCAGATAGGCCATCTGCGGCTGCACCGACTGGATCTGCTTCGCGGCCAGCGCCGAGGCCTCGCGGATTTCGCCGCGCCGCGTGGTGGATTTGGTATAGCCCTGCTTGCGCACCGCGGCGGCGAGGTCGCGTGTGCCGGCTTGGGCGTCGGCGATCACGGCGGCGTCGGGGGTGAAGCGCCGCATCTCGGCGGGATCGATATCGATGCGGATCGATTTCTGCCCGTCCGGCCGATACGGCCAGCGCGACATCGTCGCCAGCTCCATCCTGGTGCCGATGCCGATGATCAGATCGGTCTGCGGCCATAGGTGATAGGCGGCGGCGAAGGTCAGCCCGAGTTCATGTGCGTTGCTGACAATGCCGCGGCCGGAGCGGAACGCCACCACCGGCGCGTCGATCAGTTCGGCGAGGTCGAGGATCTCGTCCGCCGCATCGATCGCGCCGCTGCCGACGAAGATCATCGGTGCGTTGCTGGCGGCGACCAGCGCGGCGGCCGCCTTGATGCGGTCCGGATCGGGCTGCGGCGCCGCGAACCGCGCGAACGGCGTGGACGCCGCGACCGCGGCGCGCTGGGTGAAGACGTCCCACGGCATTTCCAGCGCCACCGGGCCGCGTCGGCCGCTCAGCATCTCCTGGAATGCGCGCGACACCTTGGTCGGCGCGTCGTCAGGATAGTCGATCCGGTCGGCCCATTTGACGAAGCTGCGCAGCGTCGCCAACTGGTCCGGCATTTCGTGCAGATGGCCGCGGCCCTTGCCGAGAAACGCCGTCGGCACCTGCCCGGTGAGGCACAGCACCGGCTCGTTGCAGCCGAACGCGGTCAGCATCGCCGCGCCGGCGTTGAGCACGCCGGGGCCTGGCACGACGCTGAACACGCCCGGCCTGCCGCTGGCGCGGGCATAGCCGAACGCCATGTAGCCGCAGGCCTGTTCGTGGCGGGCGCCGACCACCTTGAGCTGCGCCTTGGCGAAGCCGTCGAACAGCCCGTAGATCTGCGCGCCTGGCAGGCCGAACACGGCGTCGACGCCGTGCGCCTTGAGGCCCTGAACGATCGCTTCGCCGCCGGTCAGTGCAGTCATCGGACTTCCAATCGTTGAATCGAGTTCACGCGGTCTCGTCGATCACGCCGTTGCGCAGCACGCCGATGCCGTCAGCTTCGACCTCGACGACGTCGCCGGGTTTGAGATAACGCGGCGGATCGAACCGCGCGCCAGCGCCGGTTGGCGTCCCGGTGACGATGACGTCGCCGGGGACCAGCGTGGTGAACGTCGAGATATAGTGGATCAGATAACGGAAGCCAAAGATCATTCGGCTGGTACGATCGTCCTGCCGGGTCTCGCCATTGACGCGGGTGGTGAGGCGGATATCGGCGATCTGCGCTGCGTCGGTGTAGGGCACCAGCCACGGCCCGAGGCTGCCGGTGCAATCGAAATTCTTGCCTTGCGTGACGTTGAATTTGGCGTGCCGCACCCAGTCGCGAATGGTGCCCTCGTTGCACAGCGTCACCGCGGCGATGTGGTCGAGCGCCGCGGCTTCCGCGATGTGTCGCCCGGCCTTGCCGATGATCAGCACCAGTTCGCCCTCATAGTCGAGCTGCGGTGAGGCGCGCGGCCGCACCAGCGGCGCCTCATGGCCGACAAAGGAGCGCGGCGTTCGCATGAACATGCTGGGATATTTCGGCGCCTCGGAGCCGTCCTTGTATTCGGCGTTGCGGTCCGGATAATTGACGCCGATGCAGATGATCTTGTCAGGCGACGGGATCGGCGGCTGCCAGGCCACCGCGTCAGGAGCAAAATCCGGCGCCAGCTTCGCCGCCTCATCGGCCAGCCGCGTCAGCGCACCGGCGGCGATCACGTCACGCAGCGTCGGATAGGTGGCGGCGTGACGTGCCGACAGATCGACGATGCCACCATCGACCACCGCGCCGTAGCGCGTGATGCCGTTGACCGTGAACGTCGCGAGGCGGTAAGGGGGCATAGGGGGGTCCTGTTGGTGGGCGTCATCACCCGCGGAAGCGGGTGACCCGGTGTTCCAGAGCGCCCAGGTTCGGCATTGACGTTTCGAAATACTGGGTCGCCCGGTCAAGCCGGACGATGACGTCGTAGCGTGGCGTCAATCCGCGATCCTCACATCGGCGACGAACAGCGGTTCGCGCACCTCCTGGCCGAGGAACGGCGAGCCCTGCTCGAACCAGGACCGCGGCGCCGGCGCGCCCCACAGCGTTTGCCGGCGCGGGTCGCGCAGCGACCAGCGCAGCGGCTCGTGGTCGTGGTCCATGGTCTGATAGTCGCTGGAATAGAGTTCGACGCGGTGGCCGTCGGGATCGCGGACATAGAGAAAGAACGCATTGGAAATGCCGTGGCGGCCGGGGCCGCGCTCGAGGCTGGTCAGCAAGCCACTCGACGCCATCACGTCGCACAGATGCAGGATGTTCATCGGGTTCGGCACCCAATAGGCTAAGTGGTGCAGCCGCGGGCCGCGGCCGTTGGTGATGGCGAAGTCGTGGACATTGCCCTTGCGCTGCATCCAGGCCGCGGCGATCCGACCTCCTTCGCCATCCTCTTCGGCATATTCGGTCAGGCGAAAGCCCAGCCGTGCGTAGAAATCGACGGTGTCCTGCACCTCGGCGGCGAACACGTTGAAATGATCGAGCCGTTGCGGGTGGCAGCCCTTGTACAAATCATAGCGGCGCAGCAGATGCGGGCGCTTCTCCATGCTGGCGCAGAATTCCAGCCGGAACCCGAACGGGTCGGTGACGTGCAGGGTGCGGCCCTGGAACGGGCGCTCGACGAAAGAGTACAGCACGCCGTTTTCGGCGAAGAAGCTGCCGGCCTTGTCGAGGTCGCTCTCGTCGCCGACCCGAAAGCCGAGCCGGGCGCAGGCCGGCGTCGCCGCCTTGCGCAGCACCAGCGAGTGATGCTGATGCTCCTCACTGCCGCGCAAGTACGCGCTCGTATTGTCGCGGTCCTCGACATGCAGGCCGATGATGTTCTCATAGAACGCGACGCTGGCGCCGAGGTCGGCGACGTCGAGCACGACATGGCTGCAGCGGATGATGTTGAACGGCGGATCGAAGATATGTTGCGGCACCGGCATGGATATTTCCTGAAACTATCTCGGCTGTTGTTGATTGATGCGTTTCACGTCGAGACCCCCAGCCGTTGGATCTTGTGCGTGCCGCGCGCCAGCGCGACATGTTTGGTTTCCATGTAGAAGTCGAACGAATAGTCGCCGCCGTCGCGGCCGATGCCGGAGGATTTCATGCCGCCGAACGGGGTCGGCAGATGGCGGACGTTTTCCGAATTCAGCCAGATCATGCCTGCCTCCAGCGCGTCGGCGACGCGCAGCGCGCGGCCCATATCGGCGGTCCAGACATAGCCGGTGAGGCCGTATTGCACCGCGTTGGCGATCTCGATCGCCTCGCGCTCGTCGCCGAACGGGATCACGGTGAGGAAGGGACCGAACACTTCTTCCTGCGCCACCCGCATCTCGCCGCGCGCGCCGGTCACCAGCGTCGGCTGCACATAGTGGCCGCCGCCGGGGCCGGCGAACGGCGCGCCGCCGACCGCGATGGTGGCGCCGTCCTGCCTGGCGATCTCGAAATAGGAGCAGACCTTGTCGAGGTGGCGCTGATGGATCAGCGGGCCGATTTCGGTATCGGGATCGAGCGGATGGCCGACCTTCAGCGCGCGGACCCGCGCCGTCAGCTGCTCGATGAATGTGTCGGCGATGCTCGACTGGATCAGCAGCCGGCTCGACGAGGTGCAGCGCTCGCCGTTCAGCGAGTAGATCATGAACACCACGGCGTCGAGCGCGCGCTCCAGATCGGCGTCGTCGAACACGATCACCGGATTCTTGCCGCCGAGTTCGAAATGCACCCGCTTCAGGGTCGGCGCGCCCTGCGCCATAATCGCGGCACCCGTGGAGGTCTCCCCGACAAACGCGATCGCCTTGATGGCGGGATGTTCGGTCAGGGCCTTGCCAGCATCCTCGCCGAAGCCATGGACCGTATTGAGCACGCCATCGGGCACGCCGGCGTCCTTGACGATCCGCGACAACAGGTCCGCGGTGACGGGCGACCATTCCGCCGGCTTGTGCACCACAGTGCAGCCGGAGGCGAGCGCGGGCGCGATCTTCCAGGTCGACAGCATGAACGGCGTGTTCCACGGCGTGATGATCCCGACCGGGCCGATCGGCACCCGGGTCGAGACGTTCCAGTGCTCGTCGCTCGGCATATTGCGGCCGTCGCGTGCTTCCATGCATTTGTCGGCAAAGAAGCGGAAATTCTCGGCGCCGCGGATCGCGGCCTTGGCCATGAAACGATGCGGCTGCCCGGTGTCGATGCATTCCAGCACGGCGATATCGTCGGCGCGCGCTTCGATCGCGTCGGCGACGCGATGCAGCAGTTTCTTGCGGCTCGCCGCCGGCATGTCGCGCCAGGATTTGAACGCGCGTTGCGCGGCTCTTGCCGCGCGGTCGATGTCGTCTGCGTTGCCACGCGCCACCTGCGCCACCACGCTGCCGTCGATTGGCGAGGTGGTCTCGAAAACCTCGCCGGACGTCGACGGCAAGATCTCACCGTCGATGAGATGGCCGATGGCGTCGGCATTGAGTTGCTTCAACAGTGGCGCGGCGCGGTCGCGATTGGCGGCAAAGGCCGCGGCGGTATCGGCTTTAGCCATGTCGGGCCTCGGCAACCAGCAGATCATGGATGCTGTTGCGTTTCCAGCTGGTTTCCTTGTCGTTGACCTGCATGTCGAACGACAGCGCGAATCCCTCGTCGGCGAACAATGGATCGAGAAAATGCGACAGTTTTTTGAAGATGTGTTCGCCGGCCTTCTTGCGCGCGGCGAGGTCGCGGCCTTCGCCGAGCCGCAGCAGCATCGCCAGAAAGTTCAGGCCGTCACGGCCGTCGGCGATGGCGTAATATTCGCAGCGGATGGCGCGGACGCGGATGCCGCCGAGCGCAAACAGCCCGGTCTCGACCGCCGCCGCGCGCACCTCCTCGACGACATCGGCGATATCGACCAGGTCTTCCAGATCGGCGGAATATTCCAGAGTGAAGTGGGGCATGGCTCACATGTCTCAGTTGAAGAATTCAGCCGAAGTAACAACTCACTGTCCCGTAGGGACCATAGTCGGCCTGAATCGTGTCGCCTTTGCGGGCTTCGATCGGGCGGATGAACGAACCGGCCAGCACCACCTGGCCCGGCTCCAGCGCCAGGCCTTGCGGCGCGATCTTGTTGGCGAGCCAGGCCACCGCGGTCGCCGGATGATTCAGGACGCCGGCGGCGAGGCCGGTTTCTTCGAGCTGGCCGTTCTTGTACGCCAGCGCGCCGATCCAGCGCAGATCAGCGTCGAGCGGGCGCAGCGGCCGGCCGCCGAGCACGATTCCCGCATTGGCCGCGTTGTCGGCGATGGTGTCGAAGATTTTTCGCGTCGCTTTGGTCGCCGGATCGACCCGCTCGATGCGGGTATCGAGAATTTCCAGCGCCGGCACCACAAAGTCTGTCGCATTGAGTACATCGAAGATGGTGCAATCCGGGCCGGCCAGCCGCTGCTTCATCACGAACGCCAGTTCGGCCTCGATCCGCGTGGCGATGAAGCGGTCGGTCGGCACCACGCCGCCGTCGGCGAAGAACATGTTGTCGAGCAGGACGCCGGAATCCGGCTCGTTAATGGCGAGCGCGCTCTGCATCGCCTTCGAGGTCAGCCCGATCTTGTGGCCGCGCACGAGAAGGCCTTCGGCCAGCTTGATCTCGATCCAGGCTTTCTGAATGGCGTAGCTATCCGCGATGGTGATCGCCGGATGATCCTGCGACAATTGCCGGATCTGGACCTTGGTCTGTTCCGCGCGATGCAGCCGCTCGGCCGCGGCGCGGATCTCGCTGTCAGTCAATGCCATCTCGGGTCCGTCGCTGTCGCGGAAAGTTGTTGCGCGGCAAACTGATTAACATGTTAAATGATCCGGCTCCAACCGAAACCTGTCTTGCTGCGATGCAAAAGGTTGCGGCGACACAGCGGGTGCACCGAGGCGGGCGGCATGGCGGCGGCGAAAAAACAGCCAGGCGGGCGCGGCGGCAAGCGCGCGCCGATGCGCGAATTCTCGCGCTCGCTGCCGATGCTGCTGCTGCGCGGCCGCGAGGCGGTGATGCGGCATTTCCGGCCGTCGCTGCGGGCGCATGGCTTGAGCGAGCAGCAATGGCGGATCCTGCGAGCGCTGGCTTCGGTCGACGACATTGAGGTCACCGATCTGGCGCGCACCGCCTGTCTGCTGGCGCCCAGCCTGTCGCGGATGCTGCGCGATCTCGAAGCCCGCCGGCTGATCGAACGCCGGGTGCCGAAGGCCGATTTGCGTCGCGGCATCGTCTCGATCACCCCGAAGGGGTTGAGGCTGATCGAAACCGTGGCGCCGTCCTCGGAGGCGATCTATGCCGAGATCGCCAGACGCTACGGCGCCGGCAAGCTCGCCGAATTGCAGGAGATGCTGCGTGGGCTGGAAGCCAGCCTGCAGGCGATGCCGATCGCCGGTGGTGAGGCGGATGGGGAGGACTAACACCGCCTTGGTTAGCTCCCTGCTTGGGCAAAACAATACGTCGGGGAATATCTCCAATGCAGCGCTGTTCATCAGCAATGGAACACGAAGCCGGATCGTCGCGCGGTACCGATCGGCTTTGAGCGAGAGGCCATAGACAGCCGCGCGATTTTTCGATCAAATCAAGCAAGTGAAAGCAGGCCGGCGACAAAGTCCGGCCGCCACGGGAGGATTGAATGAAGCTCACGAGACGCGATTTCGCGGCCGGCCTGGCCATTGGTGTGACCGCCCCCTACGTGATCGGCAGCGCGCGCGGGCAGGGCGCAACCCTCAAGATCGGAATGTGCGCGCCGATTACCGGCCCTGCGGCGGAAGCCGGCAAATACGCCACCGGCGGCGCCAAGCTGGCGCTGGAGGCGGTCAACAAAGCCGGCGGCGTGCTCGGCAAGCAGCTCGAACTGGTGATCGAAGACGACCAGACCACCAATCCTGGCATCGTGCTGGCGTTCTCCAAGCTCGCGGCGCAGCCCGACATCGTCGCCTTCCTCGGCTCGATCCGCTCGACCCAGGTGCACGCGATGGCGCCGGACGTCTTGAAGCTCGGCAAGCCGGTGATGTTCGGCGGCACCGATCCGAACCTGACCAAGCTCGGCAATCCCTGGCTGTTCCGGTTCCGCCCTAACGACTCCTATTCCGGCCGGGTGATCGCCGATTACGGCGTCAACACGCTGGGCAAGAAGAAGTGGGCGGTGCTGCACTCCACCGACGCCTTCGGCACCGCCGGCGGCAAGGCGCTCAGCGACGCACTGGGAAAACTCGGCGCGCCGCCGGTGCTGGATCAGGGCTACGCCAACCAGAGCCAGGACTTCACCCCCGTGGTGCTGGCGATCAAATCCTCGGGGGCCGACATCCTCGGCTCCTACTTCACCTTCGAGAACGACCTCGGCATCTTCGCGCGGCAATTGCGCCAGCTCGGCGTCACCATTCCGTGGGTCGGCTCGCCCTCGATCGTCAACGTCACTGCGCTGAAGCTCGCCGGGCCGGCGCTGTACGGCACCTACGGCGTCGCTGACTACGCCGAGGATTCCAGCCCCGGTTCGAAGAAATTCGGCACCGCCTATCGCGAAGCCTACAAGGTCGCCCCTGACAATCAGAGCTCGTGGCCCTACGACGCGGTCACCGTGCTGGCTGCGGCGATCAACAAGGCAGGCAGCACCGACCCGCAGAAGATCCGCGAGGCGATCATCTCGATCAAGAAGTTCCCCGGCGCCGAAGGCGAATACAATTTCGACGACAAGGGCGATGGCCTGCACGGCTACAACATCGTCAAGAACGACAAGGGCAACATCGTCTTCGACAAGCACATCGAGTTCACCGACTGATCGCGCACGGTGCCGAGTTTGATTGGAGCTGCGCGGCCGTTGCTCCCTCTCCCCGCTTGCGGGGAGAGGTGAGGTCCGTGCTCACAACTGACGTCCCAACCAAAATGCAAGGTTCGCTTGCCCTCGCAATGACGAATCGGAGCTGCTGCTGATGGACCTCGCCTTACAATTGCTGTTCACCGGGATCGGGATCGGCGCGGTCTATGCGCTGGTCGCGCTCGGCTTCGTGCTGATCTTCCGTGCCACCAACGTCGTCAATTTCGCGCAAGGCGAGTTCTCGATGGTGGCGGCCTATCTGATGGTGGTGTTCGCGGTCGATCTCGGCTGGCCGTACTGGGTCTCCTTCCTTTGCGCGCTGGCCGGGATGGCACTGCTCGGTGCGATCTTCAATCTCGGTGTGTACTATCCGCTGCGTCACCGTACCTTTTTGCCTGTGATCATCGCCACCATCGGCGCCTCGATCCTGATGGCGAACTCGGTGCTGGCGATCTACGGCCCGCAGCCGCAGGTGCTGGAGGGCTGGTTCGAAACCCCCGGCATCCAGCTCGGCCCGGTCTATCTCGACAGCCAGTATCTGTTGATCATCGCGGTGACCTGCGTGCTGGTGGCGTTCAACTACTGGTTCTTCGAACACACCATGGTTGGCAAGAAGCTGCAGGCGACCTCGCAGGACAAGGAGATGGCCTCGCTGCTCGGCATCTCCGTGTCCACCATGATCATGATCACTTTCATCTATTCGGCGGTGCTCGGCGGCCTCGCCGGCATCCTGGTGGCGCCGATCCTGTTCGTCTCGATCCAGATGGGCTCGACCATCGCGCTGAAGGCATTCGCCGCCACCATCATCGGTGGCTTCGGCGACGTCACCGGCGCGATTATCGGCGGACTGTCGCTCGGCATCATCGAGACCTTCGGTGCAGCGTATATTTCCGTGCCGTACAAGGACGCCTTCGCCTTCCTGGTGCTGGTGCTGTTCCTGGTGTTCCGACCCCAGGGCATCTTCGGCGAACGCGTCGCGGAGAAAGCATGAGCGCCAGCGACAACATGCCGATCGCCGTCATCACGCCGCGCGCCAAACCGCTGCTGCTGCGGCATCTGCCGTATTTCATCGGCGCCGCGATCGTGGTGGCGCTGGCCGCGACCATGAGCTTCGACGGCTACATCCTCAACATCCTGATGCAGGCGACCACCTTCGCGATCGCGGTGTTCGGGCTCTCAGTGGTGCTCGGCCTGTGCGGCCAGATCAATCTCGCTCAGGCCGCGTTCTTCGGCTTCGGCGCCTATGCGGTCGGCATCGGCACCACCGACTTCCAGATGAGCTACTGGCTCTGTCTGCTGGCCGGCTGCGTCATGGCGCTGGTCGCGGGCGCCATCCTCGGCGCTTCGACGCTGCGGCTCGGCGGCCATTACCTCGCGATGGTGACGATCTCGTTCCAGCAGATCGTCACTTTGGTGATGATCAACGCGATCTGGCTGACCCACGGCCCCGACGGCGTCGGCAAGATCGGCCGTCCGGCGCTGTTCCAGACCCAGCAATCCTATCTCGCCTTCTGCGTCGCGACGCTGGCGCTGATCGGCTATTTCGTCTGGCATCTGCCGGATACGCGGCTCGGCCGCGCGATGCGCGCGGTGCGCGACAACGAACTCGCCGCCGGTGTCGCCGGCATCGACGTGTTCCGCACCAAGGTCTACGCCTTCGCGATCTGCGCGGTGCTGGGCGGGCTCGGCGGCGGCCTGTTCGCCGGCGGCTTCGCCTATATCAGCCCGGACCAGTTCTCTTTCGCGGAATCGATCGTGTTCCTGACCATGTCGCTGCTCGGCGGCGTGGCGTCGCCGATCGGCTCGGCGATCGGCACCGGCCTGCTGATCCTGATCCCCGAATGGCTGCGCTTCCTGAAGAGCGTGCCGGGGCTTTATCTCGCGATTTACGGTCTGTCGGTGATCCTGATCATCCGCTTCATGCCGGACGGCATCTGGGGCTTCGTCAATGTCGCCACGCAGCGCTGGCGCGCCAAGGCGCGAGTCCACGCCGCCGGTCCGCCGCTGCAACTCGCGCCCGGCAAGGTTGGCGGCGAAATCGTGCTGGAAGTTACCGGGCTGTCGAAATATTTCGGCGGCCTGAAAGCGGTCGACAATGTCGACATCGCGGTGCGCCGCGGCGGCGTCCACGCGCTGATCGGGCCGAACGGCTCCGGCAAGACCACCACGCTGAACGTGCTGTCCGGGCTCTATCACGCCACCGCCGGCAAGGTGATGCTCGACGGCACCGACATCACCGACATGCAGCCGCATCTGCGCACTGCCGCCGGACTCGGCCGCACCTTCCAGAACATCCGGCTGTTCCGCTCGATGACCGCGTTGGAGAACGTGGTGATCGGCGCCGAGCGGCCGGGCAATGCGCTGGTCGACACCAGCGAGGACGCGCTGACCCAGCGCGCGATGTCGGCGCTGGCCTTTGTTGGCCTCGGCCTGCGCGCCAACGAATTGATCTCCTGCTTTTCCTACGGCCATCAGCGGCTGATCGAGATCGCGCGTGCGCTTGCCGCCAATCCGACGCTGCTGCTGCTCGACGAACCGGCCGCCGGCCTGAATTCCAGCGAGAAGCTCGAACTGCATGAACTCCTCAAGCGGATCGCGGCGCAAGGCCTCACCATCCTGATCATCGATCACGACATGACACTGGTCTCCGAGGCGGCGCAACATATCACCGTCTTGAATTTCGGACGCCGCATCGCGGACGGCGAATCGATGGCGGTGCTGCGCCATCCCGACGTCGTCTCCGCCTATCTGGGGACCGAATAATGCCGCTCCTCGAAATCCGCGACCTGATCGTGCTGTATGGCGAGATCGAAGCGCTGCGCGGCGTCTCGCTCAGCGTCGAGGAAGGCCAGGTGGTGACGCTGCTCGGCGCCAACGGCGCCGGCAAGTCGACCACGCTGCGCGCGATCTCCGGGTTGGCGAAACCCGCAGCCGGCGAGATCCTCTATCAGGGCCAGTCGATCGTCGGGCTCGGCCCCGAGGCGATCGTGCGGATGGGCATCAGCCACGTGCCGGAAGGCCGTCGCGTGTTCCCCGGCCTGACGGTGAAGGAAAACATCATGCTCGGCGCCTCCAATCGCCGCGCCAAGAAGTCCGAGCTGTCGCGCGAGGCGGATGCGATGTTCGACCTGTTTCCGGATATTCGCGCGTTTTCCAACGCGCTGGGCTGGACACTGTCGGGCGGACAATTGCAGATGGTGGCGGTGGCGCGCGGCCTGATGGCGAAGCCACGGCTGTTGCTGCTGGACGAGCCGTCGCTCGGCCTGGCGCCGGTGATCGTGCAGGCGGTGTTCCGGATCATTTCGGAAATCCGCCGCACCACCACGGTGCTGCTGGTCGAGCAGAACGCGCGGATGGGATTGTCGGTGGCCGATTACGGCTATGTTCTGGAAACCGGACGCATCGTGCTCGGCGGCAAGCCGGACGAATTGTGGGGCAACGAGGCGATCGCCGCCGCCTATCTGGGCGGCCATGCCAAGCAAGCCGCGACCGCGGCCAACGTATAAGAAACGGACAGCATGGTTACACTGCAAGTCGAGAGACTGATCGATTTCGTCGCGGACGTCTTTGCGCATACCGGCTCTTCGGACGCCGAATCGCGGCGGATCGCCACCTATCTGACCACCGCGAACCTGACCGGTCATGACAGCCATGGCGTGATACGGGTGCCGGTCTATGTGCGCTGGCGCAATGCCGGCGCGGTGGTGCCGGACCAGATCGTGGATGTCCCGGTTGATACGCCGTCGCTGGCGGTGATCGACGGCAAGTTCGGCTATGGCCAGACCGTCGGCCCGCAGGCGGTGCGGATCGGGATCGAGAAGTGCAAGGCCAATGGGCTTTCGGCGATCGCGTTGCGCAATGCCGGCCATATCGGCCGGGTCGGCGACTGGGCCGAAATGGCCGCGGCCGAAGGGCTGGTGTCGATCCATTTCGTCAACGCCGCCGGTTCGATTTTGGTGGCGCCCTATGGCGGCGTCGAGCGACGGCTGTCGACCGCGCCGTATTGCGTCGGAATTCCGCGGCCCGGGCAGGACCCGATCGTGCTGGATTTCGCCACTTCGATCGTCGCCGAAGGCAAGGTGCTGGTGGCGGCGCGCGGCGGCAAGAAGCTGCCGGCCGGCGCGCTGGTCGACGCCGACGGCACGCTGAGCGAGGACCCGGCGGTGCTGTATGGACCGTACGAGAAGGACGGCCCGATCAACCACGCCAATGGCAGCGGTGCGATCCGCGCCTTCGGCGAGCACAAGGGTTCCGGCCTGGCGCTGATCTGCGAATTGTTGGGCGGTGCGCTGACCGGCAACGGCGCCACCAGGCCGGACCGGCATATGACCAACGGCATGTTCGCGATCTATGTCGATCCGAAACGGATCGATCCCGACAATTTCTTCGACGGCGAGGTCAAGCGCTACATCGATTACTTCAAGGCCAGCAAGCCGATCGCCGGCACCGAGGCGGTGCTGATCCCGGGCGATCCGGAGGCGAAGACCCGCGCCGAGCGCACCGCGAACGGCGTGCCGCTGCCCGACGACACCTGGGCGGCGATCGTCAAGACCGCGCGCGAGGTCGGCGTCACCGAACGCGCGGTGCAGACCGCTACGGCGGCGTGACACCGCACCCACGCCCTCATCCTGAGGAGCGCGCTCTTGCGCGCGTCTCGAAGGATGAGGTGTTCGGCCTCATGGTTCGAGACGGCGCTGCGCGCCTCCTCACCATGAGGGACTAGCTTCGTATTTGCATCATAAAGAAAAGGACCGGCAGACTATGGCCAACAACGTCAAGAAAATCTGGGCCTCCGGCAAGGTGGTGGTCAATGCCTGGCTGGCGATCCCGTCCGGCTTCTCCGCCGAGGTGATGGCGCAATGCGGCTTCGACAGCGTCACCGTCGATATCCAGCACGGCGTGCAGGACTATCAGTCGATGGTGTCCTGCTTTCAGGCGATGAACGGCCATCCGGTGACCCCGATGGTGCGGGTGCCGTGGAACGAGCCCGGCATCATCGGCAAGGTGCTGGACGGCGGCGCCTATGGGGTGATCTGCCCGATGGTCAACACCAGGCAGGAAGCCGAGAACTTCGTCTCCTATTGCAAATATCCGCCGCGCGGCACCCGCAGCAACGGCCCGATCCGCGCCGGCATGTACGGCTCGGGCGGCAGCTATCAGGACACGGCCAACGCCGAGACGCTGTGCATTCCGATGCTGGAAACCCGCACCGCGGTCGAGAACATGGAATCGATCCTCGACGTCGAAGGCATAGCCGGCGTCTATGTCGGGCCCTCCGATCTCGGCTTCTCCTACGGCCTGGTGCCGAAGCTCGACCGCGAGGAGCCGGAGATCCTCAAGATCTACGACAAGCTGATCAAGGAATGCGACAAGCGCGGCATCTACCCCGGCATCCATTGCTCCGGCCCGGTCGGCGCCGCGAAAAATATCGGCATGGGCTTCAAGCTGGTGACGCTGCTCAACGACAGCGGCATCATGGCCACCGCCGCCAAGCAATGGGTCGGCGAGACGCGGAAGAACTCGGGCGGCAAAGCGTAGCGCAAGCCGTGGCGAGGCGTAGCGTAAGGCGTCGGAATGGCTTGCATCGTCGGCGCCGCTTGACTCATCGTCATCGCCCGGCTTGACCGGGCGACCCAGTCTCCCAGAGCGTGGGAGTTTCTCTCCGCTGCCGAAACGAAACAGTAAGGCCGGGCTTACTGGGTCGCCCGGTCAAGCCGGGCGATGACGTGGTACGCGCTGCGCCGTTGCGGAATACTTGCCGAGCATTCAAGGAGCCCACCATGTCCGTATCCACCACGATCCGCCTGCATCCCGACGACGCCGTACTGATCGCGCGGACCACGCTGTTGCCCGGCATCGCGGTCGCCGATGGCGTCACCACCAGCGAGCGGATTCCCGCCGGCCACAAGGTGGCGATCCGGCCGATCGCAACGGGCGAGCCGATCCGGCGTTACGGCCAGATCATCGGCTTTGCGACGCAGGCCATCGCGCCCGGCCAGCATGTGCATACGCAGAATTGTGGGATGGGCGATTTCGCCCGGGACTACGCCTATGGGGTCGACGTCAAGCCGACGCCGAACTTCGATCTGCCGGCCACGTTCGACGGCATCGTGCGCGGCGACGGCCGCGTCGCCACCCGCAACTACATCGGCATTCTCACATCGGTGAATTGCAGCGCCCACGTCGCCAGCATGGTCGCCGATGTATTCAAGAAGAGCCCGTTCAGCGGCCACAATCCGCTGGCCGACTTTCCCAACGTCGACGGTGTGGTGGCGCTGACCCACAAGACCGGCTGCGGCATGACCCAGGACGAGCCGTTGCGGATTCTGCGCCGCACGCTCGGCGGCTATGCGCGGCATGTGAATTTTTCCGCGGTGGTGGTGCTGGGGCTGGGCTGCGAGATCAACCAGATCGGCGGCTTGATGCAGGAGCAGAAGCTCGCCGGCCGCTTGCGCGAACTCGAGATCCAGGAACTCGGCGGCACCCGCAAGAGCGTCGAGGCCGGCGTTGCCTTCGTACGCGAGGCGCTGACCGATGCGAACAATGTGAGACGCGAGCCGGTGTCGGCGAGTGAGCTGACGGTTGCTTTGCAATGCGGCGGCTCCGACGGTTACTCCGGCATCTCCGCCAATCCGGCGCTTGGGCAGGCCAGCGATCTGTTAGTCCGTCACGGCGGCACTGTGATCCTGTCGGAAACGCCGGAGACCTACGGCGCCGAGCATCTGCTGACCCGACGCGCGGTGTCGCGCGAGGTCGGCGAGAAGCTGGTCGCGCTGATGCGCTGGTGGGAGGATTATTGCGCGCGCGAGGGCGCCGAGATGAATGCCAATCCGTCGCCCGGCAACAAGGCCGGCGGCCTCACCACGATTCTGGAAAAGTCGCTCGGCGCGATGGCGAAGGCGGGCAGCACCAACCTGGTCGACGTCGTGGGTTATGCCGAAGCCATTACCAAGAAGGGCTTCAACTTCATGGATACGCCGGGCTACGACCCGGTGGCGGCGACCGGGCAGGTCGCCGGTGGCGCCAATCTGGTCTGCTTCACCACCGGGCGCGGCAGCGTGTTCGGCTGCAAGCCAGCGCCGTCGATCAAAATCGCCACGAACACGCCGATGTTCCAGCGGATGGAAGAGGACATGGACATCAATTGCGGCACCATCCTCGACGGCGACGAGACCGTCGAGCAATGCGGCCAGCGCATCTTCGACCTGATGCTGAAGACCGCATCGGGCGCACCCACCAAAAGCGAGAACTTCGATTTCGGCGGCGCCGAATTCGCCCCCTGGGTGCAAGGCGCGACGATGTAGGTTCTCATCCTGAGGGACCAAGTGAGTCCCTCATCCTGAGGAGCGGCCCCTTGGCCGCGTCTCGAAGGATGAGGCCGGTTCACCTGAGGGGGCCACCATCCTCATGGTTCGAGACGGCGCTGCGCGCCTCCTCACCATGAGGGACCGTGCCGTGCGATCCTGCGACAAGTCATTCCGGGGCGCGAGGCCGCAGGCCGAGCGAACCCGGAATCCTGCCGCGGGTATATGGCCAGCGGCGCTCGCCGCAAGATTCCGGGTCCGCTCGCAGCTTCGCTGCGCGCGCCCCGGAATGACTGCTTTGGCCGATCGTCTCCCCGGAATCGTCGCCCGAAAACCGCCCGCATCGCGGGCAAATCTTGCCCGTTGTTAGGGCTTGCTCTGCATCTGCTCCGGTGTTCTGCTCAAAAATAATGCTGGAGTTACCCCGCCTGTGTCGATCTTCGTCGCGCTACACCACGTCACCCATTACAAATACGACCGTCCGATCGACCTTGGCCCGCAGACCATCCGATTGCGCCCGGCGCCGCACACCCGCACGCCGATCCTGAGCTATTCACTCAAGGTCACGCCGGCCAACCACTTCGTCAACTGGCAGCAGGATCCGCAGGGCAACTGGCTGGCGCGCTTCGTGTTTCCGGAGAAGGCGACGGAGCTGAAGATCGAGGTCGACTTCACCGCCGAAATGACGGTGATCAATCCGTTCGATTTCTTCGTCGAGCCGTCCGCCGATTCGTTTCCCTTCACCTACAGCAAAGACCTGAAGATCGAGCTCGCGCCCTATCTGGCGACCGAGCCGCCGGGGCCGCTGTTCGCGGCCTACCTGGCCGAGATTCCGCGGCAGGCGCCGAGCACGGTGAATTTCCTGGTCGAGCTCAACGCCAAATTGCGCGACCGGATTCGCTACATCATCCGGATGGAACCGGGGATCCAGACCCCGGAGGAGACGCTGGCATCGGGCGCGGGCTCGTGCCGCGATTCGGCCTGGCTGTTGATCCAGACGCTGCGCCATCTTGGCCTCGCGGCGCGATTCGTCTCCGGCTATCTGATCCAGTTGCGGCCCGACATCGCGCCGGTCGATGGGCGGGTCGAGGTCGAGAACGATTTCACCGATCTGCACGCCTGGGCCGAGGTCTATTTGCCCGGCGCCGGCTGGATCGGCTTCGACGTCACTTCCGGGATGCTGACCGGCGAGGGCCACATCCCGGTCGCCGCCACGCCGCATTACCGCTCGGCGGCGCCGATCTCGGGCGCGGTCGGTTTCGCCGAGGTCGAATTCGCCTTCGAGATGAAGGTGAAGCGAATCCGTGAGGCGCCGCGCATCACCAAGCCGTTCTCCGACGAATCCTGGGCGCGGCTTGACCGGCTCGGAGAGCAGGTCGACTCCGATCTGAAGGCGCATGACGTCCGCCTCACCATGGGCGGCGAGCCGACCTTCGTCTCGATCGACGATCTCGAATCGCCGGAATGGAACATCGCCGCGGTCGGCCCGACCAAGCGCGGGCTGGCCGACGATCTGATCCGGCGGATGCAGAAGCGGTTCGCGCCGGGCGGCCTGTTACATTTCGGCCAGGGCAAATGGTATCCGGGCGAGAGCCTGCCGCGCTGGGCGTTCGGCCTTTACTGGCGCAAGGACGGCGTGCCGATCTGGAAGAACCCGGAGCTAATCGCCCGCATGGAGGGCGAGCGCCCGGTCAAAATCGACGAGGCCGAACGCTTCGCCGAAGGCACCGCGCGGCGGCTCGGCATCGGAACCGACTACGTGCTGCCGGCGTTCGAGGACCCCGGCCACTGGCTGCAGAAGGAAGCCGGCCTGCCGCCCAATGTCGATCCGACCGACAGCAAATTGTCGGATCCGGAAGAACGCGCGCGGATGGCGAGGGTGTTCGATCAGGGCCTCAACGTGCCGAAAGGCTTCGTGCTTCCGATCCAGCGCTGGAATGCCGAGGCCGATCGTTGGCGCAGCGAGCGCTGGAAATTCCGCCGCGGCAATTTGTTTCTGACGCCCGGCGATTCCCCGCTCGGGCTGCGGCTGCCGATCGCCTCGCTGCCCTATGTCGCGCCCGAAGACTATCCCTACATCGTCGAGCAGGATCCGATGGAGCCGCGCGATCCGCTGCCGGACGGCGCGGAGGCGAAGCCGGACGGCAAATCGCCGCAGCAGCGCGAGAAGGTCGCGCGCCGTGCCGCCCCGGTGCGCACCGCGATGTCGATCGAAATCCGCGACGGCATCCTATGCGCCTTCATGCCGCCGGTGGAAAAGCTCGAGGACTATCTCGAACTGATCGCGGCGGTGGAGGCCACCGCCGAAGAGATGAAGGTTCTGGTTCACATCGAGGGCTATCCGCCGCCGTTCGACCCGCGCGTCGAGGTGATCAAGGTGACGCCCGATCCCGGCGTGATCGAGGTCAACATTCATCCGGCGCAAAGCTGGCGCGAGGCGGTCGACACCACCTTCGGACTTTATGAGGAAGCCGCCCAGGTCCGGCTCGGCGCCAACCGCTTTCTGATCGACGGCCGCCACACCGGCACCGGCGGCGGCAATCACGTTGTGGTCGGCGGCAGCAAGCCGGAGGATTCGCCGTTCCTGCGCCGGCCCGATTTGCTGAAGAGCCTGGTGCTGTACTGGCAGCGGCGTCCGTCGCTGTCCTACATGTTCTCCGGCATGTTCATCGGTCCGACCAGCCAGGCGCCGCGGATCGACGAGGCCCGCCACGATGGGCTGTACGAACTGGAGATTGCGCTGGCGCATGTGCCGAAGCCCGGCACCAAGGCGCCGCTGTGGCTGACCGATCGATTGTTCCGCAACATCCTGGTCGATATCACCGGCAACACCCACCGCGCCGAAATCTGCATCGACAAGATGTATTCGCCGGACGGCGCCACCGGCCGGCTCGGCCTGGTGGAATTCCGCGCGCTCGAAATGCCGCCGGACCCGCGGATGAGTCTCGCGCAGCAATTGCTGATCCGGGCACTGATCGCCAAATTGTGGCGCGAACCCCAGCAGGGCAATTTCGTGCGCTGGGGCACCACGCTGCACGACCGCTTCATGCTACCGTTCTTCCTGTGGGAGGATTTCAAGGGCGTGCTCGCCGAGCTCGGTCAGTCCGGCTATCCGTTCTCGCCCGAATGGTTCGAGGCGCAGTTGGAGTTTCGCTTCCCGGTGTTCGGCAGCGTCTATCATGGCGGCGTCACGCTGGAAGTCCGGCAGGCGCTGGAGCCGTGGCATGTGATGGGCGAGGAAGGCTCGGCCGGCGGCACCGTGCGCTATGTGGATTCCTCGGTGGAGCGGCTGCAGCTGAAAGCCGAAGGCTTCGTCGAGGGTCGCCACGTCATCACCTGCAACGGCCGCGCGCTGCCGATGACGCCGACCGGCCGCTCCGGCGAAGCCGTCGCGGCGGTGCGGTTCAAGGCGTGGCAGCCGGCGTCGGGTCTGCATCCGACGATTCCCGTGCATGCGCCGCTGGTGTTCGACATCGTCGACCGCTGGAACGGCCGCTCGCTCGGCGGCTGCGTCTATCACGTCGCCCATCCGGGCGGCCGCGCTTACGAGACCAAGCCGGTCAATTCCTACGAAGCCGAAGCGCGGCGGCTGGCGCGCTTCCAGGACCACGGCCACACCCCGGGATGGATCGATCCGCCGCGCGACGAACGCTCGCTGGAATTCCCGCTGACCCTCGATCTGCGGCTGCCGCTGTCGCATTGAGCGGCCCGCTCTGGAATCCCCCGGCAACGCTGTCAAGCGGCTGGCGCAAGTCGTGCGCGCGTCATTTGGTGCGGGGATATTGCCGCCAAACCGCTCACGCTGGGGCGGATCATGGGCTAGGGTGGCGATCCAGATGTTCTGTCCGCGACCAGGCGTGGCGGTCGGGACGTCTGATTCACCGCAGCATCGGAATTTTCGGGAGTCCAGTTCATGGCGGGAGACGCCGCCCAGGGCAGCAAGATTCGTCCGCGCGATCGGAAGGTCGCGCAGTGGACGCGCGACTATGTCCGGCTGCCCGGAATTCCCGACGAATTCATCGGCGCGGACGGTGCGCCGCGCGGAGTCTGGAGCCGGTTTCTCGAGGCCTTCGCGACGTTGTCGCCGGCCGACGTCGAGCGGCGGTTCGGCTCCGCCGACCGGCATCTGCGCGAGGCCGGCGTCACCTATCGGGCGCCCGGCGAATCCACCGACCGCGCCTGGTCGCTGAGCCATGTGCCGCTGCTGATCGACGACGTCGAATGGCAGCAGATTTCCGCCGGCATCGCGCAACGGGCGACGCTGCTGGAGCGGGTGCTGCACGATCTCTATGGCGAGGGACGGCTGGTCGCGGAAGGCGCGGTGCCGGCCGCGGCGATCGCCGGCAGCGCCGAATATCTCCGCGCGGTCTGTGGGGTCCCGCCGCCGGGCGGCCGCTATCTCTACCTGTACGCCGCCGATATCGGCCGCGGCCCCGACGGCCGCTGGTGGGTGCTCGGCGACCGCACCCAGGCGCCGTCCGGCGCCGGCTATGCGCTGGAGAACCGGCTGGTGCTGTCGCGCGCCTTCACCGATCTCTACAAGTCGATGAATGTCGAGCGGGTGGCGCCGTTCTTCGAGGCGTTTCGCGACGCTCTGCGCGCCAGCGCCGATCGCGACGAGCCGCGGATCGGGCTGCTGACGCCGGGCACCTTCAGCGAGACCTATTTCGAGCACGCCACGCTGGCGCGCTATCTCGGCTTCCTGCTGGTCGAGGGCGACGACCTCGCGGTGCAGGGCGACCGTGTCCACATCCGCACCGTCGCCGGGCTGAAGCGGCTCGACGTGCTGCTGCGGCGGGTGGATTCCAATTCGCTCGATCCGCTTGAGCTCGACGCCTCCTCGCAGCTCGGCGTGCCGGGCCTGATCGATGTATTGCGCAAGAATGGCGTGGTGATCGCCAACATGCCGGGCTCCGGCGTGATCGAGGCGCGCGCGCTGTTGGGTTTTTTACCGAATCTGAGCCGTCGCCTGCTCGGCGAAGACCTCAAGATGCCGCATATCGCGACCTGGTGGTGCGGACAGAATGCCGCCCGCGAGGAAGTGCTGGCGCGGCTCGACGACTTCGCGATCGAAGGCGCTTATGGCGGAAGCGTGCCGGGATTTCCCGGTAACGGCCCGGTGCTCGCGGCGGATCTGTCGGCCGCAGACCGCGACCGGCTGCGCACCGCGATCGGCAATCGCGGCATCGACTATGTCGGGCAGGAACTGGTGCGGCTGTCGACCACGCCGGTGTGGGACAACGGCAAGCTGGCGCCGCGGCCGTTCGTGCTGCGGGTGTTCGCCGCCGCGACCGCGAACGGCTGGACCATCATGCCCGGCGGATTTTGCCGGATCGCCGAGCGGCTGGATTCGCGGGCAGTCTCGATGGGCCAGGGCGCCAGCGCCGCCGACGTCTGGGTGGTATCCGACAAGGCGGTCTCGACCGCCTCGCTGCTGCCGGCGGTGGATACGGTGCGGATCCGGCGGATCGCAGGCTGGGTGCCGAGCCGCGCCGCCGACAATCTGTTCTGGCTCGGGCGCTATCTCGAGCGCGCCGAGTCGACGCTGCGGCTGGTGCGGGCGCTCAGCGTGCCGCAGCGTGACCCCGGCAAGGGGCCGCTGCACCAGTCGATCGACCGGATCCAACGGCTGCTGATCACCTGGGGCGCGACCTCGCTCGGGGCGCGATCGCAGCCGGCGAAGATCGCGATCGATGCGCTGCAGGGCGAGGAGGATTTCGGCTCGGCGCTGTCGCTGGTGCGAGCCGCGCAGCGCACCGCGACCTCGTTGCGCGAGCGGCTTTCGCCGGATGCCTGGCAGGTCATCACCCAGATGTCGGATCGTCTCGCGCAGAAGGTCGACGACGAAGACGGCGTCGTCAGCGCCGCCGAATTGACCCTGCAGGAACTGGCGAGCTTCGCCGGGCTCGCCCAGGAAAACATGAACCGCGCCGCCGGCTGGCGCTTTCTCAAGATGGGACGCCGCGTCGAGCGCGCCATCAACACCACGCGCTTCGCCCGCCAGTTCGCGCAGGACGACGCCAGTGGCGAGGATCTCGACATCCTGCTGACGCTCGGGGACTGCCAGATCACCTATCGCTCGCGCTATCTGCTGGCCCCGCTGCTGGCGCCGGTGCGCGACCTCGTCGTGCTCGATCCCTACAATCCGCGCTCGGTGGCGTTCCAGGTGCAGGCGTTGAACGATCATATCGGCAGCCTGCCCGCCCTGAAGGAGGACGGATTGATCGAGCGGCCGCAGCGGCTCGCGGTGGCGCTGCAGGCGATGCTGACGACCGCCGAGGCGTCCGCGCTCGACGCCAAGTCGCTGTTCGCGCTGGAGCAGGACCTGCTGACGCTCGCCGATGCGATCGGCTCGCACTACTTCCCGCACGGGGCGAGTGCGATGCGGCCCGAAAAGCTCACGGGGCTTGCGTGATTTACGACATCCGTCACGTCACCACTTACAGCTACAGCAGCCAGGTCAGTTTCGCGCGGTGCTCGCTGCGGCTGAAGCCGCTCAGCGACGCCGGTCAGCGCTTGATCTCGCACAGCGTCGATATCAAGCCGCGGCCGGCAAGCCGCGCCAGCCGGGTGGATTTCTTCGGCACCGACACCGAATGCATCCTGATCGAGGTCCCGCATCGGCTGCTGCGGATCGATAGCCGCTCACGGGTCGATGTGAGCCGCAAGGCGCCCGCCCGCGACGGCGGCAGCCCGGGGTGGGAAAGCGTGCGCGAGGCGGCGTTCGATTCATCCAGCCTCAGCGCCGGGGCGCCGATCGGCTATGTGTTCGCCAGCCCGCTGGCGCCGATCCAGGAAGCGGTCACCCGCTATGCGGTGCAGAGTTTTCCGCCGGGGCGCGGCATTCTCGCCGGCGCCGTCGACCTGATGCACCGGGTCCGCACCGAGTTTAAATACGACGCCAAGGCGACGGTGATCTCCACGCCGCTGCAGGAGGTGTTCGAGAAGCGCCACGGCGTCTGCCAGGACTTCGCCCATGTGATGATCGCAGGACTGCGCGGGCTCGGCTTGCCGGCGGCCTATGTCAGCGGCTATCTGCGCACCTATCCGCCGCCGGGCCAGCCGCGGCTGCAGGGCGCCGACGCCACCCATGCCTGGGTCTCGGTGTGGTGCGGCAACGAGACCGGCTGGATCGGGTTCGATCCGACCAACGATATCCTGGTCGAGCAGGACCACATCGTGCTCGCGGTGGGACGGGATTTCTCGGACGTTTCGCCGGTGGATGGCGTCATCGTCGGATCGCGCAAGCAGAAGCTCGCGGTGGCGGTGGACGTATTGCCGGTCGAATGAGCAAGCCTAACGCCTACGACGTCATCGTTCTCGGCGCCGGCGCCGCCGGCCTGATGTGCGCCGGCGTTGCCGGCCAGCGCGGCCGTTCGGTGCTGCTGATCGAGCAGGGCAATGCGCCGGGCGAAAAGATCAGGATCTCCGGCGGCGGCCGCTGCAACTTCACCAATCTGCACACCGGACCTGCGAACTTCCTATCGCAGAATCCGCGGTTCTGCGTCTCCGCGCTGGCCGGCTACACCCAGCAGGATTTCATCGCGCTGGTCGAAAAATACCGGATTGCGTATCACGAAAAGACCCGCGGCCAGCTGTTTTGCGACGGCTCGTCGCGGCAGATCGTCGACGTGCTGATGCAGGAGTGCCGGGCCGGCGATGTGCAGCTGCGGTTCGGCATTCGCAGCCCGGCGATTGCGAAGGACGCCGACGGATTCGTGCTGACGACAGAGCAGGGCGTCTTTCGTGCCCGCTCGCTGGTGATCGCCACCGGCGGCCCGTCGATTCCAAAAATGGGCGCCAGCGGATTCGGCTACAAGGTGGCGGAGCAGTTCGGCTTGAAGATCGTGCCGCCGCGCGCGGCTCTGGTGCCGCTGACATTTGCCCCGGATCTGCTGCCGCAATTTTCCGAACTGTCCGGCATCGCGGTCGATGCCGTCGTTAGTTGCGGCAAGGCGAGCTTCGACGAGGCGCTGCTGTTCACCCATCGCGGGTTGAGCGGCCCGGCGATCCTGCAGATATCATCGTACTGGCACGAAGGTAGCGAGATCGTCATCGACATGGCGCCTACGGTCGATCTGCTGGCCGAATTGAAACGGCTGCGCCGCGATCATCCCAGGCAGGAACCCGCGACCGCGCTGACCGAATTTGTGCCGAAGCGGCTCGCGCAGGCGATCGCCGACCGAACCACGGGTCCGCTTCGTCTCGCCGATGCATCCGACAAACTGTTGCAACAACTCGCGGCAGCGGTGAAGGAATGGCGAGTCCGGCCTAATGGGACCGAGGGTTTCCGCACCGCAGAGGTCACGCTCGGCGGCGTCGATACCAGTGAATTATCATCGAAGACATTTGAATCAAAGGCCGTGCCCGGTCTTTACTTCATCGGCGAAGTCGTCGACGTCACCGGCCAGCTCGGCGGCTTCAATTTTCAATGGGCGTGGGCGTCCGGCCACGCGGCAGCGCAGCACGCTTAGTACAAATCTGGCAGGTTACTGTGTGGGATCTTCGTTGACGATGCGATCGGTGAGCGATGGTATCAGGTAGCGTCTCGGCCCTTCGTCGGTTCCGATTAGCATAACTATCAAGCCGGCTTCGGGAACTCACGTAATAACCCTAGGTGGTTGTTAACCGATGGTTCGCGTTTTCGTGCGAGCTTTCATCGCGTCGGCGACCGCTCGGTCGCGCGTTCCAAATTCCTGGAGATTTGCACGTGGGCATTTCGATTTCGAAAATCATGGTCGTCGCCGCGGCGGCGGTATTGACCGCTTCCGTTGTCCCCGCCGCCGCCGAAAACGCCAGCAAGGATGATGCGATCGCCATGGTCAAGCAGGCGGTGACGCTGATCAAGGCGGAAGGCGGCGACAAGGCCTATCCGACGATCAGCGACAAGGCCGGTCCGTTCGTCAAGGGCGACCTCTACGTCGTCGTCTATCAGCTCGACGGCAAGGTGCTGGCGCACGGCTCGAACGCCAAGTTCATCGGCAAGGACCTGATCGACGCGCAGGATGTCGACGGCAAGCTTTACGTCAAAGAGCGGGTCGAGCTGGCCGCCAAGCAGCCGTCGTTCTGGCAAGAGTACAAATTCGTCAATCCGGTGACCAAGAAGGTCGAGCCGAAGGAAATGTACTGCGAAAAACTCGACAACACCGCGGTGTGTGCAGGCATCTACAAGCTGTAAGCGTCGTCGTCGATCGCCTTAGCGCGCATTGAAAGTCAGCTATGAGTCGTTGGATCAAGAGCGTCGGCCTGTCCTGGAAGGTGCAGCTGGCGCCCGCATTTCTCGTCGTCGTGCTGATCGGCCTCGGCGCCTATGCGCTGCATGCGCTGCGGCTCAATCAGGCAAGCGTCGACGCGCTGATCGCGGGCCCGGTACGGCAGTCGGAACTGGCCGCCGAGCTTAACTCCGCGGTCTGGACCGCGCATGCCAAGCTGTATCGCCTCGCGGCGACAGCGGCGAACGAAACCGACCAGAACAAGCTCGCCGCCGTCTCCAAGGAAGCGTTGGCGGCCGCGGCGAAGGTTCCCGATGCCTTGACGGCGATCGAAACGTTTCATGGCAGCGCGGCGATCAATCCCGCCGCGTTTCAAAAACTGAAAGCCGCTGTGACCGGCTATCTCAAACAATCGAAGAACGCGATCGAGATGGCGGACGGCGATGCCGGCTCGTCGATGATGTTCATCAAGAGCGCGGAACGGCACTTCGGCGAAATCGAGAAGCTGACCGATGAGTTGACGCTGGCCAGCAGCGAGAGCAGGGACCGCGAGGTTGCGCGCGCCGGACTGCAGCTCGATCAGCAGCAATTGACGCTGTCGGTGATCCTGCTGGTGGCGGCAGTCGCGGGTATTCTGGTTTCTCTGCTGGTGGGGCGCAATATCTCTCGCCCGGTGGTGGCGATGGCGCGCGCCATGCGCGAACTCGCGAGCGGAAATTTCAGCGTGCAATTGCCGGGGCTCAACCGCCTCGATGAGGTCGGCCAGATGGCGCGCGCGGTCGAGGACTTCAAGGTCCACGCTTCCGCCAAAGCCGAGCGCGAGCATGCCGATCGCGAGCAGAACGAGCGCCAGGCCGCGCTGGCGCGCCGCGCCGAACTGCATCAGCTTGCCGACAGCTTCGAAGCCGCGATGGGCAGCATCATCGAACACGTCGGCACGGCGTCCGGCGAACTGGAGACTTCCGCCGTCGGGCTGGCGAAGAGCAGCGCGGCGACCCAGCAGCTCTCCACCGTCGTGGCGGCGGCGTCGGCGGAGACGTCGCACAACGTTCAGGCCGTCGCTTCGGCGACCGAACAGATGGCGGCCTCGGTCAACGAGATCGGCAGGCAGGTCCAGGAATCCGGCAGCATCGCTGCGGAGGCTGTCGAGCAGGCCCGCAAGACCGACGAGCGGATCGCCAAACTGGCGCTGGCGGCGAGCCGGATCGGCGACGTCACCAAATTGATCACCGCGATCGCCGGCCAGACCAATCTGCTGGCGCTCAACGCGACCATCGAATCGGCGCGCGCCGGCGAGGCCGGCAAGGGCTTCGCGGTGGTCGCCCAGGAGGTCAAGGCGCTGGCGGCGCAGACCTCGAAGGCCACCGATGAAATCAGTCTGCAGATCGCCGAGATGCAGGCGGCGACCGAGGACTCGGTCGCTGCCATCAAGGAGATCGGCGGCACCATCGGGCGGATCTCGGGCATTGCCTCGACCATCGCCTCCTCAGTTGAGCAGCAGGGTGCTGCCACCCGAGAAATCGCCCGCAGCGTTCAGCAGGCGGCGGTCGGCACCAATCAGGTCGCCAACAGCATCGGCGACGTCAACCGCGGCGCGGCCGACACCGGTTCGGCGTCGTCGCAGGTGCTGTCGTCCGCGCAGATGCTGTCCAGCGAGAGCAACCGTCTCAAGGCCGAGGTGGTGAAATTTCTTGCGACCGTGCGGGTCGCCTAACCGAGTGCCGGATGGTAATTTGCGGTGAGCCGCATCGCTCCGCACGGGTGCGGGGCGCGGCGCCGGGAGCGCCATGATCTATCGCCACGCCATCGGCAACGTGTCCTTTGCGTTCGACGATCTGCGCGACCTGTTGGCCAAGGCCACGCCGCCGCGGTCCGGCGATCGACTGGCGGGTGTCGCCGCCTCCAGCGCTGAACAGATGGTCGCCGCCCGAATGGCGCTGGCGGATCTGCCGCTGACGCAATTCCTCAGCGAAGCGGTGGTGCCGTACGAAGACGACGAGGTCACCCGGCTGATCGTCGATAGTCACGACGCCGCCGCCTTTGCCGCGGTCGCGGCGCTGACCGTCGGCGGCTTCCGCGACTGGCTGCTGTCGGATGCGGCGACGCCTGCGGTGCTGGCGCGTCTTGCGCCCGGCATCACCCCGGAAATGGCGGCGGCGGTGTCGAAACTGATGCGCAATCAGGACCTGATCCTGGTGGCGAAAAAATGTGCGGTGATCACCCGGTTTCGCAACACCATCGGACTACCGGGCCGGCTCAGCGCGCGGCTGCAACCGAACCATCCATTCGACGACGAAAGGGGGATCACCGCCTCGATCCTCGATGGGCTCGTGCTGGGGTCGGGCGACGCCTGCATCGGCATCAACCCCGCCAGCGACGATCCCGTGGTGCTCGGCAATCTGGTGCGGCTGCTCGACGACGTCATCGTGCGGCTGCAGATTCCGACCCAGAGCTGCGTGCTGACCCACGTCACCACCACGATCAAGCTGATCGAGCAGGGCTGTCCGGTCGATCTGGTGTTTCAATCGATCGCCGGCACCGAGGCCGCCAATCGCAGTTTCGGCATCGACCTGGCGATGCTGGGCGAGGCCCGGCAGGCCGGGCTGTCGCTGCGGCGCGGCACCATCGGCGACAATGTGATGTATTTCGAGACCGGGCAGGGCTCGGCGCTGTCGGCCAATGCCCATCACGGCGTCGATCAGCAGACCTGCGAGGCGCGGGCCTATGCGGTGGCGCGGGCGTTCGATCCGCTGCTGGTCAACAGCGTGGTCGGCTTCATCGGGCCGGAATATCTCTATGACGGCAAGGAGATCATCCGCGCCGGGCTGGAAGACCATTTCTGCGGCAAGCTGCTCGGCCTGCCGCTCGGTGTGGACATCTGTTACACCAACCATGCCGAAGCCGATCAGGACGACATGGACACGCTGTTGACACTGCTCGGCGCCGCCGGCGTCAGCTTCATCATGGGCGTGCCGGGAGCCGACGATGTCATGCTGAATTACCAGTCGACCTCGTTTCACGACGCGCTCTATGTCCGCGACCTGCTCGGGCTGAAGCGGGCGCCGGAATTCGACGACTGGCTGGTGCGCGCGGGGTTGGCGGGCGCGGATTTTCGGCTGGCCGGGAGTGATGGGCTGGTGCCGGAATTTGCCTCCCGGCTGATCGCCTGACGCGCTGCCATGCGCCGCTGGCCCGGTGCCCTGCCGCAATCCGGCAGCTGCCGCCACAATCTTGAAGAAATTGTAGCCCAGCCTTGTACATCGTGGTTACATTGTGCGGCGCGGCTGCAACACTTGGGCATGGTTTTCTGACAAAGATGGAACGGCCTTGTGTCTTAACGGTTACAGCCGGCCTATCTGTTTTTCGCCGCCCTTCGAACCGCTCGGGATGATCCGGAAACCAAGGGAATACGGGTTCTATGAATCATTCGCAGAGGATGTCCGATGAGAGCTGAATCCAGTCTGAGTAGCCGTCGCATCCTGTGCGTTTTCCCGCGTTACACCTCCTCGTTCGGCACCTTCGAGCATGCCTATCCGCTGACCGACAACGTCCAGGCGTTCATGCCGCCGCAGGGCCTGCTGGTGATCGCGGCCTATCTGCCCGAGGAATGGTCGGTGCGCTTCGTCGACGAGAACATCCGGCCGGCGACGGCTGAGGATTTCGAATGGGCGGAGGCGGTGTTCGTCAGCGGCATGCATATCCAGCGTCAGCAGATGAACGATATCTGCCACCGCGCCCACGGTTACGGTCTCGCGGTGGCGATCGGCGGACCCTCGGTCAGTGCCTGCCCGGATCATTATCCGTCGTTCGATTATTTGCATGTCGGCGAACTCGGCGACGCCACCGATCAGTTGATCGCGCGGCTGGCGCATGATCCGTCGCGGCCGCCGCAGCAGGTGATCCTGACCACGGAAGACCGGCTCGACATGACGCTGTTTCCGATTCCGGCCTACGAGCTGGCGGAATGCAGCCGCTATCTCCTGGGCAGCGTTCAGTATTCCAGCGGTTGCCCGTATCAATGCGAATTCTGCGATATTCCAGGGCTGTACGGCCGCAATCCGCGTCTGAAGACGCCGGAGCAGATCGTCATCGAACTGGACCGCATGCTGGAATGCGGCATTCGCGGCTCGGTGTATTTCGTCGACGACAATTTCATCGGCAACCGCAAGGCCGCGCTCGACCTGTTGCCGCATCTGATCGAATGGCAGAAGCGCACCGGATTCGAGATCCAGTTGGCCTGCGAGGCGACGCTCAACATCGCCAAGCGGCCGGAAATCCTCAAGCTGATGCGCGAGGCGTATTTCACCACGATGTTCTGCGGTATCGAGACCCCGGATCCGGTGGCGCTGAAGGCGATGCAGAAGGACCACAATATGATGGTCCCAATCCTGGAGGGGGTGCGCACCATCTCCAGCTACGGCATCGAGGTGGTGTCCGGTATCATCCTCGGGCTCGATACCGACACCCCGGAGACCGGCGAATTCCTGATGCAGTTCATCGAGCAGTCGCAGATTCCGCTGCTCACCATCAACCTGTTGCAGGCGTTGCCGAAGACGCCGCTGTGGGACCGGCTGGAGAAGGAAGGCCGGCTGATCCACGACGACGGCCGCGAATCCAACGTCGACTTCCTGATGCCCTACGATCAGGTAGTGGCGACGTGGCGCGACTGTATGGCGCGCGCCTACGAGCCGGAAAAGCTGCTGGCGCGTTATGAATATCAGGTGCAGACGACCTATCGGAACCGCCTGCATCCGCCAGCGTCGCCGCAGCGCGCCTCGAAAGCCAACATCAAGCGCGGCCTGACCATCCTGCGCAACGTGCTTTGGCAGATCGGCGTGCTCGGCGATTACAAATGGGCGTTCTGGAAATTCGCCGCGCGCCGGCTGATTCGCGGTGACATCGAGAACCTGCTCAGCGTGATGCTGGTCGCGCATCATCTGATCGTGTTCGCCCGCGCCGCCTCGCGCGGCAGTGTCAACGCGTCGAACTATTCGGTGAGATTGCGCGAGGCGTCGGTGCCGGCGGAATAGCACGATGAATCCGCCCGCGACTTCGCTTCGCTCAATGCGCGATCTGCAGCGTCTGACCCCGGCGCGGGTCGCGCTGGGCCGCACCGGGGTCAGTCTGCCGACCGAGGCCCTGCTGGAATTCACGCTGGCCCATGCCCGTGCCCGCGACGCCGTCCATGCCGAGTTCGACAGCGGCAAAATCGCCGCCGGGCTCGCTGTGCTGGGATTGACCGCGCTGCCGGTGGCGAGCCGCGCGCGCGGGCGGAAGGATTATCTGGCGCGCCCCGATCTCGGGCGACAGCTCGACCCGGCGTCGCGCGAGGTGCTGGCGGGTGGTTCTGGCCGGTGCGATCTGGCTCTGATGATCGGCGACGGGCTGTCGCCGGTCGCGGTGCATAGCCATGCGCTGGAGGTGGTTCGCCAACTGATGCCGCGATTGTCCGCGGCAAACATTGGCGTCGGTGCGGCCGCGGTAGCGACTGGCGCGCGGGTCGCATTGGGCGACGAGATCGGCGCGCTGCTCGGCGCCCGCGCCATCCTGGTGCTGATCGGCGAGCGGCCGGGCCTGTCCGCCCCGCACAGTCTCGGCGCCTATCTGACGTTTGCCCCCAGGCCGGGGCGCACCGACGCCGAGCGCAATTGCGTGTCCAATATTCATGCCGCGGGGATCGGACACGACGAGGCCGCTTTCAAGATCGCTTGGCTGGTCCGCGAAGCGCTGTCGCGGCAGCTCTCCGGCGTGGCCCTCAAGGACGAAAGCGGAATCGTTGGGGCGTCCTGCGGCCTCGGTGAACTGACCGGGCCAGCATGACGTCACGCCGATTGATGAGCCCGATGGTTCGCGCGCAAGCTCGCGATGTTGCGTCGCGGGACGCGCTTGCGAGGACTCACGCAGACCTGCTACACACCCGGCGGTCACGGTTTTGTCGCGTATTTTCAAGTAATAGCGCAGATCCGGCGCGCTCCTTTGTCTTATTCGCGCCCGGGATCTATTCGATACCGAGCGAGCCGACAGGACTGGACCGCGCATGTTGAAGAAGAACGACGCCCCCGCCGACATCGAGCAGTCGAAACGGCGGTCGGTGAGCATCGCCTTCGGTCTCGAGCGTCTCGGGCTGATCGCGGTTCGCGCACCGATCCTGTCCTGCATCATTCTCGTCGTGCTGGTGGTCGCCGCCGTGTTCGGGATCCAGCGCATCAAGATCGACGATTCGCTGAGCCAGTTGTTCCGCTCCGACACCAAGGAGTATCGGCAATACGAGCAGGTGACCAAGCGGTTTCCCTCCACCGAATACGACGTGCTGGTGGTGGTCGAAGGCAAGACGCTGCTGGAGCGCGCCAATCTGGAAAAGATCCGCGATCTGGTCACCGACCTGCAGCTGGTTGACGGCACCCGCGGCCTGATCTCGCTGTTCTCGGCGCGGCAGGCCCCGGCGCCCGGCAAGTTGCCGGCGGCGCTGTTTCCGCAGGAACTGCCGGAGGGCGCCGACTACGACAAATTCATCGAGACGGTGAAGGCCAACGAGATCATCCGCGGCAAGTTGCTGTCCGAGGACGGCACGCTGGCGCTGATCGTGCTGTCGCTGGAGCCTGCGATCGTCGGCAACAACAAGCTCAACAAGACCGTCACCGAAATCCGCAAGATCATGGCGGAGGATCTCGCCGACACCGGGCTGTCGAAGCAATTGTCCGGCGTGCCGGTGATGCAGCTCGAGATCCGCAACGCGGTCGAGCGTGACGGCTTGATCTACAACGTCGCCGGGATTCTGGCGGGCTGCCTGATCGCGATCCTGTTCTTCCGCAAGATTTCCTTCATGATCGTGGCGGCGTTCCCGCCGCTGCTCGCGATCCTGCTGGCGCTGGGCGTGCTGGGCTGGGCCGGTTTCAGCCTCAACATGTTCCTCAACGTGATGACTCCGCTGATCATGGTGATCAGTTTCTCGGATTCGATGCAGCTGACTTTCGCGGCGCGCGACCGGCTATTGGCGGGCGAGGATCGATTCTCGGCGTTCCGCAATGCCGTGCTGGTGGTCGGCCCGGCCTGCGTGCTGACCCACGCCACCGCCGGCATATCCTTCCTGGCGCTGCAATTCTCCGATTCCGACCTGATCCGCGCCTTCGGCGAGGCCGGGCTCGCCGCCACCATCATCGCGCTGATCGCGGTGCTGTCGCTGGTGCCGGTGTTCGGCGTGCTGCTGGTCCGCCACGAAGAAGTGTTCGCCGCCAAGTTCAAGACCGCGGATGCCGGGGTCAACGCGCTGCGGCAGTTCTGCGCCTGGATCGCGGTGCGGATGGTGGGCCGCCCCGGGCTGTTCAGCCTGATCGCGGTGATCCTGGTCGGCGGGCTCGCCGTCGTCTATGCCAATCTGGAGCCGCGCTACCGGCTGGCCGATCAGGTCCCCGACAAGCAGCAGGCGGTAGAGGCCTCCGGCCGGCTCGACGCCAAGCTGACCGGCGCCAACCCGATCGACATCCTGATCGAATTCCCCAAGGGGCAGACGCTGTATTCACCGGAAACCCTGCAGACCATCGCCGACGTGCACAGCCTGGTCGAGAAGCAGGCCGGCGTCGGCAACGTCTGGTCGCTGGAAACGCTGCGCCGCTGGCTGGCCGAAAAGGCCGGCAGCAGCGACGTTGCCACGCTGCAGGAATATGTCGGCGTGATCCCGGAGCATCTGGTGCGGCGCTTCATCTCGGCCGATCAGACCGCCGTGGTGGTGTCCGGGCGGGTGCCGGATCTCGATTCCAGCCGGATCCTGCCGGTGGTGGACAAGCTCGACGGCTCGCTGAACGACGTGCGCAAGGCGCATCCCGGCTACGAGATCGCGGTCACCGGGCTGTCGGCGATCGCGGCGCGCAACAGCGCCAACATGATCCAGAAGCTCAACCACGGCCTGACCATCGAATTCGCCCTGGTGGCGATCTTCATCGGGCTGGCGTTCCGCTCCGTGGTGGTGATGTTCGCCTGCATCCTGCCCGGCATCTTCCCGGTGGTGCTGTCCGGTACGGTGCTGTGGGCACTGGGGGAGGGGCTGCAATTCGCCAGCGTGGTGGCGCTGACGGTGTCGTTCGGCCTCGGGCTCAGCGCCACGATCCACTTCCTCAACCGGCTGCGGCTGGAGACCACGCCGGGAACCAACGCCGCGCTCGCGGTCGAGCGCGCCACCGTGCTGGTCGGACCGGCGCTGATCCTGACCACGGTGGTGCTGGCCTGCGGCCTGGTGGTGACGGTGTTCTCGGACCTGCCGTCGCTGCGGCTGTTTGGCTGGCTCAGCGCGTTCGCGATGGTGGCGGCGCTGGTGGCCGACCTGTTCATCCTGCGGCCGACCGCGATGTGGCTGATCAATACGGCGGAGCGGCTGCGCGGCGGCAAACGCGAGAAGCCTGCGCAATAGGCGAGAATCTTTGGCAAAATAAACCCCTCGGATCGAATCGATCCGAGGGGTTTTCGGTTCGGGCCGGTCGCCCTATCCCTTGACCATGCTGATATTCACGCCGCGGATCTCGCCCTTGGAACTGATCTGAACGGATTGCTTGTTGCCCCGGGTGATCAGGGTCAGGTTGGCGGCGAATCCCGCCGCCTCGACGAACACCTCGATCTGGCCACCACCGGCGGTGCCCTGAAGATCACCGTTAATGTTGCGGCTGGACTCGGTCCAGCGCCCGGAGATGCGGTCGCCCTGGCTCACCACATTGCTGCTGAGCTCGAATTTGTAGCTATCGCTGGCGCAGCGCAACGACAACGACAGTTCCTTACCGCCACCGCCGGCCGTGTAGTTTGCCCGGCAGCGCAGCCGCTCCTTGCTTCCATCCGATAACGACACCGTTCCGGCGCCGGACCAAGCGCCGGAGAATCCGGCAAATGGGCCGGACTGCGCATGGCTCGCCGATGCCGACAGCAGCATCGCCGCGGCGATGCCTGCCGCCTTGAGCGCATGCGTTGAAAACGTGGAACGAAGCAGTCTCATTCTCGCAACCCCTGAATAAGAAATCCCGGCACGACGGCCTCGTCGCATCAGCTATTTAGTCTCGACACGGAACGGTAGGTTCAATTCTAATAATAAAGTCGATTGATGCGAACGCAATGACAGCCGCCGCAACTGCTGCGATTCGGCAAATCTTGGTTGAATGCAGGCGACTTGTTGTTCCGACGAATCTGGTCGAATTGTATCAATTCGCAGTCCGCGGGACACCAGGATCGTCGATCGGAGCGAGATTTTATCGAATTTCGGATTTTCGGCCAATGGCTCCGAGCATAACAGCGCCGGGGAACGATTCGAGCCAACGTAAATTTGGCCGCAATTGCGAGCGCAGTTGTAATTCGCCATGGTCGATCCGGGCGGTCGCCCGATCATGCGCCGGATGCCGGCGTGATCGACAATGCAATCTCCAATCGCCGAACTGAAAGAATACAATGCCGAAAATCTTCGTAGCTCTCGCCCTGCTGTTCGTCTCAATGTCCACCGGCGCTTTCGCGCAACAGCGCAGCGGCACGCAGCAGGAGCAGCAGGCCTGCTCGCGCGATGTCTCGCGTCATTGCCGCAAGGTGATGGATCAGGGCGATTTCGTCGTGCTGGCGTGCCTCAAAGAAAACCGTGAAAAACTGAGCTCCGCGTGCAACCAGGTGCTGCTCACCCACAACCAGTAGGCCGCCGGCCACCGCTGCCGGGTTCCCGGGGAGTCGCCAGGCGAGCGTCCACGGCGGTATCGCGGTGAGCCGGGTCCTGTCGGGTTTCCCGAAAGACCGGTCGATATCGTTGGTTTAGCCGACGGATTTCCCTTATATGGCGTCGTGATCGATCCCCGCCGTCCGGTGGCTGGATCGCGCGTCGCCCGTTTATGACCACACCAGTACAGCAGTGCCGATGACCTCCGCGAACGACTTGCGCTCCGGGAAGACCCACCGGGACGAGAATTTCCCGGTCGCGTCGTGGATCATTCATCCGCGGCACCGGGGGCTGATTCTCGCCTTCTACAATTTCGTCCGCACCGCCGACGACATCGCCGATCACGCCTCGCTCGATGGCGCCGCCAAGCTGTCCTATCTCGACCTGCTGGAAGCCGAGTTGCTCGGGCAGGGCGACAGCCAGCCCGAGGCGGTCAATCTGCGCCGCGCGCTGGCCGAGCGCGCGATGCCGCCGCGCCACGCGCTGGACGTGTTGACCGCCTTTCGCATGGATGTCACCAAGCTGCGTTACGAGAACTGGGACGAAGTGATCCACTATTGCCGCTATTCGGCGATGCCGGTGGGGCGGTTCATGCTCGACGTCCATGGCGAGAGCACATCGACCTGGGCGGCCTCGGACGCGCTGTGCGCGGCGCTTCAGATCAACAATCATCTGCAGGATTGCGGCAAGGATTATCGCGACCTCAACCGGGTCTATCTGCCGCGCGACACGCTCGAAGCCGCCGGCGCCGATGTTGAAGCGCTCGGGCAGACGCGCTCGTCGCCGGCGCTGCTGCAATGCTTGCATGCGCTCGCAGCGCGCAACGAGGGCCTGCTGGCGCAGAGCATATCGCTCGGTGCCGAAGTGAAGGATCTTCGGCTCGGACTGGAAATTTCCGTGATCCAGGCCTTCGCCGACAAGATCGTTCGCCTGCTGAAGCTCCGCGATCCGCTGAGCGAACGGGTGCATCTGAAGCCGATCGAGTTGCTGGCGCAGAGCGCCGGCGGCATCGCCTCGGAGCTGGCGCGCCGCATGATCGGCCGGCGGCCGCTGTCGAATCCGGCGCCGCGCGCATGAACCATCAATCATCGACCGCGCCGGCGGAACATCAGGGCGTTGCGCATGGCAGCTCGTTCTACGCCGCGATGCGGATTTTGCCGCGCGCGCAGCGCGAGGCGATGTTTCAGGTCTACAGCTTCTGCCGCTACGTCGACGATATCGCCGATTCCGACGGGCCGCGCGATGAGCGGCTGGCGGCATTGCAGCAATGGCGCGAGGACATCGACGCGCTGTATCGCGGCGAGCCGCCGGCGCGACTGCGCGACTATCAGGAATCGCTGCGCGAATTCGGCCTGAAGCGCGAGGATTTTCTCGCCATTATCGACGGCATGGAAATGGATGTGCCGGCGGAGATCAGGGCGCCCGACGAAGCCACGCTGGATCTGTATTGTGATCGCGTTGCCTCCGCGGTCGGTCGGCTGTCGGTGCGGATCTTCGGCCTGCCCGAGGCCGACGGCATCGAGCTCGCGCATCATCTTGGACGCGCACTGCAATTGACCAATATCCTGCGCGACATCGACGAGGATGCCGGGATCGGCCGGCTGTATCTGCCGCGCGAAGGTCTGCTGCGCGCCGGCATCACCAGCACCGATCCGTCGGTGGTGACGCAGCATCCGGCGCTGACGCTGGTGTGCGCGCCGCTGGTCGAGCGCGCGCAGGCGCATTTCAAGGCCGCCGACGCGGTGATGAATCGCAACCTTCGCCGCGTGGTGCGGGCGCCGCGGATCATGTCGAAATACTATCACTCGATCCTGCAATTGCTGATCGCGCGGGGCTTCGCGCTGCCGCGCGCGCCGGTCCGGCTCGGCAAGGCGTCGCGGATCGCGATCCTGCTGCAATACGCGATCATCTGATGCCCGGAACCGTCCACATCATCGGCGCAGGCGTGTCGGGGCTTTCGGCCGCGATCCGACTTGCCGACGCCAACGTCAAGGTTCAGGTCCACGAGGCGATGCAGCAGGCCGGCGGCCGCTGCCGGTCCTATTTCGACGCCGCGACCGGGTTGACGATCGACAACGGCAATCATCTGCTGCTGTCGGGCAACCGCGCCGCGGTCGGCTACGCGCGTTCGATCGGCACCGAAGCCGGGCTGGTCGGGCCGCCAAGCGCCGAATTCCATTTTGTCGACGTCGGCACCGGCAAGCACTGGCAGCTCAAGCTCGGCGATGGCCGGCTGCCGCTGTGGGTGCTCGACCAAGGCAGCCGCGTGCCGGACACCAGCCTGCTCGATTATTTAGCATTGATGCCGCTGATCTGGGCATCGCCGAACCGGCTGATCGGCGACACCATCAAGTGTGAGGGCACGCTGTATCGGCGGCTGGTGCAGCCGTTGCTGCTGGCGGCGCTCAACGTCGATCCGCCGGAAGGCTCGGCCGGGCTCGCCGGCGCCGTGGTGCGCGAGACCTTGCTGGCGGGCGGCCAGGCCTGCCGGCCGCTGATCGCGCGCGACGGCCTGAGCGCGGTGCTGGTGGAGCCCGCGGTCGAGAAGCTGCGAAACAGCGGCGCCGGCGTTCATTTTGGCCATGAGCTGCGCGGGTTCGCGAGCGCGGGCGACCGTCTCAGCGAGCTGAATTTCGGCGACGACGCCGTGGCGATCGGGCCCGATGACGCAGTGGTGCTGGCGGTGCCGCCGCGCCCGGCGGCGGCGCTGCTGCCGGGGCTGCAAACGCCGGGCAAATATCGCGCGATCGTCAATGCGCATTTCCGTTTCGCGCCGCCGGCCGGGCTGCCGGCGCTGACCGGGGTGATCGGCGGGCTGGTCGAATGGCTGTTCGCCTTCCCGAACCGGTTGTCGGTCACCATCAGCAATGGCGATCGGCTGGTCGACCTGCCGCGCGAGCAGCTGGCGCTGTCGATCTGGCAGGAAATCTGCAAGATCGCCGGCATCGAGGCCGAGCTGCCGCCGTGGCAGATCGTCCGCGAGCGCCGCGCCACCTTCGAGGCGACGCCGGAGCAGAATGCGCTGCGTCCCGGGCCGGTCACCCGTTACAAAAACCTGTTTCTCGCCGGCGACTGGACTGATACGGGGTTGCCGGCCACCATCGAGGGCTCGGTGCGGTCCGGCAACCGCGCGGCCGACCTCGTTCTGGTGATGCGTCAGGCCTGATCCCGGGCAGGCCACGGCGCCCGACCCGACCTAAGACCTAGCGTATGAGCGTGGAGTGATAGCGAACAAGATGGAATCCGGCATTTACAATTCAGCATCCGCGGGCGGCGATCCGCTCGAGGCCAGCATCGCGGCGGCGCGCCAGGCGTTGCTGAGCCACCGCCAGCCCGACGGCCATTGGGTGTTCGAACTCGAGGCCGATTGCACCATTCCGTCCGAATACGTGCTGCTGCGACACTATCTCGGCGAACCGGTCGACGCGGCGCTGGAAGCCAAGATCGCGGTCTATCTGCGCCGTACCCAGGGCGCCCATGGCGGCTGGCCGCTGGTGCAGGACGGCGACTTTGACATGAGCGCCAGCATCAAGGCGTATTTCGCGCTGAAGATGATCGGCGACGACATCGACGCGCCGCATATGGCACGGGCGCGCGAAGCGATGCGGTCGCGCGGCGGCGCCATCCACGCCAACGTGTTCACTCGCTTCATGCTGTCGATGTTCGGGATACTGACTTGGAACAGCGTGCCGGTGCTGCCGGTCGAGATCATGCTGCTGCCGATGTGGTCGCCGTTCCATCTCAACAAGATTTCCTACTGGGCGCGCTGCACCATCGTGCCGCTGATGGTGCTGGCGGCGCTGAAGCCGCGCGCGATCAATGCGCTCCAGATCGGCCTCGACGAACTGTTCCTGCAGGACCCGAAGTCGATCGGCATGCCGGCGAAGGCGCCGCACCAGAACTGGGCGCTGTTCAAGCTGTTCGCCAGCATCGACGCGGTGCTGCGCGCGCTGGAGCCGTATTTTCCGAAACGGCTGCGCGCCTATGCGATCCAGAAAGCGGTCGACTTCGTCGAGGAGCGTCTGAACGGCGAGGACGGTCTCGGCGCGATCTACCCGCCGATGGCCAATACGGTGATGATGTACAAGGTGCTGGGCTATCCGGAGGATTATCCGGGGCGCGTCATCACCCGCAGGGGCATCGACAAGCTGCTGGTGATCAACGACGACGAAGCCTACTGCCAGCCCTGCGTGTCGCCGGTGTGGGACACCTCGCTGACCTGCCACGCGCTGCTGGAGGCCGGCGGCGCGGAGACGGCCCTGCCGGTGAAGCGCGGACTAGACTGGCTGTTGCCCAAGCAGGTGCTCGACCTCAAGGGCGACTGGGCGGTGAAACGTCCCGACGTCCGCCCCGGCGGCTGGGCGTTCCAGTACAACAACGCCCATTATCCCGACCTCGACGACACCGCCGTGGTGGTGATGGCGATGGACCGCGCCCGGCGCGAGATCCCCAATCCCGACTACGACAACGCAATCGCGCGCGGCCGCGAATGGATCGAGGGCATGCAGAGCCGCGACGGCGGCTGGGCCGCGTTCGACGTCAACAATCTCGAATATTATCTCAACAACATCCCGTTTTCCGACCACGGCGCGTTGCTCGATCCGCCGACCGAGGACGTCACCGCGCGCTGCGTCTCGATGCTGGCGCAGCTCGGCGAGACCGTCCAGAGCAGCAAGGCGGTCGCCGACGGCGTCGCCTATCTGCGCAACACCCAGCTGGCGGAAGGCTCGTGGTACGGTCGCTGGGGCCTGAACTACATCTATGGCACCTGGTCGGTGCTGTGCGCGCTCAACGCCGCCGGGGTCGACCATCAAGACCCGGCGATGCGCAAGGCGGTGGAGTGGCTGGTGTCGATCCAGAACGCCGATGGCGGCTGGGGCGAGGCCGCGACCAGCTACCGGCTCGACTACCAGGGGTTTGAGGCCGCCCCGACCACCGCCTCGCAAACGGCATGGGCCTTGCTTGCCTTAATGGCCGCGGGCGAGGTCGGGCATCCGGCGGTGGCGCGCGGGGTGGAGTACCTGAAAAGCACACAGACCGAAAAAGGTCTTTGGGATGAGCAGCGCTACACCGCAACGGGCTTTCCGCGGGTATTTTATCTGCGTTATCATGGCTACGCAAAGTTCTTTCCGCTCTGGGCGTTGGCGCGGTATCGAAATTTGAGGAGCACCAACAGCAAGGTGGTAGGGGTCGGAATGTGATTTTGGGGGCAGGGGGCGAATCGTCCGCGGTCAATTCAATTGATCCGCGGCCGATACTGGTTGTGACTGGTCTGGTTCAGGAAGCCAGGATCGCGGCGGGACCCGGATTGACGGTGATCTGCAGCAGCAGTGATCCGATGCAATTGCGGATGCTGCTGGAGGTGTTCGACCCGGCCACGGTACGCGGAGTTGTCAGCTTCGGGGTCGCCGGCGGGCTCGATCCCAGGCTGAAATCCGGCGATGTGGTACTGGCCACCGAAGTTATGGCGGGCGCCCGGCGCTGGGACGCAGCGACCGATCTCAGCGAGGAACTGCTCGGCGGGGCTGATTTCGAACGTCAGCGGATCGTCCGTGGCGGACTGGTCGGCGTCGAGCAGGTGGTCGGCGAACGCGCCGCCAAGGCCGCGCTGCATTCCGAGACCGGCGCCGCCGCGGTCGATATGGAAAGCCATATCGCGGCCGCCTACGCGTTCGATGCGGGCCTGCCGTTCGCGGCGCTGCGGGTGATCAGCGATCCCGCCAACCGCGCGTTGCCGAAGCTGGTGGCCACCGCGGTCAAGCCAAATGGCGGCATCGACCTGCGCAAGGTGTTGCGCGGCGTCGCCCGTAACCCGGCGTCGATCCGGTCGCTGGTTTCGACCGGGATTGACTTCAACCGTGCCTTGCGCAGCCTACGCGGCTGTCGGGGCTTTATGCTTGACGGCATTCTGGGCAGCGGCGGCTTCGTCGCTGCGGATCTCTGACAGCCGTTTCTGCACTTCCGACGAGAAGATGTACTGCGCCGGGCGCTGGTGATCGAGATTGATCTCCGGCGCCATCGGCCCTTCGGTACGGATGCCGCGAATCGCGACCCAGAGCGCTTTCAACGGATTGACCAGCGAGGCATTCGCGGCGGTCGGCTCGTAGCCGCAATGCGCCATGCAGTCGGCGCATTTTTCGTATTTGCCGGTGCCGTAGGTCTCCCAGTCGGTGGTCTCCATCAATTCCTTGAAGGTCTTGGTGTAACCCTCGCCGAGCAAATAGCACGGCTTCTGCCAGCCGAAGATGTTGCGCGCCGGCATGCCCCAGGGGGTGCACTCGTAGGACTGATTGCCGGCGAGGAAATCCAGGAACAGGCCGGAATGCATGAAGTTCCACTTCTTGCCCTTGCCGAGCGCGAACACGTCGCGGAACAGCTTCTTGGTCTTGGTGCGGTTCAGGAAGTGCGCCTGATCTGGCGCGCGCTCATAGGCGTAGCCCGGCGACATCGAGACGCCGACGCCGAGCTCGGTGGTGAAATCCATGAACTTGGCGATGTCCTCGGCGGCGTGGCCGTCGAAGATCGTGGCGTTGACGTTGACGGCGAAGCCCTTGGCCTTGGCCGCCTTGATCGCCTTGACGGCGCGATCGAAGGTGCCGACCTGCGACACCGCCTTGTCGTGGTGGTCGCGCATGCCGTCGAGATGCACCGAGAAGAACAGATAGGGCGACGGCTCGAACAGATGCAGCTTCTTTTCCAAGAGCAGCGCGTTGGTGCACAGCGACACGAACTTCTTGCGTGCCACCAGGCCGCGCACGATCTCGCCGATCTCGCGATGGATCAGCGGCTCGCCGCCGGGGATCGCCACCATCGGCGCGCCGCATTCTTCGGCGGCGTCCCAGCATTCCTGCGCCGTCATCCGGCGGTCGAGAATGGCATCGGGATAATCGATCTTGCCGCAGCCGACGCAGGCCAGGTTGCAGCGAAACAACGGCTCGAGCATCAGCACCAGCGGATAGCGCTTCCGGCCGAGCATCTTCTGCTTCACCAGGTAGGCGCCGATCCGGATCTCTTTAAAAAACGGGATTGCCATTACGAGTTTCTCTTTCAAACCAAATCTTCAGACACATCAAACCAGCGCGGTTCAGGCCGAGGCCAGCTCCGCAGGCAGCACGAATTCGATATTCTCTTCCCGCCCGGCCAGCACCGACACCGTGACCGGGCCGATCCGGCGCAACGCTTCGATCACGTCGTCGACCAGTACTTCGGGAGCCGAGGCGCCCGCCGTGATGCCGACCGCCTTGGCGTCCTTCAGCCACTCCGGATTGAGCTCGCTGCCGTCCGCGATCAGATAGCTCGGAATCCCGACCTCGGTCCCGATCTCGCGCAGCCGGTTCGAATTGGAACTATTGTTGGCTCCGACCACGAGAATGACATCGACGAGCTTGGAGAGGTCTCTTACCGCGGATTGGCGATTTTGTGTCGCATAGCAGATATCCCGGATGTCCGGGCCCTGAATGTCGGAAAACTTCCGCTCCAGCGCGACGATAATGTCCTTGGTGTCGTCGACGCTCAGCGTGGTCTGGGTGATATACGCCACCGGGGTGTCGGCCGGCAGCGTCAGCGCGGCGACCTCGTCGACATTCTGTACCAGCAGCACCGGACCCGAGACCTGTCCCATGGTTCCGACCACTTCGGGATGACCGGCGTGGCCGATCAGGATCAGGGCGCGGCCCTTCGACATGTAGCGCTTGCCCTGATTGTGGACCTTGGTCACCAGCGGGCAGGTGGCGTTGAGCACCGGCAGGCCGCGCGCGGCTGCCTCTTCCTCGACGCTCTTGGCCACGCCATGGGCGCTGAACACGGTGACCGCCTTCGGCGGCACCTCGGACAGGTTCTCGACGAAGATCGCGCCCTTGGCTTTCAGGCTTTCCACGACGTATTTGTTGTGCACGATCTCGTGCCGGACATAGACCGGCGGGCCGTATTTCTCTAGTGCGCGCTCGACGATCTCGATCGCGCGAACGACGCCGGCGCAGAAACCGCGGGGCTGGGCGAGAAAAACTTGGAGCGGCCGAACGTCAGACAAGGGTCACCACACTCATGATTGCACTCCGTCTCCGGGATTATTGGCAATTTTCGCGCCACGATCCAACCGGTATTGCCGCACCTGAGACCTCGGAGCGCTGGATTGGCGGATCAGAACGCCCTTGGCAATCGGCTTCGGTGAGATTACTTCCGGCCACGACATCCCGCCGAGGTCCCCATTAAGCCATTTTGCCGAGTTCTTGAAGGCAAGACTATCGAGGCTAACTAGTTCAATGCGGGAACCCGAGCCAGAGCGGTCGCATTTTAGGCAAGCCGGAAGCAATAGAAAGTGAAATTGTGCTGACAAATGTCGTCGTATCCATTGTCAAAGCTTGCACCCGTTTTGCGACTTTTACTTTACTGATCGGCATAGTTCTTGCGGTCGCCGCCGGCTTCTACACGTCGCGGAACTTCGGGATCAATACCGACATCAATCGGCTGATCTCGCCGGATCTGGACTGGCGCCAGCGCGATATCGCGTTTGACAAGGCGTTCGATCAGGAACGCCTGATTCTGGCCGTGGTAGATGCGCCGACGGCGGAATTCGCGGGCGCCGCCACCGCCGTGCTCGCCGATAAATTGTCTAGCGATAGCAAAGCCTTCTCGTCTGTCCGCCGGCTTGGCGCGGGGGATTTTTTCGACAAGAACGGGCTGCTGTTCCTGTCCTCCCCGGAGGTCGCGAGCCTGACCAGCCAATTCGGGTCGGCGGCCCCGCTGATCGAGATCATGGCCGGCGATCCGAGCCTGCGCGGGCTGACCGCAGCGCTGGAGACCGGGCTGCTCGGCCTGAAACGTGGCGAATTCACCCTGGACGGCACCGAACGGCCGTTTTCGATGCTGGCCCAGACCGTCGAAACCGTGCTGAAGACCGGTTCCGCAATGTTTTCCTGGCGCGAACTGGTCAGCGACAAGCCGCTGACCGACTCTGACCGCCGTTCCTTCATCGAAATCAAGCCGATTCTGGACTTCCAGGCGCTGGAACCCGGCAAAACCGCCACCGACGCGATCCGGCAGGCGGCCAAGGACCTCAATCTGGCCTCCGACTTCGGTGCGCGGGTCCGGCTGACCGGGCCGGTCCCGATCGCCAATGAGGAATTTGCCACGGTTCAGGAGGGCGCCATTGTCAACGGCATCGGCACAGTGCTGGTGGTGCTGGTGATTCTGTGGCTGGCGCTGCACTCGCCCAAGATCATTTTCGCGGTGTTCGTCACTTTGTTCGTCGGGCTGTCGATCACCACCGCGGTCGGTCTGTTGATGGTCGGCTCGCTCAGCCTGCTGTCGATTGCCTTCGCGGTGCTGTTCGTCGGGCTGGGGGTCGATTTCGGCATCCAGTTCAGCGTGCGCTATCGCTCAGAACGCTACAAAAGCAACGATCTCGTGGTGGCGTTGGTGAAGGCCGCCGAGTATTCGGCGATCCCGCTGTCGCTGGCGGCGATGTCGACCGCGGCGGGTTTCTTGTCGTTCCTGCCGACCGCCTACAAGGGCGTCTCCGAACTCGGCATGATTGCCGGCGCCGGCATGATGATCGCGTTCTTCTCCAGCATCACGGTGCTGCCGGCGCTGCTCAAGCTGCTCAACCCGGCGGGCGAGAAGGAACCGCTGGGCTACGCTTTTCTGGCGCCGGTCGATCACTTCCTGGAAAATCATCGGGTCGCGATCGTGGGCGGGACGCTGGCGCTGGCGGTTGCCGGCCTGCCGCTGCTGTATTTTCTGCAGTTCGATTTCAACCCGATCAATCTGCGCAATCCGAAGGTCGAATCGATCGCGACCTTTCTCGATCTGCGCAAGGATCCGAACACCGGCGCCAATGCCGTCAACGTGATGGCGCCGTCGGAAGACGCGGCCAGAGAGGTCGCGGCCAAGCTCAACAAACTGCCAGAAGTGTCGCGCACGATGTCGCTCGACACCTTCGTGCCCGACGATCAGCCGGCTAAATTGAAGCTGATCAAGGAGGGCGCCAAGCTTCTCGAGCCGGCGCTCAATCCCGGATCGATCGATCCGGCGCCGACCGATGCCGAAAACATCGAAGCGCTGAAGGGAACTGCGGTCAGCCTGCGTAAGGCGGCCGGCGAAGACAAAGGCCCCGGCGCCGCGGCCTCGCGGCGATTGGCCGATGCGATTTCCCGGCTTGCCGAATCGAACCAGACGACTCGCGACAAGGCCCAGGCGGTGTTCGTGACGCCGCTGCAACTGGCGCTGACCCAACTGCGCAATTCGCTGCAGGCCGAGCCGGTGTCGCTGCAGAGCCTGCCGGACGACATCGTGTCGGCGTGGAAGACCAAGGAAGGTGCCTTCCGTGTCGAGGCGCTGCCGCGCGGCGATCCGAACGACAACGAAACGCTGCGCAAATTCGCCGCAGCCGTGCTGAAGGCCGAACCCAAGGCGGTCGGTGGCCCGGTATCGATTCTGAAGTCCGGCGACACCATCGTCTCGGCCTTCATCCAGGCCGGGCTGTGGGCGCTGCTTTCGATCTCGCTGCTGCTGTGGCTGGCGCTGCGCCGGATCGGCGACGTGCTGCTGACGCTGGTGCCGCTGCTGGTGGCCGGCGCGGTGACGCTGGAAATCTGCGTGCTGATCGGGCTGCCGCTCAACTTCGCCAACATCGTGGCGCTGCCGCTGCTGCTCGGCGTCGGTGTCGCGTTCAAGATCTATTACGTCACCGCGTGGCGGGCGGGACACACCAACCTGCTGCAATCGGCGCTGACTCGGGCGATCTTCTTCAGCGCGCTGACCACCGCGACCGCATTCGGCAGCCTGTGGCTGTCGAGCCACCCTGGCACCGCCAGCATGGGCAAGTTGCTGGCGCTGTCGCTGGTCACCACGCTGGCCGCGGTGCTGCTGTTCCAGCCGGCGCTAATGGGCAAGCCGCGCGATCTCGGGGAGTAGACAGATATCGCCGACCGGATCGGCGGCCGGCAGCGCAGTCGGCCTCTGGCCGACCGTGTTCGGCATCCCGGCGGGCGGCACGGCTGTCCTTGCTGCGGGTTCGGACAGGCCAGCTTTAGCCATATGGCTGTTCGGCGTCGCCCTGGTCCCGGCCGGGCTGTTGGAGGGACTGCTGGGGATCGGGCCTTTGACCCTGGTCCAGGTCTCGCTGCCGCACAGGAAACCGAGCAGGCACCCCTGGATCTCTAGTCGGTCGGGACCGGCGACCTTGATCGAAGAGTCATAAATCTTGCCGTCCTTGGCGTTATAAACCGTGCCGTCCCATTGATCAGCGCCCGGCTTCTTCTTCATGTCGAACAGAATCGCCATTCCGAGCGTCGGCCGGCTGACTTTCGCAGGGTCGGGATTGTTCTTGTCGTGCGCTCCGGGTATTTTTTCCCAGACGACCGCCCCCCACATGCTGCCATGGCACTCCGCGACCCGGATGTCGGCCACCGCGTCGGCGACCCGCCAGTCGCCGGTCGGGTCGGAGGCCAGTGCCGGGGCGAGGCCCACTGAGCAAAACAGTCCGCATAGCAGCAAAGCGCGCGTGGTATTTCGTAGCCGCTGCAACATGGTTCCAACCTGTGTTAAGGGCAATTCGCGATGTTGCAGGGTCATTACGTCGCAATGCATGTTTTCAGTTGACGACAGACCCAACAAGCGAAGTATGTAACTGATGCTATATCCGAATTTAGACGTTTCCGAGATCTTCATGGAGCGGCAGTCGCAGCGCAGCTCGATGCATGCGCGCCATCTCAATGAACAACTCGTCCGGGTGTTGAAGACCATCGGCTACGATGTCGGTTTCCAGAGCGGCCGCGGCCAATATCTGTTCGATCGCGACGGGGCGCGCTATCTCGATCTGCTCAGCGGTTTCGGGGTGTTTGCGATCGGCCGCAATCACCCGGTGTTGCGCGAGGCGCTGAAAAGCGTGCTCGACAGCGATCTGCCCAATCTGGTGCAACTGGATGTCTCGACGCTGGCCGGCGTGCTGGCGGAACGGCTGCTGGAATATGTGCCGTATCTGGACAAGGTGTTCTTCGCCAATTCCGGCGCCGAATGCGTCGAGGCCGCGATCAAATTCGCGCGCTGCGCCACCGGCCGCACCGGCATTGTGCACTGCCACCACAGCTACCACGGCTTGACCTATGGGGCGCTGTCGCTGACGGACGATCCGAACTTCCAGAGCGGGTTCGGGCCGCTGCTGCCCGACTGCACGACGATTCCGTTCAACGATCTCGACGCGCTGGAAAAGGCGCTGTCGACCCGTCAGGTCGCCGCCTTCATCGTCGAGCCGATCCAGGGCAAGGGCGTCAACATGCCCAGCGACGAGTTCCTGCCGGGCGCCGCGGCGCTTTGCCGTCGCTACGGCACGCTGTTGGTGGCCGACGAGATCCAGACTGGAATGGGCCGCACCGGGCGTTTTCTCGCGGTCGAGCACTGGAACGTCGAGCCCGACATGGTGCTGCTGTCGAAGGCGCTGTCCGGCGGCCACGTCCCGGTCGGCGCGCTGCTGACCCGCAAATATATCTTCGACAAGGTCTTCAACCGGATGGACCGTGCCGTGGTGCACGGCTCGACCTTTGCCAAGAACGATCTGGCGATGGCGGCCGGCATCGCCACGCTGGAAGTGCTGAAGCACGAAAAGCTGATCGAGACCGCCGCCAAGCGCGGCGCCGAACTGCGGCTGGCGCTGACCCGCATGGTGCCCGGCTACGAGCTGATGAAAGAGGTTCGCGGCAAGGGGCTGATGATCGGCGTCGAATTCGGCCCGCCGAAATCGCTGCGGCTGAAGGCGTCGTGGACCATGCTGGAGACCGCCAACAAGGGGCTGTTCTGCCAGCTGATCACCGTGCCGCTGTTCAAGGACCACAAGATCCTGACCCAGGTGTCGGGCCACGGTAGCCATACCATCAAGCTGCTGCCGCCGCTGACCATCACCGAGGAAGACTGCAGCTGGATCGAAACCTCGTTCGATTCCGTGATCGCCGACAGCCACAAAGTCCCCGGCGCGATCTGGTCGCTCGGCAAGACCCTGGTCGACAACGCGGTGCGCAAGTCGGCCTAGCCGTCATCCCGGATTGGCAGTTCGCATCGCCGATTCGAACTTGTCGCCGAACTCGGACAATTCGTCGGCCGCAACGTCGCTGACCGCCCAGAAATTCAGCCCCCGATCGCGCCAGCGCCTGATGTTGAAGCCCTGTACGGTTTCGATCTTTGATGCCTGGCGTTCGCTGCTCGCGGTCTGCGCCACGAACAGATTAATGACATGGATCCGGCGCCGGTACACGATCGCGCCGATCGCGCGGCCGTCGACATAATCCAGCCGTCCGCCGATCAGGGTGAAGCCCTGCGCGGTCAGATCGATCACCGGCGGCGAGACGTCGAGGCGGCCGTTGAACCACGGTTTCACCGTGTGCTGGTCGCTGGACAGTACATCGGTGAGGTGCCCGGCCTGCAACGAGCGCAGATGCGCGGAGACCACCTCGGACATGATGCGCTGCTCGTCGTCGGCGCGAAGCACCATCACGACGATCCCGGTCGCGGCCATTGCCGACAGCGCCGAGCCGAACGCAAAACCCTTCAGCACCGCGCGGCGGCTGGCCGCGCGCGGTTGCGGTTGCGGCAGCGCGGCCGCGATGCGCTGGCGCAGCGCCGAAGGTGCCGCGAAATGCGGCTCGCTCGCCACGATGGCGCTGGTCATGTCGCGATAGGCGCGCAGCTGTGCGGCGCAACGCGGACAGGTTTCGAGGTGCGCCTCGACCTCGCGGCTGTGGCTGGCGTCGAGTTCGCCGTCGAGCAGCGCGTGCAGCAGAATTTCGGCCTCGTCGCAGGTCATGGCATGCGCTCCTGTTCGGCGGTCCAGGCGGCGCGCAGCAGCGCGCGGGCGCGCGACAGCCGCGACATCACGGTGCCGACCGGGGCAGCGACGATATCGGCGATCTCGCGATAGGACAGATGGTGGATTTCGCGCAGCACGATCGCCTCACGAAACGCCGGCTCGAGTTCGGCGACCAGGCGGCGGATGGTCGCCGCATCGAACCGGCGCAGCAGTTGCACTTCCGGCGTCGCCTCGGTCTCCTGCCACAGCGGCGCGGCGCGTTCGGCCTCGTCGTGTCGATCGTCGATCGCGGTGGTCGGCGACGTCGCGCGCCGCGCGTGTTCGGCGTTACAGACGTTGCGCAGGATCGCGAACAGCCACGGCTTGAACGCGGGACCGCGGTAGCTGTGAAAATGCTTCAGCGCGCGCAGGTAGCATTCCTGCACCGCGTCCTCGGCGTCATTGGCGTCGCGCAGCAGGTAGCGCGCCAGCGTATAGACGTCGTCGAGCAAAGGCATCGCGGCGTCGCGAAAACGCCGGGCCTGATCGAGATCGTCATCCACGGCTGTCACCGGCGTCGCCTTTTCAATTGTGGACCGGCCGATGCGAGGCATCGGCCGGTCCAGTGTGATGGCCTGATTTGGCTTGTCACTCAACCTTGATCGTCCCGGTCATATGGGGATGCAGCGAACAAAAATACTTGTAGTCGCCCGCTGTCGCGAAAGTGAATGAGTAGCTGTCGTCGGTATCGAGCGTTTTCGACTTGAATTTGCCGGCTGACACCACGGTATGCGGAATGTCGTCGTGGTTGGTCCAGGTCACCGTCGAGCCGACCTTCACCGTGAGCTGCGCCGGGGCGAAGGTGAAATTGTCGATTGTCACTGACACGGTCTCGCAGCGCACGGCCGAAATCTGCGACGCCATGAACGCGGCGACGGCGCAGCGGATCGCGAGATGGCGTATTGTTGCAATTGTCATCATCGCACCTCAGCTCTGTAACGGGGTGTCGATGATCGCCAGGCGCTGCTGCCCCGGCTTGAACACGATGCTGGCGGTGCCGAGCAGGCTGCGGAGCTTGTCGTCGGCGACCTTCATCGGGCCGGGCGAGGGTGCGGTGCCGGGCGCCGGCTGCGGAAACGCGGTCGAACGCGCGGTGTGGAAGGTGACGTTGCCCTCGACCTTCTGCATCACCTGATGGATGTGGCCGTTCAGCACGGTGACCGAGCCAAAACCCTTCAGATAGTCGAGCGCGCGGGCGCCGTCCGCGGTGCCCCAGCCCCACTCCGGATACACCGTCCATAGCGGGATGTGGGCGAACACCACGATCGGGGTGGATGTCGATCTGCCGCGAAGGTCGTCTTCCAGCCATTCGAGTTGGTCGGCGCCGAGATTGCCAAGCCCGCCGGCCTTGAGGTCGACGACGTTGACGAGGCCGATGAAGTGCACGCCATTGGCGTCGAACGAGTACCAGCCGGCGCCCTTGGTGCCGCGGCCGTAGCGTTCGCGATAGAGCTTGATTTCTTCGTCAATCATGTCGTGCTCGCCGGGGACGTAGTGCACGTCGAGCTTGGCCTGCGAGATGATGCGCTCGGCATCGTCGAATTCTGCCGCCTTGGCGAGATGCGTGATATCGCCGGTGTGGATCATGAAGGACGGCTTCGTCGGCATCGCCTTGATCTTGCCGATCGCTTCCTCGAGCGTGCCGATCGCGTTGGGATTGGCCGGCTTGCTGAAGCCGACATGGCTGTCGCTGATCTGCAGGAAGGAGAATCCGACCGGCTCCGCGGCCTGCGCTTCGCCGACCAGCCCCAGCGCCCGCGGCACGCCGCCCGACACCGTCCACAGCACGCCGGTGCCGGCCCAGGTCATGCATTCCAGCATCTTGCGGCGGCTGACGCCGTCGTGGTGATCGTGATCGCTCATGGCCACTCTCCCGCGACCCTTGATTGGGTCTCAGGGACTGGATCGGGCAGGGCGGGGGTTTATTCCCGGGCGGGGCCGACAAAGCCGACGCCCGGGCGATGACGATGTCGTGACGACGCCGTCTCCGGCGCGCCGCACCTTAGCGCGCTGCGGTCTCGAATTCTTCCAACGCGGCGATCAGTAGCTCGGGCGCCTCCTGGGCGACGCAGTGGCCGACGCCGTCGAAAGCGCAGCGGCTCGCGGCCGGGATCAGCGCAGCGGCGCGGGCCGCCATCTCCTTGTAGATCGGCCACGACTGTTCGGCGGTGGCGATCCGCACCGGACAGTCGATCTCGGCGAGCCAGCCGAACGGATTGCCGCCGTCGTCGTCGGCATAGACCTGCTCGATCGCCTGGTAAATCGGCAGCAGCAGCGCGGCTTCGATCTCCGGCCGGCACAGCAGCCGCACCCGTCCATCGGGCAGCGGTTCGAAACCGTGCCGGATGTAGGCGCGCAGCGCCGGTTCGGTCCATGGCGCGAAGGCCGGCGCCGCGCGAAAGCGTTGCAGCGCCGCCTCGGCGCTGGCGAATTCGACCTGACGGCGCAGCACGCCCTGCACCGTGGCCGTGCCCTGGTCGCTCAGCCGCGCGCCGTCGCCGGGATGCGCGGTCGGCGTCATCACGGTCGGCTCCATCACGAATAGCCGGGCGAAGCGTTCGGGCTGCAGTTTGGCGGCGAGCAGCAGGTCGGTGGCGCCGGCGCTGTGGCCGATGCCGTAGATGCCGGTCAGCTGCAACGCCTTGATCGCCGCGCACAGGTCCGACGCAAAATCCAGGAAGTGATAGCGATCAGCGATCGGCTTGTCGCTGGCGCCGTGGCCGCGGCGGTCGAGCGCATAGACCGTGTATCTGCTGGTCAGCGCATTTGCGATCTCGTCCCAGACCTCGGCAACGAAGCCGGTTCCGTGCAGCAGCAGCGCCGGCGGCCTGCGCGGGTCGGCCTCACCCCATCGCACCAGCGCAAGCCGCAGCCCGGCGGTTTCGACCCAAATGCGATGCCGTTCGGTCATGACAGCCGGGAATCTTCGAGCAGCATCGAGGCGCCCTTCTCGGCGATCATCGCGGTCGGCGTATTGGTATTGCCGGACGTAATCGTCGGCATCACCGAGGCGTCGATCACGCGCAGCCCGCCGATGCCGAACAACCGCAGCCTCGCGTCGACCACGGCCAGCCGATCGCTCGGCAACCCCATTTTTGCGGTGCCGACCGGATGGAAGATGGTGGTGCCGATATCGCCCGCGGCCTTGGCCAGCGCGGCGTCGTCGTCGCCGACCGTGGGGCCGGGGAGATATTCCTCGGGATGATAGCGCGCGAGCGCTTGTTGATGCATCAGCCGGCGCGTGGCGCGGATCGCGTCGGCGGCGACGCGGCGGTCGGCGTCAGTGGTGAGGTAATGCGGCGCAATCGACGGCGCAGCATCGGGCGCGGCCGACTTGATCTTGATCTCGCCGCGCGAGGTCGGACGCAGATTGCAGGCGCTGACCGTGATTGCCGGAAAGCGGTGCAGCGGATCGCCGAACTTGTCGAGCGACAGCGGCTGGACATGAAACTGGATATTGGCGCGCTCCTGGCCCGGGTCGGAGCGGGTGAAGATGCCGAGCTGCGACGGCGCCATGGTCAGCGGCCCGCGCCGCCGCAGCGCGTAGTCGAGCCCCATCAGCGCCCGCCGCGGCAGCGAATGATAGGTCTCGTTCAGGGTGCGGACGTTGGCGACTTTGTAGATCGCGCGTTGCTGCAGATGGTCCTGCAGATTGCGCCCGACGCCGGGACGATCCAGCACGGTGTCGATGCCGAGCGGCGCCAGCCATTCGGCAGGCCCGATCCCGGAGCGGTGCAGCACCTGGGTGGAGCCGATCGAGCCGGCGCACAGCACCACCTCGCGCCGCGAGCGGACTTCGACGATCTCGCCGCCCTGGATGAAGCGGACGCCGACAGCGCGGCCGTGCTCGACGATCAATCGATCGACCAGCACGTTCTTTTCCAGCCGCAGATTGGGGCGGTGCAGCGCCGGCTTCAGAAAGCCCCGCGCCGATGACCAGCGCCGGCCGCGCTTCTGATTGACGTGGAAATAGCCGACGCCTTCATTGTCGCCGGTGTTGAAATCGCGGATCCAGGGAATCCCCATTTGCTCGGCGGCGTCGCCGACGGCGTCGAGGATCGGCCAGGACAGCCTTGCCGCTTCAATCCGCCAGCCGCCGCCCGTGCCGTGAAGCGCGCTGTCGCCCAAAAAATGATCTTCCAGCCGCCGGAATGCGGGCAGCACATCGTCCCAGCCCCAGCCGGCGAGCCCGAGCTGGCGCCAGTGGTCGTAATCGGCGGCCTGGCCCCGCATCGAGATCATGGCGTTGATGGCCGAGCAGCCGCCGATCACCTTGCCGCGCGGATAGGCCAATGAACGACCGTTGAGACCGGGCTCGGGTTCGGTGCGGAACATCCAGTCCGAGCGCGGATTGCCGATCGCGAACAGATAGCCGACCGGGATATGGAACCAGATCCAGTTGTCGCTGCCGCCGGCCTCCAACAGCATTACCCGGTGCGCCGGGTCGGCCGAGAGCCGGTTGGCGACGATGCAACCTGCCGTTCCCGCGCCGACCACGATGTAATCGAACTCGCCCTCGATCCGTTGCGCCATCCCTGCCACCCGCTTTTTTTGCACCGCCGACGCGGTGTCGGCAACGCTTAGCGGTGGGTTCGGTCGCTGTACAGTTGCCTTGCAGCCGGTATTGGGCGGATGGCACGGGTCGTGCTAGGCTATCTCAACTGGTTCTCTCACCGAGATGTAGGCCCCATGCCCGTAATCAACCGCGTCGCCGATCTGCAGCCCGACATCATGGCCTGGCGCCGCGATATCCATGCCCATCCCGAACTGATGTACGACGTCGACCGCACCGCGGCCTTCGTGGCGGAGCGGCTGCGGGAATTCGGCTGCGACGAAGTCGCCACCGGGCTCGGCCGCACCGGCGTGGTCGGCGTCATCAAGGGCCGCAAGCCCGCGGCGGACAGCGACGTCAAGGTGATCGGAATGCGCGCCGACATGGACGCGCTGCCGATCGAGGAAGCCACCGGGCTGGATTACGCCTCGACGGTTCCCGGCAAGATGCACGCCTGCGGCCACGACGGCCACACCGCGATGCTGCTCGGCGCCGCGCGCTATCTGGCCGAGACGCGGAATTTCTCCGGCGACGCGGTGGTGATCTTCCAGCCGGCGGAGGAGGGCGGCGCCGGCGCCGCCGCGATGATCAAGGACGGCCTGATGGACCGGTTCAAGATCGACCAGGTCTATGGCATGCACAACGGTCCCGGCATCCCGATCGGGTCGTTCGCGCTGAAGGCCGGCCCGGTGATGGCCTCGACCGATTCGATCGATATCCGGATCGAGGGCGTCGGCGGCCACGCCGCGCGGCCGCACAAATCGATCGATTCGGTGCTGGTCGGCGCGCAGCTGGTTGCGGCCCTGCAGTCGATCGTCTCGCGCACCGTCGATCCGCTGGAATCCGCGGTGATCTCGATCTGCGAGTTCCACGCCGGCAATGCCCGCAACGTAATCCCGCAGACCGCGGAACTCAAGGGTACGGTGCGGACGCTGACCGCCGAGGTGCGCGACCTGGTCGAGAAGCGAGTTCGCGAGGTGGTTTCCGGGGTGGCGCAGATGACCGGCGCGAAAATCGATCTCGAATACGAGCGCGGTTATCCGGTGGTGGTGAATCACGCTGCGCAGACCGCGATTGCACAGAAGATCGCGCGCGACGTCGCCGGCGACGCCAATGTCCACGACATGCCGCCGCTGATGGGCGCCGAGGACTTCGCCTACATGCTGGAAGCCCGCCCCGGCGCTTTCATCTTCCTCGGCAACGGCGACAGCGCCGGGTTGCATCACCCGGCCTACAACTTCAACGACGACGCCATCGTGTTCGGCACCTCGTATTGGATCAAGCTGGTCGAGACCACGCTGGCGGCGTGAGCATCGGCGCTGGCGATGTTAGTGGCCCCGACCCGCGAAGATCTGATAGAAGGTCATCACGATCTCGAATGCGATCAGCAGCACGACGATCAGTTCGAGACGGAGCGAGCGTCGTGTATCGATGATGTCCGCCAGCGTGTTGGCGGTCTCGGCGATCACCGCGAGCTTCTGGTTGAGCGCATCGACGCGCTCCTTGAGTTCGTACTCGTCTTCGAGGCGGGCGTAGAGCCGTTCCAGATCGGGACGATCCCACAGCGCGTCCGGCTTTTCGGTGATGGCGACGCGTCCGGACAGCCGGTGCTGCACCAGTAGCGCGTTTCCGATCAGCTTCAGAACGCCCTTGCGATCGCGGCGGGTTCGGCCGTGGTCGGCCAATTCCCTGGCAAAGGGTTCGATCACCTCGAACACCTTGGCCACTTCTCGCTCACCATGCGCGAGCACGACGCTCTTTGCCAGTACGTCGGCAACCACCAGCAGTCGCTCCGCCGACATTTCCTTGACATGGATCGGGCCTCCGGCCGGGACCTGATCGAGCCTGTCGTTCGCTAGTTCGATGATCGCGGTCTCCTCCTCATAGACCGCGAGCTTGCCGCCGATCCGGGAGGCCAGACTCTCCATGAATTTGGCCTCCTCGGTGGCGGACAAACCGACGAGAACCGCAACGCCGTAGCGAAACAGCACCGCGACGCCGTTGACTCCGACCTTGATCGCGAGCGGAACGGCCGAAAGCACCTCGGCTTCGAAACCCGCGGTGTTGATCCGGTCCCCGACATGAAGCGCGTGGGCGGCCACCCGGTTGCCGACATCGAACGAAACAAACGTCAGGTTCTTCATCATCGCCATCCGATACCGACGCGCCGAGACAAAATGTGAGCCGATCCGTCTGGCTGCGCGTCCAAGAACAGCAGTCGCCTCGGCCGGAAATCCAGATTTCGGATCGTAGCTCGATTGTTTTGGTCATCACAAGTCGCGGTTCCCTGGGCTCAGGAACCGACCCGTGACGCAGAATTTCGCAGGACCGCGGCGCAACGTCGGGCGACACCAACGACAGCCACTTGCATGAGTCCGAATCCGGACCTGGCGCCGAGATGCTTTGTTCGCAGCAGCGCGGAACCTCGACATAAATTTTGCGTTGAGCCGCGGGAATACACCCACAACGCAATGGAGCGCATCATGGCCGCCGCGAAGGATAAGGACCTCAATGATCTTTTCCTCGATACCCTCAAGGATATCTACTTCGCCGAAAAACAGATTCTGAAAGCGCTGCCGAAGATGGCGAAAGCCGCCACCTCCGACAAGCTGCGCGCCGCGTTCGAGAAGCATCACGGCGAGACCGAAGGCCAGATCGAACGCCTCGAGCAGGTGTTCGAACTGATCGACAAGCCGGCGCGGGGCAAGACCTGCGATGCGATCATGGGCATCCTCGACGAGGGCAAGGAAATCATGGACGAGTACAAGGGCACCGAGGCGCTCGACGCCGGGTTGCTCGCGGCGGCGCAGGCGGTCGAGCACTACGAGATCTCGCGCTATGGCACCCTGAAGCAGTGGGCCACCCAGCTCGGCATGAAGGACGCGGTGAAGCTGCTCGATGAGACCCTGCAGCAGGAAAAGAAGACCGACGTATCGCTGACCGCGCTTGCGGAGTCCGCGATCAATATCGCCGCCGCGGCGTAGCAAGCGTCGGTCGCCGGTCGCGAAGAGACGACCATCGACATTGCATGAAAAAGACCCGGACGCGATCAGCGTCCGGGTCGATGTCGTGAATCGTCACGATCAGCGCGGCGTCAGCCGCCGACGTCGGCGCTGATCACGTCGCCGAACAGCTCCCACTTCTCGCCCTGGAATTTCATCAGCTGTAGCTGGCTGATCGGCGCGAAGTCGGAGTCGCTGGTATTGATTTTGATGCCCGGTAGCAGCATTTCGGTCCTGAAGTCCTTCAGGCTGGCGGCCTGTTTCATCACGTTCTCGCGGGTGAGATTGTCGCCGCACTGCTTGAGGACCTGGACCAGGGTCTGCGCCACGCCGTAGCCGGTGACGATGAAACTGTCGAGCTTGTTGCCTTCGGGAAAATCCTTCTGAAGAAACGCGAGAAATTCCTTCATTCCGGGATCGTTGTCCCATTGCGTATCGGCGACGTCCTTGAGGTACGACGCCGAAATAACGCCCTGTCCATTCTCGAAGCCGGCCGGCTTCATTACGCTGCCGATCGAGCTGGAGACGTTGTTGAGGAAGTGCAGGGGCTTCCAATCGATCTCGGCGTTCTTCTTGATCGCCTGCGCGGCGAATTTCGGCGTCGTGATGTTGACGAAGATGTCGGCGCCGGTTGATTTCAGCTTGACAATGTGGCTGTCGACGGTCGGCTCCGAGGTCTCGTAGCTCTCCTCCAGCACGATCATCGAGGCCGCCTTGGCGCCGAGGCCATCCTTCAAGCCTTTCAGATAATCTTTGCCGTAGTCGTCGTTCTGATACAGCACAGCGATCTTTGAATTGGGGTGGTTCTTCAGGATGTATTTGGCGTAGATCTGGGTCTCGGACTGGTAGTTCGGCTGCCAGCCCATGGTCCAGGGAAAGTTTTTGGGGTCGTTCCACTTGGTCGCGCCGGTGGCGACGAAAAGCTGCGGCACTTTCTTGGTGTTCATGTATTTGTGGATTGCTGAATTCGGCGGCGTGCCGAGCGAATTGAAGACCAGCAGCACCTCGTCGCTTTCCACCAGCTTGCGGGCCTGTTCCACCGTCTTCGGCGGGCTGTAGGCGTCGTCGTAGCTGATGAAGTTGATCTTGCGGCCGTTGATGCCGCCGGCGGCGTTGATCTTCTTGAAGTAGGCTTCCTCGGTCTTGCCGATCACGCCGTAGGCGGACGCCGGTCCACTGTAGGGCATAATGTTGCCGATCTTGATCTCGGTATCGGTGGCGCCGGTGTCGTATTTCTTTTGCGCGAACGCGCCGCTCGCGGCCGCGAGGCTGACGGCGAGGGCCGCCGTGACGGCAAGCGCATGCGATCGAAGTGCAGGCATTTCGGATCTCCCTGTTGGTATTGATTGTGTTGTTGTTGTTGTTGTTCTTGGAAGCCAAGCTTCGCGTACCATTCAATACCTTCCGTATCCGCACGGCAAGAAAAAGCCCCCTGCGACCGTGTCGCAGGGGGCTTTGCATTGCAGCAAAGTCGGCTGGAACTACCCGCCGGTCTCGGCGCTGATCACGTCGCCGAACATCTCCCACTTGCCGCCCTTGAACTGCATCATTTGCAGCTGCTCGATCGGGGCGAAGTCGGTGGCCGAGGTGTTGAGCTTGATTCCCGGCAGCACCGTGTCAGGCACGAAATCCTTCAGCGCCGCCGCCTGCTTCATCACGTTGTCGCGGGTCAGATTGTCGCCGGCCTGCTTCAGCACCTGCACCATGGTCTGCGCCGCGGTGTAGCCGTAGACGATGTTGGTGTCGGAGACGTTGGCGCCGGGCATATGCTTGTCGACGAAGGCGAGGAACTTCTTCATCCCGGCGTCGCCGGCCCATTGGCTGTCAGAGGCGTCCTTCAGATAGGTTGCCGACAGCACCCCTTCGGAGGCCTCCAGGCCGGCCGGCTTCATCACCGCGCCGATCGAGATCGAGACGTCGGTCATCACATGCATCGGCTTCCATTCCAGCTCGGCCAGCTTCTTGATCGCCTGGGCGGCGAATTTCGGCGTCGAGATGTTGACGAAGACGTCGGCGCCGGTGCCCTTCAGCTTGACGATATGGCCGTCGATCGAGGGCTCCGAGGTCTCGTAGCTTTCCTCGGCGATCAGGATCTTGGAAGTCTTGTCGCCGAACACTTCCTTCAGACCGGCGACGTAGTCCTTGCCGAAATCGTCATTGGCGTAGAACACCGCGACCTTGGCGTCGGGTTTCGCCTTCAAGATGTATTTGGCGAAGATTCGCGCCTCGACCCGGTAGCTCGGTTGGAAGCCCATGGTCCAGGGGAAATCTTTCGGATCGTTCCACTTGCTGGCGCCGGTGGCGAGGAACAGCTGCGGCACCTTCTTGGCGTTGTGATACTTCTGCACCGCGTTCTGCGTCGGCGTGCCGAGCGCGTTGAATACCAGCAGCACCTCGTCGCTCTCGATCAGCTTGCGCACCTGCTCCACCGTCTTCGGCGGGCTGTAACCGTCGTCGTAGGAGATGAAGTTGATCTTGCGGCCGTTGATGCCGCCGGCGTCGTTGATCATCTTGAAATAGGCGTCCTCGGTCTTGCCGATGATGCCGTAGGCGGAAGCCGGGCCGCTATAGGCCTCGACATTGCCGATCTTGATTTCGGTGTCGGTCGCGCCGGTATCGTATTTCTTCTGTGCCAGCGCCGCGCCGCTGGTGCAGGCGATCAGCAATGCTGCGGCAGAAAGGGTGGCCAGTCTCGACCTCGAGGAACGCATGTTGGGGAGTCTCCTGATCCTTGGGATTTCACCGCCTCTTGAGATCGGGCGGATGTCAGGGGATTGAATACCGTTTACAAATGCACGGCAACAAAAAGCTCCCGGCAATTTCGTTGCCGGGGGCTGATTATTTGAGCGGCGCGCCGGCTGGCCGGCGGCGACGTCAGTTGGCGGTGGCGTCGGCGCTGATGATGTCGCCGAACAGCTCCCACTTCTCGCCCTTGAACCGCATCATCTGCAACGAGCTGATCGGTGCGAAGTCGGTGGCGGAGGTGTTGATCTTGACGCCCGGCAGCAGGGTGTCGGTGGTGAAGTCCTTCAGGCTGGCGGCCTGTTTCATGACGTTGGCGCGGGTGAGGTCGTTGCCGCACATCTCCAGCACCTTGTGCAGGGTCTGCGCGGCGCCGTAGCCGTAGACCAGGTTGCTGTCGATCCTGTTGGCGTCGGGCAGGTACTTGTCGACGAACGCCGCCCACTTCTTCATGCCCGGATCGTTCTTCCACTGTTCGTCGGAAGCGTCCTTGCCGTAGTTCGCCGACAGCACGTCCTGCGCCGCCTCGAATCCGGCGGGCTTCATCACGCTGCCGATCGACGACGAGACGTTGGCGACGATCTGCAACGGCTTCCAGCTCAGTTCGGCGATCTTCTTGATGGTCTGGGCCGCGAATTTCGGCGTGGTGATGCTGATCACGACGTCCGGGTTGAGCGACTTCAGCTTGACGATGTGACTGTCGACGGTCGGCTCCGAGACCTCGTAGCTTTCCTCGGCGATCAGCATCGTCGCGGCCTTGGCGCCGAGCCCGTCCTTGATCCCTTTCAGGTAATCCTTGCCGAAATCGTCGTTCTGATACAGCACGGCGATCTTGGCGTCGGGCTTCTCCTTGAGCAGGAACTTGGCGTAGATCTGGCCCTCGCTCTGGTAGCTCGGCTGCCAGCCCATGGTCCAGGGGAAGTCCTTCGGGTCGTTCCATTTGGTGGCGCCGGTGGCGACGAACAGCTGCGGCACCTTCTTGGCGTTGAGGTATTTCTGGATCGCCGAATTCGACGGCGTGCCGAGCGGGTTGAACACCAGCAGCACCTCGTCGCTCTCCACCAGCTTGCGGGCCTGCTCGACGGCCTTCGGCGGGCTGTAAGCGTCGTCATAACTGATGAAGGTGACCTTGCGGCCGTTGATGCCGCCGGAATCGTTGACCATCTTGAAGTAGGCTTCTTCAGTCTTGCCGATCATGCCATAGGCCGATGCCGGGCCGCTATACGGCATGATGTTGCCGATCTTGATCTCGGTGTCGGTGGCGCCGGTGTCGTACTTCTTCTGGGCGAGCGCACTGCCGCCGGTGGCAGCGAAAGCAATGACCGCCGTCGAAATCGCGGCGATTCTTAGTTTTTGGATAGAAAGCATAAGGTCTCCTTGGCTGGGTTTTTCGCTGGCTTCTCGCGAAGCCAGGTCACTTTTGGATCAGGTTACTTTTGGATCAGCTCACTTGTGGATCAGCTTGTTGATCCAGTGCTGGGATAGGTAGGCGATCTGTCGCGCGCCGTGCGGCAGAACGAAGATGATGACGATCAGGATGGCGCCGAACACCGCGCCGGACAGGCCCTTGGAGACGCTCTCGGCGATGTTGGGCACGAACACGATAAAGGCGGAGCCCGCCAGCGAACCCGGCAACCAGCCGACGCCACCGACCACCATGCCGAGGAACAGCGCGATCGCCAACTGGATGGTGTAGCTGTCCGGCGCCACGAACTGCACCGCAATCGCGCCGAGGCCGCCGGCGACGCCGGTGATGCCGGCGCTGATGCCGAACGCCAGCGTCTTGTACAGCGCCACGTCGACGCCCATCGCCGAGGCCGCGATCTCGTTGTCACGGATCGCCATCATGGCGCGCCCGGAGCGCGATTTCAGCAGATTGACCGAGAACACGTAGATCATGATCGAGATCACAAGCGTGAAGTAATACAGCCACATGTCCTGCGACATCGGCAGCCCGAACGGCGCGTCGGGTTTGGTGACCACCAAGCCCTGGACGCCGCCGGTCCAATGCTCGAAATAGCCGAGCTTGAGCAGTTGCGGCATCGCGGTGGCGAGCGCGAAGGTCGCCAGCGCCAGATACACTCCGGACAGCCGCAGCGCGGGCTGGCCGAACACATAGCCGAAGGCGAAGCAGATCACGCCGGCAATCGGCAGCGTCAGCGCGTAGTTGACGTTGAAATGCTCCATCAGGATCGCCGACGTATAGGCGCCGACCGCGTAGAACGCGCTCTGGCCGAGCGAGAACTGGCCGCTGCCGCCGGTCAGGATGTTCAGCGCCAGCACGGCGATGGCGTAGATCAGCCACATCGTCATCTGGAAGATGATGAAGTTCTTCGCGAACAATGGCGCCGCGATCAGCAGCACCAACACCGCGACCGAGGCGTAGCCGCCCAGCGCGATGTACTTCTTCGGAGTGGCCTCGACCGGCGTGACGTCGACGATTTCCTGCAATGCGCTCATGGTTCAGACTCGCTTGACGATGGCACGGCCGAACAGGCCATTGGGTTTGACGACCAGCACGGTGATGATCAGCGCCAGCGCGATCGGCAGCTTCAGTTCGTTGCCCACGCCCGGGATGTAGGTTCCGGCGAGGTTTTCGAAAATGCCGACCAGGAAGCCGCCGACCACCGCGCCGAACGGGCTGGTGAGCCCGCCGAGCACCGCGGCGGCGAAGCCGTAGATCAGCACCCCGCCCATCATGTTGGGCTCCAGGAACACCACCGGCGCGATCAGCATGCCGGCGATCGAGCCTATCGCCGCCGCCATGCCCCAGCCCAGCGCCACCATCCAGGAGGTGTTGATGCCGACCAGTCGCGCGGATTCCGGCAGCGTCGCTGCGGCCCGCATTGCCAGCCCCACCCGGGTGAACTGGAAGAAGAAGTAGAGCAGCAACAACAGCACCAGGGTGACGCCGATCATCCCGGCCTGATGGGTCGAGATCAGCTGGCTGCCGAGGAACGGCGAGGAACCGAACGGGGTCGGGAACTGCTTGATGGTGAAGTCCCAGGTCAGGCCCGCGACCGAGTTGATGATCGCGAACAACGCGATGAAGCCGGCAACGTGGGTCAGGATCGGCGCGTTGGCCAGCGGTTTGAACAGCGCGCGTTCGATGATGACGCCGCCGGCGAAGGACAGCGCCAGCGTGGCGAGGAAGGCCCACCAATACGGCACGCCCCATTGCATCAGTTGCCAGGCGATGAAGGTCGAGAACATCGCCATTTCGCCCTGGGCGAAATTGAGGTGATCGATCGCCTGGTAGATCATCACCACCGCCAGCGCCATGCAGGCGTAGATCGCGCCCGTGGCAATGCCGGCCAGAATTTGATTGGTCAAGAGTTCCATGGCCGGCTCCTCAATAGCCCAAATAGGATTTGCGGACGTCTTCGTTGTTGGCGATGTCGTCGGCGTTTCCGGACATCACGATGCGCCCGGTTTCAATCACGTAGGCCTGGTCGGCGAGTTCCAGCGCGAGCTGGGCATTTTGCTCGACCACGAGGATAGTGACCTTGTCCTCGCGGTTGATTTTGCCGAGGATCCGGAACAGGTCGCGCACGATCAGCGGCGCGAGGCCGAACGACGGCTCGTCGAGCAGCATCAGCCGTGGCCGCAACATCAGCGCGCGCGCCACCGCGAGCATCTGCTGCTCGCCGCCGCTCAGCGTGCCGGCCTGCTGGGTGTGGCGTTGCTTCAGCACCGGAAAATGCGCGTACATCCGCTCGATGTCGGAAGTCACCGCGGCGCGGTCCTTGCGGGTGATGGCGCCGAGCTGCAGGTTCTCATCCACCGTCATGGTGGTGAAGGTGCCGCGGCCCTGCGGCACGTGGGCGATGCCGAGCCGCACGATGTTTTCGGTGGAGCGCCCGGACAGCGGCTTGCCCTCGAATTCAATCGATCCGGTGGAGCGCACCATGTTGCAGATCGCGCGCAGCGTGGTGGTCTTGCCGGCGCCGTTGGCGCCGAGCAGGGTGGTCAGACTACCCTCGTTGAGACCGAATTCGAGACCGTGAAGCGCCTGGACCTGGCCGTAATAGGCCTTGAGATCCCTGATATTGAGCATCGCGGTCATGAATCTTTGCTCCCCAGATAGGCTTTGATGACATCCGGATCGGCCTGAACCTGGGCGGGCGTTCCTTCGGCGAGCTTGCGGCCGAAATTCAGCGCCACCACGTGGTCGGCGATCGACATCACCAGCCCCATGTGGTGCTCGACCAGCAGCACGGTGACGCCGCGATCGTCGCGGATGCGGCGGATCAGATCGCCGAGGACGTAGACCTCCTCGTGGTTGAGACCGCCGGCGGGTTCGTCGAGCAGCAGGATCTTCGGCTGCGCGGCCAGCGCGCGCGCCAGCTCGACGCGCTTCTGGGTGCCGAACGGCAGCCCGGCGACGGTGGTATGGGCGACGTCGCGCAGATCGAGATAGCCGAGGATTTCGTCGACCCGCTTGTTCAGCGCGGCCTCGCCGTTGCGCACCCAGGGCAGTCGCAGCGAGTCCGAAATGATGTCGCTGTTAGTGCGCGAATGGGTGCCGACGCGGACGTTATCGAGCACGGTGAGATTGGGGAACAAGGCGACGTTCTGGAAGGTGCGGCCGATGCCGATCTCCGCGATCCGGTGCGGCGGCCGGGTCAGAATGCTTTCGCCATCGAGCAGAATGTCGCCCTTGCTCGGCTGATACAGCCGCGACAGGCAGTTGAACAGCGTGGTCTTGCCGGCGCCGTTCGGGCCGATCAGTCCGAGAATCTGGCCCTGCTGCATATCGAACGATACGCCGTTCAACGCGATGATGCCGCCGAACACGACGCTGACGTCGTGCACCGCGAGCAACGGAGATTGCTCCCTCTTCAACTGAGCCTGCGTCATATGCCGCGGCCCTGCAGCGGGCGGCTTCGGCCTGGCGCGCACGCCGGCTCATGACGACGGCTATCTGATCCCCTCGACCACACGGGCAACTTTCCCTCCTGGTTTTGTTTTCTTGTTGTCTGTTTTTTTTGATTGCGGCGCCGCCGTTCCCCCGAGCGCTGCCTCGATGCTCCTTACCATCGCCACGAGGCGAGGTCCAATGTCGTTCAGCAGCCGATCTTCCGTGAAGCGGAATGCCGGCGCGCCACAATTGAACGCGTAGGGACCGGTACCGTCGTTGAGCGTCAGCGGTACCCCCACTGCGTGCACGTCGTCCTGCCACTCGCCCGCCGATATTGCGAAGCCGTGCTTGGCGACCATCTCGTCGGCGCGTTCGATACCCTCCTTCACGCGCGGCCAGCGGCTGCCGTAATGTTCGCGAAGTTCCCGCATTAACGCAGCGCGTTCCTCGCCCTGCAACGCGGTGATATAGGCGCGTCCCATCGCCGTCGTTGCGATCGGGATCCGCGAGCCGACGTCGAGTTGCACCCCGACGGTGAGGCTCGAGCGCGCCTGGCCGACATAGATCATGCTGAGGCGATCGCGGGCGCCGACCGCGACCGCGCCGCCGGTCTGCTGCATCAATTCGTCGCGGAACGATTGCGACAGATGCCGCACCCCGAGATTGGCCAGCGCGGCATAGCCGAGCGACATCGCCGCCGGCGCCAGCTGATACTTCTCGAACCGCGGAACCTGTGTAAGATAGCCGAGCTTGGTCAGGGTGTAGGTCAGCCTCGAAATGGTCGGCTTGGGCAAGTTGGTACGGGCCGCGATCTCTTGATTGCCAAGAAGCCCGTCATTGGGACGAAATGCGCGCAGCACATCGAGACCGCGGGCCAGCGCGACGACGAAACTGCGATCGGTCGCAGGCTTTTTGGCTGAGCGTTTCATTCCCTGCACGATTGATTTCGTTGACAAGCGACGCTCTTCAAAATAACCCTCCCTGTCAAGATGTGGAATTAAATTTCGCAGTGCGAAATAGACAAAAACAGAGCCCCGGGAGATCTGCATGAGCGAAGTTGTCACGCGTGAAAGCCATGATGCTGTTGCCGTCATCACGGTTAACAGCCCCCCGGTCAACGCGCTGAGCGCGGCTGTTCGTCGCGGCATCCTGGAGAACGTCAACGCCGCGGTCGCCGACCCCGCCGTTGCGGCGATCGTGCTGACCTGCGCGGGCCGCACTTTCATAGCCGGCGCCGACATCACCGAATTCGGCAAGCCGCCGCAGCCTCCCGGATTGAACGAAGTGATTGCCGCGCTGGAGAATTCGCCGAAGCCGACGATCGCGGCGATCCACGGCACCGCGCTCGGCGGCGGGCTCGAAGTTGCGCTTGGTTGTCATTTCCGCGTCGCCACCAAGGACGCCAAGCTCGGCCTGCCGGAGGTCAAACTCGGGTTGTTACCAGGCGCCGGCGGCACCCAGCGCTTGCCGCGCGCGGTCGGTCCCGAATTGGCGGTGAAGATGATCGTGGTCGGCGATCCGATCGGCGCGGCGGAAGCATTGAAGAACGGATTGATCGAGGAGATCGTCGAAGGTCCCGCCGCCGGCGGCGTGGCGTTCGCGCGCAAGGTACTGGCGGAAAAGCGGCCGCTGCGCCGTTTGCGCGACGACGATTCCAAGCTCGCGGCGGCGAAGGCCGATCGTTCGATCTTCACCAACGCGGTCGCGGCCTTGACCAAGAAGGCCCGCGGCCTCGAAGCGCCGTTCGCCGCCGCCGACGCGGTCGGCGCCGCGATCGATCTTCCGTTTGACGAGGGCCTGAAGAAGGAACGCGAAGGCTTCATGAAGCTGCTGACCAGCGACCAGTCGAAGGCGCAGCGCTACGCGTTCTTCGCCGAGCGCGAGGCGGCGAAGGTCTCCGGCGTGCCGGAGGGCACCAAGCCGCGTCCGGTCGAGCGCGTCGCCATCATCGGCGCCGGCACCATGGGCGGCGGCATCGCGATGTCGTTCGCCAATGCCGGCATCCCGGTGACGCTGATCGAGACCGGCGAGGAGCAGCTGAAGCGCGGCATGGGCATCATGCAGAAGAATTACGAAGCCACCGCGGCGCGCGGCGGCATTCCGGCCGATGCGCCGGCGAAGCGGATGGCGCTGATCACCGGCGTGGTCGGGCTGGAGCACGTCAAGGGCGCCGACCTGATCATCGAGGCGGTGTTCGAAACCATGGCGGTGAAGAAGGAAGTGTTCACCGCGATCGACGCCTATGCCAAACCCGGCGCGGTGCTGGCCTCCAACACCTCGTATCTCAACATCGACGACATCGCCGCGGTGACCAAGCGTCCGCAGGACGTGCTCGGCATGCACTTTTTCTCGCCGGCCAATGTGATGAAGCTGTGTGAGATCGTCCGCGCCGCCAAGACCGCGCCGGACGCGTTGCTCACCGCGGTGTCGATCGCGCGCAAGATTGCCAAGGTGCCGGCTGTGGTCGGAGTTTGCGACGGCTTCGTCGGCAACCGGATGCTGGCGCAGCGCGGCAAGCAGGCCGAAAAGCTGCTATTCGAGGGCGCGCTGCCGCAGCAGGTCGACGCGGTGGTCACCAAGTTCGGCATGCCGATGGGTCCGTTCGCGATGGGCGATCTCGCCGGGCTCGATATCGGCTGGCGCTCGCGGCAGGATCGCGGCATCAAGTCGCCGATCGCGGACGCGCTCTATGAAGCCGGTCGTCACGGCCAGAAGACCCAGAAGGGCTACTATAAATACGAGGCCGGCTCGCGCGCGCCGCTGCCCGATCCGGAAGTCGAGACCCTGATCGACAAGACGCTGCAGACGCTCGGCCTGAAGCGCCGCGTGGTCAGCGATGACGAGATCCTCGAGCGGATGATGTATCCGATGATCAACGAGGGCGCGCGGATCCTGGAAGAGGGGATCGCGGCGCGTCCGAGCGACATCGACGTGATCTGGCTCTATGGCTATGGCTGGCCGATCTATCGCGGCGGCCCGATGTTCTATGCCGACCAGGTCGGCCTCAAGCACATCGCCGAGCGGCTGTCGTACTACGCCAAGGCGACCAACGATCCGTCGCTGGAACCGTCGCCGCTGTTGGCGCGCCTCGCCGCCGAAGGCAAGACCTTCGCCTCGCTGACCCAGCTGGCGAAGGCGGCGTGATGGCTTCGCAGCAGATCGGGCAGGTGGCGCCAACTGCTCCCCTCCTTGCGGGGAGGGGTCGGGGGTGGGGGGCCACGCGCCGCTGTGCCGGTGGCTTACCCGCCTCCCTGACCCTCCCCCGCAAGGGGGGAGGGAACGGAAACGCTGTGCCCGGTTCGCAATTCGAGCGAGTCCTGCGCCCATGACCCATCCCGGCGAGCAGTTCTATCCCGACGGCGTGCGCTGGGATGCGCCGATCGCACGCGGCACGGTGCCCGGTCTGTTGTCGCAAGCGGCGAAGGATTTCGGCGCACGGCCGGCGATCGAATTTCGCGACCGCCCGATCAGCTACACCGAGCTCGAAGCGATGGCGGAGGTCGCCGCTGCGGCGTTTCTGCGCGCCGGCTACGGCCGCGACACCTCGGTGGCGCTGTTTCTCGGCAACTCGCCGGATCACCCGGTGAATTTCTTCGGCGCGCTGAAGGCCGGCGCGCGCGTGGTGCATCTGTCGCCGCTCGACGGCGAACGCGCGCTGTCGCACAAGCTGCGCGACTCGGGCGCGCGGATTCTGGTCACCAGCGATCTGGCGACGTTGCTGCCGACCGCGTTGAAATTTCTCGACGACGGTCTGCTCGATCGGCTGATCGTCTGCGCCGATGACCATTGGGGCGCGGTCGGCAATCCGCATACTCCGCTGCCGGACAATCCGCGCATCGTTGCTTTCGCGGCATTCTGCGATGGCGCCAAGCCGCCGGCGGCGTGGCCTTCGATCGATCCCGACGATGTCGCGTTGCTGCAATACACGGGCGGCACCACCGGCCTGCCGAAGGGCGCGATGCTTAGCCACGGCAATCTCACTTCGGCGGTCTCGATCTACGATGTTTGGACCGCCAACGGCAGGGCAGATCGGAACACTACCGAGCGTGTGATCTGCGTGCTGCCGCTGTTCCACATCTACGCGCTGACCGTGATCCTGCTGCGCTGCATCCGGCTCGGCGATTTGATCTCACTGCATCAGCGCTTCGATGTCGCCGCGGTGTTTCGCGACATCGAGGAGAAGCGCGCGACGTCGTTTCCAGGCGTGCCGACGATGTGGATCGCGCTCGCCAACGATCCGTCGCTGGAGCGCCGCGACCTGTCGTCGCTGACGATGGCCGGCTCCGGCGGCGCGCCGCTGCCAGTCGAGGTCGCCAGGATCTTCGAGCGCAAGACCAAGCTGAAATTGAAGAGCGGCTGGGGCATGACCGAGACCTGCTCGCCCGGGACCGGCCATCCGCTGGAGGGGCCGGACAAGCCCGGCTCGATAGGGCTGATGCTGCCCGGCATCGAGATGGACGTGGTCTCGCTCGACGATTCGACGAAGGTGTTGCCGCCGGGCGAGGTCGGTGAAATCCGAGTTCGCGGACCCAACGTCACCAAGGGCTACTGGAACCGGCCGCACGAGACCGCCGAAGCCTTCGTCGGCGACCGTTTCCTCACCGGCGATATCGGCTATATGGACAGAGACGGCTATTTCTATCTGGTCGACCGCAAGAAGGACATGATCATCTCCGGCGGCTTCAACGTCTATCCGCAGATGATCGAGCAGGCGATCTATGAACATCCCGCGGTGCAGGAAGTGATCGTGATCGGCGTTCCCGACGCCTATCGTGGCGAGGCGGCGAAGGCCTTCGTCAAGCTGCGCGCCGGCGCCGCGCCATTCGGCGTCGAAGAACTGCGCGCGTTCCTCACCGGCAAACTAGGCAAGCACGAGTTGCCCGCGATGCTTGAATTCGTCGACGAGTTGCCGCGCACCTCGGTCGGCAAATTGTCGCGCCACGAACTACGTAATCAGCAGCCACAAACCGAACAACAACAACTCGCAACAGGAATTCGCCCATGACTGACGCCGTCATCGTTTCCACCGCACGCACGCCGATCGGTAAAGCCTATCGCGGCGCCTTGAACGCCACCGAGGGCGCCACCTTGCTCGGCCATGCCATCGAGCACGCGGTGTCGCGCGCCAAGCTCGATCCGAAAGAGATCGAGGACGTGGTGATGGGCTGCGCGATGCAGCAGGGCGCCACTGGCGGCAACATCGCCCGCAAGGCGCTGCTGCGCGCCGGGCTTCCGATCACGGTCGCCGGCACCACCATCGACCGGCAATGCGCCTCGGGCCTGCAGGCGATCGCGCTGGCGGCGCGTTCGGTGCTGTTCGACGGCGTCGAGATCGCGGTCGCCGGCGGCGGCGAGTCGATCAGCCTGGTGCAGAACGATCACGCCAACAAGTTCCACGCCGTCGATCCCGAACTGATGAAGATCAAGGGCGACGTCTACATGGCGATGCTCGACACCGCCGAACTGGTCGCCAAGCGCTACGGCATCTCGCGCGAGCGCCAGGACGAGTATTCGCTGGAAAGCCAGCGCCGCACCGCCGCGGCGCAGCAGGGCGGCAAGTTCAACGACGAGATCGCGGCGATCACCACCAAGATGGGCGTCGCCGACAAGGCCACCGGCGAGGTGTCGTTCAAGGACGTCACGCTGTCGAAGGATGAAGGTCCGCGCCCCGAGACCACAGCCGAAGGTCTCGCCAGCCTGAAGGCCGTGCGCGGCGAGGGCTTTGCCATCACCGCCGGCAATGCCAGCCAGCTCTCCGACGGCGCCAGCGCCACCGTGGTGATGAGTGACGCGCTTGCCGCCAAGAAGGGTCTGAAGCCGCTCGGCATCTTCCGCGGCTTTGTCTCCGCCGGCTGCGAGCCGGATGAGATGGGGATCGGCCCGGTGTTCGCGGTGCCGCGGCTGTTGAAGCGTCACGGCCTGTCGGTCGGCGACATCGATCTGTGGGAGCTGAACGAAGCCTTTGCGGTCCAGGTGCTGTATTGCCGCGACAAGCTCGGGATCGATCCGGAGAAGATCAACGTCAATGGCGGCGCGATCGCGGTCGGTCATCCCTACGGCATGTCGGGCGCCCGGCTTGCCGGCCACGCGCTGATCGAGGGCCGCCGCCGCAAGGCGAAATATGCGGTCGTCACCATGTGCGTCGGCGGCGGCATGGGCTCCGCCGGCCTGTTCGAGATCGTGCACTGAGGGTTTTGAACAGAGCCCGACATGGGCGCTGACTTCACCTCTCCCATAGGGAGAGGTCGACCGGCGAAGCCGGGCGGGTGAGGGGTTCTTTGCTAACGAGAGACCGTACCCCCTCACCCCAACCCTCTCCCTATGGGAGAGGGGGCGCGCTGCCGATGTCGCAAGGTAATGATAATACTGAACCGAATTAAAAGGAGGGTCCGATGGATCTGAGCTTCAGCAAGGAAGAAATAGCGTTTCGCGACGAAGTGCGGACCTTCTTCAAGGAGAACGTCCCCGCGGCGACACGGCAGAAACTGATCGAGGGCCGTCACCCCTCCAAGGACGAGATGGTGACGTGGTGGCGGATCCTGAACAAGAAGGGCTGGGGCGTCTCGCACTGGCCGAAGGAATATGGCGGCACCGGCTGGACGTCCGTGCAGCACTACATCTTCAACGAGGAATTGCAGATGGCGCCAGCGCCGGCGCCGCTCGCCTTCGGCGTCTCGATGGTCGGCCCGGTGATCTACACCTTCGGCAACGAGCAGCAGAAGAAGCAGTTCCTTCCGCGCATTGCCAGCGTCGACGACTGGTGGTGCCAGGGCTTCTCCGAGCCCGGCTCCGGCTCCGATCTGGCCTCGCTGAAGACCAAGGCTGAGAAGAAGGGCGACAAGTACATCGTCAACGGCCAGAAGACCTGGACCACGCTGGCGCAATACGCCGACTGGATCTTCTGCCTGTGCCGCACCGACCCCGTGGCAAAGAAGCAATCCGGCATCTCCTTCATCCTGATCGACATGAAGTCGAAGGGGATCACGGTGCGCCCTATCCAGACCATCGACGGCGGCCACGAGGTCAACGAAGTGTTCTTCGACGACGTCGAGGTGCCGGTCGAGAATCTGGTCGGCGAGGAGAACAAGGGCTGGGACTACGCCAAGTTCTTGCTCGGCAATGAGCGCACCGGAATTGCCCGGGTCGGCGTCTCCAAGGAGCGGATCCGCCGCATCAAGGAACTGGCGTCGCAGGTGGAGTCCGGCGGCCAGCCGATCATCCAGGATCGCAAGTTCCGCGAAAAGCTGGCGCTGGTCGAGATCGAATTGAAGGCGCTCGAGCTGACTCAACTGCGCGTCGTCGCCGACGAACACAAGCACGGCAAGGGCAAGCCCAATCCGGCGTCGTCGGTGCTGAAGATCAAGGGTTCGGAAATCCAGCAGGCCACCACCGAACTGCTGATGGAAGTGATCGGCCCGTTCGCCGCACCCTACGACATCCACGGCGACGAGGGTAGCAACGAGGCAATGGACTGGACCGCGCAGATCGCGCCTTCCTACTTCAACAACCGCAAGGTCTCGATCTACGGCGGCAGCAACGAGATCCAGCGCAACATCATCACCAAGGCGGTGCTGGGGCTGTAGCGCTAAATCGTCATGGCCGGGCGGCAGTGCGAAGCAACGCTTCGCGCTGCCTGTCCCGGCCATCCACGTTCTTTCTTTCGCGCAGCCGTGGATGGCCGGGACAAGCCCGGCCATGACGCGGAAAGGTTGGCGCAACTACATGGACGCCGAACGGGTTAGCAGGGGAACAACAAGATGGATTTTGATTTGTCGGAGGAGCAGCGGCTTCTCAAGGAGAGCGTCGACGGGCTGTTGAAGACGGCCTACGATTTCGACAGTCGCAAGAAATACGCCGCCGAGAAGGGCGGCTGGAGCAAGGCGGTGTGGAGCAAGCTCGCCGAGCAGGGCCTGCTCGGTCTGCCGTTCTCCGAGGACGACGGCGGCTTCGGCGCTGGCGCGATCGAGACCATGATCGTGATGGAAGCGCTCGGCAAGGCGCTGGTGCTCGAGCCCTATCTTGCCACCGTGGTGCTCGGCGGCGGCTTTTTGCGACGCGGCGGTTCGGCTGAACAGAAGGCCGCGTATCTGCCCGGCCTGATCGACGGCAGCAAGACCTTCGCCTTCGCGCAGTTGGAAAAGAACTCGCGCTACGATCTCGGCGACGTCGCGACCTCGGCGAAGAAGAGCGACAAAGGCTGGGTGATCGACGGCGAGAAATTCGTGGTGCTGAACGGCGAGAACGCCGACACTTTGGTGGTCACCGCGCGCACCAAGGGCGGCCAGCGTGATCGCGATGGCGTCGGCGTGTTCCTGGTGCCGGGCAATGCCAAGGGCGTCTCCCGGAAGGGCTATCCGACCCAAGACGGCCAGCACGCTGCCGACATCACCTTCACCGGCGTCGAGGTCGGCGCCGATGCGGCGATCGGCGATCCGGCGGGCGGCCTGCCGCTGATCGAGCAGGTGGTCGACGACGCCCGCACGGCGATCTGCGCCGAAGCGGTCGGCGCGATGGACGAGTCGCTGCGCTCGACCGTGGAATATCTCAAGACCCGCACCCAGTTCGGCGTGCCGATCGGCAGCTTCCAGGTGCTGCAGCATCGCGCCGCCGACATGTTCGTCGCGGTCGAGCAGGCCCGCAGCATGGCGATGTTCGCCACCATGGCGGTGGATTTCGACGATCCGAAGGAACGCGCCAACGCCATCGCGGCGGCGAAGGTGCAGGTCGGCCAGTCACTGAAATTCGTCGGCGAGCAGGCGATCCAGCTCCATGGCGGCGTCGGCATGACCATGGAGTACAAGATCGGCCACTACTTCAAGCGGCTGACCATGATCGAACGCACCTTCGGCGACAGCGACTATCTGCTCGCCAAGGTCAGCGACGCCGGCGGGCTGGTTTAGCGTCCTCTCGCGCACTGCGCTGCGGTCATCCCTCCCTTTTGCGGGGAGGGTCGGCCGAGCGAAGCGCCGAGGCGCAGCGTCGGCGTGCAACGGAGGTCGGGGTGGGGGGGCGACGAGTCGTAGTGCCCGCGTCACTCCCGCCCGACCGGCCTTCGGCCGGCCACCCTCCCCACAAGGGGGGAGGGAAAAGAATGCACTCATGCCGTCGTCGCCACCTTCGCCGCGCTGGCGATCTTGCGCAGCTCCGGCAGGCATGAGCCGCAATTGGTGCCTGCGCGCAGCGCCACGCCGATCGTCTCGGCGCTGGTCGCCTCGCCACTTTCGATCGCGGCCCGAATGGTGTTGAGGCCAACGCCGAAGCAGGCGCAGACCACGGGGCCGGGGTCGGCGAGGCCGGATGTGGATTTGCCCGACAGCGCCGCGCGGCGCTGCGCATCTCCCAGCGCTTCGGATTCGAACAGCGCCTTCACCGCGTCCCATTGCGGCGCGGCCTCGGCCGGGCCGACAAACAGGCAGCCGACCATGCGGCCCTCGACAAAGGCCGCGACGCGAACGCTCTGCCGCGGTTCATCGACATATTCGGCCAGCTCGACATCGGCGCCGAACATCGCAGCCGCGCATGCGCGCCATGCCGCCGGCGGATCGTTGCTGGCGAACAGCAGGCCGCTGCCGCTGCCGACAGCGACGCGCGACCACCAGGTGCCGTCGGGTAGCGTCAGTTTGTGTCGCGCCAGCGCGAAACCACGAAACGCGAATGACAGCGGCGCGATCGCGCAGGGCGTCGCCTTGGCCTCGGGCTGCCCCGACAGCGGATCGGTCGCCGGCGTCACCAGCTCGCCGACCCGCGCGCTGGAGGCGGTGGCATTGCTCCAGTGGATCGGCGCGAACAGTGAGCCCGGCCGCTGGCCGTCGCTGAGCACGACCTTGAGCACGCATTTGCCGTAGCCGGTCGTCAGTTGTGCGAAACCGCCATCGCTGAGGCCAAAGGCTTCGGCATCGCGCGGATGCAATTCGACGAACGGCTCGGGCAGATGCGCGCCGAGCCGTGGGCTCAGGCCGGAGCGCGTCATGGTGTGCCACTGGTCGCGGATTCGGCCGGTGTTCAGCGTCAGCGGAAACTCCGCGGAAGTCGCCGCGCGCGGCGCTGGCGGCTGCGGCGCGATCAGCCGCGCCTTGCGATCCGGCGTGAAGAAGCCGCCGTCGGCGAAGAAGCGCGACTCGCCCAGCGGCTGTCCGGCGCGCGCCGGCCATTGCACCGGATCCAATGCGTTGAATTGCTCTTCGCTCAGCGCGGCCAGCGCGCCGAGGTCGAAATCGCGCGCGCCATTGTTCTCGAACGCCGACAATGCGGCGTGTTCGCGGAACACGTCGCCGGCGGAGTCGTAGGTGAAGGCGTCGGCGAATCCCATCCGCTGTGCCACTTGGCTGACGATCCACCAGTCCGACCGCGCTTGCCCGGGAAGCGGCAGGAACGGCCGCTGCCGCGAGATCCGCCGCTCCGAATTGGTGACGGTGCCGTCCTTCTCGCCCCATCCGGCGGCGGGCAGCAGCACATGCGCGCCGCAATTGATGGAGTCGTTGCTGGCGACGTTGTCGGAGATCACCAGCAGGTCGAGCTTCTGGAGCGCCGCGCGCACAGCGCCTGCGCGCGGCAGCGACACCGCCGGGTTGGTCGCCATCACCCACAGCGCCTTGATCTCGCCGCGCGCGATCGCCTCGAACATCTGCACCGCTTTGTGGCCCTCGCGCTGCGCCATGTTCGATGCGCGCCAGAATCGGCCGACGCGATCGATGTTGTCGCGCGAAAAGTCCATATGGGCGGCGAGCTGGTTGGCGAGCCCGCCGACCTCGCGGCCGCCCATCGCGTTGGGTTGCCCGGTCAGCGAGAACGGTCCCATCCCGGGCTTGCCGATCCGGCCGGTGACGAGGTGGCAATTGATGATGGCGTTGACCTTGTCGGTGCCCTGCGCGGACTGGTTGACGCCCTGCGAATAGCAGGTGACGACTTTTTGGGTGGTGCGAAACAAGTCGAAGAAGCGCGCGACGTCGGCCTCGGCAATGCCGGCGGCACGCGCGGTCGCGGCGAGGTCCGGCGCGATCTCGCGGGCGCGCACCAGCGCTTCGGTCAGGCCGGTGGTGTGGGCCTCGATGTAGTCGTAGTCGAACGCCAGCGCGTCGGCGAGATGCACCAGCAAGCCGCTGAACAGCGCTGTGTCCATGCCGGGCGCGACCGGCAAGAACAGATCGTCGTCCTCCACCGTCGCGGTGCGGCGCGGATCGATCACCACGATCTTCGCACCGCGTGCGCGCTTGTTGGCAAGCATGCGCTGGTAGAGCACCGGATGGCACCAGGCGGCATTGGAGCCGACCAGCACGATCAGGTCGGCCTCGTCGAGGTCGGCATAGCTGCCCGGCACGGTGTCGGTGCCGAAGGCGCGACGATGGCCGGTGACCGAGGACGCCATGCACAGCCGCGAATTGGTGTCGACATTGCCGCTGCCCAAAAATCCCTTCATCAGCTTGTTGGCGACGTAGTAATCCTCGGTCAGCAATTGCCCCGACAGATAGAACGCCACCGAGTCCGGGCCGTGCTTGGCGATAGTCTCCGCAAAGCCGCTCGCCACCGCGCCGATCGCTTCGTCCCACGTTGCCTGTGCCAGCGCGCCGTCGGGTTGCCGCAGCATCGGATGCAGCAGCCGCGTCTCCAGCGTAAGCGTCTCGCCGAGCGCCGAACCCTTCGAACACAGGCGTCCGTAGTTCGCCGGATGGTCCGGATCGCCGGCGATGGTCGCACCGCCCTGGCCGTCGGGCCGGGCCAGGATGCCGCAGCCGACGCCGCAATAGGCGCAGGTCGTGCGTACCGCCGGCGGATGCTGCGGCAAGGCGTTCATCAATAGACGTCCTGCTGGTAGCGGCCATGCTTCTTCAGATCGGTGACGAAGGCGATGGCTTCGGCCTGGCTGCGCGCGCCGTGCTGCGCGACGATATCGACCAGCGCCAGTTCGACGTCTTTGGCCATCCGCTTGGCGTCGCCGCAGACATACAGAATGGCGCCGTCGGTCAGCCACGACCACAGGTCGCGGCCGACTTCGCGCATCCGGTCCTGCACGTAGATCTTCTCGGCGCTGTCGCGCGACCACGCCAGCGTCAGCCGCGTCAGCACGCCGGAAGCCTTCATCGCCTTTAGCTCGTCCTCGTAAAAGAAGTCGGTGGCGGAGCGCTGATGGCCATAGAACAGCCAGTTGCGGCCCGGCGCTTCGATCGCCATCCGCTCGTGCAGGAAGGCGCGGAACGGCGCCACGCCAGTGCCGGGGCCGATCATGATGATCGGCACGTTGGGATCGGCCGGCAGTGCGAAATTATGCGCCTTCTGCACATAGACCTTCACCGCGTCGCCGGGCGCGACGCGTTCGGCGAGGCCGGTCGAGCAGACCCCGAGCCGCCGCCGGTTGCCGATCTTGTAGCGCACGGTATCGACCGTCAGCGTCACCTGTCCGGGCACGGTCTTCGGCGACGACGAGATCGAATACAGCCGCGGCTGCAACGGGTCGAGCGCCTCGATCAGCGCTTCCGGATCGGGCCGGATGCCGGGGAATTTTTCCAGCGCCGCCAGCACGTCGAGCGTGGCGGCGTCGCCATCGGGGTCCTCGCCATTGGCCAGCGCGCGGGCCTTCTTCCGCTTGTCGCCGCCGGTGATGTAGGAGATCAGCTGGAACAGCATGTCGGGCGCCGGCGACAGCGATACGCCGTCGGTCAGCGTCTGGCGCAGGGTGCGGTCGCCGATCGGAAAATCCGGCGGCGCGGCGAGCGCCTTGATCACCAGATCGACCAGCGTCGGGTCGTTGCTCGGAAACAACCCGAACGAATCGCCGACCACGTAGTCCATGCCGCTGTCGGCGAGGTCGAATTCGACGTGCCAGGTCTCCTTCTCGGAGCCGGGCTTGTTGAGGCGCTTGCGCGACAGTACCCGTGCGGTCGCCGGATTGTCGCGCGAGGTGCCGGCCGGCGGCAACACGGCGACCGGCGCGGCGTCGCGCGACGGCGCGCTCGCGGCGGCCGGTGTGGCGCCGATCTGCTCGGCCAGCGCCTTCACCATCCTTGTGGTGTCCTTGCCGCCCGGCACGCACAGGTTCAGCCGTGTCTCCTTGCCGGCGAAAATCGCGCCGGAGTAGTTCCTGCAATCGTAGCCGCACTGGCCGCAATCCTGCTGCGCCATCGCGGCCATCAATTTCCAGCGCAGCGGTTTTTGCTCCGCCATCTGCATCCGGTCGGCGATCGGCAGGGTCTGGTCGTGCCACGGCGCGCCGCCGTCATCGTCGTCGTTGCCGGCCGGCGCGCCGCCGAGCAGGGCAGCGGCCTGATCGCTCGACAGCGCGGTGATGCCGCTGCCGTCGAGCGAGACGAGGCCGGCGAAGAAGCCGTTGAGCCAGGCGCGCTGCTCGTCGGAGAACGGCGCGGTGTCCGGCACCAACGAGGGGATCGGCGGCGGCAGGGTCATGGTCATGCCATCGCCTCCACGGCGAACAGTTCTTTCAGGGTGGCGACGTCGTGCCGCCGGGTGAACGCCAGAAAGGTTTCGTCGGGCGAAGACCGCCGCGCCAGATAGACCTGCAGTATCTGCTCGACCATGCGCGGCGCGTCGGTGGCTTTGACGTCGCGGAAAATCTCGGCGCCGATCGTAGCGCCCTCGCCAAAACTGCCGCCGAGATGGATGTGGTAGCCGTCGACGGTTTCCTCTTCGGAGACCTCCACCCTGGCGCCGATCATGCCGATGTCGCTGATGTAATGCTGCGCGCAGGAATGATGGCAGCCGGTGAGGTGGATGTTGACCGGGGTGTCGAGCGCTACTCGCGGCTCGCACCATTGCGCGATCTGCTCGGCATTCTCCTTGGTGTGCGCGGCGGCGAAGCGGCAGCCGGTGGCGCCGGTGCAGGCGATCAGCCCGGCGCGGATCGCACTGGCGGCGATCGAGAGGCCGATCTGTTCGACCGCGGCCTTGACCAGCGCGACGTTGCTATCGGGTACGCCGCTGATCAGCAAATTCTGCCACACCGTGAGGCGAATCTCGCCGTCGCCAAGATCCTGCGCGATCTTCGCCAGCGCCCGCATCTGATCCGAAGTCAGCCGCGCCAGCGGCAGCAGCACGCCGATCCAGTTCAGCCCGTCCTGCTTCTGCCGATGCACGCCGATATGCGCGGAGCGGTCCTGCGCCGGCCGCGGCAGCGCCGCCTCGGCCGCAACGCGCAGCAATTTGCGGCCGAGCCTGTCCTCGACCAGGCCCAGAAATTTCTCGAAGCCGAAGGCGTCGAGCACGTATTTCAGTCGCGATTTGTTGCGGTCGGTGCGGTTGCCGTGTTCGATGAACACCCGCACGATGGCGTCGGCGACCTGCGTGGCCTGATCGGGCCGCACGATCACGCCGGTGTCGCGGGCGAAATCCCTGTGGCCGGTGATGCCGCCGAGCGCGAGCCGGAACCACACGCCGGGCTCGGCGCCGAACCCGTCCTTGATCTCGACCGCCTGGAACGCGATGTCGTTGGTGTCTTCCAGCGTCGGAATCGCGCCGCCGCCGTCGAAGGCGACGTTGAACTTGCGCGGCAAGCCGTACAGCGCTCGCTCGTTGAGAATATGGAAATGCCATTCGCGGGCGTAGGGCCGGGTGTCGAGCAGCGCCTGCGGGTCGATCCCCGCGGTGGCGTCGCCGGTGACGTTGCGGATGTTGTCGGCGCCGGAGCCGCGCGTCCACAGGCCGAGGCTCTCGATGCCCTCGAGCAACGTGACCACGTGCTTCGGTTCGATCTCGCGCAGCTGCAGATTGGCGCGGGTGGTGACGTGGGAATAGCCGCCGGCGCAGGAATCGGCGAGCTCGGCGAGCCCGGCCATCTGCCAGGATTTCATGATGCCGTTGGGAATCCTTAAGCGGCACATATAGGAATTCTGCGTCGGCGCGACATAGAACAGCCCGTAATAGCGCCAGCGGAAGTTGTCGGCCGGCTTCGGCGTCGCGTTGGCACGCGCCTGCTGCTTCAGCCGCGCATGGGCGTCGAACGGATGCTCCTCGCGCTTCCATTTCTCCTGATCGACCAGCTTGCCGCCGGCCGCGGTGACGCGGTCCTGCGTGGCGATGTGGATGGCATCCGGACCCGTCGGCGCGTTGGTGCTGGCGGGCAGGGTGCCTCGCGCGGCGCGCGCCGCGGTGACGCCGGAGGCGAAGCCTTCGAGATAGCGCTTCTGGTCGATGCTGAATTCGCTGCCCATTATCGCCTCACGCCGCCAGCACGGGAGAACGCTCGGCCAGCGCGCGGCCGAACATGATGACGTCGCGGATCGCCGCGATCGATTGGCCGGAGCGGATCAGGTCGAGATACCACAGCCCGTCGGCGGTATCGCCGAACAGCACCGCGCCGACCAGACGGTCGTCGGCGATCACCAGCTTCTTGTAGGAGCCGACGCCGGGATCGGACAGCACGATTTGTTCGGTGCCCGGCGCACCGATGAAGTCGCCGGCGGAAAACAGGCTGACGCCCGATACTTTCAGATTGGTCGCCAGCACGCTGCCGTGATAGGCGCCGTCGCGGCCTGCGAGATGCGACGCCAGCGCGCGGGCCTGCTCATAGGCCGGCTCGACCAGCCCGTAGCAATTGCCGCGATGCTCGGCGCATTCACCGATCGCATAGATCCCGGCCTTGCTGGTCTGCAGATGATCGCCGACGACGATGCCGCGCCCGATTGCCAGATCGGCGCTGCGCGCGAGTTCGACATTGGGACGAATGCCGGCGGCGACCACGACGAGATCGGCGTCGATCCGGCTGCCGTCGGCGAAGCTCACCGCCTCGACCCGGTCGGTGCCGATGATGCCGGTGGTGTCGGCGCCGAGATGCACCGCGATGCCCTTGTCCTCGACCGCGCGCTTCAGCATCATCGCGGCGCGCGGATCGAGCTGGCGCTCCATCAGCCGGTCCATCAAGTGCACCACGCTGACATCGGCGCCGGCCTTGGCGAGGCCATAGGCGGCTTCCAGCCCGAGTAAGCCGCCGCCGATCACCACCGCCTTCTTGTGACCGGCCGCCGCTTGCTCGATCGCGACGACATCGGCGAGATCGCGAAACGTCAGCACGCCGGGCAGCGCCATGCCGGGCACGTTGAGCCGGATCGGCTTCGAGCCGGTTGCCAGCACCAGTTTGGTGTAGGGCAGCGTCGCACCACTGGCGAGCTTCACGCGCCTGATATCGGCGTCGATCGCGGTCGCGGTCTGGCCGTACAGCAGCGTCACGCCGCGGTCGCGCCACCACTGTGCCGGCCGCAATTCGATCTCGGCGCGGGAGACTTCCTTCGCCAGCACCGAACTCAGCAGCACGCGGTTATAGGCCAGACGCGGCTCCTCGCCGATCACCGCGATGGCGTAGCGGCCGAGCGCGGATTTGGCGAGTTCCTCGACCAGCCGCACCGCCGCCATGCCATTGCCGATGATGACGAGGGATTCGCTCATGCCGGAACGCCGTAGGCTTCGGAGATCATGTAGCCGGACAGCGTCGTGTAGGCCGCGGTCCAGGCGCTCGCGAGCTCCGGAGTCCAGCCGTCGCCCAGCCCTTGCTCCAGCGTCCACAGCAGCGCCGCGCCGACCGGCGTGTAGTGCTCGGCCTTGACGCCGTAGTCGACATGCAGTTTGGCGAGGCGACTGGCGGCCGGCAGGATCGCTTCGAGATTGGTCAGGCCGCCGACCACCACCGCCAGCGTGCCCATCAGCTTCTTGCCCTGTTCCCGGATGTCGCCGTGAAACATAGGCTTCACTTCGGGCGCGATCTCGAACAAGCGGCCGTAGAACAATGCCGCGGCCTGTTCCGAGATCGGCGCAACCTTCGAGAAGCTTTGCTGAACCAGCTTGATTTCGTCGGGGGTCACTAGATTCTCCTTGTTCCTTGAATCAGGCCATGAGTTTCGTCATTGCGAGGAGCGAAGCGACGAAGCAATCCAATGCTACGGGGTTAAGAGCTGGATTGCTTCGCTTCGCTCGCAATGACGAAGGCTACGCCGCCTCCACAAAGCGGTGCCGCTCGTAGAGGAACTCGAGCACGCGTTTGCGGCATTTCAGATAAAGCGGGTCGGTCGCCAGATCGAGCCGCTTGCGCGGCCGCGTCAACGGCACGTCGAGGACCTCGCCGATGGTGGCGCTGGGGCCGTTGGTCATCATCACGATGCGATCCGACAGCAGCACCGCCTCGTCGACGTCGTGGGTGATCATCACGATGGTGTTGCCGAGCTTCTGGTGTAGCGCCATCACCGAGTCCTGCAGATGCGCGCGGGTCAGCGCGTCGAGCGCGCCGAACGGCTCGTCGAGCAGCAGCACCTTCGGCTCCATTGCCAGCGCACGCGCAATGCCGACGCGCTGCTTCATGCCGCCGGAGATTTCCGACGGCCGCTTGTCCTTGGCGTGCGTCATCTGCACCAGATTGAGATTGTGCAGGATCCAGGCCTCGCGCTCGGCCTTGCTCTTCGACTTGGCGAACACCTTGTCGACGCCGAGCTGGACGTTCTGGTACACGGTCAGCCACGGCAGCAGGCTGTGGTTCTGAAACACCACGGCGCGATCGGGGCCGGGCGAATTCACCTCGCGGTCTTCCAGCAGCACGCAGCCGATCGACGCGCCGGTCAGGCCGGCGATGATGTTGAGCATCGTCGACTTGCCGCAGCCGGAATGGCCGATGATCGAGACGTATTCGCCGCGTGCGATGTTGAGGTTGATGTCCTTCAGCACCTCGGTGGTGGCATTGCCGCGGGTGAAGGTCTTGTCGATGTGATCGAGCTTCAGATATGGCTTCATGACAGGTCCCTTCAATTCGCCGAAGTGCCGTGGGTGACGAGATACCCGAGCCCCGCGATGGCGCGGTCGAGCACGAAGCCGATGATGCCGACATAGAACAGCGCCAGGATGATCTCGCTGATGTGCGAAGAGTTCCAGGCATCCCAGATGAAGAAGCCGATGCCGACGCCGCCGATCAGCATCTCGGCCGCGATGATCGCCAGCCAGGATAGGCCGACGCCGATCCGCAATCCGGTGAAGATGTAGGGCGCCGCCGAGGGCAGCATGATCTTCCAGAAGAACTCCAGCGGATTGAGCTGCACCACCGCGGCGACGTTGCGATAATCCTGCGGGATGTTGCGGATGCCGACCGCGGTGTTGATGATGATCGGCCAGATCGAGGTGATGAAGATCACGAAGATCGCCGAGGGCTGGCCGTCACGGAATGCGGCCAGCGCCAGCGGCAGCCAGGCCAGCGGCGGGATCGTCCGCAGCACCTGGAACAGCGGATCGAGCCCGCGCATCGCCCACACCGACTGGCCCACGAGGGTGCCGAGCGCGATGCCGGCGATCGCCGCCAGCGAATAGCCGTAGGCGACGCGCTGCAGGCTGGCGGACAGATGCCAGAACAGCCCCTTGTCGATGCCGCCATGATCGAAGAACGGATCGAAGATCAGTTCCCTGGTGTCCTTGAAAACTTTCGACGGCGGCGGCAGCGTCGAGCCGGCGCGCCGGCACACCAGTTCCCAGAACAGCATCAACAGCGCCAGCACGATCAGCGGCGGGATCACCCGGACCGCGGTGGCGCGCGCGATCTTGAGAAATCTGTCGGCGCGCGGCGCTCGCTTCGGCCGCATCGCCACCACGGGGGCGGCCGTGGTCGGCAGCATTTTCACGTTGTCGGGACTGATCGCTGGCATCGTCATCGGGTGCATCTCCGGGTGATGTGGGGAGCGGACCGCGCGCGAACGCGGTCCGCCGTGCGTTACGCTTCGATGCGCTTGATCGTCAGCGACTTCAGATAGGCCGCGGGATTTTCCGGATCGAACACCTTGCCGTCGAAGAAGGTCTCCTTGCCGCGCGAGGTCGACGCCGGGATATCGGCGGCCGCGACGCCTAGCGCCTTGGCCGCGTCGCGCCAGATATCCTCGCGGTTGACCTTGCCGACCAGCGTCTTGGAGTCGAAGTCCGGCGCGTATTTGCCCCAGCGGATGTCCTCGGTCATGAACCAGAGGTCGTGGCTCTTGAACGGATAGGAAGCGTGGTCGCTCCAGTACTTCATGATGTGCGGGCTGTTCTCGACCACCTTGCCGGTGCCGTAGTCGAACTTGCCCTTGGAGCGATCGGCGATGTCCTCGACCGGGCAGTTGATCCACTGCCGCCGGCCCATGATCGCGGCGAGTTCGTCCTTGTTTTCCATCTTGTCGGCCCATTGCTGGGCTTCCATCACCGCCATGGTGATAGCCTGCGCGGCCTTCGGATATTTGTCGACGAAGGCGGCGCGCATGCCGAGCGATTTCTCCGGATGCTTGTTCCAGAGCTCGCCGGTGGTGACGGCGGTGTAGCCGATCTCCTGATGCACCAACTGGCCGTTCCACGGCTCGCCGACGCAGAAGCAATCCATGGTGCCGACCTTCATGTTGGCGACCATCTGCGGCGGCGGCACCACGATGGTTTCGATGTCCTTGTCGGGGTCGATGCCGCCGGCGGCGAGCCAGTAGCGGATCCACAGATCGTGGGTGCCGCCCGGGAACGTCATCGCCGCCTTGATCGCTTTGCCGGAAGCCTTCTTCTTTTCCAGCGCGACCTTGAACGGCGAGGAATCGACGCTGAGCTTGAGGTCGGCATATTCCTTCGCCACCGAGATGCACTGCCCATCGAGATTGAGCCGCGCCAGGATGTACATCGGGGTCGGCTGATTGTTCTGCGTCACTTTGCCGGAGGAGATCAGATACGGCATCGGGGTCAGGATATGGGCGCCGTCGATGCCGTTGCCTTCGGAGCCGAGCACCAGATTGTCGCGCGTGGTGCCCCACGAGGCCTGCTTCTGCACCTCGACGTCGGGCATGCCATGCTTGGCGAATAAGCCCTTGTCCTTGGCGACGAACAGCGGACCGGCGTCGCTCAGCGCGATGAAGCCGAGCTTGGCGCCGGTGACTTCCGGCCCCGCGCCTTGCGCGAAGGCGCCGGCGGGGAAATTCAGTTTCGCGGCGGCGAGCAGTGCCGCGGTGCCGGCGCCGGCCTTCAGGATCTGGCGGCGGCTGAGTTTTCCCGTGCTGTCCTTCGTGTTCGTCATCGGTGCGATGTTCCCTGTTGTGGTCGCGTGACCGGTTGTGCCGTGGTTCGCCGTGTCGTCTTCGAGGGCTGAAAACAAAAAAGCCGCAGCCTGGACACCGCATGGCGGGCACCCAGGACAGCGGCATTGCTGTCAGATCATCGATAATGGTCGGGCACCGTGAGGCGCCGTCGACAAGTTATGATGCGAGTTTCATGCCAATCATTTGCAGGTCAAAATAATCTTTGTATTTTAGATGGTTGGTAAAATAATGCGGTCTAGCTGCGCGGCTGCTGCGGCCCACCAAGCGCGACCGCCTTGGGCAGTCTGACTCCAAAATGTGCAATGCAACAAAATCGGGCAGGGGTGTTTTGCTGGCGCGGCGATGCGCCTCAGAATCGAAAAACCGTCATTCCGGGGCGCGAACAGCTTCAGCTGTGAGCGAGCCCGGAATCTTGCTCCACGACGTGCTGCAAGATTCCGGGTTCGCTCGCCCAAGGGCTCGCGCCCCGGAATGACAATGGCCTTTCAACGCCGGATCTTGAACCCCGCCAAATATCCGGCGATGTCGTCCGGGTCGAACGCCGCGCCGGTGAATTCGCCGACGCCATCGGCCGGTTCGGACGCCGGCAATGGCGCGGCGGTGGCGCCAAGCGCGGCGTCGTAGAGATCGGGCCGGCAAACCGCACGGGCGGCTTCGAGCAGGTCGGCCGACAGCGGCGCCTGGCCCCAGCGCACCATCTGCGCGTAGTACCACGCCGCCTGCACCGGATCGGGTCGCGCGGCGCCGTTGCGGCCGACCAGCAGATAGCGGTCGGTGGAGCGAATGCTGCCGTCCGGCGCTACCTTCAGGCGGCCGTCGAGCGTGCGTCGGATCAGTTCGGGCGTCACCTCGATGCGGCCCGGCGCGGTCAGCAGCGCGCAGACCTCGTCGCGGTTGGCCTCAGCCTCGATGAAATCGGCGGCGCGGATATGGGCGCGCACCAGCCGCGCCAGCAGGTCGGGATGCTCCGCCGCCCACGGCGCTCGCACCGCCAGCAGCTTTTCGGCGGCGCGCTGGAACAGCTCCGAGGTGAAATGCAGGATGTGGCCGATGCCGAGATCGATCGCCACCGAATTCCACGGCGCGCCGACGCAGAAGCCGTCGAGATGCTTGCTGGCGAGACTCTCGACCATGTAAGGCGGCGGCAGCACCACCAGGCGGACGTCTTCGTCGGGATCGACGCCGCCGGCGCCCATCCAGAACCGGAGATCGTAATTGTGGCTGGAGAACGGAAACGTCATGCCGAAAGTCAGCGGCTCCAGCCCGGCGGCCTTGCGCGTCGCCACCACCCGCGCCAGCGCCTGCGCCGACACCATCGGATCGGTGACGTCGCCGTCGGCGGCCGCCGCGATCGCCGCATGCAGCGCCGGCGACACCGTGATGGCGTTGCCGTTGACGCCGAGCCCGAACGCCGAGATCACCGGCACCTTGACGTGGCCGATGCCGAGGCTGGAGGCGATCGCCATCGGCGCCAGCAGGTGGGCGGCGTCGAAGATGCCGATATTGAACTTGTCGCGGACATTGGCCCAGGAGATCTCGCGCACCAGCTCGACCTCGAGTCCCTCCGCGACGCAAAACCCCTTGTCGACGGCGACGATCAGCGCCGCCGCGTCGACCAGCGGGATGAACCCGATCCGCAAGCGCGTACTCATTTCAGGATCTCCGACGCGGTGACCACCGACTGGGCGATCTCGGCGATCTTCTTTTTCTCGTTCATGGCGGTGGTCCGCAGCAGGATGTAGGCCTGCTCCTCGCTGAGCGCCTTGGCCTTCATCAGAATGCCCTTGGCGCGGTCGATCACCTTGCGGTCTTCCAGCGCATTGCGGGCGCGGTCGAGTTCGCCCTCCAGCCGCGCGAAGGCGTTGAAGCGCGAGATGCACAGGTCGAGGATGTGCTTCATCCGCTCCTTTTTCAGCCCGTCGACGATATAGGCCGAGACCCCGGCGTCGACCGAGGCCTGGATCGAGGCACTGTCGCTCTGGTCGACGAACATCGCGATCGGCCGCTTCACGATCCGGCTGACCTGGAACATTTGTTCCAGCATGTCGCGGCTCGGACTTTCGAGGTCGATCAGGATCACGTCGGGGTCGATCTCGTAAACCCGCGCCAGCAGATTGGTGGTGGCCGCCAGATGCATGATCTGCGTCATGCCGGCCTCGCGCAGCCCCTCGGTGAGGATCGCGGCGCGTACCGGGTTCTCGTCGACGATGACGATTTTCAGTGACGGGTCCATCGGCGGCGAAGGTACTTTCGTCCGGTGTCGGTCATAGCCAGAAACCACAGTCCGGCGGTAATTTGAAGGACTTTCATTGTGCAGCACGGTAGCCGCGCTGCCGATATTGACGGCGCTGGCGCGATCGGGTGGTGTCGGTCAAAACCGTCGCTCGATCCACCTTCCGGGAAGAAACCTCATGTCATTCGTGCTGGCCATCGATCAGGGCACCACTTCGTCGCGCGCGATCCTGTTCCGTGGCGATATCTCGATCGCCGCCTCGGCGCAGCAGGAATTCCCGCAGCATTTCCCGGCCTCGGGCTGGGTCGAGCACGAGCCCGAGGACATCTGGGTCTCGACGCTGGCGACCTGCCGCGAGGCGATGCAGAAGGCCGGCGTCAAAGCCTCCGAGATCGCTGCGATCGGCATCACCAATCAGCGCGAGACCACGGTGGTGTGGGACCGCGTGACGGGGCAGGCGATCCACCGCGCCATCGTCTGGCAGGACCGCCGCACCGCCGAGATCTGCGCCGCGCTGAAAGCCGACGGCCATGAGCCGATGGTCTCGGAAAAAACCGGGCTGATCGTCGATCCGTATTTTTCCGGCACCAAGGTGGCGTGGATTCTCGACCACGTGCCGGAGGCACGCGCCCGCGCCGAGCGCGGCGAATTGTTGTTCGGCACCGTCGATTGCTATCTGCTGTGGCGGCTGACCGGCGGCCGGGTCCATGCCACCGACGCCACCAACGCCTCGCGCACGCTGCTGTTCAACATCCATTCCGGCGAATGGGACCGCGATCTGTTGCAGCTGCTGCGGGTGCCGCGCTCGATGCTGCCCGAGGTGAAGGACTCGTCGCATCATTTCGGCGACAGCGAGCCGGAATGGTTCGGAGGCAGCATCGCGATCCGCGGCATCGCCGGCGACCAGCAGGCCGCCACCATCGGCCAGGCCTGCTTTTCGCCCGGCATGATGAAATCGACCTACGGCACCGGCTGCTTTGCCTTGCTCAACACCGGCTCGACGCCGGTGGCGTCGAAGAACAAGCTGCTCACCACCATCGCCTATCAGCTGGCGGGAAGCCGCACCTACGCGCTGGAAGGCTCGATCTTCGTCGCAGGCTCCGCGGTGCAATGGCTCCGCGACGGCCTGCACATCATCAAGGAGGCCGCCGAGACCGGCCCGCTCGCCGACCAATCAGACTCTTTGCAAAGCGTCTATCTGGTGCCGGCCTTCGTCGGCCTCGGCGCGCCGTACTGGAATCCGCGCGTCCGCGGCGCCTTGTTCGGGCTCACGCGCAACACCGGCCCGGCCGAGTTGGCGCACGCCGCGCTGGAGAGCGTGTGTTACCAGACCTACGACCTGTGGGCCGCGATGCGCGCCGACTGGCCCGACGCCGACGCGGCCTCGACGGTGCTGCGCGTCGACGGCGGCATGGCCGCCTCCGACTGGACCATGCAGCGCCTCGCCGATTTGCTCGACGCCCCGGTCGATCGCCCGATGATCGCCGAGACCACAGCGCTAGGGGCCGCGTATCTCGCCGGACTATCAGCTGGCGTCTATCCGGAGCCGGCGAAATTCGCCGACAACTGGCGACTCGAGCACCGCTTCAAGCCGGCGATGAGCGCGGCGACACGGGAGCGCAAACTGGCGGGATGGGGCAGGGCGGTGAAGGGGGTGCTGGCGAGCGACGAGGGGGAATGACAACTTAGCATTCATTGATCGGCGTTCGAAATCAATAGTTCTGCTCAGAAACGATTCGTCGCAATGCTCTGCAGCGCGCGTAGCCCGGATGGAGCGCAGCGCAATCCGGGGACGCAGCAATTGCCGAGGTGTTGCCCCGGATTGCGCTGCGCTCCATCCGGGCTACAGGTCGTCCTGAAAAAGAAACGTCACCTGCTTATCCCCGGTCCCAAAAACTCGCTTATCATGTGCCTGTCCCGCCTCACTGAGAGGGGCGGCTCGCGATCGTCACGGTCTGCGGGGCGGGATGCGGTGGACGCTTTCGGCGTCGGCCGGGAGGGTTTTGCGGGATCGGCCGCAAACCGCCCGGTAGACGACGCGCCGAGGCGGACGAACCGAAGTCGCGTGGTCCCGGCGTCGCGATGCTGACGCCATGTGGAAGCGGAGGCTCCGCGCTTTGCCGAAAGCGGAGATCTCTCAGCCGAAACGAGCGGTGACGAAAACAGCCGTCCACCGGGGAGAGCGCGAACGAGGTGTTAACCCACCGCGCGCGGAACGCCGGATGATTCCGGTGTGACCGTGGTTTCGAACTCGTGCGCTTTTTGCTTTGCGCACGAGGCCGCGGGTGCATCGGGCACCCGGCGTTCCGCGCGCCCTCGTCTAGGAGGGCGGGGACGTTCACCGCAAAACCCGGGCGTATCGCGCCGCGGGAATAGATGCGCATGTTTGAAAATGGTGTGGCTGTTTGAAATTCGAATCGGCGATCGTTTGGAGCCTGATGGTGGATAGCTCTGTTCACCTCGTCCCGCGTGAGAGGGCACCGCTGCAAGGTCGGTTTCGGTCTGGCGCCGGCGCGCAATCCCTTTGCCGTCGGCCGCCGTCGTGATTGACTGCGGCGCCGGCCTCGACGCCGGCGCGCCGCAAGGCGTCAAAGCAGCAAGCCGATGGGAGATATCAATGCGACAAGCGAACCGTGCGCCGCTGCGCGTCATGCTGATGCTGGCCGCGCTCGCGCTGCCAGGCACGGCTTGGGCCGGCGCAATCGAGGTGTTTCACGCCGATTCGCTGGCCGGGCCGATGCGGACGCTGAAGCAGGCATTCGAGGCCAAGAATCCCGAGGTCACGCTGAAACTGACACCAGGCACCTTGAAGCAGCTCGCCGAGCGAATCCTGAAAGGCGAGGTTTGTGACGTGTTCGCGCCGTCGTCGCCGGCGGTGGTCGAACAGGACCTGCTCGGCAAGACTGTCGCCGGCTCGGATCGGATCGCGGCGTCCTGGTACGTGGTGTTCTCCGGCAACGAGATGGTGGTGATCACCGCGAAGGGCAATCCGCTCGGCATCGGTCAGATCGCCGATCTGGCGAAGCCCGGCATCAAGCTGGCGCGGATCGCTGCGGAAAAGGATCTCGCCACCGCGCGCACGGTCGAGTTTCTCAGCCGCGCCGCGGCGCTCGAGGGCCATCCGGAGCTGGCGAAGACCATCATCGATGCTGCAAGCGCGACGGCGTCGGTGCCCGACACGGTGCGCGCTGTGAAGGACGGAACTGCCAGTGCCGGCGTGGTGTATTATTCCGCCGCGGTGGCGGCGAAGAACGACCTCGAGATCGTTCGCTTTGCCGACAGCGTCAATATGAGCGAGGCGATCCGCAACGCCGCGCTGGTGCCGGGCACCGCGGCGAATCCGAAAGAGGCGACCGCCTTCGTGCGCTTCCTGCTGACGCCGGAAGCGCAGACCCTGCTGCAGGACACCGGCCAGCCGCCGGTGGTGCCGGCGCTGTTCAAAGGCGAGGTGCCGGCGGAGGTCAGAAGCTGAATCTCTATTTCGCCCCCACCGCCTGCTTACGCCAGGCCAGGTGCACCGCGCAGGTACAGCCGGGCGGATGCGACGCCAGCGCCGCATCGTTGGCGGGCGGCGCCTCCGGCGCCAGCGGCGGCATCGGCTCAGTCGCGGCCGGGATATAGTTCAGCACCGGCGCCAGCCAGCGTTCGGCCTCGGCGACGTCCCAGCCCTTGCGCATCGCATAGTCCTCGACCTGGTCGCGCTCGATCTTGCCGACGCCGAAGTAAGCGCTCTGCGGATGGCTGAAATACAGCCCCGACACCGAGGAGCCCGGCCACATCGCGTAGCTCTCGGTCAGCTTGACACCGGCGCTGGCTTCGGCGTCGAGCAGGCGGAACAGCGTCGCCTTCTCGGTGTGGTCGGGCTGCGCCGGATAGCCTGGCGCCGGGCGGATGCCCTGATATTTTTCGAGGATCAGGTCGTCGGTGCCGAGCCGCTCGTCCGGCGCGTAGCCCCAGAATTCGGTGCGCACGCGCTGGTGCATCCGCTCGGCGAAGGCCTCGGCGAGGCGATCCGCCAGCGCCTTGCACAGGATCGAGGAGTAGTCATCATTGGCCTGTTTGAAGTTGTCGGCGATGACGTCCTCGCCGATCCCGGCGGTGACCACGAAGGCGCCGATGTAATCGGGCACGCCGGTCGACAGCGGCGCGATGAAGTCCGACAACGCGGCGTTGGCGCGGCCCTCGCGTTTCTCCAGCTGCTGCCGCAGCGTATGGAAGGTCGCGATCGGCGTGGCGCGGCGCTCGTCGGCATAGACCGCGATGTCGTCGCCGACCGCATTGGCCGGCCAGAACCCGATCGTCGCCTTCGCGGTGAACCAGTTCTCGGCGACGATCAGATCCAGCATCGCGCGGGCGTCGGCATAGAGCGCGCGCGCGGCCTCGCCGACCTTGGCGTCGTCGAGAATCGCCGGGAAGCGACCGGCGAGCTCCCAGGTCTGGAAGAACGGCGTCCAGTCGATGCAGTCGGCAAGCTCGGCGAGCGGATAGTCGCTGAAGGTCCTGGTGCCGATGAAGGCGGGCTTGGTCGGCCGCGCCTGCGCCCAGTCGATCTTGGTGGCATTGGCGCGGGCATCCGACAGCTTCAGCCGCTTCTTGTCGGCCTGGGCGCGGAAATGCGCCGCGGAAATCTTCGCGTAGTCGGCGCGAATCTCCGCCACATAGGCCTCGCGCCTGTCCGGCGACAGCAGCGAGGACGCGACGCCAACGGCGCGGCTAGCGTCGTTGACATGCACCACCGGCCCCGCGGGATAGTTCGGGTCGATTTTCACCGCGGTATGGACCCGGCTGGTGGTGGCGCCGCCGATCAGCAGCGGCACGCTGAGCCCCTGGCGCTGCATCTCGGAGGCCAGGAAGCTCATCTCGTCGAGCGACGGCGTGATCAGGCCGGACAGACCGATGATGTCGGCGTTCTCCGCCTTGGCGGTCTCGATGATCTTCGAGGCCGGCACCATCACGCCGAGGTCGATCACCTCGAAATTATTGCACTGGAGCACGATCGCCACGATGTTCTTGCCGATATCGTGGACGTCGCCCTTCACGGTGGCGATCACGATCTTGCCGGCGTTCTTGCGGCCGTCGCCGACGATGCCGGCTTTGAGGTTGTCGGCCTTCTCCTGCTCCATGAACGGCATTAGATAGGCCACCGCCTGCTTCATGACGCGGGCCGATTTCACCACTTGCGGCAGGAACATCTTGCCGTCGCCGAACAGGTCGCCGACGATATTCATGCCGGCCATCAGCGGGCCTTCGATCACATGCAGCGGCCGCTCCACGGTCAGCCGCGCCGCCTCGGTATCGGCGTCGATATATTCGGTGATGCCGTGCACCAGCGCGTGGCTCAGCCGCTTCTCCACCGGCCAGTCGCGCCAGGCGAGATCCTGTTCCTTGGACTGCTTCTCCTGGCCGCGGAATTTTTCCGCCAGCTGCAACAGCCGCTCCGACGCGCCGGGGTCGCGATTGAGGATGACGTCCTCGCAGGTTTGGCGCAGTTCGGGATCGATGTCGTCATAGACGATCATCTGCCCGGCATTGACGATGCCCATATCCATGCCGGCCTTGATGGCGTGATACAGGAACACCGAATGCATCGCCTCGCGCACCGGCTCGTTGCCGCGGAACGAGAAGGAGAGGTTGGAGACCCCGCCGGAAATATGCGCGTGCGGCAGGTTGGCGCGGATCCAGCGCGTCGCCTCGATGAAGTCGACGCCGTAATTATTGTGCTCCTCGAGCCCGGTGGCGATGGCGAAGATGTTGGGATCGAAGATGATGTCTTCCGGCGGAAAATTCAGCTGCCCGACCAGGATGTCATAGGCGCGTTTGCAGATCTCGGTCTTGCGCGCAAAGGTGTCGGCCTGGCCCTGCTCGTCGAACGCCATCACCACAACCGCCGCGCCGTGACGCCGCGCGATCTTCGCCTCAGCGATGAATTTGGCTTCGCCTTCCTTCATCGAGATCGAATTGACCACCGGCTTGCCCTGGACGCATTTCAGCCCGGCCTCGATCACGGCGAATTTGGACGAGTCGACCATCACCGGGACGCGGGCGATGTCGGGCTCGGCGGCGACGAGGTTGAGGAACGTCACCATCGCGGCCTCGGAATCCAGCAGCCCTTCGTCCATGTTGACGTCGATGATCTGGGCGCCGTTCTCGACCTGGTCGCGCGCCACTTGAAGCGCAGCGTTGTAGTCGCCGGCGGTGATCAGCTTGCGGAATTTCGCCGAGCCGGTGACGTTGGTGCGCTCGCCAACGTTGACGAAGGGAATCGCCGGCGTCAGTTCGAACGGCTCGAGGCCGGAGAGCCGCAGCCGCGGCTCGATGGTGGGCACGACACGCGGCTTGTAGGGCGCGACGGCGGCGGCGATCGCCGCGATATGATCCGGCGTGGTGCCGCAGCAGCCGCCGACGATATTGACCAGACCATCGCGGGCGAATTCGCCGATGAGCCGCGCCATGAATTCCGGGCTCTCGTCGTACTGGCCGAATTCGTTGGGCAGCCCGGCGTTCGGATAGGCGCAGACCAGCGTGTCGGCGACGCGGCCGATGTCGGCGATGTGGGTGCGCAGATCCTCGGCGCCGAGCGCGCAGTTGAAGCCGATCGTCGCCGGGCGGGCGTGCCGTACCGAATTCCAGAACGCTTCCGGCAATTGTCCCGACAGCAATCGGCCGGATTTGTCGGTGATGGTGCCGGAGATCATGACGGGCACGTCGATGCCGCGCGCCTCGGTGATTTCCGCGATGGCGTACAGCGCCGCCTTGGCGTTGAGCGTGTCGAAGATCGTCTCGACCAGCAGCAGATCGGCGCCGCCGTCCAGCAGACCGTTGATCTGCTCGCCATAGGCGATGCGCAGATCGTCGAACGTCACCGCGCGATAGCCGGGATTGCCGACGTCGGGGGAAATCGAGGCGGTCCGGTTGGTGGGGCCGATCGCGCCGGCGACGAAGCGCGGCTTGCCGTCCTCGGCTTCGACGCGGATCGCAGCGTTGCGGGCCAGCCGTGCGCCTTCGCGGCTCATCTCGTAGGCGATCGACGACAGATCGTAATCGGCCTGCGCGATCGAGGTCGAGGAGAAGGTGTTGGTGGCGACGATGTCGGCGCCGGCGCGCAGATATTGCGCGTGGATATCCTCGATCGCCTGCGGCTGGGTCAGGATCAAGAGGTCGTTGTTGCCACGGAGGTCGCGATGAAAATCCTTGTAGCGTTCGCCACGAAACGCGGCTTCGTCGAATTGCAGCTGCTGAATCATGGTGCCCATCGCGCCGTCGAGCACGAGGATGCGTTCGGCGGCGCGCGCGAGCAGGGCGGTTCGGGCAGCGGAGGAATTTTGGGAAGCAATCATTTTCAATATACTCAGCGCGACTCCCTCTCCCCACCGGGGAGAGGGTTGGGGTGAGGGGGATCGAACGCATGCGGCCTGATCGTCCGGGCAATCGTTTCAAGCACACCGCCGATGTTCGACAGCATGTCAGTGTTCCAGAACCGAACGACCAGATAGCCCATCGCGGACAGCAACTCTGTTCGCGCGGCGTCGCTCTCGATCTGCTGCCCGTGTTGTCCGCCGTCGAGTTCGACGATCAGACGGGCTTCGGGGCAACAGAAATCCACGACAAATCTGTCGATCGGAAACTGGCGCTTGAATTTCCATCCACCAAGCTGGCGATTGCGGAGACGCTGCCACAGCAACGTCTCCGCCTGCGTTGGCTGGCGCCTCAGGCGCCTGGCAGTTGGTGTTTGAGCCGAGCGAACGATCATTGGCGTTCGTGCCCCCTCACCCCGACCCTCTCTCCATGGGGGAGAGGGGGCGCGCCGTGCGCTTGGGGAATTCAGTTGCAAACTCATGCTGCTTTCCGGGCGCCGTTCGGGCGCAGCCCGAGCAGATGGCAGATCGCGAACACCAGGTCCGCGCGGTTCATGGTGTAGAAATGAAAGGTGTCGACGCCGTGCTTGGCGAGGTTCTGCACCTGCCCGGCGGCGACTGCCGCGGCCACCAGCTTGCGGGTCTCGGCGTCGTCGTCGAGGCCTTCGAATTTTTCCGCCAGCCAATCCGGCACCGTGGTGCCGGCGCGGGTCACGAAGGCGCGGGCCTGCTTGAAATTGTGCATCGGCATGATGCCGGGCAGGATCGGGATGGCGATGCCGCGGGCGCGAACCCGGTCGAGATAGCGGAAGTACAGATCGTTGTCGAAGAACACCTGGGTGATGGCGCGGGTCGCGCCGGCATCGATCTTGGCTTGCAGCGCGTCGAGATCGACGTCGAAACTGGCGCTCTCCGGATGCTTCTCCGGATAGGCCGACACCGTGACGTCGATATCGGGAAAGCGCTTCTTGATGCTGGCGACCAGCTCGGCCGAGGTCTTGTAGCCGTCGGGATGCGGCACGTAGGCGGTGCCGATCCCGGTCGCGGGATCGCCGCGCAGCGCCACGATATGGCGCACGCCGGCCTCGTGATAATGCGCCACCACGTCGTCGACCTCGCCGCGCGAGGCGCCGACGCAGGTCAGATGTGCAGCGGGAGTAAGGTCAGTTTCCTTCAGCAGTCGGACGATGGTGGAGTGGGTGCGCTCGCGGGTCGAGCCGCCGGCACCATAGGTCACCGAGACGAAATTCGGCGCCAGCGGCGCCAGCCGGCTGATCGACTCCCAGAGGCTGCGCTCCATCTCGTCGGTCTTCGGCGGAAAGAACTCGAAGGAGATCGCCGGCAGTCGGTGCGGCACGTCGCTCATGTCACCTCAAGCTCCAGGCTGGCTACGAACTCGGCGGTTCGGCTGCAAAATCGCCCCCGCGACCGAGCAATTGGGTCTAGGACGGTCTCGTTAAATTAGGCCGAACCGCCCAGACCGGCCAGCCCATCCGTGCGAAATTACAATGGGAAATTGCCCAACTTATCTTAAATGATCGAAATTTTCGGATGTCTGTGATGGTATAGTGGGTAAATGGAGTGAAGTTCTCTCCAAATATTCGGTCTTATAGGTAGAATATATCGCGAAATCGACGCGAATGAGGAGGTAACTCGGAATGGGCTACATCAAATAAAAGATTCAAATACATTTTCTGCCCATCGCGCCCGGAGGCCCGGCGACCGTCCCGCGGCGATGAAAAAGGCGGGTATGCCCTGCGCGAAAGTACCATTGCCTCCGGCAGTCTGCGCCCTAACTTGGGTGGATGATCCCACTTTCCATCCTCGACCTCTCGATGGTCACCACCGGAACCCCGCCCGCCGCGGCGCTGCGCAACTCTATCGATCTGGCGCGCCACGCCGATGCACTCGGCTATGTCCGCTACTGGCTGGCCGAGCATCACAATCTGTCGTCGGTGGCGAGCCCCGCGCCCGACATCATGATTGGGCAGATCGCCGCGGTCACCAAGCACATCCGAGTCGGATCCGGCGGCGTGATGCTGCCGAACCACGCTCCGCTGATGGTGGCCGAACGGTTCAAGATGCTGGAAGCGCTGTTTCCGGGCCGGATCGATCTCGGCATCGGCCGCGCGCCCGGCACCGATCAGGCCACCGCGCATGCGCTGCGGCGCCGGCTCGAAGTACGCGAGGGCGATGATTTTCTCGAACGGCTGCAGGAGCTGACGCTGTGGGAGACTCGCGGTTTCCCGCCGGGCCACCCCTATAACAACGTCATCGCGATGCCCAACGATGTGCCGCTGCCGCCGATCTGGCTGCTCGGCTCCAGCGACTACTCCTCCGAATTGTCCGCGCAGGTCGGGATGGGTTTCGCGTTCGCGCATCATTTCGCGTCCTTCGACGCCGCCGACGCGCTGGTGCATTACCGCGCGCATTTCAGGCCGTCGCGCTGGCGCAGCACGCCGCACGGCATCCTGGCAGTGGCGGCGGTGGTCGCCGAGACCGACGACGAGGCTGAGCGGCTGGCGAGTTCGATGGATCTCAACCGGCTGCGCCGCGACCGCGGCCAGTATTCGCCGCTGCCCAGCGTCGAGGAGGCGCTAGCCTATCCCTATACGGACAGCGAGCGCGCCTCGATCGCGCGCAATCGCGACAAATTGTTTGTCGGCAGTCCGGCTACGGTGCTCCAGATGTTGCAGCCGATGATTGCCGCGAGCCAGGCCGACGAGTTGATGGTGATCACCGCGGTGTATGATCATGAAGCGCGCAAGCGGTCATACAGCATGCTGGCAGATGCATTCCAGCTGCAGCGGGCGGCGGCGTAACAGGAGTCGTAGAGCCGGTCAGTCCGACGTCTCGCTGAACGTCGCGCGGAAAGGATGGCCGGGATAGACGCCGACAATGCGGAATTCGCGCGAGAAGAATTTCAGTTCGTCCAGCGCGAAGGCGAGGTTGCGGTCCTCGGGATGGCCGTCGACGTCGGCGTAGAATTGCGTGGCGAAGAAATTGCCGTCCACCATGTAGCTTTCCAGCTTGGTCATGTTGACGCCGTTGGTGGCGAAGCCGCCCATCGCCTTGTACAAAGCGGCCGGCAGGTTGCGCACCCGAAATACAAAAGTCGTGACCAGCGGGCCGGAGCCCTGCGGCGCCCAGCGCGGCTCGCGCGCCAGCACCACGAAGCGCGTGGTGTTGTGGGTCTCGTCCTCGACGTCCTCGGCGAGGATCTCAAGGCCGTAGATCTTGGCGGCAAGCCGCGAGGCGATCGACGCGCAGCTCTTGTCGCCGCGCTCGGCCACCAGGCGGGCCGAGCCCGCGGTGTCGCCGGCGACGATCGGCTTGAGGCCGAATTTGCGGATGATCCGCCGGCATTGTCCGAGCGCGTGAACGTGGCTCTCCACGGTCTTGATGTCGGCGAGCTTGGCCCCTCGCGGCGCCATCAGCTGGTGGCGGATCGGCAGGAACCATTCGCCAACGATGAACAGGCCGGATTGCGGCAGCAGGTGATGAATGTCGGCGACGCGCCCGGCCACCGAGTTCTCGATCGGGATCATGCCGAGATCGGCCTCGCCCGAGGCGATCGCGGCCAGTGCGTCCTCAAAAGTGGCGCAGGGCAGGGCCTCGGCGGCCGGATAGGCGTCGGCGATAGCGATATGGGAATTGGCGCCCGGCTCGCCCTGGAATGCGATTTTCATGGTCTTGGTCATGGCGCCTTGTAGCAGTCGTTCAGCGCTTTGCCAGTATCTGGCGCGCGGTTTCGAGGTCGGCCGGGGTGTCGACGCCGCGCGGCACGGTGTCGACGATGCCGACGTCGATCCGCATCCCGGCCTCGAGCGCGCGCAATTGTTCGAGTTTCTCGCGCTGTTCCAATGTCGAAGGGGCCAGGCCGACGAATCGCTCCAGCGCCGCGCGGCGATAGGCGTACAGCCCGATATGGTGGTAGCGCGGCCCGTCGCCCCAGGGCGCGGTGGCGCGGGTGAAATACAGCGCCCGCAACCGCTGTGGCCCCAGCGGCGAGCCGATCACCTTCACCACGTTGGGATTGGTGCTCTCTTCCTCGGTGTGGATTTCGGCCGCCAGCGTCGCGATGTCGACCGCGGGATCGGCCAGCGGCGCCAACACGGCGCCAATATTTTCCGGCTGGATGGTGGGGAAATCGCCTTGCAGGTTGATCACGGTCTGGATCGTCCTGCCAGGGTCGAGAGTCTGTAACGCCTCGTAGATCCGGTCCGAGCCCGAGGGGTGATCGGCGCGCGTCATCACTGCTTCGCCGCCATGCGCGCGCACGATGTCGGCGATTTCCGGGGTGTCGGTGGCCACTGCGACCCGGCCGATCGCCGCCGCCTCGGCGCGGCGCAGCACGTGCACGATCATCGGCAGGCCGGCGATGTCGAGCAGCGGCTTGCCCGGCAGTCGCGTGGCGGCCATCCGGGCGGGGATCAGGACGAGGGTCTGGGTCTCAGTCATAGGTACAGGATCTGGACCCGGCTGTGCAAAATCAGGCTGACAGCAGAGCCCGAATCGGGGCGGTATCAGGCTGCTGAAGGTATGGAAACGCGCCGCATTTATACGGGTTGCCAGAGCAGCGGCAAACCGTTATCTGATCGCAACTAAAGTCTAGTTGCGAATGCCTACGATACTTAATCCGAAGCCAGGCCAGCTGGCCTTACCGATCCGGAGCCGGACCGACATGGACTCCTTCGAACTCAATAAAGTGCTCGGCGCCATTCTCGGCACTTGCCTCGTCCTGCTGGTGTCGAATTTCGCCGCACAGGCGATTTTCACCCCGTCCAAGGCGGGCAAGCCCGGTTTTGAAATCGCCGTGAAGGAAGCGGCACCGCCCGCCGGTAAGGACTCAGCCGCAGCCGCGCCGTCGGAGCCGATCGAGAAGCTGCTGCAGACCGCGTCGGTGGAAAAAGGCATGGGAGCCGCCAAGAAGTGCGCGGCCTGCCACACCTTCGAGAAGGGCGGCCCCAACCGCGTCGGTCCGAACCTCTATGGCATCGTCGGCCGTGATCGCGCCGCCGAGCCAGGGTTCAATTACTCCGCCGCGATGAAGGCCAAGGGCGGCAAATGGACCTATGAAGAGCTGAACCACTTCGTTGCCAATCCGAAGGGCTACGTCCCGGGAACCGCGATGGGCTTTGCAGGCATCGCGAAGGACAGCGAGCGCGCCGATGTCATCGGCTACCTCCGCACGCTGGCTGACAATCCGCAGCCGCTGCCCACGGCGTCGAAATAGCTGCCGTTTCCCGTCCTCATCGATTCGTTCAACGGCCAGGTTTTCCTGGCCGTTTTCTTGTGCGCCTGCCCGTTCGGGGATCGGGACGTTTCGCCGCGACGGGCGCCCGGGACGGGGTGATATCGTCGCAAAAATCCGGCATAGTCGGTCGAATCCTCGCCTTATATTCAGCCTCTACTCGCGATCCGATCCGAACAGGAATTCAGCACCTTGGCCATTACCCGACGAGATCTCCTTCAAGGCGGCGCCCTGGCGGCAGCCGCCCCGGCGCTGGGACTTGGGTCCGGCTTCTCCATCGCGGCCACGACCCCGACGCGTGCCGCCGGCGAACCGGTCTGGCGGCACGGCCTGTCGCTGTTCGGCGATCTCAAATATCCCGCCGGCTTCAAGCGCTTCGATTACGTCAACCCGGATGCGCCGAGCGGCGGGGTCGCACGCCAGATCTCGATCGGCACCTTCGATAATTTCAACCTCGCGGTGGCCGGCGTGAAGGGCAACATCGCCCCGGCGGTCGGGCTGATCTACGAAACCCTGATGACGCAGTCGCAGGACGAAGTCGCCACCGAATATGGCCTGCTGGCGGAAGCCGCCGCTCATCCCGACGACTTCTCATGGGTGAAGTACCGGCTGCGGGCGGATGCGCGCTGGCACGACGGCAAGCCGGTGACGCCGGAGGACGTGATCTTCTCGCTGGAAGCGTTGAAGCAATACAGTCCGCGCTACGCCTCGTATTATCGTCACGTGATCAAGACCGAAAAGACCGGCGACCGTGAGATCACCTTCAGCTTCGACGCGCCCGGCAATCGCGAATTGCCGACCATCGTCGGCGAACTCGTGGTGCTGCCGAAGCACTGGTGGGAAGGCAGCGACGATCAGGGCCGCAAGCGCGACATTTCGGCGACCACGCTGGAAAAGCCGCTCGGCTCGGGGCCGTATCGCATCAAGGAGTTCGTCGCCGGCCGGTCGGTGACGCTGGAGCGGGTCAAGGATTACTGGGGCGCGGCGACGCCGACCCGGACCGGCCAGAACAATTTCGACGAATTGCGATTCGAATTCTTTCGCGACAACACGGTCGCGCTGGAAGCCTTCAAGGCCGATCAGGCCGACTGGATCGTCGAGAACTCGGCCAAGCAATGGGCCACGGCCTATGACTTTCCCGCCGTGACCGAGAAGCGCGTGGTCAAGGAAGAATTCCCGATCAACGATTCCGGGCGGATGCAGGGCTTCGTGCTCAACCTGCGTCGCGATATGTTCAAGGATGCCCGGCTGCGCCGCGCCTTCAACTACGCGTTCGATTTCGAAGAGATGAACAAGCAGCTGTTCTACGGCCAGTACAAGCGGATCAACAGCTACTTCGAAGGCACCGAACTCGCCTCGTCGGGAATTCCGCAGGGCGACGAACTGGCGATCCTCGACACCGTACGCGACAAGGTGCCGGCCGAACTGTTCGCCACCCCCTATGCCAATCCGGTCGGCGGCAACCCCGAGGCGGTGCGCGGCAATCTGCGCGAGGCGATGAAGCTGCTGCGGGAGGCCAAATTCGAGGTGCGCGATCGCCTGCTGGTCGATCCCGCCGGCAAGCCGGTCAATGTCGAAATCCTGGTGCAGGATCCGTCCTCGGAACGAATCGCGCTGTTCTACAAGCCGTCGCTGGAGCGGATCGGCGTCACCGTCGCGATCAGGATCGTCGACGACGCGCAATATCAGAACCGGATCAGGGCGTTCGATTTCGATATCATCACCGACGTCTGGGGCGAATCGTTGTCGCCCGGCAACGAGCAGCGGGAATATTGGGGCTCGCAGGCCGCCGATCAACCGGGCTCGCGCAACAGCATCGGCGTCAAGAATCCGGCGGTCGATGCGCTGATCGAAAAGGTGATTTTCGCCAAGAACCGAAACGAGCTGGTCGCGGCGACGCGGGCGCTCGACCGCGTGCTGCTGTGGAATTTCTACGTGGTGCCGCAATTCACCTACGGCTTCGCGCGCTATGCGCGGTGGGACCGCTTCAGCCACGCCGAGCCGCTGCCGAAATACGCCCGCGCCGGACTGCCGTCGCTGTGGTGGTACGATCCCGAGAAGGCCGCCAAGATCGGCAAACGCTCTTGAGGAATCTTCTGCGCATGGCGCCGCTCAACCGCCGCAATGTGCTCGGGCTCGGCATCGGCGCGCTGGCGGCGACACGGCTGTCACTCGCGGCGGCGGCTGAGGCTGAGGGCGAAACCCTGGCCCACGGCATCTCGGCCTTCGGCGATCTGAAATATCCGGCTGACTTCCACCATTTCGACTACGTTAATGTCGACGCGCCGAAAGGCGGGGTGTTCAGCTCCATCCCGTCGGGCCGCGCCTTCAACCAGTCGTTCCAGACCTTCAATTCGCTCAACGCCTACATCCTGAAGGGCGATGGCGCCCAGGGCATGGGCGCAACCTTCGCGCCGTTGATGATCCGTGCCGGCGACGAACCCGATGCGATGTACGGGCTGGTCGCCAAATCGGTGGCGACTTCCGCCGACGGGCTCATCTATCGCTTCGCGCTGCGCCCGGAAGCGCGGTTTCACGACGGCAGCAAGCTGACCGCAAGAGACGCGGCATTCTCGTTGACCGCGCTGAAGACCAAGGGCCATCCGCTGATCACCCAGCAGATGCGCGACATGGTGAAAGCGGAAGCGCCCGACGACGCCACCTTGGTCGTCACCTTCGCGCCGAAGCGCGGCCGCGACGTGCCGCTGTTCGTGGCCGGGTTGCCGATCTTCTCGCAGGCCTACTACGCCAGGCAGCCGTTCGACGAATCGACGCTGGAGATTCCGCTCGGCAGCGGACCCTACAAGGTCGGCAAGTTTGAGGTTGGCCGCTACATCGAATTCGACCGCGTCAAGGATTGGTGGGGCGCCGAGCTGCCGGTTAGCCGCGGCAGCTACAATTTCGATGGTATTCGCTACGATTTCTATCGCGACCGCGACGTCGCCTTCGAGGGGTTTACCGGTCGTAACTATCTGTTCCGCGAGGAGTTCACCTCGCGAACCTGGAATACCCGCTATGATTTTCCGGCCGTGGCCGACGGCCGGGTCAAACGCGAGCTACTGCCGGATGAAACGCCGTCGGGAGCGCAGGGCTGGTTTCTCAACACCCGGCGCGACAAATTCAAGGACCCGCGGGTGCGCGAGGCGCTGGGCTACGCGTTCGATTTCGAATGGACCAACAAGAGCATCATGTACGGCGCCTATGTGCGCACGGTGTCGCCGTTCCAGAATTCCGACATGATGGCGAACGGTCTGCCGTCGCCTGACGAACTCGCCTTGCTGGAACCGTTCCGCGGCAAGGTGCCCGACGAAGTGTTCGGCGCGCCCTACGTGCCGCCGACCTCGGACGGCTCCGGGCAGGATCGCGCGCTGTTGAAGAAGGCGGTGCAACTGTTGAACGAGGCCGGTTGCGTGATCAGGGACGGCAAGCGGCTGACGCCGCAGGGCGAGCCATTCAAGATCGAATTCCTGCTCGACGAGCCGACCTTTCAGCCACATCACATGCCCTATATCAAGAATCTCGGCACGCTCGGGATCGAGGCGACGCTACGGCTGGTCGATCCGGTGCAATTCCGCGCGCGCCGCGACGATTTCGATTTCGACATCACCATCGAGCGATTCAGCTTTTCGACCGTGCCGGGCGATTCGCTGCGCTCGTTCTTCTCGATTCGGTCTGCCGTCACCAAAGGCTCGAACAATCTGGCCGGGATTTCCGATCCGGCGATCGACGCGATGATGGATCTGGTGATCGCTGCCGATACCCGCGCGAAACTGGTGGTCGCGGCGCGCGCGCTTGATCGCATCATCCGCGCCGGGCGCTACTGGGTGCCGCAATGGTACGCTAATTCACACCGGTTGGCCTATTGGGACGTGTTCGGCCACCCGCCGAACCTGCCGAAATATATCGGCGTCGGGGTCCCGGATCTGTGGTGGTCGACCGCGAAGCCGGCCACTGGCGAGGCGAAATAGCTCATGAGCGCTTATATCGCCCGCCGCATCCTGCTGATGTTTCCCACGTTGCTGGGAATCCTGTTCGTGTCGTTCGTCGTGGTGCAGTTCGCGCCGGGCGGTCCCGTCGAGCGGGTGATCGCGCAACTCTCGGGTGCGGATACCGGCGCAGCGTCGCGGGTCTCGGGCTCGTCAGGAGGAGATTTTGGCGCCCGCAATCAAGTCGGCGCCGCGTCCGACGCGGTGAATTCGAAATACCGCGGCGCGCAGGGGCTCGATCCGGAATTCGTCAAGAGCCTCGAGAAGCAGTTCGGCTTCGACAAGCCGGCGCCGGAGCGCTTCGCGCTGATGCTGTGGAATTTTGCGCGGTTCGATTTCGGCAAGAGCTATTTTCGCGACGTCAGCGTGCTGCAACTGGTCAAGGAGAAGCTGCCGGTCTCGATGTCGCTCGGGATCTGGATGACACTGCTGACCTATCTGATTTCGATCCCGCTCGGCATCCGCAAGGCGGTGAAAGACGGCTCGAAATTCGATACCTGGACCTCGGCGGTGATCATCGTCGGCTTCGCGATTCCGGGCTTCCTGTTCGCGATCCTGCTGATCATCCTGTTCGCCGGCGGCTCGTTCTGGAGCATCTTCCCGCTGCGCGGGCTGACCTCCGACGGCTGGAGTCAATTTCCATGGTACTGGAAGATCATCGATTATTTCTGGCACATCACGCTGCCGCTGATCTCGATGGTGCTCGGCGCCTTCGCCACCATGACGCTGCTGACCAAGAATTCGTTTCTTGACGAGATCCGCAAGCAATATGTAATGACCGCGCGCGCCAAGGGCTGCAGCGAGACCCAGGTGCTGTACAACCACATCTTCCGCAACGCGATGCTGATCGTGATCGCCGGCTTCCCCGGCGCCTTCATCCATGCCTTCTTCTCGGGCTCGCTGTTGATCGAGACCATCTTCTCGCTCGACGGGCTCGGGCTGCTGGGTTTCGAGAGCGTGCTGAATCGCGACTATCCGGTGGTGTTCGGTACGCTGTTCATCTTTTCGCTGGTCGGTCTCGTGGTCAATTTGATCTCCGATATCGCCTATATGTGGATCGATCCGCGGATCGATTTCGAGGCGCGGGAAGTCTGATGACGATCACCGCGCGCGAACCGATCGAGGCCACCGCGACCGCGCCGCTTGGCGAGGCGGTGCCGTCGACCCGCCACTGGTTCAGTCCGTCGCCGCTCAATCGCCGGCGCTGGCTCAACTTCAAGTCGAACCGTCGCGGCTACTGGTCGTTCTGGATCTTTCTACTGCTGTTCTTCGTTTCGTTGTTCGCCGAGCTGATCGCCAATGATCGGCCGTTCTTCATCAAGTTCGATGGCCGCGCCTATTTTCCGGCCTTCGTCAGCTATTCGGAGACCACGTTCGGCGGCGATTTCGAGACCGCTGCGGACTATCGCGATCCGTTTCTGCAGAAGCTGATCGCCGAGAAGGGCGGCACGATCCTGTGGCCGCTGGTGCGCTATTCCTACGATACCCATAATCTCGATTTGCCGACCCCGGCGCCGTCGAAGCCAACCTGGATGCTGACCGAAGAACAATGCAAGCCGGTGGTGGAGAAGAAGGGGCTGAAGAGCTGCCGCGATCTCGAATACAATTGGCTTGGCACCGACGATCAGGGCCGCGACGTGGTAGCGAGGCTGATCTACGGGTTCCGGATCTCGGTGCTGTTCGGGCTGGCGCTCACCATCATCTCGTCGGTGATCGGCATCGCTGCGGGGGGCGTACAGGGTTATTTCGGCGGCTGGATCGATCTGCTGTTCCAGCGCTTCATCGAAGTCTGGAGCGCGATTCCGTCGCTGTATCTGTTGCTGATCCTGTCCTCTGTGCTGGTGCCCGGATTCTTCGTGCTGCTGGGAATCCTGCTGCTGTTCTCCTGGGTGTCGCTGGTCGGCCTGGTGCGCGCCGAATTCCTGCGCGGGCGCAATTTCGAATACATCATGGCCGCGCGCGCGCTCGGCGTGTCGAACGCCAAGATCATGATCCGGCATCTGCTGCCGAATGCGATGGTGGCGACCATGACCTTCCTGCCGTTCATCGTCTCGTCCTCGGTGATGACGCTGACCGCGCTGGACTTCCTTGGCTTCGGCCTGCCGCCGGGCTCGCCGTCGCTCGGCGAATTGCTGTCGCAGGGCAAGGCCAACGTCCAGGCGCCGTGGCTCGGCTTCACCGGTTTCTTCGCTGTGGCGATCATGCTGTCGCTATTGATCTTCATCGGTGAGGGCGTCCGCGACGCGTTCGATCCGCGCAAGACGTTCAGGTGAGAATGTGGTAGGTTGTCGGGTGGAAGGAGGTCGCTGATGAACAGGATCGTGAAGGAAAACTATCCGGTTTCAAGTCTTCCTGAAGATTTGCGCGAGGGTTTGGAGGCGTCGGTTGTGACGGTGACAATCGAGGAGGTGGAAGGCGCGCCTAAGGCGCGGCCGACACTGGAAGAGATTTTTGCAATGCGGCGGCCTCCTTTCCGCACCAAGGAGGAAATTGACGCGGAGTGGCGACGCCAGCGAGACGAATGGGAATGACTGAGCTCAGTGCATTCCGCCTCTATCTCGATTCCAACGTATTTATCTACGCTGGCGAGGGTAGCGAAGAGATTGCTGGACCCCTTGAGCAGCTTTTTGGTCTGCTGCGAGTTAAGACCGGGATTGCCGTGACCAGCGAATTGACGCTTGCCGAAGTACTTCCGAAGGCCGACGCTAATCAAAGACGTTACTATTTGAATTTGATCGTTTGGAGCGGCATTTTCGAACTGCGTCCCGTCAGTCGAGAAATCCTGATTGAGACGGCCAGCTATCGTCGAATTGCCGGAATGCCGAAGTTGGCCGACTCTATTCATGTCGTCACGGCGTTTCGAGACGGTTGCGGCAGAGTGCTCTCTTCCGATATTCGAATGAAGCTGCCGGACGGAATGTCATTTGTCGATGCGAGCCCGGAGAACGTCTCCCGCCTGATCAGCGAGCTCTCCTGATGGACGCCATCAACCAGCCCTTGCTCGATGTCCGCGACCTGTCGGTGGCGTTTCACCAGCCGAGCGGCACGTCGGTCGCGGTCGACCACATTTCATTTGAGATCAGGCGCGGCGAATGCGTGGCGCTGGTCGGCGAGTCAGGGTCCGGCAAATCGGTCAGCGCGCTGTCGATTCTGAAACTGCTGCCTTATCCGACCGCGTCGCACCCTTCCGGCAGCATCCACTTCAAGGGCCGTGAGCTGCTCACCATGCCGGAGCAGCAGATTCGTTCGATCCGTGGCAATGAGATTTCGATCATCTTCCAGGAGCCGATGACATCGCTCAATCCGTTGCACACGATCGAGGCGCAAATCGCCGAGATCCTGCAGCTCCATGGCGGGGTTCGCGGCATCAAGGCGCGGGAGCGGACGCTGCAGCTGCTGACCCAGGTCGGGATTCCCGAGCCCGAAACCAGGCTTGCGAGTTATCCGCACCAATTGTCGGGCGGACAGCGGCAGCGGGTGATGATCGCGATGGCGCTCGCCAACGAGCCCGATTTGCTGATTGCCGACGAGCCGACCACCGCGCTCGACGTCACTGTGCAGGCCCAGATCCTGACGCTTCTGGCGGAGATCCGCGCGCGGCTCGGCATGAGCCTGCTGTTCATCACCCACGATCTCGGCATCGTCCGGCGCATCGCCGATGTGGTCTGCGTGATGAACGGCGGCAAGATCGTCGAGCAAGGCCCGGTCGAGCAGGTCTTTACCGCGCCGAAACATCCCTACACCCGCGCGTTGCTCGCCGCCGAGCCGAAGCCGGACCCGGCGCCGCCGCGGCCGGACGCGCCGGTGGTGATGTCGACCGACGATCTGAAAGTCTGGTTTCCAATCAAGCGCGGCTTTCTGCGCAAGACCGTCGGCCACATCAAGGCGGTCGATGGTGTCACCCTGTCGGTGCGCAAGGGCGAGACGCTCGGCGTGGTCGGCGAATCCGGCTCGGGGAAGACCACGCTCGGGCTGGCGCTGCTGCGGCTGATTTCCTCCGATGGCCCTATCGTGTTTCTCAGCAAGAATATCCAGGGCCTGAAATTCAAGGAGATGCGGCCGTTCCGCCGCGACATGCAGATCGTGTTTCAGGATCCGTTCGGCGCGCTCAGCCCGCGGATGTCGGTCGGCGACATCGTTGCCGAGGGCCTCAGCGTGCATCAGCCCGGGCTGTCTGAAAACGAGCGCGAAGCCCGCGTGATCAAGGCTCTGACTGACGTCGGCCTCGATCCGGTGACTCGGTTTCGCTATCCACATGAATTCTCGGGCGGCCAGCGTCAGCGCATCAGCATCGCGCGCGCCGCCGTGCTGGAGCCGAATTTCGTGGTTCTGGATGAACCGACCAGCGCGCTCGACATGTTGTTTCAGGCACAGATGGTCGATCTGCTGCGCGAATTGCAGCGCAAGCGTGACCTCACTTACATGTTCATCTCGCACGATTTGCGCGTGGTGGCCTCGCTCGCCAGTCATCTGATTGTCATGCGGCAGGGTAAGGTAGTTGAGGAGGGGCCGGCGTCGGAGTTGTTCGCGCACCCCAAGACCGATTATACGCGGGCGCTGTTCGCCGCCGCGTTCCGGCTCGAGATCGCGCCGGGCGGCGGCGCTGCTCAATAGGAACAGAGATGAGCGACGGCGACGACAGCATCAACATGCTCGCGGACGGCAAGGCGGATGTCACGATCTCGGCCCCCATGCTGATCGGACAAGGTTTCATGGCCTATGAGCGCTATGAAGTCTCGCTGCAGCGTGACGGCGAGCCGCCATTGCTGCAGCGGCGCGACGTGCTGCGTGCCAGCCGCGTTGCCGCGGTGCTGGCGATCGATCTGGGGCGCGATCAGGTGGCCCTGATACGCCAGTTCCGGCTGCCGGCGCATCTCGCGACCGGGCGCGGCGACATGGTGGAGATCGTGGCCGGGCGGATCGAGCCGGGCGAGACGCCGGATGCTGCGGCGCGGCGCGAATGCCTCGAGGAAATCGGCGTGGCGCCGCAACGGCTGGTGGAGTTGTTCAGCGTGCTGGCGACGCCGGGATTCACCGACGAATATGTGACGTTCTTCGCCGGCTTCATCGATTGCGCGGAGATTCCGTCGCGCGGTGGTGTCGCCGATGAAGACGAGGACACCCACCCGTTTGTGGTCTCGATCGACCAGGCGCTGGCCGCGCTGGATCGCGGTGAGGTCCTGAACGCGCTGCTGGTCAGCGCGCTGCAATGGCTGGCGCTCCATCGCGGTCGGCTGCGGGACTATCTCAATCGAGCCGTTTGATGCTGGTGACGTCGCTGCCTGCCGCCTTGATCCGCGCGATTGCAGCGGCGGTGTGTTCGATTGCGGTGGCCATATGATGGGCGTTGGCGTGGACGATCGTAACGGCGTCGCGAACGATCGCGACATGGCCCTTCCAAAACATCAGGTCGCCGCGTCGCAGAGTGGATAGCTCCGACACCGGCAGCGCACGTCCCAGCGCGCCCTCCTGCATATCGCTGTCGCGCGGACAACCGGTGCCGCTGGCGTTCAGCGCGATCTGCACCAGTCCCGAGCAATCGATGCCGAGACTGGTCTTGCCGCCCCACAGATAGGGCGTGCCGACAAACCGTTCCGCGACGGCAACGAAATCATTCTCGAAGCTATCCAGTTCGCCGACATGCCGGCTTGGGATGTACTGGCCGTTGGCGGTGATGGCGAAGACGCCGTCGTCGCGGACGACAGCGATCCTTGCGCCGAGCGGGAGTGTATCGGCGGGCGGCAGTTTGATCGACGGCCCGGGAAACGCGAAGGTCCGCAACGCCGTGACCTTGTGGGTCGGCTCCGCGCCGGGCTTGTAGAGCGCGATGTCGGGCAGCCACCCGACATAACCGTCGCTGACGAGCTGGCCCCAGGCCCAGCCCTCATCGTTGCGGTCGTAGACCGTGACGCGTTCGCCGTGCAACGCCTGGGTGTCCAGCATCGCCCCGGAAAACGGCTCGCGGCGCAGCGGCGCGATACCGTCGAACACCTCGAACTCCTCGCCGCTGACGAAGCGTGTCGCCGCGACCTTGCCCTCGAGATATTTCGCCGCGAGGTCGGGCCGCGCCGGCGTCAGCCGCCGGTCATCCATAGCGTTCGCTCAGCAAGGCGTAGATCGCGCGCGCGGCCTGGCATTCGCCGCCTTCGGGACGGCCCGGCTTGGCCGTCGGCGTCCAACCATAGATATCGACGTGCAGCCAGCTCTTCGCCCGCTCGACGAAGCGCTGCAGGAATAGCGCGCAGGTGATCGAGCCGGCGAAACCGCCGGAGGGCGCGTTGTTGATGGTTGCGACTTTCGAATCCAGCCACGCATCATAGGGGGCCCACAGCGGCAGCCGCCACAGCGGATCATTTTCGGCCCTGGCGCAGCGGGCGAGGTCCAGCGCCAGTGTCTCATCGTCGGTGTAGTAAGGCGGCAAATCGGGACCGAGCGCCACCCGCGCGGCGCCGGTCAGGGTGCCGAGATCGATCAGCAGGTCCGGCGCCTCTTCGTCCGCATAGGCCAGCGCGTCGGCCAGCACCAGACGCCCCTCGGCGTCGGTATTGCCGATCTCGACCGTCGGCCCCTTGCGCGAGGCGAAGATATCCAGCGGTCGCATCGCATTGCCGGCGACCGCGTTCTCGACCGCCGGGATCAACACGCGCAGCCGGACTTTCAGCTTCGCATCCATCACCATCGACGCCAGCGCCAGCACGTTGGCGGCGCCGCCCATGTCTTTCTTCATGATCAGCATGCCGCTGGATGGCTTGAGGTCGAGACCGCCGGTGTCGAAACAGACGCCCTTGCCGACCAGCGTTACTTTTGGATGCGCCGGATCGCCCCAAGCGAAATCTATCAGCCGTGGTGCGCGCGCCGACGCCATGCCGACCGCATGGATGAGCGGGAAGTTCTGCCGTGTGAGATCATCGCCGACGGTGCAATTGAACGCGGCGCCAAAGCGATGCGCCAATTGCTGCGCGGCGTCGGCCAGTTCCGCCGGCCCCATGTCGTTGGACGGGGTGTTGATCAGATCGCGTGCCAGCATCGCAGCTTCCGCGATCCGTTCGATCGCGGCGACGTCGACGCCCTCCGGCGCGACCAGCCTGGCGGTTGGCGCATCGGTCTTGCGATAGCGTCCGAACTTGTAGCTGCCGAGCGCGAAAGCCAGCGCCGCCAGCCGGATGTCGTGCGGCGCATCGGCGAAGCGATACAGCCCCGGTGGCAGCAGGCCCGGCAGTTGTCCGGCCCGAAAAGGATCGTGCGATTTGGCCGCGGGGTCATCCAGACCGAACAGCACGGCGGCGATGTCGCCTGCGGGGGATGGCAAGGCGAGGAACTGGCCGGGCTTGGCGGTGTAGCCGTTGGCTTTGGCAAAGCGCTGTGCGGGTTCCGGAAGCGCGGCTGAGGCCGCGTCCCAGGTCGCTTTGGTGACAAGGGTAATCGGGATGGCGGTTTGGTCCGATGCGGCGGCAAAGATGGACTGCATTTCGGCGGGGTCTTTCGAGTGGTGGCGCTGTAGGCCGGCGAGCGAACGCCGATTAACCAGACATTAGGGTTAACGGTCCATTGCTAAAGGGTCTTTCGTCCGGTCGATCCGCCCTTGCGAGTTAAGGTGCCATGCGTCAGCAGCGTTGTCTTGCCCGGTTTCTCGGCTCCGCGGCCCTGACCGCGAGCTTGGCCGTGGGATTGGCCGGCTGCCAGACCGCGGGGATGCCCGACATCACAGGTTCGCTTGGCGCCAGGGGCGAGGCAAGCCCCGACGTCGACCCGCAGCGGGCGGTGGAGATCGACGGTCAGCGCTACCGCGCCAATCCCAAGGATGCCGATGCGGCGCTGCGCTATGGCCAGGCGCTGCGCGCCACTGGGCAGCGGGCTCAGGCGGTGGCGGTGCTCGAACAGGCGACGATTGCCAATCCGAGCAACAAGACCCTGCAGGCCGCGTATGGCCGTGCACTGGCGGACAACGGCAATTTCCAGCTCGCCTTCGATACGCTGTCGCACGCCCACACCCCCCAAAATCCGGACTGGCGAATTCTGTCGGTGCAGGGCACTGCGCTCGATCAATTGGGACGCAGCGAGGAAGCCCGGCGATATTATGCGAGCGCGCTGAAGATGGCGCCGGGAGAGCCCTCGGTGCTGTCGAACCTCGGGATGTCCTATGTTCTGACCAAGGAATTGCCGAAGGCCGAGGAGGCGCTGCGCCAGGCCTATGACAGCGGCAAGGCCGATGCGCGGGTGCGCCAGAATCTGGCGCTGGTGGTCGGCCTGCAAGGCCGCTTCGCCGAGGCCGAAACCATCGTCAGCGCCGATCTGCCGGCGGCCGAGGCGGCCGCCAATGTCGCCTATCTGAAGCAGATGCTGAACCGTAAGGACGGCCCTGGTATCGGTGCTCGCGGCAGACCGGCCGCCAGTCACTCCTGATGAAAATTTCCGGCCAGATATCATGCGCGGCGCGTGCGACGACGGCGCCGGTTACTGCATCGCCGCGACCTTGATTCCGGTGGGTCCAAGAATAACCACGAACAGCACTGGCAGGAAGAACAAGATCATCGGTACGGTGAGCTTCGGCGGCAGCGCCGCCGCCTTCTTCTCGGCTTCGTTCATGCGCATATCGCGGTTCTCCTGCGCCATTACCCGCAGGCTGTGCCCCAGCGGAGTACCGTAGCGTTCCGATTGCTGCAGGGCCAGACATACCGACTTCACGCCCTCGAGGCCGGTGCGCTTCGCCAGGTTCTCGTAGGCGACCTTGCGATCCGGAAGATAGGACAGCTCTGCCGTGGTCAGGGTGAACTCCTCGGCGAGCGGGATCGATTGCGATCCGATCTCGACGCTGACCTTGCGGAAGGCCGCTTCGATCGACATGCCGGACTCGACGCAGATCAGCAGCAGGTCGAGCGCATCCGGAAACGCCCGTTTGATCGAGAGCTGGCGCTTGGTGATGGCGTTCCGCAGAAACAGCATCGGCGCCTGCATGCCGAGGTACACCGCCGCGATGCAAATGCCGATCTTGATCGGCGTCGACTGCTGCATATGCGAGATCACGAACACATAGATCACCGCGCCGATGCCGAACAGGATCGGCGTGACCAAGCGAAAGAACAGGAACGTGATGTAGGGTGCCTGGCCGCGATAGCCGGCCATGACCAGCTTATCGCGCGCGGCTTCCTGGGCGACCCACTTGCCGAGGTTAAAGCCTTCCACCACCCGCGAGACGATCTGCTTCGGGGCTTGGCGCAGCGACACTCTCTCGGTCTTGGAGAGCCGTTCGCGTTCGCGCTGGCGCAGCCGTTCGCGCTCGCTCGCGACCGATTTCATGCGCTTGGCCAGGGTTTCTCCAGCGAAGAATGGCGTGATCAGAGTGTAGGCGGTCGCACTGACAGCGATCGCCGCCAGCAGCATGGTCATGAAATGCGCGTCGTGGAGCTTGTCGACCAGGAAATCAATCATGCAGCACCATCAGAAGTCGAAGTTGATCATCTTCTTCATCACGAAGATGCCGGCGGACATCCACAGCACGCAGCCGGCCAACATCAGCTGGCCGGTCGGATGAGTCCACAGCAACGAGATGTAATCGGGGGTCGACAGGTAAATTAGCAGCATCACGATCGGCGGCAGCGATCCGATGATGCCGGCGGATGCCTTTGCTTCCATCGACATAGCCTGGATCTTCTCCGCCATCTTTTTGCGATCGCGCAGCACCTTGGACAGATTGCCCAGGGCCTCCGACAGATTGCCGCCGGACTTCTGCTGAATGGCGATCACGATGCCGAAAAAGTTGGCTTCCGGCACCGGCATGCGGTCGTATAGCCGCACGCAGGCGTCGCCGAGCGGAATGCCGATCGCCTGGGTTTCGATAATCGCGTTGAACTCGCTCTTCAGCGGCTCCGGCGCATCCGCGGCGACCACCTTCAGCGATTCGAACAGCGGCAATCCGGCCTTGATGCCGCGAACGATGACGTCCACGGCGTCGGGCAGCGCCTTCAGAAATTGCTTTTCCCTGCGTTTTTTCAAGAAGCTCAGAGCCCAGCGGGGCAGACCGAAGCCAGCTGCAAAGGCCAGGCCGAGGGCGGCGATCAGGCCGCCGCCGAAAACAAGCCCGGCCGCGAAGAACACGGCGCCGAGCGCGCCGGAGACGATCATGAACTTCTTGGTCGTCCAGTTCAGGCCGGCCTGCGCAAGCCGGACGCTCAACGCGACGTTCTTCTGCTTCTGATGTCGCGCCTCGACTTCCTTCAGCGTGCCCTCGACCTGCTCGCGGCGCGAGCGTTGCGACTTGTCGACTTGACGCGCCGCCGGCTCTGGCCTGGCGATCGACGCGCGGCGTTGTTCGGACTTCCTTTCGCCGGACATCGATGGATAGAGAAACACCCAGGCCACGCCACCGACGGCCGTGGCCGCAAGAAAACCGAGCGAGAGCAACTGCAAATTCGTCTGCATCCGATCGCTCCCTAGACCTCGGTCGCGACTTCGGCGGCGTCCAACGCTGCGGCCAACCGCTTCTCCTCGCCGTAATAGCGCGCGCGATCCCAAAATCGTGGCCGGCCGATGCCGGTGGAGCGATGCCGGCCGATGATGTTGCCGTTCTGGTCTTCGCCGATCATGTCGTAGATGAACAGATCCTGGGTAATAATGGTGTCGCCTTCCATGCCCATCACCTCGGTGATGTGGGTGATCCGGCGCGAACCGTCGCGCAGGCGGGCGGCCTGGATCACCACGTCGATCGAGGCACAGATCATTTCGCGGATGGTGCGCGACGGCAGCGAAAAACCACCCATCGTGATCATCGATTCGCAGCGTGACAGCGCCTCGCGCGGATTGTTGGCGTGCAACGTGCCCATCGACCCGTCATGGCCGGTGTTCATCGCCTGCAACAGGTCGAACGCTTCCGGTCCGCGGACTTCGCCGACGATGATCCGCTCCGGACGCATACGCAGGCAGTTGCGCACCAGTTCGCGCATCGTGACCTGGCCTTCGCCCTCGATATTCGGAGGCCGGGTTTCCAGTCGAACCACGTGCGGCTGCTGCAATTGCAGTTCGGCGGCGTCTTCGCAGGTGATGATGCGCTCGTCGTCGTCGATATAGTTGGTCAGGCAGTTCAGCAACGTGGTCTTGCCCGAGCCGGTGCCGCCGGAGATCAGCACGTTGGCGCGGCAGCGTCCGATGATCTGCAGGATCTGCGCGCCTTCCGGCGTGATCGCGCCGAACTTGACGAGCTGGTCGAGCGTCAGCTTGTCCTTCTTGAATTTGCGGATGGTGAGCGCGGGCCCATCGATCGCCAGCGGCGGCACGATGGCGTTGACGCGGCTGCCGTCGGCGAGCCGGGCGTCGCAGATTGGCGAGGATTCATCGACCCGGCGGCCGACCTGGCTGACGATGCGCTGGCATATGTTCAGCAGCTGCTGATTGTCGCGAAAGCGAATTCCGGTGCGTTGAATCCGGCCGGCGACTTCGATGAATACCGTACCGGCGCCGTTGACCATGATGTCGGAGATGTCGTCGCGTGACAGCAGCGGCTCCAGCGGCCCGTAACCCAGAACGTCGTTGCAGATGTCATCGAGCAGCTCTTCCTGCTCGGCGATCGACATCACGATGTTCTTGATGGCGATGATTTCGTTGACGATGTCGCGGATTTCCTCGCGCGCCGATTCGCCATCGAGCTTGGCGAGCTGCGCCAGGTCGATCGCCTCGATCAGCGCACCGAAGATCGTCGCCTTGACCTGGTAATAAGTGTCGGACCGTCGCGCGTCGGCCACCGCCGCCGCCGGTGTCGATCGCGTCGGCGCCAGCGGGGGCGAGGCGACGCTCACGGGCGGCGCGTCTGCGGTCGGGCGCGAGATCGCGGCAGCGCTGGAGGACGATTCCAGCGCTCCGGCTCCGGGCTTGAGGCCTCGGACCTCGTTATCTGATCCGCTACGCTTACCAAACACGTCGATACTCCAACCGGGACTTAGCCGGCCCGCAATCTCTTCAACAACGGCGACAGCAACGAACTTTTCGGCTTCTTGGTCTCGCCGCGGCCGGTCAGCCGTTGCGCGATTTGCAGGAACAGTTCGGTGGTGCGGTGGCTGGCCGCGATTTCGGCGATCATTTGGCCGTTGTTGGCGGCCAGGCCGAACATCTGCGGTTCGAATGGGATGCTGACGATCGGCGGACATTCGATCGCCTTGGCAAATTCGCCGGCGTTGATTTCCGGCCGCTTTGGAACGCCGACCTGGTTGAGGCAATACAGCGGGGCGCGATCGTTCGGCCGCGCCGCCTTCAACAGATCGAACAGGTTCTTGGTATTGCGCAGATTGGCGAGATCGGGCGCCGCCACGATCAGGATATCGTCGGCGCCGATCAGCGCGCGCTTGGTCCATCCCGACCATTGGTGCGGAACGTCGAGCACGATGCAGGGCATCGTGGTGCGCAGCGTGTCGAAGATCGAATCGAAGGCTTCGGCGCCGAAATCGTAGACCCGATCCAGCGTCGCCGGCGCAGCCAGTAAGCTGAGATGATCAGTGCATTTCGACAACAGGCGGTCAATGAATGCGGTGTCGACGCGATCCGGCGAGAACACCGCGTCGGCGATGCCCTGCGGCGGATCCTGATTGTAGTCGAGGCCCGCTGTGCCGAAGGCGAGATCGAGATCGGCGACGACAGAATCCAGCGCCAGGTCGCGCGCGATAGCCCACGCCACATTGTGGGCGATGGTCGAAGCACCGACGCCGCCCTTGGCGCCGACGATGGCGATGATACGGCCGACGGCCTTGGCCTCGGGCGCCGAGAACAGCCCGCAGATCGAGCGCACGACATCGAGTGGGGTGATCGGCGCGATCACGTAATCGCTGACGCCGCGGCGAACCAGCTCGCGGTAAAGCGTGACGTCGTTGACTTTGCCGATCACGACGACGCGGGTGCCGGGATCGCAGACCGTCGCCAGCTGATCCAACCCAACCAGGATGTCGGTGCGTGGATCGGTTTCCAGAATGATCACGTTCGGCGTCGGAGCCGCCCGATAGGCCTCGACCGCAGCCGCCATGCCGCCCATCTGGATCTTCAGATGGGCCTTGCCGAGGCGGCGGTCTTCGCCCGCGGACTGCACCGCGGCGGCGGTCTCCACGCTCTCGCAAAATGCCTGGACCGACACGCGCGGCGCCGGCGCGATATGATCGTCCTCGGTCGCTGCCGAGGCTGCCGGTTCGTCCTGATTTTGGCGTGCGTAGCTGATCATTTTCCAACTTCGCTGATTGCGGTGGACTTGCTAGTGTCGGGCTTGGCGGTCCGGTAGGTTTCGAAGTTGGTCGAGCGGCGCGCGGTGTAGGCCGGCGTCTCGGGACGCGGCTGCACCAGATCGGTCGGGTTGTCGACCATCGCCGCTAGGTTGCGCTGGTTCGCGCAACCGAAATTCCAGTACGGCTTGTTCTCGAAATATCCCTTGTTCTTGATCGAGGGCCCGAGATCTTCCGGCCAGGTCCCGCAGGGGCCGGCGACTGCGGCGATCTTGGGATAGATCAACCGGATGGCGGCGAACTGCCGCTCGCTCGCGGGATGATAGTTCCGCACCGTGATGGCGCGCGGCGGCACGCCGTTGGCGGCCATCAGCGCCTGGATTTCCCGGAAGGAATCCGCGGCTGCGCGGGCGTTGGGGGTCTGGGCGGGGATCTCGGCAACAATCGCGCCGGTGCCTTCGCGCAGCCAGCTCTGCGCCAGCGAGGTGACGTCGGCGCGTTGCGCGGCGTTGAGGCCGCCGCGGGCGTTGCCGACGAAGATCACGACGGTTTGGTCGGCCTCCCGAATCGCGATCGGATGACGCTGCCGATAGTCGTTCGGAATGCTCGCGGCGACTTCCTCGCTGGTATGGGTGCAACCGCCCAGCGTCGCGGCAAGACCGAGCAATGCGGCCCCGAGTCGGAGGCCGCGCATCGTCGTGGCGGGTTTGGTGATCAACATCGTCCTGTCCTCGTCCCGCCTAGTCAGTGATGAAGCCGTAGGTGCCGCGATATTTCTGCGCTGGTTCGGTGCGGCCCGGGCCCCCGTAGATTCGATTGATATTGCCGAGCAGATCCGCCTGCGGATCCGATGCATCGGCGAATCCGTCATCCGGACGTGAGAGGTCCTTCTGCGCCACGGCCCTGACGATGTAGGGCGTCACCATCACCATCAATTCGCTCTGGCGATTGATGTAATCGCGGCTCCGGAACAGCGTGCCCAACACCGGCAACTGCGACATTCCGGGCAAGCCGTTGATCGCCTGCTTGGTCTGTTCCTGGATCAGGCCCGCCATCGCCATCGAGCCGCCCGATGGAATTTCCAGCGTGCTTTCGACCCGACGGGTCTTGATCGAGGGAACAGAAAGGCCGCTGATCACGATCGAGTTGTCGCTCGACACCTCAGAGACCTCGCTCATTACCTTGAGGCTAATCCTGCCTTCGGACATCACCACAGGGGTGAAGTTGAGCAGAATGCCGAATTTCTTGAAGGTCACCGAAGGCGTGCAGAGGCTGTTGGTACAGGTCACGCCGCTGGGGACCGGAAACTCGCCACCGGCGAGGAAGGTCGCGGATTCCCCGGAAATCGCCGTCAGGTTCGGTTCCGCAAGCGTTCGCACCACGCCGGCGGTTTCCATCGCCCGCAGCGTCGCCGTCACCGACGGCACCGCCCCGCCGAACGCGGTCTTCAGGCTGTTGCCGGCGACCAGCGGGCTGCCGGATGCGGTGAACGGATTGCTGTTATTGAAATTCACCACCGCGGTGCCGTAGTTCATGTTGGCGCTGAGATCGACGCCTAGCTGCTTGACGATGTCGCGCTGGACTTCGGCTACGGTGACTTTCAGCATCACCTGATCGCGGCCGCGAACTACGATGCTGTTGACCACCTTTGCGGCGTCGCCGGTCAGCCGCGCAGCTAGATCGCCCGCCTGCTGGGCTTCGATCGGGCTGGAAACCGAACCCGACAGCATCACGCCCTCGCCGAGCCCTTCGATCTGGATATCTGCGTTCGGCATCGCCTGCTTCAGCGCGGCGCGGACGCCGTTGAGATCCCGGGTTACTGCGATGTCGTAAGCGGCGATCTGCTGGCCGCTAGAATCGAAGAAGACGATGTTGGTCTGGCCGACGGCGGCACCGATGATGTAAGCGCGCTGCGCCGAGCGGACCACCGCATTGGCGATCTTCGGATCGGCGACCAGGACATCCTTGATATCGCGCGGCAGGTCGACCACCAGGGATTTGCCGATCCCGAGCGCGAGAAAGCGCGCGTTCAGGCCGGATCCGGCGCTGGCGCTGGCGGGCGGCGTCGCGCGGTAGTCGCTCGCCAACACCGGGGTCAGGGCAGGGACCAGCATCAGCGCCGCGGCGGCCGAGAACGCCATCGCACGGCCCATCCGGGTCTGCATCAATCGGTGCTTGTTAGCGCGGCTCATATCGCGTCCTCTGGTCACTTCTGCGTGGTCGTCGTGGTCGAAACGCCGAAGCGGACAATGTTGATGCTGTCGCGCTTGGAGCTGGTTTCGGTGCTTATGGATTCGGCGGCGTTGGCGTCGGCTAGGCTGCGCAGCGCCAGCGACAACGTGCCGCTCTGGCGCGCCCGCGCCAGGAATTCAGCTTGCTCAGGCTTCAATTCGAGCGTTGCGGTCTTGCCGACCACGACCTTCTGGCCGTTCTTCTCCTCGACGGTCTGGTCGATTGCCAGAACCCGCACGTTGCCGAGGATGATTTCCGAATTGACCATGTCGGCAGAGCCCGCGCGGTCCGGGTTCTTTTCGCGCTTGGACAGGATCACGTCGACCCGATCATTTGGCAGGATGAAGCCGCCGGCGCCGGTTTCAGGCGAAATCTCGGTGGAGACCGCGCGCATGCCGGTTGGAAGGATCGCAGCCATGAATCCCGAGCCGTTGGCCTTGACCAGCTTCTGCTCGCGGATCGGTTCGCCGGCTACGAACGGGGAACGCGCGATCGATCCGACCAGCTGGGTGGTCGCGTTGGGCCGTTCATTGCGGCGAATAAAGCTGGCGCTGGTGCTCGAGGCGGGCCAGCTCTGCCATTGCACTTCGTCAGGCCCGACCGATTGACCGAGCGGAATGTCGGCCTTCGCGACCAGAACGTCGACGGTCTGGAGCTGTGCGACCGGTGCGGTGGGAGCGGGCTCCGGGGCGCCGCTGGCCAGATAGGCGGCAACGCCGCCGGCACCGACAGCGATAGTCAGGACGACAATGCGTGCGGTATTCATACGCTTCACTTTCCACATTACGCGGCGACGGACCCGTCGCTGTGATGGGAGTTGACCAGCTATTCGTCAAAGCATGGTTAATGAGGCGTATCTAAATCGCGTTAATGAGAAGTTCCCTCAGCCATCAGGGTAGCGCGAAGTGCGCGAGATCGACGGCCCTGATCCATTCGGTCTGCGGATAAATCGTCAACGCGCCGATGGCTAGCGCGATCCCGTAGGGGATGCCGGTTTCCTTGTTGTGGAGACGCAACAGCCAGGTCTGACCGGTGAACTGATAGGGCAGCGGCCACTGTCTGAACTGCAGCAGCAGCAAGGTCAGCGCGCCGCCGAACAGCGATGCATAGAGAAGGTATTCGAGTAGGTGGCCAAAGCCGAACCAGAGTCCGGCGGCTGCCGCGACCTTGGCGTCCCCGCCGCCCACCCAGCCCATCGCAAAGCAGCCGAAGGCTACGGTGAGCACCGCGACGCCGGCGCCGACATGGGACAGAAACGCTTCAAAGCCCATCCCGCTCAGGGGAGCAAGGACGAGGAAGCCGGCCACCAGTAGCAACGATACCCGGTTAGAGATGGTCATGGTGAATAGATCGCTGGCGGCGGCGAACGCCATCAGGGCCGGGAAGAACATCAGGCGCAGGATGTCAGCGATCATGGATGGACTCAACCGGCTACGGTGCGACAAAGCGGGCGTTGCGCGAATCTAGCCAGCAGAAATGAACAATCGGAAAACAGAAAGTCTGTCGAACGGCTGGCGGGACAGGCGAACAGAAGGCCGGAACGGTCAGACTGGCGGATCACCACAGCATCGCGATCCGGATTGCGACCGCGACAATCGCCAGCGTCAGCGCCGCGCAGACGGCCTTTCTGGCGTCGAGATCCCTGATCGCAGGCCGCGCTGCGGTCTGCGCGGAAGTTTTGTTTGCCACGCTATTCATGATTGCACGCAGTACTCTCGATCGATCGGTCGGAATGGAATCAAAAAAGGCCTCGGTTTGCCGAGGCCTTTGATGATCGCCTGCTCGGCCGCTTAGTGAAGTGAGGTGTTGAGCGTAGTGAACTTGGTGTTCAGCGTGCCGCCAAGATTGTTGACCGCGACAATGATCGCCAGCGAAATGCCGGCGGCGATCAGGCCGTATTCAATGGCTGTGGCGCCGGATTCATCTTTGAGGAAACGCGCAACGATTTTCTTCATCGGGTAACTCCATGTGTACACGTGGCTGTCGAACTCATTTTGGTCTTTCCGGCGTTCTCAGCGCCGCGACCATGGTAGCAACCCTATGATCGGGAAATTGCAGCGCAGTTAATTCGATTGCGTAAACATGGCTGCATTCGGCTCTTCTTCAGTACGGTAAATGCCCTGTTAAATTACAGCAAATTGATGCTTTCCGCGGTAAACGGCAAGTGAATACCATGACGAAGCGCAGTCTCGGACGGTTCCGGATGCAAGCCGTTACATGTGGCGAAGGTGCTGATTTGGAAATTTGCGGTTCCTTCATCAATTAACGTCACCTTTGCCATGTCGGGCGCCGGCGCCGCTGCGTATCGCTTTTGCCGGCTTGTGAATGCCCCGGAGTAAAGTATGTCGATCAGGCCGAAGCGCCGCATGCGCGCACTCTCTACGCTCCGCTCGCTCGCGATCGGGCTTGTCTTGCTTCCAGCAGCCGCGGTGGCGGAAACTGCAGACACCATCGCGGTCAACGTCGATCAGGCCAAACTGATCAAGCTGCCGGACCACATCTCGGCCGTTGTCGTGGGCAATCCGCTGATCGCCGATGTGACCATGCAGCCCGGCGGAATGATCGTCGTAACCGGCAAGGGTTACGGCGCCACCAACGTGATTGCGATGGATCGAGGCGGAAAGGTCGTCGTTGATCGCATTATTCAGGTCGAGGGTCCGACCGATCAGGTCCTGACGATCTATCGCGGCGTCAATCGGGAATCATACAGTTGCATGCCGATCTGCCAGCGTCGCGTGACGCTCGGAGACTCGGAAGGCTACTTCAAGTCCACCATCGAACAAGCCGGGACCCTGAATAACCAGGCGACCGCCGCCTCGGCGGCTGCCAAGGGCAACTGATCGGCGCAGCCGGCGGCGACGCCGGATATCCGGCGGATGGTTAGCCCGCAGTTAACGGTGCGGGACATTCTGTAGCGATCCGGCGAAACACTTCCACAATCAGTTTTGACTATGCTGGCGGGAAACCAGACCACAGCGTGGGGTTGCTTGATGCCGTCGTCGCTCGTTTCATCCGTCGCAAGGATTGCGCGTCGGTTCAGTCGGAACCGAGGGGCGTCCGCTGCGGTCGAATTCGCGCTGGTCGCGCCAATCTTCTTCGGCCTGCTATTCGCGATCATCGAAACCGCCCTGATGTTTTTCGCGAGCCAGGTTCTCGAGACCGCCGTTCAGGACTCGGCGCGGCTGATTCTGACCGGACAGGCGCAGGGCGCTGCGTTCTCCAAGGATCAATTCAAGACGCAGGTCTGCAATCGTATCAATGCGCTGTTCGACTGCGCCGGCGGCATTTATGTCGACGTGCAGAGCTATCCCGCGTTCACCAACGTGACGATTGCCGATCCGGTCGATGCCAGCAAGAACTTCGTCGACAACACGAAATACCTCCCCGGCGCAGCCGGCGACATCGTCGTTGTCAGGGTGTTCTATCAATGGCCGCTGCTCGTGACCGGGCTCGGCTACAACATCTCGAACTTGAGCGGCAGCAAGCGGCTGCTGTCGGCGACCGCCGCATTTCGCAACGAGCCATTCTAGGATCGATCGATGAAAACGCTGTCAGGAATGTGGCCCCGATTATTCCGCTGCGGTGTCCAGCTGATCGACGATCGCAGCGGCCTGGCGGCGACCGAATTCGCCTTCATCGTGCCATTGATGCTGGTGATGTTTTTCGGCACCGTTGAGTTGTCATCCGGGATCGCGGTTGACCGCAAGGTCACGTTGGTCGCGCGCACGCTGTCGGATCTGACGTCGCAATCCACCTCGGTGATGGACAATGATCTGAAGAATTTCTTCACCGCCAGCTATGGGATTCTGTCGCCATATTCTGCGACCCCGACACAGGCGACGATTTCGGAAGTCTACATTAACAGTTCAAACGTCGCCAAGATCCAGTGGAGCAAGGCTGCGACGGTCAGCCAGGGTGGAAGCACGGTGACGGCCACTCTGACAACGTCAAGCCACAGCGCAGGCGACACCGTCACGATACCCTCGTCGCTCGCGGTGGCGGGGACCTATCTGATCTGGAGTGAGGTCAGCTATCTCTATACCCCGGCGGTTGGCTACGTGATGGGGAGCGCGGGCGTGACGCTGACCGATAGATCGTTCACCCGCCCGCGCCAGACGACGAATGTGCCTTACTGCACCAGCACTTCCAGCTGCACACCGTGACGTGGAGTCGATGGCCCGGGCAGTTGAGAGCGAGCTTGTCCCGCGCTGAAGCCGTCTCGAAAACCGCTTCCCCAAACAAAAAGGCCGCGCATCGAGCGCGGCCTTTCGTTATTTCGCGTACCGAATTTCGACAGCTTTGGCCGTCGAAACCTGGCTTAGCCAGCGGCGCGCAGATTGTCGGCCGACGACTTGCCAGAGCGGCGATCGGCGACGATTTCGTAGCTGATCTTCTGGCCTTCACGCAGAGTGCCGAGGCCGGCACGCTCGACGGCGCTGATGTGCACGAATACGTCGTTGCCACCATCGTCCGGCTGAATGAAGCCAAAGCCCTTGGTCGCGTTAAACCACTTCACGGTTCCCATGCTCACGGGGGTAGTCCCTTCTCAAGATAGATATAGTCGAAGCCCATTTTCAGGCGGGCTGGTGAGATCGAATTTTTGGAAGGGTCGTCAGCGTCTAAACCGGCTGTACCGGTGGATAGCTAATGTCGTCCGGCCGAAAATCGATTAGTCGATATTATGCGAAGCCAGCCCCCAAAACAATCCTGACGTGCACGATTTTTTGATCGGCGTCAGTCCTGAGAAAAGGGCGGCTTCAGCGTGTCTTTGCCCGGCGGGGCAGATCATCGCCGCGCACTTATCTGCGACGAAACTGCCCCCGCGGTGGCGCACCGCGCGGCGGGCCGCCGCCCGGACGCTCGTCCTTGTGCCGAAAGATCAGCCGGCCCTTTTCGAGGTCATAGGGCGACATCTCGATCGTCACCCGATCACCCGCCAGGGTTTTGATCCGGTTCTTCTTCATCTTGCCGGCGGTATAGGCGACAATTTCGTGTCCAGCGTCGAGTTGAACCCGATATCGCGCGTCGGGAAGGATTTCGGTCACCAGTCCTTCGAACTGGATCAGCTCTTCTTTAGCCATCGTGGTCTCCAGATCGGCCGTTGATCAGCGTTGCGGTCGTTGATTGGTTTTGGGCTGCGCGGGGCGGCTTTCGCGATGCAGGAAAGCGACGCCCTGCATCCCTTCCGCCTTGGCGCCATGCTGCGGGCGCGAAGAGGGTTCGTGCCGCGCGGCCTCGTGATGCCGGGCCGGAGCAGCGGCGGCGCCACCGGGCGCTCCGCGGCGTCGGCGCGGGCCGTTCGAGCCCGGTGCGGCTTCATTGCCGCGGCCGCCATGGCCGCCGGAGCGCTGCCCGCGATTTTGCGTCGGGGCCGGCGCGGCGTGGTGTCCCGGGGTGCGGCGGTCTTCCTTCGGCAAGGTGATGCGGATCAGCTTCTCGATGTCGCGCAGAAACGCCAGTTCCTCGCCGGCACACAGCGAGATCGCGATGCCGTCGGCGCCGGCGCGCGCGGTGCGGCCGATGCGATGGACGTAGGTCTCCGGGATGTTCGGCAGGTCGAAATTCACCACATGGGTGATGCCGTCGACGTCGATGCCGCGCGCGGCGATGTCGGTGGCCACCAGCGTTTTGATCTCGCCGGAGCGGAACGACGCCAGCACGCGCTCGCGGTGGTTCTGCGACTTGTTGCCGTGGATCGCGTCGGCGCGGATGCCGGCACGCTCGAGGCCTTTCACGACCTTGTCGGCGCCGTGCTTGGTGCGGGTGAAGATCAGCGCGCGGTTGACGGTTTCCTGCTTCAGAATCTGAGCCAGGATAGCCGGCTTGGCAGAGTGATCGACCTGGATCACCCGCTGAGTGATGCGCTCGACCGTCGACGACACCGGGGTTACGGCAACCCGGGCCGGATCGCGCAGCATCTGTTCGGCAAGGTCAGCGATGTCTTTCGGCATCGTGGCGGAGAAGAACAACGTCTGGCGCTTGATCGGCAGCTTGGCGACGATCTTGCGGATGTCGTTGATGAAGCCCATGTCGAGCATGCGGTCGGCTTCGTCGAGCACGAGAAATTCGACATTGCCGAGCTTGAGGCCGTTGCTCTGGACCAGATCGAGCAGTCGGCCGGGCGTGGCGACCAGCACTTCGACGCCCTGCATGATCGAGCGGACCTGGCGGCCCATCGGCACGCCGCCGATCGCCAGTGCCGAGGTCAGCCGGATGTGGCGGCCATAGGCATTGAAACTCTCGAGGATCTGCCCGGACAGCTCGCGGGTCGGGCTCAGCACCAAGACTCGGCAGGCCTTGGGCTGCGGTTTGATGCGGTTTTCGAGAATTCGATGAAGAATGGGAAGGGCGAAGGATGCCGTCTTGCCGGTGCCGGTCTGGGCGATGCCGACTACGTCGCGGCCGGCCAGTGCGAGAGGAATAGTCTGCGCCTGGATCGGCGTGGGAACGGTGTAGTTTTCTTCGATGAGCGCACGCGAAATGGGTTCGGCCAGGCCGAAATCCTGAAAGGAGGTCAAAAGGTTGGTTCTTTCCATTACAAAAGCTGGCACCCGACGTCATCCGTCGGGAGCGCGCGAGGGGGTGTCTGAGACACCCGCGTGTTTGGGGCGTCGGTTTTGGTTAGCTGAAGGGGCAAGCCAGAAACCGTTGGACGGGCTCAGAACACGCGGCTCGCGATGACCTGATGATTCTCAAGGTCGTAAATAACATATGGAACACGAACGCGGCGCTTTCAAGGTCAATCGCGGTTGAACGCGGAGAAACCACCTCCACCGAGCAAATCGCTCCGAATGTGGTTACGGACAAGATTTAGTCAGCTGTTCTCTCGTCGCCCAATTATTGAGCGAAAAGCTCAATGGATATTCAATCATCGCGCCTAAAATTTGGGCCAATGGCTTCGCCAGACGTTCTGCATTTGGAAGATTCAAAAGCAAAATCAAATTCTTATCAGGATACCGACCGGTGGCACAGTTCTTGCGATTCCGTTAACGCAGGCGGCCGTGGGGCCGTATAGCGTTTGACGTCCTGCGTCAGGGAGATGACACCACATGCTTACTGGATTGCATCACAACAAAGCGACGCCACTGAGCCGACGGAGCTGGCTGGCGGCGACCGCCGGGCTGGTTATGGGCTTGGCCGCGTTCACCTCAGCGAAGGCGGCCGAGGACACCATCAAGGTCGGCGTGCTTCATTCGCTTTCGGGCACGATGGCCATCAGCGAGACCACGCTCAAGGACACAATTCTGTTCCTGATCGACGAGCAAAATAAGAAGGGCGGCGTGCTGGGCAAGAAGCTCGAGGCTGTGGTCGTGGACCCGGCGTCGAACTGGCCGTTGTTCGCGGAAAAGGCCCGCGAGCTGATCACCAAGGATAAGGTTTCCGTGGTGTTCGGCTGCTGGACCTCGGTGTCACGCAAGTCGGTGCTGCCGGTGTTCAAGGAGTTGAACTCGATCCTGTTCTACCCCGTCCAGTATGAGGGCGAAGAGAGCGAGCGCAACGTATTCTATACCGGCGCCGCGCCGAACCAGCAGGCGATCCCGGCGGTAGATTACCTGATGAAGGACGAAAAGGTGAAGCGCTGGGTGCTCGCCGGCACCGACTACGTCTATCCGCGCACCACCAACAAGATCCTCGAAGCCTACCTGAAGTCGAAGGGCGTCGCCCAAGAAGACATCATGATCAACTACACGCCGTTCGGTCATTCCGATTGGCAGACCATCGTCGCCGACATCAAGAAGTTCGGCTCGGCCGGCAAGAAGACCGCGGTGGTTTCGACCATCAACGGTGACGCCAACGTGCCGTTCTACAAGGAGCTCGGCAACCAGGGCATCAAGGCCACCGACATTCCGGTGGTGGCGTTCTCGGTCGGCGAAGAAGAACTCGCCGGCATCGATACCAAGCCGCTGCTCGGCCATCTCGCCGCCTGGAACTACTTCCAGTCGATTAAGACCCCCGAGAACGAGAAGTTCATCAAGGCCTGGCAGGCCTACACCAAGAACCCGAAGCGCGTGACCAATGATCCGATGGAAGCACATGTCATCGGCTTCGACATGTGGGTCAAGGCGGTGGAAAAAGCCAAGTCGGTCGACGCCGACAAGGTGATCGAGGCGCTGCCCGGAACCAAGGCTCCGAACCTGACCGGCGGCATCTCGGAAATGTTGCCGAACCATCACATCACCAAGCCGGTGTTCATCGGCGAGATCAAGGCCGACGGCCAGTTCGACGTGGTGTGGAAGACCCCGGGCCTGGTGGCCGGCGACGCATGGTCGAAGGAGCTTCCGGGCTCCAAGGACCTGATCGGCGACTGGGTGACCCTGAAGTGCGGCAACTACAACACCGTCACCAAGAAGTGCGGCGGCCAGGGTTCCTGACCCGCTCCTGAACGATACCAAGCTGGAGAAGGCGGCGATGTCCGCCGCCTTCTTTCCACCGCTGCCGGGGTCGTAAATTGCTCAAGCTTTTCGCAGGTTTCCGCGCGCTCGCGCTCGCAGGATTGCTGATTGCTGCCTCCACTTTGCCGTCGCTGGCAGGGCCGTTCGAGGACGCGGTCGGACAATTCGCCAATGATTCATTCGCCGATACCGAAGCCGCCGTAGGCGCCTTGGCCAGCGGCGGCAACCCGCTTGCGCTTGCGGTGATCAGCGCGCTGCAGGATGGCCGTTTGCTGGCGGATCCGGCGACGAAGCAAGTTTTCATCAAGCAGGCCGATGGCAAGATCGTCGATGCCAACACCGGCGCCAGCGTGGCGGACGTGCCTGCGCAGCTGGCCGCAGTGCGACTCAATAACCGGCTTCGCCGGGTGGTCGATGCGGCAATGGGCGGCCTCACGCTGGTCTCGCCCGATCTGGCGAAACGCATCCAGGCCGCGCAGTCGGTGTTCAAGACCCACGACGCCACGATGCTGCCGCTGGTCGATGGCGCCCTGAAGAAGGAAACCAACGCCGCCGCCAAGCTGGCGTTTAGCGAGGCGCGCGCCGCGATCCTGCTGTTCAAGCCGGACGCCAGCGACGTCGAAAAGCTGGAAGCGATCGCCACCATCAAGAGCCGCGGCGACCAGGAAGCGCTGGCGCTTCTGACCGGCCTTAGCGGTGAGCAGTCCCCGGTGGTGGCGAGCGGAGCGGCCAGCGCCAAGGCCGCGATCGAACGCAATCTGGCGCTGTGGTCGATGGTGCAAAACGCCTGGTACGGGCTGTCGCTCGGCTCGGTGCTGCTGCTCGCCGCGATCGGCCTCGCCATCACCTTCGGGGTGATGGGCGTGATCAACATGGCGCATGGCGAGATGGTGATGATCGGCGCCTATGTCACCTTCGTGGTGCAGGAAACAATCCGCACCCGCTATCCGGGACTATTCGACTATTCGCTGCTGATCGCGGTGCCGCTGGCGTTCCTGGTCGCAGGCCTCATCGGCGTGGTGATCGAACGCAGCATCATCCGCTTCCTCTACGGCCGCCCGCTCGAAACCCTGCTGGCGACCTGGGGCCTGTCGCTGGTGCTGCAACAGGCGGTGCGCACCCTGTTCGGTCCGACCAACCGCGAGGTCGGCAATCCGACCTGGATGTCGGGCGCCTTCGAACTCGGCCAGATCGTTATCACCTACAACCGGCTGTGGATCCTGTGCTTCACCCTGGCGGTGTTCGCGATCCTGCTGGCGATGCTGCGCTACACCAGCCTTGGCCTCGAAATGCGGGCGGTGACGCAGAATCGCCGGATGGCGGCGTCGATGGGGATCGCGACCTCGCGGGTCGACGCGCTGACCTTCGGGCTCGGCTCCGGCATCGCCGGGATCGCCGGCGTGGCGTTGTCGCAGATCGACAATGTCAGTCCCAATCTCGGCCAGAGCTACATCATCGACTCCTTCATGGTGGTGGTGTTCGGTGGCGTCGGCAATCTATGGGGCACGCTGGTGGGCGCCTTCACGCTCGGCATCGCCAACAAATTCCTCGAGCCGGTTGCCGGCGCCGTGCTCGGCAAGATCGCCATCTTGGTGCTGATCATCCTGTTCATCCAGAAACGACCGCGCGGCCTGTTCGCACTCAAGGGCAGGGCGATCGAAGCATGATGCCGCACATCCTCACGCGCTCGCTGGACCGCAGCGCGACCGTGTTCCTGCTGATCGTCGCGGTGGTGGGAATTCTGCTGCCGCTGTCGAACCTGCTGCTGCCTGACGGCTCGTTCCTGCGCGTGCCGACCTATCTGATGGCGCTGTTCGGCAAATATGTCTGCTACGCCATTCTGGCGCTGTCGATCGACCTGATCTGGGGCTATTGCGGCATTCTCTCGCTCGGCCACGGCGCGTTCTTCGCGCTCGGCGGCTACGCGATGGGGATGTATCTGATGCGGCAGATCGGCAGCCGCGGCGTCTACGCCAATCCGGTGCTGCCCGACTTCATGGTGTTCCTGAACTACAAGGCGTTGCCGTGGTACTGGCACGGCTTCGATATGTTCTGGTTTGCGGCTTTGATGGTGCTGATTGTGCCGGGGCTGCTGGCGTTCGGGTTCGGCTGGCTCGCGTTTCGCTCGCGGGTCACCGGCGTCTATCTGTCGATTATCACCCAGGCGATGACCTACGCGCTGCTGCTGGCGTTCTTCCGCAATGATTTCGGCTTCGGCGGCAACAACGGCCTGACCGATTTCAAGGATATCCTCGGTTTCAACGTTCAGGCCGACGGCACCCGCGCCGCTCTGTTCATGCTGAGCTGCCTGGCGTTGATCATCGGCTTCCTGATCTGCCGCGCCGTCGTCACCTCGAAACTCGGCAAGGTGCTGATCGCGATCCGCGACGCCGAATCGCGCGCGCGTTTTCTCGGCTACCGCGTCGAATCCTACAAGCTGTTCGTGTTCACGCTGTCGGCCTGCATGGCCGGCGTCGCCGGCGCGCTGTATGTGCCGCAGGTCGGCATCATCAATCCCGGCGAGTTCGCGCCGGCCAATTCGATCGAGGCGGTGATCTGGGTCGCGGTCGGCGGCCGGGGGACGCTGATCGGCGCCGCGCTGGGCGCCATCGTCGTCAACTACGCCAAGACGGTGTTCACCTCGGGTGTGCTGGCGCCGTACTGGCTGTTTATGCTCGGCGCGCTGTTCATCCTGGTCACTCTGCTGCTGCCGAAGGGGATCATCGGCACCTTTAACGCCTGGTGGGAGCCGTGGAAGGCCAGGCGCGACAACGCCAATGCGGAAAGCGCCGCGCGCGAAGACGGCGTGATCGAACCCAAGATGGCGGAGTAAGCGGATGAGCATGCTCGAAACCCGCACCACATCCGCGCTGCTGTATCTCGACGGCGTCCACGTCTCGTTCGACGGCTTTCATGCCATCAACAATCTGTCGCTGACGCTGGAGGCGGGCGAAATGCGCGCCATCATCGGCCCGAACGGCGCTGGCAAGACCACGATGATGGATATCATCACTGGCAAGACCAAGCCGGACAAGGGCGAGGTGGTATTCGACGGCACTACCGATCTGACCAAACTCGACGAAACAAAAATCGCCGAACTCGGGATCGGCCGCAAATTCCAGAAGCCGACGGTGTTCGAAAGCCAGACCATTGGCGACAATCTGCTGCTGGCGTTGAACGTCGATCATCGTGTCCGCGGCACGCTGTTCTGGCGCGAAACCAGGGCGGAGACCGACCGGATCGAGCGCGTGCTGGAAACCATTCGCCTGACGGATGCCCGGGACCGGCTCGCAGGCTCGCTGTCGCACGGCCAGAAGCAATGGCTCGAGATCGGCATGCTGCTGGCGCAGGACCCGAAACTGCTGCTGGTCGATGAGCCGGTCGCCGGCATGACCGACGTCGAAACCCACCAGACCGCCGAACTGCTGAAAGAGATCAACCGCGATAACAAGACCGTGGTGGTGGTCGAGCACGACATGACCTTCGTGCGCGAACTCGGCGTCAAGGTGACGTGTTTGCACGAAGGCACGGTACTGGCCGAAGGCACTATCGACCAGGTGTCCGAAAACGAGCGTGTGGTCGAAGTGTATTTGGGGCGATGACATGCTGAACGTCGACAACATCAGCCTTTTCTACGGCGCGGCGCAGGCGCTGCGCGGGGTGTCGATTACGGCGGAGCCCGGCAAGGTCACCTGCGTGCTCGGGCGCAACGGCGTCGGCAAGACCAGCCTGCTGCGGGCGATGGTCGGCCAGCAACCGATCGCGAGCGGTTCGATCATCTTCGACGGCGACGAGATTTCCAAGCTGAAGCCCTACGAGCGGGCGCGGCGCGGCATTTCCTTCGTGCCGCAGGGCCGCGAGATCTTTCCGCTGCTGACGGTGGAGGAGAATTTGAAGACCGGCTACGCGCCGCTGAAGCGCGCCGACAAGACCATTCCGGACGATGTGTTCTCGCTGTTTCCGGTGCTGAACACCATGCTGGGCCGGCGCGGCGGCGATCTGTCCGGCGGCCAGCAACAGCAGCTCGCGATCGGCCGGGCGCTGGTGATGCGGCCAAAGCTTCTGCTGCTGGACGAGCCGACCGAAGGGATCCAGCCGTCGATCATCAAGGACATCGGCCGCGCGATTTCCTATCTGCGCAGCCTCGGCAACATCGCCATCGTGCTGGTCGAACAATATCTCGACTTTGCCTGCGAGCTCGGTGACAATTTCGCCGTGATGGATCGCGGCGCGGTCAAGTTCGCCTGCGATCGCAGTACGCTTGACCCCGCCGAAATCAGCCGCCAGATGGCGCTGTAATTGTTGGCGGCCGATCCGACCGCGGCCGGAGAGCGAATGCAGAACGACAGCGCCGGCGCAGCGTCCAGGACCTTTGAGGCCAATCGCGCGCGCGGTTCGGTGAAATTCGACGTCGGCCTCGTCGACGGCGTCACCCGCCGCCGCGATCTGCATGAATCCGGCTCGTTGCGGGTGCGCTTTCCATCGCCGGAAGCGCGGGGGCTGTCGGCGATGTTCGTCAACACCGCCGGCGGCGTCGCCGGCGGCGATCGCTTCGACATCGACATGTCGGTCGGCGACGGCGCCGCGCTGACCGTCACCACCGCGGCGGCCGAGAAGGTCTATCGCTCGCATGGCTCGGCGGCGCGGCTCGACATCAGCCTGAAAGCCGCCGCCGGTTCGCATCTCGCCTGGTTGCCGCAGGAGACCATCCTGTTCGACCAGGCCCGTGTCGAGCGGCGGATCGATATCGAACTGGCCGAGAGCGCCTCGCTGCTGTTGTGCGAGATCGTGATTTTCGGTCGCGCGGCGATGGGCGAGAAGATGTTGCAGGGCCACTTCGTCGACCGTTGGCGGCTGCGCCGCGGCGGCAGGCTGGTGTTCGCCGAGACGGTGCGGCTCGATGGCGACATCGGCGAGAAACTGGCGCGGCCGGCGGTAGCCAATGGCGGCGTCGCGATCGGCACCGCGCTGATCGTGCCGGGCGACGAGGCGCTGGTGCAGCGGCTGCGCGAGGCGTCGGAGACGTTCGACGGCGAGGTCGGAATTTCCGCCTGGAATGGATTTGCAATGGCGCGGTTCTGTGCCCAAGATGCGGCACGGCTGCGCGCCGACATGATAGCGGTGCTCGGCCGCGTCGGCGGCGCGGCGCTGCCGAGGATGTGGCTCAACTAAGTTCTGGCTCAGCCAGCTCTGCAATCGATCGAGTGCCTGCATGAATCTCTCCCCCCGCGAAAAAGACAAGTTGCTGGTCTCGATGGCCGCGATCGTGGCGCGCCGCCGGCTGGAGCGCGGCGTCAAGCTCAACCATCCCGAAGCGATCGCGATCATTTCCGATTTCATCGTCGAGGGCGCGCGCGACGGCCGCAGCGTCGCCGAATTGATGCAGGCCGGCGCGCAGGTGATTACGCGCGCGCAGTGCATGGACGGCATCGCCGAGATGATCCACGACATCCAGGTCGAGGCGACCTTCCCGGACGGCACCAAGCTCGTCACCGTCCACGAACCGATTCGATAGGGCAGGCAACATGATTCCCGGCGAACTCTTCATCCAGGACGGCGAGATCGAACTCAACGCCGGCCGCAAGACCGTCACTTTGACGGTTGCAAATTCCGGCGATCGTCCGATCCAGGTCGGCTCGCACTATCATTTCTTCGAGACCAATCCGGCCTTGAAATTCGACCGCAAGAAAGCCCGCGGCATGCGGCTCGATATCGCCGCCGGGACCGCGGTGCGGTTCGAGCCGGGCCAGACCCGCGACGTGCAACTGGTGGCGCTGGCCGGCAAGCGCGTGGTCTACGGCTTCCGCGGCGACGTGATGGGGAAGCTCTGATGTCCGTGAAAATTTCCCGTTCCGTCTATGCCGACATGTTTGGGCCCACCACCGGCGACCGGGTGCGGCTGGCCGATACCGATCTGATCATCGAGGTGGAGAAGGATTTCACCGTCTATGGCGAGGAGGTGAAGTTCGGCGGCGGCAAGGTGATCCGCGACGGCATGGGCCAATCGCAAGTGACCAACAAGCAGGGCGCCGCCGACACCGTGATCACCAACGTGCTGATCGTCGACCATTGGGGCATCGTCAAAGCCGACGTCGCGATCAAGGAGGGCTATATCAGCGCGATCGGCAAGGCCGGCAATCCCGACATCCAGCCCGGCGTGACGATCATCATCGGCCCCGGCACCGACATCATTGCGGGCGAAGGCAAGATCCTCACCGCCGGCGGCTTCGACAGCCATATCCATTTCATCTGCCCGCAGCAGATCGAGCACGCGCTGATGAGCGGCGTCACCACCATGCTCGGCGGAGGCACCGGGCCGTCGCACGGCACCTTCGCCACCACCTGCACGCCGGGACCGTGGCACATCGGAAGGATGATCCAGTCGTTCGATGCGTTCCCGGTCAATCTGGGGATTTCCGGCAAGGGCAACGCTTCGCGTCCGGCGGCGCTGGTGGAGATGATCAATGCCGGCGCCTGCGCGCTGAAGCTGCACGAGGACTGGGGCACCACGCCGGCGGCGATCGACAATTGCCTCTCGGTCGCCGACGATTACGACGTCCAGGTGATGATCCACTCCGACACGCTGAATGAATCCGGCTTCGTCGAGGACACCATCAAGGCTTTCAAGGGCCGCACCATCCACGCCTTCCACACCGAAGGCGCCGGCGGCGGCCACGCGCCCGACATCATCAAGGTCGCGGGCCTGAAGAACGTGCTGCCGTCCTCGACCAATCCGACCCGGCCTTTTACTAAGAATACCATCGACGAGCATCTCGACATGCTGATGGTGTGCCACCATCTCGATCCGTCGATCGCCGAGGATCTGGCCTTTGCCGAGAGTCGCATTCGCAAGGAAACGATCGCCGCGGAGGATATTCTTCACGACCTCGGCGCGCTGTCGATGATGTCGTCGGACAGCCAGGCGATGGGCCGGCTCGGCGAAGTCATCATCCGCACCTGGCAGACCGCCGACAAGATGAAGAAGCAGCGCGGAAGCCTGCCGCAGGACAAGGGCAACAACGACAATTTCCGGGTCAAACGCTACATCGCCAAATACACCATCAATCCGGCGATCGCCCATGGCGTCTCGAAGCTGATTGGCTCGGTGGAGAAGGGCAAGCTCGCCGACCTGGTGCTGTGGTCGCCGGCGTTCTTCGGCGTCAAGCCGGACCTCGTGGTCAAGGGCGGCATGATCGTGGCGGCGCCGATGGGCGATCCCAACGCGTCGATTCCGACGCCGCAGCCGGTGCACTACCAGCCGATGTTCGGCGCCTTCGGCCGCGCGCTGACGCAATCCTCCGTGGTGTTCACGTCAGGAGCCGCGATGGCCGGTGGCGTGGCCAAGAAGCTCGGCATCCAGAAGAAGCTCTATGCGGTGGAAAACACCCGCGACGGCATCTCCAAGAAGAGCATGATCCACAACGGCGCGACGCCGAAGATCGAGGTCGACCCCGAGACCTATGAAGTCCGCGCCGACGGCGAACTCCTGACCTGCGCGCCCGCCGAGGTGCTGCCGATGGCGCAGCGCTATTTCATGTTCTGAGGCTGCGCTCTACGAATTGACTCGCTGAATTATCAGCAACCCGTCATTCCGGGGCGCGAACAGCGTCAGCTGTGAGCGAACCCGGAATCTCGCGGTCGGGCTGGCATGCTTCGCTGCAAGATTCCGGGTTCGCGCGGCCTGCGGCCTCGCGCCCCGGAATGACGGCCGTGGTTGGCGCGACGCGGCAATTCGCCGAGACATCGGCGCATGCCGAAGATGCGTCCGAATTTCAAACAGCCACGCAAAATCCTTCTCGCGACTTCGGCGAGTCCGAGGCATGCACCCCTCGCTACGCTGAGGGGCGGGGGCGCGCCGCGCGGCGCTGGGTGTGGTGGAGTCTCGCGGTCGGCGTGAAAGCCGATCGCGCGTCGCCGCATTGGCGCGCCCACCGCGGCGTTTTGTCGGCTTCGGGGCGGTGCTTCCGGGCGCAGGCGCGATGCCACTGCACCGCTTGATCCCGACGGTTTCCCGCCGTTCGCCTGTGCCGCGTCCAGCCAACTAACAAGTGGCAGGCTCTCGTAGTGGAGCCGGACCGCGACCCAAAGCCGTCCGAGGGTGTGCTTGCGAGGCACGCCGCGCGGACGCCGCATCCAACCCGGCTTCGCCAGCTTGCGCTGGCTCCGCCCGGCCATTGACCCGGCTGGTTGCCCAGCCAGGTAGTCTGCCCCGCTTCGCAAGCGCCCTCGAGAAGCGCCCCTCACGGACAGGACGCCTAGGAGGATATTCATAATAGGAATATTGTCAAGGTGCATTGCGCAAAGATTCGCCAGCCCCTAAGGTCCGCCCGGCGCTCGCGCCGCGTCCAACAAGAAACCGGGAGAAACACCTTGATCTACGTCGTCGCCACCCTGACTGTGAAGCCCGACATGCGCGCCGAGATGATCGCCGGCGCCAAGGCCTGTATCGCCGAGACCCGCAAGGAAGTCGGCAATATCGCCTATGACATGCATGAGAGCGTCAGCGATCCGAGCAAGATGGTGTTCGTCGAACAGTGGGAGAACGCCGAGGCGCTGGTCCCGCATGGCAAGAGCGAGCACATGAAGGCGTTCGGCCGCATCGCGGTGAAGTGCCTCGCCACGCCGCCGAAGATCGAGATCATCACGCCTGCCGACGTCGTCGTGCGATAAAAAAGTACAACAGGATAGCGCACATGATCTACGTCATCGCCACCACGCAGGTGAAACCCGAATGTCGCGACGCCTATGTCAAAGGCTCCGAGGAATGCATCTTCAAGACGCGCCAGGAGAAGGGCTGTGTCGCCTATGAAAATCACAGCAGTATTCTCGACCCGAACCTGTTCGTCGTGGTCGAACGCTGGGACAGCCGCGACGATCTCAATGCCCACGGCAAGGCGCCGCACATGAAGGCGTGGCGGGAGTATTCCGCGCCGCTCAAAGTGTCGCCGACGGTGATCGAGATCATCAGCGACGGCAAGGTCGAAAAATTCTGATGAGGTTGCTCAGATGATCCGCGCGACGCAAGTGCAGGGACAACATCGCTGGCGCGAGCCGGCGGCCGACACCGTCGTGCTCGCTTTCGACGACCGTCATCGCCGGCGGATGGCGATGACGGGGACGCGCGGGCTGGAATTCCTGCTCGACCTCGAGAGCGCCATCGCGCTGCGCGGCGGCGACGCGCTGGTGCTGGACGATGGAAGGCTGGTCGAGGTGGTGGCCGCGCCGGAGCCGCTGCTGGAGATCCGCGCCGCCGATCCGCAACAGCTGGTGCGGCTGGCCTGGCATCTCGGCAATCGCCATCTGCCGACCCAGATTGTCGGCAAGGGCCTGCGGATCAGGCGCGACCACGTCATCGCCGCGATGGTGACGGGGCTCGGCGCCAGGGTGATCGAGATCGAGGCGCCGTTCGATCCGGAAGGCGGCGCCTATGCGCCCGCCGCCGCGCCGACGGCGCATGATCACGCGCATCACGATCATGTGCATCACGACCACGGCAAGCACGATCATGCCGGGCACGACCACGCCAAGCATGACCATGCCGGACATGACCACGCCGCGCATGCGCATGACCATCACGTCCACGATGAGCACTGCGGTCATGAGCATCATGACCATTCCCATCCGCATGACCACAAGTGAGCCGGCGGGCGTCGTTGCGCCGGCCGAACCGCTGTCGGCCGAGCAGGGCGCGTCGCTGTATCGCTTGATGACCTGGTTGTCGCCGGCGTTTCCGGTCGGCGCGTTTTCCTATTCGGGCGGCATCGAATGGGCGGTGGAGGCCGGCGACATCGCCGACGCCGCCAGTCTGCGCGACTGGCTGGCGGCGATGCTGGCGGACGGCGCCGGCTTCTGCGACGGCGTGTTCCTGGCCCATGCCCATCGCGCGGCGTCGCTCGCCGATGCCGTTGCGCTGCGCGAACTCGCCGAGCTGGCCAGCGCCTTCGTGCCGTCGCGCGAGCGCCAGCTCGAGACGGGCGCACAGGGCAGGGCATTCATCGAGATCGCGCGCTCGGCGTGGAGCTGCGACGGGCTCGACGGACTGGTCGCCGCTTGCGACGGCGCGATGGTCTATCCGGTCGCGGTCGGCATCGTCAGCGCTGCGCATGGCGTGCCGCTCGCCGCCACCATGCACGCGTTTCTGCACGCGGTGGTGTCGAACTGGATTTCCGCCGGCGCCCGGCTGGTCCCGCTCGGCCAGACCGACAGCCAGCGGCTGCTGGCGGCGCTGGAGCCGGTCGTGATCGGCACCGGCGAGCGGGCATTGCGCGCGACGCTCGACGATCTCGGCGGCGCGACCTTCCGCGCCGATCTCGCCGGCATGCGCCACGAGACGCAATACACCCGGCTGTTTCGCTCATAGGGCCTGCGTCCGGTGAAGGTCGACTCCCGACCGTAAGCCATGGCATATCCGAGCCACAAGAAACGTTCGGGAGAAACGCCATGAAGAGTTTTCAGGTCACCGCTTTCCATCAGCCGCTGACCGAGGTCGACCGGCCGACGCCGGAACTGACCGGCAGCCAGGTGCTGATCCGGGTCAAGGCCGCCGGGGTCTGCCACAGCGATCTGCATCTGTGGGAAGGTGGCTATGAACTCGGCCATGGCCGCAAGCCGCTGTCGCTGAAGGATCGCGGCGTGTCGCTGCCGCTGACCATGGGCCACGAGACCGTCGGCGAGATCGTCGCGGCCGGCCCCGACGCCAGGGACGCCAAGATCGGCGATATCGCGCTGGTCTATCCCTGGATCGGCTGCGGCAAATGCGACGTCTGCAAGGCCGGCGACGAGAACATGTGTCTCAAGCCGCGTTTCCTCGGCGTCTATTGCGACGGCGGCTATGCGGACGAATTGATCGTGCCGCATCCGCGCTATCTGCTCAGCCTCGCCGGGCTCGATCCGGTCACCGCCGCGCCCTATGCGTGTTCCGGCGTCACCACCTACAGCGCGCTGAAGAAACTGGATTTCTGCCTCGACAGCGCGATCGTGATCTTCGGCGCCGGCGGGCTCGGCCTGATGGCGCTGTCGCTGCTGAAGGCGATGGGTGGCAAGGGCGCCATCATGGTCGACATCGATGCCAAGAAGCGCGAGGCGGCGATGGCGGCCGGCGCGCTCGGCGCCGTCGATGGTGCTGCGCCCGACGCGCTGGAGCAGCTCGCGGCGAAAGCCGGCGCGCCGATCCGCGGCGCGCTCGATCTGGTCGGCAACGCCCAGACCGCGCAGCTCGGCTTCGACTGCCTTACCAAGGGCGGCAAACTGGTGATGGTCGGGTTGTTCGGCGGCGGCGCGCCGTGGGCGTTGCCGCTGATCCCGATCAAGGCGATCACCATCCAGGGCAGCTATGTGGGCAATCTGCGCGAAACCCAGGAGCTACTCGACCTGGTCCGCGCCAAGAAGATCGCCCCGATCCCGGTGACCAAACTGCCCTTCGCCAAGGCCAACCAGGCGCTGAACGATCTGCAGGCCGGCAAGCTGGTCGGCCGTGCGGTGCTGACGCCGTAGGGCGCACCGGACCTCGATGGGGTACCGGGCCTCATGGTGAGGAGCGCGCCGCATGGCGCGCGTCTCGAACCATGAGGATGAAAAGCTCATCCTTCGAGACGCCCGCCGCCGCCCTTCCGGCTGCGCCGGGCTCCTCAGGATGAGGGCCGCGGCAGAGCCGGGCCTAGGCGATGCGATTGTTAGTTTGTAGCCCGGATGGAGCGCAGCGAAATCCAAGGCTTTATTGCAAATTTCAACTAACCCGGATTGCGCTGTGCTGCATCCGCGCTACGCTTGCTTGCACCGGCGTCGGATTCCAGTTGCCAGCCAAGGAATGACGCGACCAAATTGGCCGGTGGCCGGCCGGCGCGAGGCCTTGCGAAAATGCCCTATGTCACTACCCAATTGCTCGACGGTTGTAGCAAGATCCGTATTTCAAATACGGACGCCAATCTCCTCACAATCGATGTCATACGGGAGTTGGCTGAAGCCTTTCATGCATCATCGCAGTCGACCAAAGCCATCTTACTGTGCGGCGGCGACCGATTTTTTTCCAACGGTCTCGACGTGAACTGGGCCTTGACGCGATCTGGGGATCAGATGCGCGAGATGTTTCTTACCCTCGGCGATCTTGTCTTACAGATACTGGAGACGCCAGTGCCGGTCGTAGGAGTGATCAAGGGCCATGCAATTGGCGCCGCGAAGACGCTGTTCTGCGCTTGCGACTACCGATACGCGGCGACCGGTCGAGTGCTGATTGGCGTGCCTGAAATCCTCCTCGGCGTGCCAAATCCATATTTCGCCGATCAATTGTTGCGGTTTATCGCAGGCGATCAACTGGCCAGCGACCTCATATACACGGGCCGGCTTATCACAGCCGAGGATGGAGTGCCGGCAGGCCTGGTCCACCACACGGCCGACAAGGCAACAATCGAAGACGACGCCTGGAAAAAGACCGTGGCGCTCGCGGCGCTTTCCGGGACCGCCTTCGCTGAATGCAAGTCGATGCGGGTAGCGGAATTATGCGCGTCGATCCGCCGAAACCTATCGGCCAGGACGGACAAGCTCATCGAGATTTGGGATGGCGCGGAAGCGCAGCGCCGTCTGAAGGCAGCGGCCCAGCGTTTGGCGAAGTGAGCCCCACTGTGTCGACCCTCCCCGCAAGGGGAGGGAGAATTCTGGCGCCGGGGCTCAACAAAGGATGGCCAGGCGATCCCGGCATTCTGAGAATCCCCGAGCCGTCACCCTTCATCCAGCTCCGCCAGCCGCTCCGCTTCGGCGACGTCGTTCATCGTGTTGGCGTTGAAGAACGGGTCGATCGGATCGGCCGGCCAGTCCACCGTGGCGAGCGGATAGCGGGCGATGAAGCGGCCGACCTTGCGGATGTCCTCGGCCACCAGCGCGTGGCGCAGTTCGTCGCGCAAGCTGACCTCCCACAAACCGATCACCGGATGCGATTGTCCGGCCGAGGCCGCGACCGCAAGCCGGGCGTTCTGCGCGACCCTTGCCTGGTGCAGCCGCGTCACCAGATCGCGCGGCAGGAACGGGCAATCCGCTGGCGCGCTCAGCATCCAGTCGGCGTCGGGCCGGTTCGCCGCGCTCCAGTCAAGCCCGGCGAGGATGCCGGCGAGCGGGCCGGCGAATCCCGCGATGCTATCGGCGACGATCGGCAGGCCGAATGCAGCAAACCGCGCCGGGTCGCCGTTCGCATTCAGCACCATTCCGTCGCATTGCGGCGCCAGCCGCGCGATCACGCGATCGAGCAGGCTACGGCCGGCGATGGTTTGCAGCGGCTTGTCGCCGCCACCCATCCGCCGCGCGAGGCCGCCGGCGAGAATCACAGCGGGAATGGCGGGATGGTCGGGCATCGGTTCGGGTCCATGGCATGCGGCTGCTTCGGTCGGCCATTCTACGCAATAAGGACGAGGCCGCGCCAATGCGATTGACGCTGCCGGGCGGCTTCGCCATCGTCGCCGCCATGGCCACCACCAAGCTCGATCTGACCGGATTGAAATGTCCGCTGCCGGTACTGAAAACCCGCAAGGCGCTGAAGACGCTGCGCGGCGGCGACCGTCTCGAGGTGCATTGCACCGATCCGCTGTCGGCGATCGATATTCCGAATCTGGTGCGCGAAACAGGCGATCGGGTCGAGATCACGCGCGCCGCGCAGACCATCGTGTTTCTGATCGAGAAGACAGATCGCTGAAGCCGAGTTCTCGGCGCTGGCTCAGTGGGGAACCATCGCCATTTTTGGCCATTGAGTTGGTTGTCTTTGCGGATTTTGGCGCCGGGCGGCAAGATGGCGGCAGGTGCGCGAACTCGACAATGTCGTGGTTAGGAACTGCCGTGGCCCTGAAGAAGCTGACGCTGTACCGCAACAAGCGCGATTTCGCCCGGACCGCGGAGCCCCGCGGCGACGTCGCGGTGGCGCCGTCGACACAGCGGCGGTTCGTGATCCAGAAGCATGACGCGACACGGCTGCATTACGATCTGCGGCTGGAATTCGACGGCGTGTTCAAGTCCTGGGCGGTGACGCGCGGGCCGTCGCTCGATCCGGCCGACAAGCGGCTGGCGGTCGAGGTCGAGGACCATCCGCTCGATTACGGCGATTTCGAAGGCACAATCCCGAAGGGGCAATATGGCGGCGGCACGGTGCAGCTGTGGGACCGCGGCACCTGGGAGTGCGACGATCCCGCGCGCGGCTTCAAGAACGGCGATCTGAAGTTCACCCTGCACGGCGAGAAGCTGCATGGCGGCTGGGTGTTGGTGCGGATGCGCCGCGACCGTAACGGCGGGAAGCGCACCAACTGGTTGCTGATCAAGCATCGCGACGACTACGCCCGCGACGGCAACGGCGAAGCGATCCTGGCGGAGGATCGCTCGGTCGCCTCCGGTCGGACGATGGCCGACATCGCTGCCGGCAAGGGCCGCGCGCCAAAGCCGTTCATCACCGCGCGGGCGGCCCGCGCCAAGGCCGATGCGGTGTGGGATTCGCGTCAGGGTGCGGCCGCAGAGGCGCGCGCGGCGGCGAAGCCAAAGCGCAAGTCCGCGGGCGCGGCGATGCCGGATTTCATCGCGCCGCAATTATGCACGCCGGTCGAGCGGCCACCCAATGGCGAGGGCTGGGGCCATGAGATCAAGTTCGACGGCTACCGGATGCAGCTCCGGGTCGAGAATGGCAAGGCGACGCTGAAGACCCGCAAGGGGCTGGACTGGACCGGAAAATTTCGCGCGATCGCCGACGAAGCCGCCGGCCTGCCCGACGCCATCATCGACAGCGAGATCGTCGCGCTCGATCATGACGGGCATCCGGATTTCGCTGCCTTGCAGGCAGCGCTCTCTGACGGCGCCACCGACAATCTGATCTGCTTTGCGTTCGACTTGCTTTATGCCGACGGCGAGGATTTGCGGCGGCTGCCGCTGTCCGAGCGCAAGCAGCGGCTGCACGATTTGCTCAAGGCCGCGTGCGGCCGGCGCAAGGAAGGACTGATCCGCTACGTCCCGCATTTCGAGAGCGGCGGCGACGCCATCCTGCAATCGGCCTGCAAGCTGTCGCTGGAAGGTATCGTGTCGAAGAAGCTGGCGGCGCCGTATCGCTCCGGCCGCAGCGAGAGCTGGACCAAGGCGAAATGCCGCGCCGGCCATGAGGTAGTGATCGGCGGCTGGAAGACGACCGCCGGCAAATTCCGTTCGCTGCTGGTCGGCGTGCATCGCGGCGATCATCTGGCCTATGTGGGAATCGTCGGCACCGGCTTCGGCCAGGACACGGTGAAGCGCATCATGCCGGCGCTGAAAGCCGCGGCGTCCAAGGACAATCCATTCGGCGGCGGCAATGCGCCGCGCAAGGCCAGCGACGTGCACTGGGTCCGGCCGGAGCTGGTGGCCGAGATCGAATTCGCGGGCTTCACCGGCGCCGGCATGGTGCGGCAGGCGGCGTTCAAGGGGCTGCGGCTGGACAAGCCGGCCGAGGAGGTCGAAGCCGAAACGCCGGTCAAGACCGCCATCGCCCAACCGGCGGCGCGTAAGGCGCCTGCGCGAGCACTCGCCGCTGTTCGGACTGGCGCAGCACGCGCCGCCGAGGTGATGGGCGTGGTGATCTCGAAACCCGACAAGGAGCTGTGGCCCTCCAGCGGCGGCAGCGAGGCCGTCACCAAGCTCGATCTGGCGAACTACTTCGCGGCGGTGGGCGAATGGATGATGCCGCACATCAAGGGCCGGCCCTGTTCGATCGTGCGCGCGCCGGACGGCATCGAGGGGCAGCAATTCTTCCAGCGCCACGCCATGCCCGGCACATCTAACTTGCTGGAGCTGGTCAAGGTGTCGGGCGATCGCAAACCGTATTTGCAGATCGATCGGATCGAGGGCCTCGCCGCGGTGGCGCAGATCGGCGGCCTCGAACTGCATCCGTGGAATTGCGCGCCGGGCCAGCCGGAGACGCCAGGACGGCTGGTGTTCGATCTCGATCCCGCGCCGGACGTCGATTTCGCCGCGGTCATCGCGGCGGCGCGCGAGCTGCGCGAACGGCTTACGGGTCTTGGTCTCGAAGGTTTCTGCAAGACCACCGGCGGCAAGGGGCTGCATGTGGTGACGCCGCTGCGAGCGACAGCGAAGGACAAGGTCGACTGGAAACAGGCCAAGGCGTTCGCGCAAGCGGTCTGCCAGCAGATGGCGAGCGACAGCCCGGAGCGCTATCTGCTCAACATGTCGAAGAAGCAGCGCGGCGGAAAAATCTTCCTCGACTATCTGCGCAACGACCGGATGGCGACGGCGGTGGCGGTGTTGTCGCCGCGCGCCCGCGAGCGGGCGACCGTGTCGATGCCGCTAACGTGGCCGCAGGTGAAGAACGGGCTAGATCCCCAACGCTACACAATTGGCGCCGTGGCCGCGCTGCTTGCGAGAACAAAACCGTGGGTGGGCTATGGTGAAGCATCAGCCCCGCTGAAGGCGGCGATCGACAAGCTCGCCTCCAGCGGGAGTTGAATCGATCAGAGTTTGCCGAGCAGCACCAGGATCAGAATTATGACGATGACCAGGCCGAGGCCGCCGCCGCCATAATAGCCGGTGCCATAAAACGGCCCGCCGCCGACGCCGCTGAAACCGCCAAGCAGGGCGATGACGAGAATGATCAGAATGATCGTACCGAGTGACATAGAACTCTCCTCAACCCGACGGTTCGCGCAAATGCCCCGCCGTACAATCGCGAAAACGAACCAAATCTCGAAAAGTTCCATTTCGTGAACCCAGCTGAGTACCTCAACCTCTGTTTTTTTGACGATGCCGACTTACATTGCGCAGGGCGTAAAGTCGTTGGCACACAGAAGGAAGCCGGGATGTCAGCTCCGCTTGTCGTTTCAATTCCACACCGGCTCGGTCGCGCCGAGGCGGCGCGTCGGCTCAAGACCGGATTGGCGCGCGCGGCGGCGAGCGTTCCGGTGCTGAAAGTCGATGAAGAGCGCTGGGACGGCGATCGCATGATGTTTCGGATTCGCGCGCTGGGCCAGGCCGCGATCGGGCATCTTGACGTCGCCGAGGATCACGTCCGGGTCGAGGTGACGCTGCCGTGGCTGCTGCAGAAATTCGCCGAAGTGGCGCAGCAGGCGATCAAGAGCCGAGGCCATCTGTTACTTGAGAAGAAGTGACGATGGGGTGTCCTGGTGCGTTGCGGCATGAATCAGCGCAACTAACATGTTGCTATGCAGCAGGTAGTCTCACGCGGTGCGTCGCGAGCCGACTTTAAGATCGAGGTAATAGATTTCTGGAAGCCTTGGCGTGCGGAGGAGGGAACCGATCCCGAGTCGGCACGATGCCGCCAGGCCGTCCGGCCATCGATCCCGGGCGGCCTTGTTTTTGGGGTCTTGGAGCCTGACTGAAACAGCAGCCGTCAATGCGAGCCGAGGCCGGCGCGAAGCGCCGTCCGAAAGCGAAGCAATCCAGCGGAGCCAAGCAAAGACTGGATTGCTTCGTCGCAAGAGCTCCTCGCAATGACGAACTTGAAGGCCTGATTCTATTGATCACTCTTTGAGTCAGGCTCTCAGCTGTGTGGCGTCCGCCGCGGTCGCGCGGACTTTGTCGCTGTCACCCGCGCCCGCCGCACTGCCACCGGCAGGTGAGCGAACAGATCAGACAGCAGCAACTGATCACCTGGGGCATTGCCGTCCACGGCATATCCCTTGATGACCACCGCGCCCTCGAACGCGTTGCCGCGCGGCCATTGCCGGCCTTGCTGCGACAGCGCCGCGAAACATTTACCGACCACCACGATCGCGGCGTCGCGGTCGTGGCGTCGTGCAAAGGCGATGACGTGATCGCGATGCGGCCCGGTGACTTCGAGCGGCTGGTAATCGCCGCTGGTGAAGACGTCGCGCAGCTCGCAGCGAAGTCTCAGCAGTTGCCGGGTCCAGGCCAGCTTGACATGGCCGTCGGTCCAGTTTTCGGCGAGCTTGCCCCAATCCGGATCGCCAAGGCCGGCGAGGACCGCGGCGCGTTCGGCGAAATCGACCGGCCGCCGGTTGTCGGGATCGACCAGCGAGAAATCCCAGAACTCGGTGCCCTGATAGAAATCCGGCACGCCCGGCAACGTTGCCTTCAGGGTGATCTGGCTCAGCGAGGTCAGTGCGCCGAGCAGCGCCACGCGATCCTTCAGGCCGCGCAGTGATTCGAGAAACGGCGCCGACAGCGCGGGGTCGAGAATGCGATCGATGAAAGTCCGAACGCCTTCTTCATAAGCGAGGTTGGGATTGAGCCAGCTGGTCTCCTGCTTGCCTTCGCGACCGGCTTTCAATGCATAGGCCTGGATCCGGTCGGCGAACGCCTCGTCGGCGTGCAGCGGCCAGGCGCCGAGCAGGGCCTGATACAGCATGTATTCGAACGCGGCCGAGGGCGCGCGCCGATCGCCGTCCAGCACCAGATGCGGTGCGTTGAGGATCTTCCATTTCGCCACCGCGCTGGCCCATTCGCCGGGCAGTTCGGACAGCGCCAGCAGCCGTGTCCGCGCGTCCTCGCCGCGCTTGGTGTCGTGGGTCGCGGTGGCGGTCATGCCGTGCGGCCATTCCGCGGCGCGCTTGGCCATTATCTCGTGAAACGCGCCGACCGACAGCGCACCGGCGGACGGATCGCCGCCGACCTCGTTGAGCGCGAGCAGGCGGTGATAGCGATAGAACGCGGTATCCTCCAGCGACTTCGCCATTGTCGGCCCGGTGAATTGCTGGACCTTGAGGGCGAACCGCCTGACCCGTGGTTTGCCGTGCGCGGCGCGGCCCGGCTCGTTGAGGTCCATGGTCAGCGCGTCCTGCAGAAAGTCGAAAATGCCTTCGTCGGCGCCGAACCATTCGGCGCGCGCCTTTTCGATGGTTCGCGCGATCAGCGACCGATCGAGCGCGGTCGGGCCGGCGGCGGTCAGATAGGTGCGGTAGACCGGAAAATGCACGACATAGAGCTCGAATGCCTGCCGCAGACTGTCGGCGGAGAAGTCGCGCGTCGAATAGTGGCCGCCGGCGATCCGGGCGAGCAGCTTGGCCAGTACCGTGAACTCGCTGAGCAGCAGAGTCTCCAGCACCCGGCGCTTGGCTTCCTTCAGCACCGGCTCGAATTGCGGCGCGACGTTGCTGATCTGGCGCCACACCTCGTCGAGCGGCCGCAATCCTTCGGCGTCGATCAGCACCTGCGAGATCACGTTCATCCACTCATAGCCGGTGGTGCCGTGGACGCCGCTGAAGCGGGGCAGCGCTTCGTGTTCGCCGAGGATCTTCTCGATCACGGTGTAGAACGGCTTCGCCGTGCCCTGGGCGTCGCGGACCAGCCGGCGCAGCCGCTGAAAATATTGCGCGGGGTCACGCAGCCCGTCGATGTGGTCGAGACGCAATCCCTGCAACCGGTCGTCGGCGATCAGCCGCTTCACCAGCACGTGGATCGCGTCGAAGGTGGCGGCGTCCTCGATGCGCAAGCCGGCCAGCGTATTGATGTCGAAGAAGCGCCGGTAGTTGATCTCGCTGGAGGCCAGCCGCCAGTGGCCGGGCTTGTAGTGCTGCCGCTCCAGCAGATTGTGCAGCGACTGGATCTGCGCGGTGCGGCCGTCGCCAGCGCGATAGGCGTCGAGTCCGCGATCGATGATCTCGGCGCCGCCGACGATCGCCTTCAGCGCCGCCTTGAAACCCGGCGCTTCGGCGCGGTTGGGGTGGCGCAGCCCCTTGGTGCGCGAAGCCAGTTCCAGGACCTGCCGGCCGGCGGGCAGGTCGGCCGCCTCGGCGTGCTTGACGATGGTGCGCAGGATCTCGCTGTAGCGCTCCGGCGCGATCGGCAGCCGGTGCTCGAAATACCACGCCGAAAAACTGCCGTCGGCGGCGTCGTAGCGCAGCTCGATCTCGCCGCCCTCCAGCGCGCGTCCGTAGGAGGTGCCGATGATCGGCAGCAATACGCCGCCGCGGGCGCGGTAGGGCAGCATGTCCCAGTCGATATCGAATGACGCGGCGTGCGGCGACGCCGGCCCCCATTCCAGCACGTCGAGCCACCATGGATTGTCGGCGAAATGCACGCCGACATGGTTGGGCACGAAGTCGAGGATCAGCCCGAGATCGTGCTGTTTGAGCGTGTCGCTCAATCGTTCGAAGCCGGCTTCGCCGCCGAGCTCCGGATTGATCTTGGCGTGGTCGACGATGTCGTAGCCGTGGGTGCTGCCCTTGCGCGCCGTCATGAACGGCGAGGCATAGAGATGCGAGATTCCGAGCGCCTTGAGATAGGGGACGATAGCGGCGGCCTTGTCGAAGCCGAATTCGGCCGTCAGCTGGATCCGGTAGGTTGCAATCGGAATGGCAGCAGGCATCAGGTCTCTTCAAGGCGCCACGACACCGCCCAAGGCGGGATTACCCCCTGCAAATCGTTTCCCCAAAGATTGGTTCCGCCGGCGCTCGGTTGGTCGAGCTGGAGTTCCTGATCCGACAGGTTGGCGACGAGACGCAACGTGGCGCCGTTGGCAAAACTCCAATCGGCCCGCAGCAGCGCGTTGTCTCGCACCGCTGCGCGACCGAACCGCGCGCCTGCGAGTCGGGGGACGATCTCGCGGCGGCGGATCGCGAGCAGCTGCTTGACCAGGTGAAGGCGGCGGCGGCCAGCCGCGCTGTGGCGCGCGTCCCGGTCGAGGACGGCGGAGCGGAATGCCGCGTCGCTGAGCGGGTCGGGGATGTCGTCGCCGTATTTGGCATAGGCGCCGGCGAATTCCCGGCGCCGGCCGTTGCGCACCGCGTCGGCGAGATCGCCTTGGAAATCGCAGAAGAACGGGAACGACGCCTGCGATCCCCATTGCTCGCCCATGAACAGCATCGGCACCATCGGCGCCAGCAGCGTGATCGCCAGCGCCGCCTCGATCGGCTCGACCGCAGCGAGGCTTTCCAGTCGGTCGCCGAGCGGGCGATTGCCGATCTGGTCGTGATTCTGCAGGAAGTTGACGAACGCCAATGGCGGCAGCGCGCCGCTGGGCTCGCCGCGCGGCGCCCCGCCGCGATGCGCGGAAGGCTCGCCCTGATAGGCGAAACCGGAACCGAGCGCGCGCGCCAAATGAGTCAGCGGCGACGGCGCATAGTCGGAATAATAGCCGTCGTTCTCCCCGGTCAGGAACACGTGCCAGGCGTGGTGATAGTCGTCGTTCCACTGCGCGCGATAGTTTCCGTGCGGCGGCTCGGCGTTCGGATCGAGCAAGGTAGCGCGATTGTCGTCGTTCTCGAGCACCAGATGGATGTGACGGTTGGTCTGCGCCGCGAGCCGGCCGACCTCGCGGCTGAGCTCGTGCAGCATCGGGATCTCGCCCTGATCCGGAATCGCGTGCACGGCATCAAGCCGCAGCCCGTCGAATCGATAGTCGCGCAGCCAATACAACGCATTCTCGATCGCGAAGGCGCGGACCTCGGCGACGCGATAGTCGATCGCGCTGCCCCACGGCGTCTGCGCCGCGGTGAAGAAGCCCGGCGCATATTGCCCGAGATAGTTTCCCTCCGGGCCGAAGTGATTGTAGACCACGTCGAGAAACACCATCAGCCCGCGCAGATGCGCCTCGTCGATCAACGCCTTGAGGTCCTTGGGCCGGCCATAGGCGCTGTCGGGTGCGTACCACAGCACGCCGTCATAGCCCCAATTGCGCGCGCCCGGAAAATCCGCCAGCGGCATCAGTTCCACCGCGGTGAAGCCGGTGTCAACCAGTTCATCGAGCTTGCCAATCATGGCGCGGTACGTGCCCTGCGGCGTGAACGTGCCGACATGGGTTTCGATCAGCACGGTGTCCTGCCACGGCCGGCCACGCCAGTCCTGCGCGCGCCATGGGTAGGCGACGTGGTCGACCACTTCGCTCGGCCCGGCAACGTCCTGCGGCTGAAATCCGGACGCGGGGTCGGGCACGTCGATGGCGTCGTCAATCCGGAAGCGATATTGCGCGCCGGGCTTCGCTTCGGCGACTACGGCGGAGAACCAGCCGGCGTCGCCGCGCTGCATCCGGTGCACGTGGTCGATGACGACATCGACGCGCTTTGCATTCGGTGCCCATAACCGGAATTCGATGCCGTTCTGCGTCAGACGCGGTCCGAAGCTCGGCCGGTTCAATCGGCCGCTCCCGAGAATGCCAGGACGGATCGCGGCGGCGCGGTGCTCTCGCTGCCCGACGGCAGCGCTGCGGCCCGCACGCTTTCCGAACTGGTATCGAACAGCTGATGCCAGCTCTGATATTCCGTCATCTTCGGCAGGCTGAAGGTGATCGCGTCCAGGGCCGAATTCAACACGATGAAGATTGCCGTGGCGTCGGATTCGGCGGGGCTGAGCACGTAGGCCAGAAACCGGCCATCCGGAAACGCCCAATCCTGCTCGGTCATTTCCTCGGCCGCGGGCGTCAGCCACAGCACGCCGTAAGTGCCGTCGGCGCGGCGGCCATCGAGCCAGCGCCGCGAGCGGATCTGGGGAAATCGCCGGCGCAACTCGGTCATCAGGCCGACGAACTCGACCATGTCTTCGCCTTCGCGATGGAGGCCGTCCCAGCCCACCCAGCCGACTTCGTTGTCCTGACAATAGGCGTTGTTGTTGCCACTCTGGGTATTGCCGACCTCGTCGCCGGCCAGCATCAGCGGCACGCCCTGGGCGAGGAACAGGCAGGCCAGCTGGTTCTTGCGCAACTGCCGGCGCAACGCCAGAATCTCGGTATCGTCGGTCGGACCTTCGACGCCGCAATTGTTGCTGAGATTGTCGCTGGAGCCGTCGCGGTTGTCCTCGCCGTTGGCCTCGTTGTGCTTCTCGTTGTAGCTGAACAGATCGGCCAGCGTGAAGCCGTCATGCACCGTGACATGATTGATGCTGGCGCGCGGCATCCTTCCGTCATGGTTGAAAATATCTGACGAGGCCGTCATCCGTCGCGACACTTCGCCGATCAGGCTGCCTTCGCCGCTCCAGTAGCGCCGCATCGCGCTGCGGTAGCGGTCGTTCCACTCCGACCATTGCGACGGAAACGCGCCGACCTGATAGCCGCCCATGCCGAGATCCCACGGCTCGGCGATCAGCTTGACCGAGGCCAGCACCGGGTCCTGCCGGATCGCGGTGAAGAATCCGGAATTGCGGTCGTAGCCCTGCGGGCCGCGCGCCAGCGTGGTGGCGAGATCGAACCGGAAGCCGTCGACGTGGCAGACTTCGACCCAGTAGCGCAAGCTATCCATCACCATCTGCAGCACCCGCGGATGGGTGAGATTGACCGAGCTGCCGCATCCGGTGAAATCGTCGTAGAACCGCGGATTGTCCGGCATCAGCCAATAATACGAGGCGTTGTCGATGCCGCGGAACGACAGCGTCGGGCCGAGATGATTGCCCTCGGCGGTGTGGTTGTAGACGACGTCGAGGATCACCTCGATGTCGGCGTCGTGCAGTCGTGCGACGGTGGTGCGGAACGCATCGAGCGCATTGTCCTGCGCGTAGCGCGGCTCCGGCGCGAAGAACGACAGCGTATTGTAGCCCCAGTAGTTCACCAGCTTCTTTTCGACCAGGGTGCGGTCGTCGACGAAGCCCTGCGCCGGCAGCAGCTCGATGGTGGTAATGCCGAGCCGCTTGAAATGATCGATCATCGCCGGCGCCGCCAGGCCGCCGAAGGTGCCGCGCAAGCCCGGCGGCACGTCCTGGCGCAGCTGCGTCAGCCCTTTGACATGGGCTTCGTAAATGACGGTGTCTTCCCAGGGAATGTTGGGCCGGCTCTGTTGCCGTCCCCAGCTGGTGGTCTCGTCGACCACCACCGCTTTCGGCATGCCGCGCGCGTTGTCGCGGCGGTCGAACGACAGGTCTTCGCGGGCGCTGCCGGTGCGATAGGCGAAATGCGCGTCGCTCCACACCAGGCGGCCGAACAGCCGCTTGGCGTAAGGGTCGAGCAGCAGCTTGTGGGCGTTGAAGCGGTGGCCGCGTTCCGGATCGTAGGGACCGTGCACGCGGTAACCGTAGAGCTGGCCGGGCGAGACGTCGTTCAGATAGCCGTGCCAGACGTCTTCGGTGCGCTCCGGGAGCTCGATCCGTTCGAGTTCGCGGCGGCCCTGACTGTCGAACAGGCACAGCTCAACCTTGTGAGCGTTGGCGGAAAACAGCGCAAAGTTGGTGCCGAGGCCGTCCCAGCTGGCGCCGAGGCGGGCGGAGTTTCCTGCGGTCAGGCGCATGCTTAGTCTTCCGGCGTGAGAAAAATGGCTGCCAGCGGCGGGATCGTCAGACTAAGCTCGGGTATCAGCCCGTCAAGGGTGCGAACCTCGCCGATATTGCCGGTATTGCTGCCGCCATAATGCGCCGAGTCGGAATTGAGTACCTCACGCCATTTGCCCGGGAACGGGACCCGGACGCGGTAATCGCGATAGACGTTCGGCGAGAAATTCGCGATCACCAGGCAGCGGGCGCGGGCATCGTTACCCTTTCGGATCCAGGCGAACACGTTGCGGTCGGCATCGTCGGTGACGATCCATTCGAATCCGAACGGGTCGCAATCCAATTCGTGCAGCGCCGGTAGCGTGCGATACAGCTGATTGAGGTCGCGGATCAGCGACTGGATGCCCTGGTATTTCGCCTGCTCCAGCAGGTGCCAGTCGAGCGAGCTATCATGATTCCATTCGCGTTCCTGCGCGAATTCGCAGCCCATAAACAGCAGCTTCTTGCCGGGGTGACCGAACATGAAGCCAAAGTACACCCGCAGATTGGCGAAGCGCTGCCAGTCGTCGCCGGGCATCCGGCCGATCAGCGATTTCTTGCCGTGCACGACTTCGTCGTGCGACAGCGGCAGGATGAAGTTCTCGGAGAACGCGTATTGCAGCCCGAACAGGATGTCGCCGTGATGATGCCTGCGGTGGATCGGATCCTTGCTGATGTAGTTCAGCGTGTCGTGCATCCAGCCCATGTTCCACTTGTAGCCGAAGCCGAGCCCGCCGAATTCGACCGGCCGCGAGACCTGCGGCCAGGCGGTGGATTCCTCGGCGGCGGTAGTGGCCTGCGGGAATTTGGCGAACACTTCGGTATTGAAGCGGCGCAGGAAATCGATCGCCTCGATATTTTCGCGGCCGCCGAACTTGTTGGGAATCCAGGCGCCGGAGTCCCGGCTGTAGTCGAGATAGAGCATTGACGCCACCGCATCGACGCGCAGGCCGTCGATGCTGTAACGCTCCAGCCAGAACAGCGCGTTGGCGACGAGGAAGTTGACCACTTCGGTGCGGCCGTAGTTGTAGATCAGGGTGCCCCAGTCCATATGCCGGCCCTGCAGCGGATTGGCGTGCTCGTACAGCGCGGTGCCGTCGAAATGGCCGAGCCCGTGCGGATCGTCGGGAAAATGCCCGGGCACCCAGTCGAGCAGCACGGCGATGCCTTCCCGATGGCAGGCGTCGATCAGGGCGCAGAAATCTTCCGGCGTGCCGAACCGACTGGTCGGCGCGAACAGTCCGGTCGGCTGATAACCCCAGGAGCCGTCGAACGGATGTTCGCTGACCGGCAGGAATTCGACATGGGTGAAGCCGAGATCGCGCACATAAGCGGGCATCGTCTCAGCCAGTTCGCGATAGCTCAGCCATTGATTGCCGTCCTTGCGCCGCCACGAGCCGAGATGGACCTCGTAGATCGACATTGGGGCATCAAATGTGTTGACCCGGTCGGGAGCGGACCGCGGATGCGGCAAACGGGTCTGATCGAGCACGATCGATGCGGTGCTCGGACGCAGCTCCGCGGCGAACGCCATCGGATCGGACTTCAGCGGTAACTGTTGCCCGTGCGGGCCGACGATATCGAACTTGTAGTGATCGCCTGGCATCGCCGCCGGGACGAACAATTCCCAATAGCCGTTGCCGCGGACCCGCATCGGGTGCCGCCGCGGGTCCCAGAAATTAAAGTCGCCGACCACGCTGACGCGTCGCGCATTCGGCGCCAGCACCACGAAGCCGACGCCGCTGACGCCCTCGAGCGTCATCGGATGCGCGCCGAGCTTGTCATACAGCCGCTGGTGGGTACCTTCGCCGAGCAGATAGAGATCGAATTCAGTCAGAATCGGCGGGAAACGATAGGGGTCCTCGAGATCGACAAGGGTGTCGCCGAATTTGGCGCGCAGCTGATAGCGGCCGGAGCCATTGGGCAGCGGGCCGACGAACAATCCGGCCTGGTGGACACGCTCCAGCGTCGCAGTTTCGCCGTGCTCGTCGACGGCGTCGACCATCGAGGCTTCGGGGAGAAAAGCGCGCACCACGGTCCGATCGCCTTCCCGGTGGGGGCCGAGATAGTGAAACGGGTCGGAATGGCGGCCTTCGACGATCGCGTAGGCTTCGTCGGAAAGTTTCGTGGTCATTTATCCTCCTCGGGATGCCGAGACAGTATTCTTAGCATGCCAGCCAGAGGGACGCGCAGCCAATCGGGTCGGTGGGCGAGTTCGTATTCGATCTCGTAGAACGCTTTTTCAAGCAGAAAGAAATCCAGAATGCGGTCGGCGGCCCCCGGCGTGGATGGCCACAACGATAGGTTGGTCATGCTCTCGCGATAAGCGCCAAGGAACGCGGCGGTGGAGCGGTTACGCCACGCTTCGAGAGCGACCGCAAGCTTGCCGTGTTCGTCGGGCGCGACTTTCAGCGCGCGCTCCAGTGCCGCGGTTGCCGAATAGTCGATCGAGCGGATCAGCCCAGCGACATCGCGCGCGGCGGGTGCCTTGCGACGACGTTCCGCCAGCGAGCGGCGTGGCTCGCCCTCAAAATCGATGATGAAGATGTCGTCCTTGACGATCAGCATTTGGCCGAGATGGAAATCGCCATGGTGGCGGATGTTCAATCCGCCGCCATTTGCATCGAACAAAGCCCGTAGCCGCTCGCGGATGGCGGCGCGTTGCGCCAGCAGCTGGTCGATCAGGCCGCGGTCCGCATCCTTGACGATGTCGCGCTTGCGACCGAGATCGTCGAGCACGCGCTCGGCATCGGCGGCAACGCTGTCGATCCAAGATCGGGCGTCCTCGGCGGTGATCGGCGCCGGCGCGAAATCGATCGTGTTGTCGTGGCTGGCAAGTGCGACGTGCATCTCGGCAACTCGTCGGCCGGTTTGCGACATGTAGCGCAGATAGGGGATCTGCTCGTCGCTTTCGGCGGGATGGTCGGCGCCGACCAGCAGCCGCTGTTCATCGACAAAGCGGTCGAGATAGGCGGAGGTCACGGTCCAGCCGTCGCCCTGATTGCCGACGAAGGCATGCACCACCGCTATCGCGCTGACGCTGTCGCCCTCGACCAGTTCCACGCTGCCGAGCAGCGCCGGCGTGTTGGCAAAGCCGGCGACTTCGGTCAGGAAGCGGCCCATCTCGATTTCCGGGCTGATCCCGGTCTCGAGCCTGCGATACAGTTTGACGACATAATTCTCATCCACCAGCGCGGTGCTGTTGGACTGCTCAGTCTCCACCGCGCGGATATTCTGGAACGGCTGCTCCGGTCGCTCCAGCAGCCGGGCGGTGGGCCGAAACTCGAGTCGCGTACTGGCTTCCTCGACGGTGACCGACGATCGCAGGTTCTTGAGCAGCAGCTCGATTAATGCCGGGTCGGACGCGACGTCGAGCAGGGTGCCCTCGCGCGCGCCCTGGCGGACGGCGGCGAAGGCGCGCGGGTTGTAGCGTTCGCGATCGAACCGGATCCAATCGATCCGCATCGGCAGCACATAGCGCGAGGTGACGCCGCGCTGGGTGGCCTCGAAGAACGCCAGCCACGGGCGGGTCCCGCCGTCGTTGCCGAACGGAATCGCGGAGGTCAGGTGCGGATGGATCGCGCGCGCTGAACGCTCGGGATACCATCGCGTCCGCGCCAGATGCGACGGCAGCACGTCGCGCTCGAACACCGCGCGGGTCCTGCCGAGCGTATTCCAGGTGGCGCCGAGCGGCACCACCAGGGTCTCAAATTCGGGGACCACGCTATGCGCCGCGGCCTTTGACGGCTCGGGCTCGCACAACCGGAACCAGTAGAATCCGAACGGCCCCAGCGTGACCATATAGGGCAGTTCGCTGATCGGCGGAAACTTGCTGCGCCCCAGCATTTCCTGCGGCACGCGACCCTTCCATGTCGACAGATCGAGTTCGGTGGCTTGCGCCGAGCGCGACAGGTTGGCAACGCAGAGGATGACTTCATCCTCATATTGCCGGACATAGACCAGCACCGAGCGATTTTGCGGGCGAATGAAGGTCATGGTGCCGCGGCCGAAGGCGAGCGTCGACTTGCGTACTGAGATTTGCCGCTTGGTCGCGCTGAGCAGCGACGACAGGCTGCGCGACTGCGCCTCGACATTGACCGACTGATAGCCATAGACCGCGTCCATGATGGTGGGGGCGTAGAGCCGCGCCGGATCGGCCCGGGAGAAGCCGCCATTGCGGTCCGGAGACCACTGCATCGGGGTGCGGACGCCGTTGCGGTCGCCGAGATAGATGTTGTCGCCCATGCCGATCTCGTCGCCGTAATAGATGATCGGCGTGCCGGGGAACGACAGCAGCAGCGAATTCATCAGCTCGATCTTGCGGCGGTCGTTGTCCATCAGCGGCGCCAGGCGGCGGCGGATGCCGACATTGATCCGTGCCCGCGGATCATTGGCGTAGGTCGACCACAGATAATCGCGCTCGACGTCGGTGACCATTTCGAGCGTCAGTTCGTCGTGATTGCGCAGGAACAGCGCCCATTGGCAGTTCGCCGGAATGTCCGGGGTCTGGCGCAGGATGTCGGTGATCGGGAAGCGGTCCTCCTGGGCGATCGCCATGTAGATCCGCGGCATCAGCGGGAAGTGATACGCCATCTGGCATTCGTCGCCGTCGCCGAAATATTGCTGGACGTCCTCGGGCCATTGATTGGCCTCGGCCAGCAGCACCTTGCCCTTGGCATAGGCGTCGAGTTCGGCGCGCAGCGTCTTGATGACCTTGTGGGTCTCCGGCAGGTTTTCGTTGTTGGTACCGTCGCGCTCGCACAGATAGGGGATGGCGTCGAGCCGGAAGCCGTCGACGCCGGCGTCGAGCCAGCGCTTCATCACCTGGACGACGGCGCTTACAACGCGCGGATTGTCGAAGTTGAGATCCGGCTGGTGCGAGAAGAAGCGGTGCCAGTAGAACTGGCCGGCCTCGGGGTCCCAGGTCCAGTTCGACTTCTCGGTATCGGTGAAAATGATCCGGGTGCCCTGATATTTCTGGTCGGTGTCGCTCCAGACATACCAGTTGCGCGCGCTGGAATTCTTGTCGCTGCGCCGCGCCCGCTTGAACCAGTCGTGCTGGTCGGAGGTGTGGTTGATGACGAGTTCGGTGATCACCCGCAAGCCGCGCCGCTTCGCCTCGCCGATGAAGCGACGGAAATCCTTCATGGTGCCGAAATCGGGATTGATCGCGCCGTAATCGGCGATGTCGTAGCCGTCATCACGGCCGGGCGACGGATAGAACGGCAGCAGCCACAGCGCGGTGACGCCGAGCTCCTGCAGATAGTCCAGCTTCTCGGTCAACCCGGCGAAGTCGCCGATGCCGTCATTGTTGCTGTCGGCGAACGCCTTGACATGCAGTTGATAGATGATGGCGTCCTTGTACCACAGCTCGTCGGCTTGAACGGCGGCCTCAGACTCGGTCGGAATGATCGTTGGCATGATATTCATGGCTGCGCCTTTCAGGCGAGGCAGCGAAACAGCAGCGCCGGGTCGCGTTGCGGATCGATCCGCAGGCGAATGCCGCCCCATTCGACCGGGTGCCTTTCGCCGGTGATCAGGTTCTCGACGGCGGCGACGGCACGGCGCTCGCCGCCCGATTCGACCTGCAGGTCGCCGAACGGAAACCAGAATTCGTGGTAATCGCGTGACAAGGCAATCGCCACCGCCACCGCATTGCCGCCGTCGGCGGACTGCTTGACGAAACCGATCACGTTACCGTCCTCGATCGGCACAAACCGCAAATTGCTGGTCTGCTGCAGCGCCGGATTGGCGCGGCGGGCGCGGTTGATGTCGCGGATATAGGGCTTCAGGTTGCCCGGCTGATCCCAGTCACGCACCTTGATCTCGTATTTTTCGGAATGGAGATATTCCTCCTTGCCGGGGATCGGCTCGTGTTCGAGCAGCTCGAAACCGTTGTAGATGCCATAGGTGGATGACAGGGTTGCGGCGAGCGCAAGACGGGATTTGAACATCCACGGCTCGCCGCCCTGCAGATGGAAGGGCAGGATGTCCGGCGTGTTGACGAAGAAATTCGGCCGGTAGTAATCACGCTCCGGATAGTCGGTGAGTTCGCGCAGATATTCCTCCAGCTCCCACTTCTGCGTACGCCACGTGAAGTAGGTGTAGGATTGGGTGAAGCCGAGCTTGGCGAGCGCCTTCATCAGTTTCGGCCGGGTGAACGCTTCCGCCAGGAATATGACGTCCGGATGACGCAGCTGAACGTCATGGATCAGCCATTCCCAAAACCGGAACGGCTTGGTGTGCGGATTGTCGACCCGGAAGATCTTCACGCCGTGATCGACCCAAAACAGGATGACGTCGCGCAGCGCGTTCCAGAGCGATCCCGCGTCGTCGCAGGAGAAATCCGGGTTGACGATGTCTTCATATTTCTTCGGCGGATTCTCGGCATAGCGCATCGAGCCGTCCGGCCGTCGCCTGAACCAGTCCGGATGCTGGGTCAGCCAGGGATGATCCGGCGAGCATTGCACGGCGATGTCGAGCGCGACTTCGATCTCGACCAGCTTGCAGGCGTCGACGAAGGCGCGAAAATCGTCCAGCGTTCCGAGTTCGGGATGCACGGCGTCGTGGCCGCCTTGCTCCGCGCCGATCGCATAGGGGCTGCCCGGGTCGCCGGGCGCCGCCGTGAGCGCATTGTTGCGGCCCTTGCGATTGGTGTGGCCGATCGGGTGAATCGGAGTGAAGTAGATCACGTCGAAGCCCATCGCGGCGATGTCCGGCAGCCGCGCGATGCAGTCGCGGAAGGTGCCGTGTTGGCCGGGGACCGTGCCCTGGCTGCGCGGCACCATCTCGTACCAGGCGCCGTTGCGCGCCAGCGGCCGGTCGATCGTCAGGGGCAGCAATGGCGAGCGGGTCAAATCCGTGCGCGTCTGGCTGTCGGCCATCGCCTCGGCGAGTTCGGGCGCGAGCAGCGGGGCGACGTCCCCGGTTTCCAGGTAGGCTTCGCATTGCCCTTGAATGATCGCCACGGCCTCGGGTCCGCCGGACTGTGGCTTGGTTAGCATGCCGGCGCCTTCGAGCGCGTCGAGCGTCACGTCCTGTCCCGCCTGCCGCTTCAACTCGATGGCGTGACGCCAGGTCGCGAATTCGTCGGTCCAGGCTTCGATCGCATAGATGTAGCGCCCGGGCGCATCCGGGACGAACGATCCGCTCCAGCGGTCATTGACCTGATGCCGCATCGGCGCGCGCCGCCAGTCACTGTCCTGCTCCCTACGCCAAATCAGCGCGGCGGCCACCACGTCATGCCCATCGCGAAAGATGTCGGCCCAGACCTCGATCGGCTCGCCGACGATCCGCTTTACCGGAAACCGCCCGCCATCGATAATCGGGTAGATTTCCTCGATATGAAAAGGGCTGAATGCGATGCGATCGAACGTCTGAGTTGTTTTGTTCAATGTGATGCCTAGGGTCATGCTAGCGGACTAGGACAACCGTCCCATTTCTGGAATCCGTAACCTCTGTGGAATCCGATAAGCGAACGTCTGGACATATACAAAGCCGCTGGAACGGCATAGTTCCCGGAACACACCCTACGCAATCGCGTTGGAGACGACTATCCTGCTTACAAATCGTGGATTCGCGGCGTCCCCCAGCGTTGCGTGCAAACAGCGTGCCGAATGAACCTATATGAAAAAGCGACCGAACTCGGGATTCAGACCGAATTTTTCGATGGTCAGGGTCAACGACACGTCACCGACGCCGCAGCACTGAAATTGATCATCGATGCCATGCCGGTGCGTGCTCCGCACCGGTTTCTGGATCACGTGGTCGTCGTGCGACTTGGCGAACACGGCCAATCCGAATTGACCGACGCTGTCGCATTTCCGTTACAATGGAAGATCCGCGCCGGCGTCGAGATCGTCGCGCAAGGCAGCGCCGAACAGCGGACGGTGACGTGGCCTTCGACGCTGTCGATCGGCAGCTACCATCTCGATCTGACGGATGCGTCAGGTATCAGCGAAGACGTCCCGCTGATCGTCGCGCCGCCAAGGGCCTTTGGCGGCGATTTCGATCGATCGTGGATTCTGGCGGTGCAGCTCTATGGCGTGCGATCGCCGCGCAACTGGGGGGTCGGCGATTTCACCGATCTGGAGCGGCTGATCGAACTGGCGGCGGATCTCGGCGCCGACGGGGTCGGGCTCAATCCGTTGCACGCGCTGTTCGACGACCGGCCATCGGATTGCAGCCCATATTCGCCGAACAGCCGATTGTTTCTCAATCCGCTCTACATCGACGTGGAAAAGCTGCCGGAGTATTCGACGCCGGATGTGGCCGCGGGCCGGGCCGAACGATCGAGCCTCGGCTTCGGCGACACGATCGACTACACCGCCGTCGCCGATGCCAAATGGCCGGCGCTGCGGCTGGCATTCGAAAATTTCCGCCGCAATCCACAACCGAGGCGACGTGCGGCATTCGACGAATTTCGTCGCCAACGCGCGCCGCTGTTGTCCCGCTTCGCCTGTTTCGAGGCGCTGCGGCACAGATTGGCCCGGCCGTGGTGGGAATGGCCGGATGACCTGCAGCATCCGGACGACGCGCGATGCGCGCAATTGCGCGAGGGACCCGACGCGGAAGACATCGAGTTCGTCGAATTCGTGCAGTGGTGCGCCGACGATCAGTTGCGAAATTGTCACGAGCGCGCGGCCGGCCTCGGCATGAAAGTCGGTCTCTATCTCGACGTCGCGGTCGGCGTACAGAGCGACGGCTTCGACGCCTGGAACGAGCAGGTGGCGATTTCCCGGCATCTGTCGGTCGGCGCGCCACCCGATCAGCTCAATTCCGCCGGCCAGAACTGGGGTCTTGCCGGGTTCAACGCGGCGGGGCTCGAGGTCACATCGTTCGAGCCGTATCGCCAGATGCTGCGCGCGGCGATGCGCTACGCCGGCGCGATCCGGCTCGACCACGTGCTCGGCCTCAACCGGCTTTATCTTGTCCCGTCAGGATTCGCCGCGGACCACGGCGTCTATGTGAAAATGCCGTTCGAAGCGTTGCTGGCGATCGCCGCGCAGGAAAGCGTCGCCAATCGCTGCGTGGTGATCGGCGAGGATCTCGGCACCGTGCCCGACGGATTTCGCGAGCAGCTCGCGGCGTGGGGGATCTGGTCGTATCGGGTGATGATGTTCGAGCGCCATTTTCACGAAGGCTGGTTCTTCGGCGTCGATCACTATTTGCCGGAGGCGTTGGTGACTTTCAACACCCACGATCTGGCGACCTATGCGGGCTGGCACAGCTTCGCCGATCTGCATTTCAAGCGCGGAATCGGGATGGACCCCGGCGAAAGCGACGACGCACGCGGTCATGCGCTGACCATGCTCGGGCACGCGTTGCGCTTTCACGGCATCGCTCGCGACGATTTCTATGGGGTGGTGACGTTCCTGGCGCGGACCCGGTCGCGCCTGCTCGCGGTCGCGCTGGAAGATCTGCTCGGCCTGACCGATCAGCCCAACATTCCGGGCACCGTCAACGAGCACCCGAACTGGCGCCGCCGGCTGCCGCTGGCAATCGACGAGATCGCGGCGGCGATCGACCGCCCGGCATTGCAGGCGGCGACTGCGGGCCGCGGCAAGGTGCGAAGCGTTGCCCAGCAGGATTGAAGATTACGGCCTGATCGGCGATTGCGAGACCGCAGCCCTGGTCGGCCGCGACGGCTCGATCGACTGGCTGTGCTGGCCGTCGTTCGATTCCGACGCCTGCTTCGCAGCGTTGCTCGGCACGCCGGAACACGGCCGCTGGCAGATCGTCCCGGCCGGTCCGATCACGGCGTGTTCGCGCCGCTATCGCGGCGATTCGCTGATCCTGGAAACCAGGTTCGAGACCGCCGACGGCGCCGTCACCCTGACCGACTTCATGCCGCCGCGCGGCAAGGTGTCGGACGTCGTCAGGATCGTGCGCGGCGAGCGCGGTCGGGTGACGTTGCGGATGGAGCTGGTGATCCGCTTCGGCTTCGGCGCCAGCATCCCTTGGGTGAAGCGGACCGAAGACGGCGCGCTGCTGGCGATCTGCGGTGCGGACATGACGGTGCTGCGCACGGCGGTCGAAACCCGCGGTCAAGACCTCACCACGGTGGCGGAGTTTTCGGTCGGCGTCGGCGACACCGTGCCGTTCGTGCTGAGCTACGCGGCGTCGCATCTGGCGGTGCCCACCGCGATCGATCCGGAGCAGGCGCTGCGCGATACCGAGGCGTTTTGGGCCGAATGGTCCGGGCGCTGTACTTACAAGGGCGAGTACAGCGATCTGGTGATGCGCTCGCTGATCACCCTGAAGGCGCTGACCTTCGCGCCGTCCGGTGGCATCGTCGCGGCGCCGACCACGTCGCTGCCGGAAAAGCTCGGCGGCGCGCGCAATTGGGACTACCGCTATTGCTGGCTGCGCGACGCCACCTTCACGCTGCTGGCGCTGATCGATTCCGGCTATACCGAGGAAGCCACCGCCTGGCACGACTGGCTGCTGCGCGCGGTCGCCGGCGCGCCAGCCAACATGCAGATCATGTACGGCATCATGGGCGAGCGCCGGCTGCTGGAATGGCAGGCGGACTGGTTGCCGGGTTACGAGGGCGCGCAGCCGGTTCGGATCGGCAATGCGGCTCACGTGCAGTTGCAGCTCGACGTCTATGGCGAATTGATTGATGCGTTTCATCAATGGCGGATGGCCGATCTGATGCTCGACGGCGAGTCATGGTCGTTGGAACGCAAGGTGATCGAGCACCTTGCCGGGATCTGGCAGAAGCCGGACAGCGGCATCTGGGAGCGCCGCGGCCCAGGCAGGCACTACGTCTCGTCCAAGGTAATGACCTGGGTCGCGTTCGACCGCGGCATCAAGAGCGCCGAGCGGTTTGGCCTCGAAGCGCCGCTGGAGCGCTGGCGGACGCTGCGAGATGAAATTCATCGCGACGTCTGCGCCAACGGTTTTGACGTCGCGCAGAATTCCTTCGTCGAGTCCTACGGCGCGCAGATTCTGGATGCCAGCATCTTACTGCTGCCGTCGGTGGGTTTCTTGCCGGCGTCGGACCCGCGGGTGCAGGGGACGCTGGCCGCGATCGAACGGCATTTGATGCGGGACGGCTTCGTGCTGCGTCACGACCCGCGCGAAATCACCAATGAGACCCAGCCGATCGAAGGCGCGTTCCTGGCCTGCAGCCTTTGGCTCGCCGATGCCTACGTGCTGGCGGGCGAGATCAACAAGGCCAAGGCGCTGTTCGAGCGGGTCGCCGCGGTCGCCAACGACATCGGCCTGCTGGCGGAGGAATACGATCCCGACGCCAAGCGGCAGACCGGCAATTTCCCGCAGGCGTTGACCCATATCGCCTTGATCAACACCGCGCATAATCTCAACGCGGCAAGCAAACCCGCCGACAAGCCGGCGGCCCAGCGGTCGAAATAGCGTCGCGGTCAGCCGGTGCGATTGCGCTCAAGGATGAAATCGATCGCGCCGGCGAAGCCCTCGGCCTCGTTGCTGCCCGTGACGTGGCTGGCGCAACGTTTGACGTCGTCGGTGGCGTTACCCATCGCGATCGACAAGCCGCTTGTCCGAAACATCGCCAGATCGTTCTGCATGTCGCCGATGGTGGCGATCACGTCGGTCGAGATGTCCAGACGCTTGGCCATCGCCCGCACGAAGGTGCCCTTGTCCCGCCCCGGTGGCGTGACGTCGAGATAATAGCTCTGCGACCGGATTGCCAAAGCCGTGTCGCCGAGCGCTGCCTGCAGCGCCTTCTCGCATCGCTCCAACAAGGCGGCGTCGGCGCTGGCGCCGACGATTTTGCAGGCGGTGGCAATCATCGGCGAAAAATCCTGCACCACGGTCGGATCGAACAGGATGGTGTCTCGTTCGTGCGGCACATATTTGCCGTCGTCTCGGCGGATGAACCAGTTGTCATTGCTGAACAGCCAGATGTCGACGCCGAATTGGTCCAGCAGCGCCAGGCTGGTCTGCACCGCCGGCGCGGGGATCAGATGCTGTTCGAGCACCTTCAGCGCCGGATCGACGATCGAGCTGCCGTTGAACGACCCGACCGGCAGTGTGATGCCGAGCGGCTCGATCAGCATCCGCATCCCGACCGTCGGCCGGCTGCTAGTGATGGTGAAGCCGATGCCGGCAGCGTGCAGCCGGGCAACCGCGGCACGCGCATTGTCGGTCAATTGCTTGGCCGATGTAACCAGCGTGCCGTCGACGTCGGAAATCACGAGAGCGATCTGGCTCATGGAAGGCTCATCCTTGCGTTACGCGGTCCGGCGCGAGTTTGCCGACGATGGCGCTGACGATGGCGTCGACCGATGCGTCGATGCCGACGACGAGAGGGTTTTCGTCGGCGCCGGGCGGCTGCAACGCGGCGAACTGGCTGTCGAGCAATCCCGGCGGCATGAAGTGATTTTGACGCGCGGCCATCCGCGACGCGATCAGTTCATAACTGCCGTCGAGATAGACGATCCGCACGTCGGCGCGGCCGTGCACCAGGATTTCGCGATAAGCGCGCTTCAGCGCCGAGCAGGCGATCACCACGTGACCGTCGGCGTCGGCGACCCGGTCGATCTCGTCGGCGATCGCGCGCAGCCATGGCCAGCGGTCGTCGTCGGTGAGGGGATGGCCGGCGCTCATCTTCGCGACATTGCTGGCCGGATGAAACCGGTCGCCGTCCTCATAGCTCCAGTGCAGCCGTTCGGCCAGCGCCGCGGCGATCGTGCTCTTGCCGGAGCCGGAGACGCCCATCACGATCAGCGCGCAGGGCGCGCGCCCGGGTTCATCCGCCATGAAGCGACTCGGGCAGCGCCGCCTGATCGACCAGCCAGACCGTCTTGCCGCTCGACCGCGCGCGCCCGGCGGGAAGATCCTCACCTTCCAGTACCCTTGTCGCAATCGCGCGCTTGCTGTCGCCGCTGAGCAGAAACAGCATCTCCTCGCAGGAGGCAAGCGCGGGCAAGGTCAGCGTGACGCGGGGAACGAACGGCTCGACATTGGCGGTGGCGACGCCGACCACCCAGCGCTCGCACTCGTCGAGCGCGGGAGCATTGGGAAACAGCGACGCGGTGTGGCCGTCGGGGCCGATGCCCATCAGCACCAGATCGAACAGATGCCGCGCCGGGTCGAACCGATCCGCGCCGTAGAAGGCTTTCAACTCGGCCTCGTAGCTCCGCGCGGCGTCGTCCGGGGAGGGGGCCTCGGTCGCGATCGGATGGATATTGGCCGCGGGCGCCCGGCCGTCGAGGAACAATTTTCGCGCGATGGCCATGTTGTTCAACGGATCGTCGCTCGCAACGAAACGCTCGTCGCCGATGAACCAGTGGACCTTGCCCCAGGGAATCCGGTGTTCGAATTCGCCTGCGAGCAATTGATACAGCCGCTGCGGGCCGGAGCCGCCGGTCAGGCAGATCGCCGGGCGGTCGTGCCGCAATTCGATCCGCGCGATCAACCGCTGCGCGGCAAGCCGCGCCAGCGCCTCCGGATCGGTGGCGACGACGATACTGCGCTGGTCGCCTGCAAGCATGGGTCTAGCCCGGTTCGCGCCAGTTGCGGCCGTCACGCGTCAGCAAGGTGTCGGCATCGTCGGGGCCTTCGCTGCCTGCGCGATAGGTTTGCAGACCCTTGGCGCCGGCCTTTTTCCAGGCGTCGAGGAACGGCTGCACGGCGCGCCAGCCAGCTTCGACGCCATCGGCGCGCTGGAAGAGAATGTTATCACCGATCATGCAATCGTGCAAAAGCGTCTCATAGCCGTTGCTCGGCGCGACATGGAAATAGTCCTTGTACTTGAAGGTCATCTCGACGCCGTCGATGGCGATAGTGGGGCCCGGCACCTTGGAATTGAATTGCAGCGAGATGCCTTCCACCGGTTCAATCCCGATCACCAGATAGTTCTGCGACAATTGCTGGATCGGGGTGCAGCGAAACATCGCGAACGGCGCCTGCTTGAACTTGATCGCCACCTCGGTGCGCTTGGCGCCGAGCGCCTTGCCGGTGCGCAGATAGAACGGCACGCCGGCCCAGCGCCAATTGTCGATGGTCAGCTTCAGCGCCGCATAGGTCTCGGTGGTGCTGTCAGGAGCGACGTCCTTGGTGTCGCGGTAGTCGTCGATGTCGGTCTCGTTGACGCGGCCGGCGGTGTATTGCGCCCGCACCGAATTGTGCAGAGCCTCGGCTTCGCTCTGCAGCTGGATCGCCGCCAGCACGTCGGCCTTGGCCGAGCGCACCGCGTGGGCGTTGAAATGCGCCGGCGGTTCCATCGCCACCAGCGACAGCAGCTGGAACAGATGGTTCGGCACCATGTCGCGTAGCGCGCCGGTCTTGTCGTAGAAACTGCCGCGGTGACCGACGCCGAGCTTTTCTTCCACGGTGATCTGCACGTGATCGATGTGATCGCGGTTCCAGATCGGTTCGAACATGCCGTTGGCGAAGCGCAGCACCAGGATGTTCTGCACCGTTTCCTTGCCGAGATAGTGATCGATCCGGTACAACTCGTGCTCGCTGACGATCTGCAGCAGGTGATCGTTCAGCGCTTTGGCCGAGGCGAGATCGGTGCCGAACGGCTTTTCGACCACCAGCCGCCGCCACGCCGTGCCGTCTTCGCGCAACAGTCCGGCGCGGCCGAGTTGTTCGCTGATCGGCGCGAAGCCGTCGGGCGGCGTCGCCAGGTAGAACAGCCGGTTGCCGCCGGTGTCGCGCGCCGCCTCCAGCTTTTCCAGCCGCTCGCGCAGCCGATCGAACGAGTCCGGATCGCCAGGGTCGGCGCTGACCGCGGTCACGCAATACAACAGTCGGTCGGCGACAGTGTCGTCAACCGGCCGGGTCGCGAATTGCCGCAACCCCTGCATCAGGCTGGCGCGCAGATCCTCGCTCGACATTTCCTTGCGGGTGATGCCGACTACGCAGAATTTCTCCGGCAGCAGCTTGGCTTCGGCGAGATTGTACAGCGCTGGAATCACCAGACGATGGGCGAGATCGCCGGTGACGCCGAAAATCACGAAGGCGCAACCATCGGCAAGGATCGGGTCGGTGTCCTGGCTGGTCACGATCGATCCACCTTGGGCTTCAGGATTTCGGGCGCGGCCTGCCTGGCGGCGTCGGGATGCTGTTGCGGTTCCTTGTGGCCGCCGAAGCCGGCGCGCATTGCCGAGAGGATCTTTTCAGCGAATGTATGCTGCTGGCGCGAGCGGAACCGGGCGAACAGCGCCGCGGTCAGCACCTCGGCCGGCACCGCCTCGTCGATCGCGGCGTTGACGGTCCAGCGGCCTTCGCCGGAATCCTCGACGAAGCCGGAATACTCATCGAGCGTGTGATTGTCAGCGAGCGCCGAGGCGGTGAGGTCGAGCAGCCACGACGGGATCACGCTGCCGCGTCGCCACACTTCAGCGATGTCGGCGATATCGAGATCGAACCGGTGCTCGCTCGGCAGCGCCTCGATATTGGCGTTCTTGAGAATGTCGAAGCCCTCGGCATAGGCCTGCATCAAACCGTACTCGATGCCGTTGTGCACCATCTTGACGAAGTGGCCGGCGCCGACCGGGCCGGAATGAATGTAGCCCTGTTCGACGCGCGGATCACGGCTGTCGCGACCCGGGGTGCGCGGAATCTCGCCGATGCCGGGCGCCAGCGTGGCGAAGATCGGATTGAGCCGGTCGACCACCGCCTTGTCGCCGCCGATCATCATGCAATAGCCGCGATCGATGCCCCAGACGCCGCCGCTGGTGCCGACGTCGACATAGTGGATTTTGCTTTCCTTCAGCGCCTTGGCGCGGCGGATGTCGTCCTGCCAGAAGGTGTTGCCGCCGTCGATGATGACGTCGCCGGGCGACAGCAGCTTGCCCAGCGCATCGATCGTTGTCTCGGTGATCTTGCCCGCGGGTAGCATCACCCAAACCGTGCGCGGTGCGGTCAGCTTGGCGACCAGATCTTCCAGCCCGCTGGCGCCGACCGCGCCTTCGGCGGCGAGGGCGTCGACCGCCTTCGGATCGCGATCATACGCCACGGCATGATGGCCGTTCCTCATGAGACGGCGAACAATGTTACCGCCCATTCGTCCCAAGCCGATCATGCCGAGCTGCATGGCGTCTCCCTGTGTGGCATTGCCGTTGTCCCCGTCATTGCGAGGAGCGAAGCGACGAAGCAATCCAGTCCTTGCCGTATCGCTCTGGATTGCTTCGCTGCGCTCGCAATGACGATCTCAAATTTAAGTTCCTAATTCAACGCCGCGTGGAGAGCGGCGTCGAGCATCTTCAGGCCGGCCGCGAGGTCGCCCTTGAGATGAACCCGCAGCGCGCGGCGGCCACGTTCGGTCAGCACGTCGAAATCGCCGCGTGCCTGCGCCGCCTTGATCACGCCGAAGCTGGCGCTCTGGCCGGGCACGGCGAGGTCACTGCTGTCGTCGGCGGTGATCTGCAGGAACACGCCTGAGTCCGGCCCGCCCTTATAGGCCTGGCCGGTGGAATGCAGAAAGCGCGGGCCGAATTCTGCGCAGGTCGCGACGTGCTTGCGATCGCGCACCGCCATCCGCATGTGTTGCAGCATGTCGATGTGATCGTGGTCGCGCTCGATATAGGCCAGCAGCGCGACGTAGTCGCCGGCCTTGGAGCGGGCGAAATGCGCAGAGAGCCACGAGCCGAGATCGCCATCGGCGCCGGCCTTGCGCAACGCCGCGGCGTTGGCGTCGTCGGTGTAGAGATCGGCCTGCGCGGTGGAGAGCGCCGGCGTCTCGGCCGGCAGCTTGCCGGATGTTTCGAAAGCGCCGGTGAGTTCGCGGGTCTTGATCTTGGCGGCTTCGACGTCGGGCTGATTGAACGGATTGATGCCGAGGATCGCGCCCGCCACCGCTGTGGCGATCTCGAAACGGAAGAATTCCTGGCCGATGTGATCGGGCGATTGCAGCACGATCCGCACCACCGGATGCCCGGCCTTTTCCAGCGCCGTGAGCTTGTCGTCATGCGCCTTGTCGGTCTCACCTTCGGTGCGCAGATCGATGAACAAGCGATCCGTGCCGTAGACGGCGGGTTCGCCGAGCGGTTCGCCGTCGATCGGGATCAGGCCCTTGCCGTCCTTGCCGGTGGATTCGGCAATCAGCTGTTCGGCCCAGGCGCCGAAATCGGCGATCGCCTGCGACGACACGATGGTGACCTTGTCGCGGCCTTTGAGCCCGGCGCAGCCCATCGCAAGTCCAAGCTGGACGCCGGGATTTTCCGAAGGCGGCACGTCGGGTCCGCAGGAGCGCACCATCGCCAGCGCCAGATCGAGAAAGCGTGCCAGATCGATGCCGGCGGCGGCCGCCGGCACCATGCCGAACGGCGACAGCACCGAATAGCGTCCGCCGATGGTGGGGTCGCCGTGGAAGATCCGCGCGAAACCCTGCTGCTTGGCGACTTTCTCCATCGACGAGCCCGGATCGGTGACGGCGACGAAATGGCCGCCGGCCTTGTCGGGGCCGACCACTTCGCTGACGCGGGCGTAGAAATAGTCCTTCATCGCGTTCGGCTCGGTGGTGCCGCCGGATTTGCTGGAGACGATGAACAGCGTCGTGGCGAGATTCACTGATCTGTCCATCGCCCGCACCTGCGCGGGATCGGTGGAGTCGAGGACGCGCAATTTCGGAAAGCTGGATTGCTGCGCGAAGGTCTCCGCCAGCACCTCGGGGCCGAGACTGGAGCCGCCCATGCCCAGCACCACCGCATCGGTGAAAGCTTGCTGCTGCACCCAGCCGGCGAAGTCCTTGTAGGCGGCGAGTTTCGCCTTCTCGGCGGCGGCGCTGTCGAGCCAGCCGAGCCATTTGTCTTCGTCGGTGCCGGTCCAGATCGCGCTGTCGCGTTCCCACAGCTTGCGGATCGTGCCGGCGGCGCGCCACGCCTCGCTGCTGTCCTTGATCGCCTTGGCGAGATCGTCACCGAGCGCGATGGTCTGGCGGTTGATGCCGCTGGCGAGCACCGCAGTGCGCTTGTGCGCCACCGCGCCGAGCAGCTTGTCGAACGCGTCGGCGAACAGCTGCACGCCCTCGATCACCAGCCTGTCGGTGATGGCATCGAGCGAAATTCCGGCGCTGGCGAGCCCGGCCAGCGCGGCGCGGGCGTCGTCGACGTTTTCCTCGAGGCTGTCGCGCAGCTTGCCGTGATCGCGGAACGCATCCAGCGTCGCAGGCGGAACGGTGTTGACGGTGTTGGGGCCGATCAGTTCCTCGACATAGAGCACGTCGCTGTAGGCCTTGTTCTTGGTGCCGGTCGAGGCCCACAACAGCCGCTGCGGCTTGGCGCCGCGCGCTTCCAATTTCTTCCAGCGCTCGCCGGAGAACAGCCGCTTGTAGTCCTGATAAGCGAGCTTGGCGTTGGCGATCGCGATCTTGCCTTTCAGTGCCGCGAGCCGCGCCTTTTCGCTCGGATCATTGGCCTTGGCGATCTTGTCGTCGAGTTCGTTGTCGACCGCGCTGTCGATCCGGCTGACGAAGAAACTGGCGACGCTGCCGACGTGGGACGGATCGCCGCCGCCGGCGACATAGGCCTCAAGGCCGTCGAGATAGGCCTCGGCGACCTGGACATAGACCTTCTGCGAGAACAGCAGGGTGACGTTGATGCTGATGCCCTTGGAGATCAGATGCCGGATCGCCGGCAGGCCTTGCTGCGTCGCTGGCACCTTGACCATCAGGTTGCGGCGATCGACCTCGCGCCACAGCCGTTCGGCCTCCACGATGGTGCCCTTGGTGTCCAGCGCGAGATAGGGCGACACTTCGAGGCTGACGAAGCCGTCGGTGCCCTTGAGCCGGTCATAGACCGGGCGGAGCACGTCGGCGGCGTGCTGGATATCCTCGACCGCCAGCGCCTCGTATAATTCGCCGATCGGGCGATCGCCGGCTTGCAAAGCCTGGCTGACCGCGCCGTCATATTCGTCCGAGCTGCCGATCGCTTTCTCGAAGATCGACGGGTTCGAGGTCACGCCCTTCACGCCGTCGACATCGATCAGCTTCTTGAGGTCGCCCTTGGCGATGAAGCCGCGGGCAAGGAAATCCAGCCAGACAGCCTGGCCATGTTGTTCGAGCGCTTTGACGGGGTTCATGATGCCTTGTTCATTGTTTGTGCGATGCAGCCTCGGGGCCATTTCCGTCCGGGAGCCGAGCCTTGTCAACACGTCGTTCGGCGGCGCATGGCGCGCGGCCGAATACCCTTAAAGGTTGACGTATCAGCGGCCGAACGGTTCCAACCCGAGCCCTATCGCAATCGCGTGATGCTGGGATAACAGCCCGATCGGCGCGAATGCGGCGGCCGCGAGCGACTCACGGCCGAAGGTAGAGGTATCCCTGCGATTGCAGCTCGGCGATCCGCACCACGCCGCCATGCTCGGCGCTGACGAAGCCGGGCAACAGGTCCTTGAGGGTCACATTCTGCCCCTTCATGGTGTTGCCGCAGGCGGCCAGTTCGACGCCGGCGCTGGAAAATCCGCCGATCTGGCGACTGACGTCGGGATTGGCCTTGTCGGCGTGGAACGAGCGCAGCGCCGGGCCATGCACCACCAGGGCGATGGTCACATGATCGGGGCCGCCGACGCCGTCGATGTGATTGCGGATGTTGCCGAGCACGAAGCCGACCTTGTCGTGATCGCTGAGGTGGTAGACGACCTTGAGCTTGCCGGGGGCGGTCTCGGCCGGGGCGGTTTCAGCAGGTGCGGCTTCGGCGCGGCTAGCGGCGGCGAGCAGCGCGGCCCCCAGCGACGACAAAGCGGCGGACAATAATTTGCGTCGATGCATGGCGGGCTCCCGGAGTGGCGAGGACGGCTGGTGCGATCTGCGATCCGCTCAGGGCTCGGTCGACGCCACGATCTTGCGCTCGGGCATCAGCGCGTCGCAGTCGCGCAGCTCGACGCGCTGCAGCCGGAACGACTTGTCGTCGGCGCCGGCGACCAGCTCATGGTACGTTTCCTCGTCCGGCCTGTCCTTCTGCCAGATCCGGATCCGCTCCAGGCTGACCAGCGTGGATTGGTCGTCGTCCGCCAGCGCCATCGAAATCCCGCCGCCGTCGCAATCGACGCCGCAGCCGAGCTGGATCTCGCCGCCCTTGTCGTCGGCGACGACATGGCGGCAGGAGCCGCTCGACTCGAAATTGGCCTTGCGGTGGCGGTAATTGAAATTGAGCGTGAACGAATAGGTCTCGGCGCCGTCGTCCGGCGATTTCTCCGCGCTGACCAGCAGCTTCATGGCGGCGACCTTCTGCTGCGGATGCCGCGCCAGATGGTCGGCATCGTAGCGGCGGGCGAAACACGCATAGGCGTTGTCGGCGCCGACTGGCTTGCCGAAGATCCGGGTATCGAACGCGGCCTGCCGGGCGGGATCGATCGGATGATCGCCGTCGTCGGCACGGGCACTTGCCAGCGACAGGGTCATGATGGTCGCGGCCAGGGCCGCAAGGGGGAGGGCGCCTCGCATGACATGATCCTCATCATCGAACGGTCAGCGATGTCGTGCGGTGGCCTCACAGCAGCGACGTCGCCGTCAAGTCGTCGTCAGGATTGTGTCGCGCCAGGCGTCGCTGCCGTTCAATGGCCGGCGGCCGGAGGATTGCGGCCGACGCTCTGCTCGATCGACACAAGCCGCTGCAATATCTGCGGGTTTTGGTCGGGATGGGTCAGAATCAGGAAATCGTCGCGTTCGATCCCGGCCAGCACGCGCCTCGCCAATTCGTCGGTCGGCATCGGGTCGGCCATCGCCTGCGCGAAGGCGGCGCGGATGCGGTCGAGCAGAGCGGCCGGCGTTTTCACCGCGGCGGCGAGGTCGGCCGGCCGGTTTCGCTCCGAGTCGGCGATCCGCGACTGCACCACGCCGGGGCAGACCACCGAGACTTTGATGCCGGAGCCGATCGCCGCCAGCTCCTGCTTAAGGCTTTCCGACAGCCCCACCACCGCATGTTTGGTCGCCACATAGGTGCTCAGGAACGGCGGCGCGGTGAGGCCGGCCAGCGATGCGACATTGACCACATGGCCACCCTTGCCAGCCAGCATCCGCGGCAGGAATGCGCGCAGGCCATTGACCACGCCGAACACGTTGACGCCGAACGCCCAGCTCCAATCGTTCGGATGGCTGTCCCACAGCGGCCCGAGAAAGCCGCCGACGCCGGCATTGTTGACCAGCAGGTCGACGCGGCCGAAACGCGCCATGACCGCCGCCGCCAACGTCTCGACGGCGGAGGCATCGGCGACGTCACAGACGAAGGGTTGTGCGTCGATTCCTTCGGCCTGGAGTCGCCTGCTTGCCTGATCCAGCGCTTTGGCTTCGATGTCGGCGAGGGCGACAGCAAGCCCGCGCTGGCCCAGCGCTGTGGCGATGGCAAATCCGATTCCGCTTGCGGCGCCGGTCACCACCGCCACCTGTCCGGCCTCGAGTTTCATTTCAGCATTCCTTTGGGTTCGATTGCGCCAGCTGCGTGCGTCAAGCGATGTCGCCGGGCAGCGTGGCGGTGAAGCGGCCGAGCAGGCCGGCAAGCGTGGCAATGTCCTTGTCGCTCCAGCGGTCGCGAAAGATCTCCTCGGCCATCCGCTGCAAGGTGATTTCGGTCTCGGCGACCCGGGTCCGGCCGGTCTTGGTCAAGGCGACGTAGCCGACCCGGGAATCGCGCGGATCGGATTCGCGCTTCACCAGCCCGGTCTTTTCCAGCGGCGCCGTCATCCTTGTGATGGTCGACTGGCTGGTGTTCAGGCGCGCGGCGAGGTCGACCCGCCGCAGCCGGTGCAATGGCGCGCGACCGAGCTGCATCAGCAGCAGCAGCTCGTTCAGCCCAAGACCATGCACCGAGCCGAGCTCGGGGCTCAACCGCGCTTCCAGAACGGATTGCGCGCGCAACAGCCGCAGCATCGCGGTGACAGGAGGTGTCGTCATGCGCCATGGATAACGCAATGTACTTCCGCATGCAAGTATATTAAAAGTATTTTCCGGCGCGCTAGATTTCGGCCTTCGCTAGGTCCCACAGCAGGGTGTAGATCCCGACCGAAACCAGGGTCGAGGCGGTGGCGCTGACGATGCCGTCGAAAACGCCGTCGATGGCGGCTTCCAACGCTGCGGGCGAGGTGCCGTCGATCAGCACGAACCAGTCGCCGGCGCCGGGCGCCTCGGTGTCGCCGGTGAGCGGCTTCGACAGCGCGGGATCGTTTTCCATCAGGTGCATAGAAATGATGCCGTCGAGCAGCTCCGGTTCGAGCTGCTTGAGAATGCCGGCGCGCAGGGCGTCGGCGTGGCCGGCGCCGGGACGAATCCGGACCAGACCGAGCCAGGCGCCGCGACCGCGGCCGCGGCTGGTGGTGATGCGGGCGACGCCGCGGATCATGTTGCGGAATTTGGCGATGTTCTTGTTCGACCACGCGGTCTGGTTCGCCAGCGCGGTCTTGTAGGCGGCGCTGCTCAGCACCTCGAAGGTCTGGGTGGAATACAGGCTGAGATATTTCGGGCTGGCCCGATGCGCGACATAACGCCGGGCCTCGATGAAGCCCGGAATCGCGACCCGCTCCAGCAGATGTTCGCGGTCGTACCAGCGATTGAAATCGAGTTCGTCGGCCGGATCGATATCCATCGACGTCAGCAACATTCCGGTTCCGGCCAGCGGCATCTGCGCTCCTATTCGGTGATCATGTCTGCCAGGTCGGCGATCGCCTTGATCACCGCGTCGCGGATGCCGGGGTCGTAAAGCGAATGCCCGGCGCCTGCGACGGTGCGCACCTCCGCGTCCGGCCACACGGAGGCCAGCGCGTGCGAGGTCGCGGGCGGACACAGCAGATCGTAGCGGCCCTGCACGATGATGCCGGGAATCCCCGCCAGTGCGCTCGCTCGATCGAGCAATTGCCGCGGCTTCATGAAACATCCATTTGAAAAGTAATGCGCTTCCATGAACGGCGTGGCCGGCAGCGGTCGCGCGTCGCTTAGCGTCGCCAGATCGAGCCTCGTCCGGCTCGGCGCGATCTGCGACAGGATGCTTTCGGTGTCGCCCCAGGCGCGCGCCGCCGGGGCCTGCACGGCCGGGTCGGGATCGAGAAGCCGGCGCCAATACGCCTCGAGCGGCGCGGCGCGCTCGTGCTCCGGCAACACGCCGAGGAAATCCTCATTGAGAGCGGGATAAAGCCGCGGCAGATTTTCCAGGAACGCGGCGTGCAGTTCGTCGTTCGTGCCGAGAAACGTTGCGCGCAGCACGATGCCGCTGACCCGTTCGGGATGGGCCTGAGCATAGGCCAGCGCCAGCGTCGCGCCCCACGAACCGCCGACCACGATCCAGCGCTCCATGCCGAAGGTCGCGCGGATCAGCTCCATGTCGGCGATCAGATGCGGCAAGGTGTTGGCGTCGCGCCCGCCCTTCGGCCGGCTGCGCCCGGCGCCGCGTTGATCGAACAAAACCGCGTGAAACCGCTCTGCATCGAACAGCCTGCGGTGGTCGGGTTGGCAGCCGCTGCCGGGGCCGCCATGCAGATAAACCGCGGCGAGCCCGTCGGCATTGCCCGCGGTTTCGACGTAGATCTCGTGGCCGTCGCCGACCGGCAGCATTTGCGACGTCAACGGCGCGGGACGGTCGCTGGTCTTCGCGGGGGGTGTCGCGGCTTCTGCTTCGGGCGCCATCCGGTTTGGTTAGCGCGAAACCGCGCGCTTTGCGAGCGGGCTTTGCCGCAGGGCGGGTTGCGGATCGCGCTGCGCGGCATCACCTACTAGGGTGAACAACGGGAACCTCGACGATGCCGCGATACTATTTCAACACCAAGATTGGCAACGAATTGATCCTAGATTCCGAGGGCGAGCTGTTGCGCGATCCCGATCACGCCTGGGAAGTGGCGCGAACCACGATTCGGCAGATCTTGAAATCCGAAGGCGAACAGGCCGGACTTCTGAGCGCCAGCCTGGAAGTGACTGACGAGGACGGCGAGGTGGTGCTGGAATTTCCGTTCAGCGAGGCGATTCTCGATATAGCGGAGGCGCCGCGGACCCGGCATTGAGGCTGTGCGCGAATTCGCGTTGGCGTTGCGGTGATGGCTGCGATATCAAGCCAGCAGCGCAACGGAGTGATCATGCAGGACATCTGGCGAATCCCGGCCGCGGAACTGGCGGCGCTGATCCGGGCGCGAAAGCTGTCGGCGCGCGAGGCGGCGCAGGCGGCGCTGGCGCGGCTCGACGCGGTCAATCCGGCGATCAACGCGGTGATTGATCACAAGCCGGACGAGGTGCTGGCGCAGGCCGACGCGATCGACGCGGCGTTCGCGCGCAATGACGACCTTGGCCCATTGGCCGGCGTGCCTGTCACCGTCAAGGTCAATATCGATCTGCAGGGGTTCGCCACCACCAACGGCCTCGCGCTGCAGCGCGATCTGATCGCACGCAGCAACAGCCCGGTGGTCGACAATCTGCGCCGCGCCGGCGCGGTGATTCTCGGCCAGACCAATACCCCGGCGTTCTCGTTTCGCTGGTTCACCAACAACCAGATTCATGGCGAGACCAAAAACCCGCGCGATCCCTCGATCACGCCCGGAGGATCGTCCGGAGGCGCTGCCGCGTCGCTCGCCGCCGGCATCGGGCATCTCGCGCACGGCACCGACATCGCGGGCTCGATCCGCTATCCGGCCTATGCCTGCGGCGTCCACGGGCTGCGGCCGACCCTTGGCCGGATCGCGGCGTTCAATGCCTCGTCGCCGGAGCGGCCGATCGGGCCGCAGATCACCGCGGTGTCGGGTCCGCTGGGACGCACGATCGGCGACGTTCGGCTTGGGCTGGCCGCGATGGCGCAGGCCGATCCGCGCGATCCGTGGTGGGTGCCGGCGCCGCTGCAGGGTCCGCCAGCGCCGAAGCGCGCCGCGCTGTGCCTGGCACCCGATGGGCTGCAGACCGCTGCCGAGGTTCGCGATGCGGTGGCCGATGCCGGCCGCCGGCTCGCGCGCGCCGGATGGCAGGTCGAGGAGCTGCAAATCTTGCCGCCGCTACGCGAAGCCGCGGAGCTGCAAACCCGGCTTTGGCTCGGCGACGGCTACGAGGCGATGCTGGATGCCGCCGAGCGCGAGGGCGATCCCGGCGCGCTGGCCTGCCTGCGCGGCAACCGCGACAAGGTCATCAACGATATGGCCGCGTTCTCGAAAATTTTGACCAGGCGCGCGACGCTGACCCGCGAATGGCAGCTCTTCTTTGAGAGCTATGCCGTGCTGGTGATGCCAGTGTCCGGCGAATTGCCGTTTCCGCAGGCGCTCGATCTGCGCGACGACGCGTCGTTCAAGCGGGTGTGGCAGGCGCAGATGCCGCAGGTGGCGATTCCGTTCATGGGACTACCCGCGCTGACGGTGTCGACCGGGCTGGTCGGCCGCGTTCCGGTCGGCGTCCAGATCGTCGCCGGGCGTTATCGCGAGGATCTGTGCCTGCTGGCCGGCGAAGCGGTCGAGGCCGGCGGCGCGCCATCATCGCCGATCGATCCGGTGATCTGAACAACAAGGCGGAACCCAAGATGGCCTCGATCTATGATTTCTCAGCCAATACGCTCGCCGGCAAGGAACTGCCGCTGAAGCAGTTCGAAGGCCAGGTGCTGCTGATCGTCAACACCGCCAGCGCCTGCGGGTTCACGCCGCAATACAAGGGCCTCGAGGCGCTGCAGAAGACCTATGGCCCGCGCGGATTCTCGGTGCTCGGATTTCCGTGCAACCAGTTCGGCGGCCAGGAGCCCGGCGACGCCGCGCAGATCGAGCAGTTCTGCGAACGCAATTACGGCGTGACCTTTCCGATGTTCGCCAAGGTCGACGTCAATGGCGGCAAGGCCCACCCGCTGTTCAACTACCTGAAGGGCGAAAAGACCGGGCTGCTCGGCTCGGCGATCAAATGGAATTTCACCAAGTTTCTGGTCGATCGGTCCGGCAAGGTGGTGGCGCGCCATGCGCCGACCGCGACGCCGGACTCGCTCACCAAGGAAATCGAGGCGCTGCTATGACTGCGAAGGACGACGCGATGACGATTCAACTGCCCGACCGCCTCTCCACCGATCCGAGAAGCCCGTTCTACAACGAGGAAGTTCTCGCGCTCGACGTCGGCATCCGCTTCAAGGGCGCGGAAAAGACCAACGTCGCGGAGTATTGCGTCAGCGAAGGCTGGATCCGCGTCACTGCGGGCAGCGCGAAGGACCGCTTCGGCAATCCGCTGACTATCAAGGTCGTCGGCCCGGTCGAGCCCTATATCCGCGCCAAGGACTGAGCATGTCGGTCCGCAGCGTCGCAAATCCGATCGGTAAGCCGAGATGAAGGCGCTGGCGTCTTGGTACCGCAAGGTGCCGCTGGGTTCCCGTCGGGTTGCGGCATTTCGGTCACGACCGGGCGGCAAAGCCAGGTTTCAGGTGTATTTCCCGGCGATTGGACTTGCGGCGGCGCCCGGGGGCCGGCAACACTAATTTCCAGTATTCTGCCGCAAGGTCGATTTTCATCTCCTCATATTGCTGAGGGTGGCGACGTGTCGAATTCTGAATCACGGCCCAAGCGCCGGTTTCAATTGCTGCTACTGAAGCCGTCGCATTATGGCGAAGACGGCTATGTGATCCGCTGGTGGCGCGCCAATATCCCGTCGAATTCGCTGGCCAGCGTCTACGGTATCGGAACTGACAGCGCATTGCACCATGCGCTCGGCCCGGACGTCGAAATCGACATCGAGGCGATCGATGAGTTCAACACCAGGATCGATATTCCGAAATTGCTGAAGCGCCTGTCCGATCACGACAATTTCGGGCTGGTGGCGCTGATCGGGGTGCAGTCCAATCAATATCCGCGCGCGCTCGATATCGCCAAGCCGTTCCGCGACGCCGGGGTGCAGGTCGCGATCGGCGGTTTTCACGTCTCGGGATGCTTGGCGATGCTCGACGGCAAGGCGGTCGATCTCGATGCCTGCCGCGACATGGGCGTGTCGATCTTCGCCGGCGAAGCTGAAGGCCGCCTCGACCTGTTGCTGCAGGACGCCGTCGCCGGACAATTACAGCCGGTCTACAACTACCTCAATGATCTCCCCGGGATCGAGGGCACGCCGGTGCCGTTCCTGCCGCTGGTCAACGTCGAGCGCACCATGGGCCGCAATGCCAGCTTCGACGCCGGCCGCGGCTGCCCGTATCAATGTTCTTTCTGCACCATCATCAATGTGCAGGGCCGCAAGTCGCGGTTCCGCTCGCCGGACGATATCGAAGCGCTGGTGCGGCAGAACTGGGCGCAGGGCGTTTCCAATTTCTTCATCACCGATGATAACTTCGCCCGCAACCGGGATTGGGAAGCGATCCTCGACCGGCTGATCTGGCTGCGGGAAGAGCAGGGCATTCCGCTCGGGCTGCTGATCCAGGTAGATACGCTGTGTCACAAGATCCCGAACTTCATCGAGAAGGCGAAGCGCGCCGGGCTGACGCGGGTGTTTCTCGGGCTGGAAAACATCAACCCGGACAATCTGCTGCAGGCCAAGAAGCGGCAAAACAAGATCACCGAATACCGCGCGATGCTGCTGGCCTGGAAGGCGCAGGGCATCATCACCCTGGCCGGCTATATCCTCGGCTTCCCGGGTGATACGCCGGACAGCATCCGCGCCGATATCGACATCATCAAGCGCGAATTGCCGATCGACATCCTGGAATTCTTCTGCCTGACCCCGCTGCCCGGCTCCGAGGATCATCAGACGCTGTGGAAGGCCGGGATCGCGATGGACCCCGATCTCAACAATTACGACCTCGAGCATGTTTGCACCGCGCATCCGAAGATGTCGAAGGCGGAGTGGGAAGACATCTACAAGGAGGTCTGGGAGCAATATTACGAGCCGGCGCATATCGAAACGCTGCTGCGCCGCGCCGCCGCCACCAAGATCAAGCTGAGCAGCATGGTCAAGCTGCTGCTGATCTTCTCGCTGTCGCTTTCGATGGAGAAGGTGCACCCGCTGCAGAGCGGGATCTTCCGGCTGCGGCACCCCTCCGAGCGCAGGCCCAGCCTGAAGCGCGAGAATGCGTTGCTGTTCTGGCCGCGGCTGTGGCTCGAACTCGTCTACAAGACCGGCATGATCCTCGCCACCGCCTGGAAGCTCAGCCGGGTTGCGATGAAGATCGCGCGCGATCCGCGGCGGGCGGAGTACATGGACCAGGCGCTGACCCCGGTCACCGTCGAGGACGAGACCGAACTGGAGATGTTCACCCAGTCCGCCGCGGCCAAGGAAGCGGTGGTGCATCGCAACAAGGTGCTGAACCTGACGCGCGGCGCGGCGTAGTTGAGCATTCTGAAAGATTTCTGATCATACACTGGTTGCTGCACATCGCCCCGCAAGCGGGGCGAGCGCTGCTTGTGGCGCGTCCGCCGCTTCAATCGGCGTTGTAACAACTTCATGCAGCGGTTTAAAGATTCCGGTCTCGCGACTTGCCGCGATGCCTCACATTCCGGCTGCAAGGCTTTGGAAATAAAACAGAATGACGAGCGGCGTGCGGCCTTAGCGGCGCGCGATCAATTCAGAATTGGTTTTCCTATCGGAGCTTCCGTCGGCTTCCCCGGCCGCGGTGCTGCGCTCACGAATTGACGTGAACGAAATCGCGTAGCAGCGGATAGATCTCGTTGTTCCAGCGCCGGCCGCTGAACACGCCGTAGTGGCCGACGCCGGCCTGCATGTGATGCACCTTGCGATAGGTGCGCACCCCGGTGCAGAGATCCTGCGCGGCCAGCGTCTGGCCGATCGAGCAGATGTCGTCCTTCTCGCCCTCCACCGTCATCAGCCCCATGCGCTTGACCGCGCCCAGATTCACCGGGCGGTCGTAATGCATCAGTCTGCCCTGCGGCAGCAGGTGCTCCTGGAACACGTCGCGGACGGTCTCGATATAGAATTCCGCCGGCAGATCCATCACGGCGAAATACTCATCATAGAACGTCTTGATGGTGTCGGCCTTCTCGGTCTCGCCCTTGGCCAGATGATCCAGCAGATCGACGTGGGATTTGACGTGGCGCTCCAGATTCATCGACACGAAAGCGGTGAGCTGGATGAAGCCGGGATAGACCTTGCGGAATGCGCCCTTGCACTGGAACGGCACGAAATTGATCAAGTTGTCCTGAAACCACTTGATCGGCTTGCTCTTGGCGAAGTCGTTGACCTTGGTCGGCAGGATTCGGGTATCGATCGGGCCGGCCATCAGGGTCAGGCTGGCCGGCCGCGCCGGATGATTGTCCTCCGACATGATCGCGGCGGCGGCCAGCGCCGACACCGAGGGCTGGCAGATCGCTACCATGTGCGAGCGCGGTCCGAGCACGTTGAGAAACTGAATCAGGTGGTCGGTGTAGTCGGCGAGGCTGAAGCCGCCGGCGCTCAGCGGGATGTCGCGCGGATTGTGCCAGTCGGTGATGTAGACGTCGTGATCCTGCAGCAGCGTCTGCACGGTGCCGCGCAGCAGCGTGGCGAAATGCCCCGACATCGGCGCCACCAGCAGCATCTTCGGCTGCTCCGGCGAATTCTCCTTCTTGAAGTGCAGCAACGAGCCGAACGGGGTCGAAAACACCACTTCCTCGGTGACCTCCAACTCGCGGTTGCCGACCATCACCGGCTTGATCGCATAGGCCGGGCGGCGATAGGTCAGCGACGAGCGCGAGATCAGTTCCAGCGCGGCGGCGAGTCGCCCGAACGCCTGGCGGGAGACATCGGGCGGGATCAGGTTGAGATATTTCAGCGCCGATGCGGCCCCGGTGCGCCACGGCGCCGCCATGTCCATGTGGTTCTGATAGGCCTGATACATCATTGACATCATTATTCCTGCGCTCCCGGTCTGGTGCTCATGCAATATCGAAGCCAGCTCGAAGTCAAATCGCCCAGGAAACTGGCACATGGTTTGCTGCTTCGGACGCGAGTTGGAGCGCGGGCGGGAATGCGAATATGCTTGCGCGCCCGGTTAGGGCGCCAATGTCAGGTTGTGTCACAGGGAGAACGCCATGGCGAAGGCCACACTCACGATCAGCAGCAAGAACTATTCGTCATGGTCGATGCGGGGCTGGCTGCTGACCAAATTTTCCGGTCTGGAGTTCGACGAAATCATCACCTCGCCGGATGACGCCTCGGCGCGGGCGGAAATCCTGCTGCTGTCGTCTTCGATCCTGGTTCCCTGTCTGCGCCACGATGGCGCGGTGGTCTGGGACACCCTGGCGATTGCCGAATATCTCAACGAGATCATGCCGAATGCCGGCCTGCTGCCGTCGGAACGCATCGCGCGGGCGCATTGCCGCTCGATTTGCGGCGAGATTCACTCCGGTTTCACCACTTTGCGTGCCTCGCTGCCGGTCAATCTCAAGGGACATTTCCCCGGCTTCAAGATCTGGTCGCGGGCGCAATCCGACATCGATCGGGTCTGCACCATCTGGCGCGAAGCCTTAAGCAAATCAGGCGGGCCGTTCCTGTTCGGCCAGCGCAGCATGGCGGACGCGATGTACGCGCCGGTGGTGACGCGGTTCAAGACCTACGATGTGAAGCTGGATTCTGAACTTGCCAGCTATGCCAATATGATCATGGGACTGCCGGAGATGCAGGAGTGGATCGAAGCCGCACGCAATGAACCGGCCGAGATCGAGGAACTCGAGGTCGAATATTAAGCAGCGTGGCGCTTGTTCCGGCGCCACGACGGGCTCAACAATCTTGCAGGCCTTGCTCAACTTCACGTCAAAGCCTTACTCGACATGAGCCCAACAAGATCGCGCCTGTGAGTTCGTCATTGCAAGGAGCCCTTGCGACGAAGCAATCCGGGGCGGCACAAGAAGCCGCTGGATTGCTCGGCTTTCGGTCGGCGCGCCGCGTCGACCTCGGCTCGCAATGCCAAGATCGCTGATCCGGTTGTCGTCCAGACGACTGCTGGCGTGATTTTCGCATAGCAACAAACTCAGCAAACCCGCGGCTTTCGTGCTGCTGATCATTTGGTCACTACGCGGGTCGTCGCGATTGCATGACTCAACACAGTGGAGGCTTCGATGAACCAGCACGCTGTCGTCAATAAATTCTCTCACGTCAAACCGAGCGATACCGAGTTCACCGGCGGTGGGCTGCGCGATTTCTTTCTGTATCGCGACCTCGGCATTGCGGACGCCACCGGGGGGCAGGTGATCTGTCATCTGGTCAAGGCAAACTCCGAGATGCCGCCGGAAGACGGCACCGGCTGGCACCGTCACGATTGCGATTTCCAGATCGTGATCATGACCAAGGGCTGGGCGCGGTTCATGTACGAGGACAAGCCGACCCTGGTGCAGGCCGGCGACGTCGTGCACCAGCGGCCGGGGATCGTGCACTACCTGTACGACTACTCGCCCGACATGGAATATCTGGAGATCGTCAGCCCGGCCGATTTCAAGACCGTCGACATGCCGCCGGCGACCGACAAGGTGCCGCCGGTCACGCCCTGGAAGTGATCGACATGGTCGGGAAAAGGTGATTGCCGGCCGGTTAACGATTTGCTCGCGATCCCGGTCGTAAGGGCTTCAGGCGTCGACGCATCTTGTGTCCGGCCCGATCAGGCTTGCGAGATGTTGGGGGTGAACCGCGGGAACATCGCGCGGAAACCGATTCGGGCGTGTTTCGTTCCGGGCGCGTTCCAAAGCTTAACGAGCGGCGCGATCCAAGTCGCGTTCCGGGACATCGTTTGCCGAGGTGCAGCGTTCACCCGCGTGACGCTTGGCCGGCACGGACGAAGCTGCCGGTTAACGATGACCAGGCCGCCGCAATGGCGCCGCCGAAGGCTGCTCTGCATTTGGTGCCGATCCGGTGTCTTGTTGGCAGGATGTTGGGGGTGAACGAAGAGAACATCGCCGCTCGGCTGATTCGGGCGCGTTTCGTTCCGGACACGTTCCAAACCCTAAAATATGGAAGGAACCCTGTCTCATTGTGGGACATTAATCCGCGTGCCAGAATTAAGTCCGCATTTCACCAGCGCGGCAGGCGCCAGCCGACCACGGTGGCTTCGACCAGGCTACCGGATTCGGCGTTGCGCCATTCGCCGTCGATCAGCCGGCAGGCGAATGGCAGCTGATAGGTGCCGCTGTGATCCTCGCACAGCACCTGCACCGATTGATCCGGCGCGGGATCGCCATTGCCGTTGAACTCGGCCAGCCGCCGCTCACGCGTTGCCATTGCTGACGCTCCCTTTCGAAAATGGCCGACGCGGGTTGCCGTCGGACCTCACGCCGTCATGCCGGAAGCGAAGGTGATCCAACCTCAACGCCGGAATGAGGTTTTTGGATGTTGCGTTTCGCCTGCTCGACGAGGCTCTTGCGGAATGCCCGGTCGCGCTTCAGATGCCACTCGCGGCTCATTGCCTGCTGCCGCGTGGCGTAGCGTTCGCAATGGATCAGCACCCAGCTGCGGCCGCGGGTCGAGCGTGCGCCGGTGCCGGCATTGTGCTGCGCCAGACGACGATCGAGATCGAGCGTCCAGCCGACGTAGGTCAGATAACGGTTGGCGCCGGCGCTGCCGAGCACGTAGACGAAGCAGTCTTCCATGGTCGGAGTCTTTCACGGATGGCTGCGCCCGGCAATCCGCGAGCAGCAGCCGGTCGCGGCGGTGAACTCCGTTGACACGCCACGGCCGAACCGGCTTGGCTGCGTCGGGCAATCCTATGCCACGGAGCGAGCGATGATCGGCCGGAGCGTTGGTGTGGCGGTATTGACCGCCGGTTTTGTCGCCGGCGCTTGCGCGCAGGACGTGCCGGGGATCGAAATCTGCACCGTCGAAAAGACCATGGAGCGCCGCACCTCTTGCCTGCAAAGCAACGTCAACTTCCTGCACGCCACGATCGGCAAGCTCGCACTCGACCATCAGACCAAACTCGACGCCGCGAATCGGCAAATCGAGAGCCTCAAGGCCGCCGTGGTGGCATTGCAGAAGACGGTCGAGCAGTTGCAGGCGGCGCAGAAGAAGACCGACGCGCCGGCGGCGAAGGATGCGGCGAAAGACGTCGCGCCGGCCAAGGACGGTGCGAAGTAGCGTCCCCCTCTCGTCATGGCGAGGAGCGAAGCGACGAAGCCATCCAGAAGGCTCAGCGCTTGGTGCCGCTGGATTGCTTCGCTTCGCTCGCAATGACGCCTAGTCGTTCTTCTCGCCGCTGATGATCGGCCCGAACAGTTCCCAGCGTTCGCCCTTGAAACGCATCATCTGCAATTGCTCGAGCGGGCTGTAGTCGGTCGGGCTGGTCTTGATCCGCGTTCCCGGCAGGTAGACGCCGACCTCGAAATCGAGGCTGGTCGCCTGCTTCATGACGTTGTCGCGGGTGAGGTTGTCGCCGCATTTCGCCAGCACATGCGCCAGCGTCCTGGCGACGCCGAAGGCGTAGACCGTGTAGATGTCGCCCTTGTCGCCCTCCGGGTAATATTTGTCCATGAAGGCATGCCATTCCTTGATGGTCGGATCGTCCTTCCACTGCGGATCGTTGGGGTCCTTCATGTAGGCGGCGCTGATGATGCCTTGCGCGTTGTCGAAGCCGGCCGGCTTCATCACTGTGCTCACCGATTGGGAGACGTTGACGAGGAGCTGAATCGGCTTCCAGCCCAGTTCCGCGACCCGCTTGATCGCCTGGGCGGCGAATTTCGGCGTGGCGATGTTGAGGAAGATGTCGGGGTTGGCCGCCTTGATCTGGACAATCTGGGAATCGATCGTCGGCGAGGTGGTCTCGAACGCGACCTGGGAGACAATCATCTTGTCGGCCTTGTCGCCGAGGCCCTGGCGCAGGCCGGTCACATAGTCCTTTCCGAAATCGTCGTTCTGAAACAGCATCCCGATCTTGGCGTCGGGGTGGTTCTTCAGGATGTAGCTGGCCCAGATCCGGCCCTCGCTCTGGTAGCTCGGCGACCAGCCCATGGTCCACGGAAAGTTCTTCGGGTCGGCCCACCTGGACGCGCCGCTGGAGACGAACAGCTGTGGCACCTTCTTGGCGTTCATGTATTTCTGGATCGCCGAATTGGTCGCGGTGCCGAGCGGATTGAACAGCAGCAGAACCTCGTCGCTCTCGACCAGCTTGCGCGCCTGCTCGACGGTCTTCGGCGGGCTGTAGCCGTCGTCTTGCGAGATGAAATTGATCTTGCGGCCGTTGATGCCGCCCTGACCGTTGACCATCTTGAAGTAGGCGGCTTCGGTCTTGCCGATCGACGCATAGGACGATGCCGGCCCGCTGTAAGCCATGATGTTGCCGACCTTGATCTCGGTGTCGGTGGCGCCGGGATCGTATTTCTTCTGCGCGTCGGCGCCGTTCGTCAGCGCGCCGAGCAGCATCGCGGCGAGCGCAGCGGTGATCCCGTAATTGAGGCGAGTTTTCATCATCGTCCTTGTCGTCCTTCCTGACGTTTCTTGATTGCGGCTTCCGCCGTCGGGCAGCGGATCGCCGAGGCCTTTGTGAGCGAGGCGAGTATGCACGATTGGAACGGCGTTGCTATCGTGTCGTGCTGTCGTGCTGTCGTGGTGTCGCAGCGCCGCGATTGCCCGCTCTGCGGAATTTGCCGCGTTGCTTGGCAATGGCGAGCGACTTGCCGTAACATCGCCGGATCAAATTGCGTGTGCGGGACCGCTGCAATCCGCCCTGCAAACAAGAAAAACCCGGGAGGATTCATGTCCGACATTCGCGTTCTCGCCACCGATCTCGCATTCCCCGAAGGCCCCGTGGTGATGCCGGACGGTTCGGTGATCCTGGTCGAGATCAGGGCGCAGCAATTGACGAGGGTGTGGCCCGACGGGCGCAAGGAAGTCGTCGCCAAGATTCCGGGCGGCCCCAATGGCGCGGCGCTCGGCCCCGACGGCAAGATTTACATCTGCAACAATGGCGGCTTCGGCTGGTTTCCGTCGCGCGGCACCATCATGCCCGGCGCTCCGGAGCCGCACGAATATATCGGCGGCTCGATCCAGCGCGTCGATCTGGCGACCGGGAAGGTCGAGACGGTGTTCGACAGATGCGGCGAGCATCCGCTGAAGGGACCGAATGATCTGGTGTTCGACAAGCAGGGTGGGCTGTGGTTCACCGACCTCGGCAAGCGCCGCGCCCGCGACATGGATGTCGGTGCGGCCTACTACATCAAGCCCGGCATGGCCGAGATCACCGAACAGGTGTTCGGCACGCTGCCGCTGAACGGCATTGGCCTGTCGCCCGACGAGACCACGATGTATGCCGCCGAGACCCCGACCGCCCGGCTGTGGGCGTTCGAACTGTCGGCGCCCGGCGAGGTCAAGCCGCGCGACGTGATCTACCGCGGCGAACGAGGCAAGCCGATCGCCGGACTCGGCGGCTACCAGATGTTCGATTCGCTCGCCGTTGAAGCATGCGGCAATGTCTGCGTCGCGACCTTGATCTCGGGCTGCATCTCGGTGATCGCGCCCGACGGCACGCTGGTGGAGCAGGTGCCGACCGGCGATCGCGTTACCACCAACATCGCCTTTGGCGGCGAGGGGCTGAAGACAGCCTACATCACTCTGTCGGGCCGGGGTGAATTGGTCGCGATGGACTGGCCGCGCGGCGGCCTACCGCTGAATTTTCTCAACAATTGATGCTATGACGCGTGGCAATGTCGCCTGATGCCGTCATTGCGAGCGAGCGCTTCGACGCGAAGCGCCGAAAGACCGCGAAGCAATCCAGGGCTGCAAGCGAAGACTGGATTGCTTCGTCGCAAGAGCTCCGCGCAATGACGTTGCACCGCCTTTGAAAGGACCACCCGATGCCCTGGCTCGACCCGATCACCCTCAGCGGTCCTCATGCCACGCTGGAGCCACTCGCGCCGTCGCATCGCGACGGGCTGATCGAGGCGGTGAAGGACGGTGAATTGTGGAAGCTGTGGTACACTTTCGTGCCGAGGCCGGAGAACATGGACGCGGAGATTGTGCGCCGGTTGGCGCTGCAATCCCAGGGCGCGATGCTGCCGTGGACCGTGCGCGACGCCGACGGCCGGATCGCCGGCATGACGACCTACATGAACGTCGATGCCGGCAACCGCAGGGTCGAGATCGGTTCGACCTGGTATGCGAAGCGGGTGCAGCGCACCGGCCTCAACACCCAATGCAAGCTGCTGCTACTTGCCCACGCCTTCGAACAGCTGAACTGCATCGCGGTTGAGTTCCGCACCCACTTCTTCAACCACCAGTCGCAGCGCGGCATTGAGCGGCTCGGCGCCAAGCGGGACGGCATCCTGCGCAATCATCAGATCGCGCCGAACGGAACCTTGCGCGACACCGTGGTTTACAGCATCGTCGCCGCCGAGTGGCCGACCGTGAAGGCGCATCTGAACTATCAGCTCAACGAACGGACCGTGCCCGGAAAGCCGGATCTGGCTTGATCTCGATCAAGTTCGGAATTGGTAACAGCACACTAATCGCCTAAAAAATCATCGCGAGCGCGTCTTCGAATTGATTTACATCATTTTGCAAGTCCGCCAGGCCCGGCAATGTTACATTTATGCCGTTCTATCGCTTTCATGTGCGTGATCCGATCAACCGCGTCGATGGCCCCGGCCACGACGGCGCGGCGCTCGCCGACGATATCGACGCCACGCTATTCGCCGCGGGGGTGATTCAGCGGCTGATCCAGCACCAGCCCTCGGTTCCGCGGGACTGGTCGATTGAGATCGTGCAGGATTCGCGGCAGGTCGGCCTGCTGCCGTTCGAGAAGGGCTGTCGGTTCATGCTGCGGCCGGACTGGACTTGCGACCAGCCGCTGGAAGAACACGAAGGCTGGCGCTAAAGCCGTCGTCGCGCGGCGGTCAGACCCGGTCGGCGCGATACAGCGTGTCGACGGTGACAATGCCTTGCGCGCGCGACACGCAGGGACACATCTTCGTGTTCCCTGTGCGCTGATCGGCGCTAAAGAACACGTCGCGGTGGTCGATCTCGCCTTCGACCGCCGCCACGTCGATCGCGCAGACCCCGCATTCACCGCGCCGGCAGTCGGCGATCACCTCGTAGCCGGCCGCGTTCAGCGCATCCAGCATCGAGCGGTCCTTCGGCACCAGGATTTCCGCGCCCGACGCCTTCACCCGCACGCGGAATTCCGAAGTCGGCAATCGTCCGCTGGAGCCGAAGGTCTCGAAACACAGATCGCAGGCCGCGCGTCCGGCGTCGCTCCAGGCCTGCCGCGCCGCGTCCAGCATGCGTAGCGGCCCGCACAAAACAGCGACGGCGTCGGCGGGGAGGGCGCGGAACGTCGCGTCGAGATCTAGCCGCGCGCCTTCGTCGCTGGCATGGAGCCGCAGCCGGTCGCCGAGCAAGTCGACCAGTTCGTCGCGCAGCACGGCCTCGCGATGCGATTTCACCGCGTAATGCATCGTCAGCGTAGCGTTCTTGCGCGACAGCGCCGCCGCGATGCCCAGCATCGGCGTGACGCCGATCCCGCCGGCGATCAGGCAATAGTCGCGGCGGCTCCAATCGATCTCGAACAACGAGATCGGGTGGGAGATCTCGATCCGCGCGCCCGGCCGCAGCGCCCACATCGCGCGCGAACCGCCGCGGCTGTCGTCAGCCAGTCGCACCGCGATCCGTAACTCACCCTCGGGACGGACGCCGACCAGCGAATAGCTGCGCGTTTGCGGCTGCCCGTCGATCAGCAAGCTGACGTTGATATGACTGCCGGGCCGCCACGACGGCATCGGCGTATCGGGCTGCAGCACGATCTCGCGTATCGACGGCGCGAGATCGCGGATCGCCGTCACCGTGCTGGACGTCCATTGGTCGGCGAAGCGCATCGGGATCCCCGCTAATTGGCTGTCGTCGAGCTCAGCAGCGCCAGCGCCGGCAGCAGATCGAGATGACCGCGGTTGCGCAGCGCTAGCCGCAGGTTGCGGGCGGCGAGCCGGGCGTGTTCGCGCATCACCGCCTCGGCGCGTCCGCCCTCGCGATTCTCGATCGCATCGACGACGATGCGATGGTGGTCCTGCGCGATCAGCAGGATCTGGTGCGCCTCGGGCAGCGCCGATTGCGCCATCACGAAGCCGCTCGGCGAGGCGAACGGCAGCGCTGCGACGCGGTCGATCTGCCGGATCACCGGCGCGCTGCCGGAGAGCTCGGTGAGCAGCGCGTGAAACCGCGCGTTCAGCGTCACGTAGGACGAGAACGCTTCTTCCGAGACCGGATCCTGCCGCACCAGCCGGTCGATCTCGCCGAGGCATTCCTTCAGCGGCTCGAGGCTGCGCGCGCTGACGCCGCGTTCGGCTGCGAAGCGGGCGGCGAGGCCTTCCAGCGTGCCGCGCAGCTCGATCGAATCCAGAATGTCGCGTTCGGAAAACGCCTTCACCATGAAGCCGCCGGAGGGGATCGCCTGCAGCAGGCCTTCGTCCTCGAGCCGCACCAGCGCCAGCCGCACCGGCGTGCGCGAGACGCCGGTGATCTCCACCGCCTGCAATTCGGAAATCCGCTCGCTGGCGCGCAGCCGGCCGGACAGGATCATGTCGCGCAGCGCCAATTGGGCGCGGACGGTCTGCGACATCGCGCGGTCGGCAACCGGTTCGGTCATCGCGTCACTCCGCCGCTTGCAGCCGCGGCGGCGCGGCTTCCAGCGCGGCCATGCGGTCGATCAGCCGCCGCGCCCACATCGCGCCGGCGTCGATGTTGAGATTGTAGAACACCCGGTCCGGATTTTCCGTCATGGCGCGCTGCTGCGCTTCCAGGATGATCTCGTCCTCGCGGAAGATCGTGGAGACGCCCTCGCGGATCTCGGTAGTGAGCCGCTGGTCGCCGAGCCGGTAGTTGCGCACGAAGGCCCAGAAATAGTGGCAGGTGGTGTCGGTCTCGGGCGTCATGGTGTTGAGCACGAAGCCGTTGACGCCGTGCGAGCGGTCGCCTTCCGGCGCGCCGCTGCCGGCGGGCGCCACGCCGACGTCGATCGTCACGGTGCCGGGCGCCTCGAAGCGGATGATTTGCCAACGGTCGACCAGTCCGGGCTTTTGCAGTTGCGCGGCCCAGAACGGCGGCGGCTCGATGCCGCGCATCCACCGCGTCACCGTCACCGTGCGGTCGCCATGGGTGACGTCGAACGGCGCTTCGGCGACCGCCTCGTTGCCGATCGAGGAGCCGTGCACATAGGTCTCGTGGGTGAGGTCCATCAGATTGTCGACGACGAGCCGCCAGTCGCAATTGACGTGGATGGTCTTGCCGTCGCCGGCCCATGCGGAATCGTGGTTCCAGTGCATGTCCGGCACCAGCGCCGGATCGGCCAGCGCAGGGTCGCCCATCCACAGCCAGACGAAGCGATGCCGCTCCACCACCGGATAGGACCGCACGCCGGCCGACGGGTTGATGGTCTCCTGCGACGGCATGAAGGTGCAGCGGCCCTGGGCGTTGAATTTCAGCCCGTGATAGCCGCAGACCACGGTATCGCCCTCGAGCCGGCCCTTCGACAGCGGCACCAGCCGATGCCAGCAGGCATCCTCCAGCGCGGCGACGCTGCCGTCGGCCTTGCGATACATCACCACATGCTTGCCGCAGATCGTGCGCGGAAACAGCGCCTGCTTGAGATCGGCGTCCCAGGCGGCGGCATACCAGGCGTTGAGCGGAAACGCGGGCATCGGGTGTCCTCCGGCATCTTGTTGTTGGGTTCAATCTGTATACTGAAATGCGGAAAATAGCAATAGAATTACCAAATATTGGAATTTTTGTCGATTTATGTATACCGATTATGCGGTTGTGGCTGCGGCGGGATCTGGCTCGGCCGGAAAATCCCCATCCATTGCCCCGCCTCGGCTGCGTGAATCGCGCGGGGCGGGCTTGCACGATAACGGTTCGGCCCTACGATGATAGCGTTCCAACTTCATCGTCAGGCCAACGGAACGGGTACAATGCGCTGCCTCGTTGTCGCCGATCTGCACTACTCGTTGCCGCAATTCGACTGGCTGCTGAGCGCGGCGCCGCAATTCGACGTGGTGATTTTCGCCGGCGACGCGCTGGACATCGGCTCGCTGGTCGATTTCCGGGCGCAGATCCTGGTGGTTCGGAAGTATTTCTCGCTGCTCTCCAGCGTCACCAAAGTGATCCTTTGCTCCGGCAATCACGACCTCGACGAGCGCAATCCCGAAGGCGAGAAGGTCGCCCGCTGGATCGGCGAGGCGCGCGAGCTCGGCATCGCGTGCGACGGCGATAGTCTGGTGATCGGCGACACGCTGTTCACGGTCTGCCCGTGGTGGGATGGTCCGCTGGTGCGGGAGCGGATCGTCGCCCAGCTGCGCGACGCGGCGGCGGGGCGGCTTAGCCGATGGATCTGGATCCATCACGCGCCGCCGGCCAATTCACCGACCAGCTGGGGCGGCTCGCGCTTCTTCGGCGATGTCGAGCTGGCGCAATGGATCGAGGGCTATCAGCCCGACATCGTGCTGTCCGGCCACGTCCATCAGTCGCCGTTCATCCGCGACGGCTCCTGGTTCGATCAGTTGGGCGCGACCTGGGTGTTCAATGCCGGCCATCAGTTCGGCCGTCCGCCGGCGCATATCGTGCTCGATATCGCCGACGGCAAGGCGTTCTGGCTGTCGGCTGCGGGCGAGCAGGTGATCGATCTGACAGCGCCGCTACGGCGGCCCGCAGCCGAGATCGCCGAGGCGCCGGACTGGCTCACATCCTTGGGTCGGGTTGCCGATCCGATCCCGGCGCAACCTTTGTCGGCGACAAATTGATCATGCTTTCCAGCATGTCGCCGACCATCGCCAGATGGTTGCCCTGGCCGGCATATTGCCGCTTGATATCCGCCAGATAGGTGGTGGCGATATGGAGCCGCTGCGCCAGCAACCGTGCGATCAACAGCGCCACCGCCGGCTGTGCATGCAGGAACGATGCGGCGTCGCTGAACGCGTAGATCGTGGAGGCGGTCGCCGCGCGGACCGTCGCAGTATGCGGCTGATCCAGCAGCACCGACATTTCGCCGAGCACCGCGCCGGGTTCGACGATCGTCGCCACCACGGTGCCGCCCTTGATGACCTCGAGCCTGCCGTCGATCAGAACGTACAGCCGTCCGGTGGTTTCGCCCTCACGGATCACCAGCGTCCCTTCCGGCACGCTGCTCTCCTGACCGCCCACGCAATAGTCCAGAATGGCGCGCATATCCGTTGTGACTCCGCCCCGGACCAGATTAGGAACAAGCCCAGCGGCGGTCGACCGGATAATGCGGCCGGCCTGCCCAAATAGTCGGCATCGATAGGGCTGTGCGCCTCAGACCTCGCGGCGGCTCAGGAACGCCAACCGCTCGAACAGGTGCACGTCCTGTTCGTTCTTCAACAGCGCGCCGTGCAGCGGCGGGATCAGCTTGCGCGGGTCGCGCTCGCGCAGCGTCTCCGGGGTCATTTCCTCGTTGAGCAGCAACTTCAGCCAGTCCAGCAATTCGGAGGTCGACGGCTTCTTCTTCAGGCCGGGCACCTCGCGGACCTCGAAGAAGATCTTCATCGCCTCCGCCACCAGCCGCTGCTTGATGCCGGGGAAGTGGACCTCGACGATCTTGTTCATGGTGTCGATGTCGGGGAACGTGATGTAGTGGAAGAAGCAGCGGCGCAGGAACGCGTCCGGCAGTTCCTTCTCGTTGTTCGAAGTGATCATCACGATCGGGCGCTTGTCGGCCTTGATGGTCTCGCCGGTCTCGTAGACGAAGAATTCCATGCGGTCGAGTTCGAGCAACAGATCGTTGGGAAATTCGATGTCGGCCTTGTCGATTTCGTCGATCAGCAGCACCGGGCGCTGCTCGTGGGTGAAGGCCTCCCACAATTTGCCGCGCTTGATGTAGTTCCTGATGTCAGACACCCGCGCGTCGCCGAGCTGGCTGTCGCGCAGCCGCGACACCGCGTCGTATTCGTACAGGCCCTGCTGCGCCTTGGTGGTCGACTTGATGTGCCAGGTCAGCAGCGGCGCGCCGAGCGCCTTGGCGACTTCCTCGGCCAGCACGGTCTTGCCGGTGCCGGGCTCGCCCTTCACCAGCAGCGGGCGCTCCAGTACGATCGCGGCGTTGACGGCGATCTTGAGGTCATCGGTCGCGACGTAGTCCTTGGTGCCGGTGAATTTCATCCGAAGTTTGCCCTGTTTTTTCTACGAGCGGCTGTTCCGCTTTTTCATAAATCGAACGGCCGCCGGTGCGGCGGCCGCTGTCGGGATTCGTTCGACGCTAGGCCCGCCGGACCAGCGAGAGAATGACCAGCACGATGACGGCGCCGATCGCCGAATTGATGATCGCCCGGCCGATGCCGCTGCCGAGATTGACGCCGAGTTGCGGCAGCAGCCAGCCCGCCACTACCGCGCCGATGATCCCGATCACGATGTTGCCGATCAGACCGAAACCGAAGCCTCGTACGATCAGCCCGGCGAGCCAGCCAGCGATCGCGCCGACCAGCAGCCATACAATAATGGAATCAATACCCATGACATTCCCCAATTTCGACCGCTCGCGCGGAGCGCGCCAGCCAACTCTAGTTGAAAAACCACCGCGGTCTAGGCTGTCCGGCCGGAATTCGCCGCGGTGCGCCGGGAGTGCAACTCCGCCGGGCGGAATATAGCGGCGACCCTTGACGAATGCGCCCGCCCGGGCAACCTTGGAGCATGTTCTTGCAATTTTTCACATCGCTGCGCGATGCCCAGGTTCCGGTCACCCTGCGTGAATATCTGACGCTGATGGAGGCGCTCGACGCCGATCTCGCCGGGCAGTCGATCGAGAATTTCTACTACCTGTCGCGCTCGGCGCTGGTGAAGGACGAGCGCAATCTCGACAAGTTCGACCGCGTGTTCGGCACCGTGTTCAAGGGGCTGGAAAGCCTGCTCGAAGGCATGGAGAAGGCGGACATTCCGGCCGAATGGCTGAAGAAGCTGGCCGAGAAATATCTGACCGAGGAAGAGAAGAAGCAGATCGAGGCGATGGGCTGGGACAAGCTCATGGAGACGCTTCGGGAACGCTTGAAGGAACAGAAGGGCCGGCACCAGGGCGGCAGCAAGTGGATCGGCACCGCAGGGACCTCGCCGTTCGGCGCCGAGGGCTACAATCCCGAAGGGGTCCGGATCGGCCAGGACAAGAGCCGGCACCAGCGCGCGGTGAAGGTCTGGGACAAGCGCGAGTTCAAGGACCTCGACGGCAATGTCGAGCTCGGTATCCGCAACATCAAGGTGGCGCTGCGCCGGTTGCGCAAATTCGCCCGCACCGGCGCACCCGACGAACTCGATCTCGACACCACCATCAAGGAAACCGCCAATCACGGCTATCTTGACGTCCACATGCGGCCGGAGCGGCGCAACGCCGTCAAGGTGCTGGTGTTCTTCGATATCGGCGGCTCGATGGATTCCCACGTTGCGCAAGTCGAGGAACTGTTCTCGGCGGCGAAGACCGAATTCAAGCACATGGAATATTTCTACTTCCACAATTGCCTCTACGAAGGCGTCTGGAAGGCGAACCGCCGCCGCTTCACCGACCGCACCCCGACCTGGGACGTGCTGCACAAGTACCCGCACGACTACAAGGTGGTGTTCGTCGGCGACGCCTCGATGTCGCCTTACGAGGTGATGGTGCCGGGCGGCTCGGTCGAGCACGTCAATGAGGAAGCCGGCTCGGTCTGGCTGGAGCGCGTGACGCGAACCTATCCGCATGCGGTGTGGCTCAACCCGGTGGCGCAGCGGCACTGGGACTATTCGGAATCCACCACGATCATCCGTCGGCTGTTCTCCGAGCGGATGTTTCCGCTGACGCTCGAAGGCCTCGAAGGCGCGATGAAAGAGCTGGTGCGGTAACTCTCGAACTGCGTCGCTGTATTGGAGTTTCTGATGGTGCGCGGCAGTTGCCTGTGTGGGCGCGTGAAATATCAGATCGACGGCAAGCTGTCCGGCCCGATGAACTGCCACTGCTCGGTTTGCCGGAAAGCCCATGGGGCGGCATTCCGTAGCCGCGTCGGCGTTCGGGTGAGCGATTTTGCGTGGGTGCAAGGCGAAGATGTCGTGACGTTCTACGAGTCCTCGCCCGGCAATCATCGCGGATTCTGCTCGGCGTGCGGTTCGCCGATGCTGAGCAAGTTCGATTTTGATCCGGCGCATTATGGCGTGCCGCTGGGCGTCCTGGACGGCGATCCCGGGGTTCGGCCGCAATGTCACGTCCACGTCGCCAGCAAGGCGCCGTGGTTCAGCATCACCGACGATCTTCCGCAGTTCGCCGAATTTCCGTCGAGGTAGGGATCTTTACAATGACCCAGCACATCACCCGCGGCATCAAGGCGATGCTCGACGAGGCCAATGCGCAGATCGAGACGCTCAGCGCCGCCGAGGCGATCGCCGTGCATCAAGCAGGCGCCAGCGCCGACGTCGTCATCGTCGATATCCGCGATCCGCGCGAGATCGAGCGCGACGGCCGGATTCCGGGCGCGTTCGCCTGCACGCGCGGCATGCTGGAGTTCTGGATCGATCCGGACAGCCCCTATGCCAAGCCGGTGTTTCAGGGCGACAAGAAATTCGTGTTCTATTGCGCCGGAGGCCTGCGCTCGGCGCTGGCGGCGAAGACCGCGCAGGACATGGGACTGAAGCCGGTGGCGCATATCGCCGGCGGCTTCGCCGCCTGGCGCGATGCCGGCGGTCCGGTCGAGGCCTGGCTGCCGAAACAGCCGAAGAACTAACGGACGGCGTCGCACGCGGGCTTGACCCGCGTGCCCATCATCTTCGAAACAGGATAGGTTGCCGGATCAAGTCCGGCAACGACGCCTTCACTGCGGTAACGCCGAGGACCTCGCAATGACATCGCAAGACGATCCGCTGGTTTCCGCCGACTGGCTCGCCGCCCATCTCGACGACCCCAAGGTCAAGATCATTGACGCCTCGTTCAAGATGCCGGGCGTGCTGCCGTTGCCGTTCGACGACTATCTCGCCGCGCACATTCCCGGCGCGGTGTTCTTCGATGTCGACGCGGTGTCGGATCATGGTTCTCCGCTGCCGCATATGTATCCGGACGCCGGCCAGTTCGCGCGCGATGTCGAGGCGCTCGGCATTTCGTCGGGCGATACGGTGGTCGCCTATGATTCCGGCGGCTGGGTCGCAGCGCCCCGCGCCTGGTGGATGTTCCTGTCGTTCGGTTATGGAAATATCCGCGTGCTCGACGGCGGCCTGAAGAAATGGCGGGCGGAAGGCCGCGCCATCGAGTCCGGCAAGGCGTCGCCGGCGGCGGGCCGTTTCAGCGCAAAGCTCGACTCGAGTTTTGTTCGCAGCCAGGCACAACTGGTCGCCAATCTCAGCTCGGGCGTCGAACAACTGATCGATGCCCGCGCCGGCAACCGTTTCGAGGGCAGCGTCGCCGAGCCGCGCCCGGGCCTGCGCGCCGGTCACATCCCGGGCAGCCGCAACCTGCCGTACAATCAGCTGATCGATCCCGACTCCGCCACGATGAAGCCGCTCGACGAGCTGCGCACGGCGTTTAACAATGCGGGCCTCGACCTGGCGCGGCCGATCGTCACCACCTGCGGCTCCGGCGTCTCTGCGGCGGTTCTGACGCTGGCGCTTTACCGGCTCGGCGTACGCGGCTCGGCGCTCTATGATGGCTCATGGTCCGAATGGGGATTGCCGGACGGGCCGCCGGTCGCAACCGGCCCGGCCTGATCGCTGCGCGACTCAGCTGGGCGGCGAGCCGAACGGCCCGACCGTGGTCGGGCGAACGCTACGCGACCGCGCGGCGCGCCGGCGGTGCTTTTTCGTCCGTCTCGCCCGCGTTGGTTTCTTGACGACTTGCCCGGGTGATGCCGTGGTCTGACTGCTGGCAATGGTGTCGCTTGCCGATGCTGCGCTGGCCGACGCCGACAGCGGTGCCGAGGAGGGGGCAATAGCGGGCGGCGGGGTGACCGCATAGGGTTCGAACGGATCGGTCGGCGCCGGCTCGTCGGCGACGGCGACCTTGCTCTCGTCAGCGCCAGCCGGCGGAACCGGCGCCAGATCGGTCGCGGCCTGAATTGGCGGTTCGGATTTGGCCGGCTGCGACTGTTGCGGTTCGTTCGGCTTGAAAATCACCGGTTCAGGAGACCGGGTTTCAGCTTGTGCCGCTGCTTCGACCGCCCGCTGGCCGGTTGCCGAAGTGGCGATGCTGGCTGTGGTCGTGGCGGGTTGCGGCGCCGCCGCAGTCGGCGGTGGCGACGTTGCAGCCAGCGCCGTCAGTTCGGGCGACGGCGTCGTCACGCTGGCCGGTTCCGGCGCTTTCGGATCTGGCGTGGGTGTTTCCACCCGCAGCATGCTCAGCGTCGGCGTCGGTGCATCGATTTGTCGCGCGAACAGCGAACTCGGCGGCGCGCGCAGCGACGGCGCGCTGACGAACTGTTCGTGCGCCGCGCGCAGCAGTGCCGCGGCACCAAGGCCAAACACCAGCATCGAGACCGACAGGACAATCGCCGCAAACAAAAACCGGAATCCGGGAAGCATCGGCTGTATTCCGTCTTCGCTTGCTATTGACGAAGACACTTGAGCAACGAAAACGCGGCGACCACGCATGGAAACATGTCGATCATCGGCGGGCCAAAACACGTCGGCGCGCTGCGAATCAGACCAGCTCAGAATAGCGCAACGATGCAAACCCGCCTGCGAAAAATACGACAGACGATTCCCAGCCGCAGAAGCTGCGTCGCGTGCATCAAGCTGCACCGCGCGTCGCGGAGCGGCTGCTTTGGTCGGGCGCGAAACTGAGCCGTGCCATCGGAAAGCGCTTGCCATGGGGGTTCGAGTTGCATTCGCGTCCGTGTCGCGATTGACGGATCGGAGGCTTCGCGAATTGCAGGCGGGGCAGCGCCGAAACCTCGGAATCATGCGATTTTGTTCGAAAATCGACGTTATTTTGTCGGCACCGTCTTGAATGCGCCGCGATCCTCCGGCATCCCGTTAACGTTCCGGTGTCGGCTTGGGTCTATGAACGAATTATGATGAACAAACGCATTTTGACGTTGTTGGCGACCGTGGCGGCTGTCGCGGGTGGTACCTCTTTGGCCTGTGCGCAGGGATATCCCGCGACGCCTGGAGCGTATGTGACCGCGCCTGCGCCGTATCCGCCAGAATACCGTCGCGGCTCCGATTCGGTTCCCGATTTCGACGCGCTGGACGACGAAGACTCGTCGCGCGGGCAAGGCTCAGTGGCGCTGTCGCCGCCCGGCCCGGTGATGTCGCCTGAAGACCCGCGCTACGGCCGTCCGATGGGGGCGCCGCCAGTGTATTCCGATCGCGCGCCGCAACCCGGGTATGCGCCGCAGGGGCCGGTGATGTCACCCGACGATCCGCGCTATGGCCGTCCGGCCGGGCCGCCGTCGATCATCTATTCGGACCGCGCTCCGGCGCCAGGCTTCGCCGATCGCAACGACGGCCGCGGCCTGCGTCCGCCGGAAGCTGTCGGCGGTCTGCCGGGCGCCACCGGATCGGTGCAGCCGCCGCAACAGCCGCCGGTCGGCAGTGACGGCAGGCCGCTGGTGCTCTCGGCGCTGCCGCCGGACGAACAGCCGGAAGCCGATACCGCGGTTCAGCTGGCGCCGAATCTGCGCCGGCAGGAAGTCGCGTTCCCCACCAAGGAACCGGCCGGTACGCTGGTCGTCGATACTCCGAATACCTATCTCTATTATGTGCTCGGCAACGGCCGGGCGATCCGCTACGGCGTCCGGGTCGGCCGCGACGGCTTCACCTGGACCGGCGTGCAGAAGATCACCCGCAAGGCCGAATGGCCGGATTGGCATCCGCCGACCGAGATGATCGAGCGTCAGCCCTATCTGCCGCGCTTCATGGCTGGCGGCCCCGGCAATCCGCTCGGCGCCCGCGCGATGTATCTCGGTTCCACGGTGTATCGGATTCACGGCACCAACCAGCCCTCGACGATCGGAAAATTCGTGTCGTCGGGGTGCATCGGCATGCTGAACGACGACGTCTCCGACCTGTTCGATCGGGTCAAGGTCGGAACTCGCGTCGTTGTGCTGCCTGGCGGTTCGCCCCCGCCCGCAACCACCACCGCCTCGGCGCAGCCGGTTCAGGCGGGTGCCGCCCAGTCGCTTCCGTCGGTTCCGGGCACCCAGCCGACGGTGGTGCCGCCACTGCCGGCGCCGGTCACGATCCGCTGATTCAAGCAGATAAGGCCGTCGTCCGCACCGGATGACGGCACGTGTCCCGCCAGTGTCTCTAGAAACTTAGCCTGATTACGGATGCTTGGCTTTGCCGTGTTTGGCGCGCCAGGCCGGTCCGGGGCCGCGCATGTAATGCTGCTCGGGACGATAGGGATTGAACGCGGCGAAAAAGAACTGCCGCCAGAAATCGCGGATTTCCTGCAACGGACGGGTGGATTGGTCCATCTCCTGCTCCAATGGGGGCGGAGACGTTGTTGTCGCGGTTGCCATAGCTTGTGCCGTTTCTTCAGCGCTCACGCGAGTCGCACCGGGCTCGCAGTCATCTTCCCAGTGTTCGATGAAGTCCTTAAGAACCGGTTCGAATTGTCTCTAACCGGATTTCTGCAGCCGTTAGGCTGAACCATTGCTTAACCGGGGTCGCTCGGGTTGCCCTTTGCAGGCCGCGCCGCTACATCAGCCACAACCCGATTTCCGCACATCCGACGGTTTCCAAGGATCACGATGGCTCGCCAGTTCGTCTATTTCATGCAGGGTCTGTCCAAGACCTACCCGACCCGCAAAGTGCTCGATAACGTCAATCTGTCGTTCTACCCTGACGCCAAGATCGGCGTGCTGGGCGTCAACGGCTCCGGCAAGTCGACGCTGCTCCGGATCATGGCCGGGCTCGACAAGGAATACACCGGCGAGGCCTGGGTCGCCGACGGCGCCCGGGTCGGCTATCTTGAGCAGGAGCCGCAGCTCGACCCGGCGAAGACCGTCCGCGAGAACGTGATGCTCGGCGTCGCCAAGCAGAAGGCGATCATGGATCGCTACAACGAGCTGGCGATGAACTACTCGGAAGAGACCGCCGACGAGATGACGAAGCTGCAGGACGAGATCGAGGCCCAGGGCCTGTGGGATCTCGACAGCAAGGTCGATCAGGCGATGGACGCGCTGCGCTGCCCGCCCGACGACGCCGACGTCACCAAGCTGTCCGGCGGCGAGCGTCGCCGCGTCGCGCTGTGCAAGCTGTTGCTCGACCAGCCCGATCTGCTGCTGCTCGACGAGCCGACCAACCATCTCGACGCCGAATCGGTGTCATGGCTGGAAGGCCATCTGCGCAACTATCCGGGCGCGATCCTGATCGTCACCCATGACCGCTACTTCCTCGACAACGTCACCAGCTGGATTCTTGAGCTCGACCGCGGCAAGGGCATCCCCTACGAGGGTAACTACTCGTCCTGGCTGAAACAGAAGCAGAAGCGGCTGGAGCAGGAGGGCCGCGAGGACGCCGCCCACCAGCGCACCTTGATGCGCGAACAGGAATGGATCGCGGCCTCGCCGAAGGCGCGGCAGGCCAAGTCCAAGGCGCGCTACACGCGCTACGAGGAACTGCTGCAGAAGGCCAGCGAGAAGCAGACCCAGACGGCGCAAATCACGATTCCGGTGGCCGAGCGGCTCGGCCAGAACGTGGTCGACGTCGAGGGCGTCAGCAAAGCGTTTGGCGACCGCGTCCTGATCGACAACCTGACCTTCAAGCTGCCGCCAGGCGGCATCGTCGGCGTGATCGGCCCGAACGGCGCCGGCAAAACCACGCTGTTCCGGATGATCACCGGGCAGGAAAAGCCGGACAAGGGCACCATCACCGTCGGCGAATCCGTGCATCTGGGCTATGTCGACCAGTCGCGCGACAGCCTGGACGGCAACAAGAACGTCTGGGAGGAAATTTCCGGCGGCAACGAATTGATCCTGCTCGGCAAGCGCGAGGTCAATTCGCGCGGCTATTGCTCGTCGTTCAATTTCAAGGGGGGCGACCAGCAGAAGAAGGTCGGCTCATTGTCCGGCGGCGAACGCAACCGCGTCCATCTCGCCAAGATGCTGAAATCCGGCGCCAACGTGCTGCTGCTCGACGAACCGACCAACGATCTCGACGTCGACACGCTGCGCGCGCTGGAAGAGGCGCTGGAAGATTTTGCCGGCTGCGCCGTGATCATCAGCCATGACCGCTGGTTCCTCGACCGCATCGCCACGCACATCCTTGCCTTCGAGGACGACGCCCATGTCGAATGGTTCGAGGGCAATTTCCAGGACTACGAGAAGGACAAGATGCGAAGGCTCGGGCAGGACTCGATCATCCCGCATCGGGCGAAATACAAGAAGCTGACACGGTAGAAATTCAGGTTTAGGACGGCGCGATCAGCTCGACGTCGGGAAAGTAGCTCCGGTAGCGCCCGGTGTCGCGGGTCAGGATTGGAATTCTTGCCGCGGCTGCGTGAGCTCCGATGAAGAAATCGGCCAGGATGCTGGTCCGGATCCCGCCGGCGCGGCGATAGTTGTTGAAGGTCTGGCCGGCGAGATACAGGGCTGACTTCGGAATCCACTCGAAGTGAAGTTCAAGCAAGTCGATGGCCGCATCCAGTTGCTGCTGGCTGGTATAGCGGGCGGACAATTCGGCATAGACGATTTCGTTGATCAAAAGCAGTCCATGCTGCGACTGCTGTCGCAATGCCGAGGCGGACCACAATTGCCAATTTCGATCACTCGACAAAATGTCGATCAGAATATTGGTGTCGACCAGCGTCATTTCTTGTAGTCGTCCGCGGGGTCGCCTCGCAGTTCGCGCATGATCTCATCCGTCGTCCCGCCGCGGATCGGATAGCGTTTCGCGATCGCTTGAAGCTTTTTAAGATAGGCTCCCTCGGAACCGGATTTTCCAATATAGATTCCGCCCGACGCAGTGTTGCGGACCTCGACCTTGTCTCCGGGCTTGATGCCGGCTGCGTCGCGCACCTTCTTGGGCAACGTCACCTGCCCTTTAATGGTCACGGTCGTGGTCATTGGATGCCCCCGTATTACGATTTTGGGAAGGGTAATACCACGACGTCGCGCCGTCAAATCGGCGGGTGTTCTTTCTTGCCGACGGGCCTATCCCACCTTCTCCGCCAGCCGGATCTTGATCGGCGACTAATACGGTACGTCGCGCTTGTTGGCGGCGATCTTGATCTGCTCGAGCAGGCTGACCGGCAGCCGCAGCGAAATCGCGGTGGTCAATGGCTTCAGGTTGGGGAAGCGGACGCGCGGAGCATCGCTCCAGTCGACATAGTCGGTCGAGTTGTGGGATTCCCAGAATTTCCGTTCCTCCGCTTCGCTACAGAAAGCGGGAACAGGCTTCCGACGGTTCATCGGCAGAGGCTCCTTGCGATGGTCTGAATGTTAGCATAATTCCTTGCCACGGGCTGAGTGGCAACGCAGGGTTTATCAGGATTCATGGCCGACTGGAGTGCCGAGCAGTATCTGATGTTCGAGGACGAACGCACTCGCCCGGCGCGGGATCTGCTGGCGCAGATTCCGATCCAGGATGCGCGCAGGGTGGTCGATATCGGCTGCGGCCCGGGCAATTCGACGGCGCTGCTGGTGGCGCGTTGGCCACAGGCCTCGGTCGTCGGCGTCGATACCTCCGCCGACATGCTGAAGCAGGCGCGGGCGCGGCTGCCGGAGCACAAATTCGTCGAGGCCAATGTCGCGCATTGGGCGATGCCGGCGGGCACCGACGTGGTGTTCGCCAATGCGGTGTTCCAGTGGGTTCCGGATCATCTCAAGCAGCTGAAGCGGCTGCTCGGCGGGCTTCCCGATGGCGGCGTGCTGGCGGTGCAGATGCCCGACAATCTCGACGAGCCGTCGCATATCATGATGCGCGAGGTGGCGTTTCAGGAGCCCTGGCGCGCGCACCTCGCCAAGGCCGCCGAGCTGCGCGACGACTTGCCGAAGCCGGGCGTGTATTACGACGCGCTGCGGCCGCTGTGCTCCCGGCTGGAGATCTGGCATACGATCTACAACCATGTGCTCGATGACGCCGTCGCGATCGTCGAATGGGTCAAGGGCACCGGGCTGCGGCCGTTCGTCGATCCGCTGGAGCCGCCCGAGCGCAAGGCCTATCTGGCGGCCTATACCGCGCGGATCGCCGCGGCCTATCCGCCGCAGGCCGACGGCAAGGTGCTGTTGCGGTTTCCGCGGATCTTCCTCGTTGCGATCAAGTGAGACGAGGGCCTCGCATCCGGCTCACCGTGGCCATATTCCTGCTGCTGTTGCTCGCGCCGCACGCGGCCATCGCTGCGGACGCCGGCTTCACGCAATTCATCGCCTCGCTGTGGCCGGAGGCGCGCGCGACGGGGGTGTCGCGCGCCACCTTCGACGCGGTGACGAAGGGTCTGGAGCCGGACTACAAATTGCCGGATCTGTTGTTGCCGGGGCGGCCCGCCACCGGTGCGCCATCGCAGGCGGAGTTTGTCCAGGTGCCGGCCGACTACATCAAGGAGGCGTCGATCGCCCGGCTCGCCGCCGAGGGCCAGCGGCTGCTGCAGACCCATCGTCAGACGCTCAACGGGATCGAGCAGCGCTTTGGCGTGCCGGCCACCGTGATCCTGGCGATCTGGGGCCGCGAGACTGACTATGGCCGCTATCGGCTGCCCTATGACGCGGTCCGGGTGCTGGCGACCCAGGCCTATGTCGGCCGCCGCAAGGATCAGTACCGCACCGAATTCATTCTGGCGCTGAAGATCATCGGCGAGGGTGACGTGGCGAGGAAGGATATGCGTTCGTCGTGGGCCGGCGCCACCGGGCTGACCCAGTTCCTGCCATCGGAATTCTACAAGCATGGCGTCGATTTCGATGGTGACGGCCATGTCAATATCTGGACCTCGGTGCCGGACGCGCTGGCCTCGGCCGCGCAGCAGCTCGTCAACAAGGGCTGGCAGCCCGGGCTGCGCTGGGCCTATGAGGTGCGCGCGCCGGCCAACGCCGATTGCACCCAGGGCGTACCTGAAGTCACCAAGCCGATCGGGCAGTGGCTGCGCGAAGGCTTCGTGCCGGTGCGCGGCGAGCGGTTGAGCGCGGCCGAGCAAGCGCAGCCGGCGTCGCTGCTGCAGCCGGAAGGGATTTACGGTCCGGCGTTTCTGACCACCAAGAACTACTTCGTGATCAAGGAGTACAATTTCTCCGACCTTTACGTGCTGTTCGTCGGCCATCTCAGCGACCGCATCACCAGCCCGCAACCGTTTGCGGCCAAATGGTCTGCATCGAATCAGCTACGCACCAGCGATGTCGAAACCATGCAGCGGTACCTGACCCGGCTCGGGCTCTATGCCGACAAGGTCGACGGCAAGGCCGGGATGCAAACCCGCGCGGCGCTCGGCGCATTTCAGAAGTCCGCGAAGCTCAAGTTGGACTGCTGGCCGAGCGAGACGGTGCTAAGCGCGATCAGGACGGCGCGCTGAAACACCATCGCGAAAGCGGGGCAACCGGGCACGCCACCCCGACATATGAAAAGCCCGGCGGGACGGTCGTCCGGCCGGGCTTGGCTATTTCAGATCATTGCGTCGCGGTCAGGTAACCGGCGCCAGATCGATCAATCGCAGACTTCGACCGGGCGGGTGCGCCAGACGCCGCGATACTCGTCGAAGAAGCGCTGGCGCACGACGCGGCATTCCGGCTCTTCGACATAGACCGGGGCAGGGGCGGCATAGGCCGGGCGGCTGCCAGCCAGCGCGCCGCCGAGCAGGGCGCCGCCGATCAACCCACCAGCAACGCCGGCAGCGATCCGCCCGCCATCGGCCTTCGCGCTCGGAGCAGCGGTCATCAGCGAACCGGCAATCGTCGCGATCGCAAGCAGGGCGGAAACTGTCTTCTTCATTTAGGGGCTCTCCTGAGATGGCGCCCAACGGCGCGGGTTTTAGGGCTTCTCGCGATGGAACCGCAATGCACCAAAATAGCGCATGGCCGTCAATTGCTGGTAAGAACCAACAAGGCTGTCGACTCAAAAGATGGTTTTTTCAGGCCGTCACGGCATTTGCCTTGAAAAACCGGCTGTTTCGCAACGCCGACCCGCGATTTTCAGCTGCCAGCGGTCAGCCGCAAACCCGGACCCGGCGCACCCGCCAGCCAAAGCCGTCCCAGAATCGCTGTCGCTGCCAGTAGCAGCCGCCGTAATAGCCGGGTCCCGTGACATAGGCCGGCCGGCCGTAATAGCCGTAGCCCGGCCCGTAGTAGCCCGGCCCATAGTAATAGCCCGGGCCTGCCAGTGCGCCGCCGACGATCGCGCCGCCGAGCAGTCCGGCCGCGATGCCCGCGCCGAGGCCGCGCTGCGCGTGGGCCGGCGCCGCCATCGCCGTTACGGCCAGGGTCGCGGCGGCAGCGACCGCCATCAATGATTTCTTCATGGCTCCACCTTTCGATTTCGAACTTGGACGGATCATTCAGTTCACCGTGCAAAATTTCACATGAGAGTTGAACGATCAATGAACGGCGGCGACCCTGGTCGGCCACTTTTGCGCCTGCCGACGGCCTGTTGCGTCGCACACCCTGCCTCAGGCGCCTCGGACCGCGGAACCGCCCGGTTGCCCCGGCCCGCGCCGGTCGGGCTGCGGGCGGCGAGCCCTGGTGAGTTCCGGCTGCATCGCCCAGCGAGCGGCCTTGACCGAAATCAAGTCAGCTTCCGCAGTTTGGAATAGCTTGAAATTGACCGTTTTCCTTTTGCATCGGCGCCGGGTCTTCCATATTTCTGGCGTTGGAAATCACCTTTAGGGAATGCTCGGACTCATGATTGTTTGTTCCTGCAATGTGTTGAGCGACCATGACGTCCGCAGCGCGGTCTGTTCCGGGGGCGGCAACGCGCGTACCACCGGTGAAGTCTATGCCTGTCTTGGTGGCACCGCGCAGTGCGGTCGCTGTGTCCGCACTATCCGGAAAATCATGAACGAGGCGCTGGTGCCCGGGACCCTTGAGACCCCGCTGAGGGCGCTCTGAACGCGCGATGCCCCGCTCCCAATGGCGCGCGTTTCAGCAGCGCCAGGATTGCGATGTCGCTGTGTTCTGATCTAGAAATGGCTTAATCAGAATCTGATCACTCGATAACAGCCAGGCCTTGAATGGCCGGGCCACAGGAGTCGTTATGAAGGGCGATGCGAAGGTCATCGAATATCTCAACCGGGGTCTGCGCAGCGAACTGACCGCGATCAGCCAGTACTGGCTGCACTATCGTCTGCTCGCCAATTGGGGTCTGAAGGAACTCGCCAAGCAGTGGCGTAAGGAATCGATCGAGGAGATGGAGCACGCCGACAAGCTCACCGACCGCATCATCTTCCTCGACGGCTTTCCCAACATGCAGGTGCTGGATCCGTTGCACATCGGCCAGAACGTCAAGGAAATCCTGACCGCGGATCTGCAGGCCGAAATCGGCGCCCGCACCCTGTATCAGGAAGCCGCGACCTACTGCCACAGCGTCAAGGACTACGTGTCGCGCGACCTGTTCGAGCAGTTGATGAAGGACGAGGAACACCACATCGACTTCCTCGAGACCCAGCTCGATCTTGTCAGCAAGATCGGCGTCGAACTGTATCAGGCGCAGCATATCGGCGAACTCGACCACGACTGACCCGGTCGCGCCCGTGAGGCGTGCTCGTCGAAGCGATAGCCGAGCACGGTGTTCTTGTCCGAGCCGATCTTGAACGAGAACGACGCGCAAGTGGCCGTGTGGCGGAAAAACACGACGGCTCCCGATACCGCGCGGGCGTCGGGAGCCGAGGCCGGCAGAGTTGGATCAGGCCGCGCGCACTGAATCGAGGAATTTTTCGACCTCGATCTTCAGCTTGCTGCTGTCGGCAGAGAGCGATTTGGCCGAACTTAGCAGTTGCGACGAAGCCGAGCCGGTCTCGCTAGCGCCGCGCTCGACGTCGGCGATGTTGGCGCTGACCTGCGTCGTTCCCTGCGCCGCCTGCTGCACGTTGCGGGAAATTTCCTGGGTCGCCGCGCCCTGCTGTTCGACTGCCGAGGCGATCGCCGAGGAGATCTCCGACATCTGCGAGATCGTGGTGCCGATCTCCTTGATCGCCGCGACCGATTCATCGGTGGCCGACTGCATGCCGGTGATCTGCTGACTGATTTCGTCGGTGGCCTTGGCGGTCTGCTCGGCGAGCGCCTTGACCTCGGAGGCGACCACGGCGAAGCCGCGGCCGGCCTCGCCGGCGCGCGCCGCCTCGATGGTCGCATTCAGCGCCAGCAAATTGGTCTGGCCGGCGATGGTGTTGATCAGCTCCACCACGTCGCCGATCCGGTTGGCGGCGGTGGCGAGCTGGTTGATCCGCGCATTGGTCTTGTCGGCCTGTCGCACGGCGGCGCCGGCGATCTGCGCGGAATCTTGAACCTGCCGGCTGATCTCGTGGATCGAGGACGCCATCTCCTCGGTGGCGGACGCCACCGACTGGACGTTGCTGGTGGCTTCTTCGGATGCCCCGGCCACCGCCACGGTCAGCTTCTGGGATTGCTCCGCCGTCGCCGCCAGCGTCGCGGCCGAAGCCTCGAGTTCGGCCGACGCCGCGGAGACGGCTTCGACGATCATGCCCACCGCGCTCTCAAAATCGTCGGCCAGCCGGCTCATGTCCTGCTTGCGTTGCTCCGCTCGGGCGCGATCGCGTTGGGCCTTGCCCTCGGCTTCGTCGCGCGCCTTGTGATCGGCGTTCTCGCGGATCACGATCACGGTCTTGGCGATGTCGCCGATTTCGTCGCCGCGGGAAGCGCCAGGAATTTCCACGCTCAGTTCGCCCGCCGCCATCTTGCCGAGCGCGCCGTTGAGCCGCATCAGCGGCCGCGAGGTGACCAGGAAGTTGAATACCAGCGAAATCAGCAGCGATAGCATCACCGCCATCCCCAGCGCGAAATTCAGCCGGTTGGCGCCGCTCAGCTCGGCGGAGGCCTGTGTGCTGGCTTCGACGGCGGATTTTTCCGCCTCCTTGATCGCGGTCTGCATCAGCTCCAGCGTCTTGTCCGCGATCGGAAGCGCCCGCAATTCCACCAGCTGGTTCTTGGTCTCGACAGCCTGGACCAGGTCCTGGGTCGCGGCTTTAAAGTCCTTCGCCACACTGGCGAGGGTATCAATCGTGGCGCTCATCGTCCTGTCGTCGGCGCGAGCGCGCATCCGCTCGAGCGCGGCGCTCAGTTCTGTTATGCTGGTTGCAATCAGCTGCTTCTGGCTGTCCTCCCCGGTGGAGGCGAAGCGCCAGGTCGCGGCGCGCAATGCATTGAAGGTCGAGTCGGCCTCGTACAGCGCTTTTTCGATCTCGGCGCGATTGGAGGCTGCCTGCTGCGCGAGCGCGGCGAGCTGGCTCTGCAATGCCTCGCGCCAGACCGCGGCGGATTCCTGCCGCTTGCGGATGGTTTCAAACAGCCGGAGTTCGGTATTGCCGAGCTCGGTGACGAATTTGTCGTAGTCGAGCGCGAGCGACTTGATGGTTGCGAAGCGGTCCTTGGTCTCAGGGCGCGCGGCGCGCGAGACCGCGGCGTCGATCTCCGTGGCCATTGCGACGTGCGCGTCATGGAGCGCCGTGATCGCCTTTTCCACTTCGGCAGGCGTGGTCATCAATCGGATGTCCCGGCCAGCGATCTGCATCCGTCGCAACGCGAGATTGGCTTCGAGCCCATGCTCGGCGATCGCCTGCTGTGCTTCGGCGCGTTGGTTGGCAAGGTTGATCGCGTGTTCCGAGATCGTCTGGTTGCCCTGCATGGCCAGTGTAAGGACGATGCTGACCAGGCTGGCAAGACCGAGCTTGATTCCAATGCTATTAATTCTCATGATGGCGACTTTCAGATTTGACTGCAATTGTCGATGAATCTGGCGTTACGCCGGGTCGTAAAATGATTAGTTAATTTGGCGCTTGCTTCATACTAAGTACTCAATTTGAGCGACCGTTCCCCTGCATGCAGCTACCATTGTTGTGACAGAATGGAGTTGTGCGACTTCCATCCAGACTGAAGGCGGCCGGGTGGTTCAATTCGCTTTGTCCGCTAACGGACCGTCGTCGACCTCGGCCGTCGCGGCTGCAAACCGTCTCCGCGCGATCGGTTGCGCCGCGGCCAGTCGATCACCTCGGCGCAGTACAGCGCCCCCCAGATGATCAGCGGTTGCGCCGCCAGCCGCGGTCCGTGATACCACCAGCTGTTCGGAAGGCCTCCGATGTCGACGCCGGCGAAGGCATGCTTGAAATTGGCCGGCCAGACGCACAGCGCATAGGCGGCGAACGCGACGCCGGCCCACCAGCGCAACGGCCGGGTCACCAGCGCGACCGCGCCGGCGAGCTCGCACAGGCCGGTAACGAAGATCACGTGCGAGGCGAAGGGCACCCATGATGGCGTCATCGCCATGAGCTTGTCCGGAACATACAGATGCGCGACGCCGGCGGCGGCGAACAACGCTGCCAACACCCAGCGCATCGCCGCCCGGGCGATGCGGGATGATGGTCTCGGTTGCGGTGTCGGTTTCGCTGATGCGTCCATGGACCGTCGCGGGCTTAAGTTTTATCGACGATGTTCGTCGTCGGCCGATCGTTGCCGCGCGCGGTTTCCTCGTGCCACTTGCCGTGTTCGTCCTCGTACTGGATCACCTCGGTGCGGCCGGGGACGCGCTGCTCGGCGGCCGCGCGCCGCGCCGCCGCAGCCGCCTTGTCGTGGGTGGCGAACGGCTCGGAGAACACGTCGCCGACCTTGTAGGCCCAGCCGCCATCGTGTTCGACGATGGTGTAAACAACTTTTGTCATGGCCGACTCGCTGTTGGAATGAGTGCCGGTCCGCAGTCTGACGCGACGGGCTGAGCGGTGCAATAACGCGCCGGGTCGATCGATGTTCCGCGGTGGGAACCGACCGCTCCCGATGCCGCGCAGCCGCGGCAGTGCGTGCTATCGCGGCGCCACCGCGACGGCTGCCTCGTTGCGGCGCAGAAAGGGAATCGTGAACGGCGCATCGTAGAACAAACCGTAAGGCGCGCCGGTCGGCTTCCAGCGCGACTCCGCCAGCGCTGCGATCAACGCCTGCTCGCGCGGCGCGAGGTCGCGGCCGGTTCCGGAAAATCGCAGCGTGGCGACGGTTTGCTCGGGCACGGTGACAATTTTCACCCGCTGGTCAGTCGGCGCCGGCGCGGTATCGCGCGTGTAGCGCGCCGGCAGAAAGAACCGCATCCGGACATTGCCGTCCTGTCCGGCGGTTTCGACCGGGGCGGTCATCGCAATTGTCGCCGGCCGCGCGACATCGACCGGCACTGTCATCGCCACCCGTTCCGCCGCGCCGGCGCTGCCGCGATTGGCTCCGGCGATGTAGGAAAACAACAGGCCGAAGGCTTGGCTGCGGCCGGCGTCGTCGCGCCGGTCAAGTTCGACTTCGGCGGCGAGCCGCGGGCCGTAACGGCGGATTTCGATATGGTCGGCCGGCTTGTCGAGCAACGTGTAGGGCGGCTCTTCATAAAGCCGCAGCCCGAACGTGCCGAGGATCGCCTCGGTGACGAGGACAACATAGTACCAGACATCCGACGCCATCTGCGCTTCCGATCTTCCGCGCGCCGCCGATACGACGCTTAACCAGAGCTAGTGACGAAGCGGGGCGAGGCAAGGTTTCGGTGACATCGGCCGACGGATCGTTCGCGAGCCATCGCTTGCGAGCAGGCGTCGGGCCGCCGGATCTCACAAATGTTTGTTTCCAAATGACGCCTGATTACGCTCAAAAGCGGATGAGTTACCTATGCGCGCGCTGTCGGCGCACCGGAGCAAGCCATGTGCCGCAATATCAAGACGCTGTTCAATTTCGAGCCGCCGGCGTCCGAGGACGAGATTCATGCCTCGGCGCTGCAATTCGTCCGCAAGCTGTCGGGCTTCAGCGCGCCGTCGCAGGCCAACAAGGCGGCGTTCGATCGCGCGGTGAGCGAGGTGTCGGAGGCGGCGCAAACGCTGCTCGCGTCGCTGCACACCAAGGCGCCGCCGCGCGACCGCGACGTCGAGGCGGAGAAGGCGCGCGAACGGTCGCGGATCCGATTCGGATAGCAGCCGCCTTGAGGGCGTGCGATTAGTCCTTGTGCTTGTGTTTCTTCTTTTTCTTCTTGCCGTCGCCGTCTTGGTCCGCGTCGGATTCGGCCTCACGCGCGGCCGCTTCGCTGGCCAGCTGTTCCTCGAGCTCGCGGGCTTCGCGTTCCTGGGCTTCGCGGGCGCGGGTCGCCTTGTAGTCTTCATAGGCGTCGAAGATCAGATGCAACCACGGCATCACCTGATCGAGCGACGGCAGCTGTCCGGGCGCTCCTGGCTCGCCGCGCGGCCCCGCTTCGCCACGCTCGCCCGGTTTGCCCTGCGGTCCCTGCGGCCCGGCCGCGCCCTGCGGACCCGGCTTGCCTTGCTGTCCGTGGGCCCCAGGCTTGCCATTTACTCCGTGCTTGCCTTGCTGCCCCACCCATCCGCGCTTGCCCTGGGCGACCGCACTACCCGTCCACTCC
>NZ_JACABA010000003.1:0-157499 GCF_013377015.1 Rhodopseudomonas sp. | reverse complement strand
GGGCTTGCCTTGCGGCACCGCTTCGCCGCGCTTGCCCTGGGGGCCGGGCTTGCCGGGGAGGCCCGGCTTGCCCTGCGGACCTTCCGGCCCGGGCCGTCCGGGATGACCCTGCGGGCCGGGAAGGCCAGCCAGACCGGCGGGACCGCGCGGGCCGATCGGGCCCTGCCGGGGAATTGCTTGCTTCGCCACGTCTGCCTCCGAATTGATTCTGCTGTTCGGTTGTAGCAGCAGGTCGGTGACGGCTTCAAATCGGTGCGGCTAAGCCGCGTCCCAGATCACCGGCAGATTGAGCAGCCCGCGAAACGCCCAGCCGCCGATCCGCGCCGGCTCGGTCTCGTCGAGCCGCAAGCCCGGCAGCCGCGCGAACACACTCGGCAGCGCCACCTCGGCGACCATCGCCCGCGACGCGAAGGCGCCGGCGCAATAATGCGGGCCGGCGCCGAAGGCGATGCTTTTCGCGGTGTCGCGGCTGACGTCGAACCGATCCGGATCGCTGAAGAACGCCTCGTCGCGATTGGCCGAGCCGAACATGAAGAACACCCGGTCCTCGGGTTCGAAATCTACCCCGCCATAGGACCACGGCTTCGCGACGCGGCGCGGCGACATTCCGATCGGCGCGATCCAGCGGGCATATTCCTCGAACACCTGCAGCCAGGTCGCGGCGCCGGCCTGCACCTTGGCGAGTTCGGCGGGATGGCCGAGCAGCGCCCATACCGTGCCGGAGATCGCGTCGCGCGGCTCGTTCTGGCCGCCGGAAATTGCCAGCTTGATATTGGCGCGGACGCTCTCGAGCGGCATCCCGGAGGCCAGCAGCACGCTGAGGATCGAATGATCCGGATGCTTGGTCACCACCGGGATCATGTCGTCGATCGCGGCGTCGATCCCCGCGGTCGCTGCGTGGCACTTCGCCTCGACCGCCTTGTCACCGGTGTAGTTGGCGATGCCGTCGATCATCGCCTGCGACCACGCGTCCATGTCCTGATAACGGGCATTGGTGAGGCCGGTGATGTGCTTCAGACATTCCGCCGACATCGGCAGCGCAAACGCCTTGGTGAGATCGGCGCGGCCCTGCGGCGCCAGTCCGTCGAGGATGCGATCGGCATGGGCCTGGAACTGAGTGCGCCAGACCTCCTTGACGGTACGCGGCGACACCGCGGGAAACAGCGCGGTGCGCTCGGCCATGTGCGCGTCGCCGTCCTTGCGCATCATGTTGTGGCCCATCAGCGTGTTCATCAGCCCGGCCGGCTGATGCGACGAGAACACGTCGATGCGCTTTTCCGAGACGAAGATGTCGTCGCGCCGGGTGAACACCGTGGAGCCGAGCTGCGGCACGAAGGCGATCGGCGCCTCGGCGCGCATCTTCGCCAGAGCCGGATAGGGATCGGCCCAGAACGAGGCGACATCGATATCGAAATGCGGGGCATTGGACATGGCGTTTCCGTTGTTCTTGCTGGCCCGCCATCTTGGTGAGCGGTTTCAAACTACCAGTCGGAGCAAGGTGGCGAACCGCGGGTGGTCTGTCAAACGACGATCGCGCGCGGTATTTCATTGCCGTGTCGCTAACGATCCACTTGCGCGCTGCTGGCCGCACGCGTCATGATTGCATCTCCTGGGGAGGGGAAGGCACCATGGTCATCGCGACCAGAATTCTAAGATTGCGCGACGACGAGGCGAGCCAGATTCCAGTGCGGATTTTCGCGCCTGCGGAAAGCGACCATTGCTGGCAATGCTATTTCGAGATCGGCTGGCCACAGGGTCTGCAACGGAAATACGCCGGCGGCGCGGATGCCATCGAAGCGCTGGAACATGCGATGCGACTGATCGGCACATTGCTCTACAGCAGCGACCTGCACGAGACCGGCCGGCTGATGTGGGACCAGCCCGGCCGCGGCTACGGCTTTCCGGTGCCGCGCGGCATCCGCGATCTGCTGATCGGCGACGACGCCCGATTCCTCTAGCGGAGCCAGTTCGGGAGATTTCCCGCTGCCCCAGTGCGGTTACATCGTCCGCTGCGGCGCGGTCTGCAACAGCTCCTGCAATTGCTGTTTGTAGAACCGCGCGTCGCCGGTAGTGAGGTGGCCCTTGGTGGCCTTGCTGGCGGGGATCAGCCACAGCTTGGCGTTCTTGATCCGCTTCAGCGCAGCGTCCATCAGCCCGGTCTCCGGCGGATTGCGTTCGTCATCCGCTGAATTGATCGCCAGCACCGCGGCCTCGATTTTTTCCAGCCCCGCCGATGGATTGTAGTCGTGCGAGGATTCCCACTGATAGATGAAGTCGTTGGTGTCGGTGACGAGCGGCGCTTTCAGCCGGTCGTCGATCATCTTATCCGCGGCAGCGGCGGTCGGGGCCAGTGCCTGGTAGTTCAGCGTGCCGCCGGCGGTCGCGATTCCGAACGTGATGCTGGCGTATTTGATCATCCGCGGCTGCGTGGTGTAGTTGCCGTCCTTGTAGTCCGGATCGTTGCGGATGGTCTCCAGCATCATCCGGCGCAGCATCCAGTTGCGCGAGGCCATTTCCGTGGGTTGCGCCGCCATCGGCACCAGCGCGTCCATGCTTTGCGGGTATTTCTGGCCCCAGATCCAGGTGTGCATGCCCCCCATCGAATTGCCGATCACCAACCGAAGATGCTTGATGCCGAGTCCTTCGGTGAGGAGGCGGTACTGTGCCTGCACCATGTCGTCATAGTCGTATTTCGGAAACGCCGTCTTCATGCCCTCGGACGGTTTTGCGGATTTGCCGTGGCCGATGCCATCGGGAATGATGACATAGTATTTTGAAGCATCCAGCGGCTGGCCTGGGCCGAATAGCTCGCCGGCGAATGTCGGCGTCAGCATGCTGGCGGCGGACCCGCCGGTTCCGTGCAACACCAGCACAGCCTGCCCGGTCGGTTCGCCCAGCGTGGTGTAATGTAGTCGCAGTTCCGGCATGGTCTCGCCGGTGTGGAATTTGAAATCTTTCGCGATCCAGTCGGCCTCTTTCGGTGCCGGGTAATCAGCGGCGACGACAGCATGTGAAATCAGCGCGACGGTCGCCGCGACCATGGCTTGAACAAGAGCTCTGACAGCTGTCATGTCGATGCGTCTCCCCGCATGCAGCCTCGTTGTTTGGGCCGCTCAAAAAATGATACCACGATGTGGCCACGACGCGCCATCGGACGTCGTCGCGTACTGCGCTGCAATGCAGGATGGGCAGGTGAGGGCGCGGAAGGTGCGCTACGCCGCGTCGGTTTTCGGCGCGGCTTGCGCGGCGGAGGTGGAGGCCGGCAGCACCACCAGCGCGTCGTCCTTGCGGCAGATTGCGAAGGTGCCGTTGATGTTGGAGGTCAGCACCAATGCCGGCTCGTTGCATTTTTCGCAGATGAAGCCGCCGGCGCTGTCGAACCGGCCGGCGAGCTTGTCCTGCTTGCTGATCAGCGTGCAGGCGTGGCTGACTGGATCGATGCTGACCTTGGCGCCGCAGGAGAAGCAGAACCGCGCCTCGGAATGCTGCTTGGCCTGATCGATATTCGCCGGGATCTTACTGGCGCAGACCGGGCACGACACCGACACCGCGCGGGTGAATTGCGAGGCGCCCGGCAGCCGCAGGAACACGCTGCCATTGGTGCTGCGATGGGCGTGAAAGCGCTGGCCGCAATGCTCGCAGGTCGGCTTGGCGCTGTCGCCCGGCTGGTTGCCGATCTGGAATTGGACGGTCTTCTTGCAACTCGGGCAGGTGTCGGTCTCGGTCACCAGCTTGCGTTCGTCCGGCTTGCCGTCGGTGAGATGCGCCTCGATCTGCAGCGTGTGCCGCGTCGTCAGCATCTCGATCACGTCGTAGGGCATCGGCCGTCCGGTGATCTCGCCGAGCTCATGGCTGACGCCGATCAGATTGTCGACGCATTGTTCGAGCTGCGCCAGATACACCGCAGGGGGCAGTTGCTCGTCGCGGCCGCTCTTCACCGATTTGTGGATCTGGCTGATCGAGGTTTCGAGCTGGCGCGCCAGCACGTCGAGATTGGCCGCCACCCGGGTTTCGGCGGTGCGTTGCCGCACTGTCCAGACGATCGCCAGCGTCGTCAGGCTGGCGCCGAACACCGCCGAGATCTGGCCCCAGAACCACACCCAGCCGCTCTGGGTACCGAGCGCCACGCCGAGCACGATCATGAATAGACCGGTGCAGGCGGCGATAGTCTCGACCGGATGCGCCGAGAATATTCTCAGAAAGGCTTTGCGCAGCACGACGCACCTGTTGCGAGGATTGACGGTGGAACCTAACGCCAAATCCGCGCAGCTCAAAGCCGAACCTGCGTCATCGGGATAGTTTTACCGGAGAACAATTTGTAGTCTGGCAGGGCGATCGCGACGCGGATTTGACGTCGGTCAAGGACAGCGTCGTGGCCGCCTCCAGTGCGACAGAGGCTACCCCGCCAGCGCGGCCACGGCCTCAATCTCGATCAGCATCTTTGGATCGGGCAGCGCCTGCACCACGCAGGTGGTGCGCGCCGGATAGGGGGCCGGCCCGAACGCCTCGGCATAGAGCTTGTTCATGGCGGCGACGTCGGAAGCCCGCGTCAGCAGCACATTGACCTTGACGAGATGGCGCATCGTCGCGCCGGCCTGTTGCAAAATACGCTGCAGCCCCTTCACCACGAAGCCGAACTGAGCGGCGAAATCGTCCGGCAGCTGGCGGTTGTCGTCGAAGCCGGGCGTGCCGGAAATGAACAGCAGATCGCCGACGCGCGCGGCGGACGACAGCGGCGGCGCGCCGGTGCTGGCGGGGAAATGCTGGATCGGCATCGGGAGTTTCCTCTGTGGGTGCGATATCGTGCGGGGAGGCGGTGTTTGTCTGGGCGCGATCGAGGTCCGGCTGCAACCTGCGACCTTTTCGCCCGGTGTGAACGCGGTTGGGTCGGGACGCTACCAATTCGCTATAACAACTCACTCGGAGGATACGATCGTGGCGATATCCAAGTCCCTGTCCGTTTCGATCTGGACGACCGGCCGTTGCGCCATTGTGGCTGGATTGCTGGCGATGTCCACATTGTCTCTCGCGCCACCGGCCCATGCCGCCTCGCTGGGGCACCACGGCGGAATGTCGAACGGCCCGACCGCCGGCCCGGCGATCCAGCTGCCGACCGGCCGCCTGCACGGCCATGAAGGCCCGACCCAGGCCCCGCCCTACGCCTATGGCGGCGGTCCCGCCGATTATCATCGTCCCCACCACTTCGACCACAACTGGCGACCGGACGGCCCGGTTTCGGCGACCACCGGCCTGAAACCGCGTTGAGCGCCGCCACTCGCCCGCGCCGGCTTGCCTCGCTGGCCATTGCTGGCTAGAGCATCCCGCAACCGGGGCAAACCGAGTGCGGGGAAGCGTCTCATGACCAAAGTGATCATCGCCGGCGGCGGCATCGGCGGGCTCGTGACGGCGCTGACGCTGCATCAGATCGGCGTGCCCTGCGTGGTCTATGAGGCGAGCCGCGAGATGCGCCCGCTCGGCGTCGGCATCAACCTGCAGCCCAATGCGGTGCGCGAACTCGGCGATCTCGGCATCGGCGAGGCCGAACTCGATCGCGTCGGTCTGCCGGCACAGGAATGGGCGCTGGTCGGCCTCAACGGCAATGATATTTATTCGGAGCCGCGTGGAAAAGGCGCCGGCTACCGCTGGCCGCAATATGCGGTGCATCGCGGTCAGTTTCACATGCTGCTGCACGACGCGGTGGTGGCGCGGCTCGGCGCCGATGCGATGCGGCTCGGCTGCCGCGTTACGGGTTACAGCAAGACCGCCGATGGCGTCACAGTGCGGATCGAGCACGCGGACGGCGCCATTTCGGAAGACCACGGCGCGCTGCTGATCGGCGCCGACGGCATCCACTCGGCGATCCGCGCCCAGATGCATCCGGACCAGCCGCCGATCCATTGGGGCGGCGCGCTGATGTGGCGCGGCACCACGCAAGCCAAGCCGATCCGCGGCGGCGCCTCGTTCGTCGGGCTGGGCACCCATCGCCAGCGCGTGGTGTTCTATCCGATCTCGCATCCGGATCCCGCGACCGGGCTGTCGACCATCAACTGGATCGCCGAGGTCACGCTCGACAATGCCGAGGGCTGGAAGCAGCAGGGCTGGTTCCGTCAGGTGCCGGTCAGCGACTTCGCGCATCATTTCGACGGCTGGGTGTGGGACTGGCTCGACGTGCCGGCGCTGATCCGCGGCGCCGACGGCGCGTTCGAGAATCCGATGATCGACCGCGATCCGGTGTCGACCTGGCGCGACGGCCCGGTGCTGCTGCTCGGCGACGCCGCGCATGCGATGTACCCGACCGGCTCCAACGGCGCCAGCCAGGCCATCATCGACGCCCGCGAACTCGGCGCCGCGATGGTCGCGCACGGCGCCAGCGAAGCCGCGCTCGCCGCGTTCGACCAGAAACTCTGCGGCCCGATCTCGCAACTGATCCTGCGCAACCGCGGCGCCGGCCCGTTCGGCCTGTTGAACCTGGTCGACGAGCGCTGCGGCGGCACCTTCGACAATATCGACGACGTGATCCCGCCGGCGGAACGCGCGGCGTTCATGGCCGGCTACAAGGCCGCGGCGGGATTCGCAATCGAGACGCTGAACGCGGCGCCGCCGACGATTGCGCCGGGGGCGAGGGTGAAGGAAGCGGCCGAAGCGTAGGAACGGGTTGGCAATAGGAATAAAGTCCGCTATCCAAAGAGCGTTCTTTGGGAGTATGCCGGATGCAGTCACTACTTGAAGAGAGAAGTCACCTGCTACGCTGGAAGCAGGAACTGGCCGATATCAAGGTCAGTTTGAAATACTCGAAATTGCTGAGAGCTACGATCAAGGCCGGGTACAATCCCGCTCAACTCCGCAATGACCTTGGGAAGTGGACGATCGATGGAGCCTCGCCGCGGAGCAGTCGCTCGTCCGACGTCCTGCTCGCCGCGGCAAAGCCGTCGGCGGCCTATTGTTGGAATCAATTCCAGATAGACACCATGCGTTGCAATGCCGTCATCCCTGCCTCACGTCGCGCAGTCTGTCGCGGCCAGGCCATGGAACGCTATGCCAATTGCATTTCTGGAAAGCCGCTTCCTCCGCTCAGTTTTTGAAAGCTGCGACGATGATCATTGCTACGCGAATCCTGAAGATTGCGTCCGACACCGAAAATATCGACGTTCCAGTCACGATCTTTGCGCCCGAGCGGGCGGATCCCGACTGGATCTGCCGTTTCGAAATTGGTTGGACGTCCGAGCCGCAACAGAAATACGCCGTCGGGATCGATCCCATCCAGGCGTTGTTGTTTGCGATGCAAATGATCGGCGCAGAACTTTATGCCAGCGACCAGCATGAATCTGGCAGATTGATCTGGCTCGAGCGTGGCAAGGGCTACGGATTCCCCGTGCCGGCCAGTATTCGCGATCTCTTGCAAGGAGACGATGCGAGGTTTCTGTAACAAGATGTCCGCGCGCGGATAGCCAGCAAGTAGCCCACATGAGCACAGCGACATGCGGGGTGCCGTCAATCCCGCATATAGCTTCGGTCATGCGGACTACGCTTGCTACGTCTCCGGCAACACGTCCCTGATCGCGTCGTCGAGCGGCTCGTCGGTGTCATCCGGAGCTGGCTGTTTGTGCCGCTTGTCGTCGGGCGTCGATCCCTGACAGGCCGCCAGCACGCCGGCGAGGACGGCGTCCTGGGGGTCCCAGCGGAAATGCGCGTCGTGCAGCTCGAAGGGCATGCGCGACACCCGCACCTCCAGCTTGGTCGCTGTGCGCAGATCGGCGAGGAAGGCCGTGGCGGTGGGCTGATAGTCGATCACCACGATGTTGCGGCGCTGGCCGCGCACCAGCACGCGCCCGGCCTGGTCGACGGCTGAATCGTTGAAATGATACGACACCGAAATCGGCCCGCTGCGCAGCCCGACGTCGTAGGCCAGGCGGATGCGCGGCTTGCCGCCAGAGCAGCTTGCTTCCAGCGCGGCGCGGCGTGGGCCGATGATGGCCGTCGTCTCGGCGCGGCCGAGCAGGATCGCGATCGGGCGGGATTCATGGGCCTTGCGCCACTTGCCGTCGAGCGGCGTCTCGAAAGCGGACTGCCGTTGCGAGAGAATAACCGCCTGTTGCTGCTGCGTGACGCAGCCAGCGAGCAGGCCCAAACTGATCCCCGCGACGACGCGATACGCCACACGCATCCCGAAGCCCCCTTGCACGCAAAGGTAGTAGATCGCGCAGTGGGAGGCAACTGATTGCGTGCCGGTATCGGGACGCCGTGCGGGCATGGATGCCGCCGGCCGCCTTTCGCCATCGGCCAAGCGCCAGTGATACGTAGGGTGTAGCGACGGCGTCGCTGACTTCCGGAGGCGGCCAGTCGTTGGCGCCTTTGGTCAGATGGATGCCCGGGTCGAGCCCGGGCATGACGTTGTGGGAGCGGTGAGGCGCGGCCTCACGACAGCGCCTTGTTGCTCGCCTTCACCTTCTCCGCGTCGAGATACAGCTGCTCGCCCATCGATTGGAACTTCTGGCTCATCTGCGCCATGCCCGCCTTCGCCAAGGCTTCGGCGGACAACCCGTCCTCCAATACGCCGCTGATGCTCATGCCGACGCCGGCGAGTTGGCCGTCGCCGAGATTGAGCGCCGCCTTTTCGTTGTCGCCGAGCGTGGCGGCGTAGTCCCGCACGTCCTGGGTGATCTTCATCGAGCAGAACTTCGGGCCGCACATCGAGCAGAAATGCGCGACCTTGTGGGCGTCCTTCGGCAGCGTCTCGTCGTGATAGGCTTTCGCGGTGTCGGGATCGAGGCCGAGGTTGAACTGGTCGGTCCAGCGGAAGTCGAACCTCGCACGGGAGAGCGCGCCGTCGCGCTGTTGTTGGGTGGGTTGGCTTTCGTCAGATCGATCGCGGAGTTGTAAATCATCGCGCCTTGACAATAGGAATAAAAACCTATACAAGGGCGCGTCGGATAGGAGCTTCTGATGTTGTCACTGCTTGAAGAGAGAAAAGAGCTGCTTCGCTGCAAGCACGAAATTGAGTATCTCAAAGTCACGTTGAAATACGTGAAGTTTCTGCGCGCGGCAATCAAGGCAGGGTTCAATCCCGATCAGCCACGCGATGACATTGGTCGGTGGACAAACGAGGGCGCAACCCAAGCCGTGGGGCCGGAAGGAAATACTGACTTCAGCGCATCGCGTCGCATTGCGGCGGTTGATTATTCCGACGCGATGACTGGAATTTCCACAATCGATGAAACGACGATTGCCCTAAGCGCGACGCTCGGCCGAACAATGGAGACGATGGATTTCATTCCGGAGTGGACCCCGCAGGTGTACGGTACTGCCGTTCACGTCGCGTTCGGAACGGCGGTGAGATTCGAGGGGCTCAGGGGCATTGGCTTCGGTGACGTCGAGCACAGCTTCGTCGATGGTCGTGATGCGGATTACGGGGAGTCCGGCAGCATCCGCACCGATGTCGTTCTGCGGAATGAAGTGGGCGACATCATTGCGATCTACGATGTAAAAACTGGACGGGGAGGTCTGTCGCCGGCCCGTGTGAATCAAATTCGCGAGCAAACCAGAGTGCAGCCAAGCGTTCCAATAGTTGAGTTGCATATCCTGCGCGGCGCAAGGTTGAAGTCGCGGGCACTGCTACGAGATATTTTGGGTGCAGTCATCGCGCGACTGTACGATCCACTACATCATCGAGACAACCGTGGTCTTCGGCAAGCCCGATTCGTGTCCGCTGGCGCTGGATGATGTCCAGAATGGCGGACCGAAACGCTTGGGGGCGGTCCAGTAGCGCAGCAAGCGCAGCGCTGGACTCCTTCAGCCTTTGCTCCCAGTCGTACCCGTAAGTCGGCCACTCGGCGATCCGTTGGAAAAGGGCGCGTGATTGATCGACTTCTCCGGCAAGCCACGATGCGATTGCAGCGTCATAGACCGGCCAGCCGTCACGGAGCGGCGAAGCCAGCATGTCACGCAGGATGTCCGAGGGGGTTCTGAATCGTTCGCGCATCGCGATCACCTCGCGCGCCGCGACCCCCGCCATGGTCTGGATCAACGGATTGAATTGTTCGGCGCTTTGAAACGGGATGAAGTCGACAGGGCGGTGGCTAAATCCAAGTCCCCGACTAGCACCCCAAAAATACCGGGCGCCGACATTGAGATAGCTCCCCTTGCTCCATCCGCTGGGCTGGAATTCGATCCAGATCGCCCAAAACCGCTGGTCCGCATACCAGACCCGAGACCGGCCCTTGCGGACACAGCCGAGCGGCGCCAGCGCTGCCTTCGCCGCAGACGCGATCAGTCGGCTATGCTCATTCTGCATCGTTCAGCGTCATAGGAGCTATCATGAGCCACCCGGCGATTGGCCGGGGCGTATCTCCAAGATCAGCTGAACAATGGCATTTGTCGAGACCTAACGAAGTAGAGGCGGAGCGGCTTCGCCGCCTCCGAGCGGCGGCCGGTCGTTGGCGCCTTTGGTCAGATGGATGCCCGGGTCGAACCCGGGCATGACGTTGTTGGAGCGGAGAGGGCGCGACCTTACGACAGCGCCTTGTTGCTCGCCTTGACCTTCTCCGCATCCAGATATAGCTGCTCGCCCATCGATTTGAATTTCTGGCTCATCTGCGCCATGCCCGCCTTCGCCAAGGCTTCGGCGGACAAGCCGTCCTCCAATACGCCGGAGATGCTCATGCCGACGCCGGCGAGTTGGCCGTTGCCGAGGTTGAGCGCGGCCTTCTCGTTGTCGCCGAGCGTGGCGGCGTAGTCGCGCACATCCTGGGTGATCTTCATCGAGCAGAATTTCGGCCCGCACATCGAGCAGAAATGCGCGACCTTGTGGGCGTCCTTCGGCAGGGTTTCGTCGTGATAGGCCTTGGCGGTGTCGGGATCGAGGCCGAGGTTGAACTGGTCGGTCCAGCGGAAGTCGAACCTGGCACGGGAGAGCGCGTCATCGCGCAGTTGCGCGGCGGGGTGGCCCTTGGCGAGGTCGCTGGCGTGGGCGGCGATCTTGTAGGTGATGACGCCGGTCTTGACGTCGTTGCGGTCGGGCAGGCCGAGATGTTCCTTCGGCGTGACGTAGCACAGCATGGCGCAGCCGAACCAGCCGATCATCGCGGCGCCAATGCCCGAGGTGATGTGGTCGTAGCCAGGCGCGATGTCGGTGGTCAGAGGCCCGAGGGTGTAGAACGGCGCCTCGCCGCATTCCTTCAGCTGCTTGTCCATGTTGATCTTGATCTTGTGCAGCGGCACATGGCCGGGGCCTTCGATCATCACCTGGCAGCCCTTGTCCCAGGCGATCTTGGTGAGTTCGCCCAGCGTCTCCAGCTCGGCGAATTGGGCGCGGTCATTGGCGTCGGCGATCGAGCCCGGGCGCAGGCCGTCGCCGAGCGAGAACGAGACGTCGTATTTGCGCATCAGGTCGCAGATCTCGTCGAAATGCGTGTAGAGGAAGCTCTCCTTGTGATGCGCCAGGCACCACTTCGCCATGATCGAGCCGCCGCGCGAGACGATGCCGGTGACGCGGTTGGCGGTGAGGTGGATATAGGCGAGGCGGACGCCGGCGTGAATCGTGAAGTAATCGACGCCCTGTTCGCATTGCTCGACCAGCGTGTCGCGATACAGCTCCCAGGTCAGCTTCACCGGGTCGCCGTCGCATTTCTCCAGCGCCTGATAGATCGGCACGGTGCCGATCGGGATCGGCGCATTGCGCAGAATCCATTCGCGGGTGGTGTGAATGTTGCGGCCGGTGGAGAGGTCCATCACGGTATCGGCGCCCCAGCGGATCGCCCACACCATCTTGTCGACTTCCTCCTCGACCGAGGAGGTCACGGCGGAGTTCCCGATATTGGCGTTGATCTTGGTGAGAAAATTGCGGCCGATGATCATCGGCTCGAGTTCGCCGTGATTGATGTTGCAGGGAATGATGGCGCGGCCGCGCGCGATCTCGCTGCGGACGAATTCCGGGGTGACGAAGGCCGGCACGCTGGCGCCGAAGGATTCGCCATCGGCAAGAGCGGCCTCGGCGCGTTCCAGTTGCACCTTGCGGCCGAGATTTTCGCGGGTGGCGACGTAGATCATCTCCTTGGTGATGATCCCGGCGCGGGCGAATTCCAGCTGGGTGATCGGCGCGGAGCCTGTGCCGCGCAGCGGCTTGTGATAGGCGGTGAAGGATTTCGCCGCGTGGGCGGCGCCGACATTGCCGTTATCCTCGGGCTTGACGTCGCGGCCCTGATATTCCTCGACGCCGCCGCGCTCCTTGACCCAGGCGATGCGTGGCCGCGCAAGGCCGGCGTTGACGTCGATGGTGACGGCGGGATCGGTATAGGGGCCGGAGGTGTCGTAGACCGGCAGGTCGGGCTCGCCGGCGCCTTCGGAGAGGATGATCTCGCGGACCGGCACGCGCAGATCGGGCGCCTCGTCGGGTGCGACATAAACCTTGCGCGAGGAGGGCAGGCCGCCGGTGGTGACCGCGGGCAGCGTGGTGTCGGGGTTCGACCGGATGTTCATGAGATCCTCCTGTGTTCTGTTGTTATCGATCGCATTCGCTTCGGTGTTCGGGCAGCGCGTTCAATCCGTCATTGCGAGCGAAGCGAAGCAATCCAGGGGCTACGCAGAAAGGCTGGATTGCTTCGTCGCAAGGGCTCCTCGCAATGACGTTGAGAGGCATCGCTTTTCATCTTCAGGCCGCCTCCGCGGCTTGTCCAAGCCAGGCGCGCACCCGCGCGTCGGGATCGTCGTTCTGCGTCACGTCGCTGACCACCGCGATCGAGTCGGCGCCGGCGGCGTAGATTTCCGCCGCCTGTTCCAGCTTGATGCCGCCGATCGCGACCAGCGGAATATTGCCGATCCGCTTTTTCCAGTCGGTGATCTTCGCAATGCCCTGCGGCGCGAAGCGCATCGATTTCAGCGTGGTCGGGAAGATCGGCCCGAGCGCGATGTAGTCCGGATTGGCACGTAGCGCTGTCTCCAGCTCCTCGTCGTCGTGGGTCGACAGTCCCAGCGTCAACCCGGCGCGACGGATTTTGTTCACGTCGGCGTCGGCGAGATCTTCCTGGCCGAGATGCAGATGCTTGGCGCCGGCGACGATCGCGGCGCGCCAGTAATCATTGATCACCAGCTTGACGGTCGTGTTCTTGGTCGCCTCCAGCGCGTCGGTGACCAGCTGCAAGGCTGCGCCGTCGTCGAGCTCCTTGGCGCGCAGCTGAATCGTGCCGACGCCGAGCGCGGCGAGGCGTTGCACCCAACTGATGCTGTCGACCACCGGATAGAAGCGATCAGGATACGGCATGCCAGAACGGTGTCCCGATCACTGGAGTGGAAGGAGAGGCGAAATCGCGCGCGCCCATCAGGCCCGCCTGATAGCCGGTGCGGCCGGCCTCGACTGCGAGCCGGAACGCCCGCGCCATCGCCACCGGGTCTTCGGCCTTGGCGATCGCGGTGTTGAGCAGCACGGCGTCGAAGCCGAGCTCCATCGCCTCGGCGGCGTGGCTCGGCGCGCCGAGCCCGGCGTCGACCACCAGGGTGATATCGGGCAGCCGGTCGCGCAGCAGCTTCAGCGCATCGCGATTGACGATGCCGCGCGCGCTGCCGATCGGCGCCGCCCAGGGCATCACCACCTTGCAGCCGGCATCGACCAGCCGCAGCGCGACGGACAAATCCTCGGTGCAATAGGGGAACACCTCGAAGCCGTCCTTGATCAGGAGCGTGGCGGCTTCGACGAGACCAATGACGTCGGGCTGCAGCGTGTCGTTGTCGGCGATCACTTCGAGCTTGATCCAGCTGGTGCCGAACAATTCGCGCGCCAGTTTGGCGGTGGTCACCGCCTCGCGGACGCTGCGGCAGCCCGCGGTGTTCGGCAGCACGGTGACGTCGAGCTCGCGGATCAGCGACCAGAACACATCGCCGGCCTTGCCGCCGGCGGCCTCGCGGCGCAGCGACACCGTGACGATCTGCGCCGCCGAGGCGCGGATCGCGTCCTGCATGATCGCCGGCGAGGGATATAGCGCGCTGCCGATCAGGAGGCGCGAGGCAAATTGCTTGTCGTAGAAGGTCAGCATGAGCGTGGCTCCCGCAAGGTCGCGCCAGACTCCATCGGTGTCGACCCCGCGAAAGCGGGGATCCAGTATCGCAGAGCGCTCGCGGTCGAACGCTGGCGCTCTGGGATACTGGGTCGCCCGGTCAAGCCGGGCGATGACGGAGGGGAGTGGCGCGAGCGCATCCTCATCCTCCCTGCCGCGGCGTGATGATCTCGATCTCGTCGCCGGCTGCGAGCGGCGTCTCGGCCCAGCGCGCGCGCGGCACGACGTCGAAATTCACCGCCACCGCGACGTGGCCGGCGTAGTCGAGCTCCGCCAGCAGCGCGTCGATGCTGGCGGCGGCGATGTCGTGCGGTTCGCCGTTGACGATCACACGCATCGCATCACCTGATTGTCGATCACGCCGCGCTCGACATAGGCCAGCGTCATTTCCGCCAGCGCCGGGGCCAGCAGGAAGCCGTGGCGGTACAGGCCGTTGACGGCGATCCGTTTGTTGCCGAGCGAGATGCGCGGCAGATGGTCGGGAAATGCCGGGCGCAGGCCGGCGCCGATCTCGACGATCTTGGCTTCGCCGAAAGCCGGATGCACCGCATAGGCGGCGCTGAGCAGTTCCAGCGCCGAGCGCACCGTGACGAATTCGTCCTCGCTCTCGATCGAGGTGGCGCCGAGCATGAAGTGATGGTCCTCGCGCGGGATCACGTAGAGCGGCCAGCGCGGATGCATCAAGCGCACCGGGCGCGACAGCGTCACCTCCTCGGTGCGGATCACCACCATCTCGCCCTTGACGCCTCGCAGCTCCGGCGCGGTGTCGCGCGCGGCGAGGCCGCGGCAATCCACCACCAGGCCGTCGAGCTCGGCGGGGTCCTGTTCGGATTCGAAGATGATGGTGCCGCCGGCCTCGATCAGCCGTTGGTGCAGCTTGGCCAGCACCAGCCGCGGCTCGACATGGCCTTCGTCGGGGAAGAACAGGCCTTCGCGAAAGCGGCCTTGCAGCGCCGGCTCCAGTTCGGCGACGCCGTCGGCGTCGAGCCGCTGGTGCCCCGTGGTCATCTTGGCGAAGCGTTCGAAATCGGCGCGGTCGCGCGGATGCGCCACCACCAGCGAGCCGTTGAACAGCGTCTCGGGGAATTCCTTGCGCCAGATCTCCAGCGAGCGCAGCCCGATCTGGCCGATCATCGGTTCGGCGCCCTCAGCCTCGCAATAGGGCGCCAGCATGCCGCCGGCCCAATGGCTGGTGGCCTGGGTCATGATCGCGTCGCCGCGCTCGTGTAGCGTGACCTTGCGGCCGGCGCGGGCCAGCAGCAGCGCCTGCCACGCTCCGGCGATGCCGGCGCCGATCACCGCGACCGGCGCATCCTTGCGCAGATCGACCGGCGCTGTCCCGCGCTGCGCGATGCTGGATTCATATCGTGGCGATGCGGGCGAATGCCCGCCTGAACGCGTATTCTGGTACATCCCTGTCCCTTCGCCGGCATGACCCGGATCAGGTTCAAAGGGTCACCGCGGTCTCGCCTGCTGAACGACAGAAGGCGCGCTTGCGGTATCTCAGCTCCTCGTCGGAGCTCCCCTCGGAACAGCCTGTAATGTAAGCCGATCAACCGGGGTGTCAACGCGCCTTTCGAACGGCGTCAGGGTTTGGCGTCCACTGGCACTGGCTTCGCCGGCGGTGCAGCCGCCGCCGGTGCCACCGCTGCCGGCGCCTGCGTCGCAGAGGCAGCGCCATCGCCGACCGGTTTCACGCCCGCGACCTTGTCGTGGCGCTCGGCACGCTGCCGCTTGGCGGCAAGGTAATAACCGGCGCTGTAATACGAGATGGTGCGGTTGTGGTCGCCCTTGGCGGCCAGAAATGCGCCGGCCAGGTATTTGACGGCGTAGGTCAGATTGGTGGCGGGATCGCGCAACCCCTCCGCGGTTCCGGTGTAGCCGAGCGACCGCGCGGTGCCGAGCTTGATCTGCATCAGGCCGATGGTTCCGCCGCGGCCGACCAAAGCTGCCCGATAGCCGCTTTCGCGCTTGATCAGCCGATGTACCAGCGATTCCGGAACCCCGTTGGCCTTGGCGTGGGTGGCGACCAGCGCGTTGTATTCGGGATGCTGGGCGAGCGCGGGCCGCGACGCGACGAGCACAACAACGGCGCAAAGCAGCGCGGCCGACAGGAATTTCATGACGTATCCTTCAGTCATTGCACCCGATCGATCGCGACGGCCGTGCCGCTGGCGGCGCCATCCGTCCGAATCGAAATCCGCCGCTTCTGTCCGCCCACAATTGGGCTTTACCAAGAATTATCCGCTTCCGTGGTTCGATCGGGAACCTGCCCTCCGCTCGGATTCCGGTCGATGACGCTCGCCACCTCGCATTTCGCCGACGACAGTGCCGCCTCGCGGCGGTTGCTGCCGCTGTGGATCGGGATCGGGGTCTATGCACTCCTGCTGGTGGCCGGGAACGGGCTGCTGAACGATCCCGATACGCTGTGGCAGGTCACGGTCGGGCAGTGGATTATCGATCACCGCGCGGTGCCGCATACCGACGTCTATTCCTTCACCATGCAGGGCCAGCCCTGGATCTCGACGCAATGGCTGGCGCAGGTGGCCTATGCGATCAGCTATGCGCTCGCCGGCTGGGCCGGGCCGGTGGTGCTGGCCGCCGCGGCGCTGGCCGCGACCTTTGCGTTGTATGCCCGGTTCCTCGGCGCGCGACTGACCGAGAGCGCCACCCTGGTGTTCGCCGCTGCGGCGCTGGCGCTGATGGCGCCGCACATGTTGGCGCGGCCGCATGTGCTGGCGATGCCGGTGATGGTCGCGTGGGTCGGCGGTCTGGTCGCGGCGGCGGATCGACGGCAGGCGCCGTCGTTTTGGCTGCTGCCGCTGATCGCGCTGTGGGCCAATCTGCACGGCGGCTTCGTCCTCGGCGTCGCGCTGGTGGCGCCGCTCGCGCTCGACGCGGTGCTGAACGCGCCGGCGCAGGCGCGGCTGGGGTTGCTGGCGCGCTGGGCGGCGTTCGGCCTCGCGGCGCTGGCGATGGCCTGCATCACGCCCTATGGCTGGGAGTCGCTGCTGGCGTCGCGAAAGATCCTGTCGCTCGGCGCGGCGCTGGCGACGATCACGGAATGGCGGCCGGCGGATTTCTCCAGCATCGGTGCGCTGGAGCTGTGTTTGCTGTTCGGCTTTGGGCTGGTGCTGCTGCGCGGCATCACGTTGCCGCCGATCCGGATCCTGCTGTTGCTCGGCCTCACACACATGGCGCTGAACCATGACCGCAACCTTGAGGTCCTTGCCTTGCTGGCGCCGCTGATCCTGGCAGCGCCGCTGTCGCGCCAGATCGGCGCCGCCGCGCCGGCAGGGCAGGCGAAGCTGTCGGGCACGCTGGTCGCGGGGTTGGCGCTGCTGCTGCTCGCCGGCACCGCCGCGTTCGCCTCGCTGCATCCGCTGCAGCCGCGTGCCGGCATTTCGCCGGAAGCGGCGGTCGCCGAACTGAAGCAACTCGGCCTGCAACGGGTGTTCAACGATTATGATTTCGGCGGCTACCTGATCGCCAACGGCGTCGCGCCGTTCATCGACGGCCGCACCGAACTTTATGGCGAGCAATTCGTGGTCGACCAGAACAACGCGATCCGGCTGAAGCCGCCGGAAAAGATGTTTCAGATGCTCGATGACTACAAGATCGAGGCGACGCTGTTGCGAACCGGGGATGCGGTCACCAAATTGCTCGACCATGTCGACGGCTGGCGCAAGGTCTATGCCGACGACATCGCGGTGATTCATCTCCGCGACCCAGCCGCCGTGCACAGCGCGGCACCCCGGATCGTCCCGCAGGCCCGCTAACCCGCCGCGTTGCGCAATGCGATGCGCGCGATCAGGCCGTGCGGCTGGCGGTCGTTCAAGCTGAGTTCGCCGCCATGGGCCAGCACGATGGCGCGGGCGATCGACAGGCCGAGGCCGAATCCCGACGCCTCGTCCATGTTGCGGGCGTCGTCGCCGCGCACGAAGGGCTGCAGCACGTCGTCCTTGCGGGCGTCGGCGATGCCCGGTCCATCATCCTCGACCTCGATCGTCACCGCCGGCGATGCGACCCGGAGCCGGATCGTGGCGCTGGTGCCGAACCGCACCGCATTCTCGACCAGGTTGGTGACAGCGCGATAGAGGTCGTCGGGCCGCGCAGTCACCATCGCATGGTCGGGTCCGTCATAGCTCACCTGGCACCCGACATCGGCGAACTGATCGGTGACCAGATGCAGCGTGGTCGCCAGATCGATCAGCGTCATCGGTTCGAGCCGGCGGCCGTTGCGCAGGAACGACAGCACCGCCGTCAGCATCGATGCCATCTGATCGAGGTCGCGCAGCATCTGCGCGCGATGATTTTCGTCCTCGATGAATTCGGCGCGCAGCCGCAACCTGGTGATCGGCGTGCGGAGGTCGTGGCTGATTGCGGCCAGCATCTTGGTGCGGTCGTCGATCAGCACGGTGATGCGCTCGCGCATCCGGTTCAGCGCCCGCGCCAGCGCGCGGATTTCCTGCGGTCCGCGCTTCGGCAGCGGCGCGCTGGCGCCGTCGAGGCTGAAATTCTCGGCCGCCTCCGCGAAGGACGACAGCGGCGCGGTGAGGGCGCGGGCCGCCCACAGCCCGAGCAGGATCAGGCTGATCACCACGATGATCAGCGTCGTCATCCAGGGGCCGCCCCAGAACGGCCCGTGGCCACGGTCCGGCGGGGCGCGGGTCGAGATCATCGCGCCATCCGGCAGCCGGATCGCGATGGTTTCATTCGGGCCGCCGCTGCCGGGTACGAAGATGCGATAGTCGTCGCTGAGATGCCGACGCAGTTCGCCGATGCCGTGGCTCGGCGACTCCCGCGCGGCATCGAAGCCGGCCGGAGGCTGGCCCGCCGCCACCATCGCGATGCCGAAGTCCGGAAAGGCGCGGGCGATATCGGCGATCAGCCGCGGGCGGTCGGCGGGCGGCGCAGCGCCCAGCAATTGCACGATGGCGATCAGTTGGGCCGGCCCGCGCACCATCCATGGATCGGGTTGGTCCGGCCGGTTGAGCAGGAACGTCGCGGTGATGATCAAATGGGTGGCTACGATCGAGACCAGCATCAGCAAGGTGATCTGGCCGCGGATGCCCCTGAGGTCGACGATGTCGGGCCACTTCATGGTCGGGCGTCCGCAGGGATATCCATCATCTCGACCGCGGGCGTAAACATGTAGCCGCCGGAGCGCACCGTCTTGATCATGCTGGCCTGCTGCGGATCGGGTTCGATCTTGCGCCGGATCCGGCTGACCAGCACGTCGATGCTGCGTTCGAACGCGCCGGCGTTGCGGCCGTGGGTGAGGTCGAGCAGGCTGTCGCGGGACAGCACGCGGCCGGCGCGCTGGCAGAACGCCTGCAGCAGGTCGAATTCGGCGCTGGTCATCGCCACCAGCGCGCCTTCCGGATTGCGGAGCTCGCGCAGCCTGCAATCCATCCGCCAGCCGAGAAAGCCGAGCGTGGTCGCGTCGGCGTTGGCGCTGGCCGTCATGGTGCCGGCCTGGCGTCGCAACACCGATCTGATCCGCGCCAGCAGTTCGCGCGGATTGAACGGCTTGGCGAGGTAGTCGTCGGCGCCCATTTCGAGACCGAGGATCCGGTCGACGTCCTCACCGCGCGCGGTGAGCATGATGATCGGCAGTTGCGAGGTCGCCCTGATGCGGCGGCACAGGCTGAGCCCATCCTCGCCCGGCAGCATGACGTCGAGGATCAACAGGTCGACCCGGAAGTCGGTGATCCGGCGATCCATCTCGCGGCCGTCCGCGGCGGTGGCCACGTCGCAGCCGTTGCTGCGCAGGTACTTGGCGATCAGCATGCGGGTCTCGCGATCGTCCTCGACGACGAGAATGTGGGGGGGCGGCGGACTCATGGAGACTCTCTTGCGCAGTTTGGTTCTGATTACCAAAGATTTTTGTTTCTGGATATTTCCGTCGGCTGCGCGGCAACATCCCGCAACATCACGGGCGCACGACGCAACATCTCGTTAAGACCATTAACCATAGCGTGGCGGCGTGATCCAAGCACTTCGGAGTCTCCCATGACCGCCATCTCCGCCACATCGAACACCAGCTATCTTTCACCGCTTCAACAACTCCAGAAGGAGCTCGCGGCAGAAGTGTCATCCGGCAAGGTCAGCCAGACCGACGCCACTGCGCTATCGACCGCGCTGACCGACATCGACTCGTCGATCCAGAGCAGCCGCAAAAGCGACACCGGCAGCGCCGGCAGTTCGTCGCCCGGCGACATCAAATCCAAGATCGACGATCTGATCGCCGGCGAAGTCTCGAGCGGCAAACTGACCAGCGATCAGGCCACCGAGCTGAAGGACGTATTCAAGAATGCGTTCGCCGGCGGCGGTTCGGGACGGCCGGGCGGCGCAGGCGGGCCGCCGCCGGGACCCCCGCCGTCCGACAGCGCCGATTCGAGCTCCAGCACCGACAGTTCGTCGGGCTCGAGCATCAGCGACATCCTGAAGCAGTTTCTGAAGACGCTGCAGGACCAGCAATCGTCGTCGACGAGTTCGTATAGCTCCGGCGGCGCCGCCAGCAGCGCCGCGAGTGCGACCGCGTCTTTCTCGGCGCTGCTGATCGACTATCAGACCTGACTGCTTGCGACGCGATCGGGACTGCGAACATCCCTTCCGGGAACGGAAGGGATGTTGTCGTTTCCGACACGCGCACGCTGTTCGGAATCGGTAGGGGCGCGCAAATTTGCGCCATCAGGTTCCGTCGAATGGAACTTCGGTGACAATTTCAACAAAGCGAAATCTTCGTGGAACGCTGGGCGGCGCAAGCCGTTTGAAGTGGACCATTTACTGACGAAGAGGAAATCTCCATGTTCGCAAAAACCATGACCGTCGGCGTTCTCGGTGCCAGCCTGCTCGCGACCGCGGCGTTTGCCGAGACGCCCGCCAACAAGATGACCACCAACACCGTGGCACCGTCCACGATGCAGCATCAGGGTCAGTGGCGCACCTCGAAGCTGGTCGGCCTCAATGTCTACAACCAGGCCAATGAAAAGCTCGGCGACATCAACGAATTGCTGGTCGACAACAGCGGCAGGATCCAGGGCGTGGTGATCGGCGTCGGTGGCTTCCTTGGCGTCGGCGAGCGCGATGTCGCGGTCGCGTTCGACAAGATCCAGTGGGTCAACCAGCCGGTTTCCGCCAACACGGCGATGAACAGGCCGAGCTCGACCACGACGTCGGCGTCCGGCACTACGACGGGTTCCGCCAGCAGCATGACCACGTCGGACGCCGATCGATGGTATCCCGACCACGCGGTCTATAACGCCACCAAGGACGAGCTGAAGTCGGTGCCGGAGTTCAAGTACAGCAACAAGTAAGTACTGAAAGACGGTAGGATCGCCGGGTGGCCTTCGCGCTACCCGGCCGTTTCTATGGTATCTGCAATTCTGCCGGCAGCTTGGTGACGGTCACCTCGAGCATGCCTTCGGCTTGGGTGGTGACCCGCATGATACGAGCGTCGAACGCCAGATCCGCCAGCCGCAGGCCGGAGATCTCCGAGGCGATCCGGATGCCGTCCTCATTCTTCTGGTACTCGGCGATCATCGTTCCGATCCGGCGCTGCGCATTGGTCGCCGCCGGCTTGAGATCGATCACAGCCTTCTCGGCGATCACCTTCATCAGATAGGGCACCGCGGCGCGGGCGGTGTTGCCGAGCAGGCCGAACGCGGCCTCGGATTCGACCGCGAGTTCCAAATTGGTCAGCCGCAGCTTCTGTTGTTCCTGATCGAGCACCGGCTTACCCCAGATGTGCAACGTGGCCTGGCTGGAGAGTCCGAACAGGCTCGCCTTCTCCTTGGCGGCGACCTGCAGCGAAATCAGCAGCCGGTCGCCGCTGGGCGTGACTGCCGTGCTGCCGACGGTGATGCTCACCGCGCCGCTGCCGTCCTCCGGAAAGGTCTTGCCGGCCAGCTGCGATTCCACGATCCGGTCCAGCTCGGCGAACGGAATATCGACCGGCACCGCGATTTTGACGCCGGCAGCTTCCGGCGCAACGATGTCGAGCGTCGCCGGAAACGGGCATTCGGGTTTGGTTTGTGTCGTGGTGATTCGGGTATCCGCCTCGATGCCGAGTGTCAGGATGACGCGACCAGCGTCGATCCGCGGTTGCGCGGCGATCGCCTTGGTCGGCCGCAATTCCAGCCAGAATCCCCGCGTCACCGCGGCGCCCTGCAGCGGGATCGAGCGGCAGATCCGGCTCCATTCGCGGCGCGCATTGCGCTCCAGCGTGGAGTCGTCGCGGATCCGCTGCTGCAGCTTGGCCAGCTGATCGTTGACCGCCTTGTCGATCGCGGGCTTGACCTGCGCCGGGACGTTGAGACGGGCGCCGGCGACCGCGACATTGCTGTCGCCGAGCACGACCTGAGCGGTCAGGTTCGGCTCAACACGCCAGTTCGGCAGCAGCGTCGGCCGCGCCGACAAGGTGATGCTGCCCTTGATGTCGGCGTTGGCATTGAGCGACTTGATGTTGACGCCGACCTGGTTGGCGAGCTTGTCGCCGAGCAGCTTGCCCAGCGCGTTGTCGACCGCGCCCTTGGTCTTGCTGTCGAGCGAGCCCTTGGCGTTGAGCGTGCCGGAGATCGAGGCCGCCATCGTCAACTGGCTCTGCGCGCCGGTCACATTGATCGGGCCGCGCGCCGCGGTCCAGGTGATGTCGGCGTTCTTCAGGATCTGCGACAGCGGATTGTCGGCCTTGCCGTCAAAATTGCGCGGCGCCGTCTTGTCGACAAGGTCGCGGATCGCGGTCAGCGGGATTCCGACCGGCACCACGATGGTTGAGCTGCGCACCGGGGGCAGCGGCGGCAACGCCGCCAGAACCGGTGGGTTGACGACGGCGCGCGGTGCCAGCCAATCCATAAGCTTGAGGCTGACGACAAACGAGGCCGCGAGGACCGCGCCCCCGAGCAATATCAATCTAAGCCGCATCAAAGTCCCAAGCGAAATGAGCCGGGACAATACAGGCAGGCACCCGGCGACGCCAGTGTGCACGGATCGGGAGGTTGACCCTTGTGCTTTCAATTCGCAGCAAGGTTACCTGCCACGGGTGCCGCAGCGACAGCCGCCCGGGCAGGGCGACGGCCCGGGGTCGCTTCCAGACGACGATGGCGCGGGTGACCGCGCCATCGCAATAGCTCTCATTCGTTAACGTTCCCGGCGGTTCTCAGCCGCGTCCGCCGCGGCCATTGTCGGCGCGGCGGTTGTCCGGCAGCACGATCACCTTGGTGCCGACGTTGACCCGGGAATACAGGTCGGCGACGTCTTCATTGGTGAGGCGGATGCAGCCCGACGAGACGTGGGTGCCGATCGTGCCCGGCGCGTTGGTGCCATGAATGCGATACACGGTGCCGCCGAGATACATCGCGCGGGCACCCAGCGGATTGCCCGGACCGCCGGCCATGTGCCGCGGCAGGTAGGGTTGGCGCGCGATCATTTCCGCCGGCGGCGTCCAGTCCGGCCACTCTGCTTTCTTGGTGATCGACTGCACGCCGGACCAGGTGAAGCCGTCGCGGCCGACGCCGATGCCATAGCGCACCGCACGGCCATTGCCGAGCACGTAGTAGAGATAAGTGTTGGGGGTATCGATGACGATGGTGCCGGGGGCCTCGCTGCTGACGTAGCTGACCACCTGACGCTTCAGCCGGGCCGGCAGTTCGGCGACCGCGGCGCTATCCTCGTCCTGCGGCACGGCCTGTAGCTGTGGCGCCGGCTGCAACGGCATGGCCGGCTGCATCGCCACCGGTTCTGGCATCTGAAGGAACGGCAGGAACGGAAACGGCTGGGCGGCGCTGGCAGCGCCCGACACCGCGATGGAGCCGATCAGGACCGCGCTGAAAGCGGCGGCACGGCTGCTGTGGCTGAAATTCCTCATGGTCGGCTCCCTGTCTGAACGCCCTGTTTGATCGCCCTGCTGGCGCCGTTCGGCGCCTTGTTGAGGGCATCTCTACCCCGACAAAGGTTTCAGGACGTCTTCACCGGACCGGCAATTTGGTTTCATCCGGGTGGGGTTTTGTTTCATCGGCACGGCCGGGCGGTTCGGTTTGATCCGGGACAATTGAGATTGCCGGGCCGCTCGATATGTCTGCGCTCCTCAATCCGGGGAGAACCGACATGGTAAGCGTGAAGTTTTACGGCAACGAGGCGGTGCCTCTGGAAATGCACAAGGTGCGGATCGTCCAGAAACTGAACCTGCCGCCGGTCGAACGCCGGCTCGAGAAAATGTCGGCGGCGGGCAACAACACCTTCCTGCTGCAGAACGCCGACGTGTTTCTCGACATGCTGACCGATTCCGGCGTCAACGCCATGAGCGATCAGCAGCAGGCCGCGATGCTGGTGGCCGACGATTCCTACGCCGGCAGCGCCACCTACACGCGGCTGGAAAACAAGCTGCGCGAGATCTTCGGGATGCGCTACTTCCTGCCGACCCATCAGGGCCGCGCCTGCGAGCACATCCTGGCCAAGGTTCTGGTGACGCCGGGTTCGGTGGTGCCGATGAACTATCACTTCACCACCACCAAGGCGCACATCACCCTGATGGGCGGCAGCGTCGAGGAACTGGTGACCGATGCCGGGCTGGAAGTGGTCAGCGCCGAGCCGTTCAAGGGCAATATGGACATCGCCAAGCTGCGGGCGGTGATCCGGCAGCGCGGCGCCGCCAACATCGCCTTCGTGCGGATGGAATCCGGCACCAATCTGATCGGCGGCCAGCCGTTCTCGCTGCAGAACCTCGCCGATGTCAGCGCGGTGTGCCGCGACACAGGCGTGTTGCTGGTGCTCGACGCCAGCCTGCTCGCCGACAATCTGTATTTCAACAAGGTCCGCGAAGACGCCTGCAAGGATCTCAGCATCCGCGAGATCGCCCGCGCCACCGCCGACCTGTGCGACGTGATTTATTTCTCCGCGCGAAAACTCGGCTGCGCCCGCGGCGGCGGCATCTGCATTCGCGACGAGGCGATCTACCACAAGATGCGCCCGCTGGTGCCGCTGTACGAGGGCTTCCTGACCTATGGCGGGATGTCGGTGCGGGAAATGGAAGTGCTGACCGTCGGTCTCGAAGAGACCATGGACGAGGACATGATCAATCAGGGTCCGCAATTCATCGCCTACATGGTCGAACAGCTTTTGGAGCGTGGCGTGCCGGTGATTACTCCGGCCGGCGGGCTCGGCTGCCACATCAATGCGAAAGAGTTCGTCGACCACATTCCGCAGGAGCAATATCCGGCCGGCGCGCTGGCCTCGGCGCTGTATATCGCCAGCGGGATTCGCGGCATGGAGCGCGGCACGCTGTCGGAGCAGCGCGAGCCGGACGGCCGCGAGGTGTTCGCCAACATGGAACTGGTGCGGCTGGCGCTGCCGCGCCGGGTGTTCACGCTGTCGCAGGTGAAATACGCGGTCGACCGCATCGCCTGGCTGTACGACAACCGTAAGCTGATCGGCGGCTTGAAGTTCGTCGAGGAGCCCGAGGTGCTGCGCTTCTTCTACGGCCTGCTGAAGCCGGTGTCGGATTGGCAGGACCGGCTGGTGGCGAAGTTCCGCGCCGATTTCGGCGACAGCCTGTAACGGCTGTCGAGATGGGGCGACGGGACTTCCGCCGCCCGATCAAGCCAGGATGCGCGATCAGCAGCAGCGCGGCGCCGGCTTGGTTGCCCGCACGAAGGCGCCCATGAACTTGCCGTCGATCTGCGGGGCGATCGCATCGACGTCGATGCCCTTGGCTGTGAGGAATTCGCGGGCGTCCTCGACTTGGTAGATCCGGGTCGGCACGATCTCGATGGCGTCGAAGCCGGCCGCGGCGAGCTTGGCGCGGTAGTCGTCTTCATCGAGCGCGCCGGCGATGCAGCCGATCCACAACAGCGCGCTGCCGCGGACGTCCGCGGGAATCTCGCCGCGCGTCACCACATCGGAGACCGCGAAGCGGCCGCCCGGCTTCAGCACGCGGAACGCCTCCTGCAAGGTGCGATCCTTGTCGGCCGACAGATTGATCACGCAATTCGAGATGATGACGTCGACCGAATTGTCGGGCAGCGGAATCGCCTCGATCTGCCCTTTGAGAAATTCGACGTTCTCCGCGCCGGCCTTGCGCTGGTTGTCGCGCGCCAGCGCCAGCATCTCGTCGGTCATGTCGAGGCCGTAGGCCTTGCCGGTCGGGCCGACCCGGCGCGCCGACAGCAGCACGTCGATGCCGCCGCCGGAGCCGAGATCGAGCACGGTCTCGCCGGGCTTGAGTTCGGCCAGCGCGGTCGGGTTGCCGCAGCCCAGCGACGCCAGCACCGCGGTGTCGGGCAGGGCGTCGGTCTGAACCTGGTCGTAAAGGTTCGAGGTGATCGGGCTGACGTTCTCGACGCCGCCGCCGCAGCATGAGCCGCCGGCGCGCAACGCCGCCTGGGCAAATTTCTCGCGGACCACTTCGGTGATGTCGGTTGGCTGCATTGGAGACTCCTGTTGGCTGCTGAGGAAGATTGAATTCGGCGTTTTGAGATTCCATCAATCCAGAATGATCGAATAATAAGGCTCGACGCGAAGCGTCGCCGCAACAATTCAGGCCGCGCTCTTGGTCTCCTGGCATTCGGCGGCGTCGGCGCAGCATTCCGCCACCATGAAGTCGACCAGGCCGCGCATGACGTCGTAATTGGCGTGGCAATGTAGCGTCGTCGCCGCGCGCTGCTGCCGGATCAGCCCGGCCGCCACCAGCGTCTTGAGATGATGCGACAGCGTCGACGGCGCGATCTTGAGTTTGTCCTGCAACCGGCCCACCGGTGTGCCGGCCTCGCCGGCGCGCACCAGCGCCCGATAGATCTTGAGCCGGGTCGGGTTGCCCAGCGCTTCCAGTTTCTTGGCGACGTCGTCGATCTTCATGGTGCCAGCCTGTCACGCCGGCCGCCGATCGTCAAACAGTAATTCTAGCAAGATGGAATTATCGTCGCGCGGCGCGCTTGACGGCGGACAATATATCGGTATATCTAGATATATGGAAAACGAAGACGCCATCCTTGCACTGGCGGCGCTGGCGCAATCGACCCGGCTCGAGGTGTTTCGGCTGCTCGCCAAACACGAGCCGGACGGGCTCGCCGCCGGCGAGATCGCCCGCGTCTTGGCGGTGCCGCAGAACACGATGTCGTCGCATCTGGCGATCCTGACCCGCGCCGGGCTGGTGTCGTCGCGCCGCGCCAGTCGTTCGATCGTCTATCGCGCCGATCTGGCGCGGTTCCAGAACGTGGCGCTGTTCCTGATCAAGGATTGCTGCGGCGGCCGGCCCGAGGTCTGCGCGCCGCTGATTGCGGATCTGGCGCCATGTTGTCCGCCACAGAAAGGAAACGCCCGTGACCGAAAACCCGTCGTCCGCACCCTTGTATAACGTGCTGTTCCTGTGCACCGGCAATTCAGCGCGCTCGATCATCGCCGAATCGATCCTGCGCAAGGAAGGACGCGGCCGATTCCAGGCGTTCTCGGCCGGAAGCCAGCCGAAGGGGCAGGTCAATCCGTTCGCGCTCGAAGTGTTGCAGAGCTTCGACTATCCGATCGAAGGACTGCAGTCGAAGAGCTGGCTGGAGTTCGCGTCGGCCGACGCGCCGGTGATGGATTTCGTGTTCACGGTGTGCGACAGCGCCGCCGGCGAATCCTGCCCGGTCTGGCCGGGGCAGCCGATGACCGCGCATTGGGGCATCGAGGATCCGGCGGACGTGGCTGGCTCGGATTTTGCAAAACAGGCCGCCTTCGTCACCGCGCTGCGCTATCTGAAGAATCGGATTTCGATCTTCACTGCGTTGCCGCTGAGGCAACTCGATCCGCTGACGCTCGGCACCAAATTGCGCGATATCGGCCGCGGCGAGGGCGCCTCGGCCCCGCGCCCGAACGTGGCATGAAGCCCGCCATGGACGTCATCATCTACCACAATCCGGACTGCGGCACCTCGCGCAATACGCTGGCGCTGATCCGCCATGCCGGAATCGAGCCGCATGTGATCGAATATCTCAAGACGCCGCCGTCGCGCGCGCTGTTGCAGCAACTGATCGCGCGGATGGGCATTCCGGTCCGCGCGCTGCTGCGCGAGAAGGGCACGCCCTACGCCGAACTCGGTCTCGGCGCCGCCGAGCTCACCGATGCGCAATTGCTCGACGCGATGCTGGCGCATCCGATCCTGATCAATCGCCCGATCGTGGTGAGTCCGCTCGGCGTCCGGCTGTGCCGGCCGTCCGAAGCCGTGCTGGAGATTCTGCCGCCGTCGCAGCAAGGCGAATTCCGCAAGGAAGACGGCGAGCTTGTGCTCGACGCCAGCGGCCAACGCGCTACGACCGCCTGAGAGGAAATCAAATGTCGACCTTCGAACGTTATCTGACGCTGTGGGTCGCCTTGTGCATCGTCGCCGGGATCGGGCTCGGCCATCTGATGCCGGGCGTGTTCCAGGCGATCGGCGCGGCTGAGGTCGCAAAGGTCAATTTGCCGGTGGCGGCGCTGATCTGGCTGATGATCGTGCCGATGCTGATCAAGATCGACTTCGCCGCGCTCGGCCGCGTCAAGGAACACTGGCGCGGCATCGGCGTGACGCTGTTCATTAACTGGGCGGTGAAGCCGTTCTCGATGGCGGCGCTGGGCTGGCTGTTCATCGGCTATCTGTTTCGCGGCTACCTGCCGGCGGCGCAGATCGACAGCTATATCGCCGGACTGATCATCCTCGCCGCGGCGCCGTGCACGGCGATGGTGTTCGTGTGGTCGAACCTGACCAAGGGCGAGCCGCATTTCACCCTCAGCCAGGTGGCACTGAACGACGCCATCATGGTGTTCGCCTTTGCACCGATCGTCGGCCTGTTGCTCGGGCTGTCGTCGATCATCGTGCCGTGGGACACGCTGGTGCTGTCGGTGGTGCTGTATATCGTGGTGCCGGTGATCGTGGCGCAGCTGCTGCGGCGGCGCGTGCTGGCGACCGGCGGGGAGGCGGCGTTGAACCGGCTGCTCGGCGGGCTGCAGCCGCTATCACTGGTGGCCTTGCTGGCGACGCTGGTGCTGCTGTTCGGCTTCCAGGGCGAACAGATCCTGACCCAGCCGCTGATCATCGGCCTGTTGGCGGTGCCGATCCTGATCCAGGTCTATTTCAACGCCGGGTTGGCCTATCTGCTGAACCGGCTGGTCGGCGAGCAGCATTGCGTGGCCGGTCCGTCGGCGCTGATCGGCGCCTCGAACTTCTTCGAGCTGGCGGTCGCCGCCGCGATCAGCCTGTTCGGCTTCCAGTCCGGCGCGGCGCTCGCCACCGTGGTCGGCGTGCTGATCGAGGTGCCGGTGATGCTGACCGTGGTCTGGATCGTCAACCGCTCCAAGGGCTGGTACGAGCGCGACACGAAAGCGCCGGTCGCGGAGCCGCTGCGCTAATTGCGCAGCGTCAGCCCGGTGGCGGCTTCGAGTTCGGCGATCGCCTGCTGAGCGTTCAGCACCTTGATCGTGGTCATCCCGATCTCGCGTGCGGGTTTCAGGTTGACGCCGAGATCGTCGAGATAGACGCAGTTGCTCGGATCGACGCCGAGTGCCTCGACCATCAGCAGGTAGATCTGCGGGTCGGGCTTGCGCAGCCCGATCTTGGCCGACTCGATGACGTGATCGAACAGCGCCATCACCTCGGCGATATAGAGCGAGCGGCCGGCGGCGCTGCCGATCGCGTTGGCGGGAAGGTTGTTGGTAATGCAACCGGTCTTGCAGCTGGATTTGACGATGCGCAGCGCCTCGACCATTTCCGGCCGCAGTTCGCCCGACAACAGCGGCAGCACGTCGCGGCCGCGGACTTCGGCGCCCAGCGCCGCCGATTCCTCGGCGAACAAGCGGTCGAAGGTGTCGAGATCGATCTCGGCGCGCTCGAATTTCGCCCAGGCGTTCTCGAAATGGTTCTCCGCATTGGTGCGGCGGATGATGTCGGCGGGCAGCCCGCGTGCGGTTTCGTAGCGCGCGAACGCCTCGAACGGCGAGGTCGTCAGCACGCCGCCGAAATCCCAGATCACTGCCTCGAGCATCGTTTCCCGCCCTGTCATTGTTGTTGCAGCGACGGCTAGCACGGGGTGGCGGCCGGCTCAATGCCGGGTCTTGCTGCTCCTCAGGAATGGTCGCCGCGCCGATTCATGTTTCTCGTACAGTTCGAGCCAGCGGCGATCCTCTGGTCGATACCATTCGTCGTTGGAGATCTGCGGCAGCGGTCCGGTCCGGCCGATCAGTTCCTCGAGCTCGAAGAACTCCGCGGTCTCGTTGGCGGACAATCCGATCAACACTCGGTTGCCGAGCGGATCGAGTACGTAGTTGTCGTCATCGTCGATCATGACGCCAATTGACCAGCTTCAGCCGCGTCGTCAACGCCCTCGCGGACTTAACCTAACCGGTCAACCCTAACTGGCCGCACCGACTAGTAACATTACGAGGTCGCAACCGGGTCGGTGCGGCTGATGATTGCCGGCAACGGCATCGCGTGAGAGCGGACGTCGTGCCACGCAAGCCGCTCATGGTTAAGCATCGCTGAAGCCGCGCGATTCAATAGTCCTTAATCAACTTGGCGGATTGTGCGCGGATGACGCGCGGAGTTCGTTTGTATCTCGTCGGCTCCTTCGTCCTTGTATCGTTGGCGGGTTGCGGTCGCGGCATGTTTCAAACCGCCGAACGTGAACCGTGGCGGGCCGAGGCCGAGGTCGCGTGCCTAAAATCCGGCGCGGTCAAGGAGACCGCCGACCTGGTGCGGATCGATCCGATTTCCGGTCCTGGGGCCTGCGGCGCCGAATTTCCACTCAAGGTCGCAGCATTGGGCGAGAGCGGCGCGTTCGGTTTTGCCGACGAACTGCGCCCACCTGGCAGCATCGGCGGCGCCAGTCAGCCGCGCTGGCCGGTTTCTCAGCCACAGATGGTGGCGCCTGTCTCATCCTATCCGAGCACGGCTTCCCGGCAATCCGGCGTCAACGGGCCGATTTTGCTGAACGCTCCCGGCGTGACCCCGGAGCCGGACGATATCGACCTGCCGCCGGAGGGCGCGTCGCCGGCGCTGCCGCGGTCGCGCTATGGCGCGCCGAATGACGCTGCGGTTGCCGACCTGGACGACCGCGATTTCTCTCCGACGTCGCCGCGAGCCGGTGCCGCTCCCTATGCGCCGCCGCGCCTCGGGCCTTCGCCGGGCAACGTCACCGGCTCGGTCGGACCGGTCGCGATCAAGCCGGTCGCCACGCTGGCCTGTCCGATCGTCTCGGCGCTCGATCGGTGGCTCGCCGAAGCCGTGCAGCCGGCGGCGATGCGCTGGTTCGGCGTGCGCGTGGCGGAGATCAAGCAGATCTCGGCTTATTCGTGCCGTGGCATGAACGGCAATTCGCGCGCACATATTTCCGAACACGCCTTCGGCAACGCGCTCGACATCGCCGCGTTCACGCTGGCCGATGGCCGCCGTATCACCGTCAAGGATGGCTGGAAGGGTCTGGCGGAAGAGCAGGGCTTCCTGCGCGACGTGCAGGGTTCGGCTTGCCGGGTGTTCAACACCGTGCTGGCGCCGGGCTCCAACGTCTATCACTACGATCACATTCACGTCGACCTGATGCGCCGCACCAGCCGCCGCATCATCTGCCAGCCGGCCGCTATCCCCGGCGAGGAGATCGCCGCAAGGGTCCAGCAGCGCAGTCCCTATGCCAGCAATTCGCAGGGAATCACCGGGTCTTTGGGCAGCAAACACGCGCCGACCAGCATGAATCAGCTGATCGACGAGTCCGAATATCTCGACGATTAGTTCGGCTCGCCGGCCGGCGCGCGATAGGCCGCCAGGAACATCCAGCTGGCGCTGTCGACGACGTATTCGATGCGCTCGGCCGACGGCGGCTCGGTGGCCTGGAAGATGAACGGCAGGAACAGCGTCGCCTGGCACATCTGCATGAACTGCGAGGCGGCGAGTTCGCAATCGTCGATCCTCAGCGTGCCGGATGTGACGTGGGCCTCGAGGTAGCGCGCGAACCGGCCGACGGTGTTGGCGATCACGCGCTCGTAGTAGCGCCGACCGATGTCGGGCATCCGCTCGGCGATTGCCATCACGGTGCGGATCGCGGAAGCGCCGCGCGGGGTGCACAGCAGCTGGATATAGGCCAGGCCGAACCCCCGCAGCGTGGTCTCGACGTCGCGCTCCGGTGCGAAGTCGAATGACAGCATGCCCTGCGCGATGCTCTCCTGTTCGACAATCGCGGTGAACAGCGAAGCCTTGTCGGCGAAGTAGACATACAGCGTCCCTTTCGAGACGCCGGCGGCGCGCGCGATCTCGCCCATGCTGGCGCCGTCGAAGCCGAGTTCGAGAAACACCGCGCGGGCGCCCTCCAGAATCTGGCGACGCTTCGCGCTGTCGTCGTCAGGGGCGGGTGAGAGCAGGGCGGACGAATTCGCAACCATTGGTTCAGCTTGTCCCTTGAAAGATCGGCGGTGCAACGCCTCGGAAAGAGGCGACTCGGTATGCTTCTGCACATAGAAGTATCTTGACCGAACCGTTCGGTCAATGGTATTTGAGGACCAATGGGAAGGTCGCGGTGCGCCGCAGCAGTCTCACCATCGACCAATTCAGGAGGCCTTCATGGCCGGACGCGACCAAACCGCCCGCATCCTTCGTCCCGAGCCGGATGTCGACGACAGCGTTCTGGCTGAGGCCGACTCGTTGGCCCATGCCGAATTGCTGCGCGAGCTGCCGCACGATGAGCCGGCTGCGCCGCGGGTGCCGAATACGCCGGCCATCGCGCAACCCGCGCCGGACGTTGCGTCTCCCGCCGCGGCAGGCGCGCCGAAATCCGGCAAGCGCAAATGGATATTGCTTGGCGTGGGCGCGGTGGCTGCGCTCGCCGCGATCGCCTATGGCGTGGATTATATGCTGGTCGGCCGCTTCGTGGTCAGCACCGACGACGCCTATGTGCGCGCCAATAACACCACGCTCGGTGCTCGCGTATCCGGCCATATCGCCGCGATCGTTCCGGGCGACAATGTCCTGGTGCATGCCGGCGACGTGGTGTTCCGGATCGACGACGGCGACTATCGTATTGCGGTCGACGCGGCCCGCGCCAAGATCGCCACCCAGCAGGCGACGATCGAGAGGATCGGCCGTCAGGTCACCGCGCAGCAAAGCGCGGTCGAGCAAGCCAAGGCGCAACTGACATCGGCCGACGCCGCCTCCAAACGCGCCGGGCTCGATTTCGATCGCCAGCAGGCACTCAGCACCAAGGGCTTTGCTTCGCGCGCGATTTTCGAAGTGTCGCAGGCCGGCCGCGATCAGAGCGCCGCGGCGGTGCTGGCGGCGCAGGCGGCATTCGATGCCGCGCGCGACAACGTCGAAGTCACCAAGGCGCAGCAGGGCGAAGCCCGCGCGCAACTGCTCGAGCTGCAGAGTTCGCTGGCGAAGGCCGAGCGCGATCTGGAGTTCACCAACGTCCGCGCTCCGGTCGACGGCATCTTTTCCAATCGCCTGGTCAACACCGGCGACTTCATCCAGGCCGGACAGCGGCTCGGCAATGTGGTGCCGCTCGATGAGGTCTATATCGACGCCAACTTCAAGGAGACGCAGCTGCGTCGCCTGAAGCCGGGCCAGAAGGTCGACATCTCGGTCGACGCCTTCTCGAGCCGCGCCATCGAAGGCACCGTGGAAAGCCTGTCGCCGGCGGCCGGCGCGGTGTTCACGCTGCTGCCGCCCGACAACGCCACCGGCAACTTCACCAAGATCGTGCAGCGGGTGCCCGTGCGGATCCGGGTCCCGGCCGAGGTCGCCAAGGAAAACATGCTGCGTGCCGGCATGTCGGTCTACGTCCACGTCAACACCAAACCCTGATGGCGACCGCGACCACAGCAACGCCAGGCGCGCGCGCACTGATCCCCGGCGCGCCGGTGATGGCGGTGCCGGCCGAACACGTCGCGCCGAAGCGGCTGTTCGCGTTTCTGATCATGGTGTTCGGGATGTTCATGTCGATCCTGGACATCCAGATCGTCTCGGCATCGCTGGCGGAAATCCAGGCCGGACTGTCGGCCAGCGCCAGCGAAGTGTCGTGGGTGCAGACCGCCTATCTGATCGCCGAAGTGATCGCGATCCCGCTGTCCGGCTTCCTGTCGCGCGCGCTCGGCACCCGAATGCTGTTCGCGATCTCGGCGGCCGGCTTCACCTTCGCCAGCCTGATGTGCGGCTTCACCTCGTCGATCGAGCAGATGATCCTGTGGCGCGCGATCCAGGGGTTCTTGGGTGCCGGCATGATCCCGACGGTGTTCGCGTCGGCCTATACGGTGTTTCCGCGCAGCAAATTCCACATCGTAGGCCCGATCATCGGCCTCGTCGCCACGCTGGCGCCGACCGTCGGCCCCACCGTCGGCGGCTACATCACCGACCTGATGTCGTGGCACTGGCTGTTCTTCATCAACGTGGTGCCCGGCATCGGCATCACCATCGGGGTGCTGGCGCTGGTCGATTTCGACGAGCCGCATCTCGAACTGCTCAACCATTTCGACTGGTGGGGCCTCGGCTTCATGGCCGGCTTCCTCGGCTCGCTCGAATACGTGCTCGAGGAAGGGCCGCGCAACGACTGGTTCAGCGATGCGTCGATCTTCATCTTCGCCATTGTCTGCGCGGTCTCGGCGGTGCTGTTCTTCTGGCGGGTGCTGACGGCGCGCGAGCCGATCGTCGATATCCGCGCCTTCACCAACCGCAATTTCGCGCTCGGCTGCATGTTCTCGTTCTGCGTCGGCATCGGGCTGTACGGCCTGACTTATCTGTATCCGCGTTACCTCGCCGAAGTACGCGGCTACAGCGCGCTGATGATCGGCGAGACCATGTTCATCTCCGGCGTGGCGATGTTCTGTTCCGCGCCGCTGGTGGGCCGGCTGATGCAGAAGGTCGACATGCGGCTGCTGATCGCGTTCGGCCTGATCCTGTTCGCGACCGGCACGTGGCAGATGACCTGGATGACCCGGGACTATGACTTCTACGAACTGCTTTGGCCGCAGATCTTCCGCGGCGTCGGCATGATGATGGCGATGGTGCCGGTCAATAACATCGCGCTCGGTACACTGCCGCCGCAGCGGGTCAAGAACGCCTCGGGACTGTTCAATCTGACCCGCAATCTCGGCGGCGCGCTCGGGCTGGCCTTGCTGAACACCGCGCTCGACGCCCGCACCGATTTCCACATCTCGCGGCTGCACGACAAGGTGACCTGGGCCAACGCCAAGGCGGTCGAGACGCTGAACCTGTTCACCCAGAAATTCCAGGGACTCGGCGACGCCCCTACCATGGCGATGAAGCAGCTCAACCAGATCGTGCATCGTCAGGCGGTGGTGATGAGCTTCGGCGATTCGTTCTTCATGCTGACGTTCTTCTACCTCGGCCTCGCCACGCTGGTGGTGCTGCTGGCCAAGCCGGCCAACCCGATGGCGGCGCCGGGCGGAGGTGGGGGGCACTAGGCTGGCGCCCGCCGCGTTCGGGTGCCGATCGCCACCGTCAGAACCACTGCGGTGGCGAACAGCACGATCTGCAGCGTGATGGCTTCGCCGTTGAACATTGACGCCAGCGCGAAGGTGATGAACGGCTGCAGCAATTGCACCTGCGAGACCCGCGCGATGCCGCCCAGCGCCATGCCGGCGTTCCAGGCGAAGAATCCGACCCATTGCGAAAACACCGCGACGTAGAGCAGCGCCAGCCAGGGCGCGAGCGGGATCGCCGACAGGTTCGCCGGCAGCCTCAGCGCCACCGCGGGCAGCGACACCGGCAAGGCCAGCACCAGCGCCCAGCTGATCACTTCCCAGCCCGGCATCGATGCGGTGAGCCGCCCGGAAAAGCCGTAGCCGATCGCCGAGGTGACCACGGCGCCGAACAGCAGCAGGTCGCCGAGCGCCAGCGTGCCGCCGCCTTGTCGTACGGCGAATGCGACCACCAGCGCCGCGCCGGCAATCGACGCGATCCAGAACAGCGGTCGCGGACGCTCGTGGGTAATCAGAACAGCGACCAGCGCGGTGGCGATCGGCAAGATCCCGAGCACCACGCCGCCATGCGAGGCGTCGACGGTGAGCAACGCCAGCGCCATCAGCAATGGAAACAGCACGCTGACGCACAGCGTCACGATCGCCAGTTGCGGCCACAGCGCCTTCGGCGGTGGCGTCCGTCGCAGCGCGATCAGCAGCGCCAGCGCGCACAATCCCGCGATCGCGGTGCGCATCGCGGTGAGGGCGAGCGGATCGATCGCCGCGACGGCGATCCGGGTGGCCGGCAGGGTTCCGCCGAACACGGCGACGCCGACGAATCCGAGCAGCAATCCGAGATGGTCGCGCGAGAGCAGCTTCGATGGCATCAGACGCGGCCCCCCGGTTTTGCGGCAGGCGTAGCGAACGACGCGGCGATCAACCAGACCGGGCCGCGCATGGCTGGCATATGCGCTTCCCGAACGGGCGAGGGGTCCGGCGTGGTGCGCCGAACCCCTCGTTGGAAAACGCTTGCGCGTATTAGTTATCAGCCGGCCTGTAAGCCGGGTTCTGGAGGGCACCGCCTGCTTGCGCAGACGATACGCGACGGCCATTCCTCTGGGACCATGTTTGCACATGGCCTCGAGCAACCTACCCGGACGATCGAGCCTGACATAGCCCTGCGGTGTTATCGCTTGCGCGAACAATCCCGCGTTGCCGTCCCTATTCGGTTTTGCTCCCGGTGGGGTTTACCATGCCGTCTCCGTTGCCGGCGACGCGGTGCGCTCTTACCGCACCTTTTCACCCTTACCCGGCTTCGCCTTGCGGCTTCGCCGGGCGGTTCGTTCTCTGTGGCACTTTCCCTGGGGTCGCCCCCGCCGGACGTTATCCGGCACCGTATGTCGATGGAGCCCGGACTTTCCTCCCCCGCAGCCTTTCGGCCATAGCGGGAGCGGCCGTCCGGCCGACTGACGCGCATGGCATGGGGGTTGCGCGCCGCGGCGTCAAGTCGCGCGCGAAACCGCCGCCCGATCAGGATGCGGCAGGCAACGGCTTGGTCGCGGTCGGAAACGTCGCGAGCAGCGTTTGCAAGGTCGTCAGCGTCGACACATCGGCAACGCCGTCGACCCTGGCCGGCCGGAAATGACGCTGGAACGCGGTGACGACCTCCGCCGTGGTCGCATCGAACTTGCCGTTCGGCGTGATGCCGTAGCCGTAATCTGCCAGCGATTGCTGCAGGACGCGAACCTCGTCGCCGGCGGCGCCGAGCCTCAGCGTATCGCCGCTTACGATCGGGGCGGGGTGGACCCAATGGCCGACGCCGGAATTGGCCAGCGCCTCCCAGGGGAATTTCTCGCCAGGATCCTTCTTGCGCGCCGGCGCCACATCGGAGTGGCCGAGCACGCGATGGCTCGGCACGTCGCGCCGCAGCATGATGCCGCGGCACAAAGCGATCACCGCCGCGATCTGGCGGAGCGGATAATCCGGATAGCCCCAGTCATGGCCGCGGTTGATGATCTCGATCCCGATCGAGCAGGAATTGATGTCCTGCTCGCCGGCCCAGGACGCCGCCCCGGCATGCCAGGCGCGCCTGGATTCCGGCACGCATTGCAGGATCCGGCCGTCTTCCAGCACGACGTAATGGGCCGAGACCTCGGTCCCGGCCTTGCACAGCCGCGCCAGCGCACCCTCGACATCTGGCATGCCTGTGTAGTGCAGCACGATCATGTCCGGCAGCCGGCCCTTGTTGCGCTCGCCATGGTTCGGCGACGGAATCACGTCGGAGACCACCGAGGAGTCAGGGGTAAATGTCTTCATGTCGGCAATGCCCTTGGGTAGGGGGAGGGCACGTCGACGCTTCGACTCCAAACCAGCAGACGCGAACGAACCTGACAGCATCGGACAACTCAAACCCGGCAGGAGAACGGCAACGGCGCCCATGCGCCAAGCGTCTGCGCTGCCTCACTATCCGGGGGCGTCCCCTGCCGTGCAACGATTGCATGACATGGTTTCGCCATTTTCTGTGGACTGTGGGAAACGAGCACCACCGCGTTACCGCACGGCTGGCGCGAACTGCCCGGCCGTTGCGGACTCATCCTGCGCGCACCGTCAACGCTTTCTTAAGGCTGAGTGCCGTTAATGAGTGGTGAAGAGCCGAACCGAAAGGGGCGGCCAAGGTTCCATTTGACGCTCAAAACCGATGGCAGCCCATCAGAACCCAAGCGGAAAGCCGGGTTTGCCAGCTTTTGGTGCGGGCGCGTCGGCGGTTGCCGCGAACTGGACCACCCATCCCGCTTTGCGGCGGCTGTTCGCCGGGAAGGCCCGGGCGATACGCGGAGATCTGAGGCGACATGCGCCTATTCGCGTCCACACCGATCCTGCATCGCGCCGCCAAGGGCGGCCGCTGGCGCTGGGCTGGAAGTCGTGCATCGGGAGTGCATGCGTGATGTCGTCAGCGCCCCGCCATATTCCCGTTCTTGGCCGCGAAGCGGTCGGCTTGCTGGCGCCATGCGACGGCGGCGTCTATGTCGACGCCACTTTCGGGGCCGGCGGCTATTCCCGGATGATCCTGGAGGCAGCCGATACGCGGGTGATCGGGATCGATCGCGACCGTAGCGCGATCGCCGGCGGGTTCGATCTGGTCGATCAGGCCGATGGCCGGCTGACGCTGGTCGAAGACCGGTTTTCCAATCTGGCCGAGGTCTGCGCCGCGCAGGGAATCGCGCTGGTCGACGGCGTGGTGATGGATGTCGGCATTTCGTCGATGCAGGTCGACGAGGCCGGGCGCGGCTTCTCGTTTCGTCTCGACGGCCCGCTCGACATGCGGATGGGCCAGCACGGTCCGACCGCCGCCGATGTGGTGGCGAAGGCCTCGGAGGCCGATCTCGCCAACATCATCTACATCTTCGGCGAGGAGCGCTATTCGCGGCAGATCGCCAAGGCGATCGTCGCGGCGCGCAGCGAAGCGCCGATCACGACGACAAGAGCGCTGGCCGAGATCGTCGGCAAAGTCGTCTGGGCCAAGCCCGGCGAGATTCACCCGTCCACCCGCACCTTTCAAGCGCTGCGGATCTTCGTCAATGAAGAGCTCGACGAACTGCACCTGGCGCTGTCCGCGGCCGAGCGGATGCTGAAGCCGGGCGGCCGGCTCGCGGTGGTGTCGTTCCACTCGCTGGAAGACCGCATCGTCAAGAATTTCCTGGTCACACGCGGCAAGACCGGCGGCGGTTCGCGGCATCTGCCGGAACTGGCGCAGGCGGCGCCGAGTTTCAGCATCCTGACCAAGCGGCCGGTGACTGCCGGCTCTGAGGAGATCGCCGCCAATCCACGCGCGCGTTCGGCCAAGCTGCGCGCCGCCGAACGCACCGAAGCGCCGGCGCACGACGCCGACGCTCTGCCGGCCTGGCCAACGCTGGCAACTGTGATGAGGGGAGGCTGATCATGCGGATCGTGCATTTCCTGGTCATCGGCATGCTGGTGTTCGCCGCCGCCTATGTCTACCGGATCAAGATGGAGTCGACCTTCCGCACCGAGCGCGTGCTGCGGCTGCACGCCGAGGTCCGCCAGCAGCGCGAAGCGATCGCCGCATTGCGCTCAGAATGGGCCAAGCTCGACGCGCCGATGCGGCTGCAAGGCCTGGCCGAGCGGCATCTGAAGTTGAAGCCGATCGACGCCAGGCAATACGATTCCTTGAAGAACCTGCCGGAGCGGCCGCCGAGCTTCGCCAACCCCGGCGATCCCGATCCGATTGCCGCGATGATCGAGACCATCGACCCGGACATCATCACCGGCTCGCTGCCGGCGCCGGAGGCTCCGCGTTGACCGATCAAATCGTTCCCCTTGCTGGTCATCATGTGCCGTGGCGGCAACGCCTGATCCGCAGCCTGTTGTACGGCAAGGATGTCGATCGCAACGTCAAGGCGCGCGCCCGCGTCGGCTTCGCGATGGTCGCGTTCGCGGCGATCTACGGGGTGATCGCGTTCCGGCTGGTGACGCTGGCGGTGGTAGGCGACAGTCACGGCACACGGCGGACCGCGTCGCAGGACTACGTCGCCACCGCCCGCCCGGATATCGTCGATCGCAATGGCGAAATTCTCGCCACCGACGTCAAGGTGCCGTCGCTGTTCAGTGAGCCGCGCCGCATCATCGACAAGGACGAGGCGATCGAACTGCTGACCGCGACGCTGCCCGATCTCGACACGCCGGAAGTCCGCGAGCGGCTGTCGTCGAAGAAGGGCTTCGCCTGGCTGAAGCGCGAAATCTCGCCGCAGCAGCAGCAGGACATCCACAAGCTCGGCATTCCGGGGATCGGCTTTCTGCGCGAAAACAAGCGGGTCTATCCGGCGGGCCCCGCGGTGTCGCATCTGATCGGCCTCGTCAACATCGACAATCAGGGCATCGCCGGCCTCGAGAAATGGCTTGATACCAACGGTCTCGCCGATCTGCATCGGGCCGGCTTCGCCTCGGACCGGCTGCAGAAGCCGGTCGAGCTGGCGGTCGATCTGCGCGTCGAGCACGCGCTGCGCGACGAACTGATCAAGGCCAAGGACAAGTACAAGGCCAAGGCCGCCTCCGGTCTCGTCTCCAACGTCAACACCGGCGAGATCGTCGCGATGGTGTCGCTGCCGGACTTCGACCCGAACAATCCGCGCGAGGTCAACGATCCCGACCGCATCAACCGGTTGACCACCGGCGTCTACGAGATGGGCTCGACTTTCAAGACCCTGACGCTGGCGATGGCGCTGGACTCCGGCAAGGCCAATCTCAACACGCTGTACGACGCGCGCGGCGCGCTGCATTACGGCAAGTTCGCGATCCACGACACGCACCCGCTCGGCCGCTCGATCACACTGTCCGAAGTTTTCACCTTTTCGTCGAACGTCGGTGCGGCGCGCGTGGCGCTGGCGCAGGGCGTCGAAGCCCACAAGGCGTTTCTGAAGAAGGTCGGCCAGCTCGACCGGCTGCGCACCGAATTGCCGGAGAGCGCCTCGCCGATCGTGCCGAAGCGTTGGGTCGATCTCAACACCATCACCATCGCGTTCGGCCACGGCATCGCGGTGGCGCCGCTGCAGGCGGTGATGGGCATCAACGCCATGATCAATGGCGGTTATCTGATTCCTCCGACCTTTCTGAAACGCAGCCAGGAGGAGGCGCGCGAGGCCGGCAAGCGCGTGGTCAAGAAGGAGACCAGCGACAAGATCCGCTATCTGATGCGGTTGAACGCCGAAGTCGGCACCGCCAAGCAGGCCGACCTGCTGTCCAAGGGTTACTATATCGGCGGCAAGACCGGCACCTCGGAAAAGGTCGTGGGTGGCCGCTATTCGAAGAAGCAGGTGCTGAACTCGTTCACCGCAATCTTGCCGGCCGACAATCCGCAATTCCAGGTGCTGGTAATGCTGGACGAGCCGAAGGCGTTGCCGGAGACCCACGGTTTTATCACCTCGGGCTGGAACGCGGTGCCGGCCGGTGGCAAGGTGATCGCGCGCATCGCGCCGCTGTTGGGAATCGAGCCGCGGTTCGATCTGCCGCCGTCCGACCGCCTTATTCTTGCGGCATCGAAGGGCTCCCAATAGCGTCTGCCGCCCCGATTGCCGCGGCGCCGTGCAAGCTTGTTGCGTCGAAATTGGATTGCGCTAAAAGCCCCCGGAACTGCTGCAAATGGGCCTAGTTCGACAGGCTGGACGAACGACGATGAAGCTCAGCGATCTTCTCAGCGACGATGCCGGGATCGGCGCGCAAGCCACCGAGCTTGCCGCCGCGGATATTGTCGTGAGCGGGCTTGCCGTCGACAGCCGCGCGGTGCGCCCCGGCGAGGTGTTTTTCGCGCTGGCCGGCGCCAAGACCGACGGCGCGCATTTCATCGGCCAGGCGATCGCGGCCGGCGCGGCGGCGGTGGTCGGCGAACATCGCCCGGACGGCGATCTCGCGGTGCCGTTCGTGACCGTGCGCAATCCGCGCCGCGCGCTGGCGCTGGCGGCGGCGAGATTCTATCCGCGACAACCCGCAACCATCGCCGCGGTCACCGGCACTAGCGGCAAGACCTCGGTCGCGGCCTTCACCCGGCAGATTTGGCAACGGCTCGGCCACGCCTCGGCCAGCATCGGCACCATCGGCCTGGTGATTCCGAAGCGCACGGTGTACGGATCGCTGACCACGCCCGACCCGATCGCGCTGCATCGCTCGCTCGACGAAATCGCCGGCGAGGGCGTCACCCATCTGGCGCTGGAAGCGTCGTCGCACGGCCTCGATCAGTTCAGGCTCGACGGCGTCCGCGTCGCTGCCGGCGGCTTCACCAATCTGTCGCGCGATCACATGGACTATCATCCCGATGTCGCGCACTACCTCGCCGCCAAGCTGCGGCTGTTCAAGGATCTGGTCATTGACGGCGGCGCCGCGGTGATCTCGGCGGATCACGACTGTTCGCAGCAGGTGATCGATGCGGCGCGCGCCCGACAATTGCGACTGATCACGGTCGGTCGCAATGGCGACGCCAGCAATGGCGGCATTCGTTTGGTTGACGCGACGATCGACGGATTCGCGCAGCGCCTGACGCTTGAATATGACGGGCGCGCGCGCAGTCTCATGTTGCCGCTGGTCGGCGAATTCCAGATCGAGAATGCGCTGGTCGCGGCCGGGCTGGCGATCGGCACCGACAGCGATGCCGGGCAGGTGTTCGCCGCGCTCGAATATCTCGAAGGCGCCAAGGGCCGGCTCGAGCAGGTCGGCAGCCGCAACGGCGCGCCGGTGTTCGTCGACTACGCACACAAGCCGGACGCGCTGGCGAAGGCGCTGCAGGCGTTGCGACCTTACGCCAAGCGCAGGCTGGTCGTGGTGTTCGGCGCCGGCGGCGATCGCGATGCCGGCAAGCGGCCGCTGATGGGCGCGATCGCGGCCGAGAATGCCGACAGCGTGATCGTCACCGACGACAATCCGCGCTCCGAGAATCCCGCCGACATCCGCGCCGCGATCCTGGCGGCTGCGTCCGGCGCGCGCGAGATCGGCGATCGCGCCGAAGCGATCCGGGTGGCGATCGCGAGCCTGCAACCCGGCGATGCGCTGCTGATCGCCGGCAAGGGGCACGAGACCGGCCAGATCGTGCACGACCGCGTGTTGCCGTTCAGCGATCACGAGGCCGCGGCGGCCGCACTTTCCGCGAGCGCCGCATGAGCACGCAGCCGCTGTGGACGTCGAATGCAATGGCCGAGGCGATGGGCGCCGCGCGCAACGGCGCTTTGCCGCGCGACATCTTCGGTATTTCGATCGACAGCCGCACCATCGCACCGGGCGACGCTTACTTCGCCATCAAGGGCGACGTCCATGACGGCCACGACTTCGTCGCTGCCGCGTTGCAGGCCGGTGCGGCGCTCGCCGTCGTCGCCGCCGCGCAGCGCGACAAATTCGCCGCGGATGCGCCACTGCTGATCGTCGATGACGTGCTCGCGGGTCTGGTCGCGCTGGCGCGCGCGTCGCGGGCGCGGCTGAATGCCCAGGTGATTGCGGTGACCGGATCGGTCGGTAAGACCTCGACCAAGGAAGCGTTGCGCGGCGTGTTCGGCGCGCAGGGCGAGACCCACGCCTCTGTGGCGTCGTTCAACAATCATTGGGGCGTGCCGCTGTCGCTGGCGCGCTGCCCGGCCACCGCCAAGTTCGCAGTGTTCGAAATCGGCATGAACCATGCCGGCGAGATCGAGCCGCTGGTGAAGCTGGTGCGGCCGCACGTTGCGATCGTCACTACGGTCGAGCCGGTGCATCTGGAGTTCTTTTCGGGCGTCGAGGCGATCGCCGATGCCAAGGCCGAAATCTTCAAGGGGCTCGAGCCCGGCGGCGTCGCGGTGTTGAATCGCGACAACGCGCTGTTCGCGCGGCTGAGCAAGAGCGCGAAGAAGGCCAAGGTCGGCCGCATCGTCTCGTTCGGCGCCGATGCCAAAGCCGATGCCCGGCTGATCGACCTGTCGTTGCATTCGGATTGCACCGCGGTCCATGCCGACATTCTGGGACACAAAGTCACCTACAAGCTCGGCATTCCCGGCCGCCACATCGCGATCAATTCGCTGGCGGTGCTGGCGGCGGCACAACTGGCCGGCGCCGATCTGGCGCTCGCCGCGCTGGCGCTGTCGCAGGTGCAGCCCGCAGCCGGGCGCGGCGTCCGCCGCGCGCTGGAATTCGACGACGGCGAGGCCACCCTGATCGACGAGAGCTACAACGCCAATCCGGCCTCGATGGCGGCCGCGCTCGACGTGCTCGGCCATTCGGCGATCGGACCGCAGGGACGGCGGATTGCGGTGCTCGGCGACATGCTGGAACTCGGCCCCGCCAGCGCCGAATTGCACCGCGGTCTCAACGAGGCGGTCAAGGCTAATGCCGTCGACACCGTATTTTGCTGCGGACCGATGATGCGCAACCTGTGGGACGCCCTTTCCTCGGGAAAGCGGGGCGGCTATGCAGGGAGCTCGGCCGAGCTCGAATCGCAGGTTGTCGCCGCGATCCGCGCTGGCGATGTCATCATGATCAAGGGCTCGTTGGGCTCGCGCATGAAAACGATTGTCACCGCGCTCGAGAAGCGCTTTCCCGGCAAGGCCGCACTCAACAGCGCTGCGGTTTAAGGCGGCTCGAATGCTTTATTGGCTGATCGACTTTTCCTCGACAATTCCGGTCTTCAACGTATTCCGCTACATCACGTTTCGCACCGGCGGCGCGATGGTGACCGGGGCGCTGTTCGTGTTCCTGTTCGGCCCCTGGATCATCGACAATCTGCGACTGCGCCAGGGTAAGGGCCAGCCGATCCGCTCCGACGGCCCGCAATCGCACCTGATCACCAAGATCGGCACCCCGACCATGGGCGGGCTGATGATCCTGTCGGGGCTGGTGGTCGGCACCGTGCTGTGGGCCAATCCGCTCAATCCCTATGTCTGGATCGTGCTCGCGGTGACGCTGGGCTTCGGCTTCGTCGGGTTCTACGACGATTATCTGAAGGTCACCAAGCAGAGCCACAACGGCTTCTCCGGCCGAACAAGGCTCGCGATCGAGGCGGTGATCGCCGGCGCGGCCTGCTACGCACTGATGCGGCTCGGCCGCGATCCGCTGTCGAGCTCGCTGGTGATTCCGTTTGTCAAGGAAGTGGCTCTGAATTTCGGCTGGTTCTTCCTCATCTTCGGCGGCTTCATCGTGGTCGGCGCCGGCAACGCGGTGAACCTCACCGACGGCCTTGACGGGCTGGCGATCGTGCCGGTGATGATCGCGGCGGCGAGCTTCGGGCTGATTTCCTATCTCGCCGGCAACGCGGTGTTCGCCGAATATCTGCAGATCAACTACGTCGCCGGCACCGGCGAACTCGCCGTGCTGTGCGGCGCGCTGCTCGGCGCGGGCCTAGGCTTCCTGTGGTTCAACGCGCCGCCGGCCTCGATCTTCATGGGCGATACCGGGTCGCTGGCGCTCGGCGGCATGCTCGGCACGATCGCGGTGGCGGTGAAGCACGAGATCGTGCTGGCGGTGATCGGCGGGCTGTTCGTGCTGGAAGCGGTCTCGGTGATCGTGCAGGTGACGTCGTTCAAGCTGACCGGCAAACGGGTATTCCGGATGGCGCCGATCCACCATCATTTCGAGCAGAAGGGCTGGACCGAACCGCAGATCGTGATCCGGTTCTGGATCATCTCGGTGATGCTGGCGCTGGCCGGGCTCTCGACCCTGAAGCTGCGGTGAAGCATTGATCCCGGTCACTAGCTTCGCGGGTAAGACCGTCGCAGTATTCGGGCTCGGTGGCTCCGGCCTGGCGTGCTGCCACGCACTGAAAGCCGGCGGCGCCGAGGTCGTCGCCTGTGACGACAGCATCGATCGGATGGTCGAGGCGGCGCAGGCCAATTTCATCACCGCGGATCTGCGCAGCGTGTCGTGGGCGAGTTTCGCAGCGCTGGTGCTGACGCCCGGCGTGCCGCTGACGCATCCTGCGCCGCACTGGACCGTGCTGAAGGCGCGCGAGGCCGGCGTCGAGGTGATCGGCGACATCGAACTGTTCTGTCGCGAACGCCGACGCCACGCGCCGGACGCGCCGTTCGTCGCCATCACCGGCACCAACGGCAAGTCGACCACCACGGCGCTGATCGCGCATCTGATGCGTGAGGCCGGTTACGACACCCAGATGGGCGGCAATATCGGCACCGCGATCCTGTCGCTGCAGCCGCCGCGCGCCGGCCGCGTCCACGTCATCGAGATGTCGTCGTACCAGATCGACCTGACGCCGTCGCTCGACCCCAGCGTAGGCATTCTGCTCAACGTCACCGAGGATCACATCGACCGCCACGGCACGCTCGCGCACTACGCCGAGGTCAAGGAGCGCCTGGTTGCCGGCGTGCAGCCGGGCGGCACCGCGATCGTCGGCGTCGATGACGGCTTCGGCCGCGCCGCCGCCGATCGCATCGAGCAGGCCGGCCGCCGCGTGGTGCGGATTTCGGTGAAGCAGCCGCTGGCGGACGGCATCACCGTTGAGCACGAGACGGTCTTGCGCGCCGCCGGCGGCGCCCGCAGCGAGATCGCGCGGATTGGCGGCATCGGCTCATTGCGCGGGCTGCACAATGCCCAGAACGCCGCCGCCGCGGCCGCAGCCGTGCTGGCGCTCGGCGTCAGCGCCGAAGCGCTGCAAAAAGGCCTGCGCAGTTTTCCCGGTCTGGCGCATCGGATGGAGCAGGTCGGACGCCAAGGCGCCACGCTGTTCGTCAACGATTCCAAGGGCACCAATGCGGACGCCACCGCCAAGGCTTTGGCATCCTTCAACGACATCTTCTGGATCGCCGGTGGCAAGCCGAAGACCGGGGGTATCGAGAGCCTCGCCGAGTTCTTTCCGCGAATCCGCAAGGCCTATCTGATCGGCGAGGCGGCGAAAGAATTCGCCGCGACGCTGGAGGGCAGGGTGCCTTACGAGATCAGCGAGGCGCTCGACAAGGCGGTGCCGGTGGCGGCCGCCGATGCTGCGGCCTCGGGGTTGGCCGAACCTGTCGTGCTGCTGTCGCCGGCCTGCGCCTCGTTCGACCAGTACCGCAACTTTGAAATTCGCGGCACGAAATTCCGCGATCTGGTGACGGCGTTGCCGGACGTGAAGCCGGTGGTGTGACGTTGTGCAGGTGACGTGACGAATTGAAGCCTGGCTTCGCCACACCCTCGACCGTCATCGCCCGCGAAAGCGGGCGACCCAGTATTCCAGAGCGGCAATGGGCCAATCGCGGCGCTGCGGCGTACTGGATCCCCGCTTTCGCGGGGATGACAGTGGGGGCTACCCGCAGCGCCGCGTCCGATCGGGTGCTGCGCAAGTTGTTCAGGACATCACCCCAACTTCTTCAAACCATTTCGATTTCGTTAACTCCTTGGCAACCACGATGGCGCACCAATTGGGTGAGCTTTGCCCAAGGATCGCCGATGATTTCCCGTGAACAACGCACGCCGTTCAGCGAATGGTGGTGGACCGTGGACCGCGTGCTGTTGGCGGCGGTGATCGCTCTGATGCTTGGCGGCGTGATCCTGTCGCTCGCAGCCAGCCCACCGGTGGCGACCCGGATCGGGCTCGACCCGTTTCATTTCTTCAACCGGCACGTGATGTTCCTGCTGCCGTCCTTCATCGTGCTGATCGCGGTGTCGTTCCTGTCGCCGCTACAGATCCGGCGCTCGGCGCTGATCGTGTTCGCGATCTCGGTGGCGCTGATCCTGGCGACGCTGCTGATCGGGCCGGAGGTCAAGGGCTCGCGGCGCTGGATCACGCTGCTCGGCGTCAACATCCAGGCCTCGGAATCCGCCAAGCCGGCCTTCGTGGTGCTGGCGGCGTGGCTGTTTTCGGAATCGGCGCGGCGGCCGGAAATGCCGGCGACCTCGATGGCGCTGGCGCTGCTGATGACGCTGGTGTCGCTGTTGGTGTTGGAGCCGGATTTCGGCCAGACCATGCTGATCCTGATGGTGTGGGGCGCGCTGTTCTTCATCGCCGGGATGCGGATCATCTGGGCGCTGGGGCTCGCCGGGATCTCCGCGGGCGGGCTGTTCGCCGCCTATCTGTTCGTTCCCCACGTCGCCGGGCGGATCAAGCGATTCATGAATCCGGCCTCGGGCGACACCTTCCAGGTCGATACCGCGATGGAGGCCTTCAGCAATGGCGGCTGGTTCGGGCTTGGGCCGGGCGAAGGCATCGCCAAGCGCAGCCTGCCGGACAGCCACACCGACTTCGTGTTCGCGGTCGGCGCCGAGGAGTTCGGGATCATTCTCTGCCTGGCGTTGCTGGCGTTGTTCGCCTTCATCGTGATCCGAACGCTGTCGCGGGCCTATGCGTCCGAGGACATGTTCTCGCGGTTCGCTTCCTCCGGTCTGGCGATCCTGTTCGGGATCCAGGCCGCGATCAACATGTCGGTCAATCTGCAGCTGATTCCGGCCAAGGGCATGACCTTGCCGTTCATCTCCTATGGCGGTTCGTCGATGGTCTCGCTGGCCTATGGAGTCGGCATGATGCTGGCGCTGACAAGGCAGCGACCGCGCACCGAGATCGACTCGCTCGGCAATGCCGACGCGGCCCGCGGCTTTGCCTGACGCCATGAGCGCGGCACCCCTGATCCTGCTCGCGGCGGGCGGCACCGGCGGACATCTGTTTCCGGCCGAGGCGCTCGGCGTGGTGCTGATGGCGCGCGGGATGCGGGTGCGGCTGGTGACCGATTCCCGGGCCATGAAATACAGCGGGTTGTTTTCCAGCGAGATGATCGACGTGGTGCCGAGCGAGACGGTGCGCGGACGCTCGCCATGGTCGTTGGCGCGCACCGGCCTGCTGCTCGGCGCCGGCACCCTTGTGGCGCTCAATCTGATGCGGAAACTGCGGCCCGCCGCCGTGGTCGGCTTCGGCGGCTATCCGACGCTGCCGCCGCTGTTGGCGGCGCGCGCCGTCGGCATCGCCACCGTGATTCACGACGCCAACGCTGTGATGGGCCGCGCCAATCGCCTGCTGTCGCGCCACGTCAGCGCGATCGCCACCTCGCTGCCCGGCGTGCTGGATCGCGATCCGGCGCTGGCGTCGAAAACCACCACCACCGGCACGCCGATGCGGCCGGCGATCCTCGCCGCCGCTGCGGTGCCATACGCTTCGCCCGATCCGGCCGGCTCGCTGCGGCTGCTGGTGGTCGGCGGCAGCCAGGGTGCGCGGGTGATGGCGGACATCGTGCCCGGCGCGATCGAACAACTGGATCCGGCGCTGTGGAGCCGGCTCCGTCTCGTGCAACAGGTGCGCGAGGAGGACATGGCGCGGGTCCGCGCGGTCTATGACCGGCTCGGCATCGATGCCGAACTGGCGCCGTTCTTTTCCGACCTGCCGGCGCGGCTCGCGGCCAGCCATCTGGTGATCTCGCGCTCCGGCGCCGGCACCGTGGCCGAACTCGGCGCGATCGGCCGACCGTCGATCCTGGTGCCGCTGCCGGGCGCGCTGGATCAGGACCAGTTCGCCAATGCCGGCGTGCTGATGCAGGCGGGCGGCGCGCTCCGGATCGCGCAACCAGACTTCACCATTGAGCGGCTGGCCGCGGAAATTTCGGCGCTCGCCGCCGAACCGGCGCGCCTGATCGCCATGGCCGCCGCCGCCCGCACCGTCGGCCGGCTCGATGCCGCCGAGCGGTTGGCCGATCTGGTGGCGAAAGTGGCCCGGATTTAGCGTGCTGCAAGCCGTTTTTGGCCTTGTCATGTCTAGCGAAAGCGGGGCATCCAAGGGCCGCGCGGCTTGCCTGAATTACGGTCCGCGCGGAAATTCACCCATCCGCCATCGCGGATGACGACGTTTAAGGAATCGGCGATGCGACTGCCGCGCGAAATCGGACCCATCCACTTCGTCGGGATCGGCGGCATCGGCATGAGCGGGATCGCCGAGGTGCTGTGCAATCTCGGCTACACCGTGCAGGGCTCCGACGCCTCGGAAAGCGCGAACGTCAACCGGCTGCGCGACAAGGGCATCGCCATCCAGGTCGGCCACAAGGCCGAGAACCTCGCCGGCGCCGACGTGCTGGTGGTCTCCACCGCAATCAAGCGCGACAATCCGGAACTGCTGGCGGCCCGGGCGCAGCGCATTCCCGTCGTTCGTCGCGCCGAAATGCTGGCCGAATTGATGCGGCTGAAAAGCTGCGTCGCGATCGCCGGCACCCACGGCAAGACCACGACGACGTCGATGGTCGCGGCGTTGCTCGACGCCGGCGATCTCGATCCGACCGTGATCAATGGCGGCATCATCAACGCCTACGGCACCAACGCGCGACTGGGCGCCGGCGAGTGGATGGTGGTGGAGGCGGACGAAAGCGACGGCACGTTCCTGAAATTGCCGGCCGACGTCGCCATCGTCACCAATGTCGATCCCGAACATCTCGACCACTTCAAGACCTTCGAGGCGGTGCAGGACGCGTTTCGGCATTTCGTCGAGAACGTGCCGTTCTACGGCTTCGCGGTGATGTGCATCGACCATCCGGTGGTGCAGTCGCTGGTCGGCAAGATCGAGGATCGCCGCATCATCACCTATGGCGAAAACCCCCAGGCCGACGTGCGGCTGCTCGATCTCAATCCGCAGGGCAGCGGTTCGACCTTCAAGGTCGCGTTTCGCGACCGCAAAGCCGGCACCGCGCATGAGATCGCCGACCTGATGCTGCCGATGCCGGGCCGCCACAATGCGCTGAACGCCACCGCGGCGATCGCGGTGGCGCATGAACTCGGTCTCACTGATGCGGTGATCCGCAAGGCGCTGGCCGGGTTCGGCGGGGTGCGCCGCCGCTTTACCAAGACCGGCGAATGGAACGGCGTCACCATCATCGACGACTATGGCCATCACCCGGTGGAGATCGCCGCGGTGCTGAAAGCGGCGCGGGAATCCACCGCCGGCAAAATCATCGCCGTGGTGCAGCCGCATCGCTTCACCCGGCTGCAGTCGCTGTTCGAGGAATTCTGCACCTGCTTCAACGACGCCGACGCCGTCATCGTCGCCGACGTCTATCCGGCGGGCGAGGCGCCGATCGCGGGAATCGATCGCGATCATTTCGTGCTCGGCTTGCGCGCCCACGGCCATCGCAATGTGATCCCGCTGCCGGGGGCCGCGGCGCTGGCCGGCATCGTCGCCGGCATCGCCCAGAGCGGCGACTATGTCGTCCTGCTCGGCGCCGGCAACATCACGCAGTGGGCCTATGCGCTGCCGGGCGAATTGAAAGCACTGGGGTAATCATGAGCTTCCCCGACATCACGCCGGAGCTGCACGCCGCGATGCCGCAGCTGCGCGGACGGCTGCTGGCCAATGAACCGCTGGCGCCGCTGACCTGGTTCCGTGTCGGGGGGCCGGCGCAGGCGCTGTTCACGCCGGTCGACGCGGACGATCTGGCGTATTTTCTCTCCCGGCTGCCGCCCGACATTCCGGTCACCACTGTCGGCGTCGGCTCCAACCTGATCGTGCGAGACGGCGGCATCGCGGGCGTCGTCATCCGGCTCGGTGCGCGCGGCTTCGGCGACACCCGCGCCGAAGACGATGTGATACATGCCGGCGCCGCCGCGCTCGACAAGCGCGTCGCCGAGACGGCGGCGGCGGCCGGGATCGGCGGACTGGAATTCCTGCATGGCATTCCCGGCACCATCGGCGGTGCGCTACGAATGAACGCCGGCGCCAATGGCGGCGAGATCAAGGATGTGCTGGTGGAAACCACCGGCATCGGCCGCGACGGCGCGCTGAACGTGTTCAGCAACACCGGCATGCGGCTGTCCTATCGCAGCAGCGGCGTCGAGCCGTCGATCGTCTTCACCGCGGTGACGCTGCGCGGGGCGATCGCCACGCCCGAGGCGATCCGCGCCAGGATGGATGAGGTGCAGCGCCATCGCGAGACGGCGCAGCCGATCCGGGACAAGACCGGCGGCTCGACCTTCAAGAACCCGCCCGGCCACAGCGCCTGGAAACTGATCGACGAAGCCGGCTGCCGCGGCCTGCGCGTCGGTGGCGCCCAGGTGTCGGAGCTGCACTGCAATTTCCTGATCAACACCGGCGAGGCGACGGCGAGCGACATCGAGGCGCTGGGCGAGACCGTGCGGGCGCGGGTGCTGCAACAGTCCGGCATCGAGCTGGTCTGGGAGATCAAGCGGATCGGGATCGCCGCGCCGCCGCGTTGATCCGAACGGTTTGCACGTCAACGCGGAGCTGAGCGACTTGGAACGATCATTTTCGCCGCGCCTGCGCCAGTTGCACTGGTACGAAGTCGCGATCATCGCCGTGATCGCCTTGATATTCGCTGCCTACCTACCGATTGTGGTGAAGCGCACGGTAGTGCACGGCTTCGGCGATGTTCAGGTGTTCTTCCGCGCCGGCTGGGCGATCTGGACCGGCTATCCGCTTTACCAGGTCGCCGACAATCACGGCTGGACCTATCACTATCCTCCGACCTTTGCGTTGCTGATGGGATTGTTTGCCAATCCGCTCGAGGGGATGGCGCGGCCAGCCTGGGCGCTGTCGTTTTCGATGTCGGTCGCGGTCTGGTACGTCATCGGCGCCGTCGCGATGGCGCTGGCGGTGGATCTGTGGGCGAGGGCGCTGCAACGCTGCGTGGCGCGGCCCTTGCTCCAGGATCGCTGGAACGGCTGGTGGCTGCTGCGGCTCGGGCCGCTGCTGGCGCTGCTGCCGTTTTTCGGCGACGGGCTCGGCCGCGGCCAGCCGACCGCGCTGGTGCTGCTGTCGATGGTGGCGTTCCTGGTGCTCTATGTCCGCGGCCGGATTTTCGCTGCCGCGTGCTGCTTGGCGATCGGCTTCACCATCAAGATCTTTCCGCTGGCGCTGCTGCTGATTCCGCTGCTGCGGCGGGACTGGAAGACGATCTTTGGCACCGCGGGCTTCGGCTTGGTGTTCCTGATCGCGGTGCCGGCGCTGTGCCTCGGCACGACCGCGGTCGTGCAGCTCTATACGGCGCTGTGGACCGATCACCTCAGCGGCATCCTGGGCGGCGCGCCGAACCCAAAAATCGCCGCCGAGATCACCTTCACCTCCTACGATATGCTCAGCATCGGCGCGATGCTGGCGCGGATCGGCGCCGGCGGTTTGCCGGACGCGGCGTCGCTGCCGCCCTGGGCCACCGCGGGACAGATCGCAGCAGACGCGGTGCTGCTCGGCGCGGTGCTGATCGTCGGCCATGGCCGGTTCTGGCGGCTGCGCGGGCCGCAACCGGAGCCGTCCGAACCGTTGCTGATCGCCGGCGCCATCCTGTGCGCAGCGCTGCCGGTGATGCTGTCGGTGTCGCAGCCGAACTACGTGGCATTCGCCGCGCCGTTGTTGGCGGTGATCCAGCTCGACGCCTGGCGCCGCAGCGGCCGCGTGGCGTTGCTGCCGGCGCTGTTTGCCTGGTCGGCGATGGCGTGGTTCGGCATGATCGCCACCGAGGTGGAGGTGTGGCAGCCGCTGCGGGTGATCGGCCTCACCACGCCGGCGATCGTGATCCTGCTCGGCTGGGGCCTGGCTTGCCTGCGGCGGGCACCAGTTCAGGCGTAAGCCGGCTTCTCCGAATCAGATAAATCGACGAATCTCAGCGCGGGCGCGGCGTTTCGCAGCCATCACATCGACCCGCGACAATGCGAGGACATCAGGTGACAAAACGCAAGCACGTCGCGGTTCTGCTTGGAGGCTGGTCGTCCGAGCGGGAGGTCAGCTTGCGCTCGGGGCAGTCCTGCGCTGACGCGCTGGAGCGACGCGGCTATCAGGTGTCGCGCATCGATGTCGGGCGCGATATTGCAACCGTGCTCGATCGGCTCAAGCCCGACCTGGCGTTGATGATGCTGCATGGCCGCCCGGGCGAGGACGGCACCATCCAGGGCGTGCTGGAGACAATCGGGATCCCCTACACCCACTCCGGGGTACTGGCGTCGGCGCTGGCGATGCAGAAGGATCTGGCAAAGACGGTGATGACGGCCGCCGGGATCCCGGTGGCGACGGGGCTGACACTGTCGCGCGCCGAAGTGGCGAAAGGCCACGCCATGGCGCCGCCCTATGTGATCAAGCCGGTGGCCGACGGTTCCAGCGTCGGCGTATTCATCGTCACCGAGGACCATGCCCACCCGCCGCAGGAGCTGTTTCGCGACGACTGGCCCCATGGCGACCGGCTGCTGGTTGAAAAATACATCGCCGGCAAGGAATTGACCTGCGCGGTGGTCAAGGGCGAGCCGACCGGGGTAATCGAGATCGTGCCAACGGTGCGATTTTACGATTACGAGGCAAAGTATTCGAAAGGCGCATCAAAACACATCCTGCCCGCAGCTATTTTACCATTTGTTTACCAGGAAGTCCGAAGGTTAACGCTGGCGGCGCATGTGGCGCTCGGCTGCCGGGGCGTAAGCCGTGCGGATTTCCGTTACGACGACCGCATCGAGGGAACTGGTGGCCTCATCTGCCTCGAGGTCAACACCCAACCCGGCATGACCGAGACGTCACTTGTGCCAGAGCTCGCAGCGGATGCGGGCATAACATTTGACGAGCTCGTGCAATGGATGGTGGAGGACGCCTCGCTCGGTCGCTGAGACTGCTGAGGCTTCGGGCTGACCTGTTGAGAGCTGCCGCGATCGGCGCGGCGATATTGTTGCGCGAACGTCTTGCGGCCCCGCGTCGAGCCAGCGCAGCGGTCCCGGTCAAGCGCCCCGAAGATGCTGATCGTCTGACCGCTTTCGTGGAGAAATATGTCCCGCGCCGGGTCGGCGTCGCGGCGACCGTGCTGATCCTGATCGGCAGCGCCGGACTCGGCGTGGTCAAGGGCGGGCACCTCGGTGAGGTGATCGAGGCGCTCAGCGACGCCCGCAACGCGGTCGCCAATGTGGTCGGATTCCGCATCGTCAACGTCGCGATCGCCGGCCGCAAGCAACTGACTCAGGACGAGATCCTGGCGATCGGCGGCGTCAACGGCCGTTCCTCGCTGCTGTTTCTCGACGCCGCCGTGGTCCGCGACAAGCTGAAAGCTAATCCCTGGATCGCCGAAGCGACAGTGCTGAAGCTCTATCCCGGTCAACTGCAGATCGACATTACCGAGCGCTCGGCATTCGCACGTTTGCAGCTCGACGGCCGGCTGTCGGTGATCGCCGACGACGGCGCGGTGCTGGAACCCTATGTGGCGCGGCGCTTCATTTCGCTGCCGCTGGTAGTGGGCAATGGCGCCGGCACCAGGGCTAAGGATTTCCTCGCACTGCTGGCACAGTATCCGCAGGTATCCTCGATCACCCGGGCCGCGATTCTGGTCGGCGAGCGGCGCTGGAATCTGCGGCTGAAGAACGGCCTCGACATCAAGCTGCCGGAACATGACGTCGGCAACGCGCTGGCGACGTTGACGCGGCTCGACGATGAAGACCGGCTGTTCTCGCGCGATATCGTCGCGGTCGATATGCGACTGCCGGACCGGCTGACGGTACGGCTGTCCGAGGACACCGCCAAGGCGCGCGAAGAATTGTTCAAAGACAAGAAGACCAAGAAGAAGGCTGGTGACGCTTGACCGGCTTCGATCGCAATCAGACCCCGAAGACAAGACCGATGGCGCCGCACCGCACGGCGCTGGTGGCGTCGCTCGACATCGGCACCAGCAAGATCGCCTGCATGATTGCGCGGTTGAAACCTTGCCCGCCGAGCGACGCACTGCGCGGACGCAGCCACGCCGTCGAAATGGTCGGCTACAGCCAGATCCAGTCGCGGGGCGTCAAGGCCGGCGCGGTGGTCGATCTGGCCGATTGCGAGCACGCCGTTCGTCACGCCGTGGCGCTGGCCGAACGGATGGCGCGGGTTCGGGTCGAATCGGTGCTGCTGTCGGTCTCTGCCGGCCGGCTACAGGGCCAGTTGATCGAAGCGTCCGCCGACATCAAGGGCGGCGCTGTGACCGCCGACGATGTCGCCCGGGTCACCAGCACCGGAATGAATCACGCTACCGGCCCGGGCCGGACCGTGCTGCACGCGCTGCCGGTCAGCTACACGCTCGACGGCGTGAAGGGCATTCGCGATCCCCGCGGCATGGTCGCGCGTCAGTTCGGCGTCGACATGAATGTCGTCACCGCCGACGCCACCGCCGCCAAGAACCTGATGCTGGTCGTCGAACGCTGCCACCTCAACGTCGAAGCGATGGCGGCGAGTCCATATGTCGCAGGTCTGTCGGTGTTGACCGACGACGAGGCCGATCTCGGCGCCGCGGTCGTGGAAATGGGCGCAGGAACAACGACAATCGCGATCTATTCGGCCGGCCGGTTCGTTCATGCCAGCGGCTTTGCGGTCGGCGGTCAGCATATCACCATGGATTTGGCGCGCGGTCTGGGGGCTTGCATCGCGGATGCCGAGCGAATCAAGACGTTATATGGCACGGTGCTAACCGGTGGTTCCGATGCGCGCGAATTGATGTCGATCCCCACCGCCGGGGACAATGAGCGGGACGACCCGCAGATTATCTCCCGGGCCACGATCGCGAACATCATTCGGCACCGTGCCGAGGAGATTTTTGAAATGGTCAGGGACCGGCTGGCTGATTCGCCGTTTGCGGCAGAGCCCCGGGCGAGGGTGGTGCTGAGCGGCGGCGCATCACAGCTCACCGGTATCCCCGAATTGGCAACCCAGATTCTCGGCCGCCCGGTTCGGGTCGGCCGTCCGCTCGGTTTCAGTAGAATGCCCAACGAGGCCAAGAGCGCGTCCTTCGCGGTGCCGTCCGGCCTGCTGGTCTACCCGCAATACGCCCATCTCGAACACGTCGAACCGCGGCATAGCCGGCACGCCAGAGCGGCGAGGCCGGGCTATTTCGGCAAGGTCGGCCGCTGGCTGCGTGAGGGCTTTTGATGAATCTTGTCCAACCTATTCCCATTCCATCAGCTTTCCCGGCGGCAGGCCGGGGGCATCACGAACCAACGCGCGCGTAATCGAGAGGCAACCATGACCATCAATCTCAACGTCCCTGACATTCGCGAGCTGCGGCCCCGGATCACCGTGTTCGGCGTCGGCGGAGCTGGCGGCAACGCCGTCAACAACATGATCACCGCCGGACTTCAGGGGGTGGATTTCGTCGTTGCCAATACCGACGCGCAGGCGCTGACGATGTCGAAGGCTCAGCGCCTGATCCAGATGGGCACCCAGGTCACCCAGGGCCTCGGCGCCGGTTCGCAGCCCGACGTCGGCGCCGCCGCGGCGCAAGAAGTGATCGACGAAATCCGCGACCATCTGACCGGCGCCAACATGGTGTTCGTCACCGCCGGGATGGGCGGCGGCACCGGAACCGGCGCCGCGCCGGTAATCGCCAAGGCCGCCCGCGAGATGGGCATCCTCACCGTCGGCGTGGTGACCAAGCCGTTCCACTTCGAAGGCCAGCGCCGGATGCGCACCGCGGAGTCCGGGATCACCGAGCTGCACAAGGTGGTCGACACGCTGCTGATCATTCCGAACCAGAACCTGTTCCGGGTCGCCAACGAAAAGACCACCTTCGCCGACGCCTTCGCGATGGCCGACCAGGTGCTGTATTCGGGCGTCGCCTGCATCACCGACCTGATGGTCAAGGAAGGCCTGATCAATCTCGACTTCGCCGACGTCCGCGCCGTGATGAAGGAGATGGGCAAGGCGATGATGGGCACCGGCGAGGCCTCCGGCGAGAAGCGCGCGTTGACCGCCGCCGAAGCCGCGATCGCCAACCCCCTGATCGACGATTCCTCGATGAAGGGCGCCCGCGGCCTTCTGATCTCGATCACCGGCGGCAAGGATCTGACGCTGTTCGAGGTTGATGAAGCCGCCACCCGAATCCGTGAGGAGGTCGACCAGGACGCCAACATCATCGTCGGCGCCACCTTCGATGAATCGCTTGATGGCGTGATCCGGGTTTCGGTGGTCGCCACCGGAATCGAGCAGGCGCAACTCGCGCGCGCCGCGGCGCCGACCGCCGCTCCGATCGCGATCTCGTCGGGTCCTGACAGCCGTCTCGCCGAACTTACCGCCAAGCTGCGCGCCGACAACCAGCGCGCCGCTGAGGCCGCTGCCGCCGCCACGCGCCCGGTGCAAGCTGCATCGGCGGGGGCGCCGCGGGCGCCGTCCAGCAACATCGAGCGCGCCGCGCTGGCGGCGATTGCCGCCGCGGTCGGCTCCGATGCGCCGATTCAGGAGTCGGCGCAGCAGCCGGTCCAGCAGGCCTCCTATGGCGACGTAACCGTCCGTCCGATTGCCCAGAAGCCCTCGCTGTTCCCGGAAATCGAACCCGCCCGGATCGCAGCCGAGGAGCCGGCGCCGGAATCATTTATTCCGCAAGCCGCCGAGCGCGCTCCGTTGCGGACGCCAAGGATGCCGCGGTTCGACGAACTGCCGGTGCCGGCGCAAAACGAGATTCGGCAGGCGCGCGGCGACGTCGAAGAGGACCATCCGCAGAAGACCCGAATGTCGCTGTTGCAGCGTCTCGCCAATGTCGGCCTCGGCCGCCGTGACGAGGAAGCTGAGCCGCCGATCGCCGCCCGCGCCTCAGGTCCGGCGATGTCGCCATTGCCGCCGCTGCCGGAGCGTAAACCGCAGCGCAGCGTCGCCGAGCAAATGTCATCGAACGAACCGGTATCCGAATACGCGCGACGTCCAGCGCCGCAGGGGTTGGACGCCCATGGCCGGCCAGCACCTGTTGCACCTGCGCCACAGGGTGACGACCATCTCGACATCCCGGCGTTCCTGCGCCGTCAGGCAAACTGACCTCTTGTAACAATTCGACTGCCAAATGGCCCCGGCGTCCCCGCCTGGGCCATTTTTCGTGGAGTCTAAACAATTCCGTAACTTTTTATTAAGATGCTGATTTAGCAGTATTATTCTCGGCTCTCGGGAGCCATTTGCCGGTCACCGGCAGTGCCTCGGTGGCCAAATTCGGTGAAGCCGCGGCGGCAATGCGGCGGAGTTTGGGTAACAATCAGTAAAAAACCGTGAGTTGGCGCCTTTTGGGGCAGTGCTATGGTTTCCGTGACTTGGGGACACCTTGAAGACGAGTCGGCGGGAAACCTGATCGGTTCGAACTTCAAGTGGGTCAATTTGGGCAGTTACTCATGAAATCAAGCCGGCAAGCAACGCTGCGTTCGCAAGCCACCGTAACCGGTGTCGGTGTTCATTCAGGTCTTCCTGCCAGCTTGACGATCGGACCCGCAGACATCGATGCGGGTTTTATTTTTGTGCGGACCGGAGTCGACTGCGCCGACCGCGAACTGGCGGCGACCGCGAAGTCGGTGATTGCGACCGAACTGGCCACCGTGCTGGGCGACGCCGACGGTCCGCTGGTGTCCACCGCCGAGCATGTGCTTGCCGCGCTGCGTGGCATGGGGATCGATAACGCCACCATCGAAGTCGACGGCCCCGAAGTGCCGATCATGGATGGCAGCGCTGCTGCCTTCGTCGCCGCGATCGATCAGGCGGGAACCGTTGAGCAGGCCGCGCCGCGCCGCTTCATCCAGGTGTTGAAGCCGGTGCAGGTCGCCCAGGGCGATTCATTCGGCGAATTGCGACCCCACGCCGCCGGCTTCCGCGTCGAGGTCGAGATCGATTTTTCCAATCCGGTGATCGGTCGCCAGTTCTATAATCTCAACGTCGCTCCCGAGAGTTTCCGCCGCGATGTTTGCCGTGCCCGTACCTTCGGCTGCATGAACGACGTGGCGAGGCTGTGGAGCATGGGTTACGCGCTCGGCGCGTCGTTCGAGAATTCGCTGGTGTTCGACGAGACTCGCCTGCTCAACACCGAGGGCCTGCGCTACGCCGACGAATGCGCGCGCCACAAGGCGCTCGACGCCGTGGGCGATCTTGCACTTGCGGGCCTTCCGCTGCTCGGCGCCTATCGCTCCGTGCGCGGCGGCCACAAGCTGAACCATCGGGTGCTGACCGCCTTGTTGGCTGATCACAGCGCCTGGCGGGTGGTCGAGGCCGAGCCGGTGCGACGTCCGCGCGGCCGTGCCGAGCTCGTCAGTGGGATGGTCGGCGGCATGGTTGCCCCGGTCTACGGCCCGGACGTTTCCTGAGCCTGGTCCCGAGCCTCCGCGGTTAACCACAACCGCCGACGATCTGCCCCGGACCGCCTTATTCCCGGCGAAATGCCTGCGTACTCGGTTGGTTAATCGACCTCTTTGGGCTAGAAAGCCCGCTGTCGCGCGGCCCCATTCGAGAGCATGTCGATGGTTCGTCCATGACGGTGTTCATGGCGCGCGCAGCAGGCACGGCATCACAGGCATCGGGTAACATATGTCGGTACAACGCGTGACGCCCGGGCTGCGGGAATTGGTCGTCCACGGCGGCGGCGCATCTGCGTGGCGCACGTTGCGGCTCGCCGCTGGTCTGATCGTTCTCGCGCTGCCGCTCAGCGGCTGCGGCACCGGCGCGCTGTGGGACAAGTTCCTGACCAAGGATGAGACCTACACCGACGAACCCGCCGACAAGCTCTACAATGAGGGCTTGTACCTGATGAACCAGGGCAAGGACCCGAAGGCCGCCTCGAAGAAATTCGAGGAAGTCGATCGCCAGCATCCTTATTCCGACTGGGCCCGCAAATCGCTATTGATGTCGGCTTATTCATTCTACCAGGCCGGCGACTACGACAGCTGCATCGGCTCCGCCACGCGCTACGTCACGCTGCATCCCGGCAGCCCGGACGCAGCCTATGCGCAGTACCTGATCGCGGCGTCGCATTACGACCAGATTCCGGACATCTCGCGCGACCAGGGCCGCACCGAAAAGGCGATCGCCGCGCTCGAGGAAGTGATCCGGAAATATCCGACCTCGGAATACGCCAACAGCGCCAAGCAGAAGCTGGAGGGCGCGCGCGACCAGCTGGCCGGCAAGGAAATGGACGTCGGCCGCTATTACATGGAAAAGCGCGACTACACCGCGGCGATCAACCGCTTCAAGACCGTCGTGACCCGCTACCAGACCACGCGACATGTCGAGGAGGCGCTGGCGCGGCTGACCGAGGCCTATATGGCGATCGGCATCGTCGGCGAGGCGCAGACCGCCGCCGCCGTGCTCGGCCACAACTTTCCCGACAGCAAGTGGTACAAGGACGCTTATAATCTCGTGAAGTCCGGCGGACTCGAGCCGAGCGAGAACAAGGGCTCCTATATCAGCCGGGCCTTCAAGAATTTCGGCCTCGGCTAGGGTTCCGGATTCGCAGCTCGCGCGAGCTTGCGACATCATCCGGGACGAACTCCAGATCGATCAGGACAGCGGCAACACGGCATTCTAGTATGGGCGCCGGTTCGGAAGTTCTTGACAGATTCGCGGTGGGGCGAAGAGAACGTCCGGACCGTCACACCAGCAGGACCTAACCCGCATGCTTGCGCGCCTTTCGATCCGTGACATCGTCCTGATCGAGCGGCTCGATATCGAGTTCGCGCGCGGCCTCGCGGTGCTGACCGGCGAGACCGGCGCCGGCAAGTCGATCCTGCTCGACGCCTTCGCGCTGGCGCTCGGCGGCCGCGGCGACGCTGGGCTGGTCCGCCATGGCGTGGAGCAGGGCCAGGTCACGGCGTCGTTCGATATTCCGGAGCGGCATCCGGCGCGGGCGATCCTGGCCAGCAACGGGCTCGACGACAGCGGTGAGATGATCCTGCGCCGGGTCCAGCTCGCCGATGGCCGTACCCGCGCCTTCATCAACGACCAGTCGGTCAGCGTGCAGACGCTGAAGGCGGTGGGCGCCGCGCTGGTGGAGATCCACGGCCAGCACGACGAGCGGGCGCTGGTCGACGCCGCGACGCATCGCCGGCTGCTCGACGCCTTCGCCGGCCTGGAAAAGGATGTCGCGGCGCTGGAGACGCTGTGGGAGGCGCGCCGCGCCGCTCGCGCCGTGCTCGACGAGCATCGTGCCGGGATGGAGCGCGCCGCCCGCGAGGCCGACTATCTGCGCCACGCCGCCGAGGAATTGAAGAAGCTCGCGCCGGCCGAGGGCGAGGAGACGGCCTTGGCCGAGCGCCGCAGCGCGATGATGCAGGGCGAAAAGATCGCCGGCGATCTGCGCGAGGCGCAGGACGCGGTCAGCGGCCATCATTCGCCGGTGGCGGCGCTGGCAGCAGCGGTGCGCCGGCTGGAACGCCGCGCCGGCAGCGCGCCGGCGCTGGTGGAACCCGCGGTGAAGGCGATCGACGCCGCGATCAATGCGCTGGAGGAGGCCGACCAGCACCTCTCCGCGGCGCTGATCGCCGCCGATTTCGATCCGCTGGAGCTGGAGCGGATCGAGGAGCGATTGTTCGCGCTGCGCGCGGCGGCGCGGAAATATTCCACCCCGGTCGACGGGCTGGCGGCGCTGGCCGCCAAATACGCCGCCGACGTGGCGCTGATCGATGCCGGCGCGGAGCGGCTGCACGGCCTCGAAACGGCGGCGGCGGAAGCCGACGGCCGCTACAGCGCCGCCGCCGCAAAATTGTCGCTGGCGCGCGGCAAATCGGCGGAGAAACTCAACAAGGCGGTGCAAGGCGAACTGGCGCCGCTGAAACTCGACCGCGCCAAATTCATCACCCAGGTCGACAGCGATCCGGCTTCGCCCGGGCCGCAGGGCTTCGATCGCGTCGAATTCTGGGTGCAGACCAACCCGGGCACAAGGCCGGGGCCGCTGATGAAGGTGGCGTCGGGCGGCGAGCTGTCGCGGTTCCTGCTGGCGCTGAAAGTGGTGCTGTCGGATCGCGGCTCGGCGCCGACGCTGGTGTTCGACGAGATCGATACCGGAGTCGGCGGCGCGGTGGCGGATGCGATCGGCGCCCGGCTGGCGCGGCTCGCCGGCAAGGTCCAGGTGATGGCGGTGACCCACGCGCCGCAGGTCGCAGCAAGAGCCGACCAGCATCTGTTGATCTCCAAGGACGCACTCGACAAGGGCAAACGCGTCGCCACCCGCGTCAATGCGCTGATCGACGAGCACCGCCGCGAGGAAATCGCCCGCATGCTGGCCGGCGCCGAAATCACCGCCGAAGCCCGCGCCGCTGCTGACCGTCTGATCAAGGCGGCGGGGTGATCTTTCCCTCGCCCCGCTTGCGGGAGGAGAGAGATTGCGATTCCTAAACCTGGCGCAAGATTCCGGGTTCGCTCGCCCAAGGGCTCGCGCCCCGGAATGACTGTTGTTGGTCATTCCGGGGCGCGAGCAGCGTCAGCTGCGCGCGAACCCGGAATCTTGCTGCGAGTCACGACCACCTCGCTGCGAACTCTACCGCGTAGTGCTGTCGTACAGATCGTTCCAATTGGGATTGTCCTTGACGATCAGCGCGACCTTCCAGAGCCGTCGCCACTTCTTGATCTCCTTCTCGCGGGTGATCGCCGAGACCGGATCGTCATAGATTTCGAACCAGACCAGCTTGGTGATGTGGTAACGCGCCGTGAAACTATGGATCGCCTTGGACCGATGCTCGAACACGCGCCGAACCAGATCATTGGTCACGCCCAAATAGAGCGGGCCATCTTTCCTGCCGGCCAGAAGATAGACATAATAGGCCATTGAAACGCCCACTGTGCCGCGAGATTCCGGGTTCGCTCGCAAGTGCTCGCGCCCCGGAATGACGGACTGATATTCCACGACATGGTCTCGAAATCCAAGCCCGCTCCCACCGACATCTCCAATCTCACCAAGGCGAAGGCCAAGGTCGAGCTGACGCGGCTGGCGCTCGAGATCGAGCGTCACGACAAGGCTTACTATCAGGAAGACGCGCCGAAGATTTCCGACGCTGACTACGACGCGCTGCGCCGCCGCGTCGAGGCGATCGAGGCGAGGTTTCCCGAGCTGGTCAGCGCCGGGTCGCCGACCCAGAAGGTCGGCGCCGCGCCGGCGCGTGGCTTCGCCAAGGTGCAGCACGCGGTGCCGATGCTGTCGCTCGGCAACGCCTTTAGCGACGACGAGGTCACCGAGTTCGTCGAGCGCGTACAGCGTTTCCTCAAGCTCGATGAAATCCCCGCGATCGTCGCCGAGCCGAAGATCGACGGGCTGTCGCTGTCGCTGCGCTACGAGCATGGCGAACTGGTGCGGGCCGCGACCCGCGGCGACGGCTTTGTCGGCGAGGACGTCACCGCCAATGTCCGCACCATCGCGGATATTCCGCACACGCTGAAGGGCCGCGCGATCCCCGCCTCCTGCGAATTGCGCGGCGAGGTCTACATGCTGAAGAGCGATTTCCTCGCGCTCAACCAGCGACAGGAACAGGCCGGCGAGGCGCCGTTCGCCAATCCGCGCAATTCGGCGGCCGGCTCGCTGCGACAGAAGGACGTCGCCATCACGGCGTCGCGGCCGCTGAAGTTCTTCGCCTATGCGTGGGGCGAGATGAGTGACGCGCCGGCCGACACCCAGCACGGCATGCTCGGCTGGATGAAACAGGCCGGCTTCGTGGTCAATCCGCGGATAACGCTATGCCACAGCGTCGACGACGCGCTGGCGTTCTATCGCAAGACCGGCGACGAGCGCGCGTCGCTGCCTTACGATATCGACGGCGTGGTCTACAAGGTCGACCGGCTCGACTGGCAGGAGCGGCTCGGCTTCGTGTCGCGCAGTCCGCGTTGGGCGATCGCGCATAAATTCGCCGCCGAGCAGGCGACGACGGTGCTGGAGAAGATCGACATCCAGGTCGGCCGCACCGGCGCGTTGACGCCGGTGGCGCGGCTGGCGCCGGTGACCGTCGGCGGCGTAGTGGTGCAGAACGCGACGCTGCACAATGAGGATTACATCAAGGGCGTCGGCAATGACGGCGCGCCGATCCGCGACGGCGTCGATATCCGGGAAGGCGACACCGTGGTGGTGCAACGCGCCGGCGATGTGATTCCGCAGATCGTCAACGTCGTGCTCGACAAGCGGCCGGCATCGGCCAAACCCTACGACTTCCCGCACAAGTGCCCGGTGTGCGGCAGCCACGCGGTGCGCGAGGACGGCGAGGTGGTGCGGCGCTGCACCGGCGCGCTGATCTGTCCGGCGCAGGCGGTGGAACGGCTGAAGCATTTCGTCTCGCGGCTGGCGTTCGACATCGACGGTCTCGGTGAGAAACAGATTCAGGAGTTCTACGACGACGGCCTGATCATGCACCCGGTCGACATCTTCACGCTGCAGAAGCGCGACGCGCGCGCGGCAAAGAAGCTGCGCGACCGCGAGGGTTTCGGCGAGACCTCGGTGCGCAACCTGTTCGCCGCGATCGACGCGCGCCGCCGCATCGAACTGAACCGGCTGATCTTCGCGCTCGGGATTCGCCATGTCGGCGAAGGCAACGCCAAATTGCTGGCGCGGCATTACGGCAGTTTTGATGCGTTCCGTGACGCAATGCTGGCGGCGGCCGCGGGGCAGAGCGCCGAGGGCAATAGCTCGGAAGCCTATCAGGACCTCAACAATATCGGCGGCGTCGGCGAGATCGTCGCTGACGCCGTGGTCGAGTTTTTTGCCGAGCGGCGCAACGTCAAGGCGCTCGCCGAATTGCTCGATGAAATCGAAGTGCTGCCGGTCGAGCAGGCGAAGAGCGACACCGCCATCGCTGGCAAGACCGTGGTGTTCACTGGGTCGTTGACCAAATTCACCCGAGACGAGGCCAAGGCCGCGGCGGAGCGGTTAGGCGCCAAGGTGGCGGGCTCGGTGTCGAAGAAGACCGACTACGTGGTCGCCGGCGAGGATGCCGGCTCGAAACTCACCAAGGCGCGCGAGCTCGGCGTCGCAGTGCTGAGCGAGGACGAGTGGCTGGCGCTGATTCAGGGTTGACGCCGCGCGCCGCGCTCAGGCGAGCTTGAGCAGCCGGCGGCGCGACGAGCCGACCAGGTTCTGCACCGGCACGCGCACCGAACGCGGAATCGCCGCGAGGCTGCGCACCAGGCCCGGGAAGTAGCCGACGATCGGTTCGCGCCGGTGCATCGCGGTGAAGATTTCGTCCCAATGTTCGGGATGCTCGCCGACATCGGGGGCGACATGCACGCTGGTCAGATTCGGCGTCGCGGCGCCGTCGTCCGGGCTCTCGACTTCGCTCATATACAGCAGGTGGAACGAGGACGGCGGACGCCATTGCCCCAGCGCGTCGAGCAGCCGCGCCGCCGCCTGCGGGCCGCCGACCCCGGGCTCCTCGTGGCGAACGAACAGCACCCGCTTGGGCGACGTCAGCGCGGTCGCCATCCGCCGCGTCAACTGATCGTAGCGCGCCACCACGCGGTCGCGATCGGCGATGAAATCGGCGGCGATCGGAAAGTCGTGCAGATGCTGGAAGCCGTAGCGGTGATCCGCGATGTGGTCGGAACGCAGCTCCAGCAGCTCGGGCTGAAACATGCCCGCGAAACGGTCGGCCAGCGCGGAGGCGGTGCCCTCGTTGCTGGAAATGATCCAGTCGAACGGCATCGTGCCGCTATGGATCATCATCCGTCGCAGATGCTGTGCGGTGAAACAGCGATGGCCCAGGCCGATAACGGTGTCGAACATGCGAGCTACGCTGCGCCAAAATCGGCAATGCTGCAAGTCCGGGCGGGCGCCTGCCGCGACGCACGCCGGCGGCTGTGGCCGCGGCGCAACCCTGCGCCTTGGCGGCATTCACAGCAGCCCGGTCTCTTCCTCCTCGGCCTTTTCGATCAGCTGCTCGGTCGCCACCACGCCGCCGCGCGGCACCAGCAATACCATCATCGCCGCGCAGGCCAGCGACAGCACCGCGATGGCGATGTTGAGCGGCACCGGCGTGGTGAAATGGCCGCCGAGCCAGGCGCCGAATTGCGAACACAGCGAGCCGAACCCCATCTGCAGGAAGCCCATCACCCCCGAGGCGGTGCCGGCGGCCTGCGGCCGGATGCTGATCGCGCCGGCGGCAGAATTCGACATCACGAAGGCATTGCCGACCATGATCAGCATGTGGGTGCCGAATAGCCAGGACGGCAGCTGATTGTAGCCGAGAACGCCCCACACCAGGTTCAACAGCGATCCGCCGATCTGCAGCGCCAGGCCGAACCAGATCAGCCGCTCCAGCGAGTGGTGCGGCGCGAACCGCACGCAGAACAGATTGCCGACCAGATAGGCGAAGCCAGAGGTCGCAAACCATGCACCATATTCGGCACTGGAGCGGCCCATCTGCGTCACCACCACATAGGGGCCGCCGCCCGCGAAGGTGAAGATGATCGACGACGCCAGTACCTGGCACAGCACATAGCCGAAGAAGGCACGGCTGTTGAACAGGCTGACGAGATCGCCGCGAAATCCGGCGGTGCCGGGCTCGCCGCGGCGGCGGGTTTCCGGCAAGGCGATCGCGATCAGCACCGCGACCGCGATCGAACCGGCGGTCATGACGTAGAACACCGCGCGCCAGCCGAATCCGGTTTCGATCACGCCGCCGACCAGGGGGCTCAGCATCTGCGCGATCATCATCACCGCGATCACCAGACTGATCATGCCGCCGACGCGGTCGCGGCTGTAAAGGTCGCGGATGATGGCGCGGCTGATCACCATGCCCGAGGCGCCGCCGAGCGCCTGCAGGAAACGTGCGACGATCAGCTGCGGCAGGGTCTCGGCGAAGATGCAGCCGACGCTGGCCAGCGCCATCAGCGTCAGCCCGCCGAGCAGCACCGGACGGCGGCCGAAGCGGTCCGACAGCGGCCCCATCAGGATCTGCGAGCAGGCCAGCCCCACCATGTAGAGCGACACCGTCATCTGCGCGATCGAGATGTCGCGGCCGAAGGTGGTGGCGAGCACCGGTAGCGCCGGCACCAGCATGTAGAGCGAGATCGGCGCCGCGCCGTTCATCAGCACGAGCAACAGCAGCATCAGGCGGGAGGCCGGCTCGTCGGGCCGTTTTGTGGTGGTCGCGGCCGGTGTTCCGGTCATGCCGTGCATGGATGAGCGTCGCCAGTTCTGACCGGATGGTGTGGACGAATCCGACTGTAGCGATCCCAAGCCGCAGGAGCAGGGTGAATTCGGAATGCGGCTATTCCGTTTTCGGGACCTGCGTCACACCCGCGCCAGCGGCGCGGTGGCGGCGTCGAGCCAGAGCTTGTCGGTTTCGCCGAGATGCGGGCTCACCTCGCGCCGCACCCTGGCGTGGTAATCGTTGAGCCAGCCGAGTTCCTTGCTGCTGATCATGCCGAGATCGATCAGCCTTCGGTCGATCGGCGCCAGCGTCAGCGTCTCGAAGGCGTTCATCGGTTTTTCAGCGCCGGCGATTTCGGCCGCGATCACCAGTTCGAGATTCTCGATCCGGATGCCGAAGGCGTCGGGTTTGTAGTAGCCGGGCTCGTTGGACAGGATCATGCCGCGCTTCAGCGGCGTGGTGCCGAGTTTTGAAATGCGCGCCGGACCCTCGTGCACCGACAGATAACTGCCGACGCCGTGGCCGGTGCCGTGCTCGAAATCGACTCCGGCCTGCCACAGGAATTGCCGCGCCAGCGAATCCAGCTGTGCGCCGGTGGTGCCGTCGGGAAACACCGCCCGCGCAATCGCGATATGGCCGCGCAGCACCCGGGTGAAACGGTCGCGCATCTCGGCGGTCGGCTCGCCGATCGCGATGGTGCGGGTGACGTCGGTGGTGCCGTCCTGGTATTGCGCGCCGGAATCGATCAGCAGCAGGTCGCCGCGTGCGATCCGGCGGTTGCTCATGCGGGTGACGCGGTAATGCACGATGGCGCCGTTCGGCCCGGTGCCGGAGATGGTCGGGAACGACACGTCCTTCAGCGCGCCGGTGTCTCGGCGGAAGCTTTCCAGCGCCTCGACGGCGTCGATTTCGGTCAGCGCGCCGCTTGGTGCTTCACGGTCGATCCAGGCTAGGAACCGTGCCAGCGCCACCGCGTCGCGGCGATGCGCAATGCGGGTGCCTTCGATCTCGGTCGGGTTCTTCACCGCCTTCAGCAGCGCCACCGGATCGTTGCCGCGCACCGGCTTGCCGCCGGCGGCCGTGATCAACCGCGCCAGCGCATCGGCGGCGGTGGTGCTGTCGAGCGCGATCGACGCGCCGGTTTGCGCCAGCCGCTGCAACGCCGGCGTCAGCGCTTCGGGCTCGTCGATCTCGGCGGTCTGCGCCAGATGATCGCGGGCGCTGTTCGACAGCTTGCGGGCGTCGATGAAGATGGTCGGCCGGCCGTCCTTCGGCACCAGCGCATAGGACAGCGGCAGCGGGGTGTGACTAACATCGGCGCCGCGAATGTTGAAGGTCCATGCCACCGCGTGGGAATCCGACAGCACCAGCGCGTCGGTGCCGAGCCGGGCGATCTCGCCGCGAATGTGCGCCAGCTTGGCGGCTTCGGATTCGCCGGCGAATTGCAGCTCGTGAACGCTGACCTGGCCGAGCGGCGGGGCTGGGCGCTCGGTCCAGACCGCATCGAGCGGATTGCTGTCGACCGCGACCAGTTCCGCACCGGCCTTGGCGCAGACTGCGGCAAGTTTCTCGGCTGCCGAAGAAGTGTGCAGCCACGGGTCAAAACCGAGGCGGTCACCGGCTGTGAGGTGCTGTTCCAGCCAGCTTTCCGGCGGCGGATCGACCAGCGGCGCGATGTTCCAGGCGCTGCTGTCGACCTGTTTGGCCGCCTGCAGGGTGTAGCGGCCGTCGACGAACACCGCGGCCTCGCGGTTCAGCACGATCGCCAGACCAGCCGATCCGGTAAAGCCGGTAAGCCACGCCAGCCGTTCTTCGGAAGCCGCGACATATTCGTTTTGTTGCTGATCGGCGCGGGGAATCACGAAGCCGTTGAGCTTCCGCCGCAGCAGCTCCTCGCGCAACGCCGCCAGCCGCGCGGTCAGCGCGACGCCGCCCTCGGCTTCTTCAAATGTCTGGAAATGCGCCTCGAACATCGTTGCACCATCCTAGGAGCGACCGCCCGCGCCGGCAATCGGGGGAGATTTGCCTCGTCGTGGCACGGATTATGCTTAAATTATAGTGCCTGCGACCGACAGGCGAGAACGATTTGCCGCCAGGCGCGTTCATCTGATGCAGCTGGGAGAATCCCGGGAGTGTTTCAACTCAGCGAAGAGGGGATAAACCATGCCTGCCTTTACGTTTGAGAAGATCTCGCCGCCTCGCCGCGGCCCCGTTCCCAGCAATGCGCCCGCCCCGGACAGTGACAGCAAGCCGCGCGGTGTGATCGTTCAGATGCTGGATCGGTTCGTCGAATCCCGCGTCAAGCGCGCGGTGCCGAAGCCGGACGGCATCCTCGCCCGAGGCCGCAAACTGCCGAAATAGCCATTTCCGTAAGTTCAGCCGTTCTGCAGCAGCAGGCTGCTCCAGCCCTCGACGATCTGATGTCGCACCAGCCGTAATCCGCGCGCCCGGTAGGCGGCGATAACGCTTTGCGCCTGCGGCGGCAACAGGCCGGACAGCACCACCATCGCCGACGGCGCCAGATGCTGTGCCATCGGCGTCGCCAGCTGCCGCAGCGGATTGGCCAGGATATTCGCCAGCACCAGGTCGAACGGCGCCCGCGCCTTGAAGGCCGGCGCGCCGAAGCCGACGGCGCAGACCGTCTCCACCCAATTGCCGACGCCGTTCAGCCTCGCATTGTCGCGGCACACCGCGACCGCTTGCGGGTCGATATCGCTGGCCAGCACCCGACGGCGCAGCGCCTTGGCGGCGGCGATCGCCAGCACGCCGGTGCCGGAGCCGAGATCCAGCACCCGGCGCGGCAGATGGGCGTGCAGCACCTCGTCGAGCAGCAGCAGGCAGCCCCGCGTGGTGCCGTGATGCCCGGTGCCGAATGCCAGCGCCGCCTCGATCTCGATGCCGAGCTGGTTCGGCTGCACCCGGTCGCGATCATGGTGGCCGTGCACCACGAAGCGCCCGGCCTGCACCGGCGCCAGCGCGTCGAGGCTGGCCCTGACCCAGTCCCTCGGCTCCACCGTGTCGAACGCCACCGTCGCCGCGATAGCTTCGCCGGCGGCCAGCGCCACCAGGCCGCGCACCATCGCCTGGTCCGGCGGGTCGGCGAAATGCAGGCTGATGTCCCAGCCGCCATCGGCGCGCTCGAACGCCGTCACCGCGGCCGCCCCATCGTCGAAACTCTCATTGAGCCGGTCGACCGCGCGCCGCGCGGCGGCCTCGTCGCCGATCGCGAAATGGGCGCGGCTGGTGGTGGGGGTGAGGGTCATCGCGGGTCCGGAAAGCTGTTGCGGCGGGGCGCCCCTGCATTAAGCTGGCCGCGGCCCGCCGCAAAGCAGGAATTTCCGGGGGAATCGCCATGTGCCTGCTGAGACGACCGCTCTACCAGCGCAGCGAAGGCGCCGACGACGATCGCTGGCGGCTGGTGTTCGACACCGAGACCAAGCGGCTGTTCGTCGAGCACGAAAAGACCCGCGGCGACATGCGCGGGGGCGGCACCGCGACTGCGACCGACGAGATCGAGGTCGCCGACTTCCTGACCCAGCAGGGTCATGGCCAGCGCGAACTGGCGCGGCTGCTCGGGACGCTGTTCGAGCAGCATCCGGCGGCGGCGAGGCCGCACGTTGGATAGGATGCTTGGAGCTTGTGATAGTCGACCGCCTGCGCACAGGGTTTCGCGCGATATTTCCACAGTCTGACTCGGCGCTTTCGCACCGGATATCAACAGACTCAGGCACAGCTTCTGCGTCTACTTTTCCACAGTCTGTCCACAGGCTTGTCCACAGCTTCGCCGCTGCGGCATGAACAGGCCCTATCCACGTCCTGTGAACAGCGCGCGGTGGTCGCTGAGGATGGCCTGGGCGGCGTTGTGGCCGGGGGCGCCGGTGACGCCGCCGCCGGGATGGGCGCCGGCGCCGCAATGATACAGGCCCTTCAGCGGGCCGCGGTAGTCGGCATAGCCGAGCATCGGCCGGGCCGAGAACAGCTGGTTCAGGCTGAGCGCGCCGTGGAAGATGTCGCCGCCGAGCAGGCCGAAGGTCCGCTCCAGATCCAGCGGCGACATGATCTGGCGGCCGATCACGCTGGCTTTGAATCCCGGCGCGTAATTGTCCACCGTCGCGATCATCAGATCGGCGACCTCGTCGCGGCACTCGTCCCACGACACCCCGCCGGGCAGCTGCGGCGCGACGTGCTGGCAGAACAGGCTGGCGACGTGCGCCCCGGGCGGGCTCAGCGAATCGTCCAGCGTCGAGGGGATCAGCAGTTCCACCACCGGCGCGCGGCTCCAGCCGTGCTGCTTGGCGTCCAGCCAGGCGCGATCCATGTAGTCGAGCCCGGGGGCGATGATGATGCCGGCGGTCAGGTGATCGTCGGCGCCGGGCAGCGCGGTGAACGAGGGCAGGGCGCTGAGCGCGACATTCATCCGGAAGGTGCCGGAGCCGTTGCGCCAGTTGCCGATCCGCTCGCGGAATTCGGCCGGCAGCGCATCCCGCGGCACGAGGCAGGTGTAGAGCAGCTTCGGGTTGACGTTGGAGACGACATATTTCGCCCGGATGCTGCGGCCGTCGTCCAGCGTCACGCCGACGGCGCGGCCGCGCTCGACCAGCACCTCGCGGACCCCGGCGCTGGTTTCGATCTCGGCGCCATGCTTGCGCGCCACGCTCGCCATCGCCTGGCTGATCGCGCCCATGCCGCCGATCGCGTGACCCCAGACGCCCTTCCTGCCGTTCACCTCGCCGAAGGCATGGTGCAGCATCACATAGGCGGAGCCGGCGGCGTAGGGGCTGGCAAAATTGCCGACGATGGCGTCGAAGCCGAACAGCGCTTTCACCAGATCGTTTTCGAAGCGGTCGTCCAGCATTTCGCCGGCCGAGCAGGTGAATAGATCGAGCAGGATGCGCTGCTGTTCCAGCGACAGGCCACGCAGGATGTTGGCGGTGCCGAGCGCGTTGAATGCCTCGCGGATGCCGCCGACGCCAAAACCCTCGACCAGGTTCGGTGGCGCCCGCAGCACGAATTGCCGCAGCACGTCGGCGATCACGCCGAGTTCATTGACAAAGCCGTCAAACCGGGCGGCATCACGCGCGCTGAGTTTGGCGACCGAGCGCGCGGTCTGGCCTTCGCCGGTCAGCAGATAGCGGCCGTCGGGCGCGGGGAGGAAATTCTGCGCCCGGCGCTCGACGATCCGTAGCCCGTGGTCGTGCAACTTCAGGTCGGCGATGATCCTGGGATTGAGCAGGCTGACCGTATAGGCCGCCACCGAATTGCGGAATCCGGGATGAAACTCTTCGGTCACCGCGGCGCCGCCGACCACGGCGCGGCGCTCGACCAGCTTCACGCGCAATCCCGCCATTGCCAGATAGGCCGCGCAGGTGAGGCCGTTATGGCCCGCGCCGATGATCAACACGTCAGGATCGGACATTTGGCTTTCGCGGGCGGCCTTGAGCCGCGGATGACGATGACGGCCGGTCACACCGGCGTCACCCCGAGTTTATCAAAGACTTGTTTATCAAAGACTTGGATGTCCGGCACAAGACCCGTGTGTTAGATCGGTCCGTCCGATCATGATGGGGCGCTGGCCGAGCGAGTCGTTCGCAACGCTGCTTTTTCTTAAGGGCCGCGCGCTATCGTTCGGAAGCCTTCATTGCCATGTCGTGTCGTTCCGGTGTTGTTGTCGCGTACGCCGCGCCCTGCATTGGCCGGATCCAAGCTGGAGTTGTCATGATCGAGTCGTCGCCGTCCGCCGCCATGGCTCAGAATTCCGATTCCCGAAACCGGCTGATCCTGGTGATCTACACCGCGGCGATCTTCACCAGCGCCCTGCTGCTGTTCTCGGTGCAGCCGCTGTTCACCAAAATGGTGCTGCCGCGGCTCGGCGGCTCTCCGGCGGTGTGGTCGGTGGCGATGGTGTTCTTCCAGTCGCTGCTGCTCGCCGGCTATGCCTACGCCCATTATCTGACCCAGATCCGCAATCGCGCGGTTCCGGTGGTGATCCATCTGGTGCTGCTGGTGATCGCGCTGCTGGGTTTGCCGCTGTCGATCGCCGGCGGCTGGGGCACGCCGCCGGCCTCCGGCTATGCGTTCTGGCTGCTCGGGCTGTTCGCGGTCTCGATCGGGCTGCCGTTCTTCGCGCTGGCGGCGAACAATCCGCTGCTGCAGGCCTGGTTCGTCCGCACCGGGCATCCGCAGGGTCCCGATCCGTATTTCCTCTACGCCTCGTCGAATATCGGCAGCTTTCTGGCGCTACTGTCCTATCCGGTGCTGCTGGAGCCGATGCTGACGCTGCGCGCGCAGAACCTGGTCTGGACCGGCGGCTACGGCCTCTTGATCCTGCTGATCGCCGGCTGCGGCGTGCTGTTGCTACGCTCGCCGGTGGTGGTGACGCCGCAGCCCCGCGCCGACGACTTCGCCGCCGCGCCGCCCTCGCTCGCCACCGCGGCGCGCTGGGTGTTTCTCGCCGCGGTGCCGTCCGGGCTGCTGATCGCGGTCACCGCCCATATCTCGACTGACGTCGCCGCCGCGCCGTTGTTGTGGGTGCTGCCACTGTCGCTGTATCTCTTGACCTGGGTGCTGGTGTTCCAGTCGCGGCCGCTGCTGCCGCATAAATGGATGCTGGCGGCGCAACCGGTGGCGATCGCGGTGGTGATCGTGCTGCTCGCCTATACCGGCGTCACCAAGCTGCTGCTGCTGCTCGGCGGCCATCTGCTGGCGTTCTTCGTGATCGCGATGGCCTGCCATGGCGAGTTGGCGCGGACCCGCCCGGCGGCGAAATATCTCACCGGCTTCTATGTCGCGCTGTCGTTCGGCGGCATGGTCGGCGGGTTGTTCGCTGGCCTGATAGCGCCCTATACGTTTTCATGGATCGCCGAATACCCGCTGCTGTTGGCGCTGGCGGTCGTGTGCCGGCCGACCGGCGAAGAGGGCTATCCGCGCTTCACCAAATGGTACTGGCCATCTCTCGCCGTCCTCGCGATCGCAGTGATCGCGCCGGCCTTCACCACCGGAAAGATATTTAGCTGGATCGATAGCAACCGGGTTCTGGTGATTGGCGACGTCGCCGTGCTCGCCGCCTTCGCCGCGCTGGCGCTCGGGGTCAATCGCTGGAAGGTGTTCGCCACAGTGGTGCTGGCGCTGACGCTGACCCGGATCTATCCGTCCGACGACGGCCGGGTCGAGACCGTGCGCAGCTTCTTTGGCGTTCACAAGATCGTGGTGACGCCGAACGGGCAGTATCACGTGCTGATGCACGGCACCACGATCCACGGCGCCCAGAAGATGCAGAACGACGACGGCACCCCGGTCACCGGCAGGCCCGAGCCGATCTCCTATTACTACAAGGACGGCGGCATCGGGCAGGGCATCGCCGCCATTCGCGAACGCAAGGGCGGCCCGATCCGTGTCGCGGTGATCGGGCTCGGCTCCGGCTCGCTGACCTGCGCCTCGCAGCCCGGCGAAAGCTGGAAATTCTTCGAGATCGACCAGTCGATGGTCGATACTGCGCGCGATCCGAAATATTTCACCTTTGTCAGCAAATGCGCGCCGGACCTGCAGCCGGTAATGGGCGATGCGCGGCTGACCTTCGCGCACGAGCCGGACGGGGTCTACGACCTGATCATCGTCGATGCGTATTCATCGGACGCGATCCCGATTCACCTCGCGACCAGAGAGGCGATGGCGATCTACAAGTCCAAATTAGCACCGCAGGGCGCGGTGCTGATGCACGTCTCCAACCGTCACCTCGAACTGGCCAGCGTCGTCGTCGGCATTGCCGCCGCCAACGATCTGAAGAGCTGGGTCTATACTGAGGATTCCGGCCGCGACGCCGAGTACATCTTCGGCACCTCGGCGGTGGTCTCGGCGCGCGCCGAGGCCGATGTCGGCCAGCTCGCGGATTCGGATGTGTGGGCGGACACCGAGCCCGACGCCGAGCAGCGGGTCTGGACCGACGATTATTCCAACGTGCTCGGCGCGGTGTGGCGCCGGTTACGCAAGGGCGAAGAGTAAGCGGCGGCGTGGCCGGTCCGCGGTCCCGCCACCGGCCTCAGTAGTCCTGGTAGCCGCCGAACAATCCGCGCGGCTGATAATACGGCCGCGGCGCGTAGGCCTGCGGGGCATAGCCATTATCATAATAGTAATATTGCGGCTGCGCCTGGGCCTCGTATTGCCGCCGATAGCCGCGTGGCGCCGGATAGCGCGCGCCGCTGCTGCCGTCGGTCGGATAGATGTAGCCGTCGTCGGCGACTTGCGGCGCGACCGGGCGGCGGGTTACGGGCGGCGCGAGTTCGACCGGCTCGCCGGCGGCGTCATAGGCCGGCGCGGCCGTGCGACCGCGGCGCGCCGTGGCGGTTCGGGCGGAAGGCCCTGGATTGCGTGCCAGCGCGACCTGCGACGATCCGGTCAGGCTGACGGTGGTGTTGAGCACGCCTTGTTCTTGCACCAGCGCATAGAGCGTCGAAGCATTGGCGCGCGACAGCCGCACGCAACCATGCGAGGCCGGCGAACCGAGACGGCTTTCGGAGTCGGTGCCGTGGATGGCGTGGCCCACCTTGGTGAAGAAGATCGAATGCGGCATCGGTGCGTCGTCGAATTCCTTGGAGTAGTGATCCTCCTCCATCCGGAACGCGGTGAAGCTGCCGTTCGGCGTTTCATGCGACGGATTGCCGGTCGACACCGGCCAGCGATAGCGCTCGACGCCGTCGACCGCGACGGTCATCTGCTGCGCGTCTTTGTCGACGGTGATGGCGATCTTGGCCTGCGCCAGTCCGGCGGCGCACAGCAGCATCAAGCCGGCGAGGGGAACGAGATACGAACGCATGTGACGCTGGCCTCCTGGCGCGATCCGCAACTGCCCGTCCCCGCTTGCAATATGCACGGTGCCACGCCGCGGTTCCAGAACCATGCTGGCGCATCGTTAATCGCCGAGATGGCGCAACCAAGGCCAAGTTGACGCCGAACCGGGCCTGACGAAGTCGTGACCGGCGCCCGCAGGCGGCGCGGGGCAAATTTCCGTGGCGATGGAACCTTGGGGCCGCACCCGCGTTAAGGCAGCACCACGAACTCGGGCCGAAGCGCGGCCATCCAGCGGACATTAGGACATTTAGATGAAGACCAAGGTGACCACTCTTCCCAGCCGCACGCCCATGAAGCTCTATCTCGCGATCGCCGCCACAGCTCTGGCGCTGTTGTCGGTGCCGGTGGCCGGCCATGCTCAGGGGATTGTTCGCGGCGCCCATGAAGGCGCGCGCGAGGGTAACCGCGCGGCCGGTCCGGTCGGTGGCGTGGTCGGCGGGGCGATCGGTGCAGGTGTCGGCGGCGCGGTAGGCGCAGTCAACGGCGTGCTCGGAATTCCGAACCGCGGCTATCGCGGTCGCTACCATCGCGGCCGCGATTGCCGCGGCTACTATACCCGCAGCGGCAACTTCCGTTGCTATCGATAAGGCTGCCAAAAACTCAGCAAGGCGCGGCCCCGATCGGGCCGCGCTTTTTTGCGTGGTGTGCGAGGATCAGCTCTTCAGCCGGTAGCCGGTCCTGAAGATCCACCACACCATCGCCATGCAGGCGACCAAGAAGCCCAGCGTGACGCCGATGCTGGTGCCGATGCCGACGTCGGAGATTTCATAGAAGCTCCAGCGAAAGCCGCTGATCAGATAGACCACGGGGTTGAACAGCGCGACGGTCTGCCAGCCGGGCGGCAGCATGCTGATCGAATAGAAGCTGCCGCCGAGGAAGGTCAGCGGCGTCACCACCAACAGCGGGATCACCTGCAGCTTCTCGAAGCCGTCGGCCCAGATCCCGATGATGAAGCCGAACAGGCTGAAGGTGACCGAGGTCAGTACCAGGAACGACAGCATCCAGACCGGATGCAGGATGTGCAGCGGCACGAACAATCCCGCTGTCGCCAGAATGATCAGGCCGAGAATGATCGACTTGGTTGCGGCCGCCCCGACATAGCCCAGCACCACCTCGAAGAACGACACCGGCGCCGACAGCAATTCGTAGATCGTGCCGGTGAATTTCGGAAAGTAGATCCCGAACGAGGCGTTGGAAATGCTCTGGGTCAGGATCGACAGCATCACCAGCCCGGGCACGATGAAGGTGCCGTAGCTGACGCCCTCGATCTGGGTGATGCGGGATCCGATCGCAGCGCCGAAGACCACGAAATATAGCGAGGTCGACAGCACCGGCGACACCACGCTCTGCAGCAGCGTGCGCATGGTGCGCGCCATTTCGAACAGATAGATCGCACGGACGGCCCGGTGGTTCATCATGGCTCCCTCACCAGGCTGACGAAGATCTCTTCCAGCGAGCTTTGCGAGGTGTCGAGATCGTGGAATTTGATCCCGGCGGCGCGGACGTCGCTGAGCAGGCTGGTGATGCCGGTGCGTTCGCTCTTGGTGTCGTAGGTGTAGACCAGTTGCTGGCCGTCCTCGCCAAGCGACAGATCGTAGCCGCCGAGCGAGTCCGGAATTGCAGCGAGCTTGCCCGACAGATGCAGCTTCAGCCGTTTCTTGCCGAGCTTCTGCATCAGCGCCGACTTCTCTTCGACCAGAATGATCTCGCCATTGTTGATGACGCCGACCCGGTCGGCCATTTCCTCGGCCTCTTCGATGTAATGTGTGGTCAGGATGATGGTGACGCCGGAGGCCTGCAGCGCCCGCACCACCTCCCACATCCCCTTGCGCAGTTCGACGTCGACGCCTGCGGTCGGTTCGTCGAGGAACAGGATCTGCGGTTCGTGGCTTAGCGCCTTGGCGATCATCACCCGCCGCTTCATGCCGCCGGACAGCGTCATGATCTTGCTGTCCTTGCGGTCCCACAGCGACAGATCGCGCAGCACCTTCTCGATATGCGCCGGGTTCTTCGGCTTGCCGAACAGGCCGCGGCTGAAGCTCACCGTGTCCCACACCGATTCGAAGGCGTCGGTGTGCAATTCCTGCGGCACCAGCCCGATCATCGACCGCGCCGCGCGATAGTCGGTGACGATATCGTGACCGTCGACCGTGACTTTGCCGGACGTCGCATTGGCGATGCCGCAGATGATGCTGATCAGCGTGGTCTTGCCGGCGCCGTTCGGCCCCAGCAGCGCGAAAATCTCGCCACGTGCGATCTCGAGGTTGATGCCGTCCAGTGCCTTGCGGCCGGAGCCGTAGGTCTTGCTGAGATCGGCGATGGAGATGATGGAAGCCATGCGGGTTTGGGCCGTTCGGACAGGCGGAGGTGGGGGACAGGCCCGAACCGCGGGGGTTCGGGCGGGGCAGGCAAACGCAACCCGCGGGCGCGGAATGGCTACATAGGAACGCGGGCGCGCATGCGCAACCGTGCCGCAGTCGGCCGCCGGAGCTATTCCGCTGCGTCGACTGGGAATTCGACCACGACGACGATGGCGTCCTTGGCAGCTTCGATGAATTCAGGGTCTTCGCGCAACTGATCCATGCTGCGCGGCGGCTTCAGGCCGCGCGATCCGTCGTCATTGGTCCAGTCCTCGGCCGCGAAGGTCAGAGCCTCCTCGGCTTCCTCCATCGCTTCCTCGACGGTGTCGCCCGCGGTGATCAGCCCGGGAATGTCGGGAAACGATACTGTGAAGCAGTCGTCGGCGTCCTCGTGGATCAGGGCGATGTAGTGCAGCGTTGAACTCACACCCGCTCCACGAAACTATCGACCACCTTCTTCTCGCCGGCCTTTTCGAACGCGATGGTGAGTTTGTTGCCGTCGACCTTCACCACCAGGCCATAGCCGAATTTCTGGTGGAAGACCCGGTCCTGTAATGAGAACTCTGACGTCGCGCCGGTGGATTTCGCCACCAGCTCGCCCTCGATAGTCATCGGACCGCGGCGCGCAAAGCCGGCGCCCGGTGCGTCGCTGCGCGAACCGCCGAATGGAGACTGGCTTTCGTTGAAGCCGCCGCCGGCCTGGCCGCCGGAGCCGCGGCTGCGTTGCGCCTGGGCGCGCTGCCAGCCCGGGGTCGTGTAGCTGGAGCCGAAGGATTCGACATTGTCGAACCGCGACGGGCCGTAGCCGCTCATGCCGCCCCAGCCGGAGCCGCCTTTCGACTCGGTGATCTCGACATTGTCGGCCGGCAATTCGTCGAGAAAGCGCGACGGCAGCGTGGTGTTCCAGGTGCCGTGAATCCGTCGGTTGGTGGCGAAGTACAATTTCGCCCGCTTGCGGGCGCGGGTGATGCCGACATGGGCGAGCCGGCGCTCTTCCTCGAGCCCGGCGCGGCCCTGATCGTCGAGCGCGCGCTGATGCGGAAACAGGCCTTCTTCCCAGCCGGGCAGGAACACGCTGTCGAATTCCAGTCCCTTGGCGGAATGCAGCGTCATCACCGACACCGCGTCCTCGTCGGCGCCGCCCTCGCGGTCCATCACCAACGAGATATGTTCGAGAAAGCCTTGCAGGTTTTCGAATTCTTCCATCGAGCGGACCAGTTCTTTCAGGTTCTCCAGCCGGCCAGCGGCGTCGGCGGAGCGGTCCTTCTGCCACATCTCGGTGTAGCCGCTCTCGTCGAGCACGATCTCGGCGAGTTCGGTATGCGATTTCACATCGCGCTGGCCGCGCCAGCGGTCGAACGACAGCATCAGGTCGCGCAGGCTGCCGCGCGCCTTCGGCTTCAGTTCGTCGTTCTCAACGATCGCACGCGCCGCTTCGGACAGGGGGATCTTGCGCTTGCGGGCGTGATCGTGCAGCAGCTGCACGGTGGCGTCGCCGAGGCCGCGCTTCGGTACATTGACGATGCGCTCGAAGGCGAGGTCGTCGGCCGGCGAGTTGATCACCCGCAGATAAGCCAGCGCGTCGCGGATTTCGGCGCGCTCGTAGAAGCGCGGGCCGCCGATCACCCGATAGGGAAGGCCGAGGGTGACGAAGCGGTCTTCGAATTCACGCATCTGGAACGAGGCCCGCACCAGGATCGCGATGTCGTTGAGTTTGTGGCCCTCGCGCTGCAGCTGCTCGATCTCTTCGCCGATCGCGCGGGCTTCTTCTTCGGAATCCCACGAGCCGGTGACGGTGACCTTCTCGCCATCGACGTCCTCGGTGCGCAGCGTCTTGCCGAGCCGGCTTTCATTATGCGCGATCAGGTGCGAGGCGGCGGCGAGGATATGTCCGGTGGAGCGATAATTGCGCTCGAGGCGAATGACTTTCGCGCCGGGGAAATCGTGTTCGAAGCGCAGAATGTTGTCGACCTCGGCTCCGCGCCAGCCATAGATCGACTGATCGTCGTCGCCGACACAGCAGATGTTTTTGGGCGGCGCGGTGGCGGCAGGCGCCTCGGCCTCGCCCTTCGAGACGCGCGGGCTCTGCCCGCGCTCCTCAGGGTGAGGGACGAGGTCGGTGTGTGGGTCTGCCACGTCCTCGACGCCCTCATCCTGAGGAGCCGCGCGACGCGCGGCGTCTCGAAGGATGGGGGATGGTTGCGAACTCGGCGCCTGCGCCAACAGCCGCAGCCAGAGATATTGCGCGACGTTGGTGTCCTGATATTCGTCGACCAGGATATATTTGAAGCGGTTCTGGTATTGCCGCAGCACGTCGGGATGCTCGCGGAACAGCCTGATGTCTTCCAGCAGCAGGTCGCCGAAATCGGCGGCGTTGAGGATCTTCAGCCGCTCCTGATAGGCGTCATAGAGCTTGCCGCCCTTGCCATTGCCGAACACCGCGGCTTCGCCGGCGGGTACTTGCGACGGCGTCAGCCCGCGGTTCTTCCAGCCGTCGATCAGCCCGGCCAGCATCCGCGCCGGCCAGCGCTTGTCGTCGATGTTTTCCGCCGCCAGCAATTGCTTCAGCAGCCGGATCTGGTCGTCGACATCGAGCACGGTGAAGTTGGATTTCAGCTGCACCAACTCGGCGTGAACGCGCAGGATGCGGCCGCCGATCGAATGAAAGGTGCCGAGCCACGGCATGCCCTCGACCGCCTGGCCGAGCATCTGCCCCAGCCGCAGCTTCATCTCGCGCGCCGCCTTGTTGGTGAAGGTCACCGAGAGAATCTCATTGGGGCGGGCGCGGCCGGTGGAAAGGATATGGGCGATCCGCGAGGTCAGCACCCGGGTCTTGCCGGTGCCCGCGCCGGCCAGAACCAGCACCGGTCCCTCGAGCGTTTCGACCGCCTCGCGCTGCTCCGGATTGAGGCCCGACAGATATTGCGGCACGGCCTGCGCGCGCGCGCGCGCAGCGATGCCACCGGCGGCGGGCTGATAGCCGGGCAGATCGTTGTCGGTGCGCTTGATCGGTTCAGTCATGCGAATCGTCTGTCGTCCGACGGTGGCACCGCGGGCCCGAGAAAGGGAGCGTCATAGCAAGATTCATTGGCATATAGGGTTTTGCGGGGCCGCTGCACAGGGTTATCCCGGCGCGCCCGCCGGCTACCCGGATCTAGCCTCGCTTCGAGGGCATCGCGATGCTGCGTCCGATGCCCTCGGGCCGGGCGACGCCAGCATGTGATGCGGCCAGCGTATCGACGCGGGTGCGGATATCCGGCGGAAACGGCGCGGTCTTGCGTGCCGACATGTCCATGTGAATGGTCATGTTCTCCGAGGTGGCCGACAGCCAGCCTTCGGTGGCGTGGCGCAGTTCCTTGAACGTGTGCAGACGTTTCTCATCGGCGGCGACCAGCAGGATCGAGACCTGCGCCGGATCGCCGAGATGGATCTCGCGCAGATAGCGGACGTGGCATTCGGCGGTGAAGGTCGAGCCGCCCCGGGTCTTCATGTATTCGGGGCCAATGCCGAGCTTCAGCCACAGCTCGTCGATCGCGCGGTCGAACATTACGTTGTAATAGGCCATGTTGAGATGGCCGTTGTAGTCGATCCAGGCGGGTTCGATTTGCATCACCGAGGTGAGAAAAGGCGCCGGCAGCAGCGCGAGGTCGGCGGCAGGGCTCGTCATTTGCTCTCCATCGAAAGACCATCCATCCTCCCTTGACCCCTTTGGCGTCCTTTGTCACGGTCGTTCGTTACCGGAGGATTTGCCGTGGGTCTGACCATCACCAATATCCCGAAACGTGCCGAGCCGCAGGCGGTGGCCGCCGCCATTGAAGCGCTCGCCGCGCGGTTCGGCAACCGCCTGGTGACCTCGCAGGCGGTGCGCGACCAGCACGCCCACACCACCACCTGGCTGCCGTCGCAGGCGCCGGACGCGGTGGTGATGGCGCAGGAGACCGCCGACATCCAGGATGTGGTGCGGATTTGCGCCAGGCATGTCGTGCCGGTGATCGCGTTCGGCACCGGGACCTCGCTGGAAGGCCAGGTCAACGCCCCGGCCGGCGGCGTCTGCATCGACCTGCGCGACATGAACAACATCCTGGCGATTCATGCCGAGGATCTGGATTGCGTGATCCAGCCCGGCGTCACCCGCAAGGCGCTGAACGAGAATCTGCGCGACCAGGGCGTGTTCTTTCCGATCGATCCCGGCGCCGACGCCTCGATCGGCGGCATGGCCTCGACTCGCGCCTCCGGAACCAACGCGGTGCGCTACGGCACCATGCGCGACAACGTACTGGCTTTGAAAGTGGTGCGCGGCGATGGCGAAATCATCACCACCGGCACCCGCGCCAAGAAATCGTCCGCTGGCTACGACCTGACCCATCTGTTCGTCGGCGCCGAAGGCACGCTCGGGATCATTTCGGAACTCACCATCAAGTTGCGCGGCATCCCCGAGACCATCGCGGCGGCGGCGTGCTCGTTCGAAACCGTGCAGGGCGCCTGCCAGGCGACCATTTTGGCGATCCAGACCGGGATTCCGGTGGCGCGGATCGAGCTGCTCAGCGAAGCCCAGGTGCGGGCCTGCAACGCCTATTCGAAGCTGACGCTGCCGGAAACCCCGCTGCTGCTGCTGGAATTTCACGGTAGCGAGATCGAGGTCGCCGAGCAGTCGAAGAATTTCGCCGAACTCGCCAAGGATTGCGGCGGCGGCGAATTCACCTGGACCACCAGGCCGGAGGATCGCACCAAATTGTGGCAGGCGCGGCACGACGCCTATTGGTCGGTGAAGGCACTGCGCCCGGGCGCCGGCGTGGTCGCCACCGACGTCTGCGTGCCGATCTCGCGGCTGGCCGATTGCGTGGTGGAGACCGAGGAGGACCTGAAGCGGCTAGGTCTGTTGGCGCCGATCGTCGGCCATGTCGGCGACGGCAATTTCCATTGCTCGCTGCTGTGCGACGTCGATGACGCCGACGAGATGGCGCGCGGCGAGGAATTCATGCACCGGCTGGTCGAGCGGGCGCAGGCGATGGACGGCACCTGCACCGGCGAGCACGGTATCGGGCAGGGCAAGCAGAAGTATCTCAAAGCTGAACTCGGCATCGAGGCGATCGAGGCAATGCGCGCGATCAAGCAGGCGCTTGATCCGCAAAACATCTTCAATCCCGGGAAGATCCTGCCGCAAGCCTAGGCATAGGCTTCGCTTTCTGGTTTGCAGGAACGGCCCGGCAGTTGCTGTGAGTTCGCCACAGTTACACGCTTTGCGTTGATGTAACTAAGTTATTGCTTCAGACCAAAGGGCGGCGATCCGCCCGGGGGAGACCGCGTGCAGACGACGCTGCTCGGCTTGGCGATGGCGTTGATCCTTGCGCTGATCGCCGCCTTGGTGGGTCCGTATTTCATCGACTGGAGCCAGTTCCGCGGGCAGTTCGAGGCCGAGGCGACGCGGCTGATCGGCGCGCCGGTTCGCGTCGCCGGTGCGCTCGATGCGCGGCTGTTGCCAACCCCGACCTTGCGGCTGCGGTCGGTGGCAGTGGGCGGCGCCAATGATCCCGGCCGGGTCCGCGCCGACAAACTCGACGTCGAATTCAGCCTCGGCGCGTTGATGCGTGGCGAGTGGCGCGCCGACCAGCTCACCATCAACGGCTTCGCGCTGGATCTCGGTCTCGACGCGCAAGGCAAGCTCGACTGGCCGGCCTCGGGCCTGTCCAATCTAGCCGGACTCACGGTGGATCGGTTCAATCTGACCGGCCGGATCGCGCTGCATGACGCCGCCAGCCGCTCGACCGTCGAGCTGAACGACATCGCTTTTAGCGGCGAGCTGCGCGCTCTGGCCGGCTCGTTGCGCGGCGACGGCAATTTCCTGATGGGCGGCGCCCGCTATCCGTTTCGCCTGGTCTCGGGCCGCGGCACCAACGGCAACAGCACGCGCCTGCATCTGACGATCGATCCCGGTGCGCGGGCGCTATCGGCCGATCTCGACGGGCTGGTGACGTTCGAGGCGCGGTCGCCGCGATTCGACGGCACGGTGATGCTGGCGGCGCCGGCGCCGGCCAGGGCCGACCCCGATCCGTCGCGGACGCCGTGGCGCGTCTCGGCGCGGGTCAAGGCCGATCCCGCCGCCGCCCGATTCGAACAGCTCGAAACCCTTTATGGTCCCGACGACAGGGCGCTGAAACTGTCCGGCGACGGCGAGCTGCGCTTCGGCGCGTCGCCGCGGCTGCATGCCGCGCTGTCGGCGCGACAGCTCGACGCCGACCGGCTGCTGGCGAAAGACGGCGCCGCAGCCGATCCTGCGCCATGGCCATCGCAATTGCGCGGCCTGGCCCGGTCGCTTCCGCAACCCGCGCTGGCGACGCAGATCGAGATCAGCGCCGAGCAGATCATGCTGGGCGGGCGCCCGGTGCAGAACGTCGTCGCGGATCTGCGCTCCGACACCCGGTCGTGGATGCTCGAGCGGCTGGAGTTGCGCGCGCCCGGCGGATCGCAGCTGGCGCTGAGCGGCGGAGCCGCGCCGGGGGCTGCCGATGGTTTCAAGGGCACGCTGAGTATTGATTCCGCCGATCCGGATCTGCTGGCGGCGTGGCTGCAGGGGCGCGGCGACAGCGCCGGCCGCGTGCCGAAACCATTGCGCGCGCGGGCCGCGATCAGCATGGCCGCGGATAGCGTACTGATCGATGCGCTGAAAGCCGAGCTCGACGGCGGCACGCTGCAAGGACGGATCGCGCTGAGTAGTCCGGCGCCCGGCCGGGGCTCGCGGGTCGAAGCCGCGCTGAAAGCGGATCGGCTCGACCTCGATGGCTCGATCGGTCTGCTGCGATCTCTGGCCGGTCCGTTGGCCGAATGGCCCGACGAAGCCGTGCTTTCTCTCGATGTCGCTCGCGCCACCGCGCGGGGCCAAGTCCTGCAGCCCGTGGTGGCGCGGCTGCATTATGGGCCGGGCGCGATCGCTCTGGAGCAGTTGAAGATCGGCGCGGCCGACGGCCTGATGTTGCAGGGCGAGGGCTCGTTTGACCGTGGCAATAGCACCGGCCATTTGCAGTTGAACGCGACCGCGGCGTCGTTGGGACAATTCGCCGGCGCGATCGGTTCGATCGCGCCGATGGCGGCGGCGCGGCTCGCCGCGATGGGCGAGACACCTGGCGCTACGCGGGCGACGCTGGCATTCGACCTCGACGCCAAGCAGGCGGCACCTGGCCGCGTCAACGCTCGTGCCACGGTCGAGCTCGACTCGCCGCAACTGAAGGGCACCGCCAGCCTCAGCGCGAAGCCTGCGATCGCCGATCTTCGCGCTACTGATCTTGATGCGCTATCGCGCGGCGAACTCACTCTGGAGACCAGACTGACGGCGGAGCGCGGGCAGGCGCTGCTGGCGCTGCTCGGTCTGGAGCGCGCGATCGCGGCCAGCGAGGGGGCGGCGCGGCTGGAGGCGTCGGCGACCGGGGCCTGGCGGGCGCCGTTGCGGCTCAAGCTTCACCTCACCGGCACGGAGCTCGACGCCGAGGCCGAGGGCAGCGCCGAGCCATGGGCAGTCGAGCCGAAAGCGACGCTGAACCTCAACGCGCACCGGCTCAGCGTGGCGCCGCTGCTGCAGCTCGAAGGATCCGATGCGAGCGCGGCAGCGATCAGCCTGACGTCGCGGCTGGAGGTGGCGGGCGACAAACTGACCTTCAACACCATCAACGGCAGCGCCGCCGGCTCGCAGCTTCGCGGCCGGGTTGCGGTGACGCTGGGCGACGAGATTGCGGTCGAGGGCGAGGCGGGGGTCGACACGTTGGCGCTGGCGCCGGCGTTCAGGCTGGCGCTCGGCGCCGCCGGCAGCAATCAGGCCGCCCCGCTCGGGCGCGGATTGCTGCGCGGCTGGCGCGGCCGGCTGGCGTTCCAGGCGCTGCGCGGCGTGCTGCCGGGCGGCTCCGAGCTGCAGCCGATCGGCGGCGTGATCCGCAGCGACGGCCGCTCACTGACGGTCGAGTCCGGCGGCAAACTCGGCGGCGGCGAGGCCAAGGTCGACATCCACGCGCAGCCATCGGAGGCCGGCGTTGCGCTAAATCTGCGATTGCAGCTGGCCGGGGCCGATGCCGCCGCGCTGCGCTATCGCGCGCTGGCGATGCCGGCCGGACGCGTCGCGATGCGGATGACGCTGGACAGCAGTGGGCGCAGCGCGGCGGCACTGGCCGGCGCGTTGTCCGGTGGCGGAACGGTGTCGCTGGACGCGGCGCGAATCGCCGGGCTCGATCCGGCAGCGTTCGAGGTCGCGATTCGCGCCGGCGATGCCGGGCAGCCGGTCGACGCCACCAGCCTGGAACGGCTGCTCGCGCCGCTGCTGTCGGCGGGCGCGCTGCCGGTCGCGGCGGTGCAAATTCCGTTCAGCCTGAAGGACGGCCAGCTCCGTGTCCCGCCAACCACGCTGGACTCCCCGACGGCGCGGGCCGTGGTGTCCGGCGGCTACGATATCCCGGCCGATCAGGTCGACATCCGCGCCACCCTGACCTCGACCACAGTGACCACCATTTCGGTGCGCCCGGAGATCCAGCTGTTCGTGATCGGCCCGCCCGATGCGTTGGTCCGTAGCGTCGACGTTTCGGGGTTGTCGTCTTGGCTGGCAGTTCGGCGGATCGATCGCGAAACGCAAAAGCTTGAATTGCTCGAGCGCGAAGCTGCGCCGCCAGCGCCGCTGCCTGCCTCGATGCCGCCAAACAATGCGACGCCACCGAAGTCATCGCCGCCGATTATCGGCCCGCAACCGGCCGAAACCTCCGTTCCCCCGATGATCAAGCCGCCGCCGAGGGCACCCGATCAGCCGGTGGCGAATGTGCCGGTGCCGGAACGCGATCCGCGCGACGCCGTGCCGAAGACGCGCCTCCAACCGCCAAGCGCAACGGTTCCGCCGCAGGCTTCGCGCCCGACCGCCGCCCGCGAGCAGGCGGCGCCATTGCCGCCGCCAATCGAGATTCGTCCGGCGCCTGGCGATGTGCGTCAGCCAAGGCGGCGGCCACTGACGATCGCGCCGCAGACATCTCAGTGAGCGACGTCTTGGCGCGCGAGATCCTACATCCGGTGCACTGCTCGCAATCGCAGCGCCGCGACAAGGAAGGTCCGAACCGCCAGGTTAGTGTGCGGTCAGGCCTTCTGACTTGATTTCCGCGACCGGCTTCACCGCGCGGGTGCGGAAGTAGTCCAGCACGAACAGGCGAATCGCCGAGGACAAATTGCCCTGCTGACGATTGCCATCGATCTCACCGACCAACTCGGACAATGTCATGTCCCGCAGGCTGGAGATTTCCTTCATGCCATTCCAGAACGCCTCTTCGAGGCTGACACTGGTCTTGTGGCCCGCGACCACAATGGAGCGTTTGACGACCGGCGACTTCATGACGCGTCCTCGCCACCGAGCCTGTGTTGATTGAGCAAATCGTTCGCGCGGCTGGTGCGTTGTTCGTCGAGGGCGCGCTCGGATTTGGTGCGGCCGAAACGCGCACGATTAGCGTCGGCGAGCTTCGCGGATTGATCGCGCGTCGCTCGTTTCTTGAATCGTTTCAGGTTGACCACGTCCGCCACGCTCGCCCCCATCATCCAATAGATCGGTAACGCGCGACGTTTCCGGTTCGGGCTGAATTGCACCAGACCATCGACGGCTCGATCACCATCAGAAACAGATCCTCATCGCTCTCGGTTGCTGCTTGAGAATTAGTCTCCGCGAAACGGGAACTACCAATCCCAGACTGCAACGCCGCGACACCAGTTGATCAATCTGTACGAGCAAGGGATATGATTTGCATCAATTTCCCAAACGGCATTTTCTAGGCCAGACGCTGCAAAATCGCTCTATCCGGGATGCGTCATTTTGTCCGGGCGGACCAGGCGGTCGAATTCCGCCGCGGTGACCAGCCCGAGCCGGACCGCCTCCTGCTTCAAAGTGGTGCCGCGTTGATGGGCAGTCTTGGCGATCATGGCGGCGTTGTCATAGCCGATCTTCGGCGCCAGTGCCGTCACCAGCATCAACGAGCGTTCCATCAACTCCCGAATCCGGGCCTCGTCCGCCCTTATTCCATCGACGCAATGCTCGGTGAACGAGCGCGCGACGTCGGCGAGCAGTCCGATCGATTGCATCATGCCGTGCGCCATCACCGGCTTGTATACATTTAACTCAAAGTGTCCCTGACTGCCGGCGACGGTGATCGCGGTCTGGTTGCCGAACACCTGGCAGCAGACCATCGTCATCGCCTCGCACTGCGTCGGATTGACCTTGCCGGGCATGATCGACGAGCCGGGCTCGTTTTCCGGCAGGATCAATTCGCCGAGGCCGGAACGCGGCCCGGACCCGAGCAGCCGGATATCGTTGGCGATCTTGAACAGGCCGGTGGCGACTGCGTTGATCGCGCCATGCACGAATACATAGGCGTCGTTGCTGGCGAGCGCTTCGAACTTGTTCGGCGCGCTGGTGAACGGCAGCCCGGTGATCGCGGCCGTGCGCTTGGCGAACAGCTTGGCGAATCGCGGTTTGGCGTTGAGACCGGTTCCGACGGCGGTGCCGCCCTGTGCCAGCGGATACAGATCCTTCAATGCGGTGCGCAGCCGCGCGATGCCGCTGTCGACCTGGGCGGCGTAGCCGGAAAACTCCTGTCCCAGCGTCAGCGGGGTGGCGTCCTGGGTATGGGTCCTGCCGATCTTGACGATGCCGGCGAACGCTTTTTCCTTGTTGCGCAGGGCGCCGAGCAGGGCGGTCAGCGCCGGAACCAGATCGGCGACGATGGCTTGCGCCGCGGCGATATGCATCGCGGTCGGAAACGAATCGTTCGACGACTGACTCATATTGACGTGGTCGTTGGGATGCACCGGCTTCTTGGCGCCGCGCTCGAAGCCAAGCAATTCATTGGCGCGGTTGGCGATCACCTCGTTGAGATTCATGTTGGTCTGGGTGCCGGAACCGGTCTGCCACACCACCAGCGGAAAATGGTCGTCGAGCGTGCCCGCGATCACTTCGCGCGCGGCGCGGGCGATGGCGCGGGCGCGGCGCTGATCGAGCAGGCCGAGCTCGTGATTGGTTTCGGCGGCGGCGAGCTTGACGATGCCGAGCGCGTGAATGATCCCGATCGGCATCCGATCGTGGCCGATGCGGAAGTTTTGCCGCGACCGTTCGGTCTGGGCGCCCCAATAGCGATCCGCCGCAACGTCGATGGCGCCGAAACTATCGGTTTCGCTGCGGGTCGGCTGCGGCGCAGACGGTCGTGGTGAGCGGGCCATCGGTGCTGTCCGTCGTCCTGCGACTCAGTTGCGCGTAACCATTCAGTCGGCAACGCAGTCGCCGGCAGACAGATCGCTCCGCGCCGATTATTTCTTGCGGAAGCGGTCCAGCCGCACCACCTCGGCGCCTTCGCTCGGCTTCGCTGGTTCGTCGCCGGCTTCGGCTGGCGCTGGTGTAGCGACCGCAGGCGCCGCCGCGGCCGGAACATTCGCGGCCGGGGCTTCGACGGAACCCTCCGTGGGTTCGAATTGCAGGCCGAACTGCACCGAGGGATCGAAGAAGCTCTTGATCGAGCTGAACGGCACCACGAGTCGCTCAGGAATGCCGCCGAATGACAATCCGACCTCGAAACGGTCCTCGGTCACCACCAGATCCCAGAATTGATGCTGGAGAATCACCGTCATTTCTTCCGGATACTGCGCCAACAGCCGCGGCGACAGCTTCACGCCGTCGGCGGTGGACAGGAAGGTGATGAAGAAATGATGCTCGCCGGGCAGCCCGTGCTCGGCGGCGTCGGTCAGGACGCGGCGCAAAACCCCGCGCAATGCATCGCGCGCAAGGACATCGTATCGAATGTGGTCGGTCGCCATGGCCTTGGTCCCGTCGCTCGCCTATCAAACGCTGATCGGGCACCGACGTCGGTGGCTCCGACTCGCGCCTGACCAGAATGGTACTCCGACAACCGCCCGAGGTCAGCAGGGATCGGCGCTCCGAACCGCAATTCAACCGCGCAAGCGCTGACGGACGGCCCCGATCCGCCAATATAGGGTGCAAGGCACAGCGAAGAAAGTGCGGCAATTCAGCCATTTGCCCATTGTAACCGGTGGCGATGGCCGAATTCCGTCAAAATACCGTTTGGTCGGCTGCGACCGCCGTTCTAATCCTTCCAAATGGCACTAGATTCACCTCCAGCCGCGGTTCCTGCGGCGGCTCCGCCGGCCGCCGCCGCGCCGCAATTGCTGGAATTGTTCGTGGCTTTCGCCAAAATGTCGCTCGCCGGCTTCGGCGGCGTGCTGGTGTGGGCGCGGCGCTCGATCGTCGAGCAGCATCGCTGGATGACCGCGGACGAGTTCAACGAAACTTTCGCGCTCTGTCATTTCCTGCCCGGACCTAACGTCGTCAATCTCTCGGTGGTGTTCGGATCGCGCTTTCGCGGTATTCCCGGCGCGATCGCGGCGTTCGTCGGGCTGCTCGGTCCACCGGTGGTGATCGTCACGATTCTCGCGGCGCTGTACGCCCGCTACGGCGAGTTCGATGCGCTGCGACGCGCGCTTGCCGGGGTGTCCTGCGTCGCCGTCGGTCTGCTATTCGCGGTGATCTTCAAAATGCTGATGCCGCTGGTGCGCAAGCGCGATCCAATCGCGCTGGTTCTGCTGGCTGGGGTATTCGTCGCGGTCGGGTTGCTGCGCCAGCCGATGCCGGTGGTGCTGGCGGTGGCGATCCCGGTCAGTATCGGGCTCGCCTTCGCAAGGCGGCGGGCGGCATGAACGACACCGGGGTCGGCGCCCTCCTGACTCTGGCCTGGACCTTCGGGCTGATGTCGCTGCTGGCGATCGGCGGCGCCGCCGCGGCGATCCCGGAGATCCACCGCGTCGTCGTCGAATTGCGGCACTGGATGACCGACCTGCAATTCGCCGATGCGTTCGCGATCGCGCAATTGTCGCCGGGGCCCAATGTGCTGATCGTGACGCTGATCGGCTATCAGGTCGCCGGCATCGCCGGTGCGTTGGTAGCGACGCTGGCGATGTGCGTTCCGACCGCGACGCTGGCCTATTTCGTCAACAGGCTGCTGGCCCGCTCCAGCCATTCGCGCTGGCCGTCGGTCATCCAGGCGGCGCTGGTGCCGTTGTCGATCGGGCTGATGAGCGCCAGCGGGCTGATCCTGGCGCTGACCGCGGATCGGTCGCTGGCCGCGGCGATGATCACCGCGATGACGGCGCTGCTGGCGTCGACCACGCGGCTCAATCCGCTGTGGCTGTTGCTGGCAGGCGGATGCCTAGGCTTTGCTGGCGTTCTCTGACGAAACTGGCTAGGCAAGAGAAAGTTAGCCGCAAGCGCTATGCAAACAACACGGGCGAAAAGCCTTGGACTGGGGAAGCCCTTGGACTGGGGGAGCCGATGAGCGACGTGCCGAGCCATAGGCCGGACCACTCTATTTTTCCGAAATGGGTCCGCGGGCCGCAGGACTTTGTCGGCGGATTGGCGTTGATGGCGATCGCGGCGTTCGCACTGTGGGCATCGAGCGACCTGCAGGGCATGCACGGCTTTTCGTTCGGCGCCGGGACTGCGCCGCGGATATTCGCCGTGTTGTTGCTGGTGTTGGGCGCCGCGATCACCGCCACCGGAATTCTGACCGATGGCCCGGCGCATGCGACCTATGCCTGGCGCGGCCCGCTATTCGTGTCGCTTGCGATCCTGGCGTTCGCGGCCTCGATCCGGCCGCTCGGCCTGGTCGTCGCAGCCTTCAGCAGTTTCATGATCGCGGCGCTCGGCACGCCGGAGACGCGATGGAAGGAAACCATCGTCGTCGGCATCTGCCTGACCGCCGGGTGCAGTCTGCTGTTTCCTTATGCGCTGGGGCTGCCGCTGCAATTGCTCCCGTCATTCCTGACCCCATGAGTGCGTGATGATGGATCTGTTTTCCAATCTCGCGCTGGGTTTCGGTGTTGCCCTCACGCCGATCAATCTCGGCCTCTGCCTGATCGGAGCACTGGTCGGCACCCTGGTTGGCGTGCTGCCGGGGATCGGCACCATCGCCACCGTCGCCATGCTGCTGCCGATCACCTTCGGGCTGCCGCCGGTCGGCGCGCTGATCATGCTGGCCGGCATTTATTACGGCGCGCAGTATGGCGGTTCGACCACCTCGATCCTGGTCAACATTCCGGGCGAGGCGACCTCGGTGGTGACCACGCTCGACGGCTTCCAGATGGCCAAGCAGGGCCGCGCCGGGCCGGCGCTGGCGATCGCGGCGATCGGCTCGTTCTTCGCCGGTTGCGTCGCCACCGTGCTGATCGCGGTGCTGGGCGCGCCGCTGACCAAACTCGCGCTGGCATTCGGCCCGGCGGAATATTTTTCGCTGATGGTGCTCGGCCTGATCTTCGCAGTGGTATTGGCGAAAGGCTCGGTCTTGAAGGCGATCGCGATGATCGTGCTCGGCCTGCTGCTGTCGATGGTCGGCTCCGACATCGAAACTGGCGCCTCGCGGATGGCGTTCAACATTCCCGAACTCGCCGACGGGCTCGGCTTCGCCACCGTGGCGATGGGGGTGTTCGGATTCGCCGAAATCATCCGCAATCTCGACGCCGGCGCCGAGATGGACCGCGATCTGGTGCAGCAGAAGATCACCGGACTGATGCCGACGAAAAAGGACCTGATCGATTCCGCGCCAGCGATCTTGCGCGGCACGATTCTGGGCTCGATCCTCGGCATCCTGCCGGGTGGCGGCGCGGTGATCGCGTCGTTCGCCGCCTACACCTTCGAGAAGAAGATCGCGCGCGATCCGTCGCGGTTCGGTCGCGGCGCGATCGAAGGCGTCGCGGCGCCCGAGAGCGCCAACAACGCGGCGGCGCAGACCTCGTTCATCCCGCTGCTGACGCTCGGCATTCCGCCGAACGCAGTGATGGCGCTGATGGTCGGCGCGATGACCATCCACGGCATCGTGCCGGGGCCGCAGGTGATGCAGAACCAGCCGGAACTGGTGTGGGGCATGATCGCCTCGATGTGGATCGGCAATCTGATGCTGCTGGTGATCAATCTGCCGCTGGTCGGGATCTGGGTGCGGCTGCTGCGGGTGCCGTATCGGCTGATGTTTCCGGCGATTGTGGTCTTCTGCGCAATCGGGATCTATTCGATCAACAACGCGCCGGTGGATGTGGTGCTGGCAGGCGCATTTGGCCTGCTCGGCTATTGGCTGATCAAGCACGAGTTCGAGCCGGCGCCGCTGCTACTCGGCATGGTGCTGGGGCCGTTGATGGAGGAGAACCTGCGCCGCGCGCTGCTGATCTCGCGCGGCGACGCCACGGTGTTCCTGACCCGGCCGCTGTCGGCCTATCTGCTGCAGATCGCGATCTTCCTGCTGGTGATCGCGATCTTGCCGAATGTCCGAAGGCGCAGAGACGAAGTATTCGTGGAGTCGGAAAGCTGATGTCGCGGATCCGCGGCGGCGGCGAGGGAGCAATTTAATGCAATTGTTTGACACCTGGTTGGGCTTCCTCGGATGCATGTGCGGTCTGATAGCCGCAGCGATCTGGAACTGGCCGGCGATCCGCTCCGCGGCGATCGGATTTGCGGTTGGCATTGCAGTGGTGATGGTCGTGAACCTGGTCGCTCCATCGCCCGCCCCCTGTCTGCAGTCGGCGAAGGGATGGGACGTCTGGCGCGCGCACTTGCTATGTTCGTAACGCGTTCTCCGACAAAGCGAGATCCGGCCTGCCTTGAAAAGATGCTTCCAAGCGGATAATTAGGCGCGCATTCCGAGCACATATCCTGTTACTAATCAGGGACGGCGCGGTCGTAATCTGAAGCAGCGGGATCTGCGATTTTCGGTATTGGGTCGCGGAGAACGTGAACCAGGGCGTTGATCCCGCGCAAGTGCACGGCTGCGCCGTATTTCGAAGTCGATTGGACGCGGCGCGCTGTTGTTAATTCAATATTGTCGATCCGATTTTGCCTGTTGACGTTGAAATTTGGCGGAGACGTGTCGTGTATTTCCTCAGACGGCTGATGGTGATCGCCTGTGCGGCGGTCGTGGCTGCATCGACGGCAGTTGCGGAGTCCCAATTCTATCCGTCGCACGCCATCACGATGATCGTGCCGTTCGCGGCGGGCGGCCCGACCGATGTGGTCTCGCGGATCGTCGCCGAGCATATGGCGAAAGCGCTCGGCCAGGACATCGTGATCGACAACATCGTCGGCGCAGGCGGCACCATCGCAACCACCCGCGTGGCGCGCGCCGCCAATGACGGCTACACGTTGATCACCGGGCACATGGGAACCCACGGGGCGGCGGTGCCGCTGTATCCGAATCTGGCCTATCGTCCCGACGCCGATTTCGAGCCGGTCGCGCTGCTGGCTGGGACGCCGATCGTGATCGTCGCGCGTAAGGACTTTCCGGCAAACGACCTGCAACAATTCGTTGCCTATCTGAAGGCCAATACCGCGACATTGAACGTCGCGCATGCGGGCGTCGGCTCGGTCTCGCATGTGTCCGGCGAACTGTTGAACTCCATCCTCAATATCAAGCCGACCGGTGTGCCGTTCAACGGCACTGCGCCGGCAATGAAAGCGCTGGCCGCCGGTCAGATCGATTACCTCTGCGACCAGATCGTCAATGTCGTGCCGCAGATCAATGCCGGAACCATCAAGGCCTTTGCGATCGCCGCGCCCGAGCGCAACCCGGCGCTGCCCGAGGTTCCGACCACGGCTGAGGCTGGGTTGCCGGCGTTCCAGGTTCAGGCATGGAATGCGATCTTCGCACCCAAGGGAACTCCGGCGCCGATCATTGCCGCGCTCAATGCGGCGGTGGGCAAGGCGCTCGACGACGACGAGGTTCGCAACCGGCTTCTCGCTCTCGGCAGCGTGATCCCGGGTCCTGCGGAACGCACGCCGGAGGCGTTGATGGCGCTGGTGCGGGGCGAAATCGCCAAATGGACCCCGGTTTTGGGGCATGCCGGCAAATGATCGCTGACGAAACCGGTTGACGACCGGCGCAGCGCCGGCGTCCCAGCCTTGTCGTTTGCGGGTGCAAGGAGCATTTTCAGGGGTAGAGAATTCACTCGTAGCCGAATCGCCGCCGCCCGATTGCGGCGAGGGCGGTTCGTCTCATTCAGCCCCGAGTCCCGCCGACCATGAATCAATACCACGACCTGCTCGAACGCATCCTCAGCGACGGCGCCGAGAAGCACGACCGCACCGGGACCGGAACACTATCGGTTTTCGGGCATCAGATGCGGTTCAATCTCGCCGCCGGCTTTCCGATTCTGACAACCAAGCGGTTGCCGCTGAAGGCGATCGTGCATGAGCTGCTGTGGTTTTTGAAGGGCGACACCAACATCAAGTATCTCAAGGACCACGGCGTCTCGATCTGGGACGAATGGGCCGACGCCAATGGCGACCTCGGTCCAGTCTATGGATCGCAATGGCGCTCGTGGCCGTCCGCCGACGGCCGCAGCATCGACCAGATCGCCAATGTGGTCGAGATGATCAAGCGCAACCCGGATTCGCGGCGGCTAATCGTGACGGCGTGGAATCCGGCCGAAATCGACCGGATGGCGCTGCCGCCATGCCACTGCCTGTTCCAGTTTTATGTCGCGAACGGCAGACTGTCGTGCCAGTTGTATCAGCGCTCGGCGGACGTGTTTCTCGGCGTGCCTTTCAACATCGCTTCCTATGCGCTGCTGACCATGATGGTGGCGCAGGTCACCGGGTTGAAGCCCGGTGATTTCATCCACACGCTGGGCGATGCGCATCTGTATTCCAATCATTTGGAGCAGGCGCGGCTGCAACTGACCCGGCCGACCCGCGAACTGCCGGCGATGACGATCAATCCGCAGGTGACGGACATCTTCGGCTTTAAGTACGAGGATTTTTCGCTGCAGGGCTACGATCCGCATCCGCACATCAAGGCCGAGGTCGCGGTGTGACCATGACGGTCAATCCTGCCATCACCCTCATCGTCGCGGTCGCCGAGAACGGCGTGATCGGCTCGGCCGGCGCGATGCCGTGGCGGCTGAAATCCGACTTGCAGCACTTCAAGCGGCTGACGCTGAACAAGCCGGTGCTGATGGGGCGCAAGACGTTTCAGTCGATCGGCCGGCCGCTGCCCGGGCGAACCAATATCGTGGTCACCCGCGACGCGAATTTCGCCGCGGCCGGCGTTGCGGTGGCGAGTTCATTCGCCGCCGCCGAGGCGATCGCATTGGGTGATGCGCTGCGGCGTTTTGCCACCGAGATCGTTGTGATCGGCGGCGCCGAGATTTTTGCGCACTGGATCGATGCCGCCGAGTGTATCGAATTGACCGAAGTCCATGCGCGGCCCGAGGGCGATACCTATTTCCCCGCGATCGATCCCGAACGCTGGGAGGAAGTCGCGCGCCGCCTTGTTGCCGCAACGGCCGATGACAGTGCCGATTTCTCCTATGTGACCTATCGCCGCCGCAAGCCGCGTTAACCGTCCGATACCGATGATTGCATTGACAATCGCCGGTTTGAGCTTAGCTGGATTCGGGCGACGACCTGCGTTGTAACGGTCGGGACTGTCCCCTATAAAGCCGTGCAGAACTTGCGAGCCGGCCCTTATCCCGGGCCGCGCGGAGGAGACTTTGAATGCCGTGGAAGAATCAAGGCGGAGGCCCGTGGGGTTCTGGTCCCAAGGGGCCATGGGGCTCGGGTCCGCAATCGTCGGGGCCAAGGCCGCCCGATCTTGAAGACCTGCTGCGTCGCGGCCAGGACCGGCTGCAGCAGCTGTTGCCCGGCGGCTATTTCAGCAGCCTCGGGATCGCGATCGCGCTGGTCGGTGCGCTGGCGATCTGGGGATTGTCGGGCTTCTTCCGGGTGCAGTCCGAAGAGCTCGGCGTGGTGCTGCGATTCGGCAAGCATGTGCGGACGGTGCAGCCCGGTCTGAACTATCACATACCCTATCCGGTCGAGACCGTGCTGCTGCCGAAGGCGCTGCGGGTTTCAACCATCAGCATTGGCATGACCCTGATCAACGATCCGTCGCGGCGCGGCGCGACGATGCGCGACGTTCCGGAGGAAAGTCTGATGCTGACCGGCGACGAGAACATCGTCGACGTCGACTTCACCGTGCTGTGGCGAATCAAGCCGGACGGCGTCGGCAACTATCTGTTCAACATCCAGAACCCCGAAGGCACAGTGAAGGCGGTGGCCGAAAGCGCGATGCGCGAAGTGATCGGCCGCACCAACATCCAGCCGATCCTGACCGGCGCCCGCACCACGATCGAGGCCGGCGTCCAGGATCTGATGCAGAAGACGCTGGATAGCTACGGCGCCGGCATTCTGGTGCAACAGGTGCAGATGCAGAAGGTCGATCCGCCGTCGCAGGTGATCGACGCGTTCCGCGACGTGCAGGCCGCCCGCGCCGATCTCGAGCGGCTGCAGAACGAAGCCCAGACCTATGCCAACCGCGTCGTTCCCGACGCCAAGGGCCGGGCTTCGCAAATCGTCCAGGTTGCCGAAGGCTACAAGGGGCAGGCGGTCGCCGAGGCCAAGGGCCAGAGCGCGCGCTTCCTCGACGTCTATGAGGAATACAGGAAGGCGCCCGACGTGACCCGACAACGGATCTATCTCGAGACCATGGAGCGCATTCTCGGCGGCGCCCAGAAGCTGGTCTATGACGGCGGTGGTGCCGGCTCCCAGGGCATCGTGCCCTATCTGCCTTTGAACGAACTGACGCCGCAAAGTCCGGCGGCAGCCAAGACGGCGCAGCCGCAGAGCGGAGCTACCCGATGAAGGCCGGAATTGCAGGGATTGTCGCGCTAATCTTGCTGTTGGTGCTGATCGTCGTTGGTTATGCATCGGTGTTCACCGTGACCCAGACCGAGCAGGTGTTGCTGGTGCGGCTCGGCGAGCCGGTCCGCGTCCTCACCGAGCCGGGGCTGCATTTCAAGGCGCCGTTCATCGATACCGTGATCAGCATCGACAAGCGGATCCTCGATCTCGAAAACCCGTCGCAGGAAGTGATCGCCTCGGACCAGAAGCGGCTCGTGGTCGATGCCTTCGCACGTTATCGCATCAAGGATGCGCTGCGGTTCTACCAGAGCATCGGCTCGATCCAGGCCGCTAACATCCAGTTGACCACGCTGCTGAACGCATCGCTGCGCCGGGTGCTCGGTGAGGTCACCTTCATCGAGGTGGTGCGTGACCAACGCGAGTCCCTGATGAACAAGATTCGGGACCAGCTTGACAAGGAAGCCGCCGGCTACGGCATCTCGGTGGTCGACGTTCGGATCCGGCGCGCCGACCTGCCGGAGCAGAACAGCCAAGCGGTGTATCAGCGGATGCAGACTGAGCGGCAGCGCGAGGCTGCCGAGTTCCGCGCCCAAGGCGGTCAGAAGGCGCAGGAAATCCGCTCCAAGGCCGACCGCGAGGCGACCGTGATCATCGCGGAAGCCAATTCGCAGGCCGAGCAGATCCGGGGTACCGGCGACGCCGAGCGTAACCGGCTGTTCGCTGAGGCCTATGGCAAGGACGCCGACTTCTTCGCCTTCTATCGCTCGATGTCTGCCTACGAGCACGGACTGAAGAGCAACGACACCCGGTTCCTGCTGCGACCGGATTCGGATTTCTTCAGGTTCTTCAGCAATCCGTCCGGCAAGGCCGCGGCCAAGGCCGAGGCGACCGCGGCGCCGAAGCCGTAACGGTTTCGTCGGGGCCACGGCAGGGCGGCGGCCGGGACGCGGTTTTGCGTTCCCGGGCGCCGTCGACTAAAAGGTGGCGTTTTGGGAGGCTTGCCTCGCACGACAACGAAAATGTTGCGGGGGGAACGCCGCCCGGGAGGAATTAGTCGCATGAGGTCAATTGCGTTCGCCGACTTCCTCATCGGCCTGGGTATTCTGTTCGTTCTCGAAGGCCTGCTATTCGCCGCGGCGCCAGCCTGGATGCGGCGGGCGATGAAGAGCGCGCTGGCCACACCGGACAATATCCTCCGGGTTGCCGGCATCGGGTCGGCGGTGGCCGGCCTGATCCTGATCTGGCTGGTGCGGCACTGAGCATCGCTCTCCGCCCTGACAAGCGCGTGGTTGTGCGGCGCTTTGTTTCAACGTTATCGTGAGTAACGCTGCCGGGTTTTGCCGCAATCCGACCGGCGGATGCGGGTAAGATCGGCTCGACCGGTTCCGAAAGGGCGTTCATTTTCCCAACATTCCGGACTCGCGGCCTGGATTCAAAGGACGTTAGAAGGCTTTGAACCCAGGATGGTTTTGGTTTTGAATTGGCTTGAAGGACTGGCTGAGCCGGCGCCTGGAACGTCTGTTCCGTCATACCTACATCCCGATACTTGCGCCGATCCCCGGATCGGGCGCACAGTTTGTCGGCGCTCGTTCGCGATGCGTTTCGTCCCGTCCTCAGGAGAGATTTCGGCCATGTCCGGTGCGATCCCAGCCTTCCGCCATCACCTTCGTCCGCTGCTGGCGGCGCTCTGCCTTGGCGCCGCCATGGCGACGATTGCGGCGCCGGCGCGCGCGCGCGGCCCCGATGGTATTGCCGACGTCGCCGAGAAGGTGATCGACGCGGTGGTCAACATCTCGACCAGCCAAACCATCGAGGCCAAGAGCAGTCCGGGCGAGGGAAGGGGTGCTTCGCCGCAGCTTCCGCCGGGCTCCCCGTTCGAGGAATTCTTCGATGATTTCTTCAAGAACCGTCGCGGCCAGGGCGGCGACAAGGGCGGCCCGCGCAAGACCAATTCGCTGGGCTCGGGCTTCATCGTCGACACCGCCGGCATCGCCGTGACCAACAATCACGTCATCGCCGACGCCGACGAGATCAACATCATCATGAACGACGGCACCAAGATCAAGGCGGAGCTGGTCGGCGTCGACAAGAAGACCGACCTGGCGGTGCTGAAGTTCAAGCCGCCGGCGAAGCCGCTGGTGGCGGTGAAATTCGGTGACAGCGACAAGCTGCGGCTCGGCGAATGGGTGATCGCGATCGGCAATCCGTTCAGCCTCGGCGGCACCGTGACCGCCGGGATCGTTTCTGCGCGCAACCGCGACATCAATTCCGGACCCTATGACAGCTACATCCAGACCGACGCCGCGATCAACCGCGGCAATTCCGGCGGGCCGCTGTTCAACCTCGACGGCGAAGTGATTGGCGTCAACACCCTGATCATCTCACCGTCCGGCGGCTCGATCGGCATCGGTTTCGCCGTGCCCTCGAAGACAGTGATCGGCGTGGTCGATTCGCTGCGCAAGTTCGGCGAGCTGCGCCGCGGCTGGCTCGGGGTGCGGATCCAGCAGGTCACCGACGAGATCGCCGAGAGCCTCAACATCAAGCCGGCGCGCGGCGCGCTGATCGCCGGCGTCGAGGACAAGGGTCCGGCGAAGCCCGCCGGGATCGAGCCCGGCGACGTCGTGATCAAGTTCGACGGCAAGGACATCAAGGAGCCGAAGGACCTGTCGCGCGTGGTTGCCGACACCGCGGTCGGCAAGGCGGTCGATGTCGTCATCATCCGCAAGGGTAAGGAAGAGACCAGGCAGGTCACGCTCGGCCGGCTCGACGACGGCGACAAGCCGCAGCCGGCATCGGCGAAATCGCAGCCGGAGCCGGAGAAGGTTGTCACTCAGAAGGCGCTCGGCCTCGATCTCGCCGGCCTCAGCAAGGATCTGCGCGCCAAGTACAAGATCAAGGACAGCGTCAAGGGCGTGATCGTCACCGGCGTCGACGACGGCTCCGACGCCGCCGAGAAGCGGCTCAGCGCCGGCGACGTGATCGTCGAGGTGGCGCAGGAGGCGGTCGGCAGCGCCGCTGACGTCAAGAAGCGCGTCGATCAGATGAAGAAGGACGGCAAGAAATCCGTGCTGTTGCTGGTCTCCAACGGCGACGGCGAATTGCGCTTCGTGGCGCTCAGCGTGCAATAGGCGGCATGGACAAGGCCGAGCGAACCGAACTGGCCGTCGATTTCGTCGGCGGTCGGGTCGGCTATCGGCTTCGGTCCAATGACGCGCGCAGTCACGCGCTGCTGAAGGCGACCGGCGTCTCCGGCGGTCGCGCGCTGCGCGTGGTCGACGCCACCGCGGGGCTCGGCCGCGATTCCTTCCTGCTGGCGTCGATGGGCGCCACGGTGACGATGATCGAACGCTCGCCCGCTGTGTACGCGCTGCTCGCCGAAGGTCTGCAGACCGCACGCGCCACCAGCGCCGAACTCGCAGCCATCGTTTCCCGCATGACGCTGATTCACGGCGACGCACGAGCGCTGCTGCCCGGCATCGCCGCCGACGTGGTGTTGGTCGATCCGATGCATCCGGAGCGGAAGAAGACCGCGCTGGTGAAGCAGGAAATGCGGCTGCTGCGGCAATTGGTCGGCGCCGATCCGGACGTCGCCGAGCTGATGCAGGCCGCGCTGGCGTCACACTGCAAGCGCGTGGTGCTGAAATGGCCGCTGCGCGCCGACCCAATGCCTGGATTGCGCAAGCCGTCTTGGCAGTTCGCCGGCAAGACGGTGCGCTACGACGTGTTCGCAATTGCGCCCGCGGGCGGCGAACCCGTCGAGCCTGCCGCGAACGATGCGGCGATCAGTCCTTGAGATTCTTCTCCAGATAGATCTGCGTCGGCACGAAGCCGACCCGCGCCAGCACGCCCTTCATCGGCTCGTTGGTGGCGCGGGTGCGGAACACGACGTGGTCGAGCTTCTGCGCCCGGCACCAGTCGAACACCGCGTTCATCAGCCGGTTGGAGAGCCCCGATCCGCGCTGCGACGGATCGATATAGATGCTGTGATAGTCGCCATAGGCCTGCTTGGTGATGAAGTTGCGGCGGATGCTGACATAGGACCAGCCGACGATTTCGCCGTCTAAGTCGGCGACGAAGGTGGCGGCGTTGTCGTCGCCGATCAGCTTCTCCAGCTTCTTCATGTAGAAGCCGAGGTCGGTGATCGGATCGTCGGGAAACGACACCTTGGCGATCTCGCTTTCCATGAATGCGATTCGTTCGAGGTCGGCGCGCTGCAGCGGGCGCAGCCGGGCTTGGGGCTTCTCACTCATCGATCGACTCCAAAATATGACCTGTCGGGTTCATCAGTTTCGATGACCGCGGGCAATGCGGCCTTGGATGTAAGCGGCTCACGGCCTGGTGGCCTGGCGGCGGAACACCCGCCCGCCGCAGGCCCCGCAGCCCTGCGCCTTCAGCGCTTCGACGGTGTCCGGCGCGCCATTGCGACCGAGCACGATCTCGGCGCCGCATTCGGCGCAAACATAGGCGCGCAGGCGCGGATTGACCTCGGCCGTATAGAGCGGACCGTCCCAGGCCGGCAAGTCGGCGCCGGCCGGGTTGACGGCGATCAGTTCGATCAGCTGCCCGACATTGCCGAGCACGGTGGCGCCGGCATAGTGATTGAAGCCCGGACGCACCGTATGCACCGCGAGTCCGAGCTGCAGGAACACCTGCTGCAATTGCAGCATCTGCTGCGCCGGCCATTGCGCGAACGAAAAGAAGCAATGCCCGCTGGCGCCGGAGGCCAGCGCCTCGCAGCCGCGAGTGAGAAACAGCCGCGCACCATCCAGCGTATAGGGCGGGTCGGTCTCGATCACGTCGAAGCTGCGTCGCAGCGCCTCTGGTAGCGGCTGGCGCAGATCGTGACGGATGGTTTGCAGCGCGATCTGTTCCCGTTCGGCGACGTGCCGCAGAAACGCCAGCCGGCGCTCGTCGGCGTCGATCACCACGACGCCGCGGGTGAGATCCTTGCTGCCTTGCGCCTGGCCGAGCAGGCCGATGGCGATCGACACCGAATCGTCGTCGCCGAGCAGCAGCACCCGGCGGCCTTCCAGCGCGCCGTTCTGCAACATCAGCAGCGCGCGCAGCATCGCGGTTTCCGGCGTGCATGGCGCCTGATCGAGGGTGACGTCGACCGCCGGCGCCTGCGCGACGATCGCCGCCAGACGTTCGACCAGCGCGTGGAATTTTTCCGGAATCACGATGCCGTGGCCGGCGCAGCTCGGGCAAATGAGGTCGATCTTGCTGCCGAGGCCGAGTTCCCGCTCGACGAAGTCGCGGCCTTCGGGGCTCAGCGCCAGGCCCTGCTTGCGCTCCAGTAGCCCGGCCTTTTCGAGTTCGCGCCGGATTGCGCTCGCCACTGGCATCGGCAGGCGCGCCTCGCGCGCGGCGTCCTGCAGCCGCAGCGAGCCGGCGCGATAGACGGCGCGCAGGATCGCTGCTACGCCCTCCGGGCCTTCGCGAAGCCGCGTCGCCTCGGCGACTGCCTGCAGGATCGAGGGCTCAGTCATCGGCGTGCGTTCTCCCGGCGGTTCGGGACGGCACCAGTTGGCCGGTGGCAGCATCCGTGCCAAACAGCCTGAAATCCGAATTTCGCGCCACCATTGAGGGATCTGTGCCGATGTTGATGACCCATGCCCTCGCGGAAATGTACGATTGCCTGCCGGTCATCGAGGACGAAGCGGCCTTAGTAGCGGCGGCGCGCGCGGCGGTCCAGTCGGTGGGGGCAACGATCATCGGCGAATACGAGGTGCGCTATGTTCCGCATGGCCTGACCATCGCGCTGTTTCTCGCCGAGTCGCACATCGTGCTGACCACCTGGCCGGAATACCGGCTGTTGCTGCTCGACGTGCTGTTGTGCAACCCGCAGATGGATTTCCACCGTGTCGTCGCCGAGATCAGGCAACGGGTCTGCCCGGACGGCGAGATCGCCGTGCATGAGGTCGGCCGCAAGATCGCCGCTCAGCTCTGAGCCTCCGACCTTGCACCCGGCCGCAGCCTCCAGCGATCGGTGTTGCATGTCGGCCGGGAGAAAAACGAGCAGGTGCAGATGGTTGCACCGGCAAATTGCGCTTTGATCGGAGACCCGCAGTTGCGGTTGCGTGGGGACGTGCAGCGCGTCGGGCTCGATCTCTTAGCCGGCATGTCTGAGCAGATTTAAGTCCTGCCCAGCGAGCGCCTCGGGGGCGTTCGGTCCGTCGCGAGGGTGAGACGGCTGCAAGAATCACAAAGGAAAGCGCTGGCTGGGGAACTAGGATTCGAACCTAGACAAACAGAGTCAGAGTCTGTTGTGCTACCGTTACACCATTCCCCACCAAATACCCCAACCCGAACAAATGGTTAGGTCGGTGTTCGCGCGCGACGCCGGGCACCCGCCGGGTGCGCGTTGCAGGCGTGCGGACTTCTAACGGTCCGGACCGGTCCTCGCAAGGGCTTCCTGCCTGGGCCGCGCGGAGGTCGACGCTGCCATGAGCCGACTTCCATCGCGATCATCGATGCCGCCGCAACGGTGCTGTCGTTCTCGATCATGTCGTCGCAGGATGATGCCGACCCGCGCGATCAGGCTGAAATCGGCTGCAAACAGCAGCAGCGTCGCCAGTGAGCCGACGCCGGCCGAGGGCAAAGTCGAGAGAGCGGCGCCGCGCATCGCGACGAGCCATCCGCGGCGGGGCGGTCAACGCAGTTGAGAAGTGTTCCAATTGTCACCGTCGCCAACGTCGTCCATAGCACGCAGCCGCCGGCCGCATCCTCGCGGTCGCGGCCACCACCGACCGGAGTGCGCATGGACGAGTTGAACGGACGGATGATCGCCTGCCAGATCCTGATCGCCGGGCTTATCGCGCGCGTCGCCAACACCTCGCCGGATCCGCTGCGATTCCTCAGCGAGTTTCGCGACGAGATCCGCGCCGTGGTGGGCGGCGTGAACATCGCCGGCATGGACGACACCAACCGTATCCGGCAGACCGCGATGCTAACCGTCGACGAACTGTTTGCGCTGATGAAGCCGCCGAGCGTTGATTGAGGAAATGCGGCGGTTGCATCGACGCGGTTAGGCAACGCGGCGGGTGTCAGTTTAGAACCGCTGCAAACTGCGTTTAGAACGATTGCAAACTAACAGATTAGAACGGTTTTGATCTTGAGCTATTCCAGCACGCGCGCGCTTCGATTCAGCCAAATCGCGTTGACCTGAAATTTCACGCTCGTTACCAAAACCACATGCGGTTGATTAGCGACAGCGTGTGGAATGGGGCGGGTGACATGATGAGTGGGGCAAAGGCACCGAGGTCGTTGCGTTTGGAAGCGGCGTTCAGTTCCTGCAACGACAGGTTCGACGGCTACTCCGGTCGCAAAGTCTCGGCGGTCGCCGGCATGATCGCGGTGGCGTCGTTCTCCAGTGCCGAGGCGCAGCAATCAGCGCTGCCGCCGGTGACGGTCGATGCGCCGGTGGCGCGGCCGCGTCCCGCCGCCGCAAAACCGTCGCCCGATGCGCTTCGTGCGCGCACCGCGCTCCGCCGCGCCGCGCGGCGCACCCAGCCGGCGCAGGTCGCAGCGGTGCCGTTTCCGAATGCCGGCGGGCTGTCGCCGGATCGCGATCCTTATGCCGATCCGAGCGCGCCCTACAAGGGCGACCGGCTGCAGGCCTCGAGCAAGTTTCCGGAACGCCTCGCCAATACCCCGCGCAGCGTCACCGTGCTGACCAAGGACGTGCTGGCGGACAAGAACGCCACCACGCTGAAGGACGCGGCGCGCACCACGGCCGGCGTCACGCTGGGTACCGGCGAGGGCGGCAACGCCTTCGGCGATCGCTTCTTTATCCGCGGCTTCGATGCCCGCAACGACATCTTCATCGACGGCGTACGCGACCCGGGCGTCAGCATTCGCGAAAACTTCTTCACCGAGCAGGTCGAGATTCTGCGCGGCCCGGCGTCGTCGTTCGCCGGCCGCGGCACCGCCGGCGGCGCCATCAACATCGTCACCAAGCAGGCAAATACCGAGCGCAGCTTCTACAATGCGGATACCACGTTCGCCACCGACCGCACCAAGCGCGTCACACTCGACGTCAACCAGGTGATCAGCCCTACGTTGGCGATCCGTGCCGGCGGGCTGTTTCAGGACGCCGCGGTCGCCGGCCGCAACTACGTCACCGACAACCGCGACGGCGCCTTTGCGGCGATCAACTGGAAGCCGATCGACGCCGTCAAGATGACCGCGAACTACATCCACACCAACCTCGAAGGACTGCCGGATTTCGGCGTGCCGTACTATCGACCGAGCACGGCCTCGACCGCCGGTGGGCCGTTCACCGAATACGGCGCCAACCGCAACAATTATTACGGCTTCGTCAATCGCGACTACCAGAAGGCGAAGCAGGATATCGGCACGCTGAACACCGAAATTTTCGGCACCGCGGACCTCACCGTCACCAACAAGTTCCGCGTGCAGCGTTCGGTGCTCGACTACATCGGCACGCTGCCCGAAGGCCCGGTGATCGCCAATCCGAATCCGCTGCTATGGACCGTGAGCGCCAATCCGCAGAGCCGCTATCAGGTCACCGACGTGATCGCCAACCAGACCGAGGTGGCCTACAAGTTCAATCTCGCCGGCTGGCGCAACACCGCGCTCGGCGGCGTCGAACTGTCCAAGGAAAGCGTCAGCTTCGACCGCTATGCCGGTCTGAGCTCCGAAGCGTTGCCCGGCGGCTTCTCCGGCTCCGGATCGCTCACCGGCGTCAACATCTTCGGACCGCAATTTACCTTGCTGCCGTTCGGCGGATCGCCGGCGCTGACCGGACTGCCGACCAAGCTCAACGTCGGCACCAACAGCTATTACGTGCTCGACACCGCCAACTACAACGATCTCGTCATCCTCAACGGCGGCGTCCGCTATGACGACTACAACATCAACGTCAACGGCTACGGCACCGTGAACGGTGTCTCCAATGTGTTCGGCGCGCAATCGCAGCAATACGGCATGACCAACTACAATGGCGGCATCGTGGTGAAGCCGCTGCCGATCGCCAGCCTCTACGCCGCCTACGCGACCTCGTCGAATCCGGTCGGCGCCGAATTCGACGGCACCAGCGTTCAATATGGTGGCCTGGCCCCGGTCCTGAATGGCAATGCACCGCAATTGTTTGGGCCGGAACAGAACCGCGCTGCCGAAGTCGGTACCAAGTGGGAGTTGTTCGACCGCCATCTGCTGGTGACCGGCGCGCTGTTCCAGACCGAGAAGGACAACGCCCGGGAGTCGCGCAACACCACGGTGCCCGGCGTGGTCGGCAGCGTGCCGGTGATCACCGCCGGCGCCGCCTACCGCATTCAGGGCATCGATCTCGGTGTCGGCGGCAAGATCACCGACAAATGGAGCATGTTCGGCGGGCTGGTGCTGATGCGCTCGGAGGTCACCAAGTCGCTGGTGCCGCCGGCTAACACCACCCTGTACGGCAGCAATGTCGGGCTGCAGCTCGCCAACATCGCGCACCAGTCCTTCAACATCCTGACCAAATACCAGATCACCGAGGTGTGGGAGATCGGCGGGCAGGCGACCTATCGCTCGAAGATCTATGGCGGCACCTTGCTTGCCGCCAACCAGGGCACCTCGTTGCCGGACTACTGGCGATTCGATGCCTTCATCGAGGCCAAGGTCGGCAAGAACTGGCAGGCCAAGCTGGCGGTCAACAACCTCACCAACAAGCTATACTACGACGCGCTGTACCAGAGCGCGACGCCGTTCGTGCTGGTGGCGCCGGGGCGCTCGGCGTCGATGATCCTCTCGGCCAGATTCTAGGAAGCCGCAACGTCATGCTGATTTGTGTGCCCGAAGTGCTGAGCAAGAGCGACGTCGCGGAGTTCCGCGGCGTCATGGATGCCACCGACTGGGAGGATGGAAGGTCGACCGCGGGTGCGCAGTCGGCGCTGGTCAAGAAGAACGAGCAACTGCCGCCGAACGGTGAGGTGGCTCGCGCGCTCGGCCGCCGCATCGTCTCGGCGCTGACCTCCAATCCGAAGTTCGTGTCGGCGGCGGTGCCGCTGCAGATCTTCCCGCCGCTGTTCAACCGCTACGCGGCCGCGAACGGCCACTATTTCGGCATTCACGTCGACAACGCGGTGCGCGGCGACCATCTCACCGGACTGCGGATCCGCACCGATCTGTCGGTGACGCTGTTTCTGTCCGAGCCCGACGAATATGACGGCGGCGAGCTGGTGATCGAGGACAATTTCGGCTCGCACGAGGTCAAGCTCGGCGCCGGCGACTGCGTGCTGTATCCGTCGTCCAGCCTGCATATGGTGACGCCGGTAACGCGGGGCGCGCGGGTGGCGTCGTTCTTCTGGCTGCAGAGCATGATTAGGGATGCCCATGCGCGTAGCATGATCTATGATCTCGACACCGCCATCCAGGCGCTGGTCGAACGGCTGGGCCGCGACGACCCTGAAACGGTCAAATTGACGGGGATCTATCACAACCTCATTCGCTATTGGGCCGAAGTATGACCATGACTGCAACACGCACCATTCGTTCCGTCGTTTTCGCGCTGGCGCTAGTGTTGTCCGCCAAGCCCGTGCTGGCGCAGCAAAATCCAGTTGCGGTGCAGCAGGTGATCGCGCAGCCGCAACAGGCCGCAGGCGAGGGCGCCGCGACAGCGACCGCGGGCAGCCCGGCGCTGAAAGCGATCACGCCGGCGCTACGCGAATTGTCGCCATGGTCGATGTTCCTGTCCGCCGATATCGTCGTGAAGGCGGTGATGGTGGGACTGGCGCTGGCCTCGCTGCTGACCTGGACCATCTTCCTGGCCAAGAAGGTCGAACTGGCCCGCGACCGCGGCCGGTTGCGGGCGGCGCTGGCGCGGATCGCGGAAGCGCGGTCGCTGGCGGAAGCGCAGATTGCGCTCGGTCCCAACGACAGCGCGCTGTCGGCGCTGCTTGGGGCTGCGATGCGCGAGGCGCGGATGTCGGCGGGGATTTCCAGCGACGCCGGCATCAAGGAGCGCGCCGCCTCGAGCTTCGCCGAAATCGTCCGCGCCGAGGCGCGGCAGATGCGGCACGGCATGGGCGCGCTCGCCACTATCGGCGCGACCTCGCCGTTCATTGGCCTGTTCGGCACGGTGTGGGGCATCATGAACAGCTTCATCGGCATTTCGAAATCGCAGACCACCAATCTGGCGGTGGTGGCGCCCGGAATCGCCGAGGCGCTGCTGGCGACCGCCTGCGGCCTGGTCGCCGCGATCCCTGCGGTGATCATCTACAATCACTTCGCGCGGGTGACCAAGAGTTACCTCGAACTGGTCAGCCGCTCCTCGGGGGCGGCCGCGCGGCTGTTGTCGCGCGATCTCGACCGAACCCATGGTAGCGCGCATGCGCGCGCGGCGGAGTAAGCGATGGGCAGCTCATTAGCGGAATCGGATGTCGACGACGACGACGAGTTCGGCGAAACCCATGAGATCAACGTCACGCCGTTCATTGACGTGATCCTGGTGCTGCTGATCATCTTCATGGTGGCGGCGCCGCTCTCGACCGTCGACCTGCCGATCGATCTGCCGTCGTCGACCGCCACGCCGCAGAAAAAGCCGGAAAAGCCGACCTATGTCAGCATTAAGCCGGATCTGGCGGTGGCGATCGGCGAGACCCCGGTGAAGCGCGTCGATCTAGTGCGGACGCTGGACGCCGCGGCCGGCGCCAGCAAGGATCGCTTCATCTTCCTGCGCGCCGATCGCGCGGTGCCCTATGGCGAAATGATGGACGTACTGGAGTTGCTGCGCGCCGGCGGCTATTCCAAGATCAAGCTGGTGGCGCTGGAAGGTGTGGCGGACGGCGCGGCGCCGGCGGGGAAGCCGTAGACTCGTCATTCCGGGGCGCGAGCACTTGCGAGCGAACCCGGAATCTTACCACGGGGCCCGAACTGCAAGAATCCGGGTTCGCACGCAGCCAAGGCTGCTCGCGCCCCCGGAACGACGGAGGTGAAGTTGGTAGTAATGCTCGACCTCGACTCCTCACGCGCTCCGTCGCGACGGCTCTGGCTCATGGCGGCGCTCGGCGCCGTCGCGATGCATGCCGCCGGCGCAGCGCTGGCAGTGGCGCATCTGCAGAACGACGATCTCGACGAGTCGCTCGGCGCGCCGGCGATCGAGATCGGTCTAGAGATGATGTCGCCGCGGCTGGAGCCGAGCGACCTGCCACCCGGCCCGGACACCGAGGCCTCGACCGCGTCGCCGGCGGTGGCCGAGCAGAAGGCGGAGGTCAAGGAGACCGATCTGCCGAAGGACGTGCCGACCGAGAGCGAGACACCGGATCGGGTGGTGACCACCGACGACTCCAACAAGCCCAAGGAAGAACAGCAGGAGAAGGCGGCGGTGCAGCGCTCGGCCTCGACCGAGTCGGTCGCCGCGGAGGCCACTGCGATGCCGAGCTCCGAGGCGGCCAAGCAGGGCGAGCGCTCGGTGGCGCCGGCGCAGGGCAGCGGGGACAGCGCGCGGCGGATCCGCGCGACCTGGCAGAAGCAACTGGTGGCCCATCTCGACAAGCACAAGCGCTACCCGGCGGGCGGCGCGCAGAAGAGCACCGAGATCGTGGTGAGCTTCACGCTCGACCGGCTCGGCCATGTGGTGTCGGTCAATCTCGTCAAGGGCTCCGGCGACGCGGCGTTCGACCAGGCCGCGCTCGATATGGTGCGGCGCTCCGACCCGGTGCCGCCACCGCCGCCGGTGCTCGCCGATGAAGGCCTGAGCTTCAGCTTGCCGGTGATCTTTCGGGTAAAGGGCAGGGGCTGACGCGGCGTTGCGCTCAATACGTCGCGCGACCGCCGGAAATGTCGAACACCGCGCCGGTCGAGAAGGCGCAGTCCTCCGACGCCAGCCACGCCACCATCGCGGCCAGTTCCTCGACCAGCACGAAGCGACCCTTCGGGATCTTCGACAGCATGAAATCGATGTGCTGTTGCGTCATCTGGTCGAAGATCGCGGTGCGCGCCGCGGCGGGGGTCACCGCGTTGACGGCGATGTCGTAGGCGGCGAGTTCCTTGCCGAGCGATTTGGTCAGCGCGATCACCCCGGCCTTCGAGGCAGAGTAGTGCGCCGCGTTGGGGTTGCCTTCCTTGCCGGCGATCGAGGCGATATTGATGATGCGACCATATTTGTGCGCGATCATCGAAGGCACGATCGCCTTGCAGCAGATGAACGGCCCGTCAAGATTGATCCGCAGCACCTTGCGCCACTCGTCGAGATCGGTGTCCCACACCGTCTTGTTGATGCCGGCGATGCCGGCATTGTTGACCAGGATGTCGATCTTGCCGAACGCGACCAGCGTGGCGTCGCGCGTCTTCTCAACCGCGGCGAGGTCGGAGACGTCGACCGCGAAGGCGGTGACGGCCGGGCCGATTTCCTTGGCGGTCTTCTCGGCGTAGGCCAGGTCGTGATCCCAGATAGCGACTTTCGCACCCGACGCGACGAAACGCTCGGTGATCGCCTTGCCAAACCCCTGGGCGCCGCCGGTGACCACCGCGATGCGGTCGTTCAGATCGATGTTGTTCATTTGTGTGTCCCTTTGCCAAATCCTCTGCGCCTCATGGTGAGGAGCCCGCCCGTTGGCGGGCGTCTCGAACCATGAGGACGATCGGTCTCATCCTTCGAGACGCGCGCTAGAGCGCGCTCCTCAGGATGAGGGAAGGTGGTTGTATGTGGGTAGATGCGAAGAGTCACAGCGTCCAGCCGCCGTCGATGATGTGAGCGACGCCGGTGGTGAACGAGCTTTCGTCGCTGGCGAGATAGACGGCGAGCGCGGCGATCTCGTCCGCGGTGCCGAGCCGTCCCATCGGCTGGCGAGACACGAACATCTCGCGACCCTGCGGTCCCGCGGCGGCGGCGCGATCCAGCATCGACGGCGTTTCGATGGTGCCGGGGCAGATGCAGTTGCAGCGGATGCCGCGGGTTATGAAATCGGCGGCGACCGCGCGGGTCAATGCTGCGACCGCGGCCTTCGTGGCGCCGTAGACGTAGCGGTTCGGCGCCGCCTTGAACACGCCTGCGGCGGAGGCGATGTTGACGATCGAGCCGTGGCCGGCCGCCAGCATGCCGGGCAAGAAGGCGCGGATGGTGCGGTGCATCGACTTGACGTTGAGGTCGAAGGAGAAATCCCAGTCGGCGTCGGAGCAGTCCAGCACGGTGCCGTGATGCACGAAGCCGGCGGCGTTGAACAGAATGTCGACGGTGCCGACCTGCTTAGCCATCGCGTCGACCGCGGCGGTGTCGCGGGCGTCCAGCTTCGCCACTTCGGCGACGCCGTCCGCTTTCAGCGCCGCAAGGTCCTTGTTGTTGATGTCGGTCGCGATCACATGCGCGCCCTCGCGGGCGAACGCGATCGCGGTGGCGCGGCCGATCCCCGCCGCCGCCGCGGTGACGAAGGCGCGCTTGCCTTTCAGCCGGTCAGTCATTCAGTCCTCCCCATGGTTTCTGAATGTCATTGCCGAGCTTGACCCGGCAATCCATCTGATTCGAAGAATGATGGATGCGCGGGTCTAGCCCGCGCATGACGTTGGTGATGGGCGTGCGGTAGCGGACCTCACGGTCGCGACCGCTTAGTGATTGTGCCGTGCCGTGCCCACGGTGCCGGCGATGTCGTGGTAGCGGGTCGCCAGTTCCAGGCAGGCGCCGGTGGCCTGCTGGCCGACGGTGGAGCGATACAGCTCCTGCCACGGCGTCTGGTTCGCCGGATATTTGAAGCCGCCGGCGGCTTTCAGTTCGGCTCGACGCCGCGTCAGCTCGTCATCCGAAATCAGGATATTGGCGCTGCCCTTGTTGAGATCGATGCGGACCTTGTCGCCGGTCTTCAGGATCGCTAGCCCGCCGTCGGCGGCGGCTTCCGGCGTTGCGTTCAGGATCGACGGCGAGCCCGAGGTGCCGGATTGCCGTCCGTCGCCGATGCAGGGCAAAGACAGGATGCCGCGTTTGATCAGCGCCGCCGGCGGCTGCATGTTCACCACCTCGGCGCCGCCCGGATAGCCGATCGGCCCGGTGCCGCGCACGAACAGGATGCAGTGCTCGTCGATGTTCAGCGCTTCATCGTCGATCCGGTCGTGATAATCCTCCGGCCCCTCGAACACGATGGCGCGGCCCTCGAAGGCGTTGAGATCGCCCGCCGTCGCCAGATAGCGATCGTGGAATTCCTTGGAAATTACGCTGGTCTTCATGATCGCCGAATCGAACAGATTCCCGCGCAGCACCAGGAAGCCGGCGTCCGGTACCAGCGGCTTGTCGTAGCTCCGGATCACGTCGTTGTCGGGCCTTTGCGCATCGGCGCAGTTCTGGCCCATGGTGCGGCCGTTCACCGTCATTGCGCCTTCGTGGATCTTGCCGTGCGACATCAATTCGCGCACCACCGCGGGCACGCCGCCGGCGCGGTGATACTCCTCGCCGAGATAGAAGCCGGCGGGCTGCATGTTGACCAGGAGCGGAATTCTGTGGCCGACGCTCTGCCAGTCGTCGATCGTGAGTTCCACGCCGATATGGCGCGCCAGCGCGTTGAGATGGATCGGCGCGTTGGTCGACCCGCCGATCGCCGAATTGACCACGATGGCGTTTTCGAACGCCTCGCGGGTCAGAATGTCGGACGGCTTCAGATCCTCCCACACCATCTCGACCGCGCGCAGGCCGGTCTCGTAAGCGATCTGGCCGCGCTCGCGATAGGGCGCCGGGATCGCGGCGCAGCCGGGGAGCGACATGCCGAGCGCCTCGGCCAGCGAATTCATCGTCGAGGCGGTGCCCATGGTGTTGCAATGGCCGACCGACGGCGCCGAGGAAGCCACGATGGTCATGAACTCCTCATAGTCGATCTCGCCGGCGGCGAGCCGCTCGCGCGATTTCCACACCACGGTGCCGGAGCCGGAACGCTCGCCATTGTGCCAGCCGTTCAGCATCGGCCCCCCGGACAGCACGATCGCCGGGATGTTGACGGTCGCCGCCGCCATCAGGCAGGCCGGCGTGGTCTTGTCGCAGCCGGTGGTCAGCACCACGCCGTCGAGCGGATAGCTGAACAAGAGTTCGACCAGGCCGAGATAAGCGAGGTTGCGGTCGAGCGCCGCGGTCGGCCGCTTGCCGGTTTCCTGGATCGGGTGCACCGGAAATTCCATCGCGATGCCGCCGGCCTCGCGGATGCCCTCGCGGACGCGATGCGCCAGTTCCAGATGATGCCGGTTGCACGGCGACAGGTCGTTGCCGGTCTGGGCGATGCCGATGATCGGCTTGCCGGATTGCAGCTCGTGCCGGGTCAGCCCGTAATTCAGATAGCGCTCCAGATACAGCGCGGTCATCGCCGGGTTATGCGGATCGTTGAACCACTCGCTGGAACGGAGCTTGCGCTGTTTGCCGTTGTTGCCGGCACCATTCGTGGTGTTGTTTTTCATTGTTTCCTCCCGCACTGCACACTCGTTAGGTGCTTCACCGCGATGGCAGTCGCCAGCAGGCACAGAATTGCTGCCGTCGCCGACCCGGTTACCTGATCAAGTTAGCACCAGATAGCATCGATTCTAGTTCCATCCGAAAGATAGCGCTACCATTTTCTGCGGCAACGGCGTTGTGAGCGACCGCGGGGCAGCGGGGGTCACGCGCTGCGTGCCGTCGAGCTTTGCCGGATCATCAATTCAAAACCGAGATCGACCACCGGTTCCGCCGGGCGATGCCCCTCGAGCGCGGTCGTCACCATGGTGATGGCGTTGCGGCCCATTTCGTAACGATTGGTCCGCACGCTGCTCAGGGGCGGAACCGCCGAGGCCATGAACTCCATGTCGTTGAAACCGACGATCGCCATGGCGTCGGGCACCGTGATCTGCCGACGCTGGCATTCGAACAACACGCCCAGAGCGAGGTCGTCGTTGACGCAAAACACCGCGTCGAGGTCCGGCACCTGCGACAATAGGTCGGCGAACAGCGCGCCGCCCAGCGTCATCGAGGTCGGCGTCGGCGTCGTCACGATCAGGCGCGGGTCGAACAGCGAGGCCGCCTTCATGGCGTCGCGATAGCCGTCGAGCCGCCGCTGCACCCGCGGGTCCATCCGCGCGCCGAGAATGCCGATGCGCTGGAAGCCCTGTGCGATCAGGTGGGAAATGGCTGCAAATGCAGCTTCATAATGCGAAAATCCGACCATCATGTCGACCGGGTCGGGGCCGATTTCCATGATCTGCACGGTCGGACACTTCATCGACTCCATGATCCGGCGGGATTCCGGCGTCTGATTGATTCCGGTCACGATCAATCCGGCTGGCTTCTGCGCCTGAAACAGTCGCAACAGCTTTTCCTCCTGCAGGATGCTGTAGCGGGTGTTGGCGAACTGGATGCTATAGCGGCTGCCCTCGGAGCCGTCGTAGATGCCGCGCAGCACGTCGGAGAACACGTTGTTGGTCAGTGACGGGATCAACACGCCGATCACTTCGGTGCGGTGCGAAGCCAGCGCGCGCGCCGCGAGATTCGGGACGTAATCGAGCTCCTTGACCGCGCTTTCCACCCGTTGCCGCTTGCTGGCGGACAGCGCTTCGGGATTTCGGAAGAATCGGGATGCGGTGATCGGGCTGACGCCCGCGAGCTTGGCGACTTCGGTCAGCCGGATTCTGCCAGACTTGGTTGGTTTGCGCGCCATCTTGCGCTCATACCAGAACCGGTCCGGCAATTAAACAAATATTGACAGCGCTACCAACGGATTGCTAAATCAGCCGAAGTGCGGAGAATGCCGTCACAACCGACTTCCACACAGAGAAGTCGAGCATAGAGCTGCGACGGTTTGCGCCGGACGACGCCGAAGAAGAATAACAGGGAGCGAATTCATGGCGTCGGTGCAGATTCACGACGTGCGCAAGTCATTTGGCGGATTTGAAGTGCTGCACGGCGTCTCGGTCCCGATCGAGGACGGCGCCTTTGTCGTGCTGGTTGGTCCCTCGGGCTGCGGCAAATCGACCTTGCTGCGGATGCTGGCGGGGCTGGAGAAGATCACCTCGGGCACAATCTCGATCGGCGACCGCGTCGTCAACGACGTGCAGCCGAAAGAGCGCGACATCGCCATGGTGTTCCAGAACTACGCGCTGTATCCGCATATGACGGTGGCGCAGAACATGGGCTTCTCGCTGAAGCTGCGCGGCGCCGATGCCGCCGAGATCACCGCGAAGGTCAACCGCGCCGCCGACATTCTCGACCTGCGCAAGCTGCTCGACCGCTTTCCGCGGCAATTGTCCGGTGGCCAGCGCCAGCGCGTCGCGATGGGTCGCGCCATCGTCCGCGATCCGCAGGTGTTCCTGTTCGACGAGCCGCTGTCCAATCTCGACGCCAAGCTGCGGGTGGCGATGCGCACCGAAATCAAGGAACTGCATCAGCGGCTGAAGACCACCACGGTCTATGTCACCCACGACCAGATCGAGGCCATGACCATGGCCGACAAGATCGTGGTGATGCAGGACGGCATTGTCGAGCAGATGGGCGCGCCGCTCGACCTCTACGATCGTCCGGACAACAAGTTCGTCGCCGGTTTCATCGGCTCGCCGGCGATGAATTTTCTTGAGGGCAACATCAAGGTCAATGGCGGCCAACCGTGGGTCGAAACCGCCAATGGCAGCAAGTTGCCGATCACCGCGGTGCCGGCCGGGTCCGACGGCCGGCCGGTCACCTACGGCATTCGTCCGGAGCATCTCGAATTCGCCGACACCGGCATCGAGGCCGAGGTGGTGGTGATCGAACCGACCGGCTCGGAAACCCAGCTGGTGGCGCGGGTCGGCACCCAGGAAATCATCGCGATCTTCCGCGATCGCCGCAGCGTCAAGCCGGGCGACATCATTCATCTGCAGCCGCGGCCGAGCGCGGCACATCTGTTCGACAGGGACACCGGCAAGCGCCTGTGACCCTCGCGACATAATCGATTGGTCGATCAACGAGCCAATACAAAAGGGAGAAGACCGAACATGAGTGATTTCACACCCGATCGGCGCACTCTGCTCAAGGGCAGCGCGCTGACGCTGGCCGCAGCCGCGACGATGTCCGCCGAGCAACTGCTCGGCTATGCCAAGGCTTGGGCGGCCGACGCGCCGTGGAAGCCGGAGAAGGGCGCCAAAATCAATCTGATGCGCTGGAAGCGCTTCGTCGAGGCCGAAGACGTCGCCTTCATGAAGATCGTCGACGCATTCCAGAAGGCGACCGGTTGCACCATCACGGTCTCCAACGAATCCTATGACGACATCCAGCCCAAAGCGTCGGTCGCCGCCAATACCGGGCAGGGTCTCGACATGGTGTGGGGGCTGTACTCGCTGCCGCATCTGCTCGGCAACAAGGTCACCGACATGGCCGATGTTGCGAATTATCTCGGCGGCAAGTATGGCGGTTGGACCAAGTCGGCCGAGGATTACTGTAAGGTCGGCAACAAATGGGTCGGCGTTCCGATCGCAACCTCCGGCGCGCTGTTCAACTACCGGATCGCCGCTTGCGAGAAGGCCGGGTTCAAGGAATTCCCCAAGGACACCGCGGGGATGCTGGAAATGTTCAAGGGCCTGCAGAAGAATGGCACCCCCGGCGGCATGGCGCTCGGTCACGCGTCAGGCGACGCGAATACCTGGATGTACTGGGCGTTGTGGACGTTCGGCGGCAATATGGTCGATGAGAAAGACAAGGTGGTGATCAATTCGCCGGAGACCGCGGCCTCGCTGGAATACATCAAGCAGCTCTACGCCACCTTCATCCCCGGCACGGTGTCGTGGAACGATTCCTCGAACAACAAGGCGTTCCTGGCCGGCCAGCTCTACTGCACCATCAACGGGATTTCGATCTACGTCGCGGCGAAGAAGGAAAACCCGGCGATCGCCGAGGACATGAACCACGCCTATCTGCCGATCGGCCCCTATGGCAAGCCTACCGAAATGCATCTGGCCTACCCGATGCTGATCTTCAACTTCACCAAATATCCGCAGGCCTGCAAGGCGTTCACGGCCTTCATGCTGGAAGCGCCGCAGTTCGATCCCTGGATCGAGGCCGCGCAAGGCTATCTTTCGCACTTCCTCAACGCCTACGACAAGAACCCGATCTGGACCGCGGACCCGAAGACCACGCCGTATCGCGACGTCGCCAAGCGGGCGCGGACCCCGGCCGGTCTCGGCAAGCTCGGCGAGAACGCCGCGGCGGCGATCGCCGACTTCATCCTGGTCGACATGTTCGCGAACTACTGCACCGGCCGCGAGGACCTGAAGGGATCGATCGCCGGGGCGGAACGTCAGCTGAAGCGGATCTATCGCAGTTGATCGAACAAGACGCCGGCGCGGCGATCCGCGCCGGCGACAAGTCCTCCTTGTAATGGGGAGGGCACTGAACCCGACACGTCATGCCCGGGCTCGTCCCGGGCATCCACAGCGACAGACTCAGTGCCGCTATTCGTGGATGGTCGGGACAAGCCCGGCCATGACGCGGCAAGTCGAAACTGATCGATGACTGGAACGCGCGCGTGATGTTGAACAAGCTGCAGCCGACTAACGGAGCACCCACACGATGAGCACGATCCCGTCATCGTTGCCGGGGCGCAGGCCGATGCAGGTCGCGACGGCGTGGGAGCGGCTGCGCACCAACCACAGCTGGCTGGCGGCCTGGTTCATGCTGCCCGCCGCGGCGTTCCTGATCCTGTTCCTGGCTTACCCTCTGTTTCTCGGGGTTTGGATGAGCTTCACCGACGAGCGAATCGGCCGCGGCGGCGTTTTTGTTGGGTTGGAGAACTACGAATGGCTCTGGGGCGATTCGGTCTTCTGGCTGTCGGTGTTCAACACGTTGCTCTACACCGTGGTGGCGAGCGCGATCAAATTCGTGGTCGGCCTCTATCTGGCGCTGCTGCTCAACCGCCACATGCCATTCAAGGCGATGATCCGCGCCGCGGTGCTGGTGCCGTTCATCGTCCCGACCGTGCTCTCCGCCATTGCGTTCTGGTGGATCTACGACGCGCAGTTCTCGATCATCTCTTGGTCGCTGACCAAGATGGGGCTGATCCACGAGAACATCAATTTCCTCGGTGATCCCAATATGGCGCGCGGCAGCGTGATCTTCGCCAATATCTGGCGCGGCGTGCCGTTCGTTGCGATCACGCTGCTGGCCGGGCTACAGACGGTGTCGCCGTCGCTGTACGAGGCGGCGACGCTGGACGGCGCGACTTCGTGGCAGCGCTTCCGCTACATCACCTATCCGCTGCTGACGCCGATCATCGCCGTGGTGATGACGTTCTCCGTGCTGTTCACCTTCACCGATTTCCAGCTGATCTGGGCGCTGACCCGCGGCGGCCCGGTCAATTCCACGCATCTGATGGCGACGCTGAGCTATCAGCGCGGCATCCTCTCCGGGCGGCTCGGCGAAGGCGCGGCGATCGCCACCGCCATGATCCCGTTCCTGTGCGCGGCGATCGCGATTTCCTGGTTCGGCATGCAGCGCCGCAAGTGGCAGCAAGGCTCAGACAATGACTGACACACTCGCGACCAAGATCGTCGCGGCGACCGCGGCGAAGGACGACGACAGCGACGGCATGAGCTATCTGGAGTCGCTGCCAAGCCGGCTGGTGACGCTGTATCTGCCGCTGTTCGTCATCATCGTGGTGCTACTGTTTCCGTTCTACTGGATGGCGCTGACCGCGATCAAGCCGGACGAGCAGCTGATTGACATGGTCAACTACAACCCGTTCTGGGTTGTGAAGCCGACGCTGAAGCACATTTCCCGACTGCTGTTCGAGACCAACTATCCGCGCTGGCTGTGGAACACGATGTATGTCGCCGCCGCCGCCACCACGCTGTCGATCATCGCCTCGGTGCTGGCCGCCTATGCGATCGTGCGGCTGCGTTTTCGCGGCAACGAGGTCGTGGGCGCCGTGATCTTCATGGCCTATCTGGTGCCGCCGTCGATCCTGTTCATTCCGCTGGCCTCGGTGATTCAGGCCTACGGGCTGTTCGACTCACCGCTGGCGCTGATCCTGGTCTACCCGACGCTGCTGATCCCGTTCTCGACCTGGCTGCTGATGGGCTACTTCAAGACCATTCCGTTCGAGCTGGAGGAATGCGCGCTGATCGACGGTGCCTCGCGCTGGCAGATCCTGACCAAGATCGTGGTGCCGCTGGCGGTGCCGGGGCTGATCTCGGCCTTCATCTTCTCGTTCACGCTTTGCTGGAACGAGTTCATCTACGCGCTGACCTTCCTGCAATCGACCCAGAACAAGACCGTGCCGGTGGCGATCGTCAACGAATTCGTCGACGGCGACATCTACAAATGGGGCTCGCTGATGGCCGGCGCGCTGGTCGGCTCGCTGCCGCTGGTGATCCTCTATGCGTTCTTCGTCGAACACTACGTCTCGGCGATGACCGGCGCGGTGAAGGAATAGGGCCGCCGCGCTGCTTGCCTCATCCTGAGGAGCGGGCTCTTGCGCGCGTCTCGAAGGATGGGCGACAAACTCCCTCATGGTTCGAGACGGCGCCTCGCGCCTCCTCACCATGAGGGGCATCAATTCAACTGAATGACGGAGCGACACGTTGCACATTCTCGTTCTCGGCGCCGCCGGCATGGTGGGGCGCAAACTGGTGGAGCGGCTGCTACGCGACGGCCAGCTCGGCAACCGCGAAATCACCCGGATGACGCTGCAGGATGTGGTGACGCCGGCGAAGCCGTTGGATGCCTCGATCGCCATCAGCCTCGTCACCAGTGACTTCGCCGATCCGGCCAGCGCCGCGCCGCTGCTCACGCATCGGCCGGACGTGATCTTCCATCTCGCGGCGATCGTCTCCGGCGAGGCCGAGGCCGAGTTCGACAAAGGCTACCGTATCAATCTCGACGGCACCCGGCATCTGATCGACGCGATCCGCGCGGTCGGTGGCGGCTACAAGCCGCGGCTGGTGTTCACCTCGTCGATCGCGGTGTTCGGCGCGCCGTTCCCGGAAAAAATCGGCGACGAATTCTTTCACACCCCGCTGACCAGCTACGGCACCCAGAAGTCGATCTGCGAATTGCTGATCGCCGACTACACCCGCAAGGGATTTATGGACGGCGTCGGCATTCGCCTGCCGACGATCTGCGTCCGCCCGGGGAAGCCCAACAAGGCGGCGTCGGGATTTTTCTCCAACATCATGCGCGAGCCGCTCGCGGGCGTTGAGGCGGTGCTGCCGGTCGGCGACGACGTGCGGCACTGGCACGCTTCGCCGCGCTCGGCGGTCGGCTTCCTGCTGCATGCCGCGACGATGGACACCGCGGCGATGGGCGCGCGCCGAAATCTGAGCATGCCCGGGCTGTCGGTCACGGTCGGCGAGCAGATCGCCGCGCTGGAGCGCGTCGCCGGCAAATCCGTCACCGCGCGAATCCGGCGCGAGCCGGACCCGGTGATCATGGGGATCGTGTCGGGCTGGCCGCGCGATTTTGTCACCGACCGAGCGCTGCAGCTCGGCTTCACCACCGCGGAGAAGACCTTCGACGACATCATCCGGATCCATATCGAGGATGAACTCGACGGCAAATTCGTCGCCTGAGCGCGCCAGACCGCCGCGGTCGCAACGCTGACCCGCCGAAAAATGCACGGAATCCGTCCCCAACCGGGGGTGCATTTCGGCTGGGGGTCGTCCTATATAGCGACATCAGATTTGGTCGCACACGCTTTCAGGGAGAATCGCCATGACCGCCAGCATCGTTGGATGGGCGCACACGCCGTTCGGCAAGTTCGATGCCGAGACCGTCGAGAGCCTGATCGTCAAGGTCGCCAATGAGGCGATCGCCGACGCCGGTATCGCCGCCGGCGATGTCGACGAAATCATGCTCGGGCATTTCAACGCCGGGTTCTCGCCGCAGGATTTCACCGCGGCGCTGGTGCTGCAGGCCGATCCGGCGCTGCGCTTCAAGCCGGCGACCCGGGTCGAGAATGCCTGCGCCACCGGCTCGGCCGCGGTGCATCAGGGCATCCGCGCCATCGAAGCAGGCGCTGCGAAGATCGTGCTGGTGGTCGGCGTCGAGCAGATGACCCGGACCCCGGGGCCGGAGATCGGCAAAAATCTGCTGCGCGCGTCGTATCTGGTCGAGGACGGCGAGACGCCGGCGGGCTTCGCCGGCGTGTTCGGCGGCATTGCGCAGAAATATTTTCAGAAATATGGCGACCAGTCCGATGCGCTGGCGATGATCGCCGCCAAGAACCACCACAACGGCGTATCCAACCCCTACGCCCAGATGCGCAAGGATGTCGGCTTCGAGTTCTGTCGCTCCGAGAGCGACAAGAATCCCTTTGTCGCCGGCCCCTTGAAGCGAACCGATTGCTCGCTGGTGTCCGACGGCGCCGCCGCTCTGGTGCTGACGGATTCTGAGACCGCGAAGGCGATGGGCAAGGCGGTCAACATTCGCGCCCGCGCCCATGCGCAGGATTTCCTGCCGATGTCGAAGCGTGACATCCTGCAGTTCGAAGGCTGCACCGTGGCCTGGCAGCGCGCGCTGCAGGCGGCGGGGGTGACACTGGACGATCTGTCCTTCGTCGAGACCCATGACTGCTTCACCATCGCCGAGTTGATCGAATACGAGGCGATGGGGCTGACCCCGAAGGGGCAGGGCGCCCGCGCCATCAAGGAAGGCTGGACTCAAAAGAGCGGCAAGCTGCCGATCAATCCCTCCGGTGGCCTCAAGGCCAAGGGTCATCCGATCGGCGCCACCGGCGTGTCGATGCATGTGCTGACCGCGATGCAATTGCTCGGTCAGGCGCCCGAAGGCATGCAGATCAAGGATGCCAAGCTCGCCGGCATCTTCAACATGGGCGGCGCCGCGGTGGCGAACTACGTCTCCGTGCTCGAGCCCGCGAAGTAAGCGCGGCGCGAGCAGGGAATTGCGGCGATGAACGTGGCGGACTGGCTGGCCGCGTCCGCGCGGCTGCAACCGGCGGCGCCGGCGCTGCTCAGCGGCACGAATGTCGAGGCCGATTATGCAACCTTCGCGCGGCGCGCGGCCTCGATCGGGGCGGCGCTGGCCCGCGACTATCGCGTAGCGCCGGGCGACCGCGTCGCGCTGTTCATGACCAATTGCACGCAATATCTGGAATGCCTGTACGGCATCTGGTGGGCGGGCGCGGTGGCGATTCCGATCAACGCCAAATTGCACGGCCGCGAGGCGGCGTGGATCTGCAGCAACGCCGATGCCAAGCTCGGCCTGATCTGCGACGACACCGCCGAAGCCCTGGCGGAGGCGGCGTTCGATCTGCCGCCGTTGATGCGTACGCTGTCGGTCGACAGCGAGGAATATCGCCGGCTGCGCGGCGGTGCCGGCGCGCAGTTGCCGGAGCCGCGCGAGGACGATGACCTGGCCTGGCTGTTCTACACCTCAGGCACCACCGGGCGGCCGAAGGGCGTGATGCTGAGTCACGGCAACCTGGTGGCGATGTCATTGTGCTACCTCGCCGACGTCGACGCGGTGTCATCCGACGACGCCGCGCTCTATGCCGCGCCGCTGTCGCATGGCGCCGGGCTGTATAACTTCATTCACGTCCGCTTCGGCGCGCGCCATGTGGTGCCGGAGAGCGGCGGCTTCGATTCCGACGAGGTGCTGACGCTCGGCAAACAGCTCGGCAATGTCGCGATGTTCGCAGCACCCACCATGGTGCGACGGCTTGTCGATGCCGCCAAGAAGCGTGGCGAACGCGGCGAGGGCATCCGCACGATCGTCTATGGCGGCGGGCCGATGTATCTGGCCGACATCAAGGATGCGCTCGCCACCATGGGGCAGCGCTTCGTGCAGATTTACGGCCAGGGTGAATCGCCGATGACCATCACCTCGCTGCGGCGGGAATGGCACGGGCGGAGCGATCACCCGCGTTATCTGGAGCGTCTCGCCTCGGTCGGTACCGCGCAGAGCGTGGTCTCGGTGCGCATCACTGACGCGGACGGCAAGCCGTTGCCAACCGGCGAGACCGGCGAGATCGAGGCCAAGGGGCCTACGGTGATGCTGGGCTATTGGAACAATCCGACCGCCAATGCCGAGACGCTGAAGGACGGCTGGCTGCGAACCGGCGATGTCGGACGACTCGACGAGGACGGATTCCTGACGCTGTCGGATCGCTCCAAGGACGTGATCATTTCCGGCGGCACCAATATCTATCCGCGCGAGGTCGAGGAGGCGCTGCTGACCCATCCCGACGTGCGCGAGGTCTCGGCGATCGGCGTAGCTGATCCGGAGTGGGGCGAGACCGTGGTGGCTTGCGTCGTACTCGAGGAAGGCGCTGCGGCCAGCGACGCCGTGCTCGACGCGCATTGTCTCAGTGCGATCGCGCGGTTCAAACGCCCGAAGCGCTATGTTTTTCTCGATCAGTTGCCGAAGAACAATTACGGCAAGGTGCTGAAGACCCGGCTGCGCGAGATGGTGAAGTAGGGCGGACCGACGGCCGGCGGGTTGCCGGCGCGCATGGCCCCATACGCCGCGGGCCCTTGATCTAGCCGCCGCGCTCACGTTACACCGGCCCCGACGGTGCCGACCAGAGCGCCGCGCCAGATCGCTCGGGAGCGAAGCCGACCATGGGAGTGTTGCAGAGCGTGAACGTCTTCGCCAGGCCGTCGATGTTGAGGGGCGCGGGCCGCCGCGCTCGAACGCCGGCCCGGCGCGCGGCGTCATCATGAGCTTCATCACTGGCGTCGGTCTCACCGCATTCGGCAAGCACGAAGGCTCGTCCACGCTGAGCCTGATGAGCGCGGCCGCCGAACTTGCGATCGCCGATGCCGGACTCAAGCGTCAAGATATCGACGGCGTGCTGTGCGGCTATTCTACCACAATGCCGCACATCATGCTGGCGACATTATTCGCCGAGCATTTCGGGATTCAGCCGAGCTACTGCCATGCAGTGCAAGTCGGCGGCGCCACCGGAATGGCGATGGTGATGCTGGCGCATCAACTGGTCGATGCCAGCGTGGCGCGCCACGTGTTGGTGGTCGGCGGCGAAAATCGCCTCAGCGGGCAGAGCCGCGATGCCTCGATCCAGGCGCTGGCGCAGGTCGGCCATCCAATTTACGAAGTCCCGCTGGGACCGACCATCCCGGCCTATTACGGCCTGGTGGCGTCGCGCTACATGCATGAATACGGCGTCAGCCAGGAAGACCTCGCCGAATTCGCGGTGCTGATGCGCGCGCATGCGGCCACCCATTCGGGCGCGCAGTTCCGCGAACCGATCAGCGTCGCCGACGTGATGGCGTCAAAGCCGGTGGCGCTGCCGCTGAAGCTGCTCGATTGCTGCCCGGTGTCGGACGGCGGCGCGGCCTTCGTGGTGAGCTTTGAGCCGACCGGCGAGGCACGTGTGAAAGTTCGGGGCTGCGGTCAGGCCCACACCCATCAGCACATCACCGCGATGCCGCCGCTGTCCGGGCTCGGCGCCGAGATCGCGGTGGCGCGCGCCAAGGCCGCGTCCGGTTTGGCAATCCCTGACGTCCGCTACGCCGCGGTCTATGACAGCTTCACCATTACGCTCTTGATGCTGCTGGAAGACCTCGGCCTTGCCGGACGCGGCGAGGCGGCGGCGCGTGCGCGTGCCGGCCATTTCGGCCGCGCCGGCGCGATGCCGTTGAACACCCATGGCGGCTTGTTGAGCTACGGCCATTGCGGCGTCGGCGGCGCAATGGCGCATCTGGTCGAGACCCAGTTGCAGATGACCGGCCGCGCCGGCAATCGTCAGGTCCGCGATGCCTCGGTGGCATTGCTGCACGGCGACGGCGGTGTGCTGTCGTCGCATGTCAGCATGTTCCTGGAGCGGGTGCGATGAGCGACGCCAACACCACCCTCGACTGGACCGGCGGCGCCGAGGCGATCGTCTATCAGCAATGCGCGGCCTGCGGCGCCAGGCAATATTTCCACCGCAGTTTTTGCGCCGCCTGCGGCGCGACCGATCTGGCCGAGCACCGCGCCGGTGGCGAGGGCACGGTCTATGCCGCGACGCTGGTATTCCGCGCCGCGACGCCGGAGGCACGCGAACACGTTCCGTTTGCGATCCTTCTGGTCGATGCCGCCGAAGGTTTTCGCATGATGGCGCATGGCGCCAACGATCTGACTATCGGTGACAAGGTGACCGCGCGGTTTGTGCGCTTCACCGGCCGCCTCGTTCCCTACTTCGAAAGGACAAAACCATGAGCCGTCTGAAGGCCGCACTCGATCCGAAATCCGTCGCCATCATCGGCGCCTCGGAAAATCCCAACAAGGTCGGCGGCCGCCCGGTGCACTACCTTGACAAGTTCGGCTTCAAGGGCAAGATCTTTCCGATCAATCCGTCGCGCGCCGAAGTGCAGGGCCACAAGTGCTATCCGAGCCTGCAGGACCTGCCAGAAGCGCCGGAGATGGTGATCGTGGCAGTCGCCGGCGACAACGCCATCGGCGCGGTGGCGGATTGCGCCGCGGCCGGGGTCAAGATCGCGGTGGTGATGGCGTCGGGCTTCGGCGAGGTCGATGCGACCCTCGGCAAGGCCAAGGAACGCCACATGGTCGAGGTGGCGCACAAGGCCGGAATGCGGATCGTCGGACCGAATTCGCAAGGCCTGGCCAATTTCGGCACCGGCGCGATTGCGTCGTTCTCCACCATGTTCATGGAATTCGACAAGGCCGAGGGCCAAGGACCAGGCCACGTCGCGATGCTGAGCCAGTCCGGCGCGCTGTCGACCGTGCCGGTCGGCTTCCTGCGCCAGCGCGGCATCGGCGTCCGCCACAGCCACGCCACCGGCAACGACGCCGACATCACGGTCGGCGAGCTGGCCTGCGCGGTCGCCGAGGATTCCGAAGTCAAGCTGATGCTGCTGTATCTCGAGAGCATCCCGGACAAGACATATCTGGAAGAACTCGCCGCCATCGCGCAGGATCGCGACCTGCCGATCGTGGCGCTGAAGTCGGGCCGCACCGAGGCCGGCAAGCAGGCGGCGCAGTCGCACACCGGCGCTCTCGCCAACGAGGACCGCGTGGTCGATGCGTTCTTCGAGCATCACGGCATCTGGCGCGCGCAGGACATGCGCGGCCTGGTCGAGGCCACCGAGCTGTATCTGAAGGGCTGGAAGCCGAAAGGCCGCCGGCTGGTGGCGATCAGCAATTCCGGTGCGGTCTGCGTGATGACTGCGGATGCCGCCACCACCGTCGGTATGCCGATGGCAAAGCTGGCGCCGGAGACCGACAAGAAGCTGAAGGGCATTCTGCCGAGCTTCGCCACCACGACCAATCCGATCGATCTCACCGCGGCGCTGTTGTCGAACAGCCGGCTGTTCGGCGACATCCTGCCGGTGATCGCCGAGGATCCCGCGGCGGACGCGTTCCTGATCGGCGTGCCGGTTGCTGGCCCCGGCTATGACGTCGAAGCCTTTGCGCGCGATGCGGCGGCGTTCGCCAAGCAGACCGGCAAGCCGCTGGTGGTGGCGGCGACGCAGCCCAGCGTCGCCAGGCAATTCGCCGCCGAGGGCGCCTCGGTGTTTCCCACCGAAGTCGAGGCGGTGACGGCGCTGCACCAGTTTTTGGCGCATCGCGAGTTGATGGCGCGCACGCTGGAGCGGCGCGCGACCCGCGGCACGACCGACGCGCTGCTGGCGCTGCCGGCCGCGACCAAGATGCTGAACGAGGCCGATAGTCTTGCCTTGCTGGCGGCGCGTGGCATCGCGGTGGTGCCGCATCGGCTGTGCCGGTCGCGCGCCGAGGCGATCGCCGCGTTCGAGAGCATCGGCGGTCCGGCTGTGGTGAAGGGGTGCTCGGCCGACATCGCGCACAAATCCGAACTCGGCCTGGTCAAGCTTGGCATCACCACGCGCGAGCAGGCCGGCGAGATCTATGCGCAGATGGAAGACATCATTCGCAAACAGAACGCGGCGTTCGACGGCGTGATCGTCGCTGCGATGGCCGGCGGGCGCCGCGAATTGATGATCGGCGCGCACCGCGATCCGGTGTTCGGGCCGACCGTGGTCGTCGGCGACGGCGGCAAATATGTCGAGATTTTTCGCGATACCACGCTGCTGCTGCCGCCGTTCACCGCGGGAGACGTCCGCGAGTCGCTCGAGAGGCTGCGGATCGCGCCGCTGTTCGCTGGCGTCCGCGGCGAGGAACCGATGGATCTCGACGCGCTGTGCGACGCCGTGGTCAAGATCGGCGAATTGATGCGCGATCCCAAGGCCGGCGTGATGAGCATCGATCTCAACCCGGTGATGCTGAACTCGGCCGGCAAGGGCTGCGTCGTGGTCGACGCGGTGGTGTTCAAGAGCGCCTGAGCGGCGTGCTTGCAGCCGGCCGCGCGCCGCGGCGCGGTCGGATCATATACAAATGCGACTTGTCAGGATGACCGCGCGCCGACTGACCAATGCGCGCCGTTCGCCGACTCAGGTCTCGATGATCGCCAGCAACTGGCCTTCGGCGACGACGTCGTCGAGGCTGACGTGAATCGATTTCAAGGTTCCGTCGGCCGGCGACGCGACCGGGATTTCCATCTTCATGGCTTCGACAAAGGCGATGTCATCGCCTTCACCGATGCCGTCGCCGACTCCGACGAGAAGCGCGCAGACGCGGCCGGCTACTTCGGTGATGATTCTGATTTCGGGCATTGTGGTCTCCGGCGTGCGCTTCCGTTCGCTCGTACCGGAGCGGCGGTATTCCAAAAAAATCTTGCGCTGAGTGGTCGAATGAGAGCGAACGCTCCCGGCGAGTTGGTGTTGTGAGCGCAGATTGCCTGATGTAGCGTGGTCTTCAAGTGGAATTATATTCCGCACTGCGAAACTAGGCGGGTGTGCTGAATTGGGCCGGTGGGCGACCCGATCGACGGCGCAACGGCCTCTCGAAAACACGTAGGTCAAATCATGGGACGACGCTCGGAACGGCTTAGTAAGCAGGGAATGATCGCCAGCGATCTCGCCGGCGAAGGCGATGTGATCCAGGTGGTGTCGCGCGCGTTCGACGTGCTGCGCTGCTTCGAGGGCCACGAGGCGCGGCTCGGCAACCTCGAAATCTCGAACCGCTGCGGACTGCCGCGCTCGACGGTGTCGCGGCTCACCCATACGCTGACCCGGATGGGGCAGTTGGTGTATCTGCCGTGCGATCAGAAATATCGAATCGGCCCCAGCGCGGTGGCGATGAGCACCTCGATCGTGCAAGGGCTGCAATTGCGCAACCTGATCCGGGCGCGGTTGCAGGAAGTTGCCGAGCAGGTTCCGGGCACCGTCGGTTTCCTGATTCCGGACCGCTTCCATCTGGTCTATCTGGAATACGCCCGCGCGCCGCATGCGCTCGGATTGCACGGCGTCACCGGCAGCCGGATCGCGATGGCGCGCACGTCCGCCGGCAACGCTTACAGCGCTGCGCTCGACGAGGACGTCGCCAGCGGGCTGCTGGCCGAATTGGAGCGGGAGAATCCGAGCGACGCCGCCATCCTGCGCGAGCGCATCGAACGTAACCGCGCGATGCTGCGCGAGCGCGGTTATGTCGCCGCCTGTGGCTTGTGGAGCCCGCATATCAGCGGCATCGCCACGCCGATCTGGTCACCGCAATATCAGACCTTTGTGGTAGTGAACATCGGTTTGCTGTCGGCGATGTACGGCGAACAGCGACTGCACGACGAGGTCGCGCCGCTGCTGCTGAAGCTCGCCGGCGTCGTCGGGGGGCTGGTGCAGAACGCAGAGTCCGGCCTGTCTGGCGGAGCGATCGCGCACGACGTTCGCCCCACGCCGACCCATAAGAAACTCAACAACACGGAGGATACGCATGACTTGGAAGCCGGAACTCGACGATCTCGCCCGGCGCGAATCCTTCGCGCGGCAGATGGGCGGCGTCGACAAGGTCAAGCGCCAGCATGACCAGGGCCGGCTTACCGTCCGCGAACGGATCGACGGGCTGGTTGATTCGGGCAGCTTTCACGAAATCGGCGCGGTCTCCGGCATCGCGGAATACAACGAAGGCGGCGAACTCACCAATCTAACTCCGGCGAATTGCGTATTCGGTCGCGGCAAGGTCGATGGCCGCACCGTGGTCGTGGTCGGCGACGATTTCACCGTGCGCGGCGGTTCCGCCGACGCCTCGATTTCCGCCAAGCCGTTGATGGCCGAGGAGATGGCGCATGATTTTCGGCTGCCGATCATCCGGGTGATCGAGGGCTCCGGCGGCGGCGGCTCGGTCAAGACGATCGAGACCAAGGGCGCGTCGAATCTGCCGGGCGGCATCGGCAGCACCCGCTGGTACTGGTTCACGACCGCCAACATGGCCAAGGTGCCGGTGGTCGGGCTGGGTCTCGGCTCGGTCGCCGGGCTCGGCGCGGCGCGCCTTGCCGCCAGCCATTATTCGGTGATGACGAAATCGTCGGCGATGTTCGTGGCCGGCCCGCCGGTGGTGGCGCGGCTCGGACAGAATCTCGGCAAGCAGGAACTCGGCGGCGCCGAGATCCAGACCCGCGCCGGCGGCGTCGATCACGCGGTCGATACCGAGGAAGAGGCATTCGCCTGCGCCCGGCGGTTTCTGTCGTATCTGCCGTCCTCGGTGCACGAACTGCCGCCGACGCTGCCATGCGACGACGATCCGGAACGCGCGGACGAGAAGCTGATCAAGGCGGTGCCGCGCAATCGCCGCCAAGTCTACAAGATGCGCCCGATCGTCGAGGCGGTTGTCGACAAGGATTCGTTCTTCGAGATGGGCGCCAATTTCGGCCGCTCGGTGATCACCGGCTTTGCCCGGCTCGAAGGCAGGGCAGTGGCACTGATGGCCAGCGATCCTTATCACTATGGCGGCTCCTGGACCGCCGAGGCGTGCCAGAAGGTGGTGCGGTTCGTCGACCTCGCCGAGACATTCCATCTGCCCGTGGTCTACCTGATGGACTGCCCAGGCTTCATGATCGGGCTCGACGCCGAGAAGGCCGCAACTATCCGCCACGGCGTCCGCGCCATGGCGGCGGTCAATCAGTCCACGGTGCCGTGGTGCACCATCATCGTGCGCAATTGCTTCGGCGTCGCCGGCGTGGTGCATCAGCCCGCCAACAAGTTCTCGATGCGCTATGCGTGGCCGTCGGCCTATTGGGGTTCGCTGCCGCTGGAAGGCGGCATCGAGGCGGCCTATCGCGCGGACATCGCCGAGGCGGAAGATCCCGACGCCAAGCTGAAGGAGATCGAGGACCGGCTCAACAAGCTGCGCTCGCCGTTCCGCTCCGCCGAGCGGTTCTGGGTCGAGGAGATCATCGACCCGCGCAAGACCCGCTCGCTGCTGTGCGAATTCGCCCGGCTGGCCGAACCGCTGCGCACTCCGGGCTTCGCCACGATGGCAATCCGGCCATAGTCGCAGCTTCATCCTTCGAGACGCGCACCGAGATGTGCGCGCCTCAGGATCAGTACGCAGGGCTCGGCGGCGGCTACGCCACCGCCGGCTTCGAATGGCGGGCGATGGTCATGATGATCAGCGCCGCGACGATGCACAGCGCGCCGGCGATGAAGAACGCCGGCAAGTAGCTTGCCAGCATGGTGCGCGACAGCCCGGCGCCGAACGCCGCGGTGGCGGCGCCGAGCTGATGGCCGGCGAAGATCCAGCCGAACACCAGATTGGCGCGCTCGGGACCGAATTTCTGCGCCGTCAACCGCACCGTCGGCGGGATTGTCGCGACCCAGTCGAGGCCGTAGAACAACGCGAACAGCGACAGCCCATAGAACGAGAAGTCGGTGAACGGCAGTGCCAGCAGCGACAGCCCGCGCAGGCCGTAATACCAGAACAGCAGCCAGCGGTTATCGTAGCGGTCCGACAGCCAGCCGGACAGCAGGGTGCCGAAGAAGTCGAAGATCCCCATCGCGGCGAGCAACCCGGCGGCCTCGACCTGCGGGATGTTGAAGTCGGCACACAACGGAATCAGGTGCACCTGAATCAGCCCGTTGGTCGAGGCGCCGCAGATGAAGAAGGTGAAGAACAGCACCCAGAACACCCTGGTCTTGGCGGCGTCGCGCAGGGCGCCGAGCGCCGCGGCCATGATCGGCGCGGTGTTCGGCGGCGGCGGCGCGATCGGCTGCGTCCCGGCGTCGCCGAACGGCCGCAGCCCGAGATCGCTGGGCCGGTCGCGCATCACCAGCAGCACGCCGAATGCCGCCACCGCCAGCATCACGCAGACGAACGCGAGCGCCATCCGCCAGCCCATCCGTTCGGTCAGGCTGGCCAGCAGCGGCAGGAAGACCAGTTGCCCGGTGGCGACGCTGGCGGTCATGATCCCGATCACCAGGCCGCGCCGCTGCGCGAACCAGCGCGTCGCAATCGTTGCGCCGAGCACCAGTGCGGTCATGCCGGTGCCGATCCCCACCACGACGCCCCACAGCAGCATCAGGTGCCAGACCTTGGTCATCGCCAGCGAGGCCAGCAGGCTGGTGGTGACGATTAGCAGCGCCGACAATGCGACATTGCGCAGCCCGTAGCGGTTCATCAGCGCCGCGGCGAACGGCGCCATCAGCCCGAACAGCACGAAGCGAACCGACAGCGCCGAGGATATCTCCGCGGTGCTCCAGCCGAATTCCTTCTGCAGGGGCACAATGAAGACGCCCGGCGCGCCGACCGCGCCGGCCGAGACCAGCGCGGTGAGGAAGGTGACCCCCACCATCACCCAGCCATAGTGGATGTTGCGGCGGGCGAGGGCGGCCGACAGCCAGTCTGAAATCATGAGGGACCTGCTGGGTTTCGGCAGGCGTCATGCATGCCGACGTCGTTTTGAATGATCATCATCATATGATGTGGGGTGGAATTTGCAATCGCGCCGCAGCACAAAAGGCCGTGGCGGTCTGCTGCAGCGGACGCCGCTCACCGTTTGCGGTTGACGAATTCGCCCATCAGTCGCTGCGGCTCACCGGTGAGGTAGGATTGGCCGAACACCTTGATGCTGAGATCGACTGATTCCTTCAGCGGTAGTTCCTCCCAGGCCTTCAGCAGCTCCTTCTGCGCCCGCAGCGCCTGCGGCGCGCATTCCAGTAGCGCCGCGACCTGGCTTTCCACCGCCGCGTCGAGGCCGCCCGGCGGCGCCACCACGTCGATCAGGCCCCAGGAGAGCGCGGTCGGCGCGTCGATATTGGCCGCGGTCATCAGCAGCCAGCGGGCGCGGCCCCAGCCGATCAGCCGCGGCAGCAGGGCGGCGTGGATCACCGAGGGAATGCCGACCCGCACCTCGGGCATGCCGAATGTGGCGTCGTGTGCCGCGACCCGGAAATCGCAGGCGGCGGCGAATTCCAGACCGCCGCCGAGGCACCAGCCGGGCATCCGCGCGATCACGGGCGCCGGAAACGCCCGCACCGCCTCGCACAAATCGCGCAGCCCGGTGATGAAGGTCTCCGCCGAAGCTTGGTCCAGCGTCGCCATTTCCTTGATGTCGGCGCCGCCGATCATGCTCTTGTTGCCGGCTCCGGCGATCACCAGCACGCGGATTTCGGGTTCCGTCACCAGCTGCCCGAGACCCTCGCGGACGCCGTTGATTACCGCGGAACTCAGGATATTGAGCGAGCCGGCGTTGCAGATCGTCATCCGGACCACGCCGCGCAGGTCGCGGTCGACACCGCAATAGGTGTTGAGCATCTGCATGGATTGCCTCCCATGTTCTTGTCGACGCGGGGCACGGTTGCGCCCTTGATGCTCCAGTTCCGGTTCCAGCCCGGTCTTGTCAAGAGCGGGGACGCGGCGCCCGCACTATGTTGGCGCCGCGTCTCAATAAGGTGCGAAATAGTGCGCTATTTCCGCCAAATTGGGCTATAGAGTTAGATATTATATGACTACGAACATTTTATGGACAGCGGATGCGATACTCCAAGGAACACAAGCTCGAAACCCACGCCCGGATTGTGAAGAAGGCCTCGGTGCGGCTGCGCGAAAAGGGTGCCCATGGCATCGGCGTCGCTGACCTGATGAAGGACGCCGGCCTGACCCATGGCGGGTTCTACGCCCATTTCGATTCCCGCGAGGCGCTGGTGATCGAGGCGTTTGCCTTTGCGATGGACCGTTCCACCGAGCGCTGGCGCAAGCTCGTCAGCGAGTTGCCGCCCCAGCAGCGGCTCGCCGCGATCGTCAATTCCTACCTGACGCCGACCCATCGCGACGACCCCGGCCGCGGCTGCGCGGTCCCGGCGCTGGGCGCGGAAATCGCCCGCGAGAGCCCGAAAACCCGCCGGGCGTTTGCGGCCAAGCTTGAGCAGATGCTCGAGATGATGGCCTCGCAGATCATCGATGCGCCGCCCAAGGCGGCGCGCAAACAGGCGGTGGCGACGCTGGCCACCATGATGGGGACGCTGGTGCTGGCACGCATCGCCGGCAGCGGCGAACTGTCCGACGATATTCTCGAAGCCGGCCGCGAAGCCGTGCTGAGCCGCGCCGCGGCGGTCAACTCGTCGGCAAAACCGCGCGCCCGCAAGGCTGCCGTCAGGCCGGCGACCAAGCCGCAAGCTTGAGCCGCAGCTGCGATTGGATCGCGGGACGGCGGCTGCGACCATGGTCGCATGCGTGCCCCGGCATTTTCGCCACGGCGTTGCTCGCCGAGGCCCTTCCCAAACTCGCAAAAAGTCTGTTCAAGATGTCCTGAAAACAGCCTTCAGGAGGATCGCATGCGTTCAATCGGGCACTTTATCGGCGGCCGTGAGGTCAAGGGAGCATCCGGGCGCACGGCGGACGTATTCGAGCCGATGACCGGCGAGGTCCAGGCCAAGGTGGACCTGGCGAGCAAGGCCGAGCTCCGCGCCGCGGTCGAGAACGCCAAGGCCGCCCAGGTCGAATGGGGCGCCACCAATCCGCAGCGCCGCGCCCGCATCATGATGAAATTCCTCGAACTGGCGCAGCGCGACTACGACAAGCTCGCCGATCTGCTGGCGCGCGAACACGGCAAGACCGTCCCTGACGCCAAGGGCGACATTCAGCGCGGCCTCGAAGTTGTCGAGTTCGCCTGCGGCATCCCGCATCTGATGAAGGGCGAATATACGGAAGGCGCCGGCCCCGGCATCGACATCTATTCGATGCGGCAACCGCTCGGCGTCGTCGCCGGCATCACCCCGTTCAATTTTCCCGCGATGATCCCGATGTGGAAATTCGCCCCCGCGATCGCCTGCGGCAACGCCTTCATCCTGAAGCCGTCGGAGCGCGATCCCGGCGTGCCGATGGCGCTGGCCGCGCTGATGATCGAGGCCGGGCTGCCGCCGGGCATTCTCAACGTCGTCAACGGAGACAAGGAAGCGGTCGACGCCATCCTCGACGATCCCGACATCAAGGCCGTCGGCTTCGTCGGCTCCTCGCCGATCGCGCAATACATCTATGAGCGCGCGGCCGCGACCGGCAAGCGGGCACAGTGCTTCGGCGGCGCCAAGAACCACGCCATCATCATGCCCGACGCCGACATCGACCAGACCGTCGACGCGCTGATCGGCGCCGGCTACGGCTCGGCCGGCGAGCGCTGCATGGCGATCTCGGTCGCGGTGCCGGTCGGCAAGGCCACCGCCGACAAGTTGATGGCAAAGCTGATCCCGCGCGTCGAGGCGCTGAAGATCGGCCCGTCGACCGACCCGTCCGCCGATTTCGGCCCGCTGGTGACCAAGGCGGCGCTGGAGCGGGTCAAGGATTACGTCGAGATCGGCGTCAAGGAAGGCGCCACGCTGGCGGTCGACGGCCGCGGCTTCAAGATGCAGGGCTACGAGAACGGCTTCTACATGGGCGGCTGCCTGTTCGACAACGTCACCAAGGACATGCGGATCTACAAAGAAGAGATCTTCGGCCCGGTGCTGAGCGTGGTCCGCGCCCACGACTACGCCGAGGCGCTGGCGCTGCCGTCCGACCACGACTATGGCAACGGCGTCGCAATCTTCACCCGCGACGGCGACGCCGCCCGCGACTTCGCGGCGAAAGTAAACGTCGGCATGGTCGGCATCAACGTCCCGATCCCGGTGCCGATCGCCTACTACACCTTCGGCGGCTGGAAGAAATCCGGCTTCGGCGACCTCAACCAGCACGGCCCGGATTCGATCCGCTTCTACACCAAGACCAAGACCGTCACCGCGCGCTGGCCGTCGGGCGTCAAGGAGGGCGCGGAATTCTCGATTCCGACGATGAAGTGAGGTAGATTCTAAAAGTGTATCCTGGAGAGCGCCATGGCAGAGACGAAAAATCTGAGCCGCGTCGAGGAAATGGATGCGTCGTTCGAGCGCCGCGCGCGCGCGAACGGCCGGACGTTCGAGCAGGAGGTCGAGTTCCTGCTTGAACGAAAGCAACCTCTCACGCCCGAAGAGCGTGTAGCCACCATTCGATATTTGCACTCCCGCTGCAATGGCATTCAGCCATCCCTGACACTCGATGAAATCAGAGAAGGTCTGATGTGAGGACGTTGGTAATCGATGCCAGCGTAGCGCTCAAATGGCTCGTGCCCGAAGAAATGTCCGACGTGGCGAGAGATCTGTCCGGTGTGCCGGATCGCCTGGTTGCGCCACGACTCATCATTACCGAGATTGCCAACGCGCTTGCCCGCAAGACGATCCAAGGGTTGCTGAGCAGCCGGGAGGCTACGTATCACTTCAGTACGCTGCCGGCGCTATTGCCGGAACTGATCGACGTTGATGAGTTGATTGCGCCGGCGCTCGAAAATGCCTGCAAGCTGCGGCATCCGATCTATGATCTCATCTATCTCGAGACCGCGCGACGTCTTGACGCACAATTGGTGACCGCGGACCGCCGATTCACCGCCAAACTCGTGGGTACCGATCTCGCGCGCCACGTGTTGTTTCTGTCCGATTGGCATCCCTCATGACCCACTTCACCCTCACCGAAGACCAGATCGCGATCCGCGACATGGCGCGCGATTTCGCCGCCGACAACATCGCGCCGCACGCGCTGCAATGGGACGAGGAGAAATTCTTCCCGGTCGAGGTGATGCGGCAGGCCGCCGCGCTCGGGATCGGCGGCATCTACATCCGCGACGACGTCGGCGGGTCGGCGATGACCCGGTTCGATGCCGCATTGATCTTCGAGGCGCTGGCGCAGGGCTGCCCGACCTCGTCGGCCTTCATCTCGATCCACAACATGGCGAGCTGGATGATCGACGCCTATGGCAACGATACGCAGCGCCGCAAATGGCTGCCGCGGCTGTGCAGCATGGAGCTGCTGGCGAGCTATTGCCTGACCGAGCCGGGCTCCGGCTCCGACGCCGCGGCGCTACGCACCCGCGCGGTGCGGGACGGCGATCATTACGTCCTCAATGGCCAGAAACAGTTCATCTCCGGCGCCGGCCAGGCTGGCCTCTATGTGGTGATGGTGCGCACCGGCCAGGACGGCCCGGGCGGCGTTTCCACGCTGGTGGTGGAGGGCGACACGCCCGGCCTGGCGTTCGGCGCCAACGAGCGCAAGATGGGGTGGAACGCGCAGCCGACCTGCGCGGTGATTTTCGAAAATGCGCGAGTGCCGGTTGCCAATCGGCTCGGCGACGAGGGCATCGGCTTCAAGATCGCGATGGCCGGGCTCGACGGCGGCCGCATCAACATCGCGGCCTGTTCGCTCGGAGGCGCGCAATCGGCGCTCGACAAGTCGCTGAGTTACATGAAAGAGCGCAAGGCGTTCGGCAAACGGCTCGACGAATTCCAGGCGCTGCAATTTCGCCTTGCCGACATGGCGACCGAGCTGGAAGCGGCGCGGACCTTTGTCTGGCGCGCGGCGGCGGCGCTCGATCGCAAGGATCACGACGCCACCATGCTGTGCGCGATGGCGAAGCGGTTCGGCACCGATGTCGGCTTCGAGGTCGCCAACCAGGCGCTGCAGCTGCACGGCGGCTATGGTTATCTTGCCGAATACGGCATCGAGAAGATCGTCCGCGATCTGCGCGTGCATCAAATTCTGGAAGGGACCAACGAAATCATGCGGCTGATCGTGGCGCGCAAGCTGATCGAGGGCGCGCGATGAATGCGCCGGTGACCGAGCCCGACCTGATCGCGCGGCGCGAAGGCGCCGCCGGAGTCATTCGCCTGAACCGGCCGAAGACGCTGAATGCGATGACGCTGGAGATGGCGCGTGGCATCGACGCCGCGCTTGATGCGTTCGAGGCCGATCCGGCGGTGGCGCTGATCCTGATCGAAGGCGCCGGCGAGCGCGGGCTGTGCGCCGGCGGCGATATTCGCGGGCTCTATGACAGCGCGCGCGCCGGCGGCGATCTAGGTAAGGTGTTTTGGCGCGAAGAATACATCATGAATGCGCGGATCGCGAAATATCCGAAGCCCTATGTGGCGTTCATGGATGGTCTGGTGATGGGCGGCGGCGTCGGAATCGCCGCGCATGGCAGCCACCGCATCGTCACCGATCGAACCAAGATCGGCATGCCGGAAGTCGGCATCGGCTTCTTCCCCGATGTCGGCGGCACCTGGTTGCTGTCGCGCTCCCCCGGCGAGATAGGCACTTACTTCGGTCTCACCGGCGAGACCATGAATGGCGCCGACGCCATCCACGCGAAATTCGCCGACGCCTATGTGCCGTCGCAGGCGTGGCCGGCGCTACGCACGGCGCTGACCGCGGCGCCGGTCGGTGCCAGCGCCGAGCAGGTGAGCAGCATCATCGCACGCTTCGCCGCAACGCTCGAATTCGGCCCGGCGCAGCGCCACAGCGCGGAGATCGACGCGCTGTTCGGCCCCGACAGCATCGAGGAGATCGTGATCGCGCTGGCGCATCAAACGTCGGAATTTGCGCAGGCCACGTTGCAGACGCTGCTCGGCAAATCCCCGACCAGCCTCAAGGTGGCGTTGAAGCTGCTGCGGATGGCGCGCGAAGCCGCGTCGCTCGAGGCATGCCTGATCAACGAATATCGCGCGGCGCTGCAGGTGTTCGTTAGTGCTGATTTCGTCGAGGGCATCCGCGCCGCGGTGATTGACAAGGACCGCAATCCGCAATGGCAGCCGGCGCGGATCGAGAACGTGACTCCGGAGATCGTGGCGCGATACTTCATCCATCGGGGCGGCGACGAGTTGAAATTCCCGGATTAGAATTCCGGGACATCAGGGCGAGGGGGCAGGATATGACGAGTATTGCATTCATCGGTCTCGGCAACATGGGCGGCCCGATGGCCGCCAATCTGGTCAAGGCCGGCCGCAAGGTCACGGGCTTCGATCTGGCCGCGGCCTCCTGCGACGCCGCGAAGGCCGACGGCGTGGCGATCGCGGCCTCGGCGATCGACGCGGTGAAGGGTGCCAGCGTGATCGTCACCATGCTGCCGGCCGGCAAGCATGTGCGCGCGGTCTGGGGCGAAATCCTGCCGCATCTGGCCAAGGGATCACTGATCATCGACTGCTCGACCATCGACGTCGAAAGCGCGGTGGAGGCTCATGCGCAGGCCGCCAGGCACAGCATCGCCTCGATCGACGCGCCGGTGTCCGGCGGCACCGGCGGCGCCAAGGGCGCGACGCTGACCTTCATGGCCGGCGGCTCCGCGGCGGCCTTCGCGGCGGCGAAGCCGGTGCTTGAACTGATGGGCAAGAAGATCGTGCATTGCGGCGGCGCCGGCGCGGGGCAGGCGGCCAAGATCTGCAACAACATGATCCTCGGCATCTCGATGATCGCGGTCAGCGAAGCGTTCACCCTCGCGGAAAAGCTTGGCCTGTCGCATCAGGCGCTGTTCGACGTCGCCTCGACCTCGTCGGGACAATGCTGGTCGCTGACCAGCTACTGCCCGGTGCCAGGCCCGGTGCCCGCTTCGCCCGCCAACAACGGCTACAAGCCCGGCTTCGCCGCGGCGCTGATGCTGAAGGATCTGCGGCTGTCGCAGGAGGCAGCGAAAGCCGCCGGCGCCGCGACCCCGCTCGGCGCCCACGCCGCGGACATCTATACGGCGTTCGAAGCGGCCGGCAACGGCGGCGCGGACTTCTCCGGGATCATCAACTATCTGCGCGAACAGGCGGGGAAGTGGTCGTAGCGAGATGGACTTGTCGCCGTCATTGCGAGCGAAGCGAAGCAATCCAGAGCGTCAACCACAGAGTTTCTGGATTGCTTGGTCGCTTCGCTCCTCGCAATGACGACGCGAGATCTCGGGACAGTTTCGAAGTCGATCATTGGGGCTGATAGCATGACCACATTTCAACAAGCCCGCGCATTCCTGCTGGAACACCGCACCGACTACGACACCGCGGTCGCGAACTTCCGCTGGCCCGATCCGGTGCCGTTCAACTGGGCGCTGGACTGGTTCGACGCCGGGCTCGCCACCGATCCTTTGAGCCGCGATCGCACCGCGCTGTGGATCGTCGACGCCGCCAGCAACAAGGAAACCAAGCTCTCCTTTACGACGCTGTCGCGACGCTCTAATCAGGTGGCGAATTTCCTGCGCGCCAAGGGGCTGAAGCGCGGCGATCATTTGCTGCTGCTGCTCGGCAATGTGGTGTCGCTATGGGAGACCATGCTGGCGGCGATGAAGCTCGGCGTGGTGGTGATTCCGGCCACCACGCTGCTGACCACCGAGGAATTGCGCGACCGGCTCGATCGCGGCCGCGCCAGGCTGGTGGTGGCGTCGCAGGATCAGGTGGCGAAATTCGCCGGCCTCGGCGGCGACAATCTCACCCGCGTCGTGGTCGGGGCGACGGCCGCGCATGACGGCTGGCTGCCGTTCGAACAGACCGCGGCGTTTCCCGATACGTTCCAGCCGGACGGTCCGACCCAGGCCGACGATCCGATGCTGCTGTATTTCACCTCCGGCACCACGGCGAAGCCGAAGCTGGTGCGGCACAGCCAGCGCAGCTATCCGGTCGGCGGGCTGTCGACGATGTTCTGGCTCGGGCTGCAGCCCGGCGACGTGCATCTGAATATCTCCTCGCCGGGCTGGGCGAAACACGCCTGGAGCTGCTTCTTTGCGCCGTGGAACGCCGGCGCCGCGGTGTTCGTGGTCAACCAGCCGCGGTTCGATGCCAAGGGCCTGCTGGCGACGATCGGGCGCTGCGGCGTCACCACGCTGTGCGCGCCGCCGACGGTGTGGCGGCTGTTCATCCAGGAGAAGCTCGCCGACTTCAAGGTCAGCTTGCGCGAGGTCTGCGGCGCCGGCGAGCCGCTCAATCCGGAAGTAATCGACCAGGTCAAGGCGGCGTGGGGGCTGACCATCCGCGACGGCTACGGCCAGACTGAGACCACCGCGATGGTCGGCAATTCGCCGGGGCAGAAGGTGAAGATCGGCTCGATGGGCCGGCCGCTGCCGGGCTACGCCGTCAAGATCACCGATGCGGACGGCCAGCCGTCGAAGGAGGGCGAGGTCACGCTGGTGCTGGGCGCCTCGCGGCCCGCCGGGCTGATGCAGGGCTACCAGGGCGAGGGCGGCAAGCTGAGCGGCGCCGACGGCGAACTCTATCGCAGCGGCGACGTGGTGTTCGCCGACGACGAGGGCTATCTCACCTTCGTCGGCCGCTCCGACGACGTGTTCAAATCATCCGACTATCGCATCAGCCCGTTCGAGCTGGAGAGCATCCTGCTCGAGCACGAGATGGTGGCGGAAGCCGCGGTGGTGCCGAGCCCTGATCCGATCAGGCTCGCGATCCCGAAAGCCTATGTGATGCTGACGGCGGGCAATGAGCGCTCGCGCGACACCGCGCTGTCGATCTTCCAGCATCTGCAGCAGCGGCTGGCGCCGTTCAAGCGGATCCGGCGGCTCGAGCTGGTCACCGAATTGCCGAAGACGATCTCCGGCAAGATCCGCCGCGTTCAACTGCGCCGGCTCGAACATGACGACGACCGTGCCGACAATCTGCGCGGCGCCGAATTCCGCGAAGAGGACTTTCCGGAATTGCAGGCGGCGCGCGGGGTAGCGGCGAAGAGCTGAGCGGTGTTCGATAGGATGAGCACGAGCTCTTCGCTTGGATGATTCAAGTTCGTCATTCCGGGGCGCGTGCAGCGATAGCTGTGAGCGAGCCCGGAATCCATAGCCCCCGGGCTGGAATGAGATCGATGGCCTCATCCACACGCGGCACTGCGGAGGATGGATTCCGGGCCTGCGCTTCGGCCGGCTACGCCGACCGAATTGCATCCCCGGAATGACGAACGCGAAGTAGTTTCAGCGTTACTGATAGTCCCGTTCGTCCCACCACGGGAAATACGACGGCATGTCGGCCGAGACCTTGTTCTTGAACTCCGCCGGGCGCTTTTCCAGGAACGACACCACGCCTTCCTTGACGTCCTCGGAGCGGCCGCGCGCATAGATGCCGCGGCTGTCGACCTTGTGCGCCTCCATCGGATCGTCGGCGCCGAGCATTCGCCACATCATCTGCCGGATCAGCGCGATCGACACCGGCGCGGTCTTCTCGACAAAGCTCTTCGCCAGCGCGCGGGCGGTCGGCAGCAATTGGTCCGGCGGCACCACCTGGCTGACCAGCCGGCCGGCCAGCGCTTCCTGCGCCGGGAACACCTTGCCGCTGTAGCACCATTCCAGCGCCTGCGAGATGCCGACGATGCGCGGCAGAAACCAGCTCGACGCCGCTTCCGGCACGATGCCGCGCTGCGAGAACACGAAGCCGAACCGGGCATTCTCCGAGGCGATCCGGATATCCATCGCCAGCAGCATGGTGGCGCCGATCCCGACCGCCGGGCCGTTGACAGCGGCGATCACCGGCTTCAGGCATTTGAAGATCCGCAGCGTCACCTGGCCGCCGCCGTCGCGCACTTGCGGATCGCTGTAGTCGACCTCACCGGACGGCAGCCGTTTCACCGGGCCGCGCCGCGCATCACGATCGAAGGTGTCGGCGCCCGCCGACAGATCGGCGCCGGCGCAAAAGCCGCGGCCCGCGCCGGTGACGATGATGGCGCGGACATTGTCGTCGGCGTCGGCTTTGTCGAACGCATCGATCAGCTCGGCCTGCATGGTGCCGTTGAAGGCGTTGAGCTTGTCGGGCCGGTTCAGGGTGATGGTGAGAATCTGGTCGGCGACCTCGTATTTGATGGTCTCATACGCCATGTTGGTTTGCTCCCGACTGTTGTTCGTTGCATTTTTTGAAGCATGTTCGGCGACGCAGTTCAACGTCATTGCGAGGAGCTCTTGTGACGAAGCAATCTAGTTCTTGCCTGCAGTCCTGGATTGCTTCGCTTCGCTCGCAATGACGCGAAACGCGCCTTACTTCGGCGGCGACGGCCATGGCCGCTGCGGGCCGCGGATACCTTCGAACGCTTTCGCCATCCGCAGCACGCCGAGATCGTCGAAGCGGCGGCCGACGATCTGCAGGCCGATCGGAAATCCGCTGGCATCATAGCCGGCATTGATCGAGGCGGCGGGATGCTCCGACATGTTCCACGGCACGGTATAGCCGATGTGCTCGAACGGCTTGTCGGGATCGTTGAGCGGCGAGGCCAGCTCGGCGGCGAATTTCACCACCGGCGACACCGGCGACAGCACGTAGGCCAGGCTCGAGAACAGTTTCGCCGCGGCGGCGCGGATCGTCATGGTGGCGTTGAAGCCGCGGATCACGTCGACGCCGGACAATGTGGCGCCGGTCTCTGCCCAGCGCTCGATATAGGGCAGCATCCTGGCGCGCTGCTCCGGGGTGAATTTGGCGACGTCGTCCCACATCCGCGCCCGCCAGAAATGATCGAGGCCGTCAAGCGTCTCGCGCGTCATCACGCCAGCGACTTCGGTGACGAGCGCGCCGGCGGCCTCGAACGCCTTCGCAGCCCTCACCACGACGTCGCGCACCGGCTGCTCCAGCGCCTGGCCGACGCCGGCGTCCAGCATCAGCCCGATCCGCAAGCCGCGCGGTTCGATCGCAAGCGCGCTCCAGTCGAAATCGTTCGGCGGCAGGCTCATGCCGTCGCGGGCGTCGGGCAGCGACAGCACGCTCATCATCAGCGCGGCGTCGGCGACGGTGCGGGTCATCGGGCCGGCGCAGCGGCCGACATAGGGCGGGTCGATCGGAATCCGCCCCAGGCTTGGTTTCAGCGCAAAGATGCCGCACCAGCACGCCGGCAGTCGCACCGAGCCGCCGATGTCGGTGCCGAGATGCAACGGACCGTAGCCGGCCGCGCCTGCCGCGCCGGCGCCGGCACTGGAGCCGCCGGTGTTCTTGGAGAGGTCCCACGGATTGCGGGTGAGGGGATGAAACGACGACAGCCCGGACGACAGCATGCCGTAGTCCGGCATCGTGGTCTTCGAGAAAATCACCGCGCCGGCTTCGCGCAGCCGCGCCGACGGCGGCGCATCGAGCGCGGCCGGCACCAGCTTTGTCGTGGCGGCACCGAGCGGGATCGGCACACCTTTTGTCGCGACGTTCTCCTTGATCGTGGTCGGCACGCCGTCGAGCGGGCCGATCGGCGCGCCATTGCGCCAGCGTTCGGTCGAGGCCTTGGCCACCGCGCGGGCGCCGTCCGGATCGAATGCGTACAGCGCCTTGATGGACGGCTCCCAGCGCGAGATATTGGCGAGCACGTCGTCGAGCGCCTCTACCGGCGAAAACGCCTTGGCGCGGAAGCCCTCGATCAGTTCGACGGCGGTGAGGTCGTGCAGCGCGGTGGCCGCCTTGGCGACGCCGTCAGACATTAGACGTCAGCGGCAGCCGGGTTTCGATGATGCGGGCGAACATGCTGGCGCCGACCGGCAGCATGTTGTCGTCAAGCACGTATCCCGGATTATGCACCGGCACCGAGCCGTGATGGCCGAGCCAGAAATACGCCCCGGGCACCGCGTGCAGCATGTCGGCGAAATCCTCGGAGCCCATCTTCGGCTGCGCCCGGGTGATGACATTGTCGGCGCCGACCACGGTTCGCGCCACCTCGGCGACGACGTCGCTCTGTTCCTGCTCATTGACCAGCACGCTGAAGCCATCGCGGATATCGACCTTGATCTCGACATCGAACGCCAGCGCGATGCCGGCGGCCAGCTTGTGCATCCGCTCGCGCATCAGCTTGCGGACGCCTTCGTCGAAGCAACGCACCGTGCCGCACAGTTTGGCTTCGCCCGGAATCACGTTGTAGGCCGAGCCGGAATGGATCTGGGTAATCGACAGCACAGCCGCCTGCAGCGGATCGACGTTGCGGCTGACGATGCTCTGCATCGCCTGGCCCAGCGTCATCGCGATCACCACCGGGTCCTTGGAGCGCTCCGGCATCGCCCCGTGGGCGCCGTAGCCGCTGATGGTGATGTCGAAGAAATCCGCCGCCGCCATCGCGGGGCCGGGCAGCACCGCGACCTCGCCATGGGCGAGGTCGGGCGCGTTGTGCAGGCCGTAAATCTCGTCGCAGGGAAACTTCTGGAACAGCCCGTCGGCGATCATGGCGCGGGCGCCTCCGAGGCCTTCCTCGGCGGGCTGGAAGATGAAATGCACGGTGCCGTCGAAGTCGCGGGTCTCGGCGAGATAGCGCGCGGTGCCCAGCAGCATCGTGGTGTGACCGTCATGGCCGCAGCCGTGGAACCGGCCCGGGATGGTCGAGCGCCAGCGCAGATTGGTGTTTTCCTCCATCGGCAGCGCGTCCATGTCGGCGCGCAGCCCGATCCGGCCCGTGCCGTTGCCTTTGCCCCTCAGCACGCCGACCACGCCGGTGCCGCCGAGGCCGCGATGCACCTCGATGCCCCATTGCGCCAGCTTGTCGGCGACGATGCCGGAAGTGCGGACTTCCTCGAAGCCGATCTCCGGATGGGCATGCAGATCGCGGCGGATCGCGGTCAGTTCCTCGGCATAGCCGTCGATGCGCTCGATATTGGGCATGGGGCCTCTCATTGGCAGCTGGGGCGGGCGCTGCGGGGGACGGTTGGAGCTGGCGGCGCAATCGGCGGGCGAGGTGACCGCCGCCGGACACAACGGTATCGAACTGAATTTCGCTGGCGTTGTCAAAGCGCGCCGGCGCAGGGCCGCTTTGCTTTGCGCCGTGCCCTCGACTATGAATGCCGCATCTTGGCGCCCATCAAGGCATTGCCGGCCGGTGGCCAGGGCACGGCCGGGCGGCCGATGCGGACGTGGCGGAACTGGTAGACGCAAGGGACTTAAAATCCCTCGATGGCAACGTCGTGCGGGTTCGATTCCCGCCGTCCGCACCAGTATAGATTGACCAATAGAATCATGGACCTGCACGCACCGATCGGAGTGCGTCGGCAATGCCGTCAAGTGGCGCAGTCAAACGGTCGAACATTTCGAGTTGCGACCGATCGGTGGCGGAAGCCGCGCCCCTCCGCGCCAATACGTCCCTCGCGCTGAAGTCGGGTCGGGGCTGGCGTGTCACCAAGACGCCAGAACACTAAGCGGCGCGCGTTTCTTGCTCGATGACGATCCTGCGCATCCTCTTGAAGAGGCACTCGCCTCGCATCCGCCTGGACTCGAAATCGGTTGCCTCGCCTAGGTGACCGAAGAGGTTCCTTCCCTCGTGCGAGCGGCCGATGAATGCCATGGACCACAACGGGAATGTCCGAACCGGCGTTGGTTCGTGGGCAAGAACCTCGACGTGATCATGCCGACTGTCATGCCGGATCTTGTCGAACATCGTATCAATGTCCTGCCGAGCGCCTTCCAGAACCTGGGCGAAAATACCAGAATTGAAAATGAGTGCGCCGGTGATGCCGAGATGTGGGTTGTTACGCCAGGACGATGAAAGGATAGCATGCACCTGCTGCTCCACGTCGTCCGCTGAACCAGAAATGCGATTTCGACTGACATAAGCTAGGCGATGGAGATCTATTGCCATGGTAACTTTGACCTATATTTCCGTTATGCGGTTTAATGCGCTCTACACCGCCAATGCGTCGTTGTTTTTCCGTCGCTTGGCGCCGAAATGTGCTTTGTCGGTTTCTGGCGAGTAAAGTCCACGGCTCGTACAAATACGTGAAATTCGCGTGGAACGGCCTTGCAGCGCGAAACCGTCGGCCGTTGAGTTCATCGCGGATGCCATTGCCGGCGCCACCACCACCGGCAAAGCTAGGCGCACAGGATACCCAGACCCCGGTCGGCGCGGAGCGTCGATTTCTCCAGGGTGACCGGCAGCCTGCTGAGATGCATGACCTTGGTGACGACCGATCTCCGTCGCTTGGCCTGGCTGCAGGAATCCGCGCTGACGGAATGTCGAAAACCGCCGCTTGGTCGGTGCTGCTCTTGAGCGCTGATGGCCGTCGCTGGACTAACGCGGATTTCATCACATCCGTGCGACTGTTCGCCCTTAGGGTCCAATATATTAGATGGTATTTTGGTAGAGAGGACGGCTGTTCCAGGGGAAGGCGGCATCCGGATTAATTTCGGGGAAACGCCGGGTCGGGAATTCGCGAATGCGGTTTCCCGATCTCTTCATTCGCTTCGACTATGATGACATCAACTCACCGAACATTTCGAGCAGCCGGTCGCTGATTGTAAACTGATGACGCAAGGCAAGGGAAAAGGGCTGAACAGCATTGCGATCCGCTTCGGCCTGATGGCGGCGGGTTTCTCGGCGCTGTGCGTGGGCGCCCAGCTCTATTTTCTCGCCCAACCAGAATCCGCGAGGGGCGCCGCGCTCGCGGCCTCCTGCGTGCTGTCGATCCTGTTGCCGGCCGCGGTCACCTATCTGGCGGCCAGAAAACTGGCCACGCAGATCGGCGCGCTGCGCGCGGGCACCGAGGCGATCGCCGCCGGCAATTTCGACAGTCCGCTCGAAGTCGACTGCGCCTGCGAAGTCGGCGGGCTGGCGGACAGTTTCCGCAAAATGGTGGGGCGGTTCAATTCCAATATCGTGCGCATGAACGCCCTGGCCCACAGCGACATGGTGACGGGACTGCCCAACCGCGCCGTGGTCGCCCATATGCTCAGCCAACTCACCGCGCAGGATGCCGCCGGCGAGGGCGCGGTGATGTTCATCGATCTCGACGGATTCAAGAAGATCAACGACGTGCTCGGTCACGAAGCCGGCGACGAATTGCTCAGGCTGGTGGGCGATCGCATCATCCATGACGGGCTCGACCGGCAGCCGGAACAACTCGCGGCCTACACGACGACGTTCGGCGAACTGCGGGCGGAGCCCCCGCAAGGCCCGGTGCTGGCGCGTTTTGCCGGCGACGAATTCGTCTTGCTGTTCCCCGGCCTCACCGGCGCCGACGCCGTCGAACGACACGCCGAGGCCATCCTCAGTGCGATCCGGCGACCCTTCCTGATCTGGGACAATGAAGTCGAGATCAGCGCCAGCATCGGCATCGCCCGGACCCCGATCGACAGCGATGACCCGGCGGAATTGCTGAACTTCGCCGATCTGGCGATGTACGCCGCCAAGCAGGGCGGCAAGAACCGTGCGGCCTTCTTCGAACCCGCGCTGCGCGACGATATCGTCGAGCGCAGCACGATCGAGGCCGATCTTCGCTATGCGCTCGACTATGGCGGCCTCAGCCTTCACTATCAGCCGCAGCTCGATAGCCAGACTCTTGAATGCGTCGGGGTGGAGGCGCTGGCGCGATGGGACCATCCCACGCGCGGACCGGTGTCGCCCGCGATCTTCATTCCGATAGCCGAGCAGGCCGGATTGATGCCGCAGCTTGGCGCGCACATCTTCCGGATGGCGGCGCGACAATGCCGGGAATGGCTGGACGCCGGGATCCGCCGACGCGTGGCGATCAACGTCTCGCCGATTCAGTTCGAAAACCCGAACCTGATACGGGAATCCCTTGCCATCTTGGCGGAGTTCGACCTCGATCCGGGATTGATCGAGATCGAGATCACCGAGTCGATGGCAATGTCGGATTTCGCCGCCTCGCAATCGCGCGTCAGGCAGTTTCAGGATGCCGGCGTTCAGATTTCGATCGACGATTTCGGCACCGGGTTTTCCAACCTGTCGCAGCTCGCCAAAATGCCGTTCGACTCGCTGAAGATCGATCGATCGTTGATTGCCGATATCGGCAGTTTGCCCAAGAGCGAGGCGATCATCAGGGCGATCGTCAGCATGGCCCACGCGCTCGGATACAGCGCGATCGCGGAGGGTATCGAAACGCCGATGCAACATCAATTCCTGCAGCGGCTCCATTGCGATGCGGTTCAGGGCTATCTGTTCGCCCGGCCGTTGACGGCGACGCAGCTCGATCGCTGGGAGCAGGGCCGTTCGCAAAACGTCGTCCGCAACTGGCAGGACAATCTGTCGGTCCAGCTTCGCTGACCCGGCATTGCGTCGATCGGACGGTACGCAAGCGTCATCGGCTGTGCCGTCAAGCGGTCGCTGTGCCTGCCGCCCCTTGTCCTTGCCCGCGTTTTGGCCTCAATGCGGTCATTCAAGCGTGGTTTTACCCAAACTCAACACCATTCGGCTAGTAAGCACCATGATCGACCGCCTCCGCCATCATTCGGGCACGCCGCGTCTCGCCGCTGCGGCCGTGCTTTTGGTCGGCACGCTTGGCCTCGGCGGCTGCGCGGGCCTCGCTGACAGCGCCGCTTCGGCTGCTTTCGTCGATCCGGCCAAATACAATCTGTACGACTGCAAGCGGATCGATGCCGACCGCAAGACGCTGGCGCTGCGCACCGCGGAATTGAACGGCCTGATCAGAAAGGCTGAGACCGGTGTCGCGGGTTCGGTGGTTGCGGAAGTAGCCTATCGCAACGACTACATCACGGTTCGTGCCCAGGCCCGGCTTGCCGAGGAAGCCTGGCACGACAACAAATGCACCGACGCCGGCGTGGCGGCGGGCGGCGCGACGCCGAGGCCTGGAGCGACCAATGTGCCGCCGCGATCCGGCGGTGCCGTCTATTGATCGGTGCGACCGCCCCCACGCGGCGTGAAAATCACGCTCGCCAGTCGTAGATCCAGTCCTGGCGTGCCAGCAGCTGCGCGCCGCCGATGCTCCTCATCACCAGGTCGCGCGCGAACGCCGCCGGACCTCCGAGGTGATAGATCGTGCCGTTTTGCCGCGCGGTCCGCTGCACCCTTCCGACCCGCGATTGCCGCAACCGGCCGTAGCGTTGCAGCGTTGCCGGCACCGACAGCGCGTCGCCGGTGCCGCGCTCGCCGTGGCTCTCCTCGAGGCATTTCGCCAGCACCGCGGCGTCCTCGATCGCCATGCCGGCGCCCTGCGCCGCGAACGGCAACATGCCGTGCGATGCGTCGCCGAGCAGCGCGGTGGCGCCTTTGCTCCACACCCCGCCGTCCGGCATCGTGAACAACGCCCAGCGCTTCCAGCTGTCGACGGCGCCGATCATCATCCGCGCCGGCGACGGCCAGCGCGCCGCCGCGAAACGGTTCTTGATCTCGGTGGCCTCGCCGAGGGCGCTCCAGCCCGGCCGATTCCAGCTGTCGGCCACGATCGCCACGATGTTGATCTGCCGCCCGGCCGAGATCGGGTAGGCGACCAGATGGGCGTTCGATCCCATCCAGAGTTGCACGCCGCGGGCTGTGATGCCGCGCGGCAATTGCTTGGCGTCGATGGTGCCGCGCCACGCGATCAGGCCGCTGAATTGCGGATGCGATTCGGGAAACAGCTGGCTGCGCACGCTTGACCAGATGCCGTCGGCGCCGATCAGCGCCAGCGCCGGTTCCTGCTGCCGCGTGGCGTTGCTGCGCTGCCCGACGGTGACCCCCTTGGCATGGCTGGCGACATCCTCGAACTGGCAGCCGAGCCGCAGCTCGATCGCGGGCGTATCGTTGACTTGGGCTTGTAGCGCCGATTGCAGGTCGGCGCGGTGGATCACCCAATAGGGTGCGCCGCAGCGAAACGTCGCGGCCTCGCCGAGTGGCAAACGCACCACCTCGGCGCCGCTGCGCGCGCTCATCACGGTGACGGCGTCGGGAACGATCGCGCGCGGCGCGAGCCGGGGTCGCAGTCCGAGATCGATGAGTACGCGGCTGGCATTCGGCGACAGCTGCAGGCCGGCGCCGGCTTCCTCGAGACGCTCGGCCTTTTCCAGGATGATGACGCGAAAACCCTTCGCCGCCAGCGCCAGCGAGGCCGTCAATCCTCCGATGCCGGCACCAGCAACGACGATGGTGCGGGAGGTTGCCACGGATTGATTAGGCGACTTTGTCCCTCAGCACGCATTCCGGCGGCCGGGCATCGCCGGGTGAAAGATCGGCGGCAAATCGATACAGGGTCGAGCAATACGGACAGATGATCTCGTTGTCGTTGCCGAGATCGAGAAACACGTGCGGGTGATCGAATGGCGGGTTGGCTCCCACACACATGAATTCCTTTGAGCCGATTTCGATGATCGCAACGCCGGCATCATTGTGAAAATGCGGAACCACGTGGTCGGACATAAATTTCACCTTTGGTCGCAACGGAGAGGGCCATCACGGTGCAGCGCACCATACCGGCAGCTGCTCATGATTCCTAGAGCGGCCGGCTACGCATTGCCCCTGGAAATTCGACACAATCTGGTGGCCTTGGAGAAGCCCTCCTTTCGTCGGGTCGGTTGTGTCCACGAGATGACGCACCACATTGAATAGCAACGCAGCAGAAGGATCGAGGACCATGCGGCGGCAGCTCAGCCTGGCCAAGGCAGGCACCGCGCTATGCGCAGTGGCTTTCGTGCTGGCTTTGCCGCATGCGCGCGAAGGCGGCGCGATGCTGGCTGCGCAGAACGATCCGGTCAAACTGTCCGATCTGCGGCTCAATTCCGTTTTGCGGGATGACGAAGGTGTGATCGCGCGGACCATCACTGCGGCGCTGGAGGCGAAAGATGCCGACCTCGCCAACAGCCTGGTTGAGCTTGCCGCCGCCAGGCGCATTGCGCTTCCCGACGAGCTGACCCGGCGCGTCGCCGCGGCGATCACCGAGGAGAACTCGGCCTCACACCGCGTCCAGCAATTCGCCACAGGCCTTGTCACCGGAACCGCCGACGACGTCGCCAGCCTGTCCGGCACCGTCGCCGGCGATCTGTTCGTGTTCGGCGATGTCCGCGACGTGGTGCGCGAGGGCACGCATCTGGCGATGGGCGAGGACACCGACCGGCTGGTGCTTGGGCTCGCCGCCGCGGGGCTGGCGGTGACCGCCGCCACCTACGCCACGGTTGGTGGCGCCGCCCCGGTGCGTGCCGGGCTCACCATGGTCAAGGATGCCCGCAAGCTCGGGCGGATCGGCGAGGGGCTGACGCTGTGGGCTGGCCGTTCGGCGCGCGAGGTGGTCGATGCGCCGGCGCTGCAGCGGGCGTTCGCGGGTGGATCGTTCAGCCAGCCGGCCGCAACCATCAGCGCCGTCAAGGCGGCGTTCCGGGCCGAGAAGGCCGGTGGATTGGTGCGGCTGGCCAAGGATGTCGGACGGATCGGCGAGAAGGCCGGCGCCCGCGGCGCGCTCGATACGCTGAAGATCGCCGAGGGTCCGAAGGATGTCGCCCGCGCCGCGCAGCTGGCGGAAGCCAAGGGCGGGCAGACCCGCGGGATTCTCAAATTGCTCGGCCGCGGCGCGCTGTTCCTCAGCCTCGGCGCGCTGAATTTCACCTGGTGGGTGTTCGGCGCGGTGCTGGCATTGCTCGGCTTCGTCGCCTCGATCAAATCCGGTACCGAGCGGATGACGCAGTCGTGGATCGATCGCGGCAAGACCAGACGGGCGCGAAAGCTGCTGGCGTCTGCCAAGGTTGTCGACAAGGCCGCCGCGAATGCACCGACTGCGCAGTTGCCCGCGCTCGGCGCGCCCTGCTAATCCGCAATCATCGTTGCGACCTTCCCGATCCGAACCATGGAATGACCGATGCCGAGCTTTGACCACGGCGGTGTAGACATCGCGTATCTCGACGAAGGCGAGGGCGACCCGATCATTCTGATCCACGGCTTTGCATCGAACAAGAACGTCAACTGGGTGTATCCGACCTGGGTCTCCGAATTGAAGAAGCACGGCCGCCGGGTGATCGCACTCGACAACCGCGGCCACGGTGAATCCGCCAAGCTGTATCAGCCCGAAGCCTACAGCATCGAGGCGATGGCCGGCGATGCGGTGGCGCTGATGGATCATCTCGGGATCGAGCGCGCCGACGTGATGGGCTATTCGATGGGCGCGCGGATCACCGCGCGGCTGGCGCTCGAGCAGCCGGCGCGGGTGCGTTCGGCGATCATCGCCGGCGTCGGCATCGCCCTGATCGAAGGCGGCGGCCCCGGCGAGAACGTCGCTGCGGCGCTGGAGGCGGCCTCGCTCGACGACGTCACCGACCCGGTCGGCCGCACCTTTCGCGCCTTTGCCGAACAGACCCGCTCCGACCGCCGGGCGCTGGCCGCCTGCATGCGCGGCTCGCGCGGGCTGATGGCGGCGGAGGATGCCGCGCAGATCGGGGTTCCGGTGCTGATCGCAGTCGGCACCAAGGATGAAGTTGCCGGTTCGGCGCGGGCGCTCGGCGACATCATCCCGGGCGCCGAGGTGCTGGACATTCCCAACCGCGATCACATGCGCGCGGTGGGCGATCGGGTCTACAAGGAAGGCGTGCTGGATTTCCTGGCGCGGCGGCCGCGATAGCCGGCGGGCGTTGCGGCCGGCAAGAAACTTGCTCCCCTGCAACTTGATAATGTCGAACGGCCGCCCACGTTGACGTGAGCTGGGTCGATGCCGGCACTGACCGATTTCGGGAATGTTCTTTGATTCAGTGCGTTAGCGCCGGAATCCGGCGCGCTAGCGGTGCCAACCGCGCCGGGACAGCCGTCGTCCCGTCGTGCTACAATGGCGGCGAACCTCGAATTCGCGAGAACAACATGACAGTGCATCAGGTCAATCCGCAGAACGCAAAGTTGGCGACGCTCGATCCGATCTGGGAGCGTGTCCGCAACGAAGCGGAAGATATCGTTCGCCGCGAACCGGAACTGGCGTCTTTCATCTATGCGAGCGTGCTGCATCATGACCGGCTGGAAGATGCGGTGGTGCATCGCGTCGCCGAGCGGCTCGATCATCAGGCGCTGTCGGGCGATTTGATCCGGCAGACCTTCGACGAGGCGTTGCGCGATCAGCCCGACATCGGCAACGCGTTTCGCGCCGACATGGTGGCGGTGTTCGACCGCGACCCGGCGACCGCGCGCTTCATCGATCCGCTGCTTTACTTCAAGGGCTTCCACGCGCTGCAGACCCATCGCCTGGCGCATTGGCTGTTTCACCAGGGCCGCAAGGATTTCGCGTTCTATTTGCAGAGCCGCTCCTCGGCGGTGTTCCAGACCGACATCAATCCGGCCGCTCGGATCGGCCGCGGCATCTTCCTCGACCATGCCACCGGCCTGGTGGTCGGCGAAACAGCGGTGATCGAGGACGATGTCTCGATTCTGCATGGCGTCACGCTCGGCGGCACCGGCAAGGAGCATGAGGACCGCCATCCGAAGATCCGGCATGGCGTGCTGATTGGCGCTGGCGCGAAGATCCTGGGCAATATCGAGGTCGGGCACTGCGCCCGTATCGCGGCCGGCTCCGTGGTGGTGAAGCCGGTGCCGCATAACGTCACCGTGGCCGGCGTGCCGGCCAAGGTGGTGGGCGAGGCGGGCTGCGCCGAGCCGTCGCGCACCATGAACCAGATGCTGAACGCGATCGGCCTCTGATCCCGCCGATTGACGCGCGCAATTTGACCGCAGGGGGTTGCGGTGCGCGCGTCTTGAAAGTACTCACGCTGCGGCTTTCGGTTCGGCGGACTCGCCCGCGAATTTCGGCGAGTGCGCCCGGCAGCTTCGGCGAAGCTTGATTGGATTGGAGACACCAGTGGACGTTCAGGAAGTCAGAAAACTCGACGCTTACCTCAAGAAGCTGTTCGGCAATCCGAAGATTCGCGTGGTGCCGCGGCCGAAGAAGGACGATTCTGCCGAGGTTTATATCGGCGAGGAATTCATCGGCGTGCTGTTCGTCGACGATGAGGACGAGGACCGTTCGTTCCAGTTCCAGATGGCGATCCTCGAGGACGATCTGGTCGACGAAGGCTGACGCGCGCGGGAGCGGGACGACTTGTCTTCGGGGTCGTGTTCCCGCTCCTTGTTAGTTGTTTGAGCGTGATGCTGTCCGAAAACCGGTCGCCAGTTTTCCGGAGCGCGCGCTAGCTTCGCGGGCCATGGAGTTGCTTGGCGAGCTGGTCGATCGCGCCGGCCACCTCGCGCCATTGCGCCAGCCATTGCCGCGGAAAGCGGAAGGTCAGATCGGCGCCGTCGATCCGGCGCTCGCTGAGGCACATTCCGGGTGTCGCGCCGTCGCGGGTGCAACGCGCCGAAAGCTCCGGCGCGCTGGCGCTGAACAGGTCCTCATTGGCGTAGGGCGAACCGTCGCGGAACGCCTGCTGGGTCAGGCCGTCGGACGCGGCCGATGCCTCCGGCATCAGGTAACGTGGGTAGATCGTGCGCAGCCGCAGCTCCGGCGCCAGCGCGTCGTGATGCGCCGCGATCGACAGGAAGATCCGATCGATCGGTTGGCCAGTTTGTTCGATCGTCTCGGCGTTGACGTGCTTCGGACGCTCCGGCGGGGCGAGCGAAGGATACTGGAAATTCAGATCGACCCGCTCCTGCGGCCCGGAATGTTTCTGCATCTTGACCCGGAACGCCATGGTCGGAACGTTGAACAGCGTCGCGCCGACGCTGACCGGGGTACGATCGGGCAGGCTGGTGACCTCCGACCGCCATGTTGGCCACAGCAGATAAATGATCGCCGCGATCGACAACGTCGTCACCACGCCGGCCAGCAGGATCGGCACGCGGTGGCTCCGCCGCGAAGAGCGGCGACGAAGATGGTGCGCTGGTGTCAGCAGGGTCATGGTGCGGCAGCTGCGAGGGTGGAGCGAATCAGCGCCGAATATGCCACGCGCCGCAATCATTCAGAACGGCTTTGGCCGCCGCCGATCCGGCCGAGCCGCGCGCCTGGCGCGGGTCCGGCTGCGCCGTTAACCGTTTATTAAGGATCAGGTGGCGGGCGCCGGCGCTTTTTGCGACACCTTCGGGACCTTGTGCCGTGTAGCGAAAGATCACCGATGTCGCCGGATGCGTTGAATAACCTGTTCTCGCTGTTGATCGGCTTTGCGTTGGCCGGAGCGCTCTCAAGCGGCTATCACGCGCTGCTGCGCCGCCCGGCGGGGTTCGCGCTGCTGCAACAGGGCGCGGCGCCGAAAACCATTGCGGCGGTTCCGTTCCTGATGTTCGCGGCGCCTTTCATCATCATGCGCAACACGCTGCGCGCCGAGCCGATCGAAGGCCGCCGCGCCCAGTTCGTGATGGCGGCGACGGTGCTTTCCGGGTTCTGGAGCCTGATGTCCGGCACTTTCGTACTGATGGCGCTGCAGGCCCTCGGCCTGTTCGCCTGAAAACCATTGCCCTGCCGGCCCGGCATTGCCATGAGTGTGCGGGTAACAGGAGACCGACATGGCGATCTACCAGCTGGACGGGCAGGGGCCTGATCTCCCCGCCGACGGAAACTATTTCATTGCCGAGACCGCGACGGTGATCGGCAAGGTCCGCATGCTGGCTTCGGCCAGCGTCTGGTTCGGCGCGGTGCTGCGCGGCGACAATGAGTGGATTGAAATCGGCGAAGGCTCCAATGTGCAGGACAGCAGCACCTGCCACACTGACCCGGGCTTTCCGCTGACGATCGGCAAGGGCTGCACCATCGGCCACAACGTCATCCTGCACGGCTGCACCATCGAAGACGGCGCGCTGATCGGGATGGGCTCGATCGTGATGAACGGCGCGCGAATCGGCCGCGGCAGCGTGGTCGGCGCCGGCTCGATCATCACCGAAGGCAAGCAGTTTCCGGAGTACTCGCTGATCCTCGGCGCCCCCGCGAAGGTGGTGCGCACGCTCGAGCCGGCGCAGGCCGCGGCGATGGGCGGTGCGGCGAAATTCTACGTCGCCAATGGGTCGCGCTACACCAAAGGTCTGAAGAAGATCGGCTGAGGCCGGCGCGGCCGGGCTGCTTCAGATTCGTCAAAGCGCCCTGATCGAACGCGATCGGCTTGCGCATGGCGCGATGTCGTCCTACGCGACGTCAAGTATCGGGCCGGAAACCATTCCCTTCGCGGCAACGCGTAGCACAAAGAAAAACCTCCGGCGGGGCATCGCCGGAGGTTCCTTGGAGGTTTACAGAAGAGAGGAAAGGCTCCTTTCGGGTAGTTTAGATTAGAAGTTCCGCTGGGCGCGGACGAGTCCGGTCCAGGTATTTTGATCCTTGAACTCGTAGCGGA
>NZ_JACABA010000029.1 GCF_013377015.1 Rhodopseudomonas sp. | reverse complement strand
TGTGAGGACGCCGAAGCCGTCATGGTCGGCCTCGGATCAGTCACCGACGACGTCGAAGCCGTGGTCACCTACCTGCGCGGCAAGGGCCAGAAGGTCGGCCTCGTTGCCGTCAAGATGCTGCAGCCTTTCCCCGAGGCGGAAATCGTTGCCGCACTCGCCGGCAAGAAGGCCGTCACGGTGCTAGAGCGTTCCGACCAGACCGCGCTCACCACGCTGGTCACCCAGGTATTGTTCAAGGCACGCGAAAACGCACAGCAGGTTCGCCATCCCGGCATTCCCGCGCTGAAGGAACTTCCGCAGCTCACCACCGCCATCTTCGGTCTGGGTGGCCATGACCTGCAACCGCGCCACCTGATCGCCGCTTTCAAGAACATGGCAAGCGGCAAGAGCGCGCCGCTGGTTTATCTCGGCTCGCAGTTCTTCGCCAAGAACCCGTCGCCGCGCGTCGGCGAACTCCAGGCGCGCCTGAAGGCCGCCTATCCGGAAACCGAACTCATGGCCCTCGAAACCGAGGCCAATCCCAAGCTGCTGCCAGACGCCGCGTTCCGCGTGCGCTTCCACTCGGTGGGCGGCTACGGCACGATTGCCTCAGGCAAGCTGCTGACCGACATCCTCGCCGGCGTGCTGGGCATGCACTCCAAGTCGGCGCCGAAGTACGGCTCCGAGAAGAGTGGCGCGCCGACCAACTACTACATCACCCTGAGCCCCGAGCCGATCAAGATCACCAACGCCGAACTCGAAGATGTCGAGATCGTCATCTCGCCGGACCACAAGGTGTTCAGCCACACCAACCCGCTGCGCGGACTGGCCGAAGGCGGCACCTTCATTCTGCAGACGAATGCCACGGCCGAAGAAGTCTGGAAGGAACTGCCCGCCGCAGCGCGGAAGACCATCCGAGACCGCAAGATCCGCTTCTACATCATCGATGCCTTCGCCGTTGCGAAGAAGCACGCGCCAACGCCGGAACTCGAAACCCGCATGATGGGCATTGCCTTCATCGGCGCCATCGCCGGCCACGTCGATCGCGTTGCGGCGGATGCCTCGGCCGATGCGATCCTCGAGAAGATCCGCCAGCAGATCCTGCAGAAATTCGGCAGCAAGGGCGGTGCCGTCGTCGACGGCAACATGGGCGTCATTCGCGAAGGCGTTGAAGCAACGCGCAAGGTCGACTACGAGTCGGCAGCGTTCGCCGACGTCGAAGGCAAGTTCGCTCCCATCATGCTGCGCAACGTGTCGCTCTCGGCGTCGATGTGCAAGCCCTCCGGCACCTCATCCTGCGGC
>NZ_JACABA010000028.1 GCF_013377015.1 Rhodopseudomonas sp. | reverse complement strand
AGTGAAGGACAGGTCATGAGCAGCGCGTCGCAACTCCATCGCTCCGAACTGGAAGCGCTTTACCTCGTCAGTGAAATCCTCTCGCGCTCGCTGGATTTTTCGCAGACGGTCCTCAAGGTGCTGGACGTGCTCGACGAGGAAGTCAGCTTCGGCCGCAGCATGGTCAGCGTGCTCGACCCGGAGAACGGCGACCTGGTGGTGAATGCCGTCCATGGTGCCAGCGTCGACGAAACCGAACCGGTACGCTACCAGTCCGGCGAGGGCATTCTCGGCGTACTGCTGGCCGAAAAGCGTTCGATCTCGCTGGCCGTTGCCGGCCGCGACCCGCGCTTCCTCAACCGGATCGGCATTTACGACCGCAACCTGCCCTTCATCGCCGCACCCATCAATGTCGGTGGCAGCCTGCGCGGCGTGCTGGCCGTGCAACCCGACGAAGTCGACGACGGACTGCTTGAAGAACGCGCGCGCTTTGTCGAAATGGTGGCCAACCTCATCGGCCGCAGTGTGCGACTGTCGCTGGAAGTCGAGCAGGAAAAGAAAACGCTTGCCGAAGAACGCGACAGCTTGCGCCGGACCGTGCGCAACCAGTACGGCTTCGACAACATCGTCGGCCGCTCCGCCGCCATGCGCCGCGTTTTCGACCAGGTGCGCATGGTATCGAAATGGAATACCACCGTGCTGCTCCGCGGCGAAACCGGCACCGGCAAAGAGCTTATCGCCAACGCCATTCACTACCATTCGCCACGCGCGCGCGGCCCGTACGTGCGGCTCAACTGCGCCTCGCTGCCGGAAAATTTGCTCGAAACCGAACTCTTCGGCCACGAGAAGGGCTCATTCACCGGCGCGGTCGGCAGCCGCAAGGGCCGCTTTGAAATGGCCGACGGCGGCACGCTGTTCCTCGACGAAATCGGCGAAATCTCGCCGGCCTTCCAAGCCAAGCTGCTGCGAGTTCTGCAAGAGGGCGAACTCGAACGCGTCGGTGGCAGCCGCACACTGAAAGTCGATGTGCGCGTCATAGCCGCTACGCACCGCAACCTCGAAGCGGCAGTCGATGCGGGCGATTTCCGCGAGGATCTTTACTACCGCCTCAACGTCATGCCCATCATCCTGCCGCCACTGCGCGAGCGGCCCGAAGATGTTCCCGAGTTGGCGCGCCACATCGCGACGCGCATCGGCGAAACCCAGGGCCGCCCGCTCAACATCACCGAGGCCGCCATCCGCCGCCTGACGCAATACGGCTGGCCGGGCAACGTGCGCGAACTGGAAAACTGCCTCGAGCGCGCCGCCGTGATGTCACCGACCGGCTGCATCGACGCCGACC
>NZ_JACABA010000027.1 GCF_013377015.1 Rhodopseudomonas sp. | reverse complement strand
TACATCCCGGGCACCGATACCTGCATCAAGCTCGGTGGATACCTCCGCGCCGAGGTCGGTTTCAACACCTCGGGCGCCAGCGAAACCCCGGCCTGGAACGGCAATTCCGGCCAGAGAAACCGGCTCGCCAACGACTACCAGTTCCGTTCCCGCCAAGATCTCACCATCGACACCCGGACCGCGACCGAATACGGCGTCGTCCGCACCTATTTCGACTCCGTCTTCACCTGGACCACCGGCAGCGACGGCGTCGCCGGCGGCTCGCTCGGCATGTACTTCGCATTCATCCAGTTCGCCGGCTTCACCATGGGTAAGTCGGTGTCGATGTTCTCGACGCCCTGGAACGGTTCGCCCGGCAACGTCGGTTCGAACCTGCTCGGCGGCGACGATACCTCGACCGGCGTCAACCAGATCGCCTACACCGCGCAGTTCGGCAACGGCGTATCGGCGTCGATCAGCCTCGAAGACCAGAGCCAGTATCGGCAGTCGCAGGGCGTCTCCGACGTCTTCAACACCACGGGTCTCGGCGCCACCAACACGCCGGCAACATGGCTGAGCGGCGCTGGTCCGGGAACCTCCTATGTGGCCGGCACCAGCATTCCGGATATCGTCGGCCAGGTCCGGGTCGATCAGGCCTGGGGTCTGTTCCAGGTGTCGGCTGCGGCGCACGACATCCGCGCCAGCTACTACAATCCGACCAACGAGACCAGCGATCACCCGGGTGACAAATACGGCTTCGCCGTGCTCGCCGCGCTGTCGCTGAAGAACCTGCCGACCGGCGCCGGCGACAGCCTGAACCTCGACGCCACCTACGCCGACGGCGCGATCCGCTATGTGATCGGCGGCACCAGCCCGAACAACTTCGCGATGTACGGCAACACCGGCATTCCGGGCGTCTACCAGAGCCTCGCGGTCGGCGCTTCGCCCGACGGTGTGTTCACCACCGGCGGCGGCATCAACACCACCAAGGCGTGGGGCGTTCGCGGTGCCTTCAACCACAACTGGACTCCGAACTGGACGACCTCGGTGTTCGGTGCCTACTCCTCCGTCGACTTCGGCGGCACCGGTGGCGCGCTCTACACCGCCGGCCTCAAGGCCGTGCTGGGTGGCGCTGCGATCAACACCTTCACCGGCACGCCGAACTTCAACATCGCGCAGATCGGTACCGTCACCCGCTGGACCCCAGTCAAGGGCCTGACCTTCTCGGGCGAAGTCATGTACACCATGCTCGACCAGAACTACTCCGGCGTCACCGCTCCGGTCAGCGCCGGCGCCACCAAGCCCGCAGCCGTCCGCTACGAGTTCAAGGATCAAAATACCTGGACCGGACTCGTCCGCGCCCAGCG
>NZ_JACABA010000026.1 GCF_013377015.1 Rhodopseudomonas sp. | reverse complement strand
AGCATGCCTTTGCTGCCGGCGTGAAGGCGATGCCGGGGATCGAGTTCTGATGGCGGCCTGTCCCGCATTTCTTTTCGCCGCACCCGCGTCCGGCCAGGGCAAGACCAGCATTGTCGCCGCGCTGGCGCGACTGCACGCGCGCCAGGGGCGGCGTGTCTGCGTGTTCAAGTGCGGCCCCGATTTCATTGACCCGATGATCCATCGCGTTGCCAGCGGCAACGAATGCGAAGTTGTCGACCTGTGGATGTGCGGAGTGGACGATGTGGCCTGGCGTCTCGCCCGCGCTGCGCGCTCGGCGGATCTCATCATCGTCGAAGGCGTGATGGGTCTTTACGACGGCGAACCGTCGGCAGCGGACATCGCCACGCGCTTCAATCTGCCGGTACTCGCGGTCATCGATGCGTCCGCGATGGCCGCGACATTCGGCGCCATCGCCTTTGGCCTTGCCCGCTACCAGCCGGGGCTTCCCTTCTACGGCGCCTTCGCCAATCGCGTCGGCAGTGCTGGACACGCCGACATGTTGCAGCCCGGGCTGCCGGCTGACATTCCATGGCGCGGACATCTCCTGCGTAACGCGGACTTCGCCTTGCCCGAGCGCCATCTCGGACTCGTGCTGGCGGAAGAGCTTTCCGACCTCACCACCTGCCTCGACCGCATCGCCGATGCGCTGGCGGCGACGCCGCTCGCGGAACTGCCGCCGCCCGTCACCTTTGGCGAAATCGCCGCACCGGAATTGCCGCCACTTCTCTCCGGCAAGCGCATTGCCATTGCGCGCGATGCCGCATTTGCATTTGTCTATGCAGCCAATCTCGAGTGCCTGCGTGATCTCGGTGCCGAACTTGCGTTCTTCTCACCGCTGGCTGGCGATGCGCTACCGGACTGCGATGCCGCCTGGCTGCCCGGTGGTTATCCTGAACTTTATGCCGAACGATTGAGCAACCGGCGCGACCTCTGGTTCGCGCTGACCAAACATGTCGATGCCGGCAAGCCACTGCTGGCCGAGTGCGGTGGCATGATGGCCCTGTTTGAAACGCTGGTCGACCGGCATGGCGCGACGTTCTCCATGGCCGGGCTGCTGCCCGGCAAGGTGGCCATGCAGGCGCGCCTTGCCGCGCTTGGCCACCAGGAAGCGAAGCTACCCGAAGGCTGCCTGCGTGGTCACACATTTCATTATTCGACCAGCGAGACGTCATTGTCGCCGCTGGTGCAGGCACAAAATCCGAAAGGTCGTGGGGGTGAGGCCGTGTATCGTCGCAAGCGTCTCACCGCGAGCTACGTCCACTTCTATTTCCCCTCGAACCCCGAGGCGGTCGCGGAACTCCTCTCCTGATCAGCGTCGACTACGCGCGGTTTCGAGATGCCGGCACATCATTTCGGCGCCATCGAGCACACGCGGC
>NZ_JACABA010000025.1:744-1483 GCF_013377015.1 Rhodopseudomonas sp. | reverse complement strand
GAAGTGTTTGGCCAGACGCGGCGCCAGTGATTGAAGGCCCAGGGTCTCGGTAACGATGCGTCGTTGGTCACGCCCTTCGCGTCGCCGCGCCGCCTTGCCGCGCATGTGACGCAGGTGTCCTCACGCGCCGCAGACAAGTCGGTCGCGCAGAAGTTGATGCCCGCCGCGGTCGGTCTCGACGCGAGCGGCACTGCCACGCCCACGCTGCTGAAAAAACTTGCCGCGCTCGGTGCCGATGCTTCCGTCGTGCCGCAGCTGCGCCGCGAGTCGGACGGCAAGGCCGAGGTACTCTACTTCGACAGCATGGTGAAGGGCGCGACGCTTGCCGAGGGTTTGCAGAAAGCACTCGAAGCCGCACTCTCCGCACTGCCCATTCCCAAGGTGATGACCTATCAGCTCGCCGACGGCTGGAGTTCCGTGAATTTTGTGCGTCCCGCGCACGGCCTCGTTGCGCTGCATGGCGCGGACGTGGTGCCGATCTCCGTGCTGGGCCTCGCGGCCGGTCGCGAGACTCACGGCCACCGCTTCGAGGCGACCGTTGATCCCATTGTCATTGTCGACGCCGACGGCTATGCCGCCAAGCTCGAGGGCGAGGGCGCCGTGATTCCCGGCTTCGCCGCGCGCCGCGCCGAAATTGCACGCCAGCTTGCGGCGGCGGCTGCAAAAGCCGGTGGTCAGCCGATCGACGATGATGCCCTGCTCGATGAAGTGACCGCCCTGGTCGAGCGCCCCAATGTGC
>NZ_JACABA010000025.1:0-734 GCF_013377015.1 Rhodopseudomonas sp. | reverse complement strand
CCGCAGGAATGTCTGATCCTGACGATGAAGGCGAACCAGAAATATTTTCCGCTGCTTGATGCAAGCGGCAAGCTCACGAACAAATTTCTCATCGTCAGCAACATCCGGCCTTCAGACCCGAGCGAGGTAATCGGCGGCAACGAGCGCGTGGTGCGCCCGCGCCTGGCTGATGCCAAGTTCTTCTTCGATCAGGACCGCAAGAAGTCGCTGGCTGATCGCATCCCGGGTCTGGCCAAAGTCGTCTATCACAACAAGCTCGGCACACAAGGCGAGCGCGTTCAGCGCGTCGCGGCGATTGCCAGCGCGATAGGCACGCGCATCGGCGGCGAGGAACTGGCACGCAAGGCCGACCGGGCCGCGCTGCTGGCGAAGGCCGACCTGCTTACCGACATGGTCGGCGAGTTTCCGGAGTTGCAAGGCATCATGGGCCGCTACTACGCGCTGCATGACGGCCTTTCTTCCGACATCGCCGACGCCATCGAGGATCACTACAAGCCGCGCTTCGCCGGCGACAGTCTGCCGCGCGGCCAGGTTGGCATTGCCGTGGCGTTGGCCGACAAGCTCGAAACGCTCACCGGCATGTTCAGCATCGGCCAGGTGCCGACCGGCGACAAGGATCCGTTCGCGCTGCGTCGCCATGCGCTCGGCGCCATTCGCATGTTGATTGAATGCGATCTGCCGCTGGCGCTTGATCAGCTCATCGCCGACGCGAAGCTGACTGACACCAAGGCCGT
>NZ_JACABA010000024.1 GCF_013377015.1 Rhodopseudomonas sp. | reverse complement strand
CGCAGGCCGGCGGCACGGAAGGCATCCACTACGCCAGCGGCCAGGGGTGCTTCGGGACCGACCACGGTAGCGTGGATCTGTTCCTTCTGCGCAAATGCCACCAGGTCGGCGATGGCGGTAATGGGTACATTTTCCAGCCCGTCCTCGCGCGCCGTGCCGGCATTGCCGGGCGCGACGAAAATCTTTTGCACGCGGGGTGACTTGGCAAGGCGCCAGGCGAGCGCGTGTTCGCGTCCGCCCGAGCCGATGACGAGTAGGTTCATGTCGGATCAGTGCCTGAAATGACGGAAGCCGGTGAAGAGCATGGCGAGATTCTGTTCGTCCGCCGCCGCAATGACTTCGGCGTCGCGCACGGAACCTCCCGGCTGGATGACGGCCGTGGCACCGGCCTTGGCGAGCACGTCGAGACCATCGCGGAACGGGAAGAAGGCATCGGATGCAGCGACCGAGCCAACCACGGTGAGGCCATTGTTCTCGGCCTTGATGGCGGCGATGCGCGCTGAATCGACACGGCTCATCTGGCCTGCGCCGACGCCGACAGTCATGTTGTCCTTGCAATAAACAATGGCGTTCGACTTGACGTACTTGGCGACGCGCCAGGCGAACAGCAGGTCGGCCATTTCCTGGGGAGTCGGATTGCGCTTGGTCACCACCTTGATGTCGGCCTGGGTGATGCGGGCCTCGTCAGCCGTCTGCACAAGCAGTCCGCCACCAACGCGCTTGAAGTCGAACACGCCCTCGGCTTTGCCCAGCGGGACGGTCATGACGCGCAGGTTCTGCTTGGCGCCGAATACAGCGCGGGCGTCTGCGGTGACTTCCGGCGCGATGATGACTTCGGCGAACTGGCCGGCGACGGCTTCGGCCGTGGCTTTGTCGATGGTGGTGTTGAAGGCGATGATGCCGCCGAAGGCCGAGGTCGGATCGGTCTTGAAGGCCTTGCGGTAGGCTTCCTCGGCAGTCGCGCCGATGGCGACGCCGCACGGATTGGCGTGCTTGACGATGACGCAGGCGATCACGCCATCGAAGGCCTTGACGCACTCCCAGGCGGCATCGGAGTCGCCGATGTTGTTATAGGAAAGTTCCTTGCCCTGCAGTTGCGTGTAATTGGCGATGCTGCCGGCGACGGCATTCGGTTCGCGATAGAAGGCGGCTGCCTGATGGGGGTTCTCACCGTAGCGCATGGTGTCGACCTTGTCGAAGGCGAGTTGCAGTCGATCGGGGAAAGTCGTCGGCTTGTTGTCTTCGCCGAGGCTGGTCAGCCAGTTGGCGATGGCGCCGTCGTAACGACCGGTGTGCGTGAAGGCCTTCTTCGCCAGGGCGAAGCGCGTCTTGTACGATAGCTCGCCGCCGTTGGCCTTGAGCTCATCGAGCACCGGAGCGTAGTCTTCCGGATCGGTCAGCACGCCGACACCGCCGGCTTCATTGCCGTGGTTCTTGGCTGCGGCGCGCACCATGGTCGGGCCGCCGATATCGATGTTTTCAATCGCATCTTCCAGCGTGCAACCGGGCTT
>NZ_JACABA010000023.1 GCF_013377015.1 Rhodopseudomonas sp. | reverse complement strand
TCCTGATGCCCGAAAAGCTCGCCGCCGATGCCGAGTCGATCGCGCGATCCTTCATCGACTCGCTGGTGCTCGGCACCGGGCAGTTCTGCACGAACCCGGGTCTGGTGCTGGGGATCGAGGGCGAGGCGCTCGAACGCTTTCGGCAAGCCGCGGCGGCGGCACTGTCGGACAAACCATCGACGCCCATGCTGACCAGCGGCATCCACGCCGCCTACGCATCGGGCGTGCGGCAGTTGGCGATGCTCGGTGGCGTTTCGACGGTGGCGCTCGGCAAGGCCGCGTCGACCGAAAACGGCTTCGCCGCCCGGCCGGCGCTGTTTGCCACGCAGGCGGCCACGCTGTTCGCAACGACCGGCATCGAGCGGGAGGTCTTCGGGCCGGCGGGCGTCGTGGTGGCCTGTCGCGACATCGAGGAATTGCGCCTTGTCGCCGAGCACCTGGAGGGCCAGCTCACGGCCACCCTCTACCTCGCCGCAGGCGATCACGCAAACGCGAAACGATTGCTGCCGGTGCTCGAACGAAAGGTCGGACGCGTCCTTTTCAATGGCTTTCCGACCGGCGTCGAGGTGGCCCACGCGATGGTTCATGGAGGCCCGTTTCCGGCCACTTCCGACAGCCGCACGACATCGGTCGGCACGCTGGCCATCGAGCGTTTCCTGCGGCCCGTCTGCTATCAGGACATGCCGCCCGAACTGCTGGCGCCGGCGCTCGTCGATGACAACCCGCTTCGCCTGTGGCGACTGGTCGACGGCCAACGGGTGCGGAACTGATCGGCACGCCATCAACGCAGCAGCCCAAGAACAATGACACAAGACGCCAAACGCAAGTCGCGATTCCGGTCGCAGGATTGGTTCGACAATCCTGATCACATCGACATGACCGCGCTCTATCTCGAACGCTTCATGAACTACGGCGTCACGCCGGACGAATTGCGCTCGGGCCGACCGATCATCGGTATCGCGCAGTCGGGCAGCGACATCAGCCCCTGCAATCGCGTGCATCTGGAGCTCGCCCGACGGGTTCGTGATGGCATACGCGACGCCGGCGGGATCGCCATGGAGTTCCCGACCCATCCCATCTTCGAGAACTGTCGTCGCCCCACGGCCGCCATCGATCGCAACCTGGCCTACATGGGCCTGGTGGAGATCCTGCACGGCTACCCGATCGACGCGGTGGTCCTGACCACGGGCTGCGACAAGACGACACCGTCGCAGATCATGGCCGCTTCCACGGTGAACATCCCGGCCATCGTGCTCTCGGGCGGACCGATGCTCGACGGCTGGTTCGAGGGCCAGCTGGTCGGCTCCGGCGCGGCCATCTGGCAAGGCCGCCGGCAGCTCGCGGCCGGCCAGATCGATGAAGCGACCTTCCTGCAGATTGCAGCGGCGTCGGCGCCCTCGGTCGGTCACTGCAACACCATGGGCACCGCGTCGACGATGAACGCGCTGGCGGAAGCCTTGGGCCTGTCGCTGACCGGATGCTCGGCCATCCCGGCGCCTTACCGCGAACGTGGACAGATGGCGTACGAGACCGGGCGACGCATCGCCGAGATGGTCCATGAG
>NZ_JACABA010000022.1 GCF_013377015.1 Rhodopseudomonas sp. | reverse complement strand
GAGCCGGCTCGTGGCGGGCAGGGGAACTGGATCGAACTGTGGCCTACGTCGAAGATGATGGCCGGCGACCCTTCTGCATCGTCTATCTACTTTGGACAAGATGCTGCCGAAGCTGGCCGCTTCGAGGCGCCGAGCAGCATTAGCCGCGGCAGCACGCGGCCGTGGTTCATTCGCGGCACGTGCAAGGACTCTGGCGGCAATCCGCTCGGCGGCGCGGCGGTTCAGTGCTTCCGCACATCGGACGATCTGTTCGTTAGTCAGGTCGGCTGCGATGATCGCGGGCAGTACGAGGTGCCGACCCCGTATCCGGGCGTCGCGCACTACCTCGTCGCGCAGTATGCGAGCGGGAGCCTCGCCGGTTCGACGGTCGACACGTTGATTCCCACGCTATGACCAACATCACACTACGATCAGCCACGACGAGCGACATTACGCTTGACCGGGCGGATGCTTCGGCATCGGATAGCCCGACTACTATCTACCTGAACCCCGTGCCCGGCATCGTCGCGGCGGTCGCTCTGGTAATCACGCTGGTTAGCGCGGCAACGAGCGATATCGTAATGAGTATCGCGCCTTCGGCATGGGCGGAGGCAGCGCAGCGCAGCGACGTCACGCTATACCCGATCACCGCTCCGGCAAGTGTTGCAACGACTGACAAGACGCTTCAGCCGGCGCTTGCTGCTGACGCAGACACGTTCTACGCCGCGACGGTGAGCCGCGGCGCCGTCGCGCTGGTGGCGGCATTGGTGACGGACGGCGACACATTCTACACTGCGACGGCCAGCCAGAACGGCGCACCGCAGTCCTTGACGCCATCGCTCGCCACGGACGGTGACACGTTCTACGCTGCGACGGCTACGAGCACCTACGCACTGATGCCCGCGCGCGCCGCGGACGGCGATACTTTCTACGCAGCGGTAGTGACACCGGGCGCCGTGGCGCTGACACCCGCCCTGGCTGCTGACGCGGACACGTTCTACGCTGCGACGCTGACGAGTACCTATGCGCTCCAGCCGGCGTTGTCATCTGACGCGGACACGTTCTACCCGCCGGCCATAGTTCCCGGCGCTGTGGCGCTGACGCCAGCGACGGTTACTGACGCGGACGCGTTCTACGGGGCAAACTTGATCTTGGCAGTCAATGTCACCTTGACGCCAAGCATGATCGATGACGGTGACGACTTCTATGGCGCGGAGGTCTTCGATTCCACCGGCGGGACGCCGCTTGCGGGAGTACCCGCCGCAAGACCCCTCACAGGCGCATTGCAGAGTTACCCGCTGGCCGGCGCCACGGCCGGGCGACCGCTCGCAGGGGCATCGCCGTCCTACCCGCTCGCAGGCGTTACGCGGGGGTATCCATGAGCCTTATCGTTGAAACTGGCGCAGTCGTTCCGGGCGCGGAATCGTACATCAGCGAAGCCGACAGCATCGCGTATCACACGAGCCGCGGCAACGATACGTGGATGACTATCTCGCAGATCCAGCGTGAGCAGGCTCTGCGCCGCGCGACTGACTACATGGCGCAGGTGTACCGTCGCCGCTGGGCAGGGTTCCGCGCCACGGCAACGCAGGCGCTCGACTGGCCACGCTCGTTCGTCTATCTGGAGCCGTTCGTGCGTGGCGCGACTGGGTCGTACCCGTACCTCGTCGCCGATAACGTCGTGCCGGAGGAAGTGAAGCGCGCATGCGCCGAGCTGGCCCTGCGTG
>NZ_JACABA010000021.1 GCF_013377015.1 Rhodopseudomonas sp. | reverse complement strand
GGGCATGCGTGCGGTATCGAAGAGCGAAGAGTTTCTCGACTCGCTCGCTTCCTGCAAGCGCGAAGCCAAGTCGTCCTTCGGCGACGAACATGTGCTGATCGAAAAGTACCTGCAACAGCCGCGTCATATCGAGTTCCAGATATTCGGGGACACACATGGCAATGTGGTGCACCTGTTCGAGCGTGACTGCTCCGTGCAGCGCCGCCACCAGAAGGTGCTGGAAGAAGCGCCGGCACCGGGCATGACACCCGCGCGCCGCGCCGCCATGGGCAAGGCCGCCACGGATGCGGCGCGTGCCGTCGGCTATGTAGGCGCGGGCACTGTTGAATTCATCGTCAATCAGGACGGCACGTTCTACTTCATGGAAATGAACACGCGCCTCCAGGTCGAACACCCGATCACCGAGATGATCACCGGCCTCGACCTCGTCGAGTGGCAATTGCGCGTCGCCGCCGGTGAGCCGCTGCCGCTGGCGCAGGAGCAACTGGCGATTCGCGGCCATGCACTCGAAGCGCGCATTTACGCCGAAGATCCGGACAAGGGCTTCCTGCCTTCCACGGGGCGACTGGTGCATCTGGCGCCGCCGGAAGAGTCGCTGCACGTGCGCGTCGACACCGGTGTGGAGCAGGGCGACGAGATCTCCCCACACTACGATCCGATGATCGCCAAGCTCATCGTCTGGGACGAAACGCGCGAACGTGCCCTTGCCCGCATGCTGCAGGCCCTGGCGCAATACCGCATCGTCGGCGTTTCCAACAACGTCGGTTTCCTCTCGCGGCTGGTGGCCTGCCCGGCCTTCGCCCATGCCGATCTCGATACCGCGCTGATCGAACGCGAAAAGGATTTCCTTTTCCCCGCCGGCGGCACCGGCGAAGTGCCGACCGATGCCTGGCTGGTCGCGGCGCTCGCCGAACTGCTGCGCGAGCAGGTCGTCGCCAATGAAGTCGCCCCCGGTGATGACGATCCCTATTCGCCGTGGCGTGTGCGTGACGGCTGGCGCATGAACAGTGCCGCCCGGCGCTCGCTCGCCTTCCGCGCCGGCGAGACAGATAAATCCGTCGGCGTCGCCTACGCCGGACGCGACTACGTGCTCGAACTTGACGGACAGGCGACGCCTGCCGGCGGCGAACTCAAGCCAGGCGGCCAGTTACGCGCCAGCCTCGCGGGTCGTCGCATCAACGCGACGGTGGTCATCGCCGGCGAGAAGCGCCACATCTTCCTGCATGGTCGTGCCTTCATCTTTTCCGCCGTCGACCCGCTGTTCCAGGCGGGCGAAGGCGGCGGTGCCGAGGGCGGCCTGACCGCGCCCATGCCCGGCAAGGTCATCGCCCTCATTGCCAAGCCCGGCGACAAGGTCGAGAAAGGTACGCCGCTCTTGATCCTCGAAGCCATGAAGATGGAACACACCATCGCCGCGCCGGCGGCCGGTACGGTGAAGTCCTTCCGCTTCGGCGTCGGCGATCAGGTTACCGACGGCGCCGAGCTCGTCGAATTCGAGGTCGCGGGCAAGTGAGCAGATCAACGCCCGGTCCCACGCCCGAGTTCTGGCAGGAAAAGTTTGCTAACCGCCATGCGACCTGGGATCGCGGCAAGTCGAACCACCAGTTGCTGGCGTGGCTCGATTCGGGCGAACTAAGCCCCTGCCGCATCGTCGTCCCCGGCTGCGGTGCGGGCTGGGAGGTTGCTGAATTCGCCAGTCGTGGCTTCGACGTCACCGCCATCGACTACACTCCAGTCGCCGTCGAAACCACGCGCGCCCTGCTTGCCGACAACGGATTGCAGGCCGAAGTCGTGCAGGCGAACGTACTCGACTATCAGCCTGCCAAACCCTTCGATGCGATCTACGAACAAACCTGCCTGTGCGCAGTGCATCCAGACCACTGGGC
>NZ_JACABA010000020.1 GCF_013377015.1 Rhodopseudomonas sp. | reverse complement strand
GATCAGCACACCGACCGGCAGCATGATGATGGCCACCAGCGCGCTTCTCACGTGCATCAGGAAGACGATGCAGACCAGCGCGACGATCACGCTTTCTTCCAGCAGCGTGTGCTTGAGCGTCTCGATGGCGCGATGGATCAGGTCGGAGCGGTCGTACACCGTTTCGATGCTGACGCCCGCCGGCAAGCCCGGTCCGATCTCGGCGATCTTCGCCTTGACGTTCTCGATCACCTCCAGCGCGTTCTGGCCATAGCGCGCCATGACTATGCCGGAGACGACCTCGCCCTCGCCATTCAGTTCGGTGAGGCCGCGCCGCTCGTCGGGTCCGATTTCGACGCGGGCGATGTCGCGGATCAGCACCGGCGTGCCGCGCTCGGCCTTGACGACGAGATCCTCGATGTCAGCCCGGCCGCGCAGATAGCCGTGGCCGCGCGCCATGTATTCGGTCTCGGCCATTTCGACAACGCGACCGCCGACATCGCGGTTCGATTCGCGAATCGCCTTGGTCACTGTCGCCAGCGAGACACCGTAGGAACGCAGCTTCACCGGATCGACCACCACCTGGTACTGCTGCACGAAGCCGCCAATGCTGGCGACCTCGGCCACGCCCGGCGCCTTGGTGAGTTGATAGCGGATGTACCAGTCCTGCAGCGTGCGCAGTTCGGCGAGCGTGCGGTCCTTCGCCAGCACCGCATATTGATAGACCCAGCCCACGCCCGTGGCATCCGGCCCGAGCTGCGGCGTCACACCCTTGGGCAGACGCCCGGCAGCGAAGTTCAGATACTCCAGCACGCGCGAACGCGCCCAGTAGATGTCCGTGCCGTCCTCGAAGATCACATACACGAAGGACGCGCCGAAGAAGGAAAAGCCGCGTACCACTTTGGATTTCGGCACCGATAGCATGGCCGTTGTCAGCGGGTAGGTGATCTGGTCCTCCACCACCTGCGGCGCCTGCCCCGAGGACTCGGTGTAGATGATGACCTGCACGTCCGAGAGATCGGGCAAAGCATCCAGCGGCGTCATGACTAAAGCATAGACACCACCGAGTGTGACCAACAGAGTGGCCAGCACGACGAGCAGTTTGTTGCGCGCCGACCAGTCGATGAGAGCGTTCAGCATGTCAGTGCTTCCCGTCTATCTTCGTGATCACCCATTCGCCGGGCTTGCGCTCGACGAACTCGATGGCGACATGGGTACCCGGCTTGACGTTGGCAACCAGCCCTTGATTCGCCAGGACGAAGTCCATGGTCATGCCCGGCCATTTGAGGCTGGCAACCGGAGCATGCGTAATGGTGACCGTGCCAGCCGCCGCGTCGATGGCGTCGAGCGTGCCGGTGGCCTGATGGCTGACCTGCTTCGCCGGCGCCTGCTCCGGCTTCGTGGCGGCATCGCTGAAGCCGCCCAGCGCAGCCTTGAGGTTGCTCTCCGCATCGATCAGGAAGTTGGCGGCGACGACCACACGTTCGCCTTCGTTCAGGCCTTCGCGGATTGCCACGTTGTCGTCATTGCGCGCACCGAGCTTGACCTCGCGCGGCTCGAAGCGTCCTTCACCCTTTTGCACCAGCACGATCTGGCGCGTACCACTGTCGATCACTGCCGACACGGGCACCGTCGCCACCTTGCCGCTGGCGCCGACCGCCATGTCGACATCGGCATACATGGCGGGCTTGAGCAGGCCGCCCGGATTCGCGAGTTCGATGCGCACCGGCACCGTTCGCGTGGCAGTGCTCAGCGTGGGATAGATGTAGGCGATGGTGCCTTCGAAGGTCTTGCCGGGATAGGCGTTGATGGCAACCTTGACCTTCTGTCCGGTCTTGACGAGGCCGATGTCGGCCTCGAAGACATCGGCCAGTACCCACACCGATGACACATCGGCGAACTGGTAGAGCGTCTCGCCGGGCGAGAAACGCATGCCGGCAATCGCCTTCTTTTCCAGCACCACGCCGCCGCCCGGCGAACGGTAGGTCATGGTTCGCTTTGCCTCGCCACCCGCGGCGAGCGCCTTGATCTGTTCTTCGGAGATGTCCCAGTTGCGCAGACGCATCAGACTCGCATCGGCAAGCTGGCGCATCGCCGCC
>NZ_JACABA010000002.1:897690-1411953 GCF_013377015.1 Rhodopseudomonas sp. | reverse complement strand
TTAAACCACATGCTCCACCGCTTGTGCGGGCCCCCGTCAATTCCTTTGAGTTTTAATCTTGCGACCGTACTCCCCAGGCGGAATGCTTAAAGCGTTAGCTGCGCCACTAGTGAGTAAACCCACTAACGGCTGGCATTCATCGTTTACGGCGTGGACTACCAGGGTATCTAATCCTGTTTGCTCCCCACGCTTTCGTGCCTCAGCGTCAGTTACGGGCCAGTGAGCCGCCTTCGCCACTGGTGTTCTTGCGAATATCTACGAATTTCACCTCTACACTCGCAGTTCCACTCACCTCTCCCGTACTCAAGACTTTCAGTATCAAAGGCAGTTCTGGAGTTGAGCTCCAGGATTTCACCTCTGACTTAAAAACCCGCCTACGCACCCTTTACGCCCAGTGATTCCGAGCAACGCTAGCCCCCTTCGTATTACCGCGGCTGCTGGCACGAAGTTAGCCGGGGCTTATTCTTGCGGTACCGTCATTATCTTCCCGCACAAAAGAGCTTTACAACCCTAGGGCCTTCATCACTCACGCGGCATGGCTGGATCAGGCTTTCGCCCATTGTCCAATATTCCCCACTGCTGCCTCCCGTAGGAGTTTGGGCCGTGTCTCAGTCCCAATGTGGCTGATCATCCTCTCAGACCAGCTACTGATCGTCGCCTTGGTGAGCCATTACCTCACCAACTAGCTAATCAGACGCGGGCCAATCTCTCGGCGATAAATCTTTCCCCGTAAGGGCTTATCCGGTATTAGCACAAGTTTCCCTGTGTTGTTCCGAACCAAGAGGTATGTTCCCACGCGTTACTCACCCGTCTGCCACTGACATATTGCTATGCCCGTTCGACTTGCATGTGTTAAGCCTGCCGCCAGCGTTCGCTCTGAGCCAGGATCAAACTCTCAAGTTGGACTTGAAACTTTAAACCGGCTGATCACATCGTTTGACGAGGTCCCACCATATAATGCCGACTACGATTCACATCGTGGCCGTCACGCTTTCTTCAATGAGCAAGCCCATCGAATTGGCATGGTGTAACCTATGTAAACGTGTACCGCCGAAGTCTTTCGTCCGGCCCCAACCCTTTGAAATCCTAGGCTTGCACCCAGTCATTCTCGTGATCGAGACCCGCAAGGACTTCGCCGTCCACGTTTCTCTTTCTTCTCTTTAACTTGTCAAACAGCCCGGGGTTCAAAACCCCATTCCCATCTCTGGGAGGATCGCCGCTTCCTCATCCGACGGCAAATCGCAACCGACACCTATCGGCTGCTGAATCACTCATCTGAGAGAGGAGCTTCAGAGGCGCGGATGCTTGCCTGGGCCAGCGGCCCCGGCGCCCCCGCGCTCAGTGGTCGGGTTATAGGCCCCACCCCGCGGAGTTGTCAACGCCCATCGTCAACAAAATGTCTTATCGCCTCGAAGAATCACCAGGAGCCGAATTAGTCCTGATTATTCAGTGGCTCACGCCGTACTTGAGCCACATTCCTCGGACGTTCTGCTGCACAGGGAAGCGGAAAATGTTCGGTTGCCTGTGGATGGCGACGCCGTATCGGCTCTTCAAGGATCGCGATCGCCATGAAATCGTCGCTTGTCCCTTCCACTCGATCGGCTTCTGGTTCGCGTGCATTGACGTTTGCGGTCGCCGGCATCAACTTGGCGGCGGATTTTCCGAGAGTGGTGACGCCCGAACAGCTGCGCGATTCTCCGATGCCGGGCGAACATCCCGGCTCCACGCGGTGAAAGCCTTCAGCACGATGACTGCAATTTGGGGGACGACGGTTTGAACCAGAGGATGTCACGCGGGCGCGGTTATGGCCGCGAGGTCGAGTATCTCGACCTTGGCCATGAGCCTCCGCTGTCAGTCGATGGCTCCGAAGCCGCGGTGATCGATCGCCGTCGCGTCTCGGTGCAATGGTTCAGCGGAACGATTCTGACCGGCCTGTGCGGCGCAGCCTTGATTGGCGGCGCCGTTTTCGCGTCGCTCGACGGCGAGATGACCTTTGCGAAAGCCCCGGAGCGGGTCGAGGCCGCGCTGCGCGGCGCATTCGGCGCCAGCGACAAGAACGCCACGCTGCATAAGAGCGATCGGTTGCCGCCGCCGAGCGAATCGGCCGCGGCACGCTCCGTGATCAGGGTCTCGACCGTGACCAAGGTCGGCAATCGCGAAGTCATGCGCGTGCGGCCCTTCGTCAAGATCGCCGGCAATCTGTCGCTGACTACGAGCAATCTCACTGCGAAAATCCCGCCATTCAACGCCCAGCGGCTGCTGACAGACGTCGGCGGAGCGGGCGCCGCGGCGGAGCAGGACGCCCAGAATCCCGACGCGGTCGAGCCAGACGCCGAGGTGTCCTTCGTCACCCGCGATCTCGGACAAGTCCTGCCGAAGGCGAGAATCGCCGCCAATGTGGCGATCGACGAGATCCTGCTGCGGGTACGCGACGCCTCGACCTGGAAGGGCAACAGCGGCGTGCGCTACGCTAGCGCCAGCGGCGAGATCGGCGGCCAGCCCGACATGAAGATGGCCTACGCCACCGAAGGCGCCGTCAACGATCCCTATGCCGGTTTCGAGACCCGGGTGGTGCCGGAAAACGTCACCATGATGCCGAAGACCAAGGACCAGGCCACCGGCGGCAATCCGACCAACGAACGCATCCACGTCGTCAAGAAGGGCGACAGCGTCACCTCGATCCTGCGCGATCAGGGCGCCACAGCCGAGGAAGCCAAGGCGATCGCCTATACGCTCGGCGCCCGTGGCCGCGATGGCGGGCTGAAGGAAGGCCTGAAGCTGCGGATCCTGATGGCCCCGGCCGGACCGGGCCAGCGCGTGATTCCCTACCGCGTGGTGGTGGCCAACGAATCGACGATCGAGGCGGTTGCGGCGCTGTCCGACCTCGGCAAATACGTCGCGGTTGACGTCCAGAGCCTCAACACCGTCAGCGAAGCCGCGGACAACAGCGACGACGACGAGGACGATGGCAGCGGCGTCCGGCTCTACCAGAGCATCTACGAGACCGCGCTGCGCGACAAAGTGCCGTCCTCGGTGATCGACGACATGGTGCGGATCTACTCCTACGATGTCGATTTCCAGCGCAAGGTGCAGGCTGGCGATTCGTTCGAGGTGTTCTTTGCCGGCGACGACGAAGGCACCGCCGCGGTGGAGAAGAACGACGTGCTGTTCGCGGCGCTGACCGTCGGCGGCGAGACCAAGAAATACTACCGATTCCAGACCCCCGACGATTCGGTGGTCGATTTCTACGACGAGACCGGCAAGAGCGCTAAGAAGTTCCTGGTCCGCAAGCCGGTCAACTCGGCGATCATGCGATCCGGCTTCGGCGGCCGCCGCCATCCCATCCTCGGCTACGTCAAGATGCACACCGGCGTCGACTGGGCCACGCCCTATGGCACGCCGATCTTCGCCTCCGGCAACGGCGTGATCGAGAAGTCCGGCTGGGAAGGCGGCTACGGCAAATACATCAAGATCAAGCACAACAACGGCTACGAGACTGCCTACGGCCACATGTCGGCCTTCGCCAAGGGCATGGAGCCCGGCAAGCGGGTGCGCCAGGGCCAGGTGATCGGCTTCGTCGGCTCCACGGGCCTGTCGACCGGCGCCCACGTCCACTACGAAATCCTGGTCAACGGCCGCTTCGTCGATCCGATGCGGGTGAAACTGCCGCGCGGCCGCTCGCTCGACGGCCCGCTGATGGCGAATTTCGAAAAGGAACGCGACCGGCTCGACGGCATGATGACCAGCCGCAACGGCGCAAGGGTCTCGGAAGACCTGTCGCCGGCGGCACCCGGCCGCAGCGTAAGCGCGGCGCAGGCAAGACAGGTAAGCACGAGATAGCGAATTGCTCAGGGTTTGAGCGCGTAAAAGAACACCGGCAGACCCTTTCGATCCCGATAATACGCCTTCCATCTCCCGAGCGTGAACGCGTGTGAGAAAATCCCGCGGGACGAGCTGTTGGAGTAGATCACGGTTGCGGACACCGGAGTCTTGACCTCGCCGACAATTCCGACATGCCCGACATTTCCAGCATGGGTCGGCGAGATGATGATCATGCCGGAATCGATCTGCTGCTCCAGCAACGCCGTCTGATTTCTAGCGAGCACTTCGCCCATTTCTGCTGTGCTCAATCCGCCGCCGACCGGTTTGCCGAGGGCTCGCCGGACAACTTCATTGACGGCGTAGGCACAGGCCAATCGGCCGTGATTGGTGTTGGGCGCGTCGCGGGTGACGAGCGTTTCGTCGCATTCCTTGGCCTTGGCGAAGACCCGGGCGTTGACCTCGGCGCTCGAGCCTGCGGGTTGCACCACGACCGCCGGCGGAGTCACGACGGTACCCTTGAAGTCGGCGGAAAGCTGGGCTGCGACTGCGGGAATCACTAGCCCCGCTTTCAACGGAAATATTGTGGTGTCGGTCGCCAGAATGACCGGATTCTGGCCGCTCTCCTGTTTGACCAGCACCTGTCCGCCGTCATCGGTGAACTGATCGATCACCCAGAACGACGCATTGCCGGCGTTGGCCCGTGCAATGACGCGATGGGCGAGATCCGGATCGAGAATCTTGGCGACCTCCGGCGGCACCCGCCTTTCCGCGCTCGCCCTGAAGCTGTTGAGCGCCAAATTGGCCCAGTCGTCGCGCCTGTCAAAATGCTCCAGTCCCGCCTTGGCGCGCTCGAAGGTCGCCTCGAAGGCGCGAACGACCTTCGAAAGATTTGTCGCCTTCTGAACCGCGGTGAGCGCCATCGCCTGGGTCGTTTTCAGCTCCTGCTTCAGAAAGCCGTAGTTCGCGGCGTCCGAAAACGGCGACAATCCGTTGGTACTGCAGAATGATTCAAACAGGTCGCGGCGCGATCCGGTCCACTGCGCCCAGCCGAAGCCGCCTTTCGAACCGGCCATCAGCGGCTTGCGCTCCTGCATCTCGCGAAAGCCATCGCATTCCTCGCCGATATTTCCCAAAATGCCGGCGGCCTGGAAATCCTTCAAAGCGAAATCCGAGATCAGGCTCTCCATGACCCCCGGCGCTTTTGCGACGAAAGTCTCGGTCCCTTTCGCCGGCACTGGCTGGTCGGGATTGGAGGCCGGGCCCGCCGCGACATCTTGGGAATCCAGCGTGGCGGACGAGCCCGGAGCGGCGCCCGTGACCGTCACAAAGGCGGCGGCCATCGCGTTTTTCGTGGCGTCCAGCGCGCTCTGCAGATCGTCGGGCAGCTTTGCGGTGTCGGTCGGCCACTGCGCCTGGTAGAGTTCGACCGCGCTGGGCAATCGGCCCAGTCGGGCGACGCATTGATTCTGCGCCTGCAACGCCATCAGGGCGTAGATGCAGCACTGCATATCCCAATCTTTGACGTCGTCCGCGACGAAATCGGTGATGCCGAACTCCTCGTTCGAGCAGTTGGCGTTCCACTCCGTCTGCGTCAGACGAAACGGACCGAGCCTGTCGCCCGCCGCGGCGTCGGCGATGCCGGAACGAAGTTGCGCCACGGCGACGAGATAATGCGGATGAACCCCGAAGCGCAGTCCTTGGTGGACGCATTCTTCCTCGAAGGCCGGGTGTGGGATCGACATGCCATTTCCTCCCTTTGGTTGCCGGCGGCGAGACCGTTAACGGCCTAAATGCGCGCCGATCGGTTGGTCAGGCCAACTTTGAATTCGGGATGCCGGGGCCGGCTGAACTTCCTCAAATCGTCATCCCGCTCCGGATGGTTGCGTCAGCGCGCTCGCTTGCGAAAACCACAAGCCAATTTTCTCGACAATAATTTACCCGGGACTGCAACTCGGTCCGTCCCTGAGCTTTCGGCGCAGCAAGATCCCCTTCCGATCGGTCAGCACTTCGTCGGAAGCGCCGAGCGCCGCCTTGATCTTGGTTCGGGTTTCCGAGCCGAGCGGCCCCAGATCGCCGGTCGGCGAGACGCAGACGGCCTGCTGGAATTCCTTGATTTCCGGCTTGGTCAGGGATTGTTCGTAACTGCTCAAGCGGGTCGTCGGAGCGACGATGACCGGATTCTTCCTGACCGGCGGCAGCGGCGCAGTCGCACTGGTAATTGTCGACGTCGAGATCAAGGGATCGCTGCGATCGAGCGCGGCGCCGCCGGCTTGCTGAAAAATCGTCACGGTCGAGTTGATGTCCGACTCGATCGTGAACGGGGTGCAGATCGACAAATAGAGCCGCAACGCATGGATCGCGGACGGCCGGTCCGGGATCGTCTTCCTCATAATGTCGAGGCGAAACTGATCGCGCCGGCGCAACACCAGCGTCTGCACCGTGGTTCTGTCGACTTCCAGCAGTAGTCGAGAGTTGACGTTCGTAAAAGTGTTGGCAGCGAAGCCGAACGCCAACCCGGCAAGCGTGATAGGATTGGCGCCGACGCCGGCTACCCGCATGATGCCCTGGCTCGCCACCGCAGTGTCGCCGAGCTCTTTCAGGATTGAGTTGTTGGTCCGGCGTCGATCGTCAAGCCATGCCAGATAGGCATCGCAGCGTCGATCGACGTCGTTCAGCCCGGCCTGCACCAGCAGGGTCCAATCGGACGGGCGAAGCGCGGCATTCAGGCACTGCCCGTCGGAGGTCGAGACCACCGGAAGCGCCTGGCGGCACAGTTCGGACAGATAGAGATCCTGGTATTGCGTCGTTTCGACGATGTCCGAGGAATAGAGGTCGGTCCCTATTCCGTAGCGAAAATACCGAGTGTCTGTGCTATCGCACCCGCCGACCAGTAACGCCAGCACAACGCAACCTGCAACTATCCACGCGCGACGCATCTTACGCACCCCTCCGCAACTCCGCCACGCAGTTCTACGCAGGCCGTTCTTACGACCTTGACGTCATTGCGGACTGGATCGGATCGCACGGGCTGTCGGGGCGACGGAATGCGGCCCGTAGCGTCATTCAGAAAAATATCGACGAAAAATTAGTGCCAAGCCAATGCCTTGCACTACGCGCAAGTTACTAAACGCCCCAAAGTACAATTCTTGTTGCCGGCATTCTGCTGACGATGTGGACGGTTGTGCAAGATGAATCTTGCAGCCGAGAAAATTACCAATCGAGGCTGTACCTTCGTGGCAACACCCGCGTCATCATGCCCTGCAGACCCTAAAGATTCGCAAGCAAAACCCGCCCTCCGCGCGGCAGAGGACGGGTTGGTAGTCCAGTCAACAGACCTGACGGTATCAGTCCCTCAGTTCAGCATCCGCTTCGGCCGCGGCGCGAATTCCTCGATCTCCGCGGTGTGGGGCGGCGCGCCGTTGAAGGTCAGAACGCCGCCTTCGGAGGAGATCGCCACCTGGTCGCCGTCCTTGACGCTGCCGTCGAGGATCATCTCGGCCAAGGGGTCCTGGACGAAGCGCTGGATCACCCGCTTCAACGGGCGGGCCCCATAGGCAGGATCCCAGCCCTTCTCGGCCAGCCAATCGCGCGCGGCGTCATCAAGCGTCAGCACGACCTTGCGCTCCTCCAGCAGCCTCTGCAGCCGGCTGAACTGGATCGCGACAATCGCCCCCATCTCGGTCTTCTGCAGCCGGTGGAACAGGATGATCTCGTCGACCCGGTTGAGGAATTCGGGGCGGAAATGCGCCCGCACCATCCCCATCACCGGCTCGCGCACCGCTTCGGTATCCTCGCCTTCCGGCTGGTTGACCAGGAACTCGCTGCCGAGATTCGAGGTCATGATGATCAGCGTGTTGCGGAAATCGACGGTGCGGCCCTGACCATCGGTCAGCCTGCCGTCGTCGAGCACCTGCAGCAGCACGTTGAAGACGTCCGGATGGGCTTTTTCGATTTCGTCGAACAGCACCACCTGATAGGGCCGACGCCGCACCGCTTCGGTGAGCGCGCCGCCCTCGTCATAGCCGACATAGCCCGGAGGCGCGCCGATCAGCCGCGAGACCGAGTGCTTCTCCATGTATTCGGACATGTCGAGCCGGACCATCGCGGTCTCGTCGTTGAACAGATATTCGGCGAGCGCCTTGGTCAGCTCGGTCTTGCCGACGCCGGTGGGCCCTAAGAACATGAACGAGCCCATCGGCCGGTTCGGATCCTGCAGACCCGCACGCGAGCGGCGCACCGCGGTCGCCACCGCATGGACCGCCTCGAACTGGCCGACCACCCGCTTGGCGAGCGAATCTTCCATCCGCAGCAGCTTGTCCTTTTCGCCTTCCAGCATCTTGTCGACCGGCACGCCGGTCCAGCGCGACACCACCTGCGCGATGTGGTTGGCGGTGACCGCCTCCTCCATCATCTCGCCCGAGCCGTCCTGGGCCTCGATGTCGGCGAGCTTCTTCTCCAGCTCCGGAATCCGGCCATAGGCCAGTTCGCCGGCGCGCTGATATTCGCCGCGGCGCTGCGCGTCGGCGAGTTCGATGCGCAACCCGTCGAGCTCGCTCTTCAGCTTCTGCGCGTTCGACAGCTTGTTCTTCTCGGCGCTCCAGCGCGCGGTCAACGCCTGCGACTTCTCCTCGAGCTCGGCGAGTTCAGCCGACAGCGTCTGCAGCCGGCTCTTCGAGCCGGGGTCGGTTTCCTTTTTCAGGGCTTCCTGCTCGATCTTGAGCCGGATGATCTCGCGATCCATCGAGTCCAGCTCTTCGGGCTTGGAATCGACCTGCATTTTCAGCCGCGCCGCGGCCTCGTCCATCAGGTCGATCGCCTTGTCGGGCAGGAAGCGGTCAGTGATGTAGCGGTTCGACAGCGTCACCGCCGCCACCAGCGCCGAATCGGAGATCCGGACGCCATGGTGCTGCTCGTACTTGTCCTTCAACCCGCGCAGGATCGAGACGGTGTCCTCGACGCTCGGCTCCGAGACGAAGATCGGCTGGAACCGGCGCGCCAATGCGGCGTCCTTTTCCACGTGCTTGCGGTATTCGTCCAACGTGGTGGCGCCGATGCAATGCAGTTCGCCGCGCGCCAGTGCCGGCTTCAGCAGATTGGAGGCATCCAGCGCGCCGTCGGCCTTGCCGGCGCCGATCAGCGTGTGCATCTCGTCGATGAACAGAATGATGCCGCCTTCGGCCGAGGTGACCTCGGAGAGCACGGCCTTCAGCCGCTCCTCGAATTCGCCGCGGTATTTCGCGCCGGCAATCAGCGCGCCGAGATCGAGCGACAGCAGCTTCTTGTCTTTCAGGCTCTCCGGCACGTCTCCATTGAGAATCCGCAGCGCCAAGCCTTCGACGATCGCAGTCTTGCCGACGCCAGGCTCGCCGATCAGCACCGGATTGTTCTTGGTCCGGCGCGACAGCACCTGGATGGTTCGGCGGATTTCCTCGTCGCGACCAATGACAGGGTCGAGCTTGCCATCACGGGCGGCCTGGGTCAGGTCGCGGGCATATTTCTTCAGCGCGTCGTAGGCGTTCTCCGCCGTCGCCGAATCCGCGGTACGGCCCTTGCGCAGCGCGTTGATCGCGGCATTGAGATTTTGCGGGGTGACGCCGCCCTTGCGCAGCAGCGCGCCGGCCTCGGAATCCTTGTCGAGCGCGAGCGCGAGCAGCAGCCGTTCCACGGTGACAAAGCTGTCGCCAGCCTTCTCGGCCGCCTGCTCGGCGGCGTCCAGCGCGCGCGCGGTATCGGGAGCCAAGTAGACCTGGCCAGCGCCTGCGCCCGAGACCTTGGGCAGCTTGTTCAGCGCCGTCTCGGTGGCGGTCAGGATCGCGCGGGAATTTCCGCCGGAGCGGTCGATCAGACCGCCGGCAAGGCCCTCGCTGTCGTCGAGCAGAACTTTCAGGATATGCAGCGGCGAGAATTGCTGATGGCCCTCGCGGACGGCCAAGGATTGCGCCGACTGAATGAAGCCGCGCACGCGTTCGGTGTATTTTTCAATGTTCATTTTTGAAGTCCCTCAGCCTGCCGCTCCGCCCCGAAGGCACGCAAACAGCATCTTCAATGGGTTTCCGCCGGCCGTGTTGACATTTCTCAACCGGAGACGGTCTTTCGCCGGTTGCAGCACCGGCTTGAGGCAAATGTGGGCATAGGCGTCCCGGAACGGAAGAGGCGCTTTCACATTTTCGTGCGGTGGCCGTCGCCGCCGGAATCCCTTAAGAATGAGCGATGATCGCCCCCGCAGCCACCATCGCCAGCATCTATCGCTATCCCGTCAAAGGCCTCACGCCGGAATCGCTGACCGAGGTGGCGTTACAGGCCGGGCAGACGCTGCGAGGCGACCGGGCTTACGCGATCGAGAACGGACCCTCCGGCTTCGATCCGGCCAATCCGGTCTGGAAGGCCAAGACGCATTATCTGATGCTGATGCGCAACGAGCGGCTGGCGGCGCTGCGCACGCGTCTCGACGACGCCACCCACACCCTGTCGATCAGCGCCGGCGGCGTCGAAGTGGCGCGCGGCGACCTCGGCAGCGCGCAAGGGCGCGCCGCGATCGAGGCGTTCTTCGTCGCCGGTTTCGCCGACGAATTGAAAGGGCCGCCGAAGCTTTTGGTCGGGGCCGGCTACAGCTTTTCCGACGTCGCCCGCAAGGTGGTGTCGATCATCAACCTGTCGAGCGTCGCCGCGCTGGAGCAGGTAGTCGGACGACCTATCCATCCGCTGCGGTTTCGCGCCAATCTTTACGTCAGCGGCTGGCCAGCCTGGCACGAATTCGACTTGCTCGGCCAGACGCTGGCGATCGGCGACGCCCGGCTCAAGATCGTGAAGCGAATCGTCCGCTGCGCCGCCATCAATGTCGACCCCGACACCGCCGCCCGCGACCTCGAGATCCCCGCAACGCTGCAGCGGTCTTATGGCCACGCCGATTGCGGGGTCTATGCCGAGGTGATCGACGGCGGCCGCATTGCCGCGGGCGATGCTGTCGAGGTCGAGGAAGCAAGACTGCTGTAGGACATCGTCACCCCTGCCCTCCACGCCGTGCATTGCGGCTGCGGCGATTAGCTGCAAGTCTGGCAGCTATAAATCGCCCGCCGGGAGACCCTTGAAATGCCGTTCGCCACCACTCCGGATCATGTAAAGCTGTATTATGAAGAAGCGGGCAGCGGCACGCCGATCCTGTTCCTGCACGAATTCGCCGCCGACTATGCCAGCTGGGAGCCGCAGCTGCGCTACTTTTCGCGCGGCCACCGCTGCATCACCTATTCGGCGCGGGGCTACACGCCGTCGCACGTTCCCGACAATGATTCCGACTACAGTTTCGAGCACATGCGCGACGACGCGCTGGCGTTGCTCGATCATCTGCAGATCCCCGCGGCGCATTTGGTCGGCCTGTCGATGGGCGCCTATTCGGCGCTGCAGGTCGGCCTGCACGCGCCGTCGCGCGTGCTATCGCTGACGCTGGCCGGCTGCGGCTCCGGCTTCGAGGCCGAGCGCTTACAGGCGTTCCGCGACAAGTGCCGCGCCGACGCAGAGGAATTCGACCGCGGCGGCTCCGAAGGGGTGGCGAAACTGGCCGGCCTGATGCCGGGCCGAATTCCGTTCCTGGTCAAGGACCCGCGCGGCTTTCGTGAATTCCACGACGCGCTGGCGCAGCACGACGCCGCGGGCTCCGCCCGCACCATGCGCGGATTCCAGGGCGCGCGCCCGCCGCTGTCGGAATTCGCCGGAGCGTTGCAGAAGCTCGCGCTGCCGACGCTGATCATCGCGGGCGACGAGGACGACGCCTGCATCGAGTCGAGCCTGTTCCTGAAGAGCCACATCGCCACCTCCGGACTGGCGATGTTTCCGAAGACCGGCCACGTCCTCAACCTGGAAGAACCTGCCCTGTTTAACGCAACGCTGGAACGCTTCCTGGCGCTGGCCGAAGCCGGCCGCTGGGGTCCGCGCGATCCGCGCTCGATCAGGGTGTAGCGCGGCTACGTCACCCGAGTCATTCAGGGGCGCGAGAGCGAAGCTCGCGCGAACCCGGAATCTTGCGGCATTGCCGCGTGGCGAGATTCCGGGTTCGCTTGCAAGATGCTCGCGCCCCGGAATGACGACACATGATCCGCTCGCTCGCGGTGCCAATTACGGACGATGATCGGCCTCGCCCTTCTTCTCCGCCCGGCTGAGCAGGAATACGCCCTGCTCGCCGAACAGATTCCAGAACCACCACGGCGCGTTCAGCCGCAGCGGCCGGCCGTAGCGGTCGAGCGCCACCGCGCGCTCCATCTTGACGTCGATCTCGCCGCACAGCAGCACGAAGTCCTTGATGGTACAGAAATGGATGTTCGGGGTGTCGTACCACGTCGCCGGCAGGTTTTCGGTGCGCGGCATCTGGCCGTTGATCAGCAATTGCCACCGCATGTTGACGTAGCCAAAATTCGGAAACGAGACGATGGCGCGGCGGCCGATCCGCAGCAGGTTTTCCAGCACCGTCTTCGGCTGTCGCGTCGCCTGCAGCGTCTGCGACAGGATCACATAGTCGAACGCATCGTCCGGATAGTTGACGAGGTCGGTATCGGCGTCGCCCTGCACCACCGCGAGGCCGCGGGAGACGCAGCGGTTGACGCCCTCGCGCGACAATTCGATACCGCGACCGTCGACGCCCTTGGTCTCCAGCAGTTGCAGCAGGTCGCCCTCGCCGCAGCCGACGTCGAGCACCTTGGAGCCGGCCTCGACCATTTGCGCCACCAGCAGATGGTCGGCGCGATACACCTTCGGCATCGGCGACGCGGACGGGCCGAACGGCAGGGTCTCCTGCACCGACATGTCAGCGCCCCGCCGGGGTCAGGCCGCGCACGGTGCCGGCGGAATGCAGGAAGGCGCGGGCGATATCGATGAATTCCGGCACGTCGAGCAGGAAGGCGTCGTGGCCGCGATCGGTTTCGATCTCGGCGAACGACACCCGGGCGCCGCCGGCGTTCAGCGCATGCACCACGGCGCGGGATTCCGAGGTCGGGAACAGCCAGTCGGAGGTAAACGACACCACGCAGAATCGGGTCGTGGTGCCGCGAAACGCTTCCGCCAACACGCCATTATGGTCGGCGGCGATGTCGAAATAATCCATCGCGCGGGTCAGATACAGGTAGCTGTTGGCGTCGAACCGATCGACGAAGGACGACCCCTGATAGCGCAGATAGCTCTCGACCTGGAAATCGGCGTCGAACGAAAACGTCGGCAGGTCGCGATCCTGCATCCGCCGCCCGAACTTGCGATGCAGGGCCGCGTCGGACAGGTAGGTGATATGCGCGGCCATCCGCGCCACGCCGAGCCCGCGGTGCGGCGTGGTGCCTTCCTCGAAATAGCGGCCGTGGCGCCAGTCCGGATCAGCCATCACCGCCTGACGGCCGAGTTCGTGAAAGGCGATGTTCTGCGCGGAGTGCCGGGTCGAACAGGCCACCGCCAGCGCGGAAAATACCCGATGCGGATAGGCCACGCTCCATTGCAGCGCCTGCATCCCGCCCATCGAGCCGCCGACCACGCAGAACAGCGTGTCGATGCCGAGACGGTCGAGCAGCATCGCCTGCGCGCGGACCATGTCGGGAATGGTGACGACCGGAAAATCCAGTCCCCATAATTTGCCGGTGGCGGGATTGGTGGAGGCCGGGCCGGTCGAGCCCATGCAGCTGCCGATCACGTTGGAACAGATCACGAAATAGCGGCTGGTATCGATCGGCTTGCCGGGGCCGACCAGGGTCAGCCAGCCGCCGGGCTTGGCGGTGATCGGGTGCACATTGGCGATGTGCTGGTCCATCGTCAGCGCATGGCAGACCAGGATGGCATTGGATTTGTCGGCGTTGAGCTCGCCATAGGTCTGGTAGGCAATCTGGAACGGCGCCAGATCGACGCCGCAATCCAGCCGCAGCGGCTGGTCGGCGCCGAACAGCGCCACTTGCGAACTCGGATGATCGGCCTCGTGCGCGCGCTCCTCGCTGGCAATCATCTGGTTCTTCACCGGTTGAACATTCATCATCTCGAACCCGGCCTCGTTGACGAGGTCACGCAGATCAACACTGGAATCGGGTCACAAAAAAACCCGGCCTGAACATCGTTCGGCCGGGATCAAAACTGTCCCCGGCCTGTTTAGCGAGTTGTTTAACGTGGCTGCAAGCCGGCCGGCTCAAATGACCACGGAATGGGTCATGAACTTAATATCCAGCCGGCGGCCCGTCAAGACGAGCATCCGCATTCGCCCGCAACCCGGAGCACCCCGTCATTCCGGGGCGCGTGAGCGAAGCTCGCGCGAACCCGGAATCTTGCTCCAGGCACTTACCCGGCCGCAAGATTCCGGGTTCGCTCGGCCTGCGGCCTCGCGCCCCGGAATGACGGCGCTTTGCGTTCGACCGCAGCCGGGCGATCTGGCATCGCAAACTGATAACGTTTGCTTTGCATTTGCCCGGCGCCTTACCTAATCAAGGCGCGCGGTTAACCGTCCGTGCGACCGCCGCCCCACCTTGCTTGACGGAATTCCACCATGTCGCCACCGCCCCCCTCGCCTCCGTCGCTGGCCGAGCTGCGCCGCGAAATCGACGGCATCGACGAGCAGGTCCACAATCTGCTGATGCAGCGCGGCGACATCATCGACCGGCTGATTTCGGTGAAGCAGACCCAGGAAGTCGGCTCGGCGTTCCGTCCGGCGCGCGAGGCCGACATGATGCGCCGGCTGGTGCAGCGGCATCGCGGCATCCTGCCGCTCGACACCGTCGAGAGCATCTGGCGCGTCATCATCGCCACCTTCACCTACGTCCAGGCGCCGTTTTCGGTCCATGCCGACCAGTCGCTCGGCGAATCCGCGATGCGGGATTCGGCGCGATTTCATTTCGGCTTTACCGTGCCCTACGTCCCGCATTTCAGCGCCTCGGCCGCGGTCGAGGCGGTGGCGCGCTCGAAAGGCGATCTGGCGCTGGTGTCGGCGACCTCGAGCAGCAATCCATGGTGGATCCCGCTGGAGTCCGCGGGCGTGCCGAAGATCATCGCCCGGCTGCCGTTCATCGAGCGCGCCGACCATCCGGCCGCCTTGCCGGTGTTCGTGGTGTCGCGGGTCGCCGACAGCGCGATGGTGACCGAAGTCGAAATGTGGAGCATCCGGGTGTCGGGCTGGAACGCCGAGATCGCCCGCGCGGTGTCGCCGCTGGCCGAGGTCGTCGCGGTGCCCGATACCGCTTTCGACGGCGCGGCGCTGCTGATCTCGATTGCGAGCACCAGCACCCTCGATGGCATCAAGGCTGCCCTGATCGCTGCGGGGGCCTCGGTGCGCTCATCGGCCCTCGTCGGCAGCCACGCGAAGCGCTATACGGTGCCCCCGACCGGCGCGCCGCGCGCCTGAACTGCCCGTTGATCCGGAGTTGATGATGTCCCGTCCCGTGCCGAAGCCCGGCATTCTCGATATTGCGCCCTACACCCCGGGCAAGAGCCCGGTCGCCGAACCCGGCCGCAAGGTGTTCAAGCTGTCCGCCAACGAGACCCCGTTCGGGCCCTCGCCGCGCGCGATCGAGGCCTACAAATCCGCCGCCGACCATCTGGAGGATTATCCGGAGGGCACCTCGCGGGTGCTGCGCGAAGCGATCGGCCGCAGCTTCGGGCTCGACCCGGACCGCATCATCTGCGGCGCCGGCTCCGACGAGATCCTCAACCTGCTGGCGCACACCTATCTCGGCCCCGGCGACGAGGCGATCTCGACCGCCCATGGCTTCCTGGTCTACCCGATCGCCACCATGGCGAACGGCGCCAGCAATGTGGTGGCACCCGAGGTCGACTTCACCTGCGACGTCGACGCCATCCTGAAGGCCGTGACGCCGCGCACCAAGCTGGTGTGGCTGGCCAATCCGAATAACCCGACCGGCACCTACATCCCGTTCGACGAGGTCAAGCGGCTGCGCGCCGGGCTGCCGCCGAACGTGCTGCTGGTGCTCGACGCCGCCTATGCGGACTACGTCTCGCGCAACGACTACGAATTCGGCATCGAGCTGGTGGCGACCACCGACAACACCGTCGTCACCCACACCTTCTCGAAGATCCATGGCCTCGCGGCGCTGCGGATCGGCTGGATGTTCGGGCCGGCGCAGATCGTCGATGCGGTGAACCGGATTCGCGGGCCGTTCAACGTCTCGACGCCGGCGATGCTGGCCGCAGTCGCGGCGATCGAGGACACCGCGCATCAGCAAATGTCGCGCACCCACACCGAGAAGTGGCGCAACGTGCTGACCGATGAAATCGGCAAGCTCGGCCTCAAGGTAACCCCGAGCGTGACCAATTTCGTGCTGATCCATTTCCCGACCACGCCGGGCAAGACCGCCGTCGAGGCCGACGCGTTCCTGACCAAGCGCGGCCTGGTGCTGCGCGCGCTCGCCAACTACAAGCTGCCGCATGCGCTGCGCATGACCATCGGCACCGAGGAAGCCAATCTGCTGGTGCTGGACGGGCTGCGCGACTTCATGGCGCAGCCGTGACCGCCACTACGCAGACCGCGCCACTGTTCAAGAGGATCGCGCTGATCGGCTTTGGCCTGATCGGCGGATCGATTGCGCGCGGCGCGCGGATTCAGGGGCTGGCCTCCGAGATCGTCGCCACCGCGCGTTCGGCGGCGACGCGCGCGCGCGTCGCGGAACTTGGCATCGTCGATCGGGTGCTTGAGAGCAATGCTGAAGCAGTCGCGGGCGCCGACCTGGTCATCCTGTGTATCCCGGTCGCAGCCAGCGGCGACGTCGCCCGAGAAATCGCGCCGCACCTGGCGCCGGGCGCGATCGTGTCCGACGTAGGTTCCGTGAAGGGATCAGTGCTGCGCGCGATGGCCGAGCATCTGCCCGCCAATGTGCATCTGATCCCCGCGCATCCGGTGGCCGGCACCGAGAATTCCGGCCCTGATTCCGGCTTCGCCGAATTATTCATCAACCGCTGGTGCATTCTGACGCCGCCGGACGGCGCCGACGCCGACGCGGTGGAGAAGCTCGCCGCGTTCTGGCGCGGGCTCGGCGCCAATGTCGAGATCATGACCGCCGATCACCACGACAAGGTGCTGGCGGTGACCAGCCATCTGCCGCATCTGATCGCCTATACAATCGTAGGCACGGCCGAGGAGCTCGAAGGAGTGACCCGCTCGGAAGTGCTGAAGTTCTCCGCCGGCGGCTTTCGCGACTTCACCCGCATCGCCGCGTCCGACCCGACGATGTGGCGCGACGTGTTCCTGACCAACAAGGACGCGGTGCTGGAAATGCTCGGCGAGTTCCAGGAGGACTTGTCGAAGCTGACCCGCGCGATCCGCCGCGGCGACGGCGAGGCGCTGTTCGACCACTTCTCCCGCACCCGCACGATCCGCCGTGGCATCGTCGAGATCGGCCAGGACGAAGCGGCGCCCGACTTCGGCCGCAAGCACGCGGCGCTGCAAAGGCCGGCGGAGTAACGTGGCTTCATAGCGCGGAAGAAGAAACCGAAGAAGAAGTGAACGGCTGCGCAATAACGAAGCGTATCGTGCAGATCCAAAGGCGGATTTCGCTGCGCTATTCCACACTCCGTGCTGGGTCGTGAGTGTCGGGCCTGCCAAAGAGTGGTCCTCCGCATCGGATCGTTGGGTTGCGCGCTAACGCGCCAACCCAACCTACGGAATCTCTTCGCTACATCACATCTCGACATATTCCGCGATGCTGGTCGGCGGCGGCACGGCGAGGCCGTCGGCTTTGAGACCTTCGATGTGGAACCGGATCGCATCGCGAATTTCGGTTTCGACCGCAGCGACCGTATCACCGGTGGCAACACAGCCCGGAAGATCCGGCACGTAGGCGGAAAAGTTTCCGGCGGCTTTCTCAATGATGATTGCGTATCGCATCAACGTCGTTCCTTCAGACCGGATTGCTTCAAGATACTGTTCAATGTGCCTGGCGCAAGGTCATCGGAAAGTTTGCCGGCGACGGTGACCCGACCCGGATGAACCGGATGCTTGAATTGCCGGTGACTGCCGCGCGTCGCAACCAGAAACCAGCCTTCACGTTCCAACAATTGGACGATGTCCTTGACCTTCATCGCAATGCCGTCTGCGCTTCATCCCTGCCGTGTCCGCGAGGCGCAGAAAACAACCCTACAACCACTTCTTCCACTTGAACAACAGATACGGCCCGACCGCGGCGCAGAGCATCATCACCAGCGCCATCGAGTAGCCGTGCGGCCATTCCAGCTCCGGCATGTTCTTGAAGTTCATGCCGTAGATCGAGGCGATCAGGGTGGGCGGCATCAGCACGACGGCCATCACCGAGAACAGCTTGATGATGTTGTTCTGCTCGAGATTGACCACGCCCAGCATGGCGTCGAGCGTGAAGGTGATCTTGTTCGACAAATAGCTGGCGTGGTCGGTCAGCGAGACGACGTCGCGCTGCATGGTCTTGAGCTGCGCGCGCATCTCCTTCGACCATTTGACGCCCTCGACCTCGGCGGTGACGAAGGTGACGAGGCGGCCGATCGAGACCAGGCTTTCCCGCACCTTCGAGACCAGATCGCCCTTGCGGCCGATGGTGATCAGGATGGTGGAATAGCGTTTGGCGTGGCCGGTGCGGGCGGCGCCCTCGGGCTCGAAGATATCGCGGCTGACGTCGTCGACGTCGGAGCCGGCGCGCTCCAGGATGTCGGCGCAGCGGTCGATCACGGCGTCGAGCAGTTCCAACAGCACGGTCTCGCCATTGGCGCCGGGCGCGATGCTGCGCGCCAGCTTGTTCTCCACCAGCAGGAACGGCCGCGGCGCGTCGTAGCGCACCGTCACCAGCCGATGGCTGGAGAGGATGAAGGTGATCGGGCTGATCCGCGGCGAATCGGTGTCGGCGGCGCACATCAGACTGGCGGTCATGTAGCGGGCGCCGTTCTCGATATAAAGCCGGCTGGAAATCTCGATCTCCTGCATGTCCTCGCGGGTCGGGATCGCGATCCCGGACAATCGCTCCACCGCGCGGTCTTCCTCCGGGGTCGGCTTTTCGAGGTCGATCCAGACCGCGTTGTCGGGCAGCGATTCGAGATCGACCGCGCTGGCCTTCTTCAATGCGGAATCGGCGAGGGCGAAGATCGAGATCATGAAGAACTCCAGAGGATCGGCGGTCGGCGGGAAGGCGGCCAACCTCCAGTGCGCAACTCCGCGGCGTTTGGCAAGCCTGCCGCCGGCATCGGCGTGAGGTATCCGTTTGCGGCGACGGCGTGGCGCCGGCGTGGCGAGGGTCCGCAGGCGCGGCAGAGGTGCCTGCAAATTAACCGCTGGATGCAAGACCTGCGGTAAAATTGCCACAGGCGGAATGCTGCGTAGCGAAGCAGTGATCTAAGCACTGGAAAAACGACGGATTTCAGCGATACTAAAGGCCAAGAATCGTAGTTTTGCGATGCACGGCTGTGCGCCTCGGGCGCCGGATCTCGATTGGAACTTTTTATGGCGTCTTTTGCAACGAAACTGGGATTACTGGCCGCAGGCGTGTTGCTGTCGGGTTGCATGCAGACGACGTATCAGGAGACGTCGCAGACCGTATTCAAGCCCCGCGACAAGGAACTGCTGGCCAAGGTGTCCTACGTCAAGACCCCGGTCGCCGAGCCGTTCCGCCGCGCCATCGTCGACTACCACCGTAAGGAAGCGCCCGGCTCGATCGTGGTCGATTCCGACAATCATTATCTTTATTTGGTGCAGGACGGCGGCAAGGCGATCCGCTATGGCATCACCGTCGGCGAGGAAGCGATGGCCTGGTCGGGCATCGCCAAGATCGGCGCCATGACGGAGTGGCCGCCCTGGCATCCGACCCCGAGCGAAATCTCCCGGCTCGGCGTGCCGAAATTCGTGGCGCCCGGTCCCGACAATCCGATGGGTTCGCGCGCGCTCTATCTCTATTCGGGTGGCAAGGACACCTTGTTCCGGATTCACGGCACCAATCAGCCGGAATATATCGGCGCGTCGATTTCGTCGGGCTGCATTCGCCTGACCAATGAGGACGTGATCGACCTCTACAACCGGGTCAAGCAGGGCGCGATCGTGGTCGTGCTGGAACCCAAGCACGGCGACTCGCCTTACAATTCGAAGATGGCCCTGCAGGGCGGCGGCAGCGCGATGCAATAACCGCGACGTCGCGGTCGTGAGTTTCAAAAGCGCCGGTTAATCCGGCGCTTTTTTGTTGCCGGCGGATCGGCCGGCCGTTCCATATCGGCCGGGTCGATGTCGTCTGGCTCCGCCTGCTGCGGCCCGGCTGGTTTGGCGGCCGGCTCGGCCGCTTCCTTGGTCGCTTCCCTGACGGCAACCTTTTCGCGCGGAGGCGCCTGCTCCGGCCGATCGGCCGGCAGCAACGGCGCCACCTGTGGCAGCGGGTCCCAGACGTGCCACTGGCAGATCCGGTAGTCGCCGCGCCGCAGCGCCAGATCGAGATGGATGTGGTCCTCGTGATACCAGTCCGATCCCGGCCCCAGCACCGTGGTGAACCGCGCGCACACCGATTGCAGCACGCTCTCGCGCAATTCGCGCGAGACGCCGCGATCGGTCAGCGAGATCGTCTGTCCGTTGCCGAGCTTGAGGCCACGGACATCGATCGCATTGGCGCGGCCGTGCTCCGACAATTTCGCGCCTTTGACGCGGTTGCGGCCGCGGCATTCGTAGGAATCGAAATTATCCAGATTACTCAGCGTGGTGTCGAGCGACGCCGCCAGCGGCGCGAGATCCGAGCGGACCCAGTCCGCCAGCGCGCTCGCCATCGTGCAGCGAAGGATCGCCGCCGGCTTCACCGCGACGCGGCTGTGGTCCGCCAGCACGATCGCTTCGAGCCGTACCAGGTCATCGCCGCCGCAGCCGCCGTCGCCCTTGATATCGGCGATACTGGGCGCGATCGCAACGGCGTCGGTCAGCGCCAGCCGGCAGGCCGATGGCGGCGGCGGCTCCGACTTGGCCGCCGCCTCGGCCGGTCTCGGCTCCGGAATCGGCGGAGTCGCCGCGACCGGATCGGAATGGCTGGCCGCCTCGGTCGGTTTGGCGGGCTCCGCCGCCGCGGCCGGCGCTCCGGCGGGGCGCGGTCGCGGCACGGCGGCGACGCGCTTGGCGGCGCGGCGCGGCGACCGCGAATCCTGAAACAGCGCATCCCAAGGCATGCTAATTCCGCTCCGCGCGGTGCGCGCCGCGGCCGGCGCTGAAAAAAGCATCAGCAAAACCGCGACGACGGTAACCATTGACGCTTCGCCGCGGAGCAAATCGCCACAAGACCATTTCCGGGCGGCCTTCGCCGCGCTAAAGTTGCCGCCAATCCCTGAGGGATAACAATGAGGAGGAGCGTTCGCATGCTTGGATTGATGCAAGATTGGCCTTTGCTTTGTCACCGGATTATCGAGCACGCGGCCCAGGTTCATGGCAACCAGGAGGTCGTGTCGCGCTCGGTCGAGGGGCCGATCGTTCGCACCACCTATGCGGAAATTCACAAGCGGTCGCTGAAGGTGAGCCAGATGCTGGACCGCGCCGGCATCAAGCTCGGCGACCGCGTCGGCACCATCGCCTGGAACACCGCGCGGCACCTGGAGTGCTGGTACGGCATCATGGGGATCGGGGCGATCTGCCACACCGTCAACCCGCGGCTGTTCCCGGACCAAATCGTCTGGATCGTCAATCACGCCCAGGACCGGGTGATGATCACCGACCTCACCTTCGTGCCGGTCCTGGAAAAGATCGCCGACAAGCTGCCCAGCGTCGAGCGCTACATCGTGCTGACCGACAAGGAGCACATGCCGCAGACCACGCTGAAGAACGCGGTCGCCTATGAGGAATGGCTGAAGGAGGCCGACGGCGACTTCCAGTGGAAGACCTTCGACGAGAACACTGCGGCGGCGATGTGCTACACCTCGGGCACCACCGGCGACCCCAAGGGCGTGCTGTATTCGCATCGTTCCAACGTCCTGCATGCCCTGATGGCCAACAACCCGGACGCGCTTGGCACCCGGGCCCAGGACACCATGCTTCCGGTGGTTCCTTTGTTCCATGCCAACAGCTGGGGCATCGCATTTTCCGCACCCTCGATGGGCACCAAGCTGGTGATGCCGGGCGCCAAGCTCGACGGCGCATCGGTCTACGAGCTGCTGTCGACCGAGAAGGTCACCCACACCGCCGGGGTGCCGACGGTGTGGCTGATGCTGCTGCAGCACATGCAGAAAGAAAAGCTGACGCTTCCCCACCTCAAGATGGTGGTGTGCGGCGGCTCGGCGATGCCGCGCTCGATGATCAAGGCGTTCGTCGACATGGGCTGCGAGGCGCGCCATGCCTGGGGCATGACCGAGATGAGCCCGTTGGGCACACTGGCCACGATGAAGCCGCCGTTCGACAAGCTCGAAGGCGAGGCGAAGCTCGACCGGCTCGCGACCCAAGGCTATCCGCCGTTCGGCGTGCAGATGAAGATCACCGACGATGCCGGCAAGGACGTGCCATGGGACGGCAAGACCTTCGGCCGACTCAAGGTGTCGGGACCGGCGGTGTCGAAGGCCTATTACCGGGTCGATACCGAGATTCTCGACGACGCGGGCTTCTTCGACACCGGCGACGTCGCCACCATCGACGGCGACGCCTATATGCGGATCACCGACCGCTCCAAGGACGTGATCAAGTCCGGCGGCGAATGGATCTCGTCGATCGATCTGGAAAACCTCGCGGTCGGCCATCCCAAGGTGGCGGAAGCCGCCGTGATCGGGGTTTATCACCCGAAATGGGACGAACGGCCGCTGCTGATCGTGCAGCTCAAGCCGGACCAGACCTGCACCCGCGAAGAGATCCTGCACTACATGGACGGCAAGATCGCCAAATGGTGGATGCCGGACGACGTGATCTTCATCGAGGCGATCCCGCACACCGCCACCGGCAAGATCCTGAAAACCTCGCTGCGCGATCAGTTCAAGACCTACGCCTTCCCCACCGCTGCGGCCTAACCGAAAGCCAAAGCTACCGACCTCTCCCCGCGTTCCGCCGGGAGAGGTCGCGTCGCTATTCCAGGTGCAGGAGCGCGTTCAATGGACGGCAACGCGCCGGCGATCCACCCGCAGCAATACGACGCCCCGCCCCAGCGCAACCGCGGCCTGGATGCATTGCGGGGCAGCGTCACCTTGCTGGTGCTGCTGCATCACACCGCCACCACCTACGGCGCGACCGGCGGTTGGTTTTATCGAGAGCTCCGCCCCGACGGATCGCCAAGCTCGCTGCTGCTGACGATCTTCGTGGCCGTGAACCAGTCGTTCTTCATGGGCCTGTTCTTTCTGCTGGCCGGCTACTTCACGCCCGCATCAATACGCGCCAAGGGGGCCCTGCGGTTTGCCCGCGACCGGCTGCGGCGGCTCGGCCTGCCACTGCTGGCGTTCGGTCTGGTGCTGGGTCCGGTCACCGTCGCGCTGGCGCAGACCAGCCGGGGCCGACCATTTCTCGATACCCTGCTGGCGGTCTGGCGCCAGGGCCGCTTTGTCGAAGGACCGCTGTGGTTCGCCGAAGCGCTGCTGATCTTCAGCGCCGCCGCGCTGCTCTGGCATCTCGCGGTTCGCCGCGGCAACGAGACTTCCGCCGAGACCAGTCTCAGCGCTTTTCCATCCAACCGAACGCTTGCCATCGCGGCGATCGTCACCGGCGGCGCGGCCTTTGCCTTGCGGCTGTGGTGGCCGGTGGGGGCCGACATCTGGGGCCTGCAACTCGGCTATTTCGCCGGCTATACGGTGCTGTTTGTCGCCGGTTGCATTGCCGCCGACCGCCGCTGGCTGGAGCGAATTCCGCCGGCGAGCGTCCGACTGTGGTCCCGCGTGGCGCTGATCTGCCTGCCGATCCTGCCCGCGGCCTTGCTGCTCGGCTCGCTTCTGCCGGCGTTGCACGAGCCGGCCGAGGGCGGCTTCAATGCGCAGGCTCTGCTCTATGCATTCTGGGAGCCGCCGCTGGCGTGGGGAATCATCCTGTGGCTCGTGGTCTTCTATCAGCGCCGCTTCCCGCGCCTGGACGGATTGTGGCGACAGCTCGCCGCCCGCGCCTACACGATCTACATTATCCATCCGCCGGTGCTGGTCGGCGTGGCGCTGGCCTGGCGCGACATTGCGGCTCCCGCCTTGCTGAAGTTCGGAGTCACCGGCTTCGCCACCTGCGCGATCAGCTTTTCATTGGCGGGGCTCATTTTGCGCATTCCCGGAGCCAAGCGCATCCTTTGAGCCGCCGCCATTCGACCCTTGAATTTCGCCGCTTTCCGTGGTCTCAAGCGGGCGAGTTTGCAGCGCAGCGCGACCAGCGCCAAGCGCGCTGCCCAACCCGGCAGAAGCACCCAAGATGGCCCGCAGGTTTTCCGCGCCCTATCAAACGGAACCGGTGTCGAGCCTCGCGTCCTGGGCGCGGCATCTGGCGGTGTTCGCCGCGGTCGCCGCTTTGGCCTCGATCCTCGTGGTACGGTTTGGTTTCCTCGAGGTGCGCCCGGCGGTAGCGACGTTCTTCGGCGCGCTGGCCTGCGCCGTTCTGTCGATCCTGCTGGCGCTGGCCGGCTTCGTCGCGATCTGGCAAAATGGTTCGCGCGGCATGGGACGGATCCTGCTGGCGCTGCTGATAGACGCCGCGCTGCTCGCCTACCCGGCCTATCTCGGGCTGCAGTACCGCAAGCTGCCGGCGATCCACGACATCACCACCGATTCGATTGATCCGCCGAAGTTCGACACGCTGGCGCGGCTGCGCACCGGCGACGGCGCCAACACCGCCGTCTATGCCGGCCTGTACTCCGCCGAACAGCAGCGGCTGGCCTATCCCGACATCGACACCGTGCAGCTCGATGTCCCGGCGCAGAAGGCCTACGACGTCACGCTGGCGCTGATCAACAAACGGAAGTGGCGCGTGGTCGACGCCCGCGCCCCGCAGCCGCCGCGCCGCGAAGGCCATATCGAAGCCGTGGCGCTGACTCCGATCATGGGCATCCGCGAAGACGTCGTGGTCCGGGTGCTGCCGGACGGCGACGGCTCGCGGGTCGACCTGCGGTCCTCGTCGCGCTATTTCGAAAGCGACCTCGGCAGCAACGCCGCGCGCATCGCCAAGCTGATCGAGGATATCAACGCCGCCGCCGAAGAAACGCCGGCGCCGAAAAAGCCGGCAGCTCCGGCGAAGGCCCCGGCGAAGGCGAAGAAGAAGTAGCGAACGGCTGACGCCATTCGGCATGCGCCATTCGCTAACTGGTCGCCAGCCTGTACCGCCCGCCGATCGCCGGATCGCCCTCGGTCGCCACGACGCCGCGCACCACCAGATCCTCGAGATGCGCCAGCACCGAATAGCCGGCCGCCGGCATCAGCCGCGGATCGATGCCGATATAGATCGCGCGGACGATGGTGGCGATGTCGGTCTCGCCCTTGCCGAGCCGGTGCAGGATCGAGGCTTCGCGGGCCTGCCGGTGCCGGATCAGGAACCTTGTGTAGCGCGGGCCTTCGGTGATCTGCGGGCCGTGGCCGGAGAAATACAGTTGCTCATCGCGGGCGGCGAGCTTGTGCAGCGAATTCATGTAGTCGACCATAGAGCCGTCCGGCGGCGCCACGATCGAGGTCGACCAGCCCATCACATGATCGCCGACGAAGGAGAGGTCGCGCTCCTTCCAGGCGAACGCCAGATGGTTGGCGCAATGGCCCGGCGTGGTGACTGCCTGCAGCGCCCAACCGTCGCCTTCGACCACATCGCCGTCGCCGATCTCGATATCCGGGCGGAACGCGCGGTCGGCGCCGGATTCGGTGGAGACGGTTTCGCTCTCGAAATACGGCCTCGCCGCCCGGTGCGCGCCCTCGGCATAGACCGGCGCGCCGGTCAGCGCCTTCAGCCGCGGCGTGTTGGGCGAATGGTCCTTGTGGGTGTGGGTGACGAAGATGTGCGTCACGGTCTCGCCGCGTACCGCGTCGAGCAGCGCCGCCGCATGGGCCTCGTCGTCGGGACCGGGATCGATGATCGCCACATTGCCACGGCCGACGATGTAGCTCACCGTGCCGCTGAAGGTGAACGGCGACGGATTGTTGCACAATACGCGGCGGACGCCGGGCACCGGCTCGTCGACCACGCCGGGGGTCAGTGCAAAATCGCGGTTGAACGGGACGTCGTCGGTGCTGCTCATGCGGGGGCCTAACTCAGCGTTCGTACATTGCGCGTGACCCGCCCAATGCTGTCATGCCCCGCGAAAGCGGGGCACCCAGTAATCGCCGACGGATGAGATAGCTCGCAACGCTCTGGAATACTGGGTCGCCCGCTTTCGCGGGCGATGACGGCAGAGCGCAGGGCGGCGTTCGTGCTCGACACTTACGAAAACGCCTGAATCCCGGTAATCGCCCGGCCGAGAATCAAGGCGTGGACGTCGTGGGTGCCCTCGTAGGTGTTCACGGTCTCGAGGTTCTGGGCGTGGCGCATCACGTGGTATTCGATCTGGATACCGTTGCCGCCGTGCATGTCGCGGGCGGTGCGGGCGATGTCGAGCGCCTTGCCGCAATTGTTGCGCTTGACGATCGAGATCATCTCCGGCGCCACCTTGCCTTCGTCCATCAGCCGGCCGACCCGCAAGCTGCCCTGCAGGCCGAGCGCGATCTCGGTCTGCATGTCGGCGAGCTTCTTCTGCACCAGCTGGGTCGCGGCCAGCGGCCGGTTGAACTGCTTGCGGTCGAGCGTGTATTGCCGGGCGCGATGCATGCAGTCCTCGGCGGCGCCCATCGCGCCCCAGGAAATGCCGTAGCGGGCGCGGTTGAGACAGCCGAACGGGCCCTTCAGGCCGGAGACGTTGGGCAGCAGCGCCTCCTCCGGCACTACCACGCCATCCATCACGATCTCGCCAGTCACGGACGCGCGCAGCGAGAGCTTGCCGCCGATCTTCGGCGCCGACAGCCCCTTCATGCCCTTCTCGAGGATGAAGCCGCGGATCTGGTTGTTGTGCTCGGGCGACTTCGCCCAAACCACGAACACGTCGGCGATCGGCGCGTTGGAGATCCACATCTTGGTGCCGGTCAGCCGATAGCCGTCGCTGACCTTCTCGGCGCGGGTCTTCATGCCGCCGGGATCCGACCCGGCGTCGGGTTCGGTCAGGCCGAAACAGCCGACCCACTCGCCGCTCGCCAGCTTCGGCAGATATTTCTTGCGCTGGTTCTCGTCGCCATAGGCGTAGATCGGATGCATCACCAGCGACGACTGCACCGAATTCATCGAGCGATAGCCGGAATCGACCCGCTCGATCTCGCGCGCCACCAGCCCGTAGGCGACGTAGCTGGCATTGGCGCAGCCATATTCTTCCGGCAGCGTAATGCCGATCAGGCCGAGTTCGCCCATCTCGTTGAAGATGGCGCGATCGGTCTTCTCTTCCAGATAGGCAGAGGCGATCCGCGGCAGCAGCTTGTCCTGCGCATAGGCCCGCGCGGTGTCGCGGATCATGCGCTCGTCCTCGGTGAGTTGCTCCTCGAGCAGGAACGGATCGTCCCACTGGAAATTCACCGGAACCGGCTTGTCCTTGGTCTGCGGGCGCACGCTCATCGAAAATCCTTTCACAAGGCTGCCGCCTAAAACGGATGAGAAGCCACGTTAGTGGCTGACAAACTAGCCTTCAAGATGCTCGTTGGAGACGATCTCGATGCCGAACCCCGACAGCCCCTTGTAGTCGAACTGCGACGAGGTGAGATGCCGAATCGAAGAGACGCCGAGGTCGCGCAGGATCTGCGCGCCGACGCCGATCTCGCGCCACTGCCGGTGCCGGTCGGCCTCGGCCGAGCTCGGCTCGTCGATCGGCGCGACCGGAACGCCGGCGGCGCCGTCGCGCAGATAGATCAGCACGCCGGAACCGTTCTTCTTGAAATGTTCCAGCACCGCCTGCATCCGCCGCGGCCCGGTGAATATTTCCTTGATGATGTTCGGCTTGTGGAACCTCGTCAGCACGTTCTTGCCGTCGCCGATGCCGTTGTAGACGAAGGCGACGTGGGCGATGGAATCGAACGGCGAGCGGTAGGCATAGCCCTGCAACTGACCGATCGGGCTCTCCATCGGAAAGGTGGCGACGCGTTCGATCAGCTTCTCGCGCGCCTGACGATGCGAGATCAGGTCGGCAATGGTGACGCGCTTGAGCTTGTACTTCTCGGCGAAGGCCGTCACCTGCTCGCCCTTGGTGACGGTGCCGTCGTCGTTCATCAGCTCGGAGATCACCCCGACCGGCGGCAGGCCCGCGAGCTTGCACAGATCGACCGCAGCCTCGGTATGGCCGGAGCGCAGCAGCACGCCGCCCTCGCGTGCGATCAGCGGAAAGATGTGGCCGGGGCGGGAGAAATCGGCGGCGCCGGCGTTCGGATTGGCCAGCGCGCGGCAGCACGAGGCGCGCTCGTCGGCGGAAATCCCGGTGCCGTTGTCGGGCTTGTAGTCGATCGAGACGGTGAAGGCGGTGGTGTGGTTGGAATCGTTGTGCGCCACCATGGGGTCGAGCCGCAGCCGGCGCGCCTCCTCCACGGTGATCGGCGCGCAGACGATGCCCGAGGTATGGCGGATGATGAACGCCATCTTTTCTGCAGTGCAGAGCGAGGCCGCAACCACCAGATCGCCCTCGCCCTCGCGATCGTCGTCATCGGTGACGACGACGATTTCGCCCGCGGCGAAGGCTTGCAGAACTTCCTGGATCGGATGGGCCATGATCTGGTCTCTGGTCTGGTCTCGCGACGATGACCCGACCATATGGCGCAGAGCGCCCGGCGACGCAACCCGCGCCCGAACCGGGGCCGGCGTGCTACCGCACAGCGGAATTCACGCCACCTTGCCGGCCCCGGCCTTTTGCGCGAACTGATCGTAGGCTTCGACCGCCTGCGCGGCATACATCACGCTGGGGCCGGCGCCCATGTAGATCGCCATGCCCATCGTCTCCATCACCTCGTCGCGGGTCGCGCCGTGCTTGACCGCGGCCTCGGCGTGAAAGCCGATGCAGCCGTCGCAGCGGGTGGCGACAGAGATGGCGAGTGCGATCAGCTCCTTGGTCTTGGCGTCGAGCGCGTTGGCCTTCAGCGCCGCCTGGGCGATCGCGCTGAAACCCTTCATCACATCCGGTGCCCCGCCGCGCACTTCCTTCAGTGCAACCGAGAGATCGCCGGTCATTTCAATCCAATTCTTGTACATTGCCTTCACCTAGACCTTTGCTGAAAAGCAGCTCCCGGGGGCGAGGCTTGCTCGCCCCCGGGAGCTCTAGAAATCAAAACCGGTTCGCCGTCAATTCTGCTTGGCGGGGCAGGTCTTGATGCCGAGCAGCGTATAGGCCGGGCAGAAGCCGACCGCAGCGGTCAGCAGCGGCACGACGCCGATCCACGCCCAGATCGGACCGCCGGTCAGCGCCCAGTAGATCAGGCCGATCCCGACGATGGCGCGCAGCACCCGGTCGATCATTCCAACGTTCATGGTCATGTGCATTCCCTCTCTTGGTTGCGTGACTTGAGTTAAGTGACCTTGCCTGTCTATGTCGTGTCGCGAAGGCGGTCTGTGACGAAGTCACCGCCTCGAATAACTCACCGCCCGGGGCGGGCCGCCGCGGCGCGGAGCGGCGCGGCATTGCGCAGTTCGACACGGCCGCGCCCAAGGCTGATCCAGCCGCGCCGCTCGAACGCTTTCAGATGGCGGCTGACCACCTCGCGGGCGGTACCGATTTCGGCGGCCAGTTGCTGGTGCGTGATCGACAGTTCATGGCCGTTCGCCGCCAGCGTCAACAGCCGCGCCGCCAGCCGGGAATCGATCGATTCAAACGCGACGTGCTGGATCACCGTCATCAGATCCGCCATCCGCGCCGCCTGGGCGTGGAATACGAAGCCGCGGAATTGCGCCGAGCGCGCCATCAAATCGTTGAAGGTCGCCGCCGGCAGCCCGACCGCCTCGACCGGCGTCTCGGTGACGGCGAAGGCGCTGTAATTTTCCGAGGCCAGCAACGCCAGCGTGGTCAGGATGCAGATACTGCCGGGGCCGAGCCGATACAGAACGATCTCGTTGCCTTCGCCGTCGAGCTGGTAGACCCGGACGTTGCCGCTGCACACCAGAATGAAGAACCCGCAGGGCTGATCCGGCGCGAACACCGTGGCGCCGGCCGGCAGTTTCATCACCATTGCGCCGTCGCGCAGCGGCGCGCACTCATCGGCCGGCAGTCCGGCGAGAGCCGGAAAGCGCTGCAACCAGTCGGTGTCTGGCAGACTCATCGCGATGACAGGTTCCAGAGAAAGTGCAACCTGTCGCTGTATGCGGCATGGCCGAAGCCGGCCCATTGATCCTGGTCAATGGCGGCGGGCGTCATGGCGTCGCGGACGTGCCGCATCCCGGCGGCGCGCGCCGCGCTCTTGCGCGGTTCACTGCTAGGCTACAAGTCTTGCTCTGCAATGATCGAGGCGTGGGAAGGCCGCGCTCGCCTGCCGCAATCGGAGCCGACACCATGAGCGACCCCACCGCCTACATTCCGCCGAAGATCTGGACCTGGAACAAGGAGAGCGGCGGCAAGTTCGCCAGCATCAATCGCCCGATCGCCGGACCGACCCATGACAAGGAGCTGCCGATCGGTCGCCATCCGATGCAACTGTACTCGCTGGCGACGCCGAACGGCGTCAAGGCCACGGTGATGCTGGAAGAACTGCTGGCGCTCGGCCATAGCGGCGCGGAATACGATGCCTGGCTGATCAAGATCGACGGCAACCAATTCAGCAGCGGCTTCGTCGCCGTCAACCCGAATTCGAAAATCCCGGCGCTGATGGACCGCAGCGGGCCGACCCCGATCCGGGTGTTCGAATCCGGCGCGATCCTGATGCATCTGGCCGAGAAGTTCGGGGCGTTGCTGCCGGCCGGCGGCGCGGCACGCGCCGAATGCCTGTCGTGGCTGTTCTGGCAAATGGGCGCCGCCCCCTATCTCGGCGGCGGCTTCGGCCATTTCTACGCCTACGCGCCGATCAAGATCGAATACGCCATCGATCGCTTCGCCATGGAGGTAAAGCGCCAACTCGACGTGCTCGACCGTCGTCTCGCCGAAAGTCCGTACTTGGCAGGCGACTACTATACGATCGCCGATATTGCGGTGTGGCCGTGGTATGGCGGCCTCGTCAAGGGCGTGCTGTACGAGGCCGGTGAATTCTTGCAGGTCCAGGACTACAAGAATGTGCGGCGCTGGGCCGACGCGATCGGCAAGCGCCCGGCGGTGCAGCGTGGCCGGATGGTCAACCGCACCTGGGGCGATCCGGCCAGTCAGTTGCACGAACGTCATGACGCCAGCGACTTCGCCACCAAGACCCAGGACAAGGTCGCAAGCGACAAGCCCGCCGCCGCGGAATGATGCCGCGGCGTCTTGGTCAGCGGCCCTGCGGCAGCGTCTGCTGGTGGCGCCAATAGCGCGCCCGCAGACGCGGTGCGATCATCCAGGCCAGCGGCGCCGAGACCACGAAGCTCGCCAGCACCACCGCCGGAACCAGTTCGAAGGCAAGGCGCGACAGGGCCGGAATCGACAGCACGGACACAATTCCAATTCCGAACATGACGGCGTTGATCATCATGAACACCATCGAGGCGATCTGAAAGCGGATCGACATGGCTGCACTCCTGTTGGTTTTGCTGACAATGCAGGATCAGCCGACTGGTTCCTGGTTCCCTCCCGGCAATGGCCGACTCGCGGCAGGTTCCGAGCGCACCGCATCCATGCACTTTTGGCCGGTCGGCTTTTGCCGTACAGCTTCGGCGCGCGCAGGCGGGCGCGAGATTGAGAAGGATGCGGAGACATGGAGAAGGCGTTGCGGCAATGGCTGGATAGCCATGGCATCGGGACGATCATCGCCGCCGTGCTGGGCGTGATCCTGGCTTTGGCGGTCATCCTGGTGGTCGGCGGCTATTGGCTGGTGACGCCATAGATGCCCGGGCAACACTACTGTGTTGACTTATTCCCAAATTGGGAACATTTTTTCGGCCATGAGGATCATCGCCTGGAGCGTTCTGTCGGCCTATGCGACCGAGCACCCTGAAACGGCGGTCCCTCTCAGCCGGTGGCGTACCCTGGTCAGAGCCGCGCGGTGGGGTTCGATGGACGAGCTCCGACAGGCCGCACCGAACGCCAAGATCTTGGGCGGCGATCGCGCCAGGTTCGAGGTGGCGGGCGGCAACTACCGTTTGATCGCGGCGTTCGATTTCGCCCGGCAGATCGCCTTCGTGAAATTCATCGGAACGCATGCCGAATACGACAGGATCGACGCTTTGACGGTTTCGAGATTCTAGAGAACGACCTTCATGAACATTCGCCCGATCCGAAATGATGACGACCACGCCGCAGCGCTTGCCGAGATTGAGAAACTATGGGGCGCGGCCGCAGGCTCCGACGATGGCGACAAGCTCGACATCCTCGCCACCCTGGTCGAGAAATATGAAGACACCCGCTGGCCCGTTGACGACAGCGCCGATCCGATCGATCTGCTGCAATTCGCGATTTCGGAACTCGGACACAGCCAGGCTGAGCTGGCGGAATTGCTCGGCTCGCGCTCCCGCGCCTCCGAGGTGCTCAATCGCAAGCGCGCGCTGACCGTCGAGATGATCCGCACGATCAGCGCAGCCTGGAAAATTCCCGCCGATCTGCTGGTACGGCCGAGCCGGGCGGCGGCCTGAGCGCCAATCCGCACAGCTTCAGTAGCGATTTCGCGCAGAAAGGCTGGCGAAGCCTGACAAAAACCGGCAAGTGTCTGAAATGCTTGGTCGGAGTGGCAGGATTTGAACCTGCGACCCCTGCGTCCCGAACGCAGTGCTCTACCGGGCTGAGCCACACTCCGACAAGTTGCCGGCTTATAGCCTTGGGTTTCGCCCACCGCAAGAAGGCGAATTGAGGAATGGACTCTTGATGACGGTGCGGCTGTCGACCCATTTCCTGAAAGCCGGCGACGCCGCAGTGGCGGCGGCGGCGCGCTGCCTGCGCGACGGCGGGCTGGTGGCGTTTCCGACCGAGACGGTCTACGGGCTCGGCGCCGACGCCGGCAACGCCGAGGCGATCGCGCGGCTGTATCGCGCCAAGGGCCGACCGTCGTTCAACCCGCTGATCGCCCATGTCGGCGATCTCGAATCCGCCCGGCAAATTGCCAGCTTCAATCCGCAGGCGCTGGCGCTGGCCGAGGCGTTCTGGCCCGGGCCGCTGACGCTGGTGCTGCCGAAAGCGCCCGGCTGCGCCGTGGCCGATCTGGCCACCGCCGGGCTCGACAGCGTGGCGATCCGGGTGCCGTCGCATCCGGTGGCCCGCGCCATCCTGCGCGCCTTCGGCGGCGCCGTGGTGGCGCCCTCGGCCAATCTGTCCGGCCACGTGTCGCCGACCACCGCCGCGCACGTCAAAGCCGACCTCGACGGCCGGATCGACCTGATCGTCGATGGCGGGCCGGTCGCGGTCGGGGTCGAATCCACCATCGTCGGTTGTCTCGATGCGCCGATGCTGCTGCGGCCGGGCGGGCTGCCGCGCGCCGAGATCGAGCGCGTGCTCGGCCGCAAGCTAGCCGACGTGATCGATGAGGCCGACGCCGACGCGAAGCCATTGGCCCCGGGTATGCTGGTGTCGCATTATGCGCCGCGCACCAAGGTGCGGCTCGACGCCGACCGGCTCGAGCCCGGCGAAGCGCTGCTGGCGTTCGGCCCGGTGGCGATGCCCGGCGCGGAGGCTGCTTCGGCCGTGCTGAACCTGTCGGAGCGCGGCGACCTCAACGAAGCCGCCGCCCATCTTTTCAGCTATCTTCGCGCGCTCGATGCCAGCGGCGCGCGTGGCATCGCGGTGATGCCGGTGCCGCAACACGATCTCGGCGAAGCGATCAACGACCGGCTGCGCCGCGCCGCGGTGCCGCGGGACTAAGGGACGATTTTGCTTAGTCATTGCGAGCGTAGCGAAGCAATCCAGGGCGGCTAAGAACTGGATTGCTTCGTCGCTTCGCTCCTCGCAATGACGGCGGAGGAAACAGAATGAACATCAACACGCCATCGCCTCGCCTGCTGTCGCCGGAGCAGATCGCGCAATTCAAAGCGATCGTCGGCGACAAATACGCAGTGACCGAGCAAGCCGAGATCGCGCCCTATGTCACCGAAGACCGCAATTTGTTTCACGGCTGCTCGCCGCTGGTGCTGCGCCCGGGCTCGACCGCGGAAGTATCCGCGATCTGCAAGCTCGCCTCCGAGCACCGCATCGCTTTGGTGCCGCAGGGCGGCAACACCGGCCTGGTCGGCGGCCAGACCCCGCTCAACGGCGAGGTGGTGATCTCGCTGCGGCGGATGGACCGCGTGCGCGAGAGCGATGTCGAGTCAAATACCATGACGGTGGAGGCCGGCCTGATCCTGCAGAACGCGCAGGCGCGCGCCGCGGCGATCGACCGACTGTTTCCGCTGTCGCTGGCGGCGCAGGGCAGCTGTACCATCGGCGGCAATCTGTCGACCAATGCCGGCGGCACCGCGGCGCTGGCCTATGGGCTCGCCCGCGACATGGCGCTCGGGCTCGAAGTGGTGCTGGCCGACGGCCGCGTTCTCAACCTGCTGTCGAAGCTGAAGAAGGACAACACCGGCTACGACCTGTGCAATCTGTTCATCGGCGCCGAGGGCACGCTCGGCATCATCACCGCGGCGACGCTGAAACTGTTTCCGAAGCCGCGTGCGGTGGCGACCGCGTTCGTCGGACTGCAATCGCCGGCCGCCGCGCTGAAGCTGCTGCAGATCGCCCGCAACGAGGCCGCGGGCAGCCTCACCAGCTTCGAACTGATCGCCGACATCGCACTGGATTTTTCGGTGCGCCACGGCATCGGGATTCGCGATCCGCTGCAGAGCAAGCATCAATGGTACGTGCTGATCGAATTGTCGTCGTCGCGCGACGACGCCGGCGCCGCGCTGGAGGCAATTCTCGAACACGGCATGGAGGACGGCATCGTCGACGACGCCGCGATCGCGGCCTCGATCCAGCAGCAGGAAGCGTTCTGGAAACTACGTGAGGAGATTTCGCCCGCGCAAAAGCCGGAGGGCGGCTCGATCAAGCACGACATCTCGGTGCCGGTCGCCGCGGTGCCAGACTTCATCGAGGCCGCCAATGCCGCGGTGGTGCAACTGATCCCGGGCGCGCGGCCGGTGCCGTTCGGCCATCTCGGCGACGGCAACATCCACTACAATATCAGCCAGCCGATCGGCGCCGAGACCGCGGCGTTTCTGGCGCAATGGCATGAGGTCAACGCCGTGGTATTCGGTATCGTGCTGAAGATGGGCGGCTCGATCTCCGCCGAACACGGCATCGGCGTGCTGAAGCGCGACGAACTACCCGCGGTGAAGGACAAGGTGGCGATCGAGTTGATGCGCGGCATCAAGGCGATGCTGGACCCGCTCGGGATCATGAATCCGGGCAAGGTGCTGTAGGTTGGGATCGCGGTGACAGACCAGACCAGGCCCCGCCCCTCGCTGCGCAATATTCCAGCCGGAATCTGGGCGTTGGGATTTGTCTCGATGCTGATGGACGTCTCGTCGGAGATGATCCACGCATTGCTGCCGGTGTATCTGGTCACGGTGCTTGGCACGTCGATGACGACGGTCGGCGTGATCGAAGGCGTCGCCGAGGCGACCGCGTCGATCACCAAGATATTTTCCGGCGCGCTGTCGGACTGGCTCGGCAAGCGCAAATTGCTGGCCGCGCTCGGCTACGGCCTGGCGGCTTTCACCAAGCCGGTGTTTCCGTTGGCGCCGACGGTTGGCTGGCTGGTGGCCGCCCGCTTCATCGATCGCGTCGGCAAAGGCATCCGGGGCGCGCCGCGAGACGCGCTGATCGCGGATATTGCCCCGGCGCAACTGCGTGGAGCAAGTTTCGGCCTGCGGCAATCGCTCGATACTGTTGGTGCGTTTGTCGGCCCCTTGCTTGGCATCGGCCTGATGTGGTGGACCTCCGACAATTTCAGAGCGGTGTTCTGGTTTGCCGTGATCCCTGCATTTCTGGCGCTGGCGCTGATCATTTTTGCGGTGCGCGAACCCGCGCGGCCGCAAGGCCTGCGCCAGGTGCGCAATCCGATCAGCCTGACCGAGATGCGCAATCTCGGCGAAGCCTACTGGCTCGTGGTGGTGATCGCGACAGCGTTCACGCTGGCGCGGTTCAGCGAAGCCTTCCTGATCCTGCGGGCGCAGAGTGTCGGGCTGCCGATCATGCTGGTGCCGGCGGTGCTGGTGGTGATGAATGTGGTCTACGCCGCGGCGGCCTATCCGGCCGGCGTTCTTTCGGATCGCATCAACCGCACCAGCGTGCTGGCGATCGGCATCGTGCTGCTGATCGCAGCCGACATCGCGCTGGCCGCGATGCCGTCGATCACCGGCGTCGCCATTGGCGTGGTGCTGTGGGGCCTGCACATGGGGCTGACGCAGGGGCTGCTGGCGACCCTGGTCGCGGACACCTCGCCGCCGGAACTGCGCGGCACCGCCTACGGATTTTTCAACCTCGCCGGCGGCCTGGCGATGCTTGCCGCCAGCGTGACCGCGGGGGCGCTCTGGGATATCGCCGGACCGCAGGGCACTTTCCTGGCTGGCGCCGGATTCGCGCTGCTGTCGCTCGCGGGCCTGCTGATGGTGCAAGGTCGCATCGGCGTAACAACGAAAGCGCCTTCGACCTGATGGCTTGAGGCTGGGGCCGGCAGATGCGGCGCCCTCAGAACAACGAGCCCTGCCCGTGGCCACCCGAGGACGGCGGCATCGCCTTGCGCGAGATCGCCTTCTTTGCGGGCTTCGGAGCCGCGGACGGCGTGTGGTCTTCCGCCGCCGCGATGTCTTCCGCCGCGATCGGCAGCAGCAGTTGCGCGTTGTCATTGGCGACGCGGTTGACCGCGGTCGAGACCGGATGCCAGACGAATCCGCCCTCCTCGGGCGGATGCAGCAGCGCGACGGCGGTTTCGGCGTCGAAGTTGGTGCAGTCGAGCCAGCGCTCGTAATCCTTCGGCGCGATCGTCACCGGCACCCGGTGATGCAATTGCGCGAGATCGCCGCTCGCCGCGGCGGTCAGGATCGCCACGGTGTCGAGTTCCTCGCCGTTCGGCCCGACCCAGGTTTCCGCCAGCGCGGCGAGGCCGATCGGGCCGCCGTCGCGCGGATGGATGAAATACGGCTGCTTGCGTTTGCCGGCGGTCTGCCATTCGAAATAGCCGTCGGCCGGAACTAGGCAGCGCCGCCGCTTGATCGCGGCGCGGAACGCCGGCTTCTCCAGCACGGTCTCGCTGCGCGCATTGATCAGCAGGGTGAATTTACCCGGGTCCTTGACCCAGGACGGCAGCAGGCCCCAGCGCATCAGCCGGAACCGCCGCGCGCCATGCTCCAGCATCACCACCGGAATCGGCTGGGTCGGGGCGATGTTGTAGCGCGGCGGGAAATTCGGCTGGTCGACATAGCCGAACGCCAGCCGCACCGCCGCGGGAGGCGAAGTGATTACAAAGCGTCCGCACATTCGGGGCTCCAAGCCGGTAATATATTCAGACCCTCTTAACCCCAACCGTCAACAATGCCGCGGATGTCAGTCTCGAATCCAGATCCGACGCTTTCCGCGCGCCAGACGCCGCTCCGCGTCGACGCGGAAGGCGCCGCGCGGGCCGCCGAGCTCGCCGCCGCCAATATCAATCCCAAAACCGGCCTCGCCACGGATTACCTGAATCATTTCAACGAGGCCGTCATGCTGCTCGAGATGATTCCGGACATGCCGGAATGCTCGGAGGATTTTCTCGGCTGGCAGCCTTTGTCCTATGCGGAGCATTTCCACGCCTCCAATTTCAAGGCCCGCGACCTCGCGATCGAGGCCTATGACAGCGCCGACGCCAGAATCCGGGCGGATTTCGACAGCATCACCGACACCATGACCTCGATTCTCACCGCGGTCGGCGCCGCGATGCGCGATGTCCGGCAGGACAGCACCCGCGCCAAATTGGCCGAGCAGGCCGCCGACTGGGTCAAGCCGCTGGTCGCCAGGGCCGGCGGCATCATCAACGGCCAGGGTAGCGAAGCCGACGTCGACTACATCATGGCGCACTGACCGCCGTGCCGTCGTCCGCGCCAGGCCGCCCCCAGCTCGCCGTCAGCGCCGCGATCTTTCGCGGCCATGAGCTGCTGCTGGTGCGCCGCGCGCGCTCGCCGGGAAAGGGCTTCTATTCGCTGCCCGGCGGCCGGGTCGAATACGGCGAATCGCTGACCCAGGCGCTCGAACGCGAGATCGCCGAAGAAACCGCGCTCACCATCGCCATCGCCGCGCTGGCGGGGTGGCGCGAGGTGCTGCCGGGACCGACCAATCCTGGACATTACGTGATCCTATCGTTCGCGGCGCGTTGGATCGACGGGGAACCGGTGCTGAACGAGGAACTCGACGAGTTCCGCTGGATCGCGCCCGACGCGATCGGCGATTTCAAGACCACCGACGGGCTGTTCGACATCATCCGCGCCGCCCGCGGACTGGTCGGAGCCTGACACCGCCCGCGGTTGCGCGCCTTGCGCGGCTCCCGCCGAAAAGGCATATCAGGGCGCTGTTGGACCGGTTCATGTCGAAATATCTGTTGGCCATCCTGATTGTTGTAGCGAGCTGCGGCCTTGGCCCTAACCTTGGCCCGGCACGGGCGCAGGATGCCGCCGCGCCGTTCGACAGCGACCTGCAGCGGCTGGCGGAAATCCTCGGCACGCTGCATTACCTGCGGGGCATCTGCGGCGCCAACGAGGGCACCAAATGGCGCAACGAAATGCAGGCGCTGGTCGATGCCGAAACCCCGTCCGGCGAGCGCCGGACCCGGATGATCGTCAGCTTCAACCGCGGCTATAACGGCTTCCAGCAGACCTATCGCACCTGTACGCCGGCCGCCGATATCGCGATCCGCCGCTACCTCGAAGAGGGCTCGAAGATCTCCCGCGATCTGACCGCGCGCTACGCGAATTAGCGTTTCCCGACCGCCATTAACCTTTCCTAAAGAACTGGCCTAGCCGGCCGCGGCACGCGTGCTAACAGTTACGCATTCGACGCGCTCCGCAGTGGATCGCGCCCCAGCCTGTTGAGTTTCATGAGCCAGCAATCAGAGTTCACCACCGCCCGCGACCCGCTGCCCGATCACGAACAGAAGCAGGCTGCGCTCAGCTATCTCAACGAAGCCTGGGCCGAGGCCCTGCATGACGGCATCGACGGCGACTGCCTGGCGCAGGCCAGCCTGTTCACCGCCTTCGCCGAACTGGTCAGCACCTATGGCGAGGACGCGGTGGCGAAATTCGTCGAGGGCCTGCCGGTCAGGGTTCGCAACGGCGAGTTCTCGATCACGCTGGCAAAGCAGTAGCCGGCTGAAATTCTGAAATCTTCTGGTTTCATTCCGGAGTTATTCCGGAGCGCGCGTGCGCAGCACGAGCGCATCCGAAATCTCGCCACAAGGCGGATCGCAAGATTCAGGGTTCACCCGCAGCTTGCGCTGCGCGTGCCCGGGAACGACGACCACATCAGCTGCGCGCGACCGCCTGCAGGCCCTTGAAGGTGAGCCGTTTCGGGTCTTTCACCCCGGCCAGATAGAGCCGGCGGATGAAGTCTGCGACCATTGCGCGGTCGCAGCCGGTCAGCGCAACGATCGCGTCAACTGCGGTCTTCTGGGCTTCCATTGCAATCCCCTCCATCGATCAACCACCGGCCATTAACCAGTCTTAACGACTGTAGAGCTCTTCGATTGATCGTCCGTTAACCACCCTCTGCGGCGAATATCGCCGATTCGTAGGGCTGTTGGGGATACGCGAAATAACGCATGGAGGTTCGATGCGGTCGGGAATTTCCCGGCGCTGAGCGGCTTTGACACCATCATCGCCGTGCGGCCAGGACCGCATTCCCAGCCTCAACGCCGGAGGCCTGAAGCCGTTCAAGCGCGTGGTAGGTTGTTGCCGACAACCGACCCTGGAAGGTCAGCGTGTCACGGTGAGCACAAAAAGCACGCCACGGATTGTCGTGGAGTCAGCTTCGGACAGCGGACGCATCAGCCAATCGCACCCAGCGTCTCCAGGAACCGCACCGGCTCGCCGCGCGACGGCGTCAGCAGCTCGCCCTGCCACATCACCCGGGCGCCGCGCACGAAGGTGCCGACCGGCCAGCCGGTGACCTTCACCCCATCATACGGCGTCCAGCCGGCGCGCGAAGCGGTCCATTCATTGGTGATGGTCTCGCTGCGCTTCAGATCCACGATGGTGAAATCGGCGTCGTAGCCGGCGGCGATCCGGCCCTTGCAGGCGATGTTGAACAGCCGCGCCGGCCCGGCGCTGGACAGATCGACAAAACGGGCCAGCGACAATTTGCCGGCGTTGACGTGGTCGAGCATCAGCGGCACCAGCGTCTGCACCCCGGTCATCCCGGACGGCGACGCCGGATAGGTTTTCGCCTTTTCCTCCAGCGTGTGCGGGGCGTGGTCGGAGCCGAGCACGTCGACGATGCCCTGCGCGATGCCGCGCCAGATGCCGTCGCGATGGCTGGCGTCGCGCACCGGCGGATTCATCTGGGCGCGGGTGCCGAGCCGCTCGTAGCAGTCCGGCGCCGCCAGCGTCAGATGATGCGGCGTCACCTCGACCGAGGCGACATCCTTGTGGTCGCGCAGGAACTCTATCTCCTGTTTGGTCGAGACATGCAGCACGTGAATCCGCTTGCCGGTCTCGTGCGCCAGCGCGACCAGGCGCTGCGTCGCGGTCAGCGCGGCGATCTCGTCGCGCCACACCGGATGCGAGCGCGGATCGCCCTCGATCCGCAACCCCTTGCGTTCGTTCAGCCGATACTCGTCCTCGGCGTGAAACGCGGCGCGGCGCTGGATCACGCTGAGGATACTGCGGATGCTGTCATCATCCTCGACCAGCAGGCTGCCGGTGGAGGAGCCGATGAACACCTTGACCCCGGCGCAGCCGCGGGCGCGCTCCAGCTCCGGCAGATCGGCGACATTGTCGCGGGTGCCGCCAATGAAGAACGCGAAATCGCAATGCATGCGGTGGTTGCCGCGCTTCACCTTGTCGGCGAAGGCGTCCGCCGTGACGGTGAGCGGCGCGGTGTTCGGCATCTCGAACACCGCGGTGACGCCGCCCATCACCGCGCTGCGCGAGCCGCTTTCGAGGTCTTCCTTGTGGGTGAGACCGGGTTCGCGAAAATGCACCTGGGTGTCGATCACGCCGGGCAGGATATGCAGCCCCGTGCAGTCGATCACCTCGGCGGCCGAGGCAGCGCCCAGCGCGCCGAGCGCGGCGATCCGGCCGGCCTTGATGCCGATGTCGCCGACCCCCTCGCCATCCTGGTTGACGATGGTGCCGGATTTCAGAATCGTATCGAATGTCGTGGTCATCGGTCCTCGAAGTGCCGGCACCGGACAGCGGCGCGGTTCTTGCAGCCTTGTTGGCGGCACCTTAGCCGCTTACGTTGCGATGTAACATCCAGCACCGGCGTTTCCGCAACCAGGTTCCGAGCTGGCGCCAGGAAAGAATTCGACATGAAGGCAGCGTTTCTTCCCGATCGGGGCGTGATCAAGATCAGCGGCGACGACGCGCGGCATTATCTCAACGGCCTCGTCACCACCGATATGACCAAGCTGAGGCCCGGCGACGGCCGATTCGGCGCGCTATTGACGCCGCAGGGCAAGATCATCGCGGATTTCTTCATCACCGAGGCCGCGGCGGACGACGGCGGCGGCTTCCTGTTCGACTGCTCTCGGGCGCTGGCGCAACCGCTGGCCGACAAGCTGAAATTCTACAAATTGCGCGCCAAGGTGCTGGTGGAAAACCTATCCGACCGGCTCGGCGTGCTGGCGGCGTGGGATGGCGCGATGCCGACAAGGCCCGACCTGAGCTTCGTCGATCCGCGCGGCGACAAGCTCGGCTGGCGGATTTTGCTGCCGCAAGAGCTATTGCAGAAGACCATCGACCTGATCGGCGCGCAGCTGGTCGACGTGGCCGCCTATGAGGCGCACCGGATCGGCTGTGGCGCACCGTCGGGCGGCGTCGATTTCAGCTATGGCGATGCGTTTCCGCACGAGGCCAATATGGACCGGCTGCACGGCGTTGATTTCGACAAGGGCTGCTATGTCGGACAGGAAGTGGTGTCGCGGATGCAACATCGCGGCACTGCGCGGACGAGGATCGTGCGGGTGCTGCTCGACGGCCCGCGACCGGAACCGGGCCAAGAGATTGTCGCCGGCGACAAGAGCGTCGGCGCGATGGGCTCGTCGGTCGACGGCGTCGGTCTGGCGCTGGTCCGGGTCGACCGCGTCGCCGACGCGCTGGCGGCGGCGTTGCCGCTCAGCGCCGGCGGCGTCGCGCTGCGTCTGGTCGACGCCGACGAGTTGGCGCAGCTGCCGAAGAAGACCGTGGCATGACGCGGGCGCGGCTGCACGACGACGGTCTGACCCGCTGCCCGTGGCCGGGCGACGATCCGCTCTACATCGCCTATCACGACACCGAATGGGGCGTGCCGGAATATGACGACCGCGCGCTGTTCGAGAAGCTGATCCTCGACGGCTTCCAGGCCGGGTTGTCGTGGATCACCATCCTGCGCAAGCGCGACAATTTCCGCCGCGCCTTCGATGATTTCGAGCCGGCTAAGATCGCCCGCTATGACGCCGCCAAGATTCACGCGCTGATGAACGACGTCGGCATCGTCCGCAACCGCGCCAAGATCGAGGGCGCGATCAACAGCGCGAAAGCCTACCTCAAGATCATGGAGCAAGGTCCGGGCTTCTCGAAATGGCTGTGGGACTTCGTCGGCGGGGCGCCGAAGGTCAACGCCTTCAAGACCACCGCCAGCGTGCCGGCCTCGACGCCGCTGTCGATCAAAGTGTCCAAGGAACTGGCAGCGCACGGTTTCAAATTCGTCGGCCCGACCATCGTCTACGCCTTCATGCAGGCCACCGGCATGGTCAACGATCATCTGGCGAGCTGCCATTGCCACGACACCTGCGGCAAGGCGAAGAAGCCGGGGCGGAAAGCGAAACGCTGAGCACCGTCATTCCGGGTTAGCTCGAGCTGCGCTCTCGCGCCCCGGAATGACGGAGCTAGGGCTCAGTCTCAGTCGCCGCCGCAATCGCCGCCGCCATCACCGCAATCGCCACTCGAGCTGAAGTCGAGATCGCCGCCCGAGCCATCGGCGCGGCCGCGGAAATGCCATGCCAGCAAGCAGCAGATCGCCATCGTGGCGCCGAACAGCAGCAGCGTGCCGGAATGCTGGGTGAGCCAGCCGGACAGCGGCGCATTGGTGTTTGGGAACAGGCTGAACATCACCCCGAAGGCTAATCGCACGCCGCTAACAAAGATTTAGCGGAATGCCGAGAATCGCGGGATAACGGCGCGAACCTGACCGGATGCAGTCCCGCCCCATGACCACTGCAAAATCGAAATCCTCCGCCGTGTCCGGCCGGGTCTGGCAGCGAATGCTGTCGGGGCGGCGGCTCGATCTGCTGGACCCCTCGCCGCTCGATATCGAGGTCGCCGACATTGCGCATGGGCTGGCGCGGGTGGCGCGCTGGAACGGCCAGACCAACGGCGCGCACATCTTCTCGGTGGCGCAACATACGCTGCTGGTGGAAGCGGTGATGCGGCAGCGCAGCCCGCGGGTCGACCATTCGCTGCGGCTCGCGGCGCTGCTGCACGACGCGCCGGAATACGTCATCGGCGACATGATCTCGCCGTTCAAGGCGGTGATCGGCGGATCCTACAAGATCGTCGAGAAGCGGTTGCTCGGCGCGATCCACATCCGGTTCGGATTGCCGCCGGTACTGGAGGACGCGATCGAACGCCAGATCAAGGCCGCCGACCGAGGCGCGGCTTACCTCGAAGCAACCTCCCTCGCCGGCTTCACCGTGGCCGAGGCGAAGCTGCTGTTCGGCAGCGACCCCGGCCTGCCGGATGCAACGCGGGAGGATTATCTGACGCCGTGGTCGGCCGGCAAGGCAGAGAAACGGTTCCTCGCTCGCTTCAATGCAGTGCACGATTGACGTCGGATCTGGCCTCAGGCGTTTCATCAAGCTTTCGTCGGCTGCTGCGCAGGATTATGATCGCCCCAACCTCAGGACAGCCATGATTCACGTCTGCTCGCTCGCCGCTTTGCATCCGACCGTCGAGGCCACCGGCGCCAGCCATATCCTCACGGTGATGGCCAACGTCGCCCAGGTGCAGCGGCCGGCCTCGGTGCGCGAGGCCAATCATCTGCGGGTGCAGATGGACGACATCACCGAGCAGATGGACGGCTTCGTGGCGCCGTCGGATCAGCATATCGAGCAGGTACTGGATTTCGTCCGCGCCTGGGACCGCAGCGCACCGCTGGTGGTGCATTGCTATGCGGGGATTAGCCGCTCCACCGCGAGCGCCTTCGCCGCGGCCTGCATGCTCAATCCCCATCGCGACGAGGCCGCAATCGCGCGGCAGATCCGCGCGGCCTCGCCGACCGCGTTCCCGAACCGGCTGATTGTGGCCCTGGCCGACCGCGCGCTCGGCCGCGACGGCCGCATGCTGCGCGCGCTGGACGAGATCGGTCCAGGCAGCATGACGATCGAGGGCCAGCCATTCCGTGTCGATCTCGACTGACATGACCGAAGCCGCATGAGCGACAAGCTGCCGATCCCGATCGAGATCGGGCTAACTGCGGCGATCGTCGCGATCGAGAACAACGAGCCGCTGATCCTGACCGCCCCCGGCGGCGAGACTCTCACCGGCCTGCCCTACGGTCCGTTCGAAGCTGTGACCCACCGCACGTTCGAAATCGGCCTGCGCGCCTGGGTCGAGGAACAGGCTGGGTTGCGGCTCGGCTATGTCGAACAGCTCTACACCTTCGGCGATCGCGGCCGGCACGCGCGGATCGGCGACACCGACGTCCATGTCGCTTCGATCGGCTATCTGGCGCTGACCCGCGCCGCCGACAACGCCACCCGCGCGCCCGGCGCCACCTTCGAGCCATGGTACCGCTATTTCCCGTGGGAGGACTGGCGCGCGGCGCGGCCGGAGATCATAGCGCGCGACATCCTTCCGGAGCTGACGGCGTGGGCCGCGCAGGCCGAACAGCCGGAAACCGCGCGCGCGCTCGGCCGCAAGGATCGGGTCCGACTGTTCTTCGGCGTCGACGGCGCGCAATGGGACGAGGAGCGCGTGCTCGATCGCTACGAACTGCTGTACGAAGCCGGCCTGATCGAGGAAGCGCGGCGCGACGGCCGCCCCGCGGCGCTGGCGCGCAAGCCGGGCCCCGCGCTCGGCGTGCCGATGCGGTTCGACCATCGCCGGATCCTTGCCACCGCGATCGCGCGGCTGCGCGCCAAGCTGAAATATCGTCCGGTGGTGTTTGAACTTTTGCCGCCCGAATTCACACTCACAGACCTGCAGCGCACCGTGGAAGCGATCTCGGGCCGGCATCTGCACAAGCAGAATTTCCGCCGACTGGTCGAAGCCGGCGCCCTTGTGGAGCCGACCGGTGAGATGTCGACCCAGACCGGCGGGCGGCCGGCGGCGCTGTTTCGTTTCCGCCGCGAAGTGCTGCAGGAACGTCCGGCGCCTGGCCTGCGGGTGCGCGGGCGGCGCTGATCACACCGCGAAGCGCCCTCGGGCCGATCGCCTGGAGGTCCGATGCTTGAACTGCTATCGATCCTGATCGCGATTGCGGCGCTGGTGATCGCGCGCAAGACGCGCGACCAATTACAGCAACTACGGCTGCGGCTGGAGTTGCTGGAAATCGGCCAGCCGCTGACGACAACCACACCGCTCGCGCGCGCAGCGATCGATCGACGCGCAGACTCACGACCCGCCGCCCCGGGCGCCGGTGAGTCGCCGAACCTGGCTCCCGACGTCGACGTGGCGGCGCAAGCCGCAACGACCGACGGCGTTGCATCCTCCGCTGCCGCAACCAGCGAAGCTGCGCAAGCTGGGCCTGTGGTCGCGCCGCCGAGCAGTCCGGGCTTCGAGGAACGCATCGGCACCCGCTGGGTGGTGTGGGTCGGCGGGCTGACGCTGGCGCTCGGCGGCTTCTTCATGGTGCGCTATTCGATCGAGCAGGGTCTGCTCGGCCCCGGCGTGCGGACCATCCTCGGCGGGCTGTTCGCGCTGGCGCTGCTAGCGGCCGGCGAATGGACGCGGCGCAAGGAAAGCACCTCGGCGATCGCCGCGCTGCCGATCGCCAATATCCCGGCGATTCTCACCGCCGCCGGCACCGCGGTGGCGTTCGCCACCGTCTACGCGGCTTACGCGCTGTACGATTTCCTGGCGCCAGCGACGGCGTTCATTCTGCTCGGCATGGTCGCACTCGGAACGCTGGCCGCGGCGCTGCTGCATGGCCCGGCGCTGGCTGGCCTCGGCATCGCGGCGGCCTTCGCCACGCCGGTGCTGGTGTCATCCAGCGAGCCTGACTACTGGGCGCTCTATGTCTACCTCGCCGTGGTCACCGCGGCGGCGTTCGGTCTGGCGCGGATCCGGCTATGGCGCTGGCTCGCCGTCACCACCATCGCGCTGGCTTTCGTCTGGACCCTGCCGTGCCTCGACTGCGGACCGGCGATGGTCGCGCCGCACGGCTTCCATGTCATTGCCGGATTCAGCCTCGCGGCGTTGCTGGTGGTGTGCGGACTCCTGTTCGGCCCGCCGCTGGAGCCGGGTCGGATCGAGTCGGTGTCGTCCGCCTCGCTCGCCGCCTATCTGTTGGCCGCGACGCTGATCGTGCTGTCCAGCGGCCACGCTGACGCGGCCTTGATGGTGTTCGAGATTCTGGTCGCCGCCACCTTGCTGGTGGCGTGGCGCGCCGCGGCCGCGACCGCCGCGATCGCCGTCGGCGCGGGTCTGGTCGCGCTGGTGTTTCTGGCCTGGGCGATCCGCGGCAATCCCGACATGCTGGTGCTGCCGGGCGGGCCGCTGCCCGGAATCGGGGCGAGTCCGATCGAGGGCTCCGTGACCGCACATCTGATCGCCGCGGCGATTTTCGCGGCCGGCTTCGGCGTCACTGGATTCCTGGCGCAGGGCCGCTCCGTCAACGCCATCGTCCCGGTGATCTGGGCGGCATCGGCGGTGTTCACGCCGCTGGCGTTGCTGATCGCGCTGTATGCGCGGATCGCGCATCTCGACCGCTCGATTCCATTTGCGATCCTCGCCATAGCGCTCGCCGCGGCGTTCGGCGCCGCCACCGAGATTCTTTCCAAGCGGGAGACCCGGCCCGGCGTCGCGATCTCCGCCGCCTTGTTCGCCACCGGCACGCTCGGCGCGCTGGCGCTGGCGCTGACCTTCGCACTGGAGAAAGGCTGGCTGACGATCGCGCTGGCGCTGATGGCGATGGCTAACGCCTGGATCTCGCTGCAACGGCCAATTCCGTTCCTGCGCTGGCTCACCGCAATTCTCGGCGGCATCGTCGTATTGCGGATCGGCTATGAGCCGCGGATCGTCGGCGACGCCGTCGGCGCCACGCTGTTTTTCAACTGGTTGCTGTGGGGCTATGGCGTCCCGGCGCTGTCGTTCTGGATCGCAAGTTTCTGGATGCGCCGACGCGGCGACGATGTCCCGCTGCGGATGGTGGAGTCCGCGGCGATACTGTTCACGGTGCTGCTGGCGTTCATGGAAATCCGCCACGCCGTCAATGACGGTGACGTCTACCGCGCCAGCGCCGGACTGACCGAAGTCGCGCTGCAGGTTTGCGTCGCGCTGGCGATGGCGATCGGACTGGAGCGGTTGCGGCTGCGCAGCGGCAGCGTCATCCACAACGTCGCCGCGATCCTGCTCACCGTGTTCGCGGGTCTCGCCACCGTGGTCGGCCTGCTGGTGCTGGAGAATCCACTGCTGAACCGGGTCGATGTCGGCGGCGCGATCTTCAATCTGATCCTGCTCGGCTACGCGGTGCCCGCGGTGCTGGCGCTGCTGCTGTCCTACGCAGTCGCGGGCCGGCGTCGACCCGCCTATGGCAACACCATCGCCGGCTTCGCCCTGATGCTCGCGCTGGCCTATGTCTCATTGGAGATCCGCCGGCTCTATCACGGCCCGATCCTGCCCAGCGGCAGCACCAGCGATCTCGAGCAATACACCTACTCGATCGCCTGGCTGGCGTCTGGCGTCGTACTGCTCGGCGTCGGCGTGCTGTTCAATTCGCAGCGCGCGCGGCTGGCCTCGGCGGTGGTGATCGGCCTGACCATCGTGAAGGCGTTCGTGATCGATATGTCGACGCTGACCGGGGTCTACCGCGCGCTGTCATTCATGTGCCTGGGACTGGTGCTGGTGGCGATCGGCTGGCTGTATCAGCGCATTCTGTTCCGCCAGCGCACGGTGCCGAGCGAGCCCGGCATCACGCCACCGCCGGCGTGATCGTTCAGTCGGTCGATTGGCGCAGTTCGGAAGCGCCTTCGACCCTTGCCGACCCGGTGGTCGCGGGCTCGCTCTTCACCGGCTCGATCTTCGCCGTCTCCACCCGCGGCGTCTCGACCCGCGCCGACACCTGGGTGCGCAGCGGCTCGGTGGCCTGGATCGATCGCGGCGCGCGCAGCGAATGCGGATGCGCCATGGCCCGCGCCATCAGCATGCGGCCGGCGCCCTGATGTTGGAAATCGCAATAGGCGAAGCCCATGCCCGACACCGAGCCGCGAAAGCTGGCCTCGTCCTTCTTGATCAGGTTGAAGCAGGGTTCGAAGGGGATGCCCTTGATCGAGGCGCAGATTGCCTGGCCGCGGACCTGAAGCGTATTGCCGGGAAGCCGCATGTGGCGGCTCGGACCGGAGCCGGAAAACTGCACCGCGCCCGCCGCCCCGCCATCGTCGAACACCCGACCGGCGCCCTTGGTGCCATCAAAACAGGTGAAGGCGAACACCTTGCCGGCGACGAATCTGCGGGCTTCGTCCGCGCTCATCGATCCGGCCAGTGCCGGCGCGACCATCGCACCGACCGCAAAGGCTCCCAACACAAGACGCACAAACATGCTCAAACTCCGACCTACTGGGCTCGGGTGACTAACTTTACCCGATCCTTACCATACAAACCGTGGCAACATTGGCGCAGCTTGGTTGGTAAAGTCTGAACGCGTTACAGAATTTTTACCACGATTCGCCCGCGAACCTGGCCTTCGAGCACCCTGGCGCCCGCCGCGATGACCTCGTCCAGATTGATTTCCTGAGTAATTTCAGACAATTTTCCGTGGTCGAGGTCGCTCGCCAGGCGTCCCCAGGCCTGTTTGCGCAGTTCGATCGGACACATCACCGAATCGATGCCGTAAAGACACACGCCGCGCAAAATGAACGGCGCTACCGACGATGGCAGATCCATGCCCGCGGCCAGACCGCAGGCCGCGATCGCGCCGCGATATTTCGTCATCGACAACAGATTGGCCAGCGTGGTGGAGCCGACGCTGTCGATGCCGCCGGCCCAGCGCTCCTTCGCCAGCGGCTTGGCGGGGCCCGACAACTCGCTGCGGTCGATCACTTCGGCGGCGCCGAGGTCTTTCAGATACGGCGCTTCCGCCATCCGGCCGGTCGAGGCGATGACGTGATGGCCGAGCTTCGACAACACCGCGATCGCGATCGACCCGACGCCGCCGGCGGCGCCCGTGACCACCACCGGTCCATCCTTCGGCGTTAGACCGTGCTTCTCCAGCGCCAGCACCGCCAGCATCGCGGTGTAGCCGGCGGTACCGATCGCCATCGCGTCCCGCGCCGACAATCCGTCCGGCAGCCGCACCAGCCAGTCGCCCTTGACCCTCGCCCGCTCGGCATAGGCCCCGAGATGAGTCTCGCCCATGCCCCAACCGTTGCAGATCACCTTGTCGCCAGCCTTCCAGTCCGGATGCGACGATTGCGTCACGGTGCCGGCTAGATCGATGCCGGCGATCATCGGAAACCGCCGTACCACCGGCGCCTTGCCGGTGACGGCGAGGCCGTCCTTATAGTTCACGGTGGACCATTCGACCGCAACGGTGACGTCGCCGTCCATCAGCTCGGCCTCGTCGAACTGGGTCAGCGCGACGCTGGTGCCTTTTTCCGCCTTGTCGATCCTGATTGCCTTGAACATTGCCACCGCGCGCTCCCTGAATGCGTTTTGATTTCCCGAACGAGTTACGGAAAGCCGGGGGTGCCTGTAAAGCGCGCTGCGCAACGACAATGCATTTCCGGCGATCAGGTCTGACGATTTATCAATTTTGAGCTCTGGGGGCACCCCGAGGAGCATACGATATCTATTTTACTCATTATGAGCATATCATGGCCATTCCTGGCGCCCCACGTCAAGGCAATCAACGAGGTGAAGCGCGAGCGCGACGCGGTGATCCTGGTACAACCGACGATGTCGTGATTGTCGGCGCCGGGCTTGCCGGCCTGTTCCGTGCGCTGAAGACTCGTATGAGCCGCCGCCGTTAGCGCCGCACCGTGGCGTCGGACATCTCTGCTGAACTATGCGCGGCCTCTGCCAGTTTCGCCGAAATTGCCGCGGTCTCGGCCTCGGTACCCCAGCTTGGCGCCTCGCTGCCGTCGCCCCAGGCGCGCGGGCGGTAGAAGGTGTGGACGCCGAATTTGTACAGCTTCTTCATCTCGTTCACCCAGGACGGCCGCACCCAGTAAGCATGGTAGTGCGTCGACTTCGCGACTTCCGGCAGCCACAGCTTGCCGTCCAGCATCGCCTTGGCGATCTTTTGGGCGCGGTCCCACATGTCGGGTTCGCGCACCACGTCGGCGACGTTGTCGCAGGCGAAGGTGAACTGGCAGGCCAGATGGCGGTGCTTGTTCTGATACACCACGCCGCACACCGTGTTCGGGTAGAACCCCGAGAATGCGCGGTTCAACACCACCTGCGCAACCGCGATCTGGCCGCGCACCTTTTCGCCGCGGGCCTCGAAATAGATCGCGTCGGTAAGACACTTCTCCTGCTTGGCACGCAGCTTCTCGTCGAGCAGGCCGAGCCGCTCGGCCGGCGTCTTGACGCGCTGATTGTCGGCATTGACCTCGCCTTTGCTGGCGATGCTTTCGCCGGCCGCCGTCGGCTCCACCGCCGCGAGAGGCAACGACGCCGTCGCCTTCATGTCCGGATCGAGCGCGGTGGGCAGCACGATCACCGGCTCTTCGCCAGGCTGCCAGCTTTCCAGCGACTCGCCGGGCGATCCGAGCGAACCGGTCCCGAAGAACAGGCTGGCGGTCTTGAACGCGAACGGATCGCGGCGCGGCGCGGTCGCGCCTTCGCCGACGCCGATCTCGTCCTTGCCATCGTGCAGCGGATCGCCTTCCAGCGACATCGAAACGTCGTATTGCGGCAGCGGCGCCGACCGCAACGCCTCGGCCAGTTCGGCATCGAGCGGCGCGGCGCTGTTGTTGGGGATCCGTTCGACGGTCTTGGCGCCCATGACGTTGGGAGACGAAGCGCCCTCGGCCGACGAAGGGGCGTTTTCCGGTGACGCCAGCTCCGGCGTCGCGATCGTGAGGCGGTCGCCCTTCAGGGTGCGGTCGACGGTGGGAAAATCCGCCGCGCGGTAGCGCGGCAATGGCTGCTCCAGTGGATTGCGCGTCACCGAGCCGGTGATGTCGATGCCCTGATTGTCGAGGCTGGCCAGCCGGTAGGCCGCGCTTGGCGGCGTGGAGGTCCCGATCGGACGGCCGAACGAGAAGGTCGCAACCTGGATGGTGGTGAACGCGGAAGCGAACATCCGCTGCTGCCAGCGCTCGGCAACCCCCGGCTGCCGCGCCAGCAGCGATGCGATATCCTGATATCCGACTTCTGTCGGGATCCCGGCGAAGACGCAGAGACCGAGGCCGAAGGACGCAAGACGCGCGCCCCTCGGCCGGTTACGCATGACTGACATGGATACGCTCACGCAACGCTACACATACGCGATCTTGCCCTATATCCGGACAATCCGATCGGTTCTGTTGATATCCAATTAAAGTTGCGGGGGGGTTAATCGGCGATGCCCGCGCGCAACACGCAAGTTCCGCATGCGAGATCGCGAGGCGTTCGCAAACCTTGGTGAATCAGCACTTGAGCGAAGTAGTAAACATCTTGTCAACGCGGATGCTGAACAACCTCTTGCGACGGCTCCGCGAGCGGTGACGCATCACGCAGATGGAACCGTTTGATCAGCGCGTAGATCGCGGGGATTACGATCAGCGTCAGCAGCGTCGAGGACACCATGCCGCCGATCATCGGCACCGCGATCCGCTGCATGATTTCGGAACCGGTGCCGGTGCTCCACATGATCGGCAAGAGCCCGGCCATGATCGCCACCACCGTCATCATCTTCGGCCGCACCCGTTCGACCGCGCCCTTCATGATCGCGGCAGCAAGATCCTGCCGGCTCACGCCGATGCCCTGCGTAGCGCGCAACGCGCGGATTTCGTCGAGCGCGTGATTGAGATAGATCAGCATCACCACGCCAGTTTCCGCGGCGACGCCGGCCAGCGCGATGAAGCCGACCACCACGGCGACCGACAGGTTGAAGCCGAGCGCCCACATCAGCCAGATCCCGCCGACCAGCGCGAACGGCAGCGACAGCATCACGATCAGCGTATCGGCGACCGAGCGGAAGTTGAGATAGAGCAGCAGGAAGATGATCAACAACGTCACCGGCACCACGATCTTCAAGCGCGCCGCGGCGCGCTCGAGATATTCGTACTGCCCGCTCCAGACCACATAGGAGCCGGCCGGAAACGCGATGCTCGCCTTCACCGCAGCTTGCGCATCGGCGACATAGCCGCCGAGATCGCGATCGCGGATGTCGACATAGATGTAGATCGCAAGCTGGCCGTTCTCGGTGCGGATCGAGGTCGGCCCGCGCGTCGGCGCGATGGTCGCGACCTCGCCGAGCGGCACCGCGCCGCCATTCGGCATCGGCACCAGCACGTCGCTGCCGATCGCCTGCGCCGAACTGCGCAGGTCGCGCGGATAGCGCATGTTGACCGAGAAGCGCTGCCGGCCCTCCACCGTTGTGGTGACGGCCTGGCCGCCGAGCGCGGTGGCTATCACGTCCTGGACGTCCTGGATCATGATGCCGTAGCGCGCCAGCGCGGCGCGATCCGGCGTGATGTCGAGATAGTAGCCGCCGAGCGCGCGTTCGGCATAGGCCGACGAGGTGCCGGGCACGGTCTTGATCACCTGCTCGACCTGCTTGGCGAGCTTGTCGATTTCGACGAGATCCGTGCCGATCACCTTGACGCCGACCGGGGTGCGGATTCCGGTCGACAGCATGTCGATCCGCGACTTGATCGGCATGGTCCAGGCATTCGAGACGCCTGGAAACTGCAGCGCGCGATCCATCTCGGCGGTGAGGCTGTCGATCGTCACGCCCGCGCGCCACTGCTCTTTCGGCTTCAGGTTGATGATGGTCTCGAACATCTCGGACGGCGCCGGATCGGTAGCGGTGGAGGCGCGGCCGGCCTTGCCATAGACCAAGGACACTTCCGGGAACGAGTGGATGATGCGGTCTTGGGTCTGCAACAGTTCCGCGGCCTTGGTGACGGAAATGCCCGGCAGCGTCGTCGGCATATAGAGCAGCGTGCCTTCGTTGAGGCTCGGCATGAACTCGGTGCCGAGCTGCCGCGCCGGCCAGATCGTGACCGCGAGGACCGCCACTGCCGCGAGGATTACGACCAGCTTGGCATTCAGAACCGCCTTGATCACCGGCCGGTAGATCCAGATCAGGAAACGATTGATCGGATTCCTGTGCTCCGGAACGATCCGGCCGCGGACGCAGATCACCATCAAGGCCGGCACCAGCGTCACCGACAGCAGCGCCGCCGCCGCCATCGAAAACGTCTTAGTGAAGGCGAGCGGGCTGAACAGCCTTCCCTCCTGCGATTCCAGCGTGAAGATCGGCATGAACGACACGGTGATGATCAACAGGCTGAAGAACAGCGCCGGCCCGACTTCGGCCGCGGCCTCGATCAGCACCTCGACCCGCGAACGACCGGGCTCGGCGCGCTCCAGGTGCTTGTGGGCGTTCTCGATCATCACGATCGCGGCGTCGATCATGGCGCCGATCGCGATCGCGATGCCGCCCAGACTCATGATGTTGGCGCCGAGGCCGAGCAGCTTCATGGTGGCGAACGCCATCAGCACGCCGACCGACAGCATGATGATCGCCACCAGCGCGCTGCGGACATGCAGCAGGAACACAATGCAGACCAGCGCCACCACGATGCTTTCCTCGACCAGCGTGCTTTTCAGCGTGGCGATCGCGGCGTTGATCAGGTTGGAGCGGTCATAGACCGCGACGATCTCGACCGATTTCGGCAAGCCCGAGGCAATCTCCTTGAAGCGCTTCTTGACGTTGTCGATCACGTCGAGCGCGTTGACGCCGAAGCGTTGCAGCACGATGCCGCTGGCGACCTCGCCCTCGCCGTTCAGTTCGGCGATGCCACGGCGCTCGTCAGGACCCAATTCGACGCGCGCGACGTCGCGCAGCAGCACCGGCGTGCCGCCGGCGCTCTTCAGCACGATGTTGCCGAGATCGTTGATGCCCTTCAGATAGCCCTTGCCGCGAATGACGTATTCGAATTCGGAGAGTTCGACGGTGCGGCCGCCGACGTCGGCGTTGCTGGCGCGGATCGCATCGCGCATTTTCGGCATGGTGATGCCGAGGTCGCGCATCCGCTGCGGATCGAGAATCACGTTGTACTGCCGCACGAAGCCGCCGACGCTGGCGACTTCGGCGACGCCTTCCGCCTTCGCCAGCGCAAATTTCAGATTCCAGTCCTGGATCGTGCGGGTGTCGCCGAGGTTCAACTCCTTCGACATCACGGCGTATTGGTAGACCCAGCCGACGCCGGTGGCGTCGGGGCCGATCGTCGGCGCCACGCCGGTCGGCAGCCGCGAGGCGGCGCTGTTGAGGAATTCCAGCACCCGCGAGCGCGCCCAGTAGATGTCGGTGCCATCCTCGAAGATTACGTAGACGAACGACACCCCAAAGAATGAGAACCCGCGCACCACTTTCGAGCGCGGCACCGTCAGCATCGCGGTGGTCAACGGATAGGTGACCTGATCCTCGATCACCTGCGGCGCCTGCCCGGGATATTCGGTGTAGACGATCACCTGCGTATCGGAGAGATCGGGGATGGCGTCGAGCGGCAGATGGCTCAACGCATAGATGCCCGCCGCGGCGGCAAAGCCGGCGCCGAACAGCACCAGCAGCAGGTTGCGCGCCGACCAGGCGATCAGGCGGGCGATCATGGCTTCGCTCCGGCGTCCGAAAAGCCCTTCAACGCAGCGTTCAGATTGCTCTCGGCATCGATCAGGAAATTCGCCGAGACCACCACCGGTTCGCCTTCGGCGAGGCCATCGCGGATCTCGACATAGCCGCCACCGCGATGGCCGAGCTTGACCTCGCGCGGCTCGAACCTGCCCTGGCCTTTCTCGACGAACACCGCCTGGCGGCTGCCGGTGTCGAGCACCGCACTTTCCGCCACCGACAGCACCGGCCGCGCGCTGCCGGTGTCGATCTCGGCGTCGACATACATTTCTGGTATCAGCGCCAGATCGGGATTATTGAGCTCAATCCGGATCCGCGCCGTGCGGGTCTCCTTGTTGATCTGCGGATAAATCAGCTTCAGCTCGCCGTTGAATGCGCGACCCGGATAGCTGCGGGCGCGAACGATCACCTTCTGGCCGAGCGAAAGCGCACCGAGATCGCGTTCGGCGACATCGATCGTCGCCCACAGCAGCGAAATATCGGCGATGCGGAACAGCACGTCGCCGGGATTCGCCCGCATGCCTTCAACCGCGTTGCGTTCCAACACGACGCCGTCGCGCGGCGCCGACCATTCGAGCACGAGCGGCACCGTCCCGGTCTTTTCCATCGCTACGATCGCGGCGTCCGGCACGTCGAGATTGACCAGCCGCTGCCGCGAGCCGCGGCCGTAGGATGCAACGCCGCCAATGGTCTTCGAGTTGATAGTGGCGATGTATTCGGCCGCGGCGGTCGAAATCGAGGAACTGTAGACCTGCATCAGCGGCTGGCCCTTGGCGACCCGGCTGCCGGTGGTGACGTCGGCGATCTTCTGGACAAAACTCTCCGACCGCATCGCGATCACCGAGACCCGGCGTTCGTCGAGCTGAATCACGCCGGGCGCGCGAATCATCGTGCGAATGACGCGCAGGCCGGCCGCTTCCGATTTGACGCCAGTGCGCTGGATCTTGCCCGGCGACAGCTTCACCGAACCGTCGTCGCTGTCGTCCCCATCATAGACCGGGATGTAGTCCATCCCCATCGAGTCCTTCTTCGGCACCGGCGAAGTATCGGCCAGCCCCATCGGATTGCGGTAAAATTTTATCTTGCGGTCGGTCGCCATCGGTGCCGGCGGCGGCGCGGCGGACGCATCGTCGTCGAAATTCAGATCGGCGCTGGCTGGCACGGCGAGATAGTCGCGGCCGTCCGGCGTCTTGCGCGGCGTCAGCGAATAGGACGGCTTGCCGTCCGGGTCCTGGTAGTAGACCGGCTCGTCGCCAGCTTGCGCCGCCGCTGGCGTCACCAACGCGACACCCGGCGCGGCCTTGACACGAAGGTGCTCGCGGACACCGAAAATGCCACCGCCCACCGCCGCTATCGCAGCGGCGGTGACGATCGCGAGCGTAGCACGCTTCACTTGTTCGCCGTGATGACGAGCTTGCTTTCGACCGAGCCGGTCTCGCCCTGCACCTTGGCGCCGAGCGACAGCGTCCAGCGGCCTTCCATGCCGAACGCGGCCTTGAAGCGGTAGCTGCCCGGCTCACCGCCCGGCTCGCGCACGATCTTGGTCGACATTTCCGGCATGCCGTCGGCGCCCATGTCGAGCCGGGTGGCGAAGATCACCGCGTCGGGCACCGGCTTGCCGGTGGTCTTGTTGATGAGCTGGACGGTGACGATCTTGTCCTTGCCGACCGCGACGGTCGGCTCTGTGAGACGGAATTCGTAGTCCTTGATGTCGGCACGGGAGATCGTGGTCGAGCCAACAATGGCAACGGCGATTAACGCGGCCTGAGCGGCGCGCGAGAACTGGGTCTTCATCTTGAATAACCTCGAAAGAGTGGGGCTGGTCGAAACGCGGCATACGTCGCGTCGCGCGAAAAGATCACGCGACGGCGGGCGGCGCGTCAGCGCCGCTCAGACCAGGATTCGAGGGGGGTGTTCGGGCGGTGGATGGCCGAGGCCGTCGCGCCGGAAATCGTTGGTCAACAACGCGACGCGGTCGGAGGCGACGGGAAGCGGCAACACGATCGCCGTCGGCATCCCGGTCAGGAAGATCGACATGCAGCCGGCCATCGTGACGCACTTGTCGCAATCGACCGGTGCAGGCGCCTTCGACGGGCAGCACGGCATTTCGGCCACGTCGTCTGCCATCGCGGACATCTCGTCCATCACATGCCCGGCCATCGCCTGCATCGGCGCATCCGCCGGCATGCCGGCCATCACCGGCCGGGACAGCGGCGCCAGCACAAGTCCCGCGATCATCAGGATCGCGAGCAGCCGGCGTATGGCGAAGATGCAGTTCACCGCAGAACCATCGCATATTCGGTGGATGATGAAAAGCCGCGGGCAATCCCGCAGGCCGACCGAGCCTGGAGGCCGGCGCTCCAAACGAAAATGGCCCGGACGGTCCGGGCCATTTCCTGAAGCTATCACAACAGATTAGAGCACTACGCCTGGCTCGATACTGCCTTGCCGAGCGCGGCCTGCGCCGCCGCCAGCCGCGCGATCGGCACCCGGTAGGGCGAGCACGACACGTAGTCCAGCCCGACCTCGTGACAGAACGCCACCGAGGCGGGATCGCCGCCGTGTTCGCCGCAGATCCCGACCTTGAGGTTGGGCCGGGTCTTGCGACCGCGCGCCACCCCGATCTTCACCAATTCGCCGACGCCGTCGCGATCGATGCTGATGAAGGGATCGACCGTCAGGATACCGCGGGCGATGTAGGTGCCGAGGAAGCTCGCGGCGTCGTCGCGGCTGATGCCGAAGGTGGTCTGGGTCAGGTCGTTGGTGCCGAACGAGAAGAACTCGGCGGTTTCGGCGACCGCGCCGGCCATCAGACAGGCCCGCGGCAGTTCGATCATGGTGCCGACGCTGTAGGCGAGCTTGACGCCGGTCTCGCGCGTCACCGCATGCGCGGTGCTATCGATCCGGTCCTTGACCAGATCGAATTCCATCTTGGTAGCGATCAGCGGCACCATCACCTCGAGACCGACCGCCTTGCCGGTGCGTTTGCCCGCCTCGACCGCGGCCTCGAAGATAGCGCGGGCCTGCATCTCGGCGATTTCCGGATAGGCGATCGCGAGCCGGCAGCCGCGGAAGCCGAGCATCGGATTGAATTCGGCCAGTTCGCGGGCACGGTCGGCAAGCCGGCGCGGATCGGTATTCATCGCGCGCGCGACTTCTTCGATCTCTGCCTGGCTGTGCGGCAGGAATTCGTGCAGCGGCGGGTCAAGCAGCCGGATTGTCACCGGCAGGCCCTTCATGATCTCGAACAGCTCGACGAAATCCGCGCGCTGCATCGGCAGCAGCTTGGCCAGCGCGGCGCGGCGGGCCTGTTCGTCCTCGGCGAGGATCATCTCGCGCACGGTGCGGATCCGGGTTTCCTCGAAGAACATGTGCTCGGTGCGGCACAGGCCAATGCCCTCGCCGCCGAACTTGATCGCGGTGCGGGCGTCGTCCGGGGTGTCGGCGTTGACGCGAACCCCGAGCTTGCGCACATGGTCGGCCCAACCCATCAGCGTGTTGAACTCGCCGGACAGTTCCGGCTCGATCATCGGCATCCGCCCGGCCAGCACCTGGCCGACCGCGCCGTCGATGGTGATGATATCGCCGGTCTTGAAGGTGCGCGAACCGATCGTCATGGTGCCGCGGCCGTAATCGACCCGAATCGAGCCGCAGCCGGAAACGCAGGGCTTGCCCATGCCGCGCGCCACCACGGCGGCGTGCGAGGTCATGCCGCCACGGGTGGTGAGAATGCCTTCGGCGGCGTGCATGCCGTGGATATCTTCCGGCGAGGTCTCAATCCGCACCAGGATGACCTTGTGGCCGTCGGCCTGCAGCTTGGCGGCCTCGTCCGAGGAGAACACGATCTCGCCTGAAGCCGCGCCAGGCGACGCCGGCAGGCCGGTGGCGATCACGTCGCGCTTGGCGGCGGGATCGATGGTCGGGTGCAGCAACTGGTCGAGCGAGGCGGGATCGATCCGCGACACCGCGTCGTTCTTGCTGATCACGCCCTCGCTGGCGAGTTCGACCGCGATTCTGAGCGCCGCCTTGGCGGTGCGCTTGCCGCCGCGGGTCTGCAGCATCCACAGCTTACCCTGCTCGACGGTGAACTCCATGTCCTGCATGTCGCGGTAGTGCTTCTCCAGCAGCGTGTAGATCCGCGTCAGTTCCTTGAACGCGGCCGGCATCGCCAGCTCCATCGATGCCTTTTCGGAACCGGAAGCCTGCCGGGCATATTCGGTGATGTCCTGCGGGGTGCGGATGCCGGCGACGACGTCCTCGCCCTGCGCATTGATCAGGAATTCGCCGTACAGCCGGCTCTCGCCGGTCGAGGGATTGCGGGTGAAGGCGACACCGGTGGCCGAGGTTTCGCCCATATTGCCGAACACCATCGCCTGCACATTGACGGCGGTGCCCCAGGATTCCGGAATGTCGTGCAGCTTGCGATAGGTCACCGCGCGCGCGTTCATCCAGGATGAAAACACCGCACCGATCGCGCCCCACAATTGCGCATGCGGGTCCTGCGGGAATTCTTCGCCGGTCTCGCGGGCGACCGCTTCCTTGTACTCGCTAACCACCTCGACCCAGTCGTCGCCGCACAGGTCGGTATCGAGCGCGTAACCCTTGCTGTCCTTGAAGGTATCGAGAATGTCCTCGAAGTGATGATGTTCGAAGCCGAGTACCACGTCGGAATACATGGTGATGAAGCGGCGGTAGCTGTCGAAGGCGAAGCGGCGGTCGCCCGACTTCTCCGCCAGCGCTTCGACGGTGACGTCGTTGAGTCCGAGATTGAGCACGGTATCCATCATGCCCGGCATTGAGGCGCGGCCACCGGAGCGCACCGACACCAGCAGCGGATTCTTGGCGTCGCCAAAGCCCTTGCCGGCGAGCTTGCCGACATGTGCCAGCGCTTTCTCGACCTGGGTTTTCAGCTCTTTCGGATAGGTCTTGTCGTTGGCGTAGAAGTAGGTGCAGACCGAGGTCGGGATCGTGAAGCCGGGGGGTACCGGCAGGCCGAGATTGGCCATCTCGGCGAGATTAGCACCCTTGCCGCCGAGTAGGTCGCGCATCGCGGCCTTGCCCTCGGCCTTGCCGTCACCGAAAGTGTAGACCCACTGGCCGGGCTTCGGCGCGCTGACGGCCTTGACCGCGGCGGCCTTGGTTGCGACGGCCTTGACCGGCTTCGCGATGGGCTTGGCAGCGGACTTCTTGACCGGCTTGGCAACGGCTTTCGCCGCCGCCTTCTTGGCAACCTTGGCCGCCGACTTCGGCGGGCTCTTGACCAGCATCTTGCGGGCATTGCCCGAGACTGCGCCCTTTCCCCGCGAGGGCGCGGAAGGCTTTGATTTCGCGACGATCTTTTTGGTCTTCGAAGCGGCTTTGGCCATGGCTTTCAACAGTCCGCAAGAGGGAAAAGAGTGGCCGCCATACACCACGTTTTGGCGACCACGCGCAAGCTGGCTTGCCGTTGCTCAAGACTAAAGGTGGAAGAACCGAAGCACGCCGAGGCCGATCAACCCGATGCAAATCAGATAGATAGCGACCACGAGATTGAGCAGCCGCGGCATCACCAGGATGAGAATGCCGGCGATCAGGGCGACGATCGCCGGAATGTGGGCGCTAGTAATGGTCATATGAGTCTCCAACTAAAATTGAGGCGGGGAGTGATGTCGAATCGTATGGCGGTTTTAGCGGTCCGACGGGTCGCGGGATAGCAGCCGCCCGATGACACGCGTCTGACCGTCCCGGGTTCCATGCGCCGACAGATTGCCAGATATTGCAGCGACCGATCACGGAGATTTTCGGGAACATCGCGGCCGCCGGCGCGTTGCGTCGATAACCTTCGAAAAACCGAATCGTTCAGGCCAGCGAGAAATTCGCCCGGACGAGGCTCAGGCGCAACGACTGCGACTGAGACAGGAGAGCCCCGCCCCGTCCCCCCGCCGGGCGGGGCTTTTCTCTGCGCGTCCTGTTATGCGCTTTTCAGCATCGACAGCAGCGACCGGGTCGATTTGTAGCTTTGTACGGCGTTGTCGCGGAACGCCGGTGTCCAGTTCGAGGCCTGGCGCTCTTCGTCGCTCATCGCCGAATAGGTATTGAGGATCCCGAGGCTGAGCTGGGTCGGATCGCCCGAGCTCTGGCTCTGCTTCAGCGCGGCCAGGATGCTGGCGCGGTTGCGCGAACCAAGCTCCTGCTTGGCGGCGAAGCTTTCCTGTGGCGAGAACAGCTGATCCTGGTTCAGCGACACCGCAGACAGCGAGCGATTGTCGATCGACGACAGGTCGACGAGTTGGCCGGTTTTGCGACCGGAATCGAATACCAGTTCCTTTCCGGCCGCCGTCGCGGCGCTGGCCTGGGCGTCGAGCGCGGCGCGGACCGCCTTGGCGACGCTGGAGAAGTCCTGCGTTGGAGCGGCGCTGCCGGCGGAGTCTTGCGCCAGATAGGTAGCGACCGGATCGTTGGCGATTCCCGACGGGGCCTTGGTGGGGTCCTGCTGCGTCGCCTGGACGCCCTTTACCACCGCGGCGCGCTGCGCCGACCACGCGGCGGTGGCCTTCTCCTCGCTGCTGGCGCCGTCGAGATAGGTCAGCGCGGCCTTGTAGATACCGCTGAAATCGCCGGTCAGTTTCGCGGTCGCGGTGGCCGGCGCCAAGGCCGCGTTGAAGCGGCCGCCAAGTTCGGTCGCGGCCACGCTTTGCTCGGCGGCGGTGAATTTTCCGGCGTTGTTTGTGGCAATCGCGAACAGCGCACGGCGATCCAGCTTAGCCAGATCGATGCTCGGCTTGCCATCGCTGCCGATCGGCCCGCTCACCTTGGCGGCGGCATAGAGGCCATCGAGCGTGGTCCGCGCCTGCGCGGTGACCGTGGTGAAGTCCGGTAGCGCCGCGGCGTTGGCCAGCTGGGCGCGCGCGGCGTCCGACAGCGTCAGATTGGTCGCGGCGTTGGAGCTCAATGCCTCCTCGTTACCGGCAAGGATATTGGCCAGCGATGGCTGCGTCGCCGCGGCGCGGGCATAGGCCGAGCCGTATTGCGCATATGGATTGAGACTGCTGCCGACCGTGGTCATCGGATCCCCGCCTGGTCTGGACGCAACGATTAAGAAACCGTTACCGGCGGCGACCTTTCCAGCTCATGGTTAACGCGGGGTAAATATTTCCGGATGTGTCGGGGCATTTCTGGGGAGCCACACATTGACCGCGGTCATTCCGGGGCGCGCACGGCGAAGCCGTAAGCGAGCCCGGAATCTTGCGGCTCGGCCGTGGGGCGAGATTCCGGGTTCGCGCGCGCTACGCGCTCGCGCCCCGGAATGACGGGCCTTGGCGATGCCGCGTCCTCAATCCTGAATCTTCGAAAAGTCCGCCACCGCGCGCGTCGCTTCGCGGATTTCGTTGAGCAGCTTCAGGCGATTCTCGCGCACCGCGGGATCGTCGTCGTTGACCTTGACGTGATCGAAGAACTCATCGACCGCCGGACGCAGCTTCGCCATCGCGCTCATCGCGGCGGCGAAATCTTCCCTGGCGACCGCGGCGGAAGCGTCCTGCTTCACCACGATGATCATGTAGGCGAGCGCCGACTCGGCGGCTTCGCTGTAAAGGGATTGATCCGGCGCGCCGTCATAGCTGCGCGCGTCCTTCTTCTCTTCGATGCGCAGAATATTCGCCGCGCGCTTGACGCCGGCCAGCAGATTCTTGCCGTCGTCGGTGGCGAGGAAGGCCGCCAGCGCCTCGACCCGGCGTACCACCATCAGCAGATCGTCCTGGCCACCGAGCGAGAACACCGCATCGACCAGATCATGCCGCGCGCCCTGCTCGCGGAGTTGGACTTTCAGGCGATCGGCGAAGAACGACAGCAAGTCGCCACGCAGCGCGAGCGCGATGCCCTGCTCGCGCTCGAGAATGATTCCGCCCTTGGCGTTGATATAATCGTTCCAGCGGTCGCGCAGCCGCAATTCCCGCATATCCAGGCGCTCATTGAGCTTGTCCCAGAGGTCGTTGTTCTCGGCGGCTTCCCGGCGGACTTCGACCACTCGGAACGGAAGCAGGGCATCGAGCACGATGTCGCCCAGCCGAACGCGGTGGCCGCTGTCGACGATCAGCCTGATCACGCCCAGCGCCGCACGGCGCAGCGCGTAGGGGTCCTTGCTGCCGGTCGGCTTCTCGTCGATCGCCCAGAACCCGACCAGCGTGTCGATCTTGTCGGCCAGCGCCACCGCAATGCTGACCGGATCGATCGGCACCCGATCGGCCGGGCCTTGCGGCTTGTAGTGCTCCTCGCTAGCCGCGGCGACGCTGGCGTCTTCGCCCTGCGCCAGCGCGTAGTATTTACCCATCAGGCCTTGCAGCTCTGGGAATTCGCCGACCACTTCGGTCAGCAGGTCGGCCTTACACAGGGTCGCGGCGCGCTTGGTCTTCTCGACATCGGCGCCGATCAGGGGTGCGATCTCGGCGGCGAGCCGCACGATCCGTGCGATGCGTTCACCCTGGCTGCCGAGCTTTTCGTGAAACACGATATTGTCGAATTTAGGCAGCCGGTCTTCCAGCTTCGTCTTCAGATCGGCCTCGTAGAAGAACTTCGCGTCGGAGAGCCGCGCGCGGATCACCCGCTCGTTGCCGGCGATGATCGCCGCGCCGCCGTCGCTGGCCTCGATATTGGCGGTCAGAATGAATTTGTTGGTGAGCCTGCCGGTCGCGGGATCGTTCACCACAAAGCATTTCTGATTGTTGCGAATGGTGGCGCGGATCACATCGCCGGGGATCGACAGGAATTCTGCGTCGAACGAGCCCATCAGCACCACCGGCCATTCGACCAGCCCGGCGACCTCGTCGAGCAGCACATGGTCCTCGACCAGTTCGTAGTTCTGCGCCTGCGCCAGCGTGCGGGCATCGGCGAGGATGATGTCGCGGCGGCGTTGCGGATCGAGCACGACCTTGGCGTCGAACAGCTTGGCCTCGTAGTCGGCGAAGCGGCGCACGGCGATCGGCGCCGGCGCCATGAAGCGATGGCCATAGGTGGTCTGGCCCGAATTGATGCCGCTGAGCTCGAACGGCACAACTTCGGGCTCTTCGGTATCGATGCCGAAGGTGGCGGTGATCGCATGCAGCGGCCGCACCCATTGCAGCGCACTGGATTTCGCCGAGCGCTCGCCCCAGCGCATCGATTTCGGCCACGGGAAGGTGCGGACGATCAGCGGGATGATCTCGGCCAGCACGTCGAGCGTGGGGCGGCCGGGCTTCTCGATCAGCGCGATGTAGAAATCGCCCTTCTTCGGGTCGCGCTGGATTTTGGCGTCGTCGAGCGAGGCCAGACCGGTGGCCTTCAGAAACCCCTGGATCGCGGCATCCGGCCCGCCGACCCGCGGCCCCTTGCGCTCTTCCTTGAGGTCCGACTGCCGCGCCGGAATCCCGTGCACGGTCAGCGCCAGCCTCCGCGGCGTCGCGAACGCTTTCGCCCCGTCATAGACCAGCCCCTCGGCGACCAACCTACCGGTCACCATCCGGCGCAGATCCTCGGCCGCCTTGGCCTGCATCCGCGCCGGGATTTCCTCGGAGAATAGTTCGAGCAGAAGATCGGGCATTACGCGGCTCCGCCGGCGTCAGTATGCAGCCAGGCTTCGCCGCAGGCTTTGGCGAGGTCGCGGACGCGGCCGATGTAGCTTTGGCGCTCGGTCACCGAGATCACGCCGCGGGCGTCGAGCAGATTGAAGACGTGGCTGGCCTTGATGCACTGGTCGTAGGCCGGGAGCGCCATCAGATGCCACTCGCGCTTGCCGTCTTTCCAGCCCGCCTCGAGATACTTCTGGCAGGCGGTCTCCGCCATCGCGAATTGCGCGAATAGCATCTCGGCATCGGAGTGTTCAAAATTGTGTTTCGAATATTCCTTCTCGGCCTGCAGGAAAACGTCGCCATAGGTCACCTTGTCGGCGCCGTCGCGGCCGTTGAAGTTGAGATCGTAGACCCGGTCGATGCCCTGCACATACATCGCCAGCCGCTCGAGGCCGTAAGTCAGTTCGCCTGCCACCGGGGCGCATTCGACGCCAGCGACCTGCTGGAAGTAGGTGAATTGCGAGACTTCCATGCCGTCGCACCAGCATTCCCAGCCGAGGCCCCAAGCGCCCAGCGTTGGGCTCTCCCAGTCGTCCTCAACAAAGCGGATGTCATGCAGCGCGGCGTCGACGCCGATCGCCGCCAGCGACTTCAGGTAGAGATCCTGCAGATCCGGCGGCGACGGTTTGATGATCACCTGGAACTGGTAGTAGTGCTGCAGCCGGTTCGGGTTCTCGCCATAGCGGCCATCCTTCGGCCGCCGCGACGGCTGCACATAGGCGGCGCGCCATGGTTTCGGCCCGAGCGCGCGCAGCGTGGTCGCCGGATGGAAGGTGCCGGCCCCAACCTCCATGTCGTAGGGCTGCAGGATCACGCAGCCGTAATCGGCCCAGAACCGCTGCAGCGTCAGGATCAGGCCCTGGAACGAGCGTTCCGGGCGCATGTGCGGAGGCATTGAGTCCATGATCGGCTTTGAGATTCGCGAGGATTGTCGGGCGCGCGGGACCGTATCGGCGCGCCACCGCGGAATCAAGGCAATGTCCTCGCCGCGGGCGGCCGTAGCTCCCGCTAACCCGGCGTTAACCGCCGCAACAGCCGCGCCGCGCGGCGCCGGAAATCGTTAGGAATTGAACGATTATCGTCACCTGCGCTTAAGCGCGATCCGGCTCAGGCCGGCCAACGGCGTCACATTGGGAGCCCGAAATGATTGCGTTTCAGACCATCGGTGCGGTGATCATTGTTCTCTCGATCGCACCCCTGCTCAGCAACGGCCGTCGGGCTCGCCGCTGAGAACTAGCCTCCAAAATCGCTCGTCGGCTCTAACGGGCGGTGCCCCGCCCGAAGGCCGGCGCAGCTATTTTGAGGTCCGGCAAAAGCCGAAACGGATCTAGCCCGGTCGGTAGGCGCCGGTCACCGGATCCTGCCGCAACGTCGGAATCTCGGTTCTGCGGTTGGCTTCAGCGAGGATCGATCTCCGCGCGTCGTCCAATTCCTGGTTGATCCTCTTGGCGGTCCGGTACGCCCAGCGAATCACGGCTATGCCCCCAAGGGCGCCTGCGAATGCAATCAGCGGCGGCATCGTTCGATCCTCTTCTCTCTCGCATCCCCACCATATCCTCGCGCAAGCGCGGCTGCGCCGCAATCGGATCATGCGAGGCGAAATGGCGCGGGCGCTACCTCTCAAAAGCCATATTTGGCCCAGATCGCGCGCGACTCGAGCGCGGAAATCAACCCGTCTGGAAGGCCCGCAAGACCGTCGAGCGAGCCGACGATTTCAGCGCCGCCTGACTTGCGGCCGAGCAGTCCCGCCAACATCCCCGACGACGGCGCGATCACCGGAGTTAGAACCTTGTCGCCGAATCGCGCCCGCAGCACCGAGCGGAGGTCGCCGAGGCTGTCGGCAAGGCCCAGTTTCACCGAGGTTTCGCCGGCCCAGTATTCGCCGGAGAACAGTTCGTCCTCGGCGCCCTTCAGCCGCGCGCCGCGGCTGTCCTTGACCAGCGAGATGAACAGCGCGTGGATCTCCCGCTGCAGCGCCTTGACCCGGGCTACGTCGCCGGGATCTTCCGGCAGGAACGGATCGAGCTGCGCCTTGTGCTCGCCGGCGGTGTAGATGCGGCGCTCGACGCCGATCTTCTTCAACAGCTCGGGAAAGCCGAAGGTGCCGCCGACCACGCCGATCGAGCCCAGGATCGACGACGGATCGCAATAGATCTCGTCGGCCGCGCAGGCCAGCATGTAGCCGCCGGACGCCGCGACGTCCTCCACGAAGGCGATCACCGGCAGCTTCTTCTCGGCGGCGAGCTGGCGGATCCGCAGATAGATCAGCCGCGACTGCACGGGCGAGCCTCCCGGAGAATTGATCGCCAGCGCCACCGCTTTGGCGTGGCGGGTGGAGAACGCGCGCTCCAGCACACGGGCGACCCCGGCCAGCGACATCCCCGGCCGCAAGGGTGTAACCGCACCGATCACGCCGGAAAGCCGCACTACCGGCACCACCGGAACGCCGGGCCGCCAGCGCCGTGGAATCAATTTGATCAGGCCGTCCAGCAAGCCCGCGGATTCGTGATCGGCCGTTGTCTGATCGCTCATGGCGTTATCCTCAGATTAACCATTATTTTCTACCCAACATGCGTGGCCGGCTGGAACGTCTCTTGCAAAGCGCAATTTATATAAGCATTGGCTGCAACGAAGCAGCGGAGAGCAAGATGAAAATCTACCTGCTGATGACGCTAATCGGCGCGATTCTGACCGCGGTTCATTTCACCACGGCGCCGGAGCAGAAATCGAAAACGCTGCCGCAATAATCAGGCTGCCTAATTTCCGCGCGAACCAGCGCGAAGTTCCATCGCAAAGCCGCCGCGCTCAGAGCGTCGCCAGCGGTAGGAGCTGCTGCCCGCTCAGCACCGCCTGCGCCGCCGGACTTTGCACCCCCCATGCATCGTTCAGCATCAACCCGGGATAGATCGCCAGCGGCGCCCGTCCGCCCTTGACCGCCCGAACCAAGATCCGAATCGCCGGCTCCCCCGCCTTGCCGTGAACCGGCAATACCACAACGCTGCCGAAGCCGCGCTCCAGCGCCGCGAGCACGTCGGCGAGACCGTCGGCGCGCCAGATCATCGTCAGCACCCCGGCTGATTTCAGTACCCGACGGGCAGCATGCACCCAAGCTTCCAGCGTAGTCGCGGTCGCCACATGAGCAATCTGCCGGGCCGCGTCCGGCGATGACCGATGCCGCGACGCGTCGTTGAACGGCGGATTCATCAGCACCGCATCAGCGTTGTCCGGGAAAAACCGGACAGCGGCGAAGGCGTCGGCGCCGGATGCGATATCCAGCACGCAGACCTCGGCCGGCAGATTGTTGCGGGCCGCGTTGCCGCGCGCGAGATCCGCGAGATCCGGATCGATCTCGACCAGCACCAGCGCGATCGCCGCGACGCGCGACGCCACTGCCAGACCCGCGGCGCCGACGCCGGCGCCGAACTCCACCACGCGATCGCCCGGCCGCGCCGATGTCGCGGCCGCCAGCAGCATCGCGTCATGGCCGGCGCGATGCCCCGACTTCGGCTGCCGCAACCGCAGCCGTCCGCCGAGAAATCCGTCCTCGGTGAGTTCCGCCGAGTCAGTCATTGGCACGAAGTTCGTGGGCCAGACCTGCATCCGTCAAAACCTGACGCGCAGCTCTGTTGTCGTCGTCGTGGACGAGAATACGGCGCGGAATCACACCAACCGAGCCTTCGAGAATGCTCATGTTCTGATCCAGCACCAGATGGTGGATGTTGGCGCCATCGAGCAGCGCGCCGATCGCCGACACCAGCACCACGTCATTGGTCCGCACCAGTTCCCGCACGCTTGCTTCTCCCTCAATCCCTGCATTATAGCTCCCGCTCGATCGGCGCGGTTCGAACGCGTCGCCTCGTTACACGGTCGTTCGCATGATATAGTGTGAACTTCGACGACGACGGAGCGAAATGGGCAGCGGATTATACCGTCCGCCCGGGTTTCGCCCCGAGCTTTGGAATCAGGGCTGTTTTCAGCGAGCCGCGCTCGTCTTGCTCGAAACGCTCCCGAAATTTGGAGACCCAGCGTGGCCGTTATCGTACCCTTCGAGGGCCCCTCGACTGCCTCGATAGATCAATTGGTCGAACTTGTCGCCGCGGACATGGAACGCGTCAACGCGACCATTCTGTCGCGGACCGGCTCCGAAGTCACGATGATACCGGAAGTGGCGAACCACCTGATCTCCTCGGGCGGCAAGCGGCTGCGCCCGATGCTGACGCTGGCGATGGCCAATCTCACTGGTTATACCGGCGACGGCCACATCAAGCTCGCGGCCTCGGTCGAATTCATGCACACCGCCACGCTGCTGCATGACGATGTGGTCGACGAAAGCGAATTGCGCCGCGGCAAGCTGTCGGCGCGGATGCTGTGGGGCAACGAGGCCAGCGTGCTGGTCGGCGACTTCCTCCTCGGCCAGGCATTCCGGATGATGGTCGAGGTCGGCAATCTGCGCGCGCTCGATATTCTGTCGTCGGCCGCGGCGACCATCGCTGAAGGCGAAGTGATGCAGCTGGCGGCGGCAAAAAACACCGCCACTACCGAAGACGAATATCTCGCGGTGATCCGCGGCAAGACCGCCGAACTGTTCGCCGCCGCCTGCGAGGTCGGCCCGGTGATCGCCAACCGTCCGAAAGCCGAGCAGACCGCCTGCCGCTCGGTCGGGATGAATCTCGGCATCGCATTTCAGCTGGTCGACGACGTGCTCGATTACGGCGGCAAGGCCGCCAAGCTCGGCAAGAATGTCGGCGACGATTTCCGCGAGGGCAAGATCACCCTGCCGGTAGTACTGGCGTTCCGCCGCGGCAACGACGCCGAGCGCGAATTCTGGGTGCGCGCGCTGGAGCGCGGCGAAATCGCCGAGGCCGATCTCGACCAGGCGATCGGCCTGATGACGAAGCACCGCGCCCTGGAAGACACCATCAATCGCGCCCAGCACTATGGCGCGATGGCAGTCGACGCGCTGGCGCTGTTCCCGTCGTCGCCGATGAAATCCGCGCTGGAGCAGGTGGTGGCGTTCTGTCTGGCGCGGTCGCACTAAGCGGCAGCGCCGTCCCCGGCGATTGAGGGCTTGGTCAGCTCAGCATCCCCGCATGCACCCACCAGCGCGGGTGCGCGGTGCGGATCGCTTGCCCTGCGGCCTGCGCGTCGGCATCCGAGCCGAAAATAGCAAAGCAGGTGGCGCCGGAGCCGGACATTCGCGCCAGCAGCGAACCGGGCGCGTGGCGCAGCGCCTTGAGCACATCGCCGATTACGGGCTCGACCTTCAGCGCCGGGGCTTCGAGATCGTTGCTACTCGCGGCAAGCTGTTCGACCCATTGCGCGACCGAGGCAGCGCCTCGCGGCCAGATCGGCGCCGCGACGTGATCGGCGGCACCGGCCAGCAACTCGCCCTTGCCGAGACCGAGTGCGGCGAACACGTCCTTGGTCGCCACCGCGACGCGCGGATTGACCATCACACAGGGCAGTTCCGGCAGTTCGAGCGGCGTCAGGCTCTCGCCGACGCCGGCCATGATGCAGGCCGCCGATGCGACGCAGACCGGCACGTCGGCGCCGGTCAAACGCGCCACCTCGATCAGCCGGGCGTCGTCGGTCGCCAGCTCGTTGGCGCGGGCCAGCAGCCGCAGCGCCGCGGCGGCATCCGCCGAACCACCGCCGATCCCGGCCGCGACCGGCAGATGCTTGTCGAGCGCGAACGCGCCGGCGCGCAAGCCTTCGACCCGCTCGGCCAATAGTCGCGCCGCCTTGATCACCAGATTGTCGGCACTGTCGCCGCAATCGACGGCACCGGGACCGGTGGTGGTGAGATGGAGTTCTGGGCCCGGCTGCAGCGTCAGGCGGTCGGCGCAATCAGCGAACGCCACCACACTTTCGAGCTCATGATAGCCGTCGACGCGGCGGCCAAGCACCCGCAACGTCAGGTTGACCTTGGCGCGCGCCCGATCGGTCAGGGCAGGACTCGGCATTCCGTCACTCAACTCAGCCGCCCTTGCCGTCTTCTTTTTTCTTGTCCGCGGAGGCCGCCGACGAGGTGTCTTCCGACAGACCGTTAGCGATCTTGGCCTCGATCTTCGGCAGTTCCTCCGGATCCGGCTTCAGATCACGGGCATGCGCCCACTGGAAATTGGCTTCAAGGATGCGGCCGATCCGCCAATAGGCGTCGCCCAGATGATCGTTGATGGTCGGATCTTCCGGCTTCAGCTCGATCGCGCGTTCGAGGTTCTTGACCGCTTCCTGGAAGTTGCCGATCCGGAAATAGGCCCAGCCCAGCGAGTCGACGATGTAACCGTCGTCCGGACGTTGATCGACCGCGCGCTTGATCATCTTCATGGCGTCGTCGAGATTGATACCCTGATCGATCCACGAATAGCCGAGATAATTGAGGACATGCGGCTGCTCCGGCTGCAGCTCCAGCGCCCTCTTCATATCGACTTCGGCCTTGGCCCACTGCTTGGAACGCTCCTCACAGATGCCGCGGAAGTAATAATACACCCAGTTGTTCTTCTCGGCGCCCGACAACGCGTCGATGCCCTGCGAATAGGTCACCGCGCAATCGGCGAACTTCTTGCGGCCGCGCTCGATGTTGCCGAGCGCCATGATTGCCTCGAGGTCGCGCGGATCTTCCGCGGTAACGCCCTTCAGGATCTTGATCGCCTCTTCGCTGCGATCGGAAGCATCCAGATCGGTCGCGAGCTGGATCTGCGCGTTGCGCTTCAACGGCGAAGTGGCCGGCACCCGTTCATAGGCCTTGATCGCCATCTGCGGCTTCTTCACCGCCTCGTAGAGATCGCCCAGCGACAACAGCGCCAGCGCGTGACTGGGCTCGAGATAAAGTGCGAGCTGCAGGTAGACCAGCGCGAGATCCTCGCCGCCGCGGCGGGTCAGCGACGCGCCGATGCCGTACAGCGCTTCGGCGGCGCCGGCCTGCGGGCCGTCGACCAGCGGCGGCAGTCTCTTGCCGGCCTTGGTTTCGCGAATGCCTTCGAGCACCAACGGATGCCGCGCCAGCTTCTTGTCAAAATTGTCATAGACCGCAGTGGCGGCCGCGGCATCCTTGTTGCGCGACAACCAGCGCGCATAGGCGTCCGACACCCGCAGGGCGGAATCGTCGAGCTTGTAGGCCCGCTCCAGCCTGGCGCCGGCGTCCTTCTGCTTGTCCGCCAGCTCTAGGATCATGCCGGAATGCAGATCCTTGAAGATCGGATACCATTCTGGCCCCGCCAGCTTGTCGATGTTGGCGACCGCGCCCTTGGTGTCGCCGGCGCCAAAGCTGGCCCAGCCCGCCAGCAGCGTCGCCACCAGATCGGTGATCGGACCGCGCACCGACTGGTTGATGTTCGACAGCGCCGCCGGATATTTCTTGTGCTTCAGATCGCGCACGCCGACCACCAGCCGCGCCACCCGATTGGCTTTGTCGATCTTCAGAAGACGGTCGGCGAGCTTCACGGCTTCGTCGATATCGCCATCCGCGAGCGAGGAGATGAAGGCGCGATCGAGCAATTCGTTGTTGGCCGGATCACGGCGCAGCGCCGAGCGATAGAACGTCGCCGCCGAGCTGGCGTCGCGCTCAACGCTGGCATGGCGCGCAGCGAGATAGCTGCCGGCCGTGGTCAAGGCTCGCAAATCCTGACTGGTTGGGAATTGCGCCGAACTGTCGGTGGGGTGATCCGGGGTCTGGGCCAGGACCTGACCCGAGATCGGCAGCGCCATTAGCGCGACGGCGGCAATCATCGAGCGACGAAATCGAATGAGAAACATCAAGGTTCGCCTAGCTCCAGGATTTGCGGAACGCTCGGTGGGCCCAAAGGCCGAGCCGACTGCATCAAGCCGGTGACAATGCCGCGTTTGCGGTTCAACCGCAAGGATAGGGCCGGGAATCGATCGGAGACAAAGCCGTCGGACAGGCCGGCGGCGCGGTTCCGCCGGCTCGATTGAGACGGCCGCAGTATGGCAGCATCGTGACCTGCGGCGATTTGCCGGCTACGCCGCCGCTCACGAGATCGTGGGTCACATGCCCTGATAATTCGGGCCGCCGCCGCCCTCCGGCGGCACCCAGGTGATGTTGCCGTTGGGGTCCTTGATATCGCAGGTTTTGCAATGAACGCAGTTTTGCGCGTTGATGACGAAGCGCGGTTCGGCGGTTTCATCGACCCATTCATAGACCCCCGCCGGACAATAACGACCGGAGGGGCCGGCATAGACGTCGTGCTCGGAACTCTTCTGCAGGCTGATGTCCGCGACCTTGAGATGAACCGGCTGGTCCTCCTCGTGATTCGTATTGGACAGGAACACCGACGACAGCCGGTCGAAGGTCAGCTTGCCGTCCGGCTTCACCGGCGGGAACGGCTTGTATTCCTTGGCGGGCTTCAGCGTGTCGCGGTCGCGCTTCGAATGCGATAGGGTTCCGAACAGCGAGAAACCCAGCGTCGAACACCACATCTCGAACCCGGCCAGCATCACGCCGACTCTGGTGCCGAAATTCGACCATAGCGGCTTAATGTTGCGGACTCTGAACAGGTCCTTGCCGACCGCGGAACCGCGCCAGGCGTTTTCATATTCGACCAGTTCGTCGTTGGCGCGGCCGCTGGCGAGCGCGGCGGCTGTGTGTTCGGCCGCCAGCATGCCGCTGCCGATCGCATTGTGCACGCCCTTGATGCGCGGCACGTTGACGAAGCCCGCGGCGCAGCCAACAAGCGCGCCGCCCGGGAAGCTCAGCCGCGGCACCGATTGATAGCCGCCCTCGGTGATGGCGCGGGCACCGTAGGAGATCCGCTTGCCGCCTTCAAAGATGCGGCTGATCGAGGGATGGGTCTTGAAGCGCTGGAAATTGTCGAACGGCGACAGATAGGGGTCGTCGTAGTTCAGATGCACCACGAAGCCGACCGCCACCAGATTGTCCCCATAGTGATAAAGGAACGAGCCGCCGCCGATGGTGTTGCTGAGCGGCCAGCCGAACGAATGCGCCACCAGACCCTTCTTGTGCTTCTTCGGATCGATCTGCCAGACTTCCTTGAGGCCGATGCCGAATTTCGCCGGCTCGCTGTCCTTGTCGAGCTGGTATTTGGCGATCAGCTGCTTCGACAGGCTGCCGCGCGCGCCTTCGGCGAACAGCGTGTACTTGCCGAGCAGTTCCATGCCGCGGGTGAAGGAATCCTTCGGCTGGCCGTCGCGGCCGATCCCCATGTCGCCGGTGGCGATGCCGCGGACTTCGCCGTTCTCGCCGTATAACACTTCGGTGGCGGCGAAGCCGGGATAGATCTCGACCCCCAGCGCCTCGGCCTGCGGCGCCAGCCAGCGGCATAGATCGCCGAGCGAGCCGATGAAGTTCTTGTGGTTGTTCAGCATCGGCGGCACCAAGAAGCTCGGCACCTTGAACGACGTCGCGCCCGTCATCACGAAGAAATGGTCGTCGGTGACGTGCGTCTTCAGCGAACAGTCAGCGTCTTCGCGCCAGCCCGGCAGCAGCTTGTCGAGCGGCGTCGGATCGATCACCGCGCCTGACAGGATATGGGCGCCAACTTCGGAGCCCTTCTCAACAACGACCACCGTGAGTTCGGGATTGATCTGCTTCAGCCGGATTGCAGCCGCCAGACCGGAGGGTCCCGCACCCACGATGACGACGTCGAATTCCATGGACTCGCGGGGCGGCAGCGGTTCTGCACTCATGTTTTTTTCTCGCACAGGCACTTCGGAACGTTTCCAGGGGGTGTTGTTTCCGATTTTTCCCGGAAGGACAACCACCCAAATGTACCGGGCGAACAACTGCCGGCTTTCGCCGCGCTGCGTTCTGGTCCAGAGTTACTGTTGGCCGGACACAGCAATGGCCGGCCGCGTTGAGACCTTCGGCCTCGGAGTTCTGAGCCGTCGACGATGGCGACAGCTCAACTTGACACTTGAAACATGACACCTGACCGCGCACCGAGCGTGCATCAATTGCTGGCGTTCTATCTCGAAGCCGGCGTCGATTGCGCACTGAACGACGAACCGGTCAGCCGGATGACCGACGAGGTTGCGGCCGCCGCGGAGCCGCGCCTGGCGTACACCGGCGCGACCGCGCAGCCGGCTATGAAATCGCCGGGACCGATCGCGGCTCCGACCGGTGTTCCGGCACCCGCGCCTGACGCTGCGATCGCCTCGGCGCGGGACGCAGCAGCGACCGCGCCATCGCTGGAGGCGCTGCGCGCCCTCATGGAGAGGTTCGACGGCTGCGCGCTGAAAGCCACCGCGACGCGACTGGTGTTTGGCGACGGCAATCCGAAGGCGCGGGTGATGTTCGTCGGCGAGGCGCCCGGGCGCGAGGAGGATATCGAGGGACTGCCGTTCGTCGGGCGCTCCGGAAAACTGCTCGATCTGATGCTGGCGGCGATCGGGCTGAACCGCGGCAATGCCTACATCGCCAATGTGATTCCGTGGCGGCCGCCCGGCAACCGGACGCCGACGCCGCAAGAGACCCAGATCTGCCTGCCGTTCATCCGCCGGCAGATCGAACTCGTCAATCCGGACGTGCTGGTGACGCTGGGCAATCCATCAACACAGACGTTGCTGGCGACCCGCGACGGCATCATGCGGACCCGCGGGCGCTGGTTCGACTACGACACCGGAACCCGCGAGATCCGCGCGCTGCCGACGTTTCACCCGGCCTACCTGCTGCGCTCACCGTCCTACAAGCGGTTGGCCTGGCAGGATCTGCGCGCCATCGCCACCGCGCTGGCGGAGAGCCCAGGCAAGGACGGCGTGTAAGGGCTACGGCGTTTGTTTCGGCCGCACGATGGCCCAGCCGATCCGCAGCAAGGGCTGCCGACCGGCGATCATCCGTTCGAACGCGCGCGGCAATTCCGGAACGATGTCGGGAAAGCGCTGGGCGATGTCGTCAGGCGGTTTGCCGGCGGTATCGGCCGCGCGCCACACCACGACGCCGCCGAGTTCCCCGAACTTCGCCGGCGTCACCCATGGCGTGCGCTGCGGCGTCGCATCGAGAAACAGATGCGGACGCGACGGGCCCATCCCGATCAACCCGGCCAATTGCGGATCGCCGGCCACCACCTGCAGCGGCCGGTTGGTGCGGCGCTCGAAACTGTCGCTGAAATAGCGGGCGATGTCGTTCGCCGGCAGCGAGGTCGCCAGTTCGCCCTTGCCGGTCCAGGGCTGGATCACCGTGGTGGCCATCACCGCTAGCGCGGGAGCCGCGATCGCCGCCGCCCACACCGCGCGCAGGACGCGCTGGCGGCGCAGATAGACCAGGTCGCCCGTCGTCACGACCACTGCCAGTCCCGACATCAACAGCGCGATGCCCGGTCCGCCAACGACGTGATCCAGACCGAACATGCCGGCGACGAAGCTGCCGGCCAGCGCCGGCACCAGCGCGAAGACGTAGACGAACTGCCGCGCCAGCGGGTCGACCGGCGGACGAAAGATGATCGGGGCGTTTTCCGGCTTGCGGTGGAACCAGGCCGAATTGAGCACCACCAACACCACGATTCCGATCAACCCCAGCAGCAGCCCGCCGGACAATTCGCCCCACCGCAGCACCCGGTCCGGCAGTTCCGCGGTGGCGGGCCACGGCGGCAGCGCGAAGATATCGGCGCGGAACAACCAGATCGCATAGGGCAGCACCAACACCGCCACGACCAGCAGCGCGAACAACGGATCGAACGACTTGAGCGCGCGCCGGCTGCGCTCCGTGGCCAGCGCGAATCCGATCGGCAGCAACAGCAAGACTGGGGCAGCAACCGTGGTGAGCAACAGCAGGCCGGCCTCGATCGACAGCGCGAACCAGGCGCTGCGGCGGCCCTGGCCGATGATCAGCCAGCTGTGCAGCAGCACCAGCGCCCACAACGGCCGCGCCAGAATCAGCGGCCCGAATTCGACGCCGGGAGAGCTGAACGCGGTCACCGTCATGGTCAGCAGCACCGCGATTACGGCCTGCTGCGCCCCGACCACGGCGCGCGCCAACTGGTACAGTGCGTAGAACGTCACGATGAAGCACAGCTGCGACAGCAGATAGACGCCGACGACATGATTGCCGGCGGCGCGGAATGCGATATCGGCGAGCCAGAACGCCAATGGCGGGCCGAGATCGGAGCCGACCTGATATTCCCGCCCATAGGCCAGCACGGTCACCGTGTCGGTCGGCGGGCTGGAGTAGAAAATCACCGGCACCAGCAGCCACAGCAGCGCCTGACACATCACCACGAGCCAGAACACCAGCCGCGGCCGGGCGCGGATCAGTTCGATGATCAGGGAGGTGAAACGCATGCAAACCGGGGTCAGCGGGATTGAGTCCCATCCTGATAGAGCCCACGGGCCACTCAGGCAACCGGCTTGGCCTGGTTCAAAGCGCCGCTTCTATGATGATTAGGGCTTCCGCTTCACCCCGGTTACCCGCGCGCGCCAGCGCCTCGTGGCGCTCCCGCGCCGCTGCGACCGGCGCAAAGAAACGGCGGTGGTGCACGCTAGGACCGAGCCGAGCCAGCGCCTCGAGATGCTCCGGCACGCCATAGCCCTTGTGATTCTCGAAGCCGTAGCCTGGACAATCCAGCGCCAGCTTGCACATCAGGCGGTCCCGCGACACTTTGGCGATAATCGATGCCGCCGCGATCGAAAGCACCAAGCCGTCGCCGCCGATCACGGCATCGCAATCGCAGGAGATATCGAGCCGATCGCGACCATCGACCAACACGTGCTGCGGCATCTCCGGCAGCGCCTGCACCGCGCGGGCCAGCGCCCACAACGAGGCGCGCAGGATGTTGTCGCGATCGATTCGCGCCGGCGATGCATAAGCCACCGCGACCGAGGCGGTGGCGCAGATTTGCTCGAACAGCGCTTCGCGCTTCTCGGCAGTCAGCCGCTTGGAATCGTCGAGACCTTTGGGAATCCGCTTGGGATCGAGCACCACCGCGGCGGCGACCACCGGCCCCGCCAGCGGGCCGCGCCCGGCCTCGTCGCAACCGGCCACCGGCCAGACCCCGCGCTTGAGCAGCGCACGTTCCCGCTTGAAGCTCGGCGGCGCCACCGCGATCACGCCCTTGGCCGGCTTGGGCGGCAGTTTTTCCTGGTCCCGAATCATGCCGGGATGCTGCGGGCCGGCCACGGCACGCGCAACCGGAAAATCCGCGCCATGCCCGTTATTCAGCGGCGCGCGGTCGCTAGAACAGACTCAATTGCTGGCCGCTGCGCTCCGGCCGGGAGAAATGGTCGGTGGTCAGCTTCGAGCGCCGCTTGTTCAGGCCGAGCCGGGTGCAGGCGATCTCGAACCGCCGCCCGATCATCCAGGCCATCGGCCCGGTGCCCTTCATCCGCGTGCCCCATTGCGAGTCGTAGTCACGTCCATCGCGCATCTCGCGGATGAGGGTGAAGACGTGGCGATAGCGGTCGGGGTAATTCGCCATCAGCCATTCCCGGAACAGGTCGCGGACTTCCAGCGGCAGCCGCAGCAGGATGTAGCTGGCTTCCTTGACCCCGGCATGGGCCGCGGCGTCGAGAATCCGCTCAATCTCGGCATCGTTCAGCGCCGGAATCACCGGCGCCACCATCACGGTGGTGGGAATTCCAGCCTCCGACAATTGCCGCAGCGCCTCCAGCCGCTTTGCCGGCGCCGAGGCGCGCGGCTCCATGCTGCGGGCGAGTTTGGGGTCCAGCGAGGTCACCGAGATCGCCACCTTGGCGAGATTGCGCTTCGCCATCCGCGAGAGAATATCGATGTCGCGGGTGACCAAAGCCGACTTGGTGACAATGCCGACCGGATGCGAGGCGCGCTCCAGCACTTCGAGAATCCCGCGCATGATGTTGTGGTCGCGCTCGATCGGTTGATACGGATCGGTATTGGTGCCGATCGCGATCATCTTCGGTTCGTAACCCTGCGCCGCCAGTTCCTTCTCCAGCAGCGCCGGCGCGTCCGGCTTGGCGAACAGCTTGGATTCGAAATCCAGCCCCGGCGACAGTCCCAGATAGGCGTGGGTCGGCCGCGCAAAGCAGTAGACGCAACCGTGCTCGCAGCCGCGATAGGGATTGATCGAACGGTCGAAGCCGATGTCCGGCGACTCGTTGCGGGTGATGACTTTGCGCGCGGTGTCGAGCGCGACGGTCGTCTTGAACGCCGGCAGGTCGTCGAGGCTCTGCCAGCCGTCGTCGAACGCCACCCGGGCCTCGGCCTCGAACCGGCCGCAGCCGTTGGACTGCGCGCCGCGACCGCGGCGGCGTTCGCGGTCGATCGCAACCTCGATCGCCGGAAAGGGAGTAGTCGCGCCCGCCGGTTCGGAGGGCGCCGTGACCGGCGGGCGCTTGAGGGCAACGGATGCTCTGCTCATATTGGAGACGATAGCAACCATCTGGAACAAATCAAGAACAAAATCCGCAGGCGATGGTTCATGGCGTCCGACCGCCGCGACTTGCTGGAACCTGATCCAACGCAATCAAACGGTCGCGGAGTCGGCGCATAGAGCTATCGTCGAAGCCCCGGGGGCGGACCGCCATGAAGTCGCAGATCATCGAACAGCTTGGCCAGACCGACATGCTGCTGCCGACGCTGGTGGCAGAGGGATTGGCCGCCAACGACCGCGTCAAGGTGCGGATGAGCGCCTTGCAGGCCGCGGCGCAGCGCGCGCGGCAGCCGGATCGTCCGGCGCCGGACCTGCAAGCCGAATGTCACGCCGCCGGGATTGCGCCCGCCACCGTGGCGACGCTGATCGCCGATGCCCACCTCGCCGGCGACGGCCGCATCACCGCGCCGAACCTGGCGCGATTGATCAAGGACATTGTCGACGACGTCGGCGCCATGATCCGCGCGGTGAAGGCGGGCGACGCGGGCGCCGGGGCGACCATGGAGGCAAGGCTCGCGGCGCTGGTGGCCGGCGGCGCTCTGGAGCCCGGCAACGAGATCGAACTGGCGCGGATCGCCAATCTCACCGGAATCGCAGAGAACGGCACCGACGGCCTGCATCGCCTGGTGATGGACCTGCACAAGGCGTTGAACCGCCTGGCGGCGGGGTGCGCCGAGGAGACCGTCGCCGGCGCCAAGGCCTTTGGGCTGCGCCAGGAAGATCACGGCGCGGTGGAAAGTTTCATGCGCGGGCTGGACCAGACCCGGGCGCTGAAATTCAACCACCCCGGCCTCGACACCATGGCGACGCGGTCGGGACCGCGGCTGTTGATCCAAAACGATATTGGCACCACCGACGCGCATGTGGTGGTGATCGCCGTCAAGAAGAACGCCGTCACCGTCACCTACACCGACATCCATCGCGCCCGCGCCAAATTCTTCGTCGGCGAGTTCGAGGATTTTCCGGCGAAATGGAGCGGGCTCGATCGCCACGTCGCCGAAGGGCTCGGCAACGACGGCACGCTTTATCTAGTGACTGGACAATTGCACGCCGACAGCGCCAAGGAACGCGACGCCTTCCTGGCCGCGATCGGCGCGGCGTTGGTGTTCCTGATCGACTGGAACAAAGCGCGCAAATTGCTCCGCACCTGGGTGGCGAAGAACGACGCCACCGCCATCCTCAAATGGGCGGCGCGGGACCGGATCGGGCACCGCGGCTTCCTCGAACTCGGCGGCGACCAGTTGATCGGCTCCGCGGTGCGCAACGCCGCGCCGACCCGGATCGGCTTCGGCGAACGGCTCGATCAGGCGCTCGGCCGCGACGCCGCGATCGATTTTCTGAAGACCGCGATGCGGGTGTCCTCCGAAGCGCTGACCGCAGGACGCTCGGTGCGGCTGGTACGCGACCAGATCGAAGCCGATCTGGTCCGGCATCTGGAGCGGGTGGACAGCGCGCTACTGGCAATCGTGCTGCGTCAGATCGGGCTTGCCCACGATCTCGCCGCGGCTCTGGCGCATCATATCGCCGGCCTACAAGCGGGCCGCGCGGTCGATGGCAAGCAGCTCACCGCCCGCGCCGTCCGCATCGAACAGAAGGCCGACCGCATCGCGATCGAAGCCCGCAAGGAAGTGGCGCGGCTCAACGCCCGGCCGCTGCTGGAGCGGTTGATCGACCGCGCCGAGGACGCCGTGGACGAATTGGAACAGGCCGCCTTCATCACCTCGCTGGCGCCGGCCGGGATCGATCCGGCGCTGCTGGCGGCGCTGGCCGGGTTGTGTGCAAGCGCGGTCGCCGGCACCGAGGCCGCGGCGTCTGGCCTCGCCGCCGCCGCCGAAGTCCAGGAGGGACGCCGCAGCGATTCGGATGATGCGCTGGCCTGCATCGTTAGCCTGATCGACCTCGAACACGGCGCCGATCTGCGCGAGCGCGAGGTCACCGCCCGGGTCTTCGCCGGGCAATTCGATGTCGCGACCTCGCTCTGCGTGCTCGAACTCGCCCGCGCCATCGAGCGCACCACCGACCGCCTGTCCAGCTTCGGCCATCTGCTGCGCCGCTGCATCATCGCGGATCTGTCGGTCTGACCAGGGAGCGGCTCCATGCATATCGTTCGAATCGGCGGTAACTCGACCGAACAGCCAGATGCCGACGCGATCGGCGCCAAGGCCGCCAATCTGGCGCGGATGGCGGTGCTGGGATTGCCGGTCCCGCCGGCCTTCGTGCTCCCGGTGGCGCTGTGCGCCGCCATCATCGACAACCACCGCCATGCCGAACGCCACCTCCGCGACGGGTTGAAGGAGGGGATCGCGTTCCTGGAAACCACGACCGGCCGGCAGTTCGGCGACCGGCGGCGGCCACTCTTGGTATCGGTGCGCTCGGGGGCGGCGCGCTCGATGCCGGGCATGCTGGAGACCGTGCTCGATGTCGGCTGCACCTCCGCCGCGGTGCAGGGGTTGATCCGTTCGACCGGCCGGCCCCGGCTGGCATGGGATTGCCGGCGCCGCCTGATCGAAAGCTATGCCGAAACCGTGCTCGGCCTCGACCCCTCGCCATTGGTGGCCAGGGTCGCCGACCTGGTCGCCAGCGAATGTGCCGCCAGCGACCGCGATCTCGACAGCGAGGCGCTCGAACGCCTGGCCGCCGACGAACTGGCCTTGATCGAAGGCCATGACGACGGCTGGTCCGAGGACGCCATGGTGCAGCTCGACAGCGCCGCGCGGGCGGTGTTCCGCTCCTGGACCAGCGAGCGCGCCCAGACCTACCGGCGCCTGCAAGATCTCGACGACCTCAAGGGCACCGCGGTCACGGTGCAGGCCATGGTGTTCGGCAATGGCGGGCTGACGTCCGGCGCCGGCGTGGCGTTTTCGCGCGATCCCTCGACCGGGCGGCCTGAGCCGATGATCGACCTGGTGCTTGATGCCCAGGGCGAGGACGTCGTCTCCGGCCGCCGCACTCCCGATACCGAACAGTCGATCGCCCGCGCGCTGCCGGCGATCGCCAACGAACTCGGCGCCATTCTGAAGCGACTGGAACAGGATTTTGGCGACGTCCAGGATGTCGAGTTCACGATCGAGGACGGCAAATTGTGGATTCTGCAAACCCGCTCGGCGAAGCGGACCCCGCGCGCAGCGCTAAGGATCGCAGTCGATCTGGTGCGCGAGGGGCTGATCGCGCCGCATGAGGCGCTGGCGCGGATCGATGGCATCGACCTCGCTACGCTGGCGGACACTTCACTGGTCGGCGCCGGCGCCCCGATCATCTGCGGGATCGGCGCCTCCGGAGGCATCGCGGTCGGCCGCGCGGCGTTCCGCACGGACGGGGCGCAGCGGCTGGCCGGTTCCGGCGATCCGGTGATCCTGATGCGACCCGATACCAGCACCGCCGATGTCGCCGGCTTTGCCGTCGCCGCCGGGATCGTGACGGCGGTTGGGGCGCGCACCGCGCATGCGGCGCTGGTGGCACGGCAACTCGGCAAGCCCTGCGTGGTCGGATGCAGCGAGATGACGGTCGATGCCGCGGCCGATCGCGCCACGCTTAAAGGCACGGCGATTGCCGAGGGCGACTGGATCTCGATCGACGGCGACCGCGGCAATATCTATCTCGGGCAGCGCGAGATCGTGGTGACCCGGCCGGAGGCGGAACTGACCGAAATCGCGCGCTGGCGCAAGGACGCCGAGGGGTCTGGCCATCGCCGATCGACCGGCAAGCAGAAAGCCCATCGATAGAATTGCCGCGCCGGGCACCGCCTATCGGCACCGCCGCGCCGGTCGCCGGAACGAGGCAAAAATTCGCTGATTTAATCGTGACAAGATGATAACGGTGCGGCGGTTCGTTGTGAAAGGCTCGCCAAGCTCAATGCTGAGCGTCATCATCCCCACCGAAGGCGTCGAACGGGACGCGGTCGCCACGCTGGCGGCTTTGGTGCCCGGAGCCGCGGCCGGCGTGGTGAGCGACGTGGTGCTGGTCGACCGTGGCGGCAGCGACGTCATCGAGCGGGTCGCCGATATCGCCGGGTGCCATTTTCTCGCCTTCGAGGGATCGCGGACCGCGGCGCTGGCGGCGGGCGCCCGGCAGGCGCGATCGCCGTGGCTGATGTTCCTGCATGCCGGCGCCGTGCTGGATTCCGGCTGGATCGAAGAAACCACCCAGTTCATCCAGCGGGTCTCGTTCAGCGGCACACCGCGTGCCGGAATCTTCCGCTATGCCCGCTCGCCCTATGCGGAATCCAACTGGCGCGACGGATTCAATCTGCTGCGCCGTGCCATCACCGGCCCGATGGCGGACCAGGGCCTGCTGATCGCGCGCGAGCATTACGACCGGCTCGGCGGTCACGACGCCCGCCGCTCAGAAGCGCGGCTGCTGCGCCAACTTGGCCGCTCGTCGCGCACCATGCTGCGCAGCCGGATCATCGTCGCCTGACTCCGTCGACCGGACACCACGCTGCGGATCAGAGCCGCGCCAGGATACTTGCTAAAGTCAAATATTTAGTTGACAATGACAAGTATCGAGGTGGGTGATGTCACAGCCAGAATCCGAGGCTTCCGTCGCCACGGTGCGGGCGTTCAACCGGTTCTACACCGCCAAGCTGGGCGTGCTGAAACAGCATTTGCTGAACAGCCCGTATTCGCTGACCGAGGCGCGCATCCTCTACGAACTGGCGCAGCGCCAGCGGCTGACCGCGAAGGTGATCGGCGCCGAACTGGGACTGGATCCCGGCTATCTCAGCCGGATCATCCAGAGCTTTCACGACGCCGGCCTGATCAGCCGCACCGCGTCGCCTGCGGATCGGCGGCAAGTTCTGCTGGCGCTGACCGCAAGGGGCCGCGCCGCCTTCGCCAAACTCGAGCGCGCCTCGCGTGACAACGTCGCAGCATTGCTGCGTACGCTGCCACCCGGCGATGGCGCACGGTTGCTGCGGGCGATGGCGACGATCGAACGGCTGCTCGGCGAGCCGCAGCAGCCACGACCGGTGACGCTGCGCCATCCCCGCCCCGGCGACATCGGCTGGGTGGTGCAAAGTCACGGCGCGCTTTACGCCGCCGAATACGGCTTCGATTCGTCATTCGAGGCGCTGGTGGCAGAGATCGCCGGCAAGTTCCTGGCCGCGTTCGACCGCTCGCGCGAACGCTGCTGGATCGCCGAGCTTGACGGCGCGCCGGTCGGCTCAGTGTTTCTGGTCAGGCACACCGATCAGATCGCCAAGCTACGGCTGCTGCTGGTCGATCCGGCCGGGCGTGGCCAGAAGCTTGGTCACAGGCTGGTCGGCGAATGCATCGGCTTTGCCCGACAATGCGGCTATCGCGGCATCACGCTGTGGACCCAGAGTATCCTGACCGCCGCGCGAAGAATCTACCAGGACGCCGGCTTCGTGCTGGTCGCGACCGAGCCGCACCGCAGCTTCGGTCAGGACCTCATCGGCGAGACCTGGGAGCTGACGCTGTGAACCAGACCGCGCGATCCGCGGCCGGTGTTACTGTCAAAACGAACCGCCGCGCACGCGGCTGCCGCATCAGGCCGAGTCCTTGGCCTTGCCGCGACGCAGATGCTCGTCCAGCCGCGGCATGATCTCGACGAAATTGCACGGCCGGGTGCGGTAATCGAGTTGCGGGGCGAGAATGCCGTCCCAGGCGTCGCGGCAGGCACCGGGCGATCCCGGCAGGCAGAAGATGTAGGTCGCGCCCGCGACACCGGCGGTGGCGCGGCTCTGGATCGTCGAGGTCCCGATCTTGGCGTAGCTCAACATTTGAAACACCATCGAAAAGCCGTCCATCCGCTTCTCGAACAACGGTTCGATCGCCTCCGGAGTGACGTCGCGGCCGGTGAAGCCGGTACCGCCGGTGGTGATGATGACATCGACGCCCGCGTCGGCGATCCAGCGTTGGACCACGCCGCGAATCCCCTCGACGTCGTCGGTGACGATCTCGCGCGCCGCCAGTCTGTGACCGGCGCCGGTGAGCCGCTCCGCCAGCGTCGCGCCGGACTTGTCGTCGTCGAGCGCGCGGGTGTCGGATACAGTGAGCACCGCGATGTTGAGCGGGATGAAATTCTTCGGCTGGTCGATGCTGGCCATGGATCTGCGCCTCAAGATATGTCGGAGCACCCCTCTCCCCGCGCGCGGGGAGAGGCGAGGATGACGACGTGGCTACAGCCGCTCCGCCCCAAAGGTATTGCAGGCCTGCACGGTGCCCTGCTGAAAGCCGGTCATGAACCAGCGCTTGCGCTGTTCGGCCGAGCCGTGGGTGAAAGAGTCCGGAACCACCCGGCCGGTGGCCTGGCGCTGCAGCGTATCGTCGCCGATCGCGCTCGCGGTCGTTAGCGCGGCGTCGATATCGCCCTCTTCGAGGAAGTTCGGGCGCTTCTTCTGCTCGCGATTGACCCAAACTCCGGACAGGCAATCCGCCTGCAACTCCACCTTCACCTGCAACGCGTTGGATTCGGCCTTGGAGCCGGATAGCTGCTGCAGCCGGGTCACCCGCGGCAAAATGCCGAGCAAGTTCTGGATGTGGTGTCCGGCCTCATGGGCGATGATGTAGGCTGCGGTGAACTTGCAGGCGCTGCCGGAACAACCGTGGAACCGGGTCTCGACCTGGCGGAAAAATCCGGTGTCGAGAAAGATCTGCTTGTCCGGCGGACAATAGAACGGTCCCATCGCCGCCTGCGCCATGCCGCAACGGCCGCCATTGGTGGCATTGCGGAACAGCACGATGCGCGGCCCGGAATAGGACTGTCCGCTGTCTTTGAAGATTTCGCTCCAGCGATCGTCGATCTCGCCGAGCACGCCGGAGATCATGCTGCCCATCTCGTCGGTCGGCGCGCCTTCCTTGGCCGGGCTCGACCTGCGATCGGTCTGATAGGTCGGCGCCTGATTGCCGCCGGTCAGAATTTCCGCGCCGCCGATCAGAATCCGCGGATCGATGCCGAACGCCCAGCCGAGCAGACCCAGCACAATGACGGTGCCGATGCCAAGTCCGCCGCCGCCCATCGGCAGGCCGAAGCCGCCGCCGCTACCGCCACTGCTATCGTCGTCGCGTCGGTCCTCGACGTTATCGCTGCGACGGAAGTCATCGTAACGCATCAGCTTTCCCTCGGTTCAGTTCATCGGCGGTGGACGCCGATCGCACAACGCGGCTCGCCGAAAAAATTTCCATGGCAATTAGCATTAACCTGCCCGGCAATTATTGCCTAGTCTGCAAGTTGACGGCGCGGTTGCCGGCGACGCTCACCGCGCCGACCAATCGATCATTCGAAATCGCATTGAAATCATTGGACCTGCGCGATCCGCGACTGGCTCGCAAATCCGGATGGCCGCGTCGCGAGCCACTTGCCCGCATCTCCGCGACCATTCGGCGCGGATTTGAATACAGATCGAAGCGCATTTCAATTAAGTCGATTTTTACTTTGCCGGGTCAATGTACGGCCAGTCGGTTGTTTAGTCCCGCGTCGCCGACAGCGTCGCCTGAGTCAGAGTATTTGAGTCATGGTTGTGTCGCGTCGCGGGGCGTCTGCAAGGGCGCCCCGCACTAAATTCGAGTCCCATCCGGACAGCCGCATCGTCGTTGGCGATTGCGTCGCCGAGATGTCGAAACTGCCATCCGGATCCGTCGATCTGGTGTTCGCGGACCCCCCCTATAATCTGCAGCTGAAGGGCGATTTGAAGCGCCCGGACGAGTCCCACGTCGACGCAGTTAACAACGACTGGGACAAATTTTCCTCCTTCGCCGCCTATGACGACTTCACCCGCGCCTGGCTGTTGGCCTGCCGCCGCATCATGAAGCCGTCGGCGACGCTGTGGGTGATCGGCTCCTATCACAACATCTTTCGCGTCGGCTCGATCATGCAGGACCTCGGCTTCTGGGTTCTCAATGACATTGTCTGGCGCAAGACCAATCCGATGCCGAATTTCCGCGGCCGCCGTTTCACCAACGCGCACGAGACCATGATCTGGGCGGCACGCGACGAGAACGCCAAGGGCTACACCTTCAACTACGAAGCGCTGAAGGCCGCCAACGAGGACGTCCAGGCGCGCTCCGACTGGCTGATTCCGCTGTGCACCGGCGACGAGCGCCTCAAGGGCAGCGACGGCAAGAAGGTGCATCCGACGCAGAAGCCCGAAGGCCTGCTGGCTCGCGTGCTGCTGTCGTCATCGAAGCCCGGCGATCTGGTGATCGATCCGTTCAACGGCACCGGCACTACCGGCGCGGTCGCCAAACGGCTCGGCCGCCGCTACATCGGCTTCGAGCGCGACCGGGTCTACGCGGATGCCGCCGAGGCCCGGATCGCCGCGATCGAGCCGCTGCCCGACGCAACCTTGGCGCCGTTCATGACAGCGCGCAGCGCGCCGCGCGTGGCGTTCTCCGAACTGATCGAACGCGGCATCATTTCGCCAGGCACCAAACTGGTCGATTCGAAGAAGCGCCATGGCGCCTTGGTGCGCGCCGACGGCGCCATCATGCTGGGTGACAAGGTCGGCTCGATCCACCGCATCGGCGCGGTGGCGCAGGGCTCGGAAGCCTGCAACGGCTGGACCTTCTGGCACATCGAGACCAAGAAAGGCCTGCGACTGATCGACGAGCTGCGCGCCGAAATCCGCAGCGAGATGGCGGCGGGCTAACGACCGCTTCGCGCTCCACCGAGCAATCGTCCTTCAAGACAACCGCATCGTGTTCGTCGTCGCGCGACGTTACGCGCGACCGCTCACAATTTCGTCGTTTGCACTTCCCGTGGAACCCAAGCACGGGAGTGGGCAGCCGCATTCCGTCCCTCCGCACGCGGTCGCCTCGCCAACAAACTGACTAGGAGTTCTCGATGCTGAAGTTCTACTTCAACGGCTCGCCGAATCCGACCAAGGTCGCGCTGTTTCTGGAAGAGGCCGGGCTCGTCTACGAGCCGGTGCCGGTCGACACGAGGGTCGGCGACCAGTTCAAGCCGGACTATCTGGCGATCAATCCGAACGCCAAGGTGCCGGCGATCGACGACGACGGCGTCATCGTGTTCGACAGCAATGCCATCCTGCTCTATCTCGCCGAGAAGACCGGCAAATTCCTGCCCGCCCCGGCCTATCGCGGCGAGCTGCTGAGCTGGCTGATGTTCGTCGCCACCGGCGTCGGTCCGTTCTCCGGCCAGGCGGTTCACTTCAAGCACTTCGCGCCGGAGAAGGTCGACTACGCGCACAACCGCTACCAGTACGAGGCGCTGCGGCATTTCGAGATTCTCAACGACCACCTCGCCGGTCGCCGCTACATGGTCGGCGACGCCTACAGCATCGTCGACATGGACGTCTGGGGCTGGGCGCGGATGGTGCCGTTCATTCTCGGCGACGACGCGTTTCCGAAACTGCCGCACGTCAAGCGGCTGGTCGACGAAATCTCGGCGCGGCCCGCCACCGCAAAGGCGATCGCGCTGAAGGATCGGTTCAAGTGGAAGACCGAAATGGACGACGAGGCGCGCGCCAACATGTTCAAGCACCTCGCCACCAAGGCGGCTTGATCGTTACGCCGCAGCGTGCGCCTGATCGACCAGGTCCTTCCTGACCTGGTCGAGATAGCCGCGGATTTCGTGGGTCAGGTGCCCCGACTGCGACGACAGATCGGTCGAGGCCGACAGGGTCGATGCCGCATAGCGTTCGGTATTCTCAGCGTCCCGTGTGATCGCATGAATATCGACGGCGATGTCGCTGACCACCGCGAACGCTTGGTCGATATTCCGCGCGATGACGGCGGTCGCGTTCGACTGGGCTTCGGCCGCCTGGTGAACCTTTCCGGTGATGGCGTCGACCTCCGCGATCACCGCGCCGATCTCCGCGATCGAACTGCCGACGCTGTCGGCCGCGGCCTGGACCTCTCCGACCTGAGTCTCGATCTCGGCGGTGAAGTCGGCGGTCTGCGTCGCCAACGCCTTGACCTCGTGCGCCACCACGGCGAATCCGCGGCCGGCTTCGCCGGCGCGGGCCGCCTCGATGGTGGCGTTGAGCGCCAGCAGGTTGGTCTGGCTGGCGATCACGTTGATCGCCTTAACGACTTCGTTGATGCGCTCGGCGACCTTACGCAACACGTCGACATTGGTAGCGGCTTCCGCCACCCGCGTCACCGCTCGTCCGACGATCTGCGCGGAGCGATCGATATCCGCACCCACGCCGCTGGCGCTGGACGACAACTCCGCCGTCGCGGAGGCCACCGAGCGCATGCTCGCCGTCGCCTGTTCGGAGGCCACCGCGACCGAGCTCAGCCGCTGCCGCGTGGTCGATGCGCCTTTCTGCAGGCTGCCTGCGGTGTCCTTCATCTCGGCGGACCCGCTGTCCAGCGCTCCGACGATGGAACTCACCGCATTTTCGAGACTCGAGGTTTGCTCCTGAAAGCTCTTGATCCGCTGTTCGATGCTTTCGGTTGCGGCGTTGATGGTGTTAGCCCCCTGCAACAGCGCGCCGTGCAGCCCGCCCGGCAGGATGCGGCGGAAATATTTGTTGCGATGAACCGCGGCCATCGCCGCCGTCGCCTCGCGCACGAAGGCGTCGCAGCCATCGATCATGTCGTTGACCGCGTTGAGCAGGTCTCCGGTCCGGCCGTTATCTGGGATCGACAGAATCCGCGCCTCGAAATCGCCGGCGGCGATCCGCACGCAGACATCGCGGGCCTGCTGGATCAGCCACGTGGTCTGCATCATGTTGTAAAGCGCGACCGCAGAGGACAGGATTGCGGTGGCTTGGATCGTCATCGCCGCGGTTCGAAAATCGAACGCCTCGAGTACCAGCGCGATCGCCGACACCACGATGACGATGGCGATGTTAAGCTGCGCTTTGGAGAGAGAACACAAGTTCGTCATAGCCGACTTTCTGCGATGCGACGAAATCAACCAGCGCCTTGTGGCCGGCGGCGAGGGCGTCTTTGCCATTGGTGTGGCTGTTCTCGATCCGCAGCACCTCGGCGTAGAGCGGGATGATCGCGGTTTCGAGAACCTTGCGGTTCGGCACTCGGCGATTGGAGTGATAGCCGACGATCGCGCCATTGGCGCCGAACGACGGCGTGACGTGGGCGAAGACCCAATAGTGATCGCCGGAATGCGCCAGATTCTTCACATAGGCGAAGATCTCCTGGCCGGTCTCGATGGTGTCCCACAACAGCTTGAACACCGCGCGCGGCATGTCGGGATGCCGGATGATACTGTGCGGCTGGCCGATCAGTTCGGCTTCGGTGTAGCCCGCGACCTTGCAGAACAGCCGGTTGGCGTAAGTCAGGCGTCCCTTCAGGTCGGTCTTGGAGACGATCATTTCGCTCGCCGGAAAGAACGATTCACGGCCGCTCGGTTTCACCTTCTCCACCACTACTCACTCCGCCAGCGTACAACACACGTCGTCTGTTATTAGAAACCCCGATTAAGTTTGACTTAAGAAGCCAGCATTGATGGCCCAGTTGCGCGCTAAAATTTGCGGCATGCAAAACGATCCGTAATTGTGCTGATTACTTGACACTGAACTGTTGGATTGTCTTTACACACAGTTCGTCAACTGCCGAGACCGTGCGCGATCACCTTGCGCATCAGATTGGGCAGCGCTTCGGCGTGCAACGTTGCGACATCGATCCAACGCATGCCGTCCGGCGCGCGGGAACGACCGGCGACGCGCGTGACGTAGACCACGAGTTCCAGCGGGAAATGCGTGAACACGTGGCTGATCACGCCCGACTTGCGATGCCAGCGCGCGCGCGCCTGTAACACGGGGGCCTGCCGCAGCGCGGCTTTGTCGTCGTGCGCGGCGAGCCAATCGGAACTCGGAACCTCTGTCATGCCGCCGAGCAGACCCTTTTCGGCGCGGGTGCGGACCAGCAGCTGGTCGCCGCGCGTCACCACGAAGGCAGCGCCGCGCCGCAGCGCGCCGGTCTTCTTTGCCGCCTTGCGCGGAAAGGTCTCGGAGTCGCCGCGCAGCCGCGCGACGCAACCATCGTTGAGCGGGCACAGCGCGCAGGCCGGTTTTCTCGGCGTGCAGATCGAGGAGCCGAGATCCATCAGCGCCTGGGCGCTGTCGCCGGCGCGCGTTGGGCCGAGCAGCGTTTCCGCGAGTTGCTGGATCTGCGGCTTGGCCTTCGGCAAAGCCTGTTCCACCGCGAACAGCCGCGACACCACGCGTTCGATATTGCCGTCGACCGGCATGGTCTGGCGGCCGAACGCGATCGCGGCGATCGCCGCCGCAGTATAGGGTCCGATCCCCGGCAACGCGCGCAGACCTTCCTCCGTGTCTGGAAACGCGCCGCCATGGTCGTTCCGCACTGCGACCGCGCAGGCGTGCAGATTGCGGGCGCGGGAGTAATAGCCGAGCCCGGCCCACATCCGCAGCACCTCATCCTGGGTGGCGGCGCCGAGCGCGGCGACATCCGGCCAGCGCGTCAGAAATTTTTCGAAATACGGGCCGACCGCCTGCACGCTGGTCTGCTGCAGCATGATCTCCGACAGCCACACGGCATATGGATCGGCGGCGACTCCCGGCGCCGGCCGCCACGGCAATTTGCGGCGGTGGCGATCGTACCAGGCGAGCAGTGCCGCCGGCCGCCGCGCCAGCATCTCGTCCCGCGCGGAGGCCGGGGATTGCTTGACCGATTGCTTTCGTCGTGTCGCCGCGCCTGCTAGACTCATAGTGTCATGGTCGCAAAGCCGCCTCCCATCTTCAAGCCCGGTGCGATGTTCGCCAAGCCGCTGTCGGTGCTGCTCGGCGACGTCTTTAACGACGCCTATGCGCGGCAGGGTTTCGCGGCGCGGGAACTGGTGACGCGCTGGGCCGAGATCGCCGGCGCCGAGGTTGCCGCGCATTCCGAGCCGCTGAAGATCCAGTGGCCGCGCCCGGTCGAGGGCCAGCAGCAGGAGCCGGCGACGCTGGTGCTGCGGGTCGAAGGCCCGATGGCGCTGGAAATCCAGCACGCCTCCGATGCGATCCTGCAACGCGTCAACCGCTTCTTCGGCTGGAGCGCGGTCGGCCGGCTGGCGCTGCGGCAGGCGCCGCTGTCGCACCGGCCGGGGAAGAAACCGCCCGCAGCGCCCGACCCCGCCGCGGTGGCCAAAGTCGCCGCCACGCTGGATTGCGTCGAGGACCAGGAACTGCGCGCCGCGCTGGCCCGGCTCGGGGCCTCGATCAAGCGCAATTGAGTTGTGTTGAAGCCGGCCGCCGCGGCCTGCCATTGCCACAATTCCGGTTTCAAGCTAGCCAAATAGTCCGTTCTGCGGCGCGACGCGCCGTTTGGTTGTTGCGGCGCCAGACGCCGATCCGGGAGCCCTTCGATGATCACGCGCCGTGCCTTTACCGCCACCCTGTCGCTGACTGGACTTGCCGCCCTCGCCGGCCTGTCGCCGCTGCGCCTGATCGACGCGGCCTTCGCCCAGAGCACCGCCGCGGCGAGCGCCGCCGAGGTCGCCAAGCCGGTGTCGCTGCCCGACATGGCGCTCGGCCCCGCCGATGCCGCGGTCACCATCACCGAATACGCCTCGATGACCTGCTCACATTGCGCGGCCTTCAACGAGCAGGTGTTTCCGCAGCTCAAGAAGGAATTCATCGACACCGGCAAGATCCGCTACATCTTCCGCGAGTTCCCGCTCGACCTGAAAGCCGCGGCCGGCTCGATGCTGTCGCGCTGCATCGCCAAGGACGACGCCGGCAAATATTTCGCCGTCAGCGACCTGTTGTTCAAGCAGCAGAGCGACTGGGTGATGAAGAACACCACCGAATCGCTGAAGCTGATCGGCAAGCAGGCCGGCCTGTCCGGCGAGGCGGTGGAAGCCTGCCTGAAGGACCAGGCGCTGCTCGACAAGATCGCCGCCGACCAGAAATACGCCAACGAGGTGTTGAAGGTGAATTCGACCCCGACTTTCTTCATCAATGGCGAAATGCTGAAGGGCGAAACCTCGTTCGAGGAATTTTCCAAGCGGATCAACCCGCTGCTGAAGAGCTGAAGCCGTTGCACTGAAGCCGCGCGTTCTTCTCCCTCCCCCTTGCGGGGAGAATGACCCGGCGAAGCGCAGCGAAGCCGGGTCGGGTGGGCGATACGCGCGTCGCGCGGCAACACCACGAGATCACGGACGGCGCTACATCATCAACTGCCGTCATCCCGCGACAGCGGGGATCCAGTATTCTAGAGCGCTCCTGAATCATCACTGCCACTCTGGAGTACTGGGTCGCCCGGTCAAGCCGGGCGATGACCGAGGAAAATGCTGAAGCCAGCTGCGCCTCACGCCTCCTGGATTGCATGCCGAGTTCGCCGCGATCGTCGCTGATTCTTAGCCGCCACAGGATTGCCCTCCTCGCCGAGAGGCGAGTCGTCCCACCCCCTAAACCTCTGGAAAAGCCCGGTTCCACGGTTGCCCTGCCGCCTTCGCCTCGCCATTGTCGGCCCTCAACAGAGCCGCAGGCGGCGGACCGAATCTGACCCGGGCACACCAGATATGGTATTGTCAGGGTTGAGAGATTCGTAGGCAGCCGACAGAATCGCGGCCAACCGAGCATCGCTTTATGAAACTCACGCGCCTTCGCCTGCATGGATTCAAGTCCTTCGTCGAGCCGACCGATTTCGTCATCGAGCCCGGCCTGACCGGCGTGGTCGGGCCGAACGGCTGCGGCAAGTCGAACCTGGTCGAGGCGCTGCGATGGGCGATGGGCGAGACGTCCCATAAATCTCTCCGCGCCGCCGACATGGACGCGGTGATCTTCGCCGGCTCCGGCAATCGGCCGTCGCGCAACCACGCCGAAGTGGTGATGACGATCGACAATACCGACCGCACCGCGCCAGCGGCGATGAACGATGCCGAGATTCTGGAAATCTCCCGCCGGATCGAGCGCGAGGCCGGCTCGGTCTATCGCATCAACGGCCGCGATGTCCGCGCCCGCGACGTGCAATTGCTGTTCGCTGATGCCGCCACCGGCGCGCGCTCGCCGGCTCTGGTGCATCAGGGCAAGATCGGCGAGATCATCCAGGCCAAGCCGGAACAGCGCAGGCGCGTGCTGGAAGACGCCGCCGGCGTCGCCGGGCTTCACGCGCGCCGGCATGAGGCCGAGCTGCGGCTGAAGGCGGCGGAGACCAACCTCACCCGCGTCGAGGACGTGATCGGCCAGCTCGCCGGGCAGATCGACGGGCTGAAGAAGCAGGCGCGGCAGGCGATCCGGTTCCGCGAAGTCGCCGCCAAGGTGCGCAAGGCCGAGGCGATGCTGTTCCATCTGCGCTGGCTCGAGGCCAACGCCGAAGTGGTGGAAGCCGCCAGGATCCACGACCTCAACGTCCGCGAACTGGCCGAGCGCACCCGCGAGCAGGCCGAATCCGCCCGCATCCAGGCCGACCGCGCTTCGGCGCTGCCGTCGTTGCGCGAGGCCGAGGCCCGCGCCGCCGCCGGATTGCAGCGGCTCACCAACGCCCGCGAGACGCTGGACCGCGAGGAGCAGCGCGCCAAGGATCGCGTCGCCGAACTCGATCGCCGGCTGCTGCAGTTTGGCGCCGACGTCGAGCGCGAGCAGCAGCATGCGGCCGACGCCGACGTCGCGCTGGCGCGGCTCGAGGTCGAGGATACCGAGCTGAAGGACGAAATCCGCCAGCGCGTCGAGCAGCGCGGCGGCGTCGATGAGCGCGTCGCCGAAGCGGAGGCAACGCTGGCGGATTCCGAGCGGCTGTTCGCCGAGCTCACCACCGCGCTGGCGCAGCTCACCGCGCGGCGCAATCAGTTCGAGGCCGGCGTGCGCAGCCACCGCGATCGGCTGGCGCGGCTGGATTCGGAAATCGCCGGCGTGCTCGGCGAAGTCGACAAATTGGCGCAGCAGACCATCGCGGCCGGCGATCTCGACGCGCTGACCGCGGCGATGGAGAACGCGCAGCAGACCCTGGCCGAATCCGAAGCCGCCGTTGCGGCGTTCGAATCCGCCCATGTCGAGGCGCGCCAGCAACTGGAATCCGCCCGCGCTCCGTTGTCGGAAGCCGACAAAAGGGTACAGCGGCTGGAGACCGAGGCCCGCACCATCTCCAAGCTGGTCAATGGCGAGAGCAAGAATCTGTGGCCGCCGATCATCGACGGCATCAGCGTTGCCAAGGGCTACGAGAAGGCGATCGGCGCCGCGCTCGGCGACGATCTCGACGCTCCGGTCGATCCCTCGGCGCCGATGCGCTGGACCGATGTCGGCGTGCAGGACGGCGATCCGGCGCTGCCGCATGGCGTCGAATCGCTCGCGACCCACGTCACCGCGCCGCCCGAACTGGCACGGCGGCTGGCGCAGATCGGCGTCGTCGCCAAAGAGCGCGGCAACGAATTGGTCGCAAAGCTGGCGACCGGGCAGCGGCTGGTGTCGCTGGAAGGCGACGTCTGGCGCTGGGACGGCTTTGTGGCCGCGGCGCATGCGCCGACCGGCGCGGCGCGCCGGCTGGCCGAACGCGCACGGCTGGTCGAGATCGAGAACGAACTGGAGCAGGCGCGGATCGACGCCGCCGCCAAGCGGCAGGCGCTGGATGCCGCCGAGTCCGAGCTGAAAGCCGCCGCCGCCGCCGAAACCTCGGCGCGCGAAGCGCTGCGCGCCACCCGCCGCGAGGTCGACGCCGCGCGCGAGCGTCATGCCGCCACCGAACGCGAGATCAACCGCCACGCCTCGCGCAAATCGGCGCTGGCCGAAGCCCATAGCCGCGTCACCGCCGACCGCGCCGAGGCGCAGGCGGCCTATGAGAGCGCGATCGCGGCGATCGAGGAACTGCCGCCGAGCGACGAGAACGAGGCGCGGCTTGCCGCCGTGCGCGGCGATATCGACGGCCGCCGCCGGCTCGCCGCGCAGGTCCGCGCCGAGGCGCAGGCGCTGGCGCGCGAGGCCGAACTCGCCGACAAGCGGCTGCAGGCGATCGTCGCCGAGCGCAGCGCCTGGCACGGCCGCAAGCAGAGCGCGGCGTCGCAGCTCGCCACCATCGAGGCTCGGGTTACCGAACTCGGCATCGAACGCGCCGAGCTCGACAACGCACCGGCGATCTTCGCCGAGAAGCGCAGCGCGATCATCACCGAGATCGAATACGCCGAGACCGATCGCCGCGCCGCCGCCGACGCGCTGGCCGCTGCCGAGCAGGCGATGGCGGAGACCGACCGCGCCGCCAAGATCTCGCTGGAAGCGCTGTCCAGCGCGCGCGAAGCCTGCGCCCGCGCCGAGGAACGGATGGAGGGCGCCCGCCGCCGGCTCGACGACATCGAGCGCGAGGTCCGCGACATGCTCGAGGTCGAGCCGCAGGGCGCAGCGGCGCTGGCCGAGATCAAGGAAGACGCCGAATTGCCGGCGCTGGCCGAGGTCGAGGAGAATCTCGACAAGCTGCGCCGCGACCGCGAGCGGCTCGGCGCCGTCAATCTGCGCGCCGAGGAAGAACTGCACGAGGTCGAGGCCCAGCATACCGGGCTCACCACCGAACGCGACGACCTGGTCGAAGCCATCAAACGGCTGCGCCAGGGCATCCAGAGCCTGAACAAGGAAGCCCGCGAGCGGCTGTTGACTTCGTTCGACATCGTCAACGGCCATTTCAAGCGGCTGTTCGTGGTGCTGTTCGGCGGCGGCGAGGCCGAATTGAAGCTGATCGAAAGCGACGATCCGCTGGAAGCCGGACTCGAGATCATCGCCAAGCCGCCCGGCAAGAAGCCGCAGACGCTGTCGCTGTTGTCCGGTGGCGAGCAGGCGCTGACCGCTTTGTCGCTGATCTTCGCGGTGTTCCTGACCAATCCGTCGCCGATCTGCGTGCTGGACGAAGTCGACGCGCCGCTCGACGATCACAACGTGGAGCGGTTCTGCGACCTGCTGCACGAGATGACCTCGACCACCGACACCCGCTTCATCATCATCACGCATAACCCGATCACGATGGCGCGGATGAACCGGTTGTACGGCGTCACCATGGCGGAGCGCGGCGTCTCGCAACTGGTCTCGGTCAATCTGCAGGACGCAGTCAACATCCTCGATCAGCACGTGGCGTGACTTCACCCTCCCCTGGAGGGGGAGGGTGAAGTGAGCGCAGCGAACCGGGGTGGGGTGATCGCCGCCGCGCATTGCGCGAATTGATTGGATCAAATGAGCATCGGCGTGGCCCCACCCCACCCCGCCTGCCTGCGGCAGGCGACCCTCCCCCTCCAGGGGTGGGTGACGATTCCCTCGCCGCCGCGATGATATCTCCCGCGCTGCCCGCCGAACTGACCATCGCGCTGGACCGCGCGCTGCATGGGCTGTCGCGCAACGACGCCGCGGCGCGGGCGGCATCGATCTCGCAGACCTATCGCGACGGCGGCGGCTCGCAGGCGATCCGCAGCGCCACCGACGCGCTGGCCTATGCGGCGGCGAGGATGCCCGCGACCTATGCGGCGGTCGCAGCTTGCCTGAACGCGTTGAACGAGGTGCGACCGGATTTCGCGCCGCAGACGCTGCTCGATCTCGGCGCCGGTCCCGGCACCGCGAGCTGGGCTGCGGCGACGGCGTTCGCCTCGCTGCGCGGCTTCGAGCTGATCGACGCCAATGCGGCGCTGAGCGCGCTGGCGCTGGAGCTGGCACGCGACACCCGGCTCGCGGCGATGCGCTACCGGCGCGGCGAAGCGCTGGCGCTACTCGCCGAGGCGCCGGCCGCCGATCTGGTAATCGCCAGCTACATGATCAACGAGCTGAACGATGCCCGGCGCGAAAAATTCGCCGATCTGGCATGGCGCAAGACCAATGACACGCTGCTGATCGTCGAGCCCGGCACGCCGGCGGGCTATCAGCGTGTTCTGGCGTTGCGCCGGCAATTGATCGCGCAAGGCGCGCACGTGATCGCGCCGTGCCCGCATGACGACGAATGCCCGCTGGCCGCGCCGGACTGGTGTCACTTCACCCAGCGGCTGCCGCGCTCCCGCGCGCATCAACACCTCAAGGCCGCCGAACTTCCCTATGAGGACGAAAAATTCATTTACGTCACCCTGACCCGCGCGCCGCCGCCGCAACGGCCATCGCGGGTGTTGGCGCAGCCCGAGCTGACCAAGATCGCGGTGACGGCGAAACTCTGCACCGCTCACGGCATCGTGCGCGCGGGGGCGCCGCGCCGCGACAAGCCGCACTACGCGCGTTTCCGCAAATTGAGCTGGGGCGACGCGGTGTTCGACGAGTGATGGGGACGGCGGAATAATTCGCCAGCGGCGGCGTTTGTCTCATCGACGCCTCCGCGTCCGCGCCATTTCATCAGGAGTAACACCGATGTCCAGATCGTTCGCCGCCATCGCGGCTCTGACTTTCATGCTTGCGTCATCCGCCGCCTCGGCGCAGATGCTGAAGACCGCCGACACGCCCAAGGGCAAGGCCTTCGTCGATGCCAAGGGCATGACGCTCTACACCTTCGACAAGGATGCCGGTGGCAAGTCGATGTGCAACGGCCCTTGCGCCGAGAACTGGCCGGCGCTAATCGCGGCGGACGACGCCAAGCCGACCGCCGACATGACCATCGTGGTGCGCGACGACGGCAAGAAGATGTGGGCCTACAAGGGCAAGCCGCTCTACACCTTCAAGAAGGACACCGCCCCCGGCGAAACCAATGGCGACGGCTTCCTCAACGGCGCCTGGCATATGGCCAAGCCGTAGGCAGCCGAAGCCGGAGCCTCATGGTGAGGAGGCGCTCTTGCGCCGTCTCGAACCATGAGGCTGCATGCCCTCATCCTTCGAGACGCCGCGAAGACGCGGCTCCTCAGGATGAGGGCGCGCACCTTCGCCCTTCCCGCTGAACTTATCCGGCTCCCGCGACGACCAAGCAATGCCGCATCGCTCCCGCGGCCCCTGCCCCGTGGCCGCGTTATGGTCTACAGTCAGGGTCGTCGTCGTCTCATCAGGAGTCGCTTGTCATGTCCGGCTGGATTTTTCTTGGGCTCATCGTCGCGCTCGTGCTGTTCGCGTTCGCGGCCTACAACCGCCTGGTGGCGCTGCGCCAGCGCGTCGACCAGGCCTTCGCCGACATCGACGTGCAGCTGAAGCAACGCCACGATCTCATCCCCAACCTGATCGAGACCGTGAAGGGCTATGCGGCGCACGAGCGCGGCACGCTCGACGACGTGGTCAAGGCGCGCAACGCCGCGCTGTCGGCGCAGGGCCCGGGCCAGGTCGCCGCCGCCGAGAACATGCTGAGCGGCGCGCTCGGCAAGCTGATCGCGTTGTCGGAGGCCTATCCCGACCTCAAGGCCAACGCCAATTTCCAGCAGTTGCAGTCGGAGCTGTCCGACATCGAAAACAAGATCGCCGCCAGCCGGCGCTTCTTCAACAACGCCGTACAGGAATACAATACCGGGATCCAGCAGATGCCGGCGGCGCTGTTCGCAGCGCCCCTCGGCTTCACCCACAAGGATTTCTTCGATCTCGGCGAAACCCGCAGCCAGGTCGAGCAGGTGCCGCAGGTCAAGTTCTGAGCCACCTGTCATTCCGGGGCGCGAGCAGCGTCAGCTGCGCGCGAGCCCGGAATCTAGCGGCCAGGCCGCAGCGCCTCGTTCTGCGGCGAGATTCCGGGTTCGCTCGCCTAGCGGCTCGCGCCCCGGAATGACGACCGTGGGATTGCAGGTACGACTCTCCAGGAGCCAGCCATCATGGCCGCGTATGGTCTCTACACTCACATCGCCTCGAACAAGTTTCGTTCGATGCTGCTGCTCGGCGGGCTGTTTCTGCTGATCTACGTGCTGGTATTCGCCGGCGCGCTGATCGCCGAGGTGCTGATCAACAGCGACGCGCCGATCGACTATTATCTCGCCGCCGCGACGCGCGATCTGGTCAAGGCGTTCCCGTTCGCCACCCTAGCGGCGGCGCTGTGGATCGTGATCGCGTATTTCTTCCACCAGAAGATGATCGACGCCATCACCGGCGGCCGCGACGTCACAAGGCAGGAGCAGCCGCGGCTGTATAATTTGCTGGAGAACCTCTGCATCTCGCGCGGCATCCCGATGCCGAAGCTGAAGGTGATGGACAGCGAAGCGCTGAACGCCTTCGCCACCGGACTGAACCCGAGGCAATACGCCGTCACCGTGACCTCGGGCCTGCTGGCTGCGCTGAACGATCAGGAGATCGAGGCGGTGCTGGGCCATGAACTGACCCACATCCGCAATGGCGACGTGCAGATGATGGTGATCGCGGTGATCATCGCCGGTGTGGTCGGATTCGCCGGCGAGCTGATGTTCCGGCTGTTCTTCAACTCGAGCTGGAATTTCGGCGGCGGCTCATCCTCCTCGTCATCATCGTCGTCGTCCTCGAGCGGCGACCGCAAGGGCGGCGGCGGGGCGATCCTCGCGGTGCTGCTGGCGGTGGTACTGATTGCGCTGGCCTGGGCGCTGTCTCAGGTGGTGCGGCTGGCGCTATCGCGCTCGCGCGAATTCCTCGCCGACGCCGGCTCGGTGGAGCTGACCAAGAATCCCGACGCCATGATCACGGCGCTGCGCAAGATCGAGAACCGCGGCGAACTCAACGGCGCCACCTCGGCGGTGATGGAAATGTGCCTCGACAATCCGCGCGAGGGTTTCGCCGACCTGTTCGCCACCCACCCCTCGGTGGATTCCCGGGTCGCCGCGCTGGTCAAATTCGCCGGCGGCCACGATCCCGGTCCGCTGCCGCTGCCGTCGGAGCCGACCGCATCGGACGACGACGCCGAACCGGCCGGCGATCCGACGCAGGCCGGTGACGCGGGCGATCCCCCCGGCCCCTGGAGCGCTCCCAAGCCAGCAGCGCCCGCCCGTAAGGGTTTCCTGCGCGGCCCCTGGGGCAAGCGGGCGTAAGCGCGCCCGAACGCCGAACGCCAGCGATCCAGTCATTCCGGGGCGCGAGCGGCGCGAGCCGCGAGCGAACCCGGAATCTTGCGGGCAGGTCGTGTGGCGAGATTCCGGGTTCGCTCGCAAGTGCTCGCGCCCCGGAATGACGGATCTTTGCCTCCTTCGCTTCCCGATCCCGCACGATTTTGTTGAGATTTTGCTCGGCCGCGGCCGCGGCAATTGAATTATCCCTTGTTTCTGCCATGTTCGCGCCCAAAGCAGTCAGGGCAGTCCGCCCGCGTGAGTCTCGCTCGCGCCGGCGCGGATTAATTTGGCCCAAAAAGGAATCTCATGGCGAAGCCAGCAGTCATCGTAGTGGGTGCCGACAAGGGCGGCGTGGGAAAGACCACGGTGTCGCGAACCTTGCTGGACTATTTCAGCGCCAACAACGTGCCGACCCGCGCCTTCGACACCGAATCGCCGCGCGGTACCTTGAAGCGCTTTCATCCGGAGATCACCGAGATCGTCGACATGACGTCGACCGCGGACCAGATGAAGATCTTCGACACGCTCAACAACAACGTGCCTTCGGTCACGGTGATCGACGTCCGCGCCGGCCTGCTGTCGACGGCGCTGGCGAACCTGCGCGACATCGGCTTTCTCGACGCCGCCAAAAGCGGCCAGATCACCTTCGCGGTGTTCCACATACTGGGCCCCTCGATCGCCTCGCTGGACGAGATCGCCGAGACCGCCGGCTTCATGCAGGGCGCCAAATATTACCTGGTGAAGAACTTCATCAACAACACCAGCTTCTTCGAATGGGACCAGGCGACCTACAACTCGTATTTCCACCGCATCAAGGATGCCGTCGAGCTGACGATTCCGAAGCTCAACGAGATGGCCTATGAGCAGGTCGAGGTCTCAAAGGTGCCGTTTCTGAAATTCGTCGCCAACAAGGGCGTCGATGACGAGGCCGCGAACTATTCCTTCGTGCTGCGCGGCTACGTCCGGCACTGGCTTGCCAATGTCTGGAGCGAGTTCGACCGCATCAAGCTCACCGACCTGGTCGGCAAGGAAAAATCCGGCCGCGCCCCGACCCCGTCGGGCGGCGGCGGCAGCGAGAAATAATTCGCATCGGCGCCGATTTTGGCTATATCGGGCGGAACACCCGCCCGATATGGCCCCATGCCCCGCACCCCGGTCTACATCATCTGCTCGCCGCGGCCGTTCGTCGGCAAGACCCTGATCGCGCGGCTGCTGTCGGAATTCCTGCTGCTGCAGCGCGGCTCGGTGGTGGCGTTCGACGTCAACCTGAAAGAGCCGTCGCTGCTCGACTACCTGCCGCGGATCACCGAGACCGCCGAGGTCGACGACACCTTCGGCAAGATGGCGCTGATGGACCGGCTGATCGTCCACGACGACGTGGCCAAGGTGATCGACCTCGGCTTCCACGCCTTCGACGAATTCTTCCGGATGACCGACGAAATCGGCTTCATGAAGGAGGCGGCGCGGCGCCAAGTGGCGCCGATCGCGCTGTTCGTCGCCGACACCGACCGCGCCTCGGCGCGCGGCTACGAGATGTTGCAGGAACAGATCCCGCCGCGCGCGCTGGTGACGATCGACAACGAACAAGTGCTGCGCGGCGAATTGCCCCAGGCGTTTGCACGCGGCCGGGTCGTGAAAATTCGCGCGCTGCCGTCGTTCCTGAAGACCTATATCGATCGCCAGTCGTTCTCCTTCACCGGCTATCTGCGCACCGAGAAGGATCCTTCCACCGAACTGCACCAGTGGATCCGGAAGAACTACACCAGCTTCCGCGAGTTGGAGCTGGAGCTGACGCAAACCCGAGCGTGACGCGGCGTCGCGAGGGAAGCCCGACGGTCACTCACCTGTGCACTGAGCCCTCATGGTGAGGAGGCGCGCAGCGCCGTCTCGAACCATGAGGCTGTTCATCTCATCCTTCGAGACGCGCGTCCTTTGGACGCGCTCCTCAGGATGAGGTCATCATGCACTGCGAGCGAGGCCGGACGCAGCGGCTGCACCTCCACTCAATGTCCCCCGAACGCCATCAGGGTGCGCACCGGGACGCCCATGGCGCGGATCTTGTCGGCGCCGCCGAGGTCGGGCAGGTCGATGATGAAGCAGGCGGCGACCACTTCGGCGCCGATCTGGCGCAGCAGCTTGATGGCGCCCTCGGCGGTGCCGCCAGTGGCGATCAGATCGTCGACCAGGATCACCCGCTCGCCGGGCTTGATCGCATCGACGTGAATCTCGATATGGTCGGTGCCGTATTCCAGCGCGTATTCCATGCTGACACAAGTATGCGGCAGCTTGCCCTTCTTGCGGATCGGCACGAAGCCCGACGAGACCTGATGGGCGATCGCGCCGCCGATGATGAAGCCGCGCGCCTCGATGCCGGCGACCTTGTCGATCTTGGAGCCGGCCCAGGGCTGCACCAGTTCGTCGACCGCGCGGCGGAACGAGCGGGCGTCGCCGAGCAGCGTGGTGATATCGCGGAACATGATGCCGGGTTTCGGATAGTCCGGAATGGTGCGGACGCTGGCCTTGAGATCGTGGGCGAGTTCAGGGGTCATCGGGCTCTCTGATCGGTTGCGATGTGCTCGGTGGCTCGGTTCGTCATTTCGAGCGCAGCGAAGCAATCCAGAGCGCCGCGCACTGGGCTGCTGGATTGCTTCGTCGCTTACGCTCCTCGCAATGACAGTTTCATGTCAATTGGCCGGAAGGCCAAGCCGGAACGCGTTCTCGACGATCCGCAGCCCGACCTCGCCGCCCAGCGACATCAGCGATTCGGGGTGAAACTGCACGCCGCCGACCGGCAGGGTCTTGTGCTCGATCGCCATCGCGACGCCGTCCGCAGTCGACGCCGTCACCTGCAGTACCTCGGGCATGCCGTCGGCTTCGACGAACAGCGAATGGTAACGGCCGATCACGATCTCGTCCGGCAGCCCGCGCATCAGCGTGCCGCCGCGGACCTGGATTTTCGACGGCCGGCCATGCGCCGGCTGCGCCAATTGCCCGAGCGTGCCGCCGAAATATTCGCCGATCGCCTGCACCCCGAGGCAGACCCCGAAGATCGGCATGTTCTTGGCGAGGGCCGCGTCGATGGTCGCCTTGATCTTGAAATCCGTCGGCCGGCCCGGCCCCGGCGACAGCACCAGCAAATCGTAGCTGTTGTCTTTCAGCATCTGCAGCGCGTGGATGTGGCGGACCACGCTGACGCTGGCGCCGACCTGGCGGAAGTAGTCCGCCAGCATGTGGACGAAAGAGTCGTCGTGATCGATCAGCAGCACGTGCTTGCCGGAGCCGGTGGCGTCCGGCGCCACGGCGGAGAGCCGCTTCGGCGGATCGCCGCGCAGCGCCTGGAACAGCGCCGCGGCCTTGACCTGGCATTCCTTGTCCTCGGCGACCGGATCTGAGTCAAAGAGGCAGGTGGCGCCGACCCGGACCTCGGCGAGGCCGTCCTTCATCCGGATGGTGCGGATGGTGAGCCCGGTATTGATGCTGCCGTCGAAATTGACCACGCCGAACGCGCCGGCGTACCAGCGCCGGCTCGAGCGCTCGTTGTCCTCGACGAATTGCATCGCCCACAATTTCGGCGCGCCGGTCACCGTCACCGCCCAGGCGTGGGTCAGGAAGGCGTCGAGCGCGTCGAAGCCCGGCCGCAGCATGCCCTCGACATGATCGACGGTGTGAAACAGCTTCGAATAGGTCTCGATCTGGCGCCGCGCCAGCACCTTGATGGTACCCGGCACGCAGACCCGCGCCTTGTCGTTGCGGTCGACGTCGGTGCACATGTTGAGCTCGAATTCGTCCTTCTCCGAATTCAGCAATTTCTGAATCTGCTCGGCGTCGCCGATCGCGTCGGCGCCGCGCGCGATGGTGCCGGAGATCGGGCAGGTCTCGACCCGGCGGCCGTCGGAGCGCACGAACATTTCGGGCGAGGCCGAGACCAGGAATTCACCGTCGCCGAGATTGAGCAGCCCGCCGTAAGGCGAAGGGTTGATCCGGCACAGCCGCTTGAACACTTCCGCCGGGGTGCGATCGCAGGCCTCGCCGAACAATTGCCCGGGCACCGCCTCGAACAGATCGCCGCGCGCAAACGCAGCGCGCGCCTTTTCCACCACCGCCGGATATTCGCCGGGCGCGTGATCGGCAAAACCCTGGCGGCCGGTCTTGGCATAAACACTGTCCGGGGTGGCGGTCGGCAGGCCAGCGGTCGAGGCGCCGTTCCAGGCGAATTCATAAGCGATCTGGACGCCGCGGCCGGTGGCGCGGTCATAGGCTAACAGCCGATCCGGCACGTAGAGCACGATGTCGCGCTGGTCGGCTTCGCGGGCGCGCTTCTGCACCAGATCCTCGATCTGGAACACCAGATCATAGGCGAAGGCGCCGAACAGGCCGAGCATCGGATCGGCCGGCGACGCGAAGGCGGCGACCAGCGCCCGCACCAGCGACATCGCGCTGGCGCGTCGCGTGCGCTGGTCCTCCTCGACCGGTGCCTCGCCGCGCACGATATGGCCCTCGATCCGGGTCGCGGTCCGGCTGTCGATCACCGCGCAGGGCTCGGCCAGAGTGTCGCCGAGGAAGGCGATCAGCACGTTGCCGCGCGCGTTCAACGCTTCAAGCGAAAACGCCGTGCCGTTGGTTTCCAGCACCAGCGGCGGGTCGGCGAAGCCGAGGTCGAAGCTCTCGTAGCGGCCGGGCACCGTGGTGCCCGATGAAAGCACCACGCCGCGGCGGCGATCCAAGAGGTCGATCAGATTGTCGAGCGCATCGCCGCCGGTCAGGCTCTGCACCGCGCGCGACACGGTGAGGCCGGCGGCGGTGCGGTAATCGGCCTGCGGCGGCAGTGCAAAAACGGTCCTGTTCATGTGATCCTCTTACGAAACTTGCCGGAGGAACGCCACACAGGACAACAAAAGGCCGCCATGTGCGGCGGCCACTGACGATTGAAAACGCAAAATCGCACCAGCCACCTTCAGGAGGTGGGCCACCAATAACGGCTCGGGCGGGACAGGTTGCGCATTGGGCTAAACCAGCATTTTGCGGCGGGGGATGTCAAGGGCGGTGGAGGCGAGACTAAAGGGGGAGGACTGCCCTGCAGCCGCGCATTGCGCATCGCCGCACTCCGGCTACGCTGCCCGGAGCAATGGACTCGCCTGACGCCGCGGACCATGTCGAGACCCAACTAAGCTTGAGTGGAGGCTCATCGACATCATCGTGAGGGGTGCCCACGACAGCCGACCGAGGACAGTAGACGGCTGGCGAGGCAAATGCAGCGAGGGATTGCCATGGATCCAGCCAAGGCCGATGACATCGTCACTGCAAGGAATGTCGACCTTTCGACGTGCGACCGCGAGCTGGTGCAGTTTCCGGACGCGATCCAGCCGCACGGCGCCATGCTCACGGTCGACGACCAGTCGAACCTCATTTTGCACGCCAGCGCCAATTGCGCCGACTTCCTCGGCAAACCGCCGGACGCCGTGGTCGGCTCGACGATCGCCGCGGTGCTGGGCCCGTCCTGGCGCAATCTCACGGAGACGCTGCACCGGATGCCGCTCGACAGCGGGCCGGTGACGATCGCCCGCGAGTCATTCGTCGGAACCGAGCGAGGCTTCAATCTGTTCGCCCATCGCTGCGGCGGACTGATCATCCTCGAACTGGAGAAGTCCTCCGCCGCCGGCGCCGCTCCCAATCTCTATTCGCAGGTGCGGGCCGATCTTGCGCGGCTGCAGGACGTCAAGGGCCTGAAGGACTTCTTCGACGTCGCGGTCGAACGGATTCGTGCGTTCACCGGCTACGACAGGGTGATGGCATACCGTTTTGACGAGGACGGCAGCGGACACGTCGTCGCCGAGGCCAGGCGCGACGACCTCGAGCCCTATCTCGGGCTGCACTATCCGGCGAGCGATATCCCGGCCCCGGCGCGGCGGCTGTTTTCGCTGAGCTGGGTGCGGCATTTGCCGGATGTGGACTACACTCCGGTGCCGATGATCGCGGCGACGAACCGCCCGGCCTCCGGCCCGGTGGATATGAGCTTCGCCAGCCTGCGCAGCGTTTCGGTGATGTACACCGGCTACCTCAAGAACATGGGTGTGCGTTCGACCCTGGTGATGCCGCTGGTCAAGGAGGGCAAGCTTTGGGGGCTGATCTCCGCCATGCACCACGCTGCGCCGCGCCACCTCACGCACGAGACCCGCATGGCGGCCGAATTCCTGGCTCATACATTGTCTCTGCTGATGTCCGCCAAGGAGGACGCCGAGCTGTTCGGCCGGATCAAGGCGATGAAGGCCACATCGGAGCGGCTGATCCAGGCGCTCGCCGTCGAGGCCAACGTCGTCAAGGCGCTGCGCGCGCCGGATACGCTGCAACTGCTCGCGACCCGGGTCGAGGCCGGCGGCTTGGCGCTCGTTTCGGATCACGACGTCACGTCGACCGGCAAGACACCGTCGCACGACCAGGTCCGCGACCTCGTTCGCTGGCTTGCGGACCGTGCATCGCCTTTGTTCACTACCGACCGGCTGTCATCGCTCTACGAGCCGGGCCAGGCATTCGCCCGCGATGCCAGCGGCGTGCTGGCGGTCCGGATCTCGCCGAAGCTGCCGGAATTCGTGCTGTGGTTTCGTCCCGAGCAGGTCGAGACCGTTGCGTGGGCCGGAGATCCCCACAAGCCGGTCGAAGTCAGCGAATCCGACGGCATGTTGCGGCTAAGGCCGAGGAATTCGTTTGCGCTGTGGAAGGAGAGCGTCAGGAACCGCTCGATTCCCTGGCGGGAGGACGAGAAGGAAGCGGTTGTCCGCCTCGCCGCGGCGATCGGCGACATCATCGCCGAACGCGCGACCAGGGTCGAACGGATCAGCCGCGAGCTTGGCGCCTCGCGATCCGAACTCGGCCGCTACGCGGACACCGCGTCCCATGAACTCAAGGAACATTTGAGGGGCATCCACCACCTCACGACGGCGCTGCGACGGCGACAGGGAGACGTGCTCGACGAGGAAGGCCAGCAGCAGGTCGCGACCATCCTGAAGCTGACACAACGGATGGACAGTCTCGTCGACGCCCTGCTCGAGCAGGCGGAGATTGGTCGATCCGAGCTATCGCTGCAGACGGTGGATCTGGATGCCATTGTCGATGCGGCGCTGCTCCCATTCGCCCGCCAGCTCGCCGAGCACAACATCGAAGTCCGCCGTCCAGCGTCGCTGGGTTCGGCGACCTGCAACCGCGAATGGGTCAGCGAGGTGTTCGCCAATCTGATCGCCAACGCGATCAAGTACAACGACAAACCCGCGCGATGGATCGAGATCGGCGTCGAGCAAGGCCATCCGGCCCGCTACTATGTCCGGGACAATGGAATCGGCATCGCGGAGACCGATCAGCAGCTTGTTTTCCAGATGTTTCACCGTCTGAATGAACCTGAACAATACGGCGGAGGCGCAGGCGTCGGCCTGGCGATGACGCGAAAGATCATCGAACGTCACGGCGGCCGCATCTGGGTCCAATCCAGGCCCGGCGATGGCTCGACCTTCTACTTCACCCTCAGCCCCGATGACGACATCCGTCCATGATCAAACCCTATCAACCGGAAACTGGTTCGCTCGATCCGGCAATCGCTGCCGTCACCGGTACCGGCGTTCGGGAGCGTGTCGGTGGGTAACGTCACGTTCATCACGCTGCGGCGGCTGCGCGCTCCCTTGATCCTGATCGCCCTGGTGTTCGCGCTGTCGACGCTGGGGCTTGTCCTGATCCCCGGCGTCGACGCCGAAGGCCGGCCCTGGCGAATGACGCTGTTCGAGGCGTTCTATTTCGTCACCTACACCGCCACCACGATCGGTTTCGGCGAGCTTCCCCACGCTTTCACCAACCAGCAGCGCGTGTTCGTGACGGCGATCATCTATCTGTCGGTGGTGGGGTGGGCCTATCTGCTCGGTTCTCTGCTGAGCCTCGTCCAGGAGAAGGCATTCCAGCAGGCGCTGGTCGACCGAAGGTTTCGCCGGGCCGTCGCCCGGATTGCCAAACCGTTTTATCTCGTCTGCGGTCTTGGCGACACCGGCATGACCGTCGTCCGTGCGCTCCAGCAACTCGGCTGCCGCGTCACCGTGATCGACAAGGACGAACGCAAAATTCAGCAGCTCGAGATCGACGGTCAGTCGAACGACGTGCCCGCCATTGTGGCCGACGCCAGATCCCCCGAAACACTGACGGCCGCGGGCCTGCTGAAGCCGGAATGCAAGGGCGTGCTGGCGCTGTGCAACGACGACGAGGCCAATTTGGCCGCCGCGATCTCCGCCTCCATCTTGCGCCCGGGGCTTCCGGTGATCGGACGAGCCGACACGCCGGAGATCGCCAGCTCGATGGCTTCGCTCGGCACCTTCCGGGTGATCAATCCGTTCCGCGAATTCGGCGGGCATCTGGCGCTCGCGATGCGGGCGCCGGACGTCTACCGGCTGATCACCTGGCTGACCAGCGCGCCGGGCGCCTATCTGTTTCCAAGTTCTCCAGCCCGGATTCCGGTCGCGCCCGGGCATTGGATCGTTTGCGGCTACGGCAGGTTCGGCCACGAAGTCGTGGCTGCCGTTCAGCAGGGCGGCTTTACCGTAACCGTGGTCGATCCGGCCGGCTCACGGGTCGAGGGCCATCACGCCATCAGAGGCCGCGGCGCCGACATCGCCGTTCTTCGCGAAGCCGGCATCGACAAGGCATCCGGCATCGTCGCCGGCACCGACGACGATGCCGAGAATCTGGCGATCGGGATCGCGGCCCGCCGGCTCAAGCCGGACATCTTCATCATTGCGAGGCGCAATCTCCGCTCGAGCCAAATGCTGTTCACGAAATTTGCTGCGAATATCACGATGGTCCCCAGCGAGATCATCGCCAACCAATGCATCACGGCACTTCGTACCCCGCTGCTTGCCGACTTCCTCGACGCAATCCGAGCCAAGGACGATTTGTGGGCCTACGCGCTGTCCGAACGCTTGCGCGACGCGGTGGGCAACGAAACGCCGCGGTTCTGGAGCGTGACCCTCGATCGTCACGAGGCGCCGGGCCTGCTCGCCTTTCTGGATGGCGATCAGCAGCGAACGATGACCATCGACGATCTGGCGAAAGACAGGTTCACCAAAGAGGCCGGATCGCAAGGGAGCCGGCACCCCGTGGTGATTCTCAGGGTGCTGCGCGCCACCACCATCGTGGAGCTTCCGGACCCGGATTTTGAACTGCTGGTCGGAGATCAGTTGCTGTGTGCGGGTTCGGCGGCGGCTGAAGCCACCCAGCAAGGCTTGCTGCGGCGGTCCCACGCTCGGACCTGGGCCTAAAGCGATCGGATCGAACCGGAAGATCGGCTCTGGAGAAGAATTGCCAAGGAATTCGGGCTGGGGAAGTGAGCTGTGGCGAACATGCTCCTGAGCGGATTTGACCTTGTCCTAATTGAGCGGGCCGGGCTTGCGGGCCACGATGTAGGGGCCGTGGGGGTTGGCGCCGAAGATGCGCTCGTCTTCGATCCTGAAGCCGGCGTCCAGAATGCTCTGGCGCAGTGCGATCTTGGTCAGCGCGTTGACGGGCGGGAACAAGCCTATGCTGCGCAGCACGACGAACAGGCCGCGAAGCGCGAGCCCCATATCGGCGAAGCACCAGGTCTTGGCGATCAGCAGCCCGCCGGGTTTCAGATGCGCGTGGATGTGTGCAAGCGTGCCGGGGAGATCGTCCACCAGATGCAGCACCTGGAATGCGGCGATCGCATCGAACGGGCCGCCGTCGAAAGCGCTGTGCGCGTCGGTGAGGACGAAGCGGAGATTGTCCGGCGCGGGCTTGGCGCGCGCGATCCGCAGCATCTCGGGCGAGAAGTCGGTCGCAATCCACTCCGCCACGTGGGGCGCGAGCCGGATCGCGGTCGAGCCGGTGCCGCAGCCGATTTCCAGCACCCGGTCGGTGGGGCGCAGCCGAGCGGCGGCGGCGGCCAGCATCGCCTCGTAGGCGGCCGGGTCCTTGAGTTGCCGCGCGGCGTAGCGCTCGGCGATCCTGTCCCAGAACTTGACGTGTCTGGCCTTGGCCATCGCGGGTCTTTCCAGCCTGACGGCTAAAGATGGGGTTAGATCTGCGCGCGCAAATCGACCGGCCCTCGTTGGCAAGCATATCGATGCTGTCGCGTAGCCGCCGGCAGGCGCCATCGTCTGTGACGTTGTCACTGCACCGGCTGTATGCCATTGGCCTGTGGACACCGGGGACAAGTCGGCCCCGATTCCGTCACCCCATTGACGCCCAATTCGGATGAAAATTCCGCCTCAATCGCGGGTGGAGATGCGGTCGGGACAATGGGTAATCGGGGATGGGCCGTGGGTAACAAGCTGGACAAGCAAATCGAGGAAATCGTCGCGGCGTGCGACGGCAGCGTGCAAGGCGCGCTGCGCGCGTTGATGCTGGTCAACGCACGCCTGGAATTCGAGGTCGAGCGACTGCAGACTGCGGTGATTTGCGGCCACGCCTGCAGCGCCGGACGGTCGCTGCACTGACGGCTTCCCTCACGCCTTCTTCAGAAACTCGGTGCGCAGCACCAGGCCCTTGACCTTGTCGGTGCGGCCTTCGATTTCGGCGGGGTCGTCGGTGAGGTGGATGCCCCTGATCACGGTGCCGCGCTTCAGCACGGTGGAGGAGCCTTTCAGCTTCAGGTCCTTGATCAGCGTGACGGTGTCACCCTCGGCGAGCAGCGCGCCGTTGGAGTCTCTGACCTTGATGTCCATGTAATGTTCCCGATCGCGCCCGCGCGCGGTGTTGGCATTGCGTTGCGCGGCACCAAAGCCGAACTCAAGCACGAACGCAATCGGCCCGGCCCCACTGAAAAGCAGGACGCGGGACGGATTTGCATCCGCCCCGCATCTGCGCTGACGATCAGAACTTGTAGGTGATGCCGGTGCCGATCAGCCACGGGTCGAGATTGACCTTGCCGGTGACCGGAAGCCCGCCGGCGACCCCGTTCCAAGACGGGCGCAGCCACACCTTCTTGACGTCGACGTTCCAGCCCCAGTTCTTGTTGAGCATGTAGTCGAAGCCGATTTGCGCCACGGGGGCGGCGGTGTCGTGCAGCTTGCTGGCCGTCACCACGCCGCCTGCCGCGCTCTGGCTGAAGAAGAACGTGTAGTTCACGCCGGCGCCGACATAGGGCTTGAACGCGCCGAAATCGGTGAGGTGATATTGCAGGGTCAGCGTCGGCGGCAGCAGCCAGGCCTTGCCGACGTCGATTCCGGTCAGCGTACCGGTGCCGCTGACGGAATGCTTGGTGACGCCGAGAATGAGTTCGGCGGCGATGTTGCGGGTGAAGAAATAGGAGATATCGAGTTCGGGAACCAAAGAATCGGTGGTCTTGAGGCCCGAGCCCGGCACCTGATCGACATAGCCGGAATCACGGGTCACGACGCCGAGGGCGCGGAGCCGGATCATCCAGGGATTCCAGGCTTCGGGCGGCTGCGCCTTGAAGTAGGGCGCGGCGGGCAGATCGGCCGCCTGCGCGACGGCGGCAAATCCAGTCAGGCCAACCGCCACCAGGAGCGACGAAGCCACGGATGTTATTGTTGTTTTCATTAGAGACCCTAATCTTGTCAGCGCGAACGAGCTCGGCCGACTGGTCAGGCACGAACGCCCGAAGGGGGTGCGAAGGGTTGATCTCGATCAAATTGGAAAAGCAACGGTGCCGATCACGCCGCACCTGTTGCCTCACAGACACAAGGCCTGCGCCGTGACGCTACGGCCGGCTCGGGTTGTTGAGCATGTATTCGCCGAGGTTGCGCTGGGCGCGGTCGGTACGGCCCTGCGCGTTCTGCCGCTGCACGTCGCGATCCTTGCGGCAGGCGACATAGTCGGGCGAGCCGACCGCGACACCCTTGCCCTGGCAGAATTCGTCGTCGTCGCCGAGATTGGCCGTCGACGCTTCGCGGCGCGAGGCGCAGCCAGACAGCGACAGCGCTACGAGCGCCAGCGCGAACAGGTGCTTCGAAGTGAGTGGCATCAGAGTCCTCAAATTTGTCATTCCGGGATGTGCTTCAGTCGGCGACAGCCGGCTGGAGCCGCAGGCCCGGAATGACAACTTCTAACGAGGAATCCGGCCTTTGTCAGTCCTCAGCCATGCCCCTTCAGGGCGTCGGTGATTTCGTCCAGCACCTTGGGGTCCTCGATGGTGGCGGGCATCGCCCAGGCGTCGCCGTCGGCGATCTTCTTGATGGTGCCGCGCAGGATCTTGCCGGAGCGGGTCTTCGGCAGCCGCGGCACGGTGATCGCCAGCTTGAACGCCGCAACGGGGCCGAGCTTGTCGCGCACCAGCTTGACGATCTCCTTCTCGATCTCGGCATGGTCGCGGGTGACGCCGGATTTCAGCACGATCAAGCCGCACGGCACCTCGCCCTTGATCGGATCGTTGATGCCGAGCACGGCGCATTCGGCGACGTCGGGATGCGATGCGAGGATTTCCTCCATGCCGCCGGTCGAGAGCCGGTGGCCGGCGACGTTGATGATGTCGTCGGTGCGGCCCATCACGAAGACGTAGCCGTCCTCGTCGACATAGCCGGCGTCGGAGGTCTTGTAGTAGCCCGGATAGTCGGCGAAGTAACTTTCGCGGCAGCGCTCGTCCTGCTCCCACAGCGTCGGCAAATTGCCCGGCGGCAGCGGCAGCTTGATGACGATCGAGCCCATGGTGCCGGCCGGCACCGGCTTGGCGCCCTCATCGACCACTTCGAGCTTGTAGCCCGGCATCGGCACCGTCGGCGAGCCGTGCTTCACCGGCAACAGCCCGAGCCCGACCGGATTGCCGGCGATGCACCAGCCGGTTTCGGTCTGCCACCAGTGATCGATCACCGGCACCTTCAGTTGCTGCTCGGCCCATTCCACCGTCGGCGGATCGGCGCGCTCGCCGGCCAGAAACAGCGTGCGCAGTTTTGACAGATCATATTTGCGAATGAAGGTGCCTTCGGGGTCTTCCTTGCGGATGGCGCGGAAGGCGGTCGGCGCGGTGAACAGCGCCACCGCCTTGTGTTCGGAGATCACCCGCCAGAACGCGCCGGCGTCCGGCGTGCCGACCGGCTTGCCCTCATACATGATCGAGGTCGCGCCGTGGATCAGCGGCCCGTAGATGATGTAGCTGTGGCCGACCACCCAGCCGATGTCGGAGGCGCACCACCAGGTCTCGCCGGGCTTGACTCCGTATAGATTAAACATCGACCATTTCAGCGCGACCAGATGGCCGCCATTGTCGCGCACCACGCCCTTCGGCTTGCCGGTGGTGCCGGAGGTGTAGAGAATATACAGCGGGTCGGTGGCCTCGACGGCGACGCAATCCGCCTTCTTGCCGGCGGCGATCGCGGCGTCGCGCAGCGTCCTCCAGTCGTGGTCGCGGCCGGCGGTGAGCTCGCACTTTTGCTGCGGGCGTTCGAGGATGATGCAGGCGCCCGGCTTGGCGCTGGACAGCCGGATCGCCTCGTCGAGCAGCGGCTTGTACTGCACGATGCGGCCGGGCTCGATGCCGCAGCTCGCGGAGAAAATCAGCTTCGGCTTGGCGTCGTCGATCCGGGTCGCGAGTTCCTTCGCCGCGAAGCCGCCGAACACCACCGAATGCACCGCGCCGATCCGGGCGCAGGCCAGCATCGCCACCATCGCTTCCGGCACCATCGGCATATAGAGCAGCACGCGGTCGCCCTTGGCGACGCCGAAATCCTGCATCACCGCCGCCATGGTGGCGACCTCGTGCAGCATTTCGGCATAGGTGTATTTGGTGATGCTGTTTGTCAGCGGCGAATCGTGGATCAGCGCGAGCTGGTCGGCGCGGCCACCGGCGACATGGCGGTCGAGCGCGTTGTAGCAGGTGTTGACCAGCGCGCCGGCGAACCAGCGGCCATACAGGCCCAATGAACCGTCGAACACCTTGTCGGCCGGTTTGATCCAGTCGATCTCGCGCGCCGCCTCGGCCCAGAACCCCTCGGGGTCGGCGAGCGAGCGGGCATGAACCTCGTGATAGCGGCTTTGGTCATGGATAGTCATGGCGTCGCGCTCCCAAAAAATCGCCGGCGGTTTGCCGCCATGTCCCGCTTTTAGCCGGGCATGACAACCCCGCCTTTGTTCCTAATCAAGGAAATTCGGGGCACCGAGGCCCGGAGAACCGAAGACCGCAGACGATGACCGCCGCCTGATCCAACGAATAACATCTTTCAAAAGACCCGTCTCCGGCCACATGCCGCCCCGTCCGGCGCTGCGGAAACAATGACCCAAATGGGGGATGACCGCGAAAAGCGGATCGGCATGATCCGTTGCCATGCAACAGCAACACCTCAGGCTGATCAAGACGGACCGGAACGCACCGCGCAAACTGGCGCGAACGCCATCGCCGCAGGCCGCGGACATGCCCGCGGTCAGCCTGCTGCAACGCGTCATACAAGCTTGGCGCCGCAGCGCGCAGCGGCAACTCGATATGCAGCTTCTGCTGTCGCTGCCGGCGCCGCGCGCCGAGGCCTACTACCGGGGCATGCGCGACCGGCCGCAGGCCGCTCGCCCCGATGCCGGCGCAGCAACATCGAACTCCCCGGCGAGGAAAGGAAATTCATGCTGACCGAGATCCTGTCGTCCTCCTCGCTGACGATCATCGTCATGGTGATGTTGTGCCTGATCGTCGCGGGCCTGATGAAAGGCATCATCGGCGTCGGAATGCCGATCGTGGCGCTGCCGCTGGTGTCGATGTTCATCGACGTGAAAGCGGCGGTGATGCTTTTGACCGTGCCCCTGGTGCTCAGCAACATCCCCCAGGCGCTGGAAGGCGGCGAGACGCTCGAATGCCTTGTTCGCCTGATTCCGGTGCTGGTCGGAATGATGCCGGGGATTCTGATCGGCGTGCTGGTCCTGCTGAAGTCCGATCCATCGGTGGCGAAGACCGTCGCGGGGATGGCGGTGATGCTGGTCGCAGTGCTCACCCTGCTGGCACCGAAATTCCGGCTGCGCGAAAGCCTGCAAATGCCGGTCGGAATCGCCGCCGGATTCCTGGGCGGCGCGCTCGGTGGCGTCGCCGCGATGCCCGGCCCGCTAGTATTCACCTTTCTGCTGTCGAAAGGATTGCGCGGCAAGGACTTCACCAAGGAAGCGTCGCTGTTCCTGGTGCTGTCGGCGGCGCTGCTCGCCGGTACGCTGGCGTCGAGCTATAAATTCGACTGGGTCGATCTGGCGATCTCGGCGCTGGCGCTGGCGCCGGTGGCGGTCGGGATGTTCTTCGGGCAGAAGCTGCGCGACATGATCGACGAGCAGGCGTTCAAGAAGATCGTGCTGCTGGTGGTGCTGGCGTCAGGCGCCGGATTGTTGCTCAAAGGGCTTTCATCGTGAGCGCGGCGCGACGTGCTTACCAGGCGACGTACCAGCCGGTCGCTACCGCCGCGAGCGACAGCAGCAAACCAGCCGCGCAGAACGCGGCAATGGCAAGCAACTGATCGCCCGCAGCGGGGACGCTCGGACGTGGGGGCATCCTGGCGACACCGTCCGAACGTGTGCGCGAATCAGGATTGCTGGTGGGCAACGCCACCATGACATGCGGTCGCCAGGACCCCGGCGACGAGGGGCGATAGGGGCGCGGTCTAATCATTGACGGACTCCAGGCTCCGCGTGACTGTGCGGGTCGCGGCCTGTGCCGTCAGCCCCCATTTGGGGTGGGATACGCGTGTTTGCCTAGCGCAGCACCAGCCTGGTCAGCAGCGCGGTGAGTTCGCTCTGCCGCGAGACGCCGACCTTGGAAAACACCCGCTTCAGCGCGGTACGCGCGGTTTCCTCGCCGATCCCGAGCCTTACCGCGGCTTCGCGCGGCGGCAGGCCGGAACCGACCAGAGCCGCCACCCGCGCTTCGCCGAGGGTGAGGCCGAACACGTCGCGGACCAGAGCGGGGTCGGCGGGCTCGCCGGCTTTCGGATCGATCACCAGCAGGATAGCCCGCGTTTGGGTCAAGAACTGTTCGACCGGACGGACCGCCGATGAAATCGGCAACAGGTAGAAAACCAGCGGCCGTTCGGACGACGAGCGATGCAGAATGAGGGGCTCGACGGTCTGGCCTGCATCCTTCTCGACGCTCAAGGCTCGCCTGATCGCGGCCTCGATCGCCGGTCTCGACGATGAATCGGCAATCCGAAGTTTGCCATCCCTGATGCTGAGATTGACGCCGAGCAATCGCTCGGCGGCGGCGTTGAGAAAGACAACGCGGCCGAGTGAATCCAGCGCAAACACGCCGACGCCGATTCGCGCCAGCGCATCCGTCAGACCAAGATTGCTGAGTTCGGTGTCGAGCAGCCGCAGCGACAATCTCAGCGACTTTTCCGCGACTGCTCCAAGCTGAACCAGCGTATCCAACTCATGGTCGCTGAAAGGCGGCTTGTTCAGGCTGCGCTGCACATTCAGGGACACGAACGTATTGAAGTTCGGGGAGATGAATGTCCCCGCGACCCACTTCAACCCATGGCGAGCGAGGAAATCGGTGTAGATCGGATGATTCTCGATCTCGTCAGGCGAAGCGACATGTCGGTCGGTCAAGGCCCATCCGGAATGCAGTGCCAACCGTTCGGACGAGCGGCTGGCCCGAATATCGCAACTCCACCAGTTGGCCTGGTAATCGGCCATGCTGGATTCCAGACCGGGTGAGACGATCACGCCAAAGCTTTGATCGTCTTTCCGCCAGAGCAAATTGGCGCCGACGTCGTCGAAAACGTTGGCGATCGCCTGCAACGCCATCGGCCAGCGCGACGGATCGGGCGCGGCATCGTAGATCGCTTCGACGGCCGTCGAGAAGCTGTCTCCCATTCTGAACCGCTCGATCCATTGAACACGGCAATATCCGCGAGTTTCGCCTCTAGCGCAGCACCAGCCTGGTCAGCAGCGCGGTGAGCTCGCTCTGCCGCGACACGCCGACCTTGGAAAATACCCGTTTCAGCGCCGTGCGCGCGGTTTCCTCGCCGATCCCGAGCCTTACCGCGGCTTCGCGCGGCGCCAGTCCGGAGCCGACCAACGCCGCCACCCGCGCTTCGCCGAGGGTGAGGCCGAGCACGTCCCGCACCTGCGCCGGGTCCGGCGGGCCGCCGATATCCGGCTGGATCGCCAGCACGATCGCTCTGGCGTGGGTGAGGATCCGCTCCTCCGGCCGATCTCCTGACGCGACCGGCAAAATGTGAAGCGCCAGCGAACGCTGTCCGTCGGCGCGGCTCACCACCATGGATCGCGCCGCGATGGCGCGCGCGGCGCCCTGACTTGAAACCGCCTGTTCGATCGCGGCTTCAATGTCGCCGCGCTCCGGGCAGGCCCAGATCTTGAGCCGATCATTGGAAACGCTGAGCCCATATTCCTTCAATGCGGCGCCTGCCGGATTGACGAACAGAACCCGCGCCAGCGAATCGAGGACAAAGACCCCGATCCCGACGCGCCCCAGCGCCTCCCCCAATCCCTGCTCGGCGATCTTCAGATTGATCAGTTGCAGACTAAGGCGCAGCGCCTTCTCGCAATGCCGGCCGAGCCGGGTGACGGCAACCATCTCGTCGTCGCTGAACGGCGGCCGGTCGATCGCGCGCTGGACCGCGATCGACGCGACAATATGAGGGTCCGGCGAAATCGGGATGCCGGCGAAATAGCGCAGGCCGTGCCGCGCCAGCATCCCGTAGAACGGGTGGGTATCCATTTCGTGCTCGGAGACGACGTCGCGATCTGTCACCGCGTCCTTGGCGATGAAGACGCCGCGTTCGACGCCGCGAAGCGCCCGCAGATCCCTGCCGCCCCAGGTTTCGGCATATTCGCGCATCAACGCATCGATGCTGGGCGAACCGATCGCGCCGAAACCGCCATCGTCGCGCTGATACGACAGCACGGTTCCGACATCGCCGGTGACGTCGGCGATCGCCTGCAATGCGATCGGCCAACGCGACGGTTCGGGGGCTGCATCGTAGATGGCCTCGACGGCCGCGACAAAAGCGTCTTGCATTCCAATTCCGATTCCAGCCCACCGCAAGGCGCCACGGCCAAGCGTGCATATTCCTCAAGATAGAACTAGTTCGTAACTGCAATAGGCGCAGGCTAGGCAGCGTGAAAAATCGTGTCAATGCTTGTCCGGAACAGGACTTGCTGGCCAAGAGCATCTTAATACCGGTCCACGCCGGTTAGCTGCTTCAGCCGCGCCTGGATGATCCTCTCGGCATCGTCGGGAGCCGCTGCCGTGACGCCCGGCGCAGGCACCAGCATCGCCGTCCCGCACAGGGGGCGCGGGCGCTCACACCCCGAACGGATAAGTATCAGGCAGCCCTGCCAGCTCCTTGGTGTCGAACGGCGTGACCGCGCTTGTGCTGTCGAACCAGATATATTCATCGAATTGCTTCGGCAGCACTGCCTGGAAATAGTGGCTGGCACGCTCGGTCTCAGGCCGGTAGATCACGCCGATCGCGCGCTCCAGCTTCGGCTTGCCCAAGCCCTGCGCGCCGATCAGCTCAGGGCGACCGCGCAAGCCGAGCATGAAGCGAGCCAGCCCGGTGGCATGGCACAATTGCTCGTAACTGTTCGGCAGCGCCGGCTGCACCGTCTTGATTTCCATCGGCCCGCCCCATTCGGTTGCCGCGGCGACAGTGCCGTCATGGGTCCCGAACCCGACCAGATAAGCCTGATCGCCGAACTCCTTGCGACAGAGTTGCCCGAGATTATGCTCACCGCGCTCGGACATTTCGGTCGCCGCGGCATTGCCGATATGGGAATTGTGCGCCCAGACCACCGCCTTGCTGTCCGGACCGTGAAACGCCAGCAGGTTCTGCAGCGTCGCAAACATGTGACTGTCGCGCAGATTCCACGAGGCCCGCGAGCCGTAATACATGATCCGGTAGTAGCGCTCGGCATTGGCGACCAGGCGGGCGTTCTGCTCGGCGTCGAGGAACCGTTCGCCGTCATGCTCGGCATAGGCCCGGCGCTTTGCCAACAGATCGGTCAGCGTTCGCACCACATCGGCTTCGCAAGTCGGATAGGAGCCGGTCAGCGCGGCATGACCATAGGTCGCCGGGTCGCGCTGCCAGGGCGTGAGGCAGCCGTAACGCTCGCGCGCCACCTTCGCGGATTTCGGGTCGACCTCGTCGAGATAGTCGAGAACCGAGCGGATCGAATCATACAGGCTGTACAGATCGAGCCCGTGGAACGCGACGCGTTGGTCTCGCTCCACCGTGCCGTTGTGCTTGCGCAGCCAGCTGACGAAGTCCCGCACTTCGTTGTTGCGCCACATCCAGGTCGGAAACCGCGCGAACGCCGTCCATTCCGAAGGCGGGAACTGGAAGTGCCGGACGTAGTGATCGACCCGCGCGGCGTCGGGCCAGTCGGCTTCGATCGCGACGAAACGAAAGCCTTTCTTGACGATCAGGTCGCGGGTAATGCGCTCGCGCATCCGGTAGAATTCGGAGGTGCCGTGTGAGGCTTCGCCAAGCAACACGATGCGGGCCGAGCCGATCCGCTGCATCAGCGGATTGAGGTCGGCGCCTTCGATCGACGGGAACGGTTCCGCGGCGTCGGCCAGCTGTCGGACCAGCATGTCGTGTTCGGAAGTGACTGGCTTCAGCGGCCGGTGCACGCGCGCCGAGTCTTGCTTCGGACCCGCCCAGCCCTCCTCACCGACCAGCGGCACGAAGCGGACATCCGCGAGATCCTCGCTGCGATATTCGTTCTCGGAAATGCGCGTGACCCGGACCAGTTCCTGGGTGCGCTGATCGGCGCCGACAGGAATCACCAGCCGGCCGCCTATCTTCAACTGCGCCTTGAGCGATTCCGGAACCTGCGGTCCCCCCGCGGCAACGACGATCGCATCGTAGGGCGCATGTTCCAGCCAACCGCGCGTGCCATCGCCATGCGAGACATGAACATTGTCGTAGCCGAGGTCGGCCAATGTCGCGGCGGCCTTCTCCGCCAATTGGCCTAGACGCTCGACCGTGTAGACGTGGGCGGCAATCTCCGACAGCACCGCGGCGGCGTAGCCGGATCCCGCACCGATCTCGAGGATCTTCTCGCCGCCCTTCAGCAGCAAGGCCTCCGCCATAAAGGCGACGATATAGGGCTGGGAAATGGTCTGCTCGCCGGCGATCGGCAGCGGCGCATCCTCATAGGCGAATTCGCGCATATTTTCGGGCAGAAACAGCTCGCGCGGCACCTTGCGCATCGCATCGAGAACAAGCTCGTCGCGGACGCCGCGCGCCGCAATGTTGCGTGCGACCATTTCGTCGCGGAGCGAAGCGAACGGCTTCGACTTGCCAGGCTGGTCTTGCTCCGGGCTCCGAGATCCCATGACGGCCTCCGCACCATTTTGACTTTGAAAGACTTCGCTTTTTCAAAGCCTAGCGGCGGACCGGATTCGACAGGTTGATCGAAGTCAACAACGCAACGCACGGACGCAGGAAGCCATCTTCAGCGTCATTTTCCGCCGGCGAGGATCCTCACGCGTCCAGCTTCTCAGCGGCGCGCGGGGTCGCGCGCAGCGGTGTGAACTCCTCCGCGGTCAACGTCTCCTTGGCGATCAGCAGTTGGACGCCGGCGTCGAGATCGCCGCGGCGGCGTTCCAGGATCTCGCGCGCGCTGGCGCCGCCGGCCTCGATCAGATCGCGCACCGCCAGATCGATCTCGCGCGCGGTGGCCTCGGCGGCGCTGACGACCGTGTCCTGCATCGCCGGCAGGAAACTCTGCGGTCGCGGCGCATAGGTGCGCTGGCCGACTTTTCCGTCCATGCCGTATTTCGTCACCATCTCCACCGCGATTTCGGTGGCGCGCTGCAGGTCGTCGGCGGCGCCGGTGGAGACATCGCCATCGAAGATCAGCTGCTCCGAGGCGCGGCCGCCCATCAGCACAGCGATCCGGTTGTTCAGTTCGCTTTGAGTCAGCAGGAAGCGATCCTCGGTCGGGCGCTGCATGGTGTAGCCGAGCGCGCCGACGCCGCGGGGAATGATCGACACTTTCTGCACGGGGTCGACCCCCGGCAGGCTCGCCGCGACCAGCGCGTGGCCCATCTCGTGATAGGCGACGCGACGGCGCTCCGCCTTGCTGAGCACCCGGCTCTTCTTTTCGAGGCCGGCGACGATGCGCTCGATCGCCACGGTGAAGTCGTCGAAGCCGACCTCGCCGGCGCGGCGCCTTGTCGCCGCGATCGCGGCCTCGTTGATCAGGTTGGCGAGATCGGCGCCGGTAAATCCGGCGGTGAGGCTCGCGATCTTGTCGAGATCGACGTCCTTGCCCGCCTGAATCTTGCGGATGTGGACCTTGAGGATCGCCACCCGGCCGCTGCGGTCGGGCCGGTCGACCAGCACCTGACGGTCGAACCGGCCGGCGCGCAGCAGCGCCGGATCGAGAATCTCCGGCCGGTTGGTGGCCGCCAGCAGGATCACGCCGACGCTGGGATCGAAGCCGTCGAGCTCGGATAGCAGCTGGTTCAGGGTCTGCTCCTTCTCGTCGGTGCCGCCGAAGCCACCCGGCATGCGGCTGCGGCCGAGGGCGTCAAGCTCGTCGATGAAGATGATGCAGGGCGCCGCCTTGCGCGCCTGCTCGAACAGGTCGCGCACTCGCGCGGCGCCGACGCCGACGAACATCTCGACGAATTCCGAGCCGGAAATCGAGAAGAAGGCCACCCCGGCCTCGCCGGCCACCGCGCGGGCGAGCAGCGTTTTGCCGGTGCCGGGCGGCCCGACCAGCAGGATGCCCTTCGGCACATGGGCGCCGAGCCGACCGTAGCTGGTCGGATCCTTGAGGAAGGACACCACCTCCTGCAGCTCGAATTTCGCCTCATCGACGCCGGCGACGTCAGCGAAGCTCACCTTCACGTCGGTCTCGACATAGACCTTGGCGCGCGACTTACCGATCGACATCAGCCCGCCGAAACCCTGGCGGTCGGCGAGGCGGCGGCCGAAAAAGATCCAGAGCAGATAGAACATCAGCGCCGGCACCACCCACGACAGCGCAGTCTGGATCAGGCCGCCGGACGGCACCCCGGTGACGGTCACGCCCTTGGCGGCGAGCTTCTCGGCGAGCGCGGCATCGACGCGGGCGGTGACGAAGGCGGATTTTCCGCTCGGCAGCTTGTCCTTGAGCTTGCCCTGGATCATGTCTTGGCCGACCGAGACTTCGGCGACATTGCCCTGGTCGACCAACTGCTCGAACTGGCTGTAGGGGATGGTGTCGATCTGACCGTAGGTCGCCAAGGCCCATTGCAGCAACAGCATGGCGATGCCGGCGGCGACGAAATAGCCGATGGCCACAGTCTGCTTGCGCGATGACGGATCGGATTCCATGCGCTTCTCCATTCCACCGCTGGTTCGCCGCCACCGTGGCGTCGCCCGTATAGGTCGATCAACCGGATATTGTTACCCGCCCCGCCCCGCGACGGCTTGCTCTGAATCAAGCCGACGACGCCGCGATGCCCTAGGCTGTCATTGTCCGTCACGATGCCGGGATGTAGCGCATGCCCTATGCCTCGGTCGAGGATCTCCCCGCCACGCTGCGGAACCGTCTGCCGCTGCACGCGCTGGAAATCTATCGCGGCGCCTTCAATGCCGCGTGGCGGCAATATGACGACCGCACACCGGCCGAGCGCGAGGAAATCACCCACCGGGTCGCCTGGGCGGCGGTGAAGCGCAAATACGAGAAGATCGGCGACCGCTGGGTGCCGCGGGCGGACTGAGCCGGCGACGGCGCGATCAGTGGTCGGCTTGATCCCGATCAACACCGTGGCGGCGCGACCGTGTCGGATAGCGGCAATGGAGAAAGACCCATCATGATCGGAATCACGTTGAATTCGGAGCAGATCCGCCAGGCGCCGCAGGAGGTGCGACAGTGGATCGAGCGCGAGGTGATCGCCTCGCTCGGGCTGCAGATCCAACCCGCGGCCGAGCCGCAGAGCGAGCATCTGGCGTCATGCAGCGCCGACGAAGTGGCGGCGATCCTCGCGCAAATTCAGGGCGTGCTGCCCGCGGTCAACGTGTTCTTCGAATTCGGCCGGGCGGGCCTCGCTGTGCCGCAGGCGCAACTCGCGGCGTTCCGGCTGCTCGACATTGCCCATCATACAAGGCTGCAAGACGCAAAACAGGTGATCGCCTGCATCAACATGATCAACGAGGCGCTGGGGCGGGTGCGTGGCGATCCCCGCGCCAGCTTCTGCGGCTTCGACCGCGAGGGTCACTGCTTCGTCGCCGTGGAAACCCAGCTCAACATCCGGCGGCTATGGCAGAGCGTGATCGCCGCCCCGTCGCCGGGGCCAGGCCCCGAGGCAGAGGCCACGGTGCCCGGGCTCGGCGCTGCCACCACTCCGGCGGCGCCCTCCGTCGTCAGTGGCCCGGTCGGCGCCCACCTCGGCAACAGCCTGGAGCGCAGCGACAGCGGCGCGCAGCCGTGATCCGCTAGTAACCATCGACGCCGGTCAGCTGCTTCAGCCGGGCCTGCATCGCGGCTTTCAGATCGTAGCCGGCGCGACCGAACGCGGCGTTGCGCGCCGCCAGAAATTCCTCCTGCGCGCGCTGCAGCGCGCGCGCTGTGGCCGGCTTGCCGGCGGCTTCGCGCAGCACCAGGCTGTGCATCGCGTTGATCTCGCGGTCGAGAGCGGCGAGCCCGGGATCGGCGCAGATCGCCTTTTCCACCGCGCGCTTGGCGGTGGCGCAATTGAAGCTCGGCTTGCCGGCGACCGCCAGCAGCGCGCCGAGCCGCTCCAGCTCCTGCGCCAGCGTTTTGTGGTTGCTGCGCGCCGCCAAATGATCCGGATCGAGCCGGAGCGCGGCGGCGAAATCCGCCAGCGCGCGGCGCCGGTCGCCCTGCTTGCGCCAGAGCTCGCCGCGGGCGTTGAGGATATCGGGCTGCAGCGGATCGAGCCGCAGCACCGCGTCGTCGTCGCCGATGGCGCGGTCGATCATGTCCTTGCGTTGGTAGGCGCCGGCGCGCGCGATCAGCGCCTTGATGCGGTCCGGCTTCGCCGTCTTGTCGTTGTCGATCAACGCGCCGCAGGTGGCGATGATCCTGTCGGCGTCGTCGGAGGCAGCCGCGGCGGCCAGGCACGGCGCCGGGTCGACGCTGAGGTCCGCCGCCGGCTCGCTGTTGGCGGCGCGCGCCGCCGGCACGGATGCCAGCAGCATGGCGGTGATGAAGATCAGCGCTGAGAATACGGCGTGCATCGGGCCGACACTAACTCACCTTCAACGTCAGCCCGCCATCGACCACCAGTTCGATCCCGGTGATGTATTTCGATTCGTCGGAAGCCAGAAACAGCGCGGCGTTGGCGACGTCCCAGGCCTCGCCCATGTGACCCATCGGCACCTGGGCGTCGCGCGCGCGCCACATCGCCTCGACGTCGCCCCTGGCGTAACTCGCCACCAGCCCGGCGGAGTGCGCTACCATCGGTGTCTTCATCAGCCCGGGCAGGATGCAGTTGACCCGGATGTGCTGGCTCGCGAATTCCACCGCGCTGGTGAGCGTCATCGCGTTCATCGCCGCCTTGGAAGCCGCATAGGTGACGTAGGAGATGCCGAGATGACGGATCGCGGCCACCGAGGAAATGTTGATGATCGAGCCGCCGCCCTGCCGCTGCATCACCGGAACGACATGCTTCATCGCCAGGAAGGCGCTCTTCAGGTTGACTGCGAACACCCGGTCCCAGTCCGCTTCCGAGACCTCGACCACGCTTCCGGTCTCGGCGATGCCGACATTGTTGTCGAGCACGTCGATCCGGCCATAGCTGCGCAGACAGGTCGCCACCACCGCGTCGACCTCGTCGCCGCGCGACACGTCGGCGGTAAAGGCGGAGGCGATGCCGCCTTCTGAAATGATGATGTCGACGGTTTCCTGCGCGGCCGTGCCGTTGCGGTCGACGCAGAATACGTGCGCGCCCTCGCGCGCGAAGGTCACCGCGGTGGCCTTGCCATTGCCCCAGCCCGGCCCGATCGAACCGGCACCGAGCACCAGCGCGACTTTGCCCTTCAGACGATGCATGTGATCGATGTCCCGCTTGTTCTTGAATTGCCCGCCGCTTGTAACCCGAAAGAAGCGCCGGCGAAATCCGGGCTACGGCTCGCAGACACTCATTTTGGTGACATCGACGCCGACCGGGTGGCCGAGAATCTCCGACAGCGTGCGGCAACGGCCACCCTCGCACAGCCGCCATTCGCCGGCGGCGGCGGAATTACCGAGCAGCAGTTCCGGCAGCGGCGGCCGAAGCACGTCCCACTGAAACCAGCCGTCGAGCAATCGCGCCTCGGGCGGCGGCTCCATACCGGCGCCCGAGCCCTTGACCCGCGCCCGCAGCAATACGAGTCCCTGCGGCGTCACCTGCCAGTCCTCCTGCCAGTCGACCTTTTCGATCGAATGAGTCCACACCAGCGTGAATGCCGCCAGCGCCAGCGTCTTGATCGCACCCGCCGAGGCGAGGCAGAGGCTCAAGCCGCCACCGCGCCGCGCGGCCGCAGCCGCCACTGCCACAGCAGGATGGCGAGCCCGAGCGGATAGCCTACCCAGTCGCTATAGGGAAATTCGCCGAGCAGCAGCAGGCCGGCCGCCAGCGCGACCAGCCGCTCCAGCACGGACATCCGAGTGAACAGGAAACCGATCGCCGCCATACCGAACAGCCCGATCGCGGCCAGCGCCTTGACGCTGGCGTAGACTACCGCGCCATAAAAGCCGATCTTCGCTGTCATCGGGTCGCCGGGTTGCAGCATCAAGGCCGGCGAATACACCGCGATGAACGGGATGACGTAGCCGGCGAGCGCGATCCGCATCGCCTCCCAGCCGATCTTGTCAGGACTTTCCTTGGCGATCGGCGCGGCCGCCAGCGCCGCCAGCGCCACCGGCGGCGACAGGTCCGCCATGATGCCGTAGTAGAACGCGAACATGTGGCTGACCAGCAGCGGCACGCCGAGCTTGGCCAGCGCCGGCGCCGCCAGTGCGGCGGTGATGATGTAGGTCGGGATCGTCGGAATCCCGGTGCCGAGCAGGATCGATAGCAGCATCGTCATCACCAGCGCCAGGAACAGGCTCTTCTCGCCGAGCCCGATCACCCAGCCGCCGAAGATGGTGCCAACGCCGGTCTGCGTCATCATGCCGATGATGGTGCCGACGATGGCGCAGGCCATGCCGACGGTGAGCGCCGATTTGGCGCTGTCGGCGAGCGAATCCCGGCAGTCGACCAGCGTCTTGCGGCCGCCGCGGCTGACGGCGCTGAACAGTACCAGCACGCCGACGATGCCGGCGACGGCGAAGATGTTGAGCCCGTCGCGCAACACCGCGCCGGCGATCAGCGCCAGCCCGATCCAGAAGATGAAGCGCACCGCGTTGCTGGAGAAGCCCTGGACGATACTGGCGCCGAGGATCAGCGCCACCGTCAGCGACAGCCCGATGCTGCCGGCGTAGAGCGGGGTGAAGCCCTCGAACAGCATGTAGACCAGCGCCGCCAGCGGCAGCACCAGGAACCAGCCATTGACCAGCGCCTTCCAGGCGCTCGGGATCTCGGCCTTGCTCATCCCGACCAGGCCGTGCTTGCCGGCCTCCAGATGCACCATCCAGAACGCCGAGGCGAAATACAGCAGAGCCGGGATCACCGCGGCCTTGACGATCACCGAATAGTCGACGCCGAGCGTCTCCGCCATGATGAAGGCGACCGCGCCCATCACCGGCGGCATGATCTGGCCGCCCATCGAGGCGGTGGCCTCGACCCCGGCGGCGAAGGCGCGGCGATAGCCGAAGCGGATCATCAAGGGAATCGTGAACTGTCCGACGGTGACCACATTGGCGACGCCGGAGCCGGAGATCGTGCCCATCATGCCGGAGGCGAACACCGCCACCTTGGCCGGGCCGCCGCGGGTGCCGCCGAACAGGCCGAGCGAGACGTCGGTGAACAGCTGGATCATGCCGGCGCGCTCGAGGAACGAACCGAACAGGATGAAAAGGAAGATGTAGGTCGCCGAGACGTAGATCGGCACGCCGTAGAAGCCTTCGGTGCCGAACGACAGATGGGTGATCACCTGGTCGAAATCATAGCCGCGATGGTTCAGCGGCGCCGGCAGATACTGGCCGAAGAACCAGTACAATAGACACGCGCCGCACATCAGCGGCAGCGCCAGGCCCATCAGCCGCCTGGTGCCCTCGAAGATCAGCACCGCCAGCAGCGTGCCGACCGCGAGGTCGAGCCGGGTCGGATCGCCGTCGCGCGCGATCAGGTCGGCGTAGAAGATCCACTGATACAGGCCACAGAGAAATCCGACACCGCCGACGATCCAGCCGAGCGCGCGGCCGAATCCGGTCTTGGCGGTGAAGTTGCCGATCAGCCCGAAGGTCAGCAGGATCAAGAAGCCGACGTGAACGCCGCGCACCACCTGACTCGGCAGCACGTTCCACGCCGCGACCACGAGCTGGAACGTCGCGAAAGCGATGCCGACTCCATACGCCAGATGCCGCCAGCCGCGCGGGCCGAAGCCTTCCGGAAAGCCGTGCTCGAAATTGTCGAACGGAACCTTGACGGCGGCGTGGTGATCGATCGTCGTCTCAGGCTGCAGCATCGAGAATCGTTTCCAGAGCGCGAGATGTTTGCACGTCGTCACCCCTTGTTGGACGTCGTGCGCGGGCTCGACCCGCGCATCCATCACATCATAATTTGAACAAGACGATGGATGGCCGGGCTTTCGCCGCGACGATGGGGCTTCGGCCCCGCAGGCGGGTCAAGCCCAGCCATCACACCCGCGAAACATCTCACCCGATCGAGCTTACTTGATCAAGCCTTTTTCCTTGAAGTAGCGGATCGCGCCGGGGTGCAGCGGCACCGGACTTCCGGTCGCGGCGGTCTCCAGCTTGATCTCGCGGCCGGCGGCGTGCGAGTTGGCGAGTTCCGGCAGCGCATCGAACACCAGCTTGGTCATCTGATAGGCCAGATCGTCCGACACCGCCGTGCTCGTGACCAGATAGTTCACCACCGCCGCGGTCGGGACATCCTTGTCCTGGCCCTTGTAGGTGCCGGCGGGAATCGTCGCCGCGACGAAGGGCGGGCCGATCTTGTCGACGACGTCCTTGGGCACCGCCACCACGGTGATTTCGGCCGAGTTGCTGAGATCCTTCAGCGAAGCAACGCCGAGACCCGCGGACTGCAGGGTAGCGGCGAGCTGGCGGTTCTTCATCAGGTCGACGGATTCGGCGAACGGCAGATACTCAACCTTGCCGATGTCCTTGTAGTCCATCCCGGCGCCTTTCAGGATCGCCCGCGAATTCAGCTCGGTGCCGGATTTCGGCGCGCCGACCGACAGGCTCTTGCCCTTCAGATCGGCGATGGTCTTGATGCCGCTGTCGGCGGTGGCGACGATCTGGATGTAGTTCGGGTAGATCGCGCCGATCACCCGCAGCTTGTCCAGCTTCGCCTTGAAGCCGGCCTCCTCGTCGCCGGCCCAGGCCGCCTTCAGCGAGTCGCCGAGGCTGAAGGCGATCTCGCCGCGGCCCTGCTGCAGCAGCACCAGATTCTCCACCGACGCCTTGGTCGCCTGGACCTGGGTCTTCACGTTCGGAATCTTGTCGCTGTAGATCTTCGCGATCGCCACCCCGAGCGGATAGTACACGCCGGAGGTTCCGCCGGTCAGCACATTGATGAATTGTTGGGCACGCGCCTGCGGTGCGGACAGAACCAGAGCAGCGGCAGCGGCAATAGCGAACAATCTCGGCTTCATGAGCGAATGACTCCCCCTTCTTATTTGCACGGAAACTGGACGGGCGAGGCGCCGCGGTCAACCCGTCAAATCGACCAAAGATCGAGCAAATCACGGAACCGGCCGGCATCGCTCCGTTTACCGACGGAAATGCGCCGAGCCGTTGCTGCAATGCAGGATGTTGGAACCGCCCGGGTGCGGCGGTGACGAAGCCGCTATTCGAAATTCATGTCGACACATTTCGACATGTCGGAGCCGAGACCGGACGCGATGGTGATGCAGCCACGCACCTTTTTCGCGACGTCGTCGCTGGCCCACACCGAGTAGCCGCCCGGCCCGAAAAATGAATTGGTGTTCGGCGGCTCGGTCTCGGTGGCATCGAACGAATAGTTGGAGTCGGTCTCGAAGATCCGGGGCTTCTTGACGCAGCTGCCGTCGGCCTGGACGTTGATGATTTCCTTGTTGTCACGGGTCAGCGCCAGGCTGACCTGGCAGCGGAAATATTCCGAGGTCTTGACGTTGAACAGATAGGCGTAGGACTTGCAGGTCGCGGTATTGAGTTTGCCCGGCGCCAAACCGCGGCTGCAGGAGATCCGCTGATTGTTGCTGAGCTTGAAATCGTCCGCCTTCGCAGCCGACGTCAGCGCGAGCGCCAACAGTCCGGACAGCAGCACGCTCTTGGTCGTTTCAAGCATCGAATCATCCCCTTCGCCGGCATTTCGCGGCGGCCGGCTTTTAGTTCGAAATCGCCCCCGGTGAAAGATAATCGCGAAGCCCAAGCGATGGAATGACGAACTCGCGTCCGCGACGGTGCCGCGTGACCGCCGGTCGTATTGACGTGCAAACCCCGTTCGTGATTTGTTCAAAATCGATGCGGCATGGCTGCGATCGATCGCCCAACAACTCGTCTGGAAATGATTTGGAGACGGCAGACATGACCACACCAACCATCAAGATGCTGCTCGCGACGGCGGCATTGAGCGCATTTGCGACGTCGGCATTCGCTGCGGCCGAAGCGCCGATGCCATGGGTGCTGGCGCCCGACCGGGGCTATGGCTACGACAGCGACGGCAAGACCTTCAGCTACAAGATGGGCACCAACAATGCCAAGGAGCTGTTCAAGGGCGCCAAGAAGGTGCCGAAAGACACCCTGTTCTTCCTCGGCGCCAACGGCCAGCTCTACATGCGCAAGGGACCGTTCCTGGGCGACGACGGCAACTTCAAGTTCGGGCCGGAGCAATAGGCCGGCGTCGCGCGCGGCTCGATCCCGATCGAGAGCTAGAACGCCGCGGCGAGATCGCGGGCGCCCTGCTGATTGCTGTTGGCGTCCATCCGGGCATCGGTGACCGCCAGCAGCTTGGCCACGGTATTGTGGCGGATCGCCACTGGATTGCGCTCGTAGCCGGAGCGCTGGAAGAAATTCGCGGTCGGCACCTGTTCGCGCATCGACAGCGGCATCGTCACCATGTCGAGCCCGGTGCCGTCGCCGGTCAGATTCATCATCTCCAGTTCGGCCGCGGTGAGCGGGCGATTGTGGCCCTTCTGCTGCGCGAAGATCACCGAGGTCAACAGCTTGTGGGTCTGCAGTAAGGGGCCGACGTCGAGATCCAGCACCATGGCGTGCACCGCCCAGCCCTGCGGCGTGTCGGCCAGCCTGGCATGCGCGGCCCATTCGTCCGGCACCGTTCGGGTGAACGCCACCATCCGCTTCAGCACCGCGATCTTGTGATCGAGCGCCTTGCGTGCTGCGCCGGAGAGTTGCGCGGCCTTTTCGCTTAGCGCCTTGACGAAGTGATGGCCCTGTTCGGCGATCAGCTCGACACTATTGGTGGTAAGCAACTGATTGTAGCCGATCGCGGTCGAGATCGCGCGCGATCCCGGGCGCGAACTCAGGCCCGACTGCATGTCGTGGCTGCCATTGCCGCCGGTCTCGAACGCATAAACCCGAACCGCCTGCTGCGGCGTCAGCCCCGCCGCCCTCGCCACGCGGGCATAGGCGCGCTTGAAGTCGAGTTCGTTGGCCGGGCGCTGCGGCCTGAACTGGAAATGGTCGGCCGCGGCCTGCAGCAGATCGGCGACCACCGGAATCTCCTTACGTTCGCGCGGCGGCTGTTCCGACGGCTCCGGATCGACCGGTCGCTTCGGGCCGGTATAGAGAGGTGGCTGGGTCAGCACGTAGTCGTCGAGCGTCAGCGCCACATGGTCGCGGCGCTTGGCGTTGCGGGTGCGGCGCTTGTCGGACACCGCGCTCCAATAGGCGCCGGCCTCCTCGTCGAACGCGGCGCGGGCCTCCTGATATTCCCGCAGCTTGCGACGATACTCGGCAATCGCCTGCGGTGAAGTGGCTTGCGCCATCGCGTCGGCAATCGTTGGCAGCAGCCGTGCCGCGTCGCCGGCAAACGCCGGCTGCGCGATCAGCGCGAGCGCGAGCGGCAGGTAGATGGGCCAATGGCTAGACAATCGATGGAACATGGGCGCCTCGAAATCTCGGTCCATCGTGATGCCAGTGTTGGTTAAACAAAGCCTAACGATTCACCGAGAATTGTTCGCGGCACCCGGTCGCATGGTGGTCGCGCTATTTCCAGGCGAATACCGGCTGTTCCAGCTCGGCGACGCGGGTGGTACGGCCGGCCAGCAGTTCGCGGAACTGATAGATCAGCGCCGCGGTCGGCGCATGGATGAAATCGCCGGCATAGCGGAACCGGATCACCCGCCGCGCGCTTTCCGGTATCGTGGTGAAATCGAACGCGTCGGCGTGCGCGATGTCGCGGAGCGCGATTCGGTGCACCGAGGCGACCTCGTCCGGGTTCGGCGCCAGCGCCGAGCCGGCCGGCGCCCACGCCACCACCGGCGTGATCAGATAGCCGGACCGGGTCGGGTAATCGTCGAGCTGGCCCAGCACGTCATCGGCCGACAGCGCGAGCCCCAGTTCTTCGTGCAATTCGCGCAACGCAGCCGCAACCGCGGTCTCGCCGGGGTCGCAGCGCCCGCCGGGCAGCGCCCATTGATTGCTGTGGGCGCGCAGGCCGGCGGCGCGCAGCGTCAGCAGCAGAGCGGCGCCGTCGGCATCGTCGGTCTCGACCAGAGTGATCGCCACCGCGGCGCGCTTCAGCCCGGCATGGGCGTCGTCGGTCACGAGCCGCGCGAACGCCGCGCAGCCTGCGGCGATCCGGATGCGGGTGGCGTCGTCGTGCGAATGGCTCATCCCGCTTGACTACACCGGCGGCGTGACTGAGGAAACCGTGAGCCGCGGCTGATGCGGCCCGAACGAGGGACGATGCATGGCCGATGCGGTTGCCAAGACACTGAAAGCCGCGGGCTGGACGGTGGTCCACGACGAAGGTTTCATCGATCTGGTCGGGCCGCTATATGAGCGCAACGTCGACGGCGTGCATGAATTCGCACTGGTGGCGCAGGACAAGCACCGCAATCGCCGCGGGCTGGTGCAGGGCGGGCTGCTGATGACGATGGCCGACCGCACCTCCGGAATGGCGGCGCGTTACATCTCCGGCGCGCCGAATCTCGCCACGGTGCAAATGGACACCCATTTCGTCGACGCCGCGACAATCGGCGAGATCCTGATCTCGAAGCCGCGGGTGGTGCGCAGCACCAAGAGCCTGATCTTCACCTCGACCGAAATCAGCGTCGAGCGCCGCTGCATCATTCTCGCCCACGGCGTGTTCAAGGTCGTCCGCGCGCGACATTAGCTGCCGGGCTGCAGCACCGACTGCGGTCAGCAAACTATGCCGAGGTCGGCGCCTGGATTGATCGTTTGAGGATCCGGCCTGGGTTTCAGATCGCCGCGATCCAGCGCGACAGCACGTCGAGCGTCACCATGGCGTCATCGGCCCCGGCGCCGGCCAGATGGCGATACGGCGCTTCGGGCTCGCCGAGATTGCTCAACACCGCTAGCGCGCCGGCGAAATCGTCGCCCTCGGTGTAGATGCCGGGAGTGACGATGGTGGGAATCCCGGCGCCGCGCGCGGATCGCACCCCGTTGCTGGAATCCTCGAAGGCGACGCAATCGGCGGCGTCGAGCGCCAGCCGCTCCAGGACATAGTGATAGATCTGCGGCGACGGCTTCTTCGCCCCGACCACATCGCCGGCGCCGATCACCGCGAAGGCGTCAAGCGCATCGTCGCCGAGCGCGGCGCACAACAGCGCCTCGACATTCGGCAGGCTGGTGGTGGTGGCAATGGCCAATGCCACGCCGGCCGCGCGTGCTTCCGCAATCAGCCGCGCAACGCCCGGCCGCAGCAAAGCGCCCTGAGCAACCAGCGCGGTGTAGCGCCGAGTCTTGGCGGCGTGCAGGTCCGCGATTTGGCCGGCGTCCAGTCGGACGTCTTCGGCGATCGCTAGGAAATGCGCGATGCGCTCCTTGCCGCCTGCGACATCCAGAAGCCTGCGGTAGGTCGGGGCGTCCCAATGCCAGCGCAATCCGGCGGTCGCGAAGGCCTCGTTGAAGGCCTGCCGGTGCAGTTCCTCGGTTTCGGCCAAGGTGCCGTCGACATCGAAGATCAACGCGGTTGGCTTCATGGATTCCTCATCCCGAGAGTAGAGTTGCAGGCAGATCGCAATACACGCCATTAACTAAGTGATGAATATTCAGGCCTGACTAAGTGGCGGGCAAAGTGTAAAGTCCTCCTAACAGATTCCCTTTCGATTGATCGCATTTATGATGATCCTTCCCCCGGCTTCCGATCCGTCATCACGCAGCTGCGAAAAATGCGGCAACGAGATGAAGCTGCTCGGCCGGCTTCCGCGCCGCCGCCAGGCCCCTCCCAAGACGGTATTTCGCTGCTACAATTGCGATCATGTGATTCAGGACGAAAACGACACCGGACCGTGGTCCTGATAACCGCGTCACTCGGTCAAGGAATCCTAGTCGAGCCGACAGGACCGGCCCGGGTCAGACCGCCTCGTCGCGGGCGTGATACCAGCGATACAGCATGCGCTGCCCGAGCCGGCGAAACGGCGCGAAGCTGTGGGCCGGTAGCGGTGACGTAAAGATCGGCAGGTCCTGCCCGGCAAATCCCCGTCCGCCGATCATCTGCGCCATCCGGCGTCCAGCCTGCGCCGAATACGACACGCCATTGCCGCCATAGCCGAGCGCGTAGAACAAATTGCGCTGCGGGTCGGGCCGGAAGATGCGCGGCATCATGTCATGGCTGACGTCGACCCAGCCCCACCACGAGTAGTCGATCTCGATGCCCTGCAGCGCCGGAAACTTGCGATGCAAGCCGTCGACCAGCACCTGAAGGTGTCGCGGATGGCTGGCGTCGGCGCCGGTGATGGCACTGCGGCTGCCGATCTGGACGCGGTTGTCCGGCAGCAGGCGATAATAATGCCGCAGCGTACGGGTGTCAGTCAGTACCAGCCTGGTGCGGAATCCGGTGGCGTCGAGCTCGGCCGCGGTCAGCGGCCGGGTCACGATCGAATTCGACAGGATCGGCATCAGGCGCCCGCTCAACGCCGGCGTCAGGCCGGCCGCCGTATAGGCCCCGGTAGCGACGCCGACCGCGCGCGCCCGCACCGTGCCGCCCGGCGTGCGCAGATGATACGCGCCGTTGTTGTATTGGATCTCGGCGACCGGACTCGCCGGATGAATCCGCGCCCCCAGTTCGCGCGCCATGCGTTGATAGCCGAAGGCGAGCTTGGCCGGATGCACCCCGGTGCCGAGCGGCTCGAGCACCGCGCCGACCGCCTCGGCTTCATCGAGAAAATCGCGACGCAATTCCTCCGCGCTCACCACGCGGGTGGCGTCGCCGAACTGATCGTTGAGCAGCTTCGCCTCGGTGGTGATCTTTTCGAGATAGCGCTGGCGATGCGCGATATAGAGGTGTCCGCCGCGCTGCGGCTCGCAGTCGATCGAGCCGCTACTAACCAGCGCCTCGAAGGTCTCGAAGCCGTCCCGCACCTCGGCATGCAGGCGCCGTGCGATATCGAGACCCCAGCGCGCGATCCATTGCGACCGCGACAATCGACCGGCCGCGTTCTGCGCCTGGCCGCCATTGCGGGTGCTGCAGCCCCAAGCGACGCGATTGGCCTCGAGCACCACCGCCTTGATGCCGAATTCGCGCGCCAGGAAGATCGCGCAGGCAAGGCCCGTATAGCCGGAGCCGACGATCGCCACGTCGCAGTCGATGTCGCGCGCGATCGGACCGTCGTCCTGCGGCAACGCGCCGGCGGTTGCGTGCCAATAGGTCGGCGCGTAGTCGCGATTGTGTCCCGGGCCGTCGCTGACCAGCGGATCATAATGCGGATCGTAGGCGCCGAGCGGCGGCAGCTTGGTCGGCATGTTCATGACGCCGCCGCCTTGGCCGTCGTCGCCGGCTGCGGCGGCCGGTCCTTGCGGAACGCGCGCTTGCCGCAGATCAGTCCGCCGCGGAAGTCGAACAGGTCGCAGCCCTCGGCCTCGATCCGCGTGCCGTCTTTCACCGTCGCGCGAAAAATCCATTCCGACAGGCCGCGATCGCCGAACACCGCGTGCCGGGTGCATTCCCAGCTGACGTCGGGAAAATCCGCAAACGTGCGCTCGAACGCGGCGCTGACCTCGGCCGCGCCGGCGAAGCGGCGGCCATGCATTTCGGGTCCGGCGGCGGCGTCGAACACGATGTCGTCGGTCATGCAGGCCACCACGGCGGCGCCGTCGTGGCGGTTGAACGCTGCGAACAATTGTTCCAGCAGCGCGGCGCGAACGGCGTTGAGGTCAGGCATGCAAATCCCATCATGATGGCGGGCGATCAGCGGCGCGATACTCGCGCGGGATCGGCCGACGTTTGTCGTGAGCCAAATGGCACGTGGCACGGCGCCGGCCGTAGAACCAGATCGGGCGATGTCTGCGGCCAGAACGGCGGCTGGCCCAACGGCTTGGTGTCGGCTGGACCTTCGCGGTCGGGCGCGACGCCGGCAGGGTGGCGCGATGATCAATATCGCGACCCGCATCGACCCCGCCATCGCCGCCGCCGTGTCAGAGCTGTTGCAGCAGCTCGCCGGTCGTCATCTGATCGGCAACGCACTGGTGACCGCCGTCGCCGGGGCAACGCTCGACGTCATCGATCCGGCGACGGGGCAGGTACTCGGCCGCGCGCCTGCGGCCACCTCGGATGACGTTGCCAAAGCGGTCGATGCCGCTTCAGCCGCCTATCCGATCTGGGCCGCCACCCCGGCGCGACAGCGCGGCAGGCTGTTGGCGCAGGCGGCGCAGCGCATCGCGGAAAGATCCGAGGTAATCGCCGCGGTGCTGGCGCTGGAAACCGGCAAGGCGCTGCGCACCGAATGCCGCGGCGAGATCGCGGTCGCGATCGACATTATCACCCTATATGCCGGCCTCGCCTCCGAGCTGAAAGGCGAGACGCTGCCGTTCGATCCGCAGGTCCTTAGCTTCACCACCCGCGAACCGCTCGGCGTCGTCGCGGCGATCCTGCCGTGGAACGTGCCGCTGGTGCTGATGATGCTGAAGATCGCGCCAGCGCTGGTGGCGGGCAACACGGTCGTTGTGAAAGCCTCGGAAGAAGCGCCGTTCGCCACTATCGAGGCCGCGCGACTGATCGCCGAATTGCTGCCGCCCGGCGTGCTGAACGTGATCTGCGGCACCGGCCGCGACTGCGGCATGACACTGGTGGAACATCCCAACGTTGCCAAGGTCACCTTCACCGGCTCGCAGGCGGTCGGCGAACTGATCTATCAAAGCGCCGCGCGGAAAATCATTCCGGTCAGCCTCGAACTCGGCGGCAAGAGCCCGATGATCGTCTATCCGGACGCCGATCTGCCGCGCGCGGTCGCCGGCGCGGTCGCCGGGATGCGCTTCACCCGGCAGGGCCAGAGCTGCACCGCGGCGAGCCGGATCTACGTCCACGCCAGCCGCTTCGATGATTTCGTCGCAGCGCTGCGCGACGCGGTATCGACGCTGACGATCGGCGACCCGCTCGACGAGGCCACCGACATCGGCACAGTGATCTCGCAAAAGCAGAAGACCAAGATCGAATCCTACATCGCGCTTGGCGAAGCCACACCGGGGGCGACCACGCTGCGATGCGGCGCGCTGCCCACCGCCAGCCATCTCAAGGACGGCCTGTTCCTGCAGCCAACCATCGTCACCGGCTTGCCGGAGGACAGTCCGCTGATGCGCGAGGAGATCTTCGGACCGGTGGTCTGCGTGCAGTCCTGGAGCGACGAGGACGACGTGCTTGCGAAGGCCAATGACAGCGATTTCGGGCTCGCCGCGACGGTGTGGACGATGGACCTGCGCACCGCGTTGCGCGCCACAGCGCGGCTCGACGCCGGCTACGTCCAGGTCAACCAGAACCTGACGATCCAGCCCAATCTGAGCTATGGCGGCTTCAAGAAGTCCGGTCTCGGCAAGGAGGCCTCGCTCGAGGCCATGCTGGAGCACTTCACCCGGAAGAAGACCATCGTCATCGATATGCGATGACCGGACATCAGCATGGATGACCCGATCGCGGCGGCGCACGCCGCCTTCGCCGCAGCATCGCTGACGCCGATGATCGTCGGCAGCACGCTGGCGGTGGTGCTGATCGCAGCCTTGCTGCGCGGCTTCACCGGCTTCGGCTTCGCGCTGGCGGCGGTGCCATTGCTCGGCGTTTTCATGGCGCCGGCGCAGGCCGTTCCGGTCGCCGTCGCGCTGCAGCTGCTCGGCGGCCTCACCGATCTGCGCGGCGCCTCGCGCGATTGTCATTGGCCGTCGCTGCGCTGGCTGATCGCAGGCGTGGTGATCGGCTCGCCGCTCGGCGCGCTGGCGCTCAGCGTCGCGCCGGCGCCGGTGGCGCGGATCGTGATCGCGATGATCACCGCCGGCGCGGTCTGGCTGCTCGGCCGCGGCTTTGCGCTGGCCGCAATCCCGGACCGGCCGATCACCGCCGCGGTCGGCCTAATCGCCGGCCTGTTCAACGGGTTGGCGGCGATGCCCGGGCCGCCGGCGGTGGTGTACTACATGTCCGGACCGTTCGGCCGGGTCGCGGCGCGGGCCTCGCTGCTGGTGCTGTTTCTCGCCACCTCGATCGCGGCCTTCATCAGCGAGACCACGGTCGGACTGGTCGGCGCCCGGGTGCTGTGGCTGGCGGCGATCGCCTGGCCGGTGATGCTGCTCGGCACCATGATCGGCGAATACGGCTTTCGCCGCGGCAGCGACGCGCTGCACCGTCAAGTGTCGATCGCAAGCCTCGGACTGATCGCGCTCGGCAGCGCCATCAAGGGGATCAGCGAATTGATGTGACGCGGCGCGTCGGCGCTCAGCCGTCGCAGCCTAGGACCGCCGTTGCCGCGCCAGCACCTGACCGAGCCGCTCGATGCCTACCTCGATGCGGTCGGTGCGGATCGAGGAGAAGCCGAGCCGGAAGCAATGCCGGCTGGCATTCTCATCCATCGAGAATACGTCGCCCGGTTCGATCACCACGCCTTCTTCGAGCGCGGCCCGCGCCAGGCTGGTGGCGTCGATGCCCGGCGGGCAGGAAATCCAGTAATTGGTACTGCCCGTACCGCGCGACCAGGTGCAGTCCGGCAGATGCCGCGGCAGCAACCGGTCGAGGATCCGCGCGCGCTCCAGCAACACGCTGCCGACCTGCTGCAGATGCGACCGATAATGGCCGAGGCCGATAAACAGCGCGGCGACGCGCTGATTGTTGAGCGGCGGATGACGCAGCATCAGCCGCCGCAACGCGCGCAATTCGCGGATCACCGGCGCCGGCGCCACGACGTAGCCGAGCCGCAGTCCGGGCGCGAGCGCCTTCGACAGGCTGCCGACATAGAGCACGTTGCGGTGGCGATCGAGACTCATCAACGGCGGCAGCGTCGCCGCCTCCGGCATCAACTCGCCCTCGTAATCGTCCTCGATCACGACGACGTCGCCATCCTGCGCCGCCTTCAGCAACGCCAACCGCCGCGCCAGCGGCATCACCACCGACGTCGGGCATTGATGACTTGCGGTCACATAGGCCAGCGCGCAGCTTGCGAAACTCGCATCGGGCACCACGCCGTGGGCGTCCGAACGCAGCGGTACCACATTCGGCGTCAGCATCCGGAAGATGTTGCGGGCGTCGGGATAGCCCGGCTCCTCGATCCCGACCCTGGTGTCGGGTTTGATCAACAAGGTGGCGATCAGATACAGCGCGTGCTGCGCGCCCATCGTGATCATGATCTCGTCGGAGCGGGCGTGGATGCCGCGGCGCGGCAGCACTTGAAGCTGGAGTTGCTCGATCAGCGCCGGATCGTCGCCATCGATCAGGTCGCGCGCCCAATTGTTGATTTCCGAGACGCTGAGCGCGGCGCGGGCGCTTTCACGCCAGTCATTGGTCGGAAATAGGCTGGGGTCGAACTGGCCGAAAATGAATGGGTAGGGATGGGCCTGCCAGTCGAGCGGCTTGACGATATTGCGGTAGGCCGACGGCCGCAGCGCGAAGCGCGAGGTCCATTGTTCGTCGCCGCGGCTCGCCGCCTCAAAGGGCTGGCGCGCGGCGGTTGCGAACTTCTTTGGCAGACCGGCGACGAAATAACCGCTGCGCTGGCGCGACACCAGGAAGTTCTGATCGACCAATTGCTCGAAGGCGATCACCACGGTGTTGCGCGACACCTTGAGCACCGCGGCGAGATCGCGGCTCGACGGCATCCGCATCCCGAGCGGCAGCCTGCCATCCTCGATCGCGGTGACGATGATTTGCCTGATCTGTAACTGCAGGAACGATCCGCCCCGATTCAGGCCCTGGAACAGCGCGCCCCAGAACAATGCGTCGTTGTTGCCGGGGGCGGCGGTAGAACCTGCGGCGTTCCGAAATGTCAGCTGTGCGAGCTTGCCCAAATCGATCCCCCTGCAAATCCGACGGCCGCGTTGATCGCCGCCGGTTTCGGATGTTGCCGCTGATGCATTCGATATGCAAGAAGCAAGCCATTAACCGCGACCGAGCAGCGACATTAAGCGAACCGCTGGCCCTATTCGTGCTTGGCATCTGGCGCTAGTCTGGCACGGTGGATCGCTTCACGCTCGCAGTCGCAAGTTTGAGGGGACACAGCGTGAGCCACGACACCGTAGTCTTTGCGGCCCGCAACATCATCACGATGAATCCGTCGCGGCCGAGCGCGACGCATGTCGCGGTACGCGACGGCCGCATCGTGGCGACGGGGACAGCCGCGGAGCTTTGCGTCGGTGGCGCCAGACTCGACGAGCGCTTTGCCGACAAGGTGCTGCTGCCCGGCTTCGTCGAAGGCCACAGCCACATCATGGAAGGCCTGATGTGGCTGCTGCCTTACGTCGGCGCGTTCGACCGCCGCTCGCCTGAAGGCCGCACCGTTCCCGGAGCACCCGACATCGATGCGATCGTCGCCCGGCTGCAACAGGCCGAGGCGGCGATGACCGATCCGGAAGCGCCGCTGTTCGCCTGGGGCTTCGATCCGCTGCATATCGGCAGCAAGATGCTGACCCGCCAGGATCTCGATCGGGTCTCGACCACGCGATCGGTAATGGTGATCCACGCCAGCTTCCATATCAGCAACGTCAATACCCAGGTATTGGAGCTGACCCAACTGTTGCGCGCCACCGACATTTCCGGCGTCGTCGCCGGCGCCGATGGGCTGGCGAGCGGCGAGCTGCAGGGCATCGCCGCGCGGCTGCGGGCGTTTCGCGCGCTCGGACGCAATCCGCAATCCGGCAACCTGACAAAGAAGGACGTCGCGCGCTACGCCGCGTCCGCCTGCGTCCAGGGCGTCACCACCATCACCGATTTGCACAACGACCTGACCGACCAAACCCTCGAAGTCTATCGGGCCGCAACCGAGGACTCGGAGTTCGGCGTCCGGCTGGTGCCGGCGCTGGCCTCGGTGTCGCACACCCCGCAGCAGGCGATCGCCAAGCTGGCGGCGCTACGCGCCGACGGCAATGACAAGCTGCACTACGGCATCGTCAAGCTGGTGGTCGACGGCTCGATCCAGGGCTTCACCGCGCGGCTGCGCTGGCCCGGCTATCACAACGGCGCCGCCAACGGCTTGTGGTATATCGCGCCGGAGGAATTGCCGCGGCTGGTCGAAGCCTATCACCGCGCCGGCGTTCAGTTGCACATTCATACCAATGGCGACGAGGCGACTGAACTCGCGCTGGATGCGATCGAAGCGGCGCAGATCGCGGCGCCGCGGCCGGATCATCGTCACACCCTGCAGCATTGCCAGATGGCCGACGCCGCGCAGTTCCGGCGCATGAAATCGCTCGGGGTCTGCGTCAACCTGTTCGCCAATCACCTGTACTACTGGGGCGACGCGCATTACGAGCTGACCATGGGACCGGAGCGCGCCGCCCGGCTCGACGCCACCGGTACCGCGCAACGGCTCGGCGTGCCCTATGCGATTCATTCCGACGCGCCGGTGACGCCGCTGGCGCCGCTGTTCACGGTGTGGTGCGCGGTCAACCGGATCTCGTCGGGCGGGCGCGTGCTCGGCCGCGACACCGAGGCGCTGACCGTGGAGCAGGCGCTCGGTGCGGTCACCATCGGTGCGGCCTATACGCTGAAGCTGGATCACCTGGTCGGCAGCATCGAGACCGGCAAGTTCGCCGATTTCGTGGTGCTCGAGGATGACCCGTTGACGGTGGCGCCGGAGCGGCTGAAAGATATTCCGATCTGGGGCACCGTCGTCGGTGGCCTCGTCAAGGAGGCGCCTCGCGCATGACGGGATCGTCCGCGACCATTCCAGTCACGGTGATCGGCGGCTTTCTCGGCGCTGGTAAAACCACTTTCCTGAATCATCTGCTCGCCGCCGGCGCTCCACGTAGCGCGGTGCTGGTCAACGATTTCGGCGAGATCAATATCGACGCCTCGCTGATCCAGCGCCACGACGGCGCCACCATGACGCTGACCAATGGCTGCATCTGTTGCAGCATCGGCGGCGGCTTCATCGAGACCATGAGCCGGGTGCTCGACGCCGAAACGCCGTTCGAGCACATCGTCATCGAGGCCAGCGGCGTCGGCGATCCGTGGCGGATCGCCGAGATCGCGCTGGTCGAGCCGACGCTGCGGCTCGACCGCGTCATCGTCATAGCCGACGCCACGCGGATCGCCCGGCTGTTGACCGACCCGCGTGTCGGCGACACTGTGCGCGGCCAGTTCGAGCGCTGCGACGTCGTTCTGCTGAACAAGAGCGATCTAGTTGATGCCGAGACACTCGATACCGCCCGCAAGGCGCTGATCGCGCTGCGGCCGGAGCTGCGCATCGTGGTGACGTCGCGCGCGACGATGCCGACGCTGGCGGCGCTGGGCGGCACCGCCGCCGCCAATTTCATCTGCGCCGAAACCACGCCATCCGACGTGCCCGATCACGACGCCGAATTCAGCCGCTGGGCCTATCGGCGCGACGGCGCATTCGACCGCAACCGTTTCGCCGGCGCGGTCGCCGCGCTGCCGCCGCAACTGCTGCGGCTGAAAGGATCGTGCCGCCTCGACGGCGACGCCGACGCCAAGGTGTTCCAGATGGTCGACAAGGTCTGGACGCTGTCGTCGCCAACGCCGGATCAGCCGGCGACGACGCCGGGCATCGTGCTGGTCGGCGTCGGCACCAGCGATTTGCCGCCGCCGGCCGAACTCGACGCCATTCTCGACCGGGCGCTCGCGCCCCGGGCTCTGTCGTGAGAGCCGTCCTGCCTGCCGCGCTTCGTCGGCACCCGCGTGGTGCCGATCGGTCCACGTCATCCTTCACCCTTCAGAGCGGAGTCCTGCCCATGTTGTCGAAGCGATCCCTCCTCGTCACAGCCCTCGGGGCCGCCGTCATGCTCGGCCTGCCGGGGCCATCGCGCGCCCAGACCGCGGGCGGCACCGTGGTGATCGGCAGCACGCAGGTGCCGCGGCATTTCAACGGCGCGGTGCAATCGGGTATCGCCACCGCGATGCCGAGCGCCCAGATCTTCGCCAGCCCGCTGCGCTACGACGACAACTGGAATCCGAAGCCGTATCTGGCGGAATCCTGGAAGGTGTCGCCGGACGGGTTGTCGGTGACCCTGAACCTGGTCAAGAACGCCGTGTTCCACGACGGCCAGCCGGTGACTTCGGAGGATGTCGCGTTCTCGATCATCGCGATCAAGGCCAACCACCCGTTCCAGACCATGCTGGCCGCGGTCGACAAGGTGGAGACGCCCGATCCCTATACGGCGGTGATCAAGCTGTCGCACCCGCATCCGGCGCTGCTGCTGGCGATGTCGCCGGCCTTGATGCCGATCCTGCCCAAGCACGTCTATGGCGACGGCCAGGATATCAAGACCCATCCGGCCAATCTGAAGCCGGTCGGCTCCGGTCCGTTCCGGCTGACCGAGTACAAGCAGGGCGAATTCTACACCCTGGAGAAATTCGATCGCTTCTTCATCAAGGGCCGGCCGAAGCTCGACAAGATCGTGGTGCGGCTGATCTCCGATCCCAACGCCATGATGGTCTCGGCGGAACGCGGCGAGGTCAACATCGTGCCGTTCGTCAGCGGCGTGCGCGACATCGCCCGGCTCGAGAAGTCCCCCAACCTCACCGTCACCGACAAGGGCTTCGCCGGCATCGGTCCGCTGAACTGGCTCGCCTTCAACACCAAGAAGAAGCCGCTCGACGACGTCCGGGTGCGTCAGGCGATCGGCTTCGCCGCCAATCGCGACTTCATCATCGACAAGCTGATGGGCGGCAAGGCAACGGCGTCGACCGGCCCGATCGCGCCGGGATCGCTGCTTGAGGAGAAGAAGGTCGAGACCTACAAATTCGATCTTGCCAAGGCCACCAAGCTGCTCGACGAAGCCGGGCTCAAGCCCGACGCCGAGGGCACCCGCGCCACGCTGACCATCGACTATATTCCCGGAGCCGACGAGCAGCAGCGCAACATCGCCGAATATTTGCGCTCGCAGCTGAAGAAGGTCGGACTCAAGATCGAAGTGCGGGCGGCGTCGGATTTCCCGACCTGGGCGCAGCGCGTCGCCAATCACGATTTCGACCTCACCATGGACACCGTGTTCAACTGGGGCGATCCGGTGATCGGCGTCGACCGCACCTATCTGACCTCCAACATCCGCAAGGGCATCATCTGGTCCAACACCCAGCAATACAGCAACCCGAAGGTCGACGAGATCCTCGCCAAGGCGGCCACGGAAACCTCGCCGGAGAAGCGCAAGGCGCTGTATTCCGAGTTCCAGAAGATCGTGGTGTCGGACGCGCCGATCTACTTCGTCAACGCGACGCCGTTTTATAACGCCTTCAGCAAGGGGCTCTCCGGCCTGCCGACCACGATCTGGGGGGTGATGTCGCCGCTCGACGAACTGTACTGGGCGACGCCGCCGAAGACCTGACACCGCCGCTCGGCACGCAAAGGCGCACCATGAATCTCGTCGCGCATATCCTGGGGAAATTGGTCAACGCCGCGGCTTTGCTGCTCGCGGTGTTGGTGCTCAATTTCTGCCTGATCCATCTTGCACCGGGCGATCCGGTGCAAGTGATCGCCGGCGAGATGGGCGGCGCCTCGGCGGAGGTGGTGGCGGCGCTGCGGGCCAAATACGGCCTTGACCGCACGCTGTTCGAACAACTGATGACCTATCTGCACAACGTCGCCGGCGGCGACTTCGGCTACTCGTATTACTTCAACGAGCCGGTGCTCGGCCTGATCCTGCAACGGCTGCCGGCGACGCTGTATCTGGCGTTCTCGTCGCTGATCGCCGCCGTGCTGGTCGGCACCATGCTGGGCGTAGTCAGCGCGCGGCGGCCCAACGGCCTGCTCAGCCACGGCGTCACCGTGCTGTCGCTGGCCGGCTACGCCGCGCCGATCTTCTGGACCGGCCTGATGCTACTGCTGCTGTTCGGGTCGGTGTGGCCTATCCTGCCGGTCAGCGGCATGGCCGACGTGGTCAATCCCAAGACCGGCTTCGCCTATCTGCTCGACGTCGCCAAGCATCTGGTGCTGCCGTCGCTGACGCTGGCGCTGGTGTTCATCGCCCAATACAGCCGGCTGGCGCGGGTCAACATGATCGACGTGTTGTCGGCGGACTACATTCGCACCGCGCGCGCCAAGGGGCTTCCGGAAACCGTGGTGATCGTCAAGCATGCGCTACGCAACATGCTGATCCCGATCGTCACCGTGGTCGGGCTGCAGTTCGGTAACCTGTTCGCCGGCGCGGTACTGGTAGAGACGGTGTTCAGCTGGCCCGGGATGGGGCGACTGGTGTTCGATTCGATCCTGCGCCGCGACTACCCGACGCTGATGGCGGTGCTGTTCTTCTCCGCCATGATGGTGATCGCCGCCAATATCATCACCGACATCGTGTATCGGCTGATCGATCCACGAATCCGCGCGGGGGCCAGATGAGCACGCTCGATCCGTCGCTGATCGTGGCTGCGGCGCCGGCGGCGCTGCCGGCCGCCAAGGCGGCGTCGCCGACCAAGGCCGCGTTCCGGCAATTCCTGCGCAGCCCGTCGGGCGTCGCCGGCGCCGCGATGCTGCTGGTGCTGGTGCTCGGCACATTGTTCGGGCCGCTGGTCTATCCGGTCGACCCGCTCGACATCGCCGGCCTGCCGTTCACCCCGCCCTCCGCCGATGCGCTGCTGGGCACTGACTATCTCGGACGCGACATCCTGGCCGGCCTGATCCATGGCGGCCGCGCGACGCTGATGGTCGGCGCGGTCGCCGCATTGATCACCATCAGCATCGGCGTCACCGTGGGCGCGCTCTCCGGCTTCTTCGGCGGCTGGATCGACAGCGCGCTGGTCAAGATCGCCGAATTCTTCCAGGTGCTGCCGCCGCTGCTGTTCGCGATGGTGCTGGTGACGCTGTTCGGCCAGAAGCTCACCACCATCACGCTGGCGATCGGCGCGGTGAGCTGGACCGCGGCGGCGCGGCTGACGCGCGCCGAATTCATGCGGCTGCGCGACCTCGATTTCATCAAGGCGTCGCGTGCCGCCGGTGCCGGCAACGCGCATCTGATCCTGCGGGTGGTACTGCCGAACGCGCTGCCGCCGATCATCGTCTCGGCGACGCTGGCGATCGGCGTCGCCATCCTGTTCGAGGGCGGGCTCAGCTTCCTCGGCCTCGGCGACCCCAACACCATGAGCTGGGGGCTGATGATCGGACAGAACCGCAACTACGTGCTCGACGCTTGGTGGGCGGTGACGTTCCCCGGCGCGGCGATCTTTCTCGCGGTGCTGGCGATCAGCCTGGTCGGCGACGGCGTCAATGATGCGGTCAATCCGCGCCTGCGACGGAGGTGACAATGGCCCCGGTGCTTCGCGTCGACGATCTCAGCGTCAGCATGACGAGCCGCACCGGCGAGCTGGTCCCGGTGCTGGAGAATCTGTCGTTCACTGTCGACAAGGGCCGCACCATCGCGCTGGTCGGCGAATCCGGCTGCGGCAAGAGCATGACCGCGCTGGCGATCATGCGGCTGCTGCCGGACGGCTTCGTGATCACCGGCGGCCGGGTGCTGCTCGACGACGAGGACGTGCTGACGGCGCGGCCGCGGCGGCTGAGGGCGCTGCGCGGCAATGCGATGTCGATGGTGTTCCAGGAGCCGATGACCGCGCTCAATCCGCTCTACTCCGTCGGCGACCAGATCGCCGAGGTGCTGCGCTATCACCGCCGGCTCGGCCGCGCCGACGCCGCCGAGCAGGCGGTCGGCTTTCTCAAGGCGGTGCAAATTCCCGCCGCCGAGCAGCGCGCTCAGGCCTATCCGCATCAATTGTCCGGCGGCATGCGGCAGCGGGTGATGATCGCGATGGCGCTGGCCTGCAGGCCGAAGCTGTTGATCGCCGACGAACCCACCACCGCGCTCGACGTCACCGTGCAGGCGCAGATCTTCGATCTGCTGGCGCAATTGCAGGACGAGACCGAGACCGCGATCGTGCTGATCACCCACGATCTCGGCGCCGTCGCCGAACTCGCCGACGACGTCGCCGTGCTCTATGCCGGCCGCTGCATCGAGACCGGACCGGCGCAGCAGCTGGTCGACCGGCCGCGTCATCCCTACACCAGCGGCCTGCTCGCCTGCGTGCCGCATCTGAGCGTCGGCACGGCCCGGCCCGAGCAATGGGTCGACCTCGGCGAGATTCCCGGCATGGTGCCGTCGCTCGGCGCCCGCGGGCCGGATTGCGCGTTCCTGGCGCGCTGCGCCAACGCCGGCGCGATCTGCCGGTCGCGGCCGCAGCCGCCGCTGCACGACATCACGGCGGGACATGCGGTGTCGTGCTGGCGCGTCGCGGAGATCGCAGCATGATCGTTCAGGACAGCATGTGGCCCGTCGCGGGCAGTCCGTATCTGCTCGACGTCAACGACCTGGTGGTGCATTTCCGTACCGGCCGGCAACGGCCGTGGTCGAAGCCGTCCTTCGTCCATGCCGTCGACGGCGTCAGCTTCCGGGTCCGTCGCGGCACCACCTTCGGCATCGTCGGCGAGAGCGGCTCCGGAAAATCGACCACCGCGCAGGCGATCCTGCGGCTGGTGCCGGTGACCTCCGGCCAGATCGTGTTCCGCGGCGAGGACGTGATGCCGCTGACCGGCGAGCCGTTGCGGCAGGTGCGCCGGCATCTGCAGATCGTGTTCCAGGATCCGTTCTCGGCGCTCGATCCGCGGCGGCGCGCCGGCGACCAGGTGCGCGAGCCGCTCGATCTGTTGCAGATCGGCACCCCGAGCGAGCGCGATGCGCGCGTGCTGCAATTGCTCGCCGAGGTCGGCCTGCCGCCGGAGGCCGCCGACCTGTTTCCGCACCAGTTCTCCGGCGGACAGCGGCAGCGGCTGTGCATCGCACGTGCGCTGGCGCCGGAGCCGGAGCTGATCGTCTGCGACGAGGCGGTGTCCGCGCTCGACGTCGCGATCCAGGCGCAGATCCTCAACCTGCTGAAGAAGCTGCAGCGCGAGCGCGGGCTGACCTACATCTTCATCTCGCACGATCTCGGCGTGATCCAGCATTTCTGCGACGAGATCGCGGTGATGTATCTCGGCAAGATCGCCGAGCAGGCGCCGGCGTCGGTGCTGTTCACCGAACCGCGCCATCCCTACACCTGGTCGCTGGTCGCCGCCGCGGTGCCGCCAGGACCGCTGCGCGACGAATTGAAGGCGCGCTATCTGGTCAAGGGCGATCCGCCGTCGCCGGTCGATCCGCCGCCCGGCTGCCGCTTCGCGCAACGCTGCCCGTTCGCCGTCGATCGCTGCCGCGAGGAATCGCCCTATCTCGACGCCATCGGCGCGGAGCACTTCGTCGCCTGCCACCGCAAGGACGAGATCCCCCCGCCGGAATTCGCTGTCAGCCAGGGCTGAGCGGCGGATGGCGGATGCCGTCGGCCCGCAACTGCCCCTCGCGCTTGACGCGCGCAGGCCCGGCACCGTTTGTTCGCATCGCCGTGACGGCCCTGACGATCTGCGATCGCGGGCCGGGCTCTGCTTGCTAGAGATCCCCGCGGCCCAGCAGCTTCCTGCCCGACGCGGCGCGGGACATCGCATCCTTGCAGGGGTCCTTCACTTCCGCGAGGTGCGCTTTCACGCAGGATCTGACACCGCCGGTGCCGCGCACCACGCCGGCACAAAGACTAGCAACATCGGCCGCACAGACCTTTCCGGCCACCGCCACGGTGAGCACGCGATCCTCGCAGGCCGGCGACAATTCGCTCAGATGCGATTTGATGCAGGCCTTGATCCGGCCATCGCCCGGCGCGATGCCGGCACATAGTTTCTTGATATCGCCGGCGCAGGGCTTGCCCGCCTGCTCCGCCACGGCGACCGACCCCGACAGCAGCAGTGCCGTCACCATTGCAAGCCCAAATCGCATTCCAGCCATCTCAAATTCCTCTGCGTGATTCAAAAAACAGCCGTTGCGAGACTATCCAAAAGCCGGCCGCGACGCCAGACGGCGACCTCCGGCGCGGCATCCGGCGCGTCACGGTCGCGCAGAGGCGGCGGGACGACCCGGCGCTGCTGCGCGCGTGGACGGCCGCGCCAGCGTCAGCGACCTGCGCCATTCTTGTCGATCCTGAATTTGAACCACGACATCGACCAGGCCACGGCGGACAGGATGGCGATTCCAACAACGCCAACCAGGGCATGGAGCGCGAGCCCCGCACCCGTCTCCGTCAGCACGAAATATCCGACAAAGGCCAGGGCGACGCCGAGGCAGAAGATCTCCAGCGAACGTTGCCCGCACAGGATCATTGGCGCGAGCCAGGGCGACGTCAGGCCGGGCCACCCTGCCGGCACCAGCCGCACGGCAACCACCCCGAGCGCGAGAAAATGCAAGAACCTGAGCAGGTCGAGATCGGTCTTGCCAATCGGATAGATCCATCGGCCCAGCCCATCCGGTACGACGCCTTCCAGCTGCGGGAAATACCAGGTCATCGTCAGGCCGAACGACGCGAACAGATAGGCAAGCGCGACCCACAGCGTGATCGGCGATGCAATCAGTCGCGACATCCATTTTCCGGGGTCACCCAACGCGCACCATGCGCCGAACACGAACAGCAATTGCCAGGCAAAGGGATTGAAGGTCCAGACTCCGCCCGGATAGGCCGTCAGGTTCAAATGATATTGCCGGGACAGCGCATAAAGCAAGACGGAGGCTGCCAGCGTGAGATTGGCGCGCCACGCGATCAGCTTCAGGATCAACGGCAGGAACGCCATCAGAACGATATAGAGCGGCAGGACATCCATATTGAGCGGGCGATATCTCAGCAGCAGCGCCTGGACCATCGCGGGGCCGGGCTGATCGAGGAACGGCCCGATCACCACCTCCTGCGCATAGAACGGCTTTCCGAGGATGACGGCAACGTAGGACACCTCGGTAATCAGAACCGCGAACAGCAGCACATGCGCGGCATAGATCTGCCAGACCCGCCGCATGATCCGCGCGGTCGCAATCACGATGCCGGATTTGACCATGGCCCGGCCATAGACGAAGGCCGCCGTATAGCCGGACACGAAAATGAAAATCTCCGCGGCGTCGCTGAAGCCGTAACTGCGGATGGTGAACCAAGTCAGGACATCGGGTGAGACGTGATCGATGAAGATCAGCCACAGCGCCAGACCGCGAAACAGATCGAGCCGCAACTCGCGCACGGCCACCTGCGGCGCGAGCGTCCTGGAGTGCGGGTCGGTCGCAGACGCGGGATCCCGCGCGCCGGCTTCGGCGGCGCTCTTGAGCGGTGGAGCGGTCTGATCGATAGCCAAGCTCATCGCCCCCGTCTCGGGAGCGGATTTCTTCGCTGATGAATGCGATCAGCCCGGCCGCGGGCGGCGATTGCGGTCCTCATCTGTCAAGAGCCCGCGGCGACAAGCCAATCCAGCCGCACCGACGAGACCGCGATCGACACATTCATTCGGGGCCCCCCATGATTGCAGGACCGGATAATTGAACCGCGCGAGCCGGGCCTTCAACGCGGCACAAGGTGTTCGCATCCTGTCTCTGGGAACGTCGCATAATGGCTGGCAATATCAACTGGAGCTTGGCGCCAATCTGGTTTTATTCGCGCCGCCACAGCCCGGCCTGGCGGGACTGGATCCAGCCAGCGCAGTCGCCGATCGGACAATCGGACCTCACGCGCTAGGGCCCCGCCATGGTCGGCCGGGTCTTGGCGCGCTGATCCTTGACGTAGCCGATCGGCACACCCATGCGCTCGATGGTCACGGCCACCTTGGCGTCAATATCGCGGTCGCAGTTCATGTGGGTCGGCGCGATAAAGAAATCCGCCGTCTCCCAGTCCTGCGCCCAGCGCAAATTGGCCGGCGCCTTGCGCAGGAATGAATCCCGCTCGCCACACAGCGACACGGTGTAGACCCGACCGGTCGTTCCGGGGGGATCGGTCCTGGCGATATAGGCCGCCAGCCGGTCGACGGCCTCCGGCATCATCGTAAACCAGTAGTCGGTGTCGTATCGACGCGACGCGCCCTGCAGCCCGCCGACCAGCTCATTGTAGTACAGATACTGATAGGGATGCAGCCGGTACATCGTCGCCCCGTTCCACGATAGGCCGGCCGCGATCAGCCCGAACGTCATGGCGCCCAGCGCCGCGCTCCGCATTGTTGTCGCCCGGACCACGACATCGAGACCGATCCCCGCCAAAATCGCGAGCGGCGGCAACACGAACAGAAAATGCCGCGGACCGCAGAAGGCGGGGCCGCCGATCACCACCTCGCAGAGCACCGGAAACAACGCGGCCACCGCGACGATGGCGGTGTCGCGCGGCGCCTGATCGGGCCGGACCCATCCGGTCGGGCGAGGCACCGCCAGGGTCCCCAGCGCCAGCGCCGCCCCCGCCAGCAACAGCAGCGGGATCTTGATCGTTAGGTAGACCGGGACGTACCACCGTGGCACCGTTGCCATCAGGTAGATTTTCCCGGCCAGCAGAGTTCGGATATCGTAGTCGAGCATTTCGAACGTCAGCAATGCGCGCAGCGGATTGAGCGGCGCCAGCGCCGCCCAGGGCCAGGTGACGATCATGATCGGATAGGCGATCAGCAGCGCCGGGACGAAGCCGAGCAGCGAGCGGGCGACCCGATCGGTCAGCTGGCGCCAATTGCGTCCCGCCAGCGACGGAACATTGAACAGCACGGCGACGCCGATGTAGCACACCAGCAGCAGCCCGAGCACCCTGACGCCCAGCGCGGCACCGGTCAGCACGCCGAATCCGACCACGAAGCGCAATTGCGGGGCCGGACAATCGCGGGCGGCGCGGATCAGGAAGTACAGCGCGCCAGCCATCGCGGCGCCGAGCGGGACATCCTTGGTATGATGGAACATGGCGCCATACCAGAGGCCGCAAGCGGCCAGCGACGCGCCGGCCAGCAATCCCGCGCGCGCACCGGCGATCATCCGCGCGGTTGCGATCGCGGCGCCAATGCCGGCGACGCCGATCATGGCGCTCATCAGGTGCCTGATGTCGAACGGATCGAGCGCGGACACCCCGCCGAGCAGCACCGCCACGACGTCGAACAACCCGCCATACAGATAGAGATTGTCGAATTCGAAGACGGCGCGATCGGTCAAGCCGCTCTTGTAATAGGCGATGATGAGTTCGCCGTAGCGCTGCTGCACCCATTCGTCGTTGGTAATGGCGTAATCGCGGAAGGTCGCCAGGACCAGAACCGCCAGAGCGGCCAACAAAAAGAGAGATGCCAGGTCGAACGGATCAATCGCGGCCGAGCGGCCCGTCACCCGCTGCCACGGCAGGCCGCTTGCGGACGACAATCCGGCTTGCCGGGCATCGCCAACCTGATCACGGGCCAGATCGGTCATCGGCTGAGACCAGGCATCGAGACACGCACCGACAATTGCCATTCCATCCGCGGCCAGGGCCCCGGAATGCCCAATACCTGACCAACAGGAATCTACGACAACGAATCCACGCTGGCAAACGGCTAGCTCAGCAGCGGTGCCGGTGCCGCTGCGCGTGAGCCCGCCAATCGACACAACGTCTGGCAGCCGACAGGCGCGCGGGTTCGACCGACGCGATGACGAAAATCAAACAATTATAATGGGGTACCCGGCAGCCGTTTGGGGTAGCCGTTTCCGATCGGCACTGCCGGCGCACTCATTTCTGCCGGCTCCGCCACAGCACCATTGCTGTTGCCGGCGGAGAGAGTTGACCTTTCCGGGGGAATCCGGAATGTTACTTTGTTACCGGTCATCGGATGGCGGCGATGCAACGCCGGGATGACTGCCCGTATCCGCACGGTGCCGTCCGGCGCCCAGGCAGGTCGCCCGGGCGTCGCGACGGGACACATTCAACAGTTTTCAAATCGAATGCGATTGATACAATTCACAATGCTGCTTGTCGAACGCTCCCCGCTGATCGAGGGGCGGTGACGGCAACGCAAATTTTGGAGTGGACGGGTTTTCGACGCATAGCGCGGCTGATGACGCACGACGTCCATGCGCCGCCAGTCATTCCTCCGATCGACCATAGGCTCAGGCTCAAGCGGAACTGCTGGCGTTCGCTCGCGAACAAAGACGGGGGGGAACTATGACAAATGGGTTCGCGGCGCCTCTGGCGGTTGGCGTCGAACGTGATCTCCGGTTCGATCTGCTCCGGGGGATCGGGTTGTGGATGATCTTCCTCGACCACATCCCCGACAACATCGTCGCCTGGCTGACCCTGCGCAATTATGGCTTTTGCGACGCCGCGGAATTCTTCGTTTTCATTTCCGGCTATCTGGCCGGCTACATCTATGGCCCGATCGTGCGCGGCGGCCTATTTCTCGCGGCCACCAAGCGGCTGTTGACGCGCGCCTCGCAGATGTACGTCACCCACATTCTGCTGTTCCTGATCTTCACCGCGCAGGTTGCGCGGGCGGCCCGGAAATTCGACAATCCGATGTACAAGGACGAGTTCAACGTCGCCAGTTTCCTCGAGAACCCCGACATTCTGATCGGCCAGGCGCTCACCTTGCGCTACAAGCCGGTCAACCTCGACGTTCTACCGCTGTTTATCGCGCTGATCGTGGCGACTCCATTCATGCTGTGGTGCCTGGTCCGTCGTCCGAACTGGACGCTGGCGGGATCTTGCATCCTCTATGCCGTGGCGCGCTGGTTCGGCTGGAATTTTTCGTCCTACCCGCCCGGGACGACCTGGTACTTCAACCCCTTCGCCTGGCAATTGCTGTTCGTCTTCGCGGCGTGGTGCGGCATTGGCGGAGCATCCCAGCTTCAGTCACTGGTCAAGTCCCGCGTCGTTCAGGCCATCGCATTCGCATGGATCGTGTTTGCGCTGGTGGTCGTGTTGAGCTGGCAGATCGAGTGGCTGGATGCCCTGATTCCGCAGTGGATGCGAAAGGCGATCTATCCGATCGACAAGACCAATCTGGATCTGATGCGTCTCACGCATTTTCTCGCTCTGGTGATCGTGATCGCGCCATATCTGCCGCGCGGCGGGCCGCTGACCTCCAAATGGCTGCAGCCGTTCATCCTGTGCGGTCGACACTCGCTCACGCTGTTCTGCCTTGGCGTCTTCCTGTCGTTCGGCGCGCATTGGATCCTGATCCAGCAAGGCAACGCAATCTGGCAGCAGATCGCCGTCAGCGCGGCCGGAATCCTGATCATGATCGCCGTGGCGTGGTTTCTCGACCGCGCCAAGACGGTTCCGAATCTGTTCGTCAATGTGGCCGATCTGGAAACCTCCGAGGCGGCCCCGAAATCAGGCATCGCCTAGTATCGCTTGGGGCGATCATTCGGTCGCCTTTGTCGATGCCGTGACGGAGTCGGACAGCATGATCCGGATGACCGGGTCATTCGGTCCGGCCTCGGCCCGAAAGGCCAAGCCACTCCAATGCTTCGCAAATCTGATCGGAAATGGTGCGCCATTCAGCATAAAACTGCGAACTCATATGTTATTGAAATAGCGATATAATTTGGCTTCGCCTGATCGCGACGCTCTAATGAGTGCCGCTTTTGGCGGCGGGTTCAACTGGTCAGCGCAACACGCCAATCTTTTAGCAAGATGGACTGTGGGCCATGAAACAACCTCGCATCTACTATTCATCAGCGAGACCGAGTTTTCACTCGGCCTGGTCCGCACGCAGTTGTTGCGGACATCGAAAATGTGAAGAAGATATAGGCTGGGTATCGCGCCGTGCCGCTGTCGAAATTTCTCGGAAAGCCTTCGCCGGATGCCGACGCCGTCGATCTGTGCGTCGCGCAGATCGATTCGAGCAACGCGTGCGGGAATTTCCTCGCGGTCAGCCGGGTGTTCCAGATCGACAACGAGGTGTCGGAGCAGAGCGCGCTGGTGACCGCCGAAGTCGAGATGGTGGTGCTCTCGCCGTTTTCGGTCTGCAGTCCGGTCGCCTCGAACTGCACCGGCACCTGCTGGGATCCGAAGACCGGCAGGCCGAGGCCGGGACAGGCTAGCCGCGAAAGTTTTTCGGTATCGCACCGGGTCAGGATCGAGAAGACGTTCGCGTTCCAGAAGGCCGACGGCGGCGGCTGGCGCTGCGGTACGGCATCGCTGCAGCCGGTCGACTACGGCGTCGCGCTGAGCGGCCCCTAAGGCCGGGCCGGGACCGGCCGATCATCCTTCCCTGCAGAAGGGGGATGGCGGGTCGATGTACCGGCCTGCGCCAGCCCGAAATCAGCTCTTGTAGTCGAGCAGCACTGCCGATAGCGACGAACTGCTGTCGGCGGACGTGCCGGTGCTGCCGGTATCACTGTAGGACAAAGCCGATGAGGTCGACGAGGCCGATTTCAGCGCCTTGATGAGTTCCTTCAAGAGGTCGGCGGCGCTGGTGGTGCTGCTCGAACTGCTTGAATCGCTGCTGGAGGACGAACTGTCGCCGCCCGGCGGAGGTCCAGGCGGCGGGCCTCCCGCGCCACCAGGACCGCCGCTACCGAAAGCCGCCTTGAAGACGCCCTTCAACTCGGCGGCCTGGTCGCTGGTCAGCTTGCCGCTGGATACTTCGCCGTCAATCAGCTTGTCGATCTTGGACTTCACGTCTCCGGCGCCGGATTGGCCGCTGCCGGAGGAATCGCTGGCCCGGCTGCTCCGCAGCGAGGTATCGATGTCCTTCAACGCGGAAGACAGCGCCGTCTGATCGGAAGAACTGATGGCGCCGGAAGTTACTTCCGCCTGCAGCTCAGCCTGAAGCTTCTGCAGAGGGCTCTGATAGACGCTGCTGGAGGTCGCGGAGATTGAGGTCATGATGACTCCGAGGGTTCTTGTAAGCGCCCCGGCGTTAGGTTTAATGATCTTAACAGAATGTTCTGATTGGCCAGCCGGCATGTTGCCCGATGTTGCGCCGCGAGTCTCAGAAACATCCGGAAATAAAAATCCTGCATCAATTTTCCAGAATCAGCGACAAAGGTCCGCATGGCCGTGACAGCACCGAATATTCTTGTCGTCGAGGACGACCGCGAGACGCGATTGCTGATCGCCAAATACCTGCGCAACAACGCCTGCCATGTGACCACCGCGGCCGACGGCCGCGAGATGGCCAGGGCGATGACCGACCATCGCGTCGATCTTCTCATTCTCGACGTCATGCTGCCGGGCGAGGACGGCCTCAGCCTGTGCCGCAAGGTCCGCGCGGAATCGCAGATGCCGATCATCATGCTGACCGCGCGCGGCGAGGACGTCGATCGCATTCTCGGGCTGGAGATGGGCGCCGACGACTACCTCGCCAAGCCGTTCAATCCGCGCGAATTGCTGGCGCGGATCAACGCGGTGCTGCGGCGGCAGGCCACCGCCCACACCGCCAGCGCCATCGACGACGCTACCGTGCTCTTCTTCCAGGGCTGGCGGATCGATTTGCGGCTGCGCGAGCTGCGCAATCCGGCGGGCGCGCGGGTCGCGATTACCAGCGCCGAATTCGACCTGCTGCGGACCTTTTGCGAGCGGCCAGGCCGCGTGCTGTCGCGTGACAGCCTGCTCGACCTCACGCAAGGCCGCAACGCCGGTTCGTTCGAACGCAGCATCGACGTGCTGGTCAGCCGTATCAGGCGCAAGATCGAACCCGATCCGCAGGACGCCACCATGATCAAGACAGTGCGTTCCGGCGGCTATATGTTCACTCCCACCGTGGATGCGGTCGCGCCGGCGACCAACGGCTGATCATGAAGCCCTCCTCATGAAGCTCTCCGGCTTTCTCAACCTGAAGGGTATCAGCGGCCAGATCGCAGCGCTGGTGGTCACCTCGATCGTCGCGATTCATCTGATCCTGACCGCGACCTTCCTGATTCATCGGCCGGACCAGTTCGAGCCGTCGCCCGACCATGCCCGTGGTCAACTCGCCGCGGCGGTGCAGCTTCTCGCCGCGGCGCCCGCGGTCGAACGGCCAAGGCTTTTCGACGACATCGCACGGGCCTTCCCGCAACTGGAGATCAAGAGCCTCATCAAGAACCCTGCGCCGGATGCCGCATCCGCGGCGGGCGAAGCGGACGACCGGGATCTGCGCGATCTGCGCCGGCAACTCGGCAACAATTACCTGATCTTTCCATTCGCGCCGGCGGATGGCGGCCAGCGGGTCGACATCGCGCTGCCCGACGGCGCGATGATCTCGGCGAAGATCTTGCCGGACCGGCGGCAACCTCCGTTCTGGGCCGGCCCCTGGATGATGACCCTGCTGTTCGTCGTCATCAGCGTCGCTCTTCTGGGCCTGTGGGCGGCCCGCGCCCTGACGGCGCCGCTGTCGTCGTTCGCCAGGGCCGCCGAAAGCTTCAGCCTGAACGGCGCCGCGGCGCCGTTGCCCGAGCGCGGCCCCGAAGAGATCCGCTCGGTGGCAAGGGCGCTGAACCGGATGCGGCAGCGGATCACGGCGCTGATGGACGACCGCACCCGGATGCTGGCCGCGATCAGCCACGATCTGCGGACGCCGATCACCCGGATGCGGCTGCGCTCCGAATTCATCGAGGACAGCGCGCACCGCGACCGCATGCTGGGCGATCTCGACCAGATGCGGTCGATGCTGGAGCAGGTGCTGTCCTTCCTGCGCAACGACCGCAATCTCGAATCCATGACGCTGGCCGATGTCGCGACCACGCTGCAGCTCGTCGCCGATCAATTCGCCGATTTGGGCAGCCGGGTCGTCTATGACGGCCCGGAACACGCCTTGGCCATGGTCCGGCCCGACGATCTGCACCGGAGCATCACCAATCTGGTCGAGAATGCCGTCCGCTACGGCGTTGAAGCCACCATCCGTCTGATTTCGTCACCCGACGACATCACGATCGAAGTCGAGGACGACGGTCCCGGCATTTCCGATGCGCGCAAGGACATCATGCTTGAGCCGTTCGTGCGCGGCGACGATGCCCGCAACATGGATGAAGCGGCAGGCTTCGGTCTCGGGCTCTCGATCGCGCGCGCCGTCGTGCTGGCGCATGGCGGCGAATTGTCGCTGCGTGACCGGCAGCCCCATGGACTGATCGTTCGCATTCAACTGCCGGTTCGCCAGCCGAGCCGTCAGTCGGCCGCCTGAGCGCGCGCCGCTCGAGTTGTAAATTCGGCATGTTTCACCGCATTCGAACTGCCCCCGCATTTCGTTTGGCGAAATAATGACGATACGAATTTTCTCTTTTTAAATCACGTCGTCCTTCGATTGACGCCGCCGCCATCTCAGGTTGCATCGCCGCAGATCCGTTAGAGATCATTGGGAGGAATGCATGAAACGCAGCATCGTGCTTGCCGCTGGCGTTGCCTTGCTCGCTCCGTTCGGAGCCAGCGCTCAAACGACCGATCAACTGGTCAAGGGCGCGACCGACACGTCGAACGTCCTGAACTACGGCATGGGCTATAATCTGCAGCGGTTCGTCCTGATGATCGTCGCGCGGCTGGCTCACGGATTTCCCGTTTCGCCGCTTTGGCCGCAACAGGCGCCTGACAAAAGCTGGTTTTCAGGCCGGGGATCAAAACGATGTCCCGCCTCCGAACTTGAACTGCTGCACCCTGTCGTACTTCCCCTTGGTCAACGGGACAGCATAGTCGAACCGCAGCGGACCGAACGGCGAGGCCCAGATCAGCCCGACGCCGACGGAACTGCGGATTAGACTGCTGTCATCGTACTGCAATCCGCATTTCGGACAACTGGGTGAGTTGACTTCCCCTGTTGCGGTCCACGACGTAGGGCCCTGATAGCCCCACAGCGAGCCGGCGTCGGCATAAACCGAACCCTTCAATCCGACTTCCTTCGGCAAGAACCAGAATGGCATCTGCAACTCGGCCGAAGCACCCCAGTATTTCGTACCACCCAGCGCATCGCCCGTCGCCCCGAAGGCCGCATAAGTGATGTCTCGTGGTCCTATACCGTTGGAGGCGAAGCCTCGGACGAGGTTCGGTCCCATCTGAAAATGGTCGAGCATCCGAATATTGCTGTCTCCCACACTCGTCAGAATGCCACCCTGTGTATGAACAAGACCGACGATATCGGCGACCAACGGCATATAGTACTTGGTATCGAACGCGGTCTTCAGATATTTCACGTCGCCGCCGACGCCCGCAAAATCTTGTCTGAAATCGATCAGCAAGCCATCGGTTGGATTCCTGGTGTTGTCCAGCGTGTTGTAGTTCAGAGTGTACCCGACCATGGACGTCCAGGCTGCGCCGCTCGCGAGCTCTTTGCGTACCGGCAGAGCCGATTCACCGTCGCCATAGCATCCGTATCCGTAAACCGACGAACTCGACGCGTTGGTCGGATCTATACCCCCCAAAACACTATTGATGTAGGCTGGGGTTGGATTGAATGCGAGCGTTGAATTTGACGGGTCATTGTTGCAGTTATTGTATGCGCTCGTTAGCGTAATCTTCTGCTGATAAATCGAATATCGAAGCTGCAGCGAAAGGTCTTCGCGCAAAGCCAACCCCAGTCTGGGTGAAAATCCAAAGGTCGTGGTGCCGTAGCTGGTAGTACTGGTTGGCAGCTGTTGCTTGTAGTAGACATCGAGCCCTAGCGCCACGCGATAATCAAGCAGGTAAGGCTCGACGAATGAAAGCGAGGCACTCCTTGAATATTGTCCGTAACCGACCGCCGCCTTCGCGTACAGGCCGCGCCCCAAGAAATTTCGCTCGGAAACGCTGACCTCGCCCAGTGCGCCGTCGCTCGTCGAATAGCCGCCCGACACCGAAAAATCGCCGGTCGATTTATCTTCGAGATCGACAACGAGGATCACCCGATCGCTCGATGAGCCGGGCTCGGTCACGATCTTCACCGACTTGAAGAAGTCGAGGTTATTGAGCCGGCGCTCGGCGCGGTCGACCAGCGCGCGATTATAGGCGTCGCCTTCCGAAATATCGAACTCACGACGGATCACGTAATCCCGGGTCCGGGTATTACCGCGAATGTTGATGCGCTCGATGTAGGTGCGCGGGCCCTCTTCGATCGCGAACACGATCGAGACGGTATGGGCGTCGAAATTGCGGTCGCCGCGCGGACGCACCGTCGCGAACGCATAGCCGCGCCGCGAAGTCTCGATCTGCATTTCTTCGACCGACTTTTCCAGCGCCTCGGCATTGTAGAGCGAACCGACATTGACGCGCGAGAAGCTGCGGAGCGAGTTGCCGTCCAAGGTCGCGATGTTGGACTGGAACTCAACCGAACCGACGCGGTATTGCTGGCCTTCCTCGATCTTGAAGGTGACCAGGAATCCCTTCTTTTCGGGATCGTATTCGGTCAGCGCGGCGACCACCTGCACATCGGCGAAGCCGTGCTTCAGGTAATAGCGGCGGATCAGGTCGCGATCGGCTTCCACCCGGTCCGGATCGTACAGATCGCCGGACGCAAGGAAGCTCAGGAAATTCGACTCGTGGGTCTTGATGATGTCCTTCAGGCGATAGGACGAGACCGCATTGTTGCCGATGAATTCGATCGACCGCACGCCGGTCTTGGCGCCTTCACTGACCGTGAAGATTAGATCGACGCGGTTGTTTGGCTGCTCGATGATTTCAGGGGTAACGCTGACGTCGTAGCGTCCGGACCGTCGATAGATTTCAGCGATCCGCAGCGCGTCGGATTGCACCATCGGCCGCGACAGCGTGCCGCGCGGCTTGGACTGGATTTCAGCGGACAGCTGCTCGTCCTTGACCTTTTTGTTGCCTTCGAAAGCGACCCGCCCGATCACCGGATTCTCGACCACGGTCACCAGCAGCCGGCCGCCGGCCTGGTTGATCCGCACGTCCTGGAACAGGCCGGTTTCGATCAGCGCCTTCAGTCCGTCGTCGATCGCTGCCTGATCGAGCCTGCCGCCGGGACCGGGCTTGAAATAGGAGCGAATGGTTTCGACTTCGACGCGGCGATTGCCTTCGACCACGGTCGACGCCGCGGTCTGGGCGGCAGCCGGAGCCAAAGGAACTATCGTGCCGAACGACACGACCATCACGATCAGGGCGGCCAACAAGCCTCCCCGCACTCTTATTCCGGCATTCATCTCATGCGCCCCATCAATTCGATGGTCGACCGTACGGTGCGGATGTGGCGATGAAATCTCCGAAATGTTGCGGGTTATTTTGAAATGTTGCTCGAACTTGCCAATGACGTTTCCGCAACCGTCGATCTGTTCGACACGGGCTCGTCCCCACGCGCATGATCTGCGAGGGGCCTTACAGATGTAAGCGCCTACACATTCGAGGCCGAACGTTGCCGCGGCTTCGAATGTTGCCGTGCGACGTCAATTCTTTTTGATCGCCCCCATCGTCGTCCGGTCGTCGTTCATATGTTTGACTGGCTGCCGATGTTGACGGCGCGCACCGGCCTTGTTTGTCGACGCCAAGCAACGCTCGGCAATATTTGCGTGCTTTACTTTCAATCATTTTCAAACATGGTGGCCACCGACACCGCTTGCAGCGTTAAGCCAATGCGCTCCGATCAGGAAACCGCGATGAAGCTGAAGTTCAATTCCGCGACGGAGCTCGCAGCGTTGCTTGCCGCCGCCGCTATTATCTCAATCGGCATCGACACAACTCAATCGCACGCGGCCCCCAAAAAGAAGCACGACGACCGCGGCCGCATCTATCATTATGGCCTCAATGGTCCAAACATATCCTATCAGTCAGGGCCGCATACTCGCATCTACGTAACCAAGCGCTCATGGCTGGATGCCGGCACGGAAGTACTTCCGGGGGACCGCCAGTTCACCGATTACGCGTTTCCACTCGGATATTCGTTCGGACAAGAAAATATGAATCGTCCGCTTTACCGACAGCCTCTCAATCCGCCGTCCGACATGGGTGGATTTCCACGATTGATCCCCTTGTACTAGACCAGCCTTAGGCCGGTGGAGCTGGAAGGATCGAAAAGCAAGGCAATGTCAGTCTCATCATCGGCCACAGGATCGCAGACTGACGCCGTTCAGGAAGACATCAATGCATCGGTGGATATAGTTTCGGCGCTGGTTGCGATCGAGCCTCCTCGGCGGGCCACCTGGACGAATAGCCAGGCCTCCGAAGATCATGTCCATCAGTATGCCGGCATCGCTTTGAACGTCATCCGATGCAATAACTCCGCGATCTCTTTCGAGAGCGAGCCTATCGGCCAGCAACCGCCGGGATTTCTCTACAGCGTCCCGACGAAGCATGTCGCCGATCTTCGGAAATTGCCGGATTTCGGTCACGACGAGATGGATAAACGCCCAGCGTCTGCGCTCGAGACTCGGTTCGATATCAATCCAGAAGATCGATGCGAGCGCATCGGCGAATGGACGGTCGTCGCGATCGCAAGGCAGATCGAGCATGGTTCGGCGGTGAGCGACGATTACGGCCTGGAATAGCTCGGTCTTGCTCGAAAACACTTCGTAGAGCGTGCGTTTCGAAATTCCACAACGAGCGGCGACGATATCCGTCGTCGTTCCAGCGTAACCAAGCTCGAGAAAGACATCGAATGCCGACTCGATAATTTGATCTCGCCGCGTTTCTTCGCTAACTGCCCTCGGCCGGCCACGTGGGCGCGACGGCTTGCCGGCAGCGCTCTTTATCCGCCTTTGTTTCATTTTGTTGCTCGTACTTCATGCAGAAATATTCCTGCGGTTGACAACAGAGCTGTATGCTTTTTATTGGTACTTATGAGTTTTGTAAATAGACAGGTCGACCTCGGCGATCGTCGGTCTTTCGCGAGCCTGTCTGCGGCGCTTCAGTCGAGGCGGCGCCGTCGAAATCAGCGAGGTCAAGAACGCGTGCAATTTTGTCCGCAAGGACAAGCGGGTAGCCCATATCGCCTGAAGTCAGCGGTCGGGCTCGCGGCCATGTTCGGCCCGGCCATACTGAAGGTGATCCGCGACTGGCGGTTGTTATCTGAGCTGATGGTTGCCACCGTACTACTATCGGGGTGTGCCGTTGGCCCGGATTACCGGGCCCCAATTGTTAATGTGCCGGCACGTTGGAGCAGCGATCAGACAAGGCAGGCGCCAGGTCCAGCGCATCCCTCCCACTGGTGGAGCCGCCTCAACGATCCGCGGCTTGATGCCCTCATCGAAGAAGCGACCGCCTCCAATCTCGACGTTGCAACATCGAAGGCCAAGATTCGGGAAGCGCGGTATTCGCTGCAACAGACGACTACCGGACTGTTTCCGTCGATAACAGGCTCCGGCTCGGCGACGCGGAACAAGAGCAGTACATCCTCCGTCGGCAACGATTCAGTCGGCATTAGCGGCGATCCTTACAATCAATTCCAGGCAGGTTTCGATTCCAGCTGGGAGCTTGATCTATTCGGAGGCACCCGGCGCGGCGTAGAGGCTGCGACGCGAAACCTCGAGGCATCGGAAGACGATCTGCAGACAACCCTCCTTACTCTGGTCGGCGATGTTGCCGCGTACTATCTCGATGCTCGCGGTTATCAAGCCAGGATTGCCCTCGCGCGGCGGACCGCAGCGTCACAGCGCGAGACCGCAGCGCTGACGCGGACCAAGTTTGAGGCGGGCAGCGCTTCCGCCGTCGATGTGGCAAAGGCCGTCGCGCAGGCCAGTAGCACCGAGGCCAACATCCCATCCTATGAAGCCGCTTACTCCGCGGACCTGCATCGCCTTGGTATTTTGCTGGGTCGCGAGCCACTCGCGCTTGCGCAGGCCCTCGCTCGCACGGCACCGATCCCGACGCCACGAATGCCATTGCCGAAGGGAATTCCAGCCGATATTCTCTTGACTCGCCCGGACGTCCGGGCAGCCGAGCGGCGGCTCGCGCAGGCCACGGCGAAAATTGGTCAGGCGGAATCCGCGCTCTATCCTAGCGTCAGCCTGACGGGCTCGGTTTCGACGTCCCCGCTGAAAATAAGCGATCTCGCCAAATATTCTTCCGTCAGCTGGTCGTTCGGCCCATCGGTCACAGTGCCCATTTTCGATGCCGGGAAGCTACGCGCAGCGGTTGGCGTCTCCCAGGCCCAACGCGATCAGTATCATGCCGCATTTCACGCCGCTGTCTTGACCGCGCTGGAGGACGTTGAAAATGCCATCGTCTCATTGAACAGCGAACGGACGAAGGTCCGCCGGCTTATGGACGCCGCGACCAATTATCGGGAGGCCACGAGATTATCCCGTTCGCTCTACCAGAACGGATCATCGAGCTTTCTTGATGTACTGGATTCGGAGAGATCTCTCTACTCATCCGAGGACTCCCTCCTGCAAAGCCGAGTCGCCGTTGCAAAGGACTACGTCGCGCTTGCCAAGGCACTGGGCGGAGGATGGGACGGCGCCATCGACAGCACCAAGCCGGAGGTGGTCGATGCGGATACCGGCCCCCATGTCCCGCCATCATTGTAAGAGAAAAGGAGCCCTCATAATGTGGAATGCTCGGCGCCCAACCGTTGTCACCATGGCGGTCGCCATCGCCATTGGTGGGGGTTGGATGCTGAAGACAAAGCTGTTTCCGAAGCAGACTGCGAACTGGACTTCGGCGACGGTCGGGTTCGCTGACATCGAAGAGACGGTGCTGGCGACCGGGATCCTGAAGCCCATCAAGATGGTTGCGGTCGGAGCTCAAGTCTCCGGGCGCGTGATCTCGCTGAACGTCGCTATCGGCCAAACCATCAAGCAGGGCGATCTGATCGCCCAGATCGATCCCGTGACCAAACAAAACGACCTGCGCACGGCCCAAGCGGCACTGGAAAACATGCGCGCGCAACGCTCCGAAAAAGAGGCGACGTTGGGTCTCGCGGAAGCTTCCCTCGCGCGTCAACAGATCACTTTTTCGCAAAAAGCTTCATCGCGTGCCGATTACGAAACCGCGGACGCGACCGTCAAACAGACGCGCGCGCAAATCGTAGCACTCGATGCACAGATCACCGAGGCGATCGTTTCCGTCGAGAATGCCCGCGTCAACCTCGACTATACCCGAATAACCGCGCCGATCGATGGCACAGTGCTCGCAGTAGTGACCCAGGCAGGTCAAACCGTGAATGCCGTTCAATCCGCGCCGACGATCGCAATCATCGGTCAGATCGAGATGATGACGATCCGTGCCGAAATATCGGAAGTCGATGTGATCAAGACGAAGCCCGGCCAGGAGGTCTATTTCACCATTCTCGGCGACCCTGTCCAACGCTACACGGCGACGCTGGATTCCATCGAGCCGGCGCCGGAATCCGTCAAGAACGACAGCAGTTTCAGCAGTTCATCATCGAGCACCACGTCGTCCACAAATTCGTCGTCGTCAACCTCCTCCACTACTTCGGCGATTTACTACAACGGCGTATTCACCGCGGCGAACTCCGATGGACGGCTGCGCACCTACATGACCACGGAAGTGCACATCGTGGTCGCCCGGACAAAGAACGCCCTGACGATTCCGTCAGCGGCGATCTCCGAGCGCAATAGCGACGGAACCTATCGTGTCCAGGTTCTCGATCCGAGAGGCACGGCGTCTCCCCGCAACGTGAGGATCGGCCTTAACAACAAATTGACAGCGGAGGTATTGCAGGGCCTCAAGGAAGGCGAGCAGGTCGTCACCGGAAAGGTGAGCGCCGATGCCGGAGGATCGCAGAACCAGATGGGCGGTCCGCCCATGGGGTTCTGAGCGATGTCCAATCCCGTGATCGTTCTAAGCAAATTGCGCCGGGAGTTTCCATCCGGCGGGGGAAGCGTTGTTGCCCTGAAGGACATCGATTTGACGATCAGGGCCGGCGAAATGGTGGCCATAACGGGCGCATCGGGATCCGGTAAATCGACGTTGATGAACATCCTGGGCTGTCTGGACCGTCCGACCTCGGGCAGCTACCGGATTTCCGGACACGAAACGGCCTCGCTCACTGCCGATGAACTGGCCGCCTTGCGGCGTGAACATTTCGGATTCATCTTTCAGCGCTATCATCTGCTGACGGAATTGTCCGCGGTCGGCAACGTCGAAATCCCCGCGATCTACGCCGGCGAGGCGCGTGAGAAACGTCGCGCCCGAGCCACCGAACTGCTTGCCCGGCTGGGCATGTCCGACCGCGCAGGCCATCGGCCCAACCAGTTATCCGGCGGACAACAACAGCGGGTCTCGATTGCACGGGCGCTCATGAACGGCGCCACCGTGATTCTCGCCGATGAACCCACCGGGGCTTTGGACAAAAACAGTGGCGAGGAAGTCCTACGGATTATCGACGAGTTGCATGCCGAGGGCAAGACGATCATCATCGTAACTCACGACGCAGCTGTCGCCGCGCGGGCCGGCCGCATCATCGACCTGAGCGACGGGATCATCGTTTCCGACCGGGTGACGAAGTCCGTCGCCGCAGAGACGATGAGGTCCGGGGCGAGCGCGGCAGGGCAGATCGTCCGGACGCCCGCGCTTTGGTCCTGGCGACTGCTGGATCACATCACTGAAGTGTTCCGCATGGCCACGCTCTCCATGGCCGCGCACAAGCTCCGTACCTTCCTGACCATGCTCGGCATCATTATCGGCATTGCGTCCGTGGTCTCCATCGTCGCGCTCGGCAGCGTTGCCAAGCAAAAAGTGCTTTCCGACATCAGCAGTCTGGGCACCAATACGATCGAGATATTTCCTGGCAAGGATCTGGGGGACGTGCGCTCCACCAAGGTCAGGACCCTGGTCATCGCGGACGCCAAGGCACTGCTGCAGCAGGCCTACGTCGACGGGGTAACGCCGACCGTTTCCACCAGCACCACGCTGCGTTCCGGGCCGCTTGAAGCCAGCGCCCTCATCAACGGCGTCGGCGAACAGTATTTCAGCGTCAAGGGTACCAAGCTGGCGGCGGGCGCGTTTTTCGATGCGGCCGACGTGCGCGACATGAAGCAAGACGTTGTCATCGACGAGAACACCCGCCAGACGTTTTTCGGCGATGACCCCGACGGTCCGATTGGGAAAGTCATTCTGGTCGGCAAGGTGCCATGCCGCGTCATCGGGGTCACGCAGCAGCAACAGGGCGGGTTCGGTTCAAGCCAAAACCTCTCAGTCTATCTACCCTACACCACCGTCCAGGCCCGGTTTCTCGGCAGTTCATCGCTACGCAGCATCCTGGTGCGGGTCAACAACAACGCCGCCACCGACGATGCCGAACAGGAAGTTATTCGCCTCCTGATGTTACGGCACCGCCTGAAGGATTTCGTAATCCTCAATACCGACGACATACGCAAGACGATCACCAGTTCAACCGAAACGCTGACTCTGATGATTGTGGCGATTGCCGTCATCTCGCTTCTCGTGGGCGGCATCGGTGTCATGAACATCATGCTGGTAACTGTTTCCGAGCGCATCGGAGAGATAGGCGTCCGCATGGCAGTAGGCGCCCGTCGAAGCGACATTTTGCAGCAGTTCCTGATCGAGGCGGCGATCGTATGTTTCGTCGCCGGCGCGCTGGGCGTCAGCGTCGCCCTGGGTTTTGGCGCGGCGTTCAATGCTCTCGTCCCGAAGTTCCAACTGAGTTTTTCCTGGATCTCGATTGTCGCTGCGTTTCTGTGCTCGACTGGAATTGGCGTGGTCTTCGGTTACCTGCCGGCGCGCCAGGCGTCCTTTCTCGATCCCTCGGCCGCCTTATCCAGGGATTAGCGGATACCACGAAGCGCGATGGGCAAAAGACACTTTTCACCTCGTCGCCTCACGAAAATCAGCTTGTCATCGGAACCTTGCTTTGCCGCAACGCAAAAAACTATCAGGGCGATCCATGGCCCCTGAAGAGATGAAGAATGCTACCCGCAACGGGCGACAGCTCCCCAAAAGCCGTTCTCATACTGCAATAAATGAGAAAAACTGCAGAAACGTAATGACGACAGATTAGCGCATGACAGTAGCAGGAGAAGCAGTCATGCTGGGACCAAATGAAGATACTCGCTACGCTCACTTACCAGTGATGCTCTTCCTCGGCGTCATTGCATTTCCCATCATCGCAGGGGTTGTCGGAGCCACACCGCTTCCAGATGACATGCTCGGTCTTCAACAACAACTAATTGCCTCGAAAGACGGGGCGCGCCTCAGAGATGATTCATCTGTTAGAGCCGGCGATGGCGGCTCCAGCTCTTCGGAGAACGTACCGCGGGAGGCTTCGAGCAAAAGCGATAAAATCAGGACGGTCCAATTCATGCCCCGGCCGGATTTTCCGGAAGGTCGCCTCGCCGGCGTGATGGGCCGTCCGCTATTTCCGGCCGGTGCACCCGGACTTCCCGAAGGACCTCCACCGAAGCTTGCTCCCAGAACAGCTTGTCTTGAAGACATTAACCGACAGATGGGCATCTACGGTTACACAAAAAGCAAGCTTCAGCTTTCCGATAGCCAAAAGGTGGCATGGAAGGCCGTCGAGGATGCTCTGGATGTGTCGATCGGAAAATTGCGCGCCATATGCGAAACCCTACCGAATGAAATCGCCGGACCCCCGGGCATCATTGAGCGTTCCGACTTTTTGGAGAAGCAACTCGCTGCCAGACTTGATTTGATACGCGCGATCAAGACGCCAATGCAGCAGCTGGTCGGACAGCTTACGCCCGACCAGCGTACATCGCTTGACGCACCGCCCCCGTTTCCGCCGTTTTGATTGGCTCGACGAAATTGGCAAGCCTGGAGGTTGCACCGCGAGTTCGGCGCTGCAGCCTCCTTTGCCTTAAGGGGAACAGTTTTATCGGATCTGTTTGAGAAAAAGAGCCCCCGCCGCCCCTTATTGTTTCTAAATATTGCTGAAGCGCGAATGGACCTCCCATCATTGGCCTTAGTTGTCGGGTAGATTTTGGCGCCAATCAAACCCGAAAGTCATGGTTGAAGCGTCATGAGCGAAAAACGAGAATCCCACATCCTGGTGGTGGACGACGACCTTGAGATCCGCAATCTGCTGGGTAAATATCTCGCGAGTCAGGACTTCAAGGTTTCCCTGGCTCCGGATTTGAAGAGTTTCCGGAAGGCCGTGGCCTCAAGCACGATAAATTTGGCAGTCATGGATGTGATGCTTCCGGATGGCTCCGGCCTGGATATGTGCCGTGACTTGCGGGCGCAAAGATCCACCCTTCCGATAATCCTACTTACGGCACTCACGGAAGACGTCGATCGCATTCTGGGGCTTGAGTTCGGCGCGGACGACTATCTCGGGAAGCCCTTCAATCCACGCGAACTGGTCGCACGTATCCGCGCTGTACTGCGGAGACAGCAAGACATCGCCGGAGCTCCGGCAGACAATCGGGTCTACAAATTCGCCGGCTTCGAAGTGGAAGTGGTGCGGCGTCGCATAACCAACGGCAACCGGCAAGAGATCAATCTGACCGGCGCTGAATTCGATCTGCTGCACGCTTTGCTCTCCCGCCCGGGGCGGCTGCTGTCTCGCGAACAATTGCTCGACCTCACTGGCGGGCGCAATTCGGACCCATTCGACCGATCGATCGATGTTCTGATGAGCCGGATTCGCTGTAAACTGCGAGATAACGGCAGCGAGGACGTGATCAAGACCGTGCGCAATGGCGGCTATCAGTTTAGTGCGTCGGTAGAGATCGTCGGGGCGCAATCGTGAATAGCTTACGGATACGGATTGCTCTTGTCCTCGTTATTTCAATTGTCGCGGTCGTCGGACTTGCTACATCCGCGACAATCTTTGTCATTGGCCCGCGCGAGCCGGAAAAATTCGCTCAACCGACTGCGCTGCAGATCCGGATGCTGATTCCACTTTTTGAGAGCCTGCAATCCAACACCTCGCATCCAGCCGGACTATTGGATGCGCCGACAGAAGGTGCGCAGCGTGAATTAACTACACAGATTCTTCAGAAAACGCTTCGAGATAAGGGACTCTATAACCGGGTCGTTGTAACCAAACCTGCGGACCGCGATTTGGCGGCAGTGTCGGTCGAGCTGCCAAGTCATCGCTGGTTCGAGCTGCCGATCCCCGATGAACCACATTTCGGTGCGCCTTGGTTCGCTTTGGGCAGTTGGATCAGCCTTATCATTACCGGCGCAGTTGCCATCGCCCTTGCAGTTGCTCATTGGGTGGCCCGCCCACTGGCACTGCTGGAAGGCGTTGCAGGCACGATTTCCCAGAGCGGGCAGATGGCAGTCCTTCCCGAAACCGGGCCTGCCGAAGTGAAGGCCACAGCGCGCGCGCTCAATCGCCTGACCGCCAACTTGAAAGCAGCGATGGAAAGCCGTATGCGACTGGTCGCAGCAGCAGGACACGACTTGCGAACGCCAATCACCCGGATGCGGATCCGAGCGGAATTCTTGCCGGACCAGGAGCAATCCGCATGGTTTCGGGACTTGGATGAGCTTCGTCGCATTGCCGATAGCTCGATCCAACTCGTTCACGAGGAAGTCGGAGGAAAAAGCGACGAATCGGTAAGATTTGACAAGTTGACGGAGACTGCCGTCGAGGAATTGGCTGCGACCGGTCTGACGATTGAACTTGTCGACTCTACACCGGCGCTCATCCGAGCCGCGCCCCTCGCAATCACTCGCGTGCTCAGAAATGTTCTAACCAACGCCGCGACCCATGGCAAAGGTTGCAAGGTTTTTGTTGAGGCAAGACAAGATTGGGCCATTGTCGTGATCGAGGACAACGGACCGGGAATTCCCGCCGCGGTCATTGACCGGGTTTTCGAACCGTTCTTTCGTATCGACCCGGCCCGACAACAGCCCATTCCGGGTGCGGGTCTCGGACTTGCAATCGCCAAGGAGATCGTTGGACGCCACGGCGGCGAAATTATTCTAACAAACAGAGCCTCCGGAGGTTTGCGGCAGGAAATCAGGTTTCCCCGATGCCTTGAGCAGCAATCGCAGGCTGTCGGACGAATGTTCACGGATGCCGCCTAAGCGCCGGATCGCGACCAAATCCCCCTGATGCCCGGTGAAGCCCCGATCATCCGCCCTTCGGGCAGGACGATCAAAGCGGCAGCGCGTCACGAGGCGGTCAGGCCTGGTAATTCAACAGCAACACGCTCAGGGATGCCGAGGTCGAACCGTTCGCTCCGCAGGTGGTCGCCGATGATTGCGACTCCTGCAGGAGATTCAGAAATTCTTTCAGGATATTGCTGACGTCCGACTTGGTGCTTGTAGAGGACGAGCCGTTAGTGGACGACGAGCCATCCGTTGGTGATGAACTGCTCGTTGACGACGTGCTGCAAGACGACAACAGATCGGCAACCGAAACGGCCGCCAGATGTCCGGAATATTTCCGGCCACTTTGAAATCTTGCGCGGTTGTCGTGCCCGATAGCAATTCCGTCCTTCCCTTCTGCTCAGCTTGTCAATCATGTGGTCGCTGTCCACGCTGTGAGGAACTCCATGCGCAGACCACGAAGTGATGGAAGCGGTACTCAACTCTGCAAAGGGCTCCCGTGCTGGTTGTTGCTATATGCGGAATTGAGCCGACTCAGGCGCATCCGCGCCCAAACGAAACACTGCGATAGGCCCTGCCTCGCGAGGGCCGCGCATTCGACCCAATCGACCCATGTTGCCGGTCGTCTCCTAAATCGCTGCTTACCCAGCACTTAACTGTTCAGCGTCACAGAATGGCGATGACGCGGCAACCAAGTGGTAACAGAACGAACCCCTCGGAAATCAGGGGCGACAATTCGTTAAGAATTTCCCCTTGAGGGGCACGACGCTTTGAGTTGTTATCGCTCAGAACCCGCACTCAATGGACCTCTAGTGTTCAGAAATTTTCGAAACCCCAACTCGAAAGAAGAATGGCAGTTCCATCTGCCAATGTTCGGTGCAGCGCCATTACCCGACGGAACCTCAACCTGTGACCTCGTCATGAGATGCAAACTCGACGACAAATGGGTCTATCGGCGCGCGACGGCCGAAGAAGAGGCGGATTACGTATCCCGCGAGGCTTGGTAGCGACCGAGTGGCTCCAACAAAACCATCTTTGGTGCTTGCCCCCCTTCGGGTTGCTTCAAACAATTCGCGCCAAGAGTAGATTCTAATCGCGTATACAGCGGGAGACTTCGGAGAGATGGGGAATTTTCAACGTATCCCGCTGATTGCATTGGCGACCCTGCTATCAGGCGCGCTCTCGTGCTTTGGCGCAAACGCACAGACGGTAACGATAGAACAATTTCAGCATCCGAAGATGCTGAGCGAGATTTGAATTTCAACAAGGCATATTTCGAAGGAATAAAGGACGGGCTCGTCGCCTACAACATGTCGTTAGAAGACAAGCTATTTTGCTTGGGTGGAATGCCGCCAGTTCTGACTTTTGAGCGGGCGAGCGACGTTGTGATGCGTTGGGCACGCAAGAGGGGCGCCGACGCAGGGGGTTCGCAGCTCGCACTTTCGCTGCTGTATAGCCTAAAGGAGGCTTTTCCCTGTAATAGCGCTCCGCGGTGAAGGATTTCGACCGCTGATCGGTTCAACCATGCCAAGACGTTGATCGAAAGCGGCGCTGAACGGTCCCTGAAAGACGCTACATGTTCACGGTCTCGCAGGAACCGTCGGAATGCCTCCCAAGCAGACTATCCGCCCGCTCATTTTTGGTCCCGGAAAAGGTCAATAGAAACCTGCGAAACCCACGCTCCAGGCGATTCCATGACAAATGATTGACGATTCGCCTTTGTTCGGACTGTCAGCAAGGCAGTGATCGTATCGCTCTCGACCTTCGCCTCGATAAGACCGTTATCGTTTTTTCCCGAAATCTTGCCGCCTTGGCGATACTGGCTTTCAAACCAGTTACCCGAAAGCATATTGCCAATTTGATCAATATTGGCGCTCAACTCCATTTTGTAAGCATCGCTGGCACAGCGCAGATTCAATTTTACAGATTGACCCGCATTCTTGATGATGTAGTCGACTTTGCACCGGACCCTCTCACGCGGCCCATCCGAAGGCTTCATTGAGCCGCTGCCTGACCAGGAACCCGCGACGTTATCGAAACTCTGCTGCGCGCACGCCGGCGAGATCAACAACATTGTTATCGAGATCGCGCACTGAAGAATGCGGCAGATGATTGCTCCAGACCGAAACATTGATTCTATCCTCGCAGGCGTGATGTTCACCGGTCAGTCTCCAGTCCGGAAACACAAACACCTGGCGGATGCCGATGCAAGCATCCGAGCAGCAAGAGAAACAAAAACCATCCAGGGAAACGAAACTCGTTCGGCTTAGGCAGGCCAGACACGGAAAATGACTAAACGTCGCGGAGCGGCAATATCCCAGAAACAGGGACCCGTTACGGTTGGTTCGCCAAACGTCTAAACCCCTTGACGTTCGGTAACGAAGCCCGATGCGCATCGATTCCCAGTCATTCAAGCGCATCGGGCCATTCGCTCGGCGCTTTTCGCCGCGGCGCCATGCACATCACCGCAGCCGAAATCGGCGCCGATGATCATCCCGTTCCGAAACACCAGCTGCAATTGCCACGACAACTAGGGGGAGAACTCATTAATTTTTCTGCTGTGACAATACGATACTGATTCTCTTTAGGGAAGGATTGGGATCGTGAGCGGGAATTTGTTTTGGCTGAGCGACGAGCAGTGGCAGCGGATCGAGCCTCACTTGCCAACCGATGCGCGTGGCGTCGAGCGACAGGAGGATCGCCGCATCATTAGCGGCATCATACACGTGCTGAAAAGCGGCTGCCGCTGGTCCAATTGTCCTGAAGCCTACGGGCCTCCTACGACAGTCTACAATCGCTTCGCTCGGTGGGCGCGGCGCGGCATATGGGAAAATCTGTTCCGGGAGCTCGCCGGCAATGGTCGAGCGACGGACACGCAGATGATCGACTCCACCCACGTCAAAGCGCATCGCTCGGCATCGGGCGGAAAAGGGGGGAGCAGAAGCAGGCTTTTGGCCGTTCGAGCGGAGGGCGCAACACGAAGATACACGCACTCGCAGATGCTAAGGGGCGCCTGATCGCCATTCTGTTGACCGGCGGTGAAGCGCACGACTGTCCGGTCGCAGAGCGCCTGATCCGCAGGGTCAAGCCGTCGAAGCGCATACTCGGCGACAAGGCTTACGACAGCGCCGAATTGCGCGAGGAGCTGGATGAACACGGAACCAAGCCGGTCATCCCAAACCGCAGCAATCGCAAGCAACCGTACAGCTTCTCAAAGCGCCTCTACAAGCTACGCTGGCGCATTGAGAGTGCCTTCAACAGGCTGAAGGACTACCGCCGCATCGCAACCCGCTACGACAGGCTGGCGCGAAACTACCTCGCCTCTGTCTGCCTCGCCGCAGCTCTGGTATGGTGGATTTAATGAGTCTGCACCCTAATGCAGATAGCTCGCGAGGTTCAGACTCTGGATCTTCGAGATCGCGCTGTAGGACGCCGTCAATTGCGTGTGATAGGTCGACAACTGGGCTGTGACGGCGGCGACGTCGACACTGGTCAGACTGCTGCCGAGATCCTTGGCAAAGGATTGGTAATCCGTCTGATGCGAACTGGCCGTCTCGATCGACGAGGCCGAATTGGCAATCCCGCTCCGCACCACCCCGACGGCATCGACCGCGCTGGTGGTCAGATCCAACGCTTCGCTCAACGTGGTGCTCGACAGCGGCGAATTGTTGGCGACCAGATTCATGGCGCGCAGCCCCTGCTCGAATGCGGTATTGTCGGCCGATACCCCGTAGTTCACGGTCTGTCTGTCGGACACCCGGACCGACGCGAGTTGGTCGTCGCCCTGGTAGTAGCTGGTGTTCACGGAGGATGGCGACGTCGAGGTGGCGTAGGTCGCGCTCGAGACGTCCACCGGTGCCTGATCGGCCCGCGAACCGCCGAACAGGTAGGCGCCGTCGTATTGGGTGTTCAATAGAGAACTCATCTGCGTGAGCATATCCTGCGCCGACTGTTTGACGCTCGCGGAATTCGTACTCGCGGAGTTGGAAGCGCTGGTCAGCAAGCTCCGGAATTCAGTGAGCAGGTCGGCGATCGAACTCACCGTCGACGACATGACCTGAAGCTTGCTGTCCGCTTGCGTCGCAGCGTCGATGTAGGATTGCGACCTGGTCACGGAGACCTGGAGGTTGAGAATCTGCTGGGTCGATGACCCATAGCCGCCGAAATCCGACGAGACGGAGCCGGACGATTCCTGGGTCTGCTTCTCGGCCATGATACTCTGCGTCCGAAGCGCGGACGCAATCATCTGCTCGCTGATCCCGAAAGTGGCCACTCGCATCGCCATCGCTGATTGATCCGGTTAGTGGGAACTCTTGACGGCATCAAGTAGCGACGAGAACATCGCATTGATCGTCTTTATCAATTCCGATACCGCACTGTACTGATTCTGAAGGGTGCTGAGACGCGCGGTCTCCTCGTCCAGATTGACGCCGGACTGCGACGACATCGCACTGGAGAATGTCGATTGGGCAGTCTCCTTTGAAGTATAGGTACTTTTCGCTTCCGACGCTTTCGACGCCGCGCTCGATACGATGGCGGACGCGTAGTCGGAAACCGACCCGCTGGTCGCGCCAAGTCCGCCGGCCGCGCCGTAACTGTTCGATGCCGTCAGCGAGGAATAGAGATTATCGACGACCTTGGTCGAGCCGGAGCTCAGCACGCTACGGCCGGTCGTCAGGGACGTCGACGAATCCAGGGTCGACACGGCCAGTCGGCCCGAATTGGAGAGAATATCGCTACGCACCGCGAAATTCGATGCTCCGGTACCGGTCACGAGATCGTTGAGACCGAGCGCATCGGAAAGGCCCGCGCCGCTCGAGCCGACCTTGCTCGACATTTCGTTGATCGCGACGCCGTTGCTGCTGCTGGTGCTGGCGATCACGACGTGCCCGTTCGAATCGATCGAGGCGCTCAACCCGGAAATGCCGTTGATGCCGGAAACCAGGTCGCCGACCGTCGAATAGGTCGACAAATCGAGATCCTGATAGGAGACGAGGTTTCCCTTCTGGTCCGCCATGGCGATCCGAACCGTCCCCGAAGCGGAGAGCGCCGTCGACGAACTCACGGTCGCCGTGCCGGTCAGCGTGGACGGCGGCGGAATCGAAGTGCCCTGATTGTGGACGGTATTCAAGCTGTCCGAAAGCTGATTTGCCAACTGGTCGAGCTGGGCTTGCGCACCCGTCAAAACCGTGTCGCGCAAGTTGATCAGGCCGCCGATTTTTCCCGACGTGATCTGCGATGTGACGTCGACGCCATTGACCGTGATGCCGCTCAGGCCGCTGGACGACGTCGCGCTGTAGGTCGTGCTCGCCGTCACCGAGGAAGCCGCCGTATAGCTCAATTTATGGGCGGAGCTGTCGACGAGCACCTGCCCGGACGTGGTGTAGACCTGCATATCGCCGCTGGAGGAAACGAAATAGCTCACATTCATCTTCGACGCCACATCCAGCATGGCGGTGTTCCGCTTGTCTTCGAGGTCGGCGGTCGATTGACCGGCCGCCTTGGTCTGCTTGATCTCCGCATTGAGATCGGAGATCGACTTCAGCTGTTGGTTGACGTCGTCGACCGAGGACGCGATGTCCTTGTCGGCGTTTCCGCGCAGATTCTGAATTTCGCTCGACGTCTCACGCAACTGGGAGGCTACGCTGTCCAGCGTGCTGACAACGTTGGACTGCAGCGACGCGCTGTTGGTCGTGCTGGACAGCGACGATATCGCGGCCTCTAGCGAGGCAATGGTGTTGGCGATGGAAGTTCCGGAACTGCTCGACGACCCACTGCTGCCATAGAGGTTCTGGAGTTGATCAAGATAGCTATTGCGGGTCTCGGCGGCGCCGAGGTCAGAGTTCGCCGCGGAGAGCGATTTCAGGAGCAGCTTGTCGACGTTGCTGGTGATCCCGCTGATCGTAGTCCCGGCCCCGGTTCCGACGCTGACAACGGACTCCTGGTTAGCGGCCTTTTCGGTATAGCCATTGGTATCGGCGTTGGAGATGTTCGCCGAAGCGACACTCATCTGCACCTGCGTCGTCATCAAGCTGCTGACGGCAATCCTGCTGGCAATATCGAGGGACACGCTAACTACTCCGGGTGCGTGAATTCAGATTTGTATCTTTATTCCATAGCAAGCCGAGTGAGCGTTGATGCGTCCTGTGGCATTGTACGGCGAGGATTCTGACATCTGTTCACGGAGTGCAGCCATGACCGCATCGATCCTACGCTGGCTTGCCGCGATTGCCGCTCGTAGCCGGATCACGTTCTCGTCCATTGCGACGCTCAGCGACCCGATCCGTTGCAGAACCCTCTCCTGCAGGGCCCTGTTGGGCGAACACAGCAAGACCTTGCGCATCGAAACGTCGATCACCCATTTTTCGAACTGATCGCCCAGCTGGATCTTCATCTGCGTATGGCGCGATTGCGATGCCGGGAGTCCTTTCGCAAGGGCAGCGTTTTCCTCGCTCACGACCGCTATCAGCGCGTCGATCAGCTTCAACAGATCTTCGATGCTGTCCCCGGGGCTAACCGGGACTTCCTGTCGCGACGGCGTTTGGTACATCATCTCCATTACTCCTTCGACTTGATCATCGTTTGCGCCTTGGACATTCCACGACCTAGGGTCGCGCAACGCGCATAGGCCGTGGCAGCATCGAACTGCGCGTTCGCCTCATTAATTTCGGCCGCTACCCGGTCAGACCTTCGCTTCAGCACCGTCAGAAGCGACAGCAAGTCGCTCTGCAGCGTCAGCAAGATCCTCCGGTCGCCGGAAGACGCGGCGGCCGTGACGTCCATCTCCAGGCGACGCAGCCTGAGCAGCAATTGTTCGTCGCTTTCGAGATTGGGCTGCTTCATGTCTACCGTACCGCCGAAAGCAGCGTGTCGAACATCTTGTTCGCGGTCGTGAGGACCTGCGACGCGGCCGAATAGGCCTGTTGCGCTGAGATCATGTTGCTGAATTCGGTATTGGTGTCCGTTGTGCTCGCCTCCAGCTCGCTGCCGTGGATCGTTCCGGCGCCGTTGCTGCCTGATTCTTGAAGGACCGCCCCGCCAGAATTGACTGTGGCTGAGTACACGCCGCCGGTTCCGGCTTGCATCTGATCCGGAGCGGTGAACGTCGCAACCGCAATCTTGTAGATCGCAATCGTCTGACCGTTTGAATAAGTCGCGTTGACAGTGCCGTCGTCGCCGACCTTGACGCTGCTGAGCTTGCCGTAGGCGAGGCCATCGGACGTGATACTGGTGGTATCGATGCTCGGGGAGCTCTTGCCGGATGAATATTGGGTCAGACCGTCGGTCTTGCCGACCGTGCCGAGATTCAGCGCGATGGAGCTGTTGGCCGCGCCGTCGGTCCATCCGCTGATGCTGATCGTCGCCGGACTCGGGGTCGTGCTGGCCAGAGACCCGTCGCTATTGAACACAATCGAAACCGAACCGCTCGTGGTTCCCGTGGTCTTTGTCGAATCCGAGGATAGCGTGGCATTTCCGAAGCTGGCCGACCAGGTGTTGCCGGCAGTCTTCGTCCAGGTCACCTGAACGGTATTTGCGGTTCCCAACGAGTCGTAAGCGGACATCGAGCTGTTGAACGTGTCCCCCACTGCGGCGTCCGCTGGCAAATTTGCCGCTACAGTCGTCTTGGTCGTCGCGCTCCCGCTCGTCTCGGCTACCCTTGTATTGATCGACACCAGGCTATCGCTGCTCTCGCTTCCGATCACCTTGCCGGACGCATCGGTGCGCCACCCCTGCAGATAGTTCCCATTGTTGACGAGATAGCCGCTGTCGTCGGTCGTAAAGGCGCCATTCCGGGTATAGAGCGTGGCTCCTCCCGACTTCGAAGTGCTGACGGCAAAAAATCCGTTACCCTGGATAGCGACATCGGTAGCGCTCGTTGTCGATGACAGAAGCCCCTGCTCCGAGATATTCGATCGCGATCTCGTCGCGACACCGCCCGACGCATAGGAGGCGGAGCTCGACGTATTCGTCACAAGATCCTCGAAATTCGCCGTCGTGGTCTTGTAGCCCTTGGTCTGGGAGTTCGCGATGTTGTCGCTGATCATTGAAAGCGATTGGCTTTGCGCGTTCAATGCCGAAATCGCGGAAGATAGCGCACCTGACAGACTCATAATGTAACTCCGAATGTTTTTAGGAGGTGACTGCGATGATGTCGCTGGTCTTCACAGAACGGCTTCCGATCGTCAGCTCCGTCGTCCCGCTCGAGCTGTCGACGCCGGTGACCTTGCCCGAGACCGTGGTGTAGTCGTAGACGGAGTTGCCGCTCGAATCTGTTGCGGCGACCGAGAGCGTGTAGTCGCCGCCGTCGCTGAGCTGCGTGCCGTTCGAATCTTTTCCATCCCACGTGAAACTGTTTTTTCCGGACGATGTCGATCCGCTGCCGGACCAAACGGTGCTACCGGAGGAATCCTTGACGGTGAGCGTGACGCTTTCGGCTGCGGACTTTAGTGAATAGCCGAACGTCGCCTGTCCGTTGCTGAGCGTTGTGGTATCGCCCTTAGCCTCGACCGCGTGACCGATATAGTTGGTGGAACTCAGCGTCAGAAGACTGTTGAAGGACGTTGCCAACGAATTCAGATTGGTGTTGAGCGTGGAGGTTTGTTCGTAATTCGAATACGATGTGAGCTGGTTGACGAAGTCAGTGGTCTTGGTGGGATCGAGCGGATTCTGGTTTTGCAATTCACTGACGAGTAGTTTCAAGAAATCCTGTGACGTTAGGCTCGACGTTGAAGACGATGACGAGGACGCCGTGGTTGCTGTTGCAGTGGTTGCAGTCGTTGCAGAGACACTCATGGCAGGCTCCAATTCGCTTCCGGGCGCAGTACGAAATTTGGCAGGCGGCTCCGGGGATCGCTTAATTCCGCTCCTTGTTGAAACGGACGCCGCTCCGAAATCAGGCAGGGTTTTCGCGCACCGATGTCGGCGGTCATCTGCAATTTTGCGCAACGCGCCGGGTTCGATTGACGGGGCTTCAGGCCGCGCGGTCGGCAGATGTGCGCCGCGTGCTGGTCAGGAATTGCCTAGTCTGGATCGCGCAGTTCTGCGTCGACCGCCGGTGACGCGATCACGTTGGCGACGTGTGCAACGGATGTGATTTGAAAACCGCCTGGATTTTCTGGACGCGCCTGACCAAAGGCTCTCGGATATGCCGTTCGGCGAACATGGACGACAATGATGGAGAGCAGATCGTCGAGGATCTCGCCGAATGAACCCGACGAAGATGTTACTCGCAGTGGTCAAAATTTTCCGGGTCGCAACGACGCAATCTTTGCGTCGCAATCGATCGAGGCCGACGAAGGTGTCAACCGGTTGCTAAAAAATAAACTGCCGGACACACTCTGCTGCGGTTTTCAGGACATCCGAGGCCTGCTCGCTGCCCGAGTCGCTTGAGGGTGCGGCGGGAGGCGTCTCGGGCTTCGTTGGTTCTGGCTGTGATGCGTCCGGCTCCGTTTCGACGGGCTCGGCGCCACCCTGACGCACTCCCTGCATGATCCGTTCGGTGAGTCCGGCCTCCGCACGAATCGGGGGAGCGGACAAGGCTTGCCGCAGGAGCCTCGCCTCCGCGAGGGCTGAACGTGCTTCGGCTGAGGACCGCAGGAGATCGGCCGCGGCCTGCTGCTGCGGCACAGGCCAGCTGGACATGTCCTCCCCGAGCCGATCGAGCAGATCCGCAAAATCTGCAATTTTCATTGGCGACAAGACCTGTTTTCGCAACCCGACCATGTTGTCCTGTTTTTACGGGAGGCAGGGGCGACTTGGCAATCACAGCCTGCCGCCATGGCTGCGACCTGCCTTTTTCAACCGCAAACAGCTGTTGGAAACGGGTTTTCGACCCCGAATTGCCCGGATTACCGGTTGATCTGCCCAGGATCTGGCAACAACAGATCGCGGTATCCAGTCACCGCCGTCAAACGGGCTGCCTGAAGGCGCACCGAATCTACGCGGCCCCGGCAGGCTTCGCGGTCTCGACCGCGACGAATTTCCACGCATCTCGCAGTTCAGCGAGGCTTGCAATGATGCGACGATAGCATTCCGGCGCATCCGGACGACCAAACGACCGCAAGCATGCCAGGATCAATGCGTGGTAGGTCAAGTGCAACTGTTCGGCCATGGCGCCGCCGCGATCGAAGTTGAGGCCGTGGCTGAGGCCCCGCAAGATCGCCGTGGCGCGGATCATATGCTGATGGCTTTCCTCGAACCGCCGGGCTTCGGAAGCGGTGATTGTCTTCTGAAGGAACATGATGGTGCCGTCGTAGAGCATGATCAGCGCTTTCAGCGGCGGCACAGCAACGGAGGCGCTGCGGTAGGCCTGAGTCGCCTGATAGGCTGTCGAATTCTGCATGACTAGTTACTCGAGCTGGTGTTCAGGAGGGCGGAGAGATAATCCAAAGTCGAATTCGCGGACTCAATTGCGGATTGGTATTTCGCGTACTGATTCTTCAATGCCGTCTGATAGGCCGCCGCCCTCGACATGATGTCGTCAGCCTGCGTCTGCATTGTGTCGTCCTGCGTGGTCAGATTCTCGATCAGCTTCTGGAGCGAGCCGTTGCTGGTGTTGGAATCCGTCTTTGCAATGTTGTAGATTTGCGCGGCGATACCCGAGGTCGAAGTGATCGTGATGGTTTTGGAGGTCGACCCGGAATAGGTGAATGCCATGCCGGCATAGGCCGTCCCCGAATTGCCGACGATCATATGCCCGCTGACCGTGAACAGCGTACTGTCTCCCCCGATGGCCGCCGAGGTGAGATTGCCGGAACTGTCCACGGATAGATCGAGGTTGAAGGAAGCCGGGGCGGAGCTTCCGGTATTGACCACCGAGAGATCGCTCGACGATGTCGTGGTCTTGGCGGCCAGCAGCGATATCGCCCCGTCGAGATTGCTCGACAGCGTCGTCGACAGCTTGCTGGTGTCGAGTTCGAGTTCGTTCTTGGTGTTGAAGGACAGCCCAAGGCTGCTGAGCGACATCCCCCCCACCGAGATGTTCAGCGCCTGTTCGGCCCGCGTCATGATATCACGCATGGTCGCGTCGCCAAACAACACCGAACTGGATGATGCTGTGCCGTCCGAATTGGTCTGCTGCTGGGCGGTGACGGAGTCACGGAGAGAATTGTAGTCGGTCACGAACGTCTGCAGCCCCGTCTGAATCTGACTGGTGTCGGTGCCGATGCTGATGTTCAGACTGGTTCCGGTTGTCGTGCTCTGCAGAAGATTGAAGGTTACGCCGCTCAGCACGTCGGTAATGTCGTTGGTATCGCGCGTCAGCTCAACTCCGTCCAGCTTGAGTTTGGCCGCCTGCGAAGTCTGCAACACGTCGGTGAATGCTCCGGAACTGTCGGTGATGCCGAGCTTGTTCAGAACGTCGTCGCCGGAGACGCTGCTGGTCTGGATGTCGGCCGCGTCCTTTGTCCCCGACAGCACCATTTCGAATTTGTTGCTCGACACCTGGATGATCGACGCCTGCACATTGGTCGTCGAGGTCTGGTTGTTGATCGCATCGGCCACGTCCTGAAGCGTCATACCGCTGCTGATCGAGATGTTCGCGCTGGACCCGCCGGCCAAACCGATCGAAAAGATCCCGGTATAACCCAGGCTCGCGGTCTGATCCGACACCGACGACCCGATGACCTTTTGTGCGGTCGCGATCTGCTCGATTTGCAGTGTGTGATCGCCCGTCGCGGCGCCGTTGGCGACCGACATCGACAGCGCCGAACTCGCGCTGACGTCGCCGGTCGAGGAGATCGTCGCCGATCTGGTCGCGAACACGCTGGAAGACAGCGAATTCTGGATGGAATTGCTCAGCGAACTCGCCGCGGTAGCGAGGGTGCTCAGCGACGACTGCAGGCTCTGGTACGCCGAGATCTTGGCCTGGTTGCTGGTGATCTTGGTCTGGATCGTCGTCGCCCGGGCCTCTTTGGCGTCGACCTGCGCCTTGATCAACGCCGTCCAATCGACGCTGGAGGTCGTTTTGGTCCCCGACGTCGTGGTTGAATTTGTGGAGCTCGTGCTGGATGAGGAAGTCGTGCTGCTTACCGACGACATGGCAAAACCTCCGGTTCACGGAAACCACGGGCCGGCGCTCGACGCCGGCCCCCGGTTGGCGTTGGCGTTAACCGAGCAACTTCAGAAGATATTGCGGCAGCTCGTTCGCGGCGGCTTCCGCGGAAACCGCTGCCTGGGTCTTGACTTTGGCCGAAGACAACTTCGACTGTTCCGCGGCGATGTCCACGTCCGTAATGGCTGAGTTGGCCGACTTCAGGTTCTCCGACTGAGTCGAGATCGAACTGGCGCTGAAATTGAATCTCGACTCCTGGGCACCGATCGACGCACGTGCCGATGAGACCTTGTCGATCGCGGTGTCGAGCGTCGTAAGCGCCGAGGTTGCCCCCGCCTGCGTGCTGATATCCAGTGCAGTGGTGCCGAGCGTCGCCGATGTCAGATCGGAGAGGGTGACGGTAATCGTATCTGTCGAACTCGATCCGACCAGAATCGATGAGCCGGTGCCGGCGAATGGGCTGGTGCCGTCGAGGAGAGACTGCCCACTGTAGCGAGTGCCCTTCGCAATGCTGTCGATTTCGTTGCTGAGCTGCGAGAACTCGGATTGCAGATAGGCGCGGCTGCTATCAGTCACGGTACCTGAGGACGACTCCGATGCCAGCGACTTCATCCGCGAAAGAATGTCGCTGATGTTCGAGGCGCCGCCGTCTGCGGTCTGCAGGATCGATGTCGCCTGCGAAGCATTGGTCGCCGCCTGCTGCAGCGCCGTGACGTCCGATGAAATACGCGTCGAGATCGCGAGACCAGCGGCATCGTCAGACGCCTGGTTGATTTTCGAACCGCTCGACAATTTGGCCAGCGAACTCGACTCCTGCGCCGAGTTGATATTGAGGTAACGCACGGCCGAGTTCGCCGCGGTATTGGTGGAAATGACGGGCATGTATTTGATCCTCGATATGACCGGCGATATTGCCGCATCAACGGATTGAATCCCGGACGTAGGTCAGCCCCCGTCCGCATCTAGAACGTGCGAGCACTCGGAATTCAGGCGGGCTTTGTGCGCGGTCGGGAAATTATGGTTAGCAATCGGTAAACAAATGCCGGATGTCCCGCTCGTGACGTCGGAGCAATTCCCGAAGTTGCTGACGGCCGCGCTTGAGAAGCGACTCAACCGCCGCGATAGTCGTATCCATCACCTCTGCGATTTCGCCGTTGCTCATATTCTCATGATACGAGAGAATAACCGCAACCCGCTGCTGATCAGGCAGCCGCTGCATTGCATTCTCCAGCATCTGCGTGACCTCTTCGCGCTGCATCGCGCTAACGACGTCCGGCTGGGTGTCCACGGGTTCCGGAACAGCGTCGACATTGTCGGTGCGCGGCTGCCGGTACAGATCGATGCAGCGGTTGGTGACGACCCGGTAGAGCCATGTCGAGAACTTCGCGCGTCCGTGCTGCCATTGCCCGCGATGACTCCAGACTTTTAGCATCGCATCCTGGACAACATCCTCCGCATCCGCTCGACTTCTGACGATGCGAAGAGCAATTCCGAATGCGCGATCGATGTGGCGTTCCACGAGTTGCCGAAACGCAGCTTCATCGTTGTCAGCAAGCCGCTTGAGAAGCTCTTCGTCCTCATCCGGTAGCAGCAACCGCACGACTTCTTCGCCCGCCATCCCGGCGGCCAAGCTTGGTGAAACAGCTTCCGACTCTGCCATCACGGTGGGCACTACATCGACTGGAGCGCAGATATCGAGCGCATACGCCATCCCCATCTCCCGATCAGCCACGCCCGCAGATATTCAATTCGGATGGCTTCAGTCTCTTGAACGCACGAGCGCAGCAAATCCGGCGGACAATTTTGGCTTATCTCACAATATCTTAGTGGGAATTTACTGCCTGCCTCTGGGCAAAACATGCCGGCTCCCGTCGCATCGGCCCGGCGCGGCGACGAAGCCGCCAGGCCGATCAGGATCTTCGCCGACGATCTCGAAGATCGCAGCCCTTGCCCACGCCACAACACCATCCAGCTCCCGAATTCCCCAGAAACACGACACGCGACGCAACTATCTGACGCGCCGCGCCGACGATCTTGCACAGACGTTCCGACGTTCGTTGCCAAGCATCGAGAGTCGGACGTCCCAAGCCGCTCGGTAATTCTTTCCGAATCAGCTTTTTAAATCTAAGCGCAATTTTGAATCGCCGAAACACGAATGATCAAACTCTCTGTACCGCGCGATCATTGCGCCTGATTTCCTGGCAACAATCGGAAACGGGCGGGCGGAGGATTTTGAATTGAATGTACAAACTTCAGAACTATTGCGCCACAATTGGAAACATTCGGAAGCAATAAATCTCCTTCGATATCTTCGATACTTTCATGCTACGCACCCGCACCCAGGACCCTATCTGGTTAGTGCTCCCGATTTGATCGAAAAAGATGACGTCGGTGGCCGCCGACCTCGGGGCAGAATTACTTCTCTACCTGCGACAGAAGATTCCGAATTTCGACTACCGCCGCGACCTCGTTCTGATCGATCTCGGCTATTTCGACGGCATCCAGCAATCGTTCCGTTCAGGTGGAATACTATCGGACCGGGTTCGGCGATCTCCGCCTGCGAATCCGGATTGTACAGCGTATGGCTGCTCGGACCATCGTGCTGCCTATCGTCAGACCGGCAAGGGAGGGCGCGATCGCCGGACCGTTCCTGCGCCCGAGGGCCAGCTTTGAGAAAGCATTGCTCCTGACCGGGTCATGAAACTCGCGCCACAGCACGTGACCACCGCTGGGTTAGTTCGGAGCGGTCGGTATTTCTGCACGACCGAGGAAGACGGAGCGCTGATCGTCATGATTCCGCCCCAGATCGCGCCGGTTACGATCGTGAGCGTCGGCTTGACATCCCTGCGGCACCACCTGGTCATTGCGTCCCAATGGCAAAACGCTTGCAGCCGCCTGAATTTCGCTTGCCTGCCGTATCAATAGCGATACTCAGCAAGAAGGTCCGCGCACATGAGCGACGCTATCGACAGAATATTGAAAGAACGTGAAGCCGCCGGGATTTGGTTGGGGTCCATCCAGCGCCATCGCCTTCTTCAATTACTTCAGCGTTACCGCGAAGCCGTGTTGTGGGACGGCGCCAGCGGCGTGACGGAGCCCGGCGTGCCGGTAGTCGTGCTGAATTCAGCCTCCGCACCGCGCATGGAGCTGCTGGTCAGTTCGCTGCACGAGAATTCTATCGTAATCATTCCGTTCGGCGAAAACCCCGCATTCGATTTCCTCAAGTCGAAGCTTCACCCATACGGCTCGATAGGTTCACAGGGACCGACGGCTCCGCATCAGGTCTGGTGGGGTGGTGCAAAGCCATTGTCCGTGCCGACCGGCTTCTACCGTAAGGAAGAAACGCTGTTCACTTCGTTGTTCCGAAGCGGTCTCATAAATGGGGAAAGGGCGGCGACGCTAACGAAGGACCTGGATCGGTTGAGCCTCGACCATGTTGTCGAAGGCCCAAGCCAGGAAATGCTGGCGGGGACGAGCAGCCTTCCCAAGATCGATTTCATCATTCGTCAATGGGAACGGAGCAATCTTCCGATCTTCTGGATCGATCCGGACGCGAGGGTTCGTCAGCATCCCCTGCTGCCTCAATCCATAGGTTGCGACTTCGCGATCCACAGGCACTCGTCCGGCGAGATGGAGACCGGCGTGATGTTCTTTCATCAGACCGAGGCAGCACGCGCCTTGCTGGACATGTGGCGGCGACTGACCCGTGACCATGCGAATCTTCCGGAATCCTTCCTGTTGGATCAGGCCTGGATTCTCGTATCTTCGCAGCGCCAGCTCGAAACGGCATGGCTACCTGACACCTATTGGCGTCCGGCAGGACTCCCTGCCTCCCATCGCAATGCCGTTGTTCTGTACGATCCCGTCAGCAGGCCTCAGTCTCCGTTGGCATATTTCACGCTGCCGTTCCAGCAGGCCCGTCGGTTCGGGAGACATCAGGCGCCCGAAGCCCATCTGATCATGCAGGGCGTCACTGGAGCGCGTGGACCGATCACCGTGCTCATTCGTGACGTGCTGGACGCCGATACCCAAAGCGTCGGCAGCGCCATCGAGGCGGCCGCGCAGGCGTATGCAAGCAACGCGGGAGGCTTCTCCCAAATGGAGGTCGTACTCTGCGCCTGGAATAAAGAAGTAGAAGCCGTGCTGCAAATCGAAGACGGCACCTGGGTGCTGGTGACTGATCCGTCCGAGCGCCTCGCACCTGACGCTTTCAGTAAGGAGGACATGTTTGACGCCGTCAGGATCGCCTCGGGTGGCCGTCAGGTTTCGGGGATTAAATATCAGTTCCCCAGCGGGAGATTGAAAAACAGCGGCAAATATCGCGGATTCCTGAAGCGTCCCCTACTGCCTGCGTACAACGAATGAACGACTGATGCCGGGACCGACCGACGCGTCTCTCCCGTGCTGGTCATCTCGACGTTGGACTCTGCTGGGTTATTAGCCACGCGGCTTTCAGCAGACTACAGAGGCTATTGTACACCTCTGAATTGTGGAATACGTTTTTCTGAGAATGCGCGATGCCCCTCCGCATTATCCTCACTCGCGAAACATTTTGCCACTGCGTTTTCGACCGCAGAGAGATTTTTTCCGCAGCAGCCGCCTGCGCCCGATCGATCGCCAGTTTCGCGCCGGAGATAGTCATTGTGCGTTCTGCGCTATCTACATCGTAGCATCGGTGGGGTGGCGTTAAGCCGTTGGCAACGCCTAAAGGCCGAATTCGGCACCGCCGAATTTATTGACGAGTTGACTGAGATAGAACGCAAGCTGAAACCGCCGCTGCCGACAGGCACCGTGCAAAGAGTGGTGGACCTGGCGCTGGAGCCGCCGGCGGGAGAAACAACCCACTGGACCGGCCGGATGCTGGCGAAAGCCGCAGGGGTCCAGCTAATCGCGAGAAAAGTCGCGTGATACACATGGTGCACACCGATCGCCGGCCATGGGTGCACGCTAAGGACTGAGCTGCTGGGCACTGGAGATCAGGCTTTGCGCCAACTGCTGAGCAGTATCTTGTTTATTCACGTCTCTGTCGCCGCTGGGCTCGCGGTCATTCTCGGGTTTGTTGAGGCGGGCGACCCTCGCGTTGCGGCATGCATCGGCATTTCATTTTCCGGGGCGATTTGCGGCGCATTCATCAGAGTTATCGATGCTCCAAAGAACCTGAGGTAGCAGGCTTGAAATGTTCTCGTTCCCTGAGGCTTGAACGAACAAACCCGACATCAAAGGCCAGACAATAGTCGATCGCGCTACGGACGCCGATTGCTGAGTGCCACACGCAGAAATCCGTACATGGCTTTATTGATCGATGGACGCGTTTTCGCCCAAGCAGCCGCCGGCTGCTATCATCGCCGCGCTCGGATGCGACGCGGAGCGGATCGAGCCTCCTGCGGCAAAAGTGATTCGACGGTTTGTCGGCACCGGCCCGGTGCACAGGTGTAAGAATCACAACCTTTTTCATCTTCATACATTCCGATGTAAGGCTGTGAATGATTTTGTATAAATTTGCATAAGCTTGACGGACTATTTTCGCCTGGTTGGCGTCGACTTCGATGGTACGCCCTCGCGAAAGCTGACCGATGAGGCGCCCAACCGACGCCGAGGAGCGTGTTGGCCGCCTCTATGCGGCGATCGAATCAGGGACTATCGACGGCACGGACCCGACCTTGAAGGATCGGGTGTCCTCCCTGAAAAATACCCGGGACCGGGCCACCGAAGCCTTCGACTACGCCAGGAAGTCCAGCGCCCTTCCGGTCGAAATCGATCCGGTCGCGATCGACAACTTCACCCGTTTGATGCGCGAACAGCTCGTCTCGGGAGATGTGGCAGCTCGGAAGGCCTATCTGGCCGCCATCGTCGACGCCGTCATCGTTTCGGAGAATAAAATCCGGATCATCGGGTCAAACGACAACATCCGGTCGACCTTCGGCCCAAAAGGCCAACCCACTCCAGTGGTTCGTAAATCTGTTCAGCAATGGTGCCCAGGGGCGGGATCGAACCACCGACACTGCGATTTTCAGTCGCATGCTCTACCAACTGAGCTACCTGGGCGCCGCCCGGAGCAAGTCCAGGGAGCGCCGGGTTATAGTCAGGCCAGACAGCGCTGTCCACCCGCCGCGGGGGAAACTTGCGGGCGGAAAAACCGCCCCGGAATCAAGGGGCCGGCTGCGCCGCCTTCAATCGGCATCGTCGTCGTCGCTGGGCGCGGCCGGAATCGCATAGGAATTCGACAGCCAGCGGTTCAGATCGACGTCGCGGCAGCGCTCGGAGCAGAACGGCCGCGAGGCCTCGACCGCCGGTTTGCCGCAGATCGGGCACTTCTTGGCGCCAGGGGCGGCTTTCGGGGCGTCCTCAGCTGGCATTGAGCCAGCCGAAGCGGATCGGGAAGCCTTCGCCGCCGAGCAGGGTCACCGTCTCGTACAGCGGCAGGCCAACGATGTTGGTGTAGGAGCCGACCATCTTGACCACGAAGCTGCCGGCGATGCCCTGCACCGCATAACCGCCGGCTTTGCCGCGCCATTCGCCGGAGCCGATATAGGCTTGGATATCGTCCTCGCTGAGCCGCTTGAACCGCACCTTGGATTCGATCAGACGCTGCCGGAAGGTCTGTTTCGGCGTCACCACGCAGATCGCGGTGTAGACCCGGTGATTGCGGCCCGAGAGCAGCCGCAGGCATTGCGTGGCCTCCTCGACCAGTTCGGCCTTCGGCAGGATGCGGCGGCCAACCGCCACCACGGTGTCGGCGGCGAGGATGTAGGCGCCGCGCAGTTCGTCATCGAGCTGCACCGATTTCAGCGCGGCTTCGGCCTTGGCCCTGGCCAGACGGTTGGCGCAGACGCGCGGTAATTCCCCCCGTTTCGGAGTCTCGTCGACATCGCCGGGGCGCAGCGCGTCGGGCTCGATCCCGGCCTGGTTGAGCAGGCTGAGGCGTCGCGGCGAACCGGAAGCGAGAACGAGTTTGGGACGGCCAAGCATGCGGGCATTTCGGGGCTGGAGGGATGCGCGCGGAACCTATCGGAAGGCACCCGCTTCGACAACCGCGCAGGCGGGAGTTTGGCGTCTTACTCGTTGCCGCCGCCGTGGCGGCCGAAGCGCTTGCGGATGCGCAGCATCAGGCCGTCGGCGACGTCGCGGTAGGCCTGCAACCGCTGCGCGCGGCTGCCCTCGACGCCGGTCGGATCCTGGGTCGGCCAGTATTCGACCTCGACGGCGCTGCTGCGCGTCAGTTCCAGCGCCTTGTGATGCGCCTCCGGCGACAGCGTCACGATCAGGTCGAAATTGAGCCCCTCATAGTCTTCCAATTCGTCGAAGGTGATCGGCTTGTGCTTGGAGATGTCGTGGCCGATTTCGGCCATCGCCGCCACCGCGAACGGATCGAGCTCCAATTTCCGCACCCCGGCGGATTTGATGTACATCGTGCGCGGCGCGATCTGCCGCAGCAGGCCCTCCGCCATCGGCGAGCGCACGCTGTTCATGCCGCAGGCGAACAGCACCGCTTGCGGTTGGCGCGCGCGCGATGCCGGCATCGCGCGCTAACCCTTCCAGTGCAGCACGGAGATCAGCGTGAACAGCCGGCGCGCGGTCTCGAAATCGATTCGCACCTTGCCGGCGAGGCGCTCCTGCAGCGTGCGCGAGCCCTCGTCATGAATGCCGCGGCGGCCCATGTCGATGGCCTCGATCTTGTCCGGCGTCGCGGTGCGGATCGCCTGGTAGTAGCTGTCGCAGATCATGAAGTAGTCCTTCACGATGCGGCGGAACGGCGTCAGCGACAACAGATGCGCCACCACCGGGGTGCCGTCCTCGCGGCGGATGTCGAACATCAGCCGGTTGCCGGTGATGCCGATATGCAGTGTGAACGGCCCGTCGCCGGCGCCCTCAGGCGCGAACAGGTTCTTCTCGACCAGATCGTAGATCGCAATCGCGCGCTCGTGCTCGATGTCCGGCCCGGAACGCCCGATCGATTCCTCGTCGAGCGTCACCGCGACGATGCAATTCTTGGAATCGTCTGGCGGCGGTTTGGTCATCGCAGGTTCAAACGCAGTCCCACCGAGCGCGCATGGGCATCGAGGCCCTCGGCCTTGCCCAACGTCATCGCCGCCGGTCCGAGCGCGCGCAATTGATCCGGGCCGCATTTCAGGATCGAGGTCCGCTTCATGAAGTCGAGCACGCCGAGCCCCGAAGAGAACCGCGCCGAGCGCGCGGTCGGCAGCACGTGGTTGGAGCCGCCGACATAGTCGCCGATCGCCTCCGGCGTATGGGCGCCGAGGAAGATCGCGCCGGCATTGCGGACTTTCGCAGCGAGTGCTTCCGGATCGGCGGTGACGATCTCGAGATGCTCGGCCGCGATCGCATTCGCCAGCGGCACCGCGTCCTCGATCTGCCTGACCAGAATGATGGCGCCGAACCGGTCCCACGAGGCGCGCGCGATCGCAGCGCGCGGCAGCGTGGTGAGCTGGGCCTGCAGCGCGCGCTCGACCTCGTCGCCCAAAATGGCGCTGTCGGTGATCAGGATCGATTGGGCGTTTTCGTCGTGCTCGGCCTGTGCCAACAGATCGGCGGCGATCCAGTCCGGATTGGCATTCTGATCGGCGATCACCAGCACTTCGGACGGCCCGGCGATCATGTCGATCCCGACCTTGCCGAACACCAGCCGCTTGGCCGCCGCCACATAGGCATTGCCGGGGCCGACGATCTTGGCGACCGGCGCAATCGTGGCGGTGCCATAGGCCAAAGCCGCCACCGCCTGCGCGCCACCGACGCGATAGATCTCGGTGACGCCGCCGAGCCGGGCCGCCGCCAGCACCAGTGGATTCAATTTGCCGTCGGGCGAAGGCACCACCATCACCACGCGCTCCACGCCGGCGACCTTGGCGGGAATCGCATTCATCAGCACCGAGGACGGATAGGCCGCGGTGCCGCCGGGGACATAGAGCCCGACCGCCTCGATCGCGCTCCAGCGCCAGCCGAGCTCGACACCGAGCGGATCGGTGAAGCGGTCGTCCTTCGGCAATTGCCGGCGATGGAAGAACTCGATGCGGTCGCCAGCCAGCTTCAGGGCCTCGATGGTGGCGGGATCGCAGGCTTTGACCGCGGTATCGATCTCGGCGGGGGTGACGCGCAGGCCCGAGGCGTCGAGCTTGAGCCGGTCGAACTTGGCGGTGGCCTCCAGCAAGGCGGCATCGCCGCGCGCGGCGACGTCGTCGACAATGGCGCGGGTGGCCGCCTCGATGTCGGCCGAGACCTCGCGCTTGGTCGCCAGGAAGGCCTTGAATCGCGGGGTGAAATCGGCGCTGCGGCTATCGATACGGATTGGCATTTCGGGATTCCGGCAGGGGCTTCGTCGGGAAGGCCTACTGCTCAATGGCGCGGCGACAAATCGCCGTCAACCCTTGCCGAGTCCGCCGACACCGGCTCAGTCGCCCAGCCCCGCAGATTGACCCGCCGCGCCGCTGTCGTCGAAGTCGTCCAGGCCCAAATCGGTCAATGCACATTCCAGGCACTCAAGATCGAGCCGCAGCATCCCGCCATGGGTGAACATCAGCACCGCGCTGCCGCCGGGGGCCTCGGCGGCGGGGTAAAACTCGATTCCGATCAATTCCAGCGCAGTTTCCGCGGCATTCGGGTCGATGTTTCGCGACTTGCAGGCAAGCACCCGGTCGAACCGCAGCGCCGCGACCAGCCGGCGCGATGCGGCCGCCCCGGCCAGCGTCTGGTCCCAGTCGAGCCGGTGCAGGCCGAGCACCAGCCGCTTCTCACTCTGCCGCCAGACGATGTCAGCGGTCGCGATCCGGGAATCCTGGACATGGGCCGAGATCACCGCGAGATCGTCGGGATCGAGCGCGATCAGCTTGAGCAAGCCCGGCACGGCGCCCCCCTGCAAACTCATCCGCTAATGCGTTCGATGGTGGCGCCGCAGGCAGACAGCTTTTCCTCGAGCCGCTCGAAGCCGCGGTCGAGATGGTAGATCCGATTGACCATGGTCTCGCCTTCGGCGGCGAGGCCGGCGATCACCAGCGACACCGAGGCGCGCAGATCGGTCGCCATCACCGGCGCGCCGCGCAATTTCGCCACGCCATCGATGGTGGCGGTTTCGCCGTCGAGGTGAATCCGCGCGCCGAACCGCGCCAGCTCCTGCACATGCATGAAGCGGTTCTCGAAAATCGTCTCGGTGATGTGCGAGGAGCCCTTGGCGCAGGCCATCAGCGCCATCAATTGCGCCTGCAAATCAGTCGGAAAACCCGGAAACGGCGCGGTCGAGACGTTGACCGGGCTGATCCCGGCGCCGTTGCGGGCGACCCTGATGCCGTCATTGTTGACCGTGATGGTGGCGCCGGCCTCGGTCAGCACGTCGAGCGCCGATTGCAGCAGTTCCGGGCGGGCACCGGACAGCTGGACGTCGCCGCCGGTCATCGCTACCGCCATCGCGTAGGTGCCAGTCTCGATCCGGTCCGGCAGCACGGTGTGGCGGGCGCCATGCAGCTTGGCGACGCCCTCGACGACGATACGCGGCGTGCCGGCGCCGCTGATTCGCGCGCCCATCTTGTTCAGGCAATCGGCGACATCGACGATTTCCGGCTCGCAGGCGGCATTGGTGATGGTGGTGATACCCTTGGCCAGCGTCGCGGCCATCAGCGCCACATGGGTGCCGCTGACGGTGACCTTGGGAAAATCGATCGCGGCGCCCTTCAGCCCGCCGGGGGCCTTGGCGATCACATAGCCGCCGTCAATGGTGAGCTCGGCGCCAAGTTTTTCCAGTGCCATGATCAAGAGATCGACCGGACGGGTGCCGATCGCGCAGCCGCCGGGCAGCGACACCTTGGCCTCGTGCATCCGCGCCAGCAGCGGCGCGATCACCCAGAACGAGGCGCGCATCTTCGAGACCAACTCATAGGGCGCGGTGGTGTCGATGATGTTCTTGGCCGAAATATGCAGGGTCTGGCCCTGATATTCGTGGTCACCCGGCCGCTTGCCGGCCGACATGATGTCAACGCCGTGGTTGCCGAGAATGCGTTGCAGCTGCGCGACGTCGGCAAGCCGCGGCACATTATCGAGGATCAGCGTTTCCTCCGACAACAACCCTGCGATCATCAGCGGCAGCGCCGCGTTCTTGGCGCCCGAGATCGGAATGGTGCCATGAAGCTGGTTGCCGCCGACGATGCGAATGCGATCCATGCCGATTCCCGCTGGTTTGCTGTCGAGAAGTCATAGGCGTCTCAGCCCGTGATTGCAAAAGCCTCGGAATTTGCGGCGAAATCATGGGTTTTGGGCAATTTGCACCGGATTCGAGGCGAAAGGGGCGCGGTGCAGAGCCTCCGCGACGGCGGCCCGCCCGTTCACCCCGCGTGCGGGGAGAGGTCATACGACCGCGTTGATGTCGGCACTTTCCAGGATCGAGGTCGGATAGCCGTGTTTCGCCACCGCGAGCATGGCGCGGCCGACCTGTTCGGAGGTGGTCATGTAGTTGGGCGCGGTTTTGACCAGCAGCGACAGCAGCGGCGCGGTCACGGCGTAGATCGCGTTGATCCAGCCGACCTTCGAGCGGACGCCATGCAGCGGCTGGATTCCGGCCGGCCGAAACATGTAGGCGGCCTTGAATGGCAGCTTCAGCAGATCGTTCTCGGTCTTGCCCTTGACCCGCGCCCACATCTGCGGCCCCTGCTCGGTCGAATCGGTGCTGCGCCCGGTGACGTAGATGAAAGTCATGCCGGGGCTGAGCCGCACCAGCGTCTTCGCCGCGGCAAGCGTGATGTCGTAGGTCAGCTGGCGATAGCGCTGCTCGGACAGGCCGAGCGAGGTGACGCCGAGACAGAACAGGCAGGCATCATGACCTGCCAGTTCGTATTCAATCGCGGAGAAATCCAGAAAGTCGCTGTGCACGATTTCGCGCAGCTTGGGATGGCTCTGTCCGGTCTTGCTGCGCCCGACCGACAGCACGCTGGTGACCTCGGGATCGAGCAGGCATTCGCGTAGCACGCCCTGCCCAACCATGCCGGTGGCGCCGAACAGAATAACTCTCATTTTCCTCCTCGGGGTGAGTCGCAAATACGCCCGTCAAGACTAAGCGCTTAAGTTCGTCATTGCGAGCTGTTACGAAGCCGGTGTTCACAGCGCCGCTTCTCCGCAGCCTGCTAGCTCTTGTCGTCGGAGTCCTTGCCGATTTCGTCCTGGACGACACCCGGATCGTCGGCCGAAACCAGCGCGGGCTGATCGGCCCGGCCGCGGGATTGCGATTTCCGCCGCTTCAGGTTTTCACGCAGCGCCTCGCGCAGCCGGTTCTGACGATCCAGCGTACGTTCGGTCGAGGGGCGATTTGGCGCGTCGGTCATGGCATGCTTTGTTCGGCTGGTTGGAAAGACGATCCCGGAGAGAGACGATGGCCACCGACACATATGCGCTGGCGCCGCTGCCGCAACAAACCGTCGCAGCCTGGCACGATTTTGTCGCCACCAGCGACCCCGGCGTGCTGCGGCCGTTGCTGGCCGAGAACGTGGTGTTTCGCTCGCCCGCAGTGCAATCGCCGATCCCCGGCCGGGAGGCGACGCTGCTGGTGCTGACCACGGTGACGACGATTTTCGAGAATTTCCGCTATCACCGCACCTTCGTCGCCGGATCCCACGACGTCGGGCTGGAATTTTCCGCCAATATCGGCAAATGGCAGCTCAAGGGCATCGACCTGATCAAATTCAACGAATCTGGCGAAATGGTCGAGTTTGAGGTGATGATCCGCCCGCTCAAGGCGCTGCAGGTGCTGGCCGAGGAAATGGGCAACCGGATCGGGCCACAATTGCTCCGGATGAAGGAAATGGCGGCGTCCCGTTAGACCAATCCCCCAGCCGGCCCGCTTGCGCCGACGGTGGCCTTGTGGCAAGGATCGCCCGCCGAGCCGGGCCATCGCAGGTTGATTCCCGGACAGTGGCACGCTGCCGTAGCTCAGTGGTAGAGCACTCCATTGGTAATGGAGAGGTCCACAGTTCGACCCTGTGTGGCAGCACCAGCTTTTTTTGAAAATAGCTTTTTAAATCAGCACATTATAACTCTGCGGTATTCTCGTCAGCCTCAGCCATATCGGCTATTGGCGCGGTCGATTCCGGACGCGCCTGTCTTCAGCTGCCCTCTCCGTTGTCGTCGGGAACTTCGAGGTCGATGCTTTCCATCATCACGTCCTGCGCAGACGGATCCGTCACATCCGCCGACGTCTGGATCCGCAGCGCAGCGCCTTCGGCGAGGGTGCCGCGGGCCTCTTCGTCGAAATGCTCGCGAAAATGCTCGGGCGCGAACTGGCTGAGCGCGCCAATCCGAACCGCGACGCCGGCCACCCGCTTCGCCCCGGCGTCCCGCGCGACCGCTTCCAGCCGACGGATCAGGTCCCTGACGATTCCCGTCTCATGCATCGGACATGACCTTGCCTTCGCGGCAGCGGAGTCGGCCGACCTCGGCGACGACGCGATCCGCAACTTCGGCGGCCGCAGCCGTCACCTCTGGTGTCATTGCGGCACCACCATCGAATGAAGCGCCTTCGATCGCATAGACGATGACGGTGTCGGGCAGTGACCTCAACGCGGCGGCAAGCGCAATCGCTTCCGCGAGGCCGAAAGCGTGGCTTGATGCGAACGATACCTCGTTCGGCAGTTCGCCGGCGCCCGCGTCGATCCGATGGATGCGTCCCGGCATACCCATCGACGCAGCAGCATCGATGAAGATGACGGCATCGAAGCCGGCCCATTCCTCGATCAGGGAAAGGATGTCTCCACGTCGCGCAACGAGACTCACGTCCGGGGGCAGCCGTCCGGCCAGTCCCGTTGCGGCCAGAGCGCCAACGCCGTCGTCGGCACGGTCCGGATTGCCGACGGCGACAACGAGGACCTTCGGCAGCATGGCATTGCGGTCGGCTGCGCCACTCACGTTCGGCGCACCGTGAGCTTGAGGAAATGAGTGGCGCAAGAGATGCAGGGGTCGTAGTTGCGGATGGTCTGTTCGCAGCGATGGCGGATGACATCGTCAGGCTGATCGAGAACCGTGGTCGCTACCGCAGCGAGATCGGCTTCGATGGTGGGCTGGTTCTGCGAGGTCGGCGGCACGATGCGGGCCCGTTCAATGCTGCCGTCCGCCTGGAAGTCGTAACGGTGCCAGCAGATTCCGCGTGGCGCTTCGGTACAGCCAAAGCCGGTGCCGGCGCGGGGCTCGATCGGCACCGCCGCCAGGTCCGGCGGCTCGTAGGCGGCGATCAGGCGCAATGCCTCGTCGCAGGCAAAGACGAGCTCGAGCCCTCGCACAATGATGCTCTTGAACGGATTGCGGCAGACGGAATCGAGCCCGACCTCGCGCGCGAGCTCCCGGACCGATGCCGGTAGTCGATCGAAATTCAGCGCATAGCGCGCGAGCGGACCGACCAGATAGGCGCCGCGCCGCTTCACCAGGGAATGCAGCGCCGTCGAATGAGCGACGTGCCGCTCCTCGAACTCGGTCTCGAAATCGGCGATATCGATGTCGATGTCCCGGCTCGAGACAAGTCGGCCCTCGTTGAGGGGATACTCGTCCGGATGGCGGAGCGCGACGAATTCGTAGTCCTGCTCGAAATCCGGGAACGGGAACGTCGCGACCCAGCGGACCATGCCGATGGCAAGATCGCGGGCGCGCGCAAGGCTCTCCGCCACCGGCGCGAGCTCACTTCGCGTCGGCACCCGGTGGAAGCCTCCGGCTTTGACGTTGACAGGATGAATTTCCCGGCCGCCGACGACCCGCATCAGCTCGTTGCCGGCCTTCTTGAGCGTCAGCGTGTTGCGGACCGCCTCGCCATGGTCGCGCGCCATCCGGATCCCGTCGGGAAAGCCCAGGAAATCCGGCGCATGCAGCATCACCACATGAAGCGCGTGGCTTTCGATCCATTCGCCGCAGTAGATCAGCCGCCGCAGCGCCCGAAGCTGGCCATCGACCTTGACGCCGAAGGCATTCTCGATCGCGTGGACCGCGCTCATCTGGTAGGCGATCGGGCAGATGCCGCAGATGCGCGCGACGATGTCGGGCAGTTCGGCATAGCCGCGGCCGCGCAGGAAAGCCTCGAAGAAGCGCGGCGGCTCGAAAATCCTGAGTTCCGCCGATACGACCCGGCCATCGCTGATTTCGAGGTCGAGGGCGCCCTCGCCCTCGACGCGGGCGAGATAATCGACCCGGATCGTTTTGGTCGTCTTATCCGCCATGGGCCTTGCTCTCTTTCCGAAAGGCTTCGGCCGCTGCATTGAAGGTGCTGAAGACACGGGCAATGTCGCGCGGCGTCGCGCCGAGCACCTGCCATTCGCACGCGAGCGCGGCGGTGTTGGGCGTCTCCATCGGACCGTAGCAGCCGTAGCAGCCACGCCGGAAGGATGGACAGATTGCTCCGCAGCCAGCGTGCGTGACCGGGCCGAGGCAGGGCGTGCCCTGCACCATCACGCAAACCGCACCGCGCTGCTTGCATTCGATACACACGCTGTGGGCCGCGATCGAAGGCTTGCGGCCGGCAAGGTAGGCCGAGATCACCTCGATCAGTTGCGCCTTGTTGATCGGACAGCCGCGCAATTCGTAGTCGACCGCGATGTGCGCCGAAATCGGCGTCGAGGTGGCAAGGGTCGAGATATATTTGGGCGATGCGTAAACGGCAGCGATATAGTCGTCGACGTCAGCGAAATTCCGAAGCGCCTGGATGCCGCCGGCGGTGGCGCAGGCGCCGATCGTGACGAGGAATTTCGATTGCTGGCGCACCATCTGAATGCGCTCGGCGTCGTGCGCCGTCGTGATCGATCCTTCGACCAGGGAAAGGTCGTAAGGGCCGTCGAGTATCAGACTCGAAGCCTCGGGAAAATTGGCGATCTCGATCGCGCCGGCGAGAGTCAGAAGCTCGTCTTCGCAATCCAGCAGCGAGAGCTGGCAGCCGTCGCAGGAGGCGAACTTCCAAACCGCGAGCCGGGGACGTTGCGCTTTCATCTCAGACCTCCCGAATGGCGAAGATCTTGGCGATCCTGGCGAACTGCATGACCGGGCCGTCCTTGCAGATGAAGGTCGGCCCGAACTGGCAGTGGCCGCAAAGACCGATGGCGCACTTCATATTGCGCTCCATCGACAGATAGATGCGTTCCGGCGGCACTCCCGCTTCAGCCAACGCACTCGCCGAATAGCGCATCATCACTTCCGGGCCGCAAACCAACGCGATCGTGTTGTGACGATCGAAGGTCGCACGCGGAATCAACGCCGGCACGACCCCGACATTGCCGTGCCAGTCGGCTTCGGCATGATCCACCGTCACCTCGATACTGATGTCCAGGTGCTGCCGCCATTCCTCAAGCTCGTGCCTATAAAGCATGTCATGGGGATTGCGGCTGCCGAACAGGATCACGACCCGCCCGTAGCGAACCCGATTGGCCAGAATATGATAGATGGCCGGCCGCAGCGGCGCGAGACCTAGGCCGCCGGCCACCAAGACGACGTCGGAGCCTTCCGCCGCCTCGACCGGCCACCCGACCCCAAAAGGGCCGCGCAGACCGATCGTCGCGCCGGTCCCCAGTTCCGTGATCGCCTTGCTGACGGCGCCGACATCGCGGACGGTGTGCACAAAATGAGTCTCGTCCGTGCTGTCGCCGCTCAAGCTGACGGCGATTTCGCCGACGCCGAAAACGTAGAGCATATTGAACTGCCCGGGCCTGAAGGCCGGACGCCTGCCGGCAGACGGGGCAAGCTCCAGCGTCACCGTGTCGTGGAGTTCGCGGCGTAGCCGGCCGACGCGATAGATCTGCGGAACGAAGGGGTCGGGAAGCGATGCCGCCGCAGAAACACTTTCCGGAACCATGTCAGCGCTTCTTCCCGTAGACGTCGAGGATTTGCAGCTGTGTTGCGTGCAGGCGTCTGATGAAAACCGGCAGGAATCGCTTCATCATCTCGTAGCCGAGATGGTGGTCCGCCTCGCATTTGCCGCGCAGGCAGGCGGCGTCAATTCCGATCGCACGAACCAGCTCGGTGGCGCGAGCGTCGATGGTCCAGCGATAAGGCGGCACAAGCCAGGCCTCCCCCACGATCTCGCCCGGGCCAAGGGTCGCAAACACGATCGGCGCCTGCCCCGGGGCCACGATCTCAAGCGCCACCTTGCCGTGGCGGATCAGGAAGAACTCGTCTGCGGGATCGCCTTCGCGAAACAGATAGTCGCCGGGATCAAAGCGATGGTTCCGGGCGCAGCCGGCAACCAGCGCGCCGTGCTCGGGCGCGAAGTCGGCGAAGAAGGGATGCTGTCGAAGAATATGCTCAAGTCCCTCCATGCGGCTCTCCCTTTCTGGATTGTGGCGTCGCCCGGATGGCGGCCGCTTCCGCCGTGATGTCGATGCCGACCGGACACCAGGTGATACAGCGCCCGCAACCCACGCAGCCGGAGGTGCCGAACTGATCGATCCAGCTCGCCAGCTTGTGCGTCATCCATTGCCGATAGCGCGAGCTGGCGGTCGTCCGCACGCTGCCACCGTGCAGATAGGAGAAATCCAGGGTGAAACAGGAATCCCATTTGCGGATCCGCTCGGCCGACGAACCCATGAGATCACTGTGGTCTTCTACAGTCGTGCAGAAGCAAGTCGGGCAAACCGACGTGCAGTTGCCGCAGGCGAGGCAGCGCGCGGCGACCTCATCCCAGCGCGGATGGTTCAGGTTGGCCTGGAGCAGCTCCTTCAGGCCGTCCGTTTCCAGCCTGCGTCCCATCGCGCTCTGCGTGCGCGCTATCACCGCTTCAGCGGCCAAGAGATCGGCATTGGCCGCGGGGCGATGGGGTAATCGGTCGAGCAAATCGCCGCCGGCTTCGCTTCCCACCTCGACAACGAATTCGTGGCGCGTGGCGTCGATCAGCTCGGTCAATGCAAGGTCGAAGCCAGCATCCACCTTTGGTCCCGTTCCCATCGACGCACAGAAGCAGGTAGCTGCGGCATTCCCGCAGTTGACCGCGACGATAAAGGCGTCCTGCCGCCGCATGCCGTAGGTCACATCGCGATAGGGGCCATCCAGGAAGACGCGGTCCTGGATGGCGATCGCGTGGAGCTCGCAGGCGCGCACGCCGATGAAGGCAAATATCGGGGTCTCCGACCTGTCGGTCGCAATCGAGATGCCATCGTCGCCCTGGCGCGCGGTCCACAGCGTCTCGACCGGCGGATGCAGAAACTGCTTCCACGACTGAGGGCCGACGGCGAAGCCGAACAAGGCATCGTCCTCCCGACGCTCCAGATGATAGCGTCCGGCTTCCTGACGATCGGTCCAGCCTGCCGGCAAGTTCCCAACTTGCGCGATCTCATCATAGACGATCGCCCCGTCACGCACCGTGGGGCCAAGCACCCGACAGTTCTCAGCGGAGAGAGCCTCGATGAGTTGCTGCAGCGCCTCCCGGGAGATCACCGCCTTCGTTCCCCCGTCTGGGCGATGCTGCATCACGTCACCTCTGCTTGACGGGCGGATGGGCCGAACGATCCCGTCCGGCACCACATCCACTTGGCACCTTCCGGGTTCGATCGATTATGGCCGCCACATGCGTCATCAATCGCCCGCAGCTTCCAAGCCAATAGATTCTCATCGTTTGACGATAAGCACGCTTGATTCAGATCAACGAACACTACCGCGAAGCCTATGAACGCTGCGCGAATTGACCTCGACTTCCTGCTGTTGACCATTGCGACGACGCTCATTTGCGTCCTCGGTTCCCGGATGAATGGCGCGTCCGTCATTGTGGACGTTACGGCGATGTTCCCGCTGTCTTATCCGATCAGTTGCATCGGTGTCGCGACGTGCCAAGGCGATGGACGCGGATTCGTCCGGGCCGCCCGGACGTTTGGGACTGGCGATCGCTGACCTCATCGATTTGCAACCTAAAGAGGATTATGAAATAATATTCATGTTTTGCGTGTTTTTTGGGCTGTAATCGCGAGCGCTATGGTCCGTCAAATGTCCCCGCAAGGTTGAGCGCAGGTCCGTAGCTTCTCACGGTCCGCTTGATCGGTCAGCATCCCGGACTTAATTATGACCAAATACTCGCCTTGGTAGCGCTTGGTAGCGCCGCCACACCGGCAAGCCGCGGCAAGGTGGATCGCCGGCCGGCTAACTTCGTACTCTGTCGAATGGACGAATTAACTCTGATGTGTAATTTGACAGCATATAAGGCCAACAGCCCCCGGCGTAACGCCGCGGTAACGGCAAATTCGATCCGGGATGGAGCGTTCCATTAATACCCAGGCACTGGTCGCGCGGACGCGACAATCACTGACGTCGCGGATCGCCGTCGCCATTCTCCCGCTGCTGCTGATCGCTCCGGCGTTGTGGAATGAATATCCGCTGCTGCAATTCGATACCGGGGGCTATCTCGCCCGCTGGTACGAAGGCTATCTGGTTCCGAGCCGCTCGACGGTGTTCGGGCTGTATCTGCATTTCGGCCAGAACACCCATTTCTGGATCAATCTCTGCATTCAGGCGATCGCGACGCTGTGGATCCTGCAGCTGACGCTGCGGGTGTTCGGCCTCACCCGGCCGTTCCGGCTGGCGCTGATCGGCCTGATCCTGATCGCCACCACGGCGCTGCCCTGGATCGCCAGCATGCTGCTGACCGACATCTTTGCCGGGCTGTCGGTGCTGTCGCTGTTCCTTCTGGTCGCGCATGGCGACAACACGTCGACGCTGGAGAAATGGCTGCTGTTCGGCTTCACCGCCTTCGCCGGCGCGACCCATAGCGCGACGCTCGGCGTCCTGCTCGGCCTGTGCTGCGTCGCCTGGCTGCTGCGGCCCTTTCTCGGCGCGCGACTGCCGTTCGCCGGCCTGATCGCCGGCAGCCTGACCATCGTGGCCGGCGCGGCGATGCTGCTCACCGCCAATTTCGCCCTGTCGGGCAAATGGGCCTGGACCCCCGGCGGCGCCGGCGTCACCTTCGGCCGGATGCTGCAGGACGGCATCGTGACCCGCTATCTCAATGACAATTGTCCGCAGCTGAAACTGAAACTCTGCCCCTACCGCAACCAGCTGCCGCCCACCGCCGACGATTTCCTGTGGGGCAATGACGGCATCTTCAACAAGCTCGGGCGCTTCGAGGGGATGGACCAAGAGATGGGCTACATCGCCGCCCATGCGCTGACCGCCTACCCGCTCTGGCAGGCCCAAGCCGCCGCCGTCGCCACCGCGCAGCAGCTGGTCCAGGTCGCCACCGGCGAAGGCACCACCGGCTGGATTCCCCACACCTATGGCATCATCGAACGCTATCTGCCGGCCCAGGTGCCGGCGATGCGCGCGGCGCACCAGCAGAAATGGGACATCAATTTCGCCGCGGTGAACTGGGTCCACGTCCCGGTCGCGCTGGGGTCGATGCTGCTGCTGGTCGGGCTGCTCGGCCACGCGCTATGGCAACGCCGGCTCGACGATCTGACCTTGCTGGCCGGAACCGCCGCGGGCGCATTGCTGGGGAATGCCATGATCTGCGGGATCATTTCCGGGCCGCACGACCGCTATGGCGCCCGAATGGTCTGGATCGCAACCTTCGTGGTGCTGATCGCCGCCACACGGTACTTCGTCGATCGCGACTCCGCCGACCCGGCCGACTGACCGGGTCGACGCGGCCCGACGCTATTCGGCCGGCGCGGCCAGCGCCGTATTCGGCTCCGCCAGCGCCACAGCCCCGTATTTGCCGTAGGCAAAGAACCCGGCCGCGACGACCGCATAGGCCATCGCCACCGGCAATCCGCTGCCGATCCCGACCGCCTCGCCATGCATGAAGCCGAAGAAGGTCAGCACCGCGCCGCTCAAGGCGAAGGCAGAGGCCTTGACGAATTCACGGTCGATCACGAACACGCCGATCGCGCCGAGGATAAGGCCGGTCAGGATCGAACCGCCGCCCATCACCTCGAGGCCGTGATACAGCACACCCTGCTGCGGCAATGAGGCAATCGCCGCGGCCTTGACCTCCACCACCTTGTCGGCGGCAAGACCCGCGGCCTGCGCCGCAGTCACGGTGGCGCCCAGCATCGTGTCGATCTGCAATTTCGCCCAGGCGGCGAGATGCGGCGTCAAAGCCAGCACGATCGCGGGCGCGTGCTTGACCGGCGTGGTCTGGAACGCCTGCGCGCCGATCAGCATGCCGATGTAGAGCAGGATCGGCGAGATCGCCACCACCGGCACCAGCGCCAGCAGCAGCGAGATGATACCGAACCACGACAGCACCACCACCATCAGCCCAGTCGCCGCGGAGTAACCGATCCGGCCGCCCATCGCCTTCCAGCCGGGATGGCCGATATAGACCGCGTTGATGAACGGGTTGCCCATCAAGCAGCCGATCAGGCTGACCACGCCGTCGGCAGTCAGCACGCGCGTGGTCGGATATTCGTCGCCGGCGGCCTCGGCGGATTCGACATTGTCCATCGCCTCGACCAGGTCATAGATGCCGAACGGAATCGCCGTCACCAGGATGATGCCGAGGAATTCAAAGCCAGAGAATACCTGGCCGAACGCCGGCAGCGGCACCGAGAAGCCGAAGCTCGCAAAGGCGTCTCCGACGCCCTTGACGCTGAGGCCGCCGAGCCCGAGGCCGAACAGATTCGAGCCCCACGCGATGATCATGCCGACCGCGATCGCAACCAGACCGGCGGGCACGCCCTTGAAATATTTCACACCGCCGAACCAGCTCGCCAGAATGATGGCGAAGCACACCAGCCCGATCTGCGGCGTCATGTACATTTCCAGCGCCGGCCGCATCGAGATGAAGGTCACCGAGACGCCGGCCAGCGTGCCGAGCAGCGCCGCGCGCGGCGTGATGCGTCGGATATAGGGCGCGATGAAGCCGCCGATCATCAGGATGAAGCTCTGGAAGAACACCCAGACCAGCCCGGCGGACCAGCCTTTCATCGGATCGCCGGTCTTCAGCGTGATCGGCAGCATGATCACGAAGGTGACGATGAACATGTGCGGCACGCTGACGCCGGACGGCAGCGCGCAGACGTCGCTGCGGCCGGTCTTCTGCGCCAGGCGATAGGCGAGGTACGCGTAGTAGAAGGTCGACAGGCACATCATCAGCCCGAGCGCCGGCAGGATCCGCCCGAACACCAAACTGTCGGGCATCTTCAGCACGAAGCGCAGCAGCCCGGTCAGCACCAGCATGTTGACCAGAATGTTGGTGCCGAAACCGAACAACGCGTTCCAGTCGCCCGGCGTCCATAGTGCAGGCTTGAAATCGGTAGGCGCGACAGTTGCCGTCTTGCTCGTGCTCATCGTGATGCTCCCGCTGCAACTCGGTTCGATCTATCCGGCGTCATTGCTTTCAGCACCGCGGCCGAGTCGGCGACCCAGCCGAAAATGCCGCCCTGGGCCTTGATCATGGCGAGGCCGGCCTGGTGAAATTCCGGGAAATAGGAGGCGCAGCCGTCGGCGATCACCACGCAGCGATAGCCGCGGTCGTTGCCCTCGCGCACCGTGGTGTTGACGCAGACCTCGGTGGTGACGCCGCACACCAGCAGATTCTCGATGCCGTATGTCTGCAGCACGTCGCCGAGTTCGGTGGCGTAGAACGCGCCCTTGCCGGGCTTGTCGATGACGATTTCGTCGTCCAGCGGATACAGCGCCGGGATGATGTCGTGGCCGGCCTCGCCGCGGATCAGGATGCGGCCCATCGGCCCGGGGTCGCCGATCCGCAGACTTGGCGCGCCGCGTTCGACCTTGGCCGGCGGCGCGTCGGAAAGGTCGGGCAGATGGCCTTCACGGGTGTGGATCACCAGCATGCCGCTGGCGCGCGCGGCTTTGAGCAGCGCGGCGATCGGCGGCACCGCGCCGGCGAGCTGCGATACGTCATTGCCCAGCGTTTCGCCGAAGCCGCCGGGCTCCATGAAGTCGCGCTGCATGTCGATGATCAAGAGCGCGGTGGCGGTCCAGTCGAGTTCGATCGGGGTCGGCTCAGCGGCGACAATGCCGCGGGACGTGGAGGTCGGGCTCGCCATCGCCATGCGTACTCCCCGAGCTGGAAACAACTCGCAGCTAGCAAAGCAAGGCGCATGCCATTGTGTACAACGCCGAAACGGGTCCGTTGAGGCGTCATTAGTCGAAATAAATCAAACGATTAGTTGTTTCTGAGGGATCGCCCGCGGGCTCGTCCCTGCGCCGCAGCGACGGGCACTTGCCCATTCAATGAGCGTGCTGGTTCGCTGAGTGCTCAGGAATTGCGATGGGTGAATTGCAGGGCGATCAAGCTGCCGACGATCATGCCGGCGCACAAGGCGGCGGTGGCGAACACCGCGGACCACAGCGAGAAATACAGCGCGATCGCCGCGAAGGTTTTCTCGGCGCTATCGCCGAACATCAGGAAGGAGGCGACGCAGGCGATCAGCAGCACGGTGGCGATCGCGATCCTGATCCACAGCGTGTCGCGCCGCGCGCGTGCGGCCAGATACCACGATCCCAGCGTGGAGATCGCGGCGATGCAGAGCCACAGAATGATCAGTCGGGACGCCATGATTCTAGCCTGATCCAAAATGCCTTGCCGATAAATTCGACCATCGGCCAAAGACAGCTCCCGGTGCGAACTCCCAGGCAGCACTATGCCTTGGCCGGGCGCAGCAGTCGACCGATGCTGCCGAACGCCTTGTCGAGCACCGGCCAGAACAGCAGCGCGATCGCCAGCGTGGTGATGGTGCCAACCAGACCGTTCGACCAGAACACCTTCATGCTGCCGCCGGAGCCGATCATCGACAGCCGGAAGGCATCCTCGGCGCGATTGCCGAGCACCAGCGCCAGCGTGAACGGCGCCAGCGGAATTCCGATCTTCTTGAACACATAGCCGACCACGCCGAAGCCGAGCATCAGCCAGATGTCGAACATCGCGTTCTGGATCGCATAGGCGCCGATCGCGCAACTCACCACGATCATCGGCGCCACCGCCGCAAACGGCACCCGCAGGATCGAGGCGAAGATCGGCACCGTGGTCAGCACCAGCACGAGGCCGACGACATTGCCGAGATACATCGAGGCGATCAGGCCCCAGACGAAATCCTTGTGTTCGACGAACAGCAGCGGTCCGGGATTAAGCCCCCACACCATCAGCCCGCCGAGCAGGATCGCCGCGGTGCCGGAGCCGGGAATGCCGAGCGCCAGCATCGGCAGCAGCGCGGCAGTGCCGGAGGCATGCGCCGCGGTCTCCGGCGCGAACACGCCCTCGATCCGGCCCTTGCCGAAGGTCTCGGGATTCTTCGAAAACCGCTTGGCCAGATTGTAGCCCATGAAGGACGCGGCAATTGCGCCGCCCGGCGTGATCCCGAGCCAGCAGCCGATGAACGACGAGCGCAGCAGCGTGGCCCAGTAGCGCGGCAGGTCCTTCCACACCTTCAGCACCACGCGCAGGCTGATCGCGGCGGCGTGGCCGCGCAGCGCCAGCCGCTCCTCCATCGTCAGCAGGATTTCGCTGATGCCGAACAGACCGATCACCGCGACCAGGAAGTTGATACCGCGCAGCAGTTCGTTGGAGCCAAAGGTCATGCGCAACGTGCCGGACACGGTATCCATGCCGACGCCGGCGAGCAGAAGCCCGAGCGACATCGAGATCACGGTCTTGTGCTTGGCCTCGCGGCCGAGCCCGACAAACGAGCAGAACGTCAGCAGATACACCGCGAAGAATTCAGGCGGTCCGAATTTCAACGCGAAGGACGAGATCATCGGCGCCAGGAACGTGATCAGCAGCACCGCGACCAGCGAGCCGATGAACGACGAGGTGAACGCCGCAGTCAGCGCCTCGGCGGCGCGGCCCTGCTGCGCCATCGGGTAGCCGTCGAAGGTGGTGGCGACCGACCACGCCTCACCGGGGATATTGAACAGGATCGAGGTGATGGCGCCGCCGAACAGCGCGCCCCAGTAAATGCAGGACAGCATCACGATCGCCGAGGTCGGGTCCATGGTGAAGGTGAGCGGCAGCAGGATCGCCACCCCGTTCGGCCCGCCGAGCCCCGGCAGCACGCCGACGAAGATGCCGAGCACCAGCCCGACCATCATCAGCGCGATGGTCTTCCAGGTCAGCAGCACGACGAAGCCGTGCATCAACAATCCGAAAGCTTCCATGAGGCTGTCCCGGTTAATGCAGAGATTTGCGCATGATCTGGTCCGAAAACCGGTTCCCATTTTTCGGGATCATGCGTTAGCGCCCGAACGCCGCTTCGAGCGGGCCCTTCGGCATGATGACGTCGAACGCGACGTCGAAGGTGACGAACATGATCGCGGTGAAGACGAAGGCGGTGAGCAGCGATTTCCACCACGCGATCTTGCCGACCAGCCGCATGAAGCCGGCGATCAGCAGGAAGCTCGCGACATATAGCCCGAGAAACTGCATGGCGAGACAGAACAGCAGCGTCGGCACGAACACCTGCATCACGCGGCGCAATTGTGCGCGGGTGACGAAGGTCTCGGAGGTTTCGCGGCGTGCAAGGAATGTGGTGACCAGTCCATACAGGCTGGCGCCGCCGAGAATGACCGAGAGATAGAACGGGAAATAGCCAGCCTGAGGGCCGGTGGAATCCCACGACGCGCCGGTGCGCCAGTTATCAATGCCGAGCATGACCGCGAGCGCCAGCAGCATCAGCGAGACCACGATTTCGACCGTATGGATATCGGTGACCGCTGGAGAATCCGGCTCCGGAGCGGTGGGATCGTCGACGATGATTTCGATATCGAATTCAGATTTCGACATATGGTCACGCTCGGTGGGAGTTCTTCACCTCTCCCCGCCTGCAGGGAGAGGTCGGCGCGAAGCGCCGGGTGAGGGGCGTCACGTCATCATCAGAGTCCGCGGCAAGCCCGCTCTCCCCGCCCGCGGGAAGAGGGAGAAGTCACTGCGCGACGAATCCCGCTTCGGTCATCAGCGACTTGTTCAGCGCGTCGTCTTCCTCGAGGAACTTCAGCATCTCGGGGCCGGTGAGATAGACCGGCTTCAGCGCCTGCTTTTCCATGTAGTCCTTGTATTCGGCGGTCTGCGTCACCTTCTTGAACAGATCGACATAGAAGTCCTTCTGCTCGGGCGTCACCTTGCCGGGCAGGAACATCGCCCGCAGCATCAGATACTGCACGTCGAGTCCCTCTTCCTTGCAGGTCGGAATGTCGTTCCAGGACTGCGTCTCGGTGACCTTGGTTGTGTAGGCGATCCGCTCCTTGTCGAACACACACAGCGCCCGGACCTGGCCGGCGCGCCAGACTTCGAGATTTTCCGACGGATTGTTGACATTGGATTCGGTGTGCTTGCCGACCAGCTGGGTCGCGGCCTCACCGCCGGATTTGTACGGCAGATAGGAGAATTTCGCGCCGGTGCGCTTCTCCATGAACACGGTGAGCACATGGTCTTCGCGCTTGGAGCCGGTGCCGCCCATCTTGAACGGTGAACCGGCGGTCTTCGCAGCCGCGATGAAATCCTTCACCGTCTTCGGACCCTCAATATTGTCCCACAGCACGAACTGGTCCATCGCCACCACCGACACCGGCGTCAGCTCACGCCAATTGAACGGAATCTTGGCCGACAGCGGCAGCATGTAGATCAGCGAATAGGCGATCAGCACCTTGTTGGGATCGCCCTCGCTGGACTTCATATAGATCAGCGCCTCGGCCCCGGAGGCGCCGCCCTTCAGCGACACTACAACCGGCTGCTTCATCAGATTGTTCTTCTGGATCGCGGCCTGCATCATCCGCGCCATCTGGTCGGAGGCGCCGCCGGCGCCGGCCGCGACCACGATCTCGACCGGCTTGGTCGGTTCCCAGGCGGCTGCGGGAAAGCTCGCCATCGCGGCCACAAGCGCGACCGCGGCTTTCGTTATCTTGCGCATCGTTTCGTCCCTGTCGTGTTCGCCGGGCAGTGCCAAGCTTCTTGTTGTCGTCATTGTGCGGGTTTTGCCCGCGAGTTCAAGCGCAAGGCTGAGCGTCAGGCGACCGCGCTGCGCGAGGCCGGGAGCGGCACCGCGCCGCGGCCCTTTAGCACCTCCATCGCGGCAAGCACGCCGCCGCTGCGATGCGGCACCTTGGCGAGATCGAGCCCCATCTCGACGCCGGCCAGGGTTCCCATCAGCATCAGGTCGTTGAAATGCCCGATATGGCCGATCCGGAACACCTTGCCCTTCAGCTTCGACAGGCCCGCGCCGAGCGACATGTCGAAATTCTCCAGCACCACCTTGCGCAGATGATCGGCGTCATGCCCCTCGGGCATCAAAGCTGCGGTGACGACGGCAGAGTGACCGTGCGGGTCGAGGCAGAGCAACTCGATGTCCCAGGCGCGGATCGCGGCGCGGGTCGCTGCCGCGTGTCGCTGATGCCGGGCGAACACGTTGTCGAGCCCCTCCTCGTGCAGCATCGCGATCGCTTCCTTCAAGCCGTAGAGCATGTTGGTCGCCGGCGTGTAGGGCCAGGAACCGGACTTGTTAGACGAAAGAATCTCGTTCCAGTCCCAATAGGAGCGCAGCGATGCATTCGCCTTCGACGCCGCCAGCGCCTTGTCTGAAATCGCGTTGAAGGCGAGTCCGGGCGGCAGCATCAGGCCCTTTTGCGACGCGGCGACGGTGACATCGACGCCCCAGCCGTCGTGTTGGTAGTCCATCGATCCCAGCGACGACACCGCATCGACCATCAGCAGCGCCGGATGCTGCGCGCGGTCGAGCGCGGCGCGCACCTCCGCAACGCTGCTGGTGATCCCGGTCGAGGTCTCGTTGTGTACAACCATCACGGCCCTGATGGCGTGGGCGCGATCCTCCGACAGCTTCGCTTCAATCTGTTGCGGGTCGATGCCGTGACGCCAATCGCCCGGAATGTAGTCGATCGCCAGCTTGAAGCGCTCGGCGATCAGCCGCCACTGCGCCGCGAAATGCCCGGTCTCGACCATCAATACGCGATCGCCGGGCGATAGCGTATTGACGATGGCGGCTTCCCAGCCGCCGGTTCCGGAGCCGGGATAGATGATCACAGGGCCGCTGCTGCGGAAAATGGTCTTGCAGCCCTCCATCACCTCGCGGCCGAGCGCGGCGAATTCCGGCCCGCGATGATCGATGGTCGGCATGTCCATCGCGCGCAGCACCCGCTCGGGCACGTTGGTGGGGCCCGGAATCTGCAGAAAATGTCGTCCGGTGTGCACGGTCATGGGTGGCGTCCTTCCCCGGGGGCATTGTTCTTGAGGCGCCCGCATAACAGTTTTTCGCAGCCTTGTCCCCGCATTGCTGACCGGCAGGGCGCCGTTCGAGCGTCTTGCAATGCCGAAATCCGGATGCAAGACAGATGGCACAGACGAGGCATCTGAATGGCAACCAGCACAACGGTAACGGTTCGGAACGCGGGCACGGACGACGCGCTCGCCGCGCGGCTTTCGCGCGAAACCTCGGGCGACGTGCTGTTCGACAGCTTCAGCCGCGGCCGCTACGCCACCGATGCCTCATTCTACCAGATCGTTCCCGCCGGCATCGTTGTGCCCCGCAGCATTGACGAGGCGCTGCGGGCGCTGGCGATCTGCCGCGAGGCCGGGCGGATCGTCACCCCGCGCGGCGGCGGCACCTCGCAATGCGGCCAGACTATCAATCACGGCATCGTCATCGACTTCTCGAAGCACTGCAACAAGCTGCTGTCGCTGGACGTCGAGAACCGGACCTGCGTGGTCGAGCCTGGCATCGTGCTCGACGACCTCAATCGTCAACTGAAGAAACACGGGTTGTGGTTTCCGGTCGATGTCTCCACCGCGTCGCGGGCGACGATCGGCGGCATGGCCGGCAACAATTCCTGCGGCGGCCGTTCGCTGCGCTACGGCACCATGCGCGACAACACGCTATCGATGCAGGCCGCCTTGGCCGATGGCGCGCTGCTGCAATTCGGCGAGGTGCCGCGCGACCTGTCGGATTCGGCCGAAGCCGGCCGCGCCTTGTTCGCCGACATGCTGGCGCTCGGCGCGCGCGAGGCGGCCGAGATTGCCGAGCGGTTTCCGAAAGTGCAGCGCCGGGTCGGCGGCTACAATCTCGACGCGCTGGTGCCGAGCAACCGGCCGAACAATCTGGCGCATCTGCTGGTCGGCAGCGAAGGCACGCTTGCGTTCACCACCCAGGTCGAACTCAAGCTGTGGCCGCTGATCCGCAACAAGGTGCTGGGCGTCTGCCATTTCGGCAGCTTCTACGAGGCGATGAACGCCGCGCAGCATCTGGTGAAGCTGAAGCCGATCGCGGTCGAACTGGTCGACCGCACCATGCTGGCGCTCGGCCGCGACATTGCGATGTTCAAGGGCATCATCGCCACCGCGGTACGCGGCGATCCCGACGCGGTGCTGATCGTCGAATTCGCCGAGGAGGACCAAGCCGAGAATGTTGCGCGTCTAAAGCAACTCGGCGAGATGATGGGCGATCTCGGCTTCGGCTGGGATCAGCCGCAACGCAAATGGGGCGGCGTGGTCGAGATTATCGAGCCGGCACTGCAGACCGGAATCGCCGAGTTCCGCGCCGCGGGCCTCAATGTGATGATGTCGATGAAGCAGGCCGGCAAGCCAGTATCGTTCGTCGAGGACTGCGCGGTGCCGCTGCCGCATCTGGCCGACTACACCGCGCGGCTCAACGCGATATTTGCGAAGCACGGCACCAGCGGGACCATGTATGCGCACGCCTCGGAAGGCTGCCTGCATGTCCGTCCCGTGCTCAATCTGAAGCTGGAGAAGGACGTCAAGGCGATGCGCGCCATCGCCGAGGAAACCTTCGCGATGGTGCGCGAATACAAGGGTTCACATTCCGGCGAACACGGCGACGGCATCGTGCGCTCGGAATTCCATACATCGATGTTCGGCGAGCGCATCGTCGCCGATTTCGCTGAAGTCAAGCAGCGCTTCGATCCGGACAATTTGCTCAATCCCGGCAAGATCGTCGACGCGCCGCGGATGGATGATCGCTCGCTGTTCCGCTATCCGCCCGACTATCAGGTCGGCGAGTTGAAGACCGTCTTCGACTGGACCGCCTATCCAGGCGCCGGCGACGGTTTCCAGGGCGCGGTGGAGATGTGCAACAACAACGGCGCCTGCCGCAAGCTGGAGGGCGGCGTGATGTGCCCGTCCTATCGCGCCACCCGCGACGAGAAGGACGTCACGCGAGGCCGCGCCAATGCGTTGCGGCTGGCGATCTCGGGACAACTCGGGCCGGACGCGCTGACCTCCGACGAGATGATGCAAACGTTGAAACTCTGCGTCTCCTGCAAGGCCTGCCGGCATGAATGCCCGACCGGCGTCGACATGGCGAAGATGAAGATCGAGGTGCTGGCGGCGCGCTTGGCGAAACACGGCCTCGCGCTGCGCGACGCCCTGTTCGGCTATCTGCCGCGCTATGCCGCGCTGGCGGCGCGGGTGGCGCCGTTGATCAATTTGCACGAGCGCAGTTTCGTGGTCAGGGCGCTGTTTCAGCGCTACGTCGGCATCAGCGCCAGGCGCAATCTGCCGCGCTGGCGCAGCGATGTCTTCCGCGCCCCTTCCGACGCAGTAGGCCCCGCGAATGGCCGCGAGGTGGTGTTGTTCGCCGACACCTTCAACCGCGCCTTCGAGCGCGAAAACGTCGACGCAGCGATACAAGTGCTGATCGCGTGCGGCTATCGCGTGCATCTGCCGAAACCGCCGGATGGTGGAAGGCCGCTGTGCTGCGGGCGGACGTTCCTGTCGACCGGCTTGGTCGATCAGGCCCGCGCCGAACTCGACCGGCTGGTCGCGGCCTACGCGCCGTTCGCCGCGCGCGGCGTGCCGATCGTGGGACTGGAGCCGAGCTGCCTGCTGACGCTGCGCGACGAATTACCGTCGCTACGCAGCGACGACGCCGCCAAGGCCGTCAGCGCGCAGGCGCTGCTGTTCGAGGAATTTCTGGCGCGCGAGGCGGAAGCCGGCCGGCTGCAACTGCCGCTTCATGCCATCGCGCCGAAGGCGCTGCTGCACGGCCACTGCCACCAGAAATCGTTCGGCGCGTTCAAGCCGGTTGAGCAGGTGCTGCGGTTGATCCCGAATCTCGAAGTCGAGACCGTGGAGTCGAGCTGCTGCGGCATGGCGGGCTCGTTCGGCTACGGCGCCGAGACTTATGACGTCTCGATGCAGATGGCCGAGGCGTCGCTGCTGCCGGCGGTGCGGCGCGCCGATGCCGCGACGCTGATCGTCGCCGACGGCACCTCGTGCCGACATCAGATCAGGGACGGCGCCGACCGCGGCGCGCTGCACGTCGCCCGCGTGCTGGCGATGAGCCTCGACGCCGCAACGCTTTCCGCTTTACCGCCGGCTCACAAGGACAACAACAATGGCTGATCTTTCGCTCGACACCGCCCGCACCATCCTCGACGCCGCGCTCGCCAAATCGGGCGAGCTCAAGCTGAAGCCGCTGGTGATCACGGTGCTGGATGCGCGCGGCTGCGTCAAAGCCAGCGCGGCACAGGACGGCACCAGCCTGATGCGCGGCGAGATCGCCCACGGCAAGGCCTGGGGCGCGCTGGCGCTCGGCATGGGATCGCGCGCGATCTTCCAGCGCGCGCAGGAGCAGCCGTATTTCGTCGATGCGGTCAACACCATGGCGCGGGGCGCGCTGGTGCCGGTGCCGGGCGGCGTGCTGATTCACGACCAGGCGGGGGCACTGCTCGGCGCGATTGGAATCAGCGGCGACACCTCCGACAATGACGAGGCTTGCGCCCTGGCGGGAATCGAAGCCGCGGGGCTGAAAGCCAACGCAGGATAACGTCGCCGCCCGGACCCACGTCTGGATCTCTCGAGATTCAGCCCGGAATTCGCCGGAACCGTTCCGGCCGGCGCCCGTCGGGTTGCCCCGAGTTCCCGAAACGGAACCAGAAATACCCGTATTTCAATGGGTTATTTAACTCGCCTTTCAAGACTTCGGCCTATCGATAATCCGATGAAAATCATCCGAGCATTCCTCGCGGACGAAACTGGCGCAACGGCCATCGAGTATGGCCTGATCGCCGCGGGCATCTCGCTTGCGATCATCACCGCGGTCAACGGACTTGGCACCAACTTGAAAACCAAGTTCACGAGCATCAACTCATCGATCAAGTGACAATCGCGGCGGCTGTGCTGCGAGATCAATGCAGCCGCGGCGCCTTGAGGAATTTCGCCCGGTCGGACGAATGCAGCACCACATCGAAGGTCGCGCCGCCGCTGAGCAGCGTCAGCGGCACTTCGACTCCGGCCGGCCCCAGCGCCCAGATCTTGCGGTAGAAATCCGCCGCGCTGTTCACCGGCTCGCCGCGCACGGCCAGTACGACATCCCCGGGCTTGAGTTCGGCACGCGCCGCCGGACCCTTGGGCGCGATGCCGACCACCACGATTCTGTCATCGATTTCCGACGAATACATCCCGAGCCAAGGCCGCGCCGGCTTGTTGACGCGACCGAATTTGCGCAGATCGTCGAGCACCGGCTTCAGCAGATCGATCGGCACCATCATGTTGAGATGCTCGTTGTTGCCACCGCGCTCGCGCTCGATCTGAAGCGAGCCGATCCCGATCAGTTCGCCGCGGGACGAGATCAGTCCGGTGCCGCCCCAATTGGGATGCGAGGGCTGGGTGAAGATCGCGTCATCCAGCAGATATTCCCAATAGCCGGCGAATTCCTGCCGCGCAGCGACCCGGGCCGCGACCGAGCGGGCGCGTCCGCCGACGCCGCCGACTACGACCCTGTCTCCGACCTCGGTGGCGCCGGACACTCCAAGCGGCAACGACGGCAGATCGAGCCGGCCGAACGCCTGCACCAGACCGAAGCCGCTGTCCTGGTCGAAGCCCAGCGCGTGACCTTCGACGACGCGGCGATCGCCGAGATGCAGCCAGACCATTTCGGCCTCGGTGATCAGATAGCCGATGGTCAGCACCAGATCGTCGTCGATCAGGACGCCGTTGCCGGCGCGTTCGACGCCCAGGGTGTTGGCGGTAAAGGCATCGGCAGGAACGATCGAATGAAGCCCGACAACGGCGGACAACGTCCGGTTGAGATCGAAGTCGTAATCCGCAGCGCGCGGCCGCACCGCGGCCGGCACACTCCATTCGGGCAAAGAAGGCATGGGCTTCTCCTGTTCGACCCGAACGACCGCCGCAGACCGGCGGAATCCGCGGCATCAAAGGACCGGCCTGCTGCCGGATCGGCGAAGCAAGCCGCGGCCTTTGGGAATTATGGAGACTGGGCCGGCTTTTGCAAGCCGGCCACGGCCCGCCGCAGCCATGCAAACCCGACCGCCGCCGGTCCCATGCGGCGGACAGAGCCGGCTCCGCGACTCGCGATAAAGTCGATGTTAATCTCAATTCAATAGACTGCGGCAGGTCGTTCGGTCGGCGGCCCGCACACCTATCGGCGCATGCCTGCTAGCGCCGCCTTGCGGCCAACAGATTGTTCCAGATCGGCGACGCCAGGTTGAACCGATGACTGATTTTGCCCTCGCGTCCCAGGCCGAGCGTCCGGCGGCGTCGATCCCCGGACTGAAGGCCGTGCAGCTCGGCCTGCTCTGGCTGCTCGGCGCCAGCGGCGCGATCGTCTTCATCGAGCCGAGCCCGTATGAATTCGCCATCGTGCTGTCGATGATCGTGTTCTTCGCCAGCGGCCTGCGAATGTCGCCGCCGCTGCTGGTCCCGATCGGGCTGCTCGCCGGCATCGGCATCGGCTATTCGATCGGCGCCATCGAACTCCTGGAAGACACCGAGATTCTGTATTGGGTGCTGACATCCTGGTACATGGCGATTGCCGCCATCTTCTATTCGCTGCTCTGCCTCGAAGACAGCGGCGACCGCGTCGAGGCGATCGCGCGCGGCTATCTGTTCGGTGCGATCATCGCCTCGCTGGCCGCGATCGCCGGCTATTTCAACCTGATTCCAGGCGGCGAGGATCTGCTGACCTATGCCGGCCGTGCCCGCGGCACCTTCAAGGATCCGAACGTGCTCGGCGCCTTTCTGGTGTTTCCTGCGCTTTACGCCTTGCAGAAAGTCCTCGAGGGATCGTTCTGGAGCGCATTGCGTAACGGCCTGGCACTGGGGATCCTCAGCCTGGCGATCTTCTTGGCTTTTTCTCGCGCCGCCTGGGGCACCTTCGCCGGGTCGACGCTGCTGATGTTGGCGCTGACGTTCATCACCGCGTCGTCGCAGCAGAAGCGTGCCCGTATCGTGATCCTCGCGGTCGTCGCGCTGGCATTGGCGGTAGCGGCCATCGCCATTCTGCTGTCGTTCGATCAGGTCTCGTCGCTGTTCAAGGAACGCGCGAGTTTCAATCAGCCCTACGACAGCGGCCGGTTCGGGCGGTTCGGCCGTCATATCCTCGGCGCCGGGATGGCGCTCGACTATCCGACCGGAATCGGCCCGCTGCAATTCCGGCGTTTCTTCCCGGAAGACACCCACAACTCCTTCCTGAACGCCTTCATGTCCGGCGGCTGGATCAGCGGAATCCTGTACCCCGCGCTGGTCTTCACCACGGCGATCTTTGGACTTCGCCAGGTGTTCGTGCGAACACCCTGGCAGCGCACCTACATCGCCATCGTCTCGACCTTGATCGTGACGCTGCTGGAGAGCTTCATCATCGATACCGACCATTGGCGTCATTACTTCATGCTGCTAGGATTGACCTGGGGCCTCGCGGTCGCAACCAGCGCGTACCGCAGCCAGAGCCTCGCCGGCTCGAGCGATTCGCAAGCGAGTGGTTCGCGGTAAGCTCCGCAACGAACGCAGGTTGAAGCCGGCCATGAGCCAACAGCGACATATTCTCGTCACCGGCGGCGCCGGTTATATCGGCAGTCACATGACGCTCGCATTGCTGGCCGCGGGCGAGCGGCCGCTGGTGATCGACGATCTGTCGGCCGGGCTGCGTTCCGCGGTGCCGGCCGAGGTGCCGTTCTTCCTGGGCGATTTCGGTAACGCCGATTTCGTCGGCGAGATCATGGATCGCTACCCGGTTGAGGCCGTGATCCATTTTGCCGCCAGCGTGGTGGTGCCGGACTCGGTCGCCAACCCGCTGGCCTATTACGCCAACAACACCGTCAACGCCCGTACGCTGATCGAATGCGTGGTTCGCCACGCCATTCCCCATTTCGTGTTCTCATCGACCGCCGCGGTCTATGGCGAGCCGGAGGTGACGCCGGTCGTCGAGGATCAGGCGACCGATCCGATCAATCCCTACGGGCGTTCCAAGTTGATGGTGGAATGGATGCTCGCGGACGTCGCCAAGGCTCATCCGCTCAGCTACGCGGCGTTACGCTATTTCAACGTCGCCGGCGCCGATCCGCAAGGCAGGGCCGGTCAATCCTCGCCCAATGCGACGCACCTGATCAAGATTGCGGTGCAGGCCGCGCTCGGCAAACGCGCCGGAATGGAGGTCTACGGCACCGACTATCCGACCGCGGACGGCTCGTGCATTCGTGACTACGTCCATGTCAGCGATCTGGCGCAGGCGCATCTCGACGCGCTGAACTATCTGCGAGGGGGCGGACCGAGCCTGACCTGCAATCTCGGCGACGCGACCGGCTACTCCGTCCTCGAAGTGATCGACGTGGTGAAGCGGGTGTCCGGCGTCGATTTCGATGTCCGCCTCAAACCGCGCCGCGCCGGCGATCCCGCGACGCTGGTGGCGTCCAACCAGCGCGCCCGGACAATGCTGGGCTGGACGCCGCGCTATGGCGATCTCGAAACCATCGTTCGCCATGCACTGGCCTGGGAGCGCGGACTTTAGGCGCCGCAGCCGTCATATCGGGCAACTAATCGGTTTCCTTCGATCCGTTTCGCGGCGATCATTCACGTCTGCGCGATGTGCGGCGGCGCCGGCCACCAAATCGACAGATGCACCCGACTTTCGCGAAGCGACTTCACGGACCGATAATCTCTTGATCCGTAGGGTCGCGCTGCATTCGTTCGATCTTCAACAGCTCGAATCGCAATGCCTTCGAGAGCAATTTTTCCGCGCTAACGAGACGTAGACGGATTAACTATGAAGAATGGTTAAAGTCGAAGAGACTCGTAGCAGGTCGCAGGACTGATAATATTCCGATTGACACGCTTCACGTTGCGCGTTCAATCATCTGGAGCGATCGTTGTTATCATGAACCCGAAGCCCGTCGCAGTGGTGGCCGGACAGCAGATCAACGTTCGCAACTTCGACGATCTGCAGCGTCTAGTGACGGGCCGCGTTAACCAAGACGCCGGGTTCACACTGGCGACGCTCAACCTCGATCATCTGGTGAAGCAGCGCCGCGACAAGATTTTTCTTGCCGCCTATCAACGAATGACCTTCGTCACCGCCGACGGAATGCCGATCGTGATGCTCGGGCGGCAAATGACGCCCGACCTTCAGCGGGTTGCCGGCGCCGACATCGTGCTTCCGATATGCGAGGTCGCCGAGCGAAACGGCGTCGGCGTATTCATGTTCGGATCGGACAGCGCCTCGCTGCATGGCGCCGCGCAACGCCTGCAGGCCAGGTATCCGAAACTGATCGTCAGCGGCATCGAGGCGCCGCCGCAGGGCTTCGACTACGCGTCGGCCGAGGCGCTGGAATCCGCGGCCCGTATCGCGGCCTCCGGAGCGCGGCTGTGCTTTGTCTGCCTCGGCGCCCCCAAACAGGAAATGTTCGCCGACCGGATGGCCGCGATCTATCCGCACGTCGGCTTTCTCTGCGTCGGCGCCGCGCTGGACTTCGTCGCTAATACACAGACCCGGGCGCCGAACATGATGCAGCGGTTCGGCCTGGAATGGATCTGGCGATTGGTCAGCCATCCGCGCCGGATGGCGTGGCGCTACGCGTTGTGCGCGGTGCTGCTGATCCAGATTCTCCTGGGGCGACTTACGACGCAGCGGTCCGCGATTCCCGAGCGTGACGCCTAGCCGGCAGGCCACGCCGTGACCAGTAACTCGGATTTAAGTCGAAGACTTTATTGCTTCGGGCGATCGGCAGTCGCGCCCCAAAGGTAGCCATGAACGAGCCCCTCGGCATTGCCATCATCGGTTGCGGCTATGTTGCGGATTCCTACCGCTATTGCCTGCCGTTTCACGGCGACCGGCTGCGCCTGGTCGGGGTGTTCGACCGCGACCCGCAACGCCTCGATGCCTTCGTGGCCTGTTGGGGCGATACCCGCTACGCTTCGCTGCAACAGGCGCTGGACGATCCCGCGGTCCGGATCGTCGTCAATCTGACCTGTCCGGAGAGCCACGCCGACGTTACCCGCGCAGCGATCTCCGCCGGCAAGAACGTATATTCCGAAAAGCCGCTGGCGTTGACCATGCGGCAGGCCGCGGAACTGCGCGACGCCGCCCGCGCCGCCGACGTCCGGCTGTCTTCGGCGCCCTGCAACGTGCTCGGCGAAAGCGCGCAGACCGCATGGTCGGCGCTGCGAGCGGGACGGATCGGAAAGGTGCGGCTGGCCTACGCCGAGCTTGATGACGGCATGATCCATCGCGCCAATTATCAGAGCTGGGTCAGCAGGAGCGGCCGGGTCTGGCCGGCGCGCGGCGAGTTCGAGACCGGCTGTACCTTCGAGCACGCCGGCTATGCGCTGACGATCCTGGGCGCGATGTTCGGCCCGGTGCGGCGCGTCACCGCCTTTGCGTCGGTCCAGGTAGCCGACAAGAAGGTCAGCCCGCCGCTGCATGCGGCGACGCCGGACTTCTCCGTGGGCCTGCTCGAATTCGACGATGGCGTGGTGGCCCGGCTGACCAATTCGGTGGTCGCGCCCTATGACCACCGGATGCGTATCGTCGGCGACGACGGCCACCTCGAAATCACCGAACTGTGGGACTACGCCAGCCCCGTCGTGCTGCGTCGCGCAGCGCAAGGCCGGATCTCGCGACTGATCGAACGACGGCTGCCGTGGCTCGCCGGACGACGGCTCCCGCTGGTGCGCCCGCCGCTGTTTGCCGGCGGGCGGGGCCGTCCCACGATGGATTTCATGCGCGGAGTGTCCGAACTCGCCGATGCGCTCGCAACCGGACGCAACAGCCGGCTCGACGAGGATTTCGCGGTTCACATCACCGAGGTCACCGAAATTCTGCAATTTCCCGGACGCTTCGCCTCCCCGGCGATCGTTCAATCATCGTTCTCACCAATCGCGAAAATGGACTGGGCACCATGATCAGCGCAGGCAAGCCTGCTGTTAACGGCCAGGACGAGGCGAGCATCCTGACCTGCTCGTTTCGCGGCGATTTCGACCTCTGCGCGATGCTGTGCGCGAGCGTTGATCGGTTCGTGCCGGACAATGTGCAGCATCGGATTTACGTCCCGGCCTCCGACCTGGCGCTGTTTGCGCCCCTCGCCAACGCCCGGCGCCAGATCATCGCCGAGGAAACTCTGCTGCCGAAATGGTTCTGGAAGGTGCCGCTGCCGGCGGCGCGCTGGCGCAGGCTGTTGTTGTTGCCGCGGCGAAATATCTACGTCACCCCATTCAGCATGCCGGTGCGGGGATGGATCGCGCAGCAGATCATGAAGGTCGCCGGGGCGGCGGATTCGCCGACCGAAATCGTCATGCATGTCGACAGCGACGCGGTTTTCGTGCGGCCGTTTTCGCTGGAGACCCTGTATCAGGACGGCGCCGGCGTTCGGCTGTTTCGCCGCCCGCATGTCGATGCCGAGGGGCACCGTTGCTGGCATCTGTCCGCCAGCACCTTGCTGGGCCTGCCGCCGGATCCGTTCCACGACGGCGACTACATCGATTCCCTCGTCGTCTGGCGGCGTTCCGTGGTGCACCGGATGATCGGCCGCATTGAAGAGATCGGCGGGCGCGATTGGCGCGTCGTGCTGGCGCGCACTCAGCACTTCTCGGAATATCTGCTGTACGGCGTGTTCGCCGAACGGGTGCTGGGTCTCGCCGACGCCAGGCTGGCGATCGCGCCGGTGTCGCTGTGTCACACCCGCTGGAGCGACGAATTCGCCGGCGCCGAGGACGAAACGGAATTCGTCACCTCGCTCGATCCGCGGATGATCGCCGGCTGCGTGCAGTCGACGATCGCGCTGCCGCTGCCGCAACTACGGAATTTGTACGATCGCCTGGTCGCCTTCGCGGCGTCGCAGGATCGGGCCGCGCCGGAGGACGATCGCAGCGTGGTGCAAATCGCCGAGCGGCGCGAAAGCCTGGCGTCGCGATAGGCACTGGAGATCAGTTGCGGTCGCGACGATACAACGGATAGATCCCGCCGAACGACAGCTTGCCGAGAATGCCGGCCCAGCGATAACCGTAGTCGTCGAGACTGCGGCCCCCGCGGATCAAGACCTTTGGCAATTGCAGCAGCAGCAGGATGCCCTGCGCCGCCGCCTTCCATCGCACGATCCAGCGCGTCAGTTGCTGGTTGTCGCTGTTGCGCGCGATCGCCGCGGCGAACGCCTGGCCGCCGGCATAGAACCGTCGTCGCAGATAGCGGCCCTCGCAGCGCGCCCCCGGAACAAATTCGCGCACCGTGGCGGCGGGCAGCCAGCCGAAGCTGCGGCCGCGCCGTTGCAGCCGGCAGAACAGATCGTAGTCCTCGCCGCCGCCGACGCCGAACGAGGCGTCGAACGGAACCTCGTCGGTCAAGGTGGTGGCGCGGCGAAAAATCGAGTTGCAGGTGGCGAGCGAGATCGCCGCGAGCTTGTCGGGGCCGAAGGCATACAGCCTGTGCCCGTCGGCGCGATCGAGCTCACGGGAAAACAGCTGCTTGACGGCGTCGCTCGGCAGATCGGGATTCTCGAAATTGGCGACGACCCGACCGAACAGCACGTCGTGAGCGGTGATTCGCAGCGCCCGGCCGACGGCTTCGAGCCAGCCAGCTTCGCACAATTCGTCATCGTCGACAAAGGCCACGAACGGCTCGTCGGTCGCGCCGATCCCGACATTGCGGGCCACCGATATATTGGCCGGATGCGCCTCCAGCCATCGCATCGGCAGCCGGTTCGACGCCGCGGCCGCCGCCACGACCGCGGCGGCGGAGCCGTCGTCGCTGTTGTCGACGACGTAGACAGTCGGCCGCAGATCGTCCGGCACCGTTTGTCGACCGAGGCTGTCGAGCGTCTCTCGCAGCAGCTCCGGTCGGTGGTAGGTGCAGATGATCACCGCCAGGCCGATGCCGTCACGCCGGCGTGAGCTGGTTGCATCGTCAAGTTCGGCTAGCTGCATTTCAACGGCCCAGAGTTAACGGAATGCCGGCTCTGGCAGGCCGACGTCGAAGCGGCGCTAAAGCAATGAGAGATTTTGGCAGCTCCATCAGGCGGCCGCCGGGGAGCAATTGTTAACGATATTCATATTCCTCCGCACGACCCGTTCGTCTTTAGCGACCGCCGCACACCAGTTGAACCTATTATCGTGCCAAATCGTTTTCATCGTATGATTGTTGCGCCAAATTGTTCGGTGCAACAGGCGCAGCATCTATGTTCCGCCGAGAATTGCCTGCCGTCGACTTTGACGCGCAACCGGAGTGCCTCATGGACGTGGTTTCCGTCGTGATCCCCACGCTCAATCGTGCCGTGCCGCTGCGCCGCGCGATCGAAAGTCTCGGACGGCAGGTCGGGCTGACCGGCACCGACGTCGACATCCTCGTGGTCGACAATTCCGCGGACGGCAACGCGCAGGCTGCGGTGGCGGAAATCGCTGCGCAGATCCGCTTTCCGGTTCGCTACCTGCACGAGCCGCATCCCGGCGTTTCCAGCGCGCGCAATGCCGGCGTGCGCGCCGCTCGGGGACGCTGGGTGGCGTTTCTTGACGACGACGAGGAGGCCGCTGACGGCTGGCTCGCCGCGCTGGTGGAAACGGCGCGGCGGACCGGCGCCGACGCGGTGTTCGGCCCGGTCGTCGCCAACGGCGAAGGCGCCGCCGGCATCGCCGGATTTGCCTGCTATTTTTCGCGACAGATCGATTGTCCCGACGGCGCCGATATCACCGGCCGCGTCGCCTATCTCGGCACCAACAATTCGATGTTCGACCGGCTGCGGTGTTTGAACGACGCTGCGCCGTTCGAGCTGTCGCTGAACAGCGTTGGCGGCGAGGACAGCCTGCTGCTGAAGCGTCTCACACTCGCCGGCCGGCGGTTATTTTGGGCCGCCAACGCCAGCGTGATCGAGTGGGTGCCGGAGAGCCGACTGAACTGGGGCTATATCCGCAAGCGCAAATTCCTCAGCGGCCAGATTCGCGTGTTCGTGCTCGGCATGTTGCGGCCGGTCCATCGGCTGGAGATCGTCGGCTGGATGGCGATCGGTCTGGTTCAGGTCGGCCTCGGCGGTCTCGCCATGCTGGCATTGTCGCCGTTCGACGCGCGGCTGCGTGCGCGCGCGTCGGTGGTGTTATCCGCCGGACTTGGCAAAGTGCTGTGGATGCCGCGGTTCCGCCCGGCATTATATGGGTCAGGGTTGGTCTCTTGACGGCAGCTGCCGACGGATTGAGCAGGCGGTCGGTTGTCGCCGGCCTGGCATCGGTCGGATGCGCGATCGCTGCCAACCCGGGCCTTGCACGGACGTCCACGGCTATCGTGATCGACGACCGCCAGCACGGTCGCGCGATTAGTCCCCTGATTTGTGGATCCAACGAAATCGGCACCATGGACGGCGGCGCGCCGTCCGGCGATCTCGATCGCATCGCCGGACAACTATAGCGGCGCCGAATCGCTAACTGCCGGCCGGGCCCTGGCGGACGCGCTCGGGCGGTTCGGCAGTCACGGGGTTCGACTGGCGACGCATTGGGGCAGTCTGACCGGGTTTCTATCGGAGGCTTACCGGCTGTATCGCGAGCCGGACGAAGCCAATGAGAGATTCGGCGATTTCAGTCTGTCGGTGGAGCATCCAATTCCCGGCCTCGCGGTCTATGCCGCCCGCGCGCGACAGGGCGACCGGCTGCAGATCGTCGTCATCAACAAGACCGCCGACACCATCGATACCGAGCTCAGCTTCCGCTCGGCGCGCAAGTTCCGGCTGGCCGACTTGCTCGGCTTCGACGCCGAGCACCGTCATACGATGTCGCTCGACATTCGGCTTAGCGACGGCGACGATGCCCTGGTGGTCAACCTGCCGCCCTGGTCGGCACGCCGCTATGCCTTTGCGGGGTTGTGACGCAACGCTTCGTCACCGGGCCGGAAACGTCCGGCGCAGCCCGTCCTGAAGTCCGATCCCGGCCTTAAATCCGAGCAGCGCCTCGGCATTATCGACGGCGTAGCTCGCTCGCAGCGCAAACAGCCGCAGCTCGCCCGGGGTCGGCGCAAGCGCGGCGCATCGTCCACCGGGCAGTCCGGCCTTACGCCAAGCCTTGGCAACAATCGCCGCGGCCATTCTGAACGCAAGCTCGCCGCGCGAGAATTGGCGCAGCGCGGGTTGACCGTCCGCCGCGGCGAGCGCCTGGAAATACGCGTTCCAGGATGGCGTCTCGGGGCCGACCGCGTTGACAACGTTCACCGCGGGCAGTGGCGGCGACGCCTGCGCCAGACGCGCGCAGGCCTTCACGATGATCGCGGCGACGTCGTCGACGTGGATCAGCGCCGCCGCTCCCTCGCCGGACGGCCCAAAACTGCCCCAGGCGCCGCAGCGAATCCGTTCGAGCATCTTGTCGATCCATAACAAGCTGTTGGCGCCGTATACTATCCCGGGTCGCAGAATGATCGCGCGCCGGGTCGCCGGCTGCTGCTCGACCCAGTGCCGAATCGAATCCTCGCATTGCCGCTTGGCCAGGCCGTAACTGCCGGGGTCGCCTTGCAGCGGCGCATCCTCGCGAACGATTCCATCGGCTTCGCCGTAGACCGCGATCGAGCTGAGGAATACCAGGTTCGAGGTGCCGGCGGCCGACATCGCGTCGAGCAGCCTGCGGCATTGGTCGTGCATCGCCGTGACCGAGCGATAGGCGGTGTGAACGACAACGCTCGAACTGGTCACCGCAGCGCTGAGTTCATCGAGGTTGTCCAGATCGCACCGGCACTCCCGTACGTTCGGCGCCATCCGGGTCGATGGCCCGGCCTGCCTGACGCCGGCGCGAACCACCGCGAACTCGCGGGCCAGTAGGCCGGGCAGGCTGGAGCCGATGAAACCGGTCGCACCGGTGATCAGAACGCAGCTCTCGTCCTCGCCGGACATCCGCGCTATTTCAACTGTTGTTGGCGCGGCGCGCCGGCCACACCGCAATCATCCGGACCAGATCACTGCGGGCGAAGGCGAACAGCAGCACCGCATAGGTCGCCACCCCGAAAATCACCAGCACCGCAAGCGTCAACGAGCGATCCAATATAGGTGGTACCACGCCCAGCAAGCCAACCAGCCCCCCCATGACGATGGCTAGGCCCCAGGCCGGCGCCAGCGCCAGGAACCTATCGCGGCAGGACCATCCGAAATTACGCGGCGATACGCCGATCGCAATCGCGGCCTGCAAGACGTCGCCGGCAATTCGCGACAATCCGACACTGATTGGGCCAAGGCTGACGGTGCAGACCAGCACCGCCAGAGTGCCGGCAAACGCAACGCAATTGGCCACGAGGCTGAATTCGGGCCGGGCCGTTGCCGAAAATGCCGAATAGATCAGCTGCGACGGCACCGCGATGGCACTGCCGATACCAAGGCAAACCGCGATCTTCACGGATTCGTCCCATCCCGGACCAGACACCAGCGGAAGCAAGGTCGGCATCACCGCGGCCAACCCGACGAAGATCGGTACGATCGCCAACGAGGCCAGCGAGACCAACTCCGATGTGCGCCTCAGCAACCGCGAACGGTCGTTCTGAACCGCCGCGAACCAGGAAAACGCCAAATTGTGACTGGTTGCTCCGATCGCGCCGCGAATCGGTTCGATCAGCCGCATCGCGACGTTGACATATCCAAGCGTGGTGAGACCGTAAAATGCCCCCACCAGATTGTTGAAAGCGACGTAGGTCATGCTGTCGAACAGCCGATCGAGCAGCGTCACCGTGCCGTAGCGGCCCATGCCAGACAGATTCTTCAGCGACAATTGCGGCAGGATGATTATGTCGATGCGCCATTGCAGCACCGCCGCGCGGATGATCACCACCAGCAGCCGCTGCGCGATCAGGGCCCACAGGCCGAAGCCGGTCATCGCCATCACCACTGATATCGGAATGCCGATGAGGTGGCCGAACAGCGTCGCCGCCGAGACGTCACTGAAGCGACGCAGCCGCCGCGCCAGCCCGGTCATGACGTCGGAATGCCCCGAGAAGAATACCGAGCACATCGCGACCGGCAACAGTGTGGTGATCTGGGGCTCGTGATAGAGCCGCGCCAGCAACCATCCCGCCGGAATCGAGGCGGCGACGAGGACCAGCCCGATCAGCCAGCTCCCGGTCAGCGCCGCACGCAGATGCGGTCGCCGCAGTACGCTGCGCTGCGCCAGCGCCTCCTCGAACGGCGCACCGACCATCACCGAACCGAGCGCCACCACGGTGAGCACCAGAGCCGCGATTCCGAAGTCGCGTGGCGTGAGCAGTCGCGAGCAGACGGCGGTGCTGGCCGTCAACAGCGCAAGGCGGCCAACAGTGTCCGTCCCGGCCCAGCCAAGCCATCCTAGAACACGCCTGCGCAAATTCTGTTTCCCTTCGATGCAAGAAAACGAAGAGATATTACATCTCCCGCAAGGACGGTTGCAGAACAACAGACCGCAAATCCGTCAGCAACGTTTAACCAAAATTAACGCTAACCGGCCCGAACGATTTTCCCACGAGTCATCCGATCTGCGATCGTGTCAGTCGCCGCATCGCCGGCGCCGGCAACGATCGTTCGCAAGACCTTGTTCGCCGGCACGTCGAGCCAGCTGACAAGGTCGGCATGGCTCGGTTGCGCCGGATCGTCGGCGGCCGATACCAGCACGATGCGGTCGGCCACCCCGGCCAGGCCGCGCGCCTGTTCGCGGCTTGCGATCACCGGACCGTCGAACACGATAAAATCGAAATCCTCGGCCGTCTTCGATATTGCGGGCGGATCGCCGCGCAGCGCCAGGCGCAGGCAGATGTCCTGCTCGTTCTTCAGAATCGGCGCGACACTCAGCGTGTGAGACCCGGCGTCGATCCGATAAATCGGCCGGAGAATTCCCGCCAGCTTGAACAACCGCACCGGCGCATTCCGTGGCACCACGGCGGCCAGCGTCGGATTGACCGGGTCGGCCTCCGCCAACAGTGCGCGGCGACCGGAACTGGCCGCGATCCAGGCCAGTTCGGCGGCGACCGCCGACTTGCCGCTGCCAGAACGAGCGGCGACGACCAGCACTGAGATCGATTTCGTCTGGCGCGGGTCGCCCGAGCCGGATGCAAGGCAGGTTCGGTACAGTGCCTTGACGGTGGCAGTCGGATCCGCATCCGATCGGCCGCGTTTTTCCCGCACCGGTTCGACCTGCGGGGGCGACGCGTCGGGTCGTCGCGCGCTGCCGGGGTTCGATTCCGGCGCCGGAATTCGAACGATGGCGTGCTCGCCGGCAACGCCGCGTTGAAAGATCGTCAGAAACACGATCGCCGCGATCGAAATCGCCGCCCCCGCCAGTCCGCCGAGCAATCCCCACAGCAGCAATCGCTTGAGGCTGCCCTGCGCGCTGGGCGCCCGCGCGGGCGAGACGATGCGCACGCTGGTGCCATCGATGCGGCCGAACTCGCTGGTCTCACGTGCTTTGGTCTCGAACGATTCGAGGATCTTGCGATGGCCCTCGACGTCGGCCTGCAGCGTTCGCAGGCCGACTTCGGCCTGCCGCGCCTTGGACAGGTCGGCCGACAAGGTCGAAACCTTGCGCGACAGGTAGGCGACTTCCGACTGCGTCTGATCGAGCTGCGATTGTGTAGCCTTGCGGACGCCGCTGAGCACGGCGGTAATGCTCTTGTCGATTTCCTTCAGCCGGCTGCGTGCATTCTGCAATGCCGGGTGCTGCTCGCCGAGCGAGCCTGACAACTGCTCCATCTCGCTGCGCGCGGTGGCCTGGCTGTTCAGCAGCAACGCAAGGCTGCGCGATTCCGGATCGGTTCCCAGCTCGCCGATCGCGCTCATCAGCGGCTGCGACGATGCGAGTTCGTTGTACTTGCCACGCAGCTTGGCTTCGCGGCTCTCCGCCAGGGTGAGAGCCGTGGTGGTCTCGCTGAGCCGCTGTTCGAGCACCAGCTTGTCGCGCACGCCGACCAACCCGTTGGTCACCCGAAAGGCTTCGACCTTGTCTTCCGCCTCGCGCAGATTCTGCCGCAGGCTTTGCAGCCGGCCGGTCAATTCGGTCGTCACGCGCTTCATCGAAGCGCTGCGGTCGATCTGATCCTCGGCAATGTAGGCATCGACCACCGCGTTGGCCAACGCCGCCGCGCCTTGCGGCGACGCGGCGTCGACGGTGACATCGACGATGAAGCTGCGTTCGGCGCGCTCCACCTTGATCGACCGCTGCAGCTTGGTCAAAGCCTTGGTCTCGGCCAGTTCGCCTGAGTCGCCGGGCAAGGACGGCGCGCCGTCGGCCGGCGGCTGGGATCGATCGTCTGCAGCGGGCTGCCCGCGCAAGACCCGCAACAGCACCCGCTCCGACTTGATCACGCCCATCTGGCTCTCGACGAAATTGATCGCCGTATTGGCGTCGAGCTGGCCGGAATCATTCGAGAAGATTCGCAAACCACGCGGGTCGATCAGGACCTGCACGGTGGCCTTGTAACTGGCGGGGATCACGAGCCGCGCGGCAATTCCGGCCAATGCCGACAGCACGGTGACGATGGCGATCAGCGCGATGAACCGCTTCACCTGGCTCGTCGCGGCGGCCAGCGCGACCGTCCAGGGGTCCGCGCCGGAGCGGTTTGCACTCCCGGTTTCCGCGTCTGCCGATGTGGTCGGTTGAACTGACATTGCCGTCCCGAATACTGCCTGTTGCTGCAATTGCGCGGGCAATCGGCAGCAACCCGAGCAGACAAAGCTGCTGTCAGTGGCGAGACCGCCGGCAATCCGCAAGGTTCGCCCGCGGAGTCGCACCTCGACCGCCCCCGACCATGAACCAATATGGTTAATGGTCGATTGCCAATGGCGCCGCCGTCACTGCCTCCCGCCCGCCTGCGTCGCGGGTTGCACGGCATAGTTCGGCTCCCCCCCGCCGCCGATTGCGGCCGTCCGGGCCGTTAAGACTAAGATATGCCCTTGCGGCTATCGTCCCGGCTTGATCGCGATCCGGTCGCCGTTGCGGCGACTCGTCACGACGGGGCAATGACGGGCAAGTCGACGGGGCAAGGGATGCCGACTTCTTCAAGCGCCAATGCCACCGCCATCCCGGGCGGGCCTCAGGCCAGCGGGTTGCGACGGTTCGACTGGATTGGCCCGACATCGTGGTGGCTGAGCCTGTGCTTCCTGCTGTTTACCTTCATCGGCCTCAATCCGCTCGGCAACGCCTCGCCGCGCGCACGGGTCGAAGGCAGCCTCTCCGACCGCCTCGCTGTTGTTGCCATGACCGCGGTCGCGCTCATCATTCTGATCCGCCATCGCCGTGCCGCCTTCCACTGTGTTCGCGACAACCTGCTGATCTTCGGCGTGCTGGCGTTCTGCCAATTCAGCGTGTTGTGGTCCGACTATCCGGAATTGACGATCCGTCGCGCCGTACTGACTTTGCTCGGCGGCGTGATCGCGATGGCGGTCGCCGTCAGCGTCAAATCACTGCGGTCGTTTCACACCCTGCTGTTCCTGAGCCTGTTCGGCGTCGTGCTGGTCAATCTGGCGGCGACGGCGCTATGGCCGGCGCTGACGATTTCCGACATCGGCGTGCACGGCATCTACGGTCAGAAGAACGTCGCCGGAATGGTCGCGATGCTCGCTCTGATCGTCTGTGTGACATGGATCGCCGGATCGGCCGCACTGCCGCAGATCCTGTTCGGTCTGTTGGCCGCCGCCGTCGTCAGCTTCTTTCTCGTCATCACCTCGAGCAAGACCTCGATCGGGTTGGCGGTGCTGGCGCTGGGCATCGGCGCGGTGTTCTGGATCGCCTCGCGCCTTGGGCCGCGCTTCGTCCTGCTGATTCTCACGACGCTGATGCTCGGCGTCGCCGGCCTGCTGATTCTGTTCATCGTCAATGATTTTGATCCGATGCGCTTGGTCGGGCTGTTTGTTGGCGACACCTCGTTCACCGGCCGCGACGAGCTGTGGGCGTTCGCGTGGCGCAAAGCCTCCGAGCGGATCTGGCTCGGTCACGGTTATGGCGCTTTCTGGGATGTCGGACTCGTCAATGATCCGCTGACCAGGCTCGACCCCGGGACCTGGCTCGGCGACGTCGAAAAGGGCATCATCAACCAGGCCCACAATGGGTACCTGGAGCTCTGGCTGCAAATCGGCCTGCCCGCGACCTGCGTGGTGGCGATCGCCATTGCGGCCCGGATATCTTCAACAACCAGAATGGCGATCGAGAGCGCGCCGGCCACGGATACGCGGGCGACCTATGCGGCAATCGCGCTGATCCTGTTCATTCATCTGGTGCACAATCTGACCGAAGCCACGCTGTTCCTGCGCGGCAATCAGTTCTCGGTCCTGGTGCTGATCCTGCTGTTCGTCAGCAGTGAGTTCCGGCGCAGACAGGCCTGACCGCGGCGGGGCCGATTAGATCGCCGCATCGGCCGGATCGATCCGGCGCCAAAGCAACAGGCCAACGCTGCCGCCGATCAGGCACAATAGCGCGATCAGCGATTCGCCGCGGTCGAAGCCATTGCCGATCATCGCATAAGGCAGCAGGCCTAGTCCGATCCAGAACAGCTTTTGCCATTGATAGGAATCGTGCCGCCTGGCGATCCTGCGGCGCGTCGACCAGATTTCCCTCGCTTCGACCGAGAATGGCAGCACGCGCCGAAGCAAGGCCGGGATCGTGTAGAGCGCGACCAGGATTCCGAGGAACAGCGCCAAATCGGTCCAGAACCGGTCATGGCCGCCGGCGAAGGCGCGAAACAGCGGCGGCAGTGACAGCCCTAGTGCGATACGCCAGACCGCGCTCCACGGCGGGCCGTCAAGGCCGACCAGAAATCGTTCGAAGGGTCCCATGATGAGTCCGCCTGCCTGTTCGGTTAGGAGCGCGCCGGCGAACGCCTTGCGGCATATTCGCCCAGCACGGAAAGTGCCAGTCGGATCGGTCCGGTCATCTTGAAGACGCCCACCACCACCGTGAAATAGACCCCCAGACAGACCGCGCCCGAAATCGATACCCTGATCAGCTGGAGATGGTCGGCCAGAAACATTTCCTGAATGCCGAATCCAACCGCCGCGGCGCTCAGCCCCGCGATCGTCTGCGGCCCCACCGCCCGCAGCACGTCGTCATAGCCGATGCCGACCGGCCGTCCAGCATAGACCAAAGCAGGGATGAAAAGGCCGAACGTGACGATCGCATAGGTCGTCGCCACGCCAATAACCCCGAAGGGAAGGCCGGCAGCCAATGCCGCGAGTTGGACCAACGCGCTGACGAGCCCCCACCGCATCCAGCGATCGGACCGTCCGACGGCGACGTGAACCCACCCCAGCGACCGTTCGACGCTATGGGCAATGCCGCGCACGGCGAAAATACAGAGCAGCGGACCCGCAGGCGCCCATTTCGGCCCCAGCAACACCACCACCAGATCCTGCCCGGTCACGGCAAGCAGCGCGAATGCCGGAGCCGAGAAGAAACTCAGCGACGACAGCGCCGTGGCCCACGCCCGCTTCAACTGGTCGGCGTCGTTCCTGAGCTTGCTCAGGCCGGACACCGCTATGTTGTGCAGCGGCTCGGTGAGGATACTGAGCAAATTGCTGTAGATCGTGAATGCATTCTGGAAATAACCGAGGGGGCCGGGTCCGTAGAAATAGCCGATCGCGATCCGATCTCCCGCGCGCGCCAGATAGTCCGTCATCGTGAACCCGGTCACGCCCAGGCCGAACCGAACCAATTCCCTCACGTCCGGCGTGACACGCGGCCGCCCCGGCACCCATCGGCAGCTGATCCACACGCCGACCGCTGCCAGCACCGACGTCACCAGCGGCTTTGCGACCAGCGCCCAATAGCCCCAACCGGTGAGCGCCAGGACGACGCTCACGACGCTTCCCACGACGTTCGCCGAAATATCGATGGTCGCGATACGGCGGAATTGCATGGCTCGTCGCATCAGCGCGTAATGCTGGGTCGACAGCGCCGCCATCACGAAAGTTGCCGACAGCACCAGTGCGATGCCGGCGAGCAATGGCTCGCCGAACATCCGTGCGATGACGCCGCTGCCGGCGGCTAGCAGCACCGTCAGCAGCACGCTGATCGCGACGTTGAGCCAGAACAGCGAGCTGATTTCGACTTCGCTGATCTGCGTCTTCTGGATCGACGCTTCGGTGGTTCCGAGATCGATCAGCATCGGGGCAAATCCGACCAGCGCCAGAACGATTGCGACGAGGCCGAAATCATGGGGACCTAGCAGGCGGGCGAGCACGACAGTCGACGCCAGTTGCACGAAAATGTTGATGCCGCGCGCGGCGACGTAGGTCACACCGCTGCGCAGCGAGCTCCGCTGCAGGCCCACGAACGGCTTGTTGTCCTCGAAATATCGGTCGACATTCCGGCTCAACGGACCACGCTCATGTCCTGAGATTCCCCTGGCCCCTTGCACACCTTGCTCGGGCCTTCCGCGGCGCGCTCCAGCCAGATTTCGCGCCAGTACGGATAGATCGCGCGCGGACAAAAGCGACGGCAGACCGAATAGCGGGACTGGCACACCACATCCTTGAGGATGATCGCATCGGTCTTGAACCGCACCATCTTGCCGGTGCCCTCGTCGATGATCTGCGACTGCCGACGCTCGACCTCGTAGGTGCGGCCGGTGAACGGCACCATTTCCACGTCGAAATACAGGCCGCGATTGCGATAGTGGGAGTCCAAGGTCGGCAGGATCTCCTCGAACGGCTTGACGCGGACGATCTCGCCCTGCTTCAGATCGAGCTGCGCGCGCGGGACCGGCGTCCCCTTCGGCACGCCGAACGGTCGCACCGGGTAGGGCGACCCGCCGACGGCGCGCTGAAACCGGTCATAACTCCAGCGCATCGCCGAACCGAGCCCGATCCCGGCTTCGGCGACGGTGCGCCAGAGCGAGTACAGCAAGCCGTTGGCGAGCTGCGACAAGCGGACATTGCCGGATGTGTAGTCTTCCCAATATTGGCGGATATCCCACCATTTCAAAGGTTGGGTAGCGAACTTGATCTGGGTATTTTGACACACATAGGTCGGCTCCGTCTCGCCGGCGGCCGGAGGGATCTTCACGCCCGAGCGAAGTGCATCCTCTACGGACCGGATGCGACCGGACGGCTCTGCGATTCGCGAAGACGCGCCATCTGCCGCGGCCTGCGGATCGACCCGCTTCAGCCAAGCCTCTTTCCAGAAGATCAGACAGCCCGCCTCGCACTGGTCATGGGCCGATCCGTTGCAGCGAATATTCTCGAGGTGGACGGTCCTTGCCATCTTGCGGCCGCCGACCCCCAGAGAAGGATCGCAGGTCTTGTGGGCCCGCTTTCCGACCCGCATGGTCTTGCCGCAATACGGCAGCATCTCCGGCATAAACGGCAGCGCGTCGAGCCGACCGTCGCCATCGAGCGTGCCGAAGATCTCCTCCGCGGTTCGGACCTGCACCCATTCATCGGCGCGAAGCCCCAGCGTCTTCCCATCGTCCAGCTCGGCTCGCATTCAGGATCGTCCCGGTTAAGACTCAGTCGGCGAAGTCACGCGCTCGAAATTCTGCGCGGATGATCAGCTGGCGATTCCGGCCCGCTTTCACATCAGCACAAGCTTGCGTCCAAAAAAGGCCTCGGCGTAGCGCTGCGGAGCACGGCATTCCATGCCCCTGATCCGCGCCAGGCCGCGAAAGGTCTCGTCGTCGAACCATTGCTTGGAACGCTGGCTGCCAAAATGCGCGATCAACAGCTCGATCTTGCGCTGCAGCGCCTGCGCCGAAACCGCGACATAGACATTCGGCTGTCCGATGTCGCCATCCCATTTCGGAACCTCGTATTCGAGGATCTGATGATCCCGGAAGGTGTTCCAGGTCAGCCGGCAGACCTGGCGATGGTCCTGGTGGGCGTCGTCGCGCTGGTGGGTCAGAATGAGGTCCGGCTCGACCCGCTGCTTCAGCGTTTCGAACCATTGCTTAATCGCCTCGCCCTGCTCGGGGAAGAAGCCATCCCGAAACGACATCATCTCGAACTGCGAATTCGCTGCATTCGCCAGAAAGTCCGCGGCGGATTGCTTCGCCTCGAGGTCCCGCACCCCGCCGCCGCTCAGAACACACCAATGCACGTCGAGCTGCACACCGCGCTCCATCAAGCTCAGCAACGTCGCACCCGCGCCGATCTCGATATCGTCCGAATGCGCGCCCAGACAGAGAACGCTCAGACGATCCCCCGGCCCGGCGAAGTGTAACGCCTTCATCACGCGACCTTGCTGGGTTGCGGCGATTGCTGGCGCCACGGCGTATCGCCGCGATCGACCATGTCCTCGAGCACCTGGCGGTCGCGCAACGTGTCCATCGCGCGCCAGAAGCCCTCGTACCTATAGGCCATCAGGTGACCGCCTTCGATCAGGCGGTTGAACGGCTCCAGCACCAGCTCCTCGCCCTCGTTGATGAAATCAAAGATCTGCTTGCGGAAGATGAAGAAGCCGCCGTTGATCCAGATTTCCGATTCCTGGCTCGACCGAATCCGCTGCACCGAGCCCTGATCGTCGAACTCGGCGAGATGGAAGCTGATCGGCGGGTGGATGGCGACGAAGCAGGCGAGCTTGCCGCTGGCCTTGAACTTGCTGATCATCTCCGGCAACGGCACGTCGCTCAGCCCGTCGCTGTAGTTGGCGAGGAAGATCTCCTCGTCCTCGACCAGATGTTTGACTGCCATCAGCCGTTCGCCGATATTGCGCCAGGTTCCGGTGTCGACCAGCGAAACCCGCCAATCCGGCGGCTGATTGCCGAGGATTTCGACCTTCGTGCCAAAATCCGTGATGATGCAGTCGCTGTTCGCGGTCTGCCGGTAGTTCAGGAAATAGTCCTTGATGACGTTGGCTTTGTAGCCGAGGCAAAGGATGAAATCATTGTGCCCGTATTGGCTGTAGTACTGCATCACATGCCACAGAATCGGCTGATGCCCGATCGGCACCATCGGCTTGGGGATGCTTTCGGAGTATTCGCGAATCCGGGTTCCTAGCCCGCCGCAGAACAGAACGACCTTCATGCCGCCACCTCTCGTGGATCGATGATTTCGACGCGGGGAATCGGAACGACGAATTTGCAGCCCCAGCCGCCGACATGGCGCATCTGCGCGACGATCTCGTTCTTCAGGTTCCAGGGCAGGATCAGCAGATAGTCCGGCCGGATCTCGTCGATCGCCTCGACCGGGTAGATCGGAATATGCATGCCCGGCGTGAAGCGGCCGTGCTTGTAGGGATTGCGGTCCACTGTGAAGTCGAGGAAGTCGGTGCCGATGCCGCAATAATTCAGCAGCGTATTGCCCTTGCCCGGGGCGCCATAGCCGCACAGCCGTGCGCCCTTTTCCTTGCAATCGATCAGGAACGATAGCAGCTGACGCTTGGTGTGGTGGACGCCGGCGGCGAACCGCCCGTAGCTGGCGATGTCCTCGAAGCCGATGGCGCGTTCATGGGCCAATAGCGCCGGAACTTTCGGCGAGACCGGATGGCCAGCGTCGGCGCGGCACAGATAGACCCGGAGCGATCCGCCATGCGTGGGGATCTGTTCGACGTCGAAAATCCTGAGATTGTGCCGCTTCGCCAGACGATCGATCGTGACCAGCGAGAAATACGAAAAATGCTCGTGATAGATGGTATCGAACTGGTTCTCGTTGATCAGCTTTTCGAGATGCGGAAACTCCAGCGTGATCGCGCCCTGCGGCGCCAGCAGATGCGCCATCCCGGCGACGAAATCGTTGAGGTCCGGCACCTGCGCCAGCACGTTGTTGCCGATGATCAGGTCGGCGCCCTTGCCTTCCGACGCCAGTCGTTGCGCGAGGCCGAGCCCGAAGAACTCGACCAGCGTCGGGACATTCTTCTGACGCGCCACCTCGGCCACATTGGCGGCCGGCTCGATGCCCGTCACCGGCACGCCGAGCGGCAAAAAGTGCTGCAGCAGGTAGCCGTCATTGCTGGCGATCTCATACACCCGACTGCTGCCGCCGAGGCTCAGCCGGGCCTTGATCATCTCGCAATATCGCCTCGCGTGCTCAACCCAGGACGTCGAATAGGACGAGAAGTAGGCATACTCGGTGAAGATGTGCTCCGGCTTGACGTATTCCTTCAGCTGCACCAGGAAGCAATTGTCGCAGACCAACGCGTGCAGCGGATAGAACGATTCGGCGGCGTCGATTTGGTCGGCGGTCAAGAAGCTTTCGCACAGCGGCGACATCCCGAGATCCATGAAGCTCGTGCTGAGCGACTTGTCACACAGCCGGCAACGACCATGGGTGGATTTCGACATTATCGATTGGGGATTGGAATGTGCGTTCATTGGCCCGCGCTTCGCTGTACTGAAATTGGCTGTCCGAAAGAGTCATACGTTTCGACCGGATCATCTATTGCACAAGCGCGCGCGAATTGAAGCGTCGTCGGGAATCAAGGTAAAAATTGAGGAAGTTACCAATACTTAAGCTGGCTTTTGTTAAGCTCGCAGTAGTTAATCAGTTATCAAGGGGCGCGCCGAAATCATGCGGTTCGAAGTAACTACTCTGGACGGCGCGGTGCTGGTTCATCCGGAGCCGATGCGCGACGATCGCGGCTCCTTCATGCGCACTTTCTGCGTCAACGAATTTCGCGCGCACGGACTCGAAACCGAATTCCCCCAACACAGCGTCTCGCATTCGCTGCGCAAGGGGACAGTGCGCGGGATGCACTTTCAGCGCGCCCCTCACGGCGAAGTGAAGCTGGTGCGATGCCTCGGCGGATCGATCTGGGACGTCATCGTCGATCTGCGGCCGGAATCTTCGACGTTCCGGAAATCGGCGGGCTTCGAACTGTCCGGCGAGAACGGCTTGCAGTTGTATATTCCGAAAGGCTTCGCGCACGGTTTCCAGACGCTGCGCGATGACACGCGGGTGAATTATCTGATCTCGGAATTCTATGCGCCAGCGGCAGCCAGCGGCGTGCGCTACAACGATCCCGCGTTCCGCATCGATTGGCCGCTACCGATCACGACGATCGCCGAAAAGGATCTGCTGTGGCCTGATTTCGCGGCCTGACCGACGCGCCTCACGCCTCGCCGAGCGGCTTCAGCAAGCCGTGATCGCCAAGCCGTCTGGCAGTTCTTTCGACGACCTCGAACGGAAGATCGGCGCGCTGCGCGATGTCCAGCAGGGAATGGCCGCCGTCCGACAGATTCAGGATCCAGAGCATCGCCATGTTGGCGGCGGCGGCGTCCTTGTCGCCGCCGATCGCGCCATAGAGCCCGCGCCTTCCAAGCTGCGGTTCGCCCTTCGGCGCCGTGTTGCGGTAGGTGCCGTTGGCTTCGATCGCGCCGATCGCCGCGTCGATCAGCCGGGAGGATTCGCTCAGAGCGTCCGGCCGAATGAAATCCATATTGTCCGCCGACGTATGATATTCGGGAATCGCGCCGAATTTGCTGCGCTGAAACAGCCCGACCGGCAGATTGAAGCCGGGCGAGCAGTATTGCCGCTCGTCGTAGCCGTAGGGAGAGAACTCCTCGATGGTCGCCGACAAGCCGGAATGCCGCAGCGTATGGATCATCGCTCGGTCGATCTCGGCATCGCCGCGTCGACTCTTCTTGTAGGTCGGGCCGCCCGGGTCCCCGAGCATCGAGACGACCAGCCCGTGCTTGATGCGGTCGACCTTGTCCTCATTGCGCGCGAGCCAGGTGATCGCGCCGATCGTACCGGGGGCGAACAGAAAGCGATAGCTGTATCGGGTTCGGATCCGGGAGATGCGCTTGGCGAGATGCGTCAGCAGCGCGATGCCCGAGCAATTGTCGTTGGCAAGCGAGGGATGGCAGATGTGGGCGGAGAATAGAAACTCGTCCGCCGTTTCTCCCTGGTGGAAATATTCGCCGTAGGTCAGATGTCCGTCACTCAAGGTTGAGTCGATCAAGACCTCGTAGGTATCGTCCGGCAGCGCTTCGAGCTGGCGATGGGGCAAGCAGAATGCCCAGTTTTCCGCGTAATACGACGTCCGGTACGGAATCAGATCGGGTTGGTCGGGCAGCGTGTAGACGTGCTGTTTCAGTTCGGCGAGCGAGATGCGGCGGTGAACCGGCATGCTGTAGCCCATGACGTGCAGATTCGATCGATTGAAATCGACGATCCTTTCGCCCCGCTCGTTCTTGATATAGGCGTCGCGAATGTTCCATTCGCGCGGAACCGTCCAGTCGAGAACGCTGGTTCCGGTCGGGACTTCATGGATGTCGAGCGCGATATGGGCGGCGAGTTCGTGCAACGTCTGCCTGACGCCGTCGCCGGTGATGCTGCGGCAAATCGGGTAGATCTTCGCGGCCAGCGCGAAGATCTCGGCGCCGACATCGTCGCTGACAGATTTGTCCAAGGACATCCCACGACCTTCATTGCGCGATCGGCCCCCGATCGACCGCGCGCGCCGGCCGACCTCAGGAACTCGCCAGCGCCGGAGCCGCCTACGCCGCGGCCGTCCGGCTCGCCGCCGAGCGGTGCCGCAGATCGGCGTCGAGGATTCCGTCGGCCAACAGCTTGTTGATGTGGCCGATGCGCTGGTAGCGCGGCCCCTCGAATTCTTCCAGAGTGATACCGGACGCGAGGTACGCCTTGTAGAGCTGCTCGGCGCCCTTTTTGGCATCCCATTGCGGCTTGAACTGCGGCAGCCGGGTTCGGATCTTCTCGAAGCTCACGCGATACGACCGCGTATCCGGCCCCGCGCCGTCGGCGAATTCGACTTCGCATCCCGGCACGACTTCGGCGACGATCTTTGCGAGATCGCGGATCTGGTAGTTGTGGGCGGTCTGGCCGACATTGAACGCCTCGTTGAACACCGCGTCGGCGGGCGCTTCGAGCGCGGCGATGAACGCGCGCGAAATGTCTTCGATATGCACGATCGGGCGCCACGGCGTTCCATCCGACTTCAAATGGATCTTCTTGGTCGTGACCGCCCAGGCGACCAAATTGTTGAGGACGACGTCGAACCGCAGCCGCGGCGACAGGCCGTAGGCCGTCGCCGGTCGCAGATAGACCGGGCAGAACCCGTCGCCGGCGAGCCGGGCGATGCCGCGCTCGGAATTCACCTTCGACTCGCCATAGGCCGTCACCGGATTGAGCGCGCCGGTCTCATCGATCATGCCTTCGCCGGCCTTGCCGTAGTTGCTGCAGGACGAGGCAAACACGAAGCGGCTGACGCCGGCCTGCTTGGCGAGTTCCGCCATGCGGACGCTGGCGCGATGATTGATGTCGTCGGTGAGGCCCGGCTTGAGATTGCCGAGCGGATCGTTGGAGAGCGCCGCGAGGTGCAGAACGGCATCGATCCCTTTGAAATCGGCCAGTTCGACGTCGCGCGTATCCTTGTGGATGGTCGGCACGTCGTGAATGGTGCCGCCCTGCGGGAATGTGCAGCGTGCGTACAGATTGCTGTCGAGACCGACGACCGTGTGTCCGGCCTCAAGCAACATGGGGGTCATCACCGTGCCGATGTAGCCAAGATGTCCGGTCAGCAATACACGCATTTGTCACACCTCAATCGTTGGGCTTCGATAATCGCTTCTGGCTTCAATGTAGTCGATGTTGTCCCCGCAATACACGCGGTGTTCGGGATTTAGGTTAATCGTAAGTCGCGTCCGAAACATCATTGTTCGGGTCGAAAAACGATCGACACAAGCCGCTCACCCCGACGAAACCAGCGCTTACGCCGCTACTGCCGGTCGCATGCTTCACTGATAGCGTAAATGGGTTTCATCAAATTTTACCTTATGCGACGAAACCGACAGAATCCGCCGACGCCGCGGGATTGTCGGAGCGACGCAAACATGGTCTCTTGACCGCAACGGCGCTCGAACGTCGAACCGACAGGGACTTGAACTCGTGCAAGACAGGGTATTGCTGCTATCTGAACGCCGAATATCCGATCTCGTTGCATATTGTCTGGCCTACGAATTCGAGGACACCGTCGCGGCCGTCACCGGCGCCGAGCGAATCGACGTCACCGACCTGTCGTCGCTGGAATTCTCCCGACGCGCCTACAAGCTTGTCCGCATGGCATCCGGATCGCCGGAGCTTGCACGCCGCTTCGCGCCCGCTTCGCGGAATACGGTGTCGTTGGAGCGTGACTACGAGCTGTTTTTTCCGATGTTCAGTCACGCTTTCGAACTGTATTCGCTCGCGACCATTCCAAACTGGCGCCAGCGCTGCCGTAAGGCGGCCTGCTTCATCACCGAAGTCTGGTCCGACAACCTGCCGGAATATCTGCTCGAGCTATTGTCCGGATTCGATCACATCTTTCTCGGGCTGCGCGATAGCGTTGACGACGTTGCGCGCATCACCGGCAGGCCGTGCAGCTACCTGCCGCTCGCCGTGGACGTGCTGCGCTTCGCGCCCGCCGCCGACCAGCCCCGCCCGATCGAACTCTGCAACATCGGCCGGCGCTCGGCGGTGACGCATCAGGCCCTGCTCGAGGATGCCGAGCGACGGAGCACGTTCTATTACTACGACACCGTGGCGGCGAGCGGCTTCGACCTGAAGCAACGCACCTTCCGCGTCGACAATCCGCGCGAGCATCGCCTGATGTTGGCGACGCTGCTCAAGAACAGCCGCTACTTCATCGCCAATCGCAGCCACGTCAACGATCCCGCGTTCGCGGCGGGCCGCGACGAGATCTCGGCGCGGTTCTACGAAGGCGCCGCGGCGGGCACGGTGATGCTCGGCGAAGCACCGCGCACCGACGAATTCAGGCGGCAGTTCGACTGGCCGGACGCGGTGATCGAGTTGCCGTTCGACTCTCCCGATATCGGCCGGATCCTGGCAGAGCTGAACGTCGACCCCGCGCGATTGCGGGCCGTCATGCGCGAAAACCTGCGGCAGGCGGCACTCAGGCACGACTGGCTGCATCGGATCCAGGTCGTGTTCGATGTCCTGGGCCTGGCGCCCACCGAGCAGATGCAGGCTCGTGCGCTCCGCCTCGGTCAGATCGCTTCCCGGGCATAGGTTCCAGCTCTGTCCAACTTGATCTGTGCGGCCGACGACGACCCACGTCCGGGGTCGCTGTCAATCCTGTCTCGACCGGACCAATTTCGTCAGCATCCATCCTGCCCCGAGACCGAGAATTCCGCCGACGATCTTGATCGCCGCATCCAGCGCCCGGCCGTGTCGGGACGGCGACAACAATTGAAAAAACTCCAGCAGGATCGCTGCGCCAATCACAATGACTGCGGCAAACCAGATGTATCTGGGATATGCCGCGGCGAATAATATGCCGACCACCAGAAAGGCAAGAAAACGCTCTGCATTGGGTCCCATCGCGCTTTCGGGCCGAAGGCTCAACGGCCCCAGCGTCACGAAAGCGATCATGGCGATCGCGATCCAGGCCACGATCCGCAGCGCGGTCTCAGCTGTCTTGAACGAAACCATTGCGATAGATCTTCCCTGAGTCCGCCGATCGCGCAGTCCGACCATATCGAACCGAGCCCCTATATCGATTCTCAACCTAGCACAGGGTTCGTCGCTCGATCTGGACGCATCGACCGCCAGTGGCCTCCGGGAGGCGGCGACGCACATCAGATATCCAAAAATGTCCGTGCCGGACCGTCAGCACAGCACCCCGGCGCGCCGCCTCCGATATGGGCCGAGCGACGCGGTGCTCACTCGGTGCCCAAACCATTGGGACCAAGTCGTCCCGCGACTAAGTGCTGATTGATTTGACGCAAAGCAGCGGACGAGCGAGTCTGTCACAGACTTCAAGCAATATTGTACCGGAGTTCAACGGATAGAGCGGATGTTTCGAAGCCACGGCGCTTTGGCCAGACCCTCGGTTCTCGGCATCGTCTACTCGGACGGTGCCGCCGCGGGTCGCTTCATTTCCGATTTCGGCTATCGCCTGCGCGACAGCGGCGTTGCGGTTGCAGGTGTCGTCCCGGCCAGTTCAGGCTGTCGCGACGGCAAACCCAGTTGCGACATGGAGCTCGAGGAGCTCGCCACCCGGATCATTCTTCAGTTGTCGGAGGATCGCGACAAGCGGGCGACCGGCTGTCGATTGGATCCGGCAGCCGTGCAGGAAGCCGCGGCGCTGATCTCGGCATCGATCAGAAACGGGCCGGAACTGCTGATTCTGAACAAGTTCGGCAGGCTTGAAAGCGAGGGCGAGGGCCTGTGCGACGTAATCGGCGAGGCCATCGAGCTCGGCATTCCGGTCGTGGTCGGCGTCCCGCAGCGGAACATCGGACCTTGGCGCGTGTTCACTGATGGCCTCGCCGAGGAGGCACCTATCGGTTCGCCGCGTTTGCATCGCTGGCTGTCGCGGCGCGGTTTCGACACCCCGTGCGAAATCGCCGACGCCATCACCATGGCCTCCTCCGCGGCCTGACCGGCAATCACGCGCCTGCCGCCGCGATCAGAACTAGCCGAATTTGAACAGCACGCCGTAGCCGCCGCGCGGGTAGCTCCATTCGATATCGCCGCCCGGCGCGGCGATCACCCGGCAGGTGCCGCATTCGACGCAGCCGTCGGCCGCGATTTCGACCTGGCCGTTGCTGTTGAGCTCATAGCAATGCGCCGGGCACGCCTTCAGCAGCGCCAGCAGCGCCGGCGACGGCGTGGTATGCGGCCGCACCTTGATATGGGCCTGGCCGACATCGACCAGATAGCGGTTCTGAAACAGCTTGTCCTCGACGCGCACCGCGATTTCCGTTGTCATCGTCTCGACCTCCAGATTGTCCGTTCACTCACGGCCCGTCGTCGGGGTCCGTGTCGTCATCACCAAGTTCTATCGCCAAGCACGGGCGAATTTGATCGCGTCGCCGAACAGGCCGGCCCAGGACCGTGCCGCGACGAACGACTTTAGAGTGACCTTCTCCTTCTCGACCTTCGGCGTGCCGTCGACGCGAACGAAATTCTGCATCGCCTTCGACACCAGTTGCGGATAGGTCAGGAAGAAGTTCTGCGACTGGATATGCAGCAGTCCCGGCATATCCTTGTACTTCTTGAGATCCTTCATGACGAAGGAGTTGTCGAGCATCGCCTTGTACAGCGACAGGTTCTGCGCCGTCATCGGGTCCTTGCGCGACTTGACCTGGAAGATCGCCTCGGCGGCGAGCCGGCCGGAGGTCATGGCGAGATTGGAGCCCTCGCGGTGGACGAAATTGTTGAGCTGCGCGGCGTCGCCGACCACCACCCAGCCGTCGCCATAGAGCTTGGGAACGGCGTTGTAGCCGCCTTCGGGAATCAGATGGCCGGCATATTCCTTGACCTCGGAGCCCTCGAGCAGCGGCGCCACCGAGGGGTGCCGCTTGAACCGCTCCAGCAGATCGTACGGCGTCTCGCCGGTCTTCTGGAAATCCGACACCAAGCAGCCGATGCCGACCGAGATCGATTCCTTGTTGGCGTAGATGAAGCCCATCCCGGCCATGCCGCGCGAGATGGTGCCGGCGGCTTCGATCACGGTGCCTTCGTCGCCCTTCAGGTTGAAGCGCGATTCGATGGTCTCGCGCGGCAGGAAGTGCATTTCCTTGACGGCCAGCGCGACGTTTTCCGGTTTCGGGATCTCGCGCAGATCGGCCTTGGTGCCGAGCAGGCCGTTGACGCCTTCCGCCAGCACCACGACATCGGCATGGACCTCGCCGCCGTCGCGGTCAGTGAGAACGCCGATCACCCGTCCATAGGCATCCTTGATCAACTCCTTGACCGTGGTCTCGCACAGCACGATGGCGCCGGCTTCCTGCACCTTCGATGAGAACCATCGGTCGAACTGCGCCCGGATGATGGTGTAGCGGTTCGGCCGCTCCTCGTTGAAATCGTCGGAGCGATAATGCAGGCCGGTATGGGCGCGCTCGTCCATCATCCAGAACCGCTGCTCGACAAGGTGCCGCTCCAGCGGCGCGTCCTCGCGGAAATTCGGGATCATCTTCTCCAGCATGTCCGCGTAAAGAATCGCGCCCTGGACGTTCTTCGAGCCGGCATATTCGCCGCGCTCGATCTGCAGCACCTTGAGCCCGCGATTGGCCAGCGTGAACGCCGCGGCGTTGCCGGCCATGCCGGCGCCGACCACGATCGCATCGAACCGTTCCTCAATCATGACGATCTCCTCTAGCTGGCGATGCGGTCGCGGGTATGCGGCGACAGCCGTTTGCGGAACGCCTCGGTCAGCGCCGGCAGCAGCCGGACGGCGTCGGTGACGATGGCGAGATGGGCGAAATCGAAGATCGGCGCGTTCTTGTCGGTGTTGATGGCGACGATCAGGTCAGCGCCGTCGACGCCGACGCGATGCTGGATCGCGCCCGAGATGCCGGCGGCGATGTAGAGTTTCGGCCGGATGGTCTTGCCGGTCTGGCCGATCTGTCGGTCCGAGCTGACCCAGCCCTTCTGCACCAGCGGCCGCGAGCAGCCATATTCGGCGCCGAGCACGGCGGCGAGCTGCCGCACCAGCTGGAAATTCTCCATCGAATTCAGCCCGAGCCCGCCGGCGACGACGATATCCGCATAGGCCAAATTGGATTGCGCCTTGTCACGGTCCGGCACGAAGGCCAGCACCTTGGTGACGATGTCGGCTTCGACCATGCCGAGCGGATGCTCGATGACGCGGCCGACCGGCTTTTCGACCCGCTCCGGCATCGGCATCACCCGCGGCCGCACCGTCGCCATCTGCGGCCGGAAGTTCAGCGTGTAGATCGTGCACAGCAACGAACCGCCGAAGGTCGGCCGGGTCGCCGCCAGCGAGCCGTCGGTATCGACATCGAGCTCGGTGCAGTCGGCGGTCAGCCCGGTCAGCAGCGTGGTGGCCACCGCGCCGGCGAGATCGCGGCCCAGCGTGGTGGCGCCGAGCAGCAGGATCTCCGGCTTGTAGGTGTTGACGATGTCGGTCAGCGCCTTGGTGTAGGACTCGTTGCGATAGTCGGTGAGCACCTCGTCGGCGACGATGTAGGCGAGATCGGCCCCGTAGCAGAACGATTCGGCGACTGCGGCGCGCATCGATTCGCCCGGCGCGCCGATCACCACGGCGGCGAGCTCGACGCCGAGCTTGTCGGCGAGCTTGCGGCCGGCTCCCATCAATTCCCACGACACCGAATGAACGTGGCCGCGTTCCTGTTCGATGAACACCCAGACATGCTTGTATTGCTTGAAGTGCTCGGACAGCTCCTTCTTGGCGTTGGCGCGTCCGGCGGGCTGTGCGGCGGGTTTGGGGGGCTGGCTCATCTGGGCGGCTTTCTGTTCTGAGTTTCAGAATCCACGCGCGAGTTCGAACATGTCGGCTTCGAGCTTCGGCCTGAGTTTGAAGATTTCATCGATCAGCGCGTCGGCCGGAGGCCGGCCGGCCGGCTCGACCAGCGCGGCCTTCTCAGCGCGCGGCGTCGGCGCGAACACCCGCTTCACCACGGTCGGCGAACCGCGCAGCCCGCATTTCGAAATGTCCTCGACGCCGGCGTCCTGCGCACTCCATTTCACCACGGTGGCGCGGGCTGCGCTGAGCGCGTTGACCATGGTGCCGCGGCGCACCTCATTGGTGCCTTCCAGCATGGTGATCAGACAGGGCAGCCGGCTGCGCAGCACCTGCACGCCGCCTTCGGACCGGCGCTCGACGTCGATACAGCGGCCGGCGAGATCGAGCGCCACCACCTTCGACACGTAGGTGAGCTGCATGAAATCCAGCCGCTTGCCGACGCCCGGCCCGACCTGCGCGGTATCGCCGTCGATGGTCTGCTTGCCGGTAAAGACGATGTCGACGTCGCCGTAGGTGGCGCCGATCTTGCGCACCGCGGCGGCGAGCGCGTAGCTGGTCGCCAGGGTGTCGGCGCCGGCGAAGAAGCGGTCGGTCAGCAGCACGGCGCGATTGGCGCCGAAGGTGAGCGCCTTGCGCAAGCTATCCTCGGCCGAGGGCGGGCCCATGGTCAGCGCGGTGACTTCGCCGCCGAACTTGTCGCGCAGTCGCAACGCCTCTTCGAGCGCGAACAGATCATACGGGTTGATGATCGTCGGCACGCCCTGGCGCATGATCGTATTGGTGACCGGATGGACACGGATCTGCGCCGAATCCGGAACCTGCTTGATACATACGACGATATGCATGGTCTGCTCCGCGGTTGCTCACGGGAAGAGAACAGCAAGCCTCATACCAACTTCGGCCGGCACCGAATTCGCTCGTCGTACCAATGACTTGTTGAAGCGACCTGGGGCCGTGCAGGATTGTCGACGGCAGCTTCGACAGCACAAGTCGGACACTTGTCGGGAAGTCGACAGCGCCTTAGCCGAACCGGACGTGGCATGGATGAAAAGCTGGGGCGGTTCCGGCGCGCGAAGCGCGAAGGCCGCTGGTATCAAAGCGGCGGCGATTGCTGGTGCATCGATGGCGGTGGTGATTGCGGGCGCCGGCCGCTCAGCACAACACACTTGCCGGAACGACGAACTTTCCGGCTGGGCGCGATGAGATTTCGATACGTTCGCGAGTTTCGGACGAAACGCCTATTTCAGCTCGTCGAACGGCACGAAATTCGCCGGCTTCGGTGCGACCGCATCCTTCAGCACCTTGAACACGCGCTGGTCGAGCGGCGACGAGGTCACGAAGTCGGCATAGGCCCGCTCCAGCACCGCCTTGCAGCGGGCGGCGACCACCGCACCGGGCAGACCGTCGATTTCCTCGCTGGCGAGATACTGCCCCATCCGCTTTAGAATGTGGAGGCGCGCCACATCGACGATCTTGGCGTCAAAATCGACGCCGAGCAGCGCGAAGAAATCTTCCGCCGAGGAGGCGCGCTTCAACTGGTCGATCACGACCGGCTCCTCACCCATTACCGCGGTAGCGCTCATCGAAACTCTCCTCATGGTCATCTTGTCGCAGCACGACGGCGGCGCCGTCGTCACGCGCAATTCGGCAAGGTCTGCTCGCACACCTCACGCCAGATTTCGGTCAAGGTTTCATTCTCGACCGGCCCCTTGTTGGCGACCGCGTGAGTGCGGACTCGGGCCAGAATTCCCCGCACCTCGTCAGAATTGGCCGGCAGATTAAGGCGGGCGAGCGACGAGGTGATCGCCGACAATCCGGAGTGCTTGCCGATCACGATCTGGTTGGAGCGGCCGAACAGCTCCGGGTCGAGCGACTGATAGGTCTGCCGGTCTTTGAGCAGGCCATCGACATGGATCCCGGACTCGTGGGTGAAGACGTGCGCGCCGACGATCGCCTTGTTCAGCGGAATGGTGCGGGCAGCCGCAGCCGCGACGATCGCCGCGACATTGCCGAGTTCGGACGGCACGATCCCGGTTTCGCGCCCGTAAAGCTGCTTCAGCGCGATCGCCACTTCTTCCAGCGGCGCATTGCCGGCGCGCTCACCGAGCCCGATCACGGTGACTGAGGCGTGGGTGGCGCCGGCCTGCACGGCGGCCAGAGTATTGGCGGTCGCAAGCCCGAGATCGTCGTGGCCGTGGAACTCCAGCTCGAGGTCGGTAGTGGCCCGCAACGCCGCCATCAAACGATAGCTGGTGCAGGGATCGAGCACGCTCAGCGTATCGGCGATGCGGAAGCGGCGCGCCCCGGCCGCCTTGGCGGCGGCGACGATCTCGATCAGGAAATCGACGTCGGCGCGGGAAGAATCTTCGCCGCCGACTGCGACGTCGAGACCCCTGTCGCGCGCATAGCCGACCACGCGGCCGAGCATCTCCAGCGCGTTGGCGCGCCGGCCGCCGAGCTTGGCGGCGATCTGGACGTCGGACACCGGCACCGACAGGTTGACCATCCGGACTCCGGCCGCGATCGCGGCGTCGACATCCTCGGTACGCATTCGGCACCAGGCGATGGTGGTCAATGGCAATTCGGCCGCCACGATGGCGCGGATCGCGGCGATCTCGTCAGGGCCCATCGCCGGCGTTCCTGCTTCGATTTCCGGTACCCCGGCGCGGGCCAGCGCGCCGGCGATCGCCACCTTCTCGGCGGTCGAGAAGGCGACGCCCGGCGCCTGCTCGCCGTCGCGCAGCGTGGTATCGTTGAGAACGATCCTGGGCAGCGTCGGCGCCGCGGCGCGCGGGGTGTTCGGGCCGTCAAACATGGGCTCGGTTGAGCGTCATCGACGCTCCCTCCTCTGCACAGAACGGCGAGATCTCGCGTAGCCTGGCGATTACGCCGGGTATGACGGCAAGCGCCCGGTCAACATCGTCGTCGGTGGTGTCGCGCGACAGCGAAAACCGCACGCCGCCGCGTACCGCGTCATCCGCGACCTTCATCGCCACCAGCACATGCGACGGTTCGAACGAACCGGTCGAACACGCCGATCCCATCGACACCGCGACGCCGGCGCGATCGAGCAGCATCACGATGCTTTCGCTTTCGATGAAGGAGAACGCGATGTTCGAAGTGTTGGGCAGCCGCTCCGCGCGGGCACCGACCGCGACGCAATGCTCGACCCGCTCCACGATCTCCCGTTCCAGCCGGTCGCGCAGCGCGCGAACCCGGATGTCTTCATCGGCCATGTGGGCCGCGGCAAGCTCGGCCGCCATGCCGAGGCCGACGATACCGGGGACATTCTCGGTGCCGGCGCGGCGGCCGCGTTCCTGATGGCCGCCCTTGATCTGAGGCTTGAAGCGGACGCCGTTGCGGATATACAGCGCGCCGATGCCCTTCGGCGCGTGCAGCTTGTGTCCGGACAGCGACAGCATGTCGATCGCGGTCGATCGCAGGTCGATCGGCAATTTGCCGACCGCCTGCACCGCGTCGGTGTGGAACAGCGCGCCGTGCTCTTTCGCCAATTCGGCGAGATCGACCACCGGGTTGATCACGCCGGTCTCGTTGTTGGCCCACATGATCGACACCGCCGCGACCCGATCCGACAGCGCTGCCCGGTAGGCCATAATGTCGAGCCGGCCCTGGCGATCGACCGGAATCAAATGGACGCGAATGCCCTTGGTCTTTTCCAGCCAGCCGCACAGCGCCAGTACGGCGGGATGCTCGACCGCGCTGGTGATGATCTCGCGCCGGCGCGGCGAGGCTTCCAGCGCCGCCAGGATCGCCGCATTGGTGCTTTCGGTACCGCCCGATGTGAACATCAATTCGTGGGCATGTTCGACGCCGAGCAACCGCTGCAACTGCTCGCGTGCGCGCTTCACCGCCATTCCGGCGTGAGCGCCGAGCGCGTATTTCGACGACGGATTGCCGTAATATTCGCTGAAGTAGGGCAGCATGGCCTCGACCACGCGCGGGTCGGCGCGGGTGGTGGCGTTGTTGTCGAGGTACACCAGTCTGGCGGGCTGAACGCTCATGGCACCGGCACCACGCGCATCGGCCGGCCGATCTTCTCGATCAGCTTGGCCTGGACCCCGGACAGCGTCACCGACGCCAGCTGGCAGCCGTCGCAATTGCCCGACAGCCGGATGTGGATCGTGTTGCCCTCGATCTTGACCAGTTCGCAATCGCCGCCGTCGCGCTGCAGATGCGGCCGCAGTTCCTCGATCGCCTGCTCGATCAGTTCGGTCAGCGTCACGGTGTCGGCGCCGCCCGCCGGCGCAGTCACCGCCGGCCGAGGTGGCGCCGGCTTTGGCGCCGCACGCAGATGCGCCGGAACCCCGTTGCCGGCGCTGAAAATGTTCGCCGCCGGCGTGGTGTCGCCGCGCGGCTTCATCTCCAGCACGCGTTGCGGCATCGAACCGACTTGATAGGCCTGTGCGGCCGGCAGCAGGCCGTCCTCGACCAGGTCGGCATTGACCCGCGCCAGCAGGGCTTCGATCTTCTTAAAGCAACTGCTGCAACTGGCGCCGGCCTTGGTGTAGGAGGTGACCTGCTCGGGATTGGTGAGACGATTGAAGCGGATGGTACGCTCGATCATCATCTGACCGACGCTGAAGCAGTCGCACAACGCGTCGGGATCGGCGCTTTCGTGTTCAGCCTTTCCGCGTAACCCGGCGATCGCTTTGCGCAGGGCCTCGTAGGCGATCACCGAGCAATACATTCGCTCCGGCGGCAGCCCGCCGAGAAATTCGGCGATATCGGCGGCGGCGATGCCGCTGGCTTCGTCGAGCGACTTGCCGATGACCATTTCGGTGACCGCCGAGGATGACGCGATCGCAGAGCTGCAACCGAAGGCCTGGAACCGCGCCTGTTCGATCCGGTCGGTCCGCGGATCGACCTGCAGCATCAGCTTGACCGCGTCACCCCAGCCGATCGTCCCGAACGAGCCTACCGCGTTGGCATCCGGCAGCGATCCGAAATTCCTCGGATTGGAAAAATGGTCGTTCAACCTGTCCGAGACGTGCAGCATTGCGTTGATTCCCGGTTCGCAGCGATCACCCGAACGATTTGCCGCACCCGCATTTGGTGCCGGCATTGGGATTGTCGAAGGTGAAACCGGAGCCTTCGAGGCTCTCGACGAAGTCGATCTTCATCCCGGTCAGCAATGGCTGCGAGTCGGGATCGAGGAACACCTTGACGCCGGCGGCTTCCACCACCGCGTCATCGGCGCGCGGCTCGGTATCGAGCCCGATCAGATATTTGTAGCCGGCGCAGCCGCCGGCCTCGACCATCACCCGCAGACCACCTTCGGTCTTGCCGGCCCGCGACATCGCGGCCTTCACAGCGCTACCTGCTTGTTCGGTCAGAATGATCATGTGACGGCCTCCTCATGTTGGCTCTCACCTGATCAATAGCAACCGCCGTGCCATTCCGCGGGGCGGCAGCAATGGCATGGATTCGTTAGCGTTTTTCGAAAGTGAAGATTGTCGGAGTTGCGACATGGTCGCGAAACTGACGGAATGTCGACGGTATCAGGTACCTTACGATACGATCGACGAAGCCTGTAACTCCGCCTGCCGACGCCGGTCAGCCATCCGGCTTTCGCCGCTCTCGTCGCCGAAGCATTCGTTGAAGTCATTGCAATGCGAGCACACAGGGGTGCTGCACATCACCATACCGTCGTCTTCGCAGAGCTTGCGATAGAAGAACCGCTTCCACCGCATGTTCCTGGTATTATCCTGCGCCAACGGCGCGAAGTGCCGCATCAGCAGCCGCGTCAGTTCGGAGCGGTCACGCAAGCCGAGATCCTCCCAGAGATGGTTCGGCTCCATCGCCCGGCGCGCCACCAGCGCGGCGAGCCAGCGGCTGACCTCGCCGTGGGTGGAGCGATGCGCGAGCAGCAGATCGCGTAACATGGTGACCTCGTCGTCCTCGGCAGGCTCGCCGGTGGCGAGCACCGAGAACAGCACCGAAATGTGCGGAAAGAATCCCGTCATCAGCGTCGCGAAATCGTTGGCGCCGAGTCCGCAGCGGTCCACGATCGAGCCCGGTTCGGTCGCAGCGACCGCAAGAATCGAGGCCAGCACGTGACGGTCGAAGGCGCGGTCGCTGTCGATTTGCGCCTCGGCGGAGTCGCAACCGGTCAGGGCCCGATAGGCGGTACGCGCCGGCGACACGACCCTGCCCGTCACCACACCGCGCGGCATCGGTGCCTGAGAAGCCGCCTGGCCATATGTCGCCGCGCCGATCATATCGCGTTCCTTCAGAGCCCGAGTTCGCTGGCCTTGACGTGGGTCTGGCAATCCTTCGGGCAGACCCGGTTGCAGGCCGAACAGCCGATGCAATTGCCGGCCTGATCCAGCACCATCACCTTGCGGACGAATTCCTCGTCGTCATCGTCGTTCTCGAGACTGCAGGCGACCAACTCGCCGTCCTCGTTGACGCCCATCAGGTGCATCACGTCGCGGGAGCAGACCTTGTAGCAGCGGCCGCAGCCGATGCACTTGTCGCCATCGATCGCGGTGATGTAGGTCGGTTCCCACGGCTTGCCGTCGCGGCTGGAAAATATCGTCATCGACTCTGCTCCTGTGGCGCGGCCACGGGCCGCGCGAAATGTCAGCTTGCGTTGGCTTCGAGCTCTTTCAGCGCCTTGCGGGCCTGCTCGAGCACTTTGAAGGCGTCATAGGTATCCTGCGCGACGGTCAGGATCGACTGCCAGTTGACCGGCAGCTCCTCCGACAGATCGTGCAGGTTCATCTTCATGTTGATGGCCCGAGCGGACAGTTTCTTGATCTCGGCCTTCATGGTGTCGATATCGGACATGGTTTGCTCCGGCTTCGCTCAGATCGCGGCGACTTCGGGATATTTTCGGATCATCTCGACGCCGGCGGCGACCAGCTTCTCGCCGTCCTCGGCCAGCTTGCCGAGATTGTCGAAGCCGAACCGATGCACGTCGCGCAGCTGCTTGTTGACGACAATCAACCGGCCCGCCGCCAGGATCATCCGGCCGAAGCCCTCGTGATGCATCTTCATCATCGGGGTGACCATGACGCCGGTCTCGCGCTCGATCGACAGCGCCACCGCGTTGTAGAACAGCTCGAGCCGCCACAGCGTTTCCGGATCCGGATCGCCCATGATCGGAATCTCGCGACGACGCTGTTTGTCGACGATGTAGGGATCGATCAGCACCAGATCGCTCTTGCCGTCCCAGGCGCCGTGGGTGTCCTGCGCCCGCCACTGCTTGATCAGTTCCTTGACGAACAGGGATTCGGTCGCGGCGTCCGTTGCGGTTGCGATTGCGTCAGCCATTGTCCACCTCGTCGGCAAAATCGAGCTTGCGTTCCTCGCCCTTCAGCAGCGCCTTGCGCAGCCACGGCGGCGGCACGCCGCGCAGCACTCCCTGCAGCTTCTCGAGCAGATCGCTGATCAGCTCCGGCTGAGCGACCTTGAGCGGATGCACGTTGTTGGCGACGACGCGGGCGGCGCCGGAGCCGCCGATCGCCGCGACGTAGAGAATCGCGCAATCCTTGATGGCCTCGATCTTCGGCGTCAGCTTGTCCTCATTGCCGTCCTCGGCGAGATCGCTGGCGAACTGCACCGCCTCGACGAAGCGATAGTCATCCGGCGAGATCTCGTAGATCGCGATGTTTTTGGCCCAGCCGAAATGCGCATCGACGCGCTTCAGATCCTGGGTAGCGAATGCGACCTTCATGCCGCCGCTCCGTTGTTTCGCATCGACACTCTCCCTCGATTCCACACTAATGAGCCGTAACCTTCGCATCGCCTTGTTCCGCCATGACGCCGGCCTGCCGCCAGCTGTCGATCGTCGGCTCGCGAATCGCGGCGATGAACAGATTGCCGACGGTGAAGATCAGGTCGCGGGTGCCGCGATAGCCGACCGCGAGCTGATGGGCCGCGCCGAGCCGATCGAAGATCGGCAGGCCGATCCGGTGCAGCGGGACGCCAAGCCGCTCCGCCGCCTGCCGGCCATGCGAATGCGTCACCAGCAGATCGCAGCCTTCGGCGCGGGTTTCGAGATCCTCCAGATCACCGACCACGACCTCGTCGGCCGGAACCTGTTCGAGCACCGGCGATGTCGTGGTGGTCACCGCTGCGGTGATCCGGCATCCCATCTCGGTGAGCCAGCCGCCGATATTCAGCAGCATATCGGGCTCGGCGCCAATCGCGACCTGCTTGCCGCCGAAATAGAAATGACCGTCCAGCATGGCGTCGACCAGCTGGCTGCGCTGCCGGCGATATTTTTGCGGCACCGGCCGTCCGCTGATCCGCGCGAGACAAGCCATCAGCGCGTCGCTCGCCGCCAGCCCGGTGAGCCGGCGCAGCAGCGTGAATGGAATGCCGGCCTTGGCTTCGAGGGCAATGGCCGCGGCGCGCATCTGCTCGCCGATCGCCAGCGTATGCACCGCGCGGCCCATCGCGGCAATTTCGCCGACCGCGACGCCGCCATGGGTGGTCGGGGTGAAATCGTCCGGGACGTGGCCATCGAGCGAGCCGGAGATGTCGGGCAGAAAGGTCGGCTGCAGACCGAACGCCTCGATGATGTCGCGCAACTCGTCGAGATCGCCGGCGGTCAGATGGCTGCCCGGCAGCACATTGATCCGCGCCGGATCGCGCGCGCCGGCGGGCGCCTCGACCAGAACGTCGACCATCTTGGCGACGGTCGTCGCCCAGCCGTCCTCGAACGCATCCTTGAAATCCGGAGTCGAGACCGGGACCAGCGCGACCCCGGCCAGTTCCGGATGCTTGGCACGAATGACCTTGATGAAGCTGTCGAGGTCGTCGCCCTTGATTTCGGTGACGCCGGTCGAACAGATCCCGATGATGTCGGGCTTGGTGCGATTGACGATGTTGACGATCGCCTGCTCGACATTGTCGAAACCGCCGAGCACGGTCGCGACTTCGCTCATCGCGGTGGTCTGCAACGGAATCGACTCGCGGAAGTGCCGCACGAACAGCACCAGGCCAAACGAGGTGCAGCCCTGCGAGCCGTGCAGCAGCGGCATACAATTGCGCACGCCCATGAATGCCAGCGCGGCGCCGAGCGGCTGACTCATCCGCAGCGGATTGACGGTGCAGTATTTTCCGGAGCTGACGACCTTGGCCATGACCGCGACCTCACGCGACCCTGGCGGCGGGCGCGGCGTCCGCCGCGACACGCCCCAGAATGGATGCGATCTTGTCCTTGCAGCCGCCGCAGCCGCCGCCAGCCTGCGTCAGCTGCGTCACCTGGGCGATCACGGTGAGATCGTGGCTGCGGACCGCGTCCTCGATGGTGCCTACATCGATCTGCCTGCAGTGGCAGACCAGTTCGCCGCGGCGCTGCGCTTCGGCGAGTGCGGGATCGGCGGCGAGCGCCGCCGCGTCCGCCGCATTGGCGGCGTCGGCGCGATCTTCCCAGCTGATCTCGGCCCATGGCGCCGGGGCGCGCACCTGCGCCCAGATCGGATTCGACAGCGCCTTGTCGATCTGCCGCACCAGCTCGACCACGCCGACATAGCCTTCGTAACCGTAGCTGCGCTCCTGATTGATATCGAGCCAGGGCATCCTGGCCTTCAGCGCGACGAATTGCGAACGGCCGCCGGACAGCATGATGTCGGCCTGGGCGTCCTTCAGCATCTTGTACATCTCGCGCGGTCGCAGATCGTCGATCTGATGCACGTCGGGGCTCATCTCCTTGAGCCGCTCCTTGTCTTCCTTGGTCGATTTCTTGACGCTGGTTCCGACAATGGTCAGCCCGGCCTCCTGCAGCGCCGCGACCACCGACCACGATTTGACACCGCCGGTGATCAGCAGAACCTTCTTGCCCGTAAGCCGCGGCGTGAACGCCTTCAGCGCCTCCCAGGCGCGGGCCTCCTCGCGGGCGATCACCGCCTCGACCCGGCCCATCAATTCGTCCGGCGCGCCGCGCGCGATCAGCAGGGTCGCGATCTGCCGCAGTGAATCCGAGGTGTCGGTGATGCCGTAGAACGAGCCTTCGAAGAACGGAATGCCGTAGCGCTCTTCCATCTTGCGGGCGACGTTGATCATCGCGGTCGAGCACACCATCATGGCGGCTCTGGCACGATGCGCCCGCGCCACCTCGTGGTAGCGCGCATCGCCCGACAGGCAGGACAGGATACGGATGCCGAGCTCGTCGAGCAGCGGCTTGACCTGCCAGAATTCGCCGGCGACGTTGTATTCGCCGATGATGTTGATGTCGTAGGGCGTGGTGAAATCCGGCTCCTGTGTGCCGATTACGTGGTCCAGCATCGCCTCGCCGGCGAGCTTGTTGCCGAGATTCTTCGGCCCGACGAAGCCCGGCGAGATGATCGGGATCACCGGCTTGCCGAATTTCGCAGCCGCGAGTTTGCAGACCGCGGCTATATCGTCGCCCATCATCGCCGGCACGCAGGTCTGATAGACGAACACCGCCGGCGGATCGTATTTCTCGATGATTTCGCGGATCGACTTGAACAGCCGCTTTTCGCCGCCGAACACCACGTCGTTCTCACCCATGTCGGTGGTAAAGCCGGTGCGATACAGCTTCGAGCCCGACGACTTGACGCCGCGGTTGTCCCACGACGAGCCCTCGCAGGCGATCGGGCCGTGGACCAGATGGGCGACGTCGACGATCGGTTGCAGCGCGATCTTGGCGCCGTCGAAGGCGCAGCCACCGGCGGCACCGCCGGGCTGCAACGGCTTGGTGCAGCCCTTCTTGCGTTGCTTCTCGGACTTGCCGGTATTGGTGGCGCAGCCTGGCTCGTTGAAGACTTCTTGAATCTTGTCGGCCAGGCTGCTCATAGCAATACTCCGATGGTCAGTCGTTCCGTCCTCGTCGCATCAGCGGATGATATCGAAGCTGATGTCGTTCTTGCCGGCGACCACGTCCTTGTCGAGCTCGTCGAAGATCTTATCGAGGATCCAGACCAGCACGTTGAGCGCGCCCTGATAGCCCCACACCGGATAGCGGTGGTGGTGATGCCGATCGAACAGCGGGAAGCCGATCCGGATCAGCGGGGTGCCGGTGTCGCGCTCGAGATACTTGCCGTAGGTGTTGCCGATCATGAAGTCGACCGGCTCGGTGAACAGCAGCGAGCGCAGGTGCCACAGATCCTTGCCGGGATAGACGTGGCAGTTCTTGCCGAACGGCGAGGAGGCGAGCAGCGTTTCGACTTTCTCCGCCCAGGCCTTGTTGCCGTTGGTGGCGAGGATGTGGGTCGGTTCGCCGCCGAGCTCGAGGATGAACGCCGCGAGGCCGAGGCAGGTGTCGGGATCGCCGTAGATCGCGAACTTCTTGCCGTGGATATGCGCGCTGGAGTCGCCGATGGCGTCGACCAGCCGGCCGCGCTCCTTGGTCAGCGCGTCGGGAATCGGCTTGCCGGTGAGGCGCGACACTTCCTGCAGGAAGGCGTCGGTGCCGGCGACGCCGACCGGGTGGTTGAACGCCTTCACTTCCTGGCCGTGCGCGGCGATCGTGGCGAGCGTCTTCTCGGTGCAGAACTCCTGCATCGAAATCGTCGCCTTGGCGTGGATGGCGTTGGCGGCCTGCTCCAGCGTGGTGCCGCCGTCATACATCCGGAATTCGCCGTCGGCCGGCGTGTCCCAGACGTCGCTGTTGTCGCCGAAGATGGTGTATTCGACGCCCATCACGTCAAACAGCCGCTTGATCTCGCGCAGGTTGCCTACGGTGTAACCGTCGAAGCCACCGATGAAATTGATCGAGTTGTTCGGCTGCCGCTCCAGCTTTGGCACGGTGCCGGCCTTGCCGTCCCAGAAATGCTCGACGACGCCCTTCATGACGTTGTCGTAGCCGGTGATGTGGCTGCCGACGAAAGCCGGAGTGTGGGCGAAGGTGACGTCGAAATCGGCCGGAACCGAGCCCTTTTCCTTGGCGCCCTTGATGAAGGCGTTGAGGTCGTCGCCGATCACTTCCGCCATGCAGGTGGTCGAGACCGCGATCATCTTCGGCTTGTACAGCGCGTGTGCGTTGGCCAGACCGTCGATCATGTTGTTGAGGCCACCGAACACCGCGGCGTCTTCGGTCATCGACGACGACACGCAGGAGGTCGGCTCCTTGAAGTGGCGCGAGAAATGGCTGCGATAATAAGCGACGCAACCCTGCGACCCATGCACGAACGGCAGGGTCTTCTCGAATCCGACCGCGGCGAACACCGCGCCGAGCGGCTGGCACGCCTTGTTGGGATTGACGGTGAGGGCTTCACGGGCGAAATTCTTCTCGCGATATTCCGCGGTCTTGGTCCAATCGCGAACCCGATCGAGTTCGGCGGCGGGCACACGATTTTCGAACAGCGCCCGCTTGTTTTCGATCATCTTGGCGTATTCGGGCTCTCGGAAGAGCTCCTGGTGGTCGAGGATTTTTTCTGCGTTCTGGCTCATGACACGTTCTTTCCGAACAGATCGTTCGCTGGGCTCCCGGCGTAACGCCGGGAGCGAATGAGAATTGCGCTTTCTCAGTTTCGAAAAGCCTTAGCTCCAGGGAGCCTTGGCCAGTTTCCAGACCGGCGCGTTGATGGCGATGTCCATATCGCGGGCGAAGATCGCAAACCCGTCATAGCCGTGATACGGACCCGAATAATCCCAGGAGTGCATCTGCCGGAACGGCACACCCATCTTCTGGAACACGTATTTTTCCTTGATGCCGGAACCGACCAGGTCGGGCTTCACCTTTTCGACGAATTTCTCGAATTCGTAGCCGGTGACGTCGTCATAGATCAGCGTGCCGTCTTTGACGTAATGCGTGGTGCGCTGATAGTCGTCGTTGTGGCCGAATTCGTAGCCGGTGCCGACCACTTCCATGCCGAGGTCTTCATAGGCGCCGATCACGTGGCGCGGACGCAGACCACCGACGAACAGCATCACCTTCTTGCCCTGCAGGCGCGGCTTGTACCTGTCGATCACCGCCTGCATCAGCGGCTTGTACTTGGCGATCACCTGCTCGGCGCCGGCCTTGATCTTGTCGTCGAAGTGGCTGGCGATCTCGCGCAAGCTGGCCTCGATCTTGGTCGGGCCGAAGAAGTTGTATTCCACCCACGGAATCCCGTACTTCTCTTCCATGTGCCGGGTGATATAGTTCATCGACCGGTAGCAGTGCAGGATGTTGAGCTTGGCCTTCGGCGTCGCCTCGAGTTCGGCGATCGAACCGTCGCCGGACCACTGAGCGATCACCCGCAGGCCCATCTCTTCGAGCAGGATACGCGACGACCAGGCGTCGCCGCCGATGTTGTAATCGCCGATGATGGCGACGTCGTAAGGCGTCGATTCAAAGTGGGCGATCTTGTCGCCGGCCTTGTCGAATACCCAGTCCCGCACCGCGTCGTTGGCGATGTGGTGGCCGAGCGATTGTGACACGCCGCGGAAGCCTTCGCAGCGCACCGGCACGATGGTCTTGCCTTCATACTGCTTCGACTTCGCCTTGGAGACGGCCTCGATGTCGTCGCCGATCAGGCCGATCGGGCATTCCGACTGGATGGTGATGCCCTTGTTAAGCGGGAACAGCACCTGGATCTCGTCGATGATCTTGCCGAGCTTCTTGTCACCGCCGAAGACGATGTCCTTCTCCTGGAAATCGGAGGTGAACTGCATCGTCACGAAGCTGTCGATGCCGGTGGTGCCGACATAGTAATTGCGACGCGATCCCCAGGAATACTGGCCGCAGCCGACCGGACCATGGCTGATGTGGACCATGTCCTTGATCGGTCCCCACACCACGCCCTTGGAACCGGCGTAGGCGCAGCCGCGGATCGTCATCACGCCGGGAATGGACTTGATGTTCGATTTCACCGAACATTCCGACTTCTCGGCTTCGTACGTGTTGAGATGCTTGGCGCGGCGCTTGGCGGATTTGTCCGGATAGGCCTCAAGGACCTCCGCGATCAGTTGCTTGTTGCGCGCCTTGATGTCTTCTGGTGTCTCTGCAAGTGCTGTGCTCATCGTCCTACCTCGTTTCGCGGGGCCGCTGGTCTGGATGCCGGCCGCGGATCGCGGCCGGCATTGTCACGGCTGATTGATCAAGCGGTCGCGGCTGCGAGCTTCGCGGCTTCCTTCGCGGCAAGCTCGGCAAGTGCCTGCTCCTCGGTCTTCATGATACCGAAGTCGAGCAGCATCTCTTCCAGCTCTTCCATCGTGATCGGGGTCGGGATGGTGCCCTTGCCGGCATTGGCGTGGATCTTCTCGGCCAGGTTGCGATATTCCTGAGCCTGCTGGCAGTCCGGCGCGTACTCGATCACGGTCTTGCGACGCAGCTCGGCGTGCTGAACGATGTTGTCGCGCGGCACGAAGTGGATCAGCTGCGAGTTGAGACGCTTGGCGAGCGCTTCGGCGAGGTCGAGCTCGCGGTCGGTCTGGCGTTCGTTGCAGATCAGGCCGCCGAGGCGGACGCCGCCGGAGGACGCGTATTTCAGAATGCCCTTGGCGATGTTGTTGGCGGCGTACAGCGCCATCATCTCGCCGGACATCACGATGTAGATTTCCTGCGCCTTGTTCTCGCGGATCGGCATCGCGAAGCCGCCGCACACCACGTCGCCGAGCACGTCGTAGGAGACGTAATCGACGTTCTCATAGGCGCCGTTCTCTTCCAGGAAGTTGATCGCGGTGATGACGCCGCGACCGGCGCAGCCAACCCCCGGCTCGGGACCGCCGGCTTCGGTGCACTTGATGCCCTTGTAGCCGATCTTCATCACGTCTTCGAGTTCGAGGTCCTCGACCGAACCGGCTTCGGCGGCGAGGCTGAGCACGGTGTCCTGCATCTTGGTGTTCAGGATCAGGCGGGTGGAGTCCGCCTTCGGATCGCAGCCAACGATCAAGATTTTCTGGCCCAGATCGACCAGAGCCGCGAGGGTGTTTTGCGAAGTGGTCGACTTGCCGATGCCGCCCTTGCCGTAGAATGCGATTTGCCGAAGTGCCATTGTGTTTCTCCGTTGCCCTTTTGCCGATTGATTGTTGTGCGCGAACTGCGCCGTCTCTTTCCGTTGGAAACCGTCGCATGGCGCAGATGCGGACGTTGCCTTTCGCAATCGTTGCTCAGTCAACAACCCATCGCCTTGCTGATCCCTGTTTTGCAACGACCGTGCCAACCGCCGCGAAAGGTAAAAACGCGTGTAGTTACGCGCAGATAACCGAGGTCATGCGGTTCGTCGGCGGGATGTTTCAAATCCGACATCGCGGCGTTGCGGCCGACATCGGCGCGCGGCGGTGTCCGAAACGAAACAACCGATGCGGAAAACCTGCGTGGCGTCGGCAATTCTCGGACAAGCGCCGCGAACCGGCGCCGCGGACACGACCGCGCGATCGCGCGGCGGGCACCGATCGTCGTCACTGCTGGAAGTTTGCGGGAGGCGCTATGCGGACAGCTTGTGGTCGTGTCCGGCCTCGGCCAGGGCGGCGACGAATTTCGCCAGCGGCAATTCGATCCGCTGGATGTTCTGCTCGTCGAGAAACCGCGCCTCGTAGCGGCTCGGCGTCTCCGGCAGCACCGCCCAATGCCGGTCCGACGACCGCTTCATGATCTGCCGCGCGAACACCCGATCGAGCTGAGTGTCGAAGCGGCAGCCCAGGAACAGAAAATGCCGGTCCTTGCGCAGCGTCTGCACCGGGAGCGGAACCGGGGTCTGAATGTCGATTTCGGTCATGACCTCGACAAAGTCGCTGTCGGAGACCAGATAATTCATCGCCGGCGCCACCGAGCCGAGCGGCTGATACAGCAGCGTCGCCCATTGCGCGGCCTCGTCCGGCGCCGGCGCGAACAGCGCCGTTTCGTCGGCGACGATGCTCGGAACGGCCTCGGGCAACTCGGTGCCGTCGGCGCGGAAGTAGTGCACCCAGCGGCCGAAATGCTCGGTCTGGCTGACGCCTTGCGCCATGCCCCAGTCGTTGCGTCCCGCCAGCGCCTTTTGCGGCAGGTCGTCGTACCAGGCATGGACCAGCAGCGGCAGCGCCGGCAGCGCCGCGAGCTGACGATGCAGCGCCGTCGGCGGCGTGTCGGACCGGAACGCCTCGGTCATCAGCGAGGTCAGCGTCTTACGGTGCTTGAAGTTCTCGATGTATTGCGCGGCGCCGGTGAGATTGTTGCGGACCTTGTGCGGCACCGTGGTTTTCGCGGTCAGCCGGGCGACCAGCTCCCCCGGCGTTCCCGGCGGACATCCCTCACCCGCCAGCGCCAGCACGCCGCAGCCGAGATAGGGAATGACCTTGCCATCGCGGAACCCGGCGACAATCTCGTCAATGATCTGAACAGTCATTCCTCAACCTCGTTGCTGCCGGCGCGCAATCGGTTCATGCCGCCACCTTGTGCTGGACGACGACAAGTCCGGTGGCGCGGTCCGGATCGATGGTGAGGCGCCAGCAATGATCGGTGCCGTCGACCAGATACAGGCTGAACCGCGGATATTCGCGGAATGGCTGTTCGGAGTCGACGTCGGAGGCGTCGCAGCGCGTCAGCGACAGGCCGGGGAATTGCCGGCGCAACGCCACCAGCGTCTGGGCGTCGGCCTCGGCTGCGCCGAGCAGCGCTTCAATCCTGGTGAGATCGTCGGCCGACAGCGCCATCGCTATTCGCTCAGCCGTCGCGCTTCGACCGTGATTGGCAGCTTGGTGTCGGCCGCGAGCGCCGGCAACTCCAGCTGCCAGCCATTGGCGAGCGTCACTTTGCCGCCCCAGATCTCCGGATTGTCCATCGCCACGATCGGCTCTTCCAGATCCTTCTTCGGCACATAGGCCGAGAGCTGGCCCTGCGCGCTCCTGCGGATCATCACCTTCATCAATATCTTCCTTGGTTTGGCCGCCCGAGCGACGACGATTTGTTGTTTGAGCATGATCCTGGCCGAAAACCGGTATCCACTTTTCGGGGATCATGCTCTACAGCGCCGCGATCTCCTCCTCGAGACAACCCACGACACGATTGGGAGCGAATTCGACCAGATAGACCGGCCTATTGGTTTCGACATGCATGCCGACCTGGACGACCTCGCCGGCGTCGCCGGTCTTGGCCAGCAGCGCGCCCTCGGGCTGTTCGGGGAACGAGCCGTCATTGAACAGATCGACGAAGGCTCGCACCCGCTGGCCCCACTGAAATTTCGGCTGTGCCGGCTCCATCACGCGACCTCCCTGTCCGGGGCATCGACGGCAGCGGCTGGCTCCAGTTCCTTGCGCTTCATCCCGACCTTGCGTCCGAGTGCGACGAAGTCGACGGTGTAGATGTAGAATTGCTGCAGGAAGGTTCCGATCCCGACCACATAGCCTTCGTCGCCCTTGGTCACCAGCACATCGCCGATTTCCTTGCCGGGGAAAGTGCCGTCATTGCGGATGCTGAGGCGCGAGCGCACCTTCTGCCCGTAGGCGAAAGCCGGCGGACCGTCGAGTTCGACAACATCGCTATCGCGGTTGATCTTGCTCACGGGCATGTCTCCGTTACTTGCGTTGGAATCAGGCTCGCGACCGGCTGGGTGGTTTCCGCGGCGACGCGAGTCCATGCCAGGTCCCGTACCACCGGGTCCGGATCGTCCAGCAGCCTGTTGAGTTCGGCGGCATCGACCCGGCTCGCGACTTCGTAGCGAACGCGCCAGTCGGCATCGTCGATCCGCCCCAGCAGCCGACCGGGCGACATCCGCCGCGCCGCTTCGAGCCGGACGTCGCCGTCCTCGTCCATCGCGATGTGGGTGAGCCATTCCGTGCCGATCCGGCGGGCCACCTCGCGGCGAACCTCTGTATCCGGATCGAGCACCAGCAGCGGGAGCATCGACGGCGCCACGCGCCGGGCGATCACCAGCCGCACGTAATAGTCGGAATCGTGAAACATCGGCCGCAATTCGTCGTCGCCGAGCACCGAGGCGACGCGGATCCTCACCTCACGATGCGCGTCGTTGCGCAGCGGCAGCAAGAAGCGTTTCGGCAGGCGGCGGGCGGCACACCAGCGCACGGTCTCGTCCGGATCGTCCAGCATCCGCGGCAGCAGAAAGACGGTGGCATAGCCGGCGGCGATGGCGCGCACCTCGAAATAGGGATGGTCGAGGTAGTCGTCCGCGAGCGCCCGGTTCCAGTCGAAGAATCGCTCGATTCGTCTGGCGTAACGATCCTGCACGCAGGCACGCTTCAAGGCGCAGCGACCCTCGGCCAACAGCGCCTGACGCGGGCAACTTGCGCAGCTCACCTCCTCGCCGCGCCAATCCTTGGCTTCGTCGATGTCAGTCGTCATCGGGCTGTCCGATCCGCTGCCAGACGCCGAGCAGCACGCCGGCATTGACCTTGTCGCTGGGATCGAGTTCGAGCAGCTTCTCGATCGCCGCGTGGCCTTCGCCGAGATCGCCCAAGCGCATCCGCAGATAGGCGTAGGCCTTCAGCGTGAACAGATAGAACCGCGGCAGCACCGCGGCGTAGGTGGAGAACTCGGCGTCTGCGCGCCGTACCTTGCGCCAGTCGGAATCGAGACCGTTGTCCCGCGCCGCCTTGGCGAGGCAGGACTCGGCGATCTCCAGCGCCTGGTCCAGCTTGCCCTTGTAGAAGTAGAACCGGTACAGACCGATCAGCACCGCCGCGTGATCCGGCGCCAGCGCCCGCGCCTCGCGCAGATGCTGCTCGGCGATGTCGTCGCGCTGATATTGCATCCCGGCGAGGTCCAGATGCCGCTGCGCCTCGAACGGCAGTCCCGCGCCGAGCAGGGCGTTCGCCAGCAGCGACTGCTCCGGCCCGGACATCGTCAGCTCGCTGTGCAGCGCCCCCGGCATCGCTCAGAACTCCCGCAACTGGTGCAGGCTGTTACTGGCGGGCTTGGTCGCCGCGACGTCGTCGCTGGCGCAGCCGCAAACATTCGGCTTCGGATCGTGGAACACGAAGCCGCTCCGCGTCGGGGTTTCGACGAAGTCGATGGTGACGCCCTGCAGCAGCAGCCGGCTCTCGGCCGGCAGGAACAGCTTGATGTCGTCATGGCTGACCACGGCGTCGCCGGAGCGCGGCGCGGCCTCGACGTCGAATTCCGCGGCGAGCCCGGAGCAACCGCCGGAACTCACCGACAACCGGAATCCACCGGCGCCGCCGCTGAAGCGAATCATCCGGCGAATGAATTTCTCAGCCGATGGGGTGAAGCTGAAATCCATCGCGGCCTCCTCACGCTGGCGCCTGGTAGCGCGGAACCGAATTGTCGATCACGCAGGTGTTCTCCACCGGGCACACCGCGACGCATTGCGGAACGTCGAAATGACCAAGGCATTCGGTACATTTCTTCGGGTTGATGACGAAGGTGCCGCCCTTCTCGTAGATGGCCACGTTCGGGCATTCCGGCTCGCAAGCGGAACACGAGGTACATTGCGAGGCGATGATCTTGTAAGCCATTTTCTGTCCTTCACTGCGGGCGGATGCCCGGTCTCCTCGGTCTCGCGCCGCGGATGGCGGCGCATCGATTGCAACGCTCAGGTCTCGATAAACGCGCCCTGGCGGATGTCGGCATCGCCGCGCACGACGTGGCGGATCTCCGACTTACCGACGCGCTCCAGATAGTCCTTGAAATACGCGATCACCGATTTCTCGATGAACTCGAACGCGTAGGTCTCGACCGCCTCGATCCCGGCGCCCTCCAGCGAATCCTTCGGGCAGACGCCGATCTTGGCGACCAGCACGGCGGAGCAGTCGTTCAGCGCCCGGATAATCGGTTCGACGCCGTCGGCGCTGGCATAGCCGCCCTCGCAATACAGATCGACGCGGCGATGGCCGATGAACTTGGCGCCCGTGGTCGAGACTTCGTAGATCTGGAATTCGTGGGCGTGGCCGAAATGTTCGTTGACGCGCCCGCCGCCCTTGGTGGCGACCGCAACCTGGATCTTGATCGCGCTGGTCTCGTCCGCGAGCTTGGCGAGCTCGGCCTGCTTGGCCCTGGCGATCACCTCGCGCTCCTGCTCGACCTTGGCCTGATAGGCCTGACGCGCCTCGAGGTCGTATTCGACCTCCATCTCCATCACCTTGTCGGTGGAGAATTCGGCGCTGCGGTCCTCGCCGAGCAGGCCGACGGCGTCGGCGCGGCACTGCCGGCAATGCCGCATCATGTTCATCTCGCCCTCGCAGGCATCCTGCAGCGCCTTCAGCTCCTGCGCGGTCGGGCCGCGCTGGCCGGTCAGGCCGAACACCGTGCCGTGCTCCGGCTCGGAGATCAACGGCATGATGTTGTGCAGGAAGGCGCCGCGCGACTTCACCGCTCTGTTGACCTCGACCAGGTGCTTGTCATTGACCCCGGGGATCATCACCGAGTTGACCTTGACCAGGATGCCGCGCGCGGTGAGCATTTCGAGGCCCAGCAACTGCCGCTCTGACAGAATCCGCGACGCCTCGACGCCCTCGATGCGGCGGTGGTTGTAGAAGATCCACGGATAAATCTTGGCGCCGATCTCCGGGTCGACCATGTTGATGGTGATGGTGACGTGATCGACATTCATCGCCTGAATCCGGTCGACGTGGTCGGGCAGCGTCAACCCGTTAGTCGACAGGCACAGCTTGATGTCGGGCGCGGTCTCGGCGACCAGTTCAAAGGTCTTGAAGGTCTTGCCCGGATTGGCCAGCGGGTCGCCGGGGCCGGCGACGCCGAGCACGGTCATCTGTGGGATCGTTGAAGCCACCGTCAACACCTTGCGCGCGGCCTGTTCTGGCGTCAGCTTCTCGCTGACAACGCCGGGGCGGGATTCGTTGGCACAATCATATTTGCGATTGCAGTAGTTACACTGGATGTTGCAGGCTGGCGCCACCGCGACATGCATGCGGGCGAAGTGATGATGCGCCTGTTCGCTGTAGCAGGGATGGTTCTTGACCTTGTCCCAGACCTCCGGCGAAAGATCACCCTGCCCGGCGCCCGACCCGCAGCTCGCCTTGCCGCTGCCGCCGGTGCTGCTACATCCGCCTTGCGCCGCCTCGCGACGCACCTCGTCGAGCGTCTTTGCGCCGGGCCCACCGAAGTCTTGCAGCTGTAGCAACTTTTGCATGGTCGGCCCTCGTTGATCGTCGCGCCCGGCGCGCGACATGCCCGTTATTGGTCTTGGCCTGATAGGTCTGGCCTGACGGCGTCGACCGAAGCCTTGCAACATTCGGAGAGGTACTACGCAACTAACGTGCCAGCGCCGCCTCGTTCATGAATCGTTGCCACTGCAAGGAGTTAGCATTGCGCGCGTTGTGATATCGGCGACAAGCGACGCCCGATCGAGGCGCCGCTGTTGCGAACGAGACATTGGATGCGCGCACTGCCACAACCGGATCGATCAGGCTGGAATGCAGGTATTTTCGACCGGACATACCGCGACGCATTGCGGCTTGTCGAAATGACCTTCGCATTCGGTGCATTTCGCCGCTTCGATCACATACATGCCGCGCTTCATGGAGATCGCGGCGTTCGGGCATTCGAATTCACATGCGCCACACACGGTGCATTGCGAGGCGACAATCTTGTAGGCCATGACAGACTCCTGAGGTTCGCAGACATTGCATTGTGCAATCGTCTTTCAAGCCCCGTGCCAGAAGGTTAGTCATTGGATTTGCTTGATGATTCGCCGCGCACGGAGCGCCGCCGGTGTCGGGGGCCCGACACCATGTCGCAAGTCTGACAGACCAACTCCGACCGGCCAGGCTCAGAAGTGCTTGACCTCGATGTCGTGCTTCTTCAGCGCGTAGCCGATCTGACGCGGCGTCAGTCCGAGAATCCGCGCGGCCTTGGCCTGCACCCAGCCGGCGCGTTCCATGGCATCGACCAGGCGATCGCGTTCGGACATCTGCAAATCGGCGGCCGACTCCGCATGGCTTGGCGCGGCGGGCTGAGCCGCCGGCAACCGCGGCGCTTCGCTGACGCCGACCGGGTCGGCCAGAACCCTGCGCGGCAGCACCTGCAGCGGGATCTCGGGGCGCGGCCGTTCCGGCGCGGGGACGGCATGCCCCTTCCACAGAATCGCCGACAGGCACTCGTCCTGATGACAGGCGAAATCGCTCGCAACGATCGCGGGACCCGGCGCCAGCGTCGCGGTCCGCCGCACGCAATTCTCCAGTTCACGGACATTGCCGGGGAACGAACAGGCCTTCAACAGCTCGATCGACGCTCTCTCGAACGCCAGTTCGCGATCATTCTCCTTGTTGAAATTCTTCAGGAACTGCGTTGCCAGCAGCGGGATGTCGCTGGGCCGATCGCGCAACGGCGGCAGAATCATCGGCACTACATTGATGCGGTAATACAGATCAGCGCGGAACTCGTTGCGCGCGACGGCTTCCTCGAGATTGCGGTTGGTCGCAGCGACGATGCGGACGTTGACCTTGATGGTATGGTTGCCGCCGACCCGCTCGAATTCCTGCTCCTGCAGCACCCGCAGCAGCTTGGCCTGGAATGACGGCGAGATCTCGCCGATCTCGTCGAGGAACAGCGTGCCCTTGTCGGCCAGTTCGAACCGGCCCTTGCGCGAATTGATCGCGCCGGTGAACGCGCCCTTCTCGTGCCCGAACAATTCCGATTCAAGCACGGATTCCGGCAACGCCGCGCAGTTGATCTTGATGAAGGGGCCGTTGGCGCGCGCCGACAATTCGTGGATCGCCTTGGCGATCAATTCCTTGCCGGTCCCCGATTCGCCGCGCAGCAGGACCGGCGATTGCGACTTGGCGATGATACTGACCTTGGCAAGTAAGGTGCGGATCGCCGGGCTCTCGCCGACGATACCATCGACCTTGACCCGCTTGCGCTCCTTGGCCGGCTTCAGCTCCGACAGCTCTTTCTGCAGACGATGGCTCTCCGCCATCAGCCGCTCGCGGTCGCGCGCCACCACGCGGTGCAGCTTGACGGTCTGGCCAATCAGATTGGCAATCATGGTCAGGAAGCGGACGTCGGCATCGAACCTGAAATTCGCCCGTCCGTCGCGGACCCGGTCGATCGTCAGCGTTCCGACCACCCGGGAATCGATCCGGATCGGCACTCCGATGAAAGAGACTCTGGTCTCGGCGGAGGCACCGAGCGCGGCCGCATCGGCCGGGGTGAACATCGGATGGGCGGCGACATTGTCAGCAACCAGCGGCACCGCGGTCGCCACGATCTGGTCGATCGCCTTCTGCGGCAAGCGGGCGCGGTAGCGGCCGTCGCTGCCCTCGTTCCAGCCGGCGCCGACGGTGATGTCGGGAACGCCGTCGTCGGCCAGCAAGGACACCACGCCGTTACGCATCTGCAGGAACGACTGCAGCAGATTGACAACATTGGCCAAAGTGGTCTCAAGCCGTGCCGGCGCGGTGAGAATCTTCGAAATTTCGAATATCCCGGTGAGCGCGATCTCACTCAGCGGTATCGGAGCCGGGGTCGGCCGCAATTCATCGCTATCAACAAGGCGTATATCGCGGTGAGCCATCTGCTATCTCCTGTGCTCCGGACCTCCCCCCTCTAGCTTCGAAGCATTGCGGGATTGTGTATGATGTTCAACCAGATGTCGTGCTCATCTTGGCTGCATCGCTGCGGAAGTTGGTAGCTGGACATGCACAGATTTTACCCACCGCGGAAACCCTACAAATGGTCGATTACTTAGCTCCGAATCTCAACTTCTGAGCCAGTCATTGATCTAGAACAAATCGCCGCGATCAAAACAGCGGCGCTGGTAGCAACATCCTACCAACCCGCAACACGGCTTTGCCGACAAGTATTAGACGTGCTGACCGCCATTGATGTGAATCTCCTCGCCGGTGACGTAACTCGCAGCATCGGAGCATAGAAAAAACATCACCTTGGCGACTTCGTCCGGCGTCCCGATCCGGCCCATCGGAATGGTCGGCGCCAGTAATGCCTCGGTTTCAGGCGACAGGATGTCGGTCTTGATTTCGCCCGGCGCGATCGCATTTACCCTGATACCGTATGGTGCATAGTCATGCGCCATTTCGCGTGTCAGGCAAGTCAGCGCGGCCTTTGACGTCGCATAGGCGGTGCCGGCGAACGGATGTACCCGCGAACCGACAATCGAGGTGACGTTAATGATCGAGCCGCTCCCCGCCCGCAATTCCTCGAACAGGCCCTGCGCCAGCAGCACCGGGGCGAGCAGATTGACGTGGAACACGCTCATCCAGGTCGAGACCGGCGTCGTCAGCGAACTCAGCCGCTCGCCGTCCGAATTCTTCGGCGAGATCGCCGCGTTGTTGATCAGCGCGTGCAGCGGCGCGCCGGCGAGCTTCTCCTTCAATTCGGCGATGGCGCGCGGCAGCGCGCCGTGGTCCGACAGTTCGATAGCGACGTGGTTGTCCATCCCGGTGCTCCAGGGGCAGCGATCGTCGTCGAACGGCTGACGCGAGCAGGTGATGATTCGCCAACCGGCGTCCGAGAACAATTTCCCGGTGGCATGACCGATGCCGCGGGAGGCACCGGTCAGGACCAGCGTCTTCTGCTTCCCCGAGCGGCTCTCGCGCTGATCGTTGTGAAATGGACAGGCCCCCGGTGCGGTTGTCCCGGCCGGTCCGGCCGCCGGCATTCGCCCATCGGCGTATGAAATCTCGCTGATGCCTGCCACGAACGCTCTCCACTGAACTGCTTATTCTTGTCAGCTCACGACAGGGACTGCAGGAATTGGGCCATCGCCTTTCCGGCCAAAAACGGCAGACCTCCGACAGCTGAGTGTCTGCTGCTCGACAAGGTGGGAGCTTGCAAACAGCATTCGCGTGCGTTTCCCGACACAAGCGGCCAAGTTGGTCATGAACGGCGGTTCCGGAATGCCGCTCCGCCGGCTTCCGGCCACCGCGCGGCTGGTCCGGCTCTTGCTTTGTTGCGGCCGGATAACAAAACCGTGACGGGCGCACCGCGGATGCATCACCCAGCCGACCATAGCCGGAAACGCTTCGCCATCGTGCTGGGGACCAGCGAGATCGCCTCCGCGGTCGCGGTCCACCTGCATCGCGCGCGCTATGGCGTGGTGCTGTCGCACGATCCGTATCCGCCGGTGATCCGCCGCAAGATGGCGTTTCACGACGCGCTGTTCGGCGATGCGGTCGCGGTCAACGGCATCCCCGGCGAGCGCGCCGACGACGGTGTGCAGGTCTTCAAAGCGCTGCGCCACTCCGATCGGATTCAGGTGACCTGGCTGGCCTTGCCCGATCTACTCACCGTTGGGGCGATCGACGTACTGATCGATGCGCGTCTGCAGAAGCATCGCGTGACTCCTGATTTGCGTCGGCTGGCGCGGCTCGCGATCGGCCTCGGGCCGGGATTCTCGAGCAGCGCGAATTGCGATGTTGCGATCGAGACCCGACCCGGCCGTAGCGGGCTGCTGGTCCGCGAGGGCTGGACCGACGCCGCCGACGGCGTTGCCAGCCCGCTCGGCGGGGCCGGCGCCGAGCGCTTCTCCTATTCCCAGGGCAAGGGCCGCTGGCACACTGCCGTCGAGATCGGCTCCCGCGTGTTCAAGGGCTTCGTGCTCGGTCACTTGGCCGGCGCCCCGGTGCGGGCGCCGTGCGACGGCATCCTGCGCGGCATCGTTCGGGACGGCAGCGAGGTCCCGGCCGGGGTCAAGCTGCTGGAAATCGATCCTCGCGGCCGGCATGCACAATGGACCGGGATCGACGACCGCGGCCGCACCATCGCCAAGGCGGTGCTGAGCGCGGTCGAGTCAAGCACACGGCGACCCGGCGTCGCCGCCGCTGCGCCGACCTATCCGGCGTAGCGCATCACCAATCGCTGGTCAGCCGGCGCCAAGCGCCACCGCGATCTTGTAGGTGATCAGGCTGGCGAGATAGGCCAGCGCGAACATGTAGGCGAAGGTCACCGCCATCCAGCGCCAGCTCCCAGTCTCACGCCGGATCACGGCCAGGGTCGAGGCGCATTGCGGCGCAAAGATGTACCAGGCGAGCAATGACAGCGCGGTGGCCAGGCTCCATTTGGTTGCCAGCAGCTGCCCGATCTGCTCGGCAGCCTCCTTGCCGCCTTCGATCGCGTAGACCGTGCCGAGTGCGGCGACCGCAACCTCGCGCGCCGCCATGCCCGGAATCAGCGCCACCGCGATCTGCCAGTTGAAGCCGAGCGGCGCCAGCAGAGGCTCGATCGCGTGTCCGATGATCGAGGCCAGACTGAAATTGATCGCGGGCTCGGTCGTCCCCGCCGGCGGCCGGGGAAACGACGCCAGAAACCAGATCAGCACCATCATCGAGAAAATCGTGGTGCCGGCGCGCTGCAGGAACATCTTGGCACGGGTATAGACGCCGATCGCAATGCTGCGCAGCCGCGGCAATTTATAGTCCGGCAGCTCCAGCATGAACGGCGCAGGCTCGTAGTCCCGCCACAGGAAGAATTTCACCAGGAACGACACCGCGAGCGCGCTGACGATGCCGGCCGTGTACAGGCCGAACATCACCAGCCCCTGCAGATTGACCCAGCCCCAGACCTGCTCCGAGGGAATGAACGCCGAAATGATCAGGGTGTAGACTGGAATCCGCGCCGAACAGGTCATCAGCGGCGCGATCAGGATGGTGGTCAGCCGGTCACGGCGGTTGTCGATCACCCGCGTCGCCATGATGCCGGGGATGGCGCAGGCGAAGCTCGACAGCAGCGGAATGAAGGCGCGGCCGTGCAGCCCGGCGCCGCCCATGATGCGGTCCATCAGGAACGCCGCGCGCGCCATGTAGCCGAAATCTTCCAGCAGCAGGATCACCAGGAAGATGATCACGATCTGCGGCAGGAACACGATCACACTGCCGACGCCGGAGATCACGCCGTTCTGCAGAAAGCTCTGCAACAGGCCTTCCGGCAGGGTGTCGTGGACGAACTGGCCAAGCGTGGCGAAACCGGCGGCCAGGATCTCCATGATCGGCTGCGCCCATGAGAACACCGCCTGGAACATCACGAACAGCACCGCGATCAGCAGCACCAGGCCGGCCACCGGATGCAACACAACCGCATCGATCCGGGCGGTCATGGTGTCCGGCCTCGACGGCAGACTGACGCAATCGGCGATGATGCGGTCGGCTTGACGCTGGGTCGCGCGCAACTCGGCGACGCTGAGCGGCTTCCAGCTGCTTTCGATCAGCGCCGCCGGCGCGCGGGCGGCAAATTCATCAGTGCGCTTTAGCAGGTCCGCGATGCCGCCTTTGCGGACGGCGATCGAGGTGACCACCGGAACCCCGAGCGCCGCACTCAATCGCTCGACATCGACGGTGACGCCGCGTCGAAGCGCGATGTCGTACATGTTCAGCACCAGCATCAAGGGGCGGCCGGTGGCCTTGAGTTCGAGCACAAGGCGGAAGGTCAGCCGCAGATTGGTGGTGTCGGCGACGCACAGGACGAGGTCGGGAACCGCCTCGCCGGGAAACCGGCCGAGCACGATGTCGCGGGTGATATCCTCATCGGGGCTGCGGCCGCGCAGCGAATAGGTCCCCGGCAGGTCGACCAGCGTCACACTGCGGCCGTCCGGCGTGGTAAACACCCCGGCCTTGCGCTCCACGGTGACGCCCGGATAGTTCGCCACCTTCTGACGGCTGCCGGTCAGTGCGTTGAACAGCGAGGTCTTGCCGCTGTTCGGGGTTCCCACCAGCGCAAGATTCAGCGGACGAAGATCGATTGTGCTCATTCGTGCGGCGATCGTCACATCAACACGACGGCCATCGCCTCGCGTCGCCGCACCGCTATGGTAATATTGTCGACACGGACCGCGATCGGGTCGCGGCCGATGATGCCTTCGTGCAGCACCTCGATCCTGGCGCCCTCGACAAAGCCAAGTTCGATCAGACGACTCTCCAGTTCGACCGGATGCAGCGCCGAGGCCACGCCGTCGGATTCGATCGCATGGACAATGCCGCGAAACCCACGCCGCGCATTTCCGAGCAGGATGGGATGCTTGCCGCCCTTGTGATGGTTCTTGGTCATCGTCCGTTGTTCCAATCGCGGCTCGCGGAGGTCAATCGATTCAATCCCGCGCCGATCCGAACTCCAGACGATTGCAACAGGCGCCAACAATTCGCAGCTAAGACGGAATCGGCGGAAATTGGTTTGATCTGGCACAAAACTGCGGTCGCCCGGCACGCAATGAGCGTGAAAGTCGTAAACCATTGATCGCGGTCAGTTTTGGTTTACCAGCCCGGTTAAGCTTTGAGCCAACTCGGCATGCGAAGGTCCAGTCATGATCGGGGGCAAACCTCGGCAGGGAAGGCGTCAGGGTCAGGCCGCCAAACGGCCTGACCCGCCACTTAGGAAGCACCATGTCATCGACAAAGTCGGCCGCATCGAGGCGCCGCAAGGCGAAGCAGTCATTTCCTTCCTCTTTTTCAATATCGATGGTGATCACCCAGAACCTGGCGAACATGGTCACAGTCGCCGCGTGTTCGGGATCGGTGCTGCTCGGGCTGCTGATCGCAAGGCGGTTCTGACCCCCGCGACATATTAGCCGCGCCGGGTCGCCGCCCAAATCACATGCCGCGCGCCGCCGCGCGCGCCATTGGCGCGCACCTTGATCTCATCCACCTCGAAGCCAGATTCTCGAAGTCGCTTGGCGAAACCCGGATCGGGTCCGGACGACCACACCGCCAGCACGCCGCCGGGACGCAGCGCCTCGCGGGCCTCGCGCAATCCTCTGAAATCGTAAAGCGCATTGTTGGCCTCGCGGGTCAGCGCTTCGGGGCCGTTATCGACGTCGAGTAGAATGGCGTCGAATGCCAGCCGGCCGGCTCCGATCACCTCCCCGACATCGGCCTCGCGGATGCTGACGCGCGAATCCGTCAGACTGTCCCCGAAAATTTCCGCCATCGGGCCCCGCGCCCATGCCAGCACAGCTGGGATCAGTTCGGCGACCACGATGCTCGCCCCGCTTCCGAGCTGCGCCAGCGCGGCCCGCAGCGTGAACCCCATCCCCAATCCGCCAATCAGCATTCGCGGCCGCTCCACCGCGCGTAGCCTCTCGCAGACGATGGTGGCGAGCGCCTGTTCCGAGCCGCTGAGACGGCTGTTCATCAGCTCGTTTTGCCCCAGCATGATCGAGAATTCGGACCCCCGCCGCATCAGGCGAAGCTCGGCGTCGGCGCCGGGCACCCGCGCCGTGTCGATCAGACACCATGGAATCACGAGACACCTCTCAGTGCGTCAGCTACCGCCCGTCGGCGCGGAGCCTGCGCAGCCGCGATCGGGCGCAACGACGGATTCACGAATCTCGGCACGAACCTAGCGGCGTTGGCCGCTGCCGCAATTATACGCCTTGCGAAACCCCGCGGCCCGCGCGTCGTCCTCGGAGCAGAACCAGCGATTGGGTCTGGTGAGCGCCGGATAGCTGCGGCAACTTTGGGTGTGGTAAATGCCCCGGTTGCCGGTGAACCTCGCACGAACCGCGAGCTTGCCCTTGATCGTGCAGCCCGGCGGCATCGCGGGTTCGACGGGAAACAAGATCTCCCGCAGCTCCGCCAACTTGTCGCTTCGGCACGCCGCGCCAAGCAGAGGCGCGTCGATCTTCCAGCCGCGAAATTCCTGCGGCGAGGCGAAGCAGCCTTTCCACAATCCCCTCTCATTAGCCCGCGCATCGGCTTGGTCCGCGCCGAACCGCGGCACGCCAGACTCGGCACTCAGCGCCCAACCCTGCCGCACCAGCGTTTGGTTGATGCTCTGCGTCTCGCCGGCCAGCGTGCAGATCCCGATTCGCCAATTGTTCGATTTCGGCACCGCGCCCTTGTCCTCGCAACGCAGTTCGCGAGCGCCGATCAGCTTGGTCAGTTGATCGCGCGCCTCGACGCCGCAGGCCCAGGAATCGGCTTTCTGGTCGACGCAGACCTGGTCGAATTCCGGTGCATCAATGCCGTCGAGCCGATAGATCACGCCCCTGACCTGGAGGGTGCCTCCATCCTTCACCACGGCATCGCTGGCCCAACTCGGAGCGGCCAGAAGCGTCGCCAGCATTGCCAAGACAAATCGCATTCGTCATCCCCCACCGGACTATAGTCGAATGGCGCCGATCTCTCCAGCCACCGCGCGCCCATCGCATTGCGAATTCGCCGAACGATGTTGTCGCGCATTCGACCTGATTGGCCCAATGTGGCTCGGTCCGCACCCAATCGGAGTCTATCCGGGCTCACTCAACCTTCGAATTCGATCGCTCGACCGGAGATCAGACCAACGTCTTAGACAGCGATGAAATCGGAATGAGCTACGCTTTCCGCAACCGATGTGAACATATGATGGAAGTCATCCGGATAGCGACAGAGGCGTCGCCTTCCAACTCGGCTGCATCGACGGCGGCCGGATCGATCGGCGAACAAGGCTGACCTTGCCGCCTGTCCGCCGGCAAGACTTGAGGAAAACCGTGGTCGATATCCGCGCCCGGAAAGTGACATGGCAGGAAGTCGGCCTGGTGACGGAACCGGGCCGATATCTTTACAGATTCGGCTGGCTCACCATCACCCAGGATGATCTGGCTGTGTGGCAGAGCTTCCCCAATGCGGCATTTGCACTTGTCCCAATTCCGCCCGGCGATTCCACCGACGAGTATCATCTCGGCTCGTTCGAACTCGGGCTCGAATAGTCGTCTTGGCTGCCGGCCTAGCTGACGCGCCGCTCGCGGTTGTCCCAGAACGGCGCGCGCAGCTCGCGCTTGAGAATTTTGCCGGCGCCCGACAGCGGTAGCGGGCTCGCCCTGACCTCGACGCTACGCGGGCATTTGTAGCCGGCGATCAGCGTCTTGCAGAACTCGATCAGTTCGGCGGCTGAGACCTGTGCGTCGGCCCGCGTCACCACCACGGCGTGGACCCGCTCGCCCCAGTGCTCGTCGGGAATGCCGATCACGGCGCATTGCGCCACCGCCGGATGCTGGGCGACGGCGTTCTCGACCTCGACCGAATACACGTTCTCGCCGCCCGAGATGATCATGTCCTTGACCCGGTCGACGACGAATACGAAGCCGTGTTCGTCCATGTAGCCGCCGTCGCCGGTGTGCATCCAGCCGTCGATCACCGCGCGGGCGGTCTCTTCCGGCCGCTCCCAGTAGCCCATCATCACATTGTCGCCGCGCACCACGATTTCCCCGACGGTGCCAAAGCCGACCGGCTTGTCGTCGGCGTCGACGATGCGGACCTCGCAGCCCAGCGTCGCCCGACCGGCGGCGCGGTGCCGACCCTTGGCGCGGCCCTCGCCGATGTGCTCGTTCCAGTGCAGCAGCGTGGCGATCGGCGACAATTCGGTCATGCCGTAGGCCTGGGTGAACTGCGCCTTCGGCAGCGCCTTGGTGGCGCGGTCGAGCACCGCCTCGCTGATCGGCGACGCGCCATAGACGACGTTCTTCAGCGACGACATGTCATGGGAGCCGAGCGCTGGATGATCGACCAGCATCTGGATCATGGTCGGGACCAGCAGCACGTCGGTGACGCGCTCCTTCTGCACCACGGCCATCACGCCGTCCGGCGTGAACGCCTGAACCATCACATTGGCGCCGCCGCTGAGCAGCAGCGAATACATCGCCGCGCCATTGGCGAGGTGAAACATCGGGGCGGCATGCAGATAGGTCGCGGTGCCCGGGAACAGGCCCTCGCCGAGCGCATTCAGCGCGTTGGCCATCAAATTGCCGTGGCTGAGCATCACGCCCTTGGAGCGGCCCGTGGTACCGCCGGTGTAGAAGATGCCGGCGAGATCGGCGGCCTGACGCATCGCATCGGGGATCGGCTCGCTACGCGAGATCAGCGCCTCGTAGCTTTCCATGCCATCCGGGACATCACCGTCATCGGCATAGACCAGCTTCAATTCGGGCAACGCCTTCGCCAGCGCGGCGCCGGTCGCCGCGAACGCCTTGTCGACCACCAGCACATTGGCGCGGCAATCGCGCAGCGCGTCTTCGTTCTCGAGCGGGCTCCATCGGGTGTTGAGTGGCACGATCACGGTGCCGGCCCAGGCCGTGGCCAGGAACAATTCGAGATAGCGATCGGAATTCAGCGACAGCACCGCGACGCGGTCGCCGGGCTCGGCGCCGAGCGCGCGCAGCCCGGCGGCAAGCCGCGCGACGCGCTCGCCGACCTCGCGCCAGCTCCGTCGCCGCTCGCCATACACCGTGGCGAGGCCGTCGGGCTTGATCTGCAGCGCCCGCCGCAATCCGTGGGTGGTGTTCATCGTTTCCCTCCGCTGGTTTGTTTGCTTTTTGACTTTGATGGCGCCGGCGCCGTCTTACGTGAGGCCCGTGCCGCCAATCCCTCGGTCAGCCGTACCGAAAATTCCTCCGCGACCTGCTCGGCCGACAAGTCACCGCCGCGCTGGAACCAGTGACCGATCCAGTTCAGCGAGCCGGCGATGGCAAACGCCGCCATCTTGGCGTCGCACGGCTTGATCGAGCCGTCCGCAATGCCGTCGGTGATGTAATGTCGAAAGGTCCTGTCGATGCTCTTCTTGGCGTCGCGCAGGATCTTGCTGTTGCGGTCGGACAGATCGCGGGTGTCGAACCGGATCAGACTGGCGCCGTAATCCGTCGTCATCACTTCCGCATAGGCTTGGATCAGCTTGCGCAGCTTCGCTATCCCCGTGCCGCCGCCGGCATCGATCTCGGCGATCACCTCGTCGACCCGCTCCTGCCCCAGCAGGCAGCATTCGAACAGGATTTCTTCCTTGCCGCGGAAGTAGTTGTACAGCGCCGGCTTGGTGATGTTGAGCCGCTCGGCGACGTCGTTCAGCGTGGCGCGGTGATAGCCCTGCTCGAGAAACAGATGCACGGCGGTGCGCAGCACCGCCTCGCGCTTCTCGTCGCGGGCGCGGCGGCGATTTTCGAACGGCATCCAGGGCGAGTCGTCTGGCGACTGGGCGTCCATTTCGAATTCCGGCGGCGTCGCATTGACTCGGGATTTGGCCACGTATATTACCCATGGGTAACAAAAAGTCCATTGGGTAATTTACGGAGGATTGGATGCCATCTCGCGCCTATGTTGCCGGTGTCGGCATGATCCCATTCGTCAAACCCGGCGCCAACGAGCCGTATCATGTGATGGGCGCAACGGCGACGAAATTGGCGCTCGCGGATGCCGGCCTCGACTACGGTCTGATCCAGCAGGCCTATGTCGGCTACGTCTACGGCGACTCGACCTGCGGTCAGCGCGCGCTGTACCCGGTCGGCATGACCGGAATCCCGATCGTCAACGTCAACAACAACTGCTCGACCGGCTCGACCGCGCTGTTCCTCGCCCGCCAGGCGATCGAATCCGGCGCCGCCGATTGCGTGCTGGCGCTCGGCTTCGAGCAGATGAAGCCCGGCGCGCTCGGTTCGGTCTACACCGACCGGCCCAGCGCGTTCGACGAGTTCGATGCCGCGGCCGATCAATTGGTCGATGCGCCGGGGGTACCGCTGGCGCTGCGTTATTTCGGCGGTGCCGGCCTCAGCCACATGAAGAAATACGGCACGCCGTTGTCGTCCTTCGCCAAGATCCGCGCCAAGGCCAGCCGCCACGCCAAGAATAATCCGCTCGCGCTGTTCCGCAAGGAGGTCTCCGCCGACGACGTCATGAACGATCAGGTGATCTGGCCTGGCGTGATGACCCGGCTGATGGCCTGTCCGCCGACCTGCGGCGGCGCCGCCGCGGTGCTGGTTTCGGAGAAATTCGCCAAGCAGCACGGCCTGCGCACCGATGTGCGGATCGCCGCGCAGAGCATGACCACCGACACCCCGTCGACTTTCGGCGCCCACGACATGATGCAGGTGGTCGGCTTCGACATGGCGCGGGCCGCCGCCAACGCCGTCTATGAGAAGGCCGGCGTCGGCCCCGATGATCTCGACGTGGTCGAACTGCACGACTGCTTCGCGCAGAACGAGTTGATCACCTACGAAGCGCTGGGCCTATGCCCCGACGGCGGCGCGGAGAAATTCATCGACGCCGGCGACAACACCTATGGCGGCAAGTTCGTCACCAACCCGTCGGGCGGACTGCTGTCGAAGGGTCACCCGCTCGGCGCCACCGGCCTCGCGCAATGCTACGAGCTGACCCGGCAATTGCGCGGCACCGCGGCGGCGACCCAGGTCGACGGCGCGCGGCTCGGGCTGCAACACAATCTCGGCCTCGGCGGCGCCTGCGTGGTGACCCTGTACGAGCGCGCGTAAGGACACATCATGGTCGATCAATCCGCCGTCGGGCGTCGCTTTACGCCGGTCACCGCGCATGTCGAGCCGGGACGACTGCGCTATTTCTTTGAAACGCTGGGCGAGAGCAACCCGGTCTATCGCGACGCCGCGGCGGCGAAGGCCGCGGGCTTTACGGCGATCCCGATCCCGCCGACCTATCTGTTCTGCCTCGAACTGATGGACTCCGAGACGCCGTTCGAATTCCTCACCGCGCTCGACATCGATCTCGGCAAGGTGCTGCATGGCGAGCAGAGCTTTGCCTATCACGCGCCGGTCGTGGTCGGTGACACCGTCACCTTCAGCCCGCGGGTCACCAGCGTCACCGACAAGAAGGGCGGCGCCATGACGCTGATCGTGGTCGAGACCGAGGTCACCAACCAGAATGGCGTCCACGTCGCCGACGTCGCCCGCACCATCGTGGTGCGGAATGGAGCCAGCTCATGAGCAAGACGGCCCCCGCGGTCGGCGACCGCATCGTCCACAAGGAATTCCCCGCCATCACCCGCCACACGCTAGCGCTGTATTGCGGCGCCTCGGGCGATCACAACCCGATCCATGTCGATATCGATTTCGCCAAAGCATCGGGATTTCCCGACGTGTTCTCGCACGGCATGCTGGTGATGGGCTATCTCGGCCAGGCGCTGACCGACGCGGTGGCACCTGGGAAGATCCGCTCGTTCTCGACGCGCTTCGCCGCCATCACCCAGCTCGGCGCGCAATTGACCTGCGAGGGCCATATCGCGGAGCTGCTCGAGACCGGAGGCGAACGCCGCGCCAGAATCGCGCTCACCACCAAGGACCAGCACGGCGAGACCAAGCTCGCCGGCGAAGCCATCATCGCCCTATAGCCAAGGAAGACCCGATGTCGAAACTGCAAGGAAAAGTCGCGCTGATCACCGGGTCGGGCCGCGGCATCGGCCGTGCCATCGCGCTGAAGCTGGCGCGCGAGGGCGCCAAGGTCGTGGTCAACGATCTCGATGCCGCGCCGGGCGACGCGGTCGCCGCCGAGATCAAGGCGGCGGGCGGCGAGGCGATCGCCATCAATGGCAGCGTCTCGGAGCCCGGCTTCGCCGACCGCTTTGTCGGCGCCGCGATGGAGACCTTCGGCGGCATCGACATCATCGTCAACAATGCCGGCTACACTTGGGATTCGACGATCCAGAAGATGACCGACGAGCAGTTCCAGGCGATGCTCGACGTCCATCTGGTGGCGCCGTTTCGGGTGCTGCGCGCCGCCGCCGAACCGATCCGGATTCTGGCGAAGAAGGAAGCCGAAGCCGGCCAGGAGGTGTTCCGCAAGGTGGTCAACATCTCGTCGATCGCCGGGCTCTACGGCAACGCCGGACAGGCCAGCTATTCTTCCGCCAAGGCATCGCTGATCGGCTTGACGCGGACGCTGTGCAAGGAATGGGGCCGCTACAAGGTCAACGTCAATTGCGTGGCGTTCGGGCTGATCAACACCCGGCTGACCCAGCCGATCGAGGCGCAGCAGACCACCATCGACGTCGCCGGCCGCGACATCAAGGTCGGCGTCCAGCCGCAGATGCTCGACGCCATGGCGAGGATGATTCCGCTCGGACGCGGCGGCACGCCGGAAGAAGCCGCCGACGCGGTTTATCTGTTTTGCAGCCCGGAATCGAACTACATTAGCGGGCAGGTGGTCGTCTGCGGCGGCGGCCTCATCATTTAACGCGAGGCATTATGCAATATCGATCGTCATGGATGACCGAGGAACTGGATTCGTTCCGCGATCAATTTCGGAAATTCCTCGCCAAGGACCTGGCGCCGCACGCCGAAAAGTGGCGGGCGCAGAAGATGGTGGACCGCTCGGCCTGGCTGGCGCTCGGCAAGATGGGCGCGCTGCTGCCGAGCATTCCGGAAGCCTATGGCGGGCTCGGCGCCACCTTCGCCTATGACGCCGCGGTGTTCGAGGAAATGGAGAGCGAGGTGCCCGACGCGCTCGGCGGCGTCACCGTCAGCAGCGGCATCGTCGCGCATTACATTCTGAACTACGGCTCCGAGGAACAAAAGAAGCGCTGGCTGCCGGGCATGGCGCGCGGCGAATTGATCGGCGCGATCGCGATGACCGAGCCGGGGACCGGATCGGATCTGCAGGGCGTGCGGACCACGGCGCGGCTGCAAGGAAACGCCTATGTCATCAACGGCCAGAAGACCTTCATCACCAACGGCCAGACCGCTGACCTGATCATCGTCGTCGCCCGCACCGGCGGCCCCGGCGCCAAGGGCCTGTCGCTGATCGTGCTGGAGACCGAGGGCAATGCCGGCTTCAAGCGCGGCCGCAACCTCGACAAGATCGGCCTGCCGGCGTCGGACACTTCGGAATTGTTCTTCGAGGACGCGGTGGCGCCGCCTGAAAACCTGCTCGGCGGCGAGGAAGGCAAGGGCTTCGCCCAGCTGATGCAGCAATTGCCGCAGGAGCGGCTGATCATTGCGATCGGCGCCGTAGCGGCGATGGAGCGCGCGGTTCGGCTAACGGTCGACTATACCAAAGAACGCAAGGCGTTCGGCCAACCGATCATCGAATTCCAGAACACCGCCTTCAAGCTCGCCGAGCGCAAGACCGAGGCGATGATCGCGCGGGTGTTCGTCGACTTCTGCCTCGAGCGGCTGCTGGCCGGCGACCTCGACGCCGTCACCGCCTCGATGGCGAAGTGGTGGACTACACAGAAGCAGGTCGAGACCGTCGACGAATGCCTGCAATTGCACGGCGGTTACGGCTACATGCAGGAATACCCGATCTCGCGGATGTACGTCGATGCGCGGATCCAGAAGATCTACGGCGGCACCAACGAGATCATGAAGCTGCTGATCGCACGGTCGCTGTAGCGTCATCGGTCCATTCCTCGCGGGTCACGGAGCACCACATGTCGATGGTTCTGAACGAGCGGCGCGGCGCCGTGGCGATCCTGACGCTGAACAATCCGGAGCAATACAACGCGCTCGGCGGCAGCCTGCTGGCCGATCTCGGTGCAGCGCTCGACGCGGCTCTCGCCGAGCCGGCGGTGCGGTCGATCGTGCTCACCGGCGCCGGCAAGGGGTTTTGCTCCGGCGCGCAGCTCGGCGGCGCCACCTTCGACGCCGGCGAGCAGGTCGCGACGATGATGCGCGGCCGGCTCAACCCGCTGCTCGAGAAGATGCGCGCCGCGCCGAAGCCGATCGTCGTCGCCGTCAACGGTCCGGCCGCCGGCGCCGGCGTCGGCATCGCGCTGGCCGGCGATGTCGTGATCGCCGCGCGCTCGGCGCGCTTCATCCTCAGCTTCGTCCGGCTCGGCGCCGCGCTCGATGCCGGGACGTCATTGTTCCTGCAGCGCGCGATCGGCGTCCCCCGCGCCCGCGCGCTGGCGCTGCTCGGCGAACCCCTGGCCGCCGAGAAGGCAGAAGAATGGGGCTTGATCTGGAAGATGGTGGAGGATGCGGAGCTGTTCGACACCGCTTTGGCCGCAGCCCAACGCCTGGCCGACGGTCCGCCGCTCAGCATCGGCCTGATCAAGGGACAGATCGAATCCGCCTGGGCGGCGCCGCTGGCCACGACGCTCGACGGCGAGGCGTCGTCGCAGGCGCGCGCCTTCGTGACCGAGGATCTGCGCGAGGGCGCCGCTGCCTTCGTGCAGAAGCGCCCGGCCCGCTTCACCGGCCGCTGACGCTCCGCGCTACGAGCGGCGCCAGCGTTCCCATTGCCGCTCGAACAGCGGCAGCAGTCCGCGCGGCGTCGCCAGGATGACAGCGATCACCACCACACCGTAGATGAAATAATGCAGCCCGGGCAGCGCGCTGCCGAGCTTGCCTCGCAGCACTTCGCCGAGCGGCACCAGCAGCAGCGCGCCGAGCGCGGGGCCGTAGGCCCGACCGAGCCCGCCGACGGTCGCGAACAGCACGATCTCGATGGTGATGACCGGAGAAATCAGCAGATAGGGATCGGCGAAGGTCAGATAGCGAACGTAGGCGGTGCCGACCACCGAGGCGAGCACGGCCGAGATCACCATCGCGGTGATCTTGTAGCGCAGCACGTTGACGCCGATCGCCTGCGCCGCCTTCTCGTTGTCGCGGATGGTGCGCAGATAGAAGCCGAGCGGCGCATTGAGGATCGCGACATTGACCAGGACGCAGACCGCGGCCAGCGTCAGCATCACCCAGAACGAGCCACTGCCGCCGCCGAACTGAAAGGCGAGGAAATCACCGGTGTCCTTGGGCAGCAGCATGCCAGACGCGCCACCGAGAAATTCCCAGCCCTCGACCACGATCGCACCCATCTCGGCGAAGGCCAGCGTGATCAGTACGAAGGAAAGATGGCCGAGCTGAAAGCGGAAATCGATCCAGGCGATCATGGCGCCGAGGACGCCGGAGATCACTGCTGAGATCACCAGCCCCAGCCACATATTGATGCCGAGCTTGAGCAGCAGCGCGCTCGACAGCATCGCGCCGATGCCGATGAACAGGCTGTGCGCCAACGACACCTGCCCGGCCATGCCGCCGACGATGTTCCACGACGACGCCAGCGCGACATAGACCAGCGCCAGCGTCACGATGTGTAGATAGTAGCTCGACAACGCGAAGGGCAGCAGCGCCGCGAGCAGCAGCACGCCCCACAGGATCGGCGACGACAGCGTGTCGTAGAATTCCTGCTTCATTTCGACGACCTCCAGGTCAGGCCCTGCGGCCGGAACAGCATGATCGCCACGAAGATGATGTAGGGCATCAGCAGGCCGATCGCGCCGTCGAGATAGATGGTGCCGAAGGCTTCGGCGATGCCGATGATCAGCCCGCCCAGCATGATGCCGACGAAATTGGTCATGCCGCCAAGCACCACGACCAGCAGGGTGATGACGGTGTAGCGCAATCCCTGGGTCGGCTGGATCGGCGTGCCCGGCAGCAGCAGCGCCGCGGCCAGCGCCAGAATGCCGATGCCGAGCGCGAAGGTCAGCACCTGGACGCGGCCGACGTCGATGCCCATCAGCGCCGCCGCATGGGCGTTCTGGTGCACGGCACGAATCGACCGGCCGAAATCGGTCGAGCGCAGCATCACGTAGAGACCGATCGCCAGCGCGAAGGAAATCACGAAGGCGATCACATGCGGCACGCGTAGCACCACGTCGCCGAGAATCCACAGTTTGGATTCGACGATCGACGGCGTCCGCGCCGGCTGGCCGCCGAACACCATCAGGATGCCGTTCTGCAGCACCAGGCTGAGACCCAGCGTCAGCTGCACCACCATCAGGAACTGGTGCCCGACCATCGGCCTGATCAGGAACAGATAGACCAGCGCGCCGATCGCCGTCATCACCGGAACCGTGATGATCACCGACACATAGGGGTCGAGCGACAGAGCCGAATACAGCCCCAGGCACATGAACATGCCGAGCGAGATGAAGTCGCCGTGGGAGAAATTGACGACGCCGCTGACGCCGTAAACCAGGCCCATACCGAGCGCCAGCAGCCCGTAGGTGCTGCCGATCAGCAGGCCCTGCGCCAGAGCCTGATAGAGTTCAGTCACGCCGCCCTCCGATCAGAGGCCAAGAATCACAGGCCAAGATAGGCACTCTTGGTGCGAGGATCGTTTCTGACCGCATCCGCGCCCCCTTCCACCGCGACCTGCCCGCGCTCCAGCACGTAACAGCGCTGGGCATGACGCAACGTCAAATTCAGGTTCTGTTCGACCAGCAGGATGGTCAGTCCGTCGGCGTGCAATTTGTCGATGATCTCGAAGATGTACTGCACGAACAGCGGCGACAGCCCGAGCGACGGCTCGTCGAGCATCAGCACCTTCGCGTCCGCCATCAGCCCGCGGCCGATCGCCAGCATCTGCTGTTCGCCTCCGGAGAGCGAGCCGGCGTGCTGCGCCAGCCGCTCGCCAAGCCGCGGGAACAGCTCCAGCACCTTCTCCATCTGCTGCCGGCGCTGCGGCCGCGCCCGGCTGTTGATGCCGCCGAGCAAAAGGTTTTCGCGGATGCTCATCTCGGGAAACACCAGCCTGCCTTCCGGGACCTGGACGATGCCGCGCTCGACGCGCTGCCGCGGCGTCAGACGGGTGATGTCCTCGCCCTGGAACAGGATGCGGCCGGCCATCGGCTTCACCGTGCCGGACAGGCTGTTGATCATCGTGGTCTTGCCGGCATTGTTGGCGCCCAGCAGGCCGACCAGTTCGCCGTCGCCGAGCCGGACGTTGATGTCGCGCAGCACCTCGATGCCGCCGTAGCCCGCCGTCAGGCCCTCGATCTCAAGCATCGATATGATCCCCGAAATAGGCGTCGATCACGCGCTGATCCTTGAGGATCTCCTCGGGCGTGCCTTCGGCGATCTTCTCGCCGAAATTGATCACCACGATCCGGGTCGCCAGCCGCATGATCACCGGCATCACGTGCTCGACCATCACGATGGTAACGCCCTGCCGGTTCAGTTCCTGGATCACCGCGATCGGCGCCGCCGTCTCCGACATGGTCAGGCCGGCCATCACCTCGTCGAGCAGGATGCATCGCGGATCGGTGGCGATGCATTTGGCGAGTTCGAGCAACTTCTTGTCCTGCAGCGACAGCGTCAGCGGCATCTTCAGTTCCTTGCCGCCGAGGCCGACGCGCAGCAGCGCTGCGGCCGCGTAGTCGATCGCCTCGCGCATCGGCCGCCGCGTCAAGGCCGCCGTCGTCACTACGTCGAGCGCCGTCATGTCGGCGAACGACTGCACGATCTGGAAGCTGCGCATCAGGCCGCGCCATACCAGGCGATCCGGCGAAATGCCGAGGATGCTGTGGCCGTCGTAAGACACCTCGCCCTCGCTCGGCGTGATGAAGCCGGAGATCACGCCGAACAGCGTGGTCTTGCCGGCGCCGTTCGGCCCGATGATGCCGACGATCTCGCCTTGCGCGACCGAGAAGCCGATCGCGTTGAGCGCGACCAGCCCGCCGAAGCGTTTGGTGACGTTGTCGACCGTCAGGAACGTCATGCCGATCGCCTAGGCGCGGGGCCGCGGCGGCACTTGCGCGAATTCCTTCGGGAACACGACCTGCTGGTCCTGCTCCGGAGTCCACTGCACGAACATCGCCGAACCGTCCTTCAGCAGGCGGTCCTCGGCGAACTGCAGGCCCTTCGGCTTGGCGACGTAGAGGTTCGGATCGCCGAACGGAATGTTGACGCTGCGGAACGCCTTGAGCAGGTCGTCGCTCTGCAGCGACGCGGCGTTTTCCAGCACCTGCTGCAACACGCGCGCGGCCTGCGCGTACTGGATCGCGCCCTGCCCGATGCGGTCGAGCTTGGCGATGTCGCGCAATTCGGCGATGATCTTCTGCATCGAATCCACCTTGGCACCGGGGCTGAAGCCGGTCATGCCGAATAGGTTCTTGGTCAGCACCGCCTTGCCGACCTCGGGACCGAGGTCCTTCCACAGCGACAGATCGGTGTAGCCGCCGGTGCCGCCGCAGAACAGGCTGTCGTGGTAGTTCAGGTTGTAACGGGCCTGATGCAGCAGGATGCCGTCGCGCGGCGTCACCAGTCCGGCCACCACGTCGGGCTTGAGCGAACGGATCCGGACCATCGCAGAAGTCTGGTCCTGCGCGCGGATGTCGAGCGCGGCCTCGCCGATGATCTCGACGCCGCTGGCCTTCAGCTTCTCGGTCAGGAACTTGTTGACCTGCTGGCCGGCTTCGTAATTCGAATAGCCCATCACCGCGGTCTTGATCTTGAATTTGTGCTCGTCGCGTAGCGCGACGATGAAGTCGTTGATGGTCTGGGCGTAGCCACGATCGTACGGGTAACCCAGCGTGAACATGTAGTCGGAGCGCGCGCCGCCGGCCCACACCGACAGCGTCGGCATCTTCAATTCGTCGAGCACCGGCGTCAGCGCCAGCATCTGCGCGCTGAGTATGGTGCCGGTGAGCAACTGGACTTTTTCTTCGGTGATCAACCGCCGCGCCTCGGCGGCAGTGCGCGCCGGCTGGCTGGTGTCGTCGGCCATCACCAGCTCGATCTGGGCGCCGCCCTTGCTCTTGATGCCGCCCTCGGCGTTGATCTTCTTGATGATGTATTCGAACGCCGGCTGCCCTTCCTGCGCATAGGCGGCGAGCCCGCCGCTCATGGAATTGACGACGCCGACACGGATGGTGGGCCCGGCGGCGCCGGCACGGCCGATGAACGGCGCGGCAATCGATCCCAGCAGCACGCCGGACGCACCGATTCCGAATGTTCTCCGATTGATGGCCATGTCGTCTCTCCCATATTCACGCGTCTTCAATTTGCGCGTCTCGAGGCGTGGTTTTCGCCGAAACTTAGGCGTTGTTTTTCCCGCGCCGTCAAATGTCATTTTGCTTCGCGCCGGGTCGGCGGCCGCGGCGAAACCATGCGCCGCCGCGGCGTCCGAGAACGCGCGCGTCGGTCAGACCCTGCCGTACAGCGTCACCACGCAGGCCCCGCCCAACCCGAGGTTGTGTTGCAGCGCGTGCGTGACGTTCGGCACCTGCCGGCGATCGGCCGTGCCGCGCAATTGCCAGACCAGCTCCGTGCATTGCGCGAGACCGGTGGCCCCGAGCGGATGCCCCTTCGACAGCAACCCGCCCGAAGGGTTGGTGACGATTTTCCCGCCGTAGGTATTATCGCCGTCCATGATGAACTTCTCGGCGGTTCCTTCCGGGGTCAGGCCGATCGCCTCATAGGTCAGCAATTCGTTGGCGGTGAAGCAATCGTGCAACTCGGCCACCTGGATGTCCTCCGGGCCAAGGCCCGCGGATTCATAAACCGCGGCGGCGGCATCCTTGGCCATGTCGTAGCCGATCAGCTTGATCATCGAGCGATCGTCGAACGTGCTGGCGGTATCGGAGGTCATCGCCTGGGCCTTGATGGCGATCGATCCGTCGAGACCGTGGCGTGCGGCGAATGCCGGCGAACAGACGATCGCGGCGGCGGCGCCGCAGGTCGGCGGGCAGCATTGATAGCGGGTCATCGGGCCGTATTGCGGCGGCGAGGCCAGCACCTCCTCGACCGACAGCAGATTGCGGAACAGCGCAAAGGGATTGTTGGCGGCGTGCACGCGCGCCTTGACGGAGATCTTGGCGAAGGTTTCCGGACTTGCCCCGTACTTCGCGGCATATTCGGCGCCGGCGCCGCCGAAGAACTGCGCCGCGCGCGGCGCCTTCGGATCGTGTGTCTGCAATTCCCCCATCAGCCCGGCATGCCGGGCCATCGGACCAACCCGGTCGGGGAAATTCGAGCCGAGCGCGCCGGGCCGCATTTCCTCGAAGCCGACCGCGAGCGCGCAGTCGATCTGCCCGCTGGCGACCGCCTGGCGGGCCAGGAACAGCGCCGTCGATCCGGTCGAGCAGTTGTTGTTGACGTTGACGATCGGGATTCCGGTCAAGCCGGCGGGATAGAGCACGGCCTGCCCGCAGGTCGAATCGCCGTACACGTAACCCGCATAGGCTTGCTGGATCGCCGAATAGGGCAAGCCGGCGTCGGCCAGAGCCGCCGCCACCGCTTTGGACCCCATCTCGATATAGCTTTCGCTTGCACCCGGCTTGGCGAACGGCACCATGCCGACGCCGACCACCCGTACATCCATGCTCATTGTTGCTTCCCTCGCGGCGGCAGGTTTCGGTGTTACGGCTCGATCGCGTTGATCAGCGCGCCTTCGGGCTCCCAGGTGGTGCCGTTGAAGCGCGCGATCTGCATCTGACTGAACGGCGTATACCGGGTGGGCGTCGTGGTGATGGTGATGCCCGGCAACAGCAGCGGCGCCGGAAGCGCGGTCAGGTTCGTCGCCTGTTTCAGCACATTCTCCCGCGTGAGTTCGTCGCCGCAGCGTTCGAGAATCTTCACCGCTACATAGGCCGCCATGTATCCGGCAATGTTGCTGCTGTCGGTCAGGTTCCCCGCCGGGTACCACTGCTTGAGAAAGGCCTTGTAGTCCAGGACGTCTTTCTCGTTCTCCCACCTCGGATCTTCCGGCCGTTTGACGGCGAGCGCGGTGATCAATCCCTTGGCGTTCTCCACGCCGGCGGGCTCCAGCACCGTCTTGATCGACGACGACACCGCCGACAGGTAGGTCAGCGGCTTCCAGCCCAATTCGGCGATCTTGCGGATCGCCTGCGCCCCGAATTTCGGCGTGGTCATCATGAACAGCGTATCGGCGCCGGTGGATTTCAGCGTCACGATCTGCGAATCGATCAGCGATTCGGTGGTCTCGTAGGTCAGTTCCTTGACGATCATCGTCGCGACCTTGTCGCCGAGACCATCCTTCAGCCCGCGGACATAGTCTCGGCCCGCATCGTCGTTCTGCGAGAACACGCCGAGCTTGGCGTCCGGCTTGTTCTTCAGCAGATACTTGGCGAAGATCTGCCCCTCCAGATGGTAAGGCGAATACAGGTAGGTGGAATAGGGAAACGCCGTCGGATTGTCCCATTTGGCGGCCCCCGAGGTGATCAGGATCTGCGGGACTTTCTTGATATTAAGATATTTCTGCACGGCCGAGGCGGTCAGGGTGCCGAGCTGTCCGACGATCGCCAGCACCTCATCCTGTTCCACCAGCCGGCGAGTCTGTTCCACCGTCTTCGGCGGGCTGTAGGAATCGTCGAGGCTGATCAGCGTGATCTTGCGGCCGTTCACCCCGCCTTGCGAATTGATCATTTCGAAATAGGCGGTTTCCAGCCGGCCGACGGTGCCGTAGGCCGACGCCGGGCCGCTATAGGCCATCGTCTGACCGATCTTGATTTCGGTATCGGTGACACCGGGGCCGTATTTCTTCTCGGCGGCCGAGGATGCGAACGGGGCGGCGCCGGCCATCACCACGGCCAGCACAAGAATCGAGAATCTCATTCGCATGTTTCGCTCCCTCAGTGGTGTTTGCCGATTCCTGCAACGACCAACCTTTGATTATATGGATCGCGTCATTCAGATCGCATCCCAATTGAAGATGTCGGCGGAGCGGTCGAGTTTGTAGAACGACGACTTCAGCGCCGGCATGCCGTGTTCGGCCAGCGACTGGCAGGTCCAGCCTTCGGAGCGATGGATCGAGCGGATCGGACGCGACTGGCTCATCAGGAAGATCTCGTTCATCCGCACCGCGAAGATCTGGCCGGTGACGTCCTTCGCTGCGTCGCTGAGCAGGAACACCGACAGCGGCGCGATCTTCTCCGGCCCCATCTGCTGGATCTTCTTGACCCGCGCCTTCTCCTCGTCGGTCTCGGTCGGAATCGTGCCGATCAGCCGGCTCCAGGCGAACGGCGACACGCAGTTGGAGCGGACGTTGAAGCGCTCCATATCGAGCGCGATCGATTTCGACAGCCCGACGATGCCGAGCTTGGCGGCGGCGTAATTGGCCTGGCCGAAATTTCCGATCAACCCCGAGGTCGAGGTGAAGTGCACGAAGCTGCCGCTCTCCTGCTCGCGGAACAGCCGCGCCGCGGCATGCGAGGTGTAGAACGAGCCCATCAGGTGCACCTTGATGACCTGCTCGAAGGCGTCGATGCTCATGCGGTGGAAGATGGCGTCGCGCAGGATGCCGGCATTGTTGACCACGGCGTCGAGCTTGCCATAGGTGTCGACCGCCATCTTGATGATTTTGCTCGCCGGAACGGCTTCGGCCACGGTCTCGAAATTGGCCACCGCGGTGCCGCCGCGCTTCTTGATCTCTTCCACCACCTCGTCGGCGGGCGCCGCGTCGGTGCCGGAGCCGTCGGCGGCGACGCCGGGATCGTTGACCACGACCTTGGCGCCTTCGGCAGCTGCCAGCAGCGCGATCTCACGACCGATGCCGCGCCCGGCGCCGGTGACGACGATGACTTTGCCGTCGAGTGATTTGGTGGTCATGCTTATTCCCTCCCGTTGTTTCGGTCTGAATGTTCAGTCGTCATTCCGGGGCGCGAGCGGCGCGAGCCGTGAGCGACCCCGGAATCCAGAGATGGTTGAACAGCTCGGGATTCCGGGTCTGCAGGCCAGCCGGCTGCGCCGACCGACCTGCATCCCGGAATGACGGCTATGTCTCATTGGTAAAGATGATCGTGCCTGACGCTGCGAACATGCCGCCGACGCCGTGGCACACCGAGATCTTGGCGCCCGGCACCTGCGCCGGCGCGATGCCGCGCATCTGCCGCACGCTTTCCTGCAGCGCATACATGCCGTACATGCCGGAATGCATGTAGCTGAGGCCGCCGCCATTGGTGTTGAGCGGCAGCTTGCCGCCGGGCCGCGTATGGCCAGCGGCGATGAATGGACCGGTCTCTTCGTGCGGCATGAAGCCGAGATCGCCGAGGCCGTACAAAGGCAGATGCGCAAAAGCATCGTAGATCATCAGATGATCGACGTCCTTGTGGGCGATGCCAGCTTCCCTGAAGGCCGTGGGCCCCGCGGTGCGGAACGCGCGCGAGGAGTCGAACGTCTGCATTTGGCTGACCATCGGGGTCTCGACGCTCTCGCCGGTGCCGAGGATGTAGACCGGCTTGGTCGGAAAATCCTTGGCGCGCTCGGCCGAGGTCAGGATCAAGGCGCCGCCGCCGTCGGTGACCAGGCAGCACTGCAGGATGCGGAACGGATAGGCGATCATCTTCGAATTCAGCACGTCCTCGACGGTGATCGGCTTCTTCATCGTGGCGCGCGGATTCTTCGCCGCCCATTCGCGCTGCACCACCGCCACCATAGCGATCTGCTCATGGGTGATGCCGTGGGTCTTCATGTAGCGCAGCACCGGGATCGGAAACATGCTGGGCGGGCCGTAGACCCCGAACGGCGCTTCGAACTGGCCATTGAGGCTGTCGGCCGGGGTCGAGCGCGGCTGCTTGCCGATCATCGACTTGCCGCTTTCGGCGTGCGTAATCAGCACGGTCTTGCACAGCCCGGCTTCGATCGCCGCCGCGGCATGGCGGACATGCAGCATGAACGAGCAGCCGCCGACCGAAGTGCCGTCGACCCAGCTGGGGGTGATGCCGAGGTAATGCGCGATCTGCTGCGGCGTCTCCACCGCGGTGGCGACGCCGTCGATGTCCGACGGCTTCAGCCCGCAATCCGCCATCGCGTTCAGCGCGGCGTCGGCGTGCAATTGCAGCTGCGACATATGGGGAATGATTCCGAGCTCGGTGGTCTCGGCGGCGCCGACGACGGCGACCTGATTTCTGCGCATCAGACTAACCCTTCGCCGGACGGAACTGGGGAAGGGTGATGGCGTCGTCAAGCTGTTCGAACGCCACTTCCAGCTTCATGTCGAGTTCGAGCGCCTCCGGGGTCTGCGGGCAATCCAGGATGTTGCTCATCATCCGCGGCCCTTCGTCGAGCTCGACCACCGCGATGGCGTAAGGCGGCGTGAAGCCGGGCGCGGCGGGACGGTGATTGATGACGTAGCTGTAGAGCTTCGCCTTGCCGGAGGCCTTGAACACGCTGACCTTGCGGCAGCCGCAGGACGGACAGAACGGCCGCGGTGGAAAGTACACATGGGCGCAGTCGTCGCAGCGCTGCAGCCGCAATTCGCCGGCGCGGGTGCCGTCCCAGAAATGCTGCGTCTCCGGCGTCGGTTTCGGCTTGGCGCGGGCGGGTTCGGCCATGATCGGTGTTCTCTCCCTGAAAATCGGGCTATCGGCCCGTTGATTGCGGTCTTGATGCGACATTTGACCGGCCAGCGTCAACGCCCTGCGGCGCAACGCATAGCCGTATCCGCTGGGCGCACAGCGCGTCGGTGGCGCGCCTTGTGCGGCTGCGACCGGCCGGGTTAGGTTGAGCAAGGCCGCAGGGCCGCCCGAGTGGTTTCGCTACGAATTGCCAAATGTCGCGGCGCGGGATTTCGTGGTGCAACGGCAGTGGGCAATGCGGGGCGTGTGCCGTAGGCGCAGGCGACGTTATCAGGCCCCGCATCGCGCAGACCGACCACGCTGAACAGGATTTCTCATGACATCGCTTCCAACGCTCGCCGCGCTCGCGGCCGATCTCGACGCCGGCCGCACCACCGCCCGCAAACTGGTCGATCAATGCTTGGCCAATATCGCCGATCAGAGCGGCGAGGGCGCGCGGGCCTTCATTCATGTCGATGCCGAGGCCGCGATCGAAGCCGCCGAAGCGATGGACCGGCTGCGCGAGGCCAAGGCGGCGCCGTCGCCGTTCGCCGGCATCCCGGTATCGATCAAGGACCTGTTTGACATTAGGGGCCAGGTGACCCGTGCCGGCTCCCGTGCGCTCGACGACAATCCGCCAGCCGAGATCGACGCGCCCGCGGTGGCGCGGTTGCGGCGCGCCGGCTTCGTGGTGATCGGCCGCACCAACATGACCGAGTTCGCCTTTTCGGGGATCGGCATCAACCCGCATTACGGCACGCCGAAGGGCGCCTGGCAGCGTCAGGTCGGCCACGTTCCCGGCGGCTCCTCGGCGGGCGCCGCCGTCTCGGTCGCCGACGGCATGGCGCATGGCGCGCTCGGCACCGACACCGGTGGTTCGTGCCGGATCCCGGCGGCGTATAACGGCATCGTCGGCTTCAAGCCGATGCAGCGCCGGGTGCCACTCGATGGCGCGGTGCCGCTGTCGTTCAGCCTCGACAGCATCGGCCCGCTGGCGCGCAGCGTGGCCTGCTGCGCCACGATGGACGCCGTGCTGGCCGACGAGCCATTGCAGTCGTTGCACCCCCGCTCGGTTGCGGGGATGCGGTTGGCGGTGCCGACCACGGTGGCGCTCGACGAGCTTGACGATGCGGTGGCTGCGGCGTTCGAACGCGCGCTTGAGCGACTCGCCAACAACGGCGCATTGATCGAGCGCATCGAAGTGCCGGAGTTTCTCGACATTGCGCCGATGAGCGCAAAGGGCGGCTTTGCCGCCGCGGAAAGCTACGCCTGGCATCGCTATCTGATCGTCGCCCATGGCGACGTCTACGATCCGCGGGTGCGCGATCGCATTTTGCGCGGCGAATCGCAAAGTGCGGCGGACTACGTCGACCTGATCCACGCGCGCAAATCGCTGATCGCCCGCGCCGGCGTCCGCATCGCCCCTTACGACGCGCTGGTGTTGCCGACCACTGCCAACACCCCGCCGACGATCGCCGAGATGGCCGACGACAAGGCGTTCACCAAGGCCAACCTGCGGGCCTTGCGCAACTGCACGCTGATCAACATGATCGACGGCTGCGCGATCTCGCTGCCATGTCATCGCGACGGCGAGGTCCCGGTCGGCCTGATGCTGGCCGGTATCGGCGGTTCGGACCGGCGGATATTTCAACTCGCGGCGGGGATGGAAGACATCATTCGTGGTTGATATCGCCTTCGCGCTGGACGCGACCGGGCACCGTTCGCCCCTGACGCTGCCGATCCGCCAGCTGGTGATCGCCGGCTGGACCGGCCGCGATCCGGTGGCGCGCGATCACCATATCGCCGAACTCGAGGCGATCGGCATCGCGCGCCCGGCCTCGACGCCGATCTATTATCGGGTCGCGGCGCGGCGGCTGACCACCGCGAGCAGCATCGAGGTCAGCGGCGGCGACTCCAGCGGCGAGGTCGAATTCGTCTTGTTCGGAGCGCAGGGGCGCATCCTGGTCGGCGTCGGCTCCGACCACACCGACCGCAAGGTCGAGACCTATGGCGTCACGGTGTCGAAGCAGATGTGCGACAAGCCGGTCGCGCCGGAGCTATGGGACTTCGCCGAGCTCGCCGATCACTGGGACATGATCGTGCTTCGCTCCTTCGCCACCATCGATGGCGCGCGGGCGCTGTACCAGGAAGGCAAGCTCGACGGCATGCTGCCGGTCGCCGACCTGATCGCGCGCGGTTTTGGCGGAACGCTGCCCGATGGCTGCGCGCTATTCGGCGGTACCTTCGCCGCCAAGGGCGGGATACGGCCGGCGACACGATTTGATTTCGAAATCGAAGACCCGGTGCTGAAGCGCAGTATTCGCCACGGCTATGATGTGATCGAGTTGCCGGTATTGGGCTGAGGTCGGTGAGCCTCCCCGCATCCGTGGAGCGCGCGCCGTAGTTCCGGGTGAGCTGACGATCACTGCGTCGCGGTCGTCATTGCGAGCCAACGGGCCCGGCTTCGCCGGCTCGATGACAGGCTCCGTGAAGCAATCCAGTGCCCCGAATGCTGAGTTCCTGGATTGCTTCGTCGCTTTTCTCCTCGCAATGACGGCCTTGGGCGCTCGCTCAATACGGCAGCCCGACATAATTCTCCGCCAGCGACGCCGTCGCTGCCGCGGAGCCGACCAGATAGTCCAGTTCGGCGCTCTGAATCCGGCCGGCAAAACCGTCGCTGTCGGGAAAGCGATGCAGCATCGAGGTCATCCACCACGAAAACCGCTCGGCCTTCCAGATCCGCGCCAGCGCGCGGCCCGAATAGGCGTCGATCCCGGCGCTGGATTTCTCGGCGTAGAATTCGCGCAACGCCGTCGACAGATAGTGCACGTCGCTGGCCGCGAGGTTGAGCCCCTTGGCGCCGGTCGGCGGCACGATATGGGCGGCGTCGCCGGCCAGGAACAGTTTGCCGAATCGCATCGGCTCGGCGACGAAGCTGCGCAGCGGCGCGATGCTCTTTTCGATCGAGGGACCTGTGACCAGATGGTCGGCGGCCTCCGGATCGAGCCGCCGCTTCAACTCCTCCCAGAACCGGTCGTCGGACCATTGCTCGACCTGATCGTCGAGCGAGCACTGCACGTAATAGCGGCTGCGATGCTTTGAGCGCATTGAGCACAGCGCAAAGCCGCGCTCGTGATTGGTGTAGATCAGTTCCGGCGACACCGGCGGAGTGTCGGACAACAGCCCGAGCCAGCCGAACGGATAGATCCGTTCGAAATTGCGCACGGCGCCGGCCGGCACGCTTAGCCGCGAGATGCCGTGAAAGCCGTCGCAGCCGGCCATAAAATCGCAGGCCAGTTCCTGTGTCGCGCCGTCCTTGACGTAGCGCACCGTCGGGTTGGCGCCGTCGAAATCGTGCAGGCTGACATCGGCGGCGTCGTAGATCGTGGTCAGCCCGGCCTCGGCGCGGGCTTCCATCAGGTCGCGGGTGACTTCGGTCTGGCCATAGACGGTTACGCTCTTGCCGCCCGAGGCTTGCTTCAGGTCGATGCGGTGGCGCACGCCGCCGAACGCGATCTCGATACCGTCATGCACCAGGCCCTCGCGGTGCAGCCGCGCGCTGACGCCGGCCTCGTCGAGCATGTCCACGGCGCCTTGTTCGAGCACACCCGCCCGGATCCGCGACAACACGTAATCGGGGTCCTTGCGCTCCAGGATGACGTTGTCGATGCCGTATTTGTGCAGCAACTGTCCGAGCAGCAGGCCTGCCGGTCCCGCGCCGATGATGGCAATCTGTGTCCGCCCCATCGTTTTCCTCCCTTATTGGCATTACAGCCTCGTTATGGGATCGCCCGGCCGCCGTCTAGCTGCTGCTCGTTGTCTAGCAGCTATTACGAGTCGGTCACTTGCATTGATGGTTATGGCATATAACAATGTAGCCAAGGGGCCGCGGAAGCCCTGCCAATTGGGAGAGACCTGAATGAGGAAAACCGTTCTCGCGCTGCTGCTCGCCGCCAGCGTGACGCCTGCGCTTGCGCAAGACAAGACCGTGAATTGGAAGGTGTCGCTGTGGGTGCCGCCGGCGCATCCGCTGGTGCCGGCCACCCAGGCCTGGGCCGCGGATATCGAAAAGGCCTCGGGCGGCAGCATCAAGATGACGGTGTTTCCATCAGAGCAGCTCGGCAAGGCGTTCGACCATTACGACATGGCGCGCGACGGCATCGCCGACATCACCTATGTCAATCCCGGCTATCAGCCCGGACGATTCCCGATCGTCGCCGCGGGGCAGCTTCCCTTCGTGTTCTCCGACGGCAAGAAGGGCACGCTGGCGCTGAACGAATGGTACCACAAATATGCGCCGACCGAGATGAAGGACACCAAACTGTGCTTCGCCTTCATTCACGATCCGGGAGCGCTGCACGGCAAGAAGAAGATCGAGGTGCCGGGCGATCTCAAGGGCGTCAAGGTGCGGCCGGCGCAGTCGACGATCGGCGAAATGGTCAAGATGTTCGGCGGCACCAATGTGCAGGCCTCGGCGCCGGAAGCGCGCGACGCGATCGAGCGCGGCGTCGCCGACGAGATCACTTTCCCCTGGGGATCGATCTTCCTGTTCGGGATCGACAAGGTGGTGAAGTATCACATGGACGTGCCGCTGTATTCGACGGTGTTCACCTACAATATCGGACTGAAGGCCTACGATGCGCTGTCGGCGAATCAGAAGAAGATCATCGACGATCATTGCACGCCGGAATGGGCGTCGAAGGTGACCGATCCGTGGACCGAATTCGAGGCCAATGGTCGCGTCAAGATGAAGGCGCTGGAAGGTCACGAGGTCTATCCGCTGACGCCGGCACAGCTCGCCGAATGGAAGAAAGCGGTCGAGCCGCTACACGCCAGCTGGGCCGAGGCGGTGAAGAAAGCCGGCGGCGACCCGGTCGCGGTCGACGCCGATCTGAAGGCGGCGCTGAAGAAGTACGACGCCGGGCTGTGAGACCTGTCATTCCGGGCTCGCTCGCAAGTGCTCGCGCCCCGGAATGACGCTCCTCTTTGTTTGTAAGGTTTCATGACCGCCACCCCGCAAATCTCCAGTGACGGCACGCTCGGCGCTCCGCCGGCCGAGCCCACGCGCAAGAGCGGCATGGACCGCTTCATCGATTCGATCGAATGGATCGCCGCGCTGTTCGTCGGCATCGTGGCGCTGAACACGTTCGTCGCAGTATTCATGCGCAAATTCTTCGCGGTGACGATCCCGGACTATTACAATGTCGGGCAGTTCATGCTCGGCATTTTGATCTTCTGGGGCATCGCCGCCACCAGCTATCGCGGCACTCACATCACCGTGGATCTTGTATGGGCCAACGTCAGGCCGCGCTATCAGCGCTTCATCGACATCTTCGCCACTTTGGTCCTGTTGTTCGTGGTGACGGTGCAGACCTACACGCTGTTCGACAAGGTGATGACGACCCGCGCCGATCATATTGTCACCATGGATCTGCAGATTCCGATCTGGCCGTTCTTCCTGGTGTCCTGGATCGGCGACGTCTCCGCGGTGCTGCTGATCGCGATCCGCACCTATCGTCTGATCTTCCACCCGGAAGATATCCACGACGCCAAAATCAAGCCGGTCGAGTAGCGCATGAGTAACGAGGCAGTCGCTATCTTCGGCTTTATCAGCCTGTTCGTGCTGATGCTGTTGCGCGTGCCGGTCGGCATGGCGATGGGGCTCGTCGGCATTACCGGCTTCGGCTATCTCACCGGCTTTCAGCCGGCGTTGAAGCTCATCGGCCAAACCACGATGCGCACGGTGACGGATTATTCGTTCGGCGTGATCCCGATGTTCCTGCTGATGGGCGCCTTCGTCTCGGTGTCCGGCATCAGCCGCGAGTTGTTCCGCGCCGGCAACACCATCGTCGGGCACTGGAAGGGCGGGCTCGGCATCGCCACGATCTGCGCCTGCGGCGGTTTCGCGGCGATCTCCGGTTCGTCGGTAGCGACCGCTGCGACGTTCTCGGCGGTGGCCTATCCGGAGATGCGCCGGTTCGGCTATCCGCAGTCCTTCGCCACCGGCGTGATCGCGGTCGGCGGCACGTTGGGCGCGATGCTGCCCCCATCCACCGTGCTCGCCGTCTACGGCATCATCACCCAACAGGACATCGGCAAGCTGTTCATCGCCGGCATCATGCCGGGGCTGCTGGCGATCGTGATGCACATCATCACCATCGCGATCATCGGCGTGGTGAAGCCAGGATTTTTGCCGGCCGGGCCGCGCAGTTCGTGGAAGGAGCGCCTCATCGCATTCCGCGACGTCTGGTCGCCGCTCTTGCTGTTCCTGTTTGTGATCGGCGGGCTGTATGGCGGGCTGTTCATTCCGACCGAGGCTGGCGCGGTCGGTGCAGTCGGCGCCTTCATCATCGGTGTGGCGCGCGGCAAATTGAACAAGGACAGCATCCTGCAATCGCTGTTGCAAGCGACCCGCACGGCGGCAGCCGTCTTCACCGTGCTGATCGGCGCGCTATGCTTCGGTTATTTCCTCACCATCACCCAGACGCCGCAGCACGTCACCGAATTCCTGACCGGCCTCGGGCTCGGACCCTACGGCGTGTTGGCGCTGATCCTGCTGATGTATCTGGTGCTGGGCTGCCTGATGGACGCGATGGCGATGGTAATCCTCACCGTGCCGATCGTGTTCCCGGTGGTGATGGCGCTCGGCTTCGATCCGATCTGGTTCGGCATCATCATCGTGATGACGGTCGAGCTTGGCCTGATTCACCCGCCGGTCGGGATGAACGTGTTCGTGATCAAGAGCGTGATCAAGGACGTCAAGATGTCGACGATCTTTGTCGGCGTGCTGCCGTTCGTGGTGACGGACCTGATCCGCCTCGTCATCCTGATCCTGTTCCCGATGATAGCGACCTGGCTGCCGCAACGGATGATTGGATAATTCATGGTCCCAGTTCTGGCGACGAAATACGTCTTCACGATTACGGCGCTGGTCGGCGACGTCACCACGGCCGGCGAGATCGGCCACGGCGTGCGCCGGATCGTTCCGATCCACGGCGGCGAGGTCAGAGGAGAGGGCGTCAACGGCAAGGTGCTGCCGTTCGGCGCCGACTTCCAGATCATCCGGCCGAACGAGCTGATCGAGCTGGAGGCCAAATACGCCTTCGAGACCGACGACGGCGCGGTGGTCTATGTCGAGAACCCCGGCATAAGGTTCGGACCGATCGAGCTGCTGCAGAAGCTGAAGCGCGGCGAGCCGGTCGACCCGAAGCTGATCTATTTCCGCACAAGGCCGAAATTCGAGACTGGCCACCCGGCCTATCAATGGCTGATGCACAGCCTGTTCATCGGGTCGGCGGCGCGCCACGTCGACCGCGTGGTGATCGACGTGCATCAGGTGCTGTGAATGATTGTGCCGAATTGACCAGTTCTTACCCTTCCCGGGGGAGGGGCGCTCGCGCAGCGAGCGGGGTGGGGTGGCAGCCTCTCGTCTTGTGAAGCGTGAATTGTGAGCGCTGTGCTTGTGTCTCACCCCACCCCGGCGAACTTCGTTCGCCGACCGTCCCCTGCAGGGGAGGGTGAAGGCAAGGGCAACGCGTGATTGACTCCGGTCAAAATCGTTATAGTCTATAACTATTCTTCACAGGACCTAAAAGTGCTCACAGGAAACGCCGTCTCTGCCGCCGTCGCGGACCCCGCGACGCTGGTGATCGAAACCGTCGGCCCGGTGCTGACGGTGGGCCTCAATCGTGCCAGCAAGCGCAATGCGCTGAACGACGGCATGATGGCCGCGATCCAGCAGTGCTTCTCCGATTTGCCCGACGGCATCCGCGCCGTCGTGGTGCACGGCATCGGCGAGCATTTTTCCGCAGGGCTCGACCTCTCCGAATTGCGCGAACGCGACGCCACCGAAGGTCTGGTGCACTCGCAGACCTGGCACCGGGTGTTCGACCGTATTCAATATTGCCGGGTGCCGGTGATCGCGGCGCTGCAGGGCGCGGTGATTGGCGGCGGGCTGGAACTCGCTTGCGCGGCGCATATCCGTGTCGCCGAACCGTCGGCCTATTTCGCATTGCCGGAGGGCAGCCGCGGCATCTTCGTCGGCGGCGGCGGCTCGGTGCGGCTGCCGCGACTGATCGGGGTGGCGCGGATGGCCGACATGATGCTGACCGGGCGGGTCTATTCGGCGACCGAAGGCGTCGTGCACGGCTTCACGCAATATCTCACCGAGGCCGGCGGCGCGCTCGCCAAGGCGATGGAACTCGGCGCGCGGGTCGCCGGCAACGCGCCGCTGACCAATTTCGCCGTGCTGCAGGCGCTGCCGATGATCGCCGAGGCCAATCCGCAGACCGGTCTGCTGATGGAATCGCTGATGGCGACGGTGGCGCAGAGCGACCAAGAAGCCAAGACCCGGATTCGCGCGTTCCTCGACCACAAGACCGCAAAGGTTCGTCCGACCTGAGATGGATGCGATGACAAAGCTGAATTCGATTCCGCCCGACGATGCGCACGCGCGTGACGATCGCCATCCATTGCGCGACATTTCGTTCGGCGAGATCGGGATCTCGACCGAGCGTCGCGCCGACGGCACCATCTATGTCCGCTCGACCACCACGCTTGTGGACTATCCGGTGCGCATCACCGACCGGCTGCACCACTGGGCAGAGCAGGCGCCCGACCGCGTGTTCATGGCCGAGCGCAACGCGGCGGGCGGCTGGCGCGAAATCAGCTATTCGGAAATGCTGCGAGCCGCGCGAAAGATCGCCTCGGCGCTGTTGACGCGGGGGCTGTCGGCCGAGCGGCCGGTGATGATCCTGTCCGGCAATTCGATCGATCACGCGCTGATGATGTTCGGCGCGCTCTATGCCGGCGTCGCGATGTGTCCGGTGTCGCCGCCCTATTCGCTGGTATCGAAGGATTTCGGCAAGCTCGATCACATCGTCAAGCTGCTGACGCCGGGTCTGGTGTTCGCCGACGAGGTCTCGGCGTTTGCGCCGGCGATTCTCGCCAAGGTCCCCGCCGACGTCGAGATCGCGGGCACGCGCGGCGAATTGCCCGGGCGCCGCGTCACCCTGCTGGCGGACTTGCTGGCGACGCCCGAACATCCCGATCTCGAACGGGCGCACGACGCGATCGGCCACGACACCATCGCCAAGTTCCTGCTGACCTCGGGCTCGACCGGCAATCCGAAGGCGGTGATCAACACCCAGCGGATGATCTGCGCCAATCAGGTGATGATCCGCGAGGCGATGGCGTTCCTGAAGGACGAACCGCCGGTGATCGTCGACTGGCTGCCGTGGAATCACACCTTCGGCGGCAATCACAATATCGGCCTGACGCTGTTCAACGGTGGATCGATGTATCTCGACGCCGGCAAGCCGACGCCATCGGGGATCGCTGAGACCATCCGCAATTTGCGCGAGATTTCGCCGACGGTGTATTTCAACGTCCCGAAAGGCTACGAGTCGCTGCTGCCGGTGCTGCGCGAGGACGCTGCCTTGCGAAAGATGTTCTTCAGCAAGCTGCATGCGATGTTCTTTTCCGGCGCAAGTCTCGCGCCGCATGTCTGGAACGGCCTCGACGAACTCGGCGTGCAGGAAACCGGCGCGCGGGTGCCGATGCTGACCGGGCTCGGTTCGACCGAAACTGCGCCGTTCTTCATGTCTGTGACGCCGCAGACCAGCCGCTCCGGCCATGTCGGCCTGCCGGTGCCCGGCAACGAGGCCAAGCTGGTGCCGAACAACGGCAAGCTCGAGGTGCGCGCCCGCGGGCCGAACATCACGCCGGGCTATTGGCGGGCGCCGGATTTGACCGCGAAAGCCTTCGACGAGGAGGGCTTCTACAAGCTCGGTGACGCGCTGAAGCCGTCCAACCCCGACGATCTCACCGCAGGGTTCGATTTCGACGGCCGGATCTCCGAGGATTTCAAGCTCGCCAGCGGCACCTGGGTCAGCGTCGGCCCGCTGCGGGCGAAATTCGTCGCCGCCTGCGCGCCGCTGGTGCGCGACGTGGTGATCGCGGGACTCGACCGTGACGAGGTCTCGGCGCTGGTAATCCTCGATCTCGACGGCTGCAAGCTGATCAATCCGACGCTGCCACTTGAGGATCTCGCCGCGATGGCGGCCGACCCGCTGATCCGCGCCGCGTTCACCGAACGGTTCGAGAAATTCCTGGGTCAGGCCACCGGTTCGTCGACGCGGGTGACGCGGGCGATCCTGCTCGCCGAGCCGCTGTCGATCGACCGCGGCGAGGTCACCGACAAGGGCTCGGTCAACCAGCGCGCGGTGCTGGATAGTCGCGCCGCCCTGATCGCCGATCTCTACGCCGAGCCGCCGCCGGCGCACGTCGTCGCGCTGGGGTAGGGCATGTTTACCAACCGACGCGATGTGCAGATCCAGTGGGGCGATTGCGATCCTGCCAACATCGTCTATTACCCGCGTTACTTTGCGATGTTCGACGATTCCACATCGATCCTGTTCGAGACCGCTGGTTGTTCGAAACAGGAGATCATTCATCATTACGGCCTGGTCGGCATTCCGATGGTCGACACCCGAGCGAAATTCTACATTTCCTCGACCCATGGCGACTGGATCACGATCGAAAGCCGGGTCGAAAGCTTCAAGCGCTCCAGCTTCGAGGTGAGTCACAAAGTGTTCAAGGGCGAGGCGCTGGCAATCGAGGCGTTCGAGACCAGGGTGCTGGTCGGGCGTCACCCCGACGATCCTTCGAAGCTGAAATCCGCACCGGTGCCGGAGGATATTGTCGTAAAATTCATGCGGGGCTGACTCGCGGCTCCGCCTGCCTTAAGACTACAACGACCAAGCAAAAGACGCTGGCAAAAGCCAGTTTGTTCGACGCCGAACCAGTACCGTCACCTTGAGGGAGGAAAATATGAAGAAGATTGCTATTTCCGCCGTTGCGATCGCGGCCGCCTTGGCGCTGCCGGGATTGTCGGCGCCGGCGCGGGCGCAGACCGCCGAGATCAATATCGGCATCACTGTCACCACCACCGGCCCCGGCGCCGCGCTCGGGATTCCGGAGCGCAATGCGCTGGAATTCGTGCCGAAGCAGATCGGCGGCGTGCCGATCAAGGTCACCGTGCTGGACGACGGCGGCGACCCGACCGCCGCGACCACCAATGCGCGGCGTTTCGTCACCGAAACCAAAGCCGACATCATCATGGGCTCGTCGGTCACGCCGCCGACGGTGGCGGTGTCCAACGTCGCCAACGAGGCAGGGATTCCGCATTTCGGCCTGGCGCCGTTCCCGATCACGCCGGACCGCGCCAAGTGGTCGGTCGGCATGCCGCAGCCGGTCCCGATCATGGGCAAGGTGCTGTACGAGCATATGAAGGCGCACAACGCCAAGACCGTCGGCTATATCGGCTATTCGGATTCCTACGGCGACCTGTGGTTCAACGACCTGAAGAAGCAGGGCGAGGCGATGGGTCTCAGCATCGTCGACGAAGAGCGCTTCGCGCGGCCCGACACCTCGGTCGCCGGCCAGGTGCTGAAGCTGGTCGCCGCCAATCCGGACGTCATCCTGGTCGGCGCCTCCGGCACCGCGGCCGCCTTGCCGCAGACCGCATTGCGCGAGCGCGGCTACAAGGGCCTGATCTATCAGACCCATGGCGCGGCCTCGATGGACTTCATCCGGATCGCCGGCAAGGCCGCCGAGGGCGTGCTGATGGCGTCGGGACCGGTGATGGACCCGGAAGATCAGCCCGACACCGCGCTGACCAAGAAGCCCGGTCTGGCGCTGAACAGTGCCTATGAGGCCAAGTATGGCCCGAGCAGCCGCAGCCAGTTCGCCGGACATTCCTACGACGCCTTCCTGGTACTGGAACGCGTGATCCCGGTGGCGCTGAAGACCGCGAAGCCCGGCACGCCAGAATTCCGCGAGGCGATCCGCCAGGCGCTGATGACCGAGAAGGACATCGCCGCCACCCAGGGCGTCTACAACTTCACCGAAAAGGATCGCTACGGCCTCGACGACCGCTCGCGCATTCTGCTGACGGTGAAGGACGGCAAATATTTGATGGCGAAGTAGGGCGCCGCGGTCGAGCTGTTCTCCGCCAACCGATCCAGAGCCGGCCTTCGCAAGGAGGCCGGCTTTGACGTTATCCGACTGTTAAGCTTTCCGGCCGGGCGAGGGGCTGTCTTAACATTCCGTGAAAAGATTGGCTGGTAGATTCCCGAGGCAGCAACGGGGCCTCATGACCAGCCAGTTTCTCACCCGCCGGGACGTGATCCGCTACGCCGCGGGGCGTGTGACCTTTACGGTCGCGGCGACCGGCGCGACGACGGCGGCCGTGGTCACGATGCATCTGGGGACCGATCCGGATGCCACCGTGCGTGTTGGGCAGGTGATCGCTTTCAGCATTCTTGTCAGCGTCGCGGTCTCGATGGTGCTGTCGGCGGCGCTGAGTTATCGGTCGGCAATTCTGATGCGGGAGCTGACGAAGACGCGCCGGGAATTGCTGCGGATCTCACGCACCGATCAATTGACCGGCCTGCTCAACCGGCGCGGTTTCGACGACGAGGCCGGCGTGACGCTGGCGCTCGCACAGCAGCAGGATCAGCAGGTTGTCGCGTTGATGTGCGACATCGACCGCTTCAAGTCGATCAACGACCGGTTCGGTCACGAATTCGGCGACCGGGTGCTGGTCGCGATCGGCGATATTCTCCGGGAGTTTTCCGATGTCAGCGATATCCTGATTGCCCGGCACGGCGGCGAGGAATTCGCCGCGCTGATGGTCGGGGTCAGCAACGAGCAGGCGATGCTCTACGCCGAGACGCTGCGCCGGCTGTGCTCGACCGAGGTGTCGGAAAACGGCACCTCCACGCCGGTGACCGTCAGTATCGGAATCACATCGCCGCAGCGCAAAACCGATCTGTCGACCATCATGCGGTTCGCCGATCAGGCGCTCTATCAGGCCAAGGATAACGGTCGCAATTGCGTGGTTCAGATCAACGCGATGCCGGTCGCCGTCGCCGCCGAAGCGGCGTGACGTCTCAGACCGCGCCCTTCTCGGCGTGCGAAAATCCCAGATAGCTTGCCTCGACCTGGGCGTTGGCGGCGATCTCGGAGGCAGTGCCGTCGAGCACGAACTCGCCGAGCTCCATCACATAGGCGCGGTCGGCGATCCGCAGCGCCGCCTTGGCGTTCTGCTCCACCAGTAGCACCGAAACTCCGGCGGCCTTCAGCTCGGAGACGGTCCGGAAGATGTCGGCGACGATAATCGGGGCGAGGCCGAGGCTCGGCTCGTCCAGCATCAACAGCTTCGGTGCGCCCATCAGCGCGCGGCCCATCGCCAGCATCTGCTGTTCGCCGCCGCTCAACGTGCCGGCCAATTGACTGCGGCGTTCCTTCAGCTTCGGAAACAGCGAGTAGACCCGCTCGAAGGACTGCGCCGCGACCGCCTTGACGATCCGGAACGCGCCGAGCTGCAGATTGTCCTCGACCGTCATGGTGGCGAACAATTCGCGATGCTCCGGCACCAGCGACAGGCCGGCGGCGACGCGATCCTCGATATCGTGCCGCGCGATCGACTCGCCGGCGAAGGCGACGTCGCCCTTCAGCGGCAGGATGCCCATCACGGCGTTGAGCAGCGTGGTCTTGCCGGCGCCGTTGGCGCCGATGATGGTAACGATCTCGTTGGCGGCGACCGCCAGCGTGACCGCGCGCACCGCCTCGACCTTGCCGTAGGCGACCGAAACGTCGGTGACCTGCAATAGCGCGCTCATGTCGCCGCTCCGAGATAGGCCTTGATCACCGCGGGATCGGTCTTGATCGCATTGGGCGTGCCCTCGGCGATCCGTGTGCCGAAATCCAGCACCACGATGCGGTCGGCTAGATCCATCACGAACCCCATGTCGTGCTCGACCAGCAGCACGGACATGCCGCCGTCGCGCAATTGCCGCAGCAGCGCGGCGAGCTGCTGCTTTTCCATATGCCGCAGACCGGCGGCGGGTTCATCCAGCAGCAGCAGGATCGGGTCGGCGCATAGCGCCCGCGCGATTTCGACGATGCGCTGCTGGCCGAGCGACAGCGAGCCCGCGAGCTGATCGATCTCCGCGGACAATCCGACGCGCTCGATCTGCCGCGCGGCCTCGGCCAGCAACCGCGCTTCGTCGGCGCGGTCGAGCCGCAGCATGCTGGCGAACACGCCGGCGGTCCCCCGCAAATGTGCGCCGATCGCAACGTTTTCCAGCACGGTCATGTCGGGCACCAGTTTCACGTGCTGGAAGGTGCGGGCGATACCGAGCTTGACCACCTCCTGCGGCGGCGAGTTGTCGATGGTCTTGCCCTGCACCGCGATGCTGCCGCCGCTCGCGCTCAGCACGCCGGTGATCAGATTGAAGGTGGTGCTCTTGCCGGCGCCGTTCGGCCCGATCAGCGCCACGATCTCGCGGGACTGGACCTCGAATGAAACGTCATTGACGGCGATCACGCCGCCGAACTGCTTGCGCGCATGATCGACCCGCAGCAGCGCGCCACTGTGGGCATCGCTGCGCGCGCGTGGCAGCAGCGGCACCGTTGCGTCAGGGCGCTCGCGGCGCGGCTTGATCGGCAGCAGTGCCGTCAGCCACGGCCACACGCCGGTCGGCGCCAGTTGCAACAGCACCACCAGCATGATCCCGAACACGATGATTTCGAGCTGACCCTGGCCGCCGAACAGCAGCGGCAGATAGCCCTGCAGGATCTCTTTCAGGATCACCACCAGCGCCGCGCCGAGCACGCCGCCCCAGACATAGCCAGCGCCGCCGACCACGGCGATGAACAGATATTCGATGCCGGCCTGCGGTCCGAACGGGGTCGGATTGGAGGCCCGCTGGAAATGCGCATAGAGCCAGCCGGACAGCCCGGCCAGTACCGCGGCATAGATGAACACCAGCAATTTGGCGCGCGCGGTCTGCACGCCGAAAGATTCGGCGGCGATATGGCCGCGCCGTAGCGCGCGGATCGCGCGGCCGGTGCGGGAGTCGAGCAGGTTCATGCTCAGTAGCGCGCAGATCAGCACGGCGATCCAGATCACATAATAGATCGAGCCGGGATCGAGCATCTTCAGCGATCCGATTTGCAGCGGCGGGATTCCGGAAATGCCGTCGTTGCGGCCGAGGAATTCCAACTTGCTGAACAGGTAATACAGGCTGATGCCCCAGGCGATGGTGCCGAGCGGCAGATAATGGCCGCTCAACCGCACCGTCATCAGCCCCAGCAGCACCGCGGCGCCGCCGGACACGATCAGCGCCAGCGGCAGCGTCAGCCAGGGCGAGACGCCATAGGCGGTGGTCAGCACCGCGGTGGTGTAGGCGCCAAACCCGCAGAATGCCGCCTGGCCGAACGAGGTCAGTCCGCCGACCCCGGTCAGCAGCACCAGGCCCATCGCCACCAGCGCGGCGAGGCCGATATTGTCCAGCAGTACGATCCAGAACGGCGGCATGCCCGGGATCAGCGGCAGCACCGCCATCGCCAGCGCGAACAGGGCGATCGGGAGTAAACGGGTCATCGCGCTAGTCCTTTTCTTCTTCGACCGCGGGGGCGGCGAGCGAGCGCAGCACCAGCACCGGAAGAATCAGCGTGAAGACGATGACCTCCTTGTAATTCGAGGCGTAGAACGATGAGAACGCCTCCACCGTGCCGACCACCAGAGCGGCGACGGCGGTGAGCGGATAGCTGACCAGCCCGCCGATGATCGCGGCGACGAAGCCCTTCAACCCGATCAGGAATCCAGTGTCGTAATACAGCGTGGTGATCGGCACGATCAGAATGCCGGAGATCGCGCCGATCACCGAGGCCAGCAGGAACGCGATCTGACCGCTCAATGAGGTCCTGATCCCGACCAGCCGGGCGCCGAGCCGGTTCACCGCAGTGGCGCGCAACGCCTTGCCGTACAGCGTGAAGCCGAAGAACAGCCAGAGCGCGACGATCAGCGCGATCGTGATGGCGTAAACCGCGATGCTCTGGCCGGTGAAGCGTAATGACCCGATCGTCACCGCCGCGTCGGAGACGGTCGGGCCGCGCAGGCCCTCGGCACCGAAGAACACCAGCCCGAAGCCCTGCAGCGCCAGGTGGCAGCCGACCGAGGCGATCAGCAGCACCAGCACCGAGGTGTGGGCGATCGGCTGGAATGCGATGCGATAGAGGAACAGCCCGATCGCCGCGACGATCAAGAGTGACAGCGCGATGTTGACCGCGATCGGCGTATGGCTGCCGGCCAGCGCCATGGTCAGGCCGAGGACGGCCAGCGGAAAGCCGAGGTCGACCGCGGCCGCGCGCAGGATCCGTCTGGCATGCAGCGATTTTCGCGCGGCGAACAGGTCGAAGCCGAACGCCACCACGCCCATCGCCAGCGCCAGCCGCGCCGTGCCCGGCACGTTGCCGGTCGCCAGCGTGGCATAGGTCAGTGCGCCGTAGGTGATGAATTCACCCTGCGGAATCAGGATCACGCGGGTGACCGCGAATACCAGCACCAGCGACAGGCCGAGCAGCGCATAGATCGCGCCGGTGGTGATGCCGTCCTGTAGCAGGAACAGCAAGATCGTGGTGTTCAAAGCCGGCGCTCCCCTCACGCGTCGGGCTGTAGCGGGCCTGGAGCCCGTCCAACCATCGCCATCCGGCAGTTGAATTCTGCGCGGGCTATTTGATATGATCTATAACAATTATCGATTATAATCTCAAGGCCCGCGGTCCAGCGCCGGGCTTTTTGAACCATTTGATCTGGATCGCGAGCACCGGGCGATGACCGCTTCAAGATCCGCCATTGTCAAGGCGCCGCGGGCCGGGCGCAAGTCGCCGCCGGTCGAACCGGTCGCCGATGGCGGCGCGCTGCTGATGGGCGAACTGTCCGAGTTGCTGGGCTATTCGCTGAAGCGGGCGCAGCTTCGGGTGTTCGAGGATTTTCTGCACTGCGTTGCGCCGCTGCAGCTGACGCCGGCGCAGTTTTCCGTGTTGCTGCTGCTGGACAATAATCCCGGCCGCAACCAGACCGAGATCGCGACCACGCTCGGCATCCTGCGGCCGAATTTCGTGGCGATGCTCGATGCGCTGGAGAGCCGCGGATTGTGCGTGCGTACGCGGTCGGCCAATGATCGCCGCTCTCATATCCTGATGCTGACCGACAAGGGCCGCGCCACGCTGGCGCGCGCCAAGAAACTGGTGGCGACCAAGCACGAAGCGAGACTCAGCGAATTGCTCGGCCCCGCCAACCGCGCGGCATTGCTGTCGATGCTCGCCACCTTGGCGCGGGAATTCTGAGCTGCATCGATGATTGATCTCAAGCCCGATCATAGACTGCATGAAGATCGGGCCGAGTTCGGAAATCACGCCGATCGAATCCTATGATTTCACCACCCAAGGCCGAATGGACCAATCAGGAAGCCGGCGATAAGGTAGGCGAGGATCAGCGGTTGTCGGAAGAAATGCGCCGAAAGCCCGAGCATCCAGGCGAGCAGAATGCATAGCGTGATGTCGCGAATAGGCTCGTGCATGCGCCAATAGCCGTTATCGTCATCCGAGATTCGAAGACTAAAGGTGCCGCCATGCCGATCAAAGACCTCATTCGCCGGAGCGTCCGTGCGATTTGTCATAATCGCGCGGGCGGAGTGGTTGTGTCGGGCCTGCTTTGCCTGATGCTGGCGCAAGCCGCGCCCGCCTGCGCCGAGCCCAGCAGCATCGAGCAAAGCTTCGCGACGTCGCTGACGGCGATGCCATCGCAGCCTCTCGCGGTGACGGGATCGTTCTACGTGCCGGCCTATTCGAGCGTCTCGATGAGTCAGGGAAAACTGCGCGCCGATTTCTCGGTGACGCTGAGCGTGCACAATGCGTCCGAGACCACGCCGCTGGTGATCAAGCGGATCGCCTATTTCGACACCGCGGGCAAACTGGTCGAAAGCTTTCTCAAGGCGCCGGTGGCGCTGAAGCCGTTCGCGACCATCGAGGCGTTCGTCGCCGCCACCGATATCCGCGGCGGCACCGGCGCCAACTTCGTGGTGGATTGGGCGGCATCGGGCGAGATCGCCGAATCGGTGGTCGAGGCGCTGATGATCGGCAGCATCGCCAGCGGCCATTACGCCTTCATCACCCAGGGCCGATCGGTGAAAACGGTCGGCAAGAACCCAGCTGGGAACTGATAGCGAATGGCGGGGTCGCGCTCAGGGCATACGGCCGGCTTCGAACCGGAAGCTCCAGCCGGCGGCGACAACCGACTGCGCGATGGCGTCGCGCAGCTTCGCGTAGTCGATGGTGCCGCCGCCGCCGACAGATACGTCGCGGCGCCGTCCGGACAGCTTCGATCCGCTCAGCGTCGTCGTCTCGACCGACAGGGTCGGCGGCGGAAGCCCCCAACTCCGTTCGACCACCGCTTCGCGAAAATATACGCTGTGATCGGCTTCGGTCAGCCGGCATGACATGCGGTAGCTGACCTTGCGACCGCCAAGCCACCACTTCGCCAGAATCGATTCGATGTCTCCACTCACCCCGTGTTCGGCGTCGGCGCCCACGTGCAGCCCGTGGGCTTCGGCCTGCTGCCGCAACCGGATCATGAGATCGGCCTCGGTGAGGTAGTCCGACATTGGCATCCTCCACAATTGCCCGACGATATGAGGATGTGTTGCGGCTTTCAGGCATTGACGCAGATCATAAGCACGCCCGGACCCGCGATATCTTGAATTGTTGAAGTTGTGACCCAGACCGGCATTGCGAAGCCGCGGTGTCGCCTAAGTCAGGATCACCCTGATATCGTTGACATTGGTCAGCGTCGGGCCGCTGACGAGCAGATCGCCGGTGGCGGCGAAGAACGCGGTGGCGTCGTTGTTGGTGAGATAGGCGGCGGGGTCGAGCCCGAGCGCTTTGATCTTGGCGAAGCTGCCGTCGTCGATGATGGCGCCGGCCGGATCGGTCGCGCTGCCGGCGCCGCCATCGGCGCCGTCGGTATCGGCGGCCAGCGCCGCGAGACCGGGCATGTCCTTGAGATGCATCGCCAGCGCCAGCGCGTATTCCTGGTTGGGGCCGCCGTGGCCATTGCCGCGCACCGTCACCGTCAGTTCGCCGCCCGACATGATCGCCAGCTTCTTGCCCTCGGCGCGCGCCTGTAGCGCCAGCCGGGCGTGCTCGGCGGCGACGTCGCGGGCCTCGCCTTCGAGATCGGCGCCGAGATCGGCGATGGCGTAGCCGGCGTCGCGCGCGACTTCGATCGCGGCGTCGAGCGATTGCCGCGGCCGCGCGATCAGCTCGAAACTGGCGCGGGCGAAGGCGGCGTCGCCGTGCTTGCAGCTCTCATTGGCCGGATCGTCGAGCGCGTGGCGGATCGCGTCGTCCACCGCGAGGCCGTATTGCGCGACGATGGCGCGGGCGTCGGCCAGCGTGGTCGGGTCCGGCACTGTCGGCCCCGAGGCAATTGCGGAGGGTTCGTCGCGCGGAACGTCGGAGATCGCCAGCGTGACGATTTCGGCGCGCTGTCCGGCGCGGGCAAGCCGGCCGCCCTTGATTCGCGACAGATGCTTGCGGACGGTGTTGACCTCGCCGATCGGCGCGCCGGAGCGCAGCAGCGCCCGCGTCAGCTGCTGCTTCTGCGCGAAAGAAATGCCGGCGACCGGCGCGATCCAATTCGCCGAGCCACCGCCCGACAGCAGCACCAGCAACAGATCCTCCGCGGTGGCGCCATGCGCCAGCGCGAGGCTGGCTTCGGCGCCGCGCAGCCCGGCCTCGTCGGGCACCGGGTGGCCGGCCTCGATCACTTCGATCCGCCGGGTCGGCACGCCATGGCCGTGGCGCGTGGTGGCGACGCCGATCAGACGCTGCGGCTCAAGTCCAAGATCGTCGAGATAATGCCGCTCGGCGGCTGCGGCCATCGCGGCGGCGCCCTTGCCGGCGGCGAGACAGATCACCCGGCCGCGCGGCAAGGGGCGCAGATGCGCGCGCAACACATGAGCGGGATGCGCGGCGGCGACGGCGGCGTCGAAGATCGCGCGCAGCAGTTTGCGTTTGTCATTCATTGCAGCGGTTATGCCGGGCCTTGCCCGGTCCAGCAAGCCGGGGCTGCCCGTCCGGCGCGGCGGGGAACGACGAAGGCCTTGATTCAGTTCAGCAAAAAACTTGATCCCGATCCCGATTGACTCTCGGGCCGCTGTTAGCTTTATATTAGAACATATCATGAACAAATGGGCCGGACATGGGTTGATCCCGACCTGTGACGGCAACCCATTCCAAAGGAGCGGCGCATGACCAGCGCACGCCTGACCGCGCTTGCGGATTTGCGCGGCGATATCGAGCGGATCGAGAGTCACACCGACGCGCAGGATTTGCGCCGGGTGGCGCTCGGCCATGCCGGGGCCGATGCCGCGCTGCAGGGCGGGCTGGCGCTCGGCGCGCTGCATGAGGTGTTCGCCGAGGCCAGCCGGCACAGCGCCGCGGCGACCGGCTTCGTCGCCGGCCTGGCGCGGCGGATCGGCGTCCGGCCGCTGCTGTGGGTGCGGCAGGATTTCGCGGAGCGCGAATCCGGCGCGCTGTCGCTGAGCGGCTATCGCGAACTCGGTCTCGATCCGCGTCTGTTGGTGACGGTGCGCGCACCCGACGCCGAAGCCGCGCTGCGCACCGCCGCCGATGCGCTGGCCTGCGACGCGCTGGGCTGCGTGGTGCTCGAGATCTGGGGCGAGACACGGCATCTCGACCTGGTCGCGTCGCGCAAGCTGACGCTGGCGGCGCGTGGCTCCGGCGTCACCGGGCTGCTGCTGCGGGTGGCGGCGGCGCCAATGCCATCGAGCGCGGAGACCAGATGGATCGTGCGGGCAGCGCATTCGCCGCCGACGCGGTTCGGAACGGCTCCCTGGCAACAAATCTGGGGGGCGCCGGTGCTGGAAACAACACTGGTCCGCAATCGTCATGGCCCGAACGGCCACTGGATCATGGAATGGAAGTGTGATGAGTGCCTTTTCCGTGACGCGCCGGCGCATCCTCAGCCTGTGGCTGCCGCGGCTGCCGACCGATCGCATCCGGCGGCTGCTATCGCATGGCAACGCCGCGCCGGTTAGTAACCAGGCAATTCATCCGCCGTGGATCGTCGTCGCCAAGCACAACAACGCGCTGCAGATTGTCGCGCTCGATGACGCAGCCTCCGCGATCGGCCTCACGGTCGGCGTGCCGCTCGCCAATGCTCGCGCGATCTGTCCCGAGTTGCAGGTGTTCGACGCCGACGCAGCCGCCGACGCCCAGACGCTCGATCATGTCGCCGCTTGGTGCGACCGCTTCACCCCGCTGGTGGCGCTCGATTCCCCCGATGGCTTGCTGCTCGATATCACCGGCTGCGCGCATCTGTTCGGCGGCGAGGTCGCGTTGCTGCAAATGCTGTGTACCGCGCTGGCCGCGCAGGGCTTCGCGGTCAGCGCGGCGATCGCCTCGACCGCGGTATGCGCGCGCACCATCAGTCGCGCTCGCCATGGCCGCATCGTCGCTGATGGCGACGAGGCCGCGGCGGTGGCGCCGTTGCCGGTGGCGACGCTCGGCGCCGATGCGGCGATCACCAGCGGGCTGCGCCGCGCCGGGCTGAAGACCATCGGCGATGTTGCCGCGCGTGCGCGCCACGAGATCACCGCGCGGTTCGGCGCCGGCTTCACCACGCTGCTGGAGCAGGCGCTGGGGCAGGGCGACGCGCCGATCTCGCCGAAGCAGCCGTTGCCGGACTACATCGTCGAGAAGCGCTTCGCCGAACCGGTCGCCACCGATGGCGTGATCGCCGCGACGCTCACCAGCCTTGCTTGCATGCTGGTCGCGGCGATGGACCGGCAGGGCAAGGGCGCGCGGCGCTTGCAGGCCAGTTTCTTCCGCACCGACGGCGCGGTGCGCAGCATCGCGGTCGATACCGGGCAGCCGGTCACCAAGGCCGAGGTGATCGACCGGTTGTTTCGCGAACGGCTCGACGCGATCGCCGATCCGCTCGATCCCGGCTTCGGCTTCGATCTGATCCGGCTGTCCGCCAGCCGCACCGAAATCGTGGTGCAGCAGCAGCGCGATCTCGGCGCCCACATCCACGACAATGACGAACTGTCGGCGCTGATCGACCGCATCGCGGCGCGGCTCGGCGATCGCCGCGTCGTGGTGCATCTGCCGCAGGACACCCACATTCCGGAGCGCGCGGTGCTGGCGGTGTCGGCGCAGCAGCACCTCGGCCACGCCGCGCAGGCGGTGTGGCAGACGCGGGTCGCCGACGAGCCGCCGCTGCGGCCGCTGCGACTGTTCGAACATCCGGAGCCGATCCAGGTGATCGCCGGGGTGCCGGACGGCCCCCCGGCGCAATTCCGCTGGCGTCGCGCCACCCATGCGGTGGTGCGCGCCGAAGGCCCCGAACGCGTCGCGATGGAATGGTGGCGCGCCGAAGGCGTGACGTTGACGCGCGATTATTTCCGGGTCGAGGACGAGGCCGGCTTGCGGTTCTGGCTGTATCGCGACGGGCTCTATGGCAGCGAGGTGATGCCCGCCGCCGGCCAGCCGAACTGGTTCATGCACGGATTGTTCGCGTGACCGCGCCAGAGACCTTGCAAACGACTCCGCAGGACTATGCGGAGATCGGCGTCACTACCAATTTCTCGTTCCTGCGCGGCGGCTCGCATCCGCAGGACTATGTCCGCCAGGCTGCCGAGTTGCGGCTCGCCGCGATCGGCATCGCCGACCGCAACACGCTGGCCGGCGTGGTGCGCGCCTACAAGGCGCTCGACGATCCCGAACTGAAACACAAACCGAAATTGCTGATCGGCGCCCGCCTGGTGTTTGCCGATGGCACGCCGGACATCCTGGCCTATCCGCGCGACCGCGCCGCCTATGGCCGGCTGTGCCAGCTGCTGACCCATGGCAAGCGCGCCGCCGACAAGGGTGAATGCGAGCTGATGCTGGCCGATCTGTTGGGCTACGCCGAAGGCCAGTTGCTGGTGCTGGCGCTGCCGCATCGCTTCGACAGCGCCGACGCGCTGAACGTGCTGGATCGATTGCGGCACAGCCGTGCCGACGGGGTCTGGCTCGGCGCCAGCCTGCTGTATCGCGGCGACGACCGGCGCCGGCTCGCCCGCTTGCTGCGCCTCGCCGCGATGGCCTGCATGCCGTTGCTGGCGAGCAACGAGGTGCTGTATCATCACCCGTCGCGCCGGCCGCTGCAGGACGTGCTGAGCTGCATCCGCGAGAAGGCCTCGATCGAGACCATCGGCAAGCGGCTCGAGGCCAATGCCGAGCGCTATCTGAAACCGGCGAGCGAAATGCTCCGGCTGTTTCGCGATGCCCCGGGCGCGATCGCCGAAACCATCCGCTTCGCGGCGCGGATCTCGTTCTCGCTCGATCAATTGAAATATCAATATCCCGACGAGCCGGTGCCGGCCGGCAAGACCGCGCAGCGGCATCTGGAGGATCTGACCTGGGAAGGCGCGCACCGGGCCTTTCCGGCCCGGATTCCGCCGCGCACCAGAAAGGTGCTGCACAAGGAACTGCGACTGATCCGCAAGCTGCGCTACGCGCATTACTTCCTCACCGTGCACGACATCGTGCGGTTCGCCCGCTCGCAGAACATCCTGTGCCAGGGCCGCGGCTCGGCGGCGAATTCCGCGGTGTGCTTCGTGCTCGGCATCACCGCGGTCAATCCGGCCGAGATCGACCTGCTGTTCGAGCGCTTCATCTCCAAGGAGCGGCTGGAGCCGCCCGATATCGACGTCGATTTCGAGCACATCCGCCGCGAGGAGGTGATGCAATATGTCTATCGCCGCTACGGCCGCCACCGCGCCGCGATCGTCGCCACCGTGATTCACTACCGGCCGCGCAGCGCGATCCGCGACGTCGGCAAGGCGCTGGGGCTGACCGAGGACGTCACCTCGGCGCTGGCCGATACGGTGTGGGGCAGCTGGGGGCCGGGCCTCGACGAAGCGCAGGTCAGGCAGGCCGGACTCGATCCGCACAACCCGATGATTGCCCGCGCGGTTGCGCTGGCCGCCGAGCTGATCGAGTTTCCGCGGCACCTGTCGCAGCATGTCGGCGGCTATGTGCTGACCCAGGACCGGCTCGATACGTACGTACCGATCGGCAACGCCGCGATGGAGGACCGCACCTTCATCGAATGGGACAAGGACGACATCGACGTCCTGAAGATGATGAAGGTCGACGTGCTGGCGCTCGGCATGCTGACCTGCATCCGCAAATGCTTCGACCTGATCGATGCCCACAAAGGCGAACGCTGGGAGCTGGCGAGCGTCCCGCGCGAGGTGCCGGCGGTCTACGACATGCTGTGCCGCGGCGAGTCGCTCGGCGTGTTCCAGGTCGAGAGCCGGGCGCAGATGAACATGCTGCCGCGGCTGAAGCCGCGCCGGTTCTACGATCTGGTGATCGAGGTCGCGATCGTGCGGCCGGGGCCGATCCAGGGCGACATGGTGCATCCCTATCTGCGGCGGCGCAACGGCCAGGAAAACGTCTACTATCCGTCGCCGTCGCCGCTTCATGGCGACAAGGATGAGCTGCGCAAGGTGCTGCACAAGACCCTCGGCGTGCCGCTGTTCCAGGAACAGGCGATGCGGATCGCGATCGAGGCGGCGAAGTTCACGCCGGAGCAGGCCAATGGGCTGCGTCGCGCGATGGCGACGTTCCGCAATGTCGGCACCATCGGCACGTTCGAAGCCCGGATGGTCAGCAACATGGTGGCGCGCGGCTACGATCCGGTGTTCGCGCAGAACTGCTTCGAGCAGATCAAGGGATTCGGCAGCTACGGTTTTCCGGAAAGCCATGCCGCGAGCTTCGCGCAACTGGTCTATGTCTCGTCCTGGCTGAAGCATTTCCATCCCGACGCGTTCTGCTGCGGGCTGCTGAATTCGCAGCCGATGGGATTCTACGCGCCGGCGCAGATCGTCGGCGACGCCCGCGCCAATGGCGTCACGGTGCGCGGCATCGATGTCGGCTTCAGCCACGGCCAGAGCACGCTGGAAGAACGCTGCGGCCGTTATCGCGCGCTGCGGCTCGGCTTCCGCCAGATCGACGGCTTCGTCTGGGCCGATCCCGACGAGGCGCGGGCGCGGCGCGCCGGCGGCAAGCCGCCGGCGGAGGACTGGGCCGAACGCATCGTCGCGGCGCGGACGAGGGGACCATTCACCTCGCTCGAGCAATTTGCGCGGATCACCGGCCTGCCGAAGCGCGCGCTGATCCTGCTGGCGGATGCCGACGCGTTCCGTTCGATCGGGCTCGATCGTCGCGCCGCGCTATGGGCGGTGCGGCGGCTGCCCGACGATGTGGCGCTGCCGCTGTTCGAAGCGGCTTCCGCGCGGGAGCAACCCGATGAAGCAACGCAGCCGTTGCCGCAGATGTCGGTCGCCGAGCATGTGGTCGCCGACTATCAGACCATCCGGCTGTCGCTGAAGGGCCACCCGATGGAATTTTTGCGCGCGATGTTCGATGCGGAGAAGGTGGTCACCTGCCGCAGCGTCTCGGAAAGCCGCCGCAACGGCCGGCGGCTGCGCTGCGCCGGCGTGGTGCTGGTGCGGCAGCGGCCGGGCAGCGCAAAGGGCGTGGTGTTCATGACGCTGGAGGACGAGACCGGGATCGCCAACATCGTGGTGTGGCCGACGGTGATGGCGCAATTTCGAAAGGAAGTGATGGGCGCGCGGCTGCTGCTGGTGGAGGGCCGCATCCAGGCCAGCCCCGAGGGCGTGGTACATCTGGTCGCCGAGCGCTTGACCGATCGCAGTTTCGAGATGGCGCGATTGTCCGACACGCTGACCCGGCGCGCAATTCCGACCGGGCCGTTCCTGGCCGAGCCGCTCAACGACGACCGCCGCGACCATCCGGAAAACCCGGTACAGAAAATCCGTCACCCGCGCGACGTCCGGATACTTCCCCTTTCGAGGGATTTTCACTGAGGACGCTCAGCGCTGTTCCAGCACGCGCAGCTCGGTGTCCGCCACCCTGAGCCGCTTCGACAACGTCAGCGCCAGCCGTTCGAAGATCTCGCCGTACAGCGCCGGGTTGTTGCGAGCCAGTTCATCGAAGCGGCTGCGCGAGAGCACGTAGAGCTCTGTCGGCGTCTCAGCCTCGGCGTCGGCCGAGCGCACCTGATGATCCAGAAATGCCAGTTCGCCGAAAAAGTCGCCGGCCTCGAAAGTGGCGACGTGGTGCCGCTTGTCGCCGGTTAGCGGCAGCAACGCGCGAATTCTGCCGCGCCGCACCATGAACATTTCATCGGTTTGGTCCCCGGCGGCGAAAACGCGGCGGCCGGCCTCGACCGACAGCTCGGTCACGATGCCGGCAAGCGCTGCGATCTCATGGCGTCCGAGGCCCGCCAACAGCTCGATTCCTTCGAGACCGAGCGGTGGCGCTTCACCGTGTGGCGTCCAGCCGGCGGCTTCCAGAATACGTTCCTCCATCCACTGGATCGCAGCGTCGTGCGTCTCGAATGTGCGGATGCCGCCTTGCGCGCCGACCAGGCCGAGCTGAGCCAGGTAGTTTTCGATGTCGTAGCGGGTCGGCAGGCTGGACGGCATGCCGCTGAGCAGCAATTCGCCGTCGCGTTGCTTCAGCCGTTCGCGCATCTGTTCGAACAGATGAGCGGCGGTAAAATCCATCGATTGCACCCGCCGCAGGTCGAACAGCAGAAAGCGCAGCGTCTTCAGATCGGGTTCGAGCTCAGAGAACAGTTCGTCGGTGGTGCCGAAAAACAGATTACCCTGCAACTGCACCGCCATCGCCTGATCGCCGTCGCGCAGCAGCAACTCGTTCTCGGCACCGAGCCGCCGGCGCTTCGATCGTGTCGTGCGCAGGTCGAGTTTGCGGACGATCACCGAGGACCTCACCTGGTCGCGGATGAACAGCAGGATCGCCAGGCCGATACCGGTGGCCGAGGCGGCGATCAGATCGATTTGCGCCACGATCATCACCGCGGCGATCACGGCGAGATCGAGCCGCGTCGAACGTCGCAGCGCCAGCCGGAAGATGCTCTTGTCGAACATCCGCCACGCCACCGCCAGCAGCAATCCGGCCAGCGCGCCGATCGGCACCCAGGCGATCAGGCCTCCGAGCAGCACGAAGGACGCCACCACCAATACGCCCTCGATCACCCCGGACCGGAACGAGCGGCCGTTGCTGGTAATGTTGACCAGCGTCGCGCCCATCGTTCCCGCGCCCGGCATGCCGCCCAGTATCGCCGCCGCCGCATTGGCAACGCCCTGTCCCAGCAGTTCACGATTCGAATCGTGCCGGCTGAGCAGCAGCGAGTCGACCACCACGCCGGTTTTCAGCGTGTCGATCGACAGCAGCAGTGACAGCGTGATGGCAGATACGAGGATCGGGCCGACATCGCCGGGGTGCATGGCGAGCAGGCCGTCGATGCGTGCGTCGATCATCTGGACGAACGAACCGGCGGTCTGGATCGGTCCGATGATCAGCGGATTTCCCGCCAGCTTCAACAGCGCCGGGTCGAACGCGGCGAGTATGAAATAGGTGGCGATGCCGGCGAGCAGCCCGATGATGGCGGCCGGGACCTTGCGGATCACGGTGGGTGCTACGAAGATCGCCACGATGGTGACGATGCCGACCGTGATCGAGGTCCAGTTCCAGAGCTCGGGCGAAATGATCCCGTGCGCCAGCAGCACGCCTTTGGGCAGGCCGAGCAGCTTCGGCATCTGCCCGGTCGCGATCAGCACCGCGACGCCGGACAGATAGCCGGTGACGACCTGATAGGGAATGAACTTGATCAGCCGCCCGGCCCGGATCGTGCCGTAGAACAGCTGCAGCGCTGCCGCGAGCAGCGCGGTGAGCGACAGCAGCACTGCGATTCGTCCCGGCGCGTGGCCTGCGCCGGCGAGTTGCACGGCGAGCGCGGTCAGCACGGCCGCCGCCGGCGCGCAGGGCGCGCTGATAAAACCGCCGTTGCGACCAATCAGCGGCGCGATGATCCCGAGCGTCGCAGCGCCGATCACGCCGGCGAGGGCGCCATCGCCCGCATGCTCCGGCCCGATCCCGGAATACACCAGCACGCCAAATGCAATCGACGAGGGCAGCGCAACCAGCATTCCAGCCAAGCCGCCCCAGGCATCGCCAATCAAACCGTCCGAACCTGGCTGTATCGTCTTCGACATGACTAATGTGAAGCTTGGTCCGGGTGCAGCGGTCCCACCTTGATCCGCATCAACGCCCCGGCATCCAGCCGCCATCGCCCGATTTTCAGGAGGTCCCTGACCTGCCATCACGCCAAGTGTGAGCAGGAGTGCCGGAACCACAACGCCCCCGCGGACAACGGCCTCACTCCGACGCTCAGCGCCGGCTTCGCCCAATCGGTCACAGTGGCGAGCCGCCCTATTCGATAGCAGCCATCGGAAATCCTCCATGGTGGTGCGACAAGCCGAGGGCTATGGAGAGGTTGGAGAAAAACTTCAGCAAACTTGGCGCCCGTGGCCGCTTTTGAGCCTTGAGAGAAGCTATATCATGCGATCCCCCCACGATATTCTCGCCGAGTTGTGGACTGCTTCCGGCGGTGAGCTTGCGGCGCTCGACGCCGTTACGCTGACCGGCGAGGAGCCGCAATTGCCGTCATCGTTTCGGGTCGGCGTGGCGGCGCAGGTCAGCATCGCCGCGGCGGGGCTGGCGGCGGCCGAGATCTGGCGGCTGCGCAGCGGGCAATCGCAACAAGTTTCGGTCGACATGCGCCACGCCGCGGTGGAATGCCGCTCTGAACGCTATCTGCGTTGCGACGGCAATCCGCCGCCGCCGATGTGGGACCCGATCGCCGGAGTCTATAGCACCGGTGACAACCGCTTCGTCCGGCTGCACACCAACTTCCCGCAGCATCGCGACGCGGTTTGCAAGGTGCTGAACTGCAAGCCAGAGCGCGATGCGGTGCAGGCCGCGCTCCGGCAATGGGACGGCGAAGCCTTCGAAACCGCAGCCTACGCCGAAGGCGGCGTGGTGGCGTTGATGCGCTCATATGAGCAATGGCGTGCGCTGCCGCAGGCCGCCGCACTCGCCGCACTGCCATTGGTCGAGATCGAGAAGATCGGCGAGGCTGACCCGAAGCCGTGGCCGGCTGGCGAGCGACCATTGTCCGGATTGCGCGTGCTTGATTTGTCGCGGGTGATCGCGGGTCCCGTCGCCGGTCGCACGCTGGCGGCGCACGGCGCCGACGTCATGCTGGTCTCCGGCCCGGAACTGCCGGCGATTCCGTGGCTCACCATCGACACCGGTCGCGGCAAGCTATCGAGTTTTGCCGATTTGAAAACAGAGGCCGGCCGTGCGGCGCTACGCGACCTGCTCAAGGACGCTGACATTTTCTCGCAGGGCTATCGGCCGCACGCGCTGGCCGCACTCGGCTTTGCGCCGCAGGACGCTGCGCGGATCAATCCCGGCATCATCTCGGTGTCGTTGTCGGCCTATGGCCGTGCCGGGCCGTGGGCCGAGCGGCGCGGTTTCGACTCGCTGGTGCAGTGCGCCACCGGCTTCAATCACGCCGAGGGACAGGCCGCCGGCATCGAAGCGCCGAAGGAATTGCCGGCGCAGATACTCGATCACGCCACCGGCTATCTGATGGCGTTCGGCGCGATGATCGCCAAAGCGCGGCAGGCGCGCGAGGGTGGCAGCTGGCACGTCCAGGTGTCGCTGGCGCGCACCGGGAAATGGCTGTGGGACATGGGCAGGGTCAAAGACGGGCTGGCCGCCGAGGACATCAAGGCCGAGGCGGCAACCCCCTTCATCGAGCAGATCGAGTCCGGCTTCGGCGTGTTGTCCGCGGTGCGCCATGCGGCGGCGCTGTCACGGACGCCGGCCAGTTGGGCGCGTCCGGCGGTGCCGCTGGGCAGCCATCCGCCGCGCTGGCCGTCGTCTTAGGCTGCTTTGTCACCATTCTAGTTAGTAACAGGTCGCAGGAGCGACCGGCGATCGGGGCGGTCGCCGAAGCGATTCGAGCGCCGCGGATGATCCAGATTGTGCGACCGGCGCCGATTTCGTCTTTCCCGCGCCGCCGCGAACGATAGTCATGTTGGCCGGGAGCAGCGCCAACCGTCGAGCCATCGGCTGACGGCATCGACGGCGGCTATGTTGTCGGCGCCTCGATCGATGGGGCATCCTCGACCGGTAGCGCAAACGCGTAGTAATCGTCGCTGCCGTTTGCTGCGTACAGACCCGCGGCCGCGCGATCGTGCGTCGCGGCTCCGGTTGTGGCGGTTCAGCGGGATCAGCCTGGCCCGGTGCGGATCTCGTGCGCCTCACGCCGCCACCACCGATATTCCGTGAACCGATCCGTCAGGCCGTTGCCGCCCAATCGTCCAGACGCGGGGCCATTATCGGTCTGGCGTCGAGTTTGCGGGCAAAGCCGAGCGCCTGCACGGCCGGAGTCGGGCGCGCGAACACGTAGCCCTGGATGATATCGCAATTAAACCGGCGAAGGATTTCGATCTCCGCGGGCTGCTCCACGCCTTCCACCACGATGGTCATGCCAAGGCCGCGGCCAAGGGCGATCACGCCCTGCAGCAATTTCCGCGCGCGCTCCGAGGTGGAAATCCCGTCGACGAAGATGCGGTCGATCTTGAGCTTGTCGAACGGCAACTGGGTGAGATAGCCGAGCGAGGAATAGTCAGTGCCGAAATCATCGAGCGCCAACGTGACGCCGAGCCGTTTCAGTTCCATCAGCACCCGCCGCACTCGGCCCTCGGCGTGGTCGGCGAGCAGACTCTCGGTCAGTTCCAGGCAGAGCAGATGCGGCGGCAGCGCTGTTTCCTCGAGCACGCGCACGACGTCGCCGACGAAGTCGGTGTGCCAGATCTGCGCCGCCGAGACGTTGACCGCGATCTGGCGCGGCGCCTCGTCGGCGTCGAGCCAGGCCTTGGCCTGCCGCGCCGCTTCGCGCAGAATCCATATCCCGAGATCGCAGATCAGATGCGAACTCTCGGCGATCGGGATGAATTCCGACGGTGGAACGTTGCCCAGTGTCGGATGGGTCCAGCGCATCAGCGCCTCGAATCCGGCGACGCGGCCGGTCGCCAGCTCGATCTGGGGCTGGTAGTGGACGAAAAGCCCACTGTTCTCGTTGACCGCGTGACGCAGGTCGCGGCTCAGCGCCATCTTGTGCTGAACTGGGGCGTTCATCGCCGCCTCGAAGAAGTGATAACGACCGCGGCCGTCTTCCTTGGCGCGATACAGCGCGAGGTCGGCGTTGCGCAGCAAGTCGTTCAGGCTGGCGCCGTCGAGCGGCATCATGGCGATGCCGATGCTGGTACCGATCATGACCTCGCCGCGCTCCAGCTGGATCGCGCCGGAGATCGCCGTCAGCACGTCCGTCGCGATGGCTTCGACCGCGGACGCGTTCGTACAGTCGGCCATGATGATCGCGAATTCGTCGCCGCCGAGCCGGGACAGAAAATGATCGTTCCCCAGGACGCGCGAAATCATATTTGCGACCTTGGTCAGGAGTTCGTCGCCGGCGGCGTGGCCGAGTGAGTCGTTGACCTCCTTGAAACGGTCGAGGTCGAGCAGCAGCAGCGCCGCTTCAGTCCCATTGCGGCTGCAGCGCTGCAACACGTCATTGACCTGACGATGAAACAACGCGCGGTTGGCAAGGCCGGTGAGCGGGTCGTAATAGGCAAGCTTCTCCAGTTGCTCTTCGGCGTGCTTGCGCTCGGAGATGTCCTGGATGGTGCCGCGGAAGCCGATGACGCGGCCCTCGGCATCGGTCATCGCCTTGCTGGTCACCGCGCAATCCATCAGCGATCCGTCGCCGCGCCGGCCCTTGACGTCGACAGTCTTGACCTGGCCGGTCCGCAACACTTCGGCCTGCGCTTCCAGAACCCGATGCGCGCCATCGCCGACGTAGATCGACATCACCGCGGCGTGGCTGGAGCCGAAGCTGGGGTCGTAGCCGAGCAGGTTGTAGATTTCGGGCGCCCAGTCGACATGCGTCTCGCCGAGCCGATAGCTCCAGTCGCCGATCTTGCCGAGCTGTTGAGCTTCGATCAACTGGCTGGAGCGATGTTTCAGGGCCGCCTTGGTGGTTTCCAGCGCCCGTTCGCGCACCCGCAGCGCGCGATTCTGGATTTCCAGCTTGGTATTCTTGTCGTGAATGATCTCGTTGGCCTGCTCGAGGTCGCGCAAGGTCCGGTCGAGCGCTCGCAGTGGGAACACGCGCACCGCGAAATAGCTGCACAGGCCAAGCAGCAGGCTGATCAGGCTGGCGATGCCAATTCGCTCCAGCAGCGGGTCCAAAGCAGCGTCGAACTGGACGATCCCTTCGGTGACGCCGGCAACCACGATCGGATAACTCCGGGTGATCAGAAAATGCGCCGGCAACTCGCCGTTGCCTTCAACCAGTAACGTTCGGCCGGCACGATTGACGATCCGGTTTCGGCCGAGTTTGAACGGCGCTTCGGGCAGCTCGATCAGCTCGCCCAAACGCGCCGGTTGATACTCCCACATCTCGGGACTGCGGTAGATGTAACGAGCCAGACGGTTTGCGCTGAGCTCCGCCCTGAACGTCGCGCGTGTCGCTTCGATCTGATATCCGATCAGCCCAAATGCGAGTGGCGCGGAAATCGTGATCGTCAATGCCACGACGAGCGCGACGACATTGACGGTCTTGCGCAACGACCGGGCGTTGGTGGCGATCGAAGTGCGGTCAGGCCCGCTCATGGCTGCGCTGCGAGATTGCCGGTTTCACGCAGCAGCTTTTCGCCTTCGGGGGATCGAATGAATGCGACCAAGCGTTCGATCGCGGGTTTGTTGCGCGCAGGGAATACAATGAACAGGTCCTTGCCATACGGGTAGGTGCCGCGCTCGAAATTCTCCAGCGTCGGCTCGACGCCGTCAATTGCGAGGAAGTGCAGGTAGGGGCTCTCGGTCACGACCTGGGTCAGACTGACCGCCGTCAGCGCCCCCTCGACTTGCCGGGCGATCCGGACATTGTCCTGGTCGGTCACCGCGATCGGAATTTCGGCACGCTGCCTGAGTTGCTCGACCGCAGCCAGCATTCCTGCAAAGGCGGCGCCAAGGGTTGACGTGTCGGAGTCATCCCTTGTCCTCAGGATGATGCGAACCCTGGTGCTGTCGGGCCAGGCCGCCGTCGGATTCAGGAAGAAGGCCGCAATGTCACGGCTGGCGATGTTGCCGGGAGCCGGATACGAACTCGCCAGCCCAAATGGTGTGCGTGCGAGCACCACCGAGGTCAGTGACTTGACGGCCTCGTCGGGCTTGAGCGGACGCCCTGCGACCGCGAAATCGAGCGCGCCGTCGGCGACGGCCGCGATCGCGCCTGAACTGCCGAGACCGGGAATCACCTCGAGCTTGGTGTCGAGATCATGCGCGCTGAAAGCGGCGCTGAGTTGCTGCAGCATTCCGACCGCCGCGCCGGTTCCGCCGGTCCGCAGCGTCTCGCAGTGCGAGTCGGTCGGTGCGATTCCGAGCGCAAACACGACACCCGCGGCGAAGCCGCAGAGCCTTGCGGCTGACAGCGACGGACACGCCAAGCGACGCCTGAGACCTGAGACTGACATGGTGGTTGTCATTCCAAGAGCGACGGACCGGTTGCCCGCGAGCAATAGGTAGCCCCAAAGGGCTAACATTGAGCCAACTCAACCGCGCGTATAACTACGAGGTTCAGATTTCTGGCACGTCCGATTCGGGACTCCGGATTCCGGAGCCCGGCAATTTCTCGCACGCGACCGTATGGCGACAGGTCGCGCGGCAAAAGACCGCATATCGAGATTGACCTGCGTCAAGCAACCCACCGTCATCGCGTGCAAAATTCACGATATGGCTACCTTATTAGTTTACCGATGTCCGCAAATTGGTCTGATGACCCAGACTTGGCTGGCCGAGACGCCGTCAGCCGATCGGCTGACCTATGAGGCTGTGTTCTGTCTCGCCTGCTCGCAGCAGCATTTCATCTGCGCCGCGACTGGCCGTGCCTTGGGCGACACCAACGTGGCGGTCACAAAGGTTCGCGGCCCGACGTTTCCGCCGAAGCAGATCCAGAAGTGCCACGACCGCGTCGCGTCGCCGCTCGATGAGATTAGCCACAGGGCGCCTGGAGTTGCGACCGAACGAGCCTGCAACTACCAGAAGCTGCATTGAGCTGCCGCGAATCTGACGGTTCAGCGGTTCTTGTTCTGCGGCTTGCGTTTCTCGATGAAGGCCGCCATCCCCTCGGCGCGATCCTCCAGCGCGAAGGTGGCGTGGAACAGGTCGCGCTCGACCGCCATCCCCTCGGTCAGCGTGGTCTCGAAGGCGCGATTGACGGCGCTTTTCGCCATTGCCGCCGCCGGGCGTGACATCGACGCGATCTTCTCGGCGATCGCAACGGCTTCTTCCATCAGCTTGTCGGCGGGTACGATGCGGCTGACCAGTCCGGAGCGCTCCGCCTCCGCGGCGTCCATCATCCGGCCGGTCAGGCACAGGTCCATCGCCTTCGACTTGCCGATCGCGCGGGTCAGGCGCTGCGTTCCCCCGATGCCGGGGATGGTGCCGAGCGAAATCTCAGGTTGCCCGAATTTGGCGGTGTCGGCGGCGATAATGATATCGCACATCATCGCCAGTTCGCAGCCGCCGCCTAGCGCGTAGCCTGACACTGCGGCGATCGTCGGCTTGCGGCATTTGGCGACGCGGTCGCCGCCGATGCTGGCGAAATCGCTGTTGAACATGTCGATGAAGGTCTTCGGTTGCATCTCCTTGATGTCGGCGCCGGCGGCGAATGCCTTTTCGCTGCCGGTCAGCACGATACAGCCGATCGCGTCGTCGGCCTCGAGTTCGTCGATCGCCGCGGCGATCTCGCCGAACACCCCGAACGACAAAGCGTTGAGCAGCTTCGGCCGGTTAAGCTGGACGATACCGACCGCGCCTTTGCGCTCGACGATAATGTATTCGAAGCTGCTCATGTTCAATTCCCACGCTGCGCGGCCGACCGCGGCCGCGCGCAATGTGCCCGCTGGCGCGACCGGGTTCAAGGTGGGTGACGCCGGCGGAATTCCGCGTGTCGCCGCGCACCCTAGGCCATGAACATCCGAGCCGCGGAGGCCAGCGTCAGCAATCCGCCGAACGCGATGAAGATCTTGCCGATCAGCGAGGATTTGCTCCAGGCGTCGTCGTCATTGGCGGGCTTCACCTCGGCCGGCGGGGCAACCAGCTTGGGCTTCTCGTCGGCGACCGCGAGATCGAGTTCGTTCAATTGGTCGGAGGCGACGATCTCGGCGTTAGCGGCCGACCCAACCGGTCGCGCGGTTTGCGCATCGCCTTGGCCGACGACCTTCGCCGACGCGGGCTCGCCGGCGGCGACATTGGCCGCAGGCAGTTGGGCATTGGCATTGGCGACCGCAGGTGGCAGTTGCTCGTCGCGGGTCGCGGTGGCTGGAGCGTCGCTGGACTCCGTTTTGGCTGCTGCTTCGGCGGATTTGCGCGATCTGGCCGAGGCATCCTTCTTTAGATGCCGGTGCCTGTGTTTGGCGACCTTCTTGGCCGCCACCGGCGCGGCGGCGTGCTTGATCTTCGCCGCTGCGCCGGAAACTTCCGGCGACGCGGCCGCGCTCTCGGTGATCTGCAACGGTCCCCAGAAGCAAATCCACAACCCTGCTGCGATGATCAATGCCGAGCGCCCGCTGGCTTTGAACTTCATGGCAATCTCCCCAGTTGCCAGCCCCTGCGCCCAAACACACGCGCGGCGTGTCACCAGCGGGGCCAAAACAAGGGGATTCTTCGCTGATCCACGGCAAAACCGGGGCAACTGCAGACCGACGCCGCGGCGGAGGTGGCTCCTGCCGCCCGAACGATGCTATGGGAGGGTCCGGTCGCCGGTGGCTCGGGCGTGCTGAAACCGATCCTTTTTTGGCAGATCACAGTTTCGTGATCGTGCCGATAGCGGTAACAATCTGACAATCGGGCCGAACTGGCTTGTAGGAGCGCGTGTGCGCGGACGTGACGACGAGTGGACCGACCTGATGCGGTCGGCGAATGCAGGGGACACGGTTGCTTATCACCGCCTGCTCAAGGCTGTCGCGCCGGTGTTGCGGGCCGCGGCGCGCCGCGGGCTGGCGCGAGCCGGGCAACCGGTCGATCAATCCGAGGACATCGTGCAAGATATTCTGTTGGCCGTGCACTTGAAACGACAGACTTGGGACCCGACCGCGCCGTTCGCGCCGTGGCTGTTCGCGATCGCGCGCAACAAGCTGATCGACGCGCTACGCCGTCGCGGCCGCCGGGTGTTCGTCAATATCGACGATTTCGCCGAGACGATCCCGAGCGAGCCGGTGGCGGAGACGTTGCCGCCGGGTGAGGTCGCCAAGCATCTCGAGGCGCTGCCGCCGCGGCAACGCGACGTACTGCAATCGATCGCGGTGGAGAGCGCATCGATCAAGGCGACCGCGGACAAATTGTCGATGAGCGAAGGCGCCGTGCGGGTCGCCCTGCACCGCGGGCTGTCGGCGCTTGCAGCCAGATTGAGGTCGACATGAGCATGGACACTGACAGGCTGATCCAATCGCTGGCGGCCGACGCCGGCAACCGTGCCATGCCGGTCGCGCCGGTGCTGGCGGCGTCGCTGCTGGTCGCGATCCCGGTTTCGGCTGCGATGCTGCTGTCGACCATCGGCCTGCGCCCCGACATCATGACCGCGATGCATAATCCGTTCTTCGATCTCAAATTCGTGGTGACGCTGGCGCTGGCAATGTCGGCGGTCGCGGTCAGCCTGCATCTGTCGCGGCCCGAGGCTTCGGCGCAGGGCTGGATCCTGCTGCTGCTGATTCCGGTGGCGGTTCTGGCGCTTGCGATCGGCGCCGAGATGATGGTGCCGCAGCGGCAACCGATGATGCGGCGGCTGGTCGGCAACAATGCGATGCTGTGCGTGAGTACGATTCCGCTGCTGTCGCTGCCGTTGCTGGCGGCGGCGCTGTTGGCGCTGCGCCGCGGCGCTCCGGCGCGGCCGGCGCTGGCCGGCGCGCTCGCCGGTCTGGTATCGGCGGGACTGGCGGCGACGCTCTATGCCGCGCATTGCAACGACGATTCGCCGCTGTTCGTCGCCGCCTGGTACACGCTGTCGGCCGCGCTGGTCGCCGCGATCGGCGCATTGGCGGGCGCGAAATTGCTGCGGTATTGATTGCAAGGCGCGCGCTGACGGGCCGCGATCTGGCGGCCTGCTGCAAATGACTTTGAATCGCCTCCCGGCCATGTTAACCAAAAGTTAAGGGATGGCGGATTTGGGGCTTTTTTCGCGCAAGAGACGGATCGGAACGGCGGCTGCCTTCGCCGCCGCCTATGCGCTTGTGCTCAACGTCATCCTGTCCAGCGCGCTGCTGGCGTCGCTATCGCCGCCAGCTTTCGCCGCCGCGCATGAATTCTGCCTCAATGGCGGCGACGCGACCGCCGCGTTGGATGATGCCGGCAAGCCCGCCAAGTCGGCCACGGTCCGCTGCCCGATCTGCGTCGGCAATCACGTCGCCGGTGCGTTGCCGCCGGCGCAGCCGGTCCTGCTCGGCCGCGTCGCCATTGCGGTGGCGCCGCAACCGACGTTCGAGACGCCGCGCGTCGCACCCGATCCGACCCATGACCACCAGCCCCGCGGTCCACCGCGACTGATCTGACGACCCGCGCTTTTCGCGCTCGCTTCACCGTCACATCAGTAGTTGGGGTTCTCCTATGTCTTCCGCGTTCATGCGGATGCGCAGCGTCATGCTGGCATCTGCCGCCGTTCTCGTGTCCGTCTCCGCCTTCGCCCAAACCGGTCCGCAGCCGTCGCTGCCGGCCGTGACCGTCGACGCTCCGCAGCAGCAACGCGCGGCCGCCGCGCGCCAGCCGCAGCGCAGCGCCGCGCGCGCCACCCGGGCATCGCGGGTTCGCAATCCGGCGCCGGTGGCGCCGCAGGCCAGCGATCAGGCTAGAGGACCGTCGCTGACCGTGCTCACCGTGCAGCAGGCGCTGCGCGACATCCAGCAGACCCCCGGCGGCGTCGCCATCGTGCCGGCCGAGGCCTACAAAAACTCCACTGTCGCCAACACCATCAAGGACATTCTCGACTACGTGCCGGGCGTGTTCGCGCAGCCGAAATGGGGCGACGACACGCGGCTGTCGATTCGCGGCTCCAGCCTGTCGCGCAATTTCCATCTGCGCGGCGTGCAGCTCTATATGGACGGCATCCCGATCAACACCGCCGACGGCTATGGCGATTTCCAGGAGATCGATCCGACCGCGTATAAATATGTCGCCGTCTACAAGGGCGGCAACGCGCTGCAATTCGGCGCCAATTCGCTCGGCGGCGCGATCAATTTCGTGACGCCGACCGGCCGCGATCCGTTCGTCAACGGCGTCAGCATCGACGGCGGCGCGTTCGGCTTCCGGCGGCTGCAGGCCAATGCCGGCGGCGCCAACGGGCCGTGGGACGGTTTCCTCACCGCCTCGACGCAGGCCACCGACGGCTTTCGCGATCACAGCGACGGCCACGCCACCCGCGTCAGCGGCAATGTCGGCTACCAGATCTCGCCCGACATAGAGACGCGGTTCTATCTCAACGCCAACGAGGTGCGGCAGCGCATTCCCGGCAGCGTCACCAAGGCCTCGGCGCTGAATTCTCCGGAAACCGCAGCCGCCGGCAACATCGCGCTCGATCAGCAGCGCAACATCGACACCGTGCGGCTCGCCAACAAGACCACGATCCGGTTCGAGAACACCACGGTGGATGTCGGCGCCTTTGGCCTCGACCGCCATCTGATGCATCCGATCTTCCAGTGGCTCGACTATCGCTACCAGGACTATGGCGGCTTCGCCAAGGTCACCGACGATCGCAATATCGGCGGCTTTCGCAACGTGCTGATCGCCGGCGTCAACGTCGTCAACGGCCAGATCGACAACAAGCAATACGCCAACGTCGCCGGCCAGAAGGGCGCGTTGCTGTCATCGTCGATCGACAATTCGAAGAACACCTCGCTGTATCTGGAGGATTCGTTCTACTTCCTGCCGACAGTTGCATCCGTTGCCGGCACGCAGTTCTTGCACGCCACGCGGAATCGTGCCGACCGTTTCCTCGTTGACGGCGATCAGTCCGGTTCGACGTCGTTCGATCTGTGGAGCCCGAAGGCCGGCTTGCTCTGGAATATCGATCCGACCTGGCAAGCGTTCGGCAATATCTCGCGCAGCGCCGAGGTGCCGAGCTTCGGCGAAAGCTCGTCGGGGCCGGGAATCCCGTTCATCCCCTTCACCAGCATCCGGCCGCAGCGCGCCACCACCTATGAGCTCGGCACCCGTGGCAAGCGGCCGGATCTGACATGGGAACTGACCGGCTATCGCGCTGAGATCAAGGACGAATTGCTCTGCCTGTACAGCGCGTTCGGCAATTGCAACGTCACCAATGCCGACCGCACCGTGCACCAGGGCATCGAGGCGGGGCTGGGTATTGCGTTCTTCAAGGGCCTGTTCGACGCCGGCCCGCAGCCCGACAAGCTCTGGCTCAATCTCGCCTACACGCTGAACGACTTCCGCTTCGACAACGATGCCCGCTTCGGCAACAATCAGCTGCCCGGCGCCCCGCGGCACTATCTGCGGGCCGAACTGCTCTACAAGAATTCGAACGGCTTCTACATCGGTCCCAATCTCGAATGGGTGCCGCAAGCCTACTATGTCGACAGCGCGAATACGCTGACGACCGAGCCGTATGCGCTGCTCGGCCTCAAGGCGGGCGTCGACAATGGCGGGCCGTACTCGATCTACATCGAGGGGCGCAACCTCACCAACAAGGCCTATATCGCCTCCGCCAGCATCATCGATCGCGCCAATGCGGGATCGGCGCTGTTCGAACCGGGCAGCGGTCGCGCGGTCTATGCCGGCGTCAAGGCGCGCTGGTAATCGGCAAATGCGAAACGATCCTGGCGTCCTTGCGGGCGCCGGGATCACGACCGGCGGTGGATCGTCCCGGTTGCACGCCCAAGGAGTTCATGGTGATCGCGAATCGATATCGCCTTGTCGTGGCGATCTTCTTTCTCTCGGCCGGAGTCGTCCGCGCCGAAACCGCCGACGAGATGGCAATTTCCCGCTTGCTGCGAGGCATGTTCGACAAGCCGGGGGCGGTGCTCAGCATCGCCCCCGTTGTCGTGGCAGGAAACCATGCGATCGCCGACTGGTCGCAGAGCGATATGGGCGGGCGCGCCTTGCTGCGTCGGACCCAGGCGGGATGGGCGGTGGTGCTGTGCGCCGGCGATGCCATCAGATCGCGCGACGCGCTGAAACGGGCCGGCGTTGCGGCGGACGATGCCGTTCGGCTGGAGCGCGATCTGGCGGCGAGCGAAGCGACATTGAGCCCGGCGGCCGTCGCGATGTTCTCCCGTTTCGAAGGACTGGTGATGATGGATGCTGCTGAAGGCCAGCCAGCGTCGAGCGACCGCCATCATCGCCGCTAGCGACCGGCTTCGAGCAATTCCGCCTACGCCGCCGGCGCCGAGGCGGCGGCGCCCTGCTGCATCCGGTGGAAGCGGAGCACCTGCTGCGCGGTCGAGGTCCGCAGCCGCTCATAGGTGACGCGGCATTCGTCGAGATCGGTCGATTTCATGCCCGCCAGGTCGTCGCGCATGTCGATAATCGCCTTGACGGTCGACCACGTTAGACCCGCGACCTTGGCCAGAATCAGCACGCCTTCGTCGCGGGATTCGACCATCATCGTCTCGGCGACTTCTACCGTGACATGGGCCAGGCAGGCGATCGCCGCGTTGGTCTCGTCGAATTTCCCGTCGTTCGCGAAGTTTGCGATCATGCGCTCGTCGAGCCGGCCGTCTTCGTACAGCGACCGCACCAGGCCGTGGGCGATGGTGGTCTCGCGGTTGATCGTGCCGGGCGCCGACCGCGCCAGTCTGGTCGCCTGTCGGACTGCATTGCTCACGTCGGCCGCCGCCTTGGGGTTCGCCGCCTCCAGCCGCTGCCGCACCGATGCCGAGGCCACGGCGATCAGCTTCAGATACTGCGCGCGCGGTATCGAGGGCCGCAGGCCGAGTTCGACGGCGATCGCGTCGTTGCTCTCGGCGCGGGCCACCAGCGCGGAATAGCCGTTGTCGGTGAACTGCGCGCCCGGATTCTTCACGGTGCTGTGCACGACCTCCTCGTTGCCGAGTTCGACCAGCACGTCAGTCACCGCGCCGCTCAGCGCGCGCCGGGTCGAGATCGCCAGCATGTGGCCCTGGCTCTTGCTGCGCGCATTGGCGATCAATGTGGCGTCGTCGAGCTGTTCGGACTGCGACAGCACCGGCGCTGCGACCTCGATCAGATCCTCGAACGCCAGGTGATGGATGATACGCGGCGGCGCCTTGGCGATCGGCGCGAGGCGCTGCGCCAGCAGGGCTTTCGCCTGGGTTTCGATCTGCTGGACCATGGCGTTGAAGACGTCGTCGAACACCGCGATCTGATCGTCGGAATAGTCGACGACTCCGTCGAGGAAGAGGTCGGTGACGCGGCGCAGGGTTTCCACCCGGCGCGCCACGGTGCCGTGTGCCAGCGTGGTCTGCAACTCATCGAGCAGGCTTGCTGCGGAACTATTTGATCTGGAACTCATCACTCTATCCTGGAGCATTGTTTCGGTACGCCATTTTCTCAGGCGCTGGCGATCTGGTTTCGTCCGCGGTCCTTGGCTGTGTAAAGCGCGCTGTCGGCGCGCGCCAGGAATGCGTCGGGAGATTCGTCCTGCATCAGTGTCGCGAGGCCGGCGGAAATCGTTACCGACATGCCGGGCGAGAACGCGCTCCAGTCCAGATCGGCGACGATCGCGCGCAGCCGCTCGAGAATGAAGACCGCCTCGTCGTGTGCGGTGTTCGGCAGCACTAGCAGGAATTCCTCGCCGCCGTAGCGGCCGAATTTGTCGAGGTTGCGGATGTTGGCGAAGATCGTGATCGCGAAGGTCCGCAGCACCTCGTCCCCGGTCGGGTGGCCGTGGGTGTCGTTGATGCGCTTGAACCAGTCGAGGTCGATCAAGGCCACCGACAGCGGGCTATGGGTGCGTTCCGCCTGCGCGATCTCGTTGTCCAGCATCCGCATGATGCAGCGGCGGTTGAACGATCCGGTGAGCTCGTCGAGTTCGGCGAGCTGCTCGATCCGTTCATAGGCTTCCTTGAGCTGCACGCCGCGCTTGTAGAGCGACTCACGCAGCGTGCTGGAGATGATGCCGAGGAACATGCAGCGCCCGACCGACAGCGCGATCACCAGCGTGGTGGCGAGGCGCTCCAGCGGCGAGCCGTGCGGCATCGACAGCGGCCGGTCGGTGAGCATGAACAGCACGGCCAGCGCGATGGTCATCGCGACCCAGGCCACCACGGTCTGGCGCGGGGTCGAGCGCAGCGAACTGAAGCTGAACACCACGAACAGCGTGCACAGGAACATGAAGCCGACTTCCGGCACCGCATAGGCGAAGGACAGCATCACCAGCAGATTAACGATCGCCTGCTGGACCACGAAATAGTGATCCTTGAAGCGGTCGTTGAACCCTGCTTCCGACAGCGCTATGAAGACCGCCACCGCGATCAGGCCGCAGGCTGCAAACGCCGGTCCGACCGTGACCGGGATGGTCCCCGCATAGGCATAAAGCAGCAAGATGCCGGCATCGACCACATAGCTGAGACCGATCAGGTCCAGCATCTGGCGACGCTGCCGGCCACGCCGAGCGCGAACCGCCAGTGTCCGAACCTGGTCCGCACCGTCGAAATTGTCAGCAATGGCGCTAGAAATGGCGGCCGTCATGCCCATGGGGCCCCGCAAGGGTGGAACTCAGTTCCCGAAAGCTACCGGCAAAGCCTTTAGGTTTGGTATCCAACATATCTTGCTGGGTCACGCTCCGTTTCGTTACACCATTGATTTGGCTGCAAAATTGTACCTTTTGGCAAAACCAGGGCGCTGGGTGAGCGACAGTCGGCAATTGCTGCGGATATATCGTGCAAATTCTGCTAAGCGGGCGGAGGCTTGATAAGGTTCCAGGGGCTTCGCCGGCCAGGCAATTCGAGTCGCCCGCTCAGGGCTGGTGCCAGTTGCGGCATGTGCGAGCTCGGGGATCGAAACGCGCCGACGCTGATGGATCGGTTCTGTGCGCTACCTCACAGATGCGCCGCGCCTAGCCGGCTAACAGGAAGATTTTGCCTTTGCCCGTCGAACCTTCTGCCCGATCAAACCGACCAACTTTGCGAGACGGCCAGTGAGTACCACGCAAGCCGATGCGGACGACGTTCTGATCGCCCGGATTGCTCAAGGCGACCGTGCCGCGATGCAGGTTCTGTACGGCAGGCATCATGTCAGGGTCTTTCGCTTCGGGCTACGGCTGGTGCGGAACGAACAGCTCGCGGAGGATCTCATCAGCGAGGTTTTCCTTGATGTCTGGCGCCAGGCCGGCAAGTTCGAAGGCCGTTCCGCGGTTTCCACCTGGCTGTTGGCGATCACTCGGTTCAAGGCGCTGTCCGCGCTGCGACGCCGCAAGGATGCTGAACTGGATGACGAGGACGCCGCTGCGATTGAGGACACGGCCGACAATCCGGAAGTGGCGGTGCAGAAGAAGGACACGGGCGAAGCGCTGCGGAAGTGCCTGACGTCGCTTTCGCCGGACCATCGGGAAATCGTCGACCTTGTCTATTACCACGAGAAATCCGTGGAGGAGGTCGCCGAGATCGTCGGGATTCCGGAGAACACCGTGAAGACCCGGTTGTTCTATGCGCGCAAGAAATTGGCCGAACTGCTCCAGGCAGCCGGCGTGGAGCGAGGCTGGCCATGATGGCGATGAGCAGGAAAATGCTGGAGCAGGATCCCGGGGAGATCGAGGCGCTGTTACCCTGGCGCGCCGCCGGCACCTTGAACGCACGCGACACCCGTCGGGTCGACGACGCGCTCGCCCGCGATCCAGCGTTGGCCAGGCAATACGCGGCGATCCAGGAGGAATATTCCGCGACCATCGAACTCAATGAGAGCCTGGGCGGGCCGTCGCCGCGGGCTATGCAGAAGCTGTTCGCGGCGATCGACGCGGAGCCGGCGCGCGGCGCGTCGGCCTCGTCCGGGCTGTCGGCGCGGTTCGCAGGATTTTTTGCCGGTCTGTCGCCGCAGGCGCTGGTCTGGTCGGCCTCGCTGGCCGGGCTGGCGCTGCTACTGCAGGCCGGCCTAATCGGCGCGATGCTGTTCTGGCCGCAGACCGGAGCCTTCCAGGTCGCATCCTACCAGTCGCGGCCGGTGGAAGCGCCGGCGTCGCGGCAGGCCGAGCCGATTACCCGCAGCCTCGGTGTTGAGCCCGCGCCGCGTGCCTTTGTGCGATTTGCGCCCGACGCGCGCGCCGCCGAGATCACAGCGCTGCTCGACCGCTACCAGGCTTCGGTGATCGACAGCGGCAAGGGCGGCATCTTCAGGCTGCAATTCGGCGGCCAGTCGCTGTCGAAGCAGGACACGGCCGCCCTGATCAATCGGCTGCAGGACGAGAAGATCGTCAGCCTCGCATTGCCCGCGCCATAGCGCGCCGCCGGCGATCGGATTCAAATGATGAGTAACCGTGCCGGCCGCCGAATCGCCCGACCGGCAATGCTGGCGCTGGCTACCGTTGCTGCGCTGCTCGCCAACGCACCGGTCGCGCGCGTGCAAGCCCAACTCCGGCCGCCGACGTTCACACCGCCCCCTGTCGTTCCGCCGCCGACGTTCACGCCGCCCCCGGTCGTCCCGCCGCCGACGCTCACGCCACCTCCCATCGTGCCGCCGGTCGTCCCACCGCTGCAACCAACCAACCTCGATCCCGGACGCACCCCCAGGGGGACAGTTCCTGACGTCCTGCCGATGGTCGATCGTGAGTTTCGCCGATTGCGGCACACCAGGATCACGCCCTCGCAGTGCAACTATCTGAACGGCGGCGCCACTTGCGCGCCGCTGTGGGTCATCGACGACTGGCGGGGGGGTAACGGTGGCAAGAAACGCAAGCGGGTGCCTCGCGAGGCCGGCGGCGTACGCCGCGCCAGCCCGCGCGCGGTCGCCGCTCGCAGCTTCGTCCCTGACCAGATCGTGGTCGAACTCGACGGCGCGCTGACCGATGCCCAGACCGATACCCTGGCCCGGCGTCATCGGCTGACGCGGCTCGGCTCGCAGCGCATTTCATTGCTCGACAGCACGATCGCGCTGTTCCGCATCGGCGGCCGGCGTTCGCCGCAGACGGTGGTCCGTGAACTCGGCGCCGACGTCGGCGTACGCTCGGTACAGTCGAATTTCCTCTACGCGCTGCAGGGCGACAAGCCGGCCGCCGCGGCAGAGGAGGGCGATCCCGCCCAATACGCGCTGACCAAGCTGCGCCTGCCGCAGGCGCATGCGCTGTCGCGCGGCGGCAACGTGATCGTCGCGGTGATCGATTCCGGGATCGATGGCGCCCATCCCGAACTGGCCGAAGCACTCGCTGGTTCGTTCGATGCGCTGATCAGCAAGCAGGGTCCGCATCTTCACGGCACCGGCATCGCAGGCGCGATCGCGGCACATGCCCGGCTGATCGGCAGCGCGCCATCGGCGAAGATCCTGGCGATCCGCGCGTTCGGGACGGCGAAGGCCGGCGCGGAAAGCACCTCCTTCGTGATCCTGAAAAGTCTCGATTATGCCGCATCGCATGGCGCCCGGATCGTCAATATGAGTTTCGCCGGGCCGAACGATCCGCTGATTGCGCGGGGGCTCGCGGCGGTCGCAGCGAAGGGAATCGTGATGGTCGCAGCCAGCGGCAATGCCGGTCCGACCTCGCCGCCGCTCTATCCGGCCGCCAATCCCAGCGTGATCGCGGTCAGCGCCACGGACAGTTCGGACGGGCTGTTCGCGGCGTCGAACCGCGGCAGCCACATCGCGGTCGCAGCACCCGGCGTCGATATCTTTCTGCCCGCACCGGGCGGCAAATACGAGATGATGTCGGGGACGTCGTTCTCGGCGGCCTATGTCAGCGGCGTGGTCGCGCTGATGATCGCGCGCGATCCCTTACTCAAGCCCGATCAGGTCCGCGCCATTCTGACGCAGACGGCGCACGATCTCGGCGCGCCGGGGCGCGACGACCTGTTCGGTGCTGGTGAGGTCGACGCCTTTGCCGCGGTTTCCGCGGTGCAGGGTGGGGCGATTGCGGCCCCCGCGGTCGCAATTCCCGAACCGTCCGCGGCGAAATAGCGCCGAGTCCGAAAGTTAAAAATCTCGGCGATCGGCTTGAACGTTTTTCGATGTCTTGAACACCAATAAGGGTGGGAGAGGAAATCCCTCCCCGACGAGGCTGTATTCGGCGCGAGCGCCCATCCACCCCGGCGCCAATATGGCTTGACCCGCCCGGCTGTCCCCCCGGGCGGGTCTCTCGTTTCTGATGTCCCCTGCGGGACAGGCCCGCGTGGCAATGCGCCGAATTGTCGGCATCCGGCGCCGTCGTTGCAACTTTGACGATAGCGTACGGGCCGGCCTTCTCAGCGAAGCGCGACCGCCGCGGTCCGACGGTTAGTCACTCGGCATTGCCCCCTGCTGATCACAGCCGCGCGCCGCTCGTAACGTGCAGGTAGCGCAACTGAGTGGACTCAGTAAACTTTTGTTAACAATATCGCTCGTACAATTCAGTCGATTCGTTCGTGTTGCGTCCGCGTCTGTCCTTCCTCCTGGCGGACCTTTTCATCATGGAACTAACCGACGCAGCGCGTGGGCGCGCCATCCTTGAGCGGTGGTGCGTGCTCGCTGAGCAACGCCTAGAATACCTCACCGATCTGTTCGAAACCGGCCGCTGGCGACGCTATTTCGGCGAACTGGCGTTCCTTGAGAACGTCCAGGAAGCCAAGACCGCTGTGGCGACCTGGCATGGGCTGCTCAACCGCGAGGCCTCGCCGGACAACCGGCCGATTGATCTGTCCTGGCTCGGCCGTCGCTCCGCGCTGCCGCCGCGGTACGTCGCCTTTTTCGAGGACGAGGCTTGCGATCAGCCGTCGGTGCCGATCGCGATCGACCTGCCGGACAGCCTCAGCCCGCCTTCAGCCCCGATGCTTTCCGCTGCGCCGCAACCCGAATCTGCGTTGCCGTCAATTTCGATCGCAACCGAGGACGCCGAGCCGTGGCAACAGGCGCTCGATGCCGAACTGTTGCAGCAGCGCTATCCGCTGTTGCGCAACGCGTTCTGAAGCCAGCGCCAGCTCGCGACAGCACGGCTCAAGTTCCAGGCGAGCAGGTTGCGGGCAGGGCAGGCGCGGTATGCCGCCGCGTCATCGCGTCGCGTTGCTGCCAATCACCACCTGCGGATAGCGCGCGGCCCCTGCGGCGGTTAGATCCGGCGTCACCGGCCTGGCATGATCGAGCCCGACCACGGCGCCACGCGGCGCGCCCGAGATCATGTTGTTATTGACCAACGCGCTGCCGGCACCGTCCGCCACTGAGACGCCGACGCCGATGAAGGTGTCGCGAATCACGTTGCCGGTGATGGCGACGTCGCGCAGGTACTTGCCCCATCCGGCGACAATTCCGAACGACGGCGCCTTCTCGATCACATTGCCGGTCACCGCGGTGTCGGCCTCGACATAGATGCCAACGCCGGCGTCATCGTCGGGTGCGGTGCCGATCGGCCGCTTCGGCAGCAGGTTGCGGATGATGTTGCCCTGCACCACGCTGAGCCGGCCGCCTTCGTTGAAATTGCAGACCGAGACGCCGACCGCGGCGCCGTCGACGGTGTTGTTGGCGATCACCGCGCCCTCGAACGCGAATTCCGAATACAGTGCGACCTCGCGGACGCCGCTGATGCTGTTGCCGGTGATCTGGATGTTGGACGCCGAATTGCCGCGCACGGCCGAATAGTCGCAGTTGCTGATGCGGTTGCCGCTGACGATGACATTGCCGGCGCGAAACGCGTTGATGGCGTTGCCGTATTGTCCGGAGCCGCCAGGCCCGGCCTTGATGTTCTCGATCCGGTTGCCGCTGACGATACTGCCGTCGTCGCCGATCGCGGTGCGCAGGATTTCGATGCCGTTGTCGTTGGTGCCGATGATGGTGTTGCGCGCTACGGTCAGGCCCTGGGCGTCGAACGACACCACTCCGGTGACGGCGATGCCGGTCAGTGTATTGCCGCTGATCTCGCCGGCGACGTTTTCCAGCCAGATGCCGCTGCCGCCGCTGGCGGCGATCTCGCAGTCCTGGATGCGCAGGTCGCGGCCTTGCAGGCAGTGCACCAGTCCGCGTCGGGTCGGCAGCTTGATGCGGGCGCCGTCGAGCGTCAGCCCGGTGAGGCCGATACCGCCGGCACCCTGGCTTTCGAACAGCGATGCCCCGCCGGTGAAGATCAGTTTCGTCGCGCCGCGCACGCCGATCAGTTGCGAGCCGCCGGACAGCCGCAGCATGCCGGAGCGGTAGGTGCCCGGCGGCAGCGCCAGCGGCAGCTGGGCCCGCGCCGCCTCGTCGATCGCACGCTGCAACGCGATGGTCTGATCGTCCGGGCTGTTCGGTCGCACGCCATATTGGGTGGCATCGCGCCCGAGGCTCGATGTCAACGGTGCCGCGCGCAACGGCGTGACGGAGATCGCCAGCGCGCCAGCGGCGGAGGCTGCGAGAAAATTGCGTCGGCTGACGTCCATGGCTGATGCTCGCTGTCCGACCGATATCTGCGTTTGGAGTAACGCAGAATAAGCCGCGCGGTGGCCTGCAGCGTGGACCGGAACCGACGATGTTTGGCGGTAGGGTTAACCTGCGCGGGCGACCCGCCGCGCTTCGCCCACCATCGCCAGCAGGATGGCTTCGCCGGCGTCGACCAGTTGCTCGGCGGTGACGCGCCCAGACGCCTGCCGTCGCGGTGTGACATCGCGCGGCACCGCCGGCACATGCACGAAGGCGGCAAGGCGTGGGCCATCGGCGTCGCCACAGGCCTCGATCGCCCGCCAGCTCAGATAATTGCAGAGGTAGCGCCCGGCGTCGCGCGAAGCGCGCGCATCGATCCCGGTGGCAAGCGCGGCGCGCAGCAGCCGCGCGGTATGCGGCCCGAACGATTGCGCGGCGCTGCCGGGCGCGATCGAGGCGCTGCGCAACTTCGCATGCGCGGCATCCGGCCAGAGCTGGGTGACGGCATTGCGGGCGCGGGTTTCGACGCGCAGATACGGCGTCCGCGTCGCCAGTCCGAACATCAACAGCGCATCCGGCCGATGCTGCGCCAGCAGCATCGGCAACTCGGTATCGACGGCGCGATAGCTCACCGGGAAGATGTGGCTGCGCAGCTCGACCTCGGCGAACGCCGGCCGCCGCAAACGTGTCAGCCGCGCCACCAGTACCGGGGTCGGATTGTACGGCGCGCCGGGAAACGGCCCGAACCCGGTGATCAGGATGCGCAGCGTCAAGTCATCAGCTCCGCGATCTGGTCGGCGCCGAGCGCTGGCGTGACCCGGCCATCGGCGACCGCAGCCTCGGTCGACTTCACTTTGGCGCGGATCGCGGGGTCGGCGCGCAGCCGCGCCTTCCAGCGGTCCTCCAGCATGGTCCACATCCATTTCACCTGCTGCTCGCGGCGGCGCGCGGCGAAATCGCCGCAGGCCTGCATCGCGGTGCGATGGTCGAGAATCTTCTGCCACAATTCCGCGATGCCGGCGCCGGTCAGTCCCGAATAGGTCAGCACCGGCGGGTGCCAGTGCTCCGAGCGCGGGGTCAGGATATGCAGCGCGCCGCGATATTCGGCCGCCGCCAGATTGGCGCGCGCGACATTGTCGCCATCGGCCTTGTTGATCGCGATCATGTCGGCGAGTTCGACCAGGCCCTTCTTGATGCCCTGCAATTCGTCGCCGGCGCCGGGCAGCATCAAGGCGAGGAAGAAATCGGTCATGTCGCAGACCGCGGTTTCGGACTGGCCGATGCCGACGGTCTCCACCAGCACGACGTCGAAGCCGGCGGCCTCGCACAGCAGCATCGCCTCGCGGGTCTTCGCCGCGACGCCGCCCAGCGTGCCGGAGGACGGCGAGGGGCGGATGAACGCGTGCTGTTCTGCCGACAGCCGCGCCATCCGCGTCTTGTCGCCGAGGATCGAACCGCCGGTGCGCGCCGAGGACGGGTCGACTGCCAGCACCGCGACCCGGTGGCCGCGTTCGATCAGGAACATGCCGAGCGCGTCGATGGTGGTGGATTTGCCGACGCCCGGCGAGCCGGTGATGCCGACCCGGATTGCCTGGCCGGTCTGCGGCAGCAGCGCCTGCACCAGATCGCGCGCCGCGGCCTGGTGATCGGCGCGGCGGCTTTCGATCAAAGTGATGGCGCGCGCCAGCGTGGCGCGGGAGCGTGCGCGGAGTTCGTCAGCCATCGATGCGACGTCGATCGGCTTATTGGCGGTCATCGTCGCCCTTCGGCCGCGCGCCGCCGAAAATCGCAGCGCCTTCCGCAGTGAGATACGGCTTCAGCTTCTCCCATGGCACGAAGGCCAGATAGCTGCCCTCCGCATAGGCGCCGACCGCATAGGGCGGATAATGGTAGGTCAGGCCCGAGCTCTTGCCGGCCTCGGTCGATGGAGCCAGCGTCACCGCGCCGAGCTTCAGCAGTTTGGGTTCGATGGTCTTGACGTAGTCGGTGTCGCCGCTGTCGGCGCCGCGGGCTTTCTTCTCGACCTTCAGCGACTCCAGGATGCCGGCGGCGATGGCTTTCAGGGCGGGGCCGCCGTCAGCGGTCTCGGTGAAGAACGGCCGGATGCTGATGCGCTTGCCCGTGGTCTTGTCCCACAGGATGGTGTCGACGTCGGAATTGGGGTGCGCGCCGCCGGTGTTGCTATAGTCGGATCGCACGATGCTGACATAGCGGTCGCCGACCACCGATCGGATCGCGTATTTGCGCTCATAGGTCCAGGGGCCATTGCTGAACTGCTTCGGCTCGTCCTTGTATTCCTGCTCGGCGTCGAGCTTGTTCTGCGCGATCCATTTCCTGCCCTCGGCGAGACTGTCGGCCTCAAGCGCCGGATCGGCTTTGATGCCGGCGTCGAGCAAGACGGTGCCGTCGATCGCCTTGGTCTTGACGGCAAAATCCGGCTTCGGACCGGCGGCGAAGGCGGGAGCGAGGAGCGCGAGGCAGGCGATGGCAGTCAAAAGGCGCATTTGCATTGAAGTATTCATTTCGAAGTTGAGATTGAGCGGAACATCCCGCTACACCGCATGCAAAGTCTCAGCGCCGGACCATCCCGCGTGGCATCGCGAGGATCGAATCCAGCGACACGTCGGCGACGTCGGTCATGTCTCGTGTCTACCACAGAATCGGGCGCCGATCACGCCGGCAGAACGACGACGCCGCGCTGCTGGGCTGCCTCCCGCATCTGCTTGTCAAAGGTGAATAGCGGCAGTGTGTTCGATTCCGCGAGCCAGACATAGAGTTCATCGTAATAGGTGAGGCCGGCCTTGGCGGCCCTGGTCACCGTCGCTTCGATCTCTTCGGTGCGGGGAACGGGCTGCGTGACGATCTGCAAGATGGCCAGATTCTCGATTGCGTAGGCCAGTTGTCCATTGCTCAGTCGGCCGCGTCGCAGATTCGTGACGAACGCGTTGCCGATCTCCGCATGCCAATGCGCGGGCACCAGCAATTGCTGTTCGGCGAGGCTCTCGAATGTTTGGTCGTCGGCCAGAAGGTCTCGCTCGTCAAGACACAGTGCGACAATCGCGGACGCATCGATGACGATCAACGGCGCCCCTCATTGATCCATGCCTTGATCTCGTCCTGCGTTGCAGGGATCTTCAGTTTGCGGGCCAGCGCGCGCAGATTGCGGATGGCGTGTTTTCGTTTGGCGATCTCGTCCGGCGATAGTTCGGCAGTCGCCTGGACCAGCTTTGCGATCGGCTTGCCGTGACGCGTGATCGTGACCTCGCCGCCACGCTCGACCTCGTCGAGCAGGCTGGATAGCTGCGCTTTCGCTTCAAAAATCCCGATCTGCTTCATCTGAATATTCTGGTTTGATCAGACCAGAAAGTCAACGAATCCGCAGTTACGCCGCCGCCTCGCTGTGCCCGAGCCGCGCGTTGAGCTTGTGGATCAGCTCCTCGGCGGCGTCGGCGATCACGGTGCCGGGCGGGAAGATCGCTTCCGCGCCGGCCTTGTACAGCGTGTCGTAGTCCTGCGGCGGCACCACGCCGCCGATGATGATCATGATGTCCTCGCGGCCCTGCTGCTTCAGCGCCGCCTTCAATTCCGGCACCGCGGTGAGATGCGCCGCCGCCAGCGACGATACCCCGAGAATGTGGACGTCGTTCTCCACCGCCTGCCGGGCGGCTTCCTCGGCGGTGGCGAACAGCGGCCCGATGTCGACGTCGAAGCCGATGTCGGCGAACGCCGAGGCGATCACCTTCTGGCCGCGGTCGTGGCCGTCCTGGCCGATCTTGGCGACGAGAATCCGGGGGCGGCGGCCCTCGGCGTCCTCGAAGGCGTCGATCAGCGCCTGTACCTTTTCCACCCGGTTCGACATCGTCGCGGTCTCCCGTTTGTAGACGCCGCTGATCGAGCGGATCTCGGCGCGATGCCGGCCGTAGACCTTTTCCAGCGCGTCGGAGATTTCGCCGACGGTGGCCTTCGCCCGCGCCGCGTCGATCGCCAGCGCCAGCAGATTGCCATTGCCTTCGCCGGCCGAGCGGGTCAGCGCCGCCAGCGCGGCGTCGACCTCGACCTGGCTGCGGTCGCTCTTCAGCCGCTTCAGCTTGTCGATCTGCAGCCGCCGCACCGTGGAGTTCTCAACCTTCAGCACGTCGATCGGCGCTTCGTCGACCGGCTTGTACTTGTTGACGCCGATCACCGATTGCCGGCCAGCATCGATCCGCGCCTGGGTCTTGGCGGACGCTTCCTCGATCCGCAGTTTCGGCACCCCAGCTTCGATCGCCTTGGCCATGCCGCCCAGCGCCTCGACCTCCTGGATATGGCCCCAGGCTTTCACTGCCAGATCGTGGGTCAGCCGCTCGACGTAGTAGGAGCCGCCCCACGGATCGATGATCCGGTTGGTGCCGCTCTCCTGCTGCAGGAACAGCTGGGTATTGCGCGCGATCCGGGCCGAGAAGTCGGTCGGCAGCGCCAGCGCCTCGTCGAGCGCGTTGGTGTGCAGCGACTGGGTGTGACCTTGAGTCGCCGCCATCGCCTCGATGGTGGTGCGCATCACATTGTTGTAGACGTCCTGCGCGGTCAGCGACCAGCCCGAGGTCTGGCAATGGGTGCGCAGCGACAGCGACTTCGGGTCCTTCGGATTGAACTGGGTCAAGAGCTTGGCCCACAGCAGCCTAGCTGCGCGCATCTTGGCGACTTCCATGAAGAAGTTCATGCCGATCGCCCAGAAGAACGACAGCCTTGGCGCGAAGCGGTCGACGTCGATGCCGGCGGCCAGACCGGCGCGCAGATATTCGACGCCGTCGGCCAGCGTATAGGCCAGTTCGAGGTCCTGCGTCGCGCCGGCTTCCTGCATGTGATAGCCGGAGATCGAGATCGAATTGTATTTCGGCATCTTCTGCGAGGTGTAGGCGAAGATGTCGGAGATGATCCGCATCGAGGGCGCCGGCGGATAGATGTAGGTGTTGCGCACCATGAACTCTTTCAGGATGTCGTTCTGAATCGTCCCGGTGAGTTTTTCCGGCGGCACGCCCTGTTCCTCGGCGGCGGCGACGTAGAGCGCGAGGATCGGCAGCACCGCGCCGTTCATGGTCATCGACACGCTCATCTGGTCGAGCGGAATGCCGGAGAACAGTGTGCGCATGTCGTAGATCGAGTCGATCGCCACGCCCGCCATGCCGACGTCGCCGGTGACGCGCGGATGATCGGAATCATAGCCGCGATGGGTGGCGAGATCGAACGCCACCGACAGGCCCTTCTGGCCGGCGGCGAGGTTGCGGCGATAGAACGCGTTGGAATCCTCCGCGGTGGAGAAGCCGGCATATTGCCGGATCGTCCAGGGCTGGTTGACATACATGGTCGGGTAGGGGCCGCGCAGGAACGGCGCGATGCCGGGCCAGGTGTCGAGGAAGTCGATGCCCTCGAGATCGGCCTCGCTGTAGCCCGGCTTGACCAGGATGCCTTCGGGCGTCAGCCACGGCTCGGCGCTGCCGCCGCCGGCCGGCGTCGCGGCGGTCTGGTACGCGATATCGGCGAAGTTCGGAATCTTGCTCATGTTCGTCTTGCTTCCGTCGTCGTGCGAGGCGCGCCTGGGTGCCAATTGATAGCACGCGCGACGCCAAGCGTCATTTCATTGGCCGCCATCAGTCATGGTCCGGCTGCTGATAGCTGAACACGCTGGCGAGCTTTTCCGCGCCGTAGATCTGCTGCGTGGTCTTGCTCGGCATATTGGCGATGGCGCCGACCCAGCCGAGCCGGGATTCGGCGCCGAGCTGCACCGTCGGCACCACCCGGTCCGGGCGGTCGAACGCGCCGGTCATGATCTCGATGCTGGTGCCGTCGTCCTGGCGATAACTCAGCGGCGTGCCGCAGGCCTTGCAGAAATCACGCTCGGCGATCGAGGAGGAGCGGAACGCCGCCGGCTTGCCGTGGGTCCAGGCGAAATTCTCCCGCGCCACCTCGGCCAGCGAGGCGAACGGCGCGCCGGTGGCCTTCTGGCACATCCGGCAATGGCAGATGGTGATCCGGATCGGCGCTGCGGTCAGCGCAAAGCGGATCGCGCCGCATTGGCAGCCGCCGGTGAGCAGGGGTTTGGCGGCTTGCGTCATGCCGCGTCGATCCGCTGCCAGACGTCGGTCAGCAACGCCAGCGCATCGCCGCCGGCGAAGATGAACTCCTGCACCCCGGCCTCGCGCAATCCGGCTTCCAGCTCGCCGGGCCGGCCGGCGAGGTAGATATGCCTGGCGCCCGCGGCCTTGAGCGCGGCGGCCGCGGCGGCGGCGTGGTCGGCATAGAGCTTGTCGGACGAGCACAGGCAGGCCAGCGCCGCGCCGGAGCCGGTGAAGGCGGCGGCGAGCGCGGCCGGGTCGGCAAAGCCCTCGGTGTCGATCGCCTCGATGCCGCCGGTCTCGAACAGGCTCTTGGCGAAGGCGGCGCGCGCGGTGAAGTCGGCCGCGGTGCCGAGGTTGGCGAGAAACACCTTCGGCCGCGCGCCCTTGCGCGCCAGCAGGTGGTCGGACTTGTCGCGTAGCTTCTCGAACGGGGCTGCCAGCCGGATCGGCTCCAGCGCGTTGAATTTGATCTTCTCCTTGCCGTAAGGCCCGGGCTCGACCGGCTTGGCCTTCAGCACGGTGGCGCGGGTCTCGTGTAGGTTCGGGAACTCGCTGGCGCCGGTCAGCACCTCGCGGCGCTTGGCGATCGCTGCCTGCCGCGCCGCGCGGGTGGCGGCGACCTTGGGCTGGATCACATTGTTGCCCAGCGCCTGGAACGCGCCGCCGGCGGCTTCGATCTCCTGAAATTGCGCCCACGCGGCGGCGCACAATTCCTGCGTCAGCGCCTCGATGCCGCCGGAGCCGGCGGCCGGATCGGAGACTTTGGCGAGGTTGGATTCTTCCAGCAGCACCAGTTGGGTGTTACGCGCCGCGCGCCGCGCAAAGGCATCCGGCAGGCCGAGCGCGGAGCTGTGCGGCAACACGCTGATCGAATTGGCGCCGCCGAGCCCGGCCGAGAAGGTCGCCACGGTGGCGCGCAGCATGTTCACGTAAGGGTCGCGCTGGGTCAGCATCCGCCATGCGGTTTCGGCGGCGATGAACAGCGGCTTCGGCGTCAGCCCGCAGCTTTCCTCGACGCGCGCCCATAGCAGCCGAAGTGCGCGGAATTTCGCCAGCGTCAGGAACTGGTCGGCATCCGCGCTGAGCCGCGCGTAAATCATGCCGCGCGCGTCGTCGAGCGGCACATTGGCGTCTTCCAGCGCGCGCAGATAGGCGACGCCGATCGCCAGCACGTAGGCGAGTTCTTGCACCTCGGAGCCGCCGGCATCGTGGATCACGCGACCGTCGGCGACCGCGAACGGGCCCTTGAAACCGGCGGCTGCGACCTTCTTGATCGCATCGGTAAAGGCCGGCGCGATCTCCCACCAATTATAGGCGCTCGATCCCCACACCGCGCAGGCGCCGATCGGGTCGAGCCCGAACCGGATCTCGCATTTGCCCGGGTCGATCCCGCGCTGCTTGATCAGCTCGGCGAGATAGATCGCCGCCATCCGCGCTTGCGGCCCGACCTGCAGTTCGATCGCGATCCCGGCGTCGAGGAATACACCCTCCAGCACCTTGGCGACGGCTTCCTCGGTGGCGGGAAGGCCGAAGCCGCGCGCGCCATTGGCGCCGGCGAACACCAGGGTCAGGCCGTTGGCGCCGTTTTCCAGATCGTGCAGCGCCTGCGCATTGGCCTGTTTGGCGTCCGGATGGTCGATCCGCTGCATGATCTGCCAGGGCGCCGCCGCGGCCCGGCCGGCGATCGGGGCTGCACCCTGCGCGCGCGGATAGATCGGCTGGATCTTGACGCCGTCATAGGTCTTGCTGATCAGCTTCTCGAACGGCGCGCCCTTGAGGACGCCATCGACCAGCTTGCGCCAGTCGTCATAGCTCGCAGGCGCGAAGTCGGCGGCGAGTCGAAGCTCTTTGGTTGCAGAAGGCATTGCTGGAAAATCGCTCCCGGGGCGGCTTGTTCGGTTTCGGCCGGAAAATGCCACGTGCGGCGGCGCAAGCCAAACGGTTGTTTTGGGCCAAAAGGCTAGCCGTCGAGATCGGGCAGCCGCTCGATCCCGGCGCTCGACAGTGTCGCCAGCGCCTGACGCGGGGTCCGGCCGGCGATGATCCGGTCCGGCGCGATCTCCGCCAGCGGCACCAGCACGAAGGCGCGCTCGAACAGCCGCGGATGCGGCAGCGTCAGCTCCGGCTTGTCGAGCGTGACGTCGTCATAGGCGAGCAGATCGAGGTCGAGCGTGCGTGGTCCCCAGCGGGTCTCGCTGGCGCGATCGCGGCCGAACTTCTTCTCGATCTTGTGCAGTGTGAACAGCAGCGCGTGCGGATCGAGACTGGTGTCGATGGCGATGCAGGCGTTGACGAAGCGGTCCTGCTGTTCGTCGCCCCAGGGCGGCGTGGCGTAGTCCGAGGAGCGCGCCAGCAAGGCGGCCTGGGTCATGCCGCAGATGTTGGCGATCGCCTTGCGAAAGGTCGCGCGGACGTCGCCGACATTGCCGCCCAGCGCGATCAGGACCTCGGCCATCAGCTTCGCCGGCTGCGGCTGAGGATCACGCCGACATCGTCGAAAATCGCGGCGATCGGCGCGTGCGGCTTATGCACGGTGACCTTGACCGCGTCGATGCGCGGAAACGCCGTCAGAACGGCGTCGGCGACGGCGCCGGCGGCGCGTTCCAGCAGCCGGTAGTTGGCGTCCTTGAACGCGGCGGTCGCGCTCGCCACCACGTTGGAATAGGACACGGTGTCGGCGAGCCGGTCGGTGCGCGAGGATTCCGCCAGATCGGCGGTCAGCTCGAGGTCGATCACGAAGCGCTGCCCGACCTCGGTCTCGTGCTCCATCACGCCGTGGCGCGCATGGATCACCAGGCCCTTGATGAAGATGGTGTCGTTCATTGGCTGTCCTCGATTGCCTGGGCCACACGCAGCGCCTGCACGGTCTGCGCCACGTCATGGGTGCGAATGATGCGCGCGCCGTGTTGCGCCGCGATCAGATGCGCGGCGATCGAACCGCCGAGCCGCTGTCGCGGTTCCGACGGCGACACCGCGGCGATGAAGCGCTTGCGCGACGCGCCGACCAAGAGCGGCAGGCCGAAGTCGTGGAGCTCATCGAGCCGCGCCAGCGCGATCATGCTTTGCTCCGGCGTCTTGCCGAAGCCGATGCCGGGATCGAGCACGATGTTGCCCCGAGGGATTCCAGCTTGCGCCGCGATGCCGAGCGAGCGGGTGAAGAAAGCCCTGATATCGTCGATGATGTCGAGCGCGGGATCGACGTCATTGCGATTGTGCATCACGATCACCGGCGCGCCGCACGAGGCGACGACCGCCGCCATGTCGGGATCGCGCTGCAGACCCCAGACGTCGTTGGCGATCGCGGCGCCCGCATCCAGCGCCCACGCCACGACCTCGGCCTTCATGCTGTCGATCGAAACCGGCGTGCCCAGCGCCGCCACCTCGGCGAGTATCGGTTGCAGTCGCCGCAGTTCTTCCGCGGCGGACACCGCCCGCGCGTCGCCATAGGGCCTCGTGGATTCCGCGCCGATGTCGATGATGTCGGCGCCCTCGGCGATCATCCGCCGGGCCTGTTCGATCGCGCTTTCCGGCGCCAGGAATTGTCCGCCGTCGGAGAACGAATCCGGGGTGATGTTGAGCACGCCCATCACGGCCGGGCACGGCCGCTGCAACAGCGCGCGCAGCAGCCGATGATCCGCCGGTTCGGCAGTCTCGGCGGGGCTGGACGTGGTTGCGATCATGCGAAGCGCTTTGCGCGGTCGGCGGATCGGAGTCAAGCGCTGGCGGGGAGGGGCGTGCCGCCGGTTAGTAGCTGATCTTGAGCGGAAGCTTGCGCGCTTCTTCGATCAATTGCCCTACCGATTTCTCCGAAGGCAGGACCCGCACCAGCTTGCGCTTGGTATTGGCATCCTTCATGTTTTGCGCCAGCCGCGCCGGATTGCGATGGGTGAATTCGCGCAGCGTGGAGACCCCTGCAGCGCGCAACAGCTCGGCTTTGGCCTTGCCCATGCCCGGAATCCGCATGCAGTCGGCGATGTTCGCCCATTCCAGCAATTGCTGTTCGGCGATACCGGTCTTGGCGGCCAGTTCCTTGCGGCCCTTCACGGTCTTGGCTGCCTCCAGCAGCGCTGCCGTGGTACGAATTCCAACCGATTTCAATCTGGTTGCGGCGACTGCGGTGATACCGTCAATCTTTGAGATCGAATATGTCATGGTGCTCGGAAATACAAAGGTTCAAGAAAACTGGCGCAGGCCTGGCGTTCCGGAGATGATCGCGCCCATCTGATCCGCTCCGATCTTGTCGCGGCCGAACTTGAAAAGTTCACGCGCCACACTTTGAATTTCTGCCATGCCGAGACCGAGGCCCATCAGCTTGGCGCCGAGCGCCATCACGCCGCCGCCCATCAGCCGGCCAATCCCACCGCGCGTCGAGCCGGCGGATTCGATTGCCGCTTCAGCACCCGGAATGGTGTCGATCAATGCCTGAACCTGATCGGCGGGACCTTCGTTGCGAAGGAAGCCGAGAATGATGCCGACGGTCTTACCGGCAACAGCTTTCTCCAAGCCGACCTTGATGGCCAGCCGCTCAATCAACTCTTCCATAACGCCCCCGCCGCTGCGCTCCCGGTTTTTTGCCGGATCGTTCTTATGTTTTCATCCTGATCCTCCGCGCCGCGAAACACAAGCGATGCCAGCATTCATGGGCTCGATTCGGCTTCATCGAGTCGCGAGTGTTGCAACATTGCAAGAGCATGTGCGCTGTTTGCGCGCTGCAGCAGTGGATTTTCCGTTGCGATTTCGGCCGACAATTGTGTCTTGAATTTGGTTTTTGGTTTTCGGTTTCGATTGCAATCGACGTTGAACAGTTTCAACCGATGTGCAGGATATGCCGGCAATGGGACGCCCAGCGCCGGGCCGCTCCTGCGCGCGGAGAAGCGATACGATGGCGACCAAAGATACCGGTATCGGAGACACCGAGGACAAGATCTTCATCGGCAAGGGCGAGCAACCGGCGTGGCTGACCCTCGGCTTGGCCAACCGCCACGGTCTGGTCACCGGCGCTACCGGCACCGGCAAGACGGTGTCGCTGCAGGTGATGGCGGAAGGCTTTGCGCGCGCCGGCGTTCCGGTGTTCGCCGCCGATATCAAGGGTGACCTCTCGGGAATCTCCGAGGTTGGCGAGCCGAAGGATTTCATCCTCAAGCGGGCCGCCGAGATGGGGCTCGCGTTCCAGCCCGACCAGTTCACCACGGTGTTCTGGGACGTGTTCGGCGAACAGGGCCATCCGGTGCGCGCCACGGTCTCGGAAATGGGGCCGCTGCTGCTGTCGCGGATGATGGACCTCAACGATGTCGCGGAGGGCGTGCTCAATATCGCCTTCCGGGTAGCCGACGAGCAGGGCCTGCTGCTGCTGGACATGAAAGACCTGCGCGCGATCCTGTCGTTCATCGCCGAACACGCTGCCGAACTGACCACGGAATACGGCAACGTTTCGAAGGCAACGGTCGGCACGATTCAGCGCCAGCTGCTGGTGCTGGAAAACCAGGGCGCCGACAAATTCTTCGGCGAACCGGCGCTGGCGCTGAAGGATTTCATGCGGACCGACCGCGACGGCCGCGGCAACATCAATATCCTGGTCGCCGACAAGTTGATGCAGTCGCCGCAGCTCTACGCCACCTTTCTATTATGGATGCTGTCGGAACTGTTCGAGCAACTGCCCGAGGCCGGCGATCCGCCGAAGCCGAAGCTGGTGTTCTTTTTCGACGAGGCGCATCTGTTGTTCAACGACGCGCCGAAGGCGCTGCTGGACAAGGTTGAGCAGGTGGTGCGGCTGATCCGCTCCAAGGGCGTCGGCGTGTATTTCGTCACCCAGAATCCGATCGACGTGCCCGACAAGGTGCTGGCGCAGCTCGGCAACCGGGTGCAGCACGCGCTGCGCGCCTTTACCCCGCGCGACCAGAAGGCGGTCGCCGCGGCGGCGCAGACCTTCCGGCCCAATCCGAAGCTCGATACCGCGAAGGTGATCACCGAGCTCGGCAAGGGCGAGGCGCTCGTGTCCTTCCTCGAAGGCAATGGTACGCCGGCGATGGTCGAGCGCATCATGGTGCGGCCGCCCTCGGCGCGGATCGGGCCGATCACGCCGGAGGAGCGCCAGGCGATTATGGCTGCGAGCCCGGTGAAGGGCAAATACGACACCACGATCGATTCCGAATCCGCCTATGAGATATTGCAGAAGCGCGTCGCGACCACTGCCGCGCCAGCCGATGCTGGCGCCGGCGGCGGCGTGCTCGGACAGATCGGCGCCATTGTCGGCACTATCTTCGGCACCAACACGCCGCGCGGCAAGCTGTCCACCGGCCAGGTGATCGCCCGCGACGTCACCCGGTCGGTCACCAACAAAGTGGTCGGCGGCGTCGTTGCCGATCTGGGAAAATCGATGGGCGGCTCGCTCGGAAGCTCGGTCGGCCGCGCCATCGTGCGCGGTGCGCTCGGCGGCCTGTTACGGCGCTAGCCGGCTCACGCAAGGAAAATGAAAATGTCCAGCCCTTCGCAACTGCAAGCGGTGCTCGACCGCGTCGATGCCGATTTCGACCAATCGCTGGAGCGGCTGTTCGCGTTGCTGCGGATCAAGTCGATCTCGGCCGATCCGGCTTTTGCCGCCGATTGCAAGGCGGCCGCCGTGCATCTGGCCGCCGACATCGCCTCGCTGGGCTTTGCCGCGGAGGTGAGGGCGACCGCGGGCCATCCGGCGATCGTCGCCAAGGCGAAAGGCAATACCGGTAGCCGCCCCCATGCACTGTTCTATGGCCATTATGATGTGCAGCCGGTCGACCCGCTGGAGCTGTGGCATCGTCTGCCATTCGAGCCGGTGGTGACCGACCACGCCGACGGCCGCAAGATCATTGTCGCGCGCGGCGCCGAGGACGACAAGGGCCAACTCTCGACCTTCGTCGAGGCCTGCCGCGCCTGGGTGGCGGTGACAGGTTCGCTGCCGCTCGACCTCACCATCGTGATCGAAGGCGAGGAAGAGGTCGGCTCGAAGAACTTCGTGCCGTTCCTCGAGGCCAACAAGGCCGATCTCGCCGCCGACTTCGCGCTGGTGTGCGATACCGGGATGTGGGACCCGACTACGCCGGCGATCACCACCTCGCTGCGCGGGCTGGTCTATGAGGAAGTGAAGATCAAGGCCGCCAACCGCGACCTGCATTCCGGCATTTTCGGCGGCGGCGCGCAGAATCCGATCCGGGTGCTGACCCGGATACTCGGCGGGCTGCATGACGAGCACGGCCGCGTCACCATCCCGGGATTTTACGAGGGCGTGAAAGACCTGCCGCCCGACATCCTGGCGCAGTGGAAGAAGCTCAACCTGACGGCCGACTCCTTCCTCAAGCCCATAGGGTTGTCGATTCCGGCGGGCGAGGACGACCGACTGCTGATCGAGCAGATTTCGTCGCGACCGACCTGTGACATCAACGGCATCGTCGGCGGTTACACCGGCGAGGGCTCGAAGACGGTGATCGCGGCGGAAGCCTCGGCCAAGGTCTCGTTTCGCATCGTCGAGGGTCAGGACCCGATGAAGATCCGCGACGCCTTCCGCGCCTATGTCACAGCAAGGTTGCCGGGCGATTGCAGCGCGGAATTCCTCGATCACTCCAACGCGCCGGCGATCGCGCTGGACTGGAACATGAAGCCGCTGGCGGCGGCGAAGCGCGCGCTGACCGACGAATGGGGCAAGGACGCGCTGCTGATCGGCTCCGGCGCCTCGATCCCGATCGTCGCGGATTTCAAGCGCACGCTCGGCCTCGACAGCGTGCTGATCGGCTTCGGCCTCGATGACGACAACATCCATTCGCCGAACGAGAAGTACGACCTGCAGAGCTTTCACAAGGGCATCAGGTCCTGGGTGCGGATTTTGGCGGCGCTGGCGGAGGCGCCAAAAACCTGACCGGGCGGCACGATCGGCCGCTACCGGTGGCCAGCGGACAGTTCTATTTGCTCAGGTCGTCGAGCAGCCGCAGCACTTCTTTCGAAGCGACATCCACGTGTTGGATCTCGGCGATGGCGCCCTGAAGATCGCCCGCCTGGAACATTTTCGCGGCCTGCTTGCCGTGCTGATGAACCAGCGCGTGTGGTTTTTCGAGCGCCTGGAAAGCCCGATGATTGCGGGACTCCAGTGAGGCATCGCCGTAGTACCATTTGCCGAGCCGGCAGGAATGATGGTCGGTGAGTTCGTCCGCATTCAGCTTGGTGCGTCCAACGGCCATATCGCAAAGGCGCTTTTTCCAGATCACGTGATCAGCCTTGGCCAGGCGCGTGATCTTGTTGGCGAAGCTCGAATGGGACAGTTCCTGAAGCTCTTCGTCGACCAGGGCATGGGCGACGTCGAGCTGGTTTGAAATCTCGTTGACCTGTTCGACGCTTCTCTTGGTCATCGTGGCGATCGACAGAATACCGCCGGCGATCTCGCGGGATGCCTCGGTCTGCTGGTTCAGGATCGAGGCGATTTCCGACATCCCGTTAGTGACCCCGGAGACCTGTTCGCCCACGCCCGCCATCGCGCCGCCGAGCGAGGTGACGACCTCACGGCTCTCGTTCGCCGCATTGGTACAGTCGGACATGGCCGTCACGATGGTTCCGATATCGTCTCGCAACCGGTCGATCCGCGCGCGAATATCCACGGTTGCGCTGCTGGTTTGTTGCGACAGACTCTTCACCTCGGTGGCGACGACCGCAAACCCTTTGCCGGCTTCGCCGGCCCGGGCCGCTTCAATTGTGGCATTCAGGGCCAGCAGGTTGGTCTGCTTTGCGATCGCATCGATCGAACTGACAATTGTTCCAATCGCCTCGGACGCCTCGCTCAGCGCGGTAATTCGTTGCGAAGCCAGTTCGGCGGTGCTGCTGACGCGTCCCATTGCCTGGGATGCCGAACTGGCAGTCGACATGCCGCGCTCGGCGCTGGCCCGCATCTCCGCTGCCCCCATCGCGGCCGCCTGGGCGGTGGCGCGGATCTGACCGATCGAGGCCACAAGCTCCTCGCTCGCGGTCGCCAGCGTCTGGGTACGGCCATCGATGTCGCGCGACGACGACAGCATGGAGGCGGCCGACATCGCATTCTCGCTGCCCTGGATGCTCAGTTTGACCATGCGGTCGAGATCGCGCGACAGACTCGCTGCGAGCCTTTGCTGCAATTTTCCGATGGCGCGGGACATCGGATCGTTCGCCGAGGGCGGTTCGATATCGAGTTGGCCTTCCAGGATTTTGTCAATACAGGCCATCAGGGCTTCGTCCCGCGCCTGGAGACCTGCGAGTTCGCTTGCCAGAAGCGCCTCGCTGGCCGATTTTCCCTCGGAGCGCCCACTGAGGACCCTGCTTGCAGAAGCTAGAATAGACATCGGACCTCACAAGGTTGCTGCGAATCATGTGCACCTTGTGGTCACGTTAGTTAAATTTATGTTGGAGCAAGATCACCGCATTGGTCTCTGTCCGCTACTTGTCATAGCGGTCACGGCCGCGACTGATCGATCCGCTCACGAAAACGCCGCCCGGAATTGGGCGGCGTTTTGAATCGGCGTGCAGAGGTATATAGGGTAAAGCTACATCAAATCCGCGAGCGGTTCAATTGCGATAGCTCGGGTCGATCCGGTCCAGCTTGCGCAGCAACGGCGGCCACACCAGCTTGGTCGAGCGCAGCTCCATCGCGTCCTGATTGGCGATCAGATTGTGGTTCTTGTCGACCACCATCTTCTCGATCGGATAAGCGCTCGGGCCCAGCATCCGGGTCCGTACCTGCATCGTGCAGGAGCGTTCCAGATGATACATCCGCTCGAACGCCGAGGCGACCGAGCGGCCGACCGTCAGGGTGCCGTGATTGCGCAACAGCATGTGGTTGTGGCTGCCGAGATCGCGCTGCAGTCGCGGCCGTTCGTCGTGATCGAGCGCGACGCCCTCGTAGTCGTGATAGGCGAGGTCACCGGTGACGAAATGCGCGGTCTGGTTCAGCGGCAGCAGCCCTTCCAGGCAGCTCGCCACCGCGGTGCCGTCCGGAGTGTGCAGATGCATCACGCAGCCGGCGTCTTCGCGGACTTCGTGGATTGCCGAGTGGATAGTGAAACCAGCGGGGTTGATCTTGTACTCGCTCTGCGTCAGCTGATTGCCGTCGAGATCGACCTTGACCAGGCTTGAGGCGGTAATCTCGTCAAACATCAACCCGTAGGGGTTGATCAGGAAGTGATGGTCCGGTCCGGGGACGCGGGCGGAAATGTGGGTGTCGACCAGATCGTCCCAGCCGTAATGGGCGACAAGCCGATAGCACGCGGCGAGATTGACCCGCTGGCTCCATTCGGCATCCGTCATCTCCGACGGCACTTCCTTCAGGCGAGCTTCCGCTGGCGACATGGTCGTTTCCCCGTTGCTGGTTATTATTTTCGGACCGCAGCTTAATCCTGCGACTGCCTCGCAGCAAGCCGTTGGCCCGCGGGGCTGTCATGTTGAGTCGGGGCCGTCGTAACGGCGTGGCGCGGGCATGGCCAAGCCGCCTGAACGGCCCGGGCGCAGCGTGGCCAGATGCTGCAATTGCGAATACCGTCGGGCCCGGAGAGTCGTCCCGCCAATCCGGCGGCGGGGGCCGAACTCTGTCCGAACAAGTTGTTTGCAATCTGCGACGGCAATTGCCGATCCGCACATTATGACGTTATCGTGGCGGAGGCGGCCGCAGCTCCAGAGCTGCGGGGGATTGGAGCTGAGAATGATAGTGCTGTTGCTGGCGGGAATTGCCCTTCTGTTGGCTGGCTTTGTGGCAATCGCCTTTGGCGTTCCGGTCAAGGAATTCAGTTTCGGCAACACGTTGATCATGTCGGGCGTGATTGCAGCCGGGACCGGCGCCATCCTGCTTGGGCTCAGCGCTGTGCTGCGCGAGTTGAAGTCGATCACAGACGTGCTTGCCGCAGGCGTGCCGATCCCGGCGGCCCGGATGCCGACCCAGCCGCGGCTTGCCGCGCTGGAAGCCGACGACAAGGTAGAGCCGGCGGCCGGCAATGACGGCTTCCCGTTTCCGCGCGATCATTCGGCGGCTGAGCCTTCGATCGACGTCCAGCCCTCTTTGCCGACGTCGCCGGGCGCCGAATCGACGCTGGCCCCCTGGCAGGAGGAGGCGCGCGACCGCGCCCGCCAGCGCGGCGTGGCGCCACCGGCCGATCAGGCTCCGGAACCGGTCGCCAAGCCTCGGCGCAACCTGCTGTTCTCATCATCGTCGCGCAAGGAACGGGAGCGCGCGGACAAAGCTCAAGCCGCGATCGATGGCGCGCCCGCGACCGCCGCGGCGGCCGAGCCGCCGCCGCGCACATTCGAAGAGGCCTGGCCGGAAACCGAGCGGGGGCGTAGCGACCTTGCGACGCGGCGCAGCCGACCCGCGCCGGCCGCCGCTGTCGCGACCGACGCGGTCGCCGTGCCCGAGCCGGCTCCGGCCGAGAACGCCGCGCAGGTCACCGTCCTGAAGTCCGGTGTGGTCGATGGCATGGCCTATTCGCTATATTCTGATGGCTCGATCGAAGCGCAGATGCCGGAAGGTATGATGCGGTTCGCGTCGATCGACGAATTGCGCTCGCACCTCGACCAGCGCCCCTAGGCTTTTGGTCTAGCTTTGCTGTGACTGTATATTTTGAAATGATGCACGTATTCGCAGGGTCGATGAAGTCGTTCGGCCGCGATCAACCCAAAATTGCCTAGTAACAAAAAGGTTTCGATCGGTGCAGCGCGCAGCCGATCCAGATCGCAGGCCAGCCGGCTTTTCGAAAGACAAATTTGATGAGTGATGTTTCGAGCAAGAGCTTCATCGAACTGACTGCCAATATTGTTTCCGCCTATGTCAGCAACAATCCTGTTCCGGCCGCTGAATTATCGGCTCTGATTGGCCAGGTTCATGGCGCATTGCTGCGGGTATCGAGCGGACGCGTCGAGCCCGCCGTGGAGCCGATCAAACCGGCGGTGCCTTTAAAGAAGTCGATGACCCCGGAATATCTGGTCTGTCTCGAGGACGGCAAGCGCTTCAAATCGCTCAAACGGCACCTGCGGACGCAGTACAAGATGACCCCGGAACAATACCGTGAGAAATGGGGCCTGCCGGCGGACTACCCGATGGTGGCCCCGAATTATGCGGTGGCTCGCTCGAATCTCGCGAAGAAGATGGGCCTCGGACAGCAGCGGCGTCGGCGCAAATAATTCCGCCATCGCCCCCGCCATCGTTCCGACCGGCGGATCGCGAAATAATTCGGCGGATGCTTATCCCCGGGGTTGGAATGCCGACTAGGATATGTGAAAATATTCCTAGAAAGGCGTCCCCATGTTCCAGCCCGCTCGCTTCACCGATCCGCGTTCCGAACCGCCTCCCAGTCTGCCGGCCTCGCCGGAGGTGATCTGCCAATTCGTGGCCAGCTGCGTCGCGGCCGATTTCAATCTCGACGCGGTCGCCTTGACCGCCGCCACCAGGGGCTCGCCGCGGGTGGCGTTCGCCCGGCAGGTCGCGATGTATCTCGCGCATGTCGGCTTCGCGCTGAGCTTCGAGATGATTGGCCGCTGCTTCGGGCGCGACCGCACCACCGTTGCCCATGCCTGCCGGGTCGTCGAGGATGGTCGCGACGATATCTGGCTCGATTGCCGGCTGGCCACGCTGGAACGGGTGTGCCGCGCCGATGTGACAGGTTCGCGGGAGGCCGAGCGATGAAGCGCCGGGATCGCGGTGCCGAAGCAGCCGCACCGCGCGGTGCGAAGGCCGGCCCGACCGAAGACATCGATGGCTTTCGCGCGCAGCATCTCGATCTCGCCACGCGTGAGATCATGACCGCGGACGGCGTCGCCAGGGTCACCGTCAACGATAGCGAAAGTCCGCTGGCGTGGCTTGCGCGTCGCAAGGGTCGTGACGGGCGCAGCCTGATCAGTCCGAACCAGTTCGTCGCCGGCGAACGACTGCGCGCCGATTTCACCCGCGGCAATCTGTCGCCGCGCGTGACATCGAACTGGGGCGCACCGATCGGGCGCGCCGGCAGTGGTGCCGGCGCCGGTGAGATGACCGATTGGGTCGTGGCCTCGCGCCAGCGCGTGCAGCTGGCGCTCGAAGCCTGCGGTCCGGAATTTTCCGGAATCCTGATGGACGTCTGCTGCTTCCTGCGCGGTCTTGAAGATGTCGAGCGCGAACGCGGCTGGCCGGCGCGGTCGGGCAAGATCGTGCTGCAACTGGCGCTCGACCGGCTGGCGCGACACTACGGTATCGACCAACACGGCGGCGAAGGCAGCGCGCGAATTCGCACTTGGCTGGCCGGCGACGCCTGCTCGACCGACGGTTAGTCGACCATCAGGTCGAGGCGGCGAGTGTTTCGCGGGCGTCGTTGCGAATCCGCTCGACCATCGAGCGCAATCCATTGGAGCGCTGCGGCGTCAGATGTTCGCGGAATCCGAGTTCGTCGAACACCGCGGCGGGTTCGGTGGCGAGGATTTCGGTCGGCGTGCGGCCCGAGCACAGCGTCAGCAGGATCGCGATCAGGCCGCGCACGATATGCGCGTCGCTATCGCCGAGATAGCTCAGCACCGGCTCGCCCTTGTCGTTCCGCGTCAACTGGCGCGACAGCCAAACCTGGCTCGCGCAGCCCTGCACCTTGTTGGCGGCGGAATGCTCGCCCTCCGGCATCGGATCGAGCGTACGTCCGAGTTCGATCACATAGCGGTAGCGATCGTCCCAGTCCTCCAGCAGCGCGAAATTGTCCCTGATCTCGTCAATCGTCATCGTGACCCGTATCTGTTCCGAGGTGTTCCCGCAGGGCGGAACCAGTTCAGACAGATATATGGGATCGCGCCCGCTCGAAAGCGAAGAAATTGGGCGATTGGCGCGAAACCCGCCGCGCTAGTTGACTGCCTTGGGATCCGGCTCCGGCAAGCGCCATTGCGCCTGCAAATCGTCCGGCAGCAGCGTGTCGCGCGGCGCGATGCCCATCAGCGATTCATCGACATTGTCGACGCCGCCGATCGAGCCGGTGTGATCGCTCGAGCGCTTGTCGGTGATGATCTGGTACAATTTGCGCGCGCCTTCCTGGGCGCGATGACCAATCACGGTGGCGGCCTGGCCGCCGACCTCACAGGCCGCGGGCTGGCGTTTACAGAACTGGCTCATGTCGGACACCGCCGCGGTTGCGGCGGACACCGCCTCAGACGCGCCGAGTTGCGGAAGTTTTTCGGAATCCGGCGTCTTGTCGCGCGGTAGCAAGACCAGCACCAGCCCGAGCCAAAACACCATGCGAAGCAGAAAGAACATCTCGCGACCCCGTCCGTCCTTCATCCCGTTGCGATTGATCACGCAATCCGGTCGGGTTTTAGCAGCCGTCGATAAACGCGGGGTGTGCGGGGTCCTTTCAATTCGCACAAAATATGCGGAAAATCCGATCGATGCGATTCGCCGTAAATTTTCGATTGATGCTGTTTGCGCAATTGGAAACGAACAATTGGCGCATCCACCAATTCGAAACCATACGGTGACGGTTTTTCGAAACGATACGTTCACCATCAGCATCGAATACGGGCGCCGCGGAGCGCCAAAATGGCGGGAACACGCGCCGTTCGCCAGAGCCCGCGCCCGCCTTAGCGTTCGCTTAATTCGGCTCTGACACGGTGGCTCAACAATAAGGGGGCGTTCCGTCCCGTCAGATCTGACGAGCGAGCGCAGAAGAAGTGGCCGTGTCGAATATCATCAGCGATTGTCTTGATGCGTTGCTGCATCCGTCGGCGCGGTACGATGCGCTGGCCAGCGCGCGGCATCGCGCCTTCATCGCGCCGCGGCTGCTCGGAAGCCTTGCGGCCTTCGCCGCGTTCCCGATCTATCTCGCGGTGCGCGGCGCGCCCGCCGCGCTCGAGGTTGCCGCCTTCGCCTGGCTGATCGCGCCGATCCTGCTGTCGTATTTCCTGTCGCGGACCGGTCGCTATGAAAGCGCGCATGTGCTGTCGTCGCTGGCGCTGGCGGGCCTGATCATGGTGGTGACGATCACCACCGGCGGCATCGAATCCTTCGCGGCGGTCTGGCTGGTGGTGGTGCCGCTGGAGGCCGCGCTGTCGGCATCGCGCCGTGTCGTGGCGTTCGCCTCGGCGCTGGCGCTGAGTTGCGCGATCGCGCTGATCGCGATCGGTCATTTCGACATGCTGCCGCCGTCGATGGCGAACGCCGGCTCTAACGTCGTGCTGATGGCGTTCGGTGTCACCTCGGCCACGTTGTACGCGGCGGGGCTTGCTTTCGGCGCGGAATCGTTGGCCCGTATCAGCGTCGCGCTGCTCTATGACGAGGAAGACCGCTATCGGCTGTTGGCGCGCAACATGAGCGACGTGATTTCCCGGCATAGCCGCAACGGCGCGGTGCAGTTCATTTCGCCCGCGGTGGAAACGCTGCTCGGCACCACTGCATCGCGGCTGAGCGGGCATGGCCTATTCGACCGCGTCCACGTGGCCGACCGGCCGGCGTTTCTGACGGCGCTGTCGGACGCTGGGCGTGGCGAAGCCCGCAGCGTGGAATTCCGGGTGCGGCGCGATCTGCCGCGTGACGAGCGCGGCCGCAGCGCGGCGGTCGATTTCATCTGGCTGGAAATGCGTTGCCGGCCGCTGGAAACGGCGAACGGAAAAACCGCCGCGGACGAGACCGAAGTGGTGGCGGTGATGCGCGACGTCACCGACCGCAAGAATCAGGAACAGGCGCTGGAGCTTGCGCGTGCCGAGGCCGGGCGCGCCGACGCCGCCAAGAGCCGTTTCCTCGCCACGATGAGCCACGAATTGCGCACTCCGCTGAACGCTATCATCGGTTTTTCCGAAATGATCGTACAGGAAGACGCGCTCATGATTGGCGCCGCGCGCCGCAAGGAGTACGCGCAGCTGATCAACGATTCCGGTCAGCATCTGTTGAGTGTGGTGAACGGCATTCTCGACATGTCGAAGATGGAGTCCGGCAATTTCGAGATCACGCCCGAGCCGTTTGCGCCGCGCCCGGCGCTGCTGAACTGCTGCAATCTGCTGGCGCTGAAAGCGCGCGACAACGACATCGACCTGGTAACCCGTGCGCCGGAAGACCTGCCGCAGATCCACGGCGATCCGCGCGCGTTCCGGCAGATCGTGCTGAATCTGGTATCCAACGCGATCAAGTTCAGCGAGCGCGGCGGCACCGTCACGGTATCGGCCGCGGTCGACGGCCAGCGGCTGACGCTGCGCGTTAGCGACACCGGCGTCGGCATTTCCGAGGACGATCTGAAGCGGCTCGGCGATCCGTTCTTCCAGGCCGGCAAGACCTATCAGCGCCGCCACGAAGGCACCGGGCTCGGCCTGTCGATCGTGAAGAGCCTGGTTGGCTTGCATGGCGGTGAGATCAACGTGCAAAGTCGGATCGACCAGGGAACCACCGTGACCGTGACATTGCCGCTGGCATCGCCGCAGCAGGGGCCGAACAATATCGCGACGCTCAATCCGCCGTCGCCACCAGCGGGCCAGTCTCAAGATTATCAGGTGAAGAAGAGTGCGTAAGATCAAGAGTAAGAACGACAGCGACGGATCGCGCCGCCGCGGCGCGCTTGCGATCGCGGATGGCGACGAACGCGGCCTAGTGCTGCGGCTGCTGCTGCACAGCCCGAAGGATCTGGCCGCAGCGATGTTCGCATCGGCTGCCGTGATTGCCATCGTCTCCAACGCGATGTTCATGCAGGCCGGTCGTCATCCGTCGCCGATGTTCGGGACCACCGTATCGTTGTCGTCCGCGCCGGAGACGGCCAGCCCGTTGCCGCGACCGCGTCCGATCGATGCGCTGGCGCGGCCTGAGCGGCTCGAGATGCGGGTCGCCGAGCCGAAAGCCGCCGACCTCCGCAGCGTCGAGATCCACCCGGCGGAGCCGCGGAAGAGCGATCCGCTCGCCAATCTGGTCCGAACAACGGCTCCTCCGGCTGCGCCGGTTCCCCTGGCTCCCCCGGTTGCGCCTGCAGCAGCGGCGAACCATGTCCCGCGCCCGCCGGCGCCAATCCCGTCGGCGGCGCGCGATTCGCTCGGCGAGATGATCGTATCGTCGCGCCGGGTGGCTTCGGTTCAACGCGCGCTGACCGAATACGGCTACGGCCAGCTGAAACCGACCGGGACGGTCGGCTCCGATACCCAGGCGGCAATTCAGCGGTTCGAACGCGCGCGCAAGATTCCGGTGACCGGGCAGATGTCCGACCGGCTGGTGCGCGAACTCATCGCGATGACCGGCCGTCCGATCGACTAGCGCGGGTCCCGTGGCTGGCCTAACGTCGATCCCATGAGATTGAAAAGCAGCATTTGGGTGGCGGCCTATCTGCGCCGTTGCCAGACCGAGGGCATTTTCGGCGCGGTGCGCCGGCGCGGCGCCGAAGAGGCGGGCGCGGTGTTCGTCAAACTCGCGCTGCTCGACGGCACTGCCATGCTGTACATGCCGGCGCCGCAAACCGCCTATGACGACAGTCGTCCGTTCGAACGGGTGTTCACGCCGTCATCCGCGACGCCGGTCGCCGAGCAGGCAATCGAGGAGCGGCTCGCCAAGGAGATCCGGTTCGATCCGGATGTCTGGATTGTCGAGATCGAGGACAAGGCCGGCCGGCACTTTCTCGATCTGGCGAAGCACTAGCTTCCGGAATCCCGGTCGGTGCCGGTGCGTGGCAGCACGCTGGCTCCCGGCTGCACCGCCGGGCGGCTCTGCGGCTGCGCCGCGCGCGCGCGCTGGCGTTCGTCGTCATATAGCGCGGCGCGATATTTGGCCCGCGTCGTCGCCACCGTGGCGCCGCGCCATGCCGCCACCATGATCAGCGCGGAGCGCTCGCTCAGATTGTCGTACAGCCGCGACAGCCGATAGACCCGGTTGACCGACCCGCCGAGCGCGGGATCGAGGAACATCAGCACGCGCTCGAACAGCTCGCCCGACATGCCCAGCGCCATCGCGGCGCAGGCCAGCGGCTCGCCGCCGGGATCGTTCACCACCCGCTCGGCGACCTTCGCCGGCAGGATCAGCGCGTCGCCCAATTCGCGGATGAAATTCTCGCCGTCGGCTGCGAAGGCGGCCATCTGCAGCGTCTCGATCGCGCGTTCGGCGCGCGGCTGATAGATCCGCGCCGCCGGCTTCAGCGGCGTGTCGGCGAGGTTGTGCAGGATCAGCGCGCGCTCGCTGGCGTTGGCGGCGAAGAACATCTCGTTGATCTGCGATGCGTCGTCGGGCTGCATCGACAGGTTCGACGATCGCAATTGGGCTTCAGTCGGCGGTCGCGCCGTGGGCACGGACGGTTCAGCCGGCTCGATCCGTTCGGCCTGCGGGACGCGCTGACCCGGCGCCGCGGTTCGCAGCGACAATCTTTGCGCGATCGCGGTCGGGGTGTTCGGATAGATCGAAAGCCTGGCGCGGACTGCCGCGCGCGTCGCATCGTCGACCTGATCGATCAGTCGCGACGTCAGTTCGACGAATTGCTGCTCTTCGTCGATGCTGTGGACGTTGCTCTGGACATAGAGATCGGTCAGCACCCGCAGCAGCGTCGGACGAATATCGACGCCCTCGCGACGCGAGAGCGTCATCAAGCCGTCGAAACCGGGAAACATTGGCGGTGCGGTCATATCGGCGATACGCGACTGAGGAATTGTCGCTTGGAATCTATCGCGGTCGATTTAACAGGCCGTTAAGGCAAACGTTTGGTTAATGCCCGCGGCGCGCGCCGCGGGCATCGTGGCGGGAATTAGTTGGCGCCGCCGCTGACGGTGCGGACCACGCTGGCGATCGGCCGGGCGTCGCTGCTGCGAACCGGCTGGGTCGCGGCGACGATCGCGGAATCATATTCCGGCAGCGTGGTGACATTGTCCTTGGCGGTGATGAACACCACCTTGTAGCCGCCGGCCTTGAGCTGCAACAGCAGCTCCGGCAGCGCCAGCGCCGTGGAGTGCTGGAAGTCGTGCATCAGGATGATGCCCTTGCCGGCCTTTTTCAGCTTCGCCATGGTCGAGGCGATCAACTGATCGGGCTTGTGTATTCGGAAATCCTCGGAGTCGATATCGATCGAAAACGTCGCGATGTTGCGTTCTGCCAAATAGGCTTTGAGTTCCGGGGTCTGCCGCAGCTGCGGGAAGCGGAAGAACGGGGCGGTAGGCCGGCCGGCCGCCATCACGACTCCGCTGACGCCCTTTTCGATTTCGGCTTTGGCCTCGGCCAGCGGCTTGATCGCGAGATTGAGATGCGACCAGGTGTGCGAGCCGATAGTGTGGCCTTGGGCCACCACCTGCTTCAGGATCTGCGGGTGCCACGAGGCGTGCTTGCCGATCGGAAAGAACACTGCCTTGACGCATTGCTGGGCAAGCGCGGCGAGCACGGCCGGCGTATTGACCGGCCACGGACCGTCGTCGAAGGTGAGGGCGACTTCGCCCGGCTGCAGGAAGTCATAGTCCCTGTATTGCGACATGCCGAGGCCGGGGCCGCCTTTGCTGTCGATCTCCACCGTGCGGGAGATGCCGAGCGCATCGGGATTGGCGCAGGCGGGCGGGGCGGGCCGGATCGGCGCCGGCGTTGCGGCGACCGGCTGAATGCTCGGCGCAGGCGCGGCGGCGGCGCTGGCCTCCGGCACTCCCGGCCATCGGGCCGCGATCGTTCCGGTCGTCAACTCGGGCGCGGCGGTGGCACGGGACGCCTCGCTCGCACCGGGCCTGCTGTTGAAATAGGAGCGACCGGCTCCCAACCCGATCAGGACCGCCAGCACGCTGCAGCCCGCAGCCAGAACCACACCTCTACGCATTACCAACTCCTGAACACGACCATCGCAATTGAAGCGACGTTCGACGGAATTGGTTAAGTCCAGGTTCGCGTGGGTAACCTAACTGTGCGATTTGCCGCGTTTGCGCGCCGCGCTGTCGAGCCGCGGCTTCGTCCTGCCGTGAACGCGGCTGTGCCTGGCTGGCTTGCTGCGCACCGTGGCCGATGGGGCGGCTTCGGAAGGCTGAACGCTGGCGAAGGATTGCCGCAGATGATCGAGGCTCTCGGTGAGGCCACCGACCTGCTCGGACAAGCGCTTCGATTCCAGTCGCTGCTCGGCGAGAAGCTGCCGGATGCCCTGCAGCTGATCCTGAACCACCTGTAACTGGTCGATTGACTGCAGTTGCGACGCTTCCAGGTCCTTGGTCTTCTCGACGATCTGCTCGGAAACCTGCGCGACGCGGGCCTGCATCATCCGGCCTTGGGTGACTCGCTCCTGCTCGGGTACGGTGCCGGTGGCGCTGCGCCAGGCAACAATGCCGCCGATGCCGAGGACGATGACGATCAGCGCCGCGGTCGCGACGGCGATCGGCTGCCCGCTGATTCGCCCGATCGATCTGACTTGTGTGTGGTCCATGGGGAACTCCAACATGGTAACCAAAACCCTAACGCCGGCCAAAGTTCCCCGCAAGCACAAGGCTTCGTCAAGTCCTGGTCGAGTCTTCATCAGTTTTCGCCAGGTTACTGTCCGCGCCGCGAAAAGCCCATGACTATGCCGGATTTGAACCGCGTAGCAGGCGGAACCAGATGCGCGCCATTAACAGGCCATTAACCATGCCTGTACTTAATGAAGCTGCGCCGGCCGGATCGTGGCCAACGGCGCGGAGAGAATCGACATGGGCACCATCATTGAATTTCCGGCGGATGCGGCTTCGCGACGCCCGGGGTCAACCATGGTCGCGCCGCGCGAGGGCGGGGGGACAATCGTGATACTCCCCGTGGTCCGGATCGAACGTCATGCCGAATCCAACGGCGACGGCGGCCCGGAACAGGGAGACGCGCCGCGCCGCGGCCGCCGCCGCCGGGCCCGTTCCTGATATCGGATCCGATGCAATGCCCGCGACCAATCATTCGGTCTCGATCAAAGCCGATCGCGGGCCTTTCCTATTGCCGGCGACGACGCTGCTTCTGACGGCGATCCTTGGCGGTTGCAGCGGCGGCGATTTCGGCCGCACCCGCCAGGACTTCGTCAATGACGACATGCATCGATGGATCGGCGCCGAGGCGACCGGCAGTATCGGCATGCGCGCGTCGCAATTTCAGCTCACCGAAGCCGAACGAAGCCTGCGCGATCTCGCCTATCCGCTGATCGAGCCGCCGCACTCGCGGCCGGCCTGGAAGACCGTGTTCGGCGACTACCAGTCGATCGCCGCACCGTGGCGGCAGGCGCCGGCGTTCGATCGCGCCGCTTACGGAAAGCTGCTGATCGACGAACCGCACCGTTCGCATAGCTCGCGTTACGCCGTGCTGATGGACGACGTGCGCAGCGATCTCACCCGATTCGATCCATTCTACGCCAACGCGGCGCGGGTGATCGAACTCGACAACAAGCGCAACGCCAGCCTGAAATTCGTTTCCGAACTGTCACCACGCGAACGCGACGACGCGGTCGCGCGTATGCAGGAGAATGCGCTGATCGTGCAGTGGGTCGAGCAGTGCCTGCAACGGCGGGTCGCCTCGTATCGCTGGGCGTTGCAGCGGATGGTGATTCAGGCGCCGGACAATATCGCGGCCGACGCCGACCGGCTGATCGCCGAGCTCGAAGCGCGCGCCAACAGTGCCACCATCGCCGTGCAGTCCGGGCGCGGCCACGCGGTCAGTGCTCGCGGCTAGGCCGCGTCGCTCGCGGCGATCAGCGCTTCGCCGGTGGTTCGGTCTGGACCTGGCAGCTCGAAGCAGCGATCGCGGCGCGGGCCTGCGGCATCAGTCCGGGCTCCGACGCCAGCGCCTTCAACACGATCAGGCCGGTGGTGCTGGGGGAATCGATGATCAGTCGGTCCGCCGCCGTGACGTCTTCGTCTTCCGGCAATTCGCCGTGCTGGGCGGCGGTCATCAGGTCGAGCTCGATCACCTTGCGGCCCGCCGAGCGATCGTTGATGGCGTAGTAGGCGATTTCGCTGCGGGTATAGAACGACACCGAAGTATAGGCCTGGCTCACCGGCACGGAGAGCTTGATCGGACCGCCCGACAGGTCGTAGCGGCAGATTGCGATGGCGAAAGCCGGATCGAGGAACGGCATCGGCGCGTTGCTAGGGTCGACCTGCGGCAATGCCGTCACCGCATTGAGCTTGGTCAGCGGCGTCAGCCGCGAATAGGCATCCTGGGTCGCGATCCGCGGCAGCGCCAGCACGCTGACGAGATGCACGACTCCGCCCAGCACGATTCCAGCGACGATGGCGAATAGCAGCCGGATCATGGGCAGCCCACCGTAGTGATCGACGGCATCGGCGCTTCGCGCTGGCTGCGCGTCGCGACCCCGACCGGCGTATCGTAGAGTCGAAGCGTCAGGATGTAGCGGTCGATTCCGCCGGTCGGCAGCCAGTTGCCGGATCGCGACCGCGCCGCCACCCGCAGTTCAAACGCGCCGTCAGAGCCCCGAACGATTTCCTGACTGGTGAAACCATAGCGCTGCAGCGAATTGGCCACCAGGTAGCCCTTAGGATCGTACAGCGTCAGCGTCCAGAACCGCGCCGCGGGCGTCACGCCGCTGACGACGACATCGCATCTGCCATCGAGCGGACGGTTGTTGTCGTCCATCGTCGCGGTGAACGCCACGCCGTCGCCGGTACCGACCGGCAATTCACCGCTGCGGGCGATCGAAGCGCGCGCATAGGGGTCGATGTCGGCGGTGCCGTTTTGCGGTCGCGCGGTCCAGGCGCCGATCTTCAGGGTGCCGAGATCGGTTCCGCGCGTCGCCGTCATCCAGGTCGCGCCGACACCGATGCCGGCGGCGATCATCAGCGCCAACAGAGTGAAGAAGATCAGGCGCACGTTCGAACCGTTCTCATGCTCACCACAAGACTCAATTCTTGCGCGGCGAAGCTGCGGCCGGATTGCCGGGAGTGGCGGCAGCAAAACTGTCCGGGAAAGCGACCGGATTGGACGACACCGGCTTGACTGGTTCGGTCGCGGGAATCTTCTCCAGCGCCTTGCTCGCCTCGTCGAACAGTTTCTCCACGCGCACCAGGATGTCGGCGCCGCGCTTGGTGAGGATTGGCGGCGGGCCTGGCTTGGTGTCGGGGGCATTGGCCGCCTGTCGGCCGGCGGCGGCCTCCGCCGGCAGCTTGGTTCCGGCGCCGATGCCCGGAATTTCCTTGATCTCGACGCCTTGATGCGCGGCGACCATGATGTCGTGCCAGGTTTGCGCCGGCAGCGAGCCGCCAGTCATGCGGTTAGTCGGCGAGTAGTCGTCGTTGCCGTACCACACCGCGCAGGTGAAGTTACCGGTGTAGCCGACGAACCAGGCGTCGCGGTACGCATTCGTGGTGCCGGTCTTGCCGGCGGTCGGAATGCCGTCGAGCGCGGCGCGGCGCGCGGTGCCTTCGGAGACGACGTGGCTCATCATGCCGGCCATGTCGGCGGCGACCGATGCCGGGATCGCCTGTAGTGGCTTCTTGCCGTCGCGGTCGAACCGCCACACCAGGTCGCCGGCGCCGGTGCGGACTTCCAGCACCGCATGCGGCGTCACCGACTTGCCCTTGTTCGGGAAGGTGACGTAGGCCACGGCATGTTCGAGCACGGTGACTTCGTCGGCGCCGATCGGCAGCGACGGCGTATCCGGCAGCGGCGCCTTGATGCCGAAGCGACGCGCGACTTCGACGATCTTGGCGCGGCCGGCTTTGGCGGGATTGGGGCTGCCCTTGCCGAGGGCAATCGAGATCTTCACCGGCACGACGTTGATCGAGCGGGTGATCGCCTGGGTCAGCGTCACGTTGCCGGAATAGGAGTGGCCGTAGTTCTGCGGGCACCAGTTGCCGATGCAGACCGGGCCGTCGACGATGATCGATGTCGGCTTGAAGCCGTTGAGCAGCGCGGTGGTGTAGACATAGGGTTTGAACGACGAGCCGGGCTGCCGATAGGCGTCGACCGCGCGGTTGAACTGGCTGGCGCCGTAGTCGCGTCCGCCAACCATGGCGCGCACGCCGCCGTCAAGATCCGACACCACGGTCGCGGCTTGGGTCGCGTGATAGTCGCGGCCGAACTGGCGCAGCTGGTTTTCGATCGCGGATTCGGCGGCGCGCTGCACGTTCATGTCGATCGCGGTGCGTACCACGAACACCCGCTCGACATAGGATTTCGGAAACGTATCGACCAGCTTGCGCATCTCGTCGAACGCCCAGTCGAGATAGTAGTTCGGCGAATTTTCGTCGCGACGGTCGACCGCGTTGGCGGGATTGCGCCGCGCGCCGAACACCTGGCCCTCGGTCATGAAGCCGGCTTCGACCAGATTGTCGAGCACCTGGTTGGCGCGGGCGCGCGCCGCGGGCAGGTTGATGTGCGGCGCGTATTTGGTCGGCGCCTTGAACAGCCCGGCCAGCATCGCGGCCTCGGACAAGTTCACATCGCGCACCGACTTGTTGAAGTAGAAATGCGCCGCGCCGTCGACGCCGAAGGTGCCACCGCCCATATAGGCGCGATCGAGATACAGCTTCAGGATCTCGTTCTTGGTCAGTCGGGTCTCGAGCCACACAGCGAGGAAGGCCTCGTTGACCTTGCGCTCGATGGTGCGCTCGTTGGACAGAAACAGGTTCTTCGCCAATTGCTGGGTGATCGAGGAGCCGCCCTGGCGCACGCCGCCGGCCTGCGCGTTGGTGACCAGCGCGCGCGCGGTGCCGGCGAAATCGATGCCGAAATGATCGTAGAAGCGGCGGTCCTCGGTGGCGAGCGTTGCCTTGATCAGGCTGTCGGGAAATTCCTCCAGCGGAATCGAATCATTGTGCTTGATGCCGCGGTTGCCGATCGGGTTGCCGTAGCGATCGAGGAACGTCACCGCGAGGTCGGACTTCTTCAGCCAGTCGTCGTCGGCGGTTTCGCGAAACGCCGGCACCGCGAGCGCCAGCATCAGGATCAACCCGCACAGACCGATGGTGGCGGCTTCCGACAACGGCTCGATGAAGACCCAGCGTTTCCAGCGGCCGACATAGAACCGATCCATGAAGGTGGAGAAGCGCTCGTACAGTTCGCGCACGCCGACCGCGGAAGAGAACAGCGTGGAATCGATACGCGCGTCGAGATCCAGCAGCCAGTGCCGGATTTTCGTCGTCCATTCGCTTGGCACGAGCTTGCGCACCGGGGCCCTTGATCAATTTGCAGCGTTCGGGAACCGAAGCGGCGCCGATGGAACGTCTTGCGGCAGTGTTGCGGCAAACCCAAGGCGCCGATCGCCCCCGTGGGGAATCTGTCACCTTCTAGCCGAGCGCGACCGATAAACCAATGGTCGGAAAGGGATTTTGATGACCACAGTGAACGTCGGCACGGCCCCTGGCGCCGCCGCTGCTGCTAACCGCTTGCGCCGTCGGCATTCCTGCCCCTAGAAGGGCTTCCTCCCGCGATCCGGACGGCCTCGACAGCATGACAGCAAGCCCCAAACGCCCCTCGGATCAGGACGAATTCTTCTGGAAAACCAAAACATTGGAGCAGATGTCCAAGTCCGAATGGGAGAGCCTGTGCGACGGCTGCGCGCGCTGCTGCCTGGAGAAGCTCGAGGACGAGGACAGCGGCCGGATCTATTTCACCCATGTGTCGTGCCGACTGCTCGATGCCGGACTCTGCGCCTGCAAGGATTATCCGAATCGCTCCAAGAAGGTTCCGGACTGCGTGCGGCTGACGCCGGCCAATGTCCGCACCCTGAACTGGCTGCCGCCGAGCTGTGGCTACAAGCTGGTGGCCGAGGGGCGCGATCTGTATTGGTGGCACCCGCTGATCTCCGGCAATCCCAAAACCGTGCACGAAGCCGGCGTGTCGGTGCGCGGCCGGGTGCAGGGCAGCGAGAACGATATTCCGGACCATGAGCTGGAAGACCACATCGTATCGTGGCCGGCGCTGCTGCCCAAGCGTGCCAAGCTGAAGAAACGGCCGGCGTAACCGGCGGCGATCGGGCGATTGTCCGGCGCCAACTGGAAGTTTCCCGAGGTGCAGCCGGGGAAATAGGGATACTCATCTCCGGACCGGCTCCTCCGTCCCCGAGGTCCGATGATCCGGACCGCAGATCATTGACGATCACGTCTCGGTTATCTGTCCAGAACCTTTCCGGGGTCTGACGAGACCTACGAGTCATCGCGGAACAATGCCGAATGATGATTTCGCGCTGACAGGATGGTTGGTGATGTGGGGACGCGATGGATAGCAGCTTGAAAATGCACTTCGATGAGATCGATCGTCCGCCGACAATGCGGTGCAAGCGCTGCCGGCTGGTTGCGGATGCCGCCTCATGGCGCGGGCATGGAGTGAACGCATGACCACCCTCGTGTCCGGGGGCCCGCGGATCTCGGTGCGCACGGGCGAATCCGGTTTCTATTTCTATATGTCGCTGTGCTGCGCCGCGGTCGCCTTCATCGGCTTCGCTCCGACCTACTGGCTACCGATGGCAACGAAGACCCTGAACGTGAATCCGGTAGTTCACCTGCATGGAGCGCTGTTCTTCGCGTGGTCGCTGTTCCTGGTGTTTCAAACCTGGCTGGCGTCATCGGGGCGGATCGCCAGGCATCGTGCGGTCGGCATGATCGGCGTGTCGTTTGCGACGGCGATGACGATCTTCGGCACGCTGGTTGCGATCAACGCGATGAAGGCGGCCGCTGCGATCGGGATGCGGAGCGAAGGAATCGCCTTCGCCATCGTGCCGCTGAGCGGCATCGCCTTCTTCGCCGTGGCGTTTACGCTCGCCGTGGCCAATGTGCGCCGCCCGGAGATTCACAAGCGGCTGATGATGCTGGCGGCGATCTCGATCCTGGATGCCGCGATCGCGCGCTGGTTCATGACCTTTCTGGCACCGCCTGGCGCAGTCGGCCCGCCCCCGGTTGCGGTCGCCATTCCGCCGGCGATCGTTGCGTATCTGCTGGTCGTCGTGGCGATGATCTACGACTGGCGCAGTCGAGGCCGTCCGCACGCGGTCTACCTGATCGGCGGAACGGCGCTGCTGCTGGTCAAGCTGCTCAGTCTGCCAATCAGCAGTTCGCAAGCTTGGCACGATGTCGCCGGTGGCATCTTGAATCTCGCGCAATAGCCGACGCGGAGCACCTTCGCTGAGCCGCTGGCGGACCTTCTCATAGGCTTGCGATTTGCCTGCTGAAACCCAGTCGCCATAGTTCCGGGGCGCGGAACCGCCGCGTCAGGCCTTGAGCGCGCTACTGGCCCGGCTTGCCGGCGGTGACGCGCGCCGGCGTCGTTTCCGGCGGAGGGGCCGCTGATAAGGCCCGTCCGACTTCCCTCAGCAGGGTGCACGCTTGTCTGGCGCAATGCGCGACCAGCCATCGCTCGAAATCCGCTGGCGCCATGGCCGGGGCATAGAGGAATCCCTGGACGACGTCGCACCCGAGTTGCATCAGTAACCGGCGCTGGTCTTCGGTTTCGACACCTTCGGCCACCACGATCATCTTCAGGCTCTGGCCGACACGGACCACGGCAGTGATGATAGCCTGAGCGCTGTCGTCAACCTCGATTCTGTTCATGAGGCTGCGGTCAATCTTGAGCTCGCCGATTGGCAAATGTGCCAGCCGGCTGAGGCTCGAATAACCGGTGCCGAAATCATCCAGCGACAGGCCGACGCCGAGCTTGCGGATCGCATCCATGGTCTGGATCGCGGCCGAATTCTCGTCCAGGATCACGCCTTCGGTGATCTCGAGCATCAGCGCTTCGGGCGGCAGGCCGCTGTCCCGGAGCACGTCGGCCACCACCGTCGCGAGCTTCGCGTTGTGGAAATTCAGCGGCGACAGATTCACCGACACGCAGGGCACGTCCACCCCCGCATTACGCCACAGCGCGATCTGCCGGCACGCCTCACGCATCGACCAGACGCCGATCTGTTCGATCAGCCCGCATTCTTCGGCGAGCGGAATGAACTTCGACGGCGAGACTTCACCGAGCACCGGATCATGCCAGCGTGCCAGCGCCTCGACGCCGTACAGAGCGCCTCCGTCGGTGCTGATCTGGGGCTGGTAGTGCAGCTTCAAATGGCCTTGCGCGACGGCGTTGCGCAGCGCCGTGACGTAGGCCAACCGTTGCTCGGCCATCACGTTCATATCGACGCTGAACACGCGGTGGGTGGATCGGCCGGCCTGCTTGGCCTTGTACATCGCGGCGTCGGCAAATTTCATCAGTGAGTTGATATCCGTCGCATTGTCCGGATAGACGCTGATCCCCATGCTGGCCGAGACCTGTACCGTGTGGCCGCCAAGACGCATCGGGACCGCCAGCACGTCGGTGATGCGGCGGGCGATCGTCGCGGCGCCCTCGGCATCGCAGTCCGACAGCATCAGGATGAATTCGTCGCCGCCCAAACGGCTGAGGAAATCCCCCGACCGGGTCTGGCCCATCAGGCGTTGGGTGACGCCGACCAGCAATTCGTCGCCGACCGAGTGTCCGAGTGTGTCGTTGACATCCTTGAAATGATCCAGGTCGATGAACATCAAGGCGATGTGCTGGTCGGCCGGGCAATCCCTGATCGCCTGCTCGGTTAGTTCGAGCAGGCGCGCGCGGTTGGGCAATCCGGTCAGCATGTCGTGGTAGGCGAGCCGCGCGATCTGGTTGCGGGATTCCTCGCGCTCGATGGCCAGTGCGCCGAGATGAACGCAGGCGTCGACGATTTTCTGATGCCAGCGGCCGGGCGCGCGCGATTCCCTGAAATAGAACGCGAAAGTCCCGATCACGCGGCCGTCCTTCGCCTTGATCGGCGACGACCAGCAGGCCCGCAGGCCGCCTGCGAGAGGCATCTCATTATAGGGCAGCCACCGCGGATCGGTTGCGATGTCCCGCGCCAGGACGGGGACGCCGAGGGCGGCGGCCGCCCCGCAGGAGCCCACCTCGGGACCGATCGCAACGCCGTCGAGCGCCTCGCCATAGCCGGCGGGAAGATTCGGGCCGGCGAGAGGACGTATCAAGCCGGCCGCAGTGATCTGCAGCACCGACGACACCACGTCGGGCGCGATGATCTCCACCCTGCGACACAGCAGGTCGAAGACGTCGCGGATCGGCATTTCGAGGGCGAGTGCCTCGAGCACGTCGCGCTGCAGCGAATGCAGCTGCCGGCTCTCGGTGATATCGGTGAGCAGCATCACAATGTTCTTGAGCTTGCCCTTGTCGTCCGTCACCGCGCTGATCGCGGCCGATATCCAGACCGCATTGCCGGTCTTGGTATAGGCCAGGATCTCGTCTTCCACATCATTGCCAAGCTCGATCTGGCGGCGCAGCCGCTCGAGCGTCGCCTGGTCGGTGTATTTGCCGGCGAGCAGTTCACTCGGCAATGCTCCGATCGTCTCCGATGCAGAGTATCCGAACATCCGGAAGAACGCGTCATTGGCATAAGCGATCCGCCGATCATGGTCGGTCACGAGCACCATGCGCGTGGTCTTGGACGAGACCAATGAGTGCAGCGCCAGCGCTTCTCGGCTCCTCACCTCGGCGGTGACGTCGCGAACGAACCCCATGTAGGTGATTTCGTTGCCGAGCGCGACGCGCGACATCGACAGCGCTCCCCAGATCTCGCTGCCGTCCTTGCGGGTGATCTTTACTTCACGGCTGGTCCCGACGATGCGATTGACGCCGGTCGTGCGGTTCGCCTCGATGTATCCATTGTGATGCGCCTGAATCTGCGCTGGCACGAGACAGTTGACATTGCGGCCAAGGATCTCGTCGCGGGGATATCCCCACATCAGCTCCGCGGCGGCATTGAAATGGGTGATGTTGTTATTGCAGTCGATGATGACGATCGCATCGATCGCCTGATCGAGCGCGGCCAGAAGGAATTCCGGTGCCTCTTCAGGATTTTGAAGATCGGGATGCATCGATTGACCAGCACTCATGCTTGCAACCCGCGAACCCGGACAAGAACGAGCACGATTGGCTGGCGACGAAAAACGAAAAGCCGGCGAGTCTTATGATCGAGGTGGTAGAATTGTAGGGCGATTCCGTTAAGAATCCAATAAATTGCTGAACTGCCGGCCTCGCTTTGCGAACGGATGGCGCCTGCCTGTTGCGGCGGGCCGATACGTCCGGGGAGGCTTCTCGCTCCCGTACCAATACGCCTCGGAGTCTCACGCAATAGCGGTGTGACGACGAATCGGAGAGAGAGGGTGAAGCCGCGACGCCCGCGTCGCGGCTGCCCTGCTTGGGGCGTTTCCTCCCTTGACTTGGCCCGGGCCGCTGAAGCGACCGGGCCGTTTTCTTGTCGGGACGTTTTCCGGGCCTGACCGGAGCTGCGCTGGAAAGATTGCGGACCGATATCGCCATCGCAAGTGCCGCGCCGGCTGCGAGCTGCCCAATCCTGAGCTCCGCGGGACCCTCCCATGCGCTGTGGCGGCTGTCTTGCAAATCATTCGCAGGCTAATGTCCTCGCGACCCCGACGCGGTGCAGCCATTCCGGTTTCGCGTCGTCTTTCAACAAGAGCGATTTTCCCCGCCGCATGAGCATGTCCGAACGCCACGGCCGCGAGCCCGACGAAACCGTTTTGTCCGACGAGGCCGCCGCCGAATTGACGCGGATCGCCACCGAGGTGATCGACATCGGCGAGGCACCGCCGCTGGCGCCGTCCTCGCCGCTGACCAAGGCCGAAGTTCGCGGCATCCTGATCAGCCTGCTCCTGGCGATGTTTCTGTCGGCGCTGGACCAGACCATCGTCGCCACCGCGCTGCCGACGATCGGCCGGCAGTTCAACGACGTCTCCAACCTGTCCTGGGTGATCACCGCGTATCTGTTGGCCTCGACCGCGGTGGCGCCGGTGTTCGGCACGCTCAGCGACATCTATGGCCGCCGCGCCACCATCGTCACCGCGATGAGCCTGTTCATCGCCGGTTCGTTGCTGTGCGCGGTGGCGCCGAACATGATGGTGCTGATCGTCGCGCGCGGCCTGCAAGGACTCGGCGGCGGCGGCATTCTGCCGATCGTGCAGACCGTGATCTCCGACGTGGTGAGCCCGCGCGAGCGCGGCCAGTACCAGGCCTATTTTTCCGGCGTCTGGGTCGCCGCCGGAATCGGCGGACCGATCCTCGGCGGCGTGTTCGCCGAACATCTGCACTGGTCGATGATCTTCTGGATCAACCTGCCGCTCGGGATCGGCGCGCTGGCGCTGCTGCTGCCGAAGATGGCGAAGATTCCGGTGTTTCATCGCCGCCGCAAGGTCGACTGGTCGGGCGGCGTGCTGCTGATGGCCTCGGCGCTGGCGGTGATGCTGGTGCTGACCTGGGGCGGCAACCGCTTTGCGTGGGCATCGCCGACCATCGTGGCGCTGACCGGCGCCGCATTGCTGCTGGCGCTGAGCTTCATCTGGCACGCACTGCGGACGCCCGAGCCGTTCCTGCCGCTGCAACTGATGGCGGGATCGGTGGTGCCCTGGGCGATGGCGGCCGGCGGTTTTGCGATGGGGGCGATGATCGCGCTCACCGTGCACATGCCGCTGTACTACGAGGTGGTGTATCATCTCAGCGCCAGCGAATCCGGGCTGGCGCTGATCCCGATCGCCGCGGTCTCGGTCGGCGGCGCCGCCATTGCCGGCCGCGCCATGACCCACATGATTCACTACAAGCGCGTCGCGATTCTCGGCACCGGCTTTGCCGCGCTGATGGCCTGCGCGCTGGCGGCGGTGGCGCCGATGCCGCTGTGGTTGCTGCTCGTACTATTGTCGCTGTTCTCGCTCGGGCTCGGCACCGCGTTTCCGGTCTCCACCGTGTCGGTGCAGAACGCGGTGGCGCGGGCACAGGTCGGCACCGCCACCGGCGCGATGAATTTCTTTCGGGCGCTGCTGGCCTCGTTCACGGTGGCGGCATTCACCGCGATCCTGCTGACGGCGCTCGGCGGCAATGTCCCGCTCGCCGGCGAACATCGCCAGACCGGTGCGCAGGTCGCCGCGATCCCGGCCGCCGACCTGATCGCGGCGTTTCGCTACGTGTTCGCGGCCGCCGCCGCGATGCTGGCGGCGGCGGCGATATGCGTGGTGACGATGGAAGAACGGCCTCTGGCCGGACCCAAGCTGCCGGCGGAGCTGGCGGAGTAGGGCGGTCTGCCGTCGCCCGGCATCCCCGCGCTATCAATGTGCGGCGACTTGATCTAAAGGGCGGCATCCAGGGCCCGAGTTGGCGTCGACCGCCCCCCAAAGACAGGAAAGTCCATGAGTAAGCCCACCGTTGAGCAAACCAAAATGGGAACCGAAGCGGTCGCATTCTGCATCGCCCGCACCCTGATCGAGCGCGATCCGTCGCTGAAGGCGCCGATGCGCGCCAATCTGCGCAAGATGTGGGAGCTGCTGGAAGCCCGCGACGACCACGGCGCCGCCGACATCGTCGATACCCTGATCAAGGCGCTGAACGATCCGGCTTTCTTCAAGCCGTAACCACAACGTGCTAATACTGCCACGCGGAAATTGAGTAGGCTGGCCACCAACAGCCAAAACGGGCGCGGGTCGAGGCAGATGGCAATATCCGAGGGCTCGGCCAAAACGGCCAGAAAACCGCGCCGTGGGCAGCGTGCCTTGCTGACGCTGGTGGTGCTGCTGGGCGTGGTCCTGGCGCTCGCTGCGACCGCCGGAGCGGTCTGGTATGCACTGCAGCCGGTGACGCTGCGGATCGCGGTCGGGCCGCCAGGCAGCGACGATCAACGGCTGATCCAGGCGCTGGCGCAGGGCTTCGCGCGCGAGCGCAGCTCGGTCCGGCTGGCGCCGATCCAGACCGCCGGCGCGACCGAGAGCATCGCGCTGCTGGCCGCGGACAAGACCGACCTCGCGGTCGGCCGCGGCGATCTGGAGATGCCCGCCGCCGCGCAATCGGTCGCAATCCTGCGCAAGAACGTCGCGGTGCTGTGGGCGCCCGCGTCGTTGCCGAAGGGCGCCAAGAAGTCTGGCGCCGCGGTGAAGTCCATCGACGGGCTCGCCGGCCATCGCATCGGCGTGATCGGCCGCACCAAGGCCAATGTCACCCTGCTCAACGTCGTTCTGACCGAGTCGGGGGTTGCGCCGGACAAGGTCACCATCGTGCAGTTCGGCACCGACCAGATCGCCGACATGGCGCGCGATCCGAGCCTCGATGCGTTCCTGGCGATCGGTCCGCTGGACAGCAAGATCACCACCGAGGCGATCGCCGCGACGGTGCGCAGCCGGGGCGAACTGAAATTCCTTCCGATCGACGTCTCGGAATTGATTGCCAAGAAGCATCCGCTCTATGAGTCCGAGGAAATTCCCGGCAGCACGTTCAGCGCGGCGCCGGCGAGGCCGGAAGACAAGGTCGAGACCGTCAGCGTCAATCATCTGATCGTGGCGCAGAAGTCGCTGTCCGAGGTCACGGTGGCCGATTTCACCCGGCAATTGTTCGCGGCGCGGCAGTCGCTGGCGCACGAAGCGCCCGGAATCACCAAGGTCCAGGCGCCGGACACCGACAAGGACGCCGCATTGCCGGCGCATCGCGGCGCCGCGGCCTTCATCGACGGCACCGAACGCACCTTCCTGGAGCGGTACAGCGACTACATCTGGGGCGCGGTGCTGCTGCTGTCCGGCGTCGGCTCGGTCGGCGCCTGGTTTCGCAGCTATCTGAAGCGCGACGAGACCAGCAAGAGCACGCAGATGCGGGATCAGGCGCTGGCGCTGGTGTCGCAGGCGCGCCAGGCCGCCTCGGTGGACCAACTCGACCGGATGCAGCTGGAGGTCGACGGCATTCTGCGCGAGACGCTGGAATATTACGACGACGGCGCGATCGAGGATCTCTCGGCCTTCAGCCTGGTGCTCGAGCAGTTTCAGCAGGCGATCGCCGACCGAAAGGCGACGCTCGGCAACATGGACACAGAAGCCGACGCAGACGCGCCGCAGGCGCGGACGTCGGCGACCTTGATCGATCTTCCCGGCCGCTGATCGGGTGACATCACAAGCGCCCGCGGGTCGTGGGTGCGGCCTCGCGCCCGGACAACCGCTTACTCGTTCGAAGCAGGCTACGCCGGCGACCGGATGCCGTCGGCTTCGAGCAGCGTCGTGGCCGCTTGCCTGGCGGCGCGCGCCATCGCCGGGTCGCGTCGGACCAGCCCCGCGGCGATCGCGCTGAGCGGTTTAGCGGATTGTCATGCGCGCCGGTCAACCATCCGTCAACCATTCGGCTTTAGCTTTGCGGCAGCTTCGAAGCGGAAGAAACCGCGAGCCATCAACAGGAGTGTGCGGTGCGACGCCTGGTTTCCAGATTTTTCGCCGATGATTCCGGCGCGACCTCGATCGAATACGCGCTGATCGCGGTCGGCCTCAGCATCGTCATCGTCGGCGCGGTGACCAATATCGGCACAGCCGTCAACGGCAAATACGCCGCCGTCAATTCTTCGATCAAGTAAGCGCGGCGCCTTGCCATGCGCGATCGACGCCCTGCAGCCGAACCGCCGCCGCTCGGTTAATCCACGGTAACGACTGTGTTCAAATGCGAGCGAATTCGCGACCGGGATCTTAGAATCCGAGCGCTACTACTTGCCCCCGATAGATCAATCACCGTGCGGGGGCACAATGGAGCTGACTCAAGTCGAACCGGCGATCAAGCCGGATACGCTGACCGTTCACGACATCCTGGCGTCGCTGGCGCTGACCGCGGTCGGACTGTTGCTGACGCCGGTGGTGGGATTTTTCGTGCTGCTGGTCGACTAGGGCGATCTGTTCAATCACCGAACTGACTGTGATCCCGTAACGGACCGGCGGCGCAATGACGGCGTCCGGTCGGGGCGAGCGCGGTTATTTGGTGATATGCGCGGTCACCAGCGCCTGGTTGAACATCGCGTTCAGCGCGGCGGTGATGTCGGCCGGCGTGTTGGCGGTGAAGAAGAAGTTCGGTGACGCGCAGGCCTTCAGCGTCGGCGGGATGTTTGGGATGATCGCGTTGACGGCAAAGTCCTCGTTGTTGGCGAAGCTGGTCGGGTTCTGGATCGGCTGATAGGGAATATACAGCACCGCGATGATGACGCCGCGGTTCTTGATCGTCGTGCACGGCGAGGTGTCGATCACGGTGGCGTTGTTGTTGCCGGACCAGTCGCCGTTCCACTGGGTCTGGTTGTTCTGCGCGCCGTCGGTGACCAGGAAGACGTACGGCAGGGTGTTGTTCCAGCTGCCGCCGGTGCCGACGCTGGTGATCAGGCCGTTCATGGTCGGGAATGCGTTCTCGAAATGGGTGCCGCCGGAGCCGAGCGTCGAATTGGCGCCGGTGTCGAGCAACGTCGCCAGATTGGCCGCGGCGTAGTTGATTGTCGAGGAGTTGGTGGACGAGCCGGAAATGCTGCTGGTCAGCGGGAAATACGCGTAGAGATTCTGGATGAACGGGTACAGCCCGATCCGGAACTGGTTGGCCACCTTCGCGGTGCTGTTGGCGGTCAGCAGCAATTGCTGCACGGCGTAGCCGACCGCGTCGGCGCGCAGCTGGATGCAGGCGCTGGTGCCATCGGTCGAACAGGCCGTCACCGGCGTATTGTTGGAATGCCCGGCGGTGCGCGACAGCGCATAGCCGGTGCAGTAATTGTTGGTGCTGTATTTCTGCGTGGAGTCGTCGCAGGCGCCCTGCCTTGTGAAGTGGCAGGCGAAGGTGCAGCCATTGGGATACAGCGTGAAGTTGTCCGGGTTGATCGCGGCCAGCCGGGTCTGCTCGGCGTTGGTCGAGGGCAGTCCCATCGAGCCGGAGACATCGAGCATCAGATAGAAGTCGAGATACAGCGGCAGCGACGAGGCCGAGCTCGAACTGCCGCCGACCGTCAGGGTTTGGAAGCCGATCACCTTGAGGAAGGTCACCGGCACCTGGGCGCTGAACACCACCTTGGCCGCCAGATCGGAGCCGGTCTTGGTCACCGTCGCCGAGGACGTCAGGTTGGTGTAGCCGGTTTCGCCGCTCATGTTGCCGTTGAACACGTTCAGCGCGTCGGTAACGCCGGCGGCAACCGAGCCGTTGCCGGTCATCGCGGTGGCCGCAAGGAATCCCGGGGATTTCGCCGCCAGCGCCGCCACGCTGGCGGCGTCCGCCGCGGCCTGCAGCTTGGCACGCACCCTTGTTGCGGTGGAATAGTCGACCGCGCAGCCGATCGCAGTCAGAAGCGGAAGCAGCGCGATGGCAAAGATCACGGCGACGTTGCCGCGCTTGTTGCGGCGGAAATCGGCGGCAACTCGCATCAGTCGGATCATCGAGGGCATGCTGGCTTGGTCACCGATCTGATGTCGGGTTTGGCTTGCGAATCATGCACCATGATACCTGAGGAATGCCCGTGCGGCCGGACGGAGTTCCAAAAATGAAACCCGCCAGGAGCCGGCCGCCTGCCGCGCTAGAACACAACCACGCCGCGCAAGTTCTTGCCGGCCTCGAGGTCGGCGTAACCGCGGTTGATGTCGGCCAGCGTGTAGGTTTGCGTGATCAGCTCGCGCAGCTTCAGCGCGCCGGTCCGGTACAGCCTGAGCAGCTCCGGGATCTGCAGCCGCGGGCTGTTGAAGCCATAGACCGCGCCCATGATCGCCTTCTGCGTGACGAACAATTCCAGCGGCGGGATCTTGATCTCGGTGACGCTGTCCGGCGTCAGCGCGGTCACCACCACATTGCCGCCCCGCGCGGTGGCGCGAAACGCCGGCAGCAGCGTCGCCGGCGGGTCGATGCAGACGAAGGCGTGGTCGACGCCGATGCCACCGGTCAGCGCCAGCACCGCCTCGGTGAGGGCTTCGCCCTGCGCATCGACGACATCGGTCGCGCCGAAGCCGCGCGCCCAGACGAGCTTGGCCGGCACGATATCGGCGGCGATGATCTGCGTGGCGCCGCACAGCCGCGCGCCCTGCACCACATTCATGCCGTCGCCCCCGCAGCCGACCACCAGCACGCTGTCGCCGGGTTTGACCTTGGCGCGGTGGCGTGCGGCGCCGACCCCGGCCGGCACGCCGCAGGCGACCAGGCTGGCCAGATCCATCGGAATGTCGTCGTCGATCGCCACCACAGAGGCCTGATCCACCACTGCGTATTCGGCGAAGCCGCCGATCATGCAGAACGCGCCGACGTCATGGCCGTCGCGGTCGCGTCGCCGGAAGCTGCCGTCGAGCTGCGGTCCTTTGGTGATCCGCGCGCCTTCGGCGCACAGATGATGCAGGCCCTTGCGGCAGAAGTGGCAGACCCCGCAGCCGGGAATGAAGGTCAGCACGACGTGATCGCCGGTCTTGATGTCCGCCACCTCGGCGCCGACCGCCTCCACGGTGCCGGCAGCCTCGTGGCCCAGCACCATCGGCCGCATCGCCACCGCACGCTCGCCGCGCATCACGTGATAGTCGGTGCGGCACAGGCCGGCCGCGGCGATCCTGACCAGAAGTTCGGTCGGGCCGGGCGGATCGAGTTCGATGCGCTCGATCGACAGCGGCGCGCCGATCTCGCGAAACAAAGCGGCCTGGGTTTGCATCGATGACAACTCCATGTCGCAGCGTGTCGCGGCTGCGATCGCGCGCGAATCGTGCGCGCTTCAGTTCGATTTGCCGTCCGGATTCTCCACCGGCTGGCCGATCAGCAGTGCCGCATTGAGGGCGTCGCGCAATTGGGCCGCGGCGACCGTCGTGCAACGCAGATGCGCGACCGCGACCGGCACCACATTGGTGGCGGGGCTGGCAGTCGGCAGCACGATTCCGGCGGCCAGCATGATGTTGATCAGGCCGTTGTTGTTGCCGAGCGTCGGGCAGAATTCGAAGAAGATGATCGGGGCGCGGGGCAGATCCTGGATCGGCTGGAACCCGTCCTCGGGCTTGGCTGCTGGTTTCTCTGTCATGACCGCTCTCTGGGTGGTGTGAGGCTATTGAATCCGCAGGCAAATCGATCTGGCCGAGGGGTGCTGTATGCTGACCTTGCCGTGGTGTCGAGCGGATTTCGACAGAGCGGCCGGCATCGCAGGATCGGGGCGCGAGCGTCGACTCCCGAAATCGGAGAGTACGTCGAGGCCAATTCGCCTGCGCTGCCTCGGTCTCAATCACCGGCGACCGGCATCGGACGTCCTTGTCCAGCATGTCGGAATAGAGCCGGTCGATCGCGTCGATCTTCGATGCGGAATACCAAGGGCACCGGGAGGCATCGAAGCCATGCGGCCGTCATTCCGACGCAAGGGCTGGCCGCATTCGGAATCCTGGCGGCGCTCGCCAACGGACTGATCCGCGAGAGCGAGTCGGCCGCGGGTTGATCGGCTTCGCCTGCAGCAATGATCAGTCGGACTTGCCGTCCGGATTCTCCACCGGCTGACTGATCAGCAGCGCCGCGTGTCCGCCGAGAGCTGATCGCATCCGCAGCGACTTTTCGATTCGTATCGGGTGTTTCGTTTCGTGTGAGTCGTGCCCGCGGTTGGCGCGAAGCCTTTGCAGAAATCGCGAATGACAACTGATATCAGTTAGTTGTGACTGTCAAAAATACCGGCCGCGCCAGTCAAGCGCGGCCATCGCTATTGTATTACCATGGGCCTGCGTAGAAACCTCACCATTTGATCCGGCGGGCTTTGAAATTTTACCAAGCTTGAAGAATCTTTTGACTTACTACCTTGGCACGAGAGGTCGTTCCTCGTCGTCATCAGAAGATGTGCGCTCCGATCCAACGGACCCGACAAGTAGTTCATCGCAGCTTCGGCTCCGCTCAGACTCTGATCGGCTGACCGCAACAAGACGAGGCAATTCCGTGAAAATTTCGAATGTGAAGATACTCTACAAAATTCTCGCCTGCTTCTTTCTGCTCAGCATCGTGGTCGGATGCGGGGTCTGGTATTCCGCGTCGAAGATGGAGGCGATCGATCGGCTGTATTCCGACATGCTGGAGAAGGATGTCCAGGGACTGAAGGCCGGTATGCGCGCCAACCAGCGAGTTTACAATTTCGGTCGGCTGTCGTGGCGGATCATCGCCGAAAGCGACATCGCCGACATGCAGAAGACCAGCCAGGAGATCGCGGAGAACTACAAGGAGTTCGTCGATTACATCGCAACGGCGAAGAAGCTGTTGCCGGCTTACGCGGCGGATTTCGACCGGGCGGCCCGCATTTTCGACGACGTCCAGACCAAGCAATACCCGCCGGTCGAAAAGGCGACGATGGCCAACAACAATGACGAGGCCGTTCGGTTGTCCAAGTTGATGGCGCAGCAAACCAAGCTGTTGCGCGACCAGATGGTGGCGATCACCGCGAAGCTGGAAAAGTCGCTCGAAGAACGTTCCGGCGCGGCCTCCACCGACGTCGTCAGCACCGTCTGGTTGACGGTCATGGCGATTGGCGGCGCGTTCCTCGCGGTGCTGGCGCTGGCCTTCGCGATCATACAATTCGGCATCGCCCGGCCGATGGGCCGGCTGGTCAGCGACCTCAACGCGCTCGCCCGCGGCGAGACCATCGAGATCGTCGGCACCGACCGCCGCGACGAGATCGGCCAGACCGCGAACGCCGTCAACGGCATCAAGCAGATGCTCGACGACAAGGCGCGACGCGAGGCCGCCGAGAAGGCCGCGGCCGATCGGAAGCTCGAGGCCGAACGCAAGGCTGCGATGATCCACCTCGCCGACGCGTTCGAATCCGCCGTCGGCGAGATCGTCGAGACGGTATCGTCGGCCTCGACCGAGCTGGAAGCGTCGGCCGGCACCCTGACCAAGACCTCGGAGCGCTCGCAACAGCGCACCACGATGGTCGCCACCGCCTCCGAGGAAGCCTCGACCAATGTGCAATCGGTGGCCTCGGCGACCGAGGAGATGGCCTCGTCGGTCAACGAGATCAGCCGCCAGGTGCAGGAATCCGCCCGGATCGCCAACGAAGCGGTGGCGCAGGCGCGCAAGACCAATGACAGCGTCGGCGAACTCTCGACCGCGGCGGCAAGGATCGGCGCCGTGGTCGAACTGATCAACACCATCGCCGGGCAGACCAATCTGCTGGCGCTCAACGCCACCATCGAGGCGGCGCGCGCCGGCGAGGCCGGCCGCGGCTTCGCCGTGGTGGCGTCTGAAGTGAAGGCACTGGCCGAGCAGACCGCAAAGGCCACCGGCGAGATCAGCCAGCAGATCACCGGCATCCAGGCCGCGACCGATCAGTCGGTGATGGCGATCCGCGAAATCGGCGCGACCATCGGCAAAATGTCGGAGATCGCCTCGACCATCGCCTCGGCGGTGGAAGAGCAGGGCGCGGCGACGCAGGAAATCTCCCGCAACGTCCAGCAGGCCGCGCAGGGCACCCAGCAGGTGTCGTCGAACATCGTCGAGGTTCAGCACGGCGTCAGCGAGACGAGTTCGGCCTCGAGCCAGGTGTTGGCGGCCGCGCAGTCATTGTCGGGCGACAGCAACCGGCTGCGGCTCGAGGTCGGCAAGTTCCTGGCGACGGTGCGCGCGGCGTGATCGACCGGCGCGCGCCCGGCTGATCCCGGGCGCGCTGCCAGATCAAAATCCTAGGAAAATATCCCTTGACAGCGTGGCGCTGCCGGGGTAGGTTTGCGGCATGCTCCACAAGTGGGTTCGAGACGAGCCAGCGCCGGCGCTTTGCGCCGCGCGCTGGTGAAGCAAAGCGCTCCTCGCCTTAACGCCGCGATAGCTGTCGTCCGTTGCGATTGCCCACAAGGGTTTCCGAGAAGCATGGCAGCAAAGCGACCAGCCGGACCGGTGCGCAAATCGGTGCGGACGACAGCTGTGTCCAGGGCAAAGAAGACGACCGCAAGCAAGAAGGCTGTCGTCAAGAAGAAGCCGGCCCCGATGAGGACGATCGGCAAGACGCCAGGCATCACGACATCGATCAAGAAGCCCGTGACGGCGGCGAAGCGGACGACAGCGGACGCCGCGCCGACAATCTCCGCCAAACAGCGTCGGCTGCTCGCGGCGAAGCGAGCCGCCGCGGTCGAGGCGCGCAAGGCGACGATGTCAGCCACCATGGTCCGTGGCGACAGGTCAGGGTTGATCGCCGATCCGGACGATGAAGCCGCCCGCGCCGCGATCGACAAGCACGCACCCTCGGCGCGGCGAAAGCGCAGCGCCACCGAACGCCTCGACGATCCGCCGCCGGCGACCGGCCTGCCGCTGCTCGACCGCGTCACCTCGGCGATCGAGCGCGAACTGACCCAGATCGAACGCATCGTCGGCGGCCACCACGTTCCGCCCGCGCAGCGCACCGAGGCGGAGCGCCGCGCCCGCACCCTGGCCTCGCTGGCGCGCACGCTCGGCGCGGTACGCAAGCTGCGCGCCGAGGAGGAGCACAAGAGATTGCCCGATGACGACGCCATCCCCCGCGACCTCGACGAGCTGCGGCGCGCGCTTTCGCGACGACTGGAGCAGATGGTCACAGGCGCAGCGGAACTACCTGCTGCAGGGGATGAGTGAGGCCGAACTCGCCTTCCTCGACGCGCAATGGGACATCTTTGCGCATGATCACCAGCGCCCGCCGGAGCTGGCGCCGAACGGCGCCCCATGGCTGACCTGGCTGATGATCGGCGGTCGCGGCGCCGGCAAGACCCGCGCCGGCGCCGAATGGATCCGCTGCCAGGCGCTGGGGTTGCCGCCGTTCGCGACGCAAGCGGTGGCGCGGATCGCGCTGGTCGGCGAAACCGAACATGACGTCCGCGAGGTGATGATCGAGGGCGTCTCCGGCTTGCTGGCGGTGCATCCGCCGGACGAGCGGCCGATCTGGCTGCCGTCGCGCAAGCGGCTGGAATGGCGCAACGGCGCGGTGGCGCAGGCATTTTCCGCCGAGGACCCGGAAAGTCTGCGCGGGCCGCAATTTTCCTGCGCCTGGTCCGACGAGATGGCGAAGTGGCGCTACGCCGAGGCGGCGTTCGACATGCTGCAATTCGGCCTGCGGCTGGGACCGCAGCCGCGGCAGTTGATCACCACCACGCCAAGGCCGACCGCGCTGCTGAAACGGCTGATCTGCGATCCCGCCTCGGTGACGACGCGGGCGCCGACCCGCGCCAATGCGCTGAACCTGGCGCCGACCTTTCTGCAGGGCGTGATGGCGCGCTACGCCGGCACGCGGCTGGGGCGGCAGGAACTCGACGGCGAGATCATCGAGGATCGCCCCGACGCGCTGTGGTCGCGCGCGGCGCTCGAGCAATGCCGGGTCGGCGAGGCGCCACAGTTGCGGCGCATCGTCGTGGCGGTCGATCCGCCGGCGTCGAGCGGCAAGCGCGCCAATTGTTGCGGCATCGTCGCCGCCGGCATCTGCGACGCCGGCATCGTTTACGTGCTGGCCGACGACAGCGTCGCCGCCGCGACGCCGGCGCTGTGGGCCAACAAGGCGATCGCGCTGTGGCGCCGGCTGGAGGCCGACGCGCTGGTGGTCGAGGTCAACCAGGGCGGCGACATGGTGCGCGCGGTGATCGGCGAGGTCGACCCGGCCGTGCCGGTGACGCCGGTGCGGGCGCATCGCGGCAAATGGCTGCGCGCCGAACCGGTGGCGACGCTGTACGAGCAGGGCCGGGTGAAACACGCAGGCTGCTTCGCGGCGCTGGAAGACGAGATGTGCGACTTCGCGACCTCGGGATTGAGCTCCGGCCGCTCGCCGGACCGGCTCGACGCGCTGGTCTGGGCGGTGTCGTCGCTGGCGCTCGGCCCGAAGGGTGGCGGCCCGCGGGTGCGGGGCTTGTGAAATAGCGGAACACAGAAGGATGTCGCCGTGTTCAACTTCGTCAAATCGATCCTCGCCGCGCCCGAAACCAAGTCGAGCCGCACCGCGAAATTGCTGGCGTTCGAGAGCGGGGGGCGGGCGCAGTGGACGCCGCGGGACTATGCGGCGCTGGCGCGCGAGGGCTATCTCAGCAACGCCATCGTGCATCGCTGCGTGCGGCTGATCGCCGAGAACGCGGCGTCGTGCAGTTATCTGGTGTTCGACGGCGCGCAGGAGAAGGACGGCCATCCGCTGGCGCAATTGCTGACGCGGCCGAATCCGCGACAGGACGGCGGCGCCTTCTTCGAGATGCTGGTGGCGCATCTGCTGCTCGCCGGCAACGCGTATGTGGAGGCGGTGACGCTCGGCGATAGCGTGCGCGAGCTCTACGCGCTGCGGCCGGACCGGATGAAAGTGGTGCCCGGTCCCGACGGCTGGGCCGAGGCCTATGAGTACAGCGTCGGCGGTCGCAGCGTCCGGTTCGACCAGCTGGCATCGCAAGTGCCGCCGATCCTGCATCTGACGTTCTTTCATCCGCTCGACGATCACTATGGGCTGGCGCCGATCGAGGCCGCGGCGATCGCGGTCGATACCCACAACGCCGCGGCGCGCTGGAACAAGGCGCTGCTCGACAATTCGGCGCGGCCGTCCGGCGCGCTGGTCTATGCCGGACCGGAGGGCGCGGTGCTGAACGATCAGCAGTTCGATCGGCTGAAGCGCGAGCTCGAAGATACCTATCAGGGCGCGCGCAACGCCGGACGGCCGCTGCTGCTGGAAGGCGGGCTGGACTGGAAGGCGATGGCGCTGTCGCCGAAGGAGATGGACTTCCTCGAGGCCAAGCACACCGCGGCGCGCGAAATCGCGCTGGCGTTCGGGGTGCCGCCGATGCTGCTCGGCATTCCCGGCGATAACACTTTCGCCAACTACCAGGAGGCCAACCGCAGCTTCTTCCGCCAGACCGTGCTGCCGCTGGCGCAGCGGGTCGGCGCGTCGCTGGCGCAATGGCTGGCGCCGCAATTCGGCGATCAGCTTCGCGTCGCGATCGACACCGACAAGATCGACGCGCTGGCCGCCGACCGCGCCGCGCTGTGGGATCGCGTCTCGGCTGCGGCCTTTCTGACGCTGAACGAAAAGCGCGAGGCGACGGGCTACGCGCCGATCGAGGGCGGCGACCGGCTGGGGTAGGGGCTCGGACTAATTCTTTCGCCAATCGGATGCCCGCTCCGCGCTCTCGAACGGCGCGCGCCTGAGCGCGGCTGCCGTGTTCTAAGCCAGCGGATCACCCAACATGATCGATCAGCAAGCTGCCTGGCTGGCGCATCAGCGCCAGCGATGGATGCGGCCGGACGCGCAACGCTTCATGCGCCCTGACGCTGCGCGCTGGATCAGGCCCGACGTCGCGCGGTTTCTCAGGCCCGGTACCAACCCCGCCGACGTCTTCCCCGCGCTTGACCGCAAATACAATCCGAACCAGCCGCGCGTACCGGCGGGACATCTGGGCGCCGGGGAATGGACGGATGGGGGAGGGGGCGATCGTCGAAATCGGGACGCTGGCGGGTACGACGCCCGGTTGGCGAGTTCGGACAAGCCGCCGCTTGGCCGGGCCTCAGTTCTCGGCATCATGGCAAGGGCGGCCGCGCGGTTGATCGAAGCCTATCGATCAGAGAATGGCCTGCGTGACTTGTTTGGGCGCAACGAGGGAACGGTTGCCTTCACCCAGATCGATGGTCATGACATCTTTGGCTCGAACTCCAGTTCGCCGACCTATACATCGACTGATCGGCGTGACGCCGAGACGATGCGGGATCGATTGATAGCGAAATATCCGGATGATATGGAGACCGAGTTAGTCGGACGAATGCCAAACGACGCTCTTTTTCATGCAGAATCAAACGTGCTGATGAGAGCGTCACGAGAGTTTGGCGGGACCTTGCAAGGCCGCGATATGGTGGTCGTGGTGGATCGACCCATGTGCAATATTGCGGTGCCGTGCTGCCGCTGATCGGAAGAGAACTGGGCAACCCGAGGGTTACCTTTGTAACACCGTCAGGTTCCTCTAAGGTCATGCAGGACGGACGCTGGTCGAAATGAGGGCATCATGTGGAAGCGGGTTTATTTCGACGAATTCTTCGGTGATTTCTGGCCTAGTCTAGATCAGTTGCGGCCGTATTTTCTGTTGCCTCCAGGACAGCGATGGTTCTTTGATAGCGGCAATGACGGTGCGGTGTTGTCCGCAGGGACCGGCGAGTACACGGGTGATCCGGTGGCCCGTCGCGCGCAGGATAAAGTAGACTTCTACATTAACGGACACCCGACTCATGGCGTCCTTTTATTTTACAGGCGATGGGACGGACGTCACCAGAAACAGCAGGGATTCTACTCAAGAGGCGATCTTACCCGCTTGAACGAATTCGTCCGCACCCTGCATGATGATCGCTTGTCGGTCGGCCTGTTCATTCCGTTCGAGCAGGCCTGGAATGCGGTTAAGGAATTCATCGAGACCGACGGCGCGTTGCCGACCAGCATCGCATGGATCGCCTCGCGCGATCTGCCGCCGGAGGTCTTTCCAGAGCCGTGATCTTTGCCGCGTTGTGTCATGTGGAATGGCGCATAGGTGATCTGGAGACGGAGGTGAAGAAGACCATCCATTTTCAGGAGTTCGATTGGATCGGCTGGCCGCCATCGAGCGCGCTGGAGCCATATTTCCTCGCGCCGAACGAGAATCCATGGTCCCCCGGTGTGCGCGGCAATGACGAGTGGGGATTGGACATCGATGGGTTGTACGGCACCGCCGACAAGCCGGCGGTCGACCAGGTCAAGGTGCAACTGACGATGGTCGGCACGCCCGATTTCGGCGTCTACCTTTACTATCGCAAATGGGACGGCCGGATCAGGCAGTCGCAGGATTGTTTCTCCAAAGGCGACATGAGTCGCATACGGGAATGGCTGCGGACGCTGCAGGGCGATCTGCGGCCGATCGGTCAGTTCATCCCGTATCCGCAAGCCTGGAAAGCCGTGAAAGAGTTCATGGAGCGCGATGGCGAGTTGCCGACCAGCATCGAATGGGTCAGCAGCCGCGATCTGCCGCCCGACACGTTTCGCTTTCCGGGATTTTATCGGCCCGGGCCGGAGCCGCGAGTTTTGCGCGAAGAGGATCTGTGATGCTTCGCTCGCGGCCCTGACGTTGCGGTGCCGGATTGCAGCGACGTCGGCTTCTTTCCTCACGCAGCGGGGGCAGACAAATTCCAATGTCCGATCTGATCAAGACCTTCACCGAGCGCGGCGATCTGGCGCATCTGGCGCTGCTGCTGTGGGCCGGCGCGGCGTCCGCGGCGCTGTGGTTCGTGCTGCGTGAGCTGGCGGCGGCGTCGCGGCGGTTCGACGATTTCGTCCACGCGCTGGAACTGTTCAACCGCCGGGCGCGGCGTCGCGCGCCGGATGAGTCCGATCACGACTGAGGAGGGCCGCGATGGATAGCTTGCACAAGATGCTGTCGTCGATCCGCACCGAGACCAAGGCGAAGACTCATCTCAGCGTATTCCGCGAATTCCTCGCCCATCTCGATCAGGTGCAGCGCCAGGCGCCGGTCCAACGCCCGCGCAGCAAGCCGCGCCGCCGCGTCGCCAAGCGCGCGAAGTAGCTCGTCGCCGTCCCCGCAAGGGGGCGATCGCCGCGCGCAACCACGACCTCTCGTTCTGATCGCCATCGTCTTCAATTGTTCACCCACGCAGTTGCGAGGCCGCCGATGCACGCCCCATTGCCAACGCCCGCTCGGTTGTCACTCGGCGCCGACGGCAGCGTCGAGGGTTATGCCAGCCTGTTCGGCGAGATCGACCAGGCCCGCGACATGGTGATGCCGGGCGCGTTCGCCAAAACGTTGCAGCAGCGCGGCTTGCGAAAAATCCCGATGCTGTTCCAGCACGATCCGGCCGAGCCGGTCGGGGTCTGGCTGGAGCTGATCGAGGATCTTCGCGGACTGCGCGCGCGGGGCCGGTTGATCCCGGATGTCGCGCGCGGGCGGGAGCTGCTGGCGCTGCTGCGCGCCGGCGCGATCGACGGGCTATCGATCGGCTATCGCACGGTGCGCGGCGCGATCGATCCGCGCACGCGGGTGCGGCGGCTGTACCAGGTCGACCTCTGGGAGATCTCGATCGTCACCTTCCCGCTGCTCGCTGGCGCGCGGGTCAATGCGGTGAAGGACGCGCCGCGCGTCTCGCAGCTGCGCGAAGCCGCCGAGCGCGAGTGGCGCAGTTTGCAGGTCTCGGGCGCCGCGGACGCACCGGCGCCGCCGGCGCGGCGCGGGAGGAACGCGGTGACGCTCGCCTCCCGCGCCGATCGCAAGCGGGCCTTCGCTTGTGTCGCGCGCGGCGGACTGTAACCGCGGCGCCGTTCGCCGCGCCGCCGACACCGATCGCAATTCAAACATCGCAGGCCTGACGATGCCGAGTTCCGCCGAGGCTTACGCCGCGCATCAACGCGCGCGTCTCATGCGCCCCGATGCCGCGCGCTGGATGCGCCCGGACGCGGCGCGCTGGATCCGGCCCGACGTCGCGCGGTTCCTGATCCCGGGCACCGATCCTGCGGACGTATTTCCGGCAATGGACCGCAAATACAGTCCGACCCAGCCGCGCGTGCCGGCGGGGAATCCGGACGGCGGGCAGTGGACGGATGGAGGAAGTGATGGCGGTCTCAGCGCGCGAACCGGACGTAACGATCCTCGTGTGTTGTCGGACGCTACCCCCGATCGCGTCAAGCCTGGTGAACAGTACGCCCAGGCGCGCGGTCGCCGCGGCGGCGGCACCGTTCTCATCAATGGACAGCAATTCGAATTGACGCCCGCGCAGGGCGCGCGCCTGACCGCGGCCCAGGCGCGCGCCGACTCCGCCATGTCCCGCATTCGGGAGATGAATCCGGAATGGAAACGGCCAGCGAGCGAATACAACACGCCCGAGGGACTAATACGGGCATACGAAGCCGATGCTGCTGCGGCAGAAATGCGGGCGAACGAATTGGCAGCAGGGCGTGCGTTGCCCGGTCCATACTCCGGTGAGTCGATCCCAGCGAGAGGCCCTGAACGCAATTTTACCGCGGCCGAGAGGCGAGAGATCAATCGCATCGGTGCCGAGACCGGATGCCACAGCTGTGGTACACGTGATCCTGGAACGACGAGTGGGAATTTTTACATCGATCATCAATTGCCGAATGCGATCAATCCTGCAGGTCGACCGCAGCGGCTCTACCCGCAGTGCCAGAGCTGTAGCGCCCGGCAGGGACCATTCGTCAGAGACCTTCGATGAATGAAAGGTATCAGATGAAGCAATCAGTTCGCATTGCTCCGCCGAATTCCCTGTTTTTTCTCGAAGACCCCTCAGGCGGCAAGTCGCCGGAGATCGACGACAGACCGGTCAGGATATGGTCGACGCGGTCATGCATCATCGTTGCCTGTCTGTGCTTTGTCGATGGTGAGACAGAGTTTGACGCATCGACATCGGCTGCGGATGTTCCCTCAACACCGGCCGCATTTGACGGCATTCTCGATACGCCAAGCGGCATCGTCGAAGTCTCCACGTCGGAGCGAGAGGTGTTGTTGCGATGTGATGTTGGTACCCACGTCACGCGTGTTCGCGTCTGGACGGACCATCCGACGGAGCCCGAGCACATCCACGTCTCGTTCGGATGACGGCAATGACGCGCGACGCCGTGCGCGGCTGAACCAACTCCCATCACCCCGCTACCCACCCGCCGTGGCCGTCCGCCGCGGTGTCTTCGTTTGCCGCCTCACTAAGGAGAACCCCATGGACTACGACATCGCCACCGCCGCGCTCGAGACCAAGGCCGGCTTCGCTTCCGCGCAGGACGCCCAGGACGAGCTGCTGCGCAGCCACGAGGACTTCAAATCCGCCAATGACGAGCGGCTTGCCGCGATCGAGCGCCGGCGCGCCGATGTGCTGCTGGAGGAGAAGGTCGACCGCATCAACGGCGCGATCGACGCCCGGCTGCGGCGGGTCGAGGATCTGGCGCTGAAGCAGGCGCGGCCGGCGCTCGAAGGCCGGCGTGCCGTCAGCGATGTGTCGAGCCGCGAGCACAAGAGCGCGTTCGACGCTTACGTGCGCTGCGGCGAGGCCGGCGCGCTGCGCGCGATCGAGACCAAGGCGTTGTCGGTCGGCTCCAATCCCGACGGCGGCTACCTGGTGCCGGTCGAGCTCGAACACAGCATCGGCACGCGGCTGGCGGCGATCTCGCCGATCCGCGGCATTTCCTCGGTGCGGGAGATCTCCGGCAGCGTCTACAAGAAGCCGTTCATGACCGCGGGCCCGGCCACCGGCTGGGTCGGCGAGACCGACGCACGCGCCCAGACCGCGTCGCCGACGCTGGACGCGCTGTCGTTCCCGGCGATGGAGCTCTACGCCATGCCGGCGGCGACCGCGACGCTGCTCGACGACTCGGCCGTCAATATCGACGAGTGGATCGCCTCCGAGGTCGAGCTGACATTCGCAGTGCAGGAGGGCGCGGCATTCGTCAACGGCGACGGCGTCAACAAGCCGAAGGGCTTTCTCAGCTACCCCACGGTGGCCAACCCGTCGTGGAGCTGGGGCAATCTCGGCACCGTCGCCACCGGCGCCGCCGGTGCGTTCCCCGTCGACGATCCTTCCGACGTGCTGGTCGATCTGATCTACGCGCTGAAGGCGGGTTACCGGCAGAACGGCGTGTTCGTGATGAACCGCAAGACCCAGGCGCAGATCCGCAAATTCAAGGATTCCGGCGGCGCCTATCTGTGGCAACCGCCGGCGCAGGCCGGCGGCCGCGCCTCGCTGATGACGTTCCCGCTGATCGAGGCCGAGGACATGCCGGACATCGCCGCCAATTCGCTGAGCTTGGCGTTCGGCGATTTCCGCAGCGGCTATCTGGTGGTCGACCGGCTCGGCGTCCGCGTGCTGCGCGATCCGTATTCGGCGAAACCCTACGTGCTGTTCTACACCACCAAACGCGTCGGTGGCGGCGTGCAGGATTTCGACGCCATCAAGCTGTTGAAGTTCGCGGTGAGCTGAGGCGACCGATCGCAACGACGAGCGGCGCGCCCGATCGGCGCGCCGTTCGCGTTTCAAGCCCGTCCCTGCATTGAACCACGGACCACGTCGCATGCCGCAACGTGACGATGCCTGGCTGCGCCATCAGCAGACGCGATGGCTGCGGCCGGACGGCGACCGCTGGGTCCGCCCCGACGCCGCGCGTTTTCTCATTCCCGGCAGCGATCCAGTCGATTCGTTTCCGGTGCTGGCGTTCAAATACAGCCCGACCCAGCCGCGTGTGCCGGCCGGCCATCCGGATGGCGGGCAATGGACCAGCGAGGGCGGGGGCTTCTCGGCACAACTTGACCCAGGACCACCTCCCAGCAACGCGCAGCCGATGGGCAACTTCGATCCCGGCGATGTGAGCAGCTTGGGCGAGGAGTTGGGACTGTTTCAGATCGCGCCAAGCAAGCCGGATCGATCCGGCGTGCGGCTGGCGGGAGATTCTCCGGAGGGAGGAACGCCGAGCGAGAAGCCGCCGGAGATTCCGCAGCAGATGCCTGAGACGCGCGATGAGCGAATGGGATTCGTGCGCGAAGCGGCCAGATGGATTGCAAGAGTTGGCCGGTTTGCGCCTGCCGTCGACGCGTTTCTGGGAGCGCTGGATCAGATTGAGGAGATCAACCGACTCGCTGACATGATCCGAACGGCCAACGATCCGCCCCTGCCACTCCAAGAACTTCAGGATCGGGTCCTGACGTCGGCAGAACCGGGCTATCATAAACATAATCTTGCGGAAGAATCAGCGGCTCGCGATGCTGGTGATCCCGAGTCGTTGATCCAAGGCCGCGACAACCTCGTTCAAATTCCAATCTTGAAGCATATCGAAATTACCAGATACTATGCCACCGCAGTGAGGCAAGCTGACGGAACTTATCTCTCACCGCGCGACCAGTTGAGAGGCGCTGATTTCGAGACGCGACGGCAATTCGGAATTGACGTGTTGCGGCGATACGGAGTGCTGAAATGAGCGAGGCCGGCCTTTCCAAGATGAGCATCGATGGGTTGCTCGACGCGTTTGTTCGGCTGAGTGCCGCGCGCGGCATCGCGATGGATCTGTCCAAGGTGTCGGAAACGAATCGTCTTGGCGCCAAGATCGGGAAAATCGAGGACGAGTTGAAGCGTCGGCCAGGTGATCAGCGATTTGTTCTAGCCAAGAACTTTGCGCATCCAAATCCGTACGTTCGGTTCAGCACCGCGACCTGTCTTATCGAAGTCATGCCTGAAGAGGCAAGACGGCAGCTGCAGCTCATCGCCGACTCGAAATATTATCCGTTGGCCGGTGATGCGGGGATGTATCTCAGCAATCTCGATAGTGGTTTCTTTGAGCGTGGAGCGCTTTCCAGGTAGCCGCAGATCGCGCTGGACGGGCGTCGTTCTGGACAATATCGCCTGGAACAGATCACCCCGGCATCGACTTGTCGCGACGGGTCGGGCAGGCTGAGCGCCGATCGAACGGGAGTGACCGCCATGCCACGCATCGTCCCACTCGCCGCAGCTTTGGTGCTGCTCGCCGGCACGTTCGGCGTCACCGTCATCGACGCCGCATCGGCGCGCGGCGGGGCGGCGAATCTGATGAACTCGCCGGGCTATCAGCGCCGGCTGCAGGAATCCCGGCAGCAGCTGGCCGCGCCGGAGCCGCGGTCGCCGCGCGTCCATCATGGCAAGGTCCGGCATCGCCGCCACTGAGCCAGCCGCGCGGCGCTCAGCAGTAGCCGTGCCAGCCGCAGGCGTAGGGCAGGCGGGTGAAGATCGTCACCGGCGAGGTGCCGTAATACGAGTTGTGATAGTACGAGTTCGGCTTGCCGTAATAGCCGTTGACCAGCGGCGGGAGATAGACCTGCGGCGCGTAGAAGAACGGCGTGCCGGCCTCGACCGGCTCGTCGATCGTCGCGACCGGGTCGGCGAAGATCACGCCGATGCCGCCGCGGCGCGCCGCCAGGTCGGCGGCGCAGGCCGGTGCGGCGATCGCAATCGCAAGCGTGATCAGGATCGCAAGGCGCGGCATGGCGAGGCTCCGGTTGATCCGGCATCCTGGCGCAACATGGTTAACAAAGGTTAACGCTGACGGGGTGTCCCGCCGGCCGTCGCCGCGCAAGGCAGCGCGGGCGCGTGGTCACGCGCGCCGCGCCGCTCATTGCAGCGGCGGTCGATCAGTCCCGATCGCGGTCGCTGTCGCGGTAGCCGCCGCGTTCGCCGTCGCGGTCGAAATTGCGGTCGCGATGACGGCCGCCCTGCAGCAGGACGTCGGCAAAGCGGCGCTTCTGCTGGTCGTCGAGGCTGTCATACAGCGGCTTTGCCGCCTTGCTCAGGGTCTTCCAGTCATTGGCGCGCTCGATCCTTGCGTCGGCGTCGCGGTTGATCTGGTCGATCAGGTTGAACCGGTCGGGCGCGGCGCTGCCGGTCGTGGTCTTGTCAGTGGTGCTCTTGTCGCTCTTGTCGGTGGTGCTCTTGTCGGCGTCCTTGTTGCGCTCCTCGCGCATCGCCATCACACGATCGGCGCGACGCTTGCTCATGTCGTGCATCGCGGATTCGAAGCCGGGCCAGTTCTTTTCCTGCTCCGGGGTCAGGCGCAGATCGACCTTGATCCGCGCGGTCTGCGCGTCGGCCTCGTTGACGATCTGGTTGCTGGTCTGCTCCGGGCGGTCGCGATCACGATCGCGGGCATTGGCCGACATCGGCGCGATGGTGATCAGGGCGGCGCTTGCCATCAGAAGCATAGCTTTTCGCACGTTGTATCCTTTCGGGGGAATGGTCACGCCGGACGAAGTCGCAACCCCCGCAAAAGGTTCCCGTGGCACGGAGATATTTTCCGGCGGCGGCCGGCGCCGGGTGCGCGCTACAGCGCCGCGCCCCAGGCCTTGGCGGTGCGCAGGATCCAGTCGCGATACAGCGTCAGCGGGGTGACGCCGGTGAGGCCGCCGCAACCGGCGGCGTTGTTGGCGGCGGTCGACCACGACACCAGGCCGACGATCACCGCGCCGCCGGCCTGGCGCTGAAACACCGGCGCGCCGGAATCGCCGGTGCAGGCGCCGAGGCCGGGGCGCGCATTGTTGGTGATGGGGTCGACCAGGCGGATCTGCAGCCGGCCGGGGTGGCTGATCGACACCAGCGTCGCGGCGCGGACCACGCCGCCGCTCTTGCCGTCGCCGCGTCTGGCGACGCCGATTCCGGCGACGCTGAAGCTTTGTCCGGCGGCGATCGGCTCATCCGGCGCGCCGATCAGCGCCGGCGCGTTGGCGCGCGGCAGCGGCTCGGCGAGTTGCAGCAGCGCCACGTCGGCGCTGGCGCGATGCGCCAGGATACCCTGGACGTTGAACCCCGGATGCGTTGCGACGCGTCTGACGTCGCGCAGCGTCGGCTGGCGCTGGGCGTCGTACAGTACGATCTTGTAGTCGGCGCCGGGGCTCACGCAATGCGCCGCGCTCAGCACCAAATCGGGCGCGATCACCGCGCCGGAACAGAAATTGCCGCGCGAGCCGACGATGGTGACGACGCTGCGGCCGATCTCGTCAGCGCTGGGCGGTGCGCCGCCGACCATCGCCACCGCGGGCGATGCAGCGGACAGCGCGATCAACAGCGGAAGGATGCGATGCAGGCGGACCATCGCGCAGCTTGAGCGCATCCGCGGCCGCGCTGTCAACACCACAGCAACCTCGAGGACATTCCATGTCAGCCATGCTTCTGGCCGGGCCGAGCGCCGAGCCGTGGACGATCGCCGAGCTCAAGTCATATCTGCGGGTCGAGCATGACGACGACGACGCGGTGATCGCCGCCTTGCTGGCCGCGGCGCGCAACCAGATCGAGGCGCTGACCCGCCGCGCGCTGCTGCTGCAGAGCTGGCGGCTGGTGCGCGACGCCTGGCCGGCGGACGGCCGCATTCGCTGCCGGATCGGGCCGCTGCGGACTCTGAGCGCGGCGCGGGTGTTCGATGCCGCGGGCAATCCGCATGCGATCGCTGTCGATGGCTTCGTGGTCGATGCGGCCGACAACGCGATCGCGGCGCCGTGCTGGTCGTTGCCGCAGCCCGGGCGCAGCGTCGCCGGGATCGAACTCGATCTCGAACTCGGTTACGGCGCGCTGCCGACCGAGGTTCCGGCGCTGCTGCGCCACGCGGTCCGCGCGCTGGTCGCGCATGGCTACGAGAATCGCGGGCTGGCGGCGATCGGGTCGAGCGTGGCGATGCTGCCGGGCAGCGTCGCTGCGATGATCGCGTCCTATCGGGTGCTGTCGCTATGATCGATCCGGGGCGATTGAGGACAAGGCTCACAATCGAGGCGCCGATCGAGAGCGACGACGGCCAGGGCGGCGTGACGCTGAGCTACGCGACGCAAGCCGTGGTGTGGGCGGCGGTGACGCCGCTGGCGTCGCGCGAAGCAGTCGAGGCCGGCGCCTCCGGCGCCACGCAGCGGGCGCGGATCGTGATCCGCCGCGGCGTGGCGCTGACGCTGCGGCACCGCCTGCTCGACGGCGCCAAGCGCTATCGCATCGTCGCGCTACGCGAGGTCGATGACCGCCGCTTGATCGAGATCGACGCCGAGCAGCGGCTGGAGTGAGCGCTACGGCGCGCGATGTCTTCACCCTCCAGGGGAGGGTGAAGCGCAGTCTGTTTCGGAGAAAACCAAATGCCCACCGCACCGGCGGCGCTGCGCGCTGCGATTCATCAGGCGCTGATCGCCGATGGCGGCCTGATCGCCGCGCTCGGCGGCGCCAAAGTCTATGATGAGCCGCCGCGCGATGCCGCGTTTCCCTATGTGGCGCTCGGCGAGGCGCGGATCGTCGACGCTTCGGTCGACGACGGACCGACGCAGGAGCATCAGCTGACGCTGCACGCCTGGTCGCGGCAGGGCGGCCACAAGGAGGCGCATGTCATTACCGGCGCGCTCCTGCAGGCGCTCGACGACGCGCCGCTGGCACCGATCGGGCATCGGCTGGTGAATCTGCGTTTCGCCATCGCCGACATCCGCCGCGAGGCCGACGGCCGCACCTATCACGCACTGGTGCGGTTTCGCGCCGTCACCGAACCCGCAAGCTGACTGGAGATTTTCATGGGTGCGCAGAAGGGCAAGGACCTCTTGGTCAAGATCGACAACGGCGCCGGCTTCGTCACGGTGGCGGGGCTGCGCAGCCGCAAGATCGCCTTCAACGCCGAACTGGTCGATATCACCCACGCGGAGTCGGCCGATCGTTGGCGCGAATTGCTGGCCGGCGCGGGCGTCAGGCGCGCGTCGATCTCCGGCCGTGGGCTGTTCAAGGACGCCGCCTCCGACGCGCTGGTGCGGCAGGCGTTCTTCGATGGCACGATCAATCTGGCGCAGGTGGTGGTGCCGGATTTCGGCACCATCGAGGGCCTGTTCCAGATTTCCAGCCTGGAATTTTCCGGCGAGCACAATGGCGAGGTGAGTTTCGACGTCGCGCTGGAATCCGCCGGCGCGCTGAGCTTCACCGCGATCTGAGGACCGATCATGGCCAACAAACACCGCGGCGAGATCGACGCCGAGATCGGCGGCAAGCGCCGCACGCTGGTGCTGACGCTGGGCGCGCTGGCTGAGCTGGAAGCAGCCCTGCAGGCCGGCGATCTGGTCGCGCTGGCGGAACGCTTCGGCAGCGGACGATTGAGCGCGCGCGACCTGATCCGGATCATCGGCGCCGGCTTGCGCGGCGCCGGCGAGGCGGTCAGCGACGACGAGGTTGCGGCGATGAGTGTCGACGGCGGCGCGGCGGGCTATGTGCGGATCGCGGCTGAGCTGATCGCCGCCAGTTTCGAGGATCGCGCGCGATGAAACCCTTTCCCTGGGCCGAGGCGATGCAGTTCGGCTTCGGCGTGTTGCAGCTTTCGTCCGATGCGTTCTGGCGGCTGACGCCGCGTGAACTGGCGGCCGCGATCGTGGCGCGGCATGGCGGTTCGGCGACACCGCTCGATCGCGCCGCGTTCGATGCGCTGCTGCGACAATTCCCCGACCGCCAGGAGCAAGCCCATGACTGACACCAGCCTGCTCGACACCGCCACCACGCTCGACAGTCTCAATCTGAAGACCCGCGATCTCGCCAGTTCCGCCAACGGTTTCGCGCGGGCGATGACGACGGCATTTTCGAGTTCGATCACCGGCGGCAAGCAGTTCGATGACGTGCTGAAATCGCTGGCGCTGCGGATCTCGGACCTCGCGGTGCGGCTCGCCTTCAAGCCGCTGGAGCAGAAGCTGGCGAGCGGGATCGAAAGTCTGTTGTCGGGATTGACCGGGACCGCCGCGACGCCATCCGTGAAAGCCGCGGCCGGCGCAATCAAACCATTCGCATCCGGCGGCGTGATCGGCACGCCGACCTACTTTCCGATGCTGAATGGCGGTGTCGGCCTCGCCGGCGAAGCGGGGCCCGAGGCGATTTTGCCGCTGGCGCGTGGCCCCGACGGGCGACTCGGCGTGTCGGGCAGCGGCGGCGGCACCACCGTTCATATCCAGATCGCGACGCCCGATCCCGACAGCTTCCGCCGCTCCGAGACCTACATCACCGGCCAGATCGCCCGCGCAGTGTCGCGCGGCCAGCGCGGGTTGTGAGTTAGCAACAGACCGCGCTGCTCTACCCTCCAGGGGAGGGTGACGAAGCAACTAATCGGACTTCGCGCATGACTGCCTTTCATGAAATCCTGTTTCCGCTCGACATCGCGCTGAAGAGCGTCGGCGGGCCGGAGCGGCGCACCGATATTATTTCGTTCGGCTCCGGCCGCGAACAGCGCAACGCGCGCTGGGCGCAGTCGCGGCGGCGCTATGACGCGGGTTACGGCGTCAAGACGCTGGAGGCGTTGCAGGCGGTGGTGGCGTTCTTCGAGGAGCGGCGCGGCCAGCTCTATGGCTTTCGCTGGCGCGACCGGCTCGATCATACGTCGAGCGCGCCCGGCCAGCCGCTGTCGCCGTTCGACCAGGGCATCGGCGCGGGCGACGGCGCGACCGCTTCGTTCCAATTGCAGAAGACCTATGGCGCGGACTTTGCGCCCTATGCCCGGCCGATCGCCAAGCCGGTCGCGGGCTCGGTGCGGGTCGCGGTCGGCGGTGTCGAGGCCGCGTCCGGCGCGTTCGCCTGCGATGCCGCGAGTGGCATCTTGAGCTTCGTCGCGGGCCACATTCCGCCGCCGGGCGCGGCGATCACCGCGGGCTTCATGTTCGACGTGCCGGTGCGGTTCGATACCGATTACCTCGAAGTCGATCTGTCGGCCTTCGCGGCCGGCGCGATCCCGAAGATTCCCGTGGTGGAAATCAGGGTGTGAGTTTCACCCGAAGAAAGAGGGTCTCTCCATGCGCGCCATTCCCGCTGCGCTGCAGGTGAAACTGGATTCTGACGTCACCACGCTGGCGCAGTGCTGGATCTTGCGACGGCGCGACGGCGTCGTGCAGGGATTCACCGATCACGACTCCGATCTCGCGATTGGCGGCGTCAGTTGCCGCGCCGGCACCGGCTTTGCCGCCTCCGAAGCGTCGCAGCGTTTCGCGCTTTCGGTCGATGGCGCGGAGATCTCCGGCGCATTGAGCGACACGGCGCTGACCGAGGCCGATCTCGCCGCCGGACGCTATGACGCGGCGACCATCGAGACCTGGCTGGTGGACTGGAGCGATCCGTCGCTGCGGATCCTGACCGCGCGCGGCTCGCTCGGCGAGGTCAAGCGCGAGGGGCAGGCGTTCACCGCCGAATTGCGCGGGCTGGCCGATCTGTTGTCGCAGGAGAGCGGGCGGCTCTACACCGCGAGCTGCGGCGCCGATCTGGGTGACGGCCGCTGCCGCGTCGATCTCGGCAATCCGGCGTGGCGCGGCAGCGGAACGGTCACCGCGGTGCTCGGCACTTCGAGCGTCGCGGTCTCCGGCCTCGACGGTTTTGGCGCGGCGCTGTTCAACGCCGGCCGGCTGAGCTGGACCAGTGGCGCCAATGCCGGCATGGCGATCGAGATCAAGCAGCACCGCGTCGTCGCCGGGCAGGTCCGGCTGTCGCTGTGGCAGGCGATGGCGGAGCCGATCGCGGCCGGCGACGGCTTCGTGGTGACGGCGGGCTGCGACAAGCGCTTTGCGACCTGCCGCGATCGCTTCGGCAACATCGCCAATTTCCGCGGCTTCCCGCAGATTCCCGGCAATGATTTTGTCATCAGCTATCCGGTCCCCGGCGCGCCTGGCAACGACGGCGGCCCGTTGGGGGAAAAGGGGTGAGCTGCGATCCAATTCGAAATGGGTCTGGCATGGCGGTGCGTCTGAGTTCGTCATTGCGAGGAGCTCTTGCGACGAAGCAATCCAGTCCTTGCTTGGCGCACCTGGATTGCTTCGCCTTCGGTCGTCGCTCCGCGCCGGCCTCGGCTCGCAATGACGAACTTGCTGGAGTTGGCTTGCTGCATTCCCACGCACGGCGCTCAGATGGAGATCCGATGATCGAACCTCTCACCCGCGACGCCATCGTCGCCGAGGCGCGGAGCTGGATCGGCACGCGTTATCGACATCAGGCCTCGCTGAAGGGCGTCGGCTGCGATTGCCTCGGTCTGGTGCGCGGGGTCTGGCGCAACTGCATCGGCGACGAGCCGGAGACGCCGCCGCCTTACGCGCCGGATTGGGCCGAGGCGCGCGGCGAGGAGGCGCTGGCGGACGCGGCGTTACGGCATCTGGTGCCGATCGCGCGCGAGGATTTTGGCGCCGGCGACGTGCTGCTGTTCCGCTGGCGCGATGGCTACGTCGCCAAGCACGTGGCGATCGCCAGCGCCGCCGACACCATGATCCACGCTCATGACGGCGCCGCGGTCTGCGAAGTCAGGATCGCGCCGTGGTGGCGGCGGCGGCTGGCCTATGCGTTCCGGTTTCCCGGACTGGATTGAGCTGGCGCGGTCGCGGCCGTAGCTTACCGCGCGATCAGCAGATCTTCTTGAACCGCGCCTTCCAGTTCGGCGCGTCGACCGGCGGCAGCACGTAGCTTTTGCCTTCGGCCGAAATCGTCAGCGGCTTGCCGGAATCGAGCAGGTTGAACAACTTGTCTTCGAGCTTGTGCCACGCCTTTTCGTACAATTCGGGGTCCTGCCTTCGGTAGCCGAGATCCTGCTGGGCAAACCGCGCCGGCCCGGTCTCGCCTGCCTCGGGCTCTTCGATCTCGCCCTTGAGGGTCATCGACGATTGGGCGCTGCTGATCGTAATCGACGCCGCGCCCTTGCGGTCCTGCGCGCCAGGGTAGTTGGCGTTGATCGCGAAGGCATGGCCGCACCCGACGAAGAATACGTCCCGATCGCCGACCGAGTAGGTCAATATCGGGTGTTCACGATCATCGACGACGAATTTCCAGGCGCCATCAGCGGCGAAAGCTGGGAAGCCGGAAATCGCGGCCATCGCGGCCAGCAAGATCAGTCGTCGTGTCATTCGGCCCTCCGCGGCGATCCGATGCCGGGGCGTTGGCCGGCGTCGCAAGCATAACCGAAGTCAAATCCCATGGCAGCTCTCGTTCTCTCCGTCGCCGGCGGCGCCGCCGGCGCGCTGTTCGGTCCGGCCGGCGCGATTGCCGGACGGATCGCCGGCGCGCTGGTTGGCAACATCATCGACCGCTCGCTGTTCGGCGCCGGGGACCGCAGCGTCGAGGGGCCGCGGCTGGCCGATCTCGATGTGATGGCCTCGACCGAGGGCGCGCCGATTCCGCGCGTTTATGGCCGGGTGCGGTTGTCGGGGCAGGTGATCTGGGCAACCCAGCTCGAGGAAGTGATCTCGACCGAGACCACATCCGGCGGCAAGGGTGGCGGCGGCGCGACCACGACCACCACGAACTACAGTTACTTCGCCAATTTTGCGGTCGGGCTGTGCGAGGGGGCGATCGGCCGGGTGGCGCGAATCTGGGCCGACGGCAAGCCGCTGGATCTGTCCGGCATCAACGTCCGAGTCCATCGCGGCAGCGAGGACCAAAGCGCCGACGAGTTGATCGTCGCCAAGGAAGGCGCCGCCAACGCCCCGGCCTATCGCGGGCTGGCCTACGTCGTGTTCGAGCGGCTGCCGCTGGCGGATTTCGGCAACCGGATTCCGCAATTGTCGTTCGAGGTCATCCGGCCGATCGGACTGCTGGAAAAGATGGTGCGTGCGGTGACGCTGATCCCGGGCACCACCGAATTCGGCTATGAGCCCGCGACCCTGGTACAAATCATCGACAAAGGGACGTCGGCCCCGGAGAACCGTCACGTCGCCAACGCGGCGTCGGATGTGATCGAAGCGCTCGACGATCTGCAGGGCATCTGTCCGGCGCTACAGCGCGTCGCATTGGTGGCGGCGTGGTTCGGCTCCGATCTGCGCGCGCAGGTTTGCACTGTGCGGCCCGGCGTCGAGAACCGCGGCAAGCTGCTGAACCGAACGACATGGTCGGTGGCCGGCGCGACCCGCGCCGACGCCTGGCTGGTGTCGCAGGTCGCCGGCCGACCGGCGTTCGGCGGCACGCCGTCGGACGACAGCGTGGTGCATCTGATCGGTGAGCTGAAAGCGCGCGGGCTCAAGATCACGTTCTATCCGTTTGTGATGATGGACGTTCCGATCGGCAACGCGCTGCCGAATCCCTGGACCGGCGCGGCGTCGCAGCCGCCCTATCCGTGGCGCGGCCGTATCACCTGCGATCCGGCGCCGGGGCGGCCGGGATCACCGCAAGGCACCGCGACGGCCGCGGCGCAAGTGGCGAGCTTCTTCACCGGCGGGGTGTGGAACTATCGCCGCATGATCCTGCACTACGCCAATCTCTGCGCCGCGGCGGGCGGCGTCGATGCGTTCCTGATCGGCTCGGAACTGAAGGCGCTGACGCGGGTGCGCTCCGGCCCCGGCGTCTATCCGGCGGTGCAGGCGCTGGTGTCGCTCGCGACCGAAGTGAAGGCCATCGTCGGCGCGTCCACGCTCGTTACCTATGGCGCGGACTGGACCGAATATGGCTCCGACGTGATCACGCCCGACGCCTCCGAAGTCCGGTTTCCGCTCGATCCGCTGTGGGCGTCGAGCGCGATCGGCGCGGTCGGGATCGATTACTACGCACCATTGGCGGACTGGCGCGACGACGCCGGACATCTCGACCAGGCGGCGGCGGCTTCGACCTACGACCGGGCCTATCTCGCCGGCAATGTCGCCGCCGGCGAGGGCTATGACTGGTACTACGCCGATGACGCGGCGCGCGCCGCGCAGAATCGCGGCGCCATCACCGACGGCCTCGGCAAGCCCTGGACCTATCGGGTCAAGGACATCTGGAATTGGTGGTCGCAATCGCATCGTGAGCGGGTTGGCGGCGCCGAGCTGTCGCCCACCGCGTGGTTGCCGATGAGCAAGCCGATCTGGCTCACTGAAGTCGGCTGCCCTGCGGTCGACAAGGGCGCCAACCAGCCCAGCGTGTTTCCCGATCCGAAATCGAGCGAGAATTTCGCACCGTATTTTTCCAGCGGCGAGCGCGACGATCTGATTCAGCGCCGCTATCTCGAAGCCATTATCGCGGCGTTCGATCCGGCGTTCGGCGCCGGCGACGCGCGCAACCCGGTGTCGCCGGTCTATGGCGGGCGGATGATCGACGTCTCGGCGATCCATCTGTGGACCTGGGACGCGCGGCCCTATCCGGTGTTTCCGGCCGCCGACGAGGTCTGGAGCGACGCGCCGAACTGGCAGAACGGCCACTGGCTCACGGGTCGGCTCGGTGGCGCGCCGCTCGACGCGCTGGTGAGCCAATTGCTGGCGGATTCCGGCGTCACCGGCGTCGACAGCAGCGCGTTGCGCGATGCTTGCGACGGCTATCTGGTGGATCGGCCGATGGCGCCGCGCGCGATGATCGAGCCGCTGGCGATGGCCTACGCCTTCAACGCGACGAGCGCGGACGGCACCTTGCGCTTCATCCAGCGCGGCGGCGCGGCGGTGGCGGAGATCGCCGAGGACGAACTGGTCGCGTCGGCGCAGGGCGCGGCGTCGCGTTTGACGCGGGCGCAGGAGACCGAATTGCCGCACGAAGTCTCGTTCGGCTTCACCGACGGCATGACCGACTACCGCCGCGCCGCGGCGGTCTCGCGCAAGCTGGTCGGCGGCGCCAATCGCACCGTGCATGCCGACCTCGCGGTCGTGACCAACGCCGCGGCGGCAGCGCGGCGCGCCGAAATCCTGCTGCAGGACCTGTGGGCCGGCCGCGACAGCGCCAGCTTTGCAATCGGCATCGACCGGCTGGCGCTGGTGCCCGGCGACGTGGTCGCACTCACCGTCAACGATCGGCGGCGGCTGTTCGAGATCGACGAGGTGGTCGACACCACGGCGCGGCAGGTCAAGGCGCGGAGCATCGATCCGGAGGTGTTTGCGATGCCGCTGCGGGCGCCGCCGCGGGTGCCGGCGCAGATTCCGGCGGCGCTGGGGCCGGTGCAGGCGCTGTCGCTCGATCTGCCGGTGATCGATGCGGCGGCACCCGCGGTGCTGACCCGGCTGGCGATCTTCGCCAATCCGTGGCCGGGATCGGTGACGATCTGGAACACCGCCGACGGCGCGAGCTACCAGCCGATCGCCGTCGCGGCGGCGCGCGCGACCATCGGCGAGACGCTCGATCCCTTGCCGGCCGGGCCGACCGCACTGTGGGATCGCCGCAATGTGTTTCGGGTCCGGCTGTTCGGCGGCGCGCTGGCGTCGCTGTCGGACGCCCGCGTGCTGGCCGGCGGCAACGGCGCGGCGCTATGTAATCCCGGCGGCGATTGGGAGATCCTGCAATTCGCTAATGCCGAGCTGGTCGACGGCAACATTTATGCGCTGTCGCGGTTGCTACGTGGCCAGGCCGGCAGCGAGCACGCGATGCAAGATCCGCTGCCGGCGGGCGCGCCGTTCGTGCTGCTTGACAGCCATCTGGTGCCGCTGGCGCAGGGGCTCGATGCGCTGGGACGAAACCTGCAACTACGCATCGTCGCTTCGGGGCGCAGCCATGACGACCCGACCGCGGTGGAACTGGCGGTGACACCCACCGCGACGGCGTTGAAGCCGCTGGCGCCGGTGCATCTCGCGGCGGCGCGCAAGCCGGACGGCGTTCACATCTCATGGATCCGCCGCACCCGGATCGACGGCGACGGCTGGGGCGTCGAAGTGCCGCTCGGCGAGGACGTCGAAGCCTACACGCTCGAAATCCTGTCCGGCGCCGCGGTGATGCGTGCGATCGCCTGCGCCACGCCGGCGGCGATTTACGCCAACGCCGACGAACTAACGGATTTCGGCGCGCCGCAGACGAGCCTGCACATCCGCGTCGCGCAATTGTCCAGCACGGTCGGCGCTGGATTCCCCGCCGAACTCACTCTCAACCCCTGAGTTGCCATGACAGACACAGCAAATCTCGGCCTGCCTCTGATCGAGGCCAGCCAGGCGCAGAAGCACGTCACCCATAACGAAACGTTGTTCAGCCTGGATGGGCTGGTGCAGCTCGCGGTGATCTCGGCGGCGGTCACCACGCCGCCAGGCTCACCGAGCGCGGGTCAGCGCTGGGTGGTGCCGGCCGGCGCCAGCGGCGCGTGGACCGGCAAGACCAACGCGATCGCGGCCTATTATGACGGGGCATGGAGGTTCTATACCCCGAAGACCGGCTGGCTGGCCTATAACCTCGCGACCGGCATTCTGCTGGCGTGGAACGGCAGCGCCTGGATCAACGCGCTGTCCGCGTTCCAGAATCTACCGATGATCGGAATCAACACCGCGGCCGACAGCAACAATCGGCTCTCGGTGAAGACCAATGGCGTGCTGTTCGGCAATGACGACGTCACGCCCGGCACCGGCGACATCCGTATCATCCTGAGCAAGAGTGCGGCCGCCAAGGATGCCGGCTTCACCTTTCAGGACAATTGGAGCACGCGGGCGCTGTTCGGCCTGCTTGCCGACGACAATTTTCACATCAAGGTCAGTCCGGATGGCGCGGCTTTCACCGACGCAATCCAGATCGACAAGACCACCGGCAATGTCGGGATCAGAACGACGCCGAGCAGCGGCGCCAACGCGCTGCAGGTCGCGGGCTCCAATGCGCTGTTCAGCAACGGCTCGGGCGGCTTCTCCTTCACCTTCAGCAAGAATGCCACCGCCAACGATGCCGCACTCTACATGCAGACCAATTTCAGCACCAAGGCGCTGTTCGGCCTGCTCGGGCTCGACGATTTTTCGTTGAAGGTGACGCCGGATGCGTCGAACTACTATCCCAGTCTGCGGGCCTGGAATGCGCTGCACGGCCGGCTCGATATCAAGGACGCGCGCCGCCGACAACCGATGCAATGGTCGCCGCGGCCGGGCTCGACCACGCTGGACATGGTCGGTCTCACCGCGACGATCACCGGCACCGCCACCGCGGTGGCGCCATCGGCCGGCAATTTGTTCCTGTCGTCGCCGCGGATCGATTTCAATTCGGCCGGCAGCGCCGGCGCGTCGGCCGGCGCCAACGGCGCGGCGCTGACGTTTTGGCGCGGCAATGGCGCCAGTCTGGGCGGGTTCTATCTCCTGATCCGGTTCGGGATCGAGACCTTTCAATCGACCTCGCGGTTGTTTGCCGGGCTCTACAGCTCGGCCAGCGCGATCGGCAACGTCAATCCGAGCACGCTGCTGAACCTGATCGGCGTCGGCTTCGATTCCAGCGATGCGACGCTGTCGCTGCTCAGCAATGACGGCAGCGGGGCGGCGACCAAGACCAGTCTCGGCGCCGGCTTTCCGACCACCGGCGGGCAGGATTTCTACGAACTGATATTGTCGGCGGAGCCCAACGGCGCCGACGTCAAATACCGGGTCGAACGGTTGAATTCCGGCGATGTCGCCAGCGGCACGGTGAGCGCCGATCTGCCGGCGACGACGCAGTTCCTGACGCCGCATCTCTGGATGAACAACGGCAGCTCGGCCGGCGCGGTGAGTGTGGCGTTGTTCCAGATGTATTGCGAGCCGGCGGCGCTGCTCGGGTCGCGCGGTCTGATCGCGTAGTACGGAGCTCCCATGACCATCGATGAACGAATGCTGCGGCGGCTGTGGCCGCAGGGCGACAGCCGTGTCGCCGGATTGCTCGCGGGAATCGCGGCGCAATCGGAGGCCGTGTTCGCGCGCTACGGCATCAATACGCCATTGCTGGTCGCGCATGTGATGGCGCAGATTTCGCACGAATGCGGCGCCGGCCGCGACGTCGTTGAGAATCTCAACTACACGGCGGGCCGTATGATGCAGGTGTGGCCGTCGCGGTTTCCGACCATGGCCAGTGCGCAGCCCTACGCCGGCAACCCGCCCGCGCTCGCCAACAAGGTCTACAATGGCCGGATGGGCAACCGGTCCGGCTCCGACGACGGCTGGAATTTTCGGGGCAGGGGCGCTTCGCAGACCACCGGCCGGGAAGGGTACGAACGGCTCGCGCGGGCGACCGGGCTCGATGTCGTCGCCAATCCCGATCTGGTGCTTGACCCGAAGTACTTCCTGCTCTGCGGCGTCGCCGATTTCGTCAATTGCGGCTGCCTGCCATTCGCCGAGGCCGACGACATCGTCAATGTCACCAGACGCCTGAACGGCGGCACCATCGGCCTGGCGCAGCGCAAGGCGTGGCTGGCGAAATGGCGGGCCGCGCTCGACGCCGTGCCGTCGGTGACGTCGCCACCGGTGGTGATCACGTCCCCGCCGCTGGCGCCCGACGCGCCGGCCGTGCCGCAGCCGCGGCTTGCCAAATTCATTGCCGCGATCCTGGCGGCCATCGGAAGGAATTGAACGATGGATTGGAGCGATCTCGCCAAACAAGTCATTCAACTCGGGGCACCGATGCTGGGCACCGCGCTCGGCGGTCCGCTCGGCGGCGCCGCTGGACAAATCCTCGCGCAGGCGCTGGGCTCGCCGACGCCGACGCCAGCGGCGGTGCAGGCGAGCCTGCCGTCGGCTGATCCGGAGAAACTCGCGGAAGCGGAAGCGTGCTGGGCGGAGATGATCCGCGCCGAGGCCGAAACCCAGCGCGCTGCGATCGCCGAGACCGGTGTTACCATGCGCGCCGAGATCGCCAGCAATGACGTGGTTCAGCGCTGGTGGCGGCCGGCTTACGCCTGGGAACTGACGCTGGAATGTGCGGCGCTGTGGACCGTGCTGGTGCACGAATTCTGGGCCGGCGACATCCAGACCATCAACGCGCTGATCGGCGCAACCACACTGCTGGCGACCTATTGGGGCTTCCGATTCGGCGTGTTAGGCGTCTATATCAGTGGCCGAACCCGGGAAAAGGTCAGCGCCGCCACCGGGCAGGATAGTCCGGGCGTGATCGAAAAGCTGGTGAAGGCGGTTGTGAAGAAAAAGTAATGTGACGCGGGCGGCGGTGTTCATTTGGTATTCACGCCGGCGCGCCTCATCTGGATGGCGGCAATCTCGCCGGCAGATTTTTCGGAGTGCATCTTGCGCCTGCTCGTCGTTGAAGATGATCCCGACCTCAACCGTCAGCTCACCACCGCGCTGACCGACGCCGGCTATGTGGTCGACCGCGCCTTCGATGGCGAGGAGGGGCATTTCCTCGGCGACACCGAACCCTATGACGCGGTGGTGCTCGACATAGGACTGCCGAAGATGGATGGCATCTCGGTACTGGAAGCGTGGCGCCGCAACGCCCGGGCCATGCCGGTCTTGATCCTCACCGCGCGCGACCGCTGGAGCGACAAGGTGCAAGGCTTCGACGCCGGCGCCGATGACTACGTCGCCAAGCCGTTTCACCTCGAGGAAGTGCTGGCGCGGATTCGTGCCTTGCTGCGCCGCACTGCCGGACACGCCCAGTCCGAGCTGACCTGCGGCCCGGTGGTGCTCGACACCCGCACCGGCCGGGTCAGCGTCAACGGCAATCCGATCAAGATGACCTCGCATGAATACCGGCTGCTGGCCTATCTGATGCACCACGCCGGCCGGGTGGTGTCGCGGACCGAACTGGTCGAGCACCTGTACGATCAGGATTTCGACCGCGATTCTAACACCATCGAGGTGTTCGTCGGCCGCATCCGCAAGAAGCTGGACGTCGACATCATCCAGACCGTGCGCGGGCTCGGCTATCTGCTGACGCCGCCGGTCGATGCGCATTAGGCTCGCGCCCATGAACCGGAGGCCGGACGCGGCTTTGGTTCAGACGTGACGAACGTGCAGCATACCCGGACCGGCACGGCGAAGGTTCGCACCAGTTCGCTGGCGACACGGCTGTTCGTGTCGGCGACCGCCTGGGTGGTGATCATCCTCGCGCTCACCGGGATCGTGCTGTCGTCGGTGTACAGGCAGGGCTCGGAGCGCGCCTTCGACCGCCGGCTCAATCTCTATCTGCGCACCATCATCGCCGAAGTGGCGACGCCCGACTCCACGCCCGATCAGTTCCAGTCGCTCGGCGAACCGCTGTTCGATCTGCCGCTGTCGGGTTGGTACTGGCAGATCGTCCGCACCGATACCGACAAGGTCGATCCCCGCGCGTCGCGGTCGCTGTGGGACCGCAAGCTGCCGAAGCTGGAGGACCAGGGCGTCGGGCTGAGCGCCGCCGGGATCCGGCAGGGCTATGTCGACGGCCCCGAGGGCCAGACCTTGCGGATGGTGGAGCGGCCGGTCGACCTCGGCATCGACGGCAAATTCGTGGTCACGGTGGCCGGCGACGCCAGCGAGATTTTCGAGGAAACCCGAACCTTCGATTACTACCTCGCCGGGACCTTCGTGGCGTTGTCGATCGGCCTGTTGCTGACCACGATCTTCCAGGTCCGCTTCGGTCTCGCGCCGCTGAAACGGATCTCGGAGTCGATCGCCGATATCCGCTCCGGCCGCGCCGAACGGCTGGAGGGCGAGTTCCCGGTCGAGATCGCGCCCTTGGCGCGCGAGACCAACGCGCTGATCGACGCCAACCACAAGATCGTCGAGCGATCGCGCACCCATGTCGGCAATCTGGCGCATGCCATCAAGACGCCGCTGTCGGTGCTGGTCAACGAGGCCTCGGCGCGGCCCGGCGATCCGTTCGCGGCGAAAGTGCTGGAACAGACCGAGGTGATGCGCGACCAGGTCGCGCATCACCTCGAGCGGGCGCGGATTGCGGCGCGGGTCAGCGTGATCGGCACCGTCACCGAGGTCGAGCCGGTGATCGAGGCGCTGTGCCGGACCATGGAGAAGATCCATCGCGACCGCGACATCGCCATCGACATCACCGCGGCCCCCGGGGCGAAATTCCGCGGCGAGCGCCAGGACCTCGAGGAGATGGTCGGCAATCTGGTCGACAATGCCTGCAAATGGACCAATCGCCGGGTGTTCATCGAGGCGCGGGTGGAGCGCCGCGCCGGGTCAGATCCGACGCCGCAGCTGCGCATCGTGGTCGACGATGACGGCCGCGGGCTGTCGGCCGAGGAGCGGGCGCAGGTCGCGCGCCGCGGCCAGCGGCTCGACGAAACCAAGCCGGGCTCCGGCCTCGGCCTGTCGATCGTGGTCGACCTCGCCGCGCTGTACGGCGGCGGCCTGACACTGGGGAATGCGCCGATCGGCGGGTTAAGGGCGGAACTGGTGTTGCCGGCGGTGTGAGAATGTTGCCCGTCCTGCTGCCCCGTTCTCGCCTGAATCTTCCGCTTCCTTTGCCACAAGCGCTGCTGCCATCCGGCGCGCTTTGGGATCGCCATGACCAAGCCGTCGACATCGCTGATGCCGCTGACTGCGCTGCTGCTTGCCGCGCTGGCGCTGGGCGGTTGCGATCGCACCACCGGCTTCGGGACCGGCGTCGATTCCTTCACCGGCAGCCTCGGATCGCGCTTCGACCGGGGCGGTGACCGGGCCGCCGCCGCGGTCAACAATGCCGCGATGGGCGGGCTGATCGGCGCCAAGATCGGTGCCTTGCTCGACGACGAGGATCGTCGTCTCGCCTATCAGGCCGAGATCGACGCGCTCGACAATGGCGCGTCCGGCGCGCCGGTGCCGTGGCGCAATCCGGCTTCGGGCCGGTTCGGCAACATCGTTCCGGGGCCGGCCTATGCCAGGCAGGGCGCGACCTGTCGCGGCTATTCCCATACCGTGACCGTCGGGGGCCAGCTCGAGATCGCGCGCGGCACCGCCTGCCGAGCCCAGGACGGGCCGTGGACCGCGGCCGGCTAGCGGCTCCGAAAAATCCCGGGCCGACCCGAATATTCAAGCGGAACCAGTCGCTTGTCGCAGCGATCTAATGTTCTTGCGGATCATGAGCGCGACCATTTCTGTGATGCCCTCAACCCCTTCTTAACGCCGAGCCTGCTATCTCTTGAGGCGACGCCGTGGCCTGGCGACGCACGAGGTGCGGCCGGCGCGCGGCCGAAGCGTGCAGATTTGGGCGTATGAGTCAGACATCGATCGAGCGGCTGAGGGACTATCTCGGGCAGCTTCCGCCTCAGTCGAAGGCGTTGCTGATGCGGGAGTTCGAGCGCGCCATCGAGCGCGGCGAGGACCTCGCGGTCGCCAATTTCGTCCTGGAGGAACTGCGCAAGATCGTGCGCGGCGCCGACGACGACAACCAGCCGCGGACCGACGATCCGGCGCGGCTGGCGTTCCGCGCCCTGGAACCGTTCCTGATCGAGAGCAGTCAGACGCCCCGGCCAGGGCAGATCCGGCGCGGCTCGCTGGCATCGGTCTGGCAATGGCTGGTCCGCGACGGCATCCCCGAGCAGGCACGGGAATTCGACACGGCGCTTGCGGGTCTGCGCGGCGCTGGAAGTTCAACCGAAATCCACAATCTGGTGCGTAAGCTGCAGGTCGCCGCGGCGGATGCGATCGCCAAAATTACCCATCCCGAACCCGGCGTCGACCGCCAGCGCGCGATGTCCCGGGTCGGTCCGCCGGCTACGGTCGAGGACCTGCCGGGGATCGGTGCCGTTCTGAAAAACCGTGAAGCGCTGGATGTTTTCAACGGGAAGCTCACCAGTCATCTCAGGGTGTTCGGGGACTCCCAGGTCAGTTCGATGCTCGCCGCGCTGAACGTGCCGGCATTGCAGACGCCGGTGCTGCTACCGTTCGCGCTGTCGCTGATCATGCAACATCTGAGCGCGCCCTGGCAGATCATCCGTCTGGCGCTCAAGGTCGCTGGCTCCGACGACGAGATCAAGGTGGCCGCAACCCCGTTCGGCGTTACCGTCACGATGGCGATCCACGACCTGGCGCAGGTTGCCGCCGACATGCGCAGCGAAATCAAGCGCGGGCACTTCGTCAACGTCTCGGAACATCTGAAAACCATCCATGATGGCGTGCGGGGTCTGCGCACCGAACTCGATCTGCGCAACGACTCGCCGTGGGGCAAGCAGCTGGCGTCGATCCGGGTCGACATTTCGAACTCGCTGAAATCGGAGATCGAGAGCGTTCCCGGTCGGGTCCGGCGGTTGCTGCGGCAGCGGCCCGACAAGGATATTTCCGTCGGTTCCAAGCTCGATCAGCTGGAAATCGACGAGGCCGCGGCGTTGATCGATTTCGTCGCGATCTGCCGCACCTATGCCAGCGAACTTGCGATCAACGAGATGACGCTGCGGACCTATTCGGACCTGCAGCAATATGTCGAGAAGTCGACCGAGGCGCTGGTGCAGGCGCTGCGCGGCGCCGACGCCCGGGTGCGGCCGTTCCGGCAGATGCAGGTCCAGGCCGCGATCCGGTTCTGCGAGGTGCTGTTCGGCCGCGATTATGCCTCGCTGATGAGCCGGGCGGCCGAAAGCGCGATGGTCGTGGTGGAGCGCAAGCCGGCCCGGGCGGGGTGACCTGTTTCGGGTTTAGATCGGCGCCTGTGGGACTGGCAGAACCCGTCACGTAGCCTATAATGGCCAAATGGCAGTGCAGGCGCTCAGTTCAGCGATCAACTTGTTCTCCGCGCCGGCGGCAGATCGGTTTTGGCTTGGGCCAAATCTGCCTGAAAGCGAATTTCAAGAGGAATTGAAAAGTCATATTTCAAAGTTGTCCGATCTCATTCGGCGACGCCGAACTAACGCCGTTCAGGAAAAGCTGCGTTTAAACTCTTCATTTAGGTCTCTGGCCCAGGCAGGTGGTGAGCCGTTCGAGAAAGCAATGCTTCAACTCGACGAAACAATTTCGCAGTTCGAAATATTCATCGGGCAAGACAAGGCGACAATCATTCGGCAACAGGAGGAATTGGACACCGCATTGGCAGGTCTCGCATCGATGTCCGTTTCAACCGCAAGGCTTGCTCGCCGATCGTTGAACAGGTTTGTTGAACTTAATGGCGAATTGCACAATGAGATTATTGAATTTTACTATTTTCTGCTTGCGCTTCGTGCAGAATATATTCCCGATGCGCACGACGGGCCCGCGTTTGGCGACCCAACCGCGCTCGAAGATTACCTTCGCGAGCAACTTAAGACATGAGCGTATCGGTCAAACCGACCGGTGCCTTCCTCCGCGACCTCAAACGGATTGGCAAGGGATCTCGCCAGGACGATGTGATCGCAGCACTCAAGGTTTTCGCGGGAAATCCCTATTCTTCAAGACTCAATTTTGAGCCGATCCGAAGCCAGCGGGGCTACTTTTCGATCCGCGCGAATTACCATGACCGCATTGTTCTAAGAGAGACGGGCCAATCGGAATATGAGGCAGTCGCGGTCGGAAATCACGACTATGTCTATGTTTCCTTCTTTCGCAGGAAATGAGGTTATCAGCCCACAATCAATGCTTTTTTGGCTTTCCGCTGCCGCAATTGTCAATTGCGCCGCCCTCCTAGTCATGGTGTAAACCGGCACAACCGGCGCTTGCGATGTCGCGGCGCGGTGGTCCGGTACCCGCTTGATGACGCTCTGGTTTGTGTTCGCGATGATGACGGCTGCGGCGGCTTTTGCCGTGCTGTGGCCGCTGTCGCGCGGCCTGCGGGCGCAGCGTGAGGGCAGTGAAGCCAATGTCTACAAGGACCAGCTCGCCGAGGTCGAACGCGACGCCGCCTCTGGCCTGATCGAGCCGCCGGAAGCCTCCGCGGCGCGGGTCGAAATCAGCCGCAGGCTAATCGCCAGCGCCGACGCCGAGCGCGCGCCGCCGACGTCGTCGCGCAAGGGATTGCGCCGCGCGGTGGCGGTGTTGGCGCTGCTCGGGCTGCCGGCGATGGCGGTGGCGTTGTATCTGCCGCTTGGCTCGCCGCAATTGGCCGACGCTCCGCTGGCCCAGCGCGCCAAGGCGCCGACGACCGCGCAACCGCTGGAGAACCTGGTGGCGCAGGTCGAGGCCCATCTCGAAAAGAACCCGGCCGACGGCCGTGGCTGGAGCGTGCTGGCGCCGGTGCTGGCCAAGCTCGGCCGGTTCGACGATGCCGCGCGGGCCTATCGCAACGCGATCGCCTATTCCGGAGACAGCGCCGAGCGCCGCGCCGATCTCGGCGAGATCCTCACCATGGCGGCGGGCGGCGTGATCACTGCCGACGCCAAGGCAGAATTCGAACGCGCGCTCGCGCTGAACGCCGACGAGGTCAAGTCGCGGTATTTTATGGGGCTCGCCGCCGAACAGGACGGCCGCGCCAAGGACGCGGCATCGATCTGGCGCGCGATGTTGGAAAAGGCGCCGGCGGACGCTCCGTGGCGGCCGATGCTGCAGGCCGCGCTGGCCCGCGTCGGCGGCGCCAAGGTTCCGGCGCTGCCGGACGACAAGGTGGCCGCGGCCAAGGATATGACCGCAACCGACCGCGACGCGATGATTCGCGGCATGGTCGATCGGCTCGCGACGCGGCTGAAGCAGAACGGCGACGACGTCGAGGGATGGCTGCGGCTGGTGCGTGCCTATATGGTGCTGGGCGACGCCGACAAGGCCAAGGGGGCGCTGGCGCAGGCGCGGCAGGCGGTCGGCGGCAATGCTGACACATTGCGGCGGCTCAATGAGGGGCTGAAAGATCTCGGGCTCGACGGATGAGCCGGACATTCAACACTGACGGGTTGCGATGACGCGGAAACAGCGGCGTTTGACGATGATCGGTGGCGCGGGCGTCGTGCTCGCGATCGCGGCTGCGCTGGTGCTGAGCGCGTTGCGCGACTCCATCGTGTTTTTCTCGACCCCGCAGATGGTGGCCGAGCAGCACATCGCGGCCGGCAAGCGGTTCCGACTCGGCGGTGTGGTGGAACCGGGCTCGCTGCAGCGCGGCGCCGATCTCGCGGTGGCTTTCAAGGTCTCCGACGGCAGCAACACGCTGCCGGTCGCCTATAAGGGCATCCTGCCCGACCTGTTCCGCGAAGGGCAGGGCGTGATCGCCGAAGGCGCGCTCGATGCGGCCGGGGTGTTCAAGGCCGACACCGTGCTCGCCAAGCATGACGAGACCTACATGCCGAAGGACGTCGCCGACGCGCTGAAGAAGCAGGGCCACTGGAAGGACGACTACGACAAGAAGCCCGGTGGCCAGGCGGCGAGCGCGCAGCCGGCAGTTGCCAAGCAAGGTCTGACGCAATGATCGCCGAAGCCGGACACTACGCGCTGGTGCTGGCGCTCGGTCTGGCGCTGATCCAGGCCACCGTGCCGATCCTCGGCGCCTGGCTGCGCGACGGCGCCCTGATGAATGTCGCGCGCTCCACCGCGCTGGCGCAGCTGGCCTTCGCCGCCGCGTCGTTTGCAGCATTGGTATGGCTACACGTCAGTTCGGATTTCTCGGTCGTCAACGTGTTCGAGAATTCGCACTCGATGAAGCCGCTGCTCTACAAGATCACCGGCGTGTGGGGCAATCACGAAGGCTCGATGTTGCTGTGGGTCTCGATCCTGGCGCTGTTCGGCGGCCTGGTCGCGGCGTTCGGCAACAATCTGCCGCTGTCGCTGCGCGCCCATGTGCTGGCGGTACAGGCCTGGATCGCATCCGCGTTCTATCTGTTCATCCTGCTGACCTCGAATCCGTTCCTGCGTATCGCCGATCCGCCGATCGAGGGCCGCGATCTCAATCCGGTGCTGCAGGACATCGGCCTCGCGATCCATCCGCCGATGCTCTATCTCGGCTATGTCGGATTCTCGATTTCATTCTCCTTCGCCGTCGCCGCGCTGATCGAGGGCCGGGTCGACGCCGCCTGGGCGCGCTGGGTGCGGCCGTGGACGCTGATGGCGTGGGTGTTCCTGACGCTCGGCATCGCGATGGGCTCGTACTGGGCGTACTACGAACTCGGCTGGGGCGGCTGGTGGTTCTGGGACCCGGTCGAGAACGCCTCGCTGATGCCATGGCTGGCCGGCACCGCGCTGCTGCATTCCGCGGTGGTGATGGAGAAGCGTAACGCGCTGAAGGTCTGGACCATCCTGCTGTCGATCCTGACCTTCTCGCTGTCGCTGCTCGGCACCTTCCTGGTCCGCTCCGGCGTTCTGACCTCGGTGCATGCGTTCGCCACCGACCCGACCCGCGGCGTGTTCATCCTGCTGATCCTGTGCGTCTTCATCGGCGGCAGTCTGACGCTGTTCGCCTGGCGCGCGTCAGCGCTAAAGCAGGGCGGACTGTTTGCGCCGATCTCGCGCGAGGGCGCGTTGGTGCTCAACAATCTGTTCCTCACCACCGCCTGCGCCACGGTGTTCGTCGGCACGCTGTATCCGCTGGCGCTGGAAGTGCTCACCGGCGACAAGATCTCGGTCGGCGCGCCGTTCTTCAACCTCACCTTCGGGCCACTGTTCGTGCCGTTGCTGCTGGCGGTGCCGTTCGGGCCATTGCTGGCCTGGAAGCGCGGCGATCTCGCCGGCGCGGCGCAGCGGCTGATTGCGGCCGGCGTCACCGCGCTGCTCGCGGTGGCAATGGTGGCGGCCTGGACCCGTGGCGGCGCCGTGCTGGCGCCGCTGGCGATTGGCCTCGCGGTGTTTGTGATCGCCGGCGCCGTCGCCGATCTCGCCGAGCGGATCGGCTTGTTTCGTAATCGGTTTGCGGTGACGCTGCGGCGCGCGTTCGGACTGCCGCGCTCGACCTGGGGCACCATGTTTGCCCATGCCGGTGTCGGCGTGGCGCTGATCGGTATCGTCTGCGAGACCACCTGGAACAGCGAATACATCGCCTCGATGAAGGAGGGCGATGTCGCTCGCATCGCCGGCTACGCATTGAAGCTCGAGGGTGCGACGCAGCGGCAGGGGCCGAATTTCCGCGAGCAGATCGCGCGGTTCGCCGTCAGCCGGGGCGGCAAGGCGCTCGACCCCATGACGCCGTCGAAGCGCAGCTTCAGCACCCGCGGCATGTCGACAACCGAAGCCGCGCTGCAGACCCACGGCGTCAGCCAGCTCTACGTTTCGCTCGGCGAGACCGCCGCCGACGGCACCATCGCGGTGCGGATCTATCACAAGCCGCTGGTGCTGCTGATCTGGTTCGGCCCGCTGCTGATGGCATTCGGCGGACTGCTGTCGCTATCCGACCGACGCCTGCGGGTCGGCGCGCCGAAGCCGGCAAAGCCGTCGCGGGCGATGCAGGCGGCGGAGTAGGCAAGCGAACCCGATTCAGCGTAGTCCGCGCTGTCGCTTCACCTTGGCGACCGCCGGCTTGCGCTTGACCAAGCGTCCCGGTTCGGCTTCGTCAGCCGCGACAGCGATTGGCGCGAGTAGATCGACCGGCACGTCGAGAACGGCCGCAATCTTGCGGTGGAGCTCGAACGGGCCTTTGCGCTTACCGGTTTCGAGGTCCGACAGGTAGTTCTGGGTGATCTGGATTTTTTCAGCGGTAGCGAGTTCGGCTTGGGTCAGGCCCCGAAATCGGCGCAGCACCCGGATCGGATTCTCACCGCTCGCCAATTGTTCGACGATCGCGAGGGGCAAGCGCAAACCGTCACCTTTCTTCGCACGCGCCACCAGCCGCGCGGTACCGGCGTCCTCGGCGGCTTCGTCAGCCAAGGCCTTCAGCCGCTCATATTCGGCGCGCGGCATGATCGCGACCTCGCCGGTGGGGGTTTGCTTGAATTCGACCTTCATCGCCTGTCCTCAGTCGTAAATATCCCGCCGATGGCCGACGGCAACGACGACAATGTCGCCGGATTCCTGATAGAAGATGACGCGGTAGTCCCCGACGCGGAGCCGTGCGCCATCTTGTCCCTTCAGCTTTTTGATATCGCCCCGACCGGTTTGCGCAAAAGCTTCCAGCTTGGCGCCGATGCGCTTGCGCAGCTGTGGCGCCAGTTTCACCCATTGCCGCGACGCGGTTGCCGTGAAGACGACCTCGCTCATCGCTTAAAATATCGCATTGTGCGATATTTATGTCAAGCGATGGTGGCGATCGCGATGACGCTGTCGGCGCCCGCCCATGCTGTGCAGCCTGACGAGATCATGTCCAATCCCGCGGAGGAAGCGCGGGCGCGCGACCTGTCGCAGGAATTGCGCTGCATGGTGTGCCAGAACCAGTCGATCGACGATTCCAATGCGCCGCTGGCGCGCGACCTGCGGCTGTTGGTGCGCGAGCGGATCGCCGCCGGCGACAGCGATTCCCAGGTGATCGATTTTCTGGTGGCGCGCTACGGCGAGTTCGTGCTGCTGAAACCGCGGTTCAGGACCCATACGTTGCTGCTGTGGCTGTTGCCGCCGCTGGTGCTGGTCGGCGGCGCGGCGGCATTGTGGGCGCAGAACCGGCGGCGATCGACCGTTGTCGGGCAAGCAGTGGATGCGTCGTTGGCGCTGACCGCCGAGGAAGAAGCGCGGATCGAGCGGCTGCTCGGCGCCGACTCCGCGCCGGACAAGCCGGCCCGAACGGGCTGACGGTCTGTTCGCTATTGCCCGCCGCAATCGTCGCGCCGCGCTGCGGCGGTCGGGCCAGCGGCTGCGCGTGGCAGATAAAGGTTGACCGAGGTGCCCGCACCCGGGGTGCACCAGACGATCACTTTGCCGTGGCAGTGTTCGGCCAGTTCGAACGCCCCGGCAAGTTCAGCACCGGCGGCGCTGTCCGGCTTGTCTTCGCCGGCAACGGTCGCGTTGAATTGCGCAGGGGGATTCAGCGGCACTTCCGGACGCATATCGCACACCGCGAAGTGCACGTAGTCGCCGGGTGGCAGCGTCGGCGGCAGCTCGGAGTCACGGCAGTTCTTGACCCGCACCGTAACCATGCCGCCGTCCGACATCGTGGCCACGGCGTGTGACAGCAGGTTCAAAAACACCGCTCGCAGTTTGCTCGGGCTCGCTCGCACCGGCCAGCACGCGGGTTCGACATCGAGGCCGAGGGTGATTGTGCCGCCGAACAGTTGACCGGCTAGGGTCGCGGTGGCGTCGACAAATTCGGGCGTATCGATCAATTCCGGCTCGGTCGCCTCGATCCGCAACAGCTCGAGCAGGTGCCGAACCAGCAGGCGGCCGCGTTCGATCGCCTGATCGATATTGTCGAGGATGTCGGCTTGCAACTTCGGTGCGACGCCGCGATGCAGGATGCGCGAGGAACTGCTCAGCACCATCAGCACATTGTTAAAGTCGTGAACGATGTTGCCGACGAACTGGCCGAGCAGACGGATCTTCTCGGCGTGCGCCGCGCGCGCGGTGGCTTGCGCCAGCCGATGCGACTCCGATTGCAGCTCGCGCGTTAACGCGCCGAGCGCCGCCTCGGTCGCGGTCACCGAGTTTTGCAGGTCGGATTCGCGTAGTTTGTAGGAGGTGACGTCGCGTGACTGAACCAGGATTTGTGCCAGATTGCCGGAGACGTCGGTCACCGGGCCGACGGTGAGGTCGAACCAACGCAGCTGCCCCTTCAGGCTCTGACACCGCGCGGTGAATCGGGTCGTCAATCGCGCATGCGCGCGCTCAATCGCTTTCACGGCTTCGGCGCGCATATCGGTGGGCCACAGGTCTTGCCAGTTCAGGCCGTCGAGTTCGGCGTCCGACGTCACCTCCATGGCGGCGCGCCAGGTCGGATTGGCGTGCTGGATCACACCGACCGCGTCGAGCGTCGCCATGCAGTCGCTGCTGGAATACATGAATGTCGAGACCAGCGACGCCGGGATGGTGAGGTGGCGCTGGCCGCCGCCGCCGCTCTGGCGATTTGTGCTGGACATGACCACCCTTGCGCGAATGATTTTACGATCAATCTGGCTTGCTCGGGGAGATCGGAACTTGATCCAGATCATGCGCGCCGCCGCTGACGCGGGGTGTGCGGTGCGCATATCGGAGGCGTAGGGTCAGGCGCAGTTGGCGAGCCGGGAAGGTTGGTCGGATAGCGGCTTTCGCGCACCCATTGCGGTGCGCCGTCGCTGGCCGCCTGAATCGGCTGGCCGATCCAGGCGAACCATTGTTGCGGGTCGGTCAGGTCAGAACGGCGTGATTTCCATCGGCAGCGGCTTGCCGGCCTTGTGCAGCGCGATCCATCGGTGCAGTTCGGCGACGTGGCCGCTTTCTTCGGCGACGAACTCCTTGGCCAGCGCCCGGATTTCCGGATCGTTGGTGGTGTCGAGAACGTTCTTGTACCATTCATACGCGCCGGTCTCGGCTTCCAGCGCGATTTCCAGCGCTAGATCGCGACCGATGAAGGGATCGGTGCCCCAGATCGCCGCGGTCTCCGGACTTTCCAGACCGGGCCAGCTGAAGTCTTCGGGCTTCAGCTCCGGGATCTCGCGAAAGCCGGCGCGGGCCTGCGCGTCGGCCTGATGCATTCGGGAATAATCCGACAACTGCCGAAACAGTTTCGAGACTTCGCGGTTGCCGCAGGATTCCATCGCGTCGGCAAGTTGACCGAAACGCAGTGCGGCCTCCTGCTCGAGCTTGATCGAGTGTGCGAGAAATTCTTCGACCGTATCCATCATTCAATTCCTTCGCTGTTGCGCCGCCGGCATCGCCGACGGCGTTGCACAGATGCGGTCAGGCGTTCTCGTGCGCCTTGGCGTTCTTGACCGCCCACTCTTCCTGGGTGATCCAGGCTTCCAGGATCTTGACGTGCTCGGCCTCTTCCTTGACGAATTCCTTGGCCGCCGCCGCGACCGCGGGATTCTTCGAGGTGGCTTCGACCGCGCTGTAGAATTCATAGCCGCGGCGCTCGCCCTGCAGCGCCACCTTCAGACCGCCCAGCCGTGACATCGACGGATCGGCCGCCCACACCGCGGTGGATTCCGGCGTGGCGTGGTTGGGCCAGGCATAGTCCGGTGGAACGTTCTTGCCGAGATCGATCGAGCCGGCGCGTGATTTCACTTCGGCGAGATGCAGGCGCGAGAAGTCGGCCAGCTGCTTGAACAGCTTGGCGACCTCGAGATTGCCGACCTTGGTCATCGCTGCCGCGAGTTCGTCGTAGTTCAGCGCAGCGTCTTCCTCGACCTTGGCGGCGTAGCCGAAGAATTCGTCGAGCGTTGCGATTTCGGTGCCGCCCTTGTAGCTCTTGGCCACGCTGGTGACGTGCGGGCGCTGCGCCGGCAGGGTCTTGTCGCCCTCGAACGTCACCAGGATGTCCTCGTTGCGCACGAAGCACTGGCACGCCAGCCGGTAGCGCGGCGGGATGTCGTTGACTTCGGCGTTCTTGATCTCTTCCTTGGTGATCTTGCCGAGCTGCTTGAGGACTTCCTTTTCCTTCTCGGTCAGGGCGACCGCGGATTTGGCGTGCGGATTGAAGTGCTCGACCTGCACCAGGCAGGAGCCGCATTCGCCGTCCTGGCAATCGAACGGGATCGGAATCTTGTGCGACTTGGCAACCGCCAGGATGGTGCCGCGATCGCCGGCGACGGCGTAGACCGTGACGTCCTTCGCCATGACGGGGGATGAAAAGGTAATATTAGCCACGACGAGCCTCCTGTTTTCTGACGATCACGTTGGGACGCGCTTCAGCGTCACTGGCTGCGGCTTGGCAAGAACCAGGCCACAGCGGTTTCGTTTGGAAATCAGGTAGTTGGGTGGGGGGATCGGGCGAGAGGCGGCGACAACGGGATCGGATTCCCGACATCGTGTGTAGGGTGACTGACAATTGCGCGGGCACGTGTGCTTCGCCGGCGCCGATCCATCGCCTCCTGGGTCGCGGATTTCTTCAATATTACAAAACTTTAATTCCCCAGCCAGCGCGCCGTAAGGCGGCAACACCCATCTTCACAACCACAAGGTGCTCGCCCCCCGCACCGTCGATTTACTGGTATCTGGAGACTGCTGCATGACTGACCGCCCGATTGATCTTTCCTCGCTTCCGCCCGTCCGTCATTCGCCGTTCTCGGCGCGCAAATTGGCTCTGATGGCGTCGGTGGTGGCGGGCCTCGGGATCGCCGGCTTTGGGCTCAGCCCGGCGCCGCATTCGTTCGACAACGTGTTTTCGACCGCCGCTCATGCTCAGGTCGACAAGCTGGTGAAGCAGGTTCAGCACCCGGTCGGGTTCGCCGACATCGTCGAAAAGGTGAAGCCGTCGGTGATCTCGGTCAAGGTCAACATCAACGAGAAGGTCGGCAAGGACGACGGCGCCGATAACAATAACGACGACTCGCCGTTCCAGCCCGGCTCGCCGATGGAGCGCTTCTTCCGCCGCTTCGGCGGACCCGATGGCCTGCCGCCCGGAATGCGCGGCGGTCCCCGCGGCCATCGCGGGATGACCGGTCAGGGTTCGGGCTTCTTCATCTCGGCGGACGGCTTTGCGGTGACCAACAACCATGTGGTCGATGGCGCCGACAAGGTCGAGGTCACCACCGACAGCGGCAAGACCTACAAGGCCAAGGTGATTGGCACCGACGCCCGCACCGACCTCGCGCTGATCAAGGTCGAGGGCGGCTCCGATTTCCCCTACGCCAAACTGTCCGACGGCAAGCCGCGGATCGGCGACTGGGTGCTGGCGGTCGGCAATCCGTTCGGCCTCGGCGGCACCGTCACTGCCGGCATCGTCTCGGCCTCCGGCCGCGACATCGGCAACGGACCGTATGACGATTTCATCCAGATCGACGCGCCGGTGAACAAGGGCAATTCGGGTGGCCCGGCCTTCAACACCGAAGGCGAAGTGATGGGCGTCAACACCGCGATCTACTCGCCGTCCGGCGGCAGTGTCGGCATCGCGTTCTCGATTCCGGCCTCCACCGTGAAGACGGTGATCGAACAGCTCAAGGACAAGGGTTCGGTCAGCCGCGGCTGGATTGGGGTGCAGATCCAGCCGGTGACACCGGAGATCGCCGACAGCCTCGGACTCAAGGCTCCGGAAGGCGCGCTGGTGGCCGAGCCGCAGCGTGACGGCCCGGCGGCGAAGGCCGGCATCGAATCCGGCGACGTGATCACCGCGGTGAACGGCACCCCGGTCAAGGACGCCCGCGAACTCGCCCGCACCATCGGCGGATTCGCGCCCGGCAACGCGGTCAAGCTCAACGTGTTCCACAAGGGCAGTGACAAGGTCGTCAACCTCACCCTCGGCAAGCTGCCGAATACGATCGAGGCCAAGGCTAGCAACGACAACAACGATCGCGGCCGCTCCGATAGCCGCGGCACCGAAGTTCCGAAGCTGGGTCTGACGCTGGCTCCGGCCAGTTCCGTCGCCGGCGCCGGCAAGGATGGTGTCGTGGTGACGGAAGTCGATCCGAAGAGCGCCGCGGCCGATCGCGGCTTCAAGGAAGGCGACGTGATTCTCGAGGTCGCAGGCAAGGCCGTCGGCAGCCCTGGTGAAGTTCGCGAGGCGCTCGACGCGGCGCGCAACGACAACAAGAACAGCGTGCTGATCAGGGTTCGCAGCGGTGGCTCGTCGCGCTTCGTCGCGGTTCCGATTGCGAAGGGGTGATCGCATTAGAGTTGGAAGGCGCTGCCGGCAATGTCGCCCCCCGCTGACGGCGCCTTCTGGGGACGGGTCAAAAACTCGTCCCCTCCCAATACCTTCCGGCAGGAGTAAGCCCCCCTCCGTCGGAAGGCTAGGCGGGCGGTGAAGTTCCCCCAGCTTCACCGCCCGTTTCCTTGCCCATCGGGGAGCGCCGACCGCCTTGCATGGCGGGGGAAGCCAAGCCATGGTGACAGCAATCCAACAGACCTTGAGCGAACCCGACACACCGATGCGCCTGCTGATCATCGAGGACGACCGCGAATCCGCCGATTATCTGGTCAAGGCGTTTCGCGAGGTTGGCCATGTCGCTGATCTCGCAAGCGACGGCGAGGAAGGCCTGGCGCTGGCCGATTCCGGCGACTACGACGTGCTGGTGATCGACCGCATGCTGCCGAAGCGCGACGGCTTGAGCGTGATCGGCACCCTGCGCGAGAAGGGCAACCGCACCCCGGCGCTGATCCTGTCGGCGCTCGGCCAGGTCGACGACCGCATCAAGGGCCTGCGCGCCGGCGGCGACGATTATTTGCCAAAACCCTATGCGTTCGCCGAATTACTGGCGCGCGTTGAAGTGCTGTCGCGCCGTCACGGCGGCCCGGCCGAGGAAACCTCATACAAGGTCGGCGACCTCGAACTCGACCGGCTGTCGCATCGCGTCGTGCGCGGCACCGAGGAACTGACGCTGCAGCCGCGCGAGTTCCGCCTGCTCGAATATTTGATGAAGCACGCCGGCCAGGTGGTGACCCGCACCATGCTGCTGGAAAACGTCTGGGACTATCATTTCGATCCACAGACCAACGTCATCGACGTCCACATCTCGCGGCTGCGCAGCAAGATCGACAAGGGCTTCGAGCGGCCGCTGCTGCACACGATCAGGGGCGCTGGATACATGATCCGTGACGGCATTCGGTAAACTGTTTCGCACCACCGCGTTTCGGTTGACGCTGGTCTATCTGTTCCTGTTCGCGCTGTTCGCGGCGTCGCTGCTGGCTTACTTCGCCTGGAACACGCACCGCCTGATCACCGATCAGATCACCACCACGGTCGACGCCGAGATCGGCGAGATCGACGATATCTATACGCGGCGCGGCTTGCGCGGGCTGGTGTTCACGATCGAGAACCGCGCGCTGCGGCCGGGCGCCAATCTGTACCTCGTCACCACGCCGGCCGGGCAGGCGGTGGCCGGCAATATCGGGGCGCTGGCGCCGGGGGTGATGGCCAAGAACGGCTGGTCCGAGACGTTCTACGAACGGCTGGACGATGGCGGCCAGCGGGATCATCGGGCCCTGGTGCGGGTCTCCGAACTCAGCGGCGGCTTCCGGCTGCTGATCGGCCGCGACCTCGCCGAGCGTCGCCGGCTGTTCGGCGTGGTCGCCAATGCGGCGCGCTGGTCGGTGCTGATCGTGATCGTGCTCGGGCTCGGCGGCGGCGTGTTCGTGGCGCGACGGGTGCTGCGGCGGATCGACGCCATGACCGGCACCACCCGGCGGATCATGGCCGGCGACCTGACCGGCCGACTGCCGGTCGGCCGTAGCGGCGACGAACTCGACCGCCTGGCCGAAAACCTCAATGCCATGCTGGAGCGCATCGAGGCACTGATGACGGGGCTGAAGGAAGTCTCCGACAACATCGCCCACGATCTGAAGACGCCGCTGACGCGGCTGCGCAATCGCGCCGAGCAGGCGCTGGCGACGGCCGGCAGCGAGGCCGAATACCGCGCGGCGCTGGAGCGCACCATCGAGGAATCCGACGGGCTGATCCGGACCTTCAATGCGCTGCTGATGATCGCGCGCGCCGAATCCGGGCAGGCGCGCGACAACATGGTCGATTTCGACGCCGCCGAAATCGCCAACGGTATTCACGAACTGTACGAACCGCTCGCCGAGGATAGCGGCTTGACCTTGCAGGTGAAGGCCGTGCCGACGCCGCTGCATGGCAATCGCGAATTGATCAGCCAGGCGCTGGCGAACCTGGTCGAAAACGCCATCAAATATGGCCAGCCCGCACCAACGTTGCAACCGCTCGGGGCCGACGCGGTGCCTGGCGCGGCCGCGGTCGGCGACGCGGCCAGCGAGAACGACAAGGTGATCCTGATCGAGGCGCGGCGCGACGGCGATCAGGTGCTGCTGAGCGTCACCGACCACGGGCCCGGCATTCCCGAGGCCGACCGCACCCATGCGGTGCAGCGCTTCGCCCGGCTCGAGGCCAGCCGCACCCAGCCGGGCTCCGGCCTTGGCCTCAGCCTCGCCTCGGCGGTTGCCACGCTGCATGGCGGCGATCTCAGGCTGACTGATGCGCAGCCCGGGTTGCGCGCGACGCTTGCAATTCCCGCCCGCGCGGGCGATGCACGTGCCGTCCCAACAGCGAATTCAGAATAGATCACGCATGACCTCTTCCGCGACCGGCGACGCGGACCATTCGCAACTGGCCGCGCGGTTTGCTGCCGGACCGCGTCTGTTTGCGCCCACCGAGGCGGCGCGGCGGTTCGACGATTGGCTCGCCGGCCTTGCCCCGGAGCTGTCGGCGTCGCTGCGCGCCGTCACTGAAAATTTCCCCCATGCTGGTCCGATACTGCAATCGATCGCCGAAGCCTCGCCCTATCTGTTCGACCTGATCCGCGCCGACCCGTCACGACTACTGCGGCTACTGCGAACCGCGCCGGAGCAGGGGCTGGCTGCGCTGATGGAAAAGACGGCCGCGGATGTCGTCGCGGCTGCTGCGGAAGCCGACGCGATGCAGGCGCTACGGCTGATGAAATCCGAAGCCGCATTGTTGATCGCGCTGTGCGACATCGGCGGCGTCTGGCCGGTGTTGCAGGTAACGCAAGCGCTGACCGATCTCGCTGTGACCTCGGTGCAGTCCGCATTGCGATTCCTGTTGCGGCAGGAGGCTGCCCGCGGTCGCCTGTTACCGCCCAACCCCGAGCGTCCCGAGCAGGACAGCGGCCTTGTGGTTCTGGCGATGGGCAAGATGGGTGCGGGCGAGCTGAACTACTCCAGCGATATCGACCTCATCGTGTTCTTCGACCTCGATGCCCCGACGCTGGCGCCCGACATCGAGCCGCAGCCGTTTTTCGTCCGCGTCACCCAGGGCCTCAGCCGGATGCTGCAGCAGCGCACCGGCGACGGCTATGTGTTCCGGGTCGATCTGCGGCTGCGGCCGGACCCGGCATCGACCCCGGTGGCGATCTCCACCGCGTCGGCGATGAACTATTACGAGCGCGAAGGCCGCACCTGGGAACGCGCCGCGATGATCAAGGCGCGTCCCTGCGCCGGCGATCCGGTCGCCGGCGAGGCGCTGGTCGCCGAGATCGCGCCGTTCGTCTGGCGCAAGCATCTAGACTTCGCAGCACTCGGCGACGTCCACGACATGAAGCGACAGATGCAGACGTTCCGCGGCCAGACCGAGGTCGCGGTCGAGGGCCACAACGTCAAAGTCGGCCGCGGCGGGATTCGCGAGATCGAATTCTTCGCGCAGACCCAGCAATTGATCGCTGGCGGTCGGCATCCCGAATTGCGAGTGCGCCCGACGCTGGCCGCGCTGAACATCCTGGCGTCGCGCGACTGGATCACCTACCAGGCACGCGACGAATTGACCGCGGCCTACGAATTCCTGCGCCGGGTCGAACACCGGCTGCAGATGATCGCCGACGAACAGACCCACACCTTGCCGGACGAGATCGAGGCGGTGGAGCGGTTCGCGCGGTTTCTCGGCTACGACAGCCGCGCCGCCTTCGCAACGGAGCTGCTGCGGCATCTGAACTGCGTGCAGGGGCATTACAGCAAGCTGTTCGAGGGCGATCCGACCGGCACCGAGAAACTTCCCGAGATCGACTACGCCGCCGGCCCCGAGGACACCAGGCTGCTCGAGCATCTGGCCGGGCTCGGCTTCAAGAAGCCGGTGATGGTCGCCGGCACGCTGCAGCAATGGATGGCCGGCGGCTATCGCGTGCTCAAGGTCGAGACCACGCAGCGCGCCTTCATCGAATTCGTGCCGGCGCTGATCGAAGGGTTGTCGCGCGCCGAGGAGCCCGACAACGCGGTGACGGCGTTCGACCGGCTGCTGCAGGCGTTGCATCGCGGCGGCCGGCTGATCTCGCTGCTCAGCCAGAACCGCGAATTGCTGGCGCTGGTGGCGCTGGTGCTGGGCGCGGCGCCGCGGCTCGGCGATATGCTTGCGCGGCAGCCGCAGATCATGGACGGGTTGATCGACCCGCGCTTTTTCGGGGCGATGCCGGACCGCGACGAGCTGTCGGCGCGGTTGGCGGCGACGCTGGCCGACGCCGGTTCCTACGAAGAATTTCTCGACCGCTTGCGGCTGTTCGGACAGGAGAGCCTGTTCCTGATCGGCACGCGAATCCTGTCCGGCACGGTCTCGACCCAGCAGGCCAGCGTCGCCTTCGCGGACGTCGCCGAAGGCATCGTCGGCACCGTGCATGGTCTGGTCAGCGACCAGTTCGCCACGCAATATGGCCGGATCAAGGATCAGCAGACCGCGATCCTGGCGATGGGTCGGCTCGGCAGCCGGGAGATGACGGCGTCGTCCGATCTCGACCTGATCCTGATCTACGATTTCGATCACCAGCAGCCGGATTCCGATGGCGCGCGCTCGCTGCACGGCGCGCAGTATTTCGCGCGCTTCACCCAGCGGCTGATCTCGGCCTTCACCACGCGAACCAATTACGGCGTGCTGTACGACGTCGACATGCGGTTGCGGCCGTCGGGCCGCGCCGGCCCGGTGGCGTCGCGGCTGGATTCCTTCGCCGACTATCAGGACCGCGAGGCCTGGACCTGGGAGCATATGGCGCTGACCCGGGCGCGGGTGATTTCGGCGTCGCCGGAATTCCGCGGCAAGATCGAGCGCATCATTCGCGACGTGCTGACCCGGCCGCGCGATCCCGCCGTGATCGCCACCGACGTCGCCGAGATGCGCCGCGCTATCGCGCAGGAAAAGGGCGAGGATGACATCTGGGATCTGAAATACGCCGCCGGCGGGCTGGTCGATATCGATTTCATCGCGCAGTATTTGCAGTTGATCCACGCCGCAGCGCAGCCGGAGATTCTCAACGTCAACACGCTCGCGGTGCTGGACAACGCGGCGCGGCTCGGCCTGCTGCCGCAGGGCGCGGCCGAGGTGCTGCGGCCGGCGGCGAGGCTGTATCACGATCTGACGCAGATCCTGCGGCTCTGCGTCAGCGAGAAATTCAAGCCGGAGACCGCGGGCGAAGACCTGCTGCGCGTGCTGGTCCGCGCCGGCGACGCGCCGGACTTCTCGTCGCTCGAGGCGCGGGTGAAGGAGACCCAGGCCGAGGTGCGGGCGGTGTTCTTGAAAGTGGTGCAGGGCGGGAATTAACTCGGTCGGCGATCCGGCGCGGCTATTTCCTTGCGGCGTCTGCGGCGTTGGGCGCGCGCTCACCGGCCACCTGCGGCAGGGCTGGCAAATTCTGGCAGTCCATCGAATAGACCAGTTTGCCGGACGCGGTGTGGCCGATCGGCTGGCACGGCGGGAATTCCCCGGTCTCGCTGCCGGCCGGTGTGGTCGCCTGCATCGCGGCCGGCGCGGGGCCGTCACTCGGCTTGGTCAGGTAGATGTAGACGACGCCCGCCACTCCCGCCGCGATCGCGATACGGAACAGCCACACCGATGTCGTGTGGAAATACGCACTCCAGTTCACCGCTGAACCCTCCGCGGACGGCTGCAGCGCTCATACACGGCGCGGGGCCGGTCCCACAATACGGATTTCGGCTATGTCGGGTGCCGCGATCAAGCGATTAGGGGATGTTGTCAGGCGGCGGCTGACACCCGGGCGGGCTTGCGCTGGCCGTCGCGCGGCAAGCTGACCAGCACGACGGTGCCGGTGCCCAGCGTGGAGCGCAGCCGCATCGAGCCGCCATGCATGGTCGTCAGCGACTTCGCGATCGCCAATCCAAGGCCGGAGCCGTGATAGGTCTTGGTCAGCTGGGTTTCGACCTGCTCGAACGGCTGCCCCAGCCGGCGCAGCGATGGTTGAGCGATGCCGATCCCGGTGTCGGCGATGAGTAGCGTGATCGAGTCGTTCAACACCCGGCTGCGCACGGTGACCCGGCCGCCGTCGGGCGTGAACTTGACGGCGTTGGACAGCAGATTGATCAGGATCTGCTTGATCGCGCGACGGTCGGCGACGATCGGGATGGCTTCGCAGATGTCGGCGCGAAGCACCAGGTTCTTGTGCTCGGCGCGCCCCGCGACCACCCGGAGCGACTCGGCCAGCGCGCGGCCGAGGTCGATCGATTCCATTTCGAGCTTCATCCGCCCGGCCTCGATCTTCGACATGTCCAGAATGTCGTTGATCACTTCCAGCAGATAGTGACCGCTGGTGAGGATGTCGTGGCAGTATTCCTGATACTTCTCCGAGCCGAGCGTGCCGAACATGCCGCTGCCCATGATCTCCGAGAAGCCGATGATGGCGTTGAGCGGGGTGCGCAGCTCGTGGCTCATATTGGCGAGGAATTTGGATTTGGTCTGGTTGGCTTCTTCGGCGCGGTTCTTTTCGTCGGAGTATTTCTGCGCCAGATCGGCGAGCTCGATGGCCTGCCGTTCGAGCGTGGTCTGCGACCGCTTCAGATCGATCACGGTGGCGCGCAGCCGAAGATCGTTGTCGACCAGCTTCTGCTCATGCGCCTTGATGCGGGTGATGTCGGTGCCGACCGCGACATAGCCGCCGTCCTTGGTGCGGCGCTCGCTGATGTGCAGCCAGCTGCCGTCGTCGAGTTGCGCTTCGAAGGTGCGGGCGCCCGGGGTCGCCACGCCGCCGGTCTCGCACAGCCTGCTGCGGATTTCCGGCATCCGGCCGACTTCGATCACCGTCTCGTAGGAGGTTCCCGGCGTCACCGCGGAGTCCGGCAATTTGTGCAGCTGCTGGAAGTGCGTGTTGCAGAGCACCAGCCGGTTTTCCGCGTCCCACAGCACGAAGGCCTCGGGGATCGTCTCGATCGCATCGCGCAGCCGCAAATCCGCTTCGACGGTGCGTTCCGCGAGACTCTTCTGTTCAGTGATATCGACGGCGATGCCGAGCAGATGCTGATTGCCGCCGGGTTCCTGGCTGAGTTCGCAGCGCATCCGCAGCCAGATCCAGTGGCCATGGCAGTGCCGCATCCGGAAGGTGTGATCGATGTGGTCGATCTTGCCGGAGATCAGTTGATCGGCGATCGCGAACAGGTCGATGTCGTCGGATTTCACCAGCGCGTTGACTTCGCCGAAGGTCAGAAGGTCGTTGCGGCTTTCCAGTCCCAGTAACGTGAACATCGATTGCGACCAGAACACCCGGCCGCGCGACAGATCCCAGTCCCATAGTCCGCAGCGGCCGCGGTTGAGCGCGGTGTCGATCCGGCTGCGGACGGCGTCGTTGATCAGATCGCCCTCGCGCGCCCTGGTCGATTGCCAGTGGAACGCGAAGCCGAGGATCAGCACGACGAAGCCGGTGGTGAACGACAGCGTCACCTGTAGCGCGGTGTCGGACGCCCAGATCGATGCGGTGTTCTCCTGGATGATGACGACCTGACCGGGCAATGATTTGACGACCCGCAGCGTCGCCAGTGCCCTGGCGCCGCTGGGCAGGATGATTTCGGAGATGCCGGACTGCAGCCCGGACATCGTCAGCGGCTGCGCCGCGCTGACGACTTCGAGGAATTTGCCGGAGTCGCCGGCGGCGTCTTCGCCGGGCACGCGTGCCAGGATGCGCTGGTCGGCGCTGGTGACGATGACATGGCGCCCGGCCGCGATGCCCCAGGCTGGCAGCAGGCCGGGCAGCAGGCTCTGCAGTCGTTCGACCGATTCCGCGCGGTCGAGCCGGATGACGCCGATGTGGTTGAGACGTTCGGCGAGCAAATCGGCCAGCGCGGACAGGTCGCGGTTGGTGGCGCCGCGCTTTTGCCGGGTCTGGTCGACGATCTGAACGATCGCGCCGATGCAGATGGTGATGAGAAAGGCAATGATCAGGAGTGGTACCGCGCGGCGCAGTACCGGCTCCGCAAGCAGCAGCCGATGGTAGGCCGGTTTAGCTATCGACTGCGCCAATCCCTTGATCGAATCGGATTGAGCGCAGGCGCTCGCCACTTGTGCGCGCGCCATGCCTGGCCCCCAAAAAAATGTCTGTCTGCACCTGATCCGAGCGACACCCCCGCCGTTCGAATCAATGCGATTTGAATCCAGTTTTGCCGGGCTGTCGAGAGTCAACGATTCGCTAATTCAAATAAATCTTGTCCAACGAAGAATCCGAGTGCCGATATCGTGACAACCGAGTCCGAAACAAGAACGGAGAGTCGTCGAAATACCTAATCGGCGGCGTTCGGCGGCTCGGCATGACTGATCACGCGCTTCACGCTGGGGAAGGCGCGGCGCAGTCGCCGCTCGATTTCGTCGACATGCTCATGCACCGCGATGACGCTGAGCGACGGCGACGCGCGGCAATGAAAATTCACAATCTCGCCGGCGTCGGTGTCGCGTACCCGGACGCTGTGGATGTCGTAAATCACGCCGTCGGTCGCCAGTCCGGTCAATGCATTGTGGATTTCCGCGGCCCGCGCCGGCGTGGCGTCGGCGCCGTGCGGCAGTTCCGGCTCCAGCGGTTCGATATGGGTATCGACCTCAACATCGGGGCCGAACTCCTCGTAAATATGCCGCTCGAGCTGGTGCGCGATATCGTGCGCCTCGAGCAGCGGCATCTCGCCGTCGACTTCGAGATCGATGCTGACGGTCAATTTGCCGCCGAGGTCGTGCACGGTGACGTGGTGGACCGCGAGGCCTGAATTGCGCGCGATCACCATGATGCGTTCGCGCACGCTTTCATTATCGCGCGCCACCGGGATCGCGGTGAAGCTCAGATCGGCGTCTTCGAGCGCGAGGGTGACGGCGGCTTGCGCCCGCCGCTTGATCTCGTCGACACGGTCGATCGGATAGGTTCGCGGCACTTCGACGTCGGCATCGATGAAATGCGTCGGGCCGACCATGCGCACCCGCAGCCTTTCGATCCCGACCACGCCAGGCACGGCGCTGATCGCCAGCCGGGCTTTTTCCGAGACGCCCTCGGGGGCGCGGTCGAGCAGGGTCTGGACCGTGGCGCGTCCGAGCCGCAGCCCGAGGATCGAGATCATCACCGCGACGCCGATCGCGGCCGCGGAGTCGCCCCATTGGAAGCCGAAGGCCGACAGCGTCAGTCCGACGATCACCGCGAACGAACCCATCACGTCGGAGGCGAAATGCAGGGCGTCGGCGGCCAGCGCTTGGCTCTTAGTATCCGTGGCGGCACGGTGCAGGGCGTGCGCGCGCCACAGATTGACGCCGATATCGATCGCCAGCACCACGAAGGCGAAGGCGGAGAAGGTCGGCGGAACCACGCCCTCGCGCAGCCGGCCATAGGCCTCGACCAGGATGCCGCCGGCCAGCACGTAGAGCATTGCAATCACGCCGAGCGCTGACAGGCTTTCGATCTTGCCGTGACCATAATGATGGGCGTCGTCGGCCGGGCGGTCCGACACCCGCACCACCAGCCAAGTGATCACGGTGGCGACCAGGTCGATCGACGAGTGCAGCGCCTCGGAGATCAGCGCCAGACTGCCGATGGCAATGCCGACCGCGAATTTAATCGCGGCCATGCTGCCGCTGGCGACGATCGAGATCGCGGCGACGCGTGACTTGGTGTGGGTGATCGTATTCATCAGCGCGGTGTAGCAGCCCGCACTGCAACAGAAAAGCTGCATGGCGCCGCAGGCGCCGGCCATTTGGGGTCAATATCTGCGAATGGTTCCGAAACGGCCTCGCAGAACGGCGTCCGGCTGTGACCGCGTCACAGCGTCACCACGATCTTGCCGAGGTGGCGGTTGGCGTCCATGTGCTCGAATGCCTTGCCGATCTCGGCGAACGGGAACACGCGGTCGATCGGCAGTTTCAGCTTGCGGGATAGCACCGCGGGCCAGATGTCGCCGCGAGCCTGGGTGAAAATCTCGCGGATCTCCTCGATACTGCGGGTGCGGAAGGTGACGCCGATGTAGTTGATCCGCCGCGCGGCGTGCAGGTCGAAATTGAAATCGCCATGGGTGCCGCCGAGCCGGCCGACATTGACAATGCGGCCCTTGATTTTGGTCGCCGCCAGATTCTGGTTGGCGAGCTTGCCGGAGATCTGGTCGATGATCAGGTCGACGCCTTCGCCGCCGGTGGCCTTCAGCACCTCGTCGACCCAGCCCGCATCGGCGGAGTCGATGGCCAGATCGGCGCCGAAATCCTTCAGCCGTTCGCGGCGTCCCCGGTCGGTGGACGAGCCGATCAGCAATTTGGCGCCCTTCAATTTGGCGATCTGCAGCGCCATCAGGCCGACACCGGAACTGGCGCCCTGTACCAGCACCGACTGGCCGGGCTTGACCCCGCCGACCGCGACCAGCGCGTTGTGCATCGTCGTCAGCGCGACGGGGAGGGTGGCGGCATCCTCGAAGCTCATGTCGTCGGGGATGTGGAACAGCCGGCCGAAATCCGCCAGCGTGTATTCGGCAAAGGCCGCGGCGCCCGATCCCATCACCCGGTCGCCGACCTTTACCCCGTGAGCGTCGGCGCCGATCTTGGCAACCTCGCCGGCCCATTCCATGCCGAGCACGGTGCCGACGCCGCCGGCCGAGCCGTGCACATGGCCCTTGGTCATGCCGAGGTCGGCGCGGTTGAGCCCGCAGGCGCGCACCCGGACCAATAGCTGCGGTCCGTTCGGCGAGGGCTGCGGGACATCGCTGATCGAGGCGCCATCGGCGCCGTAGACAAAAGCCTTCATCGGACTGCCTTCTGTTGCCGCTGTGGCGGCGTGGATTATTCCGCGGCTTCGCGCTGGCCGCCGGACATCATGCTTTCGAGCCGGGAGCGAATGATCGTCTCTGCCTCATGCATGATCCGCGATACCAGTTCGGCGCAAGTCGGAATATCGTGGATCAGCCCCTGCACCTGTCCGGCCGACCAGATCCCCTCATCGGTATCGCCCGTGGCATAGACCAGTTTGCCGCGGGCGCCGGCGACCAGTTCGCGGACCTGCTCGAAGCTCGCGCCCTGCTTTTCCAGTGCCACAACCTGTTGACTGACGGCATTCCTCGCCACCCGCGAGGTGTTGCGCATGGTGCGGAAGATTAGGTCGGTCTCGCGTTCGTCATTGGCGACGATGCGTTCCTTGACGTGCTGATGGATCGGGCTCTCCTTGGTGCACATGAAGCGCGTGCCCATGTTGATGCCCTCGGCGCCGAGCGCCAATGCGGCGACCAGTCCGCGGCCATCGGCGAAGCCGCCGGAGGCGATCATCGGGATCTTCACCTTGTCGGCAGCTGCCGGAATCAGGATCAGGCCCGGGGTGTCGTCCTCGCCGGGATGGCCGGCGCACTCAAAGCCATCGATCGAAATCGCATCGACGCCCATCCGCTCGGCCGACAGCGCGTGGCGGACGCTGGTGCATTTGTGTACGACCACGATGCCGTGCTTCTTGAATTCGGTGACGTGCTCCTGCGGCTTGTTACCGGCGGTCTCGACGATCTTGATGCCGCTCTCGATGATCGCCTGACGATATTCGGCGTAAGGCGGCGGCTTGATCGAAGGCAGGATGGTCAAATTGACGCCGAACGGCTTGTCGGTGAGGTCGCGGCAGCGCGCGATCTCCTTAGTGAGATCCTCCGGCGTCGGCTGGGTCAGCGCGGTGATCAGCCCGAGCGCGCCAGCGTTGGCCACCGCGGCGACCAACTCGGCGCGGCCGACCCATTGCATGCCGCCCTGAACGATCGGATGTTCGATGCCGACCAGTTCGGTAAATCGCGTCTTGATCATTGTCGCTCCCCAGCACATGCCCGTTTCGGGCTGTTGAATTGCGCGGCAGGATGCCGTCGCCGGGAAGAAATGTCCATCGCGGGAGCGCGCGTATCGATCATTCGAAATGGGTCATTCCGGGGCGTGAACGGCGAAACCGTGAGCGAACCCGGAATCTTGCAACAAGGCAGGCGCAGCGGCTGGCCGCAAGATTCCGGGTTCACTCGCAGCTTCCGCTGCTCGCGCCCCGGAATGACACTGATACTCGCTCAGCTATGGAATTCGTTGTGCAACTCGCCGATGCCTTCGATCGCGATGGTGACGGTGTTGACCGACTCCTTCATCACGCCAACGCCGACCGAGGTGCCGCAGCAGATCAGATCGCCGGGCAACAGCGTCATGTCGTGCGAGATCCACGCCACCAACTGCTGCGGGGTGAAGATCATGTCCGCCACCGGGTAGTTCTGGCGCTCGGCGCCATTCAGGATGGTGCGCACGCTCAATCCGGACGGATCGATCCCGGCCGCGATCCATGGCCCGAACGGTCCGAAGCCGTCGAAACTCTTGGCGCGCGCCCACTGCGCGAAGGTGGCGTCGCGGTTGAGGATGTCGGCGGCGGTGATGTCGTTGACGCAGGTGTAGCCGAAGATGTGGGCGTCGGCCTGTTGATCAGAAATTCCGCTGCACGATCTTCCGATCACGATGCCGAGCTCGCCTTCGTAGACCACCTTGCCGTCATAGGATGCCGGGCGCTTGACCACGGCACCGGGCGACGCGGCACTGGAAGGCGCCTTCAGGAAATACAAAGGCTCGGCCGGCTCGGGTGAATTCAGCTTGGCGGCCAGCGCGTGAAAATTATTCCACAGCCCGATAATCTTCGACGGCTGCGCCGGCGCCAGCAATGCGACGTCCGACAGCGCGTAGCTCTGGCCGTTCGGGAAAGAATTGCCGAACATCTCGCCATCATGCGCGATGATTTCGGATTGATCGAGCGTTCCAAAGCCTTCGGTGCCGCGATGGCGAAAGCGAACCCAATTGGTCACGGCGGTGCTCCCCTGCAATTCTTGTGATGTCGACGTCACGCGTCGCCTTCGTCATTCCGGGGCGCGAGCCCTTGGGCGAGCGAGCCCGGAATCTTGCTGCTGGCAAGGTCGTTGCGAGATTCCGGGTTCGCGCGCAGCTGGCGCTGCTCGCGCCCCGGAATGACGGCAGTGCGAATTGATCAGTACAGCCCCGCCACCTTGGCGCGCTGGATCACCAGGCCGAGCACCGCGTCGATCGCCGGTGTCGGAATCTTGGTCAGCCGTCCCATCTCCTGCACCACGGTGACCAAGGGATCGATCTCCATCGGCCGGCCGCGCTCCAGATCCTGCAGCATCGAGGTCTTGTGCGCGCCGACTTTGCGGGCGCCTTCGATCCGGCGCTCGACATCGACCCGGAACTTGACGCCGAAGGTCTCGGCGATCGCCTGAGTTTCCAGCATCATCGCCTTCGACAGCGCGCGGGTCGCGGGATCCGAGCAGATCACGTCGAGCGTGGCATGGGTCAATGCGCTGATCGGGTTGAAGCAGACATTGCCCCACAGCTTGAGCCAGATCTCGTCGCGAATCCGGTCCAGCACCGGCGCCTGCAATCCCGCCGCGACAAACAGCTTGGCGAGGTTCTCAACATCGGCGGTGGTCTCGCCGGACGGCTCGCCGAGCGGAAACTTGTCGCCATAGACGTGGCGGATCACGCCGGGGGCTTCGATTTCGGTGGCGGGATAGACGATGCAGCCGATCGCGCGTTCGGCGCCGAGCTCGCGCCACTGCCGGCCGCCGGGATCGACGCTTTCCAGCACCGAGCCTTCGTGCGCGCCACCGTGCTTGTAGAAGTACCAATAGGGGATGCCGTTGACCGCGGTGACGATGCGGGTGTTGGGTCCGAGCAGCGGCTGCATCTGTGGGATCACGCCAGTGATCGAATGCGCTTTCAGGCAGATGATCACGACATCCTGCGGGCCGAGTTCGGCGGGCTTGTCGGTGCAGCGCGGCTTCACCACGCGCTGCTCGTCGCCGATCAGGAGCTTCAGGCCGTTGGCCTGCATCGCCGCCAGATGGGCGCCGCGCGCCACCAGGCTGACATCGGCACCCGCCTGTGCCAGTTGCACGCCAAGGTATCCACCGATCGCGCCGGCGCCGTAAATACAGACTTTCATCGACCATCCCTAGACAAGCGCCACACCGTATCCGGCACAACCTTCCCGATAGGCTGAGAAGCTGGCTCGAAACGGCCGTTGCGCTTGAGGCTGGTCCTCAGGCGAGCGCGGGTTGTGCCGCGCGGATGCCGTCTTGCTCGAGTGCCGTGCTGATGTCCCTGATACTGACCACGCCGATCAACGTGTGGTCATCAATGACAGGCACATGCCGGATGTGGTTCTTATTCATCAGATGGCGGACGTGTTCAAGCGTGTCGTCGGAGCGGCAGGCGATTAATTGCTGCACCGAGATCAGCGCGGAAACCTTGAGATTGACGCCCGCGGCGCCGTGTTCGGCGATGGCCCGGACGACGTCGCGTTCGGAGAACATCCCGACCGCGGTATTGCCCTCGGTGCGGCAGACATCCTTGACCACCAGGGCGCTGATATTGTCGGTGCGCAGCAGCCTGGCGGCGGTTGCGACCGTCTCATTCATCCGAATGGTTGAAATCCGGGTGCCTTTCTTGCGCAGGATGTCCCCAACTCGCATCTCAACCTCCCTGGAACTGCTGAAGCGGCGCATTTTGATACCTCATTCTGGTATACTGTATGCCAACTGTCAACGTCCGAGCCAAAAGAAATGGCGCGCTCAACAGGGTTGAGCGCGCCATTCGGTCTGCGGGGGTGCTACGCGCGTGATTGTGCGATCACGGACCTTCGCCAGGGTTTCAGGACCGCGATGGCCAGCAACGAGGCCAGGATGTTGGCCCCGGCGGCGATCAGGAACACGGTGTCCCAGGTTCCGGAGGATTGCTGCATGTAATTCGCCACCGGCACCAGCAGCGCCGCGGTGCCCTTGGCGGTGTAGAGCAGGCCGGCATTGGTGGTGGCGAATTTCGAGCCGAAGGTGTCGGTGCAGGTCGAGGGGAACAGCGAGTAGATCTCGCCCCAGGCGAAGAACACCAGGCCCGACAAGATCACGAACATCACCGGGTTGTGCCCAAACATGTACAGCGCGTAGATGCCGAGGCCCTCGATGCCGAACGCGATGAACATCGTGTTCTCGCGTCCGATCTTGTCGGAGATCCAGCCGAAGAACGGCCGGGTCAGGCCGTTCAGGATACGGTCAATGGTGGCGGCGAAGGTGACCGCGGTCATCGTCATTGCCATCAACGTCACCGGCACGTTATCGATCTTCCAGTCGGCGGCGATCGGCTTCAGGTTGGCCGTCACCATCAAGCCACCGGCGCCGACGATCACAAACATGAAGTACATCAGCCAGAAGATCGGATGGCGGACCACCTGCGTCGGCTGATAATCGCGGCGGGTCTGAATCACGTTGACGTTCTGGGTGACCGCAGGCACTTGTCCGGCCTTTGGCGGAAACAGGAAGAACGCCAGGATGACGATGATCAGTCCCTGGCCGAGACCGAAATACAGGAACGTGGTCTGAAAACCGGAGTCCTTGATCATCGCCTGGATCGGCGCGACGGTCAGCGCGGAGCCCGCGCCGAAACCGGCGGCGGTGATGCCTGCGGCGAGGCCGCGCTTGTCGGGAAACCACTTCAGGGCATTGCCGACGCAGGTACCGTAGACCCCGCCGGCGCCGATGCCGGCGATGATCATGCCGAGATAGTACCCGTTGAGCGTGGTGGCCTCGGCATTGATCGCCCAGCCGATCGCACAAAGGATGCCGCCGATCAGGACCACCAGGCGCGGACCATACTTATCCACGAACCAGCCTTCGATCGGGACCAACCAGGTCTCGAACAACACGAACAGCGTGAAGGCCCACTGGATCGAGGCGCGGTCCCAGCCGAATTTCTTCTGGATGTCGGGGACGAAGAAGGTCCAGCCGTATTGGTAGTTGGCGATCATCACCATGGCGCCGACGCCGATGGCCAATTGGGTCCAGCGGTATGCGTCGCTGACCCGCGCGGCTGTTGGAGCCGCTGCATGAACTGTATCCGTCATCGTTCCTCCCCCGACACGCTGCCTCTGATGGGCGAGCGTTGCCTGTACGACAGTTTGGTATGTGATATGCCAGAGCGCAAGCAAATTAGATGGCTGCCGGCAAATCTTGTTGATTTGTCGGAAGTTCTCATCAACCGGGGCAGGTGGCAAACAAAAAGGCTCCGGAAACCGGAGCCTTCGTCAAAGGGATGGATCGGCGGCCGTGGTCAGGTCGGCCGCGCAAATTTCAATTTGCTCAGGAACTACAGCCCAAAATACGGCAAATCGCCATTGCGGTTGGCGATCCGGGCCAATTTCATCAAAGCATGGTCGAACGCGGCGGCGAAGCGGCCCCAGACGGTGTGGGAATGGCGAATCGGAAATGAGGCGGTTCTGGACATCTGACTACTCGTGGCTCGGGGGTGATTCTGCAAGAGCGTGATCGTTCCAGTCAATCTACGTATACCAGATGCCAAGGACAATATTCATGTTTGCATGGCAGCATCCGCGCTGGTGCAATGCAACAAAAGTCTATCACCCGATTGGATTATCCAATGAAAGGGCCGCCGGAACGACCGGCGGCCCTGGAAACAGTCGATTTCGCCGCCTTATTCGGCGGCGGCCTTGCGCGGCGGGTCGAGCGCGCCGGAATCGTGGATCTCGGCGACCTGGTGATCGCTGAAGCCCAGCACCTGGCGCAGGATCTCGTCGGTGTGCTCGCCGAGCAGCGGCGAGCGGGTCACCTCGGTCGGTGAGTCCGACATCTTGATCGGATTGCCGACCGACAGATATTTGCCGCGGGTGGGGTGGTCGACCTCGACCACGGTGCCGGTGGCGCGCAGCGACTGATCCTCGGCGAGTTCCTTCATCGACAGGATCGGGCCGCAGGGGATGTCGTTCTTGTTGAGGATGTCCATTCACATAATCCTCTCGGCCAACCTCGAAAGAATCTGTCGTGCTGCTTTGCAAACGAGGCAGGCGGGCGCAAGAGTCTAAACTGTACCTCTTCGGCGCGTGTTGAAGCGTGCGGCTTGCCGAGAAGAGCCAGTCTACACCCGCTGCATCATTCTACCGCAAGTCCACCTGCGCCCAAAGTTGCGATTGATTGGGTCCCGCACTCAGGCTGCGCAGGTTAACAATATGAACCACCTTGTTCTTAGCCACGACGGACGCAGCACTCCAGTCCGCCGCCTCCTTCCTTAGGTTGACATCTTTATTCGTGGTTAGAATGTCGCCAACATTGATGTTGGCGGCGTTGATTGGGTGGCCAGCCTTATTGAAGAATGACGATGTCGCGCCCACATCGTGAAGCGCCATCCAGCCATCGAATTCCTGACCAGTCGCCTTGACCAATCGCTCGGTCTTATCCGTATCGTCTTTCGTGATGTTCAGCGCCAGTCCGCCCGTCGATGTCGATACGGTTATTCGCGGGATGTTGCAATTTTCGATATTCTTCCATCCGTACAGTTCGATAACTGCCTTTGATTTTTGGATCGCGTCCCGCTCGAGATCGATGTCATCGTGAATATCAATACTCTTTTTCTCGATGATCTTCCCTGCGCCTTTTGCGATATATTCGGCTAAGAAAGGTCGGACGCCTCCTCGCTTGCTGGCCTGTACAGAGTGCTCCAACTCATGTGCCAACAGGCAAATGCCGCCTATGTTGGTAAAGTCCATCCTTGTGGTGAAGAATATCTCGTTACCAAGCGTTATGTGTTGCTTATGTATCGTATCGATCTCAGTCGCATAGCGAGTAGTATGGAGGTCGATGTCCGGATATTTGGGAGCGATTATATTGATGACAGACTCAGGCAGGGATTGCCATTTCCCTGCAGCTTGGCCCTGAAGATAGGAAAGATATTGATCGACAATCGGCGCTACGACTGAATAGGCAAACCCAGAGACGACCACGGACGCACAGGAGTTCGGGTCCGTCAGACATTTTTTCAGATCCTCGCCGGTGATTGGCCCAACACCAGGGCCTCCCGGTCCAAAAACGCCCCCCGGACCGGCCGGCATGCCGGGTCCAGTCACGATGGGACCAACCACCGGCACCTTGCATGCGGCTTTCCGTGCATCGCAAACAGCATCATGGGCCGTTTGGGCGCATCCACTGAGTGGCCATGGTCGGGGCAGAATGCAAATTTCGCCGCAAGATTCGTTCGCGTCGCAAGCGAACGTTGGGCTAATCGTGACGAGAAAGAAAAATAGCGACCACCTTAAAACATCCATTTAAGCCTCCCAATCCCAACATAATAAGCGCCACGCTCAACAAAATAAGCGCTACGCTACTGTCGCGACCGAAAGTTGTAAATAGGCGGGCTTTATCCTAAAGCGAGTTTTAGCGATGGCTGTCTGCAAGGCCGCACGATATTTTCATCCATTGCGCGAGCGCTGACTGGATCGCCCCCCAATTTCATCCAACAGTAATGTCCAACATCATGTGCAATGTTCGAGTCACTAGTCACGGAGAACCAGAGGTCGGAGCGTTGCTCTGGCAAGGCTCCGACCTCTTCCTGCGGAAGAGCGGGGAGGGGTTGGGAACGCGCTATTCCGCCGCGACCTTGCGCGGCGGTTCCAGCGCGCCGGAAGCGTGGATCTCGGCGACCTGGCTGTCGCTGAAGCCCAGCACCTGGCGCAGGATCTCGTCGGTGTGTTCGCCGAGCAGCGGCGAACGGGTCACCTCGGTCGGCGAGTCCGACATTTTGATCGGGTTGCCGACCGACAGGTATTTGCCGCGGGTGGGGTGGTTGACCTCGACCACAGTGCCGGTGGCGCGCAGCGACTGATCCTCGGCGAGTTCCTTCATCGACAGGATCGGACCGCAGGGGATGTCGTCCTTGTTGAGGATCTCCATCGCCTCGAACTTGGTCATCGTCATGGTCCATTCCTCGATCCGGGCGAAGATCGAGTTGAGGTGCTTCAGCCGCGCTGCCGGCTTGGCGTATTCCGGATGGGTCTTCCATTCCGGCTCGTTGATGACGTCGCAGATCTTCTCCCACACCGGCGCCTGGGCGATGAAATAGATGTAGGCGTTGGGGTCGGTCTGCCATCCCTTGCACTTCAGGATTCGGCCGGGCTGGCCGCCGCCGGAATCATTGCCGGCGCGCGGCACCGAGTCGCCGAACGGAATGCCTTCGCCGAACTGGCTGTATTCCTTCAACGGGCCATGGGCGAGGCGCTGCTGATCGCGCAGCTTCACGCGCGACAGATTGAGCACGCCGTCCTGCATCGCGGCGGTGACCTTCTGGCCCTTGCCCGTCACCGTGCGCTGATACAAAGCGGTGACGATGCCGAGCGCGAGATGCAGCCCGGTGCCAGAGTCGCCGATCTGGGCGCCGGTGACCAGCGGCAGTCCATCGCGGAAGCCGGTGGTGGAGGCGGCGCCGCCGGTGCATTGCGCGACGTTTTCATAGACCTTGCAGTCTTCGTAGGGGCCGGGGCCGAAACCCTTGATCGAAGCGACAATCATCTTCGGATTGATCGCCTGGATTTTCTCCCACGGGAATCCCATCCGGTCGAGCACGCCGGGGCCGAAATTTTCCACCAGCACGTCGCAGCTCTTGATCAGCGCGGTGAGGACTTCCTTGCCCTTGGGATTCTTGGTGTCGAGCGTGATCGAGCGCTTGTTGTGGTTCAGCATGGTGAAATACAGGCTGTCGACGTTCGGCACGTCCTGTAGCTGACCGCGGGTGATGTCGCCGACGCCGGGGCGCTCGACCTTGATCACGTCGGCGCCGAACCAGGCCAGCAATTGCGTGCAGGTCGGTCCGGACTGGACGTGGGTGAAATCGAGAATGCGAACGCCCTCGAGCGCCTTTGTCATATCATTTGCTCCGTTGATTCAGTGTCGTCAGCCCACGATGGGAGGCATCACTTCTTGCGCAGTTTGCTCTGCGGATTGAGATTGCCGATCCGGCCGCTTTCGCTGCCGGCGGCCGGGTCGATCACGGCGTTGATCAGGGTCGGCTCGCCCGAGTCCATCGCGGCATTGACCGCACGTCTGAGTTCGTCCGGTGTGGTGGCGTTGACGCCGACGCCGCCGAACGCCTCCATCATCCTGTCGTAGCGCGCGCCTTTGACAAACACGGTCGGCGCCGCGTCGGAACCGCCGCTCGGGTTGACGTCGGTGCCGCGATAGATGCCGTCATTGTTGAAGATCACGATACAGACCGGCAGATGATAGCGGCAGATGGTCTCGACTTCCATCCCGGAGAAGCCGAAGGCGCTGTCGCCCTCGATCGCTAGCACCGGCTTGCCGGTTTCGATCGCGGCCGCGATGGCGAAGCCCATGCCGATGCCCATCACGCCCCAGGTGCCGACATCGAGCCGCTTGCGCGGCTGGTACATGTCGATCACGCCGCGCGCGAGGTCGAGCGTGTTGGCGCCTTCATTGACCAGGATGGCGTCGGGCCGCTCCTTGACGATGGTGCGTAGCACGCCGAGCGCGCCGTGATAGTCCATCGGCGAATTGTTGTTCATTAGCCGTGGCGCCATCTTGGCGACGTTTTCCTCGCGCTTCGCCTGGATCGCGGCGAGCCAGTCGGCCGGCGCGAGTGGCCAGTTGTCGCCCATGCCCGCGAGCAGCGCGGCGGCGCAGGAGCCGATGTCGCCGACCACCGGGGCGACGATCTCGACGTTGGAATCCATCTCCTTCGGTTCGATGTCGATCTGGATGAATTGCTTCGGCGCGTCGCCCCAGCTCTTGCCCTTGCCGTGCGACAACAGCCAGTTCAGCCGCGCGCCGATCAGCATCACCACGTCGGAATCCTTCAGCACCGTGGAGCGCGCCGCGCCGGCGCATTGCGGATGGGTGTCGGGCAACAGGCCCTTGGCCATGCTCATCGGCAGGAACGGCACGCCGCTCTTTTCCACCAGCGCCCGGATCGCGTCATCGGCCTGCGCATAGGCGGCGCCCTTGCCGAGGATGATCAGCGGGCGTTTGGCGCTCTTCAGCGCATCCAGCGCGCGTTTGATCGAATCCGGCGCCGGCAGCTGCGCCGGCGCGGCGTCGATCACCTTGACCAGCGATTTCCGGCCGAGTTCGGCGTCGATCACCTGGCCGAACAGCTTGCCCGGCAGATCGAGATAGACGCCGCCGGGCCGGCCCGACACCGCGGCGCGGATCGCGCGCGCTAGGCCGATGCCGATGTCGGCGGCGTGCAGCACCCGGAACGCCGCCTTGCACAGCGGCTTGGCGATGGCGAGCTGATCCATTTCCTCGTAGTCGCCCTGCTGCAGGTCGACGATCTCACGCTCCGACGAGCCGGAGATCAGGATCATCGGGAAACAGTTGGTGGTGGCGTTGGCGAGCGCGGTGAGACCGTTGAGGAAACCGGGCGCCGACACCGTGAGGCAGATGCCGGGCTTCTGGGTCAGAAAGCCGGCGATCGCCGCGGCGTTGCCGGCGTTCTGTTCGTGACGGAACGAGATGACGCGGATGCCGGCGGCCTGCGCCATGCGGCCGAAATCGGTGATCGGAATCCCGGGGACGCCGTAGATCGTGGTGAGGCCGTTCAGCTTCAGCGCGTCGATCATCAGGTGAAAGCCGTCGGTCTGCTCCCGTTCGTCATCGACCACATTGACGGCAATGCTTTGTACGATTGCGGGCATCGGCTTCTCTCCCTGTTCTTGTTTTAGCGACGAGTCGCTCGTCTTTTTAGGTAAAGAGTTCTTGTCCGTGTGCCTCGACATAGGCGGCGAGTCCAAGCGTGTGATCGCGCGCGCGTTTCTCGGCGAGTTCGGTGTCGCGCGCTTCGAGCGCTTCGATGATGGCCAGATGCTCGGGCAGCGAGGTCGCGGTGCGATCCACCCGTCCGATCGTCAGTTGTCGATAGCCGCGCACGTGCAGCAGGATGTCGTTGGTCATGTCGACCAGCACCGGCGATTCGCTCAGCGAGATCAGCGCCTGATGGAACGCGATATTGGCCTTGGAATATTCCTCGACGTGATCCTGCGGCAGCCGGTCCGGGCCGAAATCCTTGAAGAAGTCGCGTAGTGCCGAAATATCCTTCTTGCGCGCCGCGGTGGTGATCAGGCGTGCCGCCATGCTTTCCAGCGCCGCCCAGGCGCGGATCATGTCGACGATCTCGGTCTTGGTCTTGCGCACCACCACGATGCCGCGGCGCGGCACGGTCTTGACGAAGCCGTCCTGCTCCAGCATCGCGATCGCTTCGCGGATCGGGGTGCGGCTGACACCAAGGCGTTCCGACAAGGCGCGCTCGTCGAGCATCACCTGTTCGGGGGTGGTGTAGATGTCCATCTTGAGAATGGCTTCCTTCAAGGCGTCGTAGGCCTTGTTCTTGAAGCTGGTCTCCGGGGCGATGCGGACGATCGCGATATCTGGCTCAGCCATCGTTGCCGGCGCCTTGGGTTTGTTCCGAACGGTCATCATCATCTCCCCCTCAGGAAGATGAGCTATAGCAGAGTAATCGCTTCATTGTTTTTGGCATACCAAATACCAGCGTGTCAAGTAAGCGCCCGATGCTCGGATATTCGCGCGCATGCCGACTTGACTTTCTATTTTCTGGCATACCAAATGCCAAAAAGGAAGACCGATCACGGCGCGGGCCGCGAATCTCAACAAAAACGTCAGGGAGAATGCCGATGTCTGGTTCTAAGGATGAGGTTCGCAAGGTTCTGGCTCAGGTCAAAGCCGACAACCGCACCAGCCTCACCGCGCCGGAGGGCAAGCTGGTCTGCGACGCCTACGGCATCCCGGTCCCGAAGGAAGGCGTCGCTACCTCGGCGGCAGACGCCGCGAAACTAGCCACCGCCATGGGCTTCCCGGTGGTGATGAAGATCGTCTCGCCGGACATCCTGCACAAGACCGAGGCCGGCGGCGTGGTGGTCGGCGTCAAGACCGCCGCAGACGTCGAAAAGACCTATGCGACCATCCTGGCCAATGCGAAGTCGTACAAGGCCGACGCCAAGATCGACGGCGTCCAGGTGCAGCAGATGCTGCTCGGCGGCCAGGAAGTGATCATCGGCGCGGTGACCGACGGTTCGTTCGGCAAGCTGGTGGCGTTCGGCTTGGGCGGCGTGCTGGTCGAGGTGCTGAAGGACATCACCTTCCGGCTGGCGCCCGCCACCAAGGACGACGCGCTGTCGATGCTCGACGGCATTCAGGCGCACGAGATGCTGAAGGGCGTGCGCGGGTCCGATCCCGCCAATCGCGATGCGATCGCCGCCATCATCGTCAAGGTGTCGGAGCTGATCACCGATTTCCCGGAAATTTCCGAGATGGATCTCAATCCGGTGTTCGCCACCAGGGATCACGCGATCGCCGCCGACGTGCGGATCGTGGTCGACTTCGCGCCGAAGCCGGCGCGACCGCGTCCCAACCACGACGACATCGTCCGGCAGATGAACCGCATCATGAAGCCGAAAGCGGTCGCGGTGATCGGCGCCTCGGCCGAGGCCGGCAAGATCGGCAATTCGGTGATGAAGAACCTGATCAACGGCGGCTACAAGGGCGAGATCTATCCGATCCACCCCAAGGCCGACGAGATCCTCGGCAAGAAGGTCTACAAATCGGTCAAGGACGTGCCCGGCGAGATCGACATCGCGGTGTTCGCGATTCCGGCCAGCTTGGTGGCGCCGGCGCTGGTCGAATGCGGCGAGAAGAAAGTGGTCGGCGCGATCCTGATTCCGTCGGGCTATGCCGAAACCGGCAACATGGCGGGGCAGGAGGAGATCCAGGCGATCGGCCAGAAATACGGCATTCGCCTGATGGGGCCGAACATCTACGGCTTCTACTACACGCCGGCCAATCTGTGCGCGACGTTCTGTACCGCCTATGACGTGCAGGGCAAGGCTGCGCTGTCGTCGCAATCCGGCGGCATCGGCATGGCGATCATCGGCTTCTCGCGCTCCGCCAAGATGGGCGTCTCGGCGATCGTCGGGCTGGGCAACAAGTCCGACATCGACGAGGACGATCTCTTGACGTTCTTCGAACAGGACGACAACACCCAGATCATCGCGCAGCATTGCGAGGACCTGAAAGACGGTCGCGCTTTCGCCGAAGTCGCCAAGCGGGTCTCGAAGAAGAAACCGATCGTGGTGCTGAAGGCGGGGCGCACCTCGGCCGGCGCCAAGGCCGCGAGCTCGCACACCGGGGCGCTGGCCGGCAACGACAAGATCTATGAGGACGTGTTCAACCAGTCCGGCGTCATTCGCGCGCGCAGCTTGCGCGACATGCTGGAATTCGCCCGCGGCATTCCGGTGCTGCCGACGCCGAAGGGCGAGAACGTGGTGATCATCACCGGCGCCGGAGGCTCCGGCGTGCTGCTGTCGGACGCCTGCATCGACAACAAGCTGTCGCTGATGACGATCCCGCCGGATCTCGACGCCGCGTTCCGCAAATTCATTCCGCCGTTCGGCGCCGCCGGCAATCCGGTCGACATCACCGGCGGCGAGCCGCCGATCACCTACGTCAACACCGTGAAACTGGGACTCGAAGACCCGCGGATTCACGCGCTGATCCTCGGCTACTGGCACACCATCGTGACGCCCCCGATGGTGTTCGCCAAGAACATGGTCGAGGTGAAGAACGCGATGAAGGCGCTCGGCATCGAGAAGCCGATCGTGGCCTCGTTGGCCGGCGATATCGAGGTCGAGGAGGCCGCCGACTATCTCTACCAGAACGGCATCGTCGCCTATGCCTATTCCACGGAAATCCCTGTGCAGGTGCTGGGCGCCAAGTACAAATGGGCACGCGGGGCGGGGCTGCTGTAGGCCGAAAAACGTCGCGCCGCGGCGCAAGATAGGCTAGGCACATGCTGGCCAAACGATCAGCATGCCTTGGGAAGATGCCGACAAATCAATCACACCGATTTTCCGTCGCGCCGATGATGGACTGGACGGAGAGTTTCACGAAATCAAATAGTTAGAGGGTGGGCGTGTGCAAATCCTGTGCCCGAACGTTCTAGGAGTTTTTACGATCCGTTCTCCCGATGTTACCCTCATTCGCTTTCTTCATTGCGCGCTCGCGCGCTAAGCGACGCCAGCCATCTCGGATGTGACCATGCGTGCTCGTGCACGCGCATATATGCGATGGCGAGTTGAAGCTTCTCACGAGTGGGGGGTTCGGCGCATCGGTTTAGGGGATAGCTCGGGAGATGCGTAACCGATGGTGCGACTCGTAGAGCTAGATATCGACGAGCGCTGCGTTGATGTTGAGCTTCATACGCGTATGTTGCAAAGCCCCAAGGCGCGCCACACGCATCACTACGTTGCAACGGACGATGGGTCGGAAGTTGCCTTCCTCGCGCTCGACCAGATTCCCGACGTTGACTACCTCGTTCTGTACGAGATTTTCGTGCGGCCGGGATGTCGCGGTAGAGGGATCGGTTCTTGTTTGCTGGGAGAGGTCGAACGTCTTGCCGCTGCGCTCGGTTACGCAAAGATCACGCTATCGCCGTGGCCGTTGGAGCAGGGGTATCCCGAAGCAACACTCATCGCTTGGTATAAGAGGCACGGTTACGTCGAAAGGCCGGATTCCCTGACCGAATTGGAAAAGAGCATTGTGGCTTGACGGCTAGTTAGACGGGCGGATCGCTAAAATCATATACGGCGGAAGCATGCCGTAGGAGGCGGCGCAGGCTGGTGTTCTGGCTCGCATGCTCGTGCGACGTCTAGTCGCAAGCAGATCGCCGCACGCGCACGGCTGCAGCTCTGGTTGTTCGAGAGTAACCGAACGCGCGGCCAAAGCTTGTTGCCCCGGCCGCGACGGTCAGATTAGATCATTTAAGCGCAGAAAACCAATTATCTATGTCGTTGCGAGCCTGATCCTTTGCGAGCCCATATCGCTGTTGCAGCCGACCTTCCAACTGGTCACGCTTGCCATTGATCGCGGTCAGATCATCGTCCGTGAGCTTGCCCCACTTCTCCTTGACCTGACCCTGAAATTCCTTCCAGTTACCTTCGATCCGATTCCAGTCCATGAAATTTCTCCATTGTTTGAGGTGGTCGACGCCCCTCCCGTGAGGGGAGCGCCGCCGTGTGGGATCTTCGTGATCAGTTGTATTTGAACTGGGACATCGCCTTAAGCTGATCAGCGGTGATGTTGACGACAGCATGGTCAGGATACCACTGTTCGTCGGTGGTTCGGGCTGGGCGCGCAGTTGCTGGACCATCATCGGGCTCGCCGAGTATCTGCCGTATCCGGTAGGCGACGAAAGCGTCGATCGTATCGCCGATGTAATGAACCGCCCGTAGAAACTGTGTCCGAAGGGAATTCGCGGTTGGGGTTGCGTCAAGGGAAATTGCGGTCATGGCGGCGTCCTCGAATCGACACCCATATTGTTGCCCGCTACGCCATAGGAATTCGAGACAATGTGCCCGTGTCTCTCATAGGGGCGGCATAAGCAAAAGCCGCAACCAGCTTGATCGCCGGGCCCTCCTATACAATGCTTACGAGATCGGCCGGCAAGCCGTCTCGATTTACTATGCAATCGGGTTCATCTGTCATCTGCGATCTGATTCCGGTCGTAGTGAAGGACGATCAAGATGGCCCGTTCAATTCCAGGCGACGATGGGTTCCCCGAGCTGTCCCACAATGATGACTATCGTTCTTATCTGATCAGCCGGAGCAATCTGCCTGGCGATTATCGCTTCGCCAGAACCAACGCAAAGCGAGCGCGCGTGCAGATCCGTACGGCTCTACGCCATGTCAACGGCTATTTCAGGTCGATCATCGAGGCCGTGGTCGATGCCAAAATCCGACGACTCGAGCGCGAACTGACGCTTCGCGGCATTCGCTATGACCTGCCGGTTAGCAATCAAGTCGCATCTGAGAGCGAATCGCGCGCCTTAGGGCCGCGTCAATAGTAACCAACCGAACATCGATCGTCAGTTGAGGAGCTTAACGTGTCTGAGGTTCCGTTTCGTACAGCTTCTGCAATCGCTTCATTTTTCTGGAACGCCGGCAGGGCTCTGGTGAAATTCCTGGGGCCATCCTGGGACGGGTCTCGTACGAAATATCGACCGGAAAGCCACTATATGCGCGGGCGCGGACCAAAGTGGCGCGAAAAGAATAACGAAGATCGCGGACGGGGAGTGAGCGCATAGTCCCCGGTTTGCATGATTGGCAATGGAGATCATTTTCGCTGGTGGCGGACTATCCGGGGCGTGCGGGTGTGCTGCTCACTCCAGCTTCCCTGCATCGCCGCGTGGTGCAGGTCCCAGTCACATAACGCGGCAATTGCTTTAGCGACCATGATTTTCGAGGCCCGGTCCGGTTCGACCAGCGGCAGCCGGAGCCCAGGTGCCATCAATCCCAGCAGGCTCAAGGCGTATTTCGTGCATGCCGGCGTAGCGTCCTGTGACAGCGCTTCGGTGGCGGCTGCGAGCCGTGAGCCGAGGGCTCTGGCGGTTTGCAGATCTCCCAAGCTGCAGCGTTCATAGAGGGTCTTGCAAAATTCGGGGGCGATATTGGATACGCCTGAGAAGCAGCCATCGCCACCGCTCACCAGATGCGCCAACGCGGTCGAGTCTTCGCCGGAGAGCATCTTGAAGTGGCCTGGCAGGACAGTCTTCAGCCGCAACAGACGGGCGATGTCTCCGGTATCATCCCGCAGCCCGACGATTTGCGCTGTCTTTGCCAGTTGTCCGATCGCCTCGTCAGACAATTCGCGCGCGGTGCGGCCCGGGGCATCGTGCAGAATGATTGGCAACAGGGTCGACGTCGCAATAGCCTTGAAGTGAGCGACAATTCCGGCCTGCATCGGCTTGTTGTAGTACGGCACCACGGACATGACGGCGTCGGCGCCGCTGGCTTCGGCCCGCATGGTGAGATCGATGGCCTGGCTGGTCGAATTCGATCCGGCCCCGGCAATCACCGCGACGCGCCCGCGCGACAGCCTGACGGCGGCGCGAACCAAGCATTCCTGCTCATCCCGGCTCAACGTTGCGGCTTCGCCCATGGTTTCGCCAACCAGGATCGCGCTCGCACCCGATCCGATCTGGTGCTCGCAGAGCCGTTCAAGCGAATTCCAATCGATTGTCTGATCTTCGTTGAATGGCGTCGGCAGGTCGGCAATGAAGCCAGTCAACCATGGGACCGGGTATGATGCGGATCCTGTCATGGCGCGTCAGGCCGCCTTTGCAATCGAAGCGACATTGCATCGATAGGCCGAGAGCAGGAAGGCCTGCTGGCACCGCACGCCGGCCTCGATCCTGAATCTAAGCTGGTCGAGTCTCGTACGCACACGTAAGCTCAGCCCCTTTTCTTCGGAGTCGATCGAAACCACGACGGATGCAGTGGCATCCAGTAATGGTGAGACGCGAGCCAGCGAGGCTTCCAGCGCCTGATGGGAGCGATCTCCCGCGATCAGCGCCGCGGAATAGCGTCCAAATTGAACGCCGGAGCCCACGATCGAACAACGGGCGAACCCGCGCCGGTGCAAATGCCGGTGGATCTGAACACTTTCACTGCCGGCGACGGCGATCCGGTGCGAACGTGTCAGTCGCGCAAGATCGATCATGATGTCGACGGCTTGTTGCCGGGGGGTTGCGCAAGGGTCCAGTGTCATGTGGGTGTTCTCAAATGAAATGGCTCGATTCACGCAGCGCGGCGCTCAATCGGGATGCGGTCGTGCGGAGCCGCGAGATCGGGAGCAAGCGTAGCGCTGTTCGAGTGAAGTTCCAGAATATGGGCAGCGTCGAAAATCGCGTCCGGACGATTGCCGTTTTCAAACAGGGCAAATTTAACCGCCGCAGCCCGGCTGACAAACAGGCCGCCAAACAGTCCATTCTGTTCGCGCGCAACCCAACGGCCCCGATCATTTTTCCCGATCAGAACAATGTTGGAGCTGCACGACGGAGGTTCGGTCTGTTTCACAACGGGTCTCCTGCGGGTCTGTTTGTTGTTCAATTGCATTCCCAATTCGGGATGCGTCCAATATGTTCGGAATGGCATATAGATGCGAGATCGGGGCGGCGCCTATTGCATAGGAACGATGTGGGGAAATCTTGAGATCAATAAGCGGTCGGCCATAGCCAGGAAGAGCAGGTCAGACGGCATGGACCTGGCGCATGGTGAAGATTAGCGCGTAGAACAGGCCGTAGACGGCGGCTTCATCCCAGTAGGTGAGCGCGGAATCGAAGGGCTTTTCGCTTCGAAGCGTTGCTGCGGCAAGACAGAAGAGGATCGAAAGCATCAGCAGTGCAGCCAGCGTACGGCCAAACTCGTTGCCGCCAAGTGCCGCAAAGAGGCAAAGGATCACCATTCGGATGCAAAAGCGCCCGATCACCTGAATCGATTTGAGGTCATTGAGCGCGACAGGCCGATCAGCCATTTATCGAATCCGCAAGCAGGTCATGCATAGTTTTCGCAGCACAATGGTTCGGACCAACCAGAGCGCGATTGCGGGACCGATGGCCGGCCTGGCATGCGCGACACCTCGACTTGCCTGGCTGCTTCGAGGTAGGTGCCGAGAATGGCCAGCGTGAGATCGGCATGGCGGGCTTCGACCGCTTGATCCAGCCAGTCCGGAAGCTCGCGCTGCCGGGACAATGCGCAATGCCATTCGCCTTCGTCATAGGCGATGCGGCGCAGCTTCCATTGCGGCAGTTCCAGTTCGATCACCGCCAACGCTGCCTCGGTGAAAGCGCCGTCGTCGATCAGTCGATGCAGCCGCTCCGTGCCGGACGGCTTCGGCGGCGAGGGACGTCGGCTGGTTTCCGTGACGACCAAGGACAGCAGTCCGGACGAGGCACTTTCGGCGGCGCTTACCTTGATGGCTATCGCCTCCAGTTGGTCTAATCGCGAATGGTGAGAGAACATGGCGTGCTCCCGAAGCACCAGGCCGCTCTGTTGCGGCCGCAGCTTCTCAAAATGCGATAAGGCGCGTTGGAATTCGAGAGGGAAGGACGCATCAAGAAATATGAGGTCCATAAGCGTCTCGAGCGATTGTGTGTCTGGCCGCCGGCTCGGTGTTTTGGAAACCCGCGCAAAGATCGGTTTCGGGCATTCCGGCGGGAAACCGCTCGACGGTCGAAAATGGCTTGCAAGTAGGGTCTTGCGACCTTCTTCAGGCTTTCGCTTATGAAATTCCTATAACGTTGCTATCGCACCAACCTCGAAAAAATATGCTCCATCGGGCACATCTGCGCCACGTGCGATGCCGTAGGAATCGCGCTTCGATTCACTTGCGACCCGATCGGCCCGATGCCATCGGTTCGCTGACGGAAACCGCAAGGAGCACCCCATGTTGGATATCGTCATGCTGGCCCTCGGTCTGGGCTTCTTTGCCTTGTCGGTGGGCTACGCTTTCGCCTGCGAACGGCTTTGAGGAGCGCGACCATGACCTTCGACTATTCGCTCGCCGCCCTGATCTCCGCCGGGCTCCTGATTTATCTCACCTATGCACTGCTCCGCCCCGAGCGCTTCTGATCGCGTGATCCGACCGAGCGAGCGACGCCGTTCGGACCTCACCGTGCAAAAATCAAAAGGCTGATCCCCATGACAATCATTGGCTGGACTCAAATTCTGCTGTTTTGCGCGATCATCGTCGCGCTGGTGAGGCCGCTGGGCTGGTATATGACCCGCGTCTTCAACGGCGAATGGACGTTTCTCTCTCCGGTACTGCGGTCCGTCGAAACCGGCCTTTACTGGGTCGGGGGCATCGATGCCAAGCGCGAGCAGCATTGGCTGACTTACACGGTAGCGATGCTGCTGTTTCATGTCGGCGGTTTCCTCATTCTTTATGCTCTGCTGCGGCTGCAAACAGTCCTGCCGTTCAACCCGGCCGAACAGTCGGCGGTGGCGGAGGATCTGTCCTTCAACACCGCGATCAGCTTCATCACCAACACCAACTGGCAAAATTACGGCGGTGAGAGCACGCTGTCCTATCTGAGCCAGATGCTGGGTCTGACCCACCAGAACTTCCTGTCGGCGGCTACCGGCATTGCACTCGCGGTTGCTCTGGTCCGCGGATTCGCGCGGTCATCGGTTCGCACCATCGGCAATTTCTGGGTCGACGTCACCCGCGCTACGCTCTACGTGCTGCTGCCGATCTGCATCGTCTATACGATATTCCTGGTCTGGCAGGGCATTCCGCAGACCTTGGGCGCCTACGTGGAGGCGACGACGCTGGAGGGCGCGAAGCAGACCATCGCGGTCGGGCCGGTGGCGTCGCAGGTCGCGATCAAGATGCTCGGCACCAATGGTGGCGGCTTCTTCAACGCCAATGCGGCGCACCCGTTCGAAAATCCGACCGCGCTGTCCAATTTCGTCCAGATGCTGTCAATCTTCTTGATTGGGGCGTCGCTGACCAACGTGTTTGGCCGCATGGTCGGCAACGAGCGCCAGGGTTGGGCGATCCTGGGCGTGATGGGCGTGCTGTTCATCGTCGGCGTCGGCGTCACCTATTGGGCCGAAGCCAATGGCACAGCCGCGCTTGATGCTTTGGGCCTCGCTGGCGGCAATATGGAGGGCAAGGAAGTCCGGTTCGGCATCGTCGCCTCCGCCCTGTTTGCCGTCATCACCACCGCTGCATCCTGTGGCGCGGTCAATGCGATGCACGATAGCTTCACGGCGCTTGGCGGCATGATCCCGCTGATCAACATGCAACTCGGCGAGATCATCATCGGCGGCGTCGGTGCTGGCCTCTATGGCATGCTGCTGTTCGTCGTGCTGGCGATTTTCGTCGCCGGCCTGATGGTTGGCCGTACGCCCGAATATGTAGGCAAGAAGATCGAGGCCCGCGAGGTCAAGATGGCGATGCTGGCGATCCTGGTGCTGCCCTTGATGTATCTCGGCTGGACCGCGGTCGCGGTGGTGTTGCCGTCGGCGGTGGCGTCGATGGCCAATGCCGGCCCGCATGGCTTTACCGAGGTGCTTTATGCCTTCACCTCGGCGACTGGCAACAACGGATCGGCGTTCGGTGGGCTCACCGGCAATACGCTCTTCTACAACCTGACGCTGGCGAGTTCGATGTTCGTCGGCAGGTTCTTCATGATTGTCCCCGCAATGGCGCTCGCAGGCTCGTTGGCCGGCAAGAAGTCGATTCCGGCTTCCGCAGGCACGCTTCCGACCACCGGCGGCCTGTTCATCGGACTCGTCGTCGGGGTGATCCTGATCATCGGCGGACTCACCTTCTTCCCGGCGCTGGCGCTCGGGCCGATCGTCGAGCACCTCGCGATGAACGCCAACACCCTGTTCTGATCGAACTCATTTCGGAGTTACTTCAATGGAAGTCGTCCAAAAATTGAACAAGCGTATGCCGGTATCGGCGATGCTCGATCCGAAGATCGTGATCCCGGCGATCGGTTCGTCGTTCGCCAAGCTCGATCCCCGGCTGATGATCAAGAATCCGGTGATGTTCGTGGTCGAGGTCGTCGCCGCGCTTACGACGGTGATCTTCGTCAAGAACGTCGTTACCGGCGGCGCCGATCTTGCCTTCACGTTTCAGATCATCCTGTGGCTCTGGTTCACGGTGCTGTTTGCTAATTTCGCCGAGGCAGTCGCGGAAGGCCGCGGCAAGGCGCAGGCTGAATCGCTGAAGAAGACCCGGACCGAAAGCCAAGCCAAACTCCTGACCGGATCGGACAAGACGTACAAGCTCGTGTCCGGCACCAGCCTCAAGGTCGGCGACATCGTACTGGTCGAGGCCGGTGACAACATCCCCTCGGATGGCGAAGTGGTCGAGGGCGTGGCCTCGGTCAACGAAGCAGCCATTACGGGTGAATCCGCCCCGGTGATTCGGGAGTCCGGCGGCGACCGCTCGGCGGTCACCGGCGGCACGCAGGTGCTGTCCGACTGGATCCGCGTCCGCATCACCGCGGCACAGGGATCGACCTTTATCGATCGCATGATCAAGCTGGTGGAAGGCGCCGAACGGCAGAAGACGCCGAACGAGATCGCGCTCAATATCTTGCTCGCAGGCCTGACGATCATTTTCGTGTTCGCGACCGTCACGATCCCGAGCTACGCGGCCTATGCCGGCGGTTCGATTTCGGTGGTGGTGCTGGTGGCGCTGTTTGTGACGTTGATCCCGACCACGATCGGCGCGCTGCTGTCGGCGATCGGCATCGCCGGCATGGACCGGCTGGTCCGCTTCAACGTCCTGGCGATGTCCGGCCGAGCCGTCGAGGCCGCGGGTGATGTCGATACGCTGCTGCTCGACAAGACCGGAACCATCACGCTCGGCAACCGCCAGGCGACGGCGTTCCGGCCGGTGCGCGGCGTCAGTGAAGAGGAGTTGGCGGATGCCGCGCAACTCGCATCATTGGCCGACGAAACGCCGGAAGGCCGATCGATCGTGGTTCTGGCCAAGGAGAAACACGGCATCCGCAGCCGCGACATGGCGGAACTTAACGCAACATTTGTCCCATTCACGGCGCAAACGCGCATGAGCGGCGTCGATGCCGGCCATTCGTCCGTCCGCAAGGGCGCGGTGGACGCGATTCTGAACTACGTCAGCGGCGGCGGAAAAACCCAGGCTGTTGCATCTGGCAACACGGTCCGGGCAATGCAGTCGGCTGGCATGAGCGATGTCGCCCGCGAGATCAACGTGATCGCCGACGAGATCGCGAAAGCCGGTGGAACCCCTCTCGCCGTTGCAAAGGACGGCCGCCTGCTCGGCGTCGTTCACCTCAAGGATATCGTGAAGGGCGGCATTCGCGAACGCTTCGCCGAACTGCGCCGGATGGGGATCCGGACCGTGATGATCACCGGCGACAACCCGATGACCGCCGCCGCGATCGCCGCCGAGGCCGGCGTCGACGATTTCCTGGCGCAGGCGACGCCGGAAGACAAGCTGAAGCTCATTCGCGACGAGCAGGCCAAGGGCAAGCTGGTGGCGATGTGCGGCGACGGCACCAACGACGCACCCGCGCTCGCTCAGGCCGACGTCGGCGTCGCGATGAACACGGGGACCCAGGCGGCGCGCGAGGCCGGCAACATGGTCGATCTGGACTCCAACCCGACCAAACTGATCGAAGTGGTCGAAATCGGCAAACAACTGCTGATGACCCGCGGCGCGCTGACGACATTCTCGATCGCAAACGACGTGGCGAAGTATTTCGCCATCATCCCGGCAATCTTCCTTGCCTTCTACCCGCAGCTCGAGACGCTCAATATCATGCATCTGGCCAGCCCGCAGAGCGCGATCCTGTCAGCGATCATCTTCAACGCGCTGATCATCATCGCGTTGATCCCGCTGGCGCTAAAGGGCGTCGCCTACCGGGCGATCGGCGCCGGCGCGCTGCTGCGCCGCAACCTGATGATCTACGGCGTCGGCGGCATCATCATTCCATTCATCGGCATCAAGGCGATCGACCTCGCGATCACCGCCTTGCACCTCGTCTGAGGAGACAGATCATGTTGAAAGAAATTCGTCCCGCGATCGTCATCCTCGTGGTGTTGACGGCCATTACCGGACTTGCATACCCGCTGGCCATGACCGGGGTCGCCGGGGTCATCTTCCCCAAGCAAGCCGCGGGCAGCCTGATCGAACGCGACGGCAAGGTCGTGGGATCAGCGCTGATCGGCCAGGAGTTCAAGGACGACAAATACTTCCACGGGCGTCCGTCCGCCACCTCGGCGCCGGACCCGGCCGACTCGACCAAGACTGTTTCGGCGCCCTACAACGCCGCGAATTCCAGTGGGTCCAACCTTGGTCCCACCAGCAAGGCGCTGAATGATCGCGTCAAAGAAGACGTCGACAAACTTAAGGCCGAGAACGGCTCGGCCTCGGTTCCGGTCGATCTCGTGACCACGTCGGGCAGCGGCCTCGACCCCGATATCTCTCCGGAGGGGGCGCTGTTCCAAGTGCCGCGCGTCGCGAAGGCGCGTAATATGTCTGAAGACGCCGTCCGCAAGTTGGTGGCACAGCAAACCAGCGGCCGGCTCGCCGGCCTGCTTGGCGAGCCGCGCGTCAATGTTCTCGCTCTCAACCTGGCGCTGGACGCGTCAAAATAGCGACCAGCAGGCTGGAGCAAATCCGAGTCGATCCCAATGGCGACAAATGCCCGAGCCCCCGATCAACGACCCTCGCCGGAAGCCTTGCTTGAGGCCGCCCGGCGAGAGGAAAGTCAGTCCGGCCGCCTGAAGATCTTCGTGGGCGCCGCTCCTGGCGTCGGCAAGACCTATGCCATGCTCAAGAATGCGCGAGCAAAGGTGAAGGCCGGTATCGATGTTGTCGTCGGCGTGGTCGAGACACATGGACGACTGGAAACCCAGGCGCTTGTCGATGGACTTGAAGTCGTCCCACGCAGACGGTTTGAATACCGCGACCAGACGATCGACGAGATGGATCTCGACGCGCTAATCGCGCGTCACCCGAAAATTGCGCTGGTTGATGAACTCGCCCATACCAATGCGCCGGGAAGCCGTCATCCGAAACGCTATCTCGACGTCGAAGAGTTGCTGAGCCACGGCATCGACGTCTACACCGCCGTCAACATCCAGCACATCGAAAGTCTCAACGATGTCGTCGCCCAGATCACTCATGTCCGGGTAAGGGAGACCGTGCCGGACTCGGTGTTCGATCGCGCGGATGCGATCGAACTCGTCGATCTGACGCCTGACGATCTGATCCAGCGACTGAGGGAAGGCAAGGTTTACGTTCCGGCCCAGGCCGAACGCGCACTGGATCATTATTTTTCTCCCGGCAACCTGACGGCGCTCCGAGAACTGGCATTGCGGCGCACCGCGGAACGCGTCGATGAGCAGTTGCTCACGCACATGCAGGCCAATGCCATCTCAGGTCCATGGGCCGCGGGTGAAAGAATACTGGTCTGTATCAGCGAGGATCTGCGTTCTGCGGGTCTCGTTCGCTACACCAAGCGGTTGGCCGACAGGCTGCGCGCGCAGTGGACCGCGATTTCGATCGAGACGCATCGCAGCCTTCAATTGACCGAGGAGGAACGAGACCGTCTGGCCAATACGCTGCGGCTCGCCGAAACTCTTGGCGGTGAGGCGCTAATCTTTCCGGGCACACAACGTCGAATTGCCGATGACATCCTGACCTTCGCACGTTCAAACAATATCACCCAGATTGTCACCGGGAAGGCGAGACGGTCCTGGTTGTTCGAATTGCTGAGAGGTTCCCTCGTCCACGACCTCGTCCGCCACGCTGGCAATATCAGCATCCATGTCATCGCTGGCGACGACTTGGAGTCGGCCCCAGTGCCAGTCAGGGACGTCCGTACCGCCGAGCGGTCCAAGTCGCTCGATCCGGTGCCCTATCTGATGGCGCTTCTATTTGCCGCCATAGGCTTGGGGATAGCCGAGCTGATCCAACCGTTCTTTGGCATCGAAAACGTCGACCTGGTGTTCCTGACCGCCGTCGTGGGCGTCGCGGTTCGCTACGGTCTGTGGCCGTCGATATTTGCAAGTGTGGCGGCGTCGCTCTGCTACAATTTCTTCTTCCTCCCACCAATCTACACCTTCACCATTGCCGATCCGACCAACATTGCGGCGTTCTTCTTCTTCATGTTGATCGCATTCCTGATCTCCAACGTAGCGGCGCGTGTCCGGGGGCAGGCGACCGCAGCGGCCGAGCGAGTGAGAACCACCGAGTCGCTCTACTCCTTCAGCAGGAAGCTGGCCGGCACGGCTACAATGGATGACGTGCTCTGGGCAACTGCCTATCAGGCCGCGCTAATGCTCAAGGTGCGTGTCGTTCTGCTTCTGCCTGAGGAAGGCACCATTGCGGTCAAGGCCGGATATCCGCCAGAGGACGAGCTCGACCTCGCCGACATCGCCGCGGCAAACTGGGCGTGGGCCAATGATCGGCCGGCCGGCCGCGGCTCCGACACCCTGCCGGGCGGAAAGCGTCTGTTCCTGCCGATGCGCACGGGTCGCGGGCCGATCGGCGTGATCGGCATCGACAACGACAAGACAGGGCCACTGCTGACCCCGGATCAGCGCCGGCTGCTGGATGCGTTGATGGATCAGGGGGCGCTGGCGATCGAACGGGTAGGCCTTGTCGAAGACATGGACAGGGTCAAGCGCACCGTCGAAACCGACAGGTTGCGGTCGGCCTTGTTGACCTCGATCTCTCACGATCTGAAGACTCCGCTGTCGTCGGTTCTGGGCGCCGCCAGCACGTTGCGGGCATTGTCGCCGAAACTATCCGACGCCGAACGATTGGACCTGCTGACGACGATCATCGATGAATCCGAGCGCCTGAACCGGTTCATCGCCAATCTGCTGGACATGACGAGGTTGGAATCCGGCGCCATCGTGCCCAACACCGCTCCTCACGATCTCGGGGAGGTCATTGGAAGCGCTCTTCGGCGCGCTGGCAAGATTTTGTCGCATCATCGCGTTGAGCTCGACATTGCGCCCGAACTGCCAATGCTGGAACTTGATGCTGTGCTGTTCGAGCAGGTACTGTTCAACCTGCTGGACAATGCCGCGAAATATGCGCCCGAACAGACCACGATTGGCCTCAAGGCCTGGCGAGCGGATCGGCACGTGATGCTGCAAATACTGGATGAAGGCGAGGGTATCCCGGTCGATGATCTCGACAGCGTGTTCGACAAGTTCTATCGCGCCCAGAAAGGTGATCATGTTCGCGCTGGCACTGGTCTCGGCCTCGCCATCGCGCGAGGGTTCGTCGAGTCACTGCATGGCACGATCGCGGCGGCCAATCGCACCGATCGTAGCGGGGCCGTGATGACAATCGCGTTGCCGGTTCCGATCTCGACGCGGTCATTGGATACGGCTGCATGAGTAGCATCCCGCTCAAGATCATGATCGTTGATGATGAACCGCCGATTCGGAAGCTCCTTCGGATGGGGTTGGGCACGCAAGGGTACGACGTGCTGGAAGCATCAAATGGCAAGATCGCGCTGGATCTTCTGAAACAGGATCCCGCGCTAATCATTCTTGATCTTGGACTGCCCGACATTCAAGGCCATGATCTGCTGCGCATGATCCGAGCTCGAAACGACAGCGTTCCGATCGTCATTCTATCGAGCCGCGGCGACGAGGCCGGCAAGGTGCAGGCGCTGGATCTTGGCGCTGACGACTACTTGACCAAGCCGTTCGGGATGGACGAACTATTGGCGCGCATGCGCGCGGCGCTCCGGCATCAGTTGCAGGTTCATGGCGAGCGGCCGATCTTTCGGTCTGGAGAACTGTCGGTGGATCTGGTTCGGCGCGTCGTCAAGGTCGGTGACAAGGATGTCAGGTTGTCGCCGAAGGAATACGAATTGCTCAGGATCCTGGTGCAGCATGCCGGCAAGGTATTGACGCACAAATTCCTGCTCGGGGAGCTGTGGGACCCCTCGACCGACGCGCAGTATCTTCGGGTCTATGTCCGGCAACTTCGACAGAAGATCGAAGTCGACCCGGAACGCCCGCAATTTGTCCTCACCGAAACCGGCATCGGGTACCGGCTGCGCGCGCCGGATGAAGTTGTCCGATCTGCCCTCCCGTCTGAGATCTAACCCCATGATTTCGACAACGCAACTTGCTGGACCTGTCATGAACATTTCGAACTTGCTGTCGCCGGCCGATGTCCTGCTCGATCTTCGAGCCGGAAACAAGCTCCAGTTATTGCAGGATCTGGCGAATAGGTCGGCGCTGAGCCTCGGTCTCGATGCCGAAAAAGTGGTGCCCTATCTGCTCAAGCGAGAAGAGCTCGGTTCGACCGGAATAGGACGCGGCGTGGCCATTCCGCATGCGCGGCTGCCCGATCTGCAACGACCATATGGGCTGTTGGCAAGACTGAGGCAGCCCATCGAGTTTGATGCGATCGACGGCGAAGCCGTGGACATCGTATTCGTGCTCTTGTTGCCGGCGAGCGCCGAAAATAGACAGCTTGGTGCGCTGGCATTGGTGGCTCGTACCCTCAGATCGTCTGAAACTCTGAGTCGGATGCGCCGTGCGAAAGATGCATCCGAGCTTTTCGCTGCACTTGCCTAAGTGGCCACAGAGCGCGCTCATCCGGTTCTCTTCAGCGGGTTCGCCATGGGCCAAGATGGGTTTTCTGTCGGGGACAACGCCGATGGGTCGATAGATCGTCAAAGATGTTGATCCTCGAAGTCATTGTCGTTTTCGCGCTGTTCGTGCTGAATGGATTCTTCGCGATGGCCGAGCTTGCCATTGTGTCCTCGCGCCGTGCTCACCTGGAGCGCCTGGCGAAAGAGGGGCAGCCGGGAGCGCTGGTGGCCATCGCGCTTGCCGACGATCCAGCGCGGATGTTGGCCGCGGTTCAAATCGGCTTCACCACAAGCGCGACGCTCGCCGGAATCTTCAGTGGTGCGACACTCGCCGAGCGACTTGAGGAAGCGTTGTTGGCGGTTCCCGTGCTGCATGACTATGGCAAACCACTGGCTATCGCCATCATGACGATCGGCGTAACCTACACCGCGCTCATTGTTGGAGAACTCGCGCCAAAATACATCGCGCTGAGCAATCCGGAGCCGATCGCGATACTGGTCGCGCGGCCGCTCGCGGTGGTGGCGAGGACCGCCGCGCCGGTGGTCTGGCTGCTTAACGCATCGACCCGTGTTATTCTTCGTCTGCTCCGCTTACGCCCACAACTGAAGCGCCCCGTAACCGAGGATGATATCCACTACCTCGTGGCCGAAGGCGCGCGATTGGGCGTCATCCACGCGGTCGAGCGCGACATGATTGAGGGCGTGCTCGACCTGGCCGATAGCCCGGTGCGAGCGATCATGACCCCTCGTCCGCATGTGCAATGGGTTGACGTCAATGTCAGCCAGGAACAAATCATCAGCCGGATCCGTTGCTGTCCGCATGCTCAACTGCTGGTTTGCCGCGGATCGATCGATGAGGTGGTCGGCATTGTAAGAAAACAGGATCTCGCCGACCATCTATTGGATGGAAGATCGCTGGATGTGAAGGAAGTAACACGGCCTCCTCTGATCGTCCATGAGTCGACGCCCATCTTGCGAACGCTCGATCTGTTCCGAAAAACGCCGGTTCACACCGCCATCGTGGTGGATGAGTTCGGAGCCCTTCAGGGCATCGTCACCCGGACCGATTTGTTGGAGGCGGTCGCCGGTGATTTGCCCAAGATCGACTCGCCGACAAAGCCAAGAATTACGCAACGTGAAGATGGATCATTCCTGCTCGACGCCTTCATTCCCTTCGCCGAGGTGATGCAGTTGATCGGGATCAGCGACGCGCAGTCTGGCGATTACGTGAGTCTGGCCGGCTTCGTTTTGTCGCAACTGCACGAACTGCCAAGACCGGGAGACCATTTCACCTGGAACGGCTGGCGATTTGAGGTAGTCGATACCGATGGACGGCGGATCGACATGATTCTATTGCAGCGCCAGCTGGCTCAATGATGAAAACAGCTAATCATTGACAGGCAGCCTTCTGTTGTTCCCTCAAGAGTTCTTCCGGGCAACGCCTGCATGTTTCCGATCGGGCCTGGACCTTCGATGGCCGCCTGATGGGTTAGGATGCCCGCAGATCTTCCCGCCTATTGGGTCCTAGGAGGCTGAAGAGGGCGTTTTGCTTATTATTTTTATATATCGTCGCTCTCTCAGCCCCCTCGAAATCATATGGTCGTGGAATCCATAATGGCTGCGGATCTGGTGAATCGTTTTCGTGTGTGCTCAGTGGCGGGCCTTCGAGTCGGATCTCCGGTGGATTGAGTCTAGGATTGTCCAGGCCATGTTCAGCTGGTTAAAATCTACCACGCGTGCTGTCGAAGGTATTGGGAATCGCATTGAGGCCGACGACCTGTTTTGGCATCGTCGTCACCGGCAGCGCCGGTTGATTGAGAACGGGTGCCTTCGCCGGCCCGACCCGAGCATTCTGAGTGCATCGATTCCGGTGGTCTTTCTCGGTCGAAATAGCGATGGCCTTTGGGTGGTTCGTGACGCGGTGGGCCGCCGTGGGGGCGTGTTTCTCTTCCGCGCGTCGGCATTGCGGTTCGCCCGCAAATTGGGCGGCGACGAGCCGCCGGCCATTTTACTGGATCAGTTCCCGATTGCGTTGGACGCCGGCAATGCGGGGAATTCTCCCGTTTCAGTGCTGCGAAGATTCGGCTCCTTGTTGAGCGCCATTTTCGCTCGACCCGAGCGCAGCCAGCCAATGCCGGGCTCGCCACGGGTCAATCGAATTCGATCGAAGCGCAGTCCTGTGGTGAAGCTTGCCCACTAGCGTCCAATCCACGCGCCTGGCGGAACCGAGTCGTCTGCGGCGCCCTTCCACTGCTCAATTGCTATCGGTGCTGGCGGCGGCGCTTTCGGCGGCCGTCCTATGGCTCCAACTGATCCCCTCATGGCTCGCATTCGCGAGCCTCGGCGTCACGCTGGCGGCAGCCGGGATGATGTCGGACGTGCGATACGGCCGGATCAGATTGAAAAGGGGCAACGCTGGGACCGGTAAACTGCGGCTCGATACCAACCCTGCTGATCGCTGGACGGCATTTGCGCGCGTTTCGGAGCCGTTCGCAAAGCGGCGGACGCTGCGGCAGTTGGCGCGGGCGTCGCAAGGATCCGAAGCCATTCATCAGAAGCGACTTCGAGCCGAGGCACTGTTCTATGATCTGGTCCAGAAAACGCCCGCAGCCGAAATGCTGACGTCGCCAGCACTCGGCCGGCAGCGCGATTTGATCGCGACCCTGTCCATCAGAGATTCGGTTGCGAAGGCCGAACTGGAAGCTCGCGCTGATTCCATCAGAACGGAGGTCCTGGGGCAATTGCGGAACGGCACTGCGATCGCCCAGGGAAAAAGTCACCCCGGCGACGAGCGTGCAATTATCCAGCCAGCTCAGTGGCTGGATCTCGAACTTGATGGGGCGATGCAGAACGCACTCGGTGCCGTCGATGGCAAGGTGGTTTATTCGGAATTGAAGATCACCCGGCAGAACTGACCTCTAACTATCAGCCAATTCCGAGACCGGTTGGGGAGCGTGCCCCCCGGCTCGGCGGATAGAGCGAGGCATCCTACGCGAGACAAGCGAGAGCCGGTACGATCCTCATCGCGGGCCATTCAAACGTTGATTTGCATACCCACTTCGACCGCGCGGCCGGTCGGAATTCGGAAGTAAAGGCTCGCATCGTCGGACCATTTGGCCATGTTGATGAAGAGCAGGTTCTGCCAGCGCGGCATTTCCGACTCGGCCGCCGACCGGACCACTCGGCGCGACAGAAAAAACGACGTGCTCATGATGTCGAACGCCAAGCCCATCGGCCGGCAGGCCGCAAGCGCCTTGGGAACGTTCGGGGTTTCCATGTAGCCGAAGCGCAGCGTGATCTTGGCGAAGCTGTCGGTGACGTTTTCGAAGGTGGCCCGCTCTGATTCGGCAACACGCGGGACGTCTTCGGTAGCCACCCTCAGAATGATGTTCTTGTCGTGCAGAACCTTGTTGTGCTTGAGATTATGCATCAGCGCGGTCGGCGTGGAATTCGGATTGCCGGTAAGGAACACAGCCGTTCCCCGCACGCGGGTGATCGAGGACGACGCCGAGATCGTCTTGATAAACTCGTTGAGATCGATTTCGTCGCGAACGGTTTTCTTTGCGACTAACTTTGTACCGCGCCGCCACGTCACCATGACGACCATCAGGAAGGCGCCGATCATCAACGGAATCCATCCGCCCTCGACGATTTTGAGCAGATTGGCCGCCAGGAAAATCAGTTCGACAATCAAAAAGGGAACAATCACCAGCGTCGCGGTGAGGACCGACCAGTGCCAGCATTTGCGCATCACGAAGAATGCCATGATGCTAGTCAGCACCATCGTTCCAGTGACCGCGATGCCGTAGGCGGACGCCAGCGCACTGGATGATTTGAAGGCGAACACCAGGTACAGCACTGCAATCAGCAGCAGCCAGTTAGCGCGCGGAATATAGATCTGGCCCTTCTCGGTTTCCGAGGTCCGGCGGATTTCCATGCGCGGCAGAAGTCCGAGCTGAATGGCCTGCTGCGTCAGGGAATAGGCACCCGAGATCACCGCCTGGCTGGCGATGATGGTCGCGCCGGTTGCGATCAAGACCATCGGCAGCAGCGCCCATTCCGGAAACAGCAGGAAGAAAGGGTTTTCGAGCTTCTCGGGGTGAGCCAGAAGCATGGCGCCTTGTCCGAGATAGCAGAGCATCAGCGACGGGAAGACCAGGACGAGCCAGGCGAACTGGATGGGCTTCCTCCCGAAATGTCCCATATCCGCATAGAGTGCTTCGGCGCCCGTGACAGTCAGGAAGACGGCGCCGAGCGCGAGCAGGCCCGCGTGACCGTGGTGAAGCAGAAAGTCGATGCCGTAGAGCGGATTGATCGCGTAGAGAATACTGAGGTCGCCGAGCAGGTTCGCAGCGCCGGCGCCCCCCATCAGTACGAACCAGATCAGCATCAGCGGTCCGAACCACGCCGCGACGGCAGCCGTGCCCCAGCTTTGCACCACGAACAGTCCGACCAGGATCACCATGCTCAGCGGCAGGATATACGGGTCGAAGCCCGGCGCCACGAGCTTCAGGCCTTCGACCGCGGACAGAACGGAAATCGCCGGGGTGATGATCGCATCGCCGTAGAACAGCGCGGCGCCGGCCATGCCGAGCAGCGCGATCGTGGCAAATCGCCGGTGCATGACGCCCTGAAGCAACGCCATCAGCGTCAAGGTGCCGCCTTCGCCGTGGTTGTCTGCGCGCATGATCAACAAGACGTATTTCAGTGTGACGATGATGACAAGTGTCCACAGCATCAATGACATGACGCCGAAGATCATTTCGTGCGTCAACGCTCCACCTGCCGATGCAGCGGTCAAACTCTCTTTCAGCGCATAGAGTGGACTTGTGCCGATGTCGCCGTAGACGACTCCGATTGAACCAATCGCAAGCGTCCAGAACGAGCTCGGACGATGAGGCGTCGTGGATGCGGTTGGTTCGGAAATCGTTTCGCTCATGGCGCCCTCGAGCTTTCGTGTTTCGGGCGCAGCTATAGTGCAAGCGGCAGCGGCGACCAAATCAGGATCACTCCCCCTAGCTGCATCCATTGCTCGTTGGCCGGGAATAGCTTTCGCCGCAATGAGAGGATTTTCGGAGCTAAGTAAATGAAATAATTGGTTTAATCTGACAAGAAAGCAGGCGTCGGAATGGCAGGGAGGCAATTTTGGACGCTGATCCCCGGCTAAGGGGTCAAAATTAAAATTGCACACCGAAACACACCATCGCGCGGAAGGTTGCGAAATGTTGGAACAACTGTTGAAAATATTCAGAAAATCAGGAGACTTCCAATCTGAATACGGGATCTGCGCCCCCGAAGGTTCTGTTTAGGCAGCTGTCTCAAGGAGCAATTTGAGATGGTTGCAGGTCCTGGATTTGAACCTACACGCCAAGGTCAAGCAAACGGTCGGAGAAAATATCGCAGATTTGGGTGATGTGGGGAAAAGCGGTAGCGCTCTCCCGCTACCAGATCATTCCGGAAACCAACTTCGGAAATTTCTCAACAAAATCAATGATAGGCGCCTTGGGCGGCTGGCGATCTGTGTCGTGTGTCACATGGATCGTTCACACCGCAGGGGCCAAAATTGGCACGTTCCGCCTTCATCTCCCGTCGCGAAGGTCGCTACATTTTCGCGATCCGTACCCCCGCCTGTCTAAGGACCGTTTACCGGTCTGGGTCTATCAGGATTGCGCTCGGCACCGCGGACTACACGCGAGCATCGCTGCGGGCCGCCCGATTGGCGTCTTGGATGCTCAGGATCAAAGGCATGGACGAGGATCCGCAACAGGCGCTGCGCGCCCCAAACATCGACAATAGAAGACTGAAAACCTGACCAGTTCCTTTCCTGCTCCGAAGTGAGGCGAAGATCAGCCTTAAGCTGTGCAGCACGGGCAGCAGCTTGATCCGTGATCTGGCTCGCGGTCAATTCCGCACGGTCCGATCGACATGATGAAGGAGCGGAGTGAAGGCCGACTGCTGGCGACATCTCACACCGACGCCCTGACCGGTCTTGCCAATCGTCGCGGCTTCTTTCTCAAAGCCCGAACGTGTCTTGGCCCGCTCCCGACGCAACGGTACTCCGGTTGCCCTCGTGGCTTTCGACCTGGATCACTTCAAGGCCATCAACGACACTGGCGGTCACGCGACCGGCGATCGAGTACTGCAGGTCTTCGCCGAAGTCTGTGGAAGGATTCTCCGGCCTGGCGATTTAATCGGTCGCATCGGTGGTGAGAAGTTCGCAGCGATCATGCCGGGTTCGGGCATTGAAGCCGGCTATGCACTGGCCGAACGGGTTCGCAAGGCCGTGGCCGAGGCTGGCGCAATTGTGGACGGGTCGCCGGTCAATTGCACGGTCAGTGGTGGTGTCGTGGCCAGTTCGGCTCCGGACGATGACATCTATGCCTTGCTTCGTCAGGCGGATATCGGCCTCTATCGGGCTAAGTCTCTGGGACGAGACCGCATCGAGTGCTTTGGTACGACGAATCAAAGCCATGCTGCTTGATCCATTGCCGACGCCTCGCGCCATCGCATGGAAATCTCCCGAAAAGGGCGTTTTGTCCATTGTGAAATCATCGATGACCGCCGTTCGCTCGCTCCGGCGCTTTTGGTGGACACGCTCGCGACCGGCTACGCGACCGCCCAGATACCCCACCGGACGGGGTTGACCGTAATTCACAGTCGATGCCTTCCCGCTCAGCGCTCCATTCGTCGTCGCTGAAGTCGGGTTGTTCGTTGCAGAATGTTTCGGCTGCGGATGTCTCTTACAGAAAGAAGCGATCAGCGCAGCACCTGCTGGGACTTGTTGCCGCGTCGATGACGTCCGATCGGGCAAACATCTCCGTTTTCCAAATTCGATGCCGATAGCACGCCTTTATTAACCACGAGATCATAATTAAAGGTGAGACTGGCGACGATCTGGAGATGTCGATGGGCGCAATATCGCTGGGGACGAACGGGTATTCGACTGCGTTACAGCTCTTGCAGTCGGACCTGTCCAAGAACGGCTCCGCCGAAACCCCCAATTCAAGTGTCCAGATCGCGCCAACGGCGGCCGCCAAGTCTGATGCATCGCCTGGCGCGGTTCGAGCCGACGAGACGAGCAGCAATTCGGCGTCGCCCGACGATCTGAAGGCGAAAATAGACGCCCTCATCAAGAACGAAGTGAGCAACGGACGACTGACCAGCGATCAGGCCATCAAGCTGCAGAATGTGTTCTCGATCGCGTTCGAGGCGGAAGCGGCCGGTCACGGCGGCGTGCAGGGCGATGGTACTGAAGCACCGGCGACGAAGCCAGCCGACGCTTCGCCGTCCGCCGCCGGATCTGCGGCGGCCAGCCCCGCGACCAGCGCCGGCCGCACAGCGAGCGCATCGTCGGAAGATGTGGGCAGCATTCTGAACGATTTTCTCAAATTGCTCCAAGACGCCCAATCGACGGCTTCGGGCTATGGCGCGCGCGGCAATTCCAGCGCGACCGCCACGTCAAAGAGTGCCCAACTCATCAACTACAGAGCATAATTTTCACCAGCTCGTGAGCCTGCGGCCGAGATTCCCACCAGATAGCCGATATCAGACGCGAACAAATGCCGGGCCCTATCATGACCAGAGCCGATCGATGACCCTACGAACACACGCACTCGTCGCCGATGACGACGAGTTCTTTCGAATGGCCTTGAACGGCATCCTGACCCGGCAACTGGCCTTTTCCAGAGTGATCGAGGTCGGGTCGTTCGATGACGCGATGGAGCAGCTCGGCAACGATCCGTCGCTGACCCTCGCGTTGTTCGACCTATCGATGCCTGGCATCACCAGCGCGGCCAATCTTTGCGCGGTTCGCGAATGCGCCCCTGCGACAAAGCTGATCGTTGTTTCCGGATCGAACGCGCGTCGCGACGTCATGATGTCGCTCGATGCCGGCGTTCATGGCTATGTGCCTAAAAATCTGGGTCCCGTAGAACTTGCGCGCGCGCTGGAAAGCGTATTGGGCGGAGCGATCTTTGTCCCGGCATTTCTTGCCGAGGTTGGGGCCGAGCCGGTCAAGATCGACGCCACACTTGAGCAGCCTCAGGTCAGGCCAGGAGCGGATCTGATCAGGTCGCTGACCTCCCGGCAGCTTGACGTGTTGAAGCTGCTGGTCAAGGGACACGCCAACAAGGAAATCGCCAAGGCGCTCAATCTGGGCGAGGGCACGGTGAAGATTCACGTTGCGGCGCTGTTTCGCAGCCTGAAGGTGCAGAACAGGTCGGCGGCTGCCGCAATGGGTGCGCGGATGCTGGATCCGGTGTCCTGATGGTCGGTCGGTTGCCGGTCGATGGCTGTGGTGTCCACGGCGCCAGATCCGGTGGTGCGATCGGGTGAGGCCGGGCCGATGCGATCAAACGCCAGCATGGGTGCGCGATGAACCAGGAAATTGGCGAACTGAGATCGATGTTGGGAGCAGAGCGGGTAGTTGCCCTGTTGGCCCGCTTCCGATCGGAGCTGGAAGCACCTCTCACGATAGGTGATGACACGGTCGAACTGCGTGATCGCGCCCACAGGACCATATCCCAGGCCGGCATGCTCGGTTTCCACAACCTGTCGGATGCGGCGCGGAAACTGGAAAACGCGCCCCGCAACAATGTCGAACTGTCCGATGCCGTCGCGGTCGTCGTTGAACTGCAGGGCGAGGTGTTGGCGCAGATTGCGGTGCTGCTCGATGAACTGGCGTATGACCCGATGGACAAAACCAGATAGGTGATTTTGATGAAGGATGGCCTCGCCGGAAATGGCCAGATGCGCAGCGCGCCGGCGGAATTGCTGCTGGCCGCGCTGAACCATGCGCAGGACGGCTTGATCGTCGTGGACCATCACGGCCGCGTGGCGTTCTGCAATCGGAGCGCCATCGAACTTCTTGGTCTATCGCCGCAGCAGGTCCTTTCGCGACCGCTGATCTCGGAGCTGATGGCCCGGTATCGTGATGTTCAGGCTGCGAACGCGCCCAATGAGGCGGCGCAGAGCATTCCGCCCTCGGCATCTGCAGAAGACGGCCGTTACGAATATCAGCGACCCGACGGAATCGTCCTCAACATTGCGGCGGCGCCGTTCAATGGCGGTATGCTCTACACATGCAAGGACGTCACCGAACTGCGGCAGGTTCAAGCCAGTTTGTCGGAATGCGAGCGCGAATTCGGCGAACTCGCGGAGAAGTTCAGGGGCGTGATCGGGACGGTCATGCGCGACGTGACCGAACGCCAGAATCGCGCGGCCGAACTTTTGTCGGCAAAGGTCGCGGCCGAAGCCGCCACGGTGGCGAAGTCGGAATTCCTGGCTTCCATGAGCCACGAGGTGCGCACGCCGCTGAACGGCATCCTAGGATACACGGATCTGCTGTTGTGCGACGAAAGCCTCGAGAGCCGACATCGCCAGCGTGTCGGGAAGATCCGCTCGGCCGGCAATGCGCTTCTGAGTGTGGTCAACGACATCCTGGATTTTTCGGAAATCGAATCCGGTGGTGTTGTCATCGACAATGGCGAATTTTCTGTCACGTCGCTGATCGGATCGGCGCTGGAGATCGTCGAACCGTTGATCCTGGCCAAGGGATTGCGTCTGGTCACGTCGATCGACCCTCGCATCGCGCCATTGGTCTGGGGCGACGAGGCCCGGCTGCGGCAGATTTTGCTGAACCTGCTCAACAACGCCGTCAAGTTCACGGCCGCGGGTTCGGTCGGGATTTCCGTGACGCTGTCGGCGGCAGGCGGCGGGCAGCTTCTGCGATTCGATGTCAGCGATACCGGCATCGGCATCCCCGAGGCTCAGCGCGGCAAGCTGTTCCAACGCTTCTCGCAGATCGATACCTCTGTCCGACGAAAATTCGGTGGGGCCGGGCTCGGGCTCGCGATCTCCAAGCAACTCGTCGAGCGGATGGGCGGCACCATCAGCTTCGAATCTGCCGAAGGCAAGGGATCCACGTTCTCGATCGTATTGGAATTGCCGACGGCAGTGCGTTCCTCGGTGCAGGAAGTGGCAGAGGCCGAACCGGTTTCGAAGGGCAAGCGCGTACTTCTTGTCGAGGACATTGAAATGAACGGCGAGATCGCGCAGGCCATGATGGCGGCGGCCGGCTACGAGGTCGACATGGTGGCCGACGGCGTCTCGGCGATCGCGTCGGTGCAGACGAGCCACTATGACGTCATCTTCATGGACATCCAGATGCCCGGCTTGGATGGCGTGACGGCGACCCTCCGCATCCGCGAGCTTGAACACAACGGTGCGAATACGCCGATTGTTGCGATGACGGCCCATGTGATTCCAAGCGAAGTCGATCGGTTTCTCGCAGCCGGAATGAATGATCATATCGGCAAGCCGTTCAAGCGCGAGACGCTCCACGCCAAGCTGGCAAAGTGGTGCTCGCCAGGTCTTACAACAGCCCTCGCGCCACCATCGTCGCGCTCACCCCTGTCATCCTCCGCAAAGATACGAAATCCGACCGAGAGTGAACTATCCGGTTAGTCGATCATCGCTAACCGCCGCGGTGCCGGAGTTGGGCCGCCGCGAGAGCATCGATTCGGTTTGTCGGCAAATTAGCTGAATTGTTCGACGGCATGATTGATCAAGTATTAAGTACTAAGTCCCGCCTGCTAGGTCGCTCGGTCTAGGTCGATCAGTACGCTGGATGATCCCTCAGAGAAATTGTTGTGCGCTGAGGTCAAGAGATCTGCCGCGACGCTTGAACGACCAATTCGCGGACCGACCCCGACCAGTCGATCTAGTCCATTCGGAATTTGGGCCGTCGCCGGGCGGTCAAGGCTTCGTTTACTTCGCAAATGCCTGATGCACTTCTGAGTTCACCGGTCGAGGTGAGGTCCAGAACCGCCGCTTTTCTGCTGTGGTTGTGTGTTGGGAGCATGTTGTGTTTGGCATCTGCTTAGTTAGAAAGCTTGGAACGCTGTTCAATCGGGTCGCCGTGATCGCCGCGCTTGTTCAAATCGGCGGGTCGATGCAAGCGAAGGCGGCCGATTGGTACACCGGCGCCTCCGAGCCGAAGCCGTCGAAGGACTGGATCGTCGCTGTCGACTCATCGGCGACCGCAACTTCGACGGGGGCCGAATTTGCCTCCGTTACCGGTACCGTTGCCCTGGACCAGTCGCTGAATGTGAGTGGGACGCGGCTGCGAATCGAGACGCTCGCCGGGACCTACAAATACGATTCATCGACGACCGGCGAACGGATCAGGGGCGACCAAGCTGGAGTTGCGGTGTTGGGTGGTTATCAGTGGATAGCGCCACGCTCGGCGCTGTCGGTGTATGGCGGCGTTGACGTCCGCGATTGGCGGTTTTCAGGCTCCGAGGTCGGAGGTCCAAGTGCGGGGGTGCGCCAGGGTCTTAAGACGGCGGTGGAGTATTACGCCTCGCCATCCGACAGACTGATGCTGTTTGCCTATGGCTCCTATTCGACGATCTATAACGCCTATTATGGCAGGGTGAAATTGGGCTTGGCGGCGCTTGGGCCGGTCTATGTCGGCCCGGAACTGGCCGCGCTCGGCGACGATTTCTATCGGCAGTGGCGGATCGGCGGGCATGTCACGGGTCTTCAACTCGGCGGGCTGCAATTCGGCGTGTCGGCCGGTTACCAGATCGACAAGTCCGGTAGCGGTGGCGCCTACGGATCGCTCGACATTCGCGCCGCCTATTGAGCGTCAGCAACAGAAATCTCCCGAACATGCCGCCTCGCATCAATCAAGAGAGCTCGAACGGCAAAACCGCGCCGCCGGCACAGCGGCGCTACGCCGTTGCCGCGATCGCAAGATCGGCGGGATGGGCAGCGGCGCTGGCAATGATGGTCGCGTTCGTCGCCCAACCGATCAGCGTCTCGGCGCAATCCACCCTGGCGATTTTCGCCATTGTCGTGATGGCCGCGATCTGGCGCTTCGCGTCTGGCGCGCTGGCACGAACCGCCTTCCTCGCCACCGGAAGCCTGGTCGTGCTGCGATACGTGTATTGGCGAGCCAGCTCTACGCTGCCGTCGATCGACGAGCCTTTGAGCTTTGTGTTCGGGATCATCCTGTTCGCAGCCGAACTCTATTGCGTCGGGTTTCTTGCGATCAATCTGGTGATCAACGCCGATCCCCTGGTTCGCAAGGCTGCAACGGTTCAGTCGGACGAATCCCTGCCGAGTGTCGACGTGTTCGTTCCGAGCTACAACGAGGATCACAGTATTCTGGCCGCCACCCTGAGTGCGGCCGTTTCGCTGGACTATCCGCGCGACAAATTGACGGTCTGGTTACTTGATGACGGCGGCACCAATCAGAAATGCAACGATAGCGACCGTGCCAAGGCAGCGCTGGCGCTGCAGCGACGGATCGCGCTGAAGGCGATGTGTGAGCGACTCGGGGTGAGCTATCTGACCCGCGAACGCAACGAGCATGCGAAGGCAGGAAATCTCAACGCCGGCCTCAACGCCTCCAAGGGCGAAATCGTCGTGGTGTTCGATGCCGATCACGTGCCGTTCCGGTCCTTTCTGCGGGAGACGATCGGATATTTCGCCGAAGATCCGCGGTTGTTTTTGGTCCAGACCCCGCACGTTTTCCTGAATCCCGACCCGATCGAAAGGAACCTGCAGACCTTCGATCGGATGCCGTCAGAGAACGAAATGTTCTATTCGATCACGCAGCGCGGGCTCGACAAGTGGAACGGCTCGTTCTTTTGCGGCTCCGCCGCGCTGCTGCGCCGCGCGGCGCTGCTGGAAGCCGGCGGCTTTTCCGGCGTTACGATCACCGAAGACTGCGAGACCGCCTTCGAGCTTCACGCCAAGGGCTGGACCAGCCTCTATGTCGATAAACCGCTGATCGCCGGATTGCAGCCCGAGACCTTCGAATCATTCATCGGTCAGCGTTCGCGATGGTGTCAGGGCATGTTCCAGATCATGCTGCTGAAGAATCCGGCGCTCAAGCGCGGGCTCGCGCCGATTCAGCGGCTCGCCTATCTGTCAAGCATGATGTTCTGGATGTTCCCGCTGCCGCGGCTGATCTTCATGTTCGCACCGTTGCTGCACATCTTCTTCGACGTCAGGATCTTCAGTTCGAGCATCGACGAGACCGTCGCCTATACCGCCAGCTACATGGTGGTGAATGTGATGTTTCAGAGCTATCTGTTCGGTCGCGTCCGCTGGCCCTGGATGTCGGAACTATACGAATATGTTCAGGGCATGTACCTGCTGGGTGCGATCGTTTCCGTTGTGATGTCTCCGCGCAAGCCGACGTTCAACGTCACGGCGAAGGGCCTGTCACTCGATCGCGATCATCTTTCGGCGCTTGCTCTTCCTTTCGTGGCGGCGTTTCTGTTGCTGGCAAGCGGGGTGGCCACTGCCGCCTACAGGTACGCGTTCGAGGCGGGCACAACCAACCTGATGCTGGTGGTCGGGCTGTGGTCCGCAACAAATCTGCTGGTGGCGGGCGTGGCACTTGGCGTGGTTGCCGAGCGCGGCCAGGCCGATTGCAGTTCGCGTCTCGATATCGACCGAACAGGGACGCTGTCGTTTGCGGATCGTGCAATCGATGTCGCCATTCACAATGTGTCGGCAAGCGGCTGCTTGATCAGGACCTCCGAGACCGAAGCCTTGGATCAGGCCGCGGCGGCCGGCTCGGTCGGCAGTCTGACCGTGGTGGCGCTCGACGGACGGCCGTCACCGGCTCCCATTGCGGTGCGGCTGGTGCAGCCTAACGGAGAGAACGATGCAAATGGCCGCGCGCTGAGCTTCGATCAACTGCAAACCGAACAATATCTCGGTCTTGCCGAACTGATGTATGGCGACGGCGACGCGATGACCCGGTTTCTCGCCAGTCGGCGCGACCGCATGACATTCCTGCAAGCCACGCTGCAGTTCATCTTGTGGGGTTTCGAAGGCCCAGTGCGGGCATTGCTGTATTGGCAACGCGGAAGAGCGGCCCCGCCGATCGCGGTCGTCGAAACACGTGTCGAACCAGCGAACGTGGCGGCGCCGGCGCTCGCTTCCGCAGGGCCGATCGACGAGATCGAGCAAGATGTGATGCCGTCCTCTGCTCCGTCGGCGCCGATCATTCATCCGGCGTTTCCGGCGTGTTCGCGCGAGCCGATGTACGACGTCTGGATGCAGTCCATGCTCGCGCTCGCGGCGGAGGAATTGAGGAAGGCATCCGATCAGGACCGCGCGGCCGGCGCCGCGCTTCGGGTGGCGTGATGCGGGCAATTGCTCCGAGTTACAGGGGGATCCGCTCGATTGCTCTCGTCGGCGGCGCGGTACTGGCATTGCTGGCGACGCAGACGCCTGATGCTCTGCGTGCCCAAACCGTGCTCGGCACCGCCGGTCTCTATCAGGACGCAGCGTTTGGTCGGCCCGCGCCGACAGGTGCCGCGCCGCTGCCGAGCCATCCGTCGGGGGATGATGCGAGGTTAGCTTCGCCGATGCTTCGCCATCTTCCGCTGTCGGCCGCCGGCTGGCGGATCGACGGGGAAATCGGCGCGCTGACCTGGCAGATTTATCTGAGTAGTCCCGAAGCCGCGTCGACCAGATTGTTCCGACTTGGCTACGAATCGGCCGCGTCCGTGTTGCCGGAGGTGTCGTTGCTTGCTCTGCGCATCAACGGCGTCGAGATCGGCCGGACAGGAATTGCCGCGCCGGGGGATCTGGCACCGATCGAATTCGCGATTCCGCCCAATGTGCTTCGTCACGGCTTCAATGAAGTCCGGATTGCCGTCGATCAGCGTCACCGCGTCGATTGCTCCACGGAAGCAACCTATGAACTCTGGACGCAGATCAATCCGGCCGCTACCGGCTTTGTCGTGGTGGGCGACCTCGCTCTGTCGAGACCATCCGATCTCGCCGCCGTCTATCCGCGCATCGACGGCAGCCTGGTGGTTCGCGTCCTGTTCGATGGCCGGATGAGGCCACAGCGCATCGACCAGATTATCCTTGCAGCCCAGGCAATCGCCCTCGCCGGGCGGTTCGAGCGCCCGCTGATCAGCTTCGCGGCCGATCCCGATGCGGGTTTCGGAATCAACCTGATCGTGGGCACCGCCGCGGAAGTGAGCGGCGCGCTGGTGGCATTCGGCCAGCGTTCAGACATTTCCGGCCCCACCGTTGTGCTGACCAGAAGTCGCCCAGGCGCGGCTCCCACCCTGATTGCGACGGGACGCAACGATGAAGAGGTTGCCGCCGCCGTCGCGCAATTGTCCGCGCCGGCCGAGCCGGGCGGACCGGTCGGGACTGCGACCTCCACTTGGCCGACGCAGCGCAACGCATTGCGGATTGCGGGCGGTGAGCAAATTCATCTCGACGACCTTGGGCTTTCGAATCTGGAATTTTCGGGGCGGGTGTTCCGGCTTCCGATCGAGATCGCAATGCCGGCGGATTTTCTGGTCGCCGACTACGGCAAGCTCTCGATCAATCTGCACGGTGCCTATGCGGCGGGACTCCTGAGCGGAGCGCAGCTGCAAGTGAATCTGAATGGCCGCGATGCTGCGAGCGTGCCGTTGTCGAATGCGTCGGGTGGGCTGTTCCGCCACAACGACATCGTCGTGCCGCTGGGCGGGATGCGGCCGGGCCGCAACATTCTGGAGATCACCGCGAAGCTTCCGCATGGCAGCGACCAAATCTGTGACAACGGCGTTGCGCTGAACGAAGCCTCAGAGCGGTTTCTGCTGCTGGGCGATTCCGAAATCCGGTTTCCGCGCATTGCCCGTGTCGGGCAAATGCCGGATCTGGCGCAGACGATGGCCGGGGGCTATCCCTATTCCATTCCGGGATCGCGACCGAAACTCTATGTACCGAGCCCCGATCGCGAAACGCTCTCGGCCGCGATCACCTTGGCGGTGCGATTGGCGGTGGTCGCCGGTCATCCGATTGCGTTCTCGCTGGTCGCGGCCAATCCCGGTGCCGATTCCGGCCACGGTCTGGTGGTCGCCCCGGCCCGTGCACTCGATCCTGCATTGATGACGGACATCGGGCTTGACCCGAAGGCGGTCCAGCGCGGCTGGCAAGAGCGCGCGACACCCGCCGCCCAAAGCGCCGACGCTTCGACGTCCGATAATCCCGGGCCGGTCAAAGCCGGCGGTCATGCCGGGCGACGTCATATGGTGATGGCAGCCCTGCACGGACGCTCGCGCGTGGAGCCGTTCGCCGTCGAGATGGATACGCCCGACCCCAATGGGCGGGCCGCTCCGAGCAAAGCCTGGAGTGATATGCTCAGCCACAAGCCCGTTGTCGATCAGGCGTTGGATCTGGCCCGCTCCGCCGCGGCTCGGTCAGCGGCCACGCTGAACGCAGCGGTCGCTGCGGTGCGCGTGCAACTTGGCGCGCATCGCGCATCGGCCGATCTCGAGATCGGCCGATCGGTGTCTCTCATCATGGCGCAAGGCTATCGCGCCACTGATCGCGACGATGTCGTGACGATCGTCACCGCGCCCGATCCCGGTAGTCTCGCGCGTTCCGTCGAGGCCATGGTGAGCCCGGCCCGATGGACCGGGTGGCGTGGCCGGCTCGCGGTGATGAACGAGGCCGCGGAGATTCTGGACACCACCGATGCGAGGCAGATTCGCCTGATCGAGACCCAGCCGATTTCGCTGCTCAACTTGCGGCTTGTCGCGGCCGGCTGGTTGTCGCTGCATCCATCGATCTACGTCATTGGCGCGCTGCTGATGGCGGCGCTGCTGGCGCTCACGGCAAATGCGTTGGTCAAGAACGTCGGACGGAGAAATGCAACATGAATTGGTGGCGGTCTCCGATCTTGCAATCGTTGTTCGCGATCGCCCTGATATTGATGGCGACGAACGCTGCTGTGATGGCGCAGTTTTCGGATCTCAAGGCGTCTGATGCGCAGGCCGACAGCGCGCCGGCGCTCGCCGGCACGCTATTGGATCAGGCCGCCTGGCGCGCCTACAAAGCGCGTTTCGTCACCGAACAGGGGCGGGTCGTCGATACCGGCAATGCGCAGATCAGCCATAGCGAGGGGCAGGGCTACGGCCTGGTGTTGGCTGTCGCAGCCGGCGATCGCGACGCGTTCGACCGGATCTGGGGGTGGACCCGGGCAAACCTGATGGTGCGCGGCGACGAATTGTTGGCATGGCGCTGGGAGCCGGACAAGCGCCCGGCGATCGCCGATATGAATAATGCAACGGATGGGGATCTGCTGGTGGCCTGGGCTTTGACGGAAGCCGACAGTACCTGGAAGAATACGTCCTACCGAATTGCCGCACGTCGCATCGCCGTGGAGGTCGGTCGCAAGCTGATCCTGCCGCAGACGCAGCATGGATCGCTACTACTTCCAGCCCTTGCCGGATTTGCGGCGGAGGAGCGGCAGGACGGCCCGGTCGTCAATCTCTCGTATTGGGTGTTTCCGGCGCTGGATCGACTTCCCACCATCGCGCCGGAATTCGACTGGGCCGCGCTGTCTCGCAGCGGCTATGAGTTGTTGCGGAAGGCCCGTTTCGGAGCTCAGGGGCTCCCGGTGGAATGGACCGCTCTTGGCGCCTCCGATCCGCATCCAGCCACGGGCTTTGCGCCGAGCTTTGCCTACAATGCGATTCGGATTCCCCTCTACCTGGCTTGGTCCGGAATCGGCAGGGAAAGCGATCTCGCTCCGTTCGTCGCGCTGTGGGCCAAACACCCGGCGCGGGGCTTGCCGTTGATCGATACCGCGGGCGGCCGCCAGATTGGGTGGCTCGAGGAAAAGGGCTACGCCGCGATCGCCGATCTGGCCGCCTGCGCCGCCTCCGGAACCAAACTTCCGGCATCATTCAAGGCCGCCAACATCGCGGAAAACTACTATCCGGCCACGCTGCATCTGCTGGCGCAGATCGCCGCACAGATGAGGTATCCGTCATGCTTGCGCGGCTGACGCTGCTTCGCGTGCTCATGGTGCTGCCAATGCTGTGCGGTGCGTGCGCGCCATGCCTTGCCGCCGGGGCGGCAGGCGGCGATGAGTCCATCGTGAAAAGCCGGATCGAACGGCCGAAAGCGCGCGTCGACGAGGTCGCGCTTCGCTACTACGCGTCGCGGAAGCAGACGGCGCGGGTCGAGGCGGAGACGCGGCGATTGCGCCGACTCTATCCGGATTGGCAACCGCCGGCGGACTTGTGGACGTTCAAGCCAGGCAGTCCTGAGGACGGTCCGCTATGGGATTTGTTCGCCGCGGAAAAGCTCGACGAACTGCGCGCCGCGATCGCCGCGCGCATCGCGCGCGACAGCAATTGGACGCTGTCGTCCGACCTGGAGCAAAAATTACGGCGCAAAGAGTTGCGCGTGGCACTGCTGGCGAATGCCCGAGCAAAACGCTGGGGCGAAGTGGCATCGGCGGCAGGCAATTGGCGCGCCGATGTCGCAGCCGACGATGTCGAAACGCTCTGGTATGTCGCCGAAGCATTTTCCAGGATCCGGCGAAACGTCGACGCCCTGCAGGTGTTGGACGCCATCCTGGTCAGTTCCGCAATCCCTAGCGAACGGACCGCGACCGTCCAGAAGGCGCTCGGCCTGCTGTCGATCAACGACGTCGATCGATTATTGCAGCGCGCCCGGGTGGATGCCGCCGGCGGCAGCGAATTCGATGGCATCGCCGTCGACATCACCCGGGCGCGGATCAGTGCCTTGCTCAACGACACACGGGCCAGGGACATTTCGGCAACCGATTTCGCCAAATTCAGGGACTACGCGCAGGCCGCGTCGGAGCCGGATCAGGCCGCGCTCCTGGCGTGGTACGCACTGAAACGCTCCGACCCGATGGAGGCGCTCGATCAGTTCAAAACGGCGATCGCAAAAGGCGGCGATGCAACCGTCGCTCTTGGGCTTGCGCTCACGCTGAGAAGGCTCGGTCGCCTGCGCGACGCCGAAGAAGTCGCCTATGCATGGCGCGATCCGTTGCCTGCCAATATGACACTCTACATCGACATTGTTGCGGAAGAACTGGCCCAGCGCGCCCCGATGGATCCTAAGCGGCTCGCACGCTATGCCGAAGTCACGCTGGAGACGGCGTCCGGCGAGGGCGCGCAGGCTCTAGCATGGTACGCCTATAACAATTGCCAGATGGAACCCGCCTCGGAATGGTTTCGGCGCGCGATAGCCTGGTTTCCGAAGGAGACGACCGCACTCGGCTATGCCTTGACCTTACAGCGGCTCAAGCGCAATCGCGATGCCGTCGAGATCATCAACCGCTATGACGGATTGTTCGCCTCCGTCGTCGAATTGATGTTTCCCAACCCCCAGCGCGCAGCGGAGGACGCCTGCAGCAAGAGCCAGGTCCAGGCGGACGGATCGGACAATCGCGGTGCCGAATCCTTCATGTCCGATCTTCGGACTGCTTCGCCGTCACAGGCGCTGGTCGCACAACGCAAAGGCGGCCGGTGGTCGGTGCCGATGCCGGACAGGATCGAAGCAGGCAACCGGGAGCGAGGCGCGCCAGGCCGCGGCGAATTTCCGATCGCGGTTGTTCTCGAAAATCCATTCCGCTCACCGGCCCCAGGCGGCATCGGCGTAAAATCGCCCGCGGCGGGCTGGAGGCCTTCCGATGTTGCAGCGCCGATCACCGAAGCGCGACGGGTGCCGGGTGTCGTAGCCATGCCCTACGAACGCTTTGGCAGAACGCTGCTGCCGGGCTGGAACAGGATTCAGCAGGCGAGCTCGTCGCCGAACGCGATGCTGCGGTCGCCGCAGGGGACGCAATGGGCCGCCGAGCAGGCGCTGGTCGATGCGTCGCAGCGGCAGTCCGCCGACGCCGCGGCCGCTAATTCCGCCGAAATCGGCAACGCGACCGCCGCAAACCGCTTTCATCCTTGAGCGAGGACCGCTGCTATGAATCGCCCGATACTTGCTTTGATGCTCCCGACGTTGCTCGGTGCCTGCGGTCTGTCCGGACAGGACCGTGTCGCAAGTGTGAGCCTGGACCGGGCGGTGCAGCCGGCCCGGGCTCCGATCTCACGCGACGCGGGAAGCTCCGCCGAACTGGCAATCGCCACGCTGCCTTCCGAGGCTGGCCGGATCGCAAAGATCACCAGCCAGCCGTTTCCCGACGGCATTCGGCAGACCATCGCCTATGACGGCGTCATTCCGGGTCTCAAGCCAGGCCAGATCAATCTCAGCCTGCGCACCGCGACGCGGTTGGAGCCAGGCGACGGCCCCGCGATTGCGCTGTACAAACCGACTGAAGCCGCGATCCGGGCCGAACTGGCCTCGGAATTTCCGACCATGGAGATGCGCATCGTCGATCCGCCGAGGTCCAATGCCTATGGCGTCTACGGACTTGCCGCGGGCAAGTGGGCGAACGGCGCCGCCTGCATTTATGCCTGGCAATGGTTGGAGCGGCTGGACGCTCTGGACACCAGCGACGTCGCGGCGCCGGTTTCGCTGCGGGTGCGATATTGCCGGATGGGAGCAACGCCCAATCAGCTCGCAAGCCTGATCGACGGCATCAGGCTGGACCTGTCCCGGCGTCCCGGCGATGTGCAAGCTGGCGTCATCGAACAGGTAGCCAAGTCAATTGAGCCGCCGCAACCATCCCCCCCGAAAAAACAAACAGGCAGAAGCCGTCCGCAGCTCGCGTCGTTGCGGCCCGCGAAGCCAGCTCCGGCGACGCAGGCGGTGCGCAGAATAGAAGCGTCGGCTGACGCACCGGCGCCTGCGCTCGATCCGACTCTGCCCGCCGCCGCTTTTCGGGGGCCGCTGACCGTGGCTCGCTCCAACAGATATTGAGGTCACATGGCAACGCCGCGAATACTTCTTGTCGAGGACGATCCGTTCGCTCAAGAGCTGATCACGTCGATACTGGAAAGACATGACTGGAGGGTCGACCTCGCAGCCGACGGCTTTGCCTCGTTGCGGCTGTTGCGCGATAACGTCTACCAGGTCGCGCTGATCGATTACCATTTGCCCGAGATGGATGGCTACGCGCTGGCGCGCCTGATGCGCGATGACTGCGGAGCGCATACCGACCACCTGCACCTGATCGGTATGACGGCGGATCGGCACGGTCTGGCGGCGCGTCGCGGCGTCGATCACGTGTTCGACGACATCCTGGCCAAGCCGTTCCAGCCGGACGACCTGATGGCCGCATTGGCGAAGGCGTCGCCGGCCGATTCCGAGCGTCGGGACGTGATGGAGGCGGCGGCCGCACTGCTGGCCAATCCAGATTTCGATCGGGCCCGTAGCGCCGCCGCATCGATCTGGCGAGCGCGGGGGCTTCGCGGCTTTCCCAGGGCACAGGTTGTGCCCGCACCGACTGCCGAGCAGTCGGCGGCGGTTCGGATCTGCTTCGATATCGTCGAGGATGCGTCCGCGGAGATCGTTCTGATCCTCGATGCGCGGGGTCTTCAGGAATTGCTCCGCTCGCGCCTCTCGACGGCATCGCATCTGCCGATCGTGACACTCGACAACGCACTCGCGATCGTCGCGGATGCCTATTTTTCCGTGGCTGAATCCGCGTCGTGGTCGAGCGTCGCAGGACTGGTAAGCGGCGGTGAGATTCGCGAAAAGCCGACGATTGCGGGTCGCGGCGGCTAACGACACAGCCACGCAAGCGGCCGCGCTGAGCAGGTGACTCGTCGTTGATATCAATCAGCCGGATGGGCTAGATCGGAATAAGAGGATCCAAAACTCCCGCTGGCGCGGCAGATGCCAATAAATTTAGGAGATACGCTATAGCGTTGTCCATGAGGATCGCTCGGCTACAACTACCTGGAAATGGCAAGGCCAGCAGCGATCGACGCGTTCGGCTCTGGTGATTGGCTCACTGCAGACAATCCATCGAGGCGTTTGCGGGTAATACCTCAGGCCGAGCTTAGGAAAACGCAGCATGTTACATCTTATGACGATCTCCGCCCCGGAACAAATGCCGGCGGTCAATGCTCCCGCTGTCTCGCAGTTGATTTTTATTGCCCAGTCCAGTGTTGTGGCGGCGACGATTTTTCCACCCGATCATCCTCAGCTATACTTGTTTATGGGTCTGCTGCTGGTCGCGGCCTTGCGCTTGAACGCTCGGAGAATTGTGATCGCCAATTTGGCGGTGAGCATCGTCGCGTTGGGGGCCATCGTCGCGGCGATGACGTTGAACCGGATCGAGGCGGGGGCCGTGGCACTTCACATGCCGTTGCCGCCGATCTTTCTGGCGTTGTTTCCAATTGTTGCGGTGGCGCTGGTTCTCAGCCCCTTGAAACGACGCGGAGGTCAGCAGATGAACCGCAGCACGCACCTGCCGGTCGCGCAGAGGCGCCTCAGGTCGCTGTGGCCTACCGACGCCGTGCTTACCGTCGGGCGATTTGCCGTGGTCAAAAATCCGATCGCGCTGCTGCCCGTGGTCGATAGTTGCGTCTCGGCAATGATTGAGACGGCCGAGCGCAGACAGATCGAGATCAAGATCGATGTCTCGCCAAGCGTACCACGATATCTCAATGGAGACGAGGCATCATTGCGTCGATTGCTATGCCGGCTTCTAGAAAACGCCATTGAAGCTGCGACACAGCGATGTATCGTGATAACGGTAACGGTCGATGAAGTCGGACGGTCCGGTGTGGTGCGATTCGCCGTTGGGGATCGCACAACGCAGCGATCGCACGCCACGCAAGGCGCGCGTTTCGAAGCGGTCTGGCGAGTGGTCGTCTCCAAAGGCATTGCTCGCGAGCAGCGCGCAGACATTGCTGGCGAAGAGATTTAGCCTTCGATCGTTCACTCTATCGATAATCATATTGGATCCGAGCGACAACTCACGCTCCGATTTGTCTGATCTGCCGGGAACTGATCCCGAGCAGCGACCGGAGCGGAACCGGAGGAGACGAACTCAGCGCACTGGCGTGAGTGTTCGATAAACTCCCTGCCGCCGATGCTCTGAGTCGATGGCGGCTGCCGCATTTTGATGTTCGGGGCGAGGGACGTGGGCTGCCGAGGAAGTTTGCGTCTACTACGCCGCCAATCACTTGCCTATTTGAAAAATGGCTTCCTGCGCAGAGGTTTACACTGCTCGTCGTCGATACGAGAACAGCGCGTCAGCGGTAGTGGGTAATGCACTGTAGCGCTCTCCCGACTCGAACCCCCGAAATAGTTTGGTGGCGAGCTCGTCGACGCGGCAACTGGCCGTGAGCCTTGTTGATATAGAATTTGAGGGAAGCAGCAGTACTTCATCTTATCCGTGATTGAATCTGAATTACGCCATCCGAGCCGGATGAATTGAGTGCAGGGTTTCAGGCTTGAGGTGAGTGTAGCGGCGCAGCATTTTCCAATCCTTGTGCCCGGTCACCAGCGCCACCTGTTCGATCGAAAATCCAGCTTCAAAAAGTCGGCTGGTGGCCTCGTGACGTAGATCGTGAAAATGGAGGTCGATGATTTTCAATTCTCGGCATTGACGACGAAATGCTGTCCCGACGGATCGTCCATTGTATGGAAAAATCCGGCCTTCGCGAATGTTTGAAAACCGGCCTGTTCTTCCAAGATTTTGCATGCGTCATAGCCGGATACGTCCAACAACGGAATTCGTTGGTCATTACCCTTTTTCTTTCGAGGATCCTTACGGTCGCGAACAACAAGCATTCGCCCCCTGGGATCAAAATCGCGCCACTCTATTCGCGCTATTTCATTTTGCCTCATTGCCGTTGCGACCGCAAATCGCACAATTCTACCAACCGGGATCTTTTGCCGAACGTTCCCTTCCAGCTCTGAAATGATACGATCAAGCTCATCTTGCGTAGGACGACGATCGCGCTCATCGCCTTTGCCGACAAGTCCGAGGCGCCCGAGAGCAATGCGGGCGAGATCTATCGGTTCAGTTGAAACGATAACGCCATGCACCGCTGCCGCATGCGATAGGATCGTCTTGATATATCCAAGATCAATACCAACCGTGACAGGACCGGCGCCCTCAAGCGCGCGCTCTTTTCCAAACTTGATAAGGCAGTCTCGATCTAATTCTGGAAGACGAAGGTGCCCAAGTCTCTCGTCGAGGAAGATCAGACTGGCGCTCTTCGAGCGTCCGATGTTCTTGCCCACTTCCACTAAGTCTTGGCGATGAAGTCCGATACGATCGCAAAAGAGCTGAGCATCTCGTGATTTGCGTGTCGCCGCCGGGTTCTTGCCGATCAATCCGACGCTCAATATCAATCCCCCATTCCTCAGCATCCTTTCGGCGAAGGAATGTCTCATTGACATACTTCCCCTTTCGTCGGACTTGGACTCGCCAGGAGCCTGATTTCAGTCTCGTGATGGTCGCCACGCGTGTGCGCTCCGTGTGCACTGAGGCGTCGAAAAACCGGAAAAAACGTCGCGTCATGGCGTAGAATGGAGTGCACACGACGCGACCTAACGAGTTGAATGTACTCGAAAAATGCAGATAAATCAATTACATAGATTTGCCATTGCGCCTATGATGGACTGGACCGACCGTCATTGTCGGGTGTTCCACCGTCTGTTGACGCGTCGCGCTCGGCTGTACAGCGAGATGGTGGCGACGGGCGCGGCGATCCACGGCGACCGCCAGCGTCTGCTTGGCTTCGACGACTCCGAACATCCGGTGGCGCTGCAGCTTGGCGGTTCCGATCCGCGCGATCTCGCCACCAGCGCGCGGATCGGCGAGGATTTCGGCTATGACGAAATCAATCTCAACGTCGGCTGTCCGTCCGATCGGGTGCAGGATGGCCGGTTCGGCGCCTGTCTGATGGCGGAGCCGGCGCTGGTCGCCGCATGCGTCGGGGCGATGAAGCGCGCGGTGAAAATTCCGGTGACGATCAAATGCCGGATCGGGATCGACGATCAGGACCCGGAGGTCGCGTTATTTGCGATGGCGCGCGCGGTGGTGGCCGCCGGTGCCGACGCACTGATCGTGCACGCCCGCAAGGCCTGGCTGCAGGGTCTGTCGCCGAAGCAGAATCGCGACGTGCCGCCGCTGGACTACGCGCTGGTATATCGGCTGAAGGCGTCGCTGCCCGATGTCCCGATCAGCATCAATGGCGGCATTGCGGGGATCGACGAGGCGTTGCCGCATCTCGATCACGTCGATGGCGTGATGCTGGGGCGGGCGGCCTATCAGGAGCCATGGCGGCTGCTCGCGGTCGATCCAAAACTGTTCGGCGAGGCGCCGCCGCATGCCACCATGAAGGATGCGCTGGAGGCGATGACGCCCTATATCGCCGAGCAGCTTGCGCAAGGCACACGGCTGCATGCGATCACCCGGCATTTCGTCGGCGCGTTCCACGGCGTGCCGGGCGCGCGGGCGTTCCGCCGCCATCTCGCGGAGAACGCCACCAAGCCCGGCGCCGATGTAAGCGTGCTGCGCGATGCGATTGCGCTGGTCGATCAGAACGCGACGGCGTTCGAGGCCGCCTGAGCGGCGCCGTCGCCCTCTACGGGTAGCCGTGCAACCTCAGCTGGTCAGCACGGACTTCCCAGCTCTCCAGCCGATCCAGAAAACTCATGCCGAGCAGATTGGTTTTCATCTGGCCGCGCGGCACCACCAGTGCCGGCACCGAGCGCTCGACCAGCTTGCCGATCGCCAGGCTGTCGAGCGACAGCTTGGCGGCGCGGGTGTGACCGCCCGCGGTCTCGACATCGACATTGAAGTTCAGCAATTCCAGCGGCAGCCCCGCGGCCATCGCGGTTTCATAGGTCAGCACCACCGAGGTCGCGCCGGTGTCGATCACCATCGGCGCGCTGACGCCGTTGACCTTGGCTTGCAAGGCGAATTCGCCGCCGCGTCCGCGTGCGATCTGCACCGACCGGGTCGGTCCGGCGCTCTGCTTGCGCAACATGCTCGAAACCGCCTGGCTCGCATGCGAGATCCGCTCCGGATCGCCATAGGCAACCACTGCACCCGCGGTCGCCACCAGCAACAACGCTATCAGCAGAACGCGGCTCACGCTGCACCTGTCACGGGTTGTTCTCCGCGGCGCGCGGTCGGCCCGGCGGACTGAGCCCCGCATCCGCCATCCGCGCCGGCAGCAGCGCCATGATCGACAGACGGCCGGCGCGATCGAGCCGGTGCCAGCGCGCGATCTCCGGCAGCGTGCGTCCGCAGCCGAGACAGAGGCCGCTTTCGGGATCGATCATGCAGACGGCGATGCATGGAGTTTCCGTTGGGGTTTCAATTCTCATGGCCAACAGTGATGGGCATTCGGCTTCTTTCGCAAGCATCGGCGTCACAGCCCGGTGCCGGCATTCATGATCGGCTTGTTGCGCGGCCGGTTCTTTTCGTCGATGTCGAGATGTCCGGGTTGCAGCGGCGGCGCCTCGTCGGCCATCGGTGCCAGCGCCGACATCACCCGTTCCGGCGGGAAGGTGATGATGACCTCGGTGCCGATCCGCAGCTTCGATTTCAGCGTGAAGGTGCCACCGTGCATGTCGATCAGACTCTTGGCGATCGGCAGGCCAAGGCCGGCGCCCTGTTCGGCGGATTTGATCGAATTGGAGCCCTGGCCGAACGACGCCAGCACGATCGGAATTTCATCCTCGGCGATGCCGGAGCCGGTGTCCTTGACGCTGAGATACTGGCCGCCGGACGCGGTCCAGCCGACCTTCAGCCAGATCTCGCCGCCCTGCGGCGTGAACTTGATCGCGTTCGACAACAGGTTGAGCACGATTTGCCGCGCGGCGCGCTCGTCGGCCCAGACCCGCGGCATGCCCTGCTCGAACACTTCGTGGATAGTGATGCCGCGGCTGGAGGCCCTCAGTTTCAACAGATGATGACAGTCGGCGACGACGTGGACCAGCGAGATCGCTTCCTCGTTGAGCTCGTAGCGCCCGGCCTCGATCCGCGACAGATCGAGGATCTCGTTGATCAGGTTCAAGAGATGAACGCCCGAATTGTGAATATCGGCTGAGTAGTCCTTGTACACCGGCACGGCGTGAGCGCCGAAGATCTCGCTCTTCATCACTTCTGAAAAGCCCAGGATGGCGTTGAGCGGCGTGCGCAACTCGTGGCTCATCTGCGCCAGGAATCGCGATTTCGCCACATTGGCGGCCTCGGCGCGATGCCGCGCCTCGTCGGAAATCGCCTTGGCCTGTTCGAGCTCGCCGATCAGCGCGTCCTTCTCGGCGCGCGCCTCCAGCGTCGCCAGCGTGGTTGAGTGCAGCCGGTGCGCGAGCAGCGCGAAATAGCCTTCCGCGGCGACCGTGAGCAGCGCCAGCACGTAGTTGTCAAAGGTGCCGGTGAGAATGAAGTCGAGCGCGATCGCCGTTGTCACCGGCGCGGTCGCCGCCAAGGCTGCGATCGGCAGGCTTGCCGCCAGCATGCTGGAGACCGCGACTACCAGCAGCATCAGGAACATCATGAAGGTGTTGGAAACGACGTCGGCGCCGGCCGGGTGAATCAGCAGCGTCGTCCAGGCCAGGCCGTAGAGCAGATCCAGCAGCACGAACCGCGATCGCCATTTGCGGGTCCGCGCCGGCGAGGGCGCCTCGTTCAGAAATCGGTTGCAGTTGCGGATCACCACGGTGTGGATGCAGAGCATGCCGACGGTCCACGCCGCGGCCGAAATCGGGTTCTTCCAGATCCCGAACAACAGCCCGGTCGCCACCACCAGCAGCATGACGACGTAAGACGCCGACAGCCTTGTCTGGGCGTATTGCCGAACCAGTTCGTGATCGAACGCCGGACGGGTGCCGCTGGTCGAGGTCAGCCGGTCGCGCGCCTCGCGGACCCGCTGCGACGCTGCACGCCGATTGCGCGCCGGCACCGCGACCGTGCTGTCAGCCGGAAGCTGGAAAACTTCAGGCCTTTCGGCGGGGTTACTCATCAACCAACACAAATCCTGCGCGGAACCGCGCGCGTTTTAGCTGTTCTATCTCTGGCTCCAAATCCTTAAGAGCAGCCTTAAAGGGAAAGATAATCAGGTTAACAACAAGCTAACGGAGTCGGCCGCCGGCCCCACCGGGCGAAACTCTCCCCGGGTTGCCGCGGACGCGGGGTGGGGAGGCGAGGAACTTTCCGGAGACCCGCCATACCTTGTAATGAATATACCCTTTGATATATATTGCGTTGATGGGTTGGCGGGTCGAATTTCATCCGGCGTTCCTTGAGGAGTTTGTCGAACTGTCGGACGCCGTCCAGGACGAACTGGGCGCGATGGTGGAATTGCTGCAACTTGTCGGGCCGCAATTGAAACGCCCGCGGTCGGACACGTTGAACGGCTCCAAGCATGCCAACATGAAGGAATTGGCTTCGATGCCGATCGCGGTGTCTGGCGCGTCGCCTACGCTTTCGATCCAGCCCGCAAGGCGATCCTGCTGGTCGCCGGCGACAAGTCCGGCGGCTCGGAACGACGATTCTACAAAGCCCTGATCGAGAAGGCGGATCAGCGATTCTCGCAGCAGCTAGCAGAACTGAACAAGGCCCGGAGGGCAACATGACCGACCAATATCGAACGGTGCCGACATCCGAGGTGTTCGACAAATTCCCGGCCGCCCGGCGCGCCAGGATCAAGAAGCGTGCTGCGGTCCTGATCGCCGAGGAACTCGGCCTGCAGGAGTTGCGGCAATCCAGAAAGCTGACGCAGGAACAGGTCGCAAAGCGCGTCGGCGGCAAACAGGTCTACGTCTCTCGCCTGGAAAAGCGCGGTGACATGAAGGTCTCGACGCTGCGCGACTATGTGAAAGCGATCGGCGGCCGCCTCGATCTGGTCGTGACCTTTCCGGAAGGCCCAAGCGTCCGGCTCAAGGACGCCCGGGAAAGTCCATTGCGGCGCCGCAAGGTCGCTAAGCCCTCGGGCAGGGACGGCTAATCGGTTCGCTCAGCGCTCCAGCCGGGCCAGCAGGCTCGACGTATCCCAGCGGCGGCCGCCGATCTTTTCGACTTCGGAGTAGAACGCATCGACCAAAGCCGTGACCGGAAGGCTGGCGCCATTGCGGCGGGATTCGGCGAGGCAGATCGCCAGATCCTTGCGCATCCACTCGACCGCGAAGCCGAAATCGAACTTGCCGTCGTTCATGGTTTTGTAACGATTTTCCATTTGCCACGATTGTGCGGCGCCCTTGGAGATCACTTCGATCACCGCGTTGACATCGAGGCCGGCCTTCTTGGCGAAGTGAATGCCCTCCGACAGCGCCTCGACCAGTCCGGCGATGCAGATTTGATTCACCATCTTGGTGAGCTGGCCGGAGCCCGCGGGGCCGAGCAGCTTGCACATCTTGGCGTAGGCCGCGATCACCGGCTCGGCGGTGGCGTAGGCGTCCGCGCTGCCACCGCACATCACCGTCAGCGCGCCGTTTTCGGCGCCGGCCTGACCGCCCGACACCGGGGCGTCGATGAATTTGAATCCGGCCTTGGTCGCTGCGGCGTCGAGTTCGCGGGCGACTTCGGCCGAGGCGGTGGTGTGGTCGATGAAGATCGCGCCGGCCTTCATGCCGGCAAAGGCGCCGTCGGCGCCGATCGTCACCGCGCGCAGATCGTCGTCATTGCCGACACAGGCCATCACGAAATCCTGACCGGCCGCGGCTTCCTTTGGCGTCGGCGCGGTGCGCCCGCCGAATTTGTCCGCCCAGTCCTTCGCCTTGGCCGACGTCCGATTGTACACCGTGACCTCGTGGCCGCCCTTCTTGACCAGATGTCCTGCCATCGGAAATCCCATGACGCCGAGACCGAGAAAAGCGACTTTGGCCATGACTGGAACCTTCAGGTTTTTCGGCGCCCGTCGGGGCCGATCGGTGTGTTGGGGGGTGGATCAACGGAGCCGTCGGGAACGGCGCCCAGCAAGATGAAGTTGCAGCATAAACGTCGCGCGATGATGGGCAAAGCCCTTCGAGGCCGAGGATTTGAGTTGCTCGGCTTTTGGCCTATAGAAGATTGAACGTGGCCGCGCGGCCCGGCGATTTCGTCAGCCGCAAGATCGCGGTTCTTGCATTGCACAAATTGTGCTGCAGCGAAGTGCAAAAAGGTGCCCCGGCATGAGCGTAGGTCTGCTCGATCATTTCAACATTCGGACCGGCAGATTGGCCGATACGGTCCGGTTCTATGAGGACGTCCTCGGCCTGACGAACGGCGATCGTCCCAACTTCGACTTTCCCGGCGCCTGGCTGTACAGCGAGGGCAAGCCGGTGGTGCATCTGGTCGATATCTCCTCGACCGCGGAACCGCAGAAGCCGGATTCCGGCGTGGTCCATCATGTCGCATTTGCCAGCCGCGATTTCGCCGGCATGAAGCAGCGGTTGCGCGACAAGGCGGTGCAGTTCGATACAAGGACGGTGCCGGGCGGCGCGGTCTGGCAGATCTTCGTCCGCGATCCCAACGGCGTGATGATCGAGCTGAACTACGAAGTCGCGAACGAGTAGGGCTGACGGCTCGCCGGATGGCCGGCCCGGTTCCAATTCCTGTCTTGAATCCATCGCCCTCATATGATCGGTCTCGGCTGGGCCGGGCCGCAGGAGATTTCATTGAGCGTCACACAGCAGCAAGTTCTCGATCGTCTGGCGCAGGTGATGTCGCCGCGCGGCGTCGCCCTGACCAAGTCCGATGTGCTGTCGGAGATCGCCGTCAACAACGGCAAGGTGTATTTCTCGATCAATGTTGACGCCGCGGAGGCGCGGGCCTGGGAAAGCGTCCGTGCTGCGGCGGAAACCGCCGTGCGCGGCATTCCGAGCGTCACCGGCGCGATCATCGCGCTGACCGCAGAGCGCCGGCCCGGCGCTGCCGCGGCACCGCAACCGCACCGGCATGATCATGGCGTGGCGCCGGCCTCGGCGCACAAACCGTCGGCGGGACCTGGGCCGTCGTCGCCGATGTCCAAACAGGCCGAGATCCCCGGCGTCGCCGCGATCATCGCGGTGGCGTCCGGCAAGGGCGGCGTCGGCAAGTCCACCACCGCGCTGAATCTGGCGCTGGGCCTGCGCGACCTCGGCCTGCGTGTCGGGCTGCTGGACGCCGACATTTACGGACCGTCGGTGCCGCGGCTCACCGGCATTCACGAAAAGCCGCAGCTCGACGATAGCCGCAAGATGATTCCGATTCAGCGGTTCGGACTTTCGATCATGTCGATCGGCTTCCTGGTCGAAGAGGAAACCGCGATGATCTGGCGCGGGCCGATGGTGATGTCGGCGATCACCCAGATGCTGCGCGACGTGGCATGGGGCACGCTCGACGTGCTGGTGGTCGACATGCCGCCCGGCACCGGCGACGCCCAGCTGACGCTGGCGCAGAACGTTCCGCTGAAGGGCGCGGTGATCGTTTCCACGCCGCAGGACCTGGCGCTGATCGACGCTAGGCGCGGGCTGGCGATGTTCAACAAGGTCAACGTGCCGGTGCTCGGCATCGTCGAGAACATGAGCTATTTCCAATGTCCTGAATGCGGCACGCGGTCCGACATCTTCGGGCATGGCGGCGCCCGGCACGAGGCGGAGCGGCTTGGTGTGCCGTTCCTGGGCGAGATCCCGCTGCACATGTCGATTCGCGCTACCTCGGATGCCGGAACTCCGGTGGTGGCGAGCGAGCCGGATGGGCCGCATGCGGCGATCTACCGCGACATCGCCGCCAAGGTGAGGGATCAGCTGACAATCACCGCCGCGGTCTGACTCGATATCGCAGTGCACACTTCTCGGATTTCGTGACGGTCGCGGCTGCTGTATTCGACTTTCGTTCAATGTTGGCAAACAAGAGCGTTGCCGCGTTTTCCGCGGGCGTACATCCGTGTTACAGACCCTCACGCCAAAGCCTTCTAGGGAAAGGCGAACCGCGCTCGTCGATCGAAAACGCGCCATGAAATTCCGGGAAAATCCGGCAACAAGGAGATGCCTTATGAAACGTCGTGACTTTTTGAAAGTATCAGCAACCGGCGCCGCGGTGGCCGCGGTTGCTTCGCCGGCGATCGCGCAGTCCTCCCCCGAGGTGAAGTGGCGGTTGGCGTCGAGCTTCCCGAAGTCGCTCGACACCATCTATGGCGGCGGCGAATATCTGGCGAAGCAAGTCGCTGAAATGACCGACAACAAGTTTCAGATCCAGGTGTTCGCGGCGGGCGAAATCGTTCCCGCCTTGCAGGTGCTCGACGCCACCTCGAACGGCACGGTCGAGATGAGCCATACCGTTTCGTATTATTACGTCGGCAAGGATCCGACTTTCGCGATCTTCGCCTCGGTGCCGTTCGGCCTCAACGCCCGGCAGCAGAACTCCTGGCTGTATCAGGGCGGCGGCAACGAACTCGCCAACGAGTTCTACAAGAAATACTCAGTGGTCGGCTTCCCCTGCGGCAACACCGGCACCCAGATGGGCGGCTGGTTCCGCAAGGAGATCAAGACCGTCGCCGACCTGTCGGGTCTGAAGTTTCGGATCGGCGGCATCGCCGGGCAGGTGCTGCAGAAGGTTGGCGTGGTGCCGCAGCAGATCGCCGGCGGCGACATCTATCCCTCGCTGGAAAAGGGCACGATCGACGCAGCCGAGTGGGTCGGCCCCTATGACGACGAGAAACTTGGCTTCCAGAAGGTCGCGAAGTACTACTACTATCCGGGTTTCTGGGAAGGCGGCCCGACCGTGCATGCCTTTGCCAATCTCGAGAAGTTCAACGCGCTGCCGAAGAACTACCAGTCGGTTCTGACCAACGCGGCGCAGGCCACCAACTCCTGGATGGCCGCGCGCTACGACATGCTGAATCCGACGGCGCTGAAGCGGCTGGTCGCCGGCGGCACCCAGTTGCGTCCTTTCTCCAACGAAGTGCTGGATGCCTGCCTGAAGGCGACCAACGAATTGTGGGGCGAAATCTCCGCCAAGAACGCCGACTTCAAGAAGGTCATCGATGCGATGCAGGCCTACCGCTCTGACCAGTATCTGTGGTGGCAGGTCGCCGAATACACCTACGACAGCTTCATGATCCGTTCGCGTACCCGCGGCTGATCGCAGCTTTCTCGGTCACGCACGAAAGAGCCCGGTCCTCGCAAGAGGGCCGGGCTTTTTCGTTTGCGGTTACTTTGCGCAAGACAAGCGCACCGTCATTCCGGGGCGCGAGCAGCGACAGCTGCGAGCGAACCCGGAATCTCGCGACAGGCAGGGGCGTGGAGCAAGATTCCGGGTTCACGCGCGGCTCACGCCGCTCGTGCCCCGGAATGACAAATCATGTCGTCAATCCGCGGCGGCGCCCGCTACTTCGAGGGGCCGAAATCCAGCGGCGGCTGTTCCATCTGCGGAATATTGAACTCGATCTTGCTGGGATCGACGGTCGAGGCCGCGCCCTTGTAGTGCATCACCATCGCCGGGAAGGTGATCACCAGTCCGACCATGATCACCTGGATGATCACGAACGGCACCGAGCCCCAATAGATCTGGCCAGTCGTCACCGGCTCCATGCGTTTGCCGGTGAGTCGGTCGAGATAGGATTCCTTCGGCGCGACCGAGCGTAGATAAAACAATGCGAAGCCGAACGGCGGGTGCATGAACGAGGTCTGCATGTTGACGCCGAGCATGACCCCGAACCAGATCAGATCGATGCCGAGCTTTTCGGCGGCGGGGCCGAGCAGCGGAATCACGATGAAGGCGAGTTCGAAGAAGTCGAGGAAGAACGCCAGCACGAACACGAAGGCGTTGACGAAGATCAGGAAGCCGATCTGGCCGCCGGGCAGGCCGACCAGCAGTTCCTCGACCCAGCGATGGCCGTCGACGCCGTAGAAGGTCAGCGAGAACACGCGCGCGCCGACCAGAATGAACACCACGAAGGCCGAGAGTTTCGCGGTCGCCTCGGTGGCCTGCCGGGTCAGGTCGAAGGTCAAACGGCCTTTCATCATCGCCAGGATTATCGCGCCGGCCGCACCCATCGCGCCGCCTTCGGTCGGGGTGGCGACGCCGATGAAGATCGTACCTAGCACCAGGAAGATCAGACCGAGCGGCGGCACCATCACGAACACCACCTGCTGGGCCAGCTTCGACAGCAGTTTCAACCCCAGCACGCGATTGATCACGGCCAGCACGAACGACAACCCGACCGTCATCGACATCGTCAGCACCACGTAATCGGCGCCCGACTTCACGTCGGTAAAGCTCATCGCAACCATGCCGATCGCGGTCGACGCCACGATCACCAGGAACAACGAAATCGTCATGGTCCGGATGATGCCGATGAACGGCCGGAACAGCACGGCCAGCAGGATGACGAACCAGAAGCCCTGCATCACCAGTCTGCCGAGCCCGATTTTGTCGAACGCCGGCATGGTCCAGTCGAACAGCCCGACATGCACGACGAAGAAATACGCGGTCGCGGCGGCCGAAATTGCCGCCAATGGCAGCGTCAGCGGATGCTTGGCGGTCTCGACCTCGCGCAGCGTCTGCGCTTCCAGCGGCAGTCCGGGCACCGCCTTCGGCGCGACGACGGAGACGATGAAGATATAGACCGCGTACAGCAGCGCCAGCACGATGCCGGGAATGAACGCGCCTTCGTACATGTCGCCGACCGAGCGGCCGAGCTGGTCGGCCATCACGATCAGCACCAGCGACGGCGGGATGATCTGCGCCAGCGTGCCGGAAGCCGCGATCACGCCGGTGGCGACGCGGCGGTCGTAGCCGTAGCGCAGCATGATCGGCAGCGAGATCAGGCCCATCGAGATCACCGAGGCCGCGACCACGCCGGTAGTCGCCGCCAGCAGCGCGCCGACGAACACCACCGCATAGGCGATGCCGCCGCGGATTGAGCCGAATAGCTGCCCGATGGTTTCCAGCAGATCCTCGGCCATGCCGGATCGCTCCAGCACCAGCCCCATGAAGGTGAAGAACGGAATCGCCAGCAGGGTGTCGTTGTTCATCACCCCGTAGACGCGCTCGGGCAGCGCCTGCAGGAAGTCCGGACGGAACAGCCCAAGCTCGATGCCGATGAACGCATAAATCAGGCCGTTAGCGGCCAGCGAGAACGCCACCGGATAGCCGAGGAGCAGGAACAGCACCAATGACGCGAACATGATCGGCGCCATGTAGTGAATGAACAACGCGGTCATTCAGATTTTTCCCTCAACACAACGACCACGATGAAATTCACGGCTTGTCGCCCGCGATGTGCATGACCAGCCGTTCGGCCTCAAGCTCGGCGGCGCGCTGCGCGCTGATCACGGTGGCGTTGGAGTCCGGAATGATGCCCATCATCATAGCCGCGCGCTTGATGATCTCGGAGAAGCCCTGAACCATCAGCAGCACGCAGGCGATCATGATCAGCGATTTGGCCGGCCATTGCGGCAGCCCGCCGGCGCTGAAGGATTGCTCGTTCTGGTGCAGCGAGGTCAGGAAGAACGGGATCGACCACCACAGCATCACGATGGTGAACGGCAGCAGGAAGAACAGGTGCCCGATCATGTCGATCCAGCCGCGCAGGCGCAGCGGCAGGGTGTGGTTGATGATGTCGATCCGGATGTGTTCGTTGCTCAGCAGGGTCCAGGGCGAGCACAGCAGGAACACGACGCTGAACAGCACCCATTGCAGTTCGAGAAAGGAATTCGACGACATGTCGAGCGCTTTTCGAATGATGGCGTTGGCGGCGGAAATTACCACCGCAAGTACGATCAGCCATGACAGCCAGCGGCCGATCACGGTGTTGAACGCATCGATCTTCCGGCTCAGTCCCAGCAGCGCCCGCAACGGTGATCTCCCCCTCAGTCGCTTCGCCCTTCGATGCTGAGGTAGCAACGGCTTTTCAAGCCGAGGGTATGCGAAGCGTCGGCACCATTTCAGCGCGCGGCGACGCCGTCAATTGGAAAATGGACAATTTGATGCAGGGTCAAGCCGTTATGTGCGGCAGAAGGCGGCCGGAACGGCGCCGACGAGGATGCGCCGGCCAACACGGATCAACCGCCGGTGACGCTCATGTGCCGGCTGACGCTGGGCCGATCGTGGCGTCGGTCGATGATGAAGTCGTGGCCCTTGGGCTTCAGCCCGATCGCGCGGTCGATCGCCTCGCCGAGCAGCTGATCGTCGGCCGACGCGCGAAGCGGCTTGCGCAGGTCCGATGCGTCCTCGTGGCCGAGGCAGGTGTGCAGCGTTCCGGTGCAGGTGATGCGCACGCGATTGCAGGATTCGCAAAAATTATGCGTCATCGGGGTGATGAAGCCGAGCTTGCCGCCGGTTTCGCCGACCGCCACGTAGCGCGCGGGGCCGCCGGTGTCATCGGCGAGGTCGGTCAGCGTGTATTGCTTGGCGAGCCGCGCGCGGACCAGCGACAGCGGCACGTATTGATCGATCCGCCCTTCGCCGATTTCGCCGAGCGGCATCACCTCGATCAGCGTCAGCCCCATGCCGAGGCCGTGCGCCCATTCCATCAGCGCCGGAATTTCATCCTCGTTGGAATTCTTCAGCGCGACCGCGTTGATCTTGACGGCGAGGCCGGCGGCGCGCGCCGCCGCGATTCCGGCCAGCACCTTGTCGAGGTCGCCCCAGCGGGTGATGGCGCGGAATTTCGCCGGATCCAGCGTATCCAGCGACACGTTGATCCGGCGCACGCCGCAATCCGCCAGTTCGGCGGCGAAGCGCTCCAACTGCGAACCGTTGGTTGTCAGTGTCAGTTCATTCAACGCACCGGTCGTGAGATGCCGGGACAGCGAGCGCACCAGCGACATCATGTTGCGCCGGACCAGCGGTTCGCCGCCGGTGAGGCGCAGCTTTCGCACGCCCTTGGCGATGAAGGCCGAGCACAGGCGGTCGAGCTCTTCCAGCGTCAGCAGATCGGCGCGCGGTAGAAAGGTCATGTCTTCCGACATGCAGTACACACAGCGGAAATCGCAGCGGTCGGTGATCGAGACCCGCAGATAGCTGATGGTCCGGCCGAACGGGTCGGTCATCGCACCGGAACCATCGCCCGAAGGATTCAACGAAGTCTTGATCATCCGACGTGCCGTGTTGTCGACGCCGCCGTGGCGGCAGCAGGCTCGTCAGTACTTACGCACGAAGTCGGCCGGATACAATCGCGGGTTTTGCTGCGTTGCGGCGCTGTCAGCGGGCAGGGGCCGCGCTCGGCGCGGGAAACGGCGAACTTGCAGCCGGAGCGGCGTCCGGCGCGACCGCCGCCGGCTTCGGCTTCTTCGGCTTGCGGATCGTCGCGACCGGCCGCTTCCGCACCGGCGCGACCGGCTGCAACTGCGCCACCACCGGATTGGGATCGACGGTCGTGGTCGGCGAGGTGAAGATGTCGCCCGGCTTGGTCACCACCTGCACCGGGACCGTCATGGTCTGATACCTGTTCAGTGTGTAGGTCACGCTGAAATTATCTGGCGGCACCGATATGGAGCAGGGCGTCTTGCATCCCGGTCCGGTGGAGGTGCTGGCATTGGCGCCGGGCGGAACCGAGTCGAGCTGCACGGTGACGGGCGGCGGGGCTGACTTGAAGACGTCCATGGACGAGCAGCCGGCCAGACCGAGACCTGCCACGGCGATTACGACGACACGACGCATGCTGAAAATCCGCCACTGTGGTGCGGCTAACCGCCACACGCCTCTGGGCGACAATAGGAGCGTCCAAATCGGCTTGCAACCGTGCGCAGCATAATCGTTAATTGATGGTTAATGCGACTTTCGGACCAAAGCATTTTTTCCTGACAATTCAGGGTATTATGCTGAGGTTAGCGCGATGGCAGCAGCCGCGCGACGGCGTTTGGAAGTTCCCGCATATGCCCGATCAGCAGGTCCGGATTGAGCTCGGCGATCGGCGTTTCGGTATAGCCGAATTCAACCCCGATCACCGGAATCCCGGCGCGACGGGCGACCCCGACATCCGGACCGGCATCGCCCACCATGACGGCACTGGCGAGCACCCCGCCGGCCTTGGCAACGGTCTGGCGCAGGATCGTCGGGTCGGGCTTGGCCACGCCGAACGTGTCGGCGCCGCAGATCGCGGCGAAACGGGAACTCAGATCGAGCCGGTCGAGCAGCAGTTTCGACAGCCATTCCAGCTTGTTGGTGCAGACCGCGAAGCGATAACCGAGGCCGGACAGTTCATCCAGCGTGGCTTCGAGGCCGTCGAACGGCCGCGATTCATCGGCGATGTGGTCGGCGTAATAGGCGATGAAATCGTCGGTCAGCCGCGCCATGTCGGGCGGGCTGAAGGTGCGGCCGTCGAGCTCCAGACCGCGTTCGAGCAGCCGCTTGGCGCCCTGACCGATCATGTTGCGCGCGGCCGCGATCGGCACCGAGGGCATGCCTTCGCGGTTGAGGATGTGGTTCAGCGCGTTGATCAGGTCGGGGGCGGTGTCGACCAGCGTGCCGTCCAGATCGAATACGACGATGCGAGATGATGTCATCGTCAATCGCTAGCGTCCCTCGCGCGATCGCGCAACCGGGTCAAGCGGCCGAATTGGACAATCCGCCCTGTTCGCCGCCGGCAAACGTCGCTAGATAGGCCGTGCCGTTCGGGCGGCTTGATCGGTCCGACAGCTGGGGTGAGGCGTTCGATGACCATGGACGAACTAAAGAGGAAGGCCGCGGCTTGTGCGCTGGAGCACGTCCGCGACGGCATGAAGCTCGGCCTCGGCACCGGCTCGACCGCCAAGCATTTCGTCGAACTGCTCGGCGAGCGGGTGCGCGGCGGCCTCACGGTCGTCGGCGTGCCGACCTCCGAAGTCACCCGCGCCGACGCGCAGCGCTGCGGTATTCCGCTGACCACGCTGGATGAGATCGACCGGCTCGACCTGACCGTCGACGGTGCCGACGAAATCGATCCCGCGCTCAACCTGATCAAGGGCGGCGGCGGCGCGCTGCTGCGCGAGAAGATCGTCGCGGCGGCGTCGGATCGCATGATCGTGATCGCCGATGAATCGAAATGGGTCGATACGCTGGGGCGCTTTCCGTTGCCGATCGAGGTGATTCCGTTCGGTCTGTCGGCGACGCGGCGGGCGCTCGAACACGCGTTCGCGGAAGTCGGCGCCTCGGGGCCGATCAAGCTGCGGAATGGCAAGGACGGCCATGCTTTCGTCACCGATGGCGGCCACTGGATCGTGGATGCCGATCTCGGGCGAATCCCCGATGCCCCGCGCCTGGCAGGGTTATTGTCCGTGATACCGGGCGTTGTCGATCATGGGCTGTTCATCGGAATGGCCAGCTTGGCGATGCTTGCGGGCCCGAATGGAATTCGAACTGTTGAACGGCCCTAGCGCCGCAATCCTGGAGAATCGGAATGAACTATCTTTTGAACGTATTGTTTGCCGCCGCAATCGCACTCGGCATGGCGTTTTCGGGCAGCCAGGCGCAGGCGCAGGCGACCCCGACCCCGGGAGGGATCGCCGCCGCCAAGGAGCTGATGGCCTTGAAGAAGGCGAGCGTGATCTATGCCAATGCCGTCCCCGGCATGATCCAGCGCGTCAAGGACTCGCTGCTGCAGAACAACCTGAACTATCAGAAGGACCTCAACGAGGTGGCGCTGGTGCTTGCCAAGAAGCTGGCCGGGCGTGAAAATGAAATCGGCGACCAGATGGCGAAGATTTACGCCAGCGATTTCACCGAACAGGAACTGAAGGATCTTGTGGTGTTCTACAAATCGCCGCTCGGTCAGAAACTGCTGACCCAGGAGCCGGCTGCGATCTCCGCCAGCATGAGCTTCATGAGCGGCTGGGCCCAGAAGTTCTCCGAGGAGGTCAACGGCGAGTTCCGCGGCGAGATGCGCAAGCGCGGCAAGGAAATCTGATCACAACAAGAGGCTGACATGGCCGAATTCGACGCGGATCTGTTCGTCATTGGCGGTGGTTCGGGCGGCGTGCGCGCTGCCCGGATCGCCGCAGGGCACGGCGCCCGCGTCGTCGTCGCCGAGGAATACAGGTTCGGCGGGACCTGCGTCATCCGCGGCTGCGTGCCGAAGAAGCTGATGGTCTATGCTTCCCATGTCCATCAAGAGATCCGCGACGCGGCGGGATTCGGCTGGACGATTCCCTCCGCGACCTTCGATTGGCCGACGCTGATCGCCAACAAGGACAAGGAGATCGCGCGACTCGAAGCGATCTACACGTCGAATGTGGAGAAGTCGGGCGCGCGCATCGTCAAGTCGCGCGCGGTGTTCGAGGATCCCCACACCCTGCGCCTGAGCAATGGCGAAGCGGTGCGTGCCAAATACGTGTTGATTGCCACCGGTGGCGCCCCCAATCACGGCAAGGCGATTCCCGGCATCGAGCACGTGATTTCGTCGAACGAGGTGTTTCATCTCCCGGCGCTGCCGAAGCGGATCTTGATCCAGGGCGGCGGCTATATCGCGCTGGAGTTCGCCTGCATCTTCGCCGGGCTCGGCAGTGACGTCACGGTGGTGTATCGCGGCGAAAACATCTTGCGCGGCTTCGACGAGGACGTCCGTCACCATGTGCGGACCGAGATGGAGAAGGAAGGCATCACCATCCTGACCGGCTGCACCGTCGCGGCGATCGACAAGCACGGCTCCGAATACACCTCGCATCTGTCGAATGGTTCGAGCGTGGCGTCGGATCAGATGATGTTCGCGATCGGCCGTCATCCCAGCGTCGCCAATCTCGGGCTCGAGAAGGCCGGCGTCGCGATCAATCCGGACAATGGCGGGATCGCCGTCGACGAATTCTGCCAGACCTCGGTGCCGCATATCTACGCGATCGGCGACGTCACCCATCGCATCAATTTGACTCCGGTGGCGATCCGCGAGGGACACGCCTTCGCCGACACCGTGTTCGGCAAGCGTCCGGTCAAGGTCGATTACAGCGATATTCCGACCGCGGTGTTTTCCCAGCCGGAAGTCGGAACGGTGGGGCTGACCGAGTCCCAGGCGCGGGCGCGCTACACCCATGTCGATATCTACAAGAGCGATTTCAGGCCGATCAAGGCGACGTTGTCGGGCAGCCAGGGCCGGATTCTGATGAAGCTGATCGTGGACGCCTCGACCGATCGCGTGCTCGGCTGCCACATCGTCGGCCCCGAGGCCGCCGAACTGATCCAGGTGATCGGCATCGCGGTGAAGATGAAAGCCACCAAGGCCGATTTCGACGCCACCATGGCGCTGCATCCGACCGCCGCCGAAGAGCTGGTGACGATGCGGACGCCGACCGCACGCCACGTCCGCGAAGCCGCGGAATAACCGCGCGCACAGCGTCTCCATCTGTAATCTGAACATGCCCCGAGCGCTGACTCACCTCTCCCATAGGGAGAGGTTGGCGCGTAGCGCCGGGTGAGGGGTTGCGACCGATCGGGAGTCCTCAACCCCTCACCCGGATTGCTGCGCAATCCGACCTCTCCCTATGGGAGAGGTGGGCGAAACGCCGGCTCATGCAGGTGAAGCGAAAAGCTCAGTCCGTGTCCTGCAGCCATTCCGCCGCGGCGAGCCACAACGTGTCGCGATGCTCGGGGCGGAAGAAACCGAAATGTCCGATCTTCTTGACGCCGACTTCCGCCGGCGTGACGGTCACGATCTCGGGCTTGATCGACGTGAAACCGGAGCACAGCAGCTCCACCGCGGGCAGCGTCGCCCACGGGTCGTCGGACAGGCAGATCGAGCGCAGCGCGCCCTGGTAGTTGGCAAAATTAGCCAGCGGGACGATCAACGACTTGTCGTCGAACAGATAGCGTTCGCTCATCACCCACTTGACCCATTGCAGGAACACGCCCTTCGGCAGGTCCTCGCCCAATCCGGTGCGGCGACCGGAGGAGTAGCCCATCAGATGGGTGAGCGGCACGCCGACCAGATTCAGCAGCAGATAGATGCGGTATCGCTCCGGCGCGGCGATCAGCTTCCAGTAAGCGGCTTGCGCCGCGACGAATAGCGCGCGCGAGACTTCGGAATTGTTGGGCAGCAGGCCCAGCGCCTGACCGCCGAACGAATGGCCGACATAGGCGAGCGGCAGCGTGTCGTAGCGTTCGCGCATCCAGGCCACCGCGGCGGTGACGTCATGCATGGCCCAGTCCGACATCGACGCCTCGAAGCCGACCAGCGATTTTGGCTGGTTGTAGCCGGTCATCGACTTCCGCCGGGAATCGCCGGTGCCGCGATAATCATAGGTCAGCACCGCGCAGCCGCGGCGGGCGAGGTAGCTGGCGAAGCCCCGGTAGATCTTGCGCGGTGTCGCGGTGGCGGAATTGATCAGGACCGCATTGCGTTTGGCGCTTCGCGGCAAGAACAGCGTTGCCGCCAGCACATAACCATCGGTGGCGGGAAAAGTGATGTCGTCGATAAAGACGTCGTCCAGCGTAGCCATCGTGCAGCCGATTCCTCTTCCCCCGACCGCCAACAAAGGCGAATTCGACTTTGACGGCAAGGGGTTGTATCCGAAGGTCGAATTCCAACTGGCGGTCGGCAACCAGCCTGTGTATAAGGCGCCCTCCGCCGCTTCCGATAAGTGGCGGTTTTTCCTGAGGAGTTTGTTCCATGTCCGAACGGTGGACACCCGATAGCTGGCGCAGCAAGCCGGTTCAGCAAATGCCGGTCTACCCGGACGCAAAAGCATTGGCTGAAGTCGAGGCGCAGCTGGCGACGTTTCCGCCGCTGGTTTTTGCAGGTGAGGCGCGCAACCTGAAGAAGGCGCTGGCCCGGGTTTGCGCGGGAGAGGCGTTCCTGCTGCAGGGCGGCGACTGCGCCGAGAGCTTCGCCGAACACGGCGCCAACAATATTCGCGATCTGTTCCGTGTGTTCCTGCAGATGGCGATCGTGCTGACCTATGCGGGCGCCTCGCCGGTGGTGAAGGTCGGCCGCATCGCCGGCCAGTTCGCCAAGCCGCGTTCGTCGGACACCGAGAAGCGCGATGGCGTCGAGCTGCCGAGCTATCGCGGCGACATCATCAACGACATCGCCTTCACCGAGGAAGCGCGTCGGCCGGATCCGCGTCGCCAGGTCGAAGCCTACCGCCAGTCGGCGGCGACGCTGAACCTGCTGCGCGCCTTCGCCAAGGGCGGCTACGCCAGCGTCGAGAACGTGCATCAGTGGATGCTGCAGTCGGTCTCGGGCTCGCCGCAGTCGAAGGCCTATGCCGACCTCGCTGATCGGGTCTCCGGGGCGCTGGATTTCATGCGCGCCTGCGGCCTGACCTTCGCGGTCGACTCCACGCTCGGCACCACCGATTTCTACACCAGCCACGAGGCGCTGCTGCTCGGCTACGAGCAGGCCTTCACCCGGGTCGATTCCACCACCGGCGACTGGTACGCGACCTCCGGCCACATGCTGTGGATCGGCGACCGCACAAGGCAGCTCGACCACGCCCATGTCGAGTATTTCCGCGGCATCAAAAATCCGATCGGGCTGAAATGCGGCCCGTCGCTGAAGCCGGACGAATTGCTGAAGCTGATCGACGTGCTCAATCCCGCCAACGAGCCCGGGCGGCTGACGCTGATCACCCGGTTCGGCTCCGACAAGGTCGGCGACAGCCTGCCGCCGATCGTCCGCGCGGTGCAGCGCGAGGGCCGCGCCGTGGTGTGGTCGTGCGATCCGATGCACGGCAACACCATCACCTCGTCGAGCGGCTACAAGACCCGGCCGTTCGACCGCATCCTGTCGGAGGTGAAGTCGTTCTTCACCGTCCACGCCGCGGAAGGCACCCATGCGGGCGGCGTGCATCTGGAGATGACCGGGCAGGACGTCACTGAATGCATCGGCGGCGCCCGCGCCATCACCGACGAGGACCTCAACAACCGCTACCACACGGTGTGCGATCCGCGCCTCAATGCCGAACAGTCGATCGACATGGCGTTCCTGATCGCCGAGCAGCTGAAGCAGGGACGGGTCGGCAAGGCCAGCCCGCTGCCGGCTGCGGCGGGCCTGTAGCGCATGATCCCGAAAAGTGGCGACCGGTTTTCGGACCAGATCATGCGCGGAATGACACGATAGTGCTCAGGTTCTGGCGGGCGACGATCAATTCCCGCAACGGCCTCGCCTTTGCGATCCGCTCGGAACAGGCGATCCGCGAGGAGCTGATCGCGCTGGCGCTGGCGTTGCCGCTGGCCTGGCTGGTCGGCGTCTCGATGATGCGCCGGCTCGAACTGATCGCCGTGGTGGTGCTGGTGCTGGTGGTCGAACTCCTGAACACCGCGATCGAAAAACTCGCCGACCGCCTGACCACCGAACAGGACCCGCAGATCGGCCGGGTCAAGGACATGGGCTCGGCCGCGGTCGGCGTCGCCCTGGCGATGGCCGGGCTGTTCTGGCTGTTCGCCGTCGCCGAGCGCATCGGGCTTCTCTAGTTATCAGCGCTGCTGTTCTGCCACCTCTCCCCACCGGGGAGAGGTCGCCCGGCGAAGCCGGGCGGGTGAGGGGGCGCGGCATATCGAGAGTCCGTACCCCCTCACCCCGACCCTCTCCCCATGGGAGAGGGAGCGCGCTGCCGGCGTGACAACGCATCGTTTCACCGCGCCAGCGGTCGAGGCGAAACGCGCCCGCCGATTGCGAAGCCGGTCGCCGGCGGCTACATCTGGGCCATGACCGACACCCGTTTCACCATCACGCTGGCCCAGCTCAATCCGACGGTCGGCGACATCGCCGGCAACGCCGCGATGGCGCGCGTCGCGCGGGCGCAGGCGGCGCGCGATGCCGCCGACCTGATCGTGTTTCCCGAATTGTTCATCGCCGGCTATCCGCCCGAGGATCTGGTGCTGAAGCCGTCGTTCCAGGCGGCCTGCCGCGCCGCGATCGAGCAACTGGCGCGCGACACCGCCGACGATGGTCCGGCGGTGCTGATCGGCACGCCCTGGGTCGATGCCGGCAAGCTCTACAATGCCTGCCTGCTGCTCGACGGCGGCCGGATCGCGGCGATCCGCTACAAGGTCAACCTTCCCAACTACGGCGTGTTCGACGAGAAGCGCGTGTTCGCCCGCGGCCCGGTGTCCGGTCCGATGACGATCCGCGGCGTCCGCATCGGCGTGCCGATCTGCGAGGACACCTGGCTCGAGGAATCCGAGGACTACGAGAACGTGGTCGAGTGCCTGGCCGAGACCGGCGCCGAATTCCTGATCGTGCCGAACGGCTCGCCCTATGCGCGCGGCAAGACCGATCTGCGGCTGTCGGTGTCGGTGGCGCGGGTCACCGAAAGCGACCTGCCGCTGCTCTATCTCAACCAGGTCGGCGGCCAGGACGAACTGGTGTTCGACGGCGCCTCCTTCGTGCTCAACGCCGATCGCACGCTCGGCGCCCAGCTGCCGGCGTTCGCCGAAAGCGTCACCACGCTGCAACTGATCAAGAGCGCCGCCGGCTGGCGCTGCGACGGGCCGATCGCACAGGTGCTCGACGGCGACGCGGGCGACTACGCCGCCTGCGTGCTGGGCTTGCGCGACTACGTGCAGAAGAACGGCTTCCCCGGCGTGCTGATGGGCGTGTCGGGCGGCATCGATTCGGCGCTGTGCGCGGCGATCGCGGTGGATGCGCTGGGTGCCGAGCGGGTGCGCGGCGTGATGCTGCCGTTCCGCTTCACCGCGCAGGTCTCGCTCGACGACGCCGCCGATCTCGCCACGCGGCTCGGCATTCGCTACGAGGTGCTGCCGATCGCCGCGGCCGTCAACGGCTTCGAGGAGATCCTCGCCGGCACCTTCAAGGGCCTGCCGCGCGATATCACCGAGGAAAATCTGCAGGCCCGCACCCGCGGCACGCTGTTGATGGCGATCTCCAACAAGACCGGCGCCATGGTGGTGACCACCGGCAACAAGTCGGAAATGTCGGTCGGCTACGCCACGCTCTATGGCGACATGAATGGCGGCTTCAACCCGATCAAGGACATCTACAAGACCGAGGTGTTCCGGCTCTGCACCCTGCGCAACGCCTGGAAGCCCGACGGCGCGCTGGGGCCTGCGGGCGAAGTGATTCCGGTCAACATCATCACCAGGCCGCCGACCGCGGAGCTGCGCGAAAACCAGACCGACCAGGATTCGCTGCCGCCCTATGACGTGCTCGACGCCATCCTGGAACGCTTGGTCGAGCGCGAGGAGCCGCTTTCGAAAATCTTCGAGGCCGGGTTCGATCGCGACACCGTGGTGCGGATCGAGCGGCTGCTCAACATCGCCGAATACAAGCGCCGCCAGGCCGCGCCCGGCGTGAAAGTGACGCGGAAGAATTTCGGCCGCGACCGCCGCTATCCGATCACCAACAAGTTTCGCGATCCCGGCAAAGAGCTGCCCGCGCCCGACGACCCGCTCGTGACCCGCGCCAGCCGCGCCTCGAGCGACGCGTTCGAGGGGTAGGGGCGGGCGATGCGTTAGTTCCTCATGGTGAGGAGCATCGCGTGAGCGATGCGTCTCGAACCATGAGGCCTCATC
>NZ_JACABA010000002.1:765111-897590 GCF_013377015.1 Rhodopseudomonas sp. | reverse complement strand
CTGTCCCTCATGGTGAGGAGCATCGCGTGAGCGATGCGTCTCGAACCATGAGGCCTCATCCTTCGAGACACCCGCCGCCGCCCTGCGGGCGACGCCGGGCTCCTCAGGATGAGGGTCGGGCGCTGCGCCCGCTGACCCCGGGTCCGACGCGCGCGGCGCGCGCCTGTCCCTCATGGTGAGGAGCATCGCGTGAGCGATGCGTCTCGAACCATGAGGCCGCACCGCCACCCGCCGTCATTCCGGGGCGCGCGCAGCGCTGGAGTCTGATTCAGCTGAATTGAAACAGCGCGGCATCGGCAGCGCGCTCCCTCTCCCATGGGGAGAGGGTTGGGGTGAGGGGGTACAGCCTCTCGTGAGGCCAAAACCCCTCACCCGGATTGCTTCGCAATCCGACCTCTCCCCATGGGAGAGGTGGAGCAGGACTCGCGGCGAGGAATCAGACAATCGCTGCCACCGAACCCGGAATGACAAAGCGAAGGCGACGCCGCCGCGTTATGCCACCCGGCGCAGCGCGAAATGCGTGCCGTCGTCCGTGGTGACGTAGCCGAGCCGCGCCAGCGAGGCCAGCACGTCCGCGACTTTCTTCTCTGTCGTCTTGCCGCGCTTGAACTGCGCGGCGAGGCTGTGAGCGTCGAGCGGCGCGGCGGCGGCGGCCAGTGCGGCGAACACCGCGGCGGTCTGCTCCACTGCGCTGGCCGGAAACGACGGCAACTGCACCTTCTCGGCGAAATCCAGCGTGGCCGCGACCTGCGCGCCGGCCTCGCGCGCCGCCTGCTGGTCGACGCCCTTGGCGAAGCGCGGAATCTGGTAGTCCGGCCGCAGCCAGCGCACCAGCCCGCGCTTTTCCTCCTCGGCGCGCTCTCTGTTCAGCGCGACGAGCCGCGCCAGAATCTCGTCGTCCGACAGATCCGCCGGCCAGCCATAGGCTTCCGCCACAGCGACATCGAGTTTGTCGTGCAGTTCTTTCATGATCAGCACCAGCCCGTCGTCGAAGATGCGCTGTTCGTCGGGTGTGAGCACCAACCTTTCCACGTCATGGCCGGGCAAAAGGCGCGAAGCGCCGTCTTCTCGCTTGACGACCCGGCCATCCACGTCTTTCGCCGCGGTGGTCGAAGAAGCCGTGGACCCCCGGGTCAAGCCCGGGGGTGACGACAGTGCCTGCGGCACCGCGCCCGCCCGCAACCTCTCCAGCACGTTGTAGAGCCCGGTCAGCGTCAGATGCGGATGCTCCGCCAGCACCCGCTTGCGATGGGCATCGAGTTCCTCGGCGATGACGCGAATCTTTTGCTTCTGGATGTTGTTGGCGTCGGGGAAGGGGAAGGGATCGAAGCATTGTGACTTCGTATAGCGAGGGCGATCTTCGAGCGTTCCGCCTTGGGCTAACGTCCAGACAATGTGAATACGCGACGAGAGAATTCCAAGATTTGCGGCATCATCCGAACCGATGGCGATTAGCATATTGTCAGGGAGGATTGCTCCCTCAAGAAATTGAAAAACGCGGTGTTTCGTTGTCTCAACGGTTGCGATATATCTTTTCAGATTAGCGGTGAAACCCCGCATGAGCGTATTCCGTCGACCGAATAGCCACCAATTGATCCGCCTATATTCCTCATTGTTCACATCGCGCTCTGGCTTCACTCGAACAAGGACGTGCTGATAAACCTCTGGAAATTTTGTTCTCACGTCGTCAATCGAAAGACCATCCAAATCGATGACCATCACACCTCGCGGCCGTGACGTAAGATCCCTGCCGTTCCTATACTCCCGAATGTGCTGATCAAGCCCCTCGCGTTTCCCCAACCCCAAGTGTTCGGCTTCTTGCCTCGTAATGATGAATCCTGCGCCGTGAAGCTTCACGCCCGGAGAACTGAGCCCTTCGTTGGATTCCAAAGGCCTTGCTTGAGTAACATCGACGCCTATCGTGAGATCGGAGTTGATTGAGCCATGGGCCTCCCTGAATTCAATCTGCGGCGCATCAGTATCTAGTTCGGATTCGGATGAAACTTCGCGTAAGGCTCCTTCGGCCGTTCCTGCTACTCCAACGGTCATTGCTATTCGCACAGCAGCAGCATCGTTGGTGGCCTTCGTCCAGGGGTGGTCGGCAATCGCCATCAGCAAGGAAATCGGTTTCTTGCCCTTGAGATGCCTTTCCATGACCCGTCGCTGATAGACCTGAGAAATCGAATTGGTCGTGACAAGACCAAATCGCCGGAGCACGGTGCCTTTTCGCGTCAGCAGATCTGCCGCACGATCCCACCAATACATGACGAAATCGGCAGACTCATTCATGTGAGAGTTGGCCGCCCATAGCGCTTCGGCGAAGGCGTCGCCCAACCGAGCGCGCAAGAAGCTTGCCCCGATAAACGGCGGATTCCCCACGATGAATTCCGCCGCCGGCCATTCCGGCCGCCGCGCGTTCGGGTAGGTCTCCTTGCCGTCGACGATTCTTGGCAGCGGTGCGCCGTCCCAGGTCAGCACTGCGTTCTTGACCTGGATGTTCTTGAACGCGCGCAGGATCGGCTCGTCGGGCGGCCCGCCCTTGGTGCGGAAATGCCATTGCAGATAGCCGATCCACAGCACAAGTTCGGCGATCGCGGCGGCGCGCGGATTGATTTCGAGGCCGAGAAACTGATGCGGATCGACGCTGTGCGAGCCGAGCCCGCGCAGCGCTTCCTGGCCGCCGAGGTCGAGCAGCGCTTCCAGCACTTCGCCTTCCAGGCGCTTCATCAGCTCCAGCGAAACATAGAGAAAGTTACCGGTGCCGCAGGCCGGATCGAGCACCCGGGTCTCGCAGAGCTTTTCGTGAAACGCCTGCACCGCCGCGGCGGCGCCCTTGAGGTCGCCCGGGCCGCGCAGCGTTTCGGCGGTGGCCTGGACGTTGCGCCAGTCCTCGCGCAACGGCTCGATAATGGTGGCGACCACCAGCCGTTCGACATAGGCGCGCGGCGTGTAGTGCGCGCCTAATCGCTTGCGCTCGGTGGGATCGAGCGCCTGTTCGACCAGCGTGCCGAAGATCGACGGATCGACCTCGTTCCAGTCGTAGCTCGCGGCCTGCCGCAGCTCGCCGATCTCCTCGCGGCCGAGCGGCAGCGCGGCGCGATTGCGAAAGAACTCGCCGTTGAATTTCTTCACCTTGGTTTTCAGCGCATGCGCCCAGGTGCCGAGGTCCATCGCCTCCCAGAGCTGGCCGACATCGTGCACGAAGGCTTCCGGGTTCTTCTCGCACGCTTCCAGCACGTCCTTGAAGGACTTTTCCGGCAGCAGCCCGACATCCTCGGCGAACATCGTGAACAGGCAGCGCATCAGGAACATCGCGACGTCTTCGGCCGGAAATTTTTGCTTCTTCTCCAGCGCCAGCGACACCTGCGCCAGCCGCTTGGCGATGTCGCGGGTGACTTTCGCCGAGGCCTGCGCCGGGTCGAGCGTCTCCGGCGCCAGCCAGATCGCGCGCAGCCGTTCGCGCACCTTGTCGTCGCGCAGATCTTCGAGATAGATCCGGAAATTCTGCCTGTCCGGAAACTGCGTGTAGTTCTTGCCCTGGCCGGAGAAGTCGGCATAGACCTCGATGCAGTGGCCGACGTCGCAGACCAGGATGAAGGGCGGCCAGCCGTGCGAGGCGGGGAGGGCGCGGGCGTATTCCTCCGCCTGCCGCTTGGCGTTCAGCATCAACACGTCCCAGGCGCGATCGGCGCCGCGCCGGCCGCGCGAGTCCTCGGGCACGTCGGCGTTGAACAGATCGTTCTGGCCCGCGACCTTCTTGATGCCCTTTAGCCGGCTCTGCTTGGCTTCGAGCACGAAGCTGTTCTTCTTGTAGAGGTCGATGCGGCCGTGCGAGTCGCCGTCGTCCTTGTGCTTCGTCACCGCGCGTTCGAACACATAGTCGTTGTGCGCGTGGGTGGCGTCGGCCGGGTCGGGCTTCGGCAAACCGAGCAGCGCGATCAGTTCGCTGAGGAACAGACCGTAATTCGCGCGCTCCTGGCCGCCTTCGCGGCCCTGCCAACGCGCTATGAACTCATCGACTGCCGAAATGCTTGCATCCCCCATCGTCGCAACCTAGCGGGGAGAATCCGCGCCGTCCACGGCCGCTGCCTCATGGTGAGGCGCATCGCTTAAGCGATGCGTCGCGAGCCATGAGGCCTCATCCTTCGAGATGCCCGCCGCCGCCCGTCGGGCGACGCCGGACTCCTCAGGATGAGGGGCGGGCGCTGCGTGACTCCCTCATGGTGAGGCGCGCTTGTCCCTCATGGTGAGGCGCATCGCTTAGGCGATGCGTCTCGAACCATGAGGCCTCATCCTTCGAGATGCCCGCCGCCGCCCGTCGGGCGACGCCGGACTCCTCAGGATGAGGGGCGGGCGCTGCGTGACTCCCTCATGGTGAGGCGCGCTTGTCCCTCATGGTGAGGCGCATCGCTCAAGCGATGCGTCTCGAACCATGAGGCCTCATCATACCGGCGCGCATATCTATCCCCGCCGATCCGGCGACCGCCGCCATCGGCAATGATGTCATTTCCGTGCAGATCTTATGGAGATACCGCCGCCCGCCGGGCTGCGAATCTTGTGGCAGCGCCACGATTTTGCCGCAGGAATTTTCGCGCCGGAACCCGCTGCCACAGCTTTGCCGCAGGATTTGCGCGAGAATTCGCCAGCGTTTTCAACGATCGGCACTCACACCGCGCCATGGCTGCGCGCGCCGCCGCGGATCTTGCGGCAGATCAGGCAAGCTTTTGATCGTGCTGCGAATTCCGGGGACGTCGGGAAGCCCGGAAGGCCGTCGCGGTCGCCGTTATCGCGTGGTCGGAATGAAGGTCGGTCCGACCGAGCGGATCGTCTTGTTCGGATCCGCCCCCGCCGCCGCGGCGGTCGGCGGCGCTTCGACCGGCGCCTCGGCGGGCGCTGCTGGGGCGCCCTTGCGCTTGCCCGCCGATGCCGGTTGCGGCCGGGCCATCTTCTTCGCGCTCTCCTCGGTGACGATGATGTCGCCTTGCTCGATCGAGGCCTTGTCGTCGATGCTCTTCAGCGCGTCCGACCAGGTCTGGCCGACCGCCTTGCAGGAGCACGACGGATTGAATTCCTGGCGATAGCGAAACGCGTTCGGCGACGACGAATAGGGTTGGCCGTTGACCGAGACCGCCTGGTTCATGTCCTCGCCCGGATTGCGATAGGTGAACAGCGTGGCTTCGGCGGCCGGACAGAGATTCTTGCAGGACTTCTCGTCGTCGGGAAACCGGCTCGGCACGGTGGCGAACGAGATCGGAAAATAGAAGCCGTCGCAGCTGCGCACGCAGACCGTGCGGTAGGTGCCGGACGGCGGCCCGAGATCGCCGGCGGGCGCGGCGGGATTGTTGTTGTTGTTGAACAGATTGTCGAGGAAGTTGCCGCCGTTGCGCGCGGCCGCGGCGTATTGCGGACCGCAATTGTTCTGCGCCAGCGCCAGCAGCACCGAGCGGCGCTGATTGTCGCGGTCGGCGCCGCCGGGGCCGCCGACCCGCAGCCGCTCCAGGCTCGAAGTGATCTGGTCGAGATTGCCGCGCATCTGCTGGATCTGGTTGTTGACCGGACCGCATTGCGCCGACTGGCCGTTGAACAGCGAAAAGAACCCGGAACTGTCGCAGCCCATCCGCTTCGCCTGCGAGGTGACGCGGTCGAGTTCGCCCTGCTGCCGGGCGGCCGCGTCCTCGAACCGCCGGATCTGCTCGGCCTTGGCCGGATCGACGCCGCCGCGGTCGACGCTGGCGAGCTGCGCCTCCAGCCGCGGACACATCGGATTGGGGGCGCCGCCTTGCTGCGGATAGCCCTGCTGCGCCATCGCGCCGCTGCTCAGCGCGGTGAGGCCGAGCAGGACGGCCGCAGCCAGCCAGCGGCGGCGCGGGAGGCAATTCTGGGTCTTGAGCATATCCGGCATTCAGGGATTCCGAGCGAAGGCGATACCGGCGACCCGCAGAACTTGCTCGGCAACCCGCGCCACAACGGTCGTCAAGATCGATCCTGCGAACGCGCTGCGGCGACGCTGCCTCTTAGCCGCTTCCGGCGGCACCGTCACGCGTTTCTGGGGCGCCACTATGGCGGAGCCAACAATGTTCGCCGGCGCTATTTGGGCCGCGCGCGTCGTGGTTTAGCGCTGGCAGGTGATGGCGATGTATTCGTTGCAGCCGCCGCGCGCGCAATTGCCGGGCGATTTCGGCACCGATCCGGTGATTTCGTCGGGATCGACCCGTCGATACGCCGTGGCCTGGACGAATTCCCGCGACTGGCAATAGGCCTCGGCGGCGCGGGCGCCGCATTTCTCGCCCTTGGCCAGGCATTGATCGATGCCATAGCCGTCCGACTGGTTGCCGATGATGAAAACCCGGCTATCGGCGGAGGCGGCTGACGCGGCGGCGACGAACAGGCAGGCCAGAAGCGCGGTCAAGGATTTCATGTCACACCAGATCAATGAGGGAATCTCCCCCCAGCAATAGGCCCGAAAGGTTAAGAATCATTAACCATGGGCGCCTCGAAGCCGCGCCCGATACGGGTCGATCATGGCCGAAATCAGTCCGGAGCGGCCGGAACGCCGTTTGGCGGGCTTGACGCAATCCCCTTCGCTGGATCATGGTGCGGCGATGAACGGTTTCCTCTCCATCTGTGGCATTTGCCGCGAGATTATGAGCTAGCGAACAGCTGGCTGAGGCCGTCTTTTCTCACACGAGATCATTGGACGCCCGGCCGCAAGGACGGACACCATGGCGTTGCGCCTGTACGATACGCTGACCAAGCAGAAGCGGGAATTTGTCCCGATCGATCCGTCGAATGTGCGGATGTATGTCTGCGGCCCGACGGTCTACGACTTCGCCCATATCGGCAACGCCCGGCCGGTGATCGTGTTCGACGTGCTGTTCCGGCTGCTGCGCCATCTCTACGGCGAGACGCACGTCAAATACGTCCGCAACATCACCGACGTCGACGACAAGATCAACGACCGCGCCTCGCGGGATTTTCCCGGCCTGCCGCTGAACGAGGCGATCCGGAAAGTCACCGAGCAAACCGAGAAGCAGTTTCACGCCGATGTCGATGTGCTCGGCTGTTTGCGGCCCACGGGCGAGCCGCGCGCGACCGAGCATATCGCCGAGATGCGCGAGATCATCGAGCGCCTGGTGAAGGGCGGCTTCGCCTATGTGGCGGCGGATCACGTGCTGTTCTCTCCGCAGGCGATGAACGCCGCGAATTCCATTTTGCCGCGCTACGGCGCGCTGGCGAACCGCTCGCTGGATGAAATGATCGCCGGCGCCCGCGTCGATGTCGCGCCCTACAAGCGCGACGCCACCGACTTCGTGCTGTGGAAGCCGTCGAAGCCGGGCGAGCCGTCATGGCCGTCGCCGGCCGGCATCAGTGCGCCGGGCCGTCCCGGCTGGCACATCGAATGCTCGGCGATGGCCTGGAAGCATCTCGGCGAAAAATTCGACATCCACGGTGGCGGCATTGATCTGGTGTTTCCGCATCACGAAAACGAGCTCGCGCAGTCCTGCTGCGCGTTCCACGCCGACCGCATGGCCGAGACCTGGATGCATAACGGCTTCTTGCAGGTCGAAGGCGAGAAAATGTCGAAGAGCCTGGGGAATTTCGTGACGATCAGGGAGTTGTTGGACTCGGATAAATTCGGAGGGCATCCATGGCACGGTGCGGCCCTGCGATTTGTCATGCTTCAGACGCACTATCGACAGCCAATCGATTGGACAATCGAAAAACTCCGCCAAGCTCGTACAGAATTATTCACAATGAGTCTTGCGGCAGGCAATGCCAATTCGGTAGCCCAATTCGCATCAGAACAATCCTCCGGACAGCCTCAGCCGATCGACCGCGAAATTGTCGAAGCTCTTTGTGATGATTTGAATACATCTGCGGCCATTACCAGGCTTCGCGCATTAACAAAGGATGCGCGCACAGACGCAAGCGCGGCCAAGAAGTTGTTGGGTGCATTGAAGTTCCTGGGGATCATGGACGAAAGGTCCATCCATTATTTCATGATGACCGGGCCGATCACCGATATCAGCGTTGGCAATATCGTGAACCAGAGAGACGATGGCTACACGATTGAACGACTGAGAGTGGCGCAGGCAAATAATCGGACCGAACGAGTCGCAGAATTACGGGAATTAATTGAAGGTTGGGGAGTCGATCTTCGATTTCTTGCTGATGGCACATGGTCAATCGAGAAGAAATCGGGGCGGCAGGATTCAACTATTCAAGATCTGATCGAAGCCCGCACCGCCGCCCGCGCCCGAAAGGACTTCAAGGAATCCGACCGAATCCGGGACGAACTCGCCGCGATGGGGATAGCCATCAAGGACGGCAAGGACGCCGACGGCAAGCCGGTGACGACCTGGGAGATCGCGCGATGAGCAAGCCCGACACGCCGTTTCCGCGGCATTGGCTGTACTACATCGCGATCAAGATCGTGCTGCTCGCCGGCGCCACCGCGTTGGCGCTGAAATATTACGGGTTGTGGTGAGCGCGATGGGACAAGCTCTTCCGAAACCCGCGTTGCGGCCGTATTTGCCGGCGGACACCGCCGTGCTGGCGGAAATCTTTGTCGCGGCGATCGAGCAATTGACCGGTGACGACTATAGTGAGGCGCAGCAGCAGGCCTGGGCCAGCGCCGTCGACGACGAGGACAAGTTCGGCGCGCGACTCGCCGGCCAACTCACGCTGATCGCAACCCAGCAGAACGCGCCGGTCGGCTTCGCCTCGCTGAAGGGCGCCGATCACATTGATCTGCTCTATGTGCATCCGGGGGCAGTCGGGCAGGGCGTTGCCAAATTGCTGATCGACGCGCTGGAAAAGCTCGCCGGTGCGCGCGGCGCAATCAAGCTGACCGTCGACGTGAGCGACAACGCGGCGGAATTCTTTGCCAAGCGCGGCTATGTCGCCACCCAGCGCAACACCGTCACCCTCAACGGCGAATGGCTCGCCAACACCACCATGCAGAAGACGCTCGCCGCTGGCGCCGCGCCGGGAGCATCATCATGAATCGCGAACGTCTCTATCTGTTCGACACCACGCTGCGCGACGGCGCGCAGACCAACGGCGTTGATTTCACTTTGCACGACAAGCGCAAGATCGCGCAGATGCTCGACGATCTCGGCATCGACTACGTCGAGGGCGGCTATCCCGGCGCCAATCCGACCGACACCGAATTCTTCGCGACCGATCAGGGCCTCGAACACGCCACCTTCACCGCGTTCGGGATGACGCGGCGGCCTGGCCGCTCGGCCTCGAACGATCCCGGCATCGCGCTGCTGCTCGATGCCAAGGCCGACGCGATCTGTTTCGTGGCGAAGTCCTCGGAGTATCAGGTCCGCGTCGCGCTGGAGACCACCAACGAGGAAAACATCGCCTCGATCCGCGACAGCGTCGCGGCCGCGAAAGCCAAAGGCCGCGAGGTGCTGGTCGATTGCGAGCATTTCTTCGACGGCTACAAGGCCAATCCGGACTTCGCGCTGGCCTGCGCCAAGGCGGCCTATGAGTCCGGCGCGCGTTGGGTGGTGCTGTGCGACACCAATGGCGGATCGATGCCGGACGAGGTGACCGAGATCGTCACCGAGGTGGTCAAGCACATTCCCGGCGATCATTTAGGTATCCACGCCCACAACGACACCGAGCAGGCGGTGGCGGTGTCGTTCGCCGCGGTTCGCGCCGGCGCGCGGCAGATCCAGGGTACGCTGAACGGGCTCGGGGAGCGCTGCGGCAACGCCAATCTGTGCTCGATGATCCCGACGCTGAAGCTGAAGAAGGAATTTGCCGAGCGCTTCGAGATCGGCGTGTCGCAGGACAAGCTGGCGACGCTGATGAAAGTCTCGCGCGCGCTCGACGATATGCTGAACCGCGCGCCGAATCCGCACGCGGCCTATGTCGGCTCGAGCGCCTTCGTCACCAAGACCGGAATCCACGCCTCCGCGGTGATGAAGGACCCGCAGACTTACGAGCACGTCGCGCCGGAGGCGATCGGCAATCACCGCAAGGTGCTGGTGTCGGACCAGGCCGGCCGCTCCAACGTGCTGGCCGAGTTGTCGCGCACCAACATCGCGTTCGACAAGAGCGACCCGAAACTCGGCCGCCTGGTCGAGGAGATGAAGGAGCGCGAGGCGGCGGGCTATGCCTATGAATCCGCCGACGCTTCGTTCGATCTGTTGGCGCGACGCACGCTGGGCAAAGTGCCGGAGTATTTCCGGGTCGAGCAGTTCGACGTCAATGTCGAGCAGCGCTACAATTCGCACGGCCAACGCGTCACCGTGGCGATGGCGGTGGTCAAGGTCGAGGTCGACGGCGAGACGCTGATCTCGGCCGCCGAGGGCAACGGCCCGGTCAACGCGCTCGACGTCGCGTTGCGCAAGGACCTCGGCAAGTACCAGAAGTACATCGAAGGTCTGCGGCTGGTCGACTACCGGGTGCGTATCCTCAATGGCGGTACCGAGGCCGTGACCCGGGTGCTGATCGAGAGCGAGGACGAGGACGGCCAGCGCTGGACCACGATCGGCGTCTCACCCAACATCATCGACGCCTCGTTCCAGGCGCTGATGGATTCGGTGGTCTACAAGCTGGTGAAATCGAACGCGCCCGTGTGAGCGCGGCGGCGGCTTGAACCAGGGCGCGTTCCCACCGATCGAGCTTGATTGGTGCGGCTTGATTGATGGCTGCGATACACCGATGGCGCCAAATGCGTTGTTCAGACGAAGTGATACAATGCACAAATGACAGTCATTCGGACGATCTGCTGAAGCTCCACATCGAGCCGATACTTTTGATTCGGTGACTTCTGTGCGCCGCCGCTTTGATCGAGATCAATATATTCGCGGCTGATTCGCAATTCTTACTGGTATCCATTTACTAGGTGATTCGGTCGTTCAGGAAGCACGGTATGACCAGCCAGTATTTATTGAAGGCTCCACGGACCCTCCGGGAGGCGTGCCGAGACATCGTAGCGCAGTCGGGGATGACGGCTAAGGATTGCGAAGTGTGTGGCAATCAAGAGCTCTGCGAACTTCTTGAGCAGAATGACCATGATCGCCCTTCGCATGCCGACCCATCGTAACTTGCGGGTTGGGTTGACTGCCGCCTTCTCCCAAGTGCTCAAAGCCGGCGGGCGAGATCGGGCGCGATCAGCCGCGCATCGCCGGGCGCCGCGGCGGCGCGCAGCTTAGGCAGGATCTCTTCGACCTTATCGGCCTTGAGAATATCGACATCGAGATTGGGACGGATGAAAGCGGTGTCGTGCATGTGCGCGAACAGCGCCAGCAGCGGCTCCCAGAATCCGTCGATATTGGCGATTAGGATCGGCTTCTTGTGCTGGCCCAGTTGCTGCCAGGTCATCTGCTCGACCAGTTCCTCCAGGGTGCCGATGCCGCCCGGCAACGCCACGAAGGCGTCGGAGCGCTCGAACATCAGCCGCTTGCGCTCGTGCATGTCTTCGGTGACGATCAGTTCCTGGACCCGTTTCAGCGCCAGTTCGCGGTTGGCAAGAAAGCCCGGAATGATCCCGGTCACCGCGCCGCCATGATCCAGCGTGGCGGTGGCCACCGCGCCCATCAGGCCGATCGAACCGCCGCCATAGACCAGCGCCACGCCATTGTCGGCGAGTTCCTTGCCGAAGGCGGTGGCGGCTTCGATGAAGCGGGGATTGGTTCCAGGGCCTGAGCCGCAATAGACGCAGACGGTTTTGATCTTGCTCATGGTGGGCGATGTGGCACCGCAGGATGACAGCGTCAAGACTCGGACGGCTCGCCGATGGCGGCGATTTCACCGCGCCGCGGCCCGCAAAGTGGCAAAGAATCACCGCGCCAGGGTGCACGAGACGCATAAAACACTATATGACGGGCTGAAAACCGCATCCGATCACGACCTATGCGGCCCGGTTGGCCGCGTTTCCATTTCAGGCATAGTTGATGGCGCATCCGCATTCCCACGGCACCGGCCCTTCCGTTCCAATCCCCGAGGATGCGGTCGCGCAGAAGGCCACTCTGTTCGGGACGCTGCTGCATCTGTGGCCCTATATCTGGCCCGGCGACCGCGCCGATCTGAAAATGCGGGTGGTGTGGTCGGTGGTGCTGCTGCTGATCGCCAAGGCGGCGACCCTGATCGTGCCGTTCACCTTCAAATGGGCGATCGACGCGCTGACCGGCGCCGACACCGCGCCGGTGCAGGCGTCGAATTGGGCCGGCTGGATGATCGCCTCGCCGCTGATCCTGACCGCGAGTTACGGCCTGGTGCGGGTGCTGATGGCGGTGCTGACGCAATGGCGCGACGGCATGTTCGCCCAGGTGGCGATGCACGCGGTGCGCAAGCTCGCCTACAAGACCTTCGTGCACATGCACGAATTGTCGCTGCGCTTTCACCTCGAGCGCAAGACCGGCGGTCTCACCCGGGTGCTGGAACGCGGCCGGCTCGGCATCGAAGTCATCGTCCGGATGGTGATCCTGCAGCTGGCGCCGACCATCGTCGAGGTGTCGCTGGTGATGGCGGTGCTGCTGTGGCAGTTCGACTGGCGCTACGTCGCGGTGATCCTGGTCACTGTCGTGGTCTATATGTACTACACCTACAAGGCTACCGAATGGCGGATCGAGATCCGCCGCAAGATGAACGATTCCGACAGCGAGGCCAACACCAAAGCGATCGACTCGCTGCTGAACTACGAGACGGTGAAGTATTTCAGCGCCGAGGAGCGCGAGGCCCAGCGCTACGACAAGTCGATGGCGCGCTACGAGCAGGCCAGCGTCAAGACCTACACCTCGCTTGCGGTGCTCAACACCGGACAGGCGGTGATCTTCACCTTCGGCCTGACCGCCACGATGATGATGTGCGCGATCGGGGTGCGCAACGGCACCAACACGGTCGGCGATTTCGTCATGGTCAACGCCATGATGATCCAGCTGTATCAGCCGCTGAATTTCATGGGCATGGTGTATCGCGAGATCAAGCAGGCGGTGATCGACATCGAGAAGATGTTCGTCGTGCTGTCGAAGAATCCGGAGGTCAAGGACCTTGCCGGCGCCAAGCCGCTGATCGTGACCAATGGCACGGTGCGGTTCGACGACGTCCGGTTCTCCTACGATCCCGAGCGCCCGATCCTGAAAGGCCTCAGCTTCGAGGTGCCGGCCGGCAAGACCGTCGCCATCGTCGGCCCGTCGGGCGCCGGCAAGTCGACCATCTCGCGGCTGTTGTTCCGGCTCTACGACGTCTCCGGCGGTCATATCCTGATCGACGGCCAGGACATCCGGCAAGTGACGCAGTCGTCGCTGCGCGCCTCGATCGGCATGGTGCCGCAAGACACGGTGCTGTTCAACGACACCATCCGCTACAACATCCGCTACGGCCGCTGGGACGCCACCGACGAGGAGGTCGAGGAGGCGGCAAAGACCGCCCAGATCGACGCCTTCATCCGGGTATCGCCGAAGGGCTACGAGACCGAGGTCGGCGAGCGCGGGCTGAAACTGTCCGGCGGCGAGAAGCAGCGCGTTGCGATCGCCCGAACCGTTCTCAAGGCGCCGCCGATCCTTGTGCTTGACGAGGCGACCTCTGCGCTCGACAGCCATACCGAGCACGAGATCCAAGAGGCGCTGGAGCGGGTATCACGCAACCGCACCTCGCTGGTAATCGCGCATCGGCTGTCGACCATCGTCGGCGCCGACGAAATCATCGTGCTGGACCAAGGCCGGATCGCCGAGCGCGGCACCCACGGCCAATTGCTAGCCGCGAATGGTCTTTACGCCAGCATGTGGAACAGGCAACGTGAGGCGCAAGAAGCGCGCGAGCGGCTGGCGCTGATCGCCGACGACACCGAGTCGCCGATTCGCGCGCCGGCGGTCGACGACGATCTGGCGACCTCCGACGCGGCGGAGTAGGAACTTCGCAGCATCGCCCACAACAAACTCTCCAACCCAGGCTGTAGTCCCATGTCCATCGTCAATTCGATCCGCGCCCAGATCCCGCCGATCCATACCGAAGGCTATCCGTTCATCGGCGCTTTTGCATTGGCCACCCTGATCCTGTTCTGGATCTGGTCGCCGCTCGGCTGGATCGGGCTGGCGCTGACGGTGTGGTGCGCGCTGTTCTTCCGCAATCCGGTGCGGGTGACGCCGGTGCGCGACGGCATCGTGGTGGCACCGGCCGATGGCCGGGTGTCGATGATCGTGCAACTGATCCCGCCGCCCGAGCTTGGTCTCGGCGACAAGCCGCTGCCGCGGATCTCGATCTTCATGAGCGTGTTCAACTGCCATGTGAACCGGGCTCCGATCGCCGGACGGATCGAGCGGATCATCTATTCGCCCGGCAAGTTCATCAATGCCGAGCTCGACAAGGCCAGCGAGGACAACGAGCGCAATTCGCTGGTGATCTCGAGCCCCGCCGGCCAGATCGGGGTGATCCAGATCGCCGGGCTGGTGGCGCGGCGGATCGTGTCGTTCGTGCGGGAAGGCCAGTCGGTCGCCGCCGGCGAGCGGTTCGGGCTGATCCGGTTCGGCTCCCGGCTCGATGTCTATCTGCCGGAAGGCGCCAAGCCGCTGGTTTCGGAAGGCCAGACCTCGATCGCCGGGGAAACCGTCCTAGCCGATTTCAGTCTGGGTGACGGCGGCCGGACCTACCGCGCGGATTAACCATCCGCCAGGGCGGCGAAGGTCCGGGTGCCGCCACAATGGCGGCGGAGGCTCACGGTTGCTATATAAGGCCGATGCAAATGCCTGATCCCAACCCGCCCGAATTGCCCCGCCGCCGGTTCGGCCCGATCCCGGTGCGATTGCTGGTGCCCAACGTCATCACCTTGCTGGCGATCTGCGCCGGGCTGACCGCGATCCGGCTGTCGACCGAAGGCCGGATGGAGCTCGCGGTCGCGGCGATCGTGTTCGCGGCGGTGCTGGACGGCATCGATGGCCGCGTCGCCCGGATGATCAAGGGCCAGTCGAAATTCGGCGCCGAGCTCGACAGCCTGGCCGATTTCGTCAATTTCGGCGTGGCGCCCGGATTGATCCTGTATTTCTGGCAGTTGCACGATCTCAACAATGTCGGCTGGATCGCGGCGATGATCTTCGCGATCAGCGGCGGGCTGCGGCTGGCGCGCTTCAACGCCACCATGGACGATCCGAACAAGCCGGCCTTCGCGGCCAATTTCTTCACCGGCGTCCCTGCGCCTGCCGGCGCGATCACCGTGCTGCTGCCGATCTATCTGGCCTTTCTCGGTGCGCCGACGCCACCGGCGGTGCTGACCGCGCTGTATACGCTGGTCATCGCGGTGTTGATGGTGTCGCGGCTGCCGGTGTTTTCCGGCAAGACGGTGCGAATGCGGGTGCCGCCCGAAATGGTGCTACCGGTGTTCGTCGCGGTGGTGTTCTTCATCGCGCTGTTGATCGGCTATCCGTGGCACATTCTGTCGATGTGCTCGGTGCTGTATCTGCTCAGCCTGCCGATCGGCTGGCGATCCTATCGTGACCACCAGCGTAATGCCGCCGCGCAGGCCGCGCCCGCCGTCGGCGCGGTGGTGGAAAGTCCGTCGCCGCTGGTGCCGCCGCCCGGCGACTCCGCGCCGGATGACCGGCCGATCCGGTTGAACTGAACGACCGCCATCATCGCTCCAGCGCTCGCGCTGGCGAGTTGGCCGACGGCGGCTGTCTGCCGCATATCCAAATATCTGCCAAACCTCGATCCAATTTGGGTCCGCTCTCGAACTCGGCTATAGGGCGGGGGCATTCGCCGATCTTGAACGGCCGCGACAGAACGGGCCGGGTCGGAGCGAAGCTGGAGAAACGCCGTGACCGATTCCGCGACCGACCTGCTGCTCGCCGCAGTGCTCGAAGCGCTGGGGCGCTACGACACCCCAACCATTTGCAACGCGATGGAAATCGTCGCGCCGGAACGCCGGCTGATCGGCTTCACCACGCGGCCGCTGGTCTGTCCGTTTCCCGACCTGCCGCCGATCGTCGGCTATGCCCGCACCGCGACCATCCGCGCCACGATGGCCTCGGGCCTGCCGGCGGCCGAGCAGTCGGCGCGCCGGATGGCCTATTACGACTATGTCGGCACCGGGTCGGGGCCGCGCATCAGCGTGATCCAGGATATCGACGGCGCTGATGTCGGGTTCGGCGCGTTTTGGGGCGAGGTCAACAGCGCGGTTCACAAGGCGCTCGGCTGCCTCGGCGTGATCACCGACGGATCGATCCGCGACATCCCGCAATGGGCTCCCGGCTTCCAGGCGCTGGCTGGCTCGATCGGCCCGTCCCATGCCCACGTTCATGTTGACGGCTTTGGTGCCGAGATCCGGATTGCGGGCATGACGGTGCGCTCGGGCGATCTGATCCATGCCGACCGCCACGGTGCCGTGGTGGTGCCGCACGATGTCGCGGCAAAGCTGCCGGAAGCGGCCGAGCTCTGCGGTCGCCGCGAAACGCCGATCCTGGAGATCGCGCGTAGCGCTTCGTTCTCGCTGGAGAAGCTGAAGCAGGCGCTGGCCCGGTCAGCCCAGATTCACTGAGCAACGCGACGGCACCCGCGGTCGCGCCCGGCGTCGCATTATGGTTAGCAGAGTGTTGCGAGATGATCTGGCCGGACGGAACGCGGCCCGATTACTTCTCGGAAGCGACGACAACCGCAAACGGCGTCGGTAGCAGGCTCGCTTCGGTCCAACAGGGCCTTAAGCTTTACGGGTCTTTAATGGCGCGGGCGCTACGGTGATTACGCGTTGTTCGGAATGAGCCGCGCCCGCGGCCAGGACGGTCGGCGGTTGTTGGCCGCGTATGCGTCGGAGTAAACCATGGATATCATGACGAGCGCCGGGCTCATCGGCGGGATGGCCGTTGTTGCCGTAATGGTTTTCATGGGCGGCGATCTGCACATGTTCATCTCCGAACATGCGATGATCATCATCTTCGGCGGGTCGATCACCGCAACCATGATCAGATTTCCGCTCGGCGTGATGATGCACGGCCTGCCGCTGGGCGCCAAATTCGCCTTCACGATGAGCAGCCTTTCGGCGCGGGATCTGGTCGACGAACTCGCGCGCATCGCCGAAATCGCCCGCAAGTCCGGTCCGGTCGGCCTGGAAAAAGTCGAGACCGATGAACCGTTTCTCGCCAAGGGCATTCGCTACGTCGCCGATGGCTACGATCTCGAATTCATCCGCGACAATATGGAGCGGGACCGCGACAATTTCCTGATGCATCTCGACGAGGGCAGCAAGATCTATCGCGCGATCGGCGATTGCGCACCGGCGTTCGGCATGATCGGCACGCTGATCGGCATGGTGCAGATGTTCTCCAACATGTCCGATCCCTCCAAGCTCGGCCCGTTCATGGCCACGGCGCTGCTGGCGACGCTGTACGGCGCGCTGGTCGCCAACCTGTTCTGCCTGCCGATCGCCGACAAGCTGCACGGCAAGAAGCTCGACGAAGATACCAACCGCACCCTGATCATCGACGGCATCCTGATGATCCGCGACTCCAAGAGTCCGACGCTGGTGCGGGAAATGCTGCTGGCCTACCTGCCCGAAAAGCATCGCCATGAAGAAGGCGAGTCAGTTCCGGCATAACGCCGACCGCTGACGACCGTCTGGAAAGCAAGCGATGGCCAAGAAGAAGAAAGCCGAAGAGCACGCCGGAGGCCATGGCTGGTTCGTCACCTTCGCCGACCTGATGGGTCTGCTGATGAGCTTCTTCGTGATGCTGGTGTCTTATTCCACCCAGGACAAGGTGAAGCTGATGATCGTCGCCGGCTCAATGCGGGAGGCGTTCGGCGTGCAGAGCGAGTCGCGCTATTCGGGCATCATCGAATCCGACGGCTTGCCGACCCGCGGCAAGGTGAAGAACGCCGAGCACGTGTTGCCCGAGCACTCGACCAACAATCCCAGTCCGGGCGAGATCAGAAAAGACGAAGGCGTGAAGACCAAGGTCGATCGCGAATTCGCGCTGGCGTCGGCGTCGCTGCGGCAGGCGTTGCAGGACATGCCTGAGATCGCCGAAATTTCCAAGAACATCATGTTCGAGGAGACCAAGGACGGCCTCAATCTGGAAATCATCGATCAGGACGGCCGTTCGATGTTCGCCGAGGGCTCCAAGGTTCCCTATGAGCGCACCCGGCAATTGATCCAGAAGCTGGCGCCGCCGCTGCGGGCGACGCCGCTGCGGGTCTCGATTGTCGGTCACACCTCGGCCGGACTGCTGCCGCCGCGCAGCGACTACAACGCCTTCGATCTGTCGTCCGACCGCGCCAACGCGGTGCGCCAGATTCTGGAACGCGACGGGCTTCCGACCTCCCACATCTTCGCGGTGTCGGGCAAGGCCGACAGTCAGCCGCTGTTTCCCGACGACCCGTCGATGGCCGCGAACCGGCGCGTGACCATCACCCTGATGCGCGAGAGTCCGCCACTGCCCCCGGGCCTGAAACCGTAGTTGCCGCGCAGTCGGTGATGCCGTGCTGGCGGAACCACCTATTCATCGCGCTCAGCCGCTCGGCGACAACGCCACCGACTGTTTCCAGATCCCGATCGGGCGGGTCGTCGAGGTCGGCACCCCGGCTACGATCTGACCGACGCAGAGCCGGGAGCCTCTTTATAGGATTCCTATATCGTCGCGACGGGGCTCACCTCGAAATCCTATGACCGACGTGCCAATTCGTGATACGGGCCCACTGGAACAGGACCTTCCTTTATAGTGCGACCGAGCGATTCGAGGCGCTTTCAACATGTCGAGTGACACGATCGGACCCGCGGCGGACCCGCCGGCGGCGAACGGCCATGCCGACGCGCATTCGACCGCCAGTTTTAGCGCTCTGCTGATCGGCAGCATCGGCGTCGTCTATGGCGACATCGGCACCAGCCCGCTCTATGCGTTCCGTGAGGCGGTGGTCGCTGCCGAACGCGCGGTCGCAACCTCGGCCACCGACGCGGTGCTCGGCGTGCTGTCGCTGATCTTGTGGGCGCTGATCATCGTGGTCACGCTGAAATATGTGCTGATCCTGTTGCGTGCCGACAACCACGGCGAGGGCGGCACGCTGGCGCTGATGGCGTTGGCGCAGCGCGCGGTCTCCTCTGGCGGCGGCGTGATCGTGATGCTCGGGATCATCAGTGGCGCGCTGTTTTTCGGCGACGCGGTGATCACACCGGCGCTCTCGGTGCTGTCGGCGATCGAAGGCGTCAAGCTGGTGACGGCGGCATTCGAGCCCTATGTGGTGCCGCTGACGGTGGTGATCCTGGTACTGCTGTTCGCGGTGCAATCCCGCGGAACCGCGCGAGTCGCCGCCTTCTTTGGGCCAGTGATGTGTCTTTGGTTCGTCGTCATCGCCGTGGCGGCGGTTCCGCCGATCATCAGCCGGCCGGAAGTTCTGCTCTCGTTCAACCCGCTCTACGCCGTCTCCTTCATGATTCATCACGGCCTGATCGGGTTCATTACGCTCGGCGCAGTGTTTCTGGCAGTGACCGGCGCGGAGGCGCTGTATGCCGACCTCGGGCATTTCGGCAAGCGGCCGATCCAGGCCGCCTGGCTGGTGATCGTGCTGCCGTCGCTGGCGCTGAACTATCTGGGGCAGGGCGCCTTGGTGCTCGGCAATCCGGCCGCGGTCGAGAACCCGTTCTTCCTGATGTTTCCGGACTGGGCGCTGCTGCCGATGGTGTGTCTGGCGACCGCCGCCACCGTGATCGCCAGCCAGGCGGTGATCACCGGGGCGTTTTCGCTGACCCGGCAGGCGATCCAGCTCGGCCTGTTGCCGCGGGTCGAGATCCGCCACACCTCCGAAGCGCATTCCGGCCAGATCTTCGTGCCGCGCGTCAACATGATGCTGCTGGGCAGCGTGCTGTTGCTGGTGCTGCTATTCCGCTCCTCCAGCGCGCTGGCGTCGGCCTACGGCATTTCGGTGACCGGAACCATGGTGGTCACCGCGATGATGGGGTTTGTGGTGATCTGGAAGGTCTGGAAGTGGTCGCCGCTCGCCGCCGGCGCGCTGATCGCGCCGTTCCTGTTCCTCGACCTGACCTTCCTGACCGCCAACCTGCTGAAGGTGTTCGAGGGCGGCTGGGTGCCCCTGGTGATGGGCTCGGCCGCGATCCTGATGATGTACACTTGGCGCCGCGGCAGCCGGCTGTTGTTCGAGAAATCGCGCAAGCTGGAGTTGCCGCTGCTCGATCTGGTGGCGATGCTCGAGAAGCGGCCGCCGCAGCGGGTGCCGGGCACCGCGGTGTTCCTGACCAGCGATCCGACCAGCGCGCCGACCGCGCTGATGCACAGCCTGAAACACTACAAGGTGCTGCACGAGAAGAACGTCATTCTCACCATCGAGACCGCGCCGACGCCGCGGGTCGATCCGGCCGACCGGGTGCGGATGGAGCAGATCAGCGCCACCTTCTCCCGGGTGACGCTGCGGTTCGGCTTCGCCGAGTCGCCGAATGTGCCGCGGGCGCTGGCGATCGCCCGCAAGCTCGGCTGGCAGTTCGACATCATGTCGACCTCGTTCTTCCTGTCGCGTCGCTTGCTGAAACCGGCGGCGCATTCCGGGATGCCGCGCTGGCAGGATCTGCTGTTCATCGCGCTCAGCCGCACCGCCAACGACGCCACCGACTATTTCCAGATCCCGACCGGGCGGGTCGTCGAGGTCGGCACCCAGGTGACGATTTAATCGGGTCGCGATTTGATCTGGTCACGGATGGTCGGGCTGCGATTCAGGCTATCATTCAAGAATAATGGCGAACCTGTTGCGGAGCTTGATTTTCGTTGCGCAAGGCGCGACTTTGGCATGGCAATGCCAGGGTGCCGCCGTCCTCGTGGTTGCGGAATTGGCTGCGAGTCGCGCGACCGCCGGGGAGGCAAGAGTGAGTGTTCAGGGTCTTCGAGTTCACGATTTGACGGCGGATGAAGTCGCCAAGGGGATCGCCGAGGGGCACTATTTGCTGGTGGATGTCCGGGAACCCAATGAGGTGGCCGCCGAGGCCTATCCGGACTCCGTCGTGATTCCGCTGTCGAGCTTCGACCCGAAGCAGATCCCTGATCCGCAGGGCAAGCAGGTGGTGTTCGCCTGCCGTTCCGGCAAGCGCTCGGTGACGGCTTCGTTGGCCGCCCAGACCGCGGGGCTGGCCTACGACAAGCATTTGGCCGGCGGAATTCTCGGCTGGAAGGCGTCGGGCCTGCCGACCAAGCCTGGCCGCTGATCCGAGCGATGAACAAGGTCTTTGCCGATCTTCCCGTCACCGTGTTCGAGGCGATGTCGCAGCTCGCCCGCGACAACAACGCCATCAACCTCGGCCAGGGATTTCCTGACGATCCGGGCCCGGAAGACATCCGCCGCGCCGCCGCCGAAGCGGTGATGAACGGCAACAACCAGTATCCCTCGATGATGGGGATCCCGGAACTGCGTCAGGCCATCGCCACCCATTACGCGCATTGGCACGGCGTCAGTCTCGATCCGATGACCGAAGTGATGGTGACGTCGGGCGCTACCGAGGCGCTGGCCAGCGCGATTCTCGCCGTGGTCGAGCCCGGCGACGAGGTGATCGTGTTCCAACCGGTGTACGATTCCTATCTGCCGATCATCCGGCAGGCCGGCGGCATTCCGCGCCTGGTGCGGCTGGAGCCGCCGCACTGGCGCATTACCGAAGAGGCGCTTCGGAAAGTCTTCAGCCACAAGACCCGTGCGATCATCTTCAACAATCCGCTCAATCCCGCCGCCGTGGTCTATCCGCGCGAGGACCTCGAACTGTTGGCGCGGTTCTGTCAGGAGTTCGACGCGATCGCGATCTGCGACGAGGTCTGGGAGCACGTCACCTTTGACGGCCGCGCCCACATCCCGCTGATTGCGATCGATGGCATGCGCGACCGCTGCATCAAGATCGGCTCAGCCGGCAAGATCTTCTCGTTGACCGGCTGGAAGATCGGCTTCGTCTGCGCCGCCCCGCCGTTGCTGCGGGTGGCCGCCAAGGTGCATCAGTTCTTGGCCTTCACCACCGCGCCCAACCTGCAGGTCGCGGTCGCCTACGGGCTCGGCAAGGCCGACGATTATTTCCTGCAGATGCGCAAGGATCTGGCGAAAAGCCGGGATCGACTGGCGCAGGGGCTGTCGCAGATTGGTTTCCCTGTGATCCAATCGCAGGGCACCTATTTTCTCACCGTCGATCTCGCGCCGCTGGGGTTGAACGAAACCGATGAGGCGTTCTGTAAGCGCATCGTCACCGACTACAAGGTCGCCGCGATTCCGGTATCGGCGTTCTATGAGGAGGACGCCGTGACGTCGGTGGTGCGGTTCTGCTTTGCGAAGAAGGACTCGACGCTCGACACCGCCCTCGAGCGCCTGTCGGACGCGGTTCACGGGCGCTAGGACGACGACCATGCGTCGCAGGATTTTCCAGCCAGTGCGAATTGTGGGGGCGGTGTTGTGTCTGTTCGGTTTGCTCGCGCTGCCCGCGCAGGCGCAGGACCGTACCGTCAATTTCTACAACTGGTCGAACTATATGGCGCCCGGGGTGCTCGACGAGTTCACCCGCGAGACCGGGATCAAGGTCGTCTACGACACTTTCGACGCCAACGAGACGCTGGAAACCAAGCTGCTCGCGGGCAAGTCAGGCTACGATGTCGTGGTGCCGACCGCCTATTTCCTGCAGCGGCAGATCGCCGCGAAAATCTTCCAAAAACTCGACAAGTCGAAGCTGCCGAACCTGAAGAACGCTTGGGACACCGTGACCAAGCGGCTGGCGGTTTACGATCCCGGCAATCAATACGCCGCGAACTACATGTGGGGCACCACCGGCATCGGCTACAACGTCGCCACCATGAAGAAAATCATCGGCGAAGCCGGCACGATCGACAGCTGGGATCTGATCTTCAAGCCGCAGAATTTGGCGAAGTTCAAGGACTGCGGCGTGCACATGCTGGATTCGCCGGACGATATATTGCCGGCAGCGCTCAACTATCTTCATATCAATCCAAATTCCACCAATTCCGACGATCTCGAAAAGGCCGCCGACCTGATTGCCAAGGTGCGGCCGTCGGTGCGCAAGTTTCACTCCTCGGAATATCTGAGCGCGCTGGCGACCGGCGAAATTTGCCTGGTGGTCGGCTGGTCCGGCGACATCAAGCAGGCGCAGAGCCGCGCCGCCGAGGCCAACAACGGGATCACGATCGGCTATGCGATTCCGAAGGAGGGCGCCCAGATGTTCTTCGACAATCTGGCGATTCCCGCCGACGCCAAGAACGTCGCCGAGGCGCATGAGCTGATCAATTTTCTGTACCGGCCGGAGATCGCGGCGCGGAATTCGGACTTCCTGTCCTATGCCAACGGCAATCTCGCCAGCCAGGAATTCATCAATCCAAGGGTGACCAACGACAAAACGATCTATCCCGACGAGGCGATGCAGGCGCGGCTGTTCGTCATCACCGCCCGCGACGCCGCCACCCAGCGCACCATCAACCGGCTGTGGACCAAGGTGAAGACCGGGCGATAGTTATCGCCAGCGCCGATGCAGCCACAGCCACTGCTCGGGATGTTCGCGCACCCAGCCTTCGATCACCGAGGTCACCGCCTGCATGGTGCCCTGAATGTCGATCCGGCCATTGGCGTCGCGCGCCGGCGGGATTTCCTCGGACAGTTCGGCGCGGAAGCGGTTGTCCGGCAGCCGCACCAGCCGGACGCCGTGGATCGGGCACTCGATCTGCCGCAGCAGTCGGGCCAACATCGGATTGGCTTTCGCCTTGCGGCCAAAGAACGTGACGTCGACGCCGTTGGAAAAATGCTGATCGACCAGCATCGCGACATGCTTGCCGTCCTGCAGCGCCTGCGCCAGCTTGAACGGCGCACTGCTGCCTGCGGCGACCAGCGTTCCCATCTTCACCGCACGCAGCTCCTGGATGATGCGGTCGACCGAGGCGATGTTGGGGCGGCGAAACAGCACCGCGGTGTCGAGACCGTGCGCCACTGCGGCCACCGCGGGCAGCTCCCAATTGCCGAGATGGCTGGCGAAGATCAGCGCCGGCTTGCCGTCGAGCCGCAACTGCTCGAACAATTCGAGCGTGCGCGGCGTGATTTCGACCCGGCCGCGCTCGGGATGATCGGGATCGTAGTCCCAGACATGGTCGAGATGAGCGAATTCGGCGGCGACGCGGCCGAGATTTTCCCAGACGCCGGCGAGGATCGTCTCGATCTCCGCGGGCGATTTGTCAGGGAATGCGGCGGCCAGATTGGCGCGGCCGATCCGCTGCTCCGGCAGCAGCGGTCCGAACCGGCGGGTCAGGCCGCCGAAGAAATTCGCGGTCTTGATCGGATCGAAATGTCGGGTGAGGCGCAGCATCCCGATCGCCAGCCCGCCAACCAGAGACCCGATCACCGGCTTGATCGCCTTCTTGGCGCGCAGCTTGGCGCGGAGCAGTTGCAGTCGCATCAGAACCTGACGACGATCTTGCCGAACACCTGACGGCTCTCCATTCGCTTCAGCGCGGAGCCGACGTCGTCCAGCGACACTTCGGTATCGATCACCGGCAGCATCCCTGCCGCCATCTTGTCGAGGCTTTCGGCGATGTTCTTCATGGTCGCGCCGAACGAGCCGAAGATGCGGTATTGCTGCTGGAACAGCTGCATCAGATTGATGGTCGCGGTCGGGCCCGAGGTCGAGCCGCAGGTGACGAGGCGGCCGCCGCGCTTCATCACCAGCAACGAACCGTTGAAGGTGTCGGCACCGACGTGTTCGAATACGACGTCGACGCCTTTCTTCTTGGTGATCTTGCGGGTCTCGTGCTCGAAGCGATCGGTGCGATAGTTGATCACATAATCGGCGCCGAGCTTCTTGACGCCCTCGATCTTGGAATCATCGCCGACCGTGGTGATTACGGTGCAGCCGATCGCCTTCGCCATCATGATCGCGACGGTGCCGATCCCGGAGCCGCCGGCATGGACCAGGATGGTTTCGCCGGGCTGCAGTTTCGCATTGTCGAACAGCATGTGCTGCACGGTGGAGAACGCGATTGGCGCGCAGGCGGCGTCGCGCAACGACACCCCGGCGGGGACCGGGATCACCAGCCGTTCCGGCATGTTGAGCAACTCGCGGGCGAAGCCATCGACGTGGAAGCCGACCAGGCCGCCGACATTCTCACAGAAATTGTCGCGGCCTTCCAGGCAGGCCTTGCAGTGGCCGCAGGTCAGCGCGCCGTACATCACGACATCCTGGCCGGGCGCAAAGCGGGTGACGCCGTCGCCGACCGCGACGATGGTGCCGGAGGCTTCGGCGCCGACCACGATCGGCAGCTTGCGCTTGACGAACGCCATGCCGCGAAAGCCCCAGACGTCGATGTGATTGAGCGCGACCGCGCCGACGCGGATCTGCACCTCGCCGGCCGCGGGCGGCGGGGGAGGCGGCATCTCCACGACCTCCAGCTGGCGGTCGGCGATCAGGGTGAGCGCACGCATCGATCGTGTCCTCGGCAGGAAATTGCAGGTCTCTGGCGCTGGCGTATCGCCGCCGCCGCCATGGCGTCAACCCGGCGACCCTGTGAACGCCTCGCAGTGGCGGTTAAATTGGTTCTCGGGTCAGAATCAGCGACGCGTTCTGGCCGCCGAAGCCGAATGAGTTCGACATCACCGCGGTGACGCGGGCGTCGCGGGCGACATTCGGCACCACGTCGAACGGAATCGCGGGATCCGGTACGTCGTAGTTGATGGTCGGCGGAATCCGCTGATGCTCGAGGGTCAGGAGTGAGAACACCGCTTCCACCGCGCCGGCGGCGGACAGCGTGTGGCCGACCATCGACTTGTTCGACGACACCGGAATCGTCTTGGCGCGCTCCCCGAACACGGTCGAGATGCCGAGATATTCCATCTTGTCGTTTTCCGGCGTGCCGGTGCCGTGAGCGTTGATGTAGTCGATCTGGTCGACGCCGAGCCCGGCATCGGCCAGCGCGTTCTTCACGCAGCCGACGATCGGTTTGCCGTCGGGGCTGGAGCGGGTGCGGTGAAACGAATCCGCGAGTTCGCCGCAGCCTGCGACGATGCCGAGGATGGTCGCGCCGCGCGCGGTGGCGGCCTCGAGGCTTTCAAGCACCAGCGCGCCGGCGCCTTCGGCCATCACGAAGCCGTCGCGGTTCTTGGCGAACGGTTTGACGGCGGCCTCCGGCGGATCGTTCTGGGTCGACAGCGCCGACAACAGCGAGAACCGGATCAGCGCCTCGGGATTGACCGAGCCGTCGGTGGCGACGCACAGCGCGGCATCGGTCTCGCCACGGCGGATCGCTTCGACGCCGAGCTGAATCGCGCTCGCACCGGAGGCGCAGGCGGTCGACACCGAAATCGGCGAGCCCTTGGTGCCGAAGCTGTCGGCCAGATGATCAGCGACCGAGCCGAACATGAACCGATGGTGATAGGGCGCGAACCTGCCGCCGCCGGCGACGCGCAGCAACGCGTCGTAGTCGATCGCCGTATTGGCGCCGCTGGCGCGCGCCACGTCCTGGCGCGGCAGCCATTCGAGTTCGACCGGCGCCACGGCGAGAAACAGCGGGCCGGGGAAATCGCCCTTGCTGCCGATACCGGCCTGCGCCACGGCTTCCTCGGTGGCGATGTCGGCCAGCTTCTCGCCCAGCACGGTGGAGGAGAACGGCTCGACCGGCACGAAATCAATCGCGCCTGCCATGGTCGATTTCAGGCCTTCGGTCGGAAACCGGGTGATGGTCTTGATGCCGGATTCGCCGGCGGTCAGTCTGGCCCAGTTGTCGGTCTTGCCGATGCCGAGCGACGTCACCACGCCCATGCCGGTGACGACAACGATTGGTCTGCCAAATTTATCGCGCGTTACGGTCATGACGTCCCCATCGGTCGGGTGGTCGGATTCAACGAACGGCCTCGACCAGCGCCATGCCTTCGCCGCGCCAGTGCCCGGTCCCGGTCACCACAATCTGGGTCGGAGCGGCGGACATTTCAATCTCAACCCCGGTCGGATCGTTCGGTGGGAACAGCGCGCCGTGCGAGAGCGACAAGGCCGCCAGCGCGATGCCTAGCGGAAACTGCGCTTCCACGATCTGGCCGAACGCGGTCGCGGTGGCGCGTACCGGATGCTCCGGGTGCTGGCGCAGAAATGCGCGCTCCTCGGCGGTCGCGGGTTCGGTTCCGGGCGCGCCGGAAATGATGGCGGCGTCGCTGTGCACGGGGCCGAGCTTCGACCACAGCTTGTCCAGCGTCGCTGTGATCTCGCCGGGGTGCTGGCGCCGAGCCAGGTCGGACACCACATTGGTCAGCCGTGCATACGGCTTGGCGCTGCGCGCCTGGGCATGGGCCTTCGACTCGATCACCAGGAAGGCGCCGCCGGAGCCGAGCGCGAAGCCGCCCTTCGGTTCGCGCGCCCAGACCGGCTGGAACGTGTCCTTGAGATTGAAGTCGCCGAACTCGTAGAGCATCAACTGATCTTTGCGCTCGCCATTGTGCGCCGCGCCGACCAGCGCGATGTCACTCTGGCCGGCGGCGATCCGTGCCAATGCGATCCGCACGGCATCGACGCCCGCGGCCTCTTCGCCCATGAAGGTGCGCGATGAGCCGGTGACGCCATGGACGATGGCGATGTTGCCGGCCAAGAGGTTCGAGAGCTGCGCGAGAAACAGCGTCGGCCGCAGATCGTTCACCAGCCGCTCGTTGAGATAGCCGGGCGACGAATTACCTTGGGCTTCTGAACTCAGAATAGCGGAGTCCACCGCGAGATCGCGCTCGCCGCCGCCGGCGGCGACGATCATGTCCATCTTCGACAGGATGTCGGTGTTGCCCTTGATTCCGGCCGAATCCAGCGCCAGCCCAGCGGCATAGGTGCCGATCCGCTGCCAGGCTTCCATCTGGCGCTGATCGCCCTTTTTCGGGATCTGCTGGTCGAAGATGACCGGGGCTAGCGGATGCACCAGATAGGGCGCAAACGTCGTTGCATCGACGTTGATGCGACGCTGCGCCAGCGCATCCCAATGCGCGTCGAGCCCTTCGGCCAGCGAGGTCGTCAGGCCGATCCCGGTGATCCAGGCTTCAACCGGTTCGGCGCGGGTTTTTTCCATGTCAGCCATCGGTCATCGCCTGTTCCGGAAAACCAATACGCTTGGCCATCACGTCCATGTAGCCGCGCAACTCCGGGTTCGGGAACGGAACGTGCCGGAACGTCAGCGTCGCATTGCAGGCCAGCTTGCCGCCGCTCATGATGTTCGCCTTGGTCATGGTGAAACCCGATCCCTCGTGAATGATGGAGGCATCGATCGTCAGCTTTTCGCCGGGCGTGACGAAGGTTCGCATTTTGGCTTCCTTGACCGCCGCCAGAAACGGCATGCGCTGGAATTTCATCAGCGCGATCAGCAGCCATCCCGAAGTCTGTGCCATCGCTTCGATCAGCAGCACGCCCGGCATCAGCGGATAGCCGGGAAAATGCCCCTCGAAGATGGTGCTTTGCTCCGGCACGTTGGCTTCGACCGTGATGGTCCGATCATCGAGGCTGAGTCGGGCGATGCGATCAATCAGATGGAAATATTCGAGGTTCATGGCGCGGGCGACTAGGCGCCCTTGGCGGCGACCAATTCGTCGATGCGCGCGCTGAGATTGCTGAGGACGAAGTACTGCTCGGTGGTCGCCTTGCCGTCATTGACCTCCTGGGTCCATCTTTCCAGCGGCAGCTTGATACCGAACGCCTTGTCGATCGCGAAGGCGATGTCGAGGAAATCGAGACTGTCGATCCCGAGATCGTCGATCGCGTGGCTCTCCGGGGTGATCGTGTCGCGCGGGATGTCGCAGGTTTCCGCGATGATGGTGGCGACCCGATCGAATGTGGAAGTCATCATTAAGCCTTTGATAAGCTGAGGTAAATCGCCATCGGGCTGCGCCGGATCTGGCGCTTGGCCGGCCGCGTGGGGACAGGTGAATGCCCGTATATCGGAGCGCTGCCCTGAGTTCAATGGCGCGGAAAACAGGCATTCCGCCTGGTTCTGTATCTGCCAGCGCCGGCTAGGCTGGAACTCAACCTTGCGGCGAGGAAATATGGGCGCAATCCCGGCGGCCCATCAACACGCAATCCTGGTTTCGTCGCAAGTCGGCGATGCTGGTGGCGAGCCAGATCCCGATCGCGGTGAGCGCTACGGTGAAGGCGAAGGCCGCCGCGTTCGCCAGCATCCGGTGGCGGAAATCGTCCGGCTCGTCGCGGCCGCGCTCGTAGCGCGAGAGGTCGTTCTGCGGCTGCGGCCTCTGGAGCGGCATCGACTCGGGCGCCGCCGACGACCGCGCCGCATGGCTCGGCCGGAATTGGAGCACGCGGTGCTCGTCGTCGGGAATGCTTGAGCGTTGGTTCTTCATGGCCGCCCCGCGGCATTGGTTACAGCTTGATACCACATCGCGTCGGGTCAGGTCAGGAAAACTCGGCATCGCGCGAATTCGCCAATGGTCTACTCCAGCTCGGTTTGATGGAACCGGCCGTAGTCGATCCTGACCCGCCCGTCGTCGGTCGCGCCGACGATGTCAGCATAGCGGTGACCGTGGCGGATGTCGCGGCAGTCGTAGGTCTTGCGCGCATGAATGGTCTGGGCGGCGATCTCGTCATAGCCGGAGATCAGAACGATGAAACTGGCGTTCGACTCGCTCAGCTCCTCGGATCCCAGGCCATCGAGCGGGCTTTGCTCGTCGATGACATGAAACAGCGTCCAGCTCAGCGCCAGCGCGGGGCTTTCGCTGCGCAGCAGCGCCAGTTCGGAGAAGCGTCGAAACGTGCGTGATTCCGCGGTCGTCTCGGTCCTGACCATCCACAATCGCGCGGTCGCGTTGCTGATGATGTTGTGGCGCTCGTTAGCGAACCGTATCATCAGGGTCGGCAGGCCGTCGTGGATCGAGATCACCGGATGTTCGGCGAACAGCAGCCGTGCGTTCGGCCGCGAGAACCGCGCGAAAATCAATCCGGTCATCAGCGACATCGAAAAGATGCCGGTGAACAGCTCGATGGTGGCGATGAAATGTCCGTAATGGGTCTGCGGGTGCATGTCGCCGTAGCCGGCGGTCGAGAGCGTCTCGATGCTGAAATACAGATAGTCGATATAGGCGCCGCCCGGGACGTTCGAGATCGGGTTGTCGCCAATCCAGTAGAACGTCGCGAAGATCGCGTTGAACACCACAAAGATCACCGCCGCGCCGGCGATGAAACCCGGCCACGAGGCGGTCATGCAGCGGTGGCTGATGTCGGCCCAGAAATTCAGGTGCAGGCCCTCGGTGATCACCTCGCGATCGCCGAAGCGGATCACGTGCGGTTTCGCCGTCCTGGAATGCGGTGCCTTGCTCATGATGCCCGATCTTCGACGCCGTGCGGCGTCACAGCGGCGGCGGTTCGGTGGACGCCGGCTTCGGCGCCTTGTCAACGCCGTCGTCCTTGCCGCCGAGCAGGCGGTGCAGCGCGCGTTCGGTGGGGCCGCCGACGATCAGCACCACGAAGGTGATTGCCAGCGCCACCGTCACGATCTGCCATTGGCCGATGCCACAGGCGACGCCGACGCAGGCGGTGAGCCAAGTGCAGGCGGCGCTGGTCAGGCCGTGAATCCGGGCATGGTGTTCGGCGCGGAAGATGACGCCGGCGCCGAGAAAGCCGATGCCGGTGACGATGCCCTGGATCACCCGGCTGGTGGCGTCGGTGATCGCTCCGAGACGGCCGGAGGGATCGGCGATCATCACGATCATCGCGGTGGCGAGACTGACCAGCCCCAACGTGCGCAGGCCGATCGGCTTGCCGCGCAGGTCGCGGTTGAGGCCGATCGCGCCGCCAGCCAGCGTCGCGACGCCAAGACGCAAAACAATGTCCGGCCAGTCGAGCAATGTGAAATCTCCCGGCCTATTTCGGCAGCCGTCCCATCAGATAGAACTCGTCATTCGGGCGCATGCCGGTGACGTTGGCCATCCGGTTCGACAGCGCGAAGAACGCCGCGACCGCGGCGATGTCCCAGATGTCGTCGTCGCTGAAGCCGTGGCGGCCGAGCTCGGCGAAATCCGGCTCCACGACGGTCTCGGCGGCGCGGCTGACCTTCATGGCGAAGTCGAGCATCGCCTTCTGCCGCGGCGTGATCTCGGCCTTGCGGTAGTTGATCGCGATCTGGTCGGCGAGCAGCGGGTTCTTGGCGCGAATCCGCAGGATCGCGCCGTGGGCGACGACGCAATACAGGCACTGGTTGGCGGCCGAGGTGGCGACCACGATCATCTCGCGCTCGGCCTTGGTGACGCCGCTGTCCTTGTCCATCAGCGCGTCGTGATAGGCGAAGAAGGCGCGGAATTCGTCGGGACGAAACGCCAGCGACAGGAACACGTTCGGCACGAAGCCGGATTTTTCCTGCACCGCGAGGATGCGGGCGCGGATGTCCTCGGGCATGTCGGCGAGCGAAGGGGTCGGAAAGCGTTTCGCGGCAGGTTCGGTCATTGGCGGTTCCGCAGCGCGTGATGCGCGGCGGAACCTTAGGCCATCGAGAGGCTCAGCGCAGCGGCTTTTTCAACAGCGAGAAGCGATCCGGGTCGAGTCCCAGCGACGGCTGCAGCATCGGCGCTTCCACCGTGCGCGCCAGCGGCCGCTCCATCGGGCCGGGATCGTTCGGTACGTCGCGATGCGAGGTGGCGCCACGCCAGCGCTCGAGCACGGCGCTGACAAAGTGCATGTCATGGCCGGCCGCCGCCGACGGCACCGTCGAGATCGCGGCTTCCGAGCGCGGCAGCTGATGCAGCGGCACTTCCTTGAAGCGCAGCCTCGTCGGCAGCGCCACGCCTTCGCCGAACGCCAGCACTTCGCGGGTGCCGAGCGAGGGGACGAACGACAAGAGATTGGCGGCGGCGTCCGACACCGCCGAGCGCAGCAGCGCCTGGTCGCGATCATTGGCGAGCCGCATCGCGAACAGCGTGTTGCATTGCGAGATGATGGTGGCGTCGAGTTCGGCCGGGCGCTGCGTCACCAGCCCGAGATAGACGCCGTATTTGCGGCCTTCCTTGGCAATCCGCGACACCGCCTTGCGGGTCGGCCCGAAGCCGATGTTGCGGTCGGCGGCGGCGTAGCGATGCGCTTCCTCGCAGACGAACAGCAAGGGCGAGACGCCGTCGCTCCACAGCCCGAAATCGAACGCCATGCGGCACAGCACCGAGACCACGGAGTCGACGACTTCGGCGGGGAAGCCGGCGAGCTGCATGATGGTCATCGGCTTGCCATTGGCCGGCAGCCGGAACAGATAGCTGATCACTTCCGCCATGGTGTCGCCGCCGACATTGGCGTTGTCGAACATGAAGGCGTAGCGCGGATCGTTGCGCACGGTCTCGATCCGCGAGATCAGCTTGTGATAGATGATCCGCGATGAGCGATTTTCCAGTTTGCCCATTCGCTCGTCGATCAGCGAGATCAGGTCGACGAGGCGATAGGGCACCGGGGTGTCGGCGGTGTAGCCGATGGTCTTCGGATCGATCCGCTTCAGCCCGATGCGGTCGGCGTTCTGATACTGGGTGTAGACGCCCTTGGCGATCGGCACCACTTCGGCCAAAATATCCAGCTCTTCCGGTACGCCGGGTCGGCCGGCGAACAGCACGTCGACGATTTCCTCGAAATTGAACAGCCAGAACGGCAGCTTCAGATTGCGCGGGTTCAAGACCAGGGCGCGGTCGCCGAAGCAGCGGCCATATTCGTTGTGGACGTCGAGCAGGAAGATCCGCAGATTCGGGCGCGACTTGAGGATTTCGTTGAGCAGTAGCGAGACGCCGCTGGATTTGCCGACGCCGGTCGAGCCCAGCACCGCGAAATGCTTGGAGAGCATTTCCTCGATGTCGACATAGGCGATCACGGAGGGGTCCTGCTGCAGCGTGCCGACATTGATCTGGTCCGATCCGGTCGGGGCGTAGACGATCCGCAGATCCTCGCTGGAAATCAGGTCGACGGCGTCGCCGATGGTCGGGTAGTTGGTGACGCCGCGCTGGAATTTCGGACGCGTCCCGGTGTTGATGATCTCGCCGAGCAGATCGACCGCCGCGTTCGCGATATAGGGGTCGTTCGCCGGCATGTTCTCGCAGGAAACCTCGGTGATCATCGCGATGATGGTCGAGCTTGCGGTGCGAATGCTGATGAAGCGACCGACCGTCGCACGCACCGCCGAAGGCACCAGACGGCTTTCCGGCAGCAGGCCGACCCGAGCCAATGATCCACGGACGGAGATCACCTTGCCGAAGGATGCCAAGGGTGGGGTGTCTGCCATGTGATGAACTCGTATCGCTGGATTGCTGAAATCGGACTATGCCGATCGTTTGTTGGAGAAATTGTTAAGCGGCGGAGCTGCGGCATCCCGTGCGCGCGGGCGTTTGCAAACGCGCGGACGCCGGATCGGCGCAGCTTCCCGGCCCGGACGCCGCTTTCTGTGATGAAATGCCCCGATCGGTGCATTCCTCGTGGTCTCGGTCGTTCTCGGGATTAACTCTTTGTTGATCATGTCCCGAACTGAGTTCCACGGGTGCGCGCGCCAGCGCTGCACGCCTCAGTCGACGAACTCGCTGCGCTGATAGCCCTGCGCATAGAGCAGCGCGGTGAGATCGGCAAAATCGATCCGGCCGTGCGCGGCAACGGCGACCGCGGGTTTGGCGTGATACGCGATGCCGAGGCCGGCGGCCTGGATCATGCCGAGGTCGTTGGCGCCGTCGCCGGCGACCAGCGTGTCGATGGCGTCGAGGTCGTCGGCCTCGCGCAATTCCAGCAGCGTCGCCAGCTTGGCCTCGCGGCCGAGAATGGGTTCGGCGACGGTGCCGAGCAATTTGCCGTCGGCGACCAGGAGTTCATTGGCGCGGTGTTCCTCGAAACCGAGCCGGGCGGCGATCACCTGGGTGAACTGGGTGAAGCCGCCGGAGACCAGGCAGGTGCGGGCGCCGTGCGCGCGCATCGTCGCGACCAATTTGCGGCCGCCCGGCGTCAGCGTGATGCGTTTGGCCAGCACCTCGTCGATTACGCCGACCGCAAGGCCCTTGAGCAACGCGACGCGCTCGCGCAGCGCAGGTTCGAATTCGATCTCGCCATGCATTGCGCGTTCGGTGATCGCGGCGACATGCGCCTTCAGCCCGGCGAAGTCGGCGAGCTCGTCGATGCACTCCTGGCCGATCATGGTGGAATCCATGTCGGCGAGAAAAAGTTTCTTGCGCCGTGTCGCCGCAGGCTGCACGACAATGTCGATCGGCAGGTCGCCGCGCGCGGCGTGCAGCCGCTCGGCAAGGGCCTGAATATCGTCGGCGCTGGCGAAGGTAATATCGGCGGCGATGCCGTCGTGCAGCCAGGTCGCTTGGTTGGGCTGAGGCAGTACCGCGCGGGCGCCGTCGATCACGGTGGCATCGAGCGCGGGATCGTTCGGGTTGCAGATGAGCGTGGCGACGAGCGACATGGGAAAGCTGGGTCCTGAGCCGAAGGCGGTGCTTATCGCAGGGCCGACCGCCAGCGGCAAGTCGGCGCTGGCGCTGCGGCTGGCGCAGGCCCGCGGCGGCGTGGTGATCAATACCGATTCGATGCAGGTCTATCGTGACCTGCGCATCATCACCGCGCGGCCGACGCCGCAGGACGAGGCCGCCGCGCCGCACTGGCTATACGGCACCGTCGACGCCGCGGTGAATTTCTCCGCCGGCGCCTGGGTCACGGTCGCGACCGCGATGCTGGAGGTAGCGCGCGCGGAGAACCGGCTGCCGATCTTCGTCGGCGGCTCCGGCCTGTATTTCAAGGCGCTGACGCGGGGGTTGTCAGCGGTGCCGGCGATCCCGCAGCATGTTCGCGACGACGTCCGGGCCAGGCTGGAGCGCGACGGCGTTGGCGCCCTGCATGCCGAATTGGCGCAGCGCGATCCGGAATCGGCGATCCGGCTGCGGCCGGCCGACCGCAGTCGGGTGGCGCGGGCGCTGGAAGTGGTCGAAGCGACCGGGCGCTCGCTGACCGACTGGCATTCCGAGGGACTGCCGCCGCTGTTGCCGCCGGACGAGGTCACGGCGCTGTTTCTGGCGCCGGACCGCGATCAGCTTTACGCCCGGATTGACGCGCGGTTCGACGCCATGCTGCAGGCCGGGGCGCTCGACGAAGTGGCGGCGCTGAAGGCTCGAAACCTCGATCCGTTGTTGCCGGCAATGAAGGCGCACGGCGTGCCGGCGCTGATCCGGCATCTCGACGGCGAGATTTCGCGCGAGGAGGCAGCCGCGATCGGCAGCGCTGATACGCGGCACTACGCCAAACGGCAATTCACCTGGTTTCGGCATCAATTGCCGGAGTTTTGCTGGGTGAAGCCGGAAGAAGCGGGGGATTGGCTGGCGCAACAGTTTGAAGGCCTGCGCGCATAATTGAGTGCCGGCTTTTCCGGCTCGCGAAGCGGCAAAAACCCGGCTAAGGTCTGATCCTGCGCATGACTGTCCCGCCTTGACTTTCCCGGTTTGGCCAGTATGTTCCGCGCAACCTTTGGGAAGCCTGAGCCGCGATATGCGACATAAAATTACCGAACTGCTTATCGTCGTCGTACCCTGGCGCATCGCCGTGGGTGGCTGAGGCCATCCAGAACGGGCGGTGCGTGCCAGGGCCTCTCGGGCCCTTTTTTATTTTCCGAACCACTTGAGCAAGCCAGCGCGACCAGCGCATCCGGAGCAGCCAATGACCACCGCAGCCAGTGACACGAGCCACGACCCCAACCAGATGACCGGTGCGGCGATGATCGTCCGCGCCATGATCGACCATGGCGTCAAGCACATCTTCGGCTATCCGGGCGGCGCGGTGCTTCCGATCTATGACGAGCTGTTTATGCAGCAGGAGCATTTGCAGCACATCCTGGTGCGGCACGAGCAGGGCGCCGGCCACGCCGCCGAGGGCTATGCGCGCTCCACCGGCAAGCCCGGCGTGGTGCTGGTGACCTCGGGGCCGGGCGCCACCAACATGGTGACGCCGCTGGCCGACGCCTTGATGGATTCGATCCCGCTGGTTTGCATCACCGGGCAGGTGCCGACCCATCTGATCGGCAATGATGCGTTCCAGGAATGCGACACTGTCGGAATCACCCGGCCATGCACTAAGCACAACTGGCTGGTGCGCGACATCAAGGATCTCGCCCGCGTGTTGCACGAGGCGTTCTACGTCGCAACCAGCGGCCGGCCGGGTCCGGTGGTGGTCGACGTGCCGAAGGACGTGCAGTTCGCCACCGGGACCTATCATCCGCCGCGCAAGGCCGACGTCCATGTCAGCTACACGCCGCGGCTGAAAGGCGACGCCGCCCAGATCCGCAAAGCTGTGGCGCTCTTGGCCGGCGCCAAGCGGCCGATCATCTATTCGGGCGGCGGCGTGATCAACTCCGGCAACGAGGCCTCGAAACTGCTGCGCGAACTGGTCGAGGTCACCGATTTCCCGATCACCTCGACGCTGATGGGGCTGGGCGCCTATCCGGCCTCGGGCAAGAACTGGCTCGGCATGCTCGGCATGCACGGCACCTACGAGGCCAACATGGCGATGCATGATTGCGACGTCATGCTGTGCATCGGCGCGCGGTTCGACGACCGCATCACCGGCCGCACCGACGCGTTCTCGCCGAACTCCAAGAAGATCCACATCGACATCGACCCGTCCTCGATCAACAAGAATATCCGGGTCGACGTGCCGATCATCGGCGACGTCGCCAGCGTGCTCGGCGATCTGTTGTCCGTGTTCAAGGCCGAGGCCAAGAAGCCCAGGATCGATCCGTGGTGGTTCGAGATCGGCCGCTGGCGTGCGCGCAACTCGCTGGCCTACAAGAAGAACAACGACGTGATCCTGCCGCAATTCGCGATCCAGCGGCTGTACGAGGCGGTGCGCGGTCGCGACACCTACATCACCACCGAGGTCGGCCAGCACCAGATGTGGGCGGCGCAGTTCTTCGGCTTCGAACAGCCGAAGCGCTGGATGACCTCGGGTGGGCTCGGCACCATGGGCTACGGCCTGCCGGCGGCGCTCGGCGTCCAGGTGGCGCATCCGGACAGCCTCGTCATCGACATCGCCGGCGACGCCTCGGTGCAGATGACGATGCAGGAGATGTCGACCGCGGTGCAGTACGAATTGCCGATCAAGATCTTCATCCTCAACAACAACCATATGGGAATGGTGCGGCAGTGGCAGCAGCTGCTGCACGGCAACCGGCTGTCGCATTCCTATTCCGAGGCGATGCCGGACTTCGTCAAGCTGGCGGACGCCTATGGCGCGGTCGGCTTCCAGGTGTTCAAGCCGGCAGATCTCGACGGCGCGATCATGGAGATGATCAAGGTGAAGAAGCCGGTGCTGTTCGACTGCCGCGTCGCCTCGCTGGAGAACTGCTTCCCGATGATTCCGTCCGGAAAGGCGCATAACGAAATGCTGCTGCCGGCGGAAGCCAACGACGAAACCACCGCGGCCGCCTTCGCCGGCGGCAAGGCGCTGGTGTGAGGTGATTGTTACCAGGCGGCGCCTCATCTGATGCCGTCATCGCCCGGCTTGACCGGGCGACCCAGTATTCCGCAACGGCGCGGTTCACAACGAACGCCGCGGAATACTGGGTTCCCGCTTTCGCGGGGATGACGGGAGTGGATGAGGCGGCGCCACGCACAACCGATTAGTCCGACGGACCGGACCCAAGATTGACAGGGAATTCAGATGAACCAGCCCGCATCCGCCTACTTCATGGAAGAGCGCCACGATTCCAACGAGACCCACACGCTGTCGGTACTGGTGCAGAACGAGCCCGGCGTGCTTGCCCGCGTCATCGGTCTGTTTTCCGGCCGCGGCTACAACATCGAGAGCCTCACCGTCTCCGAGACCGAGGCGCAGAAGCACGTCTCGCGCATCACCATCGTCACCACCGGCACCCCGATGGTGATCCAGCAGATCAAGCACCAGCTCGACCGCATGGTGCCGGTCTATCGCGTGGTCGATATGACGCTGACCGGCCGATCGATCGAGCGCGAACTGGCGATGGTGAAGCTGCGCGGCACCGGCGAGCATCGCATCGAGGCGCTGCGGATGGCCGAAGCGTTCCGAGCCCGGGTGATCGACGCCACCACCGAGAGCTTCGTGTTCGAGATCACCGGCAACTCCGCCAAGATCAACCAGTTCATCGACCTGATGCGCCCGCTCGGCCTGGTCGAGGTCTCGCGCACCGGCGTCGCCGCGATCGGCCGCGGCGCTGAGGGGATGTGACTCTGGATTTTCGAGCGCGGCTGGAAGCGTTCCCGGGCCTTTCGTCCATGACGTGCGGATCAAGCTCGCGGCGCTGCTTGGGATCGAGTTCAGTGTCATCGCTGATGGGGCCGGCAATGCCTGACCGGTTCGATCGCGCAGCATGAAGCCATTCGATATCTTGCTGGCGCTCTGGGTCGCGGTGATCTGGGGGTTTGGTTTCGTGTTCACCCGCTACGCGCTCACCGAGATGACGCCGACGCTGCTGAATCTGGTACGGTTTGCGATCACCGCGCTGCCGTGCCTGCTGCTGCCGCGGCCGAAGCTGGCGTGGCCGGTGTGGATCGGCATCAGCCTGCTGTTGGTGTGGCAATATCTGACCCAAAGCTGGGGCATCGCGCAGGGCGTGCCGGCGGGCTTGACCGCGGTGATCGTGCAGAGCCAGGCGCTGTTCACCATCGCGTTTGCCGCCGTGCTGCTCGGCGAGCGCCCGACGCGGGTGCAGCTGATCGGGATCGGCGTCGCCGCCTGCGGGCTGCTGATGATCTGCTTCACCGTCGGCTATGATTTCAGCTTCTTCGCCTTCGCCGTCACCATGACCGCGCCGATCAGCTTCGCCTTCACAAATCTGTTGCTGCGCCGCGCCCGCGACGTGCCGATGCTCGATCTGTTCGCCTGGATCAGCCTGGCGTCGCTGCCGCCGCTGGCCGCGGTGGCGCTGCTGGCCGACGGGCCGGCGGCGATCGCGGCATCGTTGACGCAGCTGTCGCCGGGGGTGATGGCCGCGATGCTGTCGCTGTCGATTGGCAGCACGACGATCGGTTATTGGATCTGGGGCCGGCTGCTGCACGCCTATACGGCGGCGCAGGTGGTGCCCTTCGCGCTGTTGGTGCCGTTCATCGGGGCGGGGGCCTCCAGCCTGGTGTTCGGCGAGCAGTTCGGGCCGCTGCGCCTGTCGGGCATGCTGATCGTGGTCGCCGGCATCGCCATCATGCTGCTGTTCGGCCGTGCGCGGCCGCTGCCCGAAGTCGGCTGAGGGGCGCCGATGTCGCAGGAACTGCTGATCGCCTTCATCGTGTTCGCCGTCGCGACGCTGTTCACGCCGGGGCCGAACAACATCATGCTGCTGGCGTCCGGGCTGCATTTCGGCTTCCGCCGCACTGTGCCGCACATCGCCGGCGTCGCGATCGGATTTGCGGTGCTGGCCGCCGCGATGGGGCTGGGGCTGGGCGCGGTGTTCATAGCGTTTCCGCTGCTGCAAAGCCTGCTGAAATATGCCGGCGCGGCCTATCTGGTGTATCTGGCGGTGATGATCGCGATGGCGAAGCCCGCCGATCCGGGCGGCTTGGCGCAGGGCCGGCCGATGACTTTCACGCAGGCGGCGCTGTTTCAGTGGGTCAACGTCAAGGGCTGGGTGATCGCGATCGGCACCATAACGGCCTATGCGGCGATCGCCACCTATCCTTGGAACATCATGATCCAGGTGCTGACCCTGCTGCTGATCGGTTCGGTCTCCTCGACGACCTGGGCGGTGTTCGGCACTGCACTGCAAACGCTGCTGAAATCGCCCCGCGCGGTGCGCGCCTTCAATCTGGTGATGGCCGGGCTGCTGCTGGCCTCGCTGTATCCCGTGCTGCGGGAGCCATGAGCCCGGGGCAGGGGTAGAAATCACCGTCGCGGGCTTGTTTCGCGGCACCCGCCGCCCTAAAAACCGGCGGCAATTCAATGGTCGGCGCCTTAGGCCTGATCAATCGCAGGACTGGCGGCCGGGGGCCGTCGAAACAGAGGAACCACCATGCGGGTTTATTACGATCGCGACGCGGACATCAATCTCATCAAGGGCAAGAAGGTCTGCATCATCGGCTACGGCAGCCAGGGCCACGCCCATGCGCTGAACCTGAAGGATTCCGGCGTCAAGGACGTCGCGATCGCGCTGCGCAAGGGCTCGGCCACCGCGCAGAAGGCCGAGAACGCCGGCTTCAAGGTGATGGAAGTCGCCGAAGCCGCCAAATGGGCCGACGTCATGATGATGCTGACCCCGGACGAATTGCAGGGCGACATCTATCGCGAGCACCTGCACGACAACATGAAGAACGGCGCGGCGCTGCTGTTCGCCCACGGCCTCAACGTGCATTTCAACCTGCTGGAGCCGCGCGCCGATCTCGACGTGCTGATGATCGCGCCGAAGGGCCCCGGCCACACCGTGCGCTCGGAATATCAGCGCGGCGGCGGCGTGCCCTGCCTGATCGCGATCAGCAAGGATTCCTCCGGCAACGCCCACGACCTCGGCCTCAGCTACGCCTCGGCGATCGGCGGCGGCCGCGCCGGCATCATCGAGACCTCGTTCAAGGAAGAATGCGAGACCGATCTGTTCGGCGAGCAGGTCGTGCTGTGCGGCGGCCTGGTCGAACTGATCAAGGGCGGCTTCGAGACCCTGGTCGAAGCCGGCTACGCGCCGGAGATGGCCTACTTCGAGTGTCTGCACGAGGTGAAGCTGATCGTCGACCTGATCTATGAAGGCGGCATCGCCAACATGAACTACTCGATCTCCAACACCGCCGAATACGGCGAATACGTCACCGGCCCGCGGATCGTCACCGCCGAGACCAAGGCCGAGATGAAGCGCGTGCTGGAGAACATCCAGAGCGGCAAGTTCGCCCGCGACTGGATGCTGGAAAACAAGGTCAACCAGACCTCGTTCAAGGCCACCCGCGCCCGTCTCGCCGCCCACCCGATCGAGGAAGTCGGCGCGAAACTCCGCGACATGATGCCCTGGATCAAGAAGGGCGCGCTGGTCGATAAGAGCAAGAACTGAGTGTCAACGGCGGCTGGAGCGATCCAGCCGCCGTTCTGCTTCGGCGCTGTCCGCGCGCCGCTACTTCACTTTTTCCCAAATCAAGGTCGTGATGCTGACCTTGCCGTCGCCGGAGAACGGCGCCGGCCGCGTGGTGTAGATCAGCCGGTCGCCATCCTTGACGATGTCGCGAACGGTGGTGGTCCCGGTCCACATCTGATTGTACGACACGTCGATGTGGTGTTCGACCTTCTTGCCGTCGAACTTGTACGTGCCGCCATACGACATCATCGAATTGTAGAGCCCGACCTTGTCCGCGTCGGTGACCTTGGCGATATCGGCGGGCGCCTTTCTGTTGTCATAGGTGATCAGCGCGAGCATCCGGCCGTCGTTGCCGTACATGATGAAGCCGACGGGATTCTTGCCGTAGGTGTCGAGCACCTCGCCGGTGTCGACGATTTTGCGCTGGCTGCTGATCAGTCTGTAGGTGCCGGCGATGTTTTCCTCGGCCAGCGCTGCCGCGGCAAAGGTCGAGGTCGCAATGGCGCACATGATGGCGGTCCTTGAAAAATGCCTGGTCATCGTTCCTCCGAAGCCCTGTTCTTGTTGTCTCGCGGGGCCTTGGGCAAGGTGATCGCATCGCCCGGCGCGATTGTAAATCGGGTCACTCGCGGCGACGCGGTCGGGTTTGTCGCCGCGCGGTCTTGCTGCCGGCGCGCCGCGCCGGGTAGCATTCGGGATGAAGCTGATTTTCCTGCATGGCAAGCCGGCAAGCGGCAAGTTGACGGTGGCCCGCGCGCTGCTCGGGCGCGTGCCCGGGCGGCTGTTCGACAATCATGCGGCGATCGATTTCGCCCGCACCCTGTTCGAGTTCGGCGCGCCGGGATTTTGGGAGCTGGTGCACGAGGTCCGGCTGGCCGCGCTGGCGGCGGCGGTGCGGCAAAGCGTGCCGCTGGTGGTCGCGACGTTCTGCTATGCCGAGCCCGACGACCGGGTGGCGCTCGAGCAATTCGAGGCCACGGTGCAGCCGGGCGGCGCCTTGCTGCCGGTGTTTCTGCATTGCGATGCCGCCGAGACCGCGCGGCGGGTCGGCAATCCGGACCGCGTGGCGCGGCGCAAGATCAGCTCGATGCAGGGCCTCGATGCGTTCTGCGCCGGCTACAATCTGACACCGGTGCCGCGCGACGACTGCCTGATGCTGGATACGGCGGCGCTACCGGCGGAGGCGGCGGCGCAGACGATCCTGCGGCATTTCGGGCTCGATGGCGCGGATGGCTGACGACGGCGCGGCGCCTCCGCTTCTTGGCCGGTGGCTCTCGACCGCGGCGGCCGGCGCAGGCTAGCTTGGGCCGGCAATCGGCAGGGCAGGAGTTTTCCCATGCGATCCATCGTCATTACCGGCGTCTCCACCGGGATCGGCCACGCCGCCGCAAAACTGCTGCTTGAGCGCGGCTTCGCGGTGTTCGGCAGCGTGCGCAAGGCCGCCGATGCCGAGCGGCTCAAGGCCGAGTTCGGCGCGCATTTCACGCCACTCGTTTTCGACGTCACCGACGAGGCCGCGGTGCTGGTGGCGGCGCGCGAGGTGCGCGCGGCATTGCACGGCGAGACGCTGGCCGGCCTGGTCAACAATGCCGGGATTTCGGTGGCCGGTCCGGTGCTGGAATTATCGGCCGATCAGTTCCGCCGCCAGTTCGAGGTCAATGTGATCGGGCCGATCGTCGCGACACAAGCGTTCGGGCCGCTGCTCGGCGCCGACCGCGCGCTGAGCGGCCCGCCGGGCCGGATCGTGATGATCAGCTCGGTGGCCGGCAAGATCGGCAATCCGCTGATGGCGGCCTATTCGGCGTCGAAGCATGCGCTGGAAGGGCTGAGCGAAGGCCTGCGCCGCGAGCTGATGCTGTTCGGCATCGACGTCATCATTATTGGTCCCGGCGCGGTGAAGACCCCGATCTGGGCCAAGGCCGAGCAGGAGGATTTTTCCGCCTACAAGAATTCGCCGTTCTACCCGGCGCTGCAGCGGATCCTGCAATTCCTGCCGCAGATGGACGCCAGCGGACTGCCGCCGGAGCAAATCGCCGAGCGCATCCACTTTGCGCTGACCGCGGACAAGCCCAAGGTGCGCTACGCGATCTCGCCGTCGCCGCTGCGGCATCTGCTGATGATGTGGCTGCCGGCGCGGCTGGTCGACCGGATCATCGCCAAGCGGCTCGGGCTGTTGCCGCCGCAGCCGTGACGCATCGCGTCAGCGTTGGCCGATTCTGTCCCACAGCCAGCGCGCCACCGCGTCTTGCGAGCTCGCGCCGTCGCCGCCGGCGGCGCGCAGATTGGCCTGCCGCATGGTCGCGATGTCGATGCGGCCGAGCAGTGGCTGCAGCGCGGCGCGCAGCGCCGCGTCGCCGGCGCGTTGCGGTGCCAGCAGCACGATCGCGTCATAGGGCGGGATGGCGTGCCTGGGATCGTCCAGCACCACCAGATCATATTTGGCGATCAGCCCGTCCGAGGTGTAGCCGGCGATGACGTCGACCTCGCCGGAGCCGGCCGCCGCATACATGAAGTCCGGCTGCATCGTGCGCTGGGCGTGAAACGCCAGCCCGTAGGCCCGTTGCAGCCCGGCCCATTCGGGTCGCGAGAAGAATTCATAGTCGCCGGCGATCGACAGCGTCGCGGCATGCGCCGCCAGATCGGCGATCGAGCGGATCTTCAGCGCCTCGGCGCGGGCGCGCGGCATCACCAGCGCATAGGCGTTTTCGAAGCCGAGCTCGCCGAGCAGGGTGACCTTGGCTTTCGCCAGTTCGAGCTTCAGATCGGCGAGCAATTCCGCGCGCGGCTTGATATCGCTGTGATGAAACTGATTGGCCCATAGCGTGCCGGAGTAATCGACATAGACGTCGATATCGCCCGACGCCACCGCGTCATAGATCACGTTGGAGCCGAGTCCCTCGCGCGTCGTCGCCGACAGGCCGGCTGCGCGCAGCCGCTGCGCGATCAGCGCCGACAGCACATATTGCTCGGCGAAGGTCTTGGCGCCGACCATATAGCTCGACTTCGTCTGTCCCCATGACGGCGCCAGCGTCGCGGCCACCAGGGCGACGATGCCGATTCCACCGAGCGCGGCGCGGGCGCGGCTGCGCAGCCGCAATCCGGTTTCGACCAGCGCCAGCAATTGATCGACCGCGAGCGCCAGCACGGCGGCTGCGGCGCAGCCGAACAGCACCAGCACCCAGTTCTGGGTTTGCAGGCCGGCGAAGATATAGTTGCCGAGGCTGCTCTGGCCGATCGGCGTCGACAGCGTCGCGGTGCCGATCACCCACACTGCGGCGGTGCGGATCCCGGCCATCATCACCGGCAGCGCCAGCGGTAGCTCGACCATCGTCAGCGTTTGGCGCGGCGTCATGCCGACGCCCTGCGCGGCCTCAATCAGCGCGGGATCGACGCCGTTCAGGCCGGTGATGGTGTTGCGCAGCACCGGGAGCATCGAATACAGCGCCAGCGCCAGCACCGCCGGCAAGAATCCGAACGCCGAGAAGCCGACGCCGAACCATTGCAGCGACAGCGCCGCCAGCGCCAGCAGCAGCGGATAGAACAAGGCGAGCAGCGCCAGCCCCGGCACGGTCTGCACGATGCTGGCGAAGCCGAGCAGGGTGGCGCGCAGCGCCGGCCGGTTGCGCGCGATGATCGCCAGCGGCAGGCTGACCGCGAGCCCGAGCGCCAGCGCCGCGATGCTGACGCGGACATGGTTGCCGAGATAATCCGGCAGATGCGCCAGCGCCTCGCCCCAGCGTGGATCGGAGAACGGGTTCATGCGCGGTCGTCCCGCGGCAACAGCTCCGCCAGCCGTGCGGCCTGGCGGCGCGGCGTGCGCAGCAATTCGCCGACATAAGCGTCATCGCTGTGCGACAGCTCGGCGGGCGTGCCCTGCGCCAGCAATTGTCCGCCGCGCATCACGGCGACCCGGTCGGCCAGCAGCAGCGCCTCGGTGATGTCATGGGTGATCATGATGGTGGTGAGGCCGAGCCGTTCGTGCAGCGCGCGAAAATCCTCGCCCAGCGCGTCGCGCGTCAACGGATCGAGCGCGCCGAACGGCTCGTCCATCAGTACGATCTGCGGCCTCGCGGCGAGCGCCCTGGCGACGCCGACGCGCTGGCGCTGGCCGCCGCTCAGTTCCTGCGGAAAGCGGTCGCGGTGCGCGGCGCGGTCGAGCCGCACCAGATCGAGCAATTCGTCGACCCGCGCGGCGATGGCGCGCGCCGGCCAGCCCAGCAGTTTCGGGGTGATTCCGATATTGGCGGCGACGCTGAGATGCGGAAACAGCGCGGCGCTCTGGAACACATATCCGATCCGCCGCCGCAGCGCGATCGGGTCGGCGGTGCGAATGTCTTCGCCGGCGATTCGAATTTGGCCGCGGTCGGCGTCGATCAGCCGGTTGGTGAGCCGCAACAGAGTGGTCTTGCCGCTGCCGGAGCCGCCGACGATGGCGAGGAACTCGCCGGCGGCAACGCCGAGCGACACCGCATCGACGGCCTTAACGCGGCCGCCGTCGAAACTTTTGTCGAGATCGGCATAGGCGATCATTAGCGGGGCGTCGCTCATGCGATCCGCAATTATCACACCCTGCCGCATCGACAAAGCGACGCGGCGCTTGCATGTTGCGGCCAGCCGTGGATTCTGCGCACCACAGACCAGCGGGGGATACGCGTGCGGACAGGCGAGGCATCGACGGCGGTCGCGTTGCACGACGCGACGGTGGCGTTTCGCCTCGCCGATGCGCGGCTCTACACCGCGGTCGAGCAGGCGCGGCTCGCTGTCGCTGACGGCGAATTCGTCGCCATCGTCGGACCCACCGGTTGCGGAAAATCGACGCTGCTCAATGTCGCCGCCGGATTGCTGACGCCGGCCTCGGGCACGGTGCGGATCTTCGACGCGCCGCTCACGGGACTCAATCGCGAGGCCGGCTATCTGTTTCAGGCCGACGCGCTGTTTCCCTGGAAGACCGCGATCGATAATGTGGCGATCGGGCTGGAAATCGCCGGCGCGCCGCGGACGCACGCGCTACAGCGCGCGCAGGGCTGGCTGGAGTCGGTCGGGCTCGGCGGCTTCGCCAACCGCTATCCGCACATGCTGTCGGGCGGCCAGCGCAAGCGCGTTGGCCTGGCGCAGGTGCTGATCCGCGATCCGAAGATTCTCTTGATGGACGAGCCGTTCGGGCCGCTCGACGCCCAGACCAGACAGATCATCGGCAATCTGCTGCTGCAATTGTGGACCGCCGACCGCAAGGCGGTGCTGTTCGTCACCCACGATCTGGAGGAGGCGATCGCGCTGGCCGATCGCGTGGTGATCATGTCGGCGGGGCCGTCGTCGCGGATCATCGGCGACTGGACGGTCGCGCTGCCGCGCCCGCGGGACAATTTCGAGATCCGGCTGACCCACGAATTCCACGCCCTGCATCGCGAGATCTGGGCAGTGCTGCGCGACGAAGTGATGAAGGGCTACGCCCAGGCCGGCGAGGCGGTGGGATGATGGGCTCCATGTTTGCAGCGGTGGCCACTGGCGCAGAGATACCCCTCCCCCTTGCGGGGAGGGTCGGCCGAGCGACGGCGATGCGCAGCATCGACGGAAGCGGAGGCCGGGGTGGGGGTGCCGCGAGCACCGCCCCCGCGGCTACCCCCACCCCCGACCCCTCCCCGCAAGGGGGAGGGGAGAAGGGCGCGCTGCGGCGAGCCTGCGCTATGCGACCTTCAGCGGGCAGAGGAGCCTCGCGATGTCCCGCGTGACGTTGCTCGCGCTGCAGGTGCTAGTCGCCGTGGTGGTGCTGGGGCTGTGGCAGTTCTTCGCCTCGGTGCCGGTGTTCGGCAAGATGCTGCTGCCGCCGTTCTTTTTCTCCAATCCGGTCGATGTGGCCAAGCAAATCGTCGCCTGGTTCGTCTCCGGCGTGATCTGGAAACATCTCTTGATCACGCTGTGGGAATCGATTCTGGCGTTCGCGATCGGCTCGGTCGGCGGCGTACTGGTCGGGTTCTGGTTCGCGCGGCAGCCGCGCGTGGCGCAGGTGTTCGACCCCTACGTCAAGATGGTCAACGCGCTGCCGCGCGTGGTGCTGGCGCCGATCTTCACGCTGTGGCTCGGGCTCGGGATCTGGTCGAAGGTCGCGCTCGGCGTCACGCTGGTGTTCTTCGTGGTGTTCTTCAACGTCTATCAGGGCGTCAAGGAGACCAATGCGACGCTGGTCGACAATGCGCGGATGCTCGGCATGAGCGAACGGCAATTGGTGCGCCACGTGTTCTGGCCCTCGGCGCTGTCGTGGATGTTCTCGTCGCTGCACACCTCGGTCGGCTTCGCCGTGGTCGGCGCGGTGGTCGGCGAATATCTCGGCTCCGCCGCCGGCCTCGGCTATCTGATCCAGCAGGCCGAGGGCGTGTTCGATGTCGCCGGCGTCTTCGCCGGGATGTTCGTGCTGTCGGCCTTCGTGATCCTGATTGATCTCGGGGTCACGCTGGTGGAGCGCCGGCTGCTGGTGTGGAAACCGAAACTCGCAGAGCATGGCGGCTAGAGTCTCGGCCGAACTTGCACTATCGTCCGCGCGACCGGGACACAGGGAGAACGCCATGAGGATCGATCTGACCAGACTGCTCGCGCCGTTGCTGGCGCTGACGCTGACGAGCGGCGTGGCGACCGCGCAGAGCAAGGTCACCATCGCGGTCGGCGGCGGCGCCTGCCTGTGCTATCTGCCGACGGTGCTGGCGAAGGAACTCGGCGAATACGACAACGCCGGCCTGGCCGTCGAACTGGTCGATCTCAAGGGCGGCTCGGATGCGCTGAAGGCCGTGCTCGGCGGCAGCGCCGACGTAGTGTCGGGCTATTTCGATCATTGCGTCAATCTCGCCGCCAAGAAGCAGGAGATGCAGTCCTTCGTGGTCTATGACCGCTATCCCGGTCTGGTGCTGGTGGTGTCGCCCGGCCACACCGCCGAGATCAAGTCGATCAAGGATCTAGCCGGCAAGAAGGTCGGCGTCAGCGCGCCGGGCTCCTCGACCGACTTCTTCCTGAAATATCAGTTGAAGAAGAACGACGTCGACCCATCGAGCGTTGCGGTGATCGGCGTCGGCCTCGGCGCCACCGCGGTGGCGGCGATGCAGCAGGGCCAGATCGACGCCGCAGTGATGCTCGATCCGGCGGTCACGGTGCTGCAGGGCGCCCACAAGGATCTGCGGATTCTCAGCGATACCCGCACCCAGCACGACACCCAGGCGGTGTTCGGCGGCGATTATCCGGGCGGCGCGCTGTACGCGACCACGGCCTGGATCGGCGGCCACGCCAAGGAGGCGCAGGCGCTGACCAACGCCATGGTGGCGACGCTGAACTGGATCCATGGCCATTCGCCGGAGGAGATCGTGGCGAAGATGCCGCCCAACATCGTTGGCCCCGACAAGGCGCTGTATCTCGCCGCATTGAAGAACACCCTGCCGATGTATTCGCAGACCGGGCTGATGGACCCGAAGGGCGCCGCGGCGGTGCTGGCGGTGTTCAGCGAGAGTTCGCCGGACGTCGCCAAGGCCAATATCGACGTCACCAAGACCTACACCAACAAATTCGTCGAGCAGGCCGCCGCCACCATCGGGATGAAGGCGAAATAGTCCGGCAAGCCATGACGATGACCGAGCCGGTCGCGATTCATCGGGTGACCGAGCTCGACCTGGTCTGCGACGACTGGGTCTGGCCGTTCGCGACCGCGCGGCGCGCCGAGATCGACGCGCATTTCGCCGCCCGACAGGTCGAGAAGCCGAAGCTGTGGAACGGGCGCGTGCTGCTCGGGCGTAATACGGTGTTCAGCGCGGATCGGCTTCGCGCCGATTACTTCGAGACCGACTTCGCCAGTTTCCTGGCGTGGCGCGATTGGGGCTTTCCGGATCGTGACGTGTTCAACGGCTTCGGCATGGGCGCGCTGCGCGGCAGCGACGGCGCCTTCGCGCTCGGCGAAATGGGAAGCCACACCGCCAATGCCGGCCGGGTCTATTTCCCGGGCGGCACCCCCGACCGCAACGATCTGCGCGGCGCCGCGGTCGACATCGCCGCCAGCGTGGCGCGCGAGGTGGAGGAGGAAACCGGGTTCGCGCCGGCGGATTATCGCGCGGCCGGGCACTGGGACTGCGTCGTCACCGGCGCGCTGGTGGCGATGGTGCGGGTGCTCGACGTCGACCTGCCGGGCGCGGCGCTGCGCGACCGGATCGAGGCCAATCTGTCGCGGCAGAATTCGCCGGAACTGGCCGCGATACATCTGGTACGCGACCGCGCCGATTTTGCGCCGACGATGCCGCGCTTCGTCACCGCCTTCATCGACGCCACGATGGCGAACGGCGGCTGACACCTAACTAGCGGACGACGCGCCCACGCGGTAGCGTTGCCTCGATTGACCCGGAGCGCCGTCCACCATGAGCACCAAGAACAAATCCTCGCGATCGCTCGCTGCGAAACTGAAGCCCTATGTGGCGCCGTTCCGGGTCGACGGATCGCAGCGGTTTCGTCTCAAATCGCACAAGCCGGACGAGAAGGGCGGGCTCGACAAGGACAAGGCGGAGAAGATCATCGAGGCCAACCGCAAGCGGCTGAACGACTTCCAGGAGATGCTGTACGCTCAGGACCGCTGGTCGCTGCTCCTGATCTTCCAGGGCATGGACGCCGCCGGCAAGGACACCGCGATCAAGAGCGTGTTCGACGGCGTCAACCCGCAGGGCTGCGAGGTCTATACGTTCAAGACCCCGACCGCGCACGAACTCGATCACGACTACATGTGGCGCGCCGCCCAATGCCTGCCGGAACGCGGCCGGATCGGGATCTTCAACCGCTCCTACTACGAGGAAGTGCTGGTGGTGCGGGTGCATCCGGAGATTCTTGCCAGGCAGAAGATCCCGCCGTCGCTGGTGACCAAGAAGATCTGGCGCCAGCGCTTTTCCGACATCGCGTCATTCGAGCAGTATCTGGCGCGCAACGGCACCGTGGTGCTGAAATTTTTCCTCAACGTCTCCAAGGAGAAGCAGCGCGAGCGTTTCCTCGAACGGCTGGACGAGCCGGCCAAGAACTGGAAGTTCTCGATGGCCGATGTCACTGAACGTGGGTTGTGGGATCGCTACCAGGCGGCGTATCAGGACATGATCGCGCACACCTCGAGCTGGAGCGCGCCGTGGCACGTGGTGCCGGCAGACCACAAATGGTTCGCCCGGGTGGTGATCGGCTCCACCATCGTCAGCGCGCTCGAAGGATTGAACCTGCGGTTTCCGATCACCGACCCGGCGTCGAGACCTGAACTGAAAGCGGTACGCAAGGCGTTGGAGCAGGAAGGCAAGCGGCCGGCGAAGCCGCGCAAGGTGGCGTTGGCCCAGCCGTCGGCGAACTCGGCCAAGTCTGCTAAATCAGCCAAGTCCGCGAAATCGGCCGCTTCGAAAAAGGTCGGGTCGGGCGCCCGGTAATTCTACCAGGCGCAATATTAACCCTGCGTTGTCCGTGGCGGCCGATAGTCAATCTCTGCCGGCCTCATCATTTTCGATCATGCGAAGTCGTTCCGGTCGCAACACCGCTGCCGCTAGCCCAGGATTCAAATATGCGCGCGTCGCTCTCGATCCGTACCAAGATCACCATTGTGGTCTCGTTCCTGTTGCTGGCATTGGCCGGCATGGGTCTGCTGGCGATCGTCAATATGAGGGCTATCAACGCCGGCGCCGTGGACATCCAGTCCAACTGGCTGCCCAGCGTGCGCAGCCTTGGCGATCTGCGGTCGGGAACGATCACCTACCGCAATCTGGTCCGCAAACACATGCTGGGGGAAACCCTGGAAGAAAAGGCCAAGGCGCAGAAGCGACTGGACCAGACCGTCGGCGAGATCGTCAGCATCCGCAAGACCTATGAAACGCTGATCAGCGGGGCGAAAGAGCGGTCGATGTACGACCAGTGGAGCGCGGAGTGGGCCAACTACATCAAGGGCAGCGATCAAGTTCTGGACTTGTCGCGCAACAGCATCGGCAAGATCCCCCACGACGCCAATCAGCTCAACGAAACGGCGGTCAATAGTTTGGGCATGAAGGCCGACGATCTGCTGGACAAGATGATCGAATTCAACCGCGCCGGCGCTGACGTGGCGAGCGCGGCCGGGACCCGGACTTACGATACCGCGTTCCTGCTGATCGTGACGATCCTCGGCGTCGCCGTGGTGTTCGGGGTCGGCGTCGCGGTCTATCTGGTCCGCGACGTCTCCCGCGGCATCGCTTCGATCGTCGCGCCGATGCAATCGCTCGGCTCCGGCGACCTGACCGCGATCGTGTCGCATCAGGGCGAGACCACCGAGATCGGCGCGATGGCGGATGCGCTGCAGCTGTTCAAGCAGGCGCTGATCGCCAAGAAGGCGGCCGACGAGGCGGCCGCGGTCGAGGCCGAGGCCAAGATCGAACGCGGACAACGCGTCGACCGGATCACCCGCGACTTCGAATCGACGATCGGTGAGATCGTTGAAACGGTCGCTGCGGCCTCGACCGAACTGGAGGCGTCGGCGGGTACGCTATCGGCGACTGCGGTACGGGCCGAGGAATTGACCATCATGGTGTCCGCAGCTTCGGAAGAAGCGTCCACCAACGTGCAGTCGGTGGCGTCGGCGACCGAGGAGATGTCGTCGTCGGTCAACGAGATTAGCCGCCAGGTTCAGGAATCCGCGCGGATCGCCAGCGAGGCGGTGGAGCAGGCGCAGACCACGAACGACCGGGTCGGCGAGCTGGCGAAGGCGGCGGCGCGGATCGGCGACGTCGTCGAACTGATCAACACCATCGCCGGCCAGACCAATTTGCTGGCGCTGAACGCCACCATCGAGGCGGCGCGGGCGGGCGAAGCCGGCCGCGGCTTCGCCGTGGTGGCGTCGGAAGTGAAGGCGCTCGCCGAACAGACCGCGAAGGCCACCGGCGAAATCAGCGCGCAGATCGGCGGCATCCAGACCGCGACGCAAGATTCGGTTTCGGCGATCAAGGAGATCGGCGAGACCATCGGCCGGATGTCGGAGATTTCCTCGACCATCGCCTCGGCGGTGGAAGAGCAGGGCGCCGCGACTCAGGAGATCTCCCGCAACGTCCAGCTGGCGGCGCAGGGCACCCAGCAGGTCTCGTCCCACATCACCGACGTGCAGCGCGGCGCCAGCGAAGCGGGCCAGGCCTCGGGCCTGGTGCTGACGGCGGCACAGTCGCTGGCCGGCGACAGCTCCCGGCTGAAGACCGAGGTGCACAAATTCCTGAGCGCGGTGCGGGCCGCCTGACGCGGTCGCGCTGGCAGCGATCTAGCTCCGCTGCACGCCGCGATCGTCGCGCGGCGTGATGCCGAGGCGGTCGAACAGGTTGCGGTCCTTGTCTTCGCCGGGATTCGGCGTGGTCAACAATTGATCCCCGATGAAGATAGAATTGGCGCCAGCGAGGAAGCACAACGCCTGCATCTCGTCCGACATCGCGGTGCGGCCGGCGGCGAGGCGGACGTCGGACTTCGGCATCAGGATTCGCGCCAGCGCAATGGTGCGGACGAAGGCGATCGGATCGACCGGCGTCGCGATCTGCGCAATCGGCGTGCCCGCGATCGGGATCAGCATGTTGATCGGCACGCTCTCCGGATGCTTCGGCAGGTTGGCCAGCGTGCGCAGCATCTCGACGCGATCGGTCGGCTTTTCGCCGAGGCCCAGAATGCCGCCGCAGCACACCTTGATGCCGGCGTCCTGGACCCGCTGCAGGGTGTCCAGCCGGTCGCCGAAGCTGCGGGTCTTGACCACCGACGGATAGAATTGTTCGGAGGTGTCGATGTTGTGGTTGTAGTAGTCGAGGCCGGCCTCGGCGAGTTGCCGGGCTTGGTCGTCGCTCAGCATGCCGAGCGTCATGCAGGTCTCCATGCCGAGCGCCCGCACGCCCTTGACCATCTCGATCACCGGCGCCATGTCGCGGTCCTTCGGCGAGCGCCACGCCGCGCCCATGCAATAGCGCGTGGCGCCCCCGGCCCGCGCGGCCTTGGCGGCTTCAATCACCTCGGCCGGGTCCATCAGTTTCGACGCCGGCAGCGCGGTGTCGTGATGCGACGACTGGCTGCAATAGCCGCAATCCTCGGCGCAGCCGCCGGTCTTGATATTCAGCAACTGATTGCATTGCACCTGGTTGGGATCGAAGCTTTGCCGGTGAATGGTCTGCGCCCGATAGATCAGGTCCATGAACGGCGCATGATAGATTGCGGCGGCTTCGCTGCTCGACCAGTCGTGGCGGATTGTCGGGGTGGCTTCCGCCAGAGACGGCAAATCGATCGTGTTCAACTGATGCTCCGCTGCTTCGACAATACACTGGCGCGACCAATAGGGGATTTGCCAACCCGTTGAAACCCCGATGCCGACGCGCTGGACTCGCCGGAAATGGGACCGTTAGGTCAGCCTCACTGCCCATCTTTTGGCGTTGCGGGGATGCGCTATTCTCGTCTAGAAAGGCTGCGGTACGCCGTCGTCAACGAACCTTAAATGGTTGTGGCCGACGATGCGGGCCTGAAGGTGTGGCAATGCTGATTCGCGGCGACAGGGTTGGAGTTCACGGGATGGCGGTTCGCACCGCTCCCGAAGCGATTCCGGCTGCGCCCGAGTCCACCGTTAAGTCCAACCTTCCTCTTGGCGGGCTGCTGCTTCTTATCTGCCCCTGAGGGCCGACTGGGCACTTGTGCCTGGGCGCTCAGGGGTTCGCGAGACAGCCAGACCCCTTCAAGCGCCCGAACGGCGCCCTGACCAAAGGAATTCTTCCATGACCACCGAACCGAAGTCCGCCAAGGACCGCGTCGTCATATTCGACACCACCTTGCGCGACGGCGAGCAGTGCCCCGGCGCCACCATGACCTTCGAGGAAAAGCTCAAGGTCGCCGCGATGCTGGACCAGATGGGTGTCGACGTCATCGAGGCCGGCTATCCGTTCGCCTCCGACGGCGATTTCGAGGCCGTCCACGAGATCGCCAAGCGCTCGAAGAACGCGGTGATCTGCGGGCTGTCGCGCGCGGCGCACAAGGACATCGACCGCTGCGCCGAGGCGATCAAGCCGGCCGAGCGCGGCCGCATCCATACCTTCCTGTCCACCTCGCCGGTGCACATGAAGTACAAGCTGCAGATGGAGGCGGCGCAGGTCTACGAGATGGTGATCTCGTCGGTGACCCGCGCGCGCAACCACACCGACGACGTCGAGTGGTCGGCCGAGGACGCCACCCGCACCGAGTTCGATTTCCTGTGCCGCTGCATCGAGGCCGCGATCAAGGCCGGCGCCACCACCATCAACCTGCCGGACACCGTCGGCTACGCGGTGCCGGAGGAATATTGCGACCTGTTCAAGCGGGTGCGCGAGACGGTGCCGAATTCCGACAAGGCGATCTTCTCTGTGCATTGCCATGACGACCTCGGCATGGCGGTGGCGAATTCGCTGGCCGGGGTGCGCGGCGGCGCGCGGCAGATCGAATGCACCGTCAACGGCATCGGCGAACGTGCCGGCAATGCCGCGCTGGAAGAACTGGTGATGGCGATGCGGGTGCGGCAGGACAAGATGCCGTACTGGAACAACGTCGACAGCACGATGCTGACCCACGCCTCCAAGACGGTGTCGGCGGCGACCTCGTTCCCGGTGCAGTACAACAAGGCGATCGTGGGCCGCAACGCCTTCGCGCACGAGAGCGGCATCCACCAGGACGGCATGATCAAAAACGCGCAGACCTACGAGATCATGCTGCCGGAAACCGTCGGCGTGAAGGGCACCTCGCTGGTGATGGGCAAGCATTCCGGCCGCGCCGGGCTGATCCACAAGCTGGAGGAACTGGGCTACAAGCTGTCGCGCAACCAGATCGAGGACGTGTTCGTCCGTTTCAAGACGCTGGCCGACCGCAAGAAGGACGTCTACGACGAGGACATCGAGGCGCTGGTCGACGAGCAATTGCTGCACGGTCACGACCTGATCAAGCTGAAGTCGCTGACGGTGATCGCCGGCACCCACGGTCCGCAGCGCGCCACCATGAAGCTCGACGTCGACGGCCAGATCCGGATCGAGGAAGCCGAAGGCAACGGTCCGGTCGACGCGGTGTTCAACTGCATCAAGGCGCTGGTGCCGCACGAGGCCAAGCTGGAACTGTACCAGGTCCATGCCGTCACCGAAGGCACCGACGCGCAGGCCGAGGTTTCGGTCCGGCTCGCCCATGAAGGCCGCTCGATGACTGCGAGGGCGGCGGATCCCGATACGCTGGTGGCGTCGGCGAAGGCCTATCTCGGCGCCTTGAACAAGATCGTGATGAAGCGGCAGCGCGACATGCCGGCAGTTGCTGCTGCTGCGAGTTGATTGCTACAATCCAAAGCAGTGCCGTGCAGAATGCAGACGCAGCGCCATGGCGCTGCGTTTTGCGTTGCAGCAAAACACAAAGACCCTGCTAACGGGCAATGGCGTTTGCCCGTCGGTGACTGTAAGGGGTTGGGTCAGGGAGATAGAGCCGGTTACCGGTGGCTCAGAAAGTTGCAAGGAGGTTTCATGCGCAAGTTGATTCTGGCCGCGGCGTCGGTTGCCGTGCTGGCTCTGGTTGGGCCCGCGTCGGCGCAATCGCCGATCGTCATCAAGTTCAGCCACGTCGTCGCGCCGAACACGCCGAAGGGCCTCGCCGCGGAAAAGTTCAAGGAATTGGCGGACAAGTACACCGACGGCAAGGTCAAGGTCGAGGTCTACCCGAATTCGCAGCTCTACAAGGACAAGGAAGAACTCGACGCGCTGCAGCTCGGCGCGGTGCAGATGCTGGCGCCGTCGAACTCCAAGTTCGGCCCCAGCGGCGTGCGCGAATTCGAGGTGTTCGATCTGCCCTATATCCTTCCCGACCTCGCCACCCTGCGCAAGGTGACCGACGGCCCGCTCGGCGCCAAGCTGTTGAAGCTGCTCGAGCCCAAGGGCATGACCGGGCTGGCCTATTGGGACAACGGCTTCAAGGTGATGAGCGCCAACAAGAAGCTGGTGGCGCCGGAAGACTACAAGGGGCTGAAATTCCGGATCCAGTCGTCGAAGGTGCTGGAGGCGCAATTCCGTTCGCTCGGCGCGATCCCGCAGGTGATGGCGTTCTCCGAAGTCTACCAGGCGCTGCAGACCGGCGTGGTCGACGGCCAGGAGAACACGCCCTCGAACATGTACACCCAAAAGATGCACGAGGTGCAGAAGTTCACCACGCTGACCAATCATGGCTACATCGGCTACGTCGTGGTGGTGAACAAGAAGTTCTGGGACGGCCTTCCGGCCGACATCCGCGGCCAGCTCGAGAAGGCGATGAAGGAAGCCACAGCCTATGGCAACGGCCAGTCGGCCAAGGAAAACGACGATGCGCTGGAAGAGATGCGGAAATCCGGCAGGACCGAACTGGTGAAGCTGACGCCGGAGCAGGACGCCGCGATGCGCAAGGCGATGGAGCCGGTCTACAACGACGTCGCCTCGCGGGTCGGCAAGGCGCTGATCGAAGAATTCGTCAAGGAAACCAAGAGCACCACCAACTGAGGCCGATCGACATCCATCGCCGTCATTCCGGGACGCGCGCGGTCGGCGAAGCCGATTCAGGCGTGATCCCGGAATTCATTTGCTCCACAAGGGATATGGATTTTGCGCTGGCGCGCTGCTTTCTGCCCGGCGACGGCGGCGGAGTCGGCGCAAGAAAATGAAGATCGCCATACGGCGACACGCGGCTGATCCGCATGGGGGGACTTGATGTTTCTGCGCATCCTCGACCGGCTTGAGGAGCTCCTGATCATGACCATGATCGGGGCGGCGACCCTGATCATCTTCGTCGCGGTGGCGCACCGCTACCTGGTCGGGATTCCGCTGTTCTATCCGCTGCTGTTCCCGATCAACCTGTCCTGGGCGCAGGAATTGTGCATCTACATGTTCGTGTGGATGGCGAAGTTCGGCGCCGCCTATGGCGTGCGCACCGGCATCCATGTCGGCGTCGACGTGCTGGTGAACATCATGCAGCCGCGCTGGCGCAAGGCCACAATCATGTTCGGGTTGCTGTGCGGCGCGTTCTTCACCTCGGTGATCGGCACCATGGGGGCGAAATTCGTCTACGGCCTGATCGACACCAACCAGACCTCGCCCGATCTCGAACTGCCGAGCTGGATCGTCTATCTTTGCATTCCGCTCGGCTCGTTTCTGATGTGCTTCCGCTTCTTGCAGGTCGCCTGGCATTTCTGGCGCCATGACGAACTGCCGCATCACGACCATGCCTATGTCGAGGGCATCGAGGCGGAGATCCCACCCACCGGCGGGCGGGAGGTGATCCTGTGAACAGCGCCCTGATCTTCACCCTGCTGATCGTCCTGATGCTGACCGGGATGCCGATCTCGATCGCGCTCGGCCTCACGGTGCTGTCCTTCGTATTCTTCATGACCAACGTGCCGATTGAGGCGGTGTCGCTGAAGCTGTTCACCGGCATCGAGAATTTCGAGATCATGGCGATCCCGTTCTTCATCCTGGCCGGCAATTTCCTGACCCATGGCGGCGTCGCCCGCCGGATGATCAATTTCGCCACCTCGATGGTTGGGCACTGGTATGGCGGCCTGGGGCTGGCGGGCGTGGTGGCCTGCGCGCTGTTCGCGGCGGTGTCGGGATCGTCGCCCGCGACGGTGATCGCGATCGGCTCGATCATGCTGCCGGCGATGGTGAAGCAGGGATTTCCGAAGCGGTTCGGCGCCGGCGTCATCACCACCTCGGGCGCGCTCGGCATCCTGATTCCGCCGTCGATCGTGATGGTGGTCTATGCGGTCGCGACCGGCGGCAGCGTCGCGCTCGATCCGAACGGGGTACGCGTATCCTCGGCCTCGGTCGGACAATTGTTCATGGCCGGTGTGATCCCCGGCATGATGCTGGCGACGCTGCTCGGCCTCACCACCTTCTACCGGGCCTGGAAGAACGACTATCCGCGGCTGCCGCGCGCGACCTGGGCGGAGAGCTTCGTCGCGTTCCGTAAATGCATCTGGGGATTGTTGCTGATCCTGATCGTGCTCGGCGGCATCTATGCCGGCGCCTTCACGCCGACCGAGGCCGCGGCGATGAGCGCGGTCTACGCCTTCGTGATCGCGGTGTTCGTCTACAAGGACCTGTCGCTGCGCGACGTGCCGAAGGTGCTGCTCGGCTCCGCCAATATGAGCGCGATGATCCTCTACATCATCACCAATGCGGTGCTGTTCTCGTTCCTGATGGCGAACGAGAACATCCCGCAGCAGATCGCCAACTGGATGTCGAGCGCCGGCGTCAACTGGGTGGTGTTCCTGTTGGTGGTGAACGTGCTGCTGTTGCTCGCCGGCAATGTGATGGAGGCGACCTCGATCGTGCTGATCATGGCGCCGATCCTGTTTCCGGTCGCGGTCAAGCTCGGCATCCATCCGGTGCATCTCGGCATCCTGATGGTGGTGAACATGGAGGTCGGGATGTGCCATCCGCCGGTCGGGCTGAACCTCTACGTCGCCTCTGGCATCGCCAAGATGGGGATCACCGAACTCACCATCGCGGTGATGCCGTGGCTGCTGACGATGATCGCGTTCCTCGGCCTGGTTACCTACGTACCGGAGCTGTCCCTGTGGCTGCCGCGCATGCTGGGGATGCTGTGAGGGTTTTCGAGTATCGCGATAGCGGCAACATTACATCTTGGTAACACGGGGCTTTCTGTCCAAACCTTAAGTTGAACGGGTGCGGCGGAGCGCTCATCTTCAGGCGACCTTCAAAGGAGGCTCGCATGAAGAAAGTCATTCTCGCCAGCGTGGCCGTGCTGGTGCTCGCCGGCTCGACCGCGGTCTATGCCCAGCATCGGCCGTGGTGGTTCAACCACGGCATGTCGCGGATGAATCCGGAGGATCGCGTCGCCTTCGCCGATGCGCGGATTGCTGCGGTCAAGGCCGGCCTCAAACTGACGCCGGACCAGGACAAGCTGTGGCCGCCGGTCGAAGCCGCGGTGCGCGATTTCGCCAAGCTGCGGATCGAGAGCGCCAATGCCCGGATGAAGGCCTGGCGCGACGACGACGACAGCGGCAAGCCGGTCGATCCGGTGGCGAAGCTGCGCGAGCGCGCCGACACGATGGCCAACAGTTCGGCGGCGCTGAAGAAGATCGCGGACGCGGCAGAGCCGCTCTACAAGACCCTCGACGACGGCCAGAAGCGCCGGCTCGCGGCGTTGACCCATATGGACGGCCGGTTCGGCGGCAGGCACTGGCGCGGCCACGGCATGATGTATCGGGGCGATGACCGCGGCGACGACGGCGATCGTGGGCGCGGCCCCGGTCGTGGCATGATGGGTCGCGGCCCCGGCATGATGGACGGCGGCCCCGGCCCGGACCGGCTATAACACCGCGCCATTGCCCCAACATTTCAGAAAACCGCCGGTTTCCGGCGGTTTTTTCGATCTGGCGAAGATTTGCAAATCCCCCCGGAATATCCCGCCAGCTTTGCTGGACATCCCCGGTCCGCTTTGCTAAACGACGCCGTCCCGCAAGGGATTTCCGGACTGGTTCCGGGCGCATAGCTCAGTTGGTAGAGCAGATGACTCTTAATCATCGGGTCCCAGGTTCGAGCCCTGGTGCGCCCACCAAGCTTAAGCCTTTTGGGCGCAAGGCTTTTTAAGAAATACCCTCACAGAACAAAGCGGAACGGACAATGCGGTTTGCACCGTAGTTTGCAGTTCTCGTTCACGAACCGTACTGCGCGACCAGCTTCACGATGGCCTGATCCGCAAGCTCCGCCTGACCGCCCATGTAGTTTGCTTCAAGGATCGTCTCAACGTCCTTCAGGCTGTGACCGGTGATCGCGGCTATCTGCGGAACGGTGCAGCCGGCGAGTGAACCGCCCCGGGTTTTCCGGAGGCTCCAACTCCTGAGAGGATGGGGCCATGACAAGCAAGACGACGAACAAATTTTCACCCGATGTCCGGACCCGTGCGGTTCGGATGGTTCTGGATCACGCGAGCGAGCACCGCTCGCGCTGGGCGGCAGTGACATTGATCGCGGCCAAGATCGGCTGCACGCCGCAGACGTTGCATGACTGGGTCAAGAAGGCCGAGGTCGATAGCGGAAAGCGGGCTGGCGTTCCGAGCGACATGGCCGACAAGCTGAAGGCCCTTGAGCGGGAGAACCGCGAGCTTCGGTAAGCCAACGAGATTCTGCGCAAGGCAAGCGCTTATTTTGCGACGGCGGAGCTCGACCGCCGGTACAAGCCATGATCGCCTTCATTGACGATCATCGCGGGGCGCATGGGGTCGAGCCGATCTGCAAGGTCTTGCCGATCGTCCCCTCGACCTACCATGCACATGTGGCCAAGCGGCGCGATTCCGCCAAGCTGTCGGCGCGCGCGAGGCTGGATGCCAGGTTGAAGATCGAGGTTCGGCGCGTCTTCGATGAGAACTTCCGGGTCTATGGCGTGCGCAAGGTCTGGCGACAGCTCAAGCGCGAAGGCTTCGGTGTTGCCCGTTGTACGGTGTCGCGACTGATGCGGACCATGGGCCTACAAGGGGTAATCCGCGGCAAAACCGTCAAAACCACGATCAGCGACAAGGCCGCGCCATGCCCGCTGGATCAAGTCAACCGCCAGCTCAAGGCGCCAAGGCCGAATGTCCTCTGGCTCTCCGACTTCACCTATGTGGCGACCTGGACCGGCTTCGTCTACGTCGCCTTCGTGATCGATGCCTATGCCCGTAGGATCGTGGGTTGGCGAGCATCATGAACGGCGCACGCCGGCTTCGTGCTCGATGCGCTGGAGCAGGCATTGCATGATCGACGGCCGGTCCATCGCGGCGGCCTCGTGCATCATAGCGACCGGGGCAGCCAGTACCTCTCGATCAAATATGCTTGCGGTCGATGAGCTTCAGCGCTCCCTCAAAAACCTTTCCCGTCGTTCCGTCGATCGAAACCTGATCCCCCTCCAGAAATTGCCTTCCTTCGATCGTGCAATTCCGTCGCTCCAAATCGATCTCGATAGGCCGCTGAACCGCCCCGGGTTTGCCGGAAGGGCGGATGTGATGAAGCCGATGCGCAGGGAGCAGAGGCCGGTTTTTCAATGGCGTATCAAGCTGAGGCTGCGGCGACGCTCTTGCTGGCGTGAGCCTTGTGCTTGTCGTCATAGCTTGCCTGCTCGGCCGCCGAAACCTTGCCGTCCTGGTTCGTGTCCGCGGTATCATAGACCTTGTTGCTACTGCTCGATCCAGAGCTGCTGCTGGACTTCGAGCTGTCGCTGCTTCCCGCGCCCGAGCTCGTATCGCCGCTGCCGGATGCCGAACTCTTGCCGCTTTCCGAGCTACCCGGGCTCGCGCCGGTATCGCCACTGGATGTCGATGCGCTGGAACTGCCATCGGCGCCGCTACTGACGGCGACGCTGCCGGCCGTGGCGGACGACGAACCGTCCACCGCGCTGGACGCCTGCGCATCCAGCAGTACGCTCATCACGGCGCTGCTGACCTGACCCGATGGGCTCGACGCCGTAGCGCCCGAGCTCGACGAGCTTGCGGTACTCGCCGCTGCACTCGATTGCGTGTTGGCATCCGCCGACGCTTGCGTCGTCTCAGTTGCGGACGTGCTGTTGGCAGTGGTCGTATTGAGCAGCGTCAAGAGAGCATTTGCTGCGCTGGAAGAACTCGCACCGGTGACCGACATATGTTGCTCCCACGAAACCATCTTCACGAATGGACAGAATCTTTCCGACCTGTCTCGGTCGTATAAGCCAAGCTGCTTAAGGAACCGTCTCGTTGGTGGGGGCTGGGCGCTCGGAAAGCCATCCTCGACGGAATCGATAGCGCCCCGCGCGAACGATCATTTCTATTGATGTATTAATGTTTCGATTTGTTGCTTAAGGCGCGTCAGCCTTTGCGATGATGGAATCTTCTGGCATGCTCGCGCGTGTGAAGCGGAGGTTGATCATGGGCAGGCTAGCTCTCGCAATTGCGATTACGTTGTGCGTGACGAATGGCGCACTGGCTCAGCCGTTTCCGCCGCCGGTCGGACCTCCGGGATTCGGGCCACCTCCGCCCCCACGTCCTCCGTTGAGGTGCGTGGCGCTTCCTCCTGGGCCGCCGGGACCACCCCCGATCATTTGCCGTGCGCCTCCAGCACCTCCTGGCGCGCCGTGCCGATGTCGCGGTCCGTTCGGGCCGATACCCGGGGTCGTTCAGTAGCGCGGTGCCGATGTCGGTCTCGGGCGTTGTGTCTCCGGGATTTGACCTGCCGATCGAGTCGCTGAGTTCAGGCGGACGATTGCTCAATCGTGAGTCCGGGCGCCGTCACTTTCGCTTCGGGCGCACGGAAGTCCGGGTGATCCGGACCCGGCCATGGGTTCGCGGCAGGAACTGGGCGCCGCGCGCAGCCAAAAATTCCAGCATCGCGCGGGCCGGCGGCAGCAGTACCTTGTCCTTGCGCGCGAGCACGAACCATTGCCTGACGACGGGCAGGCCCGCCACGTCCAGCGTCACCAGCCGCCGTTCGTCGAGTTCGGTCGCTACCGTGTGCGCGGAGATGAAGGCGATGCCAGGCCTGCGATGACAGCCTGGGTGATAGTTTCGTTGCTGCTCATCGCCATGCCGAGGTTCGGACGGACACGTGCGGTTTCGAACAGTTGTTCCATCCGGCCGCGGGTGCCGGAACCGGGCTCGCGCAACAGAAATGTTTCGCCGGCGAGATCGCTCAGGGCGAGGCGGGGTTTTCGCGCCAGCCGGTGGCTGGTCGGTGCGATGATGGATTGGACCGACTGAGGATTGACGCAGCGTTCTTCATAACGCGCGGGGCTTCCCAGGTTCGAGCCCTGGTGCGCCCACCACCTGAACCACTATCATCCAAAATTCTAGGCCACAGAGGCGGCCACAACCGCCTTGAGTCGCCTCGCATGTTTGCCGCGGTGCCAAAGCCGTTAGCGCGGTCCGCTCTTGCCGCTCTCGGCCGCCTTCTGAAACGCCTCCGCGAACGGGTTGCTGCTGGCCGCTTGCTTCTGCGCCTTGTGCTGCGCCGCGGCAGGGCGGGCATTGCCGCGCGGGGCTTGCGCCGCGCGATCCGGCTGGCGATCCGGCCGGGCGCCGAGCTCGTCGTCGAGACGCAGCGTCAGCGCTATCCGCTTGCGCGCGACGTCGACCTCCAGCACCTTGACCTTGACGATGTCGCCGGGCTTCACCACCTCACGCGGGTCTTTGATGAAGGTCTTCGACATCGCCGAGATATGCACCAGCCCGTCCTGGTGCACGCCGATATCGACGAAGGCGCCGAACGCCGCCACATTGGTGACCGCGCCCTCCAGGATCATACCGGGCTTGAGGTCCTTCAGCGTCTCGACGCCGTCCATGAACACCGCGGCCTTGAACGCAGGTCGCGGATCGCGGCCGGGCTTTTCCAGCTCGCGCAGGATGTCGGTCACGGTCGGCAGACCGAAATGATCGTCGACGAAATTCTGCGGCCGCACTTGCCGCAGGATCTCCGCATTGCCGATCAACGCCTTGATATCGCTCTTGGTCGCCGCAAGAATCTTTCGAACTACTGGATAAGCTTCTGGATGTACCCCGGAATTGTCCAGCGGGTCCTTGCCGCCGGCGATCCGCAGGAAGCCGGCGCATTGCTCGAACGCCTTGGGCCCGAGCCGCGGCACCTTCTTCAGCGCGCTGCGCGAGTCGAACGGGCCGTTGGCGTCGCGATGCTGCACGATGCTTTGCGCGAGGCCTGCGCCGATGCCGGAGACGCGCGCCAGCAGCGGCGCCGAAGCGGTGTTTGCGTCGACTCCGACGGCGTTGACGCAGTCTTCCACCACGGCGTCGAGCGAGCGCGACAGCTTGGCTTCGCCGAGGTCGTGCTGATACTGACCGACGCCGATCGACTTCGGGTCGATCTTGACCAGTTCGGCCAGCGGATCCTGCAGCCGCCGCGCGATCGACACCGCGCCGCGCAGGGTGACGTCGAGATCGGGCAATTCCTCCGAGGCGAAGGCCGAGGCCGAATAGACCGAGGCGCCGGCCTCCGACACCACGATCTTGGCCATCTTCAGCTCCGGCAACTCTTTCACCAGTTCGGTGGCGAGCTTGTCGGTCTCGCGCGAGGCGGTGCCGTTGCCGATCGCAATCAACTCGACGCGATGCTCGCGCGCCAGCTTGGCCAGCACCGCCTTGGCTTCGTCCCAGCGCTTCTGCGGCTCGTGCGGGAAGATCGCCGTGGTGGCGACCACCTTGCCGGTGGCGTCGACCACCGCGACCTTGACGCCGGTGCGGAAGCCCGGATCGAGCCCCATCGTCGCCCGCGCGCCAGCGGGCGCCGCGAGCAGCAGGTCGCGCAGATTCGAGGCGAACACCCGCACGGCTTCCTGTTCGGCGGCGGTCCACAGCCGCATCCGCAGATCGATATTGAGATGGACCTGGATCTTGGTGCGCCAGGCCCAGCGCACCGTCTCCAGCAGCCAGCGGTCGCCGGGGCGGCCGCGATCGGAAATCGCGAAGCGGTTCATGATCCGCAATTCGAACAGGCTGACCGGCGCCGGCGTCGCCGACACCGGCTCGGGCAGCACGTGCAGATCGAGGATCTCTTCCTTCTCGCCGCGGAACATCGCCAGAATCCGGTGCGACGGCAGCTTGTGTAAGGGCTCGCTGAAATCGAAATAGTCGGAGAATTTCGCGCCGGCTTCCTTCTTGCCGTCGCGCAGCTTCGACGTCATCAGCCCGGCCGACCACATCTGCTCGCGCAGGCTGCCGATCAGGTCGGCGTCCTCGGCGAAGCGTTCGACCAAGATCGCGCGCGCGCCGTCGAGCGCGGCGGCGACATCGGCGACGTTCTTGTCGGCATCGACGAACGCCGCCGCTGCCGTCTGCGGATCGCTCTCGGGCGTGGTCAGCAGCAATTCGGCCAGCGGCTCGAGCCCGGCTTCGCGGGCGATCTCCGCCTTGGTGCGGCGCTTCGGCTTGTAAGGCAGATAAATGTCTTCGAGCCGGCCCTTGCTGTCGGCAGCGAGGATCGCGGCTTCCAGCGTGGCGTCGAGCTTGCCCTGTTCGCGCACCGAATTCAGAATTGCGGTGCGGCGCTCCTCGAGTTCGCGCAGATAGGTCAGCCGCTCTTCCAGCGTGCGCAATTGCGCGTCGTCGAGCGCGCCGGTGGCTTCCTTGCGATAGCGCGCGACGAACGGAACGGTGGCGCCGCCGTCGAGCAGCGCGACGGTGGCTTCCACCTGCTGCTCGCGCACACCGAGCTCGTTAGCGATCTGTCGAATGATATTTGCCACGCGCGAATCTTTCGTCGAGAGAGCGAGGCCGGTGAACCGAACGCCCGGGGAGACGGCTTATGGACCAAAGCCGGCCCACGCATCAAGCCCGTTGCGATGCAGTCGCCAGAGCTGTGGATGGCGTGGCTTCGCCTTGAAAATGCATGCCGTTTGGCGCCATTCGCGCCCGCAATTGAGGCAAAAATATAGTTCTGGATCGCCGACTGCGATGTGTGTAGACGAACGTTCCTTTTGGGATCGCTGATGTCGTCGTGTGGATTGGACTTTGGAACATCGAACACGACGCTCGGGAGCATCATTGGCGACGCGCCGGTGCTGTGCGCGCTGGAACCCGGACACAGCACGATTCTCAGCGCGATCTTCTACGAGGTCGATGGCGCGGTCCTGATCGGACGTAAGGCGATCGACGCCTATGTCGAGGGCGCGCCCGGCCGCCTATTGCGCAGCCTGAAATCCGTACTCGGCACCTCGCTGATCGACGAGACCACCATGGTGGGCCGCCAGCGCACCGGGTTTCGCGACATCATCGCCTATTATATCGGCGCGGTGAAACGCCGCGCCGAACAGGCGAGCGGCCGCGAATTGCGCAATCTGGTGCATGGCCGTCCGGTGCATTTCGTCGACAACAATCCGCTGGCCGACCGCAAGGCGGAAGCGACGCTGCGCGAGATCGCGCGCTCGGTCGGCTTCGACGAGGTCACTTTCCAGTTCGAGCCGATCGCCGCGGCGCTCGATTACGAGCGCGAGGTGACGCGCGAGGAAATCGCGCTGATCGCCGATATCGGCGGCGGCACCTCGGACTTTTCCATCGTACGTTTGAGCCCGGAGCGCCATCTCAAGGCCGACCGCAAGGCGGATATTCTGGCCAATGACGGGGTGCGGATCGGCGGCACCGATTTCGACCGGCAGCTCAGCCTTGGCACGGTGATGCCGCTGTTCGGCTTTCGCAGCCCGATGAAACGCGCCGGCCTCGACGTGCCGTCCGGCTACTTCCACGATCTGGCGACTTGGGCCAACATCAACCGGATGTACGACCCGAAGGTGATGATCGAACTGCGTCAGGTGCGCCACGAGTCAAAACATCCGAAGCTGCTCGACCGCCTGGTGCGGGTGCTCGACGAGCAGCGCGGCCATACGCTGGCGATGGAGGTCGAAGCCGCGAAGATCGCGCTGGCGGATGCCAAGACGGCGGCGATTCCGTTCGAATGGGTCGAGCCGGGATTGAACGTGGCGATCGCGCGGCCCGACCTGGTCCGCCACACCGCGCAATTGGCGAAGCGGATCGGCGCCCGCATCGACTTGTGCCTGGGGCAGGCGCAGCTCGCCGCGGACGGGGTCGACGCGGTGTTCCTGACCGGCGGCTCGGTACGGCTCGCGCATGTGCGCAAGGCGATCACCGCGGCACTGCCGGCGGCGCGCGTGGTCGAAGGCGACACCTTCGGCGCGGTCGGCAAGGGGCTGACGATCGAGGCGTCGCGACGCTACGGGCCGGGTTAAGCGCCTCGTTGAGTCAGTCGACTCGCCTCAAAAGCTCGCGGTCATTCCGGGGCGCGAGCCCATCGGGCGAGCGAACCCGGAATCTTGCGACAAGGCACGGCACCTGAGCGAGATTCCGGGTTCGCTCGCAGCAAAGCTGCGCGCGCCCCGGAATGACGGCGTTTTTCGATCAAGGCATCGAAATGCACTAAGCACCGGGTTCCTTGGCGTGCAATGCGGCGATTGCAGAACAACAATGTGACAGCGCCGCCGGAGCGATGCTCCGACGGCGCAGCGTCGATCTTGCATGGTTGACTCCGAAGCAGGGGCTTCGGACTCGGGTCCTTGCTACTTGTTGGCTTCCGACTTGGCGTAGTCGGCCGATTGCTGCTTCACGACGCTCCAGACTTCGTCTGGAAAGCCGGCGATCCAGTCGGTCTGCGGCACCCATTTGGTGCCGTCCCATTCCTCGATCCGGGTCTTGCCGCCACCACCGTGATCTTCCGGGGTGACGGTGATCGGCGCCATCAGGCCGTTGGCGTCGTAGTTCTTCAGGCTCTCGAAGCCGTTCTTCAGCTTTTCCGGCGTCAGCGGCCAACCGTCCTTCTTGATCGCGAGCCGTGCGCCCTCGAAGACGATCGAATAGATCGCCAGGCCGGTGTTGTAGTAGACGTCCTCGGTGAACTTGCGGTCGCCGTTGCCCTTGCCCTTGTCGTAGACCTCTTTGAGGATTTCCTGCACCAGCGGTTGGTTCGATCCGCCGGCGACGTTGGTGCCGCGCTTCAGACCCTTGGCGGCGTCGGCGCCGATGTTCTTGATGTCGACCTCGTTGAACCAGTTCACCGCGATGTACTTGCTGATCGGGATGCCGTTCCGGGTCATCTCGCGCGAGGCGATCACGTGCATGTTGGACAGGCTCCAGCTGATGATCCAGTCCGGATTGTTGCGACGGATCTGGGTCCAGGCGGAGGCCTGGTCGTTGCCGGGCAGCGGGTAGGGCACCAGCTGCAGGTCGAAACCTTCCTTCTCGGCCAGCGTCTTCAGGATACCGATCGGTTCCTGGCCGAACGGATAGTCGATATACAGGAAGGTGATCTTCTTGCCCTTCAGGCTGCCGCCTGATTTCTGCTTGATGTATTCGACGTCGTTGGCGGCCTGGCCCCAATAGGTCGGGCCGATCGGGAACACCCATTTGAATACGGTGCCGTCGATCGCGTCGCCGCGGCCGACCAGCGACTGGATCAGGATGTTGCCGTCCTTCATGATGCGCGGCAGCACCGCGCGCGACACCGGGGTCGACAGCGTGTCGAACACCATCACGCCCTCGCGTTTCAGTTTTTCATAGCATTCGATGCCACGCTGCGGCTCGTTGCCATGGTCCTGCACGATGATCTCGACCGGATGGCCTTCGATGCCGCCCTTCTGGTTGACCAGTTCGGCGTAGTCGCGGGCTGACTGGGCGATCTGCGGCGTGATGAACGTATAGACCTTGCTGAGATCCAGACACATCGCGAAGCGGACCGGATCGGCGGCGTTGGCCGGAAGCATGCTCATCAGACTGAGCGCCAGTCCCGATGTGAGCGAAGCCAGTTTCAATTTCATAAGTAGACCCTCCCTTGCTTGGATCCGGCATTCTCTGCCGTATCGGTTTGGTAGCGTGTCCCGGCGATGGGCCGGCGTCAGGTCAGCCAGCGTTTGCGGCGGCTGTAGTGCTTGATGTCGCGGAAGTCCTTGCCCTTGGCGCCGCCCAGATAGAACTCCTGGATATCCGGGTTTCGCTTCAGCGCCTCCGTGCTGTCGTGCATCACGATGCGGCCGTTCTCGATCAGATAGCCGTGCGACACAATATCGAGGGCGGCGACCGCGTTCTGTTCCACCAGGAGCACGGAAAGTCCTTCGTCCTTGCTGATGGTGCTGATGATCTGGAAGATTTCCGCGACCAGAAACGGCGCCAGCCCCAGGCTCGGCTCGTCGAGCATCAGCAATTTCGGTTCGGTCATCAACGCCCGGCCGATCGCCAGCATCTGTTGCTCGCCGCCGGAAAGATAGCCGGATGCGACGCCGCGTCGCTCATGCAGCCGCTTAAAATATCCGTAGACCCGGTCCATGTTGCGCTTCATGACGTGGCGGCTGCGCACCGCCGACGCCGCCACCAGGTTTTCTTCCGGCGTGAGATGTTCGAAAACCCGCCGGCCCTCGAGCACATGGGCTATGCCGAGCTTGACGCGGTCCTGCGGCATCATTCCGCTGATGCTTTGTCCGAGAAATGTCACCTCGCCGCGGCGGACCTCGCCACGTTCGGCGGTCAGCAAACCGCTGATCGCCTTCAGCGTGGTGCTCTTGCCGGCGCCGTTGGCGCCGAGCAGCGCCACCATGCCGCCGGTCGGCACCTCGATCGAGACGCCCTTGATCGCCAGCGAGACGTAGTCGTAGATCACCTCGACATTGTTCAGCGACAGGATCGGTGCGACGCTCGGCTGCTCCATCGGTGGTCCTCCGCTATTTCTTCACGTAGCCGAACGGCCACACCAGCAGATAGTCGCGGACGTTGTTGTAGATCTTGCCGAGCCCCAGCGGTTCCACCAGCAGAAAGCCGATGATCAGCGCGCCGTACAGCGCCTGCGGCAGATGGGCCAGGGTCTCGATGCCGAGCGAGAGGCCGAACTGGGCGGCGGCCCAGGAGATGAAGGTGTTCATCGCGCCCGGCATCAGCAGGATGAAGCCCGCGCCGAAATAGCTGCCGATGATGCTGCCGAGCCCGCCGACGATTACCATCGCCAGCGCCTGGATCGAGACGTCGACCGAGAATTGTTCGGGTGTCACCGCGTGATAAAAGGTGTTGACCAGGATGGCGCCGGTGACTCCAGCGATGAAGGACGAGGTCGCGAACGCCACCAGCTTGTAGTAGAAGCTGTTCACGCCGATCACGGCGGCGGCGTAGTCCTTCTCGCGGACCGCGACCAGCGCGCGGCCGAGCGCGGTGCGGCGCAGATTCAGCATGAAGGTGGTGACCAGCAGGCACCACACCAGCGCGACGTAATACAGCCCGGCGTCGGAGGTCACCGGCCAGCCGAGCAGGCGGATATCCGGCGCCTGCAGCGTCGCCTGGGTGCCGCCGCTGATCGCCGGCACGTGCGAGATGGTCCAATCCATCACGAATTGCAGCGCCAGCGTGCTCAGCGCCAGATACAGGCCCTTGACCCGCAGCGCCGCGAACGCGAAGCCGATGCCGATCACCGAGGCGGTGAGCCCGCCAAGGATCACCGCGATTTCCCAAGGAATGCCGTGGCGAACGCCGTGTACCGCGGCGTAGGCGCCGATCCCCATCACCGCCGCGTAGCCGAGGTGGAACTGGCCGGCCCAGCCCAGCACCAGATTGAGCCCCAGCGCGCCGGCGGTCCACACCAGCCAGGGCAGCATGTAGCTGCTGAGATACAGCGTGTTCATGAACAGCGGCGCTGTCGCCGCGAGCGCCAACAGCGTGCCGACCATCCAGCGGTCAGCGGGAATTGGAAACAGCGCCCGGTCGGCTGCGTAGTTGATGTGGAAGATTCCGGCCTGGCGGAAGAACATGAGCTCAGATCCTCTCGATGTCGTGGCGGCCGAACAGGCCGTGCGGCCGGATCAGGATGGTGAGGATCAGCATCGCCGCGTCGACGAGATCGCGGCTGGCGCCGCCGAGCAGGGGATCGAGAAAGCTGCCGGCGACCCCCTCGACGATGCCGAGCAGGAGGCCCGCGAGCAGCGCGCCGCCGATGCTGTCGAGCCCGCCGAGCACCGCGACGGTGACAGCCTTCAGCAGCAACAGCGCCAGCGACTGGTCGACGCCCTGCACCGAGCCCCACAGCACCCCGCCGATGGTGGCGACCACCGCCGCCATCGCCCAGGACAGCGCGACGCCGCGCTCGACCGAAATTCCCACCGACCAGGCCGCGGTGTAGTCGTCGGAAATTGCCCGCAACACCACGCCGGTGCGGGTGCGGAAGAACAGCACGAACAGGCCGAACATCGCCAGCGCGACCACCGCGCCGAAGGCATAGGCGCGGTTGATCAACAATGGGCCGAGAAACAGTGGCGCGTCGCTGATGCCGAGCGAGATCGGCCGACTGGTGCCGCCCCAGATCGTCATCGTACCGGCGCGCAGGAAGATCTCGATTCCCAGCGTCATCATCAGGATCATGATCACCGGCCTGCCGGCGAGGCGGCGCAGCGCCAGCCGTTCGATGCCGATGCCGACGAAGAACATCACCCCGATCGCCAGCGGGATCGCCAGCCAGATCGGCGCGCCGACTCCGGTGGAGATGGCCAGCACGATATAGGCACCGAGCATGGTCATCGAGCCCTGCGCCAGATTCGGCACCGAGGAGGATTTGTAGATCAGCACGATGCCGATCGCGACCAGCGAATACATCAGGCCGACCAGCGCGCCGTTGACGGCGGATTCCAGCAACAGGACGGCGTCCATCGCTCAGGCCTCCTGCACGGAGAGGGTGCGCTCGATCACCCCGACCTCGCCGGATTCATAGGTGATCTCGGCGCGCATCAGCACCGCGCTCCGGCGATCATAGATCGCGTCGATGATCGGCTTGTAGCGCTGCTCGACCACGTTGCGCCGGATTTTGCGGGTGCGGGTGATCTCGCCGTCGTCGGCGTCGAACTCCTTGTGCAGACAGACGAAGCGTCGCAACTGCAATCCTTCCGGGAGCGTACTGTTGACGTGTTTCACCGCGCCGGCGATCAGCTGGATCACTTCCGGCTTCTGCGACAGGTCGGCATAGGAGATGTAGGAGATGCCGCGCAGCTCGGACCACAGTCCGACGGCGTCCTTGTCGATGCAGATGATCGCCGCCAGCGTATCGCGGTCGCGCCCCAGCACCGCGGCGTCCTTGACGTAGGGGCTGAATTTGAGCCGGTTCTCGATGTAGTTCGGAATGTAGCGCTCGCCCTTGGCGGTGTGCACCACGTCCGACAGCCGTCCCAGCACCACCAGATGGCCGTCGGGCTCCAGATAGCCGGCGTCGCCGGTGTGCAGCCAGCCGTCGACCAGGGCGTCGCGGGTGGCGTCGTCCTGCTTGAAATAGCCGCTGAACACGCTGCCGGAGCGGATCATGATCTCGCCGGCGTCGCTGATCGTCATCTCGACCCCGGGTAGCGGCCGCCCGACGGTGTGCAGCCGGACCTCGTCGGGTCCCTGAATCGCGTTGTAGGCGCTGGTTTCGGTCTGGCCATAGAGCTGGCGCAGCTTGATGCCGAGCGCGCGATAGAACACGAAGGTGTCTTCGCCCATGGCCTCGCCGCCGGTGAAGGCGCCGCGCAGCCGGGTCAGCCCGAACTGGTCCTTGATCGGCCCGTAGACCAGAAATTCGCCGAGCGGCGCCAGCAGGCGCTGCCGCAGGCTCGGCTGGCCGCCGTCGAGCCGGCGCTTTTCCGCGGCGATCGCGGTCGACATGAAGAAATCGTAGATCCGCTTCTTCAGCCAGGACGAATCTTCCATCCGGACCTGGATCGTGGTCAGCAGATTGTCCCAGCTGCGCGGCGCCGCCAGATACATGGTCGGCGCGATTTCGCGCAGATTATGCAGCACGGTCTCCTGACGCTCCGGGATGTTGATGGTGAAGTGCAGCGCCACCCCGGCGGCGATCGAGAAGGCGAAGTCGCCGATCCAGGCGATCGGCAGATAGGCCAGGATATCCTCGCCGAAGCCGAAGGCGCCGCCGCGATAGGCGTTGCGCACGCCGGCCAAGAGATTGGTTTGCGACAGCACGACGCCCTTCGGCTTGCCGGTCGAGCCCGACGAATGCACGAAGATCGCCGGACCCTCGGGCTTGGCGCGGTCGATCAGCGCTGCGCGCAATGACGGGGCGGCAGCCAGCTGTTCGACACCGCTGGCCTGGATGGTTTCCCACGAGATCAGCCCCGGCTGCGGATAGGTCGCGAGCCCGCGCGGATCGTCGTACAGGATGTGATCGATCACCGTGCCCTGATCGCGCAGCTCCAGCAGCTTGTCGACCTGCTCCTGATCCTCGGCCAGCGCGAAGCGCGCGCCGGCTTCGCTGACGAAATGCCGCAACTCGTCGAGCGTCGCATCCGGGAACGCCGGCATCGGGTAGCCGCCCAGCGCGCCGGTTGCCAGCATCCCGGCGTAGAGCCGCGGCCGGTTGTCGCCCAGCACCAGCATCACGTCGCCTTCGCGAAATCCCAGCCGCTCGAGCCCCGCGGCGCAGCACAGCACACTGTCGAGCAGCTGCCGCCAGGTCATCTCGTTCCAGATGCCGCGGGCCTTTTCGCGCATCGCCACACGCTCGGGGAACGCCTCGGCGTTGCGCGCCAGCACCCGGATCAGCGTGGTGTCGATCTCGAAATTCCAGGCCGCGGTGGGCTCAGCGCGCCGCATGCGCGCCTCCGATATAGGCTTCGACGACGCGGGGGTCGGCGACCACATCGGCCGGGATGCCGGTGCCGATCATCGCGCCGTAGTTCAGCGCCAGCATGCGGTCGCAGATCCCGGTGATGACGTCCATGTGGTGTTCAATTAGCAGCACGGTGACGTTGCGCTCGTCGCGCGCGTCGAGAATGAACCGCGCCATGTATTCCTTTTCTTCCTGGTTCATGCCGGCCATCGGCTCGTCGAGCACCAGCACGCTGGGTTCGGCGGCTAGCGCCCGGGCCAGCTCGACGCGCTTCTTCAGGCCGATCGGAATGCCGTCGACCAGTTCGTCGCGCACGCTTTCGAGCTGCAGGAAGTCGATCACGTCCTCGACCACGGCGCGGTGGGCGATCTCGTCGCTGCGCGCCAGCCACCAATACAACGCGGTGCGTATCACGCCGGGCTTCATGTGGACGTGGCGGCCGAGCATGATGTTGTCCAGCACGCTCATGCCGTTGAACAGCGCCAGATTCTGGAAGGTGCGGGCGACGCCCAGAGTGGCGACGTAATGCGGCGCCAGCCCGGTGATGTCGCGGCCGTTGAGCACGATGGAACCGCGCTGCGGCGGATAGAAGCCGGTGATGGCGTTGACCAGCGTGGTTTTGCCGCAGCCATTCGGCCCGACCAGGCCGAAGATTTCGCCGCGCTCGATCCGCATATCGATGCCGTTCAGCGCGACAATGCCGCCGAACCGTCGCTCGACGGATCGGCATTCGAGCGCCGGACCGCTGTTGTCCCCAGCCAAACCCAACTCATTTCCTCCGCACGTGGTCGACCATCTGGCTCCGCTTGCGCGGGCCGGGCGCGTTGAATTCTGCGCCTTCTGTCGGTCGATCGATTTTCAGGCTAACCAACGTTAGAAATCCATGCAAGGCGGTTGTCCCTGCAGGGCGTGTTTACTTCGCTCGCATGCTCGATTTGCGTTCAGTGGCTGCTCGTTTGCATCTCAGGGTGGATGCGCCGGCTAGGGTTTGAAACGCGGCTCGCGCTTCTCGCGAAAAGCCGAGATGCCCTCGCGGGCGTCCTCGTGCATGAACAGGAATGGAAAGCCGTCGACGACGTGGCGCATTTCGTCGCCGCCGAGCCCGCGATTGTAGAACGACTTCGCCATCTGCACCGCGAGCCGCGGTTTCGCGGCGATCCGTTCGGCGAAGGCGATGGCCTCGGGGAGCAATTGCTCGTGCGGCACCACCCGCAGCACCAGACCGAGCCGGCAGGCTTCCTCGGCGCTGATCGGCTCGCCGAGGATGCTCATTTCCTTGGCCTTGGCGCGGCCGACCATGTCGTTCAATCGCACGATCGCGAAACCCGGCAGCAGGCCGAGCTTGATCTCCGGCACCGCGAAGCGGGCGCGGTCGGAGGCGATGATGAAATCCGAGGCAATCGCCAGCTCGAAGCCGCCGCCATAGGCGATGCCGTTGACTGCGGAGATCACCGGCTTGCGGGTGTTCTCCGGCGCGGCCAGCACCTCCAGCGCCGCGACCATGAAGGCACGGGCCTTTTCCGGATCGAAATCGAAATTGCCGATGTCGGCGCCGGCGCAGAACGCCTTCTCTCCGGCTCCGGTGATGATCGCGACGCGGATCTCGTCGTCGGCGTCGGCTCGCTTCAGCCCGGCGAGAATGCCTTCGCGGATGCCGACGCTCAGCGCGTTAAGTCGGCTCGGCTCGTCGAGCGTCAGGATCGCGATCCGACCCTGGGTTTCGTAGTTGACGCTTCCCAATCGCATTGCCGTCTCCCTAAATGGTTGCCGCGTCAGCCGATCATGGTGTAGCCGCCGGAGACCGACAGCACCTGACCGGTGATGTGGCCGGCCGCGGACGACGCCAGGAACACCACCGCATTGGCGGTGTCCTCCGGGCGGCCGAGTTTGCGCAGCGGCAACGACTTGGCGATCTTTTCGAACTGCTCGGCGGAAAAGAAGCTGTCAGCCTTGGCCCACATGCTGGTGGAACCGACCTCGTCGGTGCTGGTCGGCACGGTGACGCCGGGGCAGACCACGTTGCAGCGGATGCCGTAGCGGCCGTTCTCTTTGGCGATGGTCTTCATGAAGGAATTGACCGCGGCCTTGACGCCGCCATAGACCGCCTCGCGCGGCTCGCCCGAACGGCTGGCGTCCGAACTGATCGCGACGATCGCGCCCTTGTTGTTCGGCACCATGATGTCGAGCGCGCATTTGGTGCAATTGAGCAGGCCGACATAGTTGATCTGAATGATCTTCTGCCACAGCTCGGGCGTCGTCTGGGTGAAGAACAGGAACTGGTCCCAGCCGACATTGTTGACCAGCACGTCGACGGTGCCGTGCTTGTCGGTCGCCGCCTTGAACATCGCCTTGACCTGCTCAAGATCGGTGACGTCGGTCTTGATCACCTGCACGCTGGCCGCGCCGCCGGCGCGGGCGAGCTCGGAGACCCTTTCAGCCTGGACCTCGTCGAGGTCGCCGACGGTGATGTGCGCGCCCTCGGTGGCGAAAGCCAGCACGATGCCGCGGCCGATGTTGGAGCCGCCGCCGGTGATGACGACCGACTTGCCCTTCAAACCAAGATCCATGCTCTCTCTCCGTCCTTATGAATTGCTATGTGAGCGATGCGGGTTCGACCACCACCACGATGGCGTTACGCTCGACGGTTTCGCCGGCCCGGCAATTCACCGCGGTGACGATGCCATCGGCTTCGCAGCTGATGCGCAACTCCATTTTCATCGATTCCAGAATGGCGGCAACGTCGCCGGCCCTGATGCGGTCGCCGACCGCGACGTTGACCTTCAGGATCATGCCCATCATCGGCGCCCGCAGCTCCCCGCTGGTCTCGGCGACTGCACTGATGAAAGCGAGATAGGGAATCGCGGTCAGCGCGTGGATGCCGCGCAGATCATGCACGAAGATGGTCTGGTCGTCCTGAGTGATCCGCACGGTCTCACTGCGCGTGCCGACAATCGCGGTGAATCTATCGTTGTGCAGCGGCACCAGCCGGACCCGAAGTTGCGCGTCATTGACGCCGACCAGCATCGAGCCGTCGGGCTGCAACGGTGCGAAGCGGATTTCGGCGCTGGCGCCGACACTCGCCAGATGCAGGATCGGGATCGGCGACAGGCCCTGGTCGCCGGTCGACATCTGCCATCCGGTCAGTGCGCGCGACTGCCAAGGATTCACGGCGGCAGGCGGGCGTTGCTGTAGCATCCAGAACGCGCCGCCGAGCGCCAGCGCCTCGGTGTCGAGCCCCGGTGTCTTGTCGACCAGCCGATCGATCTGCTCGTCGATGAGTCTGGTGTGGAACGTGGCGTTGCGGGTTTCCGGCAGCGCGGTCAGGCGCTTCAGGAACGCCTCATTGGTGGTGATGCCGAAGATCGAGGTTTCATCGAGCGCCCGACCGAGCCGGTCGAGCGCCTCGTCGCGGGTGGCCGCATGCACGATCAGCTTCGCCAGCATCGGGTCGTAGTACGGCGTGACACGCGAGCCGCTGTCGATGCCGGTTTCGACCCGCACCCCATCGGCCGGGAACTGCACATAGGAGATCTCGCCGGTGCAGGGCAGGAAGCCATTGGCCGGGTCTTCGGCGCAGATCCGCGCCTCGATGGCGTGGCCGCCGCAACTCACTTCGGTCTGCGCGCAGGGCAGGCCGTCGCTCGCGGCGATCCGTAGCATCAGCTCGACGATGTCGATGCCGGTCACCATCTCGGTCACCGGATGCTCGACCTGCAGCCGCGGATTGACCTCGAGAAAATAGCAGGCGTCGTCGCTGACGATGAATTCCACGGTGCCGACGCCGCGATAGTTCAGCCGCTGGCCGAGCCGCACCGCGTCGGCGAGCATTTTGTCGCGCAATGCAGTGCTGAGATTGGCGGCGGGGGCCTCCTCGATCAGCTTCTGATGCCGCCGCTGCAACGTGCATTCGCGCTCGAACAGGTGGATGACGTTGCCGGCTCCGTCGCCGGCGATCTGCACCTCGATGTGGCGGCCGCGCGCGATCAGGCGTTCGACGATCAGTCCGGCATGGCCGAACGAGTTTTTGGCTTCGCGCATCGCCGATTCGATTTCGTCGCCGATGCCGTCGAAGCTGTTGACGATCCGCATGCCTTTGCCGCCGCCGCCGGCCGCGGCCTTTAGCATCACCGGCAGGCCGATCTCGCGCACCAGCGCTTCGATCGCGGCCTTGTCCTCGCTGGGCGTCTTGCTGCCCGGCACGGTGGCGACACCGGCCGCCTCGGCCTCGTGCTTGGCGGAGGCCTTGTCGCCGAGCCGTTCGATCACCTCGGGGGTGGGTCCGATGAACACCAGGCCGGCGGCCTCGACAGCGCGGGCGAAGCCGGCGTTCTCGGCGAGGAAGCCAAAACCCGGATGAATCGCTTCGGCGCCGGTGGCTTTCGCCGCCGCGATCACTGCGTCGATCTTGAGGTAACTGTCGGACGCCGCGGGCCCGCCGATCTCGATCGACTCGCCGATGATGCGGACATGCAGCGCGTCGGCGTCGGCTGACGAATGCACGCCGGCGACCGCGATCCCCATCCGCTGACAAGTGCGGGCGATCCGGCAGGCGATTTCACCGCGATTGGCGATCAGGATTTTCTTGAACAACGCAGGCGTTCCTTTGCCATCACATCCGGAGCACGCCGACATCGGTGCGCTGCCGCGGCAAGCGGCCGGCGAGATCGAGCAGCATCGCCATCACCTGGCGGGTTTCCAACGGATCGATCACCATGTCGCACCAGGTGTTGCGGGCGAAATTGTAGGCGTTGGCGAAATCCTCGAATTCCTTGCGCACCGGCGCGCGGTAGGCCTCGCGCTCCTCGTCGTTCCAGCTGGTGCCCTCGCGCTTGTGGATTTCATCCCTGACCATCGCCAGCGTGTTGGCGGCCTGGTCCGGTCCCATGATCGCGGAGCGGCCGTTCGGCCACATCATCATCGCGTTCGGCTTGAAGGCGCGGCCGCACATCGACATGTAGCCGGCGCCGTAGGAATTGCCGATGATCAGCGTGTATTTCGGTACGTTGGCGCTGGCCATCGCGGTGATCATCTTGGCGCCGTGCTTGGAGATGCCGCCTTCTTCGGCCTGCCGCCCGACCATAAAGCCGGTGACGTCGGCCATGAACAAGAGCGGAATGTTGCGCTTGCAGCACAGGTCGATGAAGTGCGTCGCCTTCAACGCCGATTCCGAAAACAGCACGCCGTTGTTGCACAGGATGCCGATCTCGAATCCCATGATGCGGCCGAAGCCGGTGATCAGGGTCTCGCCGTACAGCGGCTTGAATTCGTGGAACTCGCTGTTGTCCACGATCCGCGCCACGATCTCGTGGTTGTTGGTAGGTACCCGCGGGTCGGCGCTGATCAGCCCGTAGATATCGTTGGGATCGAACCGCGGCTCGCGCGGTGGCGCGACGTCCCAAAGCTGCGGCGCGATGCCGCCAAGATTGGCGACGATGTCGCGGGTGATGGCGATGGCGTGGCCGTCGCTTTCGGCCAGATGGTCGGTGACGCCGCTGATCCGGCTATGCATCTCGCCGCCGCCGAGCGCCTCGATGCCGACCTCTTCCTTGGTCGCGGCATAGACCAGCTGCGGTCCGCCTAAGAACATCGCACCTTGATTCCGCACGATCACGGTCTCGTCGCACAAGGCCGGCATGTAGGCGCCACCGGCGGTGGAGGGGCCGTGCACAATCGCGATCTGGGCGATGCCTTCGCCGGACATCCGGATCTGGTTGTAGAAGATCGAGCCGAACTGGCCTTCGTCGGGAAAGATGTTGGGCTGATCCGGCAGGTTGGCGCCGCCGGACTGCACCATCGTAATGCAGGGCAGGCGGTGCTGCCAGGCGAAACGCTGGGCACGGACGTGCTTCTTGCAAGTGATGCCGTAATAGGTGCCGCCCTTCACGGTGGCGTCGTTGGCGATGACCATGCAGGGGCGACCGGCGACGATGCCGACGCCGGTGATGATGCTGCCGCCGGGCGGCACGCCCTCATACATGCCTTCGCCGGCGAGCTGGCAGAATTCGAGAAACGGCGAGCCGGGATCGAGCAGGGCGGCGATCCGCTCGCGCGGCAGCAATTGGTTGCGTTCCTTGTGCAACTGCCGCGCCCGCGCGGGTCCGCCCAACGCCGCGGCTTTACGGCGGCGGTGCAAATCGGCGATCCGCTCGGCATAGACCTCGCGGTTGCGGCGATACTCCTCGCTGGCCGGAAAGACCTCCGACTTCATCAACGCCATCGCGGTTCCTAATAGCTGCGCGGCAAGCCCATGACGTGCTCGCCGATGTAGTTGAGGATCATCTCACGATTGAGCGGCGCGGTCTTCAACAGCCGCACCAAAGGATAGATGTCGAAGATGCCGTATTCCTTGGTGAAGCCGTTGCCGCCGAAGCATTGCAGCGCGGTGTCGACCGCCTTGATGCCGGCATCGGCGGCGGCGAGCTTGGCCATGTTGGCGAATTCGCCGGCCTCGCGACCCTGATCGAAGATCCAGGCCGCCTTCAGCGTCATCAGCGAGGCCAGCTCGATGTCGGTGCGGGCGCTGGCCAAAGGATGCTGCAGCCCCTGATAGGCGCCGATCGGCACGTTGTTGAAGACCTTGCGTTCCTTGACGTAGTCGATGGCGCGGTTGAGCGCGTAGCGGCCGAGTCCGCAGCAGATCGATCCGACCAGAATCCGCTCCGGGTTCAGGCTCTTGAACAGGATGCCGAACCCCTTGTCGACCTCGCCGACGACGTCCTCGGGGCCGAGATCGACGTCGTCGAAGAATAGCTGCCACTGAGTTTCCGGCGCCGGGATCGACACCGGAATGAACTGCTTGGAAACGCCCTTGGCCTTGAGGTCGACCACGAACAGCGTGAAGCCGTCAGACTTCTTCTTCACCTCGGTGTGCGGCGTGGTCCGCGTCACCACCAGCGCGTAGTCTGCGCCGTCGGCATCGGTGATGAAGGTCTTCTGGCCGTTGAGGGCGAAGCGGTTGCCGCGTTTGGCCGCCGTCGTCTTGGTGAGAATGGTGTTGGTGCCGGCGTCGGGTTCGGTGATCGCAAAGCAGAACCGGGTCTTGCCGCTACAGGCCTCGGGCAGATAGCGCGCCTTCTGCTGCTCGGAGCCGTATTTGGCGATGAAGCCGAGGCTCATCGCCGCGCCGACCACGAGGTTCAGCAGCGGAATCCCGTTGTTCGACAGGCCCTCGAGGAACAGGTGCATCTCGACCATGCCCTGGCCGGCGCCGCCATATTGCTCGGGCACCATGGTGCCGACGAAGCCGTCCTCGGCGACGCGCTGATACAGCGCGTCGGGGAACACGTGGCGGTCGGCGCAGTCCATCCAGTATTTGCGGTCGAAGGTCTTGGCGACGTGGTCGCCATATTCCAGGATCTGGCGCTGCTCGTGGCTGAGATCAAATTGCATCGCCCGCCTCCGTCGTTGCGCGCGCGGCGCCGTCGACGCCGCCCATCCCAGCGCGCAACGTGCCGCGGCACGGCTGGGCGGTTGGAAGCTCGCGACGGGGCGGCGCGCTCATTGCGTTTCCTGTTGTTCCGACGCGTCGTCCCGGGTCTTCGCCCGGCGCGGCCGTGATGTTGTGCCGTCATCTTTAGGCAGAAGTTTCGGCGATTTCAATCGAGCAAACGACAAAATCGAACAATTGTTAGAAAATGTTTGCGCATCGCAGCGTCGAGACCGAGCGTGTCTCGGCGTCATTGCGAGGAGCGCAGCGACGAAGCAATCCAGCGCTGAGTCTGCAGCGCCGGATTGCTTCGCCGTCGCCCGGCGCGTTGCGCCGGCCTCGGCTCGCAATGACGATGACGCTCACGCCTTGCGGAAGCGGGGCAGCGCGATGTCGTCGCTGATCGGCTCGCAGACCAGCATCACGGCCATGTCGAACGTCACCTCGTCGGGCGGGCCGCCGACATAGCTGCTGATCATGCGCGGGCCTTCGTCGAGTTCGACCAGCAACACCGCGTAGGGCAGGTCGGCCTTGAAGGCGGGGCCGGGGGCGCGATGCACCACGCTGAAGGAGTGCACCTTGCCGCGGCCGCTGGCGGCGCGGTGGGCGATGTTGTCGCCGCCGCAGCGGCGGCAGGTGGCCTGCTGATAATACTGCACGTCGCCGCAGGCGCCGCAGTGCTGCAGCAGCAATTCGCCGTCGCGCAAGCCGCGCCACAACGCGGCGGAATCTGCGTCGGGCGTCGGCACCGGCTTCTTCAGGGCGTCTTGCGGCGAGATCACAGTGTGCTCTCCGTTCCCAGGATGGTGGTGGCGTTGGTGGCGAAGCCGGCGCCGAGCGAATGCACCAGGCCGAGTTCGGCGCCTTCGACCTGACGAACGCCGCATTGGCCGCGCAACTGCGCGATCACTTCGTAGAAGTGGAACAGCGAGCCGGGAATCCCGGAATGCGCGAACGACAGCAGCCCGCCGTGGGTGTTGGACGGGATCTTGCCGCCATAGCTCATGCCGCCATCGGCGACGAAGCGGCCGCCTTCGCCCTTCGGGCAGAAGCCGAGATCTTCCAGCATCATGATCACGGTGCCGGTGAAGCAGTCATAAACCCCGGCGACGTCGATATCGTCGGGCCCGAACCCGGCCATCGCATAGGCGCGACGGCTGGATTGCACCGCGCCGGTGGTGGTCAGCGACGGCATCAGGAAGATGTGCTCGTGGGTGTAGCATTCGCCGCCGCCGAGAATGTAGATCGGCTTTTCGATGCCGAGCGCCTTGGCATGCTCGGCCGAGGTCAGAATGAACGCCGCGCCGCCGTCGGAGATCAGCGAGCAATCGAGCTTGTGATAGGGCGTCGTTACCATCGCGGAGTTAAGCACGTCGTCGACGGTGATCGGCGCGGTCTGCTGGGCGCCGGGGGTGCGGCTGGCGTGGCGCCGCTGCACCACCGCGACTTCGGCGAACTGCTCGGCGGTGGTGCCGAATTCCTTCATGTGGCGATGCGCGGTCATCGCGAAGGTGTTGGCGACCGGAATCCCGAACGGCATTTCGTATTGCTGGTCGCGGCTCTCGGTCAGCGCGCGCAGCGCCAGGTCCGGGGTCAGGCCGCTCAGCATGCTGTCGCCGGCCACCACCATCACCACCTCGGCGAGGCCGCCATGGATCGCCGCGGCGCCGATGTTGAACATCGTCGCGGCGGTGGCGCCCGACACCTGCAGCGTGTTGGAAAACGTCGGCTGAATCCCGAAATATTCGCTGAACGCCACGCTGAAGCGATGGAACGACGAAGCCATTGCTGGGCTCGACAGTACGCCGTCGACCGCGCTCTTCGGCAGGCCGCAATCGGCCAGCGCCTTGGCGGCGGCGTCGGCGGCGAGCCACAACGGGCTGCGACCCGGCACCTTGCCGGTCGGGGATTGTCCAATGCCGATCACCGCGACCTTGCCGCGCAACGTGTCGCGGCTCATCGGCAGGCCGCCGTCAGCCGGGCTTCCAATTCGTGGCGCTGCACCTTGCCGCTGGTGGAGCGCGGAAACTCGCCGAAGTCGATGAACTGCACCCGGCGCGGGCATTTGTAGGTGGCGAGATCGCGCCGGCACAGACCGATCAAATCGGCTTCGGTGACCGCTTTGTCGGTGCTGGAGACGAATGCCACCGGCACTTCGCCCCAGCGTGGATCGGCGACCCGCACCACCGCGGCCTCGGTGATTCGCGCGTCGCTCATCAGCACGCGCTCGATCTCGGCCGGATAGATGTTCTCGCCGCCGGACTTGATCATGTATTTGACGCGATCGACGAAATCGAGCGTGCCGTCGGCGTTGCGGCGGAACATGTCGCCCATGTGGAACCAGCCGCCGCGGAAATCGCGCGCATTGGTCTCCTCCGCCTGCCAATAGCCGGAAAACAGCGTGGCGCTGCGCAGCGCCAACTCACCCGGCATGCCGTCCGCGACTTCCTGATCGTCGGCGTCGACCAGTTTGATTTCGCAGAAGCCGCTTTGCTGTTTCGATAGTCGGGTCGGGACTTCGCCGATCCCGATCAATGACCGGGTCGCCGGCGGCAATCCGGTTTCGGTCGAGCCGAAACTGTTGACATAGGGTGCGCGCAACAAGGCGGTGACCTCGGCCAGCGTGTGCGGCGGCACCAGGTCTGCCATCGCGCCGCACAGGCCGACACCCTTCACCTGCGCATTCTGCGCCTTGAAGCCATCGATGAACGCATCGATCATGCCGGGGATCAGCACCAACCAGCCGATCCGGTGCTTGGCGATGGCGGCGAGCAGCGGCTCGATCTGGAATCCGTCGATCACCACAACGGTGCCGCCGCGCAGCAGCGTCGACAGGCCGTGGTCGGTCGACACCATGTGGAACATCGGCGCCCAGGCGACGAAGGCGTCGCGATAGGAGATGTTGAGTTCGGAGCTGAACATCAGCGAGCGGGTCACCATGGCTCGGTGCGAGATCACCGCGCCTTTCGGCAGACCGGTGGTGCCGCTGGTGTAGAGGATGACGAGGCCATCTTCCGGCTCGGCGACGATCGGCGCGTCGCGGTCGCTGTGCTGCTGCAGCAGCCGCTCATAGGGCTCGCCGAGCTCGATGGTCGATCGGCCGTCGACCGCGGGCAGGGAGCCTGCCAGGTCCGGTTCGACGATCAACAGTTTCGGCGACACCAGCTCGACGCAATAGGCCAGTTCGCGCGGCGACAATCGCCAGTTCACGCAAGCGGTGATGACGCCGAGATTGCCGGCGGCGAGTTCGACCTCGAAATATTCCGGCCGGTTGCGCGACAGCAGCGCCAGCCGATCGCCGCGCTGCAGGCCGAGGCTCGCCAGCGCTGCGGTCAGCCGCCGCACCCGCTCGAGCAGCTTCGCATAGCTGAGCTGCCGGCCGTCATACTCAATGGCGATCGCCGAACCCTGGATCAGAGCGCGGGCGCGAAACAATTCGCCGACGGTGGAGACCGCGCCGGCCGTCCTGATCGCGGCCATGGTGGGTTGGCCTGACATCGTCTCACTCCCGAGGCTTCTTGTGTTTAGTCGCTGGCGGGTTTCGTTCCCGAAACTCTGCGCTTGCGGCTCTCGCCAATCGGACATAATTCTAACATCCGTTCGAATAAATTCATAGCAGGTTGCACACGCCAACGCGGCCGGAAAATGCAGCCGGCCCGAAAATGCAGCGACAATCGCTCTGGCCGATCAAACGCGCCAGCAGACCAGCCAGGGGAAACACCATGTCCGATCGCTACAAGGCCTACACCAAGCTGAAGCTCGACTATCCGGCGCCGCGGATCCTGCGGCTGACCTTCGACCGGCCCGAGACCTACAATTCGGTCGATGCCGAGACCCACACCCAGCTCACTCATATCTGGCGCGACATCAACGACGACCCGGATATCAACGCCGTGATCGTCACCGGCGCTGGCAAGGCGTTTTCCGCCGGCGGCGATTTCGAACTGATCAAGAGCATCCTGGACAATCCGGTGGCGCGGATGTCGACCTGGAAGGAAGCCAAGGATCTGGTCTACAACGTCATCAACTGCAACAAGCCGATCATTTCGGCGATCAACGGCGTCGCGGTTGGCGCCGGCCTGGTGGTCGGTATTTTGGCAGATATTTCGATCTGCGGAAAATCGGCGCGCATCGTCGACGGCCACACCAGGCTCGGTGTCGCCGCCGGCGACGTGGCCTGCATCATCTGGCCGCTGCTGTGCGGGCTGGCGAAGGCGAAGTACTATCTGCTGACCTGCAAGCCGCTGTCCGGCGATGAGGCCGAGCGGATCGGTCTGGTGTCGCTGTGCGTCGAGGATGCTGACCTGCAACGGATCGCGCTGGAGACCGCGCAGGACCTGTCGAACGGCGCGCAAAGCGCGATCCGCTGGACCAAATATTCCCTGAACAACTGGCTGCGGGTCAACGGCCCGATCTTCGACACCTCGACCGCGCTGGAAATTCTCGGCTTTACCGGCGCGGAAGCCCGCGAGGGCCTGGCCTCGCATGTCGAAAAGCGCAAGCCGGTGTTCCCGCAGGATTGCCCGATCTGAGCGGCAACGATCGCTGCGGCGACAACAACAGCCGTCATTCCGGGGCGCGAGCCGCAGGCGAGCGAACACGGAATCTCGCGGCGATGTCGAGCGTGAAGCGAGATTCCGGGTTCGCGTGCGGCTTGCGCCGCCCGCGCCCCGGAATGACGGCGATGGTGGCGGATGCGCTGTGACTGCATCATCCGCTGAAGTTTAATCTCCAAGCTTCGCGCGAATCCGTTCCACGGTCTCTGGATTGGCCAGCGCCGACAGGTCGCCGGGGTCCTTGTGCTCGAACACCGCGCGCAGCACCCGGCGCATGATCTTCAAATTGCGAGTGCGGGGCAGATCGTCGACGAAGACGATTCGCTCCGGCCGATACGACGCGCCCATGCCGTCGACCAGCGCAGCCGACAATGCGTCGGCCATGGTGTTGTCGGCGGCGACGCCGGGCATTGGCACGCAGGCGCAGACGATCGCCGAGCCCTTGACCGGATGCGGAATCCCGAACACCGCGGCCTCCGAAATCTTTCCGGTCGCAACCAGGATGCCTTCGAGTTCGGCCGGGCCGGTGCGCTTGCCTGAAATCTTGATGGTGTCGTCGGAACGGCCGAGGATGTAATACAGGCCATCGTGGTCGCGCATTGCGAAATCGCCATGCACCCAAAGCCCCGGTAGCGTGCTCCAGTAGCTTTCGATGTAGCGCTGGTCGGCCTTCCACAGGCTCTTGGTCATGCCGATCGAGGCGTGGCGCAGCACCAGCTCGCCGACTTCGCCGGCCGCCGCCTTCTTGCCGGTGACGTCGACGATGTCCGCGCCGACACCGAGCGCCGGGCGCGCGAACGAGCACGGGTTCATCGGGTGGATCGGCGTCCCGGTGAAGATGCATCCGCCGACCTCGGTGCCGCCGGAAATATTGATGATCGGCAGCCTCGACTTGCAGACGTGCTCGAAGAACCAGCGCCACGGCGCTTCGGTCCAGGCCTCGCCGCCCGACGCGGTGATGCGCAGGCTGGAAAGGTCGTATCTCTCGACCTCGTCGGTGCCGTAGCGCATCAGGCTGCGCACGATGGTCGGCGAGACGCCGAGATAGCTGACGCGATGATCCTGGATCAGCCGCCAGAACCGTCCGGTGTCGGGAAAATCCGGGGTGCCTTCGGCGATCAGCAGGCTGCCGCCGGCGAAGCTCGGAATGCAGGCGCACATCGCGCCCACCATCCAGCCCATGTCGCTGAAGAAGAAGAACCGATCCGACGGTTTGAAGTCGCCGCAGATGATGATGTCGCGCGTCACCATCGAGCCGATGAAGCCGATCTGGGTCCAGACGCAACCCTTGGGCTCGCCGGTGGTGCCGGAGGTGTAAAGCAGGATCGCCGGATCTTCCGCCTGCATCTCGACGGTGGCGATTGCGCCGTCCTGTCCGGCGACGACGTCGCTCCACCAATGATCGCGGCCGGCCTGCATCGGGGTGTCGATGTCGAGTCCGTCACGCTTGACGACGATAACGTGTTGCACGCTCGGCGCGTGCTCCAGGGCTGTGTCGAGTACCGACTTCAGCGCCGCCGGCTGGCCGCGGCGCCAGGTGCCGCTGGCGGTGATCACCGCCTTGGCCTCGCCGTGGTTGAGCCGCGACTGGATCGGGCTCGGGCCGAAGCCGGAGAACAGCGGCATCACGATGGCGCCGAGCTTCAGGATCGCGAAGAACGCCGCGAAGGTTTCCGGCAGATTCGGCATGTAGATCGCCACCACGTCGCCGCGTCCGATGCCGAGCGCGCGCAAGCCCTGCGCCAGGCGGCAGACTTCATGGTCGAATTCGGCGTAGCTGACGCTGCGCTGCTCGCGTTTGTCCTCGCCCTCCCAGACCAGGAAAGTCTGGTCCCACACCGGCGTGCCGCGATGCTTGTCGAGGCAGTTCAGTACGATGTTGGTGGTGCCGCCGACGCACCAGCGCGCCCAAGGCTCGCCGCGCGAGAGGTCGAGCATCCGGTCATACGGCCGATAGAACCGTACGTCGCAGAAGGCGAACACCTGCTGCATCAGCCAGGCCGGATCGGCGTCGGCGCGGGCGGCGAGGGCGTCGTAGTCCGGGCAGCCGGTGGCGCGCAGGAAGTCGGCGAGATTGCTCGCTGCGATCAGCTCCGGCGACGGCTCCCAGGCATATGGCATGTGGTGCTTCCTCGCCGATTTCCGGCCCGCGTAGCGTTGTTGGCGCGAACGTTGCCTCGCGCGCCGCCGATTGACAATCGGAAAATTCTAACGTTTGTTCGAATAAATCGCCTGGAGCCCAAGATGAGCACGACTGCCTGTCGACCGGAATACCTGCAGCCGTCGGCCTATGTCGACAGCGACTCCGCCGAGGTGCGTGAATTCGTGGCGCGGGTGCTGGCCGGCGCCGAGGATCGCAGCCCGACCGAGAAGGCGATCCTGCTGTTCAACGCGGTGCGCGACGACATCCGCTACGATCCGTTTCATATCGGCGTCACTGCGGACGAATATCGCGCCAGCCGGATTGCCGGACAGCCCTCGGGCTTCTGCATCCCCAAGGCGATCCTGCTCACCGCGGCGCTGCGCGCCGCCGGGATTCCCGCCGCGGTCGGCTTCGCCGATGTGCGCAACCATTTGAATTCGCCAAAGCTGTCGGAATTGATGGAGACCGATCTGTTCCTGTATCACGGCTATGTGGCGCTGTGGCTCGACGGCAAGATGTTCAAGGTCACGCCGGCGTTCAACACCGAATTGTGCCAGCGCTTCGGCGTCAAGGAATTGATCTTCGACGGCCACAGCGACGCGCTGTTCCACGAATTCGACGCCAAGGATCGGCGCCACATGGAATACGTCAACGATCGCGGCTGGTCGGCCGACCCGCCGATCGGGGCACTGCTGGAGGATTTCCGCCGCGCCTATCCCAAGCTATGGCAACTGAATGAAGAGCGGGTCCGAATCAGCGATCCCGCCTTCGAAGGGCCGGCAAAATAGCCAACCGCCTCAGCTCTGCTTGGCGTATTGCACCGCGACGCGGCCGACCTTCTCGCGGGCGATCACCAGTTTCTGGATCTGCGCGGTGCCGTCGCCGATCTGCAGGCCCATCACGTCGAGATAGCGCTGATGGAACGGCAGGTCCGTGGTGTAGCCGTAATGGCCATGGGTCAGCAGGCACTGGTGGATGATCTCGCAAGTGACCTTGGGCACGTACCATTTGCACATCGCCGCCTCGGCGGTGTGCGGCAGGCCGCGATCGCGTAGCGACAGCGTGTAATAGCAGAGCTGCCGCATCATCGTGAGCTGGGTCTCGGCCTCGGCGAGCGGAAAGCTGACGCCCTGGAACTGCGCGATCGGCCGCTCGAACGCGATCCGGCCCTTGCTGTATTCCCAGGCCTCGTCGACCGAGGCCTGCGCCGGGCCGATGCATTCCAGTCCGATCAGCGCGCGGCTGTAGTCGAAGCCGGCCATGATCTGGGAAAATCCCCGGTTCTCGTCGCCGAGCATGCATTCGGCGGGGACGAAGACGTCGTCGAAGAACACCGAGCCGCGGCCGACCGGCTTGGTGCCGATGTCGTCGAAATGGGTGCGGGTGATGCCGCTCTGGTTGAGGTCGACAAAGAACGCGCTGACGCCGCGGGCGCCGTCCTCGACTTTTCCAGTGCGGGCGAACACCACGGCGGCGTCGCACTGGTCGGAGAAGCTCATCGAGGTCTTTTCGCCGTTGAGGCGATAACCATTGCCGGAGCGCTCGGCGCGCAGCACCAGATTGGCCGCATCGGAGCCGCCGCGCGGCTCGGTGAGGCCGAGCCCGAGAATGGCGTCGCCGCTGGTGACGCGCGGCAGCCATTGCGCGGCGATCTCCGGCGAGGCGTGCTTGGCGATCATGCTGCCCATCAGCGACGCCAGCAATTGCACATAGGAGACGTTGAAATCCGCAGTGGCGATCTGCTCGATGATCACCCCGGCGGTGGCGCAGCTTTCGCCCAGGCCGCCATATTGCTCGGGCAGGTCAGCGCCGATCAGGCCGAGGCTGCCCATTTCCTTCACCAGCGCCCGGTCGATGCCGTTCTGCTTCGCCCGCGTCAGGTAATGCGGCGCCAGCTTTTGCTTGGCGAACCGCTGTGCGGCCTCCTGGAACGCCTGCTGCTGCTCGCTCAGCGTGTAGTCCATGGTGCTTCTCCCGGAAGGCATTTGATTTGCATTCAGTCTAACAACTGTTAGAAAATATGCAAAAGCGTCAAGGGAGCAAACGAATGTCGGGCGGTTCGGGATCATCGCGCTATCCACATCTGCTGTCGCCGCTGAAGGTCGGGCAGGTCACGCTGCGCAACCGCATCATCATGGGTTCGATGCACACCCGCCTCGACATGGAGGAGAACGGGCTGCACAAGATGGCGGTGTTTCTCGGCGAACGCGCCAAAGGCGAGGTCGGGCTGATCATCACCGGCGGCTATGCGCCGAACACCGCGGGCCTGCTTGAGCCGGGCGGACCGATCTTGACCGAACCGGCGCAAGCGCGCGAATTGCGCCAGATCACCGACGCCGTGCACGCGCATGACGGCAGGATCTGCCTGCAGATCCTGCATTCCGGTCGCTATGCCAAGCAGGAGGAATGCCTCGGGCCGTCGGAGATTCGCTCGCGGATCAACCGCTTTCCGCCGCGGGCGATGACCGGCGAACAGATCGAGCAGACCATCGCCGATTATGTGCGCTGCGCGCTGCTGGCCAAGGACGCCGGCTTCGACGGCGTCGAGATCATGGGATCGGAAGGCTATCTGATCAATGAATTCACCGTGCTGCGCACCAATGATCGCAGCGACGAATGGGGCGGCTCGGAAGAGAACCGGCATCGACTGCCGGTCGAACTGGTGAAGCGGGTGCGCGCCGCGGCGGGCGCCGGTTTCATCATCATCTATCGAATTTCCGCGATCGATCTGGTCGAGGGCGGCGCCACCGGCGAGGAGATCGATCGGCTGGCGCAGCGGGTCGAGGCCGCCGGCGCCGACATTCTCAACACCGGGATCGGCTGGCACGAGGCGCGGGTGCCGACCATCGCCTATCCGATTCCGCGCGGCGCCTGGCGCTTCGCCGCGGCCAGACTGAAGCGCGTGGTCGGGATTCCGGTGGTGGCGTCGAACCGGATCAACACGCCGGAACTGGCCGAGGAGGTGCTGGCCAGCGGCGACAGCGACCTGGTGTCGATGGCGCGGCCGATGCTGGCCGATCCGCATTTCGTGAAGAAGGTGAGGGAAGGCCACGCCGACAAGATCAATATCTGCATCGCCTGCAACCAGGCCTGTCTCGATTTGATCTTCTCCGACCGCAGCGCCTCCTGCCTGGTCAATCCGCGGGCCTGCCGCGAAACCGAGTTCGACGAAGCTCCGGCTGCGTCGCCGCGCAAGATCGCGGTGATCGGCGCCGGGGCGGGCGGCCTCGCCGCCGCCGCCGAGGCCGGCCGCCGCGGTCACCACGTCACGTTGTTCGAGGCGTCGGACCGGATCGGCGGCCAGATCAATCTGGCGCGGGCGGTGCCCGGCAAGGCGGAATTCGACGAGATGCTGCGCTACTATGACGGCGCGGTCATTGACGGCGGCGTCGAGCTGCGGCTGTCGCAGTCGCCGTCGATCGCGGACCTCAAGGACGGCGGCTACCAGGCGGTGGTGGTCGCGTGCGGCGTGCACCCGCGGATTCCGGAAATTCCCGGCATCAATCATCCCAAGGTGGTGTTCTACAACGACCTGCTGAGCGGCAGGCGCCACGCCGGCCGCAGGGTCGCGATCATCGGCGCCGGCGGCATCGGCTTTGACGTCGCCGAATATCTCTGCCACTCGCAGCCCGATGAAGGCCCGCATGCGCGCGGGCTCGACCTCGCCGGGTTCCAGGCCGAATGGGCGATCGACGCCAGCCTCACCAAGCCCGGTGGCTTGAGCGGCGATCCGCTGGCGCCGCGGCCCAGCCCGCGCGAGATCACCATGCTGCAACGCAAGACCTCGCGGCCGGGCGCCGAGCTCGGCGTCTCAACCGGCTGGATCCTGCGCAGCAGCCTCGCCAAGCGCGACGTCAAGATCTTGGCCGGCGTGAACTATCAACGGATCGACGACGACGGGCTGCATATCGTGGTCGACGGCGCGCCGCGGCTGATCGCGGTCGACACCGTCGTGATCTGCGCCGGCCAGGAATCCAATCGCGGCATGCTCGATGAATTGCGCGCGGCGGGGATCGAGGCCCACGTGATCGGCGGCGCCAAGGAAGCCGCCGAGCTCGACGCGATGCGCGCGGTCTATGAGGGCGTCAAGGTCGCGCAGGCGCTGTAAAGGCCGGCGCGATCGTTGTGGCCGCCGGCTCGCAATGACGTCACCCTATTTCGCTTTGCCGTCGCCGCGCTCGCGGTTGGCGAACTTCATCATGTCGATCATCTGCCGGGCGTCGTGGGCGAGATGCAGGGTTTCGCCGCCGTCGATGTACCATTCCTCGCCGGTGACGAATTTCCCCAGCGGCGACGACAGGAAGATGATCGCCGCGGCGATGTCCTCGACGTCGCCCATGTGGCCCATGATGTTGCGATTGAGCTTGAGCCATTGCTCGGGATCGATCGGGTAGTGTCCCATGCCCTCGGTTTTGATCGTGCCCGGGGCGACGCAGTTCAGCCGGATGCCGAATTCGGCCCATTCGAATGCCAGAGTCTTCATCATCGCCAGCACGCCGCCGCGCGCCGCGGCGGTGTGGACGAAGCCGGCGAGGCCGGAGCGCACGCAGGCGGTGACGAACACGATCGAGCCGCCGTGCTCGAGCATGAAATGATCGGCCGCCGCCTTGGTCATCTGCCACGACCCGACCAGGTTGTTGCGGATCACGGTCTCGAAACCCTTGTTGCTGAGCTCGCGCGCCGGCGCGACGAACTGGCCGCCAGCGTTGTTGACCAGGATGTCGAGCCGGCCGAATTCGTCCTTGATGCGCCGCATCACGCCGTCGATCGCGTCGGCATCGCGAATGTCACCGGACAGCGCCAGCGCCGTGCCGCCGGCCGCTTTGATCTCGCTGGCGCAGTCCTCGATCGGCTCGACGCGGCGGCCGAGCACGATCAGTTTCGCGCCGCAGCGCGCCATTTCCAGCGCGGTGGCGCGGCCCATCCCGGTGCCGCCGCCGGTGACGAGGGCGATCTTGTCCTGCAGGAGATCCGGTGCGAAGCGCATCTTGAGCTGTTGCATGGTGATTTTCGATTCCGAATTGAGGTTGTGTTCGATGCGCCGGGGCGTATTCTAACAGATGTTAGAATTTGGGAAAGGGGCCGCGATGCCGGAGAACGAGCCGATCCGCTACGAGGTCGTGGACGGCATCGCCACGATCACGATCGATCGCCCGGAGCGCAAGAACGCGCTGTCGGTGGCGGCGATGAACGGGTTGACCGATGCGTGGCAGCGCGCCGGAGGCGATGCCGCGGTGCGGGCGATCATCCTGACCTCGGCGGATTGCGGGGTATTCTCGGCCGGGCTCGACCTCAAGCAGGCGGCGGAGATCCGGCAGCGCGACGGCGTCGATATTCTGAGCCTGATGCGCGACCCGATGCAGACCGCGATGCGCGGCGTGCCGCAGCCGATCATCGCGGCGATGACCGGCTCGCTGATGGCGGGCGGCATGCTGCTGGCGCTGAATAGCGATCTGCGGGTCGGGTTGCGCGGCACAAGGGCGGGGATCACCGAGGTGAAGATGGGACGCGGCTCGCCCTGGGCGGTGCCGCTGTTGTGGATGCTGCCGCAGCCGCTGGTGATGGAACTGGTGCTGACCGGCGAGACCGTGCCGATCGAGCAACTCGCCGGCCTTGGCTTCGTCAACCATCTGGAAGACACGCCCGACGCGGTGCGGGCGCGGGCGCTGGCTTTGGCGCGCAAGATCGTCGAGGGCGCGCCGCTGTCGGTGAAGGCGGCGAAGGCCAGCGTGCGGGCGGCGATGGATCTCGGCTGCGCGCAGGGGCTGGTCGAGGCGAACCGGCTGCATGTCGCGGCCTATGCCAGTCAGGATGCAATCGAAGGCCCGCGCGCCTTCGCCGAAAAGCGCAAGCCAGTGTGGCAGGGCCGCTAGCCATGCGCGGATCGGGCGCCGAGGGAGTCCCGCGGCTATTTCTTCTTGACGCCGTCGAAGATCAGCAATTCGGTGCGCCGCGCCAGTTTCAACACCTCGGCCTTGTTGGTGAAGTTGAACCATTCGACGGTCCAGTTCAGCGCGCCGAGTACGAAGATCCGCAACGGCACGATTTCGATGTCGGCGCGGATTTCGCCGGCGCGGCGGGCATCGAGAAACAGCTGATCCCAGTACTTGGCGTAAGCGCGGCGGATCGGGCGATGCCGCTTCTTCAGCCGCTCCGGCAACTGGCCGTAGATGCGGATGTTGGCCGAGGTGAAATCGCTGGCTTCGAGCAACGCCACCAGATGCGCCTCGATCGCGATCCCGATCCGGCGGCGGTGCGAGACCTTGCCGACGTCCTTCAGCGCCAACTGGACGGCGTTGAAGATGCGATGCAGCCCCTGATGCAGCACTTCGTCGAGGATCGCCTCCTTGGAGTCGAAATAGTAGTAGATGCTACCGGCCTTGATCTCGGCCAGGGCCGCGATCTGGCGCAGCGTGGTCGCCGAATACCCCTGACGGCGAAACAGCTTCGCGGCGGCCTCGAGAATCGTGTCGCGGGATTTTTCCGATTTCGACGCCGGGGCTACCTCGTCGGAGGCGGTCTGCGCCGCCGCGCCACGCCGCGCTTTCGGTTTGAACGCTGCGCGAGACGACGCGGATTTGCCGGGCTTTGCCTTGGCGCGCTGCGCCGGCCTCGTCACCAACGGCGACCGCCGTGCCGGCTTGACGTTCGAAATGTCTTCCATCGCAAATTATTGCAGGAGCCAAAACACTTCGTCAACGGCCCTGTGGTTCGCCAAGAACACTCATCAAACGACCAATCGGGAGCGCGACAATGGGTCTGGAAGCAACGACGACGTTCGAATGCGAGATCGGTGATGGCCTCGCGTATCTGGTGCTGAACCGGCCCGGCACCGGAAATCCGATCGACGGCGCGTTCTGTCGCGAGTTCAGCCTGGCGATGGGCGAGCTGAGCGAGCGCGACGACGTCCGCGCGGTGCTGATTTCCGCGCGTGGCAGGCTGTTCAGCGTCGGCGGTGATCTGACCAAGATGGTTGAGCAGGGCAAGACGTTGCCGAAAACCATCAAAGCCTGGACCGCCGATCTGCACTCCGCGATCGTGCGCATGGTGCGGATGCGCGCCCCAGTGGTGGTGGCGGTGCAGGGCAATGTCGCCGGCGGCAGCGTGTCGCTGATGGCGGCGGCCGATCTGGTGGTGATTGGCCGATCGGCGAAGGTTTCGGCGGCGTTCGCCAAGATCGGCTTCACGCCGGACAGCGGTTCGACCACGACCGTAACGAGGCGGATGGGTGTGGCGCGGGCGCGGCGGTTCTTTCTGTTGTCGGAAACGCTGGACGCCGAGGCCGCGCTGGCGGCCGGTCTGGTCGACATCGTGGTCGCCGACGACGCGGTGGTTGCCGAAGCGGAGCGGATCGCGCGCGAGCTTGCCGCCGGACCCACCGAAGCCTATGGCGGCATCAAGCGGCTATTTCTGGCGACGCCGAGCCGGACCCTGGAAACCCAGATGGAGGATGAAGCCCAAACCCTGGCTGCGATTTCACGCACCGTCGACGCGCAGGAGGGAATCACGGCGTTCAAGCAGAAACGCAAACCGCTGTTTGTCGGGAAGTAACGAAGTTGATTCGCGGGTGCTCGTTACGGCTGGTCCGGCGCCTGGAATCCGAGTCGCCGCGACACCGCGCCGGTGCATGCGAGCAGCGCCTTCGCGATCGGGCTATCCCAGCCGATGTCGAATGTGCCGACCGGTCCCATCACCGTCACCACCAGCACGATGCTGCCGGCGTGATCGAACACCGGGGCTGCGAACGCATTGATTCCCGGAAGCGGATCGCCGATGGCGCGTGCCAGGCCGCGTCGGCGCACATCGGCCAGCATCCTGGCGACCTTGGCCGTGCGGATCGACAGCTTGCGATCATAGCCGACGCCGTGCCGATCGAGGCCGGCGTCGAGTGCGGCGATCGTCACCTTCTGCGGAAGAAAAGCCGAAAAGACACGGCCGGTCGCGGTTCCCAGCATCGCCACCACCGAGCCGACCCGCATTACGATATGCACCTGGTGGCTCGGCTCCTCGAGCCTGACGATGGTCGGACCGTGGGTGCCCCAGATCGCGAGCGAGACCGCAAGATCGATCTCGCCCGCGAGCGCTGCGATCTGCGGCGTGGCCACACGCACCGCCGACAGACGGCGCAGGCTGACGACACCGAGCTCGAGCGCTAACGGACCGAATTCGTAGCGGCCGGTGGCCTTGTCCTGTTCGATCAGCCCGAGCCGCGAAAAGCTGACGAGATAGGGATGCGCCTTGGCCGGCGCCATGCCGGATTCCCGCGCGAGATCGCGCAGCATCATCGGTTCGCCGGCCCGCGCCAACGCGCGCAGCAACTGGCCGCCCACTTCGATCGACTGGATGCCGCGGCTTTGCTTGATCATCACTGATTCCCTGCGCCGGCGCCGCTGTCACACGGCGAGAAAGCCACCGTCGACGGGCAGGGTAACGCCATTGACGTAAGACGCCATATCGGATGCGAGAAAGACGACCGGCCCGACCAATTCGTCCGGCTGCCCGACCCGGCCGAGCGGCGTTCGTCCGATGAATCCGGCGAGCCGCGCCGGATCGTTGCGGGTCGATTCCGTCATCGCGGTTTCAATCACGCCGGGGGCGATGGCGTTGACCCGGATGCCGTCGCGCGCCAGATCGCGGGCCAGCGCCTGGGTCAGCAGCTTGACGCCGCCCTTGGAGGGCGCATAGCCGAGCGTATCGCCGACGCCGACGAACGACGCGATCGAGCCGACGTTGATGATGGTGCCGCGAGTTTGCCGCAGGGCCGGCAGCAATGCATGCGTTACATTGAACACGCCGTTGAGATTGACGTCGAGCACGTGGCGCCAGTTGGCGTGGGCGTTTGGCGAATCGATAGTCTCGCGGATGATGATGCCGGCATTGTTGACCAGAATGCCGACCGCGCCGACGTCGCGCAGCAGCGTCTGCGCCAGCGCCGCGCAGGCGGCGGCATCGGTGACGTCGAGCTGAAAATGCCAGCCGTTGCGGCCGGCGGCGCGCACCTGCTGCGCAGTGCAGTCGGCGGCCTCAGGATCGATATCGGTGACGACGACATCGGCGCCATGCTCGGCCAGGCCGATCGCGATGGCGCAGCCGTTGCCTTGGCCGGCGCCGGTGACCAGCGCTAGCCTGCCGGCCAGCAGATCGCGCTGCGGCGCGGTCATCGGTCGGTCGGCGCGGGCGCGCGGCCCGAAATGTGCCGGCCCGCGATATAGCCGAAGGTCAGCGCCGGTCCCAGCGTGATCCCGGCGCCGGGATAGTTGCCGCCCATGATGCTGGTCATATCGTTGCCGGCGGCGTACAGCCCTTCGATGACTTGGCCCTTGGTGTCGAGCGCGCGGGCTTGTTCATCGGTTGCGATCCCCGCATAGGTGCCGAGATCGCCGATCACCATCTTGATCGCGTAGAACGGCCCCTGTTCGATCGGGCCGACGCACGGGTTCGGCGCGTGTAGCGCGTCGCCCTGATATCTATTGTAGGCGCACGAACCCTTGCCGAATGCCGGGTCGCGGCCGTCGACCGCCAGCGCGTTGAATTGCGCGACCGTGGTCTCCAGCCCCTTGGCATCGATGCCGGCTTGCGCCGCGAGTGCCGCGAGGGTTTCGCCGCGCATCAGGTAACCGGAACTCAGATCGTAGCCGATCGGCATCGGATAGGGCGGCACGCAGCCGAGCCCGTATTTGCGCAAGGTCCGGTGGTCGCAAAGCAGAAAGGAGGCGATCTCCTGGTTCGGTTTCGCCGCCTTCACCATCTGCTGGACGAAGTCGTGATAGGAGTTGCCCTCATTGGCGAAGCGGGCACCGTCGCGCATCACCGCGATCACGCCGGGCTTGGCGCGGTCGATGAAGTGCGGCATCACGCCGCTGCTACCATCCTTGCGGCGGGTCACCGACACCGGGACCCAGGCCGCGGCGTTCGGCAACGTATCGTCGACGTAACCGCCGACGGATTCGGCCAGGCGCAGGCCGTCGCCGGTATTGCCGGTCGGTCCCGGTGAGGTGTGCTCGGTGCCGGTCGGCGCATGCGGGAACATCGCCTTGCGCCGCGCCACGTCATGCGGGAAGCCGCCGCAGGCCAGAACGACGCCGCGTCGCGCATGGACGCGCATCGCGCGGCCGTCGTGTTCGACGATGGCGCCGCGCACCGCGCCGTCTTCGACGATCAGTTCGCGCACCGGGGATGACAGCCACAGCGGGATGTCGAGGTCGAAGGCCGATTTCGCCAGCCGGCCGGCGAGCGCATTGCCATTGGTCAGGTTCATGCCGCGGCCATGGCGCAGCACGTCCATCAGATGCCGCGACAGCCGCTTGGCCACATAGATCGCCGACGTCAGCGATCGGGTCGCGCGCATGAAATGGATGATCTCCTTGCCGGATCCGAGCATCATTCCGAACAGGGTCAATTCCGGCAGCGGCGCGCCGAGATCCCGGATATGCGCGCCGAGCTCGCGTCCGTCGAAAGGCCGCGCGACCATCGAACGGCCGCCCTGGGTGCCGCCGGGCGCTTCCGCATGGTAATCGGGAAATACCAGCGGCATATCGAACCGCACCGCCGTCTTCGTGGTGAAGAAATCCACCGCCTCGGGGCCGGCAGTGAGAAACGCGTCGACGCGCGCGGCATCGAAGCTGTTGCCGGCCTCGTGCCGCAGATAGGTCCGGGCCAGGTCCGGCGTTTCGACAATTCCCCAGGCCCGCGCCAGCGAGGTGCCCGGAATCCAGAGCCAGCCGCCGGATCGCGCGGTGGTGCCGCCAAAGCGCGGTTCCTTCTCGACGATCAGCACCTTGAGGCCGGCGTGGCCCGCGGTGACCGCGGCCGACATGCCGGCCGCGCCGGAGCCGACGACGAGCACGTCGCAATCATAACCGACGTTCTTGTCATCGTTCACCGCCGCGGCCATCAGCTGGTTCTCACTTCTTCAACAGCGGGCATTTGGATTCCGAGACCGGCCGGAAGGCGTCTTCACCCTTCACGGTCTTGACGATCTCCAGATAGTCCCAGGGCTCCTTGGACTCCGAGGGCTTCTTCACCCGGGCGAGATACATGTCGCGGATCACACGGCCGTCCTCGCGCAGCTTGCCGCCATGCACGAAGGTGTCCTCGATCGGCAGTTCGCGCATTTTCGCCATCACCTTCGCCGGATCGTCGGTGCCGGCGGCCTTGATTGCCTTGAGATAGTGCAGCACAGACCCATAGACGCCGGTCTGGATCATGGTGGGCATCACGTTTTGGCTGGCGAAGAACTTCCGCGACCAGGCGCGCGTCTTGTCGTCCATGTTCCAGTACGAGGCCGTGGTCAGATAGGTGCCTTGCGCGCCCTGCAACCCGATCGCGTGAACGTCGGTGTCGAACATCAAGAGGCCAACAAGCTTCTGTCCGCCCTTGACCAGGCCGAATTCGCCGGATTGCTTGATCGCGTTGTCGGTGTCCTGTCCGGCATTGGCGAAGGCAACGACATCGGCCTTGGAGTTCTGCGCCTGCAGCGCGAAGGAGGAAAAGTCGGGGGTATTGGTCGGGTGGCGCACGCCGCCCAGCACCGTCCCACCCATCTCCTTGATGAAGCGGGTGGCATCCTGTTCGAGCTGATGGCCGAAGGCATAATCCGCGGTGATGAAGTACCAGGACTTGCCGCCGCCCTGGATCACCGCGGAGGCCGTCACCTTGGACAGCGCGTAGGTGTCGTAGGTGAAGTGCACCGTGTTTGGGCTGCACAGGTCATCGGTCAGCGAACTGGCTCCCGGGCCGGACAACAGCGCGATCTTGTTGCGGTCGCGGGCCAGATTATGAACCGCAATGGCGATTCCGGAATTCGGAATATCGACCACGGCATCGACCTTGCCATTGTCGAACCAGCCGCGCGCGAGCTGGGTGCCGACATCGACCTTCATCTGATGGTCGGCGCTGATGATCTCGATCGGCTTGCCAAGCACGGTGGGTCCGAATTCCTCGACCGCCATCTTCGCCGCCTCGACCGAGCCGGGACCGCTGTTGTCGCGTCCCCAGCTCGACAGGTCGGTCAGCACGCCAATGCGCACGACGTCGTCTGAAATCTGTGCGGATGCGGCCGATGTCATCGCGGCAAGGACGACGCAGGCCAAAAGCTGCCTTTTCATGCGGTTCTCTCCCTGATTGGTTCCGTCGTTGGTGCCGGAATCCGTTAATGTGGTCGTTATCGACCAGTTAGTTAATTGCGAAATTGCATGTCAATGTCAAATCGGCGCGACGCGGCGGTTCCGCCGCCTGGTTCCGACCAGTCGCGGCGCGACGCGATTTCGCGCCAGGCGACGCCGCCGAATCGCGTTCAGCCGGCCTGGCGTTGCCAAAATCCACGATTGTCTGGAGAGACTTAGCAAGCAGCGGAGGCGCGCCGCGTTCGGGACGGTCGCGACGCCTCAGTGCTGCTTCACCTGATTGGCGCGGATCGCCTGCAACAGCGATGCGCGTAGCGCTTCCAGGGTGTAGGGCTTTTGCAGCAGCGGGAAGCCCTCGCGTAACGCGGTGGCGGTGCGGTCGCTGTAGCCCGACGCCAGCACCACCGGCATGTCGGGATAATGTTGGCGGATCAGCCGGCCCAGTTCGAGCCCGCTCATCCCCGGCATTACGATGTCGGAAAACACCAGGCCGATATCGCGCCGCTGCTTCAGCAGCTCGATCGCGGCCTCGGCGGAGTTGGCATGCAGCACGTCGTAGCCGCATTGTTCGGCATAGTCGGCGGCGACCGCGGAGACGTCCGGATGATCCTCCACCAGCAGCAGGGTCGTGGGCTTGGTCACCTGCGGCGGCGGCGTCTCGATTTCCTCGGCATCGGGCAGCGGCTGTTCCGCCGATCGCGGCAGAAACAGCTCGAAGGTGGTGCCGCGCCCGACCTTGCTGTCGACCGTGATGGTGCCGTGCGACTGCTGAACAAACCCATAGATCTGGCTGAGACCGAGACCGGTACCGCGGTCGACCGTCTTGGTGGTGAAGAACGGCTCGAAGATCCGCTCGCGGATGTCATCGGGAATTCCGGTCCCGGTGTCGGCGAAGGTGAGGACGGCGTATTCGCCGGTCAGCCGGCTCGGTCCATGGTTCTTGAGCGCTTCGGTCCGAACCGAAATGTCGATCCGGCCGCCGTCCGGCATCGCGTCGCGCGCATTCAGGGTGAGATTGAGCAGCGCGATCTCGAACTCGTTCGGATCGATCCGGACCGCGACCAGCCGCGCCGGCTGGTCGATCACAATGGCGATATTGCTGCGCACCGACTGCCGCATCACGTCACTGAATTTGGCGACGCTGGCGCCGAGATCGACGACCTTGGCCGAGACGCTGTGGCGTCGGGAGAACGACAGCAGTTGGCGGGTCAGGCCGGTGCCTTTGGCGACGGCAGAATCGATCATGTCGAGGCAGCGCTGATCCTGCGGATCGTTGTGCCGCCGCCGCAGTTTTTGCGCCGAGCCGCCGACCACCATCAGCAGGTTGTTGAAATCATGGGCCACGCCACCGGTGAGGCGGCCGAGCGCTTCGAGCCGTTGTGACTGCCGCAGCGCGTCCTCCGCGACCTGCCTGCGGCCGGCTTCCTCGTAGAGCTTGCGGGTTCTCGCCAGCGCCAGCACCACGATCGAGATCAGCGCTGCGGTCGCTGGCAGGCCAAAGATCAGGTAGCTGCCGACCTGTTTCAGCCATCGCGCCCGAATCACGCGCGTCTCCAGACCGGACATCACGTAGACTGGAAGCCCTGGCAGCTTGCGATAGGCGACTTTCCGATCGACGCCATCGAGCCGCGAACCGGTGGTGGTGGTGCCTTCCTGCGGTTGCGCCTGGAACAGTTTGAACAGACTGCCATCGGGGTCGATCGCGACGTTATCTCCGAGCGCCGGGACCCGCGCCAGGATGGCGCCGTCGTCGCGGAATAGCGCGGCGTAGCCGCCTGCCTCGCCGCTAATCTTGCTGTAGAAGCCGACGAAATAGTCCGGCAGCAGCGAGGCCTGGATCACCCCGACGAAGCTGCCATCCGGCGACGTGCGCCGCCGGCTGACCCCGAAGAATGCTGCCCCACCGAACGGAGCCCGCGGTCGCAAAATCTCGCCGATATAGGTGCCGATGTCGCCGGCGACATGGGCCTTGAAGTAATCGCGGTCGGAGAAATCGATATTGGGCGAGGGGAAACTCAGGCTGTTGACCAGCGCCTTGCCGTGCCTGTCGAACACCCACAGCGATTTGATCTGATCGGCCCCCCGCGCGAGCCGCTTGAAGCGCTCGTGCAGCGCCGCCTCTTGACCCGCGATCTCGGCGTCGGACAGGTCGAGGACGACCTCGTTGATCTCCGCCATGCTGCGCTCGACCGATTCGAACACCTTGAGCGCGTGTTCGGTGATGATGTCGCGGGTCTGGTCGATCTGCCGATCGGCATTGGCCTGGCCGTTGTGGTAGGCCAGCCAGGAGGTGAAGCAAAACAGTGCGATCGGCAACACCACCGCTGCCACCAGGATGGCGCGCAGTAACCGGATCGAATCGCGCTGCGCGGTCAGCATCGTTGCGGTCGGGCCGGATCTCTGTCCATGGATTGGCTATAGAGTATTTTTCGCCGAAGGGGAATCGACGGGGGCCGTGGAACCGCGGTACCTGGCCCGGCAAATGGGGCACAATACCGACTATCGCGTGCCGGGCGGTTGCAGTAAACCAACATCGACCAACCCGCACGCGCGGCCGCTACGCCGCCATGCGCCCGCCACGATAAGGATCCCCCATGCGTGTTCTGACATTCGGCCTGTCACTGCTGCTGCTTGCCGGCGCAAGCCAAACAGTGCTGGCGGCCGATCCGGACAACGGTGAAACGCTGGCGAAGCGCTGGTGCACCGGCTGCCACGTTGTTTCGGGCGATCAGAGCAAGGGAACCGACATCGCGCCGTCATTCTCGTCGATCGCCACCAGGCCAAATTTCGACGAGGACAAGCTCGCCACCTTCCTGCTCGAGCCGCATCCGAAAATGTCCAACATGGCGCTGAGCCGCGAAGAAACCAAGAATCTCGCCTCCTTCATCGCGCTGCAGAAACGGCCGTAGCGCTAACGCCAAGGTCGAATCAGCCACTTAACGCAAGTTGGACTCTGGCTTTCCCGGCATCCTGCGGCCACAGCAGCTGGCAGGTGCAACATTGACCAAGAGCCCGTTCTACACGGCCGAGCATGACGCCTTTCGCGACATGGTGCGCCGCTTCGTCGACAGGGAAATCGCGCCGTTCGCGCATCAATGGGACGAGGCCGGCGAGTTTCCGCGCGAGCTCTACGAGAAGGCGGCGGCGATCGGCCTGCTCGGCCTCGGCTTCCCCGAGGAGTATGGCGGCACCGAAGTCGACCGCTTCATGTGGATCATCGCGGTGCAGGAGCTGGCGCGGGCGGGCGCCGGCGGCGTCAGCGCCAGTCTGAAAAGCAATTCGATCGGCGCGCCGCCGATCGCGCGGGCCGGGACGCCCGCGTTCAAGGCCCGGGTGCTGCCGCAAATCCTGTCCGGCAAGAAGATTTCCGCGTTGGCGATCACCGAACCCTCCGGCGGCTCCGACGTCGCCAATCTGCGCACCACGGCTCGGCGCGACGGCGACCACTACGTCGTCAACGGCGAGAAAACTTTCATCACCTCGGGGATGCGCGCCGACTATATCACCACCGCGGTGCGCACCGGCGGGCCGGGGCCGGGCGGGGTCAGCCTGCTGGTGATCGAGGGCGATACGCCGGGTCTCACGCGCACCGCGCTGAAGAAGATGGGCTGGTGGTCGTCCGACACCGCGACGCTGCATTTCGACGAGTGCCGCGTGCCGGTCGGCAATCTGCTCGGCGAAGAGGGCGCCGGCTTCAAGATCATCATGCACAATTTCAACCACGAGCGTTTGACCATGGCGGCCGGCTGCACCGCTGCGGCGCAGGTCTGTGTCGAGGACGCGATGGACTACGCCAAGCAGCGCCAGACCTTCGGCAAGCCGCTGTCGCAGCACCAGGTGATCCGGCACAAGCTGGTCGACATGGCGCAGAAGGTCGCGGCGTCGCAGGCGATGCTGGAAATGCTGGCATGGCGGCTGGACCAGGGCGAAAATCCGGTCGCCGAAATCTGCATGCTGAAGAACCAGGCCACCCAGACCATGGCGTTCTGCGCCTCCGAGGCGGTGCAGATCTTCGGCGGCGCCGGCTACATGCGTGGCATCAAGGTCGAGCGGATCTACCGCGAGGTCAAGGTCAATGCGATTGGCGGCGGCAGCGAGGAAATCATGAAGGATCTCGCCAGCCGGCAGATGGGATTGTGAGTTCGAGCGCCCACCACAAGTCATTCCGGGGCGCGAGGCCGCAGGCCGCGCGAACCCGGAATCTTGCGGTACGCGCTGAGTATTGTTGCAAGATTCCGGGTTCGCTCGCAGCTAGCGCTGCTCGCGCCCCGGAATGACAGAGGATTGATGAATGCTGTTCACCACTGATCACGACGAGCCGCGCCGCATCCTGCAGAAATTCATCGCCGCGGAGATCAACCCGCATGTCGACGAGTGGGAGAAGGCGGGAATCTTTCCGGCACATGAGCTGTTCAAGAAGCTTGGCGAGCTCGGCTTTCTCGGCCTCAACAAGCCGGTCGAATATGGCGGGCAGGGGCTCGACTACTCTTACGCGCTGATGATGGCCGAGGAACTCGGCGCGATCAATTGCGGCGCGGTGCCGATGGCGATCGGGGTGCAGACCGACATGGCGACGCCGGCATTGGCGCGGTTCGGCTCCGAAGAATTGCGCAAGGAATTCCTCGCGCCTGCGATCGCCGGCGATGCGGTGGCCTGCATCGGCGTCTCAGAGCCCAGCGCCGGCTCCGATGTCGCCTCGATCAAGACCAACGCCCGCGGCGACGGCGATGATTACGTCATCAACGGCGGCAAGATGTGGATCACCAACGGCGCGCAGGCCGACTGGATCTGCCTGCTCGCCAACACCGGCGACGGCCCCAAGCATCGCAACAAGTCGCTGATCATGGTGCCGATGAAGACCAAGGGCGTCACGGTCGCCCGCACCCTCGACAAGATGGGAATGCGTAGCTCCGATACCGCGCAGATCTTCTTCGACGATGTCCGGGTGCCGAAGCGCAACCGGATCGGCGAGGAGGGCCACGGCTTCACCTACCAGATGCTGCAATTCCAGGAGGAGCGGCTGTGGGCGGCGGCGGCCTGCCTCAAGGCGCATGAGGGCACCATCAACGAGACCATCGAATACACCCGTAACCGCAAGGCATTCGGCGCCAGCATCCTGGACAATCAGGTGGTGCATTTCCGGCTCGCTGAATTGCAGACCGAGGTCGAATTGCTGCGCGCGCTGACCTACCGCGCAGCCGAGGCGCTGCTCGCCGGCGAGGACGTCACCAAACTCGCCACCATGGCCAAGCTGAAGGCCGGCCGATTGGGGCGCGAACTCACCGACGCCTGCCTGCAATATTGGGGTGGCATGGGCTTTATGAACGAAACCCCGGTGAGCCGCGCCTATCGCGACAGCCGGCTGGCCTCGATCGGCGGCGGCGCAGACGAGGTGATGCTGGGCGTGCTGTGCAAGATGATGGGCACGCTGCCGGGCATGGCGCAGAAGTAGCGAGACTGCTCGGCGCGCGATCTGGCGACCCGCTTCCCCAGGCGGGGAGAGGGAGCGCGGTGGCCGACAACAACAACCAAGGGAGCGGAAACCACATGATCACGCTGTATCACTGCCACGCCGCGCGCTCGTTCCGGCCGCTGTGGATGCTGGAGGAGCAGGGTCTTCCTTACGATCTGAAGATGCTGCCGTTTCCGCCGCGGGTGCTGGCCAAGGAATATCTTGCGATCAATCCGCTCGGCACCATCCCGTTCATGATCGACGGCGACACCCGGATGACCGAGTCCTCAGGCATCTGCCATTATCTCGGTACCAGGCACGGGCCGACGCCGCTGGTGGTGGGCGTCGAGGAGGCCGCCTATGGCGCCTATCTGAACTGGATGTTCTTCAGCGATGCAACCCTGACCTTTCCGCAGACGCTGGTATTGCGTTACAGCCAACTCGAGCCCGAAGAGCGACGCAATCCGCAGGTCGCCGGCGATTACGCCAAGTGGTTCCTGGGCCGGCTGCGCGCGGTGGAGGCCGCCACTGCCAACGCCGAATGGCTCTGCGCCGGGCGCTTCACCGCCGCCGACGTGGTCATCGGCTACGCACTGCGGCTCGCGGAAAACATTGGGCTGGCCAAGGATTTCGGCCCGAACGTTCAAGCCTACTGGCAGCGTCTGCAGCAGCGCGACGGCTATCGCCGCGCGGTGGCGGCGGAAACCCTCGCCGGCGAGCAGCAGAACGTCCCGAAGCGCGCATGACCCGGTGACATCGTCCGGCTTTGCTGTATTCTCGCGCTGCCCCGCAGAGGGCTCCGCAGCGATGCGGCAACGGGCGAAACACCGCCTCCGGGAGGCCTTATGAGCGACGATGAGTGTCCGGATTCCGGGCATGTGATGCTGATCAGCCCTGAGCGGGTGTTCTATGGCGGCCTACTGGGCCGGCCGCGGCAGCGCAACTTCGGCGGCTTCGCGGTTTACGCCTCGCTGCAGGGCAAGCTGCGCATCAGCATCGATGGCGAAGCGCAGCGGGCCTGCGCGATGGCATTCGTGCCGCCCTATCAAACCCACAGCGTGGAATCCGACTGCCGCTCGGTCGCCTGCCTGGTGATCGAACCGGAGACCGTTGATCCGGCGGCGATGGCGGCGCTCGGCGCCCGAATCGGCGGCGCCGGCGAGGGGGTGATCGCCGGACGGATCCGCCGGGCCTACATGACGCTGCTCGACAGCGGCCGCCGTGACGGCTTCACTACCTCCGAATTCGACACCATCTTCTTCGGCGAGGCGCTGCCGGCGCGATCGATTGACCGACGGATCGCCCGCACCATCGTCCGGTTGAACGATTTCTCTGGCAGCGCGGCCACCGCCGACGACTGCGCCAGCGCGGCCAACCTGTCGCAGTCGCGATTCCTGCACCTGTTCAAGGACGAGACCGGGGTGTCGTTTCGAGCCTTGCGCGCCTGGAAGCGGGCGCGGCATCTGCTGCACTTCGTCAACGAGGACATCAACCTCGCGCATCTGGCGCAGGATATCGGCTATCCGGACTCGACCCATTTCAGCCATTCGATCCGGCGGTTCTACGGCCTGCAGCCGCGCGCGATCTTTTCCGGCTCGCGGGATCTGGCGATCTATCGCAGCGATCCGTCGGCAACTGAACGCGCCGATCTCCGTCAGGGTCGGCAATAGCCCCCTGCCGAAACGGTCGGCAGCGCGTGGACGCAAGAAGCAGGACTCGCGCCCACGCATCATGCTGGCGCCGCGACCTGCGTCGCGCATCCATTCGACACGGAAAGTTGACAAAGCATGGGCGACAAGGCCGTCATTACCTGCTCGCTGAACGGCGTGCTGACCGATCCGAAACAGCACCACGTCCCGGTGACGCCGGAGGAAATGGCGCGCGAGGCCAAGGCGGCGTTCGACGCCGGCGCCAGCGTGATGCACATCCATTTGCGCCAGCAGGCGCCGGGCAAGGGCCATCTGCCATCCTGGGATGTTGGCGTCTCCAGCGAAATCCAGCAGGCGATCCGGCAGGCCTGTCCCGGGGTCATCATCAACCACACCACCGGTGTCTCGGGACCGAACTATAGCGGCGCGCTCGATTGCGTGCGCGAGACCAAGCCGGAAATGGCCGCCTGCAACGCCGGCTCGCTGAACTATCTCAAGGTCAAGGCCGACAACAGCTGGGCCTGGCCGCCGATGATGTTCGACAATTCCGTGGAGAAGATTCAGGACTATCTTAACGTCATGAAAGAGGCCGGCACGATTCCGGAATTCGAATGTTTTGACGTCGGCATCGTGCGCTGCATCGCGATGTATCGCCAGACTGGTATGTATGCCGGGCCGCTGGAATACAATTTCGTGATGGGCGTCGCGTCGGGGATGCCGGCCGATCCGGAATTGCTGCCGATCCTGCTGAAGCTAAAGGCGCCGGACGCGCATTGGCAGGTCACCGCGATCGGGCGCGCCGAAATCTGGCCGCTGCACCAGCGCTGCGCCGACCTCGGTGGGCATCTGCGCACAGGTCTGGAAGACACCTTCTATCTCGCCAGCGGCGAGAAGGTGACGTCGAATGGGCAGCTGATCGAGGAGATCGCCGGCTGCGCCAGGCGGGCCGGGCGTGACATCGCGTCACCCGCGGAAGCGCGGCAGATTTTTGGATTGCTGCACTGAGTCCTATGCCGTGGGAAGACGAGAGTTCGTCATTGCGAGCGAAGCGAAGCAATCCAGAGCCACAAGAGAAGGTCTGGATTGCTTCGTCGCAAGAGCTCCTCGCAATGACGAATTTGGGCGCATCCAGGCGTGGCAAGATTGAAGGTAGCGAATTAAGCAGCCGCAGAGCTGCCGAACATTTGAGGGAGGACCAAACATGACCAATCTTGAAGCGACCGGCGGGGTGCCGGGACCGGGCCGGATCGGCCGGGTCGCGATCGGCGATATCCTGCGGAAATCGGCGTTGCGCTTCCCGACCCGGATCGCGCTGACCGACGGCGCGCGCCAGGTCACCTATACCGAGCTCGAGCGCGATGCCAACCGCTTCGCCAACGCGCTGGTGGCGCGCGGCCTGAAGCCGGGCGAGAAGATCTCGACGATCTGCAACAACTCGGTCGAGTTCGTCAAAGCGCTGTTCGGCATTCACCGCGCCGGCCTCGTCTGGGTCCCGATCAACACCATGCTCGGCCCCGACGACATGAGCTACATCCTCGACCACGCCGGGGTGAAGTTCGCGGTGATCGACGACAATCTGCACGCCCAACCCGAGCGCCGCACCGCGCTCGAAGCGCGCGGCGTCGAGTTGCTCGCGATCGACCTCACCGGCAAGGCCGCGGAGACCGGGCTGAAGAGCTTCGGCGAACTGATCGAGGGCCAGTCCGAAATCGAGCCGGAGATCGCGTTCGACGACCGTGACCTGGCGATGATCATCTACACCTCCGGCACCACCTCGCGGCCGAAGGGCGCGATGCACTGCCACCTCGCGGTGACGATGGCGGTGATGAGCAACGCGATCGAGCTGCATATCACGCGGCAAGACGGCATCACCGGGCAGTTCCCGCTGTTCCACTGCGCGGCGCACGTACTGCTGCTGAGCTATCTCGTGGTCGGCGGCAAGATGGCGATCATGCGCGGCTTCGATCCGGTCGCCTGCATGGAGGCGGTCCAGCGCGACAAGCTCACAGTCTTCATCGGCCTGCCGCTGATGTATCAGGTGATCCTCGACCATCCGCGTCGCAAGGAGTTCGATCTTTCCAGCCTGCGGTGCTGCATCTACACCATGGCGCCGATGCCGCGGCCGCTGCTGGAGCGCGCGATCGCCGAGCTGTGCCCGACCTTCGTGCAGCCCTCCGGCCAGACCGAGATGTATCCGGCGACCACGATGTCGCAGCCGGACCGGCAGCTCGCGCGGTTCGGCAATTACTGGGGCGAATCCAACCTGGTCAACGAGACCGCAATCATGGACGACGCCGGCAACCTGCTGCCGCCCGGCCAGGTCGGGGAGATCGTGCATCGCGGGCCCAACGTCATGCTCGGCTATTACAAGGATCCTGAGGCCACCGAGGCCGCGCGTAAATACGGCTGGCACCATACCGGCGACCTGGCGCTGATCGACGAACACGGCGAGGTGCTGTTCCTCGACCGCAAGAAGGACATGATCAAGTCCGGCGGCGAGAACGTCGCCTCGGTGAAGATCGAGGAGACGCTGCTGGCGCATCCGGCGGTGATGAACGCCGCGGTGGTCGGCCTGCCGCATCCGCAATGGGGCGAGGCGGTCTCCGCCTTCGTCAAGCTGAAGCCGGGCGCCGATGCGACCGAGGCCGGGATTCTCGAACACTGCAAGAAACATCTCGGCGGCTTCCAGGTGCCGAAGCTGATCCGGATCGTCGAGGAGATGCCGATGACCGCGACCGGCAAGCTGCGCAAGGTCGAACTGCGCAACCAGTTCTCGCACTATTTCGAAACCGAGCAGGCGAGGTCGGCGTGAGGATTTAAATGCAAATATGGTTGTCATTCCGGGGCGCGAGCGCTTGCGAGCGAACCCGGAATCTTGCGGTTGTTTGCTGCGCCTCGTGCGTGGCGAGATTCCGGGTTCGCTCGCAGCTGTCGCTGCGCGCGCCCCGGAATGACGAAGGAAACTCATGGCACTGATTGAATCCACCGTCGCGCCGGGCAGCGAGAGCTACAAGGCGAGCCGCGTCGGCATGCTGGCGCTAATCACGCGGATGCGGGCGCTCGAACAGCGCTCGCGCGCTGCCTCGGCGAAGTCGGGCGAGCGTTTTCACAAGCGCGGGCAGTTGCTGCCGCGCGAGAGGGTGGCGCTGGTGCTCGATCCCGGCGCGCCGTTCATCGAGCTGTCGACGCTGGCCGGCTACATGCTTGACACGCCGGAGGAAGCCAAGAGCGCGCCGGGCGGCGGCGTGATCGGCGGCATCGGATTCGTCTCCGGCGTGCGCTGCATGATCAGCGCCAATGATTCCGGCATCGACGCCGGCGCATTGCAGCCGGGCGGGCTCGACAAGACGCTGCGGATCCAGGAAATGGCGCTGGAAAACAAGCTGCCGTTCGTGCAGCTGGTGGAAAGCGCCGGCGCCAATCTGTTGCGCTACCGGGTCGAGGACTTCGTTCGCGGCGGCAACATCTTCCGAAATCTGGCGCGGCTGTCGGCGGCGGGCCTGCCGGTGGTGACGGTGACCCACGGCTCCTCCACCGCGGGCGGCGCCTACCAGACCGGATTGTCGGATTACATCGTGATGGTGCGCGGCCGCACCCGGGCGTTTCTCGCCGGTCCGCCGCTGTTGAAGGCCGCCACCGGTGAAATCGCCACCGAGGAAGAACTCGGCGGCGCGGAGATGCACACCAGCATTTCCGGGCTCGGCGACTACATGGCCGAGGACGACCGCGACGCGATCCGAATCGCGCGCGATATCATGGCGGGACTGCAATGGGACCGGCCGGGCGAAGTGCCGGACCCGGCGTCGTATCATCCGCCGCGGCACGATCCGGAAGAGCTGCTCGGCATCATGCCGATGGACCACAAGCGGCCGGTCGACATGCGCCAGGTGATCGCGCGCATCATCGACGATTCCGACTTCACCGAGATGGCGCCGAATTATGGCCCGGCGACGGTGTGCGGCCATGCAAGGATCGCCGGTCAGGCGATCGGCATCATCACCAATAACGGCCCGCTCGATCCGGCCGGCGCCAACAAGGCGACGCATTTCATCCAGGCCTGCTGCCAGTCGCGCACGCCGATCCTGTATCTCAACAACACCACCGGCTACATGGTCGGCCGCGCCTATGAGGAGGCCGGCATGATCAAGCACGGCTCGAAGATGATCCAGGCGGTGACCTCGGCCACGGTGCCGCAGATCACGATCTATTGCGGCGCCTCATTCGGCGCCGGCAATTACGGCATGTGCGGGCGTGGCTTTCATCCGCGGTTCTGCTTCTCCTGGCCAAATGCCAAGACCGCGGTGATGGGCGGCGAGCAGGCCGCCGAGACCATGGCGATCGTCACCGAGGCGGCCGCGATCCGTCGCGGCGCGCCGGTCGAACAGGACAAGCTCGACAAGTTGAAAGCCGGCATCACCGCGGTGTTCAACGGCCAGATGGACGTGTTCGCCACCTCGGCGCGGATGCTCGACGACGGCGTGATCGATCCGCGCGACACCCGCGCGCTGCTGGCCGAGGTGCTGGCGATCTGCCGCGAGTCGGAGGCGCGCACGCCGCAGCGCATGCAGTTTTCGGTGGCCCGGCCATGATCGCCGCTTCAGGTTTGAAATTGACGCCGTTCTCGAAAATCCTGATCGCCAATCGCGGCGAGATCGCGTTGCGGATCATGCGCAGCGCGCGCCGGCTCGGCTATGGCGTGGTAGCGGTGTATTCCACCGCCGACGCCGATGCGCTGCATGTGCGCGAGGCCGACGAGGCGGTGTGCATCGGCGAGGCGCAGCCGTCGCAATCCTATTTGCGAATCGAGTCGATCATCGCCGCGGCGAAGACCAGCGGCGCCGACGCGGTGCATCCGGGTTACGGCTTTCTTGCCGAGAACGAGGAGTTCGCCGCCGCCTGCCGCGATGCCGGACTGGTATTCATCGGTCCGCGAGCGGAATCGATCTTGGCGATGGGCAACAAGGCCGGCGCCAAGGAGATCATGCTGAAGGCCGGCGTGCCTTGCGTGCCCGGCTATCAGGGCGCCGACCAGAGCGATGCGATCATGCAGGCCGAAGCCGACAAGATCGGCTTTCCGGTGATGATCAAGGCGGTGGCCGGCGGCGGCGGCCGCGGCATGCGGCTGGTTCAGGACGCCGCATCGTTCTCCGAGGCGCTGCGCGGCGCACGCTCGGAGGCGCAGGGCGCGTTCGGCGATCCGACCGTGATTCTGGAACGTGCGATCCTCAATCCGCGCCACATCGAGATCCAGGTGTTCGGCGATCGCTACGGCCACGGCATCCATCTCGGCGAGCGCGATTGTTCGGTTCAGCGCCGGCACCAGAAACTGATCGAGGAGGCGCCGTCGCCGGCGGTGTCGGAAGCCTTGCGCGAAGCGATGGGCACGGTCGCGGTGGCGGCGGTGAAGGCAATCGGCTACGAGGGCGCCGGCACGCTGGAATTCCTGCTCGACGCGCAGGGTCATTTCTATTTCATGGAGATGAACACAAGGCTGCAGGTCGAGCATCCGGTCACCGAGGCGATCACCGGGCTCGACCTGGTCGAGCTGCAATTGCGGATCGCGGCCGGCGAGCCGCTCAAGCTGCAACAGGACGACGTCGAGTTTCGCGGCCATGCGATCGAGGTTCGGTTGTGCTCGGAAGATGCCGGTCTAGATTTCATGCCGCAGTCCGGCACCATGGCGCTGTGGCGGATGCCTCGTGAATTGCGGGTCGAACACGCGCTGCAATCCGGCTCGGAGATTTCGCCGTTCTACGATTCGATGATCGCCAAGATCGTCGCTTACGGCCCCACGCGCGACGAGGCGCGGCGGCGGCTGATCCACGGCCTGGAGCAGACCGTGGCGTTCGGCGTCACCACCAACCGCGGCTTTCTTGCCGCTTGCCTGCAGCATCCGACCTTCGCGGCGGGGCATGCGACCACCGCCTTCATCGCGACGCATCGCGATGAACTGGCCGCGGTCCCACCCGAGGATCCCGTGCCGGCGGCATCTGTCGCGGCCTTGCTGCTCTATGTGACCGACCCCCACGCGCCGTCGTGGCGCAAGGGCCGATCGCTGGCGGTGACGTTTCCGACCCCGATGCGGATCGAGATCGATGGCCGCGCGCATGTTTGCGAAGTGTTTCGCGAGCGCGACGGCAGCTATCTAGTCCGCAGCGACGGCCATGATCTCGGCTTCGAGCTGGATGACCTCAGCCCGGACAGCATGCGCTTCCGCGCCAATGGCCTGGCGGAATCCGCGATCTTCCACCGCGACGGCGATCAGCTCCACGTGCTGCGTCAGGGCATCGAGAATTCGGTACGCAATCTGACCCGTGCGGCGCCGGCCCGCGCCGCCGCGGCCGGCGGCGACGGCAAGCTGCGCGCGGCGATGAACGGCCGCGTCGTCGCGGTGCTGGTGAAGTCCGGCGACACCGTCACGGCCGGCCAGCCGGTGCTGACGCTGGAGGCGATGAAGATGGAACACGTGCACGTCGCGCCGATCTCGGGCATCATCACGATCGATGTCGAGGAGGGCGAGCAGGTCACCACCGGCCGGATCGTCGCCGAGATCGAGGCCGTTCCACAACCAGCGTGAGTGAGTAATCCATGACAGACGACAGCGTCGTGATCGAGAAGCGCGAGCATGCGCTTTGGATCACCATCAACCGCCCCGACAAACGCAACGCCATCAATGCCGGCGTGGTCGCCGGGATCACACGGGGCTATCGCGAGGCCCATGACGATCCCAACATCCGCGTCATCGTACTGACCGGGGCGGGCGACAAGGCGTTCTGCGCCGGCGCCGATCTGCAATCCACCGGCGCCGCCTTCGCGTTCGATTTCGCAAAACCCAATGTCGACTATGCCGATCTGTTGCGGTTGGCGCAGAGCGCAACGAAACCGTCGATCGCGCGGGTCAACGGCGTCTGCATGGCCGGCGGCATGGGCCTGTTGTGCATGACCGACATGGCGGTGGCGGCCGACAATGTGTTGTTCGGGCTACCCGAGGTCAAGGTCGGGGTGTTTCCGATGCAGGTCATGAGCCTGTTGCAGGAGATCGCGCCGCGGCGGCTGATCAATGAATGGGCGCTGACTGGCGAGCCGTTCGACGCCCAAGCCGCGCTGGCGGCCGGATTGCTGAACCATGTGGTGCCAGCGGCCGAACTCGATACAAAACTCGACTGGTTGATCAAGCGCCTGATCGACAAATCGCCGACCGCGATCCGCCGCGGCAAATATGCGATGCGCGCGATCGCCTCGATGTCGTTCGATGAAAGCATCGCCTACACCGAGAGCCAAATCGCGCTGCTGGCGATGACCGAGGACGCCAAGGAAGGCCTCAAGGCGTTCGCGGAAAAGCGCAAGCCGGTGTGGCCCGGGAAGTGAATTCCTAAGACCAATTCAAGCAAGAACGAACAAACGAGGAAACGGCGATGTTGGCAACGGAAATGATCCGGCGCGGCGCGATTTATCACGGGCCGAAAACCGCGGTGATGTTCGGCAACCAGAAGCTGACGTTCACGGAAATCGATCTGCTGTCGAACCGGATCGCCAATGTGTTCATCGACAAGCTCGGTCTCGAGGTCGGCAGCCGGGTCGGGATGTTGCTGAACAATTCGATCTACACCATCCCGATCGATTTCGGCTTCGTCAAATCGCGGCTGTCGCGGGTGCCGATGAATTCGCGGCTGTCGGCTTTGGAGCAACAGCAGATGCTGGAAGGCGCCGGCGTCAGTCTGCTGATCCACGGCACCGACCTCGCCGAGCGCGCCCGCGAACTGGCGACGTCGATGCAGGGGCTGAAGTTGATCTGCGTCGGCAACGCGTCCAATCCCGACGACCTGCTGCATCTGGCGCAAGGCGTGCCGGACACGCATCCCGCGCGGGTCGCCGAGCCCGACGACGTGGTCGTCACCATCTTCACCTCGGGCACCACCGGCAGGCTGAAAGCGGTCGAGCACACCCAGGCGAGCTGGGCCGCGATGGCGACCAACGTTCTGATCAACATGGAGGTCGGCGAAGGCGACATGATGCTGCACGCCGCCTCGATGATCCACGCCTCGGGCTGCTTCATCGTGCCGTACTGGCTGCGCGGCGGCATCGCGGCAGTGCTGCCCGGGTTCACGCCCGCGAGCTATATCGATGCGATCGAGCGCTGGCGACCCTCCGCGCTCAATCTGGTGCCGACCATGATCGGCATGCTGCTCGACCATCCCGGCATCGAACAGGTCGACATGCGATCGGTGAACACCATCATCTATGGCGCCTCGCCGATGCCGCGGCCGACCATTCAGCGCGCGCTCGAACTGTGGGGCCCGCGGTTCGCGCAGTATTACGGCCAGTCGGAAGCGCCGATCTTCATCACGCATCTGACGAAACAGGATCATGTCGGCCCGGATGCCGAGAAGCGGCTGGCGTCGTGCGGCCGGCCCTCGATCGATTGCGAGGTGCGGCTGGTGAACGAAGAGGGCGCGGAGGTCGCGCCGGGCGAGCCCGGCGAAATCGTGCTGCGCACCCCGTTCGGCATGAAGGGCTACTACAACGCCGACGAGCTGAATGCGCAGACCTTCCTGCCGGGGCGCTGGATCCGGACCCGCGACGTCGGCCGTTTCGACGAGGACGGCTACCTCTATCTGGTCGACCGCACCTCCGACATGATCGTGACCGGCGGGTACAACGTCTATCCGCGGGAGGTCGAGGATACGATGAACGCGCATCCGGCGGTGCGCGAGGTGGTGGTGGTCGGGCTGCCCGACGACAAATGGGGCGAGGCGGTCGCGGCGTTCGTCGCGCTGCGGGCCGACGCTGTCGCCGAGGAAGCCGAACTGATCGCCTTCGCTCGCGAGCGGCTGGCCGGCTACAAGGTGCCGAAATCGATTCACTTCATCGCCGAAGTACCGAAGAGCCCGGTAGGCAAACTGCTACGCCGCGCGGTCCGCGATCCGTTCTGGGCCGGTCGCGACCGCAAGATTTGACCGCTACAGATTGCTGTCGTCGATCGCCCCGTAAATGAGAGTCCGGAGCTCGCGCCGGACAGGGTAGCTGCTCGACGGGATCAGCTGCGTCATGAAGATCGCGATCAGATCCTCGGCGGGATCGATCCAGAATGCGGTCGAGGCGGCGCCGCCCCAGTAGAATTCGCCGGTGCTGCCGGGCAACAGCGCCAGCGCCGGGTTCATCGTCACCGCGAAACCGAGGCCGAAGCCGATCCCGGCATTGGTGGCTTCGCTGAACATCGACTTCGACAGCTCGGTGAGGTCGCGGCCGCCGGGAAGATGATTTGTCGTCATCAACGCCAGCGTTTTTGGCCCGATCAGCCGGACGCCGTCGAGTTCGCCGCGATTCAGCAGCGCACGGCAGAAGGTCAAATAGTCCTTGGCGGTCGAAAGCAGCCCGCCGCCGCCGGAGATGAAGGACGGCGGTGCGAGATACGAGCTGGTGGCGGGATCGTCATACAGCGTGAAGCCGCCCTTGCCGTCGGCGGCGTAGCAGGCCGCCAGCCGATGCGCCTTGTCTTTCGGCACGAAGAAATCGGTGTCGGTCATGCCGAGCGGATCGAGGATGCGCTGGTGCACGAACTGTTCGAACGAAATGCCGCTGATCTTGCCGATCAGATAGCCGAGCACGTCGGTGGCGACGGAGTAATTCCAGGCCTCGCCGGGCGAGAATTCCAGCGGAATCTTGGCGAGATCGGAGATCATGGTGTCCAGCGTACCCGCGAGTTCGAACTCACCGATCTTCTTGTCGCGATAGGCGAGGTCGACATTGGTGCGGTTCTGGAAACCGTAGGTCAGGCCGGAAGTGTGCCGCAGCAGATCAACGATCTGCATCGGCCGCGCCGGCGGCCTGGTGAGGAAATTCGGCGCGATGCCGGCCTGGAACACGCCGAGATTGGCCCATTCCGGAATGTATTTCGCCACCGGCTCGTCGAGCGCCACGCGGCCCTCTTCGAACAGCATCATGAACGCCACCGAGGTGATCGGCTTGGTCATCGAATAGATTCGGAAGACGGTGTCGTCCTTCACCGGAACCTTGCGCTCGACGTCGGCGAAGCCCTGCACCGCGCTGTGGACGATCTGGCCGCGGCGCCAGACCAGGGTCTGGGTGCCGGCGTAGCGGCCGGAATCGAGATAGACGCGCTTCAGATGATCATCGATCCGGCGCAACGCGGTCTCGGACATGCCGGCGGTCGCCGCGGGCGCGGAGGTGGGGAGCAGAGCGGGGGCCGGCATTCGAGACACTCCATGACTTCGCAATGATCGTCGATTCCGGCGAGACCGCTGCAAGAACAGCGTCGCCGATCCGGAATTCTGATAGCGGAAAATCTTGCGCCGTTCTATCGGGTTGAGGAACCGAATGTTGATCGCCCGCGGGGGCCGCCTCGCGGCGCCGGCGCTTATCATCCAGCAAGGCTTGGTGTAGCCTCCGCCGCCAACCTGAACAGGACCAGCCGATGCCCCAATTCGACGAAACCGAGCTCACCGCCGCAGTCATCAAGAGCTTTGAGGAAACGCCGAATCCGCGGCTGAAATTCCTGATGAGCGAGTTGGTGCGGTCGCTACACGATTTCGTGCGGCGGACCGATTTGACCTTTGGGGAGTGGGAGCAGGGAATCGATTTTCTGACCCGGACCGGGCAGAAATGCACCTCGAGCCGGCAGGAGTTCATCCTGCTGTCGGATGTGCTGGGGGTCTCAATGCTGGTCGACGCGGTCAACCATCGCGAGCGCGAGGGCGCCACCCAGACCACGGTGCTCGGGCCGTTCTATGTCGGCGAGCACAAGCCGATGCCGCACGGCACCGATATCTCGGCGAATATCGAAGGTGAACGGATGTTCGTGCAAAGCCGCGTCACCGATCTTGCCGGCAAGCCGCTGGCCGGCGTCCCGGTCGATATCTGGCACGCCGACGATGAGGGTTTCTATGATTCGCAGAAGCCGTCCTACGAGACCGCGGGCCCGTCGCTGCGGGCGCGCTTCATCACGGACGCCGACGGCCGGTTCTTCTTCCGCACCATTCTGCCGTGCAGCTACCCGATTCCGATCGACGGACCGGTCGGAGAATTGATCCTGGAAACCAGGCGGCACCCGATGCGGCCGGCCCATGTGCATTTCCTGGTCAACGCGCCGGGCTACGAGCCGCTGATCACCCATGTCTTCATCGAGGGCGACAAATATCTGGATTCCGACGTGGTGTTCGGGGTCAAGGACGAGCTGATTTCGAAAATCGAGGTCCGCAACGATGCAACCATGCCGGATGGCCAGCCAGCGTCCGGGCCGTGGCATCTGATGACCTATGAGTTCCGCCTGAAGCCGGGGAAGGGTACTGCGCCGAAGCCGATGCTGCCGGCCGCCGAGCACGCCTGAGGCGGGTTACGAACGCGTCACGCTGTCGCGGGCGGACGGCGCATATCCGAGTCCTGTTTTCCGGCCTTGCGAGTTTGCCGTGAACATCGTTTGGTCAGACGATATTTGAGCAGGCTTTGCCGTTGTCGGGGAGCCGATTCCCCACCTCCAAGCTCCGGCGGACCGTTGACCACCACTTCGCCATCCTCGACTGACGCCCGTCGCGGCCCGACCCACCGCCACACCGATCATCCGCTGCGCGGCATCGCGCTGATCATCGGCTCGACGGTGTTTCTGGCCTGCTCGGATGCGCTGGCGAAATACCTGTCGCTGACGCTGCCGGCGCTCGAGATCGCCTGGATCCGGTTTCTGGTGTTTCTGCTGATCCTCGTTCCGGTGGTGGCGACGTCGCGGCGGCCATCGACGGTGTTGCGCTCGACCCGGCCGGGGCTGCAAGCGCTGCGCGGGCTGGCGCTGGTGCTGGCTTCGATCTTCTTCATCTCCGGGCTGCGCTATCTGCCGATCGCGGCCGCCTCCGCGACCTCCTTCGTGGCGCCGTTGTTCGTCACCGCGCTATCGATTGTTCTGTTGAGAGAGAAGGTCGGTGTCCGGCGCTGGGTGGCGACGCTGGTCGGCCTGATCGGCGTCCTGATCGTGGTGCGGCCGGGCACCGCAGCGTTCAATCAGGCGGCGATTTTCCCGATCCTGTCGGCGCTGAGCTGGGCGTTCACGCTGATCATGACCCGGATGATCAGCGGTGCCGACCGCGCCATCACCACCATGGCGTTTTCGGCGCTGGTCGGTTTCCTGCTGCTGAGCGCGCTGGCGCCGCTGGTCTGGGTGGCGCCGACCTGGCGCGACGTCGTGATCGGCGTCGCCATTGGCGTCGCATCCACCACAGGCCAATGGCTGGTGGTGCTGGCGTTTCGCTATGCCGACGCCTCGGTGCTGGCGCCGTTCTCCTACAGCCAGCTGGTGTGGGCCTCGATTCTGGGATTCTTGGTGTTTACCGAGATCCCCGATCTGTGGACCTTCGTCGGCGCCGCGATCATCGTCGCCAGCGGCATCTATACGGCGCATCGCGAGCACAGCCGCCGCCAGCAGCCTCCGATCCCGGCCGAGCCCAATCCGGGCGCCTGAAAATCTGCGCTATCCTTCCCTGCGAGCCGATTTCGCCGCAGCGGAAGTCAATGATTGGCGTCGGGTCCCGGACCGATCGACGTGCGAGCGGCGCCCGGCGTCATCGAAGTACATTAATCGACAGTTACCAGCACCGACCGGCGCGGCGCGCGGCGATGCACCGCGATCGATGGGGTCTGCCCCGTCCGGGACGGCGCTGACGTTCACCGCTGCGGCGATTGATCAAACGCGGCGCCGCGCGCCGGCTGCCGGCAACGATCTGCAGGTCGCCCCGTAATACTACCTGGGTTAGTTTTTTGTCTATTTGTTGCTGAAAGCCCCACCCGGTCCTTAAGCATTGAGCAAAGCCGTACTGTTACAGCTACCAGTCGATCGAACTGCTGGAATTGCCATGACTGGAATTTTGAACGGTCCGGAGCCTGCCGACCTTTGGCTGCTGTCGCTTGCGGGCGCGGTGTGCCTGCTGGCCGGCTGGACGACGTACTGGCTGTTTCAGAAGGCGCGCGCGCAAATCGGCGCCGCGCGCGGAATCTGGTCGACGGCCGTGGCCGCGGTGGCGTGGCTCGGCAATGTTGCCGACAGCCGCAACCGCCGCAGTTTCGACGAGCGCGGCATGCAGCTGCAGGCGCTGATCAACGGCGACCCGCAGGGCATCTGCATGTTCGGGCCCGACGGCCGGCTGCAATTGTGGAACGAGCGGCTGCTCGACATCTACATGATTCCGCCCGGACAGGCCGTTGCCGGCTGCACATTCGAGGAGGCGCTGGAGATTGCGCGCTCGGCCGGCAACAGCATCACCGATGGCCGGCAACTGGCGGAGATGCAGAGCGCCATCGTGAGTGGCAGCCCGTCGAGTCTGATCATCGAATTGCAGGACGGACGGCACATCAACGTCACGCTGCGGCCGATGCCGAATGGCGGCTGGATCGGCAAGCATGAGGACGTGACCGACCAGAAACAGGCAGAGGCGCGGTTCGCCTATCTGGCCCTGCACGATCTCGCGACCGGCCTGCCCAATCGCGCGGCCTTCAATCACCGGATTGCCGAGTGCCTGGAGCTGGCCAAGCAGCAGGCCGCCAGCTTTGCGGTGATCCGTCTCGGCATCGACCGCTTCAAGGAGATCAACGACGTGTTCGGCCAGTCCGCCGGAGACACGGTACTGGCCGAAATGGCGCGGCGGCTCAGCGAGACCTGTCACTGGGGCTACCTGGCACGACCCGGCGGCGACGAGTTTTCGATCGTGACGACTCCCCAACGCGGCGACGACCCGGCGCAGGATATCTGCGACCAGCTGGCTGCGATCTGCGATACTGAATTCGATGTCGACGGTCAGGTGATCCGCGTCGGCTGTACGGCTGGCGTCAGCATTTTCCCGCGCGATGGCGACGAGATCGAAACGCTGATCGCCCATGCGGACATCGCCCTGTACCGCGCCAAACTCGAGAAGCGGGGCACCATCTGCCTATTCGAGGCGGCGATGGATTCGCAGATCCGGGAGCGGCGGGCCTTGCAACGCGAGCTCGCCGTCGCCCTCGTCAATGAAGAGTTCGAGATCTATTATCAGCCGCAGGCGACCGCGCAGGGCCGCATCGTCGGATTCGAAGCCTTGCTGCGTTGGCATCATCCGGTGCGCGGCATGGTGTCGCCGGCGATCTTCATTCCGCTGGCGGAAGAGACCGGACTGATCGGCGCGATCGACGAATGGGTATTGCGCAGCGTCTGCCGCGAGGCGGCGTCGTGGCCGAATCCGCTGGGAATCGCCATCAATTTCTCGCCGCTCGACTTCCGGCGCCTCGATGTGCCGGCGCTGATCCTGTCGGTGCTGCTCGAGACCGGTCTTGCGGCGTCCCGGCTGGAAGTCGAAATCACCGAAGGCGTGCTGATCGACGATTTCGCCGGGGCGGTGGCGATCCTGCGCCGGATCCAGAATCTCGGCGTCCGGGTGGCGATGGACGATTTCGGCGCCGGCTATTCGTCGCTGTCCTATCTGCAGTCGTTCCCGTTCGACAAGATCAAGATCGACCAGGCCTTCATTTCCAAGCTGGAGACCAATGCTGACTCCGCCGCCATTGTCGAGGCGGTGCTGGGCCTCAGCCGCACGCTCAATCTGCCGGTGATCGCCGAAGGCGTTGAAACGCGCGGTCAGCTCGGCTTTCTTGCCCGCGCCGGTTGCGACGAAGTGCAGGGCTATCTGATCGGACGGCCGCAGCCGATCGCGCATTATCGCGACGTCACGACCGGAATCGCCGAAGACGTCGTGCCGGTGGCGCAGGCCGGCTAGGCCAGTCCGGCGCCCGCGTGGTGCGGCGCAAAATGACGGCGGCGGTGATCGCGGTTTCGCATCACGCATGAGCCGTCCCCCACGCCGCGCCCGCCGCGGCCCCGCATCGTGCATCGTTCCAGAGCCTTTCGCGTCGGGGGCTTTCGTGCGACAGTGCCCGCCGGACGCTGCATCCGCCGACGTCTCCCATCTCAACAGATCAAACCACCCGCAATCAAAGAGGTTCACGATGGTCAACCGCATGCAATTCTACATCGACGGCGCCTGGGTCGATCCGGTCGTCAAGAAGTCGACGCCGGTCGTCAATCCCGCGACCGAAGAGGCGATGTATGAGGTTGCGCTGGGTTCCAAGGCCGACGTCGACAAGGCGGTCGCCGCCGCGCGTCGCGCCTTCGAGACGTTTTCGCAGACCACGCGCGAGGAGCGCGTCGCGCTGCTGGAGAAGATCATCGCGGTCTACAAGACCAGGATGAAGGAAATCGGCGCCGCGGTGTCGGACGAGATGGGCGCGCCGCTGCCGATGGCCGAGAAGATGCAGGCCGGAGCCGGCCTCGGCCACATCATGTCGACGCTCGAAGTGCTGAAGAATTATCACTTCGAGGAGCCGATGGGTTCCGCGATGGTGGTGCGCGAACCGGTCGGCGTGATCGGCATGATCACCCCGTGGAACTGGCCGCTGAACCAGATCGCCTGCAAGGTCGCGCCGGCGATCGCCGCCGGCTGCACCATGATCCTGAAGCCGAGCGAATTCACTCCGACCTCGGCGCTGATCTTCGCCGAGATCCTGCATGAGGCCGGCGTGCCGAAGGGCGTGTTCAACCTGATCAATGGTCTCGGCCCTGAGGTCGGCGCCGCGATGAGCGAGCATCCCGACATCGACATGATCTCGTTCACCGGCTCCACCCGCGCCGGCATCGACGTCGCCAAGCGCGCGGCGCCGACGGTGAAGCGCGTCAGTCAGGAACTCGGCGGCAAGTCGCCGAACGTGATCCTCGACGACGCCGATCTGCAGAAGGCGGTCGCCGGCGGCGTGATGCACATGTTCAACAATTCCGGACAGTCGTGCAACGCGCCGAGCCGGATGATCGTGCCGCTGGCGAAGATGAAGGAAGTCGCCGCCATCGCCAAGGGCGTCGCCGACAAGACCAAGGCGGGCGATCCGCGCGCCGAAGGCACCACGATCGGACCGGTGGTCAATCGCGGCCAGTGGGACAAGATCCAGGGCCTGATCCAGAAGGGCATCGAGGAAGGCGCCACGCTGGTGGCCGGCGGCCCCGGCCTGCCGGAGGGCGTCAACAAGGGCTTCTACGTCCGCCCGACCATCTTTGCCGACGTCACCGACAACATGACCATCGCGCGCGAGGAAATCTTCGGGCCGGTGCTGGTGATCATGGGCGCCAAGGACGAAGCCGAGGCGGTGAAGATCGCTAACGACACGCCTTATGGTCTGGCCGGTTACGTCTCGGCTGGCACCGTCGAGCGCGCCCGCAAGGTCGGCCGCCAGATCCGCGCCGGCAACATCAACCTGCAAGGCGCGCCGAACGAACGCACCGCGCCGTTCGGCGGCTACAAGCAATCCGGCAACGGCCGCGAATGGGGCAAATACGGCTTCGAGGAGTTTCTCGAGGTCAAGGCGATCGCTGGCTTCAACGCCGCGTAGCCGCGAAAGCTACGTTTCTTATCAACTTCAAACGCCGGGGTGGATGCCAATCCGCTTCGGCGTTTTGCGTTTTGTCGACGGCGTTTACGGACGTTGCAGGACCTAATGACGAGGAGATGCGCCCAAGCAGCTACGTTCCTGTGAGTTCCCGCCGGCACCGGTATTCGTCCCAGTATTCGTTCCGGAGGGTGTTGGCTAGAAGCGGTCTGGCTATCCCAGCGGGCATTTCGCAACCGCTAGCGGCGAGCATCTCAGGGGCATTCATGGACGCGCGCATATCCAACGCCAACGCCCAGCAGTTCTTGACCTTGGGCTTTGGTGCCATCGCCATTTTCTTTGCGCTCTGCGTCGCCGCGATGGTCGCGTAGCTTCGCGCTATCCGCCAAACGCGCCCTGGGTGTTGACATAGAGTGCGTAGATCGACTGGCTCGAGGCCATGAACAGCCGGTTGCGCTTCAGTCCACCGAAGCAGAGATTGGCGCAGCGTTCCGGCAGCGCGATCCGGCCGATCGGCGCGCAGTCCGGCGCGAACACCATCACGCCGTCGAGCGCGGCGTCGCCCATGCCCCAGCCGCACCAGAGATTGCCATCGATGTCGCAGCGCATGCCGTCCGGCGTGCCGGGGCCGGCGTCGATCAGCACGCGCTTGTTGAGGAGCGTCTGGCCGCCGGGAGCGACGTCATAGGCCAGAATTTTGCGGTTCGGCACGCCGCGCGATTCCACGATGTAGAGCATGCTCTCATCGGGTGAGAAGCACAGCCCGTTCGGGCCGAGCACGCCCGCGGCGACGATCGTGGCCGCGCCGGTTGCGCCGTCGATCCGGTAGACATTGGCGTCGATCTCGGACTCCGCCTTGGTGCCTTCGTAATTGCCGAGCAGGCCGAAGGTTGGATCGGTGAACCAGATCGAGCCGTCGGATTTCACCACCACGTCGTTTGGCGAATTCAGCCGCTTGCCGTCGAGCGAGTCGATCAGCACCGTGATCGAGCCGTCATATTCGGTGCGGGTGACGCGGCGGCCGCCATGTTCGCAGGTCACGAGCCGGCCGGCGCGGTCGCGGGTGTGACCGTTGGCGAAATTCGACGGCTTGCGGAACACGCTGACCGCGCCGGTTTCTTCTTCCCATTTCATGATCCGGTTGTTGGGAATGTCGCTCCACAGCAGATAGCGGCCGTCGCCGAACCAGACCGGACCCTCGGCCCAGCGTAAGCCGGTGGCGAGGCGCTCGATGGCCGACAGCTTCAGCCAGTATTTTTCAAACCGCGGATCGAGTGCTTCGATCGCTGGGTCGGGATAGCGCGTTGCGGGCTGCCAGCCGGATGCGAAGCGATCGGACATTGCTGTCTCTCTTTGTGTTGTGGTCCTCACCAGAATGTTTGCTATCATCGTCCGCGAGTGCCAGCAATCGGCGCAGCGGCGAGGGGATGAAATGCGCATCTTGATGACCGGCGCGGCCGGCGGAATCGGCACGCGGCTGCGGCGATTGCTGCCGCCGATCTATCCCGATCTGGTGCTGAGCGACCGCGATGCGCCCTCCGACCTGACCGCGAGCGAGGTCTTCAGGCCCGCCGATCTTGCCGATCCGGCGCAAGTCGAAGCGATCTGCAAGGGCGTTGACGGCATTCTGCATTTCGGTGGCTATTCGGTGGAGGGCCCGTGGGACGCCATCCTGCAATCCAACATCATCGGCTGCTACAATCTGTTCGAGGCGGCGCGTAAGCAGCGCGTCAAGCGCATCGTGTTCGCGTCGTCCAACCACGCCGTCGGGTTCTATCCCCGGCATCGCCGGATCGGACCGGACGTCACGGCGCGACCGGACAGTCGCTACGGCGTCAGCAAGGTGTTCGGCGAGGCGCTCGGCGCGCTCTATGCCGACAAGCACGGCATTGGCGTCACCTGCCTGCGGATCGGCAATGTCGGCGACGCGCCGCTCGATCAGCGCCGGCTGTCGATCTGGCTGAAGCCGGAGGACCTGGTGCAATTGTGTCGGATCGGGCTGGAGCATCGCGCGATTCATTTCGAGGTTCTTTATGGCGCGTCGTTCAACGAGCGCGCCTGGTGGGACAATTCCCGCGCCTATGAGCTCGGCTATAGCCCGGCCGGCCGCGCCGAAGATTTCCGCGAGCACGCGATGACGGAGCAGGCCAAGCTGGCGGCCGATCCGGTCGGCGATTTCTATCAGGGCGGTGCGTTCTGCAGCATCGAGTTCGACGGCGAAGTCAGCCGGGTGTGGGCGTCGAAATAGCGCCGCGATTGACAGCGCCAGTGCCGGCTCCATAACTGCGACGATCAAACAGCAGGAACACCGCATGGCCGATGGATTGCGCAAGGGACTGACCAGCTATGGCGACGCGGGCTTCTCGCTGTTCCTTCGGAAGGCCTTCATCAAGGCGATGGGCTATTCGGACGACGCACTGAACCGGCCGATCGTCGGCATCACCAACACCCACAGCGACTACAATCCCTGCCACGGCAACGTGCCGCAGATCATCGAGGCGGTGAAGCGCGGCGTGATGCTCAATGGCGCGATGCCGATGGTGTTTCCGACCATTTCGATCGCCGAGAGTTTCGCGCATCCGACCTCGATGTATCTGCGCAATCTGATGGCGATGGACACCGAGGAGATGATCCGGGCGCAGCCGATGGACTCCGTGGTGGTGATCGGCGGCTGCGACAAGACGCTGCCGGCGCAGATCATGGCGGCGGTGTCGGCCGATCTGCCCACCGTGGTGATCCCGGTCGGGCCGATGGTGGTCGGCCATCACAAGGGCGAGGTGCTGGGCGCCTGCACCGATTGCCGCAGGTTGTGGGGCAAGTTCCGCGCCGGCGAGATCGACGAGACCGAGATCGAGGCGGTCAACGGGCGGCTGGCGCCGTCGGTCGGCACCTGCATGGTGATGGGCACGGCTTCGACCATGGCCTGCATCACCGAGGCGCTCGGCCTGTCGCTGCCGATGAGTGCGACGATCCCGGCGCCGCACGCCGAACGCTTCCGCTCGGCGGAACAAAGCGGCCGCGTCGCCGCCGAGATGGCGAGGGCGAAAGGGCCGCGGCCGAGCGAGTTGTTGACGGAGGCTTCATTCCGCAACGCCCAGGTGGTGCTGCAGGCGATTGGCGGGTCGACCAACGGGCTGATCCATCTCACTGCGATCGCCAACCGCACCGAACACCGCATCGATCTCGACGCATTCGATCGATTGTCGCGCGAGGTGCCGGTGCTGATCGACCTCAAGCCGTCGGGCGCGCACTACATGGAACATTTCCATCACGCCGGCGGCGTGCCGAAGCTGATGGCGCAGCTCGGCGCATTGATCGATCTCGACGCCAGGACCATCACCGGCGCCAGTTTGCGCGAGGTTGTCGGGGCCGCCGAGCAGGTGCCGGGGCAGGACGTCATTCGCCCGTGTGGCGATCCGATCCGGCCGGAAGGCGCGATGGCGGTATTGACCGGCAATCTCGCGCCGCGCGGCGCAGTGATCAAACATTCGGCGGCGACGCCGAGCCTGTTGCAGCACACTGGCCGCGCCGTGGTGTTCGACTCGGTCGAGGACATGACGCAAAGGATCGACGATCCCGCGCTGGATGTCGATGCTTCCGACGTGCTGGTGCTGCGCAATGCCGGACCGAAGGGTGCGCCCGGGATGCCGGAGGCCGGCTATCTGCCGATTCCGCTGAAGCTGGCGCGCGCCGGGGTCAAGGACATGGTGCGGATTTCCGATGCGCGGATGAGCGGCACCGCGTTTGGCACCATCGTGCTACACATCACGCCGGAAAGCGCGGTCGGCGGCCCGCTGGCGCTGGTGCGGAACGGCGACCTGATCCGGCTCGACGTCGCATCACGCAGCATCGCACTGCTGGTCGACGATGCCGAACTCGAGCGCCGCCGCGCTGCGCTGCCGGCGACGAAAACGCCGGACAGGGCCAGGCGCGGCTATGCCCATCTGTTTCACGAAACGATCCTGCAGGCTGATGAGGGCTGCGATTTCGACTTTCTCACCCGCGCAGGGAAGACCTAGTGTTGGTGCCAGGCGGTCGGGCGGATCCGCGGCGAAGCATGATTGCCGATGTGAATCAGTCGCTTCGGGCCGGGTTTGGAATCCGTTAACCATGTCCAGATTCCGCCAGGACTTAATCCGCATTTAACTAAAACTCGCCTTAATGACGCTCCTCTGCCCTGCGATAGGCAACCCGGAATTCGTGTTCCGCGATGCACCGCAGGCGAGGGGACCAGTCTGGATGCGAGTCGTATGAGTATCAGTCACGGGGCGCGTAATCTGCCCCACCACCGCGGAACCCGCAGGGCGAGTTCCAGAAGTTTCATGGGCGGGGCGGCGGTGACGCTGCTCGTGCTGGGCTGCATCTGGACGGTGTACGCCAACGTGTTCGCGGCCAGCATCTATCCGTCGGTCGCGGCCGTCGAATCCGAGCCGGTCCGTCGGCCGGAACGGATCTCGTTCGCGGCACGCTTTGCGCCGCTGGCGGCCGCTGCGAAAATCGCCCCCACGGTGCTGGCCGCCAGGGCGCCGGTTGAGATCGCACCGGCCGCTCCGAAACAGCTTGCCAGCACGCCGGCTCAAGCCACGGTCAAGACCGCGGCGGTTGCGGTCGCCGCACCGTCCGCGCCGAGCAAGAATCAGTACTTCGCGCTGATGGATTCGAATTTCTCGTTGGGCATGGCACCGGACAGTTTCCGGCAGGCTGACGCGGCGGCCGATTCGCAGCCGGCCGGCGCCGCCGCCACGCCTGCGAAGGCCGCCGCCGCGAAGGTAGCCACGCCGAAGGCTGCGCCGGTCCAGCTGGCACTCAACATTCCGCCGCCGCGTCCGTCACTGGCGCGCGCGCCGCAACCCCAGCGTCCTGCCGGCCACGTCTCGCTGGTGGCCCGCGCCAAGGCGGCGATCATGGCTTCCGCGTCGGCCCGCAAATCAAGCCTGTTCGAAAAGCTGTTCGGCAAGCCGGAGGCCGAGACCCCGGTGCTGGCCTATGCGTCGGCCGATGGCGGCGTCGCCGGCGACGGCCGCGACACCACCTTCAGCGCCTCGGTCGATGATCGCTTCACTGCGGTGTACGACATCAAGGCCGCGACCGTGTACATGCCGGACGGCGACAAGCTGGAAGCGCATTCCGGCCTTGGCGACAAGCTCGACGATCCGCGCCACGTCAACGTCCGGATGCACGGTGCGACGCCGCCGCACATCTATCAACTGACGCCGCGCGAGTCGTTGTTCCACGGCGTGGCGGCGATCCGACTCAACCCGATCGGCGGCGAGGACGTAATCTTCGGCCGCACCGGCCTGCTCGCGCACACCTACATGCTGGGCCCGCGCGGCGATTCCAACGGCTGCGTCTCGTTCAAGGACTACAACAAGTTCCTGCAGGCGTTCCGCCGCGGCGAAGTCAAGAAGCTGGTCGTGGTCGCGAGCCTGAACGACGCGTAGCTAGATCGGCTTGCCCGCATAGGGCATCGACGCGGTCAGGCCGCCGTCGACCGGGATCGCCTGGCCGTTGACATAGGACGCGTCGTCGCTGGCAAGGAATAAGCCCATCGCCGCCAGCTCATGCGGCTGACCGGCGCGCTTCAGCGGGTTGAGCTGACCGATCTTGCCGTCAGTGCCGCGCTCGCGGGCGTTGTCGAAGATCGGCTTGGTCATGCCGGTCTCGATCAGGCCGGGACACACCGCGTTGATCCGCACCCCGGTGCCCGACAGCGAATAGGCGGTGGTCTGCACCAGGCTGATGACGCCGGCCTTTGACGCCGCGTAGGGATGGCCCGAGGCGCCGGACTTCAGGCCAGCGACCGAGGCGGTGCAGACGATCGCGCCGTATTTCTGCCGGATCATGTGCGGCATCGCATGCTTGATCGCCAGAAACGGGCCGATCAGATTGATCCGTAGAATTTCCTGCCAGTGTTCCACGGTCTGTTCGGCGAGCGGCACCAGCCCGCCGCTGATTCCGGCATTGGCCCAGATCGCATCGAGCCGGCCGAAGGTGGAGACCGCCCGGTCGATGACCGCCATGACATCGGTCTCGGAGCCTGCGTCCGCCATCATGGCTTCGGCGATGCCGCCGGCCTTGCGCACCAATTCAACGGTCTCATTGACGCTCTCGGAGCGATCGACCGCGATCAGTTTGGCGCCTTCCTGGGTGAACAGCAGCGAGGCGGCGCGACCGATGCCGCTGCCGGCGCCGGTGATGATGACGGATTTGCCTGCGAGGCGGCCCATGCGTTGCTCCCTGATTGATTGTTCCGCCGACGCGTTTGCCGCCTTGCGGAATTCCAGATGTGCTGGAAGATTGCAATGAAGATCAGCTTGTCAGCCACAAGTGACTTGAGGCCATCTGCGCTCTGACGTACAGCGACTTGAAACAGGATTGAAGGGTTTTCTGTATGTCCAATGCCGCGCCGCCCGCCCCCGAAAAGCCGTTCGTCGCGCAGCATTCGGTTCCCGCCGGCGTGGTCGCCACCCGCTGGTGGTGGGTACGGCACGCGCCGGTGCGCAACGATGGCGGCAACATCTACGGACAGAAGGACATGGACTGCGACACCAGCGACCGCGTGGTGTTCGATGCGGTCGGCAAGGTGCTGCCGCGCAACGCAGCGTGGTTTGCCAGCAATCTGAAACGCACGCATCAGACCGCCAGCGCGATCTGGGCGGCGGGGTTTCCGCAGCCGGAGGAGATGCGGCACGAGCCTGATCTCGCCGAGCAGCATCTCGGCGACTGGCAGGGCCTCAACCGCGCGGCGTTCTTCGCCAGCCGTCCGGTCGCGGTCGGCAGCTACTGGTTCGCGCCGATCGATGAACCGTCGCCGAACGGCGAGAGCTTCATGGATCTGTACAACCGCGTCCGCCGCGCCATCGACCGCATCAACGCCAGCCACGCCGGGCAGGACGTGATCGCGGTGGCGCATGGCGGTACCATCAAGGCGGCGATCGGGCTCGCGCTCGGCGATCAGCCGGAGCGGGGGCTGGCCTTCACGATCGACAATTGCTCGATCACCCGGCTCGATCATCTCGCCAGCGACGGCCAAGCCGGCTGGCGGATTCCGATGGTCAATCAGCAGCCCTGGATCGCCGACGCGGCGCACGCCGCGATGCACCAGCCGGCCGGACCGGAGCTGGCGACGCCGACCAAATTGGCCTGAACCAACAATCTGAACCGGCACATCGCCGCAAAAACCTTGGGGAGAGATTCATGACCTTGTTCGACATGACCGGAAAAGTCGCGGTGATCACCGGCTCCTCGCGCGGCATCGGCCGCGCCATCGCCGAGCGGATGGCCGAACACGGCGCCAAGGTGGTGATCTCGTCGCGCAAGCAGGACGCCTGCGACGTCGTCGCCAACGAGATCAACGCCAAATACGGGGCCGGCCGCGCGGTGGCGATCGCCGCCAACATCTCCAGCAAGGAGAATTTGCAGAACCTGATCGACGAGAGCAACCGCGCCTTCGGCAAGATCGACGTGCTGGTCTGCAACGCCGCGTCGAATCCCTATTACGGGCCGCTGGCGGGCATTTCCGACGATCAGTTCCGCAAGATTCTCGACAACAACATCGTCGCCAACAACTGGATCATCAGCATGGTGGCGCCGCAGATGATCGCCCGCAAGGACGGCTCGATCATCATCGTGTCGTCGATCGGCGGGCTGAAGGGCACGACGATTCTCGGCGCCTATGCGATCTCGAAAGCCGCCGACATGCAGCTGGCGCGCAACCTCGCCTGCGAATACGGCCCGCACAATGTCCGGGTCAACTGCATCGCGCCCGGCCTGATCAAGACCGATTTTGCGAAAGCGCTGTGGGACAATCCGGAAAACCTCAAGGCCTCGACCGCGCGCTCGCCGCTGCTGCGGATCGGCACTCCCGACGAGATTGCCGGCGCCGCCGTGTTCCTCGGCTCCGCCGCCGGTGACTTCATGACCGGCCAGACCATGGTGATCGACGGCGGCGCGACGATCAGCTGAGGTCGGATTCCGGCTTCGTCATTGCGAGCCGAGGGTGGCGCGAAGCGCCACCCGAACGCGAAGCAATCTAGGGGCTCCACATGCAGGCTTTGCGTGCAGCTCTGGATTGCTTCGTCGCAAGAGCTCCTCGCAATGACGGACTCGCCAGCTCAGAATTGCCGATTGGCTTCCGTCGCCCAGGATGAGTCCGTGCCCGTCCGCTCACTCCACCGCGGCGTAGACCAGCCCACGCACCAGCGTGCGGAAATATTCGCGCTGGCCCGGCCCTTGCGACATGAACACCGCGAACAGGTCCTCGGCCGGGTCGATCCAGAAGAACGTTCCGGCGATCCCGCTCCAGAAGAACTGGCCGACCGAGCCTGCGAACGGCGCGATGCCCGGTTCGGTGCGCACCGCGAAGCCGAGTCCGAAGCCGTGACCGGGTGGAAGGATGTAGCTGTCGGTGGGGACCTCGGCGCCGAGATGATTGGACGCCATCAGCTGTAGCGACTTGCGGCCGATGATGCGGGTGCCGTCCAGCGTGCCGCCGTTGAGCAGCATCTGGCAGAATCGTGCGTAGTCCATCGTGGTCGAGACCAGACCGCCGCCGCCGGATTCCATCACCGGCTGTTCCAGCATGTTGAACAGCTTGACCGGAGCGCCGGTCCACGGATCGGTCGGAAACGCCTCCGCGAGCCGGCCGGCGTTTGCTGCGCTGGTGTGGAACGCGGTCTCGGTCATCTGCAGCGGCGCCAGCACTCGCTCGGTAAGGAACGCGCCGAGCGTTTTGCCGGACGCTACTTCCAGCACGCGGCCGAGAATGTCGGTGGAGCGGCTGTAGTTGAACGCGCTGCCGGGCTGGCACAGCAGCGGCAGGCCGGCGACGATCCGGGCGTGGTCGGCGTTGCTGTACTTGCGGCTGGAGACCTTGGCGGCGAGATACATGTTCTGGATCGGGCCGGTGCCGACGTGCTCATAGCCGATGCCGGAGGTGTGCCGCAGCAAATCCTGCAGCGTGATCGGCCGCCACAACGGCTCCAACTCAAGCTTGCCGTCGCGCTCGATCCCGACCTTGGTGTCGGCGAATTCCGGAATGAATTTTTGCAGCGGGTCGTCGAGCAGCAGGTGGCCGTCCTCGACCAGCTGCATGATGCCGATCGAGACGATCGGCTTGGTCATCGAGAAGATCCGGAACAGGCTGTCCTGTGCCATCGGCGTCGCGGTCGCCGGATCCTGCTTGCCGAGCGCCTCGAACCAGCCGATCCGGCCGCGCCGCGCCACCAGCATGGTCACGCCGGGCGTGGTGCCCTTATCGATCTCGCGTTTGAACGCGTCCGACATCTTCTGCAACCGCGCGTGCGCCAGTCCCAGCGTTTCCGGCTTGGCGTACGGTAGCGCCGGTGTTTGCGGCGCGGAGGCGGATTTAGCGGCGGCTGGGGTGGTCATGGGTTCTCCCGATTGATCTTGTTGTTTGCGGCCAGGAAAGGGTGTCACCGGCCTGTTACATGCAGATTGGACCAGAACTTCCGGCTTGAACAGGGTGCTTTTCCGCAGTAACCAGCCGCGGGTTTGGCTGCGCAAAATGCGCTGCCGCGAAGGATGGAAATCGATGGCCAAAGCAAAGTTTGAACGAAACAAGCCGCATTGCAACATCGGGACGATCGGTCACGTCGACCACGGCAAGACGTCGCTGACGGCGGCGATCACCAAGGTGTTGGCGGAAACGGGCGGTG
>NZ_JACABA010000002.1:669227-765011 GCF_013377015.1 Rhodopseudomonas sp. | reverse complement strand
CGGGCGACAACATCGCCATGGAAGTTCACCTGATCGTGCCGATCGCGATGGAAGAAAAGCTGCGCTTCGCAATCCGCGAAGGCGGCCGTACCGTCGGCGCCGGCGTGGTGGCGAGCATCATCGAGTAAGCACTTCAGTCAAAGAAAAGGGCGCAAGTGCGTGATGCACTTGCGCCCTTTTTCATGCGTCATTGCGAGCGGAGGGCGGCACGTAGGACGGCCCGGCTGCGAAACAATCCAGGGGGCGCCGATCTGACTTAAGCGGCACGGACCTCGCGCAGGAACGCCTCGACCTGGGTCCGCAGCGTTTCGCCGTTGCGCGACAGTTCCGCGGAGGAATCGACCACCCGCGCGGCGGCCTCGCCGGTCTGATGCGCGGCCTCGGTGACGCCGACGATATTCTGCGACACCTCTCCGGTGCTGCGCGCCGCCTCGCTGACGTTCTGCGCGATCTCGCGAGTGGCGGCGCTCTGCTCCTCCACCGCGGAGGCGATCGCGGAGGCGATTTCGCTGACCCGGCCGATCGTCGACGTGATGCCCCCGATCGCTTCGACCGAGACCTTGGTGGCATTCTGGATCGCAGTCACCTGGGCGGAAATCTCGTCGGTGGCCTTCGAGGTCTGGGTTGCCAGCGCCTTCACCTCGGAGGCGACCACCGCAAAGCCGCGGCCGGATTCGCCGGCGCGGGCGGCTTCGATCGTCGCGTTGAGCGCCAGCAGGTTGGTTTGCGCCGCGATCTCGCTGATCAGCTTGACGACGTCGCCGATCCGCTGCGCGGCCTCCGCCAGCCCGTTGACCTGCGCATTGGTGTTGTTGGCCTGATCCAGCGCCGAGCCCGACACCTTGGCGGATTCATTGACGCGCTGCGCGATCTCGTTGACCGACGCATTGAGCTGCTCGATCGCCGCGGCCACCGCCTGGGCGTTCTGGGTCGCGACTTCCGAGGCCGCGGCGACGGCGGTGGTCTGGCCGACCGATTCCTCGGCGGTGGCGGCCATCGACTGCGCGGTGGTGCGGAGCTCCACGGCGGCGGTTCCGACCGCGGCAACGACACTGCCGACACCGTCTTCGAACCGCGTCGCCAGCGCCTGTAGGGTCTTGCGCCGATCCCCTTCGGCGTCAATCCGCTGCTGTTCCTGTGCGGCACGCAACTGGCCGGTCTCGGCGAGGCCGTCCTTGAACACTCCGACGGCGCGGGCCATCGACCCGATTTCGTCGCTGCGTTGGGCGCCGGGGACAACGACGTTGAGGGTACCGGCCGAAATCTGCCCCATCGCCTCTTCCAGCTTGCGGATCGGCTGCCCCAGGCCGCGGCCGAGCCAGGCCGCGATCAGCGCGGCGATCAGCATGGCGAACGCGGTGACGGCCGCGAACCACATCATCGATTGGCGGGCGAGGGCCTGGTAACCGCTGGTGTCGCGGACGATCTCCACCACCGCGACCGGCTGACCTGAGAAATTCTTGATCGGCCCGTAGGTGCTGGCGATCGGACGCCCCTCGGCATCGCCGGTCTGGATGATGGTTTCGCCGAGCGCGCGCTCCAGCAGCGCCTTGGTTGGCGCCGCGCCGGACAGGGTGGTCGCCAGCGTCTTCACCGCACCGTCGGTCAATTGATGGATCGCGACATCAATGCCGAAGCGCGCCTTCGTGGTCTTGACGAAGGTCTCGCCAAAGGGGGCGCCGATATCGATCGTTCCGAGCAAGGTTGCTCCATCCATGATCGGCGTGGTGCCGAATACGTTCAATGCGTCGCGGCCGGCTTCGATGCCGCCAACCTGTTTCTTGGTCTGGAACGCCTGCACGACCGTCTTGCGCCGGGCGGCGACATCGTCTCCGAATGCTTCGGGCTTGTGCACGCGGGCGAAGGCGATGCCCGGCGGCGTTTGAATGGTGATCAGCTCAAGTCCGAGCGGCTCGATGTCGCGCAGCGCGTCCTTGAGTAGCTTGACGACGCCATTTCGGTCGCCGGCGCGAACCAGATCCTTCAGTTGCGGCATGGTGGCGAGAGCGTTGCTGACCACCAGCGCCTTGCGGGTCTCGCCTTCCAGCGCCGCAAGCATATTGGCGTAGTCGGCGCGCAATTCGCGCTCCAGCGCGAGGTCGACCGCGACCTGTTGGCGCCAGATGCCGAAGCCGGCCAGCGCCGCGCAGGAGATCGCCCCCACCAGCGAAATCGCCACCATGATCCGAACCGAAATCGACTTGATATTGAGCACCGAGGCCCTCCGAGATGCAACTGACTGTTATTATTGCTGTGGTTTTACCGGGGCAGGGGTCAACGTTCGATTAAGGTTCTGGAAGCGCTTCTGTTCGCAACAAGACCCGCAATCGAGGATGGACCCCGAGCCCGGGGCCCGCCCAAGACGATTGGGGCAGGTCGGTTCCGCAGCCTGCAAGATCGACCGCGTTTGCCAAAAGGGGGACGTGACGGCGGCAAATCCATTCGCTATAGAGGACGGCCGATAGGGGTGTAGCTCAGTTGGTAGAGTACCGGTCTCCAAAACCGGTTGTCGTAGGTTCGAGCCCTACCGCCCCTGCCAGCTTATTGATTGGGCTCCCGTTTCGATTTGCGCCGGGGGCTGGCGACGGGCGCCGCTGCGGTCGCCCTTCGATGCCGGCCGACCTTGACCTTTGGCCCGTCTCGACCTAGAAAGCGGCACTCGCTGTCGGCCCGCTTTGACGGATTTCCGACGCGGCTTTGATTTCCCGAAACAAAAGAGCCCGCTTGGCGGCTCATCCTTGGATCAAGGGTTGGGCGCAAGAGGGCTGTTTGGATTCCTTGAAACCGACAATCGTCTGACGACGGACGCGGATCATCACGATGGCTTTCAGCCCGTTCAAATTCCTGCAGGAAGTGCGGAGCGAGACCGCCAAGGTGACCTGGCCGTCGCGTCGCGAGACCGTGATCACCACCATCATGGTGTTCGTGATGGTGGCGCTGGCTTCGATCTTTTTCTTCGCTGCCGATCAGATCATCCGGGTTCTGATCACCTTTTTGCTCGGCATCCACTAATGACAAGCGCACGGAACTGACATCATGAGCATGCGCTGGTACATCGTCCACGCCTATTCGAACTTCGAAAAGAAGGTCGCCGAGTCGATTCGCGAGCAGGCCAAGCAGCGCGGTCTCGAGGACCTGTTCGAGCAGGTGCTGGTGCCGACCGAGAAGGTCACCGAAGTGCGCCGCGGTCGCAAGATCGACGCCGAGCGCAAGTTCTTCCCGGGCTACGTGCTAGTGAAGATGAAATTGACCGACGAGGCGTTTCATCTGATCAAGAACACCCCGAAGGTCACCGGCTTCCTCGGCGCCGAAAACAAGCCGATGCCGATCTCCGAGGCCGAAGCGATGCGCATCCTGCACCAGGTGCAGGAAGGCGTGGAGCGGCCGAAGGCGTCGGTGTCGTTCGAGATCGGCGAGAATGTGCGGGTGGCCGATGGCCCGTTCGCATCGTTCTCCGGCGTGGTTGAGGAAATCGACGAGGCCCGTTCGCGGGTCAAGGTCGCGGTGTCGATCTTCGGCCGGGCGACCCCGGTGGAACTGGAATTCGGTCAGGTCGAGAAGGTCTGATCGCTTACCTCGCGCCGCAAGGCGCGAGGGGAATGCCGTGGGAGGCTTCGGATGATCGCCAGTCATCCGCGCGAGCCTGACCACGGTCCTGTGAAGCTCCGGAATATCTCCGGACCAACATGAGGAGTGACGATGGCAAAGAAAGTGACCGGATACCTGAAATTGCAGGTGCCGGCGGGTGCGGCGAATCCGTCGCCCCCGATCGGTCCCGCGCTTGGTCAGCGCGGCCTCAACATCATGGAATTCTGCAAGGCGTTCAACGCGCAGACCCAGAAGGAAGAAAAGAACACCCCGATTCCGGTGGTGATCACGATCTTCGCCGATCGCTCCTTCACCTTCGAGTTGAAGACGCCGCCGATGTCGTTCTTCATCAAGAAGGCGGCCGGGCTGACGTCGGGCTCCAAAATGCCGGGCCGCGACAAGGCCGGCGCGGTAACCTCGGCGCAGGTGCGCGAGATCGCCACGGCGAAGATGAAAGATCTGAATTGCGACACCATTGAAGCGGCCATGAAGATGGTCGAGGGCTCCGCCCGTTCGATGGGCGTCGAGGTCGCGGGGTAACGGTCATGGCAATCGGAAAACGTTTGAAGAAGGCCCGCGAAGGCATCGACCGCGAGAAGCTCTATCCGCTCGCCGACGCCATCAAGATGGTCAAGGAACGCGCCACGTCGAAGTTCGACGAGACGATCGAAGTCGCCATCAACCTCGGCGTCGATCCGCGTCACGCTGACCAGATGGTCCGCGGCGTGGTGACGCTGCCGAACGGCACCGGCCGCACCTTGCGCGTCGGCGTGTTCGCGCGTGGCGCCAAGGCTGACGAAGCCCGCGCCGCCGGCGCCGATGTCGTCGGCGCCGAAGACCTGGTCGAACAGGTCCAGGCCGGCAACATCAACTTCGATCGCTGCATCGCCACCCCGGACATGATGCCGCTGGTCGGTCGCCTTGGTAAGGTGCTCGGCCCGCGCGGCATGATGCCGAACCCGAAGATCGGCACCGTCACCATGGACGTCGCCGGCGCGGTCAAGGGCGCCAAGGGCGGTTCCGTCGAGTTCCGCGTCGAGAAGGCCGGCATCGTGCAGGCCGGCATCGGCAAGGCCTCGTTCGGCGAGGACAAGCTGGTCGAGAACATCAAGGCTCTCGCCGACGCGGTGTCGAAGGCGAAGCCGGCCGGTGCCAAGGGCACCTACATCCAGCGCGTCGCGGTGTCGTCGTCGATGGGTCCGGGCGTCAAGGTCGAGCCGGGCACCATTCTCGGCTAAGCCGGCGCACGGCCAGCAACACATCAGGGCGAAATCGGGGTTCCCGGTTTCGCCCTTTCTTTTTGCTCGAATGGGACGATCGCGCGATGGCCGACACGGTTCTGATCTATTCCCGGTTTCCGAAAGCGATGATGGCGCGGATCGCGCAACGCTTCGAGCTGATCGACGCCGCGGGAAAGCCGCCAGCCGATTCGTTCAACGCCGAACAGCTCGCCGGCGTCCGCGCCCTGATCACCGCCGGCGGGCAGCCGCTGGGGCGCGACGTGCTGGATACGCTGCCCGCGCTCGGCGCGATCATCTGCTACGGCACCGGTTATGACGGCGTCGATCTCAAGGCCGCCGCCGACCGCGCCATCGTGGTCGGCAACAGCCCGGCGGCCAACGCTTCGGCGGTGGCCGATCTGGCGATGACGCTGCTGCTCGCGGTGACCCGGCGGCTATTGCCGGCCGACGCCTATGTGCGCTCCGGCGGCTGGGCCCAGGCGCAGCCGTCGCCGCTGCTGCGGCCGCCGCGCGGCCTGCCGGGCCGCCGGATCGGCGTCTATGGCATGGGCGAGATCGGGCGCAAGATCGCGGCGCGTGCCGCTGTGTTCGAGACCGAGGTCGCGTACCACAGCCGTAGCCGGCACGGCGTGCCGTACCCGTATTATCCGAGCCTCGCCGCGCTGGTGGAATGGTGCGACGTGCTGATGATCGCGGTGCGCGCCGGTGCCGACACCCAGCACATCATCGACGCGGCGATGCTGCGGCGGCTCGGCGCCGACGGCACGCTGATCAACATTTCGCGCGGTTCGGTGATCGACCAGGCCGCATTGCTGGCGGCATTGACCGACAACGCGATCGCCGGGGCCGGGCTCGATGTGTTCGAAGTCGAGCCGCACGCGCCGGATGCACTCAGCGCATTGCCGAACGTGGTGCTGACGCCGCATATCGGCGGCCACACCCAGGAGGCGCATGTCGCTATGCAGGATTGCGTGATCGAAAATCTGGCGTCGTTCTTCGACGGGCGGCCGCTGCCCTATGCGGTGAAGTGAGCGGGTGGGCACCGCCTCGGGGCCATGCCAAAATCGTGCCGCCGACGAAAAAGCCTCTTGGCAAGTCGTTAAAGACTCGTTAGAAGCACGGTTCCGGGCGTGCTGGCCGTTGCTGGCGCGTTCGTGCACGCATTCTGAAAACCCAAATCGATAGGAGACCATTCCTTCAAGACATTCCGCATGGATGGCTCGAAGGAAGAGGACCTGTCGTTTCGGATGGATGCGGGCAGGGGTCGCCAGGTTGGCCAGCGATGGCTGCCAGGATGATCCCGATCCTGTCCGAGACTGCTGGCGCCCGCGAGGAAACGCAAGTTTCATCAACGGCTTAATCTCTCAGCCAGCATAGACGGGTGAAGACCGGATTTTGCATTTCGTCGCGTCAAGCGGCGAGGAGCGGATAGGGTTCGAACCTCGACACCCCGCGCCGGAAACGGTTCGGGAGGGCAGGCTTTTCAATATCGTCTCGCCCGGCGTGTCCGAAGACCGTGTGTCTTGAGGTCAGGTTCTGGCAGGACGATGGGTGCAACCCGGCGGTCCTGCCTGCGTGCAGAGGCCGCCAACCGGAGAGAGCTTGCTGTGGAAAGAGCGGCAAAAAAGGACGCGGTCGAAGCGCTGAACGGTCTGTTCAAGACCACCAGCGTTGCGGTCGTCGCCCATTATTCCGGCCTCACCGTCGCCCAGATGCAGAAACTGCGTACGCAGATGAAGCTGGCGGGCGCGTCGGTGAAGGTCTCGAAAAACCGTCTCGCCAAAATTGCTCTTGAAGGCACAGACGTCGCTGCCATCGGCTCCCTGCTGAAGGGGCCGACCGTGATCGCTACTTCCAACGATCCGGTGGCTGCGCCGAAGGTTGCCGTCGAATTCGCCAAGACGAACGAAAACTTCGTCATTCTCGGCGGCTCGATGGGCACCACCGTCCTGAACGTCGACAGCGTCAAGGCCCTGGCCGCGCTGCCCTCGCTCGATGAACTGCGCGCGAAGTTGCTCGGCCTCCTTGTGGCGCCGGCGACCAAGATCGCACAGCTCACGACTGCGCCCGCGGCCAAGCTTGCGCGCGTTGTTCAGGCCTATGCCTCTAAGAGCGAAGCGGCCTGACGCCCTTCGCATTCAACCCTGGTTCGAACTGATACGCTTAAGGAAACAGATCAATGGCTGACCTACAGAAGATTGTTGACGACCTCTCGGGCCTCACCGTGCTCGAAGCCGCCGAACTCGCCAAGCTGCTCGAAGAAAAGTGGGGCGTCTCCGCCGCTGCCGCCGTTGCGGTGGCCGGTCCGGCCGCTGCCGCCGCTGCTCCGGCTGAGGAGAAGACCGAGTTCAACGTGATGCTCGTCGCCGCCGGCGAGAAGAAGATCGAAGTCATCAAGGAAGTCCGCGCCATCACCGGCCTCGGCCTCAAGGAAGCCAAGGACCTGGTCGAAGGCGCGCCGAAGGCCGTCAAGGAAGGCGTCAACAAGGACGAAGCCGAGAAGATCAAGGCCCAGCTCGAGAAGGCTGGCGCCAAGGTCGAGCTCAAGTAACCACGGGTTACTGGAGCGAAATCCCGGACGGGCATCGCCAGATCCGGGATCGCGATAAACCAGCACGTCGGTGGCCGGGTCAAGCCCGGCCATGACGGTGGGTCGGACGAGACTAGAGCCAGCGCCGGGATCAACCCGGCCTGGCAGCCAGAACGGCGATGACGGGGCAGCCCGGCGCGTCGGGCAGGCAGGCCGTACACAGGATTGTGTGGGGATTTGCGGGAAAACCCCTCGAATCTCCACATTTGCCGTCCCATATTGGGTCGGTAGCACGAAAGCGCGGTGGCGGTGGAGATGGCGACGTCTCCGTGCAACCGTTGGGAGATCAGCAATTTCGGGCTTTTTCGGTCTGTGACGAGATAGTTTTGACGGGCGGGTGCAGTCAGGCGCCCCGCACGTCGTTTTGCGTTCGGGATTTGTAAGGTTCGGAATTAGGAATTAGTTCCTGACATCGGGCTGCTGAGTTTCGGATGTGTCGGTATTCAACCCGGGGGCGATGCCAATCGCGCTTCGGAAGGTTCGCCCCCACGGGCGACGAAATGAGAGGCCACGATGGCGCAGCAGACGTTCACCGGTCGCAAACGCGTTCGCAAGTTCTTCGGACACATTCGGGAAGTCGCCGAAATGCCGAACCTCATCGAGGTTCAGAAGGCATCCTATGACCAATTTCTGATGGTCGCCGAACCCCCAGGAGGACGGCTCGACGAGGGTCTGCAGGCGGTGTTCCGGTCGGTGTTTCCGATCTCGGATTTCTCCAACACCTCGATGTTGGAATTCGTCCGCTACGAATTCGAGCCGCCGAAATATGACGTCGATGAGTGCCGCCAGCGCGGCATGACCTACGCTGCGCCGCTGAAGGTGACGCTGCGCCTGATCGTGTTCGATATCGACGAAGAAACCGGCGCCCGCTCGGTCAAGGACATCAAGGAGCAGGACGTCTACATGGGCGATATTCCGCTCATGACCATGAACGGCACCTTCGTCGTCAACGGCACCGAGCGCGTCATCGTCTCGCAGATGCACCGCTCGCCCGGCGTGTTCTTCGACCACGACAAGGGCAAGACCCATTCGTCCGGCAAGCTCTTGTTCGCCGCCCGTGTGATTCCGTATCGCGGTTCCTGGCTCGACATCGAGTTCGACGCCAAGGACATCGTGTTCGCGCGCATCGACCGTCGCCGCAAGATTCCGGTGACGTCGCTGATGTTCGCGCTCGGCCTCGACGGCGAAGAGATCCTCAACACGTTCTACAAGAAGATTCAGTACAAGAAGATCAAGGAAGGCTGGCGCGTTCCGTTCGATTCCAACCGCTTCCGCGGCTACTCGACCGTCAACGATCTGATCGACGCCGACACCGGCAAGGTCGTGCTCGAAGCCGGCAAGAAGCTGACCGTCCGCGCCGCCCGCCAGCTCCAGGAAAAGGGCCTCAAGGCGCTGCGGCTGACCGACGAGGAGCTGATCGGCAACTATCTGGCCGAAGACCTCGTCAACCCGAAGACCGGCGAAATCTACGCCGAGGCCGGCGAGGAAATCACCGAGAAGTCGTTGAAGGGCCTCAACGAGCAGGGTTACAAGGAACTGCCGCTGCTCGACATCGACCACATCAATGTTGGCGCCTACATCCGCAACACGCTGGCGGCCGACAAGAACATGACGCGCGAGGACGCGCTGTTCGACATCTACCGGGTGATGCGTCCCGGCGAGCCGCCGACCATCGATTCGGCGCAGAACATGTTCCAGTCGCTGTTCTTCGACAGCGAGCGCTACGACCTGTCCGCAGTCGGCCGTGTCAAGATGAACATGCGCCTCGAACTCGACGCGCCCGACACCCACCGCACGCTGCGCAAGGAAGACATCCTCGCGGTGATCAAGACCCTGGTGGGTCTGCGCGACGGCCGTGGCGAAATCGACGACATCGACCATCTCGGCAACCGCCGCGTCCGCTCGGTCGGCGAGCTGATGGAGAACCAGTACCGCATCGGCCTGCTGCGCATGGAGCGCGCCATCAAGGAGCGGATGAGCTCTGTCGACATCGACACCGTGATGCCGCAGGACCTGATCAACGCCAAGCCCGCCGCCGCCGCGGTGCGCGAATTCTTCGGTTCGTCGCAGCTGTCGCAGTTCATGGACCAGACCAACCCGCTGTCGGAAATCACCCACAAGCGCCGTCTCTCGGCGCTGGGCCCCGGCGGTCTGACCCGCGAGCGCGCCGGCTTCGAAGTCCGCGACGTGCATCCGACCCATTACGGCCGGATCTGCCCGATCGAGACGCCGGAAGGCCCGAATATCGGCCTGATCAATTCGCTCGCGACCTTCGCGCGCGTCAACAAATACGGCTTCGTCGAGACGCCGTACCGCAAGTGCAAGGACGGCCGCGTCACCGACGAGGTGGTGTATCTGTCCGCGATGGAAGAGGGCCGCTACGCGGTCGCGCAGGCCAACGTCACGCTCGACGCCAAGGGTCGCTTCACCGAAGACCTGATCGTCTGTCGTGACGGCAGCACCCGCGACGTGCTGCTGATCCCGGCCGACAAGGTCGATTACATGGACGTGTCGCCGAAGCAGCTGGTTTCGGTCGCAGCGGCCTTGATCCCGTTCCTCGAGAACGACGACGCCAACCGCGCGCTGATGGGCTCCAACATGCAGCGTCAGGCCGTGCCGTTGGTGCGCGCCGAGGCGCCGTTCGTCGGCACCGGCATGGAAGGCGTGGTCGCGCGCGATTCGGGCGCGGCGATCGCCGCGCGCCGCACCGGCGTGATCGACCAGATCGACGCGACCCGAATCGTGATCCGCGCCACCGACGATCTCGACCCGACCAAGTCGGGCGTCGATATCTATCGCTTGATGAAGTACCAGCGCTCCAACCAGTCGACCTGCATCAACCAGCGCCCGCTGGTGAAGGTCGGCGACATGGTCGCCAAGGGCGACATAATCGCGGACGGTCCGTCGACCGACCTCGGCGAACTCGCGCTCGGCCGCAACGTGCTGGTCGCGTTCATGCCGTGGAATGGCTACAACTTCGAAGATTCGATCCTGCTGTCGGAGCGGATCGTCAAGGACGACGTCTTCACCTCGATCCACATCGAGGAATTCGAAGTCATGGCCCGCGACACCAAGCTCGGGCCCGAGGAAATCACCCGCGACATTCCGAACGTCTCGGAAGAAGCGCTGAAGAACCTCGACGAAGCCGGCATCGTCTATATCGGCGCCGAAGTCCGCGCCGGCGACATTCTGGTCGGCAAGATCACCCCGAAGGGCGAAAGCCCGATGACGCCGGAAGAAAAGCTGCTGCGCGCCATCTTCGGTGAAAAGGCATCGGACGTCCGCGATACCTCGCTCCGCGTGCCGCCCGGCGTGCAGGGCACCATCGTCGAAGTCCGCGTCTTCAACCGGCACGGCGTCGACAAGGACGAGCGCGCACTGGCGATCGAACGGGAAGAGATCGAACGCCTCGCCAAGGACCGCGACGACGAACAGGCGATTCTCGACCGTAACGTCTACGGCCGTCTCGCCGACCTGCTCGACAACCGTCAGGGCATCGCCGGTCCGAAGGGCTTCAAGAAGGACACCAAGATCACCCGCGCGGTGCTCGAGGAATATCCGAAGTCGCAGTGGTGGTTGTTCGCTTCGCCGAACGACAAGCTGATGGCTGAAATCGAAGCGATGCGGAAGCAGTACGACGAATCGAAGAAGGGCCTTGAACAGCGCTTCCTCGACAAGGTCGAGAAGCTGCAGCGCGGCGACGAATTGCCGCCCGGCGTGATGAAGATGGTCAAGGTCTTCGTCGCGGTGAAGCGCAAGATCCAGCCCGGCGACAAGATGGCCGGTCGTCACGGCAACAAGGGCGTGGTGTCGAAGATCGTTCCGATCGAAGACATGCCGTTCCTTGAAGACGGGACGCATGCCGACATCGTGCTCAATCCGCTCGGCGTGCCGAGCCGGATGAATGTCGGTCAGATTCTGGAGACGCATCTGGGCTGGGCCTGCGCCGGCCTCGGTAAGCGCATCGGCCAGACCATCGACGCCTACTATGCCAAGCAGGATCTCAAGCCGATGCGCGAGACCCTGAAGAAGATCTATGGCGACGACGAGACCATCAAGTCGCTGAACGACGCCGAGCTGCTGGAGCTCGCGCGCAACCTGAAGCCCGGCGTGCCGATCGCGACGCCGGTGTTCGACGGCGCCAAGGAAGCCGATATCGAAGAGATGCTGAAGCTGGCGGGGCTCGACGCCTCCGGACAATCGACCGTCTATGACGGCCGAACCGGCGACGAGTTCGACCGCAAGGTGACGGTTGGGTACATCTACATGCTCAAGCTGCACCACCTTGTGGACGACAAGATCCACGCCCGTTCGATCGGTCCGTACTCGCTCGTGACCCAGCAGCCGCTGGGTGGCAAGGCGCAGTTCGGCGGACAGCGGTTCGGCGAAATGGAAGTGTGGGCGCTAGAGGCTTACGGCGCCGCCTACACGCTCCAGGAAATGCTGACCGTGAAGTCGGACGACGTCGCCGGCCGTACCAAGGTGTACGAGGCGATCGTGCGCGGCGACGACACCTTCGAGGCCGGCATCCCGGAATCGTTCAACGTGCTGGTCAAGGAAATGCGCTCGCTCGGCCTCAACGTCGATCTGCACAATTCCAAGGCGGGTGGCACCACGTCCGAGGCGGCCGAGTAACAACACGCGTCATGCCCGGCCATCGGCGCGAAGCCATCTTCGCGCGGATGGGCCGGGCATTCGCACCGTGCTCGGACGTTGAGCGCGGCGCGGGGCGACACTGAATTTCGAATTTGCTGCCGGTGACGATCGGCACGCGAGGAGAAGACGATGAACCAAGAAATTATGAGTCTGTTCAATCCGACGACGCCGGCGCAGGTGTTCGACCAGATCCGGATCTCGATCGCGTCGCCGGAAAAGATTCTGTCGTGGTCCTACGGCGAGATCAAGAAGCCGGAAACCATCAATTACCGTACCTTCAAGCCGGAGCGCGACGGTCTGTTCTGCGCCCGCATCTTCGGGCCGATCAAGGACTACGAGTGCCTGTGCGGCAAGTACAAGCGGATGAAGTACAAGGGCATCATCTGCGAAAAGTGCTCGGTCGAAGTGACGCTCTCCCGCGTCCGTCGCGAGCGCATGGGCCACATCGAGCTCGCTGCCCCCGTTGCCCACATCTGGTTCCTGAAGTCGTTGCCGTCGCGGATCGGGCAGTTGCTCGACATGACGTTGAAGGACCTCGAGCGGATCCTGTATTTCGAATATTACGTCGTGCTCGAGCCGGGTCTCACTGCGCTGAAGGACCGCCAGCTATTGAGCGAGGAGGAATTCCTCCGCGCCCAGGACGAATACGGCCAGGATTCCTTCACCGCCATGATCGGCGCCGAGGCGATCCGTGAGCTGCTGAAGGGTCTCGAACTCGAGAAGCTCGATGCGCAGCTGCGCGTCGAGATGCAGGAGACCGAGTCCGAGATCAAGCACAAGAAGCTCGCCAAGCGGCTGAAGATCGTCGAGGCGTTCCGCTATTCGGGCAACAAGCCGGAATGGATGATCCTGACCGTGGTGCCGGTGATTCCGCCGGACCTGCGTCCCTTGGTGCCGCTCGACGGCGGCCGCTTCGCGACCTCGGATCTCAACGATCTCTACCGCCGCGTCATCAACCGCAACAACCGGCTGAAGCGGCTGATGGAGCTGCGCGCGCCGGATATCATCATCCGCAATGAAAAGCGGATGCTGCAGGAGGCCGTCGACGCTCTGTTCGACAACGGCCGCCGCGGGCGTGTCATCACCGGCGCCAACAAGCGCCCGCTGAAGTCGCTCGCCGACATGTTGAAGGGCAAGCAGGGCCGGTTCCGTCAGAACCTGCTCGGCAAGCGCGTCGACTATTCGGGCCGTTCGGTGATCGTGGTCGGTCCCGAACTGCGGCTGCATCAGTGCGGCCTGCCGAAGAAGATGGCGCTCGAATTGTTCAAGCCGTTCATCTATTCGCGGCTCGACGCCAAGGGTCTGTCGACCACGGTGAAGCAGGCCAAGAAGCTCGTCGAAAAAGAGCGTCCCGAAGTTTGGGACATCCTCGACGAGGTGATCCGCGAGCATCCCGTGCTGCTGAACCGCGCGCCGACGCTGCATCGCCTCGGCATTCAGGCGTTCGAACCGGTGCTGATCGAAGGCAAGGCAATCCAGCTGCATCCCTTGGTCTGCGCCGCCTTCAACGCCGACTTCGACGGCGACCAGATGGCGGTCCACGTGCCACTGTCGCTGGAAGCGCAGCTCGAAGCCCGCGTGCTGATGATGTCGACCAACAACATCCTGCATCCTGCGAACGGCCAGCCGATCATCGTGCCGTCGCAGGACATCGTCCTCGGCCTGTACTACCTGTCGATCCTGCGTGAAGGATTGCCGGGCGAGGGCAAGCTCTATGGCGAGATGGCCGAGATCGAGCACGCGCTGCACGCCAAGGTCATCCACCTGCACACCAAGATCAAGTATCGCTGGCAGGGCCTGGACGAGAACGGCAAGCACGTCGCCAAGTGGTACGACACCACGGCCGGCCGCGCGATGCTGGGTCAGGTGCTGCCGAAGTCGATCAAGATGCCGTTCGACGTCGTCAACAAGCTGATGACCAAGAAGGAAATCTCCGGCGTGATCGATCAGGTCTATCGTCACTGCGGTCAGAAGGAGACGGTGATCTTCTGCGACCGCATCATGGCGCTGGGCTTCTACAACGCGTTCAAGGCCGGCATCTCGTTCGGCAAGGACGACATGGTGGTGCCGGCGTCGAAGTGGCGGATCGTCGATACCACCCGCGCGCTGGCGAAGGATTTCGAGCAGCAGTACAATGACGGTCTGATCACCCACGGCGAGAAATACAACAAGGTCGTCGACGCCTGGTCGAAGGCGACCGAGGAAATCGCCAAGGAGATGATGAAGGAGATCTCCGCCGTCAAGAAGAGCCCGAAGGGCGGCGAAGCCCAGATCAACTCGATCTACATGATGGCGCATTCGGGCGCCCGCGGTTCGCCGGCGCAGATGCGTCAGCTCGCCGGCATGCGCGGCCTGATGGCCAAGCCGTCGGGCGAGATCATCGAGACGCCGATCATCTCGAACTTCAAGGAGGGCCTGTCGGTTCTCGAATACTTCAACTCGACCCACGGCGCCCGCAAGGGTCTCGCCGACACCGCGTTGAAGACCGCGAACTCGGGCTACCTGACGCGGCGTCTGGTCGACGTGGCGCAGGACTGCATCATCACGCAGGACGATTGCGGCACCAAGCTCGGCATCAAGATGCGCGCCATCATCGATGCCGGCACCGTGGTGGCGTCGCTGGCGTCGCGCATTCTCGGCCGCACCAACGGCGAGGATCTGCGCGATCCGGTGACCAACAAGATCGTGGTCAAGCGCGGCACGCTGATGGAGGAGACTCACGTCGACGCCATCCAGCAGGCCGGCATCCAGGAAGTGAAGATCCGCTCGGCGTTGACCTGCGAACTGGTCAACGGCATCTGCGGCAAGTGCTACGGGCGCGATCTCGCCCGCGGCACCCCGGTCAACCACGGCGAGGCGGTCGGCGTGATCGCGGCGCAGTCGATCGGCGAGCCGGGCACCCAGCTGACGATGCGGACGTTCCACATCGGCGGCGCGGCGCAGATCAACGAGCAGTCGGTGATCGAATCCAACTTCGACGGCAAGATCACGATCAAGAACATCGCGATCGCCAAGAACGGCGAAGGTCACCGGGTTGCGATGGTCCGCAACATGGTGGTGGCCATCACCGACGCCGACGGCACCGAGCGTGCGACCCACCGCATCCAGTACGGCGCGCGCATGCACGTCGACGAGGGCGATATGGTCAAGCGCGGTCAGCGCATCGCCGAATGGGATCCCTACACCCGTCCGGTGCTGACCGAAGTCGAGGGCACCATCGACTTCGAGGATCTGGTCGAGGATCAGTCGATCTCGGAAACGCTCGACGAGTCCACCGGTATCGCCAAGCGCATCGTGATCGACTGGCGTTCGACCCGCGGCGGCGCGGATCTGCGTCCGGCGATCGTGATCAAGGGCAAGGACGGCAAGATCCTGAAGCTCGCCCGCGGCGGCGAGGCCCGCTACATGCTGTCGGTCGACGCCATTCTGTCGGTCGACGTCGGCGCCAAGGTGAAGACCGGCGACATTCTCGCGCGTATCTCCACCGAAAGCGCCAAGACCCGCGACATCACCGGCGGTCTGCCGCGGGTGGCGGAACTGTTCGAGGCCCGCAAGCCGAAGGACGCCGCCATCATTGCGGAAATCGCCGGCACCATCCGGTTCGGACGCGACTACAAGAACAAGCGCCGGATCTCGATCGAGCCGCTCGACAAGAACGAGGAGACTCGCGAGTACCTCATTCCGAAGGGCAAGCACATCCATCTGCAGGATGGCGACATCGTCGAAAAGGGTGACTTCATCGTCGAAGGCAATCCGGCGCCGCACGACATTCTGGCGATCAAGGGCATCGAGGAACTCGCCGCCTATCTGGTCAACGAAATCCAGGAGGTCTACCGGCTGCAGGGCGTGTTGATCAACGACAAGCACATCGAGGTGATCGTTCGCCAGATGCTGCAGAAGGTCGAGATCACCGACCAGGGCGAGACCGACATGATCTCGGGCGAACAGATCGACAAGATCGAGTTCGACCAGCTCAATGCGCGGGCGAAGGAAGAGGGCAAGAAGATCGCCACGGGAACGCCGGTTCTGCTCGGCATCACCAAGGCGAGCTTGCAGACCCGCTCGTTCTTCTCGGCGGCGTCGTTCCAGGAGACCACCCGCGTGCTGACCGAAGCCGCCGTCAACGGCAAGGTCGATCCGCTGGAAGGCCTCAAGGAAAACGTCATCGTCGGCCGGCTGATCCCGGCAGGCACCGGCGCCTCGATGGCGAAGATCCGCGAAGTCGCGGTGAAGCGCGACAAGATGATCCTCGACGAACGCGAGAAGCAGGCGACGATCGTGCCGACGGCCCCGGAGGCAGAGCCGCTGGCGCTGCCGCAGCCGCAGGCGGAGTAAGGTTACTGCGACGCAATATCAAGAAGGCCGGCGCAAGCCGGCCTTTTTCTTGCGTTTCGGTCGGATTCTTGCGTTGATTACACTTCATTCATCTTCCCTTCAGGTGAAAAGCGCTCTTGCTATTGGCCACTGACGGAATCCGGACCGGCGATCGCTGATCACCCATATTCCCGGCTCAATTGGCGACGAATCGAGGTTCGTTGCCGGTTCGGCGAACTTTCCGGATCCCTGAGGGGTGGAAATGCGGTGTCGCCGCGCCGGCAGCACGCGCATGACGTGTCGAAAGAACAAGTATGTTTGATCTTGCAATCGTTGGTGGCGGCCCGGGCGGCCTGATGAGCGCCTGGTATCTGAAGAAGAAGCTCGGCGAGCTGTGCCGGGTCACGATTTTCGAGGCCTCCGATCGGATCGGCGGCAAGATTGTCACCCAGAAATTCGATAGCGCGCCCGCGATCTACGAGGCTGGCGTTGCCGAACTGTATGATTACTCGATGACCGGCCCGGACCCGCTGCGGGAGCTGGTGCAGCATTTCGGCCTGCAGACCATTCCGATGGACGCCGAGCAGGTGCAGCTCGATGGCGAATTGCTCAACGACGTGCCGGGGATGCGCAAGAAATACGGCGACAAGACCGCCGACGCAATCGAGGCGTTTCGCAAGCTGTGCGCCACCAAGGTGTCGCCGCTGGAATATTACGAGGGCGTCGGCGCCCACGATAACGAACATCCCTGGGCCTGGATCAACTGTGAGGAATTGCTCGATAAGGAAATCGAGGACCCGGTCGCCAAGCGCTTCTTCAAGGTGATGGCGCGCTCCGATATCGCGACGGAAAGCTACAACACCAACGGGCTCAACGCGCTGAAGAACTTCGTGATGGATATCGACGGCTATATCGGCCTGTATTCGATCCAGAACGGCAACGAGCAATTGGTGTCCTGCCTGCATTCCGAAGTCGACGCCAAGGTGAAGCTGAACCACCGCGTGCTCAAGGTCGGCAAGACCGACGGTGGCCGCTACCAACTCGACATGATGAACGGCAAGGGGCCGGAGACCGAGAATTTCGACCTGGTGCTGATGTGCCTGCCGCACAACTGGCTCGCCACCATCGGCTGGGGCGACGAGAAGCTGCGCAAGGCGATGGTCAAGCACGTCGCCTATTTCGACCGCCCGGCGCATTATCTGCGGATCTCGATCCTGTTCGACTCGCCGTTCTGGGGCGACAAGATCCCAGGCTCCTGGTTCATGTCGGAAGCGTTCGGCGGCTGCTGCGTCTACAATGAGGGCTCGCGCCACGACGTCGGCAAATACGGCGTGCTGAACTGGCTGGTCGCCGGTTCCGACGCGCTGGCCTATTCCAATCTGACCGACCAGGAATTGATCGACCAGGCGCTGAAGACGCTGCCGGCGTCGCTCGGCAACGCGCGCGACCATTTCATGGAGGGCAAGACCCATCGCTGGCTGTCGTCGGTCAATGCGATTCCCGGCGGGCTGCCGGTGCGCGACGTCATGACCAATCATCGACCGGAGCCGAAGAATTATCCCGGGCTGGTGGTGGTCGGCGACTATCTGTTCGACTCGACGCTGAACGGATTGTTCGACTCGGCGGACGCTGCGACCGACATCATCCTGACCGAGACCATCAAGCTGCGCCGCGCCCGCTCTCGCGCCGAAGCCGGCAAGCCGGTCTCCGACAAGATCGATCGGGATTATTTCGAGAATTATCGCGGCCTCGGGCCGTATCGCGAGGTCTGGAGCCGGTTCAACGCGCCCGACTATCTGATGGATCAGATCCGTATCGTTTGGGACAGGCCCGGCGGCTACAAGTTGCTTGTGGCCGGTTCGGCGAGCGGCGAACTGGTCGGCGCGCTGCGCGAGCGCGGCATCGACGCCTGGGGGATCGAGAACAACCGTTTCATTCACGCCAAGACCCCCGACGCCCTGAAGCCGTTCAACCTGCTGGGGTCGATCGTCGATCTGCCGTTCCAGGACGGCGAGTTCGATTTCGTGTTCGAGAGCAGCCTGTGCCATGTCGCGGAGAACCGGGTGGTGAAGGCGATTCGCGAGCTCAATCGCGTGGTCAAGACCGGGCTGGTGTTCGGTTCGGTGACCAGCGACATGGAACCCGGCGTGATCGATCGCTACGACCTGCTGCGTGGCGTCAAGAAGCTCGGCACCTGGTGGGAATGGTCGGAATTGTTCTTCAACAACGGCTTCGACCTGTCGATGCATCGCAACGATTGCACTGACGCGCTGTGGGAAGCCGCCCTGAAAGCCGACAAGGGACCAGCGTCCTGGTATGCCGACAGCGAGAGTCTGCGCTATTCCTTCTTTGACAAGGTCGCGGACGAGGATTGAGCCCGACGGCTTTGCCGGGCCGGTTTTGATCGCGTAGGATCGATGCCGTGGCCGGCCAGGTCACGGAGATTCGCGGTCGTGCTGACCGTCCACCAACGGTTGTGTCATGGCGCGAAAGCCACCCAAGAAGCCAGCAATGCCGGACGACAAGGACAAGGCCGCGCCGGCCGATTCCCCGGTCTCGCCGCTTGACGACAAATTCGCTCTCCCGGTCGGCCCCGCGGCGAAGCCGGTTCCCAGCCTGAAACCGCTGCCAATCGAGAAGAAGCCCGCCGTTGCTCCGGCGCCGGTGGCCGCCGCCGCCGACGCCGACGAGGATGAAGACGAGGACGACGAAGACGAACTCGACGACGATGATGAGGACGAGGAACTCGTCGTCTTCACCGCGCGCGAGGCCGCCGGCGCGCTCGCCACCAATTTCGCTTTCGTCCGGCCGTTCCTGCAAAACTCCAGGAAGATGCTGGCGTTCGTCTTGTTCGGCGTGGTGGTCGAGACGCTGTTCAACGTCATCATGCCGCTCAGCCTGAAATTCCTGATCGACGATGCGCTCGGCGAGGAAGATTTCGAAGCGTTGATCTTGATTCTCTCGGTGCTGGGGGCGGCGGGGATCGTCACCTCGATCGTCGCGGTCTGGTACGAGCGGTGGGACGCACGGCTGGTCGCGTCGGTTCTGTCGGACGTCCGCAGCAAGCTGTTCGACCACGTCCAGCGGCTGCCGTCGTCCTATTTCGGGCGCACCAAGCGCGGCGAAATCCTGTCGCGGTTCTCGATCGACATGTCGGCGTTCGGCGGCGCGGTCGAATCCTTCAATAACACCGGATTGCTGCCGTTTCTCGAGTTGATCGCAGGCATCATTCTGATGCTATTCCTGAACTGGCAGCTCGCCGCGGTCGCGCTGCTGGTGTTTCCGATCACGCTGATCGGCCCGCGGATGCTGACGCCGAAGGCGGTACAGGCCAATTACGAGCAGAAGGTCCAGGAATCCGCGCTGCTCGGCGTGGTGCAGGAAAACGTCGCCGCGCAGGCGGTGATCAAGGCGTTCAGCCTGCAGCGCAAGATGTTCGGCTTTTTCAGGCTGCGCAACGACGACACCAGGCGGAAGATCGCCTCGGCGACATTCCTGTCGACCATGGTGGAACGCTCGGTCACGATTTCGGTGCTGCTGTTGCACCTCGTGGTGCTGGCGCTCGGCGCCTATCTCGCCACCAAGGGTCAGATCACAGTCGGCACCTTCGTCACCTTCGAAAGCGCGTTCTGGGAGGTGTCCTACAACATCGCCCACCTGATGCATTTCATCCCGCTGTCGATCCAGTCGGCGGCCGCGGTGCGCCATATCCAGGAACTGCTCGACGAGCCGACGCCGGGCACCGACCGTCCCGGCGCGCCGGAGCTGCCGCGCATCACCAACAACATCTCGTTCGAACGCGTCACCTTCAAATATGAGGGTGCCGAGACCCCGGTGCTCGACAATCTCAGCCTGCGGCTCGATGCCGGCAAGACCATCGCCATCGTCGGACCGAGCGGGTCCGGCAAGAGCACGTTGCTCAACCTGATCCTGCGGCTGTACCAGCCGGACGAGGGCCGTATCGCCATCGACGGCGTCGACGTCCGCAAGGTCACGATGGAATCGCTGCGCGCCAGCATGGCGGTGGTGTTCCAGGAGAACATGTTGTTCAACATGTCGATCCGCGAGAACATCCGGCTCGGCAAGGAAGGCGCCACCGACGAGGAAGTCGAGCAGGCGGCGAAGAAGGCCGAGATCCATCGCTACATCATGAGCCTGCCGCAGAAATACGACACCCCGGTCGGCGAGCGCGGCGACACACTGTCGGGCGGCCAGCGCCAGCGCATCGCGATCGCCCGCGCGATCGTCCGCGACCCTGCAGTGCTACTGCTCGACGAGGCGACCTCGGCGCTGGATCAGACCACCGAGGCCGCGATCAACAAGACGTTGCTCAAGCTGGCCAAGGGCCGCACCATGATCTTCTCGACCCACCGGCTGACCTCGGTGGTCGACATGGACGAGATCATCGTGATCTCGGGCGGCCGTGCGGTCGAACGCGGCTCGCATAAGAAGCTGCTGGCGGCTAACGGCGTGTATCGCAAGCTGTGGGACGACCAGAGCCGCAATTCGCACGATGACGATGACGACGACGATGAGGATGATGACGACTGAGATGTTTCGGTCACCGCGGAACAATTCGCACCGCGGTCGAGTCCGGCGAGCCTATTTGGCGGTCATGTACAGCGGCGTGCGCACGATCAGCTGATAGGTCGGCTTGGGCGTCCAGGCGATCTGCGTGGTGATCCCGAACAAGCGGTTGTCATGATCGTCCATCCGGTCGAGATCGATCCGCAGGATCGGCTGGGTGAAGGACGCGGCGATGGGGAGGCTCAGAAGCTGCGCGCCGCCGAACGACTGCACGCCGGCGCGGCCGCTCAGCTTCCAGTTGTTGTCCCATTGATAATAGCCGCCGAGATAGCCCACCAGGTTGGGCCGCACCGCCGCGAGATCGGAATCGACCGAGACGTTGGTCAATTGCACGCCGGCGAGCAGGCCCCGGGTCTCGTCCGTGTCCAGCGCGTAGCCGGCCTCGACCACGCTGTTCAGCGTCGTGGTGGCGAACGGCGAATCCGTGGCCGAGCGCGTCAGCGTCGACTGGACGGTCACGGTCGGAAAAGCCCCGCCATTCTGCTGCCAGACGTCGGCCTGGAATCCGATGTTCCAGCTCGCGATCGACGGCGAGCTCCAGTCGAGATCGCCGGTTTTTGTCGTTGACGCGGTGACCCCGCCATAGACCGTGACCCGGTCGTTGAGGTCGATCGTCAGCGGCAGATCCAGCCCGAGGCCCTGGCTCGCCGGCAATGAAAGCGAGAGCGACGTCGGCAACACCACCGCCGACGGATTGCTGAAGCCGATTCCCAGCACGCCGGCGGGCAGCCTGGTATAGGAGCTGCGGATGTCGAGATAGGCCACCGGGCCGGCCGGCTGGCCGCTGTCGTCGTCGTCCTTGCCGAACGCCAGTCCACCGAGGGACAGCGAGACGACAGTCGCCAGCGCGATGGGCGCCGCAATGCCGGCGTGCGCGTTGCCGACACCGGACGCGTTCGATTCACGAATCCGCTTTGCCCCCGACACGGGCCAACTCCACGCTACTCCGGGCGGATCCGCGCAGATCGGGATCCGCAGGCCAGTGGCCGACAATAAGCCACGACGCTTGCTACCACGACTGCAGCCGGTCAGGCCATCCGCTGCGAGCTGCTGGGATGGGCGCGGCTCGGCGGGGAGCGGCGGGCAGTGCGGAATTGGCGGATCTGGCCCTGGCCGGCGCGCACGATGAACCGCGCCCAGCGTCGCGCCCGCCAGATCGGGCCGTTGCGGGTGGAGAGGGCGCGCAGGTGAAACGCCTTGTTGGTCGACCAGGCATCGATCGCGGTCTTCTGCGGATCGTCGTAGAACGAAGCGATCTTGTCTTGGCCCATGCCGGGCGTCGTCAGCCAGTTCGGAATGTGAACGTTGCAGAGCCGCTCGACGTCCGTGAATACCCTGTCGGTGCCGGTGCCGCCGGCGGGGCAGGAGGTGCAGAAGGCATCGCCGACCAGCACCACGCCGGGCTGACGGTGGCCCTCGGCGACATACAGATCGGCCGGACGGATCTTGACCGGACCCACCACCTTGAAATCGCCGGTGATCCGTCCCAGCCGCGGCATCAGGCTGCGTAGCGCCGCTTCCGGGGCCTCGCGCATCTGCTGGAACCACGGATCGTCGAGCTTGCGATACACCATCAGGTTGGCGTGCATCACGCTGCCGATCGGAAACAATGACAGATACGCCATCCGGTCGCGGGAGCGCTGCGGATAGAAGGTGAGCGCCGGGAAGGCGAAGGCGGCGCGGCCGACCGGCGCGAGATCGAACCCGATCGTGACCGAATGGCATTCGCTAATGACGCGGTTCTTGATCCCGAGGGTGCGGCGCAGTCCCTTGTTGAGGCCGTTCGCCATCACCACAAGGCGCGCGGAAATCTCCTCGCCGTCGGACAGTTTGATCCGTTGCCGCTCAGTGCTGGTTGCGATCGCGGTGGCCTTGGCGTGGATAAATTCGACCTCCGGCGGAATTTCAGCGCGGAGCGTGTTGACCAGCGTGTCGTACAGGATGCCGTATTGATCGCTGGGTTTCTTGTCGACCAGATAGCCGAACCGCGCGATCCAGACGTCGCGGTCGTGGGTGGTGGCGCGCAGCACCGCTTCCGCGAGGCCGGTCTTGCGCAGGATATCGAGCTGGGCGCCGCCGAGTTTTTCGCAGCGGAAATCCGGCGGATAGACCGGATGCGGATCGATCACGATGGTGGAAATGCCGGCACGCCCGAGCATCGCCGCGGCGATGGACCCGGCGAGGCCGCCGCCGACAATGGCAATATCGGTATATCGCATGGGCATCGTTCCCGTTCGGGCCATCCTTGCGTCGAAAACACAAACAAACCTTGAAGGCGATCGCCACGTTGGAGGGCACCACTTAACCGGATGGCAATTCCGCCGGTCCAAGCTCCCGGCACCAGCGCAGCCAAGGGTCCGTCACGCGATGATTTCGGTAAGGATTTGTTCACCAGAGTTCGACCTCGCCACGCACTGGGATGACCTGGTAGGGCGGGCCTCGCCAAACGCGTTCATGAATCCGGCGGCGCTGAAGGCCGCTCACGACACCGGCTTCGCCCGGATCTATATGCTGCTGGCGTGGGACGACAGCGTTGAGCCCGCGAGACTGGCTGGACTGTGGGCGCTTCAGGCGCGAAAGCCGTTCGCGGTGTGGCCGACGGTGCTCGAGGCGCTGCCCTACAATTACGCGTTCCTGTCCAGCCCGGTGCTCGATCCGGCCTATGCCGATCAGGTGATGCCGGCCTTCCTTGCCGCGATAGCGGCGGACCCGGCGCTGCCCAACGTCGTCGCCCTGCGCTCGTTTAATGCCGAATCTGCGGCCTGCGGGGCGTTGCGGAAGGCGCTGTCCGCGCATCGCCACCACCAGCTGGTGCTGACCGAACAGGCGCGGCCGATCGTCACCAAGGAGTTCGGCGTCAAGCGCTCCGGCTCCACCCGCAAGAAATTGCGTCAGGACTGGAAACGGCTGGCCGCGCTCGGAACCGTCGAGGTGATCAACGACAGGGCGCCCGCCGCGGTAGAACAAGCATTCGAGATCTTTCTGGCCCTGGAACTCGGGAGCTGGAAGGGCGCGCGCGGCACCGCGCTATTGTGCGATCCGCGCGACGCCGCCTTCGTCAGGCGGCTGTTCAAGGACCTGGCCCTGCGGGGGGACGCCAGCGTCGCGTTGTTGCGGGTCGATGGCCGCGCGGTCGCCGCCCAGGTGCTGATGTATTGTGGAACCACGGCCTACACCTGGAAGATCGGGTTCGACGCCGAATTCGCCAGATATTCGCCGGGCACGTTGCTGGTCGATAGGATCACCGAGGAGCTGTTTGCCGGTCCCGACATTGATGCGATCGATTCCTGCTCGGTGGAAGCCAGCTTCATGGCACAGCTGTGGGCAGGACGGCGGCCAATGGTCGACCTGCTGATCGATGCGGGCCCGAAGAAGTCGTTCGGCTTCGCGCTGGAGGCCCGCCGCCTGCTCGGATACCAGTTGTTGCGCAGTCTGCGCGATCAGCTGCGAGCGTGGCACTGGATCCCGCGGCCGCGCAAGGTCGCCTTGGCGTCCTCCTCCTGAGCCGGCCGGATTATATCACCCGGGTAATACATTCAGAGTCTTGCCCGATGCCTGATGGCCTGACGAATCGTCAGCATTCAGCATGGCTTGAGCCGATTTCCTGATTCGTCAGGGCAGGGGCCGCACGATTCGGGCGCTGTGCGGCTTTTGCTGCGAAATGCCACCGTTCCAGCCGCGCCAACAAGCCCCAGCGCCGGCGTGAGAGCTGCGATTTACGCGCAGTTTGCAACGGTTGCGCGACGATTTCAGGCGAATCCCAGAAGTGCTTCTGGCACTGCGGTTTTGCCTTGACTTGGCTATGCCCCGCCGATAAAACCCGGCCACTTCAAGACAGGCGGTGAGCTTCGCCAGCGTCGGAACGGACCACCCAGCAGATCCTTCGGGATCGATGGGCACCAACCTCGACCTAAGTCGCTCAAACGCTGTCTAAATAAGCCAGGCAATGCCAGGACGTTACTCGTTCCCGCGAGTGTTTATCGTGAGGACGGTTTTGGATGCATGACCTCGGTCAAGGACGGGCAGCGTGAGCTGAGCGACCTCAACTGCGGTCCTCTGTGGCGTGAAGCGCTTTCCGCTCAGCGATGAGTGGTTGGCGCGATTTCGTTTTGCGTGATCGGGCGCAAGCGACCGGTGGGGCAGGTGGCCCCGAACGAATTTTGCGAAGCCGGTTTACGGTTTCGCGCGAACAAGGGTGAAGGCGAAGATGCCGACGATCAACCAGCTGATCGCACGTCCGCGCGTCGTACAGAAGTCGCGCAAGAAGGTTCCGGCGCTGCAGCAGTCGCCGCAGAAGCGCGGCGTTTGCACGCGCGTCTACACCACGACCCCGAAGAAGCCAAACTCGGCGCTTCGTAAGGTCGCAAAGGTTCGTCTGACCAATGGCTTCGAAGTCATCGGTTACATCCCGGGTGAAGGCCATAACTTGCAAGAGCATTCCGTGGTCATGATCCGCGGCGGCCGCGTCAAGGATTTGCCCGGCGTGCGCTACCACATTCTCCGCGGCGTGCTGGATACCCAGGGCGTCAAGAACCGTAAGCAGCGTCGTTCCAAGTACGGCGCGAAGCGTCCGAAGTAATCGGAGATCATCGATGTCTCGTCGCCATTCTGCTGAAAAGCGTGAAGTGAACCCGGATCCGAAGTTCGGGAACATTATCATCACCAAGTTCATGAACTCGGTCATGTACGACGGCAAGAAGTCTGCCGCCGAGAGCATCGTCTACGGTGCGCTCGAAATCATCGAAGCCAAGACCAAGCAGGGTCCGCTGCCGGTGTTCGAGCAGGCGCTGGAAAACGTGATGCCGACCATCGAGGTGCGTTCGCGCCGCGTCGGCGGCGCCACCTACCAGGTGCCGGTCGAAGTTCGCAACGTGCGCCGTCAGGCGCTGGGCATTCGCTGGCTGATCACCGCCGCGCGTGACCGCAACGAGAAGACCATGACCGAGCGGCTCTCGGCCGAGCTGCTCGATGCGTCGAACGGCAGGGGCAACGCCGTGAAGAAGCGTGAAGACGTGCATCGGATGGCGGAAGCCAACCGCGCCTTCTCGCACTATCGCTGGTAACGGCGAAACAACGGAATTTAAGGAACACTCCATGCCCCGCGTTCATGCCATTGAGGACTACCGCAATTTCGGTATCATGGCGCATATCGATGCCGGTAAGACGACAACGACCGAGCGCATCCTCTATTACACCGGCAAGAGCCACAAAATCGGCGAAGTGCACGAAGGTGCCGCGACGATGGACTGGATGGAGCAGGAGCAGGAGCGCGGCATCACCATTACGTCGGCCGCCACCACCGCGTTCTGGAACGGCAAGCGTCTGAACATCATCGACACCCCCGGCCACGTCGACTTCACGATCGAAGTCGAGCGTTCGCTGCGCGTGCTCGACGGCGCGGTCTGCGTGCTGGATTCGAACCAGGGCGTCGAGCCGCAGACCGAGACGGTCTGGCGCCAGGGCGACAAGTACAAGGTTCCGCGGATCGTATTCGCGAACAAGATGGATAAGACCGGCGCTGACTTCTACAAGTGCCTGCAGGACATCATCGACCGCCTCGGCGCCAAGCCGATCGCGATTCAGCTCCCGATCGGCTCCGAGAACAATTTCAAGGGCCTGGTCGATCTGATCCGCATGAAGGGCGTGATCTGGGAAGACGAGGCGCTCGGCGCCAACTACAAGGATATCGATATTCCGGAAGACATGGTCGAAAAGGCCAAGGAATATCGCGAGAAGCTGCTGGAAGCCGCCGTCGAACTCGACGACGAGGTGCTGCAGGCCTATCTCGACGGCCACGAGCCCGATGAAGCGACCCTGAAGCGGATGATCCGCAAGGCCGTGCTGACCGGCGCGTTCTATCCGGTGCTGTGCGGTTCTGCGTTCAAGAACAAGGGCGTACAGCCGTTGCTTGACGCGGTGGTTGATTATCTGCCGTCGCCGGTCGACGTGCCCGCGATCAAGGGTGTCGATGCCGACGGCAACGAAGTTCTGCGTCTGCCGAAGGACAACGAGCCGCTCGCGCTGCTGGCGTTCAAGATCATGGACGATCCCTTCGTCGGCACCATCACGTTCTGCCGCATCTATTCCGGCACGCTGATTTCCGGCACCGGCGTGGTGAACTCGACGCGCGACCGCAAGGAGCGCATCGGCCGCATGCTGCTGATGCATGCGAACAACCGCGAAGACATCAAGGAAGCCTATGCGGGCGACATCGTCGCTTTGGCTGGTCTGAAGGAAGCTCGCACCGGTGATACCCTGTGCGACTCCAACAAGCAGGTCATCCTGGAAAAGATGGAATTCCCCGAGCCGGTCATCGAGATCGCGATCGAGCCGAAGACCAAGGCCGACCAGGAAAAGCTGGGCATCGCGCTGGCGAAGCTCGCCGCGGAAGATCCGTCGTTCCGCGTTTCCACCGACATCGAGTCCGGTCAGACCATCCTCAAGGGGATGGGCGAACTGCATCTCGACATCAAGGTCGACATTCTTCGCCGCACCTACAAGGTCGATGCCAACATCGGCGCGCCGCAGGTGGCGTTCCGTGAGCGCGTGACCAAGAAGGCCGAAGTCGATTACACCCACAAGAAGCAGACCGGCGGTACCGGCCAGTTCGCGCGGGTCAAGTTCATCGTCGAGCCGAACGAGCCGGGCAAGGGTTTCGAATTCGAATCCAAGGTCGTCGGCGGCGCGGTGCCGAAGGAATACATCCCCGGCGTCGAAAAGGGCCTCAACAGCGTGCTGGGTTCAGGCGTGGTTGCGGGCTTCCCGGTGGTTGACGTCAAGGTCACCTTGATCGACGGCGCCTACCACGACGTCGACTCCTCGGCGCTGGCTTTCGAAATTGCCTCGCGCGCGGCATTCCGCGAAGCGTTGCAAAAGGGCAAGTCGGTTCTTCTCGAGCCGATCATGAAGGTCGAATGCGTGACCCCGGAAGACTACACCGGCTCGGTCATCGGCGATCTGAATTCGCGACGCGGCCAGATCCAGGGCCAGGACATGCGCGGCAACGCCAACGTTATCAACGCGATGGTGCCGCTCATGAATATGTTTGGTTACGTGAACAACCTGCGCTCGATGAGCCAGGGTCGCGCGACCTTCACGATGCAGTTCGATCACTACGCGGAAGCGCCGGCCAATGTGTCGGCAGAAGTCCAGAAAAAGTTTGCCTGATTGCCGCTGACCTAGTCGGCGACTGAACGGAGAAGTGTCATGGCCAAAGCAAAGTTTGAACGTAACAAGCCGCATTGCAACATCGGAACCATTGGTCACGTCGACCATGGCAAGACGTCGCTGACGGCGGCGATCACCAAGGTGTTGGCGGAAACGGGCGGTGCGACGTTCACGGCCTATGATCAGATCGACAAGGCCCCTGAAGAGAAGGCCCGCGGCATCACGATCTCGACCGCTCACGTCGAATACGAGACCGCGAACCGGCATTACGCCCACGTCGATTGCCCGGGCCACGCCGATTATGTGAAGAACATGATCACCGGCGCGGCGCAGATGGACGGCGGCATTCTGGTCGTGTCCGCGGCCGACGGCCCGATGCCGCAGACCCGCGAGCACATCCTGCTCGCCCGCCAGGTCGGCGTGCCGGCTCTCGTCGTGTTCCTGAACAAGTGCGACATGGTCGACGATCCGGAGCTGCTCGAACTGGTCGAGATGGAAGTCCGCGAACTGCTGTCGAAGTACGATTTCCCGGGCGACGACATTCCGATTATCAAGGGCTCGGCGCTGTGCGCGCTGGAAGGCAAGGATCCGAAGTTGGGTCACGACGCCATCCTGGAACTGATGAAGGCGGTGGACAGCTACATTCCGCAGCCGGAGCGTCCGATCGATCAGCCGTTCCTGATGCCGGTGGAAGACGTGTTCTCGATCTCCGGCCGCGGCACCGTGGTGACCGGCCGCGTCGAGCGCGGCATCATCAAGGTCGGCGAGGAAATCGAGATCGTCGGTCTGCGCGACACCCAGAAGACCATCGTCACCGGCGTTGAAATGTTCCGCAAGCTGTTGGATCAGGGCCAGGCCGGCGACAACATCGGCGCGCTGCTGCGCGGCACCAAGCGCGAGGAAGTCGAGCGCGGTCAGGTGCTGTGCAAGCCGGGTTCGGTGAAGCCGCACACCAAGTTCAAGGCCGAGGCCTACATTCTGACCAAGGAAGAGGGCGGTCGTCACACCCCGTTCTTCACCAACTATCGGCCGCAGTTCTACTTCCGCACCACCGACGTCACCGGCGTCGTGCATCTGCCGGAAGGCACCGAGATGGTGATGCCGGGCGACAACATCGCCATGGAAGTTCACCTGATCGTGCCGATCGCGATGGAAGAGAAGCTGCGCTTCGCGATCCGCGAAGGCGGCCGCACCGTCGGCGCCGGCGTGGTGGCGAGCATCATCGAGTAAGCAAGCGAGCAGGAGGTGGCGAATGACCCGGTCATTCGCCACTCGCCATCTCACCGACGACAAAGAAAGACAGCGGCAATGAACGGCCAGAATATTCGCATTCGCCTCAAGGCGTTCGATCATCGGATTCTCGATGCATCGACGCGTGAGATCGTCAGCACGGCGAAGCGTACCGGAGCTCAGGTGCGCGGGCCGATCCCGCTGCCGACCCGGATCGAGAAGTTCACCGTCAACCGTTCGCCGCACGTCGACAAGAAGAGCCGCGAGCAGTTCGAGATGCGCACCCACAAGCGCCTTCTCGATATCGTCGACCCGACACCGCAGACCGTCGATGCTTTGATGAAGCTCGACTTGGCCGCCGGCGTCGATGTCGAGATCAAGCTCTAAGAATTTTTGGGACCCGTCCGAAGTTAGCGGACAGAAAGACAGGAAGCACGCCGATGCGCTCCGGAGTGATCGCACAAAAGGTCGGGATGACGCGGGTCTTTACGGAGACCGGCGAACATATCCCCGTGACCGTGCTCAAGCTCGGCAATTGCCAGGTATTGGGACATCGCACCACCGAGAAGAACGGTTATGTCGCGCTGCAGCTCGGTTCGGGCACCCGCAAGACCGTCTATCTGCCGAAGGCTGAACGCGGCCAGTTCGCGGTCGCCAAGGTCGAACCCAAGCGCAAGGTCGCCGAGTTTCGCGTGTCGGAAGACGCGCTGATCCCGGTCGGCGCCGAGATCCAGGCGGACCATTTCGTGGTCGGCCAGTTTGTCGACGTCACCGGCACCTCGGTCGGCAAGGGCTTCGCGGGCGGTATCAAGCGCTGGAATTTCGGCGGCTTGCGCGCCACCCACGGCGTCTCGGTGTCGCATCGGTCGATCGGTTCGACCGGCGGCCGGCAGGATCCTGGCAAGACGTTCAAGAACAAGAAGATGCCCGGTCACATGGGCGTCGATCGCATCACCACCTTGAACCTGCGCGTCGTGCAGCTCGATGTGGAGCGCGGCCTGATCCTCGTCGAAGGCGCCGTTCCTGGCTCCAAGGGCGGCTGGATCGCGGTGCGCGATGCGGTGAAGAAGGCGCTGCCGAAAGACGCGCCGAAGCCGGGCAAGTTCCGCCTGGTGGATGGCGGCGGCGAAGCGGCTCCGGCCGAAGCGCCTGCCACCGAGCAGGAGGGCGTGTGAGATGGAATTGAAAGTCACCACGCTCGAGGGCAAGGAAGCCGGATCGGTCCAGCTGTCGGATGAGATCTTCGGTCTCGATCCGCGCAAGGACATCATCCAGCGCTGCGTCAACTGGCAGCTCGCCAAGCGACAGGCCGGCACCCACAAGACCAAGGGTCGCGCCGAAGTCTGGCGCACCGGCAAGAAGATGTACAAGCAGAAGGGCACCGGCGGCGCCCGTCACGGCTCGCAGCGCGTGCCGCAGTTCCGCGGCGGTGGCCGTGCGTTCGGTCCGGTCGTGCGCTCGCACGCGTTCGATCTGCCGAAGAAGGTGCGCGCTTTGGCGCTGCGCCACGCTCTGTCGGCCAAGGCTAAGGACGGCGGCTTGATCGTGATCGACTCCGCGACGCTGGAATCGGCCAAGACCAAGGCTCTGGTCGGGCACTTCTCGGGTCTGGGTCTCACCAGCGCGCTGATCATCGACGGCGCCGAGGTCCACAACGGTTTCGCCGCGGCGGCCCGCAACATTCCGAACATCGACGTGCTGCCGATCCAGGGCATCAACGTCTACGACATTCTGCGTCGCCAGAAGCTGGTATTGACCAAGGCGGCGGTCGATGCGTTGGAGGCGCGCTTCAAATGAAAAACATCGACCCGCGCCATTACGACATCATCGTCTCGCCGGTGGTGACCGAAAAGGCCACGATGGCCTCGGAGCACAACAAGGTCGTGTTCCGGGTTGCCAGCAAGGCGACCAAACCGCAGATCAAGGAAGCGGTCGAGAAATTGTTCGACGTCAAGGTGAAGAGCGTGAACACGCTGGTGCGCAAGGGCAAGACCAAGGTCTTCCGCGGCCAGTTCGGTTCGCAGTCGGACGTCAAGCGTGCGATCGTGACCCTCGAAGAGGGCCACCGCATCGACGTGACCACCGGGCTATAAGGCGGATACGACGATGGCATTGAAAAAATACAACCCCACGACGCCCGGCCAGCGCCAGCTGGTGATGGTCGATCGTTCGGCGCTCTACAAGGGCAAGCCGGTCAAGTCGCTGACCGAGGGCAAGCATTCTGCGGGCGGTCGTAACAACACCGGTCGCATCGTGGTGCGTTTTCGCGGCGGCGGTCACAAGCAGACCTACCGCATCGTCGATTTCAAGCGCACCAAGGTCGACATGCCGGCCACGGTCGAGCGGCTGGAATACGATCCGAACCGCACCGCGTTCATCGCGCTGGTGAAGTACACCGACGGCACCCAGGCCTATATCCTGGCGCCGCAACGTCTCGCCGTCGGCGACCAGGTGATCGCCGGCAACTACGTCGACGTGAAGCCCGGCAACGTCATGCCGCTCGGCAACATGCCGATCGGCACCATCATCCACAACGTCGAGCTGAAGATCGGCAAGGGTGGCCAGATCGCCCGTTCGGCCGGGACTTACGCCCAGCTGGTCGGCCGCGACCACGACTACGTCATCGTCCGGCTGAATTCGGGCGAGCAGCGCCTGGTTCACGGCCGCTGCACCGCGACGATCGGTGCGGTGTCGAACCCGGATCACATGAACATCTCGATCGGCAAGGCCGGTCGTAACCGCTGGCTCGGCCGCAAGCCGCATAACCGCGGCGTCTCGATGAACCCGGTCGACCATCCGCACGGCGGCGGCGAAGGCCGCACCTCGGGCGGCCGCCACCCGGTGACGCCGTGGGGCAAGCCGACCAAGGGCAAGAAGACACGTTCGAACAAGTCGACCAACAAATTCATTCTCATCAGCCGCCACAAGCGGAAGAAGAAGTAAGGAACGCCGGACATGGTTCGCTCAGTCTGGAAAGGCCCGTTCGTCGAAGGCTCTCTGCTGAAGAAGGCAGATGTTGCGCGCGCCTCGGGTCGTCATGACGTGATCAAGATTTGGAGCCGTCGCTCGACCATCCTGCCGCAATTCGTCGGTCTGGTGTTCGGCGTCTACAACGGCCAGAAGCACGTGCCGGTGTCGGTCAACGAGGAAATGGTGGGTCACAAGTTCGGCGAGTTCTCGCCGACCCGGACCTTCCACGGCCATTCGGGCGACAAGAAAGCCAAGAAGGGTTGAGGACTAAGCCATGAGCAAACCAAAGCGCGAACGCAGCCTCCCGGAAAACGAGGCCAAGGCGATTGCCCGGATGCTGCGGGTCAGCCCGCAGAAGCTGAATCTCGTCGCGCAACTGATCCGTGGCCGCAAGGCCGCGGCTGCGCTCGCCGACCTGCAGTTCTCGCGCAAGCGGATCGCGGTCGACGTCAAGAAGTGCCTGGAGTCCGCGATCGCCAACGCGGAAAACAATCACGACCTCGATGTCGATGCGCTGATCGTGTCCGAGGCCCACGTCGGCAAGGGCATTGTGATGAAGCGTTTCTCACCGCGCGGCCGTGGCCGTTCGGGCCGTATTTTCAAACCATTCGCGCAGCTGACGATTGTCGTTCGTCAGGTCGAAGCCGAAGCAAGCGCTTAACGCCAAGGCGCGGGAGACTTTCGATGGGTCAAAAGATCAATCCAATCGGGCTGCGTCTCGGCATCAACCGGACCTGGGATTCCCGTTGGTACGCCGGCAAGAACGAATACGGCAAGCTGCTGCACGAGGACGTCAAGATCCGCGAGATCCTGCACAAGGAGTTGAAGCAGGCGGCGGTCGCCAAGATCATCATCGAGCGCCCGCACAAGAAGTGCCGCGTGACGATCCATTCCGCGCGTCCGGGCGTCGTGATCGGCAAGAAGGGCGCGGACATCGACAAGTTGCGCAAGAAGGTCGCCGACATCACCGCGTCCGACGTCGTCATCAACATCGTCGAAATCCGCAAGCCGGAGCTCGATGCCACGCTGGTCGCCGAATCGATCGCGCAGCAGCTTGAGCGCCGCGTCGCATTCCGCCGCGCCATGAAGCGCGCCGTGCAGTCGGCGATGCGTCTTGGCGCCGAGGGCATTCGGATCAACTGCTCGGGCCGTCTCGGCGGCGCCGAAATCGCGCGGATGGAATGGTATCGCGAAGGTCGCGTGCCGCTGCATACGCTGCGCGCCGACATTGATTACGGTGTCGCCACCGCGTTCACCACATTCGGCACTTGCGGCGTCAAGGTCTGGATCTTCAAGGGTGAAATCCTTGAGCACGATCCGATGGCCCAGGACAAGCGCATGGCCGAGGGCGACAATTCCCGGCCGCGTCGCGACGCCGCTTGATCGATTAGAAGGTTTGAGGGCGTAAGCCATGATGCAACCAAAGAAGACCAAGTTCCGCAAGGCGCACAAAGGCCGGATTCACGGCGTTGCGACCTCGGGCGCGACATTGGCGTTCGGCCAGTTTGGGCTGAAGGCGATGGCACCCGAGCGTATCACCGCCCGCCAGATCGAGGCCGCCCGTCGTGCGCTGACGCGTCACATGAAGCGTGCCGGCCGGGTCTGGATCCGGATCTTTCCGGACGTGCCGGTGTCGAAGAAGCCCGCCGAAGTCCGGATGGGCTCCGGCAAGGGTACCCCGGAATTGTGGGTCGCCCGCGTCAAGCCTGGCCGGGTGATCTTCGAGGTCGACGGCGTTACGATGCAGACCGCCAAGGAAGCGTTCACGCTCGCTGCCGCCAAGCTGCCGATCAAGACGCGCTTCGTCACGCGCATTGCGGAGTAGGATGACGACCATGGCCGATTTGAAAACCGCCGATATCCGCGCGATGAGCCCCGATCAGATGGACGACGCCGTCCTCAATCTGAAAAAGGAGCGCTTCAACCTGCGGTTCCAGCGCGCCACCGGGCAGCTCGAGAACACCTCGCGGCTGCGCGAAGCCCGCCGCGACATCGCCCGCATCAAGACCGTCGCCGCGCAGAAGCGCGACGCGAAGACGAAGTAAGGGATTCGACATGCCGAAACGTACGCTGCAGGGCGTGGTCGTCAGCGACAAGCAAGCCAAGACGGTGGTGGTGCGGGTCGATCGCCGCTTCACCCATCCGATCTACAAGAAGACCATCCGCCGCTCGAAGAACTACCATGCCCACGACGAGGACAATCAGTTCAAGCCGGGCGACATGGTGTGGATCGAGGAGAGCAAGCCGATCTCGAAGTTGAAGCGCTGGACCGTGGTCCGGGGCGAGCAGAAGAAAACCGCCTAAAGCGCGACTTGCGCACCAGTTAAGCGCGACTTTGCGCATCAGAAAGAGGACGAGGTGCATCAATGATTCAGATGCAGACCAACCTCGACGTGGCCGATAATTCAGGCGCACGCCGTGTCATGTGCATTAAGGTGATTGGGGGTTCCAAGCGCCGGTATGCCACCGTTGGCGACGTCATTGTCGTGTCGATCAAGGAAGCCATCCCGCGAGGGAAGGTGAAGAAGGGCGACGTGATGAAGGCCGTGGTGGTGCGGGTCCGCAAGGACATCCGTCGCGCCGACGGTTCCGTCATCCGGTTCGACCGCAACGCCGCCGTGCTGATCAACAATCAGTCCGAGCCGATCGGTACCCGCATTTTCGGGCCGGTGCCGCGCGAGCTGCGCGCCAAGAACCACATGAAGATCATTTCACTCGCGCCGGAGGTGCTGTGATGGCTGCCAAGATCCGGAAAGGCGACAAGGTTATCGTGCTGAACGGTCGCGACAAGGGTCGCACCGGCGAGGTGTTCGAGGTGCGTCCCACCGACAACAAGGCGCTGGTCCGCGGCGTCAACCTCGTCAAGAAGCATCAGAAGCAGACCCAGGCTCAGGAAGGCGGCATCATCTCGAAAGAGGCGCCGATCCACCTGTCCAACATCGCGATCGTCGGCAAGGACGGCAAGCCGACCCGCGTCGGGTTCAAGATTCATGCGGATGGCAAGAAGGTGCGCATCGCCAAACGCTCGGGAGCAGAGATCGATGTCTGAGACCGCCTACGTTCCGCGTCTTCGCGAACAATTCGACCGGGAAATTCGCGGCAAGCTGACCGAACAGTTCGGCTATGCCAATGTCATGCAGGTGCCGCGGCTCGACAAGGTCGTGCTCAACATGGGCATCGGCGAGGCCGTCAACGACCGCAAGAAAGCCGAGACGGCAGCCGCCGACCTCGCGCTGATCGCCGGCCAGAAGCCGATCATCACCTTCTCGCGGGTCGCGATCGCGACCTTCAAGCTGCGTGAGAATCAGCCGATCGGTGCCAAGGTCACGTTGCGCAAGGCCAAGATGTACGAGTTCATCGACCGCCTCATCAACGTCGCGTTGCCGCGCGTCCGAGATTTCCGTGGCCTCAATCCGAAGAGCTTCGATGGCCGCGGTAACTACTCGCTCGGCATCAAGGAGCACATCATTTTCCCCGAAATCGATTTCGACAAGATGGGGGAAACATGGGGCATGGACGTCACGGTGTGCACCACTGCGACCACCGACGACGAGGCGCGCGCCCTGTTGACCGCATTCAATTTCCCGTTCCGGCAGTGAGACGCTGAACAGCTTCGAGCTGATCTGCACCTCAAACGCGGAAACCCAGGAGCCAAGCATGGCAAAGAAGAGTTCGATCGAGAAGAACAACCGTCGGAAGAGAATGACCAAGAACGCCGCGCCGAAGCGTGCGCGGCTGAAGGCCATCATCGCCGACAAGACGCTGCCGATGGAAGAGCGCTTCGCGGCGACGCTGAAGCTGTCGGAGATGCCGCGCAATTCGTCGGCGACCCGGATCCGCAACCGTTGCGAGATCACCGGCCGCGCTCGCTCGGTCTACCGGCTGAACAAGCTCAGCCGTATCGCGATCCGCGATCTCGGCTCCAGAGGCCTGGTTCCGGGTCTCGTGAAGTCCAGCTGGTAAGGGGGCGGGCATGTCAACGCACGATCCGATCAGCGATCTCATCACCCGTATCCGCAACGCGCAGATGCGCGCCAAGCCCAAGGTTTCGACCCCGGGTTCGAAGATGCGCGCCAACGTTCTCGAAGTGCTGAAGAGCGAGGGCTACATCCGTGGCTACGCCAGCGTCGAGCACGCCTCCGGCCGCAGCGAGCTCGAGATCGAGCTGAAGTATTTCGACGGCGAGCCCGTGATCCGCGAGATCGAACGGGTTTCCAAGCCGGGACGTCGTGTCTACGCGTCGGTCAAGAACCTGCCGCGCGTGAAGAACGGTCTCGGCATTTCGGTATTATCGACGCCCAAGGGAATCATGGCCGACCACGACGCGCGCGACGCGAATGTGGGCGGTGAAGTTCTCTTCACGGTGTTCTGAGGAAGGATCGATCATGTCACGCGTTGGCAAGAAGCCCGTCCCGGTCCCGTCGGGTGTGACCGCGACGGTCGAGGGACAGACCGTCAAGATGAAGGGGCCGAAGGGCCAGCTTCAGTTCATCGTGCACGACGATGTCGATGTGAAGTTCGAAAACGGCGAGGTCAAGGTCGCGCCGCGGTTCGAGACCAACCGCGCCCAGGCGATGTACGGCACCGCGCGCGCCCAGATCGCCAACCTGGCGCTGGGCGTCACCAAGGGCTTCGAGAAGAAGCTCGACATCACCGGCGTCGGCTACCGCGCCGCGCTGCAGGGCAAGAAGCTGCAGCTCGCGCTCGGCTACAGCCACGACGTGGTTTACGACATCCCGGATGGCATCACCATCACGGTGCCGAAGCCGACCGAGATCTTCATTTCGGGCAACGATTCGCAGCGTGTCGGCCAGGTCGCCGCGGAAATCCGCAGCTATCGGCCGCCGGAGCCCTACAAGGGCAAGGGCGTACGCTATTCCGACGAATTTATCTTCCGCAAGGAAGGCAAGAAGAAGTAACGGAGCCGGTCATGTCGAAACTCAAGATCACGAATGCCCGGCGCAAGAATCGCGTGAGGGCGTCGCTGCGCCGGATCGCCAACGGCCGTCCGCGGCTGTCGGTGTTCCGCTCGTCGAAGCACATCTATGCGCAGGTCATCGACGACCTCAAGGGCGAGACCCTTGCGTCGGCGTCCTCGCTGGAGAAGTCGATGCGCGACACCGGCAACACCGGCGCCAACATCGACGCCGCCAAGGCGGTGGGCAAGCTGCTGGCGGAACGCGCGGTGAAGAATGGCGTCACCGAAGTCGTGTTCGACCGCGGCGGCTATCTCTATCACGGCCGCGTCAAGGCGCTGGCCGATGCGGCCCGCGAAAGCGGTCTGAGCTTCTGAGGTTTTGGAATTGAACGAGCACCAGGATTGGGGCGTGAGCCTCGCAAAGATTGGAAAACACCATGGCAGGTGAACGCGAACGCGGTGGAGGCCACAGGGGTGGTCGGGAAGAGCGCGACAGTGAATTCGTCGACAAGCTCGTCCACATCAACCGGGTGGCAAAGGTCGTCAAGGGCGGCAAGCGCTTCGGCTTCGCCGCGCTGGTCGTGATCGGCGATCAGAAGGGCCGGGTCGGTTTCGGACACGGCAAGGCGCGCGAAGTGCCGGAAGCGATCCGCAAGGCCACCGAGTCGGCGAAACGCAACCTGACGCGCGTCGCTCTGCGCGAGGGTCGCACGCTGCATCACGACATTGCCGGCCGTCATGGCGCGGGCAGGGTGTATTTGCGCGCGGCGCCAGCGGGTACCGGCATCATCGCCGGCGGCCCGATGCGCGCGGTGTTCGAGACGCTCGGCATCCAGGACGTGGTGGCGAAGTCGATCGGTTCGTCGAACCCCTACAACATGGTTCGCGCCACCTTCGACGCGCTGAAGCATCAGGATTCGCCGCGTTCGGTCGCGGCTCGCCGCAACATCAAGGTGTCCACCTTGCAGTCGCGCCGGGTCGGTGGCGACGCCGAGGTTGTTGCCGAATAATCAAGAGGGCGCGTGTGCGCCGTGGAGTTATGACGATGGCAAACGCCGCAAAGACGATCAAGGTCGAGCAGACCGGCAGCGCGATCCGCCGCCATCACTCGCAGCGCGAGACGCTGATCGGCCTCAAGCTCAACAAGATCGGTCGCGTCACCGAATTGCAGGACACGCCTGCGGTTCGCGGCATGATCGCCAAGGTTCAACACCTCGTCCGCGTCGTCGACGAGAAATAAGGAGACAGGGCGATGAAGCTCAGCGATATCGCCGACAATGCCGGCTCGCGCAAGAAGCGCATGCGCGTCGGCCGTGGCATCGGCTCCGGCAAGGGCAAGACAGCAGGCCGTGGCGGCAAGGGCCAGACCGCGCGCTCCGGCGTACGGATCAAGGGCTTCGAAGGCGGCCAGATGCCGTTGCATCGGCGGCTGCCGAAGCGCGGCTTCACCAACATCTTCCGGCTCGAATTCGCCGAGATCAATCTCGACCGGCTGCAGGACGCGATCAACGCCAAGACCATCGACGCGTCTGGCACCATCAACGCCGATTCGCTGGTCAAGGCCGGCGTGATCCGCCGCGCCAAGGATGGCGTGCGGCTGCTCGGCCGGGGTGAAGTGACCTCGAAGCTGACGCTCGAGGTGCACGGCGCGACCAAGACCGCGATCGCCGCGATTGAGAAGGCCGGTGGCACGGTGACGATTATCGCACCGAAGAAGAAGGACGAAGGCGAGGCCGCGTAACTTCCGCGTCATCGCCGGTGAAAACCGGCGCCGGCGCAGCCGGGACGGTGGATTTTTCGCTCAGCCCGCACCAAATTGAAGTCCGGCGTTGACTGGATGCCCCGCTGTCCGGGGCATCGCGGTGCGAGCGGCGCAGGAGAAAGCCGATTATGGTCTCTGCAGCAGAACAACTAGCGGCAAACCTCAATTTTTCGGCGCTCGGAAAAGCCGAGGAACTGAAGAAGCGCATCTGGTTCACGCTCGGCGCGCTGCTGGTCTATCGGCTCGGCACCTACATTCCGCTGCCCGGCATCGATCCCAACATCTGGGAGCAAGTGTTCAAGTCGCAGGCCGGCGGCATTCTCGGCATGTTCAACATGTTCGCCGGCGGCGGCATCCACCGCATGGCGATCTTCGCGCTCAACATCATGCCGTACATCTCGGCATCGATCATCGTGCAGCTGCTGACCACGGTGTCGCCGCAGCTCGAGGCGCTGAAGAAAGAGGGCGAGTCGGGCCGGAAGACCCTCAACCAGTACACCCGCTATCTGACCGTGATTCTGGCCGCGTTCCAGTCTTACGGCATCGCCGTTGGCCTCGAAGGCGCCGGCAATGTCGTCGCCGATCCCGGCCTGTTCTTCCGGCTGTCGACCGCGATCACCCTGACCGGCGGCACCATGTTCCTGATGTGGCTCGGCGAGCAGATCACTTCGCGCGGCATCGGCAACGGCATCTCGCTGATCATTCTGGCCGGCATCGTCGCCGAATTGCCGTCGGCTCTCGCCAGCATGCTCGAGCTCGGCCGCCAGGGCGCGTTGTCCACCGGCCTGATTCTGATCGTGATCGCGATGTCGGTGGTGGTGATCGCCTTCATCGTGTTCATGGAGCGGGCGCAGCGCCGGTTGGTGATCCAGTATCCGAAGCGCCAGGTCGGCAACAAGATGTTCGAGGGCCAGTCCTCGCATCTGCCGCTGAAGCTGAACACCTCGGGCGTGATTCCGCCGATCTTCGCCTCGTCGCTGCTGCTGTTGCCGACCACGGTGGCGAACTTCAACGCCGGCAAGGGGCCGGAATGGTTTCAGTGGATCACCACCCAGCTCGGCCACGGCCGTCCGCTGTTCCTGATCATGTACCTGTCGCTGATCGTGTTCTTCGCGTTCTTCTATACGGCGATCGTGTTCAATCCGACCGAGACCGCCGACAATCTGAAGAAGCATGGCGGCTTCATCCCGGGCATTCGCCCCGGTGAGCGCACCGCGGAATATATCGACTATGTGCTGTCGCGAATCACGGTGCTCGGCGCGGGCTATCTGGCGATCGTCTGTCTGATCCCGGAGATCCTGATTTCCTACGCGTCGGTGCCGTTCTATTTCGGCGGAACTTCGCTCCTGATCGTCGTCAGCGTGACGATGGATACGGTGGCCCAGGTTCAGGGCTACCTGCTGGCGCATCAATATGAAGGGTTGATCAGGAAGTCGAAGTTGAGGGGCCGCAAGAAATGAGATTGATCCTTCTCGGGCCGCCGGGGGCGGGCAAGGGAACACAGGCGCAGCGTTTGGTCGAGCGATTCGGCATCGTCCAGCTCTCGACGGGAGATATGCTGCGAGCTGCGGTCGCCGCCGAAACGCCGGTCGGGCTGAAGGCCAAGGATGTCATGGCCAGCGGCGGGCTGGTGCCCGACGAGGTCGTGATCGGCATCATTTCCGACCGGATCGACCAGCCGGACGCCGCCAACGGATTCATCCTCGACGGCTTTCCGCGCACCGTGCCGCAGGCTGAGGCGCTCGATGCGCTGTTGAAGAAGAAGCACATCAAGCTCGACGCCGTGGTTGAATTGCGCGTCAACGAGAGCGCATTGCTGCAGCGGGTCGAGACCCGTGTCGCGGAGATGAAGGCGCGCGGCGCAGAGGTTCGCGCCGACGACAACGCCGAGGCGCTCGCGAAGCGGCTGGCGGCCTACCGCGCCCAGACCGAGCCGCTGATCAACTATTATTCGGAGCGGCGCAAGCTGTTGACGGTCGATGGCATGATGTCGATCGAAAACGTCACCAAAGAGATCAATCGGATTCTGTCGGCCGTCACGACGGCGGATGCCGCCAAGAAGGCCGCCGGCAAGACCCTGGCCGCCAAGCAGGCGTCGTCGGCGGTCAAGGGCGCCAAGAAGCCAGTCGCGCCGAAATCAGCCGGCAAGGCCGCCAAGAAGGCTGCGAAATCCGCTGTTGGCGCCAAAAAGACAGCAAAATCAGCCCGGAAAGCCGTCAAACCAGCGGCCAAGGCTGCGAAAAAGCCGTCAGATAAGACCGCGACCCGCAAGGTCGCCAAGGCTGCCAAAGTGAGCAAGGCGGCCAAGAGGCCCGGCAAGGTCGGAAAGAGCGCCAAAAAGGTCACGAAAAAGCGAGCTAAAGCCTAGAGTCGGTTGACGAAACGAGTTGGAATCCTTTAATAAGGCCGGTATCCCGTCGGATAGTTTTTGACGATGCCGGGCCCCAAGTGACCAAGGGGAAGGGCGTCGTGTTCGCGTTTGCGGACATGAGCCCCGAAAATTGCGACAAACAGCCGGCCAAAATGGTTCGGCGACAGGAGAGAAGTCCGTGGCCCGTATAGCCGGTGTGAACATTCCGACCAACAAGCGCGTGCTGATCGCGCTGCAATACATCCATGGCATCGGCCAGAAGAACGCGGCCGAGATCATCGAGAAGGTGAAGATTCCCGCGGAGCGCCGCGTCAATCAGCTCAGCGACCAGGAAGTCCTGCAGATTCGCGAAGTAATCGACCGCGACTACATGGTCGAAGGCGATTTGCGTCGCGAGACCGGCATGAACATCAAGCGCCTGATGGACCTCGGCTGCTATCGCGGCCTGCGTCATCGTCGCGGTCTGCCGGTGCGCGGCCAGCGTACCCATACCAATGCGCGCACGCGCAAGGGTCCGGCCAAATCGATCGCCGGCAAGAAGAAGTAATTTTGCGAACAGCGGATGGCGGGCGGCGAGGAATCGCCGCTCGCTATCTGCAATTCGTTTTGGTGTAGCCGCTGGCACTACGGCGGCGTTGAGATCACAGGAAAGGTTTTGAAATGGGCAAGGAAGCCACACGCGTCCGCCGTCGCGAGCGCAAGAACATTGCATCCGGCATCGCGCACGTGAATTCGTCGTTCAACAACACGACCATCACCATCACCGACGCGCAGGGCAACACCATTGCCTGGTCGTCGGCCGGCACGATGGGTTTCAAGGGTTCGCGCAAGTCGACTCCCTATGCGGCGCAGGTCGCAGCCGAGGACGTCTCCAAGAAGGCGCAGGAGCACGGCATGCGCACGCTGGAAGTCGAAGTCGCGGGTCCGGGTTCGGGCCGCGAATCGGCGCTGCGCGCTTTGCAGGCCGCGGGCTTCACGGTGACCTCGATTCGCGACGTCACCACGATCCCGCACAATGGCTGCCGTCCGCGCAAGCGCCGGCGCGTCTGATTTTTGTACCGCTGGCGGCGATTCCGCCGGCGCCTATTTCGATGCTATCGCGCGGACTGCTCCGCGATCTCCAAAGCCAGAGATTCCTATTGGCATGGGTGAAACAGTGACGATCCAGAAGAATTGGCAAGAGCTCATCCGACCGAACAAGCTCGTGGTCACCCCGGGCACCGATCCGACCCGCTTCGCGACCCTGGTCGCCGAGCCGCTCGAGCGCGGCTTCGGCCAGACGCTCGGCAATGCGCTGCGCCGCGTGCTGCTGTCGTCGCTGCAGGGCGCGGCGGTACAGTCGGTGCATATCGACGGCGTGCTGCACGAGTTCTCCTCGATCGCCGGCGTGCGTGAAGACGTCACCGACATCGTGCTGAACATCAAGGACATCTCGATCAAGATGCAGGGCGAAGGCCCGAAGCGCATGGTCGTGAAGAAGTCCGGCCCCGGCGCCGTGACCGCCGGCGACATCCAGACCGTCGGCGACGTCGTGGTGCTCAATCCCGACCTGCAGATCTGCACCCTCGACGAGGGCGCCGAGATCCGCATGGAATTCACCGTCGCGTCGGGCAAGGGCTACGTCGCCGCCGACCGCAACCGTCCGGAAGACGCGCCGATCGGCCTGATCCCGGTCGACAGCCTGTTCTCGCCAGTCCGCAAGGTCTCCTACAAGGTCGAGAACACCCGCGAGGGCCAGATCCTCGACTACGACAAGCTGACCATGACGATCGAGACCAACGGCGCGATCTCGCCGGATGACGCGGTGGCCTATGCCGCCCGCATCTTGCAGGATCAGCTCAACGTCTTCGTCAACTTCGAAGAGCCGCGCAAGGAAGTCACCCAGGAGATCATCCCGGATCTGGCCTTCAACCCGGCCTTCCTCAAGAAGGTCGACGAGCTCGAGCTGTCGGTGCGTTCGGCGAACTGCCTGAAGAACGACAACATCGTCTATATCGGCGATTTGGTGCAGAAGTCGGAAGCCGAAATGCTGCGGACCCCGAACTTCGGCCGCAAGTCGCTCAACGAAATCAAGGAAGTGCTGGCCCAGATGGGTCTGCATCTCGGCATGGAAGTGCCGGGCTGGCCGCCGGAGAATATCGACGAGCTCGCCAAGCGCTTCGAGGATCACTACTAGGCTTGAATTGCGCGATGGCCGGATCATCCGGCCGTTGCTACCGGGCGAACGCAGGCAGCCCACCTGAGCAAAAAGTCCGACGAACCGTCGCGACAGTTTGAATACGAGGATTTTATCATGCGTCACGGCAAGGTTCATCGGAAGCTCAACCGCACCGCGGAGCATCGCAAAGCGATGTTCGCCAACATGTGCGCGTCGCTGATCAAGCACGAGCAGATCGTCACCACGCTGCCGAAGGCCAAGGAGCTCCGCCCGATCGTGGAGAAGCTGGTCACGCTCGGCAAGAAGGGCGGTCTGCATTTGCGCCGTCAGGCGATCAGCGAAATGAAGGACCAGGATCAGGTCCGCAAGCTGTTCGACGTCATCGCCAAGCGCTACGCCGACCGCCAGGGCGGCTACACCCGGATCATCAAGGCCGGCTTCCGCTACGGCGACAACGCGCCGATGGCGGTGATCGAGTTCGTCGACCGCGACGTCGATGCCAAGGGCCTCGATTCCGGTCCGGCGCAGGGCAGCGCCGCTGCGGCGTAAGCTCCGCCTCTATCGAGTTTCTGAAAGAGCGGCGCCGCAAGCGCCGCTTTTTTGTTATTCAAGCGGATCCTCTGAATCGTCATCCCCGCGCAAGCGGGGATCCAGTATTCCAGAGCGTCAGCGATCGACCACCAGCGCTCTGCAAGACTGGGTCGCCCGGTCAAGCCGGGCGACGACGGCTTTGGTTTGTGGACCTACCAGCCTTCCAGCACGATCTTGCCGACCGACTTGCCGGTTTCCAGCAGCGCGTGGGCGCGCTTCAGATTTGCGGCGTTGATTATCCCAAAAGTCTGCTCCAGCGTGGTACGCAGCACGCCCTTGTCGATCAAGTCGGCGACATCGTTCAACAGATGATGCTGCGCGATCATGTCGGCGGTCTCAAACGTGCTGCGGGTGAACATCGCCTCCCAATGCAGCGAAGCGGCCTTGCCCTTCAGCAGCATCGCGTTCAGCGTCGCCGGATCGTCGATCAGCGCGACTTTGCCCTGCGGCGCAAGGATTTCCACCAGCGCCGGAAAATGCTGGTCGGTGCCGGTCAGGCTGGCGATCAGCGCCACCGGCGGCAGTTTCAGCGCTTCGATCTGCGGCTGCATTGGCATGGTGTGATCGATCACCGCATGGGCGCCGAGTTCGAGGCACCATTTGGTCGTCTCCGGCCGCGACGCGGTGGCGACGATGGAGAGCCCGGTGAGCCGTCGCGCCAGCTGGATCAGGATCGAGCCGACGCCGCCGGCGCCGCCGACGATCAGCAGCGTGCGCGGGTCATGGCTCTTGCCGGGCGCCACGCCGAGCCGGTCGAACAGCAACTCCCACGCGGTGATCGAGGTCAGCGGCAGGGCGGCGGCCTGCGCGAACGACAGCGATGTCGGCTTGCGGCCGACGATGCGCTCGTCGACCAGATGAAATTCCGCATTGGTGCCCGGGCGGTTGATCGCGCCGGCGTAGAACACCTCGTCGCCGGGCCGGAACAGCGTCACGTCGGAACCGACCGCGTCGACGATGCCGGCGGCGTCATAGCCGAGAATCTTGGTCTCGCCTTCGGGCGGCGCGGCGCGCTTGCGGACCTTGAAATCCACCGGATTGGCCGAGATCGCCTTCACCGCGACGCGGAGATCGCGGGCTCGCGGCTCCGGCTTTGCGGTCTCGATATCGATCAGCGCATCCGGCGCCTCGATCGGGAGCGATTTGGTATAGCCAACGGCCTTCATTCGGCGGTTCTCCTGAATACGGCGGCGGTCCGCCGCGCCGCCAATAGGTGTCGTTCCGCCGGCCAATTGCAAGCATCCGGCCGAACAAGATATGGTCGCGGCGAGGTGATTTGGCCGCCCGTTGGGGCGCAAAACGGCTACAATCCAGCCTTCGTAATTGCTTCCGGTCGCGCGCGGCGATCCCTATATCCATTCTGTCCCAATCCGGAATCCTGTCATGACAGTCCTACGAATCTTGTCGGCCATGGTGCTCACACTGGCGGCGTCGCTGTCCGCATCCGCGCAGGACCGCCGCGTTCCGGTCTCGCCGACCGAGCTGAAGCTCAGCTACGCGCCGATCGTGCAGCGGGTGCAGCCGGCGGTGGTCAACGTTTATGCCGCCAAGGTGATCCAGAATCGCAACCCGCTGCTGGAGGACCCGATCTTCCGCCGCTTCTTCGGCGGCGGTGGCATCCAGCCGGAACAGATGCAGCGCTCGCTCGGCTCCGGCGTGATGGTCGATCCGTCGGGTCTCGTCGTCACCAACAACCACGTCATCGAAGGCGCCGACCAGGTCAAGGTGTCGCTGTCCGACAAGCGCGAATTCGAGGCCGAGATCGTGCTGAAAGACAGCCGGACCGATCTGGCGATCCTGCGCCTGAAAGACAGCAAGGAGAAATTCCCGACGCTGGATTTTTCCAACTCGGATGAGTTGCTGGTCGGCGACGTGGTGCTGGCGATCGGCAATCCGTTCGGCGTCGGCCAGACCGTCACTCACGGCATCGTCTCGGCGCTGGCGCGCACGCAGGTCGGCATCACCGACTATCAGTTCTTTATCCAGACCGACGCCGCGATCAATCCGGGCAATTCCGGCGGCGCGCTGGTCGACATGACCGGCAGACTGGTCGGCATCAACACCGCGATCTTCTCGCGCTCCGGCGGCTCGCAGGGCATCGGCTTTGCGATTCCCGCCAACATGGTCCGCGTCGTCGTGGCCTCGGCGAAGAGCGGCGGCAAGGCGGTGAAGCGGCCATGGCTCGGCGCGCGGCTGCAGGCGGTGACGCCGGAGATCGCCGAAACGCTCGGCCTCAAGCTGCCGAGCGGCGCACTGGTCGCCAGCGTGACGGCGGGTAGCCCGTCGGCACGGGCCGGGCTGAAACTGAGCGACCTGATCGTGGCGATCGACGGCTTTCCGGTCGACGATCCGAATGCGTTCGACTATCGCTTTGCGACGAGGCCGCTCGGCGGCACAGCCGAGATCGACGTGCAGCGCGGCGGCAAGCCGATCAAGCTGGCGATTCCGCTGGAAACCGCGCCCGACAGCGATCGCAACGAGATCGTGCTGACATCGCGCTCGCCGTTCCAGGGCGCCAAGGTCGCCAATATCTCGCCGGCGGTCGCCGACGAGTTGCGGCTCGATCCCAGCGTCGAGGGCGTGGTAGTCACCGATCTCGCCGATGACGCCGCCGCCGCCTCCGTCGGCTTCCAGAAGGGCGATATCATTCTGGCGGTCAACAACCGGAAGATCGCCAGGACCAGCGATCTGGAGCGCGCCACCAGCGAAGCGGCGCGGATCTGGCGCATCACGCTGGTGCGTGGCGGCCAGCAGATCAACGTCACGCTCGGCGGATGAGCCCGAAACGCCCGCACGAATCCACCAACCTGTTCGCCGCCGCTGGCCTCGAGCGCGAGGCGCCGCATCCGCTGCCCGACCGGCTGCGCCCGCGGCAGCTGTCCGACGTGGTCGGCCAGGATCACATCCTCGGCCCCGACGGCGCGCTGACGCGAATGCTGGCAACCCGCACGCTCGGCTCGCTGATCTTCTGGGGCCCGCCCGGCACTGGCAAGACCACGGTGGCGCGGTTGCTGGCCGACGCCACCGAGCTGCACTTCGAGCAGATCTCCGCGGTGTTCTCCGGCGTCGCCGATCTGAAGAAAGTATTCGACGCCGCGCGCGCCCGCCGCGAGATGGGCAAGGGCACGCTGCTGTTCGTCGACGAGGTGCATCGCTTCAACCGCGCGCAGCAGGATTCGTTTCTGCCGGTGATGGAAGATGGCACCGTGGTGCTGGTCGGCGCCACCACCGAGAATCCGTCGTTCGAGCTCAACGCCGCTTTGCTGTCGCGTGCCCGGGTGCTGGTGTTTCATTCGCTCGACGCCGCCGCGATCGAAAAGCTCTATGCGCATGCCGAAGCGGTCGAGGGTCGCAAGCTGCCGCTCGATGACGAGGCGCGCAGCGTGCTGGTGCGGATGGCCGACGGCGACGGCCGCGCCGCGCTGACGCTGGCGGAAGAAGTCTGGCGCGCCGCGCGCGCGAACGAGATCTTCAATGCCGCGCAGCTACAGGAAATCCTGCAGCGCCGCGCCCCGATCTACGACAAGTCGGCCGACGGCCACTACAATCTGATCTCGGCGCTGCATAAATCGGTGCGCGGCGCCGATCCCGATGCCGCGTTGTACTATCTGTGCCGCATGCTGGATGCCGGCGAGGACCCGCTGTTCCTGGCCCGTCGCGTCGTCCGCATGGCGGTCGAGGATATCGGCCTCGCCGATCCGCAGGCGCTGGTGATCTGCAACGCCGCCAAGGACGCCTATGATTTTCTGGGCTCGCCGGAGGGCGAGCTGGCGATCGCGCAGGCGGTGATTTATCTGGCCACCGCGCCGAAATCCAACGCCGCCTACAAGGCCTATGGGGCGGCGATGCGCGCCGCGAAAGAGGGCGGTTCGCTGCTGCCGCCGAAGCACATTCTGAATTCGCCGACCCAACTGATGAAATCCGAAGGCTATGGCGGCGGCTATCAATACGACCACGACACCCCGGAGGGTTTTTCCGGGCAGGACTACTTCCCCGAAGCGCTGGGTCGCCAGACCTTTTACGATCCGCCCGATCGCGGTTTCGAACGCGAGATCCGCAAGCGGCTGGACTACTGGGCGAAGCTGCGCAGCAGCAAATAATTCGCCGCAGCGAGGCGGTATGCGAGAATCGGCTGCACCGTGCAGGAACGGATGTCGCTTCGGTCATTGGGGCTGCGCTTAGTACGCTGGCTGTTGAGAGAGTACCGTCGAAGTGATATCTTCCTGACTTTTCCCGTAGTACTACGTGGTCGTTGCTTAAGACCAGCTTAGAATGTGCGGCAGTAATTTGTGCCGCTGCATGCGTTCGCGACAGCCGGTGTTCAATCTCTGTGCCGCAGCGCCACCCGCGTCCTAATGCTTCGAGGCGGCGGAGCTGTAAGTCTCGTCGTCCTCGTCAGCAAACAACCATCCGTGTCGGTTCTCGATCTTCGGATGATTCCGCGAATTTCCTGAGGGATATCAAAATGCGCACGAATCTTCCGGTCACCAATATCGAATATCCGCTCGCCGACGGCGCCTTGATCGTCTCGAAGACCGACCCCAAAGGCAAGCTGGTCTATTTCAACAAGCAGTTCGTGGATGCCTCCGGCTTTTCCGAAGCGGAATTGATGGGACAGCCGCACAACATCGTGCGCCATCCCGACATGCCGCCGGAGGCGTTCGACGACCTCTGGGCCACGGTCAAGACCGGCATGCCGTGGTCCGGCGCGGTCAAGAACCGTCGCAAGAATGGCGACTTTTACTGGGTCCAGGCCGCCGTCACGCCGATCTGGGAAAACGGTGAGATCGTCGGCTACATGTCGATCCGCACCAAGCTGCCCGTCGAACAGCGCAGGGAAGCCGAGCATGTCTACGGGCTGATCCGCGCCAAGCAGGCGCAAAAATACACCGTCAAGGCTGGCCTCATTCGCAAGACCTCGCTGGCGGATTCGCTGCTGGGCCGGTTCAGGATGACCCTCAGCCGCAAGATCTATGCGCTGATCGGCCTCAGTTTCATCGGCGTCGTCGGAATCGCGCTGCTCGACTCGCGCGAACTGGCGTCAGGCCTCGAGCAGCAGAAGCAGATCGAACTGCAGCACATGACCGAGCTGGCGCTCGGCATCGTCAAGGAAGAACACGCGGCGGTGCAGACCGACGGCGTCGCGGACGCCGAGGCGCAAAAGCGGGCGCTGGCGCGGGTCGCGAAGCTGCGCTACGGCAACAACGATTACTTCTGGGTCAACGACATGCAGCCGCGGATGGTGATGCATCCGATGAAGCCGGAAATGAACGGCACCGATATCTCGACCTTCAAGGATCCGAACGGAAAGGCTCTCTTCAATGAGGCCGTCAACGTCGTGAAGAAGGACGGCGCGGGCTTCGTCGGCTACGAGTGGCCGAAGCCGGGTTTCGACAAGCCGCAGCCGAAACTGTCCTATGTGACCGGCTTCGCGCCGTGGGGCTGGGTGATCGGCACCGGCGTCTACATCGACGACCTCCGGGCGCAGAGCTGGGCTGCCGCGCAGCGCGGGCTGATCGCGGCCGGGCTGGTGCTGCTGATCACGCTGGCGGTGTCGATCGTGGTCGCCCGCCGTATCACCGGGCCGCTGCGGCAAATGACGACCACGATGAATGCGCTCGCGCGTGGCCGGCTCGACGCCAAGATCCCCGGCCTCGACCGCCACGACGAAGTCGGCGAGATGGCGAAAGCCGTCGAGGTGTTCAAGAGCAACGCGGTCGCCCGTCAGGCGCTGGAAGCCGAGGGCAGGGAGGCGGAGGAACGCGCCGTTGCCCGGCGTAAGGCCGACATGATCAAGATGGCGGATGATTTCGAGAGCGCGGTGGGCGAGATCGTGCAGACGGTGTCGTCGGCCTCGACCGAACTCGAAGCCTCCGCGGGCACGCTGACCGCGACCGCCGAACGCGCGCAGGAACTCACCATCATGGTGGCGGCGGCCTCCGAGGAGGCCTCCACCAACGTCCAGTCGGTGGCGTCCGCCACCGAGGAGATGGCCTCGTCGATCACCGAGATCAGCCGCCAGGTTCAGGAATCGGCGCGGATCGCCGCCGAGGCGGTCGATCAGGCGCGCAGCACCAACGATCGCGTCGGCGAATTGTCGAAGGCGGCCGCCCGGATCGGCGACGTCGTCGAACTGATCAACGCCATTGCCGGGCAGACCAATCTGCTGGCGCTCAACGCCACCATCGAGGCGGCGCGGGCCGGCGAAGCCGGCCGCGGCTTTGCCGTGGTGGCATCCGAAGTCAAGGCGCTGGCCGAGCAGACCGCGAAGGCCACCGGCGAGATCGGCCAGCAGATCAGCAGCATCCAGGGCGCGACCCAGGAATCGGTCGGCGCGATCCGGGAGATCAGCGGCACCATCGAACGGCTCTCGGAGATTTCCTCCGCGATCGCTGCGGCGGTGGAGCAGCAGGGCGCGGCGACCCAGGAGATTTCCCGCAACGTGCAGCAGGCCGCGCAAGGTACCCAGCAGGTCTCGACTCACATCACCGACGTGCAGCGCGGCGCCAGCGAAACCGGATCGGCGTCGTCCGAGGTTCTGGCGTCGGCGCAGTCGTTGTCCGGCGACAGCAACCGGCTCAAGCTCGAGGTCGGCAAATTCCTCGACTCGGTGCGCGCCGGCTGACGACAGCGTCCGGCTCCCGATCGCGCCGGACCAGCGGATGCCGCGGATCGCGGCCGCGCCGGAGGACCCGATGGCGCGTCACGCGTCCGGGCTCCGCTTGCTGGCGTTCGCTCGCTGCGACGTGTATAATTTCGGGGTATTTCGACGGTAGCCCGGATGTCGACCTTCGCAGCTAAATGCACGCTCGCCATGGCCGTCGCGGCACTGTGCCTGGGCGCGCAGGTGGCCCGCGCCCAGGTCGCGCCGGTGCGCTACTGGATCCCGGGCGGGCCATTCGGCTTCGGCGGCGGTGCGACCGAAACCGGCAGCGCGGAGATCTACAGCAATTTCCCCAGCTTCGACGCCGCCGATGGCCGCGGCGGCGATTGGCGCGCCAATTTTCCGACCGGCCTGTTTGTCCGCGGCGAAAGCGGCGGCATCGGCTTGAGCGGCCTCGGCCAGGCCGGCGCGTTCGGCAATGTCGGGTCGCTGTCCTATCAGGGCGCGCTGGCCGGCTACAATTTCAAGGGCGCCGGCGATCTGCCGGTCACGCTCTATGCCGGCTTCGACACCCTGAAGACCAACCCCGGCATCGGCGGCCCGCTGGCGCCGTTCAGCACCGACGCCGGCACCGCGGCCGGCTACAGCGCCCGCGCCGGCATCGCGTTTCAGCCGGCGCCCAATTTCAGTCTGTCGTTCGAGGCCGGCTACGTGCAGCAGCAGACCGGCCGCCTCGACAGCGACATCAATTCACCGCTGCTGCCCGGCCAGTCGCCGATCTTCATCGGCGGTCGCTAGGGCCGCGCCGATGAAGTCGTTCCGCAAGGAGCTGTGGTTCGAGACCCCTGGCCGCCGCGCCTTCATCAACATCACGCCGCAGGTCGAGGCCGCGCTGCGCGACAGCGGCGTGCGCGAGGGGCTGGTGCTGGTCAACGCCATGCACATCACCGCCTCGGTGTTCATCAACGACGACGAACGCGGCCTGCACGCCGACTACGAACTCTGGCTGGAAAAACTGGCGCCGCACGAGCCGGTTGCGTCCTATCGCCACAACCGCACCGGTGAAGACAATGCCGACGCCCATATGAAGCGCCAGATCATGGGCCGCGAAGTCGTCGTTGCCATCACCGACGGCCGCCTCGACTTCGGCCCGTGGGAGCAGATCTTCTACGGCGAATTCGACGGCGGCCGAAAGAAGCGCGTGCTGATCAAGATCATCGGCGAGTAGAGGGCTGCGCTCATGCGGGCTACGGTGGCAGCAACACCACCACTGTCATTCCGGGGCGTGCGCAGCGCCAGCTGCGCGCGAACCCGGAATCCCGCAGATGGTCGCGGCGTCGCAGCTTGGCGCCGGATTCCGGGTTCGCAGCTCGCGCGCCTGCGGCGCCCGAGCTGCGCCCCGGAATGACGACCTCCAGTGATTTGACCGGCATCAAACGCGATGTCCGCAACATCCATCACACTCCGCCATCGCGTGAGCGGGCCGATGCTGTTCTCCTGGGTGCAAAATCTTCTGACCGGGCGTGACCACAGCGATCACGCGGCGGCGGCCGAGTGGGACCGAAAATACGGCACCGAGACCGATGCGGGCGTGCCGCTCGACAATCTCACCATCCGCCACGCCAGCCGCCAATATGGCGAGCGCTATCAGGCGAGCGACCCGCGCGTGTTGCGCGATTGCGTCAAATTCATCGGCCTTGCGCCCGCCGGCTATCGCTTCGTCGATCTCGGCTGTGGCAAGGGAAGGATGCTGATCGTCGCCGCCGAGCTCGGTTTTCAATCCTGCACCGGCGTCGAATTCGCCGACGAGCTGGCGGCGGCGGCCGCCCGCAATGTCGCGGCCTCCGGCTTCCAAAATATCGGCATCGTCCATGGCGACGCCGGCGCCTATGCGTTCCGCGACGAGCCCTTCGTGCTGTATATGTTCAACCCGTTCTCCCGGCAGGTGATGGAGCGGGTGCGGGACAATCTCTTGAAACTGAGGCGGGCGAACTACTACATCATCTACAAGAACGCGCGCGAGCGTTCCCTGTTCGACAAGATGCCGACGCTGCGCTACCTCGGCTCACCGCGACAGCACCGGGGACTATGGGGCACGCATATCTGGGTGCCACGGGGGTGAGGAATGCGTCTGGCTCGCGTTGCAAAGGCGTTCGTCAACAAGGCGATCGGCAACAGCCCGTATGAACTCGTAGCCCGCATGGGCGCAGCGATATGCGGGCTACGATTGCTGATGAGATGCCATTGCGCCAGTGCGCGACTCTGGTACGATACGTTCATTATCATGCAGTGGGATCGCGTCTAAATAGAGAAATATAGAAGGGAAGCGCAGACTCCCCGTCGTTCTTGCTATTATATTGATTTGTTGATTTTTGTTCTTTGCAACATGAGTGGTAGCGATGACTTTGCCCTGGGACAAGATCGGTGACGCTGTTAAGTCAGGGAGATACAATCTCCTAATCGGGGCAGGCGCTAGCCTCGATAGCGAATCGGGGTATCCCAAGGTGAAATGCCCCTCGACCTTCGGGCTAATGGAGGCACTTCAAGATGCCCTTCCAGATGTTCGCAAAGGTTCATCTCTCAATCGTCTTTACCGATCGATGCGGCCAAGTCAAGTTGATGAACTAATCACTAGACGATTTGCAAATTGCATTCCTGGAGACACTGTAAATGCTATCGCACGCTTCCGATGGAAGCGGATTTTTACGCTCAACGTGGATGACGCTTTAGAGGGAGCTTACGAAAGGACAAGTCTTCCCGTACAGTCACATAAGCCCATAAATTACAATCAACCTTATGAGAGCATCAGAGATCTTCGCATCCTTCCTATTGTGCATTTACATGGGTGGTCCAGGCGTTCTGAAGACAGCTACGTTTTTGATATAAAATCATACATGCGCACAGTGGCTCAGAATAATATTTGGGCCCACGTCTTGGGGGATTTGATCCGAACCGAACCGTTCATTGTGCTAGGCACGTCTCTTGAGGAGCCCGACCTAAGTTTCTTTCTATCTGACAGGGCCAATGTGATCGCGCGTGCAGATCGTCCTCCATCCCTAATTATTGAACCTGCTCCCGACGCTGGAACGGCTCAAGATTGTAAGGAGTACGATATGGCTCTTTACGAGGGTACTGCTCTGCAATTCCTTTCCGAGATTGATTCTCGGTTTCCAGTTCGTCCTTCGGTGACCGACGCGATTGAGGATAACTTAGGTGATCTATCAAAATTAGATGTCAAGCCCATTGAACTTGCAGAATTCCATTCCGATTTTGAACGCGTCCCTGACCATTTACCCTCTGGCGGCGATGGCGGCACAAACTTCGCTTATGGACATGCTGCAACATGGCAAGACATTCAGAATGACCGGGATTTGGCTCGAACGCAGACGTCCGATTGGCAGTCGCGGGTGCTTCGCTCCACCACGTCGACTTTCATAATTGACGGAGCAGCTGGAGCAGGAAAATCCACCACTCTACGTCGTATGGCATGGAATATCGCTCAATCGGGTCATCTATGCTTTTGGCTTAGGTCGGTTGGACGCATTCGAATAAATTCCGCTGCGAACATTTTTAAGGCCATCCGAGGCCGCTGCTTTGTTTTTATCGACAATTTTGCGGATCACGTTGGTGAGGTTTCGACACTACGCGAGCTTTTGAAGTCAAACCCCATAACCTTCGTTGGAGCTGAAAGAAACTATCGATTAAGCCACGTCGAGCGTGTGTTTGGAAAGACTTTCCTTCAAAGCGAGGCGCTTACGCCAATTGGCGAAAGTCTGGCGCAAGACTTGGTCAAGGCTTATACAAACTACGGTCTTGCTGCCTCGCGAGGAACTGATTCAAATCGCTTCCCTTTGAAGGAGGAGCTGATCGCGATCGCATGCTGCCGAATACTAAATAACTTTGAGCCGCTGGCGACGATAGTCGATCGTTCGGTAGCTGATGCGACACCAAAGGATGCCGATTGCTATATTTTTGCTGCGCTTGCTGCTCATTGTTATCGGCAGGGAATTGAATATGACTTAATTAGCAGGCAGTTTCCCGAATACCAGGTTGATATTCAAACTGAGGGCGACCAGCCGCTTCCGCTTAAGTTGGAAGTTGTCTCGGATTCTGAATTTGTAACTCCGCTGAACGAGGCGGTGTCGGACACGCTTTTAAAGCGATTTGCGGGCCAAAAACCAGAACGTGTTCTTCGGGCCTTTAGGAGGCTTGCGGAGGCCATTCGGCCAAGAGTGAGCGTTCCTGCTATTGTGCGAGGGGATCCTTGCTGCCGTATCGCGTCGAGACTATTTGATTTTGACGATGTCGTGAAACCTTTGTTGGGAATGAAGGGTGCGGAAGAATTTTATGCAGAGGCGAAGAAGGATTGGGAATGGAATTCGCGGTACTGGCATCAGATTGCGCAATTTCGTTTGGAATGCGCGAACGAATCCGCCGATGGAAACGAACGAAGAAAGCTTGCAGAACTCGCCGTACAGCACGCTCGTTTTGCTAAGACTATTGAGCCAGACCATCAGTTCACGACGACAACTATCGGTCGTATATTATTTGGAAAGATGCGTGTATTAAGACAGGTTCACGCAAGGGAATTGGACGAGGCAATAGATAGTCTGTGCCGAGCCAGTGAAATCGAGCGCACCAAGAATCGTGCATCTGTTCACCCCTTTATGATTTTATTTCAGGGATTGGCTGAGGCTTGTAGGAATAACGCCGTTCTTTCGAACGATCAGAAGCGCAAAATAGGTTCTCAAGTTGATCGGGCCTTAGCGGCATTTCCAAGGGATGTTGGCCTCATAGAGGAGGCACGCAACATTCGCCGACTCATATGAGGTGAGAATTCCATGCGCGTCCCCGGCTACTTGGTTTAGCGGAGCGGGTATCGGGTTCTGCACAATAACACTCTTGACAATATTCCTATAGGACCATATACCCAGCCCCACCTCGCTCACCGAGGGGCGTTTCATGAGACGTCTTGGGGCGGAGCGGGGTGCGGCGCCTGCGGGCGGGCGGTGGACGTCACCGCGCGCACTCGGGACGCCCTGGGTCGCCGTCCGGCCCCACTACGGGGGTCTGCCACTTGTTAGTTGGCTGGACGCGGCACAGGTGAACGGCGGGAAATCCGCCGGGATCAGCGGGTCAATGGGCTCGCGCCTGTGCCCGGAAGCACGGCCCCGGGGCGAAAAGACGCCGCGGTGGAGCGCCGGCAGGCGTTTCCGCGGCCTCTGGGTCCCGGCGTTCCGGGATTCATGCTGCGGCCACTCGATCCAGGCGCGCCGGTCGGCGCTCCGCCGCCCCTCGACGGGTCGAGGGACGGAACTATCGCAAAACTCGGGCGCCAGGCGCCGCGAGGCGGGCTTTGCTCGCCCGTTGGGGGCGATAAACCGTGACCCTGAGCGGCTTTTGCGCTACGCACACGCTTCCTCCGGAGCCAGACCATGGGCCGTCGCGTCAAGAAACCTCTCGCTAAACGCGGCTCCGGCGGCGACCGCGGCAAAAGCGACCGCAGCAAAGGCGAGCGCGGCGCCAAGCCGGCGCACGCCAAGGGCAAGACCGCGCGTTCCGCCGGCGAGCGTCCGTCGTTCGGCGCCAAGCCGGGCCGCGGCGATCGGCCGGTGGCGGCGCGGCCGCCGCGCGAGCGCAGCTCCGAGCGGTTCGAGCGCGCCGAACGGCCGCAACGCGCCGAGCGCCCGGAGCGGTTCGAACGCTCGGAGCGTCCCAGCGCCGATCGCCCCTTTGGCGATCGCCCCAAGGCGGCGCGGGCGTCGTTCGGCGATCGCGCCAAGGCAGGGCGCACCAATTCCGACCGGCCGATGAGCGCACGGCCGCCGCGCGCGCGGGCCGGCGAGCGGCCGGACCGCACTGAGCGGCCGGAGCGTTTCGACCGCGCCGAGCGCGCGCCGCGCCAAGAACGGTCCGCCGGCTTCCGCGGCAAGCCGCTGCGCGAGGGTGCGGCGCCGCGCGCGCCCCGGCGCGAGCCCAAGCGTGAGCGTCCGCCGTTCGATCCCGAGACTTTCGTGCCGGAGCCGAAGATCGTCGCCGAGCCGGCGCCGCTGCCGACCAAGGTCGAGACCGTGCTGGTGACGCCGGACGAGAACGGCATGCGGGTCGATCGCTTCCTCGAGGGCCGCTTTCCCGGCCTGTCGTTCTCCCACATCCAGCGCATCGTCCGGAAGGGCGAGCTGCGCGTCAACGGCAAGCGCGCTGACTCCAAGGACCGGCTGGAAGAAGGTCAGAGCGTGCGGATTCCGCCGCTCAAGCTCGATACCCCGAAGGCCGGCGGCGGCGAACTCTCCGAGGCCGCGCAAAAGACGCTCGACGCGCTGAAGGCGATGATCCTCTACGAGGACGCCGACGTCATGGTGCTGAACAAGCCGGCCGGCCTCGCGGTGCAGGGCGGCAGCGGCACCACGCGCCATGTCGACATGATGCTGGAGGTGATGCGCGACGCCAAGGGCCAGAAGCCGCGCCTGGTTCATCGTCTCGACAAGGAAACCGCCGGCTGCCTGTTGATCGCCAAGACCCGCTTCGCCGCGACCAAACTCACCGGCTCGTTCCGCGAACGCTCGGCGCGAAAAATCTACTGGGCGCTAGTCGCCGGGGTGCCGAAGCCGAAGCAGGGCCGGATCTCGACCTACCTCGCCAAGGAGGAGAGCGAGGACGACACCATCATGCGGGTCGCCCAGCATGGCGACGAGGGCGCCAGCCACGCAGTGACCTACTACGCGGTGGTGGAAACCTCGGCGCAGAAGCTGGCCTGGGTGTCGCTGAAACCGGTGACCGGCCGCACCCATCAGCTGCGCGCCCACATGGCCCATATCGGCCACGCCATCGTCGGCGATCCGAAATATTTCAACAAGGAAAACTGGCAGTTGCCCGGCGGTTTGCAGAATCGACTGCATCTGCTGGCGCGCCGCATCGTGATCCCGCATCCGCGCGGCGGCACCATCGACGTCACCGCGCCGCTGCCGCCGCACATGCTGCAAAGCTGGAACCTGCTCGGCCTCGAAGCCGACCGGTTCGACCCGATCGACAATGCGCCGGAGGAGTGATCGCCTTGCGCTTGCCGCGCGCGATGCCGACATGTCTTTCGTCATTGCGAGCCGAGGGCGGCGCGAAGCGGCGCCCGACAGTGAAGCAATCCAGGGGCAATTCGTGCCGGCATCGCGTTCGACCCTGGATTGCTTCGTCGCTTCGCTCCTCGCAATGACGAACTCAAGCGGTTTGATGTCTTGAACGCATGATGAGTCAGACTCTGATGATGCGACACGTGGTGATGGCGATCGGGGTGTGCTTCTGGCTGGCGCTTCCGGTCGGCGCCAGCGCGCAGATTCTGGTGCCGCCGCCGACCGCGATGCCGCCGCCGCCCGCGCCGCCGCCGCCGAAGATCGAGGTGCCGGTGGTGCCGCAGCTGGATGCGCCGCCGCAGCGCCCGAGCGCGCGTCTGCAAAAGCGCGGTTCGTTCGGCGACCGGGTCAGCAAATGCCTGGACGATGGCGCCGCTGCCGGATGGGATCCAGCCGACCGCGCGACCCATTCGCGCGCCTGCGCCAATCAGTGACCCGTACCAACAGCGAGTTGTGAGCAAGACCATGCGTGAATTGTTCGACGAGGTCGCCGGCAAATCGATGCTCGATCCCGAGGAGATGGTGCGGCGCTCGACGCGCGGCCCGCAGCTCAAGCGGTTCTACAGCACGGCCGGTGTGGCCGAGACCGAATCCGGCTTTGCCATTACGCTCGATGGCAAGACGGTGCGCACGCCGTCGCGGCGCGCCCTTGCGGCGCCCGACCGCAGCATCGCCGAGGCGATCGCCGCGGAATGGCAGGCGCAGCCCGAGCTGATCAATCCGACCACGATGCCGCTGACGCGGTTGGCCAACAGCGTGGTCGACGCGGTGGTCGAGCGCGTTGACGCGGTGACGGACGACGTCGCCAGATATTTCGAATCCGATCTGTTGTTCTATCGCGCCAGCCATCCCGAGGCGCTGGTGGCGCGCGAGGCCAAGCTGTGGGACCCGGTGCTGTTCTGGGCCGCCGATACGCTGGGCGCGCACTTCATTCTCGCCGAAGGCATCGTCCATGTCCGCCAGCCGGAGCCCGCGGTCGCCGGCGCGCGCGCGGCGTTGCCGAGCGATCCGTGGTCGATCGCGGCGTTCCATGTGGTGACGACCATCACCGGCTCGGCGCTGCTGGGGCTGGCGCTGACCCATGGCGTGCTCGATCCCGACCAGGTCTGGGCCGCGGCCCATGTCGACGAGGACTGGAACATCGCCCAATGGGGCATCGACGAGGAGGTGGCGGCCCGCCGCGCCGCCAAACAGGTCGATTTCGCCGCCGCGGCGCGGGTGCTGAAGACGCTGGGCGCGCGCATCGGTTAACGAGAGGTTTACGACAAGGGATTAGGCTGGCCGAACCTCGCGCGGCGAAGTGAAAATCGATGCCGATTTCCATCAATCCGAACCTGACGATCACCGCTCCGCAGGGGGTGGCGACCGACGTCGTGCTGCAGCCGGGATCGGTGATCCAGGCCAAGGTTCTGGCGCTGCTCGGCAATGACCAGGTGCGGATCGCGATCGGCGGCCAGACGCTCGAGGTCGGCTCGCAAATCCCGCTTCAGGCCGGCCAGACCTTGCAGCTCGCGGTGTCGCAGGCACCGGACGGCAACGGCATTCGCCTTGCGGTGGTCAACCAGCAGAGCAGCGCGGCGGTCAATCCGGCCCTCGCCAATGCCGGCGCGGCGCTCGACAGCGTCACGCTGGGGCCGCAGGCCGTCGTCATCACCACCGCGCTGGCCGCGCCGAGTATCGTTCCGACGGCCAATCAGCTGACGCCGCAGCAGGCCGTCGCGGTCACTGTCGCTGCGCAGACCGCCGCGACCCAGCAGACCAGCCTGGCGCCGCTGTTTGCCAATCTCGACGTCGCCGCTTCATTGAGCGGCCTGCCGCCGAAACTGCAACAGGCGGTGGCGCAATTGCTGGTGCAGCGCCCGAGCCTCGACAGCAATCTCAGCGGCGCGGACATCAAGCGCGCGTTCCAGAGTTCCGGCCTGTTTCTCGAGGCCTCATTGGCCTCCGGATCGGTGCCGTCGGCTTCGATCCCCGATCTGAAGGCTGCGCTGATCGTGCTGCGTCAGGTGCTGACGACCTCACTGAACGGCATCGCCGCGCCGTCGGTCGCAACGCCGTCGCCGACCGCGGCGGCGCTGGCGAACGCGATCACGGGGAAGGCTGCGCCATCGGTTGCTGCTGCGCCAGCGGCGTTGCCAGGGGCAACCGTTGTGCCGGAGGTTATTGTAGCGCCCGAACTACCGACCACTGCGTCACCAACGCTGGCGCCGCTGGCTGCTGCCACGACCGCGGCATCCGGCGCATCGATTCAAGCGGTGTTGAGCGCGCTCGAACAGATCGGCGTCTCCAATCCGGCGAGCCAGGTGATGTCGCCGGCGCCGCCGCCGGCCGATGCTGCCGCTCGCACGGCGGCGAGTAGCGCGGCGCTGAGCCAGTTGCAGGAGGCGATCCAGGCCAATCCGCAGGCGGCCGGAACCCTGTCGCGGTTGGTGCTCAACAATGGTCTGATGCTGTCGCTGCTGCCCGGTGTGGCCGGGGCGCGGATGGCCAAAGCCGACGATTCCGATGTCGCCCGCACCAACATTCCGCCGCCGCCGATCGCCGGCGCGCTGCCGACTGCGCAGCCGGTGATGCCGGCGACGCTGGTGGCGCATTCGCCGCTCGAGGCGACGCTGCACCATCTGCTGACCGAAACCGACGGTGCGCTGGCGCGGCAGACCTTGCTGCAAGTGGCGTCATTGCCGGATCGTGGCGAGGCCGCACAGCCGCGGCTGGAACTGTCGCAGCCGCGCTGGAGTTTCGAGATCCCGTTCGCGACGCCGCACGGCACCGCGATCGCGCAATTCGAGATTGCGCGCGACAAGGACGACAGCGGCAAGGACGGCGGCGCCGCCAAGCCGGTGTGGCGCGCGCGGTTCTCGCTCGATGTCGAGCCAGCCGGCCCGGTGCATGCGCTGGTCGCGCTGATCGGCGACAAGACTTCGGTGCGGATCTGGGCCGAGCGGCCCGCCACCGCGGCGCAATTGCGCGACGGCGCCGCGCAACTCAGCCAGGCGCTCGTCCGCGCCGACTTGCAGCCCGGCGATATCGTGATCCGCGACGGCGCGCCGACCCAGGCCGCGCCGGCCCCGGCCGGCCATTTCCTGGACCGCGCGCTATGACCGTGGACAAGAATCAACTCGCGGTCGCGCTGCACTACGATCACTCCGGCGCGCCGCGCGTCGTCGCCAAGGGCAAAGGCACGATCGGCGCCAAGATCATCGAAGTGGCGAAGGCGCACGACATTCCGATCGAGGAAAACGAGGTGCTGGCCGGCGCGCTGTCCAATGTCGAGCTCGGCGACGAAATCCCGGCCGAGCTGTACAAGGCGGTGGCAGAAGTGCTGGTGTTCGTACTGCGGCTGTCGGGGCGGGCGCGGTAGATCATCGTTGCAGTGAGTTGTGCGCGCGACACCAAGTACGGCGTCATTCCGGGGCGCGAACAGCTCCGCTGTGAGCGAACCCGGAATCTCGCTGAAGCGCTTGGCCTTGCCGCAAGATTCCGGGTTCGCTCGCCCGGTGGGCTCGCGCCCCGGAATGACATCGAGCGTGATAGGTTAGCGACACGCCCGAAGTTCAGTTAGCGGCGTCATCGTTTCACCACGATGCCTCGCGACATCCTCAATCTCCTCACAACGCACGGTGCCACGATGATCACTCGCCGTCACGCTCTCGGGCTCTGCGCTGCGGCCGCGCTGCTGCCGTCGCGGCTTGTCGCCGAGGTGGCGCCACCGCGCAGCGAGATTCGCGGCAGTCTCGCCAAGCGGTTTGCCGACGAAGGCACCGTCGGCACTTTCGTCGGCTATAAGACCGACGACTATCTGATCATCGCCAGCGACACCGAGCGGTCGGGGCAGGGGTTTCTGCCGGCCTCGACCTTCAAGATTCCGAACTCGCTGATCGCGCTGGAAACTGGCGTGGTCGGCGATCCTGACAAGGACGTGTTCAAGTGGGACGGCGTCACGCGCAGTATCGAAGCGTGGAATCGCGACCACACGCTGCGCAGCGCGATCGCCGCCTCAGCGGTGCCGGTGTATCAGGAGATCGCGCGCCGGATCGGCCCCGAGCGGATGCAGAAATATGTCGAGCTTCTGGACTACGGCAATCGCCGCATCGGCGGCGGCATCGATCAGTTCTGGCTCACCGGCGATTTGCGGATCGATCCGATCCAGCAGATCGATTTCCTCGACCGGTTGCGGCGCGGCGCGCTGCCGATCTCCAAACGCAGCCAGGATCTGGTGCGCGACATCCTGCCGGTGACCAAGGTCGGCGACGCGATCATCCGCGCCAAGAGCGGGTTGCTCGGCGCCGAGCTCGGCAAACCGTCGCTGGGCTGGCTGGTCGGCTGGGCCGAGAAGGGCAAGGAGCAGACCGTGTTCGCGCTCAACCTCGACGTCCGCGAACCGAGCCATATCGGCTTGCGGATGACGCTGGCGCAGCAATGCCTCGCCGAGATCGGCGCGCTGTGAGTGAGGGCATAATCCCGAAAAGTGCTTGCCGGTTTTCGGGATCATGCTCAATCAGAATGCGAGTTCCCCATGTCCCTGCCGAGTCGGCCGAGATGGGTGAGCTTGAAGCCGGCGGCATATTTCAGGCCGAAGCCGAACACCCGGTCGAAGCCGATATGCGCCAGCCAGATCAGCGCGATCGGGCCGGCACTCGGCCACAGCAGGATCACGCCGGCGGCCGCCAGCAGCAGCGGGCCGATGGTGGAATGCAGCGCATTGTAGGTGATCGCGCCGGTCCGCGGGCCGATCAGATAGCCGAGCAGGCCGAGGTCCGGGGCGAAGAACAGCAGCGCGTACAGCTCCCAGGGCGCATCCGAGATCAGATAGAACAGCGACGGGCCGAAGAACAACGCCGCGCCTTCCAGCCGCATCAGCGTGCGGACGCCGCCGCTGACCGCGCCGGCACTGGTCGGGATTGTCGGGTTGGCGATCATGCGTGGTCCTCCTGCGCGGACTTGCGATATAGGGCGCATCGCTGCGCTGCGCCATGGCGTTGGCGCAGCGATGCGATGCAGTTTTGAAAGGCACGGCCTGCCGCGCCGCGCCGCGGTGTCCGGTGACCGCGAAGCCGTCGCAGCAATCGGCCGAATTGGCTATCCGGGACGGCCGCAACAGCGTTTCCACACTTGAATACCCCGTGTTAGAAAGCCTTGATTGTTGCGGCGAACCCGGCAAAACCGGGGCACGCATGCGGCGGGACAAACGACACCAATAGCGCGGCTGGAGCACATGAAACACATCCTGGAAGCACTCGACGATCGGCGGGCGGCGGCGAAACTCGGCGGCGGTGAGAAGCGCATCGACGCGCAGCACAACCGCGGCAGGCTGACCGCGCGCGAGCGCATTGACCTGCTGCTCGACAAGCACTCGTTCGAAGAGATGGACATGTTCGTTCAGCATCGCTCGACCGAATTCGGAATGGAGAACTCCAAGATCCCCGGCGACGGCGTCGTCACCGGCTGGGGCACCGTCAACGGCCGCAAGACCTTCGTGTTCGCGAAAGACTTCACAGTGTTCGGCGGCTCGCTGTCGGAGACCCATGCCGCCAAGATCACCAAGATCCAGGACATGGCGCTGAAGGCGCGGGCGCCGATCATCGGCCTGTATGACGCCGGCGGCGCGCGGATCCAGGAGGGCGTCGCGGCGCTCGCGGGCTATTCCTACGTGTTCCGCCGGGTGGTGCAGGCCTCGGGCGTGATCCCGCAGATCAGCGTCATCATGGGCCCCTGCGCCGGCGGCGACGTCTACGCGCCGGCGATGACCGACTTCATCTTCATGGTGAAGAACACCAGCTACATGTTCGTCACCGGTCCCGACGTGGTGAAGACCGTCACCAACGAAGTGGTCACCGCGGAAGAGCTCGGCGGCGCCTCGATTCACGCCACCCGCTCGTCGATTGCCGACGGTGCCTTCGAAAACGACGTCGAGACCCTGCTGCAGATGCGGCGCCTGCTGGATTTCCTGCCGTCGAACTCGACCGACGGCGTGCCGGAATGGCCGAGCTTCGACGACATCGAGCGTGAGGATTTTTCGCTCGACACCCTGATCCCGGACAATCCGAACAAGCCCTACGACATGAAGGAGCTGATCCTGAAAGTCGTCGACGAGGGCGACTTCTTCGAATTGTCGGAATCCTTCGCCAAGAACATCGTCACCGGCTTCGGCCGCATCGCCGGCCGCACCGTCGGCTTCGTCGCCAACCAGCCGATGGTGCTGGCCGGCGTTCTCGATAGCGACGCCTCACGCAAGGCGGCGCGGTTTGTCCGCTTCTGCGACGCCTTCAATATTCCGATCGTCACTTTCGTCGACGTGCCGGGCTTCCTGCCGGGCACCGCGCAGGAATATGGCGGGTTGATTAAGCACGGCGCAAAATTGTTGTTCGCGTTCTCGCAGTGCACCGTGCCGCTGGTCACGGTGATCACGCGCAAGGCCTATGGCGGTGCATTCGACGTGATGGCCTCGAAGGAAATCGGCGCCGACATCAACTACGCCTGGCCGACCGCGCAGATCGCCGTGATGGGCGCCAAGGGCGCGGTGGAAATCATCTTCCGCCAGGACATCGGCGACGCCGACAAGATCGCCGCCCGCACCAAGGAATACGAGGACCGCTTCCTCTCGCCCTTCATCGCCGCGGAGCGCGGCTATATCGACGACGTGATCATGCCGCACGCGACGCGGCGAAGGATCGCGCGGGCCTTGGCGATGCTAAGGGACAAGCACGTCGAGGTGCCGTTCAAGAAGCACGACAATATGCCGTTGTAGCGCGTCGATCGGTCAGGGGCGCGCGGGGAGACATCGTCAAGCAGACCGGATGGGATGCCTGAATGAGCACCTTGGAAATTGATGTCGGCGATCTGCGCGCGCAATCAGTCGAATGCACGGCGACCGAATTGATCGTGACCTTGCGCGACGGCCGCAGGATCGCCACGCCGCTCGCCTGGTATCCGCGCCTCGCTCAGGCGACACCCGCGCAGCGCGCCAACTACGACATCATGCCGATGGGAATTCACTGGCCGGACATCGACGAAGATTTGAGCATTGCGAGCATGCTGCAGGGCAAGTCGGCGCGTTCGAAATTTTAGTCACAAAGGAAATCGTCGACGACGCCGTCGCGTAGCACTTCACCACACTGGTTGGATAACTCCGTCCTGGGACTTCCGGATCGTTTGCGTCTGCAGGTTTATCCAGAACGCCGGCTTAGCACCATGTATTGGACAGCCGAAGCGCGGTGTCGGCGTTGCGCGGGTCCTGTTCGAGCGCAAGCCTTGCGCGGCGCGACCGCGGTGCAATTCGGGTGCTGCGAGATACATTTGCCGAGGCAATTTCTGCCGCTAGTCCGCGATCGTCTCGGCATTTGATTCCGCTCGCGCTCGCGCAAGCAATCCTTAACCATCTAAGCCGCTGCGATCGCTGAGATGCGATTTGGCACGGGCCTTGCGACTTCATCGGCGTCTTTCGTTCCCGCCGCGCGGCGGGGGATTTGCCAACAGGACTGGAGTTGCGTCATGACCCACCTCATCAAGGCATTCGTCGCGGACGAATCCGGTGCCACCGCGATCGAATACGGCCTGATCGCCGCGGGCATTTCGTTGGCGATCATTTCGGCGGTGAACGGGCTCGGCACCAAGCTCAACACCAGATTTGCCTCGATCAACAGTTCGCTGAAATGACGGTGTCAGCTCGGAAGCAGCGAACCTAAGAGCCAACTACGCTGACACAGATCTTCGCATTGCGTTGCAATAAATCGGGCCGCACGGCCCTATCAGGCAGGACTTCGCCTCACCGGCTTGATGCCCTTCAGATTAGTGGCGGTGCCGTCCTCTGTGACTTCCAGATCGAATTGCGTCTGCAGAATCATCCAGAACGCCGGCGTGGTGCCGAAATATTTCGCCAGCCGCACCGCGGTGTCGGCAGTGACTGGAGTCTCTTCGTGGCGCGTTCTGATCCGGGTACGCGGCACGGCGCACGCGCGCGTCACTGCATAGGGCGACAGCGCCATCGGCAGCAGGAATTCCTCGCGCAGGATTTCGCCGGGATGAACGGATGGTAACTTCTTGCGTCGCACCTGCTCCGCCCAGGATGCTGAGTCTTGCGCGGGCTTGACCCGCGTTCCAGCTCTGAAGGATCCACGATCCGACGACCGCAATTCGCGTCACGCGGGCTGCGGCTGGTTCGGTCGTGCCGCCCATCGCAGCTCGACTGCGCAAGCATTCGCTGTCTCAGGCCTCGACCATGACGTTGCCGCCACAGACCGGCACGCGAACGCCGGTGATGAACGCGGCGAGGTCCGAGGCCAGGAACGCGGTCAGATTGGCGACGTCCTGATCATAGCCGCGTCGCCTGAGCGCAACACCCCGCTCGTACTCAGGCTGCACCTCGTCGCGATCGCGGCGGTCGCGGTCGGTGATCATCCATCCGGGCGCGACCTGGTTGACGGTGATGCCGTGCTCGCCGAGCTCGCGCGCCAGCGACCGCATCATGCCGTCCATCGCGCATTTCGCCGCCGTATAGGGCGCACGGTTGATCAGCGCCTGGCTGGTCACCTCGGTGCCGAGCGAAATGATCCGACCCCAGCCTTGGTCCTTCATCGGCTGCGAAAACACCCGTGCGGTGGCCCAGACCTGCAGAACCGACGAGCGGAACACGCGATCGAACTGGTCGGCGTCCTGGTCCACGACAGGTCCTTCCTCGAACCAGGTGACGGCATTGTTGATCACGATATCGACCGATCCCAGCGTCGCCTCGATCTGGTCCCGCATTGCTTCGACAGCCTTGATGTCGGCTATGTCGCCCTGCACCACGCAGGCATCGGCGCCGCTGGCCGTGAGCTGATCGCAGAGCTGCTGCGCCGCATCGCCCGAGCGATAATAGTGAATGGCAACCTTTGCTCCGCATGCCGCAAGGGTGCGGGTCATCGAGCGGCCGAGTTCGCCGGTTGCGCCTGTCACCAGCGCGACCCGGCGCGACAGATCGATCGAAACCGGCGAACGACGGCGAGCGAACCGCGCGGGATCGTCTGGCAACGGTCCGAACATATGACGACGGAATCTCCGCGCGGCGCCGGCAATGATACGGGTCATGGTGTATCCGTAAATATGCAAAGTCTGATCTCGTGGTTCCGAATTTCCGGATGCCGATCTAGCCAATCGAGTGAACCGCCGGCTTTGCTTCGGAGCACGCCGTTCGATGCGCCGACCATGGCGACGGCATTCTTGACTTTGAGAAATAGCGCAAGCTGCCAGCGAGAATGGAGCGTGAGACACTGCGACTGGAATATGGCGATCATCCCCAATGATTGCGGACAATCTGGTTGAATCGATCCGCCGTCAACGCATTCGCTGTCTTAACTTTAACGCCACAGCGGCAGCGATGGAGCCCCCGCATCGTTCCGGATGCGGAGGGCGCAGCGAGCGATCGCCGTTAGGCCTGATCGGGCCCCGGCGACGCGGCTACTTCAATCCCATGCAATTCGCATAAAACGTCGTCGTCGCCGGCCAGTCCGAAAACATGGCGCGGATGCCGACCTGGCGGGCCAGCACGTCGAGCACGGTCAGGGTATCGCCGTCGCGGTCGATCGCCGCCTTGACCGAGGAGTGATAGAAACCGCCGCCCTTCTGTAGCGGGCCGTCGCGTTCCAGCGACCAGCCGATCAGGTCGAGCCCGGCGGCCTTCGCCGCTTTGGCGTAGTCCGACGGCACGATCTCGCCGGCTGCGTTGAGCGCCAGCATCAGATAGATCGGCGGCGCCAGGATCTTGACGCCCTGCGCCTTCAGCTCGGCCATCGAGGGCTTCCAGCTTTCCGGTTTGTTCGGATCGAGGCCCTTGGTCTCGTAGCGGTCCTCGAGATAGACCGCCTGCGCCGCGAATTCCGGCTCGGTTTTGATCCAGAACAGGATGTCGGCGAGCGAAAAACTCTGCGCGAACACGTCCTGCGGCGGAATCCCCGCGGCCTTGTACTCCGCCAGCATCTGCGTCGCGTAGGCCTGTTGGGTGTAGTCGCCGTCAAACGGCATCGGCACCTCGGGGGCTTTCAGCTCAGGGGTGAATTTGGCGCCGAGGCTCTTGATCAGCGCGATGCTCTCGGCATGGGTCATCAGCGTGGCAGAACTTGCATAGAGGTCGGTGCGCCAGCGCGGCGTGGCGTTCTGATAATCGGCGACAGTGGTGGCGTTGGGATTGGATGCGTCCATCTTCGCCGTCAGCGTCTTGAATTCGGCCAGCGTGATGTCGGTGGTGCAGCATTTCGCCGACGCCTTCTTGCCGGTCGCGGGATCGGCCGGGCTGAACGGCTGCGTGCACTTCGCCGCCAGCGCCGGCATCGACAGGATGTTGGTGGTGGTGTGCAGATCGCATTGCGAATGTCGGCACACCAATTGGCGATCCTTGGTGAAGGTGACGTCGCATTCGATCACGCCGGCGCCCATCCGCGCCGCCGCTTGATAGGATTCGCGGCTGTGCTCGGGAAACTGCAGCGCCGCGCCGCGGTGGCCGATCGAAAACACGGTCGGACGGAACGGGCCGTTGCACTGGCTGAGCTTGGTCTTCAGCGGTCCGTCCTTCATCTTGTCGACCAGATAGAACGGGCGCGGACCGAGTTGCGCCTCGGCGGTTTGCGCCTGGGCCGATCCGATCTGGATCAGTCCCAGCGCGAGCAGCAGGGAACAGCGTTTCAGCGAGAGGGCAACAGGCATGGCGGGCTCCCAGCAGTGGCGGACATCGCGGAGCGTATATCACACCGCAGCATGACGGCTGCGTGGCAGCACGGGCACGGCCCGCTTATGCCGACCTGGTGTTGAAATACCCGGGCATTGCGCTGCAACCGTTCGCCGCCGTCAGCGATGGCGCTCGGCGCCACGGCATCGGCGGTTAGTTGTATGGCTTGCGCGCCACAATTGGCTGGTAACGCCCACCGAAGCGCGCGACACTGTTACCTTGAGTCTGACGTCGGACGCCTCGACTACGATCACCAAGCGATGACGACGCGGAGGAGAGGCCGAGTCTGCGGCGATGCAGGCCGGCAAGGGCCGCCAAGTCGAATCGCGATGTCAAATCACCACGTCGAGTCTGACGATCGGAATCGTGCACGCAGGAGGGGCTGATGATCCGGGTCCTGATCATTGTTGGTTGTCTCGTGGCTGTCGCGCTGGGGTGGTGGCTGTATCGCCATGGGTCGTTCGACAGCTTCGCGCAGAAGCCCGGTGAGGTGTTCATTCGGGTCGGCGATTACTCCGAACCGCATCTGCCGGCGCAGGCCTATGCCGGCCACTATCTTCCCTATGCGTTGTTCGCGGTGTGGGCCTACGACAGGGCGGTCGCTGGTTCGCCACGGCTCGACGGCCTGCTGAAGTTGCCGGCGGGCGGCAACATCGTCAGGCCGATCACCGCCGAACTGCTCGATAGCTGGCGCGCCGATTGGGTGGTGCGGGAACAGGTGGACGGGCCGTTGCCGTGTCCAGAGGGCGAAGGCAATTGCGGCGGACGGGCGTTGGGCGGGCTCGGCTACAAGGTGTTCAGCAGTGCGTCGCGCAACGAGATCGTGGTGGCGTTTCGCGGCACGGATTTCCATGAGGCCGACGACTGGATTTCGAATTTCCGCTGGGTGACGCGGTTCCTGCCGTATTACGATCAGTACGAACAGGTGCAGCGCCATATCGGGCCGATTCTCGACCGCGCGCTGGCAGCGCACGGCCAGAGCAATCCGAGAATCGTCGCCACCGGTCATTCGCTCGGCGGCGGCCTGGCGCAGCAGGCAGCCTACAAGGATGGGCGTATCCGCGCGGTCTATGCGTTCGATCCGTCCACCGTCACCGGCTATTATGATCCTGGTGTCAGGGGCAAGGAGAATTCGGTTGGATTGCTGATCGACCGGGTGTTCCAGCGCGGCGAGATCCTGGCCTATCTGCGGTTCTTCATGACGCAGCTGTATCCGGTGTCGGCGTTCGACCCGCAGACTCGAACGGTGCGCTTCAGCTTCGGCGCGCACGGCAACATCGTCGCCAAGCACAGCATCGACGATCTCGCCGCCGGCCTGCTCGGCGTCGCTGGCTCCGCCGGCGAATGGGCCAGCCGGGCCAAGCCGCTGCCGAACGCGCCGGGCGAGAATCCCGGCGAAAACTGGATCTACCGTCTGATCGCCTGGGTGAACCGCAAATAGCGACGCTGCGACTGGGCGGCGACGAGACCGCAACGACCGCCGAACCGATGGTGAAGCCCTGCCGCAAGCGGGCTGCACCACCGCGCGCACCGACGCCGGACTTCACAAAAACGTCGTCAGCCCGTATCGCTCGTCGGCTACCGGGATCGCCCGACAGGATTGCATTCCGACCCGTCTGCGCCCGGATTGATTGACGGCGGGGGGGTGAACCAATTTATATCCCGGGAGCCGATGTCCCGACCTCCTGCACAAGGGCCGCTATGCTCCGTCTCATCCTGCTCTGCCTGACCGCCATTGTCGTCGCCGCAGCGCCCGCCGCCGCGGTGGAGAACGAGCTCTTGCTGCTGAAGCCGCCGAAGGGGTTCAAGGTCGGCTTGGAGAACAAGACCGACAAGGAAATGAAGACCGTGCTGCTGCCGGACGGCCAGAGGCTCGACAGCTGGACCGAGAAGCTCACAGCTGAGACCTTCTACAAGATGAACGACGTCGCGCCGGCGGCCTACCGTGACCGGCTCGACAAGGCGTTCGCCGAGGGTTGCCCGGGCGCGACCTTCGAGAAGGTCAAGGACGGCACCGAGAACCTATATCCGATGGTGATCTGGACTCAGACCTGTCCGCAGACCAAGCCAACCGGCAAGCCGGAATTCACCTGGCTGAAGGCGGTGCAGGGCCGCGACAATTTCTACCTGCTGCAAATGTCCCACACCGTCGCGCCGGCGGCCAAGCAGGTCAAGAAACTGCTCACGTTTCTCGACGCCACCAAGGTTTGCGACACGCGGGTGCCGGGCCAGCGCTGCAAGCTCGGCAAATGAGCGCGATGGCGGCGGCCCGATGAGTTGTCGTCTGATTGATTCCCCGTCGATTGCAGCGAACGCCGGATGAGCATGCCGTGGCACATCATCGGGCTTGCCTTCGCGGTCTGCCTCGCGGTCGCGGCGCCTGGCTTTCGCCGGGTGTATTATTTCGTCAGCCTTTGCTACGCGGGCGCGATCACGGCGCAGAGCGTGGTGATCGGCCTGGTGCATCGCGACAGCATCGCGGGCTGGGTGCTGATCCAGTTGTTGCTGCTGCTGGCCTATGGCTTGCGGCTCGGCCTGTTCCTGGCGCTGCGCGAGCGCAATCCCGGTTACCAGAAGGAACTGGCGGTCGCGGAGCGGCGCACCGCCGAGGTGACGCGGCTGCAGAAGACGGTGATCTGGCTTGGCGTCAGCGTGCTGTTCGTGCTGCTGTTCCTGCCGGCGTTGCTCAATCTGTCGGCGCAAGCGCAGGGGCTGGCGCTGCATGCGGTGCCGATCGGCGTCGCGGTCATGCTGATCGGGCTCGCTTTGGAATCCTGGGCCGATTGGCAGAAATATCGATTCAAGACCGCCAACCCGGAGCAGTATTGCGACGTCGGCCTGTATCGCCGGGTGCGATGTCCAAATTATCTTGGCGAGATGCTGTTCTGGTTCGGCGTCTGGCTGTCAGGCGTCTCGGCCTACGGCACCACGCTGGCGTGGTTACTGGCGACGATGGGGATGCTCTACATCGAGGTGCTGATGGTCGCAGCGGCCGCCGGGCTGGAGCGTAAGCAGGACGAACGCTACGGGGCGGACCAGCGCTACAAGGACTATGTGCGAACGGTGCCGATCCTGCTTCCCTGGGTGCCGCTGTATTCGCTGCGCCGGCTAAGGATCGCAATCCGATAGAAGCGACTGCGGTTGGCGCATGGCGGCAATCGATGCGCTAAGAAACCCCGCTTGCGCGGGGCTTTCAATGTCGGACGTGCCGGATTTAATAACCGCGGCAGCGGCCATAGCGGAACACGAAGCCGGGCGGGCAGATCCGGGCGGGACGCACCACAATTGCGGGACCACCACGATACATCGGCCGGCAACGCCCCATCGGGCCACGCGCCCAGCCCGGGCCACAACCTTGGGCGACCTGGATGACGGCCGCGCTATCGGCGGCAGCGAGCGGCGCCAGCGGCATGGCGTTGGCCGCGCCGAAACCCGCGATGGTTGCGGCGAACACGGCGGCGGCAAGGATTGTCTTCATGGCTTCTTCCTTCTTTGGCCGCGACGCGCGGCTTGAATTGGTAGTGACGCTACTGACGAGTTGGTCCTGACGCCGCCGCTTGCGTTCGAATTCTGCGCGGATCGTTCCTGACGCCAGCGGAGATAGCCGATTCGGCCTGAACGCGTGATGAATGCTGAAATCGATCTCTGGAGCTGGGCAAGACGGATTCGACATCGCCGCAACCGTTCCAATTCGCGGTCGGATTCCCGATCAGGTTCCGTGACGGGATTCGCTGCAGATCGGGCTTGCGACAGATTTGTTCGTGATTGCGGCGCTCATCGCACTGCACTGCGCAACAACTCACGCGATTTTCGCAACGAAGTTGCGCGCGGCGACGCGCAGCACCAATGCCGTTTTTTATGATGCGTTGCGCGTGGAAACCGACATAGACTGGTTCCAGATTTCGATGCGGCGGAACGGCCGCGCGGACAATGGCTAATGAGGGCGGAATGGGAATCGACCAAGGTCCGATCAGTCTCGATCAGAAATATACGCAGACGTCGGGGCATATCTTTCTCACCGGGATTCAGGCGCTGGTCCGGTTGCCGATGGCGCAGGTCCGGCGCGATCGCGCCAACGGGCTGAATACTGCGGGCTTCGTCACCGGCTATCGCGGCTCTCCGCTCGGTGGCTACGACCAGCAGCTAACGGCGGCGCGGCGCCATCTCGAACAATACGGCGTGAAATTCCAGCCCGGCGTCAACGAGGACCTCGCCGCCACCGCGATCTGGGGCACCCAGCAGCTCAATCTGTCGCCCGGCGCGAAATACGACGGCGTCACCGGAATCTGGTACGGCAAGGGCCCGGGCGTCGACCGCTGCGGCGACGTCTTCCGCCATGCCAACGCCGCGGGCTCGGCCAAGAACGGCGGCGTGCTGTGCCTGGCCGGCGACGACCATGGCGCCAAATCCTCCACCGTGCCGCATCAGTCCGACCATGCCTTCATCGCCGCGCTGATGCCATATCTGTATCCGTCCAGCATTCACGAAATCATCGAGATGGGCCTGTTGGGCATCGCAATGTCGCGTTATTCCGGCTGCTGGGTCGGGATGAAGGTGATCACCGAGACGGTCGAGACCACCGCCGAGATCAATCTCGCCGACGAGATGACACCGTTCGTGATTCCGGCGGATTTCGAGATGCCGTCGGGCGGGCTTAATCTGCGGTGGCCCGACGATCGCTACGATCAGGACCGCAGGCTGCAGGATTACAAGGGCTTCGCCGCGATCGCCTTCGCGCGCGCCAACAAGGTCAACCGCATCACCATGGATTCGCCGAACGCTCGGTTCGGCATCATGGCCTCGGGCAAGAGCTATGAGGATGTCCGTCAGGCGCTGCGCGAACTCGGCATCACCGAGCAGGTCGCGGCAAAGATCGGATTGCGGCTGTACAAGATCGGCATGCCGTGGCCGCTGGAGCCGGAGGGCGTGCGCGAATTCGCCCGCGGACTCGAGGAAATCTTCGTCATCGAGGAACGCCGCGAGATCGTCGAGAACCAGGTCAAGCAGCAATTGTTCAACGTGCGCGACGGCGTCCGCCCGCGCATCGTCGGCAAGATGGACGACCACAATCATCGCTTCCTGCCGTTCGCCGAGGAACTGAGCGTCGCCAAGGTCGCAACCTCGCTGGTCGACCGCTTGCTGGCGATGGAGATCGATCCGGAAATCGCCGCATTGCTGCGCGCCAAGGCGGACTGGTTTCACGGCCGCGACGCCTCGCAGGTGCAGGCGGTGGTGCCGATCACCCGCACGCCGTATTTCTGCTCGGGCTGTCCACACAACACCTCGACCAAGGTGCCGGAAGGCAGCCGTGCGCTGGCCGGGATCGGCTGCCACTTCATGTCGCTGTGGATGGACCGCAACACCGAGACCTTCACCCATATGGGCGGCGAGGGCGTGCCGTGGGTCGGCATTGCGCCGTTCACTGCGGAGAAGCACATCTTCGCCAATATTGGCGACGGCACTTACTTCCATTCCGGCAGCCTGGCGATCCGCCAGTCGATCGCCTCCAAGGCTAACATCACCTACAAGATTCTTTACAACGACGCGGTGGCGATGACCGGCGGGCAGCGTCATGACGGCGATCTGTCGCCGCAGCAGATCACCTTCCAGTTGCATAGCGAAGGCATCCGCGACATCTATCTGGTGTCGGAGACGCCCGACGCCTATCCGGCCGATTCGATCGCGCCCGGCACCCATCTGCGTCATCGTGACGAACTCGACGCGGTGATGAAAGAATGCCGCGAAATCGCGGGCGCGTCGGCGATCGTGTTCGTGCAGACCTGCGCCGCCGAAAAGCGCCGCCGCCGCAAGCGCGGCACGCTGGAGGATCCACAGCGCCGCGTTCTGATCAACGCTGCTGTCTGCGAAGGCTGCGGCGACTGCTCGGTGCAGTCGAACTGCATTTCGGTGGAGCCGCTGGAGACCGCGCTCGGTCGCAAGCGCGCCATCAACCAGTCGAGCTGCAACAAGGACTACTCCTGCCTGAAGGGCTTCTGTCCGTCCTTCGTCACCATCGACGGCGGCAAGCTGCGCCGCCGCGCGCCGGTCGATTTCGGCACCATCGACAATCTGCCGGAGCCGACGTCGCGGCCCGGCCTCGAGCGGCCCTACAACATCGCCGTCGGCGGCGTCGGCGGCACCGGCGTGCTGACGATCGGCGCGCTACTCGGGATGGCCGCGCATATCGAGGGCAAAGCCTCGATGATCCTCGACATGTCGGGGCTGGCGCAGAAGGGCGGCGCGGTGCTTAGCCACGTCCGGCTGTCGGGCCAGCCCGAGGACGTCACCTGTTCGCGGATCGTCACCGGCAGCGCCGATTTGTTGATCGTCGCCGACGAGGTGATGGCAATTTCCAAGGAGACGATCTCGCTTTGCGAATCCGGGCGCACCCACGGCGTGGTCAACACCCACCTGATTCCGATCGCGGATTTCATCCGCAACCGCGATTTCGATTTCCAGACCCGCAAGGTCAACAGCGTGCTGGAAGGCGCGCTGCGCAAGGATTCGGCGTTCCTCGATTTCACCAAGGCGGCTGAAGCCCTGCTGGGCGATTCGATCGCCACCAACATGATGATGATGGGCTTCGCCTATCAGCAGGGCTTGCTGCCGTTGAAAGCCGAATCGATCGAGCAGGCGATCGAACTGAACGGCGTCTCGATCAAGATGAATACCCAGGCATTTCAGCTCGGCCGGCTGGCCGCGGCCGATCCGGCGCGGCTGGCCGTGCTGTTGAAGGGCGCCGGCGAGACGGTCGCGGTGAAGACCCAGGGCGAAATGTCGCTCGACGAGATCATCGCGCATCGCAGCGCGATGCTGACCGACTACCAGAGCAACAAGCTGGCGGCACGTTATCAGGGCCTGGTGGCGAAGGTGCGCGCTGCGGCCGATGCGGGTGGCTATGGCGACGAGCTGCCCCGCGCGGTGGCGATCAACTACGCCAAGCTGCTGGCCTACAAGGACGAGTACGAGGTCGCGCGGCTGTTGACCGATCCGGCCTTCGAACAGCAGATCCGCGACACCTTCGAGGGCGACTACAAGGTCAATTTCAATCTGGCTCCGCCGATGCTGCCGGGAATCGATGCCTCCGGGCGGCCGAAGAAACGGCAGTTCGGGCAGGCGATCCGGCCGCTGTTCCGGACGCTAGCGGCGCTGCGTGTGCTGCGCGGCACGCCGCTCGACCTGTTCGGGCTGCATCCCGAGCGCAAGCTGGAGCGCGACCTGATTGCCGGCTACGAGAAGGACGTCGCCACGGTGCTCGAACAGCTGTCGCCGCGCAATGTCGCGACCGCCGTCGAAATCCTGTCGCTGCCGGACAAGATTCGCGGCTACGGCCCGATCAAGGAGAAGTCGGTGCAGGAGGCGAAAATCCGCTACGCGGAATTAGCCCGCGAGCTCGCCAATCCGCCGACACTGCCGCGGCAGATCGCGGCGGAGTAGGGATTGGCATGCGCATTGAAGCGCTTGCCAATCCATCCGTGACGGGCGAAGACATCCGCAGGGAAAAAACCAGCGGAGACTGTGTTGAGCATCAAAGGCAAGGCCTACCTCGCCGGGATCTATGAACATCCCACCCGCTACGCGCCGGACAAGTCCATCGCGCAACTGCACGCCGAAGTCGCCAAGGGGGCGCTGCAGGATGCCGGCCTGACCAAGGCCGACATCGACGGTTATTTCTGCGCCGGCGACGCGCCGGGCGGGGTGATGGCGATGGCCGACTATATGGGCCTGAAAGTTCGTCATCTCGATTCCACCGATACCGGCGGTTGTTCCTATCTGATCCATCTCGGTCACGCCGCGGAGGCGATCGCCGCGGGCCGCTGCTCGATCGCGCTGATCACGCTGGCCGGCAAGCCGCGCACCGGCGCGCTGCCGCCGCGCGCCGTCGGTGCAGAACTCGATTTCGAGGCCGCCTACAACGCCACCACCCACAATATCTACGGCATGTGCGCGATGCGCCACATGCACGACTACGGCACCACCAGCGAGCAGCTGGCCTGGATCAAGGTCGCGGCGTCGCATCACGCCCAATACAACGTACACGCGATGCTGCGCGACGTCGTCACCGTCGAGGACGTGATCAATTCGCCGATGATCTCCGATCCGTTGCACCGGATGGATTGCTGCGTCGTCTCCGACGGCGGCGGCGCGCTGATCGTCACCACGGAAGAGATCGCACGCAGCCTGAAGCGGCCGTTGGTCCGGATGATCGGCGCCGGCGAGGCGCTGAAAGGTCCTCGCGGCGGCAAGGATCTCGATCTGACCTATTCGGCCGGGGTCTGGTCCGGTCCCGTCGCCTTCGCCGAAGCCGGCGTCACGCCGAAGGACATTAAGTACGCCTCGATCTATGACAGCTTCACCATCACCGTGCTGATGCAGCTCGAGGACCTCGGCTTCTGCAAGAAGGGCGAGGGCGGCAAGTTCGTTTCCGACGGCAATCTGATTTCCGGCGTCGGCAAGCTGCCGTTCAACACCGACGGCGGCGGGCTGTGCAACAACCATCCGGTCAATCGCGGCGGCATGACCAAGATCATCGAGGCGGTACGGCAATTGCGCGGCGAGGCGCACCCGAAGGTGCAGGTGCCGAATTGCGATCTGGCGCTGGCGCACGGTACCGGCGGCCTGCTCGGCGTTCGCCATGCCGCATCGACTTGCATTCTGGAGCGTGTGTGATGGACTCGACCGTGAAATACCCGACCCCGCAGGGCAATCCCGAAACCAAGGTGTTCTGGGACGCTGCCGCCGAAGGCAAATTTCTGATCAAGCGCTGCAACGGCTGCGGCGAGCCGCATTATTTTCCGCGCACGCTGTGCCCGTTCTGTTTCTCCGATCAGACGGTGTGGGAGGAAAGCTCGGGCGAGGGCGAGATCTACACCTTCAGCCTGATGCGCAAATCCGCCGCCGGCCCCTATGCGATCGGCTACGTCACCCTGAAGGAAGGCCCGTCGCTGCTGACCAATTTCGTCGACTGCGACTTGCACGCGCTGAAGATCGGACAGAAGGTGCGGGTCGTGTTCAAGCCGACCGACGACGGCCCGCCGCTGCCGTTCTTCACGCCGGTGTGACGGCCGGCATCGGTGTTGTCCGGCATTGAACTAACAAGAACAAGAATCGGGAGAGAGACACCCATGTCGGCCAGATATGACGAGTTGATGGCGCTGAGGAATCTCGGCCAGAACTACGCCTACACCGACCGCGACGTTATGCTCTACGCCTACGGCATCGGCATGGGCGCCGATCCGATGGACGAGAACGAACTCGGCTTCGTCAACGAGGCGACCTACACCCACCGGCCGCTGAAAGTGGTGCCGACCTTCGCCTCGGTGGCGGCGTGGGGCGCGGGGCCGGGCGAGATGAATCTCAATCGCCTGCTGGTAGTCGACGGCGAACGCGACATCACCTTTCACCGGCCGCTGCCGGTGGCCGCGAAGATCACCGCCGACTCCAGCGTGCTCGACGTGTTCGACAAGGGCAAGGACAAGGGCGTAGTGATCCGGCACAAGACCGTGCTGCGCAACGAGGCTGGCGAGGAGCTGGCGACCTTGCTGGCGTCGCGCTTTGCCCGCGGCGATGGCGGCTTCGGCGGCCCCTCCGAAGGCCAGCCCGAACCGCACCAGATGCCTGGTCGCGCGCCGGACCGCACCGTCGACATCACCACGCGTCCGGATCAGGCGCTGGTCTATCGGCTGTGCGGCGATCGCAACCCGCTGCATTCCGATCCGGAATTCGCCAGGCGCGCCGGCTTTCCGCGCCCGATCCTGCACGGCATGTGCACTTACGGCATCACCTGCCGCGGCGTGCTGCAGACCTATACCGACTACGATCCAACGGCGTTCAGGCAGCACGCGGTACGGTTCTCGTCGCCGGTCTATCCGGGCGAGACCGTCACCATGGAAATGTGGAAGGACGGCGGGTTGATTTCGTTCGAGGCCAAGGTCAAGGCGCGCGACGTCACTGTGATCAAGAGCGGCAGGACCATGCTGGGTTGAGGAGACGATCATGGGACTACTCGACGGAAAGGTCGCGCTGATCACGGGCGCCGGCGGCGGGCTGGGTGAGGCCTATGCGAGGCTGTTCGCGCGCGAGGGCGCCGCGGTGGTGGTGAACGACCTCGGCGGGCCGCGCGACGGCTCGGGCTCCGATCTGTCGATGGCGCAGCAGGTGGTCGATGCGATTGTCGCCGAAGGCGGACGCGCGGTCGCCAATGGCGCCGACATCTCGACCATGGCGGGTGGCCAGTCGGTGTTCGACGACGCGATCAAGCATTTCGGCCGCGCCGACATTCTGGTCAACAATGCCGGCATCCTGCTCGACCAGACCTTTGCGAAAGCCACCGAGGCGGCGTGGGACAAGGTGATCAAGGTACATCTGAAGGGCACCTTCTGCGTCACGCAACCGGTCTTCAGGTGGATGAAGGACAATGGCGGCGGTGTCATCGTCAACACCTCGTCGACTTCCGGCCTGATCGGCAATTTCGGCCAGAGCAATTACGGCGCCGCCAAGGGCGCGATCTTCGGCCTCAGCAACGTGCTGGCGATCGAGGGCCGTAAATACAACATCCGGATCTGGACGCTGGCGCCTGGCGCGCTGACTCGGATGACCGCGGACCTGCCGCGCTATATCGAGAATCCCGGCATGGCGCTCGGCCCCGACGGCATCGCGCCGTCGGTGCTGTACATGGTCTCGGCGCTGTCGGGGAACCAGACCGGAAAAATCCTCGGCGTCTCCGGCCCGCGCGGCGTGCGCGAGATGCGGATGATGGAAATGGACGGCTGGAAGCCGCCGCATACCGGCTGGAAGGCGCAGGATATCGTCGATCACGCCAAGGAGATTTTCTTTTCGGACGAGGACGTCAAGATATCGGCGCGGCGGTTCTAGCGGTGAAATATGCTAGCTTGCCATTGTGGGGCGTGCGCGCGCAGATCCCGCAATGGCAATGTTGAATTGAGGCGGATTTGATGAAACTGACCCACGAAGCCGCAGGCACCTTCGCCATCGCGCCGACGCCGTTTCATGACGACGGCCGGATCGACGACGCGTCGATCGACCGCCTGACCGAGTTCTACGCCGAGGTCGGCTGCGAGGGTGTCACGGTGCTCGGCATTCTGGGCGAGGCGCCGAAACTGGAGGCCGCCGAGGCTGAGGCGGTGGCGACGCGCTTCATCAAGCGCGCCACCAAGATTCAGGTGATCGTCGGCGTCTCGGCGCCCGGCTTCGCGGCGATGCGTTCGCTGGCTCGAGCCTCGATGGACGCCGGCGCCGCCGGGGTGATGATCGCGCCGCCGCCGAATCTGCGCACCGACGCGCAGATCACCGGCTATTTCCGGCAGGCGGTGGAGGCGATTGGCGACGACATTCCGTGGGTGCTGCAGGACTATCCGCTGACGTTGACGGTGGTGATGACGCCGGCGGTGATCCGCAGCATCGTGACGGACAATCCGTCCTGTGTGATGCTGAAGCACGAGGACTGGCCAGGGCTGGAAAAGATCTCGACGCTGCGCGAGTTCCAAAAGGAGGGCTCGCTGAAGCCGTTGTCGATCCTGACCGGCAATGGCGGATTGTTTCTCGACTTCGAGATGGAGCGCGGCGCCGACGGCGCGATGACCGGCTACGCCTTTCCGGAATTGCTGATCGACGTGGTCAAGCTCTCGAAGGCCGGACTGCGCGATCTCGCGCACAATCTGTTCGACGCGCACCTGCCGCTGATCCGCTACGAGCAGCAGCCCGGCGTCGGGCTCGCGGTGCGCAAATACGTGCTGCAGAAGCGCGGCGTGATCGCCTGCAGCGCGCAGCGCAAGCCGGCGGCGGCGATCAGCGCTACCGCCAGGGCCGAAGTGGACTATCTGTTGTCGCGGGTGGCGCGGGTCGACAAGCGCGCCGACCTCGCGCCGAAATCCAGCGCGGCGTAAATCGGACTTCGAGTTCGTCATTGCGAGGAGCTCTTGCGACGAAGCAATCCAGGCTTTGTTGATGCTTGCTGGATTGCTTCGCCTTCGGCCGGCGCTGCGCGCCGACCTGGTCTCGCAATGACGATGATGAACGCATAACGAGGAGTGAACCATGACCACCGAAGCCGCGGCGCGTCCCGCATCCACCGTGCTGTTGCTGCGCGACGGCGCCGCCGCCGAGATCGAGGTGTTCATGATGGTGCGGCACTATCAGATCGAGTTTCAGTCCGGCGCGCTGGTGTTTCCCGGCGGTAGTGTCGACCCCGGCGACCGGGACATCATCGCCAACCCGGCGCTCTACGCCAATGCCGACGGCCATGACGACGTCACGCTGAATTTCCGCATCGCCGGGATCCGCGAGACTTTCGAAGAGAGCGGCATCCTGCTGGCGCGGCCGCGCGGCGGCAGCGAGCTGATCGCGGCCTCGCGCGCCGCCGAAATTGAGGCCGCGCACCGTACCGCGTTGTGCGAAGGCAAGGCGTCGTTCGCGCAGGTGCTGGCCGACAACGAACTGGTGCTGGCGCTCGACTTGATGGTGCCTTACGCGCACTGGATCACGCCGACCGGATTGCCGAAGCGGTTCGACACTTGGTTCTTTCTGGCGGCGGCGCCGCCAGATCAGCTCGGCACGCATGACGGCAAGGAATCTACCGATTCGATCTGGCTGTCGCCGCGCGAGGCGCTGGAGGGCGGCGCCAGCGGACGGTTCACATTGCCGTTTCCGACCACCCGCAACCTGATCAAGCTCGGCAAGCAGCCCGATGTGCGTTCCGCGCTCGAGGATGCGCGCGGCCGGCCGATCGTCACGGTGATGCCGGTGGTGACCCGAAACGGCGACAAGCGCACGCTGCGGATTCCGGCGGAGGCCGGCTATGACGGCGATGTGTTCGAGATTTCGTCCGCGGCGCCATGAACCCGCGAGCGACCGGATATCTCTATTGTGCGGTGGCGATGATCACGGTGGGGAGCACCGTGGTTGCAAGCAAGATCATCGCGGCCGGCCTGCCGCCGTTCACCGCGACCGCGTTGCGCTTCGCGGTCGCGTTCCCGATCTTCGTGGTCCTGATGCGGATGACGCGAACGCAATGGCCGGCGCCGGAACGTCGCGACGGGCTGTTGTTGCTTTTGCAGGCGGGCGCCGGAAGCGTCGGCTACACGGTGTTGCTGATCAGCGGCGTCGCGCTGGCGTCGGCGGCGGACGCCGGCATCGTGGCCGGCACGCTGCCGGCGGTCGCGGCTGCGATCGCCGTGCTGGCTTTGGGCGAGCGGCCCGATCGCGGCTTGCTCGCCGCCGTTGCGCTGGCGACGGCGGGCGTGCTGGTCATCGTGCTGCGGTTCGACGGCGTCGGCGTGAGCCTGTCGTGGCGCGCCTTGCTCGGCAACGCGCTGGTGTTCGCCGCAGTGGTCTGCGAAGCCATCTTCATCTTGCTCAACAAGAAGCTGCGGATTCCGGTGGCGCCGTTGCCGCTGTCGGCGACGATGTCGGGAATCGGCTTGGTGCTGGCCTTGCTGCCGGCGCTATTCGAGCATCCGTGGACCCTCGGCATCGACGCCGGCGCGCTGCTGGCCGTGCTGTATTATGCGCTGGTGCCGACCGTCGGCGGTTTTCTGTTGTGGTACGCCGGTTCGGCACGGATCAGCGGCACCGAGGCGGCACTGTTCACGGCGCTGCTGCCGGTTTCGGCGGTGGCGCTGTCCGCGCTGGTTCTGCACGAGACGATCGGCGCGGCCCAGTTGATCGGCATCGCCTGCGTGCTGGGCGCCATCGTCATCGCCGCCACCGGCGGCCGCAAGGCGGCGTAGCCGCCGTCGTCGGCATGGTGTCGACCGCCAGGTCCAGTCCTGCGGGCGAAGCGCATTCCGACGCGACGTAGCTTTGCCGGCCCCGGCGGGAATCCAAGCGGGTTCCCTCAAGGGCGGAAGTGTATGTATATAGCGGCGTTGATTGGAGCCCGGTCAAACCCCCATGCCAGCCGTAGTCGCAGCGATCCGTCGACGCCTTGGGTCGATCACGTTGTCGATCGGGCAGCTGACGTTCGGCAGCTTCCTGCTGTTGCTGACAATCATCACCATGACCAGCGTCGGCAGCGTGGTTGCGATCCGGCATATCGACAACACCTTCGCCGAATTGCAGCGGCTGCAAAGCGTCGGCGACCTCGCCGAGGAGATCGAACGGCGGATGGGCGACCTGCGATTCGCTGCCCGGCAGGTCGTGAACGACCCGGAAACCCGGCCGGACCGAGTGTTCGAGGCCGCCTCGGCGCTGACCGAGTTGCTGAAGAAAACGCGCCTGGAGCTCGCGCCGGACCAGCTCGACATGATCGACGGCGTCACAGTGCGGCTGTCGAACTACCGTGACGGGCTCGAACGCATCACGGCGCTGATCCCGCGCCGCGGCGCGCTAATCGCGACTATGCCGCCATTGCGCGAGCAGTTCGACGCCGCCGTGGCCGGCCTGTCCGATCGCAGCTTCGCCGGGGCGCTTTACCGCGAGCAGAGCCGGATCGCCGCCATGCTGCTGGCGCGGGATCTGTCCGGCGCCGAGCGGTCGGCGCGGCGGCTGCGCGACTTGCCGAGCGGCGATCCGGCGGCCGCGGCCGCGATCCGGGACTATGCCGACGCGATCGTCTCGTCGGCGGCGATGGAGCGGGAGATCGCCGAACTGGACAAGGAGGTGCTCGGCACCGAAGGCCGCCTGATCGGGCGCGTCACTGAATTGCTGCGCGACGTCAGCGCCCGCCGCGGTCGCGTGCTGGCGCGCGACCTGGCTCGAACGCTCGCCGAGGACAAATGGCAGAGTATCGTGCTGGGCACCGCCGGCGTGCTGGTAGGGCTGATGGCAGCGCTGTTCGTGGTGCGGCGCACCGTCGGTCCGCTGGCGAAGATCGCCGCGGCGATCCGCTCGCTGGCGGCCGGCGAGCAGCACACCGCGATCCCGGCCACCGAGGTGAAGAACGAAATCGGCGACATCGCGCGCGCCGCCGAAGTGTTCCGCCGCACCCTTGTCGAAGCGGACAATGCCCGGGAGGCCGCGGTTCGCGCGCTGGCCGAACAGCGGCTGGCCGAGGAAAGCTACCGCAAGCTGTTCGAAGGCTCGATCGACGGAATCTATGTCACGACGCCGGAGGGCGCCCTAGTCAACGCCAATCCGGCATTGGCGCGAATGATGGGATATGAGACGCCCGAAGACCTGATCCACCGGATCGGCGATATTTCGGATTCGATCTACATCGATCCAGCTGCGCGAACCGAGTATTGCGCGCTGATGGAGCGCGACGGCATGGTCCGCGAATTCGAGTATCAGGCCCGCAAGCGCAACGGCGACATCCTGTGGCTGTCCGACAGCGCCACCGCGGTGCGCGATGAGTCCGGAAAGGTGGTGCGCTACGAGGGCGCGGTGCGCGACATCACCGATCAGAAGCGCGCCGAACACGCGGTGGCCGAAGGCCGCCGGTTGCTGCAGCAGGTGATCGACACCGTTCCGGCGGTGATCAACGTCAAGGACCGACAGCTGCGCTACATCCTGATGAACCGCTACATGGCCGGCATCTTCGGGATCGAGCCGCGGGACGCGATTGGCCGCACCACCGGCGATCTGATGTCGCGCTACGGCGCGCAGAAGACCGACGAGAACGACAAGCGCGTGCTGGCGGCCGGCAAGGATCTCGGCTTTTACGAAGAGGAATATGTCGATTCTACCGGCACGATGCGGCAATGGCTGGTCAACAAGCTACCGCTGCTCGGCGCCGATGGCGAGATTGAGCGCATCGTCACGGTGGCGCTCGACATCGGCGATCGCAAGCGCGGCGAACAGGAAATGCGCAAGGCCAAGGACGCGGCCGAGGCGGCGTTGCGCAATCTGAAGGAGACCCAGCAATCGCTGATCGAGGCCGAAAAGCTCGCGGCACTCGGCCGGCTGGTGGCCGGCGTCGCCCACGAGGTCAACAATCCGGTCGGGATCAGCCTCACCGTGGCGTCGTCGTTGGAGCGGAAGACCGCGATGTTCGCGGCCGAGGTCGGGCGCGGCGATTTGAAGCGGTCGAGCTTGACGGAATTCCTCGAGACCAGTCGCGACGCGTCCTCGCAGCTGGTGGCCAATCTCAACCGCGCGGCGGAGTTAATCCAGTCGTTCAAGCAGGTCGCCGCTGATCGCAATTATTCGGACCAGCGCAGCTTTGACCTCGGCGATCTCACCGAGCAGGTGGTGATGAGTTTGCGGCCGGGGCTGCGCAAGCAAAATCTGGCGCTGAATGTCGAGTGTCAGCCGGGGCTGATGATGAACAGCTATCCGGGGCCGTATGGGCAGGTGCTGACCAATCTGTTCCTGAACTCGGTGGCGCACGCGTTTCCGAACGGCAGGGCCGGCAACGTCGACATCAAGGTCCGAGAATCCGGCAAGGACAATGTCGAGATCCTGTATTCCGACGACGGCTGCGGCATGAGTCTCGACGTCCGCCGTCGCGCCTTCGACCCGTTCTTCACCACGCGGCGCGATCAGGGCGGCACCGGGCTCGGCCTGCATATCGTCTATAACATCGTCACCAATCGGCTGGGCGGGCGGCTCGACCTCGACTCTGAACCCGGCGGCGGCACCCGCATTCAGATCATCTTGCCGCGAGTCGCGCCGCGCGAACTGGCGCCGATCGGACCGGTTACCGCGTCCGCCTGACCGCGCCGTCGCGGTGCCAGCGAGACGCCCCAAGACGGAGTGTCAGACCGGTATCGACCCGCGACTCGCACGACGCCTGCGCCGATCGCTCGGCATCGGAAATGTTGCGGTGTCGAAATACCAAAGGATGCAAGGTATGACGGGAACCTGGGAATCCTACGGGGCCGCTCATTAATATTTAGCAAAGCGTTATCCGCGATCCTGCCAATGCTTGACATTGGAATCGCGAGCATGGTCGCTCGGTACTGGCCATGTCGAGTGTTCGAAGTCTGTCTGATCGCTTTGCTACTCACGGAGGCTGAAAATGTCGCTGGTCAAGATGACCATCGGTCGGAAGATTTATGCGCTGATCGGTCTAGCCTCCGCGGGGCTGCTGGGTCTCACCGTCCTCGACTCCCGGGAAATGGGCTCCGGGCTGAAGCAGCAGAAGCAGATCGAGCTCAAGCACATGACCGAGCTGGCGCTGTCCATCGTCAAGCAGGAACAGGCGGCACAGGGCGACGGCGCGGCGGTGGCCGAGGCGCAGAAGCGAGCCCTGACCAGGATCGCTGCCTTGCGTTATGGCAACAACGATTACTTCTTCGTCACCGACATGCAGAGCCGGATGGTGATGCACCCGATGTCGCCGAAGCTCGACGGCACCGATCAGTCCACGAGCAAGGATGCGAACGGCAAGTTGATCTTCGCCGAGATATCCGACACGGTCCGGCGCAGTGGCAGCGGATTTGTCGACTACTACTGGGCGAAGCCGGGCTCCGAGCGGCCGGCGCCGAAGCTGAGTTATGTCGAGGGTTTCGCGCCCTGGGGCTGGATCCTCGGCACCGGCGTTTATATCGACGATCTCGACGCCCAGACCTGGGCCGCCACCCAGCGTTCGTTGATTGCCTCCGGCATCGTTTTGCTGATCACGCTGGTGGCGTCGACTATGATGGCGCGGCGGATCACCAGCCCGATCATTGCCATGACCGGCGCGATGAAGGACCTCGCCGGCGGACGAATCGAAATCGCGGTGCCGGGTATCGGTCGCGACGATGAAATCGGCGAAATGGCCGAGGCGGTCGAGGTCTTCAAGACCAATGCCGTCGCGCGCAGGCAGTTGGAGGCGGAGCAGAAGCAGCAAGAGGCCCGCGCGCTAGCCCAGCGCAAGGCCGATACCAACCAGCTTGCCAATGAGTTCGAGGGCGCGATCGGCGAGATTGTCGAGACCGTGTCGTCGTCGTCGACCGAGCTGGAAGCATCCGCCAATTCGCTGACCGCGACCGCCGAACGATCGCAGCAACTGGCGATCGCGGTCGCGTCGGCATCGAATGAAGCCTCGACCAACGTGCAATCGGTGGCCTCGGCGACCGAGGAAATGGCGTCGTCGGTCAACGAGATCAGCCGTCAGGTTCAGGACTCGGCGCGGATCGCTAGCGAGGCGGTCGATCAGGCCCGCAAAACCAACGACCGGGTCGGCGAATTGTCGAAGGCGGCGGCGCGGATCGGCGACGTTGTCGAACTGATCAACACCATTGCGGGCCAGACCAACCTGCTGGCGCTCAACGCCACCATCGAGGCGGCTCGGGCTGGGGAAGCTGGTCGCGGTTTCGCGGTCGTTGCCTCGGAAGTGAAGGCGCTGGCCGAGCAGACCGCCAAGGCCACCGGCGAGATCGGGCAGCAGATCACCGGGATCCAGGCGGCGACGCAGGATTCGGTCGCTGCAATCAAGGAAATCAGCGACACCATCGGCCGGATGTCGGAAATTGCCTCGACCATCGCTTCGGCGGTGGAAGAGCAGGGCGCCGCGACCCAGGAGATCGCGCGCAATGTCCAGCTGGCCGCCCAAGGCACAACGCAGGTCAGCACCAACATCGCCGACGTCCAGCATGGCGCGTCCGATACCGGATCGGCGTCGTCGGAGGTGCTGTCGGCGGCTCAGTCGCTGTCGCGCGACAGCAACCGACTTAAGCTGGAAGTCAGCAAGTTCCTGGCGACGGTACGCGCCGCCTGACGCCCGACTTCGCACCGCCGGTGGCGGTGCGCGGATCGTACTGCAACAACAAACCGAGGCGGGGTGACGAGCCGAAATCGTCCCGCTTCAGTCGGTATCGGCTAGTTTGCGCAGCGTGGCCTTGAAAATCAGACTGGCCTTGCCGACCAGCGCTGTTCCGCTCATCACCGCCGCGGTCTCGGTGGAAGTGCCGGACACGCCGATCCCGACCGGATTTTTCTGGCCGCCGAACAGCGGATTGGCGTCGGGGCTGGGAGTATGCTGGCTGACCAGAACCTCACCCTTGAAGGCGTCGCCGGTCACGACATAGCTGCCCGTGTAGAACAGGTAGGCGTCGCCGCCCAGGATCTTGCCATCCCGGAACATCACTACGCCACTGCCTTTGCCCGACCGCCCGTCGAGCAGATCGACATGGATCGAATACAGCCCGTTTCTCATGATGTCCCGGTGGTCGTCGTGTCCCGCGAAATGCGCGATCCAGTTATGCCAAAGTCGGTCGGCCGACGTCAACGCAACAGACCGACCAGAAATCACCGTCCGGCCAAAACCGTGGGTCACAGCCCATTGAGATCGTCCGGCACCTCGCCGAACTTTCGCAACACCGTGGCGTCGTGGAATTCGCCGATATTGGGATCGCCGGTTCGGCTGAACGCCACCGCGCCGACGTGACCCGCGATCCGCGACAGCGCCTCGGCGCGCCGGATCGCGGCAACCGGGTTGAAGCATTCGGTCGGCTCGCCCGGCGCGATCCCGTCATCGGAGGCGACAAACGGCAAGGCGACAAAATAGGTGACGTCGGCCATCGGGGCAGGCCTCAATCGTACCAGTCGGCACGGTTGCGCGGCACCGCTTCGGTGCCCTGGTTCGCCGCCGGCTCATGCCTGCCGCGACCAAACCCCTTCGACACTGCGGCCTGCAGTTCCTGCAACTCGGCCTCGAGATATTCGTTCGCCATGATCAACGCCTTGATCGCGCCGCGCGTGCTGCCATTGCACATCGCAATGGCCTGGTCGCAGGCCTGCTCGTAATGGTCGGATGGCAGCTGCTGGGCGGGTTCGGACATGGCAAGGAACTCCGGTAAGGCGGCGCGCGGTGGACACTGCATTGATGGCAGAATGTTCTCTTTTTGTTCTTTTGGAGTCAAGTGGCGCCGTCGGAGCGTTTTGGACTATCCCGGACTAAATTCACCGCCGCCATGGATAGCGGGCAAATCCGGGCCGGCCGCTGAGCAAACATTAACAAACACGGCGTAGGGGTGGAACGGACTGTTGGCGATGCGACGCTGGCGCGACTGCCGGCCGCTGCATGGCGCCGATTGGGCTGAAGCTGTCATTGGAGACGCGACATTGCAGGCATTCCCGAAAATCCCCGGCCGCTATTATCTTGCAATGTTCGTGCTGGCCTCGGCCACGCTGTCCTACCAGATCCTGATTACCCGCTTCTTCAGCGTGATGCTGTATTATCACTTCGCGTTCGCAGCGATTTCGCTTGCCATGCTGGGGCTCACCCGCGGCGCGATGGAAGTCTACAACAAGCCGCTGCGCTACGCGCCGGACCGGGTGGCGGCGGAATTCGCCCACCATGCTTCGTGGTTCGCGATCACCGGCGTCGGCGCCATGATCGCCTTCCTGTGCGTGCCGCTGCTGATCCCCGCGAACTACGTGGCGATCACGCTGGCGGTCGCGACCGTTGGCTTCGTCATGCCGTTCGGTGAGAGCGGCGTCTGCATCACACTGCTGCTGACCCGGCTGCCCTATCGCGGCGGCTGGCTTTATGCCGCCGACCTGTCCGGCGCGGCGCTCGGCTGCCTCGGCGTCATCTTCGTGTTGCTGGTGGTCGATCCGGTCAGCGCCACGCTGTGGATCGGAGCCTTTGCGGCTGCCGCCGGGTGGATGGTGGCGCGCGGCAGTGGCGAGCGTCACGTGCTGCGGCTGAGCGGCGCGGTGGCGTTGACGCTGGCTGCGGCAGCCGCCGTGCATACCGGGCTTGATCTGTCCGGCAGGAGCCATCTCGGCGTCTACTGGGCCAAGGGCGCGCAACAGACCGGAACGCTGTTCGAGCGCTGGAACACCTATTCGCGGGTGCGGGTCACCAAGCAACAGCAGGACACCCCGTTCGGCTGGGGCTTCGCGCACGACCAGACCATGACGATCGAGCAGAACCGCCTCGACATCGACGCCGATGCCGGCACCGTAATCACCCGCTTTAATGGCGATCTCGGCAAGCTCGGCTATCTCAAGGACGACGTCATCAACGCCGCCTATCTGGTGCAGCCGTCGGCCGAGGTCGCTGTGGTCGGTGTCGGCGGCGGACGTGACGTGCTGTCGGCGCTGTATTTCGGCGCCAAGCAGATCCACGGCATCGAGATCAATCCGGCGATCTTCGAGGTCCTCACCGACAAGTTCGCCGATTTCTCCGGCCATCTCGACCGCCAGCCCGGCGTGTCGCTGGTCAATGCCGAAGCCCGCAGCTACATCAACCATTCCACCGATCGCTACGACCTGGTGCAGATTTCGCTGATCGACACCTGGGCAGCGACCGCAGCCGGCGGACTGACACTCACCGAAAATCGACTTTACACCATCGAGGCGTGGGAGGATTTCTACCGGGCGCTGAAGCCGGGCGGGCTGCTGTCGGTCTCGCGCTGGTACGAGCCGGAGCATCACCGCGGCGAATTCTATCGCCTGGTGGCGATCGCCGCGAGCGCGCTGCAGAACAAGGGCGTGGCCGCGGCCGAGCTGCCGCGCCATATCGTCGCGCTGAATGTCGGCAATATCGTCACCGTGATCACCCGGCCCGACGCCTTCACCGACGCGCAATGGCAGGGCGCGCGCGACCGGCTCACCGCGCAGGGCTTCAAGATCCTGCTGGGACCGGATGTCGGGTTCGACGCCGTCACCTCGACGCTGCTGTCCGGCAAGGCGGACAAAGCATTCTTCGACTCCTTGCCGGAAAACATCGCGCCCTCGACCGACGACAATCCGTTCTTTTTCTATACGTCGCGGTTCGGCGATTTTGTCGCCAAACCGGCGACCGTGAGTGCCAACAACAACGCGGCGATCAGCACCACGCTCTTGCTGGTGATCATCGCGCTATGCGCCTGCCTGTATTACATAGTCAGTCCGTTCCTGCGCCTCGCCAAGCAGATGCCGCTGTCGACGCTGACACCGCCGGTGGTGTATTTCAGCGCCATCGGCATGGGCTTCATGCTGATCGAGATTTCGCAGATGCAGCGGCTGATGGTGTTTCTCGGCCATCCGGTCTACGGGCTGGCGGTGGTGCTGTTCACCATTCTGCTGTTCGGCGGGATCGGCAGCACCACGGTCGGCGCCAATCCGCCGCGGCTGGGGGCGGTGATCTCCCGGGTGATCGCTCTGCTGACGACGCTGGTGGTGGCGGGGTTGCTGACGCCTGAACTGACGACATGGGCGCGCGCGGAAGCCACCGAGATGCGGATCCTGGTCTCGATCGCACTGCTGGCGCCTCCGGCTTTCTGCATGGGGATGATGTTCCCGCTCGGGCTCAGCCTGTGGCGTCGGCATTCGGAACTGCTGCCGTTCTTCTGGAGCGTGAACGGCATCACCTCGATGCTAGCCTCGGTGCTTGGCATGGCGCTGTCGATCGAATTCGGCATCGCCAAAACCTACGCGCTCGGCGCCTGCTTCTACGTGCTGTGCGCGGTCATGATCGTCGCCAGCCGGCAATTCGGCCGGACCGGCGTGTTCGTCAGGCCGGCGCGAAAGCCGGATCTGATCGGCGAAGGGGGCATTGCGTCCGCCGCCGGCCCCAGCAAATCCCTAATGATCGAATAAGGAATTTCGGATAGGTTATCTCATTGGCTGGCGCGCATCGCGCACCGGCTCGGTTTGCAACCGAAACTGACCCCAACACGGCGGATAGCAAATGCCGTATCGATCCATCATGGTTGTTCTCGCCGCGCTGACGCTGGCGTCGTGCTCGTCCGAAGAAGATGTGACCGGATCAATATCGAGCTGCGCGGCCGGGCTCTACAGCGCCTACAATCCGAAGGACATGGAGCAGTGCGTCAAGGTCTGCAAGGTCTGCAAACACGGCGCCACCACCACCTGCACGACGTCCTGCACGCTCAGGGGCGCGCACTAATGGCGGCGCGCTCGCGTTGACCTGCCACTTGCTCAGAGGCCCCTTGACGGCCCAAGCAGGCGGTCGAATTCCCGTTTGCTGACCGCGTAACACTCGCAGGAATACTGTTCGAGCCCGGGACGATCAAGAATGGTGACGCGACCGCGCACATAGTCGATCAGCTTCTTGCTCTTCAATTTCCGGGCAACGTCGGTGACACCGGTGCGTCGGACGCCCAGCATCATCGCCAGGAATTCCTGGGTCAGCAGGAAATTGTCGGTCTGCATCCGGTCGTGGGTCATCAACATCCAGCGGCAGCAGCGCTGTTCGATGTTGTGGCAGGTGTTGCACGCCGCCGACTGCGCCACCTGATTGAAGAACGCGTGGACATAATGCAGCATCAAGGTGCGCGAGGCCGTGCTGGCCGTCAGCAAGTCCTTTAGGATCTCGGACTTCACCTTGAAGCCGAAGCCGGGAACCTGGACGTAGACGTTGAGCGGGCCCACGTTGTCGCCGAGAATCGCCGGGATGCCGACGACGCCTTCATTGCCGATGGTGCCAACCTCGGCTGACCTGCCATCGGCCATCGCATTGACCAGCGAGGCGACGCCCTCGGCCGGGAAATAGATGTCGTTGATCGGCTTGTGGGCCTCATAGAGCGGCATCCGGTAGTCCAGCGTCACCTTGTGCAGATGCGGCCGCAACCGCTCGAAGTCGCCGGACGGCATCATCGTCAACAGTCGGTTTTCCCGCGATTGTGTCATTCGGTGTCCTTTGCCGGGCACATTTGCACCGACTCGCGATCAATACAAACCGGCGTGCGACGGATCGCGAGACTCCGGGCCGGATCGCCGGAAATGCCGCGCCAAAGGGGCCGCGCTGATCCTGAATCGGGAGGGCGTCGCGGACTGTTGGCGCACTCGGAGAGATTCGAACTCCCGACCCTCGGAATCGAAATCCGATGCTCTATCCAGCTGAGCTACGAGTGCGTTGGCCGCACCATACCCCGCAAAACCGCGAAAGCCAGCCCGACCGAGCCTGAATTCCGCATTTTTATGCGCATTTTCAACGGGCTGGGATTTCCCGCATTTTCGCCGGATTGCGATGCTTAACGAAATCCAAACACTGTGACGCCAGAGTTCGGCGGTTGGCGCGGCGGCTTCGGCCGGCGCACCGGCCGAGCGTCAATTCCGGGTATCAGATCGATCCATGCCAAAGCTGCTCTGCTGTCTTCTGCTGCCCTTGCTGCTGGCCATTTCGCCGGCCCGCGCCGATCTGCGGATCACCCGCGACCACGGCGGCTATGTCACCGAATACAAGGCGAAGTACGAGCGGATCCGCGACCGCCGCGAACGCGTCATCATCGACGGCATCTGCAATTCCGCCTGCACCATGGTGTTCGGGATCGTGCCGATGAACAAGATCTGCGTGACGCCGCGCGCCAGCCTCGGCTTTCACCAGGCCTATTACGACAAGGCTTTCACCTTCGGCATCAAGGTCACCAGCACGCAGGGGACCTCGGACCTAATGTCGTATTATCCGCAGCCGGTGAAGGACTGGATCAGCCGCAATGGCGGCCTTACGCCCGAGATGAAGAAGATCAAGAACGGCGCCGATCTGTGGACGATCGTCGATCCCTGTCCGGAAGAGTTCTGATTCAGCCCGCGCCCTCGACGGCGACGCTCGGCGGATAGGATTTCTGCCGGTTATCCAGTCCCCGAATAATGATGTAGATGCCGGCCACAGTCGCGAAAAGACCCTTGGTCCGCGATTCCGGCGTGAGCGCCGCGTAAAGCTCGTTGGCCGCATAGACCGACGCAAACAATCCGAACAGGATTTCGAGGTTGGCATAAAGCCGCAGTCGGCGCGTGCGGAGCTTGAACAGCGCGGCGGCTATTGCGCCGATCATGACAATGAACAGGCTCTGGAACACCAAGGAGGCGAGATATTGCTGCGCCACCTGCTGAAGGGCGCGGACAATGCCGCCGATGTGGTCGCTCAGGATCGCGGCGGAAACGCCCATCGCGAGGCCGATCAAAGAATAGATCCGGTCGCGTGCCTTGGGGGAGAGCGTCACGGCTGGCTCCTCGGGTGAATCTTTTCTCTCCCGCCAAATATTCCCCCGACGCGACGCCGAGGCAAGCGGGCGGCGGCTCAATCTCCGCGCCTGCCGCCCTGCCGGCACCTCAATCGGCGACGGCTGGGTCCGATCGTCCGCGCTCCTAGAACGTCACCACGCCGCGGATCGATTGGCCTGACTTCATCAGCTCGAACGCCTTGTTGATCTCGGCGAGCGGCATCACGTGAGTGATCATCGGATCGATCTGGATCTTGCCCTGCATGTACCAATCGACGATCTTTGGCACGTCGGTGCGGCCGCGCGCGCCGCCGAACGCCGAGCCCTTCCAGACCCGGCCGGTGACGAGCTGGAACGGCCGCGTCGAAATCTCGGCGCCGGCCGGCGCCACGCCGATCACGATCGACTGACCCCAGCCGCGATGGCAGGCTTCGAGCGCTTGCCGCATCACCGTGACATTGCCGGTGCAGTCGAAGGTGTAATCGGCGCCGCCGATCTGGTCGGCGCCCTGCTTGGTCATGTTGACGAGGTAGGGCACCAGATCCTTGCCGTGGTCGGTCGGGTTGACGAAATGCGTCATGCCGAAGCGTTCGCCCCAGGCCTTGCGGTCGTTGTTGAGATCGACGCCGATGATCATGTCGGCGCCGGCCAGCCGCAGGCCCTGCAGCACGTTGAGCCCGATGCCGCCGAGCCCGAACACGATCGCCTTGGCGCCTTGCTCGACCTTGGCGGTGTTGATCACGGCGCCGATCCCGGTGGTGACGCCGCAGCCGATGTAGCAGACCTTGTCGAACGGCGCGTCCTCGCGGATCTTTGCCACCGCGATTTCCGGCAGCACGGTGTAATTCGCGAATGTCGATGTGCCCATATAGTGATGGATCGGCTTGCCGCCGAGCGAGAACCGCGAGGTGCCATCGGGCATCAGGCCCTGGCCCTGGGTGGCGCGGATCGCGGTGCACAAATTGGTCTTGCGCGACAGGCAGGACGGGCACTGCCGGCATTCTGGCGTGTACAGCGGGATGACGTGATCGCCCTTTTTCACGCTGGTGACGCCTTTGCCGATATCGACCACGACACCGGCGCCCTCGTGGCCGAGAATCGCAGGGAACAGGCCTTCCGGATCGGCGCCCGACAGGGTGAATTCGTCGGTGTGGCAGACCCCGGTGGCCTTGATCTCGACCAGCACTTCGCCTTCGCGCGGACCTTCGAGTTGAACGGTGGTTACCTCAAGCGGTTTGCCGGCGGCGATGGCGACAGCGGCGCGAACGTCCATGACGGTTCCTTCCTGATGGCCGGCGCCTTGCGATGTGATTCGAGCAGGGCGCCGCAATTCGTCGTTGCCCGGCAACATACGATCAGGCACTCAGGGTGACAATGAATCGCAATGCAGAAAATGTCGCCGCGCGCGCGGCGCCGGTGATCTTCGTGGTGCTGTGGAGCACCGGATTTGTCGGCACCAAATATGCGCTGAGCGGCGCCGAGCCGCTGACCTATCTGGCGATCCGGATGGTGCTGGTGGTGACGCTGATGGCGATCATCGCGGCGATCGCGCGGCCGCGCTGGCCCGACCTGGCCGGCCTCGGCCACAGCGTGGTCGCCGGCATCCTGGTGCACGGCATCTACCTCGCCGGCACCGCGATCGCGATCGCGCATTCGATTCCGGCCGGACTGTCGGCGCTGATCCCGGGGCTGCAGCCGATCCTGACCTCGACCCTGGCGAACCGTTGGCTTGGCGAGCGGGTCACGCCATTGCAATGGGCGGGGCTGCTGCTTGGGCTCGGCGGCGCCCTGATGATCCTGCACAACCGCTCGATCAGCGGCGACGCCGGCTGGGGTTGGCTGGCGTCAGCCTGCTCGCTGGTCAGCATCACCATCGGCACGCTGTATCAGAAACGTTTTTGCAGCGGCATCGACTGGCGCGCCGGCAATGTCGTGCAATATCTCGCGGCGCTGGCGTTCTTCGCGGCCGGGGCCTGGCTGTTCGAGACCCGCGAGGTGCGCTGGACCAGCGAGTTCGTGCTTGCGGTGATCTGGCTCGCGGTGGTGCTGTCGATCGGATCGATCGGGCTGTTGTACTGGCTGATCCGGCGCTCCGCCACGACCTCGGTGGCCAGCCTGTTCTATCTGGTTCCGGCGGTCACCGCGGTGATGGCCTATGTGCTGTTCGGCGAACAGCTCGATGCAATCGCGATCGCCGGCATGGTGACCTGCGCCGCCGCAGTGGTTCTGGTGATCCGCGCGCCGGCGTAGCGTGCGGGCAGGCGGGCAGCAAAAAGCCTCCAGAGATCCTCTGGAAGCTCCCGCTTGCCGTATGTCGAGCGCTCAGCGCTTCGACTTCTTGGCCTTCTTTGCCTTCTTCGGCGCGACCTTCTTGGCAGCCTTCTTCGCCGTCTTCTTGGTGGCCTTCTTTGCAGTCTTCTTCACGGCGGCCT
>NZ_JACABA010000002.1:614662-669217 GCF_013377015.1 Rhodopseudomonas sp. | reverse complement strand
CGGAAATCGTCGGACTAACCTTCTCAGGCCGCGGCCTTCTTGGCGCGCGGCTTCTTGGCGGCCGGAGCCGCCTCGCCGTCGGCGGCCTTCTTGGCCTTCTTCGCCGGAGCCTTGGCGGCGGTCACTTTCTTGGCGACCTTCTTGGCGGCTTTCTTGACGGCCTTGCGAGCCTTCTTGGCCACCTTCTTGGTGGCTTCCACCGCGTCGCTGATGGCATCCGTCACTTGATCGATCATCGGCTTTTCGTCGTCCATGGTATCCCCCAAATCAGGTTAGCGATGCCATTGACGATATCCGATTCGCGGAATTGTTGTTGACAAGCTCGCACTGATTCAACGCTTACGCACTGTGGCGTAGGCATCCAGCGCGCGCTGCCGTCCGACCTTGTGATCGACGATCGGGTTCGGGTAGTTGCGGCCGAGGGTGACGCCGGCGGCGGCGAGTTCGAGCGGCGTCGCGGTCCACGGTTGGTGGATCAGCTTGGTCGGCAGGCCCGCGATCTCCGGGACCCAGCGCCGAACGTAGTCGCCGTCGGGATCGAATTTCTCACCCTGCAGGATCGGGTTGAACACCCGGAAATACGGCGCGGCATCGGCGCCGCAGCCCGCGACCCATTGCCAGTTCGCCGGGTTGCTGCCGGGATCGGCGTCGACCAGCGTGTCCCAGAACCATCGTTCGCCGTGGCGCCAGTCGATCAACAGGTGCTTGACCAGGAACGACGCCACCACCATGCGGACCCGGTTGTGCATCACGCCGCTGTGCCAGAGCTGCCGCATTCCGGCGTCGACGATCGGATAGCCGGTCCGGCCGCGCTGCCAGGCCCGCAGCGCTTCGGCGTCGTGCCGCCATGGAAAGGCGTCGAACGCCGGCTGCAGATTGCGCGTGACGAGATCGGGGAGGTCGAACAGCAGATGTCGGCAGAATTCGCGCCAGCCCAGTTCGCTGAGGAACTTGTCGATATCGCCCGCGATCGCCGGCCGCTCTGCCACGGCGAATTTCGCCGCGTGCCAGACCTGCCGCGGGCTGATCTCGCCGAACCGCAGATGCGGCGAGAGTCCGGAGGTGACGTCGCGATCCGGCCGGTCGCGCCCGGTGGCGTAGCCCGATGCCCGATCGAGGAATTGTGTCAGCACGGCCTGCGCGGCGGCTTCGCCCGGGGTCCAGGTCTCGCGCAGGCCGCCGGCCCAGTCCGGTTGTGTCGGCTCCAGCTTCCAGTCGGCCAGCGTGTCGCCGGGCAGAAGCGGCGGCGGTCGCAACGCGCTTGGCGCCGGCAGCGGCTTCGGCGGGCCGCCGAGAGTCTGAACCCGTTTCCAGAACGGCGTGAACACCCGCAGCCCGCGGCCGTCCTTGGTGCGGATGTCGCGAGGCGCCGCCAGCAGGTCGCCGCGAAAGCGGTGCGTCGGGATTCCCAGCCGGTCCAGCGAAGCGTCGAGGGCGTCGGCCTGGGCGCGCTCCGGCGCCATCTCGATTTCGTTCCAATAGACCCCGCCGGCATCGATCTCGCGCGCCAGCCCGGTGATGATCCGGTCCGCCGGTCCGCGACGCAGCAGCAGCGTGCCGCCAAGCCCGATCAGGCTGGTCTGCAGCGCCCGCAGCGATTGCGCCAGCCACCAGCGAGCGGCGTCGCCGAGCGGCCTGATTGCCGGGCTCGCTTCGTCCAGGACATACACGCAAACCAGCGGCTTTCCGGTTTGCGCTGCGGCGTGCAGCGCCGGATGGTCCGAGAGCCGCAAATCGTCGCGGAACCAGACGATCATTGGCTGGGGGATGTCGTTGGGCATCAGGCTGTTGTCATCCGAAGGTCGTGGAACAGATCAACGCTTTCGCGCGCAAATGGATTGCAACCTTCAACAATCTCGAACGTATTGGAACTGGACGAGATTTGAATCACGCTGGAGGGCGACTTGAAGCGATATGGCATTCTCTACCTGGCAACATTCATCATCCTGATCCCGCTGGATTTCCTGTTCCTGGGGACGATCGCGAAGAACTTCTTCACCGCGCAGGTCGGCGACATGCTCGGCGAGGTCAGGCTGGCGCCGGCGATTCTGTTTTACCTGCTCTACGTTGTGGGTATTGTCATCTTCGTCAACGGCCCGGCCAGCGCGACCTGGCAATCGTCGCTCGTCTACGGCGCATTGTTCGGGCTGTTCTGCTACGCCACCTTCGAGCTTACCGCGCTGGCGTTGCTGAAGCACTGGACCTGGCCGGTGGTGGCGCTCGACATCTCCTGGGGCACCTTCATCACTGCTTTTTCGGGCGCCGTGGGATTGGTGCTGGCGAACTGGATTTCGGAAAAAATTTAACGATTTCTGATGCTTGGATAGAGTTTTCGGCGTTGCTGGGCGAGCTGCTGGCACCCGCCCAGCGATTTGGCGCGCGCCGAGTTCGGGTGCGCAAGAATCACATTGGCGTCGAAATCGTCGCTGCCTTGATATCGCCGCTTGCGTGCCGCACCGCCGCCGAAGGCGGCTGCGATTACTCTCGCCGTGATGCAAATCACAGCGACAATTTGGCAACTATTTTAACAATCTTAAGATCGATGCCGACTCGTTCGCGACCAAAGTCGATGGCTTAACCAATCGTTTACACCGGCGTGGAAATGCTGGGTCTACAACAAAAGAGAAGAGTGATACCATGACTACCTCTGACCATGCCGAAGAGATCGGCGTCATCGAAACCTCCCGGATTGCGGACCGCTATACCGCTGCGCAGGCCCTCGGCGTTGTGCGCGATGGCGTGATTACCGGAGAAGGACCGACGACCCAGGGTCGCGTTCATTTCTCCCGGATGCTGGACGCCGCCGACGCTGCCTGGTGCGCGCGGATCCTGACCGCCGCCGCGGTCGAAAATCAGCCGGTCAGCCGGGCCGAAGCCGAAGCGCTGTTCGAGATCAACGATGCCGCCGCCGAGCGCAGCGATGACGGGCTGTTCGACGACTTGTTCGCCAAGGCGATCGTGCATCACGCGGCGTCGGCCTCCGGTCTGCCGGTGCCGTCGCGCACCGTGGCGCTGTCGCCGGACACCGCGATCGAGACCTGGGCGCCCACTCAGGCGATCGGCGTGAACACCGAAGTGCTGGAGTGGATCGCCCGGCAGATGCGCAGCAACCGCCGCAACAACAACAATGCGTTGAGGCGACTGGTTGCCGCCACCGTGATCGGCGCCGCGACGATGCCGCTGGTGCAGCAGCTGCCGAACATGTTCGATCTCGGCATGTGATTCTGCGACCAACGCGAAGGTTTGCAGCGGCGGGTCTCTTGGCCCGCCGTTCTTGTTTTGCGCCGTGCCCGGGCGGAGCCGCGACGGCTCACAATGAGGATCGCGACTCCATCCCAGGCCTTTGAACAGCGGTGGTTATTTTCCCGCGGTCTTCTGCTTGTCCGGCTCCAGGCCGACCGTTCGTCCCGGGAAGCCGGCGACATCGAAATAGCGCTGGTTCAAGACGCGCTGGAATTTCAGCACGGTGCTCAGCCCGTTCGCCGATACGCGCGATTTCATCGAGCCGACGAAGGCCTTCGGCGTGGCGCCGTTTGGCATGGCTTCGGTCATCACCCGTCCGATCAGTGTGCCGTTGGCCTTGGGCGCCAGTCCCATGAGCCGGGCCGCGGTCATGCCGACATCGGCATTGCTGACCGGCAGCGGGTCGGCGTAGCCCGATTTGAAGTCCGGTCCGATCGCCGCCATGAAGTTCATGGTGTCGCCGCGACTGAAGGTGCCGTGCATGCCCTGGCCTTGCCGCAGGATGGTGTCGGCGATCTCGACCGAGCAGTTGGTCGGCTGCTCGCAGCCCGACGCATAGGAGCGGAAGTTGACTACGATCGCCGGGTGCGGCGTCACCGCCTTGCCCTGTAGGTTCAGCGTCGACATCGGCAGGGCGCCGGGATAGCGCCCGAGGCTGTCGTCGACCCAGATGCCGCTGATGTAGTCCTGCTCCAGCAGCGCTTTCACCGCACGGTCCGCCAGCTTGCGGTCCTTGTTCGGCAGATAGATCAGGTCGGAGCCGCCATTGGTGGCGACGATCAGCTCGGGCTTCGCGGGATCCTGGCCGAGCAGCGCATTACCGGCCTTGGGAAACGCGTTGTCTCCGACGCGGGCGTTCTTGTCGTTGGGATCGAACAGCGGCAGGTTGAGCGCCTTCGACAGATCGATGGCAAGAAAGCCCAGCGGCAGGAAGCCGGCCGGCGTATCCGGATAGCTGCCCTTGATCGTGGTGCTGGTCTTGCTCTCCTTGGAAATCGTCGAGAAGCCGTGATCGGCGGAGACGATGATATTGGTCGAGGCGGCAAGCCCGAGCTCGTCCAGCGCCTTGCGCAATTGCGCGAGGTTGTCGTCGGCGTTCCTGATCGCGGCCATCGAGGCCGGGCCGTTGATGCCGGGCGTGATGCTGTTGAGGCTGTCGCCGTTGTTATGCTGGGTGCCGTCCGGATCGCGCGACCAGAACACCAGCACAAACGGCTTGCTGCGCGCCTTGAACATCGGCAGCACCACCTTGCTGGCGACGTCGGCCAGATAGGCCTGCTGGGCAATATTGGCAACCACGGTGCCGGGGGTCTTGGAATCGCCGGCCTTGCCGTTGTCGCCGCGGCTCGGGGTCGCCAGCGGCAGGCTGGCGGCATTCAGCGCCGCCTTGATCTCGTCGGACAACGGCACGCCGATCAGCTTGCCCTCCTTGTCGACCGCGCCGGTCTGGTCGTCGACAGTGATGGTCTTGGTGCCGCTGCGTTCTGTATGGTCGAACAACAGCGTCGGGCCGAGCTTGCCGATCGCGGCGGTGCTGAAGCCTTTTTCGCGCGCCGCCTTGAGGATGGTTTCCTCGTCAAGGAAATCGCCGTTGAACTGCTCGTCGAGGTCGAGCAGCACCTGGTCGTGCTCGATGAACGGCACCACGCTGCCGTTCTGCACCGCGGTGGGGTGGCCGGTATAGATCGAATTACTGAACACGCCGGTGTCGCCCAGATAGTGGCCGGTCGCCATCGCCGAGCCGTTCGCCATGGTGAAGGTCGGAAACAGCGAATGCGGGTTCTTGAAATTAACGCCCCGATCGCGGATCGCAGCCATCGCTGGCGCGGTTTCCGGCGTCACCTTCAAGGCCCGCAATCCGTCCGGGATGAACAGAATTAGGTTGCGGGGCTGATTATTCTGGGCGAAAGCCGTGGTCGCGGACAACAGCACGAGGCCCGCGGACAGGATGGCGAGTGGACGGTGCATGGCAGCCTCTTCCGGAGCGAGGGGGAATCCCGTGACCCCTCCACAATATCTAGTTTTCCTGAGCGACAGAATTGTTACAAGCACACCCGGATGCCAGATTGCCGTCCCGGCCGGGAGGGCTGACCCACCCCCAAGCTTGCAAGCAAAAAGCACATGTTCAAAAGAATTCTGATCGCCAATCGCGGCGAGATCGCCTGCCGGGTCATCAAAACCGCTCGGCGGATGGGTATCGAGACCGTCGCGGTCTATTCCGAGGCCGACCGCGACGCGTTGCATGTCGAAATGGCGGATCACGCCGTTCTGATCGGGCCGCCGGCGGCATCCGAAAGCTATCTGGTGATCGAGAAGATCATCGCCGCCTGCAAGCAGACCGGCGCCGAGGCGGTGCATCCCGGCTACGGCTTTCTGTCGGAACGCGAGGCTTTCGCGGTGGCGCTAGCCGAGGCCGGCATCGTCTTCATCGGTCCCAATCCCGGCGCCATCGCCGCGATGGGCGACAAGATCGAATCCAAGAAGGCCGCCGCGGCGGCCAACGTCTCCACCGTACCGGGCCATCTGGGCGTCATCACCGACGGCAAGCACGCGATCAAGATCGCCGACGAAATCGGCTATCCGGTGATGATCAAGGCCTCCGCCGGCGGCGGCGGCAAGGGCATGCGGATCGCCTATTCGACATCGGAAGTCGAGGAGGGCTTCGGGCTAGCGACGGCAGAGGCCAAGTCGTCGTTCGGCGACGACCGGATCTTCATCGAGAAATTCATCGTCGACCCGCGCCACATCGAGATCCAGGTGCTCGGCGACAAGCATGGCAACGTGATCTATCTCGGCGAGCGCGAATGTTCGATCCAGCGCCGCAACCAGAAGGTGATCGAGGAGGCGCCGTCGCCGCTGCTCGACGAGGCCACCCGCCGCAAGATGGGCGATCAGGCGGTCGCTCTCGCCAAGGCAGTCCATTACGATTCCGCCGGCACCGTCGAATTCGTCGCCGGGCAGGACAAGAGCTTTTACTTCCTCGAAATGAACACGCGGCTGCAGGTCGAGCATCCGGTCACCGAGATGGTGACCGGGGTCGATCTGGTCGAGCAGATGATTCGGGTCGCCGCCGGCGAGAAGCTGTCGATCGCCCAAAAGGACGTCACGCTGAAGGGGTGGGCGGTGGAATCGCGGGTCTATGCCGAGGATCCGTTCCGCAACTTCCTGCCTTCGATCGGGCGGCTGGTGAAGTATCGCCCGCCGGCGGAAAGTAGCTCCGACGGCATCACCGTGCGCAACGACACCGGGGTGCAGGAGGGCGGCGAGATCGCGATCTATTACGATCCGATGATCGCCAAGCTGGTCACCCATGCGCCGTCGCGGGCCGCTGCGATCGAGGCCCAGGCCCATGCGCTGGACTCGTTCTACATCGACGGCATCCGCCACAACATTCCGTTCCTGTCGGCGCTGATGACCCATCCGCGCTGGCGCGAGGGCAATCTGTCGACCGGCTTCATCGCCGAGGAATTTCCGCAGGGCTTCGCGGCGCGGGAGCCGGAAGGCGACATTGCCCGCCGGATCGCCGCGGTCGGCGCCGCGATCGACCGGGTGATCGGCGAGCGCAAGCGCAAGATCTCGGGCCAGATGATCGGCCGCGCGGTGATCCGCGAACGCCGTCGCTCTGTGTGGCTGGAGCGTGCCGAAATTCCGCTCGACGTCACCCGAGAGGGCGAGGACTTCGTGGTCCGCTTCGTCGGCGCCGATGGCGCGCTGGGGCAGCCGCATCTGCTGGTTTCGCCCTGGATGCCGGGCGATCCGGTGTGGCAGGGCACCATCGACGGCTATCCCATCGCAGTGCAGGTTCGGCCGATCCCGAACGGTGTGCGGCTGGCGCATCAGGGCTACGAGGTTGCGGTCAACGTCTTCACCGAACGCGAGGCGTCGTCGGCGCGCTGGATGCTGGTCGGCAACAAGGCCGATACCGGCAAGAAGGTGCTGTGCCCGATGCCGGGCCTGGTGGTGTCGATCGCGGTAACCGAGGGCCAGGAGGTCAAAACCGGTGAGACGCTCGCGGTGGTCGAGGCGATGAAGATGCAGAACGTGCTGCGCGCCGAGCGCGACGGCACGGTGAAGAAGATCCACGCCACCGCCGGCGCGACGCTGGCGGTCGACGCCGTCATTCTCGAATTCGCCTGAACCGATGGCCTGGCGCAACCGCCGCGCCGCGCTACGCGCGATCCTGTCGGGATCGCGCTGCGTAAGGCCGGCGTCGGTCTACGATGCGATCTCGATCCGGATCGCCGACGATCTCGGCTTCGAACTCGGCATGTTCGGCGGCTCGGTGGCGTCGCTGGCGATCCTGGGCGATCCCGATGTCGCGCTGATCACGCTGACCGAACTTGCCGAACAGATGCGGCGGATGGCGCGCGCCGCGGCCTTGCCGGTGCTGGTCGATGCCGATCACGGCTACGGCAACGCGCTCAACGTGCGGCGCACCGTGCAGGAACTGGAGGCCGCCGGCGCCGCCGGATTGACCATCGAGGATACGTTGCTGCCGCAGGCGTTCGGCGAAGCGACACCGCAATTGGTTTCACCGGAAGAGGGACTCGGCAAAATCAAGGCGGCGCTCGACGCGCGGATCGATCCAACGGTGGTGATCGTCGGCCGCACCGGCGCGCTGACGATGAGCACGCTTGAGGATGCGATTGATCGCGCCGTGGCCTATGAGGCGGCAGGCGTCGACGCGCTGTTCTTCACCGGCGTCAAGACCCGCGCGCAACTCGACGCGATTGCTGCGGCGACGACGCTGCCGATCGTGCTTGGCGGGCCGTCCGACACGATCACCGATTGGGATTATCTGGCGAGCCGGCGGGTGCGGATCGCGGTGCAGGGCCATGCCCCGATCGCGGCGGCGACCCAGGCGGTGTTCGCGACGCTGTCGGCGATCCACGACGGGGCGGCGCCGAAGAATTTACCGGGCCTCGCCTCGGCCGAGCTGATGGAACGGGTGTCGCGCGCCGCCATTGTCAGGGAGCGCGGCGAGCAATTTCTTGGGCTGAAGCGGCAACCGGACTGACACGGCGATGAGCGATGCGATCCGTCAGGTGATGATCCGGGGCCGGGTGCAGGGCGTCGGCTACCGCGCCTGGGTGGCGCATGTCGCGTCCGTGCTGGACGTCGAGGGCTGGGTTCGCAATCGCCGCGACGGCAGCGTCGAGGCCTTGTTTGCGGGATCGTCCACAGCCGTGTCCGAGATGGTGGCGCGGTGCCGGCGCGGTCCGTCGGCTGCGCAGGTGGCCGCCGTCGAGGACGAGCCCGCCGGCGCCGACGCTCTGAATCTACGCGTGCCGGGCGAGCCCTTCTCGGTGCTGCCGACGCTCTGACTATCCGGCGATCTTCCGAAACGTCGCGGCCAAGGTGCGCAGCGCAGCCAACCGCTCCGGGTCGCTGACCTGCGAATGCAGCATCACTTTCGAGGTCGGCAGCCTGGGCAGATCGTGCGCCGGCCCGACGTCGACCAAGCCGGGCGGTGCGATCCGTTTCGCCAGTGGCGCCACAGCCAGGCCCGCCAGCGCGGCCGCGACAACCGCGGTGACGCCGCCGCCGACAAAGACCTCATGCGAGGCGATCCGCGCCTTGTCGAGCGCGCGCAGCGCCAGCGCCCTTACGCCGCAAGGCGGCGCCAGCGAGGCCAGCCGCAGCGGTTCGCCCTTGGTCCATCGAAACCGCGGCGCAGCGAACCAGCCATAGTCGTCGACGGCGATGTTTTCGCCGCCGCGCCGCCCGGCCTCCTGCCGCACGATCACAGCGTCCAGTTCGGCGGCGTCGAGGGCGTCGAGCAGAGTTGGGGAAAATCCGATAGTGACGCCGAACGTCAGCCGCGACGACATTGCATCGAGCTGCGCCAGCAGCGGCACCAACTCCGGGCCGGCGGCGTGATCGCTGATCCCGAGCCGAAGCCGCTGCGTCGCCGGCCGGTCGCCGGCGAGTGCCCGGTCATGCGCTTCGATCAGCGCGCGGGCGCGCGGCTGGAACGCCGTGCCATCGGCGGTCAGGCTGACCGCGCGCGGCGAGCGTTCCACCAGCCGCTGGCCGAGCAGCGCTTCCAGCCGCTGCAGCTTCATGCTGATCGCGGCCTGGGTGGTGCCCAGCGCCTCGGCGGCGCGGGTGAAGCTCTGCAATTCGGCGACGCGCAGAAACGCCTTCACGGTCGTAATGTCGAGGTCGCTCATTTCATCATCACAACCCGTTATGATTGAAATCTATAATCATAAGGTATCGTAATTTTGGCGGCAGGTCTAGGTTGTCGGCACGCGAACGATCGCGCCGCCTTGAAAGGACACGCCATGCCGATGATCACCGTCCGCTACACCACGTTGCGCCGAACCTTGGGCCTCAAGCCGCAGATCGCCGCCGCGGTCAGCGAACTCGCCGCCACGCTGCTGCACAAGGATCCGCAGGTGACCGCGGCGATCGTCGAGAGCGCCGATCCGGCGGACTGGTTCGTCGCCGGAAGGTCGCTGGCCGACCACAAGCTCGCCGGCTTCTGGCTCGACATCCGCATTACAGACGGCACCAACAGCAAGGACGAGAAGGCCGCCTTTGTCGCCGCGACGTTCGCGCGAATGGGCGAATTGCTCGGTCCGCTGCACAACGAAAGCTACGTTCACGTCAACGACGTGCGGGCGGACGGCTACGGCTTCGGCGGCCTGACCCAGGAGCGACGCTACATCGCGGGCAAGCTCGCGGCGTTGCCGCGCAGCGTCGCGGCCTGAACCTCAGGCGCGCGCCGGTGCGGGTGACGTCCGCGCCGGGCGGCGGCGCAGCTTGCGCCGCGCCCACATCCACAGCCCGGTCGAGATCAGCAACAGCATCGCCACCGACGTGATCACATTGAGCGGCGCTGGCACGATCGCGCTCCAGTTGCCCTCATGGATCAGACGTGGCCAATTGCGCGCGGTCGGCAGCAGCCCGTCGCGGGTCACCGCGAACACCCGCATCTCGCCGCCATCGTCGAGCCGCGCCAGCGTCACGCCGCCACGCGGCCGGATCCACGACACCCGCGCCAGATCGTAACTCGCGCCGACGATGTGGATCGCCTCGGTCATGGCGATCGGCGCCGTGCCGGCAGCCGGCCGCGGCGGCGGGGCGGCGAAGGTGATGCCGAACGTCATCAGCAGGCCGGTCAGCGGGCTCAGGATCAGCAGCGGCAGCACGAACCAGCCGGTGCCCTTGTGCCAGCCGGAAAGCGAATTCGCCAATCGTGGCCAGCCCATCAGAATGCCGATCAGGATCAAGCCGAGCATCGCGATGGTCGACACCGGCACCAGCCAGCCGAACCCGGCGATCAGATGCTCGTGCAACCGCCGGGAGGCAAACAGCAACCCGGCCAGGGCCCCGGGAGATTCGATGCGTTCGTTGCTGGCAAGATCGACATGCACCAAGCCGTCGCCGCGCTGGGCGCCGCCGATCGAGACCGTGCCGGCATAGGCCCGCACCATCAGCGTGCGCGCCTTGGCCTCGGGATCGTGCTTGGCGAGCACGGCATCGAGCCGTTCGGCGGTGACGACGCCCGGCCTGGCGCCGGAGCCGGTCAAGATCGGCTCGACCGACAGGATCAGACCGGTGACGATCAAGACCGCGAGCGGGATCGACAGCACCAGCGTGATCCAACGATGCAGTCGCAACAGCCACATCTTCGACATCGATTCGGCCCTTCGCTGCCTGTTGTCACCCGTGGCAGGTATGAACCGATCAACATGACAATCAACTGACGGATAAATAATCTTGGCAGTTGATCCCGCTCAAAGCTTTCCGTGGAAAGCATCGGTCGTGGCACCGAAAATTTCGGTAAAGGCGGCGCGGAGCGCGACATCGAGATCGGCCATGGTCACCGGCAGTCCGAGATCGACCAGGCTGGTGACGCCGTAGCGCGGATCGCTGATGCCGCAGGGCACGATGGCCTGGAAATGGCTGAGGTCCGGCTCGACATTGATGGCGATGCCGTGAAACGTCACCCAGCGCCGCAAGCGAACCCCGATGGCGGCGATCTTGTCCTCGCAGCCTTCGCCCTTGTCCGGCCTTGCCACCCACACTCCGACCCGGTCCTCGCGGCGCTCGCCGCGGACGTTGAAGGCGGCCAACGTCCGAATGATCCAGTGCTCGAGCGCGGCCACATAGGCGCGAACGTCGGGACGGCGGCGTTTCAGGTCGAGCATCACATAGGCAACCCGCTGGCCGGGGCCGTGATAGGTCAGCTGACCGCCGCGCCCGGCAGTAAACAGTGGAAAACGCGCATCGAGCAGGTCGCCGGCCTGACCGCTGGTTCCGGAGGTATAGAGCGGCGGATGCTCCAGAAGCCAGACCAGCTCCGCCGCGTCGCCGGCCGCGATCGCCGCAACCCGCGCTTCCATCGTCGCGACCGCCTCGAGATAGGGCACTGGCGAATCCGCGATCAGCCAGTCCACACCGGGGCCGCCGGAATCTGGCAAAAACCCCTGCAAATCGAGCGTTTGGCGGGCGTTAATCATTGGCTAACCATAACGTGGTGTTCTCGATTTCAGCAATTTCGCATGGTTGAGTACGGGTCCCAGTGCCAACACTCGATAAAGTCTCGGTCGATCTGATGGTGGTCCTCGGGACCACTTCGATGCCCATCCATCAGGTGCTGCGGCTAAGCCGGGGCGCCATCATCGAACTGGACGCCACCGAGGCGGACGAGGTCAAGATCCTCGCCAATAACATGCCGGTCGCCAGCGGCATGGTGCTCGTCGATCGCAACCGGATCGCGGTCGAAGTCAAACAGATGCTGCCGCGATCTCCGGATCACCGATAAGCGGCCTTGTCCCCCCATCATTGATTTGTTAAATGGGCGCCGTTGATCCGGTCAGGGCACAGCTCTGGACCCGATCCTTAAGCGCTCGTGGCGGAATTGGTAGACGCGCTGCCTTGAGGTGGCAGTGAGTAAAATCGTGGGGGTTCGAGTCCCTCCGAGCGCACCAAAATTCAGTGTTGATTGATCGTATGGCGTAATCGGCTTGGTCGGCGGGCCCGGGAGCGGATTCGTTGCCCGTCGGGCCGGCAATCCATCTCTCCGTAACCTTCAGGCGCTATCGCTCTGCCCTCGACCTGAACGATTGGACACGGCCCATGACGTTTCTCAGCTACTTCAACCGTTTCATCTCCAATTTCGTGTTCCTGGCGCTGGTCTATTACAGCCTGAACTTGATGGAGAAATATCAGCAGCGATTCATTCTCGCGGTGCTCGTGCTGGTTTATTGCGCGCTGCATGCGGTGACGGCGTTCCGCTCCTTTTATTTCTACCAGCGAATCGAGCGCCTCGAGCTCGAAGCCCGCAGGCTTGGCGGCGTGGTGGGTTCGGGCCCGAGCGAAACCGCGGCGCGCAAGATCATCATCGGCGACGTCGCGAGCCTGCGCCGCAGCGGCGAGATGAAAACCTATATGGATCTCATGTTCTTGACGATGATTGTGCTGCTTTGCATCGCCAAGATCGTGACAGAGTGAGCGGCGCGGCCACGGTCAGCGCGGCATCACCGGACCGCGCCGCAATTGCGGAACCGTGATCGGCACGCTTCCCGCGATCGGGCGGGAGGCGGCGCTGATATTGATCGACATCAGCGCTGCATTGGCCTCGATCCCCGCGGCGGGGCGCTGTTCCGCATGACGTAACACCGGCACTGTTGCGGTGATCGCAGGCTGGCCGAACTCGGGAATGCTGAACACGCTGGCCGCCGGTACCGGCAGGGTGATGAGATTGTCCGAGGTCTCCGCCGGCGAAAGCCGCGGCCACGGCGCAGGTTCCGGCAGCGGCACCGCCCCGCGTGCCAGGCGCCGGGCGCGGCTGAGGGGATTGGGCAACAGCAGCAGCCTGCCGTCATGCAGATCGGACTCCGACAGCCCCGGACCGGGCATCGCCTCGGCGCTAGCGAAGACGAAAGACGGAATCTTGGGCCAATGCGAGATCGCCACCGTCTCCGAGACCGGATGCAGCTGCCATTGCTGCGGGTCGGTCGGGGTCGCTGGGCGCTGCGGCGTGGCCGGCACCACGTGAACGATTCGGTAGCCCCGCGTTTTCAGCTCGTGGAGCAGGCGCGGCAGCGCTGCGACGGTCCTGGGGTGGATATCGTGCAGCAGCAAGATGCCTTTGCCCTTGGCCTCGAGCCGGTTGATCGCCAGTTCGTACACCCGTGCTGCCGAGATCGGCCGCCAATCGTCGGCGGGGAAATCGGCGCTCCAGGTCTGGATCCCTTGCGACGCGAGATAGTCTTCAACTCCCTCGGCGCGCAGCAGTCCGGGAATGCGGAAGAACGGCGCCACCGCCGAGGCGTCGCCAAGCGCCGCCGTTGTGGCGGCGATGCCGTCATTGATTTCCTGTTGGGCGCGCTCGATCGACATCCGGTTCATGCTGAGCGGATGGTTCTGGCTGTGGGTGCCGATGGTGTGGCCGGCGGCGCGCAGTTTGCGAACGCCCTCCGGATACCCATTGGCCATCCGGCCGATGATGAAAAAGGTCGCCTTGACGCATTCCGCGGCGAGAATGTCGATCACCTGATTGCTGTATTTCGGCAACGGGCCGTCGTCGAAGGTCAGCACCACTTCATGGTCCTGCAGCGGCAGGGTTTCGCCATACTGCATGGTGCCGATCCGCGGATGCTCGCGCGGATCCACCACCAGCGTCCGCGAGGTGCCGAGCGCATCAGGATGACCCGGGCAATCGCCCGCCAGAACCGGCTTCGGGGCGAAGGCAATGGCAACCACAAATCCGACAGCGATGGCCAGTTGCCGGGGCCGCTTTCGGAACGCTCGATCACTGAACATCAAACACCATCACCTACAAAATCGTACGTCTATGCGAAAATCTAGAGGCCGGCCATGAACGCCGCATTAATCGCGGGCCCGGCCGCGGCTCCGGAGTCCAGCGCCGGAAGCAGATTTAGGGTGTACCGTCGTAATTGGCCGCGAGTGTTGCAGGCACGACATGCACCACACGGTAGTGGTTTTCCCGCAGATAGCGCAGGAAGGCCGGCATCATCGCCGCGGTCTGCGGCCTCGGATCGTGAAACAGGATGATTCCCTTGCCGGCTACCTTGAGCCGCTCGGTGATCAGCTGCAGTTCTCGCGCCGGCGTCATCAGCTCCCAGTCGCTGGCCCACAGGTCGGTGCCGAACACCACGATGCCGCGGGACTCCAGCAGATCGAGCAGAGCGGGGGTCGATTCGAAGTATGGAAAGCGAAAGAACGGCGTGCTCGGCCTGCTCCACGTGCTGCCGTGTAGTGCCACCTCATCGGCGACCATGCCGCGGTCGATTTCATCAACCGCGGCCATTCCCCGGTCGATTTCTTCGACGGTCTCGCTCGACTTGATATGCGCGAGATTGCGGTGCGACCAAGTGTGGTGCCCGACGGTATGGCCCTCGGCGGCGATCCGCCGGACCAGATCGGGTACATGCGACGCCGGCCTTCCGACCAGAAAGAATGTGGCGCGGACACATTCTTCGGCCAGCGCTGCCAGCACCTGTTCGGTCATCGGGGAGGTTGGCCCGTCGTCGAACGTCAGCACCACCTCGTGGTCCTGGAGCGGCAGCGTCTGTGGGAAGCTCTTTAGTCCGACCCGCGGGTATCTCGCCGCGTCGACGGCGAGAACTCTGGAAGTACCGAGCGTGCCCGGCCGCGGACAGTCAGCAGCCTGCGCAATCGTGGCGAAGGCGGCCGCGAGGACAACAATGGCCGCTCTCGACACGATCATCATATTATCCTGTACCGGTTTCCGGATTTTGGCGACACAAAATTCATTGCACTTTGTGTCGCCGATTGGTTATTGCCTCATGCATTCGATCCTGGATCGGATGGCGCATTCTGCCCGACTGCGCATGAGGCCCGCAACCCATCCAACCAGCGAGGTGCGGCATGGCCGATGAACTTGATACGGCCCTGCGCGCCGCCGACAGCTTGCCGGCCCACCTGCCTATGCGCGACGAGGATGGCGACATCCGGTCGGCGTTTGTCGAGGCGATTTCGCGCGCAATTGCCTCTCCGGACGCCACTTTTCTGCGTGACATCGTCGGGGAACTGCACGAAGCCGACCTCGGCGATTTGATCGAGGCGCTCGAGCCTGACGAGCGTGTCCGGCTGGTGGAACTCACGGGGGCCTATTTCGACTTTTCGGCACTTAACGAAGTCGACGACTCCGTGCGCGAGGAGATCCTTGAGGAACTCGAACCCGAGACCGTTGCGGAGGGCGTGCGCGAACTCGATTCCGACGACGCCGTCGAACTGCTGGAAGGGCTCGACGAGGAGGATCAGGAGCAGATTCTCGAAAGGCTGCCGCCGTCGGAGCGCGACGCGCTCGAGCGCAGCCTGGATTTCCCCGAAAACTCCGCCGGCCGCCGGATGCAGACCGAGTTCATTTCGGTGCCGCTGGACTGGACCGTGGGGCAGACGATCGACTTCATGCGCGAAACCCCGGAGCTGCCGGAGCGGTTCTACGAAATCTACGCCGTCGACGGGGCTCAGCACTGGCAGGGCGCGGTGGCGCTCGACGCGCTGCTGCGTTCGCGCCGGCCGGTGCCGCTGACCGATCTGATCGACGAGGACCGCCGCCGGGTCTCGGTGCTCGACGATCAGGAAGAAGTCGCCCGGCTGTTCGGTAAGTACAACCTGGTCGCCGCCCCGGTGGTCGACACCGACAACCGGCTGGTCGGCGTCATCACCATCGACGACGTGGTCGACGTGATCGAGGAGGAGGCCGACGAGGACCTCAAGGCGCTGGGCGGCGTCACCAGCGACGAAGAACTGTCCGACAATGTGTGGACCATTGCCAAGGCGCGGTTCAACTGGCTGCTGGTGAACCTCGCCACCGCGTTCCTGGCGTCGTCGGTTCTGGGGCTGTTCGAGGGCCAGTTGCAGCAGATGGTGGCATTGGCAGTGCTGGCGCCGATCGTCGCCAGTCAGGGCGGCAATGCCGCCACCCAGACCATGACGGTCGCGGTGCGCGCGTTGGCCACCCGCGAGCTGCACTCCAGCAACGCTTTCCGGGTGGTGATGAGGGAGGGGCTGGTCGGCCTGGTCAACGGCATCGCTTTCGCGGTGATCACCGGCGTTGCCGCGTTCGCCTGGTTCAGGATTCCGGCGCTCGGTGTGGTGATCGGCCTGGCGATGGTGTGCAACCTGATCGCGGGCGCTTTGGGCGGGATCCTGATCCCGATGGTACTGGAGCGGGTCAAGGCCGATCCCGCGGTGGCATCGGGAACTTTCGTCACCACGATCACCGACGTGGTCGGCTTCTTTGCCTTTCTGGGCATCGCGACGCTGTGGTTCGGGTTGAAATAGCCGGCCTTTCATCGCCCGTTAACAACCTTGGCCGACCATTCCACGATGAGACAGATGCAGCGGCTGCGGCTCAAGGCGGACGGACGGATCGTCGAAATCCTCGACGGGCGCGAATTTCCGCTCGCGCCATCGCCATCCGTCGGTGTGCAGGAGGCAGCAGCTCCGGCGGCTAAGCCGGCGGTTCGCGATCTTCGGCTGCGCACCCGGCTGACGCAGCTCGAATTCGCGGCAAAGCTCGGCATGCCGGTCGAAACCATTCGCAACTGGGAGCAGGGCAAGCGGATACCCCGCGGACCCGCGCGGGCGCTGCTCGCCGTGATTGCCCACGCCCCCGAGACGGTATTTGCCGCGCTAGCGGGCGCGTCGCGGCAAGTCTAGCCGCAACTTGCATTGGCAGTGCGGGGTTCGAGAGACATACTGCCACGTTGTTTCGCCGGCCACGAGAATGCCCATGACGCAATTTGTCGAAGCCAATGGCGCGAAAATACCCATGATCGGGCTCGGCACCTGGGAGCTGAGCGGGAGCGCCTGCGCGCGCGTCGTCGAGCAGGCGATCAAGCTGGGCTACCGCCACATCGATACCGCGCAGGTCTACGACAACGAGCGCGAGGTCGGCGAGGGCATCCGCGCCTCGCACGTCCGGCGTGACGAATTGTTCGTCACCACCAAGGTCTGGACCACGCATTTCGGTCCCAACGACCTGATGCGATCGACCAAGGAAAGCTTGGTGAAGCTGCGACTGTCCGAAATCGATCTGCTGTTGCTGCACTGGCCCAATCCGCACGTGCCGCTGGAGGAGACGCTGGGCGCGCTGGCGCATGTCAGGGAGCTCGGCATGACGCGCCATATCGGGGTATCGAACTTTACCGTGGCGCTGCTCGATCGCGCGGTGGCGGCCTGTCCGGCGCCGTTGGTGTGCAACCAGGTCGAGTATCATCCGTTCCTCGACCAGACCAAGGTGCTGGCCGCCTGCGCCGCGCACGGCATGGCGCTGGTGGCCTATAGCCCGATCGCCAAGGGGCAGGCCAAGAAGGATGAGGTGCTGGCGCGGATCGGTGCGGCGCACGGCAAGACCGCCGCCCAGATTTCGCTGCGCTGGCTGGTGCAGCAGAACGTCCCGGCGATCCCGCGCACCTCGCGGATCGAACGGCTGTCGCAGAATATCGACGTGTTCGACTTCGAATTGTCCGACGACGAGATGCGGCAGATCTTCGCGCTGGGAAGCGCGAAACGGCGGCTGACCAACGTCATGTTCGCCCCGGAATGGGATTGAACAGCTCCCCGTTTTCCGATCGATTTGGCCTGCGGTCGTCACGCATTGCTGGAGCGATGACGCGCCCACGCACAGGTTGAGCGATGTTGTTCGCTGTTTCCAAAATCCTCGGGTTCTTCACCCACCCGTCTAATGCGATCGCTGCGATCTGCGCTCTCGGCGCGGTTCTGCTGCTGACCCGTTGGCGCCGCGCCGGCCTGCGGACCCTCGTGTTGGGCGTAACGTTGCTGCTGCTGTTGGGATATTCGCCGCTTGGCAGCGTGCTGCTGCTGACATTGTCCGAGCGGTTTCCGGCCTGGCAACAATCGGATGGCAGGTCGCCCGACGGCATCATCGTGCTTGGCGGTGCCATCGATTCCGAGGCCACGGTCGCGCGAAACTCGCTGGAGCTGGATTCCTCCGCGGAGCGGATCGTCGCCATGCTCGAACTGGCGCGGCGCTTTCCCCAGGCGCGGATCGTGTTCAGCGGCGGCAGCGGCAACCTGATCCAGAATTCGCTTCCCGAAGCGCCGATTGCCGGCCAGCTGATGCGAAGCTTCGGAATCGCGCCCGAACGCATTGCGCTGGAAGAACAATCCCGGACGACCTCCGAAAATGCGCGGTTCTCCCGCAAGCTGGTGGCGCCGAAGCCCGGCGAGCGCTGGCTGCTGGTGACGTCGGCGTTCCACATGCCGCGCTCGATCGGCGCATTCCGCGCCGCCGGCTTCGACGTCGAAGCCTATCCGGTGGATTGGCGGACCCAGGGCTGGGGCGACGCGATGCTGCCGTTCGACCGGCTCAGCTCGGGTCTGGCTCGCGCTGACGTGGCAATTCACGAATGGACCGGTCTGATCGCTTATTGGCTCACCGGTCAAAGCAGCGCACTGCTGCCGGGCCCGACGAAGCCATAGCGCCTCAATCGTGGCGCGGCAGGCCGAGCCGGTAGACCCCACGAAAATCATTCGGATCCGCCGGATTGCCCTTGCGGTAGATGATCAGACGGCCGGCTTGCGCCAATGCCACTGCTGCCCGGCGGATCGGCAGCAGCAGCCCGTGCCAGTCGCCATCCGGCTCGATCGCGTGCGCGAGTTCCGGCGCGCTCAGCGTGCCGGTGCCGGGGCGAGCCAGCACGGCGAGAATGGCATCTTCAAGGGGAGGGGCGGAGGAGCGCGGCGAATCTTGAACGGTCATGACTCTGCAGTGCCGCATCGCGCCACAGCCTGCAAGCGACCGCCGGTTGGCGGCGGGAAGCGGGTTGATCGCCGCGAACACGTCATGTCAGACTAACGCGGCAATTGGAGACATTCGGCATGGCGCTCACGCTGGTCATCGGCAACAAGAACTATTCGTCATGGTCGATGCGGCCCTGGCTGGCGCTGAAGGCCGGCAAAATCCCGTTCGAGGAGCTGTTCATTCCGCTCTACACTGGCGACGCCGACAAGCGGCGCATTCTCGGTTTCACACAATCGGGCAAGGTACCGGTTCTGGTCGATGGTGAGGTCACGGTCTGGGATTCGCTGGCGATCATCGAATACGCCGCCGAACGATTTCCGAAGGCCCGGCTGTGGCCGGACGACTACGCCAGCCGGGCGCATGCGCGGTCGATCTCGGCGGAAATGCATTCAGGCTTCGCGGCCTTGCGTAACGAATGTGGCATGAATCTGCATCGGCCGATCGGGGCGAAGCCGTTGTCGGACGCCGCCATCGCCGATATTGCGCGGATTGACCAAATCTGGACCGAATGTCGCCAGCGCTATGGCCGGACCGGTCCATATTTGTTTGGTGCCTTCAGCGCCGCGGATGCGATGTACGCGCCGGTGGTACACCGGTTCAGAACCTACGCCGTAGAGGTCGGCTTTGAGTCCAGCAGCTACATGGATGTGATGACGGCGTTGCCGGCGTTCCAGGAGTGGACCGCCGCGGCGCTTGCCGAGTCCCTGATCATCGAGAAATTCGAGGCCGATTGAGGCGACGACTGGACTCCGCCGGGCGCCCCGTCGGCGATCCCCCAAATGGTACCTATCCATCTGAAAATCCTGCAAATTTGTGCATTGGCCAGGCCCTTTTGCGGCTGGCCAGATTGTCGCGTGAGATGGTATAGAATAAGAGGGTTTTCAGCCGGTATTGCAGTGGGGCCGTGGGCAGGCCGGCGTTTCCGTGGTGCGGAGGAGTGGCCGTTGAAACATAAGTTTGTCGTTGGAGAGAGCGTTCATTTCACAGCCAGCAATGTCGCCCGCCCGGCCGCCAGCGGTGCCTATGAGGTGGTCCAGTTGTTGCCGACTGATGGGGACGACTGCCAGTACCGGATCAAGAATTCGACCGAGGCGTTCGAGCGCGTCGCCAAGGAAAGCCAGCTCGACGTTTGCTGAGCTGTGGGCGGTGGCTTCGTCCTTGCGCGCCGGATCGTTGCGCGTAATTCCCTTCGCGTGTTCATGACTTCGGGCATTCAGGACTTGCGCGCCGAGAGTCGCGCGTATTTTGGTCGCAAATTCGGTGTCTGGTTTGCCAGCGACGCGCTAGGGGACATTGCGCATGAATTGGGCTTGGGCGACATCGATTGAACAGCTGTGGCGTTCGCCGAGCTTTCCAATCTGGCTGACACTGGCAGCCGCGGGATTTTTCGGAATCATTCTGCTGGTCACGTTGCTGCGGGCGGAAAAGTCGGTCGCCAATGGCGCGCTGGCAGTCATCGCGTTGCTTGCAATCGCTGTCGCGGTCGCCGCGACCTTGCGCGGATTTGGCTCCAGTCCCGACGTTGGCGGCGGCTACGCGGTGCGCACCGCGAATTCGGCGTCGCCATCGAGCAGCGTTGTCGCCATGCCGGCCCTGGCCTGCATCGACGACCTCGCCGACGAGACCGTGCTGACCGCGTGCGAAAAGGCTCTGTTCGGGTCTCCCGAAGCGGTTGCCGCGGCGGTCTCCTATGCCTCCGGGCGGCTCACGCGGCTGACCGCGCTGGGCGACGCCGCCGCCAACAGGAGCATGACGCCCGAATTTGACAGCCTGCGGCGCTCGATCGAGCGCGACCGCTATGGTTTGATTGCCTATGTGCTGGCCGCCCGGGATCGTTGTCAGTCGAATGACTGCGCGGCGTTCCGGTTGCTGACCGATCACAACCAGATTTCAGCCAACATGGACCGGCGGGTTTACGAGGCCACCGTGCAGCGGCATGCGGCTTCATGGGGCGAATTATCGTCGGCCCCAACCTCGGCCGGTCTTCCGCCCGCTGTGCCGACCGGCAAACCGACCACCGCCGATTTCCCCACCGCCAATTCAATTCCGCCGGTCAATATCATGACGGAGACGCCGGTGGCTGCGGCGCCGGCCGCGCCGAAGCCTTCGACTGCTGCCGCTGCCGCCCCTGCCGCGGCAAAGCCTTCAGCCGCTCTGCCAAAGCCGCTACCATCCGCCACCAATGCGCAGGCAGCGCAAACGAGCGCGCACGCGCCTGCCGCTGCCAAGAAACCGCCGGCACCGAAACAGCACCCGGTCGCGCCGGTTCAACTTGCGCCGGCGGAGCCAAGCCCGGATAACAACTAATCTGCGCTTCTCGTCGCTCACCACCGGGACCCATGCCGCTGCATCTGATCAAGCTCGCCGTCGGCTGTGGTTCGGTGAAGGACCTCGCAAGCCGGATCGCGGAGCGGATGAAAACCGCCAAGCTGCAGGGCCAGCCGCGGCATCATATTCACATCACCCGGATGACGCCGAAGCGCGACGCCGAGTTGCTGGCCGGTGGTTCGATCTACTGGGTGATCCGGGGTGAGATCGCGGCGCGCGAAAAACTGCTCGGGATCGAGCCGTTCCGCGATCGCGATGGCATCGGCCGCTGTCGGCTGATCATGCAGCCGAAAGTGTTTGCAGTGGCGCCGCGGCCGATGCGGGCGTTTCAGGGGTGGCGATATCTTGCCGACGCGGATGCCCCGGCGGACCTTGGCAAGGCCGCCGCCAGCATCGCGGCGATGCCGGAAGCGATGCGCCGCGAGCTGCGCGACCTCGGCCTTCTGTAGCCGGCTCGCCCTTTGATCTATACGGCGATGTTGTCGATCAGCCTGGTGCTGCCGATCCGGGCCGCGACCAGGATCCGAATCGGGCCGGCCTTGGTCGATGCGATCGGGGCCAGCGTTTCGGCGTGGCGGGCCTCAAAATAGTCGAGTGCGAAACCCGCTTCGCTCACTTGTTTGGCGCCGGCAGCGACCGCGGGCTCGATCCGGCCGCCGGCGCCGATCCGCTTGGCGGTTTCCTTCAGCGCGCGATACAGCATCGGCGCGGCGCGGCGTTGCTCCGGCGACAAATAGACGTTGCGTGAGGACATCGCCAAACCGTCGCGCTCGCGGACGGTCGGCGCGCCGATCACCTTGACGCCAAGATCGAGATCGCGCGCCATCCGCGTTACCACCCGGAGCTGCTGAAAATCCTTGGCGCCGAACAGCGCGACATCCGGCCGGCACTGCGTGAACAATTTGCCCACCACGGTGGTGACGCCGCCGAAGAAATGCGGCCGGAAGCGATCCTCCAGCCCGACCACGGCCGGACCCTCGGTGACAATGCTGGTGGCGAAGCCGTCCGGGTACATCGCCTTGACGTCCGGATTCCACACTAGATCGACGTTTTCCGCGGCGAGCTTGGCCAGGTCGGCCTTCCAGGTCCGCGGGTAGGAGGCGAAATCCTCATGCGGCGCGAACTGCGCCGGATTGACGAAGATCGAGACCACGACCCTGTCGGCGCGCCGCTTGGCCAGCCGCACCAGCGTCAGATGACCGTCATGGAGCGCCCCCATGGTTGGCACCAGCGCGGTGGTCGCGTTTCTGGCACGCAGGCCTGTGAGCGCGCCCCGCAAGGCGGGGAGGGTTCGGACGACTATGGGAGGGCGGGACATTGAGGCTCGGCAGGTGAAGGCAGAAGATACGCTTCTGACCGTGTGGCGGGACACCTACCATAGCAAAGCCATCGCCGCGTCGCCATTGCGGGCCATGGTGCGGCCGGTCGACGTCGTTTCTCGGCGTGCCCCCGCTCACAAACCCGCGCCGGGCCTGCGTGATTCATGATTAAGCACGAAGGCGCAGTGAATTGCCGGGCTGCGCGCGCAATTTGCTTGACCGCGACGCCGCGCAATTTGAAGATATCCACAGGGGAGGAACGATGCTGGTTCAGGCGACCCAAGGACAGTCCGGCTCGGCGCGCGTAGTAGTGCTGGGCAATGAGAAGGGCGGTTCGGGCAAATCCACGCTCGCCCTGCACATCGTCGTCGCGCTGCTGAAGGCCGGCCAGCGGGTCGCCACCATCGACCTCGATTGTCGTCAGCAAAGCTTCACGCGTTACATCGGCAATCGCCGGATCTGGGCGCGTCGCACGGGCCTCGACCTGGAGCTTCCGCAGCATTGCTGCATCAAGCTCGGCGAGACCATGCAGATCGCCGACAATGAGTCGTCAGAATTCGAGCAGTTCATGAACGCCGTCAGCGCGGTGGAGCGGACCTGCGATTTCATCGTGATCGATACGCCCGGCTCCGACAGCTATCTGATGAGGCTGGCACATTCGATGGCGGACACGCTGGTGACGCCGATCAACGATAGCTTTCTCGATTTCGATGTGCTCGGCACCGTCGATCCGGTCAACTATGCGGTGACCGGGGAAAGTCATTATTCCGCGATGGTGCTGGATGCCCGCCGCAAGCGCCGGCAACTCGACGGCGCCTCGACGGACTGGATCGTGGTGCGCAATCGGCTGTCGATGCTGGGCTCGCGCAACAACAAGCGGGTGGCCGGCGGCTTGAAGGATTTGTCGTTGCGGCTCGGCTTCCGGGCGCTCGACGGCTTTGCCGAGCGGGTGGTGTATCGGGAATTTTTTCCGCGAGGCCTGACCGCGCTCGACGACCTCAACGAGGCGACGTTGGGGACCCAGCCGAGCATGGGGCACGTCACCGCCAGGGAAGAGGTCACCGGCCTGCTGCGCCAGCTCAAGCTGCCGCTCGACGAACGCGGCCGCCGCCGCGCCGCCAACCGCGCCGAATGGTTCGCCCAGGTCGACAAACCGCTGGAACTACACGACATCCTCGGCGCCTGAAGCCTTGACGACTGAAGCTCGGTCGCCTGCGGCAGGCCGGGCACCGGCCAACCGGATATGCTGTTGAGCCGGCTGATTAGCAGTCAATCTTCCAAGATTCGCCGCGCGTCCTGACGAGGTGTGGAGCTGGACGGCGAGCTGATCTCCATTCGACAAAAGTACGTAATGCTCAATATTCAGGTGCGTTGCACAATAATCTTGCCGGGATTTCACAACATTTGGACTTCTAGTCACGTTGCTGTCACGTATACTCACAATAACTTCGGCGGATCGGTTACCGAAACCTGGGCATGGGTCTCTCGCCGATACAGGGCTGAAAATGAAGCGCGGAATCTTTATTCTGGTCTCGCTGTGTCTTGTCTCGACCGTCGGTTACTTCACGGCTAGCAAATGGGCGATCCGGCACGAAACGCTGACGTTCTTCGACGCGGAGCGAAACCGGCCGGTGGCGGTCGACATCGCGGTTCGGCGCGACAAGGAACTGCAGGCTGACGCCGGCCTGATCGAATTGCCCGTCGCCATTCTCAACCACGGCAACACCGTTCGGTTCACCGAGTATTCCTTTCTAGCCAACGTATTCGCTGCGCGCGGCTACATGGCCGTCAGCATCCAGCACGACCTCGAGCACGACGCGCCGCTAGTGACCAAGGTCGGCGAGCTCTATGTCGGACGACTGCCGGTGTATCAGCGCGGCGTCGCCAACATCATGTTCGCGGTCGATCAGTTGAGAAAGCTTCAGCCGAATTCGGACTACGAACATCTCACCATGGTCGGCCATTCCAATGGCGGCGACATCTCGATGTACTTCGCCAAATTGTTTCCTGACCGGATCAGGAAAGTGGTGACGCTGGACAATCTGCGCGTGCCCTTCATGATCGACGGCAAGTTCAAGATACTGTCGTTCCGCTCCAAGGATCCGGTGTTCAAGCCAGATCCCGGCGTGATTCCGGATCAGGAGATCTGCGAGAAGGCCGGGATCACAGTGGTCAATACCGGCTATCAGCATGTCGAGATGAGCGATCGCGGGCCGGACGTCGTCAAGGAGTCGATTCAGGGCGTGCTCGACAAGTTCCTGGAGGATGACAGCAAGCTTGCACCGCTCCGGACCAACGCACCGGGCGCGACAGGTTTAGACACCGTCGCGCAGGCCCGGAACTAGCGCTGGCAAACGCCGACGTGCGGCCTCCATTGACCCGCGACCTGTCACGCTCCACATAAGTCTCGCTTCACCCAGCGAGCCTCAATGTCCCGCGAGCCGACAAAAACTCCGCTTCAAAGCCCCACCGATGCGGCGGATCGTTCGCTGCCGAAGACGACGCCGTCGGCGTCGGAGGAGATCGCCGCCTTCGTCGCCAAGGCCCGCGCGATGTCGCCGCACGCCGCCGGGGCTAGGGGCAGGCTGGTGTTTGCGCTCGACGCCACCATGAGCCGGCAGCCGACCTGGGACATGGCCTGCGCGCTGCAGGCCGACATGTTCCGCGAAGCCGCCGCGATCGGCAGTCTCGATATCCGGCTGGTGTATTACCGCGGCTTCAACGAATGCCGCGCCAGCGGTTGGATTTCCGACAGCGCGCAACTGGCGCGGCTGATGGCCAAGATCGATTGCCAGGGTGGCCACACCCAGATTGGAAAGGTGCTGTCGGATGTCCGCCGCGAGGCGGTTGCCTCCGGTGTCCGAGCGGTGGTGTTCGTCGGCGACGCCATGGAGGAGGGGGTCGACGAGCTCTGCGCCAAGGCCGGCGAACTCGGTCTGCTCAAGGTTCCGGTGTTCGTATTTCAGGAGGGCCACGATCCGACCGCGGAAGCCGCGTTCCGCGACATCGCGCGGCTCACCGGCGGTGCTTGGTGCCGGTTCGATCCCGGCGCTGCAGCGCAGCTGCGCGAATTGCTGCGGGCCGCCGCGGCCTATGCCGCCGGTGGCCGCGAGGCGTTGCTGCGGTTGGCGAAGACCGGCGCGGGCGCGGCCCACCTGCTCGGACAGATGAAATGACCGCGATATGTTCCGCCGAGGTCGCTGGCGCAGCCCCCCGACGGTGCAATTTGCGCATCACGACGTTATATTGATCCGATGCCTACCCTGATTGCCGGCGTTGTCGCCGTAATTCTTCTCTATTCGCTGCTGCAGATGTTCCGGGCGGCCAATCCGGCCGTGCTGGCGCGTGCGGTCAAGATCGCCGGCGGCGTGGTGGCGCTCGCGGTGGCGCTGTTCACCGGCATCAAGGGCGAACTCGCGGTGGCGATTCCGCTCGGCCTGTTCGGTGCCGGCCTTCTGGGCTGGTCGCCGATGGGGACGGCGGGATTTTCAGCGATCGGCGGTCTGTTCGGATCGCGCGCGCAGCGCTCCAGCGGTCAGACCTCGCAGGTGCGATCGCAATTCATCGAGATGACGCTGGAGCATGACAGCGGCGGGCTGAGCGGCCGTATCGTCGCCGGACCGCACGCCGGGCATTCACTCGACGAGTTCGATCTCCCCGCGCTCGCGGCGATGATGGCTGGGTTCGACGCCGAGAGCTGCGCGCTACTTGAAAGCTATCTGGACCGCAGGTTTCCCGCTTGGCGTCAAAACGCGCAGGGAGACGCGGCAGGGGGGCAAGGCCGCGAGACGTCGAGCAGCAAAATGACGGCTGAGGAGGCCTATCAGATCCTTGGCCTGCAGCCGGGGGCGGGGCGCGACGAGATCGGACACGCTCACCGTACGCTCATGAAGAAATTGCATCCCGACCAGGGGGGGTCGACGTACCTTGCCGCCCGTGTAAACGCGGCCAAGGATACCTTGCTTCGCACTCATCGCAGCTAACTCCAGCAACGCTAACAAACGCTACAGACTGCGAGTTGCTTCTGGTCTCTGCTGACGCCCCGTGATCGCCCGTCGTTAGCCGGCGTGGTCGATCAACCGAATTTGTATCGGGGAATTCTTGACGAGAGGTTTCGACGCGGGAATTTCTCGTTGCGGCGCTCTCGCGAGGCGTCGTGCGCGGTCGCAGTGCGAACGCCAACGCACGGCGCGATTGGCGCCGAGCGGATTGCGCCAGTGCTGACTGCGCCGCGACCGCGGCTCAGTTGCGAATGGCGATGCAGGAAATGTCGTTGCGCTTCAGCTTGCGGCACACCGCTTCGGCCTGATCGCGGTCAAGACCGGCGAAGCGGGCACGAAACAGTCGCCGGTCACCCTTTGTCAGCACGGCCTCGGTGAAGGAATCCGCCTTGCCGAGCATGCCGCTGGCCTGATCGCGCGCGGCCTCGATCCGCTGAAGCGCCTGGCTTTCGGATTCGAGCGCGCCAACCTGAATGATCCAGCCGGTGTGAACCGGCGCCGGCTTAATCGCACCGTTGTTCTGAATCGCGATGGGCTGCGGCGCGCGGTCGGCGCTGGCGACCGCTTGCGAATTCGTCGTCGTGACATTCGACGCCGGCAACACGCCGAGCAGACCGTGCCCAGTGCCGTGGTTCGCCGGCTGCGGCGGCATCTCCGCCTTGACCGAACCGGAGGTCTCCGGCTCATCGGAGCGTGCCGAGGGCGCGGCGCCGGTGGCCCGCGAGGACGGCTGCGATGCAACCGCCGAAGCGAGCTTGATCGGCGCCGACTTGACCTGAACCGTCCTAACTCGAACCGGCTTCATCGGCTCGCTCGAACCGGGGATCGCCGCGATGGCCTGGGTCTGGATCGTCCCGCTGCTGAACGGTCCGGGCTCCGGTTTCGGGGCCGGGGCAAGCGATCGCGTCAATGGCGTGGCGGGACGTGCGACCGGGGGGGCCGGCTCCAGCTCGGGCTCCGGCTCGGCGGATGCGACCTGCACCGCGCCCTTCACCTGGACCATCTGGGTCGGACGCGAGGATGCCGCGGCTTCCGCGACCTCGGCATTCGCGTCGGAGATGCTACGCTCGGCGATTGCCGCAACCGTGCGCTTGGTCGCGGCCTTCTCCAGGTTTTCCGCTAGCAGATTGCGCATGGTCGCGTCGCGCGAGCCGCCGCTGCGGCCTCCCAACACCACGCCAACCAGATGGCGGTTGCCGCGGTGCATCGAGGTGACGAGATTGAAACCGGAGGCCCTTGTATAGCCGGTCTTGATGCCGTCGACGCCCTCGACGTTGCCGAGCAGGCGATTGTGGTTACGGATCGACCGGCCATGATAGTTGAACACGCTGGTGGAGAAGTAGCGATAGTAGCGCGGGAAGCGTTCCTGGATGGCGCGGCCGAGGGTGGCCTGATCCCGCGCGGTGGTGACCTGATCGTCGTCGGGCAATCCCGAGGCGTTGCGGTAGACTGTGCGGGCCATGCCAAGCGCGCGCGCCTTGCGGGTCATCAGCTTGGCGAAATCGCCTTCATCGCCGCCGACCGCCTCGGCGATCACCACCGCAGCGTCGTTGGCCGAGCGCGTTACCAGTGCCTTGATGGCGTCTTCGACGCTCAGCGTCTGGCCGGGCCGCAGGCCAAGTTTGGTAGGCGCTTGTTCGGAGGCATGCTCGGAAACGTCCATTTCGGTGTCGAGCTTCATCTTGCCGGATTCGAGACGCTCGAACAGCAGATACAGCGTCATGATCTTGGTGAGCGAAGCGGGGTGGCGCGATGCATCGGGATTGTTGGCGCTCAGCGTGGCGCCGGTATTGGCATCGACGATGATCGAGGCGAACGGGGGATTGTAACTGCTCCGCTCGACGTGGTGGTGACGCGAGTGATGCCGGTGTCTGCGGCGCGCATCGGCCGTGTCATTGGTGAACAGGACCGCGGCCGTGATCGTCGCCAGGCCGAGAACGCAGACTCGCAACGTCCGCGAGCGTACCAAGTTTGTGCGATGCATGAACGTCCCCGTCCGATTTCCATTAGATCACTGGTTCGTGAGGCGAAATTATGCCCAACGGACCAGCGGCGTTCCGCAGTCCGGCGTTCAGTTCAGCCACATACCCGAAAGTCGCAAAACAAGCAGATCGAAGATCGGGATAGGAGGCTGTGCTCACACAGTTTTTCTACGAAAGCGCGAACATTTCAGCTCAAGGTTAGGCGGCGCGAGTTTCCAAAAGGTTAAGCAAATATTGCGTGGTGGGACGGTGTTGGTGGGAACCCGTGCGGGCAATTGTCGGAAACCACACTTGTGCATTGCACAATTTTATTGACATTTTTGTGCATTGCACTAAAGGTATTTTGGTGTCGCTGCCGGGATCACCCGGCAGCGACACCAGTCTGGGAAAGGACTCGAATTATGGTCAAAGTTGAAGAGATTCAGCAGTACGGCAAAGAGCAGTTCGATACCGCAGTAGCGTCCGCAAGCAGCCTGCAGAAAAGCTACCAGGCGATCGCCGCCGCAGTCGGCGATTACACCAAGAAATCATTCGAAGACGGCAACGCCTTCGTCGAGAAGCTGTCGGGTGTTAAGTCGATGGACAAGGTGATCGAACTGCAGACTGAGTATGCCAAGTCGGCCTACGAGACTTTCGTCGCAGAGTCGCAGAAGATCGCCGGGCTCTATACCGACCTTGCCAAGCAGACCTTCAAGCCGCTCGAAGGCATGGCGGCGAAGTTCGCGCCGGTCACCACGCGCTAATCCGATATCGATCTCAAAGCCAAAAAGCCCGGCCTCTTTGCGGTCGGGCTTTTTCTTGGCTCGCTCTTGGGGCGACCACAGCCGTTTTTGCCTTGTCGGCCTGCGCCGCGACTATTTCGCGATCCGCAACTTCGAGAGCGACGTTCCTATCGAGTTAAAGGTGGAAATCACCTGGCTCGCCGACGTCAGCATGAAGAAATTGCTCGTGCTGCTGGCGCAGTATTGCAGCACGCTGGACGTCGGGTCCCCGCCGGTGTTGACCTGAATGGTGTAGAGCGTCACGCCCGCGGCCTTGATATTGTCGCACAACAGCTTTTGCCTGTCGTCGACGTTCGACGACCAACTGCTGCCGGTGCCATACCAACGGTCCATCGTGTTCAGCCCGTCAGACAACAGGATGATAGCTTTCTTGTAGGTGTAGTTCGGATCCTCCGCCGGGGCATTGAACGGTGCGCTCTGTTGCAGCGTCTGCCAGGCCCAAACGAGACCGACCGGTTGGTTGGTGCCGCCGCTGGGCGTCATCGCGTCGATCGACGATTTGAGGTTTGACCAGTTGTAGCTGAGTGGAGATATCACGGTCGGACAATAGGAGGATTGGTCGGCGGGGTAATAATTGGCAGCGGTAGTCGGTGGCGTGATCAGGACATCGGGTCCCGACGCGGTCCCGGGCGGCGTTGACGTTCCACGGTCCATCACGCAGCCGTTCCAGTTGTTTGTGCTGTTGTTAGCCGTACCGCACTTCATGGTGCCATTGTAGCCATTCTGCCAGCTCGGCGCCTGATTGGAAGACCCGCAACTGTAATTCTCCTCGATGCTGCCGTGCGTCGACCACTGGCTCCAGTCGATATAACCGCTGTTGACGAAGCTGGTGCCGATATTGACGACGTTGGCGAACGGAACTACCGAAATATAGACGTCCCCGTTCACCGCCGCGGAGGCGCTCAACTGGTCGATCAGGTTCTTCGATGCGGTGATCAGCGCAGTGATCTTGCCATCGTCCGCCATCGATCCGGTGTTGTCGAGCGCCAGCGCAACACGCAATTTGGTGGTCCCCCATGCGGTGGTCGAGGTGGTGCCGAAGTTCATGGTTGGCATCCCGGCAATCTTCATGAAATCGGTGGCAATGGTACCGGAGGCAGTCAACACGATCCGGGCGCCGGCAGCGGCCGTATTGCTGTAGCTCGCCGTGACATTGACCCCGGTGACTTCGGTGTTGTTATAGAGAGCGTTGAAATAGGCCTGTGCCTTGCTGGTCAGGCTCGCGGCGCTCAGGTTTCCCGCCGAATCGTCCTTCGAAACCATCAAAGCGGCCGAATCGAGCGCCGCCTGCATCGATGTTCGTGCGCTGTTGGCGCGAGAGTAATCGATCGCGGCGCCGATGAAGGTGAGGATCGGCAACAGGGCGATCGCGAAAATCACCGCGATGTTGCCGTCATTTGCCCGGCCGAAACCGTCGGCTGACTTCCGCAAGCGCGCGAGAATGGACGCAACTGACATGTCTGTCACCCAAGATTGGATCATGTCCCGCAGGTTGGGCATCAGGGATAAACAGCTCGTAAAACCGTGCTCAGAAACTCCTTAAATTGCTGCACAAATGCCCGGAAGCGGGGATTCGCTGGCCGCATTGTGAGAACTGCCTAAACGGCGCAGCCAGCTTTCGGCGCGAATCGGTCGTGATTTATTAACCTTTGGGCCGCCGCCAAGGGCTGGGGCGACCGCGTTCCTGTTGGCTATTTCCGCGCTTGCAGCGGACCGGCTGTGGACCCATATTCAGTACATCCGATCCATCCGATGGACGGACGCCGCCGGGGAGCGGCTTCTGAGCCAGTCCGACGGCTAGACGGTTTCCGCGGAGACCGTGGTGGCTGCGAATGGCGATTGTTCTGCGGGGATTTCGAACACCTGAACCATGCTGCACTCATCCTTAAATCCGGATCCGTCCGCCGCGCCTGGCGGCCTGCTGCCCGACCTGCGAATGGCCGATGATGGTGGCCGCGCTGGCGGTCCAGGCACCCCTGTGACCTCGGTCATCACCAAGGTCAAGCCGAAGACCAAGCGCCCGAACCTTTATCGCGTGCTGATTCTGAACGACGACTACACGCCGATGGAGTTCGTCGTTCATGTGCTGGAGAAGTTCTTCCAGATGGACGTCGAGGCCGCGACCAAGGTCATGCTGCACGTCCATCATCATGGAATCGGCGAGTGCGGCGTGTTCACCTACGAAATCGCCGAGACCAAGGTGACCCAGGTGATGGATTTCGCCCGCAAGCACCAGCACCCTTTGCAATGCGTGATGGAAAAGAAGTAGCCTTGCTCTGCGTCGCGGCGTTCGGAACGGGTCTTGCATCGGTCTCGATGGCGGGTTTTCCCGGACCTGCTTGGTGCGTGATCTGACGCGGAACCGCTCTTTCAAAGTCAGGTTGTGTCACTATATGTCGAAAAGGTTGTTGTTGCCTGACGGAGCAACGGCGATCATGATGGGCGGGGATCATAGAGGACGAGAATGCCGACATTTTCACAGAGCCTTGAGCAATCCCTGCACCGCGCGCTCGCGATCGCGAACGAGCGCCATCACCAATATGCGACGCTCGAACATCTGCTGCTGTCGCTGGTCGATGATTCCGACGCGGCCGCGGTGATGCGGGCCTGCAGCGTCGATCTCGACAAGCTGCGGACGAGTCTCGTCAACTATCTCGAAACCGAATTCGAAAATCTGGTGACGGATGGTGCCGACGACGCCAAGCCGACTGCCGGCTTTCAGCGGGTGATCCAGCGTGCCGTGATTCACGTCCAATCCTCCGGCCGCGAGGAAGTCACCGGCGCCAATGTGCTGATCGCAATCTTCGCCGAGCGAGAAAGCCATGCTGCGTATTTCCTGCAGGAGCAGGACATGACGCGCTACGACGCGGTGAATTACATCAGCCACGGCATTGCCAAGCGGCCCGGGGTTTCCGAGGCGCGGCCGGTGCGCGGCGTTGACGAGGAGACCGAGACCAAGGGCGGCGACGACGCCAAGAAGAAGGGCGACGCGCTGGACACCTATTGCGTCAACCTCAACAAGAAGGCGCGCGATGGCAAGATCGATCCGGTGATCGGCCGCACTGCCGAGATCAACCGCGCGATACAGGTGCTGTGCCGCCGGCAGAAGAACAATCCGCTTTTCGTCGGCGAAGCCGGCGTCGGCAAGACCGCGATCGCCGAAGGTCTCGCCAAGCGCATCGTCGACAGCGAAGTGCCGGAGGTGCTGGCGGCGGCGACAGTGTTCTCGCTCGACATGGGCACGCTGCTGGCCGGCACCCGCTATCGCGGCGACTTCGAAGAACGACTGAAGCAGGTTCTCAAGGAACTCGAAGCGCATCCTAACGCGATCCTGTTCATTGATGAAATCCATACCGTGATCGGCGCCGGCGCCACTTCCGGCGGCGCGATGGATGCCTCGAATTTGCTCAAGCCTGCCCTGGCATCGGGCACGATCCGCTGCATGGGCTCCACAACCTACAAAGAATACCGCCAGCACTTCGAGAAGGATCGCGCGCTGGTGCGCCGATTCCAGAAGATCGACGTCAACGAGCCGACGGTCGAGGATGCGATCGCGATCCTGAAAGGCCTCAAGCCGTATTTCGAGGACTATCACAAGCTGAAATACACCAACGAGGCGATCGAGGCGGCGGTGCAGCTGTCGTCGCGCTACATCCATGACCGGAAGCTGCCGGACAAGGCGATCGACGTGATCGACGAATCCGGCGCCGCGCAGATGCTGGTATCGGAGAACAAGCGCAAGAAGACCATCGGCATCAAGGAAATCGAGACCACGGTCGCCACCATGGCGCGGATCCCGCCCAAGAGCGTGTCGAAGGACGATGCCGAGGTGCTGAAGCATCTCGAATCGACCCTGAAGCGTGTGGTGTTCGGTCAGGACAAGGCGATCGAAGCGCTGGCCGCCTCGATCAAGCTGGCCCGTGCCGGCCTGCGCGAGCCCGAGAAGCCGATCGGCTCCTATCTGTTCTCCGGCCCGACTGGCGTCGGCAAGACCGAAGTGGCGAAGCAGCTGGCGGCCTCGCTCGGCGTCGAGCTGATCCGCTTCGACATGTCGGAATATATGGAGCGCCACACAGTCTCGCGCCTGATCGGCGCGCCTCCGGGCTATGTCGGTTTCGACCAGGGCGGCTTGCTGACCGACGGCGTCGACCAGCATCCGCATTGCGTCGTGCTGCTCGATGAAATCGAGAAGGCGCATCCCGATCTCTACAACGTGCTGTTGCAGATCATGGATCACGGCCGGCTGACCGACCATAACGGCAAGCAGGTCAACTTCCGCAACGTCATCTTGATCATGACGACGAATGCCGGCGCCGCAGATCTGGCGCGGCAGGCCTTCGGGTTCACCCGCAACAAGCGCGAAGGCGACGATCACGAGGCGATCAACCGGCAGTTCGCGCCGGAATTCCGCAACCGTCTCGACGCCGTCGTGTCGTTCGCGCATCTCAATGCCGACGTCATTGGCATGGTGGTGGAAAAGTTCGTACTGCAGCTTGAGGCCCAGCTCGCCGACCGCGACGTCACCATCGAGCTGAGCGAGCCGGCCAAAGCCTGGCTGGTGCAGCACGGCTATGACGAGCAGATGGGCGCTCGCCCGATGGCTCGGGTGATCCAGGAGCACATCAAGAAGCCGCTGGCCGACGAGGTGCTGTTCGGCAAGCTCAAGGGCGGCGGCCACGTCAAGGTCGTGCTGGTCAAGGACGACGCGGTGGCTGGGGTCGAACTGGAGAAGATCGGCTTCGAATTTGTCGACGGCCCGATTACGCCGAAGCCGGACAAGCTGCCGGGCAAGCGGAGTTCGACGCGCAAGCCGAAATCGGGCGGTCCGAATGGACCGGCGCCGAAGGGGCCGCTGGTCAAAGCCTGATCGCCTCGATCGATCGCATCTATCGAATCAAAAAGGGCCGGCAAGCGATTGCCGGCCCTTTCGATTTGGCCGCGCGCGCTGCCGCTATGGTTTGGGCTCGTCGGGGACCAGCACCGCCCAGCCGTAGGTCTTGAGCTTGCCAAAGCCGAGCGGCAGCACCATCGAGCCGAATGTGGCCTTGAGCTCGCCAAGCGTAGCCCGGTAGGGCGCAGGCAGTTCGTCGGTGCGCGGAAACTGATCGGTCGCCCACAGCACCAGCGTGCCCGACCGTTTCAGCCGCTCCGGCGTGATCCATGGGCTCTTGCGGAAGTCGGCATCGATAAACGCCGACGGCCGCGGTCTGGCAGACATCACGACGAAGCCGGCCTCAACGACGTCGCCGGTGACGATGTCGAGCGGGCTTGGGACCTTGCTGTTCCAGATCGACTCCATCGCGGCGGAAAGATTGCCGGCAGGGACCATCTGGGTCGGCATCTGGCCGCTGAAACGGGCTTTGGCGTGGGTAAGGGCGACATGCCCGATCGGTAGCCCGATCAGCGCCAGCAGCCAGAGGCAAGTGACCAATCGCGGCGCGTGCAACACGATGCGCGTCGGCAGCAATACCACCATCGCAAGGCCGGACAGCGCCACCACCGCCCCACCGACTTCGGTGCGCTGGTCGACACCCGCCAAGAAGGTGATCGCAGAGATCAGCAGCACCGGGATCGACGCCGTGGCCAAAACCAGCGTCCGGTCAAACCGACTCGGCGTGCCGAGTTCGATCGTGATCGGTTCGCCCTGCAGCGGAATTTTAGGAACCAGCGCCAGCCCGGCGATCGCGATCGGTCCGGCGTGGAAACCGATCTGAGCCAGCAGGAACTTCACAGTCGCCACCGCGCGCGGCACGAACCCCGTGAGCTCGGGCCGCTCGGAGACGAACGGCGAATAATTGTGATGCGCCAGCCAGTTCAGATTGGGCATCAGCAGGATCAGCAATGTCGACAGCGCGAAATAGGGCCCGGTGCCGGATTTTCTGCTGCGGCCCTCCGCGGTCAGGAAGAAGTGCAGCGCCAGCACGATGAGCAATAACCCGCCGGTATACTTGGCATAGAGCAGAAATGCCGATGCCACGCCCAGCAGGATCCAGCTCGCCGACTCGTCGTCCAGCACCGCCCTGCGATAGAGATAAATCGTCGCGGCCCAGAGCGGCAGTTGTGCGACGCTGGGACTGTAAGTCGTCACCGGCGGCCCGAAGTAATAGATCAGGATCGTCAGCGCGACGGCGAGCGCCGCACCACTGTGGCCGACGATCTCGAGGCCGAGTTTCCAGACGACGTAGAGCGTCAGCAGGATCGAGCCGATTGCCAGCACGAATTGCGACGAGATCCAGTGGGCGGTCAGCGTGTAGGCGATCTGGGTCAGCCAGGGCGCGAGCGGCGGATCGTTCCAGTATCCCCACTGCATCTCCTGGCCGAACAGAAACATCTCATAGCTGCCGATCGGCGGGCTCGGGAAACCGATCGCGGCGACAAACCACAACCCGCCATAGATGCCGACAATCCACGTCAGCAGCCGCCGCGGTGAGGTCTGCAACGCCTGTAGAACCGCGTCGCAGGTGTCCAGCAGCAGCGCGACGCCCGTGACGCCCGAGGAGGGGCCGGTCTGGATTCGCGCTGGCGCCGCAGCTGCGGGCGGAGCGGCGGGCCGGGTGGGCGCCATTGCCGGCTTGATCTTGTTCGCGGCGGACGGCCCGGGAGGGGCTGGTTTCGGCACGGCACTCTTGACGGCTGGGGCGTTTGTTATGGCGGCGGTGGCCGGATCAGCAGACGGAGCGGCCGGTCGCGCGGCGGCGTTCGGCGAAGCACCGGAGTGTCGCTTCTTCTGCTTGCGGTTCTTGGGCTTGTTGCGCTTGATGCTCGTCGTCCTCGGCGGATCGGGTTGCGCGGCGCGCGACATCCGCACCGGCCCGATCATGATTGCGGACGATGTTTCTAGTCCAATCCGGGCGCAAGGCAATTGCCTGCGCGCAACAGCGGATCGTGCAAATTCAGGACACAACGCGGCGAAGCGCCGCGATAACGTCGACGCGATGGCTCAACCTTCGCCGAGCAGTATCTTGATACGGCGCTGCAGCTCGCGCTTCTTCTTTTCGCTGATCCGCAGCCGTTCGCCGAGGTCGGACGGGTCGGCTTCATCGCGAAACGCGACGCCGACGGTGTTGGAGCCCCACCAGATCACCTTGGCCAGAAACGAGCGGCCTTTCTTGGCGATGGTCAGACCGATTTCCTCCGGCAGTCCGGCGACGCTGCGGAATTCGATGCTGGCGCCCTTGTCGGAGATGTTTCGGACCACGCAATCGCGGGTCGCGCCGCGTTCATTGATCGAGGCGACGCCGCCGTAAATCACTTTGTCCCGCGGGTTGTTGCGACGATCGATCATTATGCCCACCATGCCGAAGAAGTGGCTGACTTTACCTCCATTGCCTGCGGATGGAAGATCGGCGGGCGGGGCAACCTCTGTTAACCTGAATCAATCCCGCATCGGATCGGCGATCCCGCAATGCATCATGCGGCGGTGCCGCGGACGCCGCGCGCCAGCACCTTCTGGGCATCGAATTCGCGCCGACGCCGCGCCAGCTCCTCCGCGCTCATATTGGCGACGTTGTTATAGTCGCGTTTCCAGGACGGATCGACGCTCCAACGTAGCGGCGACTGAACGGTGGTCTGCGGGCCGGGAGCAGATTCCAGCAGACGTAGCGCCAGGTCGAGCGTGAATGCCTGGGAGTCCGGATCGTGCGGCTTGCCGGCGGAATTGCCGAGCGGGAAATCGCTGAACAGGAAGCGCGGTGCTGCGGCGTGTTCGACGATGTCCTTGGCGCAGCCCATCACCACGGTCGAAATGCCGTTGGCTTCCAGATAGCGTGCGACCAGGGTGACGGTCTGATGGCAGACCGGGCAGTTCGGTACCAGCACGGCGGCATCGACCTTGTCGGCATGGCAGCGCGCCAGAATCTCCGGGGCATCGGTCTCCAGCGTGACGCGGTGGCTGCGGTTGGCCGGCGCGCCGAAGAAGCGCAGCGCAATGGGGCCGATCCGGCCTTCGCTGGCCAGTCGGCGCAATTGCGCGAGCGGAAACCAGGTGGCGCTATCGGTCGCCGGGCTGTGGATGCGGTCATAGGCTATGTGCGAGATCCGCAGGTCGTGATCTTTCGCGGTGTCGCCGTCGTAGACCGAATAGAACTTGGCGCCGCCATTATAGGGCGCGCCGGGTCCCTGATCGCCCTTCGACGGATCGAAGGGAGCCGCGGTGGTGACGATGGCGACGCGTGCCTGCGATAGCGGCCTTTGCAGCGGTTGGAACGGAGCGCCGGAAAAATGCGCCCAACGATACGGGGTGTCGTAGCCGATCGCCTGATAGTAGGCGCGGGTCCGCGCCATATAGGGGATCGCAACGTCGTCGTCGGATGCGAAGCCGGATGGTTCGTCGGTGGCGGCCATATGCTGTTCCGGTTTCGCGTTGCGGATGGCGCATTGCAAGCCCGATGGCATGGTGTGTCAAGCAACGGTGTGGTCCGCAGGATCGCCGGAACGTTCATCGGGAACCGGGGATGAAGCCGCGCCCGGGCGGATGCGGCAATCGCTTCGGCTACAATTCCGAACTGAGCCGATCGAGCCGCTGTTGCGGCGAGCGTCTGGCGCTTTCGTTGGCGCGTAGCCGCAGCGTTCAGTCCGGCGGGATGGCGCCATTCAGGTGCCGCGGATTGCGAAACGCGAAGCCCGCTTGATCCTGGTGCCGCCAGACCATCCGGGCCAGGACCGCCAGGCCCTTTCGCTCGATCGTCAAATCGACCTCGTCGGGCAGGTTCGCTGCAGGTGCGAGCTCGACCTTGGCGCCGGAGGGCGAGAAGTTGCGGACGATGCAATCGATCGTCGATTTGCGCTGGTTGAAGGCGATGCGGCCGCCGTAATAAACACGTCCTCGGGAAATCTTTCGTCGGTCAAGCATGAAACTGCTCCTCCGATTTAACCAATGCTTCACAATAATTGACCCGGCTGCAGCCGAAAACCGGCTTTGAGATCGACGTCTTGTTAAGGTAAACCCTGCGTGACATCGGCTTGTCTTCGGCTGCGTCCGGCACGCCGTGTTTCCACTTGCGAGTGCTATGCCGCTACCTCCACTCGAATCTCCGATCTGGCAAAGTTCCGTCCGCGCCTATGCGTTCGGACTGCGCGCGGTCGGCTCGACGGTGCTGACGCTGGTGCTGTTCGCGACCTATCTGGGCATCGGCGCGCTGGCGCACGATACCCATTTCAGCCTCGGCTGGGTGCTGACCAGCACGTTGTTGGTGTGGGCCGGGCCGGCGCAGATCATCCTGATTTCCTCGCTCGGTTCTGGTGCGACCGTTGTTCAGGCGGCGATCGCCGTCACCGTGAGCGCGATCCGGCTGTTTCCGATGGTGGTGGCGGTGCTGCCGATGATGCGGACCCCGACCACCCGGCTGCGGCAACTGGTGCTGCCTGCACATTTCATAGCGGTGACGCTGTGGGTCGAATGCTTTCGGCTGTTGCCGCATGTCCCGCGCGAAAACCGGATTGCCTTCACCGTTGGGTTGGGCACCGGGCTGGTATCGGTCTGTCTGATCGCCAATATCGTCGGCTACGGATTGGCAGCGAACCTGCCGCAACTGTTCGGCGCCGCGATCCTGCTGCTGACGCCGCTGGCGTTCCTGCTGTCGACCGCGCGCAATTGCCGGGAACTCGCCGATATCGTCGCGCTCGGCCTCGGCCTGGCGCTGTTCCCGCTGGTCGCGACGCTGCACACCGGCGTCGACATCCTGATCAGCGGCGTCTCGGCGGGCACCATCGCCTATGGGGTGCACTGGTTGCGGCGGAGGCGGCGGGCGTGAGCGATTTTATCGGCGACTGGCACGCGCTGCTGGTGCTCGTCCTGGCGGGATTCCTGCCCAACGAGATCTGGCGCATGCTCGGCCTGTGGCTCGGCGGCGGCGTCGACGAGGGCTCGGAATTGCTGATCTGGGTCCGCGCGGTCGCCACCGCGATCCTCGCCGGGGTGATTGCGCAGATCCTGGTGCTGCCGCCGGGCGCGCTGGCAAGCGTCCCGGGAATTCTACGATACGGCGCAGTCGCCGTCGGCCTGGTTGCCTTCGTGGCGGCCAAACGGTCGATCCTGGTCGGCGTGGTCTGTGGCGAACTAGTGATGCTGGCCGGTCAGTTGTGGTGGCGCTGAGGCGGTCAGCCACCGGCCGGGCCGGTCGCCCGGCGGCGTTAACGCCGATTGCGATTGGCAGGGATCGTTCTGGCCCCGAGCGGATTGTACGTACTCGGCAATCCGCTCCAACCGAAGTATCGGACGACCTTGAATGACGAACGCCACTCCGACCAAGCCGATCGTTCTCGTGGTCGAGGACGAGCCCATGATTCGAATGGATATCGTCGATCAAATCGCCGCGGCCGGGTTCGAGGTTCTGCAGGCCAGCAATGCCGACGAGGCGATCGAGATTCTCGAGACCAATCTCAACGTCACCATCGTCTTCACCGACGTCGACATGCCGGGCTCGATGGATGGCATCAAGCTGGCGCAGGCGGTGAGGGGACGCTGGCCGCCGATCAAGATCATCGTCACCTCCGGCCATTTCAAGGTCCGCGACGAAGATCTGCCGGCCGGCGGGGTGTTTTTCGGCAAGCCCTATAATCCCTCCGACGTGGTCCGCACGTTGTGGCAATTGGCCCAAGCCAGCTGATCTGAATCGTCCACAGCGGTCGAATTCCGCTGTATTGTGCCCTCATTCCGGAGCCGGTTTTCGGCTTTGGCCGGAATCATGGGGCAGCGATGGATCGAGACAGCACGATGAGAGAGGGCGAGGTCGCGGTCGAAGCGCCGCCGCCGCGCGACGCCGGACTAGTGTTTATCGGCCGGATTCGCACACCCTGGACCTCGCGCGACGACACTCCGCGGCAGGGCAGCCTCGAGGGGCCGGTGTGTCGGCTGGAGATTTTCGATCCGTGGAAACCGGCGCTGCAGGGGCTGGAGAAATTCGGCAATCTGGAAGTGATCTACTGGTTGCATCTATCGCGCCGCGATCTGGTGCTGCAGCGGCGGCACAATGAGGGCGAGCCGCGCGGCACTTTTTCGCTGCGTTCGCCGGTGCGGCCCAATCCGATCGGCACCTCGATGGTTCGGCTGGTCGGGATCGAGGGCGCAACCGTGCTGGTGCGCGGGCTGGACTGCCTCGACGAGACGCCGCTGCTCGATCTCAAGCCTGACCGCTGTCAGTTTTCACCGGCACCTTGATTTCAAATCTGCTTCAAGGCCGCGATCAGTTTCGCTGCGTTGGCTTCTAGCACTGCGGTGTCTTCCTTGCGGCTCGCTGCGGGCAGCAGCGCCACGCCGTCATGGCGCGGGATCACGTGCATGTGCAGATGAAACACCACCTGGCCGCCGGCGGCTTCGGAGAATTGGTGCAGCGAAATGCCGTTGGCGCCGAACGCAACCTTTGCGGCGCGGGCGATGGTGCGGGCGCCGCGCGCGACATGGGCGAAATCCTCCGACGAAACGTCGAGAATATTGCGCGCTGGCGCCTTCGGAATCACCAGCGTGTGGCCGGGCGCGCGCGGCATGATGTCGAGAAACGCGAATACGTGGTCGTCCTCATAGACCTTGTGACAGGGAAATTCGCCGCGCAGAATCTTGGCGAAGATGTTGTTGGGGTCGTACGCGGTCATGGCTGGTCTCCTGAATGCGACATCAACTTGTCGCCGCCGCGCGCCGGCCGGTCAAGACGCCTCGTCGGCGGTCTTGCGAAACGGCCCGGCTTCGGTGAGTTCGCGCGCGGCCTGCGCGATATAGGCGCGCTCATGCTTGAGGTAGTCGTCGACCGCGCGGCGCAGCGCCGGATCGGCGATGTAATGCGCCGAATAGGTGGTCTGCGGCAGGTAGCCGCGTGCGATCTTGTGCTCGCCCTGGGCGCCGGCTTCAACCGTGGCCAGCTTGCGCGTGATCGCAAAGTCGATCGCCTGATAATAGCAGACCTCGAAATGCAGGAACGGGTGGTGCTCGATGGCGCCCCAATGCCGCCCGAACAGCGTGTCGCCGCCGATGAAGTTGATCGCGCCGGCGATCCAACGGCCGTTGCGCTTGGCCATCACCAGCAGCACGTCCTGGCTCATGCTCTGGCCGATCAGCGAATAGAATTCGCGGGTCAGATAGGGCCGGCCCCATTTGCGTGACCCGGTCTCCATGTAGAATTCGAAAAACGCGTCCCAGGCGTCCTCGGTGATGGCGCTGCCGGTGAGGGCATGAATGGTGATGCCATTGGCCAAGGCATCGCGGCGCTCGCGCTTGATCGCCTTGCGGTGGCGCGAGGCCAGCGTGGCGAGGAAGTCGTCGAAGCTGCCATAGCCGCCGTTGCGCCAGTGAAACTGCTGGTCGGTGCGCTGCAGGAAGCCGTGACCGGCGAGGAAACGCCACTCGCTCTCCCGCGCGAAAGTGACATGGGCGGAGGAGGCCTTGGTCGCCGCGCACAGCGCCACCAGGCCGCCCGCCAGCGCCGCGCCGATCCTCTCGGCATCGACGCCGCCGCGGATCAGCAGTCGCGGCCCGGTCGCCGGAGTGAACGGAACCGAGACCTGCAGCTTCGGATAATAGCGGCCGCCGGCGCGCTCATAGGCGTCGGCCCAGCCGCGATCGAACACGTATTCGCCTTGCGAATGTGATTTCAGATAGCACGGTACGATCCCGGCGATCGCGCCGCCCTGCTTGGCGACGAGGTGGCGCGGCCCCCAACCGGTTCGTGCGCAGGCTGAGTTCGATGCTTCCAGCGCCGAAAAAAACGCGTGGGAAACAAACGGGTTGTAGAACGATTGCGAGCCGGCGCTTGAATCGCCTGCGGCGCCGGTTGAACCGGTCGGTCCTAGTTCGATCCCAGAACGGGCGCAGGCGTCCCAGTCGGCGGCCGGAATCTGGCCGACCGACGACACCGCTTCGAGCGCAATGTCCGAGGCGGTCATCAATCAGTCGAACCGGTCGCGGTGGCGCGCATTGCGGGGAGTGACCATCCGTTAGAGATTGTGCATTTCTTCCCGCCACTTCAAGGGCAGCGTTCGGGTCAAATCTCGGGCAGGAATCCCTCGAAAATCATCTGGTCGGCGTAGCGCGCGGCACGGTCGCGCTGCTCCGGGGTGCGCACCGTCCAGGTCAGCAGCGCGCAGCCGAAGATGTTGCGCGCGATCCAGGGCGCAGGGGCGGGCAGGTCGTTGACCGCATAGGCCACGAAATGTGGCTGGGTGCGAAAGCTGTGGCGTAGCGCCCGCATCGGGTCGCGCTGCGCCGCGTTGAGCTTTGCCCAATACGGATCGTCATAGCTGCGCTGGGCGGTGATGCCGCGCGTCAGCTTTGGCATCGCTTGGCGCAGCGCCAGCACCTGATCCGGATCGAATGACATTGCCGCCACCGGCCCCGAATAGGAGGCCAGCACCTCGGCGACCCGCGCCACCAGCTTGCGGTCGCCGTCGAAATGGCTTTTGACCTCGAGCACCAGCGGAACGCGTCCGTTCACCAGCGCGCAGAGGTCGGACAGCGCCATCATCCGTTCCGCAGTGTCCTTGAAGGTGACCTGCCTGAGTTGCGACGCGGTCAGCTCCAGCAGCGCGCCAGTGCCGTCGGTGAGCCGGCCGAGCGCGTCGTCATGATGGACCATCGCCTCGCCATCGGCGGTGAGCTGCAGGTCGACCTCGATGCTGAAATTGCCGGCGACGGCCGCCGCGATTGCGCCGGGCATGTTCTCGATCACGCCGCGGACCTTGTCGTGCAGGCCGCGATGCGCGACCGGCCGTGCCGTCAGCCAGCCGGGCGCGCGCATCAGTTGGCCTGATCGTTTGACGTCATGGCTCAGGCGACCTCGAACAGGCCTTCGACCTCGACCGCCGCGTCGGCGGGCAGCGAGGCGACGCCGACCGTGGTGCGGGCGTGACGGCCCTTGTCGCCGAACGCGGCGACCATCAGGTCGGACGCGCCGTTCATCACCTTCGGGCCATCGATGAAATCAGGCGTGGAGTTGATGAAGCCGCCGAGCCGCACCACCCGGACCACCTTGTCGAGATCGCCGAGCGCCGCCTTCAACTGGGCCAGCAGGTTGATGCCGCAACCGCGCGCCGCGGCATTGCCTTGCTCGATCGTGACATTGGCGCCGAGCTTGCCCTTGGCGATCAGCTTGCCTTCGGGATCGAAGCAGACCTGTCCGGAGACGAACAGCAGATTGCCGGTGCGAACGAAGCCGACATAGTTTGCGACCGGGCTGGCGGGCTCATGCAACAAAATGCCCTGCGCGCCGAGTTTCTGCTCAATCGTTCCAGCCATGCCAGTCCCCGTTGATTGCTGTATTGCCCGCATTCAGATCGATGCGAACGAGCGATCCTGTTTCGCCGATTGCGCCGAGACTTGCAAGCGAGGCCGGCTGTGATTCGGGCGCCACAGCGTCACGCACTTACCGCCGGTTCGGCATGACGTTTGGTGCAGCTATCGACTTCAATCGTGACGTGACTGAGACGTTGCAGTCCGGCCAAGCGCGCTTTGTAGAACGCGGGCGGGCGTGGTTGATCGGTTACGATCGAGACGATCGCGGCCTGGTGGCCGGGGCCGATCTGCCAGAGATGCAGATCGCTGACGCGGTCGCCGTCGATTTCGAGGTTTTGGCGAATGTCGCGGGCGGTGGCGTCGTCCGGGACGACGTCGATCAGCACCGAGCCGGAGTCACGCATCAGGCCGTAAGCCCAACTCGCGATCACGCAGGCCCCGATCAAGCCGACCACTGGATCGATCCAGACCCAGCCGAACGCGCGCGCCAACAGCAATCCGCCGATCGCCAGTACCGAGGTCGCGGCATCGGCCAGGACGTGGACATAGGCAGCCTGCAGATTGTTGTCGCGGTGATGCGCGTGGCCGTGATCGTGCGCATGGTGATGGGGCTCATGATGCTCATGATGCTCGTCACGGTCATGCCCATGCCCATGCCCATGTCCGTGGCCGTGGTGATCGTGATCATCACGCAGCAGCCAGGCGCAAACCAGATTGACCAGAAGGCCGACGCTGGCCACGCCGATCGCTTCGCCATAGGCGATCGGCTGCGGGTTGGCGACGCGCAGCAGGCTCTCGTAACCGATCGCGACCGCGATCAACGCTAGTACCACGGCGCTGGTGAAGGCCGCCAATTCGCCGAGCTTGCCGGTGCCGAAAGCGAAGCGCGGATCGTGGGCGTGGTGGCGGGCGTAGCGATAGGCCAGCGCGGCGACACCGATCGCTGCGGCGTGGGTCGACATGTGCCAGCCATCGGCCAGCAGCGCCATCGAGCCGAAAATCGTACCGCCGACAATTTCCGCGACCATCATGGCAAGCGTCAGCCAGACCACCAGCCAGGTGCGCCGTTCGTTGCGGGCGTGCTGCCGTCCCAGAAAGACGTGGTCGTGGGTCCAGGCCTCAAGCGAATCGGAATGCATCAAAGGTGTCCTTGGTTCGCGTCGGAGACCGCCAGTTTGGCCCAATGACCGACGATTTCCACCGGTTGAGCCCTAGTTGCGACGCAATACAGTAACAACTATTGTTTCTGCTTCATCTTCCCAGGAGACGACATGCGCCCGTCATGCCAGATTTCACGTTCTCGTGCCACCGCGCTGGCGCTGAGCGTCGCCGTGGCGGCGGCCGTTGGCCCGTTGAGTGGCGCGGCCCTTGCCGGCGCCAATGTCGGGTTCCTTGCGCATCAGGCGTTGTACGAGCTGAGCCTGCTGAAATCGCGCGGCAACACCTCGATCAACAGCGTGCGCGGCCGTATTCTGTACAATTTTTCCGGCAGCGCCTGCGAGGGTTACAGCTCAGACTTCCGCCAGGTCTCCGAACTGGAGAGCGGCGAGGGCAAGAGCACCTTGAGCGATCTGCGCTCGACCAGTTGGGAAGACGGCGCTGGCAAGAGCTACCGATTCAAGATCGACACCAAGATGAACGATGCCGATGCCAGCGAGGTCGACGGCGTTGCCGAGCGCACCGGCGATCACGTCACCGTCAAGCTGAAGCAGCCGGTGGCCAAGACCTTCACACTCGACGGCAACACCGTGTTCCCGACCGAGCAGATTCACCGCATCATCGCCGCGGCACGCGCCGGCAAACCGCTGCTCGAACTGGCAGTCTATGATGGTTCCGACAACGGCGAGAAAGTCTACAACACGCTGACCGTGATCGGACAACCGATCTCGGGCGATCGTACGGTGGCGGCTCCCGACCCGTCGATCACCGCGGACACGATGAAGTCGCTGACGCGATGGCCGGTCACCGTCAGCTACTACGACCGCGACGCCAAGGCCGATGCCGGCGAGCAGACGCCGGTCTACGCGATGTCGTTCGAGCTGTTCGAGAACGGCGTCTCGCGGGCGCTGGTCCTTGACTACAATGACTTCGTGATCGCCGGCGCGATGGGGAAATTCGACGTCAAGGACGCCGCACCCTGCAAGTAAACCGTGTGCATCACTGCCGCGGCTTGTCCGGTCCTTCATAGGCGATCCCCCTGATCACCGCGGCGTCGCCGAATTTCTTGCGCAGGTCGTCGATGGCGCGTTCGGCATGCGCGGAGCGAGCGTCGATCATGTCGGTGTCGCCGGCCTGTGACCCGGGTTGCAACGCGCTGACCCCGGTGCCGATCAGCCGGAATGCGGTGCCGTCGATTTCCTTGGCCAGCATCTCGCGCGAGATCGCAAAGATCTTTGCCGCCAATTGGGTCGGCGCGTGGATGGTCTGCGAGCGGGTGCGCTGGCGGAAATCCGCGGTCTTCAGTTTCAGTGTCACGGTGGAACCGGCGAGGTCGCCGCTTTTCAGTCGCGACGACACCTTCTCCGACAGCCGCCACAGGATCTTTTCCAGCGTGGCGAAATCGCGGATGTCGGTGTCGAAGGTGGTCTCGTTAGAAATGGTCTTGGCGCCGCGGTCCGGCACCACCTTGCGGTCGTCGATGCCTCGCGCCAGCCGCCATAGCCGCTGGCCCTCGGCGCCGAACTGCTTCATCAGCTCGATCTGATCGGCGCGTTGCAGATCGCCGATCTTGCGGAAGCCGCGCTGAGACAACCGTTCCGCGGTCGCAGGACCGACGCCGAAGATGAAGCCGACCGGTCGGTCGGCCAGCATCGCGCAGGCCTCGTCCTGATCGAGCGCCGCGAAGCCGCGCGGCTTGTCGAGATCGGAGGCGATCTTGGCGAGAAACTTGTTGCACGACAGCCCGACCGACACCGTGATGCCGATGTCGCGCTCGACCTGCTGGGCGAACCGCGCCAGCACCTTGGCCGGGATCATGCCGTGGACGCGCTCGGTGCCGGCAAGATCGAGGAACGCCTCGTCGATCGACAGCGGCTCGACCAGCGGCGTCAGCGCCTGCATGGCGTGGCGGACCTCCCGGCCGACCCGGACGTATTTCGCCATGTCGGGACGCACCACCGCCGCCTGCGGGCACAGCGCCAGCGCCTTGAACATCGGCATCGCCGAACGCACGCCGTAAGTGCGCGCGATGTAGCACGCCGCTGAGACCACGCCGCGCTTGCCGCCGCCGATGATCACCGGGCGGTCGGCGATCGCCGGATTGTCGCGCTTCTCGACGGTGGCGTAGAACGCGTCGCAGTCGATATGGGCCAGCGTCAGCGCCGGCAGCGCGGCATGGCGCACCAGACGAGGGGAGCCGCACGCGGAGCAACGCCGCGCCGCGATGTCGAGATCGGCGAGGCAATCGCGGCAGAAGCAATCCGGCCCGCCCGGCGCCAGCGCCTCGGCGCTCACCGCACGTCGCGCTCCGGCGGAAGCTCGTCGAGCGCCTGGCGCGCCGCCGCGATCGTGGTCGGGTCGAGTTCGGACGCGGCGGCGAACGCCCTCACGGTGGCGTCGTCGCGCATCACGAAGTCGAGCACGCTGGCGAGAAACTGCGGATCGGCAGCCGCCGATCGTAGCGTCTCCGGGCCAAGTCCGGTTTCGGCGAGAAATAGACCCAGCCGCTCGGGCTCTCCCGCAACGAAGGAAAGCGCCTGAACCGCCACGATTTCAGCCACTTGTCGGGCATTGTGCGCACGCTTTGTCATCGGCAATGTTTGCCTTTCCGTAACTTATAGTCTCTATTTTGCTGCATCATGCCCGAGTCACTGCGGCGTGGCGAACTGTATCGCTGGTCGCGGAGCCGGGCATTTTGATATTTGGGGATTGGAGGGCGGGATGGCAAAAACCGTCCTGATCGTGGAAGACAACGAGCTCAACATGAAGCTGTTTCGCGACCTGCTGGAAGCCCATGGCTACCAGACGTCGGGAACCAGCAATGGCTATGAAGCGCTCGACCTGGTCCGCAAGTTGCGCCCCGATCTCATTCTGATGGATATCCAGCTGCCGCAGGTCTCGGGCCTCGAAGTCACCCGCTGGATCAAGGACGATCCCGAACTGCGTTCGATTCCCGTGGTCGCGGTGACGGCGTTCGCGATGAAGGGCGACGAGGAACGGATTCGCGAAGGCGGCTGCGAGGCTTACCTGTCGAAGCCGATCTCGGTCGGCAAGTTCATCGAGACCGTTCGCCGTTTTATCGGGTAGGAGAGTTTCGATGTCCGCACGCATCCTGGTCGTCGACGACATTCCCGCCAACGTCAAGTTGCTGGAGGCGCGGCTGTCGGCCGAATATTTCGACGTGCTGACCGCAAGCAGCGGCCCTCAGGCGCTCGAGATCAGTTCGCGCTCCGAATGCGATATCATCCTGCTCGACGTGATGATGCCGGACATGGACGGCTTCGAAGTCTGCCGCCGGCTGAAGGCGAACCCGAAGACGCATTTCATTCCGGTGGTGATGGTCACGGCGCTCGACAGTCCCGCCGACCGCGTCCGCGGGCTGGAGGCTGGCGCCGACGACTTTCTCACCAAGCCGGTGTCCGACGTGGTGCTGATCGCCCGGGTGCGGTCGCTGACCCGTCTGAAGATGATGACCGACGAGTTGCGGATGCGCGCCATCACCTCGCTGGAGATCGGGGTGCAGGCGCCGGAACGCGAGGCGGTCGCCGATCAGGGCATGGGCGGCCGCATCCTGCTGGTCGACGACCGGCCATCGTCCTATGAGCGACTGGCGCCGATCCTGTCCGCCGAGCACGGCGTCGACGTCGAGCCCAATCCGGCGGAAGCGCTGTTTCATGCCGCCGACGGCAATTACGATCTGATGATCGTCTCGCTCGGCCTGGAGAATTACGACGGGCTGCGGCTGTGCAGCCAGGCGCGGTCGCTGGAGCGGACGCGGCAATTGCCGATTCTGGCGATCGCCGATGCCGACGACAACACGCGGCTGCTGCGCGGGCTCGAAATCGGCGTCAACGACTATCTGCTGCGCCCGGTCGACAAGAACGAATTGCTGGCGCGGGCGCGGACCCAGATCCGCCGCCGCCGCTACACCGATCACCTGCGCGACAATGTGCAGCATTCGATCGAGATGGCGATCACCGACGGTCTCACCGGGCTGCACAACCGGCGTTACATGGAGACCCATTTGCAGACCCTGGCCGAGCAGGCCTCGACCCGCGGCAAGCCGCTGGCGCTGATGATGCTCGACATCGACTTCTTCAAGTCGATCAACGACAGTTACGGCCACGACGCCGGCGACGACGTGCTGCGCGAATTCGCGGTGCGGATCCGTAAGTCGATCCGCGGTATCGATCTGGCGTGCCGCTATGGTGGCGAGGAATTCGTCATCGTGATGCCGGAGACCGACCTCAATGTCGCCGGCATGGTCGCCGAACGGCTGCGGCGCTCGATCGCCGGCGAGCCGTTCACGATCGAGAAGGGCGCCAAGCGGATCGAGGTCACGATCTCGATCGGACTGTCGACGCTGGAGAAGAAGGGCGAGCCGGTCGCCGACGTACTGAAGCGCGCCGACACAGCGCTGTACCGCGCCAAGCACGACGGCCGCAACCGCGTGGTCGCCGCGGCGGCGTGAGGCGTACGTTGCTCAGTGGTACCGGCTGCGCGAACTCCAGCATAGGTCGTCATCCCCGCGAAATCGGGGAGGTGAATTCACATTTGAAGTGCAACAGTTGATTTGAGCAGAGAGAATGCCTCGGCTGGGGTTTTGAAGTCGAGGCATTTTCGCGGGGTGTTGTTGTAGGCTCGGATGATCCGGGCAATTTGCGTATCTGGGATATCCGCCAGATTGGTCTTCCGAGGGAGCTGCCGCCTGAGGCGCCCGATGGCGTTTTCGACGCCGCCCTTCTGCCAAGGGGAGCGGACGTCGCAGAAATAGGTATCGAGGCCGAGTTGCTCGGAGAGCTGATAATGGAGGGCGAACTCTGTTCCATTGTCCAAGGTCAAAGTTTTCCGCAACGGCGGCGGGATGGGCGCCAGCAGTTCGGCAAGGCACTTGGCGGTGCGCTCGGCTTTGCGGTCGAGTGGATGGTCGATGAGGGTGAAGCGAGACTTCTGCTCATGGGCGACGAGCAAGCCCTGGCCGTATCGGGCGAACAACATGAAATCTGCCTCCCAATGACCTGGCGAGGCGCGACCGGCTGCATCGGGTGATCGTTGAGCGATCGAGCGGCGCTGCTTGATGCCGCTGGCGGCGCTGCCGCCCCGTTGACCAAGACGTCCGCGCCGGGATTTGTGACGCGGCAGCAGCCGATGCCAATAGTCTTTTTGGGCCGAGCGATGATAGGCGAAGCGGTAGATTGACTCGTGACTGATGACGGTGTGACCGTATTCGAGCGTCAGTCGTCCGGCGATCTGCTCGGGAGAATGTCCCATCGCAAGGCGGTCTCTCACCAGATTTTGCAGGTCCGGCTGGCGCGCCAATTTGAAACGTCCATCCCAACGTCGGCGACGCTCCGCCAGCTTCTGAGCTCTCACCGGAGCATAACCGCCCGGCCACATCTTGGTGGCTCGGCCGTTGCGCTTAAGCTCTCGGCCGATCGTTGAACCCGCCCGTCCAAGGGCAAGGCCGATGGCTCGCATGGTTTCACCGGCTGCATGCAGTCGATAAATTTCGATCCGCTCTTCAAGGCTGAGCTGGCCGTAACATTGTCCCATCGCAACAACACCCTAGCAGGTATTGCACTTGTTCTGTGAACTCAGGGGATCCAGTACGCCGCCACTCGTGTGATGGATCGCGAACGCTCTGCAATACTGGGTCGCCCGCTTTCGAGGGCGATGACATCAGCAGGAGCTCTGGAGCGCGCGCGCTCAAACAAAACGGGGCTGCAAGGCCCCGTTGGAAATCCTTCAGCAGCTGAAAGGAGCGCTTACTTGATCTTGGATTCCTTAAACTCGACGTGCTTGCGCGCGACCGGGTCGTACTTCTTCTTGACCATCTTGTCGGTCATGGTGCGCGAGTTCTTCTTCGCGACGTAATAGAAGCCGGTGTCGGCTGTGGAGACGAGCTTGATCTTGATGGTGACCGCTTTGGCCATGTCGAACCCTCAAATGTCGGAAAGCAAGCGAGGTCGAACGTCAGGACCCGCGATTGCGCGCAACCTAGCCTCGAATGGGCCAAAGTCAAGGTTTTCGCAGCCGGTAATCCGGTGAATTTGCCGCGAATCGGTGCCAAATCGCGGTCGCCGCGCTAGCTCAGGCGGTGCCGGCCAACAGCTCCATCTGCATCTTGCCGCCGAAGAAGTGAAAGAACGGCACCGGCGCGTCGTGCCGCAACGGCCCGGCGGCGAGGCGCTTTTCCAGCTCAAACAGCACCTTCTTGGTCATCGGGTGCAGGTCCGCCAACGGCCTGGAGCCGATCTCGACCCAGACCAGTTCGACCAGCTCGGCCTCGGGGTGGATCACGCCCTCGACGCGATGCGCGATGGCAGAGGCGTCGGCGGTGAAGAAGCGGGTGTCGAACCGCTTGATCCGGCCCGGCGGGGTGATGGCGCGGGCGATCAGGAACAGGCTGGAGGGGTCGGGCAACAGGCCGGCTTCGCTGAACGGTTTCCACGGCCCGTCGAGCCGCGCCCCGCCATTGTTGCCGGGGCGGCCGAGGCACAGCCCGGTCTCCTCGCAGGCCTCGCGGATCGCCGCCACCGCCAGCGCGCGGGCGCGCGAGGCGGCGACCTTCGGGCTGCCCTGCAGCAGATTGGCCTCGAGCTCGGGCGGGATCGGGGCGGCGACCGGAATCCGGTGATCGGTCCTGTCGACGCGGCCGCCGGGGAACACGAACTTGCCGGGCATGAACACCACATTGTCGTGGCGCTTGCCGACCAGCACTTTCGGAACGGCCGCGCTGCGGTCGATCAGGATCAGGGTCGCGGCATCCTTGGGGCGGTAGTAGGGGTGGTGATCGGCTTCCTTCTCGACCTTCTCCACCGTTTCGGTCCGGCTTTCCGTTTGGCTCATAGTGTTCCCGATGCCCCGTTTTGTTTTCTTGTTGCCGAGAGAACCGTGTCAGTTCTCCGGATTTTCTTCGTCGAAGCCGTGCATCCGGAACGCCCATTGCAGGCCGACCACCGCGCCCTTGACCGGCTGCAGCAACAGCAGCGAGGCGATCAGCGTGAACGGCAGGTAGATCGCCAGCTGTAGCGCCACGGCCGGCGCGTAGTTGGTTTCGATCCACAGCACCGCCGGCACCACGATGTGGCCGACAATGACGATCACCAGATAGGCCGGCAGGTCGTCGGCGCGGTGGCCCGTGAAATCCTGGCCGCAACTGGAACAATGATCGGCGGTCTTCAGAAAGGCGCGGAACAGTTTGCCCTCGCCGCAGCTCGGGCAGCGGCCGCGCAACCCGCGCCGCATCGCGGTCCAGACATTGCGCTTCTCCGCCGGCTCGGCGCCGGACGACCAGGTGACGGGAGCGCGTGCGACCACGGTCTTCATGATTTGCCCTTCTTCGCCTTACCCGGCTTCTTCTTGCCGGGCTTGCGATCCTTCTTGCGCGGGCTGCGGCCGGGATCGGCCTTGCCTCGCATCGTCGCCGGCGGTTTGCCGCCGGCGTCGCGGCGGCGGCCGCGCGCGGGAACCTGACCTTCGCTGAGCAATTCGAACCGTAACGCACCGGCCACTGGGGCTGCTTCTACCAGACGAACGTCGACCACGTCCCCCAGCCGGTGCATGGCACCACTGCGTGTGCCGACCAGCGCGTGGCGGGCCTCGTCGTAGTTGAAATATTCGGTGCCGAGCGTGCGGATCGGGATCAGCCCGTCGGCGCCGGTGTCGCTGAGTTTGACGAACAGGCCGGCGCGGGTGACGCCGGAAATCCGGCCCTGGAAACTGGCGCCGATCCGGTCGGCGAGGAAATGCGCGATCAGCCGGTCGGCGGTTTCGCGCTCGGCCTTCATGGCGCGGCGTTCGGTCACGGAAATCTGCGCCGCGACCTCGGCCAGCGTCTCGACGGTCTCGGTCTCCGGCAGCGCGCCGTCGCCGAGAGCGAGCGCGCGGATCAGCGCGCGATGCACCACGAGATCGGCGTAGCGCCGGATCGGCGAGGTGAAGTGCGCGTAGCGCCGCAGATTGAGGCCGAAGTGACCGTAGTTCTCCGACGCATATTCGGCCTGCGCCTGCGAGCGCAGTACCACCTCGTTGACCAGCGGCTCGGCGTCATGGCCTTTGACCTGCGCCAGCACACGGTTGAACAGGGCAGGGCGCAGCGCGCCGGCCTTGGTGAACGACAGATCGAGCGTCTTCAAGAATTCCTGGAGATTATGCACCTTCTCGACGCTGGGCTCGTCATGAACCCGGTAGATCAGCGGCAGCGCCTTCTTCTCCAGCATCTCGGCGGCGGCGACATTGGCGAGGATCATGAACTCTTCGATGAGTTTATGTGCGTCGAGCCGCTCCGGCACCACGACGCGATCAACGGTGCCGTCGGGCTTCAAGAGGATCTTGCGCTCCGGCAGATCGAGGTCGAGCGGGTCGCGTTCGTCGCGGCCGCGCTTGACGATGTCATAGGCGGCGTACAGCGGCTTCAGGATCGGCTCCAGCAGCGGGCCGGTTGTGTCATCGGGGCGGCCGTCGATCGCCGCCTGGGCCTGGGCATAGGAGAGTTTCGCCGCCGAGCGCATCAGGATGCGGTGGAAGGAGTGCGAGCGCTTGCGGCCGGAGGCATCGATCACCATGCGGACGGCCAGCGCTCCGCGCGGCGCGTTGGGGATCAGCGAGCACAGATCGTTGGAGATCCGCTCCGGCAGCATCGGCACCACGCGGTCGGGGAAGTACACCGAATTGCCGCGCCGGAGCGCATCGGCGTCCAGCGCCGATCCCGGCCTGACGTAGTACGCCACGTCGGCGATCGCCACATGAACGATGCAGCCGCCCTTGTTGCCGGGATCGGAGTCCGGCTCGGCATGGACGGCGTCGTCGTGGTCCTTGGCGTCGGGCGGATCGATCGTCACCAGCGGCAGTTCGCGCCAATCCTCGCGGCCTTTCAGCGTCGCGGGCTTGGCGGCCTCGGCTTCGCGGATCGCTTCGGCGGAAAAATCCTGCGGAATTTCGTGGGAGTGGATCGCGATCAGGCTGACGGCCTTTTCGGTCGCGAGCGAACCGAGCCGTTCCTTGACACGGCCGGAGGCGAGGCCGAAGCCGCGGCTGCGGATCAGATCGACGCTGACCAGATCGCCGTCCTCGGCGCCGCCCGCATCGGCCTTGGCGATGTTGAGTTCGCGGCCGGCCTGTTTCTTGTCGACGCCGATCAGCCGTCCGCCGCCGCCGGGCAGGGCGCGAAAAATGCCGAGGATTCGTGCCTTGGTGTGATCGACCACCTTGATGACGCGGCCGCGATAGGCGGCGAGTTTGTCGCGCTCGCTCGGCTTCTCGACATGCAGCAGGGCGCGGTCGCCGATCCCCGGCACGGCGCTGGGGGCGGTGCGCTTCGGCACATGGATGCGGATCTTCGGCGCTTCGCCGTCCTGCTCGTCCCATTCGGCCGGGGTGGCGATCAATTCGCCGTCGGCGTCGCGCGCGGTGATGTCGGCCACCAGCGTCGGCGGCAGCGCGGTCGGCTCGGCGATCTTCTTGCCGTATTTCTTGATCACGCCGGTGTCGGCGAGATCGCGCAGGATGCGCTTCAGCTCGGCGCGATCGGCGTTCTTCAGGCCGAATTCGCGGGCGATCTCGCGGGTGCCGACCTTGCCGGCTTGGGCGCGGATGAACGCCACGATGGCGTCGCGATCCGGAAAGCTGACCTCGCGTTTCTTGCTCACATCTATCCGTTCTTGCCGACGCTCTTCTTGGCGACAGGCTTTGGCTTGGCGGTCTTTGCCAGCGAGGTCTTCGCGGTCACCGGCGCGCGCGCCTTGCTG
>NZ_JACABA010000002.1:613351-614583 GCF_013377015.1 Rhodopseudomonas sp. | reverse complement strand
CGTCGGGCTTGGCGGCCTTCTTGGCCGGCGCCTTCTTCTTGGCGCTGCGCTTCGGCTTGCCGCCACCCTTCGCGGCGCGCTCGTCGATCAGCGCGATTGCTTCTGCGAGGGTGATGTCCGCTTCGGTCTTGTCGCTCGGGATCGTGGCGTTGACGCCGCCGGCGGTGACATAGGCGCCGTAGCGGCCGCCCTTGACCGCGACGGTGCCCAGCGTCGGATGCTCGCCGAGCGGCTTGCCGGGGTCCGACCCGAACTTGCGCTTGCTCGGGCCTTTCAAAATCTTCTCGGCGATCAGCGTCACTGCGCGGTTCAGTCCAATGTTGAAGACTTCGTCGCCGGCTTCGAGGCTTGCATAGGTCTTTTCATGCTGAACGTAAGGTCCGAACCGGCCGATGCCGGCCTTGATCGGCTCGCCGGTCTCCGGATGCTTGCCGATCTCGCGCGGCAGCGACAGCAGTTTCAGCGCCAGGTCGAGCTCCATGTCACCGGGCGAGGAATTCTTCGGAATTCCGGCGCGCTTCGGCTTTTCGCCCTCGGCGTAGTCCTTGGCGTCGCCCAGCTGGATATAGGGGCCGAACCGCCCGGACTTCACCGCGACCTCGCGGCCGGTCTCAGGATCCTGTCCGAGCACGCGGTCACCTTCGCCGCCGCCATCGGCGGCGAGAGGGCGGGTGTAGCGGCATTCCGGATAGTTGGTGCAGCCGACGAAAGCGCCGAACTTGCCGGCCTTCAGGTTGAGCTTGCCGGCGCCGCAGCTTGGGCACTGCCGCGGATCGCCGCCATCTTCGCGCGGCGCGTAGATGTGCGGCCCCAGCATTTCGTCGAGCGCGTCCAGCACCTGCGTCACTCGCAGATCCTTGATCTCGTTCACCGCGCCGATGAAGTCGGTCCAGAAATCGCGCAGCACTTCCTGCCAGGAGATCTCGTTATTGGAGATGCGGTCGAGCTTTTCCTCGAGTGCGGCGGTGAAGTCGTATTCGACATAGCGGGCGAAGAAATTCTCCAGGAACGCCACCACGACGCGGCCCTTGTCCTCGCCATGCAGCCGCTTCTTCTCCAGCTTGACGTAGCCGCGATCCTTCAACACCTGCAGGATCGACGCATAGGTCGAGGGCCGGCCGATGCCGAGCTCTTCCATCCGCTTCACCAATGAGGCTTCGGAGAAGCGCGGCGGCGGTTCGGTGAAATGCTGGGTGACGGCGAGGTCCTTGCGCTTGAGGTCCTCTTTTTCA
>NZ_JACABA010000002.1:0-613341 GCF_013377015.1 Rhodopseudomonas sp. | reverse complement strand
TCGGCAGCCGGCGCGAATCCTCGTCGTCGCTGTCGTCGTCGCGGCCTTCCTGATAGGCGGCGAGGAAGCCGTCGAACTTGATCACCTGGCCGGTGGCGCGCAGTTCCAGCACCCGGGCGCCGGCTTTCGCGGCGATATCGACGGTGGTGCGCTCGAGTTCGGCGGATTCCATCTGGCTGGCGATGGTGCGGATCCAGATCAGTTCGTAGAGCCGGATCTGGTCGTGATCGAGCCGGGCGCGCAGGCTGTCGGGCCGCCGCGACAGGTCGGTCGGGCGGATCGCTTCATGCGCTTCCTGGGCGTTTTTCGCCTTGGCCACATATTGCCGCGGCGCCTCGGGGACATAGGCCTTGCCATAGTCCTCGCCGATCACCTGGCGCGCCTGAGTGATCGCGGAGCCGTCGATCTGGACGCCGTCGGTTCGCATATAGGTAATGAGACCGGTGGTCTCGCCGCCGATGTCGATGCCTTCATACAGTCGCTGCGCGATCCGCATCGTGTGCGCCGGCGCGAAGCCGAGCTTGCGGCTGGCTTCCTGCTGCAGCGTCGAAGTGGTGAACGGCGCGTAGGGGTTGCGCTTCGCCGGCTTGGCCTCGACCGAGGACACGGTGAAATTGGCGGCTTCGATCGCCTGCTTGAAATCCTCGGCCTCGACGCCGGTGCCGATGTCGAGCCGTTGAATCTTCTTGCCGTCGGCGCCGACCAGCCGGGCCTCGAAACTGTCGCCGCGCGGCGTGGTCAGGGTGGCGACCAGCGACCAGTATTCGCGCGGCACGAATTTTTCGATTTCGAGCTCGCGGTCGCAGACCAGCCGCAGCGCCACCGATTGCACCCGGCCGGCGGAGCGGGCGCCGGGCAATTTGCGCCACAGCACCGGGGAGAGGGTGAAGCCGACCAGATAGTCCAGCGCGCGGCGCGCCATGTAGGCGTCGACCAGCGCGCCGTCGATCTGGCGCGGATTCTTCATCGCCTCGGTGACGGCCTGCTTGGTGATGGCGTTGAACACCACGCGTTCGATCTTGTGATCCTTGATCGCGCGCTTCTCTTTCAACACCTCCAGCACGTGCCAGGAGATCGCTTCGCCCTCACGGTCAGGGTCGGTGGCGAGGATCAGCTTGTCGGCCCCCTTTAGCGCCTTGGCGATATCGTTCAGCCGGCCAGCCGCCTTGGGATCGATTTCCCAGATCATCTGGAAATTAGCGTCCGGATCAACCGATCCATTTTTCGCCGGAAGGTCGCGGACATGGCCGAACGAGGCCAGGACCTCGTACGACGCACCCAAATATTTGTTGATCGTCTTGGCCTTTGCAGGCGACTCGACAATGACGATATTCATGTCATTCCAATGGCTTAGCTGGGAGAAAAGGGCCGGTTCCGCGAGACTCGCGCCTGCCGCATTGCCGGGAACATGGGTGGTGAGGTCCTCGCTGTCAAATACCGATCGGGTGACAGCTGTGGTTCCGACCGAACAAAATTGAAGGCGGGACGCAAGGATGTAACCGAGGATTGCACAATTTAAAGATGTAGTTTTATAATATACTCGTATTTGTACGTAACCTCCAGCTGTCGAAAGGACCGGAATTCATGTCGTCCCGACGGGGGAACGGTCAGCAACAAACCGCCCGTTCGGAGAACGGCGGACCCGGAGAGGCCGCCAGCTACCTCGCCGAAGCGATCGCCGATCTGGCGCATCTGGCGCGAATCCATCGCCTCGACATGCTGTGCTATCTGCTGGAAATGGCGCTGCTGGAAGCCCAGGAGATGGTCCGGCTGCGCGGTGCGCGCAGTTCGCCATCGCAACATGGCAAATAGTGGCGATCCGGTCGGCGCCAGTTCGGCGTCGGCTGGGCCGAGCAGGCGGCCGTCCGCGACGCGAGGCTCGAGCCGTCGCACCGGCCGCCGGAAACGCCGCGCGGCCCATGTCGGTCATTCGTCTGTCGTTAACGCACCGTTAACTGTGATGGTTCACGATTCGAACCAGCAAGGGGCGAGCCGGATGTACGTTCGCCTCTAAAGATGGCTCGAAGTGACACCACTTCGGGCCGTTGCTTTTTGTACTGCAGCACGACGCCGATCGGCGCCGTCGTCACAGCAGCGACACCAGCCCGCCGCCGTGCCGCTCCAGCCGGCCGGCGAGCTCGAGTTCGAGCAGCACGGTGCGCACCACCGCGGGCGCGACGTTGGAGATCCGGATCAGATCGTCGAGCCCGATCGGACTCGGCCCGAGCAGACCGACGATGCGGGCGCGGTCGCCGGAGTCGGGCTCCGCGATCGGCGGCAACTCGTCCGGCTCGCGGCTCGGCAACTCGATCGGCCGTTCCAGGATCGGCGTCACCGCATTGATAATGTCGGCGGCCTCGGTGACCAGTGCCGCGCCCTGTTTGATCAGATCGTTGGTGCCGGCGGCGCGCGGATCGAGCGGCGAGCCCGGCACCGCGAACACCTCGCGGCCCTGTTCGGCGGCGATCCGTGCGGTGATCAACGAGCCGGACCGATGCGCGGCCTCGATCACCGCGACGCCGAGCGCCACGCCCGAGATCAGCCGGTTGCGGCGGGGAAAGTCCCGTGCGCGCGGCACATGGCCAAGCGGCATTTCCGAGATCGCGGCGCCGGCTTCGCGCAGGATTTGCGCCAGCAGTTCCTCGTGCTCGGGCGGATAGATTTTGTCGTGGCCGCCGGCCAGCGCCGCCACGGTGCCGCCAGACAGGCTGGCGCGATGCGCGGCCTGATCGATGCCGCGCGCCAGCCCCGAGACGATGACAAAACCGGCCTCGCCGAGATCGCGCGCCAAGGTGGCGGCGAATTTCAACCCGGCGCCGGAGGCGTTGCGCGAGCCGACGATCGCCAGCATCGGCCGTATCAATGTGTCGTGCGATCCGCGGACGCCGAGCAGCGGCGGCGCGTCGTCGATCAGCGCCAAGCGAGGCGGATAGCCGGCCTCGCCGGGAGCGACCAGCGCGACGCCGATCTTGTTACTTGAGATCAATTCGCGATGCGCCTCGTGCTCGCTGACAATGCGACCGGGGCGGGCGGCGCCACCGCGCCGCGCCAACTCGGGCAGTGCGTCGAGCGCGGCGCGGGCGCTGCCGAAATGATTGACCAGCGAGCGGAAGGTGCGCGGCCCGACATTGTCGGAGCGGATCAGCCGCAGCCAGTCGATCCGCTGCGCGTCGGTGAGATGGGTGGTGGGTTGATTGTTGTCGTTCACGCTGCCCCCGAAGCGCTGGCCTCAATCGGCCGTCTCGGTGGAGAGTGTCGCGCAACTTATGGGGGTGGGCAACCGGTCGTAGGACTAAGGCCGGAGCGGTATATCAGTGGCCTACTTCTTCTCGCCGATCCGGCTTTCTGTCCCGGCCTGCAGCCGCTTAATGTTCTCGCGGTGCATGTAGACCAGCAGCAGCGTCAGCACGGCGAACAGCGCGGCCAGCGCGAGGTGGCCGAACCACCACAGGAAGATCGGGGTGATGAAAGCCGCGACCAAGGCTGACAGCGAGGAGTAGCGCGTGGTCAGCGCCGTCGCGAGCCACAGCACGCAGAACACCACCGCGCCGGGCCAGAACAGCCCGAGCAGCACGCCGATATAGACCGCTACGCCTTTGCCGCCTTTGAACTTCAGCCAGACCGGAAACAGGTGGCCGAGAAAGGCGCCGAGCGCCGCCAGCATCGCGGCTTCGGCGCCGCCGAACCAGGCGGCGATCAGCACCGCGGCGGTGCCCTTCAGCGCGTCGCCGAGCAACGTCGCCGCGGCCAGCCCCTTGCGGCCGGTGCGCAGCACATTGGTGGCGCCGATATTGCCGGAGCCGACAGTGCGCAGGTCCTGGGTGCCGGCGAGTTTGGTTAGGATCAGTCCGAACGGGATCGATCCCAGCAGATAGCCCAACACCAGGGCTGCGATGTAAATCCCGATCATCGGTCCTCACACATGTTCATACACCGTGCGCCCGCCGACGATGGTGCGCGCCACCCGGCCGGAAAACCGCGCCTCGTCAAACGGGGTGTTCTTGCATTTCGATTTCAGTTCGTCGGGATCGACCACCCACGGCACATCGGCGTCGATCACGATGACGTCGGCCGGCGCGCCCGCGCGCAGCGATCCGCCGGGCAGGCCGAGCAGTTCCGCTGGCCGCGTCGACATCGCGCGGATCAGCGTGGTGAAATCGATCTCGCCATTGTGGATCAGCCGCAGCCCGGCCGGCAGCATGGTCTCAAGCCCGATCGCGCCGGCGGCGGCCTCGGCGAACGGCAGCCGTTTTGTTTCCACGTCCTGCGGATTGTGGTCCGACATGATGACGTCGATCAGCCCGGATGCAACAGCGGCGACCAGCGCTTTGCGGTCGTCCTCGCTGCGCAGCGGCGGCGACAGCTTTAGGAATGTGCGGTACGGGCCGATGTCGTTTTCGTTCAGCGTCAGATGATTGATCGACACCGAGGCGGACACGGCAAGCCCGAGGTCGCGGGCGCGTTGCAGGATCTCCAGTGACTCGATGCAGCTGACGGAGGCTGCGTGGTAGCGCCCGCCGGTCAGCATGACGAGCCGGATGTCGCGTTCCAGCACCACGGCTTCGGCGGCGCTGGGGATGCCGACCAGGCCGAGCCTGGTGGCGAACTCGCCCTCATTCATCACACCTTCGCCGACCAGATTGGGGTCCTCGGTGTGATGCACGATCAGGGCGTCGAAATCGCGGGCATAGGTCAGCGCGCGGCGCATCACCTGGGCGTTCATCACGCTGCGGTCGCCGTCGGTGAAGGCGACGGCACCGGCGGCTTTCAGCAACCCGATCTCGGTCATCTCGGCGCCGGCCATGCCCTTGGTCAGCGCCGCCATCGGATGGATGTTGACGATCGCGGTATCGCGCGCCCGCCTGAGAACGAAATCCACCGTCGCCGAATTGTCGATCACCGGCGAGGTGTCGGGCTGGCAGATGATGGTGGTGATGCCGCCGGCGGCGGCGGCCTGGCTCGCCGAAGCAAACGTCTCGCGATGGCTGGCGCCGGGTTCGCCAACGAAGGCGCGCATGTCGATCAGTCCGGGCGCCACGATCATGCCGCTGCAATTGACGATGTCGGTGCCCTCGGGCACCCCGGCGGCGCCGATGCCGCGCCGCGCCTCGCGGATCACGCCGTCGGCGATCAGCACGTCGCCGATGCCGTCGAAGTCGCGCGCCGGATCGATCAGGCGGGCATTGGCGAGCAATATCGGGCGTCGGTCGGTCAGCATGCTGTCACGCGTTCGGCAGGTTGCGGGCCAGCGCTTCGAGCACCGCCATCCGCACCGCCACTCCCATTTCCACCTGTTCGCGGATCAGCGACTGCGCGCCGTCCGCCACGATCGAGTCGATTTCGACGCCGCGATTCATCGGCCCCGGGTGCATCACCAGCGCGTCGGGCTTTGCGTAGGCCAGCTTCTTCTGGTCGAGCCCGAAATACTGGAAGTATTCGCCCGACGACGGCACGAACGAGCCGTTCATCCGCTCGCGCTGCAGCCGCAGCATCATGACGATGTCGGCGCCGTTGAGGCCCTCGCGCATGTCGCGATGGACCTCGACGCCCATCCGTTCGATGCCAGGCGGCAGCAGCGTGGAGGGCGCGACCACCCGGACGCGGGCGCCCATCGCGTTGAGCAAGATGATGTTGGAGCGGGCGACGCGGGAATGCGCGACATCGCCGCAGATCGCAATCACCAGGCCCTCGAGCCGGCCCTTGTTGCGGCGAATGGTCAGCGCGTCGAGCAGCGCTTGCGTGGGATGTTCGTGGGCGCCGTCGCCGGCGTTGATCACCGAGCCGTCGACCTTGCGCGCCAGCAATTCGACCGCGCCGGAGGCGTGATGGCGCACCACCAGAATGTCGGGGTGCATCGCGTTCAGCGTCACTGCGGTGTCCATCAAAGTCTCGCCCTTGCGCATCGAGGACGACGACACCGACATATTCATGACATCGGCGCCGAGCCGCTTGCCGGCGATCTCGAACGAGGACTGGGTGCGGGTCGAGGCTTCGAAGAACAAATTGACCTGGGTGCGGCCGCGCAACGAGGTGCGCTTCTTGTCGACCTGGCGGTTGAGCTCGACATATTCTTCGGAAAGGTCGAGCAGGCCGGTAATATCGGCGGCGGAAAGTCCCTCGATTCCCAGCAGATGCCGGTGACCGAGGACAAAGGTCGATTTCGATACAGGGGTCATTAAAACGAGAGCTATAGGCAGAGTTGGAAATCGGGGCAAGCGCGATCTGACGGCTTGCGGAATAATCCCCCGCTGCGTTGAAATCGGGTCCAACGCCGCCCGCCGGCGCGCGATGTTGGTCCGCTGCGGCGGCTCTGGTAAACCAGTCCGGCAGCGTCATCGAAATCATGGTCAGGATTGCTCATGCCCACGCTCGCCAACGCTCTGCTCGACGCCCTCAAGGATCATGGCGCACGGGAGATTTTCGGCATCCCGGGCGATTTCGTTCTGCCGTTCTTCAAGGTGATCGAGGAAAGCGGCACGCTGCCCTATTTCACCCTGAGCCATGAGCCGGGGGTGGGGTTCGCCGCCGACGCCGCGGCGCGCTATCACGGCGGCCTCGGCGTCGCGGTGGTGACCTATGGGGCCGGCGCCTTCAATCTGGTGAATTCGATCGCGGGCGCATATGCGGAACGTTCGCCCGTGGTGGTGATCGCCGGCGCGCCGGGTGCGCGCGAACGCGCCAGCGGCTATCTGCTGCATCATCAGGTCCGCACCGTCGACACCCAGCTCGCGGTGTTCAAGGAATTCACCTGCGATCAGGCCGTGCTGAACGATCCCGCCACTGCGCCGGCCGAGATCGCCCGGGTGCTGCGCAGTGCGCAAGAACTGTCGCTGCCGGTCTATATCGAATTTCCCCGCGACATGGTCGACGCCAGGGTCGAACCGGTCGTCCGGCTGCCGCGCCGCGCCGCCGATCCGGGCGCGTTGGCCGAATGCGCCGAGGAAATCCTGATGCGGATCGCCAAGGCGTCGTCGCCGGTGCTGGTGGTCGACGTCGAAATCCGTCGCTACGGCATCGAGGAGCAGGTCGCCGCGTTAGCGCGCAAGCTCGGTCTGCCGGTGGTCACGACCTTCATGGGACGCGGATTGCTGGGAGCGTCGGACGATGTCGTGGTCGGAACCTATCTGGGCGCCGCCGGCGATCCGGCGGTGACGCGGCTGGTTGAGGACGCCGATCTCGTTCTGATGTTTGGTGTGATCCTGTGCGACACCAATTTCGCGCTGTCGACCAACGCGCCGGATCCGCGCCGCACCATTCTGGCGGCGGGCCGCGAAGTCCAGGTCGGCCATCACGTCTATCGCGATCTGCCGCTGGCCGATCTGCTGGCCGGCATCGAGGCCAGTGCCACGCAGCATCCGCCGCGACCGCGCAAGGCCGGGCAGGGCATGGCCTATCCGCGCGGCCTGCCGGCCGACGATCGGCCGATCGCGCCGTCGGACATCGCCGCGGCGATCAACGATCTGTTCGACCGCCACGGCAAGATGCCGATGACCGCCGACATCGGTGATTGCCTGTTCACCGCGATGGAGATCGACAACACCGCGCTGGCCGCGCCCGGCTACTACGCCGGGATGGGGTTCGGGGTGCCGGCCGGCTTCGGCGTCGCCGCGACCGGCTTGCGGCCGCTGGTGCTGGTCGGCGACGGTGCGTTCCAGATGACCGGCTGGGAGCTCGGCAATTGCCGGCGCTACGGGCTCGATCCGATCGTGGTGCTGTTCAACAATTGCAGCTGGGAAATGCTGCGGGTGTTCCAGCCGGAATCGAAGTTCAACGATCTCGACGACTGGCACTTCGCCGACATCGCGAAATCGATCGGCGGCTTCGGCCAGCGGGTGACAACGCGGCATGAGCTTGCCACGGCGCTCGACGCCGCCGTGGCGCGGCGCGGACAATTCTCGCTGATCGAGGTGATGCTGCCGCGCGGCGTCACCTCCGACACGCTGGCCCGCTTCGTCACCGGCTTCAAGGCCGCGCGCGAGCGGATGTCGGGATGATTAGTTCGCGGCTCGGCGCGCTGGCCTTGGTCGGATGACGATTTCCTGACATTGCCGGACAGCGGCCGGTCAGCGGGTCTGGCGCAGATTGCCGTCATCGATGCGATTGTCCGCATCAGGCAATTGGAGGCCAAGACGATGTCCATGATCCTGAGCAACAGCGTCTCACCCGCGTTCGCGCATGCACGGAACAGCCCGTTCGCGGGCGGCCTCGGCGGTCCCGAGTCGCGTTCGTCGGCGGCAAGCACTGCGGGCTACGCCTTCGAAACCGCGCTGTGCGTGATCGAGAGCCAATCGCCGCTGCTGCGGCCGACGCCCGACCGGTCGATCAGCGACCCACCCGCCGGGATCGCGGAGCGTCACACACAGGCATTGTCGTCACGCATCCTGCAGCTGACCAGGCTGCTCGACCACATCGACGAAACTCTCGATGCCGACGAAACGCGCGTGCTGTTGGACACCGCCGCGCGGGTGACCAGCGAGCTGATCGCTGTGTTCGGGCCAAGTGCCGACGGGCGCGCCATCGATTCCACGGTGAGCCGTGTCGACCGCAGCATGGCGGCAGACACATTGGCCCGGGCCAGACAATTGGCGCAACGGATCCGCAGCGCCACGCAGGTTTTGCCGCCTGTTCGCGTCGCGGCTTGACGGTCGGCGGCAAGGCGATGTCTGCCGAGGGCCATCCGGGCAGCAGGCAGACCGGTCAGCAAGCTGTCAGCTCGGCTGCGCCAAGACCGGCGGATCGCCGGGCCGCATGGGTCATTCGGGCGAAAGCGGCTCACGCCTGTCAGTCGCAACTGTTGACGCATCGTTGATACAACGATCGGCCTATGATCGCGGATACCGTTGTGCGATGGAGACGAGATGACCGAGAGCTTGATGCGCCGATCCCTGATCGTGATTGCCTTGTGCGGCCTGGCCGCCGGGCTCGGCGCGCGCTTCGGGTTCGGGCGCGACGATCTGGCGAGCCTGATCTGGCTCGCCGGCACCGTGCCGGTGGTGTTGGCGCTGGCGATCTCGATCGTGCGCGATTTCCTCGCCGGCCGGTTCGGCGTCGATGCGGTGGCGCTGTTGTCGATGACGGCGGCGCTGGGATTCGGCGAGAATCTGGCCGCTTCGGTGGTCGCGGTGATGTATGCCGGCGGCAACGTGCTGGAGGATTTCGCGGTGTCGCGCGCGCAACGCGACCTACGCGCGCTGGCCGACCGCGCACCGCGCACCGCGCATTTGCGACGCGGCGACGCGGTGGTGGATGTCGAGATCGAAGCGGTGGCGATCGACGATGTGTTGCTGGTGCGCTCAGGCGAAGTGGTTCCGGTCGACGGCGGCGTGCGATCGGCCGCCGCGACGCTGGATGAATCGGCGCTGACCGGCGAGCCGATCCCGGTGCTGCGCGAGCGCGGCGAACTGGTGCGCAGCGGCACCGTCAATGCCGGCGACAGTTTCGAGATGACCGCCTCGGCCACCGCCGGCGAAAGTACTTACGCCGGCATCGTTCGGCTGGTCGAGGCAGCGCAGGCCGGCAAGTCGCCGTTCATCCGCGTCGCCGATCGCTTCGCGCTGCTGCTGCTGCCGGTCACCGTCGCGATGGCCGGCGCCGCCTGGTGGCTGTCAGGCGACAGCATTCGCGCGCTCGCCGTGCTGGTAGCGGCGACGCCGTGCCCGCTGATCCTCGCCGCGCCGGTGGCCTTCGTCGCCGGCATCGCGCAGGCGGCAAGGCGCGGAATCCTGATCAAGGGCGGCGGATCGCTGGAAGCGCTGGCGCGCGCCCGTACCGTAATGTTCGACAAGACCGGGACGCTGACGGTCGGCGGCGCGCGGCTGGTGGCGATCGAGACCGCGCCGGAGCAGGGCGCCGACGAGGTGCTGCGGCTGGCCGCCTCATTGGAGCAGGCGTCGCAGCATGTGGTGGCGGATTCGATCGTCGCGGCGGCGAGGGGTCGTGGCCTGCAGCTCGAACTGCCGCAGCAGGTGCGGGAAACCCATGGCTCGGGCTTGGAGGGACTGATCGGCGGCGTTAGCGTGCGGATCGGGTCGCAGGATCTGGCCTTCGGCCACGCGCGCCCTGCCGATTGGGCGGTGCGGGCGCTGCGCCGGGCGTCGTGGCGGTCGGCGCTGTGCGTGTTCGTCGCGGTCGACGACCGCGTCGTCGGGGCGCTGCTGCTGGCCGACGAATTGCGCCGCGAAACGCCGCGCGCTGTGCAGGCGTTGCGCGCCGCCGGGATCTTTCGCATCGTGATGGTGACCGGGGATCGGGCGGAATCGGCCGAAACCATCGCCGCCGCGCTCGACCTCGACGAGGTGTTGTCGGAGCGCGCGCCGGCCGAAAAGCTCGAGGCGGTGGCGATCGAGCAGCGGCTGCACCCGACCCTGATGGTCGGCGACGGCATCAACGACGCGCCGGCGCTGGCCGCCGCCGAAGTCGGCATCGCGATGGGCGCGCGCGGCGCCACCGCATCATCGGAGGCCGCCGACGTGGTGATCCTGGTCGACCGGCTCGACCGGGTGTCCGACGCCGTGGTGATCGCGCGGCGCGCCTACCGCATCGCGCTGCAAAGCATCGGCGTCGGCATGGCGCTGTCGGCCGTCGCCATGGTCGCGGCGGCGTTCGGCTATCTGACGCCAGTGGCCGGCGCGCTGACCCAGGAGGCGATCGACGTCGCGGTGATCCTGAACGCGCTGCGCGCGCTCGGACCGGGACGCCGCGCCGGCGCCCGCGGGCTGTCGTCGAGCGCCGCCGGTACGCTGCATGAGCAGCATAGGGCACTGGAGCGGCCGCTCGACCGGCTGCGGGAAATCACCGACGAGCTCGACGACGCCGATCCGACCGCGGCCGTGGTGCTGATCGCCGAGGCCAGCAGCGTGGTCGACGCTAGTATCGTCGAGCACGAGCGCGACGACGAAAGCGCGGTCTATCCCCGGATCACCAAGGTGTTGGGCCACGATCACGGCCTCATCGCGATGAGCCGGGCGCATCGCGAGATCATGCACCTGGCCCGGCTGCTGTCGCGGCTGAGCGCGGGGCTCACCACCGAGACCATCGACCGCTACGCGATCCGCGACGCCCAGCGCGTGGTGGAATCGATCGAGGCGCTGGTCCGGATGCACAATGCCCAGGAGGAGGACATCTATGAGCAGGCGGCGCGCGGCTAGCGCCGCCGCGACGATACGGGTGATATTGCCGCCGATTCTGCGTAACATGCGTCCGAATCCGATGGCAGGCCGGGGAAACCATGACCGAGACATTCGCCACCCACGAGGTGTTCAACCAGTCGCCGCCGTTCGAGGACGTCGATCTGTTCGGGCTCGACCGGCCGCTGGTGGACGCGGTGGCGATGAACCAGGGTAACGGCGCCCATGCCGATCTGTCGGCGTTTGGGCATCACTGGGGATCGGCCCAGATGGCGGCGCGCGGCCGGCTCGCCAACGAGAACACGCCGAAGCTGAAGACCTTCGACGCACGCGGCCAGCGCCGCGACGAGGTCGAGTTTCATCCGGCCTATCACGAGCTGATGAGCGAGAGCGTCCACGCTGGCATTCACAATTCGACCTGGGACGCGCAAGGCGCCCCCGCCGGCGCCGCATCCGAAGTGATCCGCGCGGCGAAGTTCTACATGGCGGCGCAGGTCGAGACCGGGCATCTGTGCCCGATCACCATGACCCGCGCCGCGGTGGCGGCGCTGGCGGCGCAGCCGGATCTGCTCGCCCGCGTGATGCCGGTGCTGGGCTCGCGGCGCTACGATCACGGCTTCATGCCGTGGCCGGAAAAGCGCGGCATGACGATCGGCATGGGCATGACCGAGAAGCAGGGCGGCACCGACGTGCGCTCCAACGCCACAAGCGCGATCCGCGACGGCGACGCCTATCGGATCGTCGGCCACAAATGGTTCATGTCGGCGCCGATGTGCGACGCCTTCCTGGTGCTGGCGCAGGCCGACGACGGGTTGAGCTGTTTCTTCATGCCGCGGTTCCGGCCGGATGGCTCGGTCAACGCGCTGCAGTTCCAGCGGCTGAAGGACAAGCTCGGCAACCGCTCCAACGCCTCCTCCGAAGTCGAGTTCACCGGCGCCTATGCGGAACGGGTCGGCGAGGAGGGCCGCGGCATCCGCACCATCATCCAGATGGTGCAGCTGACGCGGCAGGACTGCGCCATCGCCTCCGCCGGACTAATGCGCTCGGGGCTGGCGCATGCGCTGCATCACGCGCGGCATCGCAGCGTGTTCCAGAAGCATCTCGTCGACCAGCCGCTGATGCAGACCGTGCTGGCCGACATGGCGCTGCAGGTCGAAGCCTCGGTGGCGCTGGTGATGCGGCTGTGCCGCGCCTTCGACGAGGCGCCGAGCGATGCCAACGAGGCCGCCTATATGCGGCTGCTGACGCCTGCGGTGAAATACTGGGTGTGCAAGACCGCGCCGGGATTCCTCTACGAGGCGATGGAGTGTCTCGGCGGCAATGGCTATGTCGAGGACGGCATTCTGGCGCGACACTACCGGGAGGCGCCGGTCAACGCGATCTGGGAAGGCTCCGGCAATGTGATGTGCCTCGATGTGCTGCGCGCGCTGTCGCGCGAGAGCGACGCGGCGATGAGTGTGTTGCAGGAGCTGATGATGGACACCGCCGGCCTGACCGGCGCCGCCGAGGCCGCCGGCCTGATCGCCCGCACCTTGCTGCGCCCGGACAGCGAGCGCTCGGCGCGGCTCGCGGTCGAGCTGTTGGCCAAGCTCGCCGCCGCCGCCGCGCTCAACGCGGTGCATCCCGGCCACGCCGAACTGTTCGCGGCGTCGCGGCTGAAGCCGGAACTGGGCAGCATGTACGGCGCCGCCGATCTCAGCGCCGAGCAGGGGCGCGAACTGCTGGCGCGCGCACTGCCGGAATTCTAGGAACCCACAGTCAAAATCTGTCGGCACTTGATTTGCGTTAGCAGGTTCGCCACGTCGTTCATTCGATCGACTAGTTTCGATCGCCTCGCTTCGCGGGTAGCTTCGAGCTTCAATTCGGTTCGGGAGCTGCGCCATGAAGGATGAGCGTCAACCGTCAAACGCGTCGGCGCCGTCGCGCGCCGTCGTCATCGGCAGCGGCTTCGGCGGGTTGGCGGCGGCGGTGCGGTTGCGCGCCCGCGGCTACGACGTCACTGTGCTGGAGCGGCTCGATCGGGCCGGCGGTCGTGGCCGTTCCTTCGTGCAGGACGGCTTCACCTTCGATTCCGGGCCGACGATCGTCACCGCGCCGTTCCTGTTTGAGGAGCTTTGGCAGCTCTGCGGCCGCAGATTTTCGGACGACATCGACCTGCGCGCGCTCGATCCCTATTATCGCATCGTGTTCGACGACGGCGGCCATTTCGACGCCTTTGCCGACGATGCGGCGATGCAGCGGGAGGTCGCGCGAATCGCGCCGGACGATCTCGAGGGCTACGACCGCTTCATGCAGCACAGCGAGCGGCTGTTCCGGATCGGCTTCGAGAAATTCGGGCACGTTCCGATCGACTCGCTCGGACAGATGGTGAGCATGGTGCCTGATCTGGTTCGCGCCCGCGCGGATCGCAGTGTGCACGCGGTGGTCTCCGACTATGTGAAGCACCCGTATCTGCGCTTCGCGCTGAGCTATCATCCGCTGTTCATCGGCGGCAACCCGTTTCGGGCGTCGTCGATCTATTGCATGATCTCGTATTTCGAGCGGCATTGGGGCGTGCACTACGCGATGGGCGGGATGGGCGCGTTGGTGAACGGCCTGGTCGGCCTGATCGAAGGCCAGGGCAGTACCATTCGCACCAATGCCGAGGTGGCGGAGGTCACCGTCGCCAACGGCCGCGCCACCGGCGTCAGGCTGGCCTCCGGTGAAGTGATCGCCGCTGATATCGTGGTGTCCAACGCCGACACCGCCACGACCTACCAGAAGCTGCTCGCCGGGGCGCCGCGCAAACGCTGGACCGATAGCAAGCTCGATCGTGCCAGCTATTCGATGAGCTGTTTCGTCTGGTATTTCGGGACGAAACGACAATATCCGGATGTGCCGCATCATACGATTCTGGTCGGGGAGCGATATCGCGAGCACATCGCCGACATTTTCGATCGCAAGGTCCTGGCCGAGGATTTCAGCCTGTATCTGTATCGCCCGACCGCGACCGATCCGAGCCTCGCGCCGGACGGCTGCGACAGCTTCTATGCGTTGTCGCCGGTGCCACATCTGGACAGCGGGGTGGATTGGTCGACCCGCGCCGAACCCTATCGGGCGGCGATCGAAAGGCAGCTGTCGCAGACGCTGTTGCCGGGATTGGCGGACGAAATCGCCACGTCTCGCCTGTTCACGCCGCGGGATTTCCAGGATGTGCTGCTGTCGCGCAAGGGCGCCGCGTTCGGAATCGAGCCAGTGCTGACGCAGAGCGCCTGGTTCCGGCCGCACAACAAGAGCGAAGATATCGACGGTCTTTATCTGGTCGGCGCCGGCACCCACCCCGGGGCCGGTGTTCCGACGGTGCTGTCGTCGGCCCGCGTCCTCGATGTCGTGGTCCCGGATCCGATGTCCACGGCGGCGCGGGTGGCGGTGTGATCCGCGCCTAGTCCTGCACCGTCTCGCCGTCGGAAAAATACCAGCGGCCGCGGTGCTTGCGGAATTGCGAGCGCTCGTGGTGGCGCTGCTCGGCGACGCCGTCGCGGCGAAACCGGGCGATGAATTCCACCGTGCCCTTGCTGCCGCGTTCGGAATGGCTCAGCACCTCGAGCCCAGTGAAGGTCGAACGGCTCATCCAGTCTCGATTGGTGTCGTGGTCGAACAGGTCGCGGCGCTCCGGATCGGTGGTCTCGTAGATGTAGTCGAAATTGTTCAGCGCAAAGGCGGTGTAGCGCGAGCGCATCAGGGCTAGCGGCGAGGCCGCCGGCCGGATTCCGGCCAGCAGTGGGCCGCAGCATTGGTCATAGTCGAGGCCGGAACAGCACAGGCATTGCATCGCAGTCGCTCCTCCGGTCACCCCGCCAGCGCGATGAACAGCGGCATGGTGAACACCGCTAGCATCGTCTGGAGCGTCAGAATTTGCGCCAGCAGCGGCGCGTCGCCGCCCATTTGGCGCGCCAGGATATAGCCGTTCGAGGCGCTCGGCACCGCGGCGCAGCAGGCGACCACCGCGAGGTCGGGACCTGACAGGCCGAACGCCGCGCCGAACCCGGTCGCGATCAACGGCATCAGCAGCAGCTTGAGCCCCACGGTCAGTCCCGCCGCGGCGCGGGGCCGAAGCAATCCTTCGAGATGCAATCCGGCGCCGACCAGCAGCAGGCCGAGCGCCAGCGAACAGCGGCCGAGCGCATCGGCGAAATCGTGCAGCGGGCGCGGGATCGGCAACTGCACGAGGTTGATCGCGAGCCCGATGGCACAGGCCCAGATCAGCGGGTTGCGGGCGATGGTGAGCAGGATCGTCGGCCACGACAGTCGCCGCGGCGCGGCGTAATGCGCCAGCACCCAGACCGCCAGCACGTTGAGCAGCGGGATCATCGCCACCATCGCCACCGACGCCAGCGTGATGCCGCGATCGCCCCACAGATTGCCGGCGACAGACAGCGCCACATAGGTCTGCCAGCGGGTGGCGCCCTGAAACACCGAGGAGAACGCCGGCCCGTCGACATCGAGGCCGCGCGCCAGCCACGACCGCAGCGCCAGGCACAGCGCCGACATCGTAATCACCGCCAGCAGCAGCGCGCCGCCGACTCCGGCAATCGGCGCCGAGGCCAGATTGGCGCGCGACAGCGTGTCGATCAGCAGTGCGGGAAACAGCACATAGTAGACCAACTGCTCCAGGCCAGTCCACATCATGTCCTGTTTCAGCAGCACGCGGCGCAGCACGAAGCCGAGGATGATCAGCAGGAACACCGGAACCAGAGCGCCGAACACCGTCAGCATGATTCAGGATATCTCCGGCCGGTTCAGCACCGCGAGCCGGTCGAGCGCGCCCTGCAGGATGAAGATCGCGGCGTGCTCGTCGATGATCTTGGCGCGCTTGGCGCGGCTGACGTCGTTGGCGATCAGCTCGCGCTCCACCGCCGAGGTCGACAGCCGCTCGTCCCACAGCCCGATCGGCAGCTCGGTCAGCCGGGCGAAATTGCGGGCGAAGGCGCGGGTCGACTGCGCCCGCGGCCCCTCGCTGCCGTCCATGTTGATCGGCAGGCCGAGCACGAAGCCGCAGACGCCGCGCTGGCCGGCCAGCGCCAGCAGCCGCGCGGCGTCAGCCTTGAACGCGGTGCGGGCGACGGTTTCGACGCCGGTGGCGAGCCTTCGGTCGGGGTCCGACACCGCGACGCCGATGGTCTTGGTGCCGAGATCGAGGCCGATCAGCGCACCGCGCGCGGGCCATAGCGCGGCGGCTTCAATCAATGGCAGGATGGGGGCGGGCATCGCCCCGCTTAACACGCCAATCGCCGTTCTGAAATCATCCATTCCACCCACACGATGAGACCCGCGATGGATCCCCTCAGCCTGTTCGGATTGTTCGCGGTCAGCGCGATGCTGCTGTGTTACGCGCTGGAGCATCGCAGCCATTGGTTCATCCTGGCGTTCGCCGGCGCCTGCGCGTTGGGGTCGATCTACGGATTCTTGCAGGGCGCCTGGCCGTTCGGGCTGGTCGAGGCGATCTGGGCCGGGGTGGCGCTGCGGCGCTGGATGCTGACGTCGCGCGCGCTGCGGCCGGATCGCGGATAGCCGCGCGACGCCCCGGCGTGCTATGGCGATAACGGCCGGCAGCGCCGCCGGTCGCCCCTCCCATCATCGTAAGAGCAGACCATGTGGCCGGACCGCCGACTCCTCGACCTGATCGATATCGAATTTCCGATTCTGCTGGCGCCGATGGCCGGAGTGATGGATGCGGAGCTGGCGATCGCGGCTGCCGAGGGCGGGGCGCTGGCCTCGCTGCCTTGCGCGATGCTGTCGGCCGACAAGGCGCGCGAGCAGGTCGGGATCTTTCGCCAGCGCGTCACCGCGCCGATCAATCTGAATTTCTTCTGCCACCAGCCGGTCGACGCCGATCCGGCGCGCGAGGCCGGCTGGCGCCGGCGGCTCGGCGCCTATTACCAGGAACTCGGGCTCGATCCGGACGCGCCCAACACCGCCGCCAACCGCGCGCCGTTCGATGAAGCGATGTGCGTGCTGGTCGAGGAGCTGAAGCCCGCGGTGGTGAGCTTCCATTTCGGCCTGCCGGCGCCGGCCTTGATGCAACGCGTGAAGGCGGCCGGATGCATCGTGATGGCATCGGCGACGATCGTGCGCGAGGCGATCTGGCTCGAGGAGCACGGCGTCGATGCGATCATCGCTCAAGGCGCCGAGGCCGGCGGCCATCGCGGCATGTTCCTGACCGACAACATCGCGCAGCAGCCCGGGCTGTTCGCGCTGCTGCCGCAGGTGGTGGACGCGGTGCGGGTGCCGGTGATCGCGGCCGGCGGCATCGCCGACGGGCGCGGCATCGCCGCGGCCTTCGCGCTCGGCGCCGCCGGAGTGCAGATCGGCACCACTTTTCTGCGCTGCCCCGAGTCCAAGGTGATCGCGCCGGCCCGCGTCGCGCTGGCGCAGGCATGCGACGATTCCACCGTGATCACCAATGTGATGACCGGCCGCCCGGCGCGCGGCGTCGCCAACCGGGTGATGCGTGAAGTCGGGCCGTTGTCGGCGGACGCGCCGGCGTTTCCGCATGCCGCCACCGCGCTGGGCCCGCTGAAAGTCGCCGCCGAGAAGCTCGGCAAGGTCGATTTCACCAATCTGTGGGCCGGGCAGGCGGTGCGGCTCGGCCGCGACCTGCCGGCGGCGGAACTGACCCGGGCGCTGGCCGGGTCGGCGCTGGCGCGGATGAGCCGGCTGGCGGGGTGAGGCGTGGCGTTGCCGGACTCGCTCAGTCCCAACTAAAACCCGCGTCCTTCATGTAGATATTGCTGACGCTCTTGCACCAATCGATGCTGAAATCCTCGGCGCCGTAATCCACCCAGCGGACGCGGAATGGCACCACGCAGTTGCCCGCGTTGCTTTTCCAATCCATCCGCACCGACGAGCCGGCCGGAATCTGGCTATCCAGCCAGTTCTCGCTCCAGACGCCATCCTGGAGGGTATAGAAACCGCTGATTGTCCAGCCCGTGGAGCGATTGTGCAGCTTGAATGCATAGTCGCTCGCCATGGCCGTTGTCCCCGACAGCGCCAGACCTGCGAGCAGTATCGCAGCAACGATTCGACCCATTGTTCTCGTCCTCCCCGATTGACGTAATGCTCGGATAATCCGACCGACCGCTGCGGTATAATTGAGTTGGGTTCCATCGGCCAGATGTCGCGACGCCGGCGAGGGAGAATTGCCTGGCCGTCGCGGCGGCACGCGCGGTTGCGGCGGCAAAGCCCGGTCTGCTATACGGCGGGTTCAATCACACGAGGCCAAACATCATGTCGGTCGATGCCACCACTGTCCGCCGGATCGCGCATCTCGCCCGGATCGCGGTGACCGATGCCGAGGTGCCGCATCTGCAGGGCGAGCTCAACGCGATGTTGGCCTTCGTCGAGCAGCTCTCGGAAGTGAATGTCGACGGCGTCGAGCCGATGACCTCGGTGACGCCGATGCAGATGAAGAAGCGGGGCGACGTGGTCGATGACGGCGAGATCGCCGACGCTGTGGTCGCCAATGCGCCGGCGACCGAGGATCATTTCTATCTGGTGCCGAAGGTCGTCGAATAGGACGGACAAACTCATGTGCCTGCTGTGCGACGACGAGAAGGCCTATCAGGCCTACATGAATTACCTCGACGCGATGGAGCGGCAGGGCAAGGCCGCCGATCCCGACAAGGCGATGGACGCCGTGCTGGATCAGCTCCAGGCCGCCGACAAGGCGCGCGCCGAAGCGCCCGAAAACGACAAGACGCTGTCGCCGTTCTTCTGCAGCCCTGTCAACAAATAGTCCCCTGACGATCGCGGAAACCTTTGGTGGTCGCGATGCGGATTGACAGTGTCGCGCCCATTGAATAGGCCGCGTTGGCGCTCATCGTTGCCTGTTCACATGCTCGTCATGCCTGTCTGAACACAACCTCACCGACGCCGGGGATGCGACTCTGTCGATGTGCCCCGGCCCAATTCGATCCAGTGGTGTCCCGCATGCGTGCCCAGAAACCGTCGCCACCTCTGCTCGATCGGCGGCTGTTGCCGAATTTCTGGGATTTCGTCGCGCTGGTGCTGATCGTCGGGGCGCTGGTGCTGGTGGTTTATGGAGGCGAACAGATCAATGTTCCGCTGTCGGCGCTCGACAGTCCGCCTGTCTCGCTCGATCCGGCCAATCTGCCCGAATATGCGCTCCGCACCACGCTCCGGATGCTGACGGCGATCGTCTGCTCGCTGGTGTTTACCTTCCTGTACGCGGCCCTCGCGGCCAAGAGCCGGCGCGCCGAGATGGTGCTGATCCCGCTGCTCGACATCCTGCAGTCGGTGCCGATCCTCGGATTCCTGACCTTCACCGTCGTGTTCTTCATGAACCTGTTCCCCGGCCGCGTGCTCGGGGCCGAGCTCGCCTGCGTGTTCGCGATCTTCACCAGCCAGGCCTGGAACATGACCTTCAGCATGTACCAGTCGATGCGCAACGTGCCGAAGGATCTGGAGGAGGCGTCGCAGAGCTTTCATCTCAGCGGCTGGCAGCGGTTCTGGCGGCTCGACGTGCCGTTCGCGATGCCCGGCCTGATCTGGAATACGATGATGTCGATGTCGGGCGGCTGGTTCTTCGTGGTGGCTTCGGAAGCCATCACCGTCGGCAACGCCACCGTCACGCTGCCCGGAATCGGCTCCTATGTCGCGCTCGGCATCCAGCAACAGAATCTGCAGGCGATCGGCTACGCCATTCTGGCGATGCTGTTTGTGATCATCGTCTACGACCAGTTGCTGTTTCGGCCGATTGTCGCGTGGGCGGATAAATTCCGCTTCGAACAGACCGCCTCCGGCACCGAACCGTCCTCTTGGGTGCTCGATCTGTTTCGTCGCACCAGGGCCCTGCGTGCATTGTCGGTGCCGTTCGCCGCCGCCAGCCGGTCGATCTCGAATCTGCAGATCGCGTTGCCCTTTCGGTTGCGTAAGTCGGCCGCGCGCAAGCCGTCGCGCGCCATCGATGCGCTTTGGCTGGTGCTGATTGTCGCCGGCTGCGGCTACGCGAGCTGGAAGGTCTATCAATATCTGTCGGCGACCCTGGGCGTGACCGACGTGCTGGGAGCCGTCGGGCTCGGCCTGATCACGCTGGCGCGGGTCGCCGTGCTGATCGTACTGGCGAGCTTGATCTGGGTGCCGATCGGGGTCTGGATCGGGCTGCGACCGAAGCTCGCCGAACGCGCTCAGCCCGTTGCGCAGTTTCTCGCCGCTTTCCCGGCCAATCTCGCCTTTCCGGTGTTCGTGGTGGTGATCGTCCGCTTCGGCCTCAACGCGGATATCTGGCTCAGCCCGCTGATGATTCTGGGAACGCAATGGTACATCTTGTTCAACGTCATCGCCGGCGCCAGCGCATTCCCGACCGATCTTCGCGAGGCCGCCAGCAGCTTTCACCTGACGGGCTGGCGGTGGTGGACCAAGGCGATCCTGCCGGGCATTTTTCCGTACTATATCACCGGTGCCATCACGGCCTCCGGTGGTTCGTGGAATGCGTCGATCGTTGCGGAAGTCGCGAGTTGGGGCGATACCCAACTCACCGCCACCGGTCTTGGCGCCTACATCGCCACCGCAACGACTGCCGGCGACTTTCCCCGGGTCGTACTCGGCATCGCCGTCATGTGCATTCTGGTCACGCTGTTCAACCGCCTGCTGTGGCGGCCGCTCTATGCCTTCGGCGAGCGCCGTCTCCGGCTCGGCTGATGAGGAATCAAGCCATGCTCGATCAAGTGAATCAAGCCAGCCTGCTCGAGATCCGCAGCCTCTGCCGCTCGTTTCCGAAAGGCAGCGGCGAGGACCTGGTGGTGCTCGAAAACGTCGATCTCACCCTGCGCGCGGGCGAGATTGTCGGGCTGCTCGGGCGGTCCGGGTCGGGCAAGTCGACATTGCTGCGGATCATCGGCGGACTGATCTCGCCGTCCTCCGGCAACGCGCAATGTCGCGGCGAGCCGATCGACGGTCCGCCGGACGGCGTCTCCATGGTGTTTCAGTCGTTCGCGCTGTTTCCCTGGCTGACGGTTCTGCAGAATGTCGAACTCGGCCTGGAAGCGCTCGGGATCGAGAGTTCGGAGCGCCGCACCCGTGCGCTGGCTGCGATCGACCTGATCGGCCTCGACGGCTACGAGTCGGCCTATCCGAAGGAATTGTCCGGCGGCATGCGCCAGCGCGTCGGATTCGCGCGCGCGCTGGTGGTGCATCCCGATCTGCTGTTGATGGACGAGCCGTTCTCGGCGCTTGACGTGCTGACCGCCGAGACATTGCGAACCGACCTGATCGATCTCTGGATCGAAGGTCGACTGCCCATCAAGTCGGTGCTGATGGTGACCCACAACATCGAGGAGGCCGTATTGATGTGCGACCGCATTCTGGTGTTCTCCTCCAATCCCGGCCGCGTCGCCGCCGAGATCAAGGTCGATTTGGCGCATCCGCGCAACCGCGTCGATCCGACCTTCCGTCAGTTGGTCGACAGTATTTATGCCCGGATGACGCAGCGCGCCGAGCCGAAGACCGCCGCGGTGGAGGGATTGCCCAGCACCGGCGTCGGCATGGTGCTGAACCACGTTTCGTCGAACCTGCTGTCCGGCCTGATCGAGACACTGGCGGGCGCACCCTATCATGGGCGGGCCGACTTGCCGGTGCTGGCCGGCAGCCTGCAACTCGAGGCCGACGATCTGTTCCATCTCGCCGAGACGCTGCAATTGCTGCGGTTCGCGCAAGTGAGCGAGGGCGACATCGTGCTGGCCGACGCGGGCAAGCGGTTCGCCGATCTCGACACCGACGCGCGCAAGAAGCTGTTCGCCGAGCACCTCGTCAATTACGTGCCGGTGATCGGGCTGATCCGCCGGGTGCTCGACGAGCGGCCGTCGCACACCGCGCCGGCGGCGCGGTTTCGCAACGAACTCGAAGACTACATGTCGGAGGACTATGCCGACGAAACGCTGAAGACGATCGTGTCATGGGGCCGCTATGCCGAGCTGTTCGCCTATGACGAGCAATCCGAGTTGTTCAGCCTGGAAAATCCCCATTGATGCGCAGGGTGTTGCCGGGCGACGTGCTTGGCAATCTCAGCCGTTTGGCGCCTTCTTCAGCTTGCGGACGCGGCGCAGATCGGCGTTGATCTGCGACTGCCAGCCGGCGCCGAGTGCGCGGTAGGAGTCGAGCACGTCGGCGTCCAGCCGCAGCGTCACCGAGCATTTCGGTTTGTCGCCGAGCGGCGGCCGGCCGCGGCGGATCACCTTGTCGCCGTCGCTTAATTCGCCGTACCGGAAAAAATCGTCGAGCAGTTCCGGCGCGTCATCGGGATCATTCGTCAGGGGTTTGCCGAATAATTTCGGTCCAGCGGGCTTCTTCCTTGGCATGGCAGTACCTCATTGAAATGATGTGGCGTGCGTCGCCGCGCCAGGTCCAGACCGTCACCACCAGTCGTCCATCGACCTGGCCGGCGGTGATGTAGCGTACCTCGCCGTAGTCGAAGCGATCATCGATTGTCGTCACTTTGCGACCGGCGAATAGCCGGGGCGCGTCGACCGAGAAATCGAGGCCCCGATGCTGCAGGGTCCAGATCCGTTTGGCCGGGTCGAACGTAACCTTCGTCATATTTGTAACTACATAAATAGGCCGCGTCAATGATTTTGTAGGGACGTAATAGGGAAGGCCGCAATTGCTTCATTTTCTGCCCTCGCTATGCTAGCCCGCAGGCCATCACGATGCCCGCGCCTTTTTTTGGGCATTCATTCGACAAATCAATATGGCTGTACCGTCCTAATGACCGATCTCACTTCGCTGACGCTCGCCGAGGCCCGGGACGGCCTCGTGCAGAAGACCTTCACTGCTCTGGAACTGACCGACGCCCATCTGGCGGCGATCGAAGCCGCCCGCGTGCTCAACGCCTTCGTGCTGGAAACGCCAGAGCAGGCGCGCGGCATGGCGCGTGCGGCCGATGCGAAACTCGCCAGCGGCGAGGGCGGTCCGCTCGCAGGTCTGCCGCTTGGCATCAAGGACCTGTTCGCCACCAAAGGCGTGCGCACCACGGCATGTTCGAAGATCCTCGACGATTTCACGCCGCCCTATGAGTCGACGGTGTCCGCGCAGCTGTGGCGCGACGGCGCGGTGATGCTCGGCAAATTGAACAACGACGAATTCGCGATGGGCTCGTCGAACGAGACCTCGTGTTTCGGGCCGGTGGTCAATCCGTGGCGGCGCGACGGCTCGGACGCCAAACTGGTCCCCGGCGGCTCGTCGGGCGGCTCGGCATCGGCCGTGGCTGCGGGACTCTGCCTCGGCGCTACCGCGACCGACACCGGCGGTTCGATCCGGCAGCCGGCGGCGTTCACCGGCACGGTCGGGATCAAGCCGACCTATGGCCGCTGCTCGCGCTGGGGCATCGTCGCCTTCGCGTCGTCGCTCGATCAGGCCGGCCCGATCGCCCGCACGGTGCGCGACAGCGCGATCCTGCTGCGCTCGATGGCCGGCCACGATCCGAAGGACACCACCTCGGTGGATCGTCCGGTGCCGGACTATGAGGCGGCGATCGGCCGCTCGGTGAAGGGCATGAAGATCGGCATTCCGAAGGAGTACCGGCTCGACGGCATGCCGCCGGAAATCGAGAAGCTGTGGACCGACGGCGCCGACTGGCTGAAGGCCGCGGGCGCCGAACTGGTCGAGGTGTCGTTGCCGCACACCAAATACGCGCTGCCGGCCTATTACATCGTGGCGCCGGCGGAGGCCTCGTCGAACCTGGCGCGCTACGACGGCGTGCGCTACGGCGCGCGGGTCAATGGCCGCAACATCACCGAGATGTACGAAAACACCCGCGCCCAGGGGTTCGGCGCCGAAGTGCGTCGCCGCATCATGATCGGCACCTATGTCCTGTCGGCAGGTTACTACGATGCCTATTACCTGCGCGCGCAGAAGGTTCGCACGCTGATCAAGCGTGATTTCGAGGAATGCTTCGCCAAGGGCGTCTCGGCGATTCTGACGCCCGCGACGCCGTCGGCGGCGTTCGGAATCGGCGAGAAGGGCGGTGCCGATCCGGTCGAGATGTATCTCAACGACATCTTCACGGTGACGGTGAACATGGCGGGGCTACCCGGAATCGCGGTGCCCGGCGGCAAGGATGCGCAGGGTCTGCCGCTCGGGCTGCAGCTGATCGGCCGGCCATTCGACGAGGAGACGCTGTTCTCGCTCGGCGAGGTGATCGAGCAGACCGCCGGGCGGTTCTCGCCGGCGAAGTGGTGGGCGTAATTCTTGCTTTTCCGCGTACCTGTTTTCGTTGCGTTCGGGCGCGCGTTTCGCCATCATTTCCGCATGAGCAGGGGCCGCCATGAGCGCTGACGACGGAACGCCGTCCTCCCAACAGGTCGATCAGATTCTGGGATCGTCGAAGCTCGCCGTGGCGCTCGAGAACGACCGCTACAAGCATCTGCTGGATCACGTTCCTGTCGCGGTGGCGGTGTCGCGCGGTTCCGGGCTGGAACAACGGGTGGTCTACGCCAACAAGGCGTTCGAAACCCTGATGTCGCTGGCGGCGGCCGATGTCGAAGGCCAGGGCTGGAGCTTCCTCGACGGATTCCTGAACGAGGACGACCAGACCCAGACGCTGGGCACGGCGATCCGCGACGGCGAGGATTTCGTCGGCGTGTTCCGGCCCGCGGGGCCGGTCGACCGGCTGGTGATCGTGCAGGCGTATGCCTCGGTGATCGAAAGCGACGACGGCATCGAGAATTTCCGGATCGCCGCGCTGGTCGATGTCGGCGGCCGCGAGCGCGCCCAGATCGAGCAATTCGAGAGCCAGATCCGCGATCGCGACATGCTGATGCGCGAGCTGCAGCACCGGGTGAAGAACAATCTGCAGCTGATCACCGCGCTGGTGCGGATGGAGGCGCGCTCGGCCGCCGAGGGCGAGACGGTCGCGCTGGCTCGGCTGGCGAGCCGGATCGATGCCCTGACGGTGCTGTACCGGATCCTGTCGGCGGAGAACGCGCTGGCCGATATCGACCTCGGCCAGTATCTGTCCGACGTCGCCACCGCGGTGATGCAGGCCAATGCGACGCCGGATATCGAGATCGAGCTCGACGTCGGCTATTGCCCGATGTCGATCAATGTCGCGATGCCGGCGGGGCTGCTGGTCAACGAGATGCTGACCAACGCGTTGAAATACGCCTTCGTCGGCCGCAGCGGCGGCCGGCTGAAACTGATCTGCAAGCTGGACGGCGGCCGCGTCACCGTGATCGTGTCGGACGACGGCGTCGGCCTCGGCGAGGGGCAGGAATGGCCGTCGCCGCGCAAGCTCGGCGCCCTGATTCTGCAGACGCTGCAGGAAAACGCCCGCAACGTCGCGTTCAAGGCCGAGACCATCCGCGGCCAGGGCACCTGGTTCACGCTGGCGTTCGACGCGGTACAGCCGCCAGCGGCGAACTAGGGTACAGACTCATCAACAAGCAGCGCTTGAAGCCGACGCGCGCCCAGCGAGCGCGCGTCGTGCATCAGGCGCCTTTGATCAGGCTATGACGCCTTCTTGAAGGCATCGAGCGCCTTCTGGATAGCGCTGTCGAACGCAGAACGGCTTTCTTCAAGCGCGGATTTCATCACCGACCACGAATCCGCTCCAGCCTTCTGCTGCGCTTCCAGCCTCAACCGTGCGGCTTCCGCCTCGGTTTTCAACTGCACCATCGCCGCCTCGACGTCCTTTTTCTTGGCTTCGGCGAAGGCAACGGTCTTGCCGAGCAGGGCCTCGCTCGCTTGCTGCCAGGCCTCGCGCTGGGCGTCGGCGCGGGCCTTGAAAGTTGCGGTCTGCTGCTCGGCCTGCTGGACGACGTCGGACATATACCCCTGCACGGTGGCCTCGAAACTGGCCCAAGCCGGAGCCAGATCGGCCTTTGCGGCGGTCCATGCGGCTTCGCCTTCGTGTTGTTGCTTGCGGACGGCTTCCAGGAACGCATCGCGCTGCACGTTGATCTGCGCGATCGCTTGCTCGGCCTGCCGCTTGGCTTCGTCCTGCAGCGTGGCCGCGCGGGTTTCGATCGATGCCAACGTCGCCTCGATCTCGTCGATCCGTTCTTTTGCCCAGCTCGAGAATTGGTGCGAATAACCTTCGTTCGTCATGTCCATCTCCTTGCCTGCCCCGGGGAATATCTTGGTGCGGTCCGGGATTGCCTCGTTGAGGCATATCAAGCGCCCGAAACGAGACCGGGCTGTGACATAGGCCGGTCCCGCGGGGGTTTCGCCGCGCCATGCGGACCGGCCTGCCTTGCATTACCGTCAGGTTACCTGGAACATCGGGGTTTTCTCGGACCCGCCGGCGGAGTAAAAGCCGCACATGAACGCAACCGTCAAACCATCACAGCTGATCAAGGGCGCCACCGGCGACTGGGAAATCGTGATCGGGCTGGAAGTCCACGCCCAGGTCACCTCGAACTCGAAGCTGTTCTCCGGCGCCTCGACGGAATTCGGCGGCGAGCCGAACTCGCATGTCTCGCTGGTCGACGCGGCGATGCCCGGCATGCTGCCGGTGATCAACGAGGCCTGCATCCGCCAGGCGGTGCGCACCGGGCTCGGCCTCAAGGCGCAGATCAATCTGCGCTCGGTGTTCGACCGCAAGAATTATTTCTATCCGGACCTGCCGCAGGGCTACCAGATCAGCCAGTACAAGTCGCCGATCGTGGGCGAGGGCGAGGTGATCGTCGATCTGGACAGCGGCGACAGCATCACGGTCGGGATCGAACGGCTGCATCTGGAGCAGGACGCCGGCAAGTTGCTGCACGACCAGCACGCCACGATGTCGTTCGTCGACCTCAACCGCTCCGGCGTCGCCCTGATGGAGATCGTCTCCAAGCCGGACATGCGCACCTCCGAACAGGCCAAGGCCTATGTCGCCAAGCTGCGCAGCATCCTGCGCTATCTCGGCACCTGCGACGGCGACATGGAGAAGGGCAGCCTGCGCGCCGACGTCAACGTCTCGGTGCGCAAGCCCGGCGGGCCGCTCGGCACCCGCTGCGAGATCAAGAACGTCAATTCGATCCGCTTCATCGGCCAGGCGATCGAATACGAAGCGCGGCGCCAGATCGGCATTCTGGAAGACGGCGGTCCAATCGACCAGGAAACCCGGCTGTTCGACGCCGTGAAGGGCGAGACCCGCTCGATGCGCTCCAAGGAAGAGGCGCACGACTACCGCTATTTCCCCGATCCCGACCTGCTGCCGCTGGAATTCTCGCAAGCCTATGTCGACGCGCTCAAGGCCGAACTGCCGGAACTGCCGGACGCCAAGAAGGCGCGGTTCATCCGCGACTTCGCGCTGTCGCCCGACGACGCCGGCGTGCTGGTCAGCGAGCGCGAGAGCGCGGACTTCTACGAAGCGGTGCTCGGCAAGCTCGCCAACGCCGCCCGCGACGGCAAGCTTGCCGCCAACTGGGTGATCAACGAGTTGTTTGGCCGGCTCAACAAGGACGGCCATGGCATCGCCGCCTCGCCGGTCTCCGCCGCGCAGCTTGCCGCGATCGTCGACCTAATCGGCGACGCCACGATCTCCGGCAAGATCGCCAAGGACCTGTTCGAGATCGTCTGGCAGGAAGGCGGCGATCCCCGCGCACTGGTCGAGACGCGCGGCATGAAGCAGGTCACCGACCTCGGCGCGATCGAGAAGGTGGTCGACGACATCATCGCGGTCAATCCGGACAAGGCGGCCCAGGTGCGCGACAAGCCGGCAATGATCGGCTGGTTCGTCGGCCAGGTAATGAAGTCGTCCGGCGGCAAGGCCAACCCGCAAGCGGTCAACGACATCCTGAAGAGCAAGCTCGGGCTGTGATGGCGGTGCCTCCCGCGCTGCGGGAGGCGGTTCGCTCTTGGGAACCGCGGCGCATTGGCTTCAACCTCGTCTTGCTACTGGCGGCGTTGCCCGCCGCCTAGCTTGGCGGCCATCCCGGTTACATCGCGCGACACTGGCCGGGCCTGATCTCGCTCGCCGCGCTCGGCAACCTCGGCACCTGCGTGGTTTACCCGATCGATGTTCTGACGCAGCAAACCGCCGCGGCGTCGCGCTGGCGACGTCGCGGCCGATCGGCGCTGTGGCTGCTCGGCACGCTGCTCGGCGCCGCGTTGATCGCCTTCGCGGTGGTCGTTCTGTTCGATCCGGCAGGACCCATTCCGGCGCCCGACTGAGTTCGCGGCGAGGGCAGCGTCGCCGTCTGCGCGTGACCGCAAGGTCGCGACGACACCGCGTCGGCGCTCCGACGTCGTCCTGCGGACGCTGAACCGATCGCGAATCAGCGAATTCGATTCGTCGAAAAAACCCGGCTTGGCGAGCCTTGATGAGACGTCGAGACCGCAAGCACGAAAATTTTTTCATTGCCAAAAATCGCGACTCAGAGTCCGCGAACGAGGTTTTCGGCTCCGCGCGATGAGTCGCGGATGGCCGCGATGCGCGCGCTTCTCTTGCATCGTGAATTACGAAAATACCTGCGGTTCAAGCACTTTCTGCAATCTTGACAATCGTCGACGTAGTGTTTTCACGCACAATCTGCATCGCGCCGTCGATGCGTTGGTGTGTTCGGTTCGAACGTGCGGTACGCGCGGTGACATTGCGTCATCAACACTTCCTTAAGCGGGACACTGTTTTTTCTAATGTGTTGGTGTATTCGGAATGTAGTGCATTTCGATTCCCGAGTGCACGCAGCGATTAAGCCATCTCACTTTATTCAGGAGGGCAACATGGCCAAGAAAGCTAAGAAGGCAAAGAAGGCGACGAAGAGCGCGGTGAAGAAGACCGCGAAGAAGACGAAGAAGGTCGCCAAGAAGAAGAAGTAACTTCGACAACGAGATTGCCGGCAGGTCGATGCCGGCGACGTCACAAGAGCCACCAGCACCGTCCGCTTCACGAAGCGGATTTCAGCGGAGGCTCTGGTCGACGAAAGAGGGTGTCGGCGAGACATCAGGTCAAACGGCCGGATCGTAAGTTCGACAGGGTTCGCTCTGGTTGGAAGCGGTCCGGCAGAAGAAACGGTTTTTCTTCGTACGGTGCGGATCTTGGGTCCGCAGTTTCACCGGCGGTCACCGCGGCGTGAGATTTGATCCTGACGTGTTCGCCGACGCCCTCGTTTTTTTGCCCCGCGCCCAGTCGCCGGGCCGCATCCCCTCCCATCGCTGTCCGACCCAAAGCCCGGTGGCATCAGGCACCGGCGCGTTGGTGCGATGGTTATCGTTTCGCGAAAACCGAGGGTAAACCAAGTCTGGCGACCCGATGTAAATCGCTGCGGCACAGTGGTTTTTGCGATCGGGGGCGAGCCGCCGGGTTGCCTTGTTCAGATTCTCTTCATCGCGATACTTAAACTGCTCTTCAAATTTGATCGACATGATCATCCCAACACGCCGGATCACGGCGGTGGGATGTGTTGAACGATTGGACAGGAGCCGCCTCGGGTTCGAGCCGGCCAAAGATGGAGAGCAAGATGCTTCAGGGCAATTTCGATCTTGAAACCGCGACCCCGGTGGAAGCCGGCGCCAATCCGGACCTGCTGTTCGACCTCGGGATGCTGTTCGCATCCGGACGCTCGGCGCCGGTCGATCTGGTGGCGGCGCACAAATGGTTCAATCTCGCGGCGCTGAAGGGCCGGGTCGATGCGATCCAGCTGCGCCGCGAAATCGCCGAGCTGATGTCGGCGGAAGAGATCGCCAAGGCGCAGCGCGAAGCCCGCGCCTGGATGACGTCGCACTGATCGACGCGATCCGACGCCAGGCGCGGCGTGCTGTCGCACGCGCGCGGTATCGGCGTATGTTGAATTAGTCGTAAGTTGCGCAGACCACGACGCCGCACCGAAGTTATTCTTCCGGCACGCTCCAGCAAGGGAGCTTTCAGGAGGAATGCCATGAAACTGAAATCAATCTTCAGCATCGTCGCCACCGTGGGCGCGCTCGCCGCGTCCGGGGCGCTGGCCGCTGAGTTCGGCACCGCCGACGAAGCCAAGGCCATGCTCAACAAGGCCGCCGCCGCCGTCAAGGCCGACAAGGCCGCAGCACTTGCCCAGTTCAACAAGGGCGAGGGCGGCTTCAAGGATCGCGATCTTTACCCGTTCTGCGGCGGCGCTGACGGCAACTTCACCGCGCACCCGACCTTGGTCGGCAAGAGCCTGAAGGAACTCAAGGACAAGACCGGCAAGGCGCTGGGCGAGGAGATCTATTCCACCGCCAAGGAAGGCGAGGTCAAGGAAGTCAGCTACATGTGGCCGCGCCCCGGCCAGACCGATCCGGTGCAGAAGGTCACCTTCGTGACCAAAATCGGCGACCAGACCTGCGCCGTCGGCTACTACAAGTAATTCCTAACCTTCGATTTGTCGGACCAACGGCGGCGGGATTGCTCGCCGCCGTTTCTGTTTCCGGCGCAGTCGCGGCTCACTCGATCCGGATCTTGGCGGCGCGGATCACGTCGGCCCACAACAGCTTCTCGGCGGCCATCCGGTCCCGCAATTGTTGCGGCGTGGAGGGCGCGGGCGCGATCAGCTGGGCCTTCAGCTTGGCGATCACCGCCGCTTCGCCGAGCGATTGCCGGACGTCCGCATTGATCACATCGACCAGCGCCGAAGGCGTTGCGCCCGGCGCGATCAGCGCATTCCAGGCATCCGACTGCACGTCGATGCCGCTTTCCTTCAGCGTCGGTACCTCGGGCAGGAACGGCGATCGCGCGGCGGTCGAGACCGCGAGGATCTTGACCGCGCCTGACGCCAGATGCGGCGTCACCGCGATCGCCGGCAGGCACGCCGCCTGGACGTCGCCGCGGATCAGCGCAGTCACCGCATTGGGCGAGCCCGCATAGGGGATGTGCACCATGCCGGCGCCGGCGTGCTGCGCGATCGCCTCCATGCACAGCTGCGACAGCGAGCCGGCGCCGATCGACGCATAGGCGAGGCCGGTCTTGTCGCTCTTCAGCCGCGCCACGAACTCCGCGACGCTGCCGACGCCGAGGCTCGCCGGCACCGCCAGCACGCTCGGCAATTGGGTGAGCAGCGTCACCGGCGCGATGTCTCGTTCCGGATCGTAGGGCAGCCTGGCGAACAACAGCGTGTTGATCGCCAGCGGCCCGCCGAGCGAGATGCCGAGCGTGGCGCCGTCTCCCGCCGCCTTGGCAACCGCGTCGGTGCCGATATTGCCGGAGGCGCCGGGCTTGTTCTCGACGACGAAGCTGGAACCCGGATGATGCGCCTGCAGACTGTCGGCAACAATCCGGCCGACCAGGTCCGGCGTCGAGCCCGGCCCGAACGGCACCACGATCCGCACCAGTTTCGGCGGCCAGTATGCGGCTTGCGCCAGCGCGTCCGCGGCGCCCGGTAGCCAAAGCAGTGCCGCCAGCGCCATGGTTTGCAGCAAGATGGCGCGCGACACCGTCGGTCCGGCAGATCCCCTCAGCATTGCGTCCGTCCCATAAAGAATGATACCCGGAACCGTTCCGCGCTCCGGCCGCTGAGCCCATGGCGCGCGCGACGGCGCGGACCATAAGTGGAATCCACCGGCGCGGAAACCGCGACGTGCGACCATAAACAGGGAGTAGCGTGATGGGACTTGTGGTGATGATCCTCGGTCTGGTGCTGTTCATGGGCACCCATATCGTGACCACGCAGCGCGACCTACGCGCCCGGCTGATCGGGATCGGCGGCGAGGCGGTCTACAAGATCGGCTATGCGGTGCTGGCGCTCGGCGGGATCGTGCTGATCGCCTACGGCTTCGGCGAGTATCGCGCCGGCGGCATGATCGACCTCTGGCATCCGCCGAAATGGACCAAGCACGTCACCGCGGCCTTGATGCTGCCGGCGGTGATCCTGCTGGTGGCGGCCTATAGCCGTGGCCGCATCTACACCGTCGTGAAACATCCGATGATCACCGCGGTGAAGCTGTGGGCGGCGGCGCATCTGCTGGCCAATGGCGATCTCGGTTCGATCATCCTGTTCGGCGCGTTTCTGGGCTGGGCGGTGTTCGACCGGATCTCGCTGAAGCACCGCAGCGATCTCGGCGGCCCGCCGATCCCGGTGGGCGGTCCGAAGAACGACCTGATCGCGATCGCGATCGGAGTCGTGGTGTATCTCGCGCTGGCCTTCGTTTTCCACCCAATGGTGATCGGCGTCTCGGTCTTCTGAGTCCAAGGAATAATAACATGTCGGTGCAATCCGCCATCAGGCGCAAAACCGCGCCGGATATCCGCGCGCGCAAGGGCGGCGATCCGATCGTGATGCTGACCTCGTATCACGCCCACACCGCGTCGCTGGTCGATCGCTATTGCGACGTCATCCTGGTCGGCGACTCGCTCGGCAATGTGATGCACGGCTTCGAGACCACGGTGCCGGTGACCCTCGATATGATGATCCTGCAGGGCCGCGCGGTGATGCGCGGCTCCGAGCAGGCGCTGGTGGTGGTCGACATGCCGTTCGGCTCCTATGAGGCGTCGAAGGAGCAGGCGTTCCATTCCGCGGTGCGGATCATGAAGGAAAGCCTGTGCGGCGCGGTGAAGCTGGAGGGCGGCGTCAAGATGGCCGAGACCATCCGCTTCCTGTCCGAGCGCGGCGTGCCGGTGATGGGCCATATCGGGCTGACGCCGCAATCGATCAACACGCTGGGCTCGTTCCGCGCCCAGGGCCGCGAGGAGGGCAGCTGGGAGCCGATCGAGGCCGACGCCCGCGCCGTCAGCGAGGCCGGAGCGTTCTCGGTGGTGATCGAGGCGGTGGCCGAACCGCTCGGTCGCAAGATCACCGAACAGATCGCGATCCCGACCATAGGGATCGGCGCCAGCGCCGCCTGCGACGGCCAGGTGCTGGTGCTGGAAGACATGCTCGGCCTGTCGCCGCGCGCGCCAAAATTCGTCAAGCGCTACGGTAATCTCGGCCCCGGCATCGAGGCCGCGATCAAGGACTATGCCGACGAGGTGCGCTCGCGCGCCTTTCCCGGGCCGGAGCATGTCTACGGCATGAAGCCGAAGGGCTGAGACGCTGCCAGCAACAGACGAGGTTGTCGTAGTTAACGCTTTGATCGGGCTTGCTTTGCCTTGCCGTCGCCATATCGCTAGGGTATCGCCGCCGGCATGCGCGGGGCAGGACGGTGCGGACTCGCTGCGAGGCGCCGCTACTTCGGGACGGGAAAATCCTAAGTGTCTGAATTATTTAATGAAGTCGATGAAGACCTGCGTCGCGACCAGCTCAAGAAGCTGTGGGACCGCTATTCGATTTTCATCATCGCTGGTGCGATTCTGATCGTCGCTTCGGTCGGCGGCTGGCGCGGCTATCAATATCTTGAGGCCAAGAAGGCGGCCGAGGCGGGCGCGGCGTTCTCCGCCGCCGCCGATCTGGCCGAGCAGAACAAGCACGCCGAGGCCGAAGCGGCATTCGCCAAGCTGGCGACCACAGCGCCGTCGGGATATCGCACCCTGGCGCGGCTGCGTCAGGCGGCCGAGATTGCGGTTCGCGATCCGAACGCGGCGGTGAAGCTCTATGACGAGGTCGCGGCCGACCGCAGCGTTCCTGTCCCGGATCGCGATCTGGCGGTGATCCGCGCCGCCAGCCTGCTGATGGAAACCACCAGCTACACCGACATGCTGCAGCGGCTCGAGCCCGCCACCGCACCGACCGGTACCTATCGCCACAGCGCGCGCGAATTGCTGGCGCTGTCGGCGTGGCGTTCCAATGACGTCGCGGCGACGCGGAAGTGGCTCGAATTGATCAATACTGACGCAGAGACGCCGTCCAGCCTGCGCAGCCGCGGCGACGTCCTGCAAGCATTGCTGCCGCCTGCCGCCAAGAGCTGACAGCAATCAACTGGCCGACCGACAAGAGTTGAGTGAGAGACCGTCCATGCGCCGCTGCCATCGTTTGATCTCTGTCGTCGTGCTGCTGGCGCTGTCGGGCGCGTTGGCCGGATGCGGCAGCATGAGCGGCTTCGACCCGACCGACCTGTTCGATTTCCTCGACACCAAGAAGAAGCTGCCGGGCGACCGCAAGCCGGTGTTCCCGGAAGGCGTGCCCGGAGTCGAGCAGGGCGTGCCGAAGAGTCTGTACAAGGGCTCGCAGCAGGAGCTGATCGATCGGCAGAACGCCGAGGCCGCCGCTGCCACGGCGGCGGAGGCCGCGCCGCCGTCGCAACAGCCGAAGTCGAAGCGGGCGTCGCGTTCAAAGCCGAGCACCCGACCGGTCGCGGCAGCGCCCGCGCCGGACGCTGAACCGGCGCCAGAGGAAGAGGGCAGCACCGCGGCGGCGCCGCCAGCCCCAAAGCCGCCCAAACAGTCGCGGCGCAGGACCACGGCCCCGCCGCCTGAACAATCCACGGCGCAGCCGGCCCCCTCCGCTACCCAGCAGCCGGCGTCGGGGGCGTTCCCCGCACCCTTGCCAAGCGGCACCTTCTCGCGCTGATCGGGCTTCGGCCGCGCGCCAACATTGACAGGGCGCCGGTTATGGGCGCACGGATCACCGATGTCCTTCACCATTGCCATTATCGGCCGACCTAACGTCGGCAAATCGACGTTGTTCAACCGCCTTGTCGGGCAGAAACTGGCGTTGGTCGACGACACGCCCGGCGTCACCCGCGACCGCCGCGAGGGCGAGGGCAAGCTCGGCGATCTCGAATTCACCCTGATCGATACCGCGGGGCTCGACGAAGGCGCCAAGGGCTCGCTGACCGCGCGGATGCAAGAGCAGACCGAGGTCGCGATCGCTCTCGCCGACGCGCTGTTCTTCGTGATCGACGCCCGCGCCGGCCTCACACCGAACGATCGCGCCTTCGCCGATTTCGCCCGCCGCGCCGACAAGCCGGTGATCCTCGTTGCGAACAAAAGCGAGGGCCGGCACGGCGAGATCGGTGCGATGGAGTCCTATGCGCTGGGACTCGGTGATCCGATCCAGATATCAGCCGAGCACGGCGAGGGCCTCAGCGATCTCTACGACGCGCTGCGTGCGCTGATGCCGGAGCCGGAAGAGGAGCCGGAGGAATTCGACGACGACGACATCATCGAATCCGACGAGGATCTGGCCAAGCGGCCGATCCGCGTGGCGATCGTCGGCCGGCCCAATGCCGGCAAATCGACGCTGATCAACCATCTGCTCGGCGAGGAGCGGCTGCTGACAAGCCCCGAGGCCGGCACCACCCGGGATTCGATCTCCGTCGAGGTCAACTATCAGGGCCGCGAATTCCGTATCTTCGACACCGCCGGGCTGCGGCGGCGTTCGCGGATCGAGGAGAAGCTGGAAAAGCTCTCGGTCGCCGACGCGCTGCGGGCGATCCGCTTCGCCGAGGTCGTGGTGCTGATGATGGATTCGCAGAACAAGTTCGAAGAACAGGATCTGCGGATCGCCGATCTGATCGAGCGCGAGGGCCGCGCGCTGGTGATCGCGGTCAACAAATGGGACCTGATGGGCCGGCAGGCCAATCTGGTGGCGCAATTGCGCACCGACGTCGATCACCTGCTGCCGCAGGTCAAGGGCGTGCCGATCGTCGCGGTGTCAGGGCTGATGGGCGAGGGCATCGATCGGCTGATGAAGGCGATCGAGGAATCCTACGCGGTGTGGAACAAGCGGGTGCCGACCGCCACGCTGAACCGCTGGTTCGAGCAGGCGATCGAAGCCAATCCGCCGCCCGCGGTGTCGGGCCGCCGGCTGAAGCTGAACTACGTCACCCAGGCCAAGGCGCGGCCGCCGAGCTTCATCGTGTTCTGCTCGCGCGCCGACGCGGTGCCGCAATCCTATCTGCGCTATCTGGTCAACAGCATGCGAACCTATTTCGATCTGCCCGGCACGCCGGTGCGGATCATGCTGCGCGAAAAGGCCAACCCCTTCGCCCACAAGCGCAAGCGGCCGACGCGGTAAGGCGCGCCGCTCCGGCTTCGCGCGGCGTGCGGCCTCGCGCCCCGGAACGACAAGGGGCGGCTTTAGGGCACCATCGCTACCATGTTGCCGACGAATGGATGTGTCATTTTGAATTGCCGGGTCCGGCGGGACCCACTAATTTACGCTGAGAGCGTCGGCGGTTGTCGTCAGGGCGCAGCCAATTTCAGCGATTTCATGAGTCTGGAACAGCCAGTTGCGGCGGAGATGGCGACGCCGCCGGTCGAAGGGCCGCGTCGCGCCGCGGTTGGCTTTGTCTTCGTCACCATTCTGCTCGACATGCTGAGCGTCGGCATGATCCTGCCGATCCTGCCGAAGCTGATCGAAAGCTTCGCCGACAACAACACCGCCGACGCGGCAAAAATCTATGGCGTGTTCGGCACCGCCTGGGCGCTGATGCAGTTCTTCGCCTCGCCGGTGCTGGGCGGATTGAGCGACCGGTTCGGACGCCGCCCGGTGATCCTGCTGTCGAATCTCGGCCTCGGCCTCGACTACATCCTGATGGCGCTGGCGCCGTCGCTGCTGTGGCTGTTCGTCGGGCGGGTGATCTCGGGCATCACCTCGGCGTCGATCTCCACCGCCTTCGCCTATATCGCCGACGTCACGCCTGCGGAGAAGCGCGCCGCGGTGTTCGGCAAGGTCGGCGCCGCGTTCGGGCTCGGTTTCATTTTCGGCCCGGCGATTGGGGGCCTGCTCGGCGGCGTCGATCCGCGGCTGCCGTTCTGGGTCGCCGCCGGACTAAGCCTCGCCAACGCGCTGTACGGCTTCCTGATCCTGCCGGAATCGCTGCCGAAGGAACGCCGCTCGCCGTTCCGCTGGAAATCCGCCAATCCGCTCGGCGCGCTGAAATTGCTGCGCTCGAATGCGACATTGGCGGCGCTGGCGGTGGTCGGCTTCTGCGCCGAGGTGGCGCATGTCGCACTGCCGGCGACCTTCGTGCTGTACAGCACCTATCGCTACGGCTGGGATCAGGTCACGGTCGGCCTGGCGCTGGCCTTTGTCGGACTCTGCACCACGGTGGTGCAGGGCTTCATGGTGGCGCCCGCGGTGAAGCTGCTGGGGGAACGCCGCGCGCTGGTGGTCGGCTATGGCTGCGGCGCGCTCGGCTTTGCGATCTATGCGCTGGCGCCGACCGGGGCGCTGTTCTGGATCGGGATTCCGGTGATGACGATCTGGGGCATCGCCGGGCCGGCGACCTCCGGGCTGATGACGCGGCTGGTTTCGCCGGATCAACAGGGCCAGCTGCAGGGCGCCACCACCAGCGTCAACAGCGTCGCCGAACTGATCGGGCCGTTCCTGTTCACGATGATCTTCGCGTATTTCATCGGGCCGAACACACCGCTGCATCTGCCCGGCGCGCCGTTCCTGCTGGCCGGCGCGCTCCTGCTGCTGTCGACGCTGATTGCCGCCAGCGCGGTAGCGGCGATGAAACGAAATCAGGCGCCGCAAGCGGCGCCTGATCGATAATGGTGGAGCGGACGCCGCTTACTTCTTGACCAGCGGGCACTCGCTTTCCGACAGCGGCCTGGCGGCGTCGTCGGGCGCGATGGTCGAGATCAGCTTGTAGTAGTCCCACGGCCCCTTGGATTCCTCTGGCTTCTTCACCTCGAACAGGTAGGCCGGGATCAGCCGGCGACCGTCGGCGCGCAGCGGACCCTTGCCGAACAGCGGATCGTCGGTCGGCAGTTCCTTCATCTTGGCGACCACCTTGGCGCCGTCATGGGGATTGCCGCCGAGGGCTTCCATCGCCTTCAGATAATGCAGCACCGCGGCGTAGTTGCCGGCCTGGGTCATCGACGGCATCGAGCCCTTGTTGGCCAGCGCGGCGAACCGCTTCGACCAGGCGCGGGTGGCGTCGTTCATGTCCCAGTAGAAGGATTCGGTGAACGACAGGCCCTGCGCGGTCTTCAGGCCGAGCGAATGCACGTCGTTGATGAACAAGAGCAGCGCCGCGATCTTCTGGCCGCCGGCGACGATGCCGAACTCTGCCGCCTGCTTGATCGCGTTGGTGGTGTCGCCGCCGGCATTGGCGAGACCGATCACCTTGGCTTTCGAGGCCTGCGCCTGCAGCAGGAAAGAGGAGAAGTCGGCGGTGTTGATCGGGTGCTTGACGCCACCGAGCGATTTGCCGCCGTTGGCGGTGACCACCGCGGTGGTGTCGCGTTCCAGCGCGTGGCCGAAGGCGTAGTCCGCGGTGAGGAAGAACCAGGTATCGCCACCGGATTTGGTCATCGCCTTGCCGGTGCCGTGGGCGAGCATGTAGGTGTCGTAGGTGTAGGAGATCGTGTTCGGGGTGCAGGCCTTGCCGGTGAGATCGGCGGAGGCGGCGCCCGAATTCAGCAGCACGGCGTTCTTCTCACGCACCAACGTGCTGACCGCGAGGGCCACGCCGGAATTCGGCGTATCGGCGATGGCGTCGACCTTGTCCACGTCGATCCACTGCCGCGCGAGGTTGGTGCCGACGTCGGGCTTGTTCTGGTGGTCGCCGCTGACCACGTCGATCTTCCAGCCCTTCGCCAGCAGGCCGGAATCCTCGATCGCCATCTTGACGGCGACCACCGAATTCGGCCCGCCGATGTCGGCATACAGGCTCGACATGTCGTTGAGCACGCCGATCTTGACGGCCTTGTCCTGGGCCAGCGCAGGTGTTGCGAACGCGGCGCCCGCCAGCGCGAGCGCTATGGCGTGGTGACGCGAGAATACTGCTCTCATTCTTGGCTTCCTCTATCGGTGTCGATTGTGAGCGGGTGTTGGCCCCGCTTGGACGTCAGTCAACCGTGCCGCCGACCGGGAGTCAATCAGCCGGGGGCTCGATGTTCTTGAGCGCGCGGGACGGATAGTCATAAATTTGTCCGGCCGCGGACCAGGATGGCAGGCACATCGGCACGATCAGCTCGGCGACCTGATCCGGCGTGGTCAGGGTCTGCGGGTCCTCGCCGGGCATGACCTTGGCGCGCATCTTGGTACGGGTCGGGCCCGGATTGAACAGGTTGACGCGGATCGGTGTGGTGGTCGCGGTTTCCTTGGCCCACACCCGCACCAGGCAATCCAGTGCCGCCTTCGAGGCCGCATAGGGACCGCGATAGGCCGGCGCCTTGCCGGCCGATCCGGAGGTGATGAACACCGCGCGGCCGGCATCGGAGGCCCGCAGCAGCGGTTCCATGCAGCGGATCAATTGAAAATTCGCGGTGAGGTTGATGGCGATCACGTCGGTCCACGGCTTCAGCTCGATGTGGCCGAGGGGCGACGACGGCCCCGCGATCCCGGCGTTGCCAACCAGAATGTCGAGCTTGCCATGACGCTCGTACAGCGCCGCGCCGAGCCGGGCGATGGCGTCGAAATCGGTGAGGTCGAGCGGCACCAGCGTGGCGCTGTCGCGGCCGAGCTTGCGGATCTCGTCGTCGAGTTCCTCCAGCCCGCCTTGGGTGCGGGCGACGGCGATCACATGGGCGCCGGCCTTGGCCAGCGCCAGCGCGGTGGCATAGCCGATGCCGCGCGAGGCGCCGGTGACGAGAGCGATGCGGGAGGCGAGGGGGAGGGGCATGGCGAGCTTCTATCCGTCATGGCCGGGCTTGTCCCGGCCATCCACGGCGTCTTTTAAAGACGTGGATGCCCGGCACAAGGCCGGGCATGACGAACTTTAGTGATGCGCGTTGGGAAGTTGCTCAGCTCGCCTCGGCCAGCAGCGAGAGCTGCCGCGGCTGCGCTTCGGTCTGGTTCAAATCGGTGAGCGGGGTCGGGTACTCGCCGGTGAAGCAGTGGTCGGTGAATTTCGGATGCGCGTTGTCGCGGCCGGGCTCGCCCATCGCGCGGTAGATGCCGTCGATCGACAGGAATGCCAGCGAGTCGGCGCCGATCAGGTCGCGCATTTCTTCCAGGGTGCGGGTCGCCGCCAGCAGGCCGGCGCGATCCGGGGTGTCGATGCCGTAATAATCGGGGTGGGTGATCGGCGGCGAGGCGATGCGGAAATGCACTTCCTTGGCGCCGGCGTCGCGCATCATCTTGACGATCTTGCGCGAGGTGGTGCCGCGCACCAGCGAGTCGTCGATCAGGACGATACGCTTGCCTTCGATCGCGGCGCGGTTGGCGGAGTGCTTCATCCGCACCCCGAGTTCGCGCACGCTTTGGGTCGGCTGGATGAAGGTGCGGCCGACATAGTGATTGCGGATGATGCCGAGCTCGAACGGCACGCCAGATACGCGGCTGTAGCCGATCGCGGCGGGGACGCCGGAATCCGGCACCGGCACCACCACGTCGGCTTCGACATTGCTTTCGCGCGCCAGTTCGGCGCCCATCGCCTTGCGCACATCGTAGACCGAGCGGCCGCCGACGATCGAATCGGGGCGCGAGAAATAAATGTATTCGAAGATGCAGGGCCGCGGCGGCATCGGCGGAAACGGCTTGTGGCTGGCGACGCCGTGGCGGTCGAACACCACCACTTCGCCGGGCTCGACGTCGCGAATGTATTTTGCGCCGATGATGTCCAGCGCACAGGTCTCCGAGGCCAGAATCGGACAGCCGTCGAGATCTCCCAGCACCAGCGGGCGAATCCCGAGCGGATCGCGAGCGCCGATCAGCTTCTTGTTGGTCAGCGAAACCAGCGAATAGGCGCCCTCGATCGCGCGCAGCGCGTCGATGAAACGATCGATGAAGCGGCCGCGCTTCGACTGCGCGACCAGATGCAGGATCACTTCGGTGTCGGTGGTGGATTGCATCATCGCGCCGTTGCGCACCAGCTCGCGGCGCAGCGTCAGCCCGTTGGTGAGGTTGCCGTTGTGGCCGACCGCGAAGCCGCCGGCATTGAGCTCGGCGAACAGCGGCTGCACGTTGCGCAGGATGGTTTCGCCGGTGGTGGAATAGCGGACATGGCCGACCGCTGCGGTTCCCGGCAGCCGTGCGATCACATCGGCGCTGGAGAAGGTGTCGCCGACTAGTCCGAGCCTGCGCTCGGAATGAAAGCGGCCGCCCTCGAACGAGACGATGCCGGCGGCCTCCTGGCCGCGATGCTGAAGGGCGTGGAGGCCGAGGGCGGTGATCGCGGCGGCGTCGGGATGGCCGAAGATGCCGAACACGCCGCATTCCTCCCGCAGCGTGTCGCCGTTCAGATCGGAATCCTGCAGGTCGAGATCGAGCTGGTCAGACCGTGCGGCGTCGTCGGAAGGGCTCTGTATCGCGTCCATCGCGCCTCTCTTTTCGCGGCCGATTAACGGGCGGCCGGCTTTTCGATCAGCTTCTTCAAGTTGTCGCGTTGATTCTTGCTGTAGCCGTCGGCGGCTCCGGGCGTCACGGCATCGTCGGCCTGATCGTCGTCCGGCTTGGTCTTCTTGAACCTCTTCAAGATGGTATTCTCGGGGTCATCCGGCAAGAGCGCCATCAGCCATTGCCCGGTTCCTTCCAGCACGGTGCGCGACTTCGCGGCCGTCACCCATTCCGGGCGCTGCTTGTCGGGCACCAGCCAGATGAAGAACTGATAGGCCACCACCACGATCAGCAGACCGCGCGCCAGCCCGAACAGGAACCCGAGGGTGCGGTCGAGCGCGCCGATCCGCGAATCCAGGATCATGTCGGAAATCCGCACCGTGACGATCGAGACCACGATCAGGGTGCCGATGAACACGCCGGCGATCACCACCACGGAGGCGACGGTGTCGTTGCTGAAATAGGTCTTGGCGGTCGGCAGCAGTTTCTGGAACGCGTAGAGCGTGACCAGCGCGGCGGCGCCCCAGGCGGCAATCGACAGCACCTCGCGCATGAAGCCGCGGACCATCGCCAGCAGGCCCGAAATCAACATCACGGCGAGCACAACGAAATCGAGAATCGTAATCGGCATCGGCTGCTCAGGTCCGCTCGGTCATCAATGGCGCGAATCGGCGTGTTGGGTGCCCGCACAAGTGACGGTGATATGGCACGTCCCGCAAGGCCCGAAAACCGCTAACGGACCCATCCTCACAGCATTGCTCGGGTCGGTTAAGGATTGGTCTTGCAGGCCACATGCCAGCTGCGGGGGTTGTATAGCGGCGGCGTCCGCCAACGTCACCCCGGATCAGCCGTGGTCGCGACGGAATCGCGCCGGTGTGGCATTTTTCTCTGCCGATGTGTCTTTGCCGGTGTCGCGGCTCGGCCGCGCGGTACCGCGCGCGGCGATGTCGGCGACCAAGCTGGACAGGCCGGCGACGGTGCCGAGCACCAATCCGGCATCGCCGCTGGCATCGCCACGGGCCGATTCGGGCAAGACCGCGCGGCCGAAACCGAGTTTGGCGGCTTCTTTGAGCCGCGCCGCGGTCTGCGCCACCGGCCGCACCGCGCCCGACAGTGAGATCTCGCCAAAATACACCGCGTCGGTGGGCAGCGGCGCATTGGCCAGCGACGACACCAAAGCGGCGGCGGCGGCGAGATCGGCCGCCGGCTCGTTGATGCGCAAGCCGCCGGCGACGTTGAAATAGACGTCGTAGCCGGAGAGCTTGACCCCGCAATGCGCCTCCAGCACCGCCAGCACCATCGACAGCCGCGAAGAATCCCAGCCGACCACGGCTCGGCGCGGGGTGCCGAGCGTGGTCGGCACAACCAATGCCTGCAATTCGACCAGCACCGGGCGGGTGCCCTCCAGCCCGGCGAACACCGCGGTGCCTGGCGAGCCCAGATCGCGCTCCGACAGGAACAGCTCCGACGGATTGAGGACCTCGCGCAGGCCGAGGCCGGTCATCTCGAACACGCCGATCTCATCGGTCGGCCCGAACCGGTTCTTCGCTGCGCGGAGGATGCGGAATTGCTGCGAGCCTTCGCCCTCGAAACTCAGCACCGCGTCGACCATGTGCTCGACCACGCGGGGGCCGGCGATCTGGCCGTCCTTGGTGACGTGGCCGACCAGGATGATGGTGGCGCCGGATTTCTTGGCAAAGCGGATCAGCGCCTGCGCCGAGGCGCGGACCTGGGTCACGGTGCCGGGCGCGGACTCCACCGTGTCGGTCCACATCGTCTGGATCGAATCGATCACGATCAGCCGTGGCACCGCGCCTTCCGAAAGGGTTGCGATGATGTCTTCGACCGAAGTCTCAGCGGCGAGCTGGACCGGCGCGTCGGCCAGCCCGAGCCGCTCGGCGCGCAGCCGGACCTGCGCTACCGCTTCTTCGCCCGAGATATAGACCGCGCGATGCCCGGCCCGGGCCATCAGGCTGGTGGCCTGGGTCAGCAGCGTCGATTTGCCGATGCCGGGATCGCCGCCGACCAGCAGCACCGAGCCGCGGACAAAGCCGCCGCCGGTGACGCGGTCGAGCTCGGACATCCCGGAGGCGGTACGCGGGGCGTCGACGCTGGCCCCGGTCAGGCTCTCCAGCTTGAACAGCCGGCCGCGCCGCTTGGAGCGAATCGAGGCCGGAATCGAGGTGCCGCCGGCATCCTCCTCGACCAGCGTGTTCCACTCGCCGCAGGATTCGCACTTGCCCTGCCAGCGATTGAACGCCGCGCCGCAATTCTGGCAGACGAAGGAGAGGGTGGCTTTGGCCATGGTGCGGGAATCGCCGTCGAGAGGATTGCGCGCATTCCATAGCACGCTTGAGCCGGCGGCGAGCAGGTTCTGAATCGCCCGTTCGGAGAGGAAGATGGCATTCTTCATTGGTCAGATTGCAATGCCCGGCGTGGCGTCTAGGATGTGAGCTACTTGTCTGATGCCGACGGATCGTGTTGCCGGGATTGCTGGCCTCAAATGGCAGGCGGGATCGATGTCACTGCTGGACAAATTTCTCCCGCGCTATCAATTTTCGGAGCGCCATCACATCAAGGTGCGCTGCGGGCCGGGCGAGCTGCTCGACGTCATTCAAGAGTTCAGACCACCCAAGGACGGCTTCAGCGAGCTGGCAATGGCCGTGCGTCAGCTGCCGGCCAGATTGCTGCATTGGCTGGCTCCCGCGCGCGTGCCGCGACCGTCACCTTTCACCCTGGATAGCTTCACGCCGCTAGCACGCGACGGCGACAGGGAAATCGTCGCTGGGCTGATCGGCCGGTTTTGGCGTGCTGACTTCGGATTGTGCGTCGTCGACGGCGCTGCCGGGTTTCTGGCCTGCAACCCCGCGAAGACCTCGAAGCTCGCGATCGGATTCTCGACCGAACAAATCGGAGCGGTCACCGTTCTGACGACAGAGACGCGGGTCTATTGTCCCGACCGCTACTCGCTCACCATGTTCTTTCCCTATTGGCTCGCGATCAGGCCGGTGAGCGGCATGCTTCGCCGCCGTGCGCTCGGAACCGTCCGCAGACTGGCGGAATCACGCGCCCACGATCAGGCCATCAGCTAGAAGCAGGCGCTTCGCCCAAAATCTCCGACAGCGCCGCTAGCAGCCGTTTGATCTGCGCGTCGGTGCCGATCGTGATCCGCAGATAGTCGGCGATGCGCGGCGCGGCGAAATGTCGGACGATCACGGCGCGCTGGCGCAGCGCCGCGGCCAGCGCCGCGCCGTCCTGCGCCGGATGCCGCGCGAACACGAAGTTGGCGGCGGACGGCAGCACGGCGAAGCCGAGCCGGGCCAGTCCGCGATTCAGCCGCTCGCGGCCTTCGATCACCTGCGTGCGGCTGTGTTGGAAATAGGCCTCGTCCGCCAGCGCGGCGATGGCGCCGGCCTGCGCCGGCCGGCCCAGCGGATAGGAGTTGAAACTGTCCTTCACCCGCGTCAGCGCCTCGATCAGTCCGGCGTCGCCGATCGCATAGCCGACCCGCAGCCCGGCGAGGGCGCGCGACTTCGACATGGTTTGAACCACCAGCAGGTTCGGGTGCGCGGCGACCAGCGGAATCGCACTGTCGGCTCCGAAATCCACATAGGCCTCGTCGATCACCACCGGCACGTCGGGATGGTCCTGCAGCAGGGTCTCGATTTCGGCCCGCGACAGCGCGATTCCGGTCGGCGCATTCGGATTGGGGATGATGATGGCGCCGGCCGGCCGGCGATAATCGGCGACGCGGATCCGCAAGGCCTGATCGAGCGGCACGCTCTCGCGGGCTATGCCGAACAGCCGGCAATAGACCGGGTAGAAACTGTAGGTGATATCTGGAAACAGCAGAGGCGCGTCGTGTTTCAGCAGCGCGGCGAAGGTGTGGGCCAGCACCTCGTCGGAGCCGTTGCCGACGAACACCTGCTCGGGGCGGACGTGGTGGTAGGTGGCCAGCGCCGTCCGCAGCGCGGTGGCTTGCGGGTCGGGATAGAGCCGCAGCGCGTCGGTGGCTTCAGCACGGATCGCCTCCAGCACGCGGGGCGAGGGGCCGAGCGGACTCTCATTGGTGTTGAGTTTGACCAGATCGGCGATGCGCGGCTGTTCGCCCGGGACATAGGGCTGCAGATCGTGAGTGAGGCGGCTCCAGAAACGGCTCATATTCGCAATCTCTCAGACGCCGCGGCGCGGCGGGCGCGGGGATGGACGCGCGAAACCCGAGCGCGGAGGCGGGAAGCCGGGGGCTGGCTAGGGCTGTCTTTAACAGCAGCGACGGCTGGCAGAAACCCGAAGATCGACACGGGGCCGACAGGCAAGCGTCAGTGAACCGGTGCCGCATAGGCGTTCCACAGCATGCTCAGTCCTGCCGCCAGCATGATGGCGTCCATCACCACCCGGAACAGGTCGGGCTCGAGCTTCAGCACCAAGCGCTTGGCGATGAAGGCGCCGGCCATCAGCGACGAACCGGCGATCAGGCCTTTCAGCGCGACCTCCCAGGTCAGCGCGCCGAATTGCTGGAACGTCACTGACTTGCTGACATAGAGCCCGAGCGAGCTCGCCGCCTCGGTGCCGAGGAAGGCGCCGCGCGACAGCCCGTAGAACAGGAACAGCGGCACGCTGAGCGGGCCGGTCGAGACCACGATGCCGGTGAGATAGCCGATCACCGCGCCGCCCGCCGCCAGATGCCACAGCGACAGCGTGAACTGGTGCCGCGCCAGCCAATGCCGCACCGGCACCATCGCGATCAGGAAGGCGCCGATCGCGAGATCGACGGCGCGCGATGGCAGCACCAGCAGGGTGCGGGCGCCGAGCGCCGCGGCCGGAATGCCGGTGACCGAGTAGGCGGCGCAGGCGCGCCAGTCGACCTCCCGCACCCACGCCAGAATGCGCGAGGCGTTCGCCATCACCGCGGCGACCGCCATGATCGGCACCGCTTGCTTCGGGCCGAACTGATAGACCAGCACCGGCACCAGCATGATCGAGGAGCCGGTGCCGACGATGCCGGACAGGGTGCCGGCGACCAGCCCGACCGCGAGCACGAAGAGATAGTTCAAAGCCGGTGGCCCCTGGCGGCGCGGTTCGCGCCGGCGCTAGCGTCGAGCAGATACCGGCAAAGCTCAAGCGCGATCGACCGGGCGGCAAATGTTAATTCCAGGTGGATCGGCCGCGTCAGTTTGGCGGCGAGGTGCGGCTGCGATGTTAAGGCGCCAGGCTCATTCTCTCGACAAAGAAGAATGAGGGAACGCGATGATGACTCCGCGCACTGACCAAGCCAGCGCCACGCCGGCCATCCGCGACGACGGTTCGAATCCCTGGGCGGCCGCCGCGATGCTGGCGATGGAATCCTATCAGGTGATTTGCCTTCGGCTGACGAAACTCGCGAGCGCGGATCTTGCCGCTTGCGATGAAGCGCAGCTGATGGTGAACGAAAAGATCGACGCCACACTCGAGGCGCTCGCCAGCCTGCAGGCTGGCGCTAGCGCCGCGACCATCGTCGATCGCTATCGCCAGCACGTCGCCGCCAACGCCAGGCGGCTACAGACGGCGTAACGGCGTCGCGCTGAAATTTGTTCGCCGCGAGCCGGTTCGAGGGTAGAAGAGGCCGTCCCAGATGGCGGCCATCCAATGCCACGACGCCAGCGCGCCCAAGACCAGGAACGACGCAGGGCGCGGCGGCTGGCCGGGCATTTCGCGTTTGGCGCGGCGCTGGGCGCGGTGTTCGCGACGGTGCTGCTGCTCAGCAACAGCTTCGGCCTGTCCGACCTGATCGCCACCAGCGAGGCGCCGCGCACGCTGCAAACGCTGTTCGTGATCGGCGTCGCATTCCATTTTGCACTGGGCGCGGCGCTGACGGCGTTCCTGATGTTGGCGTCCGACGATTAGGCCGAGGTTTGGGTCGCCGAGGCCTCGTCGGCCGGCGGCGGCGTTACCGTGATGGCGTCGCCGCCTTTGTAAATCCGCGCATAGCGCGAGCCGAGGCTGGTCAGCACCTCATAGCCGATGGTGCCGAAATGATGCCCCAGCTCGTCGACGGTGATGCCTTCGCCGATCAGCGTGGCCATGTGGCCGCGGCGCGCGGCGTTGGCCGGCAGGTCGGTGATGTCGACCGCCAGGAGGTCCATCGAAATCCGTCCGACCACCGGGCAGCGCTTGTCGGCGATCACCACCTCGGCGCCGCGGGTGCCGTCGCTGCTGCCGCCGGCGCGGAAATAGCCATCGGCATAGCCGGCCGCGACCACTGCGATTTTGGTCGGCCGCCGCGCGCTCCAGGTCGCGCCATAGCCGACGCTGTCGCCCTTTTCGACGTTGCGGATCTGCACGATCCTGGCCTTCAGGTCGACCACCGGCTGCAGCGGATTGTCGGCCTCCGGCGTCGGGTTGACGCCGTACAGCGCGGCGCCCGGCCGCACCATGTCGAACTGGAATTGCGCGCCGAGATAGATCCCCGATGAGGCGGCGAGCGAGGCCGGCACCCCGGAGAATAGGCTGGCGATCTCGCGGAAGGTCGCGACCTGCTTGGCGTTCAGCGGATGATTGAGGGTTTCGCCGCAGGCCAGATGGCTGAGCACCAGGGTGATACCATGGTCGCCGGCGGTGATCCGCGGCACGATGCCCTGCGCCTCGGCGATGGTGAGGCCGAGCCGGTTCATACCGGTGTCGATGTGGATCGCGGCGCCGCCTTCCCAGCGGGTGCGGCGGCAGAACACGTCCCATTCGGCCAGTTCATAGAGGTCGCCGATCACCGGCTGGCAGTTGATCTGCGCGAATGCGTCGCCGGTGTTCTGGAAGAAGCCGTCGAGCACATAGATCGTCGCGGACGAGCTGATCGCGCGCACCGCGCGGGCTTCGTCGAGGGTGGCGACGAAGAAGGTCTTGCAGCCGGCGTTGCTGAGCGCGCGGGTCACCGGGCCGATCCCGCAGCCATAGGCGTCGGCCTTGACCACGCCGGCGCATTCTGCCGGCACCGCGGTCTTTTCCAGCTTGCGCCAGTTGGCGACGATGGCGTCGAGATCGACGGTGAGCACTCCGGGCGCCGCCGCGGTGGCGGCGGCGAGCTCCGCGGCCTTGTTGGCCTCGGGCGACAACAGATTCTCAGCGGGCGCCGATTTCGGGTCGTAGACGATGTTCATGCCGCACTTTACGTGGTGCTCGCAGGGCGTTCAACCTCGCCGCGGGGTCAGTCGCGCAGCGCGGGGAGATGGTTGTCATGCGCCAGATCGCTGAACCGCGTGAACTGGCCTTCGAATTGCAGTTCGACCGTACCGGTGGGGCCGTGACGCTGCTTGCCGATGATGACTTCTGCCTTGCCGTGCACCAGCGACATGTCGAGCTGCCATTTTTCGTATTCCGGCGTGCCGATCCGCGGCTCCTTGTTCTGCAGATAGTATTCCTCGCGATAGACGAACATCACCACGTCGGCGTCCTGCTCGATCGAGCCGGATTCGCGCAGATCCGACAGCTGCGGCCGCTTGTCGTCGCGGCTTTCGACCTGCCGCGACAATTGTGACAGGCCCATCACCGGAACGTTGAGCTCCTTGGCCAACGCCTTCAGGCTGGTGGTGATCTCGGTGACTTCCTGGACCCGGTTGTCGGAACGTTTGCCGGAGCCCTGCAGCAGCTGGATATAGTCGACGATGATCAGGTCGAGCCCCTTCTGCCGCTTCAGCCGCCGCGCCCGCGCGGTCAGCTGCGAGATCGACAGGCCGCCGGTTTCGTCGACATAGAGCGGCAGCGATTGCAGCTCGATCGAATAATCCCTGATCTTGTCGAAATCGGCTTCGGAGATGCCGCCGCGCCGGATCGTCGAGGAGGCGATCCCGGTCTGCTCGGCGAGAATACGGGTGGCGAGCTGTTCGGCCGACATTTCGCAGGAGAAGAATCCGACGATGCCGCCATTGACGGTCTTGCTGGTGCCGTCGGCCTGCAGTTCGGCGCGATGCGCGCGAGCGACATTATAGGCGATGTTGGTGGCCAGCGCGGTCTTGCCCATGCCGGGGCGGCCGGCGACGATGATCAAGTCGGACGACTGCAGTCCGCCCATCTTGTTGTCGAGATCGCGCAGCCCGGTCGCGATCCCCGACAATTTGCCGTCGCGCTGGAACGCCTTTGCCGCCATATCGACCGCGACCGTGAGCGCCTGCGAAAAACGCTGGAAGCCGCCGTCATAACGGCCGGATTCGGCCAGTTCGTAGAGGCGGCGCTCGGCGTCCTCGATCTGCGCCTTCGGGGCGAAATCGACCGGCGCGTCGAACGCGACATTGACCATGTCGGTGCCGATCCCGATCAGGTCGCGGCGCAGCGCCAGTTCGTAGATGGTCCGGCCATAATCGTGAGCGTTGATGATGGTGGTGGCTTCGGCGGCGAGCCGGGCAAGGTACTGACCGACGGTCATGCCGCCGAGATCGGTGTCGGCGGCGACGAACGTCTTCAGCGTCACGGGGGTCGCGACCTTGCCGGCGCGGATGATGCTGGACGCTGTCTCGAAGATGGTCTGATGGACCGGCTCGAAGAAATGTTTCGGCTCGAGGAAATCCGAGACCCGATAAAACGCATCATTGTTGACCAGAATGGCGCCCAGAACGCTCTGTTCGGCCTCGATATTGTGCGGCGCGGTCCGGTAGGCCGGAGTTCCCGGATCGGGCGTCAGCTTGAGAACGTTCGAATCGAATGCGGCCATGAGTTGGATTGTTCTCTGGATAATGTCGGATGCGGGGCGCGACTAAGCGCCACTCCGCGGACGGGTGAAAGCGCGTACGTGCCTTATGCCCGATTCACACAATGCTGGGGATGAAACCTGTGCCTCCCGACGACAATTGGCTTGACGGGCTACCGCGGCTGGCAACGGGGCGCAAATTTGGGCGCGGGGACGCGCAGCCGGCGTGAACCTCTCGGTGCGTGGCGCAGACACATCTCAATTGCGCCGGTTTGGTCAGATCAGAACGAGATAGATCAGGCCAATCAGGCCAGCCACGACTCCGGTCGCGATCAGGGCGTAATCGATGGCGATGTCCTTCGGCACTTCAAGGATGGATTTGGCGGATTTCTTGGCCATGAAATCGGGTCTCTTGGTGATGAAATGCATCGTGAAATTTGTTTACGACCCCGTGCCCGGTCGTTCTGTGAGAAAAATCACATAAAAAATGAACCCCGAAGCTAACGCTGCGGGAACTGCAGATGTGCGATTGGGTTGGTTACAAGGAAAATGAGGCAGCGTGCGATGGCTCCCCAGCAACAGGATAACTCCCGAAGCGGCAACGAGCTGTCGTGGCTGGCGACGCTAATTGAATCCTTCGAGCGGGTCTCGCGTTCCGATATCAGGGCAACGCCTTGCGATCCTTCCGTCTTGATGGCGGTGCGGGAACAGCTGGCGCGCCCCGCCGCGGCGCGGCCGGCTGATGCGGGGCACAGCCCGGCATGGCTGCGCTCCTCGGGCGCGTCGGATCTTCATTCTCCCGCCAATTGCAGTCGCGGCCGCTGGTCGCGCTCGACGCCGCGCAACCGCGCTTCCTCGCGAATGATATAGTCGCGGGTGATCGGGACCACGCCTTGGCGTTTGCTCATCTGGATCTGGAACACCATGGTGTTCTGCTTGCGAAACGTCATCTCGGACGAGGCGAGATAGAACTCCCACATCCGCACGAACCGCGCATCGTAGAGTTTTTCAGCCTCTTCCCTGCGCGCCAAGAACCGCTCGCGCCAGGCCTTCAGCGTCTCGGCATAATGCAGGCGCAAGATCTCGATGTCGCACACCAGAAGTCCGGCACGCTCGATCGCGGGCAGCACCTCGGACAGCGCCGGCAGATAGCCACCGGGGAAGATATATTTGGCGATCCAGGGATTGGTGATGCCGGGACCTTCCGAGCGGCTGATCGAATGCAACAGCATCACGCCGTCGTCGGCGAGAAGCTCGGCGCAGCGTTTGAAATAGGTGTCGTAATGGGCGATTCCGACATGCTCGAACATCCCGACCGAAACGATCCGGTCGAACGGGCCGGGGACGTCACGGTAATCCTGCGCCAGGAACCGCGCCGATCCGGTCAGGCCTTTTTCGGCGGCGCGCGCATTCGATGCCCGCAACTGTTCGTCCGACAGCGTAACGCCGGTGACGTCGGCGCCGCAGCTCTCCGCGAGATAAATGCCGAGGCCGCCCCACCCCGAGCCGATGTCGAGGATGCGGTGGCCGGGCGCGACCAGCAGCTTGGCGGCGACATGACGCTTCTTGGCGAGCTGGGCGTCATCGAGCGTGGCGTCGGCGCTCTCGAAATAGGCACAGCTGTATTGCTTGTCGGCGTCGAGAAACAGCGCGTAAAGCCGGCCGTCGAGATCGTAGTGATGCGAGGCGTTGCGCTTGGCACGCCGGCGCGGATTGAACTGTATCAAATAGCGGCCGAGGTAACGGAACCACCATTGCAGCTTGGCCCAGCCCGGTGCGAGGTCGGTCTGATCCATGGCGATCGCAAGCACGTCGGCGATCGATCCGCGCTCGACCACGAATTCGCCGTCCATGTAGATCTCGCCGAACGCCAGCTCCGGGTCGATCAGGAACCGGCGTTGCGCCGATGCGGTCAGGAACCGGACCGCGACCGGCGCGCCGCTGCCGTCGCCGCATCTGAACGATGTGCCGCACGCGGTGGTGAAGAGCAAATTGCCGCGGCGGATGAATCGACGCAAAAAGAAACGCAACAGGCGGTCCATCACAAGCACCCAACGATGAGCAGGCCTGAACCGACATCGCGGCCCGTTCGGCAAGGTCAAATCTCTCAGCTTGTCTCCCGGTTCCTTGATGGCATCATAATAATGCAAAATCGCCGATGCCAATGCGCCAGTTGCAGGGCTGATATCCCGCGCTCCGCCATTCACGAAGATGCGTCATCTGTCCGCTTCCATTCATTTCACAATCGGCTAAAAGGTGACCGCCGCAACCGAGGCGAATTCCGCATCTGGAGGATCAAATGTTGAGCCGAGCGCTCAGTTTAGCGACGGCGATGCTGCTGATGGTCTCATGCGCTGCGCCCCAGGCCCTGGCGCAGGCTCAGAACCTGGAAGCCGGCAAAAGCGCTGGCCAGATTTTCAACGGAACCTGCACGGTTTGCCACAAGAGCGCGCGCGGCCTGCTGAAGACGGTCGCTCCCGGCTCGCTGCCGGGCTTCCTGCGTCAGCACTACACCACCAGCAGCGACATGGCTGGGATGCTCAGCGCGTTTCTGATCTCCAATGGTGCGACCGACAAGCGCTTTGGTGTGGCGCCGCCGAAGGAGAAAGACGCGAAGTCGGAACCGGCGCAGGCCGAGGTCCGGCCGGGCCACAGGCAACGGCCGACGCCGACGGCGCAGGAGGCCGACAAGCCGGCCGCTACCCCGGAAGACCGCGAGGCGGCTTCGACCGCCGCCGAGGTCGAGGAAAAGTCGTCGGCCAAGGGGAAGCGGAAGCTGAGCCGGAGAGGCAAGCCGACTCCGGAAACTCCGACAGCCGCCGAGGCGGCCAAGGATTCGACCAAGGATTCAGCGAAGGGCGAATCGCGCAAGGATCAGGCCGCCAAGGGCGAGGCGGCGAAGACCGACGCCGCGAAAGCCGAGGGCACGAAACCTGACGACGGCAAGGAAGCAGCAAAGTCTGAAGCAGCAAAGCCAGAGGAGGCGACGTCCGAAACGGCCAAGCCTGACACGGCCAAGCCTGGCACTGCCAAGACCGAAGCCGCCAAGACCGATGCCGCCAAAGCTGACGACGGCAAGGGTGAGGCGAGCAAGGCGGATATGCCGTTGCGGGCCGATCCGGTTCCGGCGGTGACGCCGGCACCGAAGGCCCCGGCGGATGCGCCGATCGAGGCCACCACGCCGACGCCGGCCGCATCGCAACCGGCATCGGCCGCCTCGACGGAAACGCCTGCCGCCGGGCCAAGCGGTGGAGCCGCCGCGCCGGCCGCGACCAAACCTGCTCCGGCGCCCGCCGTCGCGGCCTCCGAGGCGCCGCCCGCGGGGCCGCCGGCGCCGCCAATCTCGCGATAGCAACGGCGGGCGTCCGCAGTTCGATACAACAAGCGCCAAAAACAAATCAGCCCGGCCTGACGGCCGGGCTGATTGCTGTGATCGCGGGCTCGCGTTTTGCGGGCGATTACTCCGAGGCGGCTTCGCCGTCCTGGGCTTCGTCGTGATGCGCCTCGGGATCGAAGAATTCGCCGGCGGCGGCGAGCGCTTCGGCGGCGGCGTCTTGATCTTCCTTGCGGCTCGAGATGTCCTCGCCGCGGTTGATCCGTTCGGCCTCATCGGCGCTGCGCGCGACGGTGACCGAAACGCTGACCTCGACCTCCGGATGCACCGCGATGGCGATCTTGTGCTTGCCGATGGTCTTGATCGGGGCATCGAGCATCACCTGGCTGCGGCTGATCATGACGCCATCGCTCTCGAACGAGGCGAGGATGTCGCGGACCGAAACCGAGCCGAACAACTGGCCGGTTTCCGAGGCCTGACGCAGCACGACGACGTTGCGGCCAGTGATCTTCTCGGCGACCTTGCTGGCCTCTTCCTTGGCCTTCAGATTGCGGGCCTCGAGATCGGCCTTCATGTGCTCGAACTTCTCGCGGTTGTCGGCGGTGGCGCGCAATGCCTTGCCGCGCGGCAGCAGGAAATTGCGGGCAAAGCCGTCCTTGACGCGGACCAGTTCACCCATTTGGCCGAGCTTGGCGACGCGTTCTAGCAGAATGACTTCCATGTTGTTCTCCTTGTGGGTTGTTGTTGGAATGGCGTGGGTTGAAGGGGAAGTTTAGGTGGCGGTCGGCGGTGGCCGGCGTTGAAAGTTGCGATGGCGAAGCCCCAGCACCGCGTCGGCGATTCCGAGCGCGACCAGCGCCATCACTGGCCAGCCGAACACCAGCACCAGCGCGTAGGTCGAGCTGAGCCAAAACGAGCGATGACGGACCGGCAGCGTCAGCGTATGCAGCGCGGCGAAGCCGGCCAGCGCATAGGCCATCGCCAGCGCCGCGCTGACGGTCTGCCCGAACAGCGCCAGCAGGCCGCCGGCAAAACACAAGGCGATTGCCGCCGACAGCGCCGCCAACGTCATCGGCGGCAGTTCGGTGTCCTTCAGATCGGGCCATGGCCGATGCAGCCGGCCCGACGTCTTGGCGATCTTCGCCGCGAGAAACAGATTGAGCGTCAGCGTGATCATCGCCACGATCGCGGCGGCCGCCGGCGCAATCACCGCCAGCGCATCGGCCAGCTTGGCGGCGTCGGCGGAGGCGGCCGCGTCGCGGGCCCCGATCACCCGCAGCAGGCCGTCGCGCAGCGCGGTGGTGATCGTCGCGCCGTCGGTGCCGAGGGTGAACAGCGCGGCCATCGTCGTCAGCGCGGCAAAGCCGGCGATCCAGGCGACGATGCGCCCGACCGGGTACCATTCCACGGCGGCTGCGACCGCCGCCGTGCCGCTGCCTAATGCGGTTGTCGCAGCCGCCGGCCGCCCGAGCAAGGCGATGTGACCGAGCCAGCAGGCCGGCAGCGCGACGGTGAGGATGAAGGCGAGGGCGTAGGGCAGGCCGAGCAGCGCGCCGAGCCGGGGGCGCCCCAGCCGAGCGCCGCGACCATCAGCGGCAGCGGCGCTAGATAGAAAAGCACGAGCGAGATCAGCGCGCCCGAGACGATCGAGGCGAACATCAGCGCCGAGGCGCAACTCGCCGCGAGGGCGATCAGGAGGTGCATCATCAGCTGTCCCGCTCCCTTCGAGCGGTTAGAGGTCATTGACCCCAACCATCGGCGACCGGACGACCCGGAAGCCTTATGACTGAAAAACAAGTCCCGCGGCGCGAACGCCGCGGGACAAGAAATGTTAGCGAATGACGTAGGGCAACAGGCCGAGGAAACGCGAGCGCTTGATGGCTCGCGCGAGTTCGCGCTGCTTCTTGGCGGAGACGGCGGTGATGCGGCTCGGCACGATCTTGCCGCGCTCGGAGACGTAACGCATCAGCAGCTTGGAATCCTTGTAGTCGATCTTCGGCGCATTCGGACCCGTGAACGGGCAGGTCTTGCGGCGGCGGAAAAACGGACGGCGGGCACCTGCTTCAGCCATGATTCTTACTCCTCAACCGATGCAGCGGGGGCGTCGGCGTCGTCACGCGGACGGCGCGGACCACGGTCGCCACGGAAGCCACCGCCTTCGCGGTCACCACGGAAACCACCTTCGCGGTCGCCACGGAAGCCGCCGCCACGGTCGTCGCGATCACGATCGCGATCGGCCTTACGCATCATCGCCGAGGGACCTTCCTCATGCTCTTCGACGCGGACGGTAATATAGCGAATGACGTCTTCGTTGATGCGCTCCTGGCGCTCGATCTCGGCGACCACCGCGGAGGGGCCGTCGATGTTCAACAGCACGAAATGCGCCTTACGGTTCTTGTTCATCCGATAGGTGAGCGAGCGCACGCCCCAGCTCTCCATCTTCACGACTTTGCCGCCGAGGCCTTCGATCACGCCGGTGATCTGGGTCGTCAGTTCTTCCACCTGCTGGGTGCTCGCATCCTGACGCGCGAGAAAAACATGCTCATAAAGAGGCATGGCTGTCCTTTCCAAGGTTAGCGCGGTTCCCGGCGGCAAGCCCTTCGAGGCCTTCGGAAAGGACTCGGAAATGCTCAGAAGGCGGAAGCACGGGACGACGGGCCAACTGGCCCTGCCACATCAGTTTCGCCCAAAGGTGAAATTGCTGAGACCGTCCGTTCAGCTCCCGGCCGGGATCTGCGGATGGCGCGGGTTATACGGAATCTGGCCGAAATGGCAAGGGATCACGGCGGATCGCAGCCGGAAAGGCGTCACCGACCGGATTACCCGGCAAACCCGGCGTATTTGGCCGGATTCGCCGCGTCCCGCGCTGCGTTCTGGCGTCGGCATCGGCCGCGGGGGCGATCGACGGCGTCTCGGACCGGTGCACCACATGGAAGCCCTTGCCGCGCCGCTTCGCCTCATACATCGCCGTGTCGGCCGCCAGCAACAGTGCGTCGGCGGTGTCGCCGTCGCGCGGGAAGCAGGCGCTGCCGATGCTGACGCCGATCCTGAGCGGCGAGTCGACGCCGGGATCGAACGGTTCCGAGATCCGCCGGATGATGCGGCTGGCAAATGCATCGGCTTCGGCGGCCACTACGGTGGGCAACAGCACGACGAATTCATCACCGCCGACCCGGAAGATGGCGTCGTCGGCACGAACGACGTCGCGCAGCCGCTCGGCCACGGCCACCAGGACGCGGTCGCCCGCCGCGTGACCAAATCGGTCGTTGATCGTCTTGAAGCCGTCGAGATCGAGCCAGAACACCGTGAACGGGTGCCGGCCGCCCGAGGAGGAAACGGTTCCGTCCAGCAATTCGGCGAGGCGTTTGACCTTCATGGTGCGGTTGGGGAGGCCCGTCAGCGCATCGTAGCTCGCCAGCCGGTGATTGGCGTTCTCCGACAGCACCAGATCGAGCAGCAGCTGGTAATTCTCCAGCAGGATCACCGCCAAGCCGATCGCATAGATCGGGCACACCACGGCCACGACGATGATATGCGGGATCGGCGAGGCGATCGAGGCGAGGGCAGTGGGCAGGATCAGGATGCAGACCTGGGCGATGCCGAAGCGGGGCGTTCCGGCGTTGCGCGAGGAGATGCCGCCGGTCAGACCGGCCACCACGATGCCGGCCAGCATGGTCAGGACCGGGTCGCCCGATCGCACGCACATCGCGCAGCCGATCGCAAAGGTCACCGACCAGGTCAGGGCGAGCACGATTGGCGCGGTGGTATTGCCTTTGCGGCCACTCGCCGTCGCCCGTTGCAGCGAGCCGACCGCGATCAACCGGGCGAAGTTCAACGAAAGGTCGACGCCGAGCCAGACAGAGGCCCACAGCGCGCCAGTAAAATATGCCGCGGCGATCACCGTCACCGTGGTACCGGCGATCGCCAGCACCAGCGTCGGCAGCTTGGCCTGGCTCTGCAACAGCAATCTTTCGACGACGGGCGCCGGCTGCGGCCGGTGGCCGCTGGTCAGCCAGGCGATGAACCTGGCAAAAAGGCCGCCCGGAACGACATCGTCGCTCCGCCGCAAGGGGCTGTTGGATGCAAAGTGGGCGATCATCGGGGTACTATTCTGCCGTTTGTTCTTCCTCGGCAAACTACCGGGGAACTTCTCAATGCGATTTAAAGGCGGCGGTTCTGATTAGGATCAGGGTGAACACTATGCTTCCGGAGCGGCGCGACCCCTGAAAGCCTGCCGGGTGCAAGGCGGGGTCCGGGGGCTCGCCGCGCCGCGCGGCCCCCGCGTCCAGCTTCTGTCCAGCTTGACACGGCGGGGCCGGGCAGTGTCTTACGGCGCGACTTGCCGGACTTCGGATCTCAGAGGCGCCAATGACCGCAGCATTTACCTTTCCCGGGCAGGGCTCGCAGACCGTGGGCATGGGCAAGGCGCTCGCCGATGCGTTTCCGGCCGCCCGCGCGGTGTTCGACGAGGTCGACGCGGCGCTCGGCGAAAAGCTGACCGCGATCATCTGGGACGGCCCCGCCGAAACCCTGCAGCTGACCGAAAACGCCCAGCCGGCGCTGATGGCGGTGTCGCTGGCGGCATTGCGGGTGCTGGAGACCGAGGCCGGATTCTCGGTCGGCCGGGACGCGGCGTTCGTGGCCGGGCATTCCCTAGGAGAATATTCTGCGCTGGCCGCCGCCGGCAGCTTCACCATCAGCGATACCGCGGGGTTGCTGCGCACCCGCGGTCTGGCGATGCAGAAGGCGGTGCCGGTGGGTGTCGGCGCGATGGCGGCGTTGCTCGGGCTCGATTACGAGGCCGCGGTCGCGGTCGCCGACGAGGCCGCGCAGGGAGAGGTCTGCCAGGCCGCCAATGACAATGGCGGCGGGCAGGTGGTGGTGTCCGGCGACAAGGCCGCGGTCGAGCGCGCGCTCGAGATCGCCAAGACGAAGGGCGCCAAGCGGGCGATGTTGCTGCCGGTGTCGGCGCCGTTTCACTGCCGGCTGATGCAGCCGGCGGCCGAGGCGATGGCAGAAGCGCTCGCCGGCGTCATCATCAAGCCGCCGGCGTCGCCGCTGGTGTGCAACGTGCTGGCGGCGCCGATCACCGATCCCGACGAGATTCGCCGCCGCCTGGTCGAACAGGTCACCGGAACGGTGCGCTGGCGCGAATCGGTGGCCTATATGGCCAGCCATGGCGTCACTCGTTTCTTCGAACTCGGCGCCGGCAAGGTGCTGAGCGGATTGGTCAAGCGCATCGCCGACGGCGCGGTCGGAGTGTCGGTAGGCGGCCCCAGTGATATCGCAGCGGCGAAGGACGCCATGGCTGCCGCGCGTCCGGCGTAAGCGGCGAAGGAGACGAGATGTTCGATCTGACAGGCAGAACCGCGCTGGTGACAGGCGCGACCGGGGGCATCGGCGGCGCGATCGCGCAGGCACTGCACGCCCAGGGCGCCACCGTGGCGCTGTCGGGGACGCGACGCGAGGTGCTGGAGACGCTGGCCGGCAAGCTCGGCGAGCGCGCTTACGTGCTGCCGTGCAATCTGTCCGACGCCGCCGAGGTCGAGGCGCTGGTGCCGGCGGCCGAAAAGGCAATGGGCCAGCTCGATATCCTGGTCAGCAATGCCGGAATCACCCGCGACAATCTGTTCGTGCAGTTGAAGGACGAGGATTGGGACGAGGTCATCAATGTCAATCTGACCGCGACCTTCCGGCTGGCGCGCGCGGCCACCAAGCTGATGATGCGCAAGCGGTTCGGCCGCATCATCGCCATCACCTCGGTGGTCGGCGTCACCGGCAATCCGGGGCAGGGCAACTACACCGCCGCGAAGGCCGGGCTGATCGGCATGATCAAGACGCTGGGCGCCGAATACGCCAAGCGCAACGTCACCGCCAACTGCATCGCGCCCGGATTCATCGCCACGCCGATGACCGACGCGCTGAACGACAAGCAGCGCGAGGCAATTCTGACCAAGGTGCCGGCCGGGCGGCTGGGCACACCGGACGACATCGCGGCGGCGGCGGTCTATCTTGCGTCCAACGAGGCCGCCTATGTCACCGGCCAGACCATTCACGTCAACGGCGGGATGGCAATGATCTGACGCCACTTGCGACCATTTGACGGTGTAAATCGGTGTCCGGAGCTTGGTCCTGGCTTGTGGTCAAGGCAACGGAAGTATGATAACCGAACCACCGGCGGATAGGCAAAGAAGGCCATTGCAGGAATTCGAAACCCTGTATATTGGCGGTGCAGAGCCTGCCGTTAAATATTCGGGCTTCGACCTCGGGGACGGGGCAAAATCAGTACACTGCGCGATTGCGACGGTACCTTAACGAGTTAACGCACCACGATGGCTCGTATCGTCTGTCGGTCGGGTCCAATGGAACAGCACGGGGTTAAACGATGAGTGAGATTGGCGAGCGGGTTAAGAAGATCGTGGTGGAACACCTTGGTGTCGAACCTGAAAAAGTGGTCGATGCGGCAAGCTTCATCGATGACCTCGGCGCCGACAGTCTCGACACAGTCGAACTCGTGATGGCGTTCGAAGAAGAGTTCGGCTGCGAGATTCCCGATGACGCCGCCGAAACCATTTTGACGGTTGGCGACGCCACCAAGTTTCTCGAAAAGAACGCGAAGAGCTGACGCCCCCGCGCGGTGTTGATGAAGCCGGACGGGCCGCGATCGAGCGGTCCACCGGCTTCTTGTTGTGGGCGGCTATTGTTGGGCCGGAGTGCTGGATATGAGGCGGGTTGTCGTCACAGGCCTTGGCATGGTTTCGCCACTCGGCTGCGGCGTTGAGGCGACCTGGAAACGTATCCTGAACGGCGAAAGCGGCGCCAAGCAGATCGACACGTTCGACGTTTCCGATCTGACCAGCCGGATCGCCTGCGTGGTTCCGCGCGGCGACGGCACCGACGACACCTTCAATCCCGATCAGTGGATGGAGCCGAAAGACCAGCGCAAGGTCGACGATTTCATCATCTACGCGATGTGCGCCGCCAAGCAGGCGCTCGACGACGCCAATTGGCATCCGTCGACCGAGGAACAGCGTTGCGCCACCGGAACGATGATCGGTTCGGGGATTGGCGGGCTGGCCGGCATCGCCGACACCGCCTTGCTGCTCAAGGAACGCGGACCGCGGAAGATTTCGCCGTTCTTCATTCCCGGCCGTCTGATCAATCTCGCCTCCGGCTACGTCTCGATCGCGCACGGGCTGAAAGGTCCGAACCACGCCGTGGTGACGGCCTGTTCGACCGGCGCGCATGCGATCGGCGACGCCGGTCGCCTGATCGCGCTCGGCGACGCCGACGTGATGGTTGCGGGCGGCACCGAATCTCCGATCAGCCGTCTGGCGATGGCGGGATTCTGCGCCTCCCGGGCGCTGTCGACTGGCTTCAACGACACGCCGCAGAAGGCATCGCGGCCTTATGACAAGGATCGCGACGGCTTCGTGATGGGCGAGGGTGCCGGCATCGTCGTGCTCGAAGAATACGAACACGCCAAGGCTCGCGGCGCGCGCATCTACGCCGAGTTGATCGGCTACGGCATGTCGGGCGATGCCTATCACATCACCGCGCCGACCCCCGACGGCGACGGCGCCTTCCGCTGCATGAGCGCGGCGATGAAGCGCGCCGGGATTTCGGTCTCGGATCTCGATTACATCAACGCGCATGGCACCTCGACGCCGCTCGGCGACGAGATCGAACTCGGCGCCGCGCAGCGGCTGCTGGGCAATACGGCACCGACGGTGTCGATGTCCTCGACCAAATCCTCCACCGGCCATCTGCTCGGCGCAGCCGGCGCGGTCGAGGCGATCTTCTGCATCCTGGCGATTCGCGACAGCGTCGCGCCGCCGACCATCAATCTCGACAACCCGTCGGTCGACACCGCAATCGACCTCGTGCCATGGAAGGCCCGGCCGCGCGAGATCAATGTCGCGCTGTCGAATTCGTTCGGCTTCGGCGGCACCAACGCGTCGTTGATCGTCCGGCGCGTAGCCAGCTAGCGCGCGATGCGAGACCTCCACCGTTTCGCCGCAATCGCTGCTAAACCCTAAGACATCGCGCCCGCGGGCGCGGTCTGGAATGGTTCCGGTCGGGCGGCGATCACCAAGTTCAGGTGTGGCGCCGGCTCTGAAACACGCTAAAGGAATCTCCGCAGGCGGGGCCGCGTTCGAATCGGAACCGGCGCGCACCGGCGAATGCGGTCGTTGCGACAAGTCAGAATTGAACCGACAGGACTCAGGTTGCACCGATGAGCGAAAGGCCGCCGATTTCACCGAGAAGCCCGCGCGCAGCGTTGGAGCCCGAGCAGGTTCCGCCGCCGCCGAAGCGCTCCGATCGCGCCCGCAATCCGTTCATCGTGATCGGCAATGCCATCATAACGGTGCTGCTGGTGGCGATGCTCGGCGCCGGCGGCATCTACGTCTACGGCAAGCAGAAGATCGAGGCGCCGGGGCCGCTCAAGGAAGACAAGGTCGTCAATATCCCGCAGCGCGCCGGAATGGGCGACATCGCCGACATCCTGCAGCGCGAGGGCGTGATTGACAACAACCGTTGGGCGTTCATCGGCAGCGTGTTCGCGTTGAAGGCGCGCGCCGACCTGAAGCCCGGCGAATATTCGTTCCAGAAGAACGCCAGCCTCCGCGACGTGATCGGCACCATCGTCGAAGGCAAGGTGGTGCAGCACGCGGTGACGATCGCCGAAGGCCTGACCTCCGAGCAGATTGTCGCCAGGCTTTCGGAGAACGAGATCTTTTCCGGCACCATTCGCGAAATGCCACGCGAGGGCACTTTGCTGCCGGAGACCTACAAGTTTCCGCGCGGCACCACGCGCGAGCAGGTGATCCAGCGCATGCAACGCGAGCAGAAGCGGGTGCTGGCGGACATTTGGGAACGCCGCAACCCGGATATTCCGGTGAAGACGCCCGAGCAATTGGTGACGCTGGCATCGATCGTCGAGAAGGAAACCAGCAAGGCGGACGAGCGCAGCCGGGTCGCCGCGGTGTTCGTCAACCGGCTGCGACAAAAGATGAAGCTGCAATCCGATCCGACCATCATTTATGGATTGGTGGGCGGTAAGGGCACGCTGGGACGGCCGATCAAGCGCAGCGAGATCCAGCAACCGTCGCCCTACAACACCTACGTCGTCGATGGTCTGCCGCCGGGGCCAATCGCCAATCCCGGCCGCGCGTCGCTCGAAGCCGCCGCCAATCCCGCGCGCACCCGCGATCTGTTCTTCGTCGCCGACGGCAGCGGCGGTCACGCCTTCACCGAGACCTACGACCTGCACCAAAAGAACGTTGCCAAGTTGCGCGCGCAGGAAAAGCAGCTTCAGAACGATACCGTCGAGCCGGCGGATGACACCCCGCCGACCGCTACGATCGCGCCGGACGCCAATGCCTCCGCGGCGTCGGATAAATCCGAACCGGCTGCGAAGCCGTCCAAGAAACGTGTGCGTGCCGGCGCCGCCCGACAATAGCATCGATGGTCAAGACGCTCACTTTCCGGGCGGTCATGGGCTATGGTCGACGTCGTCGTCCGAACGAATCTCACACCTGAAATCTGCGGAGATCATCACGCGATGTCGTTGTCGAGCATGACCGGGTTTGCGCGCAGCCACGGTAGCAGTGGGCCCTATACGTTCGAATGGGAATTGAAGTCGGTCAACGCCAAGGGCTTCGACTTCCGGATGCGGCTGCCGCCCGGCTGGGACGATGTCGAGCTGGTCGCTCGCAAGCGCGCCGCGGAATTGCTGTCGCGCGGCACGGTCTACGCCAATCTGAGCGTCAAGCGCGCGGGCGCGCTGTCGACGGTCCGCATCAATGAAGAGGTGTTGAATTCGATCCTGAAAGTCGCCGCCGATCTGGCCGGCAAGATCGATGCGGTGGCGCCGAGCGTCGACGGGCTGTTGGCGATCAAGGGCGTGATCGAGGTGGCGGAGCCGGAAAGCGACGAGGCCGAGGACAAGGCGGCGCGGGTTGCGGTCGAGGCCGCGTTCGAGCAGGCGCTGGCCAGCCTGATCGAGATGCGCAAGCGCGAAGGTGTAACGCTCGGCGAAATCCTGTCGCTGCGGCTAGACGAGATCGAGGCGCTGGCGAAGAAGGCCGAGGCCGCGCCGGGGCGCAAGCCCGAGGCGGTCAAGGCCCGTCTGGCAGAGCAGATCGCGGCGCTGCTCGAGGCATCGGACCGTTTCGATGCCGACCGGCTGCATCAGGAAGCCATCATGATCGCCACCAGGGCCGACATTCGCGAGGAGCTCGACCGCATCGCTTCGCACATCGCCCAGGCTCGCGAGATGATCGGCAAGGGCGGCGCGGTCGGCCGCCGGCTGGATTTCCTGTCCCAGGAATTCAATCGCGAGGTCAACACCTGCTGCTCGAAGTCGAACGATCTGGAATTGACCAACACCGGGCTGGCGATGAAGAACGTGGTCGAGCAATTCCGCGAGCAGGTGCAGAATCTGGAGTGATCATGACGGCCTCTGGGCACGGCTTCGAAAGTCTCGAGCGGCGCGGGCTGATGTTCGTGCTGTCGTCGCCGTCGGGCGCGGGCAAGACCACGCTGTCGCGCCTGCTGATCGAGCGCGTATCCGGGTTGAAGATGTCGGTGTCGGCGACCACCCGGACCAAGCGTCCGGGCGAACAAGAGGGACGCGACTACTACTTCGTCGATCATGCCCGGTTCGAAGCAATGGCTGAAAATGGCGAATTGCTGGAATGGGCCAACGTGTTCGACAATCGCTACGGTACGCCGCGCGCGCCGGTGGAAATGGCGCTGGCGGCCGGGCAGGACGTGCTGTTCGACATCGACTGGCAGGGCACCCAGCAACTGCGCGAGAAGGCCCGCGACGACGTCGTCAGCGTGTTTATTTTGCCACCCTCGGCCGCGGATCTGGAAAAGCGGCTGCACACCCGCGCGCAGGATTCCGACGAAGTGATTCGCGGTCGGATGAGTCGTGCCAGCCATGAGATGAGTCATTTCGCCGAATACGATTACATCGTTATCAATCACGACATCGACGAGGCCTTCGCCGAGGTGCAGTCGATCCTGAAAGCGGAGCGGCTGAAGCGTGAACGCCGCACCGGGCTGACCGCCTTCGTGCGCGATCTGCAGAAGCAGCTGGAGCGGTAGTCGCAACGTTAGGCAAGACAGACTGCGGAAAGGCGCGAGTTCAATGGACCATACGAAATACTTCGTCCGGACCGTCGTTTTCGCCGCACTCTGCTTCGGCTGCGCGGCCGCGCACGCCAACGATACAATGGCGGCGCTGACGACCGGCGGTCTGGTGTTCCAAACCAATCCGAATATCGAAATGCGCTCCGAAGATCTGTCAATCTCGCGCAAGCGGATCGACGTCCGTTACCGCTTCTTCAATCACGCCAGCGTCGACCAGACCGTCACCGTGGCGTTTCCGCTGCCGGAAGTGGACGCTCAGGAAGCTAGCAATATCGCGGTGCCGGATGACGATTCCGACAATTTCCTGCAGTTCCGCACATTGATCGACGGACGCGAGGTCAACGCCCGGATCGAGCAAAAAGCGTTCCTCGCCGGCCGAGACGTCACCGCGCGGCTGCAGGCACTGAAATTGCCGCTGCAGCCCCGCGCCAAGAAAACTAACGCGGCGCTCGATGCGCTGCCACCAGACCTGGAGCAGCAGCTGACGAAGGAAGGGCTGGTCCATGACGGCTCCTACGACGCCGGCAAGGGCATGGAGAAGCATGTCGCGCCCGATTGGAGCCTGCGCACCACTTACTACTGGGAGCAGACCTTTCCAGCCGGTCGCGAACTCATCATCGAGCATAGCTACGCGCCGAGCGTCGGCGCAAGCGTGCAGACCGCCGTGGCGTCGAAGGATGCCAGCGCGCAGGAGAAGCGGGAGTATCTGGCGCGGTTTTGCACCGAGACTTCGTTCATCTCCGGCGTCGCCGCCATGACCAAGAAGAACGGCGGCGCGCCGCCGCCGGAATTTCGGATCGCCTATGTGCTGAAGACCGGCGCCAACTGGGCGGGGCCAATCGGCGATTTCCGGCTGACCGTGGACAAGGGCGAGCCGACGGCGCTGGTCAGCTTCTGCGAGACCGGGGTGAAGAAGGTCGGTCCGACCACGTTCGAAGTGCGCAAGACCAATTTCACGCCGACGCGCGATCTCGACATCCTGATCGTCGACCTGTCGCCACAATAACGGTCAAGCCGCCGCTGACCTCGCGCGGCCGAGTCGTTCGGGCGGTCGCGCTCAGCCCGGTCGTTTGGCGGCGCCTGACAGCAATCGTTCGATTTCGTCGCTGCGGTCGAGCGCGGCGTGGCGCTCGCGCGCGATCTTGATCCAATTCATTGGCGACTCCGCGGGCTGCTCGGTCAAGGGCAGATCGTGCTCGACCGCGCCCCAGATGTCGGGCCGGCCATTGGCGTCGCGCCGGACCGCCGGCCTGCTGCCGCCGAATTTCATGACCGCCGCTACGGTCAGGCCGGCCACAGCCAACGCGGCCACCAGCGCGCCGAGCAGCGTCCAGATCGAACTGCCGGCGGGTTCCGTCGACGGGGCCACGGCCGGTGCTGCGATGGTCGCGGGCGGCGGCGCTTCAGCGCTGGCGATGGCCTGCGGAGCCGCGGTGGCGGCGCCCGACTCGCGATCGGCCGCGCTGAGCGTGTTGCCCTGATCGGCCCAGCGCCCCGCCAGCTGCCAATTCGGCGCGGTCATGGCTTGCGGGCCGGTCGCGCTGGGGTCGGACCCGGGGTTCGGGAATGGCGCAGTGGTCGGCTGCCGCGCGGGGTCCGGTGAGGGGGCCAGTTCGGCACGGGCATTCGCCACCGCCGGCCGCAGCGCGGCGCGGGCTTTGGGCGCCGCCGGCGTCTCCGGGGCGCGGTCCGCGGTCGCCGGGTTCGCCGCGGACGGCTGCCCCGCGGCGCGGACGTACCAGCAATTGCGTTTGCTGGAGCGGTCGACCCGGTAGTACCAATGACTGCCTTGCGGCGCCGCGGCATTCGGCTTGGCCAGACATTCGGCGGCGGCATGCGCGGTGAAGCCGGTGATCGCCGGCAATACGACGCCCGCCGCAACTCCCACGAAGACGATCGATACGAATTTCGCGGTTCGATTCTTCATTGCATCCCCCGATAAATTGACACGACTGAAACGGGACCCTGAGGCTCCCGTTTCTGGGTGGAAAATGGGGTCGCAATAAGCCGCAAATCCGGACGGTATTAGGCAAGAATCTGGCCGCGGACGCGGGCTCCTTGGGTGGAGTCCGCGCCGCAACTACGCGCGATGACGGCGCTTAGTTCTTCAGCATGATGCGGCCGACCACCTTGCCGGCGCGCAGTTCGTCGATCCATTTCTGGACCTCGCCCATCGGCTCTTCCTTCATCGGCGTCGGCTTGATCTTGCCAGCGCGCGCCAGCGCCATCAGTTCCTTGGCTTCCTCGAGCGTGCCGACCATGAAGCCTTCGATGGTCATGCGCTTGTAGATCCACTGCACCATCGGCAGACTGAAATTGCCGCCCATCAGGCCGGACACCACGATCTTGCCGCCGCGCGCCACTGTGGCGACCGCAAAATTCATCGACTTGTCGTTGCCGGCGAAGTCGACCACGGCATCGAAGCCGCCTTCGGTCTCCTTGATGATGCGCTTGACCACGTCGGGCTCCGACGGATCATAGGCGAACGACGCGCCGTTCTGCAGCGCGGTGTCGCGCGCCGCCGGGCTGAGATCAGCGACGGAAATCTTCTGCGTGAACATCGCTTGCGCGAACGACAGCCCCATCATGCCGACGCCGCCGAGACCAATCAGCAGGATATTGCGCTGCCGCGGCCGGTCGACCAGGCGCTTCAAGGCGCCATAGGCGGTGATGCCGGAGCACATCAGCGTCGCGGCGACGTTGACCGGCAGCGGATCGTAATCCAGCAGATACTTGGCGTCCGGCACCAGCACATGTGTGGCGAAGCCGCCGTCGATCGAGACGCCGAGAAAGCGGTTCTTGGCGCAGAGGTTTTCGTCGCCGGCGAGGCAATCGCGGCATTTGCCGCAGCCGATCCAGGGGAACACCGCTTTCTTGGTGCCGATAAGATCCTTGGAAGCATCAGGGCCGACTTCCTCGACGACGCCGGCGATCTCGTGGCCGAGCGTGAACGGCAGCGTCATGCCGCGCGTGGTGTCGAGCTTCTTGCCGCCGCCGAGGTCGGCATAGCCGTCCTGGATGTGCAGGTCGGAATGGCACAGGCCGCAGCGTTCGATCCGCACCAGCACCTCGTTGCCCTGCGGCTTCGGGGTATCGACGATGGTCTCGCACAGCGGGGCATCGAATTTGACGAGCGATTGGCGACGCATCAGCGCCATGGTGTGTCTCTCCCTTAAGCCAGGTTTGGTTTTGTGGTCCGTATATCGGTCAATTCATTGGCCATGGCAACAAAGCCCGAGACCGGGACGGTTTCGGCGCGGCGGGAGGCATCGACCCCGGCCGCCGCCGCCAGCCGTGCCGGATCGACGCCCAGCGATTTCAGGCTCTGCCGCAGCATCTTGCGACGCTGGCCGAACGCCGCCGCCGCGACCTGTTCCAGCGTCCTGCGGTCGCACGGTTGTGGCGCCGCGCGCGGCAGCAGTCGCACCACCGAGGAGGTGACCTTGGGCGGCGGTACGAAGGCCGCCGGCGAAATGTCGAACAGCATCTTGGTTTCGGCGCGCCAGTTCGCCAGCACTGCGAGCCGGCCATAGGCTTCGTCGTCTTCGTGGGCGACGATCCGCTCGGCGACCTCGCGCTGGAACATCAGCACCATGGTGTCGTACCAGGGCGGCCACGGCTCGACGCTGAGCCAGCCGATCAGCAGCGGGGTCGCGATGTTGTAGGGCAGGTTGGCGACGATCTTGGCGCGCTCGCCATGCAGCAATGGCCGCGGATCGAATTCCAGTGCATCGGCGCAGATGATTTCGAGCCGGCCGGGATAGTGCGCGGCAATCTCCTGCAACGGGCCGAGCGCGCGCTCGTCGCGCTCAATCGCGATCACCCGCTTGGCGCCGAGCGCCAGCAGCGCGCGCGTCAACCCGCCCGGGCCGGGACCGATTTCGATCACGGTGGAATCCTCAAGCGGACCCGCGGCGCGAGCGATCCGCGCGGTGAGGTTGAGGTCGAGCAGAAAATTCTGGCCCAGCGCTTTGCGCGGCGCCAGATCGTGCCGTTTGATCACGTCGCGGAGCGGCGGAAGATCGTCGATCGTGTTCATGCCGGTTGTGCCGCCGCCATGCGCGCCGCGAGCCGCAGCGCCGCGATAAGGCTCGACGGATTGGCGCGTCCGCTGCCGGCGATATCGAAGGCGGTGCCGTGATCGGGCGAGGTGCGGACAAAGGGCAGGCCGAGCGTGACGTTGACGCCTTCGTCGAACGCGATGGTCTTGATCGGGATCAGCGCCTGGTCGTGGTACATGCAGATCGCGCAGTCGTAGTTTTCGCGCGCGGCGGCGTGAAACATGGTGTCGGCCGGCAGCGGGCCGCGCGCCTCGATGCCGGCGCGGCGCAGGATCTCGACCGCCGGCGCGATGATGGCGCGGTCCTCGCCGCCGAGCGCGCCGTCTTCGCCGGCATGCGGATTGAGGCCGGAGATCGCCAGCCGCGGCTGGGCGATGCCGAAGCGGTTGCTCAGCGCCGCTGCGACGATGCGCGCGGTCGAGACGATCAGATCGGTCGACAATTGAGCAATGGCGTCGCGCAGCGAGACATGGATAGTCACCGGCACCACCGCGAGCGAAGGGCACCACAACATCATCACCGGCTGCGGCGCCTGGCCGTCGCCGCCAGCAAGGGCGGCGAGAAATTCGGTGTGACCGGGATGCGCGAACCCGGCCTTGTACAGCACGCTCTTGGCGATCGGATTGGTGACGATCGCGGCGGCGCGCCCCGCCGTCACGTCGGCGACGGCCTGTCGGATCGAGCCGATCGCGGCGGGTGCGCTGGAAGCGTCGGGATGACCGGGACTGGCGGTCGCGCGATCGCCGGTGCCGACCACCGGTAGCGCGCGGGCGAAGTGATCGATCGCCTGTTCGGGGCGCACATCGGCGCATGCGACGTCGAGCCCCAACGTCCTGGCGCGTTGCGCCAGAAAGTCGCGGTCGCCGAGCAGGTAGAACGGCGGAAGGTCGAGTTCGTCGCGCCGCAGCCATGCGGCGAGCGCGATATCCGGACCGATTCCCGCGGGTTCGCCGAGCGTCAGCGCCAGAGGTTTTGCCATGTCGCCGACCTGAATGCCTTCGTGTGCGAGGTTCGCCGGACGCGAACGCCGACGCCTATTTTGCCGAGCGGTACTCGATCATCGCCGCCTTGCGGATTTCCTGCAGATAGGCTTTCGACTTCGTTTCATATTTCTTGGAATACAACTTTTCCCGGATCTCTCGCTTCTTCGGCGTGTCGGCGGTGGTTGGCTTGCGGCTGCAAAGCACGACCATTTCGATCCCCCGCTTGGTGACCTCGGGTGGGGTCAGATGGCCGATTGGTGTCTTGTCGAGAACCTCGCGTAGCACCACCGGCAGATCAGCCGAGGTCTTGGTGACGGTACTGCGAATGGCGGCATTCCGCATGGTCTTGAAGAGGTTGTTGGCCTCGTCGCAGCTCTGCACGCGCTCGCGCAGCGTCTCGGCCTCCTTGCGTCGGGATTCCAGGTCCGAGCCGCGCGGGGCGATCAGGACCACCGGCTGCATCTGGTATTCGAAACTGTCGACCTCCTGCTTGTCCTTGCTGTCGAGCAGGGCTTCGACGTCTTTCTCGCCGACCAGCAGGCTGTCCTTGAAGCGACCGCGCACCAGGCTGGTCCAGACCATGTCGGCCTTCATCCGGCTCTTCAGCGTTTCCGGGCGAACACCCTGGCTCTCCAGCGACTTGGTCATTTGCTCCGGCGAGATCCGCAGCCGCGTGGCCATGCTCGCGAACGAAGCGTCGATATCCGAGGCGCTGGGATCGACGCCGAATTTCTTGCCTTCCTTGATCTTCACCTTCTCGTCGATCAACTCGTCGATCACTTGCTGACGCGTCGGAGTCTGACGGGTCGAGACGACGAGCAGCTTGGTGCGCTGCTCGATGTCAAAGTTGGTGATCGGTTCGCCATTGACCATGATGGCGACGGATTGAGCGCGCGACGAACCCATGCCGACCATCAGCATCACGGCGCAGCACAGCAGTAGGCAGAGGAGGCGATTACGAAGCATTGTCATCATGGTCAAGTCTGCCATCCAGCGAATCGAGGTTTGCCCTGTTTCGAATGCGACGCCATGGCGCCGCGATGGCGCATCTCCGCGCTATTGGCCCAACGCGCCGCTCGCTGCGCCAGTCAGGGTCTGCTGGACCGCGCCCATACCGAGCGTCCGTAGCCCGATCTGCAGCATCACCGAGTGACTGAGCGTCGGCGCCGCAGCGTAGTTGGAGTAAGCATACGCGGTCACATAATTCAGTGCCAGAACGAAACAGTCGTCGACGTAACCGGCACCGACGATATATTGGTCGATCTTGCTGGCCTCAAGATCCCAACGGGCGCCGCCGGAGACTACCCAATTCGATGCCAGCTTGATGGACGCGGTGCCCAAAATGCCTTGGCGTCGTGTCAAGAACCCGAGATCCGGCTGCGCCGCATAATTTCCGTAGATCATACTGACCGACCAGCGATTGAAATTCGCGCTGGCCTCGGCTTCAAAGCGATTGACGTCGAGCGTCGCCTGATCCAGTCGCACTCGTGTGGTGAACTTGTAGGTGCTGTTGGGCGAGTACGACACCCGGCCGACATAGTCCGAGCGCGGCGTCGTCAGTCCGGAGTCGACCCCGGTATTGGTCAGATCCCTGACCGCGAATGAATTCATTCCGAACAACTGATAGGACTGGCCGAACAGCACATTGATCGCGCCGCCGCGGTCGAATTGCGTGGTGGCCTGAATCCCGACATTGGCGCGTCCGCCACCTTCGGCGCGGTCGTATCCGGAAAACTTGTCGACGCTGAACAGGTTGCTGGCATCGAAGATCATGCTTTGCGCGTCTTCGTTGGGCAGCTTGCCGGCGTAGGTTTCGTTCGGCCGGACGATCACCTGTGCGATCGGTTCGATCGTCGTGGTTCCCCAGGGCTGAACGTTGATGAAGGGATAGCGATATTCGAGGCCGACCGTCGGCATCACGCGCACCGTCTGGGTGTCGCCGACCGGCAGGAAGTTGGAGACGCCCGGCTGATTCGAGATCGATGCGTCGATCGCATCGGCGCGAAGCGAGGCGAACGGAGTCCATATCTGTCCGTAGGGGTCGGTGAAGGAACGCCGCCACTGCGCCTCGGCGGTCAACCGCGAATAGGTGCCGGGAACGCCGCGTAGCAGGCAGCTCGCCGGCATCCGGGCCAGCGGGTCGGCCGAAGCCGACAGACACAGGCCGCTGGTGTTGGCGATCGTCGTCACCGGATCGAACGCGGCGTTCTGCCGGCTGATGCTGGTCAGGTTGGTCTTGTAACTGAATTCGCCGCCCAGGATCGAACGATCCAGCACGTTCGAATAGTCGATCACCGGATGCACGACCGGGATCTGGGCCTGGATGTCGGCTGCGGCAAAGCCGAGATAGTAGATCGTGCGCGCATCGAAGTAGCTGCGGTTGCCGACGCCGGTCAGATATAGCTGCGAGACGCCTTCGGTCGTTTGCGTCAGGAACGAGCCCCAAGCGTCCTTGTACTGCGACAGCCGATAGTCGACAAAAAACGCCTTGTCGGACAAGGCCACGGCGTCCCAGCCCCAGACCCATTTGTCGTTCAGCGCGAACTGGCCCTTGGACTCGACGCCACCGCGAAACGCGCGGTCGCCCGGCTGTCCGGCGAAGGTCGACTGACTCATCTGGTCGATGCCGTAGGCGCGAATTTGATAGGCGCCATCCATCAGGCGCTGCCGGAACTCACCCTGCATCAGCAAGCCCTGCTTGGTGGTGTAGCGCGGCGACAGCGTGAGGTCATAGTCCGGCGCCAGCGCCCAGTAGAACGGCGTCTCGAAACCCGAACCGAAGGTGGTGTTGGTGGTGTAGAATGGCATCAGAAAGCCGGTCTTGCGTTTGACCGTCGGATCCGGCGTCGAGAAATACGGCAGATAGGCGAGCGGCACGCCGAAGAATTCCAGCTGCGCGTTCTCGAAATACAGCATCTTTTCAGTTTGATTGTGGATGATCCGCGCGCCCTTCACCTGCCAAAGCGGCGGCTTCTTCGGATTGTCCTTGCAGGGGGCGCAGGCGGTATAAACGCCATTCTGAAACACGTTGTAGTTGCCGTCGGTGCGGTCGGCACGCGACGCGGCGATCCGGGTTTGATCCGCAGTATCGACCCGCAGCGAATCGACAAAACCGTCACGATAATCGTCGCTCAGATCGATCTGGTTGGCATAGGTGATCCTGCCGTCCGCGTCCGTCATGCGGACATTGCCCTCGGCCTGCAGCCGCTTGGTCTTCTGGTCGTAGACGATCCGGTCGGCCTCGACATTGGTGCCGTTGTAGAACATCTGCACGTTGCCGACCGCCGACACCCGCGAGTTGTTGTAGTCGTAATTGACCTCGGTGGCCTGCACGAACATCTGGCCGTTGTTTTCGGCCGGGCGAGGGGTCTTCGGTCGGACTGGAGGCTGGTTATAGGTGAAGCCCTGGGCAGAAGCTGGCGTTGCGGCGGTAAGATCAATTGCGCCAGCGAGCATGATCGCCAGCAACTGGCCCAGCCACACAGCCATGGCTCTGCGACCGCCGCGCATGATAATGCGCTGCCGAAGCGTGGACAGCTTTCCTTGGAGGGCGGCGATAACAGCCACTACCCGTCCTCCTGGTACAGCAAGGCCAAAAAACCAGCGAGGCCACCCACCGAGACAGGTAGCCACGCCGCAGCGAGCGGATGCATTAACTCAGCCTTGCTCAAATCCTCGGTTACTTTCGACAGGATATAGAGCAGAAAGCCTGCTGCCACGCCACTCAAAACCATCTTTTGCACGCCGCCGAATCGAAAGAATCGCAAGCTTACAGAAGCCGCTAGCATCACCATTGCGGCCAGCAAAAAGGGCTTCGCCAGCAGCTTATGGTACTGCAGGCGATAGCCTGATGTGGCGAAGCCGGAACTCTCGGATGACCGGATATAATTCGGCAGTTGCCAAAAGGACACACTCTCCGGGGTGGTGAAATTGTTGCGGATCTGGGCCTCGGTCAGCGTGGTCGCCAGCCGGAAGGTCTCCTCGTCGACGGGAAGCGCCCCGAGCGTATAGCGGCGCACATTCTTGAACAGCCAGAAGCCCGGCTCCAGCGTCGCCTCGCGGGCTTCGATCCGCTCCTTGAATTGGAAATCGGGCTCGAAACGGAACACGGTCAGTCCGCTGAGCAGCGTGCCCTGTCGCTGGCTCCGCGCCGCATTGATGATGGCCTGGCCCTCATTGGTGACCTGATTGATCCAGAAACCGTTGGCGTCCTGCAGCCCGCCCGCGCCGTTGCCGAACAGTTCCGCCTCCATCTGCTTGGCGCGTTCCTGCATGTAGGCCGACATCGGATTGAACACCGTGCTGGCGAAAACGCCGAGCGCCAGCGCGCTCCATAGCGCCGGCGAAATGAACTGCCAGGCGGACATGCCGGCGGCGCGCGCGATGACCAGTTCGAGACGGCGCGACAGTGCCAAATAGCAGCTCATGCCGCCGATCAGGATGCAAAACGGCATCATCCGTTCGAGCAATTGCGGGACCCGGTAAAACGACGCCTGAGCGATCACGAAGGCCGAGACGGCGAGCCCGCCGGCGCGTCGCAGCAAGTCGATATAGTCGACAAAAACCAGCAACACGAACAGACCGAAGAAGACGCCGAGCGAGGCCGACACGAAGCGGCCGGCGAAATAGCGCCCGAGAATGCCCCCCATCTCAGGCCCCGCTTTCGGATGGCTGCATCCGCCGGACGAGCCGCGCCAGCGAAGCGCTCAGCGCGTCTAATCCCTCGGTCAGCTTTGCCGGCGGCTCGATCACCACATGGCGTGCGATCACCCAAACCCCGCCCGAGATCGCAGCGGCCAGCAGCAGGTACTGAACGGCGGCGACCCATAGCGTGTTGTTGGTCATGACCGAACACGCAAAGCCGGCCAGCCGCACGGCGAAGGCCACGAAGATCGCGCCGACCATCGAGAAGTTTCGGCTCTGCCTGGTGGTGCGGGGCAGGCCCAGGAACATGAACGCGATCGAGGTGAACACGAACGGATAGACCGATGCGAGCAGACGCTCGTGCATTTCCGCGCGAAATCGGACCGGCAGCGCGATGTAGAGCGGATCTTCTTCCGCGGGCCACATCAATTCCCACAAATAGCGCTCGCGAATTCCATAAGTAACGTCGCGGGCGCGGGAGAATTTGGACATATCGAACGCATAGCGGCTGAACGCGACCAGCGCCGGATCGTTTTTCCCGACTTCGAATCGCTGGAGATTGCCGTCCTCGAGAACGAGGAACGATCCATCGTCGTTTTTCACCACCGAACCGTGATCGGCGATGATGCTGACGCGCTCTTTGGGGTCGCGGCGGTCGTCGATGAAGACGCCGACCAGCAGCCCGCCGGGCTGCCGTTCGCGCACCCGGATGGTCAGATTCGGCTCGATCTGCGCGAAGCGCCCAGGTTGCAGGATATTGGCAAGGATGTCGGCGGTGATCTCGCTGTCCCAGCGACTGATGCGGCGAAGCCCATCCGGCGCGATATAGGCGGAAATAACCGTGACCAAGATCGAGACCGCGATGGTGGCGTAGATGAACGGGCGGAACAGACGGATCGGCGAAAGCCCGGCGGCGTTCATGACGATGATTTCAGAATCGGTGGCGAGCCGGTTGAGGCTGTGGGCGACCGCGATCATCAGCGCGACCGGAGCGATCACCAAAATCAGCACCGGAACGGCGAGGCCGGTCAGACCGAGAAAGGTCACGATGGTCTGGCCCTGACTCGTCATCAAGTCGATGCCACGCAACGCTTGGGTAATCCAGATCACGCCGGTCAGGCTGGCCAGGACCACCGCAAACGACGTCATCGTCGTGCGAAAAATGTAGCTGTCGACAGACCCCATCAGTCGGTACGATCCCCGTTTGATCCGAAACCAGCCGACGCCAGGATTCAGCGAATCCCCCCATGGCAGCCAAGCTGGCTCCGGTCCCAGAGTGGCATTACCATCTGTTTGATCTGTCAACAAAATGGCTGAGCTGTGATGCGGTCGGAATATGGTTAACGTTCACCGGAGTGTCGCCCGAAAGACACGTGTCGCTATGTCGTAACGGTGTCTGGGCACCGTGGGGTGGCGATCGTTGCCAGCGGCGATTCGGCATGTGGTTCGACGCGATCCGAGGCCGACTCGACCGAATCGGCCGCGCGCGGTTTTTCCAGAGTTTGAAGGTGGTTCAGAAGCTGCCTTGACATAACGGCTCAGGAAACCAAAACCTCTTGCAGACCATTGCGCAGCGGAACTCTGTTACCCTGCGCCAGCCCTGATTTGGAGGATTGCCCATGTCCGACGCCGTCAAAGTCGGCTTCGTCCCGTTTTCCGCGAGTGCCCGCGGCACGTTGTTCGTGTTCTGTGACGACGCCCTGAAATTCGGCGTGGCGACCGGCAAAGCTCTCGGCGCGGCGGCGAGTCTCGTCAAGCGCGCGGCGACAACCAACCAGTTCAAGGGTAAGTCGGGGTCTGCTCTGGATATTCTGGCGCCGGAAGGCCTCAAGGTCGGCCGGCTGGTGGTGGTTGGGACCGGCAAGGCGGCGGCGATCAAGGATCACGACTTCCTCAAACTCGGCGGCACCATCGCCGGCAAGATCAATGCGGCCAGCGACGCCGTCACGGTGATCGCGGAGCTGCCGTCGGCGGCGCTGAAGCCGGCGCAGGCCGCGGCGGTGGCGTCGGGCATCCGGCTGCGGGCCTACAAATTCGATCGTTACAAGACCAAGAAGAAGGACGACGAGCAGGATCCAGTCAGGGCCAATGTCGCAATCGCGGTCGCCGACGTCGCCGCGGCGCGCAAGGCGTTCAGCCCGGAAAGCCATGTCGTCGACGGCGTCATCATCGCGCGCGAACTGGTCAACGAGCCGCCGAACGTGCTGTATCCGGTCGAATTCGCCCGCCGTGCGGCGCAATTGCGCAAGCTCGGCGTCGGTGTCGAGATCCTCGACGTCAAGGCGATGACGAAGCTGAAGATGGGCGCGCTACTCGGCGTCTCGCAGGGCTCAAGCCAGCCCGGCCGCACCGTGATCATGCGCTGGAACGGCGGCAAGCGCGGCGAACAGCCGGTCGCATTCGTCGGCAAGGGTGTCTGCTTCGACACCGGCGGCATTTCGATCAAGCCGTCGGGCAGCATGGAAGACATGAAGGGCGACATGGGCGGCGCCGCCTGCGTGGTCGGGCTGATGCACGCGCTCGCCGCGCGCAAGGCCAAGGTCAACGTGATCGGTGCGATCGGCTTGGTGGAGAACATGCCCGACGGCAACGCCCAGCGTCCCGGCGACATCGTCACCTCGATGTCCGGCCAGACCATCGAGATCATCAATACCGATGCTGAAGGCCGTTTGGTGCTGGCCGACGTGCTCTGGTACGTGGCGAAGAAGCACAAGCCGAAATTCATGGTCGATCTCGCCACGCTGACCGGCGCGATTCTGGTCGCGCTCGGCACTGAGCACGCCGGGTTGTTCTCCAACAACGATCAGTTGGCGGAACGGCTGACCGCGGTCGGTTTGTCGACCGGCGAGCGGGTTTGGCGGATGCCGATGGGGCCCGAATACGACAAGATGATGGATTCGCAGTTCGCCGACATGAAGAACGCCGGCGCCCGCAATGGCGGTTCAATTACGGCGGCGCAATTCCTGCAACGCTTCGTCGATGGCACGCCGTGGGCCCATCTCGATATTGCCGGCACCGCGATGGGTGCGCCGAAGACCGAGATCAACCAAAGCTGGGGATCGGGCTACGGCGTCCGGCTGCTGGATCGGCTGGTGGCGGAGTATTACGAAGCCAAGAAGTAGTCGCGCGCGATGACCGAAGTGCTGTTCTATCATCTGCAAAACATCACGCTGGAGCAGGTGTTACCGCCGCTTCTGGAGAAATCGTTGGAGCGTGGCTGGCGGGTCGTGGTGCAGGCCAGTTCGGAAGAACGTACAGATGCGCTGGATGCGCATCTGTGGACCTATCGCGACGATTCATTTCTGCCGCATGCGAGCTGGCGAGTAGCGGATGCGTCGCATCAGCCGATCGTACTGATCGCGGAGGACGGCAATCCGAACCGCGCCAATGTCCGCTTTCTGGTCGACAACGCCGCCTTGCCCGCCGATCCGGAGGCCTATGAGCGGATGGTGCTGGTTTTCAACGGCGACGATGCCGATGCGTTGGCAATGGCGCGCGCCGCCTGGACCGAGAGCAAATCTCGCGGCTTCGAGGTCACCTATTGGCAGGCGGACGAGGCCGGTCGATGGCGGCGGCGGAATTAGCGATAATAAGAGGTTAATGATATTCTGCGTTGCTGGGACGGCGCGATATGGCCATGGTCGTGCCGTAAATTGACGATTATACAAGCGCTTAAGCCTTGGGAGTGGGACCAACTTGATCGTGCGGCAGCATTCTTCTCATCGATACGCCCTGGTTGCTCTGGTGCTGACGGCTCCGCTGTTTGCCGGCTGCTCCGGCACGGCCGACATGTTCTCGTCCGATTTGCTGTCGCGGGATGCGGCGTGGTTTTCGCGCTCTGGTCGACTTTTCATCAAGAACGTCTCGATCGAAACGCCGCCGCTGACGCCGGACAAGCCGGTGACTCCTGACGACCTGATCAGCGCCGACGGCATGTGTCCGGGAATGGCGCCGCCGCCGGGGCCGAGTGAGGCCAATGCCTTGTCGGACAGCGATGCGACGGCCGCGGCGCCCGGGCCGGCGACGCGGCCGGGAGTTGTGGCGCTCGGGCATACCGAGTGCGACGTCGCGCGCGGCGCCGGCGTTCCCAACGAGGTCAGCATTTCGGCCAATGGCCGCGGCGACCGCGTCGCGCTTCTGACCTATTCGAGCGGTCCGCGCGCCGGCATCTATACGTTCACGGCCGGACGGTTGAGCTCGATCGAGCGCGGACCGGAGCCGCTGGTGCAGCCGAAGGCCGTCAAGCCGAAGGCGAAGAAGAAGCACGCCGCGACCTGAGTGACCTTCGTCGCCGTGGCTTGAACTCGGTTCAGCCGTTCGCCTCATCGTAGGATGAACTTGCCGCCAGCCATTGCTCTTCGGCGCGCTGAAGCGCGCTCTCGGCGCCGGCGCGCGCCTTGCTGAGCTGCGCCGCCTGTTTCGGATCGCGCTTGAACAGATCCGGCAGCGCCAGCGCGGTGTCGATCTTGGAAATGATCCCAGTGATGCGTTCGATCTCGGCCTCGGCATCCGAGATCTTCTGCTTCAGCGGCACCTTCTTTTCTGACTTGGCACGCGCCGGCTTGTCGCGGCCGTTGCCGCGCTCCTGCGCGTTGCCGCCGCGGTCGCGCGAACTGCTGCGCATGCCGCGCGACGACAGCACCATGCGGCGATAATCGTCGAGATCGCCGTCATACGGCGTGACCTTGTGATCGGCCACGATCCACAATTGATCGGCGCAGGCCTCGATCAGATAGCGGTCATGCGAGACCATGATCACGGCGCCGGGATAGTCGTTGATCGCCTCGGCCAGCGCGGCGCGGCTGTCAATGTCGAGATGGTTGGTCGGCTCGTCGAGGATGATCATGTTGGGGCCGAAGAAGGTCGCGAGCCCCAGCAACAGCCGGGCCTTCTCGCCGCCCGACAGGCTTTTCACGATGGTGTCGCCAGCCTTGCCGGAGAACCCGATCGCGCCGGTGCGGCCGCGGATCTTGGTCTCGGTGGCGTCCGGCATCAGCTTGCGGACGTGGTCGTAGGGCGAGCCGTCCTCGTTCAATTCGTCGAGCTGGTGCTGGGCGAAATAGGCAATCGCCAATTTGTCGGCGCGGGTCACCGAGCCGGAAAACGGCGCCAGTTTGTTGGCGAGTAGTTTCACCAGCGTCGTCTTGCCGTTGCCGTTGGAGCCAAGCAAAGCGATGCGATCCTCGGTGTCGATCCGCAGCGTGACATGCTTCAGCACCGGGTGCTTTTTGTCGTAGCCGACGGTGACGTCGTCGACAGCGATGATCGGCGGCGACAGCATCTTCTCCGGCGCCGGGAAATGGAATTCCTTGACGTCCTGCGTCACCAGCGCCGACACCGGCTTCATCCGCTCCAGCATTTTCACGCGCGACTGCGCCTGGCGTGCCTTCGAGGCGGTGGCCTTGAAGCGATCGACGAAGGACTGCAGATGCTTGCGCTGGGCTTCCTGGCGTTTGGCGTTTTTGGCGTCGAGCGCTTCCTTGTTGGCGCGGAATTCCTCGTAGCCGGAATAGGTGCCGCGGTAATGCACCAGCTTGCCGCGATCCAGATGCAGGATCTCGTTGACCGAGGTGTCGAGCAGATCGCGGTCATGGCTGATCACGATCACGGTGCGCGGATAGTTGGCCAGATGGTCTTCCAGCCACAGCGTGCCTTCGAGATCGAGATAGTTGGTTGGCTCGTCGAGCAGCAGCAGGTCGGGCGCAGAGAACAGCGTCGCGGCCAGTGCTACCCGCATCCGCCAGCCACCGGAGAATTCCGAGCAGGAGCGGACCTGGTCGGCGGTGGAGAAGCCGAGGCCGCTGAGGATCGCAGCGGCGCGCGACGGCGCCGAATGGGCGTCGATGTCGACCAGCCGGGTCTGGATCTCGGCGATCCGGTGCGGATCGTGCGCGGTTTCGGCCTCAATCAGCAGCGCGTCGCGCTCGAGGTCGGCCTTCAGCACGACTTCGAGCAGACTTTCGGGGCCGTTCGGGGCTTCCTGGGCGAGGCTGCCGATCCGCCAGCGCGGCGGCAGCGAGATGCTGCCGGTCTCGGTCGGTAGTTCGCCGCGGATGGCATGAAACAGCGTCGACTTGCCGGCACCGTTGCGGCCGATGAATCCGACCCGCGCGCCAGGTGCGATCTGCGCTGAGCCGTGATCGATCAAAAGCCGTCCGGCGATCCGGATCGAAATGTCTGTGATTGAAAGCATTCGGCGTTTTGACCGGGACGGGGGTCAAACGCAACAATTATTGGATCAAATCTTCGCTCAGCGCCGGCGCGGCGGCCCGCGGAGGGCTCAGTTCTGACGGTCCGGTTCGTGCAGGCTTTGACCTTCCCGGCGCCGCATCTCGTCGAGCAGGTTTCGCAGCGCGGAGGGCAGTTCGGAGCCATCGGGCCGCATATTGAGCCGCAAGCGTTCGCCGATCGCGCCACAGATCGACCGACTGGTCGCGCGATCAATGGTTTCGGAGTCGTCGGTGATTCGCATCTGCATCGCGAGTTCCATTTCGTCTGTATCTGGTCGCTGCATACCAAGTCTCGGGGGTGCCAATTGTTTCGTGCCAAATGGATTGCATTCCCAATCGGTGAAGATCTAGTGAAAGCCGACCGATCGCCGCCCCGGCGGCGCGGCTTGCCGTGCGGGAACAGCGTCGATATAAGCGCCGCAACCAACTGACCACCTGCGTATCAAGGACGAACTCATGGCGATTGAACGGACTTTCTCGATTCTCAAGCCCGATGCGACCGAGCGCAATATTACAGGCGCGATCAACGCCTTGATTGAAAAGGCCGGATTGCGGATCGTGGCGCAAAAGCGCATCCGCATGACCCGCGAGCAGGCCGAGACCTTCTATGCGGTTCACAAGGCCCGCCCGTTCTTCGGCGAGCTGGTGGATTTCATGACCTCCGGCCCGGTGGTGGTGCAGGTGCTCGAAGGCGAAAACGCCGTGCTCAAGCATCGCGACGTAATGGGTGCGACCGATCCGTCGAAGGCGGCTGACGGCACCATCCGCAAGCTGCATGCGAAGTCGATCGGCGAAAACTCGGTACATGGCTCCGACGCCCCCGAGACCGCGGCGATCGAAATCGCCCAGTTCTTCTCCGGCAACGAAATCGTTGGCTGAGCGTTGCCGCCAGTGATCACCGCGGACGCTGATCAACAGCGCCGCGGTCGATCTTTTCGGCCAACCCGGGAGTAGCGGTGAACTGGGTTGCGCAAATCTTTGATCCGGCGACGCTGTGGTCGCTGACCGCCCAGTTTCAGGGCGAAATGCAGCAGCCGGCGTTCTGGCTCGCGGTCGGCAAGATCATCTGGATCAACGTGCTGCTGTCCGGCGACAACGCGCTGGTGATCGCGCTGGCATGCCGCGGCCTCAGCCCGCGCCACCGGCTGTGGGGCATGGTCCTCGGCGCCGCGATCGCCGTCGTCCTGCGCATCATCTTCACCGGCATCGTCGCCACGCTGATGGAATGGCCGTACCTCAAGCTGGTCGGCGGCCTGGCCTTGCTGGTGATCGCGGCCAAGCTGTTGGTGCCGGAAAACGAGGACGAGGACAGCGTCGAATCCGGGGTGCATCTGTGGCACGCGGTGCAGATCGTCGTCGTCGCCGACATCATCATGAGCCTCGACAATGTGATCGCGGTCGCCGCCGCCGCCAATGGCAGCGTGCCGCTGCTGATCCTCGGGCTCGCGATCAGCGTGCCAATGATCGTCGCCGGCGCCGCGCTGATCATGCTGGTGCTGACCCGGCTGCCTCTGCTGGTTTGGGCCGGCGCGGCGCTGCTCGGATGGATTGCGGGCGAGGTGATAGCCACCGATCCGGCGGTCCACCCGCTGATGTCGGTGTTCGACAGCCCGGTCGGCGCTAAGCTTGACGCGCTGCTGGCGATGGTCGGATTGGCGCCGCACTACGGCATCAGCGGTAGCGCCGGCGAACATACCCTCGCGCTGCTCGGCGTGATCGTCGTTCTGGTCGCCGGGTCGATCTGGCGGCGTTCGCAATTGGCTCGAAATGGCCTGGACGAGCCCTCGGCCAAACAGGCCGACAGCTCGTCCCACGGGACCTAGCGACGGCTGCGTACCACCTGCATCGCAACGAAAACCTACGGCACGCCGGAACAGCTATTGCGCAAGGGGAACCGTCGTGAGCACATTCCTGCTCCTTGGCGCAACGAGAGCCGTCGGCGCCCACCGCGGCGCTCGACTGGTCGCAATGACTGACGCCAGATACTTGTTAGCGCCGATCAAAAAGAGGAAATGCCGCGATGCCCAATAACGCCGGAAATATCACCGCATTTTGCAGCAACCAGCAGTTGTCCGCGACCAGCGCAGGTGGCGGCTTGAAAGGGCGCTTCTCGCCCGCCGGTTTATTGGCGTCGCTGGCCATGGCCTTCGTCGTCGGCGCGGTCGGGCTTGTCCTTGCGGACAACGCAAACGCCGCGCCGCTGTCGCCGGGCAAAGCGGGCCTCCAGGGCGATCTGATTAAGGTTCGCGACGGCTGCGGCCCGGGCATGCGTTTCAGTCACAGCCGGGACACCTGTGTTGAGGATTCCCGGCGACGGGACGATTTCCGCGATGACCGGCGTTTTCGCGACGAGCGGCGTTTCCGTGACGACCGGCCTCGTCGCGACGACGACGGCGCGGCTGCGGGGCGCGGGGGTGACCGTTTCCGAAACGACAATAACCGGCGCGATGGAGACCGCGGCAATCGCGGACGTCTGGACAAGCGCGATTTCGGCACCGACGGCCAGGACGACTAGCTGACGACCAACTGAGCCGGGGGCCTACGCCCCGCCCGGAGACTTGCGAACGCGGTATTTTCATGTTGCAATCGGGTCGCAATCGGATTTGGGCCGTTCGGCTGTATGTTTCGCGACTCGGAAATTGGGCAGGCATCGGGATCGCCGTTTGTGGCGTGGCGCGCGTGAAGCGTGCCACGTCTTTTTTGTATCTCAATCAGGAGACAGGCGATGCAGAAAGGCACCGTCAAGTGGTTCAACCCGACCAAGGGTTACGGGTTCATCCGGCCGACCACCGGTGACAAGGACGTGTTCGTTCACATCTCGGCGGTCGAACGTGCCGGGCTCAGTACGCTCAATGAAAACCAGCTAATCGAATACGAGCTGGTGGAGAATCGCGGCAAGACCTCGGCGGAAAACCTGAAGGTCTCGTAGCTTCGCTGCGGCGGCCGGATCCTGCTGACCCCCGGCCGCAAGCCGAATCTCAATCCAGTGCTGGCGCGATCAGGACGTCCGCGGGAGCGCTTTGCGCGGCCGTTCTGCAGACGTCGCCGTCGATCCGCGTGCCGCCGGATGCCACCAGCCGCAGCGCATCGGGGTAGATGCGGTGTTCGACCGTGAGCACGCGCGCGGCCAGCGTGTCCGGCGTGTCGTCGTCGCACAGCGCGACCGCGCCCTGCATCACGATCGGGCCGGCGTCGGTTTCCGGGATCACGAAATGCACAGTGGCCCCGGAGATCTTGACGCCGGCGCGCAACGCCTGGCCATGCGGGTCGAGCCCCGGAAACGATGGCAGCAGCGACGGGTGGATGTTGAGCATCCGGCCGTGCCAATGCTGCACGAACTCCGCGGTGAACAGCCGCATGAAGCCACCGAGGCAGATCAACTCGATCTGTCGTGCGTCGAGTGCGGCCTGCAACATCGCCTCGAAAGCGGCGCGGTCCTTGCCGAACGGCTTGCTTTCGATCACCAGCGCCTCGACGCCGCTGCGCGCAGCGATCGCAAGGCCGCCGGCCGCCGCGGTGTTGGCAATCACCACGACAATCTGTGCGGGAAAATCCGGGTCGGCCGCCGCCGCATCGATCAGCGCGGCCATGTTCGATCCGCGGCCGGAGATCAGGATCGCGACGCGGCGCTTCATGGCGTCACCAGGCGAGGTCAAGATGACCATCATACACTACGCGATGCTCGCCCGCGGCGGGGATCACCTCGCCGAGCAGGTGGACGCTTTCGCCGTTCGCGGCGAGCACATCGGTCACCTGGTCGACCGCGTCGGCCTTCACAATCGCGATCATGCCGATGCCGCAATTGAAGGTGCGCAGCAATTCCAGTTCGGCGACGTCGCCTTGCTCTGCCAGCCATTTGAACACCGGCAGCACCGGCAAGCGCGGCAGGTCGATCCCGACGCCGAGATGCTTTGGCAGCACGCGCGGAATGTTGTCGGTGAAGCCGCCGCCGGTGATGTGGGCCAGGCCCTTGATCGCGCCGCTCTCGCGGATCGCCCGCAGACATGATTTGACGTAGAGCCGGGTCGGCGTCAGCAGCGCGCCGCCGAGCGTCATCACCGGCGAGAACGGCGCCGGCGCATCGTAGCCGAGGCCCGATCGCTCGACGATTCTGCGCACCAGCGAAAAGCCGTTGGAATGCACGCCCGACGACGCGAGTCCGATGACGGCGTCGCCGGCGGCGATGTCGGGGGAGGGCAGTAGCGTACCGCGCTCGGCGGCGCCGACCGCAAAGCCGGCGAGATCGTAGTCGCCATCCTTGTAGAGGCCGGGCATTTCCGCGGTCTCGCCGCCGATCAGGGCGCAGCCGGATTCCCGGCAGCCTTCCGCGATCCCGGCGACGATCGCAGCCGTCGCGTCCGGGTCGAGTTTGCCGCAGGCGAAATAATCCAGAAAGAACAACGGCTCGGCACCCTGAACCACGAGGTCGTTGACCGACATCGCGACCAGGTCGATGCCGATCCCGGCGTGCAGCCCGGCTTCGATGGCGATCTTGACCTTGGTGCCGACGCCATCGGTGGCGGCGACCAGGATTGGATCCTTGAAGCCGGCGGCTTTGAGGTCGAACAATCCGCCGAAGCCGCCGATCTCGGCGTCGGCGCCGGCGCGTGCGGTCAGGCGCACCATCGGCTTGATCAGGTCGACCAGACGGTTGCCGGCGTCGATATCGACGCCGGAGTCGGCATAGGTGAGGCCGTTCTTTCGATCGGTCATGGTCGGTTCCCAAATCGTGCTTGCGGTGGCCTGCACCACAGTTTCAGACAGATGCTCGGTTCAATTTACCGTGTGCGACAACGCTAGACCAAAGCCCACTTGCCGCCGCCCGCCGTTGCATTTTGGGGTGGTTACGTCGGATTCCGCCAGCGTGCAATGGCTCGCAAGCGTGGCCGGCCTGTACTATGTAGACACCAGCCGGTCGGGGTCGCAGCAGTGCGGTTCGTTGGCGAATTCGGGCCGGGAGCCGGGAACGTCGTGTGAGTATTCCGAATATCATTACGCTTGGCCGCATTCTGCTGGTGCCGGTCATTGTCTGGGCGATCGCGTCAAGCCAGATGGAAATCGCCTTCGCGGTGTTCATCGTCGCCGGGGTCAGCGACGCGGTCGATGGCTTCCTCGCCAAGCGCTTCAACATGGCTAGCGAACTCGGCGCGCTGCTCGATCCGCTTGCCGACAAGGCGCTTCTGGTGTCGATCTATGTCGCGCTCGGGATCTGGGGCGCGGTGCCGCGCTGGCTGGTGATCCTGGTGGTCTCGCGTGACATCATGATCGTCGGCGCGGTGATGATTTCCTGGCTGTTCGGCAAGCCGATGCCGATGAAGCCGCTGATGGTCTCGAAGCTGAATACCGTGGCGCAGGTGGCATTCGCCGCATTGGTGCTGGCGTCGCTCGGCTTCGGCTTCACGCCGGTGCCCTACGACCTTATTCTAATGGGCTTCGTGACCGTCTTGACCTTGGTTTCGGTGTCCTTCTATCTCGTCGAGTGGATGCGGCATATGAGCACGATCGAACCTCACCAGCCGCCTGCGTGAGTCAGGCGCGCCGCAGGTCGGCATGGAGCAATTGCGTGGCATCCCCGATTCAACCCCGACAGCTCGCTTTGGCCCTGCCGCACGCCGAGAGCCTGTCGCGCGATGACTTTCTCGAGGGCACCGCCAATGCTGCAGCGCTGCACCTGATCGAAAGTTGGCCGGATTGGCCGAACCGGATCATGCTGCTGGTCGGCCCGGAGGGTGCCGGCAAGAGTCATCTGGCCGCGATCTGGGCCGAGCAGGCCGGCGCGCGGTCCATCTCTGCGCACGCCTTGACCGCGGCGGCGGTGCCGGCGGCGCTGGCGACGGGCGCGCTGGTGGTGGAAGACCTCGTGCCGGGCAGCTTCGACGAACGCGCGCTGTTTCACCTGCTGAATCTCGCGCGCGAAGACGAAGCCTTCGTGCTGATCACCGCGCGGGTGCCGCCATCGGCGTTTCCCGCCGAGCTGCGCGACCTGCGGTCGCGGCTGCGCGCGGTACCTGTGGTGTCGTTGCTGCCGCCGGATGATCAGCTTTTTCGCGCCCTGATCGTCAAATTTTGCGCGGATCGGCAGATGAGCGTCGACGAATCGCTGGTCGGGTACCTGGTGACCCGGATCGACCGCTCCTTCGCCGCTGCGAGGCGGACCGTCGAGCTGCTCGATACCGAGGCGTTGCGGCTTGGCCGGCCGGTGACCCGGGCGCTGGCGGCGGAGCTGCTGCGCGACGGCTAGCTCGCCGCGGCAACTTGCCGACGGGCCTGGCTTGACGCCGCGACCCCAAGGTCGCTCAATGTCATGGGAACGTCATCCCGCTGCCGCAAGGTTCGCGGCGAATCGACCTCACTGCTTCGCGCTCCCGACCGCGATTGGACCGGCTTTCCATGGATTCTGACCAAGCTATTGCAATCGAAGAAAAAAAGGGTGAGGCCGAGTCCGCGTCGACGATCGCGTCGGGACCTGAGCGGTTCATCAATCGGGAACTGTCCTGGCTCCATTTCAACCGCCGGGTGCTCGAGGAGTCCGTCAATCCCGGACATCCGGTGTTGGAGAGGGTCCGGTTCCTGTCGATTTCGGCCAACAACCTTGACGAATTCTTCATGGTCCGGGTCGCCGGCATCAAGGCCCAGGTGCGCGAAGGCATTACCGAGCGCAGTCCGGACGGCCTTTCTCCGTCCGAGCAGCTGACGCTGATCAACGAGGCGGTCTCCCGGCTCGCCACCGATCAGCAGGCGATCTGGCGCGACCTGCGCGGCGTCCTTGCCGACGCGGGGATCGTGCTGCTCGACGGCCGCGACGCCACCAAGGCCCAACGGAACTGGATCGAGGACCATTTTCTCCACAACATTTTTCCGCTGCTGACGCCGCTGGCGATCGACCCGGCGCATCCGTTTCCGTTCATCCCCAGCCTCGGCTTCACCATCGGGCTGCAGCTGGCGCGGGTCTCTGACGGCCGGCCGATGAACGCGCTGATCCGCATGCCGGGCAAGATCGATCGCTTCATCCGGCTGCCAGCCGGCGGCAAGGACGGCTTGATCCGGGTGATGACGCTGGAGCAGGCCACCTCGCTGTTCATCGGGCGGCTGTTCCCCGGCTATGTCGTCAAGGGGCAGGGCTCGTTCCGGATCATCCGCGACAGCGAGCTGGAAATCGAGGAAGAGGCCGAGGATCTGGTGCGGCTGTTCGAGACCGCGCTGAAGCGGCGGCGACGGGGGTCGGTGATCAGGCTCGAAGTCGAATCGACAATGCCGGAGGAGTTGCGCGCCTTCGTGCAGCGCGCGCTGCCCGCCGCCGACGACGAGGTGCTGCTGGTCGACGGTGTGCTGGCGATGAACGAATTGTCGCAGCTGACCCGACTCGATCGGCCCGATCTGGAATTCGTGCCCTATGTGCCGCGCCATCCGGAACGGGTGCGCGATCACGGCGGTGATATCTTCGCGGCAATCCGGCAGAAGGATCTGATCGTCCACCATCCTTACGAGTCGTTCGACGTCGTGGTGCAGTTCCTGCAGCAGGCGGCGCGCGATCCCGACGTGGTCGCGATCAAGCAGACACTGTATCGCACCTCCAACAATTCGCCGATCGTGCGAACCTTGGCGGAGGCCGCCGAGGCCGGCAAATCGGTCACCGCGCTGATCGAGTTGAAGGCGCGGTTCGACGAGGAAGCCAACATTCGCTGGGCGCGCGATCTGGAACGCGCCGGCGTGCAGGTGGTTTACGGCTTCCTCGAACTGAAGACCCACGCCAAGCTGTCGCTGGTGGTGCGTCGCGAGGGCGGCAGCCTGACCACCTATGTTCACACCGGCACCGGCAACTATCATCCCGTGACGGCGCGGATTTACACCGACCTGTCATATTTCACCTCGGACCCGATTATCGGACGCGACGCGGCGCGGGTGTTCAACTACATCACCGGCTACGCTGAGCCGAGCGACATCGAGAAGATGGCGGTGTCGCCGCTGACGCTGCGCAAGACCATGCTCGAGCACATTCGCGGCGAATCCGCCTTTGCCCGCCACGGCAAGCCGGGGGCGATCTGGTTGAAGATGAACTCGCTGGTCGATCCGGAAATCATCGACGCGCTGTACGACGCCTCGAAGGCGGGCGTCTCGGTCGAACTGGTGGTCCGCGGCATTTGCTGCCTGCGGCCCGGCGTTCCGGGGCTATCGGAGAACATCCGCGTCAAGTCGATCATCGGCCGCTTCCTCGAGCACGGCCGAATCTATTGCTTCGGCATGGGGCATGGCCTGCCCAGCGCCAAGGCGGTGGTGTACATTTCGTCGGCCGATCTGATGCCGCGCAATCTCGACCGCCGCGTCGAAATCCTCTGTCCGCTGCAGAACCCGACGGTCCATCAGCAGGTTCTCGAGCAGATCATGGTCGCCAACCTGAAGGATACCGAGCAGAGTTGGCAGTTATTGCCGGACGGGTCGTCAACGCGTATGAAGGCCGCGAAAGGCGAGGAGCCTTTCAACGTGCACAATTACTTCATGACCAATCCGAGTCTGTCCGGCCGTGGAAAGTCGCTCAAGGAATCTTCGCCGCGACGCCTCACGCGCCGTTCGGAGCGCCATCAATCTTCTTAAGGAATTCGCGCGGTGACGAAGCGGGCGCGCAAGCGCGAATCCAGCGTGGCCGTGATCGACATCGGCTCGAATTCAGTGCGTCTCGTCGTCTACGCGTCGCTGGCGCGCAGCCTTATCACCGTGTTCAACGAAAAGGCGCTGTGTGGCCTGGGCAGCCAGGTGCAGAGCACCGGTCTGCTGGCGCCGGATGCTGTCGTCAAGGCGCTCACGGCGCTGCGTCGGTTTCGCGCGTTGATCCGGGTGATGCGGGTCGGCCGGGTTCACGCCATCGCCACCGCGGCCTGTCGCGACGCCAGCAACGGCGCCGAATTCATCGCCAGCGCGGAAAAGATCTGCGGCGTGCCGATCGAGATTCTGTCCGGACCGCGCGAGGCGAAATTATCGGCGCTCGGGGTGATTTCCGGCGTCCACAAGCCGAACGGGATCGTCGGCGATCTCGGCGGCGGATCGCTGGAACTGATCGGCGTGCGCGGCAACCGCGTCGGCAGCGGCGTGACGCTGCCGCTGGGCAGCCTGGCGCTTCAGGACGCCTCGCAGAAATCGCTGAAGCGCGCCGAACACATCGTGCAGACCGCGCTCACCGGCGCAGTGCCGCTGAAGGCCGGGCGCGGGCTCAATTTCTACGCGGTCGGCGGCACCTGGCGCGCGCTGGCGCGGATCCACATCGTGCAGAGCGGCTATCAGCTCAAGGTGATGCACGGCTACACGCTTCCGGCCGCCGAAGCGCTGGCGTTTGCCAGGCGGCTGCGTCGGCTGGTGGCCACCAATACGCTGGCCGACATCGAATCGATCGCCGAGGCGCGGCGGCCGTTGTTGGCCTATGCGGCGCTGGTTCTCGAATACATCATTCGGGTGGCGCAACCGAAGGCGATCGTGTTCTCGACCTACGGCGTGCGCGAGGGCCTGCTGTACGAATTGCTACCGGCGCCGGAGCGCGCCAAGGACGGCCTGATCTGCGCGGCGCAGACGCTGAACGAATTGCTGTCGCGGTCGGCGCGTCACGCCGAGGAACTGATCGGATGGACCGACCGGTTTTTCCGGATCACCAAGCTGCGGGAGACCGAAGAGGACCGCCGGCTACGCCACGCCGCCTGTCTGATGTCCGATGTCGGCTGGCGGGTGCATCCCGACCATCGCGGCGAGCAGACGCTCAACCTGATCACCAACGGTAATTTCGGTGACGTCAGTCACCAGGGCAGGGCGTTCATGGCGCTGTCGGTGTTCTATCGCTATGCCGGGTTCAGCGAGCAAAACGAGCCGCCGGCCTCGGTGCGCGAACTGGTGACACCGGCGATGGACGAGCGGGCCAGGCTGCTCGGCGCGGCGTTTCGTGTCGCCCATCTGATCAGCGCGGCGATGCCGGGCGTGCTGCCGGCGACGCATTTCTCCAGCAAGGGCCGCAAGCTGACGCTGGTGTTCGAGCATCGGCTGGTCGATCTGGTCGCCGACCGCGTCGGCAGCCGGTTCAAGCAACTGGCGCGCCTGACCGGTCGCTCGGGTTCGATCCTGCGGCGTTAGATCAGCGGCTATTCCCGATCGACCTTGACGACACGACCCTTTTCGATCGCCAGCGCCGAGCGGCCCTGTTTCAACGCCAGCGCCGCTTCGCCGAACAGTTCGCGGCGCCAGCCGCGTAGCGCGCCGACATCGGCGGCATCGTCGGCGGCGATCTGTTCGAGGTCGTCGACCGTGGCGATCACCTTGGCGGCCACCGCATGGCGCTCCGAGGTCATCCGCAGCAGCACTTTCAGCAGTTCGACGATTGCTGCACCATTGGAATTGCCGCGCGGCTTTTCGATCTTGGGCAGGCTGGCTGGATCGCGGGCGATGCCGCGTTGCACGGCGGCGACGATGTCGGCGCCCCATTTCGAGCGATCGAAGCCCTTTGGCAGCGAGCGCAGATTGGCCAAGCGCTCCAGCGAGGTTGGCGCATGGGTGGCGATGTCGCCGAGCGCATCGTCCTTCAGCACCCGCGAGCGCGGGACGTCGCGGCTCTGCGCTTCCTGTTCGCGCCAGGCGGCGACTTCCATCAGCACCGCCAGTTCCTTCGGCTTGCGCACCCGCGTCTTCAACCGTTCCCAGGCGCTTTCGGGGTGGAAGTCGTAGGTCTTCGGCGATGTCAAGACCTCCATCTCCTCGCTGACCCATTCGCTGCGTCCGCGCTTCTTCAGATCGGCGTCGAGGGCCGCGAAGACGTCGCGCAGATGGGTGACGTCGGAGACCGCGTAGTGCACCTGTTCCTCGGTCAGCGGCCGCCGCGACCAGTCAGTGAAGCGGTGGGTCTTGTCCGGGCGGTGTCCGCAGATGCGCTCGACCAGCTGGTCATAGGCGATGGAATCGCCGTAGCCGAGCACCATTGCGGCGACCTGGGTGTCGAAGATCGGATGCGGCACGATGCCAGCGCGGTGCCAGACGATTTCGATATCCTGCCGAGCGGCATGGAAGACCTTCAGCACCTTCTCGTCGGCCATCAATTCGAAAAATGACTTGAGGTCGATGCCGGGCGCCAGCGTATCGATCACCACCGCTTCCTCGGCGCTGGCCATCTGCACCACGCAAAGCAGCGGATAATAGGTGGTCTCGCGGAGGAACTCGGTATCGACCGTGATCACGGGGTGCTTGGCGAGGCGGGCGCAGACAGCTGAAAGCTGATCGGTGGTGGTAATCAGGTCCATGAAGGTCCATCACACTTTGAGAGCGGCGTTCGGCTGAACGTGCTGATGTGGCGAGCTCTTTCGCACATGAACCCAGTCGAATCCGATGCACTAGACACGCTCGACTGGCCGCGATCAAGTTCCGCAAAACGTTTCCGTAACCCGCTCATGCGGCTGCGGCGGATCGGCATAGCGGGCAAATTCCGGCTGGTCCTCGAACGGTCTGGCGAGCACCGCCAGCAATTGCCCGAATGGCGCGAAATCTTCGCGGTTGACTGCGGCGTCGATCACCGCCTCGACCCGGTGGTTGCGTGGGATGAAGGCCGGATTGACCGCTCGCATCGCCGCTTGCCGCGCGGCGCCGTCCTGCGGCTGGGCGGCGAGGCGTTGCTGCCAGCGCGCGCCCCAGTCGTCGAACCCGGCCGGATCGGCGAACAGCGCCCGCACCGCGCCGAGATCCGACGGGTCGATCGCCGCGTCGCTGAGCCGCCTGAAGGTCAGGGTGAAATCGGCCTGACCCTGTGTCATCGCGACCAGCAGATCCTGCAGCAGTGCCAGATCGTCGGCGCGGCCGGTGGCCAGTCCAATCTTGGCGGTGAAGCCGGCCTGATAGGCGGCGTTGAAGGTCTCGGCAAAGCCGCCGAGCGCCGCCTCCGCGGCCGCTATGCCCCGATCCTGGTCGTCCGCCAGCAGCGGGATCAGGCATTCCGCCAGCCGGGTCAGATTCCACAATCCGATCGCCGGCTGGTTGCCATAGGCGTAACGGCCCATCTGATCGATCGAGCTGAACACCGTCTTGGGATCGAACGCGTCCATGAAGGCGCACGGCCCGTAGTCGATGGTCTCGCCGGCGATCGAGCAATTGTCGGTGTTCATGACGCCGTGGATGAAGCCGACCTGCATCCAGCGCGCGATCAAACTGGCCTGCCGGGCGATAACCGATTCCAGCAGCGCCAGATAGGGGTTTTCGGCAGTCGTCGCATCGGGATAGTGCCGGGCGATGACGTGATCGGCGAGCCGGCGGACGCCGTCGTCGTCACGGCGCGCGGCGAAATACTGGAAGGTGCCGACCCTGATGTGGCTCGACGCCACCCTTGTCAGCACCGCGCCGGGCAGCATGCCGTCGCGGGCGACGCGCTCGCCGGTCAGCGCCGCGGCGAGTGAGCGGGTCGTCGGAATCCCGAGCGCCGCCATCGCCTCGCTGACGATGTATTCGCGCAGCACCGGTCCCAACGCAGCGCGGCCGTCGCCCCGCCGCGAATACGGGGTCGGGCCGGAGCCCTTGAGCTGGATGTCGCGGCGCTGGCCGTCGCGGTCGATCACCTCGCCGAGCAGGATGGCGCGGCCGTCGCCGAGTTGCGGCACAAACTGGCCGAACTGGTGCCCCGCATAGGCCATCGCGATCGAGGCCGCGCCGTCCGGAAGCCTTGTGCCGGCGAGGATCTCGGCGCCGGCCGTGCTCTCCAGCAGGTCCGGGTCGAGCCCGAGCTGGATCGCGAGCGGCCGGTTCAGCTTCACCAGCCTTGGCGCCGCCACCGGGGTCGGGGCGACCCGGGCGAAGAAGCTGTCGGGCAGCGCGGCGTAACTGTTGTCAAAGGGGAAATGAACGGTCATCAGGCACCAGATAAGCAGCCATCGAGCCCAGACAATCGGCTAGAAGCCGCGTGGCTTCAATATGTTCCGCGGCTTTCCTGACCCGGCGGGGCAGCGCCGTTGATTTCATGGCGATTTTCCCGTGCGGCACCGCCGCGATATGGTGCTCATCGCGGCTCATTCAGTTGCCGCGATGGGGCGGCTCGGCTAAACCCTGACGCTCTCCGCAAGGCTGCGGAACCGCTTGATTCTGCCCTCCGACGGCTTTCCAGGATTTCCATGCACCGTTATCGATCCCATACCTGCGGCGCGCTCCGCGACAGCGACATCGATCAGACCGTCCGGGTGTCCGGCTGGTGCCATCGCATCCGCGACCATGGCGGGCTGCTGTTCATCGACCTGCGCGACCATTACGGCCTGACGCAATGCGTCGCCGATCCGGATTCGCCGGCGTTCAAGGATGCCGAGAAGCTGCGCGCCGAATGGGTGGTGCGGATCGACGGCAAGGTGCGGCGCCGTCCGGAAGGCACCGACAACGCCGACCTGCCGACCGGGCAGGTGGAAATCTTCATTACCGAGATCGAGGTGCTGGGTCCGGCCGGCGAATTGCCGCTGCCGGTGTTCGGCGAGCAGGAATATCCTGAGGACATCAGGCTTAAGTACCGTTTTCTCGACCTGCGTCGCGACAAGCTGCACCAGAACATCATGACCCGCGGCGCGATCGTCGATTCGATGCGCAAGCGGATGAAGGAGCAGGGCTTCTTCGAATTCCAGACGCCGATCCTTACGGCGTCGTCGCCGGAAGGCGCGCGCGACTTCCTGGTGCCGTCGCGGATTCATCCCGGCAAATTCTACGCGCTGCCGCAGGCGCCGCAGCAGTACAAGCAGTTGCTGATGATGTCGGGCTTCGACCGCTACTTCCAGATCGCACCGTGCTTCCGCGACGAGGACCCGCGCGCCGACCGGTTGCCGGGCGAGTTCTATCAGCTCGACGTCGAAATGAGCTTCGTCACCCAGGACGATGTGTTTGCTGCAATGGAGCCGGTGATCACCGGCGTGTTCGAGGATTTCGCCAAGGGCAAGCCGGTGACGAAAGTCTGGCCGCGGATTCCCTATGCGGAGAGTCTGAAGAAATACGGCACCGACAAGCCCGACCTGCGCAACCCGATCGAGATGCAGAACGTCTCCGAACATTTCCGTGGCTCCGGCTTCAAGGTGTTCGCGCGGATGCTCGAGGAAGAGCGCAACCAGGTCTGGGCGATCCCGGGACTCGGCGGCGGCAGCCGCGCCTTCTGCGACCGGATGAATTCCTGGGCGCAGGGCGAGGGCCAGCCCGGGCTCGGCTACATCTTTTGGCGAGAAAAAGCCGAAGGTTTGTCCTCAACCGAGTGGAAATTGCTCGAAAGCGGCATCACAAAGGCATTGGAAAATGGACAGCATGAAGAGGCCCGCGAGTTATACGAAAAGTGGGCTGAAGGTGTTGAGGCTGCCGGTCCACTCGCGAAGAATATTGGAACGGAAAGAACCGAAGAGATCAGAAGGCAACTAGGATTGGGCGCCGGTGACGCCGCGTTCTTCGTCGCGGGTGATCCCGCCAAATTCGTCCGCTTCGCCGGTTTGGCGCGCACCCGGCTCGGCGAGGAGTTGAACCTGATCGACAAGGAGCAGTTCGCGCTGGCCTGGGTGGTCGATTTTCCGATGTACGAATACAACGAGGACGACAAGAAGGTCGACTTCTCGCATAACCCGTTCTCGATGCCGCAGGGCGGCATGGACGCGCTGCTCAATCAGGATCCCCTGACCATCAAGGCGTTCCAGTACGACATCACCTGCAACGGCTACGAGATCGCCTCGGGCGGCATCCGCAACCATCGCCCCGAAGCGATGGTGAAGGCGTTCGAGATCGCCGGCTATGGCGAGCAGGAAGTGGTCGACCGCTTCGGCGGCATGTACCGCGCCTTCCAGTACGGCGCACCGCCGCATGGCGGCATGGCGGCCGGCGTCGACCGCATTGTGATGCTGCTGTGTGGCACCAACAATCTGCGCGAGATCTCGCTGTTCCCGATGAACCAGCGCGCTGAGGATCTGCTGATGGGCGCGCCCTCCGAGGTCGCCCCCAAGCAGTTGCGCGAGTTGCACATCCGGCTCAATCTGCCGGACAATAAATAAGCCGCCGAAGTTTGAATTCGGGGCCGACGAAAGTCGCCGGGAGAATGCATGGCGTCCAATTCTGAAGATATGCAAACCGCGGCGCTGGCGTATCACCGCCTGCCGCGTCCGGGCAAACTCGAGATCCAGGCGATCAAGCCGCTCGCCAATCAGCTCGACCTGGCGCTGGCCTATACGCCCGGCGTCGCCGCCGCGTGCCTGGCTATCGCTGCTGACCCGTCGCAGGCCGCCTCGCTGACGATCCGCGCCAATCTGGTGGCAGTGGTCACCAACGGCACCGCGGTGCTGGGGCTTGGCAATATCGGCCCGCTGGCGTCGAAGCCGGTGATGGAAGGCAAGGCGGTGCTGTTCAAGAAGTTCGCCGGCATCGACGTGTTCGACATCGAGATCGCCGCCGACACCGTCGAGCGCGTGGTCGAGACCGTCGCGGCGCTGGAGCCGACCTTCGGCGGCATCAATCTCGAGGACATCAAGGGTCCGGAATGTTTCGAGATCGAAGCTCAGCTCAAGGAGCGGATGAAGATCCCGGTGTTCCACGACGATCAGCACGGCACCGCGATCATCGTCGGCGCCGCGGTGAAGAACGCGCTGCTGCTGAACGGCAAGAAGTTGGAAAACGTCAAGATCGTTACCGCCGGCGCCGGCGCCGCGGCGCTGGCCTGTCTCAATATGCTCGTGTCGCTCGGCGCACAGTGCAAGAACATCTGGGTCTGCGACCTCGACGGCCTGGTCTATGACGGCCGCAATACGCTGATGGATCGCTGGAAGGCGGTCTATGCGCAGAAGACCGACAAGCGCGCGCTGGCCGAGGTGATCGGCGGCGCCGACATCTTCCTCGGCCTGTCCGGTCCCAACGTGCTGACGCCCGACATGGTCAAGCAGATGGCCGACAAGCCGCTGGTGATGGCGCTCGCCAATCCGACCCCCGAGATCATGCCGGACGAAGTCCGCAAGGCCCGCCCGGACGCGATGATCTGCACCGGACGGTCGGACTTTCCGAACCAGGTCAACAACGTGCTGTGCTTCCCCTTCATCTTCCGCGGCGCGCTCGACGTCGGCGCCACCGCGATCAACGAGGCGATGAAGCACGCCGCGGTCGACGCGATCGCCCAGCTGGCGCGCGATCCGCCGTCGGAGGCGGTCGCGGTCGGCTTCGACGGCGACGAGGTGATGGGGTTCGGCGCGGGCTCGCTGATCCCCAGCCCGTTCGATCCGCGGCTGATCCTGCGCATCGCGCCGGCGGTGGCGATGGCGGCGATGGATTCCGGCGTCGCCACGCGGCCGATCACCAGTTTCGACGACTACTACGCGCAGCTCGAGCGCTTCGCATTCCGCTCCGGCCTCGTGATGAAGCCGCTGTTCACCAAGGCAAAGGCGCAGCCGGTCCGGGTGATCTACGCCGAAGGCGAGGACGAGCGGGTGCTGCACGCCACCCAGACCATCCTCGAAGAGAAGCTGGCGCGACCGATCCTGGTCGGGCGGCCCTCGGTGGTGGAAGCGCGGATCAAGCGGTTCGGGCTGTCGATCCGGGCCGGGCAGGATTTCGATCTGGTCAATCCCGAGGACGATCCGCGCTACCGTTCCTATGTGCAATCCTATATCGACGTCGCCGGTCGCCACGGCGTGACGCCGGAAACCGCCCGCACGGTGGTGCGCACCAACGCCACGGTGATCGCGGCGCTGGCGGTGAGCCGCGGCGAGGCCGACGCGATGATCTGCGGCGTCGATGGCCGCTATATGAGCCATCTGCGGCATGTCCGCGAGATCATCGGCTCGCTGCCCGGCATCACCGATTTCGCCGCATTGGCGCTGATGATCACCAGCAAGGGGGCGTATTTCATCGCCGACACCCAGGTGCGGCCGAATCCGAGCGCCGAAGAACTGGCCGAAATCGCCGCGCTGGCGGCGATCCATGTCCAGCGCTTCAACATGAAGCCGAAGATCGCTTTTGTGTCGCATTCCGATTTCGGTAGTTACGACACCGAGTCATCGCGCAAGATGCGCCGCGCCACCGCGATCCTGGCGCAGAACCATCCGGAGATCGAGGCCGACGGCGAGATGCAGGGCGATACCGCGCTGTCCGAGGCCGCGCGGCAGCTAATCCTGCCGCATTCGCGGCTGGAGGGCGTTGCCAACGTGCTGATCATGCCGAACCTCGACGCCGCCAACGTCGCCTATCAGATGGTCAAGGTGTTGGGCGATGCGCTGCCGGTCGGTCCGATCCTGATCGGTCCGGCTCGCCCGGCGCACATCCTCACGCCTTCGGTGACGGCGCGTGGCATTCTCAACATGACCGCGGTCGCGGCGGTGGAAGCGCAAGAACGCGCCGGCCGGCATCAGCCGACCCTGTTCAGCTAGCGAGGCGAGGATTTCATCACCACCACATCGACATTTGATAGTTTGAAAACGTCCGGCGAACGCTCATAATCCCGCGTCATCGCGTCGCGTCGGCTGCACTCCAGTGAGGTTTGAAATGCCTGCGTTTATTTCTTTCGGGCGATTTTTGTTCGCCGTGCTGTTCATCGTGGCCGGAGCGTCAAAGTTGTTTGACATCGCGGCAACCGCTGAATCGATCAAACCACAGCTGGCGGTCCTTCCAGAGGTGCTGAAGACCTACTCCGCGCAGGTCGAGACCATGACCGGCATGCTGATGCCTCAGATGCTGGCGATCATGGCGGGCGTGATCGAACTGGTTTGCGGCCTGATGATCGCTCTCAATTTCGGCGCGCGCTTCTTTGCCATCCTGCTCATCCTGTTCGTGATCGTGGCGACCTATTATCAGCACGATTTCTGGAACCAGACTGGTGCCGAATCGCGCAACAACATGATCCATGCGCTGAAGAACCTGTCGCTGATCGGCGCACTGTTTATCATTGCCGGCATCGGACGCGGACCGCGGCAGACGGAAACCAGCTATACCGACGCTTAGCTAAGCGCGACGCCATGCCGTGACGCTGACGTCATGCGCGGCGTCGAGGATTTCGGTCTCGGCGGCGCGCAGGCCATGTGCCGCAAGGATCTGTTGCGGCGTGCGCTCGGGCACGCCGGGCAGGCATGGCTCACCGCCGGGCAACCGGACCCGCGGCGCCTGCGATAACCAGAACGTGTCGTAGCCGTCGAGGAACATCGCGAAAACCTCGGGCCCGCCGATGATCGCGACCGTGCCTGCGGCGGCACCGGCGCGCTCGCAGGCCTCGGCGAACGACGCGCCCGCCGGATTCCACAGCGTGGCTTTCGGGTTGGCCGGATCGGGCGCGAGTGCCGCGATCGTTCGGGTCAGCACGATGCGTGTGCGCCGTGGTGAGTTCGGCTGGTCCTCGAAGGAGTGGCGGCCGTGCACGATCAGCGCGGCGCGGTCGAGTGCCTCGGCGAAAAAGCGCTGGTCGCCAGGGATTTTCAGCACATCCGGCATCACACCAGAAGCGTCTGCCAGCATCCCGTCGGCGGAGACGATGACGTAGCCTTCGATCCGCAACGCAGTCGTGGCGGACGTCACGGCACACAGACCCGCGGCATCGGGCTATTCCGAAATCGTCTGCACTACGCTGCTGATCGGCCGGGAGCTGACCGTCGGAAGCGCGACGTTCTTCAGCAGTTCCTCGTCATACTGCGCCATCGTCTGCACCGGCGCCTTGGCCTTCATCTGCACCACCTTGTAACCGCCGGCTTTCAGCTTGCGCAGCAATTCAGGCAGCGCTTCGGCGGTGTGCTTCTGGAAGTCGTGCATCAGGATGATGCCCTTGCCGAGCTTGTCCAGCTTCTTCATCACGGTGTCGATGATCTGCTGGCCATTGCGCGCCTTGAAATCGAACGAATCCAGGTCGCAGGAAAAGCTCGCGACGTCGCGGGTGCCGAGATAGGTCACCATCTCCGGCGGATGCTGCAGCGCCGGGAAGCGGAAGAACGGCGAGGGCGAAGCGCCGAGTGCCCATTTCACCGCGCTGAATCCCTTTTCGATCTCGTCCTTGCGCTGCTGCTCGTTGAGCTTCTTGTTGTTGAGGTTGGCATGCGACCAGGTGTGCGAGCCGATGCTGTGGCCGGCCGCGGCGACCTGTTTCAGAATCTCCGGGTAGTAGGTGGCGTGCTTGCCGATCGGAAAGAAGATCGCCTTGGTGCATTGCTCCGCCAGCGTCTTCAGCACCGACGGGGTGTTGACCGGCCAAGGGCCGTCATCGAAGGTCAGCACCACTTCCTTGTCGCGAAGGAAATCGAGCTGCTTGAAATGCTCGAAGCCGAAGCCCGGACCACCAGTGGTGTCGATCTGCACCACGCGGGCAACACCGAGCGCATCGGGATTGGCGCAAGCTGGTGTCGCCGCAGCGGCGACGGACGCGGGCTGCGGTGCTGCGGCAGCAGGCGCGGCTGCAGTGGCGGCCTGCGGTGCGGCACCGACGGTGCGGGGCGCTGCCTGCGACCAGACCACGCTCGAGGCGCAAACCGAAACCGCTCCAGCAAAGATCAAACCCGCCGCAATCCGCATGTCGTTTCCCTTCAGCGATAGGCCCGCGACCGGGATCAATTGACCGCGGAAATGGTGGCATTCGCCTAACTTGGCCGCAGCCTAGAGGCACCCCAGCCATGACGGCAACGGTTTTTATGCCCGCGCGGCGATTTGCCGGTGAGTCAGGCAAATTCCTGTGCATAGCGGATGAGGTGTCGGCGAGCGCAACGGCGACCGCGGTCTGGATCCTGGTGTCGATGGGCCGACCGACTCCCGAAACACCTCGGCAAACTAGCCGTCGGGGCGGTCAACAACCCGTTATGACCCCGATCGGGTCGCGCGAACCTAGCGCAGCCGGATGATGAAATCGGTGCCTTCTCCGGTCTCGCCGGCCGCGATGCCCTGATCGGAGACCACGATCGATCCGCCGGTCGAAAGCGCGTCGGCAATCCGGGCGATCGCATCGGCTGGAATGGTCAGGCGATCCAGCGCCTCGGCGGCGCTATTTGGCAACGGAATGGGCTTGGTCTCGATGGCGCCGGCGGCCTTTCTGCGCCGCGAGACGCGGTCATCGCGATCGCTTGCGTCGGCCTGGCGCGACGTCGCCGGCAGCGACACCACTGACCAATGGAAGGTGTCATCCTTGTCGGCTTGCGCGGTGAAGACATGGGTGCCGAGCGGACGATCGCTCGGCGCTATCGTGACCGGCGCATCGAACAGCGGTGTGAGATTCTGCCGGACGTAGATCTTGCCGTCCTTGCGGCTAACGAACACGGCGATCCGACCGGCGGGCTTGGGCGCGGCGGCTGGTTCGGCCTTCGCGGCGGCTTTCTCGGTATCGGGCGAGCGGGTCTGATGCTTGGCGGGATCGGGCCCGGAGGCCGCGCCGCTCGCGGCTTGGGTCGCTGGCTATGCCGCCTCCGATGGCGTGGCTTTGCCGCTGGTGTCGTCAATCTTGGCGGCGTCGCGCTTGACCGGGTCCGCGGCTTTGTCGGTCGCGATCTCATCGCCATTGGTGGCTTCGGTCTTTTCGGTGGCGGTCGCTGGTAGCGGCGCCTTGACGCTGTTCGATTCCGGGACGGTCGGGACCGCTGCAGCGGCAGCTTCGTCGTCGGTCCGGGGTGCCGCCTTGGCGCTGGACACGGCGTCGGACAGTACGACAGACTCAGCGACGCTGGGCAGGATCGGGCTGGCGTCCGCGGTCCGCACCTGATCGTGCGATGCCGCCGAGCCGCCGTCGACGCCCTCCGGCTTGTGATCGTCCAGATTGACGCTGGAGCGCAGTTCGGCATGCGCCGATCCGACCGTTGGGTTGGCCGTCGTATCGGCAATTGGGGTCTTGTCGGTGTTGCCGGTAGCGGAGTCCGGTTTTGGCGTCAGCGATGCCACCGGGGTTTCCGGGACTGGCGCGGGCTTCTTGGCAATCAGCAGCGGATGCGAAAAGTTCTCTGGGGTGATTTCGCCCGGGGTGACGATCACCCGCGCGCCCATCTTGGTCCAGCCCCACATCTTGACCGCGAAATTCATCGGCATTCGGATGCAACCATGCGACGCCGGATAGCCCGGCAGCACACCGGCATGCATCGCGATACCTGACCAAGTGATTCGCTGCATGTAGGGCATCGGCGCGCCGCTATAGATATTGGAGCGATGGTATTTGTGTTTCTGGATCACGCTGAAGACGCCCAGCGGGGTCGGATGTCCGCGCATCCCGGTGGAGATCGGCGTTTCGGCGAACAATCCGTTGGCGTCGTAGACCTTGAGTTTCTGGTTCTGGATCGAGACCGAAATGATCAGCGGTCCTTGCGGTTTGGCGGCCTGCTTTTCCTGCTGCTCGAGTTTGGCGTCGTGATGGCGAGGCGCCTTGTGTCGCCGCTTCGGCACCGGCTGCACGGGGCGGGTATAGCTGGTGTCGCTATCCGGCCAGAACAGTGAGTGTGAGGCAGCCGCTTCGGCATAGGAGGAGACCCCGAACACGGCGGCCGCAGTCAAGGCGCCAATTCGCATCAGCGATCCGGAAAAGCTCAGATCAACCCCGACATACCGTTTGATGGTCCGCGTTTGATACCGCCCGGCCAAAATCGACATCTGCTGCGTGCTCAAGCGATCGCCCCCGAATCCGGTTGACAATTAGTCTCATAATAAGTCTCGCAGATGCGAGATAAGTTCACCAGCGCGGGCCGCCAATTCACTGCGCAATTGATTCCAACAGTAACAAAAAAGCCTCACAGCTGGTTAATGCCAGGTCACCAAATGCGGTCAGCACCTTTCAGGACGATTCTTCCGACCCCACATGGGAGGAACCATTGTTTACGGAGATTTCGATGAGCGTTCGCGAACCCCGACATTCTGTCACACGTTTGAAATCATGTGCGCTGGCCGCACTTGTCCTGGCTGCCTTGTCGGGGGCGCCAGCAATCGCCGCCGACGAGCCGGACCTGATCTTCCGCCGCTCCACGGTGTTCAAATTGCTCAGTCCGAACGACAAGCTGGCGACCTATGCGGTCGACGATCCCGAGGTCGACGGCGTGGCCTGCCACTTCACGGTGCCGGAGAGGGGCGGTTTCAAGGGCTGGCTGGGATTGGCCGAGGAGGTCTCGGACATTTCGCTGGCCTGCCGGCAAATCGGCCCGATCCACTTCAAGGCCAAGCTAGACCAGGCCGAGGACATGTTCAGCAAGCGGCGTTCGCTGTTCTTCAAAAAGATGCAGATTGTTCGCGGCTGCGACGCCAAGCGCAATGTGCTGGTCTACATGGTGTATTCGGACAAGCTGATCGAGGGCTCGCCGAAGAACTCGACGTCGTCGGTGCCGATCATGCCGTGGGGAGCAGCCGCTCCCGTCGAGCAATGCGGCGAATTCATCAAGTAGGTCGCGCTGATTGGTCAGGTAGTGACGAGCGATCGCGCTCGTCACCAGGCGATCACGACTACTTCGCCTCGTGGCGGGGCGGCCGGCCGGTTGCGGCAGACCTGGAGGGATCGCGATATCCCACCAGTTGCACCAGCTTCTGCGGGGCCGATTCGTTTCCGTGGTGATCGATGAACCCTTGCAAGGTCATCTCTCCGGCGGTGTCGCAGCCATAATCGGAGGCCGCGGAAACGCTTTTTGCCGCGGCCGCCGGTGGAGCCGCCTTGGCTGACACTGCCTCAGAAGACGCCGCGACGACGGTCGCGTGTGGAATGTTGCCCTGATCGAAGATGGTATGGCGGCCCCCGCCAAGCCTGTTGCTTCCCACGGATGCATCCTCCCTTGACGTGACTGCATAACGCGCAACTCGCTGAAATGTTGCGTAAAGGGGCCAGGCAATTTGACGACGGTCGGCTCCCCGGCCGATGCCGAATCTCGATTCGTTGAAATTGCAGGTGTTTTTCGTCGTTTGCTTCGTCGTGCCGATGGTGACGAAACAATTCCGGCGGGCGACGAAACCATTTTGCGCATTGACGCAGAGATCCGGAAACAGCGTTTGGTTAATCAGGCTGCAACCAAACGGCGGACGCGGCGCGCCCCAATTCGGAGACAGTCAGATGCGGACCCTCAGCTTCATCTTCGCTTTCGGCATCGCCCTGATCGGCTCCTCGATGGCTGGATCGCCCGACCGCGGCCAGCCCGGAATCGGCACCTTCTCCTACATCGGTTCCCCGGTCCTGACCGATGCGGTCATGGTCGTCGCAGCGCGCTGAGCAGCCGGCATCCCTTCCATCAACCGCCGGTCCCGTATTGATGATGTATCGCATCGCTTCGCTCACGCTCGCCAGCTTCGTGCTTGTCTGTAGCCCGGCGCAGGCCCAGTTTCGCTCACTGTTGAACACACCGGATCCGCGCGCCGAATTCATTCGGCAGTGCACCACGCATATGGCCGGGCGCTGGGCGCATCCCGACGCGGTCTGCGGCTGCCTGCACGATCACGCCGCGGCGGCGATCGAGGACAGCGATCTGCGCGCCGCAGTGTTACGCGGAATCAGCGAGAGCGGGGTGCCGAACATCGACAACGGCTGGGTGCCGGCGTCGAAGCAATCGCAGATCAGCGCCACATTCACCGTAATCGCGAAACCGACACTGCAGTGCATGTTCGCGCCGCTGGATTAGTTGCGAGGCGGCGCGCTGGCGCGTTCTAGCGTTTGATGAATCGCGGCACGCATTTCTGTGACCGGGTAACCCCCGCCGCGGTCAGATTGGTGCCGGTCACTTCCTTCATCTGGCCGGCGGGGCAGGAGCCGTCGTCGACCAAAATCTTTTGCCCAAGCCGCAATCCGACGATGTCCTGTTCGCGCGACACCTGTTCGGCCGCGGCCGGCCCCGCGAGCGTGACAAACGCCGCTGCGCCGAGCAGCGCGACGAGCAAACACGACGAACGAATCAATGCAGGCATGGAACCGGACCTCACTTGCTCTGGATCTTCAGACCATCGGGGCCGACATTGATCTGAACGCCGCTCGGTTCTTTCTTCGCCAGATAGAGATTGTAGCCGAGCACACCGATTCCGACGATCAGCGCGCCGACGATCAGGTAAAGGAAATTGCGATTGGCGGGCATGATGCCTCCTGGTTGTGAGCGCGCACGTTAATCGGGCAATGGCGATTCTGAAAGCGATGCAAGGTGCCTGCAAAGTCCGGCGATCTATGATTTGATCGCGATCGGCCGGTTCCGGGCAGTCGGATCACCCACGGGAGCAATCAGCGTATGAGCGTCACCGAACAGCATCGCAAAATCCTTGACGCCGTCGATGCCGGCTTTGACGCCCAGCTCGCCGCGACGCGGGATTTCGTCGCGATTCCCAGCACCCGCGGCGCCGAAGGGCCGTGCCAGGACATGATCGCGGACCTGCTGCGGCAGCGTGGTTACGAGGTCGACGACTGGCACATCGACGTCGAGGATTTGAAGGACCTGCGCGGCTTCGGGCCGATCGAGCATGATTTCTCCAAGGCTCGCACCGTGGTCGGTACCTATCGGCCGGCGACCAACGCCGGAAGATCGCTGATCCTGCAGGGCCACTGCGACGTGGTGCCGACCGGGCCGCTGGAGATGTGGGAGACGCCGCCGTTCTCGCCGGTCGTGAAGGACGGCAAGATGTTTGGCCGCGGCGCTTGCGACATGAAGTCCGGCACCATCGGCGCGCTGTTTGCTCTCGATGCGATCAAGGCGGCCGGGCTGAAGCCGACCGCGCGGATTCATTTTCAATCGGTGATCGAGGAGGAGAGCACCGGCGTCGGCGCGCTGTCGACCCTGCAACGCGGCTACCGCGCTGATGCCTGTTTCATCCCGGAGCCGACCTCAGGCAAGATGGTGCGGTCGCAGGTCGGGGTGATCTGGTTCCGCCTGAAAGTGCGCGGCCATCCGGTGCATGTGTTCGAGGCCGGTTCCGGCGCCAACGCTATCACCGCGGCCTATCACCTGATCCAGTCGCTGCAGAAGCTGGAAGCGGACTGGAACGCGCGCGCGGCGAGCGATCCGCATTTCAGGACGGTCAACCATCCGATCAATTTCAATCCAGGGATCATCAAGGGCGGCGACTGGGCCTCCAGCGTTCCGGCCTGGTGCGACGTCGATTGCCGGATCGCGATCCTGCCGGGCTGGTCGGTGGCCGATCATCAGGCGGAGATTCTTGCCTGCGTCTCGGCCGCCGCGCGCGACCATCGCTTTCTGTCGAACAATCCGCCGCAGGTGGAATGGTCCGGGTTCCTCTCTGAAGGCTATGAGCTGAAAGATTCCGCGGCGCCGGAAGCCGCATTCGGCAAGGCCTTCAATGCGGTTTATGGTGGAGCGGTGCCCGACCTGGTGTTCACCGCGCTGACCGACACCCGGTTCTACGGGCTGAACTACAACATTCCGAGCCTGTGCTTCGGCGCCAGCGGCGGCGCGATGCACGGCTTCAACGAATATGTCGATCTCGCCTCGCTGCGCCAATCCACCAAGGCCACCGCCTTGTTCATCGCGGAGTGGTGCGGCGTGGAGCCGATCTGATCCACGCCGATCGATCGTTCGTGCAATTCAAAAAAGCGCCTGCGCGATCAAGCCAGGCAATTTCGGGGAGGTTTCTTCATGACACCGCTTGAGCTGATCAATTCGCGGCCGCTGCCGTTCGCGGTGCTGATGGGCATCGTCTTTACCGAGGCCGAGAAGGAACGCGTCGTCGCCACCATGACGGTGCGGGGCGATCTGTGCACCCTGGGCGATGCCGTCCATGGCGGCGCGGTGATGGCGTTCGCCGACACCGTCGGCGCTGCGGCGACCATCGTCAATCTGCCGGCGGACGCCACGGGCACCACCACGATCGAGAGCAAGACCAATTTCATCGGCGCGGCCAAGGCCGGGGCGACGATCCGAGCCACCGCGACGCCGATCCACCGGGGCAGGCGGACCCAGGTCTGGCAGACCCGGCTGGAGACCGAGGGGGGGCGACTGGTCGCGGTGGTAACCCAGACCCAGATGGTGCTGTAGCCAGCCCGGATGCCCCCGTAAGACTACCAGAGTGCGGTGCAAAATGCGGTTTTGGCGGTCCGGCGGCCTGGTTTTTGAGTTGGCTCAAGCGATTGTTAAGCCGCTTGGAATATGAAGATATTGAGAAACGTTCGGGGTCGGCAGCACATTCTTTGATGTCGCTGCCCGCCAAATGATCTTGAATATTATTGTGCGTCGCACAATATAGGCTGTCTAGGGATTCGAACGCCTCCTTGAGGGCCGTCCAAAAGGAGAGATGCAATGCACGACGCTGTAATCGAGGGTTTGACGGGGTCAAAAGGCACCATCCGGTCCTTGATCAATCAAGAACTGCCGTTGCTGAGGGATCATCTGCTGCGTCTGGATCCGGAAAGTCGGCGCGATCGGTTCAACGGCTATGCCGATGAAGGTTTCGTTGATCGCTATTCGAAGAAGTGCGCCAGCGATGGAACCATCATCATCGCGTATTTTGCCGAGGATGGCACCGTCCACGCCGCTGCGGAGTTGCACCAGCCCGATCTTTCCACCGACTCACTGCCGGAGATCGCATTCAGCGTCGAGGGCCATTTGCGACGGAAGGGGATCGGCAGCATCCTGTTCAAGCAGCTGATCGCGGTCGCCCGGTCGCTCGGCTACGAGAACCTTCGCATCACCACCGGTTCGCAGAATCAGGCGATGCGAGCGCTGGCCAACAAGTTCGGCGCGCATCTGACGTTCCGCCAGGGTGAATCGACCGGGACTATCAACCTCTATGATGAACAGTCCAGTGCCGATCAGCCGACGATCGAAATCCCGGCCGGTGCCGCTAGCGCACTGATCGATTTCAATCAGGCGTGCTGGAGATTGTTTCTGAAGATGTCGGGGATCGGCAAGGCCGCCTAACCGACCTCGATCGCCGCTCATTCATCATGCCGCGCTTCACAGCGCGGCATTTGTCGTGTGCGCAGGAAAGAAGTTCCGCACGAGCATCGGCGGTTAGGAGCCGACCCGCTTGTCGTTGCCGAGTATCTTGCGCGACACCCGACGCTCGACCACGATCGAGCGCTGAAATCCCTGCTCGCCGGTGATCACCCGCGTAGTACGCGCTGCGGCGCGCCCGGCCTTCTTGACTTCGGTCTGCACCGCTTCGAGCGGCAATCCCATCAGCGAAGCGGCGATCTCGGCCTGCGACTCCAGATCGTCGGTAATCCCCATCGCCGCGAAGATCGCCTCGTCCAGCGTTGGCGGATCACGCCGCACGCGTCGCGAGCCATATTTCGTATTCCAATCTTCACTCATCGACCGCCCCGATTTGACTACAGCTTACCTAGTGGAGCCGATGCTGCATTGCAATATGTGAATCGGCAGCGCCGCTATAACAATGGTCGAATGTGCTTGATCGGCAATTGCGGCAAATCAACTCGGCCGCAAATCATGGCAGCTGTGCGCTGTTTGCGCCGTGAAGTTAACTTTGCGTTTGCGATGTAGTGTTCGCAAATTTGTCTTTCTCAAGTCTTCGGACCCGGTCGGACGTGATGAGCGATGGTCGCCGCTGCGTCGTGGTTCGTAATCGATGTGATCACCGTCACAGTCAGATGCAATCGGAGCGAGCAGGGTGTGCCCATCCACGGCGATGCATTCGGAGGTCGACATGACCAGGAACCGTTCGGGCCAATCTCCCCTGGCCAACACCTGTTCGACGCCTCTCCGGTTCGGATTGACGATTGCGCTGGTCGCGGTCTCGCTAACGGCGGCGGCAACGGCGAGCCAGGCCTTCACCGCCGACCAGCAGAGGCTGTGCACCGGCGATGCGTTCCGGCTGTGCGGGAGCGAAATTCCCAACATCGATCGCATCACCACGTGCATGCGGCAGAACAGGTCGAGTCTCAGCCAAGACTGCAAATCGGTATTCGACAAGTAAGCAGCCCAGGCGTTTTCCGATTGCAGCAACCGGCCCCGTATCGCGATACGGCAAGACCCGCTAGATTGAACCGGGATGGCGCCGAGGGAACGTGGTTAGTGTTGGAGGGGTTCTACAAAGTCAGATATCAGGTCGACGATGCGGTCGGCCGCAGCGTGATGTATGTGCATGACGGCAAGATGCTGGGAGGCAATTCGGCATTTGCCCATTTCGGCACCTACCGCGAGGCCGACGGTGTGGTCACCGCCGAGATTACCAGCCAACGCGCCCACCAGGACCCGAACTATCCGTCGCTGCTGGGCGCTGACATTGCCACCATCGAGGCGACGGGCAGGGCGCAAGGCAATGTCTATCACTTCCGCGGCGGTTCCGCGCAGATGCCCGGCGCGGTGTTTCAGTCGATGATGACGCCGATCGACCACGACACCAAGCCTCCCGACGGCGCGGTCGGTGAAGGCGGTATCGTCAACGGCCTGTATTCGATCCACATCCGGATGCTCGACGGCGTCGAGGGCCGGTTGACCGGGATGCTGTTGCTGTCCGACGGACGGATTCTCGGCGGCGACGCGTTCTTCTACTATCAAGGCACCTACACCTCGGCGCTGGGCCGCTGGAAGGGCCAGATCCTCAATCAGGAACATACCCCGGCCAAAATTGAGCATCCGATCTTCGGCGGCCATGAAGTCGGGATCGGCTTTTCCGGCAGCTGCGACCAGGAGGCGGCGGAACTGGAAGCGATGGCGCTGGTGGGAAAGCGCAGCATCCGGCTGTCGGCGTCACTTAAATTGATGCGACGGGCATAGCAGAGCAGGTCCTCCGGGCACGCCGGAGCAAATCGGCGCCTTCGGGCAGATCGGGCGCGGCAGGCCACAGAATACCGCCGCCGCCAAAGCGGACTATGAAAAGGCCGCGGCACTCGGTAATGACGTGGCCAAGACGGCGCTGAAGCGTGCGGATTGCCGGTTTGCGATTAGGGACAAGTTTGACCAATCCGCACCTCTAGCTGCGTACTTCGCCGCGCTTCTGAACTGAAAAATAATTCAATGAATCAATGAGATATGTGTCTTTCGCCGGGGCGGCGACAGCTCCGTCCTGATCCAGCTCCATAACAAAGCCGGTCCGATGTGGAAAGAAGAAACCATTGCAGAATCGTGCGCTAGCAGGATGGGTATCGCAGCAGAGCCAATGCTCCTTGATGCCGGAATTGGCAGTTCGGTCGGTTCGAGACCAGATCTCGCCTTGGCAAATCGATTGACGCGGGCCAGGGGCGGGCAATGAGCGAACACAACAAGAAGGGCGCGGGCCTGATCGTCAGCGCCATCGGGGTCGTCTATGGCGATATCGGCACCAGCCCGCTTTATGCGCTGAAGGAAACCTTCGCCGGCCACCATCCGATTCCGGTCACGCCGGACAACGTGTTCGGCGTGCTGTCGCTGGTGTTCTGGACCGTGATGCTGCTGGTCACGGTGAAATACGTCATCATTATCATGCGCGCCGACAACCACGGCGAGGGCGGCAGCCTGGCGCTGCTGGCGCTGGTCACCGAACTGACCAAGGGCCGCCGCGTCGCCTATCCGCTGATGCTGCTCGGCGTCATCGCCGCGGCTCTGTTCTACGGCGACAGCATGATCACGCCGGCGATCTCGGTGTTGTCGGCGGTGGAAGGCCTCGAGGTCGTCACTGCCGACCTCAAGCCGTACGTCGTTCCGATCACCGCGGTGGTGCTCACGGCCTTGTTCTTCATTCAGAGCCGCGGCACCGGCCTGGTTGGCCGGCTGTTCGGACCGGTGATGTGCGCGTGGTTTGTGGTGCTCGCGGTGCTCGGCATCGCCAATATCGCGGCGGCGCCGGTGGTGCTCGAGGCGATCAGTCCGACCTTCGCGGCCGCCTTCATCTACGCCAATCCGATGCTGAGCTTCTTCGCGCTCGGCTCGGTGGTGCTCGCCGTCACCGGCGGCGAGGCGCTGTACACCGACATGGGACATTTCGGCCGTTTCCCGATCCGGGTGGCGTGGTTCTGTCTGGTGCTGCCGGCGCTGCTGTTGAACTATTTCGGTCAGGGCGCGCTGCTGGTCACTGATCCGGGGGCGATTCAGAATCCGTTCTTCCGGCTTGGGCCGGAATGGATGGTGGTGCCGATGGTCGGACTTGCGACGCTCGCCACCGTGATCGCCTCGCAGGCGGTGATTTCCGGAGCTTACTCGGTCGCCCGTCAGGCGATTCAGCTCGGCTTGCTGCCGCGTATGACGATCGTGCACACCTCGGGCGAGGAAGCTGGGCAGATCTACGTCCCGTTCACCAACTGGACGCTGTACCTCGCGGTGATGGCGCTGGTGATCGGCTTCCAGTCGTCGAGCAATCTCGCTGCCGCGTACGGCATTGCCGTCACCGGCACGATGATGATCGACACCATCCTGGTCTCCTTCGTGATGTCGCTGCTGTGGCGTTGGCACTGGACTGCCGTCGTCGCGGTAGCCGGCACGCTGCTGCTGGTCGATTTCGCCTACTTCTCCGCCAACATCATCAAGGTCGCGCAGGGCGGTTGGTTTCCGCTGTTCGTCGGCTTCATCTCGTTCACGGTGCTGACGACCTGGCGCCGCGGCCGTTCGCTGGTGCGCAAGCAGCTGAAGAAACAGGCGGTCCCGCTCGACGTGGTGATGCGGGCGCTCGGCCCCAACGTGTCGCGCGCGCGCGGCACTGCGGTATTCCTGACCGCCGCCACCGACGGCGTGCCGCCGGCGTTGCTGCATAATCTCAAGCACAATCAGACCGTCCATCAGCGCGTCATCCTCGCCACCGTGATGACCGCGGAGACGCCTTACGTGCCCGACTCCGAGCGGGTCGAGATGACCGATCTCGGCGACGGCTTCCATCGCCTGACCATCCGCTACGGCTTCATGCAGACCCCCGACGTGCCCGCCGCGCTGGCGCTGTGCAAGAAGTTCGGCCAGGAGTTCAACATGATGTCGACCTCGTTCTTCCTCAGCCGCGAGACCTTTGTGCCGAGTCTCAATCCCGGCATGGCGCTGTGGCGGGAGCGACTGTTCACCTTCATGACGCTGAATGCCACGCGGGCGACGATCTTCTTCAAGATCCCGACCGAGCGCGTGGTCGAGCTCGGCACCCAACTGGAAATCTGACGCGCGCGCCGCGCGGCGTCAGGATTCCAGGTAGCGCCGGTCGAGCGCGGCCTGTTCGCGCGCGCCGATGCCAAGGCCGTCCGCGAGATAGGCGTCGAGACTGCCGTAGTCGGCATGCACGGCCTCGAACGCCGCAGCGAGGAACGATTCCTCGACCGAAACCAGCACCGCCTTGACGTCGTCGGGCAGCTCGATGCTGCGCGCGGTCGCCGGATCGATCCGGTAATGGCGATTGGTCAGCAGATAATCTTCGACGATCAGATCCTCGGACACGCCGAGTGCGTTCAGGATCAGCGCGCAGGCGAAGCCGGTGCGGTCCTTGCCGGCGGTGCAATGGATCACCAGCGGCGCGTGGTCTTCGAGCAGATGCGCGAACAGGGCGCGGAACGCTGGGGTGTTCCGCCGCACATAGTCGCGGTAGGAATCGCGCATCAGTTCCGCGGTCTCGGCGGCGGTCAGCGGCTCGGCGCTGAGCAGCCGAGTTTTCAGGGCCACCAGGACTGCCGGCTCGATCGGTAGCGAATGGACCGTGATGGCGTCGAAGCAACACATGCTCGCCAGCCGCTCGTCCGCGCCGCGCAGATCGAATGCGCTCTTCAAGCCGAGGCCGCGCAGCACGTCGATATCCTGCGCGGTCAAATCGCCGAGATGATTGGAGCGGAACATCCGCCGCCAGCGGACCAAGCGGCCGTCGCGTCCGGGATAGCCGCCGAGATCGCGGAAATTGCTGGCGCCGGTCAGCGCGAGATGACGCGTCGGAGAATCGAACATGAGATCAACCTACGCGATCGGAGCGGCGAATGAATGACAGTAGGTTTGCGTGCTGGTGATGGCAGGCCCGCTGATCGGCGATTGCCGCGTCCGTTCACGCCAGTCCGAGCGAAAACGCCAGCGTCCCGATCGCGGCGTGGGAGATGATCAACGGCCAGATGTTGCGCATCCGCAGATAGGCGAAGCCCCACACCACGCCGAGCAGGAAGGTGTTCAGCAGCAGCGCGGTGTCGCCATAGGCCAGATGGATCAGGGAAAACATCGTGGCGGAATATAGCACATAGGCCCAGCCGTTGGTTTGCAGACGGTCGGTCATGAGTTTGGGGATCGACCGGCACACCACCTCCTGACATGGGCTGGAGACCAGCACATAGAACGGCGCAAAGCTCAGCCAGACTGGTTGCTGATGATCGAAGCTGAACAGCTTTGTCGCCAGCACCATGATCGCGGCAAGCCCGACCGTCAGCGTGCCGCAACCGATCCAGTGCCGACGTGACGAGGGCCGGCCGAGGCCGAGCTCGGCGTATGAAAAGCCGGCCAGCAGGCACAGCGCTATGCAGACGGCCGAAACCACCAACAGCGCGTATATTCTGTACTCGAACGGCAGCATCCCGGACTGGATCGCAAGTCCAGGCAAGGTGAGCAGGACCGCAAATCCGGCCAGCGGCACGATCGGTCGCAGTTGACGCAAATATGTCATCGAACTGTCAAGATAACATAGTGCGACTGGTTCCGAGCAGCAAAACGCGCCCGTGCCGATCACATTTCCGTCCCCGTAATTGCCCGGGGCCGGCGGCCAAGAGCGGCCAAATATGCGAAATCCAAGACGAGCCGGCGAGCGGAGGCATTGCACAACAACAGGCTGCCGCGCGCCTGCGGGGGCGGGGGCGGGTTAACGCGAGCGACCGCCGGCGCCAACGCTGATGCTGCCGCCGATCCTGACGCAGGTGGAAGTGCCCTCTACCATCACAAAGCCCGGCCCGAACGCGGCGCAGGGGTTGGTCTTGGCCTGCCGCGGCGGCAGCGGCTTGACGGGGCGTTTGTCCTCGGCCATCGCCGCGATCGGCAACGCTGCAATGATGAACACCGCGAGGATAAATTGCATCTGCCTTGATAGCGCAGCCGGGACGCTTGTTCCAGCCGGCATCGTCTTTTCAGCGCTTGCGCACGAACACGGTGCCGGCCGAGTAGCCGGCGCCGAACGAGCAGATCAGGCCGACGTCATCCGCCACCAGATCGTCGGAGTGCTTGTGGAAGGCGATGATCGAACCTGCCGACGAGGTGTTGGCATATTGGTCGAGGATGATGACGTTCTCGTCCGCCGTCGGCTCGCGGCCGAGCACGCGGCGGCCGATGATCTCGTTCATGTTGATGTTGGCCTGATGGAGCCACATCCGCTTCAGCGCCTGCGGGTCGAGGCCGAGATCGCTGGCGTGCTCCAGGATCATCTCCGAGACCAGCGGCACCACCTCCTTGAACACCTTGCGGCCCTGCTGGACGAACAGCTTGTCCGGCAGGTCGCGGCCCTCCGGCGCAGCGCGATTAAGGAAGCCAGAATTGTTGCGGATGTTGTTGGAGAATTGGGTTCTCAGCCTGGTGCCGAGAATATCCCAGCCACCCTCGGCCTGGTCGGCGCGTTCGACGATCACTGCGGTGGCGACGTCGCCGAAGATGAAGTGGCTGTCGCGATCGCGGAAATTGAGATGGCCGGAGCAGATCTCGGGGTTGACCATCAGCACCGCGTCGACCGATCCGGTGGCAACATAGTCGGCCGCGGTCTTGATCCCGAACGTCGCCGACGAGCAGGCCACGTTCATATCGAAGCCGAAGCCGCCAAGCCCCAACGCAGCTTGAACCTCGACCGCCATCGCCGGATAGGCGCGCTGCATGTTCGACGCCGCGCACAGCACGGCGCCGATTCGCTCGCGCGGCTTGCCCCAGCGCGTCAGCGCATCCTCGGCGGCGGCGACCGCGATCTCGGCCAGGATCGAGATTTGTTCGTTGGGACGCTCCGGAATCACCGGCCGCATCACCGCGGGGTCGAGGATGCCGGACTTCTGCACCACGAAGCGCGACTTGATGCCGGAGGCCTTCTCGATGAATTCCACTGACGACGGCTGCAGCGGTTCGATCCGCCCGGCCTCGATCGCGTCGCGATTGTCGGCGTTGAAGCGTTCGACATAGGCGTTGAAGGCGGCGACCAGCTCGGCGTTCGAGACGCTGTCGGGCGGGGTGTAGAGGCCGGTGGTGGCAATGACGGCAGGGCGCACCGTAGACTCCAGATCGGATGGTTGAGGGGGCGCGGCGGCCGGCGGATAGAGGACGGGCCAAATACCCGCACAAATATCCGACGCCGATTTCAGGCGGCATGCCTTGACGCCAGACAAAATGATCCCGGATTTCGGGTTCGTCAATCCGGACCGTTCGCAGGGCCGCTCGGCTCCGACCGTTGCGGGGCTTGACGCCGCGCCGAGTCTTCGATTTGAGGGGGACGCGAACAATGCCGGCCGCGCGCTGCGATGCGGTGCAATCGATGAGGGATCCGATGAGAGCGTGGTTGATACTGGGCGCGATGCTGGTTTCGGCGACGGCGCTGGCGCAGAGCCCGCCGCCGATGGTCGGCGACAAGCCGCTGGTGCAGATCAAGCCGAAGCAGGCCAAGCCGGCCGGCGCGGCCATCAAGCAGCCCGGCAAGCCGCAATCGATCGCGGTGCGGCTGCAGGCCTGCCTCGACATCGAAGACGGCTCCAAGGAGCGGCTCGACTGCTACGATGCGGTGTTTCCGCCGAAGGCCAAGCCCGGCGCCAAGCCGCCGAAGGCGGCAGCGAAGGCAGTCGCCGACTGCCGTTTGCAGCCCGAGCAGGACGAGCGGCTGGCCTGCTTCAACGGCTTTGCGGACTCGATCCCGAAGCTGCCGCGCTGAGCGTCAGATCAGCGGGCCAGCGACAGCGCCATGCCGCTGAGGTCGAGACTGACCATCAATCCGGTCTGCCGGCCGCTCAATTCCAGCAGCGCGCCGTTCTGATTGGTCAGCACGATCGCCTGCGCGCCCTGCACCACGGTGGCGCCGGCGCCGGCAGCGCCATAGACGCCCTCGACATCCTGCGGGCGGAAGATGTTGCTGACCCGGCCGTGCAGATCGGTTTGCGAACCGCCGAAGGTGAGGCCGTAGCTGAGGCCGCCGATCGAGAGCGGATAGGTCCGGCCGCGAAACGTCAGGGTACCGCTGCCGAACGAGCCGCCGATCACCCAGCCGGCCTTCAGGAACGAGATGTGGATGGTGCCGCTGTCGGCGCGGGCCGGCGGCGCCAGGCCCGCCGCCAGCAGCGCGATCAGGGCGACGACGAGAGTACGAACGCTGCGCAATGACATGGCGGATCCTTTGGGGTTCGCGAACACGCTGGTGTTCCGGTCACATCGACGCCGCGGCGGATGTTCGCTGCGAGAGAGCCACACGAATCGGACGCGCGCAACGGCGGCGGTTCGATCCGGTTGGCGAACCGCAAGGTGTCTGACGGGCGATTTCTGCGGGTGATGCATATCAACGACATCCCCGGCGGGTTCGCTTGTGATGCCGGCGTTGTCATGCCAACATACTGTAATCATTACTGAAATAGGTATTAGAAAACCTTTTGACTGGAGGGTGTCCGATGAAATTGATCTTGAGCGCCGCGCTCGTCGTTGCACTTGGTTCAACAGCAATCGCCGGTGGCGGCGCGTCTTTCGTCGACGGCGTCTGGGTCGGCAAGGGCACCTTCCAGATGGCCGACAAGATCTACAGCTGCGGCGACATCAAGATGAAATTCGTCGGCAGCGAGACCAGCTACCAGGTGCATGAAGCCCACATGGTATGCGACGAGCTCGGCAAACAGACCTTCGCCGAAATCGACAAATTCACCATCGACAAGGACGGCGTCATCACCTTCGTCGAAGGCACCGCGACCACGCTGAAGCCCAACACCAAAGTGGGCTCGGTCAAGGGCGAGAGCCTGGTGACGCTGAACCCGATCGACAATGACAAGATCGACGATATCAAACTGCGCCTCGACGGCGACTTTCTGATTTACGACCAGATCGCCAGCAAGCCGGGCACGACGCCGGACTACGCGCTGGTCGCGATCCTGACCAAGGAGAAGCCGGCGACGGAACCGAAGAAGTAGTCGGGCAAGGCGGCCCGGATCGAGCAATGCCGCATCGCTATCGAAATCCACGCCGAATCCATGCCCAAGAATTCCCGCGATCTGATCTCGGGCTAAGAGTCGTCGTCATCCAAACGCTGCCGAGCGGCATGATGAATGTGCAGGATCTCGACGGCATCAGCGGTGACGCGATAGAAGATCAGTTATGGATAGCGCCCGAGCGGCACCACGCAAACGTTCGGCCGGCCGGCGGACCGTCGCGCGCTTTGCGGCCAACGCGCGATGTGGGCCACGACGCTCTGAATGCGCCGCCCGACGGCCGGCGCGACCGTCGGGTAGTGCGCGGTCAACCAATCGGCGATGGCATCGAGATCACGCAGTGCTTCGTCGGTATAGACGACCTTCATTGACCGCGAAATTTGGCGAACGCGGCTTCGACCTGCGCCTCGCTGGCAAAGCGGCCTTCCGCCGCGTCGCGCAATCCACGGTCGATTCCGGCCAGTTCCTCCGGCGTCGGCTGATAGTCGCGACCGTTGGCACCGGCGTCGAGCTCACGCGCGAAGGCGGCCAGCTCGTCCTGCAGATGCGGCGGCCAAGTTTCGACCCGCGCGAGAATGTCGGTCAGCGGTTTGGTTTTCATGGGATGCAATCTAGCATGAGGCTGGAGCGCTGTCAGCGTCCGGCGGACTGGACTGCAGCGGGCGACGCTGCGCGCAAGCGGCCGAAGCTCGATTTGCACCCAGATTTGAATGGCCTGCCGGCAGCCGAGCGTCTATCGTCGACCGATGTCGCGCCTCATCTGTCTATCGATCGCTGTCGTCCTGTCGCTGCTCTCCGCCGCTGCGCAGGCTGCGCCGGTGCACAAGCGGTCGCCGCCGCGCTGGCATGGCTACGGCTTCCTGCCGGGCTATCATCAGCCGCTGAGCAACAGCGTTCCGCTGTTTCGCCAGAAAGCTTCGGATCTGCGCATGGCCCGCCGCAACCGGCGCCCCTGGTATATCGACCCGACGCCGCGCTATTACGGATGGGACGGGGAATTGCACTATGTCGGCCGGCCCGGCTTCTACGGCGGCCGCTACAATGGCGGCAGTTTTGGTCCGTGCTGGACCCAGACGCCGATCGGCCCGATCTGGAATTGCGGCAGATGAAGCGGCAAAGCGCCGAGCGAAGCCAGTAGCCCTGATGAAGCGCAGCGTAATCCGGTGAGGTGCGTTTCAGTGCTGAGCGAGGTCCCGGATCGCGCTGCGCTGGATCCGGGCTACGCTCGCTGTTGCAGTTGAACCCAGGCGAATGTGGCGCGACTAAACGTCATGCTGCAAAGCCTGCTCAGCGCGATCGTGGAAACGCTCGTCACGGCCACGGGCCACGCCATCCTCAAATTCCTCGGCTGGGACCAAGCTGCCGAGTTCGTCGGAGCTGTTGTCGGGCTGGCATGTATCGCGACCGGCTTCGCGATCTGGTGGCTGGGCTCCTGACGATCCAATCGCAAAGCGAGACGTCGATGTTCGAGGTGTTTTCGTTTTGGGGGCGGGTCTGAAGCGGCATGAATGAGGGCCGGTAGCCCGGATTGAACGCAGCGCAATCGCGTTAACCACGAAATCAAGAGTCATGGATTGCGCCGCGCTTGGTCCGGGCGACGCTTGCCAGAAACTACCTGCGTCTGTAGTTTGAAAGAGGTAGTTAATTTTCCGTTAATGGATCGGCTGAAAATGACCGCAATTCAGGGCGTGGCGTCGGAACAAGGCGCGGACCATAAAATGCCGCCGGGCGTGCTGGTCGACGGCCCGGTGGTCGAGGCCAAGTTTTTCGATTCCTATATCGCCTTCGGCTTCATGATCGGAGGCTCGATCGCAGGATTGCTCTGGGCCTTCACCCAGGGCATCGGCCGGGTGGAGATCGCGGTGTTCGCCGGCATGTTCATGCTGACCACGATCGGGATCGGCGTCGCCATGCACCGGCTGTTCGTGCACCGCGCCTTCCGCTGCGGTCCGGTGATGCGGGCGCTGTTCGCTGCGATCGCCACGATGGCGGTGCAGGGCTCGGTGCTGAAATGGGTCTCCAATCATCGCCGACACCATTTGCACACCGACAAGCCCGGCGACGTCCACAGCCCTTACTATGACGGCGGCGGCAACCGCATTGCCGGCTTCGTCAAGGGCATGGCGCATGCGCAAGGCGGCTGGGTGTGGGATCGGGAAACAACCGACGCCGAATTCTACGCCAAGGATATTCTGGCCGATCCGATCGCGATGTTCTTCACCCGGACCCGCTGGTACTGGTACGCGCTGTCGGCGGTGATCATTCCGGGCGCGATCGGCTACGCCTTCGGCGGCGTGCATACGATGATCGGCTGTGTGCTGTTCTCCGGCTTGTTCCGCAGCTATGTGATGACGATGGCGACCTCGCTGGTCAATTCGGTCTGCCACAGCGACGGCCGCTACGGCTACCGCCGCTACGAGATCAATGACGGCACCACCAACGAGCTGGTGACCACGATCCTCACCTTCGGCGAGGGGCTGCACAACAACCATCACCGCTTTCCGCGCGACGCCTATCTGTCGCACGCCTGGTACGAAATCGACATCAACGGCCTGATCATTCTGGGGCTGGGGAAACTCGGGTTGGTGCACGACATTTTCATTCACCCCGCATCCAGCGCTGGGGCCGTCGCCGTCCAGACTGCATCCGACGGCTTGGCCGAAGACCTCGGCGCGTCCGGCGCAAGGTAGCTCAGCCGCGCGTCGCGAAAGCCGGGCCGCTCGCTCCCGGCTCCGAACGGCGGAACTCGTTCAATCCAGATGCGGAAGCGATGGCCTGAAGCAACCCTGTAGCCCGGATGGAGCGCAGCGCAATCCGGGAACGACATTTCAGCGATGAGGGAGGACCCGGATTTCATCCGGGCTAGCTTGCTGGCTAACCGATCAAGCGGTCGTAGTCGGCATGCGAGCCGATCCAGAACCAGACGAATTCACCGTCGGCCTCGACGGCGAGGGCGCGATAGCGCAGGCCGACGCGAACCGACCAATAGCGGCCGACCTTCTTGAACTGCAATGAGGGGTGCCGCGGATCGGTCTTCAGCAAGGCCTATTGGGCGTCGGCGAATTTCCTGATCGGCGCGGGGAGGTCGTCATACGCCGCCCAGAATCGCGGCGTCGCCTTGTGGGTCACAGCTCGCGCGACAGGCCGGCGCGATGCGCGGCGACGGCTTCCTCAGCCAGGGCATCGAGCTTGCCGGCCGCGGCATCGCGCGCAATCGCCGCATCGAACCGCTCCGCATCGAACGCCTCGAACCAGGCGCGAAACCGCGCCAGCTCGCGGGAGCTGAGTTGTTCGACGGCCTTCTCGATGTCCTCGGCGGTGGTCATGAAGCCAATTTAGCATGCGGCGCAGGTGAGAGAAAAGACCTGTAGCTCGGATGGAGCGAAGCGCAATCCGGCAGCGGCATTTCAGCGGGGAGGGAAGACCCGGATTGGCATCCGGGCTACGCTTGCTAGTGGTGTGAGCGAGTAGCCCCGTAGGCGCAATAGCGAAGCGTATTGCGCCGCTCGAATCTTATGCAGATAACTTATCGATGAGCTTGTAGATGATCTCCGAATCCGCACGGGTCCTCCAGTCGGGTAACGTGGGGTCGAACGTAAATGGTATTCCTACGATATCTTGGGGAATGCCAACGAATTTCGTTTTGTCGAGGAAGATCGGAATCACGCTCGCACTCGCCACTCGGGGTGAGAACACTTCTCTTTCAAAAGTAGGCCAGATTTTGTTTGCATGATTCTGGTCTAGGAGGCAGACAACGTATCGGCTCGATTTGCCGAATATTTCTGCGAATTGAGCCGACCACGCTTTTCCAAGGTAGTTTGCTTCGAACATTGCGTCATAAAACACAGTGACATCAAGAGTTCGAAGCCCTTCGTAGATGTGCTGAGCTAGTTCTCGATTCTCACCTGCAAACGACAAGGCAACGTCGAACTGATAGTCATCGCTGCTCTCTCTAAATCCACAGTCCTGACGAAGTTGGTTCCAATCAAGATGTTTGATGAAATAGAATAGGGCAGGATCTTCGATCGCGAACGTCTTCGTATCAGTGTTGTAGTAAAAATGAGTTGCGACCAGGGGTTTTGATTCGATTAAGATCTGAAGGCGATAGTCTTTGATGTTATTTATGCTGCCACGAACGGTTGGTACCGCATTGGCCATCTCGGTAAGGTCAACTATCGAAGATTCCTGCTGGCCGACTTCTCGAAGGAGCTTAAAGTACGGGTCATTGCTCGGTCTGAAGCGCCTACCGCGGCAAAATTCTTTAACTGCTGGATAGTAGGCCGCCCTGAGCCTTTCGACGACGCGCTGCCGTATTTCGTCTATATTGAACTCTATTGATTTTATATCTTCTTGCGTCTGAGTCACGTTGCTAGAGATGCAAATGGATTGGCAAAGCTGCTGAGTCAGCCAGTAGTCACCGCGACTTTCGTTATAAATGGCGTCTGAATTGACAATTTTAACATTGAGGCTGGAGCACCCGCTTTCAACGAGTTCAGCGATGTCGGCTTTCCGGCCCGGGGAGATTCTGTGAATTCCGGTACGTTTCGCAATATCCGGAACAAGTTGAATCAGAGCAGAGCCGACCTGATTGATGCCAATAATGATTAGCTTTGGTAGGTCTGCTTCGTCGCCCAACTCTGCCGAGAGTTTGGCGACGTTAGCAATCTGCTCTTGTAGGGGCTGAGACAATCGATGGAAATCGTCGATTACAAATCGACCTGTGAGATGCTGTTGAACAATAGTTTCTATTCGTGACACGTGAACAGGATTGCGAGCAGTCAGGTATTCAGTCTGAAGTCCATCACCCAACTCGGCAACAATCCGCTTGACGCAAGTTGTCTTTCCCGTGCCCGACTGCCCCTCTAGAACGACCGGCTTCCCCGACCTGCGGATGTCCAAAAGGATCTCCGAGTAATTCGGCGGTGCGACGAATGTGAATTCCGGTACGCCTTCCGTGCGGAATACTTCTTCGAGAAGCAAAACCATCGGGATTCCATTTACGATGTTTCAAGGCGGCGCAATAGCGAAGCATATTGCGCCGCGCTGAGCGCGAGGGCATTACGCTCCGCCAACTCGCCTCACGGGTCAGTCTTTGCTCACCCGAAGCGACGCTAATCCTCCTTGCGGACACCTTTGAAAGGTTTGCCGTCGGACTTCACGTCCATGAATCGACCAGTATCGGTGTCGCGTTTCACCCAAGTTTCGGTCTTGGTGTTGTACGTCTGCGATCGTTCTTTCACGGCGCCGTTGCGATGTCCGTCGCCTTTAGGTGGGTTCGTTGCCATGGCTATTCTCCTACGTGATACAGGTGGCATAGTTCGTGATTTGTTCTGATGTGTCAAGGGCGGCGAGTAGTCGCCGCCCTTCTACCTGTGGATTAGTAGCTCAGCTACACCCCGTCGTTGACCCGCACGTATCGCACTTCATGCAGGTGCCGTTCCGTACCAGCGTGAAATTCCCGCATTCCCCACATGAATCGCCTTCGTAGCCGCGCGCCTTGGCTTCGGCGCGGCGTTCGGCTTTGGAGGTGACGGGCTGGGCATGCGCTGCGGCGCCGGCGCGGCTCCATTGCAGGGCTTCGAGCTTTTCGGTCGGCGACAAATCGTGCTGGGCTTCCTGCTTCAGCGCGGTGGCGCCTTCGAGCGCATCGGCGACGCGGGCGGAGGAGAGGGACGTGACGCCGCCCCTGTTGGCCTCAGACACCGGGCCGGCGGTGGGGGAGGGTGTCGCGCCGCGCGTGTCGCTGGAGCGCATCACCACCAGATTGTCGGTGCGCGAGCGGGTCAGGCCCTTCGACAGATACTTGTTGTTGGGCTGCTCCGGCGCGCGGCCTTCCTCGACGCCCTTGCCCATGGCGTCGAAACCCGACTCCGAGGGATCGACATGGGCGAGGTCGAAGCGGCCCATGTAGCTGACCGCGAGTTCGCGGAACACGTAGTCGAGGATCGAGGTGGCGTATTTGATCGAGTCGTTGCCCTGGACCGGGCCGGCGGGCTCGAACCTCGTGAAGGTGAAGGCGTCGACATATTCCTCCAGCGGCACGCCGTATTGCAGGCCGAGCGACACCGCGATGGCGAAATTGTTGATGAAGGAGCGCAGCGCTGCGCCTTCCTTGTGCATGTCGATGAAGATCTCGCCGATCCGGCCGTCGTCATATTCGCCGGTGCGCAGATAGACCTTGTGGCCGCCGACCACCGCCTTTTGGGTATAGCCCTTGCGGCGATCCGGCATCTTCTCGCGCTCGCGCATCACCACGATGCGCTCGACCAGCCGCTCCACCACCTTTTCGGAGATGTGCGCGGTGCGCGCCGCCATCGGCTTGTCGTAGAACGCCTCGATGGCGTCGTCCTCGTCCTCGTCGTCGCTGATCAGCTGCGAGTTCAAGGGCTGCGACAGCTTCGAGCCGTCGCGATACAGCGCGTTGGCCTTCAGCGCCAGCTTCCACGACAGCAGGTAGGCGGACTTGCAATCCTCCACGGTGGCGTCGTTCGGCATGTTGATGGTCTTGGAGATCGCGCCCGAGATGAACGGCTGCGACGCCGCCATCATCCGGATGTGGCTCTCGACCGAGAGATAGCGCTTGCCGATCTTGCCGCAGGGATTGGCGCAGTCGAACACGCCGTAATGCTCGGCCTTCAGATGCGGCGCGCCCTCGATGGTCATGGCGCCGCAGATGTGGATGTTGGCGGCCTCGATCTCGCGCTTGGAAAAGCCGATCGCGGACAGCAGGTCGAAATTCGGCGCCGCGATGGTCTCGGCGTCGAGCTTCAGCGCATCATGCAAAAAGTCCTCGCCGAAGGTCCATTTGTTGAAGGCGAATTTGATGTCGAAGGCGGTCGGCAATGCTGCCTCCGCCTTCTTCAGCGCCTCGTCGGTGAAGCCCTTGGCCTTCAGGGTCGAGACGTTGATCGCCGGCGAATTGCTGAGCGAGCCGTGGCCGACCGCATAGGCCTCGATCTCGGCGATCTGGTTTTCCGGATAGCCGAGGATCCGCAGCGCGGCGGGCACCGCGCGGTTGATGATCTTCCAGTAGCCGCCGCCGGCGAGCTTCTTGAATTTCACCAGCGCGAAATCGGGCTCGATCCCGGTGGTGTCGCAATCCATCACGAGGCCGATGGTGCCGGTCGGCGCCACCACCGTGGTCTGGGCGTTGCGATAGCCGTGCAGCTCGCCGAGTTCGAGCGCCTTGTCCCAGGCCGCCTTGGCGTGCTCGACGGCGTCGGGCAGCGGGCAGGAGATCTGGTCGAGCGGCTCCGGCGACACCGCCAGGCCCTCATAGCCGCGGGATTCGCCATGCGCGGCGCGGCGATGATTGCGGATCACCCGCAGCATGTGGCTGGCGTTCTTCTTGTAGCCGGGGAACGGGCCGAGCTCCTTGGCCATCTCGGCCGAGGTGGCGTAGGCGACGCCGGTCATGATCGCGGTCAGCGCGCCGCACAGCGCGCGGCCTTCCTTGGAGTCGTAGCTGAGGCCCATGGTCATCAGCAGGCCGCCGATATTGGCGAAGCCGAGGCCGAGCGTGCGGAATTCGTAGCTCAATTCCGCGATCTGCTTCGACGGGAACTGCGCCATCATCACCGAGACTTCCAGCACCACGGTCCACAGCCGGCACAGATGCTCATAGGCTTCGATGTCGAACACGTTCGCGGTGGTGTCGTAGAAGGTCAGCAGATTGGCGGAGGCCAGATTGCAGGCGGTATCATCCAGGAACATGTATTCCGAGCAGGGATTGGACGCGCGGATGTCGCCCGAGGCCTTGCAGGTGTGCCAGTCGTTCATCGTGGTGTTGAAGTGGAGGCCGGGATCGGCGCTGGCCCAGGCGGCGTAGCCGATCTTCTCCCACAGATCGCGGGCCTTGATCGTCTTCATCACCTTCTTGTTGGTGCGGCCGATCAGATTCCAGTCGCCGTCGGTCTCGACCGCGCGGAGGAAATCATCCTTCAGCGACACCGAGTTGTTGGAGTTCTGGCCGGAGACGGTGAGGTAGGCCTCCGAATCCCAGTCGGTGTCGTAGGTCGGGAAATCGATTTCCTTGTAGCCCTGCTTGGCGAACTGGATGACGCGCTTGATCATCGCGTCCTGCACCATTGCGCGGCGCGCCAGCTTGACCTCGCGGCGCAGCGCCGGGTTCTTGTCGGGATCGAAGCAATCGTCGCCGCTGCCTTCGCAATTGACGCAGGCGCGCATGATCGCCTTGAGGTGCTTCTGGTTGATCTTGGAGCCGGTCACCATCGCGGCGACCTTCTGCTCTTCCTTCACCTTCCAGTCGATATAGGTCTCGATGTCCGGATGGTCGGCGTCGACCACCACCATCTTGGCGGCGCGGCGCGTGGTGCCGCCCGACTTGATCGCGCCGGCGGCGCGGTCGCCGATCTTGAGGAAGCTCATCAAGCCGCTGGAGCGACCGCCGCCCGAGAGTTTTTCACCTTCGCCGCGCAGCCGCGAGAAGTTGGAGCCGGTGCCGGAGCCGTACTTGAACAGCCGCGCCTCGCGCACCCACAAATCCATGATGCCGCCCTCGTTGACGAGGTCGTCCTGGATGCCCTGGATGAAGCAGGCGTGCGGCTGCGGGTGCTCATAGGCCGATTTCGACTTGGTCAGCTTGCCGGTCTGCCAGTCGACATAGAAATGGCCCTGGCCGGGGCCGTCGACGCCGTAGGCCCAGTGCAGGCCGGTGTTGAACCATTGCGGCGAATTCGGCGCCACCATCTGCTTCGCGAGCATGTAGCGCAGCTCGTCGTGGAAGGCGTGGGCGTCATCCTCGGAGGTGAAGTAGCCGCCCTTCCAGGCCCAATAGGTCCAGCAGCCGCTGAGGCGATCGAACACTTGCTTGGACGACAATTCGCTGACATAGCGCTCGTGCTCGGGCAGATGGGCCATCGCTTCGGTGTCGGGCACCGAGCGCCACAGCCACGACGGCACGGTCTCTTCCTCGACCTTCTTCAGACGGGCGGCGACGCCGGCCTTGCGGAAATATTTCTGCGCCAGCACGTCGGAGGCGACCTGCGACCAGAACTCCGGGACCTCGACGTTTTCGAGACGAAACACCACCGAGCCATCGGGATTGCGAATCTCGCTGGTGGTCATCCGGAACTGGATCTCGGCGTAGGGTGACTGGCCGTCCTTGGTGTAGCGCCGCTCGATCTTCATCTCGTGCCCCGTTCATAAGACCGGACCCGCATCTTATGCGGCCCGGCGAGTTCAACCATCGCGAACTTTGTTCGCAGCTCGAGCCGGTATCCCGACCCTGTTTCTCTTTTGCCGCTTCGCCCACCCTGAGCGCCGCTCAGGTTCACGGGGGCGATGCTGTTCAACGCCTTGCACGCTCGTCGGAGCCGTTGTCCGGCTCGTTTTTTTGTCGCCCAGACGCCGGTTCGCGGCACAGACAAGCCCACGCCCCGTTGCCGCGCCGGCTGACGGAGTTGGCCTGTTGGATACCCTTCTGGGAGTGTCCGGCGGGACCCAAAACAACCCGCGTTGGACGGTCCAAAACTAGGCCGACTCCGTTGCGCCCGTCAAGAACTAGTGCGAGTTCCTGAATCAAATACTAAATATGGTGGAAAATCGGAAATCACAGGGGGCATGGCCGCGTCCTGATGGTGGCAAGTATCGGTGAGTCCTCACGGAATCGGAAGCGCAAAAAAATGGCCGAGGCGGTTCGAAACCGAGCTACACCCACTGTTCACAGGCAGGTATTTTTTCTCCGCGCGGGGTTGCCAAAGCGCGACTCAGGCGCCGCGAATGGCGGTATCGCTTTCCGGGTGGTGCCAAGGCTCCAATACCGGCAATGTGAGCCGGTCCTACCCACCGGATGCATCATGTCCGATCTCGACATATCCCCCGCGCGCAGCCGCGCCGCGGCCACCGGCTTTGTCCTGCTCGCCGTCACCTCGGTGGCGTGGGGCCTGAGCTGGCCGGTCACCAAATTCGTGATTTCGGAATGGCCGCCGCTGCCGGCGCGCGGCTTCACCGGCCTTGCGGGGTCGCTGGCGCTGTTCGCCTATGCGCGGCTGCGCCGCGACGATTTGCGGGTGCCGCGGGCGCAGTGGATGCGGGTTCTGGTCTCGGCCTTCTTCAACGTCACGCTCTGGATGGTGGTGATGGGGATCGCGCTGTTGTGGCTGCCGGCCGGCGAGACCTCGGTGATCGCCTTCACCATGCCGGTGTGGACGGCGCTGCTGGCGTGGCCGCTGCTCGGCGAGCGGCTGACGTCGCTGCGCGTGCTGGCGCTGATCATGGCGTTCGGTGGCATCGCGGCGTTGCTCGGCGCCAACGGCTTCGCCGCCAGCCTCGCCAAGCTGCCGGGCGTGCTGCTGGCGCTGAGCGGCGCGATCGGCTTCGCGCTCGGCACCATCTTCCTGAAGCGCTTTCCGATCGCGCTGCCGGGCGCGACCTCCGCGGCCTGGCAGATCGGACTGGGCTGCATTCCGGTGACGCTGATCGGCCTTGCGTTCGAGGTGCCGCGGCTCGACGCGCTGTCGCCGCTCGGCTGGGCGGCGCTGATCTATCTGACGCTGATCCAGTTCTGCGTCGCCTATTTGTGCTGGTTCGCAGCCCTCGAACGACTGCCGGCCTCGGTGGCGGCGATCGGTACGCTGGCGGTGCCGGTGATCGGCGTGGTGGCTTCGGCGATCGTGCTGCATGAACCGCTGGGCTGGGGCCAGATCGCGGCGCTGATCTTCACGCTAGCGGGCGTGGTGCTGGCGACGCGGTCGTGATGCCGCGAACGGCCCGGCGCTACTTGCCGTTCGGCTGGCTGACCGATTGCGGCACGACGTGAGGCGCCGTCTTCGGCTTCAGCGAACCGGCGTAGAACGACAGCCCGCCGATCAGGACCACAGCGATCAGATACATCACATAGGATTGCGGCGGCTGCATCGCCCACCGGACAAAGCCTCGGATCGTTCCCGCATCGGTTTCATCTGCCATGGCGGCGTTCTGCAAGAAAATCGCGGCTAAGGAAAGCGGGAAGATCGTCGATTCGCGACAGGCTACCTGGCGCGCGCCCGCATCGCGTACAGCGCCAGTGCCAGCCCTGACGCGCCGGTCAGCACCATGCCGAGCCCGGTCATCGCGTCGGGGTGAACCGTGGCGGCGAGCCAGACCCCGATGGCCGCGCCCATCATCTGCCAGAAGCCGAGCAAAGCGGAGGCGGCGCCGGCCTTGTCGCCGAACGGCGACAGCGCCTGCGCAGTGCCAAGCGGATTGACGATCCCCATGCCCAGCAGGAACACCGAGATCGCCGCCAGGAACGGCAGGAACCGGCCGTCGAACAGCGCCACCAGCAGGATTGCGGCGCTGCCGGTGGCGGCAATCCACAGCCCGGCGCGGATCGCGCGATCAAGCCCGAACCGCGGCGCCAGCCGGGTCGCCAGCATGCCGGCGCCGAACACCACCAGCACGGTGCCGGCGAAGAACAGGCCGAGCGCGATCGGGGTGAAGCGCAGGCCTTCGATCAGCACCCGCGGCGCTGCCGAGAACATCGCGAACAGCCCGCCCATGATCAGGCCGACGGTGGCGGCCGGCACCAGGAAGCGGCGGTCGGTGGCGAGGCCGTAGTAAGTGCGGGTGATCGCGAACGGGTTGAGCGGGATTCGCAGCGAGCGATGGGTCTCGCCCAGCACCGCCGCGTAAGCGAGTGCCGCGACCGCGGCGAAGATCGCAACGAACACGAACTCCGAGCGCCAGCCGAAATAGTGATCAAGCGCGCCGCCGAGCAGCGGCGAGAAGCCGGGCGCCGCCGCCATCGCGATCATGATCAGCGCCATCGCACGGCCGAGCGCCGCACCGCTGAACAGGTCGCGGGCGATCGCGCGCGACAGCACCGAGGTGGCGCAGGCGCCGGATGCCTGGATCACCCGGCCGATCAACAGGCCGGTGAGATCGGTCGCCAACGCGCAGCAGATGCTGCCGGCGATGAACACGACGAATCCCGCCAGCACCGGAACGCGCCGTCCGTAGCGATCCGAGATCGGTCCGACTGCGAGCTGGCCGGCCGCGAACACCGCCAGAAACACCGTGATCGACGCGGTGACGGCCGCGGTCGAGACCCGCAGCGACGCCGCCATCTGCGGCAGCGACGGCAGCAGGATGTTGGTCGCCAGTGTGCCGATCGCGGCCAGCGCTGCCAGCACCGCGATCTGCGGCGTGGTCGAGGCGGCCGCGGCGGGCGGCGTCTCGACGATCGTGGTGATGGCCTGGTCGGTCATGGCGCTGGCTCCGCTCTTTAGATGATCTACATCATCTAAAGAGCGGTCGTAAAGCCCACGTTTCCGTGTTCGGGGTTCAGGCGCTGCGTAGCGCGCCGCCGGCGGCGGGTTGCTCGATCAGGCTGACCGCCGGCGACAGCAGGATCACCAGCGCCTGCGCGGCGAAGCCAAAGACCGCGAGATAGAGGCAGATCTCGGCGCCCCAGATGCCGCCAATCAGCGCGCCGAGCCCGGCGCCGACCGGCCGCGCGCCATAGCTCATGATGTTGATTGCCGAGACCCGGCCGAGCAGCTGCGGCGGCGTCACCGCCTGGCGCAGCGTGGTGGTGCTGATCACCCACAGGATCGGACCGGCGCCGAGCAGGAAGAAGCTGAGGGCCGCGAGCGCCGGCGAGGGGATCAGCGTGGTCAGCGCCATCACCAGCGCGGCGACGAAGCCGGTGACCGGGCCGAACCCGACCACGACGCCGAACGGCAGCCGCCGCATCACCCGCGTCGCCAGCAGCGCGCCCACCACCATGCCGGCGCCATACATCGACAGCGTGACGCCGATGCCGGTCGCCGACAGGCCGAGACGCCGCACCGCATAGGGCACGAACACCGCCAGGATCAGGAACGAGGCGGTGTTGAAGATCAGCTGGGTGATGAACACTGGCCGCAGCAGCGGATGGCTGGCCACGAAGGATGCGCCCTCGACGACGTCGCGCCACGGATGGCGCGGCGGCGCCGGCGCTCGTGTCGGCTCGTCGATGCCCGCGAGTAGAATCACCGCGGCGATCGACAGCGCGGCGGCGACGCCAAAGGCCGACGCCGCGCCGAGCCATCCGACCAGCACGCCGCCGAGCGCGGGGCCGCTGGCGAAGGCGATGGTGCGGGCGAGTTCAATCCGCGCATTCGCCGCGGCCAGCGAGCGCGGCGGCACCAGCGCGGGCACGAGCGCCGGCGCGGCGACGCTGTAGACCACCGTGCCGCACACCGCGACGAAGCCGAGCAGCGCCAGCATCGGAAGGGTCAGCGCGCCGATCCCAATCAGCCCCAGCACCCCCAGCAGCGCGACGGCCCGCAGCGCCTCGGCGCCGGCCATCAGCCAGCGCCGCGAGATCCGGTCGGCGAGCAGGCCCGCGGGAATTGCGAACAGCACGAACGGCAGGGTCAGCGCGGTCTGCAGCAGGCCGGTTTGCGCTTCGCCGACCCCCAGCAGCAACACCGCGACAATCGGCGCCGCAGCCAGCGCGATCTGCTCGGCCGACTGCGCCGCCAGATTCGACCACGCCAGCCGCGCGAAGCTCGGCGGCAACAGGTCAGGATGCGGCTGGGTCATGGGTGGCTCCTCGGGCGCGACGCTGCCACCATGGACTGCGTCGCGCGCCGGCAAGCCACCCGGTTCCCGTATCCGGAGCGCGAAAGCGTCCGCCGGCTGCGTCGGATCAAGGAATACCGCCGGTGGATCGGGTCAGACTGGGCCGCGATTCGGGGCGACGGACAGGATTTTGCTTCATGCACATGCAAGTTAGTTGCATTAAGCTCGATCATCCGCCAGATTGTGGACATGGATGCGAGAACTCCCGGTTTGAACCCTGAATTGCCTCCACCGTCGCTGGACGGCGGCTGGCGCAGCGCGCGCGGCGAGCCGTCACTGTCCGGGATGTTTGGCTCGGTGCCGACCGCGCGTGGCGGCTCGTTCTGGCGCAAGCTGGTGGCGTTCCTGGGGCCGGGCTATCTGGTCGCGGTCGGCTACATGGACCCCGGCAACTGGGCGACCTCGCTCGCCGGCGGCTCGAAATTCGGCTACGCGCTGCTCACCGTCGCGCTGCTCTCCAACGTGATGGCGATCGTGCTGCAATCGCTGTGCACGCGGCTCGGCGTCGGCTCCGGCCGCGATCTGGCGCAAGCCTGCCGTGACGCCTATCCGCGCTGGGCCTCGCTGCCGCTGTGGCTGTCGGCGGAAATCGCCATCACCGCCACCGATCTGGCCGAAGTGATCGGGACCGCGATCGGGCTCAATTTGCTGTTTCACATTCCGCTCGAGATCGGCGTGATCATCACCGCCGCCGACGTGTTCCTGGTCCTGGCGCTGCAGGCGTTCGGGTTTCGCTGGATCGAGGCCTTCGTAGTGGCGCTGCTCGGCGTGATCGCGGCGTGCTTCGCGATTCAGATCGCGATGGCGGATCCGAACTGGGGCGAGGTGATCCGCGGCTTCGCGCCGACCACGCAAATCCTGCGCAATCCGGAGATGCTGTATCTGGCGTTGGGAATCCTGGGCGCCACCGTGATGCCGCACAATCTGTATCTGCATTCCGGGCTGGTGCAGACCCGCGGTTATGGCGACAGCGTTCCGGAGAAGCGCGAGGCGATCAAGCTCGCCACCATCGATTCCACCATCGCGCTGTGTCTGGCGCTGACCATCAATGCCTCGATCCTGATTCTCGCCGCGGCGACCTTCCACAGCGCCGGCAAGACCGACGTCGCCGAACTCGATCAGGCCCACGCGTTTCTGGCACCATTGCTCGGCTCGGCGCTGGCGCCGACGCTGTTCGGCATCGCGCTACTATGCTGCGGGCTGAACTCCACCATCACGGCGACGCTGGCCGGGCAGGTGGTGATGGAAGGTTTCATCCAGCTCAAGATTGCGCCGTGGCTGCGGCGGATGATTACCCGGATGATCGCGATCGTGCCGGCCGTCGTGGTCACGATCTGGGCCGGCGAGAAGGCCACCGGGCAATTGCTGATCCTCAGTCAGGTGGTGCTCAGCCTGCAACTGCCATTCGCGGTGGTGCCGCTGGTGCTGTTCACCGCCAGCCGCGCCAAGATGGGCGTGTTCGTGGCGCCGCGCTGGCTCACCGCGGTCGCCGCGCTGGTGGCGGCGATCATCATCGCGCTGAATGCCAAGCTGGTGGTGGACTACGTCGCGGGTTGATGCGGCGAGCAGTGCTGCGCAACGAGAACAACCGTCACCACCCGCGAAAGCGGGTGGCCCAGTATTGTAGAGCGAGTGTAATCAATCGAGATGCTGCGGCGTACTGGATCCCCGCTTTCGCGGGGATGATTGCATCCACCGGCGATGCGCCGAGCTATCGCCGCGACGGCCGCTACTCCCACGGCTCCGGATGTTCGCCCTCGGCGTCGACGCGGAGCCAGCCTGATGGGGCGAGCCGCTGCTGCGGCAGGTAGCGGCCCTTGTAGTCCATCTTCTGCGAGCCTTCGATCCAGTAGCCGAGATAGACGTAGGGCAGGCCGAGCCGGCGGGCGCGGGCGATGTGATCGAGGATCATGAAGGTGCCGAGCGAACGGTGTTGCTCGGACGGCTCGAAGAACGAGTACACCATCGACAGCCCGTCATTGAGCACGTCGGTCAGCGCCACAGCCAGCAGGTCGCCGCCGCGGCCGGTGATGCCGGTGTCGATATTGCGCTTGCGGTATTCGATGATCCGGGTTTCGACGTGGCTGTCCTCGACCATCATCGCGTAGTCGAGCACGGTCATGTCGGCCATCCCGCCGTTGCGGTGGCGCTGGTCGAGATAGGCGCGGAACACCGAATACTGCTCCGAGGTCGGCACCGCGCTGCGCAGCTCGCCGACGATGTCGGCGTTACGCGCCATGTTCTTGCGCAGATTGCGCGAGGCCCGGAACTCGCCGGCGATCACCCGGACCGAGACGCAGGCGCGGCACTGGTCACAGGCCGGTCGATAGGCGATCGACTGGCTGCGCCGGAATCCGCCATGGGTGAGCAGATCGTTGAGCTCGCCAGCTTTGCCGCCGACCAGATGGGTGAACACCTTGCGTTCGTGCCGCCCGGGAAGATACGGGCAGGGCGAGGGTGCCGTCAGATAGAACTGCGGGGTGTCGCGCGAGTGCTGTGTCACGTCGGTCCGTCAACCTCCAGGCTGGCACAGCATCGCCCCGCGAATCGCGGCGGTCAATCGCTTTGCGGGCTCAGTACGAGCGCGCCGGAAGCTGGACCGCGGCGTTGATCACCACGGTTCCCAGCACGATGTCGTGCAACAGCCGGCGGCGGCCGTTGAACAGACCGACCAGCAGCACGAACGGCGACAGCATCGTGATCGAGATCCAGAACAGCACCGCATGCACCGCGCCGAGCACGAAGTAGCTCGGTTCGCCGAACCAGGTGCGCATCTCCAGCCCCATCACCCGCATCCCCATGGTTGCCGAATAGGGGCCGCCGAGCGACGCGCCATAATAGATCAACGCCCAGATCACCGACGCCGGCGATACCAGCCAGAACAGCGTCCAGCCCAGCCCGAGCGTGACGACGCCGAACACCGCGATGAACACCACCGCCAGAATCACCGGGATCGCCAGCACCACGAGGTCGATCAGGAACGCCAGCACCCGCTTGGTGAGGACGCCCTGAAACAGTTCCGGAGACAGCCACGGGTCGAACGCCGGCGGCCGGACGTCCGCGCCGTCGCCGCGCCAGCCGCCACGCGAACCATATTCAGACATGACCGTTGCTCCCTGAAAGTGCCGAACCCAGATATCGAACCATGGCTCGACATGGAGACGGCCGCGGCCCGGTACAAGGCCACGGCCGCATTACAAAGAAGCAATCAACCCGGCGTTAGGGCCGGACTCTCAGGTCTGCGCCCGCAGCTTCTCGGCGGCCTGCGGCGCGAAATAGGTCAGCACGCCGTCAGCGCCGGCGCGCTTGAAGCCGAGCAGGCTTTCCATCATCGCCCGCTCGCCGTCGATCCAGCCATTGGCGGCGGCGCCGGCGATCATCGCGTATTCGCCGGACACCTGATAGGCGAAGGTGGGCACCGCGAAGGTGTCTTTGACCCGGCGGATGATGTCGAGATAGGGCATCCCCGGCTTCACCATCACCATGTCGGCGCCCTCGGCGATGTCGAGCTCAACCTCGCGAATCGCCTCGTCGGAATTGGCGGGGTCCATCTGGTAGGTGCGCTTGTCGCCGGTCAGCGCCTTGGCCGAGCCGATCGCGTCGCGGAACGGGCCATAGAATGCCGAGGCATATTTCGCCGCATAGGCCATGATCTGGACGTCGAGGAAGCCGGCCTGGTCGAGGCCTTCGCGGATCGCGGCGACGCGGCCATCCATCATGTCGGACGGCGCGATGATGTCGCAGCCGGCCTCGGCCTGAACCAATGCCTGCCGCACCAGCACCGCGACGGTCTCGTCGTTGAGGATCTTGCCGTTCGCGATCAGCCCATCATGGCCGTGGCTGGTGAAGGGATCGAGCGCCACGTCGCACAGCACGCCGAGATCGGGGAATTCCTTCTTGATGGCGCGGACCGTCTGACACACCAGATTGTCGGAATTGGTCGCCTCCGAGCCATGCTCGTCGCGCAGCGACGGTTCGGTAAAGGGAAACAGCGCGATGCAGGGGATGTTCAGCCTGGCGGCGCGCTCGGCGTCGCGGACCACCTGGTCGACGCTGAGCCGCTCCACCCCGGGCATCGACGCCACCTGGACGCGCTGGTTGTTGCCGTCGATCACGAACAGCGGCCAGATCAGGTCGTCGGTGGTCAACACGTTCTCGCGGATCAGCCGGCGCGCCCATTCCGCCTTACGGTTCCGCCTCGGACGGACCACCAGGTCGAGTGACGGGGCGGCGGGGGGGCGCTGGTCGCGCATTTCGATGGGGCGCCCGAATTTGATCGCCATTGTTCCAACACTCCCTGCAGGCAGTCCAATTTTAATGTGTTCTAGAGTAGCACCATGCCATTGTCGCGTCACCGCAGTCTTGATTTGCCGCAATTGTCCGGGCCGCGTCGCCGCAGCTGGGCGATTGATTTTGCGGGGCCGCCGGGTCAAGACTCGGCTGGAGATTCCGGTCCACCGCCTCCCGATCACCCCATTGAGCCCTGAAACGCATGTCTGAGACCCCATCGCGCGAACCATCGCCGCGGGACCGTGCGATGTCGGTGGCGGCGATTTCCTCGGAACGCGCCGACAACCACGACAACGACTGGACCCAGCGGCTGGTGCTGTTCCTGCGGGTGATGGCGGTGCTGTCGGTGATCAAGGGGCTTTACCATTGGGCACAGATCACTGGATTCATAGGCGGCGAGGACGACGCCTTCGAAAGCCAGGCGATGGCTTGGCAAACCGCCACGGTGTATTTCGCGGTGATCGAACTGGTCGCCGCGGTCGGGCTGTGGCTGGCGACGCCGTGGGGCGCTGTGGTCTGGCTGACGACCGTGGTGTCGATGGCGGTGATCGAGCTGATGTTTCCCGCCATCTACGGCGGCAGCCTGGTGATCGTTTCGATTGAAGCACTGCTGCTGGCGGCGTATCTGGCGCTGGCATGGATGGCGGCGCGGGAACGGCCGCCATAGGATTTTGGACCGCTCAGAGCCTCCGCTAGAAGGCTGCGCGGCGAAGGGGAGGGCATCATGAATCAGATCAATCAATTGCACTGCGGCGGAACCGGCGGTGGCCTGATCGTCAACGCGGTGGCGCGCTATGGCGACCGGCCGGCAATCGCCGACGGCAATCTGCGCTGGAGCTACCGCGAATTCGGCGAGGCGGTCGGCCGCTTCATCAGCCTGTTCCGCGCCGTCGGCCTGACCAAGGGCGATGCCTTGTCGATCCTGTCCGGCAACCGCGCCGAATCCTGGGCGGCGATTTCGGCCGCGATGGTGATGGGCCTGCGCTACACGCCGCTGCATCCGATGGCGGCCGAGGACGACCATGCCTTCATCATCGAGGACGCCGAGATCGACGCGCTGATCGTGGAGAGCGGCAAATTCGCCGAGCGCGGGCTGGCGATCCGGCGCCGGGTGCCCGGCCTGAAGCATCTGCTGTCGTTCGGATCCGTCGACGGCGCCCGCGACCTGCTGGCGGGCTTCGCCGAGGTCACGCCGGAGCCGCTGGTCGACGACAGCGCGACCGGTGAGATTGCCTGGCTGGCCTACACCGGCGGCACCACCGGCCGCTCCAAGGGCGTGATGATCCCGCATCGCGCGCTGACCACGATGGCGGTGCTGCTCTATGCCGATTGGGACTGGCCGGCCGAAATCCGCTTTCTTGCCGCCACCCCGATCAGCCACGCCGCCGGCGTCACCGTCTATCCGGTGATGATGCGCGGCGGCTTCGTCCGGCTGGTGCAGGGCTTTGAGACCGAGTCCTATTGCCGTGTCGTTGAGGAAGAGAGGATCACCGCGGCGTTCCTGGTGCCGACGCTGATCTATGCACTGATCGACGCGCCGGCGGTCCGCGCCAAATACGATCTGAGCTCGCTGGACATGATCGTCTATGGCGCGGCGCCGATGTCGCCGGACCGGCTGCGCGAGGGGATGAAGATCTTCGGTTCCGTCTTCGTGCAGCTTTACGGCCAGACCGAAGCGCCGCAATGCATCACCACGATGCGCAAGATCGATCACGATGATAGCAAGCCCGGCCGGCTCGGCTCGTGCGGAAGGCCGAATCCGCTGGTCGACGTCAAGCTGTTCGATTCCGACATGCGCGAGGTCGGCGTCGGCGAGCCCGGCGAAATCTGCGTTCGCGGCACGCTGGTGATGGACGGCTACTGGAAACGTCCGGAGGCCACCGAAGAAGCGTTCCGCGGCGGCTGGCTGCACACCGGCGACGTCGCGGTGAAGGACGCTGAGGGCTATCTCTATATCGTCGACCGCACCAAGGACATGATCATCTCCGGCGGCTTCAACATCTATCCGCGCGAAGTCGAGGACGCGTTGATGGCGCATCACGCGGTCGCTTCCGCCGCCGTGATCGGCGTGCCCGACGACAAATGGGGCGAGGCGGTGAAGGCCTTCGTGGTGCTGAAGCAAGGCGCCAACAACGACGCCGCGGAATTGCAGGCGCATGTGAAGCAGAAGCGCGGCGCGCCGTGGTCGCCGAAGACCATCGACTTCGTCGACGCGATTCCGGTCACCGGGCTTGGCAAGATCGACCGCAAAGTGCTGCGCGCGCCATATTGGGAAGGCCGGTCGCGCGGCGTCGCGTAAAATTCGACGACAATTGTCGCGGTCGGGAAGAAATTCGACGCGGTAAGATTTGAGTCACCCTAACGCGGTGGTCACACCTGTTACGCGAATCTTTCGAATTCGAACGATGTTGTATTCGAATGTGACAGGTCGCCAGACGAAGCGTGAACAGAGCCCTCCAAACGTGAATCGGAGGTTGCGAAAAGCCCTTTATTCGCGGGCTTAATCGGCGATTCACTGTCTTAAATTCATGATCTCTTTATTGTCTTATTTAAGCGGATGTTCAAACGGCCCCATTAAGTTGGCGATATCAGGCGGAACACAAGTTTCGTCGAATAAGTCGATAAAAACGACAACAGGGGTTCGTCATGATCAAAGCCGTAGCCACGGCGGCGGAAGTCGCTGCACCTGCATCCGGACACGCGCCGGTGCAGCCGCTCTATCTCGAGGCGTTGACCTTGGTGGAGCGGCTGCATCGCCGCCTGCTCGACGTCATCAAGGACGAATTCGACCGCCGCGGCCGCGCCGATATCAATTCGGTGCAGGCGTTGCTGCTCTACAACATCGGCGACAAGGAACTGACCGCGGGCGAGCTGCGCACGCGCGGCTACTACCTCGGCTCCAACGTCTCCTACAATCTGAAGAAGCTGGTCGAACTCGGTTTCCTCGATCACCAGCGCTCGCGGGTCGATCGCCGCTCGGTGCGGATCAGACTCACCGCGCAGGGCCAGGAGATCCGGCACATCGTCGACGCGCTGTATCAGAAGCACGTCCGCACCGTGGAGCAGGTCGGCGGCATCTCCAACGACGAATTCGCCACGCTGAACAAGTCGCTGCATCGGCTGGAGCGGTTCTGGACCGACCAGATCCTGTACCGGCTCTGAGCTCCTTAGTTTTCGGGAGCGCGCAAAGGACCGCCGGCGGGGCAAACCCGATCGGCGCTGCCCGAACGAGGCAGCCACGCGCGCTCCCCAAATTGTCGCGCCCCTTTGTTGCATCGATCGGCCTTCCTCGCGGGAGGCCGACTTTTTTGCGTCGCCGCCAAAACCGGGTTTTGGGTGGAACTTTTCGGGCCCTGCGTGCTTGTCACATCACAGCGGAGGAGGATGCCATGTTGGTCGAACGTGGAGTGCGGGTGATGAATGTCGACGTGATCGGCAAGGCCTATGACATTGCGGCGGACTATCTGCGCCGCACCGGCGTGATTCCCGATCATTCGGCGACCAACGACGCGTTGCTGGAATGCATCGTGCAGACGTTCCAGCGCGGCGAAACCAACCAGATACGGCTCGCCAACAAGGCGATTGTGAAATTCGAAACCGCGCGGATCATCGCGGCCTGAACCAACGAGGACTTGCATGAAAGCCGCCATCGACCGCGTGATCCAGACTTACGGCCTTCTCACCAGCCGCGAGGCCGCCGCAGAGGCGCAGCCGAAGCTGGAGAATTACATCCGCACACTGTTCGAAGCCGGCGAGACCGACGACAATCGATTGACGGTGTGCGGTCTGGTTTACCTGCGTGAGCGCGACGGCAGCCACGATCCGGTCAAGGCCGGCTATACCGGGATGTGAGGCGAGGCGGTGCTGGACTGACGTTAGCGCGCGAGATTGCGCACTTCGCCGTCCCACTGTTTTCGTCGTTGCCGGGCTTGACCCGGCATGACGCAGAAAATCTGTCTGCGCCTGGCGTCATCCCGGATTCAAATTTCAAACAGCCACAATTCGCTCACGTCCTCGCAGTCTCGCGACTCCGTTGAGCCCGAGCTTTGCTAACGCCGCCCCGAAACATGAGGGGCGGGGGCGCGCCACTAGGCGCGGGAATGGAGCGTCGCAATCGGCTTGAGCCGATCGCGCATCGCCTTGCGGCGCGCCCCGCAGGCGGCGTCCAGCCGGCCTGCCATTGCGCGGCGATTTTGGGCCTCGGGACCGTGCTTCCGGGTACAGGCGCGAGCCCCACGACCCGCTGATCCGGGCGGATTTCCCGCCGTTCACCTGTGCCGCGTCCAGCCAACGAACAAGTGGCAGGCTCTCGTAGTGGAGCCGGATGGCGACCCAAGGCCTCCCGGGTGATGCTGGCGAGGCATCGGCGCGGGACGCCGCATCGACCGCGCCGGAATTCCTCCGTTGCGGCCAGCCCTGGCGGGTTGCCCCGCGTTGGCTCTGTCCCGCTTCAAGAACGCCTCCGGAAGCGCCCCTCATGGACAGGACATTAGGAATATAGTCCATCGTCACAATCCGGTCAATCCGAATCTTGCAGACGCGTCGAAATTCGGCGCTAAAAGCCTTTCCGGGATTCGAATACGGCGGAGCGGACCATGGTGGACAAGCAGGCGATGCGCGAGGAGGCCGAACGGCTGATGCGCGAGGCGATGGCGAAGAAGAACCTCACGGTGAAGCAGGGCGACACAAGGATCATGGCGACCTGCGGCAAATGCGGCGCTGAGAACAAGGTCAAGGCGCCGCGCGGCGAAACCCGGGTCAAGTTCACCTGCAAGGAATGCGGCGTGGTGCAGACGACGATTTGAGGGGGGTAGGATAAGCCGGCCCGAAATCTGGGGGAGGATTGTGACCGAAGAATACTCTACGCTTTCTTCAGATAGTTGATAGCCTATTATTCTTGAAGGTTTCGTTCTCTAGCTCTTTGGTAGCAAGATGATTTCTGATAAAGACACTTTGACCGCAATTCACAGAACGCTAATCGGATTCAACAAGAGAGCAGAGCGGTCCTCCAATGACTTATTGGTGGCAACTTTTGTTGATTCTGCGCCCCTGTACGACTTGCTTTCGACGTCGAACAATCAAGTAATTTATGGGAGGCGCGGCACTGGAAAGACACACGCACTGAAATTTCTAGCTGAGAATGTAACGAAACTTGGCGACCTGGCAATTTATCTAGATTTGCGTTCAATTGGATCAAATGGATCCATCTACAGCGACTCCTCTAAGGGGCTTTCGGAGCGGGCGTCGGTTCTTGTTGTTGATGTTCTGCGAGCCATTCATGATGAACTATTCCAGCTCGCTGTGGCTCAAATTGACGGCGCCATCAATCCTGAGCAGATTACTATGCGGATTGATGATTTAGCCGCCTCAATTTCGACCGTGCAGATTAGTGGATCTGTCGAATCTGAGGACAAAGAGGCGAGGTCAAACGATGCGCGAGCTCGCGCATCTATAAAGCTCAATCCCAAAGAGGGGTTTGCTGCAGAGATTGGTGCCGATTCGAATCGGAGAATTTCCGAAGATCACTCAACAAAGAGGAGTGGAAAGGAACGTATCCATCTGAACTTCGGCAGCGTGATGAACGCTCTGGCCGGACTCTTGCAGGTGCTTGGTCAGAGCCGGGTCTGGTTATTGATCGATGAGTGGAGCGAAATTCCTATAGATTTGCAGCCCTATTTGGCTGATCTCTTGCGAAGGACGGTTCTTCCGGTCGGGACAATCACGGTCAAGATTGCCGCGATAGAACACAGATCGAATTTTGCAATTTTGGAGGCCAGGGGCGAGTACGTTGGAATCGAGCTGGGAGCAGATATGTCTGCCGACCTAAATCTTGACGATTTCCTTGTGTTTGAAAACAATCAATTGAAGTCGACGAATTTTTTCAAGAATTTGATCTTCAAGCACTACAGTACGAGCGATGGCGCGTTGCCGGAGATTGATACTGCTGATAAACTTGTCCAAATTGCTTTTACACAAACTCCAGTATTTGAAGAATTTGTACGCGCTGTCGAGGGTGTCCCACGCGACGCTCTCAATCTTGCTGCGAAAATCGCAACCAAAGCGTTCGGACAAAAGGTGGCCGTGCAGCACGTGCGAGGAGCAGCTCGGGACTGGTATCAGCAGGACAAAGCATCGGTCATTCGTGGCAACGAACGACTGGCCAATTTGCTCGATCATGTCATCGACGAGGTGATTGGAAACAGAAAGGCGAGGGCGTTTCTCTTTGCGAGCAACGCGCGTGACAGCAGGATCGATCAATTGTTTGATTCGAGGCTTCTTCACATACTGAAACGGAACATCTCATCAAACGATGAGCCCGGCGCGCGATACGATGTCTACAAGATTGACTATGGCTGCTACGTCGACCTGATTAATACAAACAAGATGCCCGAAGGCTTGTTCTTCGCAGATGAGGCTGGTGAGGAGAAGTTCGTCGAGGTACCGAAAGATGACTATCGCTCGATTCGAAGAGCCATCCTGAAGATATGAGCGATACTTGACGGGAATTTGTTGGCCCCTTTCGGAAAGCTTACCCACCATGCTCACCCTGCACCACCTCAACGACTCCCGCTCGCAGCGCATCCTCTGGCTGCTGGAGGAGCTTGGCGCGCCGTATGAGTTGAAGCGTTATGAGCGCAACGCGACGACGCGGCTGGCGCCGCCGGAGTTGAAAGAAGTGCATCCGCTCGGCAAGTCGCCGGTGATTGTCGACGGCGACATCACGCTGGCGGAGTCCGGGGCGATCGTCGATTACATCATCCGCCGATACGGCAAGGGCGCGCTGCGGCCGGACGAGGGGACGCGCGAGTTCGAGGCCTATCAGGAATGGCTGCATTACGCCGAGGGCTCGGCGATGCTGCCCTTGATGCTCAACCTCTATGTCGGCCGGCTGCGCGAGGCCGGTGCGCCGCTGCATCCGCGGATCGACAGCGAGATCGCCAACCATCTGTCCTATGTCGAGGGCGCGCTCAACGGCCGCGACTTCTTTGTCGGCCAGGCGCTGACCGGCGCCGACACCATGATGATCTTCGTTGCAGAGATGGCAAAAGTGTTCGGCAAGCTGCCGGCCTATCCAAACCTCGATAGCTGGCTCAAGCGGATGCATGCCCGGCCGGCGTTCCAGCGTTCGATCGAAAAGGGCGGCGCCTACCGCTTCGCCGCCTGAGCGGCCGTGGCCCGCCCGCCGCGCCGGAACTGCCGGTATCCCCCACATCTTGCCTAAATCGAACGCCCAACCCGCAAAACCTTGGCCAGCGCGGCCCGATATGGTATGGCCCCTGCGCCGCTTCCGACCGCACCAGATGACCGCCCGCACCCCGCGCTAAGGGCCTGCGGCGGTGGAGACATTTCGCCATGAGCAGCTCAGCCAAGACCCAGTCCGCCCCCGACTCCTTCTTCTCCGCCTCGCTGGAACAGGCCGATCCCGAGATCGCCGCCGCGATCAAGGGCGAACTCGGCCGCCAGCGCCACGAGATCGAGCTGATCGCCTCCGAAAACATCGTCAGCCGCGCCGTGCTCGAGGCGCAGGGCTCGGTGATGACCAACAAATATGCCGAGGGCTATCCGGGCAATCGCTATTACGGCGGCTGCGAATTCGTCGATGTCGCCGAGAATCTGGCGATCGAGCGCGCCAAGAAGCTGTTCGGCGCCGGTTTCGCCAATGTGCAGCCGAACTCCGGCAGCCAGATGAACCAGGCGGTGTTCCTGGCGCTGCTGCAGCCCGGTGACACCTTCATGGGGCTGGATCTGGCCGCCGGCGGCCATCTCACCCACGGCTCGGCGGTCAACATGTCGGGCAAGTGGTTCAAGCCCGCGCATTACACGGTGCGGCGCGAGGATCAGATCATCGATATGGACGCGGTCGCCAGGCAGGCCGAGGAGGTCAAGCCGAAGCTGATCATCGCCGGCGGCTCGGCCTATTCGCGGGCCTGGGACTTCAAGCGGTTCCGCGAGATCGCCGACAGTGTCGGCGCCTATTTCCTGGTCGATATGGCGCATTTCGCCGGCCTCGTTGCCGGCGGCGTCCACGCCAATCCGGTGCCGCATGCCCATGTCACCACCACCACCACGCACAAATCGCTGCGCGGGCCGCGCGGCGGCCTGATCCTCAGCAATGACGAGGCGCTGGCCAAGAAGCTGAATTCGGCGATCTTCCCCGGCCTGCAGGGCGGCCCCTTGATGCATGTGATCGCCGCCAAGGCGGTGGCGTTCAAGGAAGCGCTGCAGCCGGACTTCAAGATCTACGCGAAGAACGTCGTGGAAAACGCCAAGGCGCTTGCGGAAACGCTGCGCGCGGCTGGCTTCGACATCGTCTCCGGCGGCACCGACAACCATTTGATGCTGGTCGATCTTAGGCCGAAGGGCCTGAAGGGCAACGTCTCCGAAAAGGCGCTGGTCCGCGCCGGCATTACCTGCAACAAGAACGGCATTCCCTATGATCCGGAAAAGCCCTTCGTCACCTCCGGCATCCGGCTCGGCACCCCGGCCGCGACCACCCGCGGTTTCGGCGTCGCCGAGTTCAAGCAGGTCGGTAGCTTGATCTCCGAAGTCCTGAATGCCATTGCGCAATCTGCTGACGGATCGGCCCCGCTGGTGGAAGCCTCGGTGAAGGAGCGGGTCAAGGAGCTGACGGGCCGCTTCCCGATCTACCAGTAAGGGCCGCGAGATGCGCTGCCCGAGCTGCAACAGTCTTGATACCCAGGTGAAGGACTCTCGGCCCACCGAGGACTCCGCCGTGATCCGGCGGCGCCGGGTCTGCATGGCCTGCAATTTCCGCTTCACCACCTTCGAGCGGGTGCAGCTGCGCGAACTCACGGTGATCAAGCGCAACGGCCGCCGGGTGCCGTTCGACCGCGACAAGCTGGTGCGCTCTCTGCAGATCTCGCTGCGCAAGCGGCCGGTCGAGCCGGAGCGGGTCGAGAAGATGGTGTCGGCGATCGTGCGTGAGCTGGAAAGCGGCGGCGAGGCGGAGATCTCCTCGGAGACCATCGGCGAGATCGTGATGGATCATCTGCGCAAGCTCGACGACGTGGCTTACGTCCGCTTCGCCTCGGTGTATCGCAATTTCCGTGAGGCCAAGGATTTCGAGGCGGTGCTGGGCGAATTGTCCGGCGACGACGAGACCCGGCCGGCGCTGGTCCGCAAATGATCTTCCGGATTTTGGAGGATCAGTACGCGGAAAAAGCCAAAGCCGGCAAAGCCGCCGACCAGCGCTTCATGCAACTGGCACTGACGCTGGGCCGCCGCGGGCTCGGTCGCACTTGGCCCAATCCGGCGGTCGGTGCGGTGATCGTCAAGGACGGCGTCATCCTCGGCCGCGGCTGGACGCAAGCTGGCGGCCGGCCGCATGCCGAAATCGAAGCGCTGGCGCGCGCCGGCGACGCCGCGCGCGGGGCCACGCTTTATGTGACGTTGGAGCCGTGCTCGCATCACGGCAAGTCGCCGCCCTGCGCCGACGCGGTGATCGCCGCGGGCATTTCGCGCGTGGTGTCGGCGATCCAGGATCCCAATCCGGAGGTGGCCGGGCAGGGCCACGCGCGGCTGCGCGCCGCCGGCATCGTGGTCGATGTCGGGCCTGGCGCGGCCGAAGCGGCGCACGATCATGCCGGGCATTTTCGCCGCGTCCGCGACGGCCGGCCGCATGTGATCCTGAAGCTCGCGGTGTCCAGTGATGACCGGATCGGCGCGGCCGGCGGCCAGCCGGTAGCGATCACCGGCGCGGCGACGAAAGCGCGGGTGCATCTGCTGCGCGCGCAATGCGACGCCATTCTGGTCGGAATCAGAACCGCTTTGGCGGATGATCCGCTGCTAACCTGCCGGTTGCCGGGCATGGAGAAGCAATCGCCGGTTCGGGTGGTGCTGGACCGCGCGCTGCGGCTGCGCGGCGACAGCCGGCTGGTGCATTCGGCCCGCGAGGTGCCGCTGTGGCTGATGACATCCAACCTCGCCGAGCCCGCTGCCGTGGCGAAACTCGGCGCCGCCGGCGCGCAGGTCATCCGCGTTCCCACCACCGCCGCGGCTCCGGGGCTGGACCTCGCCGCGGTGCTGCGCGCGCTCGCCGACAAGGGCATCACCCGGCTCATGGTCGAAGGCGGCGCGCGGGTGGCGGCGTCATTCGTCGCTGCCGACCTGGTTGACGAGGTCTGGCTGCTGCGCGGGCCGGCGCCGATCGGCGAGGGCGGCGTCGATGCGCTGGAGGGCCTGCCGCTCGCCGCGATCACGGCATCGCCGGCCTTGAAATTCCATGCGAGCGAAACGCTCGGACCCGATACCCTCACGATTTACGGACGCGCATAATGTTCACCGGCATTGTCACGGACGTAGGCGAGATTGTAGCCCTGACGCCGACCGCGCAGGGCAGCCTGCACCGGCTGCGCATTGTGTGCAATTTTGACCGCGCCAGCATCGCTGATGGCGCGTCGATCGCCAGCAATGGTGTTTGCCTGACCGTGGTCGGCTCCGGCGTGGAGGGCGGCAAGACCTGGTACGAGGTCGATGCCGGCGCGGAGACGCTGGCGATGACCTCGGCCAAGCACTGGAAGGTCGGCACCAGGCTCAATCTGGAACGTGCGCTGAAGATCGGCGACGAGCTCGGCGGCCACATCGTCACCGGCCATGTCGACGGCATCGCCACGGTCACGCGCCGCGACGAACTGCCGGGGATGGCGCGGTTTCACCTTTCCACCACCCGCGAACTGGCGCGCTTCATCGCCACCAAGGGCTCGGTGACGCTGGACGGCGTGTCGCTGACGGTCAACAGCGTCGACGATGTGGCGTTTTCGGTACTGATCATTCCGCACACGCTGAGCGTCACCACGCTGGGCGGCTGGCAGGCCGGCAGCGAGGTCAATCTCGAAGTCGATCTGATGGCGCGCTATGCCGCGCGTTTGAGCGAGATGAAATAAGCCGCAGCGGCGATTTGATTCCTTGGCTTTCGCCGCCTGCGCGCCTAGAACCCTGCATCCAACAATTTGGCAGTGACAAACGATGGCAGACGCGCGACGCGCCCAGTTGCAGGATCAGACCGATATTGCGGGCGCGCGCGTCCTGATCGTCGAGGCGCGGTTCTACGACGACATCCAGGACGCGATGCTGGAAGGCGCGCTGGCGGAGCTGAGAGCCGCCGGCGTCACCCACGACATCATCACGGTGCCGGGCGCGCTGGAAATTCCCGCCGCGATCGCGATCGCGCTGGATGCCGCGGAAGCCAACAACAGGCCCTATGACGCGGCGATCGCGCTCGGCTGCGTGGTGCGCGGCGATACCATCCATTTCGAGATCGTCTCGATGGAATCCTCGCGCGCGCTGATGGATCTGGCCGTCGCGCGAAAGTTTCCGCTCGGTAACGGCATCATCACCGTCAACACCGACGCGCAAGCCTGGGCGCGCGCCAAGGCCAGCGAGCTCAACAAGGGCGGCGACGCCGCGCGCGCGGCGCTGGCGATGCTGCGGATCAAACGCCGTCTGGCGAAGGGCTAAGCGGCGTCATGGCTGATATCAAGAAGATCCAACCCAAGATCGGGCCCAAGAGCGGCGACCGGAAGGCCAATCGGCGCGGCGCGGCGCGGCTGGCCGCGGTGCAGGCACTATACCAGATGGATATCGGCGGCGCCGGCATCAACGACATCTTCGCCGAATTCGAAAGCCACTGGCTCGGCAACGAGGTCGAGGGCGAGCAATATCTTCCGGCCGAGCAGGCGTTCTTCCAGGACATCGTGTCCGGCGTGGTGCGCGACCAGGGCAAGCTTGACCCGCTGATCGACGACGCGCTGTCGAAGGGCTGGCCGCTGGCGCGGATCGACGCGATTTTGCGCGCGGTGCTGCGCGCCGGCTCTTACGAACTCGAGCACCGCAAGGACATTCCGGCCCGGGTGGTGGTGTCGGAATATGTCGACGTCGCCCACGCCTTCGTCGAGAAGGACGAGACCGGCATGGTCAACGCGGTGCTGGACCAGATCGCCCGGCAGTTCCGCGCCGAAGAATTTGCCGCACGGAGCACCTGACCGGCGACGCGTCGGAACGACGCTGGACCGGGGGCGATCGATCTATTTGCGCCGGAGCGCTGCGGCCGCCATCGGCAACGCCAGCATCAGCAGATAGTACAGATAGACGTCGAGCTTGTAGTAGCCATCGGGCGGCGCGAGCAGCTTGACGATGAAGGCGTAGTCGCAAACCACCGCGATCACGCTCCAGCCGATCCCGAGCAACAGCGCGTCGCGCCATCGACTGACTCGCACCCATCGCCAAAGCACCAGACAGGTCGTCGCGATCCCGAACGGCATGACGTACCATCCGATCAGCGCCACCGGCACCAAGGCGTAAAACGCGAAGCCGAGCAGATAGCCGACCAGCCACAGCAGCAGGCCCCAGACCAGCACGTCGCGGATCAGGAATTTTGTCGTCATCGCGGCAGGGTAGTCCAAGCGAACGCGCCGGTCGTTGATCAATTCGTCGCGTTGCGGCGGGATGACGGGCTTGGAGCATTCCGTTTGCCCGTGCATAGGTTGGATCGAGAGGGCGGCAGGATGATGCGCCAGCCGCCCAACCAGGATTCGGGAACCTCACGATGGCCGCCTCCGGCGAAGACTCCCTGATCGTGCGCTATTTCGGGCCGCTGGCGACCGATCCCGGCGCGTTCGACCTGTCCGACGACGCCGCGATCCTGAAATCCTCCGCCGACGATCTGGTGGTGACCACCGACGCTATCGTCGAGGGTGTGCATTTCCTCCCCGGTGATCCGCCCGACTCCATCGCCCGCAAGGCGCTGAGGGTGAACCTGTCGGATCTTGCCGCCAAGGGGGCCGAGCCGGCCGGCTTCCTGCTGACGCTGGCGCTGCGCGCCGCCGATGACCAATGGCTGGCGCCGTTTGCCCGCGCGCTCGGTGAGGACGCGGTGTCGTTTCGTTGCCCGCTGCTCGGCGGCGATACCGTCTCGACGCCGGGGCCGCTGATGATTTCGGTGACGGCGTTCGGCCGCACCTTGCCCGGACGGATGGTGCGGCGGAGCGGCGCCGAAGTCGGCGACCGGATCGTCGTAACCGGCACGATCGGCGACGCCACGCTCGGGCTCGACATTCTGAAAGGCGGCGCCGCGGCCACAGCGCTGGATGCCGCCGCGTGCGACACTCTGGTGCAGCGCTACCGGGTTCCGCAGCCGCGCTGCGCTCTGGCGATGGCAGTGCGCGATCACGCCAGCGCGGCGATGGATGTCTCCGACGGGTTGGCCGGCGATCTTGCCAAGCTGTGCGCGGTATCAGGGCTGTCGGCGACCATCGATGTCGGCGCGATCCCGTTGTCCCCTGGCGCGCGCAGCATGGTCGAGGCCGGCGCGGCCGGGATCGACCGGCTGCTCACCGGGGGCGACGATTACGAGATTCTGTGCACTGTTCCGGAGAATCGCTTCGAGCCCTTCGCGGCGGCGGCGCGGCTTGCCGGAATCCCGGTCACGCAAATCGGTCTCGCCGTCGCCGGCACAGGGCTGCCGCGGTTCCGGAACCGGCGGGGTGACGACATATTGCTGAAGGCATTGTCGTATAGCCATTTCTAGATGGCGCACAATGATGGTCGCCAACCGGGACGCGGCTTTCTGGATCCATGCGTTAGGCGGTTCGTCGTAAGGCTGTCTTGACACCGGCCTGGCCAAAATCAGTCAGAAAAATGACGGTTTACACCGTTCGCAGCGTTGCGCCGGGATGACGATTTTGGCATGGTCCCGCCGATTTGAGGCCGCTCTCTTGAGCAGGGCAGGCCTTGTTTTTGTGCGTCCTCCGCGCCTTGCGGTGAATGACGCGGGGCAAGATCTAGGGACGAGGCAATATCAATGACAGCATTATGGGTGATTGTGCTCTGCGGAGCGCTTTCGATCGTTTACGCCATCTGGGCGACGTCGTCGGTGCTCGGCGCCGATGCCGGCAACGCGCGGATGCAGGAAATCGCCGCGGCGGTGCGTGAGGGCGCGCAGGCTTACCTCAAGCGCCAATATATGACGATCGCCATCGTCGGCGTCGTGATCTTCGCGCTCTTGTACTACTTCCTCGGCGCGCTGGTCGCGGTGGGCTTCGTGATCGGCGCGGTGCTCTCGGGCGCCGCCGGCTTCATCGGCATGAACGTCTCGGTGCGCGCCAACGTCCGCACCGCGCAGGCGGCGACCACGTCGCTGGCCGGCGGTCTTGAACTGGCGTTCAAGGCCGGCGCCATCACCGGCATGCTGGTGGCGGGTCTGGCGCTGCTCGGCGTCACCATCTACTTCGCCTACCTGACGCATTACCTCAATCTGGCGGCCAACAGCCGCACGGTCGTGGATGCGCTGGTCGCGCTCGGCTTCGGCGCCTCGCTGATCTCGATCTTCGCCCGACTCGGCGGCGGCATCTTCACCAAGGGTGCGGACGTCGGCGGCGATCTGGTCGGCAAGGTCGAAGCCGGCATTCCGGAAGACGATCCGCGCAACCCGGCCACCATCGCCGACAACGTCGGCGACAACGTCGGCGATTGCGCCGGCATGGCCGCCGATCTGTTCGAGACCTATGCGGTGACCGCGGTCGCCACCATGGTGCTGGCGGCGATCTTCTTCGCGAACTCGCCGCATCTGGTCAACATGATGACCCTGCCGCTCGCCATCGGCGGCGTCTGCATCATCACCTCGATCATCGGCACTTTCTTCGTCAAGCTCGGTGCCAGCCAGTCCATCATGGGCGCGCTGTACAAGGGCCTGATCGCCACCGGCGTGCTGTCGCTGTTCGCGGTCGCCGGCGTGATCTACTGGCTGGTCGGCTTCGGCCCGCTCGGCGTCAAGGCCGCCTCCGGGGTGGAGTATACCGGTCTCGCGTTGTTCGAATGCGGGATCGTCGGTCTGGCCGTCACCGGCCTGATCATCTGGATCACCGAATACTACACTGGCACCGATTATCGCCCGGTGAAGTCGATCGCGGCGTCCTCGGTCACCGGCCACGGCACCAATGTGATCCAGGGTCTGGCGATTTCGATGGAGTCGACGGCGATGCCGGCGATCGTCATCATCGCCGGCATCCTGGTCACCTTCAGCCTGGCCGGCCTGTTCGGCATCGCGATCGCCACCACCACGATGCTGGCGCTGGCCGGCATGATCGTGGCGCTCGACGCCTTCGGCCCGGTCACCGACAATGCCGGCGGCATTGCCGAAATGGCCGGCCTGCCGAAGGAAGTCCGCAAGGCCACCGACGCACTCGACGCCGTCGGCAACACCACCAAGGCGGTCACCAAGGGCTACGCGATCGGCTCCGCCGGTCTCGGCGCGCTGGTGCTGTTCGCGGCCTATAACGAAGACCTGAAGTACTTCACCGCCAACGCCGCGCAGTTCCCCTATTTCAAGGGCGTGCTGCCGGACTTCTCGCTGAACAACCCCTACGTCGTGGTCGGCCTCTTGTTCGGCGGCCTGCTGCCGTATCTGTTCGGCGCGATGGGCATGACCGCGGTCGGCCGCGCCGCCGGCGCGATCGTCGAGGAAGTGCGTCGTCAGTTCCGCGAGAAGCCGGGCATCATGCAGGGCACCGACAAGCCGGATTACGGCAAGGCCGTCGACCTGCTGACCAAGGCGGCGATCAAGGAAATGATCATTCCGTCGCTGCTGCCGGTGCTGTCGCCGATCTTCGTCTACTTCGCGATCTTCGCGATCGCCGGTGGCGGCACAGCCGGCAAGTCGGCGGCGTTCTCCGCGGTCGGCGCAATGCTGCTCGGCGTGATCGTTACCGGCCTGTTCGTCGCGATCTCGATGACCTCGGGCGGCGGCGCCTGGGACAACGCCAAGAAGTACATCGAGGACGGCCATTATGGCGGCAAGGGCTCTGACGCCCACAAGGCTGCCGTCACTGGCGACACCGTCGGCGATCCCTACAAGGATACGGCGGGCCCCGCCGTCAACCCGATGATCAAGATCACCAACATCGTGGCGCTGCTGCTGCTGGCGATCCTGGCGCACTGAGCTGCGCATTCTGAACGAGACGAAAACCCCGCGGCGCGAGCCGCGGGGTTTTTGCGTTGTAGCCGGTACGAAACGAACCGAAATGCGAGGCTGTGCTTGCAGATACGCTATCCCGGATTGCGCTTCGCTGCATCCAGACTACAGATCTGATCACACGAAAGGACGACGCATGTCACTCTCATCCGCCAAGAACTACGCGCTGCGCGCGGCCAAGTCGCAGGACCAGAAGGAGGCCATCGAACTGCTCTCCAAGGCGATCCTGGAGCTTGCGGCCTCGATCGAAGATACCGATGCGAGGCTCAAGAAGATCAACAAGTCGAAGGGGTAGAGCCCGGCCCGGATGCTCCCGGCATGAACCGCCGGGCGTTGTTGAACTTCGGCGTGATGGGCAGCGACTGACAGCAGGCAGCCACGGTCCGAAGAGGTCATCATGGAGTTCGACACCACCAACTGCAATTGGTGCGGAAGCACCATCCCGATGGGCGTGACGACCTGTCCGTGCTGCGGCGGCATCCAAAGGGGCTCCGGACGCGCGAACCCGGTTCAGCCGGGAATGCTGATCGCGATTGCGCTGTCAGCGGCGGTGCTGCTGGCCTGGAACTGGTTCAAGGCCACGCCGCATTAGCCGGAGGTGACGGACTTCACCTCCATCTGCAGGCCTTCCTGGTGGCTCGACACCTCGCAAGCAGGTTCGATTCGCCACTCAATTCAGGTTTTGAAAGATTTGCTCGATCGGCGCCGGCGGCGTGATGCGGAAGGTCTCATCGAGCAGCCGATGCAATTCTGCGGCATCGGTGATCGCTCGTTCATCGACGACCCGACCGTCGCGCGCCTCGGTGATGAACCTGCGATTGACCAGCTTGTAACGGGTGTCGCGGCTCAGCCGTTCGACGATCAGATTGCTGAGAAACGGCGCCGCCGGACTGGTCGAGGTGAACCAGTTGCCAAGCTCGTAGTCCGAAGGGAATTGCGGCTCCAGGTTGAAGACGTACATCTCACGCCAGTCGTCGGGCTGCCTTGCGCTCAGCGCGTACAGGCCATCGGCTGCACTGAGCCGGTAAGTGCCCATCGCGCTGCTTTGCTCGACGTCGGTCGCAAATTGCAGCGGTGTGTCGAGCAGCCGAGCGCCGAAGCCGACATCGGCGAGGTAGGATCCATCGTCCAGATCGACCTTGAGCAACATGTGCACGCGCGGACCGAGCGGCGCCTCGGGCGGCGACATCCACCGCACGCGTCCGCTGAGGCCGGTCACCCTGAAGCCGACCGCCTCGAGCGCAGCCCTGAACAGTGCATTCTGTTCAAAGCAATATCCGCCGCGCCGGCTATCGACGAGCTTTCGCTGGACCGAGGCGAGATCGAGATCAACCGGCCGGCGCAGCAGCGGATCGAAGTTTTCGAACGGGATCGCATCGACGTGAGCCGCATGGAGCGCGGCCAGCGTCGTCAGATCCGATCGGAGCGTTCCTTGAAAGCCGATCCGTTCTAGGTAGCTGTCCAGTCGAAACCCGGCCGCCATGACACCGCTCCGGCGCCGTGGACGGGCGCGATCCGAACCCGGCTATTTGCCTATGATTGGCAAATGCTAGTGGAAGCTGAGCAGCTTGAAAAGCGGGGTGAGGTAGCTCATTTCCTGGCCGCTGGTCGGTGTGGTGCGGCTAATGAAGTCGAAAATCTTGCCGTCCTGCAGGCCGTAATTGGCGATTCGCCGGACCAGACGGTTCTGGTCGAAATAGATCGCGATTACCCGCTGGTCGGTCACCTTCTGCGGCATGAACGCCACCGGGCGCTCGGCGCGCTGTGAAATGTAATAGAACACCTCGCCGCTCAGGGTGGCCACCGTCGACGGCGTTCCCATCACGATCAGCACCTGGTCCTGGCTGGCGCCGATCGGGATTTGCTCGAGCGCGCCATTGGGTAGAATGTAGCCCTTCTGGAAGCTCTCTGAGGTGCAGCCGCTCATGCCGGCGAACAGCAGCGCCACGGCGAGGGCTGGCCCGAGCTTGCGCCAAATTGCGACTCGAGCGCGCGTCCGGTTACCGCGTTCGCCATGTTGGTTCGAAATACTCATACGGGAGCAGGCCCTATCCCCTTGCATCGCGCAAGGCGTTGACGTACCGGGCAGCAGTTCGGATTGCAATCTTCGCGGCCCGCATGGGCTCGCTTCTGGAACCCACAATGTTTTGGCCGTTCAATCGCTTCAGTAAGCCCCGGACGCCATCGCGCGGCACCATCGAGACCATCTATGGCATGATCGTGGCGCAAGCGCGAGAACCGACGTTTTATCAAGACCTCGGCGTGGCGGACACGGTTAACGGCCGTTTCGAGATGATCGTGCTGCATTTGTGGATGGTGTTGCGGCGAATCCGGGCGATCCCGGACAACAAACCGTTCGCCCAGGCGCTGTTCGACTATTTCTGCAGCGATCTGGACGCCAATCTGCGCGAATTGGGGGTCGGCGACCTGACCGTGCCGAAGCGGATGCAGGCGTTCGGCGAAGCTTTTTATGGCCGCGCCGCGGCCTATGATCAGGCGATCGCGGCGGGCCAGGACGAGTTGATCAAGGCGCTGAACAAGAATGTGCTGAACGGCTCCGGGTTTGAACAGGCGCAGCGGCTCGCGACCTATGTTGTACGGTCGGTTGCGGCGCTGGAACAGGTCGACCGGGCGCATCTCCGCACCGGGTCGTTCGGCTTTCAGCAGCCTGTGGTAGTCTGATGAACAGAGCGAGCCCAATGACGGATGCGGATAATCCCTGGAGCGTGGCGGTCACGGTGATGCAGATTCCCGAGACCGGGCTGCATCGCGAGATCGAGGCCGGCCCCGGCGAACGCGACGCCATGGCGGCGCTCGGCGGCCTGCAGAAGGTGATGGCGGCCAAAGCCACGCTGGACCTGACGCCGGTCGGCGAGGGCCGGGTGCGGGTGCAGGGCGGGGTCAAGGCCCGGGTGTGTCAGACCTGCGTGGTCACGCTCGATCCGGTTGAAAACGAGGTCGACGAGGCAATCGATTTGATTTTTGCCCCGGCGTCGCAGATTCGCGAACTGGCCGAGTCGATCGATGACGGCAGCGAGGCCGAGACCGCCGATCCGCCGGAGCCGATCGTGAAAGGCATCATCGACATCGGCCGGCTGGCGACAGACGCGCTGTTTCTGGGACTCGATCCCTATCCGCGCAAACCTGACGCGGTGTTCGAGCCGATTGTCGAACCGGTCAACCCCGACGAGCATCCGTTCGCGGCATTGAAGGCGCTCAAGACGCCGCCGAAACCGTCCCGTTCGCGGAAATCGAAGGGCGATTGATCCGCTCCGGTGGAAAATTACCGGTCTCGTTCAAACCCCACAGAATTCAACGGAATCGACGATCGGCCGGTGCCGAACAACCGGCATCTCCGACTTAAATCTGCCGGGTCAAGATGTTGTATCGGAGCCGGGAAACGCTATTGTCCCGCCCGAACGGGGTACAGCGCTGCACCTCGTCGATCGCCTCGACGGGGCCGATTTTTAGTCCGCGGCCGAGCGCTTCACGGCCGCAACACATCAGGTTTCCGGAACGTCCATGGCTCAGAAGGTTCGAATAGCGCTTGACGCCATGGGGGGCGATTTTGGGGCTTCGGTCGTCGTTCCCGGTGCGGCGATCTCGCTGACGCGTCACCCGGACTCCGAATTCCTGCTGTTCGGCGACAGCGCTTTGATCAACAAGCAGCTCGATCTGCATCCGGCGCTGAAAAAAGTGTCGCGCGTCATCCATACCGACGTCTCGGTGAGCATGAACGACAAGCCGAGCCAGGCGCTGCGTCGCGGCCGTAAGACTTCGTCGATGTGGCTGGCGATCGAGGCGGTGAAGAAGGGCGAGGCCGACGTCGCGGTGTCGGCCGGCAACACCGGGGCGCTGATGGCGATGGCGCGGTTCTGCCTGCGGATGCTGCCGGGGATCGACCGGCCGGCGATCGCGGCGATCTGGCCGACCATCCGCGGCGATTCCATCGTGCTCGACCTCGGCGCCTCGATCGGCGGCGACGCCCAGCACCTCAAGGCGCTGGCAGTCATGGGCGCCGCGACGGCGAGCGTGCTGTTCGACCTGGAACGGCCGACCGTGGGTCTGCTCAACATCGGCACCGAGGAGATCAAGGGCGGCGAGGAAATCCGCGAGGCTGCCGAATTGCTGCGGGCGATGCAGTCGCCGCAGTTCGAGTTCATCGGCTTCGTCGAGGGCGATGGCATCGGCAAGGGCGCCGCGGACGTCATCGTCTCCGAGGGCTTCAGCGGCAATATTGCGCTGAAGGCGGCCGAAGGAACTGCGCGCCAGATTACCGAGTACCTGCGCAGCGCGATGTCCAGCACGCTGATGTCCAAGATCGGCTATCTGTTCGCTCGCGGGGCGTTCCGGGCGCTGCGCGAGAAGATGGACCCCAACAAGTCGAATGGCGGGGTTTTCCTCGGCCTCAACGGCATCGTGGTCAAGAGCCACGGCGGAACCAATGCCGACGGCTTTGCCTATGCGGTCGATGTTGGCTATGAGATGGTTCGCTACGATCTCCTGACCAAGATCAATCAAACGCTCAATCGTGACGGCGGCGCACTGGCTCAGGCGAAGACCGCTCAGGAGGCTATCTCGTGACTGCAATACGTTCGGTGGTGCTTGGCTGCGGCGGTTATCTGCCGGAGCGGATTCTGACCAACGCCGAACTGGCAGCCAAGGTGGATACGTCCGACGAGTGGATCGTCCAGCGCACCGGGATCAGGGAACGCCACATCGCCGCAGAGGGCGAGTTCACCTCGCATCTGGCAATCCACGCGGCCAAGGCCGCACTCGCGGACGCTGGGATCGACGCCCAGCAGATCGACCTGATCGTGCTGGCGACCTCGACGCCCGACAATACATTCCCCGCCACTGCGGTGGCGGTGCAGGCCGCGCTCGGCATCAACCACGGCGCCGCCTTCGACCTGCAGGCGGTGTGTTCGGGCTTCGTGTTCGCGGTCGCCACCGCCGACAATTTCTTGCGCGGCGGTTCCTTTAAGCGTGCGCTGGTGATCGGCGCGGAAACGTTCTCGCGGATTCTCGATTGGAATGATCGCGGCACCTGCGTGCTGTTCGGCGACGGCGCCGGCGCGATCGTGCTGGAGGCGCAGGAAGGCTGGGGCACCAGCGCCGACCGCGGCGTGCTGACCACGCATCTGCGCTCCGACGGGCGCCATAAATCGAAACTCTACGTCGACGGCGGCCCGTCCTCGACCCAGACGGTCGGCCATCTGCGGATGGAAGGTCGCGAAGTGTTCAAGCACGCCGTCGGCATGATCACCGGGGTGATCGTCGATGCGTTCGAGGCCAGCGGCACCAACGCCGAGCAGGTCGATTGGTTCGTGCCGCACCAGGCCAACAAGCGGATCATCGACGCGTCCGCGCACAAGCTTCATATTGCACCGCAAAAAGTGGTGATGACGGTCGATCGTCACGGCAACACCTCGGCGGCCTCGATTCCGCTGGCGCTCGCAGCTGCGGTCGCCGATGGCCGCATCAAGAAGGGCAATCTGGTGCTGCTGGAGGCGATGGGCGGCGGCTTCACCTGGGGCTCGGCGTTGCTGCGCTGGTAAGCGAACTGCTTAAATATTTCAGCATTTCCATTGAGTTCCATGCTAGTCTTGGAACTGGCGCTGTTGACCGCTGATCGTTTAACTCATAATTTCAGCACTCAATTTTTTCGCCGTGAGCGGGGCAGGCGATGACCGGAACCGGGAAGACAGTTACACGCGTCGATCTGTGCGAAGCGGTCTACCAAAAGGTGGGGCTGTCGCGTACGGAGTCGTCGGCCTTTGTAGAATTGGTCCTGAAGGAAATCACCGATTGCCTGGAAAAGGGCGAGACCGTGAAATTGTCTTCGTTCGGATCGTTCATGGTGCGCAAGAAGGGCCAGCGAATCGGCCGCAATCCGAAGACCGGCACCGAGGTGCCGATCTCGCCGCGGCGCGTCATGGTGTTCAAGCCGTCGGCGATCCTGAAACAAAGGATCAACGCTAACGGCTCCGGCAAGCCGGAAGCCACCGGCAACTGACGAGGAGCACGCATTTGGACAAAGCGCCGGATGCATTCCGAACCATCAGCGAAGTCGCCGACGAACTCGACATCCCTCAGCATGTCCTGAGATTCTGGGAAACCCGCTTTACCCAGATCAAGCCGATGAAGCGCAGCGGCGGCCGCCGCTATTATCGCCCCGACGACGTCGATCTGTTGAAGGGCATTCGCCGGCTGCTGTACGGCGAGGGCTACACCATCCGCGGCGTCCAGCGCATTCTCAAGGAGCACGGCATCAAGTCGGTGCAGCGGCTTGCCGACGGCTCGGCAACCGCCACCTTCGGCGCGGTGGAAGAAGCGATTGGACGCAGCGTCTCCGAAAAAGAACACGATCTCGCGCCGGGCATCGACATCGACGACGACGATTACGATGGCGAAGATGGGGGGCTCGACATTCACGCCGCGCTGCGCGAGCCGGGATTCGGGGCGGAGGTGGAGTCGGCCGCGGCCGATCGCGACAACGACGTGATCCCGGGCGTCGAGAGTTCGGCGCACCCGTTCGACGTAGTCTGGCTGCGCGGCGTGCTGGACGATCTGGTGGCCTGCCGGCAGATGCTCGACAGCGCCATGAAAGAGGGCTGACGGCGCCTGGTGCCTCGCTGCCGCATCGGCGGGTCTCGCGGCGGCAAAAGTCGGCCCGGCGCCCCTTCAGAGCCTATTCAGGACCTATCGGCTTCTTGCGCCCCGGGCCGAACGAAGCTACAGGAACGGCATCGGAGCGTGGCGCAGCCCGGTTAGCGCACTAGTCTGGGAGACTAGGGGTCGGAGGTTCAAATCCTCTCGCTCCGACCAATTTAAGCCGTTGCCTTTCCTCACCGTGGTTTTGATCCTGTTGGGGTGATTGCGACCCTCGGCCATTGCCAATCCCGGCTCCGTCGCGTCGTCGATCGAGCATCCTGAGCGGAAAACTGTGACGCGTTCTCAGTTGCTTTTCTCCCGGCAAGGATCAATCCGTGGCGCTCGCTGACGACGGGCACCAAAAACAGTCCATCAGCGAACGCCATCAGCCGACGCCACAAGTTTCGGTCGCCGCCCGCAGGGTTTGCTTCCTAATTGGACAAAAAAGTCCTAGCTTTGGTGGCTTCACGAAGGTGAGTCACCCCCATGCGATTCCGTGTCAGAAAAGCTGCCCACATCTTGGAGCGCAGCGGCCTGTCGATGGCCGGCGCGGCGAGCGGCATGTTCGTCGGCGCCCATGTCGGATCCAGCATCGCGTTGCTGACCTCGGTGGGGTTTTTGCTCACCATGATGGTCGCCGGCGCGATCGGTTTCTATCTGGGGATCGACATTCCGCGGCTTACCTTTCATCCGCCGGAGAGCGGGCTCGCCGCCGGCGCCCCGCGCGGCAAGATCGACGCGGCGGAATTTCTCAGCGCGGTCGGCACCTTTCTCGCTTCGCTGACGGCGTTCGTCTCGGTCAGCGTTGTGGTGCTGCGAACCAACCCGCATCTGTTCTGGACGGCGATCATCCTGCTGGGCTGGCTGGTCGGCGTCACCATGCAGATCGTCGCCGGCGTAATCGCACGCCGACGCGCCTAACCGCGGCGTTCGCGACCCGACCGAATCCCCTCGTCCCTGGCGCTACTTTTTACCGAGCATTCCGGTCACCGCCGCGGGGACCGGGATCTTCGCCACCAGCTGCGGCATGAACACCACTGCGGCCACCGCCAGTGCGATCAGGATCGGCAGTAGGTCGAAGCCGCTGATCTCGACCACGATCCACACCGCGCAGATCAGCGCGGCGAGCTCGGCGGCGAAATACAGCAACACCGAGGTGAAGCTCAGCGCCGGCGATTTCGACACCGGCGGCGCCATGAACGCGACGAACACCGAAAACACCATCATCACAATCAACAGCAGGAACAGAAACGCCGCGGTCTGAAGGGTTGCTGCAAGCATCGCATGCTCCTCGGTTGTCCAGAATGTTATACAAAGATAGGCCGATTCCAGCTGGCGCGGAAGATCGTCCGCTGTCCGGGTCGCACCTGACGACCAATGTCCGCGAGCCGGAATGTCGAGTTCGGCGTGGTCAAAGGGGGCTGTTGCGACGGACTCGCTTGGCCGGGAATCGCGGGCTATGGTCGCCGCAACGGGGGGCTCGAACCGTCCGGCACGACCAAGAACACCAACCCGGGAAGGACTGCGACCGTCTCATGAGGGATTTTGCCGACAGGATCGCTGTCATCACCGGAGGCGGCACCGGCATGGGCCGCGAACTCGCGCGCCAGCTCGTTGCCGAAGGCTGTAATGTCGCGATCTGCGACGTCTCCGCCACGGCGATGGCCGAGACAAAACGGCTCTGCGAAGTCGAGCGGCTGCCGCAGGGGCTGCGCATCACCACCCATCTTGCCGACGTCTCCGACGAGGAGCAGATGCGGCGGTTTCGCGACGAGGTCGCCGAGCAGCAGGAGACCGACAAGATCCATCTGTTGTTCAACAATGCCGGGATCGGCGGCGGCGGCAGCATGTTCACCAACAGCCGCGAACAATGGGAGAAGACTTTCAACATCTGCTGGGGCGGGGTCTATCTCGGCACAAGGCTGTTCCTGCCGATGCTGCTGCAGGCCGACGAGGGCCACATCGTCAACACCTCGAGCGTCAACGGCTTCTGGGCATCGATCGGGCCGAACACCCCACACACCGCCTACAGCGCCGCGAAATTCGCCGTGAAGGGATTTTCCGAAGCGCTGATGTGCGACCTGCGGCTGAACGCGCCGCACATCAAATGTTCGGTGGTGATGCCGGGACATATCGGCACCGCGATTGTCTCGAATTCCCGCAAGATCCAGAACGGCATCGACACCGACAGTCTCAGCCCGGAGGAGATCGCCGGCGCGCGCAGGCGGCTCGACGCCGGCGGCATCGATACCTCGCCGATGACCGACGACGATATCCAGGCGATGGCGCGGGAGCGGGCGCGCAGCTTCCTCGAAGAGGCGCCGACCACTGCGGCCGCGGCGGCGCGGATCATCCTCGACGGCGTCAAGACCGAGCGTTGGCGCATCCTGGTCGGCGACGATGCCCACCGCCTCGACGAGTTGGTCCGCGCCACGCCGGAGCAGGCCTATGACACGAGCTTCTATCAGAGCTTCGCCGCCGAAGTCGGCTGGAAGCTGGGTTGAGCGTTGCCCGGCGAGTTCGCCCACGATGCGCGGAGCGGCGAGAAACCAATCAAGAAGCAAATCAGCCAAGGAAGCCACGCCATGCAGCCAGCCGCCTCGCACCACCAGCTTGACCTCTCGGCCATGGTCGCCGACCTCAACGCGCTGTTGCGGCTGAAGACCACCGTGATCGGCATGACGATGTTCGCATCGATCGCCGAGATGGAAGCGATCCCGAAGATCAGGCGGCCGACCGCGATCCACACCACCGACCAGATCGTCAGCATGGCATCGCGGCTGGGCTGGACCGTCGGCATCACCGCCGACGATCTGGTCGGCGCGCAGTGCCGCGCGGTCATTGGCCTCGCGCCGCAGGATGACAAATGGCTGGCCGGCGCGAATTATGTCGGGGTCTGGCACGGCACCGCCGAGGACGCCGCCTTGCGCCAGCAGGCGCTCAGCGTAGTGCCGTTCGGCCAGTATCAGGCGATGGCGGTGTCGCCGTTGTCGAGTGGGCGGCTCGATCCGCCGGACATCTGTCTCGTCTACGCCACGCCGGGGCAGATGATCATCCTGATCAACGGCCTGCAATATACCGGCTACAAGAAGTTCGACTGGAGCGTAGTCGGAGAGACCGCCTGCGCCGATTCCTGGGGCAGGGCGCTGGCGACCGGCGAACCAAGCCTGTCGCTACCGTGCTTCGCCGAGCGCCGCTATGGCGGCGTCCCCGACGAGGAAATGCTGATGGCACTGTCGCCGGCGCAACTCGCCAAGGCGATCGTGGGCATGAAGGCGCTGGCGAAAAACGGGCTGCGCTATCCGATCGCGCCCTACGGCATCCAGGCCGACGTCCGCGCCGGGATGGGCGTGTCCTACGCGGGCAAGTAACCGAGGCGCCCGGCTGTATAGATTTGCTCACTCCGCGAGATATATCGCGAACGCCATGGAACTCTGCGGCATCGGCCGGATTGTCCCGCGCAACTAAATGCACGGAAAAGGATCTTTCGATGTTGAAGAAATTCGCTCTAGTCGCTTTCGCGGCGCTGGTTTGCAGCGCTGCTCCGGCTGCGGCCCAGGTCCGCATCGGCGACGACGGCGTCAGTATCGGCGCGCGTGATGGCTATCGCGATCGAGGCTATCGTGGCGACCGGGGTTATCGAGGCGATCGGGTGATCGTTCGTCGCGACCGCGATCGGGACTACGATCGCCGCCGCCACGGGCGCAATCGCACCGTGATCATCGAGCGCTAAGCGCATCGAGATGCAAAACAGCCCCGCGCGAGCGGGGCTGTTTTCGTTTGCGGATGTCAGGTTGGCTCAGTAGGCGTTCTCTCCCTTGATCAGCGCCAGCGGCGTCTTCAGCAGGATGTAGAGGTCGAACAGCACCGACCAGTTCTCGATGTAGTACAGGTCGAATTCGACACGCTTCTGAATCTTCTCTTCGCTGTCGACTTCGCCGCGCCAGCCATTGATCTGCGCCCAGCCGGTGATGCCGGGTTTTACCCGGTGGCGGGCGAAGTAACCGTCGACGGCTTCGTCGAACAGCCGGCTCTGCAGCTTGCCCTGCACCGCGTGGGGTCGGGGACCGACCAGCGACAGGTTGCTCTTGAATACTACGTTGAACAGCTGCGGCAGTTCGTCGAGGCTGGTCTTGCGAATGAAACGTCCAACACGCGTCACCCGCGGATCGTTCCTGGTCACCATCTTGGCGGCGAGCGGATCGGCCTGGTCGTGATACAGCGAGCGGAACTTGAACACATCGACGCGCTCATTGTTGAAGCCGAACCGCTTCTGCCGGAACAGCACCGGCCCCGGGCTGTCGAGCTTGATCGCGATCGCCACCAGCGCCATCAGCGGCGCCGCCAGGACCAGGATCAGCGCGCCGACGACGTGGTCGAACAGTCGCTTCATCACCTGGTCCCAGTCGGTGATCGGCGCCTCGAACACGTCGAGCGTCGGCACCGTGCCGAGATAGGAATAGGCACGCGGCCGGAACCGCAGCTTGTTGGTGTGGGCGGAGAGCCGGATGTCGACCGGCAGCACCCATAGCTTCTTCAGCATCTGCAGAATCCGAGTCTCGGCCGAGATCGGCAGCGCGAACAGCACCAGGTCGACCCGGGTGCGGCGGGCGAATTCGACGATGTCGTCGATCTTGCCAAGCTTCGGACTGCCGCCGCAGGTGTCGAGCGCACGAGCATCGTTGCGGTCGTCGAACACGCCGAGAATGTCGAGGTCGGAATCGGCGTCCTGCTTCAACGCCTCGATCAGCTTCTCGCCGTTCTCGTCGGAGCCGACGATGATGGTGCGGCGGTCGAGCCGACCTTCGCGTGCCCAGCGCCGCACCATGCCGCGCAGGATCAGTCGTTCGGCGATCAGCGCGGCGAGCCCGACAAGGAAAAATGACGACAGCCAGAATCGTGAAATCTCGCCGCCGAGTTTGGCGAAGAACGATGCGCCGATGAACAGCAGGAACACGAACGACCACGCCGAGATCATCCGCGTCATCTGTCGCAGCGTGCCGCGAAATACCTGGACTTGGTAGATGTCGGCAGCCTGGAAGCAGACCACGGCGGTCGTGGTCATGCCGAGAATGGCGGCGATGTAGTCCCATCTGAAGCCGTCGAGCCGCGCGACGTAGCCGAGGTACAGCGCGATGCCGACGAGCGCGATCAATCCGAAGTCGGCCAGGCGGACGAAACCGGCGATCACGATCGGCGAATAGGCGGCGCGCACTTTCTGATTGGTGACGGCGAGCGCGGCCGGCGACAGCCGCCGGCGGCGCTCAAGCACCGGAGGGCTGGCCTCGGCAGTCGCGGCCGCCCCCGCGGCGTCATTGATGATGGAGCGTGCGTTGATTGGTTCCACGTCACTAATCCGTTGTCGCGCAGGCATGTCGTCGCGCAGGCCAAGCGAGATCCCCACGGCGGATTTAGCGGACAAATCGGAAGAAAGAGTTATCGCGTCAAGACACGGTTAACGATTGTCGAAGGCGTCGCGATAGCCGGCCAGGACGCCCTCGACCATCGACTTCTGGGAGAAGTTCTGGAAGATTCGCTCGCGCAGCAGCCGGGCACGCTCCTGCACCGCGGCCGGGTCGTCGATCGCGGTCTCGATCGCGTCGGCCATTGCGGTTGCCAGATTCGGCGCAAACAGCGCGTCGGTGTACGGGCCGAAAATCTCGGGAATGCCGCCGACATTGGCGGCCACCATCGGGATTCCCGCCGCGGCGGCCTCGATCACCACATAGGGCATCGAATCCCCGCGCGATGGCACCACCAGCAGCCGGCCCTTGGAGAAACCATAGCGTGCCTTGACGTGACCGATGAAGCGCACCGCGTCGGTGAGGCCGAGCCGTTGGATCTGCGCCTTCAGCGTATCGAGTTCCTCGCCGTCCCCGGCCAGGGTCAACGTCACCGGCCGGCCGTCGGCGCGCAGCCGCGCCACCGCGTCGATCAACAGATCGGCACCCTTGATATGGCGAAACTCGCCGACATAGACGATGTCTGTGGCGTCGTCGGCGATGGCTACCGGATCGAACTCGCTGGCGGTGACGCCGTTGAAGACGCAGCGCACCAGTCCGGATGGGTTGCCGATCATGCGCTGATAGGTGTTGCGCGCGAATGCGCTTTCGAACAGGAACAGTTCGGTGCGGTTCATCAGGAACCGTTCCATCCGGCTGTAGAGCGCGCCTTTCAAGGTGTTTTTCGGATAGTGCAACGAGCCGCCGTGCGGGGTGTAGACCCGGATCGTGCCGTTGGGGATCGGGCTTACCCTTGTGAACACGCCGGCCTTGGCGCCGTGTCCGTGCAGCACGTCGGGCTTCAGTCGGTTGATCAGCCGGGCGAAGTGCGCCCAGACCAGAACGTCGGACGGGTTCGGTTCGCGGCGGATCGGCATTCGGTAGATGCCGAGCTTCAGCCGCGGCGCGATTTCGGCCAGCGCGGCCTCGGCGCGTTCGCCGCCGGTCAGGCTGTCAGCAATGAGTCCGATTTCATGGCCGCGATCGGCCTGCCCGTTGGCGAGATCAAGAATATGCCGGATGATTCCGCCGACCGGGGCGCGAACCGCGTGAAGGATGCGAAGCGGTTGATCGAGATTTGGCCTCATGCTCAGAACCAGCGTTCGCCGACCAGCACGGTATCGCCGGGGCCAAGCGGAGTCCCGAGCGGGACCACGGCGCGAACCGCGCCGCCGCCCTCGGGATGGGTCAGGGTGACGCGGTCGCGCCGGGCGCGCGGCGAGAACCCGCCGGCGATCGCCACCGCGCTCTCGACGCTCATATTCGGCACGTAGGGATATTGGCCGGGAGCGGCGACTTCGCCGAGAATGAAGAACGGCCGATAGGTCTCTATCTCGACCGCGACCGAGGGATCGCGGATGAAGCCGTTGCGCAGCCGTCCGGTGATCTCGGAAGCGAGGCCGGCGGGGGTGCGGCCGCGCGCCGGAACGCCGCCGATCAGCGGCATGGTGATCGCGCCGCCGGCGCCGATCATGTAGGTGTTGGTGAGCCCTTCCTGACCGTAGACCACGATCCGCAGTCGGTCGCCGGCGTCCAGCCGGTAGTCCGGACCATAGATCGGCACCACGAGCGGTGCGGCGGCATAGGCCGACGGCTGATAGCCGCGCTGGCCGTACGCCATCGCATCGAGATCGCTTTGCGGATTCATCATCGCGACCGGCGTGGAACGTCGCATGCAGCCCGCCAGCGCCAATGCGGCCAATAGACAGGTGATGATGGCGCGCAGGCGTTGCATCGGAGAATCCATGAGAAGTATCGACTTCGATTAAGGGTATCCATGGTTAACAAAGGGTAATCGCGGTACTTTCCGCCGCGTTCGCAGTCGCCGGGGCGAGCAAATTAACCGGGCAGCAACCTTAATCGTTTGTAATCGGACCAGTTGGAGAGATCGGTCGTCGCGTTAGGTAGGAGTGTACAATGCGGTTCGCGTTTTGGCGTGCAGGTAAGGACAAGGCGCCTCGCAACAGTTCGCCTGCCGACACGCTCGCCACGGATTCCGCGGAAAAGCCGAAGAAACCGAAGGTTGCGGCGGCCGCGGTGGTCTCGGCGCCGAACGGCGATATGGATCTTCGCCTGATCACCCAGGCACTGGGGCGCAAGAAACATCTTATCATCGGGCCGACGCTGCTGGCACTGGTGATCTCGATCGCTGCCGTCAACCTGATCACGCCGCGCTACAAATCCGAGGCCCGCATTCTGATCGACGGACGCGAGAACGTGTTCCTGCGGCCGAATGGCGAGCGCAATGAAGAGCGCAACGCGCTCGATCCCGAAGCCGTCACCAGCCAGGTGCAACTGTTGCTGTCGCGCGACCTTGCGCGTGAAATCATCAAGAAGAACAAGCTGGCCGAGCGGCCGGAATTCGATCCGGTGCTGCAGGGGCTGTCGCCGGTGAAGTCGCTGCTGGCGCTTTTCGGGATCGGCCGTGATCCGTTCTCGATGACGCCGGAAGAGCGCGTGCTCGACGCTTACTTCGACCGGCTCACCGCTTACGCTGTCGACAAATCCCGCGTCGTTGTGATCGAATTCCAGTCCCGCGATCCAGATCTGGCGGCGCGCGTCGCCAATTCGATCGCCGACGGCTATCTGGTGCTACAGCAGGGCGCGCGGCAGGCACAGGCGAAGTCGGCCGGGCAGTGGCTGTCGGGCGAGATCGACAGCCTGCGCAAGAAGGTCGGCGAGGCGGAATCTCGGGTCGAGGATTTCCGTTCGAAGTCCAGCCTGTTCATCGGTACCAACAACACCTCGCTGTCGAACCAGCAGATGGGCGAGCTGAACACGCAACTGAATAACGCGCGGGCGCTGAAGTCTGACGCGGAATCCAAGGCGCGGCTGATTCGCGAGATGCTGCAAAGCGGCAAGCCGATCGAAGCCTCCGAAGTGATGAATTCGGAGCTGACGCGCCGATTGTCCGAACAGCGCGTGACGCTGAGCGCGCAGCTCGCCGAGCAATCCTCGACGCTGCTCGACGGCCACCCGCGGATCAAGGAATTGAAGGCGCAGCTGGCGAATCTCGACCGGCAGCTGCGCGAGGAGGCGAGCAAGATTTCGCGTTCGCTCGACAATGACGCACGGATTGCTGGCGGTCGGGTCGAGGGGCTCACCGCCAGCCTCGAACAGCTGAAAAAGCAAGCGAGCTCGAGCAACGGTCAGGACGTCCAGCTCCGTGCGCTGGAACGCGAGGCCAAGGCGCAGCGCGACCTGCTGGAATCCTATCTGGCGAAGTATCGCGAGGCGACCACCCGCGAATCAATCGATGCGGCGCCCGCTGACGGCCGGATCATCTCCCGCGCCATCGTCTCCAATACGCCGGCCTATCCGAAGAAGCTGCCGATCGTGCTGATCGCCACGCTGGCGACGCTGATGCTAACCGCGGGCGGCGTCGCCACAGGCGAACTGCTGCGCATCACCCAGCCGCGCGGCCGCGACGCCGTGGCCCCCGTCAGCGCTGATCCGGTCGCCCTTCCGGTCGTTACCGCGCCGCCGGTTGCGCCCGAGCTCGCCGCGGCGCCGGTTGGCCCGGCGGTGCGCGACACCCATCCGGAGCTCGCCGCCGCGGTTGGCGAAATCGAAAGCCTGGCGCAGCAGTTGCGCGCCGCCGGTGACGCCGCGCGCAAGGTCACGGTGCTGGGCACCGGCAAGACCGAAAGCGTGACCCTGACCGCGTTGACGCTGGCGCGACTGCTGGCGCGTCACGCCAAGGTGGTGCTGGTCGATCTGTCGGAGTCCTCGGCGACGCTGAAGGCAGTTTCGGTGGATACCACGGCGCCGGGTCTGGCCGAACTGATGCTCGGCGAAGCCTCGTTCGGCCAAGTCATTACCAAGGACCGGATGTCGGGTCTGCATCTGATCAGCGCCGGCCGGCCGGGTTTCGACCGCGCGCTGCTGCAATCGCCGCGGCTGACGCTGGCGCTCGACGCGCTGCTGCGGGTCTATGATCACGTGCTGCTCGACGCCGGAACCGCGGCCGATCTGCCCGCGGAACTGCTGACCGCGCAGGCCCGCGCCATCGTGGTTCCGGATCCGGCGATGCCCGCCGAAGCGCGCACCCAGATGGCCGATCAGCTGAAGGCGATCGGCTTCTCGGCGGTGACGATGCTGAGCAAGCCGTCGCAGCCGGCCGATGCGACCGAACCGGGCGCGCGCAGCACCGTGGCGGCGTAGTCGCTAGAACGAGTCATTCCGGGGCGCGAGCCATTTGGCGAGCGAACCCGGAATCTCGACGCTAGTCGAGGTCGCGAGATTCCGGGTTTGCTTGAGCTGCGCTCTCGCGCCCCGGAATGACGGCTTCGTTAGCGCTGTAGTGCGGTGCGCAGGCGCTGGGCCATCTGCATCAGGGCCGGGGTATGCTTGACGAGGCGCTTGGCGCGCACCATCGACGACATCGCGGCGGCGGCGACCCTGCCGCGGCCGCTGAGTGCGATGAAGCTGTCAAAGATCGGCTCCTGGTCCTTGCAGAACAGCAGCTTGTATTCGTCCGAGCCGATCCCGAGATCGAGCGAGCCGTAACCGCGCTCGGCGTAGTGGTCGATGATATTGCGCATCAGGATCAGGCCGGGGCTGTAGCGCGAATTTTCCGACATCGTATAGGTGTTGAACATCATTGAGAACCGCTGACCGTCGGCGACGCCGGCGAACAGCGCGATCATCTCGTCGTCGCATTCCAGCGCATGGATATCGATCGCGTGGCCGCCGTCGGACAACGGTGCGGCGCAGGCGGCGCGGATGAAATCCTCGATCCCGGGGTCGGCGAACACGTTGGGCAGTTTTTGCGCCGCCATCCGCGCCGGCTTGATCTTGAAGAAGGCATCGAGCAACCGCTTGATGTCGGCTTCGTCACGGGCGAGGTAATAGCGGTAGCCGTCCAGCGCCTGCAGCTTGCGTTCCTTGCCCTTCAGTCGGCGGCGGAACGAATTGCTGATCCGCGCTGTGGCCGGCGCACCCGGCGCGATCGTCAGCAGCGGGCAGTCGTTGGTCGAGGCCTGATGCGGCAGCAGCGCCATCGGATTGCCGAGCGAGCGCCAGCGCAGCGGCTGCTGCGTCAGCGCGAGCACGTCGGCCTTGGCGGCGTGGCCGCGCAGCAGATCGATCAGCGCGACGACATCGCCGGCGCCGGCGGATTGGGCGAAATCGCGTCGCCACAACGGCATGTTGAAGGTCGCATGTTTGCCGCCGAGAAATCTGGCGATGCCGACGCCACGGCTGCGCTCAAGTCCCATCGGCAGCAGCAGCAGCGGCCGGCGTTCGGCGTCGGAGGCGACAACGATGAACGGCGTGAGATTTTCGTTGGTGCCGACGTGAGTTTGCCAGGCGTTGAGAAAATCGAAGCGCTGATACGGGGTCGACAACTGCTCGGGCTGTTCGAGCGCGCGCCAGATCGGCTCCGCCGCAGCCATATCGCGAAAAATTTCGACCCGCGCGATCCGGCTCACCGGTGGCGATGAGGTCCTGGCTTCCGCCGTCCGGCTCTCGATCAGCGCGGTCATCATCGTCATTGCCATGCTCGCTTTAGAGAATTCTTTACGCTTTTCGGCGTGTCGGGACCTTTGCAAAGAAATGTCAACAAAGAGTAATGACAATGCGCGAGCGGTGCATGGGGGTGTCGCGGCGCGAGGGATCTGGACTTGTCATCGGTGGAACGATTCTGGGCCGGGGCGAGGTTGCAGCTGGCCTATTTCAGCGGCGTTTCGCGGCTGGCCGAACTGGCCGGCGGCGGCGCTGGCGTCATCCTCAGATTCGAGCGGGTGCGGCCGGCGCGCAACGAGCGGTTTCAACCGCTGAAATCGCGCGAGATCACGCCGGAGTCGCTCGACCGCGTGATCCGTGCGATCCGGCGCTGGAAATGCGACCTGATTACGCTCGACGAGGTTTGCGCGCGGCTCCAGCGGCCGGAGTCGGCCGGCCGCTTCGTCTGTCTGACCTTCGACGGCGGCTATCGGGACCTGATGACGTTCGCCTATCCGGTGCTGGCGCGGCACGGCGTTCCGTTCACGGTGTACCTGCCGACGGCGTTTCCGGACGGGCTCGGCGAGGCGTGGTGGCTGGCGCTGGAGCAGGTAATAGCCGGTACCGACCGCGCCGCGCTGGTGATCGACCGCGCCGAGCGCCGCTTCGACACTGCGGCCGTCGCCGACAAGGTTCAAACCTATCATTTTCTCGGCAGCTGGCTGCGCTCGCTACCGCCGGCTGACCTGTCGATCGCAATCAACGATTTGTGCAAGCGCTACTCGGTCGACCTGGTGCGACTGTCGCGTGACGACTCGTTGAGTTGGGAAGACGTGGCGAAACTTGCCGCCGATCCCAACGTCACGATCGGCAGCGCTACCGTCAACTACCCGGTGCTGAGCCAACTGAACGACGCCGCTGCGCAGAAGGAGATCACCATGGGCCGCGCGGTGGCGCGCGCGGCGCTGGGCCGCGAGGTCGGGCATTTCGCCTATCCGTTTGGTGATCGCGGTTCGTTCAACCAGCATCACGTCCGGATCGCGGAGCAGGCCGGATTTGCCAGCGCGGTGACGGCGCTGCCGGGCCTGATCGGGCCGCGGCCGGTGAACCTGCACGCGCTGCCGCGGATCACCTGGGGCGGGCGAAACCGCTCGATGCGCGCGTTGCGGGTGATGCTGTCCGGGGTGTTGACGGACGTCGCGACACGAACTGGACGGGTGACTTAAGCGTCGGGCCGCAACATCCAGCTGATGATCGGCATCGCCGGTAGCACCCAGCCCAATCCGGCGACCACGTAATAGACGCCCTGCAGCAGCTGCGAATCCGCCAGCACCGGCAGTTGCGCCAGCGCCATCGCTAGCAGCGACCACACCACCACCAGCACCAGCAGGGCGATGGTTCCAAACAGCTTGCGGGTACGGATGGTCATGGTGAAATCGCGGGCTCGTTGCGGACGTTCTCGCAACGCCTTGCGCGTCGGAACGGCGGGACTATAAGGGGCGCGAAAATCCATTCAAGGCATGCTTTATGACCGCTGCCGCGGAGTTCCGCACATCCCGCTTTCGCGCCGTTCGGGGCTGGCTGGTGACAGTCGCGGCGCTGATCGTGCTGATGGTGCTGGTCGGCGGCGCCACCCGCCTCACCGAATCCGGACTGTCGATCGTGGAATGGAAGCCGGTCACCGGCGCGCTGCCGCCGCTGACGCAGCAGCACTGGACCGACGCGTTCGAGGCCTACAAGACCATTCCGCAATACCGCGAGCTCAATGCCGGCATGAGCCTGGCCGAGTTCAAGACCATCTTCTGGTGGGAATGGAGCCACCGAATGCTGGGGCGGGTGATCGGGATCGTCTTTCTGCTGCCGTTTCTGTGGTTCATGTGGCGCGGCGCGCTCGGCCGCGAGCTGAAGCGGGCGCTGTGGATCATCTTCGGACTCGGCGCGCTGCAGGGCGGCGTCGGCTGGTGGATGGTGGCGTCGGGGCTGTCGCAGCGCGTCGAGGTCTCGCAGGTCAGGCTGGCGACGCATCTGGTGCTGGCGCTGTTGATCTTCGCCGCGATCGTCTGGACGCTGCGGCGCCTCGCGGACAAGCCGCCGATCGTCGCGGCGGCACGGCTGAGATTCACCGCGATCGCGCTGCTGGTGCTGACCTTCGTCCAATTGTATTTCGGCGGATTGGTCGCGGGTCTGCGCGCTGGCAAGATGTTCAACACCTGGCCCGAGATCGACGGCGCGCTGATTCCGGCGGCGTCACGGCTGTGGTTCGAGCAGCCGTGGTGGAAGAACCTGTTCGACAATCATCTCACCGTGCAGTTCGATCACCGCATGCTGGCCTATACGCTGTGGACGCTGGCGCTGCTGCACGTCGTCGACGCGCTGCGGTCGCGGGCCGCGGCGCGGGGCGCGCTCTGGCTGTTCGCGGCGATGTCGCTGCAGGCCATGCTCGGCATCCTGACGCTGCTGTATCAGGTGCCGATCGGGCTGGCGCTGGCGCATCAGGCGGTCGGCGTTCTGGTGCTGGCGCTGGCGGTGGTGCAGGTCGAGCGGCTGACCGCGACGTTGCCGGCGGCGGTGTCGCGGCAGGCGCCTTTGCCGGTCGGTCAACCCGGCTGAGCGAAGATCGGCGCGCCGGCGCTGCGGCCACGGCGATTCACGTTCCTGCGCTCTTTCGCCGTTCGATATAGGCGGCGAGGACGGGCGACAGGAAGGCGAGGTTCCAGATAAATCTTGGCCATAGCGGATCGATCAGACTGCTCAGCAGCGCGATGGCGAACAGCGAAGTAGCGAACACCGGCGTGGTCAGCGTCCACCAGTCTCGTCGCGGAGCAACCGCCATCGCCCACAGCAGGGTATTGAACGCCGCGATCAGGAAAAGGTTGAAGCTGTACAGCGTGGTGACGTTGGGAGATTCGTAGTTGTTGCCATAGAGCCCGCAGCTCACCGGCAGCAGGATGATCGACAACAGGAAAAGCAGGTTGACCAGCACCTCGGGACGGGTGCCGTGGGTGGCGTAGGACAATCGGCGCTGATGGCTGTACCAGAACATTCCGGCGATGATGAAGCTGAGCAGCAGCGTCGACAGATAGGCACCGTAGACGTGCCAGATCTCGCGCCATAGCGGGTCGGGGCCGATGAACTTTTCCTTCGGCGCCTGATAGGCGAGCAGCGTCATCGCCACACCGAACACCGTGTTGCTCAGCGCCTCCAGACGCCGCAATTCGAAATGGCCGCCGCTCATCGCCGCGCTCCGGTCGCCGTCGTCGGCTTCACCCGCCGAGCGCCTGCTCGAGATCGGCGATCAGGTCTTCCTTGTCCTCGATGCCGATCGACAGCCGCACCACATTCGGCGCGGCGCCGGCGCTGGTCTTCTGCGCGTCGTCGAGCTGGCTGTGCGTGGTCGAGGCCGGATGGATCACCAGCGAGCGTGTGTCGCCGACATTGGCCAGATGCGAGAACAGCTTGAGATTGCTCACCAGATCGACGCCGGCCTGATAGCCGCCCTTGAGGCTGAAGGTGAACACCGCGCCGGCGCCCTTCGGCGCGTATTTGCGCGCGAACTTGTTGTAGGGGCTGGCGGGCAGGCCGGCATAATTGACCTCCTCGACCGCCGGATGGGTCGCGAGGAATTCGGCGATCGCCTTGGCGTTTTCGCAATGCTTCTGCATCCGCAGCGGCAGCGTCTCGATCCCGGTCAGGATCATGAACGCGTTGAACGGCGACAGCGCCGGGCCGAGGTCGCGCAGGCCGAGCACCCGGCAGGCGATCGCAAAGGCGAAATTGCCGAACGTCTCCTGGATCTTGATGCCGTGATATTCCGGCCGCGGCTCGCTCAGCATCGGATATTTGCCGTCCTTCGACCAGTCGAAGGTGCCCGCGTCGACGATGATGCCGCCGAGCGAATTGCCGTGGCCGCCGAGAAATTTGGTCAGCGAATGCACCACGATGTCGGCGCCGTGGTCGATCGGTCGGATCAGATACGGCGTCGCCAGCGTGTTGTCGACGATCAGCGGCACGCCGGCGTCGCGCGCGACCTCGGCGATCGCCTCGATGTCGGTGACGCTGCCGCTTGGGTTAGCGATCGATTCGATGAAGATCGCCTTGGTCTTCGGCGTCACCGCGGCCTTGAAGCTGGCGACGTCATCCGGGTCGGCCCACACCACGTTCCAGCCGAAACTCTGGAACGCGTGCTTGAACTGGTTGATCGAGCCGCCATAGAGTTTGCGGGCCGCGATGAATTCGTCGCCGGGTTTCAGCAACTGCTGGAACAGCACGAGCTGCGCGGCGTGGCCGGACGCCGTCGCCAACGCTGCGGTGCCGCCTTCGAGGGCGGCGACGCGCTCTTCCAGCACCGCGGTGGTCGGATTGGTGATGCGCGTGTAGATATTGCCGAACGCCTGCAGCCCGAACAATGACGCGGCGTGATCGGCGTCGTTGAACACGAACGAAGTGGTCTGGTAGATCGGCGTCACCCGCGCGCCGGTGGTCGGGTCCGGCTGAGCTCCAGCGTGCACGGCGAGGGTGGCGAATCCGGGAGTGCGTTCGGTCATGACTGATCCTGGTCTGCTCGATGGACGGGCGTTGCGCGCTATCTGATCGCAACATGGTGCAAGGTCAAGGCGCGGCAGTTCGCCGCGGAGATTTCAGCCGGTCTCGTTGCGGGTTTTCGCGGCGCGGTCGGAGGCCAGCGTATCGCCGCCGGCGACGCTGGCGCGATTTAGCGACAACCGCATGCCCTGGGTCGGCACCGGACCGCGCTTCGAACTGATGGTGCGCGAATTGACGCCCATCCAGGAAATCTCCGACGACAGCCGGCCGTATTCGATCTTGGGGCAGCGGTTCATCACCACCTTGACGCCGACGGCCTCGGCCCTGGCCGCGGCCTCGTCATTGCGGGCGCCCAATTGCATCCAGATCACCTTGGGCAGCGGCACCACCGCCAGGGCTTGCTCGACCAGCGGCATGACGTGTTCGGAGCTGCGGAAAATATCGACCATGTCGATCGGGCGCCCGATTTCCGCCAGTGAGGCGACGAACTGTTTGCCGAGCAGGGCTTTGCCGAGCTGTCCCGGGTTCACTGGGATCATGTCGTAGCCGCGCTCGGCCAGATATTTGAACGCAAAATAGCTCGGACGCACGTTCTGCGGCGACGCGCCGACCATCGCGATGGTTTTGACCGAATTGAGGATCGCGCGGATGTAGTCATCGGGATAGGAGTCGTGGTTCATCAGTTACACTCGATCACGTCTAACGCGACATTGCGAGAAGCGAAGCGACGAAGCAATCCAGGCGTGCGGATGACGCTCCTGGATCGCTTCGCTGTCGGGCGGCGCTGCGCGCCACCCTCGGCTCGCGATGACAGGCTTATCGGTCCTTCCAATTCGGCTCGCGCTTCTCGATGAACGCGCCGATGCCTTCCTCGGCATCCTCCGCCATCATGTTTTCCGCCATCACTTGTGACGCATAGCGATAGGCGTCGGCCAGATTCATTTCCGCCTGGCGGTAGAACGCGGCCTTGCCGATCTTGACCGTGTAGGCGGATTTGCCGGCGATCGTTCGTGCCAGTTCGATCGCGGCGGCGCGTTCGGTACCGGCCGGCACCACGCGGTTGACCAGGCCGATGTCGCGCGCCGCGGCCGCCGTCACCGGCGCGCCGGTGAGCAGCATGTGCATGGCATGCTTGCGCGGCACGTTGCGCGACAGCGCCACCATCGGGGTCGAGCAGAACAGCCCGATATCGACACCGGGGGTGGCGAAGGTCGCCTGCTCCGAGGCGATTGCCAGATCGCAACTTGCTACCAATTGGCAGCCGGCGGCGGTCGCCACCCCTTGCACGGCGGCGATCACCGGTTTCGGCAGGTTGACGATGCTCTGCATCATCGCGCTGCAGGCGTTCATGATCCGCGTGAAGCTGGCTTGCCCGCGGTCGGCATCGTTGCGATGCGCGGTCAGTTCCTTCATGTCGTGGCCGGCCGAGAACGCGGAGCCGTTGGCAGCGATCACCAGCGCGCGCACGCCCTCGTCATGGCCGATCAGATCCAGCGCGGCCTGCAGCTCGCCGATCATTTCCAACGACAGGCTGTTGCGCGCGGCCGGGCGATTGAGGGTGAGCACCGCGATGCCGCCGGCGATGGTTTCGCGCAGCAGGATCGGCGGTGGCGAGGTGGTGGCGAATGCGGGCGGGGCGTTCATGGCAAGTCCTGGGGATGAATCCAACGCTGGGAACGGCTGTCACCTTATTGTAACAAGCACCATGAGGCGAGGGCGGGGGCGTGCGACATGGCGATTGCGAAGAAGACGGCAATTCAAAAAATGAGCGTAGCCGAACTCGAGAGCTTTTTGCATCTCGAGTTCCCGCAAGCCTTCAAGAACGGCGATATTTCGATCGAGACCGCCGACGGTTCGACCAGCCTGCTGCGGCAGCGCTACAGCGAGCAGATGCTGCGCCCGGGCGGAACGGTGTCGGGGCCGACGCTGATGGCGCTGGCGGATTTCGCCATGTATGTCGTGCTGCTGTCCGCGATCGGCCCGGTCGGACTCGCGGTGACCACCAACCTCAACATCAATTTCCTGCGCAAGGGCCAGCCCGGGCAGGACGTCGTGGCGGCGGCCCGGCTGCTGAAGCTCGGCAAGCGGCTAGCGGTCGGCGAAGTGCTGCTGCTGTCGGGCACTTCGCCGGATCCGATCGCCCACGTCACCTCCACCTATTCCATTCCGAATGTTTGACGATTTTGACGGTATCATAGAACCATAAATACAAGTCTTTGTTTTTGCTTAATAAATATGATCGATGTGGGGTTGACGCGATCGGCGCGCTTATTTAAAAGCGCGTCAGTCCGGCGCGGTTTGCCGAATTTCCCCTTTTCACGGATATCCTCACATGAAGACGTTTTCGGCAAAGCCCGCCGAGATCACGAAGAAGTGGATCGTCATCGACGCCACTGGCCTCGTGGTCGGCCGGCTCGCGACGCTGGTCGCCAATCGCCTGCGCGGCAAGCACCTCCCGATCTACACGCCGCATGTTGATTGCGGCGATCATGTCATTATCGTCAACGCCGCCAAGGTGGTGCTGACCGGTCGCAAGCGCGACAACAAGGTCTACTACAACCACACCGGCTTCATCGGCGGCATCAAGGAACGCACCGCGAAGTCGATCCTGGAAGGGCGCTTTCCGGAGCGCGTGGTCGAGAAGGCTGTCGAGCGCATGATTCCGCGCGGACCGCTCGGCCGCGTCCAGTTCGGCAATCTCCGCGTCTATCCCGGCCCCGAGCATCCGCACGAGGCCCAGCAACCCGAGCCGCTCGACGTTGGCGTCATGAACCGCAAGAACAAGAGGGCCGCATAAGATGTCCGATACCATGCAGTCTCTCGAGCAGTTGGGTTCGTTGAAGGTCACGGCACCGGATGCGCCGAAATACGTCAAGAAGGTCGACAAGCAGGGCCGCGCCTATGCCACCGGCAAGCGCAAGGACGCGGTCGCCCGGGTCTGGATCAAGCCGGGCGCCGGCAAGATCCTGGTCAACGCCCGTGAGGTCGAAGTCTATTTCGCCCGTCCGGTGTTGCGGATGATGATCCAGCAGCCGCTGGTCGCAGCCGCCCGCGCCGGCCAGTACGACGTGATCTGCACCGTCGCCGGCGGCGGTCTGTCGGGTCAGGCGGGCGCGGTGCGCCACGGCATCTCCAAGGCGCTGACCTATTTCGAACCGGACCTTCGCGGCGTTCTGAAGAAGGGCGGCTTTCTCACCCGCGACAGCCGCGTGGTGGAGCGCAAGAAGTACGGCCGCGCCAAGGCTCGCCGCTCGTTCCAGTTCTCGAAGCGCTAATTCGGCGCGATTTCGACTTCGCAAAGGGCGCCTTCGGGCGCCCTTTTTCGTGGTGATTTGCGCCTAAATTGACGTGACTTATCGCGAAAACTTGCAGCGTGGCGACAACCGGATTTCAATCAGCCGCCGGTAATTTCATCATCCGCAGAAGCTCCTTCCGTCGCATCTTGGCGTTGGGAAAAGTCTGCAATGAAATCGCCGGGACTTCCCATGTCACTTGATCTCTCCACGCTCTATCTGGTCGCCACGCTGGTGTGCGGGTTGCTCGGCGGCATGCTGCTGTATTTCGGCCGGCAGGAGAACATCCCGGCGCTGGACTGGTGGGGCTACGCTTATCTGCTCGGCGCCACCGCGGTTGCGTCCTGGGCGCTGCTCGGTCCGATGCTGGGCGACACGTTGGCGCTGTGTCTCGATGCCATTGGCTTCGTCGCCTGTGGCATGATGTGGAACGCGGCGCGGGTGTTCCACGGCCGCACGCCGAACTGGCCGGGACTGTTTCTGGGCCCGATCGCCTGGGTGGCCGCGGTCATGAGTCTGCCGGTCGAGGCCTCGGCCCTGCGCGTGACGATCGGCGCCGCGATCGTCGCAGCCTATGCGGTGCTGACCGCGAGCCAGTTGGCAGCCGAACGCCGCAAGGCGATGCGCCGGCGCTGGCCGACCATGTTGGTGCCGCTGCTGCACGGCGCGGTGTTGCTGCTGCCGATCCTGCTGGCCGACCTGTTGCGACCGCACGACGAAACCTTCATCGGCAGCATCTGGGTGACGGTGTTCGCGATCGAACTGGTGCTGTACGCGGTCGGCACGGTGTTCGTGATCTTCATGCTGGTGTCCGAACGCACAGTCCGGGCGCACAAGGCCGCCGCCTCGATCGATCCGCTGACCGGGATGTTCAACCGGCGCGGCTTTTCGGAAGCCACCGCGCGGATGATCGAACGCGAGGCTGCCGCCGGCCGGCCGGTGTCGGTGATGATTTTCGACATCGACTTCTTCAAGTCGATCAACGATCGCTTCGGTCATCCGGCCGGCGACGAGGTGCTCAAGCTGTTCGCGGTGATCGTCACCAACAATCTGCGCATCACCGATCTTTGCGGACGGATCGGCGGCGAGGAATTCGCCGCCCTGCTGCCATGCACGATGGACGAAGCGCTGCACGCGGCCGAGCGCGTCCGCGAGGCGTTCGAGACCTGCGGCATAGCGGTCGACGACGCGCCGGTTGCGACCACGGTCAGCATCGGCGTCGCCAGCGGCCCCGCCAACACCGAACTCGACGTGCTGCTGGCCGCGGCCGATACCGCGCTGTATCAGGCCAAACGCGGCGGCCGCAATCGCGTCGTGGCGACAGCCGAAGAGCCGCTGTCGCTGCTGGACACAAGGCGGAAATCGGCCGTTGGATCGGACCATCCGCGTCAGCCGGTCGTGGTCCAGCGCATGGTCGCCATGAACGAGATCGGCGCTTAGCATTGGGCACGGATCGCTTCAATTGCGCCGTGGATTGCGATAAGACGGCGGGCCTCTCATGACAAAGGTCTGCACCGCATGATCACCGAAATCGCCCAGATCGACATCAAGCCGGGCTGCGAAGCCGAGTTCGAGGCCGCGGTCAGCAAGGCTCGCGCCGCATTCGGCCGCTCGAAAGGCTTTCACGGTTTCGAGCTGCATCGCGGCATCGAAAAGCCGCAACGCTACCGGCTGATGGTGAAGTGGGAGACGCTGGAAAACCACACGGTGGATTTCCGCGGCTCGGAGAATTTCGCCGAATGGCGCGGTCTGGTCAGTGCGTTCTTCGCCGCGCCGCCGGAGGTCGAACACACCAACACGGTGGTGACGGCAGCGGTCTAGCGTAGCGCTACGCTGTCACGCCCTCGGCGGCCGGATCTTCCGCCCGCAGATGGTTGATCACCACCTTGGCGATCGCCATCAGCGGCAGCGCCAGCGCCAGCCCCCATAGTCCGAACACGATGCCGAGCAGGATTTGCGTCGCGAACAACGTCGCCGGCGGGATGTCGATCGCCTGGCGCTGGATCAGCGGCGTCAGGATGTAGCTTTCCAGCGAATGCACCCCGAGAAACAGCGCGAAGGCGCTGACGACCGCGACCCAACCCGACGCGATCGCTGCCAGCACGATGATCAGCCCGCCGAGGATGGCGCCGACGGTCGGAATGAAGGCGAGCAACCCGGCCTGGATGCCGAGTATGAACGCGCCGGGAATGCCGATGATGGTCAGGCCAATCGCGGTCACCGCGAACACCGCGAACATGGTGATCATCTGCGCCAGCAGCCAGCGTTGCAGCATGTCCCCGGTGTCGTCGACGATGGCGGAGACCTGGGGCCGGAACTGCCTCGGCGCGGTCCGGATCAGGCCGGCGCGGTAGACCCCGGGTTGCGCCGCAAAGCAAAGCCCCAGGAAGATTACGATGAAGAAGTTCCCCACCGCGCTGACGGCGCCGAGGATCAGCTTCAGGGTCTGGCTGACGATGGCGCCGCCACCCGAAGCGATCGCGCCCGCGCTCGGCAGGTTGCGTGGCGGCACGACGCCCGGATGATCGGTTGTTGTGGTCGTCGTTGTGGTCGATGTCGTCGTCCCGAGTTCAAGGAAACTGGTGTCGACGCCGTGTTGCTCGAGGAAGCCTTTGACGTTGACGATCTGTGACTTGATCGTATTGCTCAGCAGCGTGGCCTGATCGGCGATGGTATTGCCGCCCAGCACCACAATCCCGGAAAACAGCCCGGTCAGCACAACGCACACCAGTAGCAGCCGCAATCCGTGCGGTCCGCCGATCACCCGCCCGACCAACTCGGTGATGGCGCTGAGGAACACCCCGAACAAGACCCCGGCGAAGATCAGAAACAGCGTGGCGGCGAAATACCAGGCGGCGAAAAGCGACGCGGCAAAGGCCACCGTGCTGATGCCGCCGATGGCGATCGCGGATGCCAGATCATTGCGGGCCTGCTTGGGGTCTTCGGCTGGAGCAGTCACATGCGATCCTTTTCGATTCCCGCCGAGTGTTCCGTCAAACGCCGGCAAGAGCAAGCGCCGGGAGCCGCCATGTGCGAGCAGGTCGCATCATGCCGGGGTAGGGTGTCGGAATCGCAACGGTTGATTCACCACCTCGGACGTCTCCCCATTTTCGCCGCGTTCGGACTGCGATATGGTCAGATCTTGATGCTGATGTGGGCGGCGTCTGGATCGCGGTCGGCAATAGTCCGAATTGGGCAGCCGGCCAGCGTAATGGTATTTGGGGATTCATGAGGATTCGCGAACGAGATTCGTTTGGCCGCGCGGCGCGCGCCGTCGCCATGGTGGGCGCGTGTCTCGCTGTCGCGAACTGCGCGCAATCAGGAAAATTCAGTCGCGTTGATCCGAAATATGGCGTTTCCAGCAGCCCGCGGGTGGTCGGTTTTGGCGAGCCGGTGCCGAAGGGCGGCGGCACTTACCGGGTCGGCAAGCCCTATAGCGTCGCCGGGCGGGTGTATGTGCCGGAAGAAGATCCGTCCTATCGCGCCGAGGGCATGGCGTCCTGGTATGGCGACGATTTCCATGGCCGGCTGACCGCCAATGGCGAAGTGTTCGACATGGCGTCGTTGACCGCGGCGCACCCGACCTTACCGATCCCGAGCTATGCCCGCGTCACCAATCTGGGCAATGGCAAGTCGCTGGTCGTGCGCGTCAATGATCGCGGCCCCTATCACGGCAATCGGCTCATAGATGTTTCCAACAAAGCCGCCGAACTACTTGAATTCAAAGGCAAAGGCATCGCCCGCGTGCGGGTCGAATATGTCGGCCGGGCGCCGCTGGAAGGCTCCGACGACCGCCAGTTGATCGCCACCTTGCGGACCGGCGAGCCGGCGCCATCGCCGTCGCTGGTGCGGGTCGCGGCGGCGCGGTCATTTGTTCCGGACATGCAGGGCGGCTCGGCCTCGACAAGACCGTTGCGCGGCGACATCCCGATGCCGGAAGGCAGGCCCTATTCGCTCGGCAACACCGCAATGGACGTGGCGTCGATCAACGCCACCTCGGAAATCTCGGCCTCGCGCAGCTCGCGTTCGGCAGGCCGGCAGCTGGCGAATCCGCGCTCGGTATCCTATGAGGCCGATGGCGCCGATACGCCGCCCACGGCCCGTCCGGTCGCCGCCTATGCTCCGGCCAGCAATGACAGTATCGGCAGTCTGCTGTCGGCCCGCGGGCTATATTAGCGCAAGGTTAGACCGCCGCGTCTTTCAGGAAGCCGATCAGCGCCGCGTTGACCTCGGCGGGGCGCTCCTGCTGGATCCAGTGGCCGGCGCCGTCGATGATCAGCTTGCCCTTCAGAATCGGCAGTACCTGCCCGAGATCGGCGACGCGCTTGGCGCCGATCAGGCCGGTGATGACGGAATCGTTCGATCCGGCGATAAACAGCGACGGCTGATGGATCTGGGCGCCATGCCACGGCGCGGTCAATTCCCAGTTGCGGTCGATATTGCGATACCAATTGAGCCCGCCGCGAAACCCGGATTGCCGGTAGCTGTCGACGAAAAAGGCGAGGTCGGCTTCCGTCAGCCAGTCCGGCAGCGGCCGGTCGGCGGGCGCGTCGCCGAGAAACCCCTTGCCGTCTTCGACGAACAGCGACGCCGATGGGTCAGAAAAGCCGCGGCCCAGCAGCGCGCGCATCGTCAGCGCGACGTCGCGCTCGAATTCGGCCTCGGCGACGCCCGGGGTCTGGAAATACTGCCAGTAGAAATTCTTGATGCCGCCGTCGCGCAGACTGTCCAGCGGCCGGCCGCGGCCGCGCCATGGCGGCGGCACGCTCAATCCGGCCACCGCCGAAAACAGATCGGGCCGGAACAGCGCGGCATGCCACGCCACCGGCGCGCCCCAGTCATGGCCAATGATCGCGGCGCGGCTCTGCTTCAATTCGGCCACCAGGGCGACCATGTCGCCGACCAGATCGAAGATGCTGTAGGCGTTGATGTCCTGCGGCGCGCTGCTGCGGCCATAGCCGCGCATGTCCGGCGCCACCACGTGAAACCCGGCCGCCGCGATGGCGGCGATTTGGTGCCTCCAGGAATACGACAGTTCCGGCCAGCCATGGCAAAGCAGGACCAGCGGTCCTTCGCCCTGTTCACGCAGAAAAAGATCGATCCCGTTGACCGAGACCGTTCGTGACGTTTCCATCGCGTTTCCGCCCTGTCTTGGAGTTCTTATGGAAGCAGACCTCGTTGCACGATAGGATTGATCAAACGCCATCACAATCGAAACCAGCCGGTGCAGCGCGCGACAGCCGCGTTGTTCGCGCTGACTGCAACTGTTAGAACGCCGCGTCCGGGATTCCCTTCATGGCCTTCACGCGATCATCATCTGGCGCTGTCTGCCGCAAGCGCGCGCCGATCTGGCGCGGGCTGCTGTCCGGCCTGGTCGTCATCGCGGTCGGCCTGGGTGGGTTAGCCTATGCGGCCAACAACAGCGTGCAGGGCGCCAAGAAGGACGACGGCGGCTACGACACCGACGCGCCGACCGCGATCCTGATCGAGGCCGACAGCGGCAGCGTGTTGTTCGAGAAGAACGCCGACGAGTTGCGCGCGCCCTCCAGCATGATGAAGCTGATGACCGCCGAGCTGGTGTTCAGCCTGATCATGAAGGGCGAGGTCAAGCTGACCGACGAATATCGGGTCAGCGAGAACGCCTGGCGTCGGGGCGGCGCGCCGGCGGGCGGCTCGACCATGTTCGCCGAGATTCACAGCAAGATTTCGGTCGACGACCTGCTGCACGGCGCCATCATCCAGAGTGGCAATGATGCCTGCATGATCCTGGCCGAGGGCATCGCCGCCAACGAGACAGTGTTCGCCGAGATGCTGACCAAGCGCGCCCGCGAACTCGGCCTGCCGAAATCCACCTTCGCCAATTCCAACGGTCTGCCCGACCCCGGCAACAAGATGACGGTGCGCGAACTGGCCCGACTGGCGCGCCATGTGATCCAGACCTATCCGGAGTTCTACAAGCTGTTCGGCGAGAAGGAATTCACCTGGAACAAGATCCGGCAGAGCAACCGCAATCCGCTGCTGAATTCGCTTAACGGCGCCGACGGGCTGAAGACCGGTTACACCAAGGAGGGCGGCTACGGTATGGTTGGCTCCGCGGTGCAGAACGGGATGCGGCTGATCGTCGTGGTCAACGGGCTCGAGGACGGCGACGACCGTGCCAGCGAGGCCAAGAAGATGCTGGAATGGGGTTTTCGCAACTTCGAATCGCGCACTTTGTTCGCGCCGCAGGCCCCAGTCGGCTTCGCCAAAGTTTTTGGCGGTGAGAAGCGCAGCGTGCAATTGACCAGCGCCGAACCGGTGCGGGTGATGGTGCAAAAGAACGGCAGCGACAAGCTGATCGCGCGCATCATCTACACCGGACCAGTGCATGCGCCGGTTCAGCCCGGCCAGCCGGTCGGCGTTGTCAGGGTCTGGCGCGGCGCCAATATCGCGGTGGAAATCCCGCTGCGGGCCGCCGAGGCGGTGGCGACCGGTTCAACCCTGCGCCGCGCCGTCGATGGCGCCAGCGAGTTGATGATCGGATTGTTCCGCGCCGGCGCGGCGAAGCTCTGACAATGGTTGAGCAAAGCGCCGCAGCCAACGTGAATCGTGGACGATTCATCACCTTCGAGGGCGGCGAGGGCGCCGGCAAGTCGACCCAGATCAAGCTACTGGCGCAGCGGCTGGAGGCCGCCCGGCTGCCCGCGATTGTGACGCGGGAGCCGGGTGGCTCGCCCGGTGCTGAGATCATCCGCCATGTGCTGCTGTCCGGCATCGGCAGACTGATCGGCGGCGCGGCGGCCGAAACCCTGCTGTTCGCCGCCGCCCGCGACGATCATGTCGAGTCGCTGATCAGACCGGCGCTGGCGCGAGGCAGCTGGGTGTTGTGCGATCGGTTTTCGGACTCGACCCGCGCCTATCAGGGCAGCCTGGGCGCAGTGGATCCGGGGGTGCTGAACGCGATCGAACGGGTGACGATCGGCGATCTGAAGCCGGACCTGACCATCATTCTCGACGTCCCGGTCGAGATCGGCATCACGCGCGCCGCCGCTCGACGGGGCGCTGCCGCGCCGGACCGGTTCGAGGCGGAGGGGATCGAGTTTCACCGCAAGCTGCGCGAGGCCTACCGACGGATCGCCGCGGCGGAACCGGGACGCTGCGTCATGATCGACGCCGTTCAGCCGCCGCGCAAAGTCGCGGACGACATCTGGGCGGCGGTGCGCGATCGGCTGCCGTTATCCAAAGTCACCGAAGCGGAGCTGACATGAGCGCCCGCAAGGCCGAGCCCGAGCGGGCGGTGAAGAGCCCGCGCGAGACCACCGCGCTGTTCGGCCATCGTGCCGCCGAGCAGACGCTGCTCGAAGCCTACCGCAGCGGCCGGATTCCGCATGCCTGGCTGATCGGCGGCGCGCAGGGCATCGGCAAGGCGACGCTGGCCTACCGGATGGCGCGGTTCGTACTCGCGCATCGTGATCCCCAGGCGCCTGCGGTGCAGGCGGCCGAGACGCTGGCGATCGATCCAACGCATCCGGTCGCCCGCCATGTCGCGGCCGGCGCCCATGGCGGGCTGTTGACGCTGGAGCGCTCGCTGAACGACAAGGGCGTGCTGCGCAACGTGATCACGGTCGACGAATCGCGCGAGACCATCGGCTTCTTCGGCTCTACCGCCGCGGTCGAAGGCTGGCGGATCTGCATCGTCGACACCGTCGATGAATTGAACGCCAATGCCGCCAACGCGCTGCTCAAGGTGATCGAGGAGCCGCCGCTGCAGTCACTCTTCTTGCTGGTCAGCAACGCGCCGGCCCGGGTGCTGCCGACGATCCAGTCGCGCTGCCGCAAACTGCGGCTGCGCCCACTGGACCCCGACGACGTGGTCCGCGCCGCCGCCGAAGCCGCCGACATCGACCCTGCCGACCCGTTGCTGGCGGAGGCGGCGGCGGCGTCCGAAGGCAGCGTCAGTCGGGCGCTGAGCCTGCTCGGCGGCGGCGCGCTGAAGCTGCACCAGCGCACCACCGCGTTGCTGAATAATCTGCCCGCTGTCGATCCGCGCGCGCTGCATGCATTGGGCGAGGCGCTGGGCGGCACCGATCGCGCCACGCTGGCGGCGTTCGTCGACGGCGTCGACCGCTGGATTGCCGTGCAGCTGCGCGCCGGCGACGCCAACGCCAATTTGCCTCGCCTTGCGCGGCTGGCGGAGGTGTGGGAAAAGATCAGCCGCGCCGCGCGCGACACCGAAGCCTACAATCTGGAGCGCAAGCCGCTGGTGTTTTCGGTGTTCGGGCTGCTCGCGGAAGCGGTCCGCTGACGCGCCTGTCCGGGCGATTGTCCGTGTCGCCGGGCTCCGACTGACATCACTGAAAGGCGTCCGCGCAAATGGCGCAGAGAAATTCATATTACATCACCACCGCGATTGCCTATCCGAACGGCGTTCCGCATATCGGCCACGCCTATGAGGCGATCGCCACCGATGCGCTGGCGCGGTTCCAGCGGCTCGACGGCCGCGACGTGTTCTTCCTGACCGGCACCGACGAGCACGGCCAGAAGATGGTGCAGACCGCGCAGAAAGAGGGGCTGACGCCGCACGATCTGGCGACCCGCAACGCCGCGCTGTTTCGCCAGATGGACGATCTGCTGAAGGTCTCCTACGACCGCTTCATCCGCACCTCGGAGGGGCAGCACCATCGCTCGACCCAGGAAATCTGGAAGCGGATGGAGGCCAATGGCGACATCTACCTCGACTCCTATGCCGGCTGGTACTCGGTGCGCGACGAGGCCTATTACGCCGAGGACGAAACTACGGTCGGCGACGACAAGGTGCGGCGCGGCCCACAGGGCTCGCCGGTCGAATGGGTCGAGGAGAAGAGTTACTTCTTCAAGCTGTCGAAGTATCAGGAACCGCTGCTGAAGCTCTACACCGATCAGCCTGACTTCATCGGTCCGGACTCCCGCCGCAACGAAGTGATGTCGTTCGTCAAGAGCGGCCTCAAGGACCTCTCGGTGTCGCGCACCACCTTCGACTGGGGCATCAAGGTGCCGGACGCCGACGGCCATGTGATGTATGTCTGGGTCGACGCGCTGACCAACTACATCACCGGCGTCGGTTTCCCCGACGAAACCGATCCGAACTGGCGCTACTGGCCGGCGGATCTGCACGTCATCGGCAAGGACATCATCCGGTTTCACGCGGTGTACTGGCCGGCGTTCCTGATGTCGGCCGGCATCCCGGTGCAGAAGCGGGTGTTCGCCCACGGCTTCCTGTTCAACAAGGGTGAGAAGATGTCGAAATCGGTCGGCAACGTCGTCGATCCGTTCAATCTCGCCACCCAATACGGCGTCGATCAGCTGCGCTACTTCCTGCTGCGCGAGGTGCAGTTCGGCCAGGACGGCAGCTACAATCACGAGGCGATCGTCAACCGCATCAACGCTGACCTCGCCAACGACCTCGGCAATCTGGCGCAGCGTTCGCTGACCATGATCGCCAAGCAGTGCGACGGTGCGGTGCCGGAGCACCGCGCGTTCAGCGACGCCGACACGGCGATGCTGGCGCAGGCCGACGCCATGATCGATCTGGCGCGCACCGCGATGGCGACGCAGCAGATCCATCAGGCACTGAACGCGGTATGGGCGGTGGTGGCGGAAGCCAACCGCTATTTCGCCGGCGAGGCGCCATGGGCGCTGGCCAAGACCGATCCGCCACGGCAGCGCACCGTGCTGTACGTCACCGCCGAGGTGCTGCGGCAGGTCGCGATCCTGGCGCAGCCGGCGATGCCGGACGCGATGGCGAAGCTGCTCGACATCCTGGCGATCCCGACCGACCAGCGCGTTTTCGCGGCACTAGGCCAGCGTATCGTCGCGGGGGCAAAGCTGCCGCCGCCGGCGCCGATCTTTCCGCGCTACATCGAGCCGACCGCCGCATGAGCGATCAACCGCCGATGCTGGTCGACAGTCACTGCCACCTCGAGTTTCCGGACTTCGCCGAGGATCTCGATGGCCTGATCGGCCGCGCCCGGGCCGCCGGCGTGGCGCGGATGGTGACGATCTCGACACGGGTGCGGCGACTGCCCGCGCTGCTGGCGATCGCCGAGCGCTTCCCCGATGTCTATTGCTCCGTCGGTACCCATCCGCATCATGTCGACGAGGAAGACGGCATTCCGGCGGAGGAACTGATCGAATTGACCCGGCATCCCAAGGTCGTGGCGCTGGGCGAGGCCGGGCTGGACTATTTCTACCAGCACGGTTCGCCCGAGGCGCAGGCGAGGGGATTTCGCGCCCACATCGCCGCGGCGCGGGTCACCGGCCTGCCGCTGGTGATCCACACCCGCGAGGCGGATGACGACTGCGGCCGGATTCTCGAAGACGAGATGGCCAAGGGCGCGTTTTCAGCGGTGCTGCATTGCTACACCGGCGGCCGCGAGTTGGCGCTGCGGGCGATCAATCTCGGGCTGTCGATCGGCTTCACCGGCATTGTCACCTTCAAGAAATCGCAGGCGTTGCGGGATCTCGCCGCCGAACTGCCGGCCGACCGCATCCTGGTGGAAACCGACGCGCCCTATCTGGCGCCGGGAAAATTTCGCGGTAAGCGCAACGAGCCGTCCTATGTGGTCGAGACCGCGAAGGTGTTGGCGGAGGTCCGCGGCGTGACGCTCGAAGAGATCGCGCGCCAGACCACGCAGAACTTCTTTCGCCTGTTCGGCAAGGTGTCGGCGCCGGACGGAGTCGCATGACGCTCACGCTCACCATCCTCGGCTGCGGATCCTCGGCCGGCGTGCCGCGCCCGGCGCTGGGCTGGGGCGCTTGCGATCCCGCCAATCCGAAGAACCGCCGCCGCCGCTGCTCGCTGATGGCAGAACTCGCTACGCCCGACGGTGTCACCAGGGTGGTGATCGACACCTCGCCGGATCTGCGCGAGCAGTTGCTCGACGCCGATGTCGAGCACATCGACGCGGTGTTCCTGACTCACGAACACGCCGACCAGACCCACGGCATCGATGATCTGCGCTCGGTGGTGATGCACCAGCGCCGACTGATCCCGGTCTATCTGAACCAGTCCACCGCTGCGCATATCCTGCTGCGGTTCTCCTACTGCTTCGAGCGGGCGCCGGGCAGCCACTATCCGCCGATCCTGGAAGCGCGGGACATCGAAGCCGGCGAGAGCCGGACCGTCACCGGGACGGGCGGGGCGTTGGTGCTGTCTGCCTTCCTGCTCGAGCACGGCACCATTCCGGCGCTGGGCTACCGGATTGGCGACGCCGCCTATACGCCCGACGTCAACGACATTCCGCCCGAGAGCTGGCCGATGCTGGAAGGCCTCGATCTGTGGATCATCGACGGCCTGCGCTATAATCACCACTCCAGCCATTTCAGCGTCAGCGACGCGCTGAAATGGATCGACCGCTTCAAGCCGAAGCGCGCGGTGATCACCAATATGCACGCCGACATCGATTACGAGGTGCTGCGCGGGCAGTTGCCGGCGGGCGTGGTGCCGGGTTTTGACGGGATGCGGCTGACCATCGGCTGATGTGCCGAAATGCTGCCAGGCTATGAATGCAGCTTTTCAGATCCGGTCGCTGCAACCCAACCGCGACATCCCGGATACATTGTGGTGAGGACTTAAGGGGTGGCCAGGAGGATGATTGACGCTGCTGCAATGACGATCCAGGTCACCGTGACGGAGGGGGCTCGCAGCGCGTATTGTCCGAACGAAGCGACAGGCATCAGCATGCCGATCGGATGAACGAGGCGGGCAACGACAAGAGGGGCGAGCATTGTATGGATGGTCGCGGGTGCGGCCCCGTAGCCCTCCACCCAGCCGACCAGCAGTAGCGCCAGCGGAACGTATTCGGCGAAATTGCCATGCGCGCGAATGCGCCTGTTGAGATAATCCACCCCGCCGTCGCCGTGATGGACTTTGTCCTTGGCGCGGCCGGCAACTACCCAAATCGACAGAGCGACAAACATAAGACCGAAAATGCCGCCATAGACGGCCGTCAATGCCGGGTAGTGCATCGTCACCTCCGGGGTATTCAGGAAAGATGCCCGAATATAAAATATGTTCAAGAACATATTTTGGGGCCGCGCATTCCTTACCCACCGGAGCACAAGCCGGCGATCCGCGACCGGATCGTTCGAAGTGCCAGAGTGCTGTTCAATCGATACGGCTATAGCGCCGTTTCAATCGACGCTGTGATGAAGGCTACCGGCCTGACACGCGGTGCGTTCTATTATTACTTCCAGACCAAGCAGGCGCTTTACCTGGAAGCGGTGGTGTCCATTCTGAGTGACCACCCGGCTAAATAATGGCCGGAAGCGCAGCTCGACCTAACGCCAGAGCGCGCCGCTTACAGCATTGTCAATGCCTACCTCAGCGACCGCCATTGCAAGGAAATCGAGCGATCCTGTCCGCTTGTCACTCAAGCCGAAACTGCCGCACGTGGCGCGCAATCGATCAAGAATACCTATCAGCAGATCCTCGACGCATTGGTCTTCAGCATTCGCCGGTCGCTGAAGGGACCCTCAAAGCAAGTTCAAGCGAAGGCGCTCGCTGTCGCAGCCTTGTGCGTCGGCGGTTTGACCCTTGCAAGAGCCGCTCCCAACGAGAAGACGGCGCGTCGCTTGCTCCGCGCAGCCAGATCGACTGCGCTGCATCTGTTGGGCAGCCCGTAGGCCCGGGCCGCAGCGCGGGCGGGTCGCTCCCAATTGGCGAGTCGCTCCGCCGGGCCGGTCCGCCGCTCGGGATCATGCTCTAATCCGAAATCGCCTTCGCCGATTTCACCTGGTCGCGCAGCATGAATTTCTGGATCTTGCCGGTCGAGGTTTTCGGGATCGCCGAGAACACCACCACCTTCGGAGTCTTGAAGCCCGGCATGTGCTCGCGGCAATAGGCGATGATCTCGGCCTCGGTGGCGTGAGCGCCTTCCTTCAGTTCGATGAAGGCGCAGGGCACTTCGCCCCATTTCGGATCGGGCTTCGCCACCACCGCGGCGAACAGGATCGCCGGGTGCTTGTAGAGGATGTCCTCGACCTCGACCGACGAGACGTTCTCGCCGCCGGAGATGATGATGTCCTTGGAGCGGTCCTTGATGATGACGTAGCCGTGCTGGTCCAACACGCCGAGATCGCCGGTGTGAAACCAGCCGTCGGCGAGCGCTTCCTTGGTGGCCTTCTCGTTCTTCAGGTAGCCCTTCATCACGATATTGCCGCGGAACATCACCTCGCCGATGGTCTCGCCGTCGCGCGGCACTTCCTGCATCGTTTCGGGATCGAGCACCGTGACGGCTTCCTGCAAAGGGTAGGGCACACCCTGCCGGCGCTTCAGCTGCGCCCGTTCGGCGGCCGGCAGGTCGTCCCAGCCGGGCTGCTCGGCGCAGACCGAGGCCGGGCCGTAGACCTCGGTCAGGCCGTAGACATGGGTCAGCTTGATGCCGATGGTTTCGGCGCCCGCCAGCACCGCCACGGGTGGGGCGGCGCCGGCGATCAGACCGACCACCGGCCGCGACTTGCCGGCCTTCGGCGCGTCGGGGGCGTTGATTAGGGTGTTGTAGACAATCGGCGCGCCGGCCATGTGGGTGACGCCGTGCTTGACGATCAGCTCGAAGATCTTGGCCGGATCGACCTTGCGCAGGCAGACATTAACGCCGGCCGCGGCGGCGAGGGTCCAGGGGAAGCACCAGCCGTTGCAGTGGAACATCGGCAGGGTCCAGAGATAGACCGGGTGCGGGCCGAGATTGGCGGCGAGGATATTGCTGACGGCGTTGAGATAGGCGCCGCGGTGATGCGTCACCACGCCCTTGGGATTGCCGGTGGTGCCCGAGGTGTAGCCGAGCGCGATGGCGTCCCATTCGTCCTGCGGCCGGATGCCGGCGAAGCCCGGATCGCCGGCCGCGACCGCATATTCATATTCGAGTTCGCCGATCCGCTTGCCGCCGGGGAACGCCGCGTCGTCGACGTCGATCACCAGCGGCTTCGGTCCATGCATCACGGTCAGCGCCTCGGCGATCACCGCTGAGAATTCCGGATCGACCAGAATGATCTTGGCGCCGCCATGATCGAGCTGGAACGCGATCGAGGCGGCGTCGAGCCGGATGTTGAGCGCGTTCAGCACCGCGCCGGCCATCGGCACCGCGAAATGGGCCTCGTTCATCGCCGGGATGTTGGGCAGCATCGCCGCGACGGTATCGCCGCGGCCGATACCGCGACGGACCAGCCAGGAGGCGAAGCGGCGGCAGCGGTCGCGGGTCTCCGCCCAGGTGAAGCGCCGGCCCTCATAGACCGTGCTGGTGTGGTTCGGATAGATGTTGGCGGTGCGCTCGAGGAAGCTCAGCGGCGACAGCGGCACGAAATTCGCCGGCGTCTTGTCCAGCCCGATGCTGTAGTGCCCTTGCGCGGTGCTCATGACGATTGCCTTTTTACTTCAAGAGATTGCGGGAGCCTTTTCGACTCGTTTGGCGTTTTCGGCCAGCGCGCTACAGGAAGCCGATCGAGATCCAGGGAAACGCCGCGACGATGATCAGGCCGATCATCAGCGCCAGCATGTAGCCCCAGATCGGGCGGATACCTTCCGCCGGATCGACCCGGCCGATCGCGCAGGCGGCATAATAGCCGACTCCGAACGGCGGCGCGAACAATCCGATGCCCATCGCCAGAATGATCACCATCGCGTAGTGGACCTCGTGAATCCCGACCGCGCGAGCGATCGGAAACAACAGCGGCCCGAACAGCACGATCGCGGGAATACCTTCGAGCACGCTGCCGAGGATGGTGAAGGCGACGATCGACACCGCCAGGAAGGTCGGCGGGCCGCCGGGCAGGCCGGTCATCGCCGTCGCCAGGGCCTTGGAGAAACCGGACTGGGTCAGCCCCCACGCCATCCCGGTCGCGGTGCCGATGATCAACAGGATCGCGCCGGACAGGCTGGCGGTCTCCACCAGCATCGGCATCAACCGCCGCCAGCTGAACTGGCGGTAGATCAACAGCCCCGCGGCCAGCGAATAGACAATGCCGATGGTCGAGACCTCGGTCGCGGTGGCGATGCCCTCAACGACGGCGGCGCGGATGACGAACGGCAAGGCCAATGCGGGCAGGGCGATGATCAAGGTTTTCAGGACCTCGCCGCCGCTCGCCTTGGTGACATGGCTGAGGTTCTCGTCGCGGTAGCGCCACCACACCAGCGCGCACAGCGTGATCGCCAGCACCACGCCCGGTAACAAGCCACCGGTAAACAAAGCGGCGATCGACACCCCGGTGACCGAGCCGATGGTGATCAGCACTAGGCTCGGCGGTATGGTTTCGGTCTGCGCGCCGGTGGCGGCGAGCAGGGCGACCAGATCGCCCGGCCTGGCGCCGCGGCTCTTCATCTCCGGAAACAGCACCGGCGCCACCGCCGCCATGTCGGCGGCCTTGGAGCCGGAAATGCCGGACACCAGATACATCGCGCCGACCAGCACGTAGTGAAGGCCGCCGCGGACATGGCCGAGCAGGCTGGCGAGGAACGCCACCATCGCCCGCGCCATACCGGTCATCTCGATCAACAGGCCAAGGAACACGAACAGCGGCACCGCCAGCAGGATCAGATGGCTCATGCCCTCGTCGATCCGACCGACCAGCACCATCAGCGGCGTATGCGTGGTCAGCGCCAGATAGCCGTAGATCGCCAGGCCAAAGCCGAACGCGATCGGCACCCCGGCGAACACGCAGGCGCCGGCGACGCCGACGAAAAAGATCACCAGATTGATGTTCCCGAGCGGCCGCAGCCAGGGCTGCGCCAGCCAGAACGCGCCGATCAGCAGCGCCACCGTCAGCGTTGCGCCGAGCACGAAGCGCAGATTGCCGGTCCGCGCCAGCCGCAGCAGCGCGAACAGCGCCATCAAGCCGATGCCGACCGGCAGCGCCGCGGCGCGCCAGACATTGGACAGCTGCAGCGCCGGCGTGGTGATGAAGGTTTCCTCATAGGCGTAGTCCACGGCGGGCCAGGCGATCATCAGCAGGAAGGCCAGCGCCGCGCAGGTCGCCACCACGTCGAAGAACGCCCGCCGGCGCGGCCGGGCGTTGGCCACCAGCGCGGTCATCCGCATGTGCTCGCCGCGGCGGAACGCTACCACGGCGCCGAGCATCGCCAGCCACAGGAACAGGATCGAGGCCAGTTCGTCCGACCAGATCAGCGGACGATGGAAGCCATAGCGCGACACCACGCCGGCAAACAGCACGGCGATTTCCGCGACCACCAGCACGGCGGCGGGGACCTCAACCAGGACCCCGAGCCAATCTTCCAGCAGGCCGATCATGGATCTGCGGCGCAAAGGATGCAGCGTCTCTGCGCCGGCCGCCGGTTGCGAAGCGTCGGCGTGATCCATGTTCAGCTGCTAGGCCAGCTTGCCCACGGACTTCTCGAGCAGGGCCCAGGCCTCATCGCCGTATTTGCCTTTCCACTCGGCATAGAACCCGGCCGCACGCAGCTTCTCGCGGAACGGCGCCACCACCGGCTGATTGAAGATCAGCCCCTTGCCGGCCAGATCCGTCTGCAGCCCGGCATTCAGCTTGGCGACGTCGCCACGCTGCTTCAGGCCCGCGGCGTTGATGTTCTTGGCGACGATGGCGCGGAGGTCGTCCGGCAGCTTCTCCCAGGCGCGCTTGTTGGCGAGGAACCAGAACCCGTCCCACATGTGATTGGTCAGCGAGCAGTATTTCTGCACTTCGTACAGCTTCGCGGTGGAGATGATCGCCAGCGGATTCTCCTGGCCCTCGACCACCTTGGTCTGCAGCGCCGAATACACTTCGCTGAAATTGATCGAGGCGGGGGAGGCGTCGAATGCCTTGAACATCGAGGTCCACAGCGGCGACACCGGCACCCGGATCTTGAAGCCCTTGAAATCCTCCGGGCCGTTGATCGGCTTGGTCGACGAGGTGGTCTGGCGGAAACCATTGTCCCAGATCTTGTCCATCACCACCAGATTGGCCTTGCCGATCTCGCCGCGCACATAGGCGCCGAGCTCGCCGTCCATCGCCTTCCACACCGTGTCGTAGTCCGGGAATGCGAAACCGATGCCGTTGATCGATGCCGCCGGCACCAGCGTCGCCAGGATCAGGCCGGACAGCGTGAAGAACTCGACGCCGCCGGAGCGGATCTGGCTCAGCATGTCGGTGTCGGAGCCGAGCTGGTTGCTCGGGAAAATCGCGATATCGACCCGGCCGTTGGTCTCGGTCTTGATCGCCGCCGACATCTCCCTGGCGCGGACGTTCATCGGATGGGTGTCGGGCAGGTTGTTGGCGTATTTGTAGCTGAACTCGGCCTGCTGCGCGCGGGCCACCCAGGGCATGCCGCCGCCGCCGATGACGGTCGCTGCCGCCGATGCCTTCAACAATGTCCGACGCGAAACGCTCATCCTGATTCTCCCTGCAACGTTTTCTTGTTGTGCGATCGACCCGATAAAACAACTCGTCTTTGGTCATCATCCAATGCGGCTGCGGTCAAGCGATTTCAGGCAGCTTCGACCAAAGGATGCGCCGGTCAATCGGCCGCGATCGCGCCGCCGCTGCGAGCGCCGCCAGCTGACCGCAGACGACGATGTCGAGCTCGGCCTTCAGCAGCTCGGCGCGGTCATCCCACGTGAGTGTTGATTGGGAAAGTCCGACAAGTCATTGTTTCATTGGATGGAATAAAATATTCCATAATATACCTTATGCGAATCGAGGATATCCGAGTATGTCCCCATTTCCTCGGCGCTCGGAGCATTCCTGCAAGCGCGACTCTCCTGTTCAAGTGAGATCGGCCCGAGCTTGCTAGCTCGGGCCGATTTGCTGTCGGGCGTATGAGAGAGGCTGGCCGTCAGGCCGCGGGGCGATACGCGGACCTTTGGCGCTGACCCTCGAGGCTAACCTTTAGGGCCGGGCTCGCCCTTCGGGCCCGCGTCACCCTTGGGACCTGCTGGCCCGGCCGGGCCGGTGTCGCCCTTCGGGCCTGCGGGGCCGGCCACGCCGGCCGGGCCTGCGGCTCCGGTGTCTCCCTTAGGACCGGCGGGACCGGCCGGGCCGGCAGGACCAGCGGGCCCCGTAGCGCCCGCCTCGCCCTTAGGACCGCGCGGCGCGCAATTGGCCACCAGTCGGTCCTTCAGCGTTTCGGTTTCGGCTTTGAGATCGAGCTTGCAGGTCTCGGGCAGGTAGGACAGCGAGAACCGGAATTTCTTGTTCCCGGCGCTCTTCACCTTGTCGCCAGTGTTGACGAGTTCGACCTCCTGATTGGCCTTGGTCGTAGTGCCGGCGATGATCAGCTTGCCGGCATCGATGGCGACGGTGGTGAGGTCGAGCGCCATCGCGGCGCCGGAGATCATGACCAAACTCGCGAACCCGACCAGAACTGCTCGTTTCTTCATTGCGCGGAGCCCTCTCATTTCAAGTCGACGCGTGTGGCGTCGGTTCATTTCGACGCGTGTCGCGTCGTTGTTATTCCGATTCGATGACGGCCAGACTGGCGACCTCCTTTGGGTCGAACGGACCCAAAGTGGGCGCAGCCTAACACGAGAGTTTTCGATCCGGGAATGGACGTCACCGTACCGATCGCCATCTCGGCGTGCCTGCCGAGCCGTGATCGGCATTGCGAACAAAGCAGGAATCATGGACCGTGCAGGACCCATCACACAGGCGCCGCTTTTGTCCTTGCCCGCAACCTATCTGGACGGCCTCAATCCCGAGCAGCGGCTGGCCGTCGAGCATGGCGTCGGCATTGCGGCCGCCTGCCCGCTGCTGGTGATCGCCGGCGCCGGGTCCGGCAAGACCAACACGCTGGCGCATCGCGTCGCGCATCTGCTGGTCAACGGCGCCGATCCGCGACGCATTCTGCTGATGACATTCTCGCGCCGCGCCGCGGCCGAAATGACGCGCCGGGTCGAACGAATTGCCCGCAAGGTGATGGGCGATAGCGCCGGCGTGATGACCAGCGCGCTAAGCTGGGCCGGCACCTTTCACGGCATTGGCGCGCGGCTGCTGCGCGAGCATGCCGAGCAGATCGGACTCGATCAGGCATTCACCATCCACGACCGCGAGGATTCCGCCGACCTGATCAATCTGGTGCGCCACGACCTCGGCTTCTCCAGAACCGAGAGCCGGTTCCCAACCAAGGGCACCTGCCTCTCGATCTATTCGCGCTGCGTCAACGCCGAGACCGAACTGGATCAGGTGCTGGGCGCTGCGTTTCCGTGGTGCGCCGGCTGGTCGGCCGAACTTAAGGCGCTGTTCGCCGGCTATGTCGAAGCCAAGCAGCGCCAGAACGTGCTCGATTACGACGACCTGCTGCTGTACTGGGCGCAGACCATGGCGGAGCCGGCGCTGGCCGCCGACATCGGCGGTCGGTTCGACCACGTGCTGGTCGACGAATATCAGGACACCAACCGACTGCAATCCTCGATCCTGCTGGCGCTGAAGCCGGGCGGGATTGGCCTCACCGTGGTCGGCGACGACGCCCAGTCGATCTATTCGTTCCGCGCCGCCACGGTGCGCAACATTCTGGATTTCCCACAGCAGTTCAGCCCGCCTGCCCGCATCGTCACGCTGGACCGCAACTATCGTTCGACCCAACCCATTCTTGCCGCCGCCAATGGTGTGATCGATCTGGCAGCCGAGCGTTTCACCAAGAATCTGTGGACCGACCGGACGTCGGGCGCGCGTCCGCAACTGGTCGGGGTACGCGACGAGGCCGATCAGGCGCGCTACATCGTCGAGCGGATTCTTGACAACCGCGAGGGCGGCTCGACGCTGAAACAGCAGGCGGTGCTGTTCCGCACCTCGTCGCATTCCGGTCCCTTGGAGATCGAGCTGACCCGCCGCAATATCCCGTTCGTCAAATTCGGCGGGCTGAAATTCCTCGACGCCGCGCATATCAAGGACATGCTGGCGCTGCTGCGCTTCGTGCAGAATCCGCGCGACCGCGTCGCCGGCTTTCGCCTGATGCAATTGATGCAGGGCGTCGGCCCGACCTCGGCGCAACGCGCGCTGGATTTCATCGACGCGGCCGCCGATCCGATCGCAGCCCTCGCCCGCGCACCGGCGCCGCCGCGCGCCGGCGACGACTGGCGCGCATTCATCGAAACGGTGATCGAGCTGCGCGCCGGCAGCGGCGGCTGGCCGGCGGAGATGGAGCGCGTGCGGCTGTGGTACGAGCCGCAACTCGACCGCATCCATGAGGACGCAGCGACCCGTCGCGCCGACCTGATCCAGCTCGAGCAGATCGCTGGCGGCTATCCGTCGCGCGAACGCTTTCTGACGGAGCTGACGCTGGACCCGCCGGACGCCACCTCGGATCAGGCCGGGGTGCCGTTGCTCGACGAGGACTATCTGATCCTGTCCACGATCCATTCCGCCAAGGGCCAGGAATGGAAGTCGGTGTATGTGCTCAACGTGGTCGACGGTTGCATGCCTTCCGATCTCGGCACCGGCACCTCGGCCGAAATCGAGGAGGAGCGCCGCCTGCTCTATGTGGCGATGACCCGCGCCAAGGACGATCTGCATCTGGTGGTGCCGCAACGATTTTTCACCCACGGCCAGAACGCCCAGGGCGACCGCCACGTCTACGGCTCGCGCAGCCGCTTCATTCCCGACCGGCTATTGAACCTGTTCGAGCGCGTCAGCTGGCCGCCGGCGACAGCCGAAACCATCGCGGCGCGGCAGGGGCCGCGGATCGACATCGGCGCGCGGATGCGCGGGATGTGGCGGTAGCTTTCAGGCGGCATCCACTGTGATGGTTCCACCGGATTGATTGTCGACGATCACCGGCGTGTCGAACCAGGCGATCACCGGCTCGGCGCCGTAGAGCTGCGCCACCCGCGCCCGCCATTCGCCGCCATAGACCGCCTCGGCGGCCTGCCGGCTTTCCCACAGATAGACGCCGCCGGCGCTGCGGCCATCCTCGGAGCGGATGTAGTACTTCCGGATCAGCCCCGGCAGGTTCTGGTACTTCGGCGCGCTGCTCTCGAAGCGGCGGGTCGCCTCCTCCAGACTGATCGGCGTCGCCATGTGAAATTGCACAATGGTGGTGATCATCGAAGCCTCCTGTTTGATGTCGACTTAATCGCCAAGCGCGCCGCGTGTCACTTGCCGCGGAACCTCGGCTTGCGCCGTTCCAAAAACGCCGCGACGCCTTCCTTGTGGTCCTCGGTCATGCCGGCCAGTGCGAACTGGTCGAGGTCCATGTGGCTGGCCAGATCGTCGAGCGCATGCGCCAGCCGGTTGACGGTGAGCTTGGTCATCGCCACTGAGATCGGCGGCTGCGCCGCGACCTTGGCGGCGAGCGCCATCGCGGTCGCGAACGCCTCCCCGGGCTCGGCGATCTGCTCGACCAGCCCCCATTCGTAGGCCTGCGCGGCGCCGATCCGCTCATCGGCCAGAATGACCGCCTGCTTGGTGCGCGCCGGTCCGATCAGATGCAGCATCCTTGGAACGCTCTGCCAGCTCATGTTCATGCCGAGCCCGATCTCCGGCACCCGCAGATGGGCGTCGCGCGCCATCACCCGGAAATCCAGCGCCACCGCCAGCGCGACACCGCCGCCGACGCAAAATCCCTCGATCGCCCCGATGGTGATCTGCTCCATCTCCTGCCAGGCGCGGGTCAGCCGCGGCCCGAGTTTCAGGTGCCGGCGCAACGCCCCGAGATCCATGGTGGCGCGGGTCCGGCCTTCGGTGTCCTTCAGATCGAAACCGGCGCTGAACGCCTTGGCGCCGCCGGTCAGTACCACCACCGAAGTGTCGCCGTCGTCCTCGAAGCTGCGCGCAGCGTCGGTGAGCTGGCGCAACGCCTCCGGCGACAGCGCGTTGATGCCGTCGCCGCGATCGAACCGCACCACCGCGATGCGACCCTCGGGGCCGAGGCCTTTTTCGGTCTTCACAAAATCCGCCAACGCCCTCGCCTCCCGCTTGTTGATTGGGAGCATCTGTAGGACGAATTCGCCGGCCGCGCCAACCGCGCTATTTGAAAGCTTCGGGAAACCGCACCGTGGTGCCGAGCGTGATCCAGTTGCCACCATTGCCGGTGATGTTGTGGCCGACGATCAGGTCGACCGAAAAGATTTCGTTGGGCCGATAGCGGACCCCGGACTGCACGCGCGGGCGATTGACGCTGGAAAATTCGGTAGCGCCGGCGAGCCCGTAGCCTTCGATGGTGAATTGCAGCGTGTCGGTAAACTTCCAGTCGAAGCCGAGACCGTAGCTCAGATAGTGTTGATCGACGCTGCGGTCCCACAGCCAGCCGGCGTTGATATTGAAGCGCATCACCTCGGACAGCCGATAGGTCGCCGGCACCACCGCGAACACCACGGTGTTGTCGCCGCTCTGCGCGTCGAACGAGCCGCCGGCCTCGAACGAGAAACCGAACTTCCCGATCCCGGTCGGCACCAGCACGGTCTTGGCCTTCGGCGACAATGTGGTGCTCCAGTCGCCATCGCTGCGCGCGCGGTTGGCCTGCAAAGTCAGTTCGACCGGCCTGCCGATATTGACCACACAGGACGGATTGGCGACCGCTGAAAAATCGGTGTTGGTGGCGGTCGAAATCCAGCTCTCCAGCTTGCAGGAGCCGACTTCCGAAATATCGGCGGCATCGACCGCATAGGCGCCATTTGCCGCCCAGGCAGCGCCGGGGAGCAGCAACGCCGCGACCGTCAGGATCGCGCCAATGAGTCCGGGCGCGCGGATCAACTTCGAATTCATGCCGAAACGCTAGCAGAGTCCCGGCTCGACATCCCAACAAAATTGCAGCTATCCTCAACTCATGACCGATCATCACGACCACGACCATTCCGAACTGTCGGAGACCGAGTTGCGGGTCCGCGCATTGGAATCCGTGCTGACCGAAAATGGCTATGTCGACCCCGCCGCGCTCGACCTGTTGATCGAGACCTATGAGACCAAGGTCGGCCCACGCAACGGCGCGGCCGTGGTGGCGAAGGCCTGGGTGGACCCGGCCTATCGCGCCCGACTGTTCACCGACGCCACCGCCGCGATTGCCGAGCTCGGCTACGAGGGACGCCAGGGCGAGCACATCGTCGCGGTCGAGAACACCGAGACGACGCACAACATGGTCGTCTGCACGTTGTGCTCTTGCTATCCATGGCCGGTGCTGGGGCTGCCGCCGGTGTGGTACAAATCAGCGCCATACCGGTCGCGCGCGGTGAAGGAGCCGCGCGGCGTGCTCGCCGATTTCGGCGTGACGCTGCCGGACGACACCGCCATCCGGGTCTGGGATTCCACCGCGGAAATTCGCTATCTGGTGATCCCGATGCGGCCCAAAGGCACCGAAGGCTGGAGCGAACAACAGCTCGCCGACCTCGTCACCCGCGACAGCATGATCGGCACCGGGTTGCCGAACGCGCCGGAGGCCGGCTGATGGACGGCGCGCATGACATGGGCGGCGTCGCAGGTTTCGGTCCGGTGGTGCCTGAGCCGAACGAGCCGTGGTTTCACGCCGAATGGGAGCGCCGCGCCTTCGCGTTGACGCTGGCGATGGCGCGGCCCGGCGGCTGGAACATCGACATGTCGCGCTTCGCCCGCGAAAACCGCCCGCCGCAGGACTATCTGTCGAAGAGCTATTTCGAGATCTGGCTGGCCGGGCTGGAGCGGCTGATGGCCGAGCGCGAACTGGTGACGGCCGACGAGATCGCGGCGGCGCGCCCGCTGCATCCTCGCAAGGCCGTGCCGGTGCTAACCGCGGCTGACGTGACGCCGATGCTGCGCAGGGGGGCGCCGACGGCGCGCGCGGCTAGCCACCCTGCCCGGTTCGCGATCGGCGATCGGGTGCGGACCAAGGATCTTCATCCGCCGACCCACACGCGGCTGCCGCGCTATGTCCGCGGCCATCTTGGTGTGATCGAACTGGTGCATGGCGCGCATGTGTTCGCCGACAGCAACGCCAGTGGCGCCGGCGAAGATCCGCAATGGCTCTACACCGTCGTGTTCGACGGACGGGAATTGTGGGGCGCGGACGGCGATGCATCGGCGACGGTCTCGGTGGATGCCTGGGAACCCTATCTGGAGCGGGCGTGATGGCGCTCGACGCGCAAGCCGCGGCTGAAGCCACGAACGCCCTGCGCGGCTTGCCACGCGACGATGGCGGCCCGGTGTTCCGCGCGCCGTGGGAAGCCCATGCGTTTGCGCTGGCGTTGGCGTTGCATCAACGCGGCGTGTTCAGCTGGAGCGAATGGGCGACGGCGCTAGCGGCCGAGATCAAGCGCGCGCAAGCGGCCGGCGATCCCGACAGCGGCGAGACCTACTACCAGCGCTGGCTGGCGACGCTGGAACGGCTGGTCGCCGACAAGGGCGTCGCTAGTGCCGAGACCCTGCATCGCTATCGCGATGCCTGGAACCATGCCGCCGATCGCACCCCGCACGGCAAGCCGATCGAACTCAAGCCGGAAGATTTTGAAAGATAGCCGCGACCTTAGCCGATCGCTTCAATCGGTCGCGGCAAACGCGTCATAGACCAGTTGCTTGAAGGCCGGGGTGATGCGTCCGCGTTCGTTTTGGGTCTGCTGCATCAGGATGTAAATCATATCCAGTTTCGGATCGACGCCGAAGTAGGTGCCGCTGCCGCCGTCCCATTTCAACTCGCCGATCGAACCCGGCGGCGGCGGTTTGGCCTCGCCCGGATCGGTCCGCACCGCGAAGCCGTAGCCGAACCCGAAGCCGTCGCCCGGAAAATAGAAATAATCTCGTTCGACACCGGAGCCGGGCCCGATATGGTCGGTGGTCATCGCCTTGAACGCAGCTGCGCTCAGGTAACGCTTGCCGTCGAGTTGTCCGCCCTCGAGGATCATCTGCGCAAAGCGCGCGTAGTCGGTGAGCGTCGAGACCAGACCGCCGCCGCCGGACTGCCATTCCGGGTGAGCGCGGCGCAGCGCCTCGGACTGTTTCAAGATGGTGTCGCCCGGCAACGGCTCCGCCATCCGCGCGCGTTCGTCGGTGCTCTCCAGCGTGTATTTGGTGCTGGTCATGCCGAGCGGATCGAAGATGCGCTCGCGCTCGAATTGATACAGCGTCTGGCCGGAGACGATCTCGATGACGCGGCCGAGCACGTCGGTCGAGTGGCCGTAGCGCCACAGCGTCCCTGGCTGCCGCGCTAGCGGCAATTGCGCGATCCGCTCGGCGAATATCCGGTTGTCGAATGGGCCGTCGAAAATGTGCCCGTCTTCGTATGCTTTCTTGATCAGCTCGCCGCCGATATATTCGTAGGTGATGCCCGAGGTGTGCCGCAGCAGATCGTCGATGGTCACCGGCCGGTTCGGCGGCACCAGCTTGAGAACGGGCTTGCCGTTTGCAGCGACAGATTCGATGCCGACCTTGAGGTCGGCGAACGCCGGGATGAATTTCGCCACCGGATCGGCCAGCGCCAGCTTGCCTTTATCGATCAGCATCATCGCCGCGACGCTGGTGATCGGTTTGGTCATCGAATGCAGCGCAAAGATCGTGTCGGGAGTCGTCGCGGCTTTGGTTGCGACGTCGCGAACCCCGAAACATTTCAGATAGACCGGCTTGCCATGCTGCTGGATCAGGACCGTCGCGCCGGGCAATTTCCCGGCAGCGACCTCGTGATTGAAATAGTCGGTGATGCGCTGGAGCTTGCTCGCCGACGGGACGGCGGCGTCGCTGGCCCGGCAGTCCGCAGTCCCCTGGGTCCAGATCGCGAGGACAGCCGCAAACGCCATCCGACCGACCCGCTGCATTGCGACCGAACCGAAGAGGAAATACGCCGACGTCGCCATGACACCCGTTGGTTCAGCCAAGGAATGCGGTGATCCGATCGAGGTGTGGACCGACAACCGAAAGGCTACCACATCACCGGATCGGTATCCATGCGGAGCGGCTCGCTTCCGGGACCAGGGGGTCTCGTTCTTTGTGGGCAGTCGGCCACCGTTGTGGTCCGTTGCAAGACGGCTGGAACGGCGTCAGTATTCTGTTCTTGATCTTGTTCTTGGCCTGCACGAAGCTCCTCGAAGATTACGGAACATAGCCATGACCGAAACCTCCGCCGAAGACATCCAGAAGATCGCCGTCGCATTGGTGAAGACGGCCATCGAAATCGTCTCAGAGGAAGATGGCGGGGCTCGCAATCATTGCAAGATTTGCGATGCCTCGGTGCCCTGGCTGCAGACCGGCGACGAAATCAAGCACAAGCCCGACTGCGCGGTGGTGATCGCTCATCGCGTGTTGGCGAAGCCGCGGCTACACAGCGTCTAGCCGGCCGCGGCGGCATATTGCCGCCAGCCTTTGGCGCGCAACTGGCACGCCGGGCATTGCCCGCAGCCGTAGCCCCAGTCGTGCCGCGCGCCGCGCTCGCCGAGATAGCAGGTGTGCGAGTGCTCGCGGATCAGGTCGACCAGCGCGGTGCCGCCAAGGTCATGCGCCAGCTGCCAGGTCGCGGCCTTGTCGCGCCACATCAGCGGCGTCAGCAATTCGAACTTCCGCGCCATGCCGAGATCGAGCGCGTGGTTGAGCGCCCGGATGGTGTCGTCGCGGCAATCCGGATAGCCCGAATAGTCGGTCTCGCACATTCCCCCGACGATCGCGGAGATGCCGCGCCGATACGCCAGCGCTGCGGCGAAGGTGAGGAAGATCAGATTGCGGCCGGGGACGAAGGTGTTGGGCAAGCCGTCGGCGCCCATCGCGATCGCGACGTCGCGGGTCAGCGCGGTATCGGAGATCACGCAGAGCGTCGGAATCGCCAGCGTATGGCTGTCGCCGAGTTTGGCCGCCCAGGCTGAGTTGATCGCTTTCAAGCGATCGATCAGCCGGGCCCGGCAATCGAGTTCGATGGCGTGGCGCTGGCCGTAATCGAAGCCGAGCATTTCGACGCGCGCAAACTGCGACAAGGCCCAGGCCAGGCAGGTCGCCGAATCCTGTCCGCCGGAAAACAGCACCAGCGCGGTTTGATCGTGAAAAGCCTCAGTCATGCAGCTGGCCATAGCACCGCCGGCGGTTGCCGCAAATGGCCGTGCGGCGAGAGCGCCGTTGCGGTTTTCGCTGGGCCGCCGCCCCGGGTTGCGGCATAGGGGACCGGTACCCGCGTCACAGCCGAGGCAGCATGACCCCTTCCCGCGATATCGCTCGACTGCTCGAGATCATGGCGCAGCTGCGCACCCCCGGCACCGGCTGCCCGTGGGACATCGAGCAGGATTTCGCCTCGATCGCGCCCTACACCATCGAGGAAGCCTTCGAGGTCGCCGAAGCGATTTCCCGCAACGATCTCGACGATCTGCGCGACGAACTCGGCGACCTGTTGCTGCAGGTGGTGTTCCACGCCCGGATCGCCGAAGAGCGCGCGGCGTTTTCGTTCGGCGATGTGGTCGAGGCGATCACCGCCAAGATGATCCGGCGCCACCCCCACGTCTTCCCGGACAGCGAGGGCCGGATCGCGCCGGCCCATGTCGAAGGCGTCTGGGACCGGATCAAGGCCGAGGAAAAGGCCGAGCGCGCCGCGCGCCGGTCGGAGCCGGTACCGGCGCTGGCCGACTCGGTGCTGGCCGGCGTCAAACCCGGGCAGCCGGCGCTGAGCCGGGCGATGGAATTGCAACGCAAGGCGTCCAGCGTCGGGTTCGACTGGAACGATCCGCGCGAGGTGCTGAGCAAGATTCGCGAGGAAGCGGACGAGATCGAGGCCGCGCTCGATCGCGGCGACCACGCCGAAGTCGCCGCCGAGACCGGCGACCTGATGTTCGCGCTGGTCAATCTCGCCCGGCACGTCGGCGCCGATCCGGAAACGGCGCTGCGCGGCACCAACCAGAAATTCGAAAGGCGGTTTAGCTATATCGAACGGCAGCTGGCGTCGCAGGGCCGCGCGCTGGAAGCCGCCTCGTTGCCGGAAATGGACGCGCTATGGAACGAGGCCAAACGCAACGAGGCGGCGGACTGACTCCGCCGCCTCGTTGTCATCGTCAGCGAGATGATTTTCGCCTGCCAAACGGCTTAGCGCAATAAGCTCATCCAGTTTGCGAGATCGACGGTCGGTCCCGCAAAGCGATTTCGGCCCCCTCAGAAGGGAATGTCGTCGTCCATATCGTTGCTGCGGCTGGTGGCCGCGACAGCGCGCCGGGGCGCTGCGGCCGACGGGCTGCCGGAGCCGAAATCGCCGCCGGCGGAATCATCGGGTCCGAAACTGCTGCCGCCACCGCCCTTGCCGTCGAGCATGGTCAGCGTCGAATTGAACCCTTGCAGCACCACCTCGGTGGAATAGCGCTCGATATTGTCCTTGTCGGTCCATTTCCGGGTCTGCAACTGGCCCTCGATGTAAACCTTGGCGCCCTTCTTGAGGTACTGCTCGGCAATCTTGCACAGCCCCTCGCTGAAGATCACGACGCGGTGCCACTCGGTCTTTTCCTTGCGTTCGCCGGTGTTCTTGTCGCGCCAGGTTTCCGAGGTTGCGATCCGCAGATTGGCGATCGGCCGCCCGTCCTGAGTCCGCTTGATTTCCGGATCGGCCCCGAGATTGCCGATCAGAATCACCTTGTTCACACTTCCCGCCATCACCACTCTCCACTGTCGAAATCAGATACCAAATCAGATTCGCATGCCAATCTGCCGGGCGCCCGCTGCGCGCGATGCCGAGATTGACCCGCCGAAACCATCCGGGCGGACGCTATACGTTCTGGCCGGCGCGCGAGGCTATCGTGCCGCGTTATCCACACAGGATCAGATCAATTATGTTCCAGTTTTGTTCACGATCAACACCTAAATCGCGGTACGGACATGTATTTTGCTGGCAACCGCAACCCGTTTTCGCGTCCGGGACGCGGCCAATGTCGCGTAGTCCAATCCGGGCGCCCGCTAATATGCTAAATAAATCATTAAGTTCCCGGCGTTTCACTTCCTCGGCGAGTGTTGCTTTTGGGTGACGGCCTTTTGCGGGAATCGCGGGTATAGTCTGATTACAAATTCGAGGAACGGGCGCTCGCGTTGCCGAGTAACTGCTCCGGAATTCCTGAAGCGGACGGACACTGGAGACACGACGATGAAAAAGTTTTTGCTGGGAACTGTTGGTTTGATTGCATTGGGTGTTGCTGCTCCTGCGGTTGCCGCTGACCTTCCCGCCCGCGCCTACACTAAGGCACCGGCCTATGTCGCCGCGGTCTACGACTGGAGCGGGTTCTATATTGGTGCCAACGGCGGTTGGGGAACGAGCCGCAAGTGCTGGGATTACTCGGGTACGGCCGCTGCGCGCTTGGCAGTGAATGTTAGCGAAGGTTGCCATGATGCCGACGGCGCCGTGGCTGGCGGTCAGATCGGCTATAATTGGCAGATGGGTTCTTGGGTGTTCGGCTTGGAAGCTCAGGGCGATTGGGCCGACTTGAAGGGCACCAATGTCAGCTTGTTCGACGGCCGCTTCACCAACCAGTCGAAGATCGATGGTCTCGGCCTCTTTACCGGTCGGGTCGGTTACGCTTGGAACAACGCGCTGCTCTACGTCAAGGGCGGTGCGGCAGTGGCCCACGACAAGTATGACTATCGGGTGACTGGTGCGGCGGCGGTGACTGGCACCGCGGGCGAAACCCGTTGGGGTGCAGCTGTCGGTACCGGCTTCGAATACGGCTTCACCCCGAACTGGTCGTTCGCGGTTGAATACGATCACATGTTCCTCGGTTCGCGTGACATCACGTTCACCTCGCCGGCGACCACGGTCGATCGTATCAAGCAGGACGTCGATCTCGTCACTGCCCGCATCAACTATCGTTGGGGTGGCCCGGTCGTCGCGAAGTATTGATCTTCGTCTGACCTGAGCGCTCCTTGAGCTACGAGAGGCCGGCTTCGCGCCGGCCTTTTTCGTGTTCGTATTTTTGTTGTCGTTGTCGTCGTCTGCCGATGCCCGCATTGGCAACCGCACGCATCAACTATCGCCGGGGCGGTCCGGTGGTCGCGCGTTACTGACCCCGGTCTGAGCCGACCGATTGCAGGAGGCCGGCTTCGCGCCGGCCTTTTTTGCGCCTGAGCGCGTCAACCCGCGCCTTGGCCAAGAAACCGTTGATGGCCGCCACGCGGGACTGGAAATCACCCGGCGTTCTTCCTATGTTCCAGGTTCAGCCAACTGGCGTCAGCCCCGGTGAATCCGGCGATGCGCGCCCGAATGCGGCGCGCCTCTCGCGTCTGGGAATCCGTCATGGACGAAGTCATCAAGGCGAAGCGTCAGCAGACCTCGTTGCGCGCGATCACGATCCGCGGCGCCCGCGAGCACAATCTCAAGAACGTCGATCTGGAAATCCCGCGCGACAAGCTGGTGGTGTTCACCGGCCTGTCCGGCTCCGGAAAATCCTCGCTCGCGTTCGACACCATCTATGCCGAGGGCCAGCGCCGCTACGTCGAATCGCTGTCGGCCTATGCCAGGCAATTCCTGGAGATGATGCAGAAGCCCGACGTCGACCAGATCGACGGGCTGTCGCCGGCGATCTCGATCGAGCAGAAGACCACCTCGAAGAACCCGCGCTCCACCGTCGGCACCGTCACCGAGATCTACGACTACATGCGACTGCTGTGGGCCCGCGTCGGCGTGCCCTACTCGCCGGCGACCGGCCTGCCGATCGAGAGCCAGACCGTGTCGCAGATGGTCGACCGCGTGCTGGCGCTGCCGGAAGGCACCCGCCTCTATCTGCTGGCCCCGGTGGTGCGCGGCCGCAAGGGCGAGTACCGCAAGGAACTCGCCGACTATCTGAAGAAGGGTTTTCAACGGGTCAAGATCGACGGCGCGTTTCACGAGCTCGCCGAAGCCCCGGTGCTGGACAAGAAATTCCCGCACGACATCGACGTCGTGGTCGACCGCATCGTGGTCCGTCCCGATATCGGCCAGCGCCTCGCCGAAAGCTTCGAGACCGCGCTGAAGCTCGCCGAAGGCCTGGCGGTGATCGAATATGCCGATGCGCCGGCAGCAGCGGCGCCGGTGGCCTCATCCTTCGAGACGCGCCCTGCGGGCGCTCCTCAGGATGAGGGACAGGCGCCGCGATCCAGAGGCAAGCGAGCCGCCGCCCCTCACCCTGAGGAGGCGCGAAGCGCCGTCTCGAAGGGTGAGGCCGTTCACGCCGCAGCCAAGGATGAATCGTCGGCCAGGAAGGTCGCAAAAATCCACGACAAGTCCGGGCCCGAGCGCATCCTGTTCTCGGAGAAATTCGCCTGCCCGGTGTCGGGCTTCACCATTCCGGAAATCGAGCCGCGGCTGTTCTCCTTCAACAACCCCTATGGCGCATGCCCGGCCTGCGGCGGTCTCGGCATCGAACAGCATATCGACGCCGATCTGGTGGTGCCCGACAAGGAGCTGACGCTGCGCAAGGGCGCGATCGCGCCGTGGGCGAAGTCGTCGTCGCCCTATTACATCCAGACCCTGACCGCGCTCGGCAAATTCTACAAATTCACCCTCGATACCAAGTGGAAGGATCTGCCCAAGAAGGTGCAGACCGCGCTGCTGCATGGCTCCGGCGACGACGAGATCAAGTTCTCCTATGAGGACGGCGTCCGCTCCTACGACACCAAGAAGCCGTTCGAGGGCGTCGTCACCAATATCGAGCGCCGCTTCCGCGAGACCGAAAGCGAATGGGCACGCGAGGAGCTCGGCAAATACTTCTCCGACGTCCCCTGCGCGGCCTGCTCCGGCTTCCGGCTGAAGCCGGAGGCGCTGTGCGTGAAAATCGGCGGCAAGCATATCGGCGAAGTCTCCGAATTGTCGGTGCGCCGCGCCGGCGAATGGTTCGAGCAGGTGCCGAAGGCGCTCAACAAGCAGCAGAACGAGATCGCCGTCCGCATCCTCAAAGAGATCCGCGACCGGCTGTCCTTCCTGCTCGACGTCGGCCTCAACTACCTGACCCTGGCGCGCGCCGCCGGCACGCTGTCGGGCGGCGAGAGCCAGCGGATTCGCCTCGCCTCGCAGATCGGCAGCGGCCTCACCGGCGTGCTCTATGTGCTGGACGAACCCTCGATCGGCCTGCACCAGCGCGACAATGCCCGGCTGCTCGACACGCTGCGGCGGCTGCGCGATCTTGGCAACACCGTGATCGTGGTCGAGCATGACGAGGACGCGGTGCTGGCCGCCGACTACGTCGTCGATGTCGGCCCCGGCGCCGGCACCCATGGCGGCCATATCGTGGCGCAAGGCACGCCGCGCGAGGTGATGGCGAATCCGAAATCGCTGACCGGCAAATATCTCACCGGCGAATTGTCGGTGCCGGTGCCGGAGCGGCGGCCGCCGAACCATCGCCGCACCATCAAGGTGATCAACGCCCGCGGCAACAATCTGAAGAACGTCTCGGCGGAAATCCCGCTCGGCCTGTTCACCTGCGTCACCGGCGTCTCCGGCGGCGGCAAGTCGACGCTGCTGATCGATACGCTTTACAAGGCGATCGCCCGCAAGCTCAACAATGCCAGCGAAGGCGCCGCGCCGCACGACCGCATCGAGGGGCTGGAGCATATCGACAAGATCATCGACATCGACCAGTCGCCGATCGGCCGCACCCCGCGCAGTAACCCCGCGACCTATACGGGCGCTTTCACCCCGATCCGCGAATGGTTCGCCGGCCTGCCGGAATCGAAAGCGCGCGGCTACGAGCCCGGCCGCTTCTCCTTCAACGTCAAGGGCGGCCGCTGCGAGGCCTGCCAGGGCGACGGCGTCATCAAGATCGAGATGCACTTTCTGCCCGACGTCTACGTCACCTGCGACACCTGCAAGGGCAAACGCTACAACCGCGAGACGCTGGAAGTGCTGTTCAAAGGCAAGTCGATCGCCGACGTGCTCGACATGACGGTGGAAGAAGCCGCCGACTTCTTCAAGGCGGTGCCGCGCGTCCGCGAAACCTTCAAGACCCTGCACCGCGTCGGCCTTGACTACATCCATGTCGGCCAGCAGGCGACGACTCTCTCAGGCGGCGAAGCCCAGCGCGTCAAGCTCGCCAAGGAGCTGAGCAAGCGCGCCACCGGCCGCACGCTCTACATCCTCGACGAGCCGACCACCGGCCTGCACTTCCACGACGTCGCCAAGCTCTTGGAGGTGCTGCATGAGCTGGTGGCGCAGGGCAACACCGTGGTGGTGATCGAGCACAATCTCGAAGTCATCAAGACGGCAGACTGGGTGATCGACCTCGGCCCCGAAGGCGGCGACGGCGGCGGCGAAATCGTCGCCTGGGGCCCCCCGGAAGACATCGTCAAGGCGCCGCGCAGCTACACGGGCAAGTTTCTGGCGCCGGTGCTGGCGAAGGCGGCGGGCGCGGGGCGGAAGAAGCGGAAGGCGGATGAGGCGGCGGAGTGAGGACTCGTGAGCGAGACGCTTCGCAGTGTGCAATCTCTCGTGTCAGCGGGCGACTATATCGTCTCCCGGCACGGCTTCCGCGAACTCGCGAATGATGGTATTTCTGCGGAGGAAGTGATTGCCGGCGTCATGGCGGCGGTTCTGGTTGAGGACTATCCCGATAGCCGCAAAGAACCGTCCGTCCTGACTCTGCAGTCCGATCGCGATGGTCCTGTTCATGTGATGTGGGGTATACCCAAGGCCAACGGCCGTCCGGCCATTCTGGTGACGGCGTATCGACCCGATCCGCGACGATGGTCCGCGGACTTCATGCAGCGGAGGCCGCGATGACACGTGTGTCGAAAGAATTCATCCATGAAGGTCGATACTGCGCCGAAATCCAGGTCGAATTGATCGAGGATGACACCGCATGGTCGCCCTATTTGTCGCCGGTGGACGTCCATAAGCTCGAAGCCGCCCGCGCCGCGCTGCGTCGTGGCGACCTGGCGGAAGCGGCAAAATACGGACGCGTGTTCGAACTGACCCCGGTCGCCGCGGAGTGATGTGCGTATCATGAACCCGGTCGAGATTGAATGGAAGTCATCAAGACCGCCGACCGGGTGATCGACCTCGGCCCCGAAGGCGGCGACGGGCGGCGGCGAAATCGTCGCCTGGGGCCCCCCGGAAGACATCGTCAAGGCGCCGAGGAGCTACACGGGCAAATTCCTGGCGCCGGTGCTGGCGAAGGCCGCGGGTGCAGCGAAGAAGAAGCGGAAGGCGGACGAGGCGGCGGAGTGAGATTTAACTTTGGGGCAACTTATGGCATTTCCATCCTTTCACACTTTTTTTGTTCCCGTTGTTCACGCTCTGCGTTCGCGAGGTGGTTCCGCAACCATCGACGAATTGGAGGAAGCCGTCGCGATTGAGAGCGGTCTCTCTGATGAAGAGCGCGCGCAGCCGCACGGTGACGGACCCCGTACCGAATTTAGCTATCGACTTGCATGGGCGCGCACTTACCTCAAGAAGGGCGGCGCATTGGACAATTCGGAGCGTGGTGTGTGGCACCTTACGCCTGCTGGGTACGAAATGTCCGATGAGCAAATTAATGAGATAAAGTATCAGGTTCAGCAGCAGAATCGGCAGGCTCGAATTGCTGCTATTGTTGATACGGAGCCGGATGACGAACAAGACGAAGAAGGTATCGCAGAGGTCGATCTTTCGTGGAAGGAGCGATTGCTCGAAATACTGTTGAGAATCGAACCAAGTACCTTTGAGCGACTTTGCCAACGAGTTTTGCGGGAGTCTGGCTTTGTTAAAGTTGAAGTAACAGGGAGAAGTGGCGACGGCGGTATCGACGGGACGGGCGTTCTCAGACTTAATCTGCTCTCCTTCCAGGTGCTCTTCCAGTCAAAACGTTATCGGGGTTCGGTCGGTTCGTCTACTGTGCGCGATTTTCGAGGAGCGATGGTGGGACGTGCTGACAAAGGCCTAATCATAACAACAGGAACATTCACTGCTGACGCCCGGAAGGAAGCTACTCGTGATGGCGCGCCAGCGATCGATCTTGTCGACGGAGACGCGTTGTGCGATCTGCTTAAATCGTTGCGGATAGGCGTCAGGATAGAGGTTATTGAATCTATTATCGTTGATCCGGATTCTTTCGCTTCGCTTTAGAGCGTAGGGCGGAATAGGGAAGCATATTCCGCCGATAGAGCTGCGTTCATCCTGCATTGCTCAACAGGCGCGCCCGCAACCGCCCTTCCTCGATCACCAAATAGCGACCAAACAAACCTTCGCCAAAGTGTGCGATCGCTGCTGCAAGTCGCGTTGCCTTCAATGACGGCTTCGCTGAATCGATTCGTATCAGCACGACGCCCGGAACCGAACGACCTTGCCGAACGACCAGATCGCCGAAATCCTTGTCCTCGGTCAGCAGCAGTCGTCGCTCGTGCAAAGCCAATCCAATCACTTCGGCATCGCTCAAACCCGCCGCCATTTCAGCAATGTAAAGTACGTCATGGCCATCCGCACGCAGCGCCATCACCAGCGATGCGGAGACGCACTCATCTCCGAGCCAGCGCATGCTCAGCCGTAGATCACGTCTTCGTCGGCGAGATAGTCGGCGGCAAAGGCTTGCGCCGCCAAAATATCGTCTTGGGTCAGCCGCGGGTGGTCAGCGAGGATATCCGCGGCTGACAGACCCGCGCCGAGCTTGCGCAGGATCAATTCGACCGGAACGCGCGTGCCCCGCACGACCGGCTTGCCGCCCATGATCTCCGGATTGATCTCGATGCGTTCGTGCGGCATGGCGGCCTTTTGAAGGCGACGTTGAAGCTGCAACGTTGATAGCATGTTTTTCGGGGCCTTGCCACGCTCGCGGCGCTGAGCCAGCACCGGCTACGCGACTGGCGTGCGATGCCCCTTACCTTAGCCCCGTGCCGTGACACCGCTGGCACTTCACCACCTTGTCGCCCTTCTTCAACAGGCCCTTGCCTTCGCAATTCTTGCACTTCTGCTTCTTCTTGACGTTGGGGCCTTTTTCGTTGGCCATGGCGGCCTCCTGTCGCTGAATCGGGTGCGTCGGCGGCGTTGGCGCGACGCGGTCAGATGTCATACCATCAATCGGCCGCTGCCGCGCCAACGCTCGATCCGGATCGCCAGGGTCCGGCTCGCGCGTCTGCTGAATTGAGGTCTGTTATGCTCACCCGCCGAAGCTTTGCCGTCACCGGCGCCGCCACGATCCTTGCGGCCACCGCTCTCGCCCTGCCCGCTGTCGCCGCGCCAGCCGCCAACGATCCGGTCGCCATCGTCACCGCGCTCTACGACAAGGCGATCAAGGACGACAATCGCGGCGGCGACTTCGCCAACGTGCCGGCGGCGCGCGCGAAAGTTCTGTCGAAATCCTTCGCCGCGCTGTGGCTGCAGGCCGAGGCGCGCACCCCGAAGGGCGATGCCGGGCCGATCGACTTCGACCCGGTGAGCAATTCGCAGGACCCCGGCATCAAGTCGGTCTCGGTCAAGGTCGAGAGCAAGGACAGCGGCACGGCGACGCTCGCGGTCACGCTGATCGAAGGAGCCAAGCGCAACAACCCGGCCGATGCGATCGTGCGCTACGACTTCGTCCGCGACGGCGGGCACTGGCGGATCGATGACATCCGCGGCAGCGTCGAGGGCAAGCCGTGGTCGATTCGGGACATCCTCAGGGCCGCGCTGAAGAGCTGACCCCCGCGCGCTACGGCTTGGCGCCGAGCCGGCGCAGGCTGGCGCGCGCGATCTCGAGGTCCGGGCGCAGCGCCAGCGCCTTGCGGAAATCGGCGATCGCGCCCTTACGGTCGCCGAGCCGCAATTTGGCCTGGCCGCGATTGTTCCAGGAATCGACGTCGGCCGGATCGAATTGCAGCGCCTTGTCGTAGTCGGCGAGCCCGCCCTTGGCGTCGCCCTGGAACAGCCGGATCAAGCCGCGATTGCGCCAGCCGCGGGCGTCCTCGGGCGCCAGCCGGATCACTTCGGCGTAGTCGGCGGCGGCGCGGTCGAGCTGCTCGGAATCGCGATAGGCGTTGCCGCGGTTGATATAGGCGAGCAGGCTCGGCCGCAGCCCGATCTGTGCGGTGTAGTCGGCGATGGCGCGGGCGTTGTCGTGGCGGCGATAATACAGAAAACCGCGATTGCCATAGGCGATCGCCAGCTGCGGATCGAGCTCGATCGCCTTGTCGAAATCGGCCAGCGCCCGCTCGGTCTCGCCCTTGCCGACATAGGCGTCCCCGCGGTTGTTGTAGGCGAGCGCGAAGTCGGGATTGATCCGGATCGCCTGGTCATAGTCGGCGATGGCGCGGTCGAGGTCGCGCTTGAAGGCATGGACCCGGCCGCGATTGCTGTAGGCGCAGGCGTAGTCGGGATCGATCCGGACCGCCTCGTCGAGATCGGCCAGCGCGCGATCGAGCTCGCGCTGTTCGGTCAGGCCGTGGCCGCGGTTGCAATAGGCCGCGGCGAGCCGGTTACCGGTCTCGGTCTTGGTCTTGATCACCGTGGTGCAGGCCGACACCCGTTGCGGCGGCGGCGTCGCGGTGCCGACGCAGCTTTGCCACGCCGGGCTGTCCTCCGCCGCGGCCGCGCACGGCATCGCCAGCAGCGCCATCGCCACCATGATCGACGCAGTCAGGCACGGCATCAGGCTGGGCAATGGTCGCATGGTTTCGAACCCCGATTCTCCTTGCTTTGTCACCCGTTGACGCTGCCGGGTTCATTCGCTCTACACTTTCCCGACACGTAGAGCGTGACCGGCCCATGCGAAAGACCGATCGGAAGACATCATGCCCATTGCCATGTCAGAGGTTCGCGACAACAAGGCGCTAAGCCGTTTCGAGCTTGCTGTCGAGGGCGCCACCGCCTTTGCGAATTATCGCCGCGCCGCCGACCGTGTGATCATTACCCATACCGAGACGCCGCCGAGCCTGCGCGGCCGCGGCGTCGCCTCGCAGCTGGTCAAGGGCGCGCTCGAGCTGATCCGCGCCGAGCGGCTCAAGGTGGTCGCCGGCTGCAGCTTCGTCGTCGATTATCTCGACGCCCACCCGGAATATGCCGATCTGGCCGGATAGCCGCCGAACGGCCTTGCGCCGTTGCCACGGCGAATTCGGTGTGGCATCGCTTGCGCCTGGCGCAGTACCTTGGGGACAATCCAGCAATGACCGACGTACCGGAGGGATTTCAGCCGTTCGAAATCGGCAGCGGCTTCATCCATCACAACGGCCCGTACTTCTGGCGCAAGGACGCCGCCGGCCAGTATGATTTCGGCTTCCAGAGCGATGTCCGGCACGGCAATCCCAATGGCGTTCTGCATGGCGGCGCGGTGCTGGCGTTTCTCGACACCGTCCTCGGCTTTGCGGTGGTGATCGCCACGCAGCGCAAATGCGCCACTGTTTCGCTGGATACCCGATTCATTTCCACGGTGCCGCCCGGCGGCTGGATCGACGGCCGCGTCATCATCAAGAAACTGACCCGCAGCCTCGCCTTCGTCGATGCAGAAGCCTTCGCCGGCGACAAGCTGTTGGTCACCACCGGGTCGGTGTTTCGGATCTTCGAGGCCTGAGCGCCGGCTCAGACGATCCGGATCGACATGTCCGGCAGGCCCTCCAGCTTGCACAACAACACGTCGCCCTTCACCACTGGGCCGACGTTTTCCGGCGTGCCGGAATAGATGATGTCGCCGGCCTTCAATTCGAACGCCTCCGAGAGTTTCGCAATCTGCTCGGCGACGCTCCACATCATGTTCCGCAGGTCGGAGTTCTGTTTGACGGTGCCGTTCACCGCCAGCGAGATCGCGCCCTTGGTGAGATGCCCGGTCTTGGCGACCGGATGGATCGGCCCCAGCACCGCGGCGTGATCGAAACTCTTGCCGATTTCCCACGGCTTCTTCTCGTCGCCCATCGCGCGCTGCAGGTCGCGCCGGGTCATGTCGAGTCCGAGCGCATAGCCGTAGACGTGATCGAGCGCCTGCTCGATCGCAATATTCGTGCCGCCGGATTTCAGCGCTGCGACCAGCTCGACTTCGTAGTGATAGTTCTTGGTCAGCGACGGATAGGGATGATCGGCGACCGCGCCGATCGCAACGTTCTGGATCGCGTCGGTCGGCTTCTGGAAGAAGAACGGCGGCTCCCGCGTCGGGTCGGAGCCCATCTCGCGTGCATGCGCCGCGTAGTTGCGGCCGATGCAATAGATCCGGCGGACCGGAAATACGTCAGTCTCGCCGACGATCGGAATCGTGGTCTGGCCGAGCGGGAAGATCGTCTTCGGTCCGGCCTGCGCTGCGGCGGGCGGGCTCTGCGTCGCGGCGCCGGCCAGCGCCAGCGCGCCGGTGGCCAATAGGGTTCTGCGGTCGATAGTCGTCATCGGCGTTCTCCTCGGGTCGTTTCTTGCGTGGTTTCTTGTCTCTTGCTCGGCCGCGAGCACAGCATCAAACAAGCGCCGCCACCAGATATTCCGTTTGGAATTATGCGACGACCGCCGGTCGGCGCGATGCGTTGCAACACGAAAAGACCCGCCAAAACGGCGGGCCCTCGTGTGTCGGAACCCCGGTTAGGTCAGTGCTTGATCTCCGGCGGCAGCTTGCCGCCATTGGCGGCGAGTTTGGTCATCACCTGCTTGTGCAGCCAGATGTTCATGCTGGCGGAATCGCCGGTGTCGCCAGTGTAGCCGAGCTCCTTGGCGAGTTCCTTGCGTGCCGACAGGCTGGAATCGATATCGAGCGCCTTCATCAGGTCGACGATCGAGGTGCGCCATTCCAGCTTCTCGCCCTTGCTGGCGACGGCCTTGTCGAGGATCGGCGCGACGTCGACGGTCGGCGCGGACGCTCCGCCCGTCGATGAACCGGCGGACGGCGCGGCGCCGCCAGCGGTGCCGGGAGTTGCTGCATCGGCCTTGGTGCCGAAGATGGCGCTCATGATCTTTCCGAAAATGCTCATTCAATTCTCCAATGTCGCAATGACAGGGTGAGGCTAACGAAGCGCATGCTGATGTGGTCTGTGAACGCCGCGTCGAACCGGCGGGACCGGTTCGGAAGTGAAGCGAGCTTAGCCCTTGGCGATGCGCTTGCCAAATATGGCAATGGTGCGACGGATCGATGGACACACCGATCGCGTGCAGTTTGCTGCAGCGCGATCCACCAACGGTCACATCCGCTCGCGCTCGCTCAGTAGCCGTACACGCTGTGACAAATACGACCTTCACCGAACCGTGAGCAACCTGATCGCCGGATCGGCGTTAGGCTCACGCTAACAGGTCGCGGCAAGTCCAGTTCACTCTGTTTGCTCTCGCGTCTGGCTTGATCGTGATCGTTTCCGCGCAGCTCCAGCCTCGCCGATATCGGCGGAGGACCATGGTCTGCAACAAGGGAGAACGACCATGGCGACTCCATATTCGGTGGAGACCGAGCAGATGCTTCAAGCCAGCGCCGATGCCCTGCCGGCGCCGGTGATCCACCGCATCACCTTCTCGGACCTGCACGACGCGCTGCGGCTCGGCTGGGACGATTTCAAGGCGGTGCCCAGCCACGCCATCATGCTGTGCATCATCTATCCGGCTCTCGGCCTGGCGCTGGCGCGCGCCGCGCTCGGCTATTCGGTGTTGCCGCTGCTGTTTCCGCTCGCGGCCGGTTTCGCGCTGGTCGGGCCATTCGCGGCGCTCGGCCTCTATGAACTCAGCCGCCGTCGCGAGACCGGCGAACCGGCTTCGGCCTGGCACGCCACTGAGGTGCTGCGCTCGCCGTCATTCGGCGCCATGCTCGGGCTCGGCGCCATCCTGCTGGCGATCTTCGTGGTCTGGATCGCGGTGGCGCAGGCGGTCTATGTCTCGGCATTCGGCAACGCCCCGGCGGCCGCAGTGCCGGATTTTGTCCGGCGCGTGCTGACCACGCCGGAGGGCTGGAACCTGATCCTGGTCGGCTGCGGGGTTGGCTTCCTGTTCGCGGTCGCCGCGCTCTGCCTCAGCGTGGTGTCGTTCCCGATGATGCTGGACCGCCACGCCGGGGTCGCCGACGCGGTGACGACCTCGCTCCGCGCCGTGGCCCGCAACCCGGTACAGATGGCGGCTTGGGGCCTGATCGTCGCGGCGCTGCTGGTGGTCGGCTCGCTGCCGGCGTTCCTCGGCCTCGCGGTGGTGATCCCGCTGCTCGGCCACGCGACCTGGCATCTCTATCGCAAGGTGGTGGAGCCCAATCCGAATCCCCCGGTGATTCCGCCCGCCAACAAGATCAAACGCTCTGCCGCCGATTTTCCGGCGTCGCTGTTCCAATGGAAGAACGACGAAAAATAGTTCCGTCACGGCTCGCACTGACGCGAAAGCCATCGATTTCCGGCTCGGATTCGATGGCTTTCGGCTTGCGCCAAAGAGCTGTTTTGATTCACCTCAAAGAACGACTGAACAATAATTCAGCTTTGTGGTGCATGCGAATCGCGCATGCTGTCGAGGCGCCGAAATCCTAAAATTGTACGTGAGCCGCGGGGCTTTGGCGCATCCAGGCAGGCCACGAGCGACCGATCTCCGGCGGCGGAATGCCCGTATTTTGCGCGCAATCATGCCGCCTGCCGGTGCCCTCTTGCAGTTGCGACCACATCTTATTTGCGCTGGGTGCGACGTTCTGCGCGTCGACCTCACGAGCAATTCGGTTAAGCATTCCTTGCCTAAGCCATGCACGCGCAGTCTAGCTGCAGTGCAACATTTGTAGTGCCGCGGCGCGATTGGGTGATCTATATTCATTTCAACGATTCAGTGCTGGGCAAGTGCTGAATCTGAGATAAGGAGACTTTCCATGTTGCTTTCGCTCATCCGCGCCTTCCGTGCGTTTCGGGATTATCAGCGTAACGTTGCTGAACTGTCCCAGCTCAGCGATCGCGAACTGGCCGATATTGGGCTCGATCGTTCGGACATTCCGCGCGTCGCGTCCGGTCACTACAACGGCTGATCCAATTCAGTACCGACCTGTTCACGGATAACGCCCGCCTTGCAGCGGGCGTTGTCGTATCCGGGCTCCGGAACCCGGCCTGAAGCGTGCGCCGCACGCGATACGGATTTCGCGCCGCGCCGAAACGCGCTAGCAGTGGCGGATGTCCAATCCATCCCCGACCGACCCAACCGTCCATATCATTGGCGCCGGCCTCGCCGGCTCTGAAGCCGCCTGGCAGGTCGCCAGCGCCGGCGTCCGCGTTGTGCTGCACGAGATGCGGCCGCAACGGATGACCGAGGCGCATCAGACCGACGGCCTCGCCGAGCTGGTCTGCTCCAATTCATTCCGGTCCGACGACGCCGCCAACAACGCCGTCGGCCTGCTGCATGCCGAAATGCGTCGGCTCGGTTCGCTGGTGATGCGCGCGGCCGACGCCAACCAGGTGCCGGCCGGCGGCGCGCTGGCGGTGGATCGCAACGGCTTCTCGGCCGCCGTCACCAAGGCGCTCACCGAGCATCCCCTGATCGAGATCAGCCGCAGTGAAATTACCGGCCTGCCGCCGGCCGACTGGCACAATGTCATCGTCGCCACCGGCCCGCTCACCTCGGCGCCGCTGGCGGATGCGATCCGCGCGCTGTCGGGCGAGGACGCGCTGGCGTTCTTCGACGCGATCGCGCCGATCGTGCACAAGGACTCGATCGACATGTCGGTGGCGTGGTTTCAGTCGCGCTACGACAAGGTCGGCCCCGGCGGCACCGGTGCCGACTACATCAATTGCCCGATGACCGAGGCGCAGTATCACGACTTCGTCGATGCGCTGCTCGAAGGCGATAAGGTCGACTTCAAGGAGTGGGAAACCAACACGCCGTATTTCGACGGCTGCCTGCCGATCGAGGTGATGGCCGAGCGCGGCCGCGAGACGCTGCGGTTCGGCCCGATGAAGCCGGTCGGGCTGACCAATCCGAACGATCCGCAGGTGAAGGCCTACGCCATCGTCCAGCTACGCCAGGATAATAAGCTCGGCACGCTCTACAACATGGTCGGCTTCCAGACCAAGCTGAAGCATGGCGCGCAGATGCGGATTTTCCGCAGCATTCCAGGGCTGGAAAATGCCGAATTCGCAAGGCTTGGCGGACTGCATCGCAACACGTTTCTGAACTCGCCAAAGCTGCTCGACACGCAGCTCCGCCTGCGCGGGCAGCCGCGGCTGCGCTTCGCCGGCCAAATGACCGGCTGCGAGGGCTATGTCGAATCCGCCTCGATCGGGCTGATCGCCGGGCTCTATGCCGCCGCCGATGCCCGCGGCGCTGCGCTGGCCCAGCCGCCCTCGACCACCGCGCTCGGCGCCCTGCTCGGCCACATCACCGGCGGCCACCTCGAGACCATCGATGCCGGGCCGCGCTCGTTTCAACCGATGAACGTCAATTTCGGGCTGTTTCCGCCGCTCGCCCAACCGCCGACCAAGGGTCCGGACGGCAAGCGGCTGCGCGGCACCGACAAGACGGTGGCGAAGAAGCAGGCGCTCAGCGCCCGCGCGCTGGTCGATCTCGATACCTGGATTGCGGAACAGCTGCGGGTGGCGAAGGCGGCGTAACTCAGCCCCGGAACGGTTTCGACCGCTGTGCCCGCCACAGTGTCCATAGTGTCGCCAGCCGCGAGCGCGCGACAGGGACGAACGGGTTGGTATCGGCCCGCGACAGCCGTGCCAGATCGCGCTGCGTCAGCGCCAGCGGCAGGAATGCCGGGCGGGCTTCGGCAGGCAGATCGGGCAACAGCGCCAGCGCCGTGGCCAGGTGCCCCTTCGCCTCAGCGACCAGCTGATCCAGCGCGGCGCGCAGCGTCGGGGTCTCGACGCCGGCGAAGGCTTGTTCGAGGCCGCTGCCGTGCCGCTCCAGCACTTGCAGCGGTACGAACAATTGCCGCCGCGATGAATCGAACGGCAGCATCGCCAGCACCCGCGTGATGCCCTGAGCTAGGCCGGCGTGGCGGGCCGCGTGATCGATCGCGTCCGAACGGTGACCGAGAATCCGCGCCGCCAGCCCGAACAAGGCCGAACCGGTGTCGTCGAGATAGGCCTCCAGCGCCGGCAGCGTCGGCATCGGATCGTTGTAGAGGTCGAAATGATGCTCCTCGATCAGCCGCGACAGCGGCGCGAGCGGCAGCGCATGCGCCTTGATCGCGAGCTGCAATTCGGCGGCGACCGGATTGCCCTCGACGCCGCCATGCGAAGTGCCGGCCAGCATGTCGCTCCACCATTGCAATCGGATTTCGCCCGGCAGCGGCTGGCTCACCTGCTCGCGCACCCGGACGATCTCGACATTGAAGGCGTAGAGCGCCAGCAGCGCGCGGCGGCTCACGGGATCGACGAATAGCGTCGTGGCGTAGCGCTCGAAATCGTGACTGCGCACCAGCTCGGCGCAGAACGCCGCCGCCGACGGCGTCGATCTGATGTCGCTACTCATGGCACCGCGATCAGCGCCGCAGCGACCCGCCTCCGTTCGCCGATCATGATGTTGTAGGTGCGGATCGCGGGTCCGGTCTGCATCGGGTCCAACACCACGCCGACCGCACGCAGCGCCTCGCGCAACGGTGCCTGCGGCCGCCACACGCCAGTTCCGGTGCCGATGATCAGGGTGTCGATCTTTGCCGCCGCCTCGAACACCCGCGTCAGCGAAGCCCGGTCGATCTGCTCCGGCGCGGTCACCGCCCAGCCCCACACCGCGTCGGGCAGAAACAGCAGCGAGCCCTGATGCGACATCTCGTCGAAATAGAACCCGCCCTTGCCGTAGGCCTCGACCGATGCCGATCGCGGAAGATACGGAGTGTCAGGGTGGTCCGCCAAGGCTCAGCGCTTCCGGGGCTTGGCGACCTTTTCGGGCTTCGCTGGCTGCAAAGCCGTCTCGGCCGCTTCGGCCTTCTCGATCTTGGCCGGCTTGTCGTCCGGGCCGTCCTGGCGGTGAGTGCCGACGCCAAGATAGATCAGGATCGGCGCCGCGATGAAGATCGAGGTATAGGTGCCGACCAGCACCACGCCGAACATCATCACCGCCGTGAAGGAGTGGATCGCGTTGCCGCCGAACAGCAAGAGCGCCAGCAGCGCCAGCGTCACCGTGACGTGAGTGATGATCGAACGCGACAGCGTCGAATTGATCGATTCGTTGAGCAGTTGCGGCATCGGCATTTTCTTGTAGCGCCTCAGCATTTCGCGGATCCGGTCGTAGATCACCACCGTATCGTTCAGCGAATAGCCCAGAATGGTCAGCAACGCCGCGATGCTGGTGAGGTCGAAATCGACCTGGGTGATCGACATGAAGCCGATCGTCAGCACGATGTCGTGGACGTTGGCGATCATCGCGCCGAGCGCGAACTGCCACTCGAACCGGAACCAGAGGTAGACCAGAATCCCGAGGATCGCCAGCATCAGGCCGAGCATGCCGTAGGCCAGCAATTCGCTGGAGACCCGCGGGCCGACCACTTCGACGCGGCGGTAATCGACATTGTCGCCGAGCGCGCCGCGCACCTTCTGCACTGCGGCCTGCTGGGCGGCGTCGCCGCCGGGCTGTTCCGAGACCCGGATCAGCACCTCGGCGGGGCCGCCGAACTGCTGCAGCTGCACATCGCCGAGGCCGAGGCCGCTGAGCGTCGCGCGCATCCCTGGAATGTCGGCAACGCCGGTCTTGACCTTCACCTCGAGCAGCGTGCCGCCTTTGAAGTCGATGCCGAAATTCAGCCCGTGGGTGAAGAACAGCGTGATCGCCAGGATCGACAGCAGCGCCGAGATCGGGAAGCTGATGCGGCGAAACCGGGTGAAGTCGAAATGGGTGTCGTCGGGCACGATGCGCAGCGACGGCAGCCAGCCCATGATGCTGACCACCGTCAGCGCCACGATCACCACGCCCAGCCCAATCAATATCCAGTGTGTCACAGCCGGCTCTTTCGGATTCGGGTCATTAGATCGGCACGCTGTGCGGCCGCTTCCAACGTACCCAGGCGGCGACGATCAGCCGGGTCAGGGTGAAGGCGGTGAAGACCGTGGTGATGATGCCGATGCCGAGCGTCACGGCGAAGCCGCGCACCGGGCCAGTGCCGATATAGAATAGCACCGCCGCGGCAATGAAGGTGGTGATGTTGGAATCCAGGATGGTCGACAGCGCGCGCTTGAAGCCGGCGTCGATCGCCGAGATCGCGTTGCGGCCGCCGCGGATTTCCTCGCGGATGCGCTCGTAGATCAGCACGTTGGAGTCCACCGCGATGCCGACGGTGAGCACGATGCCGGCGATGCCGGGCAGCGTCAGCGTCGCGTTCAGCAGCGACAGCACGCCGAAGATCATCGCCACGTTGATCGCCACCGCGATGTTGGCGAACACGCCGAACAGCCGGTAGGTCAGCAGCATGAAGACGATGACGAGGATCGAGCCGACATAGGCGGCGAGCTCGCCCTTTTCGATCGAGTCCTGCCCGAGCCCGGGGCCGACGGTGCGTTCCTCGATGATGGTGAGCGGCGCCGGCAGCGCGCCGGCGCGCAGCAGGATCGACAGGTCGTTGGCGCCCTGCACGGTGAAGCTGCCGGAAATCTGGCCGGAGCCGCCGATGATCGGCTCGCGGATCACCGGCGCCGAGATCACCTCGTTGTCGAGCACGATCGCGAACGGCTGGCCGACATTGTCGGTCGTCGCGCGGGCGAATTTACGCGCGCCCGAGGTGTTGAAGCGGAAGCTGACGATCGGTTCGCCGGAGCGCTGGTCGAAGCCCGGCTGGGCGTCGGTCAGATCGGCGCCGGAAACCAGCACCGACTTCTTGATCACATAGGGGGTCTTGGGGCTTTGCGAACTCATCAGCACTTCGGAATCGGCCGACACCCCGCCCCGCATCGCCTGCTCCGGCGGCACGGTCGAATCGACCATCCGGAAATCGAGCTTCGCGGTCTTGCCGAGTAGTTCTTTCAACCGGGTCGGGTCCTGCAGGCCCGGAACCTGGACAAGAATGCGGTCCGTGCCCTGGCGCTGGATCAAGGGTTCGACGGTGCCGAGTTCGTTGACGCGGCGCTCGACGATCTGGATCGATTGTTCGACCGACTGGCGCACCCGGTCGGCGATCGCCGCCGGCGGCACCGTGAGCCGGATCAGACCGCCGCCGGCGTCGGACACCTCAAGGCTGCGCTGGCCGTTGGCGCCGAGCAGTCCACCCAGCGGCTGCGACAGCTCGCGCAGCTTGGTCAGCGCGGTCGGGATTTCGGCATCCTTGCTGATGCGAACCTCGGCATAGTCGGCGCGGGCGGCAAGGCCGGTGTAGACGATCTTGGCTTCGCGCAAGATGCGGCGGACGTCGTCGCGGACCTGATCGAGCTTGTCCTTTTTCACCGAATTGGAATCGACCTCGAGCAGGATGTGCGAACCGCCCTGCAGATCGAGCCCGAGCACCAGGTGACGCTGCGCCCATTTCGGCCAGGTCTTGACGGTGTGCTCAGGGAAGAAATTCGGAACGGCGCAAAGGCACACCGCCAGCGCGGTCAGAATGATCGCCAGCGCCTTCCACCGCGTGAAATACAGCATCGAGTTGTCCCGTCAGAATCCGAAAATGGCGGCGCTTGCAGCGCCGCGAGGCGAACTCGGTAATCGCGTCAGCTTGAGGCCGTATCGTCCTTGGACGGCTCGGTCTTGTCCGCGTCCTTGGTGGTTTCCTTGGTCGTGTCCTTGGACTTTTCCTTGTCCTTCTCGCGTTCCTTGACGGGCTCGCCCTTGGCGCGCACGCCGGAAATCATCTGCCGCATCTGCCGGACCCGGACGCCGTCGGAGACTTCGAACTCGATCTGGTCGTCGTCGACCACCTTGGTAACCTTGCCGACCAGGCCGCCCGAGGTGATGATGGTGTCGCCGCGCCGGATGTTCTTCACCAGTTCGGCGTGATCCTTCACCTTCTTCTGCTGCGGCCGCAGAATCAGGAAATACATGATGACAAAGATCAGCGCGAACGGCAGAAGCGACATCAACATGCTGTTGGTATCGCCGCCGGCGGCAGCGGCCTGAGCAAACGCAGGAGTCACAAACATCGGATATTCCCCGTGAAATGGAGCGCGCCGGCGCGACGCATGGACGTTGGCCGGCCTGGCAAATTCGCGCGGACTATAGCGGCCGCGGTCCCAATTGCAACGCCGCCAAGCCCGCTCATTTCGGCCCCTCGCAGCCCGCGCCGAAGCTCAATAAAGCTGCACCGTCAGGAAGTTAGATGATGTCCAAGAAGCCCGTCAAAACCGCGTCCCGCGTGGTCGCCAAGGCTGCGCCGTCGAAATCCCGCGCGAGTGCGGCAAAACGTCCGCGCAAGGCGTCAAATCCTACCGCAGAGCAGCGAATCGCGCTGGCGCTCGAGGCGATCCTGGCGCAGCTCACCGCCGCCGCAGCCGATCGGCCCGGCGCCGCTTCGTTGGCGAGCGCGGAAGCGTTTGTCTGGCACCCGGACGGGCGGCTGAGCGGCGTGTCGAAGGTCAGCCGGGTTGATCTGGAACTGCTGCAGGGCATCGACCGGATGCGCGATATCCTGATCGAGAACACCGAACGCTTCGCCACCGGCCTGCCCGCCAACAACGCTTTGCTGTGGGGCGCGCGCGGGATGGGCAAGTCGAGCCTGGTGAAAGCGGCGCATGCCAGCGTCAACGCCCGTCCCGACGTCGCCGGCAAACTGAAGCTGATCGAGATCCACCGCGAGGACATCGAAAGCCTGCCGGCGCTGATGACGCAACTACGCGCATCCGAATTCCGCTTCATCGTATTCTGTGACGATCTGTCGTTCGACGGCAACGACGCCTCGTACAAATCGTTGAAGGCCGTGCTGGAAGGCGGCATCGAGGGCCGCCCCGACAACGTGATCCTGTACGCGACCTCGAACCGCCGGCATCTGCTGGCGCGCGAGATGGTCGAGAACGAGCGCTCCACCGCGATCAATCCCGGCGAAGCCGTCGAGGAGAAGGTGTCGCTGTCGGATCGGTTCGGGCTGTGGCTCGGCTTCCATCGCTGCAGCCAGGACGAATACTTGGCGATGGTGAAAGGCTATTGCGGCCATTTCGGCATCTCGATGAACGAGGCCGAACTCGAGCGCGAGGCGCTGGAATGGTCGACGACGCGCGGCGCCCGCTCCGGCCGCGTCGCCTGGCAATTCACCCAGGAACTGGCGGGGCGTTTGGGCGTACGGATCAGGGGCGGCTAGGTCGCCCCTGGCCGTTTCCGAACAAATTCCGCGCCGACGACCGATCGAGACCAGCTTGGGCCCCCGGCAATCGCCTGCATGAAGGACCGGGCGCCCGCCCCCGGTGACCGATCATCCCGGACCGGCGCTCGCCCTTGTTCGTCATGCGGCCCTTAGACATTGATCTAAGTCAGGTGGGATCCGCACCAGCACTGCAATCTAATCCTCTAATCAGTCCCCGAAGATCGACGAGCCAATGCGTCGGGCATGGAATGATAATGGACGATCAGACGGCTTTGCTGAATTGCGAGAGCGAAGAGATTCACTTGCTCGGTGGCATCCAACCGATCGGCTTTCTGCTGACGGTGAACGCCGACTGGATCGTGCTGCGCGCTTCAGAGAACGTGTCTGACTACCTGAAGCGCCCGCACGACCAGATCGTCGGCCACCCCGTCAAGACCATACTGCCCGTCGATCTGTTGCACGACATTGGCGGTCGGCTGCAATCGGTTTCTGGCACAGCTACCGTCGGGCGGCTGTTCCGGCGTTCGCTCGGTCCAGACGATGCACTGTTCGACATCGCCGCGCATTTTTCCGGTCCTGAAATCGTTCTGGAGTTCGAGCGCTCGGCCGGCGATCCCGGATCGCCGTTGCCGGTGTTGCGGGCGATGATGGCGCGAGTCCAACGCAACCAAACACCGCAAGCGCTTTACAATGAGGCGGCTCGCCAGATCCAAGCTCTCACCGGGTTCGAGCGGGTGATGATCTATCGGTTCGATGCCGACGGCTCAGGCGAAGTGGTCGCCGAATGCGCCGAGAGCGGTCTGCCATCCTATCTCGGCCACCATTATCCCGCCTCGGACATCCCCGCGCAGGCCCGCGCGCTGTATCAGCGCAACTATATTCGCCTGATCGAGGATTCCCACGCAGCACCTGTGCCGGTGACGCCACAGGTGCTGCCGGATGGCGCCAGACTCGATATGTCGATGTGCGACCTGCGCAGCGTGTCGCCGGTCCATCTCGAATATCTGCGCAACATGGGCGTGCGCGCCTCGATGTCAATTTCGATCCTGGTCGACGGAGGGCTGTGGGGCCTGATTGTTTGCCATGATCGCGAGCCACGCGATATCGGCGTTGAAATGAGATCGACCGCGGAGTTGTTCGGCCAGTTTTTTTCGTCTCATTTGGAGTCGCAGCAGCGCCGCGCCGACAGCGTCTACGAAGAACGCGCCCGCCAAATCCACGACCAGGTCGCCGCAGCATTCGCCGCGCCAGGCGCCTCGCTCGGAAATCTTCCGGCATTCTTGGCCGGAGTCTCCGACTACGTCCCATCCGACGGCATCGGCATCTATTATGGCGGCGAAATCAGCCTCAGCGGCACCACGCCGACCCGGGAGGAATTCTTTCAGATCGTCAAGTTCTTGAACAAGACTGCTGCCGGGAAAGTATTTGCGACGCATTGCCTGGAAGAGCAATTTCCGCCCGCCGCCGACTACCCGATGCGCGCCGCCGGACTGTTGTCGATTCCGATCTCGCGGCTGCCCCGCGACTATTTGGTGTTCTTCCGCCGCGAGATCGCGAAAACCGTGACCTGGGCCGGCGAGCCCGGCAAGATCGAGACCACCGGCCCGAGCGGTGTCCGGCTGACGCCGCGCAAGAGCTTCGAGGCCTGGTGTGAAATCGTCCACGGCCAGTCCCGGCATTGGGAGAAGCGCGAAATCCGCGCCGCCGAGGCGCTGCGATTAACGCTGATCGAACTGGTGCTGCGATTGTCGGAGTTTACCGAATCCGAGCGGGCCTCGGCGCAGCGAAACCAGGAAATTTTGATCGCCGAACTCAATCATCGGGTTCGCAACATTCTGGGTCTGGTGCGCGGGTTGATCACCCAGAGTGCGGCGTCAGCGACCGACGTCTCCAGCCTGGTTGAAAGCCTCGACCAGCGGATTCAATCGCTGGCCCGCGCCCATGATTTCCTGTCCACCGTGGGCTGGCAGCCGCTGTCGCTGCGGCAGTTGCTGCGGGCTGAGCTGAGCGAGGGCGAGGGCCGACTGACGCTGACCGGCCCCGACGTGACGCTGCAATCCAGCGCCTGCACACCGTTGACGCTGGTGATCCATGAGCTCGTCACCAACACCAGGAAATACGGCGCGCTATCGAAACCCGGCGGCGGCATCCGGGTCGAGACTTCCGCCGATGCGGTCGGCAACGTCAGCGTGATCTGGCAGGAATTCGGTGGACCGCCGGTGACGCGCCCGGTCCGACGGGGTTTTGGCACCACCATGCTCGAAAAGATGATTCCGTTCGAGCTGAGGGGTAGCAGCGTGCTGCACTACCTACCGAGCGGATTCCGTCTTGAGCTGGTGCTTCCCGCAGCGGTTGCCGAATGCGTGGTCGCGCCGACGCCGCCGACATCGAGCGCTGAGACGGCCGGCACCGCCGAATCGAAACCGCTGACCGGCGCCTGCATGTTGGTCGAGGACAATCTGTTCATCGCGGCCGATGCCGGGGACATGCTGCAATCGCTCGGCGCCGATCCCGTGATCGTGGTGAAATCGGTAGCCGAGGCGATCGAGGCGATGGCGGCGCACGAGTTCCGCTTCGCACTGCTCGACGTCAACCTGGGATCGGAAACCAGCATGCCGGTGGCGAGCGAACTGCGGGCGGCCAATATCCCCTTCGCGTTCGGCACCGGCTATGGCTTGGCGCTGCCGGAGCCGTTCAAGGATGCGCCTGTCGTCGCCAAGCCGTATCACCGTGAGGCGTTGCTGAAGGCGATCCGGGCGACGCAGCCGACTCGGTCAGGCGCGCAGAAAGACCAACGGCAGGGCTGACCCTGCCGCGTGACCTGGACCTACGCGGCGCTTACGCGCCGTTGAGGAATTGCAGCGGGTCGACCGGCGAGGATCCCTTGCGGATCTCGAAGTGGAGCTGCGGCGACCCCACCTCGCCCGACTGGCCCGATTTGGCGATGGTCTGGCCCCGCTTGATCGTCTCGCCGCGTTTTACCATCAGCTCACTCGCATGGGCATATGCGGTGACGTAGCCGTTGGAGTGTCGAACCAGAACCAGGTTGCCATAGCCCTTCAGCTCGTTGCCGGAATAGGCCACCACGCCGTCCTCAGCGGCTTTGATCGGCGTCCCTTCCGGCACCGCGACGTTGATACCGTCGTTCGATTTGCCGTTGGTCTTGGCGCCGTAGCTGGTGATGACGCGACCGCGGACCGGCCAGCGGAAGGTTGGCAGCGTGCCGGTAGCTTCCGCGGTCTTTGCCGGCGATTGGGTCGCGGCAACGGCTTCCTCGGGAGTCGTCGTCGCAGTCGCCATCCGCGCCTTCTGCAGCGGCTCGGCGGAAACCGCCGCCATCTTGACCGGCGCAGCCGCGACGGGTGCCGCTGCGACGGGTTGCGTCGGTGCGGTGGCCGCGGCCGTGGGACCGGTCGGCACCGAGAGCTTGGAGCCGACCTTGAGCTTGGCCTTGACGTCAAGACCGTTGGCCTGGGCCAGCGTGGCGACCGGCACGTGGTTGCGGCGTGCGATGCTCGCCAGGGTATCGCCGGGGTTGACGAAGTGGACCCGCGCCGGACTCGCGGCTGGGGCCGCAGCGACGGCGACCGGACGGCTGGTCGGGGCCGCCAGAGCCGGCGGCTGGGCGCTGGCCGAGCGCTGTGGGATGATCAGCGACTGGCCGGGCTGCAAGGCGCGTGGGCCCCTGTAGCCGTTGGCATGCAGGATCTCGGCCGAGGTGACGTGGTAGCGCTGCGCCAGCGCGTCCAGCGTATCGCTGGTGCCGACGATGATAGTGGTGCCGGCAGGACGCGCCGAAGGCTTTGTGGCGGCAACCGAGCGCGGCGCGACGCTGCCGGTGGCCTCGATCGGGGCACTTGCGGGCGGTGTGTAAGACGCGATCCCGCGGCCTCCGCCCGACACGCCGCCATCGGCATGGCCGGCATTGGCGACCGGATAGCTGCGTGGGGCCGAGATCGGCGGCGGCAGCGCTTGCGATTGATATTGCGGCTGTTGCTGCGGCTGATATTGCGGTCGCGCATATTGCGGCAGCTCGGCGCGTTCAACCTGCCCGCTCCGCGTCGGCACCGAACCGGTGGCCTCGCGTGTCGCGAACGGGTTCTCCTGGAAGCGGCTCTGCATGTCGGCGCTGCAGCCGCTGAAACCGATCGACATCAACGCCAGCACCGCAACCTGCGGAGTGCGGCGCGAGCATAGCAACTCGATTACGCGGGACATGGTTACTCACTCATACGCAACAGAACTTGTGATTTGAGTAAACACCTTCCCAGTAAACAAGCCTTTAACCCTGCGGCGAGCTTGTCGGCGGCGGCCTATAGTTCGCGCGCGATGCCGGGCAGCGCCGGCACGAAGCGGACGTCGACCAGCGGCTTGCGCTCGAATCCGTCCTTGGTGCGATGGACCCTGATCAGGGTTTGGGCGCTGTGCTGCGGTCCGACCGGCGCGATCAGGATGCCGTCCGGTTCCAGCCGCTCGAGCAGGGCCTGCGGGATTTCCCGCATCGCCGCGGTGACGATAATGCGGTCGAACTGCCCTGCCCCGGCCGGCACGTCGAAGCCGTCGCCGAGCAGCACCTCGACATTGTCGCAGCGCAGTTGCTCGAGCCGGTTGCGGGCGCGATCGGCCAGGGTCTTGAACCGCTCCATGCTGATCACCTGACGGCACAGCCGCGACAGGATCGCGGCCTGGTAGCCCGATCCGGTGCCGATCTCGAGTACACGGTGACCGGGGCGCAGTTGCAGCTGTTCGGTCATATAGGCCACCACGAAGGGCTGACTGATGGTCTGGCCGCAGGCAATCGCCAGCGCGGAGTCACGCCAGGCGTAGGCGCGGTCCTCCGGCTCGACGAACAGGTCGCGCGGCACCGCCTCCATGGCGTGCAGCACCGCCTGGTCGCTGATGCCGCGCCGCCGCAGACTGAGTTGGAACATCATCTTCTCGGGCGGCTGGGTGGCGCTTGGCATGGCACTCTCTCGGGCTGGCGTGGCTCGCTGCGGCGGGCAGCCCTCGCATTGCTGCGAACAGGTGAAATTTTCAGCGAATTGTTGTTCCGGCGCTGGAACTTGGCAAGCCTTGACGTTCACTGCGCTGTGACACAAGCAGGTTGCGATTGCGTCTGTCGGACAATTTTGCAAATTTGACTACGGATGCGCCGAACGCGGGTTTGGCGGTGCCATGGCTGACAAGGATTCCGGCGATGACGATAACGCGGCCTCCCGGCGGCTCGGTGTTCCTGGTCGAGGACGAGGCGATGATCAGGATGATGGTCGCTGACATGCTCGAGGAGTTGGGCTACAGCGTTGCCGCCGAAACCGGCGAGATCAACGAAGCGATCAAGCTCGCCGGCTCGACCGAGTTCGACATCGCGATCCTCGACGTCAACGTCAACGGCAAGGTGATCTCGCCGGTCGCCGACCTGTTGAAGGCGCGCAACCGCCCGTTCATTTTCGCCACCGGCTACGGCGCACAGGGCGTGCCGGAAGATTACCGCGATCGCCCGGCGTTGCAGAAGCCGTTCCAGATCGAATCGCTGAAGGACATGATCGACGCCACGCTGAACGGCGGAGCGGGTTAGCACTCCGCTCCGGTAGCCGGTATTGGCGCCAATTCGTCATTCCGGGGCGCGAGCCACTTGGCGAGCGAACCCGGAATCTCGAAGCACGGCCGGGTCGCGAGATTCCGGGTTCGCTCACAGCTGAAGCTGTTCGCGCCCCGGAATGACGGCTTGCTGAATGCCGGATTCGATTACTTCAGTGTCGCGGTCAGCGCTTCGGAAAACGCCTCGTCGGTGCGGTCGAGCCGCAGTGGCGTCACCGAGACGTAGCGCGCCGCCAGCGCGGCCAGATCGGTGCCCTCGGCCGGCATGTCGACCACCGCGATGCGCTCAAAGCCGATCCAGAAATACGGATTGCCGCGGCCGTCGCGACGCTCGTCGACGCGAAGGAACCCCTGATTGCGCTTGCCCTGCCGCGTCACCATGATGCCGGCGACCTGGTCCGGCGCGCAGGCCGGGAAGTTGACGTTGATCACGGTGTTCTTCGGCACCCCGGCGGCGATCACCTTGCGCAGGATGTCGGGACCGAATTTCAGCGCGGTGTCCCACAGCGGCGCGTCGCGGGTCTCGATCGAAAACTCCTGGGACAACGCGAATGACGGCAGGCCGAGAATGGTGCCCTCCAGCGCGCCCGCGATGGTGCCGGAATAGACCACGTCCTCGGCGACGTTGCGGCCCTTGTTGACGCCGGACAGCACCAGGTCCGGCAGCTGCGCGCCGAGAATGTGCCGCGCGCCCATGATGACGCAATCGGTCGGCGTGCCGCGTACCGCGAAATGCCGCGGGCCGACCTCGCGCAGCCGCAGCGGATCGTTCAGCGACAGCGAATGCGACACCCCGGACTGATCGAGCTCCGGCGCCACCACCCAGACGTCGTCGGACAACGCCCGCGCAATCTCCTCGACCACCTTCAGCCCGGGAGCATGGATGCCGTCGTCATTGGTGCAAAGAATCCGCATTCGCTCAATCGCCTTTTCGGTCATTCTTGAGGCTGTCGTCTTATCCGGCCGGCGCGGCGGAGGCAAATTCGCCGGAGCCGCGGCCTGACAGGCCGGCCGGGCGACGACCGCGGCATTCGCAATAAATTTGAGTGACGCCTGTCACAGTCCGTTGAATCCCGATCAGGCATGCTGGGTCATCAACAAGCCGCATCGGGCGGCCGATCAGGGAGCCGAACATGACCGCTTTCAGCATCAAGACAGTTCGCCAGATTGGGTTCGCATTGGTTGCCGCCGCATCGATGTCGATGGCTTCGACCGCAAGCTACGCCTACAGCGACGAAGCGGCGCAGATGTGCACCAGCGATGCGTTCCGGCTATGCAGTTCGGATATTCCGAACGTTTCGAAGATCACCGCCTGCATGCGTTCGCACCGCTCGGATCTGAGCGTCGGGTGCCGTACCGTGATGGACCGCGACGCCGCCGCCGCCCGTACTCACAAGGTCGCAGCGGAGTAACAAGTTTCGTCCTTCCGGGTTCGCTCGCAACTGCTCGCGCTCCGGAATGACTGTTGCGGTGCATCGGCGCGCAATCGTCGCGCTGACGTATGTCAGAGGCAGAGGCCAAGCAGTTTGATGTGGCAGTCCTGCTTGCGCTTCGGCTTTGATTCCTTAGCCGGCTTTGCGACGGCGACCAGCGGCTCCGATCGCTGCGGCTCGCGGCGCTCATAGAGGCCGGCGATCACCATCGCCCAATAGGTCTGCCCGTTGGCGCTTTTCGCGCTGGCGACGCCGATCCGCGACGCATCGTGCAGCAGCAGGTTCTTGCGATGTCCGGACGAGTCGATCCATTGCTGCAACGTCTTCGGAAAGCTGGCATAGCCATAGGCGATATTTTCCGCCGCCGTCCCGGCCTTCGCCGGCGCGACCCGCGAGCTAAATGACCCCAGCACCTCATGTTCGAGTACCGCCTTCGCCGCCATCGCGTCGGCCTGGGCGCGGGCGATTTTGTTCAGCGTCGGGTCCATCGTCACCCGGCTCTCGCCGTGCTGCAGGCGGAACGCGGAGATCATCTCGGCCGGGCCGCCGACGGCCTTCTGGGCCATCGCCGGCGTGCCGCAGACGAATATGCCGCCCAGCACCAGCAGCGCCGCAATTCGCATCGCTGTGTCAGCACTACGAATTGCTGATCACCTTGACGCCGCCCATATAGGGCAACAGCACGTCCGGCACCGCGATCGAGCCGTCGTCCTGCTGATAGGTTTCCATCACCGCGATCAGCGCGCGCCCCACGGCCGTTCCCGAGCCGTTCAGCGTATGCACGAAGCGCGGTTTGCCGTCGGAGGCACGATAGCGCGCGTCCATCCGACGGGCCTGGAAATCGCCGCACACTGAGCAGGACGAAATTTCCCGAAAGGCGCCGCCGTCGCCCTGCCCCGGCATCCAGACCTCGATGTCGTAGGTCTTCTGCGAGGCAAAGCCCATGTCGCCGGTGCACAACGTCATCACGCGATAATGCAACCCGAGCCGGCGCAGCACTTCCTCGGCGCAGGACAACATCCGCTCGTGCTCGTTCTTGCTCTCCTCCGGCGTGGTGATCGAGACCAGTTCGACCTTGGTGAACTGATGCTGCCGGATCATGCCGCGGGTATCGCGCCCCGCCGCCCCCGCCTCGGCGCGGAAGCACTGCGTCAATGCGGTCAGCCGCATCGGCAGTTCCTTTTCGTCGAGGATGGATTCGCGGACCAGATTGGTGAGCGGGACTTCGGCGGTGGGGATGAGCCAGAGGTTGCGTTCTTCCATCAACTGCGTGAGCCGCCGATCGAAAGCGTCAAGATCGGTTCTAAGATCGAACTCTGTCTTAGTTTGCCGAAATGCTTCCTGAAAAATGGAACTGCTTTGCGCGCTAAACTGATCATCCCTAAATTTTGGCAATTGCGCCGTCCCGAACATCGCATCGTCGCGCACCAGCAGCGGCGGATTGATTTCGGTGTAGCCGTGCTCGCCGGTGTGGACGTCGAGGAAGAACTGCCCAATCGCGCGTTCCAGCCGCGCCAGACCCTTCTTCAGCACCACGAAGCGCGCGCCCGACAGCTTCGCCGCCGCTTCGAAATCCATCATCTTCAACGCGGTACCGAGATCGTCATGCGGCTTCGTCGTGAACGCGTAGGTACGCTTGGCGCCGAAATGGTGCCGCTCGATATTGCCGTGCTCGTCGGCGCCTTCCGGCACCTCGTCGAGCGGCAGGTTCGGAATGGAGGCCAGTGCGGTCTTCAACTCCTCATCGGCCGCCTTCACCGCCGCTTCCATCTGCGGCATCGTGGTCTTGAGTTCGGTGACCTCGGCCATCAGTGCGGCAGCGCGTGCGTCGTCCTTCGCCTTCTTGGCGTCACCGATTTCCTTCGAGGCCGCATTGCGCCGCGCTTGCGCCTGCTCCGAGGCTAGGATCGCGCTGCGCCGACGCTCGTCGATCTCCAGCAGCCGCTTCGACTCGCCGGCCAGCCCCAGCCGCTTCAGGGCGGCGTCGAAAGCGTCGGGATTGTCGCGGATCGATTTGATGTCGTGCATGGCAAGATGTCCTGCGTCATGGCCGGGCTCGTCCCGGCCATCCACGTCCTGGTGCGAGGGTCTGTAAAAGACGTGGATGCCCGGCACAAGGCCGGGCATGACAAATTGAGGCCAGTGCTATTCGGCCGGCGGCGGCGCGGGGGAAGCGCCCGCCGCAGTCGCAGCGGCGGCCTTCACCGCATTCTTCTCCACCATGCTGACCGAGATGATCGAGCCCTCGTAGAGAATCAGCAGCGGGATTGCCAGCGAGGCCTGGCTGATGACGTCGGGCGGCGTCAGCACCGCGGCGATGATGAAGGCGACGACGATGAAATAGCGGCGCTTCTCGCGTAATTGTTTCGAGGTGATGATGCCGATCCGGCCCAGCAGGGTCAGGATCACCGGCAGCTGGAACGCCAGCCCAAAGGCGAAGATCAGCGACATCATCAGCGACAGATATTCGCCGACCTTGGGCAGCAACTGGATCTGCGCGGTCTCGATGCCGCCGGCCTGCTGCATCCCGAGCGAGAACCGCACCAGCATCGGCAGCACCACGAAATACACCAGCAGCGAGCCCATCACGAAGAACACCGGCGTGGCGACCAGATAGGGCAAGAACGCACCGCGCTCGTGCTTGTAGAGGCCGGGCGCGACGAATTTGTAGATCTGGGTGGCGATGATTGGAAACGAGATGAAGCCGGCGCCGAACATCGCCAGCTTCAGCTGGGTCAGAAAATATTCCAGCAGCGCGGTGTAGATGAATTTCGAGTTTTCCGGGCCGGCGATCCAGACGAACGGCCAAACCAGGATGTTGTAGATCTGCTTGGCGAAGAAGAAGCAGAAAATGAACGCGATGCCGAACGCCAACAGCGCCTTGATCAGCCGCGAACGCAGCTCGATCAGGTGATCCATCAGTGGCGCCTTGCTGGCCTCGATGTCGTCGACGCTCATGACGCTTTGGCGTCCTTGGCGAGGTCGGGCTGGACAACATCAGGCTGGACCAGATCGCGCTCGGCGAGCGCATGGGTTTCGGCGGGCACCGGCAATCCCGCCGGTGCCTCCGGCTGCACCTCTTGGACGATCGCCAGCGGCTCCATCGCCGGTTGATGCGCCTCGGCCTCGACGAAGGTCTCCGGGGTCGGCGGCTCCGGCGTGGTCGGGATCGCCGGGGGCGTGTCAATGTTCTCGATCTTGTCGATGCTCATCGCTTCGCTGACGTCCTTCTGCAGCGAGGTCAGAAGGTTGCCGCCGGACAATCCGGTCGCGGCTTCCTTGACCTCGTCGAAGGATTTCTTCAGGTCGGCCATTTCGGCTTCGCGCATGGCGTCGTTGAACTGGCCCTGGAATTCGGCGGCCATCTTGCGCGCCTTGCCCATCCACTGCCCGACCATGCGCAGCACGCCAGGCAGTTCCTTCGGGCCGATCGCGATCAGCGCGACGACCGCGATCACGACCAGTTCACTCCACCCGATATCGAACATGAAAACTTCCGCTCACGCGCTGACGTCACCCGAACGTCGGGCGCGCTAGCGTCTGCCTTGGCCGATTACTGCTTGCGGCAGCCTGCCTTCGGTTCGCCGCAAGCCCGCCGCAACGGTTTCGCGGTCAGACCGCCTTGCTGCCGACGTCGCTGCGGTTCGCCGCACCGGGAGTTGCCGCGTGATCGATCGACTTCACCGGCTCGGCTGGCTTTTCCGCTGTCTTTTCATCGTCCTGCATGCCCTTCTTAAAGGCCTTGATGCCCTGCGCGACATCGCCCATCAGATCGGAAATCTTGCCCCGACCGAACAGCAGCAGGACGACCGCGATCACGACGATCCAATGCCAAATGCTGAGTGAACCCATCCTGCAACCTCCAAACACGAGCCCGGCGCGCCAGCCTCAATCTGTTCGAGAAACTAGGCGCAGGGGGTGCCAAAAACAAGGACTTAAGCCGCCGCATGGTGCGACTTAAACAACCGCCTGCGAGCACGGTTAGCGGCACCTGCGCCGATGCCCGTTCAAGCGGCGTTTCCGCCGCCCTCGTCGACATCGACCTGCGGCGCCAGCGCCAGCTCACCGATTTCCAGCGGCTCCTCGTCCTCACGCAACATCGGATCGTCCGACGGGGTGGGAACGCTGAAGCCGGTGGGAAGCCGGGAATCGAGCAATCCGGTGCCTTTCAGTTCCTCCAGGCCCGGCAGATCGCCGAGCGCCTCGAGGCTGAACTGCGACAGGAACGCTTCGGTGGTTCCAAAAGTCAGCGGCCGGCCCGGCGACTTGCGCCGTCCGCGCGGGCGCACCCAGCCGGTTTCCAGCAGCACATCGAGCGTGCCCTTGGAGGTGATGACGCCGCGAATCTCCTCGATCTCGGCGCGGGTCACCGGCTGATGGTAAGCGATGATGGCCAGCATCTCGATCGCGGCGCGCGACAGCCGACGGGTTTCGGTGGTTTCCCTGGTCATCAGCCAGGCCAGATCGCCGGCGGTGCGGAACGTCCATTTGTTGGCGACGCGCACCAGGTTGACGCCACGGCAAGCGTAGTCAGCCTGCAACTGCGCCAGCGCCGCCTTGATGTCGACGCCGTCCGGCATTCGCTTGGCGAGCGCGGCCTGATCGAGCGGCTCGGCGGAGGCAAACAGCAGCGCTTCCAAGAGCCGCAGTTCTTCCGGTCGGGCCTGCGGTTGCTCGACGGTGAGCTCGACGACCTGTTCGAGTTCCACGATGCGCTTTTCCGCCAGACTTGCCATGGCTCGGTCTCCTTCTTCCACTACTCTGCCGGAACGTCCGGCACGGCCATCGCATCCATGGCTGGATGCGACGGTCGCTTACGAAAATACAACGGCGCGAAGGCTTCCGATTGGTGAAGCTCGACGGTGCCCTCGCGTACCAGTTCCAGCGCCGCGGCGAAGCTCGAGGCGAACACAGTGGCCTTCTGCGACGGGTCGACCACATAGCTGATCAAATAGTCGTCGAGCCGGCTCCAGTCCTCGGCGATCCCGACCAGCCGCTCCAGTGACGCCCGCGCCTCGCTCAGCGACCACACCGTGCGCCTGGCCAGATGCACCGTGGCAAGCACCCGCTGCTGGCGCTGCGCGGCGTAAGCGCTGAGCAGATCGAACAGCGTCGCGGTGAAACGCGGATGACGGATTTCGTCGATCGCCTCCGGCATCCCGCGCGGAAAGATGTCGCGCTGCAATTGCGGCCGGGTCATCAGCCGGTTCGACGCCTCGCGGATCGCCTCCAGCCGGCGCAGCCGGTTAGCCAGCGCGGTCGCCATTTCCTCTGCGCTCGGGCCCTCGGCGCTGGGCGGCTCCGGCAGCAGCAGCCGCGATTTGAGATAGGCCAGCCAGGCCGCCATCACCAGATAATCGGCAGCGAGCTCCAGCCGTATCTTGCGGGCTGCCTCGATGAACAGCAGGTACTGATCGGCCAGCGCCAGAATCGAGATCTTGTGCAGATCGACCTTCTGCTGCCGGGCCAGCGCCAGCAGCAGGTCGAGCGGGCCTTCATAGCCCTCGACATCGACCACCAGCGCCGGTTCCTCGTCGAGCAGCTCGGCGGGGCGGCCGGTTTCGAATGACAATATCTCCGCGGTCATGCGCTCATCCCTGCCCGGCCGATCAGATCGTCGAGTTCGCGCCGCGCCGCGATTCGGTCGAACGGCTGCGGCGGTTTGCGGCAGGCCAGCGCCGCGTTGGCGCGCATCAGCGCCTTGCCGGCGAGCTCCGGCGTTTGAGCCGCGACCTCACGCATTTCGTCGAGCCTGCCGTTGCAATGCAAAACCATGTCGCACCCCGCCGCCACGATCGCCCGGGTGCGCTCGGCGATGGTTCCGGCCAGTGCGTTCATCGACACGTCATCGCTCATCAATAGACCTTGGAACCCGATATCGTTGCGAATCACCTGTTCGATGATTGTCGCAGAAGTGGTCGCCGGTTGGGCGGGGTCGAGCGCGCTAAACACAACATGTGCGGTCATCGCCATCGGCAGGTCCGCTAGCGGTCGGAACGCCGCAAAATCGGTCCGTTCCAGCTCGTCCCGCGGCGTATCGACCACCGGCAGCCGGAAATGGGTGTCTGCAGTCGCCCGCCCGTGACCCGGAATGTGCTTCAGGACCGGCAGCACTCCGCCCTGCGCGAGGCCATCGGTCACCGCACGCGCGATCGCCGCGACCTTGCCCGGCTCGGTCCCGTAGGCCCGATTGCCGATCACCGCGTCGGCGCCTTCGACCGGAACATCGGCCAACGGCAAACAATCGACGTCGATGCCAAGATCGGCCAGATCGGCAGCGATCAGTCGCGCACTGAGCCGCGCCGCTGTGAGACCCAGCCGCGAATCAGTGTCATAGAGCGCAGAGAAGACCGCGCCCGGCGGATAGGACGGCCAGTTCGGCGGCCCCAACCGTTGCACCCTTCCGCCCTCTTGGTCGATCAGGACCGGAGCGTCTTGGCGATCCACAGTATCGCGTAATTCTTTCACGAGACTAGAGACTTGGGCCTTATCTTGGATGTTTCGCTTGAATAGAATGAAGCCCCACGGACGCGCGGCGCGCAAGAATTCACGCTCGAGGTCGGTCAGGCTCGGTCCGGAGATGCCGGTGATGAAAGCGCGCGTGCTCATAAGGGCCGATTAGCCCGCGGCATCGCCCAGGGTCAAGGAAACGGCCGCTAATTCCTCTGGACGACGCACTGTCCGCCGGCACTTTTCAGGCTGCCGCAGAACTGCGAGGCTTCTTCGGGCGATCCGAACGGTCCGACCATGGCGCGATAATAGACGCCCTTGTCGCCGAGATCCGCCCGTTTGATCAACGGCGGGTGGGAGCCGAGCACCGAGGGGAACTTGCCCTGCAGGGTCCGGAACGACGACCGTGCCTCGGCTTCGCTGCGTTGCGACGATATCTGCACTAGATAATCGCCGCCGGCGCCGGCGGTGTGCTGCGCGGCCGGAGCGGAGGCCAGGCGAGTGGCGGGCCGCGGCGCGTCAACGGCCTGCGGCGACAGCGACAGCGGCGCATTGCCGGCGGAGGCGTTGGCATTTGCGATCGGAGCTGGCGGATTTCGGGGCGCGGCAGGCGCCGGATTGCGCGTCGCGGTTGGCCGCGCGGCAGGCGCAACCGGGACCGCCGCCGAGTCGACGTTGTCTGGCCGGACAGCGAAGGTCTGGATCTTGCGCGGCTCGTCACCCCCGAGCGTGCCATTGCCCAGCCGACCGGCCGGTGCCCTCGGACTGGGTACCATGGCGGACGGCGCAGGCTGATTGGGGATCTGGTTCATTTGCGGCAGCACCACGCGCGGGCTTGTCGCGGTCGGATCGATCGGTTGCTCCTCGCGCGACACCAGCTTCTCGGTGCCGCTTCCGCCACCGAGACGATCCTGAATTTGCTTACCCGATGCATCCGCCGCCGGAGCCGGAACCACCTTGGTCGGACCGGCATCGGCCTTGATCACCGGTGGTTCGCCGGAGCGAGACGATCCCATATAGGTGCGATAGCCGAACGCCGCTCCGGTTCCGACCACGGCCAACGCCAGCACCGCCACGACCGTCAACATGCCGCCGCGGCGCGGTTTCAGGTTCGGCGCTTCGGTGCCATCGCCATAGGGGTCCTGGTAGTCATAAGGGTCGTTCGAATAGGCGTCGCCGGGCGGCAGAGTCGACGGGGCTTGCGCCGGGTCGATCCGGCCGTAGAGCGTCTCGTCATAGCGGTCCTGATCGGCATATGGCTCGGCGTATTGCGGCGAATTCGGAACCGCGAACGCCGGCGGCTCGCTGAAATGCGGCTCGGGCGAAGCTTCGGATTCGCTCAAGCGCCGATGCTGCATCCAGGATGGCAGCGGCGCGGCCGGCGCATCATCATCGAAAGCGGGAGCCGGCATCGGCAACCGGTATTGCTCATTGCCGTGTGGCTGATCGTCGCGGCGCGGTTGCGCTACCGGATTGGCCCGACCGAGATTGGTAAAAGGATCAGTCTGACCGATCAGCCGCGCCAGCTCAGCCAGCGGATCGCTCTCGCTGCTTTGTGGGGCTTGCTGCGCCGCGCGGTGATGCTCGTCGGCCGCGGGGAAAGGTCGGTCCTGATATCGATCGGTCATCGTGATGTCGCTGCCCCTTCGGGATAGCCGCCAACCCGCCCTTGCAAACGAAATGGCCGCTGTCAAAAGCCGCCGCAGATCCCCATCTGACCGGCCGTCCCCTGCCTATCGCATCTCGTCCGGCGCCTGCACGCCGAGAACGGCGAGCCCCGATGCCAGAACCGAGACGACGCCCTGGACCATCGCCAATCGCGCCTTTGTTATCTCTGCATCATTATTGATAATGAAGCGTAAATGAGGCAAATCGCGCCCCCGCGTCCATAGCGCGTGAAATTCGCTGGCGAGATCATAAAGGTAGAAGGCGACCCGGTGAGGCTCGTGGGCCAGCGCCGCGGCCTCCACAGTGCGCGGGAACAGTGCCAGCCGTCGCAGCAGATCCAGTTCGGTGGGGTCGGTCAGCCGCTCCACCGCTGCGCTGCGCAAATACGCCACCCGCGCCTGCGCCTCCTCCGGCAGATCCGGCACAACTTCGCGCGCATTGCGGAAGATCGAGTGGCCGCGGGCGTGGCCGTACTGGACGTAGAACACTGGATTGTCTTTGGACTGCTCGATCACTTTGGCGAGGTCGAAATCCAGCACCGCGTCGTTCTTGCGGAACAGCATCATGAAGCGGACGGCGTCGGAGCCGACCTCGTCCACCACCTCGCGCAGGGTGACGAAGTCACCGGAGCGCTTCGACATCTTCACCGGCTCGCCGTTGCGCAGCAGCTTCACCAGTTGCACGATCTTGACGTCGAGCGCGGCCTGACCTTCGGTGACCGCCTTGATCGCCGCCTGCATCCGCTTGATATAGCCGCCGTGATCGGAGCCCCAGACGTCGACCATGTTACGAAAGCCACTATCGAACTTGGTCTTGTGATAGGCGATGTCGGAGGCGAAATAGGTATAGGCGCCGTCCGATTTCAGCAGCGGCCGGTCGACGTCGTCGCCATAGGCGGTAGCGCGGAACAGGGTCTGTTCGCGATCCTCGTAGTCCTCGACCGGGGCGCCCTTCGGCGGCGGCAACCGGCCCTGATAGACGTCGCCCTTGGCGCGCAGGAAGTCGATGGTCGCAGCGACGCGGTTGACATCACCGTCGATCAGCGAGCGCTCGGAGAAGAACACCTCATGGGTGATGTTGAGCGCGGCGAGATCGCCCCGGATCTCCTCCATCATCATCGCGATCGCCTTGGCGCGCACCAAGGGTAGCCATTCCGGCTCCGGCTGGCCTAACAGCTTGTCGCCTTGCTCGGCCGCGAGCGCCTGCCCCACCGGCTTCAGATAGTCGCCCGGATACAGCCCTTCCGGGATCGCACCGATGTCTTGGCCGAGCGCCTCGCGGTAGCGCAGGTAGGCGGAGCGCGCCAACACGTCGACCTGGGCGCCGGCGTCGTTGATGTAGTATTCGCGGGTGACGTCGTAGCCGGCGAAATCCAGCAGGCTTGCCAGCGCGTCGCCGAACACCGCCCCGCGGCAATGGCCGACATGCATCGGCCCGGTCGGATTGGCCGAGACGTATTCGACGTTGACCTTTTCCCGCGCGCCGATGTCGCTCCGGCCATAGGCTGCGCCGGCATCGAGAATCGCGCGCAGCGCGTCCGACCAGACCTTCGGTTTCAGCGTCAGGTTGATGAAACCGGGACCGGCGATTTCCACCGCGGCGATCAACTCGTCGGCGCGGAGCTTCTCGGCGATCTTTTCGGCGAGGTCGCGCGGCTTGGCCTTGGCCTCCTTGGCCAGCACCATCGCGGCGTTGCTGGCCATGTCGCCATGGGAGGCGTCTTTCGGCGGCTCGACTACCACCCGTGCCAGATCGATGCCGGCCGGCAGCACGCCCTCGGCAATCAGGCCGGCGCAGACGGCATGGACGCGCGCGAGCACGTTGGCGAATGGATGCGGTGGCTGGTCTGGATTGATCATGAACCTGACGGGACCGGGATTACGCCGAAGCTGCGGCCTTCGGCCGCCGCCTAACGCAAATCCGGGGTCAAGTCAAAAAGCCGCTGATGCTCGGTCATCGCGAAACGGTCGGTCATGCCGGCGATGAAATTGCAGATCCGGCGCAGCCGGTCGGTCTCGGACTCCGCGTCGACGCCGGCCGCCGGCAGCCATTCCGTCGGCAAATCCGCCGGCCGCTCCCGATATCGTGCAAACAGCTCGACCACGATCTGTTCGGCATCCCGCATCACCGCCATCACCCGGTCATGGCGGTACATCCGTTTTTTCAGGAACGCCTTGATCTCGGCCTCCGCCGCCGCGGCCTCGGGCGGAAACGCGATCAGCGCCCGGCTCTGGTTGCGGACGTCCTCGACCGACCGCGGCTGCGCCTGGTCGAGGCGCCGGCGCGCTTCGGCGGTTACCGCGCCGATCAGATAGGAGATCAGCTCGCGCACCAGTTCGGCGCCGCGCCGGCTTTCGTCCAGCATCGGAAAACGCTGCGCGATCCCGGCGATGATCTCCGCCGTTAGCGGCATGCATTTGAGATCATCGACGCAGAATAGCCCAGCGCGCAGGCCGTCGTCGATGTCGTGGGCGTCATAGGCGATGTCGTCGGCAAGCGCTGCGACCTGGGCCTCGAGTGAGGCGAAGCTCGACAGCTCAAGGTCGAATTTCCGATTGAAATCGGCGATCCCGACCGGCACCCCGCGGTCGCGGTAGCGTTCAAGTGGAACTCCATCGCGGGCGGTGAGCGGCCCATTGTGCTTCACCACCCCCTCGAGCGTCTCCCAGCTCAGGTTCAACCCGTCGAATTGGGGATAGCGATGTTCCAGCGCGGTCAGCACGCGCAGGGTCTGGGCGTTGTGGTCGAAGCCGCCATGATCCTTCAGGCAGCGGTCCAGCGCGCGCTCGCCGGCATGGCCGAACGGCGGATGGCCGAGGTCGTGCGCCAGCGCCAGCGCCTCGGTCAGATCCTCGTCGAGACCGAGCTGGCGGGCGATGGCGCGGGCGATCTGCGCCACTTCGAGGGTATGGGTCAGCCGGGTACGATAATGGTCGCCCTCGTGAAACACGAACACCTGGGTCTTGTGCTTCAGCCGGCGGAACGCGGTGGAATGGATCACCCGGTCGCAATCGCGTCGAAACACGCTGCGGGTCTTGCTCGGCGGCTCGCCAAACAGCCGGCCGCGGCTGCGGTCCGGATCGCAGCCATAGACGGCGCGGGGAGCTGCCATTCCGACCGACACGCTGGCTTTATCCCTTATCCATTTGATTCCATCGCTCGGCGCACTTAACTATGGTTGACGGGGAAATCAAAACGCGGCCCCGGCGTGCGGAGCGACGTCATGACCACCGACAGCGTCACCATCAGCGAGCGCGCAGCGCGCCGGATCGGCGAAATCCTGAAATCCGAAGGCGACGGCGCGATGCTGCGGATCAGCGTTGAAGGCGGCGGCTGCTCCGGCTTCCAGTACAAGTTCGACGTCGAGCGCGCCAAGGCCGATGATGATTTGGTGATCGCGCGCGACAGCGCCGTGGTGCTGATCGATCCTGATTCGGTGCCATTCCTGGCCGGCTCCGAGGTCGATTTCGTCGATGACCTGATCGGCGCCTCGTTCCGGGTGGTTAACCCGAATGCCACCGCGTCCTGCGGCTGCGGCACCAGCTTCTCGATCTGAGAAACAGCACCTGCCCCAACGTTGAATTGCTTTGCGATACAACGCGAACGACCGGGGGCCCCAATGAGAGGCTCCCGGCTGTTGTGTGACGATTTGGTCGCTTAGCGTCGACGTTGCTCGCGGCCGCTAGGAAAACGTGCCCGTCGTGCCCGCGAGCCCGGTGCACATGGCACCGCGACGCTGGCCGCCGGTTGGGCCGATCTGATATTCGTTGAACACCGCAAGTCCGCCCGGGTTGCTGAGGTTGGTGATCGTGGTCGGCGGATTGAAGTTCGCGGCACTGCCGGTGGAGATCACCGCGGAGCCGGCCTCGTTCCAGACCTCGGCATTGGCCAAAATCTCAGGTCCGGTCGAATGGCGGGCTTTCTCGACCAGGCCCATGCTGCCGTCGGCCAGTCGTTCCACCGCCATGCTTTGGATTGTCCAGGTCCCGTTCAGATTGTAGGTCACGTTGAACGTCGTATAGCCCGGGGTTGCATCGCAGATCGCGGCATTGATCGACGAACTGGTGAAATTCATCACCGTGCCGGGCGTATACGTTCCGGTCTGCACGTAGAATTTGATGACGGGCTGACAGTCGAGGTTGGTGTTCGGCTGAGCGGTCACAAAGTTCGACAGCGTGATCGCGCCCGACAGCGCCTGCACCGCCGATCCGGCATTGTAGGCGGTCAGCGCCGGATTGAAGATCGGCGTCACGATGCGGAACGAGCCCGCCTGCGGGCCGACCGTCGAGACCGGTACCGACAGTCCCAGCGAGGGCGAGACCGTCATGGTGGTGGTGTTGTTGGTTTGCGCGCCGCCAGGAGCCGGCGTCAGATTGATGGCCTGAATCGCGGCCAGTTGCCCCGAGGACTGCCCAACCTGCGGCGGAGTGACCTGCTGTTGGACCCCGGCGTAATACTGCAGCACCATCGTGAAGGTGAGTTGGGCGCCCGAGGTGGCGTTGGGCAGCAGCGCCTGGGTGTAGAGGCTGTTGGTGTAGACCTGCTGGCCGCCGGAATACTCCGCAGGCTGCTGGAAGAAGAAGAAATTCTGCAGGGACAGACTCTTGTTGATGACGTTGATGGTAATGGTCGTTGCCATGTTTACCTCCTGCCGGCCGAACCGGCGCCAGTTGCCTCCGGTCGAATGCAACCGGAGATTGTGCAACTCTAGGGAAGCAGTCGAGAATTAATACATCCATAGATTGCATAATAGGCAAGCCACAACCGAAGTCCTTGCGCTGGCCGCAAGGACCGTTCGTCACAAGGTTCCGGTTTCGCCCAGGACCGATTCGATGAAGGCAACGAGCAACGTCCTGGACTGCTCGGTCATCGCCGTTTCAGCCCGCTTCATGCAGGACAACAGGCTCGACTCGCCGATACCGACCTTGTCCGGCTCCGGCTCGGGAGCGTCGATTCCACCGACGCCGTTCAGGAACCAATCCAACGATATGTCGAGCGCCTTGCAGAGCCGAATGACGTGATCGACCGACATCGGTCCGTTGTTCTTCCAGCGTGTGATGGTGCTTTCATTGACGCCCATTGCGAAGGCCAGCGCGTGCTGTTTGGCCATCCCCCGCAGTTTCATGGCCACGACCATTCTTTCCCCGCGATTCGACATTCCAACGCTCCGCAGACAGGACTATTGCGTCTCGAAGAGTGGCGATGCCGCCTCTTCGGGTGGCTCCAGTATTCACAGGGAGAGTCGACCGGCCCAATTTTTCCATCGTCGAACGGCGAGCAGCAATTTTGCTGGCCGATCGAAACGGCGAGCGCGTATGACGGTGCGTCACGGCGGGGATGGAACGCCCCTACGCCGCCGCCGCCGCACGCGGCCGGTCGAGATCGTCTATCACGTCGAGCTGCGGCTCCAGCCGTCGCTTCAGCCGGCGGTCGATCTTGTCGAGATAGATGTAGATCACTGGCGTGATGAACAGCGTCAGCAGCTGCGAGACGCACAATCCGCCGACCACCGCGACGCCGAGCGGCTGGCGCAGTTCAGCACCGGCGCCGGCGCCGAGCGCGATCGGCAGCGTGCCGAAGATCGCCGCGAAGGTGGTCATCATGATCGGCCTGAACCGCAGCAAAGCCGCCTCGCGGATCGCGTGCTCGGCAGAGAGCCCAACGCGGCGCCGCTCCAGCGCGAAGTCCACCATCATGATGGCGTTCTTCTTGACGATGCCGACCAGCATCACGATGCCGATCATCGCGATCACCGACAGTTCCATGTTGAACAGCATCAAGGTCAGGATCGCGCCGATGCCGGCCGAGGGCAGCCCGGAAATGATGGTGATCGGATGGATGAAGCTCTCGTAGAGAATACCGAGGATCACGAAGGCGGCGAACACCGCGGCGAGAATCAACACGCCCTGCCCGCGCAGCGAATCCTGGAACACCTGGGCCGTCCCGGAGAATCCGGTGGCGATCGTCGCCGGCAAGTTCGAAGCCTGCTCGATCGCGGTGATCTGGTCGACCGCGTAGCCTAGCGAGTTGCCGGGCGCCAGGTTGAAGGAGATCGTCACCGCCGGCTGCTGGCCCTGGTGGTTGATTTGCAGCGGGCCGACCGTCGGCACCAGCTTCGCCACCGCGTCCATCGGGATGGTCTGGTTGGCGGCGGTCTTCATGTAGAGCTTGGAGATATCCGACGGATCGACGCGAAACTGCGGCTGGGCCTCCAGGATGATCTGGTAGTCGTTCGACGGCATGTAGATGGTGCCGATCTGTCGCGAGCCGTAGGCGTTGTAGAGCTGGTTACGGACCTGATCGACGGTGATCCCATAGACCGCGGCCTTCTCGCGGTCGATCTCGACCGTCATCTGCGGATTCTTGATGTAGAGATCGGTGGTGACGTCCAACAGCCCGGGAACTTTTGCAATTCTGTCGCGCATCTCCGGCGCGAGGCGATACAGCGCCTCGGTATCGCCCGACTGCAGCACGTATTGGTACTGACTCTTCGACGGCCGGCCGCCGATGTTGAGATTCTGGATGCTCTGGAAGAACGCCTGCAGGCCCGGCACCGCTGTTGCCTTCTGCCGCAGCCGCGCCATCACCACAGCAGCCGGCTCGCGCTCGTTCGCCGGCTTCAGCGCGATGAACAGCCGACCGTAATTGGCGGTGGGATTGGGACCGCCGGAGCCGACCGTGCTGTTGATGTAATCGACCGCGGGATCGGTCTTCAGGATTTGGGTCAGCGCCTGCTGCCGCACCTTCATGGCTTCGAACGAGGTGTCGGTGGCGGCCTCGGTGACACCAGTGAGAAAGCCGGTGTCCTCCTGCGGGAAGAATCCCTTCGGCACCACGGTGTAGAGATAGATGGTGCCGCCCAGCGTCGCGAAGGTCACCAGCAGCATCAGGAATTTGTGCGCCAGCACGTGATCGAGCGCCCACTCGTAACCGCGCAGCCAGCCGTTGAACATCTGTTCGAACAGCCGCAGCACAATGTTTTCCTTCTTGCCGGGATCGTGCGCCTTCAAAACTCGGGCGCACAGCATCGGCGTCAGCGTCAACGAAACGAAGCCCGACACCACGATGGCGACCGCGATGGTGACGGCGAATTCACGGAACACCCGGCCGACGATGCCGCCCATCAGCAGCACCGGGATAAACACCGCGATCAGCGAGAAGGTGATCGAAATAATGGTGAAGCCGATCTCGCGGGCGCCCTTCAGCGCCGCATCGAACGGTCGCATGCCGTGCTCGATGTGACGGACGATGTTTTCCAGCATCACGATGGCGTCGTCGACCACGAAGCCGACCGACAGCGTCAGCGCCAGCAGCGTCATGTTGTTGATCGAGAAATCCAGCATGTACATCACGGCACAGGTGCCGAACAGCGAGATCGGCACCGCCAGCGCCGGAATGAAGGTGGCGGAAGCCGAGCGCAGGAACAGGAAGATCACCAGGATCACCAGCACCACGGCGATCAGCAGGGTTTCCTCGACGTCGGCGACGGCCTGGCGCACCGAAACCGAGCGGTCCATCATCACGTCCATGCTGACCGAGGGCGGGATCTGTGCCCGCAGCGCCGGCAGTTTGGCGCGAACGCCGTCGACCACCGCCACCGTGTTGGCGTCCGGCTGTTTCTGGATCGCCAGCACCACGGCGCGGGTGTCGTTCAGCCAGGTCGCGATCTTGTCGTTCTCGACGCTGTCATAGATCCTGGCGACCTCGTCCAGCTTGACCGGCGAGCCGTTGCGCCAGGCCACCACGATGTGGCGGTAGTCCGAGGCGTTGATCATCTGACCGGAGGCCTGCAGCGAGATGTCCTGCTTCGGGCCGTTCAGCGTGCCGACCGGGGTCGAGGAATTGGCGCGCGCCACAGCGGTGCGGATGTCCTCCAGCGACAATCCGCGCGCGGCGGCGGCCTCCGGATCGGCCTGCACCCGGATCGCGAATTTCTGCGCGCCGAAAATCGACACCTGCGCCACCCCGGGAATCTGCGACAGCGCTTGCCCGATGGTGATGTCGCCATATTCGTTGACGGCCGACAGTGCCAACGTCGCCGAACTCAGCGACACGAACAACACCGGGAAATCCGCCGGATTCACTTTGCGGAAACTCGGCGGCGTCGTCATCTCGATCGGCAACCGTCGCTGCGCGATGGTCAGCGCGGTCTGCACGTCGAGCGCGGCAGCATCGATGTTGCGGTTGAGGTCGAACTGGATGGTGATGACGCTGGTGCCCTGCGACGAGCTCGACGACATCGAGGAGATCCCCGAGATGGTCGAGAGCTGCCGCTCAATGATGCCGGCGACCGACGCCGCCATGGTATCGGGACTGGCCCCGGGCAATGTGGCCGTCACCGCGATGGTCGGAAAATCAACCTTGGGGAGCGCGGACACCGGCAGCAGCCGGAACCCGAAAATACCGAAGGCGATAATCGACGCCGTGATCAGCGTCGTCATCACCGGGCGGCGAATGCAGAGCTCGGAAAGCGTCATCGCTCAGGCCCCGGCCTTGCGCGCGCGCTGCTCGACCTTGGTTCCGTTCGATAGCAACAATTGGCCGTCCACCACGACGTCCTCGCCGCCGGAAAGCCCTTCGGCGATCACCGACTGGCCGTTGAAGGTGCGGTCGACCTTGACCGGCTGCACCCGAGCGGCGCCATCCTTGACCACGAATACGAAGTTGCCGGTCTGGCTGCGCTGAACCGCGACCGTGGGCACCACGACGGACGATTCGGTGCGGACGATCAGCTTGGTCGCAACCAAGATTCCCGGCCACAGCGTCTCGCTAGTATTATCCATGATACCGCGGACGGTGACCATGCCGGTGGTTGAATCCACCGAATTCTCGACCATCGCCACCTTGCCCTGCTCCGACCGGTCATTGCCGGGGATGGTCGCAATCACCTGGGTGGTGTCGGCCGCAATCGCGTCACGCAAATCGGCCAACACCCGCTGCGGCACCGCGAAAGAGACGTAGACCGGGGCCATCTGATTGATGGTCGCCATCGGCGCGGTATCGGCCGGTCGGACGAAATTTCCGACCTTCACATTCGCCGCGCTGATCCGTCCGGCGAACGGCGCGCGGATGGTGGTGTAACTCTTCTGCACCTTGAGATTTTCCAATGCGGATTCGTCCGCCTTGATAGTGCCGGTCAGAATGTCGGCCTGGGTCTTGGCGTTGTCGAGGTTGACCTGGGTGGTGGCGCCCTTGCCGATCAATTCGCCGTAACGCTTGAGGTCGCGTTCAGCGCCGGCGAGCTGGGCGCGGTCGCGGACGAGATTGCCCTCGGCCTGTTCGAGCTGGGCCTCGATCTGGCGGGAGTCGAGCGTGAACAGCAGGTCGCCCTCCTTGACCTTGGCGCCATCCTGAAAATGCACACCGACGATGGTGGTTTCGATCCGCGACTTCAGCGCGACGCTGGAGATCGGCGTGACCGTGCCGATCGAATCGACATCGACCGCCACCGGCTTGCGCTCGGCCTTGGCAAGGTCGACTGAAACCACCCGCGCCCGCTGCGGTCCCTTGGCGTCGGTTTCCTTGCCGCTCCATGACGACCGCGTCATGAAACCTGCCACAAGGACGGCGCCGATGAGACCGGCCAGAATGATCGTATTGTGCTTTTTCATGCCATCTCACGACGACCGGTCCGGTTGACCGGACTGACCGCTTGCTTGCCCCCTGGACGACTTCTGCGCCCTATTGCAATGATTTATCACAGCCGCGCTGGTCATGGTATGCCAGCAACATGAAATTTGCGTAAGCAGGGAACGCCATGCGGATTGCAACCTGGAATGTCAATTCAGTCCGGCAGCGGCTCGATCATTTGCTGACCTGGCTGCATGATTGCGCGCCGGACGTGGTCTGCCTGCAGGAGATCAAATGCGTCGACGAGGCGTTTCCGCGCGAAGCCATCGAAGCGCTGGGCTACAACGTCGTCACCCACGGCCAGAAGACTTTCAACGGCGTGGCGCTGCTGTCGAAGTATCCGCTCGAGGAAGCCACGCCGCGACTGGCCGGCGACGATGACGACGCCCATGCCAGGTTCCTCGAAGGTGTGGTGTCGCTGCAGCGCGGCGTGGTCCGCGTCGCCTGCCTCTATCTGCCCAACGGCAATCCGGTCGAGACGGAAAAATATCCGTACAAGCTCAAATGGATGTCGCGGCTTCTTGAATATTCGAAGGAGCGTCTGAAGACCGAGGAGCCGTTGATCCTGGCGGGCGACTTCAACGTCATCCCGGCGGCCGGCGACGTCCACAATCCCGCCGCCTGGGTCAACGACGCGCTGTTCAAGCCGCAGACCCGCGAGAGTTTTCAGGCCCTGCTCGGGCTCGGTCTTACCGACGCGCTGCGCGCAGTGACCGACGCGCCGGGGCAATATACCTTCTGGGACTACCAGGCCGGTGCCTGGCAGAAGAATCACGGGCTGCGGATCGACCACCTGCTGCTATCGCCGCAGGCTGTGGATCGGCTGACGGGTGTCGGGATCGATAAGCATGTCCGGTCGTGGGAGAAGCCGTCCGACCACGTCCCGATCTGGATCGACCTCGATCTGGCGGCTGCATAAGGCGCGACCCAGCCTGCGACGCCACGTCGCGGTGGTTCTCAGTCCCTGCGGCCCTGAACCCAGTGCTCAAGCATCTGCAGCGCCATCGCGCGGTCGTCCTCGGAGGCCTTGGCGATCGCCTTGTTGTAGCTGTCCTTGATCCAGGTCTCATCCGGCGTGGCGCTGTCGCGTGCCAGCGTTAGCCACATCAGCCCGCGCGCCGACTGTTTCGGCAACTGGTCGCCGTTGAACAGCATCTGGCCGAGCATCGCCTGCGCCTGATGCTGACCCTTTTGCGCGGCGAGGCCGAGCCAGCGCGCGCCGTAGCGGGAATCCCGCGGCGTGCCGACGCCGCTGAGGTACAGCCGCGCCAGATCGTACTGCGCGTCGGCATTGCCGAAATACGACGCGGCATAGGAGAACATTTCCCGTGCCCGCTCGGTGTCGGCCTTGATCTTTGAATTCGGGATGCCTTCGAGGTAATAGCGGCCGAGTGCCACGAAGGCGTTGGCGACGATCGCCGCCTGCGGCGCCGACGGGCTGTCCTCGGCGTGGGCATTGGCGATCCGGCTGAAATACTCAAAAGCACGCAAATCGTCCTGGGTGACGCCATTGCCGTCGGCATACATCCGGCCCAGTCGCCACTGCGCCACCGGATGGCCGCCTTCGGCCGCGTATTGCAGTGCGGTAAGAGAGGTCGCCGTCGTGGTCGAAGGGATCGCCTTCTTCAGCGCGGACGCGGTGCCGGGCTGCGCCGATGCCACCGGGATCGCGGTCGTCTCCGGTGCAACCGGAGTGCCCTCAAAGGCAAGCGAAGGAGCGGACGTCGACATAACGCCCAGAAGCAACGCAACGAAAAGGCTACGCTCAAATATCCGCATCACACTGTTTCTCGTGGGCGCCACCCGAACGGGTCATGGCGGCGTCGACCGCCGGTCCGACCTGCTGGGCGTATTTCCAAGGCATTCCCGACGTACGATCGGTCGCGCGCGGCTTCGATTTGGTCTTGCGCTCGGCCAGTTCGACGTCGGTCAAATTTGCGTTAGGTGTGCCGGCCACGACGTCGATCCCGATGATGTCGCCATCCTGATGCGGATTCCATTTCCGGCTCGTCAGGCGATCTGTGATCTTCAGAAATGGTATTCGGGGAGTTTCGATCAGGTCTTTGGCGACATCACGGCCGCGCGGTTTCAAAACCGGGACACAGGGTGTTTTTTTGAAGATTTCTGCGGCGAGCTCGACCGCGATGCCCAGGTGCTGCCGTCCGCCGGCGGAGCCGATGCCTACCAAGCCGTCGTAGTGCACGTCGCAGCTCAGTCCCAACGAATCCAAGTTCGGCCGAAGCGGCGCACGCCCCGGGCGGCGGTTGGGCAGTCTCACCTTGAGGCTGATCGTGGCGTCCATCGAAATTGCGTTTCCCCGGTCACAGGACCCCGAAGATAGGAAAATCCGAGGATCTTCCAGGATCTTGGCAGTCATTGTGACCCACCTTACTGAGCGGTAATGATTTCAGTGAGCGGTGTGGCTAAAAAGCGGCGCGGGCAAGGGTCAGCTGCGGGAACGGTTAAATGTTCCGGAAGTGTTGCAACGACGCAACATTCGTTGCTGCAAGGCAACCATCCTACAGCGGCGCTGATCAGCGTGGCGCAACGGGCAGACCGCCTATCGCCGAATGCCCGAAACAGCTTCAGCCAAGCCAGGGAATGTCGACCGCCAGCGTGTAGCCGTTCAACATCAGCAGCGTGCCGACCATACCGAGTCCGCCGCCGCACATTGCCAGCAAGCGAAACGACGACACAATCGACACCGAAATCAGCACGATCCCGATTTGCAGCAGCGCTTCGGCGTAGTCGAAATACGGGTCCTGCTTCAGCGCACGGTCCCGCTTCTGCTCGAATTCCTTGGCCTGTCTCAACAATTCCTTCTTGCCCTCGTTGTTCTCAGGCTCCGACTCGTAGCGCGCCGCGGTCTTGCGATAGTCCTCGGCCTTGGCTTTCAGCTCGGTCTTGATCTGCTCGCTGAGGCCCGGGGTCTGCGCAAAAGCCAGATCGATGGCATCGGCGGCGATATTGTAATTGGTCTGGCGGATGTATTTGGCCTGATAGAACGAATAGAAGTTCGCCGCATAGATGTTGTTGTTGGTGGCTTCCTTGCCGGCATTGGCGCCGCCCAGACCGGTGATCGCCAACAGCATCGCCAGGACGCCAATTCCGATCGCCGCCCATTGCTTGAAGCGATCGTCGGTGCGTTCCTGATCCATCATGTCGGCGGCATCTTCAGCTTCCATCGGACCTCGCTTTCGACCCGCATGATAGCAGCAGCGGCAGGAACGCCGCGCCGCGGCTCCGTGCTGTCCCCAACATTTGCGCGCTCGGCTTCCGCCCCGGCAACGTCAGGCGTTCAGCACTTGGCCGTAGGCGTCCAGCACGGCTTCCTTCATCATCTCCGACAGCGTCGGATGCGGGAACACGGTGTGCATCAGCTCGGCCTCGGTGGTCTCCAGATTCATCGCCACCACATAGCCCTGGATCAGTTCGGTGACTTCGGCGCCGATCATGTGGGCGCCGAGCAGCTGCCCTGTTTTCTTGTCGAAGATCACCTTGACCAGGCCCTGGTCCTCGCCGAGCGCGATGGCCTTTCCGTTGCCGGCGAACGGAAAACGGCCGACCCGGCTCTCGCGACCGCCCTCCTTCGCCTTTGCTTCGGTCAAGCCGACCGAGGCGATCTGCGGATTGCAATAGGTGCAGCCGGGAATCAGATTCTTGTCCATCGGGTGCGGATGCAGGCCCTTGATCGCCTCGACGCAGATCACCCCCTCATGCTCGGCCTTGTGCGCCAGCATCGGCGGACCAGCGACGTCGCCGATCGCGTAGATGCCGGGGATGTTGGTCTTGCCGGTGCCGTCGATCACGATACAGCCGCGGTCGGTCTTGATGCCGAGCTTTTCCAGCCCGAGGTTTTCGATATTGCCGACCACGCCGACCGCGGAAATCACGCGGTCGAACTCGACGGTCTGCGGCTTGCCATCGCCGGCGTCGATGGTGGCGACGACGCTGTCGGCCTTCTTCTCGAGTCTTGTCACCCTGGTGCCGGTGAGAATCTTGATGCCCTGTTTTTCGAACCGCTTGCGCGCCAGTCCGGCGATCTCGGCGTCCTCGACCGGCAGGATCTGCGGCAGCACCTCGACCACCGTGACGGCCGCGCCCATGGTGTGAAAGAACGAAGCGAATTCGATTCCGATCGCGCCGGAGCCAACCACCAGCAGCGATTTCGGCATCTTCTCCGGCACCATCGCCTCGAAATAGGTCCAGACCAACTTCTTGTCGGGCTCAAGCCCCGGTAGTACCCGGGGCCGGGCGCCGGTGGCGACGATGATGTGCTTGGCCTGATAGGCCCCGGGGCCGAGCGTGCCCTTCGGCGCCTCGGTCTTGGACGCGCTCACAGTGACCTTGCCCGGCGCATCGATCGAGGCGGCGCCCCAGATGATCTGAATCTTGTTCTTCTTCATCAGGAAGCCGACGCCGTCATTGAGCCGCTTGGAGACCCCGCGCGAGCGGGCGACGACGGCCTTCGGGTCGTAGCTTACATTGTCGGCCGACAGCCCGTAGTCCTTGGCGTGTTGCATGTAGTGATAGATCTCGGCCGAACGCAGCAGCGCCTTGGTGGGGATGCAACCCCAGTTGAGACAAATGCCGCCGAGATAGGATTTTTCGACGATCGCGGTCTTGAGGCCGAGCTGCGCCGCCCGGATCGCGGCGACATAGCCGCCGGGGCCGGAGCCGATGATGATGATGTCGAATGTGGTGTCGGACAACTAACCCTCCGTCTGCAACACAGGATGCCGGCGGCGGATGCGGGCGCGGATCGCCCACTCGGCCAGCGCAAGGATCGAAACAATGGCGGCGGCAGCAAGCACGATAGCCAGCCACAAGCCCGCCAGCCAGCCGGTGGCGGCTTCGACCAGCGTGAACTTGTCCCAGGTCCAGAACGCATAGGCCAGCGCCATCGCGATCGCCGTCGCCACCGAGGCGGGCACCAGAAAGTTAACGGTGAGTGCGGGCATCGGCAGCTACCGATCGCAGCGCTTGTCGGAAATGTCGACTCTTGAGATTCGCGACGCCCCAGGCAGCGGTTGGCCATCGGAGTCCCGCGTGGGTTCGCGGCTGATGGACACTTCGACAAAGCAGGCGCCGCTGCGTACTTGATACTTCCCGTTGGGCAGCCGCTCGATTCGATCGACCACGCCGAGTGTGTGCGGGATGTCTAATTCCGATGTCACCGCTCCAAACTCTTGCCAAATCGTGAAATGCGGAGGCGGTTCGGCGTGCGCGGACAGACTGACCCACGTCACCGCGAGCCCCGCTGCCGCAATGCGGGCGAGTGTCGGCATCAACGCGCTCCGCATCACATTCACACCATCATCATCACGGGGTTCTCGATCAGCAGCTTGAGCGCGCCGATCAGCTCGGCGCCGAGCGCGCCGTCGACCGCGCGATGATCGCAGCTCAGCGTCACGCTCATGATCGTGGCCGCTTCGATCTTGCCGTCGCGCACGATGGCGCGCTGCTCGCCGGTGCCGACCGCGAGGATCGTGGCGTGCGGCGGATTGATCACCGCGGTAAAGTCCTTGATGCCGTACATGCCGAGGTTGGACACCGCGGTGGTGCCACCCTGATATTCTTCCGGCTTCAGTTTGCGCGCCCGGGCGCGGGCGGCAAAATCCTTCATCTGGCTGGAAATCACCGATAGCGGCAGCGTCTCGGCGCTGCGAATGATCGGGGTAATCAGCCCACCTGGCATCGCTACTGCTACGCCGATATCGGAATGCTTGTGATTCAGCATGCCGCCGTCGGTCCAGCTGACATTGGCGTTTGGAATCCGCTGCAGCGCCACCGCCATCGCCTTGATGACGAAGTCGTTGACCGAGAGCTTGTAGGCCGGCTTGCCGTCCTTGTCCTTCGGTGCGGCGGCATTGATCTGCTCGCGCGCGGCGAGCAGGCTGTCGATGTTGCAGTCCATCGTCAGATAGAAATGCGGGATGGTCTGCACCGATTGCGTCAGCCGTTGCGCGATGGTGCGGCGCATGCCGTCGTGCGGTATCACCTCGTAGCTGCCGTCCGGATACAGCGCGCGGATCTGTTGGTCCGACATCGATGGCGCGAGCGCAGGCGCGGCGGACGGAGCCGCGGCTGGTGCCTTCAAGCCGCCGCCGGCTTTCGCTTGCTCGACGTCGCGCGCGATGACCCGGCCATGCGGCCCGGAGCCATTGATGCGCGACAACTCGATGCCGGCGTCTTTTGCGAGGCGCCGGGCTAGCGGCGACGCAAAGGCGCGCGCACCGTTGGCTTGCGGCGTAACTGCTTGTGCTGAAGCAGGCGCAGCAGCGACCGCTGGCTTGGCTGCGGGTATGGCAGGCGCTGGTGCCGCGGCAGGCCTCGGCGCGGGCACTTCGGCAGCCGGGGCCGGCTTGGCTGCGGAGGCCCCTCCCCCCGCGGCCTTCGCATCCTCGCCCTCGCCGGCCAGCACCGCGATGATGTCATTCACCGGCACGTCCTGGGTGCCTTCCGGCACCACGATCTTCGCGATGGTGCCGTCGTCGACCGCCTCGACCTCCATGGTCGCCTTGTCGGTCTCGATCTCGGCGATCACATCGCCGCTCTTGACCTTGTCGCCCTCCTTCTTCAGCCATCTCGAAAGGTTGCCCTTCTCCATGGTGGGCGACAGCGCGGGCATCAGAATGTTGATCGGCATGTGTCGGCCCTGCCCTGTCAGCGATAGCAAACGGCTTTGGCGGCCTCGACCACCTCGGCCACGCTGGGCAACGCCAGCTTCTCGAGATTGGCGGCGTAAGGCATCGGCACGTCCTTGCCCGAGACACGGCCGACCGGCGCGTCGAGATAGTCGAAGGCGTGCTCCATGATTCGTGCGGCGATTTCCGCGCCGACGCCGTTCTGCTGCCAGCCTTCCTCGACCGTGACCGCGCGCCCGGTCTTCTTCACCGAGGCGATGATGGTCTCGGTGTCGAGCGGCCGCAGCGTGCGCAGGTCGATCACTTCGGCCTCGATTCCGTCTTTCGCCAGTTCCTCGGCGGCCTTCAGCGCGTAGGTCATGCCGTTCGACCACGAGATCAGCGTGACATGGTTACCGGCGCGCGCCACCTTCGCCTTGCCGATCGGGATCACATAGTCGTCGAGCTTCGGCACCTCGCCGGAATGGCCGTACAGCATCTCGTTTTCGAGAAACACCACCGGATTTGGATCGCGGATAGCGGCCTTCAACAGGCCCTTGTAGTCGGCGGCGGTAGATGGCGATCTCACCTTCAGTCCGGGGATCTGCGAGTACCAGGCCGAGTAGTCCTGGCTATGCTGCGCACCGACGCGGGCCGCCGCGCCGTTCGGGCCGCGAAACACGATCGAACAGCCCATCTGGCCGCCCGACATGTACAGCGTCTTGGCGGCGGAGTTGATGATCTGGTCGATCGCCTGCATGGCGAAATTGAAAGTCATGAATTCGACGATCGGCTTCAGCCCGGCCATCGCCGCGCCGACGCCGACGCCGGCAAAGCCGTGCTCGGTGATCGGGGTGTCGATCACCCGCGTGTCGCCGAATTCCTGCAACAGCCCCTGCGTCACCTTGTAGGCGCCCTGATATTCCGCCACCTCCTCGCCCATGATGAAGACGTCGGGATCGCGGCGCATTTCTTCCGCCATCGCGTCGCGCAGCGCCTCGCGGATCGTCATCGTCACCATCTCGGTGCCGGCTGGGATCTCCGGATCTGCGGCCGCCTGAACGCCCGCGCCCTTCGCGACGGGCGCTGTCGCGCCCTCCTCAGGGTGAGGGCTGCGCGACTCTGCCGTTGCCGCACGTGCTGCTCCCTCATCCTGAGGAGCCGGCGTCTCGAAGGATGCGGCGGGCTTTGCGGTCGGCGCCTTGCCCAGATCGGAGGCGCTTTCGCCCTCGCTCAGGATCGTCGCGATCGGGGTATTGACCGCGACGTCATTGGTGCCTTCGGGGATCAGGATCTTGCCGAGCGTACCCTCGTCGGTGGCCTCGACTTCCATCGTCGCCTTGTCGGTCTCGATTTCCGCGATCACGTCGCCGGACTTGATCGCCTCGCCTTCCTTCTTCAGCCATTTCGACAGGTTGCCCTTCTCCATGGTCGGCGACAGCGCGGGCATCAGGACTTGAATCGGCATATTGGCTCCGGAGTCATTCGGTCACAGCAGTCGGCGGCACGTCGCGCGCGGCTCTAGCGATACACATCGGTCCATAATTCGGCGGCGTCGGGCTCCGGATCGTGCTGCGCGAACTCCGCGGCCGCATTGACGATGTCGCGCACTTCGGCATCGACCGCCTTGAGATCCTGCTCGCTCAGCTTCAGCGCCAGCAGACGGTTGCGCACTTGCTCGATCGGGTCGGAGTCGTGGCGGACCTTGTCGACCTCCTCGCGGGTGCGATACTTCGCCGGGTCCGACATCGAATGGCCGCGATAGCGATAGGTCTGCATCTCGAGGATGAACGGCCCGTTGCCGCCGCGACACCAGGCGACCGCCTTGTCGCCGGCGGCCTTCACCGCGCGTACGTCCATGCCGTCGACCTGCACGCCGGGAATATTGAAGGAGATACCGCGCTTGGAGAAATCGGTCTGCGCCGAGGCGCGCGTTACCGAGGTGCCCATCGCATAGCGGTTGTTCTCGATGATGTAGATCACCGGCAGCTTCCACAGCTCCGCCATGTTGAAGCTCTCATAGACCTGGCCCTGATTGGAGGCGCCGTCGCCGAAATAGGCCAGGCTGACATTGTCGTTGCCGCGATAGCGGTTGGCGAAGGCGAGACCGGTACCGAGCGAGACCTGAGCGCCGACGATGCCGTGGCCGCCGTAGAAATTCTTCTCCTTGCTGAACATGTGCATGGAGCCGCCCTTGCCCTTGGAATAGCCGCCATGGCGTCCGGTCAGTTCGGCCATCACCCCCTTGGCGTCCATCCCGCAGGCCAGCATATGGCCGTGATCACGATAGCCGGTGATGACCTGATCGCCGTCCTTCAGTGCCATCTGCATGCCGACGACGATCGCTTCCTGGCCGATATAGAGATGGCAGAACCCGCCGATCGCGCCCATGCCGTAGAGCTGGCCGGCCTTTTCCTCGAACCTTCGAATCAGCAGCATGTCGCGGAACGCGCGCAGGTCCTGGTCCTTGGTGAAGTCAGGTACCGGCAGATCCGCGCCGTTGCCTTTGTCCTGTCCTGTCTCTTTCGCGACGCTCTTCTTAGGTGCAGCCATGGCGATTCCGATGAGAGGATAGATCAGCCTGTCTACCGCAACTCAAATCACCATGAAAGGATTGCGTGGCGTTACACCGCGCTCGCTATGCCGCAGTGCAACGCGGCGCGAAACTTTCGCGATGGTTTTTGCGCGATTTTGGAATTTGCGGAATCAGCGCGGCGGCAGGACGCGAACCAGATCGGCTGGGTTCACGTAATCGAGCTGATAGCGTACCCGTTCGTCGAGCATGTCGGGGTCGACGCGTTCCGACCGCAGCAACGACACCTGCTGCTCGCCCTTGGCGCGCTCCTGCTTCAGTCGCTCCAGCTCCGAGGTCAGGGAGATGATTTCCTGATCGAGTTCCTGCCGCGCGTTCAGACCGTACTTGCCGGTATAGGCGTTGACGCCGAAATAGCCGACCATAGCCGCCGCCATCGCATACAGGGCGATGCCGGTGAGGAACGATTTGAGGCGGCTGCGCGAAACCATAGCGCAAACATGCGACAGCGCGGTTAAGAGAGCCCTAACCGCGCTGCGATCGGTCCGGGGGCTGCTATTTCTTCTGCTGGGCGATCCAGGCGGCGAAGGCGTCGATATATTGCTGCAATACCGGCCGCAGCGACTCCTTGGTCAGCTCCCCGGCCTCGTCGAACGCGTCGCCGATCGCGTTGAGATAGATTTCCGGCTGCTGCATAATCGGCCCGCTGATGCCGGGCAGGATCTGCTGCAGGTGCTTGGCGGCACTGACGCCGCCGAGCGGTCCCGGCGAATTGCTGACGATGCCGGTCGGCTTGCCCAGCAACGAACTCTTGCCGTAGGGCCGTGAAGCGACGTCGATGGCGTTCTTCAGCACGCCCGGGATCGAGCGGTTGTATTCGGGGGTCACGTACAGCACCGCATCGGAGGCCTGCAACAGCGCGCGAAAAGCCAGCCAGTCGGCGGGCGGGCTGGCCTCGAGGTCCTGATTGAAGAACGAGATGTCGTGGAGCGTCACCACGTTCAGTTTCAGTGATGCTGGCGCGAGCTTGGCAAAGGCGTGGGCGATCCTGAGCGAGAACGCCTGTTTGCGAAGGCTGCCGACGATGACGGCGACGTTGTACGGAGTGGTCATGGTGGTGGGTCCTGACGAGATGATGCCGAAAGGCGGAAGAGCCGCGACGCTAGCCCACCGCCAAAAAGATGCAAGTGCATGTATTGCCGTTGCGTCGCAATGACGAAGTCTTGATCGATTCAGCGGCGGTGGGGTGTGGATCGCCTCGATCCGACGCGGTCCCCGCCTCCAGCTTCCGCCCTTTGTCGAATTCGACAATGCGCGGTCCGTGATTATCTGAGATGCAGCCCGCAAGGCGGGCGGACCGATCGCGACCGGGGCGTTGGCATGGTGAGCATCGAATTCCTGATCACGTCGCTGATCGTGATCGCCTCACCCGGCACCGGCGTCCTCTATACGCTGGCGGCGGGACTCTCGCGCGGCTCGCGCGCCAGCGTGGTGGCCGCGTTCGGCTGCACCATCGGCATCGTGCCGCACATGGCGGCGGCGATCATGGGGCTGGCGGCGCTGCTGCACACCAGCGCGCTGGCGTTCCAGACCTTCAAATATCTCGGCGTCGCCTATCTGCTGTACATGGCCTGGACCACGCTGCAGGAGCGCGGCGCCCTGCAGGTGGAAAAGGAGACCGGCGCGCAGTCGGCGGCGCAGGTCACGATCACCGGCATCCTGATCAACATCCTCAATCCGAAACTGTCGATCTTCTTTCTGGCGTTCCTGCCGCAATTCGTGCCTGCCGACGCCGTGCACCCGTTGCCGCAGATGCTGACGCTGAGCGCCATCTTCATGCTGATGACGTTTGTCGTGTTCGTCGGCTACGGGCTGTTCTCCGCATCGGTACGCGACCATGTCATCTCGCGGCCCCGCGTGCTGACCTGGATGCGTCGCTCCTTCGCCGCGGCATTCGTCGCGCTCGGCGCCAGGCTGGCATTCGCCGAGCGCTGACGCTCAGCGCTTGCTCGGGTCGATCAGGAACTTCTCGCCGGTGGCGCGCTTGTTGTAGGTCGCGATATTGTCCAGTTGCAGCGCCTCCTGCAGCGACACCACGCGGGTGTAGTGACTGGCGAAGGTGGTCTTGATTTCGGCGGCGACGCGGGCGCGCAGTTTGCCGGCATCCTCCATGCCGATCTTCTGCAAGAAGTTGAACAACAGCCAGCCGCCGATGCCCCAGGTCATGCCGAAATTGCGGACGAGCTCGGTCGGCCGCAGATCGAGCCCGCCATAGATGTAGACTTGCTTGTAAACGCTGGAGCCGTAGCGGCTGTAAACCTTGGCGCTCTTGTTGGCGGCGACCTCCATGCAGGTCAGGATCTGTCCGGCCAGCTTGCCGCCGCCGATCGCGTCGAACGCGATGGTCGCACCGGTCTGCTCCAGCGCCGCGGTCAGATCGTCCATGAAACTCGGCGCGGTGGAATCGCAGATGTACTTGGCGCCGATCTCGCGCAGGAGTTTCGCCTGCGCCTCGGAGCGGACGATGTTGACCAGATCGATGCCGTCCTTGAGGCAGATCTTGTTCAGCATCTGGCCGAGGTTCGATGCCGCGGCGGTATGCACCAGCGCCTTGTGACCCTCGCGCCGCATCGTTTCGACCATGCCGAGCGCGGTCAGCGGATTGACGAAGCACGACGCGCCCTCGGCCGGCGTGGTGCCGACCGGCAGCGGCAGGCAATCGCTCGCTTTCATCAGCCGGTATTGCGCGTACATCGCGCCGCCGATCATCGCCACCGTTTTGCCGAGCAGCGCCTGCGCAGCGACCGATGACCCGGCCTTGATCACGGTGCCAGCGCCTTCGTTGCCGACCGGCATCGGCTGATCGAGCCGGCCGGCCATCGCCTTCATCGCTGCCGGCGGCACCGTCGCGGTGATCACGGGCGCGTCGGCCGTGCCGGATGCCTTGGCGGTGGTCATATCGGCGGCGCCGAACAGCAGGCCGAGATCGGACGGATTGATCGGCGTCGCCTCGACCCGCACCAGCACCTCGTCGGCGCCGGGCTCGGGAATTGGCAACGGCGCCAGCGACACTTCGAGTTCGCCGCTCGCCTTGATCAGCGAGCGCAGTTGAAGTCCAGTGTTGCTGTCGGTGCCCACGCGCAATCTCCCTGCTTTGTTTTGTGGCCGCACCATGGTGCAACCACGCGCAGGGTTCAAGCCGGCCGGCTCGATGGGGCGTGCGTCAGCGGAATGCCTTCAAGGCCGCCCGGCCAGCGAACTTGGCCTGGCCGCCCAGTTCCTGCTCGATCCGCAGCAACTGGTTGTATTTCGCGGTGCGGTCGGAGCGGGCCAGCGAGCCGGTCTTGATCTGTCCGCAATTGGTGGCGACCGCGAGGTCGGCGATGGTGGAATCCTCAGTCTCGCCGGAGCGATGCGACATCACCGCGGTGTAGCCTGCCTTGTAGGCCATCTCGATCGCACTCAGCGTTTCGGTCAGAGTGCCGATCTGATTGACCTTGATCAGGATCGAATTGGCGCGGCCGTTCTTGATGCCGTCGGCCAGCCGGTTGACATTGGTGACGAACAGATCGTCGCCGACCAGCTGGCACTTGTCGCCGATCAGATCGGTGACGCGCTTCCAGCCGTCGAAATCGTCTTCCGCCATGCCGTCTTCAATGGAGATGATCGGATAGCGCGCAACGAGTTCGCCAAGATATTTCGCCTGGTCCTCGACCGAGCGGGTTTTGTTTTCGCCTTCATACACATAGGCGCCGTTCTTGAAGAACTCGGTGGAAGCCGGGTCGAGCGCCAGGGCGATGTCCTCTCCGGGCCGGTAGCCGGCCTTTTCGATCGCCTTCATGACATAGCCCAGCGCCTCGTCGGCGGATTTCAGGTTCGGCGCGAAGCCGCCCTCGTCGCCCACATTGGTGTTGTGGCCTTCGTCGTGCAGCGATTTCTTCAGAGTCTGGAACACCTCGACGCCCATTCGCAGCGCTTCTGAGAACGTCGGCGCGCCGATCGGCATGATCATGAATTCCTGAAAGTCGATCGGATTGTCGGCATGCACACCGCCATTGATGATGTTCATCATCGGCACCGGCAGGGTCCGGGCCGAGGTGCCGCCGACATAGCGGTACAACGGCATGTCGAAGGATTCCGCCGCGGCCTTGGCCACCGCCAGCGACACGCCGAGGATGGCGTTGGCGCCGAGCCGGCTCTTGTTTGGGGTGCCGTCGAGTTCGATCATCACCTGGTCGATCTGGACCTGCTGCTCGGCATCCATGCCGCCCAGCGCGTCGAACAGTTCGCCATTGACCGCCTCCACCGCCTTCAGCACGCCCTTGCCGAAATAGCGTCCCTTGTCGCCGTCGCGCAGTTCCACCGCCTCATGGGCGCCGGTCGAAGCGCCCGACGGCACCGCGGCGCGGCCCATCGAGCCGTCCTTGAGCACCACGTCGACCTCCACGGTCGGGTTGCCGCGGCTGTCGAGGATTTCGCGGCCGATGATGTCGACGATGGCGGTCATGGGAGCCTCTTCGGAATTGGGGGGAGACGATTGGCGCTGCTTCTACAGCAACGCATCCAGCGGGAAAAGGCCGCCCGGCGCCGGACCACGTGACGCAGCCACGACTATTGGCTAAGACGGCCACAACGGAGACGTCGATGCCGAAACCGCCCAGCAAAACGCCGAAATCAGCCAGCCTGCAACTTGGCCGCGCGGTCGCGTGGCCGCAGACGCCGGATGCCGCCACGCTCGATCGCGTCCCCAATCCGCAGAAGGATACGAATTATCTGGTGCGCTTCACCGCGCCGGAATTCACCTCGTTGTGCCCGATCACCGGCCAGCCCGACTTCGCCCATCTGATGATCGACTATGTGCCGGGCGCCTGGCTGCTGGAGTCGAAGTCGCTGAAACTCTATATCGCCAGCTTCCGCAACCACGGCGCGTTCCACGAGGACTGTACGGTGTCGATCGGCAAGCGGATCGCCCAAGAGATCAAGCCGAAATGGCTGCGGATCGGCGGTTACTGGTATCCGCGCGGCGGGATTCCGATCGACGTGTTCTGGCAGACCGGCCGGCTGCCGAAGGGCATATGGATTCCCGAACAAGGCGTGGCACCCTATCGCGGGCGGGGTTAGAGTCAGTCCGCCGGGGCGGTCTGCCGCAGGAACCGCGCGCAGATCGGACCCAGCGCCAGGATGATCGCGGCGGCGACCAGCAGCGTCGGCAGCTTGCCGAGATTTGAGATTCCCATACCATAGGCGATCGGACCCACGGTCTGCCCCATGAAGAAGAAGAACGAATGCAGCGACATCGCGGTGGCGCGCGCGTCCTGCGACAATTCGCTGGAAAACACCTGCAGCGAACCATGCAGCAGGTAGAAGCCCCACCCCATCAGCAGGAAGCTCACGCCCTGGACCTGCCATGACGGACCGAATGCGATCACGACCAGTTGCGCCGCCATCAGACAGCCGCCTGAAATCATCATCCAGTTGACGCCGATCCGCGGCAGCAGCGTCGAGATTGTCGCGGTGTAGAACAGCCCGCCGAACGCAAAACACGCCAGCACCAATCCGGCGATCGACAGGCTGGTGACGCCGAGCTCGAACAGGAACGAAGCGACGTAGGGAAACAGCCCGAGCACGCAGCAGCCTTCGATGAACACCGCGGAGAACACGATCAGCGTGTTCGGATTGGCGAAGATGGTGCGATAGCCGTCGCGGAGCACGCCGAGATCGACCTTGCCAGCCGGCTTGGCAAGCGCCGCACCCTTGAAGCCGATCGCCACCGCGACCGACGCCACGATTGCCAGCAACCCCATTACTGCCAGCACGCCGCGCCAGCCGAGGAAATCGCCAATGATCCCGGACGCCGTGGCGCCGAGCAGATTGCCGGTCATCGCCCCGGCCAACACCCGGCTGATCGCGATCTGCCGCTTGTCCGGCCCGACCAGATCGCTGGTCAGGCTGAGCGTGACCGGGAACACCCCGCCCGCCCCGATGCCGCCGAGCACGCGGGTGGCCAGCAGCAGCGTATAGGACGAGGTCATCGCGCCGAGAATGTTCGACAGCCCGAGCAGCATCAGACAGACCACCATCAGCCGCGCCTTGCCAAATAGGTCGGCGGCGGCGCCCAGCACCGGCTGGATGATCGCGAAGGTGAACGCCAGGGCCGCCGACAGCCCGGCGGCGGTGGCGATGCTGACCTGAAGATCTTCTGCGAGATGCGGCAGCACCGGATCGAGCGCCCGGGTCGACAGCGCCGCCGCGAACGAGGCCAGCGCGATGATGTAGAGAACCGGCGGCAGCTTTGAATTTGCGCCGGCGATCCCGTCTTCCGGCATCAAACCGCCCCGAGGCCGGCCGCGTTCTTGGCGAGTTTGTCGAACGCCATCAGGGTCCGCAGCAGGCCCTCGAAGTCGCGCAGCGGCACCATGTTGGGGCCGTCAGACGGCGCATGATCCGGATCGGGATGGGTCTCGATGAACACGCCTGAGACGCCGACCGCGACCGCGGCACGCGCCAGCACCGGGACGAATTCGCGCTCGCCGCCCGACGAGGTACCCTTGCCGCCGGGCTGCTGCACCGAATGGGTGGCGTCGAAGATCACCGGCGCGCCGGTGGTGCGCGCCAGGATCGGCAACGCGCGCATGTCCGAGACCAATGTGTTGTAGCCGAACGACACCCCGCGCTCGGTCACCAGCACATTCCGATTGCCGGTTCCGATGATCTTGGCGACGACATTGGCCATGTCCCATGGCGCCAGGAACTGGCCCTTTTTGACGTTGACGATCTTGCCGGTGGCGGCGGCAGCCACCAAAAGGTCGGTCTGCCGGCACAGGAATGCTGGAATCTGCAGGATGTCGACTGCCTGCGCGGCGCGAGCGCATTGTTCGCTCTCATGCACGTCGGTCAGCACCGGCAGGCCGAAGGTCTCGCGGATTTCGGCGAAGATCGGCAGCGCCTGGTCGAGGCCGATGCCGCGCGCCGCCGCGGCGCTGGTGCGGTTGGCCTTGTCGAACGAGGTCTTGTAGACGAGGCCGATACCGAGGCGATCGGCGATCTCCTTCAGCATCGAGGCCACTTCGAGCGCGTGGGCCCGACTTTCGAGCTGGCACGGGCCAGCGATCACCGCCAGCGGCAGCGCGTTTCCGAATTTGACGTGTCCGGCGGCCACGATCGGCGTCGCCGCGGTGCTGTCGTTCAACTGATCGTTCCTTTGCCCTCTGAAGCACGCCAGACCATGCCGGGCCGGCCGGGCCGGATCAAGACTTGGCGACTATGCATTGCCGGACCGTTCGAATATCGGCGTTGCGCCCCACGCATTTTGGGCTGAGACCACGATCGCTTTCAGCCTGGGTAGCATGCGGTCGTTTTGATGTCCGCTGTCGGATCACTTCAGCGCGGAGAATGCCGTCGGCTGCAGCAACTGGTTGACGATATTGTCGACGATCTGGCCGTCTTCCTCGGTTTTGGCGCGGGCCGCCAACCACTCCGGATCGGTCGCGAATGCATTCCATTTCTGCTCGCGCTCGGCCAGCGATTCCCAGGCCAGGATATAGGTCAATTCCTGGTTGGAGGCCCCGACCAACGTGGTGAAAAAACCGACCGGCCTGATCCCGCGCTTCTCCCACAGCTTGAGCGTGATGGTCTCGAACCGCTTCAACAGCGCCGGCAAACGGCCCGGCACGCAGCGATAAACGCGGGTCTCGTAGATCATGACTAGCTCCCTGATTTTCTTGTTCTTGTTGATGCCAGGATTGTCGCAACAAATTGCGGCTTCGTCAAAAACGTGCCGGGCGCGGCAACACTACACCAGACGGCTCCGCACCACCGCGGCCTGAATGAACGACGCGAACAGCGGGTGCGGCTCGAACGGCCGCGACTTCAACTCCGGATGAAACTGGACCCCGATGAACCAGGGATGGTCCTCATATTCGACGATCTCCGGCAGCACACCGTCAGGTGACATTCCGGAGAACAGCAAGCCGTGCTGCTCAAGCCGGTCCTTGTAGGCGGTGTTGACCTCGTAGCGGTGGCGGTGACGTTCGGAAATCTCCAGCGCGCCGCCATAGACCTCGGAGACCCGGCTGCCGCGCTTCAGTGCTGCAGGATAGGCGCCGAGCCGCATGGTGCCGCCGAGATCGCCGGCGTTGGAGCGCTTCTGCAACTCGTTGCCGCGCAGCCATTCGGTCATCAGTCCGACCAGCGGTTCGGGAGTTGGACCGAACTCGGTCGAGTTGGCGTTGGCGATCCCGGCGAGATTGCGGGCCGCCTCGATCACCGCCATCTGCATTCCGAAGCAGATGCCGAAATACGGCACGTCGCGTTCGCGTGCGAACTGCGCCGCCTTGATCTTGCCCTCGGCGCCGCGCTGACCGAAGCCGCCGGGCACCAGAATGCCGTTGACGTGTTCAAGAAACGGCGCCGGGTCCTCGTTCTCGAACACCTCGCTCTCGATCCAGTCGAGATTGACCTTCACCTTGTTGGCAATGCCGCCGTGCGACAGTGCTTCGCTGAGCGACTTGTAGGCGTCCTTCATGCCGGTGTATTTGCCGACGATCGCGATCGTCACGGTCCCTTCGGGATTGCGAATCCGCTCGTTGATGACGTGCCAGCTCTGCAGATTCGGCGGCGCCGCCGGCACGATGCCGAACGCCGCCAGCACCTCGTCGTCGAGTCCGGCGGCGTGATAGGCCTCCGGCACTGCATAGATATTGTCGGCGTCCCGCGCCTCGATCACGGCGCTTTCGCGGACGTTACAGAACAGCCCGAGCTTGCGGCGTTCTTCCTTCGGGATCGGTCGGTCGGTCCGGCACAACAGGATGTCGGGCTGGATGCCGATCGAACGCAGCTCCTTGACCGAATGCTGGGTCGGCTTGGTCTTCAACTCGCCGGCGCTGGGAATGTAGGGCAACAGCGTCAGATGCAGGTAGATCGCATCGCCGCGCGGCAGGTCGTTCTTGATCTGGCGGATCGCCTCGAAGAACGGCAGGCCCTCGATGTCGCCGACGGTGCCGCCGATCTCGCACAGCACGAAATCGTAGGCATCGTTGCTGTCGAGAATGAATTCCTTGATTGCGTTGGTGACGTGCGGAATCACCTGGATGGTGGCGCCGAGATAGTCGCCGCGGCGTTCCTTGGTCAGGATGTCCTGATAGATTCGCCCCGTGGTGATATTGTCCTGCCTGGTGGCGGGACGTCCGGTGAACCGCTCGTAATGGCCGAGATCGAGGTCAGTCTCGGCACCGTCGTCGGTCACGAACACTTCGCCGTGCTGATACGGCGACATCGTGCCGGGATCGAGGTTGAGATAGGGATCGAGTTTGCGCAACCGGACCTTGTAGCCACGCGCCTGCAGCAGCGCTCCGAGCGCCGCCGATGCCAAACCCTTGCCAAGCGAGGAGACCACGCCGCCGGTGATGAAAATGTACCGCGCCATGGGACTTAACCTTTAAGGCCCCGGGACCGATTCGCAAAACGAATCGGAGCCGACGGCCCGATTGTAAGATGCCTGTGGGTGACCTTGAAACGATATTAGTTTCAAACGATTGCAACCGAGACCTAATGCGCTGCAGCAGGTCCGGTGGGGCATAACCGCAATGCTTTATTGCGAACGCGGCGCTTCCGGGACAGCGGGTGGCTGTTGGTTCTGCTGCTGATCTGCCTTTTTCAGCGAATCCAGCAACCCGCCTCCTTCAGATAGTGGCGGCGCGGGCACCGCCGGCTGCGATTGGCTCGCAGGGCTGGTCGGAATGATCGAGCTCGGCTTGCGGTCGTAGCTGGCCAGCCATGACAACAGCAGACTGGTGACGAAGAAGCCCACTGCCAGAATTGAAGTGGTGCGCGTTAACAGGTTCGCCGTGCCGCGGCTCGACATGAAACCTCCACCGCCGCCGCTACCGACGCCCAAGCCGCCGCCCTCGGATTTCTGGAGCAGCACCGCGCCGATCAGCGTCGCGACGAACATCAGGTGGATCACGATAATGACAGTCTGCATTGTACCCTTCCGTCGCAAGCCCAAGGCCACCGAGTTCACCGCCGGCGGGCGGCGGCTCGACAGGCTTGCGGGATGTTGAAGTCCGGCGGTGTCTACACGATCGAACGGGGGATTGTCACCCCTGCTGGTTCCCGACTGTGAATGCCAATCCGTCGCTGCTGCCGGGTTAGCTAAGGGCAGCCGGCGGCGATCGCAAGGAAGTCCGCGGCCTTCAAGCTGGCGCCGCCGACCAGCGCGCCGTTGACATGGGGGACAGCCATCAATTCGCGGGCGTTCGACGGCTTCACCGACCCGCCATACAGGATCCGGATTGCAGCGCCCTCGCCGCTAAAGCGTTGCTCCAGCCCTGCCCGGATAAAGCCATGAACTTCCTCGACATCCGCCGCAGTCGGGGTGCGGCCGGTACCAATCGCCCAGACCGGCTCATAGGCCACCACGACATTGCCGGCGGTGGCCGCATCGGGCAGCGATCCGGCAAGCTGGCCCGCGACGACATCGAGCGTATGGCCTGCGTCGCGCTCGCCCTGGGTCTCTCCGACGCAGACAATTGCCACCAGTCCGGCGCGCCACGCCGCCTGCGCCTTCAGCCTGACATTGGCGTCGGTTTCGCCGTGGTCGGCTCGGCGCTCGGAGTGCCCGACAATAATCGCATTGGCGCCGGCATCGGCCAGCATTTCGGCGGAAAGATCGCCGGTATGGGCACCGGACATGTTGGGGTGACAATCCTGCGCGCCGATTGCAAAGGGAACCGCCCCCGTTTGCGCGGCGCTGGCCAGCTTCTGTGCAAATGTCAGGATCAGCGTCGCAGGCGGGCAGACCAACAGGTCGACGGTGTTCGGCAGCAGCATCGCGCCCTGCATCATCGTCTCGAATTCGGACATCGAGGCGCGCAGGCCATTCATCTTCCAGTTACCGGCAATCAGCGGACGAATGGCAGCGACTGGCATGGGGACACTCTCGCGGGAAATTGAGTTCGATCCGCTAGCAGAGCCGCTGCCGTTGCTCAAGGGCGGGCGTTTGCGTCAGCTTGCCCGACGGGATGCCGGGCGCGTTCGCGCGCGACCTCATCCTCGGTGAGGCTGGGTGCGTCCCGATCGAAACCTGCCCAGCCCGAGGACGTCAGATGGTCGCACCGGTGCGCAACATTGACCGAGGACGGGTCCAGTTCAGCTTCGAGGCGACTCCGCTCGGCCTCTTCGACCCGCGCAGTTACCAAGCTACCGCCCCGTCGAATGCTTTCGGCGTAGACCTCTGCCTCATTGGTGGCGACACCGGTTTCCGCCAACATCCCGATCACGCTGCCGGCGGCACCCGCCGCGACCGCGCCAGTCAACGCCGCCGCCAGCCAGCCCACTGCGACGACCTCCCCGATACCGGGAACTGCCAGCAGGCCGAGCCCGACCAGCAGCCCTCCGAAACCGCCAAAACCGGCGCCGACCGCTGCGCCCTTCTCCGCCGCGCCCTTCAGATCCGGCGCGAACCACTTGTCAGAATTGTTTGCGACCAGGCTGATTTCGTCGTGTTCGACGCCGGCCTGTCGCAGCCGATGGATGGCCCGCTGGGCTTCGATCACATCGTCGAACAGCCGGGAGATCGTCACCTTCATCGCCGTCCTCCCTCGCCGGCATTGATTTTGTGCGCGGGATCACCTCGCAGGTCGTGCTTGGCAGCCCGTCTTCGCCTTGACCCATTGACGTTGCAGGACAAACGACCGGTCGGCGGTGGATGTTTGGGCAACGCCGAAGCGCGGTCAACCGCTCCATTGGACGATGCCGCCGCAGGTTGCGACCGGGCGGCTGCCACTTTATGATGGATTCTCAAGCCGGCGACGCCAATTTGCGCAATCCGCTTCGGGCGCGGCCGGTTCCCTCCTGAAAAAAAGTGACTCCATGCTTCGAGGAATGCGCAAAGCCTCATCCAACTGGGTTGGCAAGACCATCATGAGCGTCGTGATGGGGGTGCTGATTATCAGCTTCGGTGTCTGGGGGATCGCGGATATTTTCCGCGGCTTCGGGCAATCGACGCTGGCCAAGATCGGCCGCACCGAGATTTCGATCGAGCAATTTCGTCAAATCTACACCGATAAGCTGCAGCAGATCGGGCGCCAGTTTGGCCGGCCGCTGACCCAGGATCAGGCCCGCGCCTTCGGTCTCGACCGTCAGGTGCTGCAGCAGGTCGTCGCCGAGGCGGCGCTGGACGAGAACGCCCGCAGATTAGGGCTCGGCCAGTCCGACGCTGAAACCATGCGGACGATCCTGAGCGACCCCAACTTCAAGGGAGCTAACGGCGCGTTCGATCCGGCCCGTTTCCAGCAGACCATCAGGCAGTTCGGCTATTCCGAGCAGCGCTATATCGCCGAGCAGCATCGCGTGGCGCTGCGGCGGCAGATCGCCGGTACCCTTACCGCCGGGCTGGAGCCGCCGAAGACCCAGCTCGAGGTGATGAGCCGGTTCCAGAACGAGCAGCGCAGCATCGACTATGTGAAGCTTGGACCGGCCCAGGTCGGGGCCATCGAGCCGCCGTCCTCGGAAGCGCTGGCTGGTTATTTCGACGATCACAAGGCCCAGTTCCGGGCTCCCGAGTACCGCAAAATCGCTTTCGTCGCGGTGACGCCGGAAGCGATCGCGAAATGGAGCGATGTCTCGGATGAGGACGCCAAGAAAGCGTTCGAGGAACGCCGCGACAAGCTCGCGACGCCCGAACGCCGCGAGATTTCACAGATCGTGTTCGCCAATGGAGAAGAGGCGCAATCGGCCCGCACCCGGCTTGACGGCGGCCTGTCGTTCGACGATCTGGCCAAGGAGCGAAGTCTGAAGCCGTCCGATGTCGAGCTCGGGACCATCACCAAGGCCGAGATGCTCGATCCGGCGGTTGCCGACGCCGCATTTTCGCTCGCCGCCAACGGGATCAGCCAGCCGGTCAAGGGCCGGTTCGGCGTGGTCGTGGTGAAGGTCGGCAAGATCGAGCCGGGCAGTCAGCCGAGCTACGAAAGCGTCGCGGCAAAACTCAAGCGCGAGATCGCGGTCGAACGCGCCCGCGCCGCGGTGCAGGATCTGCACAACAAGATGGAAGATGCCCGCGGCGGCGGCGCTGGTGTGATCGAGTCGTCGCAGAAATTGGGGCTCGCGCCGGTCACCGTCGAAGCGGTCGACCGCTCGGGGCGCGGGCCGGATGGCCAACCGGTCACCGGCATTCCACAAGGTCTCGACCTCGCCTCGGCGGCATTCGCCAGCGATGTCGGCGTCGACAACGAGGCGCTTTCGCTGGGCGGCGGCTTTGTCTGGTTCGACGTGCTCGGCATCACGCCGTCGCGCGAGCGCAGTCTCGACGAGGTCAAGGACCAGGTCGAGGCGCGCTGGCGTGAAGCCCAGGTGACCAGCCGGTTGCGCACTAAGGCGGCCGAGATGGTGCAGAAGCTCGGCCAGGACGGCAAGCTCGCCGACGAGGCGAATGCGGCCGGCGTCAAGGTTGAGACCGCGACGGGTCTGAAGCGCGAGGGCACCGTGCCGGGCATCCCGGCCAGCGTGATCGAGGCCGCGTTCCGCACCCTCAAGGACGGCATCGGCCAGACCCAGGGCACCGGCAGCGCCGAGTGGTTCGTGTTCCGGGTCACCGACGTCGCCCTCCCGCCGGTCGACATGGCGTCGGAAGATGTGACGAAGCTGAAAGAAACGCTGATCCGCAGGATTGGCGATGAGCAGGTCGGGCAATATGTCTCCAGACTTGAGACGGAGATCGGCACCTCGATCAACGAAACCGCGGTGGCACAGGTGACGGGGGCGGCGTCCAACTGACGACCGCGAGTATCGCGGTCCGGTTGCCGAAAGTGTGAGATGAAAGACTTCAAAGCGATCATCGGAAAAGTCGCCACCGGGGCGACGCTGTCGCGCGACGAGGCTGCGGCGGCGTTCGATGCCATGATGTCGGGTGAAGCTACCCCGTCACAGATGGGCGCGCTGTTGATGGGGCTGCGGGTGCGCGGCGAGACCGTCGACGAAATCACCGGCGCGGTTTCGGCGATGCGCGCCAAGATGTTGCGGGTCACCGCACCCGCCGACGCCGTTGACGTGGTCGGCACCGGCGGCGACGGCTCCGGCTCGGTCAATGTCTCGACCTGTGCGTCGTTCATCGTCGCCGGCTGCGGCGTACCGGTCGCCAAGCACGGTAACCGCGCGCTGTCGTCGAAATCCGGCGCCGCGGACGTTCTCAACGCGCTCGGCGTCAAGATCGACATCACCCCGGACCAGGTCGGGCGCTGTGTGTCGGAGGCCGGGATCGGCTTCATGTTCGCGCCGACGCATCATCCGGCGATGAAGAATGTCGGACCGACCAGGGTCGAGCTTGCCACCCGCACCATCTTCAATCTGCTGGGACCGCTGTCCAACCCGGCCGGGGTCAAGCGCCAGATGATCGGCGTGTTCTCGCGGCAATGGGTGCTGCCGCTGGTGCAAGTGCTGAAGAACCTGGGTTCCGAAGCGATCTGGGTAGTGCACGGGTCTGACGGGCTCGACGAGATCACCCTCGCCGGCCCGACCTTCGTGGCGGCGCTTGAAAGCGGTAATATCCGCACCTTCGAAGTGGTTCCGGAGGACGCCGGACTACCGCGCGCCGGCCCCGACGCGCTGAAGGGCGGCGATGCCGAAGCCAATGCGGCGGCGTTGCGCGGCGTACTCGAAGGCCAGCCCGGGGCCTATCGCGACGTCGCGCTGCTGAACGCCGCGGCGGCCTTGATCGTCGCCGGCAAGGCCAAGGATCTGAAGCAAGGCGTCGCACTCGGCACCACGTCGATCGACAGCGGCGCGGCGGAGGGACGGCTGCAGCGCCTGATCGCGGTCTCCAACGCACCCGTCTGAGGAATTCCGGTTGTCCGACATCCTGACCAAGATCGAGGCCTACAAGCGCGACGAGATCGCCGCCGCCAAACGCGCGCGCCCGATCGCCGAGCTGGAAGCCGCGGCGAACGCGGCCTCGCCACCGCGCGGCTTCGTCTCCGCGATCCGTCGGAAGCTGGCCGCCGGCGACTATGCGCTGATCGCCGAGATCAAGAAGGCCTCGCCGTCAAAGGGACTGATCCGCGCCGATTTCGATCCGCCGGTGCTGGCCCGGGCCTATGAGCAAGGCGGCGCGGCCTGCCTTTCCGTGCTGACCGACACCCCGTCGTTCCAGGGCCATCTCGACTTCATGGTTTCCGCGCGCGCGGCCGTCGGCCTTCCGGTGCTGCGCAAGGATTTCGTCTACGATACCTATCAGGTGGTGGAAGCCCGCGCTTACGGCGCCGACTGCATCCTGATCATCATGGCGGCGCTCGATGACGCCGCCGCCCGCGATATCGAGGACGCGGCGATTGCGCTCGGCATGGACGTACTGCTGGAAATTCATGACCGCGATGAGTTGGAGCGCGCGCTGAAACTTCGCTCGCCGATGATTGGGGTCAACAACCGCAATCTGCGCACCTTCGAGGTGACGCTCGCCACCAGCGAGACGCTGGCACCGCTGATCCCGAAGGACCGGCTGATGGTCGGCGAAAGCGGCGTGTTCACGCCGGACGATCTGGCGCGGCTCGCCAAGGTCGGGATTTCCACCTTCCTGGTCGGCGAAAGCCTGATGCGGCAGCACGACGTGGCGGCGGCGACGCGGGTGCTGCTGGCGCGCAGCGACGGCGTCCGCGCCACGGGAACGAGATAGGCCATGGCGCGCAAATCCTCACCGAAGACGCAATCCGCCCTCACCCATATCGGCAATTCGGGCGAAGCGCGGATGGTCGATGTTTCGGCAAAGCCCGCAACCGAACGGATCGCGGTGGCCGAAGGCCGCGTGGTGATGAGCAAGGCGACGCTCGCGCTGATCGTCAAGGGTGACGCCAAGAAGGGCGACGTACTCGGAACCGCGCGCGTTGCCGGCATCATGGCGGCCAAGCGCACAGCGGAGTTGATTCCGCTGTGCCATCCGCTGGCGCTGTCGAAGGTCACCCTCGACATCGCGACCGACGCCAAGCTGCCGGGCTGCATCGTCCGCGCCACCGTCAAGGTCTCGGGCGCGACGGGTGTCGAGATGGAAGCCCTGACCGCGGTGTCGGTAGCGTGTCTGACGATCTACGACATGATCAAGGCGGTGGAGCGCGGCGTGCGGATCGAAGGCATTCATCTAGTCGAGAAGAAGGGCGGCAAGTCGGGCCACTATATCGCCGACATGGCATCGCCGGAGGACAGGACGTGAAGGGGACCGGATTCTTTGCCGACTCGACGCCGTTGAGCGTCGCCGAGATCATCGCGATCACTGGCGCCGAGGCGCAAGACGGCGCCGACCTCAGTCGGATTCTGACCGACGTCGCGCCAGTGGATCTGGCCGCTCCCGATGACCTCACCTTTGTTGCGGACTCCAAATTCGCCTCCCAGCTGCCATCGAGCAAGGCCGGCGCGGTGCTGACCACCGCACGGTTTGCCGGCCATGCACCTGCCGGAGTCGTGGTGCTGCAAGTACGCAAACCCTATGAGGCGTTCGTCGCGGTGGCGCGAAAACTCTACCCGTCGTCGCTGCGCCCGACCTCGGTGTTCGGCACCGCCGGCATTGCACCGGGCGCGATCGTGCATCCTTCCGCCAAGCTCGGCGCCGGCGTCACCGTCGATCCCGGCGCGGTTATCGGACCGCGGGCCGAGATCGGCGCCGGCACGCTGATCGGCGCCAACGCGGTGATCGGGCCGCATGTCCGAATCGGCAACGACTGCGCGATCGGGCCTTGCTGCACTGTCATCCATTCGGACATCGGCGATCGCGTCATCATCCATACAGGCAGTCAGATCGGCCAGGACGGGTTCGGCTACGTCTCCGGTGCGAGCGGACACGTCAAGGTACCGCAGGTCGGCATGGTGGTGATTCACAGCGACGTCGAGATCGGGTCCGGCACCCGGGTCGACCGCGGCGGCATCCGCGATACCGTGATCGGCGAAGGCACCAAGATCGATAATCTCTGCCAGATTGGCCACAACTGCGTAATCGGTCGGCACTGCATTATCGTCTCGCAATCCGGCCTCAGTGGCAGCGTCACGCTGGAGGATTTCGTCGTGCTCGGCGGCCGCGTTGCCGCCATTCCCCACGTCACCATCGGCAAGGGGGCGAAGCTAGCAGCGCGGGCATCGGTGATGAACGACGTCCCGCCCGGCGCGGTCTGGGGTGGCTTTCCGGCCCATTCGAAGCGGCAGTGGATCAAGGAGATCATCGCGGTGCAGCGTCTGGCCGAAGGCAAGCCTGTGACCGGGCCAGCCGACGCGGCAACCGACGCTGCTTCGCCGGCCGCGGCCGCAGACTGATCCGCGACCGCGTCGCAGCCTACATGCGCAGCTGTTCAGCCTGACTGTGCCGGTCGATCACGAACCGGCTGATATTGGCACAATCATCGCATCGGTAGATGTGCCGCTCGAACTCCTGGATACGCCCGAGCGGGCGTGGCTCGACCCGCGCCAGCTGCATTCGCGTGCCGCAATTGGGACAGCACGTTGGATCGAACGGGGTTTGGACGTTTTGCCAGACCATGGAGCCTCCCGGAAATCTGATGGAACATCGACGGCGCGGTGAATTCGTCCGCGCCGCAACGGCTCCGGCTGCGAAGCCGGATCGCGGCGCCGCCGCGGGGCGGCGGATCCCGACCGCCGAGGCGTCGCAGCGCGTCGAGGATCGCGGCCAGCGGCACCGCACGCCCGGCGCCAGGTATCAGCCGCAGCCATGGTTGCGACTCCACGGCGTTGGCATCGGACGCCCATGAGGCGAGGATGTTGCGCTTCTCGGCCGTGGTCAACGTGTTATCGCGCAGCACCTGGTCCGGATCGTCGAACGCCGAAACGGCATGGTTGAAAACGTCTTGATCAATCGGTCGTTGCGTCGTCGTGATGTTCATAACGGTCTCCCGAGCTACTCCTTTCCAAAGGGACGCCGGCAAATTGGGATTCCGGTTTTCGGCTTTCAAGAGCAGCCGCGAAAATTTTTGCGGCAAGCGCCGTTCCATGCTGCGGCGCATCTTGACGACCGGCAGGTCGTTCCCAAATCAGCCGGCGCGCCCGCATGGCGCGGGCACGCTTCGCAAATCCAACGATTGGAGTAGGAGGCTTCCATGAACATGCGCGACATCATCCCCTGGAGCCGGAGCGCGCAACCGCTGGCCCGTTATACCGACAGCGACCCGTTCCTTTCGCTGCACCGGGAAATGAACCGTCTATTCGACGACGTGTTTCGCGGCTTCGACGTCCCGGCCTCGGTCGGTCGACTGGCGCCGCTCGGCACCGGCTGGCCGAAGCTGGAGATCACCGACAACGACAAGGAGCTGCAGGTCTCCGCCGAGGTCCCTGGCCTCGAGGACAAGGACATCGAGGTGCTGCTCGATGACGGATATCTGACGCTGCGCGGCGAGAAGAGTTCGGAGACCAGCGACAAGGACCGGCAGTTCAGCGAACGGTTCTACGGCCGGTTCGAACGCCGGATTCCGCTGGACTACCAGGTCGCCGAGGACAAGGTCAGCGCGACATTCAAGAACGGCGTGCTCACCGTCACCTTGCCGAAGGTCGAGCAGACAGCCAGCAAATCGAAGCGGATCGCGGTCGAAAGCAAGAGTTAACCGTTAGCAAATATCTCTTCTCGCTGGCGCGGGCCGGTGGCCCGCGCCACAATGCGTCCGGCCGGATCGAGTGGCGACCTCTGCTGCGACGCGACGAAGTTTCCAACGAGTTTACGACCGTCGCAAAGCCGATATTAATCTCTCAGCGGGAACATTCGATCCGGTTTGGATCGTGCAGCTGCGAGAGAAAAGTGACCCAACCCCGACGATTTGCGCGCGTACGCCCGAGTGGAGCGATGTCCAATAAGGCCAGACTGATCGTCGGCCCCAAGCTTCCCGTGGTCGATTGCCGTATCGTCGACTATTCGGCCGGCGGTGCCTGCATTGAACTCATCCGCGACGCCAACCTACCCGCACGATTTGAACTGCTACACGGCGGCATCAAGAAACACTGCCGGGTTGTTTGGAAGCGCGGCTTGCGGCACGGCCTGGTGTTTTAGGCGACGACGGACGGTATCGAACTACGGCTTCAGATCAGGCGGCAGCGCCGGATTTTCACGCATCAGGGTAATCGTAACCCGACGATTTGCGGCCAACATCGGCGCATCTGGAAACAGCGGTTCGCCGTCGGCTTTTCCGGCGACGGAGAGAATGTGACTGGCTGGCAGCCCTTCCCGCTTCAGGATCTGGCGTACCGCATTGGCGCGGTTCGCCGAAAGGTCGAAGGCGTCATAATCGCTGTATGCCGGGACCAGTCCCGACGAGGTATGACCGACGATCGAGACCCGCAGCGCGGTGGCCCGCAGTGGCGCGGCCAGCTTCTTGATCAGCAGCGTGGTGCGGGCATAGGGAACTCCGGAGCCGTCCGGGAACATCGGGCGGCCGTCTTGATCGGTGATTTCCAGGTTGAGCCCTTGAGGGGTTTCTTCGAACATGACGTTCTTGGATACCTCCGCCAGTTCGGGAAGGTCCTGCAAGGCTTGGCGCAACGACGCCGATGCCAGCGCGAATTCGCGATCCGCCTTCAGCTGCGTGGTTGCGCCCGCCGATCCGCCGCCCTCGTCGAGACGCGGCGTGTTGCTGGCCTGATCCGGCGAGACATGCAGCTTGCTCTTGATCTTGCCCTGGACCGGTACGCCGTCGGTCTCCACCACCCCCGCAAAACGCGACTGTTGCTGAACGCCAAACGCGTCCCGCATCGAGCCCGCGACGATCTGCAGCTTGTGCAGATCCTGGGTGGAGAATGACACCAGCATGACGAAGAAGCTGACCAGCAAACCCATCAGATCTGCGAAGGTGACGAACCAGCCGTGCGTGGCGTGGACCTCCTCGGGTTTCTTCTTGGCCTTCTGCGGTTTTGCGATCCCGTTCAGCATCGGATCGTGCCAGAACGTTGTTCAGGCCGCGCGCTGATACGAACCCAACACCGCGCTAAATCCACGGCCGTCATTTCCGCCAGCGATCCGCCGAAGGAGTTAATCGCTGCTTGCCGGTTGACGTGCATGGGCGGATCGCCACTGATGAATTCGGCGCCGCGACCCGGCGCATTCTTCGTCCATTGCGTCGCTTCGCGGCGCCTATTGTCGTAGACCCGCCGCCGTTACCAGCGATTTAATCGACTTGGTAATTTCTTTGTCACCGGCGTCTCGCGCCCACCCCTAACCATTGCCGGTTCGCGGCTACCTATGTAGTGGGATTGCTGATGACAATGAATCTCAAGACGGGCGCCGCCGACGCGCTGCTGTTCGATCTCGGGCGGGTCGTGATCGACATCGATTTCGAACGTACGGTGGCGCGATGGGCCGATCATGCTGGCTGCAGCCCTGCCGAACTCGCCGCACGGTTTTCCCGCGACGATGTGTACCAAGGCCATGAGCGCGGCGAAATCGACGATGCCGAATTTTTCGGAAAAGTCCGCGCTGCGCTCGGGATCGAACTCTCGGACGCCGAACTGCTCGACGGCTGGAACGCGACCTTCATCGGCGAAATGCCCGGCATCGCGCCGCTCTTGGCCCGCGCCGCGCGGCGGATTCCGCTCTATGCGCTGTCCAACACCAATCCAGCTCACGCCGCGCATTTCTCGCAGCACTTCGCCGAATTGCTGGGGCATTTTCGTGAGGTGTTTCTGTCCTCGAGCATCGGGCTACGCAAGCCCGATGCGGCGGCCTTCGATCATGTGGTGAATGCGATCGGTGTCACGCCCGAGCGCATTGTATTCTTCGACGATCTCATCGAGAACATCGAGGGCGCGCGCGCCTGCGGATTGATGGCGGTGCAGGTCAGGTCGAGCGATGACGTGGCGCGGGCGCTGGATGCGTTGGGGCTGTAACCCCCTCTATTTGGTCACTGCGCCGACGGTCGCTCGCAATCCATCGAATAGACCAATTCACCCTTCGCGGTGCGACCGATCGGCTGGCAGCGCATAAAGGTCTGGCCGTCGATCGTTTGGGGCGGAGCAACGCTCGCGGCCTGCGGAACGCCGGCAGTTGAAACCGGACTTGTCGTCGGCGCGGCACTTGCAGGCGGAGCGACGCTTTCTGGCGGACGATAGTCGTCGCTGAACATCGGCATCGCGCCCTTGCTCCAGTCGTGCCGGATCGAATAGGTGACGATGAAGGCGATCGCCCCGACGGCGGCGACGATCCGAAACAGCCACTTCGCAAAATTGTCCTGCATCTGCATGCTCCCAACCTAAGCCGGAGAGTTTCAACGGCCGCCACAGGGTTGCTATAGGCCGGCACGTGCGGACCACAATAATGATTTCGTTGCAGATGCGCGACGCTGCGGCGGTCCGGACGGGTCCCGCCGCGACTTGCCTAAATCCCGCCATCGACATAAAGCCGGACACCGCGCTGCCATCCTCCCCGACCGTGACGGGCATGGTCCCGGCAGACGCGTGCCCCGACGAGCCGGAGACCCCGTGATGGCCCTGATGCCGGTTGCCGAAGCGCTGTCAGCGGTTCTCGACGGCGTCGTGCCACTCCCGGACGAAAGGGTCGCGCTCGATGCCGCGCAGCGCCGGGTACTGGCGCGCGATCTCGCCGCGTTGCGGACCCAGCCGCCGCAGCCGATGTCGGCGATGGATGGCTATGCGCTGCGCGCGGCGGACGCGGCCCTGGCCGGCAGTCGGCTCAAGGTGATCGGCGAAATTGCGGCGGGTCGACCGGCCGGTATGGCGTTGCGCGCAGGCGAAGCGTTACGGATCTTCACCGGCGGCGTGATTCCCGACGGTGCCGATACCGTGGTTATTCAGGAGGACACGGTCCGCGACGGCGACATTGTCACCATCACCGAGGCGGCGCGGCTCGGGCGCCATATCCGCCCGGCCGGAATCGATTTTCACCAGGGCGACGTGCTGCTGCATCGGGGCCGTCGGCTCAACGACCGCGACCTGTCGCTTGCTGCGGGGATGAATTACCCGGAATTGCCCGTATACCGGCGCCCGCTGGTGGCAATGCTGGCCACCGGCGACGAACTGGTGATGCCAGGGACTGCGCCGGGACCGGGACAGATCGTCTATTCCAACGGCTTCGCGCTACGGGCGCTGGCGCGCGAGGAAGGCGCCGAGATCATCGACCTCGGCATCGCCGTCGATACCGTGGACGCCACAAGGACCGCAATCCGGCGCGCCCGTGATGCCGGCGCCGACATCCTTGTGACCACGGGCGGCGCCTCGGCCGGCGACCACGACCTGGTGAAGCGCTCGCTGGAGGACGAAGGCGTCGGGATCGCGTTCTGGAAGATAGCGATGCGCCCCGGCAAGCCGATGATGCATGGCCGACTCGGCGCGATGCGAGTGATCGGCCTGCCCGGCAATCCGGTGTCGTCCTATGTCTGCGCGTTCCTGTTCATGGTGCCGTTGATTCGCGCTCTATCGGGACGCAATCACATCCAGCACCGGCGCGAACTGGCGCTTCTCGGCGGCGACGTTGCCGCCAACGATGTGCGCGAGGATTATTTGCGTGCCCGGCTGGAGACCCGTCCCGACGGGCAATTGTTGGCGACGCCGGTGCAACGCCAGGACTCTTCGCTGCTGGGAAATCTGGCGGCGGCGCAGGCGTTGGTGGTCCGTTCGCCGTTTGCCCCCGCGGCAAGCGCCGGTTCAGCCTGCGTCATCGTTAAGCTCCCCCTGTAGCGATCGCCCGATCTGTTGACCTGAAATTAATGGGTTGCAGAACACATATGGAACATATAGTGTTCGTTCATGATTTGTTTCTGACATTCGCGCTATTCTTGGCCGCGTCTGAAACGAAGCGGCGACAGACTGGGGAATGGTCGAGATGCTCACGCGCAAACAATATGAATTGCTGCGATTCATCAACGAGCGGCTGAAGGAAGCCGGTGTTCCCCCCTCGTTCGACGAGATGAAGGACGCGCTGGATCTGCGCTCGAAGTCGGGCATTCACCGACTGATCACCGCGCTGGAAGAGCGCGGTTTCATCCGCCGGTTGCCCAACCGCGCGCGCGCCATCGAAGTGATCAAACTGCCCGAGCTCGGCGTCAATCCCGGCGGCAACGGCCGTCGCGGCTTCACCCCGAGCGTGATCGAGGGCAACCTGGGCAAGGTCCGCCCCGCCAGCGCCAACAACACGGAAGACGATTCCAGCCGTAACGTCTCGGTGCCGGTGATGGGTCGAATCGCCGCCGGAACCCCGATCGAGGCGCTGCAGACCCGCAGCCACACCATCAGCGTGCCGCCCGATATGCTCGGTTCCGGCGAACATTACGCGCTGGAAGTGCGTGGCGATTCGATGGTCGATGCCGGTATTTTGGACGGCGACATGGCGCTGATCCAGAAGAACGAGACCGCCGAGACCGGCGACATCGTGGTGGCGCTGATCGACGAGGAGGAAGCCACACTGAAGCGCTTCCGCCGCCGTGGCGCTTCGATTGCGCTGGAGCCGGCCAACACCTCCTACGAGGTCCGCATCCTGCCGCCGAACCGAGTGCGGATTCAGGGCAAGCTGGTCGGGCTGTACCGCAAGTACTGAGCTCGCTCGCGGCAGGGCTGCGGGATTGAGCGCATCAATCGATTGGGGACACCAATCTACCTAGAGACGGCTAAGACTCGGTCAGGAGCCTGCCGCGGAACAGCTTCTCGAAGCTGTAGATGCCCGCGACGAGATAGACGATATCCGCGATTGCCCTGATGACGAGGTCGGATACAGAGACCTCGGAGATGAGCGCAAAGAAGAGTTGGACCATCAGCCAGAAGATTCCGAGCGTTAGGCCTCCCACGCGAAGCGCCTTTCGCATCGGCGTAGCGGCCGAAAAGGTCGATCCCGCCAGCCAGTAGAACGAGCCCATACTGAGACCGCAGCCGACGGTCCAGGCGAACGTGCCCGCCGCCCGTTCGATGTAGCCGGACGTAATGTGCAGGACCGGGTATGAGATCAGGTAACGGCCCGCAACGTAAAAGATGCCGATCCAGAGCATGGACTGCCAAGGGGCTGCTGCTGCTTCCTGGCCGCTTTCCTCATTCGTTCCCGAGCTAAAGACGTAGCTAAGCAGGACGCCGAGGACGAGATACGGAACGGCATCCGCAATGGCCGTGATGATCTCGGCCTCAAAGGGAGTAGGGAATACGAACGCGGACTCGAGTACCCCGAAGAACATGATGAAGGCAAACGGGGCAAAGAAACGCTGGCCAGCCCAGAAGCGCGTGCCGCCAATCTCCGAGCGCGTGCAAGAGTAATTTAGCGCGAGGAATCCGAACATAACGCTGAAGCTGATCGAGGCCACGATCGGGAAGGTGCCGTTCTTGACCAGAACGCTCTGCGGCAAGCCGTTGTTGAAGTAGTTGAAGTCGAACATCCACGCGGAGAGGCGGTGCAGAGCCACGTCGAGGATGACGCATGCAACGACGATCATCACGGTGGATGCGAAAGATGCCCGCTTTGTGGTGTTCATTTGGGTTGCTTCCCGGTGATGCAGCGCCCTTCGACCGAGTTCTCACATTCTCGTCCGGTGTTCGCAGTGTCAAATTACGGATTGCCAAGAATTGATCCGCCTCAACGGGGTAATTTTCGACGAATTCGGCTATCGACCATTCGTGCTAATCGTCGCCCCGCTGCTCTGGCTCTGGCGGCGTGGCATCGACAGGCGGCGCTTGTGGCGAGCGCGTCGCGAGATTGTCAGCGGCTTTTTGCTCGGGAAAGGCTGGCGACCACGGCCGATCGGTAGCTTTCGGTCGCACCGCGTCGATCGCAAACCTGCTACCGGTTCGCCGTAACGCCATCGCACCGCTTCGCTTGAGTTCGTCCTGCTCAATCACCCGCGTCGTGCATCCTGCAGGCGACGGGCGCGCGGTGACGATCAGCACCGCGCGCTCGCAATCGTCAGCCAGCGCCTCGGCGCGCAACGCCAGCGCAACCAACGCGCCGTCCGCCATCGCCGCGACGCAGCCATCTGGGTCGCAGGAAACCCCTTCCGTCAGCGAGGGATCGCCGGTCTGCCGCGGATCGGCGTCTGCCGCCAGCCACTCCTTGAGCAGGAATGCGTCCTTGCCGGGTTGCAGCAGCCGCAGCCGTCCGTCGCCGCCGCGGAGCGCGACTTGCTTGCCGTCGCCAGAGATCAGAATCTCGGGCCGTGGCGTCGCCAGCGCCCAGCCGATCGCCAGCGCAATCGCCAGCGTTCCGGCCAAGCGCAGCGGCGTCCGCAACAGGCCGAGCACGATCATGCCGGCCGTCGCTGCGAGCAGCGGTCCGGTGCCGAACGAAGCCACCCGACCGACCGCGCCGGGCAGCGCCGCGACCCATTGCGCCACCACGATCATCCAGTCGATGCCGATCTCCATCAGGTGCCAGAACACCCCGTCGAAACCGAATGGCATCGCGGCGAGGCCCAGCAGCCCCGCGGGCATCACCAGGGCCGACACCACCGGCATTGCCGCCAGGTTGGCGAGCACGCCATAGGGCGTGACGCGGTGAAAGTGGAAGGCCGCATAGGGCGTGGTGGCGAGGCCTGCGACCAATGACGCCAGCGCCAGCGTGGCGATCTCGCGCCCGCCCCACAACGCCGCGCGCGCGGTAGCGGAATGGTCGGGTGCGGCGAACAGGGCCGGCATTCCGATTTGCACCAGCGCGACAAGCCCCAAAGTGGCGGCGAACGACATCTGGAAACTCGGATGCACCAAGGCTTCCGGCGCGATCGTGAGCACGACCATCGCCGCCACCGCCAGGGTACGAAAGGTGATCGCGCGCCGATCGACCATCACCGCGATCAGCACCACGGCTGTCATGAAGAACGAGCGCTGCGTGGCGACCTCGGCGCCGGACAGCAGCAGATAGAACGCCGCGGCGATCAGCGCCGCCGCGGCCGACCATTTCTTGATCGGGAAGGTGACGGTCAGCGCCGGGATGAGCGCCAGCAGCGCGCGGACCACGAAGAACACCACGCCGGCGACCACCGCCATATGATAGCCCGAGATCGACAGCACGTGGCCAAGCCCGGAGATGAACATCGCATCATTCACCGGCGTCGAGATCGCATCGCGCCGCCCGGTCAATAGCGCCGTCGCGATCGCGCGCTGGTCGCCGCCGAGCGACAGCCGGATCCGGGCGTCGATGGCGTCGCGCAAGCCCTGCATCAAGGCGGCATAGCGCAGCGCCCATCCGCCATCGCTCGGCGCCTCGGACTGTGTGATCGCGCCCATGACGAAGCCCGACGCGGCGATGCCCTGGAAGTACAGGTCGCGGCCGAAATCGTAACTTCCCGGCCGCAGCGGCGCCAGCGGCGGCTGCAGCCGCGCCTTTAGGGCGACGAAGCTGCCGACCGCGGGCGCGGTCCCCTTCTTCACCGACAGCCGGACCCGTTCGAACTTGATTGAACCGCGAGGAGTCTCCATTGCGGCGACCCGCAGCACGAAGCGATCGCTGCGCTCGCGGTCCTCTCGGGTTTCGACATAGCCCTGCAGCGATATCGCAGAGAGCGGCCCGGCCAGCACCTGATGGGCGATCCGCGCGGCTTTCATGGAGGCGGTGGCAAAACCCGCGGCGATCGCGGCGATCATCACCGCGAGGGGAAAGATTCGTTGCCGGCGCAGCATGAACGCCGTCGCGCAAAATGCCGCTGCGGCGAGCGTGGCCACCCACGCGATCGGCTCGTGATCCGCGGCAAAGTACAGCGCGATGCCGGCGCCGAACGCGACCGGCACCCACGGCAACAGCCGCCCTGCCCCGGCTTCCGCCCGCGCCCATATGCGCAGCCGCGCGATCAGTGCCGACCACGTCGTCAGATCCGGCGCGAGCCCGCCGGCCCGCGCGGCGCCCCGCGCCGGCCAGGTTCTCGCTTTGGCTTTGGCTTGGTTGTCCCGCTCCGCCACCCCGCTCGCTCCCTACAGGCGCGGAGCTGAGCCTGAAACAGAAAGCGGCCGCGGGCAACCGCTGGCGTCAGCCCTTGCCACCGACTTCCTTGGCGAAGGTATCGCGGAGCCCGATGGTGCGATTGAACACCGGCCGATCCGCGGTGGAATCCTTGTCGCGGACGAAATAACCCTGCCGTTCGAACTGCATCACGTCCTGCGACTGGGTTGCGGCAATCGCCGGCTCGACGCGGGCGTCAGGCAACACTTCGAGCGACTGCGGGTTGAGATCGGCGACAAAATTGCCGGCGTCCGGCGACGGTTTCAGGAACAGCTGATTGTAGATCCGGATCTCGGCCGGCACCGACTGCGCCGCCGGCAGCCAGTGCATCGTCGCTTTGACCTTGCGGCCGTCCGGCGCGTTGCCGCCGCGAGTGGCCGGATCGTAAGTGCAGCGCAGCTCGACCACCTCGCCGGTGGCGTTCTTCACGACCTCACGGCACTTGATGAAATAGGCGTAGCGCAGCCTGACCTCAGTGCCGGGCGACAGCCGGAAGAACTTCTTCGGTGGGGTCTCCATAAAATCGTCGTGCTCGATATAGAGCTCGCGGCCGAACGCGATCTTGCGCGTCCCTGCCGCCGGATCGTCCGGGTGGTTGATGGCCTCGAGCTCTTCGCTCTGCCCCTCCGGATAGTTCTCGATTACCACCTTCAGCGGCCGCAGCACCGCCATCCGACGCAGCGATGTCCGGTTGAGTTCCTCGCGGATGCAGAATTCCAGCATACCGACATCGACCACGCTGTTGGCCTTGGCTACGCCGATCCGCTTGACGAATTCACGGATCGCCGCCGGCGGCACGCCGCGCCGCTTCAGGCCGGCGATGGTCGGCATCCGCGGATCGTCCCAGCCGGAGACATGGTTGCCGCGGACCAGCTCGGTCAGCACCCGCTTCGACAACAGCGTGTAGGTGATATTGAGCCGGGCGAATTCGTACTGCCGGGGTTTTGAGGGCACCGGCAGCTTGTCGAGCAGCCACTCGTACAGCGGCCGATGATCCTCGAATTCCAGCGTGCAGATCGAATGGGTGATGCCTTCGATCGCATCGGACTGGCCGTGCGCATAGTCGTAGCTCGGATAGATCGACCAGGCGTCGCCGGTGCGCGGATGGGTGGCGTGCAGGATGCGGTACAGCACCGGATCGCGCAGATTGATGTTGCCTGAGGACATGTCGATCTTGGCGCGCAGCACCCGCGCGCCATTGGCAAACTCGCCGGCCTTCATCCGGCGAAACAGATCGAGATTTTCCTCGACCGAGCGGTCGCGGAAAGGACTGTTTTGGCCGGGCTCGGTCAGCGTCCCGCGCCTGATCCGGATTTCCTCCTGCGACTGGTCGTCGACATAGGCCAGGCCCTCGCGGATCAGGATTTCGGCCCAGCCGTACAGCCGCTCGAAATAGTCCGAGGCATAGAACAGGTTGGTTCCCCAGTCGTAACCCAGCCAGTGCACGTCGGCCTGAATCGAATCGATATATTCCTGCTCTTCCTTGGTGGGATTGGTGTCGTCGAATCGCAGATGGCAGCGTCCGCCGAATTCCTGGGCGATGCCGAAATTCAGCGCGATCGACTTGGCGTGGCCGATGTGGAGGTAGCCGTTCGGCTCCGGCGGGAACCGGGTGACGATCACGCTGTGCTTTTTCGAATCGAGATCGGCCTGCACGATGTCGCGAATGAAGTCGCGTCCTGCCTCGGTCGTTGCTGCGTCTGCCGTCGTCATTTGCGTGATTTTCCTGCCTGCCGGGATCGACGGCGTTCTGCCAAATCCAGCGCCATCCGCCAACCCCTGGCTGTGCCAAGGAACACTTTAGTTATGCGCAGGTCCTGCTATACACCCTCCGCGCCGCTCCGGCGCGCCAATCATCCCGGTATTGAACACGCCTCGAATGACCCCACCCGTCGTCACACGCTTCGCGCCCTCGCCGACCGGCTTCCTCCATATCGGAGGGGCCCGCACCGCGCTGTTCAACTGGCTGTATGCGAAGAAGCACGGCGGCAAGATGCTGTTGCGAATCGAGGACACCGACCGCGAGCGCTCCACCGAGCCGGCGATCGCGGCGATCCTCGACGGGCTGAGCTGGCTCGGCATCACCTGGGACGGCGACACGGTCCACCAGTTCTCCCGCGCCGCGCGGCACCGCGAGGTCGCCGAGCAATTGCTGGCCGCCGGCAAGGCCTATCGCTGTTACGCGACCGCCGAGGAATTGACCCGGATGCGCGAGGCCGCCCGCGCCGAGGGTCGCTCCAATCTCTACGACGGCAGCTGGCGCGAGCGCGACACCGCTGAGGCCCCGCCGGGCGTCAAGCCGACGATCCGCCTGAAGGCGCCGCTCAGCGGCGAAACCGTGATCGAGGACCAGGTCCAGGGCCGCGTGGTGTGGCAGAACGAGAACCTCGACGACCTCGTGTTGCTGCGTGGCGACGGCAATCCGACCTACATGCTCGCGGTGGTGGTCGACGATCACGACATGGGCGTTACCCACGTCATTCGCGGCGACGACCATCTGATCAACGCCGCCCGGCAGAAGCAGATCTACGATGCGCTCGGCTGGGAACTGCCCAGCATGTCGCACATCCCGCTGATCCACGGGCCGGACGGATCGAAGCTGTCGAAGCGCCACGGCGCGCTCGGGGTCGATGCCTATCGGGCGATGGGCTATCTGCCGGCGGCGCTGCGCAACTACCTAGTTCGGCTGGGCTGGAGCCACGGCGACCAGGAAATCTTCTCGACCCAGGAGATGATCGACGCCTTTGACCTGTCCGCGATCGGACGCTCGGCGGCGCGGTTCGATTTCGCCAAGCTGGAAAACCTCAACGGCCATTACATCCGGCAGGCCGACGATCAATCCCTCCTGACCATGCTGGAGGAGCTGCTGCGCCACATTCCGCATGGCCTCGAGATCGCGGCCAAGCTCAACGACACCACCCGCGCGCAATTGCTGCAAGCGATGCCCGGACTGAAAGAGCGTGCCAAGACCCTGCTTGAACTGCTCGACAATGCCGGTTTCATCATCGCCGATCGGCCGTTGACGATCGAGCCGAAGGCATTGGCGGTGCTGACGCCAGCGACCCGGCAATTGATCGGCCAATTGCACGACGCGCTCGAAAGCGTCACGCCGTGGAGCTCGGAAACCACCGAGGCAGCGATGCGGGCGTTCGCCGAGCAAAACGGATTGAAGCTCGGCGCGGTGGCACAGCCGCTCCGCGTCGCCTTGACCGGGCGCACCACCTCGCCGGGGATTTTCGACGTGCTGGCGGTGCTGGGGCCTCAGGAATGCCTGTCCAGGCTGGCCGATCAGGCGCAGCGCTAGACCGCCGTGCCGGCCGAATTGGCCCGTCTTGCAGTGCACACAGCAATAAGCTACCCATTTGACCTGCGCTTCTAGTTCCCAGCTTCGCTCGCCGTCTCGTTCAGGCTGTAGTGCGCTCGCTGGTTTCGGCAACGATCTCATCGGGGACCACACGATGGACGCAACAACAACCACCAAGTCAGCCACGCTCACGGTTGGAAACAAGTCCTATGACCTTCCGATCCTGAGCGGAACGGTCGGGCCTGATGTCATCGACATCGGCAAATTATACGCCCAGGCCGGATTGTTTACCTACGACCCTGGCTTCACCTCGACCGGCAGCTGCCAGTCCAAGATCACCTATATCGACGGCGACGCCGGCATTCTGGAATATCGCGGCTACCCGATCGAGCAGCTCGCCAATCAAGGCGATTTCCTCGAAACCTGTTACTTGCTGCTGTACGGCGAGTTGCCGACCAAGGCGCAGAAGGAAGATTTCGACGAGCGCATCACGCACCACACCATGGTGCACGAACAGATGGCCCGATTCTTCCAGGGTTTCCGCCGCGACGCCCATCCGATGGCGGTGATGGTGGCCTCGGTCGGCGCGCTGGCGGCATTCTATCACGACTCCACCGACATCAACGATCCGAAGCAGCGCATGATCGCGTCGATGCGGATGATCGCCAAAATCCCGACGCTGGCGGCGATGGCGTATAAATATTCGGTCGGCCAGCCGTTCGTCTATCCCAGGAACGCACTCAGCTTCGCGGGCAATTTCCTGCGGATGTGCTTTGCGGTGCCTTGCGAGGACTACGTGGTCAATCCGGTGCTGGCGCAGGCGCTGGACAAGATCTTTACCCTGCACGCCGACCACGAACAGAACGCCTCGACCTCGACGGTGCGGATCGCCGGCTCGTCGGGCGCCAATCCGTTCGCCTGTATCGCCGCCGGCATCGCCTGCCTGTGGGGACCGGCGCATGGCGGCGCCAACGAGGCGGCGCTGGCGATGCTGGCCGAGATCGGAACAGTCGAGAACATCCCGGACTTCATCAAGCGGGTGAAGGACAAGAACTCCTCGGTGCGGCTGATGGGCTTCGGACACCGGGTCTACAAGAACTACGATCCGCGCGCCAAGATCATGCAGGAAACCTGTCACCAGGTGCTGGCGGAAACCGGCCACCACGGCGATCCGCTGCTCAAGGTCGCGATGGAGCTGGAGCGGATCGCGCTCAGCGACGAATACTTCATCGAGCGCAAGCTGTATCCGAATGTCGATTTCTATTCCGGCATTACCCTGAAGGCGATGGGTTTCCCGACCGACATGTTCACCGTGCTGTTCGCGGTGGCCCGCACCGTCGGCTGGATCAGCCAGTGGAGCGAGATGCTCGAGGATCCGCAGCAGAAGATCGGCCGGCCCCGCCAGCTCTACACCGGCGCCGCCCGTCGCGACTATGTCGAGATCGCCAAGCGCGGGTAATGCTCGCAGCCGAGACATTGGATCGAAAATCGGCGAACCGCCCCGCGGTTCGCCGATTTTCTTTTGAACGGGACCTCAGGTTTTGGGCAACAGACCCAGCACGATGTCCGCGGCGCGCTCGCTCGGCGAGCGCTCTCCCGTCGCCATGATGGCATCGAGCTGGGCGAACGCTTCGATTTGGCGCTGCCGTGCCGGGGTGTCGTCGAGCACGTCGCGCAGCGCGGGCGCCAGTCTTTCTGGCTTACAATCCTGCTGGATGAACTCCGGAACCACGTTCTCGCCGACCACCAGGTTGGCGAGGATGGCGGAGGACGACCGGATCAGGCGCTGCCCGATCCAGGCCTCGACCGCGCCCGCCTTGTAGGCTGCCACCATGGGCACCCCAGCCAGCGCCAACTCCAGCGTGACGGTGCCGGATTTCGCGAAGGCGGCGCGGGCGACGCGAAACGCGGCCTTCTTCTCAGCATCACCGACGACGATCCGTGGCCGCACCGGCCAGCCCCGCACCGCGGCGCTGACGGCGTCGAAAAGATGCGGCGTGGTCGGCAACACCAGCTCGACCGGCCGGCTCTGGTGCTGCAGCAGCAGGCCGATCGTGGCGCCGAACACCGACATCTTCCGGGTGATTTCGCTGCGCCGGCTGCCCGGCAGCACCAGCAGGATCGGCGGCTGGGCGTCGCGGCGCTGCTGCTCCTCGGCGTTCGGCCGCAGCGTAGCAATCTGTTCGATCAGCGGATGACCGACATAGCTGCACGGCGGCCCGCGCAGCTTGCGGTAAACTTCCGGTTCGAACGGCAGCAGGGCCAGCACATGGTCGACATAACGGCGCATCGCCCGCGCACGGCCCGAACGCCACGCCCAGACGGTGGGCGACACGTAGTCGACGATCGGGATCGACCGATTACGCGCGCGGACAAAGCGCGCCACCCGGTGAGTGAAATCCGGGCTGTCGATGATGACGAGAATATCCGGCGCCGCGCGCAGCACGGCGTCGGCGGTCTCCCGGATGCGGCGCAGGATCATCGGCAATTGCTTCGCCACGGCCGAGAAGCCGATGATCGACAGGTCTTCGATCGGAAACTGCGAGACCAATCCCTCGGCCGCCATCGCCTGGCCACCGACGCCCTCGAACCGCACCGCGTCGCCGAGCCGCTGCCGGAGCACTTTCATCAGCGCGGCACCGAGCCGATCCCCGGATTCTTCGGTCGCGACCAACACCACTTTACGAACAGCCGGCTTGGCCTTCATCGCGGTCACGTCGCCAAACCGACGACGAACAGGCCGGCCCGGTCCGCCGCCTCGATCATCGTCTGCGACTCGGCGACGACGGTGTTGCCGGCGACTACCGCAATGCCGGCGAGGCCCGCAGCCGCCACGCCTTCGATGGTTCGCGGCCCCAGCGCCGGCAGGTCGAAGCGCAAATCCTGGCCGCTCTTCGGCGCCTTCACCAGAACGCCGCGCCGCGGCTTGGCCTGGATCGCGCCCTTGGCGCGCAACCGCGCCACGGTTTCTAACAACGCGTCGGTGCCGCCGATATCCTCGACCGCCACCACATGATCGTCAATCACCACTGCACCCTGCCCGATATCGAACGGACTGAGCGCCAGCAGCACCGCCCTCGCCTTGGCGATATCGGCGAGTTGCCCGGGGTCGGGGGTCGTGCGGGTCAGACTGCCTTGCGGCATCAATAGATCGGGCGCGACATCCCTGATTCCCAGCAGCCGAAAGCCCTCGCGTTCAAAGATGCGGCCGACGCCGGACAACAGGTGATCGTCCCCGCCGCGAAGGGCCGCCACGATGCCGCTCAGGACACGGACCGTTCCCCAGTCGAGCCGTACCTGCGCAATCGACGGCCGCACCAATGAGCCGATGAACACCAGGTCCCGGCAATGCTCGGCGCGCAGCAGCCGCTTCAACCGCCCGAACTGGCCGAGCGAGATCCAGTGATGTCGGAAGCGCCCGACCGCTGCGGGATCGCAAAAGCCTTTGAGCGCGAACAGCGTCGGCGTGATGTTCCGGGCCAGCAGCGAATCCGCCACCGCGAACGGCAGCACACCGCCGCCGGCGATCAGGCCGACAGAGGTGGATGTCGTGCAGACCTGGTCGGTCATGATCCGCCCCCGCGTTGCGACGTCAGGCGTCGGCGTCGTTGCCCAACGCCATGCACAGCGGACGCTTGCCGCCCCCGATGAACGCCAGCATCTCGGCGATCGCCGGGTCTTCTTCACCGCGATGCTGCACGCTTTGTAGCCGATCCGCAAACAGGCCGGGACGGTAGAACAGGTCGTCGACGAATGCCCTGATCACCGCGAGGCGCTCGCGAGTGAACTTGCGGCGCCGCATCCCGACGATATTCAGCCCCTCCAGCCGTGCCGGAGCCCCCCGCGCCAGCGCGTAGGGGATGACGTCGTCGCGCACGCCGCTCAAGCCGCCGATCATCACCTGCTGCCCGATCCGGACGAATTGCTGCAATGCCGTGACGCCGCCGATGAAGGTGTGGTCGCCGACCTCGCAGTGACCGGCCAGCGTCGCGGTGTTGGCGAAAATCACGTCGTTGCCGACGATGCAATCGTGACCGATGTGGCTGCCGGTCATGATGAAGGCGCGGTCGCCGAGCCGGGTCACGCCGCGGCCGCTGGCGGTTCCGATATTCATCGTCACGGATTCGCGAATGGTGCAGTCGTTGCCGATGGTCAGCTTGGTGGGCTCGCCCTTGTAGCCGAGCGATTGCGGCGGCGTGCCGAGCGAGGCGAACGGATAGATCGTGCAGCCGCTGCCGATCGTGGTGTGCCCGGTGATATGGACATGGCCGATCAGCTTGCAGTTGGCGCCGATCACGACGTCACGCCCGATGATGCAATAGGGGCCGATCGTCGTGTCGTCGCCGATCGTGGCGCCGTCTTCAACGCGCGCCGTGGAATCAATCTTGCTCATTTCTGCGATCAGTCCGTCAACATCGCGCCGACGTCGGCTTCCGCGACGGTGACGCCGTTGACCTTGGCGTCGCCGTGAAACCACCACATGTCCTTGCGCCGGCCGATGTTGCGCATGTGGTACTCGACCGTGTCGCCGGGCAGCACCGGCTTGCGAAACTTGCATTTGTCGATGGTAAGAAAATACACCGCGCGCGGCTTTTCGGTGCCCGACGCCGACAGCATCACGATCACGCCGGCGGTTTGCGCCATCCCCTCGACGATCAGGACGCCGGGGAACACAGGCCGTTCCGGAAAGTGTCCCATGAACGGAGGTTCATTGATGGTCACGTTCTTGATGCCTACTCCGCTGTAGTCGCTACGGACGTTGACGATCCGATCGATCAACAGGAACGGGTAGCGATGCGGCAATGCTTTCAGGATGGCGTTAATATCGACCAATTCGTGGGTAACTGCTGCGTCCATCAATTCAGTTCCTCGCCTGCCGGGTCGCTCTGCGCCACCCCGGTCGCTTGCGGCAGCAGCCGATCGGCGGAGATGTCATGATCGATAACGCTCGCCGGCACAACCTTGACGCGATCGCCGATCCGAACGTGGCTGCGGACTTGTGATGCCGTGCCGAGGTCGACCCTGTCGCCCAGCGTCGCGGATCCGGCTACTCCAGATTGGGCGCCAAGCCGACAAAACCGCCCGATCGAGGCATCGTGCCCGATCCGGACCTGATTGTCGATTTTGCTGCCTTCCCCGATCACGGTATCCCGCAAGCTCCCTCGATTAATGCTGGTGCCGGCGCCGGCTTCAACGTCGTTCTGGATCAGCACTCGCCCGCCATGAGGCAACTTCATCGCGACGTCCGGGCCGAAAGCGAATCCGTAGCCATCCTGTCCGATATGACATCCAGACTGCAGCACGACATTGTTGCCGATCAACGCAAACTGGATCGAGCTCGCCGGTCCGATGCTGCAGCCTCTTCCGATCCGCACATTGGCACCGATGATGACCCCGGAGCCGATCACCGTGTCGGCGCCGATTTCGACGCCTGGCCCGATCACCGCCAGCGGGTCGACGACAACGCCGTCTTCCAGGCGCGCGGTCGGATGCACCACCGCGGAGGCCGCGATCCCGACGATGCCGAACCAGGACCGCGGACGAAGCGCGTCGCCATTGAGCTCGGTCGCCACCCTGATGAAGGCACGTAACGGATCGGCCGAACGCAGCACCGCGACATGCGCCGGCACCGCCGCTTCGAATCGTTCGCTGATCAGGCAGGCGCCTGCCAATGTCGAACGTAGCTCGGCTGCGAACTTGCCATTGTCGAAGAAGGTCAGATGGATCGGTCCGGCCTCGGCGAGCGAGGCTATCCCGGTGATACGCTGGGAGCCGCGGGACGCATCGACCAGATGCGCCTGCGCCATCGTCGCCACGTCAACCAACGTCGATGCTGGCGGTTGATTCAAGAATCTCGGCTGTGCCATTCCGTCCGTCGCGGTCCGGCCCACCGCGGAGACCTCAGAACGAGGTCCCGCCGCCGAACTTGAATTGCTGCACGCGGTCGTACTGCCCCTTGGTGATCGGGATCGAGTAATCGAACCGCAGCGGACCGAACGGCGATGCCCAGATCAGACCGACACCGACCGAGGAGCGGATCAGGCTGCTGTTGTCATACTGCAATCCGCTGCAGGTTCCGACTGTTGTCTTGGTCGCCGGGACACAACCCGGGGCGTTGACTTCGTTGGTCACCGACCAAGAGGTCGGTCCCTTGTAGCCGAACAGCGAACCCGCGTCGGCATAGACCGCGCCCTTGATTCCGACTTCCTTCGGAAGGAACCAGAATGGCATCTGCAACTCCGCCGACGCGCCCCAGTAGTTGGTGCCGCCGAGCGAATCGCCGCCGTAGCCGTTCAAAGCATAAATGCCGATGTCGCGGGGACCGATGCCATTGGGGGCAAAGCCGCGAACCAGATTCGGCCCCATCTGGAAATGATCCAGCATGCGAAGCTCGTTGCTGCCATAGCCGGAGAGGTTGCCGCCCTGAAGATGGATCAACCCGACCACGTCGGCCACCAGCGGGGTGTAGTACTTCGCATCGAACGCCGACTTGATGAACTTCACGTCGCCGCCGAGGCCGGCGAAGTCCTGACGGAAGTCGACCAGGATGCCGTCGGTGGGGTTCTTGGTATTATCCAGCGTGTTGTAGGTCAGAGTATAGCCGATCGACGAAGTCCAGACCGTGCCGCCCGCCAAACCGACGCGGACCGGCAACGACGCCTCGCCGTCACCGTAACAGCCGAGCAGTCCGTAACCGGTGTTGTTCGGATTGCCTGCATTGATGAAAGCGGGAGTCGGGAAGTAGGTCGAGCTGCCCAGATTGTTGTTACAATTGTCGAGCACGCTCGACAGCGAAATCTGCTGCCTGTAGATCGAATACCGCACCTGAAGCGCCAGATCTTCTCGCAGCCCGAAGCCGAGCCGCGGACTGAAGCCGAGGGTCTTGGTCGTATAGGACACATAGCTGTTGGCGAGCTGTTCACGCTGGTACAGATCCAGTCCCAGCGCCACCCGATAGTCGAGCAGGTAGGGTTCAACCACCGACAGCGAGTAGCCCCGTGCGTACTGGCCGTACTGAACCGAGGCCTTGGCGAACAGACCGCGGCCGAGCAGGTTGCGCTCGGAGATGCTGACTTCGGCCAGTGGGCCGTCGCTCGTCGAGTAACCGCCCGAGACCGAGAAGTCGCCGGTGGACTTCTCTTCGAGATCGACAATCAGGATGATCCGGTCGCTCGACGAGCCCGGTTCGGTCACGATCTTCACCGATTTGAAGAAGTCGAGGTTCTTCAGCCGCCGCTCGGCGCGATCGACCAGCGCGCGATTGTAGGCGTCGCCCTCGGAAATATCGAATTCCCGACGGATCACATAGTCCCGCGTTCGGGTGTTGCCGCGGATATTGATGCGCTCGATATAGGTGCGTGCGCCCTCCTCCATCGCGAACACGATCGACACAGTGTGGGCGTCGTAATTTCGGTCGCCGCGCGGGCGCACCGTCGCGAACGCATAGCCGCGCCGCGATGCCTCGACGGTCATCTCCTCGACCGATTTCTCCAGCGCCTCGGCATTGTACAGCGACCCGACGCTGACGCGCGAGAAACTGCTCATCGAATTGCCGTCCATCGTCGGGATGCTCGACTGAAATTCCACCGAACCGACGCGGTACTGTTGCCCTTCCTCGATCTTGAAGGTCACCAAGAAGCCCTTACGCTCGGGATCATACTCGGTCAGCGCAGCCACCACCTGAACATCGGCATAGCCGTGCTTGAGGTAGAAGCGACGGATCAGGTCGCGATCGGCCTCGACGCGGTCGGGATCGTAAAGGTCGCCCGACGCCAGGAAACTCAGCAGGTTGGATTCGTGGGTACGGATGATGTCCTTCAACCGATAGGACGAATAGGCATTGTTGCCGATGAACTCGATCGACTTGACGCCGGTCTTGGCGCCTTCGGTGACCGTGAAAATGAGGTCGACACGGTTGTTCGGCTGTTCGATCACTTCGGGGGTGACCTGGACGTCGTAACGTCCCGAACGGCGATAGATTTCGGCAATTCGCAGCGTGTCGGACTGCACCATCGGACGCGACAGCGTGCCACGTGGCTTGGACTGGATTTCAGCCGACAGCTGATCGTCCTTGACCTTCTTGTTGCCTTCGAAGGCGACGCGGCCAATCACCGGATTCTCGATCACGGTCACGACCAGCCTGCCGCCGGCCTGATTGATCTTGACGTCCTGAAACAGGCCGGTCTCGATCAACGCCTTCAACCCGTCGTCGATCCGCGCCTGATCGAGGCGGCCGCCGGGACCCGGCTTGAAATAGGAGCGAATGGTTTCGACTTCGACCCGGCGGTTGCCTTCGACCACGATCGAAGCCGCGGTCTGCGCCGAGGCAGGCGACGTCAACATCGCCGAGGTCACCGTTACGGCGACCGGCATGGCGAAAAACATCAGGGCGGCGATGAGGCCTCCCTTTAACACTCGCATTCTAACATTCATGCGCAACGCGCCCTTGTCATCCCAGTGCCGGCTCGCACCCCTACGCTCCGGCAGAATCCCATTCGTTGCCTTGCTTGTAGACAATTTTGCCGGGGGGGCAAACGGCCTTTCGCACTGCGATTTCAATTTCATTCCAATACGTTGCCCATCGGCCACGTTCACGTCCGGTGTCACGACGCGGCCAGATGCAGGATGTCGTTATAGGTCGCGAAGACCATCAGCATCAGCACCAAACCGAGCCCGATTCGGAACCCCATCTCCTGCGCGCGCTCCGACAGCGGACGCCCGCGGACGGCTTCAACCGCGTAGAACAGAAGGTGGCCGCCATCGAGCAACGGCACCGGAAAAAGGTTCAGGAGGCCGATCGAGATCGAAAGCACCGCGGCGAGATGCAGCAGCGGGGTAAACCCGATCGTGGCGACCTGGCCGGAGATCTGGGCGATCCGCAGCGGTCCGCCCAGCTGATCGGCCGCTTCCCGGCCGGTGAAGATGCCGCCGATGTAAGCCAGCGTGCGATCAACCACGAACCAGGTTTCCTTCACGCCCATCACGAAAGCGGTGGCCGGATCGACCCGCTCGGTGGTGACTTCGCCCACGGCGGTGGAGCGGCTGATGCCGAGAACGCCCAGCCGATGGACGTTGCCGAAGCTGTCCTTGACTTCCCTCAGTTCGGGAGTCGCCCGCAGCTGGAGCGTGGAATCGCCGCGCTTGACAGTAAAATTCAGCGCTTGGCCGGCTTCGATGCTGACCGTGCGCTGCATCTCCGTGAAGTTCCGAATCGCCTTGCCTTCGATCGCAACGACAACGTCGCCGCTCTGGAATCCGGCGATCTCGGCAGCGCTGCCGGCCTGAACCTTGTCGACCCGTGCCGAAGTGTTTGGCACGCCAAAGAACGTGAAGAGGAACGTGAAGATCACGATCGCCAGAATGAAATTCGCGATCGGGCCGGCGGCAACAATCGCCGCGCGCGGGCCGACCGGCTTGTGATGAAAGCTGCCGGCGCGCTCTTCCGCGGTCATTTTCGCCAGCGAATCGCTGGACGGCGTGCTGGCTTCGCTCTCGTCGCCGAAGAATTTTACGTAGCCGCCGAGCGGCACCGCGGACAGCTTCCAACGGGTGCCGTGCTTGTCGTTGAAGCCAACGATCTCCGGCCCGAACCCGAGCGAAAAAGTTAACACCTTCACGCCGTTCCAGCGTGCAACCAGGAAATGACCGAGCTCGTGGAAGAAAACGACGATCGTGAGCACGAACAAGAAAGGAATGACATAACCAATCACTCCATGGCTCAACGTGTTGAAACTATTTAGAAATAGATCGGCCATCCCATTCCCCTCAAGCAGAACCGACGGCCCTGACCCCAATTCTCTAGGATGCCTTTGCGGCAATTTGAGGCAAGAGGGTGGCGGCCATTTTTCTCGCATTATGGTCAACGGCGATGGCGTCGTCGGCGGAGCTCAGTGGCGCCAGATTTCCGGCCCGTATCCAGGCGTTCAAGGTGTCCTCGACCAGCCGGGCGATCGCGCCAAATCTGATCTGCTGGGCAATGAACGCGGCCACCGCGATTTCGTTCGCGGCGTTGTAGACGGTCGTTGCGCCCTGCCCGGTGCGCAGCGCGTCATAGGCCAGCCGCAGTCCGGGAAACCGCACGAAGTCCGGCGCTTCAAAGGTGAGCTGTCCGATCTTGGCGAGATCGAGCGTTGCGGCGCGGCCGACGATTCGATCCGGCCAGCCGAGACAATGCGCGATCGGGATCCGCATGTCGGGGGCGCCGAGCTGCGCCACCACCGAACGATCGGAAAACTCCACCATGCCGTGAATGATCGACTGCGGATGCACCAGCACATCGATCTCGTCGGGCGAAAGCGCAAACAGATACGAGGCCTCGATCACTTCGAGCCCCTTGTTCATCATCGACGCCGAATCGATGGTGATCTTCTGGCCCATGCTCCAGTTCGGATGCTTCAAAGCCTGCGCAAGCGTCGCCTGCTCGATATCAGCGGCGGCCCAGGTCCGGAACGGGCCGCCGGACGCGGTGATGATCACCTTGGTGAGTTCGTGGCGGTTGCCGGAGCTCAGCGCCTGAAACAAAGCGTTGTGTTCGGAATCCGCGGGCAGGATGTTGGCGCCTGCGTTGAGCGCGCGGGCCATGAAGAAATCGCCGGCGCAAACCAGGCATTCCTTGTTGGCCAGCGCAATGGTCGTGCCGCGGTCCACTGCCGCGAGCGCCGGTTTCAAACCGGCGGCGCCGCTGATCGCGGCCATGATCCAGTCCGCCGGACGCTCCGCCGCCTCGATGATGGCGCTCTCGCCCGCGCCGCAGGCGATTCCGGTCCCGGCCAGCGCGTCGCGTAACTCGCCGAGCAGCGATTCATCGGCCACGGCCGCAAACCGCGCCCCGAATTCCTTGGCCAGCGTGGCGAGCCCCTGCACGTTGTTGTTGGCGGTCAGCGCCTCGACTTGATACCGCTCGGGCGCTGCCCGCAGCAAATCCATCGTGCTGTCGCCGATCGAGCCGGTGGCGCCGAGAACGCTGACAATCCGCACGCCGGAGGCGACAGCCTTGTCGTTTCGCAATGGGACTGCACTCATCGTTTCACCAAACCATAAGACCGCGGCCGATACCATCCACCCCGCCCCGCAGCATGCCGAACAGGGCGGCAAACACCGCCGCCGCGACATAGCCGTCGAGCCGATCGAGCAGCCCACCATGACCGGGAATGATGTGACTGGAATCCTTGACGCCGAACTGTCGCTTGACCGCCGATTCGAACAGATCGCCAATTTGCGAAATAGTTGAAAGAACCGCCGCAAGCATTAGCAGCGGAAGCAGTTTTCCAAGGCCGAAAGCTGCAAAGACGGCGCCTATGACAAGGCTCGCCAGAAATCCGCCGATGGCACCGGCCCAGGTCTTCTTCGGGCTGACTCTCGGCCAGAGCTTTGGGCCGCCAATGCCGCGGCCGGCGAAATAGCCGCCGATATCGGTGACCCACACCACCAGCAAGATCAGGATTAGCGCGGCAAATCCCTCAACCGGATCGTTGCGCACCAGAATCGAAGCCAGCAGAGCCGCGGCAGCGTAACAGAAGCCAGTCAACGCCCAGCGCCGTGGCGGCGGGTTCGACACCGCCACCGCAACCAGGCCGAACACGATGGCGGCAAGCGATGCGTCGATCCTTCCCAGCGCCAGGCAGAGCCCCGACGCCGCCAGTGCAACTGCCCCCGCCGCGATCAGGCGCCAATTCCTGGCGGCCCCGATGACCGTCAGCCATTCCACGTAGAGACCGACCGCGACCACCGTCACCAGCGTTGCCCACGGCCATCCGCCCGCATAGGCCAAAGCAATCGCCCCTGGCGCCAGAACCAGGGCAGCTGCCACGCGCATCAGCAGGTTTCGCGAACCTTGTTCGGCCGCCGGCGCCGGCGTCGCCTTGTCCTGGCTCACCCGTGTCACGATCCTGTTTTCGCGGCCAAACCGCCGAACCGGCGTTCGCGCCGGGCATATTCGGCGATCGCGCCCTCGAGCGCGGCCTTGTCGAAGTCCGGCCAGTGAATCGGCACGAACACCAGTTCACTGTACGCCGCCTGCCACATCAGGAAATTCGACAATCGTTGTTCTCCGCTGGTGCGGATGATCAAGTCGGGATCGGGAATCTCCGGCGCATCGAGATACCGGCCCAGCGTGTCGATGTCGATGCTGGCCGGATCGCGCTTGCCCTCGGCGACCTCTTGCGCCAGCCGCTGTGCGGCGTTGGCGATCTCCTGCCGCGAGCCATAGTTGAAGGCGACCACTAGGTTGAGCCGGGTATTGTTGCGGGTCAGTTCCTGGGCTTCGTCGAGCAAGGCGCACAGGTCGCGCTCAAGCCCGTCGCGTTCACCGATCACCCGCACCCGTACCCCGTCACGGTGCAGGGAGGCCAGATCGTTGCGGATGAAGCGCCGCAGCAACCCAAACAGATCGCCGATTTCGGTCGCCGGCCGCGACCAGTTTTCCGAGCTGAACGAGAAAATCGTCAGATACTGGATTCCGAGCTCATTGGCCGCCCGGACCACGCGCCGCAGCGCATCGACGCCGCGACGGTGGCCTTCCGCCCGCGGCAGCCCTCTGGCGGCTGCCCAACGTCCGTTACCGTCCATGATGATGGCGACATGTACTGGCGGGTCGGGCGGGTCGGATCGGTCAGGCGCGGGCGCGGCAGCGTTCGACATAGGTCAATTCCCAAAGCGTGTTCCCGCGAAGAGGCTTCCCGATGGCCGCAAGATACGCCAGATCAATATGTTGCGGATATGATGGCCGCAACGACGGATCTGGCCGGCCGCATACGCGGCCACGTCTGATTCCAAGCACGATCAGACTGTACCGATTTCAATTTGCCGGGGCATGATTATTCGGGAAAAATCGCGCCGCTTTCCCGGATTTGCCCCGCTTCTGCAGACTAGACCGTCAGAATTTCCTTTTCCTTGCTCGTGAGCAATTGGTCGATTTCGGCGATCGTGCCGTCGGTTGCCTTCTGAACCTCGTTGTCGAGCCGCTTCTGCTCGTCCTCGGAAATCTCGTGGGCCTTTTCCAGCTTCTTGATGGTATCGAGCCCGTCGCGCCGAACGTGCCGCACCGCGACCCGGGCCGCCTCGGCGTATTTATGCGCGACCTTGACCAGTTCCTTGCGGCGTTCCTCGTTCAATTCCGGAATTCGCAGCCGCAGCACCTGGCCTTCGGTCGCGGGGCTGAGGCCGAGATTGGAATCGACGATCGCCTTTTCCACCGCCTTCACCATCGACTTGTCCCAGACCTGAACCGAGAGCAATCGCGGCTCCGGCACGCTCACGGTGGCCAGCTGGTTCAGTGGCATGTGGCTGCCATAGGCTTCGACCTGAACCGGTTCCAGCATCGAGGCTGCGGCTCGTCCGGTCCGCAGACCGCCAAGCTCGTGCTTCAGCGCCGCTGTGGCGCCGTCCATGCGGCGCTTCAATTCATTGATGTCGAAATTACCGGACGGCATGCCACTCTCCTTCACAAATCCTAGTCAGTTATCGAGCTCGGAACGCCACCGGCGTCAGTCCGCCACGATCGTCGCGCGACCCGCGCCACCAAGTACCGCACCTATCGAACCCGGCTCGGCGATCGAAAACACGATGATAGGCAGCGAAGTCTCACGGGCAAGAGCGAAAGCCGTCGCATCCATGACCTTGTAGCCGCCTGCGAGCGCTTCCGAATGCGTCAACCGATCGAATCGCTTCGCGGACGCATCCTTCTTGGGATCGGCACTGTATACGCCATCGACATTGGTAGCTTTGAGCACCGCGTCGGCGCCGATTTCCGCGGCTCGCAACACCGCGGTTGTGTCGGTCGTAAAGAACGGATTACCGGTCCCGCCGGCCAGCAGAACGATCCGGCCCTCGCATAGATAGCGGTTGGCCGCGGCCTGGGTGAACAGTTCGCAGACTTCCGGCATCGACAGGGCCGACAAGGTTCGTGCGGGCTGGCCGTGGCGCTCAAGCGCTTCGGCGAGCGCGAGGCAGTTCATTACCGTGGCGAGCATGCCCATAGTGTCGCCGGTGGTGCGCGAGACGCCGCGCGCGGACACTTCGACGCCGCGAAAGATGTTGCCGCCGCCGACCACGACGGCAATCTCGATGCCAAGCCGCTTGGCCGCGATCAGGTCGCCGGCGATGCGATCGATGGTAGGCTGGTCGATACCGTAGGACTGCGCCCCGGCGAAGTATTCGCCCGAAAGCTTGACCACGACGCGACGATAGACCGGCTCAGCCATGATGCGATCGCTTTCCCTCCGAGCAGACACTCCCGGCTCTTGCAAGCCGGGAGACCGGTGCCGCGGTTACTTCTGGCCGCTGGCTGCCGCTACCTCGGCTGCGAAGTCCGAGGTCTGCTTCTCGATCCCCTCGCCCAGCGCATAGCGCACGAAGCCCGCGACCTTGATCGGCGCGCCGACCTTGCCTTCGGCTTCCTTCACCGCCTGCGCGACCGACTTGCCCTTCTCGTCGTGGATGAAAGCCTGCTCCAGCAGGCAGACTTCCTTGTAGTAGGTCTTCAGGCCGTTCTCGACGATCTTCTCGATCATCGCCTCGGGCTTGCCCTGCTGGCGGTATTTGTCGGCCATGACGTCCTTCTCGCGGCGCACCACCTCCGGATCGAGGCCGGCCGGATCGAGCGCCTGCGGATTGGTCGCGGCGACGTGCATCGCCAACTGCTTGCCGAGCGCGTTCAGTTCGTCGGTCTTGCCGGTCGATTCCAGCGCCACGATCACGCCCATCTTGCCGGCGCCCTCGATCACCGCGTTGTGGACGTAGCTCGACACCACGCCATGCGCGACTTCAAGCTGCGCCGCGCGGCGCAGCGTCATGTTCTCGCCGATGGTGGCGATGGCGTCCGCGATCGCGGTCGCCACGGTCGAGGAGCCAACCGGCGCGGCGTTGATCTTGTCGACGTCGGCGCCGACTTTCAGCGCGACCTGGGCGATCATCTTCACCAGACCCTGGAACTGCTCGTTGCGGGCGACGAAATCGGTCTCGGAATTGACCTCGACGACGACGCCCTTGGTCTTCTCGGTCAGCACGCCGATCAGGCCCTCGGCGGCGATGCGGCCGGCCTTCTTGGCGGCCTTCGACAGGCCCTTCTTGCGCAGCCAGTCGATCGCGGCTTCCATGTTGCCGTCGTTCTCAGTCAGCGCCTGCTTGCAATCCATCATGCCGACGCCGGTGGTCTCACGAAGGTCTTTGACCATCGCAGCTGTAATCGTTGCCATCGCTAATAGTCCTTTGCCTGTCAGGGCGAACCCGGCGCAGCCACGGTCCGCGGTCCACCATCAGGAATTTTATAGGAGATTTTGAAGACGGAACGTTGCGGCCGGGGGCCGGCCGCAACGCGCAGCGTTATTCCGCTTCGGCGGTCATCGCCTTGGCCTGGGCGACCCAGCCATCGGCACGGCTCGGCAGACCGACCTCTTCGCCGATCTTGTGTGCGGTATCGTGATCGAGTTCGGCAAGCTGCCAAAAATGGAAGATGCCGAGGTCGTTGAACTTCTTCTCGATCGCGCCAGACACGCCGGTGAGCTTCTTGAGATCATCAGCAGCGCCGCGCGGGCCGGCGAGACCCTGGAACGCCGTCGGCTGCACCACCACCGGGACATCTTCGCGCAACGGCTGCATGGCAGCGCCGAGGTCGATGCCGGAATCACCCTGAGCACGCGAAATGCCGTCGATCACCGCGCGGGCGACCAGATCGCAATACAGCGTGATGGCGCGGCCGGCGTCGTCATTGCCGGGCACCAGATAGGTGATGCCCTTGGGGTCGCAATTGGTGTCGACGATCGCCGCCACCGGGATGCCCAGACGCTGGGCTTCCTGGATCGCGATGTCTTCCTTATTGGTGTCGATCACGAAGATCATGTCCGGCAAGCCGCCCATGTCCTTGATGCCGCCGAGCGAACGATCGAGCTTGTCGCGCTCGCGCTGCAGCGTCAGCCGCTCCTTCTTGGTGTAGGCATTGGCATCGCCGGAATTCAGCACCTCGTCGAGGTGACGCAGCCGCTTGATCGAGCCGGAGATGGTCTTCCAGTTGGTCAGCGTGCCGCCGAGCCAGCGCGAATTGACGAAGTACTGCGCCGAACGCTTGGCGGCTTCGGCGACGCCGTCCTGCGCCTGCCGCTTGGTGCCGACGAACAGCACGCGGCCGCCCTTGGCGACGGTGTCGCTGACCGCCTGCAACGCGCGGTGCAGCAGCGGCACGGTCTGCGCCAGATCGATGATGTGGATATTGTTGCGGGCACCAAAGATGTACTCCGCCATCTTCGGATTCCAGCGGTGCGATTGGTGACCAAAGTGAACGCCAGCTTCAAGAAGCTGACGCATCGAAAATTCAGGAAGCGCCATAGTGATATTCTCCGGTTGGTTCCTCCGGAAGCGTGTGAGCAGACGAGCGTTAAGAGCAGGAGGATCCTGCCTTGCGGCCCGGTGCCACCGGACGGCGGTTAAGCCATGCTTCCGTGTGAGATAGCGCGGTGTATAGCGGGATTCTGAGCAGAAGCAAGGCAATAAGGCCCCGGCGGGGGCCCGCCGGGGGCCACTATCCGGCTGCCCGGCCGCTCACAGCGCCTCGACGTGCTCGACGCCGCTGACGGCCTTGATCGCCCCGGCAATCTGCGGCGACACCTGGAAGCGACCTTTGAGCTCGAATTCGACTTCGGTCAGCGGGTCGAGGCGCAGCACGATCGCGACATTTCCGCCGGCCGCCGCCCCGTCCGGGGCTTGCAGGCGTTTGGCAAGCGAATCCAGCGGCTTGGTGTCGCGCAGGAAGATCCGCAGGCCCTTCTGGGTCTTGGCCGCGGCGGCATCGAGCGGCTCGGCGTGCAGGACCCGGGCGCGGACGTCCTCGCCCTGCAATTCGGCGCCGAGCTGCAGGAGCACGGCGGCGCCGGGCTCGAGCACCTCGCGGTACTGCGCCAGCCCCTCGGAGAACAGCACCGCCTCGAAATGGCCGGTCGGATCGGACAGGCCGATGATGCCCATCTTGTTGCCGGTCTTGGTGCGCCGCTCCATCCGCGACACCACGGTGGCGGCGACCTTGCCGGCGGTGGCGCCGGTCTTCACCGCGCGACAGAACTCGGCCCAGGACTGAACCCGCAGCCGCTTCAGCGCGGTGGCGTAGTCGTCGAGCGGATGGCCGGAGAGAAAGAATCCGATGGCGTCGTATTCGCGCCGCAGCTTGTCCGCCGGCAGCCAGGGCTCGAGCTGGGGCAACATGATCGTGGGCGCATCCGCCATGCCGCCGAACATGTCGTTCTGCCCCATGGTGGCGGCCTCGTGGCCGCGCTGACAGGCTGACAGGATCGCCTCGGCGCCGCCGAACACCCGGGCGCGGTTGGAATCCAGCGTATCGAACGCGCCGGCGGCGGCGAGGCTTTCAATCACCCGCTTGTTGATGGCGCGCGGATTTACCCGTGCGGCGAAATCCGCCAGCGAGGTGAAGGCGCCCGCCTGCCGCGCCTCGACGATCAGCTCGACCGCCTGGGCGCCGACGCCTTTCAGGCCGGCCAACGCGTAGTAGATGGTGCCGTCAGAGACCTCGAAGGTGGCGCCGGAACGATTGACCGACGGGGCCTCGACCTTGATTCCGAGCCGCTGCGCCTCGGCGCGAAACTCCGACAGCTTATCGGTGTTGTTGATGTCGAGCGTCATCGACGCTGCTAGGAATTCGACCGGGTAATGCGCCTTCATATAGGCGGTGTGATACGACACCAGCGCATAGGCTGCGGCATGGCTCTTGTTGAAGCCGTAATCGGCGAACTTCGCCAGCAGGTCGAAGATGGTGTCGGCCTGCCCCTTGGTGACGCCGTTTTTCACCGCGCCAGCGACGAAGATGGCGCGCTGCTTCTCCATTTCAGCGCGGATCTTCTTGCCCATCGCGCGACGCAACAGGTCGGCTTCGCCGAGCGAGTAGCCGGCCATCACCTGGGCGATCTGCATCACCTGTTCCTGGTAGATGATGACGCCGAAAGTCTCCTTCAGGATCGGCTCCAGCATCGGATGCAGGTATTCCGGCTCCTCGTCGCCGTGCTTGCGGGCGCAATAGGTCGGGATGTTGGCCATCGGACCCGGCCGATACAGCGCGACCAGCGCGATGATGTCCTCGAAGCGGTCGGGCCGCATGTCGACCAGCGCCCGGCGCATGCCCTGGCTTTCCACCTGGAACACCCCGACCACGTCGCCGCGCGCCAGCATCTGGTAGCTCGCCGCGTCGTCCAGCGGCAGCGTCGGCAGATCGACGGTGACGCCGCGGTTCTTCAACAGCTTCACCGCGACGTCGAGCACGGTCAGCGTCTTCAGGCCGAGGAAGTCGAATTTCACCAGCCCGGCCGGCTCGACCCATTTCATGTTGAACTGGGTCACCGGCATGTCGGATTTCGGATCGCGATACAGCGGCACCAACTCGCTGAGCGGACGATCGCCGATCACGATGCCGGCGGCGTGGGTCGAGGCGTGGCGGGTCAGGCCCTCGAGCCGCTGCGCGATGTCGAAGGCGCGCGCCACCACCGGGTCTTCGTCGCGAAATGCCTGCAGCTTCGGCTCGCTTTCGATCGCCTGCTTCAGCGTCACCGGCGCCGCGGGATTCTGCGGCACCAGCTTGGTCAGCTTGTCGACCTGGCCGTAAGGCATCTGCAGGACGCGACCGACGTCGCGCAGCACGCCGCGCGCCTGCAGGGTGCCGAAGGTGATGATCTGCGCCACCTGGTCGCGGCCATAGCGCTCCTGCACATAGGTGATCACCTCGCCGCGGCGATCCTGGCAAAAGTCGATGTCGAAATCCGGCATCGAGACGCGTTCCGGATTGAGAAAGCGCTCGAACAGTAGGCCGAAGCGGATGGGATCGAGATCGGTGATGGTTAGTACGTAAGCGACCAGCGATCCGGCGCCGGAGCCGCGGCCCGGCCCGACAGGAATGCCCTGGGCCTTGGCCCATTTGATGAAGTCGGCGACGATCAGGAAGTAGCCGGCGTAGTTCATCCGGGTGATGACGTCCAGTTCGAACGCCAGCCGGGCGCGATAGTCCTCCTCGGACATGCCCTGCGCGACGCCATGCACCGCGATGCGGTGGCGCAGCCCCTCCTCGGCCTGCGCCCGCAGCACGTCGGCTTCGTCGCTCGCCGCGCCCGCCGCATTAGAGCCGGCGCCGACGGTGAAGCGCGGCAGGATCGGTTTGCGGGTCTTCGGCCGGAACGCACAACGCTCGGCGATCTCGACGGTGGAGGCCAGCGCCTCCGGCAGGTCGGCGAACAGTACCGCCATTTCGGCACGGGTCTTGAAACGATGGTCGGGCGTGAGTTGGACCCGGTCGGTCTCGGCGATCAGGCGGCCGGCGGCGATGCAGAGCAACGCGTCATGGGCCTCGAAATCGTCGGCGGCGGCGAAGTGCGGCTCGTTGGTGGCGACCAGCGGCAGGCCCTTGCCATAGGCTAGATCGATCAAGCCACTTTCGGCGCGCCGCTCGGTTTCGACGCCGTGGCGCTGCAACTCGACATAGAGCCGGTCGCCGAACATTTCCGCCAGTCGGTCGCAACGCAGCGCCGCCAGTCCCATCTGGTCGGCATTGATCGCGAGCGCGATCGGCCCCTCCGGACCGCCCGTCAATGCGATCAGATCCTCGGCCTCACCCTGCAACCAGTCGAACTTGATATGCGGCGCCTGATGGATCGGGGTTTCCAGAAACGCCCGCGAGTTCAGCCGCATCAGACTGCGATAGCCACGCTCCCGCGCCGCCAGCAGCACGATCCGCGAAGGCCCCAGCGTCTGCGCATTGCGGGCGTTGGGGTCGTGATCGCCGAAATCGATCGCCAGTTCGCAGCCGATGATCGGCTGGATCCCGTAGCCGGCGAGCTTGTCGGAAAATTCCAGCGCGCCGAACATGTTGTCGGTGTCGGTCAGCGCCAGCGCCGGCTGCCGGTCGGCCTTGGCCAGTTCGGCCAGCCGTTGGATCTTGATCGAGCCCTTCAGCAGCGAATAGGCCGAATGGACGTGCAGATGGACGAATCCGGGATTGGTCATGGGCGCGCAGGCTTTGTCCGGGACTTGGCCGATTCTCGGCTGGCGGGATCGCCGCAGCCGATTCGGGAGCCAATGGTGAGCGGTCGAGCGCGCGCTGTCCACGCGGAACCGGCCGCCGCGCCGAGGTCTCCCGCCTAATCCCCAGCCCAGCCCAAAGACGCCGGCAGATCACAGGTCTTGGACGGCCCGGCTCAGAGCTGCGGAATTACCTGCGCCCAGATTGCGATCATCCCGACGAAAAGCACGATGGACGCCAGCGCAGCCGCTTCTTCCACGAATGTCTTCAACATTTCCACCTCCCTGATCTGGAACATAACACGAACATTGTTCTTGATCTGTTCCAGAGTCAAGCCGCGTTTCTTCGGAGCTAAAATCGGCTACCCAAGATGGCTGACGAAGTGTGAATCCGGCCGGCATCCGGCTGATGGCTGCTGCGCGGGGAAGTGAGTTGACGCGGCGCGCAAGGAGCGGCTTGGTCGGGCGTGGAATTCAGATTCGGCTGCGGCCGAGCGGAGGATGATATGCGTATTGCACTTATTGCGTTGCTGGCGCTCGGCGCCGTTTCGGCGATCGATACGACCCCGGCCGAAGCCCGGGACTATCCGTTCTGCATCAAGGGACGGGACTACGATCAGCCGTTGGGTGATTGCAGCTTCACGACCTACGCGCAATGCCAGGCGAGCGCCTCCGGGCGGTTCGCCTATTGCGATGCCAATCCCTATTATGGCTATGCCGCCGAACCGAGGCAGCGTCGCGGCCATCGGAACCGCGGATATCACGATTGATCGCACATTCGCAGGCGATGTCCGGCCGCAGGACGAGAGATTTTATCTGGACTGCTGCCGCAGAGGAAATTCGATGCGCAAGATGATGGTTTCGGGCGTTGCCGGCTTTGGCCTGATGGTATTGGCCGGCTCGTTGGCGCATGCCGATTCTTCTGCGCCGGTGTGCCTGCACGTCTACGGCCCGGTGTCCTACGACGAATGCCGCTACACCTCGATCGCGCAGTGCCAGGTTTCGGCCTCCGGTCGCCCGGCGTCCTGCATCGTCAACCCGTTCTACGCTGAACCGCAGGGCAGGCGGCAGCGCCGCGGTGCGTTGGATTAATCCAGCTCGACGATCACGCCGTCCTGCAGCGAGACCCGGCGGTCCATCCGACCCGCCAGTTCCATATTGTGGGTCGCGATCAGCATCGCCACCTGAGTCGCCCTGACCAGTTGCATCAGCGCCTGGAACACGTGATCGGCGGTATGCGGGTCGAGGTTGCCGGTCGGCTCGTCGGCGAACAGGACCCGCGGCGCGTTCGCGACCGCGCGCGCGATCGCCACTCGCTGCTGTTCGCCGCCCGACAATTCCGCCGGCCGGTGGGTGATGCGATCGGCCAGGCCGAGATAGGCCAGGATTTCCTTGGCGCGGCTGACGGTCTCGCTCTTCTTGAGGCCGCGGATCATCTGCGGCAGCATGACGTTTTCCAGCGCGGTGAATTCCGGCAGCAGCCGATGCGACTGGTAGACGAAGCCGATGTCGGTGCGCCGGATCTGGGTCCGTTCGGCATCGGTCAGCGCGGTGGTTGCGGTGCCGCCGACATAGACCTCGCCCTCGTCCGGATGTTCGAGCAAGCCGGCGATATGCAGCAGGGTCGACTTCCCCGCGCCAGACGGCGCCACCAGCGCCACCGACTGTCCGGCCCACAGCGCGAGCTTGGCGCCATTGAGAATCGTCAGCGTGGTTTCGCCTTGCGAATAGTGCCGCTTGATCTCGTGCAGATAGACGACCGGAATGTCTTCCGCTTCCTGCTCCATCGGCGCGGCCTCACTCATAGCGCAGCGCTTCGACGGGATCGAGACGTGCGGCACGCCACGACGGATACAGCGTGGCGAGAAATGACAGCGTCAGCGCCATGATCACCACGGCGCCGGTCTCGGCGAAATCGATTTCGGCCGGCAGCTTGGAAAGGAAATACAGCTCCGGCGAGAACAATTCAGTGTTGGTCATCCACGACAGGAATTGCCGGATCGATTCGATGTTCAGGCAGATCAGCATGCCGACCAGGAATCCGGTCAGCGTCCCGACCACGCCGATCGCAGCACCAGTGATCAGGAACACCCGCATGATCGAGCCCTGGGTCGCGCCCATGGTGCGCAGGATGGCGATGTCGCTGCCCTTGTCCTTCACCAGCATGATCAGCCCGGACACGATATTGAGCGCCGCGACCAGCACGATCAGGGTCAGGATCAGGAACATCACGTTGCGCTCGACCTGCAGCGCATTGAAGAAGGTCGAATTGCGCTGCCGCCAATCGACCAGGAATACGGGCCGGCCGGCGGCCTCGGTGACGCTCTTGCGAAAGCCGTCGATCTTGTCGGGATTGGTGGTGAAGACCTCGATCGCGGTCACGTCCGAGGCGCGATTGAAATAGGCTTGGGCTTCCGGCAACGGCATAAACACGAAGCCGCTGTCATATTCCGACATCCCGATCTCGAACACCGCGGCGACCTTGTAGGGTTTTATGCGCGGCGTGGTGCCCATCGGGGTCACCGCGCCACGCGGAGCCACCAGGGTAATGGAATCGCCGGCATGCAGCGACAGCTGGTCGGCGAGCCGGCGGCCGATCGCGACCCCCTGGCCGTCGTCGAAACCTTCCAGCGTGCCTTGTTTGATGTTCTTGGCGATCGAGGTCAGGCTGTTGAGATCGTCGGCGCGCATCCCGCGCACCAATACGCCGGCGGCATTGAACGGCGACGACGCCAGCGCCTGGCCATCGACCACCGGCGCCGCAAGCCGGATTCCCTTCACCCCGCTGATGCGATCGGCGACGTCCTTCCAGTCGGTCAGCGGACTCTCCAGCGGCTGCACCAGGAGATGGCCGTTGAGGCCGAGGATCTTGTCGAGCAGCTCTTTGCGGAAACCGTTCATCACCGCCATCACGATGATGAGCGTGGCGACGCCGAGCATGATGCCGAGGAAGGAAAACCCGGCGATCACCGAGATAAAGCCCTCCTTGCGCCGCGCGCGCAAATAGCGTCCGGACAGCAGCCATTCGAATGGCGCGAAGGGTGTGGTTCGAATTGGCTCGCTCATGGCATCATCCATAGTCCGAATCTCACACGATTCGGGCTAATTATAGCCGTGACACGGTTACGTGCGGGAAGGTCGGTGGATAAGTTCTCACGCCACCAGCCGCGCGACGGCGTCGGCAGCGCTGACGTTCTCGCGCGATCCGTCGCTGCGGCGCTTGATCTCGACCTTGCCCTCGGCCAATCCCTTGGGCCCGACCAGGATCTGCCAGGGAATGCCGATCAGGTCGGCGGTGGCGAATTTGGCCCCTGCCCGCTGGTCGGTGTCGTCGTACAGCACGTCGACGCCCTTGGCCGCGAGCTCCTTGTAGAGCTGCTCGCTGGCCGCGTCGGTCGCAGCGTCGCCCTGCTTCAGATTCAGGATCGCGACCCGGAACGGCGCCACCGCTTCCGGCCATTTGATGCCGTTGTCGTCGTGGCAGGCCTCGATGATGGCACCGACCAGGCGCGACACGCCGACGCCGTAGGAGCCGCCATGGATCGGCGCATCGGCGCCGTCGGGACCGGCGACCATCGCCTTCATCGAATCCGAATATTTGGTACCGAAGTAGAAGATCTGGCCGACCTCGATGCCGCGGGTGTGGACCCGATTGGCCTCAGGCACCTCGCGCTCGTAACGCGCCGCGTCGTGGACGTCTTCGGTGGCGGCATAGACCGAGGTCCATTGCTGGATGATCGGCGAAAGGTCGCCGTCATAATCGACGCTCGCGTCGGGGACCGGCAGATTGAGCACGTCGCTGTCGCAATACACGCCCGACTCGCCGGTCTCGGCCAGCACGATGAATTCGTGGGACAGGTCGCCGCCGATCGGACCGGTCTCCGCCCGCATCGGGATCGCCTTCAGTCCCATCCGGGCGAAGGTCCGCAAGTAAGCCACGAACATTCGGTTGTAGGATTTGCGCGCCGCCGCCTCATCGACATCGAACGAGTAGGCGTCCTTCATCAGGAATTCGCGGCCGCGCATCACGCCGAAGCGGGGGCGCTGCTCGTCGCGGAATTTCCACTGGATATGATAGAGGTTGAGCGGCAGACTCTTGTAGGAGCGCACATAGGAGCGGAAGATCTCGGTGATCATTTCCTCGTTGGTCGGCCCGTACAGCAGTTCGCGCTTGTGCCGGTCGGTGATCCGCAGCATTTCCGGACCGTAGGCGTCATAGCGGCCGCTCTCGCGCCACAGGTCGGCGAGCTGCAACGTCGGCATCAGCAGCTCGATCGCGCCGGCGCGGTTCTGCTCCTCGCGGACGATCTGCTCGATCTTCTTCAGCACCCTCAGTCCGAGCGGCAGCCAGGCGTAGATGCCGGCGGCCTCCTGGCGCATCATGCCGGCGCGCAGCATCAGCCGGTGCGAGACGATCTCGGCCTCCTTCGGGGTCTCCTTGAGGATGGGCAGAAAGAATCGCGACAGTCTCATGGGATTTGCTCAGGAATCGGAGGGACGGAAGGTGTGCGCAGTGAAACCGGATTGAGCCCTAAAACACAAGGGCGGCGCCGCCAACCCGCAGAACCGCCCGGATTCATTCGGCCTTTCGGGGCGTTCGCTGATCGGACGGCGGCATAGCACGCGGCCAAACGCGGTTCACCTGCGACTATCGGATCAGGATCGGCGCCTCGATCGTCACCTGGTCGAAATCCGAGATCAGGATGCCAAGCTCCAGCGTCCAGCGGCCGGGCACCGGCGCCGCCATCCTGACCCGCCACTGCCCCGGTCCGAGCCCCTGCGCCTCCACCGTGGCGGGTTCGATGCCGACGGTCGGATTCGACAGCGTGACGGTCAGCGCCTGCGCCACTAACGGCGCCTCGTCGGGGGTCTCGAGCTGGATCGTGATCTCGATTGGACCGGCATGTCCGGGGATGATCGTCACATTCGCCATCGCGCGCTCGGCATGCAGATGCGTGAAAAAATTGTCAGCGCCGGCAGTGAGCGCGCGTGGCGGCGGCGTGAATCGCCACAGCGCGACGACGCCGAGGATCGCCACCACGAGCGCCAATTCGACGCCGATCGATCGTCGCAGCGCGCGCCCGGCCGGCGCCGAACCTTCAATCACGCGCGGCGTGAGCCGGCGATTCCACAGCGCGAGCGCGAACAGCAACAGCACCAGCGCCAGTTTGGCGCACAGCACCCAGCCATAGCTGGTGCTCCACAACGCCGTCAGCGTTTCGAGTTGCACGACGGCCAGCGCGGTGCCGCTGACCAGCAACGCCGCAACGGCAAACGGAATCGCCGACGAAAACCGCGTTAGCGAAGCCATGGCCTGATCGGTCCCGGCGCGCAGGGCGAAACCCAGCGGCAGCAGCGCGCCGATCCAGAACGCCACGCCGACGCCGTGAAGGAAGACCGATGCGACGGTGAGATACCGCGGGCTCGCGGCGGCGGCGTGGCCGCTGGCCGCGAGGGCCGCGCCGACGCCGATTAGTCCAGTCAGCGACAACGCCCGCGCGGGGGTCCCGTCGAACCGGATCGCGGCAAGGCCGAGGAGCAACGCCGCAACGGCGATGCCCGCGGACCAGCCGAATGAACCTTGGACACCGGCGGTCCAGACCACACCACGTCCCAGATCCCGCAGCGGCAAATCGGTGACGTCGAGGCCCTGCAGCCCGACCGAGACCACAACCGACGCCAGCCCGATCAGACTTGCCACCGCGCAACCGAGCGCGGGAGCTCGTGTCGACGCCGAAACCTCAACCCAGGCCCGGAAGAACGCCCCGCCGACGCCGACGAGCAAGCCGAGATAGATCGCCAGCCGAGCGATCCAGATCGCGGCGCGACGCGGCGCGGGGACGCTCACCGCGATCTCCGGCAGCGCGATGCCGCCGCTGCCGATCCAGAACGTCAGCGAGCCGCTGGCCGGATGGCCGTCGGTGGACATCACCCGCCAGCTCAGCACATGCGCGCCCTCGCCCAGCGCCGCGGGCGGCGTCAGGATCAGACGGTTGCCCTCCTGTTCGATCTGCGTGATCGACGTCGCGCGGCCGCTGGCGTCGACGATCCGCAGCGCCAGCGGGTCGACCGGCTCGTTGAAGGTCAGCGCCAGCGTCGCCGGCGCGGTCGCCAGCACCGCGTCGTTGGCGGGGGTGCTGGCCACCAGCGTGGCATGGGCAAGCGCCGCCGACGGCAGCGCCGCGAGCCACAGCAGGACCAGCGCCGCCCGCAGGCCGCGGCACGATCGGGCTGGGACCAACCCGGTCAAGAGCCTTTGGGTTTCAACCGGAGCACCGGCGCGGGCTCGCGCAGATCGTCGTGATTCTGCCCGGCAGCGGGGATTGCAATCCAGCGCTGCACTCCCTTCTCGCACTCCTGCACCACCGGGAAATACAGTGCCTTGCCGGGCGTATCCGGCAGCTTCATCAGCAGACCGAAAGTATCATAAAGATGGTCCGGCAACGGCCCGCCGCGCCACGATACCTCGTCCACGGTCTCGCTGATGGTCTTGCCGTGCAAGCGTGGGCCGCCGTCGACCGTTCTGGTCTTGATCTCGACGGTCCAGCCCGGCTTCATCTGAGGCTTCACGCTCAGCACCCCATCCGGCACCTTGATACGAACCGCGACCGTGGCGCTGCCGTCGCAGCCGTGGGAGATGCTGAAGGCGGCCTGCAAATAGCCGCCCGCCACCGCCTCACTTGGCGAAACAGTGACGTGCGCCAAGGCCGCCACGGAATGGAAGGTCAGGCCCGCTGCCACGATCAGGTCCCGCGTGAGCCGCATCGTCTTGGCGCCCCTCACTTCTTCATTCCGGATTGCCCGTTGTGGTCCATCGCGCCGCCATGGTCCGCTCCCGCTGGAGCCTGCGCGCCGACGGCCTGCACGTCGAACGAGACCTGCACCTTTCCGGCCTTTTCGAACTGCAGCGTCAGCGGGACCTTGTCGCCCTGCTTCAGCGCGCCCTTGAGGTCGATCAGCATCAGATGATAGCCGCCGGGAGCCAGTTTGACGCTCTTGCCGGGTTCAATCGCGAGGCCCTGGTCGAGCGGTCGCATGATCATCACGCCGTCCTTCATGCTCATCTCATGGAGTTCAATTTTCGCGGCTACGTCGGTCTCGCCGCCGAGCAGGCGATCGCGCACCGATCCCTTGTTCTCGATGGTCAAGTAGCCGCCCGCGACCTTGGCGCCGCCGGGAGTGGCGCGGCTCCAAGCCTGCTGAATGACGAGATCGCCGGCCTTGACGTCGTCGGCTTGCGCCAGCGCGGTGGACAGCACGCAGATGATGGCAGCGGAAGCGAATCCGCGGATGATGGTCTTCATGCTTCAATCTCTTCGATTATGCGACCGACGGCACGAGCGACGCAGGGACAATTTGAATCCCAACCCGATCACCAAGCCGGCCCGATGAACTGTGCAAAAAGGAGGCAGCTGATCGCCGCGCTCCGTGAGAGAGTTTTATGTTCGGATCGGAAACGGCGGTGCGCGGGGCTGCGCATTGGAGCCGACGCGGTTTGCCGTCGGTGAGTCAATCGCATCGAGCCAGACAATCGATTGATACTGGCGCTGCAGCTTGACGAACGCGAGCGCAGCGGGCTCCGGCATTGGCGGGCCCCCAAGCCCCGCGGCACAGATTGCGCAGCAACCGTCGTTGCCATGCGTGCCCGATGGCGCTGTCGAGCCGTGATCCGCGGTAGCGATGCCGGAACAAATCGAGGCCATCGCCAACGGATCCGATACGGATTGGGCGACGACGCGGAACGCCCCGATCGGCGCCATCACCTGCACCAACAGAGCGATCGCAACGATCGGCAGCAATCGCAGTCGTCTGCGCATGGCCGCAGTCCACCTTTCAAGATTGTGCAAATATCATGCAGATTGAACCACGTCGATGCAACCGTGATGCCGCATCAATTGCGCGGGGATGGACGTCGCGTAAAGCATGCTTGACAGTTGTTGTTTCGCGCCAGGCACGCGATATGCAATACAACTTCCGGTGGCGACTTATCGATCATTTCGTCGACTGCCTTAAATTTGCACATTCGTTGCTAGAAATGATGACAAGTCGAACCGGATCGGTTACTACTTCCGCTACAGGCTCATCCGTAAGGTAAAAGTCTGGTGGTCCAAGTCTCGGGAGGAACCCTGACGCGCAAAAGCAGCGTCGCCCGTCAATCAACGATAAATCCAACTCATTCGGGAAATTAAGGGTCGACACAGTTTTTGAGCAGGGCTTTTGTCCTGCTCTTTTTTTTGAGCCGCGTTTGCGCACCATCGGAAATCCAACTCACACAATAAGATTCGCCGATGACAATTCCGATCAGTCTCATCGAGCAAAGTCTTGAACTGGCCGCGGTGGGTTGTGACGATCTCACGCCTCTGGTCTATCGCCGATTATTCTCCGATCATCCCGAGACAGAGTCGATGTTTCGGCGCGAACCGAAAGACCTGGTGAAGGGTTCGATGCTGGCGCTCACCATCGATGCGCTGATCGATTTCGCAGGCGAGCGCAAAGGCGCGTTTCGGATGATCGAATGCGAAGTGCTGTCGCATGACGCCTATGGCACGGCACCGCAACTGTTTCGCCAGTTTTTCTGGGTGATCGCGAACACTCTGCGCGAATTGCTCGGCGATCAGTGGTCGCCACCGATGGAGCAGGCCTGGCAGCAGCTTCTGATCGAGCTCGATCGTATCGTTGAATCAAACCAAACCGTGCAAACCGTCGCGCCGCCTTGAGGCCCCGCGCTACAGCGGAATGCCCATCAGTTTCGACAGTCGCTCGACGTTGAAATAGCCCGCGCGGTAGGCCAGCAGCGCCACGACAAAGACGACCGCCGAGATGATCGTGGTCCACAATACCTTGCGCGCCATCAGGCTCGCCACCGGCGCGCCAGGATCACTGCCGGGGACGATCTCGCCCGACGCCTGCCCGCTTTCGGTCCGATTGCGCACCCCGAACGGTAGCGTCAGGAACAGCACGATCCACCACAGCACGAAGTAGATCGCCAGCAGGGTCGAGATCGTGGCGGCCATGGATCAGGCCTGTTCGATTTCGACAAGGGCTCCGGAGAAATCCTTTGGATGCAGAAACAACACCGGCTTGCCGTGGGCGCCGATCTTCGGCTGGCCGTCGCCGAGCACGCGGGCGCCCGCCTTAACCAGAGTATCGCGCGCGGCGATGATGTCGGGCACGTCGTAGCAGATATGGTGGATGCCACCGTCGGCGTTGCGGTCGAGGAATTTCGCGATCGGCGAGGAATCGCCGAGCGGCTGGATGAATTCGATTTTGGTGTTCGGCAGCGTGACGAACACGGTGATGACTCCATGCTCGGGCAGCGGTACCGCCGCCGAGATCTCGGCGCCGAACGCAGCGCCATAAATCTTTGCGGCCTGCTCCGCATCCTTCACCGCGATGGCCACGTGATTGAGCCGGCCCAGCATGGCAGTTCTCCGTCGTTGTTGTTCAAACCGTCAGGACGTGAACATAGCAGAGCGGCTTCTTGCCCCAATGCTCCTGTATCACCGAGCGCACCGTCCGACGCACCGATTCCGCCATCGCGTCGGGATCGCGCTTGCGCGCCTTGGGAAGCCCCTCCACCGTGGTGACGATGGCATCGAACAGGATGTCGTCGATCGGCTCGCCGCCGGAATTCTTTTCCGGGATACCGACGAGATCGATCTCGGGATCATCCACCAATTCACCCTTGTCGGTGATGGCGAACGCCACGAAGACGCAGCCGGCGAACGCCATCTTCTTGCGCTCCACCACGGCGCGCGACTTCGAATCCTCGAGAATCGAGCCGTCCTTGTAGAGGCGCCCCGACGGCAGTTGCTCGATGATCGCGGGATCGCCCGGCCCGAGCCGGACCAAGTCACCGTTCTTGCAGATCAGCGTTTTCGGCACACCCGCGGCGCGCGCCAGCTTGGCGTGCTCAAACAAATGCAAGGCCTCGCCGTGCACCGGGATCAGCAATTGCGGCCGCACCCAGGAGATCATTTCGCGCAGTTCGTCGCGGCGCGGATGGCCGGAAACGTGCACCAGATGGGTGCGATCGGTGATCACCTCGATGCCCTGATTGATCAGGCCGTTGATGATGCCGCCGACCGACTTCTCGTTGCCCGGAATGGTGCGCGAGGAAAAGATCACGCAGTCGCCCTTGTTCAGGGTGACCTGCGGATGATCGTCATTGGCGATCCGCGACAGCGCCGCGCGCGGCTCGCCCTGGCTGCCGGTGCACAGCGCCACCACCTTGTCGGGCGGGAAATGGCCGTACAGATCGGCGCCACGGAACGCCTGCACGCCGTCGAGATAGCCGGTCTCGCGCGCCACCTGCACCACGCGCTCCATGGCGCGGCCGACCACGACCACCTCGCGGCCGCAGGCTTTCGCAGCATCGGCGACGGCGCGCAACCGCGCCACATTCGAGGCGAAGGTGGTGACGGCAACGCGGCCCTTGGCCGCCTTCATCAATTCGGCGATGGTCCTGGCAACCTCGGTCTCCGAGGGCGACTTGCCTTCGCGCACCGCGTTGGTGGAATCGCCGACCAGCGCCAGCACGCCTTCGTCCCCGAGCTGGCGCAGCCGCCGCTCGTCGGTCGGCACGCCGATGATCGGCGTCAGATCGATCTTCCAGTCGCCGGTGTGCAGGATGGTGCCGACGGAGGTGCGGATCGCCAGGGCATGGGATTCCGGAATCGAATGCGCGACCGGAATGAATTCGACGCTGAACGGCCCGAGATCAATGCGTCCGCCGGACGGCACCACGGTAACCGGAATCTTCGGCGGGTTACGCTCCGAGGCCAGCTTGGCGGCGAACAGCGCGGCGCTGAACTGAGTGGCGTAGATCGGACATTTCAGCTTCGGCCACAAATCCATGATGGCGCCGAAGTGATCCTCATGGGCGTGGGTCAGCACCAGGCCAACCAGGTTCTTCTTTTCTTTCTCCAGGAAACGGACATCCGGCATGATCAGATCGATGCCGGGCAGATGTTCCTCGTCGCCGAACGACACCCCGAGATCGACTGCGAGCCAGCTGCGCTGGTGGCCATTGCCGATTCCGTAGATCGACAGGTTCATGCCGATCTCGCCGACGCCTCCGAGCGGCGCGAAAGTGAATTCATCTGGTCGTGACATCAAGCTGCTCCCGCCGACGCCGTCGACTTGAAATAAACATCCCCGGCGGAGATCGGAACCCGCTTGCCATCGGGGGTCCTGACGATCAGGCAGCCAGCCTCATCAATGGTGTCGAAAATACCTTCAACCGAACTCGTTCCGGACTGGATCGAGACCGGTTCACCCAAACCTGCCGCGCGCAGTAACCATTTTTCGCGGATCTCGCCAAACCCGCGCCCATTGTCCCAGATGCCACGATAATCCGCCCAGCAATCCGACAATGCGCAAAACAGCTCTTCCGCGGACACGTCCAGGCCAAGGGTTTTCAGGCAGGTCGTTGGATACGGCGTCCCTTCGGGCGCCGCAATGATATTGGTACCGATCCCGACCACCACGGCCAAGCGGCCGTCCGGGCCGGTTTCGGCTTCCAGCAGGATTCCGGCCAGCTTGCGCGACCCGGCCAGCACGTCATTGGGCCACTTCAGCCGGTAGTTCAAGTCCAGACCGGCCGATCTGGCGATCGCCTCCGCGCTCAATCGCCACAACGCCGCTTCGAGCGCCAGCCCGGCGGCAAATCCCAGCGTGGCGGCGACGCTGGGCGCGACATCGACCACTTCGAGGATGCTGGAGGCGAGATTGCCGCGTGGCGCAATCCACGGCCGATGCCGGCGGCCGCGGCCCGCGGTCTGCTCGGTGGTGACGAACCAAATCGGCCCCGCCTCGCCGTCCCGCGCGCGGGTCAGCGCCTCTGCGTTGGTCGAGCCGATGCTGTCGAACGCGGTGAGCCGGTAGCCTGCCGCAATGGCTCTCTTGCCGAGTTGCAGCGGCATCCTAGAACAGCGACTTCGCCGCCACCGACGCGGCACTCACCAGCGGCGCGGGATAGACGAAGAACAGGATGTTGAACAGGCCTGCGACCGCGAGCACGGTGCGCAACTCCATCCGCATCGGGTCAATGCCCTGCACCGGCTCGTCGAAATACATCACCTTGACGATGGTGAGATAATAATACGCGCCCACCACGCTGGTGACCACGCCGATCACCGCCAGCGCAAACAACCCGGCCTTGATGGCGGCGACGAACACGTAGAACTTGGCGAAGAAGCCGGCCAGCGGCGGCACCCCCGCCAGCGAAAACAGCAGCATCGCGAAAAAGAACGCCAGCGGCGGATTGGTCCGCGACAGGCCGGCGAAATCGCCGATGGTCTCGACATGCAGGCCGTTGCGCTTCATCGCCAGGATCACCGCGAAGGTTCCCAACGTCATCGCGACGTAGATCGAGATGTAGACCAGCACGCCCTGCGCGCCCTCCACCGTTCCGGCGGCCAGCCCTACCAGCGCGAAGCCGATATGGCCGATCGCCGAATATGCCATCAGGCGCTTGATGTTGGTTTGCCCGATCGCGGCGAACGAACCCAGCGCCATCGAGGCGATCGCAACGAACACCACGATCTGCTGCCATTGCGGCACAATGCCTGGAAACGCGGTCAACGCCACGCGGGTGAAGATCGCCAGGCCCGCGACCTTCGGCGCCGAGGCGAAGAACGCGGTGACCGGGGTCGGCGCGCCCTCATAGACGTCCGGCGTCCACATATGGAACGGCACCGCCGAGATCTTGAAGCACAGTCCCGCGAACAGGAACACCAGCCCGAACACCAGGCCGACATTGCCGTCCTTGGCCACGGCCGCGATCCCAGCGAAGCTGACGGTGCCGGTGAAGCCATAGATCAACGAAGCGCCGTACAGCAGCATGCCGGACGACAGCGCGCCGAGCACGAAATACTTCAGGCCAGCCTCGTTCGACTTCGGATCCTCGCGATTGCTCGCCGCAACCACGTAGAGCGCGAGACTCATCAGTTCGAGGCCGAGATACAGCATGATCAGGTCGCCAGCGGAGATCAGCAGCATCATGCCAGTCGACGACAGCAGCACCAGGATCGAATACTCGAACATCCGCCGCGACGGATCGGCTAGAATCTCCGCCGACAGGATCAAGGTGACGGTGGAGCCGATCAGCGCCAGGATCTTCAGGTATCGGGCGAAGTCGTCGACGATGAAGCTGCCGCCGAACGTCACCAGCTTGCCGGCCGGAAGCATCAGCTCGAGTCCGCCGACGACCACCAGCAGGCAGATCGCGAGCGTGGTGACCAACCGCGTGGTTTGCACCCCGCGATAGGCGCCGAGCAGCAGCAGCAGCATGGCGCCTACCACCAGCACCAGTTCCGGCAGGATGGGCAGCAGCGAATAGCCGGCGGCATCAAAATTCATGGCGTCTTGTCCTGACCAGCCGCGTTTATTGCAGCAGCGCGGCTGCCTTCACGGCAGACGTCGCGGCGGCGTAATTGTTGACGAGGAGTTGCACCGAGGCCGCCGACATGTCGAGCACCGGCTTCGGATAGACCCCGAACAGAATGGTGAGAACGACCAGCGGCACCAACATCAGGCTTTCGCGCCAGGTCAGGTCCTTGATGCTGGCCAGCGACGGTTTCACCAGCGCCCCGAAAATCACCTTGCGGTACAGCCACAGCGCGTAGGCCGCCGACAGGATCACGCCGAGCGTCGCGACGGATGCCGTCGGGATCGAGACCTTGAAGGTGCCAATCAACGTCAGGAACTCGCCGACGAAGCCGGAGGTGCCTGGCAGTCCGACATTGGCCATGGTGAACACCATGAACACCAGGGCGTAGAGCGGCATCCGGTTGACGAGGCCGCCATAGGCCGCGATCTCGCGAGTATGCATGCGGTCGTAGACGATGCCGACGCAGAGGAACAGCGCACCGGAGACGATGCCGTGCGAGATCATCTGGAACACGCCGCCAGCGACGCCCTGCGTGGTGCCGGCGAAGATCCCCATGGTGACGAAGCCCATATGCGCCACCGACGAATAGGCGATCAGCTTCTTGATGTCTTCCTGCATCAGCGCCACCAGCGAGGTGTAAACGATCGCGATCACCGACAGCGTGAACACGAACGGCGCAAAATACAGCGACGCTTCCGGGAACATCGGCAGCGAGAACCGCAGGAAGCCGTAGCCGCCCATCTTCAGCAGGATCGCGGCCAGCACCACGGAGCCTGCGGTCGGCGCTTCGACGTGCGCGTCCGGCAGCCAAGTATGCACCGGCCACATCGGCATCTTCACCGCGAAGGACGCGAAGAACGCCAGCCAAGCCCAGGTCTGCAGACCGTGCGGCACATGGGCGTGCATCAGGGCCGGAATGTCGGTGGTGCCGGCGTTCAGATACAGCGCCATGATCGCCAGCAGCATCAACACCGAGCCGAGCAGAGTGTAGAGAAAAAACTTGAACGAGGCGTAGACCCGGCGCGGACCGCCCCACACCCCGATGATCAGGAACATCGGGATCAGGCCGCCCTCGAAGAATAGATAGAACAGCACCAAATCCAGCGCCGAGAAGGTACCGATCATCAGCGTTTCCAGGAACAGGAACGCCATCATGTATTCGCGCACCCGCAGTGTGATCGATTTCCAGCTGGCGATGATGCAGAACGGCATCAACGCCGTGGTCAGGATCACGAATGGCAGCGAAATGCCGTCGACACCCATATGATAGGTGATGGCGTTGGCCAGCCACGGCGCCTTCTCGACGAACTGGAAGTCCGGATTCGATGCATCGAAGCGCATCACTAGGATCAGGGATACCGCGAAGGTGATCAGCGTGGTCCACAGCGCGATCCAGCGAGCATTGCCGCGCGCGGCCTCGTCGTCGCCGCGCGACAGATAGATCAGCACCGCGCCGACCAGCGGCAGGAAGGTGACGACGGAAAGAACGGGCCAGGTCGTCATCACTGGCCTCCCACGCCGAGCATGAACCAGGTAATCAGACCGGCGACGCCGATCAGCATCGCGAAGGCGTAGTGGTAGAGATAGCCGGTCTGAAGCTTGACCACCCCACGGGTGACGTCGAGCACGCGAGCCGAAATGCCATCCGGACCAAACCCGTCGATGATGAAGCCGTCTCCCTTCTTCCACAGGAAGCGGCCAAGCCACTTTGCCGGCCGGACGAAGATCAGGTCATACAGCTCATCGAAATACCACTTGTTGAGCAGGAACTTGTACAGAAGCTGATGCTGGTTCGCGAGCTCGACCGGCAGATACGGCCGGCGGATATAGAACAGCCACGACACCACGAAGCCCACCGCCATCATCACCGTCGGCAGGAACCCGACGCTCTCCGGGATGTGGTGCATCTCCTCGATGATATGCGGGTTCATCTTCAGCGAGTCGCGGAAGAATTCCTCCACGCCATGGCCGGCGAACAATTCCTTGAACGGGAACCCGGCCGCCAGCGCGCCGACCGCGAGAAGGAACAGCGGGATCAGCATCGTCAACGGGCTTTCATGCGCGGCCTCGTGATGTTCCTGATCGTGCGGCTCGCCGTGGAAGGTCTTGAAGATCAGCCGCCAAGAATAGAACGAGGTCAGCCCGGCGGCGATCACCGTCATGGTGAAGCCGTAGAACGCCATCGGATTGTGAGAGGCGAACGCCGCCTCGATGATCGCGTCCTTGGAGAAATAGCCCGCGGTGAGCGGAAAGCCGGTCAGCGCCAGGGTGCCGATCACCATCACGATATAGGTGAACGGGATCCGGTCCTTCAGTCCGCCCATATGGCGGATGTCCTGCTCGTGATGCATCGCGTGGATCACCGAGCCGGAACCCAAAAACAACAGCGCCTTGAAGAAAGCGTGGGTGAACAGATGGAACATGCCGACCGAATAGGCGCCCGCCCCCATCGCCACGAACATGTAACCGAGCTGCGAGCAGGTCGAATACGCCACGATGCGCTTGATGTCGTTCTGCACCAGGCCGACGGTGGCGGCGAAGAACGCGGTGGTGGCGCCGAAGAACATCACCACAGCTTGTGCGTCTGGGGCCAGCTCGAACAGCGGCGACAACCGCGCCACCATGAAAACGCCGGCGGTGACCATGGTGGCGGCGTGGATCAGCGCCGACACCGGGGTCGGCCCTTCCATCGCGTCCGGCAGCCAGGTGTGTAGCAGGAACTGCGCCGACTTGCCCATCGCGCCCATGAACAGCAGCAGGCATGTCAGGGTCAGGGCATCGGCGTGCCAGCCGAAGAAATTGATCGTCTTGCCGGTAAGGCCAGGGGCGGCGGCGAAGATCGTCTCGAAATCGGTCGAGCCGACCAGCATGAAGATCGCGAAAATGCCGAGAGCGAAGCCGAAATCGCCGACCCGGTTGACCACGAAGGCCTTGATCGCCGCGGCATTGGCCGAGGGCTTCTGGTACCAGAACCCGATCAACAGATAGCTGGCGAGGCCGACGCCTTCCCAGCCGAAGAACAGCTGTACTAGGTTGTCGGCGGTTACCAGCATCAGCATCGCGAAGGTGAACAGCGACAGATAGCCGAAGAACCGCGGCCGGTTCGGGTCCTCGTTCATGTAGCCGATCGAATACAGGTGAACCAGCGACGACACCGAAGTGACCACCACCAGCATCACAGCGGTCAACGTATCGACCCGCAGCGCCCAGGCGACCTGCAGGTCGCCGGAATTGATCCAGGGAAACAGCGCGATCCGCGCGTCGTGATGCAGGAACCCGACATCGACCAGCGCCAGCCAGGACAAACCGGCGGAGATCAGCAGCAGTGCGGTGGTGACGATCTCGGCCGCGCGCGATCCCGCCGCCGCCGGTTCCACCGGGTGATCATGGCCGTGATCGTCGTGCGCCGCGGCATCGTGATGCGCGGCATGGCCGTGGCCATGGTCGTCGCCATGTTCGACAGTATCGCCGCTGGGATGGCGCGCATGCGCGCCGAACAGCGCGATCACGGCGGCGATCAGCGCACCGACCAATGGCAGGAAAACGATGGCCTGGATCATGCGAGCGCCTTTTGCGCGGGCCCGATCCGGCCGGAAAACCGCAGTTCGTGGTTCCGGATCATGCCCTAGCCCTTCATCAAGTTGATGTCTTCAACCGCGATCGACCCGCGATTGCGGAAATAGACCACCAGCACCGCTAATCCGATCGCCGCTTCCGCCGCGGCCACCGTCAGAACCAGCAGCGCGAACACCTGGCCGACGATGTCGTTCAGGTAGGTCGAGAACGCCACCAGGTTGATGTTCACCGCGAGCAGCATCAGCTCGATCGACATCAGGATGATGATCACGTTCTTGCGGTTCAGAAAGATGCCGAGCGTACCCAGCGTGAACAGGATCGCCGCGACCGACAGAAAATGACCCAAACCGATTCCCGTTCCCGTCATTGCACCCACTCCGCCGCGTCGGCGTCCTGGAGCCCCTGCCCCGACGCCACTTTGCGCACATCCATCGCCGCCGCCTTGGTGCGCGCGTTCTGCGCGCTGATGTCCTGCCGCTTGACCTTCTTCTTGTGCCGCAGCGTCAGCACGATGGCGCCGATCATCGCCACCAGCAGGATCATGCCGGAGACCTGGAAGTAGTGAATGTAGCGCGTGTACAGCACCAGCCCGAGCGCCTCGGTGTTGCTGACATTCGCCGGGATCGGCGCGGTGATCGCCTTGGTGATGGTCGGACTGATCACCCAGCCGCCCGCCAACAGCAGCAATTCGGCGAGGAAGATCACGCCGATCAACAGACCGAACGGCAAATATTCCAGAAAGCCCTCGCGCAACCGGCTGAAGTCGACATCCAGCATCATGATCACGAACAGGAACAGCACCGCGACAGCGCCGACATAGACCACGATCAGAATCATCGCCAGGAATTCGGCGCCCATCAGCACGAACAGGCCGGCGGCGTTGACGAACACCAGGATCAGGAACAGCACCGAGTGCACCGGATTGCGCGCCACAATCACCATCACCGCGGATGCGATGGCGGTGCCGGCGTAGAGATAGAAGAACAGCGCGGGCATTGTCATGGCTTCAGCTCACCGGTACGGCGCATCGAGTTCGATGCTCTTGGCGATCTCGCGTTCCCAGCGGTCGCCGTTGGCGAGAAGTTTCGCCTTGTCGTAATAGAGTTCCTCGCGGGTCTCAGTGGCGAACTCGAAATTCGGCCCTTCGACAATGGCGTCGACCGGGCACGCCTCCTGGCACAATCCACAATAGATGCACTTCACCATGTCGATGTCGTAGCGCACGGTGCGGCGGGTGCCGTCGTTGCGGCGCGGTCCGGCCTCGATGGTGATCGCCTGCGCCGGGCAGATCGCTTCGCACAGCTTGCAGGCGATGCAGCGTTCCTCGCCGTTCGGGTAGCGACGCAATGCGTGCTCGCCGCGGAACCGGGGCGAGATCGGCCCCTTCTCGAACGGATAATTCAGCGTCGGCTTCGGCTTGAAGAAGTAGCGCATGGCGAGAAAGAACGCCGATACGAACTCGGTCAGCAGCAGCGAACGGGCGGTTGCGTAAACGCTCATGAGGGCCTCATTTCGGTGCCAGCCCCGCGAATTGCAGCACGCCGGCGACGATCACCACCATTGCCAGCGAGATTGGCAGAAACACTTTCCAGCCAAGCCGCATCAATTGATCGTAGCGGTAGCGCGGCACGATGGCCTTCGCCATTGCAAACATGAAGAACATGAAAAATAACTTCAGCGCGAACCAAATAATCCCCGGCACCCAGGTGAACGGCGCATAGGGAATCGGCGGCAGCCAGCCGCCGAGGAACAGGATCGCGCCCATCGCACACATCGTGGTGATGGCGACATATTCGCCGAGCATGAACAGCAGATACGGCGTCGAAGAATATTCGACCATGAAGCCCGCAACCAGTTCGGACTCGGCTTCCACCAGGTCGAACGGCGGACGATTGGTCTCCGCCAGTGCGGAGATATAGAACACCACGAACACCGGAAACAGCGGCAGCCAGTACCAGCCGAGCAGACCATATTTGGTGTTCTGCGCTTCCACGACCGCGGTGAGATTCAGCGAGCCGACGCAGAGCAACACGCAGATGATCACAAAACCGATCGAGACCTCGTAGGACACCATCTGCGCCGCCGAGCGCAACGCGGCGAGGAACGGATATTTCGAATTCGATGACCAGCCGGCCATGATGATGCCGTATACTGACAACGACGACACCGCCAGGATGTAGAGCACGCCGACGTTGATGTCGGCGATCACCCAACCGGAAGCGACCGGGATCACCGCCCAGGCCGACAGCGCCAGCACGCAGGTCACCAGCGGCGCTAGCAGGAACACGCCCTTGTTGGCGCCGGAGGGAACGGTCGGCTCCTTGAAGACGAATTTCAGCAGGTCGGCGAAGGATTGCAGCAGGCCCCAGGGGCCGACCACGTTCGGTCCGCGCCGGATCTGCACCGCGGCCCAGATCTTGCGGTCGGCCAGCAGGATGTAGGCGATCGTGATCAGCAGCACGACGATCAGCAACAGGCTCTGCGCCAGCACGATGATCAGCGGCCAGAGATTGGTTGTCCAGAATTCAGCCATCGATCCTGCTCACTCCGCCGCCGTCAGCATCTGCCCGGAAGCCAGGCGCGAACATTCCGCCATCACCGCCGAGGCCCGCGCGATCGGGTTGGTCATGTAGTAATCGTCGATCGCGGGCTTGAACGCCGTCTTCTCGACGCTACCGCCGCGCGTCGCCAGCGCGCGAATTGCGCCGGCGTCACCGGCCTCGATCTGGTCGACCCGCATCAGATGCGGCACCGCGCCGAACAGCGCTTTACGCAGCGCGCTGAGCGAATCGTAGGGCAACTTCTTGCCGAGCGTTTCCGACAGCGCGCGGACGATCGCCCAGTCCTCACGCGCCTCGCCGGGCGGGAACGCCGCGCGGTTGGCGAACTGTACCCGGCCCTCGGTGTTGACGTAGATCCCGGATTTTTCGGTGTAGGCGGCGCCCGGCAGGATCACGTCGGCGCGATGCGCGCCGCGGTCACCATGGGTACCTATGTATATCACGAAGGTTTCGTCCGGCACCTTGATCTCGTCGGCGCCGAGCGAGAACAGCACGTCGAGTGTGCCGAAGGTGGTCATCTGCGCGGCACTGAGGCCCTTGTCGTCCGGCGCGAAACCGACATCGAGCGCGCCGACGCTGGAGGCCGCGCCATGCAGCACGCCAAACCCGATCCAACCGTCTTTCAGCGCTCCGACATCGACCGCCAGCTTGGCCGCCAGCGCGAGCACCGCCCCGGCATCGTGCCGCGCCGTCGCCGACGCACCAACCAGCACGATCGGGTTCTTGGCGTTCTTCAGCACATCGGCGAAAGCATTCTTGCCGGCGGCGAGATCGTTCAGGGAGTCCAGGCCGGCGCCGAGGTAGTCGTAATGATAGGTCAGGTCGGCTTTCTCGCCGATCACGCCGATCTTTAGCCCGCCGGTACGCCAGCGCTTGCGGATCCGGGCGTTCAACACCGCGGCTTCCTTGCGCGGATTGCAGCCCACGATCAACAACGCGTCGGCCTGCTCGATGCCGGCGATGGTTGGATTGAAAATGTAGGAAGCGCGGCCGGCCTTCGGATCGAACGCGCCGACGTTCTGCGTCGCCACATTGACTGAGCCGAGCGCGGCCAGCAATTGCTTCAGCGCGAACATTTCCTCGACCGCGGCCAGATCGCCGGCGATCGCGCCGATCCGCTTGCCGTCGATCCGGCCGAGCTTCGCGGCGATGGCGCCGAACGCCTCAGCCCACGTTGCCGCGCGCAGCTTGCCTTTGTCTCGGACATAGGGCCGGTCGAGCCGCTGGGTGCGCAGGCCGTCGACCACATGGCGGGTCTTATCGGAGATCCATTCCTCGTTCACCGCCTCGTTGACGCGCGGGAGAATGCGCATCACCTCGCGGCCGCGGGTGTCGATCCGGATCGCCGAGCCGACACCGTCCATCACGTCGATCGACTGGGTTTTGCCGAGCTCCCAGGGCCGCGCCGCGAAGGCGTAAGGCTTCGAGGTCAGGGCGCCGACCGGGCAGATATCGACCAGATTGCCCTGCAGCTCCGAGGTCAGCGCGCTTTCCAGATAGGTGGTGATCTCCATGTCCTCGCCGCGACCAGTGGCGCCCATTTCAGCCACGCCGCAGACTTCCGAGGCGAAGCGCACGCAGCGGGTGCACTGGATGCAGCGGTTCATCGAGGTCTTGACCAGCACGCCGAGATACTTGTCCTCGACCGCGCGCTTGTTCTCGGCGAAGCGGCTGGAATCGACGCCGTAGCCCATCGCCTGGTCCTGCAGGTCGCACTCACCGCCCTGATCGCAGATCGGGCAATCCAGCGGATGGTTGATCAGCAGGAATTCCATCACGCCTTCGCGCGCCTTCTTCACCATCGGCGACTTGGTGGAGATCTCCGGCAGTTCGCCCTTCGGACCGGGACGGCAGTCGCGCACGCCCCAGGCGCAGCTCGCCACCGGCTTCGGCGTGCCCTTCACCTCGACCAGGCACATCCGGCAGTTACCGGCGATCGACAGCCGCTCGTGATAACAGAAGCGCGGAATCTCCGCGCCGGCGGCCTCGCACGCCTGCAACAGCGTGTAGTCCGGCGGGACCTCGATTTCATGGCCGTCGACGATAAGCTTGATCATTGCCGTTACTCCGCCGCGACCATGTGGACGGGGTCGAGCACGCCCTGATCGTCGAGCGACGCGCGACGCCCGAACTCCTCGATCCGGCGCTCGATCTCGGGACGGAAGGCACGGATCAGGCCCTGAATCGGCCAGGCCGCGGCGTCGCCGAGCGCGCAGATGGTGTGACCCTCAACCTGTTTGGTGACCTCGAGCAACATGTCGATCTCGCGCTTGTGCGCCCGGCCCTCGACCATGCGGTCGAGCACACGCCACATCCAGCCGGTGCCCTCGCGGCACGGCGTGCACTGGCCGCAGCTCTCATGCTTGAAGAAGTAACTGATGCGGGCGATCGCGGCGATCGCGTCGGTGGACTTGTCCATCACGATGACGCCGGCGGTGCCGAAGCTCGACTTCACGGCACGGGTGCCGTCGAAATCCATGATCAGTTCCTGGCAATCGACCGCCGGGATCAGCGGACAGGATGCGCCGCCGGGGATGATCGCCAGCAGATTGTCCCAGCCGCCGCGAATCCCGCCGCCATGCTTCTCGATCAGCTCCCGGAACGGAATACTCATCGCGTCCTCGACCACGCAGGGCGTGTTGACGTGACCCGAGATGCCGAACAGCTTGGTGCCGACATTGTTCGGCCGGCCGATGCCGGCGAACCACGATGCGCCGCGCCGCAGGATATCCGGCGCCACCGCGATAGATTCGACGTTGTTCACCGTGGTCGGACAGCCATAGAGCCCGACATTGGCCGGGAACGGCGGTTTCAGCCGTGGCTGGCCCTTCTTGCCCTCGAGGCTCTCGAGCAGCGCGGTTTCTTCGCCGCAGATATAGGCGCCGGCGCCGTGCGCGACATAAAGATCGAACGGAAAGCCGTGGATATTGTCCTTGCCGATCAGCTTCGCCGCGTAGGCCTGATCGATCGCGGCCTGCAGATGCTCGCGCTCGCGGATGAATTCGCCGCGCACATAGATGTAGCCGACATGCGCGCCCATCGCGCAGCCGGCGATCAGGCAGCCCTCGACCAGCGTATGCGGATCGTGCCGCATGATCTCGCGATCCTTGCAGGTGCCGGGCTCCGACTCGTCGGCATTGACCACCAGATAGCTCGGCCGGCCGTCGGACGAATCCTTCGGCATGAACGACCATTTCAGTCCGGTCGGGAAGCCGGCGCCGCCGCGGCCGCGCAGGCCGGAGGCCTTCATTTCGTTGACGATCCAGTCACGGCCCTTGTCGAGGATCGCCTTGGTGCCGTCCCAGCCGCCGCGACGGCGCGCGCCTTCGAGGCCCCAGTCGTGGAGGCCGTAGAGATTGCGGAAGATGCGGTCCTTGTCGTCGAGCATGGCTGGCAGCGTCCCCGATCAACGATTGGATTGCATGTAGGCGAGCCCGGCGGCACATCCGCCGAAGGTCAGCGCCCACAACAGGCTCGATTCAAGTGTCGCACTGAGCGCGTAGCGCTGCAGCAGGAAAATGAACACGCTCGCGGTCACCGCGTGCAGCAGGATGTAGCGCAGATTACGCATTAATCCGATACCCTTTGAGACGTTCGAACCGGCCGTGCGAACCATCACATATTGCCCTTCGCCGTGGCCGGCCCAGCGCTGACGTCGTCAATATCCTTCAGCGTGGTCGGCCCGCCGAGCGGCGCGGAAAACTGCCGGCCATTCTGCGGTCCCGGAGGCGGTGGATTTCCGGTCGCAAAGCCATCCAGCAACTTGCCGAAACTGTCGGTGGTCAGGTCCTCGTAGGTGTCTTTCCAGATCATCACCATCGGCGCGTTGACGCAGGAGCCGAGACACTCGACTTCCTCCCAGCTGAAGTTCTGGTCCGCCGACAACTGGAACGGCTCGTGATGAATCCTGTGCTTGCAGACCTCGATCAGATCGCCGGCGCCGCGCAGCCTGCACGGCGTGGTGCCACAGACCTGAACGTGCGCCTTCTTGCCGACCGGCTGCAGCTGAAACATCGTGTAGAAGGTTGCGACTTCCAGAACCCGGATGTGCGCCATCTGCAACAGCTCAGCGATGACGCGGATCGCCGGCTCAGGGACCCATCCGCCGCATTGCTCCTGCGCTCGCCACATGATCGCGATCACCGCCGAGGCCTGGCGGCCCTCCGGATATTTCGCGATTTCGCGCCTGGCCCAAGCGAGATTCTCCTCGGTGAAGGCGAAACTCGCAGGCTGCAGCTCTTTCGGGGCCAAACGTCGGACGGACATTGTCTCTGTATCTCTCAGTCTTTCAATGAACGCGCTTCTTCGGCGCGCTCGCATTCAGGTTCTCGATCCGGTTCTGCCAGAATGCGCTCGCGGTTCCGACCACGTTGTAGCCGACATTCGACGCGACTTTGATTCGGTCCAGGATCGAAAGGTCGACCACGGTCTCGTAACGGCTGCTGTGCGGATCGTATACGATCAGTTTCAGCGGCGTTTGTTCAAGAATGAACCGCGATACTGCATGCGAGGGATCGTTGCCGTGCTCCTCGCACAGGATCGCGGTGTCGCCCTGCAGCAGCCGGGCCCCGCCCTTGATCGCCTCGATCTCGACGCCCTCGACGTCGAGCTTGACCAAATATTTGCCGCCGGCAGGAATTTTGCCGTCGTCGAGCAGCCCATCGAGGGTGATCACCGGGACGTCCTCGCCGCCGGCGCTGGGCTTGCCCGCGATGCTCAGCGCCTCGTGCTTGGTGCCGGACAGCTTCGCGGTGCCGGGCGCGGCGCCGACCGCGCACTTCAGAATGACGAAGCGGTTGCCGTTAAGCGACGCGTTGTTCGACAGCTTGGCGAAGTTGGCGGTCGACGGCTCGATCGCGACGACGTTGTGCGACCCGAACGGCGCGCTCGACACCAGCACTGACCAATAGCCGTAATTCGCGCCGCAATCGATCAAGGTGTAGTCGACGTCGGCGGAATCCTGGAACAGCAGATCGAGTTCGATCTCGTAAGTATAGGATCGCTCGAGCAGCTTGCTCCAGTAGCCGTCACCATAGGGAAACGCGAAGATCGCGTCCGGATTGAGCTTGACCGCGATGTCGCGTTTCGGCAGTGCCTTGCGCAAGATATTGGCGCTGATGTTGTAGCCGCGATACGAGAACTTCGAGGAGATCCGGGCGCCCGCGGTCAACGCGACGGCAGCCAGCCGCTCCCAGGCGTTAGCGCCTTGGAGAACGCCGGTGCTGCGGTCAAACACGATGGGCGGCTGCGCGATCAACGATCGACCTCGCCGAACACGATGTCCAGGGAACCGAGAATCGCCGAGACGTCGGCCAGCAGATGGCCGCGGCAGATGAAATCCATCGCCTGCAAATGCGCGAAGCCCGGCGCGCGAATCTTGCACTTGTAGGGTTTGTTGCTGCCGTCAGAGACCAGATAGACACCGAACTCGCCCTTCGGCGCCTCGACCGCGACATAGACCTCGCCAGCGGGGACCTTGAAGCCTTCGGTATAGAGCTTGAAGTGATGGATCAGCGCCTCCATCGAGCGCTTCATCTCGCCGCGGCGCGGCGGGAAGATCTTGTGATCGTCGGTGGCGACCCGGCCCTGCCCGTCGGGGGCGCGCAGCTTGGCGATGCACTGCTTCATGATCCGAATCGACTGCCGCATTTCCTCGACGCGCAGGCAATAGCGGTCGTAGCAGTCGCCGTTCTTGCCGATCGGCACGTCGAAATCCATCTCAGCGTAGCATTCATAGGGCTGCGCCTTGCGAAGATCCCAGGCGGCGCCGGAGCCGCGCACCATGACGCCGGAAAAGCCCCACTCCCAAGCCTGCGCCAACGTCACCACGCCGATATCGACGTTGCGCTGTTTGAAGATCCGATTTTCGGTCAGCAAGGTTTCGAGGTCGTCAACCACCTGGATGAACGGATCGCACCAAGCCTCGATGTCATTGATCAGCTGCGGCGGCAAATCCTGGTGCACGCCGCCAATCCGGAAATACGCCGCGTGCATCCGGCTGCCGGAGGCGCGCTCGTAAAACACCATCAGCTTTTCGCGTTCCTCGAATCCCCACAGGGGCGGGGTCAAGGCGCCGACGTCCATCGCCTGGGTGGTGACGTTGAGCAGATGCGACAGGATGCGGCCGATCTCGCAATACAGCACGCGGATCAGTTGGGCGCGACGCGGCACCTCGAGCCCGAGCAGCTTCTCGGCGGCGAGGCAAAACGCGTGTTCCTGATTCATCGGCGCGACGTAGTCGAGCCGGTCGAAATAGGGAATCGCCTGCAGATAGGTCTTGTGCTCGATCAGCTTTTCGGTGCCGCGATGCAACAGCCCGATATGCGGATCGACCCGCTCAACCACTTCGCCGTCAAGCTCCAACACCAGCCGCAGCACGCCGTGCGCAGCCGGATGCTGCGGGCCGAAATTGATGGTGAAGTTGCGAAGTGCTGCCTCAGCCATCAGCCGCCTGCCTTGTCAGTCGCCTTCTCGTCGCCGGGCAGGACGGGGTAGTCCGCCCCCTCCCACGGCGAGAGGAAATCGAATTTGCGAAATTCCTGGTTGAGCCGGACCGGCTCATAGACCACACGCTTTTCGGCGTCGTCGTAGCGAACCTCGACAAAGCCGGACAGCGGAAAATCCTTGCGCAGCGGATGACCGTCGAAGCCGTAATCGGTCAACAGCCGCCGCATGTCGGGATGGCCGGTGAAGATCACGCCGTACAGATCGTAAGCCTCGCGCTCGAACCAGTCGACGCCGGGAAACACCTCGATGATCGACGGAACCTGGGTGGTCTCGTCGATCTCGGCGCGCAACCGAACCCGCGCGTTCAACACCGGCGACAAGAAATGATAGACGAGATCGAAGCGCTGCTCGCGACCCGGATAGTCGACCGCGGTGACGTCGATGAAGCTGATGAAACGGCAACGCGGATCGTCGCGCAGGAACGTCACCACCTCGACCACCCTCTCGGCCTGGATGGTCACGGTCAGCTGATCGAAATCGATCGAATGCCCGATCGCGGCGCCGGGAAGCGCGCCAACAATCATCTGACCCAGGGTGTCGAGCCCGCCGTCGTCCATAATTCAGCCCTTAGCGTTCGATGGTTCCGGTGCGCCGGATCTTCTTCTGCAGCAGCAGCACGCCGTACAGCAGCGCTTCCGCGGTCGGCGGGCAACCCGGCACATAGATGTCGATCGGAACGATGCGATCGCAGCCGCGCACCACGGCGTAGGAATAATGGTAGTAGCCGCCGCCATTGGCGCAGGACCCCATCGAGATCACGTAGCGCGGCTCGGGCATCTGATCGTAGACCTTGCGCAGTGCCGGCGCCATCTTGTTGGTCAGCGTGCCGGCCACGATCATGACGTCGGACTGCCGCGGAGAGGCGCGCGGCGCGAAGCCGAACCGCTCGGCATCGTAGCGCGGCATCGATAGCTGCATCATCTCGACCGCGCAGCAGGCGAGCCCGAAGGTCATCCACATCAGCGAGCCGGTGCGCGCCCACGTGATCAGATCATCGGTCGCGGCGACAAAAAAACCCTTGTCCGCGAGCTCATTGTTGACCTCGAGGAAATACGGATCGTTGGCGCCGACCGGTTTGCCGGTGTTGGGATCAATGATGCCGCTCGCGGGGCGTGACACCAAGGGTCGCGCGCCAACCGGGGTCAACGCGGAGCTTTGCAGCGAGGTCGACACTGGACTCAATCCCATTCCAGGGCGCCCTTCTTCCACTCATAGGCGAAGCCGACCGTCAGCACGCCGAGAAACACCATCATCGACCAGAACCCGGTCACGCCCAATTTCCCGAAGGCCACCGCCCAGGGGAACAGAAACGCCACCTCAAGATCGAAGATGATGAACAAAATCGCAACGAGATAGAACCGCACGTCGAACTTCATGCGGGCGTCGCCGAAAGCATCGAAGCCGCATTCGTAGGCGGAAAGCTTCTCCGGATCGGGCTGCTGAAAAGCGACAACGAATGGCGCCACCAGCATCGCAAAGCTCAGGGCCGCAGCCACGATGATAAAGACAACAATTGGAAGATAATTCGGCAGAATGCCGCTCATCGCCGATCCCTACCCCGCGGTTGTGCACTGCCGCAGATTCGTTGACATTTGGAATTATTCTGAGGCTTAGCGCAGTGCAACAGGGCGCGCAAGACAAGCGATGTTGACGCTTCTAGGGCCAAGTGCCGCTGACACTCGTGACATTCCGAGGCTCCCGACAGTCCCCGTCACGGCCGATCGAGAAGCTGGCCGAGCGTGGCGCACGACCACCGACGGGCCGATGAAACCATTTTGGCCAACCCACGAAACCGTTCTGAAACAGGCCCAGGGTAAATGTCTTTGCCAACGGCGGCAAAGACGCCCGGGAGGCTCAGATGAACCACTCCATTCATTCGGCGGATCGTACGACACATCTTAAGATCGTGGTGGTGGCCTTGGTAGCGGGCATCGCGGTAGCCGGGTTCGGCATTTTCGCCCGCAGCAATGCGGACTTCAGCCAGACCGCACACGTCATCAAGGCTGGAAAGCAGATAACCGTCACCCGCGCGGACAATTCGGTGATCCGCTAGGACCAATCAGAATCTCAGTGCTTGCTGACTGGCCGCCTTCGGGCGGCCTTATGTTTTTCGGGGTGGCTCATGAACCGAGGCGCTCAAGCGGCGCGATCCGATGCGGACGAATGGGGCGAAGCGGCCGAAAGAGAACCGCAGATAGAGACTTTCGCACGATCAATCGAAATGGTTTCTAGGGAAGGCCTAATCGCCAAAACCATTGAAATGTTTTAGCAATTTGGCGCGAGAGACGGGACTCGAACCCGCGACCTCTGCCGTGACAGGGCAGCGCTCTAACCAACTGAGCTACTCCCGCGTGGATCGTGAAATCCCGCAGTGGGCTGGACATAAAGGCGAGCCACGACCAAGTCAAGCCGGTTGCGAATCCCCTTTTCTGCCAGTCCTTTTCGCGACATCGATGCAAATAATAGGCTGTTTATCGGCAAAACAGCGTAGTCAGCGCCTCCCCGAATCGTTTAAGCCCTGCTACGTCTTAGGTTCCTAAGCCACGACCAACCAGGAGGGCCAAATATGGCGAAGAAAGCAGTTGCCAAAACCGCAACACCGACCACGGTGACCTTGAAGCATCTCGCAGCGGCGCTCGCCGAAGAGCATGAGCTGTCGAAGAAGAAGGCCGAAGAAATCCTCGGCGACATGGTCGCCCGGATCACCAAGCACCTGAAGAAGGGCGAGCGGATCCGCATCGTCGGTCTCGGCATTCTCCAGGTCCGCAAGCGCGCCGCCCGGATGGGCCGCAACCCTGCCACCGGCGAAGCCATCCAGATCAAGGCCAGCAAGAAGGTCGCCTTCCGCGCCGCCAAGGAACTGAAGGAAGCCGTCTAGGCTTCATCCGTTCGAAGAATTTGCGTCATTCCGAGCGATCGCGTCGCGGTCGCTTCGGAATGACGGATTTTGAGACGCGACGATCGCGACTCGGATTTCGAGACCCGGCGGTTCAGCCTGTGACATCCCCGATCCGTTTCACGCACAGCGTCACCGAGCGATTCTTGCGCTACGTGGCGATCGACACCCAGTCGGACCCGGCGTCTCCGACCACTCCATCCACAGAAAAACAGAAGAATCTCGGCGCCCTGCTGGCGCAGGAGCTTGTCGCGATCGGTCTCGGCGACGCCCATCTCGACGAACACGGCTATGTCTACGCGACGATCCCGTCGAACAGCGACAAGCAAGTTCCGGTGATCTGCTTCTGCTCGCATATGGACACTTCGCCGGACTGTTCGGGCGCCGGCGTCAAGCCGCAGATCGTCAGCAATTATCGAGGTGGCGACATCGTGCTGCCGGCCGATCCGACCCAGGTCATCCGCGCCGCCGAGCATCCGGCACTAGCCGATCAGATCGGCCACGACATCATCACCACCGACGGAACCACATTGCTCGGGGCCGACAACAAGGCCGGCGTTGCCGAAATCATGGACGCGGCGCAATTTCTGGTTGGCAACCCGCAGATCAAACACGGCGCCATCAAGATCCTGTTCACGCCCGACGAGGAGATCGGCCGCGGCGTCGACAAAGTCGACCTGCAGAAACTCGGCGCCGATTTCGCCTATACGATCGACGGCGAGACCGCCGGCAACATCGAGGATGAGACCTTTTCGGCTGACGGCGCGGTGATCACCATCGAGGGTGTCAGCGCCCATCCCGGTTTCGCCAAGGGCCGAATCGAACACGCCATCAAGATCGCCGCGGCAATCGTCGAGCGGCTGCCGAAGACCACCTGCTCGCCGGAGACAACCGAGGGCCGCGAGGGCTTCCTGCACCCGATTGGGATCTCCGGCGCGCTGGAGAAAGCGACGCTGAGCTTTATCGTCCGCGACTTCACCGAAGCTGGCCTGAAGGACAAGGAAGCGCTGCTGCAACGAATCGTCGACGAGGTGATGCAGGCCTATCCGCGCTCGACCGCGAGCCTCGAGATCAAGCCGCAATACCGCAACATGAAAGAGGTGGTCGACCGCCACCCCGCGCTGGTCGAGAACGCCCGCGAGGCGATTCGTCGCAGCGGGCTCACACCCGTGACCACCAGCATCCGCGGAGGCACCGACGGCTCGAGGCTGTCGTTCATGGGGCTGCCCTGCCCCAACATCTTCGCCGGCGAACACGCCTTCCATTCGCGGCTGGAATGGGTCAGCCGCCAGGACATGGAAAAGGCGGTGCAGACCATCGTGCACCTGGCGATGATCTGGGAAGAGCGGGCCTGAAACCGCGCCGCGCGCCGTCTCAATTCGCGGGATTGGCGGGTTTGGTTCGTTTTGCTGGGGCTGGTTTCGCCGCGGTCTTCGGCGCGCCGTCGCCGCGCAAATTGCCCCAGGGGTCGGTGGGGCCGGCGTTGGGGACATTGCCGAGCGAGCGTTGATAGGCCCTTTCGGCCCGCTTCTCGGCCTCGATCTGGCCCGCGGTCTTTTCCTTGTCGGGTTCCCCGTATTTTTGGACCGCCTCAGTTTGCGCGGCAGCGGGGCCGGCAAGCAACGCGATCATCGCGACGGCCCAGAAAACTCTCATGCAGAAGCTCCCAGCTAAGGACCCCTGCATATCACCCCCCTCACTGCGGCGCCAATGGGACGCGGATACCATGGGCGCCGTCGCCTTGCGCCGACCACCGCCGCCGGGCTAAATGCGCATTCCGGGCGGTTAGCTCAGCGGTAGAGCATTCCCTTTACACGGGACAGGTCGGCGGTTCGATCCCGTCACCGCCTACCAGGCTGCGTTCCGAGCCGCCGCGTCCCGCCATTGCCCCACCCACAAGAAAGCGGCGCCCCGAAGGACGCCGCTGATGTCGTGGTGAGCCTCAAGAGGCTCAGTGGGCTGTCAAGCCTCCGGCCGCCTCGTCGGTGGCGTCGGGCTTGACCGGGAGCTTGGTGTCCTCTTCCCAGACGATCGGGACCGGCGCCCGAACCAGGGCGTTGGCAATCACTTCGTCCATCCGGGCTACCGGGATGATGTTCAACCCGCCTTTGATGGCGTCGGAGATCTCGGTGAGGTCCTTGGCGTTATCCTCGGGAATCAGCACCGTCTTGATGCCGCCCCTCGCTGCCGCCAGCAACTTCTCCTTCAACCCGCCGATCGGCAGCACTCTGCCGCGCAGCGTGATCTCGCCCGTCATCGCGATGTCGCGCCGGATCGGAATCCCGGTCAGCACCGAGACGATCGTGGTCGCCATCGCCACGCCCGCGGACGGACCGTCCTTCGGCGTCGCGCCCTCCGGCACGTGGACGTGGATGTCGCGCCGTTCGAATGTCGGCGGCTCGATCCCGAAGGTGATCGCGCGGGAGCGGACATAGGACGCCGCCGCCGAGATCGATTCCTTCATCACGTCGCGCAGATTGCCGGTGACCGTCATGCGGCCCTTGCCGGGCATCATCACGCTTTCGATCGTCAGCAATTCACCGCCGACGTCGGTCCACGCCAATCCGGTGACGACGCCGACCTGGTCGTCGAGTTCAATCTCACCGAACCGATATTTCGGTACGCCAAGATATTCCTCGATCGCCTTTTCGGTGACCTTCACGCTCTTCTTCTTCGAGAGCATCAGTTCCTTCACCGCCTTGCGTGCCAGCGTCGAGAGCTCGCGCTCAAGGTTACGCACGCCCGCCTCGCGGGTGTAGCGGCGGATCATCAGCAACAAGGCATCGTCGTCGATCGACCATTCCTTGGTGTTGAGGCCGTGCTTGGTCAGCGCGTTCGGGATCAAATGCTTGCGCGCGATCTCGACCTTTTCGTTTTCAGTGTAGCCGGCGATCCGAATGATCTCCATGCGGTCCATCAGCGGCCCCGGAATATTCAGGGTGTTCGCCGTGGTGATGAACATCACGTTGGACAGATCGTAGTCGACCTCGAGATAGTGGTCGGCGAAGGTGCCGTTCTGTTCGGGATCCAAGACCTCAAGCAGAGCCGAGGACGGATCGCCGCGGAAATCGGCGCCCATCTTGTCGATCTCGTCCAGCAGGAACAGCGGGTTCGAGGTCTTGGCCTTGCGCATCGACTGGATGATCTTGCCGGGCATCGAGCCGATATAGGTGCGGCGGTGACCGCGGATCTCCGCCTCGTCGCGCACGCCGCCGAGCGACACCCGCACGAACTCACGTCCGGTCGCCTTCGCGATCGACTTGCCGAGCGAGGTCTTGCCGACGCCGGGAGGGCCGACCAGGCACAGGATCGGACCGGTCAGCTTGTTGGCGCGCGACTGCACCGCAAGATACTCGACGATGCGGTCCTTGACCTTCTCGAGCCCGTAATGGTCATTGTCCAGCACGGCTTGCGCCGCAGCCAGATCCTTCTTGACCTTCGACTTCTTGTTCCACGGAATCGACAGCAGCCAGTCGAGATAGTTGCGCACCACGGTGGCTTCCGCCGACATCGGCGACATCTGCCGCAGCTTCTTCAGCTCGTGCTGTGCCTTCTCACGGGCTTCCTTGGAGAGCTTGGTCTTGACGATCTTCTCTTCAAGATCGGCGAGCTCATCGCGACCTTCGTCGTCGCCGAGCTCCTTCTGGATCGCCTTCATCTGCTCGTTGAGATAGTACTCGCGCTGGGTCTTCTCCATCTGCCGCTTGACGCGGCTGCGGATCCGCTTCTCGACCTGCAGCACCGAGATTTCGCTCTCCATCAGGCCCAGCACCTTCTCCAGGCGCGAGGTGACCGACAGCGTCTCCAGGATACCCTGGCGATCGGCGATCTTGACCGCGAGATGCGACGCGACGGTGTCGCCGAGCTTGGCGAAATCGGTGATAGCCTGAACCACGCCAACCACTTCGGCGGAGATCTTCTTGTTCAGCTTCACGTAGCTTTCGAAGTCGGACACCACCGACCGGGCCAGTGCTTCGGCCTCGACGCTCTTGGCGTCGGTGTCGGCCAGCGCCACGGCGGTAGCTTCATAGTATTCGACGCGATCGGTGTATTTTTCCACCTTGGCGCGCTCAAGGCCCTCGACCAGGACCTTGACTGTGCCGTCAGGCAATTTCAGCAGCTGCAGCACGCTGGCCAGTGTGCCGATCTGGTAGATCGAATCCGGCGCCGGATCATCGTCGGACGCATTCTTTTGCGTCGCCAACATGATCAGCGCGTCGTTCTTCATCACCTCTTCAAGCGCACGGATCGACTTTTCCCTGCCGACGAACAGCGGCACGATCATGTGCGGGAAAACGACAATGTCGCGAAGCGGCAGCACTGGATAGGAGTGGCTTTCGCCGTGGACGATTGATGGCCGGGGTTTTGAGGCAGTCATGGCCGATTCCTTTTGTTGCGCCCCCTTGCACGCAGCCCGCCAAATTGCGCCGCCGCCACAAGGTGCCAAGTTTACCGGCTCGTTCGGCCGGGTCAGGCTCCACTCGTCCGGAATTGATGACGGCGAATCTTGATAACGATTGTCATCGCCGCCAGTATTAGGTGGCTATCGACCGTGGGGGTGTCAAGCCGGGTAAAAACGCTGTTCTACAAGGTAATATGGCGAGCATCATCGCACCACCGCTGCTGCCGAGAGTCCCGGCAGCAGCCTGTTTCGAACCTGCCGCTCAAGCCCCGGATCAGGCGCTGGCGCTGCTCTCCGCAGTGCGGTCCGAGCGGTCGGCGTAGATGTAGAGTGGACGGGCGGTTCCCTCGACGACTTCGCGCGAGATCACCACTTCCTCGACCCCTTCGAGGCCCGGCAGGTCGAACATGGTCTCGAGCAGGATGCTCTCCAGGATCGATCGCAGGCCGCGCGCGCCGGTCTTGCGTTCGATCGCCTTGCGGGCGATCGCACCAAGCGCTTCGTCGGCGAAGGTCAGCTCGATATTCTCCATCTCGAACAGCCGCTGGTACTGCTTCACCAGCGCATTCTTCGGATCGGTCAGGATCTTCTTCAGCGAGGCCTCATCGAGATCCTCGAGCGTCGCCACAACCGGCAGACGACCGACGAATTCCGGGATCAGGCCATACTTCAACAGATCCTCGGGCTCGACGTGGCGGAAGATTTCGCCCGTGCGGCGATCTTCCGGTGCTAGCACCTGGGCCGCGAAGCCGATCGAGGTCGATCGTCCGCGCGCGGAGATGATTTTCTCCAGACCCGAGAACGCGCCACCGCAAATGAACAGGATGTTGGTGGTGTCGACCTGCAGGAACTCCTGCTGCGGATGCTTGCGGCCGCCCTGCGGCGGCACCGACGCGACCGTGCCTTCCATGATCTTCAGCAGCGCCTGCTGGACGCCCTCTCCCGACACGTCGCGGGTGATCGAGGGGTTGTCCGACTTGCGCGAGATCTTGTCGATTTCGTCGATGTAGACGATGCCGCGCTGCGCCCGTTCGACATTGTAGTCGGCCGATTGCAGCAGCTTCAGAATGATGTTTTCGACGTCCTCGCCGACATAGCCGGCTTCGGTCAAAGTCGTCGCGTCGGCCATCGTGAACGGCACGTCGAGAATCCGCGCCAGCGTCTGCGCCAGCAGCGTCTTGCCCGAGCCGGTCGGCCCGATCAGCAGGATGTTCGACTTCGCCAGTTCAACGTCGTTGTGCTTGGTCTGGTGATTGAGCCGCTTGTAGTGATTGTGCACGGCGACCGAGAGCACCTTCTTGGCGTGGCTTTGGCCGATCACGTAATCGTCGAGAACCTTGCAGATTTCCTTCGGGGTCGGAATGCCGTCTCGCGACTTCACCAGCGAGGATTTGTTTTCCTCGCGAATGATGTCCATGCACAGTTCCACGCATTCATCGCAGATGAAAACCGTGGGTCCGGCAATCAGCTTGCGGACCTCGTGCTGGCTCTTTCCACAGAACGAGCAGTAGAGGGTGTTCTTGGAGTCGCTCGTACCGACCTTACTCATTTCTGTCTCCGTCCGCCGTTTGGTCTCGTCTGCTCGACCGCCCCATTCCGGCAACTTGCCGGGATGATTATCTTTAAATGGAGCAAAATCTGTACCAGAAAAGACCCCTGCGCTCTCTGACCGCGCGAATCGCGGCCATTCGAATCCCCCAAACACTTTCGTCGATCAGGTTCAGCCAATCATGGTGTCACCCGACTATCAAGATTTCGCTAATCGGCCGTAGGCCGGATTGCGTGACAATAGCGTGATTTTCCGCAAATACGCGACCCCGCATCGTGGAAATCAGGGCAGCGTTGCGAGATTGCCACGCGCCCGACAGCACGAAAGCGGAACATTCGGCGATTCTGCATCGATTCGACGCCAACGCGGCCCGATCAGGGGGTTTTAGGCGTCGATTCCTCGGAGCGCTTGTCGATCACCTTGTCGACGATGCCGAAGTCACGGGCCATATCCGCGGTGAGGAATTTGTCGCGTTCCAGCGCATCCTCGATCGCCTTGTAGGTTTGCCCGGTGTGCTTGACGTAGATTTCGTTGAGTCGCTTCTTCAAGTTCAGGATCTCCTGGGCGTGCAGCATGATGTCGGTCGCCTGCCCCTGGAACCCGCCGGAGGGCTGGTGCACCATGATTCGCGAGTTCGGCAGCGAGAACCGCATGTCCGGGTGGCCGGCGGCGAGCAACAGCGAGCCCATCGAGGCGGCCTGCCCGGTGCACAGCGTCGACACCGGCGGGCGGATGAACTGCATGGTGTCGTAGATCGCCAGACCCGACGTCACCACGCCGCCCGGCGAGTTGATGTACATCGAGATTTCCTTCTTCGGATTCTCGGCCTCGAGGAATAGCAGCTGCGCAACGGTCAGCGTCGACATGCCGTCTTCGACCGGCCCGGTCAGAAAGATGATCCGCTCTTTCAGGAGACGCGAAAAGATGTCGTAGGCCCGTTCGCCGCGGTTGGTCTGTTCGACCACCATCGGGACCAGGTTCATGTAGGTTTCTACCGGATCGCGCATAATTCACCTGAAGGTTGGCGGAGGCGAAGGTCCATCGGCACCGGCGGAATCTCAGCCGTGCCGGATGGGCGATCGTCCCGTGATGCAGGACTTGAAGCGAGTTCACAGATATGAGCCGAATGACCGGCGACAAGGGCGGGGCTCGTTCGAAGCCAAGTCAAACCGATTCGCACCGCCTCCGCAAAGCAATGCGCTCTGTTCGACGGGCCTTTCAAGGCACATCCTTAACGGGGATAGCCCTTAACAACGATAGGCGCCGCGACCGAGCCGCAGCGCCCATCCAGGTATTCATCCGAGGCAGGCTCAGGCGGCGGTCTTGTCGGCGTCTTCATCCTTGTAAAGCTCGTCGCGGGTGACCTTTTTCTCGGTCACGTTGGCGAGTTCGAGGATGAAGTCGACCACCTTGTCCTCATAAATCGGCGCACGAAGCTGGGCCAACGCCTCGGCATTGCTGCGATAATAGTCCCAGACTTCCTTCTCGCGGCCAGGCATCTGTCGCGCCCGCTCGATCACCGCGCGGCTGACTTCGTCGTCCGTGACGGTGATCTTGTTCTTCTCGCCGATCTCCGACAGCACCAGTCCAAGCCGGACCCGGCGATCGGCGATCGTCTGGTATTCCGCCTTGGCGGCTTCCTCGGTGGTGTCCTCGTCGGCAAAGGTCTTGGCATTCGACGCCATCTCGGCCTTGACCGAATTCCACATCAGCTCGAATTCCTGCGCCACCAGCGATGGCGGGGCTTCGAACTTGTGCGCCTCGTCGAGCCGATCCAGCAGCAGCCGCTTGACCCGCTGCCGGGTCGCGCCGGCGAATTCCGCGGTCAGCCGCTCGCGCGCGGCTTCCTTGAGCTTGTCGAGCGATTCCAGGCCGAGCGTCTTGGCGAATTCGTCGTCGATCGTGACCGGCTGCGGCGCCTCGACCAGGGTGGCGGTGGTCTCGAACTCGGCCGGCTGGCCGGCAAGCTTCTCGCTGGCATAGTTCTTCGGGAACGACACTTTGAGGGTGCGAGTCTCGCCCTCGGCCATGCCGATCAATTGCTCCTCAAAGCCGGGAATGAAGGTCCCGGAGCCAATCAGCACCTGGATGCCCTCGCCCGTGCCGCCGTCGAACGGCGTGCCGTCGATCGTACCCTTGAACGACACCGTGACCCGGTCGCCGGTTTCCGCCTTGGCGCCCTCGCCCTTGGCGGCGAACGCGCGATTCTGCTCGGCGATCCGCTTGATCGCCTCCTCGACGTCGGCATCGGTCACTTCGACCACCGGCTTTTCGACCGAAAAGCTCTTGAAATCAGCCAGTTCGATCGCCGGCACGACTTCGATTGCGACGGTGTAATTGAGATCGGACTTGCCGGCGAGGATCTGCTCGACCTCGGCCTGCTCGGTCGGCATCGTGATCTTCGGCTCGGTCGCGAGCCGGAATCCGCGCTCGGTGAAGATCGCGTCATTGGTCTCGCGGATCAGCTTGTCGATGGTCTCGGCGGCGACCGAGCGGCCATAGAGTCGCTTCAGATGGCCGACCGGCACCTTGCCCGGGCGAAAGCCGTTCAGCTTCACCTTGTCCTTCATGTCGACCAGCTGCGCATCGACTTTGGCGTCGATGTCCGCGGCCGGGACACTGATCTGGAATTCGCGCTTCAATCCGTCCGCGACGGTTTCCTTGACCTGCATGGCGTCCATCTTCTTCCCGCTTGGTCCGGTTCGGCGACCGGCCTTGTCAATCTGATCGATGCGCGGCGTAAGCCTGCACCGGTGGCTTGGCGGACGGATACCCTTGCGGAATATGTCCTCCGGAAATTCGTCATGCGCAAACGCGAGTGGCGTTTGGTGCGGGCGGAGGGACTCGAACCCCCACAACTTTCGTCACTGGAACCTAAATCCAGCGCGTCTACCAGTTCCGCCACGCCCGCGAGGAGCATCATGTCCGACCGCGATGCCGCGGGCGGCGGGCTTATAACATGCGTGCGACGCTTCGCATCAAAAAAATCCCCGCACAAGCCCCAGCCGGGCGATCCGCCAGATACTGGACAGCGCGGCGGGAAAATGGTCCGCATCGAGCATGACATATCCTGGTTTTGCGATCACGCGGCGTGGCCTGCTGGCCCGACTCGGCGGCGCCGGGCTGAGCTGCGCCGGCCTCGGCATCGGTTCGCCGGCTTACGCCGCCACGCCGGCACGCCAGGCCGTGACCCTGCTGGCGAAGCCAGCCTTGGCGGCGCTGCGGCCTGGCGCGCCCGAGACCCGGATATCGTCGCTGCAGCCGATTGAATCTGGTCCGATGCGGTTCCAGCGCGGCGACGAACTCGCCGTGAGATTCGAAAACAAGCTCGCCCAGCCGGCGATCCTGAACTGGCACGGCATCGAGGGCGCGCTCGCTGCCGAACCGCTGACGGCGCGGCGACCGGTGGCGCCGGGTGGACAGGATGAGTTCGCGATCGCGCTGCGTCACGCCGGGACACTTATGTTGGATCTACGGCTGCTGACGGACGACGCGCCGATGCCGGCGCAGGCCCTGATCGTCCAGGAGAGCGAAGCGGTTGCGGTGGACCGTGACGAGGTGGTGCTGATCGAGGATTGGCGGCTGGGGCCGGATGGCCGCGCATTGCCGCCCGGCACCGAAACCGCCGATGCCGAGCCGAGCTACACCGTCAATGGCCAGCCCGGGCTGGACCTTGGCGTCCGCACCAACGTCAGGTTGAGGCTCCGCTTCATCAATGGCTGCCAACGCAATGTGATCGCCGTTAAAATCGCAGAACACGAGGTCCGGGTGATGGCCCTCGACGGGCAGCCCTCGGAGCCGTTCTTGGCCCGCGATGGCACCTTGGTGCTGGCGCCGGGCACCCGGATCGACGCCTTCGTCGATGCGACCAAGGCCGCAGGGACAAGTTTTCCGATCAGCCTGCATGACGGCAAGCGCGCCTACCTGATCGTCCGGCTGCTCTATTCCGGCGATTCGCCGCTGCGCGAAGCGCCGCTGCCGATCCTCGCGAGCCTGCCGGACAACGGCCTGCCGGCCCGGATCGACCTCAAGAGCGCCTTGCGTGTCGATCTGGCGCTCGGCATCGCACAGGACTGGAGCCTCCCGAACGGCTTTGTGCCATCGGCCGCGCCGGCCTTTCAGGTCAAGCGCGGCCGGGCCGTGGTGCTTGCGCTGACCAATCGCGCCGCGAACCCGGTGGTATTCCATCTGCACGGCCATCATTTCCGGCTGCTCGACCGGCTTGATGACGGTTGGAAACCGTTCTGGCTGGATACGCTGGCGATCGACGCCGGCCAGACCCAGCGGATCGCCTTCGTGGCCGAATTCGCCGGGCTCTGGCTGATCGAAGCGATGGCGGCAAACTGGTCGGCGCCGCGGCTGCTGCGCAACTACGCCGTGCTCTAATACTCGATCCCGAGATCGTCATAGAGCCGCCGAAATATCGCCGGCAGCACTTCCGACAGGTCCTCGGCGATCAGGCCCGGCCCTGCCTCGCAGGCAGCCTCGCCATGGATCCAGACGCCGATGCAGGCGGCTTCGAATGCCGGCACGCGCTGCGCCAGCATCCCCGCGATGATGCCCGACAGCACGTCGCCGGCCCCCGCGGTGGCCAGCCATGGCGGCGCGTTGGCCGCAATCGCGGCGCGACCATCCGGCGACGCCACCACCGTGTCGGGCCCCTTGAGCAGCACGACGGCCCCGGAGCGTTGCGCCGCTATCCGAACTTTTTCAAGTTTTGATCGAAGTGGATTCTTGTTGCTCATATCACTGAAAAGACGAGGAAATTCTCCCTCATGAGGGGTAAGGATAACCTCTGGATTACTGTCAGATTTAATCGCCTCGAACAACTCTTCCGGCCCTCCCGCGAAACTGGTCAGCGCGTCGGCGTCGAGCACCGTCCCGGTCCCGGCCGCTAGCGCCGCTAGCACCAGACTGCGGGTACGGTCGTCGACGCCGGCGCCCGGACCAATCACGCAGGCGTTGAAGCGGCGATCGGCCACCAGCTCGGCGAACTGCTCCGGCGTATCGATCTGGCGCAGCATGATCGCGGTCAGGGCGCTGGCATGGACCGCAAGCGCATCGCCGGGCGACGCGACAGTGACCAGTCCGGCTCCTGCCCGCAGCGCGCCGCGGGCTGCCAGCCGCGCCGCGCCGGTCTGCGACAGTTTGCCGGAGATCACGACGGCATGGCCGCGGCCGTATTTGTGGCCATCGACCCGCGGCACCGGAAATGAACCGAGCCACAAGTCAGGATCGTTGACGAAGGCCATTGGCCGGATCTCGTCGAGCACGCTGGCGTCGATGCCGATATCGACCACCTGCAAACGGCCACAGTGCAGTCGTCCGGGCAGCAGCATGTGGCCGGGCTTGCGGCGAAAGAAGGTGACGGTCTCGCGGGCGCGGATCGCGGCGCCCATCACCGCGCCGGTAGCCCCGTTGATGCCGCTCGGCAGGTCGACGCTCAGCACCGGAATGCCGCTCGCGTTGGTCGCCTCGATCATCGCCAGCGCATCGTCCTTGACCAATCGGTTCAGGCCGGAGCCGAACAGCGCGTCGATGATCAGGCTCGGCGCACCGATCGACTGCGGCAGGAACGGCAGCAACGGGCCCTTCCACTCCCGCGCGGCCAGCGCCGCGTCGCCTTTCAGTGCGTCGCGCTCGCCGAGCAGCATCACCGTGACGCTGCGACCTAGCGCAACCAGCTCCGTGGCCGCAATCAGGCCATCGCCGCCGTTATTGCCGGGACCGGCCACAACCAGGATCGGCCCCACCTCGATGAGCTCGATCGCGGCGCGCGCAACATGCCGTCCCGCCGTCAGCATCAGCGCAAATCCGGAGGAGCCGTGAGAGATCGTCAGCAGGTCCGCGCGATCCATCTCGGCAGGAGTCAGCAGTTCCATGCCCAAATCCCAGTTCATCGCCTTATCGTGAGGCAGTGGAATCCCAACTAAGTCAAACCAATCGAATCAAGTTGCCTACAGTTTGAGCTTCGTGCCATTACTTTAGACAGCACGTCGTTCGCAGGACCACCAAAGTCTACGCAGCGGTGCTCTTAATAATCTGATAACGCTCTAAAATCAGCCGCCTTGTGAACTTGGCATGGACCCTGCTTTTACGGAAGTCATGTTTCGATCCCTCGCGCTCGCCTGCAATTGCAGGGGTTGCGCGCGCCCGACTTCTCTCGCGGAAACGATTTTCCCGGGGGGCAGCGGCGCTGCTCACCCATCCGACCAGCGGAGTTATCGATCAAACGCGCAACGCCGCGCGATCTGTAATAAGCATGTTGACCTAGGAAGTTCGAAGGTCGGGGAGAGTCTAAGTGAAAAAGATCGAAGCCATTATCAAGCCGTTCAAACTGGACGAAGTGAAAGAGGCACTTCAGGAGGTTGGACTGCAGGGCATCACCGTCACCGAGGCGAAAGGCTTCGGGCGACAGAAGGGGCATGCCGAGTTGTACCGCGGTGCGGAATATATCGTCGACTTCCTGCCCAAGGTCAAAATCGAGATTGTGATCTCCGATGACCTGGTGGAAAAAGCCATCGATGCGATACGGCGCGCCGCCCAGACCGGCCGGATCGGCGACGGCAAGATTTTTGTTTCAAATATTGAAGAGGCTATCCGCATCAGAACGGGCGAATCCGGACTGGACGCCATCTAACCCGACGGCCTATCACCATCACGACTTCACTCGGCGGCCGCTTGCGGCTGCTGTTTTACCACGCCTGTAGACACCGACCGTAGACACAAGGGGTAATCATGACGACCGCAAAAGAAGTCCTGAAATCGATCAAGGACAATGACGTGAAATACGTCGACCTGCGTTTCACCGATCCGCGCGGCAAGTGGCAGCACGTCACCTTCGACGTCTCGATGGTCGATGAGGACATGTTCGCCGAAGGCACCATGTTCGACGGCTCCTCGATCGCCGGCTGGAAGGCGATCAACGAGTCCGACATGATGCTGATGCTGGATCCGTCGACCGCGACGATCGATCCGTTCTTCGCAGAAACCACCATGGTGATCACCTGCGACATTCTCGAGCCCTCGACCGGCGAGCCCTACAACCGCGACCCGCGCGGCATCGCCAAGAAGGCCGAAGCCATGGTCAAGTCGATGGGCGTCGGCGACACCGTGTTCGTCGGCCCGGAAGCTGAATTCTTCGTGTTCGACGACGTGCGCTACCAGACCACGCCGTACAACACCGGCTTCAAGCTCGACTCCTCGGAATTGCCGATCAATTCCGACACCGAATATGAAGGCGGCAATCTCGGCCACCGGATCCGCACCAAGGCCGGCTACTTCCCGGTTCCGCCGCAGGATTCGGTGCAGGACATGCGATCCGAAATGCTCGGCGCGATGGCCAAGATGGGCGTCAAGGTCGAAAAGCACCACCACGAAGTGGCTTCCGCCCAGCACGAACTCGGCATGAAGTTCGACACCCTCACCCACATGGCCGACCAGATGCAGATCTACAAGTACTGCATCCATCAGGTCGCGCACATCTACGGCAAGACCGCTACCTTCATGCCGAAGCCGGTCTATGGCGACAACGGCTCGGGCATGCATGTGCATCAGTCGATCTGGAAGGACGGCAAGCCGGTGTTCGCCGGCAACAAATACGCCGATCTCTCGGAAACCTGCCTGCACTACATCGGCGGCATCATCAAGCACGCCAAGGCGATCAACGCCTTCACCAACCCGTCGACCAACTCCTACAAGCGTCTGGTCCCGGGCTATGAAGCGCCGGTGCTGCTGGCCTATTCCGCGCGCAACCGGTCGGCCTCCTGCCGCATTCCCTACACCACCAACCCGAAGGCCAAGCGCGTCGAAGTCCGGTTCCCGGATCCGATGGCGAACCCCTATCTCGGCTTCGCCTCGATGCTGATGGCCGGCCTCGACGGCATCAAGAACAAGATCGATCCGGGTCCGGCGATGGACAAGGATCTCTACGACCTGCCGAAGGAAGAGTTGAAGTCGATCCCGACGGTGTGCGGTTCGCTCCGCGAAGCGCTGGAAAACCTCGACAAGGACCGCGGCTTCCTGAAGGCCGGCGGCGTGTTCGACGACGACTTCATCGACAGCTACATCGAGCTGAAGATGACCGAAGTTATGCGTTTCGAAATGACCCCGCATCCGGTCGAATTCGACATGTACTACTCGCAGTAAGCGATTCGCGGGCAACGCCCGCGAAATGCGGCACTGAAACGACAAAGGCGCCCTTCGCGGGGCGCCTTCTTTTTTGTTTTGCGGAATTTTCGGGTCTTGTCAGGCGCGTTGTTGCGTAATCATTGCTCGAGCTGGCTCAGACGATGCAGACCGACGCCTATTCCTCGCCATCGCTAGCCGTCGTCCTGGCCGCGCTCGGACGGCCCCGAGGTCATCTGAATTCGCAGCGCCTCGAACCGCCGCTTCGCCTCGCGCTCGCGCTCGTCGATGAATGCGACCACTTCATCCCGTGGCATCGGTCCGCTGCTGATCGGCCGCGACGTGGTTCCGATCGTCTCGTCGACATAGTAGTGGCTGTTGCCGTCGAAACGCGCGGTCCATTTGAACCGCAGCGAATCGAGCGGACCGGGACCGTATTTTGAATAGCCATCGATATCGGCCAATGCCGGTTTCGCAGCCGCGGCGGTTGCGAGAGTTGCGGGCGCCACGAGGGCACTTTCGGCTGGATCGACGGCATCGGAGCCGGACTCAGTCGGATGCCGATGATCCTCCGGCTTGACCTCCGGCTTTTCGAAGATGCTGGCGATCACCGCGAGCGTTTGATCGGTCGGATCATTTTGACTCAACGACTCGTCCCCCGAGAAGCAATCGTAAATATCTGGCCCACTCCGGCGCGTGAACGCCGAATCCAGGTTGTTGTTCCAGGATACGTATGGCTTTTTTAGGCTTGGGTCGGCGAGTCTTTAGGCGGAAATCGGCGGCCGCCGGGCCTTCCACGGCCGTTCCTGCTCCAGTTGGGCTGCGAGCCGGAGCAGCGTTGCCTCGTCGCCGAACCGCGCCGCGAACATCATACCGATCGGCAGCCCGCTCCCACTCCAGGCCAGAGGCACCGACATTGCCGGCTGCCCGGACATGTTGAACATGCTAGTGCCCGGCATGTAGCGACGCAGGATCGGCCCGATCCCCGACAGATCGTTGGTCATGGTATCGATCTCGCCGAGCCGAACCGGCGGCGTGCATAGTGTCGGCGACAGGAACACATCGCAGCCCTCGAAGAAGCCGGCGAGGCTGCGCGAAATCTGGAACGCCGCGAGCTGTGCCGCCAGATAGTCGATCCCGCTGGCCTGGCGGGCGTTGGCGGCGCTGGCCAGGGTCAGGATCTCAAAGTCACGGTCGGTGACCGCGCGGCCGAGCGCCTGCTCGGCAAGCTGCACGGTGAGACCGGTGTTGCAGGCGACTATGGTCGCGATCACCGCCGCCGGATCGGCAGGCAGCGCCGGGGCGCGCTCCTCGACATCGTGGCCAAGGCCGACGAGCATATTGGCGACATCACGGACCGCCGCGGCGACCTCGACGTCGATCGGGTCGCCATAGGGAGACTTGTCGGTGAAGGCGATCCGCAGCCGGCCTGGATCGCGGCCGACTTCCTGGGCGAACGGCCGCTCAGGCTTTGGCGCGACGTAGGGGCTCGACGGCTCCGGGCCGTGGATCGCATCCAGCATCGCCGCGCTGTCGCGCACGCTGATGCTCACGACATGACCGCAGGACAACCCGCCCCAGCCCTCGCCGCGGTCAGGACCGCTCGGATTGCGCGCCCGGGTCGGCTTCAATCCGAACACGCCGCAGGCCGAGGCCGGAATCCGGATCGAACCGCCGCCGTCGCTGGCGTGGGCGACCGGAAGGATGCGCGCGGCCACCGCCGCCGCCGCGCCGCCGGACGAGCCGCCAGACGAATGTGCCGGGTTCCAGGGATTGCGGGTCGGGCCGTGCAGCCGTGACTCGGTGGTCGGCATCAAGCCGAATTCCGGGCTGGCGCTCTTGCCGAAGATCGTCAGTCCCGCGTCGAGGAAGCGCTGGGCCAAGGTGCCGGTGTGGTCGGCGACATTGTCCTTGAACAGGCTGGCGCCGAATGTAGTCCGGGTCCCCGCCAGCAGGTCGAGATCCTTGAGCAGGAACGGCACTCCGGTGAACGGCCCATCGGGCAGCCCGGCCTCGATCTGTTTGCGGGCGTAGCCGTCATGCCGCACCACCACGGCGTTGAGCTTCGGATTGACCTGTTCGGTGCGGGCGATCGCCTCCTCCAGCAATTCCAGCGCGCTGACCTGCTTGCGACGGACGAGGTCGGCGAGGCCGACGCCGTCATGGTCGGCATATTCCTTGATCGACATGAATTTCCCCAGCGGATGAAAGGGATCGCTGCGGCCCAGCCCGCGGTGGCGATCGGGCGCGCTTAGGCGAGCACGTCCTGATTGATCACGTTCTGCCGGATCGGCTCGCCGTCGAGCGCGCTTAGCATGTTGCGCGCGGTCTGCTCGCCCATGCGGTCGAGCGCTTCGCGGGTGACGCCGGCGACATGCGGGGCGATCACCACGTTCGGCAGTTCGAATAGCGGATGGCCATGCGGCGGCGGCTCGACCTCGAACACGTCGAGCCCGGCGCCGGCGAGCTTGCCCGCCACCAGCGCGTCGTACAGCGCCTTCTCGACCACGATGCCGCCGCGCGCGGTGTTGATCAGATAAGCCGTCGGCTTCAGCCGCGCGATCCGCGCAGCATCGAACATGCCGGTGGTCTCGGGATTCTTCGGGCAATGAATGCTGACGAAATCGGCTCGCGGCAGCGCCGCGTCGAGGTCGTCGACCTTCTCGCAGCCGGCGGCCTTGATCTCGTCGGCCGACTTGTAGGGGTCGTACACCAGCACCTGCATCTCCATCGCCAGGCAACGCTTGGCAGTGCGGGTGCCGATCCGGCCGAAGCCGATGATCAGCACGGTCTTGCTGAACAGATCGAACGGCAACAGTCCGAGCCTGGTGCTCCAGCCGCCGGTCTTGACCAGCGCATGCAGTTCGACGCCGCGCTTGGCCAGCGTCAGCATCATGAACAGCGCCTGTTCGGCGACCGAGGGCGAATTCGCGGTGCCCGCCACCATCAGCGGCACCTTGCGACGGCTGAGCGCGGCGACGTCGACGGCGTCGTAGCCGACCCCGATCCGCGCCACCACCTTCATTTCCTTGGAGGCCTCGAGTTCGGGCTCACCGAACCGCGTCGCGCCGAGCGCCACGCCGTGAACCGGGGCCTCTTGCTGCAACAACGCCTCGAAATCGGGCGCGGAAATCATATTGGAGAATTCGACGGTTTCGATATCGGCCCGTTCGTCGAACAGCGCCCTGCCCCGCAGCGACATCGACTCCGTGATCAGCAGTTTCTTCTTGTTGGACGCCATTCCCTGCCCTCGAACGTTTCTTGTGGTGCTGCCGTCATATGGCGGCGCCGATGCTCTCATTTAGCAGGTGCGTCTTGTCGGGGTCCACCGCCAATCGCGGACGTTGAAGCTTGCCGACGATCTCCCGAATCCGCGCGTTCGCCGCGGCGCAGCGCGCGACGGCTCAGTGCAATCCCAGATGCGGCACGATCGGCAGATAGGTCAGCAGCAGGAACAGCGGCAGCAGCACGACGCTCGCCCACAATGCGTAGCCGAAGAAGCCGGGCATCTTGATGCCGCGTTCCGAGGCAATGGCGTAGACCATGAAATTGGGCGCGTTGCCGACATAGGTCAGCGCTCCCATGTACACCGCCCCCATCGAGATCGCGGCGAGCGTACCGGATAGCGGTCCCATCAGTTCGGCCGGGTTGCCGCCGGCCAGTTCGAAGAACACCAGATAGGTTGGTGCATTGTCGAGTACGGCCGACAACAGCCCGGTGAACCAGAAATACGGAACCTCGCGCGGCGCACCATCGGCGCCGGTCACCACCGACAACAGCGGCGCGAAGATGCCGGCCTTGCCCGCGTTCAGCATCGCCAGCACCGGGATGATGGCGACGAAGATTCCGGCAAACAGCTTGGCGACCTCCCGGATCGGCTCCCAGGAGAAATCATTGGCGGAGCGGTGCTCGTCGGCGGTCAGCCACAACGACAGCACGGCCAGGATCAGGATCGCGCCGTCGCGCACCAGGTTCTGCAATGCGACCTTGGTGCCATAAACATCGAATACGATGCCGGGCTGCCAGGTCGCCGACAGCAGGATCGCCGCGACGATCAATCCGATCAGCGCGAAGTTGACGCCGCCGCGCAGTCCGATCGGCTCTGGCGCTGCCGCTCCGCCGCTCGGCGGCTCCTTGCGGGCATGCCAGCGATCGAGCGCGTAAAACACTGCGAGCAGGCACAGCGCGACGATCAGCGTCTGTTGCCACAGATGCTGCAGCGGCCAGAAGAAATCGACGCCGCGCAGAAACCCGACGAACAGCGGCGGATCGCCGAGCGGCGACAGCGCACCGCCGACATTGGCGACCAGGATGATGAAGAACACGATGACGTGGACGTTGGTCGGACGGTTCGCGTTGGCGCGGATCAGCGGGCGGATCAGGATCATCGCGGCCCCGGTGGTGCCGATGATGCTCGCAAACAAGGTGCCGAGCGCCAGCAGCGCGGTGTTGAGCAGCGGCGTTGCGCGCATCGTGCCGGTGACCAGGATTCCGCCGGCGACGGTGTAGAGCGCAAACAACAGCACAATGAAGCTAAGATATTCAGCCAGCAGCGCGTGCACCAGCGATGCCAGCATCAAGGACCAGCCGTTCAACACCCCGATTGGCAGCAACGCCAGCAGTGCCCAGGCGGCGGCGATCTTGCCGTAATGCGCGTGCCAGATTTTCGGAAACAGCAGCGGCCCGGTGGCGATCGACAACAGGACGCCGGCGAACGGCACCGCCCACGGCCAACTCATCGCGGCGCCGTCGAGTTCCGCAGCGGCGTGCGCGGCACCGGGCGCCATCGAGATCGCGAGTACCGGCACCAGCAGCCGGCAAAGCCTGAAACAAAGTTGAATCATTGCGCCATTCCAAGAATGTTTCGCGCGCCGGCGCAAAGGCTAATGCGGCAGGCGCCTGCGACATATGGCGCGATCAAAGCGCAGGCGGCCTATTCGATGCCGCGACCGAACTTGTTCGACTTCGGCAGACCGCGCGCCAGGCGCCCGGCATCGGCGCGGTTGCCGCGCCATTCCGCCAGTTCCTTCATGGTCATGCTGAAGTCGCGACCGGCGGAATCGCGCCAGCCGAGGCCTTCCTTGGCGTTGAAGGTGGCGACGTCGGACAACGAGCCGCCGGTGTATTTCTGCAGCCGGACGCCGCGGCCGCGCGCCATCTCCGGCACCTGGTCGAGCGGGAAGATCACCATCTTGTGGTTGGTGCCGATCACCGCCACGGTGTCGTGGCTCTCGCCGACCACGGTCAGCGCCCGCGCCTCGTTCGGCATCTCGACATTGAGGATCTGCTTGCCCTTGCGGGTCGTGCCGACGCAATCGTCCTCGCCGACGACAAAACCCTGGCCGTCATGGCTGGCGACCAGGAACTTGCGACCGCCCTTGTGCACGAACAGCGCCACGATCGCGGCGTCCTGCTCCATGTCGATGAACATCCGGATCGGCTCGCCATGGCCGCGACCGCCTGGCAGCTTGGCGACATCGAGCGAGTAGAACCGGCCGTTGGTGGCGAGCAGCAGCAGCTTCGACGTGGTCTCGGCGAAAAACGCCTTGTCGAGCTTGTCGTCCTGCTTGAACACCAGCCCCGACAGATCGGCGACATGGCCTTTCAACGTGCGGACCCAGCCTTTGTCGGAGATCACCACGGTGACCGGCTCGCGCTCGACGAAGGCTTCTTCAATCGCGGCGAGATCGTGCTCCGGCGCGTCGGCGAACATGGTGCGGCGCTTGCCGAGCGCGGTCTTCGGCCCGAACATGTCGCGGACCTTGCGGACCTGCTCGCCGACCTTGGCCCATTGCTCGGGCTCGGACTTCAGGATCGCGTTGATGCCCTTCAGCTCGGCGCGCAGATTCTTGTCCTCGGTGCGGATCTCGAATTCCTCGAGCTTGCGCAACGACCGCAGCCGCATATTCAGGATCGCCTCGGCCTGAATGTCGGTGAGATTGAACGCCTTCATCAACACCGGCTTCGGCTCATCCTCGGTGCGGATGATCTTGATCACCTTGTCGATGTTCAGATAGGCGATCAGATAGCCGCCGAGCACTTCGAGCCGATGCTCGATCTGCGCCTTGCGATAGTTCGAGCGGCGCAGCAGCACGTCGCGCAGATGGTCGAGCCATTCGCGCAGGCATTCGGCAAGGCCCAGCACCTTGGGAATCCGGCCCTTCACCAGCACGTTGAGATTGAGCGGGATCTTGCTTTCCAGCTCGGTCAGCCGGAACAGCGATTCCATCAGCAGTTCCGGATCCACGGCGCGCGATTTCGGTTCGATCACCACGCGGATATCTTCGGCGGATTCGTCGCGGACATCGCCGACCAGCGGCAGCTTCTTCTCGTTCAAGAGTTCAGCGATCTTTTCGATCAGCCGCGATTTTTGCACCAGCCAGGGGATCTCGGTGATCACCACGGTCCAGGTGCCTCGGGCGCCCTCTTCCTGGCTCCATTTGGCGCGGGTGCGGAACGAGCCGCGCCCGGTCATGTAGGCTTCGGCGATGCTTTCCTTGGAATCGATGATGATGCCGCCGGTCGGAAAGTCCGGACCCTTGACCCAGCGCAGCAGCGCCTTGGATTTCGCCTCCGGCTTCTCGATCAGGTGCAGCGCGGCGTCGCAGAGTTCGGCGACGTTGTGCGGCGGGATCGAGGTCGCCATGCCGACCGCGATGCCCTGCGCGCCGTTGGCGAGCAGGTTCGGAAATCCGCCCGGCAGCACGATCGGCTCTTTCGACTGGCCGTCATAATTCGGGCGAAACGCGACGCCGTCCTCGTCGATGCCGTCGAGCAGCAGCCGCGCGACATCGGTCATGCGCGCTTCGGTGTAGCGGTAGGCGGCGGGATTATCTCCGTCGATATTGCCGAAATTGCCCTGGCCGTCGACCAGCGGGTAGCGCGAGGAGAAATCCTGCGCCAGCCGCACCAGCGCGTCGTAGATCGACTGGTCGCCATGCGGATGGAACGAGCCCATCACGTCGCCAACGATCTTTGCCGATTTCTTGAACGGCGTGCCGGGGTCGAGCCGCAGCAAGCGCATGCCGTAGAGGATGCGGCGATGCACCGGCTTCAGGCCGTCGCGCGCGTCCGGCAGCGCCCGGTGCATAATGGTCGAGAGCGCATAAGCGAGGTAGCGCTCTTCCAGCGCCTCGCGCAGCTGCACATCATGGATCTCCGCCGGCTCCGGCGGAATCAGTCGTTTTCCCATGGGGAGGGGTTAGACTCTGACGCTTGTTTCGACAAGCCGCTCGTCAAACCGCTGGAAAATCAAAGAATTGCCACCCGCGCCAGATGCTTCGTCACAGCATTGATGAAGCCGTCGCGGGCGTCGGAATGGCCCTGCCCGCGCGGCTCCAGCACGTTGCGGAGCAGGAACCGGCCGGTCAGGTCGAAGCCGTCCTGCAGATCCTGGTCGGACCAGCCGTTATGGCCGCCATTGTCCTCGCGCAGGAACGGCGGCAGCCGCAGCAGCTTGTCGCGCCAAGGCTCGCCGGCCGCCCGCGACACCGCGCCGCCGGATTTCGGCGAGACGTAGATCAGCTCCGACGTGGTTCCGGTTGCCGCACAACTGGACAGATCAAGGCCGAAGCCGAGTTCGGCCAGCATCGCCAGTTCGAACCGGATCAGATGGGTGGCGGCGTCGCCGACGTCGTCGAAATCGTTCAGCGTACGTTCCAGCATCTCGTAGATGTCTTCGTGCGGATCGCGCTCGGGCAACAGCCGCGCCAGCGACGCCAGATGGGTCACGCCATAGACCGCATGGCTAGAGGCCAGCACGGTCGCAGCCCGCATCCTCGTGCCTTCGAGCAGATAGTAACCGAGATGCTCGTCGAGCCGCGCCCGCCACACCGCGGAAACGCTGTTACCGGGCTGCAGCAGCGGCCGCAGCTTCGAGCCGGCACCGCCGCGCACGAGGCCCAAATGTCGGCCATGGCCGCGGGTCAACAGTTCGACGATGGCGCTCGATTCGCCATGTCGCCGCACCCCCAGGATGATGCCCTCGTCGGTCCATTCCATCGATCAATGCTACAGGATTCCGCGGCCACATGCAGCCACGGCGACCCGCACTATTGATTGAACCAACCCTTGGCGTCGCCCGTGAACGAGAGATAAAGGCCCGCGGCGGTGAGCCCGCAGGACAGGATATCGATCAGCAGCCCCCCCTGCAGCCCGGTGTCGCCGATGATCTGCGTCAGCGACACGATGGAAAACACCAACGACGCCACCAACACACCGCGCGCCCAGTTCTTACGGCGCTGCGCTGCGAGCTGGACCAGATAGACCAGCAGCAGGATCAAGCAGGCCGCGATCAGATTGGCGACCGCGAAAACGCCCTGCGCCATCTCGTCGGTCGGCGTACGATCCTGGAACGCCACCGACAGCGCGTCGAGTATCAGCGACATATACAGCAGGGCTTCGAACCAGATCACGTTCTTGGGAATGGTCATCGAGATGCTGGCTATTCCTTCGGGAATTCAAGGCCCATTTCGCGATAGCGATTGGGATCGTCGCCCCAGTCCTCGCGGACCTTCACGAACAGGAACAGATGCACCGGCTGGCCCACGATCTCGGCGATCTCCTTGCGGGCATCCGCGCCGATTGACTTGATGGTGGCGCCAGCCTTTCCGAGCACGATCTTGCGCTGGCTTTCGCGCTCGACGAAAATCGTCTGCTCGATCCGCACCGATCCATCCTTGCGCTCGGTCCAGGTGTCGGTCTCGACCGTGGACTGATACGGTAACTCCTGGTGCAGTTGCCGGAAGATCTTTTCCCGGGTGATTTCGGCCGCCAGATGCCGCAAGGGCGCGTCCGACATCTGGTCCTCGGGATAGTGGAATGGGCCCAAAGGTACCCGTGCCGCCAGCCCGCGGCGCAGATCGTCGACGCCGTCACCCGACAGCGCCGACACCATGAAGGTTTCGGCGAATTTCAGGCGCTCGTTGGCCTTCTGAGTCAACGCCAGCAATTTTTCCTTCGACACCAGATCGATCTTGTTCAGCACCAGGATCTTCGGATGGCCGACGTTGGCCAGGTTGCTGAAGATGACGTCGGCCTCCTGATCGATGCCGGCGCGGGCGTCGAGCAGCACGCAGACCAGATCGGCGTCATGCGCCCCGGTCCAGGCGGTCCGGACCATGGCGCGGTCGAGCCGGCGCTTCGGCGCGAAGATGCCCGGCGTGTCGACCAGGATGATCTGCGCGTTGTTGTCGATCACGATGCCGCGGATCAGCGCCCGCGTGGTCTGCACCTTGCGCGACACGATCGTGACCTTGGAGCCGACCAGCGCGTTGACCAGCGTCGACTTGCCGACATTCGGTGCGCCGATCAACGCCACGAAGCCGCAGCGAGTGGCAGTCGCGGGCACGTCGTTCATTGTTTCATCCATCGTTGCCGCCGGCGCTGACGCCTTCGCGTTCCAACATCACCGACGCCGCGACCTTTTCGGCCGCGCGCTTGCTGCCGCCGACGCCTTCCGCCGGCGCCAGGCCCGGCAGATCCACCGCAACGCGGAACTGCGGATCGTGATGCGGCCCGGTGCGTTCGACTTCGCGATACACCGGGGTCGGCAATCCCTTGCCCTGCGCCCATTCCTGCAGCACGGTCTTGGCGTCGCGCAACGGCCGCACCGGCTTGCGCATCCGCTCGATCCAGTTGCGCTCGACGAACTTCGCCGCGGCCGGATAGCCGCCATCGAGAAACACCGCGCCGATCACCGCTTCGCAGATGTCGCCGAGCACCGATTTGCGTAAGCGAGCGCCAGCGCCGGCGCCGACGGTGCCGAGCTTGATGCCTTCCAGCAATTCGAGGCTCCTGGCGACGTCGGCGCAGGTCTCCTTGCGGACCAGATCGGCCAGCCGTTTCGACAATTCGCCCTCGTCGGCCTTGGGGAAGGCGCGATACAGCATGTCGGAGACCACCAGCCCGAGCACGTGGTCGCCGAGGAATTCCAGCCGCTGATAGCTGTCGGCGCGGTTGCGCGACGATTTCAGCGCCGACACATGGGTGAACGCCGTCGCCAGCAGCGCCGGATCGGCGAAGGCGTGCCCGATCCGCTGTTCGATCGCAGCGGCAGCGGCCTTGGCGCTGACCTTGCTGCGCCGCTTCTTGGCCGCGGCGGGCTCGCCGGCAGCAGCCGGCTGCGCTGCCGCGTCATCCGCTTTCGGGGAGCTATCGATGTTGGTGGCTTCCTGCTTCATCGCACGATGGAGAAAATACGATTCCAGCGCACCGCGGTCGGCCAGCGCCAGATCTGCCAGGCGTGTTCGCCCTCGGCGATCGAGAAGAAGATCATCTGCGCACGGCCGATGATGTTCTCGAAAGGAACGTAGCCGACCGCCGAGAGCACCCGGCTGTCGGTGGAATTGTCGCGGTTGTCGCCCATCATAAAGAAGTGGCCGGCCGGCACGGTGTAGACGTTGGTGTTGTCGTAGAAGCCGTTGTCGACGCAATCCAGCGACTCATAAGTCACACCGTTCGGCAGCGTCTCTTTCCAGCGCTTGACCCGCGCGGTGGCATCGGAACCGCAGGGGTCCTCGCCGACGAAATCGCTCAGCCGTTCGCGCACCACCGGCTTGTCGTTGATGTGGAGCAGGCCTTCGCGCATCTGGATCCGGTCGCCCGGCAGGCCGATCACGCGTTTGATGTAATCGGTGCTGTCGTCTTTCGGCAGCCGGAACACCACGACGTCGCCGCGCGCCGGTTCAGAGCCGAATATCCGGCCGGAGAAGATCGGCGGCGACAGCGGAATCGAATAGTGGCTGTAGCCGTAAGAATATTTCGACACGAACAGATAGTCGCCGACCAACAGCGTCGCCTTCATCGATCCCGACGGAATGTTGAACGGCTGAAACAGTACGGTTCGGATCACCAGCGCGATGATCAAGGCGTGGATGACGACGCGTATCGTCTCGCCGACGCCGCTCTCAGTTTTTGTCCCGGATGTCACGCTCATCGCTTTCCCGATTCCCCTCGCGATTCCTCTCGCGGTGGCAGAGTGTTCTCAGGAGAAGCGAGCCCGCTTCGCAATGAGAAGTTGACGTTTGTTAGCTCAAGTCTGGCGATCGCCGATGCCGGCGCCGCCTTGACTCGACCCGTTACAGGTCCGCGCTGGTTTTAGACCGTTGTTTCCGGGCACGCAATCAACGGAGCCCTGGAAACTTGCTAATGCCATGACAAATCAGTGATTTTAGTTTCGTCCAGGATCGGGACGATGGTTGCGGGGGCGCTCAGGGTTTGATCGCGATCACCGCCGAAATTATGACGAAAGCCTGCGCCATCGGCCATTCGTCGGTAATCGACAGGTCGATCCGGGCTTCAAACCCCTCCGGGGTCAGGGCGTCAAGCCGCGCCTTGGCGCCGCCGGTCAACTCCATGGTGGGGCGGCCGCCGCGCAGATTGACCACACCCATATCCCGCCACCACACGCCTTGCCGGATGCCGGTGCCGAGCGCCTTGGAACAGGCCTCCTTGGCAGCGAAGCGTTTGGCATAGGTGGCGGCGACCATGTTCGGCTGCTTGTCGCGGCGCCCGGCCCGGGCGCGTTCGACGTCGGTGAAAACCCGGTCCAGGAACCGTTCACCGTGCCGCTCCATCACCTTGGCAATCCGGGTGATGTCGATCAGGTCGGAGCCGATGCCGATGATCATGTTTTGCCCGCTGCAAGACTATGACCGACGATCGATTGCCGGCCGCGGTTCATTGCCGCGCGCATCGCGCGAACCGTTTCGCCAAGGCCGACGAACAACGCCTCGCCGATCATGTGGAAACCGATATTGAGCTCCGCGATCTGGGGCAGCGCGGCGATGGCCTGTGCGGTCGCATAGTCGAGCCCGTGGCCGGCATGAACTTCGAGCCCCGCCGATTGCGCCAGCGCGGCGCCGGCGACGATCCGTTGCCACTCGGCGCTCGCCTTGGCCGTCTCGCCGTCAGTGATGGCGTCGCACCAGGCGCCGGTGTGAATTTCGATCACCGGTGCGCATAGCTTCGATGCCATCTCGATCTGCGCCGGATCGGCGGCGATGAACAGCGACACCCGGATCCCGGCGTCGTTGAAACGCGCGATCGACGGCGCCAGCGATTCGCGCTGACCAACCGCGTCGAGGCCGCCTTCGGTGGTGAGTTCCTCGCGCCGCTCCGGCACCAGGCAGACCGCATGTGGCTTGGTCGCCAGTGCGATCCGTACCATGTCGGGAGTCGCCGCCATCTCAAAATTCAGCGGCTTTGAGATCTCCGCCTTCAACCGCGCCATGTCGGCGTCGCGGATGTGACGGCGGTCCTCGCGCAAATGCGCAGTGATGCCGTCGGCGCCGGCCTCGATCGCGGCCAGCGCCGCGCGCACCGGATCGGGATGGCGACCGCCGCGAGCGTTTCGCAGCGTGGCGATGTGATCGATATTGACTCCGAGTCGCAGCGGAGGAATTTTGGGCATGCAGGACCTGCGGAGGGACTTACGGGGACAGACTAGCCATTGACGCGCTCGACCTTGGCGACCACGTCCTTGGCGCGCAACTGGGCGATGATAGCGCTGAGATGCTTGAGGTCATAGACCTCGAGATCGATGGTCAGCTCGGTGAAATCCGGCGAGCGACGAAACATCCCGATGTTGTCGATGTTGCCGTCGTGTTCGGCGATCACTGTCGCGATCTGCGCCAGACTGCCCGGCTCATTGACATTCTGCACGAACACCCGCGCCGGAAAGCGCTGCGGCGTCGTTTCATCGACATCCCAGCGCACGTCGAGCCAGCGCTCGGGCATGTCCTCGAAGTCCTTCAGTGCCGGCGACTGGATCGGATAGATGGTGATGCCCTCGCCCGGCGATACGATGCCGACGATCCGGTCGCCCGGCACCGCGCCACCATTCGGCGCGAACTTGACCGGCAGGTCGGAATTGATCCCACGAATCGGAATCGCGGAGGCGCGGCGCGCCGAACCGGCCGACGATTTCAGCTTCAGCTTTTCGCCGAGCGTCTTCTTCTCGCCGAACCGCGCGACGCGCTCCTCCTTGTAATCCGGATACATCGCGCGGGCGACGTCGGAGGCCTTCATCTCGCTGCGCCCCACCGACGCCATCACATCCTCGATCGAGGTGCGCGCCAGCCGCGGCAAAGCGCCCTTGAGCTTGTCGTCGGCGTATTCGATCTTGGCGCGGGCGAACAACCGTTCGACGATCCTGCGCCCGAGACCGGCATACTGGTCGCGCACCGCGGTGCGGGTGGCGCGCCGGATCGCCGCCCGGGCCTTGCCGGTGACCGCGAGCGATTCCCAGGCCGAGGGCGGCGCCGACTGAGCGTCCGAGGTCAAGACCTCGACCTCGTCGCCGTTCTGCAGTTCGCTCGACAGTGGCGCGAACTTGCCGTTGATCTTGCAGCCGACCGCGCTGTTGCCGACATCGGTGTGAACCGCATAGGCGAAATCGATCACATTGGCGGCGCGCGGCAGCGCGATCAGCTTGCCCTTCGGCGTGAAGCAGAACACCTGGTCGTGGAACAACTCAAGCTTGGTATGCTCGAGAAATTCCTCCGGGTTGGAACTTTCCGACAGAATTTCGATGGTGTGCCGCAGCCACGCGAACGCGTTGGACTCGCGCTTCAACAGTTCGGTGGGCGATCCGACGCCGTCCTTGTAGAACGCATGCGCGGCGATGCCGATTTCGGCGATCTGGTCCATCTCCTCGGTGCGGATCTGCAATTCGACCCGCTGCTGCCCCGGGCCAATCACGGTGGTGTGGAGTGAGCGATAGTCGTTCTGCTTCGGCGTCGAGATGTAGTCCTTGAACCGCCCCGGCACGACCGGCCAAGTGGTATGAACCACGCCGAGCGCGCGATAGCAGGCCGCGACGTCCTTCAGCACCACGCGGAACCCGAAAATATCCGACAGCTGCTCGAACCCGATCGACTTGCGCTCCATCTTGGTCCAGATCGAAAATGGACGCTTGCGCCGTCCCGTCACCGCAGCCTCGATGCCGTTCTTGGCCAGGTTGGCCGACAACTGGGTTTCGATCTCGCCGATTAGGTTGCGGTTGCGATCGGCAAGCGCATCGAGCCGTTGCATCACCACTGCGAACGCATCTGGATCGAGCGTCTTGAACGAAAGCTCTTCCAGCTCCTCGCGCATCTCCTGCATGCCCATGCGGCCAGCTAGCGGCGCATAGATATCCAGCGTCTCCTCGGCGATCCGATGCCGCGACGCCGGCGGGACGAATTCCAGCGTGCGCATGTTGTGCAGCCGGTCGGCGAGCTTGATGAGCAGTACTCGGACGTCGGCGGCGATCGCCAGCAACAGCTTGCGCAGGTTCTCGGCCTGCTTGGCTTCCCGCGACACCAACTCGAGGCGCTTCAACTTGGTCAGGCCCTCGACCAGCGCGCCGATCTCATGCCCGAACATGGTGTCGATTTCAGTGCGGGTGGCCTCGGTATCCTCGATGGTGTCGTGCAGCAGCGCCGCCACGATGGTGGCGTCGTCGAGCTTGAGGTGGGTCAGAATCGCGGCGACTTCGAGCGGGTGCGAGAAATAGGGATCGCCGGAGGCCCGGGTCTGCTCCCCGTGCGCCATCATCGCATAGACATAGGCGCGATTCAGCAGATCCTCATCGGTGTTCGGATTGTACGACCGCACCAGTTCGACAAGGTCGTATTGCCGCATCATCCGCGCCCGCGACGCCCGCGGCGGTTTCACCGGGACGGCCTCCGGCACGGCGACAGCGAGCGCGCCGCTCGCGGCCTCCATCTGGCGGGAATTGCGGCGCCAATACGCCATCGATGGTACCCTCATGGCGGTTCTCGCCCGCAAACATCACGGATCGTTGGATTCAGAGCTTCCGGAGCCCGCACGCGTAACAGTAGTTCGTTTTCCGTTGAAGTGAAGCTGAGAATGGCAGGAAAATGTCGGGTTTCGCGGTGTTGAAAGCCATGCCTTTGTGAAAAAGCTCAACAGTGCGGCAATCGGTCTTTCCTAGCTCGGCGCCTGCCCCCTCGGCAGCAACGAAAGCGGCCCGGACATGGTCCGCGCCGTTGAAATTTGAGATAAATTGGCTTGAAATGCGCGGTTCAAGCCAGCACGGGGATGCGCCGCTATTCGTCTTCCTCGGGCTGTTCCTCGGGCGGCGCAAGGCCTTCGAGACCCTTCAGGAGTTCTTCTTCGGTCATCCGCTCGACCGCCACTTCCGTATCGTCGGCGTCGACGCTGGCGCCGGCCGATCCGATCAGCGGAATGGTATCCGGCTCCGGCTCATCGACTTCGACGAACTTCTGCAAGGAATGAACGAGCTCTTCACGCAAATCTTCGGGCGAAATCGTCTCGTCGGCGATTTCGCGCAGCGAAACCACCGGGTTTTTGTCATTATCGCGATCAACCGTGAGTTGCGCACCGGACGAAATCATCCGGGCGCGATGCGCAGCGAGCAACACCAGGTCGAACCGATTGTCGACCTTATCAATGCAATCTTCCACGGTGACGCGCGCCATCGACTGTCGCTCCGTTAATTGGGGCCGAATATGTTGGTTATCCGGCGTAGGTATAGGGGGTTGGCGGTTTTCGCAAGTACCGATTTGTTGTCTTGCCCACCCTGCCCGTTCTGTTAATCCCACAAACAAGGCATCTGGCCACAACGGATGTCGGCACCGGCTCCCCGTGCAAACCCGAACTGGTCAATTAGGAGCTGCATTCCCGAAACAAAAGTATAGACTTACCCTACTTGCGTTGCCGAGCCGGTAGTGGTGTGTGGTACGCCGAGCAATTAATATTAGTGTCAAATTGGACTTTGAAATGCGCGGTTCATTGCTGCCGCGCCAAAAATCTAACAACAGACCACACGAGAGAACTCGATGTCCCCTGCCAACAACAAGATTGCGCTGTTTATTGACGGCGCCAACCTCTACGCAACTGCAAAGACGCTAGGCTTCGACATCGATTACAAGCGTCTCCTGAAGGAATTCCAAAGCCGAGGCACCCTCCTTCGCGCATTTTATTACACCGCGATCATCGAGGATCAGGAATATTCGTCGATTCGGCCATTGATCGACTGGCTCGACTACAACGGCTACACCGTCGTCACCAAGGCGACCAAGGAATTCATCGACGCCAGTGGCCGCCGCAAGGTCAAGGGCAACATGGACATCGAGCTCGCCGTCGATGCGATGGAACTGGCCGAGCACATCGACCAGATGGTGCTGTTCTCCGGCGACGGCGATTTCCGCTCGCTGGTCGAGGCGGTGCAGCGCCGCGGCGTTCGCGTCACCGTGGTGTCGACGATCTCCAGCCAGCCGCCGATGATCGCCGACGAACTTCGCCGTCAGGCCGATGTCTTCACCGACTTGGTCGAGTTGCAATCCAAGCTGGGCCGCGACCCGGCTGAGCGTCCCGCGCCGCGCGAACCGCGTCATGCGCCGCAATTCCTGCAGCGGGCGACGACCGTGGCGGCCAGGGGCGACGACGACGATTTCGAAGATTGAGAAAAGCCCGGCGCGCGGCCCGACGGCCGCCGCCGTCCTCTCCCGTACCGAACCCACCCGCGAATGCCCGCTGTGTCCAAGGCTAGCCGCCTTTCGGCTCGACGCGCGCGCGCGCCAACCGGACTGGTTCAATGCCCCGGTGCCTTCGTTCGGCAAGGCTGATGCCCAGCTCTTGATCGTCGGACTTGCGCCCGGTCTGCAGGGCGCCAACCGCACCGGGCGGCCGTTCACTGGCGACTATGCCGGCGATCTGCTCTACGCGACGTTGATCGAATATGGATTTGCCCAAGGCGACTATCAGGCGCATCCCGACGACGGGCTGCAACTGGTCGATTGCCGGATCAGCAACGCGGTGCGCTGCGTGCCGCCACAGAACAAACCGCTGCCGGCCGAGATCAACACCTGCCGGCAATTCCTCAGTGCTGTTCTGGAGACGATGCCGCGGTTGCGCGCCATCGTCGCGCTCGGACGGGTAGCCCATGATTCGACCGTCAAGGCGTTGGGACTGCGCGCGGCGCTGGCGCCATTCGGACACGGCGCGGTGCATCAGGCCGGCGCGCTGCGGCTGTACGACAGCTATCATTGCTCGCGCTACAATACGAATACCCGCGTGCTGACGCCGCAGATGTTTCAGTCGGTGTTCGCGCGGCTGCGCGCGGATCTGGATCGCGCCTGAGGTACCCCGGACGCATACCTGAAGTCATTCAACCGGATTCGCCTTCAGCCAGGCCAGCACGTCGCCGGCATTCCGATCCGGCGGAAATACCGGATAGAACACATGGCGGATGCGGCCATCGTCGATGATCATCGCTAGCCGCTTGATCATGGTCAGCCCGGCGACTTCCATCGTCGGCAGTTTTAGCGCATGGGTCAGTTCGAGCTTTGCATCGGACAGCACCGGAAACGGCAGATGCAGCCGCGACGCCATCTCGGTCTGGTAAGCATTGCTTTGGGTCGATAATCCGAACACCTGCGTCGCGCCGGCGGCCTTCAACTCGGCGAACAGGTCGCGGAACGCGCAGGTCTGCGGCGTGCAGCCGCGCGCGCCGGGGATCATGTCCCAGTCGTCGACCAGCGCGATTTTTCCAGGTTCACCGGTGCGCGGATAGGCGAACACCACGCTGCGTCCGGTCAATGTCGACAGCGTCACCGAGGTATCGTTGGTTGCAACGAGACCAACCGGCGGCACCGACATTCCGATCAGATGCGCAGCAGCACCATCATCGACCGGCGCTGGAATCGTGCTCCAGTCCACCTCCATTAGGTTCTTCTGGTTCATCGCGCAGTCCTCATCGTCCGACCGAAAGCCCGGCTAGCCGCGCGCGCGCATCAGCCGGCCTTTTTCCCGGCCCCAATCGCGTTTCTTCTCGGTGTCGCGCTTGTCATGCAGCTGCTTGCCCTTGGCCAGCGCGAGCTGCAATTTCACCCGGCCGCGCTCGTTGAAATACATCTTCAGAGGCACCAGGGTCATGCCCTGGCGCTCCACCGCGCCCATCAGCTTGTTGATTTGCTTGCGATGCAGCAGCAATTTGCGCGGCCGCTTCGGCTCGTGGTTGAAGCGGTTGGCCTGCAGGTATTCCGGGATATTGGCGTTGATCAGCCAGATCTCGCCGTTCTTCGGATCGGCGTAGGATTCGGCGATCGTGCTCTTGCCGTTGCGGATCGACTTGACCTCGGTCCCGGTGAGCGCAATTCCCGCCTCCAGAGTGTCCTCGATCGCATAATTGAACCGCGCCTTGCGGTTTTCCGCCACGACCTTGATCGGGCGCTCTTTCTTCTCGGACATTGTGGTGCCTCTGGGCGTTCAAATAGATTTAGTGACGACAACGCCCATTCCAACGACGTCCGACTTAGTTCTTTTTCAGCAGGTCCCTGATCTCGCCAAGCAGTTCCACTTCTTGGGTGGGCTTTGGTGGCGCCGGGGCGGCTTCGTCCCTGCGCTTCAGCCTGTTCATGGCCCTGATCGCCATGAATAGCACGAATGCGACGATGATGAAATTCAACGTCACCGTGAGGAAACTGCCCCAAGCCAGCACCGCGCCCTGCTTCTTCGCCTCGGCCAGGCTGGTCGCCGTCACCGATTTGGACAGCGGGGTGAAATAATTCGAGAAATCGAGGCCGCCTGTGACGGCGCCGACGATCGGCATGATGATGTCTCCAACCATCGAGGTGACGATCGCGCCGAACGCCGCGCCGATGATGACGCCGACCGCGAGGTCTACGACATTGCCCTTCATAGCGAATTCACGAAATTCCTTCAGCATCGAATGCCTCCCTCTGTCTTTTCTTGTTCTGACGAGTTTCGCACGCATGGCGGCGCGACCGGCCCGCGTCACGACGAGCGACGGCGGCGCCGGATCAATTCAGCAGCCCCGCATGGACCATGGCGGCGCGGATCACCTGCCCGGTCGGCGGCGTCACCGGCATCAGCGGCAGCCGCACCTCTTCCTGCACGCGGTCGAGCAGCTTGAGACCATGCTTGGCGCCCGCCAATCCCGGTTCCTTGAAGATGGCGTCGTGCAGCGGCACCAGCCGGTCCTGAATTTCGAGCGCTGCGGCGTAGTCGCCCTTCAGCACCGCCGCCATCAATTCGGCGCAGGGTTTTGGAGCCACATTGGCGACCACCGAGATGCAGCCGTGGCCGCCCGCCGCCATATAGGCCAGCGCCGTCATGTCCTCGCCGGAGAGTTGGATGAAATCCGGTCCCATGGCGTGACGCTGCTGCGAGACCCGGGCGAGATTGCCGGTGGCGTCCTTCACTCCGATGATGTTCTTCAGTTCGGATAGCCTGGTCATGGTCTCGACCGACATGTCGACGACCGAGCGCGGCGGGATGTTGTAGATGAAGATCGGAATCCCGATCGCATCGTTCACCGCCTTGAAGTGGTGATACATGCCTTCCTGGGTCGGCTTGTTGTAATACGGCGTCACCACCAGCACGGCGTCGGCACCGGCCTTCTCGGCGTGCTGCGCCAGTTCGACCGCCTCCTTGGTGGAGTTCGAGCCGGCGCCAGCGATCACCGGCACCCGTCCCTTGGCCTCGTCGATGCACCATTCCACGATCTGCCGGTGCTCGTAGTGGCTGACCGTCGGGCTCTCGCCGGTGGTGCCGACCGGCACCAGACCGCTGGTGCCCTCGGCGATCTGCCAGCTGACGAGCGCGCGGAACGCAGCCTCGTCGAGCGAGCCGTTTTTGAACGGCGTCACCAAGGCGGTCAGAGACCCCTGAAATTTCGTCTTGGTTGCCATGTTCTGTTCTCCTGAGGCCCGCTGAAACCGCCCGGTTGACCGGAACGAATTTGTCTTGTCACATCAATTCATACCGGGTCCGGAGCCGGCGCGAAAGGGTCGCGGCAGCCCCGATTTCAACGCCGATTCAGGGCGCAAGGCCACCGCTGCCGGGCTTTTCCACAATTGACACCAGCATCGACGGACCGATAGTCGATCCCGAACTTGCGAATGGTCGGAGCGAGCGACAGGCTTGCGATGATGCGCCAGGGGGGGAACCGATGCTCCGAATTCTTGCCGGCCTGTTGGCCACGGTGCTGCTCGCGGCCTCTCCTGCTGCTGCCCAATCGACCTCGTCCTCGCGACTAGATGAGATCGTCCAGCGCGGAACACTGCGGGTCGGGATGACCGGCGACTATTTGCCATTCACCGCCTTCGACCAGACCACGTCGGCCTTCCGGGGCTTCGATGTCGACATGGCGGAGGCGCTGGCGAAGGCGCTCGGCGTCAAGGTCGACTACGTCCGGACCAGTTGGCCGCAACTGATGAAGGATTTTGAAGCCGACAAGTTTGACGTCGCGATGGGCGGCGTCTCGATCACGCTCGACCGCCAGAAGAAAGGGTTATTTTCGTCGCCGATCATGCGCGAAGGCAAGACCCCGATCGCGCGCTGCGCGGACAAGGAGAAATTCGACAGCTTGGCGGACATCGACAAGCCGGGAACCCGGGTGATCGTCAATCCAGGCGGCACCAATGAACGCTTCGCGCGGGCCCATGTGAAGATCGCCGAGATCACGACTCACAACGATAACGTCACGATCTTCGACGAAATCGCCAACGGCCATGCCGATCTGATGATGACCGATGCGTCCGAGACCTTGTACCAGCAGAAGCTTCATCCTGGCGTGCTGTGCGCCATCCACCCCACCAAACCGTTCGATTTCGCCGAGAAAGCCTATTGGCTGCAGCGCGACATCGCACTGAAGCAGTTCGTCGATCAATGGCTGCATATCAAGATGGAAGACGGCAGCTTCCGGGACGTCTACCGGAAATGGTTCGACTGATGCCCCGGGGGCGAACGCCCCGGGCAGGCCGGTCAGCCTTCCGCCCCAATTTTACCAAAGCGGTTCGGGAAGAATGGTGAACCTTCGTCCAATTTGCGGTCTCACATTTATTGAGTGATGTGAGTCACGCTCAACATCCGCGTGCCGGTGCAAAATAGGTCAAGATTGGGAATAGGCTCCAGCCTCCAGGAGGTCGTGATGAAAAGGCTCTTTGTTCTGGCCACGGTGCTGTTGGCGACCTCGGCCGCCCATGCCGGCGACTCATATTCGTTCGATATCGGTGGCCGCACCATCCATATCGACAAACCCTCCGACTGCGATTCGCCATCCTGTGTCTCGGTCTCGATCCCCGGCATCTATGAATCCGGGCCGAAGCGCGGCAATCGCGCGCGGATCGATCGTGACGACGATCTCGACAACAAGTCCAAACGCCAGACCAACCGGGAGCCGCTGGGACCGCCCGCCGCGACGGCGAACGCGCCCGCGGCGAGCCGCGAATCGCTGCAGCCCGCCAATGGCGCCACGGCCGCGGCCCCCGCCGCTCAGCCTGCCACCACCGCCAGCCGGACCCCCGACCAGCCGGCTGCGTCGACCCCGGCAGCTCCCTCCGCGGCCGACCGTACCGCGCCGGTGGTGGCATCCGCGCCGGCTTCGACGCCTGAGCAAAATGCTCCCCCGACCTCGACCGCGGCCGCCTCGCCGCTCGGTATCTGGCTGACCGAAGAAAAGGAAGGCAAGATTCGCATCGAGCCCTGCGGTCCGAACCTCTGCGGCTATGCGATGAAGGACAACGAGAAGATCCTGATCAACATGAAGCCGGTCAGCGACAACAAATGGAGCGGCCGCATCCACGATCCGAAAAGCGGCAGCAACTACGACTCCACCATCGCCCTGAAGGGCCCCGACACGCTTCGCGTCCAGGGATGCGCCTTCGGCGGCATGTTCTGCGGCGGCCAGACCTGGAGCCGCGTCAACTGAGCCGCCCTGACCTGGCTCAAGGCCCTGCTCGATCGGCAGGGCCTTGGCGTGTCCAAAGACTCTCGCAGCGCAGGTTTAGAACCAATAATAACTTTTTTCGCTAACCGCCTACAGCGGAACCGTATTCCTCGTCTGTGACCTGCTCCATCCAGGTCACGGCGCTGCCGTCCACTGCTTCCTGCATCGCGATATGGGTCATGGCATTGGCCGGCGCCGCGCCGTGCCAGTGCTTCTCGCCGGGCGGAATCCACACCGTATCGCCGGGCCGGATTTCGCGGACCGGACCGCCCTGGGTCTGCACCCGGCCGACGCCGGTCACGACGTAGAGGGTCTGGCCCAGCGGATGGGTGTGCCACGCGGTCCGCGCGCCAGGCTCGAACGCCACGCGCACCGCGACGAGCCGCGCCGGGGCTTCGGCGGTCACGATCGGGTCCTGCCAGACCGTGCCGGTGAAATACTCGGCGGGTGCCCTACGGGTCGGCCGCAAACCGGCGAGAAAAATCTCCATGGTCGAATCTCCCTTAGTGGCTTGCCTTCCAGGCCGCGTAGCGTGCCTTGGTCTCGGCGTTCATCGGATACAGACCGGGCAACACCGCGCCTTCGTTGACCTGATCGACGATCCAGCCTTCCATCCGTTCCTGCTCCGGGCCTTCGGCCAGGACGTGATCAAGCAGCGCCTGCGGGATCAGCACCGCGCCGTCCTGATCGGCGACAATGACGTCGTTCGGAAACACCGCGACGCCGCCGCAGCCGATCGGCTCACCCCAGCCGACGAAAGTCAGGCCGGCGACCGAGGGCGGCGCCGCGAAGCCATCGCACCACACTGGCAGCCCGGTGCCGAGCACGCCTTCGAGATCGCGCACCACGCCGTCGGTGATTAGCGCGGTGACGCCGCGTTTCACAATCCGCGCGCACAGGATGTCGCCGAAGATCCCGGCATCGGTGATGCCCATGGCGTCGACCACCGCGATGCAGCCCTCCGGCATCGCCTCGATCGCGGCGCGGGTGGAGATCGGCGACGCCCAGGATTCCGGCGTCGCCAGATCCTCGCGCGCCGGCACGAAGCGCAGCGTGAAGGCCGAGCCGACCAGCCGCGGCTGTCCCGGCCGCAGCGGCCGCGCGCCGCGCAGCCAGACGTTGCGCAATCCCTTCTTCAACAGCACCGTGGTGATGGTCGCGGTGGAGACGCGCGCGAGGATGGCGATCGCTTCGGGGGTCAACGACATGAACAGGCTAGCTCCGGTGAGGTCTATTCGGCGGCGCATCTTGCGGGCGATGGTCGCTGCGTCAAGACCGCAGACCGCAACTTCGTGCGGAACAGCCGTCACCACCGATCACCTCACCTTATCGCGTTGCGCGCCGCAGCTTTATCGCTGCACGATGCATCGCACGAAGTGATTTTCACTCGCTTTGAAAACGCGCTATCGCTGTCACTTCGCTCATGATTTTATCGAGCCCATGACTGCCATCCTGTCCCCACCCCGCATGCTGCCCAGCGGCGACGCCGCCATCACGGTGGAGTTCGGCCGTGCGATCAGCGCGGAGGCCAATCGGCGCGTGCTAGCGCTCGATCGTGCGATGGCGCGCGACGCAGTCGCCGGCGTCACCGAAACCGTGCCGACCTATCGCTCGCTGCTGGTGCACTACGATCCGGAACAGATCGGCTTCGACGAGCTTGCGGCACAGCTGACAGCGCTGGCGCAGTCCCATCCCGCATCGGAGGCCGTGGCGAAGCGGCACTGGCGCATTCCGGTCAGCTATGGCGGCGAGCATGGCATCGATCTCGACGACGTCGCGACGGCGCTTGGTATCAGCGCCGATGAAGTGGTAGCGCGCCATGTCGCCGCCGATTATCGCGTCGCGATGATCGGCTTCACGCCGGGCTGGTCCTACCTCAGCGGCCTCGATCCGTCGCTGCAGATGCCGCGCCGGCAGAATCCGCGGCTGCTGACGCCGGCCGGTACGATCTCGATCGGCGGCGTGCAGACCGGCATCCAGTGCCTGGCCGGACCCAGCGGCTGGCATTTGTTGGGACGCACCCCGGTGCGCACCTATCAGCTGCATCGCGATCCGATCTTTCTGCTGGAACCCGGTGACGCGGTGAGTTTCGTCGCGATTGACGCTCACCAATTCGCCGAGCAGGATCGCGCCGCCGAGCACGGCGAGATCGTCGCCGAATTGCTCACCTCATGAGCAAGCTCGTGGTCACCGCCGCGGGCCCGGCGACATCGGTGCAGGACGCCGGGCGCCACGGTGCGCAGCGCTACGGCCTGACGCCGAGCGGTGCGATGGATACGCTGGCGCTCGCCGCCGCCAATGCGCTGCTCGGCAATGCGCCGTTCGCCGCCGCGATCGAACTCGGACCGCTCGGCTCTGCCTTCACCGCGCGCGGCGGTCCGGTCAGGATTGCCCTCGCCGGAGCGCAGCGTCCCGCTGCGGTGGAGGGCCGCCCCATCAGCCTCAATGAATCCATCACCCTCACCGAAGGCGAGCGCCTGACGCTCGGCGTCGCCCGCGGCGGCGTGTTCAGCTATCTGGCGATCGAGGGTGGTATTCAGGGCGAGCTGATGTTCGGCAGCCTCGCTGTCAACGCCCGCGCCGGGCTCGGCAGTCCATTTCCCCGGCCGCTGCAGCCGGGCGATGAAATTCGGGTGACGGCTGCCAGCGGCACCCGCGAGCTCAGGATCGATCTGCCGAACCCGACAGACGCGCCGATCCGAGTTTTGCTCGGGCCGCAGGACGACGAATTCGCCACCGATGCCGTGCAATTGTTTCTCGACAGCGAGTGGCAAATATCGGCGACCAGCGACCGGATGGGCTATCGACTCGAAGGACCGCCGATCAAACACCTGCATGGCCACAACATTGTGTCCGACGGCACCGTCAACGGCAGTATCCAGATCCCCGGCAATGGCCAGCCGATCGTGCTGATGCCCGATCGCGGCACCAGCGGCGGCTATCCGAAAATCGCCACCGTCATCACGGCTGATCTGCGGCGGCTGGCGCAAACCCAGGCTGGCCGGGGCTTTCGTTTCCAGGCCGTCAGCATGGCGCAGGCACAGGCGGAGTACCGGGCGATGGCGCAACTGATCCGAGCCCTGCCCAGCCGCGTCGTCGATGCGCAGGCCTCGCAGCTCGATATCGACGCGTTGCACAGCGCCAATGTCGCCGGCGTGGCGACCAATGCTTTCGACGCGTAGCATGATCACACAACCAGGCAGACAGCACATGACCATCGATCTGAATTGCGATCTCGGCGAGGGGTTCGGCGCGTGGGAGATGGGCAACGACGCGGCGATGCTCGAGCTCGCCACCAGCGTCAACATCGCCTGCGGCTTCCACGCCGGCGACGCCGACATCATGCGCAACACCGCCGCACTGGCCAAGGCGCGCGGCGTCAGCATCGGCGCCCATCCCGGCTATCGCGATTTGCACGGCTTCGGCCGACGGCCGGTCGCTGGTCTCTCATCCAAAGAAATCGAGAATCTAGTCGCCTACCAGATCGGTGCGCTGCAGGCGGTGGCCTCGCTCGCCGGTCACAAGGTCACCCACGTCAAGGCGCATGGTGCGCTGTCCAATGTCGCCTGCGAGGACGACATGACGGCGAGGGCCATTGCCGCCGCGATCAAGGTGGTCGATCCGACGCTGATTTTCGTGGTGCTGGCGAATTCCAAACTGGTCGATGCCGGCGAAGCCGCCGGGCTGCCGCTGGTCCACGAGGTATTCGCCGACCGCGCCTATGAGGACAACGGCACGCTGGTGTCGCGCAAGAAGCCCGGCGCGGTGCTGCATGAGCCGACCGCAATCGCCCAGCGCGTGGTCCGGATGGTGCAGGACGGCGCGGTGGTCTCGGTGAGCGGCAAGGTGATCAAGATGCGGACCGACACCGTCTGCATTCATGGCGACACGCCGGGTGCAGTCGAAATCGCGCGCGGGGTCAGACAGGCATTGAAGGACAATGGAATCGCCGTTGCGCCGTTCGCCAAGCCGTGATGATAGCCGGCGCCTGCAAGCGTATCAGAACGGGTGCGTCGACAAGGTCCCAAACGTCACCGCGGCGATCAGTGCGAAGGCGGCCGCAATGGCGACCAGCCGGATGCCCTCCGCCAGCCGCCCCGGTACCGGCCGTGCCATTCCCAACCGGGATTCTGCTGAAAGCTCTCGCATTTTCGATCTCCACTGGCTCGGCTCAATAGAATTCCGAATTCGGTCGTCGGCAAGGTGGCTCGCGAAATAACAACACCGTTGCCGTCCGGGTCCCTCAATGCAGAGAAATTTTCTCGTTTTGGAACCGGCGGTGCCTGTTTCATTCGCCGCCGGGGAACTAACGCCTTGTAAAGACTGCCGATCAGGGTTAGCTTCAGCACCTCAATCAGGCAGTTTGAACGATGCAACAGGCCTCCGCGCCCAAAATCAGCTTTGTCTCGCTGGGATGCCCCAAGGCGCTGGTGGACTCGGAGCGCATCATCACCCGGCTGCGCGCCGAAGGCTACGAGCTCGCCCGCAACCACGACGGCGCCGATCTGGTGATCGTCAACACCTGCGGTTTTCTCGACAGCGCCAAGAAGGAATCGCTCGGCGCGATCGGCGAGGCGATGGCCGCCAACGGCAAAGTCATCGTCACCGGCTGCATGGGCGCCGAGCCCGAACAGATCGAGGCGGCCTATCCGGGCGTGCTGTCGATCTCGGGTCCGCAGCAATATGAAAGCGTGCTCGACGCGGTGCATCGGGCGAAGCCGCCGCTGCACAATCCGCATCTCGACCTGGTGCCGCCGCAGGGCATCAAGCTGACGCCGCGGCACTACGCTTATTTGAAGATTTCCGAGGGCTGCAACAACCGCTGCAGCTTCTGCATCATCCCCAAGCTGCGCGGCGATCTGGTGTCGCGGCCGGCAAACGAGGTGCTGCGCGAGGCCGAGAAGCTGGTCGCCGCCGGCGTCAAGGAACTGCTGGTGATCTCGCAGGACACTTCGGCCTACGGCGTCGACCTGAAATACGCATCGAGCCCGTGGAAGGATCGCGAGGTCCGCGCCCGCTTCTTCGACCTCGCCAAAGAGCTCGGCGAATTCGGCGCCTGGGTCCGGCTGCAATATGTCTATCCCTACCCGCATGTCGACGAAGTCATCGCGCTGATGACCGAGGGCAAGATCCTGCCCTATCTCGACATCCCGTTTCAGCACGCCAGCCCCGAGGTGCTGAAACAGATGAAGCGGCCGGCGGCGCAGGACAAGACGCTGGAACGGATCAAGCGCTGGCGCGAACAATGCCCCGATCTGACGCTGCGCTCGACCTTCATTGTCGGCTTCCCCGGCGAAACCGAAAGCGACTTCGCGTATCTGCTGGATTGGCTCGAAGAAGCCGAGATCGACCGGCTCGGCGCCTTCAAATACGAACCGGTGGCGGGAGCATCATCGAACGCGCTTGGCAACGCGGTGCCGGAGGAGATCAAGCAGGACCGCTGGAACGCGCTGATGGCGCGGCAGCAGGTGATTTCGGCACGGCGACTGAAGCGCAAGGTCGGCACGAGGCAGCAGGTGATCATCGACGAAGTCGGCGCGACCGTGTCGAAGGGCCGCTCCAAGGCCGACGCGCCGCAGATCGACGGCGCGGTCTACCTGTCGAGCCGGCGCCCGCTGCGAGTCGGCGAGATCGTTACCGCCAAGATCGAACGCGCCGACGCGTACGATTTGCACGGCACCGTGGCGGGATTCTGAGGCGCAGCCACAACGCAGCTGTCATCGCCCGGCTTGACCGGGCGACCCAGTATTCTAGAGCGCTGATCGTTGAACATCGCCGCTCTGGAATACTGGATCCCCCGCTTTCGCGGGGGACGACATGATTGTGCGTTGAGATGCCGTCGCTGACCTACGGCTTCAGGATCGACGCGCCGGTGGTGACGCGGCCTTCAAGGTCGATATGCGCCTTCGCGGCGTCCTTCAGCGCATAGGCGTGATTGATCGGGACGTGCAGCTTGCCCTCGATCACCGCCGAGAACAGCGCATCGGCGCCCTCCATCAGTTCCTTCCGCGTCCCGACATAGTCGTTCAGCTTCGGACGGGTCGCGAACAGCGAGCCGTGATTGTTGAGCTCGGCCAGCGAGAACGGCGGCACCGGCCCCGACGCGTTGCCGAAACTGACGAACAAGCCGCGCGGCTTGATGCAGGACAGCGACCCCGGAAAGGTGGTTTTGCCGACGCCATCATAGACCACGTCGCATAGTTCGTTGCGGCTGATCTGCTTGACCCGCGCGACGAAGTCTTCCTCGTTGTACAGAATGACGTGATCGCAACCATTGGCCTCCGCGAGCTCGGCCTTGGCCTTGGAGCCGACGGTGCCGATCACATGTGCGCCGAGCGCCCGCGCCCATTGACAGGCCAGCAGCCCGATGCCGCCAGCCGCCGCATGGATCAGCACGCGGTGCCCGGGCTCGACCTTGAAGGTCTTGTGCAGCAGATACCACACCGTCAGCCCCTTGAGCATCAGCACCGCGCCCTGCTCGTAGGTGATATGGTCGGGCAGCTTCACCAGCTTGTCAGCGGGAATGTTGCGCTCGGTGGCGTAGCCGCCGAGGTTGTAATAATACGCGACGCGGTCGCCGGGATGGAAATTGGTGACGTGGGGACCGACCGAGACGACTTCGCCGGCGGCCTCGTTGCCGGCGATGAACGGCATCGTCGGCGCCTTGTACAGTCCGGTGCGAAAGTACACGTCGATGAAGTTCAGGCCGACGGCGCGCTGGCGAATCCGGACCTCGCCGTCGCCCGGCGCCGGGACGTCGACAGCTTCATAGACCAGCGCTTCCGGTCCCCCCACCTTATGCACCCGAACCGCCATCGTCATCGTCACGTCTCCCGGAATTTCTTGCAGCCAACCGAAAGCCATCGCCCCGGCGTTGTCAACACGCGCGACCGGATCAGGCCCCCCTGCGGTTGCGTTTGGCCAGGACGTTGAACATCTCGACCGCCGCCGAGAACGCAATTGCGAAATAGATGTAGCCGCGCGGGATATGGAACTGGAAGCCGTCGGCGACCAGCGCCACGCCGATCAGCACCAGGAACGCCAGCGCCAGCATTTTGGTGGTCGGGTGTTCGGCGACGAACCGCGCCACCGGGCCGGAGGAAACGTACATGATCAGGCAGGCGATGATCACCGCCGCGATCATGATCTCCAGGTCCTGCGACATGCCGATCGCGGTGATGATGGAATCCAGCGAGAACACCATGTCGATCACGATAATCTGCACGATCACCCAGAAGAATGCGCTGCGCGGGCGCGCGCCCTCGCCGCCGTCGTTGTCGCGCGCCTCGACTTCGCCGTGAATTTCATGCGTAGCCTTCGCGATCAGGAACAGCCCGCCGCCGATCAGGATGATGTCGCGCCATGAGAACCCATTGCCGCCGAAGCTGAACACCGGCGCGGTCATGCCGATCAGCCATACCAGCAGGCTCAGCAGCAGGATGCGGAACACCAGGGCCAGCGCCAGGCCGATCTGCCGCGCGCGGGTCGCCTGCGGTTCGGGAATCCGCGCCACGATCACCGACAGGAAGATCACATTGTCGATGCCGAGCACGATTTCGAGCGCCGTCAGCGTCAGCAGGGCGGCCCAGGCTTCGGGGCGGGACAGAAGTTCGATCATGGGCGGGCGGACCTCAGCAGGCGAATGATGGCGTCGGCGCAGACGATATAGAGCGCGATCGCGCACAGACCGAGCGTGACCGGCAGCGGCACCCGGAAGTCTTCGACCAGCGCGATCACGGCAAGACCGGCCCAGACTCCGATCAGCGTCAGGTTCAGACCGCGGAGCCGAACCACGCGGACCGGATGGATGACATTGAAAGGCACGAAGGTCAGCACGATCAGGGCGGCGACGCCGATGCTCGACAACACCGGCGACGGATGCAGCAGGAACAGATAGAACGCCGCGGCGTTCCACAGCGCTGGAAAGCCGCGAAAATGATTGTCGGGAGTCTTCATCCGGCGATCGGCGAAGTACAAGGCACCGCTCATCACGATTCCGGCTCCAAGCACCGGTGCCGCGATCGGCAACAGCATGCCGCTCGCCGCGATCGCATAGGCCGGCACGAACACATAGGTCACGAAGTCGACCACCAGATCGAGCACCTCGCCCGACCAGTCCGGCTGCACCCGCTTGACGTCAAGCCGCCGGGCAATGGGTCCGTCGAGCGCGTCGATCAGCAGTGCGACGCCGAGCCAGGCGAACACCGCCGCCCAGTGCTGGCGCACCGCCTCCAGCAGCGAAATCAGCGCAATGCCGGCGCCCGCCGCCGTGAACAGGTGCACAGAGAATGCGGCGGCGCGCACCGCGCGGGTCACCACCGGGAGTTCAGGCTGGTCCAAAGGTGTCATGTCTGCCGCTGTGCTTATCAGGAAACGCCTGATTTTGCATGACCCGGCTTGCGGCTTTCGGTCGCGCAAACTGCAGGGAACGTTAATGTTTTGCTCCGGGCTTGAAAAAGCCGCCGGCGGCGTCAATTGTCTTTGCATGAACCAGATTGCGCAGCCTGACAGTTTCGACGTCATCGTGGTCGGCGGCGGCCCGGCCGGCCTTGCAGCGGCGATAGCGGTGGCCACGGCCGGCGCCCGCACCGCCTTGGTGGCGCGGCACCTGCCCTATTCAGACAACCGCACCACCGCCCTGCTAGGCGATTCGGTCGATCTCTTGGAGCGGCTCGACGTCTGGCGCCGCTGCTCAGGTAAGGCGGCGGCACTGAGGGTGATGCGGCTGGTCGACGACACCGGGCGGCTGATCCGGGCGCCGGAAGTCCGGTTCGTATCCGAGGAGATCGGGCTGGTCGCGTTCGGCTACAATATCGAGAACCGTATGCTGATGGTGGCGCTCGAGGAGCGCGCCGCGGAACTCGACAATCTGGTCCGGTTCGACGATGAGGCAGAAACCATCGTCCCCGACGAAACTGAAGCCGTCGGTCATACCCGTGGGGGGCAAGCGCTGTCGGCGCGGCTGTTGATCGGCGCCGACGGCCGCAAATCGCAGTGCCGGCAGGCCGCCGGAATCGAGGTCACCAGCCGTGCGCTGAATCAGTCGGCGCTGACCTTCAACGTCGCGATCTCGCGGCCGCATCAGAACATGTCGACGGAATTCCACACCGCGCAGGGCCCCTGCGTGTTCGTGCCGCTGCCGGGCAAGCGCATGAGCGTGGTCTGGGTCGCCGAACCGAACGAAGCGCAGCGGCTGATGGCGCTCGGCGACGACGAATTGTCGGCGGCGGCCGAGCGCCAGTCGCATTCGATTTTCGGTCCCGTCAGCGTCGAGCCGGGCCGCAATCTGTTCCCGCTGGCGATCGAGCGACCGAAGCATTTCGCGCGGGCGCGGATCGCGCTGGTGGGCGAAGCCGCGCATGTGGTGCCGCCGATCGGCGCCCAGGGGCTGAACATGGGATTGCGCGACGCCGGCGACATCGCCGACATCGTGCGGGACGCGCTGGCGCGCGACGAAGATTTGGGCGGAGCCGCCGTGATGTCGCGGTTCGAAAAGGCCCGCCGCGCCGACGTCACCAGCCGTACCTTCGCGATCGACATCGCCAACCGCTCGCTGCTCAGCGACCTGCTGCCGGCGCAGGCGGCGCGCGCGGTCGGCATGCATCTGATCGGCGCGCTCGGGCCGCTGCGGCGGCTGGCGATGCGCGAGGGGCTGTCGCCGTCCTGGCGTTCGCTGTGACGCCGGTCAGAATGCGATCTGGCCGGTCCTGATCAGCCACATCACCGTGGTCAGCGTGACCACCGAGACGAAGGTCCCGATCAGCACCGCGACCGACGCGGGCTCGACCCAGGTGTTGTATTGCCGGGCGATCACGAACACGTTCAGCGCCGGCGGCAATGACGCCATCAGCACCGCGGTGGCGGCCCATTCCGGCGTGAACGGTCCCAACAGCAACAGCAGACCGAACACGATCAGCGGGTGCAGCAGCAGCTTCACCGCGATGATGCCGGGAACCTCCCACGGCACGCGACCGAACGGGCGCAACGCAACGGTGACGCCGAGCACGAACAGCGCCACCGGCGCCGCGGCATTCTGCAAGAACTGTAATGTATTATCGACCGCGACCGGCAATCTCACATGCAGCGCCGCGGCCAACGCCCCGCAATACGCCGCCACGATCAGCGGATGCAGCACGATCTCGCGGACCACCAAACCGATGGTCGGCAACAACGGCCGCTTCACGCCGGCGGTCAGCGCCATCGCCAGCGGCACGATCGAAAACAGGAAGATGCTGTCGAAGCAGAAGATCAGCGCAGTCGGCACCGCCGCCTTGGTGCCGAGCACCGCCAGCGCCAGCCCCGGACCCATATAGCCAATGTTGCCGTAGCCGCCCGCCAGCCCTGCCATCGTCGCGTCGCGCATCGAGAGTTTGCCCAGCAACCGCCCGCCGACCGCGGAGAGCGTGAACGCGGTCACCGTCGCCAGCGTGGTCGCCAGCACGAATGGCAGGTTGTTCAATTCCTCGAACGGCGTCCTCGACATGATGCGGAAGAACAGCGCCGGCAGCGAGACATACAGCAGGAAAAAATTCATCCAGGCGAGGCCCGCTTCGGGCAGCCGTTTCCATCGCCCGCAAGCAAAGCCGACAAAGATCAGGCCGAAATAGGGAAGCGCCAGGTTGAGGATGTCGATCATGCTAACATATTGTTATTATTTGATTGTTGGCCTGCGACGAGGGAATGCCGATGAGCCGCCGGGGGCGGGAATCGTCGGGCTGGCACTAGCATCGGCCACGATCCTGGTCTATGCGACTTGAATGATAAAGACGAGAACCGCCAGATTTCAGATTGGGCAGATCGTCCGCCACCGGATCTTTTCGTTCCGCGGGGTGATTTTCGATATCGATCCGGAATTCAACAACACCGAGGAATGGTGGCTGTCGATCCCCGAAGAGGTCCGGCCGCACAAGGATCAGCCATTTTATCACCTGCTGGCAGAGAACGCCGAGTCGGAATACGTCGCCTATGTGTCCGAGCAGAATCTGCTGCCCGACGAATCCGGCGAGCCGATCCGGCATTCGCAGGTGGCGGAGATTTTCGTCAAGGACAAGTCGGGCGGTTACCGGCCACGCAATCCATCGCTGAATTAGTTGGATAGCCGCCGATCGCGGCGGAAACAAAAAGGGCGCTCCGTTCGGGGCGCCCTCTTGTATTTCGTCGGCGGCTTGTTACTTCGCGGCCGGATTGGCCGGCGCCCCGCCCGCGGGCGCCTGGGCCTCGAGCTTCTTGCGCTGCTCCTCGGCCCGCTTCTGCAATTCTTCCTGAAGCTTCTTCTGAGTTTCCTCGAACTGCTTCGGATCGGTCGGCGGACCGTCATAAGCCTTGGCGAATTCCGCCAGCGGCAGCGGCAGCGTCAGCGGAGCCCCGTTCGAGTTGATCGCCTGGACGATCAGGTTCTGGCCCTTCTTCAGTTGGCCGAGCAGTTCCGGCGTGACGTCGTAGTCCGACATGCAGCCATTGGCGAAGCAGATCACGTAAGGGCTCTGCATCGGCGCGTTGCTGTCGACGATCACCCGGGTTCCGTGCACCAGCTGCATGCCGAGCGGCAGCGTCACGCGCAGGATCTTCTTCGGCTCGCCTTCCGGCTCGATGATCACCGCCGCAATTACCGGCTGGCCGGACTCGATGCGACCGTCCTTCCCGGTGAAGCAAACCTGCTTCGCCTTGGCATCCTGGCCCTTCAGACAGAACTTGGTCCACGGCGCGTAAATCAGTTGCACCTGCTGCTCCGCAGGCGCGGCGCCAGCGGCGGGTGGCGCTGCGGGGGCTTGCGCAGTGGGAGCTGGAGCAGGCGCCGGAGCGGCCTTCGGCGCCGCCTTGGCCTTGGGTGCTGGTGGGGTCTGGGCCTGGGCTGCGGAAACCACGGTGACGGCAGCGAAGGTCGCGGCCGTCAGCAGGGCTAACGCCCGCCCGCGCGGCACGGCCGGCGCGACCAAGTTACGGAAATTCATTGCAGAGAACCCTTTCTGAACGGTCGCACACCCGAAAAACCGCGACGCGGAGCTGACATCTGGCCGTTTGGCGGCTGTCTCGGAGCCAATTGAGGCGGTTACGTGACAGGCCGAGCGCGCATCGTCAATCGACCGCCTTCAATACAACGGCAGGCGAAAAGATCAATGCCGACCATCCTCCGGGACCGTCCTGGTCAGGGCGACGCTGCGATTGTGGTAAAATTCTCAGGTGAACTTCACCGAATCAAACCACCCGTTCTGGCAGCAGGTTTTGAAGCTCGCGCTTGGCGCCGGTTTCGCGTTCGGCGTGCTTTGCGGCGCCGCGAGATGCGACACCGTTGCAGCGGCGGGAAAGCCCACGCACGCCATTGCCATGCACGGCACGCCAGCGCTTGCCCCCGACTTTGCCGCGATGCCCTACGTCAACCCCGACGCGCCGAAGGGCGGCCGGTTAATCCAGGGGGTGCTCGGCACCTTCGACAGTCTCAATCCGCTGATCGTCAAGGGCCTCGCGGTTCAACAGGTCCGCGGTTTCGTGATCGAGAGCCTGATGGCGCGGGGCAATGACGAAGCCTTCACGCTTTACGGACTGCTGGCGCAGAGCGTCGAAACCGATGACGCCCGGACTTACGTCACCTTCCGGATCGATCCCCGCGCGCGCTTTTCGGATGGCGAACCGGTCCGCGCCGAGGACGTGCTGTTCTCCTGGCAGTTGTTGCGCGACAAGGGACGCCCCAATCACCGGCTGTACTACGCCAAGGTCACCACGGCGGAGGCGCTCGACCAAGCCACGGTGCGGTTCGATTTCGGCGGCGCGGCCGATCGCGAACTGCCGCTGATCCTGGCCTTGATGCCGGTGCTGCCGAAACACGCCGTCGATGTCGCGACTTTCGAGGAGACCTCGATGGCCCCGCCGCTCGGCTCGGGGCCGTATCGCGTCACAGCGGTCAAACCGGGCGCCAGCGTGACGCTGACCCGCAGTCCCGATTATTGGGGCCGGGGCCTGCCGGTCAATCGCGGGCTGTGGAACTTCGACGAGATCCGGCTGGATTATTTTCGCGAGGCCAATTCGCATTTCGAGGCGTTCAAGCGCGGCCTTTACGACTTCCGGGTCGAGAACGAACCGCTGCGCTGGCACGACGGCTACGATTTCCCCGCCGCCCGCGATGGCGAGGTGATCCGCGACACCATCAGGACCGGGATGCCGCAGCCGTCGGAATTTCTTGTGTTCAACACCAGGCGGCCGGTGTTTTCCGACATCCGAGTCCGCGAAGCCTTGCTGCAATTATTCGACTTCGAATGGATCAATCGCAACTACTTCTTTGGCCTCTACACGCGCGCGGCCGGCTTCTTTGCCGGCTCCGAACTGTCGGCCTATCAGCGTCCGGCGGACGACCGCGAACGCGCGCTGCTGAAGCCTTTCCTTTCCCAGCTACGGCCAGAGATCGTCGACGGCAGCTACCGGCTACCGGTCAGCGACGGATCGGGCCGCGATCGCGGCGCGCTCCGCAAAGCACTGACCTTGCTGGCGCAGGCCGGCTACGAGCTCGACGGCACCGCGCTGCGTCACCGCTCGACTCGGGAGAAGCTGCGGTTCGAAATCCTGGTGACCACGCGCGATCAGGAGCGGATCGCGCTGGCCTATGCCGGCAATCTCAAGCGCGCCGGGATCGAAGTTGCGGTCCGCGCGGTCGACGCGGTCCAGTTCGATCAACGCCGCCTCGCCTTCGATTTCGACATGATCCAAAACCGCTGGGACCAATCGCTATCGCCCGGCAACGAACAGTCGTTCTACTGGGGCGCCGAATCGGCCGACCATCAGGGGACCAGGAACTACATGGGCGCACGCGACCCCGCGATCGAGGCGATGATCGCGGCGATGCTGGAATCGCGCGAGCGCCCCGGTTTGGTGTCAGCGGTGCGCGCGCTCGACCGAGTACTTGCCTCGGGGTTCTACGTGATTCCGCTTTACAACGTTCAAGAGCAATGGATCGCCCGATGGAATCGGATAGAACGGCCAAAGGCTACCGCTCTGACCGGTTATCTCCCGGAGACCTGGTGGCAACGACCATCGACGCAGCAAAGGTGATCCCGTGAGCCAGAACAACGCTTCGCCGACGCTAGACGGACTATTTCGCCGCATCCTGGCGCGGCAACCCGACGCCCTGGCGCTGGTCGACCCCGCCGACAAGATGCGCGTCAGCGCCCAATTGCCGAAGCGATTGACTTACGCGCAAGCTGACCGGGCGATCTCGGCACTGGCGGCGCATTTCGCGGCGGCGGGGCTGCCTGCCAATTCGGTGATCGCGGTGCAACTGCCGAACACCATCGAATTCGTTCTGACCGTGCTGGCGGCGCATCGCGCCGGGCTGGTGGTGGCACTGCTGCCGCAGCTGTGGCGGCAGGCCGAATTGACGGTGGCGCTGAACCGCACCGGGGCGCGCGCGATCGTCTCGACGAGCAAGATCGACGGCATCAACCACGCCGATCTGGCGATGAATGCCGCAGCGGAGGCGTTCTCGATCCGGCATGTCTGCGGCTTCGGCGACGATCTGCCGGAGGGAATGGCCTCGCTGGACGTCGCGCTCTACAATAGCGACGAAGCGGGAGTGCCAGCCACCCAGGACGCGCGGCGGGCGGCGATCATTTCGTTCGACGTCACCGCGGACGGTTTTCGCGCGGTGCCGCGCACGCATCTCAGTCTGATTGCCGGCGGCCTCGTGGTGTTTCTCGAAAGCGGGCTGGCGCAGGGCGCCACGATGCTGTCGGCGCAGGCGCCTTCGTCATTCGCCGGTCTGACCTCCTCGCTGGTGGTTTGGCTGCTGAGCGGCGGAACATTGGTCCTGCATCATCCGTTCGACGACCAGATCGCCGAACGACAGATCGTCGAGCTTGGCTGCGACGCCTTGATCGCGCCGGCGCCGCTCGCGCTGCGATTGGCCGACGCCGGGCTGCTGGCGCGGGCACCAACGCTGCGTACAGTAATCGGGCTTTGGCGGGCGCCGGAACAGGTCGCCTCCAGCGCGACCTGGCCGGCCGGCGCGACGTCCATGACCGATATCTACCTGTTCGGCGAAGCCGGGCTGTTCGGCGCGCGGCGATTGTCCGACGGCTCGCCGGCCCCGATTCAGCCCGGACCACACGGCGCGCCGCGCGATGTGGCGGGGTCGTCGACCGCCGGTGAAATCCTGCTAACTCCGAAAGGCACCCTGGCGCTGCGCGGCCCGATGGTTGCGCTCGCCGCCTATAATTCTCACGGTCCGCTGACCGGCCTCCCCGGCGGACAGCCGCCGCCCGATTATGTCGACACCGGCTACGCCGCGCGGCCCGACCGCACCACCGGCGCGATCTGCATCACCGCGCCGCCATCCGGAATCATGGCGGTCGGCGGCTACCGGTTCCTGGCGCAAGACCTGCAGGAATGGGCCAAACGGCTCGGCCAGGGCGCGCTGCTGACCGCGCTACCGGACCGGCTGAGCGGGTATCGCCTCGCCGGACGCGCCAATGACAACGCCCGGGCCCGCGAGGCATTTTCGGAACTCGGTCTCAACCCGTTGATGGTCGAGGCATTTCGCGACCCGGTCGGGCGCAGCGAAGAAAATCCAGCGTCGCCGTTGACGCGGCATTAACAGCGCCAAACTAGGGTCGAACGCTGAAGTGCAGCGTTCAACCGGCTCTGAAATATGTCGTACCAGGCCCCCATCCTCGTCGTGTCGTCAGGCGATCGTGCAGCGCTGGTGACGGCGCTATCGACCGCAAAACTGTTCCCGTTGATCGACGCCGGTTGGACCGACGCCCGCGATGCCGTCAAGCGATTGCAGCCGGCGGCGGTGATCGTCGCCGGGCGCGGTGCCGAGCCATCGTTCGGCGCGCTGGCACAACAGGTCGCCGCGATGACCCCCTACGTGCCGCTGATCGCGATCGATCCGGCCGACCGGTCGCCGGACAATGCCATCCCCTTCGTCGCAACCGACGGCAATTTCGATCGGCTCGGCGCACGGCTGCGCGCCGCGCTGCGGGTCCGGACGCTGCACGCCACGGTGCTGCGGCGGTTGGCGTCGGACTCCGGGGCGCTGCCTCGCCTGCCCGATACCGACCCGATTCAGGACGCCACCGTGCTGCTGATCGGACGCGGTGCGGCCTACCCGGCCTTGTCGGTGGCTCTGGGCGAACGTCTGGGTGTGGTCGGCGCGTTGAGCGTCGAGGCAGCCGCCAAACACCTCAATACGCGCGACCTCGACGGCATCATTCTTGGCGAGGGTTTCAGCCCGCGGGTGGTCGACGCCTTCCTGACCGTGCTCTCTGAAGACTCCCGGTTTCGCAATTTCCCGATCGTGGTGACGGCCCCGGGGCCGACCACGTCCTATGACCTTCCGAACCTGGAATTTGCGCTCGGCGATCCGGCGCACATCGTCGCCGACGCGATGCCGCTGATCCGGCAGCACGCCTTCGAGGCCCGGCTCAGCCGCACGCTGAAGTCGCTCGACGCCGGCGGTCTGCTCGATCCACGAACCGGCCTGCTGACGCTCGACGCCTTCAACCGCGACTTCGCCACGGCGGTGTACCAGACCCAGACCCGCGGTGGCGGCCTGGCGGTGGCGCGGTTCGCCCTCACCCGGCAGGACCCGCGCGCGCAACTCGACGCCGCGCGGATCATCAGCCGGTTAATGCGGCGGATGGATTTTGGCGTGCTGCAAGATGACGGCACGGTTCTGGTGGTGTTCGCGGAGACTGATCTGCGCAGCGCCCAGGCGATCGCGCGACGGCTGTCGAGCGTGATGAAACAGACCTCCCACGGCGCCCGGCGCGAGCAGCGGATCGATCCCGAGGTGACGCTGGCAACGTTGCTACCGACGGATTCCGCGCGATCGGTTCTGGCGCGGTTGCTCGAACACGACGCCCGCCGCGCGGCCTCCTGAGCTTGTCGCTCAGGCCGCCTTGCGGTTCTCCGCGAGATTGGCAAGCTGACGCAGGATCTCGGTGGTCCCGATCAGGCGATCCTCAGGCGTCTCCCAATCCTGGAAGAACACCACCTTCATGTCCGGCCGCACCTTCGCGGCCTGGCCGTGCTGGCGAATGAAGAACACCAGTCGATCGGGCTGTGCGAATTTGTTGTCGCGGAAGCTGATCACCGCGCCCTTCGGCCCGGCGTCCACCTTCTCGACATTGGCACGGCGGCAATACGCCTTGATGGCGGCGATCTTGAACAGGTAGCGCACTTCGTCAGGCAGCACGCCGAAACGGTCGCGCAGTTCGGCGGCGAAATTCTCGATCTCGTCGTCGGTCTCCAGATCGGCGAGCCGGCGGTACAGCGACAGCCGCACCGACAGGTCGGCGACGAACTCCTCCGGGATCAGCACCGGCATGCCGATGGTGATCTGCGGCGACCAGCGATCGGCCACCGGCTCGACCACGCCAGCCTTGAGGTTGAGGATCGCCTCCTCCAGCATCGATTGGTAGAGCTCGAAGCCGACTTCCTTGATGTGACCGGACTGCTCCTCGCCCAACAGATTGCCGGCGCCGCGAATATCGAGATCGTGCGACGCCAGCTGGAATCCTGCCCCCAGTGTCTCCAGCGATTGCAGCACCTTCAGCCGCCGCTCGGCCTGGGCAGTGATCTTTAGCTGCGCCGGCAGCGTGAACAGCGCATAGGCGCGCAGCTTCGAGCGTCCAACCCGGCCGCGCAGCTGATACAATTGCGCCAGGCCGAACATGTCGGCGCGATGCACGATCAGCGTATTGGCGCTGGGAATATCGAGCCCGGATTCGACAATCGTGGTCGACAGCAGCACGTCGTATTTGCCGTCGTAGAACGCCGTCATGATGTCCTCGATCACGGTCGGTGGCATCTGGCCGTGGGCGACCGCGACCTTCATCTCCGGCACGTGCTTGTCGAGGAAGTCCTTGACGCCGGCGAGATCCTCGATCCGCGGCACCACATAGAACGCCTGGCCGCCGCGGTAACGCTCGCGCAGCAGCGCCTCGCGGATCATCAAGGGATCGTGCGGCGCGATGAAGGTGCGAACCGCCAACCGATCGACCGGCGGCGAAGCGATGATCGACAGCTCGCGCACCCCGCTCAACGCCAGTTGTAGCGTGCGCGGAATCGGCGTGGCGCTTAGTGTCAGCACATGTACTTCAGCCCGCAGCTGCTTCAACCGCTCCTTGTGGGTGACGCCGAAATGCTGTTCCTCGTCGACCACCACCAGGCCGAGATCCTTGAACTTGATCGATTTGCCAAGCAGCGCGTGGGTGCCAATCACGATGTCGATGCTGCCGTCGGTGATGCCCTTCTTGACCCGGGTCAATTCCTTCGCCGGTACCAGCCGCGAGGCTTGGCCGATATTCACCGGGAAACCGCGAAACCGTTCGGTGAAAGTCCGGGCGTGCTGCCGCGCCAGCAGCGTGGTCGGCACCACCACCGCGACCTGCTTGCCGTCCATCGCGACCGCGAACGTTGCACGCAACGCCACCTCGGTCTTGCCGAAGCCGACGTCGCCGCAGATCAACCGGTCCATCGGCATGCCGCTTTCGAGATCCTTTAGGGTCGCATTGATCGCGCCGAGCTGATCCTCGGTCTCCTCATACGGGAAACGCGCGCAGAATTCGTCGTACAGATGCGGCTGCACTGGCATCTTCGGCGCTTCGTGCAGAAGGCGTTCGGCCGCGATCTTGATCAGCTCGCCGGCGATTTCGCGAATCCGATTCTTCAGCTTGGCCTTGCGGGCCTGCCAGCCCGAGCCGCCGAGCCGGTCCAGTTCGACATTGGCGCTATCGGAGCCGTAGCGCGACAGCAGCTCGATATTCTCGACCGGCAGGAACAGTTTGGTCTCGTTGGCGTAGCGTAGCTCGAGACAGTCGTGCGGCGCGCCGCCGACCTGCAGCGTCTGCAGCCCGACGAAGCGGCCGATGCCGTGTTCGACATGCACCACGATGTCGCCGGCCGCGAGGCTGGTGACTTCGGAGATAAAGTTGTCGAGTTTTCGCGAGGCCTTGCGCGGCCGCACCAAACGGTCGCCGAGGATGTCCTGCTCGGTGATGATCGCGACGGTTTCGGTCTCGAAGCCGAACTCCATGCCGACCACCGCCAGCATCGCCTCGTTGCGCGGGGTGGCCTGTACAGTGCGCCAGGAATTGACGGATGTCAGGTTGAGCAGCTTGTGGTCCTTCAGCATGCTCGCCATGCGGTCGCGCGAGCCTTCGCTCCACAGCGCCACCACCACCTTCTTGCGCGCCGCCTGCAATGCCTGGACATGCGCGACCAGTGCCTCGAATACATTGACCGAGGTGTCGGCGCGCTCCGGCGCGAAATTGCGACCCTGCCGCGCACCGGCGTCGACCACGCCGGTTGTGCCCTCGGGCACCGCGAACGGCGTCAACCGCGCCAGCGCGGCATCCTCCAGACGCTTGCTCCACTCGCCTTCGCTCAGATACAGCCGGTCCGGCGGCAGCGGCTGATAGATCGCGCCGGAGCCAGGATGCTCCATCGCCTCGCGCCGGGCATCGTAATAGTCGGTGATCTGCGCGAACCGTGCCTTCGCTGCGTCCTCGCTCTGCGGCTCGATCGCCACCGGCGCGCCGTCGAGATAATCGAACAGCGTATCCATCCGTTCCTGAAACAGCGGCAGCCAGTGCTCCATGCCGGGATGACGGCGACCTTCGCTCACCGCCTCGTAGAGCTGATCGCCGCGCTGCGGCGCGCCGAATGCGGCGACATAGCCCATCCGGAACCGCTTGATGGTTTCGGTGACGAGCTGGAATTCGGAGATTGGCACCAGGTCGAGTGCGCGCATGTCGTGCAGCGTGCGCTGGGTCTCGGCGTCGAAGGTGCGGATTGATTCCAGCGCGTCGCCGAAGAAGTCGAACCGTACCGGCTGGTCGAGGCCGGCCGGAAACAGATCGAGGATGCCGCCGCGCACCGCGTACTCTCCGGGCTCGCGGACCGTCGAGGAGCGGTTGTAGCCATTGTGCTCGAGCCAGGCGACGATCGAATCCATCGGCACCACATTGCCGGGCGCCACCGATAACGCTTGCGCGGCGACGATCTCGCGCGCCGGCACCCGCTGCACGATGGCGTTGACGGTGGTCAGCACGATCAGCGGCTTGGCGCTGCCTGTCAGGCGCGACAGCCGCGCCAGCGTGGTGAGGCGTTGCGCCAGAATGCCGCCATGCGGCGAGACGCGGTCGTAGGGCTGGCAGTCCCAGGCCGGGAATTGCATCACCGACAGATCGGGCGCGAAGAACTCCAGGCTGCGCGCCAGCTGCTGCATCCGCGGGCCGTCGCGGCAAATCACCGCCAGCGACACCGCCGGCGGCTTCGGCCGCGCCGCCACCGCGCGCGCCAGATCGGACACGATCAACCCCTCGGCGCTCTCCGCCACATTGGCGAAGGTCAGCGCGCGGCCGGGTCCGAGCAGTTCGGCGGGCGATCGTGTCGGCGTTTTCATGCGTCGCGGTCCAATCTGCCGTAGGTCTTGACGCGATCGAACAGGCCGCCGTGGAATTCGGCCGGCAGCGCCGCCTCGCCGCACACCGCGGCGTAGAGGTCGTGGTCGGTCAGTTCGATCAGTCGCTCCAGCTCGTCCACTTCGGCCAGCGACAGCGTGCCGATCTCGGCGTCGGCGAATTGCCCGAGAATCAGATCCATTTCCCGCGTGCCGCGGTGCCAGCAGCGAAACAAGAGCCGCTTGCGCCGGTCATCCAAACCGCCGCTCGATCGTGTCGTTCCCGTCATTGTGCAAACCTGTTCAAACGCCGAAAGCCCGGACGTGCCGGGCGGCGTCGGTATAGCCCCCATGGCCGGCGCTGTCAGCCCGCGTTCGCGCATTGCAATCGCCGCCAAATGCATCCAAGCCTAGGCCTTCCCGATCGTTCGAGCCGGTTTCGATGCGCCCCGACATCCTCAACCCCCTGTTCGCACCCGTCACCAGCCTGACCGGCGTCGGCCCGAAGCAGGACAAATTGCTGCGCTATCTGCTCGGCCGTGACGACACGCCGCGGCTGGTCGATCTGTTGCTGCATCTGCCGGCCAGCGTGATCGATCGCCGCGAACGGCCGAAGATCCGCGACGCCGTGCCCGGAACCATCGTCACCCTGGAGGTGACCGTCGACCGCCATCGCCCGGCCCCGGCCGGCCGCTCGCGTGCGCCGCATTTGGTCTATGCCAGCGACGACACCGGCGACGTGGTGCTGACCTATTTTCGCGCCAAGCCCGGCTATGTCGAAAAGCTGCTGCCGGTCGGCGAAAAGCGCTACGTCTCCGGCACCGCGCAGATGTTCGACGGCACGCTGCAGATCGTGCATCCCGACCGCGTGGTCGACGAAGCCGGCTTCGCGCAATTGACCGGGATCGATCCGGTCTACCCGCTGACCGAGGGGCTTGCGATCGGGTCATTGCGCCGGGCGATCGCGCTGGCGCTGCAGAAGCTGCCGGCGCTGCCGGAATGGATCAGCCCCGAGGTACTGCGCCGCTGCTCGTTTCCGCCGCTGGCGGAAGCGTTGCAGCACGTCCATGTCCCGGTCGAACTCACCGACATTTTGCCGGAAGGACCGTTCTGGTCGCGGCTGGCGTTCGACGAATTGCTGGCCGGGCAATTGGCGCTGGCGCTGGTACGCGCGCAATTGCGCCGTCCCGCCGGCACCCGCAACGCCGGCGACGGCGAGTTGCGCCATAGGATCATCGACGCGCTGCCCTACGCGCTGACGACCTCGCAGCGCGATGCCGCAGCGGCGATCGCCGAGGATCTCAAGCAGCCGGTGCGGATGCTGCGGCTGCTGCAGGGCGATGTGGGTTCCGGCAAGACCGTGGTGGCGCTACTCGCCGCTGCTGCCGTCACCGAGGTCGGCAAGCAGGCGGCACTGATGGCGCCGACCGAAATCCTGGCACGCCAGCACATCAAGACCATCGCGCCTTTGGCCGAGCGCGCCGGCTTGCGCGTCGCGATTCTGACCGGGCGCGAAAAGGGCAAGGAGCGCAAACATATTCTGGCGCGTCTCGCCGCCGGTGAAATCGACTTGCTGGTCGGCACCCATGCGCTGATCCAGGACGACGTGATGTTCAAAGCGCTGGCGCTGGCGGTGGTCGACGAACAGCATCGCTTCGGCGTGCGCGAGCGGCTGGCGCTGACCGCCAAGGGAGACGCCGTCGACGTGCTGGTGCTGAGCGCCACGCCGATCCCGCGCACCCTGGTGCTGACCTATTTCGGCGACATGGATGTTTCCGAACTGAGGGAAAAGCCCGCCGGCCGTCAGCCGATCGAGACGCGAACGATGTCCAGCAACCGGCTGCAAGAGGTCATCGACGGCGTCGGTCGCCAGCTCGCGGCAGGCAAGCTGGTGTATTGGATCGTGCCGCTGGTGGAGGAATCCGAAACCGTGCAGCTGACCGACGCCGAGCAGCGGTTCGAGAGCCTGAAGGAACGCTTCGGCGACAAGGTCGGCCTGGTGCATGGCAAGATGCGCGGCACCGACAAGGACCAGGCCATGGCGCGCTTCGCCTCGGGCGAAACCGGCGTGCTGGTGGCCACCACTGTCGTCGAGGTCGGCGTCGACGTGCCCGCCGCCACCATCATGGTGATCGAAAATGCCGAACGCTTTGGCCTCGCCCAGCTCCATCAGCTGCGCGGCCGGATCGGCCGCGGTTCGGAAGCCTCGACCTGCCTGCTGCTCTACAAGGAACCGCTTGGCGAGATCGCGTCGAAACGGCTGAAAGTCATCAAGGAGACCACCGACGGCTTTCGCATCGCCGAGGAAGACCTGAAGCTGCGCGGCGAAGGCGACGTGCTCGGCACCCGCCAGAGCGGCCTGCCCGGCTACCGGATCGCGCGGTCCGACGTTCACGCCCAACTGATCACTCAGGCCCGCGACGAAGCGTTGCGCATCCTCAAGGACAACCCGAAGCTGACCGGCGCGCAGGGCGAAGCGCTGCGCTGCCTGCTCTATCTGTACGAACGCGACGAAGCGCTGCCGCTGATCGGCGCCGGATAGCTTGGCGTCATTCCGGGGCGCGAGGCCGTCGGGCGAGCGAACCCGGAATCTTGCGGCAAGGTCGAGAGCGTGAGCAAGATTCCGGGTTCGCTCACAGCTTCGCTGCTCGCGCCCCGGAATGACCACGCTGTTGGTTCCCGCATCAAGTCGCGGGCAGAAGCTCTAATCGACCTTGGCGCGGTGGCGTGAGAACGCCGATTCCGGCCCCTTGTTCACCGCCTGCGCGGCCAACACGGTTTCCGCCAGCGCCGCGATCTTCTTTTGCGGATCGGAGCCCGGCTGCACCACGCCCGCCGACATGATCAAGGTGGCCGCTTCCTCGGCCGACATGTCGATCACGATCACCTTGCTCTTCGGCACATAGAAGAAGAAGCCGGTGGTCGGGTTCGGCGCGCAGGGCAGGAACACCGAGATGTGCTCATTCTGTCCCGGCAGTTTCGCTTCGATCTCGACGCTCGGCGGCTGCGAGATCAGCACGATCGACCACATCCCGGGCGACGGGAATTCGACCAGCCCGACCTTGCGGAAGCTCGATCCAGATCCGGAGAACAGCGTCTCGAACACCTGCTTGAGGCCGCGATAGATCGCCCGCACCACCGGCATCCGGCCGAGCAGGCGCTCGCCGAGATCGACCAGAGTGCGGCCGATCAGGTTGGCGGTGAGGAAGCCGAGCAGCGTCAGCGCCACGAACGCGACTACCAGCCCCGAGCCCGGAACGCCGAACGGCAGATAGGTTTCCGGCCGGTAATCGACCGGCACGAACGGGCGCACGAAACCGTCGACCCAGTTCACGAACCACCAGGTCAGGTAGAAGGTGATGGCGACCGGGCCGGCGACCACCAGGCCGGTCAAGAAATAATTCCTGATGCGGGCCATGAATCCGCGCGGCGGGTCCGGAAGGACTTCGCCGGCATGTGATTTCAAATGCTCATCGTCCATCAGGCGTCCAAATCAACTGAAACAGGGGGTCGCGGCCGGGACCACGATGACTTTGTCACATTCTAGCAGACTATTTGCAAAGTCGTGCGAACGGATAGAACGAGCGCGCCTTGATCACAACCGAGGTTAACTTTCGGCATTCAAGACGCTGAAATCAATGAGTTTTCGCCAGGACCGCGGATTGTCGAGCGTGTGGATAGTTCCGCCAGCGCGCGACTCCCCTATTCTACGGTGACCGATTTCGCCAGGTTTCGCGGCTGGTCGACATCGGTGCCCATCACCACGGCGGTATGATAGGCGAGCAGTTGCACCGGAATCGCATAGACCATCGGCGTGAAGGTCGCGGCCATGTCCGGCAGAATGATCGTCACCAGCGACTCCACGGTCGCTTCCGCGGCCCCCTTGGCGTCGGTCATCAGAATGATCTTGCCGCCGCGCGCCGCGACTTCCTGCATATTCGAAACCGTCTTCTCGAACACCCGGTCGTGGGGCGCGATCACCACCACCGGCATCTTCTCGTCGATCAGCGCGATCGGCCCGTGCTTGAGTTCGCCCGCGGCGTAGCCCTCGGCATGGATGTAGGAGATTTCCTTCAGCTTCAGCGCGCCCTCCAGCGCCAGCGGATAGCTGGTGCCGCGGCCGAGATAGAGCACGTCCTGCGACTTGGCGATGTCGCGCGCCAGCCGTTCGATCTGCGGCTCGATCGCCAGCGCCGTCGCCATCAGCCGCGGAATTTCGATCAGCCCATGCACCAGCCTGATCTCATCCGCCTCGGACAATTCGCCGCGCGCCTTGCCGGCGGCCACCGCGAGCGCCGCCAATACCATCAACTGGCAAGTGAACGCCTTGGTCGACGCGACGCCAATCTCCGGCCCCGCCAGCGTTGGCATCACCGTTTCGCTCTCGCGGGCAATGGTTGAGGTCGGCACGTTGACGACCGACAGGGTGTGCAGCCCCTGCTCCTTGGCGTAGCGCAATGCCGCGAGCGTGTCGGCGGTCTCGCCCGATTGCGAGATGAAAATTGCCAGATCGCCCCGGCGCAGCGGCGCCTCGCGGTAGCGAAACTCGGAGGCGACGTCGATCTCGACCGGCAGCCGAGCCAGTCGCTCGAACCAGTATTTGGCGATATAGCCGGCGTAGCTCGCGGTGCCGCATGCCACGATCGACAGCCGCTGGACATCGCGAAAATCGAACGGCAGTTGCAGCGGCAGCGCGACGCTTTCGGTCGCGAGGTCGATGTAGTGCGCCAGCGTATGGCCGACCACTTCCGGCTGTTCGTGAATTTCCTTTGCCATGAAGTGGCGGTAGTTCGCCTTGTCGACCATCAGGGACGATGCGCCGGACTTGATAAGGTCGCGACGCACGACATCGCCTTGCCCGTTGTGGATCACTGCGCCGTCGCGGTTCAGTACCACCCAGTCACCGTCCTCGAGATAGCTGATATCGTCGGTCAGCGGCGCCAGCGCGATGGCGTCGGAGCCGAGATACATTTCGCCGTCGCCATAGCCGATCGCGAGCGGTGAACCCTTGCGGGCGCCGATCATCAGGTTCGGATGGTCCTTGAACACGAAGGCCAGCGCGAATGCGCCGCGCAGCTGCGGCAGCGCCGCCTTCACCGCGTCCGGTGGCGAGTAGCCTTTCAGCAGATAGGAATTGACCAGATGCGCGACGACCTCGGTGTCGGTCTCGCTGCTGAACTTGGCGCCCTGCTCTTCAAGCTGAATTCGCAATTCGCGAAAATTCTCGATGATGCCGTTATGAACGACGGCGACGCCGTCAGCGGCATGCGGATGGGCATTGCTCTCGGTCGGCTTGCCGTGGGTGGCCCAGCGGGTGTGGCCGATGCCGATATGGCCCGCCAGCGGTTCCGCCTTCAGCCGCGCCTCGAGATTTTTCAATTTGCCTTCGGCGCGACGGCGCGCGAGATGCGAACCTTCCAGCGTCGCGACGCCGGCGGAATCGTAGCCGCGATATTCAAGGCGCTTGAGCGAGTCGACCAATTGCTCCGCAACCGGGCCGCGTCCGAGAATGCCGATGATGCCGCACATGCGGATTGATATCTCCAGATGGGAAAAGATGGCGCGCGCGCCGGACCCGTCTTACCGAGTTCGGCGAAAGCAAAGGTAGACAATAATTGTTTCGGATTGAGACAGGGTTAAACGGTACGGCCGCGCGCCGCCCTGCGTTAACCAGTCTTCGGCGCGCTCTTGGCCTTGGCTTTGGATCGCATCTCGCGAAATCGCTTTGCCCATCCCGGCCGCGTGGTCTGCTCGCCGCGCTCGACCGCCAGTGCGTCGTCCGGCACATCGCGGGTGATCACCGATCCCGAGCCGACATAGGCACCGGCGCCGATCCGCACCGGCGCCACCAGCGACGAATTCGAACCGACGAAAGCCCCGGCGCCGATCTCGGTGCGGTGCTTCCTGAAGCCGTCATAGTTGCAGGTGATGGTTCCGGCACCGACGTTGGCGCCGGCGCCGACATGCGTATCGCCGATATAAGTCAAGTGATTGACCTTGGCGCCGGCGTCCAGCACCGCGGATTTGGTCTCGACGAAGTTGCCGATCTTGGCGCCCTCGCCGATCACGGTACCGGGCCGCAGCCGCGCAAACGGCCCGATCAGCGCCTGCTTGCCGATCGTCGCTTCGGTCAGATGCGAAAACGAATGGATCACCGCACCGTCGGCGATGGTCACGCCGGGACCGATCACGACAAACGGCTCGATCGTCACATCGTTGCCGAAGGTGGTGTCGGCGGCGAGAAAGACGGTGTCCGGTGCGATCATGGTGACCCCGGCCTGCAGCGCCACCTGGCGCAATCGGGCCTGCATCACCGCTTCGGCTTCCGCCAATTGCGCCTTGGTGTTGATGCCGCGCACTTCGTCCTCGCTGGTCTCGATCACGCTGGCCTGCAACCCAAGCTGCCGAACGATGCCGACGGCGTCGGTGAGGTAATACTCGGCCTTGCTGTTGGCGTTGCCGATGCTGTCCAGCAGGCTGAGCGCGGCGCGGCCGTCAAATGCCATCACCCCGGCGTTGCACAACGTGATCTTTGCCTCGTCGGGGCTGGCGTCGGCCTGCTCTCGAATCGCCACCAGTTGCTCGCCTGCGACCAGCAGCCGGCCGTAGCCGGTTGGATCGGCGGCGCGAAAGCCGAGCACCGCCAGCGCCGCCCCCTTCGCCAGCGGTTCGCGCAGCCGCGCAAATGTCGCGGCCGTGATCAGCGGCGTATCACCGAATACCACCAGCAGATCATCGGCGCCGTGCGCGATCGCTTCTCGAGCCGCCAAGACCGCATGGGCGGTGCCGAGGCGATGCTGCTGCACGAAGGTCATAGCGTCAGGACGCAAACGTTTCGCCTCGTCGGCGACGGTCTGATGATTCGGGCCGATCACCACCGCGAGCGAATCGCCCGCCCCGCGCGGCACCGCCGCCAGCACATGCGCCAGCAGCGACCGTCCGGCCACCGGATGCAACACCTTCGGCATCGAGGATCGCATCCGCGTGCCCTCTCCGGCCGCGAGTACGATGGTGAGGCTGGTTCTGCCGGTCATCCGATCTTCCGTCCTTTGGCGCTGCCGCCCTCATAAAGCGTTTCTCGGCGAAGTGGAAACAGCTTTCATGGGGTGAAAGTGCCCACCATCCGCTTTGAAACGACATTTCCCTGTTAATGTTTGACAGCTGATTCGTGTGGCTGCGGGAGTCTTTGGGCGTTCGTATGGCGAGAAAGAGCGACGATCTGGCCGATAGTTTTGCGACCGAGGACTCGGGCAGCTGGATTACGCGTATTTTGGCGGAAGAGGGCGAACTCGATAGTCGGGCCAAATGGCGGCTGGGGACATGGGCGGCGGGATCGGTTGGCGCGTTGGTGATCGCCATTCTGGCCAGCCAATCCTCGACCCAGTCGAAGCGCGAGCAAGTGGCGGCCGCCGATCTGGCGCGGCAGTCGCAGATGATTCAGCGGCTCGCCAAGCAAAGCCAGAGCGAAAGCAGCCGCCTGGCATCGGCAATCGAAACCTTGAATAGCGACCGCGACCGGCTGTTTTCGCGGCTAGGCACCCTGGAACAGGGCCTGGATTCGGTGACCGGATCGATCGCGCGCGTGCAAGCCACAGCTCCCTCGCCCACCGCCGACAAGCCGGCCGCCGCCGCCCCGTCGGCGACCGTCGTCAAAGCACCTGAGACGCCCGCTCCCGCCTTACCTCCGGCCAGTTTGGCAGCAGCGCCATCGATCGCTCCGGTCGAAACCAGATCGGTGCCGGCCGTTGTCGCAACCGCGCCGGCTCCGGTCGAGGCCGATGTCGCCAAGCCCGCGGCGAGCAAGACAGCCACCGCCGTTGTCCCAACTCCGTCCACGACATCGGTCGCGCCGACCGAGACTCCCACCACCAAGCCCGACGCTGGCAGGGCAGTGACCGCACCGCCAGCGCCCGTGACATCGGTCGTCCCGGCCGAGGCTCCCGCCGCCAAGGCCGCGGCGAACAAGTCAATCGCAGCGGCGGTGCCGCTGATGCCAGCCCGATCGCTGATGGCGCCGCCCGACTCCGCAGCGAGCAAGCTGGTCGAGGCCCCATCCAAACCGGAGGTCGCAGCGGTGGCACCCGCGGCGGACGACGCCGAAACCGACGAGGCGGAGGCCGCGCCGATCGCGGTGCAGCGGACCCAGTTCGGCGTCGACCTCGGCGGTGCGAATACGATCGACGGCCTGCGCACGCTGTGGAACCGGCTATCGAAATCCAACAAGCTGCTGGCCGGGTTGCGCCCCATCATCATGGTGCAGGAGCGCGACAGCGGCAACGGAACGCAGTTGCGCCTGGTCGCGGGGCCGCTGGACGACGCCGCGGCGGCCGCGAAACTCTGCGCCCGCCTGGGCGGCGGCAAGCGCTTCTGCGAGACTGCGGTGTTCGATGGGCAGCGCCTGCCGGGCGGCGCCCCTGCTCCCACACCTCGGTCGTCGCGCAGACACAGCCCCCCCAAGGTCACCAGCAATATTCCCGAACCAGCGCCGCCGCCCAAGCCGACTTCGTTTTCTTCGTTTCTCGGCCTTCGATGAATCGGACCTGCGCCGTCTCCCCGGGTTGTCCCGCGACGCTTTCCGCAGCATAATTGACCCATGAAAAAACAACCGTTCCGGCTGACGCCGTACCAAGTGCAATGGCTGCTGATCGTCGGCTTTCTCACCGTCGGTTACGCGCTTTATCTGCGTTATCTGGCGATCGAATTTTCGACCGTGGCGCTGGCCTGCGATGCCGGCCTGCATACCATGCTGTGCAAGACCCGCATCCTGATGACGGCGCTGTTTCGCAATTCGGTGTTCGGCATCGTGGCGCTGATCATCGCCACGCTGCACGTGATCCGGCCGTCGATCGTGCTGCTGACCGGCGGCCTGATCGCCGCCGGGTTCGGCATCGTGCTCTACAATGTCGGACTGTCGGGGCTGGCGATCGGCCTGCTTATTTTGGGGTTTGCACGCCCCGCGCCCGCCACAGCGTGATGCCGAGCAGGAAATAGACCGCGCAGGTCCACAAGGATTGCCAGTTCTTCGGCCCTTCATTGAACACGGTATAGAGCGCGGTCACCACGAACACGCCCGCGAACACCGCCTCGGCGATCGGTCGCACGCCTTGTTGCGGACGGTTCAGCAGCATCAGGCTGAACAGCGGCAATACCGCCATCGTCAGCGACGCGAATGGAAAGTCGCGGTAGCGCGGATCGAACAGAAAGCCCAGTGCGGTCTCAGCGCCAATCAGGGTGGTCACCATCATCGCCAGGCCGAGCGCATAGACCATCAACGATCCGGATCTGCCCTCGCGCGGACCGATCAGTTCCAGGAAGGTCGGCAGCGCCCGACCCGACATCAGCGCGTTGGCCGCCAGCACCGGCGTCACGATCCCGCTGGCCAGCAGCAGCCCCCATCGTAGCCAGCCGCCTACGCTGTAGCTTTCATGCAGCATCCGGTCGGCCGCCACCCCTAGCAGAATGCCGGCCGCGGTCGCCGACGCCGCGACCGCGAGCCACGACACCAGCCGAGGTGACCATGGCCGACGCCTGAGCGTCAGCATCGCGGTCCCGAATACCAGCAGGCTGAGGCCGAGCCCGCATCCCAGCTGGATCTTCCACTGGGGGTAATTGTTGATCGGCTGACCGGCCGGGTATTTCAGCGTCCGCTGCTCGGCATCGATCAGTCCCCAATAGCCGCCCACGGTGCCTTCGAGCTGGCGCTTCCAGGGCTGGTCATAGGCCTCGATCAAGTTGACCCGGAAATTCTCCCGCTTCGCCAGGCCGAGGATGTCCGATACCACCCGCGCCTGGTTGGTCCGTGACGGCAGCGCACCCTCGCGCATCCGCCCGGCGCTCGGCCAGCCGGTCTCGCCGATCAAGATCTCCTTGGCCGGAAATGCCACTGCGATCTGCCTGCGGATCGAATCGACGTGGGCGGCAGCGTGACTGGCGCGAACCGGCATGTCTTCCCAGTAGGGCAGGATATGGATGGTGACGAAATCGACCGCCTCATAGATTTCTCGGTTCCGCAGCCAGTATTCCCAGACATCCGCATAGGTCACCGGCACGGTGACCTGCGCCTTGACCGAGCGGATCGTCGCGGCGAGGTCGGCCGTGGTCATCTCGCCGCGCAGCAGCACTTCGTTGCCGACCACCACCGAGGTGATGACGCCCGGGTATTCCTTGGTCAGTCCTACAACCGTTGCGATCTGCGCCAGATTCTTCAGCCGGTTGTTGCCGAGCCAAATCCCTTGAATCACCTTGAGTCCGACCTTGCCGGCCAGCTCGGGGACCTGATCGAGCCCGTTGTCGATCGAGTAAGTGCGGACGCATTTGGAGATCTGGGCGAGCTGGGCCAGATCCGCGGCAATCTGTGCCGCGCCGATCTGGGTGGTCGGATCAAGCGGGGTCTGGGCGCCCCGGAATGGCGCATAGGACACGCACTCCAGCTTGGCCGCCGGGTCGATCGGCGCGCGCGCCAGCGTCACCGGCGTAGCGATCCACCACCACACCGCGGCTATCGTGCCAAGAGATATCAGAAGAAGCGCCAGTGGCGTGCGAAGCGAAATGGGGTCCGTCCTCCATGGAGAACGTCGATTAGCCGGTCGGTCGCGGTCTGCCAAGGGTGTAACGGCGGCAATCCAGAACACGCGTCATCCGCAAACCAACCGCCTGGCGTGTGCCATCAACAGGACACGCGCGGATCAGCGAACTGATGAATTGCGATTGCTGGACAAAATCGAAAATGTCCGTCATGGGAATCGGATCGAAGTCGCCGACATATTGGCGACCTATTAGAACCGCATCAGACCGGCGCAGCGCCGGAACAGGCAACAATATCGGGGACACTATGCGACGACTGGTGCTCAAGTTCCAAAATGCGGCCTTGCGTTGCCTGGCCGCGCCTGGACTGGCCCTGCTGATCGGTATCGGAGGGGCGATTGCCCAAAGTGGCGATCTTCGCGCCCAGGATCAGTCCGCCAAGCCCGCCACCACCAATCCGGCCACCCCGGCCGTCGATCCGCTGAAGGAAAGTCAGCGCAAGTCGAACGAATTCGTCGAAGCCGCGCAGGCGATCAATGGCCCGGCCGGCAATCCGGAATGCGTTTGGCTCGGTCGCCGAGTCGTCGTTCTGATGTGGCGCGACGACCTCGACACCGCGTTCAGGCACCTCGATCTTTACGACCGATTTGGCTGCCCCGGCGGCCACGTTCAGGCAACGTTCAGGTGCCTCGTGCGATTTGGAGCGATCGATCCGAAGGCGCCGGACAGTCTCAGTGGGCGCGTCCATGCCTGCTGGATCAACCCGAACGCGCAACCGGAAGCGGTCGCGGCGACAGCACCGGCCTCGCCCGGCGCGGCCGCCCCGGCCGCAGCCCCGGCTGCTCCGCCGGCCGCAGCACCGGCTGCGAAATAGGACGACGAAAAACACCGCCGCCGCGGAACGAATGAGAATCGATGCGGTTGCCGAAAGCGCCGCCCTCAAATCGCCATGGCGTCGTACGAGTTGTTATTTGACGTGGCAGAGCTATGCTTGATTTGCCGCAGCCTTGGTCGGACCTCGGGGACGGGTCCGCTTCCCTGCCATGTTGGCCCCGTATGGTTTAGTCGCGATGCGCGCCGTCGTCGCCGTTCTGCTGTTCGTCATTGCCGCTCACGCTGGCCTCTGGGGTGTCCTCAGGGAAAGACAGGAAGCTCCCGACTTCAAGGGCATCCTGCCCAGCGTGTCCTATGCGCCGTTCGACGGCAGCGGCCATCCCGACGTCGATAATATTCCCAATGCGGACAAGATCCGCGCCGACCTGAAGACGCTGGCGCCGCTGTCCCGCGCGATCCGGCTTTACTCGTCGACCGGCGGGGTCGAGATGGTGCCGCCGATCGCCAACGAGGTCGGGCTGAAGGTCACCGTCGGCGCCTGGATCGACAAGAACGTCGATCGCAACGAGCGCGAAATGCTGTCCGCGATCGACCTGGCCAAGCACAACAGCAACGTCAACGGCATCGTGGTCGGCAACGAAACCATCTACCGCGGCGAGCAAAAGGTCGAGGACCTGATCAAGCTCATCCAGCGCGTCAAGGGCACCGTCAACATCCCTGTAACGACTGGCGAAATCTGGAACATCTGGCTCGAACATCCGGAGCTGGCGTCGTCGGTCGATTTCATCGCCGCGCACATCCTGCCGTATTGGGAAGGCTTCTCCGACAAGAAGGCGGTCGATCAGGCCCTGATCATCTATCAGAAACTGCGCGACGCCTTTCCGGGCAAGCGGATCGTGATCGCCGAATTCGGCTGGCCGAGCGCAGGGTATAACCTCAAGGGCGCCATTCCCGGACCGTACGAGCAGGCGGTGACGCTGCGCAATTTCGTCAACCGCGCCGAGGCGATCGGCATGGAATACAACATCGTCGAGGCGATCGATCAGCCCTGGAAGTTCTTCGAAGGCGGGGTCGGTCCGTATTGGGGCATTCTCAACGCCGCGCGCGAGCCGAAATTCGCCTGGACCGGCCCGGTGGTCGACGCGGCCTACTGGAAACTGGCCGGCATCGCCTTGCTGGTCGGCATCCTGCTGTCGCTGCCGATCCTGCAGCTCGCCTACCCCACGGCGATGCAGGCGCTGCTGCTGTCGTCAGCCGCGCATGGCGTTGGCGCCTGGGTGGCGACCGTATTCGCCTACTGGAACGGGCATTATTTCGTGTTAGGCTCGGCGTTCGCGCTGACACTCGGCCTGATTCTACTGGTGCCTCTGGTGCTGATCGCGATGGCGCGGATCGAAGAGATCGCCGCCGTGGCCTTTGGCCGCAAGCCGCACCGGCTGCTGGCCAAACCGGTGCCGGCCGCGCCGGTCGCCATTGCTGCCGCCGGCGCCGAGGGCGACGCGCCTGCCCTGCCGCTGCCGCCAAAAGTCTCGATCCATGTTCCTGCCTATTTCGAGCCGCCGGACATGCTGAAGCTGACGCTGGATGCGGTGTCGCGGCTGGATTACCCGAACTTCGAATGCGTGGTGATCATCAACAACACGCCTGATCCGGAATTCTGGCAGCCGATCCAGGACCATTGCCGCGAACTCGGCGAGCGCTTCAAGTTCATCAATGCCGAGAAGGTCGAGGGCTTCAAGGCCGGTGCGCTGCGAATCGCCATGGACCGCACCGCCGCCGACGCCGAGATCATCGGCATCATCGACGCCGACTATATGGTCGAGCCGAACTGGCTGAAGGACCTCGTGCCGGCGTTCGACGATCCGCGGGTCGGCCTGGTGCAGGCGCCGCAGGACCATCGCGACGGCGATCGCTCGCTGATGCACTACATCATGAACGGCGAATATGCCGGATTCTTCGACATCGGCATGGTCCAGCGCAACGAATACAACGCCATCATCGTGCACGGCACGATGTGCCTGATCCGGCGCGCGGCGATGGATATGGCCGGCGGCTGGGCCGGCGACACCATCTGCGAGGACTCGGATCTCGGGCTCGAGATCATGGAGCACGGCTGGTTGACCCATTACACCAACCGCCGCTACGGCTACGGCCTGCTGCCGGACACCTATGAGGCGTTCAAGAAACAGCGCCACCGCTGGGCCTATGGCGGCTTCCAGATCATCAAGAAGCACTGGCGCCGCTTCCTGCCCGGCGCTAGCCGCCTGACCCAGGACCAGAAGCGCGAATTCGCGCTGGGCTGGCTGAACTGGCTCGGCGCTGAGAGCCTCGGCGTGGTGGTGGCGATTCTCAACCTGATCTGGGTGCCGATCGTGGCGTTCGCCGACATCGCGATTCCCGACAAAATTCTCACGCTGCCGATCATTGGCTCGTTCGCTGTATCGCTAATTCATTTCGCCGCGATGTACCGGCTGCGGGTTCCGGTGAAGATCCCGCAAATGCTGGGCGCGATGGTCGCGGCGATGTCGGTGCAATGGACGGTGTCGCGCGCGGTGGCGCAGGGCCTGATCACCGAGCATCTCGCCTTCGCTCGCACCTCCAAGGGCGGCTTCTCGCTGATGTCGGTGGAGTTCCAGGCGTTCTGGGAGGCGGTGATCGGCACCCTGCTGCTGGTCGGCGCCGCCGTGCTGGTGGCGTCCAATAGCTTCAAGCAAGTGACCGAGATCTACGTGTTCGCCGTTGTGCTGGTGCTGGAAAGCCTGCCGTTCATGTCGGCGGTGGCGATCGCGATCCTGGAGAACTCCCGGATCAACTCCTTCGCATTCTGGAGCCACACCGGCGTCAGGACCGCAGAACTGATCGGGCTGCGGCCGGTGTCGCTGCCGACGCCGATCGCTGCGCCGAAGCCGGTCGCGTCCGAGATTCACCGCGACAAGATCGAGGCGGTGAGCTGATGATGGCGTTTCGGCGCCGTCTCCGGGCTGATTGATTGCGCGAGAAACGCGCGCTAAATATCTGTGCAAACGAGCCAATCCGGCCGCTTCGCCTCCGGTGGCGGTGCCACCTCCTATTGACCGCGGCGGGCCTGCCCCCTACACAGCGCGGCACGTGAGCGCGTAGCTCAGACGGTAGAGCACGTGACTTTTAATCATGGGGTCGAGGGTTCGAGTCCCTCCGCGCTCACCATGAAATACAAGCTTACAACCGCGACCCGCCCTGCGGCCCCGCCCTCCCACTGACGGACCGGACCTTCATGCGGATTACCCTGGTAGGCTCCCGCCATTTCGGCGCGACCACTCTGGACATGCTGCGCAAGCACGGCGTCGACATCGTCCGGGTGGTGGTTGCTGACGCCGAGGACCGCCTTGCCGCGGCGGCGCGCGCCGCCGGCATCGAGGTGACGGTGCAGGCCGATCCGAAACGAGTGGCGCCGTCGGAAATCGCGCCGGACACCGATCTGATCGTGACCGCGCACAGCCATGCCCGGGTCAGCCGCGGCGCCCTGGCAGCCGCCCGACTCGGCGGCATCGGCTATCACCCGTCGCTGCTGCCGCGGCATCGCGGCATCGCCGCGGTGGAATGGACCATCCGTGAGGGCGATCCGATCGCCGGCGGCACCATCTACCATCTGGCCGACCGGATGGATGCCGGCGCCATCGCAGCCCAGGAGTGGTGTTTCGTCAAAAAGGGCGAAACCGCCCGCGAGCTGTGGGAACGCGCGCTGGCGCCGCTCGGTCAGAAGCTGCTGGCCCAGGTGATCGATTCCGCAAAGGCCAATGGCGCGCTGCCCGCAACGCCGCAGGACGAGCAATTCGCCACCAATGCGCCAAAACTGTCGGATTGAGCCAATTTCCGGCAAATTTTACCGTCGCGCAGGAACATCTGGCCACCGCCGCCGTTGATCACGCAGGACATCTTGTTGCATCGCAGCAAATTTATGACACATTGTCCCTGAATAGGATACCCATCAGCAATCAGGGATGTGATTCATGCGCTTCAACCGCCTTCGTATGCTCGTCGCCACAGCCGCAGCGGCTGGGGTTCTGGCCGGTCCTGCCATGGCGGAGACGCCTTATGATGGGCTGTGGACGGTGACGATCATGACCAACACCGGCAGCTGCGAAGCGTCGGCGCGCTATCCGCTCACGGTCGCCGACGGCAAGGTGTCGGCGCAGGGTGCGGACGTCACCGGCAGCGTTGGCCGGGCCGGCAACGTCCGGGTCTCGATCCGCGGCACCTATGCCAACGGTCAGCTCAATGGCAACTCCGGCTCCGGCAAATGGAACGGCGCCTCCGGCGGCGTCCCATGCAGCGGACGCTGGGAAGCTTCGCGCCAGTAGGCGCCGCAAGGCGGCCTGCCGCGGAAGCGTCGGCCGTTTTGGGCGGCCGACCCGATCAGGCCTTTTTGGGCTCCGCCAGCTGAGCCGCGGTCTGCTTGATGGTTTTGGCGATTAACAGCGCCTGCTCCTTATTGAACGCGAAATCCTGCACGCCCTTATGCGTGGTCAGTGACAGAATCATCAGATCGGGCTGGGCTTCGGGCCAGCCCGTGGCGAAGGCGGTCACGAAATTGGCGGCGGTGGATCGTTGCGTCATCGACAGACATCCTCACAATTGGTCGCGCGCTTGTTGAACGAAAGCGGCGTTCGCTGCAAGGGCTCCGCGTTCCGACACTTACTCGGCCGGAACGAAGGCGGTGACTTCGATCTCGACCTTGGCGCGTGGGTCGACCAGTCCTGAAATGTAGAGCAGCGTCGAGGGCGGGAAATTGCGGCCGAGCGTCTCGCGCCAGGCCGCGCCGATGCCGGCTCCCGCCGCCTGATATTCGTCGCGGCCGGTGAGATACCACGTCAGGCGGACGATGTGTTCGGGCCCGGCGCCGGCCTCTGCCAGCAGCGCGACGATCCGGCGCAGCGCGGCGCCGACCTGGGCGGCCATGTCATCGGATTCATAGTCGCCTTTGTCGTTGGTTCCGGTCTGACCGGCGAGCACGATCCATTGTCCCGGACCGTCGACCGCCACGCCGTGCGAAAAGCCGCGCGGCTTCGACCACGCCTCCGGCTGCAACGTCCGCATCGCTACCCCTCCCCTGCAATCGATCGGCCGGACTTCTGGACTGGCCCTGGCGGCAATTGGACGCACAGTCACGGACCGAAATCAACCGCGGCCGGGTTGCAGCGCCAGCGCCGCAGGCATTGGCCTGCAACGGTTGCAATGTCATCCGATCTCGCAGATAGGAGTTTGCGCGCGACGCCGGTTGCGCAAGCGCCAGCCAAAGTCAGCCCCGCCGATGGACCGCAAACCTTCCACGACCAAAGCCGCGCTGTGGATGGCCGGCTGGCTGTCGTTGATGTTGATCGTGGCGGTCGCCGGCCGCGAGACCACGCGCGAGCTCAACGTGTTCCAGATCATGGAGCTGCGCTCGATCATCGGCTTCGTCATGCTGTATCCGCTGGTCCACGCCGCCGGCGGCTTTGCCGCGATGCGATCGGCGCGCGGCTCTCACCACGTGGCGCGCAATCTCGTTCACTATGCGGCGCAGATCTGCTGGTTCTTCGCTTTGACGCTGATCCCGCTCGGTCAAGTAGTATCGATCGAATTCACCATGCCGATCTGGATCGCAATCCTGGCGGCGGTGTTCCTCGGCGAGCATATGACGTTCTGGAAGATCTGCGCGATCGTGCTCGGTCTGATCGGTGTCGTGGTGATCGTGCGTCCCGCCACCGGCACGGTCAATCCGGGCCAGTTGATCGCGCTCGCCGCCGCCGTCGGATTCGGCATTTCCATCACCTTGATGAAATCGCTGACCCGGACCGAAACCACGCTGGCGATCATTTTCTGGATGCTGGTGATCCAGACCGCCGCCGGGTTCGCTCCGGCGTTGTATTTCTGGCAATGGCCCTCGGCCACCGCCTGGGTCTGGATCGTGGTGATCGCGTTCTGCGGCACGTTCTCGCACTACTGCATGGCGCGGGCGATGCTCTACGCCGACGCGACCGTGGTGGTGCCGATGGACTTCCTGCGGGTGCCGCTCAGCGCCACGGCCGGCTGGCTGCTCTATGCCGAGCGGATCGACCTCTACACCGCGCTCGGCGCAATTCTGATCCTGTCCGGCAATCTGCTGAACCTGAAGAGCGTCGCGCCGGCCCGCGCCGGCTGACGCGCTACGACAGGCCGGCGGCCTTGCGCAGCGCCGCGTTGATACGGTCCTGCCAGCCCGGGCCGTCCTCCTGAAACCGCTCCAGCACGTCCTGGTCGATCCGCAGCGAGACCAGCTCCTTGACCCCTGGAATCGCGGTCGGCTTCGGCGGCGCTTCGGGAACCTTGGTGGTGGTCTTCTTGAAGGCGGCTTCGGCCTCGGTGCGGGCATCGTTCAAAGTGCGCGGGCGGCGCGGCGTCTGGGCCATGGGAGTCTCTCAGCCTTGATTCAAGTTGCATCGACGTCGCCGAGATCACCCCGACGGCACGCGCCGAATGACGTTCGGCATAGTCCCCTCTCGGCCCGATTTCCAGCGCTGCGATGCCGGCGATCACGAATCCTTGGCCTACTTCGCAGTCGCACAATGCGCCCTGCTCCGATCGCAGCACGCTGCCGCCCAAAGTCCCAGCGCGTGCATCGCGCGCAGGCGATGCACTCCATTCATGCCGGCGAAACTGTGGCGAGGGCCTGATAACAAAGCATTTGATAATCGCACGCGCACTAACGCCTGACTGCGTCGACAACGCGAGGCAGTGGGTCGCTGCAGTGCAGAATCGAATTCGCAAAACGAACTCATTTCTGTTGCGGCGTCGTCAGAGTTCCTAGTGTATAGTTTTGGCAACTTGGAACCCACAGGAGGTCACGATGCCAGCACTTGCTGAAGTCATGTCGACCAATGTGCCGCGTCCTGCGCCGCGTGGTAGCGAGCTTCCAACCTGCCCGGTTTGCGCTGATTCCATGGTTGCGGCGGAAGCTTCGGCGTTCGTGACCGAGGGTATCGTCAGCTATCTGTGGACCTGCGACACTTGCGGTTACGGATTCGTCACCAAGCACTCGCTGAAGCGGTTTGCCTGCAATTGATTCGGCCACCGTCATCGTAGCGCGATATCGCCCCGCGCCCAGTCGGCGCGGGTTTGCATTCTGAACTCCTGAAACGTTCCGCGTGCGATCGCGTCGCGAATATCGCCCATCAGCCGCTGATAATAGGCGACGTTGATTTCCGACAGCAGCATCGCGCCGAGCGTCTCGCCCGACTTCACCAGATGGTGAAGATAGGCGCGCGAACAGTCGCGCGTCGACGGCCAGGCGCTGGCCTCATCCAGCGGCCGCGGGTCGTCGGCGTGGCGGGCATTGCTCAGATTGACCGGCCCGAACCGGGTAAATGCCATGCCGTGGCGGCCGTTCCGGGTCGGCATCACGCAATCGAACATGTCGATGCCGCGCGCCACGGCTTCCAGGATGTCCTCCGGCGTGCCGACGCCCATCAGATAGCGCGGTCGGTCCTCGGGCAGGATCGGCGCCGCCTCCTCGATCATCGCCAGCATCACCGCCTGCGGTTCGCCGACCGCGAGCCCGCCGATCGCGTAGCCATGGAACCCGATCTCGATCAGGCCCTGCGCGCTGGCGCGACGCAATTCGGGCACATCGCCGCCCTGTGCAATGCCGAACAGCATGTGGTCCTCGGGCGCGGTCTCGAAGGCGCGCTTGCAGCGCTCCGCCCAGCGCAGCGACAATTGCATCGCGCGTTCGATGTCGTCGCGCTCCGCCGGCAGCCGCACGCATTCGTCGAGCTGCATGGCGATGTCGGAGCCGAGCAGAAGCTGCACCGCGATGGCGCGTTCCGGCGTCAGCTCGATGGCGGCGCCGTCGATGTGGGAGCGGAACTTGACTCCGCTCTCGGTGACCTTGCGCAACTGCGCCAGCGACATCACCTGGAAGCCGCCGGAGTCGGTCAGCATCGGCCCGTTCCAGCCGGTGAAGCGCTGCAGCCCGCCGAGCGCGGCGATCCGCTCGGCGCCGGGCCGCAGCATCAGGTGGTAGGTGTTGCCGAGCACGATGTCGGCGCCGGCGTCGCGGACCTCGCGCCAGTGCAGGCCCTTCATCGCCCCGAGGGTGCCGACCGGCATGAACGCCGGCGTGCGCACCACGCCGTGCGGGGTGGTCAACCGGCCAACGCGGGCGTCCTGATCGCGGCCGAGCAATTCAAAGTAGTTCGCTACGCTCATCGGTTCTCTATATCCCGAAACAACAGGCAGGCATCGCCATAGGAATAGAACCGATAGCCGCTCTGGATGGCATGCGCATAGGCCTGTTGCATGGTGTCCAGCCCGCTGAAAGCCGATACCAGCATGAACAGCGTCGAACGCGGCAGGTGGAAATTCGTCATCAGTATGTCGACGGCGCGAAACCGATAGCCCGGAGTGATGAAGATCGCGGTCTCGTCGGCGAATGGCTGGATCTGTCCGTCTTCGCCCGCGGCACTTTCCAAAAGCCGCAGCGAGGTGGTGCCGACCGCGACGATGCGCCCGCCCCGCGCCCGCGCCGCATTTAATGCCTCCGCGGTATCGCGCGAGATCGTGCCCCATTCGGCATGCATCCGGTGTTCGGCAGTGTCCTCGGTCTTCACCGGCAGGAAGGTGCCGGCGCCGACATGCAGCGTCACCCTGTGCACCGTCACGCCGCGCGCGGCCAGCGCAGCCTGCAACGCCGGGGTGAAATGCAGCCCGGCGGTCGGCGCCGCGACCGCGCCTTCGTTGGCCGCAAACATGGTCTGGTAGTCGGCGGCGTCGCGGTCGTCCGGCGCCCGCTTCGAGGCGATATAGGGCGGCAGCGGCGTCGCACCAAGTTCGGCGATCGCCTGATCCAGCACCGGGCCGTGAAACGAGAACGCCAGCGTGATCTCGCCGGCCTCGCCCTTGGCCTCGACCTCGGCGTCGAGCTGGCCGAGCAGACACACCCTGCCCTCATGGCCGAACTGCGCACGATCTCCGACGGCGAGCTTCTTCGCCGGCTTGACCAGCGCCTGCCAGCGCGAGCCGTCGAGCCGCTTGATCAGCGTCGCCTCGATCTTCGGCTCGGTGTCGCGGCCGATTCGGCGGCCCGTCAGCTGCGCCGCAATCACCCTGGTGTCGTTGACGACGAGCTGGTCGCCCGGCTCCAGCAGCAGCGGCAGGTCGCTGACGGACAGGTCCTGCAGCGGCGCGCCGGGGCGCACCACCAGCAGCTTCGCCGAATCGCGCGGGCTCGCCGGCCGCAGCGCGATGCTGGCCGCCGGCAAATCGAAATCAAAGAGATCGGTGCGCATCAAGCCGCCCCTGCGGCGCCCCTCGTCCTGAGGAGCGGCGTCTTCGCCGCGTCTCGAAGGACGAGGTTGCTGAATCTCCTCATGGTTCGAGACGCGCGCTGCGTGCGCTCCTCACCATGAGGGCTCAGCACCGGTTACGCTGCGTCGTCCGCCGCCATCCGGGCCTTGATGATCTTGTCGGGATCCTTCACCGGCTCGCCACGCTTGATCTTGTCGACGTTCTCCATGCCCTCGGTGACCTTGCCCCAAACCGTGTACTGGTTGTTGAGGAACGAGGCGTCGTCGAAACAGATGAAGAACTGGCTGTCGCCGGAATCGGGGCTCGCGGCGCGCGCCATCGAGGTGGTGCCGCGGACATGCGGCTCCTTGTTGAACTCGGCCTTCAGCTTCTTGCCGCTGCCGCCGGTGCCGGTGCCCTGCGGGCAGCCGGTCTGGGCCATGAAACCTTCGATGACGCGGTGAAACACGATGCCGTCATAGAAGCCCTCGCGCACCAGCTCCTTGATCCGCGCGACGTGACCGGGCGCGAGATCGGGGCGCATCTCGATGGTGACGTTGCCCTGTGTGGTTTCGAGGATCAAAGTGTTGTCGTTGTCAGCCATGCTCTCTTCTCTGTTGGTTTGGGGTGGTTCCGACGGTCGTCAAACCGCAATGCAAAGGGTCGTCCGGCGACGGCGCCGCCCAGGCTCTCGGTAAATGGCAACGGCGTGCAATGTTGCAATGTCTCCATCACCGCGATCCGGTAGGCTACGCTGTCGGCCTGCGAGGCCTCTGGGGTCTCGAAGGTGATCCGCGGCTTGCCGAGAATCGCTCCATCGCGTTGAAACGCCACCAGCACGGTGATCTGCATCCCCGGATCACCGCGCGGCAGCGCGGGCGGGCGCCAGCAGCCCTTCAACGTGGCGAACATCTCCTCCAGGGTATCGATCCGGCCGTCACCCGCGCTCGCCCGGTCCATGGCCGCAAGGCAAGCGAGGGTGAGAGATGCCGCAACCAAGGTCATTGGCAGTCGGCGCCGCACCTCGGCTACCTCACTTGATATCGGATGCGACCTGCACCTTTAGCATCTTGTCGGGATCGACGACGCTGCCGCTGGCGGAGCCGGGCGGCGCCTTCTTCAGCTTGTCGACCACGTCCATGCCGGACACCACTTCGCCGATCACGGTGTATTGGCCGTTCAGGCTAGCGCCGTCGGCGAACATGAAGAAGAACTGCGAATTCGCGGTATCGACGCTGTCGCCGCGCCGCGCCATGCCGACGATGCCGCGCGTGAACGGCACGGCCGAGAACTCGGCCTTCAGGTTGGGATATTTCGAGCCGCCGGTGCCGTTGAAGTTCTGGCCATCGCCGGTCTGCGCCATGAAGCCGGCCATCACCCGGTGGAACGGCACGTTGTCGTAATAGCCCTCGCGCGCCAGCAGCTTGATCCGCTCGGCGTGCTTCGGCGCGAGGTCGGTGCGCAGCTTGAACACGATGCGACCCTTGGCGGTGTCGATGACGATCGCATTCGCCTTGTCGAGACCGGCGGGCAGCGACTCCGCCAAGGCTGGAACCGCAAACAGCAACGTGGCGATCAGGCCAACAATTCGGATCATGGAAACTCCGATCAGAAGAAAGCCGGCTAACCGGCGAATTTGGATTTCAGACTGGCCGCGACCTCGTCGGGCACGAAGGCCGAGACGTCGCCGCCCATCGCAGCGATCTGCCGCACCAGTGTGGCGGTGATCGGGCGCACACCGACCGAGGCCGGAATAAACACGGTGTGAACGCCGGGCGCCATGGTCTCGTTCATCCCGGCGATCTGCATCTCATAGTCAAGATCGGTGCCGTCGCGCAGCCCGCGGATCATGATCGTCGCGCCGGCCTTCTGCGCCGCCGTGATGGTGAGGTTGCCGTAGGTGGTGCAATCGAACGCGCAATGCGCCGCCGACGCGATCGGGGCGAATACCGCCTCGACCATGGCGAGCCGCTCCTCGGTGGAGAACAGCGGCTTCTTGCCGGGATGAATCCCGATCGCCACCACCAGCCGGTCGCACAGCCCGACGGCGTGACGGACCACGTCGAGATGACCGTTGGTGACCGGGTCGAATGAGCCTGGATACAGCGCGATGCGGGGCATCCCCCCCTCTAGCGTGCCGGCCGGATGGCCGCAAGCCGACCTGGTTCCGCAAAATTCGTAACCGGGGCCGAATTTTATTTTCGGATCCGCCCCGAACCAAACCGAGGGGCAGCGCGTCTACCCTGCAAGAACGCGACGACACTGAAAACATTGCGGTTTCCGGCCGTAATATTTCGTCAAATCGCGGCGACGACACAATTCGGCGGGCAAACGAAACCTTATTCCCGCAGCGACGAAGACGTCCTGAAACCAGGGCTGGGTAAACCACCAGCATTGGGAAGCGACAAACCAAGCGGGCCGCAAAGGCCCAAATGACAGGGGACCGTCATGATCAAGGCTCTTTCAGCAATCGCGATCGCAGCTTTCATCGCCGCGGCTTTGACCGTGTTGCCGGGCTTCGCCCCGCAGGTCGAAGCCAGCGTGCCGGTGGCTCTGGCCAAGGGCGACCGTCTCGATATCCGTCCGGTGGGGCGGGATTGCTCGCAGCAGGCCTGGCCGAATTTCGAGGCGTCCTGCCTGCGCAGCGCCGCCACCCGGAGCGCGACCATCCGCGAAGCCCGGCTGGTGACCGCCGAACGCCGCTAACAGTTTCAAGGCTCTACCAAGCTCTCCTCCAAGAGCGCTCTCGAAGGCCCCCGGGATGCCCCCCGGGGGCCTTTCGATTCAGGGAACCCTTTAGCCGCCGTTGCCGGTGTCGGTGTCCTCGCCGATGTGCTCGACCGAAACGACATGCTCGTCGGCGGCGGTGTCGAACACGGTGACGCCCTGGGTCGAGCGGCCGACGATGCGGATGCCGGCGACCGGGCAGCGGATCAACTGGCCCTTGTCGGTGACCAACATGATCTGGTCGTCGTCCTCGACCGGGAACGAGGCCACCAGCTTGCCATTGCGGCTGTTTACCGACATCGCCACGATGCCCTTGCCGCCGCGGCCGGTGGTCCGGTACTCGAACGACGAGGTCCGTTTGCCGTAGCCGTTCTCGCTGAGCGTCAGCACGAACTGCTCGTTGGCAGACATCTCGGCATAGCGCTCCGACGACAGCGACGTCAGCACGTCGGCCTCCTCGGCCTCGGGTTCCGCGACCAGTTCGACGGCCTCGGCGTCCTCGCCGGTGGCGGCGCGGCGGATCGCGCCGGATTGCTTCAGATAGGTGGTGCGCTCGGCCGGTGTCGCATCGAAATGGCGCAGGATGGTCAGCGAGATCACCTTGTCGCCCGAGGCCACCGACATGCCGCGGACGCCCATCGAGGCGCGGCTCTGGAACACCCGCACCTCGTTGACCGCGAAGCGGATGCACTGGCCGCCGGCGGCGGTGAGCAACACATCGTCGCGGTCGGTGCAGATCTGAACGTCGACGATCGCTTCGCCGTCGTCGAGCTTCATCGCGATGATGCCGGAGCGGCGGACGTCGACGAAGTCCGACAGCTTGTTGCGGCGGACGGTGCCACGGGTGGTGGCGAACATCACGTCGAGCTCGGCCCAGGAGGATTCATCCTCCGGCAGCGGCATGATGGTGGTGATGCGTTCGCCCTGCTCCAGCGGCAAGATGTTGATCAGCGCCTTGCCGCGGCCGTTCGGCGGCGCGATCGGCAGCCGCCAGACCTTTTCCTTGTAGACCTGGCCGCGCGACGAGAAGAACAGCACCGGCGTATGGGTGGAGGCCACGAACAGCCGGCTGACGAAATCCTCCTCGCGGGTCGCCATGCCGGAACGGCCCTTGCCGCCGCGGCGCTGCGCCCGGTAGGTCGACAGCGGCACCCGCTTGACATAGCCGGCGTGCGACACCGTCACCACCATGTCCTCGCGCTGGATCAGGTCCTCGTCCTCGACCTCGCCCTCGTGCTCGATGATCATGGTCTTGCGCGGCGTGGCGAATTCCGCCTTCACCGCGGCGAGTTCGTCCTTGATGATGGCCTGGACCCTGGCACGCGAGCGCAGGATCTCCAGATAGTCGGCGATCTCGATCGCGAGCTTGTCGAGTTCGTCGGAAATCTCCTCGCGGCCGAGAGCGGTCAGGCGGGCCAGGCGCAGGTCGAGAATCGCCTTGGCCTGCTCGAACGACAGCCGCGCGGTGCCGTCCGGATTGAGCTTGTGCCGCGGATCGTCGATCAGCGTGATCATCGTCGCGACGTCCTTGGCCTCCCAGTCGCGCGACATCAGGGTGTCGCGCGCCGTGGTGGGATCCGGCGAAGTCCTAATCACCCGAATAATCTCGTCGATATTGGCGACCGCGATCGCCAGGCCGACCAGGATATGGGCGCGGTCGCGCGCCTTGTTGAGCAGGAACTTGGTACGCCGCGACACCACCTGTTCGCGGAACGCGATGAACAGCGTCAGCAGGTCTTTCAGCGTCATCACCTGCGGCCTGCCGGTGTCGAGCGCCACCACATTGGCGCCGAAATTGGTCTGCAGCGGCGTGTATTTGTAGAGCTGATTCAGCACCACGTCCGGCACCGCGTCGCGGCGCAGTTCGACGACGACGCGGAAGCCATCGCGGTCGGATTCGTCGCGCAGATCGGAAATGCCTTCGATCCGCTTTTCGCGCACCAGCTCGGCGATCCGCTCCACCATGGTGGCCTTGTTCACCTGGTAGGGAATTTCCGTGATGATGATCGCTTCGCGGTCCTTCCGGACCGGTTCGATCGACACCTTGCCGCGCATCACGATCGAGCCGCGGCCGAGGTGATAGGCGGCGCGAATGCCCTGACGGCCGAGAATGATGCCACCGGTCGGAAAATCCGGCCCCGGAATGATGTTGATGAGATCGTCGATCGACAGCGCCGGATCGTCGATCAGCGCGACGCAGGCGTCGATCACCTCGCCGAGATTATGCGGGGGAATGTTGGTGGCCATGCCGACGGCGATGCCGCCGGCGCCGTTGACCAGCAGGTTCGGAAATTTCGCCGGCAGCACCCGCGGTTCGCGGAACGAGCCGTCATAGTTGTCCTGATAATCGACGGTGTCCTTGTCGATGTCGTCGAGCAGCCCCTGGGCGATCTTGGTCAACCGCGACTCGGTGTACCGCATCGCGGCCGCCGCATCGCCGTCGACCGAGCCGAAATTGCCCTGGCCGTCGATCAGCGGTACCCGCATCGAGAAGTCCTGCGCCATGCGGACCATGGCGTCGTAGACCGACTGGTCGCCGTGAGGATGATACTTACCGATGACGTCGCCGACGGTGCGCGCCGATTTGCGATACGGCTTATTCCACTCGAAGCCGTTCTCGTACATCGCGAACAGAATCCGGCGATGCACCGGCTTCAAACCGTCGCGCGCATCCGGCAACGCGCGGGCCACGATCACGCTCATGGCGTAATCGAGATACGAGCGTTTCATCTCGTCGAGGATCGAAACGGGGCGAATATCCGAGGGCGCCGGCGGCTCCCCGGGCTTCTTATCGTCGGTGTCGGACAAAGGTGATTTCCGGTCAGAATCTGTTGCGAAATTTATAGCCGATCCGGCCTACCCGAACCACCCTTAACTCAGTCCGACACGGGGTTTTTCCGACTGTTTTTCCAGTAACTTACGCGACCCCTGCAGGTCCCTTTCCGGTCATTCCGGGGCGCGAGGCCGCAGGCCGAGCGAACCCGGAATCTTGCCATCAGAAAAGCGATGTGATTCGGCGCGAGATTCCGGGCTCGCCCGCAGCTTCGCTGCGTGCGCCCCGGAATGACTGGAGGTTAAATGCGGAGCTCAATCAGTCCGGATGCAGCACGGCGCCGAAGCGATTGACCACGAGCTCGCGCTTGGTCTCGTCGACCCGTACGGTCATGTCGAACCGCCCTTCATGCAGGTCCTTGCGCAACACTTCGGCGTTGCGATGTAGCCAGCTGACGCCGGCGCCGTCGGAAGCGTCGATCGACAGATCCAGCGCGATCCGTGTCGCCGCCAGCCGCTGCTCGATCGCCGCCAGCAGTTCATCGATCCCCTCGCCGGTCACCGCCGACACCATGAAACAGGGATGCTCGGCCGGGCGCCGCGCGGCGATGTTGCGCAGGTTCTCGCGCTGCTCCGGCTCGAAGCGGTCGATCTTGTTCCAGACCTCAAGAATCCGCCCACCGGTCTCGGGATCGATCCCGAGCTGCCGCAGCACCGCGTCGACGTCGCGCTGCTGCGCTTCGGCGTCTTCATGGGAAATGTCACGGACGTGGAGAATCAGATCCGCCTCCAGCACCTCTTCCAGTGTGGCGCGGAACGCCGCCACCAGCTGGGTCGGCAAATTGGAGATGAAGCCGACGGTGTCGGACAGCATCGCCTTGCCGCCAAGCGGCAGCGTCAGCGCGCGTAGCGTCGGGTCCAGCGTGGCGAACAGCATGTCGGCGGCCTGCACCTCGGCGCGGGTCAGCCGGTTGAACAGGGTGGATTTGCCGGCATTGGTGTAGCCGACCAGCGCCACCACGCGATACGGCACCCGCTGCCGGCCGGCGCGGTGCAGCCGGCGGGTGCCCTGGACCTTCTTGATCTCGTTTTCGATCTTGGTGATGCGGTCGCCGATCAGCCGGCGGTCGGCCTCGATCTGGGTTTCGCCAGGACCGCCCATGAAGCCGAAGCCGCCGCGCTGGCGTTCGAGATGTGTCCATGACCGCACCAGCCGCGAGCGCTGATAATTCAAATGGGCGAGTTCGACCTGGAGCGCGCCCTCCTTGGTTTTGGCGCGGCGGCCGAAGATTTCCAGGATCACCCCGGTGCGGTCGAGCACCTTGGCATTCCAGGCCTTCTCCAGATTGCGTTGCTGGATCGGCGACAGCGCACAATCCATCACGACGAGATCAGCCTCGTGGCCCTTGATGACGCCGAGAATCTCCTCGACCTTGCCCTTGCCGAGATAGGTCGCCGGCCGGATCTGGCTGATCGGCGCGAGCACCACGTCGGCGATCACCAGGTCGATGGCACGCGCTAGTCCTGCTGCCTCTTCGAGACGGGCGTCGGAGCCGCGCACGGCAGAGCTCTCGGCTGCATCAGGGTCGCCACGGCGCGCACGCAGATAAGGACCGACGACGATCACGCGTCCGGTCTGTAAATCATGCGCCGACCGCGGCCGGTCGGCGCCCCCGTCAAAGCTGCGGGGTTCCAATCAGGTCAAGCTCAAGCTGGAGCGTCCTCGCCACCTTCGAACAACTGGATCGGTGCCCCCGGCATGATGGTCGAGATCGCATGCTTGTAGACCAGCTGCGAGTGACCGTCGCGCCGCAACAACAAGCAGAAATTGTCGAACCAGGTAACAATGCCTTGCAACTTGACCCCGTTGACGAGAAAAATCGTGAGGGGAGTCTTGGTCTTGCGAACATGGTTCAGGAAGGTGTCTTGAAGGTTCTGTGCGCGGTCTGCCGCCATTTTCTTGTCCCGCAGTTTGTTTTGATCTTTTTTTGCCGCAGCGCTGCTCTCGCTGGAACATGGCCACGGTGCCAGCCTTCCTGAGATCCCCCTCCGGGAGCTGACAAGACGATTAGACGGCAGGTGTCATTTTTAGGCAAGCCAGTTCGCGCAAAAGCTGTGCCACGGAAGCCACAAAACTCAGGAAAATGCCGAAAACCGATGGAATTGCTCGCGCAAACGCTTGGCAATGTTGCCTGGCGTACCATCGCCGATCGCCTGGCCATCGATCGCCACCACCGGCATCACGATCTGGCTCGATGCGGTGACGAACGCCTCCTTAGCCTGAAGCGCTTCGCTCGGCGTGAACGGCCGCTCCTCGAACCTGATCTGGAGCGCCGCGAGGGTCTCGATTAGTACCGATCGCGTGATGCCGGCGAGGATTCCGAATTCAGCGGACCTCGTCACCACCCGGCCGTCCTGGGTGACGATCCAGGCATTGCTGGACGACCCTTCGGTGACGAAACCATCGCTATCGACATACCAAGCCTCATAGGCGCCCTGCTCGCGCGCCGCCTGCTTCGCCAGCACGTTCGGCAACAGCGCGATCGACTTGATATCGACCCGCGGCCAACGGTTCTCCGGAACGGTGATCACCTTGATGCCGCGCGCGGCGCTGTCCTCGCCCTTGGCCAGGCTGATCGTCCGCGCCGTCACCACAATGCTCGGCTGCACCGGCTTGACCGGGAACGCATGGTCGCGCCGCGCCACCCCCCGGCTGATCTGCAGATAGACGATCCCGTAGCTGACGCGATTGCGCCGCACCACCTCATGCAGCACCACCTGCAGCGCCGACAGCGGCATCGGCATCGCGATCCGCAATTCGCCTAACGATCGCTGCAGCCGCGCCAGGTGTCGCGGCATGTCGACAATCCGGCCGCCGCGTACCTCGCAGACCTCGTAGACGCCGTCGGCGAACTGATAGCCGCGGTCCTCAATGTTGACGCAGGCATCGCGCATGTCCTGATAGCGGCCGTTCACATAGGCGATGCGAGCCATGACGAGTTTCCGATGATGATTGCAGATGACGCCGGTCAGCCGACGCCGAGCGCCTTGAGCTTGCGATGCAGCGCCGAGCGCTCCATCCCGACGAATTCCGCGGTACGCGAGATGTTGCCGGAGAACCGGCTAATCTGCGCGATCAGATAGTCGCGCTCGAACACCTCGCGGGCTTCGCGCAGCGCCAGCCCCATGATGTGTTCGCCGTTATTGCCGGTCGGCATCGTCGGCACCATCGAGCCGACATCCTGCGGCAGCATGTCGGCAGTGATGATCACCTCGGGGCCGCCGCCGGCCAGGATCATCACCCGCTCGACATTGTTGCGCAGCTGGCGGACGTTGCCGGGCCAGACATGCGACTGCAGCACCGCCATCGCATCCTGGCCGATCTGCCGCTTCGGCAGGCCGGTGGCCTGCGAAATCTGATCCATGAAATATTCGATCAGTTCGGGGATATCCTCGCGGCGCTCCGACAGCGGCGGCACCCGGATCGGCACCACCGACAGCCGATGATACAGATCCTCGCGGAACCGGCCCTCGGCGATCTCCTCCTCGAGATTGCGCGCGGTCGAGGACACGATCCGGACGTCGACATTGACCTTGGTGGTGCCGCCGGAGCGCTGGAAGGTCTGATCGACCAGCACGCGGAGAATCTTGTTCTGGGTCTCGCGCGGCATGTCGCCGATCTCGTCGATGAACAGCGTGCCGCCATGGGCCTCTTCCAGCGCCCCGGCCTTGCGCGGCAACTCGCCATTGGACTGCTCGATGCCGAACAGTTCGACTTCCATCCGCTCCGGCGTGATCGCCGCAGCATTGATGACCACGAACGGGCCGTCGGCGCGGGCCGAGGCATTGTGCAGCGTGCGCGCCGCCAGCTCCTTGCCGGAGCCGGAAGGGCCCACAATCAGAATACGGCTGTTGGCTTTCGCCGCGCGCTCAATGGTCTGCCGCAGTTGGTTCATGCAGGCGGAGTGGCCGGTCAGCGTCGAGGCGCTCGGCGCCTGCTGCTTCAGTTCCTTGACCTCGCGCTTCAACCGCGAGGTCTCCAGCGCCCGGGTCGCCACCAGGATCAGGCGGTCGGCCTTGAACGGCTTCTCGATGAAATCATAGGCGCCGCGCTTGATCGCCGCGACCGCGGTCTCGATATTGCCGTGGCCGGAGATCATCACCACCGGAACTTCGGCGTGCTCTCGCTTGATCTGCTCGAGTAATTGCAGGCCGTCGAGCTTGCTGCCCTGCAGCCAGATGTCGAGAAACACCAGATTGGGCCGGCGCGTGGCGATCTCCGCCAGCGCCGAATCGCTATCGCGCGCGGTGCGCGTAGTGAAGCCCTCATCGTCGAGAATCCCGGCGACGAGATCGCGAATATCCGCCTCGTCATCGACGATCAGAATGTCATTTGCCATGGGTCGCGCCTATCATCTCAACTGCTGCTCACAGCTTCTGCTGTTGTTTCGTTACCCGCCTGAATTTTTGGTTCACCGGAATCAGCCGCGGGGGCCTGTCCGGAAATCGAAAATCGCAGCCGCATCCAGGCGCCGCGCTGCCCAGGCCGAATATCGGAAGCGTCGTTGAGTTCGATGCGGCCGCCATGATCGACCAGAACCCGGCCGACGATGGCGAGGCCGAGCCCGGTGCCCTTCTCGCGGGTGGTAACGTAGGGCTCGAGCAATCGCGCCCGGCTGACCTTCGGCAGCCCGATGCCGTTGTCGATCACATCGATGACGATGTCGTGATGGTCGCGCGCAGCGATCACCTCGATACGGCCCTTGCCGAGTTCCTCCGGCGGCACCACCTCGATCGCCTCGGTGGCATTCTTGATGATGTTGGTAAGTGCTTGGGAGATCAGCCGGCGATCGAACCGCGCCCGCATCGGCTCGTCCCTGATCTCGGCCTCGATCTCGATGTCGGGATGCCCGACCCGCATCAGGAACACCACCTGCCGCACGGTGTCGGCGACATCCTCGCCCTCGATCACCGGCTTCGGCATCCGCGCGAAGCGCGAGAATTCGTCGACCATCCGCCGGATGTCGTCGACCTGGCGCACGATAGTGTCGGTGCATTGCTCGAAGATCGCCTTGTCCTCGGTGATGACCTTGCCGAATTTGCGCTTGATCCGCTCCGCCGACAGCTGGATCGGCGTCAGCGGGTTCTTGATCTCATGCGCGATCCGGCGCGCCACGTCGGCCCAGGCCGAGGTACGCTGTGCCGACACCAGTTCGGTGATGTCGTCCAGGGTGATGATGTAGCTGTCGCGCGACTGGCTGGTTTGCTCGGCGCTGACCCGCACCGACAGGTTTCGCTCGCGGCCGTCGCGGGTGATGGTGATCTGGCCCTGCACCAGCCGCTGCGAGCCCTCGCGCGCGGTCTTCATCATCTCGTCGAGCTCCGGCAGCACCTCGGACAACGGATGCCCGAGCGTTTCGGATTCCGAATGGCCGATCAGCTTCTCGGCCGAGCGGTTGAGAATGCCAATGCTGTTGGAGCCGTCGACGCCGATAATGCCGGCCGAGGCCGACGACAGCACCGCCTCGATGAAGCGACGGCGGCTGTCGATCAGGTCGCTGGCGTTGACCAGTTCGTCGCGCTGGGTGCGTAGCTCCTGGGTCATCTTGTTGAAGGTCTCGCCGAGATGGGCGAGATCGCCCTCCGACTTGAACACCGGCACCTGGACGTGCAGATCGCCGGTGGAGACCAGATTGGCCGCGCCCATCAGGCGCCGGATCGGCGCCACCAGCCAGTTGGCGAAATTCAGTCCGATCAGCACCGACGACATCAGCACGGTCAGCGCGATCACGGTGAACATCAGCGCGAACGCGACCTGGACGCCGAGTCGCCGCGCCTCGATCTCGGCATATTCGGCGACGCTGGCCTGGGTCTGGCGCAGTTGCGACACCACACGCGGATCGAGCAGCCGCGCGACGTACAGGAAGGTGTCGTCGAAGGCGCGCAGCCGGATTACCGCGGCGACGTAATTGGCTTCGATGAAAACCGCAATCTGCGGCTCGGTGGCGTTGATGTTGCTGAGAAACTCCGGCGCCGGGGTATCGAAATCGCGGGTGATGCCGGTCTGCGCCGATTCCAGGATATTGCGGTCCTTGTCGATCAGCATCGCGCCGGGCAGATTGCGCGACGTGGCACTCGCGGTCAGGAATTCGCGAAACGACCGGCGGTCCTGGTCGTACAGCGGCCGGGCATTGGAGATGTCGTTGGCCATCCCCAGAATGTCGCCGCGAATCATCTGGGCGTGTTCATGCAGATAGGCATTGGCCACGATCAGCGAATTCTCGATCACGGCCCGGGTCGGGCCGGAGAACAGTCGGTCGAGACCGCGATCGATGGTGACATTGGCCACGATCGACACCAGCACCGCCGGCAGCACCGCGATCACCGAGAACAGGCTCACCACCTGGACGTGCAATTTCGCGGCGGCGCGACCTCTGCGCCGCGCCTGCACCACCTTCCAGACTTCGCGGACGATGATCACCACCAGTAGCAGCACTGTGGCGGCGTTGATCAGCAGGAACGTCACCACCACGTCGGGGGTCGGCGCGATCCGGGTCAGCCCTGTCAGCACCACGAAGGTCAGGAACGCCGAAAGCAGCGCCAAGCCGACCGCGAACGGCGCCAGGAGCCCGCGCAGTTTTCCGGCGCGCGGCTCGACAATCGACGGATCAAATGGTGGGGCCGACGGGTCTGCGCTGGTCATTCCGGCAATATGTGAGCGTGAACGCGAGGCGGACGCCAAAGATCGATCAGCGCGCCGACTGATGCATTCATACAACAATGTTGCTCAATTACGACAATTCCGCGGCGCCGTCACCTCGTAGACTTCCGCATCTCGGGCAGAGACCCGGCCGAGCACGATCTCGAGCGCGGCGAATTCAGCCGCCGGTGCGATAAACTTGAATGTCGAGATCGCGAATCTTCTTGCGCAGGGTGTTTCGGTTCAGCCCCAGCAGGTCCGCCGCCCGGATCTGGTTTCCCCGGGTGGCCGCCAGCGCCGCGGTCAGCAGCGGCACCTCGATTTCGCGCAAGATCCGGTGATAGAGGCCCGGCGGCGGTACGCCGTTCGGGAAGCCGGAGAAGTGCGAGGACAGGTACATCTCGACCGCGCCGCCAAGATTTTCGACGCCGTGCTGCGCGCTGCCGCTGGAGACGACCGCGGGCGGCGCCAATTCGCCGTCGATCACCGAACCCGTGATGACGTCCTGGGGATACAGCGCGGCCAGCCGCCGGGCCAGGTTTTCCAACTCGCGGACGTTGCCGGGCCAGCGATGCTGCTTCAGGCGCTCGAGCGCCGCCGAATCCAGTTTCTTGGCCGGCAATCCATCCTTCTCCGCCAGCGCGAAGAAATGCCGGACCAGATCGGGCAGATCCTCGATGTGCTCGCGCAGCGGCGGCAGCCGCAGCGGCACCACGTTGAGCCGGAAGAACAGATCCTCGCGGAACAGCCCCTGCTGGATCAGGATACGGAGATCCTTGTTGCTCGCCGCGACGATCCGCACGTCGGTCTTGATCGGGGTCCGGCCGCCGACCGTGGTGTATTCGCCCTGCTGCAGCACCCGCAGCAGCCTTGTCTGTGCTTCCATTGGCATATCGCCGATCTCGTCGAGAAACAGCGTGCCGCCCTCAGCCTGCTCGAACCGGCCCGATGCGCGCGTATTGGCGCCGGTGAAGGCGCCGCGCTCGTGGCCGAACAATTCCGACTCGATCAGGTCGCGCGGGATCGCCGCCATATTGACGGCGACGAACGGGCCATTGCGGCGCTTGCCGTAGTCATGCAGCGCCCGCGCCACCAGCTCCTTGCCGGTGCCGGATTCGCCGGAGATCATCACCGTCAGATCGGTCTGCATCAGCCGCGCCAACACGCGGTAGATTTCCTGCATCGCCGGCGAGCGGCCGACCAGCGGAATCGAATCGAACTCCGCCTCGTCGGCATGGCTCGCGGCGCGGTCCTTCGGCTCCGCCAACGCGCGGCCGACGATCGCGATCAGTTCCTTCAGATCGAACGGCTTCGGCAGATATTCGTAGGCGCCCTTCTCGGAGGCGCGGATCGCGGTCATGAAGGTGTTCTGCGCGCTCATCACGATGACCGGGAGGTTCGGCCGCAATTTCTTGATCCGCGGCAACAGATCGAACGCGTTCTCGTCCGGCATCACCACGTCGGTGATCACCAGATCGCCCTCGCCCTGGCTGACCCAACGCCACAGCGTCGCCGCGTTGCCGGTCAGCCGCACCTCGTATCCGGCGCGCGACAGCGCCTGATTGAGCACGGTGCGAATCGCGGTGTCATCATCGGCGACAAGTATGCTACCTGCGGGCATTGTTAGTCCTCATCTTGCAGTCTGTGAGGCAGGGGACGACGCCGGCACGTCCTCGCCGTTGCCTTGATTATAGTTCTTCGCGGTATTGAACATCGGCAACAGCACGCGAAACGTGGTCTTGCGCGGCTGGGATTCGCATTCGATGATTCCGCCGTGGTCGCCGACGATCTTGGCGACCAGCGCGAGGCCGAGCCCCGAGCCCGACGGCTTGGTGGTGACGAACGGATCGAACAGGTTCGGCAGCAGATCTTCCGGCACGCCCGGCCCGTTATCCTTGACGCAGAATTCCAGCGGCAGCGACACCCGCGATTTCTTGCCGGGCACCGACAGCCGCACGCCGGGCCGGAACGCGGTGGTGAGCTGGATCTCCGCGTCGCTGCCGAGATCGACCACGGCTTCGGCGGCATTCTTCACCAGATTCAGAAACACCTGAATCAGTTGATCCTGATTGGCCAGCACCGGCGGCAGCGACGGATCGTAGTCCTCGATGAACTTGATGTTGCGCGCGAAGCCTGACTGGGCGAGCCGCTTGACGTGATCCAGCACCGAATGGATGTTGACCGGCCCGCGCGCTACCGGCCGGTCGTCGCCGAACACTTCCATGCGATCGACCAGCGTCACGATGCGGTCGGCCTCGTCGCAGATCAGCCGCGTCAGCATGCGGTCTTCCGACGACGCCTGCTGCTCGAGCAATTGCGCCGCGCCGCGAATGCCGGACAGCGGGTTCTTGATCTCATGCGCCAGCATCGCCGCCAGCGCGATCACCGAACGCGCAGCGCTGCGGTGGGTCAATTGCCGGTCCATCTTGTCGGCGATGGTGCGCTCCTGCAGCATCACCACGATATGGCCCGGCCGCTCCGGCATCGGGGTGACATGCAGATCGACCTGGCGGTCGCCGCCGATCCGCGGCGTGCCGAGATCGACCTTGTATTCATTGACCGGCGAACCGCTGCTTCTGACCTGGTCGATCAGCGCCAGCAACGGACTGCCGAACGGCACCAGTTCGGTCAGCGACTGCCGGCGCAGGAACTGGGTCGAAATCTCGAAGAAGAATTCCGCCGCCATGTTGGCGTCGATGATCTTGCCGTCGGGCGCGATCAGCAACACCGGATTCGGCAGCGCGTTGAGGATCGCGTCGCTGTCGGTCGGCGGTGTCCGGCGTGGCTCTGCGGCTAAGTTCATGCGGCGGCACTCCAGGCGAAATCATCATAGGCATCGCCGAGCGAACGATGCACGGCGGCCGGATCTTCCGCGGTCAGGATCCGGGTGCGCCAATTCTTCAGCGCGGACAGCGGCGCATTGCCGCTGGCGGCCGCGACGTCGAGCGCCCAGCCGAGATGCTTGCGGGCGTGGCGAAGCCCGATCCGCACCCCGTAGAGGCTGAGAATGTCGTCGTAGAGAACGCGCAGATAAGAGAGCTGATCGGCCAGCGCCGGCGCGCGCTCCGCGACGCCCGTTTGCATTTGCCGTCCGATCTGGCCGGGCAGCCAGGGCTGGCCCAGCGCGCCGCGACCAATCATCACCGCATCGGCGCCCGATAGCTCCAGCGCCGATATCGCGGTCTCGAACGAGGTAATGTCGCCGTTGACCACGAGCGGAATATCGATCGCGTCTTTGACCGCGCGGACCGCGCCCCAGTCGGCCTCGCCCTTGTAGAACTGGCAGCGGGTGCGGCCGTGAACGGTGATCAGCTTGACTCCCGCGGCCTGCGCGCGCTGCGCCAGCTCCGGCGCGTTCATCGACCGGTCGTCCCAACCGAGCCGCATCTTCAGCGTCACCGGGACCTTCACCGCGGCGATCGTCGCTTCGATCAGCTTCAACGCATGATCGAGATCGCGCATCAGCGCCGAGCCTGACGCACCGCCGGTCACGTGCCGCGCCGGGCACCCCATATTGATGTCGATGATGTCGGCGCCGCCGGCCTCCGCGATCCGCGCGCCTTCCGCCATCCATCGCGTTTGACAGCCCGCCAGTTGCACGACATGCGCGCCAGCGCCGCCGACATCGCAGCGCCGGATCGACATCGCACGTCCCCGCGCCAGATCCTCGCTGGCAGTCATTTCGGAAACCACCAAGCCGGCGCCGAGCGCCGCGGTCTGCCGGCGGAACGGCGCGTCGGTGATACCGGACATCGGTGCCAGGATGACCCGGTTGACCACGTCAATATTGCCAATTCTCAATGGCGTAGAACCTGATAGTTTCGGGCCGGTCACGGTATGCTCATTCTCTAGCCACCGCATCATCGCGATGGGTCCGGCTCATTTGTTGGGCACTCTAACCTGTTGCCTACAGTTTAGCCAGTTCTGCCGGACTTGCAAGTGCATTGCAGCAATGTTGTCGGCGCTCGTCTCCAAAAACCATGGAATCAGGATGAATATACGCCTCGGCATGGTAATGGCTTTGCGCTGCACCGCCAAAACTCTCCCTTCAACCGCGTAATTCCTGCTGGTCACGATGTCGAAATCACAACGCACTGCCGCCATTATCGTCGCGGCCGGCCGCGGCCTTCGTGCCGGCTCGGGCGGCCCCAAGCAATACCGTACGCTGGCCGGCCGCTCAGTGATTGCCCGGGCGATGGAGCCGTTCTGCATCCATCCGGAGATCTTCGCGGTCCAGCCGGTCACCAACCCGGACGACGCCGCGATGTTCAATCAGGCGGTCAGCGGACTGAACTACCAACCCGCCGTCGGCGGCGGTGCGACCCGGCAGGCGTCGGTCCGCGCCGGCCTCGAAGCGCTGGCCGGCCTGTCGCCCGACGTGGTGCTGATCCATGACGCGGCGCGGGCGTTCGTCACCCCGGCGCTGATCTCGCGCGCGATCGAGGCCGCCGGACGAACCGGCGCGGCGCTGCCGGTGATCGCGGTGACCGACACCATCAAGCAGGTTGACGCCGCCGAACAGGTCGAGGCCACGCCGGAGCGGGCGAAGTTGCGGATCGCCCAGACCCCGCAGGCGTTCCGGTTCGACGTCATTCTCGACGCCCATCGCCGCGCCGCGCGCGACGGCCGCGATGATTTTACCGATGACGCCGCGATCGCGGAATGGGCGGGATTGACGGTCTCAACATTTGAAGGCGATGTTGCGAACATGAAGCTCACCACACCGGAAGATTTTGTCCGCGAGGAATCCCGGCTCGGCGCCCTGCTCGGCGACGTGCGGACCGGCACCGGCTACGACGTCCACGCCTTCGGCGACGGCGATCACGTCTGGCTGTGCGGCCTCAAGGTGCCGCATAATCGCGGCTTCCTGGCGCATTCCGACGGCGACGTCGGCCTGCATGCGCTGGTCGATGCGATCCTCGGCGCGCTGGCCGACGGCGATATCGGCTCGCATTTTCCTCCGAGCGATCCGCAGTGGAAGGGCGCCGCGTCCGACAAATTCTTGAAATATGCCGTCGACCGCTTGACCGCGCGCGGCGGCAGAATCGCCAATCTCGAAGTCACGATGATCTGCGAACGCCCCAAGATCGGCCCCCTGCGCGACGCGATGCGGGCGAAGATCGCGGAGATCACCGGCGTGCCGGTGGCGCGCGTCGCGGTGAAGGCGACCACCAGCGAACGGCTCGGCTTCACCGGCCGCGAGGAAGGCATCGCCGCCACTGCCTCCGCCACGATCCGGCTGCCCTGGGGCCCGAACGGGCTGGACGGTTGAGATGAGCGGCAGCGACGCCCGCGCCGATTCCCGCGCTCTGGCCCGCTCGCTGCTTGATCTGTGCCGCTCGCGCAAGCTGACCATTGCCACCGCCGAATCCTGCACCGGCGGTTTGGTCGCCGCGACACTGACCGACATCCCCGGCTCCAGCGACGTGATCGACCGCGGCTTCATCACCTATTCCAATGAGGCCAAGCACGCGATGCTCGGCGTCACCAATACGATGCTGTCGACCTTCGGCGCGGTCAGCAAGGAGACCGCGACCGCGATGGCGGTCGGCGCGCTGGAAAACGCCGACGTCGATCTCGCGGTGTCGATCACCGGCATCGCCGGCCCGGGTGGTGCCACGCCCGGCAAGCCGGTTGGCCTGGTGCATTTCGCGGTTGCGGCGCGCGACGGCCGGATCGCCCACCGCGAACATCGTTTTGGGGCGATCGGGCGCAGCGCGGTGCGTCAGCGCTCGGTGGTCGAAGCCTTGCGCATGCTGATGGAACTGGCACGCGGCCCACAGGCTCCGACAAAGCCGCGAACAGCGGTCAGCGCATCACGCCTGCGGGTCGCTCGCAGCCCGCGCCGCGCCGCGGTGAAACGGCGCCGCGCCGCGCCGCCGCTCAAGCCGAAGCCCGACAAGGGCTGACTACTAGACCATAAGCTTGCGAGCCTGCGCGCGGCCGTAAACTTCGCCGGCGCGTTTTTCGAACGCCGCGGCGAAGCGATGGAACGCGGTGTCGAACATCGTGCCCATCAGCATCGCCAGCATCCGGTTCCTGAACTCGTAGGCCAGAAAGAATCCGACATCGCAGGCCGCGTCGCCACGCGGCTCGAACGCCCAGCGGTTCTGCAGATGCGAGAACGGGCCCTGCAGATACTCCACCAAAATCTTCAGATTGGCGCGATCCAGCGTCACCCGGCTGGTGAAGGTCTCGCGGATCAGTTTGAACGACACCGTCATGTCCGCCGTCAGCACCTCGGTGCCGTCGGGTTTTTCCAGACGCTGCCGGATTTTCAGCGCGCTACACAGAGGCACGAATTCCGGATAGCGCTCGACGTCCGCGACGAGGTCGAACATCTGCTCGGCGCTGTGGCGCACCCGGCGCTTGCTCTGGAATTGCGGCATGTCGACGTCTCAGCGCGCCAGCGCGGCGCGCGCCGCCTGCAGCTTGGTGAAATTGTCGCCGGCATGATGCGACGACCGCGTCATCGGACTGGCCGACACCATCAGAAAACCCTTGGAATAGGCGACCTGCTCATAGCCGGCGAATTCTTCCGGCGAGACGTAGCGCATCACGGCGTGGTGCTTGAGGGTTGGCTGCAGATATTGCCCGATGGTGAGGAAATCGACATCGGCCGAGCGCAGGTCGTCCATCACCTGCAGCACCTCGTGGCGCTCCTCGCCGAGTCCGACCATGATGCCGGATTTGGTGAAGATGGTCGGATCGATTTCCTTCACCCGCTGCAGCAGCCGAATCGAATGGAAGTAGCGCGCGCCGGGCCGCACCGTGAGATAGCGCGACGGCACGGTTTCGAGGTTGTGGTTGAACACGTCGGGCTTGGCGGCGACCACGATTTCCAGCGCGCCATCCTTGCGCAGGAAATCCGGGGTGAGGATTTCGATCGTGGTGGTTGGGCAGCGCTCGCGCAGCGCGCGAATGGTCGCGGCGAAATGCGCAGCGCCGCCGTCGGCGAGATCGTCGCGATCCACCGAAGTCACGACGATATGCGCCAGCCCCAACTTGCGGGTCGCCTCGGCGACGTGCTCCGGCTCGAGCGGATCGAGCGCGCCGGGCATCCCGGTGCGGACGTTGCAGAACGCGCAGGCGCGGGTGCAGGTGTCGCCCATGATCATGAAGGTGGCGTGCTTCTTGTCCCAGCACTCGCCGATATTCGGGCAGCCGGCCTCCTCGCACACTGTGACCAGGCCGTTGGCCTTGACGATGGCACGCGTGTCGGCATAGCCGCGGCTGCTCGGCGCGCGCACCCGGATCCAGTCCGGCTTCTTCGGCGACGGCGAATCCGGCCGGGCCACCTTCTCGGGATGGCGCGGGCGCAACGGGGTTGTTGAGACGGTATCGACGACGACGACCATGGCGAGTCCGATCTGGCAGAGCCTTACCTAATCCGCCGGGCATTGTCCCGCAACCCGCGCGCCTTGCTGGGGATCATCCATTGGAATAATGCTCAAACTGTATCCATCGCGGGTCCCGGCCCGTGCCAACCGGAGCGCCATGCCCCGCCCCCGCGTTCCAGCTGCCCCGCGCCTCCCGAGCCTCGGCCCGCCGCTGCGCCGCGCTTTCTTCGCCCGCAGCGTCCATGAGGTGGCGCCCGAGCTGATCGGCGCGACGCTGCTGGTGGACGGCGTCGGCGGCATCGTCGTCGAGGTCGAGGCCTATCACCACAGCGACCCGGCGGCGCATTCGTTCCGCGGCCCTACCCCGCGCAACGCCGTGATGTTCGGCCCGCCCGGCTTCGCCTATGTCTATCGCTCCTACGGCATGCACTGGTGCGTCAATGTCGTTTGCGAAGCTGAAGGCTCGGCCAGCGCGGTGCTGATCCGCGCGCTGGAGCCGACCCACGGCCTCGCCGCTATGCGGCGGCGACGCGGCCTCGACGACCCGCGCGCGCTGTGCTCCGGCCCGGGCAAGCTTACACAGGCCCTGGCGATCACCTACAAGCACAACGGCCTGCCGCTCGACAAGCCGCCGATCGCGCTGCATGCGCGCATCGCTGTGCCGAAGATCGTCACCGGCATTCGCATCGGCATCACCAAGGCGGTCGAGTTGCCGTGGCGTTATGGGCTGCAGGGCTCGCGTTTCCTGAGCAAGGCGTTTCCGAACCAAGACCGTCATCGTCCGGCTTGACCGAACGACCCAGTATCCCAGAGCGCTTCGTCCAATAACGAGCGCTCTCCATTACTAGGCCCTCCGCTTTCGCGGAGGGTGACGACTTTTGGGTTACGACTGCACCGCCAGGGATGCTTGCGAAGAGGGTTCAATCGAGCACAGATCGAGCATCGCCGGCGTCACACCACGGTCTTCAGCCGCTCCAGCGCCTCGAGGATCTTGACTTTGCGCGCGGTCGCGGCCGCATGCTTGTCCTTTTCCTCTTCGACGATCTCGTCCGGCGCGTTGGCGACGAATTTCTCGTTCAACAGCTTGGCGTCGACCCGCTTGATGTCGGCCTCCGCCTTGGCGAGTTCCTTGTCGAGTCGCGCCTGCTCGGCGACCAGATCGATCAAGCCCTTCAGCGGCAGCGCCGCGACTTCGCCGCGCACCAGGAGCTGCACCGCGCCCTGCGGCGCGGTGTCGGCGAACGAGATCTCGCCGACTCGCGCCAGCCGCTTCACCACATCGCTCCAGCGCTGCGCCCGCGCCTGCATGTCGGGCGACGCCTTGATCAGCATCAGTGGCGTCAGAGTCGCCGGCGTGATGTTCATCTCGGCGCGCAGCGAACGGATCGCGGTGACCAGATCGACCACCCAGCCGATCTCGGCTTCGGCGGCATCGTCGCGGAAATCCGGCGTCGGTTCCGGCATGTTGATGATGGTCGGCATCGCCACCGGATCGCCCGCCACCGACGCCGCCAGCAGCGACAATTCCGCAGGCGTCGGCCCGCGTTGCCGCGACCATGGCGCCAGCGCCAGCAGCACGTCGCGTGGCGCCGTCACCGCCCACAATTCCTCGGTGATGAACGGCATGAACGGATGCAGCAGCTTGAGGATTTCGTCGCGCGCCCAGGCCACCATCGCCCTTGTCTCGGTCTTGGCCGGACCGTCCTCGCCCATCATCACCGGCTTGGCGAGTTCGAGATACCAGTCGCAATACACGTTCCAGACAAAGCGATAGGCGGCGGCGGCGGCGTCGTTGAAGCGATAGGCCTCGATCGCCTCGGTGACCTCGCGGGTGGCGCGCACGGTTTCGTGCGCGATCCAGCGGTTCAGCGTCTGCGTCGCCGCGGTGTGGTCGAAGCCCTTGGGCAGCGCGCAGCCGTTCATCTCGGCGAAGCGGCTGGCGTTCCACAGCTTCGTCGCGAAATTGCGGTAGCCCTCGACCCGCTGCGGCGCCAGCTTGATGTCGCGACCCTGCGCCGCCATCGCGGCCAGCGTGAAGCGCAGCGCGTCGGCGCCGTAATCGTCGATCAGGTGCAACGGATCGATGACATTGCCCTTCGACTTCGACATCTTGGCGCCCTTCTCGTCGCGGACGAGGGCGTGGATGTAGACGGTCGGGAACGGCACGTCCTTCATGAAGTGCATGCCCATCATCATCATCCGGGCGACCCAGAAGAAGATGATGTCGAAGCCGGTGACCAGCACGTCGGTGGGGTAGTAGCGCTTGATGTCGGTGTCGGAGTCCGGCCAGCCCAGCGTCGAGAACGGCCACAGCGCGGAGGAAAACCAGGTGTCGAGCACGTCTTCATCGCGCGTAATGAAGCCCTCGCGCTGCGCCGGATCGTTCGCCATCGCCTCGCCCTGCTCGGGCGTGATCACTTCCTGCTCGACGTAATAGCCGAGCGCGTGGCCGACCGCCTCTTCCTCGGTCTCGGCGACGAACACCTTGCCGTCCGGGCCATACCAGGCGGGAATCTGGTGGCCCCACCACAATTGCCGCGAGATGCACCAGGGCTGGATGTTGTCCATCCATTCGAAATAGGTCTTTTCCCAGTTCTTCGGCACGAAGGCGGTGGCGCCCGAGCGCACCGCGGCGATCGCCGGCTGCGCCAGCGTCTTGGCGTCGACATACCACTGGTCGGTCAGATAGGGCTCGATCACCACGCCGGAGCGGTCGCCATGCGGCACCATGTGGACGTTGGGTTCGACCCGCTGCAGGAAGCCGAAATCCTCCAGCCGCGCCAGGATCAGTTTGCGCGCGGCGAAGCGATCGACGCCGTGCATCTCGGCGGCGAATTCCGACGCCCCTTCGGGCAGGCCGTGCAGATAGGCCTCGTTGTCGACCAGGTCGAGACGGCCCTCGGTATCCAGAACGCTTATCTGCCGCAGATTGTGGCGGCGGCCGACCTCGAAATCGTTGAAGTCATGCGCCGGCGTGATCTTCACCGCGCCCGAACCCTTATCGGGATCGGAATATTCATCGGTGATGATCGGGATCTTGCGGCCGACCAGCGGCAGGATGACGTTGCGCCCCACCGCATGGGTGTAGCGGTAATCGTCCGGATTCACCGCCACGGCGGAATCGCCCAGCATGGTCTCCGGCCGTGTGGTGGCGACGACGATGAAGCTCTCGGGATTTTCCGGATCGAAACTGGCGCCTTCGATCGGATAGCGCAGATACCACAGATGGCCCTTGACCTCGACCTGCTGCACTTCGAGATCGGAGATCGCGGTGAGCAGCTTCGGGTCCCAATTGACCAGCCGCTTGTCCTTGTAGATCAGGCCGTCACGATGCAACTCGACGAACACCTTGATCACGGCGCGGGACAGGCCCTCGTCCATGGTGAAGCGTTCGCGCGACCAGTCGCAGGAGGCCCCGAGCCGCTTCAGCTGGTTCACGATGACGCCGCCGCTCTCGGTCTTCCACTGCCAGACACGTTCGAGGAATTTTGCGCGGCCCATCTCGCGGCGGCCCGGCTCCTGGCGTTCCATCAGCTGGCGTTCGACCACCATCTGGGTGGCGATGCCGGCATGATCGGTGCCGGGCTGCCACAGCACGTCGCGGCCGCGCATCCGCTCGAACCGGCACAGAATGTCCTGCAGCGTGTTGTTGAGCGCGTGCCCCATATGCAGCGAGCCGGTGACGTTCGGCGGCGGAATCACGATCGAGAACGGCTCGGCGTTGCGGCGGTCGGAACGTCCGGCCTTGAAGGCGCCGGCGTCTTCCCAGGCGCGCCCAATGCGGCCTTCGATCTCGGCGGGCTGGTAGTTTTTTTCGATCATGGCAGTGCAATCAACCGGGGTGTCAGGCAGCGTGCGCAACGCACCCGCCCCACGCGGCTAGAAACCTTCCGGCGCGCCGCAAGTCAACCACAACGGGACCATCAATTCGGTCGGCCGACGCGTCAGCGGCCGCGGGAAACCCGTTCGATTTCCGCCTTGACGATCCGTTCGACCAGCGTCGGTAGATTATCGTCGAGCCAGGATTTCAACATCGGCCGCAGCATTTCCTTGACCAGATCTTCCAGCGTGCGGGCATTATTGCTCAGCACCGTGTTGGCCAGCGAATTGAACGCCGACTCCACGGCGGTGACGGTCGAACGCGACAGGATCTGCTGCGGCGCCGGTTCCGGCGCCCACTGCTCCGGCGCCGGCGGTTCGTATGCCGGCTCGCGATTCCGCTCTTTCGGCGAGGCGAATTCGGCGAATTCCACGTCGTCTTCCAGCGCCTGCTTCTGGAACGAAGATTGCGGCACAGGAGTCGTCGGATTTGGCGGCGGCGGGTCAGGCAGCGCCATCTCATCGGTGAGTTCGAACACGTCACCGTCCGGCAGCGGCGGCCGCACCTCTTCTTCGGTGGTCGTGGCGTCGAGGCCGGCCAGCAGGGCGTCGATATCGTCCTGATTGTTGCTGACGGCTGCCGGGGCTGGTGGCGGCGGGGCCGGCGCTTCTACGGGCTTGGCAGCTGCAGCTGCCTTTACCGGCGCCGCGGCGGGGGTATTGGTCATCGCAGCAACCTTGGACACAGGCGTAACCGCCTTCGGGGGTTCCGGCTTGGTCGCCACCACGGCCGGCGGCTCCTTGGCGGTGGTCACGGGTTTCGCTTCGTCGTCGGCGATGATGCGACGAATCGACGCCAGAATCTCCTCCATCGAGGGCTCTTGGACCTTTGCAGGCTGCGTCATCTCCGACTCCACATCATCAACGCCTTTCTCAGCGCTTTATACCAAAGCGGCGCAGGAATTGCCGGTTTCGGAATGGCAATGCCGACTTTCATCGAGCAAACCTGACTTGTCCCCAAGATCAAGCTTGGCACGATCCGCGGCGCGGCCAGCGGGCATCGAAACGCGCCAAATCCGACCGAGCTGCCGACGCGGACGCAGCACGAATCGCCCTACTTCCTCGTAGGACGGTATGTCATTGCAATAAATGATTGCAAGCAAAGGGGCCTCGACGACGCCCGCGGCAATGCTACGGACGCTCGACTCAGTGTCCGTCCGGTGTACGAACGCCGATCCAGCTGTCGCGGATCTGATGATAATGCACGCTGGGATCATAGACCTCGGTATTGAGGTTGAGAACCTGCGGCGACAATCGGCCCACCGCGTTCAACGCCGCGTAGGATGCGACCACCCGGTCATGTTGCGCGGTGACCAAAGCGACGCGTGCATTGACCAACGCCTGCTGCGCATTCAGCACGTCCAATGTGGTGCGTTGGCCGGCCCTGGCTTCCTCGCGGACACCGTTGAGCGCGATCTCCGACGCCTTGACCTGGGCCTGAGCCGAGGATACCTGCGCCCGGCCCGCCAGCAACTGGCCCCAGGCTTGAGCTACCCCGGCGCGGGTCTGGTCGCGAACCTGTTCGAGATTGAGACGCTGCTGCGCCAGCGTCTCCTTCGACTGCCGGATCAAGGCGTATTCGCCGCCGCCCTGGAACACCGGGATCGACAGCTGCGCGATCCCGGTGGCGACAAATTGCCGAGGAACCGTAATCGATTGTTCGTAGGCCTGCTGTGCGCTGGCCTGCACCGTCAGCGTCGGGAACAACGCGCCCTCAGCAACCTTGACGTTGAGATAACTGACATCGATGCCGAACATTGAGGCGGTGACGTTCGGATTTTCCGTCAGCCCCAGTTCGACCGCTTGCGGCAGATTCGACGGCAGGAAGCGATCGACCGGCGAGCCCGGCGCCAATCGATCGGGCTCGTTGCCGACGATTCGGCGGAAATTCGCACGGGTGGTGACGAGATTGGATTCCGCCGTGAGCTGCTGGGTACGGCCGGCGGCCAGTTGGGCCTCCGATTGCGCCACGTCGGTGCGCGTCACCTCGCCGACGTTGAAGCGATCGCGCGTCTGCTTCAGGGTCTGCTCGAGCACCCGGACGTTGCTGCGCTGAACTTCGACGATCGCGGAGTCACGGAGGTAATCCATGTAGATCGTTGCCGCTGCGAGTAGCACCGACTGTTCCAGCACGCGCAATCCTTCGCGCGCCGACGAGACCTGGCCTTCGGCGGCTCGGGTCCGGTTCGCGGTTTGCTGACCGTTGAACAGAGTCTGGGTGAGCGTCGCGCCGACGGCGCGTGGCGTCTGCGCACCGTTGAGATGAGAGGTTGGACTGCCGCTGCCGACGACGCCGGAAATCACATCGGTGTACTGATAGCCGCCGCTCGCCGTCACCGCGACGCGCGGACGATAGCCCGATAGCGCCTGCGGTACGTTCTCGTCGACCGAACGAACCGAGGCGCGCTGCGCGTTCAGTTGCGGATTGGTCTGATAGGCCCGCACCAGCGCCGATTCGATGGTGTCGGCCAAAACCGGAGTCGGACCGAAACATGCCATCATGATGCCGGTCACGGCAACGCCGGTCACTCGTTTAACACCACGCATCCCTAGCAATCCAATCCTACCGTTCGCTGATCCCGAGGCAGCCCGAAAACGCTGAAAGCGCTCGCATCTTTCGAAAGCCCCACGATGTCCCGCCGCACCATAAGCCACGACACGGGCCGACGGAACCCCCGCGACCGCATCGCGGTCGAAACTCTCTGGCTGGGACATCCAAGCCACACTTCTGATTCAAAACGTAAATTGGCCTGAAAACAGGCTAGAAAACGAACGCCGGGGCGCGTTGCAGTTCCGGCAGCACCGGTACTGTGGTGTCGAACACCACCCGAGTTCCGAAGTCGTTTTTCGACCGCGTCACGATCATGGCGCGCTGCGGCCGCTCGGTGGCGAATACGCCGACCAGGCGTCCGCCCTGCTTCAACTGCCCGTAGAGCCCCGTCGGGACGATTTCGGTGGCGCCGTTGAGGAGAATGACGTCGTACGGCCCCTCCTCCGGGCAGCCCGCCGCGGCGGGCGCGGTCCGGACGCTGACATTGCCGAATCGAAGTCCGGTCAGGATCGCCGCGGCCTTCGCAGCCAGCGCGGCATCGCCGACGGTGGCCGTGACCCGGCCGGCGAGCTTTGCCGCCAGCGCGGCGACATAGCCGGTGGCGCAACCGACCACCAGCACATGGTCGGTCGGCGCGATGCCGGCGGACTGCAGCAGCCTCGCCGTCACCACCGGCTTGATCAGAAACTCCTTGGCCGCGCCATTGCCGCCGACCTCAATATCGATGTCGAGATAGGCCAAAGCGCGCTGCGATTCCGGGACAAAGGCCTCGCGCGGTACCGCCCGCATCGCGTCGATGATTCGCCAATCCGTCACGCTGCTGGGCCTGATTTGACCATCGACCATGTTCTGACGCGCGGTGGCGAAATCCGACATCGGCATTCCTTGCGTTGCTGGAGACTGCATCATCCTTGATGCAAGGCGACCCAAAACGCAACATGCGGCGAACCCCGCCCAGCCAAAGGCTGATCGCGCCTTCGCTCGGATTTGTGCTTTGCAAGGCCGAACGGCTTTGTTATACGCAGCCTCGCGAGCTTCGCTTCGCTCTGTTCCCTGGTAGCTCAGTGGTAGAGCAACCGGCTGTTAACCGGTTGGTCGCTGGTTCGAATCCGGCCCGGGGAGCCAACATTTCCAAGCCTATACTGCAAGCCTGCATTGATTGAGCCACCGCGCTCGCCTGGTTTGGCGGGTCGGGCGCTCGCCTTGTGCCAGCCGCGTGATTCGTCGTCGAGCACGCCATGCCACCCCAATCGGACCCGATCGCCTCCAAGCCCGCGATTCTGCAGCCGTGGTCGACCATCGTCGCGCCGATTCGGTTAACCGCGCAGCGACCATGATCGCAACGCGGCGCAGACTTATTGTTCGAACACGACGCGGCAGGCATCGCTGAGGCTGTCGCGCTTACGGCGCAGGCAGGCGGTGATCGCGGCGCGGTTCGGGATTTCGCCTGCGCACAATCGGTAGACGTCGGGGGTACACGCGCGCTTCTGTTCTGCGGTGGCGATCGGCTGCGCTTCGGCCAGGCCGACCAGCAGCGTCGCCAGCAAACCGCCCAGCAACGCGGCGCGATGGCCTCGCCGCGATGCGCCGCTAGACCGCAGGATCTTGGTTGTCATACCGCCGCCTCCTCCGCTCGATTGTCGTCCGCCTGAGGTCGAAGACTAGCCGACAGTGTGCGTGATTTCTGTGATTTGTCTCACAGAGTCAGGTGCGGGATTTCGTCTCATCCAGCGTTGCGCGACCGCGGCCGCCGCACCGCAGCCGCGATCGATAAAATTTTAGCGACCAATTCAACCGGCCCACAAAGTGTTTCTGGGACAGTCCCTGACAACAGGGAGCGGGCCATGACAGAAGCCGAATACGATCAGTTGCTGGACCTCGTCGCGGAAGCGATCGAGACCGGCCCACAGGACAATTTCCTGATCGGCGACCGGGGCGGCCAGAACGTCTTGAGATTCGTGCGGCGGGCAGCCAACGACAATCAACTCGAATGGCCCTTGGTGCCGTTTCCGGCGGGCTGGCACGCCTCGTGCTGAATCCGAGCGCGCAAGCGTCGTACTGAAGATCGACGAGGCGCCCGTCGCATTGCGGCCCGCGCTCGAACCATTAGGGCAAACAATCCACGCAGAGGTTTGCTGATCGGTCAGTCGAGCGGCTTGTCGTCGTCGGTTGAGGGCTCTGCTTCCAACGAGCAAATGTCGCCACCGCCCAAGTCTTCCTCCGGCGGCGGTTCGGAACGCTTGGGGGGTGGGGCCGGCTTATCGTGCGGCCGCTTTTTGCGGTTGGCCATGCTGCTCTCCGGTGTCGAACGCCTGTCAGCCATGGATGACGGCCTCGTGGCGGACGATGTTGATCTGCCCCATGACGGCTCGCCGCCCTGCCCTGACACTCAGCCGATGCTATGGAACCGGGATCGACCTCTCCACGAAGATCGCAACACAAGTTGTTGATTGTGTTGTTGGAGGCCACGTCGGGACTCGAACCCGAGTAAACGGTTTTGCAGACCGGCGCGTAACCACTCCGCCACGTGGCCCCATGAGTGGTTTCTATACGCCCGTCGGGCGATAGGCAACCGGAGCCGCCCGGTCAGGCCTTCTTGCGGCGGCGGTAGTCGCGCTTCTTCGGCTTCGGCGCCAGTTCGGGCATCTCGGCCTGGACCTCGCGATAGCGCGCCAGCATCCGGTCGAAGGCGCCCATCAGGGTGGCCTCGATATCCGGCCGCTTTTCCAGGCTGCCGAGCAGCATAGCGGCGGCCTCGATGGTCGACAGCCCGTCGCTGCGCGGCTCTTTCCGCAGCTTGCCGTAGCGCGACGGCGCCTTGGGGCCGAGAACCACCCGCTGGCATTTCAGCATCCAGGCGTTGCGCCACCAAAGGGCCTTGGCCTGGCTCCAAGTGCCGTCGAGCAGCACGATGCCCTGGATGTCCTTCAGAATGGCGCGCTGGTTCTCCAGCACTTCGCCCTTGCGGCCGATCGCCACGATGTCGCGGTCGGTGTCGAGATCGGCAACCTTCGCGGAGCCGAGATACAGCACCGCCCAGCGCGACGGATCGTCGACCTGGCGCCCCAGCGCCTTCGACAGGCTCGGCCAGGACAGCCCGATTCGCACCACCGCGTCTGGAAAATGCAGCGCGGCCAGCCGCGCGGTGCCGAGCGCGCGGTCCTGCTCCTGCGGATGCTGCAGGATCAGCAGATCGATCCGGTTTTCGATCGGTTCGATACTGTCGCAGATGCACAGCGGCAGCGGCTTGCCGCAATGCGGACATTCCGGGATCGGCTCTGGGGCCCCGGCTTCAGGTTGCGAAATCTTGGACATTGCTCGCTATACGCCGCGCCGCATTGGGCTTCAACCACGGCGATCAGCGGCCGGCTTCTATTCGGCCGGAACGGCGGCCGGCGCCCGCCGCCATTTCTGCCGCAGCCGGTCGATCAGCAGGTAGATCACCGGGGTCGTGTACAGCGTCAGGATCTGCGACACCACCAGCCCGCCGATGATGGTGATGCCGAGCGGCCGCCGCAGCTCGGTGCCCGGGCCGATCGCCACAACCAGCGGAATCCCGGCGAACAGCGCCGCCAGCGTCGTCATCAGGATCGGGCGAAACCGCACGATACAGGCCTCGAAGATCGCGTCGGCCGACGACAGGCCGCGGCTGCGTTCCGCCTCCAGCGCGAAATCCACCATCATGATGCCGTTCTTCTTGACGATGCCGATCAGCAGGATGATCCCCACAAAGGCGATCACCGTCAGCGGCGTGCCGGTGATCTGCAGCGCCAGCAACGCGCCGAGTCCGGCCGACGGCAGCGTCGAGATGATGGTCAAAGGATGCGCCAGGCTCTCGTACAGCACGCCGAGCACGATATACATCGCGATGAAGGCGGCGAGGATCAGCACCGGCTGCTTGCTGCTGGTCTTGCCGAGATCGCCGGCATTGCCGTCGAACGAGCCACGGATGCCTTCGGGCATGTGGAGTTCGTCGACCGCGCGCTGGATGTTGGCGGTCGCGATCTGCAATGGTAGGTCCGGAAGGGTGTTGAACGACACCGTGACCGAAGGCACCGATTGCGAGTGATACACCGCCAGCGCCGACAGGCCGCGTTGCGCCTGCACCACCGCCGACAGCGGAACCTGGGCGCCGCCCGCGCCGGCGACGAAGATCCGCTCCAGATCCGACGGATCGCTCTGGAATTTCGGATCAGTCTCCAGCACCACCTGGTACTGATTGCGCTGGGTGTAGATCGTCGAAATCTGCCGCTGCGAGAACGCATTGTTGAGCGCGTTGTCAATGTCCTGGACCCGGACCCCGAGCCGCGACGCGGTCTTGCGGTCGATCGACAGCGTCAGTTCCAACCCGCCCGGATCGCGGTCGCTGGAGACATCGGTGATACCCTCGACACTCTCCATCCGCTTGCTGACCAGCGGCGCCCATTTTTGCAATAGATCGAGATCGGTGCTGGCCAGGGTGTATTGGTAATTGGAATCGCTCTGCCGTCCGCCGGCGCGCAGATCTTGGGCTGCAAACATGAACAGCCTGATCCCCGCCACCGTACCGAGATTCTTGCGCATGCGGTCGATCACCTGCTCGGTGGTGACGCCGCCGCGCTGTTCCAGCGACTTCAGGTTGATGAACATGGTGCCGCGGTTGGAGCCGCCGCCGCCGGGACCGCCGCTGCCGCCCAGCACTGAGCCGACGCCGTCGACCGCGGGATCGACCATCACGATATCGGCTAGCTGCTCCTGCAATTGCCGCATTGCCTGGAACGAAATGTCCGCCGAGGCCCGCGTCGCTCCGATCACGAAGCCAGAATCGTCGGTCGGAAAATAGCCTTTCGGAATCTTCACGAACATCGTCACGGTGAGCGCGATGGTGGCGAAGAACACCACCATGGTCAGGCCCGGATAGCCCAGCACGGCGCGCAGCGTCCATTCGTAGAACCCGACGATGCGCGCCAGCCCGCCTTCGACGCCGCGGTCGAACCAGGTCTCCTTCGCCGAGACCGGCGCGCGGATGTAGTGCGCGCAGATCATCGGCGTCACTGTCAGCGACACCACGGTCGACACCGCGATGGCGAAGGTCAGCGTCAGCGAGAACTCCCGCAACAGCCGGCCGACGATGCCGTCCATGAAGATCAACGGCGCGAACGCCGCCACCAGCGACAGGCTGATCGACAGCACGGTGAAGCCGATCTGCTTGGCACCGTCGAGCGCGGCCTGCATCGGCGCCATGCCGCGTTCGAGGTTGCGGTACATGTTCTCGATCATGACGATGGCGTCGTCGACCACGAAGCCGACCGCGATCGCCAAGGCCATCAGCGACAAGTTGTTGATCGAAAATCCGGACAGCCACATCCCGGCGCAGGTTCCCGCCAGCGCCAGCGGCACCGACACCCCCGCCGCGATGGTTGGCGTCAGCCGCCGCAGAAACACGAACACCACCAGCATCACCAGGATCGCGGTCGCTAGCAGCGTCCACTGCATGTCGGCGACGCTGGCGCGGATGGTGCCGGTGCGGTCGGTCACCACCGAGATCTCCACCCCGGCGGGAATCCACTGCTTCAGTTCCGGCAGCAGCGCCTTGACCCGGTCGACGGTGTCGATGACGTTGGCGTCGCCCTGCTTGGTAATCTGGATCAGCACCGCCGGCTGTTTGTTGAACCAGGCGATGGTGCGGCTGCTCCGGGTCGCGTCCGATACTACGGCGACGTCGGACAACCGGACCGAATTGCCATTGATGCTCTTGATCACGATGTCGCGGAATTCAGCCGCGGTCCGCATCTGGCGGTTGGTCGACAGCGTCTCGCTCTGCTGCGCGCCGTTGAAGATCCCGACCGGACCCAGCGGGTTGGCGTTGACGATCGCGGTCCGAACAGCATCGGTTGAAATTCCGGCGGTCGACAGCGCCACCGGATTGAGCGCGATCCGCACCGCCGGCTGGTCGGCGCCGCTGACAGTGACGTCGCCGACGCCCGGCACCTGCGAGATGCGCTGCGCCAGCACGGTGTCGGCAACATCATAGACCGCGCTCGCCGCCATCGTCTTCGAGGTCAGCGCCAGGATGAACACCGGAGCTGCGGCGGAATTGAATTTTCGGAACTTGGGCAAGGTCGGCAGATCGCTCGGCAGGTCGCTGAGCGAGGCGTTGATCGCCGCCTGGACGTCGCGCGCGGCACGATCAAGTTGGCGGCCCATCGCAAATTGAAGCTGAATGTTGGTCGTGCCCAGCGAACTCGTCGATGTGATCTTGTCGATACCGGCGATTTCGCCGAGCCGCCGCTCCAGCGGCGCCGCCACCGTCGCCGCCATCACCGAGGGGTCTGCGCCCGGGCGCGACGCCGAGACCATGATCATCGGAAAATCGACATTCGGCAGCGCCGCCACCGGCAGAAACCCGTAGGCGACGAAGCCAAGTAGCAATAGCCCGATGGCCAGCAACGTGGTGCCAATCGGCCGCCGGATGAACGGCGCGGACAACGAGGCCATTACGGCGCCTCCCCGGCCGCGCCGCCGAGCGGCGGCGCCGGCTCGACCGGCGGCAGCGCCCTCTCGACCCGGCGATTGATGCGGTCGAGCGCCAGATAGATCACCGGCGTGGTGTACAGCGTCAACAGTTGGCTGAGCAACAGGCCGCCGACGATCGAGATGCCCAGCGGAAACCGCAATTCGGCGCCGGTGCCGCTTTCGACCGCCAGCGGCAGCGCGCCGAACAGCGCCGCCAGCGTCGTCATCATGATCGGGCGAAACCGCAGCAGGCAGGCCTGCACGATGGCGTCGTAGGGCGACAGCCCTTTGTGGCGCTCGGCCTCGAGCGCGAAGTCGATCATCATGATCGCGTTCTTCTTGACGATCCCCATCAACAGGATGATGCCGATCAGCCCGATCACCGACAGATCCTGCCCGAACAGCATCAGCGCCAGGATCGCGCCGACGCCAGCCGAAGGCAGCGTCGACAAGATCGTGATCGGATGGATGTAGCTCTCATACAGCACGCCGAGCACGATGTAGATCGTCACCAATGCGGCGAGGATCAGCCAGGGCTGGCCGGCCAGCGATTTGGCGAATTCGGCGGCGTCGCCGCTGTACTGGCCGACGATGCTGCCCGGCATGCCGATCCGTTGCTCGATCGCCGTTACCGCCTTTACAGCGTCGCCGAGCGCGGCGTCCGGCGCCAGATTGAAGCTCAGCGAAACCGAGGGAAACTGCGCCTGATGCGAGATCGCCAGCGGCGCGGTGGTCCGGGTCATCGTCGCCACCGCGGAGATCGGCACCTGCGCGCCGCCGGTACCGGGGACATAGAGCTTCGACAGCACCGACGGGTCGCGCTGATATTCCGGCATCGCCTCCAGCACCACGCGGTATTGGTTGGCCTGGCCGTAGATGGTCGAGATCTGCCGCTGCGCAAAGGCGTCGTTCAGCGTGTCGTTGACCGCCTGGATGCTGACGCCGAGTTGACCGGCACGCTGACGATTGATGTCCAGCGCGGCGCGCAGGCCGCCGTCCTGGGCTTCCGACGACACGTCGCGGAACAACGGATCGCGGCGCAATTCGCCGACCAGGCGGCTCGCCCACAGCCCCACTTGCGCGGTATCGGTGCCGGTCAGCGTGTATTGATACTGCGAGCGGCTGGACTGCGTGCTGATTTGGACGTCCTGCACCGCCTGGAAGTAAACTGTCATACCGGGGATCGCCGCGACCCGCTGTTTCAGCCGCGTGATCACCTCGGAGACATCTGCCTTGCGTTCGCCGCGCGGCTTTAAATTCATCACCAGCCGGCCGACATTGGTGGTGGGATTGACCGAGCCGGCGCCGATCACCGAGACCACGCCGGTGACGTCGGGGTCGGCCTTGATGGTGTCGGCGGTTTCGGTCTGCCGCGCCTGCATCTCGGCGAACGAGACGCCGGGGCCTGCCTCCGTCACCGCGGTGATCGAGGCGGTGTCCTGCAGCGGCAGAAAGCCCTTCGGCGCGACCACATAAAGGACCAGCGTCGCCGCGACGGTGACGAAGGTCAGCACCAGTGTGGCGCGCTGGCGCTGCAACACCCACAGCAGCGAGCGGTGATAGAATTCGGCGCCGCGGTCGATCCAGCCGCTCACCGTCGCGAGCCCCGGCAGCTGTCGCTCCTCGCCGGCGTGTTTCAGAAGCCGCGAGCACATCATCGGCGTCAGCGTCAGCGACACGATCGCCGAGGTCACCACCGCGATGGTCAGCGTCAGCGCGAATTCGCGAAACATCCGGCCGACCAGTCCGGACATGAAAAGCAGCGGGATGAACACCGCAATCAGCGACACCGTCAGCGAGATCACGGTGAAACCGATCTCGCTGGCGCCGGACAGCGCTGCCTGCATCGGGCTTTCGCCGTCCTCCATATGTCGAACGATGTTCTCGATCATCACGATGGCGTCGTCGACCACGAAGCCGGTGCCGATCGTGAGCGCCATCAGCGACAGATTGTCGAGGCTGAAGCCGGCGAAATACATGATGCCGAACGAGGTGATTAGCGACAGCGGCAGCGCCACGCCGGCGATGATGGTGGCGCGCAATGAGCGCAGGAACAGCAGCACCACCAGCGTCACCAGGACCACGCTCAAAATTAGCGTGAACTGCACGTCGCGGACCGAGGCCCGGATTGTAACGGTGCGGTCGCTAACCACGGTGAGCTTGACCCCGGCAGGGATCGCGCGCTGCACCTTGGGGATCTCGTCGCGGATCTGGCGCACCACCTCGATCACATTGGCGCCGGGCTGGCGCTGGATGTCGAGGATCACCGCCGGCGTGCCGTTGTACCAGCCTCCGGTGCGGTCGTTCTCCAGCCCGTCGACGATCACCGCGACGTCGCCGATCGTGACCGGCGCGCCATTGCGATAGGCGATAATGATTGGCTGGTAGGCCTCGGCCGCCGCGATCTGGTCGTTGGCGGCGATGGTGTAAGCCTGCTGGCTGCCGTCGAGCGATCCCTTTGGTCCGGAGACATTGGCGCCGGCGATCGCGGTGCGCAGATCCTCCATCGAGATGCCGTAGGCGGCCAGCCGCGACAGATCGGCCTGCACCCGCACCGCGGGCTTCAGCCCGCCGAGCACCGTCACCTTGCCGACTCCGGAGATCTGGCTCAGCCGCTGCGCCAGCAACGTATCGGCGATGTCGCTCATCGCCCGCAGCGAACTGGTTTCCGACGTCAGCGCCAGCGTCAGCACCGGCGCATCGGCCGGGTTTACCTTTGCGTAGGTCGGCGGGTACGGCAGATTCCTCGGCAGAATGCCGGCGGCGGCGTTGATCGCGGCCTGCACGTCCTGGGTGGCGCCGTCGATGTCGCGGTTGAGGTCGAATTGCAGCGAGACCTGGCTGACGCCGAACGAACTGGTCGAGGTCATCCCGCTCAGTGACGGGATCTGGCCGAGCTGGCGCTCCAGCGGCGCAGTGATCAAGGATGCGACCACGTCGGGGCTGGCGCCGGGCAGCTGGGTCGTGACCTGAACGGTGGGAAAGTCGACCTGCGGCAGCGCCGAGACCGGCAGCCCCCAATAGCCGAGCAGGCCGCCGAGCAGCAGCGCGATTCCCAGCAGCGAGGTCGCGACCGGGCGGCGAATGAACGGTTCCGAGACGCTCATGGTGGCGTCCTATCCGACGCTTGGAGGCGTCATTGCGGCGGCGCCTTCGCGCCACGGTCCTTCGTCGCCCTCGCCCTGGCCGGTATCGCCCTCGCCGCGCTTGGTTCGCTTGCGCGGCGCGAGATCCGGGGTCGGCGTCTGATCATTGTTGCCGATCGCCACCCTGGCGCCATCCGACAGATTGGCGAAGCCGGTGGTGACGACGCGATCGGTGGCCGCGAGACCGCTGGCGATCACCGCGTCGGTCTCATTCTGCTGCGTCACCTTGACGGCGCGCGCCGTCACCACGTCGCCCTCGCCGATCACGTAGCTGAAGGTGCCGGCGGGACCGCGCTGCACCGCCGAGGTCGGAACCACCAGCGCCTGCGGCAGCGTTTCCACTTTCAGCCGCACATTGACGAACTGCCCCGGCCAGAGCTGAAAGCTGGCGTTAGGGAACTCGGCCTTCAGCTTGACGGTGCCGGTGGTTTGATCGACCTGGTTGTCGATGCCCTTCAGGGTCCCGCGATCGACCACGGTGACGCCGTCATTGCCGAACACGTCGACGCTGAGCGGGCCTTTCGCCGCGGCGGCGTTGACCCGGACGATCTGCTGCTGCGGCAGGCTGAACTGGACGGCGATCGGCTGCAACTGGGTGATCACGACAAGGCCGGTGGCATCCGAGGCGCGGATGATGTTGCCCTGATCGACCTGCCGCAACCCGGCACGGCCCGAGATCGGCGCCACCACCTTGGTGTAGCCGAGCGTTGCGGCGGCGTTGTCGATCGCGGCCTGATCGGAGCGGACCTGCGCCTCGAGTTGCGCCACGCTCGCCCGCTGGGTATCGGCCTGCTGCTTGGAGCCGGCGTTGGACGCCGCGAGCTGCTGATAGCGCGTCAGATCGATCCGCGCATTGGCGAGTTGGGCTTCGTCCTGCGCCTTCTTGGCCATCGCCTGGTCGTATTGCGCCTTGTAGATCGCCGGATCGATCTCGGCGAGCACGTCGCCGGCCTTGACGTCCTGGCCCTCGATGAAATTGATCGCCGTCAGCTTGCCGTCGACCTGGGCGCGCACCGTGACGTTGTTCAAGGCGCGCACCGAGCCGACGCCATCGAGATAAACCGGCACGTCGGCGACCTTCGGGATCGCGGCGAGCACCGGCACCGTCAGATTCGGGCGCTCCCGGCTGGCGGTCTGCTTGTTCTGGAATGCCTGCCAGCCGAGATAGCCGAGGCCGCCGAGGATCACCGCCGTCACCGCCAGCGACACCGTCCTTCGCCGCACACGCGAAGCGACGCGGGCGACGCCGCCGGTGTTCGCGGCTTCATTCTTATCCGGCTTAAAGAGCATTGACCGGCTTCTCCATCCTCGGCTCCCAACCGCCCCCCAGCGCCTGATACAAACTAACGATCGCCAGAAGCCGCGACAGCTGGGTCTGGATCAACGAATCTTCGGCCTGAAACAGCGTCAATTGGGTGTTTAGCACAGTTACGATGTCGGCCGTTCCGGCGCGTAATTTCTGTTCGGCAAGATCGAACGCGCGCCGCGAGGACGACACCACGTCACGCTGCAGCCGCAGCCGCTCGGTGTTCTGGCGGATCGACTCCAGTGCGGTGTCGACGTCGGCAAAGGCGGACACCACCGTCTTGCGGTAGGTCTGCAGCAATTCGTCCTGCCGGGCCTTGTTGTATTCGAAGTTGCCGAGAATCCGGCCGCCGTCGAAAATCGGCTGGGTCAGGCCAGCGGCAAGGCTGTAAAACGCCGCATGCGGGGTAAACAGCGCGGCCAGTGCCGCGCTTTGATAGCCGCCCTGCCCGGTCAACTGGATGCTCGGAAAGAACTGTGCCCGGGCGCTGCCGACATTCGCCGTGGCGAGTGCAAGCTGTGCTTCCTGACGCCTGATGTCGGGACGCTGCGTCAACAGTTCCGACGGCAGCCCCGGGGTGACGCGCGGCGATGCGATCCGGTTCAGCGAACCGCCGAGAACGCGGACGCGCTCCGGCGGCCGCGCCACCAGCGTCGCCAGCGCGTTGAGGTTCTGCGCCAGCGTCTGGCGCAGCGGCGGCACCGCGGCGCGCTGATTGGCCAGCACGCTTTCCTGCTGCGCGACGTCGAGATCGCTGCCGGTGCCGGCGGCGAGCCGCTGCTTGATGGCGTCGAGGATCCGCCGCGCGCTGGCGATGTTGCGCTCCGCGGTCCGGATCCGGTCCTGCGCGGCCAGCACCTGGAAATAGGCGTTGGCGACGCTGGCCATGGCCGTCAGCGCCACGACGTCACGGTCGAACCGGTTGGCGGTAGACAGTTCCTCCGCGGCCTGCGCGGCGTCGCGATTCTTGCCCCAGAAGTCGATTTCATAGCTGGCGCTGAGCGACGACGAATAGGTGGTGAATTCGCGGCCGGAGCTGCTGGTGAGGCTACCGCTCGACCCAGAGCTTTTCGAGCGCGTCACCTGGTCGCCAGTGCTGAGACTGGGCAGCAACGCCGCGCCCGCGATCCGCGCCTGGGCGTCGGCCTGGATGATTCGCGCGGTCGCCGCCGCGATGTCGAGATTGACGGTCTGCGCCTCTTCCATCAGCGCAGTCAGCTCGGGGGAGCGGAAGCCGCGCCACCAGTCCAGCGTCGGCGGCGCCTCGGCCGCGGTCAGGCGCGCCGCCTTGTAGCCATCCGGGACATCGAGCGCGGGGTTTGGCAGGTCGCTGGTCAGAATGCAGCCGCCGGTCGCGGCGGCAACCGCGAGGGCAGCCACGATCCTGACCGAAGCTCCAAGGTAACGAAGTGTGGCGCTCATGCCCGCGGCATTCCGGCGCACCGCGCGACCAACCGCCGCACGGCTCTCGCCCCCGAGTTCCATGCCGCACGATATATTCCGCGAGTCAGTTGCGACACGTCCACAGCAGAGCGCTTTCTTGCAATCAGGCCCCTATTGTAGCGGCCGGAATGAGCGGCGCACAGGGGCATGTCGGGTTTGACAGCCTCCGCGGCCCCGCGTCAGAATTACCGAAGGTGCGCCGCGGACGGTGCGGATCGCCTTATTTGACAGGCGTTTCTCTGACTTGACGCGATCGGCGAATGCGACGAATCTTACCAAGATTTCATGTCGATTTTCGCCAACAGCGGATCGGCTTGGCCCGTTGTTCCGAAAAGCGCTGCTAGCCGTGCTGAAACTTCTCCGGCGGCGCCGCGTAACTCGGGAACCAATGGGGTACGGGGGCTGGGAATGCGCGTCGCAGTGATCGGAACGGGAATCGCAGGCAATGCCGCCGCTTGGGCTTTGTCGAAGCGTTATTCCGTAACGATCTATGAGCGCGAGCTGCGGCCCGGCGGCCACAGCCATACCGTCACAGTCGACTACGACGGCACCGCGGTCGCGGTCGATATCGGGTTTATCGTCTACAATGAGCACAATTATCCCGACCTGACCGCGCTGTTCGCGCATCTCGGCGTCGAAACCATCGAAAGCTGCATGAGCTTCGCAGTGTCCGCCGATGCCGGGCGATTCGAGTGGAAGGGCGGCGGATCGAACTGGTTCGAGACCGCGAGGGGGCTGTTTGCGCAGCCGCGCAACCTGTTCTCGCTGTCCTATCTGCGGATGCTGCGGGACATCCTCACCTTCAACGAGCGCAGCGTGGAGGACTTTGCCGCCGGGCGACTTGCCGGGCTGACGCTGGGCGACTATTTCGCCCAGCGCAAATTCGCCCCACGACTGCTGACCGACTATCTGGCGCCGATGGGCGCTGCGATCTGGTCGGCGCCTGCGGACCGGATTCTGGACTTTCCGGCCGAAAACTTCATCGCCTTCTTCAACAACCATCGCCTGCTGCATTACGAGCGCCCGGTGTGGCGGTCGGTCAAAGGTGGCAGTCAACGCTATGTCGAGAAGCTGATCGCCGACAACAAGGACCGGCTCCGGCTGGGTTGCGCGGTGACCGCGGTCGCGCGCTCCGCCGAGGGCGTGACGGTAAGCGACAGCCAGGGCCACCGCGACACTTACGATCACGTGGTGATCGCCGCGCACAGCGATCAGGCGCTGGCGATGCTGGCCGACCCCAGCGACACCGAACGCGCCATCCTTGGCGATATCGGCTACGCGCCGAACCTGGTCTATCTGCATCGCGATCCGCGCCTGATGCCGAAGCGCAAGCATGCCTGGGCGTCGTGGAATTTCCTGCGTTGGCGCCGCGACGGCGCGCCTATCAACGATGTCGCGGTCACCTATTGGATGAACCGGCTGCAGGGTATCGACAACGCCAAGCCGCTGTTCGTCAGCCTGAACCCGCCGTTTGCGCCGAACCCGGCGCTGACCTTCGGCCGCTATCACTTCGAGCATCCGCATTACACCGCCGCCGCCTTCGCCGCGCAGAAACGGCTCGGCGAGATCCAGGGCCAGCGCAACACCTGGTTCTGCGGCGCCTGGACCGGCTACGGCTTCCACGAGGACGGTTTGCGATCCGGACTGGCGGTCGCTGAATCGCTTGGCGCCCCGGTGCCGTGGCGCGGACCGCCGCCCGCCTTCGCTGAGGCCGCGGAGTAGCCATGCCACATCCCGTCGACATCGCGTCCGCGACGGCCGGCAACCCGGCCGCCGCCGCTTTGTATTTCGGCGACGTCATGCATGCGCGGCTCAAACCGATGGGCCATCGCTTCAGCTACCGGGTGATGAGCCTGCTGATCGATCTCGGCCGGCTCGACGACGCCGATCGGCTGTCGCCGCTGTTCGGCGTCGACCGCGCGGCGCTGTACAGCTTCCGCCAATCCGACCACGGACCGCGCGACGGCTCGTCGCTGCGCGACTACGCTCAGCGCTGCGCCGCCGCGCATGGCATCGATCTCGCCGGCGGCCGCGTACTGCTGCTGTGTTACCCACGACTGCTCGGCTACACCTTCAACCCGCTGTCGGCCTATTTCTGCTACATCGCCAACGGCGAACTGGCGTTGGTGATCTACGAGGTGCGCAACACCTTCGGCGATATCCACGCTTACGTGCTGCCGGTGCGACCGGATGAGAGCAGCGCTGCCGGCATCCGCCAGCAGCAGGACAAGCTGTTCTACGTGTCACCCTTCATCGAGATGGCAATGCGCTATCACTTCCGCGTTTCGCCGCCCGGCGATCACGTCAAGCTGCGGATTCTCGAAACCGACCGCGACGGCCCGCTGCTCGCCGCGACCTTCCACGGCCGCCGCGAAGCCCTGACCACCGCGGCGCTGTTGCGGTCGTTCCTGTCGCTGCCGCTGGTGACGCTGAAGATCATGGCGGCGATCCACTGGGAGGCGCTGCGGCTGTGGATCAAGGGCGCACGACTGGTGCCGCGCCCGCCGCCAAACTCCATGACCGATCGACAAGATGAGTATGCTAAGACTGAGCAGTCGAGTGAGACGACATTGTCGGCGGCGGGGCCGAAACCTGGTTCTCGGAAAGGTGTTCTAGTCCAATGAAGTTCGAACAACAGGCCATTCGACCGGCCTACCAACACGCCGCACAGGGAGACATGTTGTTCGACGGCTCAGTGAACCCGGCGCTCGTCGCATTGACGCCTGAAAACGTCGACGCCGAACTGGCGGATCTGCCGCGCATCGTGCGGCTGGCGTTCTCATTCGGCTCGCGGCTGCGCCGCGGCACGCTCGACGTCACTTTGCCCGATGGCCGCAGGGTCAGGCTCGGCGGTCAGGAGCCCGGCCCGTCGGCGGCGATGACGCTGTACGGCTACGGCTTCGCCTCGCGCCTGCTCAATGGCGGCGATATCGGCATCGCCGAGGCCTATCTGCACGGCGAATGGGACACGCCCAACCTGACCCAGTTCCTCTATCTTTTCTGCGTCAATCACGAACTGATCCAGGCGATGCTCGGCGACAATCCGCTGATGCGCTTCGTCCAGATCGTGCGGCACTGGTTCAACCGCAACACCAAGAGTCAGGCTCGTCGCAACATCTACGCGCATTACGACATCGGCAATGCGTTCTATTCGGCCTGGCTCGACCCGAGCATGACCTATTCCTCCGCGCTGTTCGAGGATCACACCAACGACCTCACGGCTGCGCAGACCAACAAGTATCGGCGATTGGCCGAAGCGATCGACCTGCGTCCGGGGCACAAGCTGCTGGAGATCGGCTGCGGCTGGGGCGGCTTCGCCGAATACGCCGCCACGCATTGCGGCGCCAGCGTGGTCGGCCTCACCATCAGCACCGAGCAGCGCGACTTCGCGCAGAAGCGCGTGCAGGAGGCCGGTCTCGCCGACAGGGTCCAGATCAAGTTTCAGGACTACCGCGACGAGCGCGGGCAATACGACCGCATCGCCTCGATCGAGATGATCGAGGCGGTCGGAGAGGAGTTCTGGCCGACCTATTTCTCACAGCTGCGCGACCGGCTGCTGCCCGGCGGGCTGGTGGGAATTCAGGCCATCACCATCCAGGACAAGTTCTTTCAGGCCTATCGCCGCGAGGTCGATTTCATCCAGCGCTACGTGTTCCCGGGCGGCATGCTGCCTTCGCCGACGGTGTTGAAATCGCTCGGCGCGAAATTCGGCGTTCCTGTCATTCGCGAGCACATTTTCGGACAAGATTATGCCAAGACGCTGGCAACCTGGAGAGATAATTTCCGCGCCGCCTGGCCGACGCTGACGCCGCTCGGCTTCGACGATCGCTTCCGGCGACTGTGGGAATATTACCTGGCCTATTGCGAGGCGGGATTCCTGTCCGGCAACATCGACGTCCGCCAGGTGGTGTTCGCCAAGGTCGGATGAGACGGCTTGGCGTGCGCCGGTCGCGCTGCCTTGTGCGGTCAAACGCCCTCCACTAGGGTCCGGCTTGCATTCCGCAACAAGCCGGCAGAACCCACAGCATGACCATCCATCACGACGTCGTCGCGGCCATCGGCAATACCCCTCTGATCAAATTGCGGCACGCTTCCGAGGCGACCGGCTGCAGCATTCTCGGCAAGGCCGAGTTCATGAATCCCGGCCAATCGGTGAAGGATCGCGCGGCGCTGTTCATCATTCGTGATGCGGTCAAGCGCGGCGCGTTGCGGCCCGGCGGCGTGGTGGTCGAAGGCACCGCCGGCAATACCGGGATTGGCCTCGCGCTGGTCGCCAACGCGCTAGGCTTTCGCACCGTGATCGTGATTCCGAATACCCAGAGCCAAGAAAAGAAAGACATGCTGCGGCTGTGCGGCGCCGAGCTGATCGAAGTGCCGGCGGTGCCCTATTCCAATCCCAACAACTACGTCAAGCTGTCGGGCCGGCTTGCCGCGCAACTGGCGCAAAGCGACCCGAACGGCGCGATCTGGGCCAACCAGTTCGACAACGTCGCCAACCGCCAGGCTCACATCGACACCACGGCGCCGGAAATTCTGGCGCAGACCGGCGGCAAGCTCGACGGCTTCGTCTGCGCGGTCGGCACTGGCGGCACGCTGGCGGGGGTTTCGCTCGGCCTTAAGGCCAAGAACAACAAGATCCGCGTCGCGCTGTCCGACCCGATGGGATCGGCGCTCTACAACTACTACAAGAACGGCGCGCTGAAGGCTGAAGGCTCCTCGATCACCGAGGGCATCGGCCAGGGCCGCATCACCGCCAACCTCGAGGGCGCGGTGATCGATGACGCCTATCAGATCCAGGACGATGAAGCGGTGCCGATCATCTACGACCTGCTGCTGCACGAAGGCCTTTGCCTCGGCGGCTCCAGCGGCATCAACGTCGCCGGCGCAATCCGCATGGCCAAGGACCTCGGCCCCGGCGCCACCATCGTGACCATCCTGTGCGACTATGGCAGCCGCTACCAGTCGAAACTGTTCAACCCGGACTTCATGCGCAGCAAGAACCTGCCGGTGCCGGATTGGCTGGAAGCGAAAAGCGCCATCAGCGTGCCGTTCGAAGCGGTGTGAGACGGTGTGAAACGCTGCGATGCGCCCGACCACATGCACTGACCTCATCCTGAGGAGCTCGACGACGCCCGCAGGGCGGCGACGGGCGTCTCGAAGGATGAGCGCCGAACAGCTCATGGTTCGAGACGCGCGCAAGATGCGCGCTCCTCACCATGAGGTCGCCCTGCGCGGAGCGAGGTTGCTCTCGCCATGACCACGCCCTGGACCTATCGCGCGCCGGTTTGGCTACCCGGCGGCAATCTGCAGACGATCTGGGCGGCGATCGGCTGTCGTCCCTATCGCTCCGAGTCCCCGGCCTATCAGCGTGAACGCTGGCGCGCGCCGGACGGCGACTTCATCGACGTCGATCATTTTTCCGGCGCGCCAGGCGCGCCGTGGCTGGTGCTATTCCACGGCCTCGAAGGCAGTTCGCTGAGCCACTATGCGGTGGCCTTCGCGCTGGCGGCGCAGGCGCGTGGCTGGTCGTTCAGCGTGCCGCATTTCCGCGGTTGCTCCGGCGAGCCAAATCTGGCGCCGCGCTCCTATCACTCCGGCGATTTCGAGGAGATCGGCTGGATACTAGGCCGCATTCGCGAGCGCGCCAACGCCCCGGTGTTGGCCGCCGGCATTTCGCTCGGTGGCAACGGACTGCTGCGTTGGGCCGAGGAAGCGGGCAGCACCGCGGCATCCAGGGTGCGCGCCGTGGCGGCGATCTCCGCGCCACTCGATCTCGCCGCCTGCGGCGCCGCGATCGATCGCGGCTTTAACTGGCTCGTCTACACCCAGCGCTTTCTGCGCACCATGAAGCCAAACGCGCTGGCGAAGTGGCAACTGCATCCCGGCCTGTTCGACCTCGACCGGCTGCTTGCTGCCCATACGCTGCGCGATTTCGACGATTGTTTCACCGCGCCTTTGCACGGCTTCGCCGGTGTCGACGATTACTGGCGCCGCGCCTCCGCCAAGCCGCACCTCGCCGCGATCCGCGTGCCAGCGTTGGTACTTAACGCCCGCAACGATCCGTTCGTGCCCGGCTCGTCGCTGCCGGGGCCGCAGGAGGCCGGCTCCCACGTCACGCTGTGGCAGCCCGACGACGGCGGCCACGCCGGCTTTCCGGCGGGACGCTTTCCGGGTCATGTCCATGCGATGCCGAACGCGGTGTGCGACTGGCTCGGCGCGGGGGGTAAGCACAGCGCGAGGTATCTCTATCCTCCCGCAAGCCTTCGCCACGTAATTCCCCGACGTTGCAAAATCGGCGTGCCTCACCCACTTGATAACCGATGGAAGCTCTGCCGAGCCTAGCGAAGACGCTCCTCGCCGCGTTTGATCGTGGCGGCTTCGCAGCGCTCAGCTCGGGCGCGCGATCGATGGCGCTGGTTTGGGGATTGTGCTGTTTGCTCATCAGCGGAAGTGTCGCTGCCGAGCCTCAGGACCTCAGCTTTGCGAGTCTGCGCGAGATCCTGTTGCACGACCAGCCGACGTCGATTGCCGCCACGCTGCAACTGATCAGCCAGCAGTTCCCGTCCTATCTGGCGCATCACACGCTGGCGTATCACAGCATCAGCCTGCACGCATCGAGCGCCGCCAATCCCCGGGCCATTGTGTTCGGTCGCCAAGCCGAATTTATCATCAGCTTCAACGGAGATCCGGCGCAGCGAGGTTTTGGCGCCCTCGAGGTGATGGAGTTCTCGCCCGAGCGCGGATATGCGTTCCGCGAGATCTCCTTTCTGCGAGAGGCGAAGAATGGCGCAGATCTGATCGATGGCGACGAGATCGAATTGAAGACCGCCGATCTTCTCATCTCGAAACCGAACCCGAGCATCTGCACCGGCTGTCATGGCATAGCCGGACCGCGACCGATCTGGGAACCGTTCGCCATCTGGCCCGGCCTCTACGGCAGCGTCGACGACCGGTTGTACCGCTACGTCTTCGACCAGCAAGGGCGAGCGCAACCCGGCGATCAAACGTCGGTCCCTGACCTTGACGGAATCGATTTCGAGAAGGACGGATACGCCAAATATCTTATCAACAGGCAGCGACATCCCCGCTACAGCCTTCTGCCGCTGCCGCTGGGCCTCGATCGCGTCGCCTTCGAGAGCAAGCCGGCCCCCGATGGCAGGCGCCGGCCCAATCTGGCGCTGACAAGGCTGTTCTCAATTCAAGCGGCGAAGCTGCTCGCGCGCGACGCCGGTGCGGGCCCGAACGGTCCAGCCAACCTGCTGGCGCTGGCGGCGGTCGAATGCGTGCGCGGCAATTCGAGTGAAGCGGTGCCTGCGGCCCTGATGCCGATCATCGAGAAGGCAACGGCCTGGAGGGACCGGTTCAAGCTCGAAATCGCCGGAATGACCCGGCGCGACATCGATCGCATGCAAGACTATTTCGAACGCAACCTTCGACTGGGGACCGACGATTCCGAACTCGCAAGGCAGGCTGCGTCGCAGCCGTATCTGCTTGCAACGGCGCTTGATCGAATCGGGATGAATATTCGGAATTACGCTTTCAACGCAAACAGGGTAGCCAGTCTTCAGGACGGGGCGAACGGACTTTTTGCCCTCAACGAGCTGTTGCGCGACGCCTTGCAAAGGCAATGGCGGTGGGACCACCCGCCGACCTGCGCGGAAATCTACGCGGCGCTCTAATCGCGACGTGACGCGCGGGTTGGCGGGGGGCGAACCCATAAGTTCACGGCTCGACGCATCGTCGCCTGCCGTGATAATGTCAACCCGCGGCAGCACGGCGGATCAGTTGCGATGTGGAAGCAGCTTTGGAGGGAGTGGACAATCGATAGGCCAGCGGCCTTTGGTGATTGGCTCTGGCAGGTTTGCGTCGTCGAGTTCGCTGCTTTTCTGAGTCGGCTGACTCTCAGACAGATCATCGCGTTCATCCCCGTCGTCATTCTCATCGTCGCCTACGCGCACAGAATCCCGATTCCACCCGAGTTGATCCTGGTCGGCGACGTGCTGGCCTACATCGACATTTTTTCGATGATCCTGCTGCTCAGCCTCGTCGGGCGGGCATCAACAATTCTTTATGTCGTGCGGCAGGCCACCGGCCATCTGCTCAAGCTCGTCAACGACGCGCGCGTTCGTTTCCGCCGGCCGCATTCCCGTCAGCCGCGCGCCAGAGGCGCGAGCCATCGACGGCGCTTGACCGGCAGAGCGAGCAACGAGGACGACGGGCCTGTGCCGATCTACGGCATCGCCTGGGCGTGAGGGATTGACAGACTTTCCAGACTGGACCCAATTCCTACGATCCTGTCCGTGCGAGCGCTTCTCGATGACGCTTTTGAAGCGGGACAGAGCGGAGACCTGGGCAACCAAGTCTCTCGCTGAAAGCGAAGCAATCCAGGGGCGCCAGGCAAAGACTGGTTTGCTTCGTCGCAAGAGCTCCTCGCGAGGCGCGCAGCTTCGCTGCGCTCATCACCATGAAGCGTCTCGCCTGGCACTAACGTAGAATTTGCCCCAGAAACAGCTTGGTCCGCGCGTGCTGCGGATTGGAGAAGAACTCTTCCGGCTCGTTGGCCTCGATGATCTGGCCGGCGTCCATGAACACCACGCGATTGGCGACCTGCTTGGCGAAGCCCATTTCGTGGGTCACCACCAGCATGGTCATGCCCTCATGGGCGAGATCGACCATGGTGTCGAGCACCTCCTTGACCATTTCCGGGTCGAGCGCCGAGGTCGGCTCGTCGAACAGCATCACCTTCGGACTCATCGTCAGCGCGCGCGCGATCGCGACGCGCTGCTGCTGGCCGCCGGAGATCTGCCCCGGATATTTGCCGGCCTTGTCGGGAATCCGCACCCGCTCCAGATATTTCATCGCCTGGGCCTCGGCGTCTTTCTTCGGGATGTTGCGGACCCAGATCGGCGCCAGCGTGCAGTTCTCCAGCACGGTGAGATGCGGAAACAGGTTGAAGCTCTGGAACACCATGCCGACTTCGCGGCGGATCTGGTCGACATGTTTCAGGCTCGGCCCGAGCTCGATGCCGTCGACCACGATCTCGCCTTCCTGGAATTCCTCCAGCGCATTGACGCAGCGGATCAGCGTCGACTTGCCGGAGCCCGACGGGCCGCAGATCACGATCCGCTCGCCCTTGGCGACGTTCAGGCTGATGTCGCGCAGCACGTGGAAATCGCCATACCACTTGTTCAGTCCAGCGACGGAGACGATCGGATTTGCCATCAACTCATTCTCTCAGCTGCGCCGGTGGGCATTGAGCCGGTGCTCGACGAACAACGAATATCGCGACATGCCGAAGCAGAACACGAAGTAGATGATCCCGGTGAAGGCGAAGCCGGTGAACAGCGTGGTCGGGGTCGACCACACCGGATCGGCGAAGGCGGCGCGGAGCTGGCCGAGCAGATCGAACAGCGCCACGATCGATACCAGCGAGGTGTCCTTGAACAGCGCGATGAAGCTGTTGACCAGCCCCGGAATGACGTGGCGCAACGCCTGCGGCATCACCACCAGACCGGTGGTCTTCCAGTACGACAGCCCGAGCGCGCTGGCCGCTTCCGCCTGCCCGCGCGGAATTGCCTGCAGCCCGCCGCGGATCACCTCGGCATTGTAGGCGCCGGCGAACAGCGCGATGCCGATCAGCACCCGCACCAGTCCGTCGACGGTGAAATTGCCGGGCAGGAACAGCGGCAGCATATAGGTGGCGAAGAACAGCACGGTGATCAGCGGCACGCCGCGCCAGAATTCGATGAAGCCGACCGAGAACACCCGGATCAGCGGAATCGTCGAGCGCCGCCCCAGCGCCAGCGCGATCCCGACCGGCATCGAACTGACGATGCCGGTGACCGACACCACGAGAGTCACCAACAGGCCGCCCCACAGCCTTGTGTCGACGATCGGCAGGCCACCGCGATCAAGCCGCAGCAACGCCGCCACGACCGCGATGCCGGCGAACATTGCCAGCGACAGCATCAGCGCCCGCCAGCCGTTGCGGAACGCGCCGTTGATGACGAACAGCAGCAGCGAGACGATTGCCGCGGTGGCAGCGAGATCGGCCCACAGCGGTGCGCCGGAGGCATGGAGCAGATCGCGCAGCGCGGTCAACGGCCAGATCAGCAACGCGAGCATGGTCGCCAACCAGACAATCGTCTTGCCGGCGATGGCCGCGGCGGCGCCGTGTGCGGCGAGCTTGCGGCCGGCGGCACCGATACTGCTGACCAGGCCCGACAGCAGATCGGCAATCCAGCTCACCGCAAAACTATCCAGGCCGCCACCATGCAGCAGGAAATAGGCAACAACCGGAAACGCGATGAAAAACAGTCCCGCGTTGAGACCCTTGGCCGGCGCCGGCGGAATCAGCAATGGCAGCAGCAGCAGCGCCGCCAGACCGAACGTCAGGTTGACCCGCCAGCGCTCCGGCTCGGGGTAGAACCCATAGATGAATTGCGAGAATTTCGCCTGCACAAATGGCCAGCAGGCGCCAACCTCATGGCCGCCGCTGCCGACCAGGCAGGCGTCGCGGCTACTGCCGGTCCACACCGCGTCGATCAGCAGGAACTTCACCGTCGGGACCACGGTGAAGTACAGCAGCAGGATACCGAGGATGGTCAGGATGATGTTGGTCGGCGAATTCAACAGCCGGGTCCGCACCAGTCCGACAAAGCCGGTAGTCTTGACCGGCGCCTGGCGCTGCGGGACCAGTTCGGCGCGAACGAAGGACGATGTGGCGAACTCGCTCATGCGCCCATGCTCCGGCCGATCCGCCATCCGTAGAAGCTCATCAGCGCGCTGGTGACCAGTGAGATCAGCAGATACACCCCCATGGTGATGGCGATGATCTCGATCGCCTGCCCGGTCTGGCTCAGCGTGGTGCCGGCAAACACCGAGAACAGATCCGGATAGCCGATCGCCACCGCCAGCGAGGAGTTCTTGGTCAGGTTCAGATATTGATTGGTCAGCGGCGGCAGGATCACCCGCAGCGCCTGCGGTACCACCACGAGCCGCAACGTCGACCCGCGCGACAGCCCAAGCGAGGCGCCGGCTTCCATCTGTCCCTTGTGCACCGATTGAATGCCGGCGCGCACGATCTCGGCAATGAAGGCGGCGGTGTAGGTCGACAGTGCCAGCGTCAGCGCGACGAACTCCGGCGCGACCCGCGAGCCACCGGCGAAGTTAAAGCCCTTCAGTACCGGGATCTCGAAATGCACCGGCTTGCCGAAGATCAGCACCGCGATCAGCGGCAGCCCGATCAGCAGACCAACCACATAGGGCCACACCGTCAGAGGTTTTCCGGTCTGAAACAATCTGCGGCGGGCATAGGCCGGAAGCAACAGCGATGCGATCACGGCGACCACCACGGCGATCAGGAACGCGCCCAATCCCGCTTGACCAATCGGACTGGGCACCACGATGCCGCGATTGCTGAGAAAAAAACTGTCGAACAGCGACACGCTTTGCCGTGGATTCGGCAAGCTGCCGAGCACCGCCAGGTACCAAAACAGGATCTGGAACAACAGCGGCAGATTGCGCACCAGTTCGACATAGCCGCCGGCGATCCGCGACAGCAGCCAGTTTGGTGACAGCCGCCCCAGCGCAACCATAAACCCGATCACGGTGGCGAAGAAGATGCCGATGACCGACACCACCAGCGTGTTGACCAGGCCGACCAGAAACACCCGGGTATAGCTGTCCGACTCCGAATACGGGATCAGCGTCTGGCTTACGCCGAAGCCTGCGGTCTGCGACATGAAGCCGAAGCCCGAGGCAATGCGCTGGTTCTGCAGATTGTCGCGGGCGTTGTCGACGATTGCATAACTGATCCAGGCCAGCGCGGCCACGAACAGCAGCTGGACAATAAGCCCTTTCCATCCGGACTGCCCGCCCAGCATCCGGCGCAGTCTTGCGACAAACTGCGCTGGCGGTGGGCGGGCCTCAATTGCCATTTGCGCTTTCGATCAGCGCGTCAGCGAATCGGCGGGGCGTACTGGATGCCGCCCTTGTTCCAGAGCTGGTTGAGCCCGCGCGCGATGCCGAGCTTGGAGCCGGCGCCAACATTGCGGTCGAACGATTCGCCGTAATTGCCGACCGCCTTGACGATGCGCGTCACCCAATCCTTGGTCAGGCCAAGTTGCTCACCGAGATTACCATCGGTGCCGAACACGCGCTTGAGTTCCGGCTTGTCGGACTTGCCCATCTCCAGCACGTTGCTCTGGTTGATGCCGAGTTCCTCGGCATTGAGCATCGCGAACAGCGTCCACTTCACGATGTCGAACCATTGGTCGTCGCCGTGCCTAACCAACGGGCCGAGCGGCTCCTTGGAGATCACTTCCGGCAGCACGCCGTGATCGGCCGGCGTCGCCAGCTTCAGGCGCTGCGCATAGAGCTGCGAGACGTCTGAGGTGAACACATCGCAACGGCCGGATTCATAGGCCTTGATCGCCTCGTCGGCGGTGCCGAATGCGATCACTTCGTACTTCATGTTGTTGCCCTTGAAGTAGTCTGCAACATTCTGTTCGTTGGTGGTTCCAGTCTGGACGCAGATCGAGGCGCTGTTCAGTTCCAGTGCGGAATTGACCTTCAGTGATTTCTTAACAAGAAAGCCCTGCCCATCATAATACGTCACGCCGGTAAAATTTGCGCCGAGCGAGGTGTCCCGCGATACCGTCCAGGTGGTGTTGCGCGACAACACATCGATTTCGCCAGATTGCAGCGCGGTGAACCGATCCTTGGCCGACAGCGGCACGAACTTCACCTTGGTTGCATCGTCGAACACTGCGGCCGCGATCGCGCGGCAAATATCGACGTCGAGGCCGGTCCAGTTGCCCTTGTCGTCTGGCGCCGAGAAGCCGGGAAGGCCCTGGCTCACGCCGCAGGACAGGATTCCCCGGTCTTTGACTGTCTTTAGGGTCTGCGCGTTCACAGCCTGGGTCGTAAACCCGGCAACGATGGCGAGAGAAAGAACGAGAGATACGCGTTTCATGGCGAAGCCTTTCAAGGGATATCCTGGCCGCTTACATCGGCATTCGCTGTCGTGGCGCTTCCGATACGAGACTGGCCGGTCGATCGCACTCGCGGGCTCGCCCCGTCAGCCTCAAAGGCGGTCCGGGTCGCGCAGACGTTCGATCGAGATTCGCGACAAGCCCCTCAACGCACGGCAACAAGACAGCTGCCATGCATCACAGAACGAGTTGAGGGCCGGGTCAAGGGGTTGACGAGCGTGTTCTGTGACCTGCTATTGGGCAGCCCGCCGGGCAGCCGCCTTGCGCGGCATTTCTCCAGGCTCGCCGCGCAAACCGGCGGACCGCCTTTTGGCTAGCGACGAACCCATGAATTCTTCCGACGAAAACCGGACGCATCAGCAACTCAGCACCCAGACCACCCTCGTCACCGCCGGCCGCGACACCAAGGCGCAGAAGGGTTTTGTCAATCCGCCGGTGGTCCGTGGCTCGACCGTGCTGTATCCGACCGCCGACGACCTGCACGCCCATCGCGGTGAGTATCAATATGGCCGTCACGGTACCCCAACCACACGTGCGCTGCAGCAGGCCCTGATCGCGCTGGAAGGACCGATGTGCGCCGGCGTCGGACTGGCACCGTCGGGCGTTGCCGCGATTTCGACCACGCTGCTGGCTATATTGAAGGCAGGCGACCATCTGCTGGTCTGCGACAACGCCTACCGGCCGACGCGAATCTTCTGTGACACGCTGCTGACGCGGTTCGGTGTCGAGACCAGCTATTTCGATCCATTGATCGGCTCGGGCATCGCGGCGCTGTTGCGGCCCAATACCCGCGCCGTCGTGGTCGAGGCGCCCGGCTCGCAATCGTTCGAAATGCCCGATATCCCGGCGATCGCCGCCGTCGCTCATGCCCACGACGCGCTGGTGATCGACGACAACACCTGGGCCACCCCGCTGTTTCACCGCTCGCTGGACCAGGGCGTCGATATCAGTATCCAGGCCGCGACCAAATATATCGGCGGCCATTCCGACATCATGTTCGGCACCATCTCGGCCAACGCCAAAGCGTGGCCGCAGGTCGCCGAGGCGATCCGGCTTCTCGGGGTCTGCGCCGGTCCGGACGACGTGTTCCTGGCGCTGCGCGGGCTGCGCACGCTGGCCGTGCGACTGGCGCATCATCAGCAATCCGCGATCGAGATGGCGCGCTGGCTGCAGGCCAGGCCCGAAGTACTTCGGGTGCTGCACCCGGCGCTCGAGACCGATCCCGGCCACGCGATCTGGAAACGCGACTTCACCGGCGCGTCGGGCCTGTTCAGCATCGTGCTGAAACCGGCCCCGCAACAGGCGGTCGACGCGCTGCTCGACACCGTGCAGCTGTTCGGGATGGGCTATTCCTGGGGCGGTTTTGAAAGCCTGGTGATCCCGTTCGATTGCACCACCTATCGTACGGTCACCAAATGGGAGCCCGGCGGGCCAGCACTGCGATTCCATATCGGGCTCGAAAGCGTCGATGACCTCAAGGCCGATCTGGAACGCGGCTTCGCAGCTCTCAACGCCGCATCGCTCTGACGCGGCGCCTGTTCAACTGTCCAGGGTCTTCGATCCGCTGGCGTGATTCTTCACGATCAGCATGATGTTGCGGACATAAATCAACGTCGCCGCCGCCTGGCCGACGATGATCACCGGCTCGCGTTTCACGATGCCGTAGACCAGTGTCATCAGGCCGCCCGCGATCGAGAAGAACCAGAACGCCATCGGCACCACGCTCTGACCGGCGCGTTCGCTGGAAATCCACTGCACCAGAAATCGTGCGGTGAACAACAACTGCGCCACCAGGCCGAAGGCGAGCCAGAAATCGAACTTGGCGACGAACACCTCGTAGACGTAGTCGCCGAGTGCTTGGCCGTATTGAATGATCATGATGCAATCTCGGTCGCGACGGGCGTCGACTTCTTGCGACGGATCAGCCACCACACCCCGGCGAGATCCATCAGACCGATCCATAGCCGATCGAAGAAGCCATAATTCGAAACGCCGGAGTGGCGCGGCCGGTCGGTGACGTCGACATAGGCGATCTCGAAGCCCTCGCGCCGCACCAGCGCCGGCAGGAACCGGTGCAACCCGTCGAAATAGGGCAACAACAGGAACACGTCGCGGCGAAACGCTTTGAGGCCGCAACCGGAGTCGCGGGTGCCGTCGCGCAGGATCGCGTTGCGCACCCGATTGGCGACGCGCGATTGAAACTTCTTGAAGCCGGTATCCTTGCGCCCGACCCGTTGCCCGGCTGCTAGGCCGACCCGGTCGCCGCCGGTCTCGATCGCCGCGATCAATAGCGGCAGGAATGCCGGATTGTTCTGGCCGTCGCCGTCGAGCGTGGCCACGATCGCGCCGCGCGCGGCGCGCACGCCCGAGCGCACCGCAGCTGACTGGCCGGCGGATCTGGCGTGCCGGATCTGGCGCAGATTGTCCCGCTGCTTCATGATTGCGGAAAGCCGCTGCGGCGTGGCGTCGGACGAACCGTCGTCGACATAGACGATCTCGTAAGCCCAGCGGCCCTCGAGCGCGGCGGTGATCTCCGCAATCAAGGGCGTCAGATTGTCGGCTTCGTTGCGCACCGGCACCACGATCGACACTGCGGGCGTTGTGCCGGAGTTCGTCAAAGCATCATCCATATTGGAACAAACCGCCGCCATCGGGAACTCGCGGAGCGCGTTCACAGCGTCCGCTTCTTATGGGGCGATCGCCTTGCCGGCAACCTTTTTGAGCTGGTCCCAGGACGCGCCCGGCAGCGGATCGATGTGGCCGTCGCGGCGGATACTGAAGGCCAGACGGCGGGCGGCGAACCAGTAGCGCACCGCCATCGCGCCGATCACCCCCATCAACGCTCCCGCCACCACGTCGCTGGGGTGGTGCGCCAGCAGAACCAGGCGGCTGCCGGCGATCAGCAGCGCATAGACGATCATCGCGGTTCGGGCGCGCGGCCAGACCACCGAGACCGCGAAAGCCAGAGCAAAAGCGGTCGTGGCGTGGCCCGACGGAAAGCTGGAATAGGCTTCCTTCCAGGAAAACAGCGAAAAGTTGAACGGATCGGCGACGCCGCCGACGAACGGCCGACCGCGTCCGATCATCCCCTTGATGACTTCGCCCGCGAGGACCGGCAGCAGCACCGCGAGGAACACGAACTGCACGCGGGTGCCGAGGCCGATCAGGACGGATCGCCGGACGCCACGCAGACGCGGCAGCATCAATGCGAACGCAATCAGGATCGCCGCCAATGTCCACAACACATAGGTCGATTTTCCAAAATCCGTCAGGATCCGAACCGGCCACAGACCGGCGGTGCCGCGCGGCGGCATCAGGCCGATTTCGAACGCGTCCAGCACATACATCAGCGCGACGATCGCGGCCGCCAGGATCGCGGTCAGCAACAACGAGCGCCGCGCCCAGTGGCGCGACGCCTCGGCACGGCGCGAATGCGATGGCCGACGCACGATCCGCAGCAGCGAATGCCAGACCAACGAGATCACTTCAAACGGATAGCTGTGTGGCGCGACGGCGCCTTCGCGTGACGCCATTCTATTCGGTGCCCTCGGAGCGGAACACCGCCACCGAAATTGCCCGGCCTTGCGAGAAATTATAGCCGTCGATCCGCGTCGCTACATTGTAGCGCAGCCCGATCGCCTGAGCACGCGCCGCGAAGGCCCGCTCGGTGCGGCTCTCGATCAGCGCGAACCGGCAACTGCCCTGCCCGAGAAAATCCGCGGCGCCGGAGCCGTCCGTCAACAGTGTCGAAGTTCCGGTCATGAAAACCAGACTCGCCTCCTGAAATCCGGCGGCGGCGGCCTTTGGCCCGACGCAGATGACGTTTCGCAATGCTCGGGCGATTTCGACGCTGGGAAACAGCGGCTTCAGCGTCGGTAGGACAATGCCGTAAACCGCGGCGCCGAGGAACAGCGACGCCGCCACCGCATTCAGCACCGAGCCCTCGGCGCGGTTGTCATCGAACAGCCGCCACGCAAACAGACCGAAGATCAAAGAGGCAGCCGCGAACGGCCAGGCCAGAAACACCGGCTGGCGTGTCAGCGCAATGGCGCCGATGATGACCACCGTGAGCATGATGGTGGGGATCGCAAACCACCACGCGGCGCCGCGGGTCAGCCAGGAGCGCGACAGCACCCGGCGCTCCAGCGCGCCCGCGGTCAGGATCGCGATCGCCGGATACAGCGGCAGCACGTAATTGGGAAGTTTGGTAACGACCAGCTCGAACACGATCCACGAGGGAACTAGCCACGCCAGCAGATATTGCGCGCCCGGCTCACGTCGCGCCCGCCAAACCGCGGGCGCGGCCATCGCCGCGAGAGGCGCACCCGGCCAGAATGCGACCCAGAACAGCAGGAAATAAACGCCCGGCGGCGCGCCGTGGGACTCCTGCCCGCTCGTAATCTTGCTCAGCATATCGCCGCCGATCGAGTCCACGAAGAACGCGTTCCCTGCGCGCTGGAAGATCGCCACGAACCACGGCAGCACCAATAGCAACAGCCATGGTACGCCCACGAGCGGCCGCAATTTCCACAGCCAAGCCGCCGACCGGTCGACAATAACCAGCGTAACGACCGTCAGCCCCACCAACATCAGAATCAGCGGCCCCTTGAGCAGAATGCCGGCGGCCAGCGCGGTCCAGAAGATCGCCGGTATTGTCCAGGATGGGGTCTGCGGATCTTCGCCGCGTTGCCAGGTCAGATAGGTCCGCGCCATTGCCCCCATCGCTGCAACCACGGTCAGCAGCAGCATCGCGTCGGTCTTTGCGAGCCGGGCTTCAGCGCCGAGCAGAACCGAGCTGCAAAGGATCAGTCCGGCCAGCACCGCGCCGCGCCGCGTGACGAACGCCAGCGCCGTCCAATAGGTCAATAGCACCGCGCCGATCGCACCGAGCGTCGAGGGAACCCGGTAAAGCCAGATTCGAACCTCGGCATGCGGCAGTCCCAGACCGGACGCGGTTTCGACCACGAGGGCCTGAAGCCAGTAGATCCCGACCGGCTTTTTGTAGCGCACCTCGTCCTGGAAACGGATGTCGACAAAATCACCAGTTTCGACCATCTGCTTGGTCGCCTGGGCGAACCGCGCTTCGTCGCGATCGATCGGCGGAATGGTGAAAAAGCCCGGAAGAAAGAACAAAGTACCGCAAAGCAGCAAGAAAGCGATCGCCCGGGCGTGGCTATGGGTGACCGCGTCGAGGACCGCTACAAGGCCACGACCCGCCATGGCACGGCGCGGCGGCTCGCGGCCGCTCCCAAATTTGCGTTGTTCCAAGGCATCCATCATGGGTTCGCATACGATGAAACCGGCACCGGGACAACCATTGCGGCGCACAACTTGGCCGAAAAGGTGATGCTGCGTCTGCCTCCTGGAACAAGGGATTTTTGCTAGCCGGCAAGTCGGGAACTTCGCCAATTCGGCTTGATGGGTCGTTGTAAATGAGACATCAAGGTGGCTCCGAAAAAGACGGCGCTCGCCCGACATAGAAAAGGCCACCAGATCATGATGTCGATATGAACCGGATCATGATCAAGCGTGCGCGCCGTATCATACTCTTGAGTCTGGTAGCGGCGATCGGACTGTATTTCGTACCCTATATCATGCTGTTCTATTTCATCTGCGGGGCAATCGACGTCGGCCGTCACCATAAGATTAGCTATCAGCTGATCGAAAAATACTTCATGGGCAACGGCATCCTGACCTGGTTTTTATCACCGCTGAATCTGCTGGCCGACCTGCTGGCGCAACGAAACAAAGGGATATACCGGCTTGAGGATTTGCCCCCTCAACATCGCGCGGAAATCGAGGAATGCGTCAATGCGTTCCGCCGGAACGGCGACCTGATCAAGGATCGCGTCGCCAAGACGCTGGGCAAGAGCACCCGCGGAATGCTGACCTTCAAATGGTTCAACGCGCAGCAAGCGACCGAATTGAAAATCCCGGAATTCGAGCGCGACTATCGCTATATCAAGACCATCGCCGTATCGGTCTTCAACACCCGTGAGCAAACATCGTGGCACTTCGGCCCGCTACGCCTGACGTTCCGCGTGCTCTGCAATCTCGAACCGGTCAACAGTCGCGACGTCAATATTGAGGTCGACGACAAGGTCCATTACTGGATCGACGATCCGCTGTTCATTTTCGACGATACGTTTTTTCATCGCTCGACCAACGCCGTCGATGCGGTCCGATGCTGTCTGTTCATGGACATCGTGCGGCCAAATCACGCCCAGCTCGCATTCGACCGCGCGCTCGATTGCGTGTCGTTCATATCGGGTTCGATGAAGACGCTGTTCTACAAGAACTGGTCGTTCATCCGCTGAGACATCGCCGGGCTCGCCATCCGGGCGGCTCTACTGGATTCTGACGACGACGGTGTCGGCGGCGCCCGACGCATCCATGACGGTCAGCCTGACAAAGCCCAGTCCGGGCGGTTCGACCAGCCGCTGGCGGCGGCTGCCGATTTCGCCGACCGACACGCCGTTGACCAGCATTGTCAGCGGCAATACCCCGCCGGCTACCTTGACCGGAAGCGCACCGGCCGCAGCCGGGCCGGTCGCATCGATGCGCGCGCCGTTCGGCGGAAACTGGATGTGCAGCGCCTGTTCGCCGCCGCTGCGGACCAGCTCCCCCGCCGACCGGAACCGCCGCAGCGGCAACGGCAATTTGGCATTGCTGGCGATCAGGGCGCCGCGCGGCGCGCGGGGCAGCGCCGTCGGCAATTTACCGGTGCGGGCGAAGGCATCGAACAGAATCGGCGCCGCTGCGGTGCGCCCGACCAACCCCGGCACCGGGGCACCGTCAGGACGGCCAACCCAGACACCGATCGTCATCCGCCCGTCGAACCCTACCGACCAGGCGTCGCGATAGCCGTAGCTGGTGCCGGTCTTGAACGCGATGCGGTTATGCGCGGCGTTCTCCGGCGGCGGAGTGCCGATCAGCACGTTGCCGACTTGCCAGGCAGCAACCTGATCCATTAGGCGCAGAGACTCCCGCTTGGCGTTGTTTTCACTCGCAATTTCACGAATCGGCACCGCCGTGCCAAGACGCGCCATTGCGGTGTAGAGCTGCACCAGATCGGTCAGCCGAATACCGACGCCGCCAAGCCCCATCGCCAGCCCCGGCGCCTCTTGCTTCGGCAGCACCGGATCGGCGCCGGCCTGCTTCAACCGCGACGCCAGCCGACTGGCGCCGACCCGGTCCAGCAACTCGATCGCCGGCACGTTGAGCGACAATTGCAGCGCGCGGCGGATCGACACCGTGCCCTGGAACGTCATGTCGAAATTTTCCGGCGCGTAAGTGCCGAACCGGATCGGCCGATCCTCGATCAGGCTTTCCGGGTGGACGAAGCCGTCCTCGAAGGCGAGGCCATAGATGAACGGCTTCAGCGTTGAGCCGGGAGAGCGGATCGCCCTTGTCATGTCGACCTGCCCGGCGCGGCGGTCGTCGAAATAGTTAGGCGAGCCGACATGGGCCAGCACCTCGCCGCTGGCATTGTCGACCGCGATCACCGCGACCGAAATGTCGGGCCCGAGTGCTGCGGCGCGATCGCGTGCCAGCGCTTCGAGCGCGCGCTGAATACCGGCATCCAGCGTCAGCCGGATCACCGCTGAATCCTTCACCGTGGCGATGGCCTGGTCTGAGGAATGCGGCGCCAGGATCGGCATCGGCTTGCGTTGACCCACCACCGGCGCCGCCCTCGCCTGCGTCGCGTCCTCGGCGCTGACCTGGCCATCCTGCACCATCCGGTCGAGCACGCGGTCGCGCGCCGCAGCGGCGGCTTCCGGATGGCGATCGAGCCGCCGTGTTTCCGGCGATTGCGGCAATGCCACCAGCAATGCCGCCTCCGCCAGCGACAACCGCTTCGGCTCCTTGCCGAAATAGGCGATCGAGGCGGCGCGGACGCCTTCCAGATTGCCGCCGAACGGCGCCAGCGCAAGATAGAGATCGAGGATCTCGTCCTTGCTGAGCTGCCGCTCCAGTTCGATGGCGCGGACCATTTGCCGCAATTTCGCGGCCACCGACCGCTCCCGCCGCGGCTCCAGCAGCCGGGCCAATTGCATGGTGATGGTGGAGCCGCCGGAGACGATATGCCCCTGCGTCACCAGTTGCAGCGCGGCGCGTCCGATCGCCAGCGGGTCGACGCCGTGGTGAGCGCGGAAGCGCTTGTCCTCATAGACCAGCAGCAGCTTGAGGTAGCCGGGATCAACATCGGTCTTCGAATCCACAGGCAACCGCCAGCGCCCGTCGGTCATCGCATAGGCCCGCAGCAGCTTGCCGTTGCGGTCGACCACAGTGGTCGAGACCTGCCGCGCCTCGGCCAGCGGCAGCGGCCCGAGCGAGGCCACCCAGGCGGCAAAGCCGCCGATCAGGGCGACCACCAACACCGCAACGGAGAGCGCTGCGATTGTCCACCAGCGCCTGCCCCGCGGGTCATGGCCGGGCTTGTCCCGGCCATCCACGGCCTTGTCTGGGAGACCGTCAGCCGTGGATGCCCGGGACAAGCCCGGGCATGACGGCACTGGCGTGATCGGCTTGTCGCTCATTTCGCCGGACGCACCTCGATCGCGCCGGTACCAGTGCGGCCATATCGCGAGGGGTTATACATGTCCTCGACATAGGCCTGCGGCAGCACGTATTTGCCCGGCGACACCGCGCGCACCACATAGGCCACCGTGAACACTGCCTTGTCGTTGCTGGCGCGGTCGATCGCGGCGGTGAAGCGGTCGTCACGGAACTCAGTGTTGGCGGCGTCCTTGCCGTCCTCGATCCAGTCCAGCTTCCCGGTATCGCCGGACGAGACCAGATGCGGATTGTCGATCTCCAGACCGGCCGGCAGATAGTCGGCCACCATGATGTGGCCGTATTCCGGGCTGGCCTCGGTGATCTTCAGCACCACCGCGAAGCGGTCGTTCTGCTTCGCCTTCGCCGGGTCGGCCGGCTCGCCGTCGAGCGTGAAGTAGTTGCGCTCGATCTTGAAGCCGTTCGAGGCCGCGGGCTCCGGGGTCACCGGCGCGCCGGTGACCGAGACCACCGCCTGCACCGGCGTATCGCCGGTGTTGGTGATCTTGATCGGTTGGCCCGCCATTTCGGCGGCCTTGTAGCTACGATACAAAGCGGTCTTCACCGCGCCGCCATTGACGTCGAGGGACATCGTCTCCTTCGCCAGCGCCCGTGACGCCAGCACCAACCAGGCGTTTTCCTGCGTCGAGGTGTAGGGCGTCAGACCGCGCGCCGCCTCGACCCGCTCGACTGCGTTGATCAGGGTCGCCTTCGGCGCGTTGCCTTCGCTGGCGAGCGAAACCAGCGCGGCGGCGTCGCGCAGCGCCGAGCCGTAGTCGACCCGCCCGAACTGCAGCACCGGCTTCGGCTTTAGGCTTTCGAGCGCGGCGGCATAGACCCGCTCTGCCCTGCTGCGATCGCCGACCAGCGCCAGCGCCGCCGCCAGTTGCGACTTGGCGATCGGCGTTGCCAGCTTGTCGAGCTTGGTATCGGCGAGATAGCGCAGATCGCCAATCGGCGCGCTGCCATTGCGGGCCAGCACATAGAGTCCATAGGCGAGATCGCGACCGCCGTCCTTTTCGGGTTCGTCGGCATTGACCACCGAATTGCGAATCCGGTCGAGCGCATTGCGGAACAGCAGGTCGGGCACCGCGAAACCCTTTTCGCGGGCGCGGGTCAGGAAGTCAGCCACATAGGCGTTGAGCCAGGCGTCATCGCCGCCGGCGGACCACAGGCCGAACGACCCGTTCGAGCCCTGCCGTGCCAGCAGCCGTTCGATCGCGTCCTTGATGCGCTGGTCGATCGCGGTATCCATCGCCAGATGCGCGCCGGCGGCGAGATCGTTGACATAAAGCAGCGGCATCGCGCGGCTGGTGATCTGTTCGGAGCAGCCGAACGGATAGCGATCCAGCGCCTTCAAGATGGTGGCGGCGTCGAGCGCGGTGGACATGCTGACCGACAGCGAGACACCGCCGGTGCCCGAGACCAGGTCGGAGAACATGTCCGAGGTCAGCGTCAGGCTTTCACCCTTCGCCAGCGTGCGGATCGAGCGGCGCGCCAGAATCTGCGTTGCCGGTTTGACCTCAAGCGCGTAGTGCCGCGCCAGCGTCAACCCGTTCGGCCCCTTGATGTCGACGTCGAGTTGCGCGCTGCCGGCGCCGCCGACCGCGTCGAGCGCCAGCGCGAGCGACACGCGCTGCTTGGCGGCGAGCTTCACCGTCGTGGTCGGATTGCCAGTGACTTTCACCGGACCGGAGGGTCTCACGCTGATGCTGTAATCGCCCGGTGCGCCTTCGACATTGTCGAGGTCGAAGCTCATGGTGCCGTGATCGCCGTTGAGCAGGAAGCGCGGCAACGTCGCGGTCAGCACCACCGGATCGCGCACCGTGACGTCGATATTGGCGCGGCCGACCTTGGTGGCGGTCCACGCCACCGCCATCACCCGCGCGGTGCCGGCGAATTCCGGAATCTCGAACGCGATCGTCGCGGTGCCATCGGCGGCCACGGTGACGATACCGGAATAGAGCGCCAGCGGCTTTTGCGTCGGCGGGCTGCCCTGCAGCTCGGCGCCGGCGGAATCGCCGCCCGAGCGGATCTGGCCACGGGTCCCCTGCATGCCGTCGATCAGCTGCCCATAGAGGTCGCGGATTTCCGAGGTCATGCGGCGCTGGCCGAGATAGTAGTCGTCTGGCGCCGGCGGCTTGTAATTGGTCAAATTGAGGATGCCGACATCGACCGCCGCGACCACGATCTTGGCGTCCTCGCCGGGATTGAGGCCGCCGAGTTTGACCGGCAGTCTGAGCGTGGTCGAGGGCCGGATCAAAGCCGGCGGCGACAGCTCGACCGACAGCGTGCGGGATTTCTTGTCGATACCGAACCACTTTAGGCCGATGGCGCGGCCGGGCATTCGAAGTGCTGCGGCATCGAGCGGCCGGCGTAGCGTCGCCACCATATAGGCGCCGCTGCCCCAATCCTTGCCGACCGGAATCCTGACCTGCGTGCTGCCTTCCTTGACGTCGCTGCTCTGGGTGGTGAGCAGCCGGTCGCCCAGCACGTTGATGGTCAGCTTGCCGGCGGAACGCGCATTGACCGTCACCACCATGGCATCGCCGGAGGCATATTCCGGCTTGTCGATCGAGGTTTCCAAAAGGTCGGGCGTGTCGGCGCTGCCGTCGGAATACCAGCCGACGTCGAATTGCACCGAGGTCAAGGGACCCGCCGCATCGGCGGTCTTAACGTCGAGCCGATAGCGGCCCGGCTGCGGGGTGAATTGAATTGGCGTCGGCTTGTCGGCGGCGACCGCGAGATCGCCGTCGGCAACACGCGAGGTGGATTTCACCGGCTCGTATTCCCACGACGAATTCTGCCGATACCACTGATAGCGGGATTCGATCTTCAGCAGCTCGTAGCGCAGCCCGTCGCGCGCCAGCTGCTTGCCGTCCGGCGCGACGAAAACTACGTCGAATTTGGCGTTGTCGCCCTCGCCGACATTGTTGCCCTTGAACAGCGGCTTGACGCCGATCATCGCAGCACCCGGCGCGACCGGCAGCACCAGCTTGCGCTCCACCGCGCGACCGCCGGCTTCCGCCATGCGGATGAAGATCTGGGCTTCCTGCGGCCGGGTGGAGGACGGCGGCTTGGCGAGGCTGACCGGGAAGGTGGCGACGCCATTGGCGTCGGCGTCGGGCAGATTCTCGATCGGGGTGCGTTCGTTGCTGGTGGTTTCCTCGTCGGCGACGCCGAACTGGTAGCCGTCGAATCCGGGCCGGCCCGCGGCCGGCGCGACCAGAAGGTCGCCTTCCAGCTTCAGGCCGGATGCCGGCGCGCCATAGAGGAAATGGCCGTCGACTTTCAGTTCCACTGGAACGTCAGCCTTGATCTGCTTGTCCTTGCTTGAAATGTCGAATTCGATCCGATCCGGGATGTAATCCTCGACCATGAAGGTGGTCTCGCCGACCGGCGCCGCCTTCGGGTCGGTGAAGGCCCGCGCCCGCCAGGTCCCTGTCGGGACCGCGGAATTCAGCGGCAAGGTCAGGCTGTGACCGCCGGCGCCCTGATCGGCGACCACGGCGCGGCGGTATTCGACCCCGTCGGGGCGTTCGACCACCAGCGTCAGCGGCGCGCCGGCGACGGCATTGCCCTGGCCGTCGCGCAACAGCGCGGTCAGGTAGACCGTCTCGCCGGAGCGGTAGACGCCGCGCTCGGCATAGACGAAGGCGTCCGCACCCGCCGGTACCGCCCGCCCGGCGACGCCGCGGTCGCTGAGGTCGAAGGCGTTGGATTTCAGGCTGAGAAAGGCGTAGTCGGCCTTCTCGCCGCTGACCGTCAGCAGCGCCGGCGACAACCCGCCCTCGCCGCGCGCTAGCCCGGCCTCGAACAGCACATGGCCGGACTCGTCGGTCTTGCGGGTGGCTAGGATCTCGTTATTGCGGGCGACCAGCCGCACCTCGGCCTTGCCGACCGCGTCGGTCGAGGCCAGCGAGTTGACGAAGACGTGGATGCCGTCATTGCCCGAGAAGGCGGTGAGCCCGAGGTCGGAGACGATGAACCATTGCGTCGCCAGCGAACCGGATTCGTCGCCGCCGGAGCCGGGGCCCTTGGCGGCGGCGGTCATCACATAGACGCCCGGCTGCAGATCGCCGAGTACCTGATCGACCGGGAACGCGGTGGTGACGTCGGCGTTCAGCGTGGCGGCGGTTTCCAATTCGCCCGACCACACCTTCATGCCACGCTCATCGCCGAGATCGGACAGTTCGTACGAGCTCAAGCTACGCTGAAAATCGCTGCCTATCACGGTGTTGATCAAATTGCGGTCGCCGATCCGGAACACCTGCACCGACACCGATTTGGTGTTGACGCTGACCAGCGGAATCCCGCGCTGGCCGGTGCGCGGCAGCACATAGGCCCGCCCGGTGAAACGCACGAAGGGCTTGCGGTCGCGGACATAGATGTTGAACTCAGCCGACTTCGGCAGGCTTTCCTTGACCGTCGACGGCAGCCCGGCGCGCAGATTGATGTTGTAGCGTTCGCCGTGCTTGAGGCCCTCGACGCAGAGCTGCTTGTCCTCCGAGGTCAGCGCCGGCTTGTCGCTGCCCGCCAGCGCCAGGAACGGGGCAAAATCGGTGCGCTTGGCAAGATCCTCGGAGAATTGGAAGCAGGCTCGCGGCGAGGCGGAATCCGAGTCGACGGTGTAATCCAGTAGTCGGAAGCCGTAGTCGTCGCGCAGCCTTTCATACTGTCCGCGCACCTCGGCGACCTCACGCAGGTCGAGCGACAGCCGCAACGCATCCAGCGCCGGACGCCACAGCTTGCGGTCGGACATCGCGCGGCCGAGTACCGCCAGCGCATCAGCTTCCTCGCCGGCATTGCCGGCGCGTTGGTAGGCCAGATAGGCCGCAGTCGAGGCCCGCTCCAGCAGGAAGGTATGCTCGGAGCTGGTCGGGGCGTGGATCTGGAAGATGGTCTTCGCCAGCCGCAGCCAATTGCCGGCGTCGTCGGGGGTTACCGCGACGATCTGCCCCATGATCTGCAGACCGCTACGGTAATCGCCGCGCTTGAATGCGGCGTCCGCATCGGTTCGCAGCGTCGCCGCCGACTTGTTGACCGCCCCGGCCTCGGTCTTGATCTGGGCTTCGAGCTTGATCGCCGAATCGGCGAGATCGTCGCGCTTGAACGCCTTGTCCGTCGCCTGCGCGCAAACCAGCCCGAATGCGAGCGTGGCGCAAAGCGTGACGGCGCGAACCAAACCGATCATGGTGAACTCCCTGCGCGGACGAATGCCGCTTGCCGAAAACAAATCCGCGAAAGATGACGGGCTGATGGCCTCTGCCGACCCAGACGGAAAAAGCCGTGCGCAGTTGACCGTGACGGTCACGCCAGTTGCCGACCCAGGCCTCAGCCATCTTCGCGTGCGGGCGCGCCGAACACAACGCCGCCCCTTCGGTTGGACGCCGGGTCATGCCAAATGGTTCGGAAAAGTTCGGACCGGGGGGCGGATTTTTTGTTTCGGCGATGATATGAAGGCGCCAACGGTCCCATAGCTCAACTGGATAGAGTAACGGATTTCTACTCCGTGGGTTGCAGGTTCGAATCCTGCTGGGATCGCCAATTATTTCAACGGCTTAAAAGAATCAATCAGAGCGGGGCCACGTCCCAGCAGGTCGCAATCGTTCCTGCGATGGTTCAATGGTTTAAAGACATGAGTGGCATCTCCATGCGACGCGAATGCGCAAGAAAGGACTTGCCGTCCTATTGCCGGCTCCGATCGAAGTTTTTAGGCACGAGTATTTGGCGATTGTGACGGGGTTGTCTTTCAGGTCGCGGCATGGTCGCGACGATTGCATTAAGCACCTGCATCCAACGTCAGCTTCCCCTCCCCGATAGCCTTCGACCGGGCATGCCGCCAGTGATGCCGCACGACCGAACCGGCAACTGGCGTTGCCAGCACAGCCGCTTCTTCCGGCTGCGCGAGAAACAACCACCCTGACCTGAGCCCCGCAAATTCCGCCAAGAATGGCTAGAATCTATCACCTCGGAAGGGATGGGCCCATGAAGCCAATCCGGTTCACGGAAGAGCCGCCAAAATGATGAGAGACCAAAGGCCATCCACATTGCATCCTGCGATCAGAATCATTCTGCTCGCAGACAGTTACCAGCCGGCCTTCTGCCAGCGGTATTAAGCCGCAAGTATCTTGGCAAGGAAATGGTCTACGTTGGCACGCAAGGTCTCCGCCTGCCCCCCCAGATCTTCGGCCAATGCCAGAACCTGACCCGCCGCCGTGCCCGCTTCGCCTGCCGCACGGGTGACCCCGAGGATAGAGCTTGACATCTGGCTGGTGCCTGATGCCGTCGCCTGGACGTTGCGGGCAATCTCCTGCGTCGCCGAACCTTGCTCCTCGACCGCGGAAGCAATCGTCGTCGCGATCTGATCCATTGCCCCGATCGTTCCGCCGATGTTCTTGATCGCATCGACGACCTCGCTGGTGGCCGTTTGCATCGCGGCGACTTGCGCCGAGATGTCCTCGGTTGCCTTTCCTGTCTGGCTGGCGAGCGACTTGACTTCACTTGCCACGACCGCAAAGCCCCTTCCGGCTTCGCCGGCGCGCGCCGCTTCAATCGTTGCATTCAAGGCCAGGAGATTGGTCTGGCTGGCGATGTCGCTGATCAGTTTGACGACGTCGCCGATCTTCTGCGCGGCAGCGGAAAGGCCCTCCACCGTCACATTGGTCCGGGTCGCCTCTTCGACCGCCTGGCCGGCGATCTGGGTCGACTGGTTCACCTGACGCCCGATTTCGGAGACCGAAGAGGACAGCTCTTCGGTTGCGGCGGCCACCAATTGAACATTGCCTGAAGCCTCCTCAACCGCGGCGAGAACACGGGTGGCCTGCGTGGTGGTATCCTCAGCGGTTATCGACATCCCGTGCGACGTGGTCCGCATCTCGGCGGCGGTGGAGGCCAGCGATTTCACGAGGCCGCCAATCGTGGTCTCGAAATCCCGGGCAATTTGCTGGGTTTGCTCCCGAGCTTCCGCAGAGATACGCATCCGATCGCTTACCTCTACGATATAGCAGAGGATCGCATCGCCGCCGCGATACTTCGCCGGTACCCAATATGCATCGATGTGGACCGGTCTTTTCGAATCGAGAGTCTTGCCCTCGAATCCTTGATAATGAAACATCTTGCCTTGCTTGAGTGTTTCTGCGCACTCCTTGAAGATATCAGTGGTCAAGCGGCCATTCTGCTGACGCTCAGCCACGACCTTGGCCGGTCCGGCTTCCAGCACCTGGCTTTTGTCCTTCACGCCCAGAATTTGAACAGAGGCATCGTTGCAATGGACATACACGCCATTCTGCCGAATGAGCATGGCAATCGGGCTTGAATCGAACGCCACCCGCCAGATCTCGACGAGGTCGGCGTCGGTTCGGTTCAATTTGTCGCGACGGAAAAGGATCACAACAAGCGTCGCCATTGCCACGAGCGCAACAAGTCCCGCTATTTCAAGAGCATTCATCTGAGAGGTTTCCATGACGCGAAAAGATCAGGAGGAATAGGCCGTTGAATGAGTTAAGAGTTCATTAGGTAAATTTATCCGCTGGTGATCGCACGAGGGCGGGAATGGTGCTCCGCAGCGCTGCATTGGCGCCTTGCCGGCATGTAAGAAATTCGCTGCGCAAACGGCGGACATCGTCGGCGAAACACGAGATCGTTGCGGCCGATCCAACTGATTGGACGGCTGACTGGATCTGAGCGTCAATTGACGTTGCCCCCGCGGCCTGGTCCAGGTTGAAGTTCGTTCTGGCCCAAGACGAGGACCAGAGCATGAAGCGCATTCGCTTTTCGGAAGAGCAGATCAGCGGGATGCAGGAAGCGAAGTTCGGCAGGATGGATGTCTTGGAGGCCAAACGGCCGCGCTCGCTGCAAGAGGTCGAGCTGGTCTCGATCAACAACAACTATGCGGTTCAGGCCAGCCTCAATCCCGCCACGGCTGAAGGCGGTCACCGGCGTTTCCGCCAAGATCACCGTTCTACCGCCCGACACCCTGCCCCGCGCCACTCATAAGGCCAAACGGGTGGAGGATCGCCGCACCAGTGTGTGGAACTGAGCTTGCCGTCACTGCTTACAGATCGGCAACCACGGCGTCCTGATCCCCGCGCAGATGCATCGTTGATTCGCTGCAATTACTTCGTATCCAGGTCGTGACCTCGGATCTCGACCACTTTTCGCCGCGCAGGTTCGAATCCTGCTGAGATCGCAACTCCGGTTTGGCCGCCAAACCTATTTCTTTTCGAGCGCGTCGCGCTGCGCGATCAGCTTGTCGAGTTCCTCGGTTTGCTGGGCGATCCTGTCGGCGGTGCGTTCCTCGTCCTGACCGCCCGACGAGCCGGTGGCCTGCTCCACCAACTGCCGGATGTTATTGCGCAGGATGGCAATGCGATCCTGAAGTTCTGGCAAGGAATAGTCTCCGGACATCGTCAAGGCTCCAATTGGGTTTGGTCAGAGGTATAAGAAACAACGATCCCAGATGCGGTGAAAAACCCTGCCACTCCACCCGCACAGCAGAGAATCGCTAATACGCGATTCCAAGCATGATGCAGCAATGCCAGCCCGCATCCGAGCTCAACTTCGGTTCTGGTGAAAGTAGGTAGACTTTCTGCCGCTTGGCTGGCCGTCCGGTAGCGACGACCGTGGGACGGTACCAGTAATAAGTCGTCGGTGCCGCCGGAATTGGACCGTCGAATCGCACCAGTCCGGGATGATTCTGACGAATGACCCTCATTCTGGCCCGGGTCTGCTTCACTGCCGCCTGCTTGATATCCGACCTCGCGAAACCACCGATCGCACCATCGGCCACCGGGGCGGCCGAGCTGTCTGTGCTGGGGATTAACAATGTGAAGGCCGTCGTTGCGGCCAACATGAACTGGACAATAGATCGACGTTTCATGACTGCTCCCTGAGCCTTTGGGACCTTGGCGCTTCGCCGAGGCCCCACAGATTTACCTTCAGTTGAAAACGGACGGTACAGGGCGCGCGGGACGCATTCTTGACCCTTGTCAAGGATGCGTGCCCCTCAAACCCCGCACTCATCACTTCACGCCAAGCAATTCGACCTCGAACATCAGCGTCGCGTTCGGCGGAATCACGCCGCCGGCGCCGCGCGCGCCATAGCCGAGCGCGGGTGGGATGATCAAGGTGCGCTTGCCGCCGACCTTCATCGTCGAGACGCCTTCGTCCCAGCCGGCGATCACCCTGCCCTGGCCGATCGGAAATTCGAACGGCTCGTTGCGGTCGACCGAAGAGTCGAATTTCTTGCCCTTGACGCCGTTCTCGTAGAGCCAGCCGGTATAATGCATCACGCAGGTCTGGCCCTTGGTCGGCGAAACGCCGGTGCCAACCGTGCTGTCTTCGATCTTGAGGCCTGAAGCTGTGGTCATGATCTTCTTTCCTGCGGCCTGAGCCATTGCGGTGGAGACCGGCGCGGTCACCGCGACGGCCGAACATGCGAAAACCAGGGCAAACACCATCACGGCGCCGGCACGGTGAACAACGGGCATTGAGTCTCCCTCGGGATGGTTGGCTTTGGGGATCGCAAGCGGCGTTGTTCTAGCGCATTGCGATGGGGCTCCACAACTGCGGCCCCGGGCCGACCAGGCCGCGATTTTGGCTGTCCGATCATGGGGATCGCCTTGCGCGACCGGTTCCCGGAGCTGCATTGGATGGGCTTGCCGCGGCAATCATGGGGCACGGATTCGGACCGCACCGGGGGCGGCCGCGGCGGGCGGTTTTCGCGCGGCATCGGCAAAACCGTGCAGATAATTGATGCGTTGCCGTGCAGTCGGCTGTAAACCGCTCTGCACGATCCAACTGTGCCAGCGCCCCCGATTTGCAGCGGCAGATGCGCGGCTCGCCACCAACAAAGAAAGCGACAAGGCCGGTAATATGAGCGGATTCAAGGAACCAAGCTTCGCGGACCGGCAGAAAGCGGCGATGGAAGCCCGCAAGAGCATTTTGGAGAAGTTCAAGGCGAAGCCCGGCCCCGACGATCCGTCGGTGCTGCAGCGGCAGGCCGAGCGCGAAGCTCAAGCCGCCACCCGCGCCGCGGCCAAGCTCGCGCGTGACGCCGCAAAGGCCGAGCAGATCCAGCGCGAAGCCGAACTGGCGGCAGCGGCCGCGGCCGAGAAAGTCCGACTCGAGGCCGAACAAGCCGCCCAGGAACTCGCGCTCCAGGCCGAACAAAAGGCAGCCCGCGACGCGCGCTATGCCGCGCGCAAGAAGCGCAAGTAGCGCAATCGCGCGTAATAGAGGCCGGAAACAGGCCCGTCCGATCCGGACGAGCCTGCGACCCGCTGGTGCCGCTTACTTCTTCATGCCGTCCTTGTGCATGCCGTCGTCCTTCTTCATGCCATCCTTCGACATGGTATCTTTCTTCATGCCGTCGTCCTTCTTCATGCCGTCCTTCGACATGGTGTCCTTCTTCATGCCGTCATCCTTGCCCATCTTGTCCTGAGCGAAGGCGGCGGGCGCCAGCGCGAGGCTGAGCGAGATCGCGACGGCGGAGATTCCGAGGGCGATGCGGGTGCTGATCGTCATAGCTATGTCATCCTGTTGGTGCGGTTGAAGTGCGGCGTCAGTCGCCATAGTGATGACGCAGGGAACCGCCGGATGTTACATCGCGCGGCAAACCTTTTTTAGACCACTGACTCGCCGAGCGTGTGCATCGCAACATGTGGGACCGGATCAGTTGCGGCCGGCGCGCATTCTTGCGACTTCATCCATCCGCAATTTCCCGCCGCGACAGGCGACCCTTCGGCTAATTGCACCGATAATGCATTTGGTCTAGCAACGAGCGCTATAAACAAGAACGGCCCCAGGGAGAGCTAGATGATCACACGTCGCCACCTTCTCGGGACGGCTCTTGCCGCCCCCGCCATTTTGCACTTCGGTCCCGCTCAGGCTGCGACCACCCTGAAAATCTCGCATCAGTTCCCCGGCGGTACGATCGACAAGGGCGATTTCCGCGACCGGCTGTGCCGCAAATTCGCCGAGGAGATCGGCAAGCGCAGCGGCGGCGAACTGGTCGGCGAGGTTTATCCGGGGTCGTCGCTGATCAAGACCACCGCGCAATTCTCCGCGATGCGCAAGGGCGCGCTCGATCTCAGCCTGTATCCGATGCCCTATGCCGGCGGCGAATTGCCCGAAACTAATATCGGCCTGATGCCCGGCCTGGTCTCGACCTATGAGCAGGGCCTGAGCTGGAAGACCAAGCCGGTCGGTAAGGCGCTCGCGGACTTCTTGGCCGACAAGGGTATCATGCTGATCACCTGGGTCTGGCAGGCCGGCGGCGTCGCCTCAAGGACGCGGCCGCTGGTCGCGCCGGAAGATGCCAAGGGCCTCAAGGTGCGCGGCGGATCGCGCGAGATGGACATGGTGCTGCAGACCGCCGGCGCCGCGGTGCTGTCGGTTCCCTCCAATGAAATCTACGCGGCGATGCAGACCGGCGCCTGCGACGCCGGCATCACCTCCTCCACCAGCCTGATCTCGTTCCGGCTCGAGGAAGTCGCCAAGCACCTGACCTCCGGCGCCGGAACCTCGTACTGGTTCATGCTGGAGCCGCTGATGATGTCGAAGGCGATCTTCGACAAGCTGCCGCAAAAGCATCAGGACATCATCCTCACCGTCGGCAGCGAGCTCGAAGCCTTCGGCAAGGAAGGCGCGCAGGCCGACGATATCGAAGTCACCAAAGTCTACGAGAAAGCCGGCGCTAAGATCAGCGTGCTCGACGAGCCGACCGTCGCCAAATGGCGTGACATCGCGCGCGATACCGCGTGGAAGGACTATGGCGCCAAGACCGAGATGACGGCCAAATTACTCAAGCTCGCTACCGACTCCGCCGCATGATGCATGGTCCGTTGCAGGATCATGGCGATGCCTCCGGCACCGCCGCCAGCCAAGGCATGGCGGCGGCGCTCGAGCGATCACTGGCGTTGCTGAACAACATCATCGTGGTGGTCGCGGCGATCGCGCTGGTCGCCGCCTGCGGCATTCTCAGTTACAGCGTGCTGACCCGGAGCCTGTTCCACACCGCTACCTACTGGCAGGACGAAGCGGCGGTATTCCTGCTGGTCGGCGCCACCTTCCTGACCGCCGCCTATGTGCAGGGCCAGCGCGGCCACATCGGCATCGAAGCCTTCGTCGGACTGCTGCCGCCGCTGGCGAACCGCATCCGGCTGTTGCTGGTCGATGTCGCGAGCCTGGCGTTCTGCGCGTTCTTCGCCTGGAAGTCCTGGACGCTGACCCACGAGGCCTTCGTCGACGGCCAGGTCTCCAATTCGATGTGGTCGCCGCCGCTGGCGATTCCCTACGGTCTGATGGCGGGCGGCATGACGCTGCTATGCCTGCAGATCCTGTTGCAGATTGCGATTTCGTTGAGCCGGACCCACCGCCCGTGACCGTCCTCGGAATCGGCATCAGCTATGGCGCAGCCACCCTGTTCGCGATGTTCTCCGGCATGCCGATCGCCTTTGCGCTCGGCGCGGTCGCCGTCGTGTTCATGGCGATCTTCATGCCGGCGGCCTCGCTCGATACCGTCACGCAGAACGTCTACGAAGAAATGGCCTCGATCACGCTGCTGTCGATCCCGCTGTTCATCCTGAAGGGCGCGGCGATCGGCAAGTCGCGCGCCGGCCAGGATCTGTATTCGGCGCTGCACGCCTGGCTGCACCGGGTGCCGGGCGGCCTCGGCGTCGCCAACGTGTTCGCCTGCGCGCTGTTCGCCGCGATGGCGGGATCGTCGCCCGCGACCTGTTCGGCGATCGGCTCGGCCGGGATTCCGGAAATGCGCAAGCGCGGCTATTCTGGCGGCTTTGCCGCCGGAATCATCGCCGCCGGCGGCACGCTCGGGATCCTGCTGCCGCCATCGATCACGATGATATTGTTTGCCGTCGCGGCGGAAAAATCGCTCGGCCGGCTGTTCCTCGCCGGGATCGGACCGGGCCTGCTGTTGGTGTCGCTGTTCGGCATCTACGCCGTGGTGCGATTCCGCAAGGAATACGCCACCGCCAAGGCGGTGTACGAGACGACCGGACAGGATTCGGCGATCCTCAAGCGCGACGACTTCACCATGGCGGAGCGCTTCGGCGTGCTGCCCCGGGTGCTGCCGTTCGTGATCCTGCTGACCGGGGTGATGATCGCGCTGTATGGCGGCTACGCCACGCCGTCGGAAACCGCCGGGCTCGGCGGGTTGTTGGCGCTGGTGCTGATCGCGCTGATCTACGGCGTGTGGCGGCCGGGCGATCTCGCTCCGATCCTGAAATCGACGATCCGGGAGTCCACCATGCTGATGATGATCATCGGCATGTCGCTGCTCTACTCCTACGTGATGAGCTATCTGCACATCTCGCAGTCGGCTGCGGAAGCGATCGTGGCGATGCAGCTGCCGCGCTGGGAATTGCTCGCTGCGATTCTGGTCATGGTGGTGATCCTCGGCTTCTTCCTGCCGCCGGTATCGATCATCCTGATGACCGCGCCGATCATCCTGCCGCCGCTGCGCGCCGCCGGCTTCGACATCATCTGGTTCGGCGTGGTGATGACCATCGTGATGGAAATGGGGCTGATCCATCCGCCAGTCGGCCTCAACATCTTCGTGATCCGCAACGTCGCGCCCGACATTCCGCTCAGCGACGTGATCTGGGGCACGCTGCCGTTCGTGCTGCTGATGATGGCCGCGGTGGTGCTGTTGTGCTTCGTGCCGGGGATCTCGACCTGGCTGCCGGATCTGGTGATGGGGCCGGACGGCGGACGATGAGCCGACGCCTGACGTGCGCGCTACTTTGCCGCCCGCCGCTTCGCATTGAGCGCCGACGCCACCCGGCTGACCGGCGGTCGGCCAAGCAGACCGGCGATGTCATTCGTCGCGGCCACCAGCTTTTGCATGTCAACGCCGGTTTTGATCCCCATGCCTTCCAGCATGTAGATCACGTCCTCGGTGGCGACATTTCCGGTGGCGCCGGGCGCATAGGGACAGCCGCCGAGCCCGCCGGCGGCGCTGTCGATCACGCGGGCGCCCTCTTCGAGGCCGGCATAAAGGTTGGCCAGCGCCTGGCCGTAGGTGTCGTGGAAATGCATCGCCAGCGACTGCATCGGCACCGCCTCGGCGCAGGCCCGGAGCAACGCCCGCACCTTATTCGGCGTGCCGACGCCGATGGTGTCGCCCAATGACACCTCGTAGCAGCCGAGGTCCCACAGCATGGTGGTGACGTCGACCACCGCCTGCGGATCGACCTCGCCGTCGAACGGGCAGCCGAGCACGCAGGAGACGTAGCCGCGGACCTTGATGCCGTCAGCAGTAGCGCGGGCGATCACCGGCTTGAAGCGCTCGATCGATTCCGCGACCGAGCAATTGATATTGGCGCGGGAAAACCCTTCCGACGCCGAGGCGAACACCGCGATGACTTGGGCCCCGGCGTCGCGCGCGGCCTCATAGCCCTTTTCGTTCGGCACCAGCACGTGGAATTCGCCATCGCGCCCGCCGACCGCGCGCAGCACCTCGGCGGAACCGACCATCTGCGGAATCGCCTTCGGCGACACGAAGGCGCCGACCTCGACGGTATGCAAGCCGGCGCCGAGCAGCGCTTCAATGAAGGCGATCCGGTCCGCGACGCTGACCGCGGTCTTTTCGTTCTGCAGCCCGTCGCGCGGGCCGACCTCGACGATGCGGACGGTCTCGCTCATGTGGCCTCACGCGGCGTCGGGTTCGATCTCGGCAAGTTCGACGCCTTCCTGGACGATGTCGCCGACCTTGCATTTCAACGCCTTCAGCACGCCGGCGAACGGCGCCCGCAGGGTCTGCTCCATCTTCATGACTTCGAGCGTCAGGATCGCCGCGCCCTTCGCCAGATGCGCGCCCTGCTCGGCCAGCAGCGCCACCACGGTGCCGGGCAGCGGCGCCACGATCTTGTCCTCGCCGACCTGCTCCTCGTCCTCGCCGCCGAACGGATCGACCCAATGCAGGTCGAAGCGGCCATTGCGGGTCCGCAGATAGAGTTCATGGCCCTCGATGACGGCCACCACATGCGAGCGCGCGCCGTCGAGCGTGATGTCGAGGCCTGCGCCGCTCGCGGCGGATTCGAATGCCAGTTCGCGCTCGCCGATGGTCAGCGTCGATGGCCCACCGCCATAATGCAGCGTCACCCGGGTGTCGACATGGTCGGCGCCCTGGCCGCGCCGGAACACGAATACGCGCTTGCGGCGGCCGACCGGCATCCAACCCGAGCTGCGCCACGGCGAATGCGCGTCCGCCCGCGCCGCCTCGGCTTCCGCCTGTAGGATCGCCGCGACCGCGCCGCACAGTTCGAGATCGCTGGCGATCGGCGCCGCCGGCGTCAGCGCCTTCAACTCGCGTTCAATGAAGCTGGTATCGATATTGTTGGCGCGCACCTGCGGATGGGTGATCAGCGCCGACAGAAACGGCAGATTGGTGGTGACGCCGCGAACGTCGGTGTCTTCCAACCCGCGGTTGAGCCGGTCGATCGCGGCGTCGCGGGTCGGCGCCCAGGCGATCACCTTGGCGAGCATCGCATCGTAATAGGGGGACACCGCGTCGCCGGTCCGGTAGCCGGCGTCGATCCGCAAGCCGTTGGTTTCCGGCGGCGTCCGCCAGGTCTTGATCGCGCCGACCGACGGCATGAAATTCTTGTGAGGATTTTCCGCATAGACCCTCGCTTCGATGGCGTGGCCATTCAGCGTGATCTGGTCCTGCTTCAGCGGTAGTTTCTCGCCGAATGCCACCCGCAACTGCCATTCGACCAGATCGATCCCGGTGATCAGTTCGGTGACCGGATGCTCGACCTGCAGCCGCGTGTTCATCTCGATGAAGAACACGTCCTTGCCGTCGGAGACAAATTCGATGGTGCCGGCGCCGACATAGTTCACCGCTCCGGCCGCCTTGCGCGCGGCGGCGCACACCGTCTCCCGCTGCGCCGCATTGAGTGTCGGCGACGGCGCTTCCTCGATCACCTTCTGGTGCCGGCGCTGCAGGGTGCATTCGCGCTCAAACAGCGACAGCAGATTGCCGTGGCTGTCGCCGACGATCTGCACCTCGATATGGCGCGGGTTCTGCACGAATTTCTCGATCAGCATGCGATCGTCGCCGAACGCCGCCTTGGCCTCGCGCTTGGCGCTGACGATCGCCGCAGCCAATTCGCCGGCCGAACGCACGATCCGCATGCCGCGGCCGCCGCCGCCGGCCGAGGCCTTCACCAGTACCGGAAAGCCGATCTTGTCGGCCGCTGCCGCCAGCGTCGTCTCGTCCTGCGCCTCGCCGTGGAAGCCCGGCACCAGCGGCACGCCGGCCTTCTCCATCAACTCCTTGGAGCCGGATTTCGAGCCCATCGCGGTGATCATCGCCGCGGTCGGACCGACGAACACGATGCCGGCGTCGGCGCAGGCCTGGGCGAATTCGGCGCTCTCCGACAGAAAGCCGTAGCCGGGATGGATCGCTTCGGCGCCGCTCTGCTTGGCCGCCGCGATGATGCGCTCGATGTTGAGATAGGAATCGCGGGCGCGCGCCGGGCCGATCAGCACCGCCTCGTCGGCCAGCCCGACATGCAGCGCGTCGCGGTCGGCCTCGGAATAGACCGCGACGGTGCGCAGCCCCATGGCGCGGGCGGAGCGGATCACCCGGCAGGCGATCTCGCCGCGGTTGGCGATCAGCAGGGTACGGAATCGCCGATAAAGTGCAGACGGTGCCATCATCACATCCTGAACAGGCCGAACTTCGTCGGCTCGATCGGCGCGTTGGCCGAGGCCGACAGGCCGAGGCCGAGCACCAGCCGCGTATCGGCGGGATCGATCACGCCGTCGTCCCACAGCCGCGCCGTGGCGTAATACGGACTGCCCTGGGTCTCGAACTGCTCGCGGGTGGGCGCGCGGAACGCCTCCTCCTCCTCGGTCGACCAGCTGCCGCCCTTGGCCTCGATATTGTCGCGCCGCAGGCTGCTCAGCACCATCGCGGCCTGCTCGCCGCCCATCACCGAGATCCGCGCATTCGGCCACATCCAGAGGAATCGCGGACTGTAGGCGCGGCCGCACATGCCGTAATTGCCGGCGCCATAGGAGCCGCCGATCACGATCGTGAATTTCGGCACGTTGGCGGTGGCCACCGCCGTCACCAGCTTGGCGCCGTCGCGGGCGATCCCGCCCGCTTCATACTTCTTGCCGACCATGAAGCCGGTGATGTTCTGCAGGAACACCAGCGGAATATTGCGCTGGCAGCACAGCTCGATGAAATGCGCGCCCTTCAGCGAGCTTTCGCTGAACAGGATGCCGTTGTTGGCGATGATCCCGACGGGGTAGCCCCAGATATGGGCGAAGCCGCAGATCAGGGTCTGGCCATACAGCTTCTTGAACTCGTCGAATTCCGAGCCGTCGACCACGCGGGCGATGATGTCGCGGACGTCGAACGGTTTGCGCGCCTCGGCCGGCACGATGCCGTAGAGCTGCTCGGCCGGATACAGCGGCTCGCGCGGCTCGCGCATGTTCAGCGCGGCGCGGGCCGGCTGCTTCAGCGTGGCGACGATCTTGCGGGCAATGCCGATGGCGTGGGCGTCGTTCTGCGCATAATGGTCGGTGACGCCGGATTGCCGCGAATGCACGTCGGCGCCGCCGAGTTCCTCGGCTGTCACCACCTCGCCGGTGGCGGCCTTTACCAGCGGCGGTCCGCCGAGGAAGATGGTGCCCTGATTGCGCACGATGATGCTCTCGTCCGACATCGCCGGCACATAGGCGCCGCCGGCGGTACAGGAGCCCATCACGATCGCGATCTGCGGAATCCCGAGTGCCGACATCTGCGCCTGGTTGTAGAAGATCCGGCCGAAATGCCGTTCGTCGGGAAAGATCTCGTCCTGCTGCGGCAGGAAGGCACCGCCCGAATCGACCATGTAGATGCAGGGCAGATTGTTCTGCCGTGCGATGTCCTGCGCCCGCAGATGCTTCTTCACCGTCATCGGATAATAGGTGCCGCCCTTGATGGTGGCATCGTTGGCGACGATCATGCACTCGCGGCCCGAGACCCGGCCGATCCCGGTGACGACGCTGGCCGAATGCACGTCACCGCCGTACAGGCCATGCGCCGCCAGCGGCGACAATTCCAGGAACGCGGTACCGGGATCGGTCAGCAGATCGACGCGATCGCGCGCCAGCATCTTGCCGCGCGAAGTATGTCGGGCGCGAGAGACCTCGCCGCCGGCGCCGGCGACGCTGCCGAGCTTGTCGCGCAATTCGGCGACCAGCCCGCGCATCGCCTCGGCGTTGCGGGCAAATTCGGTGGAGCCGGGATCGATGATGGAATGGAGCGACATGGCTGTCCGGTCTTTTGCGCTGCAGCGTTGCAGCAATTGGCCAATGGTGACACTGCGCGGCGGTCGGAGGCAACCTGACTTGGCGAAATCTCAGATTGCGGCTGCGAGACGGAAACCGGCTTGCGCTAAGGCGTCGACCGGATCAGGACGGCGGTCAGTCAGCCGACACCGACGAAGCCAGGACCGGTCGGACCAAGCCCAGCGGGTTCAAGCCTAGTGGGTCCACGGCTCGTCGCGACGGAACGCAAAATTGTCCGAATAGGCTGCTCGGCGACGCACCGGCACCTTTGGCTCAATCACCTGATAGGGAATGCCTTCGCGCTCGCAGTAGGCGACCGCATCTTCCCGCGTGTGGAAGCGCAGCGTCAGCTGCTGGCGCATGTCGCCGGACGAGGTCCAGCCCATCAGCGGCTCAATCACTCGTGGCTGCTCCGGCTCATAGTCGAGCTGCCATTCCCTGGTCTTGGCGGTGCCGGATTGCATGGCGTTCTTGGCGGGCTTGAAGATCCGTGCGGTCATGGAATGATGAGCCTGTTGACGATGCGACATTGCGGCGGTTTGGCGAAAACGGCAGGCATATTATATCGTGATCTGTCAGGATGTTTTTGTGATTCCGGCGCCGAGCAGTTTCGTTTCCGAGTTTGGTATATTCCGTCTATAGCGTCGTGACAATCGCGACCGAACGCCGGCCGACGCCGGTCTCCGGCCAACCCACGGACCAACGGATCCCATGGAAATTCAGGCCATCCTCCCCTCCAAGGGACGCGACCTCCGGCTCGACCTGTTTCGCGGGATCGCCAACTGGGCGATCTTTCTGGATCATATCCCGGACAATGTGGTGAACTGGATCACCACCCGAAACTACGGCTTTTCCGACGCCGCCGACCTGTTCGTCTTCATCTCCGGCTACACCGCGTCGTTCGTCTACGCCAAGATGATGCTGGAGCGCGGCTTCATCGTCGGCGCGACGAGGCTGACCAAGCGGGTCTGGCAGCTCTATGTCGCCCATATCATCCTGTTCGTGATCTACATTGTGTCGATCGGTTACGTCGCGCAACGCTACAGCGACCCGGACATCATCCATGAATTCAACGTCGCCGGTCTGGTCGACAATCCGATCGAAACGCTGCGCCAGGGATTGCTGCTGAAGTTCAAGCCGCTCAATCTCGACGTGCTGCCGCTCTATATCGTGCTGATGGGGCTGTTTCCGCCGGTGCTGTGGTTCATGCTGCGCCGGCCCGGCTTCACCATGCTGGCGTCGCTGGGACTGTATTTCGCCGCGCGGTTTTTCGACTGGAATCTCGCCGGCTATCCCTCCGGCAGCTGGTACTTCAATCCGTTCTGCTGGCAGCTGCTGTTCGTGTTCGGCGCCTGGTGCGCGCTCGGCGGCGCGGTGAAGTCGCGAGCGATCATCAATTCGCCGATCACCTTGTGGTTCTGCCTCTTCTATCTGGTGTTCGCCCTGATAATGACCATGGCGGGCCGGTTCCCGGCGTTCGGCGAGATGTTTCCGTCCTGGCTGTTCGACGTCTTCAATCCCAACGAAAAGACCAATCTGCCGCCGTACCGCTTCCTGCACTTCGCCGTGATCGTCGTGATGGTGATCCGGTTCGTGCCGAAGGAATGGCCGGGATTGGAGTGGCGAGGGTTCGATCCGGTGATCAAATGCGGCCAGCAATCGCTCGCGGTGTTCTGCGTCGGCGTGTTTCTGTCGTTCGTCGGCCATTTCGAACTGATGATGAGTTCGGGCTCGCTAGCGGCGCAGGTGTTCGTCAGCGTCACCGGAATCGCGATCATGACGCTGGTGGCCTACTACATCTCCTGGTCGAAGCGGCAGGACAAGCCGCCGCCGAAGCCGGTGAAGAAGCCCGAGCCGGCGCCAGAACGGATCGGGGTCAGGCAGTCCTGAGGCGATGCGATCGGGACCAGGCACGGCGGCAGCGCCACGGGCGGTGATGGTCGGGGCACAAGGATTCGAACCTTGGACCTGCAGTACCCAAAACTGCCGCGCTACCAGGCTGCGCTATACCCCGATGTCTTGACGTGTCGCTGGGAGCGTTGTCGATACACGCTTAAGTCTCCCCCAGCAAGCCGCGGTTTCGACACCCGTTCAATCAGCGGCCGTTGAACAAGGGATGCGCGACCCGGTCGCCAGGCACGATGCCGTATTTCCTGGCGGTGCCGGCGATCACCTCGAGCACGCCCTTAGCCGGCGGCCCCGACGGAATGGTTTTCAGCGATTGCGGGACGGTGTCCTCCGCGATCCGCGAGATCCGGCCATCGGCGCGGATGAAGATCATGTCGAGCGGGATGAAGGTGTTCTTCATCCACATCGTCACCGGCTGCTCCGGGCTGAAATCGAACAGCATGCCGTGACCGTCGGCAAGCTCCTTACGGTACATCAGACCGGTCTCTTTTTCCTGTTCGGTGGTCGCCATTTCGACCGAGAAGATCTGCACCCCGGACTTGGTGACGATCTCCAGCGTCTGGATATCGGCGGCGCGGGCACCGTTTCCGGCAATGGCGAGAACCAACATCGTCGCTGCCAGCGCTGCCCATAGAAGCCCCCGGCCGGCACGCAAAACTCCACGGCTCCGCATCAAATCAACCCGTCCGTTAGCCACAAACCATGCATAGTGAAATCTTTGCCTGAGGATCGTGGCAAAGGCCAGACCTTCGGCATGGGCTAATCCGGCGATTTCGAGCTGAGCGTTACGGCAGGATTCACAAAAACGCGATGAGCAAAATTGCTCACTCCAGCAACGATGGCCACGGCACCATCCCGCACGACGGGGCTAGTGCGACGACAACCCGGGCGCGCCGGCTTCCGGCTGAATCTCGGCCGCCATCATCCCCTTGGAGCCGGGTCCGAACCGGACCAGCACGAACTGGCCGGGCCGCAACTCGGTCATGCCGTAGCGGCGCAGCGTTTCCATGTGCACGAAGATGTCCGGCGTGCCCTCGCCGCAAGTCAGAAAGCCGAATCCGCGCAGACGGTTGAACCACTTCACCTGCGCCCGTTCGAGGCCGCTGGTCGGCGTGATGTTGACATGGGTGCGTGGCGGCAACATTTGCGCCGGGTGGATCGCGGTGGACTCATCCATCGAAACGATCCGGAAAGCCTGATAGCCCTTGGCGCGCTGAACGCACTCGACCACCAGCCGGGCGCCCTCATAGGCCGTCTGATAGCCGTCGCGCCGCAGCACCGTGACATGCAGCAAGACGTCGGGCCAGCCATTGTCCGGCACGATGAAGCCATAGCCCTTTGAGGCGTCGAACCATTTGATGATGCCGCTGATTTCCACCAGGTTGGCCGCAGCATCGCCGAGCCCGGCGAACGGGTCAGCCATGCTGTCGCGATCAGGGCTTCCCGAAAATTCGCCGGCCCCGTGCCTAGCTATACCGGTGCCGCTCAATGGCAGTGCGCCCGGCCTTTTGGACTCAAACCCGTCCGACCCCATGAACCCGGACCCCACACATCAATTACAACCCGCTGTCGGTGTGACAACGGCGTCTAGCGGGTCCTTCCCTAAACAACTCAGGATAGCGCCGCCGCGAATCTCATGTGCAAAGATAACACCGTCGTCCGCGTCGCAAAGACAAAAAACGAACACTTCTGTAACTATGAACAGACTTGAGTACCTGCGAATCATACGAGGATCAGTTGCCGACAAACGGCCCCAGCGTCTCGCCGATGTCGTAGCGGATCACCAGATCGGCGATCTCGTCCTGCTCGGTGGGCTCGTTGTTGATGATCACCAGCTTCGCACCGCACTCCTTGGCGAGCATCGGAAACCCGGCCGCGGGCCACACCACCAACGATGAGCCGATCGCCAGAAATAGATCGCATTGCTGCGCCAGTTCGGTGGCCCGCCGCATCGCATCCTGTGGCATCGCCTGCCCGAACGAAATTGTCGCGGTCTTCACCGGTTCGTCGCACGCTGTACAATGCGGCGCGTAGCCGGTCCGCGCGAGCCATTCTTTGACCCAGGCGAGTTCATGGCGTTTGCCGCAACCGATGCAGCGCGCGTAAGTGGTGTTACCATGTAGTTCGACCACATGGTCGCCGGCCACGCCGGAGGCCTGGTGCAGATTGTCGATGTTCTGGGTGACGATCGCCGGAATCTTGCCGGCCTTGTAGAGCGACGCCAGCGCGCGGTGGCCGCGTCCGGGGCGCGCTGCGGCGAAGGTCGGCTCCATCGCGAAGCGCCGTCGCCATGCCTCGTCGCGGGCATCCTGTCGGGCGACGAATTCGTCGAAGGGAATCGGCCGGTTGCGGGTCCACAGCCCGCCCGGCGAGCGAAAATCCGGGATTCCTGATTCGGTCGAGATCCCGGCCCCGGTGAAGGGAACGATCACCGATGCCTGCGCGATCATGTCACCGAGCAGATTCACCCCGCTGCGAAGATCCGGCGCGATCATTGATTCAAGACCCGAAACTGTACGCGAGCCATCGCAGTTTGAGGCGCGCGCCGCAAGACCGACCAAAGCATCACCGGTAACGGAATCCGCATGGCACCCGACGTGCCGACTTTGCGAGCGAAATTGTCTCGACCAAGGCGGATTGCATAAAAACGCAGCCACAGTTTCTTGAATTGCACGCGGCCGTCAACGCGACGATATTGGCCGCCTCTGCGGAAGACCTCCTCCCAAAAGAGCCCTTTGCCCTCCAAGGCGGGGCTCTTTTTCGTTGTCGGGGCTGTGGTCGATGCGGCGTGCCGTCGCGTCCCATGCAAGGCCAGCCGCAACGAAGCGGGCCTTCGTTCGGCCTGGAGCCCAATCCGCACCCGTTCGTTCGATTTCGTTAAGCATCATCGAGCGCGATCTCGAGCCACGCCGCAACGCAGCCGGAACCCTCGCGCCCTGAGATGCTTGATCCGTGCCTGCTGTCGCGGGCGAGGAACAGTTCATGAATCCATGGAGTGAATATCTCAGAGCTCAGGCCGTGCTGGCCGAGCGCATTTCGAAGACCATGTCCACACAGGACATGATGCGCGAGTTCGAGGGTTACGCCGAAAGTTTCCGGCGCGATGCCGATGCCGAAGACAAGATGCCCTGCCACCTTCGATCCAAGCCGATCGACTGAGCGGTTGCGCGCAACGCCACGGCAAGAGCCAAATTCCTTGCCTGCCATCCGCAGCCTCGCCCTGCCCCAAGCCCAATTTTCCTGCTATTCAGCGCGCCGGCACGTCTCGGAAAAATCAGATCGTGCCGGTCAGGGAGACAGGAAACATGCGTTATCTGCACACCATGCTGCGCGTCCGCAATCTCGACGCGGCGCTGAAATTCTACGCCGATGCGCTCGGCCTCAAGGAAGTTCGCCGCATCGACAACGACAAGGCGAAATTCACGCTGGTGTTTCTGTGCGCCGCCGAGGACGAGGCCCTGCTGAAGCAGGTCAAGGGACGCGGCGCGCCGCTGGTCGAACTGACCTACAATTGGGACGAGGAGAAATACGGCGAGGACCGCTATTTCGGCCACCTCGCCTATGAGGTCGACGACATTTACGCCACCTGCGACCGGCTGATGAAGCTCGGCATCACCATCAACCGCCCGCCGCGCGACGGCCAGATGGCGTTCGTCCGCTCGCCGGATCTGCATTCGATCGAATTGCTGCAGAAGGGCGATGCGCTGCCGCCGCAGGAGCCGTGGTCGTCGATGCCGAACACCGGTCACTGGTGAGCGTTTCGTTCCACAACCAATTTCGGTCGTCGCACTCACTCCAGAAACTGTCAGTCGCTATGGAACGACCCGCCAAACCTGGCGTTCCATTGCGATAAGGTCGTTGTGACCAGGTTATTGGAGGTGAAATATGGGACGCGGACTTCTGCTCTGGCTGCTAGGCGTGCCAATTCCGGTGATCATTCTGCTCTGGCTGTTCTTCGGCCGCTGATCAGAATTCGCCGTCCTGCAATGGGCTTCGCCGCGTGGCGGAGCCCGTTTGCATCTGTGCGCACAAGCGCGACAATTAGCGAACGAACTTGACGCCAAGCGTCTTGCCGCGTCGCCACACCACCTCGCAATTGCGCCCGGTCCGCGCGTCACGCGAGAACGCCAGTCGCAACTTAGGGCCAAGCGATTGCGCCTCATCGACGGTGACCTTGGCGCCGGCGGTCGACAGATCGACCACGACGCAGGGCCGGGCCGCGAATCCCCCCTCGAGGGTGATCCAGCCGCTCTGGCGCACCGACTTGCGCGCTTCACGCTTTTTGCCTGCGACTGCCATTGGATTCTCCGTTCCGTCCCTGTCCTATCGCCCCGGCATTGAAAAAGCGTTGCATCCGGCTGCGAAACAGCGAGAGCCGGCTCCGGCTTTTTGCCGTCGACCGGAATGGCCCAGATGACTTGCCCGGCCGGACAAACGCCACTATACGTTCGCGCGCTGTCGTCGGTTGGGATCGCAAGATTCCGCTTCGGCAGCCGTCGGATAAACGTAACACGTTGATTCGACTTGGATAGTTTGTACGGCCGTGCGAAACGCCGCCCGCGACCCGGTTTGGTCGCGCCTGGGCTGGCGTCTTGCTCCCTTCGTCTATCGGTTAGGACGCCACCCTTTCACGGTGGAGAGAGCGGTTCGATTCCGCTAGGGAGCGCCAAAAAATGCGCAAAATCAAATACTTGAGTGATAGTGGGCCACGGTAAGCGACCGCTGGAATACAGGCTTTTCCGCATGCCTGTGACCCACTCTTTCGATGATCGACCATTAATGCCAGTTGTGCATTGAGGCGGCGCAATGCTCAGTTGCGTTTCGTTCGTTGTACTACGTCATCAATCCAGCGGAGGGTCATGGGGTGGTTGGATTTGGTGCGCTTGGCGAGTATGCGCTTGGCGAAGCGCCTCCTCTTGATGAGCGTGATTTGCGCCCAAGGAAGGTTTTACTGTCCGCCGTTCTGGACGACGTTGCGGACCAGCTCACGCAGCTGACCGAATTCGGCCACAACGGGCCGCCTGTCGACAAGCCTCTGCCGCTTACGGTCGAGGAGATAGATGAACTCCGCGGCGCTATTGCAACGCTCAAAGCCCATTCGATCCAAGCTCCGCACGACCAAGCAGCGATCGCCAGTCTTGGACTGCTCAAAACAGTCGGAAAGAAGCTCGGAGACTATGTCGATTCCCTTCTCGGCAGCATGGCCAAGACGGCTGGCGAGGAGCTGGTCAAATGGGGGGTTAGGTGCGGAGCGTTCAAGCTGATGATCGATTGGGCTGCTCAACTGGCTCAAACCTGCCTGCAGTTGCCTGGGCCACCAAGCTAACGCTTTTGCAAACCGAAGGTCGGGAGTTAAATCCTCTCAACCGGCACCACAAAATCCCAAACAATCAAAGCGTTCTACGAGTTCTCCGATCTTATGTAGCTATCTCTCGTGCATTTGCTACCTAAGGCCGGAGTTTTCAGGGTAGGCAAAGTCGGCGAAATCGGCGGCAGAATACGGTTTCGCCAGGACCGAAAAAGATCATCTGTTCCCGTCGCGTTCCGGAAGGCTCTGCGGGCGACGCATAACAAGAGCCGGGGTTGGTTTTTGCAGATGACTGATTTCAACAAGATGGGGGAAACCTACGAGCTATACGCCGAAGCCCCACAGTGGGATGGCTATGGAGTGCTCAAGCCAGGGGCAGTCGCTTTGCTGAATGGACTCCGCGCGGAGATCCAGGAACGACAGAAACTCGGTTCGAACGATGCGAAGTTCAAGAGAATACTACGTTTGATAGCGCGGCTCGACGGGACACTTCACCATAGCAGACAAGCCCTAATTCATCTCCATGATATCGTCATCGCGCCGAGATCCGGACCCTACGCAAGGCCAGCGGTGACCCCTCCGGTGATGATGTGCTTGCGACCGCGCGAACTCGCGATAGAGCTCGAATCAATCCTGTTTCATGCCGCCGCGGCGCTGGACAGCGCAGCCAAAGTCATTGAAGCGACGATCGTCGGCTATCGCTTTGTTGACAGCAAGGGAAAGTCGAAGACGACCTATTTCTCCAACGTGCAGCATGGAGTTAAACAGGCTCTCAAGTCGGATGCCAGAGCTCAGCTTATTATTTCGCTCCTCGATGAGTGCTCGCCGCACCTCTCCGACGTCCTACTCTCTGTAGGGCGTAAGACGATGCGAAATTTCATTGCTCACGAAGGAAGCGCTCAGGAATTGATCGACACTGAATTCACCATCCACTGGCTGCAGAACGGAGCAATACTCCGCTTCGATCAGGAACTCTACGGAAGGCCGATGATGAGCGGCCTGAGATCGGTTGTTTGGACAGCCACCTATTTCGTGGCCAAGGCAAGTGCGATTCTTCTGACCTGGGATAAAGAAAAGCCCAGCGGCGCCAATTCGGAAGACTATTGGAAGGTTGGACGCGAAACGTTCGAGCCAACGTGGGCGAGTCCCTTCATCAATTGGCGTGACTATTTGTCGACCTCGCCCGAAGACCAAGTGTTTACTGTTACCAGTGCTAACGAGTCAGATGTCACGCTCAAGGAGGTTCGGCTAAATAAATCGGTACTTGAGAAGGCGACGTTTTTCTAACGGGATAGGAAATGCCCGAAGAGGCGATCGAGGTCATGAGAGATCGCAAGGCGGAAAACTCCATCGACGCTGCAAATATGCGCGTTAAGGCGATCCGCCAGCTGTACAAATGGGCAGTGTCCGTGAAGCCGGGCAAGCTCGTCGCGCGCAACACCGCCAAAAACGTCGAGCTGTAGCAGCGCGTCGATTCCGGCGGTCACCACACCTGGACAATCGAGAAGATTGAGCGCTTCAAGCTGCGCCACCGGATCGGCACCAAGGCGCATCTGGCGTTGATGCTGTTCCTGCTGCTAGGCCAGCGGATCTCGGACATCGCCAAGCTCGGCAAGCAGCATATCCGCAAGCCCGAGCACGTCAGCCCTGAACTGCGCCGGACCCACCCGGGCCGCTGGCTGGCCTTCCAACAGCACAAGAACCGCAACAAGAGCCCGGTCGACCTTGTAATCCTGATCCTACCTGAGTTGGAGGCGGTGCTGGCCGGGTCGCCGTGCGGCACCCTGACCTTCCTCGAAACCGAGTTCGGCCAGCCCTACACGACCAAGGGGCTTGGCAACTGGAGGGCCGACAGGTGTATCGAGGCGAAGGTGCCCGGCCGCGCCCACGGGCTCCGCAAGGCTGGCGCGACCATGGCTGCAGAACGTGGTGCAACCCCGCATCAGTTGGTGGCGACCTTCGGTTGGAAGACCCTGCAGCAGGCCGAGCTATACACCAAGAAGGCGAACCAGCAGCGCATGGCAGCCTGCGCCATGAACTTGGTCTCGTTGGGCCAGATCGTGAACGGATGTGACCCACTTTCCTCCCCGGTGGGAAAAGTTGGGTCACCCAGCAGCTAAAAGCGCAACGAAACCAACGCGCGTTTTTGCTGGTGTCGCTCCGCTAGGGAGCGCCACCACTCAACCGAAATTCAGAGCAGTTGGTTTCCGCCATTTTAGCACTCCGACCGGCTCGCCAATGCGCCCGATCGAAAGACCCTTGTTTGGATCGATGTCGATCGGATTCGCCGTGTCATGTTTTCCGGCTAAGATCGAATGTGGCTCTACCGGCTGGACCCGCTAGGTCGCCGTCATCGAGCGATATGGTTCCGATGCTGGCGAACAATTTGGACACTGCCGCGTTTGCGCAGATGATGCCGCGATCAATTGACGGCACAGGAGAATTTCGATGACGCTTCCCGACGATCCCGCAAAAATCCAGGCCCAATTGGACGCCGCCATTCAGGGCCATTGGAAGGCCTTCTTGTTCGAGGGCATTCTGCTGGTGGTTTTCGGCCTCGCCGCGATCGTGCTGCCGCTGCTGGCGAGCCTCGCCATCACCATCCTGCTGGGCTGGATGTTCCTGATCAGTGGCGTCGCCGGGCTAGCATTCAGCTATTGGGCGCGCCAGGCGCCGGGGTTCTGGTGGTCGCTGGCCTCCGCCGTGCTGGCGCTCGGTGCCGGCTTCGTGCTGCTGGCGCGGCCGCTGGAAGCCACGCTGACACTCACCATCGTGGTCGGTGCTTATTTCATCGCCGAAGGCATTGCCACCATCATGTACGCGCTGGATCATCGCCGCGAACTGTCGGAGCGCTGGGGCTGGATGCTCGTTGCCGGTTTGATGGACCTGGTGGTGGCATTCATCATCATCACCGGCCTGCCCGGATCGGCAGCCTGGGCGATCGGCCTGTTGGTCGGCATCAACCTGCTCTTCGGCGGCACCACGCTGATCGGCCTCGCGCTCGCCGCGCGCAAGGCCTGACCGACAAGCGCCGGACTGCCGTGGCGTCAGCAGCCACGGCAGATGCCTTTGATCTTGCGATCGAGCAAAGCGTCTTCCGCATCGAGCTTGTTCAGGGCCTTGGCATCCGCAGTCTCAGCCGCAGTCGGCCGCGGCTGCCGGTGACCGACCGGGGCGGCGGGAATCACCGTTCGGCCCTGGGTCGAAGACGGCTTGATTGGCGGATTCGAAGGCTCGCTGTTGGGCCAGTTCATGGTACCGCTCTGCGCGATCGCCGCGGCGCCGCCCAACAGGATCAAAACGCCCGCCGCTCCGATCAACCTCTTCATCTCATTCTCCCAGTCCAAAGATAACCTTGCCGCGCATTCCGTGGATTTGCGGCGGTCGGGACGATCGGAATCGGCTCAAGCTATCTTCTGCCGCACGTTGTTTCAACAAACCGGATCTCGGTTTGCAACCAAATCATCTATCGGGCGCGATCCGGCAGCTCGATCGTCGCGCAGTTGCGGCGGCCTTGCGCCGTGCAATCCTGCACCCTGCGCACCTCAGCCATGCTGCTCAGCAGCCAGATACCCGCCCCCACCAGCAGCACGAAGAATCCGAGCAACACTACATTCTCGGTGGTCCGGTTGCCGTCGTCCTGCGGTGGCTCTGAGTCGGACATCCGGTTGTCACGTCTGCGGCGGATAGAGATGAACATCGCCACAATAGTCCATCACACGATAGCGCGACTCCGTCGGCGATTCCTGGTCCCGCATCAAATAATTCGGACCCACCGGGGCCTTGCCGTAGCCGCCGGGAATGTCGAGCACATATTCCGGCTGGCACAGCCCAGACACCCGTCCGCGCAGTTCCCGCATTAGGGCCTGCCCCGCGGCCAGCGTGGTGCGCAGATGCGCGGTGCCGGGTGCCAAATCGCCATGGTGCAAATAGTAAGGTTTGATCCGGCATTCGACGAACGCCCGCATCAAAGCTTCCAGCGTCGCCGCGTCGTCATTGACGCCGCGCAGCAGCACCGACTGGCTGACCATCGGAATTCCGGCATCGATCAGAAGCGCGCAGGCGGCGCGCGCGGCAACCGTCAGTTCGCGCGGATGGTTGGCATGCAGGGCCACCCAAACAGTGGCGCCCTTGACCGACAGCGCGGCGACCATCGCGGCACTGATCCGCGCCGGATCGGCCACCGGAAGCCGTGTATGAATCCGGATGATCTTCACCTGCGGGATCGCCGCCAGTTCGACCATGATCTCGGCCAGCCGCCGCGGCGACAGCATTAACGGATCGCCGCCGGTCAGGATCACTTCCCAGATCTCCGGATGCGCGCGAATGTAGTCCAGCGCTCCCGCGGTCGCTTCGCCCGACAACGCGCTGTCCTTGCCCGGCCCGACCATTTCGCGGCGAAAGCAGAACCGGCAATACACCGCGCAGACATGCACCAGCTTGAACAGCACCCGGTCCGGGTGCCGGTGCACGATGCCCTCGACCGGCGAATGCGCGGCGTCGCCGATCGGATCGGCGCGCTCGATCGGTTCAGCCACCAATTCGGCGGCAGTCGGGATGTATTGCCGCGCGATCGGATCGGCGGGATCGTTCGGATCGATCAGGGCCGCGACGGCGGGCGTCACCGCCACCGCGTAGCGCGCCGCGACCAGCTCCAGCGCGGCGAGATCCTGCGCCGACACCAGGCCACGCGCGACCAGTTCCGCCGGCTGCCGCAACGTCGCTGCGGCGGCACTCTCCAGTTTCTTCACAATGCTCATGCGCGATCGCCCGCCGGCGGCGTCCACACCACCTGATCGATCCTTGTAGCACCCGCCGCCAGCATCACCAGCCGGTCGAAGCCGAGCGCCACGCCGCTGGCTTCGGGCATCGCCGCCACCGCGGCGAGAAATTCCTCGTCGAGCGGATAGCGCTCGCCGTAGCGGCGCTGCTTTTCGTCCATCGCCGCGGTGAAACGCGCGCGCTGTTCGACCGCGTCGGTGAGTTCGCCAAAGCCGTTGGCGAGTTCGACGCCGCACGCATAGACCTCGAAGCGCTCGGCGACGCGTGGATCGTCCGCTTTGGCGCGTGCCAGCGCCGCTTCCGGCGCCGGATAGTCGTGCAACACGGTGAGCCTGCCCTGCCCGAGATTGGGCTCGATATGCTCGACCAGAACCTTGCTGAAGATATCCGACCAGGTGTCGTCGTCGGTCACCCGGACCCAGCGCCGCGCCGCCGCCGCCAGCGCGGCGCGGTCGGGCTGGCTGCCGTCGATCGTGGCCAACAGATCGATCGCGGTGAAGCGATCGAACGCCGCCGCCACCGAGAGCATCTCGGGATCGGCGAGCGGATCGGCGATCCTGCCGCGAAACGAAAACGTCCGGGTCCCCGCGGTCCGCGCCGCCAGCGCGATCACGGCGATGCCATCGGCGATCACCGTCCGGTACGGCGTATGCGCGCGATACCATTCCAGCATGGTGAATTCCGGCAGATGCAGATCGCCGCGCTCGCGATCCCGGAACACCCTCGCGAATTCCACGATCCTGTCCTCTCCGGCGGCGAGTAGCTTCTTGCAGGCGAATTCCGGCGAGGTCCGCAGATAGCGGGTCAGGCGCTCGCCCTCGGCGCTGACGATTTCGGTGCGCGGCGCGTGCAGATGAGTCTCGTTGCCGGGGGAGACCTGCAGGATGCCGGTTTCCACCTCGCAAAACCCCTTGCTCTCGAACCACAGCCGGACGGCGCGGGTGATCCGGCCTCGGACCTGCAGGAATGGCTGCCGATCGAGGTGCTTCGAGGGGTCCCACCAGGGCCGTTGCGCGTTCACGGAGCACTTTCAAGAAACGGATTGCGGATTGTCAGCCCGCCGATGGCGCGGCCATGCGGCAGGTCCTCGCTGTAGAGCGTGTCGCAGCCGGCTTCAATCGCTGGAACGACAGGCTATGATATTCAGCAAGCGATCGCGCGGCGTTGTGCAGGTCGAGCGTAATCGGTTGCGGTGGGTCGACCAGCGATAGCGCGTCGGCAATCGCTTCGGCGATCTCGCGCCAATCCTTGCCGTGCTTGCGTCGCGATACGGAGGTGAATTCGTTAAGCACCTGGACGCTGAGTTTGCCCCCGGTCGCGAACAGCGCGCGCGCCCGGTCGGCCTTCTCGCCAGCCTGCTGGGCATAGACCAGGATGTTGGTGTCGAAGAACGCGCTCACCGTTCGTTAGCTTCGTCGCGATCGAACTTATAGCCCTCGGACAGCTTCCAGTTCCGCGCAGCCATATTGTCGAGCGCCCGCTGACGGCGCTGCTCCCTCGTCTCGACCTCGATGGCGCCGTTGCTCGCCGCAACGACGTTCAGCTCGTCGCCTTCCTTGAGGCCGAGTTGATCGACCAGCGCCTTGGGCAGCCGCACCGCGAGGCTGTTGCCCCATTTGGAAACCAGCATCGACGTCTCCATGATATCCTGAAATTGAATGTATATCATATTACGGATATCATGGCGATTCAACTCCGGCGATCCGGCAGAGTGTCGGCCGGACGACTCATTTGAGGCGCCGGAGGCGTTCCGACTTGGCAAGCGGGGCGTTCCCTTGGTATGTCGGGCCGGATGCCGGAACGGGTCGATGGATTCCACCACCCGTCCAGGCACGATGAGGCTGCGGAGGCGTTTTCATCTCCTGCAGACTGACCGAAAGAAACCTCAGTGGCTGCAACCAACGATATTTCCGGAATGATCCGGAAATGAGTATGTTGCGGCCCGAAACCGCTTCGCAGGCCTCGGGACATATGTCCGGATCGGGCCCGGGCCTGAACGCTAGGAAATCATCCGTTGAAAGTCATCGCCAGTTCTATCCGCAAGGGCAACGTCATCGAGCAGGACGGCAAGCTGTATGTGGTCCTCACCGCCGAGAACATCCATCCCGGCAAGGGCACCCCGGTCAGCCAGATCGAAATGCGCCGTATCAGCGACGGAGTGAAGATCTCCGAGCGCTACAAGACCACCGATCAGGTGGAAAAGGCGACCATCGAGGACCACAATTTCAACTACCTCTATGAGGACGCCGACGGCTTCCACTTCATGAACAACGACAATTACGACCAGGTCCAGGTGCCGAAGGACGTGGTCGGCAATGCCGCGCCGTATCTGCAGGAAAACATGACCGTGAAACTGTCGCTGCACGGCGTGATTCCGGTGGCGATCACGATGCCGCAGCGCGCGACCCTCGAAGTGGTCGAGACCGAGCCGGTGACCAAGGGCCAGACCGCGTCGTCCTCCTACAAGCCGGCGATTCTGTCCAACGGCGTGCGCACGCTGGTGCCGCCGCATATCAACGTCGGAACCCGGATCGTGATCATGACCGAGGACGGTTCCTACGTCGAACGCGCCAAGGACTGACACGACCCTGCTCTGTTGCTTGGCCCGGGCCGGTTGCACCGTCCCGGGCCAAGCCTTGTCAAGCCAAGCCTTGTCGAGAACCTGGCCTGAAGCGGCCTGACGAATGGGCTTGTCGCGCGCAGGAAAACCTCGGTACATTTTCACGCTGACCCTGAGAACGGAGGCGTGACGCAAATTGACCCCGACGACGATCCGCGCGTGGTGTTTTCGGGCCGTTCTGGGCGTTTCATGGATCGCCGGCCTGCTCATCGCCGGCACCGCGCGGCTTGCCGCCGATGAATTCCGCACCCCCGCGGTCTCGGTACTGCGCGTCGACTGGCGCGCCGCGCTCGACCAGCTTCGGAGCGAAATCAACACCCAGCCGGCGATCGCCTCCGCATTCACCTTCACCGGCAAGCGCCGGCTGCGACCGTTCGATCCGCGGCTGATGCCGGCGCTGGTGCAGCTCAACGCGATCACCTCGGCATTCTTCACCGGCATCGGACAAAGCGCGGTGCCGGTGCTGCTGCCGTTCGACACCGCAGCGTTGCTGGAGGCGCGCCGCAGCGGCGCACCGGAGAGCCTGACGCTGGCGCGCTATCAGGCCGGCTTTCGCCCCGCCGAGATGTTCGATGCCGGCCCGGCCGGTTACGACGCGGTGTTCGCGCTGGAGCCCGCAGCCGGCGACGGCATGCCGGCGCGGGTGTTCGCGCAGCCGGTCGAAGTACAGATCACCGGCTCGCTGCTCACTTACGACATCAAGGATCCGCTCGCAGACAAGAGCGAGCCGGCCAAGGCGCTGGCGTCGCAGTTCCCCGATCTGCGCCGCTTCATCCGCGAAGGCTATGTACGCTATGCCTTCACCCGCTTCGGTGCGGCCTATGTGCTCTCGATCCAGTGCCTGGATTCGACGCCGCGGCCGAAGCGAATGGCCTGCCGCGAGGCCTATCCGGTCGCCGAGCGGTTCCTCAAGGCGCTGCGCGTGACCGGCGGCCTGCCGACGCGGCCGCCGATGGATTTGCCCGCGACATTCGCCGAACGGCCGGAGGCGCCGTCGCCCGATTTCAGCTATCGGCCGAGCGGCGATATCATTGCCAATTCGGGCTTTCGCAAGCAGGGCGGCCGCCCCGATCCCACCGCCTATTCGCAGATCCGGTTTCCGCTGGCGAAAGCGCCGGCCTACGCCCATTCGCAGTCGAGCCGGCTGCGCCGCTCCGAACAACCGATGCCGGCCGCGGTCGATGCGGCGCGCGGTGCCGCCGCTTATCCGTGGCAGGACAATTTCTGCGAAAGCCGCAATTTCGGCGTCGGCCAATGCGCCGCCGGGTTCGGCCATCAGGGCCAGGATATCACCGGCTGCCTGCCGGGTAGCGACGGCTGCGACCCAAGCCGGCAGGCGGTGGTCGCGGTGCGCGACGGCGTGCTGATCCGCTCGCCCAAACAGCAGGCCGCGACCTTACAGGTCAACAGCCGGACCGAGCACATCCGGTTTCGCTATATGCACATGGATCCCCGCCGCATGGACGACGACGGCGTGCTCAACGGCCGCCGGGTGTTCGAGGGCGAACAGATCGGCGTGGTGTCGAACTATCTCGACCGCCCCAACGGCACCAGCCGGCATCTGCATTTCGACGTCCAAGTGTTCACGCCCGACGGCTGGCTCTGGGTCAACCCTTACGTCACGCTGGTGTCGGCCTATGAGCGATTGCTTGGCGGCCGCGGCCGCGAATTTGGACGGGCGGCGCCCGACCAGCCGGCGGTGGCTCATGCGGCGCCCACTGAGCCGCCGCCACCGGTCGATCCGGGCGAAGGCAGCGAGAATTAGGCGCGAGTCGATGCGGGCTGCCATCACACGCATCGCTCGGCATTCGCGGTAGGTTGAATGTCCCGGAGGCCGCATGCGACGACGAGACTTCATCATCCTGGTTGGTGGCGCGGCAATCGGCTGGCGGTCGGCCGCTGGTGCCCAACCGAGCGATAGGATCTATCGGATCGGGTATCTCAGTCTCGGCGATCCAGCCGCGGAGGCCACGCGCTTCGACGCGTTTCGGGCGGCACTGGCCGCTCAGGGCTACGCCGAAGGCAAGAACATCGTCATCGAGACGCGCTGGCTCCAGGGACGCAACTATGACCAGCTCGCAGCTCTGGCCATTCAGCTTGTCGATCAGAAGGCGGACGTGATCGTCACCTATTCGACACCCGGCGTTGCTGCCGCCAAGCGCGCGACCACCACTATCCCGATCGTGTTTGCATCGCTGGGCGATGCCGTGGCGGTCGGTCTGGTGTCAAGCCTGGCCCGACCGGGTGGCAATGTCACCGGAACGAGCTATTTCATTCCGGAGCTTGTCGCGAAAAGGCTGGAGTTGCTGAAGGAGGCGATGCCCACGCTGACCAAGGCAGGGGTGCTGTTCAATCCGGCGAACGCCGCAACCGAACCCGTGCTCTCGGCGATGCGCTCGACGGCCCGGTCGCTCGGCATCGAACTGGCGGAATTCGGTGCGCGCGACGTGAACGAATTGGAGCCGGTGATCGCGGCGATGACTGCCGGCTCGGTGCGCGCCTTCGTGGTCGCGGAAGATCCGATGCTGATCTACAATTCGAAACCGATCGCCAAATTGGCGCTGGCCAATCGGCTCGCTTGTTGCGGCTTTCCGGAACTCGCGCAGGCCGGAGGCTTTGCCGCCTACGGCATTGACTTCGTCGAATTGTGGCGTCGCGCGGCGACCTTTGTGGGCAAGCTTCTCAAGGGTGCGAGAGCCGAAGACCTGCCGGTCGAACGGGCCACGAAGTTTATCACCATGATCAACGCGAACGCCGCGAAGACAATAGGCATCGAGGTGCCGACGTCGCTGCTGCTTCGCGCCGACGACGTGGTCGACTGAGGGCATCGCCCATTCCAGGTTCCCACGACGCATTGACCTTTGCCGCCACCCTGCCCTGCCCGCTACACTGCGGCCATGACCGAGATTGATTCCCACTTCCTTCCGACCCGCCGTGCCGTGCTGCAATCCGCGCTCGGCGCCGCACTGCTGCTGCCGTCGGCCGCACTCGCCGCGCCGCCCGGTTTCGACCAATGGCGCGATCAGTTTCGCGCCCGCGCGCTGGCCAAGGGCATCTCGGACGCCACCTACACACGCGTGATGGGCCGGATCGAGCCGGACATGTCCGTGTTCAAACAGATGCAGAAGCAGCCGGAGTTTCACGAGCAGATCTGGCAATACATCAACCGCCGGGTCTCGGACTGGCGCATCATCGCCGGCCGCGAAGCGCTGCGGAACAACGAAGCTTTGTTCACCCGGATCGAGCGCGATTTCGGCGTCGAGCGCGGCACGCTGCTGGCGCTGTGGGGCGTCGAATCCGCATTCGGCGATCCGCTGGTGCAGCAGAATCATATGCGGCCGGTGTTTCCCTCACTCGCCGCGCTGGCCTGGAACGAGCCGCGCCGCCGCGCCTACTGGGAAACCGAACTGATCAATGCGCTGAAGATCGTCGATCGCGGCTGGAGCACGCCGGAAGAGATGCGCGGCTCCTGGGCCGGCGCGATGGGCCATACCCAATGGATGCCGGAAGTCTGGCTCAATGTCGGGATCGACTACGACCGCGACGGCAAGGTGTCGCCGTTCGGCAGGCCCGACGACGCGCTCGGCTCCAGTGCGAAATTCCTGCTCAACCGCGGCAAGTATCCGCGCGGCGAACATTGGGGCTATGAGGTCCGCCCCGCTGGCGCCGCCTCTTCTAGTGGCGGCAAGACCTACGCGGCGTGGTCCGCCGCCGGCGTCAGTCGCGCCGACGGCCAGCCGTTTCCGCAGCCGAACGCCAGCGCCAAATTGTGGGTGCCGGTGCCGGGTGGCCCGGTCTTCCTGATCGGTCAGGCGTTCTACGCGGTGAAGAGCTACAACCCGTCAATGAACTACGCGCTCGCGATCTGCCATCTCGGCGACCGGATTCTCGGCGCGCCGCCATTCCTGCAGCCGTTCCCTGGCTCGGAGCGCGCGCTGACGCTGGCTGAAGTGCAGGAGATGCAGACCCGCCTGACCCGGGCCGGGTTCGATACCGGCGGCACCGATGGCCGGGTCGGCAATGACACCATGAAGGCGGTGAAGGACTATCAGACCAAAATGGGCCTGTTGCCGGCAGACGGCTATGGCGGGCTGACGGTGCTGGCGCGGCTGCGGCAGGGGTCATAATACCGACGAAAAGTCAGGATGCGGAGCACGGGGCCGCGTGGGATAATGCCCCGCCTTGTCGCCGTCCCATCGCCATCGCGGGAATCGAAATCGTGACCGACGTCCCCAAACAAGCCGAGACCTTCGAGGCACCGCTCGACGAGATCGTCTGGAACGCCGCGTTCCGCCGCGGCTTCGCCGAGGTCCGCTCCGGACGCCATCCGCGCTTCGACGACGAAGTCGTGTTCCAGGACGGGCTGGCCTGGGTCTATGAATGGGGTCGGCAATTCGCGATCCTGGCGCCGCCCGATCTGCCGCTGGTGCTGCCCGACGAAGGCGCGCTCAATCCGCAGGCGGTCGAACTGTTCAAGAGCTTCGTCAACCAGGGTGAGATCTGCCGATAGCATAATCTCATGGTGCCGCGCTCGCCGACCACGTCGCCGGGCGGCGACGTCATGCCGGTGAACAGCCGGTTGTGGCATCGCCGATGCCACCGCATCAGATCGCAAATCGCGCCGTCCGTTATTCGGCGGCCTCGGCCACGTCCTTGCCCTGCTTGTTGTAATCGAACACGACGCGGCCATAGGGCAAGGTCAGATCGGCGAGGAAATGGTGGGCGCTGATCATGCGACGGACCGGGAAATCCGCCACCGGCGCATTGACGTGGGGCACGAGATGGAGCCGGCCGGGTCCGATCCAAGATCCCTTGACGACGATGTCTGTGACGTTGATGGCCACCAGTTGGCAAACCTCGGCCCGGCCGTCGACGCCGGGAATCAATTTCAGGTTGACCTGGGTTTTCGACAGTATCGCGCGGGTCAGATCGCCATTGCCGGCCATCGAGGCGTGTTTGTAACCCATCGTTCCCATCGCGACCTGCTGGCCGGAATATTCCAGCGTGCCGATCAGCGTGTCCTTCACGACCTCGAGCTTCGGGTGGGCGTATTTCTTCGGAAAACCCCAGATCTCCCGGCCGGCCGCGATCGGCGGATCGTCGTCGAGATACATTTGTGAAACGAAATTGACCTCTTCGCCCTGAAAACGGGCTGGAATCACAAGTCCGGATTCCGTGTAGCTACCAAAGCCGGAACTGTCCGGCATATTGATCCACTCATAATGCACGATCGGATTTTCGGAGGGTTCGAGCGGTTCCGGCAGGCCGGCGCGGATCAGGTCCGAATCGGTCTCGTAGGTGAGCACCAGGAATTCGCGATCGACGAAATGATACGGGCCCGCCGGATAGCTCGGCCCGGCCATCGGCATCGACGGAATCTTCAAGACCTCGCTTTGGCGCACCAGGAAATCCTTTCAGTGAGCGGTCCAGCCGCCATCGACAGGCAACGTGGTTCCGGTGATCGATCGCGCATTGTCGGTGCAGAGGAAGTTCACCAGCGCGGAGAGTTCCTCGACGGTGACGAAGTGCTTGGTCGGCTGCGCCGCGAGCAGCACGTCGGAGATCACCTGCTGCTCGGTGATGCCGCGGGCCTTCGCCTGTTCGGGGATCTGCTTCTCGACCAGCGGGGTCATGACATAGCCGGGGCACACCGCATTGACGGTGATGCCGTGTTCGGCGAATTCCAGCGCCGCGGTCTTGGTCAGGCCGGCGATTCCGTGTTTCGCGGCGACATAGGCCGATTTGAAAGGCGATGCGACCAGCGCGTGGGCGGATGCGACGTTGACGATGCGGCCCCAGTTGCGCGATTTCATCCCGCTCGCCGCGGCCCGCATGGTGTGGAAGGCGCTGGACAGGTTGATCGCCAGAATGGCGTCCCATTTTTCGACCGGGAATTCCTCGATCGGGGCCACGTACTGAATTCCGGCATTGTTGATCAGGATGTCGACCGCGCCGAATTCGGCCTCGGCCTCGGTCACCATCGCGGCGATCTGGTTGCCGTCGGCCATGTTGGAGCCGTTGTAGAGCACCTTGATATTGTGACCGTCGGCGATTTCCTGCCGGATCGCCTCGATCTCGTTTGGGTCGCCAAAGCCATTGAGCATGACGTTGGCGCCGCTGGCGGCGAGACCGCGCGCAATGCCAAGACCGATGCCGCTGGTCGAGCCAGTGACGATGGCGGATTTTCCGGACAACATGCTCGCACTCTCCCGCGATGGTCGACCGCCATGCTTGAAGCATGGTCGGCGACTGATCCGCCGCGCATCCGCGACCGTTTCGCAATTGCTAACGGCCGCACTTGACGGAGGTGTGAGCTATTTTCGTCAGCGGCGTGACAGCAGCGAAATATCAACATGCTACACGATGGTATTAATCAGCGAGGCGTCACAACGGCGTCACTCCCGGATTGAATGTTACTCGCAGCATTCAGAGCAGGAGAGGAGCCGAAGCGATGGACACGCGAACGCCGGGGTCGGACACGATCGTTGAACCGAAATGGTGGCCGGACCGCTGCGACCGCGTCGCGCTGGTGCTGCAGGGCGGTGGTGCGCTCGGCGCCTATCAGGCCGGCGTCTATCAGGCCCTGCACGAAGAAGGGATGGAGCCGAACTGGGTTTGCGGCGTCTCGATCGGCGCGATCAATTCGGCGATCATCGCCGGCAATCCGCCGGAGCGCCGGCTCGAACGGCTTCAAATCTTCTGGGACCGGATCACGTCCCGCAAGATCTGGCACTACACGCCGGATGGCGACGTCTATCGAAAGGCACGCAATTTCGCCAGCACCATGATGACGACGGCGCTGGGGCAGCCCGGCTTCTTCAAGCCGCACGATATGAATCCTTGGCTCAGCCCGGCCGGCGCCCGCTCGGCGACCAGCTACTACGACACCGGTCCATTGCGGGAAACCCTTCTGGAACTGGTGGATTTCGACCTGATCAATCAGCACAAGATGCATTTCGCGGTCGGCGCCGTGAACGTGCTGACCGGCAACTTCCTGTATTTCGACAATAAGAAGGAAGTGATCGGCCCCGAGCATGTGATGGCGAGCGGCGCGCTGCCGCCGGCGCTTCCGATGGTAAAGATCGGCACCGACCATTTCTGGGACGGCGGCATTGTCTCGAATACGCCGCTACAGCATCTGCTCGACCAGGAGGACAAGCTGAATTCGCTGGTGTTCCAGGTCGATCTGTTCAGCGCCCGGGGCGTGCTGCCACGCGACATCCAGGAGGTCCAGGCGCGCTACAAGGACATCGTCTATTCGTCGCGCACCCGGCACAACACCGACGTGTACAAGCGGATGAACAATCTGAAGGCCGATCTCTACAAGGCATTGCGGAAATTGCCGGACGATCAGTTGAGCGATGCCGAGCGCGCGACACGCGACAACCTGGCCGATCTGCCCGAGATCACCATCCTGCAGATGATCTATCAGCAAAAGGCCTATGAGGGCGACGCCAAGGATCACGAATTCTCAGCCACCTCGATGCGCGAACACTGGCTGAGCGGACTGGAGGATACCCGCCGGACCCTGAAGCGCCGCGACTGGCTGGCGTTGCCGGAGCAGGGCATGGGAATCGTGGTCCATGACGTGCATCGCGAGCGCGACTACTGATCGTCGGTCGCGGCGACAGCCGGTCGAGACCGCGTCACGAGGCCGTTCAAACAGGAAGCCCGCGCAGCGACTGCGCGGGCTTCTCTTTGTCGTCGGCCGCCGCGATTGACGCGGCGGCCTCGTCGATTTCGATCAGAACAGATGCGAGAACACAACGTACAACCCGGCCGACAACAGGATCGCCGCCGGTAACGTCAGCACCCAGGCCATCAGCAGGTTGCGGATCGTTGACATCTGCAGCCCCGAGCCGTTGGCCGCCATCGTGCCAGCGACGCCGCTCGACAGCACGTGGGTGGTCGAGACCGGCAGGCCGAACATGTCGGCGGCGCCGATGGTGACCGCGGCGACCAGTTCGGCGGAGGCGCCCTGGGCGTAGGTCAGATGCGTCTTGCCGATCTTCTCACCGACCGTCACCACGATGCGCTTCCAGCCGATCATGGTGCCGAGCCCGAGCGCGATCGCCACCGCGATCTTGACCCAGGTCGGAATGAACTTGGTGGCGCTGTCGAGCGAGCCCTTATAGGCGTTGAGGGTGCCGATCTCCTCCTTGTTGAGATCGTTTTCCTTGTCCTTCATCAGGAAGCGGATCGCTTCGGAAGTCAGGTACATATCGTTACGGGTGTTGCCGACCGCTTCGGCCGGCACCTTGTTGAGCGACCCATACTTCGTCACCTGATCGCCGACATCTTTGACCAGCACTGCCAGTGACGGATAGGTGCCTTCGGTGATCTTGTGCTGCGACACATAGAGAGTCACGGCCGGGCGCGGATCACCGATGATGCTATGGCCGGCGCCTTTCGCGGCGATCACCGTCGCCGCCGCAGTCGAGGTCTTCTGGAACTGCACGACCTGGGATTCCGGCAGCGCGCGGTTCAGCGCATAGGCGGTCGGCACCGTGCCAATCAGGATCAGCATGATCAGACCCATGCCCTTCTGACCGTCATTGGAGCCGTGCGCGAAGCTGACGCCGGTGCAGGTGGCGATCAGAATGCCGCGAATCCACAGCGGCGGCGCCTTGTTGCCCTCGGGTGCTGCGTACAGTGCCGGGTTGCGGATCACGAACTTCAGCATCAGCAGCAGGATCGCGGCGCAGCAGAAACCGACCAGCGGCGACAGCAGCAGCGCATAGCCGATCTCGGTGGCCTTGCCCCAGTCGACGCCCGAGGTGCCGTCGCGGCCGCGCATGATCGCATTGGCCACGCCGACGCCGATGATCGAACCGATCAAAGTATGCGAGCTCGAGGCGGGCAGTCCGAAATACCAGGTGCCGAGATTCCAGATGATCGCGGCGATCAACAACGCGAACACCATCGCGAAGCCGGCGCTAGAGCCGACCTGCAGGATCAGTTCGACCGGCAGCAGCGAGACGATGCCGAACGCCACCGCGCCGGTCGAGAACAGCACGCCGAGGAAGTTGAAGAAGCCGGACCACATCACGGCGAATTCCGGCTGCAACGAATGGGTGTAGATCACGGTCGCCACCGCGTTGGCGGTGTCGTGGAAGCCGTTGACGAATTCGAAGCCGAGCGCGATCAACAGCGCCACCAGCAGCAGCAGATAGGGCAGATAGGTGGTCACCTTGACGCCGGTCGCATCGACATCGACATAGATGCTGTAGGCGACGAACAGCAGGCCGGCACCGAGAATGCCGAAGAACAGGATCATGGTCAGGGGGTTGAAACCCTTGTCCAAATTGGGCCGCGACGCCGGTTGAACCGGTCCCCCCGGATCCAGCGTCTGATTGATCGTGAAGTCGGTCATGCCTGCAGCCCCTTCGGAATGAGAATGGCGCGATCCTGACGGAGGGGTTTGAAAGTTAGATGACGCCGGACACCAAAGTCGCGGTTCGCGACGCCGGGACGTCCGCGCTCAGTTGCTCGCAGTGACGAACAAATCGTCGAGCTAGCGGATCATCGCCGGCCCGGGGTCCGGCACTGCGACGTCGATCACCCGTAGCTGCACCCGCTCGGCGCCCTGCCAGCGATCCACCGCGAGCGAGCCGGCGACGTGCAGCGGCTGACCGCGATTTTGCATGAGGGCGTCGCCGAGCTTCTGGCCGACGCTGCGGAACGCGATGCCGTTGACGATCGCGCCGTCGCCGGACTTGAAGCGCAGCCGCAGATGCGCCTGCCCGACTTCGTCGGCATAGACCAGCTGATGCGACGGCAGCGCGATCACCGGCTCCGGATTGCCGCTGCCGAACGGACCGGCGCGATTCAGCGTCGCCACCAGATCGGTGGTGACGCCGCGCGCCGACACCGCGCCGTCGATCAACAATTCGTTGAGATGCCGCGACTTGCCGACGTCGGCGGACAGCGCGGTCTCGAGGTAAGCCCGGAATTCGCCGAGCCGTTCCTTGCGCAGCGTCACGCCGGCGGCCATCGCGTGGCCGCCGCCTTTGATCAACAGCCCATCATGAACCGCCTGCCGCACCACCTTGCCGATATCGACGCCGGAAATCGACCGCCCGGATCCGGTGCCGATGCCGCCGGGCTCCAACGCGATCGCGAAAGCCGGCCGCCCAAATTTTTCCTTCAGCCGCGACGCGACCAGGCCGACCACGCCGGGGTGCCAACCTTCCGACGCGGTGACGATCACCGCGCCCTTGTCCTCCAGCCCGAGCGAGGCCAGCGCCTCGGCCTCGGCCTGCGCTTCGGCCATCTGTTCGATCACCCGGCGCTCGGTGTTGAGCCGGTCAAGCTCGGCGGCGATTCTTGCAGCTTCGGAGATGTCGCCCTCCAGCAGCAGCCGCACCCCGAGATCGGCGCGGCCGATCCGGCCGCCGGCATTGATCCGTGGCCCCAGCATGAAGCCGAGATGCCAGGCCTCCGGCGGCCCGTTGAGGCGTGACACGTCCATCAGCGCGGTGTGGCCGACATGATCGCGGCGCCGCAGCGCGATCAGTCCCTTGGCGACAAAGGCACGGTTCAGCCCGGTCAACGGTGCCACGTCGGCGACGGTGCCGAGGGCGACGTGATGCAGCATGCTCAGCAGATCGGGCTCCGGCAGTTCCGCGCTCCAGAATCCGCGCTGCCGCAGCTCGCGATTGACCGCGACCAGCGTGATCAGCACCAGCCCGACCGCGGCGAGATGGCCGAGCCCAGACAAATCGTCGGGACGATTCGGATTGACCAGCGCATCCACCTCCGGCAGTTCGTCGCCACATTGATGATGATCGATTACCACCGCGGACATGCCGAGCCGCCGTGCTTCGGCAAGCGGCTCGAGACTTGTGGTGCCGCAATCCACCGTCACCAGCAGCGTGGCGCCCTTCTCCGCCAGCATCCGGATCGCTTCGACATTGGGGCCGTAACCCTCGAAGATGCGGTCGGGGATGTGGATCAGCGGATCGAGCCCGCAATGCCGCAGATGCCAGGCCAGCAAGGCGGCCGAGGTCGCGCCGTCGACGTCGTAGTCGCCAAAGATCGCGACCTTCTCGGCCTTCACGGCGGCGTCAGCGATGCGCTTCGCCGCGGCCTCCATCTGGGTCACCGTGTAGGGATCGGGCATCAGCTTGCGGATCGTCGGATCGAGAAAATCCGCCACCGCGTCGATCTCGATGCCGCGCCCGGCGATCACCCGCGCCAGCATTTCGGGCAGCTGATAGCGCTGCGCGATCGCCAGCGCCCGCGCCGCGCCGCGCGGATCGAGCCGGTCGCGCCACAGCTTGCCGGTAGCAGACCGCGTCACGCCGAGAAACGCCGGCGGCGGGTCGATCGGCAATGCGGATGCGGGAAGCGTCATGATGGTTCAGATAAGCACGAAGCGTCGGAGCAACAAAGGCGCCTTGCCCGACTTCAGCACCCCATCCGATCGGCGAGCGCATTGAAGTCCGCCGCGACGACATCCCAGTCGCCCTCGGCCTTGAAGTCACGGCTCTGCAGCGGGCCGTATTCGGTGATCCGCGGCACGAAAGCGGTCTTCAGCCCGAGCGCCTGCGCCGCGGCGAGATCGTTGTTGTGGGCGGCGACCATCATCACCTGCTCCGGCACCAGGCCCAGCAGCCGGGCCGCGCCCAGATAGGTCTCGGGATCGGGCTTATAATGCGCGAAAATCTCGGCGCTCAGCACCAGATCCCACGGCAGGCCCGCGAACTTCGCCATGTTGGTGAGTAGCGCGACGTTGCCGTTCGACAACGGCGCGATGATGTATCTGGACTTCAGCCGGGTCAGGCCGGCCACGCTGTCGGGCCAGGGCTTCAGCCGGTGCCAGCCGGTGGTGAGATAGCGCAGTTCGGGTTCGCTGGCGCCGACGATGCCGAACCGAGGGGCCAGTTGCTCCAGCGTTTCGCGGTGCAGCGTATCCAGCATCTTGTAGCCGCACTCGGGATGTTTGCGCACCTCGTCCATCGACGGCGCATAGGCCTGTCGCCAGGCATCCACCAGCCCGGCCCAGTCGACCTGAAGATCGCGTTCGGCGCCCCATGCGGTGAAATCCGCGATCAGGCTGGAGCGCCAGTCCACCACGGTGCCGAACACATCGAACACCAGCGCCTTCGGCGCATCGGCCATCACGCTCATCGTTTCAATCCCTTGTTCTCGTTTCTTGCATTGCTTCAGTTCGTCATTGCGAGGAGCACTTGCGACGAAGCAATCCAGTGCTGGATCGGAAAGAGCTGGATTGGTTCGCTCACCGGACGGCGCTTCGCGCCGACCGGTGGCTCGCAATGACGGCTGGGGCTCAAAAGATCTTCCGGTACTGCATGAAGCCCGAATTCTCCGCGACCTGGTCGTACAGGATCCGCGCCTGCGCGTTGTGGGTCTGAGTCAGCCAATGCACCCGGCTGCAGCCGGCCGCTTTGGCGTTGGTGTACACCGCCTCGATCAACGCCCGCCCGACGCCAAGTCCTCGCGCGCTGGAATCGACAAACAGATCCTGCAAGTAACAGTAGTCACCGACGGTCCAACACGAGCGGTGATAGAGGTAGTGCACGATCCCGGTCAGTTTGCCGTCCACATAGGCGCCGAGAACGAACATCGGCTCGGCCGGATCGTGAAACCGCGCCCAGGTGACGTCAGACACCTCGGGCGCGATTGTCGCCTTGTAGAAGGTGAGATAGCCCGCCCACAACGGCTCCCACGCGGCGCGCTCGTCGGCGTGCAGCGGCCGGATCAGGATGTCGGCGGGCATCGTGCCTCTCAATCGAGATGGAATTTTTCGAGCTGGCGGTGATCGGCCTTGATGTACCGCACCGTGCCGGTGACCGAGCGCATCACCACGGTGTCGGTCTGGATCACATTGTCCTTGCGGAACTTGACGCCGGACAGCATCGAGCCGTCGGTGACGCCGGTGGCGGCGAACAGGCAGTCGCCCTTCACCATGTCCTCGACCGCGTAGACGAAATTCGGATCGGACACGCCCATCGATTCGGCGCGGTTGCGCTTCTCGTGGCTGTCGAGGATCAGCCGTGTGTACATCTGGCCGCCGATGCAGCGCAACGCAGCCGCCGCCAGCACGCCTTCCGGCGCGCCGCCGGTGCCGAGATAGATATCGACGCCGGTGTTGTCGGGATCGGCAGTGTGAATCACGCCGGCGACGTCGCCATCGGAGATCAGCCGCAACGCGGCGCCGGTGGCGCGGATCGCGGCGATCAGGGCGGCGTGGCGCGGACGGTCCAGCACCAGCGCGGTGATCGCCGTCATCGGCACGCCCTTGGCCTTGGCGAGACGGGCAATGTTCTCAGCCGGCGGCGCATCGAGATCGACGAGGTGTTTCGGGTAGCCCGGTCCGATCGCGATCTTGTCCATGTAGACGTCGGGGGCGTGCAGCAGCGTGCCGCCGTCGGCCATCGCCATGGTGGCGATCGAGCCCGGCATGTCCTTGGCGCACAACGTGGTGCCTTCCAGCGGATCGACCGCAATGTCGACCTTCGGCCCGGCATTGATGCCGACCTTCTCGCCGATGAACAACATCGGCGCCTCGTCGCGCTCGCCCTCGCCGATCACGATGGTGCCCTCGATCGGCATCTTGTTGAGTTCGCGGCGCATCGCGTCGACGGCGGCCTGATCGGCGCCCTTTTCATTGCCATGGCCACGCAACCGCGCCGCCGACACCGCCGCGCGCTCGGTGACCCGCACGATCTCGAGAGTCAGGATGCGCTCCAGCAATTGCTGCGGCGGGACGGAGATAACTGTCGACATTGGTGGTACTCCCCAAATTCACAGCGGGCGGTTCGGCCCGAATAAGGCTCTAGTTTTTCTCGATCCGTATCAACTGCGGACGGCCGCTGATCACCTTGTCGCGCTGCACCGCCGCCAGCGCGCGGCGCACCGCGTCCTCGGTGGTCGCGTAGGTGACCAGAATCACCGGCACCGGCTGCGACTTGCGCGCGCCGCCATTGCCGCCGACCTTGCCGTCGGGGTGGCGCTGCATGATCGATTCGATCGAAATGTCCTGTTCGGCGAGCCTGGTGGCGATCTTGCCGGCGGTGCCGGGCAGATCGCGCGCCATCAGCCGCAGATAGTAGCCGCCCTCGTGGCGCTCCATCGGCGCCTTCTTGGTTAGCTTCAGCTTCGCCACCGGCCGGCCGAACGGCATCGCCCGGATGCCGCGCGCGACATCGGCAATATCGGCGACCACGGCGGAAGCGGTCGCCGCGGCGCCAGCGCCGGCGCCAACCAACGTGATCGGCGGAATCCCGACGCCGTCGATCGTCACCGCGTTGGTGACATCCATCACCTGCGCGATCGAGGAGGTCCGCGGCACCATGGTCGGATGCACCCGCTGCTCGATGCCGGTCGCGGTCCGCACCGCGACGCCGAGCAGCTTGACGCGGTAGCCGAGATCGGCGGCGGCGCGCAGGTCTTCCGGCGCGATCGTCGAGATGCCTTCGACCGAGACCGCGCTCTGCGCCACCTTGGTGCCGAAGGCGAGGCTGGCCAGGATAGAGAGCTTCTGCGCGGTATCGTGGCCGTCGACGTCGAATGACGGGTTGGCCTCGGCATAGCCGAGCCGTTGCGCGTCGGCGAGACACTCGGCGAATGACAGCCCCTCCTGCTCCATTCGGGTCAGGATGTAATTGCAGGTGCCGTTGAGAATGCCGTAGATCCGCGCGATGTCGGTGCCGGCGAGGCCTTCGCGCAGCGTCTTGATCACCGGAATCGCAGCGCAGACGGCAGCCTCATAGTTCAGCGCGCCACCGTGCTGTTCGGCGAGGCTGGCGAGGCGCAGCCCGTGCTTGGCGATCAGCGCCTTGTTGGCGGTGACCACCGATTTTCCGGACGAAAGCGCGGCCTCGATCGCCGGTCCCGCCGGCTCATCGACGCCGCCGATCAATTCGACAAAGCAGTCGATCTCGGGATCGGCCGCGATCGCCATCGGGCTCTTCGCCCATTCGATGCCGCGCAGGTCGAGCCCGCGCTTCTTCGCCTTCGAGCGCGCGGTCACCGCCACCACCTTGATGGCACGGCCGCAGCGCGCCGACAGCGTGCGTTCCTGCCGTTCGATGACGCGGACAACCTCGGCACCAACGGTGCCGAGCCCCGCGATACCCACTCTCAGTGGTGCGATCATGACGCGATGTAACCTGTCGGAAAGAGCTATCGCCGGGTGGCGAGAGGAACCACGTTGTGCAACGTTTCGACGCCGCTTTCAAGGAAGCGGCGGACGCCGCGAGCGGCCTGCCTGATCCGCTGCTCGTTTTCCACCATGGCGATGCGGACGAAGCCCTCACCGTGCTCGCCGAACGCCACGCCCGGTGACACCACGACGCCGGATTTCTCCACCATCAGGGTGGCGAACTGCATGCTGCCGACATCCCTGAAGGCGGGCGGCAGCGGCGCCCAGGCGAACATCGAGGCGGACGGCGGCGGAATCTCCCAACCTGCCCTGCCGAACGATTCGACCAGCGCGTCGCGGCGCTTGCGATAGATTTCGCGCATCTCGCGGATGCAATCGTCCGGGCCGTTCAGCGCGGCCGTCGCCGCCACCTGCACCGGGGTGAAGGCGCCGTAGTCGAGATAGGATTTCACCCGCGCCAGGGCTGCGATGATGCGCTCGTTACCGACCGCGAATCCCATCCGCCAGCCGGCCATCGAGAACGTCTTCGACATTGAGGTGAATTCGACGGTGACGTCCATCGCGCCCGGCACCTGCAGCACCGACGGTGGCGGATTGGCGTCGTCGAAATAGACTTCCGCATAGGCCAAATCCGACAGGATATAGATCTCGTGCTTCTTCGCGAACGCCACCAAATCCTTGTAGAAATCCAGGCTGGCCACATAGGCGGTCGGATTCGACGGATAGCACACGATCATCGCGATCGGCTTCGGGATCGAATGGATGATTGCCCGCTCCGCCGCGGCGAAGAATTCCGGCGTCGGCTCCGACGGCACCGAGCGGATCACGCCGCCGGCCATCAGGAAGCCGAAGGCGTGGATCGGATAGCTCGGGTTCGGGCACAGCACCACGTCGCCGGGCGCGGTGATCGCCTGCGCCACGTTTGCGAAACCTTCCTTGGAGCCGAGCGTCGCCACCACCTGGGTATCGGGGTTGAGCTTCACCCCGAAGCGGCGGTCGTAATAGGCCGCCTGCGCCCGGCGCAGGCCGGTGATGCCGCGCGACGCCGAATAACGGTCAGTGCGCGGCCGGCCAAGCGTTTCCTTCATCTTCTCGATGACATGGGCGGGGGCCGGCAGGTCCGGATTGCCCATGCCGAGATCGATGATGTCGGCCCCGGCATTGCGCGCGGCCGCCTTGGCCCGGTTGACCTGCTCGAACACGTAAGGCGGCAAACGGCGTATGCGGTAGAATTCTTCCATGGTCCTCGACTCCCGACCGAACGGCTGGATGGTTACCGCGTTCTGAACCGGAGGGGAATCCGATTCACACGCGGAATCGCTTTGATTACGAGATTTTGCGCCAATCTGCGGCAAGGCTGGCATGCGTCCCTGCCGGACGCCTCATCTCCTGGTCCTGGCCCGGGCGATTTTACCGGACGGCGGACGCTTTGAGGCTATTTCTTGGCAGGTGGCGGCGGTGCGGCGGCGACTGCGGCCTGGCGTTCGCGCGCGGCAATCAACTCGCTCTCGATCTTGGTGCGTTCGGCCGGCGCCATTGCGGTTTCCTCCCGCCCGGTAGGAAGATCGTTGACCGCCGGGAACGCGTCGGGCTCCTTCGCCCGGGTCTCGTCGCTGGAGCCCAGCGGCAGATCCGACAGCGAGATCGAGCATCCGCCGAGCCCGATGCCGGCCAGCAACAGCACCGCCGCGACCGCCGCGCGCGCGCCGCCGCCCCATCCGTCCGAGCCTGCCGGTTGCAAAATCTTCACGCCCCTCGCCTCACCACGCCTGCCGCTTCCACCGCCTGAACTCGCGGAGAACCATCTTGCCGCCAAACCATTAACTTCTACAGAGCCGCGCGCCTCACTGGAACGGCAATGTGACCAAATGACGCCCTTTGTCGCAGTGCAGCACATCGAATTCAGCGACATCCATCGAACTATGCCATCATCGGGCCGCGACGAAAAACCGATCCTTGAAATTCCACAAAACCAGTAGTGTCCGATAATGGCCGAAGTGTTAGCAGAAACCGCCCCTGTCAAGAAGTTCGACCCTGAGGTGTTTGCCCTGAATCTGGCGCGCGCGATGGAATCCAGCGGCCAGGCGCTGGCGGCCTATCTCAAGCCGCGCGACAATGGCGAGGCCAAGGACAAGCCGCCGGCCGAGATCACCGAGATCGTCAAGACCTTCAGCACGGTGGCCGACTACTGGATGTCGGACCAGACCCGCGCCACCGAGCTGCAGACTAAACTCGGCCAAGCCTATCTCGACCTGTGGGGCAATTCGGCGCGCCGCCTGATCGGCGAGCAAGTCGCGCCGACGATCGAGCCGCCGCCGCGCGACAAGCGGTTCAGCGATCCGGAATGGAAATCCAACCAATTCTTCGAGTTCTTGCTGCAGGCCTATCTGCTCACCACGCAATGGGCGCATGAACTCGTGACCAAGGCCGAGGGCCTCGATCCGCACACCAGGAAGAAGGCCGAATTCTACGTCCAGCAGATCACCAATGCGCTGGCGCCGTCGAATTTCGTACTGACCAATCCGGAATTGCTGCGCACGACGCTGGCGTCGAACGGCGACAATCTGGTGCGCGGCATGAAGATGCTGGCGGAAGACATCGAGGCCGGCGGCGGCCAGCTCCGGATCCGGCAATCCGACCCGGCCAATCTCGCGGTCGGCGTCAACATGGCGACTACGCCCGGCAAGGTGATCTACCAGAACGAGATCATGCAGCTGATCCAGTATACGCCCACCACCGAGAACGTGCTGCGCACCCCGCTGCTGATCGTGCCGCCGTGGATCAACAAGTTCTACATCCTCGACCTCAAGCCGGAAAAATCCTTCGTCAAATGGTGCGTCGATCAGGGACTCACGGTGTTCGTGATCTCCTGGGTCAACCCGGACAAGAGCCTCGCCGCCAAGGGCTTCGACGACTACATGAAACAGGGGCCGCTGACCGCGATGGACATCATCGAGCAGGTCACTGGCGAGATGAAGGTTCACACCCTGGGCTATTGCGTCGGCGGCACCCTGCTCGCGGCGACCTTGGCGTGGCTGGCCGACAAGCGCCGGGTCCGCGTCACCTCCGCGACTTTCCTCACCACCCAGGTCGATTTCACCCACGCCGGCGACCTCATGGTGTTCGTCGACGAGGACCAAATCTGCGCGCTAGAGCGCGACATGAAGACCACCGGCGTGCTCGAGGGCGCGCGGATGGCGATGGCCTTCAACATGCTGCGCTCCAACGATCTGATCTGGTCCTATGTGGTTAGCAACTATCTGAAGGGCCAGCCGCCCTCGGCATTCGACCTGCTGCACTGGAATTCCGACGCCACGCGGATGCCGGCGGCGAACCATTCCTACTACCTGCGCAACTGCTATCTCGACAACCGGCTGTCGGCCGGCACCATGGTGCTCGACAACACCCTGCTCGACCTCTCCAAGGTCAAGGTGCCGGTCTACAACCTCGCCACCCGCGAGGACCACATCGCGCCGGCGGAGTCGGTGCTGTACGGCTCGCAATTTTTCGGCGGCCCGGTGAAATACGTGCTGTCAGGATCGGGCCATATCGCTGGGGTGGTCAATCCGCCGGCCGCCGGCAAGTATCAATACTGGACCAACGACGCCAGCAAGGCCACCAGCGTGGTCGACTGGATGAAGACCGCGCAGGAGCACAAGGGCTCGTGGTGGCCCGACTGGCGGGAATGGCTGGGCACGTTTGATCCCGAACAGGTTCCGGCGCGCGCGGTCGGCACCGCGGCGTTCCCCGGGATCGAGGATGCGCCCGGAAGCTACGTCCGTGTGCGCGCCTGATCGCCGCGCGCCCCGCATTGGCGTTGCTGCGCTGATCGGCTATGGTCCGACGCAACGCCGTCGCTGAGCGTCCGCCAGGCGCGAGTCGCTTGTCGGCTAGATCCATCCTGACATCGAAAGGACCGTGTCGATGACGCGCGAATTGTTCTGGCTGACGCTGACGGTGATTTTGACCGGCTTATTGTGGCTGCCTTATGTGCTCAATCGCGTCGCGGTGCGCGGCCTGGGCGGTGCGATGGCCAATCCCTCGCGCAACGACAAGCCGCATGCGTCCTGGGCCAACCGTCTGATGTTCGCGCACGACAATGCGGTTGAAAACCTGATCATCTTCGCGCCTTTGGTGTTGATCCTTAACGCGATCGATTATTCCAGCAAATGGACCGTGCTCGCCTGCGCGGTATATTTTTGGTCGCGCCTCGCGCATGCGATCGTCTATGGGTTCGGCGTGCCGGTGCTGCGCACGCTGACCTTCACCGTCGGATTCTGCGCGCAGGCGGTGCTCGCGCTGGCGATCTTCAAAATCCTGTAAAACCGTACGCGGCTACTCATTGAAGGTACGCAGACTGAGCCGATCAAGTCGTTGTTAGCCATTCACGCAGTGATTGGCCATGGATTCACCGACCGTTACGTGTTCGCGTGACAAATCGCAGGGCAAGCGAACAAGTCGGACCCTGCGATGCCACAAGTCTTTCTTTCCACTGAACATGACCCACGGCTGGTCGCGCTCGCGATCGCGACCAGCCTGTGGGCCGCGATCGTCTCGATCGCCCTGTTCAAGCGCTGTCTGGCGACGCAGGGGCGTCCACGGCTAATCTGGCTGGGATTGAGTGCGGTGTCCGGCGGCTATGGCATTTGGACGACCCACGTCATCGCGTTGCTGGCGTCCGATTCCCCCGCCGCCGCGGCTGACGATCTCGGCCTGATGCTGCTGACGCTAGCCGTCGCCGTCCTTGCAACCGGAGCGGGTCTCTGGATCGCGCTGAGCAACGGCCGCACGCAAATCCAGTTGAGGCAGCAGAAGCTGTTGCTCGACACCGCGATCGAGAACATGCCGCAGGCGCTGTGCATGTTCGACGCCGAGGGTTGCATCACGTTGTTCAATGCACGCTACGCCGCGATGATCGGCATTCCGGCGACGACGCTGCTTGGCATGTCGTTGCGCGATCAACTCAAGCGCCTTCAGGGCCTCGGTGAATTCGCCGAGGACCCCGATCAATTCTCCGCAACCGTCATGGCCGAAATGCGTGGCGGTCATCCGGCGATCAGGGAGATTACCGCCGCCGGCAGGGTGCTCCGGGTCACCGAACAGCCATTGCCGGGGCACGGCTGGGTCGCGACGCTGGAAGACGTCACCGAATGGCGCGAGGCGCAGGAGCAGATCGCCCATCTGGCGCTTCACGACCCGCTCACCCAATTGCCGAACCGGGCCAAATTTCGCCACGACCTCGAGCGCGTGCTGAACAACGCCCTGCCCGTCTCCCGTATCGCGGTGCTTTATCTCGACCTCGATCACTTCAAGGACATCAACGACACCTTTGGACATTCGATCGGCGACGCGCTTCTGAACGAGGTTTCGCAGCGGCTGGTTCACTGCGTCCGCAGCGGCGATACGGTGGCTCGACTGGGCGGCGATGAGTTCGCAATCGTCCAGGTTTCAACCGATGCGCATGCGCCCGCTGCGCTGGCGGCCCGGATCGTTCGCGTCATCGCTGCGCCCTACACCATCCAGGGCAATCACGTCGTGGTCGGTGCCAGCGTCGGGATCGCGCTGTCGCCGGGCGACGGCACCGCGCCGGACGAACTGCTCATGAAGGCCGACACCGCGTTGTACAGCGCCAAGGCCGAAGGCCGCGGCACCTATCGCTTCTACGAGGCAGGCATGAAGGCGCACACCCTGACGCGCCGCGTGACCGACAAGGAGTTGCGTAAGGCACTGCTCCAGGTGGGGATCGCGCAGAACCAATCGATCCATGACGATATGGTCGCATAGCTGGGACTGAAGCAGGTTGCCGGCGCCGGGTACGCTCGCGTTACAGCGTCGACACCCAGGCGAGAAACAGCGCAAAACCGGCCAGCCCGACCGTGACATGGGTGCCGAGCACCACATTTGCGGCGACCGGCGACCGCCGAGCCAAGGCGGCGACAAAGCCGGAAAATGCCGAGACGCCGAACAGCCCCGCCGCCGTATAGCCGAACGTCCCGGTGGTCGCCCCGGCCGCACCGTTCGGGGTGCCGTGCAGCAGCATCACCAGCGTTTCCAGTCCGCCGAAGCCGAGCAGCAAGTGGAAGGCGATCAGCCCCGGCTTGCGCTCGCCGCGCAGGTACAACAGCCCGAGATAGAGCCCGATCGCCGTCGCCGCGGAGAGGATCACCAGAACGGGAATTGCCGTCATCGCTTCACCTTCGCTCAATGCGTCGGGAAAGCGACATTTCGCTGCGACCAGCGCAGCTTAGCCCCGACGATGTCAGGCGACATTAGCGCCATTCAGCCAAAATCCGTCAAGCTCACATGACGATCAAGATCACGAGACCGATGTCACCATCGTCAGTCAGATTTTGGCGGCGGCGTCTCCCAGCGCTTTGCGCGCCAGTACGTGCAGGATGGTGGCCGGCTCGCCATCGAAGCCCTTGTCTTCGCTGGTCTCGATCACGACCGAATCCCAGCTTCCGGCATCGGCATATTGCGCACGTAACCAGTCGGGCGACGGATAGTTGTAGTAGCGTGCGAGCTTGTCGCGGCCCTCGGCGTCACCGGCCTTGAAGCTGGCGTAGAAAAATCCGCCCGGCTGCAACGCACGCCAGATCCGCGCCAAAACATCGCCGAGCTCATTTCTCGGCACATGCAGCAGGCAGGCGCTGGCCCAGACGCCGCGATACGCCGCGACCGCGCTCAGTTCGTGGAACAGCATGGTCTCGACCGGATGCTTGAGCCGGCGCGCCGCTTCGGCCGCCATCTCGGGCGATCCGTCGGTGGCGCGCACGTCAAAACCGTTCGCCAGCATATGCGCGGTATCGCCACCGGCGCCGCAGCCGAGCTCGAGGATCGAAGCCGCGGGCGGCAGCAATGCCAGGAAGTCAGCCAGTCGTCGGTGCCGGCGTTTGCTCCATCCGGCGTACTCCTGTGCGTTGCGCCGGTAGAAGGTCAGCGTCGCGTCGTCCACGCTGCTCCCGGCGCGAGGGTCGGCGCCGCTAGACATTGGCCGCGTCATCGGCGACGCCGAGCATCAGCCGCATGTTCTGCACCGCCGCGCCCGAGGCGCCTTTGCCCAGGTTGTCCAGCCGCGCCACCAGCACAACCTGTCGATGCTCGTCACTGGCAAAGACATAAAGCTCCAGACGATTGGTCTCGTTGAGCGCCTCCGGCTCGATCCGTCCGCTGCGGTTGGTCGCGCTATCGAGCGGCACCACCGAGACATAGCGACTGCCGGCGTAGCGCTGCGCCAACGCCGCATGCAGATCGGCGGCACTGGGCTTGCCGGGCAGCATGTCGAGATGCAGCGGCACCGAGACCAGCATGCCCTGGCGGAAATTGCCGACCGAGGGCACGAAGATCGGCCGCCGCGTCAAATGCGAATATTGCTGCGTCTCCGCCAGATGCTTGTGCGCGAAGCCGAGGCCGTACAGCTCGAAAGCCGGCGCGGTGCCGCTCTCGTAGCTCTCGATCATTGCCTTGCCGCCACCCGAATAGCCGCTCACGGCGTTGATGCTGACCGGATGGTCGGCCGACAGCAGGCCGGCATCGACCAGCGGCCGCAGCAACGCCACCGCGCCGGTCGGATAGCAGCCCGGATTGGAGACTTTTCGAGCAGTGCGGATTTTGTCGGCCTGATCCGCGGCAAGCTCCGGAAAGCCGTAGGCCCAGCCGGGCGCGACCCGAAACGCGGTCGACGCATCGAGCACCTTGGGTCCGGCGGCGCCCATGCCGTCGATCAGCGCCACGGTCTCTTTCGCCGCATCGTCCGGCAGGCAGAGGATGACGAGGTCGACCTCCTGCATCAGCGCGCGCTTGGCGCTGGCGTCCTTGCGCTTGGCGTCGTCGATCTGTTTGACGATGATTTCGTTCTGCCGGGCGAGGCGCTCGCGAATGCCGAGACCCGTGGTTCCGGCGGCGCCGTCGACGAACACGCTGGGCCTGACGCCGCGGCTGCTTGCGGTTGCGGCTTCCGTCCGCGTCGAGTCCGAGAGGGTCATCTCAATTCCTTCACAATGCGGCTTCGCCGACCGGCGCGTTCAATCTGTAGTCCAACTGCGGCCGCAGCGCGATCATCTGCGACGCGATCGCTTGCGCCGCGGGATCGCCCTGCCGCGCCAGCGCCACCGCGACCGCCTCGTGATCGGCATCGGACTTGTGCTGGTTCAGCTTGAAGCTGCCCTCAACCACATCCACCCGCAACATCACCCCGACGATCGCCTGCTTCATCGCCTCGCGCCGCCCCGCCGGCATCTTCGCCAGGGTCCAGTGCGGCTTCGGCAAACAGCTTTCGAACGTTGCGCTCAAACCGTCAAGATGCGCGGCGAGTTCGACGTCGGACATCACGGCCGCCGCCCCGGTCAGATGCACGCTCTGATACAGCCAGGTCGGCACCTGGTTGGGCGAGGCGTACCAGTCGGGCGAGACATAGGCGTCGTCGCCGTTCACCGCCATCAGCCATCTGGCGCGGCCGTTGCCGAGCCGAGTCAGCGGATTGCCGCGCGCGACATGGAACGACAGCAGCGGCGTGCCGTTGGAGGAAAAATCCATACAGAACGGCACCGGCGCGGCCACCGGTTTGTCGCCGTCCCAGGCGCAGACGGTGCCGAAACCGCGCGCGGCAGCGAACGCGAGACAGGTGGACCGGTCAGGCTGGAATTGCGGCGGGACATACATGGCATAGGCTCCTGCTTCGAAAAAAGGAGCCGCCGAATTCAGATCGCGAGGTTTGGAACAACGATGCCGCGGACTGGATCCGGCGGCAGGGGCGACAATCTCAGACGCAGACGTCCGCCCATACCGCGAGAATGCGGCGGCGGTGAGCTTTGAGAATGGTCACGGGGTTGATCATGGGCGAGCTGATAGGGCCGAGCCCAGCGCACGTCAACATTTTTCCGGCCGCAGCGGACTTCCCTGCGACCCGGTCTGGCCATAGGCTGACGAGGAGCCGGACTCGAACCGGGCCAACCGGGGAGAGAAACTTTGAAGACAAACGCCATCGTGATTGCCGCCGTTGCGCTGTCGTTGCAGGCCACTGCGGTGCTGGCGCAGACCAAACCCGGCGTCGACAAGCTCTACATCCTCAATTGCGGCGAAGGCTCCACCACCGACATTTCGCGCTGGTCGCCCGGCGTCGATGTCGGAAAGCCGATGGACTTCGTCGACACCTGCTACCTGATCCATCATGCCCAGGGCTGGCTACTGTGGGACACCGGCGTCACCGACGCGATCGCCGCGATGCCCGAAGGTCTGGCGCCGACCGATCCGAAGGCGGTGCACTGGCGACGGCCGAAAACACTGGCGAGCCAGCTCGATCAACTCTCCGTCAAGCCGGCCGATCTCAAATTCGTCGCCATCTCCCACACCCACCCGGATCATATCGGCAATGTCGAGTTGTTCCCGACCACGATGCTGCTGGTGCAGAAAGTGGAATACGACTGGCCGCTGCCACTCGGCGTCGGCCGCTTCAAGCCGGAGCATCCGGTGACCAAGCTTGACGGCGACCACGACGTGTTTGGCGACGGCAGCGTGACCCTGATCGCGACGCCGGGTCACACCCCCGGCCATCAGTCGCTGCTGGTCCGGCTACCGAACACCGGCGCGGTTCTGCTATCGGGCGACGCGGTCCACTTCCAGAGCAACTGGGACAATCGCCGCGTTCCGGCAATCAATGTCGACAAGGACAAGACCGCGGCGTCGATGCAGCGCATCGCCGAGGTGCTGGCGAAGGAAAAGGCCACGCTGTGGATCAACCACGACAAGGCGCAGCGTGACAGCCTGAAAATGGCGCCGGCCTATTACGATTGAGAAATCGTCGACAAGCCCGCCTAGACCGTCCGCCAGATCCATTCGATGATCAGCGAGATCACGTCGCCGAACAGCAGCAAGGCCGCCGCCCACACCAGCGCCGAAACCACGTTGGCGATCTGGAAGGTCCAATAATCCATCTCGAAGATGCCGGCCGCCAGCGGCACTGAGGCGCGCAGCGGGCCGAAGAAGCGGCCGATGAAGATGCTCGGCACGCCCCATTTCTGCACGAAATCCTCGCCGCGCAGCAGCAGCCCCGGAAAGCTCGACAGCGGCCAGATCTGCGCGACGTTTTCCTTGTACTTGTAGCCGAACCAGTACGACAGCCAGTCGCCGAGCGCCGCGCCGACGCCACCGGCAAGCCATACGGGCCAGAAGCTGATGCCGCTGGCGCCGATCAGCGCCCCGATCGCCACCAGCGCGCCCCAGGCGGGGATCAGCAGCGAAATGAACGCCAGCGATTCGCCGAACGCCAGCAGCAGCACGATCGGCGCGGCCCATGCCTCGTGAGCGCGCACGAACTCGATCAGGCCCTGAATCGCGCCTTCCATCGTCAAATCGCCCTTCCCTGACCACAAATTGCTGCGGCGCCGCGCGGCTGTCGGACGGTGCGATGACAAATCGATCTTCTTTTCATGACTGACAGGTACGCCGTCGGACCCGAGCGCAGCAAGTCACAACAGCGATTGCAATCGCGCGGGAGTTGGGTCAGCCCGGCACCGCCGCGCGGTCACAATTGCAGCCCTATCCATGGCATAGTCAGGGCATCGATTCGCCCGCTTCGGGCGCGCCCATGCGTTAGAGAACCGAATTCAAGAACGATGGCCAAAGCACTGAAAATCAACAAAAAAAACTCGGATGATGACCTCTTCGGCGGTGCCAAGGCGATGCCGAAGCCGACGACGGTCAGCAAATCCGCGCCGCGCGCCCAGAGCGCCGAGGCCGACTATACCGCCGCCGACATCGAGGTGCTGGAAGGCCTGGAGCCGGTCCGGCGCCGGCCTGGCATGTATATCGGCGGCACCGACGAGAAGGCGCTGCACCATCTATTCGCCGAGGTGATCGACAATTCGATGGATGAGGCGCTCGCCGGGCACGCCACCTTCATCGAGGTGGAACTTAAGGCCGACGGCTTCCTCACCGTCTCCGACAACGGCCGCGGCATCCCTGTTGATCCGCATCCAAAATTCCCGAAGAAATCCGCACTCGAAGTCATCATGTGCACGCTGCATTCCGGCGGCAAGTTCGACTCCAAGGTCTACGAGACCTCGGGCGGTCTGCATGGCGTCGGCGTCAGCGTGGTCAACGCGCTGTCCTCGCTGCTCGAGGTCGAGGTGGCGCGCAGCCAGCAGCTCTACAAGATGACGTTCGAGCGCGGCCACCCCAAGGGCAAGCTGGAAAGCCTCGGCAAGGTCAACAATCGCCGCGGCACCCGGATTCGCTTCAAGCCCGACACCGAGATCTTCGGGCCCAAGGCCGCGTTCAAGCCGCAGCGGCTGTTCAAGATGGCGCGGTCGAAGGCCTATCTGTTCGGTGGCGTCGAGATCCGCTGGCACTGCGATCCGGAACTGCTGAAGGGCCTCGACGACGTCCCGGCCGAGGACACCTTCCACTTCCCCGGCGGGCTGAAGGATTTTCTCGGCGCGGCGATCCACGCCGACACGCTGGTGCATCCCGAGATCTTCTCCGGCAAGTCCGGCCGCAACGGCGCCCACGGCGCCTGCGAATGGGCGGTCGCCTGGACCGCCGACGCCGACGGCTTTTTGTCGTCCTACTGCAACACGGTGCCGACGCCGGACGGCGGTACCCATGAATCCGGCATGCGCTCTGCGCTGCTGCGCGGGTTGAAGGATCACGCCGAGCGCGCCGGGCAAGGCAAGCGCGCCACGTCGATTACCTCGGAAGACGTCATGGTCGGCGCCGCCGTGATGCTCAGCGTGTTCGTGCGCGAGCCGGAATTCCAGGGCCAGACCAAGGACCGCCTCGCCACCGCCGAAGCCCAGCGCATCGTCGAACAGGCGATCAAGGACCCGTTCGACCATTGGCTGTCCGGCAATCCGCTGCAGGCCAACAAGTTGCTGGAATTCGTGCTCGAGCGCGCCGACGAACGGCTGCGCCGCCGCGCCGAGAAGGAAATCTCGCGCAAAACCGCGGTGAAGAAACTCCGCCTCCCCGGCAAGCTCGCCGACTGCACCAACACCGCGACCGAGGGCTCCGAGCTGTTCATCGTCGAGGGCGACTCGGCCGGCGGCAGCGCCAAGCAGGCGCGCGACCGCAAGACGCAGGCGATCCTGCCGTTGCGCGGCAAGATCCTCAACGTCGCCTCGGCGACGCGCGACAAGCTCACCGCCAATGCCCAGCTCTCCGACCTGATGCAGGCGATCGGCTGCGGCGTCGGGATCAACTACCGCGAAGAGGATCTGCGCTATTCGCGCATCATCATCATGACCGACGCCGACGTCGACGGCGCACATATCGCATCATTGCTGATCACCTTCTTCTATCGGCAAACCCCGAAGCTGATCGACGAGGGCCACCTCTACATCGCGGTGCCGCCGCTGTATCGCCTGACCCACGGCGCCAAGACGGTCTACGCCCGCGACGACGCCCACAAGGACCAGCTGCTGAAGACCGAATTCAACGCCAACGCCAAGGTCGATGTCGGCCGCTTCAAGGGCCTCGGCGAAATGATGCCGGCGCAATTGAAAGAGACCACGATGGACCCGGCCAAGCGCACCATGCTGCGCGTGGTGCTGCTGGCGGAAGACCGCGAAGGCACCGCCGACTCCGTTGAACGTCTGATGGGCACCAAGGCCGAAGCGCGCTTCGCCTTCATCAGCGACAAGGCCGAGTTCGCCAGCGAGGATCTGCTGGACGTTTGAGTCTTAGCCGTTTAGCGAATTGTGATTGCCGAGCTGTGCTATCAGGCTTGCACGGCCAGTCACGAACGGAGCACAGCATGCGTATTCTGCTCACCGTCATCGGTACCCTCGCCCTGCTGATAGGCCTGATCTGGACCGGCCAGGGCGCAGGCTACATCAACTGGCCGGCGTCGAGCTTGATGCTGAAGCAGACCCAGTGGATCTATTATGGCGCCGCCACCGCGCTCGGCGGGTTGATCCTGATCTGGTTCGGGCGGCGCTGACCCCCTCACCGCCGAAAACTCTTGATCTCCGACACGCTGCCGTCGCGATAGGTCAGTTCCACCGAGACCGACTTGGTCGCCGGCGCGAGCTTCAGATAGGTCTGCGCCTCATAGGGAATCGATGACGGATCCTTGAGATCGCAGGGCGGCATCTTCAGCACCTTGTCGGGCACCGCGCTGTCGATCCCGACTCTCACCTCACGGATCGCGCAGCGATACGACACCAGATGGGTGTAGTAGACCAACAGGCCGTTGAATTCGCGAAACGACAGCCACGAGGTCGCGGTCATGTCGAGGATCTTGCGCTGGTCGCGGATCAGCGCCGCCTCCGGATCGAATTTGATCGGAAACGGTCCCTGTAGTTCGCCGGCGGCGTCGACGTAGCGCACCTGGATGGTGGCGGCCGGCGCGTCGGAGGCGAGCTCGATCGACGGATTCGGCATCCGCTTGCGGGTGCGCGGATCGAGCGTGTCGAGAAAGCCGGTCTCGCGGAAATCGCCGGCTTCGCCGATCCGCCAGGAGATTCCCAGCGTCGGATCGGCGATCGAGAACACCACAGTCCAGCCGCCATTGTGGCGCGAGAACAGCGCGATCGGCGCGTTGACGCTGTCGTTGGCGGGCGGTGCTAACCGCTGCACCGGCGGCAGCGCCGCGACTTGCTGGCGCGGTGGCTCGGCCGGCGCGACCGGCACGGCCGGCGCCGTCCCCGCCTTGGTCTGCGCCGCGCCGTTGAGAAACACGTCATCGACCATCTGGTCGAAATACACCGGGACCTGCTTGTGGCTGACATTGCCGGCCAGTTCGCTGACGATGCGCCGGGTGCGCTGCGCCACCTGCACCAGGTTCTCGCCGGGCTCCAGCAGCTGCTTGGAAAAGATCCGGGTGAACACCGAATTCGGATTGGTGTCGGTGTCGGACAGCCGATCCAGTGCGGTCTGCCGCGGGCCGGCCGAGAAGATCGAAAACACCCCTTCGGGCAGCGAGGTCATCGGCGCTAGCCCGCCCCTGCCCGCCACCGCGCGGGTGCCGGCGCGCTCGAACGGATTGTTGCGGCAGGCGTCGAACACCAGGATCGCGGTGCGCGCGCCCTTGTTCTGCAACCGCTCGATGATGCGGTCGGCCAGCACCGAGGCGTCGCGCACCAGTTCCTCCTGGCCCTCGGTGGCGGCCGGAACGTCGACCGGCAGCAGGAAGTTCTGCCCCGCGATCTCGAAGCCGTGGCCGGCGAAGAAGAAGAACGCGGTGTCTCCCGGCTCGACAGTGGCGTCGAAAGCCAGCAGGCTCTGGCTGAAACCCTGGCGGTTCTGGTTCTCCGCCACCATCACGCTGAAACCGAGTTGCTTCAGGGTGTCGCCCATGGTGCGGGCGTCGTTGACCGCCTTCTGCAGCTTCGGCACGTTGCGGTAGTCGTTGTTGCCGATCACCAGCGCCACCCGCTTGGCGGCCTGCGCGGGTGCGGCGACCGCCAGCAGCGCGACCGCCACTGCGAGCGCCCATCCGGTCCTGATCGAAAGCCCGCTCATCTTGTCCCCGCCTGCACGCGATCGCCCCGGTTCTTGCACTCGCACTCCAGGCAATAGTCTTCCGTCGTTGAAAGACGGTTCAATCGGCCGCGGCGCGGGCCAATGCCACAATGCAAGGGGCCCAAATAAAAGCCGCGCCAACCCGAAGGTTGACGCGGCCATGGCCGTTCTGTTGCAAGGTGGACCTACCCCGAACGGTTACGCCGCGAGGCGCACTTCGTTCATGCGAACGTTATCGTTTGCATTTAGGTTTTGACCCGATAACGGCGGTATCATGCCGAGCACAGCTCAGAGCTTCTTCGCGACCATCGATCCTATTTCGCCCCCGCCGCAACAGCCCGGAAATGTGGCTGTTGGGGTGGAGGCGCCGGGTACTGCCCCCGGGTCTGTCCGCAGTCCGCTCTAAGGTTCAGCGCCATCGTCTTGCGACCTGCCCAATATATGCGCGATCGGGCGTCAACGCTAGGGTCCGCTTGCACCTCGCGTGGACCCCGGTCGACCGCCCGGCTGACGGTTCCGCAGCTGCCGTGGGCGATGGCGCGCCCCGGGCTCCGGGCGGATCAAACCACCCTGGCGCCGCCAGCGCCGCACGGCGAACTGTGCCGAAACATTAAGCTGATTCAGTCATTTCATGCGCCGCCGCATTGACTTTAGCCGATTCCTCCCTATGTTCCGGCTTGACGCGGCCCGGTATCGAAACGCGATGCCTTGACTAAGCCGCCTGTCAGCGATCTAGGATCCCCGTGCAAATTTGCGTGCCGCTCCGGGGTTGAGCGCGACAGTCTTTTCCAAGAATCCAAGCGGCGGTTTCGACCAGAGGCGTGATCCCGAAAAGTGGTCTTCCGGTTTTCGGCGAAGATCATGCCCCGATAACAGAGGCTCAATGTCTTTTTCCCATCTCGGCTTGTCCGACAAGGTTCTCGCAGCCGTCGAGGCGAGCGGTTACACTACCCCCACCCCAATTCAGGAACAGGCGATTCCTTTCGTTCTCGCCCGCCGCGACGTGCTCGGCATCGCCCAGACCGGCACCGGCAAGACCGCGGCCTTCGTGCTGCCGATGCTGACCATGCTGGAAAAGGGCCGCGCCCGCGCCCGGATGCCACGCACTCTCATTCTCGAACCGACCCGCGAACTCGCCGCCCAGGTCAAGGAACAGTTCGACAAATACGGCGCCGGCCAGAAGCTCAACGTCGCCCTGTTGATCGGCGGCGTCTCGTTCGGCGACCAGGACCTCAAGCTGACCCGCGGCGTCGACGTCTTGATCGCGACCCCCGGCCGGCTGCTCGATCATACTGAACGCGGCGGGCTGTTGCTCACCGGCGTCGAGCTTCTGGTGATCGACGAAGCCGACCGCATGCTCGACATGGGCTTCATTCCGGACATCGAGCGGATTTGCAAGCTGGTGCCGTTCACCCGGCAGACGCTGTTCTTCACCGCAACGATGCCGACCGAAATCCGCCGCATCACCGAGACCTTCCTGCACAATCCGGAAAAGATCGAGGTCTCCAAGCCCGCCTCTACCGCTGTCACCGTGACGCAATCGCAGGTGCCGACCGGACGCGAGCCGCACGAGAAGCGCGACACGCTGCGCCGTCTGCTGCGCGATGCCACCGATCTGAAGAACGCGATCATCTTCTGCAATCGCAAGCGCGAAGTGGCGCTGCTGGCGAAGTCGCTGCAGAAGCACGGTTTCAGCGTCGGTGCCCTGCATGGCGACATGGAGCAGTCCGCGCGTACCGCAGCGCTCGAGGCGTTCCGCAAGGGCGAGTTGCCGATCCTGGTGGCGTCCGACGTCGCCGCACGCGGCCTCGATATTCCCGAAGTCAGCCACGTCTTCAATTTCGACGTGCCGCATCACCCCGACGATTACGTGCATCGGATCGGCCGCACCGGCCGCGCCGGCCGCGCCGGCACCGCGATTTCAATCGTGGCGCCCGCCGACGGCAAATCGATCGCCGCGATCGAAAAGCTGATCGGCCAGGAGATTCCGCGCGCCGAAGCCGGTCCGCAGGGCGATCTGATCGCCGAGCCGGAAACCGAGCGCCCGGCACGCACGCACCGGCGCTCCAGCGAGCCGCGTCATCGCGGCGAGTCCCGCGCGCCGCGCGGCGAACCGCGCGAACCCCGCGCCGCCGAATCCCGTGAGCCGCGCGCCGCCGAATCCCGCGAACCGCGCAGCGAGCCCCATGAACCGCGCAAGCCACGCCGCGAGCGCGAGCCGCGTCGTTCCAGTCCTCCGCCGCACCCCTCGCATGCAACGCTCGCCCCCGTGATCGCGGCCGCTCCGGCCTCCCAGGCGCCGTCGATCGGTCGCGCCGCGGCGCCGCAAGCACCCCGCGAGGCGGAATCGGAGCCCGCCGACCATTCGCATCTGCCTGCGTTCCTGCTGCGTCCCGTCCGAGTCCGGGGCTGACGCCCCGGAATATTACTCAGTCGTTTACCGGGCATTCATCGTCTTCTCCTATCGTGCCCGTGATTGTGAACTAATTTTTTTGCGGTCAGAAAAGTGGGCAACGTTGCTTGCACTGGGGATGTCTGTGGCAGTCGGAATCCAGGACGAACACGAACGCACGATGGCATTCGCCGAGGTCGCGCTCGCCCAGATCAAATCGTTGCGGCAAGGCGCGATGCCTCGCAATTATGAAATCTGGTACGTCTATGCCACCGGCTACAACGCCGCCCTCAACCAGGTGATCAATGAGACCCTGGCGCGCAACGGCAAGTTGTCCGACTCCGATCTTGAGCAAATCTACGACAGCTATCTCTCCCACGGCAGAACCACCGACCGGATCGACAAGATCGGCGCTCGGGTCGTCAACGAGATCGACGACGTGATGACGCTGATCACCGATACGCTGGGGGTAACCGCGAGTTTCGGCGACAATCTGCAGGGCGCAAGCCACAAGCTGTCGCTGTCCGACGATCGCGACCAGGTCAAGGCGATCGTCGAGCGGCTGGTTACCTCGACCCGCGAGATGCAGAGCGCCAACAGCGCGCTGGAAGAACGGCTGAGCAAATCCAAGCTGGAAATCAACAATCTGCAGGTCAGCCTCGAGGCAATCCGGGCCGAGAGCCTGACCGACCCGCTGACCGGCCTAGGCAACCGTAAGCATTTCGACCGCGCGATCGGCGAGGCGGTGCGTCACGCCGCGACCACCAGCGAGCCACTGTCGTTGTTGATGCTCGATATCGATCACTTCAAGTCGTTCAACGACAATTACGGTCACCTCACCGGCGACCAGGTGCTGCGGCTGGTCGGGTTGTCGCTGAAGCAGAGCATCAAGGGCCAGGACATCACCGCCCGCTACGGCGGCGAGGAATTCGCGGTGGTGCTGCCGAACACCCCGCTGCGGCAAGCCATCATCGTCGCCGACAATATCCGCCGCATGGTGATGTCGAAGGAACTGAAGAAGAAATCGACCGGCGAAATTCTCGGCCGGGTGACGCTGTCGGCCGGCGTTTCGGCGCTGCGGCCTAACGAGGATTGCGATGCGCTGATCGATCGCGCCGACGGTTGCCTCTACGCGGCCAAACGCAACGGCCGCAATCGGGTAATTTGCGAGACCGATCCGGAATTTCTCGGCATCGATCAGATTCAGGTGGCCTGAGCCGCCTTGGTTCTGCGCTTGGTCGCGGCCTTTTTAATCGTCCGCTTGCCCGCCTTGCCGCGCTTCTTGAGCGCCGCGCGCTGCGCGGCCTGCAGCGCCGCCCGCGCCCACTCCGCCAGTTCGTCGGGATCGTCGTAGAGCCGCTCCGGCAACTGCCAATACGACGCCACCGTCACCGTTTTCGCCCGGGTTTGATACTGGAACGGCGTCGCGCCCTCGGCCTCGAACCGGGCCAGGCTGTCCGGATCGGCGCGGAGATAGATCGTGCCGCGCAGCACCAGCGCGAAATTGACGCCGTCCGCGGACACGCCGAAGCCCGAGAACATCCGCCGGATGGTCACCGGGCCGAACGGCGCGAACAGGTCGATCAGGAAATCGCGGTCCACGGGCATGACGCTTCGATCAAGGCTGCGTCGTACCGCGGAGCCTGCGAAGCCGGCTGCCGTTTGTCAGCCGTCCACCTTCGCGGGCGTCAGCTGCACCGATTCGCCGCAGCCGCAGGCGCCGGTCTGGTTCGGATTGTTGAAGACGAAGGTCGCCGACATCTTGTCGGCCTTGTAGTCCATCTCGGTGCCGAGCAGGAACAGCACGGCTTTCGGATCGACCAGGATCTTGACGCCCTTGTCCTCGACCACCTCGTCGTTCGGCCGCACGTCATGGGCGTATTCGACGGTGTAGGATTGGCCGGCGCAGCCGCCGTTCTTGATCCCGACCCGCAGGCCGACGATCTCGCTGTCAGCGCGGCCGGTGAGTTCCCGAACCCGCGCCGCGGCGGCGTCGGTGAGCCGCATCACCTGCGGCCGCGGGCGCGGCTTCGGCTTGGCTGCGGGCGTCGTGGAAGCTGGAATCATATCCGTCATCTGTGCAGTCCTCGGAGCGGTTCAAGGCCGCCCGTTGTTACTTCGGCGCAAGGTCGCCCCGACAAATTGTACGCCGACGCCTCACCACATATTCAGCACGAGGCGCGCCTCGTCGGTCATCCGCTCCGGCGTCCATGGCGGCTCCCAGACGATGTTGACATTGACGACGCCGACGCCCGGTACGGTGGCGACCGCGTTCTCGACCATCATCGGCATTTCCGCCGCCGCCGGACAATTCGGCGTCGTCAGCGTCATGTCGACGTCGACGGTGCGGTCGTCCTTGATGTCGACCTTGTAGATCAGGCCGAGTTCGTAGATGTCGGCCGGAATTTCCGGATCGAACACCGTCTTCAGCGCCGCGACGATTTCGCTGCCCAGCCGCTCGGTTTCCTCCGGCGGCAGCGCCGACACGGTCTGCATGTTGGCCTTGGCATCGGCGGCCGGTTCGGTCTTGGCTTCGACGGTGTCGGTCATGAAAACAGTTCCCGCGCCTTGATCAGCGCCTGTGCGAGATGGTCGACTTCCTCACGTGTATTATACATGCCGAATGAGGCCCGGCACGTGGCTGTGACCTGGAAACGTTCCAAAAGCGGCATCACGCAATGGGTTCCCGCACGCACCGCGATGCCCTGGCGGTCGATCACGGTGGCGACGTCATGCGGGTGCGCGCCCTTGATCTCGAACGAAATTACCGGACCCTTGCCCTTGGCGTTGCCGATGATCCGCAGCGAATTAATCTCGTGCAGCCGGTCCTGGGCGTAGATCAACAGATCGTGCTCATGCGCGGCGATCCGCTCCTTGCCGACCGAATTGACGTAGTCGATCGCAGCTCCAAGGCCCACCGCTTCGACGATCGCCGGCGTGCCGGCCTCGAACCGATGCGGAGGATCGCCATAGGTGACCCAGTCCTGCGCCACTTCGCGGATCATCTCGCCACCGCCGTTGAACGGCCGCATCGCCGCGAGACGGTCGTACTTGCCGTACAGCACGCCGATCCCGGTCGGGCCGTACAGCTTGTGGCCGGTCATGATGTAGAAGTCGCAGTCGATGTCCTGGACGTCGATGGTCAGATGCACCGCGGCCTGGCTGCCGTCGACCAGCACCGGAATGCCGCGGTCATGCGCCAGCTTCACCACGTCCTTGACCGGCACGATGGTGCCGAGCGCGTTCGACATCTGGGTGATCGCCACCAGCTTGGTGCGCGACGTCAGCAGCTTTTCGAACTCCTCGATCAGGAAATTGCCGTCGTCGTCGACCGGCGCCCATTTGATCACCGCGCCCTGGCGTTCGCGCAGGAAGTGCCACGGCACGATGTTGGAATGGTGCTCCATGATCGAGAGCACGATCTCGTCGCCCTCGCCGATATTCGGCGCGCCCCAGGACGACGCCACCAGGTTGATCGCCTCGGTGGCGTTGCGGGTGAAAATGATCTCTTCCGGCCGCCGCGCATTGAGGAAGTGCTGCACTTTGGTGCGGCCGCCCTCATAGGCCTCGGTCGCCGCATTGGCGAGATAGTGCAGCCCGCGATGCACATTGGCGTATTCGGTCTCGTAGGCCCGGGTCATGCGCTCGAGCACCTGTCTGGGCTTCTGCGCCGAGGCGGCGTTGTCGAGATAGACCAGCGGCTTGCCGTAGATCTCCAGCGCCAGAGCGGGAAAGTCCTCGCGCACGCGGGCGACGTCGTAGGAACCGTTCGACACTGCAGGATGCATGGTCATGCCCGTGCCTCCAGCCAGCGCGCGGCGGCGCCGATCGCGAGATCGCGCAGCGAATCGTCGGCGATCGATTCGATCGCCTCGCCGACAAACGCCTGAATCAGCAGCGACTGGGCGTCCTTCTCGGGAAGGCCGCGGGCGCGCAAATAGAACAGCAGCGACTCGTCCAGCGCCCCGGTGGTGGCGCCGTGGCCGCAGGTGACGTCATCGGCGAAAATTTCCAGCTCCGGCTTGTTGTCGGCCTCGGCGTCGTCGGACAATAGCAGCGCGCGGGTCATCATCTTGGCGTCGGTGTGCTGCGCCGGCTGCCGGACGTTGATGCGGCCCTGAAACACCGAATGACCGCGGTCGTCGACCACGGCGCGGAACACCTCGCGGCTCGCGCAATGCGGCACGTCGTGATTCATCACCAGCGTGGTGTCGGCGTGCTGCTTGCCGTTGAGTAGATTGACGCCGTTGGTCTCGACCCGCGAATGCTCGCCTGCGACGTTGATCACCGCCTGATAGCGGCTGACAAGCGCGCCGGTAGCCATGCCGAAAGTGTTGAAATGAGCGTGGGAGCCGACATCGATCGCCGACGACGTGATGTTGAACGCCTCGCGGCCGTCCTCCACCAGCCGGACGTGGTCGAGCCGCGCGCGATCGCCGATCGCGATGACCAGCGAATCATGGACCTGATAGGCCGCGGCGCCCTCGCCGGCGATGTAGCTTTCGACCAGCGTGGCCGAAGAATCGTTGCCGAGCTTCAGCATCGAGCGGGTGAACACCGCGGCCGGTGCGCCACCGCTGGCGATGTGAACCACATGCAGCGGCTGCGTCAGCTTGGCGCCATCGGCGACCGCGATCACCACGCCGTCGGTCATCATCGCGCTGTTCAGCGCGATCATCGGATTGTTGGAGTCGAGCCCGAACAGTTCTTTCTGCAACGCGGCGTCGCCGCCGGCCAGAATGTCGCGCAAGCTGCGCAGGCTGAGCTTCGGCTCGAGATCGCCGAACTCGGACAGGCTCGGCGCCAAGACGCCGTCGACCAGCACCAGCCGGCGGACGCCGTCGATCGCATGCAGCTTCAGTGCCGCCGCGGCGCGCGCCAGCGCCTCCGCATCGGGCGCCGCTGCCAACGGCAGCACCTCGCGCATCAGCGCGCGCAGATCGGTGTATTTCCAGTCCTCGATGCGGCGATGCGGCAGTCCGATCCGCTGAAAGGCATCATAGGCCTCGCGGCGCAGATCTGCGACCGCGCCCGATCCGGGCAGTCGCGACCGCGCCAGCGCGAACGGGGTTTCGTCCGCCGCTTCAACCCTATCCGTCTTCGCCACAGCAACGTTCATCGTGTTATCCGATCGATCGGCCGAGATCAGGCCGCCTTGTCCTCATACTGCGCGTAACCGGTGGCCTCGAGTTCGAGCGCCAGTTCCTTGCCGCCGCTCTTCACCACCTTGCCCTTCGACATCACATGGACGACGTCGGGCACGATGTAGTCCAACAGCCGCTGATAATGCGTGATCACCACCATCGCCCGATCCGGCGAGCGCAGCGCGTTGACGCCGTCGGCGGCGATCCGCAGCGCGTCGATGTCGAGCCCGGAATCCATTTCGTCGAGAATGCACAGGCTGGGCTGGAACAGCGCCATCTGCAGCACTTCGTTGCGCTTCTTCTCGCCGCCGGAGAACCCGACATTGACGCCGCGCCGCAGCATCTCCTGCGGAATCCCGAGCGATCCTGCGACCTCCCGCACCTTCTTCAGAAAGTCCGGGGTCGAGAACTCGGCCTCGCCGCGCGCCTTGCGCTGCGCGTTGAGCGCGGTGCGCAGGAACGTCATGGTGGCGACGCCGGGAATTTCCACCGGATACTGGAACGCCAGGAACACGCCCTTGGCGGCGCGCACGTCCGGCGCCATTGCCAACAGATCCTCGCCCTTGAACAGGATCTCGCCGCCGGTCACTTCATAGCCCGGCTTGCCGGCGATGACGTGGCTGAGCGTCGACTTGCCGGAACCGTTCGGCCCCATGATCGCATGGACCTCGCCGGCGTTCACCGTGAGCGTCAGCCCGTGCAGGATCTCGCGCTCGGCGACGCTGACTTGGAGATTCTTGACTTCGAGCAGTGCGGTCATCGTCAGCCTTCCTTCTGTAGCCCTCGTCCGGTGGAGCGCGCCCTTGCGCGCGTCTCGAAAGACGAGTTGGTCGTTCAATTTGCCATCTCATCTTCTGAGACGGCCGTTTCGCAGCCGCCTCAAGATGAGGGCTTCCGGCGTTACCCGACCGAGCCTTCGAGGCTGATCGAAATCAGCTTCTGCGCTTCCACCGCAAATTCCATCGGCAGTTGCTGCAGCACGTCTTTGACGAAACCGTTGACCACCAGGCCGACCGCTTCCTCCTGCGATAGTCCGCGCTGCACGCAGTAGAACAGCACGTCCTCGGAGATCTTCGAGGTGGTGGCTTCGTGCTCGAACAGCGCCGAGGAATTCTTCGCCTCGATGTAGGGCACGGTGTGGGCGCCGCATTGATCGCCGATCAGCAGCGAGTCGCAGGCGGTGAAGTTTCGCGCGCCGGTGGCCTTGCGATGCGCGGTGACGAGGCCCCGATAAGTGTTCTGCGAGCGACCGGCGGCGATGCCCTTGGAGATGATCCGGCTGGTGGTGTTCTTGCCCAGATGAATCATCTTGGTGCCGGAATCGACCTGCTGATAGCCGTTCGAGATCGCGATCGAGTAGAACTCGCCGCGCGAATTGTCGCCACGCAAGATGCAGCTCGGATATTTCCAGGTGATCGCCGAGCCGGTTTCGACCTGGGTCCAGGAAATCTTCGAATTGTTGCCGCGGCAATCGCCACGCTTGGTGACGAAATTGTAGATGCCGCCCTTGCCCTCGGAATTGCCGGGGTACCAGTTCTGCACCGTCGAATATTTGATCTCGGCGTCGTCGTGCGTCACCAGTTCGACCACGGCGGCGTGCAGCTGGTTCTCGTCGCGCTGCGGCGCGGTGCAGCCTTCGAGGTAGCTGACGTAAGAGCCCTTGTCGGCGATGATCAGCGTGCGCTCGAACTGCCCGGTATTGCGCTCATTGATGCGGAAATAGGTCGACAATTCCATCGGGCAACGCACGCCCGGCGGCACGTAGACGAACGAGCCGTCCGAGAACACCGCCGAATTCAGCGTCGCGTAGTAATTGTCGGTGGTCGGCACCACGGTGCCGAGATATTTCTTCACCAACTCTGGATGTTCGCGGATCGCTTCCGAGATCGGCATGAAGATCACGCCGGCCTTCTTCAGCTCGGCCTGGAAGGTGGTCGCCACCGACACCGAATCGAACACCGCATCGACCGCGATGCGCCGCTCGCCTTCGGGGCGAATCACGCCCTCGAGCGCCTCGACCTCGCGTAAGGGAATGCCGAGCTTCTTGTAGGTCTCCAGAATCTCCGGATCGATCTCGTCCAGCGACCCGATCGTCTTCTTCGGCTTCGGCGCCGAATAGTAATACAGATCCTGGAAGTCGATCTTGGGATAGCTCACCCGCGCCCAGACCGGTTCGGTCATGGTCAGCCAGCGCCGATAGGCCTCAAGGCGCCACTCCAGCATCCAGGCCGGTTCGTTCTTTTTCGCGGAGATGAACCTGACGATATCTTCCGACAGCCCCTTGGGGGCCTTGTCGGACTCGATCAGCGTCTCGAATCCATATCGATATTGATCGACGTCGATCTGGCGAACCCGATCGACGGTTTCTTGGACGGCAGCCATTTTAACCTCCGCTCGCGGTTTCAAGGACCGCGGTGGATCAACTCACATGTGCTTACACGATCCTGCGAATGAAACCACCCGTGTTAGAATCGTTCAAGCACTGTTTCATGATCCCTTTTAACTAGTGTCCCGGCAAGCTTTCGCCAAGCCTCGATGCAGCGATCGATGTCGGCTTCGCGACTGGACCAGCCCAAACTGAGCCTTATGGCTGCTTGAGCAAGTTCCGGACCAAACCCCATCGCTGCCAGCACATGGGATGGCGCCACCTTGCCGGAGGAGCAGGCGGACCCCGACGAAACCGCGATTCCCGCGAGGTCGAAGCCGATCACGGCGGTCTCGGCGCGCAGTCCGGGAACGGCAAACAGCGTCGTATTCGGCAGCCGGGGCACAGAATCGGCGATCACAATCAGGCCTTGAGTTTGCCGCAAGCCGGTCTCAAGCCGGTTGCGCAGCGTTTCGACCCGCGCCATCTCCGCGGGCAACGCGGCCATCGCGGCCTGCACCGCCGCGCCAAAACCGGCGATTCCGGCGACGTTCTCGGTTCCTGCTCGCCGTCCGAGTTCCTGACCACCGCCGCGCAGCATTGGTGCGAGATTCGACACTCCTTCGCCAATGACGAGCGTGCCGACGCCCTGGGGGCCGCCCAGCTTATGCGCCGACAGCGACACCAGATCGGCATTCAAACCTTTGAGGTTGAACGGAGTTTTTCCGAGCGCCTGGATCGCATCGACGTGCAGAATGCCGCCGGCCTGATGCACCAGCTCGGCGGCCTCGGCGATCGGCTGCAGCGCGCCGGTCTCGTTGTTGGCAAGCATCACCGACACCAGCGCCGGCGCCCCCTGCGCCAGCAGCGTCCGCAGCTGATCAAGATCGATCACGCCTGACGGGGTGACCTCAAGGATGCTCGTCCGCTCGGGGGAGAACCGCCCGCCGGCCAGCACCGAGGCGTGTTCGATCGCGGAAACAATAAGATGTTCAGCGGGTTGCGATGAACCCCGGAGACCCGAGGTCAGCGCCAGGGCGTTGGCTTCGGTTCCGCCCGAGGTGAAGACGATCTGGCGCGGCTCCGCGCCGATCGCCTTGGCAACGTATCCTCGCGCCTCCTCCACCAGCCGCCGCGCCGCGCGACCCTCGGCATGAACCGACGACGGGTTTCCGACCAGGTCCCATGCATCCACCATCGCCGCCTTGGCCTCGGGCCGCAGCGGCGTTGTCGCATTCCAGTCAAGATAGACCCGATCAACCATTTGAATTGTTGTACCCTTGTTCGACGACCAGGAACCTCGGGACAAAGTTACCGCACATCGGTTCGCACTGTCGCGCCGCCAATGCGTCCCGCAAAAGGCCCCGTGCTCAAAAACCTTGCTTTTGGCCCCTCGCTGTATGCTAGAACGCGGCTTCCCGTTCCCCCGCCGTTACGCCTCGTTCGCCGGACGGCGCCTGATCGGCCTTTAATTGCAAGGCTTGATGTGCGCCCGCGCCGAGCCCGCACAAGCCGGTTGCTTACCAAGGATCGCTGATGCCCGAAGTCATTTTCACCGGTCCCGCAGGCCGCCTCGAAGGCCGTTACCATCCCGCCAAGCAGAAGAACGCGCCGATCGCTATGGTGCTGCACCCGCATCCGCAGTTCCACGGCACGATGAATCACCAGATCATCTACCAGTGCTATTACGCCTTCGTGCATCGCGGCTTCTCGGTGCTGCGCTTCAATTTCCGCGGCGTCGGCCGCAGCCAGGGCTCGTTCGACCACGGCACCGGCGAATTGTCCGATGCGGCCTCGGCGCTGGACTGGGCGCAGACCATCAATCCCGAAGCACGCGCCTGCTGGGTAGCCGGCTTCTCGTTCGGCGCCTGGATCGGCATGCAGCTGTTGATGCGCCGGCCCGAAGTCGAGGGCTTCATCTCGATCGCGCCGCCGGCCAATCTCTACGACTTCTCGTTCCTGGCGCCCTGCCCGTCGTCGGGCCTGATCGTGCATGGCGAGAAGGACGCGGTGGTGCCGCCGAAGGACGTCAACACCCTGGTCGAAAAGCTCAAGACCCAGAAGGGCATCGTGATCGACCAGCACATCATCCCCGGCGCCAACCATTTCTTCGACGGCAAATTGCAGCCGCTGATGGAATCGGTAACCGGATATCTCGACATGCGGCTCGCCAACGTCCGTTAAACGTCAGGCTGCGGCTTGGAGCTGCAGCCTTGAGATCCAGGAATTGCGCCGGATCAGGAAGTCGCGCAGCAGCGCCGGATAGTCGGCGCTGACGGCCCCGCGTACGGACGGCCGCTCCGCGAGATGTTTGCGCCAGCGCGCCAGCTTCGGTTTGCCGTCAAGGATGCTGAAGTCGCCGATCTGGTCGAACACGTCGAAATAGCGGAACACCGGTCCGAACGCGGCGTCGACCAGCGAGAATTTTTCGCCGTCGAACCAAGGTGAAGCCGCGAGGCGGGCCTCGAGCCGGGCAAATCGCGCCTCAAGCTGCACGGCCTTGGCCTGGAACGCGGCTTGATCCGGCGCCGCGTAAAGCCCGGCAATGTCGGCAAGCACCGCTGAGCCGAACTCGATCCAGCCGCGATGCTCCGCGCGCGCCAGCGGATCGGCCGGATGCAGCGGGTGCTGCTGGGTCTCTTCCAGATATTCGAGAATCACCGCCGATTCGAAGATCGCCGTATCGCCGACCTTCAGCACCGGGGTCTTGCCGAGCGGCGAGATCGCCAGAAACCAGTCCGGCTTGTTGGCAAGATCGATGTCGATCCGCTCGAACGGCACGCCCTTCTCGGTCAACGCGATCACCGCGCGTTGCACATAGGGGCACAGCCGATGGCTGATCAGGGTCAGCACGGGCGCGCCGCTGTCGGCGCGGTCAGCACTGGCCATGGCAGGACCCGTCCCAACGCCTGCACACGATCATTTGGCGCAACCGCAACCGGGCGATGCCGATCAGGCCCCGCGCGTTGCGGAGCAGGACCAGGGCGAATTCAATGTTATCTGTCGACGGCATTTGACGTGTCCACTTCATGCAACTGCATCAAATTAAATGCATCTGCATGAAGCGTCAAGATCAATGCACCTGCATCAATCAGACGTGATCAGGGCCGCGCGATCAGCCCGCCGGTCATCGGCAGCGGCACGCCGGTGGTCGCCGGATAGCTCAGCGGCAGTCCCTTCAGGCCGCGCGCGGCGAGAAAGCCGAACGCCTGCGCCTCCATCGCGTCGGCCGACCAGCCCAGCGCATCGGCGGTCTCGACGCTGGCCGGCGCCAAGCCCTCGCGCAACATCCGCAGCATCGTCAGGTTGCGGGCGCCGCCGCCGGTGACGATCCAGCTCCGCGGCGGTTTCGGCAGCAACGGCGCGATCGCCGCGATCGCCGCCACGGTGAACGCGGTCAGCGTCGCGGCGCCGTCGTCGGGCGCGATCTGCCCCAGCCGAAGTGCGGCGAAATCGTTGCGGTCGAGCGATTTCGGCGGCGGCAGTGCGAAGAACGGATGCGCCAGCGACCGCGCGATCCAGTCCTGATCGGGCTCGCCCTGCGCCGCCAATTTGCCCTGGGCGTCGAACGGCTGGCCGGTCACGGCGAATACAAAATCGTCTAACAGGGCATTGCCGGGCCCGGTATCGCAGGCGATCAGGCTGTCAGTGCCGTCGATATAGGTGATGTTGGAAACCCCGCCGATATTGACCACGACGATCGGGCCGTCGCGGTCGAGCGACTGCGCCAGCGCGCGGTGATAGACCGGCACCAACGGCGCGCCCTGCCCGCCCGCCGCGACGTCGGCGGCGCGGAAATCATGCATCACCGGGATATGGATCGCCTTCGCCAGCGCCAGCGCGTCGCCGATCTGCACCGTCAGCTTCTGCGCCGGGCGATGCAGCACGGTCTGGCCGTGAAACCCGACGATGTCGATCTCCTCGCGCGCGATCCGGTTCTGCGCGGTGAAGGCCGCGACCGCCTCGGCGTGGGCGATGGTCACCGCCCGCTCCGCCTCGCCGAGGATTCCCGGACGGGCGTCGCGCTGCGTTAACTGCGCTGCCTCGGCCAGCGCCTGGCGCAGCAGGCCGCGCTCGCCCTCGCTGTAGGGCCGATAGCCAGAGGGGCCGAGCGCAGTCACCCGCTTGCCGTCGGTCTTGATCAAGGCGACGTCGACCCCGTCGAGCGAGGTTCCGCTCATCAGTCCGATCGCCGTCATTATCATGACATGGACCCCTTCAGGCCGCCGAAGTCGGAAAACGTCCAACTTGTGTCGAACATCCAGTTCTTATAATGCCACATCGCACCGAAACGCGTCAGCCAGCATTCACGATGTTCGGCAACTCCGTTGCGATACCGTGAAATAACAATGATCAGAGTCGCACACCAATGACCGCATTTAAGTCTGATTTTCTCAATGTGCTGCAAGGCCGCGGCTTCGTTCATCAGATTTCCGATCCGGACTCGCTGGACGCCCTGGCGTCGCGCGGCGAGGCGGTCGCCTATGTCGGCTATGACTGCACCGCGGCGTCGCTGCATGTCGGACACCTGCTCTCGATCATGATGCTGCACTGGCTGCAGGCGACCGGCAACAGGCCGATCGCGCTGATGGGCGGCGGCACCACGCGGGTCGGCGATCCCTCCGGCCGAGACGAGACCCGCAAGATCCTGACCTACGAGCAGATCGACGCCAACAAGGATTCGATCAAGGGCACCTTCGCCAAGCTGATCAAATTCGGCGACGGCAAGTCCGACGCCGTGATGGCCGACAATGCCGAGTGGCTGACCAAGCTGAACTACATCGAAATGCTGCGCGACGTCGGTCGGCACTTCTCGATCAACCGCATGCTCACCATGGATTCGGTGAAGATGCGGCTCGACCGCGAGCAGGAACTATCTTTCATCGAATTCAACTACATGATCCTGCAATCCTACGACTTCGTCGAGCTGGCGCGGCGCTACGGCTGCAATTTGCAGATGGGCGGCTCCGACCAGTGGGGCAATATCGTCAACGGCGTCGATCTCGGCCGCCGCATGGGCACGCATCAGCTGCACGCCCTCACCTGCCCGCTGCTGACGACCTCGTCCGGCGCCAAGATGGGCAAGACCGCCGCCGGCGCGGTCTGGCTCAACGCCGACATGCTGTCGCCCTACGATTACTGGCAATACTGGCGCAACACCGAGGACGCCGACGTCGAGCGGTTCCTGAAACTGTTCACGCTGCTGCCGATGGAAGAGATCGCCCGGCTCGCCGCGCTGAAAGGCCAGGAACTCAACGAGGCCAAGAAGGTGCTGGCGACCGAGACCACCGCGCTGATCCACGGCCGCGACGCTGCCACGCGCGCCGAGGCCACCGCGCGCACCACTTTCGAGCAGGGCGGCACCGCGACCGACCTGCCGAGCGTGGAAATCGCGGCGGCCGAACTCGAGGCCGGGCTCGGCGTGCTGGCGGCGTTCGCCGAGAAGACCGGTCTGGTCGGCTCCAATGGCGAAGCGCGGCGCCAGATCAAGGGCGGCGGGTTGCGCGTCAACGACGTTGCCGTGACCGACGAGAAGATGGTGCTGACGGCGGCGGACCTGACGGCGGACGGCGTGATCAAGCTGTCGATGGGCCGGAAGAAGCACGTGCTGCTCAGGCCCGCATAGCCCCATTCGCTGAGCCCCCTGTTCTTTCCCGCCAAAACGCGTTCCATACCGGAAAGCCTGTTCGGGAAGGAACGTCTGTTGGACCATAGGTTATCGCAGCGCACCGGCCTGTCGGTTCTCGGCGTCTGCTTTCTGCTCTCGGTGCTCGGCCGCGGGCTCGGCGAGAGCTTTACCGTTTTCCTGCTGCCGATCTCGCAATCTTTCGGCTGGGACCGCGCCGAGGCGGTGTCGATCTATTCGCTGACCGCTCTGTGCGGCGGGCTGGCCTCGCCGCTGATTGGCCGGCTGTTCGATCGCTCCGGTCCGCGTGCGGTCTACGCCCTCGGCATGGTGCTGCTCGGCGGCGCGTTCCTGGCTGCGTCCTACGCCCAGCAACTCTGGCAGTTCCAGCTCAGCGTCGGCCTCAGCGTCGGGCTCGGCATCGCCTGCATCGGCAATGTGCCGAACTCGATCCTGCTCGGCCGCTGGTTCGGCCCGCGGCTGCCGACCGCGATGGCGGTTGTGTATTCGGCGACCGGCGCCGGCGTGCTGATCATGTTGCCGGTGGCGCAGCTGCTGATCGACCATTTTGGCTGGCGCGGCGCCTATCTGTGGTTCGGCGCGGCAGTCTTGCTGCTGCTGCTGCCCCTGCTGGTGCTGCCATGGCGCCGCTACGCGGGCGGCTCCGAGAGCCTGGCCCGAGCGGCGTCGCACCATCTCGTCGACGAAGGCTGGACCCTGCACAGCGCCATCCGACACCACGCGTTCTGGGCGCTGTTCTGCACCTTCTTCTTCACCGCGATTGGGATGTACGCGATCGCCGCGCAGGTCGTCGCCTATCTGATCGATGTCGGCTTTCCCCCGCTGCAGGCGGCGACGGCCTGGGGATTTTCCGGTGTGGTGCTGTTGTTCGGCATGATGGGCGTCAGCTGGCTCGACGGCATCATCGGACGGCGCCCCTCGATCCTGTTCAGCTACGCGTTTTCGATCATCGGCATCATCATGCTGTGGCTGCTGAAATGGCATCCAAACATCTGGATGCTGACCGGATTCGTGATCTGCTTCGGCAGCATGATCGGCTCGCGCGGACCGCTGATCACCGCAACCGCGATGAAGATCTTTCGCGGCGAACGGGTCGGCACCATCTACGGCACGATCTCGATCGGCAGCGGATTGGGATCGGCGTTCGGCTCGTGGTGCGGAGGCCTGATCCACGACTTCACTAACAGCTACGATCTGGTGATCGCCTTCGCGCTGGTCGCCGTGCTGCTGGGCATGATCCCCTTTATGGTGGTGCCGGCGCTTCGGGGCCGGTAGTTTTACTGTTCGGTTCTGATCTTCACGATTGGGTAGTGCGGTTCTGCGTAACTGTCGGCGCCGCAGTTCCAGCCAAGGGTCAAAATGAGCGTCCTCAGCCGATTCACGATTCGCACCAAGCTTGCCAGCATGGTCGCCCTCTCAGCGATCGCGGTCTGCGCGGTCGTGATGGTGTCGGCCGCGCTCAGCCAGAGCCGCATGCTGAAGGACCGGACCGCTCAGCTGCGCGGCGCGGTCGAGATGGTGATCGGCACGGCGCAAGCGTTGCAAAATCAGGTTGCCGCCGGCAAGATCACCCGTGAGGAAGCGGAACTGCAGTTTCGCGCGCGCGCCAGCGTCATGAAGTTCGACAATGGCCAGGGCTACGCAGCCGCCTATCGAACCGCCGATACCGGCGTGATGATGAATGCCGGCAATCCGGCGCTCGAAGGCAAGGTGACTGGCGCAAAGGATTCCAACGGCCTCGAGATTGCGCGCGCCATCATCGAAGCTGCCACGAAGCAGCCGGAGGGCGGCACCACCTATTATCTCTATCCGCGGCCGGGCCAGACCGTTCCGCTGCAGAAGATGGTTTTTGCGCGTGCGTTCGAGCCATGGAACATCGTCGTCGCCGTCGGCCTCTATGTCGATGATCTCGATGCCGACATTCGTGCGCTGACGCTGCGGCTGACCGCGATCGGCATCGGCGTCTTGGTGCTGATGGCGCTGTTGTCCTGGCTGATCGCCCGCGACGTGCTGGGCGCGCTGAAGCGTCAGCAGAACCGGATGCAGTCGATCGCCACCGGATCGCTCGACGAGAAGGTCGGCGAGACCGATCGCGGCGACGAGATCGGACGGATGGCTGAGACCCTGGAGATGCTGCGGCAGACCGCCTTGACCGCCCGCACCCTGGAGGCCGACCAGGCGACCTCGAAACAGCGCGGCGAAGCCGAAAAGCGCGATGCCCTGATCGCCCTGGCCGACAAATTCGATACCTCGGTCGGACAGCTGGTCGGATTGATGGCATCGGGATCATCTGCGCTTGAAGCCACCGCACAGTCGATGAGCGGCACCGCCGAGCGCACCAATCAGCAGGCCACCGTGGTGGCCACGGCCGCGAACGAGGCCAGCACCCGCGTGCAGACGGTCGCCTCGGCCGCCGAGGAGCTGACCTCTTCGATCGCCGAAATCAGCCGCCAGGTGGCGCAATCCGCCAAGATCAGCGACCACGCCGTCGAAAGCGCGCGCCGCACCGACACCATCGTTCGCGCGCTGGCCGATGGTGCGCAGCAGATCGAGCATGTCGCCGAATTGATTTCGAACATCGCCGGCCAGACCAATCTGCTGGCGCTCAATGCGACGATCGAAGCCGCCCGCGCCGGCGAAGCCGGCCGCGGCTTTGCGGTGGTCGCTTCCGAAGTCAAAAGTCTCGCCGGCCAGACCGCCGAAGCCACCAAGGAAATCGGCACCCGCATCGCCCAGATCCAGACAGCGACCCGCGAAGCTGTGGAGGCAATCAAGGGCATTACCGTCACCATCGAGGAAGTCAGCGCCATCGCCAGCACGATCGCCACGGCGATCGAGGAGCAAGGCGCAGCCACGTCGGAGATCGCCCGCAACGTCACCCAGACCGCCCAGGCCACCCAGGAGGTGACCACCAACATCGGCGGGGTCAGTGCCGCGGCCAACGAGACCGGTGGCGCCGCCAATCTGGTGCTGAGTTCGGCGTCCAACCTGTCGAAGCAGGCCGAACAACTCGCCGGCGAAGTCACCACCTTCCTGGCCAGCGTCCGCGCCGCCTGACGAAGCCGGGGTCAGCCCGGCTCTTTTCAACCACGATCCGCAATGTGAACCGCTCCTGCGGGCCGCAGGTCACACCGACCTGCTCCACGCTCTTGCTAAGCATTGGCGACCATCCGTCATGCCGCCGAGGTGCGCCCAAGTCACAGAGAGGCGTCGGCGCGCGCGATCAGCAAAATGTGTAGTCGGGATTTGCGCTCGATCACAGGCCGGCGGTTTTCGACGGCGCATGATTTCTCCGCTTGGCTGCTGTCGCGGCGGCCGATCGCGCACTCAATTGCTTGCGGAGACACCATGACGACGACCAATATCGAAACTGCCAACAAACGGCCCAGCGAGTACGGCGCCTTCGCGGTCACGCTGCACTGGGTGATCTTCTTTGCCATCATCGCGCTGGTCGCTCTGGTGAACTACGCCGGAAGTCTGGACAAGACCGATCCGATGCGCGGCACAGTGATGGACTGGCACAAGGCGATCGGCGTGATCGTGCTGGGCCTCGCGGCACTGCGGATCCTGTGGCAACGGGTGCATGGCGCGCCGGACCTTGTGCCGACCACACGCGTCACCGACGTCCTCGCCAGGATCAGCCACGGCCTGCTCTATCTGCTGCTGCTGGCGCTGCCGGCCTCCGGCCTCGCCATGGTGTTGACCGCCGGGCGCGGCGTCACCCTGCTCGGCATCCCGCCGCTGATGGCGCCATCGAAGGAATGGGCCGGGCTGGCACACAACATCCACGAAGTGATCTTCGTGACGAGCGTCGCGGTGGTCGGCATCCACGTCATCGCCGCGCTGTGGCATCAATATATTCGCCATGATGCAACGCTCGGCCGCATGGTGCCGTGGCTGCGCGGCAAGGCGTAACAGCAACGCGAGGTCAGTTGTTCGGCACCGGGAAATCGCCGTTGTTCTGCTTGCCGGTGCCGAACTCAAAGATCTTGCGCAGCACGCCCGGCGCCATCGCCGAAATCGGATTGACCCGCAGCACCGGCTGGCCGGGCGAGCCGATCACCTCGTAGGTGACGCCGATCAGTCCCTCATTGCTGCCGCCGCCGAGAAACAGGCCGACGATCGGAATCTGGCCGAACATGTTGTTGAGGCCGTACATCGGAATCAGGGTGCCGCTCATGCGGACCTGATTGCCGGGGTAATCGATCTTGCCCTCGATGGTGGCGCCGATGATCGGACCTTTCACCACGCCTTCGCGGATCGTGAGCTGGCCGTTCTGCCGGGTGAATTCGGCGCGCAGCCGCGAGAAACTCAGCCCGGATTGCGAGACGCTGGGTCCGTTGGCCGCGACCTGGTCGAGCGCCGATTCGCCCCTGACCGAGAAATCGCGGACATTGATCAGGCCTTCCTTCTGCCTCGGCTCCGTGGTCGGCACGTCCATCGCCAGTGCGAGCTGGCCGCCATACATCTTGCCGTAGGTATCGGTGAAGCGGAAGAACGCGCCGGCGTCGTTGGTTTCCAGATAGATCACTTCGCGGCCCTGGGCGCGGCCGCGAATATCGCCGCTCAGCGGGGTATCGCGGCCAAGTTTTCCGCTCAGCGTGAACGCCCGGATCGCTCCGTTGCGTTGGGACATCTTGACGTCGACGCTGCGCACGGCTTCGCCGAGAAACCCAGCCACCGCGCCGAGCTTGAGATCGAGGTCGAGGTCGATGCTCTTGGCCTTGGTCTTGCTGTCGGCTTCCTTGCTCGACATTGCCGACTTGATGAAGCCGCGGCCGTCGAACACGTCGCCACGCATCGTGACCTTCAGAACGCCGTCCTGGCCACGCTCCGCCTTCAAGGTGGTCTTGTCGCCTTCCGAGGGCGAATAGATCGGAAAATTCGCGTTCAGCAGGTCGCCATTCTGATCGACCTCGAGCGAGCCCTTGATCTGCGCACCGCCGCCGTCGATCACGATATCCTCGAAGCGGGTCGATTGCGGCTTCTGTACCACGTTGAACACGGCGCGGCTGGATTTGCCGGGCAGCTTGGTCCAGCCCGGCAGAATGTTGTCGAGCTTCAGCGCCGTCAGATCGGCGTCGATGCCGAGGCGGTTTTCGCGGTCGGCGCCGCCAATCTTGCCGATCAGCTTGATCGGAATCGCGCCGCTGACGGCGGGGCCTAGATCGATTCCGAGCCGGGCACGGCTGGCGTCGTCGAGCGTGGCCAGCAATTTGACATCGGCGTCGCCGTCGTTCGGCTTGCGGTAATCCAGCGTCGCCGGCTGGCCGTTGATCTTGACGTCGCCCTTGACCTGATAGCCCTGGTTGTTGGCGGTCACCTTCAGGCTGCTGGCTTCGAGCTTCTGGTTCATTACCAGCTTGTCGGCAGAAAAGCCGGTGAGTTCGGCGTTGACCGAATAGGTGGTGTCGGCCTTGGTCAGTTCGCGCTGGATCGGCATACCGAGCGCGACCTGCGCCGTCACGTTTCCCTTGCTGGTGTTGGGATCGATCGGCATGCCGCTGAATTCGCTGAGCCGGTCGGAGGCGAGGATCTCGGCGACAGCGGGTACCTGCCCCTCGAGGCGAAACTTGACCCGCGCCGGCGCCGGTTTCGGCGCCATGTCGGGCACCTCGAAAACGATATCGTTGAGGCCAATCTTGCGCCCGATCGGAGTCTCGACCGTGCCCTGCCCAATCGTCACCGTCGCGGTGCGGCCGGTAACCCGGGCGCGCATATCGGCATCGCGCACCAGCGGCATGCCGTCGACCGGCCGCAGCACCGCGCCGGTGCCGATGATGTTGACCAGCAGGCCGTCGTCGGGAATCGGCGGGCCGCGGCGCGACAGATTTTTGGTGGGCGAATTGACGGCGACATCGATGCTCTGGATCGCACCCTTGTCGATCCGCTCGATCACCCATTCGCGAACCTCTGGCACGACCAGAATTGGCCACATCCGCTTCAGCGCCGACACCGACATCGGCGTCCCGGCCAATCCAAGCGTCAGCCGCGGCTCGCCAGAATAATCCAGGCTGCCGGTGCCGGCGACGCCGATCTCGCCGTTGCCGATATCGGCCTGGGTCAGCAGCACTCTTCGGTTGTCGGTATCGAAGCGCAGCTTGATTGCGACCCGGTTGAAGATCAGCGCCGGTTCGCCGCCGCTGTCCGGCAGCACGATGGTGCCGCCGCTGAAGCCCAACCGCCAGTCGTTGACATTGTCGTTCGGCGGTTCCAGCGACGCCAGCAGGGTGACGCGGTTCGCCCCTGAAATAATCTTGAAAGGCGCCAGCAGCACGCGGCGTCCGGAATCCCATTCGAGATTGATCTCGGCCTGATCGATCGCCATCGGGTAGCCGGGCGTATCGCTGTCGATCACCGTGCCGGCGCCGGCGACCACCTTGCCGCGGAAGAAAGTCGGCAGACCGTCGCGGCCGAGTTCGCCTTTCAGATCGCCCGTCAGCGGAAAATCAGCGCTGTAGGTCAGGTCCTTCATCCGCAACGCGAGCAGCACGTTCTTGGTCGAAACCCGGTTGGCGTGAACCTCGACCGAGCGCACGCCATTGGCCGGCGGACCGACCAGCACCCCCAGCGACCAGGCTTTGGCACCCTCCTCGCCGACGGTCATCGCCACCCCGCCATTGCTGGGGCGTCGAAGGCTGAGGGTAATGTTCTCGAAACTCCAGCGATTGCCGCGCTGCTGATCGTCGACGATCAGGTTTCCATTTCTCAAACCGATTTCATTGAGGTTCTGTCCGTCGAGGCCGGTCAGGCTGAGGCTGTCGAGCCAGTCCAATCCGGCGAGCAGGCCTCTGGCCACATCCTGATTGTCCGGGACCGCCGGCGTGCTCGGCGGCGCGGCGGAGAATGGCGACGGAAACTGTATCGGAGGCACCACCGCCGAAGCTGATGGCAGTTCGGCGGGCGTCAGTGGCGAAGTGCTGCGCCGGGTCGACGCCTTGCCGGTGGCCAGCGGCCTGGCATTGTCGCCGGTGGACACCGTGACCTGACCGTCGGGTGTGATTCTGATCGCCAGTTCGGCATCGACCAGCTTGAGGCTCTCGGCGCGAAGCCGCCCCGTCAGCAACGCCGAGCCGGACAGCCGGACTTCGGCCTTCGGGGCGCTGGCGACGATGACGTGATCGCGATCCCGCACCACGATGTCGCGGATCCGGACCGCGATCCGAATCCGACCGGCACGCTCGATTTGGGTGCCGCCGACTTCGACTGTATTGCCGTGGCCAATATTCTCCTCGATCGCCGACGCGAGCCAGGGCGTGGCCAAATCCAGATTGATCGGACCCGCGCCGAGCCTCCACCACAGCCCTGCGAAGCAAGCCGAGAAGATGAAACCGAGAACGAGGACGGCGACCGCGATCCGCTTCACCCAGCGTTCACCGGCGAACCAGTGCCGCACCGTACGAAACGAATCGCCGACTCGATGAAGTCTGGAGCTTGAGCCGGACAGCAACCGGCGCGCACGATGCAGCCCGGCCTCGTCATGGTCGTGATCCCAGCCGGCATCATCCCATTCCGAGAACTGGTGACTGGCGTGCGCCTCGGACGCTCGGGACGTTTTTTTGCTGGCCATAGCCTCTCGGTGCAAGCGCGAATTGTCAGCTGGATCGTCGGAGGACCGCGTGCCAGTGCGCAACCAGCGCGCTTTTGGCGGCATCGCGGCCGATCCTTCGTTGTAACTGTTACTCGCCATCGGCCCGGCGGGCCAATTCAACAAACGGGGATGGCCGGTGTCTCGAATCCCTGTAACCATACTCCGAGGTCGGCAGATTTGCCCAGCAGCGGCAGCGCCGTTGCACCATCCGCAATCCAGCGATTATTGACCCTCTGAAAGCGACGAAAGGAAGGCGTATGTCCAAGCAAACGCGCAAGAAAACCTCCAAGCCGGCGACCGCGAAGAAGGCCGTGGCGAAAGCCAAGGCCCCGGTGAAACGCGTGGCCCCCAAAGCCTCCGCCAAGGTTGCCGACAAATTGTCTAAAAAACCTGCGAAAGCATCGCACAAGCCGAAATCGAAAACGTTAAGCGCAAGCAAACCAGCCGCGAAGCCGGCCGTCAAAGTGGCGGTGCCGGCCACCAAGCGCGGCGCGGCCAAATCGCCCGCCGCAACCAAGCCGCGCCCGCAACAGATCGCCGCCATCGAGCCGGGCATCGCCGCGGAACTGAGCGAGGGGTCGAAGGCGCCGAGCTTCGCATTGCCGCGCGACGGCGGGGAAATCGTCAAGCTCGCAGACTATTCCGGCACCAAGCTGGTGATCTTCTTCTACCCGCGCGCCGCCACTCCTGGCTGCACCCGCGAAGCGATCGACTTCACCCGACTGGCGAGCGATTTCGCCGCTTGCGGAACCCAGGTGATCGGCGTCTCGGCGGATCCGCTGAAGGCCCAGGAATCGTTTCGCGACAAGCATCAGCTGGCCACTCCTCTGATTTCGGACGAAGCCCATCAGATGTTGCAGGCGTACGGCGCCTGGGGCGAAAAATCGATGTATGGCAAGACCTTCGAGGGCGTACTTCGGACCACGGTGCTGATTGGCCGCAACGGCCGAATCGCGAAAATCTGGCGCGGCGTAAAGGTCGACGGTCACGCCGACGAGGTGCTCGCGGTGGCGCAAAAGCTGTGACGCGCATTTCCCAAATATTAACCATGAGGGGGTCAAATCCGCCCGTGAGTTAAGCCGACGGGAACCGTTTTCCGGCCGGCGCGGGAGTGCCGATGTCCTATCGTTCCGGTCAATATTCCGAGTCGCAGCAACACCACGCCCACGATCACGGCAGATCGCCGCAGCGCCGCCCGGCGCAGGCCCATGTCGCGCCAAGGTCGCCATCCGGCCAGAGCAGCTACACCATCGCGCACGCCGGCAAGCAGGTCCGGATCGGCCCGGTGGTGTTCTGGATCGTGGTCGGCACCGTCACCGCGCTGGGTTGCTGGTCGGCGGCGACGGCGACCTATTTCGCGTTCCGCGACGACGTGTTGACCCGGCTGATCGCGCGTCAGGCCGAGATGCAATACGCCTATGAGGACCGGATCGCGGAACTGCGCGCCAAGGTCGACCGCACCACCAGCCGGCAGTTGCTCGACCAGGAGCAATTCGATCAGAAGCTCGACCAGGTGATGCGCCGCCAGACCATGCTGGAATCCCGCGCCAGCACGCTGAGCGGGCTGCCCGACACCACGGTCACGGGCAGCATCAAGCCGTCGCGCGGAACGCCGGCCAGCGAGACCGGCATCTCCGGAACCCCAAAACCGTCCCCGATCAGCGACACGGTGATCTTCGCGGCGCCGCCGGATCGCGAAGCCCGGCTGGAATCCCGCACGCCCGCGCCAATCGCCAGCCCGCAGCCGAACCGGTTCGCAAAGATTCAGGGCGTCGACAACGTGATCGTGCGGCTGCAGAGCTCACTCGATCAGGTCGAAGGACGCCAGCTCGCGGCGTTGAGCTCGGCCGAGGACGGCTACGAATCCCGCGCCCGGCGGATGCGCGGCGTGCTCAGCGATCTCGGGCTCGACGCCGGCCAGTTGGAAGCGGCCACGCCGCGCGCGGGGATCGGCGGCCCGTTCGTGCCGGTGATAAAGCCGAAGGCAGACGCCAGCGCGTTCGACCGCCAGCTCTATCGCATCTATATCAGCCGCGCCCAGGTCGAGCGCCTGAACCGCACGCTGGCGCTGGTGCCGTATCGCAAGCCGGTGGTCGGCCAGGTCGAATTCTCCTCCGGCTTCGGCGTCCGCACCGACCCCTTCCTCGGCCGGCCCGCGATGCATACCGGGCTGGATTTTCGCGCCAGCATGGGCGACCCGGTACGCGCCACCGCGGCCGGCAAAGTGGTGTCGGCGGGCTGGAGCGGCGGCTACGGCCGGATGATCGAGGTCGACCATGGCAACGGGTTGTCGACCCGCTACGGCCATCTGTCGGAGATTTCCGTCAAGGTCGGCGACGCGATCAAGATCGGCCAGGAAATCGGCGCGGTCGGCTCCACCGGCCGCTCCACCGGTCCGCATCTGCACTATGAAACCAGGATCGACGGCGAAGCGGTCGACCCGCAGAAGTTTTTGCGCGCGGGTGTCAGGCTCAGCGCGGCGGGGTGATCAGTGCTTGGCGTCTTTGGCGCGCGAGACGATCTCGATCATCTTGCCCTCGTCCTCATCCGGCGCCGCCACCTTGGCCTTGGCATAGGCAGCGACCGCGGCGCGGCCCAGCGGCACCTCGGGCAGCAAACTCTCCGCCAACGCCACCGCATAGGCCGCATCCTTGTGGCGCAGTGCAGCGGTAAAGGTCGCGCCGGAAAAATCCCGCGCCACCATGCGCGACGCATGACGGATCACCTGCGGGCTCGCGGCGACGCCGCTCTGGATCGCTTCCAGCACCAGCTTCATGTCGAGCCCGGCCTGTTCGGCGATGGCGAGCCCCTCGGCGAGGCCGGCGATCTGGATCGCACCCATCAGATTGTTGATCAGCTTGTAGGCCGTACCGGAACCGACCGGACCGAAATGCCGGATCGTGCTGCCGAGCGGCGCGAGATAGGGCCGCGCCTTCTCAAGATCGGCGGGTTCGGCGCCGACCAGCAGTGTCAGCTTGCCGCCGGCGGCGGCGTCCGGCAGGCCGGTGACGGGGCAATCGATGTACGTCAGACCGCGCGCGCGTAGCTCGGCCGCCAGATCGAGCGCATGCTGATAGGACACGGTGGAGCATTCGATCGCCAGCGCGCCGGGCTTGGCCGTGGTCGCGGCACCCTGCTCGCCCAGCCACACCGCCGTCGAGGCTTCGTCGTCGGCCACCATGGTGACAATAGCGTCGGCGCCCTGCGCGGCATCCGCGGGCGTCTCTGCCCAGCGTGCGCCGCGCGCGATCAGTTCGTCGGCTTTGACCTTGCTGCGATTCCACACCGCTACGCTGAAGCCGGCATCGAGATAGCGGCCCGCCATGCCCTGCCCCATCCGTCCCAGACCGATGAAGGCAACGTGAGGCATGATTAGTCCACATCCTCGATCGAGGGCGGCGGCGTGCCGAAGGCGCGCTGCGCCAGGGTCGCGGCCATGAATTCGTCGAGGTCGCCGTCGAGTACGCCCGAGGTGTCGGAGGTCTGCACGCCGGTGCGCAGATCCTTGACCATCTGATAGGGCTGCAACACGTAGGAGCGGATCTGGTGGCCCCAGCCGATTTCGGTCTTGGCGGCCTGATCGGCGGCGGCCTGCGCCTCGCGCTTCTTCAGCTCGATCTCATAGAGTCGTGCGCGCAGCATGTCCCAGGCCTGCGCCTTGTTCTTGTGCTGGGAGCGGCCGGCCTGACAGACCACTGCGACGCCAGTCGGCACATGCGTCAGCCGCACCGCGGATTCGGTCTTGTTGACGTGCTGGCCGCCGGCGCCGCCCGAGCGCATGGTGTCGACGCGGACGTCGCTCTCGTTGATGTCGATATTGATGCTGTTGTCCACCACCGGGAAGATCGCCACGCTGGAAAATGAGGTGTGGCGCCGCGCGTTGGAATCGAATGGCGAGATTCGCACCAGCCGGTGCACGCCGGCCTCGGTCTTCAGCCAGCCATAGGCGTTGTGGCCCGAGATCTGAATCGTCGCCGATTTGATCCCGGCTTCTTCGCCTTGCGTCTCTTCGAGATATTCGACCTTGAAGCCGTGCTTCTCGGCCCAGCGGGTGTACATCCGCAGCAGCATCGAGGCCCAGTCCTGGCTCTCGGTGCCACCGGCGCCGGCGTGAACCTCGAGGTAGGAATCGAACCGGTCGGCTTCGCCGCCGAGCAGCGCTTCCAGCTCGCGCCGGGCGACGTCCTTCTTCAGCGCCTTCAGCGCGGCCTCGGCTTCGAGCACCACGCCGTCGTCGTTCTCGGCTTCGCCGAGTTCGATCATTTCGACATTGTCGTCGAGCTCGCGCTCGACCTTGCCGATGCCGGTCAGCGAATCCTCCAGCGAGGTCCGCTCCTGCATCAGTTTCTGGGCCTTTTGGGGATCGTTCCAGAGATTGGGGTCTTCGGCGAGCTTGTTCAGCTCCGCGAGGCGTGCCGTCGATGCATCGACGTCAAAGATGCCTCCTCAGCAGCCCGACTGACTGCTTGATCTCTTCAACAAGGCGTTCAATTTCTGGGCGCATGGAATCTCTGATCTGCGGATCTGGCCGCGATAAAGGCTGGCAGGGATGTAGCGGCGAAAGCGCTGTCGCGCAATCGCCCTAATACAGCCCGCCGGTGCCGGAGCGCAGGATGGTCCGGTCGGCATCGGCCGGCACTGTCAGCGAGCGCCCCTCGGCGTCGGCGACGCCGATCACCGAATAGTTGTCTGGCGGCGCGGTGCCGGGCTTGAACGCCTCGAGAATCGTCCTGCCGCTGTCGCCGGGGCCGGCGCGCATCCCGGTCTTGGAGTCGACCCGGATCAGCTTGATGCCGGCGGGAACGCGGAACGGAACCGCCGGCTTGTCGGCCAGCGCCAGTTTCATGAAGTCGCGCGCGATCGGCGCTGCCAGATGGCCGCCAGTGGCGCCCTTGCCAAGATTGCGCGGCTTGTCGTAGCCGAGATAGACCCCGATCACCAGATCCGGCGAGAAGCCGATGAACCAGGCATCCTTTTCGTCGTTGGTGGTGCCGGTCTTGCCGGCGATCGGCTTGCCGACGTCGCGCATCACCGTCGCGGTACCGGCCTGCACCACGCCTTCCATCATCGAGGTGATCTGGTAGGCGGTCATCGCGTCCAGCACCTGTTCGCGACGATCGACCAGCTGCGGCTCAGGCTGGTTTTTCCAGCCCTGAGGCGCGTCGCAGCCGCGGCATTCGCGTGCGTCGTGCTTGAAGATAGTGTGACCATAGCGGTCCTGAATCCGGTCGATCAGCGTCGACTTCACCCGGCGGCCGCCATTGGCGAACATCGAATAGGCCGTGACCATTCGCATCACCGTGGTCTCGCCGGCGCCGAGCGCATAGGATAGATAGTTCGGCAGTTCGTCGTAGACGCCGAACCGCTTGGCGTATTCGCCGATCAGCGGCATGCCGACGTCTTGCGCCAGCCGCACGGTGACGGTGTTGAGCGATTTCTGCAACGCCATGCGCAGCGTCTGCGGACCGTAATACTTGCCGGTCGAGTAGTTTTCCGGCCGCCAGACGCCTGCGCCCTGTCCCTGATCGATTTCAATCGGCGCATCGACCACCACGGTCGACGGCGTGTAGCCATTGTCCATCGCCGCCGAATACACCAGCGGCTTGAACGACGAGCCGGGCTGCCGATAGGCCTGGGTGGCGCGGTTGAACTGGCTCTGGTCGAACGAGAAGCCGCCGACCATCGCCACCACGCGGCCGGTCCAGGGGTCCATCGCAACCATCGCGCCGGACACTTCAGGCAATTGCCTCAACCGGAACTGGCCCTCGACCAAGCTGCCGTCCTTGGCAAGCAACGGATCGGCATAGATGATATCGCCGGCCGACAGCACCTGCGACACCATCGTCGGCGTCTTTCCACGGGTCGGTCCCGCGGCGGCCTTGGCCCATTTCACCCCGTCGATCGTAACGATTCCGGTCTGGCGCTCCTTGGACACCGCGCCGCCGAGTTCGCGGCCTGGCTGAAATCCGATCCGTGCGGATTTCTCACCGCTCTCGAGCACCACCGCCAATCGCCACGGCGAGATGTCCGACAGCGACTTGACGTCGGCGAGCTTGACGCCCCAGTCGCCGCCGATGTCGAGCTTGTTGGCCGCGCCGCGCCAGCCCTGCGCCTCGTCGTAGTTGATCAGCCCGGCCACCATGGTCTTGCGCGCGGCCACCTGCAATTTCGGATCGAGCGTGGTGCGGACCGACAGGCCGCCTTCATACAGCTTCTTCTCGCCATAGCGCTCGAGCACGTCGCGGCGAACCTCCTCGGCGAAATACTCGCCGGCAAAGGTATGCGCGGCATTGGCTCGGTTGGTCACGGCGAGCGGCTCCTTGCGGGCCTTGTCGGCGTCGGCCTGCTTGATCCAGCCGTTTTCCAGCAGCCGATCGACCACGTAGTTGCGGCGCTCGACCGCGCGGTCGCGGTTGCGGATCGGATGCAGCGCCGCCGGTGCCTTCGGCAACGCCGCCAGATAGGCGGCTTCCGCGACGGTGAGTTCGTTGACCGACTTATCGAAATACACCAGCGAGGCCGCCGCGATGCCGTAGGCGCCGAGCCCGAGATAGATTTCGTTCAGATACAGTTCGAGGATCTTGTCCTTCGAATAGGCGCGCTCGATCCGCATCGCCAGCAAGGCTTCCTTGATCTTGCGCGTGAACGACACCTCGTTGGTCAACAGGAAATTCTTCGCCACCTGCTGGGTGATCGTGGAGGCGCCCTGCGGACGGCGGTTGGAGCCGAAATTCTGCGCATACAGCAATGCGGCGCGCGCCATGCCGGAATAGTCGATGCCGCCGTGCTCGTAGAAGTTCTTGTCCTCGGCAGCAAGGAACGCGTTGATCACCAGCTTCGGCACCGCCTGGATCGGCAGGTACAGCCGGCGTTCCTTGGAATATTCCCCGAGCAGCGCGCCGTCGGCGGCGTGCACCCGCGTCATCACCGGCGGCTCATAATCCTGCAGCTGCGAATAGTCCGGAAGGTCCTTGGAGTAATGCCAGATCATGCCGGCCACGGCGGCGACGCCGACCAGAAACACGATGGTCCCGGCGGCAAACAGAAATCCCATAAACCGCAGCAACAGGCGCATTCGAAAATATCCGTTTCAATCCCAGCCGCGTCAGGCGGCGAAGTTCCCGTCGGCGAGCCGATCCGCGTCCATGGAGATTCGCACCACCCGGACACAAGGCAATTTTACCCGATTACGCAAACCGCATACGGACTTTTCTATAGAACGCTCGCTGTGGCCAAACTAGGGCTCCAAGCCGCCGCCATCGGCGGTTTTTCAGTTCGGCGCGCTGGCCGACACCAATCGCTTGGCCAGGAAAGAATCGATCGCCTTGGCCACCGACCCCACCGTCTTGGTCCGCCAGCTTTCCGACACCAATTGCTTCAGATCGCCCTTGTTCGAGACGTAACCGAGTTCGAGCAGTACCGAGGGCACGTCCGGCGCCTTCAGCACCTTGAAGCCGGCTGATTTCAGCGGGTGCTTGTGCATTCGCGCCGTGCCCTTCATCTCGCCCATCAACTGCCGAGCAAATCGATTGGAGAAGGTCCGGGTCTCGCGTTGGGCAAGGTCGATCAGGATGTCGGCGACATCGGTCGGCTCTTCGGTCAGATTGACCCCGCCGATCGCATCGGCCTTGTTTTCCGCCTCCGCCAGCCGTTCGGCCTCAGCATCCGACGCCTTGTCGGACAGCGTATAGATCGTGGCGCCCTCGGCGTCGCCTTCACTGCGCGGCAGCGCATCGGCGTGAATCGAGACGAACAGCGACGCCGATTGCGCCCGCGCGATTTTCACCCGATCGGCCAGCGCAATGAAGGTGTCGTCGGTGCGGGTCATCACCACCCGGTATTTGCCGGCTTTTTCAATCCGGTCGCGCAAGGCGACGGCGAAATCCAGCACCAGATTCTTCTCGGCGATGCCGTTGCCGCCGGCCTGGGTGCCGTTGTCGACGCCGCCATGGCCGGGATCGATCACCACCACCGGCCGGGCATCCGGCTTGGCGGCTTCGATCGCGCGCGGAGCCGCCACGTTCGGCGCCGCCGATGCCTCGACCACGCCGACCGCTGGCCGCAGCTCGGGGCGACTCTCCGCGCCAAGCGATTGCACGAAGGTGGTGCGATCCACCGCTTCAAGTTCGATCACCATGCGCGGCGGCTGGCCGTTGGCCGCGTCCAGCACATAGGCCTTCTCGATCTTCGCCGGGCCAGTGAGATCCAGCACGATCCGCGACCCGCCGGGCATCACCAGGCCATAGCGGAACGCCTTGATCAGCCCGCGACCGGTAGCGCCGGAGCCGATGGGCAGCCGAAAGTTGATTTGCGGCAGATCCACCACGACCCGGTAAGGGTCGGCGAGCGCAAACGCCCGCAACGGGAATTTCTGGTCGAGATCGACAATGAAGCGGGTTTGCTTGTCGTCGCCGGCCAGCCGCACATCGGAGGCGAGCGGAAAATTGCTTGCAGTTACCGAGCCGGTCGATTCGGGGTCCGCCGTGTTACCAACGGTCGTAGAAAGACACAGCAATGCTGCGGCGCACGCAGAGATTGCGCCAAACAAAACAAAATGATTTGCGCGGCCTGACAACGAATCCCGTCCCTCCGACTGCTCTTTTACCGCAATAGAACCGTACGGTTAACCGATGCTTAAGGATCCCGAGGCGATTGAGCCGGGGTGTTGCCCAGGGGCGACGCTTCCCTTGCAAGCGCCAGCCATTCCTCGTATGAATCAATCGCTGACGGTCTAAACTCCCGGTTGTGTCGCGTTCAGCCTCCCGGTGCAGCGCCAGATCCCTCCCAATACCAACGGGATTTAGCGTTCTTCCGTCCGCTCCCCAGCCAGCGCAGCGCGCGGTTGTGCAGGAGCGGCGGTTCCAGCCCGAGCGGCGTCCGGTCCCAGGTCATTTTCGCTCCAGGGGCGGTTCAGACACTTCATGACCGACTATTTCGGCCGCATGGTCGGGATTTGCCACAGCTGGCGAGCGCTTCGGCGCTGCGCTGGTCCTTCAGCAAGAAGACACGGCGGACGCTTTACCGCCAATCTGTTCAGACGGGCCGACGCTTGATGCGCCAGACTGAGATGCCGACCAAGACCCACGCAAGGGCCGCGCCGATGCGAAGCGAAAGCTTCGCGCGGAGCTTCGGCCCGGGTTCACTGTCGGCACGGCGCCCCGGGTTGCGTTTCGGCCTTCCCCTCACCCCCGAATCAGGTGGACCCTCGCATCATCCGACCGCGCGATTTGCGCGTGTCGTCATGCGTGCGCTCCGCCGCCAAGAGTTCAAAAATGCCCAACAAAATGTTGATCGACGCCACCCACCCGGAAGAGACCCGGGTGGTTGTGGTCCGCGGCAATCGCGTTGAAGAGTTTGATTTCGAGACCGCCCAGCGCAAACAGCTGCGCGGCAACATCTATCTCGCCAAGGTCACGCGGGTCGAACCGTCGCTGCAGGCCGCCTTCATCGAATACGGCGGCAATCGCCATGGCTTCCTCGCCTTCAGCGAAATCCATCCGGACTATTACCAGATCCCGGTCGCGGATCGTCTGGCCCTGATCGAAGCCGACGAACGCGCCCACCGCGAGGCCGAGGAAGAGAGCGAAAATCGCTCCAACCGCCGCCGTCCCCGGCATCGCAACCAGCGCCGCCGCGGCAATGGCGAGCGGGTGCAGAGCGATGTTGTCGAGGGCGCGGGCCTCGATCCGTCGCAGGCCGAACAGCCGCACGCGGATCATGCCGACCACGAACATGACGGTCACGACCATCACGATCATGCCGAACACGCCACGCCGCTGGCGGCCGGCGATCGCGGCGGCGATGCTGAACCGCATGACGATGACGATCATGCACACGACGCCGAGTACGCCGCTGCGCCGTCCGTTGACCAAACCGCCGTCAGCGAGACGCCCGGCTACGAATCGCTTGCGGAGACGCCGGGGTTCGATCCGGCCACCGCCGTCGCACCAATCGTGCAAAACCAGTCCGAAGCCGACCAGGAACCGATCAGCTACGCCGAAGACGCGCCGTTTCCGATCGCCGCCACCGAAGCGCACGACGACGAAGATCATGTTGGCGACGACAATCATTCCGGCGACGACCACGCCGAAGATGAAGACGACGACGAGGAAGAAGCCGAAGAAGACATCGTGGAGTCGGTCGGCGGCGATGACGTGCTCGAGGAGGTGCCGGAGCGGTCCTTCCGGCCGCGCCGGCAGTACAAGATTCAAGAAGTCATCAAGCGCCGCCAAGTGATGCTGGTGCAGGTGGTGAAGGAAGAGCGCGGCAACAAGGGCGCGGCGCTCACCACCTATCTGTCGCTGGCCGGCCGCTATGCGGTGTTGATGCCGAACACCGCGCGCGGCGGCGGCATCAGCCGCAAGATCACCTCGGCGCAGGATCGCTCCCGCCTCAAGGAAGTAGTGTCGGACCTCGACGTGCCGGAAGGCATGGGGATCATCCTGCGCACCGCAGGTGCCTCGCGCACCAAGCCGGAAATCAAGCGCGACTTCGAATATCTGATCCGGATGTGGGAAACCGTCCGCGATATGACCTTGAAGTCGCAGGCCCCTACCCTCGTTTACGAGGAAGGCTCGCTGATCAAGCGCTCGCTGCGCGACCTCTACAACAAGGAAATCGACGAAATCCAGGTTGCCGGCGAAGCCGGTTACCAGGAAGCCCGCGACTTCATGCACATGCTGATGCCCTCCAACGTCCGCGCGGTGAAGCTGTATCGCGACGGCCAGCCGCTGTTCTCGCGGATGGGGGTGGAGAGCCAGCTCGACGCGATGTTCTCGCCCACCGTGCAACTGCGCTCCGGCGGCTACATCGTCATCAACCAGACCGAAGCGCTGGTCTCGATCGACGTCAATTCCGGTCGCTCGACCCGCGAGCATCACATCGAGGACACCGCGCTCAAGACCAACGTCGAGGCCGCGGAAGAAGTCGCAAGGCAGCTGCGGCTGCGTGACCTTGCCGGCCTGATCGTGATCGACTTCATCGATATGGACGAAAAGCGCAATAATCGTTCGGTCGAGCGCAAGCTCAGCGATTGCCTGCGGCAGGATCGCGCCCGCATCCAGGTCGGCCGGATCTCGCATTTCGGCCTGTTGGAAATGTCACGGCAGCGGATCCGCGCCAGCGTGCTGGAGAGCTCGACCGAGCCCTGCCCGCAATGCGGCGGCTCGGGTCATGTCCGCTCGGTCTCCTCGGTGGCGCTGCAATTGCTGCGCGGCCTTGAAGAGATCCTGATGAAGGGCGCCACCCACAATCTGATCGTGCGCACCCGCACCGACGTCGCGCTCTATGTACTCAACCACAAGCGCGGCCACCTGCGCGACCTCGAAAGCAGCTTCAAGGTCACGCTCGCGGTGATCGCCGACCCGACCGTCACCGCACAGCAGTCCTTCGTGATCGATCGCGGCGAGCAGGTTCATACGCTGGAAGCCGCCAAGGCGGTGCTCGCGGCGCAAGTCGCCGCCTTCCCGCCCGCGCTCGACGAGCCCTATGACGACGACGAACAGTTCGAATTCGAGGCCGAGATCGAAACCGAGGAGACCGTCGGACTGACCGACGACCTGCCCCCCGGCGAGGCTGGCGGCGACAGCGAAACCGACGCCGACGGTCGCAAGCGCAAGCGGCGGCGGCGGCGGCGTGGTCGTGCCGGCGAGCCCCGCGAGGGCGGTCCGATCCGCGACGATAATGAAGCGCCGCTGGCGGCCGATGCGCCCGAAGCAGGCGATACCGTCGCCGAGGGCGACGACGGTGTGGATGACGGATCAGAGGGACCGGACGAGCAGGACGGCGAGCTTCGCACCGATCCGGCGGCAAATGGCGAGCGCAGACCGCGCCGCCGCGGACGTCGCGGCGGACGGCGTCGTCGTGGTGGCCCGGAAGAGGGTTTGGCCGGATCGATCGCCGACGAACTCGGACCGACCGCCGCTCCGGAAGCGGCCTTTGCGGTCGCCGACATGGATGGCTCTGGCTCTGTGCCGGAGCCGCGCGAATACGAAGCACCGCGGGAAACCGAGATGCCGCGGGAAAGCGCTATCGCGATCGCTCCCGAACCGCAGCCGGCGCTCGTCAGCGAGCAACCGAAAATCCGGGAACAACAGCCGGTTGGCGACGAACCCACGCCGGCTCACGACGACAGCGCGCGCGACACCGACAAGGCTCGCCGCCGCTCCACCGTCCGGGAGAAGGTGAGCTTCGCAGTCGAGGCCCGACCGGAGGCCGAGAACCACGCAACTGTCGAATCGCAGCCCGAGGCGTCCCCGGCTCCTCAGCCGGAGCCCGCAGCGGCCGAAAGCCAGCCGCGCAAGGCGGGATGGTGGTCGCGCCGCTTCGGCGGCGGCGAATAGTCGCCGCGAAACTGTCGCGGCAACCGAAACAAAAGGAAACCGCCCGGCTCGCGCCGGGCGGTTTTTTTAGGGGCGCGATGGTTTGCCGATCAGCCGGTGGTAACCGCGGTCTCGATATCCGACGGATCGATGGTCTTGTTCAGGTTGGCATACAGCTTGTCGTGGTCGAGCTCGCCTTCCCACCACGACACGAAAACGGTGGCGACGCCGTTGCCCGTGATGTTGGTGAGCGCCCTCACCTCGCTCATGAACTTGTCGACCGAGAACACGATCGCCATGCCGGGCACCAGCGCCGGATTGACCGCCGCCAACGTCGCCGCCAATGTGATAAAGCCGGCGCCGGAGACGCCGCTGGCGCCCTTCGAGGTCAGCATCGCGACCAACAGGATGGTGAGCTGCTGGCTGAAGCTCAGTTCGACACCGAGCGCTTGCGAAATGAACAGCGTCGCCAGCGTCATGTAGATGTTGGTGCCGTCGAGGTTGAACGAATAGCCGGTCGGCACCACGAGTCCGACCACCGACTTCGAACAGCCGAGCCGCTCCAGCTTTTCCATCAACTGCGGCAGCGCGCTCTCCGACGAACTGGTGCCGAGCACGATCAGCAGCTCGTCCTTGATGTAGCCGAGGAACCTGAAAATGTTGAAGCCTACGAATCGGGCGATGCCGCCCAGCACCAGGAACACGAATAGCGCCGCGGTCGCGTAGAACACCGCGATCAGTCCGATCAAATTGCCGAGCGCCGCCGGGCCGAACTTGCCAATGGTATAAGCCATCGCGCCGAAAGCGCCGATCGGCGCCGCCTTCATGACGATGGCGATCACGCCGAACACCGCGTGTGCGGTGTCGTCGATCACGTCGCGCAGCCGGTGGCCGCGCTCGCCCAGCGTCATCAGCGCGAAGCCGAACAGGATCGCGAACAGCAGCACCTGCAGGATATCGCCCTTGGCGAACGCGCCGACCACGCTGTCCGGGATGATGTTGAGGACGAAATCGACCGATTTCTGCGCCTCGGCCTGCTTGACGTAGCTCGCCACCGCCGCCGCATCCGGCTTGGCGGCGAGGCCGTGGCCGATCGGAACCAGGTTGCCGATCACCAGCCCGAGGATCAGCGCGAAGGACGAGACGATCTCGAAATACACCAGCGCCTTGACGCCGACGCGGCCGACCTTGCGGGCGTCCTGGATGTGGGAGATCCCCGAGACCACCGTGCAGAAGATGATCGGCGCGATCACCATCTTGATCAGCTTGACGAAGCCGTCGCCAAGCGCCTTGATCCATTCATTGGTGGCAAGACTCGGCCACAACCAGCCGACCACGATGCCGAGCAGGATCGCGATCAGGACCTGAACATAGAGAACGTTGTACCAGGGCTTGGCCTTGCGCGCAGGGATTACCCCGCTCGCGATCATCGTCGACATCGCTTGTTCTCCCGGTCGAAGCTTCGCCTCGTCGCAGGCGAACGCTTAGTTGGAGCAGCCAAGATCGAACGGCCAAGTCTTGTCAATGGTCATGACCGGTCTTGCCGCTGGAAGTGATCAGCGATCGAGCGAATGCCGCAGTGCGGGAAGCAGCGCCGCGCCGAGTGCATTCTTGACCAGCGAGGCCGCCACGAAAGGCACGACGCCGACCAGCCAGGCCTTTTCGACGCCGAGATGCGCGCCAAAGGCGAGCCACGCAAAGCCAAGCCCCAGAATGACGATGTGGCCGATCGCCATCGCTACGAACAGCCGCGGCACCGAACCATCCCAACCGCGCTCGGCCAGCCAGCCGACGATAAAAGCCGCACCGACGAAGCCGGCGAGATAGCCGGCGGTCGGGCCGACCAGCGGCGCGATCCCACCGACCGGGCCGGCGAACACCGGCAAGCCGATCGCGCCTTCGGCCAGATAGGCGAGCAAGGTGGCGGCGCCAAGCCGCGCCCCATAGGCCGCGCCGATCATCAACACCACCAGCGTTTGCAACGTCATCGGAACGAAGGGCAGCGGAATGTTGACCTTGGCCGACAAGGTCAGCAGCGCGGTGCCGAGCGCGACCAGCAGGATTGCGCGCAGCGCGGCCGACGCGCCGCCGACGCGCGCCGGCCAGGCGATGGCAGCGAGCGAGCGATGCGGACTGGCGACGAAAGTCGTAGCGGTGGGTGTTGTCGACACGGGATGTCTCCTGAACGCGGGTGTCTCATGGTTTGGGGCAGCCTATAGCGGCGAACAAGATCGCCGCGCAAGCTGCCCGCCGCGCGGATCACCGATGCGCCATACCGCCCTGCGCGAGCCAGCGCGTGATGCGCTTCACCGCGTCGCGCATGTCCTGCGCCGAGCGGGCGTAGGAGAACCGCACATAGGCGCGGCCGCGAATGGGGTCGAAGTCGACCCCCGGGGTCGCGGCAACATGCGCCTCCTGCAACATCCGCTTGGTGAATTCGAAACTGTCGTCGGTGAATTTCGACACGTCGGCGTACAGATAGAACGCGCCGTCGGCCGGCAGGAAATCGCTGAGGCCGGCGCCCGGCAAGCCGTCGATCAGAATCTGACGATTCTCCTGATAGCCGTGCTTGACCGCTTCCATCTCGTCGCGGCCCGCGAACGCCGCTTCAGCGGCGATCTGCGACAGTGTCGGCACCGAGATCGCCAGATTTTGCTGCAGCCGCTCGATCGGACGGACCATCGGCTCGGGGACGACCATCCAGCCCACCCGCCAGCCGGTCATGCAGAAATATTTCGAGAACGAATTGATCACCACCGCGTGCGGCGATAACTCCGCCGCGGTGACCGCCGGGAACGCGTAATCGAGCCCGTGATAGATCTCGTCGGAGATGAAGCGGATGCGTTCACTCTCGGCGATCGTGATCAACTCGGTGAGCGCCTGCCGCGTCATCATCGTGCCGGTGGGGTTGGCGGGGCTGGCGACCAGCACGCCCTGCAGCGGCGTCTTGCGATGCGCCGCCAGCAGCGCCTCGCCGGTCAGCGCGTGGCGGGTCTCGCCATGGGTCTCGATCAACACCGGCTCGCAGCCCAGCGCCGTGAGGATATGCCGATACGGCGGATAGCCCGGCACCGTCACCGCGACCCGGTCGCCCGGGTTGAACAGCGCAAGGAAGCCCAGGATGAAGGCGCCCGACGATCCCGTTGTCACGACGATCCGTTCGGCATCGACAGCGCAGCCATAGGTCTCGCGGTAATGCCGCGCGATCCGCGCCCGCAATGAAGGCATGCCGAGCGCCGAGGTGTAATCGATCCGACCACCCTCGAGCGCGGCATGGGCGGCATCGATCGCGGTCCGCGGCGCAGGCGCCGCGGGCTGGCCGACTTCCATATGGATGACATGGCCGCCGGCAGCTTCGATCCGCTCCGCCGCCGCCATCACATCCATCACCATGAAGGGCGGAACGTCGCTGCGGGCCGATGCCGTCAACAGGCCGCGGGCGCGCTTGGTCAGTGTCGCATCAAGCATGGAAATCTGCTATCTCCCCGCGAGGTTTCGCTGCGGCAAACCCGCGGTGGGCGCCGCGCTGCTGCCGCAATAATCATATTGATCACGGATATCCCCTATTGCACCGATGGCCAATGCCTAAAGCCATGTTTGAAGATTCCCGCCGACAGCTGCGAAAAGCCGCACTCGCAAAGCTGTCGCAGCTGACGGCGCTGCTCACTACGATCGCGCTGGTGATCGCGCCGGTTCCGGCGCTGGCCCAGGAATCCAAGGGGCCGCCGCTGCTTCGCGACACCGAGATCGAGCAGCTGCTGCGCGATTACACCAGGCCGATCCTGCGCGTGGCCGGTCTCGAGAAGCAGAACATCCAGGTCGCCATCATCAACAACAGCGCCTTCAACGCCTTCGTTGCCGACGGCCACCGCATTTTCGTCAATTACGGCGCGCTGATGCAGTCGCAGACCCCCAATCAATTGATCGGGGTGCTGGCACACGAGACCGGCCATCTCGCCGGCGGCCACCTGTCCAAGCTGCGCGAACAACTGGCGCGGGCGCAGACCCAGATGATCGTCGCGATGCTGCTCGGGGTCGGCGCGATGGTCGCCGGCTCCAAGAACAGCAACAGCGGCCTCGGCAATGCCGGCGCCGCCGCGATCGCCGCGCCGCAGGAAGCGATCCGGCGCAACCTGCTGTCCTATCAGCGCCAGCAGGAAGAAAACGCTGACCGCGCCGGGGTCAAGTTCCTGACCGCCACCGGCCAATCGGCGAAGGGCATGTCCGAGACCTTCAGTCGCTTCACCAGTGAGAGCCTGTTCGCCGCGCGCGGCGCCGACCCCTATGTGCAATCGCATCCGATGCCGGCCGAGCGCGTCGCCGCGCTCGAGGAGCTGGCCCGCTCCAGCCCGTATTGGGACAAGAAGGACGATCCGGCGCTGCAGTTCCGCCACGACATGATGCGCGCAAAGACCTCGGGATTCATGGAGCGTCCGGAGACCGTGTACCGGCGCTATCCGCTCTCCGACGACACCCTGCCCGCCCGCTACGCACGCGCGATCACCAGCTATCTGCACGGCGACCCGCGCTCGGCCCAGGCCCAAATCGACGCGCTGATCAAGGCGCAGCCGCAGAATCCCTATTTCCACGAATTGCGCGGCCAGGCGCTGTTGGAAGGCGGCAAGCCGGCGGAGGCGATCGCGCCGCTGCGCAAGGCGGTGGCGCTGTCGAACGGCGCGCCGCTGATCGAGATGCTGCTCGGCCAGGCGCTGGTCGCCTCCGACAACAAGGCCTACAGCCAGGAGGCAATCGGCATTCTGCGCGCGGCGCTGGTGCGCGAGCCCGAGGCGCCGCTCGGCTACACCCAGCTGGCGATGGCCTATGGCCGCAAAGGCGACTTCGCGGAGGCCGATCTGGCCTCGGCGCAGGCGGCGTTTCTGCGCGGCGACAACAAGACCGCGCGCGAACTGGCCGCGCGTGCCAAGACCCGTTTCGCGATCGGTACCCCGGGCTGGGTCAAGGCCGACGACATCGTCGCCGCCAAGCCGATGCAGGAGCAGAAGTAACTCCGCGCTGCGGTGCATCAACAGACTTTGACGGCGGCCGATATCTTCCCTGCAGCAAAAGTGGCCCTTCCCTGAAATCGCCGTTTCCGTCCGAAATGATCTTCATTGATCTGGATCAAAGCTTGTGCCGGGTCACGATGCTCACGTTTCCAATTGATGGCTGCACTGATTTCTTGCCTGGTCATCAGCAACGATGAAATGGAAAGGCCGCGATATGACAATTCAAAAATCAGGTGGATCAGTTCGCAAGCTGGTGACGCGGGTGCTGGCAAGCGCCGTGCTGTTGTCGGTCTATATGTTGGGGCTGGTCGCCACGACCGGCGCGGTGATGACCGCCGGCATCACGCCGGCCCACGCGCAACGTGGTCGCGGACGCGGCTGGGGCGGCCGAGGACGCGGCTGGGGCGGCCCAGGGGTCGGCGCGGCGATCGGTCTCGGAATCGGCGCGGCGATGATCGGCGGCGCAATCGCGGCAAGCGAAGCCCAGCGTAGCAACGCGGTGGGCTATTGCATGCAGCGGTACCGGTCGTACGACCCCGCCAGCGGAACCTTTGTCGGCCGGGATGGTCTGCGCCATCCCTGTCCGTGACAGCGACGATCTAACAGGTCACGCCAGGATCAGTCGCGCGCCGGAACCGAACGACCGTTCGGGTGCGCGACTGAAATCATCAACCGGAGTTCGAGGCTGCTCGTTCTGTCGCGGGTGCCAAGCGAATCCTTCTGCATAAATCCTGCGTCGAAAGACTTCGCCCGCTACGACATTCGCGGGATTGCCGGCGATCCGGCTTGAGCAGAGTCAAGGCGCCTTTAACCAACCTCATAACGTTTGCTATCGTGGCCGATCCGAAAACACCGGCGCAGGACGATTCGGCGCGGCCTCCATCCAACCATCAGGATCAGAACAATGTCTCTTCATATCGGCGACACCGCGCCCGACTTTACCGTTCCCACCACCAAGGGTGAGATCTCGTTCCACAATTGGGCGGCGGACTCCTGGGTGTTCTTCTTCAGCCACCCGGCCGATTTCACCCCGGTCTGCACCACCGAGATGGGCAAAACCGCCAAGCTCGCGCAGCAATTCGCAGCGCGCAACGTCAAGCCGCTCGGGCTGTCGACCGATACGGTGCCGGAACATCTGAAGTGGATCGAAGACGTCAACGACACCCAGAAGACCGACCTGCAATTTCCGATCGTCGCCGACAAGGATCTCAGGGTCGCCAAGCTCTACGACATGATCCACCCCAACCAGAGCGACACCGCGGCGGTGCGGTCGGTGTTCATCATCGATCCAAACAAGAAGATCCGCCTGACCATGACCTACCCGATGAATGTCGGCCGCAACTTCGACGAGATCATGCGCGTCATCGACGCGCTGCAGCTCGCCGACCGGCAACGGATCGCCACGCCGGCGGACTGGCGTCCGGGCGACAAGGTGATCATCCCGCTGTCGATCACGGGCGACGACGCGGTCAAGGCGTTCCCGCAGGGCTGGGACGCACCCCGACCCTATCTGCGCTTGACCGATGTGAAGTAGCGGACGCACGTCCCTTGCCGGCCGCCGACATCGGCGACCGGCACGCGCTGTTTCAGCCAGTGCACCGCACTGCGCCGAACATCGCCGGGCGGATCGAAGCCTCGCGAACGGCCAAGTTCGGCCGCGCGCGTTCGGCGGCCGCAACACCACGGCCGATATCATGAGCGCGGTGATCAAGCTGCTTTGATCGTCGGCAGAAATACATGGCGCGCTGCAACATCGGTTTCGCCGGATCGATGCGGCAAACGACTGGCAATCCCGCGGTGCAGGCGTATGAAGGAAGCGCGCACGCCTCAACGGCGGCGTCCCACGAGAATTGCTCCGGGAGTTTTCGCCATGCTCAAGATGCCGTCGAGGGCCGGGACCCAATTCGCCACCATGCTGCTTGCCGCAACGCTCGCCGTCACCGCCAGCAACGCAGCGCTGGCGCAGAAGAAATACGACACCGGCGCCAGCGACACCGAAATCAAGATAGGAAACATCGTTCCCTATAGCGGCCCGGCCTCGGCCTATGGCGCGGTCGGCAAGGCGATGGGCGCGGTGTTCAGGAAGGTCAATGATGACGGCGGCATCAACGGCCGCAGGATCAATTTCATTTCCTATGACGACGCCTACTCGCCGCCGAAAGCGGTCGAGCAGGCGCGCAAGCTGATCGAGAGCGACGAGGTGCTGCTGTTGTTCGGCACGCTCGGCACCGCCTCGAACAGCGCGATCCACAAATACGCCAACGCCAAGAAGGTGCCGCAGCTGTTCGTCGCCTCCGGCGCCACCAAATGGAACGATCCGACCAACTTTCCGTGGACCATGGGCTGGCAGCCGAATTACCAGAGCGAGGGCCGCATCTACGCCAAATACCTGCTCAAGCAACAGCCCGACGCCAAGATCGCGGTGATGTACCAGAACGACGACATGGGCAAGGACTACCTGAAAGGCTTGAAGGACGGCCTCGGCGTGAAATCGTCGAACCTGGTCGCAGAGGAAAGCTACGAGGTCGCCGAGCCCACCGTTGACAACCACGTCGTCAGGCTGAAATCGCTCAACCCCGACATCGTGGTGTTCTTCACCACGCCGAAATTCGGCGCCCAGGCGATCAAGAAGGTCGGCGAGATGAACTGGAAGCCGGTCAACATCATTGTGGCCAATGTCAGCGCCTCGACCGCCACCGTGATGCGGCCCGCCGGGCTCGAGAACTCACAGGGCGTGATCTCGGCGGCCTATGCCAAGGACGTCAGCGATCCGCAATGGGCCACAGATCCCGGGATGATCGCCTACCGGGAGGTGCTGGCGAAGTATTTGCCGGAGATCAACCCGGCGGATCAGTCGGCGCTGACCGGCTATAACATGGCGCAGACGATGGTCGAGGTGTTGAAGCGATGCGGTGACAACCTGACCCGCGCCAACATCATGAAACAGGCCTCCAGCATCAAGAACCTGGAACAGGGCGGCCTGCTCCCCGGGGTCAAGGTTTCGACCACCGCCACCGACTTCTCACCGCTCGAGCAGCTCAACCTCATGCGGTTCGAGGGTGAGCGCTGGCAGTTGTTTGGCGACGTGATCGACGGTCGGGCCAACGGCGGCTAGCGCCCGCGGCATCGCTGCCAGCAGGCGCTGCCCGGCGGTGGATCAAGGAATTCTGACCGGATCGTGTTCATAAATTACGCGTATTCTCTCGGCAGAACGTCTATGACGCTTTGATCCGCCCGCCTTTCCAGGAACCGACCCCAAGGGGATTGCCCATGCCTTCGCTTCGCCTGCTCGCCGCCGCCCTGTTCGCGCTCGCCATCGGCGCCCCACAGGTCGCATCGGCGCAACAATTCTCCGACGATCAGCGCGGCCAGATCGAAAGCATCATCAAGACCTACCTGCTGAGCCACCCCGAGGTCCTGGAAGAGGTTTCGGCCGAGCTGAGCAAGCGGCAGGCTGCCGCCGAGGCCGAGAAGCATCAGTCAGCTATCAAGGACAACGCCGCGACCATCTTCGATTCGCCGCGTGGCGTCATGATCGGAAACAAGGACGGCGACGTCTCCTTCGTCGAGTTCTTCGATTACAATTGCGGCTACTGCAAGCGCGCGATGACCGACATGATCGAGCTGATGAAGGCCGATCCGAAGCTGAAGGTCGTGCTGAAGGAATTTCCGGTGCTCGGGCCCGGCTCGATCGAGGCCGCGCAGGTCGCGGTCGCGGTGCGGATGCAGGATCCGACCGGCAAGAAGTATCTCGACTTCCACCAGAAGCTGCTCGGCGGCAAGGGCCAGGCTGACAAGGCCCGCGCGATGGCCGCGGCCAAGGATGCCGGCCTCGACATCGCCAAGCTTGAAAAAGACCTCGCCAGCCCGGAAGTGCGCGCCACCCTCGAGGAAAATTTCAAGCTGGCCGAAGCGATGGGCATGAATGGCACGCCCAGCTACGTCATCGGCAAGCAAGTGGTTGTCGGCGCTGTCGGACTCGAAACGCTGCGTGAGAAAGTCGGGATCGCCCGTTGCGGCAAGGCGACCTGCTAGGGACGGGACGCGGCGAAGCACAAACCGGTCGCCCGTCCGGTCTGATCTGGACACCCGCAAGCGGGTGTCCAGGACAACATCGGTGGCTAATTACAACTCATGCCGCGATAGCGACTGCGGCTATGACGCCGCCTTGGTTTCTACCTTGTTTTCGGCGACGTGGACCCGGTCGGCATGCAACGACCATTCCTTCAACCGCTGTTTTTCGCAGAACTTCTTCTTTGCCAGCTCTGCCGCATCGCCGCTATTGGCGGCCTCGATTTCCAGCAAGCTCTGGCAGATCTCCGCCTGCCGACCATTCTCGCCGAGAATGTCCTTCAAAAATCGCACGGTGTAGCGAGCCATTAAAAATCTCCCACCTGTCCGAGCCCTTCGCAAAAGCATATACCAAAGTTGAAGAGTGAGTTTGACTTTTCTCAAGGCAATTGGAGAAGCCCCAGCGCCGCCGGCACGGCTGGGGAACCCGGCTCTCGCCGGAAAATCTCGGCCGGAGGCGAAAGCATACCGCCGACCTCGGCATCGGCGACGAACAGCCGCCGCGAGATCGCCTGCCACCCCGTTAGACCAAAAGCGGACTCCCCCACGGGGCGCCCGACGGCTTCGCCCCGAACGAGGTTAGCGAACGAATTCCGCGCGTTGCGGGCGGCTTCTGGCGCGGTGCCGGAGCCGATTCAACTACTGTCTGAACGTCTTGAGGCTTCCCCTTCGCCGCGAGGTTACCTATAAACCCGGCAGCAAGGTGAGTTCCGCCCGATTCCGAACAGCCAACGCAATTTGGATTTGGGCTAGGCGGCGCGCCCGCCATGCCCCACGCAGACATTGCCGGAAGTCGGGATGCCCAACACAACTCCCAAGACAGTTTACGTGCTGAACGGCCCGAACCTGAATTTGCTCGGAACCAGGGAACCGGAGATCTATGGCCGCGCCACGCTGGCCGACGTCGACCGGCTGTGTGCGGAGACCGCGGAGCGGTTCGGCCTCATTGCGCTGTGCCGGCAGTCCAACCACGAGGGCGAGCTGATCGACTGGATCCACGATGCTCACGCCGGCAAGGCGGCCGGCATCGTGCTCAATGCCGGCGGCTATACCCACACCTCGATTGCGCTGCACGACGCCCTGGTTGCGGTACAGATTCCGACCATCGAGGTTCACGTCTCCAACGTTTACGCCCGCGACAGTTTCCGCCATCACTCTTTCATTGCGAAGGCCGCCTTCGCCAGCCTGTGCGGCTTTGGCATCGACGGCTACCGGCTCGCCATCATGGGCCTCGTAGCAAAAATCGGCGCCGTCGCCAAAGCCTGACGGCCGCGCCCTCACCCACGAAAGTCTGGATCAAAGAATATGGCCCGCCCGCCTGAAGACAAACCAGCCGCGAAGCCCCATGCGACCGACGCAAAGCCGGTCGACGACAACGCGCTGATCCGCGATCTCGCGCTGCTGCTCGACGAGACCAATCTGACCGAGATCGAGATCGAGCGCTCGGGGCTGCGGGTCCGGGTCGCCCGCAACATCAGCATCAGCGCCGCGGTGCCACAGAGCTACCACCCGCCCGGCATCGCCGGCGCGGCGGTGCCGGCGCCGATCGCCGACATCTCCAAGCATCCCGGCGTGGTGCCCTCGCCGATGGTCGGCACGGTGTATTGGGCCTCGGAGCCCGGCGCCAAGCCGTTCGTCGAGGTCGGCAGCAAGGTGTCGGCCGGCGAGACGCTGCTGATCATCGAGGCGATGAAGACGATGAACCAGATCCCGTCGCCCCGCGCCGGCACCGTGACGCAAATTCTGGTCGAGGACGGCCAGCCGGTCGAATTCGGCGAACCGCTGGTTGTGATTGAATAGCAGCGTCTCCGTCGTACCCGGTCGACGCGCGCAAGCGCGCGTCCGGGACGACATCACGGATACCAACAGGCCGTCCCCTTCGAGACTCGCAGCTCAGGGTGACGGGAGAAGGCAGAGACGATGTTCGACAAGATCCTGATAGCCAATCGCGGCGAGATCGCGCTGCGGGTGCTGCGCGCCTGCAAGGAACTCGGCATCGCCACCGTCGCGGTGCATTCCACCGCGGACGCCGACGCCATGCATGTCCGGCTCGCCGACGAGAGCGTCTGCATCGGTCCGCCGCCGTCGAAGGACAGCTATCTCAACGTCCCGGCGCTGCTCGCCGCCTGCGAGATCACCGGCGCCGACGCGGTGCATCCGGGCTACGGCTTCCTGTCGGAGAACGCCCGCTTCGCCGAAATCCTCGCCGATCACAATCTGCATTTCATCGGCCCCAAGGCCGAACATATCCGCCTGATGGGCGACAAGATCGAGGCCAAGCGGACCGCCAAGCGGCTCGGGATTCCGGTGGTCCCGGGCTCCGAAGGCGCGGTCGGCCCTGACGACGACGCGATGGCGATCGGCAAGGCGATCGGCTTTCCGGTGCTGGTCAAGGCCGCCTCCGGCGGCGGCGGCCGCGGCATGAAGGTGGCGCAGACCGCCGACGACCTGTTGCTGGCGCTGTCCACCGCCGGCAACGAGGCCAAGTCGGCATTCGGCGACGCCTCGGTCTATCTGGAGAAGTACCTGCAGAAGCCGCGGCACATCGAAATCCAGGTGCTCGGCGACGGCCGCGGCGGCGCGATCCATCTCGGCGAACGCGACTGCTCGCTGCAGCGCCGCCACCAGAAGGTCTGGGAGGAAGGCCCGTCCCCGGTGCTGAGCCCGGAGGCCCGCGCCAAGATCGGCGCCACCTGCGCCAAGGCGATGCAGGACATGCAATATCTCGGCGTCGGCACCATCGAATTCCTCTACGAGGACGGCGAGTTCTATTTCATCGAGATGAACACCCGAATCCAGGTCGAGCACCCGGTCACCGAGATGATCACCGGCATCGACCTGGTACTGGAGCAGATCCGCGTCGCCGCCGGCGGCGACCTGCCCTGCACCCAGGACGAGATCGTGCTCAACGGCCACGCCATCGAGTGCCGCGTCAATGCCGAGAGCCCGGTGACGTTCCGGCCCTCGCCCGGCAAGATCACGCGCTACCACCCGCCCGGCGGATTGGGGGTCCGGATCGATTCCGCCGTGTATCAGGGCTACACCATCCCGCCCTACTACGACTCGCTGGTCGGCAAACTGATCGTCCACGGCAAGACCCGCGCGGAATGCCTGATGCGGCTGCGGCGTTCGCTCGACGAGATGGTGGTGGACGGCATCGAGACCACGCTTCCGCTGTTCCGGGCGCTGGTCCGCGAGCCCTCGATCATCGACGGCGACTACCACATCCACTGGCTCGAACAGTATCTGGCCGCAGGCGACGCCCAGACCGGCTAATTGCCGCGCTGGCGGCGTTCCCCTTGTCCGAACGGATCTTGTCCGGCGCGGCCGCTGCCCGCTGGCAAAGGTCGTTGGGCTAAAAGGCTGATCGCGGAACCAATGGCCGACTTTGGCGTTGTCGCATGATTTCGCTGACTGACCGGGGTGGCTGCTTTTGCTGACGTTGTCGAAGGTGCGCGGTGACGGTTGAACGCGCGCGGGAACGGGCTCTTGTCCAGATCGCCCTGCTGACAGTCGCTTTCGCCGTGCTGGTCGCGGTGAGCATCGCGTCGGTTTACTGGCTGGCGAAAGCCCGCGAGGATAGTGCATGGGTCGCCCATACGCTCGAGGTCGAGAACCAGATTTCGCTGGCGCAATTGCAGATGCGCCGCGCCGAGAGCGCCGAACGCGGCTTCCTGCTGACCAGGCAACCGGAATTCACCACCGACTATGAGGAAGCCGCGGCGCAGATCATGCCGCTGCTGACGCTGTTACGGTCGCTGGTCCAGGACAATGCCAGCCAGAGCGCGGCGATTGCCGAGATCATCGCGCTGACCGAGAGCCGGCTCGATCAGTTTCGCCGGGTGATGACGCTGGCGAGCCAGAGCAAACAGGACGAGGCCAACGCCATCATCCGCGGCGGCGCCGGCCGCGAGACCATGAACAAGATCCGCGATCTCGCCGCCGAGATGCGGCAGGAAGAGCACCGCCTGTTCCTGCTGCGCACTGCAGCGGCCGACCGCAGCCAGTCGCTGGCCTCGATCGTCACCACCACCGGATCGGGACTGGTGCTGGTGCTGGCCGGAGTCTCGATCTTCCTGGTGCGGCGCTCGGCGCGCGCCCGCGACGACGCCGAGGCGCAATTGCGCGACAACAACGTCAACCTGGAAACCACCGTCGACGAGCGCACCGCCGATCTGCGCGAGGCCAACGAGGAGATCCAGCGCTTCGCCTATATCGTCAGCCACGATCTGCGCTCGCCGCTGGTCAACATCATGGGCTTCACCAGCGAGCTCGAGGAATTGCGCACCGACATCTTCCGTCGCATCGCCACGCTGAGCCGCGCCGCCTCGCCCCAGGCGCTCGACGCCAGCCTCGACGACCAGGGCCAGCCGCTGCTGGATGAGGCCGACCGGCAGCTGTCGCAGGACTTCACCGAGGCGCTCGCCTTCATCAAGTCGTCGATCGCCAAGATGGACCGGCTGATCAGCGCCATCCTCAACCTCACCCGCGAGGGCCGGCGCGAATTCCAGCCGGTGCCGATCGACACCCGCGAGCTGATCGAAAACATCGTCTCCACCATGGCGCATCAGGCCGCCGAGGCCGCGGCGGAAATCCGGATCGAACCGCTGCCGGAGATCGTCAGCGACCGGCTCGCGCTGGAACAGATCTTCTCCAATCTGATTGACAACGCGTTGAAGTATCTCAAGCCCGGGGTTCCCGGCGACATCACCGTGCGCGGCCGGCAGCGGCTCGGCTTCGCGATTTTCGAGATCGCCGACAACGGCCGCGGCATCGACCCCAAGGACCACCAGCGGATCTTCGATCTGTTCCGCCGCGCCGGCACCCAGGACAAGCCGGGACAGGGAATCGGGCTGGCCCACGTCCGCGCCCTGGTGCGGCGGCTTGGCGGCACGATGTCGGTGGCCTCCGAACTGGGCAAAGGCAGCACATTCACCATCACCCTGCCGACAAAATGGACGGCGACCAAACCGGAAACCCGCGCATGAGCAACCCAGTGACGATCATCATGATCGAGGACGACGAGGGCCACGCCCGCCTGATCGAACGCAACATTCGTCGCTCCGGCGTCAACAACGAAATCATCCCGTTCACCAACGGGACGGCGGCGCTGGATTATCTGTTCGGCGCCGACGGCAGCGGCCTCGACCACAAGGGCCGCGCGTTGCTGATCCTGCTCGACCTCAATTTACCGGACACCAGCGGCATCGACATCCTGCGGCGGGTGAAGGACAACGACCACCTCAAATGCACGCCTGTCGTGGTGCTGACCACCACCGACGACGCCCACGAAATCAAGCGTTGCTATGAACTTGGGTGTAACGTCTACATCACCAAGCCGGTCAATTACGAGAGTTTCGCCAACGCGATCCGCCAGCTCGGGTTGTTCTTCTCCGTGATCCAGGTTCCGCAAGCCAACGCATGACCTCAACCGCGCCCACCCTGCTGTATATCGACGACGACGAGGCGCTCGGTCATCTCGTGGCCCGCGGTCTCAAGCGGCAGGGATTCCGCGTCGAGCACGTGCTGAGCGGCGAAGCCGGCCTGGCACGGCTGCGGCAAGGCGGCATCGACGTGGTCGGGCTCGACCAGTACATGCCCGGCCTCGACGGGCTGGAGACGCTGGAGCAGATCCAGACCATTCCGGATCCGCCGCCGGTGGTGTTCGTCACCGCCTCGCAGGATTCCAGCATCGCGGTGACGGCCCTGAAAGCCGGCGCCGCCGACTATCTGGTCAAGGACACGAACGGTGATTTCATCCCGCTGCTGCATGTTGCCGCCGAAAGCGCGCTGCGGCAGGCTGCGATTCGTAAGGCGCGCGACGAAGCCGAGGCCGAGGTTCGCGCCTCGCGCGACCGCTATGCGGCGCTCGCCGCCGAGCGCGAGATGCTGCTGCGCGAGGTCAATCACCGGGTCGGCAACTCGCTGCAGATCATCGCCTCGCTGCTGCATCTACAGGCCTCCTCGAGCAAACAGGAAGAGGTCAAGGCGGCGCTGACCAACGCGATGGGCCGGGTCGCGGCGGTGGCGCAGGTGCATCGCCGGCTCTACACCTCGCACGACCTCAAGAGCGTGATGCTCAACCAGTATCTCGAAGCCCTGCTCGAAGACCTGCGGCGCTCCGCCGAAGGCAACCGGATGTCGCGGCTGACCCTGAAAGCCGAAGCCGTGGAGATCGATCCCGACCGCGCGGTGGCGATCGGCATCATCGTCAACGAGCTGGTGATGAACGCGGTGAAGTACGCCTATCCCAACGGCGCCGGGCCGATCCATGTCGAGCTCAAGGCCGAAGGTGACGAGCTCGAACTGGCGATCGCCGACGGTGGCGTCGGCCTCAACGTCAAGGTCAATCCGGACTCCACCGGGATGGGCCAGCGCATCGTCAACGCCATGGCCTCCAAACTGAACGCCTGCGTCGAACGCGACCCCAGCCATGCCGGCACCCGGATCGTGCTGCGGTTTCGCCGGGTCGATGCACCGGCGACGACGCAGGCGGCGGTGGACTGACGGCGGCCGTCGCTCACATTCCCTGCCCGCGGCTTAATCTGGATCAAGGCCATCGGTCCGAATGCACGCTTGTGTCGCGTGCTCGGAGAGATCGATCATGCGTGTGGATTTGGTGTTTCGAATCGCAATCGTGCTGCTGGCGCTTGCGATCACATCGCCCGCGTTCGCCGAGCGCAAAGTGGCGCTGGTGGTCGGCAATTCGAATTACGCCAACGTGGTGCGGCTACCCAATCCGCGCAACGACGCCGGCGACGTCGCCGCCAGTCTGAAGACACTCGGCTTCGACGTCACGCCCGGCCTCGATCTCGATCGTAACGGACTGCTCAATGCGCTGGTGGCGTTCGGACGCGCGGCGGAAGGCGCCGATGTTGCGCTGTTCTTTTACGCCGGCCACGGCCTGCAGGTGAACGGCCAGAATTATCTGGTGCCGGTCGACGCCAAGGTCGAATACGAGGCCGAGCTCGATCTCGCATTGGTCCCGGTGCCGCTGGTGATGCAGCAGCTCGCCCGCGGCAGCCGGGTCAACATCGTGATGCTCGACGCCTGCCGCGACAATCCGTTCGCCAAGGAGCTGTCGCGCACGCTCGGCACAAGGAGCGCCTCGGCACTGGGCCGCGGCCTCAGCCGGATCCAGTCGGCCTCCGGCACCTTCCTCGCCTTCGCCACCCAGCCCGATAACGTCGCGCAGGATGGCGACGGCCGCAACAGCCCGTTCACCCGCGCTTTGCTCGCCAACATGGCCAAGCCGGGCCTGTCGCTGTCCGACATGATGATCGAGGTTCGCAATGACGTGATGCAGCAGACCAACGGCAAGCAGGTGCCGTGGGATTCCTCATCGCTGACCGGGCGGTTCTCGTTCAAGGTCGAGGGCACGGTGACGGTCACGCGTGAACGATCGTCGGAGCCCGCGGACAGCGGCACCGACACCCGCCTGGTCGAGCGCGGGGCCTGGAATGCGATCCAGGACTCCGGCGACCGATCGGTGTTCGAGCGCTTTCTCAAAGATTATCCGGACAGTCTGTATGCGCCGCTGGCGCGCGAAAAGCTCGCCAAGCTGACGCCGGAGAAAAGGCGCGAGCCGGAGATTGCCGTGGCGCGACCGATGCAGCCACAGGCCAGCGCGCGGGCAATCGTCGTGCCGGCGACCTCCGTCAATATGAAACGCAGTCACCACGTCGAGGTCGGCGGCGGGCTTGCTGCCGCCTACGGGCCGGATGTGATCCACAACGCCCCGCCCTACACGCTCTCCGCCAACGCGGCGGAATGGACATTCGCGGCGCCGGCCGCCGGCCTGTACCAGCTCGATATCGAATTCGCCGCGCTGGAACGTCGTCCGGTGAACATCACCATCAACGGCGTCACCGTCCGCGCCGACGGGCTCAACGAGACCACCGGCGGCTGGACTCCGGAGTATCAGCAATTCCGACCACAGGGCTGGTACGGGCTGCGCGCCGGCGAGAACCGCATCCGGCTCGAGACCGCCAGCGTCTTCCCACACATCCGGACGCTGCGCTTCACGCCCTGAGAGCCTGGATTTCGTCATTGCGAGCGAAGGTCGGCGCGTAGCGCCGACCGAGAGCGAAGCAATCCAGGGGCATCAAGCGTGGCCCCTGGATTGCTTCGTCGCAAGGGCTCCTCGCAATGACGAACTTAAGCGCCCGATTTTGCAGCGCGCAAGACATGGTACGCTTGCCATTTATCGGCCGCTCGGGCAGTTTCCGCGCCGCGCGAACGGCGAGCGACGACATCAGCCGACGCACCAGTTGCATTTGTTTATCATCGGGGGAAAATCCATTGGAAGCGTCCGGGATCGAAGTCGCCAAGCAAACATTGTTGTCCTGTGGGCTGATCCTGACCATCGGTACGCTCACCGGCCTCTTGGCGCAGAAGATCAAGATCCCAGACGTCGCGCTGTTTCTGCTGGTCGGCATGGCGATCGGCCCTGAGGCGCTCGGCCTGATCGACATCAAGGCGGATTCGGCCCTGAATCAGATCATCCTGCTGTTCGGCGCGAGCTACATCCTGTTCGACGGCGGCGCCTCGCTGCGCTTCAACGTGCTGAAGCAATGCTGGATCACCATCGTGGTGATCGCGACCGTCGGCGTGCTGATCACGGCCGCGATCACCGGGCTTGGCGCCTATCTGATACTCGGCGGCCCCTTCATCGTGGCGCTGTTGCTCGGCGCGACGCTGGCCTCGACCGATCCGGCGACGCTGGTGCCGATCTTCAAGCAGGTCAAAATCCGCGATCGCGTGGCGCAGACCGTGATGAGCGAATCCGCCTTCAACGACGCGATGGGGGCGATCGTCACCTTCGGTGTGCTCGGGGTGGCGATGGGGACCGGGGAATTCTCGCTGGCAACGTCGACGCTCGACCTTTGCAAGCAGGTGTTCGTCGGCATCATTGCCGGCGGCGTGCTGGGCTATCTCGCCGCGCTGCTGATCGCGCATGAGCGCTGGGCGTTTCTCGCCGAATACGCGCCGGTGGTGACGCTGGTGGCGGTGATCGGCGCCTATTTCGCCGCCGACGGCCTACAGGCCTCCGGTTTCATGGCCGTATTCGTGTTCGGCATCGTGCTCGGCAACAAGGACTCTTTCGGCTTCGCGATGGTGCCGGGCGAGCAGCAGAAGCTCGAGGAATACGTCGCCACCACCGCCTTCATCATGCGGCTGTTCATCTTCCTGCTGCTCGGCGCGCAGGTCGATTTCGCGCTGATGGGAAAATACGCGTTGGGCGGCGTCGCGGTGGTGACGATCCTGATGCTGGTGGCGCGGCCGGCTACGGTGTTCCTGTGCGCGCTGCCGGATCGCCGCGCGCGCTGGAGTTTCAACGAGATGCTGTTCATGTGCTGGACCCGCGAGACCGGGGTGATCCCGGGAGCGCTCGCCGGCCTGCTGCTCGGCATGAAGGCACCGGGCGCCGACATGATCGCCTCGGTGACCTTCATCGCCATCCTGATGACGATCCTGATCCAGGCACCGACCACGAAGTGGCTGGGGCGCAGGCTCGGGCTATTGGAAGAACAATAGATTCCCCGCGCCGCCATAATTCACGTTCGTCATTCCGGGATGGGTTTCAGTCGGCGCAAGCCGGCTGAAACGCAGGCCCGGAATCCATACTCCGCAGTATCGCGGGATAACGATATGGTCGATCACTGATGCTAGGGGTTATGGATTCCGGGCTCGCTCGCAGCTTCGCTGCTCGCGCCCCGGAATGACTCCTAAGCTGACGCCGCGCGGACCGGCGCGACCGGACGCGCCGCGTTGCTGTTCTCGCGGATCGTCTCGTCACGGCGCTTCCGCGCCAGCGCGTCCTCGCCGCCCGCGGTGGCGTGATAAAGTTCGAGCGCCTCGAATTCGTCGGCGCGTGGCGGCGCGATCGCCAGATCCGTATAGGTCCAGCGGTCCGGCGCGGCCTCGAGCTCCTTTAGCAACGCGTTGGTCTGCAGCAGGAACCGCAGCGCCTTCCAGCCCTTGTACAGCGAACTGGCGACGTAGCGCGGGTAGAACAGCAGCGGGTTTTCTTTCGGCATGCCGTAGCGGCGATCGGCGCGGAACTTGAGCCGGAAAATCCCGGCCTCCAGCGGGTGCACGCCCTCATAGCTGTAGGACAGGAAGAACCACAGGATTGTCTCCCGTGTGACCCGCAGCCGTCCGCGCTTGCAGGCGGCGGTCCGCTTGAGAATGGTGCGGATATGTTCCGGCGTGTAGTAGGTTTCCCAGGCAACCTTGTAGGCCTCTTCCCACTCGGCGTCCGACATCTTCGAATGATGCGCGACGCGGTGGTTGAGGTCGTATTTGTTCATGTCGCCGTCCATCCAGGCCTTCTTGGTCCACAGCACCTTGTGGTCCTCGGAGCCCGGCAGCGGCGTCAGGTAGAAGAATTCGAGAATATCCAGCGGCAGTTCGCGCTTGATGATTTCAACGTCGCGCTTCACCGACTCCTTGGTATCGCCGGGGAAGCCGATGATGTAGCCCGCATAGGTCAGTGCGCCGTGCTCGCGCCATTTCTGCAGCATCAGGCGGTATTCGGTGATCTTGTTTTGGCGCTTGTTGGCGGCCAGCAGATTGTCCGGGTTGATGTTCTCGAGTCCGATGAACACCCGGCGAACGCCCGCTGCGGTGGCCTTCTCGATGAAATTCGGAATCTTGTGGCACAGCGTATCGACCTGGATGGTGAAGCCGATATTCATGCCCTCGGCGCGCAAACCGATCAGCCGGTCGAGCAGTTCCTCCCAATGCTTGTTGCGGGCGAAATTGTCGTCGGTGATGAAGAAGCGCCTGACGCCCTGCGCGTAGTTCTCACGCACGATGCGTTCCAGATCGTCAGACGAACGGAACCGGCTCTTGCGCCCCTGGACGTTGATGATGGTGCAGAACGAGCATTGATAAGGACAGCCGCGGCCGAGATCGACGCTCGACAGCGATCCCGCGGTGCGCCGAACGTGTTCGCGCGGCAGGATGACGATTGGCTCGCCTTCCAGCGACGGCAGATCGTCCATGTAGTTGTAGAGCGGCTTCATCTTGCCGAAATAGGCGTCGTGCACCACTTCATCGAGCCGGTGGTTCTCGGCCTCGCCGGCAAACAGGGCGATCCCCATCTCCTGCGCCGCGCGGATGTCGGCCGGAAGCTCGGGCAGCATCGCGATGCAGCCGGAAACATGGAAGCCGCCGATGCAGACCGGAAGCTTTGCCGCAAGAAACGGGCGCGCAATATCCATCGCGCGGGGAAACTGGTTCGATTGGACGCCGACCAGGGCGATCATCGCCCGGCCGCCGTCGGCCCGGATCATCTCGATGATCTTGTCCGGCCGCACCCGACGGTTGGTCTCGTCGTAGGTGTGGATCTTGATATCGACGTCCGGCCCGAGCACGTAGCGATCGCGGACATCCTGGGCGAGGCCGTTCAGACAGGCCAGCGTATTCGAGGGAATGGCGGAGCGCACCCACTGGATCGGGTAGCCGTCGTCGTCGTAATGCGTCGGCTTGATGATGACGAAGTGAAATACCGTCCGATCGCCGCTTGAAATTGACGATGCCATTGTTACCCCCCATCCGATAAAGGACGAAAGTTATCAGCTATCGACCCGGATTCAAACGCCAGATCATGGGCGGCACACCTATTTATGACTTGACCTCGCCGAGGGGAGCCTGGCGGCGATGCCGTTAGTCGCGCCAGCGACATCGTGGCCGGGTTCGACCCGAGACGCGCCCCGTCTCTCGCGCCTAATTCTAAGGCGCGGCTGCTAATGATTGGCGCTGCTTGGTAACCGCGCCGGCCGCAACCGGCGCGGCGGCGTTGCCCCAACTATTACGGACAAAGGTCAGCACCGCCGCGATCTGCGCGTCGCTCAGTCGCCAATCGAACGCCGGCATCGCCGGCGCCGTCGGCATCGCCGAGGTGGCGACGGCGCGCGTTCCATGCAGCACCACCCGCGCCAGCGTGGTCGGATCGTCGGCTTGCACCAACGCGCTGCCGGCGAGCCGCGGGAACAGATGGGCTTCGCCGAGGCCGCTGTCCTTGTGGCAGGCGGCGCAGGAATCCTTGAAGATCGCCGCCCCTGCCCGCATCGCGTTGTCGCTGGCCGCGATGGCGACGGCAGCCGCCGTCGCGCCACCGAGTCCGCTGTCCTTCAAATACGTCGCGATCGCGGCGATGTCCGCGTCCACCATCTGCGAGGTCGAATGCGAGATCGCATCGGCCATCGGGCCCGACGCCAGCGTCCACGAATTCGTGCCGGTCTTGAGATACTGCACCACTTCGTCCTTCGACCAGGTGCCGATGCCGGTGCGGGAATCGTTGGTGATGTTGGGCGCGTACCAGCCCTGCAGCATCCCGCCCGCCAGCGGCGTCTCGGCCTTGTCGCCCCCGAGCACCGTCTTCGGCGTGTGACAGGTGCCGCAATGCGCCGGACCCTGCACGATATAGGCGCCGCGATTCCACTCCGCGGATTTCTGCGAATTGGGCTGATAGCGGCCGGGGGTGAAATTCAGCCAGTTCCAGCCCAGCATCGCCATGCGGATGTTGAACGGAAACGGCAGCTGGTTGGAAACCACGGCATTGCTGACCGGCGTCAGCGTCGCAAGATAAGCGCGGATCGCCAGCACATCGTCGTCGCTCATTTTGGTATAGGCGGGATACGGCATCGCCGGATAGAGCAGCTTGCCGCCCCGGCTGCGGCCTTCGCGCAGCGCGGACAGAAATTCGGCATTGGTGAAGTTGCCGATGCCGGTCTGCCGATCTGGCGTGATGTTCGGCGCCACGATCTTGCCGAACGGCGTTTCCAGCGCCAGCCCGCCGGCGAACGGCTTGCCGCCCGGCGCGGTGTGACAGGCGCCGCAATCGCCGAGCACCGCGAGGGTGCGGCCGCGTTCGATGCGGTCGAAGCTTTGGCCGTCCTGCGCAACGGCGTCGCCGGAGACGGCCGCCAGCACCGCGGCGATGGCAAGGGCTGAGCGCATCACCGGCTTCATACCAGCGGTCCCGGATTCTTGAGATAGCGATCCTTGATCGCATCGGCGGTCCAATAGGCCAGCGCACCGACCGTATCCGTCGGGTTGTAGCCGTGGTTCTGCGGAAACACCGAGGCGCCGCCGGGCACGAAGACGTTGTGCACGTCCCAGCTCTGGCAGTAGCGATTCACCACGCTATTGGCGGGATCGGCGCCCATCACCGTGCCGCCGGTGTTGTGGGTGGTCTGGTAGATGTTGACGTTGTAGGGCCCCTTGCGCGGGCTCGCCGTCATTTCGGCGGGGTCCATCGCGCGCCCGATCTCGGCGAGCCGCGCGGTGAGATACGCCGACATCTTCAGCTCATTGTCGTGGAAATCGAACGTCATCCGCATCAACGGCCGACCGAGCCGATCCTTGTAGGTCGGGTCGAGATCGAGATAGCAGTCCTTATAGCTGTAGGAACTGCCGTGGGTCGAAAGACTGAAGGCGCGCTGATAGGTCTCCGCGGTCGCCTTCTTCCACTGCGCGCCCCATTTCGGCGTGCCCGCCGGCACCGGCCGGGTCTGGATCGGACGGGCGCCCGTCTGGCCCGCGCCCATATAGCCGCCGCCGACAAAGCCGAGCCCGCTGTGGTCGAAATTGTCGCCATTGTAGTCGTCGATCATCATGCCGTGGGCGCCGGTGGCGATGAACGGATTGAGGATCTTGTCCTTCAGGATCAGGCTGACACCCGACGTGGTCTGATAGGCGTAGTTGCGCCCGACCACGCCCTGCCCGGTCGCGCCGTCATAGGGCTGGCCGATCCCCGACAGCAGCATCAGCCTCACGTTGAACAATGAGAATGCGCAGACCAGCACGATGTCCGCCGGCTGCTCCCATTCCTCGCCGGAGGTGTCGACATATGTCACGCCAGTGGCGCGCTTGCCGGTCGAGTCGAGATTGATCTTGGTGACTTCGGATTCGGTCTGCGCGGAAAAATTCGGAAATCGCAGCAGCGCCGGCAGCACGCAGGTCTGCGGGCTGGATTTGGCGTAGTTGCCGCAGCCGAACCGTTCGCAGAAGCCGCAATAGGTGCACTGGCCGAGCTTCAGTCCGAGCGGATTGACATACGCCTCGCTCATGTTGGAGGCGGGCTGCGGAAACGGCGTATGCCCGGTCTTGTGCGCGGCCTCCGCGAACAGCGCGGCGCCAAGCCCCTGCTTCAGCGGCGGGTTTGGATAGTCCGAGGAGCGCCAGCCCTCGAACGGATTGCCGCCGGGCTGCACCGTCCCCTTGAGGTTACCGGCCTTGCCCGAGGTGCCACAGAGTTTCTCGAACCGGTCGTAGTAAGGCTCCAACTCGTCATAGCTGACCGGCCAATCCTGGATCGTCATGTCGCCGGGCAGCGCATTCTTGCCATAGCGTTCCTCGAGATGACTGCGCAGCCGGAAATCGGTCGGCAGGAAGCGCCAGGTCTGGCCGTTCCAGTGCACGCCGGCGCCGCCAACGCCGTTGCCGGGAAGAAAGCCGGCAAAGCTGCGGATCGGCAGCGCCGACTGGCTGGCATTGTTGCGGAACGTGAGCGTCTCCTGCTCGGGCCGCAGGAACAGATCGAGCCGAATTGCGTAGCGCAATTCGTCCTGCGCATAGGCCGGCGGAAAATCGGTCGCGGTGTCGCGCCACGGGCCGCGCTCGATCGCCACCACGTCGAGACCGGCCTTCGCCAGCTCGTAAGCGAGTATCGAGCCGGTCCAGCCGAGCCCGACGATCACCACATCCTTGCGGGGAAGCTTGCGTGCCATCGTCCTACTCCCGCACGGTCCAGTCGGACCGCCCCATGATGCTCACCGGCGGCAGCGGGTAGGCCTTGTCGTGTTGATCGACCCAGTCGCGATAATCGTAACGGCTGCCCGGAAAGCCGACGAGCTTCCAGCCGGCCATGTCGCGATTGCCGCCATAGACCGGATCGGCGAAGAACCCCTCCTGGGTGTTCTGCAGCAGCAGCGCGAAGAACTCCGCGCCGTTGACGTCCTTCAGCACGATGGCGCCGGTCTCCAGGCCGCCGAGCACCTTGTCCTGATCGGCCGGCGCGAGCTCGCGAAATGTCTTGCCGGCGAAGGCGGTGCGGACGTGGTCGGCCAGCGCGAGCAATCCGGCGCGGTAGCGCGCAGCGGGCGAACCCGGCAGTTGATAGCCCTGGGTGGCGGCGCCCGGCATGAAGGGCGGACGCATATAGAGGCCCGCGGCGCCGCCATAGGGACCGGCGAGCTGCCGATCGATATAGACCGCGCAACCAGCATCCTTGCCGCCGGGGCCGCGATCGTCGGGCGGAATTAGCCGATCGACCGCGGCTTCGACTAAAGCTGCTTCGTCGGCGGTGAAGAACATCCACGGACCGGGGCGTACCTGAACCGGCGGCGTCGCGCTGCCCGGCTCCCATGGCATCCGCCCGACAATGGTGCGCGCAAATCCGGGCGTCGACCCCGCGACAATCAGCGCCGCGGTCGAGGCCAGAAAGGATCGGCGTGACAGGCTTCGCACGACAATATTCGCCACCGGCGGAACTCACTTGATCTGGAGCGGCGACGGATGCCGCCGATGCCGATCACCTATCGGTCGATTCCAACCGAGTGTCTCCAGCTATATTTTTGCTTTTTGCGGGAACAATTATAGCGTTCAGAAAATACTCAGTCCGCAGCGGAGTCGCCGGGACGTTGCCGACGTGCTAGGAATAGTCATGGCTTCACGCGACTCCGCTTCGTCCGAGATCACGCCGGAAGTGCTGCTGCGCGCCTATGCCTGCGGCATTTTTCCGATGGCGGAGAGCGTCGACGATCCCACCCTGTTCTGGGTCGAACCGGAACTGCGCGGCATCATTCCGCTGAAGGGATTCCACGTCGCCTCGCGGCTGGCGCGGACGGTACGCTCGGACGCTTTCACCGTCACCGTGGATCGCGATTTCAAGGCGGTGATCGGCGGTTGCGCCGCGCCGCAGCCGGATCGCGACGACACCTGGATCAACCGCCGGATCCGCGAGCTCTATACCGGCCTGTATGAGATCGGGCATTGCCACAGCGTCGAGGTCTGGCAGGACGGCGACCTCGCCGGCGGGCTGTACGGCGTCAGCCTCGGCCGGGCGTTCTTCGGCGAGAGCATGTTCCATCGCACCCGCGACGCCTCGAAAGTGGCGCTGGTGCATCTGGTGGCGCGGCTGCTCGCCGGCGGCTACGTGCTGCTCGACACCCAGTTCGTCACCGAACATCTGCGCTCGTTCGGCGCCATCGAGGTGCCGCGGCAGCGCTATCGCGCGATGCTCGACGCCGCGCTGAAAGGCATGGCGTCGTTCGACGCGCTGCCGATTGACGTCCCGGTCCGCGGCGCCGACGCGCTGGCGATCATCGCGGCGGCAAGATAGTCGCGCGCGCAGCGTGTCGCGATTGGCCGGGCTGGCGACGAGATAGGCAGCCGCCGCGGCAGTCTGCGCAACATAAGCGCATACGCGCGCAAGCGAATTCAACTAGGCTTCGGCGGCAGCTGCCGTCCGAAATCCAGGGGGGCGAAATGCAGGAAAATCAACCGATGACATCGCTGCCTGCGACCCAGATCAATTCGGCGCTGACCCCGGTGTGGCGCGAGGTCGCCCGCGCCATTGCCGATGCGGGAGCCAGGCGCTGTTTCGGACTCGTTGGCGGCGCCAATTTCAAGGTGACGCTGGCGCTCACCGATCTCGGCATCGAATTCATCGCCGCACGCCATGAGGGCGGCGCGGTCAGCATGGCGGACGCCGCCGCGCGTCTTGACCGCGCACTCAGCGTCGTCAGTGTGACTGCGGGTCCCGGACTGACCAATGCGATCACCGGCATCGCCGAAGCTGCCAAGAGCGACACGCCGCTCTTGGTTCTCGCCGGCGACGTCGTGCGTGGCGACCGTCGCTCCGCCTTCGCCTTCACCCAGGCCGATCTGGTGAGGTCCGTCGGCGCAATCTGGCTGCAGATTGCCGACGCGAAAACGGCCTATGACGATGCCCTGCGCGCCGCGACCACGGCGCGGCGCCAGCGTACCGCGGTGGTGCTGAGCCTGCCGATCGATGTCCAGGAAATCGGCGTCGACGCAGCACCTGCGGCCGATCCGGCGGCGATCGCGCGCGCCGCGTCGGAGCCGGCGCGGCCGCCGAATCTGACGGCGTTCCGCGAGCTGATCGCCACCATCAAGGCCTCGCGCAGGCCGGTGATCCTCGCCGGCCATGGCGCCGTCGTCGCCGATGCCGAGCCGATCCTGCTTGAACTCGCCGACCGCCTCGGCGCGCTGCTGGCGACCTCGGTGCAGGCCCATGGCATGTTCGCCGGCCATCCCTGGAATCTCGGCATCGCCGGCGGCTTCTCGTCGCCGGCCGCGGCCGAACTGATCGCGCAGAGCGATCTCATTCTCGCCTTCGGCACCTCGCTGAACATGTGGACCACCAAGAAGGGCAAACTGATTTCCGAATATGCCCAGCTGGTCCAGGTCGACGTCGAGAAAGGCCGCTGCGGCCTGCACCGCCCGGTCGACCTCGAGGTCGAGGGCGATGCGGCGTCGGTCGCGTCGTCGGTGTTGCGCGCGCTGGAAACCGCCGACGACGGCGCAGCTCCGAACGGCTGGCGTTCCCCAGAGGTCGCCGACCTGATCGACCGCCGCAGCAGCCGCCGCGTGCCCTATGAGGATGTCGGCACCGCCGACTACATCGATCCGCGCACCCTGAGCAAGGCGATCGACGAGATCCTGCCGAAAGACCGCGTCGTGGTGGTCGACGGCGGCCATTTCGTCGGCTGGGTGACGCGCTATTTCGCCGTGCCCGATGCGCGCGGCTGGTGCATCCCGATCGCGTTTCAGTCGATCGGGCTCGGGCTTGCGGCGGCGATCGGCGCCGCGGTGACGCAGCCGGACCGCCTGATCGTCTGCGCCGCCGGCGACGGTGGCTTCCTGATGTCGATCGCCGAACTCGAGACCGCGGTGCGGTTGAAGATGCGGATCTGCATCCTGGTTTACAATGACAGCGCCTATAGCGCCGAAGTGCACCATTTCGGCCCCGAGGGCTATTCGCCGAAGATGGCGCAGTTTCCGGTGACGGATTTCGCGGCGATCGCACGCGGCTATGGCGCCGACGGGGTGGTGGTGCGCTCGCCCGCCGATCTTGGTCCGTTGCGGCGCTGGGTCGAGGCCGGCGCGCCGGGCGTGTTCATCGTCGACGGTCGGATCAATCCGAACCTCGCCGCCGACTGGTATCGCGAAGTGTTCGGCGCGGCGAATTTATAGTCCGGACGCCGAGCAGCCCGGAAGCTCACTCGACAAACGCTCAAGCGCTCGCGTTCGTCATTGCGAGGAGCACTTGCGACGAAGCAATCCAGTCTTCGTTCGCGGCTTCTGGATTGCTTCGCTGTCGGCCGGCGCTACGCGCCGACCTCCGCTCGCAATGACAACTACTGCCTGAAAGTCGGGAACGGATTCGGCTGCGCCGGCTGCGGCCGTGGCTGTTTCGGCGGCGCGCGCTTCTGCGGCGGCGGTGGCGCCGGCTTCGGCGGATCGGGCTGCGCTGTGACTACGGTGGTTTCCGGCCCTTTGCAGTCGGTCAGCCAGATATCGTAGATCGGGTGCTCGACGCCGTGCAGGCCGGGACTGGCCGCGAACATCCAGCCCGAGAAGATTCGCTTCACCTCGCCCTGCAGCGTGATCTCGTCAACCTCGACAAAGGCGTCGGTGTTGGCGGCCTCGGTGGCCGGCCTGGTGTAGCAGGCGTCGGTCTTCACCCGCAGAGCGCCGAACTGAACAGTTTCGCCGATGTCGGCGTCGAAATTAATGATCCGGCCGGTGATCTTGTCGAGCCCGGAGAAGCTCGCCTTCTTGTTGACGATCTTCTGCGCCGGCGGCTCGGTGACCACTTCGTCGCCGGGCTGCAGCGTCGCCGGCGCCGGCGGCGCGGTCTTGGGCTGGCGCTGCCCCGGCGGCAGTCCCGGCAGCGGATTGACAGCCGGCGGCACCGCGGCAACGCCGGTGTTCGGCTGGGCCGGCTGCGCCGCGCTGGGCGAGGTCTGCGGAACAATGGTGGTGCCGGGAGGCGGCGGCAGCGGCTGCGATTGCACCGGCCCAGGCGGCGGCGCGCCCTGCCCTGGCGCCACCCGGTTCGGGGCTGGCAGCAGCCGACCCTGTTGCGGCAGATCCGGCACTTCCTCTTCGTCGTCGGGCGCAGCATCGCGCGGGATATTGCCGGGCGGACGCGGCGACGGCTCGGAGAATATATTGCCGATCTGCGCCCGCGCCGGCGACGCAAGCGCAATCAACGGGGCGGCGAGAAGCGCCGCAAGACCAGCAATGCTCAGGGTTCGAAACATTTTGCGCGGCTTCAATCGACGAATCAGGCTCGCGACATTGTACAGGTTTGGGCCGCTCGCATCGGCCCCCGGTTAACACGCCGAATACGGCGGGGAAAGGGCGGGTTCCCCCGGCGCCGCGAACGCCGCCCTCCAGCACTGGTCATGCGGCGCCACACCTGAAATAATCGGCCAAGGCGCAAGCGCGGGACAACTCCGATGCCCGCCGCAACATTCCGGATCAAACCGGAAGGAACCGAGGAAACGTCTGACATGACCGATCGTATTCGGCTCGACGGCAAGATTGCGCTGGTCACCGGCGCCGCCGGCGTGATCGGCACCGCGACCATGAAACTGCTGGCGGCGCGCGGCGCCTGCATCGTCGCGGTCGACCGCGACGCGGAAGCGCTCAAGCACGCGGTCGCCGGGCTTCCCGACCATGCCGAGACGCTGGCCATTCTCGCCGACGTCACGCGCGAGGACGACGTCGCGGGCTATGTCGGCCATGCGCTGGGCAAGTTCAGCCGCATCGACGTATTCTACAACAATGCCGGGATCGAGGGCGAGATCGCGCCGATCGTACGCACGTCGCTGGAAGCGTTTCGCCGCGTGCTGGACGTCAATGTGGTCGGCGTGTTCCTAGGGCTGAAGCATGTACTGCCGGTGATGCTGAAGCAGAACACCGGCAGCATCGTCAACACCGCCTCGATCGCCGGATTGATCGGCTCGCCCGATATCGCCGCCTACAGCGCCAGCAAGCACGCGGTGATCGGGCTGACCAAGAGCGCGGCGCTGGAATGCGCCGGCACTGGCGTGCGGGTCAACTGCGTCTGCCCGGGATTGATCGACAGCCGAATGCTGAGTTCGATCATCGAGGGCCGCAATCCCGGCAACGCGCCGATCCCGAACGAAAGGATCGTCGAGAGGATCCCAGCGCGGCGATTGGGCCACGCCGCCGAAGTCGCCTCGGTGGTGGCGTTCCTCGCCTCCGACGAGGCCAGCTACGTGACCGGCTCGGCCTACACGGTCGATGGCGGGCGCACCGCCAGTTAGCGCGTCATCTCCGACAACGAACCTCCATCACCACGCAACTCCATAGCCAAGCAACAGGTGTAGTTCAAATGCCAGCGATCCTCGATCCCGACGCCGCCGCCGTGTACAAAGCCTTTCAGGAAGCCGGCCGGCCGGCCTATGAAGACCTGACGGCGCAGGAAGCACGGGACTATTATCTGGCGGCCCGCGTCGTCAGCAATCCGGAGCCGCCGGAATTGGCCTCGGTGCAATCGACCTCGATTCCTGGCCCGGCCGGCGAGATCCCGGCCCGCGTCTACACACCGAAGACGCTGCGCCAGATCGGCGGATTGGCGCCGGCGCTGGTGTTCTTTCACGGCGGCGGCTGGGTGATCGGCGATCTCGACACCCACGACGTGGTATGCCGTGCGCTCGCCGACGACGGGCAACTGATCGTGATCTCGGTCGATTACCGGCTGGCGCCGGAGCACAAATTTCCCGCCGCGATCGACGACGCGCTGGCCGCGACCGCCTGGATCGCCGACCATGCGGCGCAGCTCGGCATCGACGCCGCGCGGATCAGCGTCGGCGGCGACAGCGCCGGCGGCAATCTCGCCGCGGTGGTGGCGATCGCCGCGCGCGACAAGGGCAGTCCGAAGCTCGCCGGCCAGGTGCTGATCTATCCCGCCACCGATTTCGCCATGACCCATCCGTCGCACAGCGAACCCGAGACCAGCGTCCTGCTGACCCATTCGGTGATCCGATGGTTTCGCGATCACTATCTCAACGGCGCCGCCGAGATTCACGACTGGCGTGCTTCGCCGGCACGGGTGAAAGACCTCTCCGGGCTACCGCCGGCGATCGTGATCACCGCTGGCGCAGATCCGCTGCGCGACGAAGGCGACGATTATGCGAAGCGCCTCGCCGACGCCGGCGTGGCGGTTCAGCACCGCAATTTCCCGGGCCAGTTCCACGGCTTCTTCACCATGGGCAAACTGCTGCCGCAGGCCCACGTCGCGGTGCGCGAGATCGGCGGCTGGCTGAAGGCGCTGGGCTGACAACGCCCACCGGCACTCAGATGGCTGTCGGAACTCGATCAAGAGCGGCGGCTGTTTTGGGATCTGCCTTGAAAAAACCGGCAAGACCAAGGAACCTTGCTCCTGCAAATCAGTTGCCGCTTGCCAAGCGACTTTTTGTGCGGCCAGCAAAGGAAATCCAATGGAAAAGAAGATCGCAGGCCTGCTCGGCGCCATGGCGTCGATCGGGGCCTTCAACGCAGCTCAAGCCGCCCCGACCGTCACCCCGGACCCAACCGCGATCCTGAGGGCGAGCTCATTCGCGGAATTGCTGGAGCCGATTGCCAACGCCTCGGAGCTGTTGCGTGCGGTCGACGAATCCCGATCGAACCAACCGGCCGACCCCAATATTCAACTCGCGCAGTACTATCACCACCACCACCATCATCATCACCACAGCAACTATCGCAGGTATTACGACGACGAACCCCGGATTGTCGTCGTGCCGCGCTACCGGCGCCACCACCACCATCACCATCATCACCACAGCTTCTATCGGCGCGATTATCGCAACGACTACTGAGGCGGGAAACACCGAGCGGGGCCCTTTGGCCCCGTTTTGTTATGATGGCGCACCGTCATGACTGACGCGCTTTGTCCTTCGCGGCGCGATGCAAATGCCGGTAAGTGCCGTCGAACACCGTGTCAGTTGAAGAGGTCCATTCCGTGCCCGCCGACAGAGTCGGCCGGCTGGAATAGATTCGCCGTGCTTGCAGCTCGCGCTCCGCGGCCTCTTCCTCATTCATCTCTTCAAGTTCGAAATCTGCCTCTTCCGGGATCACGATGATCTGCAAGAACGGCTCGTTCGGCCGAAAGATATGGGTGCACCCCTCAGCCGGCGCCTTGAACACCGTGAAGAACAGCATCGGCCACCAATTGCGCACCAGCGCCGGCACCGCGATCGGCACGGTGCCGGTTGGATCGGTGTAGAATCGTGGATGCGGCTCGGTTCGGATCGCAAAACCCTTCTCGACCTTGAGGTCCAGAAGAATCTGGTAGGTGTAGAAACCGTCGCCGAAATTGCGGAACGGCGGCCATTGCACCCCGCCGTCGGGCGGGTCGCCGAAATCTCCGACCAAGCTCAGCTTTCCGTCCTTGGTGCTGACGTGCAGCTCGTTCTTGTAAGGATAGAACAGCTCGATGCCATATTGCGCCCCTTCGGAAAACGGCACGCAGTGCCAGACTTGCTCGCGCGAACCGTCGGCGCGAGGCTCCCGCTGACCGGCCCATCCAGGAATTTCCAGCTTGGTACGGCGGGGCGCCAATCGACGGTCGTTCAGGCGAAATTTCACTTTGTGCATCGGGGCCTCAAACGGTTGCTCGCTGCGCGACCGGGACGATGAGCCAATCTCACTCGGTTTGCGCCACATCATGGCTTGGCTTGGGGGCGCAATGCAAACTATGGATGGTTTCCAGCTTTTTACTCGCACTTGAACGTGCCAACTCGCCGTCGAGGAACCCCAATGCCTGCTCAGTCGCAATACGGAACCACCGCAAAACTCTTTCATTGGCTGATCGTAGCGCTGCTCACCGTGCAATACGCGATCGGCTGGCTGATGCCGGATCTGCATCGCGACATGAAACCCGGCGCGCCGATGACGTTGCATGTCTCGCTCGGGCTCACCATTCTTGCGGTGATTGCGCTGCGGTTGGTGTGGCGCCTGACTCATCCGGTGGCGCCGGACAGTTCGCTGGTCGGATTGCAGCGGTTAGCTTCGGAAGCCATGCACTGGCTACTCTATCTGCTAGTGTTCGTGACCACCCTCACCGGCTGGATGTTTGCCTCTTTCCGCGGCTGGAGCATTTCCTATTTCGGGATGTGGCCGTTGCCGATGCTGTCGCCCGCCAATCCCGCCTACAACAAAGCGATCGACGGCTGGCATCAGGCTGCCGAATGGTCGCTGCTGATCATAATCGTGCTTCACGTTTCGATGGCGCTGGTGCACCGCTTCATCTATCGCGATGGCATCATGCAGCGGATGCTGCGGGGAAACTAAGCGACTCAGGCCACGCGCGCGGCGCGGCGCAGCGATTGCGGCGGCTGGCCGAAGGCGCGGATGAAGGCGCGCCGCATCCGCTCGGGATCGCCAAAGCCGGTCGCCTCGGCGACCTGCTCGATCGCCTCGCCGGATGCCTGCACCCGGCTTCGCGCTACTTCGATCCGCAACCGCTCCACCGCCTTCGATGGCGTGGTGCCGGTTTCGGCGATGAAGGCGCGGGCGAAATGCCGCGAACTCATTCTAGCCTGCTCGGCCAGTTGCTCGACCGTCAGCCGCTGATCGAGATGTTCGCGCACCCAGGCCAGCAATGGCCCGAACCGTCCGTTCGGCGCCTGCAATTCCAGCAGCGACGAGAACTGCGACTGTCCACCGGCGCGGCGATGATACAGCACCAGCTGCCGCGCGGTGTCGCGCGCCACCGCGTCGCCAAAATCCTCCGCGACGATCGCCAGCGCCAGATCGATGCCGGCGCTGATCCCGGCGGAGCTCCAGATCTCCCCGTCGCGCACATAGATCCGATCCGATTCCAGCCGGACATTAGGATAGCGTCGGAGGAAATCCTTGGTGCGGCCCCAATGCGTGGTGGCGCGACGGCCATCGAGCAGACCGGCTTCGGCCAGCAGATAGGCCCCGGAACAGACGCTGGCGACGCGACAACCGCGCTTGGCCGCCGCGTGCACGAAGCCCAGCGTGCGTTCGCAGCTCGCGGCCGCGCGCACGCCCTCGCCGCCTGCGACGATCAGCGTCCGCATCGTGGCATCATGGCGCAAGCCGCGCGCCAGAAGTTCAACGCCCGATGAGCTACGCACCGCGCCGGGCACGGCCGCGATCACCTTGATGGTCGCGCGCGCGCTGGCGAGACGACCGGCGATCTCGAACACCGAGATTGGCCCTGCAGCGTCGAGCAGTTGGAAGTCCGGATAGACCAGGACGCCGATCATGATTGCGCTCCGCGTCTGAAAACGAGGGAAAATTGCCATTTCGGCCATCAGCCGACCATGGCAATCTCGTCCCGTCAAGCCCAGCGGAGGTTTCCCATGGCGGCATCGTTGCAGATCGGATTGTTGCTGTTCCCGAAACTCACCCAGCTCGATCTCACCGGTCCGCTGCAGGTGTTGTCGCGCATTCCCGGCGCGTCGGTGCACCTGATCTGGAAACGGATCGAGCCGGTGCCGAGCGACACCGTGCTGACGCTGATGCCGACGGTGAGCTTCGCCGATTGCCCGCAGCTCGAGGTGATCTGCGTGCCGGGCGGGGTCGGCACCGACGACATCGTCAATGACGAGGAGACGCTGGCATGGCTGCGCCACCAAGCCGCTGGCGCCCGTTACATCACCTCGGTCTGCACCGGATCGCTGGTGCTGGGCGCGGCCGGATTGCTGCGCGGCTATCGCGCCGCCACCCACTGGTCGGCGATGGATGATCTCGCCGCGTTCGGCGCGATCCCGACGCACGAAAGGGTCTGCGTCGATCGCAACCGCATCACCGGCGGCGGCGTCACCGCCGGCATCGATTTCGCGCTGATGCTGGCGTCGCTGCTGGCCGATCGCGCCACCGCGGAGGCGATTCAGTTGATGCTCGAATACGATCCGGCGCCGCCGTTCAATTCTGGTTCACCGGACCGCGCGCCGCCGCAGATCCTGGCGATGCTGACGGATCGGATGACAGGTGCGAGGCAGCGACGCCGCGATGCGATCAGCCGCGCGGCGGCTCGGCTCGCGGCGCAGACGTTGCCGGCGGACTGATTAATTCGGAGTCCAGGGCTGATAGTCGCCGGTGGCCTTGGGCCGGTGGCCGCTCGCCAGCGTCGATCCCGCCGGCCGATAGGCCGCTGCCGTCCCGGTCAGGTTCGGCAAATGCGGCTTCTGCCATTCGCGCGGCTGATAATCTTCCTCGGTCGGCGGAACGTCCACCGTGTGATGCAGCCAGCCGTGCCAGGCCGGCGGCACCCGGGTCGGCTCCGCATAACCATTATACAGCACCCAACGCCGCTCGAAGCCGAGCGACGGATCGATCTTGCCGCCCCTGGTGCGGAAATAACGGTTGCCGCCCTCGTCCTGCCCGACCAGTTCGCCGAAGCGCCAGGTCCAGAGCTGGGTGCCAAACGTGTAACCCGACCACCACGTGAAAAACCGGAGCAGAAACAGTTTCATAGGGCGCGCCCGTTGGAGACGATTTGCAGGATTGTGATGCCACCGGACGCACGGATTGTCCAGCCGGGGGAAGCCGGCGGCCAGCAGAGGCGCGATCATCGCGGATTCACCGCAATTCGTTCATTTGGCGTACAGTTCCATGTGCCCACCTTGGCGCGGCGATTATACCGGAGGATCGGGAACTTCCGACGCCCGAGGGGATTGAGAACTGACCCGTGTAAGGAGCCTGCGATGATCAGTCTGAAGATTTTGAGTGCCGCTGCAATTCTGGTTCTGGCCGTACCGGTGGTTGGTTCGACCGACAGCTATGCGCAAGCCTTGGGTGGTGGCGGCGACAAAGGTGGTGGCGGAGGCGCTGCCCTCGGCGGTGGTGGTGGCCGAGGCGGCGGTGGCGCTCCCCTTGGCGGCGGCGGAGGCGGTCCACGCTTCGGCGGGGGTGGCGGTGGTGGCCCACGGTTCGGCGGCGGTGGTGGTGGCGGCCCTCGATTTTACGGCGGCGGCGGTCGCCGCTTCGGCGGCGGCGGTTATCATCGCGGCTACGGCGGCGGAATCGGCCCCGGGATCATCGGCGGTGCGATTCTGGGCGGAGCGCTGGGGGCGCCTTACTATTATGGCGGCGACCCCTATTACTACGAGGATGAGGCCCCCGTTGTCACGGTAGTGCCGGGCGGCAATTCCGACGCCTACTGCATGCGGCGCTACAAGTCCTACGATCCGGAGTCCGGCACCTATCTCGGTTATGACGGCTTGCGCCACCCCTGCCCGTGACCTGAGCTGAACAAATTGTTAGTTTGAACGGCGCCTTCACGGGCGCCGTTTGTTTTTGCGGTCGCGGATCGAAGTGATCGCAAGAACAACTACGACCGCAGCGCCAGCGCCACGCCGCCGAGCGTAACCGCGAGGGCGGTGAGCTCACGGGCGCCGAGCGGTTCGTGCAGCATCGCCGCCGACGCCAGCACGCCGACCACCGGCACCAGCAGAGTGCCGATCGAGGCGGTCGCCGCCGGCAGCCGCTCCAGCGCGGCGAACCAGCAGACGTAGCAGACGCAGAACTGCACCAGCGTCATGTAAAGCATCGAAGCCCAGCCGATGCCGGAGAGTGCTGCGAGCTGTGGCTGCTCGACGACAAGGCCGATGATGGCAATCGGCACGCAACCCAATCCGACCTGCCACGCCGCCAGCGCCAGCGGCGGCATCGCCAGCGGGAAATGCTTGGTCAGCACGGTGCCGAGCCCGACGCACAGCGCGCCGGCCAGCGCGCACAGGATTCCAGGCAGCTTCGCCAAACTGGCGTCGAGTCCGCTGCCACCGATCAGCACGGTGATGCCGCCCAGCGCAATCAGCAGCGCCACAGCGCGGGTCACCGACACGTGTTCGCCCAACACCGGCCAGGCGATCACCGCGACCCACACCGGGATCGAGATCCCCAGCACTGCGGCGTCGCTGGCCGTCAGCCACAGCAACGCCAACCCCATGAATGCCACCCAACCGCCGATCGTCAGCATCGATACCAGCAGGAGCCGCGACCACATCGCGCGCGGCACTGCCAATGTCTGTCCGCGATAGATCGCGAACAACGCCAACGCCGCCGCGCCGACGATGCCGGACAGTCCGCGCGACGACAGCGGCGGCCATTCGCTGAGCAGATTCTTCATGATCGGAAAGTTGAGGCCCCAGCCGACCGACGCGACGACGAGGAAAACCAACCCGAGCGGCGAGATCCGGCCGCTGGCAGCGGCATGGCGTAGCGTCGACATGAATGCGATGACCCCGGCGAGACGCTACACGATGGCGGAAATTTGCCGATGCCGCCATCCGGAAACCGCGGCGAACGCGGTGGGCGCTGGCAGGGGCCGATCCGGAACTGCCGGGTGAACTCACAAAGCGGCAACAAAATCGCCGTGCTTTTGCCGCGGTGCTCGGCTGCAAACTGCGATTGATCGACGCGTGGCCGGTTCCAGCGGTCTGAAGCCTTCACTTGCGACGTCGATGCTGACAGAATCGGTCGAATCACCAAGCCGGGCATCGGTATTTGCCTTCGCCAGCAGGACCACCGCCATTGCGTGACAAGCCACCAGAGAAGCCCACGATCGCCTTGGCGGCGCTGTTGCGCGCGTCCACGGCGATGCTGACGCTTGGCATCGGCCTGAGCGGCTTTGCGGTCGAGGCGCAGTCCGAAACCAAGAAGATCCCGATGCCGAAGCCGCGCCCGATAGCGCGCAGCGTGGTGCCAAAGACAACGCCTCAGTCGGCGCCGGTTGCGACCGTGGCGGCAGCGAAGCCCGCGCCCGCGCAGGCGACTATCGCAGCTCCCGCGATTGAACCGGCCACGAGGCGGCATGCCGCTGCGGCGCCGGTCCGCAAGCAGGCCACAGCATCGGCGATGTCCGCGTCATCCACCACGCCGCAGGCGGATGCCGACGCTGTGGAAGCCGTGATCGAACTGGTGCGTAACCACAAACCGGCCGACGCGACGCAAGCGATGGCGACGATTTCAGACCCGGTCGCGCGCAAACTCGCCGAATGGATCATTCTGCGCAGCGACGACAATGGCGCCACAGTGGAGCGCTATCGCGCCTTCGTTCAGGCCAATCCGAGCTGGCCGTCGCAGACGTTCCTGCGCCGGCGCGCCGAGGCGGCGCTGTGGGACGACCACCGCGACGATGCCACCGTGCTGGGTTATTTCGAAGATGAAACGCCGCTGTCCGCCAAGGGCAAGCTGGTGCTAGCGCGCGCGGCGCTGGCGCGCGGCGACAGGCGCAATGCGGAGCGCTACGTCCGCGACGCCTGGCGCAATGATTCGATGTCGGCCGATACCGAGAGCGCCGCGCTCGACCTGTTCGGCGCGCTGCTGACGCCGGGCGATCACAAGGCGCGGATGGACCTTCTGCTCTATGGCAGCGACAGCGAGGCGGCACTGCGCGCGGCCAAGCGGCTGGGCAGCGGGCAACTGGCGCTGGCCAAAGCGCGGATCGGCGTCAACCGCAAGGCCTCGAACGGCGCCGCCCTGCTCGCCGCCGTCCCCGCCGAACTGCACGGCGATCCTGTCTACATGTTCACCCGGATCCAGTTGTTGCGCCGCGAGGAGAAATTCGCCGAGGCCGCGCGACTGATGCTGGCCGCGCCGCGGGATCCGAACCGGCTCTACAATCTCGACGAATGGTGGATCGAGCGGCGATTGCTGGCGCGCAAGCTGCTCGACATCGGCGAGCCTCGCAACGCCTACCTGATCGCGCGCGACGCCGCATTGCCGGCGCGCGACATCTACAAGACCGAGCAGGAGTTCACCGCCGGCTGGATCGCGCTGCGATTCCTCGAGGACCCGGCGCTCGCCGCGCAGCACTTCGCTCGAATCGGCGTCGGCAGCGTCAATCCGACCGCGCTGGCGCGCGCCGGCTACTGGCAAGGCCGCGCCGCCGAGGCCGCCGGCCGCAGTCAGGACGCTCGCGCCGCCTATGCGTCGGCCGCCGAGCAGTCGACCAGCTATTACGGACAACTGGCGCGCGCCAAGCTGGGCCTGCCGCAGATTGAATTGAACGGCGCGCCGAGCGCGCGCGGTCGCGGCGTCGAGCGGATCGAGGTGGTTCGCGCGGTGCAGCTGCTCTATGCGCTGGACGAGCGCGAGATCGCGATCCCGATCTTCGGCGACATCGGCGAAAACGGCGACGTCGACGCGCTGGTCGGGCTCGGCGAACTGGCCTCGCGCAACGGCGACGCCCGCGGCATGCTGCTGATGGGCAAGGCCGCGCTCAATCGCGGGCTGCCGTTCGATTTCTACGCCTATCCGGTGAGTGGGATTCCACCGTTCAAGCCGGTCGGGCCGGAGGTCGAACAAAGCATCGTGTTCGCGATCGCGCGACAGGAAAGCGCCTTCAATCCGGCGGTCGTCTCCCCTGCCAATGCCTACGGCCTGATGCAGGTGACGCCGGATGCGGCGAAATACGTCTGCAAGAGGCACGGCTGTAGCTACGATCTCACCCGGCTGAAGACCGACCCGGTCTACAACGCCGCCCTCGGCGCCGCCGAACTCGGCGGCCTGATCGAGGATTATCGCGGCTCCTACATCATGACCTTCGCCGCCTACAATGCCGGGCGCGGCAGCGTGCGGAAATGGGTCGAGCGCTATGGCGATCCGCGCGATCCCAAGGTCGACGCGGTCGACTGGGTCGAACAGATCCCGTTCTCGGAGACCCGCAACTACGTGCAGCGGATTATGGAAAACCTGCAGGTCTATCGCGCCCGCTTCGGCGGCGGCACCAGGCTGCAAATCGAGGCCGATCTGCGCCGCGGCGCGCAGCAGGTCGAGTAGCGGTCGGCATTGCCCTCTCGGGCGCTGCCGGCGCATGGCGGCCGGCGTCGCCGATCGTCCACATGCTGCGGCGGGCGATGAGCCTGATGCCCGAGCAGCGGTTTCGGCCGCAGGTCCTGGTTGCCTTTTTGTTCGTTGCCGCTGCGCGCGGTGCAAAGCCCTGCCCGCCCCCGCTTCCCGGCCAATTCCCATGCCTGTCATCGTCGACCGCCGCGCGCGGTACCGGACTTGTGCGCTACGCCGCTCCGATCCCGCGCTGCCGCAGCACAAACAAAAACCCCGGCGGTTGCCCGCCGGGGTCTCTGAGATCAATCGAGTTCGTCCGAGGACGATCTGGATCAGAACACGCGCTGAGCGCGCAGCGAGCCAGTCCAGGTGCCCTGGTCCTTGAACTCGTAGGTGGTGGTCGGCTTCAGACCACCCGGAGCAAGCACAGCAGTTCCAGTGTAGCTCTGATCGAGGTTGGTATACATCAATTCGCCCGAGAAGGTCAGGTTCTTGACCGGAGTCCAGCGAGTGACGAGACCAATCTGAGCAATCCGGAAGTCCGGGTTGCAGCTGAAGGTCGCGGGTCCAGCGATAGCGGCGCAGATGCGCGCGGTCGCAGTTCCGTTGTAGTCCACCGAGGTGTACGAACCGAACAGCGAGGTCGACCAGTAGGGGTTCCAGTTGTGGTTGAACGCACCGCGAACGCCCCACAGGCTGGTCTTCTCGATGCTGGTGCCGACAACGTTGTTGGCGCCGGCGAACACGCCATCCGAAGCACCCGCGATCGCGACGCTCTGATAGGCAATGCCCGAGTTACCAAACATCGCGAAGCTGTTCCCGGTCACGCCACCCAGAACGTAGCGGCTCGCGCCGTTCGAATAACCGGCCGACAAGTTGATGCTGTCGCCAGCGCCGGTCGGCAGGTTCTTGAGCGAGAGTGCAGCCTGCACCGCATAGCCCCACGTGTCGCTCGGATGACCAGAGGTTTCCAGTGCGCCGTAGTAGCTGGCGCGGACCTGATGCGCAGCAGCCGACAGCTGGAACAGACCCCAAGCCTGGTCAACACGGAGCTGACCGACGATGTCCGGAACCTGAGCACCAGCGTAGGAGTTGGTTCCGTAGACGCCGGAAGCAACACCGGCGGCGGTCATGCCGGAGACGTTGTACAGCGCCGACTGGGTGTAAGTGACGGGATCTTCAACCGAGATCGACGCCGACACGCCGTTGCCGAACTGGGCGGTGTAGGCGATCTGGTTGATGCCGGTCACGTCGTCGTAGCCGCCGAGCAGGTACGAGGTGTTGTTGCCCGGATAGCCCGACCAGGGCGCATCGAACTGCGACACGGCCTTACCGATGGTGAACCCAGCGAACTGGATGAAGGCATAGTACACGCCGAGCGTACCGCCGGCGATGCCGTCACCCGTGGTCCAGTTGAAGGTCGCATCGAAGTAGGTCCGAACAACGCCGTATTCGGTGGCGGTGCGGGTATCGATGTTGAGGTCCTGGCGGGAACGGAAAACGTAGCTGTTCGCGGTGCGGAGCTTCTGACCGGCAGCGCCCGACCACGCCGGCGCGTCGTATGCGCCGGAGGCGTTGAACGAAACGTCAGCGCGCAGGTAGCCGCCGAGCTTGATGCAGGTGTCGGTGCCGGGGATGTAGTAGAAACCCGCGCCGTACAGAGAGCAGATCTTCACGTATTCGACCGCTTTGGCCTTCAACGGAAGATCGGCTGCCTGGGCTCCGCTCATTGCGACCAGGGCCGCTGCCGAGCCGAGAATAAGGCTCTTAACCATCTTCATGTAAACCTCCAAGTTGCTCTGTAGGGAAGGTTCCGGATCCGCTGGATGCAAAGCACCCGAAGGTTGGTTCCCTTGTCCCTTGAAACCCGCTTAGCCGCTTCGCGCCTTCGGACACACCCGCTCAACGCGAGGGACTTAAGCGAACCACCTAGTACGGGACGACCTCGGGATGCCCCCCTCCGTCGCAGTTATGACAATTGCTCAACACCCGGCGGCGCGCAACAATGGAACTGCTCTGAACGCCTTCAGCGGTATCCTTTTTGGGACGGTGTTGCACAAATAACACTCAGAGGCCGACCAGAGAGACAAATAACCACTTGATTTAACACGTTTTCTTTGCGCGACGCGAGTTCGCCGCAAAATGCACGGTTTCGGCGCGCCGCATCGGCCTTACTTCGAAAGGCCGGTTTCCCGATCGAATCGACGACCGCAACCGTGCGATTCTGGGATTCCAGCAGCTCACACCCGGCCGCAGCGGAGATTCGTTACAAAGATGCCCCGGCGAGGTTATCGCCGGGGCATCTCTTGAGCAGCTTATCGATCTCGAATGAGGCCGATTAGAAGTTGCGCTGGGCGCGGACGAGTCCGGTCCAGGTATTTTGATCCTTGAACTCGTAGCGGA
>NZ_JACABA010000019.1 GCF_013377015.1 Rhodopseudomonas sp. | reverse complement strand
GGCCACACCGGCGGCAAACAGGCTGTACATCGCCAGCGAAACACCTGACAGATCACGCGTACGCCAGGACTGGACCGCCTGCGGCACGAAGGCGGCCGTGGTCAGTATGGCGGCGATGAATCCGACAATGTCGCGAAGCTCAAGTGGCACGATGGCTTTCCGGATCACGATGGCTGGCATCGGGAAACAGAAGCCTATAAGTTACGGACCGGCAGAGGTGGGGTCAGGTTTCCCGGCGAAACAGCCCGGCGATCCACGCCTTCTGAATGCTGCGCCGGCGCGTGTCCTCAAGGTGGCCGCGAATGCGTTCGCGTTCCGAGTCGAGCGATACTTCGCCGGCGGGCTGGATGGCATCGCAAAGCAGGATATGAAAGCCCAGCGGCGATTCGACGACGCCGGACAATTCGCCCGGTGCCAGGGCAAAGGCAGCGGGTTCCAGTTCAGGGAATAGTTTGCCCGGCGCCACATCTCCGAGCAGACCGCCGTTCATCGCCGTCGGACACTCGGAATGCTTTTGCGCCTGTTCGGCAAAGCGCTCGGGCGCCTTGCAGAGGCGCGAGTGGATGGCATCGATCTTCTGGCGCGCGGCGTCTCGCTCGCTGCCAGCCAGGCCATCGTTGATGGTAGAGAGTATGTGGCGCAGCGTGCGTGTTTCCGGGCGGCGGAAGCGCTCGCTGTGCACCAGGTAAAAGATCTCGACGTCGGTTTCACTGACCTTCGCTGCGTGGCTGGCGACACCGTCCAGCACCGCTTCCACTTTGAGGTCGCGTTCGATCGACTGGCGCAGTGTTACGGGATCAAGGTTTGAGCGCTCAAGGTCGGCGATAAACTCTTCCTGCGAGGCATAGCGCGTGCGGACTTCGGCGACCCCCTGGTCTACCGACGACAGCGGCAATATAACCTGTGCCGCTTCCGGCGTGCCGAGGATGCGCTGCTCTATCTGCAACTGGCGCGCGACGGCAGCGCGCCGGAGGGCGAGTCGTCGTTCTCGCGCACTTCGTAGGTGCTGGGAATCCAGTGCTCCTCGCCGCCGATGAGCTCTTCCTCGCGGCAGCCGACGATGCGGTCGGCCTCGAGGAAATGAACCGAGTAGATGATCTGGTCCTGCAGGAAGGTGCCGACGTCGACGACGGTACCGACGCTGCCGCGACGAATCAGCAGCTCACCCGTTTCCGCGCCGGGATAGGTGCCGTCGTTGCGGACGTTGCGCACCACCCGCACCGAATCGCCGATATCCCATTCGGTCTGCATGGCAGTTCTCTCAGTGCTTGGCGCGGCTGATGGCGCTGAGTGGAACGGTGGCGATGCCCGAGGCGCGCTTGAGCACGCTGAAGACTTTTTCCGTCAGCGCGTCGGACTTGACGAAGTCGTTGTAGGCCATCGCCAATGCGCCGCGATAGTCCTCGAATTCGGGCGCCGCGCCGGGCTTGCGCACGGCGAGGTAGTCGTGGAAACGCTGCAGGATGTGCAGGCGATTTACCTGGACGACCGCACGATCGTAGTCAATTTCGAAGTAGGTGAGGAAATCCTCGGCTGACTCGAGGTCGGCCAGGTCGGTGTCGAGGTCGCGCGTTTCAATGCTCATGACAGTCCTCCGGGTAACTCGCAGCAGAGATCGCCCGCCGCGCAGGTAGTGCATTCGTCCGCCTTCTCGACGGGAGTGATGCCCTTGAGTTGCAGCACTTCGGACTCCAGCGTGTCGATGCGTGCCAGCAGGCAGGCGATGGCCTTGCCGACCGGGTCGGGAACCAGGTGATGGTCGAGGTCGATGGGCATGCCCGCCGTGCCGACGGACTTTGTCGATACGCGCTCGCCGACGATGCGGCCGGGAATGCCGACCACGGTGCGGCCGGCCGGCACATCCTTGACCACCACGGAATTGGCACCGACGCGGGCGCCGTCACCGATGCGTATCGCGCCGAGTATCTTGGCGCCCGCACCGGCCACCACGCCGTCGCCCAGCGTCGGATGACGCTTGCCGGCATTCCAGGTGGTGCCGCCCAGCGTGACGCCGTGATAGAGCGTGACATCATCGCCGACCTCGGCGGTTTCGCCGATGACGACACCGGCGCCATGGTCGATGAAGAAGCGTCGCCCGATGCGCGCACCGGGATGGATGTCGACGTTGGTGAAGGTGCGCGCAATGAAGGACAGGAAGCGCGCGGCGAAACGCCAGCCGCCGCGCCACAGCAAGTGCGACAGGCGATGGGTGATGAT
>NZ_JACABA010000018.1 GCF_013377015.1 Rhodopseudomonas sp. | reverse complement strand
GACGCAGGCGTGCTTGCGCACCATCTTGCCGTCGATGGTCACCGGCACCATGCAGGCGCCGCACATGCCGGTCGCGTCGACCATGATGGAGTTCAGGCTGGCGACGGTCTTGACGCCGAAGGAGCGCGTGAGGTCGCTGACGGCGCGCATCATCAGCGGCGGGCCGATGGTCACGACTTCGGCGATCTGGCGGCCCTTGCCGGCCTGCGCCTGCTTGAGCATTTCCTCGAGCGGTGTGGTGACGAATCCCTTCATGCCGAAGCTGCCGTCATTGCTGGTGTAGATGACTTCCAGCGTGTCGGGGAACTCGGCCTGCAACTTCGCGACGCGCTCGTTCTCCTTGACCCAGAACAGCAGGTCGGCATTGCGGAATCCGGAGATCAGCGTGACATGGTTGCCCAGGCGCAGGTGCTCGCGCATGATGGGGAAGACGGGCGGCAGGCCGACGCCGCCGGCGGTGAAGACGACGGTCTGGTTGCCCTCGTAGCGGTGCAGTGCGCTTGGCAGCCCCAGCGGGCCGGCGATGCCGGTGAAGGCGTCGCCGATCTTCATCTTGTTGATGGCGATGCTGCTGGTGCCCATGGCTTGCACCACGAGGCAGATGGTGCCTGCCTTGGCGTCCCAGTCGGCCAGCGTGAGCGGGATCAGCTCGCCCTTTTCCCAGGGCAGCACGCGCACGAACTGTCCGGCGCGCGCCGACTTCGCGACCAGCGGCGAACTGACGATGAACTCGACGATGCCGTCGGCCAGTTCGATCTTGTCGATGATGGTTTGCGGCGCGGCACCCAGATGCGTGTAATGACCGGCTGCGCGAACCATGCTGCGAATTTCGGTCGGCGTGAGGTTGATGTCACCGACGATTTCACGTGCTGCCGCCTGGCCGTCGCCGGCCGCGCGGATGGCCGTGGAGCCGCCGCGTGCGGCGTCGCCGCCGGAATACACGCCGTCGAGCGAAGTGCGCTGCGAACCCTTGGCGACGTCGATGGTGCCCCACTTGGTCGTCTTGAGATCGGGCTCGGAGTCCTTGATGATCGGGTTGGGCGTATTGCCCAGCGCCATGATGACGAGGTCCACCGCCATCGGTTCCGTCTTGCCGGTGGCCACCGGGCTGCGACGGCCCGAGGAGTCCGGTTCGCCGAGCTCCATGATCTCGAGATTCGTGTGCGTAACGAAGTGCGTCTTGTCGTCGCCGACGAAATCGCGCGGGCCGCGCAGCACTTTGAGTTCGATGCCTTCTTCGAGTGCATGGTGCAGTTCTTCAACACGCACCGGCATCTCGCTCTGGGTGCGGCGATAGACGATGGTTACAAGGCCTCCGAGGCGACGCGCAGTACGCGCGGCATCCATGGCGGTGTTGCCGCCACCGATCACGATGACGCGCTTGCCCCGGGTTTCGGGCAAGGGTGTTTCGTATTCGTCAGAGAGGCCCTGCATGAGGTTGACCCGCGTCAGGAATTCGTTCGCCGACATGACGTTGAGCAGATGCTCGCCCGGCACGTTCATGAAGCGCGGCAGTCCGGCACCGGTGCCGACGAAGATTTTCCAGAAGCCGGCTTTCTTGAGGTCGTCCAGCGTCGCGGTCTTGCCGACGATGAAATTGGGGACGAACTTGCCACCCAGCATCCTGATCTTGCCGACGACGTCATCGATCAGTTCGTTGGGCAGGCGAAACTCGGGAATGCCATAGCGCAGCACGCCGCCCAGCGTGTGAAAGGCCTCGAAGACGGTGACCGGATAGCCTTCGGCCGACAAGAGGTAGGCGTTGATGAGGCCGGCCGGGCCGGAACCGACGACGGCGATAGGCGGTTTGTCGGCCTTCTCCCAGGGATCGACGGCCGCGGCGAAGCGGTTGGCGATGCCTTCGGGATTGACGAGCTTTTCGCGCTGCGGCAGGTACCACTCGATCTGGCCGATTTCGATCGGCTGCTTCTGGTGGGCGCAGACGCCCTGGCATTGCAGTTCCTGCGGGCAGACGCGGCCGGTGACATTGGGCAGCGGGTTGCAACTCTCGATGAGTTCCATCGCTTCGCGGAAGCGGCCGGTGCCGAGCATTTCCAGCATTTCCGGAATGTGGATTTTCACCGGGCAGCCGCCCTTGGGCTCGGACTTGCCGGGCTCGTGCAGGCCGATTTCGCAGGGCTTTTCTTCGCACTGCTTGTCGCGCAGGGCTTCGAGCCAGACGAACATTTCAACTTCACGGGCGCTGTAGCCCAGGTTCATGTAGCCGAGGTAGCCCTGATTCACCAGAC
>NZ_JACABA010000017.1 GCF_013377015.1 Rhodopseudomonas sp. | reverse complement strand
TCAACCTAAAAACCGTAGTTGCCCGATTCTGTTTGCATAATTCCGAGCAAGCGGAGGGTTTTTGGCGGGCCGATTCCGGCGATGATCTGCTTGAGATGATCGCAAACGCGCTGCCAGACGGTCGGAGGATTCAACTGCTCCGCAGCTTGGGCAACCCAACCCTGAAGCATGACGGAGACGCGCATCAGCATTGCCCGTGCTTTATCGAAATGGGCATGCAAACCAGTCAGCGTGATCGTCGTTTGTCCGGCGTGCTCCGTCCGGCGGCCTACGGACGACATCAACCACGGTCGACTGGTGACTGCCTCGCGCCGGGCATCGGGATGGGCCAGACGAACGAACAGGCTCCACCAGTTGTAGGCCAATGCCACGCCGCGAGCGGCGAGTTGGCAGCGGTGCAGGTCGTGCGTGGTAAAGCCGCCCCAGCCCCACTGGTTCTTGAGTTCGTCAAAGGCGTTCTCGGCGTCAGCCCGGTCACGATAAAGCTGGCCGAGGCTGAGCACCTCGTAATTGGTGTTGCTCACGAGAACCGCGTACTCGTAGCCGGTGATGCCTTTACCCGTTTTGCGGTCGGCTTCAACGAAGGCAAACTGCTGCTGACTGTCGTCGGCATCATCGCCAGTGACGGCGATTTCGCCCATCAGCGGCCGGCGCAATACGACGACACGGCGCTTTTGCCGCCAGCCCGTCAGCGCCAATTCGCCATCCAGACCTTCCCACCCTTGGCCGGCATCCGTCCAGCCCGATTGGCGAAACAGACTGCCGATGTGGCGCTTGACGTTCTTCGACAGCTTAAGCTTGAACAGATACGGCTGCTCGCGCTCCTCCAGTGCCGTCATCAACGGATCGTTGCCGAAGGCATTGTCACCGCGCACCAGGCGAGGCTTCCTCTGCGGCGGCAGGGCGTCGAGAATCTTCAGCAGGCCCGGTTGAGCATGCTTGGCCGTGTGCTCGTTGCCGGCGCGAACTTCCACGCCCAACACTTGGCGCAGCCCTGCCATCAGATAGGTGTGATAGGCGTGCGACGGCCGTCCAGGCTTCTTCGGGTTGTAGCCGATCATGGCCCCTTCCTGGTGGCCGTAGAGCGGCTTGATGGTCGTGTCGGTATCGAGTATCCAGGCGGCATCGAGCAGCGGTGCCACACTGTCGGTCAGGTGCGTATCCAGCCAGGCGGTGCCCTCTGCCTCCGGAATGCGCTTGAGCGCATTCCGCAAGGCATCTTCGGAGATGACCTTGCGCATCCCGAGCAGCCCAGGATTGATGCCGTCACAGCGGATCGTCGTTACATGCGAATAGCGCCGGTGCCCGGCCAGCATCGAGAGCAGCCAGGTGCCCAGTACCTCAGCTCTCGAAGGCGCGTTCGGACTTGTGTAGTTCAACGGACAGCTTTCCAGCCAGCGCGACCACAGTCCCGTCAGGTTGAGAAACTCGATGAAGTAGGCCAGTTGCCCCATCGGCGTCGCCGCGCTCTCCGTCTCCCAGCGCACCTGAACTCGCCCAGTCATCGTCTGCACTCCGGCACACGACAACAGCATTTCCTCGCGCGCTGCCAGCTTCATTTTCGACTCACCCATCAGGTGACTCCTTCCAACTTCTCGGAAACCGCAGCCTGCCTTATTTCACGCCACTTTGCACGTGGCCAATTCAGGTTTTTAGGTTCAAGCAACATCGTGGGTGTCGAACTTTGCCAGATGGCACAGGCAAAGCGCCTCTGCCTCTATCATCACGAACCGGCCTACGACGACCTCCAGATCGCGCAGGTGCTGGCGGAAACCCGTCGCTTCGAAGAGATCTCGCGAACAGGGCCGGCGCTCGAAGTTATCTCGGCCTGGGATGGCCTGGAAGTGGAACTGTGAAGCGCCATCAGTCGCCTTAGCGACCGGCGTTCAGGCGTGTGCTGCCTCCGCCTTCGGGCACTCCGGCGCACACAGCGCTGGCGTTCCGCACAACTTGATCAGCGCGCAAACATGCGGGCTGCAGTTTTCGACCGTGACGCCGCTGCGTTCGTTCATGAGGAGCATCAGACCAAGGCCCGAGGAATCAACCTCAGTCACCCTGGACAGGTCGAGGCGACTTACGCCTTCGTTGGCGACCCATTGCAGGGGACGCCGCCCGGACATCGACAGCGTGCCTGTCAGTTGCGCCCTGCCGCCTTGCGGGGCAGACACCGTCACGCTGCCGGCCGTGCCATCGAGGATCGCCCGCAACGCGGGACGCCCGGCCTCCTTGACCTTGATGCCGAAATGAATGCCGTCGCGGGCGGATGTAACTTCCCCGGTAAGTGTCAGCACCCTGTCGTCCTTTGACGCCGCGAC
>NZ_JACABA010000016.1 GCF_013377015.1 Rhodopseudomonas sp. | reverse complement strand
CCGGCCAGTGCATCGAGTTGCTTGTCGTGCAGCCAGAGCGCGACATCGGCCGGCGTCATCAGCGGCAGCGCCAGTGTTGATGGAATGAACTCGGTGAAGCGGCCGGGCAGGAAGGAGGGCGTGTAGGTGGCGATGGCGACGGGGAAGGCTGCCTGCACGAACGCACGGCCGACCAGTGCCGGGTTGAAGAGGTTGTGGCCGATGCCGCCGAAGATTGCCTTGCCCAGTCCGATGGCGACGAAGCCGGCGACCACGCCCATCCACAGCGCGAAGCCGGGCGGCAGGGTCAGCGCCAGCAGCAGTCCGGTGATGGTTGCCGACCAGTCATTGAGGTCGCCGGACTGGCCGCCGAGCCGGACGAAGAAGGATTCGGCGGCGAGGCAACTGCCGGTGACGACGACGATCAGCGCGGCGGCAGAGATGCCGTACTGATAGACGTAGAAGGCGCAGATCGGGACAAGTGACCACACCACATGTCGCATGATCTGCTCGACGCTGCGCGTCCCCTTGATGTGGGGCGCGGTGCGGATTTCCATTGAGGCGCTCATGCTGTTTTCTCTTTATTGCGCAGCATCTGCTTGGCGACGCGGAAGTGCTGCACCAGCGGAATGTTGGCGGGACAAACGTAAGTGCAACTGCCGCACTCGAAGCAGGCACCGAGGCGGTAGCTGTCGGCCATGGTGTCGTAGGCGCGTTTGGTAGCAAGCATGCCCAGCGTCGAGGGATTGAGGCCCATCGGACAGGACTCGATGCACTCGCCGCACTTGATGCAGGGATAGGTCTTGCGTGACTGGCGCTCGGCAACTTCGCGGCCGCGCAGCACGAGGATGCCGGCCACACCCTTGGTGATCGGCGTGTCCAGCGAGGCCACGGCCTGGCCCATCATCGGGCCGCCGAAGACAACTTCCAGCGATGCGTCGCGTGCGCCCACGCAGTCGAGCAGAAAGCGCAGCGGCGTACCGAAAGGCACGAGATAGTTGCCTGGCTTTTCAACGGCGGGGCCGACGACCGTGATGACACGCTCGATGAAGCCGCGACCGCGCGGCATCAGTGCGCCCATCGTCGCTAGCGTGGCGACGTTCTGCACGTAGGCGCCGGTGGTATAGGCGCGTGCATCCGGCGGTACTTCGCGACCGGTCAGGGTCTTGATCAGCATTTCGCCGGCGCCTTGCGGATATTTGGTCGGCACGGCTTCGGCGCTGATCGAACTGCCCTCGGGCAGGAGTTTGCGGATCGCTTCGACGGCGTCCATCTTGTTGTCTTCAATGCCGATGATCGCGCGCGGACCATCCAGCAGTTGCTGGGCGATGGTGATGCCTGCAATCAGGTCTGCCGCCCGTTCCACCATGATGCGGTGGTCTGAGGTGAGATAGGGTTCGCATTCGCAGCCGTTCACCACCAGCGTGTCGATCGGCCATTCCTTCGGCACCTTGAGCTTGGCGTGGGTCGGGAAGACGCCACCGCCCAGGCCGACGATGCCGGTGTCCTGCACGGCCTTGATGAGGCCGTCGGCGTTGAGTGCGGTGAGGTCCTGCGGTTGTTCCCAGAGGATTTCCTGAGTCGAACCCTGATGCACGCGGATGATGATCGCCGGTCCCCACGGGCCGTTGGCGGTGGCGTGCAGGCGGATGTCCTCGATCACGCCGGTGGCTGGCGCGTGGTGTGGCACCGAGATGAAACCCTCGGCGGCGGCGATGGGCGGGCCGCGCACGACCCCCTCGCCGATCTTCACCAGCGGGCGTGCCGGGCGTCCCACCTGTTGCGACAAATGCACGATCAGCCGCGGCGCAAAGGGCAGACGGCGAATCGCCATCACCCCCGTCTCCTTGTGCTGCGGCGGGTGTATGCCGCGGGCGAATGTTTCGCCCCGGAAGTAGTTGAGAAGTTTCATCGCACGCTTAGTTGAATTTGGCGCCGCGCGCGATCAGTTTCTCAAGCCCGGGCTCGTTTGCATTCCACGGGGTTCCGGGGTGCAAACAGCCGGCCGTGCATTTCTCGGCGGCCTTGACGATGTCGGCGTACTTGGCGCCCTGCGGATTGACGACGATCGCCAGCTTCTGGTCGTTGTAGGCGAAGACCTTCGGCGCGATGGTGGTGCACTCGTCGCAGGCCGTGCATTCCGGCGTCTCGATCCAGACGGGCTCGTGGCCGCCTGCTGCAGCGGGCGCTGAGCCGGTTGCTGCCGGCGCTGACGCTGCACCTGCCAGCGACATGCCGAGGCTGGCGGTGATCTTGTCGATCAATTCGGCGCGGATGGTGGCGGCGAGATCGTCGGAGGCGCCGGCCTGTGCGGAGCCAGTGAGGTCCTTCAACTGGAGCCAGAAGTTCAGGCGTTCTTCGGAGGCGAGCACCAGTTCTTCGGAGACGATCAGGCGGGTCAGCCGGTTCTTCTGGTCGACCGCCCAGATGTAGGGGAACTTGCCGTCGCGCTCGTCCTGGTCGAGTTCGAGGAACTCGGCCAGTTGCAGCATGTTGTCGTTCCACGTATCCGGCGGCGCCTTCTTGAACTGCTTGCCGAAACGACCTTCCGTCGCGGCGAAATCGGCGAAGGTCATCGGCACGTCCATCTTCTTCTCGGCGCCGGTTTCGTCCTTGTACTTGAGGCTGTAGAC
>NZ_JACABA010000015.1 GCF_013377015.1 Rhodopseudomonas sp. | reverse complement strand
TCTCTGAAGTGCGGTCGACGCTGGCAGCGGCGGAAGTGCCGATCCGCGTCTTCAACACGCCCGATACCCCGGTGCCGGAAGTGCAACTGCTGTCGAACGGCCGCTACCACGTGGTGGTCACGAACGCCGGCGGCGGCTATTCGCGCTGGCGCGATCTGGCCGTCACGCGCTGGCGCGAGGATGCGACCTGCGATAACTGGGGCAGCTTCTGCTATATCCGCGAAGTGAAGAGCGGGGCCTTCTGGTCCAGCGCCTGGCAGCCGACACTGCGGCGGCCCGAGACATACGAGGCCATCTTCTCCGAAGGACGTGCCGAGTTCCGCCGCCGCGATTCGGTGGGTGACGGCGATTTCGAGACGCACACCGAGATTGTCGTGTCGCCGGAAGACGATATCGAATTGCGCCGCGTGCGCATCACCAATCGTTCCCGTCATCGCCGCGAGATTGACGTGACGAGCTACGCCGAGGTGGTGATCGCGCCGTCGGCGGCGGATGTGATGCATCCGGCCTTCAGCAATCTTTTCGTGCAGACGGAAATCCTGCGCGACCGGCATGCAATTGTCTGTACGCGCCGGCCGCGTTCGCTGGGCGACGAAGAACCGTGGATGTTCCACCTGATGGCGGTGCATGGCGCGGACGTCGGCGAGGCGTCCTACGAGACCGACAGGTCGCGCTTCATCGGCCGCACGCGCAGCGCCGTTGCGCCACAGGCGATGATCGATCCGGCGCCACTTTCGGATACCGATGGTTCGGTACTCGATCCGGTTGTCGCCATTCGCTATACGCTGACACTGGACCCGGAGCAGTCGGCAACCGTCGACATGGTGTCCGGCGCTACGGACAGCCGCGACATCGCACTCAGCCTGATCCACAAGTATCAGGACCGGCATCTTGCCGACCGTGTCTTCGAACTCAGCTGGACGCACAGCCAGGTGGTGCTGCGCCAGCTCAATGCCACCGAGGCGGATGCTCAACTGTACGCACGGCTGGCCGGCTCCATCATTCATGCCAATGCTTCCCTGCGCGCCGACGCCAGCGTGATCATGCGCAACCGGCGCGGACAGTCGGGTTTGTGGGGCTATGCCATTTCCGGCGATCTGCCTATCGTGCTGCTGCAGATCGGCGACGCATCCAACATCGATCTGGTACGCCAACTGGTGCAGGCGCATGCCTACTGGCGGTTGAAGGGACTGGCGGTTGATCTGGTGATCTGGAACGAGGATCACGCCGGTTACCGGCAGCAGTTGCAGGAACAGATCATGGGGCTGATTGCTTCGGGGCTGGAGGCCAGCCTGATGGACCGGCCCGGCGGCATCTTTGTGCGGCCGGCGGAGCAGATCTCCGGCGAGGACCGCATCCTGTTGCAGTCGGTGGCGCGCGCCATCATCACGGACGGGCGCGGGTCGCTGGAAGAACAGATAAGCAAGCGCCGGCTCGCGGAACCACTGATGCCGCGCTTTACCGCCAGCAGGACGCATCGCGCCGAGGATGCGCTGGGTCCCGTTGCGCCGCGCAAGGACCTCATTCTCTCCAACGGTCTGGGCGGATTCACCGGCGACGGACGCGAATACGTGATTACCCTGGCGCCGGGGCAGGTGACGCCGGCGCCCTGGGTTAACGTGCTGGCCAATCCCGAGTTCGGCACCATCGTTTCGGAAAGCGGTTCGGCCTACACGTGGAGCGAGAATGCACACGAATTCCGCCTCACGCCCTGGCACAACGATCCGGTCAGCGATGCCGGCGGCGAGGCCATCTACCTGCGTGACGAAGAGACCGGTCATACCTGGTGACCGACGCCCCTGCCGGCTCTTGCCGCCAAGGCCTGCGTCATCCGCCATGGCTTCGGCTACAGCGTCTTCGAGACGCATGCGAACGGCATTCGTACCGAGTTATGGATTTACGTGGCCATGGATGCCGCCATCAAGTTCTCGGTGCTGAAAGTGCGCAATGCCTCGGGGCGGTCGCGCAAGCTCTCGGCGACCGGCTATGTCGAATGGGTGCTCGGTGACTTGCGGGCCAAGTCGGCCATGCACGTGAACACTGAAATCCATGGGCCAAGCGGCGCACTTTTTGCGCGCAATCCCTACAGCACGGAGTTTGCCGAGCGCGTCGCCTTCTTTGATGTGGATGATGCACGGCGCAGCGTCAGCGGTGACCGCCGGGAATTCCTCGGCCGCAACGGCACGCTGCGCAATCCTGCCGCCATGAAGCGCACGCGGCTATCCGGCAAGGTCGGCGCGGGTCTTGATCCCTGCGCGGCGATACAAGTGAGCTTCGATCTCGCGGACGGCGAGGAGCGCGAAATCGTCTTCCGGCTCGGTGTCGGTCGCAATGCCGATGAAGCGGGTCGCATGGTGCAGCGCTTTCGCGGCAGCCTGGCGGCGCGGGCGGCACTCGAAGCGGTGTGGCTGTACTGGAACCACACGCTCGGGGCCGTGCAGGTGCAGACGCCGGATGCTTCGCTCAACGTGCTGGCCAACGGCTGGCTGCTCTATCAGACGCTGGCCTGCCGCATCTGGGCGCGCAGCGGGTACTACCAGTCCGGCGGTGCCTTTGGCTTCCGCGACCAGTTGCAGGATTCGATGGCCCTGATACATGCCGAGCCGGGCCTGGTGCGCCAGCATCTGCTGCTGTGCGCAAGCCGGCAGTTTCTTGAAGGCGATGTGCAGCACTGGTGGCACCCGCCCGCCGGCCGCGGCGTGCGCACGCGCTGCTCGGACGATTATCTCTGGCTGCCGCTCGCCGTGTGTCGCTACGTCAGGAGCACCGGTGATACCGGGATACTGGATGAGAGCGTGAATTTCCTTGAAGGCCGGCCGGTGAATCCGGAGGACGATTCCTACTACGATCTGCCGGCGCGCTCAGGCGAATCCGCCACCCTTTACGAGCACTGCGTGCGCGCGATCCGCCACGGACTGCCCACGGGTGCGCACGGTCTGCCACTGATCGGCTCCGGCGACTGGAACGACGGCATGAATCGCGTCGGAATACTGGGCAAGGGCGAGAGTGTGTGGCTGGGCTTCTTCCTGTGCAAGGTTTTGAAGCGCTTTGGCGAACTCGCCAGCGGACGCGGCGACCATGCC
>NZ_JACABA010000014.1 GCF_013377015.1 Rhodopseudomonas sp. | reverse complement strand
GCAACATTGCCAACGTCGTCGTGCACACCGATCTCAACTGCCTGTCGGTGCTTCAGTTCGCCGTCGACATGCTCAAGGTCAAGCATGTCATGGTGGTCGGCCACTATGGCTGCGGCGGTGTCACCGCGGCGCTGCGGCGCGATCGCATCGGTCTTTCCGACATCTGGCTGCGTCATGTTCAGGATGTGCACATCAAGCACCTGGCACGCGTGGATGCATTGGAGCCGGAAGTGCGCGCCGACCGTCTGTGCGAACTCAATGTACTCGAACAGGTCTTGAACGTTTGCCACACGGTAGTCGTTCAGGATGCCTGGCAGCGCGGTCAGCCGCTGACCGTGCATGGCTGGATCTACGGATTGAAGGACGGCCTCATGCGCGACCTGGGATTCACGGTTCATGGCCCGCAGGATGTCGACGCAAGCTACGCCACGGCGCTCGCCGCACTCAATAACTAGCCCGCGTATCAAAAACAACAAGGAGGAGCACCCGCAATGAGTACCGAACCCATCGAGTTCTGGTTTGACTTCACCTCGCCCTACTCCTATCTGATTGCGGAGAAGATCGACGACCTCGGCGCCAGGCATGGCCGCAAGGTCAAGTGGCATCCGATACTGCTGGGCGCGCTGTTCAAAACGACGGGAACGGTGCCGCTGATCCCGGTTCCGCTCAAGGGCGAATACAGCGTGCGCGACTTTGCGCGCTCTGCCCGATTCCTGAATATTGCCTACCGCCAGCCGACCAAGTTTCCGCTCGCAACGATAGCCGCGGCACGCGCTTATTACTGGCTGCACGACCGCGACTGCGCGATGGCGCGGGCCTATGCCAAGGCCACCTTCCGCGCCTATTTCCTCGATGATCGCGACATCTCCGATGCGGCGGTGGTCGTCGATCTGGCCAAGGCCGCAGGCGCAAACGGCGAAGAACTCGCTGCCGCACTCGGTGCGCAGGAACTCAAGGACAGACTCAAGAAGGAATGCGAAGCGGCAATCGCAACAGGCATGTTCGGCGCGCCCTACGTGATCATAGACGGTGAACCCTTCTGGGGTGCCGACCGTCTGCCGCAAATCGAAAAATGGCTGGAAACCGGAGGCTTCTGATGAGCGTCATCAAATCAAACATCAATACCCGCAGCGATGACTTCAAGGCCAACGCGGCCGCGATGAGCAAGCTGGTGGGCGACCTGCGCGAAAAAACCGAGCAGGTCGCGCGCGGCGGTTCCGAGGAAGCCCGCCAGAAACACCTGGCGCGCGGCAAGCTGCTGGCGCGCGACCGCGTCAATGGCCTTCTCGATCCGGGCTCGTCCTTCCTCGAACTCTCGCCCATGGCCGCCTACGGCCTGTATGGCGGCGATGTTCCTTCGGCCAGCGTCGTCACCGGCATCGGTCGCGTCAATGGCGTTGAATGCATGATCGTCGCCAACGATGCCACGGTGAAGGGCGGCACCTACTACCCGATGACCGTGAAGAAGCATCTGCGCGCACAGGAAGTTGCGCTGCAGAACCGCTTGCCCTGCATCTACCTCGTCGATTCCGGCGGCGCCTTCCTGCCGATGCAGGACGACGTCTTCCCCGATCGCGATCACTTCGGCCGCATCTTCTACAACCAGGCCACGCTGTCCTCGCTGGGCATCCCGCAGATCGCCGTCGTCATGGGTTCCTGCACCGCCGGCGGTGCCTATGTGCCGGCGATGTCGGACGAGTCCATCATCGTGCGCAATCAGGGCACCATTTTCCTTGGCGGACCACCGCTGGTGAAAGCCGCCACCGGCGAAGTCGTGACCGCCGAAGACCTCGGCGGCGGCGACGTGCATACGCGCGTCTCCGGCGTCTGTGACCACCTTGCCGAGAATGATCATCACGCCCTGTCGATCGCGCGCCGCATCGTCGGCAATCTCAACTGGCGCAAGCCTTCTTCGCTGGCCATCGCCACACCCGAGGCACCGCTGTACGACCCCGAGGAAATCTACGGCATCATCCCCGCCGACACCAAGAAGCCCTTTGACGTGCGCGAGATCATCGCCCGCATGGTCGACGGTTCGCGCTTCGACGAATTCAAGGCGCGCTACGGCGCCACGCTGGTGACTGGCTTCGCCCACCTGCACGGCTATCCCGTCGGCATCATCGCCAACAACGGCATCCTCTTCGCCGAGTCGGCGCAGAAGGGGGCGCACTTCATCGAACTGTGCGCACAGCGCGGCGTGCCGCTGCTGTTTCTGCAGAACATCACCGGCTTCATGGTCGGCCGCAAGTACGAGAACGGCGGTATCGCCAAGGACGGCGCCAAGATGGTCACCGCCGTGGCGACCGCCAACGTGCCGAAGTTCACCGTGCTCATCGGCGGTTCCTTCGGTGCCGGCAACTACGGCATGTGCGGCCGCGCCTACTCGCCGCGTCTGTTGTGGATGTGGCCGAATTCACGCATCTCCGTCATGGGCGGCGAGCAGGCGGCATCGGTGCTTTCCACCGTGCGCCGCGACGGCATCGAAGCCAAGGGCGGCAAATGGAGCGCCGAGGAAGAAGAGACCTTCAAGTCGCCGATTCGCGACCAGTACGAGACACAGGGCCATCCCTACGATGCGACAGCGCGCCTCTGGGACGACGGCGTGCTCGATCCTGCGCAGACCAGGCGGGCCCTGGGGCTGGGAATTTCGGCGGCATTGAATGCGCCGATCGAGAAGACGACGTTCGGCGTGTTCCGGATGTAGGGAGAGAAATATGTACGAAAACATCCTCACCGAAATCGATGCCGGCGTCGGCATCATCACGCTCAACCGCGCCGACCGCCACAATGCCTTCGACGACCAGACCATCATCGAACTCATCGATGCGCTTTGCGTCATGGACGAGAACCCGGAGGTCCGCGTAGTTGTGCTCTCCTCCACCGGCAAGAGTTTTTCCGCCGGTGCCGACCTCAACTGGATGAAGCGCGCCGCCGCACAGGGGGCGGACGAGAACCTGCGCGACGCGCGCAATCTGGCCGAGATGCTGCGCTGTATCGCCCAGATGACCAAGCCCACCGTGGCACGCGTGCAGGGCCCGGCCTACGGTGGCGGTGTCGGCGTGGTCGCCGCCTGCGACATCGCCATCGCGACATTCGACACGCAGTTCGCGCTCACCGAGGTCAAGCTCGGCATCATCCCCTCGGCCATCAGCCCGCATGTCATCGCCGCGATCGGCGAACGCTACTCGCGCCGCTACATG
>NZ_JACABA010000013.1 GCF_013377015.1 Rhodopseudomonas sp. | reverse complement strand
GTGTCATGGACGATCTTCTGCGTGAATTTCTGACTGAGACGAACGAGAGTCTGGACACGGTTGACAATCAGCTTGTCCGGTTTGAGCAGGACCCGAACAACGCGAAGATATTGGACAACATTTTCCGTCTTGTTCACACCATCAAGGGAACCTGCGGGTTTCTGGGTCTGCCGCGGCTTGAGGCTCTGGCGCATGCGGCGGAGACGCTGATGGGCAAGTTCCGCGACGGCATGCCGGTGACCGGGGAGGCGGTGAGCTCGATCCTGTCGACGATCGACCGGATCAAGGAGATTCTGGGCGGGCTGGAGGCGACGGAGGCTGAGCCCGAGGGGGTCGACGCCGATCTGATCGACGAGTTGCAGCTGCTGGTGGAGCGCGGCATGGCGGCGATGAAGGAAGCCGCCGCGGCGCCTGAACCGGTTGCCGAGCTGGCGCCGGTTGCCGACGCGCATGCGGTGCCGCAGATTCTGGAGCGGTCGCTGCGTCCTGGCGAGGTGTCGCTGGACGAGCTGGAGCGGGCGTTCCAGGAGACCGCGACCGAGATCGCGGCGCCGTCGATCGCGCCGGGCCAGCAAGGTGAAGAAGATGTTAACGCGGCGGTGGCTGCGGCGCCGCCTGTTGCGGCTGCTGTCGCACCGGCACCGAAGCCGGCCGCCAAACCGGCGGCGAAGAAGACCGCGGTGGAACTGGACACGCCGGAGGGCGACCGGGTCGCCAACCAGTCGATCCGGGTCAATGTCGACACCCTCGAGCACCTGATGACGATGGTGTCGGAGCTGGTGCTGACCCGCAACCAATTGCTGGAGATCAGCCGCCGCCACGAGGATACCGAGTTCAAGGTGCCGCTGCAGCGGCTGTCCACCGTCACCGCCGAATTGCAGGACGGGGTGATGAAGACCCGGATGCAGCCGATCGGCAACGCCTGGCAGAAGCTGCCGCGGATCGTGCGCGATCTGGCCGGCGAACTCGGCAAGCAGATCGAACTGGAGATGCACGGCGCCGACACCGAACTGGATCGTCAGGTGCTGGATCTGATCAAGGATCCGCTGACCCACATGGTGCGCAACTCCGCCGATCACGGGCTGGAGCGTCCGGCCGAGCGGGCCGCCGCCGGCAAGCCGGAGCAGGGCACGATCCGGCTGTCGGCCTATCACGAGGGCGGCCATATCGTGATCTGCATCGCCGACAACGGCCGCGGGCTGAACACCGCGCAGATCAAGGCCAAGGCGGTCGCCAATGGTCTGGCGAGCGAAGCCGACATCGAGAAGATGACGGAAGCGCAGATCCACAAGTTCATCTTCGCGCCGGGGTTCTCGACCGCGGCGGCGGTGACCAGCGTGTCGGGCCGCGGCGTCGGCATGGATGTGGTGCGCACCAATATCGACCAGATCGGCGGCACCATCGAGATCAAGTCGGTGGCGGGCGAGGGCTCCAGCGTCACCATCAAGATCCCGCTGACGCTGGCGATCGTCTCGGCGCTGATCGTGGAAGCGGCCGGCGACCGCTTTGCGATCCCGCAACTGGCGGTGGTCGAACTGGTGCGGGCGCGGGCCAATTCCGAGCACCGCATCGAACGGATCAAGGACACCCCGGTGCTGCGGCTGCGCGACAAGCTGCTGCCGCTGATGCATCTGAAGAAGTTGCTGCAGATCGACGACGGCGCAGCGCTGAGCGATCCGGAGAACGGCTTCATCGTGGTGACGCAGGTCGGCAGCCAGACCTTCGGGATCGTGGTCGACGGCGTGTTCCACACCGAAGAAATCGTCGTCAAGCCGATGTCGACCAAGCTGCGTCACATCGGGATGTTCTCCGGCAACACCATTCTGGGCGACGGCGCGGTGATCATGATCGTCGACCCGAACGGGATCGCGCAGGCGCTCGGCACCTCGGTTGCGGCGCAGCACGACATCTCCGACCAGAACGCGGCGGCGCGCGGCGCCAGCGCCGAGCAGCTGACCTCGCTGTTGGTGTTCCGCGCCGGCTCGCCGCAGCCCAAGGCGGTGCCGCTGTCGCTGGTGACGCGGCTGGAGGAGATCGCGGCCGACAAGATCGAGTTCTCGAACGGCCGCCACATGGTGCAGTATCGCGATCAGCTGATGCCGCTGGTGCTGATGGACGGCGTCAGCGTCGCCACCACCGGGGTGCAGCCGATCCTGGTGTTCGCCGACGAAGATCGCACCATGGGGTTGGCGGTCGATGAGATCGTCGACATCGTCGAGGAGCATCTCACCATCCAGGTCGGCTCGAGCCGCGACGGCGTGCTGGGCTCGGCGGTGATCAAGGCGCTGGCGACCGAGGTGATCGACGTCGGGCACTTCCTGCCGATGGCGTTCGCCGACTGGTTCAGCCGCAAGGAAATGAAGCAATCGACCAACGCGCAGTCGATCCTGTTGGTCGACGACTCGGCGTTCTTCCGCAACATGCTGGGCCCGGTGCTGAAGGCGGCGGGCTACCGGGTGCGGCTGGCGACCAGCGCGGTCGAGGGTCTCGGCATGCTGCGTTCGGGCAACCAGTTCGACGTGGTGCTGACCGACATCGAGATGCCGGAGATGAACGGCTTCGAGTTCGCCGAGGCGATCCGGGCCGACAGCAAGCTCGCCACGACGCCGATCATCGCGCTGAGCTCGCTGGTCAACCCGGCGGCGATCGAGCGCGGCCGGCAGGCCGGGTTCCACGATTACGTCGCCAAGTTCGACCGCCCCGGGCTGATCGCGGCGCTGAAGGAACAGACCGCCCATCCGGGCCACCCCGCCCAGCTGGATCAGGCCGCATGAAAGACCCAATCATGACCAACATTATCGACAATGTCGGCGGCGGCACCACCCAATACGCCACCGCGATGATCGGCGGACAATTGTTCGGGCTGCCGATCAGCCGGGTGCAGGACGTGTTCATGCCGGAACGGCTGACGCGGGTGCCGCTGGCGCCGGACGACGTCGCCGGCGTGCTCAATCTGCGCGGCCGGATCGTCACCGCGATCGACATGCGGGCCCGGCTCGGGCTGCCGAAAGCCAGCGACGGCAAGCCGCCGATGGCGATGGGCGTCGATCTGCGCGGCGAATCCTACGGCCTGTTGATCGACACTATCGGCGAAGTGCTGACGCTCCCCGACGCCGGCCGCGAGGTCAACCCGGTCAATCTCGATCCCCGCATGGCCGTCATGTCCGACGGCGTCCACCGCCTCGACGGACAGCTCATGGTCGTCCTCGACGTCGACCGTGTCCTCGAAATCGGAACCGCAAAATTGGCAGCATGACG
>NZ_JACABA010000012.1 GCF_013377015.1 Rhodopseudomonas sp. | reverse complement strand
GGTTGCCGCGCCGCCGAGAACGTAGGTGGTGAGCGGCAGCGTGGCGAACGACGGATCCGGCGCAATAGCTCGTGCCGCCAGGCCCGTGACGGCGACCATGCTGACGCCGTGGGTCAGCAGCAGACCCTGGCAGGCGGCCAGCAATGCGACATTCCGATAGGCCGGATTCATTCCGAACGCAAGGCTTCGAGTGGATCGAGCATGGCGGCACGGCGCGCCGGCATGACACCGGCAATGAGGCCGACGGCGATGGCGGAAAGTTCCGCAGCGATGGCGAATGACCAGGGGGTGTGCACGGGCAGCGCCGGCAGAAACAGCTTGATGAGCGCGGCTATCGACCAGCCGAGCGTGAGGCCGGCCATGCCGCCAATGGCGGCAAGCAGCGCGGCTTCACCAAGGAACAGCAGCAGGATGCGCCGGCGCGTGGCACCGATGGCGCGCAGGAGGCCGATCTCGCCGGTGCGTTCCGAAACGGCGATGGTGAGAATGGTGAGGATGCCGACACCGCCCACCAGCAAGGAGATGGCGCCGATGGTGCCGACCGCGAAGGTGATGGCATTGAGCACGGTGCCGAAGACCGCGAGCATCTCCTGCTGCGGTGTGACGGTGAAATCCTCGCGTCCGTGACGTGCCGTCAGGACATGCTTGATGCCGGCAACGACCTCGGCCAGCGGTGCGGTCGGATCATAGGTGACGTGGATTTCCATCAGGCTGTCGCGGTTGAACATCTCGAGTGCGCGACCGACGGGGATGAATACCGTATCGTCGAGATCGAAGCCGAGGATCTGTCCCTTGGGCGCCATGATGCCGATGACGCGATAGCGTTCGCCGCCAATGCGGATGCGGGCGCCGAGCGGATTCTCGCCACCGAAAAGTTCCTGGGCGACCTTGGTGCCCAGGACCACAAAGGCCCTTGCGGTGCGCGGATCGTCGGGCGGCAGGAACTCGCCGACGGCGACCGACAGGCGCATGGCCTGCAGGAAATCATGGCCCACGCCATACAGCGTGATGCGGCGCGAGCGGCTGTTGTACTCGACGTCGGCATTGCCCTGAATCATCGGGTCGGTCACTTGCACGTAGGGAGCGCGGCGCAGGGCGATGGCATCGTCGATGGAGATGGGGCGCGAGGTATTGATGGCGCCCAGCGAGCCGCCGTGCGTCATGGTGCGACCCGGGGCGACGCTGATCAGGTTGGTACCGAATTGCGTGAATTCGTCGACCACGAACTGGTGCAGTCCTTCGCCTATGCTGGTGAGCAGGATGACCGCCGCGATGCCGACGGCGATGCCCAGCGACGTGAGTGATGTGCGCAGTCGCTGGGCCGATAGCGAGAGCAGGGCGAAGCGGATGAAGTCGGCGAGTCTCATGTCAGCGGCGCGAGAGGGCCTGCACCGGATCAAGCTGCGCTGCGCGCCGCGCCGGTGCCACCGAGAGGAGGATGGATGTGATTATGGCTGTCAGCGGTGCGGCAATCAGCGCCCACCATGGCGGGCTGAAGGGTATCGCCGGATAGAGTTGTCCGATCGCCATCTGCCCGAGCTTGCCGACCAGCAGTCCCATCACTGCGCCGCCCAGTGCGAGGATCACCGCTTCGGTGAAGAAGATCATTTTCACTTCGCCGCTGGTTGCACCGATGGCCTTGAGCAGGCCAATCTCCTTGCGGCGCTGCGAGACCGAGATCAGCATCACGTTCATGATCAGAATGCCGGCCACACCCAGGCTGATGGCGGCAATGCCGCCGACCGCCAGCGTCAGCGCGCGCAGGATGCGGTCGAAGGTGGCGAGCACGGCATCTTGCGTGATGACGGTGATATCGCGTTCGCCCTCATGTCGCGTCTTGATGATTTCCAGCACGTCCTCGCGCGCGTCGGGTACCCGTTCGCGGCCTTTGGCTTCGACGAGAATGCGGAACAGCGAATCGGTATTGAACAGCGCCTGCGCGCTGGCCAGCGGCACCATGACCAGTTCGTCGGTATTGAAGCCCAGCGACTGTCCCTGCGGCGCCAGCACGCCAACGACGCGGAAGCGGCGGTCGCCGATGCGCAGCCATTCGCCCAGCGCCTCCTGTGCGCCGAACAGTTCGCGACGCACCAGCATGCCGACGACGCATACCGGCTCGGCATGATGCGGGTCACCTTCGGGCAGGAAATGGCCCTGCGCCATTTCCATGTGGCGCACCTGGATGTAGTCGGCGGTGGTCCCGAGCACAGGCACCTCGCGATTCTTCGAATTCCAGCGCGCGTCGCCGGTGCCGATGATCAGCGGCGCGAAGCGCTTCACGGAGTGACTGCGCGTCAGCGCAATGGCGTCGTCGATGGTGATGGAGCGCGGCGTCTTGCCGACAATGAAACCCGGTGCGCCGCCGGCAGTTTCCGAGCGGCCCGGCAGCACGATCAGCAGGTTGGTGCCGAGCGAACCGAACTGATCGAGTACATAGCGGCGCGCGCCTTCACCGAGCGAACTGACGATGACCACGGCTGCTACGCCGATGCCCATGGCGAGCAGGATCAACGCCGTGCGCGAGCGGCTGCCGCGTACCACCTGCCAGGCAAAATTCAGAATGTCGGCGAAACGCATTTCAGGTACCGCTATCGTCGCCGACGATCTGCCCATCCACGATGCGGATGCGGCGTTTGGCGCGGCTGCCGAGTTCATTGTCGTGGGTGACGACGACCAGAGTGCCGCCGTCGGCGTGGAGTTTTTCCAGCAGCGCCATGACTTCCTGGCCGGTGTTGCGGTCGAGGTTGCCCGTGGGTTCGTCGGCGAGAATGATGCGCGGTTGCATGGACATAGCGCGGGCAATCGCAACGCGCTGGCATTGTCCACCCGAGAGCTGATCGGGACGATGGCGGGCGCGGTCTTCAAGACCGTACTCGGCGAGCAGTTTGTTCAGACGTTGTCGCCGTTCGGCCGGGTCGATGCCGGCGAGTACCATGGGCAGTTCGATGTTCTGTTCCGCCGTCAGGCGCGGAACGAGATGAAAGAACTGGAAGACGAAGCCGATTTTTTCGCGGCGCACGCGCGCCAGTTCATCGTCACCCAGGCCCGTGACGTCGCGGCCGTCGAGTTCGTAGCGGCCGGAATTCGGCCGGTCGAGGAGGCCGAGGATGTTGAGCAGGGACGACTTGCCCGAGCCGGACGGTCCCATGATCGACAGGTATTCGCCGGCGTTGATGCCGAGATTGACTCCGCGCAGGGCATGCACTTCTTCGTCGCCGACGAGGAAGACCCGCTCGATGGTGCTGAGTCGGATCATTTCTTCGCTGCAGTATCAGGCTTGGTTTCCGCGACGGCACGTGCGCCTGCTTTTACGCCTTCGCGGTCGAGCGAGGTGACGACGCGGTCGCCGCGTTGCAGGCCGGACTTGATCTCGGTGAATTCCCAGTTGGAAAGGCCTGCTTCGATCTTGCGTTCTTCCAGCTTGTCCTCGGCGGTCAGCAGCAGCACGCGGTTAC
>NZ_JACABA010000011.1:2585-5346 GCF_013377015.1 Rhodopseudomonas sp. | reverse complement strand
ACCTTGACGACGTCGACGTAGAAGCTGACGACATCGCCGACGGAGATCGGCTGCTTGAAAAGGAAGGAATTGACCGCCACGGTCGCGACGCGTCCGCGCGCACGCTGCATGGCCGCGATGCCGCCGGCAACGTCCACCTGTGCCATCACCCAGCCACCAAAAATGTCCCCCGAGGGGTTGGTGTCGGCGGGCATGGTCATCACCCGCAGGACGGGCGTTTTCTGCGGTGGCGTGGCGATCCGTTCAGTCATTTCAGGCTCCTGTGCTTTTGATGTAATTCATCGGTCCACCGGTGAAGGGTGCAAATCCGGTGCCGAAGATTACACCGCCGTCGGCCAGGTCGGCGTCCGCGACGATGCCGCCGGCAACGCATTTTTGCGTCGCCGCCAGCAGCGGACCCACCAGGCGTTCGGCAAGCTTGGCCGGCACGCTGCCGGCCGGAGCCTTGACGGCCTTGCCTTTCTCGTAAGCGTAGAAACCCTTGCCCGTCTTGCGGCCGAGGTTGCCAGCAGCGACGAGGTCCGCCAGTTTCTTCGGCGCCTCGGTAACACCGGCTGCCAGGCTCTTGCCCGCCGCCATCGCCACGTCGAGACCGACGGTGTCGGCCAGTTCGATCGGCCCCATGGGCATGCCGAAAGCGAGCGCGGCTTCGTCCACGGTTTCCGGGGACAGACCTTCCTCGACGCAGCGCATGGCTTCGAGCATGTAGGGCGCCAGCACGGCGTTGACCAGGAAGCCCGGCGCATCCTTCACCGGCAGCGGCAGCTTGTCGATCTTGCGCACGAAGGCCGCGGCCTTCTTCGCGGTCGCGTCGTCGGTGGTCGCGCCCTGCACGACTTCGACCAGCGGCATCTTCGCCACCGGGTTGAAGAAGTGGATGCCGACCAGGCGAGCCGGATTCTTCAGCGCTTGGGCGATGTCGCCCAGACGCAAGCTGGAGGTGTTGGACGCCAGCAGGGCATCGGGTTTGGCACGTGCCTCGACATCGCGGAACAGCGCCTGCTTGGCATCGAGATTCTCGAAGATGGCTTCGATGATGACGTCGGCCTGGCGCACGCCCTCGCCCGCCGGATCGGGAATCAGGCGATCGAGCACAAAGCGCATCTGCTTGTCGGCGTCGCGGTCATAGCGGAATTTGCGGCGATAGGCTTCGGCCGCGCGCTTGATGGCCGGCGCGATGCGCTCGATTTTCTGGTCCTGCAGCGTCACGGTCATGCCGCGCTGCGCGCACCATGCAGCGATGTCGCCACCCATGACGCCAGCACCGATCACATGCACGCGCTTGGGCGCAAAACCGGCTGCCTCCTTGCCGAAGCTCTTGAGACGCTCCTGCAGGAAGAAGACACGAACGAGGTTACGCGTCGTCGCCGAGCCGATGATGGCATCAAGCGATGTCGGCGAGTTCGCAGGTACGGCGAGCGCATTGCCGCCATAGTTCTGCCACATGTCGATGATGGCGTAGGGTGCCGGGTAGTGCTCCTGGCGCGCACGCTTGGCCACCTGCTTCCTGGCCTGCGATGCGACGATGCCGGACAGCGGCGCGCTGTTCATCAGCCGCTGCATCAGCGGCAGTTGATGACGCGGACGGCCCGACAATGCCACCATGCGCGCGGCGTTTTCCATGACGCGCGGCGGTACGCATTCGTCGGCAAGACCCATGCGCTTGGCGCGCTTGGCGTCGATGCCCTTGCCGGTCAGCATGATGTCCAGCGCGGCGGCGGGGCCGACGAGCTGCGGCAGGCGCAGCATGCCGCCCCAGCCGGGAACAATGCCGAGCATGACTTCGGGCAATGCGAACTTGGTGCCCGGCTCATCCACCGCAACGCGGTAGGTGCAGGCCAGCGCCAGTTCAGTGCCGCCGCCCATGCAGTGGCCGCGCACCAGCGCCAGTGTGACGTAAGGCACGGCAGCGAGGCGGTTGTAGAGATCCCAGCCGCGCTGCACCAACGCACGGCCCTTGGCCGGCGAATCGAGCGTGGTGAACTCCTCGATGTCGGCGCCGGCGATGAAGCCCGCTTCCTTGCCCGAGCGGAAGATCAGCGCCTTGGGCGGTTCGCGGTCGCAGATGTCGAGAAGCTGCGCGAGTTCGGCCATCACTTCGGCCGAGAGTACGTTGGTGGAGGACTCCGCCTTGTCGAGCGTGGCCCAGGCAATGCCGTCGGCATCGCGATCAAGTTTCCAGTTTTTCATAAAGAACCTTTCACTACAGAGGGCGCAGAGGCATGTGAACTCAAACCATGACTCCGGCAACCTACTTCGTCATTCCGGCAACTTACTTCGTCATTCCGGCGAAAGCCGGAATCCATGGGTGTTCTCGCCAGGCGCAGTGGATTCCGGCTTTCGCCGGAATGACGAGACAAATTGAGCACAAGGGGCAACCGCTGAATTTCACGGCTGATCATGTTTTGCATATCATTCCTTGCGTCGCGGTGGTTCACAGAGCTTCCACAAGCATGGCGCCGCCCTGGTCGCCGCCGATACAGATCGAGGCGATGCCGCGCTTGCCGTTTGTACGTTTGAGTACCTGCAGCACATGCAGTACGATGCGTGCGCCGGAGGCGCCGACCGGGTGGCCTTGCGCTACCGCGCCACCGTCGATGTTGAGCTTCGACTCGTCGAGCGTGCCGAACGCGCCGGGCAACCCGAGCTGCTCGCGACAGTAGTCGTCGTCCTGCCAGGCACGGATGCAGCCAAGCACCTGCGCGGCGAAGGCTTCGTTGATTTCCCAGGCGTCGACATCGTCGAGCTTCATGTTGTGACG
>NZ_JACABA010000011.1:0-2575 GCF_013377015.1 Rhodopseudomonas sp. | reverse complement strand
ACCGCATGCACCGGGCCGAGGCCCATTTGCGCGGGATCGAGACCCGCCCACTGCGAGTCGACGATGCGACCGATGGGCTTCAAGTTCCAGCGCTGCACCGCTTCTTCCGAAGCCAGCAGCAGCCAGGTGGCGCCGTCGGTGATCTGCGAACTGTTGGCCGGCGTGACCTTGCCGTACTTGCGATCGAAGAAGGGCTTGAGCTTGGCCATGCCGGTCATGCTGGCATCACGGCGCACGCCGTCGTCGGCGGCATACACGGTGCCATCCGGTCCGATCAGCGGCACGATCTCGTCCTTGAAATGGCCGGCATCCTGCGCAGCGGCAACGCGCTTGTGACTTTCAACCGAGAAGGCATCCATGTCCGCACGCGTGATGCCGAAACGCCAGGCGAGGTTCTCTGCCGTCTGCCCCATCAGCAGGCTGACCACCGGATCGGTGAGGCCCTTGACGATGCCGATCACCGGCGTGAGCAGCATGCCGAGACGCAGCTTGGCGAACATGCCCAGCTTCTGACCCAGCGTGCGAGCCTGCGCCATGCGCGAGAACCACAGCACCATCTTGTCCGAGTAGAGCAGCGGCGCCCGTGAGAGTGCGTCGGTACCACCGGCGAGGATGAGTTGTGCGCGACCGGCCTGAATGTTGGCCATGGCGGTGTCGATCGCCTGCATGCCGGAAGCGCAATTTCTCATCACCGTCCAGCCCGGCACCTTGTTGCCGCAGCCAAGACGCAGCGCGGCGACACGGCCGATGTTGACCTCGTCGACGCTGGGACTGGCACAGCCGAGGATGACTTCATCCAGATCCGTGGCGGCGAAGGGCTGGCGTGCCAGCAGGGTGCGGCCGGCGGCGACGGCGAGGTCGGAAGCCGCGAACGGCCCCGGCAGGTTTTTCGACTTGAGGAAAGGCGTGCGTGCGCCGTCGACGATGTAGATCGGTTTGAAGCTCATGTGCGTCCTTTCAGGCAGCCTGGCGCAAGGCCGGCTGCGTGGTCTGGCCGATGCCGAAATCCGCCGGGAAGTCGTCGACATGGATGACCTTGTCGCGCAGGCGGTTGCGGTTTTCGATCAGGGCCAGTTCGTCGGCCGTGATGACACCGGCCTCCATTGCGTGGCGTGCGAGTTGCACGGAATCGCGACCGGCGATCTTCTTCGCTTTCTGCGCGTTGCGGATCTTCACCTCGACCTTTTCGGCGGCGATGGTTGCATCCAGCGCCAACTCGATCACGCCGATGGCGTCGTTCTCGTCACGCGGCACATACATGTCGGCGGTGAGACGGTCACGCGTTTCGGAGGGCTCGATCAGGAGCTTCGCAACTTCGTGGCCGAGGTGGTCGGACGGCACCACATACGGACGGCCGAGCGGGAAGACGAAGCGGTGCAGTATCGCGGCGATGAACTTGTTGGGATAGTTGGCGAGGATGCCCTCGAAGGCATTCTGCGCCGAGAACATCGCGTCCCAGATGGCCCAGTGCATCAGCGGTGCATCGGCAGCCTGACGGCCTTCGGATTCGTAGCGCTTGAGCGTCGCGGAACTCAGGTACATCAGCGAAAGAATGTCGCCCAGGCGTGCCGAGAGTTTTTCCTTGCGCTTCAGGTCGCCGCCCATCACCAGCATCGAGACGTCGGCGAGGAAGGCAAAGGCCGCCGAGAAGCGCGTGAGCTGCTGGTAGTAGCGCGTCGTTTCCGGCGCGATGTTGTCGGGCACGGAGACGAAGTGCGAACCGGTGATGCCCATGACGAAGGCGCGGATCGCATTGCTGATGGTGAAGCTGACATGCCCGGTGAGCGCGGCGTCAAAGTCGAGCAGCGCCTTGGTCTGGTTTTCCTCGCGCACGGCGAGGAATTCCTTGAGCACAAAGGGATGGCAGCGGATGGCGCCCTGACCGAAGATGATGAGGCTGCGCGTGAGAATGTTCGCGCCCTCGACGGTGATGGCCACCGGCATCTGCTGGTAGGCACGGGCGATGAAGTTGTTCGGGCCCATGCAGATGCCCTTGCCGCCCTGCACATCCATCGCATCGTTGAGCACCTTGCGGGCGCGTTCGGTGACGTGATACTTGACGATGGCCGAGACGACGGAAGGCTTCTCGCCGAGGTCGATGGCGCCGGCCGTCATCTTGCGCGCGGCATCCATCATGTACGTGTTGCCGCCCATGCGCGCCAGCGGTTCCTCGACGCCCTCGAACTTGCCGATGGCTGTCTTGAACTGGCTGCGCACACGCGCATAGCCGCCGGTGCCGCGCACGGCGAGCTTGGCCATGCCGGTGTTCGACGAAGGCAGCGAGATCGAACGACCGGCGGCCAGGCACTCCATCAGCATGCGCCAGCCCTGGCCGATCATGGCGGGTCCGCCGATGATCCAGTCCAACGGCATGAAAACATCCTTGCCGGAGTTCGGGCCGTTCTGCCACACGGCATTGAGCGGCGCGTGACGGCGACCGATGTTCACGCCGGGATGGTTGGCGGGAACCAGCGCGCAGGTGATGCCCAGCGCTTCCTCGCCGCCGAGCAGGTGATCGGGATCCTGTACATGGAAGGCGAGACCAAGCACGGTGCAGATCGGGCCGAGCGTGATG
>NZ_JACABA010000010.1 GCF_013377015.1 Rhodopseudomonas sp. | reverse complement strand
ACATCCTGGGGCTGGAGAAGGTCCCAAGGGTTCGGCTGTTCGCCGATTAAAGTGGTACGTGAGCTGGGTTCAGAACGTCGTGAGACAGTTCGGTCCCTATCTGCCGTGGGTGTTGGAATATTGAGAGGATTTGTCCCTAGTACGAGAGGACCGGGATGAACGTACCTCTGGTGGAGCAGTTGTCGTGCCAACGGCAGTGCTGCATAGCTATGTACGGACGGGATAACCGCTGAAAGCATCTAAGCGGGAAACCCACCTCAAAACGAGTATTCCCTTGAGAACCGTGGTAGACCACCACGTTGATAGGCCGGGTGTGGAAGTGCGGCAACGCATGTAGCTTACCGGTACTAATCGTTCGATTGGCTTGATTGCTCTCATTTTCAATGTCCATCCTTTCAGGATGACAGATGAGACCCTCTGATCCCCGCGCGAAAGCGCCGGACAGAGTTGAAAGACCAAACAGCTTGCTTCGTTCTTTGTCCTTCGCCGGCCTGGTGGTTATAGCGAGGAGCTTGAACCCGTTCCCATCCCGAACACGGCCGTTAAACTCCTCAGCGCCAATGGTACTATGGCTTAAGCCCTGGGAGAGTAGGTCGCTGCCAGGCCTGCCAAGGACAAAGATTCCTCACATACGATTTCACGATCAAACAAAACGCCGCATCCTTCGGGACGCGGCGTTTCTTTTTGTTTGAATCGGCGCTGACTTGATGGCTCAATGGAACTGCTGTTTTTCAGCCTCATTCAGCCGCCAGAATCATTTTCCCGATCGAATCCTGTCACCAACGGGACTGGCCGAGCCATCGTCAGCCCGCAGCCGAGGAAATCCCCATGCGTCAATTCATTCGACCTGTCGCCGCACTTCTGAGCGTCGGTTGTCTCGCGGTCTCGGTCGCGCTGATGTCCAGCTCGGGCGCGTTCGCGCAGGCTAAGCAGACCGCGCCAGCCGCCGCCGCGGAGCCGGCGATGAAGCAGATCGCGCTGACGGAAAGCCAGATCCAGGGCGTGCTCGCGGCGCACACCGAGATCGATGCTGTCACCGCGAAACTGGCCGACAAGCCCGACGCCGAGCCGGATGCCAAGATGACGGCGCAGCTCGACGGCATCGCCAAGAAGCACGGCTTCGCCAACTACGACGATTATAATCTGGTGATCGAGAACATCAGCCTAGTGCTCGGCGAGTTCGATCCGAGCACCAAGAAGTATGTCGGCGCCGAGGGTGTGATCAAGGCACAAATCGCCGCCGTGCAGGCCGACAAGAAGATGTCGGCAGAGGACAAGAAGGCGACCCTCGACGACCTCAACGAAGCGCTGAAGTCGCCGGCCCCCGCTGTCCAGAACAAGGGCAACATCGACCTGGTGGCGAAATATTACGACAAGCTCAACGACGCGCTGACGGAAGAAGGCGAATAGCCCGCGCTTCGTCGCAGCCATCCGAACGATTCGCATGCCGCCCCCTTCGCTTCGGGGCGGCATTTTTTTGCGCGTACGTCAGCACGCCCGTGATCGGTTCGCTCTCGCTCAATTGCTCTGAGGTCTGTGTTCTGTAGGCGCACGGCAGTCGATTGGCTGGCCGCACAACCGCCAATAGCTTCCTTATGAGGGATCCTCGTAATAGTTGGCGAGGTCTACGAGACGCAGCTGCCCGGCCGGGTCGCCTTGATTTGAATGATGGGGCGTCCTTTAGCGTACCGCCGTTTTGGGACGACCTACTTGCGCTCGACTAAAATGGCCTGACAATCCGACTCGCTGATATTTTCTGCACTGTGCGAGGATACGGTTGTTCCCGAAAATGGCGTTCCGGCCAGGCTCTTGTTTTCGCGCGTTGTGCCGTCCGGATTATGAAGTCGCAAGGTGCAATCGGTGAGCGGATAAATAACGAAGGGGATGGAGTGCGAATGTGGCTTGTCGGTTGTGCCTTTCTTCCAGGTGCTGGCGATCACCCTGAAGTTCTGATCTTCAAATATGACCTTATAGACCGTTGGGTCGGCCTGATAAGATGGGGCGGACTGTTGGGCGGCGGCTGATACGATCCAAATCATCGCGACGCTCAAACCAAGCACTGTACGTTGAATCATCGTCACATTCCCTTGCTTAAGCTGTTTCAGAGAAGAACCATTGGAAGAAGCACGGAGATCGCGTGTCAGGTCATGTATGAGTGATGAAACCCGAAAGGATGCCTCGGCGCCCCGCATCGACCCGAGGTCGCTACAGAATGCCTTGCGCAGCCGCGTTATCGCGATCGAGCTGCTTTCGGCGGATGATCGCCAACTCGTCGCTGCAAGTAGTAAATGCAGCGCTCGCCGCGCGGATACCGAACGTCTCACAGAATTGGCGATCCTCCTCGGCTATGATCCGTACGAGATATTCGTGTGCGGCCTGACGCATCACGGGGCCGGAGATGAAAAACACGTACATCCCACAGGCAACCAGCGCTGCAAGCAGCAGCGAATAGCCGACGAGTGCAGAGCGCTGGAGCCGGCCGGGACCGGCGGCGTCGGTGGTCGTTTTGGCCATGAAAGTCTCTCTGAACCAGTCGAGAAGGACAGGTGGGCTATTCGCAAGCATGCGCGCCCGAACGTGACGGCAGAATAGTCCTTGATGGGCGCGGAGCGCTTGGAAAACTTTGCGCACATCTCGTCTCGGCGGGAAAACCAGACGCGGCCCGGCGTCGCGCACCAGCAGCGACACCCCTCGGTTATTGAGGCCGAAGAGCATGAGCCTTTCGCTAGGATATTTGAATTAGTTCGGCTTTCACGTCGCGGCGAGCCTCGTCCCGCGCTGTGACTGAACCTAACCTGTAGCGTTTGACCCGAAGCGGACATCGACCAGACGTTCGCCATTGTCCTCTGGCGATCTATCCATAATATGGGCGATCTGGATCAGACGGGAGGTCGTAATGTCCGCATCAGCAACGGACCGCGTGACGGTGATAAAGCCGGGTCAGACCTATGTCGGTAAGCAGGGCTTCACCTACGGCGCGGGCGCGTCTGCCGAAACGGTCGGCGCGAAGCGTATCTGCATGAACGTCTTGCCGATGCCGCCCGGCATCCGTGCAAAGGCGCACTACCATGAGGGTATCGAGACCATTGCCTATATGCTCGTCGGCGAATGCGCGATCTACTACGGCGATCATCTGGAGCACCGCGTATTAGTACATACGGGGGATCAGGTTTTCGTTCCCGTCGACCTGCCGCACGTACCGTGCAACGAGAGCGGTGCGCCTTGCACGTGGATCGTCGTACATTCCTCAGGCAGCGATCAGGACGGCATTGTGCTGCTGCCTGAGCTCGACAAGCACCTCGCCGAACGACTGGGGGCGATGTCATGAGCGCGCAATACATGCCCCAAGAAAAAGCAAGTTCCTAGGGTGCGTCGGACGTGATTGGCACATCTGCATTCGCTGCGCCGTAAAAGGTATGGTCGCTATTACGTGTACAACGGACGTTGCAGCCCAGCGACGGTCGCTTATGTTCACGCCCCAAATCGAATAACCGGCAGTCATTGTGCGATCAAGTCCGGTGGTCGTGCCGCCATTGGTTCAGTTCTTGGACCATCGCTGCATCGCGACGATGTGGACGGCGTCGTGAAGGTACATCCCGAGCGCCAGACCGCGATCGTAGCTGGACCAGAACCGCGGCAAGATCAGGATGCTATGACCGCCCTTCCCGGTGATCCTGACCAGTCCCGCCGATTCCGCATCCTTCATCAGATTGCGGACATGGGTGCGGGAGACGCCGAACCGGTCGGCTGCTTCGACATAGGGGATCGCGGCGTTGGGATCGGCCGAATCCATCGCGGCCCGCAGCACCGCATTCTGGATCAGCGGTCCCGCGGCGTGCGTGAAAAAAAGCAGGGTGTCCGGCAGCGTCATCATGAGGCGGGCGGCCACGGCGTTGAACGGCAAGGATGTGCTGCAGTGGAGCGCGTGAAACTCGCGATTGCGCGACAGCACCGGGCCGTAATCATGGAGGGGGAATAGCATCGCAAGCGGGATGGAGTGCGTTGCTAGCCACTCCGCGTGATGATCGCGCAGCTTCGGCGTGGAGGCGAGCAGCCGGACGCGGCCGTCGTCGGCGGCGCGACGCTGCTCCAGGAATCCGACCTCCTGCAGCCGCGCGACGAGATGATCCACTTGCCGGTCGCTGGCGTAGCCGAAAATGGCCAACTGCCGCTTAAGCGCAGCCACCGTGAACCAGGTCTCGCGTCTGGACGGATCCTGCGCCGCCTCGAGAACCGCGACGCAGTGAAAGACGAAGAAACGCCCGGCCTGAAGCAGCAGACGAACCATGAAAGGATCGCCCTGGTACAGGTCAAGGAAGCTCCCAAGATAAGCGTGACGCGCTTCCGGCAGGCGGGGATGGTTCAATATCTCATCGAATCCCAACCGCAATGGGGCACCGACAAGGCGCTCAAGTTCGTCCTGTTCCACCGCCACCCCTCCCCGATCAGGAAAAACTATTAGCCTGAAGCAATCTACGCAATGTTTTCCGTAAGCCATGCCGCGATTTCTTTTAGCTTGCGGGAGCGGGTCGCCCGGGCGCTGCAGGCCTAGGTGCGAGGTTGGCGGCCATCGCGGCCGGCCGGCCACTTGTTAGCAAACCATCAACGGAGACTGAAATGGCGTTGTACATGTATCAATTTTCATACACGTCAGAATCATGGGCTGCGCAGATCAAGAACCCGCAGAGTCGGGTCGAGCAGGTCGGCCGGGCGACGACAGAGGCGGCTGGCGGCAAATTTATCGGCGGCTGGCTTTGCATGGGAGAATACGACGCCGTCATGATCGCCGACTTGCCGGACATCGAGAGCATGGCTGCCATTGCACTTGCAGTCGCGGCAGGCGGTGGGATCAAGTCGGCCAAGACAACGCCGCTGATGACGGGCGAGCAGGGAGTGACGGCACTCAAGAAGGTAACGACCTTGGCCGGAACGTATCGTCCCGCGAGCTGAATTCGATGCGGCAACTGGCTGTCGAATCGCGTCTTCGACGCCTACGACGACATCATCGATGCCGCCGGCGAGGCGTGTCGCCGCCTCGTCGCTCAGCCCAAAACGATCGCGTCTATCGGAATGCGCCGATGGTCTCATATCGGTCGCGCATGAGGGGCGTCGGCATTACATCCCGACATCGTAGATCAGCCTCTTTCCTTGTAGCCATTGAGTTGCGGTGGGACGGGGCTCACGATTGCGACGCTAGTGAGAGGACAACAGATGAGGGACATCGTTCTTCGTCCGGGCACGGCGGCAGACGCCGCTGCCTGCGGAACTATCTGCTATGCAGCCTTCAAGGCGATCGGCATGGCTCACAACTTCCCGCCGGAAATAGGTTTGGCGATGTTCGAGGTGTTCGGCACGAACCGGACCAGCCGCGACCGTCTGAGAATCTCCGTTGGTCGGGGTGGACCGGAAGTGGCGGGCCGACTGCCAGGCTGGCGCTTTTGACCCAACTGCGACATTCGTGGCGCTCAAATAATTGGTGGCACACGCTCCTTGATGTCTTCCGGACGTCGAGTTTAGACGGTTACACTCGCGCAATCTGAGGTGGGGAGACGTTTCAATGGCTATAGGTTACGAGACGATGGGCGATGGCGCGCACAGGGTGCTCGCGCTGCATGGATGGTTCGGTGACCACACAACATTTCAGCCCTTGAGCGAAGCGCTGTCCTTGAACGATTTTACCTATGTCAGCGTCGCATATCGCGGTTACGGGATATCCCGCCAAATCAGCGGCTCCTATACCATGAAGGAGATTGCAGCCGACGTTTTGGAGGTAGCCGACACGCTCGGCTGGGCGGAATTCAGCCTGATCGGCCACTCCATGGGCGGCATGGCGGTGCAGCGCATTCTTGCTGACGCGTCTGCGCGAGTACGAAAGCTGGTTGCGATAACGCCGGTGCCGGCTTCAGGCGTTCCCTTTGACGAGCAGACTTGGCAACTGTTCAGCGGTGCATCGACGAGCCGTGACAACCGCCGCATGATCATCGATTTCTCCACCGGCAATCGGCTCTCGAAGGCTTGGATTGATCACATTGCACGCTACTCGGAGGAGACCTCGACCCGCGAGGCGTTCGCCGGCTACTTGCAGGCATGGGCGAAGACCGATTTTCATACCGAGATTATGGGTAAGACCCTGCCGGTCAAGGTCATCGTTGGGGCTAACGACGGCGCTCTGACAGCAGATGTGATGAAGGCGACGTATCTCTCCTGGTATCCGAACGCGAGCCTTGAAGTGATGCCCAATGCGGGACACTATCCGATGAACGAGACACCGGTGGCGCTTGCAACCTCTATTGAGGCGTTCCTGCGAGCTTGATTTGATGCATGCACTGGTTGAGCGCTGTCAGTCAATGCTGTGTAGGCAAGGCAGTTTCCACAGCAAGACACTATCGTCACTATGCGCGATGACACCTTACCAATGGAAGGAGCCAACCCAAGATGGCGCAGCCTCTGGACCTCGATGCTTACCTGGCACGCATCAACTATTATGGCTCCCGTACTCCAACCTACGATACCCTCGCCGCCATCCTGCGCAACCATATCTTCAACATCCCATTCGAAAGCTTCGACGTCCTTCTCGGTCACCCAATTCGCCTTGATCTGGAAGGTCTGCAATCCAAGATCGTTGCCGCCGGTCGTGGCGGCTATTGCTTCGAGCACGCAAGCCTGATGCACGCCGCACTCGAGGCAATCGGCTTCGCCCCAATGAGACACGCCTCGCGTGTCCTCATATTCGAACCGCGCAACGCGAGTGTACGCCAACACATGTTCCTCACAGTCACGACCGGCGGCGTTACCTACGTGATCGATCCCGGCTTTGGCCCATTCGCCTGTCCCCAACCTATCCCGATCGACGGCACTCCGGTCCCGACCAATGCCCCGTCACACCGACTCGTCCGCGAAGGTAGTGATTGGTTTCTCTACGTCACCCGCGACGGCGAAGAGATTCGCGGCTGGGTTTCAACCATGGAGGAGGAATACCCTGTCGATTTCGAGATGATGAACCACTACATCGCCACGCACCCGGCTTCCTTCTTCACCCACAACATCCTCGCGAGCGCCGTAACCGGAGAAGGCCGCGTCAACGTCATGAACCAAGGCGTCCTCGTTATGCGCAACGGCGTTGCCGAAGCCTCGCAGTTGGCGGATCGCAAAGCCCTTCGTTTGCTCGTCGCACGGCACTTCGGCTTCGATCTGCCCGAACTTGAGACAATGCGTGTGGACGGGGTACCTGGCTGGCAGTGAAAAATTGTGATGAATAGTCATGTCCGAGTCGGCCATGCGGGGATTTCTCTTAGCTTGCGGGAACGGGTCGCCCGGGCGCTCCAGGCCTGAACGCCGTCACGGCGAAGCTCGGCGACAAGCCCGACGCCGAACCTGACGTCAAGATGACCGCACCGATCTGGTGGCGAGATATTACGCGATGCTCAACGAAGCGCTGTCGGAAGAAGGCGAATAGCCGCTCCTGCCGCAACGTCCGGTCATCTACGCCGCCCCGAATCGGGGCGGCGTTTGCTTCTCGGCGACGGCTGGCGGATCAGAGAGCCTTGACATGCTGGTCGCGTAATTCGCGCTTCAGCACCTTGCCGATCGCGCTGCGCGGCAATGCATCGACGACCACCACGTCGGCTAGGCGCTGGGTCTTGCCGACCCGGCTGTTGGTCCAGGCCTTCAGCGCTGCGGGATCGATCGCGGCGTCGGGCTTGCTCACCACGAACGCCACCGGGGTCTCGCCCCAGTCCTCCGACGGCATCCCGACCACCGCGACTTCGACCACGTCGGCATGCTCGCTGACCACGCTTTCGATGTCGCTCGGATAGATGTTGAAGCCGCCGGAGATGATCATGTCCTTCTTGCGGTCCATCAGGGTGAGAAAGCCGTCGGCGTCGAACCGGCCGATGTCGCCGGTGCGCACGAAGCGGGTGCCGTTTTCGTCGTGCCAGAACGTCTCGGCGGTCTTCTGCGGCTGGTTCAGATAGCCCTGCATGACCACCGGCGAGCGGCCGACGATTTCGCCGATCTCGCCGGTGGCGACCGGCTTGCCGTCCTCGTCGATCAGCCGCACCTCGTGGTCGGGCATCGGCTGGCCGACGGTGTGCAGCTTGTCGGGATGCTCATGCGCCAGCAGCGCGCAGGAGCCGCCGCCCTCGGTCATGCCGTAGAATTCGGTCAGCCCGCCGGGCCAGCGCTTGAGGATATCGGCCTTAAGCTCGGCGGCGAACGGCGCCGAGGTGCAGAATTTCATCTGGTAGGACGACAGATCGAAGCGGTCGAAATCCGGCAGCGCCATGATCCGGCGATATTGCACCGGCACCAGCATCGCATGGGTGGCGCGGTGCTTTTCGCTGAGTTCGAGCAAGCCGCGGGCATCGAATTTCTTCATCAGCACCACAGTGCCGCCGCCCGCCATGGTCGGGTTGAAACAGACCAGCGTGGTGTTCGAATAGAGCGGCGTCGACAGCACGGTGACCGCGGCAGGGCCGTAGCCGAGCGGGTCCATCTGGCCATATTGCCGCCAGCGCAGATAGTGCGAATGCACGATGCCTTTCGGCGTGCCGGTGGTGCCGGAGGAATAGATGATGTTGAACACCCAGTCCGGGTCGATTGTGACCGGCGCGGGCTTGCTGCCGGGATCGGCGCACCAGGCGCTGAACGGCCGGCCCCAGCCGCCATCGTCGAGCGAGACCTGCAACGGCGCCGCGGCGGCCTCGCCCATCGCCGCGGCGGTGGTGGCGTCCATGAACAGGATTTTCGCGCCGGAATCCTTCACCATCGCGGCGAAATCCTGCGGCGTCGATGACGGCGCCAACGGCGCCACCGCGACGCCAGCGCGTAGCGCGCCGAGGAACGTCGCGACATATTCTATGGAGGACAGCGCGCAGATCGAAATCACGTCGCGCGGCACCAGGCCATGGGCTTGCAGCGAGGCCGCGACGCGATCGATCAATTCGTTGAGCTGCGCGTAATTGAGCTGGCGCTCGCCATCGATCACCGCGATCCGCTGCGGCGCCTTGGCCGCGGTTTGCGCGACCAGCGCGGGAAGGCTGATGAAGTCCGGCATGTGGTTCTCCCGAGTTTCTTTTTGTTGCGTTCCGTCGTGATGAAATCACGACGGATGACCTTCGACACTCTCCAATATTTCAGGAAGTCTCTCAACCCGTCATGGTCGGGACAAGCCCGGGCATGACGTGGTGAGGAGGGTGCCAGCCTTCGCCTGTTGCCTGCGCAGCGATCAGCGGTCCAGCGTTTCGCCCGCCAGCCACTTCGCGCCGCTGGCGTAGAGCCGCTCGACCGCGGCGCCCTTCAACCCCGGCATGTCCAGTTTGATCTGGTAGCCGATCTGGCTCTGCAGATAGGCGAGGTGACGATAGCCCTCGGGAAATTTCGCCAGCAGCGTGGCGTCCAACGTCAGCCTTGCTGCGGGATCGACCGGATCGATCCGGTCCTTCTCATAGATCGGCTGTCGCAGCACGAAACCCCAGCGGCCGTCGCGTCTTTCGAGAAAATCGTAGAACCGTCCGGTGCAGACCACATCGGCGACGACGTCGTGCACCACGCCGCGCTGTGCGATCGTCATCTTGGTCTGCGAGATGGCGCGATTGCCGGCCAGATCGATCGACTGGCCGCCGAGGAAATGCAGGATCGAGACGCCCTTGGCCCAGCCCTGCTTGCTCATGGCGATGAATTCGTCGGCGCTGCCCTGGGTCCAGGTCGCCATCATCCGGCCGTCGTCGAACCAGACCGAGCGAAACCGCTCCCAGTCGCCGGCGTCGCGCCAGACCGCCCAGTTCTCAATCAGCTCGCGGATCGCGAACCGGTCCCCTAACGCTGCATCCATGGATTGTTTCCGCATCGGCGCTGGTTGCGCGAGGCGCCACTATACAGGCTGCGCTGCACAGGGCGAGTGCGCGAAGGCGAAGCGCCGGCGCCGTTGCGCTTCAGCTCAGCGCCCGGAACAGAACCACCGGCGACAGGCCGAGGATCGTGGCCCACATCCCGAATGCCGAGATCATCAGAAAATCGCGTTTTCGTTCGGCCCAGACGGCAACCTGATTTCTGGTTGGCGTAGTGGTTCGCTTGCTCATGTCCATCCCCCCATTCTTGTTATTGAAGGGAACGATACACAGCGAAACCTAAAAGCCCGCTCGCGTCTCGGCTCAAATGCGCGCTCGCCGCGTCACCACGGATTAACCATCGACCCGCGGCGGCTCATGCGCCCGCGGCTTCATTGCCGCCCGCGGCCGCATGGGTGATCGCGATCGCGGTGCCCCCGGCTTTCCTCATGGTGGAGACCCGTGCCCCGAGCCGCTCCGCCAAGGCCCGGATGATCCCGGTCCCGAGCCCCGCGGTGACCGGGGCGTCCGACTCCGGCTGACCGACGCCGTTGTCGGCCACCGTGAGGCTCCAGTCGTCGCCATTGGCGGTGTAGCAAACGCGGATCCGGCCGCTGCTGGTGGTGTCGTCGAACGCATATTTGAGCGCATTGATCACCAGTTCGGCGACGATCAGGCCGAGACTCTCGGCCACGGTGCAGGAGACTCTGGCGTTGTCACCGATGACCTCGATCGCGATCGAACGGCGATCGCGGATCACGGCCTGCGACATCGCCTCGCAGAGTTCGCCGAGATAACCGGCGAGTTCGATGCTCCCGCCGGGCGCGAAGGCGTGCAAGCAGTGCTGCACGGCCGCGATCGAAATCACCCGGTCATGCGCGTCGGTCAGCGCACGGCGGGTTTCCTCCGAGGTCACGCTCAACGCCTTTACCAGCATGATATTGGCGATGATCTGCAGGCTGTTGCCGATCCGGTGCTGGATCTCGCTCAGCAGAATATCCTTCTGCTGCAGCATCTCGTCCTGCGCCCGCTGCCGGCTCCGCTCTCGTGTCAGGTCTTCGATCCCGAGCAGGATGTTGGTTCGCGCGCCTCTGGCATAAACCAGATGCCGGGCATTCAGCCGCATGGTGCGGCGCCCGATGGCGCGGAAATCGTGTTCGACCTCGCAATTCTCGATGGCGCCGCGCTCGGGCAGGATCTTTCCCAGCAACTGGCGCAGTTCGGGAATGTCCCAGTCGCCGCCGCCGAGCTCGTAGAATAGTTTGCCCTTGGTGTCCGGGGGACTGACCGTGAAGGTCTGATAGAACGACCGGCTTGCGGCGACCACGCGTAGCTCGCGATTCAAGACCACCATCGGTTCGCGGACCGTTTCCACGATGGCGTCGGCCAGCGTCGGTTGGCGTTCCTCGGTCAGCCGGATTGCGGACGGCATAGTTCCACCCAACGCTCTTGCTTCAAGGCTCTTGGCTTCACCCGCGTGGCGGCTGTCACTGCAAGCCAGTATTGTTACGAATCACCTTGAAAAAGCTATGCGCGGACCGGCGCCGCTGTCCGTATCAAATTGAACACCGGCCGCGCTTGGTTCTGACTACCTAGTAGGTAGCAGCCGCCGCACCGAAACCTAGAGCAGGATCATTTCCGAAAGCCGACGCAATTTCTTGGCGAGCGCGATCTAATCACGCGATATTTCGGGTCGGTCGTACAACACCGCGTTCAGGAGCGAGCGGTGGACCTGGATCTTTCCATTGTAGTCAATCAGCCCCAATTTCCGGAACTTGTTCATGAAAAAGCTGACCCGCGACCTTGTAGTGCCGATCATCTCGGCCAGGGTTTCCTGGCTAATATGCGGCGCGATCGGCTGTGGATTGCCGTCCTTGCCGAAATTGGCCAGCAGCAGCAGCAGCCGCGCCAGCCGCTTCTCGCTGGAATTGAACAACTGATCGATCAGGTCTTCCTCGATCCGGCTGTTGCGCGTCAGCAGGTATTTCATGAACAGGTCGGCGAAGGCCGGCTCTGAGTGAAGCGCGGCAAGCATCGCCGGTCTGGTGATCGATGTGATCACGCAGTCCTGCATCGCGATCGTGGTCGAGATCCGAACCTGATGTCCATTGAGGCACCCTTCGCCGAAGAATTGCCCTTGCTCGAGAATGCCGACGACCGCTTCCTTGCCCTGTTCGGACAGCACCACGACCTTGACCCTGCCTTCCTGGATGTAGAAGACAGAGTCGGCCGTATCGCCTTGGGCAAAGACGACCTGATCCTTCTTGAATTTCAGAATTGACTTGCCCGTCCCCACCTTTGCGAGAAAGCTCCGGGGGTCGAACTCCGCTCCTACCTTCATCGAACTCTCCATCCCGGATCTGCGTCGCAGCCGGCAAGATTCGTTACACGATACCCCCGACGCTTGAAAAGTTACAAAGAAATTGGGAGTTCGTTGTGCGCGAAATGCCTCACCCTTTGCCGCAACGCGTGCGTGATAGTGGTAACCGGCTAATGCCCTGAATCAGTCCATCGCCGGAGCGGGCAAATGTCTTCTCGGCGAGCAGGGATTCGACTGAGGTTGATCGACGCCAGAAACCCCGTATTCTTACCTGGTTTTGGTGCAGCTGCGGTCTTGAATAACCCGGCGGCGGCGAAACAAACGCCCGGCCGCACGCAAGGCCGCGCGGTGATACTCGCTGTATCCATGACCGCAGCCGTCGGCTGCACGCGCTGATTACCCCACCGGGGTGATCCGCTCACCGGTCCAGGTCAATCCGAACGCGTCGAGCCCTTCGGCGAGGTAGTCGCTGAGCAGCGGTTCGCCGAGCAAATAGCTGGCGGTGCGGCCATTGCGGCCCTCCGCCGCCTCACGCTTGAGATCTTCCCATTCCTCGATGCCGGCGTCGCCGCGGCCAAGCCGCATCAATGCGACGAGGTCGATCTGCTCTTCCTCGGTCATCGCCGCGATGAAGCCCGCGATCTCCTGTGCCACTGGATCGCTGCCGTCGTCCTCCAGCACGTCGATCATGTCGTCGTCGGCGCCGTTCGACCCCGAATCGAGGTCAGTGGCGCCCTCCTTGACGTCGAATTCGCGCGCTTTCTCGATCAGGAAGCCGACCTTGTCGGTCGAAATAGCGAGTTCTGGCATCGGGCTCTCCTCGATTGGACAATATATTGCGTTCAAGAACGGCTGTTCCGCGCGACGCGGGCCAACGCCCCACCGGGCCAGATGGTCCATTGCGCCGGCCGCGCGAAACCAGCATGTTCACGGCAAAAGTCGAAATACTAGGGGGAAACTTGGGATGGTCTGGACGATCGGCAAGGTCAGGATCAGCAAAATCGTCGAAATGGAAACCACAGGCAGCACCAGGTTCATCCTGCCCCAGGCGACCAACGAGGAAATCCGGAAGCAGCCCTGGCTGATCCCGGATTTCGCCACCGAAGAAGGCCGGCTGCGCATGTCGGTCCACGCTCTGGTGGTCGAAACGCCGACCCGCCGCATCGTGGTCGATACCTGCATCGGCAACGACAAGCAGGGCCGCAGCGTTCCGACCTGGAATGGTTTGAACAAGCCGTTTCTCGCCGACATGGCGGCGGCGGGCTATCACCCCGACAGTATCGACATGGTGATCTGCACCCATCTGCATGTCGACCATGTCGGCTGGAACACTAGGCTGGTCGACGGAGAATGGGTGCCGACCTTCGGCAATGCCCGCTATGTGTTCGGCAAGACCGAATACGACTACTGGAAGGCCCACAGCACCGACGGCGAGCACGCCGCGGTGTTCGCGGATTCGATCAAGCCGATCGTCGATGCCGGCAAGGCCGACCTGGTCGCCAGCGACGCCGCCCTCACCGACGAGATCACCCTGATCCCGACCCCGGGGCACAGCCCCGGCCATGTCGCCCTGCACATCAAGTCGGACGGCGAACAGGCTTTGCTGTCGGGCGACGTCGCGCATCATCCCTGCCAGATGGCGCATCTGGACTGGTCATCGACGGTCGATTCCGATCCGCTGCAATCTGCCGACAGTCGGCGCATGCTGTTCTCACGCTTCGCCGATACGCCGACGCTGGTGATCGGCGGACATTTCGGCCCCGGCCGGATCCAGCGCGACGGCGACGCGTTCCGGCTCGTGGCAGCGCGCTGAAGCATGGGCCGCATGCGCGCGACATCCCCGATTGAAATTCTCCGCCGGGTGTTCCATGAGTTGGGCAAGCAACAACAACAGGGGAAACGCGATCATGAAGCTTGTTCGATATGGTGCGGTCGGTCAGGAAAGGCCCGGCCTGATTGATCGCTCTGGCCAGCTGCGCGATCTGTCCGCGCATTGTCAGGACCTCGCCGGAGAGGCGTTCGCGCCCGCGCAACTGGCCAAACTCGCCAGCCTCGATCCCGCCAGCCTGCCCGCGGTCGCGGGCCAGCCGCGGCTAGGCCCGGTGGTCGGCGGCACCCCGAAATTCATCGCCATCGGTCTGAACTATGCCGACCACGCCGCCGAGGCCGGGATGCCGATTCCGGCCGAGCCGATCGTGTTCATGAAGGCCAACAGCTCGCTGTGCGGCCCGAATGATGACGTCGAGAAGCCGCGCGGCTCGACCAAGCTCGACTGGGAAGTCGAACTGGCGATCGTGATCGGCAGCCGGGCGAAATACGTCAGCGAGGCCGACGCGCTGAATGTCGTCGCCGGCTATTGCGTCTGCAACGACGTCTCCGAGCGCGCGTTTCAGCTGGAGCGGCTGGGGCAATGGACCAAGGGCAAGTCGCACGACACCTTCGGCCCGCTCGGCCCCTGGCTGGTGACCAAGGACGAGATCGCCGACGTCCACAAGCTCGGGATGTGGCTCGACGTCAACGGCAAGCGCTGCCAGACCGGCTCGACCGCCACCATGATCTTCAACGTGCCGAAGATCATCTCCTATCTGTCCGAGCTGATGACGCTGCTGCCCGGCGACGTCATCACCACCGGCACGCCGCCCGGCGTCGGCATGGGCATGAAGCCGCCGCAATTTCTCAACGTCGGCGACGTCGTCACCCTCGGCATCGAGGGCCTTGGCGAACAGAAACAGAAAATCGTCGCGGCATAGGCGACGCATGCCTGATTCCGAACCATGCCGCAATCGCGACTGGAAAGTCAGGCACGAAACCCACCGTGTCATGCCCGGCCTTGTGCCGGGCATCCACCAGCCAGCGGCCTCGATGCTTGAAACCGTGGATGGCCGGGACAAGCCCGGCCAAGACGCGGTGAGGATACGACTCATCGAAAGCTATCGCTGAGAAACTCCATCCAAGATTTCGGCCAGATCGCAAGGAAATCCCATGAAACTCTCCTTCTCGCCGTCATCGCCGTTCGCCCGCAAGGTGCGGATCGTGGCGATCGAGCTCGGGCTGATCGACCGGATCGAATTGGTTGCAGCCAAGGTGGTGCCGGGCGAGCCGAACGACGAATACTCTAAGATCAATCCGCTGAAGCGGCTGCCGGCGCTGATCCTCGACAGCGGCGAGGTGATCGTCGATTCTTACGTGATCGTCGAATATCTCGACGAACTGGCCGGCGGCAAGTTGATCCCGGCCTCGGGTGCGTCGCGCTGGCGGGCCAAGAGCGATCATTCGATGCTGCAGGGCATGCTGGATTCGATGCTGCTGTGCCGCTACGAAAAGATGGTGCGGCCGCAGCCGCTGCAGTGGCAGGCCTGGTACGACGATCACTGGGCGCGGGCCTGGAACGGCATGGCCCGATTCGAACGCAACGCTGATACGCTTTCGGGGCCGCTCGACATCGCCCAGATCGCGCTGGTCTGCGTGCTCGGCTACGCCGACTTCCGCTTTCCGGATTGCGGCTGGCGCAAGGCCTATCCGAAGCTCGATGCGTTCCACGAGAAGATGTTGCAGCGGCCGTCGGTGAAGGTCTCGGTGCCGCCGCCGGCGTAAGCCGGTTTCAATCGAACAACGACGGTGTGTAGTTCACCGCCGCGCCCTCGATTGCCAGCAGCTTCAGCTTGGTGGTGACGCCGCCATTGGCGGAAAAGCCGCCGGGCTTGCCGCCGGCCGCCAGCACGCGGTGGCACGGCACGATGATCGGGTACGGATTGCGACCGAGCGCCTGGCCGACGTCGCGCGACAGCTCGACGCCGCCGAGCCGCTTGGCGATATCGCCATAGCTCAGCGTATTGCCGGGCGGAATGGTGCGCGCGATCTCATAGACGCCGCGACGGAACGGCGGGACGCGGTCGAGGTCGAGCACGACCGCGGAAAGATCGACGGGCGCGCCGCGCAGCAGCGCCACGATGCCGTCGATCGCAGCCTGCACCGCAGGCGGCGGCGCCGCCTCCTTGATCTCGCCGAGCTGCTGGTGAATGCGCGCGCGGGTCTGCTGTTCGCTTGGCTGCGGCAGTTGCACGGCAACGACGCCGCGTGGGCGATGCCGCAGCGGCCGATCGCGGTGTCGAACAGCGTGAAACTGCGTTGCGTCATCGTCAATCCGAGGTGAATCCGACCTGGCTGTCTAATTGAGCATGATCTTTTCCGAAAACCGGAATCCACTTTTCGGGATCATGCTCTAATAATGCGGCGGCGGCTCGTTGGTCGGGCCGGTGGTGTTGGCCTCGGCCTCCTGCAGCCGCTCGCTCAGCGCGGCGAGCTGGCGGGTCAGCGCGTCGATCTGCTTCCACTGCGCGGTGATGGTCTTGTTCAGCGTGTCGATGGTCTCATCCTGATAGGTCAGGCGGGTTTCGAGCACGTCGATCCGCTCGGCCAGCCGGCTGGCGTCAGTCATGGCAGGCTGCCTCCTGCTGCGCGGCATAATCCTCGGAGTTGATGGCGAGATCCGGTTTGATCGCCGTGCTCTCGACCAGGCCGTGGCCGAGCGCGACGCGGCCGTCGAACACGAAGCAGTCGCCGCGCCAGCGGCTGTCGGCCTCCGGCACGGTTTCGAGATATTTCAGGATGCCGCCCTTGAGGTGATAGACCTCGGAAAACCCCCGAGACAGCAGATAGGCGCTGGCCTTTTCGCAGCGAATTCCGCCGGTGCAGAACATCGCGATCTTGCGATGGGTCGCAGGATCGAGCGCGCGGGCGACGAAATCCTTGAACTGGCCGAAGCTTTTGATGCCGGGATCGACGGCGCCGTCGAATGTGCCCATAGCCACTTCGAACGCGTTGCGGGTGTCGAGCAGCAGCATGTCGTCGTCGGCGATCAGCGCGTTCCAATCGGCCGGCGCCACATAGATGCCGACCTGCCGGGTCGGATCGGCTTGCGGCGCGCCGAGGGTGACGATCTCCCGCTTCAGCCGGACCTTGAGATGCAGGAACGGCATCGCCGATGCGCCGGAGAATTTCAGCTCGAGTCGGTCGAGCCTGCCCCCGAACAAGTCGCCCTGCGTCAGCTCGGCGATCAGCGCATCGATCGCGTCCGGTTTGCCGGTCACGGTGCCGTTGATGCCTTCCGCGGCCAGCAGCACGCTGCCCTTGAGATTGAGGCTGGCGCACAATGCACGCAAGGGTTCGCGCAGCTCCGCAAAATCCGGCAACGCTGCGAACTGGTAGAGGGCGGCGACCTTCAGCATGGCGGGGGTTTACCAGCCGGGCAGGCCTTGGGAAAGGCCGGCGCGCAGCCCCATTCCGTGCGGAGCATTGCCCTCGATGGCCTTGGCATGCCAGATACTTCCCGCAAATCCCGGCTCGAAACCGGCGCCCGATCGGCGCAAACCAGCTGAAACGAGAATCTTGGCATGAGGAATTTCCATCTCGCCGGCCGCTCCACGGTCCACTCCCTGAATGGCATGGCGGCGAGCTCGCATCCGCTGGCGTCGCTGGCCGCCATCGAGATCCTGAAGGCCGGCGGTACCGCGGCCGACGCGGCGGTGGCGGCCTGCGCGCTGCAGGGCGTGATCGAACCGCAGTCGACCGGCATCGGCGGCGACTGCTTCGCGCTGATCCAGCCCAAGGGCCACGGCAAGGTGCATTCCTACAACGGCTCCGGCCGCGCTCCCAAGGCGGCCAGCGCCGAGTGGTACCTCGAGCACAAGATGCATGCGATCCCGACCACCGGCCCGCATGCGGTGACCATTCCGGGGTCGATCGACGCCTGGGCGACGATCCTCGAGGATCACGGCAAGCTCGGTCTCGACGCGGTGCTGCAGCCGGCCATCAGGGCCGCCGAGGAGGGCTATGTGGTCGCGCCGCGGATCGCCTTCGACTGGAAGAACAATGTCGCGAAGGTCCGCGCCGGCATCAACGCGCCGCGCTATCTGTTGAAGAACGGCGAGGCCCCGGTGGTCGGCGACGTGATGAAGCAGCCCGAACTCGGCCAGACCCTGCGCACCATCGCCAAACTCGGCCCCGACGGCTTCTACAAGGGCTACGTCGCCGAGGACATGGTCGAGACGCTGCGCGGCGCCGGCGGCCTGCACACCCTGGAGGACTTCGCCGAGCACGTCACCGAGCGCACCACGCCGCTCAGCACCAACTACAAGGGCTTCGACGTCTGGCAGTGCCCGCCCAACGGGCCGGGCATCACCATGCTGGTGATGCTCAACATCCTCAGCCATTTCGACCTCACCAAATTTCCGCCGATGAGCGTCGCGCGCTTCCACCTCGAGGCCGAAGTCGCGCGGATCGCCTATCTGATGCGCGAGCAGGATATTGGCGATCCGGCCTATGTGGGTATCGACGTCGAACGGATCCTGTCGAAGCAGTTCGCCGCCGACTGGGCCGCCAGGATACGGATGGACGCGCTGGTCGAACTGCCCGACGTCCGGCCACCGATCAATCCCGAGACGGTCTACATCACGGTGATCGACAAGGACCGCAACGTCTGCTCCTTCATCAATTCGGTGGCGCATTCGTTCGGTTCGGCGGTGGTGTCGAACAAGACCGGCGTGCTGCTGCAGAACCGCGGCGCAGGCTTCCGGGTGCAGCCCGGCCACCCCAACTGCATCGCCTCGGGCAAACGCCCGCTGCACACCATCATCCCCAGCATGACCACCGAAAACGGCCGCGCCAAGATGTCGTTCGCGGTGATGGGCGGCCAGTACCAGCCGGTCGGCCAATGCCGCGTGCTGACCAACATGGTCGACTACGGCATGGACGTGCAGGAAGCCATCGACCAGCCGCGCGGACTGCATTTCGAAGGCGTCTACACGCTGGAAGACGGCGTGCCGGCGGACATCGTCGAAGGCCTGCAGAAGATCGGCCACAAGACCGCGCCCTGCGTATCGCCGTTCGGCGGTGCCCAGGCGATCTGGATCGATTGGGACAAGGGCACGCTGACCGGCGGCTCCGAGCCCCGCAAGGACGGCTGCGCGCTGGGATATTAAGATTGGGTCTATCGAGACGGCAACGCTTTCGCCGCGGGCACTGTGCTTACCTCTCCCATGGGGAGAGGTCGGCGCGAAGCGCCGGGTGAGGGGTTGCGCACTATCGAGAGGGATTACCCCCTCACCCCAACCCTCTCCCCATGGGAGAGGGGGCGCGCAGCCGATGCCGCGGCGCATCGAATACTAATTGGCGACCAGTGTATCAGAGGGAAGGCGACATGAAGATTTCCATCCTCGACGATTACTTCGACACGCTGCGCGGGCTGCCTTGCTTCGCCAAGCTGCAAGGCCACGACGTCACGATCTTCAACGATCACGTCCAGGACACCGACCAATTGGCGGAGCGCCTGAAGGATACCGAGGCGCTGGTGCTGATCCGGGAGCGAACGCAGATTCGCGCCGAGCTGCTGGAGCGGCTGCCGAAGCTGAAGCTGATCAGCCAGCGCAGCGTCTATCCGCATATCGACGTCGCAGCCTGTACCCGCCTCGGCATCGTGGTGTCGTCGAACATGCATGCCGATACGCCGTCCTATGCGGCCGCCGAATTGACCTGGGGCCTGGTGCTGGCGGCGATGCGGCAGATCCCGCAGCAGATGGCGGCGCTGCGGGCCGGCCATTGGCAGATCGGCGTCGGCCATACGCTGCGCGGCAAGACTCTGGGCATCTACGGCTATGGCCGGATCGGCGCGGTGGTCGCGGGCTACGGCCGCGCCTTCGGCATGAACGTGCTGGTATGGGCGCGCGAGCCGAATCTGGCACAGGCGCGCGCCGACGGTTACGGCACCGCCGGCAGCAAGGACGAGTTCTTCGCGCAATGCGATGTGATTTCGCTGCAGATGCGGCTGGTCGACGCGACCCGCGGCATCGTCAACCGCGCCGATCTGGCGCGCATGAAACCGAGCGCGCTGCTGGTCAACACCAGCCGCGCCGGCTTGATCGAGCCCGGCGCGCTGGTCGAGGCGCTGCGCGCCGGCCGGCCGGGGATGGCGGCGGTCGACGTGTTCGAGACCGAGCCGCTGCGCGACGTCGACGATCTGCTGCTGACCATGCCCAACGTCGTCGCGACGCCGCACATCGGCTATGTGTCGCGCGACGAATACGAGCTGCAGTTCAGCGACATCTTCGATCAGATCGTGGCCTATGCCGGCGGTGCGCCGAGCAACGTGGTCAATCCCGACGTGCTGGCGATCGCAACGCGTTGATATTGGGGCGTTAGTTCTTCAGTAACCGGTATTGCTAACCCGACCTCCATTTCTGCATCGTAGACATCGTCCCTCGGGGGTTGACGATGCGAGGAATAGATTTGGCGCAGGCCAAAGTGGGGCAAGGCGACGAGCCGGCCGGACGCACAGGTGCGGGCGATGGCGCCGCCCGGTTCCGGCGCGGGCCGATCAATTGGCTGATCCTGTGCGCCGGCGTGCTGATCGCCGCGATCGTCAGTGGCACCGTGGTGATGGTCAACGATTTCCGCGAACGGGCGCTGACCAGCGGCGAGCGCGAACTGGAAAACACCGTGCTGCTGCTGGCCCGGCACTACGATCAGCAGTTCGCCGATTTCACCGCGATTCACCATGACGTCGTGGCGGACGTGATTCGCGCCGGCATCATCACGCCCGACGGCTTCAGGCAGCAGATGGCGACGCTGGAGATGCACAAGTGGCTGCGCTCCAAGATGACCGGAATTGCCGACGTTTCGGGCGTCAACATCTTCGATTCCGACGGCCGGCGGATCAACGGCTCCGAGGCCTGGCCGGTGCGCGACATCGACATCAGCGATCGCGGCTACTTCCAGGCGCTGAAATCCGGATCCGCGCCGACGCCGGTTCAGGTCGAACTGGTGCGCAGCAAGTTCTCCGGAACTCTGGCGACCATCATCTCGCGCAAGATCACCGGGCCGGACGGCGAGTTTTTCGGCGTCGTCACCAGGGGCGTCGCGCCGTCGCATTTCGAACAATTGTTCGCCTCGGTGGCGCTCGGCCAGGACTCGGCGATTTCGATCCATCATCGCGACGGCACCCTGCTGGCGCGTTATCCGCATGTCCCGGAGCAGATCGGGCGGAATTTCAACACCGGAATGGTCGCGCAGAAGAAGGTGTTTGACTGGAGTCACGGTACCGCGCGGCTGCCGAGCCCGATCGACGGCCGCGAGCGGCTGATTTCGGCGCGCGCGCTGACCGAATTCCCGTTGGTGCTCGTCGCCACCACGACGGTGGACGCCAAGCTCGCCGATTGGCGCGAGCAGGTCCGGCTCCTCGTTGCGGTGGCGGCGCTATCGACGCTGGTGATCGTCTTCATGGTGTTCCTGATCGTGCGGCAGATGACGCGGCAGCATGAATCGTCGCAGGCGCGACTCAGCCTGCAGAAGCAACGGCTCGACACCGCGGTCAACAACATGACCCAGGGACTGCTGTTGTTCGACTCTTCGGCGCGGCTGGTGGTCTGCAACCAGCACTTCATAGACATGTTCGGGCTGTCTCCCGAGATCGTCAAGCCGGGCTGCAGCTTCCGTGACCTGATCGCGCACCGTCAGGAAACCGGGAGTTTCCGCGGCGACGTCGATGAGTACTGCGCCGACTTCCTGCGCAAGGTGGCGCGCGACAAATTCGTCCAAACCGTCGTCGAACCGCCGGATGGCCGCGCGATCCGGATGGTGCGCCGGACGCTCGACGACGGTGGTTGGGTGACGACGCTGGAAGACATCACCGAGCGTCGGCGAACCGAGGAGCGGATCGTCCACCTCGCGCACTATGATGCCTTGACCGACCTGCCGAACCGCACGCTGTTCGGCGAATTGCTGGAGCGCGAACTGGCCAAGATCGGACAGGGCGGGCAACTCGCGGTGCTCTATATCGACATCGACGAATTCAAGAGCGTCAACGATTCGCTCGGCCATCCGATCGGCGACGAATTGCTGAAGGCGGTTGCGGCGCGGCTGCGCGACTGCATCGGCGCCGGCGATCTGGTCGCCAGGCTTGGCGGCGACGAATTCGCCATCGTGCAGACGGGTATCGCGACCGACGGCTGCATCACCGCCCTGATGGCGCGGATCTACGACGCGATCCGACGGCCCTATGACTGCCTCGGACATCAGCTCGCCGCGGATGCCAGCATCGGCATCGCCCGGGCGCCGGTCGACGGTACCGATCTCGACCAGTTGCTGAAGAACGCCGATCTGGCGATGTACCGCGCCAAGGCCGACGGGCGTCGCACGTTCCGGTTCTTCGCGCCGGAAATGGATGCCTGGGTGCGGGCGCGACGCACGATGGAAGTGGAATTGCGCCAGGCGATGCTCGAGGGCGGATTCGAAATTCATTACCAGCCGCTGGTCGACCTGCGCACCGACGAGATCACCGGCTGCGAGGCGCTGCTACGCTGGCGCCATCCGCTGCGCGGGATGATCTCACCGGCCGAATTCATCCCGGTCGCAGAAGAAACCGGCCTGATTACCCAACTCGGCGAATGGGTGCTTGCTACCGCCTGTGCTGAGGCCGCGACCTGGCCTGCGCACATCAAGCTCGCGGTCAACGTTTCGCCGATCCAGTTCAGAAGCGGGACTCTGGCGCTGAAGGTGGCCGCCGCGATCGCCGCATCCGGCCTGTCGGCGAGCCGGCTGGAGCTGGAAATCACCGAGGCGGTGTTGATCCACGACGACGAGATCGCGCTTGCGATCCTGCATCAGCTGCGCTCGCTCGGCGTGCGGATCGCGCTCGACGATTTCGGCACCGGCTATTCCTCGCTGAGCTATCTGCAGCGTTTTCCATTCGACAAGATCAAGATCGACCGCTGCTTCGTCGCCGACATCGAGCAGGCCGACGGGTCAGCGCCGATCGTGCAGGCGGTGGTCAATATCGCCTCCGCGCGGAACATGACCACGACCGCAGAAGGTGTCGAAACCCAGGAGCAATGCGACATTTTGCGCGCGCTCGGCTGCACCGAAATGCAGGGCTTCCTGTTCAGCCGGCCGAAGCCGGCCGCCGAGATCAGGCCGATGCTCGAGGCGCCGGCGCGGCGCACGGCGGTCGTTTGAGTTCCGACATGCAAAGACCGGCCGCGACGGGCCGGTCCTGCAGTCGGATCGAAACGCAGTCGATCAGAGCTTCTTGTTGACGAACGCCGCAGTCTTGTCGGCGGCGTCCTTGACCGCTTCCTTGGCATTGCCGACCGCCTGCTGGCCGTGACCCTTGGCTTCCTGGATCGCGCCTTCGCCCTGCAGCTTGTCCGAGCCGGTCGCCTCGCCAATGCCCTGCTTGACCTTGCCGATCACTTCGTTGGCTTGACCCTTGATCTTGTCTGTCGTGCTACCCATCAGAATTCTCCTTTGCGGTGGTGAACTTCGCAGTGACAAGTGCCGGGACGGCGAGAAGTTCCGCCGTAGGCAGTTTATGATTGCGTTCCGCGCGCGGCGTTGCCAAAACTCTGCCGGTATTATTTGAGGAATGGGAGTGCCATGAGCGGATCACACGATCATGATCATGATCATCATGGCGATGGCGGCCGCTGGAAGCATGACGGCGTCCGCGTGGTTCCGGCCGATCAGCTTGATCCCAACGTGCCGTCGACCGTGGGGATGGATCGCAAGGCCGCGATCAACTTCGCCCGAGTCGGCGCGCAGAAGTTGTGGGCCGGCACGGTCACCATCCGACCCGACGCCAAGACCGGCGCGCATCATCACGGCCATCTCGAAAGCGTGATCTATGTGGTGCGCGGCAAGGCGCGGATGCGCTGGGGCGAGCAGCTGCAATTCATGGCCGAAGCAGGGCCGGGCGATTTCATCTTCGTGCCGCCCTACGTGCCGCACCAGGAGATCAATGCCAGCCCGGACCAGGCTTTGGAATGCGTGCTGGTGCGCAGCGACGGCGAGGCGATCGCGATCAATCTCGACATCGAGCCGGTGGAGAAGCCCGAAACGGTGCTCTGGATTGATCCGATCCACCGCGATCCGGCGGAACCGAAGTAGTTGATCGTTAACTCCGTTGACGAAGACGCATTTTAGCGACAAGTTTTCGGCAAGCGTTAACCGCATCGGCGATGCCCCGCCCGCCAGCATCGAAAATTAACGCGGTGGAAGCGCCGCCGCCAGCATGGTGATGTCGAATATCCGCCCTGGTTTTCGACTCCCAATGTCGATCGGGAATCAGGCAAGCACATCGATGCGCCGCAGCCCCGACAGAGACAGAGCTGCCGAGTCGAACTAACCAGACAGGGTGCGACCTTGGCGAAGACGCCATCGGTCTGGCACCGTGGCCGAGAGAGCTCTTCGATCATGATCGGCCTTCAACAACTCCTGACATCGAACCGGTCACGAGAAGATTGGGCCATGGTTGTCGGCCGCTGGCTCGGTGTCCACAGCACGGGAACAGCAGCCGATACTGGCGAAATCACCGAGCGCGAGATGCGCCGGATTCGTGCCGCGCAGATCGGCAGCGTCAGTCGGCTGGTGCCGCTGACGATGACGGTCAATCTGATCAACGCCATCATCGTGCTGGTGGTGTTCTGGCACGCAGACTCGGATCGCTTTCTGGTGGCGTGGGCGACAGCGATCGCAGTCGTCGCCGCGATGTCGGTGCGATCCTGGGTTAGAGCGCGAGTCAGACGCCCCAGCGAGGCTTCGGCGAACGCGATCCGGCGGATGATTGTCCAGGCCTTCATACTCGGCCTGATCTGGGGTTCGTTGCCGCTGGTTCTTTTCGCCAAGGCGGATCCGCTCGATCAATTAATCCTGGCCTGCCTGATCACCGGAATGATTTCGGGCGGCGCCTTCGCGTTGTCGACGGTTCAGCGCGCCGGGCTGGCCTATACTTGGGCGATGGTGCTGTGCTCGGCGGCGGCGTTGTTGCTTTGCAACGGTAACGCCTACCTGATCACCGGAATATTCCTGCTGCTCTACGCTGTTTTCATGTCCCGCAATCTGATGACTCATGGACAGCTGTTCTATGACAATCTGCGCGCGCAGCTGGAGCTTGAACGCAAGACCGAAATCATCTCGCTGCTGCTGAAGGATTTTCAGGCCAACGCCAGCGACTGGCTGTGGCAGACCGACGCCGACGGTCGGCTGGTCCATGTGCCGGAACGCTTCGTCGAGGTGGCGCACCTTCCGCAGGCGTTGTTGCGCGGCGCGCAGCTGGCCGACGTGCTGGCGTTGCTGTGCCCCAACGATACCGCTTGCGCCGCGACCATCGCGAGCCTGATGGCGAAGCAGGAGCCGTTGAACGACCTCGTGGTTCACGTCGTGGCCGGCGGCAATCCGCGGCTGTGGTCGCTGACGGCGAAGCCGACGCTCGACCACAAGGGCAAGTTCGCCGGCTATCGCGGCGTTGGCCGCGACGTCACCGAACGCTGGCGGGCCGAGCAGGCCGAGGCGGAGAACCGGGCGAAGTCGGGATTTCTCGCGATGATGAGTCACGAGATCCGGACCCCGATGAACGGCGTGCTCGGCCTCGCCAATATGCTGCTGGAAACCCGGCTGGATTCCGAGCAACGCCATGCGGTCGAGACGATCCGGGATTCCGGCGATAATCTGCAACGGATCCTCAACGATGTTCTCGACCTGTCGAAACTCGAGGCCGGCCGGTTCGAGTTCGAGAAAGTGAATTTCTCACCGGCCGCGCTGGTCGAGGCCGTGGCGGCGATCGTCGGACCGGCGGCCAAGGCCAAGGGGCTGGTACTGAGCGCCGAGATCGATCCGAAACTTCCGCCAGCGCTAAGCGGAGATCCGGCGCGGATTCGGCAGGTGTTGCTCAACCTCGCCTCCAACGCCGTGAAGTTCACCGAGCGCGGCAGCGTCACCATCGTCGCGGCCTGCCTCGGGCGCGACGCCGACCGCGCCACTGTGGAATGGCGGGTGACCGACACCGGGATCGGCATCGCGCCGGATCGCGTCGGCCGGTTGTTCACGGATTTTGCCCAGGCTGATGTCTCGATCAACCGCCGTTTCGGCGGCACCGGCCTTGGCCTCGCGATCAGCCGCCGCATCGTCGAGCAGATGGGCGGCGAGATCGCGGTCAATTCAGCGGCGGGCGATGGCGCCACCTTCCGGTTCAGCCTGGAGTTGCCGTCGAGCAATGCGACGATTTCCGACCAGCGGCTGGATCGGGTCGGTGCCGACGATCTGAAGACCCGAATAGTGATGCTGGGGCGCCCGCTGCGGGTGCTGATCGCCGAGGATGATGCCACCAACCAGATGGTGGTGATGAAGATGCTGGAGGAATTCGCCGCTGAGACCCGTATCGCGGCCGACGGCGTCCAGGCGTTGCAGGCGCTCGAAGAAGCCGAATACGATCTGGTGCTGATGGATGTGCGGATGCCGAACATGGACGGCCTTGCGGCGACCAGGGCGATCCGCGCGCGCGGCGGTGACTACGCCGCGCTGCCGATCGTTGCGCTGACGGCGAACGCATTCGCTGAGGATATCAAACTCTGCCGCGAGGCCGGCATGAACGGTTTCCTTGCCAAGCCGCTGCGCAAGCCTGCGCTGGTCGCTGCGGTGTTGCGTGCGCTGCGCGGCGGAGGAAGCGCGGAGTCGGAGGTGACGGCCGTCGCAACGCCGCGGTTCGATTTCACCACCCTGACGGAACTGGCCGACGAAATCGGCCGCGATCAGGTCGGGGAGATGGTCGCGTTGTTCATGCGCGAGACCGAACGGCGGATCGCATTGTTCCGGCAATTCGCCGACGGTGCGGACCGGCAGCAGATCGAGGTCGAGGCGCATTCGCTGAAGGGCGGGGCCAGCACGCTGGGGTTTCACGAGATCGCGGAGATCGCACGTTCGATCGAACAGCAGTCGGAGCAGGTTTCCCCTGACGACTTGCTGGATCTGGCCGGACGGTTGGCGAAGGCGCTGGGTCGACTCCGAAGCCAATGCGAGCGCGACCTGGCGCGGAACGCCGCGGCGGGCTGAAGGATCGCTACGGCATTTCCTGGCAGATCGTGCCGCTCGCGCTGCCGATGCCGCCGGCGCCCAGCATGCACTGCCGTAGGCCCGAGATGGCGAGGCGACAAGATAGCGCATCCGATCACGAAATCATGACCTCTGATGAATATTGACAATCGTCAGAGGATATTCGACAGTTCCGACGGTTTTTGATCGGGGAACTCACGATGGGCGCACTTCCTCTATTTGATGGATTTCTCAGGCTTCTGGCCGGACTCGCACTCGCCGCGCTGGCATTGGGGCTGGCCGGTTGCGATGAGAAGGTTACCCAGAAGTCCCACCCGTCGCGGCCGGTGCTGGTGGCGACGGTACATTACGAGCCGGAATCGCCGGCGCGCAGCTTTGTCGGCACGATCCGGCCGCGGGTCGAAACCGACATTGGCTTCCGGGTTCCAGGCAAGATCGCCAAACGCCTGGTCGAGGTCGGCCAGACCATCGAGATCGGCCAGCCGCTGGCGGAGCTCGACCAGGTCGATCTGAAGCTGCAGGCCGAGCAGGCGGAAGCCGAGTATCGCGCCGCCACCGGCGTGCTGGCCCAGGCGACCGCCGCCGAAACCCGTGCCAAGGAGCTGCGCGGCAAGGGCTGGTCGACCGAAGCGCAGATGGATCAGGCCCGCGCCGCCGCCGACGAGGCCCGCGCCCGCTTCAATCGCGCCGAGCGCTCGGTCGATCTGACCAGGAACAGCCTGTCCTACGCAACGCTGAACGCCGACACCCGCGGCGTCGTCACCGCGACGCTGGTCGACGCCGGTCAGGTGGTGGCCGCCGGCCAGCCGGCGATTCGCGTGGCGCGGTTCGCCGAAAAGGAAGCCGTGGTGGCGATCCCCGAAACCCTGGTCGGCCGCGCCAAGGATGGCAGCGCCAGCGTCTCGCTGTGGTCGGAGCCGGACAAGACCTACGCCGCCAAACTGCGCGAAATCGCGCCGATGGCGGACCCCGCGACCCGAACCTATTTGGCCAAATTCTCGCTGCCCGAGGCCGGCGAACGCGTTTCGCTCGGCATGACCGCGACGTTGACGCTCGCCGACCCGACGACGGAACGTGTCGCGCGGCTGCCGCTGTCGGCGCTGTTCAGCCAAGGCGCCGCGCCGTCGCTCTATGTCGTCGATGCGCAAGGCGAGGTTGCGCTGAAGTCGGTCGCGGTGAAGTCCTACGAGACCAATGACGTGGTGATTTCGGGCGGCGTCGAGGAAGGCGCCAAGGTTGTCGTGCTCGGCGTGCAGAAACTCGATCCGGCCGAGAAGGTCCGGGTCGTGTCGTCGCTTTCATTCTGATCGGGAGGCGACCGTGCGGCGGTTCAATCTTTCATCCTGGGCGGTCAGCCATCCCTCGCTGATCCTGTTCCTGATCGTGGCGCTGACCGTCGGCGGTATCATCTCCTATGAACGGCTGGGCCGCGCCGAGGATCCGTCCTTCACCATCAAGGTGGTGAACGTTTCGGCGATCTGGCCGGGCGCTACCGCTGCGGAAATGCAGGCCCAGGTCGCCGATCCGATCGAAAAGAAACTGCAGGAGTTGCCCTATTTCGAGAAGGTCCAGACCTATTCGAAGCCGTCCTTCACTGCGATGCAAGTGACCTTCAAGGACAATACCCCCGCCAAGGAGGTGCCGCAGCTGTTCTATCAACTGCGCAAGAAGCTCGATGACGTCAAAGGTCAACTGCCGTCCAACCTGATCGGACCAAGCGTCAACGACGAATATGGCGACGTCGATTCGATGCTCTACATGATGACCGGCGAAGGCGCCGACTATGCGCAGCTCAAGAAGATCGCCGAGGCGATGCGGCAGCACCTGTTGCGGGTGCCCGGGGTCACCAAGGTCAATCTCTACGGCATCCAGGACGAAAAGATCTACGTCGAGTTCTCCCATGCCAAGCTGGCGACACTGGGCGTTACGCCGCAGGTGCTGTTCGATTCGCTGGCCAAGCAGAACGCCATCACGCCCGCCGGAACCGTCGAAACCTCGGCGCAGCGGGTGCCGCTGCGCGTAACCGGCGCGCTCGACGGCGCCAAGACCGTCGCGGAAACCCCGGTGGAGAGCAACGGGCGGATCTTCCGGCTCGGCGACATCGCCACCGTCACGCGCGGCTTCGTTGATCCGTCGGACTATATGGTGCGGCAGAAGGGCAAGCCCGCGCTCGGCATCGGCGTGGTGACGGCGAAGGGTGCCAACATCCTCGAACTCGGCAAGGACGTGAAGAAAGCCACCGCCGAATTCATGGGTGAGGTGCCGCAGGGTATCAACATCGAGCAGGTCGCCGATCAGCCGGAGGTGGTGGACCGCGCCGTCGGCGAATTCTTGCGCTCCTTCGTCGAAGCGCTGACCATCGTGCTGTTCGTCAGTTTCCTGGCGCTGGGGTGGCGTACCGGAATCGTGGTGGCGTTGTCGGTGCCGCTGGTGCTGACCATCGTCTTCATCGTGATGAACGCGATGTCGCTGGACCTGCATCGGGTCACGCTCGGCGCGCTGATCATCGCGCTCGGGCTGCTGGTCGACGACGCCATCATTGCGGTCGAGATGATGGTGGTGAAGATGGAGCAGGGCTGGGATCGCGCCAAGGCGGCGTCGTTCGCGTGGGAATCCACCGCGTTTCCGATGCTGACCGGAACGCTGGTCACGGCCGCTGGATTTCTGCCGATCGGCTTTGCCAATTCCTCGGTCGGCGAATATGCCGGCGGCATCTTCTGGGTGGTGACGATCGCGCTGGTCGCCTCGTGGTTCGTCGCGGTGATTTTCACGCCTTACATCGGCGTCAAGTTGTTGCCGGATTTCTCGAAGCGCCCGCATCACGATCCGGACGCGGTGTACGAGACGCGATTCTACAAACTGTTCCGGCGCGTGGTGCAATGGTGCATAGAATGGCGCGGCACCGTGGTGCTGGCGACGATCGGCGCCTTCGTGCTGTCGATCGTGGGCTTCGGCTTCGTGCAGCAGCAGTTCTTCCCGACCTCCGAGCGGCCCGAACTGTTCCTGCAGCTACGCCTGCCTGAAGGCACCGCGTTCAACGTCACCATGGACACCGTTAAGCGGGCGGAACAGCTACTGAATGGCGACGACGATATCGCGACCTACACCGCCTATGTCGGCAAGGGCCCGCCGCGATTCTGGATGGGATTAAGCCCGGCGTTGCCGAATGAATCCTACGGCGAGATCGTGATCGTCACCAAGGACATCAAGGCGCGCGAACGGGTCAAGGCGCGGCTGGAGGCGGCTGCGGATTCCGGCCAGTTGCCGGAGGCGCGGGTGCGTGTCGATCAGTTCAACTTCGGTCCGCCGGTCGGATTTCCGGTGCAGTTCCGTGTGATCGGCCCGGACACCAGGAAGGTGCGCGAGATCGCCTACAAGGTTCGCGACGTGGTGCGGGGCAATCCCAAGGTGATCGATCCGCACCTCGACTGGAATGAGCAGACCCCATACTTGAAGCTCGCGGTCGATCAGGATCGGGCCCGCGCGCTCGGGCTGACCCCGCAAGACGTCTCGCAGGCACTGGCGATGCTGATTTCTGGCGCCAACGTCACCACAGTGCGCGACGGCGTCGAAAAGGTCGGCGTGGTGGCCCGCGCGGTGGCGTCGGAGCGGCTCGATCTCGGGCGTGTCAGCGATCTCACCGTGACCTCGCGCAACGGCGTCGCGGTGCCGCTGTCGCAGATCGCCAAGATCGAATACGCGCATGAGGAGCCGATCCTGTGGCGTCGCAATCGCGACATGGCGATCACGGTGCGCGGCGATGTCGTCGATGGCGCGCAGGCGCCCGATGTCACCAACGCGATCTGGCCGAAACTGCAGGGCATTCGCGACAGCCTGCAGCCGGCCTACCGGATTGAAATGGGCGGCGCGATCGAAGAATCCGCCAAAGGCAACTCTTCGATCTTCATCCTGTTTCCGCTGATGGTGATCGCGATGCTGGCGCTGCTGATGATCCAGCTGCAGGACTTCTCTCGTCTGGCGCTGGTGTTCCTCACCGCGCCGCTCGGCATCATCGGGGCATCGCTGGGGCTGAACCTGGCGAACCGGCCGTTCGGCTTCGTGGCGCTGCTCGGGCTGATCGCGCTCGCCGGCATGATCATGCGCAACGCAGTGATTCTGGTCGACCAGATCGAGGATGATGTCAAAAACGGCTTGACGCGGCGTGAGGCGATCGCAGAGGCCACGATCCGACGCGCCCGTCCGGTGGTGCTGACCGCGCTGGCGGCGATCCTGGCGATGATTCCGCTGTCGCGTTCGGCGTTCTGGGGCCCGATGGCGATCACCATCATGGGCGGATTGTTCGTCGCCACCTTCCTGACCCTGTTCTATCTGCCGGGTCTCTACGCGCTGTGGTTCCGCAACAGTCTCGACCAACGCGGCGACGGCGAACAGGTCAATCTTGCACCGCAATATCCGGGCGAGGCCCAGCTCGCATTTCCGCTTGCTGACGCCGCGGAATAATTGAACATTGGTTGTAGAATGACGCTGATCGCAGACAATATCGAAGCCGACATGCGCGACCGGATCCTGGTCGTGGCGGAGCGTCTATTCCGCGAAATCGGCTATCAGAAGACCACCGTCGCCGATATCGCCAAAGTGCTGCGGATGAGCCCGGCCAACGTCTATCGGTTCTTCGATTCGAAGAAGGCGATTCATCAAGGCGTGGCGCGCCATCTGATGGGCGGGGTGGAGGAGGCGGCGCAACGGATCGCGTCGGCGCGCGGGCCGGCGGCGCTGCGACTGCGCGAATTGCTGTCGACGATTCATCGCATGAACGCCGAGCGCTACGTCGGCGACGCCAAGCTGCACGAGATGGTCGCGATCGCGATGGAAGAAAGCTGGGATGTCTGCGAAGCCCACATGGAATATCTCGTCGGCACCATTGCCGCGGTGATTGCCGAGGGTGTGGCCAGCGGCGAGTTCGATGCCCCTGATGTGCCGCTTGCCGCGATGTGTACCTGCACCGCAATGGTGCACTATTTCCACCCGCAGATGATCGCGCAAGGCAACGATAAACCGGGGCCGACGCTCGACCAAATGATCGACTTCGTGCTCGCCGGCCTCGCTCCGCGCGGCCAAGCTGCGCCCCGCACCTGACCCAAGGATTCCCGCGTGACCGATTTGCACTCCTATGAGCCGGTGAACGGCCATGGCCTCAAGCACGATCCGTTTAACGCGATCGTCGGGCCGCGGCCGATCGGCTGGATCTCGTCGTGTGACGCCAACGGCAACGTCAATCTCGCGCCCTACAGCTTCTTCAATGCGTTGTGCTACAAGCCGCCGCTGATCGGGTTTGCCAGCACGTCATGGAAGGACACCGTCGGCAATGTCCAGGCCACCGGCGAGTTCGTCTGGAACCTGGTCACCATGGATCTCGCCCAGGCGATGAACAAGACCTCGGCGACCGTGACGCACGAGGTCGACGAGTTCACGATTTCCGGCCTGACCAAGTTGCCGAGCCAGTTGGTGAAGCCGCCGCGGGTTGCGGAAAGCCCGGTGACCTTCGAGTGCAAGCTGTCGCAGATCATCCAGTTGCAGGGCGCCGACGGCGCCAAGGCCGACGCCTGGTTCACTATCGGCGAGGTGGTCGCCGTCCATATCGACAAGCGGCTGATCAAGGACGGCGTGTACCAGACCGCGCAGGCGCATCCGATCCTGCGCGCCGGCCGCCGCGGCGACTATTTCGAGGTGCGTCCCGACGCCATGTTCGAAATGGAACGACCAGCCTGAGCCCGTGGCAACCGCGGCGCAGCGCCTTTGGGCAATTTCGAGGTTTTGATCGCGGCGCGGACGCCGGGCGCCGTCGGCCGCGTTGACCCGACCCGCGAACACCAGCACCATGGCGATCCCGTTCGTCGAGGTGTGATCGTGACCGCGTTGACCCACCGCCAGTCGGAAATCCTGAATATCGCCCGCGCGTTCGGCCGTGTGATGGTGGACGAACTCGCCAAGCGGTTCGAAGTCTCGGCACAGACCATCCGCAAGGATCTCAACGATCTGTGCGACCAGCGCTCGCTGACGCGGATTCATGGCGGCGCGATCATCGCCTCGGGGGTCGAGAATCTGGCCTATGAGGCGCGCCGCTTCGTCGCCGCCGACGAGAAGAAGGCGATCGGGATCGCCGCCGCGGCGCAGATCCCGAACGGCTGCTCGCTGTTCATCAATATCGGCACCACCACCGAGGAAGTCGCCAGCGCGCTGACCTCGCATGAGGATCTGCTGGTGATCACCAACAACCTCAACGTCGCGATGCTGCTGTACCGGCACCCGCGGATCGAGGTGATCGTCGCCGGCGGCACGGTGCGGCGCGCCGACGGCGCGGTGATCGGCTCGACCGCGATCAGTCTGATCGGCCAGTTCAAGGTCGATTACGCGATCATCGGCGCATCGGCGATCGACGAGGAGGGGGCATTGCTGGATTTTGACTACAGTGAAGTGCAGGCCGCGCAAGCCATCATCGCCAACGCTCGCAGCGTCATGCTGGTGGCGGATTCAACCAAACTGCGGCGCAGCGCCCCGGTTCGGATCGCCCATATCGGCCAGATCCAGACCTTCGTCACCGATGCCGAATTGCCGGCGGGCCTGCAGAGCATTTGCCATGCCCGCGGGATTCAGGTGATCGAGGCTTTGCCAAAGCCGGTCGCGGAACTCGATGAATCCGCCCCAGAATCGCTGCCCACGTCAGCGCTTCGCGTGCGATAGGCGACTTTCCGCTCTCTTCTGCATCTGGATCCCTTGCGCCCGATGCTGCTCCTTTAATCACTTGCTTTCGTTTTTGATTGTGGTTTATTCGAAATTGAAGAAAATATGATACAAGCGAAATATATTGCACCCGCGAAGGTGCGTGTCTCGTAAAAAAACACGACAGGGAGCGTCCGTGGCGCAGGTTTTCGACCTCGCGATCATCGGTGGCGGCATCAATGGCTGTGGCATCGCACGCGACGCGGTCGGCCGAGGCAATTCCGTATTACTGTGCGAGATGAACGATCTGGCCAGCGGCACCTCATCCTGGTCGACCAAGCTGATCCACGGCGGACTACGCTATCTGGAATATTTCGAGTTCCGGCTGGTTCGCGAAGCGCTGATCGAGCGCGAACGGCTGTGGCAGATTGCGCCGCACATCATCCGACCGCTGCGCTTCGTGCTGCCGCATCATGCCGGGCTGCGGCCGGCCTGGCGGCTGCGGCTCGGGCTGTTCCTCTACGACTATATCGGTGGACGCCGGCTGCTACCGCCGACCCGCTCGGTTGATCTGGCGCATGAGGACGTCGGCAAGCCGCTGATTCCCGGCCGCTTCAGGCGCGGCTTCGAATATTCCGATTGCTTCGTCGACGATGCGCGGCTGGTGGTGCTGACCGCGCGCGACGCCGCCGAGCGCGGCGCCGAAATCCGCACCCGGACTCGCGCCGCCGAGATCAAGCAGGCTGACGGGCTCTGGCACATCACCGTTGTGGATTCGGCAAGCGGGGCACGCCGCACGATCCAGGCGCGCGCGCTGGTCAATGCCGCCGGCCCCTGGGTCGAGAACGTGCTGTCGTCCGGCGCCGGCATCGACGCCAAGGCCAAGGTGCGGCTGGTGCAGGGCTCTCACATCGTCGTGCCGAAATTGTACGACCACGACCGCGCCTACATGTTCCAGAATGCCGACGGCCGCATCGTGTTCGTGATTCCATATCAGGACGACTTCACCCTGATCGGCACCACCGATCGCGACTACGAGGGCGATCCGTCCAAGGTGAAGGCGACGGCGGAGGAGATCAGCTACCTCTGCGAATCCGTGAGCGCCTATCTGGCGAAGCCGGTCAAACCCGCCGACGTGGTCTGGACCTTTTCAGGGGTACGCCCGCTCTACGATGACGGCGCCAGCGAAGCCAAAGCAGCCACACGCGAATATGTCTTCGAACTCGATACTCCGGGCGGAGCGCCGCTGTTGTCGATCTATGGCGGCAAGATCACCACCTATCGGCGGCTCGCCGAAGAGGCGCTGGAGAAGCTGTCACCCTATCTGCGCGGGACCAAGGCGCGCGAAGGCTGGACCGCGCAGGCGCCGCTGCCCGGCGGCGATATCGAGGTCACCGGCGTTCCGGCGCTGATCGCCGACCTGGTGCGCAGCTACCCGTTTCTGACTCCCGCGCATGCCAGCCGTCTCGCCCATGCTTATGGGACCCGGGCGAGGCAATTGCTCGGTACCGCGACCTCGATGGCGGACCTCGGCCGTGCTTTCGGTGCGACGTTGACGGAAAGCGAAGTCCGCTATCTGATGGCGAACGAATGGGCGTGCAGCGCGGAGGATATTGTCTGGCGCCGCTCCAAGCTCGGCTTGCTGCTGTCGCCGGACGAGGTCGCCGCGATCGACGACTGGATCGCCGCGCATCGCCTCCCGCCTGAACATTCCCTGCGGAAAGCGGGAGGCCGGGCATGACCATCACTCTCGACCGCGTCACCCGCTTGATCGATGGCGTTCCTGCGATCCGCGATGTGTCACTGTCGCTCGAGCGCGGCACGCTGAGCGTGCTGCTGGGGCCGACGCTGTCCGGCAAGACCTCTATCATGCGGTTGCTGGCCGGACTCGACAAGCCGAGCCACGGCCGCGTCGTCGTCGACGGGGAGGACGTCACCGGCTTCGACGTGCGCAAGCGCTCGGTGGCGATGGTGTATCAGCAATTCATCAACTACCCCTCGCTGACGGTCTATGAAAACATCGCCTCGCCACTGCGGGTGCAGCGCAAGCCGCGCGGAGAGATCGAAAAGCGGGTGCAGGAGGCGGCGAAGCTGTTGCGGCTGGAGCCCTATCTGCAGCGCACGCCGCTGCAGCTGTCCGGCGGCCAGCAGCAGCGCACCGCGATCGCGCGGGCGTTGGTGAAGGACGCCGATCTGGTGCTGCTCGACGAGCCGCTCGCCAATCTCGACTACAAGCTGCGCGAAGAACTGCGCACCGAATTGCCGCGGATCTTCGAGGCGTCCGGCGCGATCTTCGTCTATGCCACCACCGAGCCGTCGGAAGCGCTGCTGCTCGGCGGCCGCACCATCTGCATGTGGGAAGGCGAGGTGCTGCAAAGTGGCGTGACCGCTATGGTCTATCGCCGGCCGGATAATTTGCGCGTGGCGCAGGTGTTTTCCGATCCGCCGCTTAATCTGATCGGGGTCGAGAAGAAGAACGGCTCAGTGCAATATGCCGGCGGCATCCTGGCGCCAGCGACCGGGCTCTATGCCGGGCTTGCCGACGGCGCCTACCGGGTCGGCTTCCGCGCCCATCAGCTCGAAGTCGCGAACGGGATCGCCGATCGCCATGCCTTCCATGCGACGGTGGCGGTGACCGAAATCACCGGCTCGGAAAGCTTCGTACACCTCAAGCGCGACGAGTCGAACTGGGTCGCGGTGCTGCCGGGCGTGCATGAATTCGTGCCGGGGCAGATCCTCGACGCTGTGCTCGATCCCGCCAATTTGTTCGTGTTCGACGCGGCCGACCGTCTGGTCGCAGCCCCGAAGGCGATGTGAGGGAGATGCATCATGGCGCGCATTGACCTCGCCGACCTCGCTCACACCTACCTCGTCGGCGACAATCTGCCACCGGAGGCCTATGCGCTGAAGCCGGTGTCGATGACCTGGCGGCAGGGCGGCGCCTATGCGTTGCTCGGCCCGTCCGGCTGCGGCAAGACTACGCTGCTGAACCTGATCTCCGGCATCGTGACGCCGTCGCACGGAAAAATCCTGTTCGACGGCAAGGACATCACGCCGCTCTCGACCCGCGAGCGCAATATCGCGCAGGTGTTCCAGTTTCCGGTGATCTACGACACCATGACGGTCGGCCAGAACCTGGCGTTTCCGCTGAAGAATCGCGGCGTGCCGAAGGCCGAGATCGACGCCCGGGTCGCCGAGATCGCGCGGCTGCTCGATCTCACCCCGCATCTGAAGCGCAAGGCGACGCGGCTGACCGCCGACGCCAAGCAGAAGATCTCGCTCGGCCGCGGCCTGGTCCGCGCCGACGTCGCCGCGATCCTGTTCGACGAGCCGCTGACGGTGATCGACCCGCATCTGAAATGGGAGCTGCGCTCGAAGCTGAAGGCGCTGCATCGCGCGCTCGATCTGACGATGATCTACGTTACCCACGACCAGACCGAGGCGCTGACCTTCGCCGACACCGTGGTGGTGATGCATGACGGCCGCGTAGTGCAGAGCGGAACGCCCGAGGAATTGTTCGACAAGCCTGCCCACACCTTCGTCGGCTATTTCATCGGCTCGCCCGGCATGAACATCGTGCCGGCGCAGGTGAGCGGCCGCGAGGCGGTGATCGCCGGCCACACGATCGCGCTCGCCCGCGCCTATGACGACCTGCCGCGGGCCGCGAAGATCGAAATCGGTGTCCGTCCGGAGTTCGTGCATGTCGCGCCGATGGCGCCCGGGCTGCTGGCCGCCAATATCGAACGGATCGACGATCTCGGTCGCGTCCAATTCGCGCGGGTGCGGATCGGCGACGTGAAGTTTTCCGCCCGCGTGCCGGAGGGTTTCTCGATCCCGGGCTCGGAGGCCGGCCTCGTGTTCGAGCCGTCGCGGATCCATGTCTACGCCGACAGCCGGATCGTCGAAGGTCAATCGCTGGAGAAAGTCGCCTGATGGACAAGACCGTCAATCAGAAGGCCTGGTTCCTGGTGTTGCCGGTGTTCGCCATCGTGGCGTTCTCGGCGATCCTGCCGTTGATGACGGTGGTGAACTATTCGATGCAGGACACTTTCGGCAACAATCAGTTCTTCTGGAACGGGGTCGGTTGGTTCAAGGAGTTGCTCGATCCCTCGACCGATCTCGGCGAGCGGTTTTTCGCATCGTTGTGGCGCAATCTGGCATTCTCGGGGATCATTCTGGCGATCGAGGTCCCGCTCGGCATCGTGGTCGCGCTGGCGATGCCGCGGCATGGCTGGCAGGTCGCGGCCTGCCTCGTCACCATGGCGTTGCCGCTGTTGATCCCGTGGAACGTGGTCGGCACGATCTGGCAGATTTTCGGCCGGCCGGACATCGGCCTGATGGGCTACGCGCTGAACAGCATCGGCATCAATTACAACTACGTCTCCAACGAATTCGACGCCTGGGCCACCGTGATCGTGATGGACGTCTGGCACTGGACCAGCCTGGTGGCGCTGTTGTGTTATGCGGGCCTGAAATCGATTCCGGATGCCTATTACCAGGCGGCGCAGATCGACGGCGCCTCGCGCTGGGCAGTGTTCTCCGCCATTCAACTGCCGAAAATGCACCGCGTGCTGCTGATCGCGGTGCTGCTGCGGTTCATGGACAGTTTCATGATCTACACCGAACCCTTCGTAGTGACCGGCGGCGGCCCCGGCAATTCCACCACCTTCGTCTCGATCGAACTGGTCAAGATCGCGCTTGGGCAATTCGATCTCGGCAAGGCCGCCGCATTGTCGATCGTCTACAATTTGATCATCATCATCGTCTGCTGGGTGTTCTACACCGTGATGACCCATGCCGGCGCCGACCGCGAAAACAACCCGGGGAGCGCGTGATGCATTCGATTCCCGGCCGCCGCCTCATCCTCTCGCTGTTCCTGCTGTTCCTGATGCTCCCGATCTACTGGCTGGTCAATATGAGCTTCAAGACCAACAGCGAAATCGTCTCCACCATGACGCTGTGGCCGCACGCCCCTACGCTGGCCAATTACACCCGGATCTTCACCGACGAGAGCTGGTATTCCGGCTACATCAATTCGCTGAAATACGTCGTCATCAACACCGTGATCTCGATCTCGTTCGCGCTGCCAGCGGCCTATGCGTTCTCGCGCTACCGCTTCCTCGGCGACAAGCATCTGTTCTTCTGGCTGCTGTCGAACCGGATGGCGCCCGCCGCGGTCTATGCGCTGCCGTTCTTTAACCTGTATTCGGCGATCAATCTGTTCGATACGCCGTGGGCGGTGGCGCTGGCGCATTGCCTGTTCAACGTGCCGCTGGCGGTGTGGATCCTGGAAGGCTTCGTCTCCGGCGTGCCGAAGGAGATCGACGAAACCGCGTTTCTCGACGGCTATTCGTTCCCGCGCTTCTTCATCAAGATCCTGGTGCCGCTGATCGCCAGCGGCATCGGCGTCGCGGCGTTCTTCTGCTTCATGTTCTCGTGGGTCGAACTGCTGCTGGCGCGCACCCTGACCTCGGTGAACGCAAAACCGATTTCGGCGGTGATGACCCGCACGGTTTCGGCGGCCGGGATGGATTGGGGCCTGCTCGCCGCCGCCGGCGTGCTCACCATCATTCCCGGCGCGCTGGTGATCTGGTTCGTCCGCAACTACATCGCGCGCGGCTTCGCGCTCGGTCGGGTTTGAGGAGGCCGCATGGAAAACATCGCATGGATGGCCTGGACGCTGCCGACGGCGATCTTCTTTGGC
>NZ_JACABA010000001.1:1444755-1735816 GCF_013377015.1 Rhodopseudomonas sp. | reverse complement strand
CCATATGTATCGGCGCGGTCTGCGCAGGCGCGGGCGCCAGTTGCATCACGGTCAAGGCCGTGGTCGCGAGCAGCATCAATTGAAGTCTGGTCATGGGAATTGTCGTCCTCGAAAACGTATCGCTTCGCTCCAAATCAGCTGATTTGGACAAGCACAGCGATCAACAAGCAACGGTGGGGCCGCAATGTGGCGAGCGGCAAGAGCTGCCAGCTAATTATTTCGCATCGGCTCTCGCGCTAATCCACGGCCGTTCATGATGCATTCAGAGCGGTGCTCGTATCCGGCGTCGCCCCGTTTGCTCACATCGTTGCCGGGTTCAGTGCGCCGGGCCCCGGAGGTCCGCGCCCCGGCAATTCATCCGGCGTGCTCGCCGGAAATTCCTCGGGCGTCGGCGGCGCATCGGGCTCGTCGATCGGCGGGGGGACGTCCGGCATCGGATTGCCGGGCGGCGATTCCGGCGGCGGCTCGGTCGGTTGCGCCGGGGTGCTCGGCGGAATTTCCGGCGGCGGCTCCGTGGGGCCGGGACCGCCCGGCACTTCCTGTGGTTCGCCGGCCACTCAGACCGCCACCAAGCGATGGCCGCCGTCTAACGAGTTCGAGTCGCGAGCATATCCAACACCATTTCGGGCGTCGCTCGGCGTGTGATCGGCAGCCATGTCGTACCTCCGCGAATATCGCGGCGACAACGGCTGGACGGCTGCGATGTTCCAGCAGCTGCGACGATCCGCGTCAGATCTGGCGTTCGACCAGCTTCAATTTGAGGTTGGCGATCGCTTCCGATGGATTCAGCCCCTTCGGACAGGCCTTGGCGCAGTTCATGATGGTGTGGCAGCGATAGATCCGGAACGGATCCTCGAGATTGTCGAGCCGCTCGCCGGTGGCCTCGTCGCGGCTGTCCTTGACCCAGCGGGTCGCCTGCAGCAGCGCCGCGGGGCCGAGGAAGCGATCCGAGTTCCACCAATAGCTCGGGCACGAGGTCGAGCAGCAGGCGCACAGGATGCATTCGTACAAGCCGTCGAGCTTCTCGCGGTCCTCGTGGCTCTGCCGCCATTCCTTCTGCGGCGTCGGCGTCACGGTTTGCAGCCACGGCTCGATCGAGGCGTATTGGGCGTAGAAATTGGTGAGGTCGGGGACCAAATCCTTCACCACCGGCTGATGCGGCAGCGGGTTGACCTTCACCGCGGTATCCTTGACGTCGTCCATTGCCTTGGTACAGGCCAGCGTGTTCTCGCCATCGATGTTCATCGCGCAGGAGCCGCAGACGCCCTCGCGGCAGGAACGACGGAAGGTCAGGGTCGGATCAATGTGGTTCTTAATCCAGATCAGGCCGTCCAGCACCATCGGGCCGCAATCGTGCTTGTCGACGTGATAGACATCGACGCTCGGGTTCTTGCCGTCGTCTGGATTCCAGCGATAGACGCGGAACTCGCGCGTCTCAGTCGCACCTTCCGGTTTCGGCCAGGTCTTACCGCCGGTGATCTTGGAATTTTTCGGAAGTGCGAACTCGACCATCGGTCCTGCCTTTGCTTCTCCGTTGTCATTGCCGGACTTGACCCGGCGATCCATCATTTCTTCAAAAGATGGATGCGCGGGCATAGGCGTTTTAGAACGTCGTTCTTCGAACGGCTATGCCCGCGCATGACGATGCTTGTTACTCAATACACCCGCGGCTTCGGCGGAATGTACTGTACGTCGTTGGTCATCGTGTAATCGTGCACCGGGCGGTAATCGAGCGTGGTGCCGCCGTCCTCGCCGATCCAGGCCAGGGTGTGCTTCATCCAGTTGACGTCGTCGCGCGCCGCGAAATCCTCGCGGGCGTGGGCGCCGCGGCTTTCGGTGCGGTTGGCGGCGGAATCCATCGTCACCACGGCCTGCACGATCAGATTGTCGAATTCCAAAGTCTCGATCAGGTCGGAATTCCAGGTCAGCGAGCGATCGGTGACCGCGATGTCGCTGATCCCGCTGTGGACCTTGTGGATCAGCTGCGAGCCTTCCTGCAACACCTCGCCGGTGCGGAACACCGCGCAATTAGTCTGCATCACGTGCTGCATGTTGTCGCGCAGCTTCGCAGTCGGAGTGCCGCCGGAGGCGTAGCGGTAGTGATCGAGCCGGCTCAGCGATTTGTCGGCAGAGTCCGCCGGCAGCTCCGGCTGCTTGCCGTTCGGGGTCAGCTTCTCGGCGCAACGCAGCGCCGCGGCGCGGCCGAACACCACGAGATCTATCAGCGAATTGGAGCCGAGCCGGTTGGCGCCGTGCACCGAGACGCAGGCGGCTTCGCCCAGCGCCATCAGCCCGGGCACCACCGCGTTGTCGTCGCCGTCCTTCTTGGTGACGACCTCGCCGTGGAAATTGGTCGGGATGCCGCCCATGTTGTAGTGCACCGTCGGCAGGATCGGGATCGGCTCGCGGGTGACGTCGACGCCAGCGAAGATCCGCGCCGAATCCGAAATGCCGGGCAGCCGCTCGTGCAGCACCGCCGGATCGAGATGATCGAGGTGCAGGAAGATGTGGTCCTTCTTCTTGCCGACGCCGCGGCCTTCGCGCATCTCGATGGTCATCGCCCGCGATACCACGTCGCGCGACGCCAGATCCTTGGCAGACGGCGCATAGCGCTCCATGAAGCGCTCGCCTTCGGAATTGACCAGATAGCCGCCCTCGCCGCGGGCGCCTTCGGTGACCAGACAGCCGGAGCCGTAAATGCCGGTCGGATGGAACTGGACGAATTCCATGTCCTGTAGCGGCAGGCCGGCGCGCAGCGCCATCGCGCCGCCGTCGCCGGTGCAGGTATGCGCCGAGGTGCAGGAGGCATAGGCGCGGCCGTAGCCGCCGGTGGCCAGAATCGTGGTCTGCGCCTTGAAGCGGTGCAGCGTGCCGTCGTCGAGCTTCAGCGCGATCACGCCGCGGCAGACGCCCTGATCGTCCATGATCAGGTCGATGGCGAAGAATTCGATGTAGAATTCCGCGGCGTGGCGCAGCGCCTGGCCATACATCGTGTGCAGCATGGCATGGCCGGTGCGGTCGGCGGCGGCGCAGGTGCGCTGCGCCTGGCCCTTGCCGTAGTCCAGCGTCATGCCGCCAAACGGGCGCTGATAGATCTTGCCGTCCTCGGTGCGCGAGAACGGCACACCCCAATGTTCCAGCTCGTAGACCGCCTCCGGCGCGTTGCGCACCATGTATTCGATCGAATCCTGATCGCCGAGCCAGTCCGACCCCTTGACGGTGTCGTACATGTGCCAGCGCCAGTCGTCCTTGTGCATGTTGCCGAGCGACGCCGAGATGCCGCCCTGCGCCGCCACGGTGTGCGACCGGGTCGGGAACACCTTGGTGATGCAGGCGGTGCGCAGCCCCGCTTCGCTGCAGCCGACCACGGCGCGCAGACCCGCGCCGCCGGCACCCACCACCACCACGTCGTAGACGTGATCCTCGATCGGATAGGCGTGGCCGTTGACGGCAGGTGCGCCGGTGCCGTTCGCCGCCATGCTTACACTCCAGATGAAAGTTTGAAGATCGCGAAGATCGCGGCTAGCGCCACAGCGAGCGAGAAGAAATTGTTGGCCATGATGCTGACCAGCTTCAGCTTCTCGTTCTGGACATAATCCTCGAGCACGACCTGCATGCCGATTTTCATATGCAGCGCGCTGGCGATGATGAACAGGATCATGGTCAGCGCGATCAAGGGCGAGCCGAGAATCTGCGCGGCGCCGGCCTGATTGCGGCCGAGTAGCATCATGATGACGACAACCACCGGCAGGATCAGCAGCGTCATCGCCACACCGGTGATGCGTTGACGCCAGAAATCCGACGTGCCGGATCCGGCCGGACCGAATTTCCGCACCTTGCCAAGCGGCGTGCGCATCGAGTTGGCCTTCGGCGTGCGGCTATTGGTGTGATCGGCGCTCACCGTCCACCTCCGATCGTATAGGCGACGATCCACAGCAGAACCGTCAGCGTGACGCCGCCGATCAAGGCGGCCCAGGTCAGCCATTCCCGGTCGGCGGTCTTGAAGCCGTAGCCGAGATCCCAGATGAAATGCCGGACTCCGCTAAGCAGATGATGCATCAGCGCCCAAGTGTAGCCGAACAGAACCAGGCGGCCGATCCAGCTGCCGGTAAAGGCCTGCACATTGGAATAAGCCGCTGGCCCCGCTGCGGCGGCGATCAGCCACCACGCCAACAGCAAGGTGCCGAAGTACAGCGCGACGCCGGTGGCGCGGTGCACGATGGACAGCGCCATCGTGAGACTCCAGCGATAGGCCTGCATATGGGGCGATAGCGGTCGTTCGATCCTAGCGGTCATCGGCTGCTTTGTCGGTTTGCGGCAAGCGGATAGCCCCGAACCAGGGCTCGCGGAGGTCAAGTCTATTTACGGAGTGCAAACAATGAGCGCAACGGCGAAATCACAATCTTCGAACAACTGTTCATATTTTGGAGATGTTGGTCCACATTGTTTGTCAGCCTTGTTGTCAACGGTTCTCGACAACCGGCCAACTGAAGTGGGATTCATGCCGGAATTCGATTGATCCAACGCCCTCCTCCACGGTTCCCACGTCATAACGGCATCGGCGCTCGCCTGCTGTTCGATCCACCGCCGGCTGGCTGCCCGACCGCTCCGAGTGGCTCGTAATAGTATCCACTTTGGTCTTGCGGTTTATCCCAATGGACGCCGTACCGGGGCGACCTTGAAGTGTAGAGACTCCGATGAACCACTCCGACCACGACCATCACGGCGATCATGATCATTCCGGCCACGGCCACGGCCATGGACCGGGCAATCATGGTCATGCGCCCGCGGATTTCGGGACTGCGTTCGCGATCGGCATTGTGCTCAACAGCGGCTTCGTGATCGGGGAAGCGTTTTTCGGCTTCGCCAGCAATTCGATGGCGCTGGTCGCCGACGCCGGCCACAATCTATCCGACGTGCTGGGCCTGCTGGTGGCGTGGTCGGCGGCAGCGTTGTCGAAGCGGCCGCCGTCGGCACGCTACACTTATGGCCTGCGCGGTTCGTCGATCCTGGCGGCGCTGTTCAACGCAGTGTTCTTGCTGGTGGCGGTCGGCGCGATCGGCTGGGAAGCGATCCTGCGGCTGCTGACGCCGGAGCCGGTTGTCGGCACCACGGTGATGGTCGTGGCCGCCGTCGGCATCGCCATCAACGGCATCACCGCGTGGCTGTTCGCATCCGGGCGCAAGGGCGACCTCAACATCCGCGGCGCCTATCTGCACATGATGGCCGATACCGCGGTATCGGCCGGCGTGGTGATCGCGGGCGTGGTGATCATGCTCACCGGCTGGACCTGGCTCGATGCCGCGACCAGCCTGGCGATCGCCGCGATCATCGTCTGGGGGACCTGGGGCCTGTTACGCGACAGCATGGCGATGTCGCTGAACGCGGTGCCGCGCGGGATCGATCCGGCCGCCGTGCGAGGCTATCTGGCGCAATGCCCCGGCGTCGCGCAGGTGCACGATCTGCATATTTGGCCAATGTCGACCACCGAGGTGGCGCTGACCTGCCATCTGGTGATCCCGTCGGGAGCGCCCGGCGACACTTACCTGATGGAGATCGCCCGTCGCCTCCGGGACGATTTTGGCATCGCCCATGCCACCTTGCAGGTCGAGACCGACCCCGCCTCGCCCTGCGCGCTGGCGCCGGATCATGTGGTGTGAGGCGATTCGCCGACACGCCCGGCTCCGTTCGGCATCGCTGTGCCGAACGCGAAGGCAGCGAACCAGCGATTACTTCCTGTAAATCTCCGCATAGGTATCGCGCAGCACGTTCTTCTGCACCTTGCCCATGGTGTTGCGCGGCAGATCGTCGACGAAGATTACCTTCTTCGGCATCTTGAATTTCGCGATCTGGCCGTCGAGCGCCCGGAGCACGGCGGCTTCATCGACGCTGGCACCCTTGTCGCGCACCACGACGGCGGTGACGCCCTCGCCGAAATCGGCATGCGGCACGCCGATCACTGCGGACTCCACCACGCCCTTGATGGCGTCGATCTCGCTCTCGATTTCCTTCGGATAGACGTTGAACCCGCCGGTGATCACCAGATCCTTGCCGCGACCGAGGATGTGCACATAGCCCTTGGAGTCGATCTTGCCGAGGTCGCCGGTGATGAAGAAGCCGTCGTCGCGGAATTCGGATTTGGTCTTTTCCGGCATCCGCCAATAGCCCTTGAACACGTTGGGGCCCTTGACCTCGATCATGCCGATCTGGTCGCGCGGCAATTCCGTGCCGGTCTCCGGATCGGTGACCCGCACCGATACGCCGGGCAGCGCGAGGCCGACCGCGCCGGGAACACGGTCGCCATCATACGGGTTCGAGGTATTCATGTTGGTCTCGGTCATGCCGTAGCGCTCCAGCACGGCGTGACCGGTGCGCGCCGCCCATTCGCGATGGGTATCGGCCAGCAGCGGCGCCGAGCCGGAAATGAACAGCCGCATATGCGCCGTCGCCTGCTTGGTCAGCGCCTCGCTCTGCAGTAGCCGCGTATAGAACGTCGGCACCCCCATCAGCACGGTGGCGCGCGCCATCAGCTTGATAATCAGATCGGGATCGAACTTGTTGAGGAAGATCATCGAGGCGCGGGCGAACAGCGTGACGTTGCTGGCCACGAACAGGCCGTGGGTGTGATAGATCGGCAGCGCGTGGATCAGCACGTCCTTGTCGGTGAAGCGCCAGTAGCCGACCAGGCTCAGCGAATTCGACGCCAGGTTGTCGTGCGTCAGCATCGCTCCCTTGGAGCGACCGGTGGTGCCGGAGGTGTAGAGAATCGCGGCGAGATCATCGTCGGCGCGGACCACCGTGGCAAATTCCGACGACGCCTTGGCGGCCGCCTCCGTCAGCGAACCCTGCCCGTCGGCGCCGAGCGTCTCGACATGCGCACTGACCTTGGCGGCGATCGCCTTGATGCCTTCGGCCTTCGACGGATCGCACACCACCAGCGACGGCTCGGCGTCGGTGATAAAATAGTCCAGCTCGTGCAGCGTATAGGCGGTGTTGAGCGGCAGATACACCGCGCCAGCGCGCACCACGGCGAGATACAGCACCAGCGCCTCGACCGATTTTTCGGTTTGCGCCGCAACACGGTCGCCGATCTTGACGCCGCGTGCGACCAACAGATTCGCCATCCGCCCGGCTCGCGCGATCAACTCGCCATAGCTGATCCGCGTGCCGTCCGTGGTCTCGATCGCGAGCCGTTCGACGTCGTCGAGATCGTCAAACAGCCGCGAAAACAGATTGGCGTTCATGATGGTCTTCCTGATGGTGTTCTTTGCCGCGTTCCTGCAACATTCCGGCATGGGCGAGCGAGCCGCCGACCGGGTGATTTCGGTCAGGGGAATAGCAAGAACGCCCTTCACAAAGCAACGGAGACAGTTTGCATGGCAAAGAGTGGGAAACGCGTGGCCTGGGTGACCGGCGGCGGCAGCGGCATCGGCGAGGCCGGCGCCGAGGCATTGGCGGCGGACGGCTGGACCGTGGTGGTCTCCGGCCGCAGACGCGACGCACTCGACGCGGTGGTGACGAAGATCGAAGCCAACGGCGGGACCGCCGAGGCGATCGCGCTTGACGTCAGCAATTCCAGCGACGTCACCAAGGCCGCCGAGCAAATCGTCACCAGCCACGGCCGGATCGATCTCCTGGTCAACAGCGCCGGCATCAACGTGCCGAAACGCTCCTGGGCCGACATGGAACTGGACGGCTGGGACAAGCTGGTCGCCATCAACCTCAGCGGCGTGCTGTATTGCATGCGCGCGGTGCTGCCGACGATGCGCGCGCAGAAGGATGGCTGCATTATCAACGTCGCGTCATGGGCCGGACGCCACGTCTCGAAGATGCCGGGCCCGGCCTACACCACCACCAAGCATGCGGTGCTGGCGCTGACTCATTCCTTCAACATGGATGAATGCGTCAATGGACTACGCGCCTGTTGCCTGTCGCCGGCGGAAGTCGCCACGCCGATTCTGAAGCTGCGGCCGGTGGTGCCTTCCGCCGAGGAGCAGGCGCGAATGTTGCAGCCGGACGATCTCGGCCGCACCATCGCCTTCGTGGCCAATATGCCGCCGCACGTCTGCGTCAACGAGATCCTGATCAGTCCGACCTGGAACAGGTCGTTCGTCGGCGGCATCTGAGCGCTGGCGGGCTTGTCGCTCCGAACTTTCGGCCGCACCCGGTAGAGGCGCCAACAGCGCCTCTACTGAACGAAACGATCGCGCGCGAACGAGGCTCGCCGCGATTAGTTTCACCCTGCAGCGAAAAATTTCATCTGAAACTACCCCTAACAGGCGGCGTAACTCCCGCAACGACGACGCGATGCCAACCGAAATTAGCAGCGTGGTCGTTGTTGCCCTTTCAATCGCGCCTGCGGATCTCCGCCGGCCTCAATCCACTCGGGAGACGAACCATGTCGAAACGTATTGCATTTCTGTCCGCCGTCGCGTTCAGCGCGCTGGCACTCACCGCCACCGTCATCGCGCCCGCCAGCGCGCAGGACAAGCACATGAAGAGCGAAATGAGCGGCGAGAAGACCGTGATGGTCGGCGGCGCCGCGATGTTCCCGTCGAAGAACATCATCCAGAACGCCGTCAACTCCAAGGACCACACCACCCTGGTCGCCGCGGTGAAGGCCGCCGGCCTGGTCGAAACCCTGGAAGGCAAGGGCCCGTTCACGGTGTTCGCGCCGACCAACGCCGCGTTCGGCAAGCTGCCCGCCGGCACCGTCGACACCCTGGTGAAGCCCGAGAACAAGGCGACGCTGACCAAGATCCTCACCTATCACGTGGTGCCGGGCAGGCTCGAGGCCTCCGACCTCACCGACGGCAAGAAGCTGAAGACTGCCGAGGGTGAGACCCTCACCGTGTCGAATTCGGGCGGCAAGGTCACGATCACCGACGCCAAGGGCGGTTCCTCGACCGTCACGATCCCGAACGTCAACCAGTCCAACGGTGTGATCCACGTGGTCGACACCGTGCTGATGCCGGCGTCGTAACCGCGCATCGATACACGCGTCCTGACCTGTCCCCACAGGATAGCGTGGCGCTCCACCAGGAAGCGCAGGCGAGCCGGGGCAACTCGGCTCGCTTTTTTGTGATCGCGATAGCCCGCGGCTATGAAGATCGTGGACGCAAGGCAGTAACGAATGACGGACTTTGCCCGTACAGTCGAACAACGAAGCTTTCGGGATGGATCAGACGATGTCCAGCATGACGCTCAGCGAACCAAGCACCGCGCCAGCCTCGAGCAAGGTGATTCAGCCGGGCTGGGTCAGAACTATGCATTGGATCAACGCGGTAGCGATGATCATGATGATCATGTCGGGCTGGCAGATCTACAACGCCGCGCCGCTGTTCGATTTCCGGTTCTCGCACGCGATCACGCTGGGCGGCTGGCTTGGCGGTGCGCTGTTGTGGCACTTCGCCGCGATGTGGCTGCTGATGGTCAATGGCCTGGCCTATCTCACGGTCGGCCTGATCACCGGCCGGTTCCGCAAGAAGCTGCTGCCGTTGACGCCCTCTGGCGTACTCACCGACACAAGGCTGGCGCTGACCGGGAAACTGTCGCACGCCGACCTCACCAAATATAATTACGTGCAGAAGCTGCTCTATGCCGGGATCATCCTGGTCGGCATCGTCGTGGTGCTGTCCGGCCTGTCGATCTGGAAGCCGGTGCAGCTGCAATGGCTCACCGCGCTGTTCGGCGGCTACGACGTCGCGCGTTACGTCCACTTCGCCGCGATGGCGGCGATCGTCGGGTTTCTGGTCATCCACGTGATCCTCGCGCTGCTGGTGCCGAAAAGCCTGCGCGCCATGATCATCGGCCGATGAGCCGGCTTGGAAACGAGGAGTTGAGTTCGTCATTGCGAGCGGAGCGAAGCAATCCAGGGGCTACAGACGAAGACTGGATTGCTTCGTCGCAAGTGCTCCTCGCAATGACGAAGGAGAGGCCTGGCCTTGTTATGATATGTGAGGACATCCGATGTTGCGCATCAAATCACTGCTGATCCCCGGCGTCGACAAGAAGCTGCTGGTCAAGGACGCCACCAAACTGATGCCCGAACTGTCGCGGCGGCGCTTCATCGCCGGCGGCGCCAGTCTTGGTGCGTTGACGCTGCTGACCGGCTGCGACGTCTCCGACAGCTTTTCCGCGGAGAGCATGCTGACCCGGATTTCCAAGTTCAATGACGGCGTGCAGGCGGCGATCTTCAATCCCAACGCGATGGCGCCCACCTTCTCGGAAAAGGACATCAGGCGGCCGTTTCCGTTCAACGCCTATTACACCGAGGACGAAGCGCCGAATATCGAGGGCAAGGACTGGAAGCTCGAAGTCTCGGGTCTGGTGCAGAACAGGAAGTCCTGGACGCTGGACGAACTCTACAAGCTGCCCGAGGTGAAGCAGATCACCCGCCACATCTGCGTCGAGGGCTGGAGCGCGATCGGCTCGTGGTCCGGTACGCCGCTACGCGATTTCCTCAAGCTGGTCGGCGCCGACACCTCGGCGAAATACGTCTGGTTCCGCTGCGCCGAGGACTACACCAGCCCGCTCGACATGCCGACCGCGCTGCATCCGCAGACCCAGATGACCTTCAAATTCGACGACAAGATCCTGCCGCGCGCCTACGGCTATCCGATGAAGATCCGGGTGCCGACCAAGCTCGGCTTCAAGAACCCGAAATACGTCGTCTCGATGGAAGTCACCAACGACTACAAGGGCGGCTATTGGGAAGACCAGGGCTATAATTCGTTCAGCGGCAGCTGAGCGCGCGCGCAACACCGGGCCAGCATGAGGTGGTCTTTCGCACGGTCTCTAACCATGACGACTTGTTCGTCCCTCATCCTTCGAGACGCGGCCAATTGGCCGCTCCCCACGATAAGGTCGCCATGCTAGCCTTGCCCGATCAAAAATCTTTGGGAGGTGACTTCATGTTTCTGCGCGCATTGCTGACCGCGACCGCACTGCTCACGCTCTCCGTCGGCGCCGCATCGGCGCAATCGGCCAAGGCGGTCCTGAAGAACGCCGAGGGCGCGGACATCGGCCGTGCCGATCTGACGCAGGGCTCGAGTGGCGTCACCATCAAGCTGGAATTGAAGGGACTGCCGCCGGGCGAGCACGCTTTCCACGTCCATGCCGTCGGCAAATGCGAAGCACCATTCACCTCGGCGGGCGGCCACTTCAACCCCGATAACAAGAAGCACGGCAAGATGGCCGACGGTGGCGCCCACGCCGGCGACATGCCGAACCTCACCATTCCGGCGTCGGGCGACTTGAAGGCCGACATCGTCAACGCCGCGATCACGCTCGACAAGGGCAAGCCGAATTCGGTGTTCAAGCCGGACGGCACCGCGCTGGTGATCCACGCCGCAGCCGACGACTACAAGACCGATCCCACCGGCAATGCCGGCGGCCGGATCGCCTGCGGCGTGATCGAATAGCGGCGAACAGCGGGGCCGCGACAACGACGGCAAGGGCCGTCGGCGTGGATGGCCGGGTCAAGCCCGGCCATGACGCAATTGATATCCGGACCCGGGCGAGTTCAGCTCGCGCCGCGGACCACGGTCTTCAGATAATTATAGGCCTTGATGATCTCGATCAGGCGATCCTCGGTGGAGCGGTCGCCGCCATTGGCGTCTGGATGATGCTGCTTCACCAGCGCCTTGTATTTTGCCTTCACCACTTCCAGCGTCGCGTCGGACCCCAGACCCATCACCTGCAGCGCCTTGCGCTCGGCGTTGAACACCTTGCGGACCTCGGCCTTCGGTTCCTCGGCCTGCGCGCCCGGTCCCGGCCGCCAGCGGCCGCGGCCGTTGAGTTCGCTGAACATGTGGAACGGATCATTGGCGGCGTCGAGATCGGCCTCGCCGCCCTTGCCTTTGGTCTTGGTGCCGTTGGCGCCCATCTTCCAGGTCGGCCGATGCCCGGTCAGCGCGTCCTTCTGATAGCGGGCCACCGCGTCGGCGGCCATGCCCTGGAAGAAATTGTAGCCCTGGTTGTATTCGCGCACATGGTTCAGGCAGAAGTGCCAGTATTCCTTCTCGGCGCCGCGCGCCTTGGGCGCGCGATGCCCGCCCTTGGCCTTGCAGCCGGGCGCCTCGCACATGATCGCTTCCTCGCGCGCAGCGGCTTGCTGCTTCGCGCTCAGCTTGTTGGGCTTGATGCGGATGCTGTCGAAGAACTTGGATGAATCGATGGGCATGGCAGACTATGACAACGCAACGCGGCGGGCTTCAAGTCTTGACATTGCGAATAGCCCCCGGGTTGATATGGATTGACGGAATTGTTTGACGGACATGTGGCAGATCATGAGCGCACGAGACACTATCACACAGAAGTTGCACGAAGCTTTCGGACCCGAAAGCCTCGACGTGGTCGACGAATCACATCTTCATGAAGGCCATGCCGGCCACAAGCCGGGCGGCGAGACGCACTTCAGGGTCAATATCGTGTCGGACGCGTTCGCGGGCAAGAGCCGGCTCGACCGCCACCGCATGATCAACGCAACGCTGGCCAAGGAACTCGCCGGCTCGGTGCATGCGCTGGCAATCAAGGCCAATGCCCCGGGCGAGGCCGGCTGACGCGGCGGTCCCCGCTTCCCGTTGCAAAGTCACATTAAAACGCCGTGCCGGCGCGCGACTTCTTTTCCAACAGCTCGGCCTCGGCTTCGCGCGGCACCGGTGAGATCCGCAGCGCGGTGATACGATTGCGTTCGCGGCGCAGCACCCGGAACCGGAACCCGTGGAAGGTGAAGCTTTGGCCGCGCTCCGGGATCGAGCGCGCCTCGTGAATCACCAGCCCGGCTACCGTGGTCGCCTCCTCGTCGGGCAGGTGCCAGTCCATCGCGCGGTTGAGATCGCGGATCGGCACCGAACCGTCGACCACCACCGAGCCGTCGGGCTGGACCCGGACGCCCGCCACCACGACGTCGTGCTCGTCGGAAATGTCGCCGACGATTTCTTCCAGGATGTCTTCCAGCGTCACCATGCCTTCGACTTCACCGTATTCATCGACCACCAGCGCGAAATGGGTCTTGCGGCTGCGGAACGCCTTGAGCTGCTCCGACACCGAACGCATCTCCGGCACGAACCACGGCGGCAGCGCGATCGTGGTGACGTCGATCTTGTCGGTCTCGCCGTCGGCGGCGCGAATCGCGCGCAACAGATCCTTGGCGTGCAACACGCCGATGATATTTTCCGGCTTGTCGCGCCACAGCGGAATCCGGGTGTATTCGGTGGCCAGCACCTCGCTCACCAATTCCTCGGGCGGCAGGTCGGCGTTGATCATCACCATTTCGGTGCGATGAACCATCACGTCGGAGACCTGCAATTCGCTGAGATCGAGCAGACCACCGAGCATATCGCGGTCCTGCTTGGCGACGCCGCCCTCGTGATGCATCAATTCGACCGCGCCGCGCAGCCGTTCGGTCGGCGATAGCAGCGGCTGGTTGTGGCCGATCTTGATGCCGAGCACGCCCATCAGGATCCGGACGATGGCCTCGATCACCTTGAGCAGCGGAGCCAGCACCAGAACCATTAGCTTCATCGGATGCGCCACCAGCAGCGAGACCCGGTCCGGCGCATTGATGGCGATGGTCTTCGGCAGCACCTCGGCGAAGATCACCACCAGCACCGTCATCACCCCGGTGGCGTAGAGCACGCCGACATCGCCAAACCAGGCGGTGAACAACCCGGTCGCCAGCGCCGAGGCGCCAATGTTGAAAATATTGTTGCCGAGCAGCAGCGCGCCGATCATCCGTTCGCGCGCCGCGAACAGCTGACCGACGATGCCGGCTTCGCGATTGCCCTGCTTCGCCAGCCGCATCATGTTGGCGCGCGACGATCCGGTCAGCGCGGTTTCGCTGGCGGAGAAGAACGCCGAGCCGAACAGGCAGGCAAGCACGATGCCGAGGGTAAGCCAGTCCATAATGTATCGATGCTCAGGGTTTGCGCGCGAGTTGCCGGGCCAGGAATTCCCGCACCGGCGCGGGTTCGACATTGTCGACGATCGTGGCGCGGCCGATCGCCTGCAGTAGGATGAAGGTAAGCTTACCGCGCTTCACCTTCTTGTCCTGCGCCATCAAGGTCAGCAGCGCATCGGCATCTCCGAGGCCTTCCTGGGCAAAGCCTGCGATATCCTGCAAATGGGTAGGCAGGCCTACTTCGGCAAGGTGATGCGACAGCCGGGCGGCGTCGGCCGGCGGCAGCATGCCGAGCTCGGCGGAAAACTCCGCCGCCATCACCATGCCGACCGCGACGCCTTCGCCATGGAACAGCCGGTCGGAAAACCCGGTGGCGGCTTCCAGCGCGTGGCCGAAGGTGTGGCCCAGATTGAGCAGCGCGCGCTCGCCGGTCTCGCGCTCGTCGCGCGCAACGATCGCCGCCTTGGCGCGGCAGGAGGTAGCGATGGCGTGTTCGCGGGCGCTGCCGCCGCTGAAGATATCGGCGTGGTTGGCTTCCAGCCAGGCGAAGAACGCCTCGTCGCCGAGCGCGCCGTATTTCGCCACTTCGGCATAGCCGGCGCGGAACTGGCGCGGCGACAGGGTGTCGAGCACGGCGGTGTCGGCGATCACCAGCACCGGTTGATGGAACGCGCCGAGCAGGTTCTTGCCGCGCGGCGAATTGATCCCGGTCTTGCCGCCGACCGAAGAGTCGACTTGCGCCAGCAGCGAGGTCGGCAGCTGCACGAAATCGACGCCGCGGCGCAGGATCGCCGCGGCAAAGCCGGCCAGATCGCCGACCACGCCGCCGCCAAGCGCGATGACCAGGTCGTTGCGCTCGATCTTCGCCGCAATCAGCGCCTCGGAGACGGTCTGCAGCCCGGCATAGGTTTTCGAGCCCTCGCCCTCGTCAACCACGATCCGCGAACTGGTAATGCCGGCCGCGGCCAGGGCAGCTTCGGTCTGCGCCAGCCAATGTTTGGCGACGGTCTTGTCGGATACGATCGCGGTACGCGCGCCCGGCCGCAGCGCCTTGATGCGGTCGCCGAGCGTTTGCAGCACGTCGCGGCCGATGATGATGTCGTAGGCACGATCGCCGAGTGCGACCTCGACCGTGATCGGGGCGGAATGCTTCAGCGGGGCGGTCATGGTGATTCGCTCATGGTTGGAGCAGCGGCGGTGGCGCGGCAAAGATACTCGTGCAGCGCCGCGATGCATTCGTCGACGATTTTTTCGTGCGGCACGTCGCGCGACGCAATGGTCAGGTCGGCGGTCTGATAGGCCGGGTGACGCTCGCCAATCAGCCGGTCGATGGTCGCGGCGGGATCCGCGGTGCGCAGCAGCGGGCGATCGGCGCGGCGCTTGACCCGCCGCATGATGACGTCGGCATCAGCCTTCAGCCAGATCGAGATCGCCTTGGAGCGGATCCGGTCGCGGGTATCGGCCCGCATGAAGGCGCCGCCGCCGGTGGCCAGGATCTTGGGGCCTCCGTCGAGCAGCCGGGCGATCACCCGCGCCTCGCCGTCGCGGAAATGCGGCTCGCCATGGACTTCGAAGATTTCCGGGATTGTCATCGCCGCCGCCGTCTCGATCTCGGTGTCGGCGTCGAGAAACGGCAGCCCCAGCCGCATCGCCAGCCGCCGGCCGATGGTCGACTTGCCGGCGCCCATCATCCCGACCAGCACGACCGGACGCTGCCCCAGCGCCGCGACGGTCTCGGCTTCAAGGGAGGCGCTGGCAGCGGCCGGCGACACGGTCTCGGACATCGATCAGGCACCCAAAAACAACAGCAAGGTCATGGCGGCGTTACCAGCGCTGCTTATACTACCCCGGCGAAGGCGGTTGCCAGAGTCTCTTGCAACCGGCCGGCGAACATGGTCGTAGTCAGGGCCTTCACCGCCGCCAGTCAATGGTCAACCATTGGCGCCCGAGACTGTTGTATGCCCACTCTGTTCCGCTTTCTGACGGTTGTCGCGGTGATCGGCGGTATCATCTATGGCGCGATCTTCGCGTTGGCGAATTTGGTTGACCCGAAGCCGCGGGAAATGACCGTCACCGTCCAGCCCGACAAATTTCTCAAGAAATAGCGGCTAGGTTCGGGAGATGGCCACCAGTTCCGCCCCAGATGCCCGACTGACCAACCTGTTCCTCGACATGATCGCGGCCGAGCAGGGCGCGCCCCGCAACACGCTCGACGCCTATCGCGGCGATCTGACGGATTTCTCCGAATTCCTGGCGCACCGCCGCAGCGGCTTTGCGGATGCCGACACCCAGGCGCTGCGCGACTACCTTGCCGATCTCGACGCCCGCGGCTTCAAGTCCTCCAGCGTCGCGCGCAAGCTGTCGGCGCTGCGGCACCTGTTCCGTTTCTTGCTGACCGAGCGTATCCGCGCCGACGATCCGGCCGCGATCCTGTCGGGGCCGAAACGCGCTCGCGGCCTGCCCAAGGTGCTGTCGATCGCCGACGTCGACCGCCTGCTCGGCTGCGCCCGGCAAGCCGCCGAGGCGGCGGAGGCGACCCAGGCCCGGCAGCGCGCGGCGCGGCTGTATTGCCTGCTCGAGGTTCTGTACGCCACCGGACTGCGGGTTTCGGAACTGGTATCGCTGCCGGTGTCGGCGGCGCGGCGCGACGCCCGCATGATCGTGGTGCGCGGCAAGGGCAACAAGGAGCGGCTGGTGCCGCTCAACGAGAGTTCGAAACAGGCGATGGCGAGCTATCTCGCCGCCTCCGACGCGCTGCGGAAAGAGAAGAAGAACAACGCCAGCGCCGGGAAATGGCTGTTCCCCTCCTCCGGCGAAAGCGGCCATCTGACCCGCCAGCATTTTGCTCGCGACCTCAAGGATCTCGCTTTCGCAGCCGGGCTGCCGCCCCGACTGGTCAGCCCGCACGTGCTGCGGCACGCCTTCGCCAGCCATCTGCTGCACAACGGCGCCGATTTGCGCATCGTGCAGACCCTGCTCGGCCACAGCGACATCTCGACCACCCAGATCTACACTCATGTGGTCGAGGAGCGACTGAAGAGCCTGGTGCGCGACCTGCATCCGCTGGCGGAGACATAACGGCGGCGCGGAGCCTCTTTGATCCACCGGGAGCGGACCGCGCCCGGAAATCAACGTGTTGATTCGAATTACCTATTGAGCCGACCGCTTGACTCGGCAGGCGGTTGGCTCGAAAAGCCAGCCAAGCCGCTATCGGCAGCCCCTCGATGCCCCCATATAGTGACAATGTCCGATCACATCCGCAGCTATCTCGACTTTGAAAAACCGGTCGCGGAACTTGATTCCAAGATCGACGAGCTACGCGCGTTAGCTGCTTCGGGCAGCGACATCGGCGAGGAGATTTCGCGGATCGAGGAAAAGGCCGGCCAGGCGCTGCACGACCTCTATGCAACGCTGACGCCGTGGCAAAAGACGCAAGTGGCGCGGCATCCGCAACGGCCGCATTGCCTCGATTACATCGAGGGTCTGATCGCCGAATTCACCCCCTTGGCCGGCGACCGCAAGTTCGGCGAGGACGAAGCGCTGGTCGGCGGGTTCGGCCGCTTCCGCGGCGAAAGCATCTGCGTGATCGGCCAGGAGAAGGGCGCTTCCACCGAGAGTCGGCTGAAGCATAATTTCGGCATGGCGCGGCCCGAGGGCTACCGCAAGGCCGTGCGGCTGATGGAGCTGGCGGACCGCTTCGGCATTCCGGTGCTCTCGCTGGTCGATACCGCTGGCGCCTATCCGGGGATCGGCGCCGAGGAGCGCGGCCAAGCCGAGGCAATCGCTCGCTCTACCGACGCCTGCCTGTCGCTCGGCGTGCCCAATGTCGCCGTCATCATCGGCGAGGGCGGCTCCGGTGGTGCTATCGCGATCGCTACCGCCAGCCGCGTCCTGATGCTTGAGCACGCGATCTACAGCGTGATCTCGCCGGAGGCGGCGTCCTCGATCCTGTGGCGCGATGCCGCCAAGGCCCAGGAAGCCGCGACCTCGATGAAGATCACCGCGCAGGATCTGGCGCGGTTCGGCGTGATCGACAGCATCCTGAAGGAGCCGGTGGGCGGCGCCCACCGCGATCCCTCGGCCATGATCGCCGCCACCGGCGAGGCCGTCGCACAGGCCATCGGTGAATTGAGCGGCCTCGATGCGGATGCGATCCGAAAGCAGCGGCGGCAGAAATTCCTCGATATCGGCCGCAAACTGGCCTGATTCGGCGGGATTCAGGTGACGCGCCGGGTAGCGTAAGCTTTCGTTGACCTTTTCCGCAGCATTCTCCGGTTCGGCCCAAGTTTGGCCCTGACCTGGATATTTAATGTCCATTGACCATGCGGAGCATGGAACCCGCGCGCCGGCCCGATCGGCTTGCGAGCCGGGGGGCTTAAGGCTAATATTTCATTGCTCTTATGGGCATAAATGTCGGCATTTGGGGACTGAATTTGCCCATCGGCTGCGGAGCCTCACTTTGATCAATCGCCCGCTGGTTCGCGCGCTTGTCACCTCGGCTGTGCTTGCGGCAGGCTTGGTGCTGGCCGGCTGCAACAGCGACGAGATCTCGCTGGCGAACAATGCCAAGGCCAACCAGCCGGTACCTCCCAGGCTGGTCGCCGACATGCAGACCAAGAACATGGACCTGCAGTCGCCGATGCTGGTCCGGCTGTTCAAGCAGGAGGCCGAGCTTGAGGTCTGGAAACAGGATCGCAACGGCCAGTTCGCGCTGCTGAAGACCTATCCGATCTGCCGCTGGTCCGGCGATCTCGGACCCAAGGTCCGCGAAGGCGACCGTCAGGCGCCGGAAGGGTTCTATTCGATCAGCCCCGGCCAGATGAATCCGCAGTCGGCCTACTACCTGTCATTCAACACCGGATATCCGAACGCCTTCGACAAGGCGCTCGGCCGCACCGGCTCGCAGCTGATGGTCCATGGCGACTGCTCGTCGCGCGGCTGCTACGCCATGACCGACGAACAGATCGCCGAGATCTATTCGCTCGGCCGTGAATCGTTTTTCGGCGGCCAGCGCGCGTTCCAGTTTCAGGCCTATCCGTTCCGGATGACGCCGGCAAATATGGCCAAGCATCGCAACAACCCGAACATGCCGTTCTGGAAGATGCTGAAGGAAGGCAACGACCATTTCGAGGTGACGCGGCAAGAGCCGAAGGTCGAATTCTGCGAGAAGAAGTATGTGTTCGACCCGGCGCAGCCGCCGAATGTGTCGCGGCCGCTGGCGTTCAACGCCGCCGGCAAGTGCCCGGCCTATGTGATCCCCGATGAGATCGCCGACGCGGTGCGCGAAAAGCAGGAGGCCGACCAGGTCAAGACCGCCGAGCTGATTTCCAAGGGAGTTCCGGTGGCGCGGCTGCATACCGGAATCGACGGAGGCATGAACCGGGTGTTCGCCGCCAAGCTGCCCGATGCCTCGACCGGCCTGTCGGAAGGCGGCGATGGCCAGGGGCTTGCGCTGGCCTCGCTGACCCCGGCCCCGGGCACGATTCCTTCGCACGTCAATCCGCCCCGTCCGTCTGATGCCCTGCTGCAAAACACGCCGCAGGAGCCAGTGGTTGCGGTGGCCGCGACCGCGCCGCCGACCCGGGTCGCCGCCGCGACGCCAAACGACCGTTCCGGCAGTTTCTTCAGCAGCCTGGCCCGCAAGGTCGGAATCGGCGGATCCGAAACGACGGCGACAACCTCGCCGGTCAGCGCCAGCCCGAAAGTCGTCACCGCCAAGGGCGGCGATGCCAAGCCCGCACTGAGAGCCAGCGAACCGCCGCCGCGGCCCCAAGCAACGGTGCCGAAGCCGGCCGAAACCCGGCAGGCGACAGCCAAGCCGCAGTTGAAGCCCTCGCTCGGCGCCGACAGCGCCGCCGCGCCGTCCGGCAGCACCATGGCGGGCGCCGCGCCGGTGGTCTCGGCGAACTCGTTCGAAAGCCGCTTCTCCGCAGTGCGGTGAGTCTGCGCAGCCTAAGCCTCCAGGATTCAATCTGATCGGAGCTTGAAATCGCAGCGCGGGCTCGACGCAGCGAGCACACCGGCAAGATCGCGCGTCATCCGCTTGGGAAACGCGCAAGCTCACCTTTGCCTGCTCGACGGCCGTCGTCACGCGCGACGCGAGCGCTCTCGGAATGACTGCGATCTACGCCGCTACGCGATCAACTTACGCGTACCGGCCGTGGCAGTGCTTGTACTTCTTGCCAGAGCCGCAGGGGCAGTCCTCATTGCGGCCGACCTTGCCCCAGGTCTCGGGGCGGTTCGGGTCGCGGGCGCTCTTGTCGGCGTTGTCGGCCGGCGCCAGCGAGACGTTGGCGAACGCCATCTCGTCCTCGCCGGTGTTGGGATCGAGCTTGTGCGCTTCCATCGGCGGCAGCTCCTGGGGCTGCTCCGGCGGGATAATCTCGACCCGCATCAGCTGCGCGGTGACCGCCTCGCGCAGATGCGCGATCATCGCCTCGAACAGGCTGAACGCTTCGGACTTGTATTCCTGCAGCGGATCGCGCTGGCCGTAGCCGCGCAGCCCGATCACCTGGCGCAGATGATCCAGCATCACCAGATGCTCGCGCCACAGATGGTCCAGCGTCTGCAGCAGGATGCTCTTCTCGGCGTAGCGCATCACCTCGGGGCCCCACTGCGCCACCTTGGCCGCCATGTGCTCGTCGAACACCTTCTCCAGCCGCGCCAGCAATTCCTCGTCGGCGATGCCTTCTTCCTTGGCCCAGGCTTCGACCGGCAGATCGAGCCCGACCACGCGGCTGAGTTCTTCCTTCAGCCCGGCGACATCCCACTGCTCCGCATAGGCGTGTTCCGGCACGTGCTTGGCGACCAGATCCTCGACGAAGGCGTGACGCATATCGGTCACGGTCTCGTTGACGTTGTCCTCCTTCATCAGGTCGACGCGCTGGTCGAAGATCACCTTGCGCTGGTCGTTCTGGACGTCGTCGAATTTCAGCAAATTCTTGCGGATGTCGAAGTTGCGCGCCTCGACCTTCTGCTGCGCCTTCTCCAGCGCCTTGTTGATCCAGGGATGGATGATCGCCTCGCCTTCCTTCAGGCCGAGCCTTGTCAGCATGGTGTCGAGCCGATCGGAGCCGAAGATCCGCATCAGATCGTCTTCCAGCGACAGAAAGAATTTCGACCGGCCAGGATCGCCCTGACGGCCGGAGCGGCCGCGCAGCTGGTTGTCGATCCGGCGGGATTCATGGCGTTCCGAGCCGATGATATAGAGCCCGCCGGGACGGTTCACGGTCTTGGCCGGCTTGTTGCCCTTCGTCGGCTCGATCTCGACGATGTCCTCGGCCTGCAGCACGAGGGCGCGGAAGCGTTCGACATCGGCCTTGATCAGCTCGATCTTGGCGGCCTTCTCGGCCTCGTCGGTGATGCCCGCGGTCTCGTGCTGGATCCGCATTTCCAGCGAACCGCCGAGTTTGATGTCGGTGCCGCGGCCGGCCATGTTGGTGGCGATGGTGATCGCGCCCGGCACGCCGGCTTCGGCGACAATGTAAGCCTCCTGCTCGTGGAAGCGGGCATTCAGCACCGCGAACAGCTTCGCCGGCTTGCCGGCGCGGGCGGCGGCATAGAGCTTGTCCATGCCCTTCGGATCGGCGAAATCGATCTGCTTGTAGCCGTTCTTGAGCAGGTATTCCGCCAGCACCTCGGATTTCTCGATCGAGGCGGTGCCGACCAGCACCGGCTGCAGCCGCTTGTTGGCGCGCTCAACCTCGGCCAGGATGGCGGCATATTTCTCGGTCTGGGTGCGGTAGACCTCGTCGTCCTCGTCGAGACGTGCAATCGGCAGGTTGGTCGGGATCTCCACCACTTCGAGCTTGTAGATGTCGAACAATTCGTCGGCTTCGGTCAGCGCCGTACCGGTCATGCCGGCGAGCTTGTCGTACATCCGGAAGTAGTTCTGGAAAGTGATCGAGGCCAGGGTCTGGTTTTCCGGCTGGACGCTGACGTGCTCCTTGGCTTCCAGCGCCTGGTGCAGGCCTTCGGAATAGCGCCGACCCTGCATCATGCGGCCGGTGAACTCGTCGATGATGATCACCTCGTCGTCGCGGACGATGTAGTCCTTGTCGCGCTGGAACAGCGAATGCGCGCGCAGCGCCTGGTTGATGTGGTGCACCACCGAGACGTTCTCGACGTCGTACAGCGAATCGCCCTTGAGCTGGCCGGCGTCGCGCAGCAGCGTCTCGATCTTCTCCATGCCGGCTTCGGTCAGCGTCACGCTGCGCTGCTTCTCGTCGACCTCGTAGTCGGTCTTCTTGTCGAGCTTCGGCAGGAAGGTATCGATTGTATTATAGAATTCCGAGCGGTCGTCGAGCGGCCCGGAGATGATCAAGGGCGTTCGCGCCTCGTCGATCAGGATCGAGTCGACTTCGTCGACGATGGCGTAGGAATGGCCGCGTTGCACCATGTCCTCGAGCCGGTACTTCATATTGTCGCGTAGATAGTCGAAGCCGTATTCGTTGTTAGTACCGTAGGTGATGTCGCAGGCGTAGGACTTCTGCCGCTCGGAATCGTCGAGGCCGTGGACGATGACGCCGGTGGTCATGCCGAGGAAGCTGTAGATCTGGCCCATCCACTCGGAATCGCGCTTGGCGAGATAATCGTTGACGGTGACGACGTGGACGCCCTTGCCGGCCAGCGCGTTGAGATAGACCGCGAGCGTAGCGACCAGGGTCTTGCCTTCGCCGGTCTTCATCTCGGCGATGTCGCCCTCATGCAGCACCATGCCGCCGATCAGCTGCACGTCGAAATGCCGCTGGCCCAGCGTCCGCTTGGCCGCCTCGCGCACCGTGGCGAAGGCCGGAACCAGCAGCTCGTCGAGGGTTTTGCCGTCGGCGACCTGCTGGCGGAACTGCGCGGTGCGGACCTTCAGCGCCTCGTCGGAAAGAGCGGCGATTTCCGGCTCAAGCGCGTTGATGGCATCGACGCGAGGCTGATAGGCCTTGACCCGACGGTCGTTGGCGGAGCCGAAGAATTTGCGAGCGAGCGCGCCGAGCATACCAAAATCCTGTCTTTGCAGTTCGGCGTCGCCGCCGTCACACCATTCGACCGACAGCTATCAACTCATCGTGACGCAGGAGGCTGGCATCCGGATCGGAAGCTCGCGCGAAATGAATGGGAATCCAGCAATCCGAGGTCTGCGGCCGAGCGACGGCCGGTCGATACCGTCGCACCTCACCTATCCGGGCAGAGATATGGCTGGCTCAGGGGGTTGTCAACGCGCCAACCGGACGGCGATTTCATGATTTTGACCAAGTTTTCGCGTTGCCAAGGCTGCACGGTTGGGCAACTGTCCCGCCGCCCCGAAACAGCACCATTTCCCCGAAGATAAGGATTTTCCATGACCTCCGTGTCGTTGCCACCCAAACCCGGCCCGCGCTTCGGCTTTGCCGCCGCGACCGGCTGCCTTGCTTTGGTGCTGTTCGCCGGCCTCCCGGTTCGCGCCGAAGATGCCAATCCGGTACTCGCCAAGGTTAACGGTGCCGAGATACGCCAGAGCGACGTGACATTGGCCGAAGAGGAACTCGGCCCCAGCCTGGCGCAGATGGACCCGGCGACCAAGAAGGACAACGTGCTGGCGTTCCTGATCGACATGAAGATCGTCGCCAAGGCCGCCGAGGACAAGAAGATCGCCGACCGCGACGATTTCAAGACCAAGCTCGCCTTCGCGCGCAACCGGCTGCTGATGGACAATCTGCTGGCGGTCGAGGGCAAGGCCGCGACCACCGACGAGGCGATGAAGAAGGTCTATGACGACGCCTCCAAGCAGATCGCCAGCGAGCAGGAAGTCCACGCCCGCCACATCCTGGTCGAGACCGAGGATGAGGCCAAGACGGTCGCCGAGGAACTGAAGAAGGGCGCCGATTTCGCCGAACTGGCGAAGAAGAAGTCCAAGGATCCGGGCGCCTCCGATGGCGGCGACCTCGGCTTCTTCACCAAGGAGCAGATGGTGCCGGAGTTCTCCGCGGTCGCCTTCGCGCTGGAGCCCGGCAAGATCTCTGACCCGGTGAAGTCGCAATTCGGCTGGCACATCATCAAGGTCGAGGAAAAGCGCGACCGCAAGCCGCCGTCGTTCGATCAGGTCAAAGCGCAGATCGAGACCTATGTGGCCCGCAAGGCGCAGTCCGACTACGTCACCCAGTTGCGCCAGACCGCGAAGGTCGAGCGGATGGACAAGCCGGCCGAGTTGGCCAAGCCGGCGGACGCCGCCAAGCCCGCCGAAGCGGCGAAGCCGGCCGATTCCAAGGCGGCGCCGGCGAAGAAGTAACCGTCGAACGGCTGCCCTCGACCAGCAAATATTGAGGGCAGCCGGCGCGGCGGTAACGCACGTCGCAAAACTGTCATTTGGTTCTCGACCTAGCGATAACTTCCGCAGGCCCAGCAAGACCGCTAAGGTCGTCCCGGGATGGCGCCGGAGCACGGCCGCTGGTGGATGGGCTTTACAAGGTTGAATACCAGATCAACGACGGCACCGGCCGCAGCGTACTATACGCGCGCGCCGGCATGATGCTCGGGGGCAATACCGCTTTTGCCCATTTCGGCAGCTACCGTGACGTCGATGGCGAGATCGTCGCTGAGATCCGCACCAAACGACACAGCCCAAGCCTGGAATTCAGGACGCTGCTGCGCTCCGACGACGTCACGATTCGGATGCGTGGCTGGCCGGTCGGCGAGGTCTATCGCTTCGCGGGTGAGGTGGCGCAGGAGCCCGGCACGGTGTTTCGGGCGACGATGACGCCGCTCGGCGACGACGATATGCCGCCGCCCGGCGCGGTCGGCGACGGCGGCATCGTTAGCGGACTCTACTCGGTCGCGATCCGGATGCTCGACGGCGTCGACGGCGGCAATACCGGCGTGATGCTGTTGCATGACGGGCGCATTCTCGGCGGCGACGCATTCTTCTATTACCAGGGCTCCTACAGTTCGGCGAACGGCCGCTGGAAGGGCGAGTTCGTCAACCAGGAACACACACCGGCCAAGAGCGAGCGCCCGTTGTTCGGCGGTTACCAAGTCGGGATCGGTTTTTCCGGGCGCTGCGACGCCGCCTCCGCCGAAGTGGAAGCCACCGCGTTGGCCGGCAAGCGCAGCATCCGTTTCGCCGCCACACTGAAGCTGATCCGGCCGTTCGACGCGGGCCCCGCCTGACCGCGCCAGCCGTTCTACGGCTTCGGCGATTTCGCTTTCAGCGCATAGAGCGCCTCCAGCGCTTCGCGCGGCGACAATTCGTCGGGATGAATCGCAGCCAGCGCCGCAATCAATTGCTCCGCCTCCGACGGCGGCGCGGCTTCAGCCGGGGCACGGGCGGTGACCGCGAACAGCGGCAGGTCCTCGGCCAGCGCGCGTGCGGATTGCCCGCGATCCTGCGCCTCGAGCTTGGCCAGTACCGATTTCGCCCGCGCGATCACGCCCGGCGGTAATCCCGCCAGTTTCGCCACCTGAATACCGTAGGAACGATCCGCCGAGCCGGGCAGCACCTCGTGCAGAAACACCACGTCGCCGTGCCACTCCTTGACCCGAACTGTAGCATTGAACAGCCGCGGTAACTTGGCGGAGAGCGCGGTGAGCTCGTGATAATGCGTCGCGAACAGCGCGCGGCAGCGGTTGCTCTCGTGCAGATGCTCGATCGCCGCCCAAGCGATCGACAGCCCGTCGAAGGTCGCAGTGCCGCGCCCGATCTCGTCGAGAATCACCAGGGCGCGCTCGCTGGCCTGATTGAGGATCACCGCGGTCTCCACCATCTCGACCATGAAGGTGGAGCGCCCGCGTGCCAGATCGTCGGCCGCGCCGACCCTCGAGAACAGCCGGTCGACGATGCCGATTCTCGCCCGAGTGGCTGGGACGAAGGAGCCGATCTGCGCCAGCAGCGCGATCAGCGCATTCTGCCGCAGGAAGGTAGACTTGCCGGCCATATTGGGACCAGTGATCAGCCAGATCTGGCCGGATTGCTGCCCCGGCCCCGGCGACAGATCGCAGGCGTTCGCAATGAACGGCTGGCCGTCGCGGCGTAGTGCCTGCTCCACCACCGGATGCCGGCCGCCTTCGATGGCGAAAGCGAGCGAGCCATCGACTTCCGGGCGGACATAGTTGTCATCGACTGCAAGCTTCGCCAGAGCGGTGGCGACATCGAGCAGCGCGAAGGCATGGGCGGCGGCGCGCAGATCGTCGCCGGCCACGCTGACCATTGCCGCCAGCCGCTCGAAGATCTCCAGTTCAAGCCCGAGCGCGCGGTCGCCGGCATTCGCGATCTTGGCCTCGATCTCGCCGAGTTCGGCGGTGGTAAAGCGGGTCTGCCCGGCCAGGGTCTGGCGATGGATGAAGGTGGCATTGAGCGGCGGCACCATCAGCTTGTCGCCGTGCTGCGCGGTGACCTCGACGAAGTAGCCGAGCACGTTGTTGTGCCGGATTTTCAGGCCTTTGACGGTGGTCTCGTCGGCGTAGCGCGCCTGCATCGCGGCGACGATCAGCCGGGAATCGTCGCGCAGTTTTCGCGTTTCATCGAGCGACGCGTCATAACCTTCGCGCACGAAACCGCCGTCGCGCTTTTGCAGCGGCAGATCGTCGGCGAGCGCACGGGCGAATTCACCGGCGAGATCGCGCGAGGGGCGGCGCAGCGCGTCCATCGCGGCGGCGATATCTGCCGGCAGGCTGTCGATCAGCGCCAGCCGGGCCAGCACCTGATCGGCGGCCAGGATGCCGTCGCGCAGGCTGGCGAGATCGCGCGGGCCACCGCGTCCCACCGACAGCCGCGCCAGCGCGCGGGCCATGTCGGGCGCCGCCCGCAATGCCGCGCGGATGTCGTCACGCACCGCCGGCTCGGCGACGAAACTCGCCACCGCGTCGAGCCGACGCGCGATCATCGCGGCGTCGGTCAATGGCGCCGCCAGCCGCTGCGCCAGCAGGCGCGAGCCCGCGGCGGTGACGGTGCAGTCGATCGCGTCGAGCAGCGAGCCGCGCCGTTCGCCGCTCAAGGTGCGGGTCAGTTCGAGATTGGCGCGCGTCGCCGGGTCGATCGCCATGGTGGCGCCGGAGATTTCACGCGACGGCGGCGACAGCGGCGGGCGTTTGCCGAGCTGGGTACGGTCGATATAGGTGACGCAGGCGGCAGCGGCGGTCGCCTCCAGCCGCGACATCGCGCTGAGGCCGTCCATCGTCGCCACCGCGAAGTAATCGCACAACCGCCGCTCGGCGGTGGCCGAGTCGAACACGTCGCGGGTCAGCGGCGTCACTGCCGGCAATTCGCGCAACGAGGGCCCGAGTTCGGGGTCGCTGTACAGCGCGTCGGTGACGATCACCTCATTGGGATTGATGCGCGCCAGGGTAGCAGCGAGGTCGCCAGTGGCGCATTCGGTGACGATGAATTCAGCGGTGGAGATGTCGATCCAGGCGAGGCCGATGCGGTCGGCGCCGGAGGAGCCGCGGGCACGGGCAATCGCCAGCAGATAATTGTTGGCGCGGGCATCCAGCAGCGTGTCCTCGGTCAGCGTGCCCGGCGTGATCAGCCGCACCACGTCGCGGCGCACCACGCTCTTGCGGGCGCGGGCCAAAGCCGGGTCCTCGGTCTGCTCGCACACCGCGACGCGGTGGCCGAGCGCGATCAGCCGGTGCAGATAATCGTCGGAGCGCTCCACCGGCACGCCGCACATCGGGATGTCCATCCCCTGGTGCTTGCCGCGCTTGGTCAGCGTGATGCCGAGCGCGCGCGAGGCGATCTCGGCGTCCTCGAAGAACAATTCGTAGAAATCGCCCATCCGGTAGAACAGCAGCGAGCCGGGATTGGCGGCCTTGATCTCGTGGTACTGCTCCATCATCGGCGAGACGCGCGCCAATGCTTCCGCGGGCACGGCGGGTTCGGACGAGGGAATGGCGCTCTGGGTTGTCATCGCGGCGCAAACTAGCAAAATTCGGGGGGCCGTTCCTACCGCTTCGCGGCCGCAATACACGGATTCCGAAGTGCGACCTGCGGTCCGCGCATTTGACCTCGGCGATCCGGCTTCCTAAAACTCGCGCTCAATTCCGGCGCCGAAGCCCGGATGCACAACTCTTGGGAGATCGATATGGCCGATGTGTTTGTCTGCGACGCGGTTCGCACCCCGATCGGCCGGTTCGGCGGCTCGCTCGCCAAGATCCGCACCGACGATCTCGCCGCCGCGCCGATCAAGGCGCTGATGGCCAAACATCCGCAAATGGACTGGGCCGCGGTCGACGAAGTCTATTTCGGCTGCGCCAACCAGGCCGGCGAGGACAACCGCAATGTGGCGCGGATGGCGCTGCTGCTGGCCGGACTGCCGGATTCGGTACCGGGGCTGACCTTGAACCGGCTGTGCGCTTCCGGGCTCGACGCGGTCGGCGCCGCGGCCCGCGCGATCCGCGCCGGCGAGATCGATCTGGCGATTGCCGGCGGCGTTGAATCGATGACCCGGGCGCCGTTCGTGATGGGCAAGGCATCGGAGGCGTTTTCGCGCACACTGGAGACCTTCGACACCACGATCGGCTGGCGCTTCATCAATCCGCTGATGAAGGCGCAATACGGCGTCGACGCCATGCCGGAGACCGGCGAAAATGTCGCCGAGGAGTTCCAGATCTCCCGCGCCGACCAGGACGCCTTCGCAATTCGCTCGCAGCAGCGCGCGGGAGCTGCGATTGCGTCGGGCTATTTCGCCGAGGAAATCGTCGCGGTGGCAGCGCCCGGCGGCAAGGCCGGGCCGATCATGGTCGACAAGGACGAGCATCCGCGCCCCGAAACCACGCTGGAAGGGCTGTCGAAGCTGAAGCCGATCGTGCGCAATCCCGGCACCGTGACGGCGGGCAATGCGTCCGGCGTCAATGACGGCGCGGCGGCGATGATCCTTGCCTCCGAAGCCGCGGTGCAGAAGCATGGCCTGACGCCGCGGGCGCGGATTCTCGGCCTCGCCTCGGCAGCGGTGCCGCCGCGGATCATGGGGATCGGCCCGGTGCCGGCGACGCGAAAACTGATGGAACGGCTTGGACTGAAGATCAGCGATTTCGACCTGATCGAACTCAACGAAGCCTTCGCCTCGCAGGGCCTCGCCTGTCTGCGCCAGCTCGGCGTCGCCGACGACGGCGATTTCGTCAATCCGCATGGTGGCGCGATCGCGCTCGGCCACCCGCTCGGCATGAGCGGCGCGCGGCTGGCGATGACCGCGGTGCACGGCATGGAGAAGCGCGGCGGCAAGCTCGCGCTGGCGACGATGTGCGTCGGCGTCGGCCAGGGCGTCGCGATGGCGATCGAAAAGATGAACTAACTTTCTTATCCCTCCCCTTGTGGGGAGGGATATTTCGCGCGATCGCTTCCGAACGCGTTACTCGATCACCGCCGCATGTTCCGGCGCCTGCGACTGTTTTCGCAGCGCCGCCTTGGTCGAGCCGATCATGATCGCCAGCGGGATCGCACAGGCGGTGACGAACATCACCAGCTGGTAGTCGCGCGAGAACGCGATGATCTGTGCCTGCATGGTGACGATGGCGTCCATCATGGCGCGGCCGGTGGTGGTCGCCATGTCGATGGTACCGGTGACGTTCGGCATCTGCATTGCGTTGTTGAACGGGGTGATGTGCTCGGCCAGTACGGCGTGAGCATCGCGCGTGCCCGAGGTGAGCTGTGCGATCACCACCGAAATGCCGATCGAGCTGGCGACGTTGCGCACCAGCGTCAACATCGAGGTGCCGTCGGTGCGGAGCTGGCCGGGTAGCGTCAGGAACGCCACCGTCGACAATGGCACGAACACCAGGCCGAAGCCGAACCCCTGGACGATGCTGATCACCACGATGCTGTCGACCGCGGTCTGGTCGGTCCAGCCGGTCATCACATAGAGCGACGCGCAGGTCAGCGTCAGGCCGGACGCAATCAGCGTGCGCGCCTCGATATAGCGCATCAGCCGCCCCACCAGCATCATCGCCACGAAGGTGCCGCAGCCGCGCGACGCCAGCAACAGCCCGGCGGTCATGATCGGAAAGCCGGTGACGTTCTGCAGATAGGGCGACGCCAGCGCCATGGTGGAGAACAGCACCAGCCCCATCACCGCCATGAACACGCAACCGCCGATAAAATTGCGGTCCTTGAAGATCGCGAACTGGATGAACGGTTTCGCCGTGGTGAAGGAATGCGCGAAGAAGTAGTAGAAGCCGATGACCGAGACGATCGCCTCGGCGATGATTTCATTGGATTCCAGCCAGCCGAGCTGCTCGCCGCGGTCGAGCGCCAGCTGCATCGCGCCGATCCCGATCGCGAGCGCCATGAAACCGAACCAGTCGAACCGCAATTCATGGTCCTTGCGGGTCTCGTCCATGAACACCAGCAGCCCCAGCACGGTGAAAATGCCGAACGGCAGATTGACGAAAAACACCCAGTGCCAGGAATAGGTTTCGGTCAGCCACGCGCCCAATGACGGCCCCATGATCGGCCCCATCATCACCCCCATGCCCCAGATCGACATCGCCTTGGCGCGCTCATGCAGCGCGTAGGAGTCGAGCATCACCGCCTGCGACAGCGGCACCAAAGCCGCGCCGAACACGCCCTGCAGCAGCCGGAACAGCACCATCTGGTTGATGTCCTGCGCCAGCCCGCACATCACCGAGGCGATGGTGAAGCCGGCGGAGCAGATGATGAAGATTCGCTTGCGGCCGAACCGGTTGGCGATCCAGCCGACCGGCGCGGTCATGATCGCGGCGGCGACGATATAGGAGGTCAGCACCCAGTTGATCTGGTCCTGCGACGCCGACAGCGAGCCCTGCATATAGGGCAGCGCGACGTTGGCGATGGTGGTGTCGAGCGCCTGCATGATGGTCGCCGTCATGGCGCAGATCGTCACCATGTTGCGGCGCAGGCCGGGGGCGACGATCGGTGCTGCGGCGGCGCCCGGCATCGCTCAGTCCCGATCCTGCGCCGCGACCGCCGGCTCAAAGCCGAACATTTTGGCGAGCGAGCGGCGATGATGGGTGTCGATCGAGACGAATGAACTCATCCCGGCCTTCAGCCTGCGCACCGCCGGATCGGCGGGATCGAGCGCGATCCGCAGCGGCACCCGCTGCACTACCTTGACGAAATTGCCGGTGGCGTTCTGCGGCGGCAGGATCGCGAATTGCGCGCCGGTGCCGGGGCTGAGCGAGGTAACGATCCCCTTGAAGACGTGATCGGGGAAGGCATCGACATCGACGGTGACGGGCTGGCCGACCGCCACATAGGTGAAGTCGCTTTCCTTCGGGTTGGCGTCGACCCACGGCGCCGTGGTGTCGATCACGCTGAACACCGGCGTGCCGGCGGTGACGAACCGGCCGAGCTGGATGTTGTCCACTTGCGTCGCGGTGCCGTTCATCGGCGCCCGCACCGTGGTCAGATCGAGATTGCGCTGGGCGTCGTCGAGCGCCGCCTTGGCCTGCATATGGGCTGGAAACTGCTCCAGCGGCAGCACGGGATCGCCGAGCAATTGATTGAGCGCGGTCGAACGCTGCTGCTTGATCAGCTGCAACTGCGCCTGCGCGGTGACCAGCGCGGTGGCGGCGTTGTCGAGATCGAGCTGCGAGCCGGCATTGCTCTTCACCAGCGAGGATTTGCGCTCGACGTCGCGCTGCTTCAGCGCGATCCCGGCGTTCACCAGTTCGACGGTCTGGCCGTAGAGCTCGACGTTGGCGATCAAATTGTCGTGGCTGGTTTTGGCGTCGGCGAGCTTGGCGCGGGCCTGGGCTAGCGCCAGCCGGTACGGCACCGGGTCGATCTGGAACAGCACGTCGCCGGGCGCGACCTGCTGACCCTCTTTCACCGCGACGCTGATGATCTTGCCGGCGACGTCAGGGGTGATCAGCACTTTCTGGGCGCCCACATAGGCGTCGTCGGTGGTGACGTAGCGACCGCCCGTCAGATAAAAAGCGAAGCCGGCAACCAGAGCGATCAACGGCAGCACGACCAGCAGCAGCGGCCGTCGATATTTGCGCAAGCCGGCCAGCAGCCGACGCCGCGGCGCCCTGGCAAGCGGCTGCGCTGGAACGTCCGACGCCGCCTTCTGCTCCGGCGCGAATTTCAAAACCGGATCAGCCATAACGCTGCTCCTTCCGTGCGAGTTCGCCGTTCGCCAGCTGGATCGCCGAACGGACATTTTCCTTGATGGTTTCCAGTTGGGTCAGCAGCCGGTGGGTATCGGCGGGGCTGATGCCAGCGAGCGCCGTGGCGGTGATTTCGGAGCGCAGGCCGGCGAGCTTGCCGAGCAGCGGCCGTGCCGCCTTGCGCAGATACAGCCGCTTGACCCGACGGTCGCTGTCGTCGCTGCGGCGTTCCAGCCAGCCACGCTCGCACAACCGGTCGATCAGTCGCGTCAGCGTGATCGGCTGCATCTCCATCAGTTCGGCGAGCTCGGATTGCTTCAGGCCTTCGGCGCGCTCGACCTTGGCCAGCACCGCCCATTGCGCCCGGGTGATGCCGTGACGCGCGGCCTGCTTGTCCGCATAGGCCCGCAGCAGCCGCTGCACCTCCGCCAGCGTAAACATGAAATTGGCGTCCACGGAACCGCGCGGCATGGGTCGTTTCACTCCCTGAGCTTGCGATAAGGTAAGCTAGCTTATGAATTTCGCGATCGCGATTCGTTGCATGGACGCAGGCCCTCCGTGCATGGCTCTTCGCGCTGCGGCAATGGAACCCGCGCGACTTGTGCGCCGCCGTGCTATAAATTGCCCGGTGTAACGTGCCGGCCGCCGCAGGGATTGCGCCCGCCGCCTGACAGGTTAGATCGATGACGACAGCCGCGAAGCCGACATTCCCCGCGCCCGGCCACGACCACGACCGCTGCACCGCAGACGCGATTACGCATGCGGAGCAGATCTGCGCCGGCCGTGCCCAGAACTTCACGCCGATCCGGCGCCAGGTGCTGCGGGCGCTGCTGTCGAGCCACCGCCCGCTCGGCGCCTATGAGGTGATCGACGAGTTGGCGCGAGTGATGCCGCGGCTGGCCCCGATCACGGTGTATCGCGCGCTCGATTTCCTGATGCAGAACGGGCTGGTGCACCGCATCGAAAGCCGCAACGCCTTCCTGGCCTGCGCGCACGACCACGACGACGCCGCCGCGGTGGCGTTCCTGATCTGCGAGAGCTGCGGCTCGGTCGGCGAAATTCCTGCCGCGCCGGTGGCCCAGGCGCTGAACGAGGCCGCGCGCCTGACCGGCTTTGCGCCGAAGCTGTCGGTGGTGGAAATCACCGGGATCTGTGCCCATTGCCAAGCCGCCGGACAAAGTCTATCGGCATGATCCTTCCGAGCCTCGGAAGACCATGCTTCGGGATCACTTCCCCAACAACACGGCGACAAGCCGGAGCCCTCATGACCCCGATGCATCGATGTCTTCCGATCACGTGAGCGGCAGGCCCGCCGCCCCTTCGCTCAGCGCCGGCGCGATCGCGCTGATGCTGCTGTGCTGCCTGAGCTGGGGCTTCAACCAGATCGCCATCAAGCTTTTGCTGCCGGAGATCCCGCCCTATCTGCAGGCGATGATCCGTTCCGCCGGCGGATTGCTGGTGATCCTGCTGATCGCCGCCGTCCGCGGCGTCAAGCTGTTCAAACGCGATGGCACATTGGGCGCCGGGCTATTTGCCGGCGCGTTGTTCGGGCTTGAATTCGTGCTGATCTTTCACGGCCTGGAATTCACCACCGCGTCGCGCGCCGTGGTGTTCCTCTATACTGCGCCGTTCTTCGTGGCACTGGGATCCTACAAGTTCCTCGGCGAACGGCTGCGCCCGGCGCAATGGGGTGGGTTGGCACTGAGCTTTGCCGGGGTCGCCTGCGCGTTCGGCGTGCCGCAGCCCGACGTCGATGCCCGGGTGCTGCTCGGCGATCTGATGGTGGTGAGCGGTGGCGCGCTGTGGGCCGCAACCACGCTGGTGGTGAAGGCGACGGCGCTGCTGAAGGCGCCGCCGGAAAAGGCGCTGGGCTATCAGGTGGCGCTGTCGGTTCCGATCCTCGGCGCGGCCTCCTGGCTCGCCGGCGAGACGCTGCCCGGGGTTCCGAGCGGCTTCGCATTGGGATTATTGGCCTATCAGGCGTTCTGGGTGGTTGGATTGACGTTTTTGCTGTGGTTCGGGATGATCAAGACCTATTCCGCCAGCAAATTGTCGGCTTTTACCTTCTTCACCCCTTTATTCGGGGTGGCGGCGGGCTATTTGATCATGCACGACCCGCTGACCCCCGCGTTCGGCGTCGCCGCGCTGCTGGTGATCGCCGGACTGTATCTGGTCAACCGGCCGGCCCCGGCCCGGTGACGACCATTGATCGATTGCCGGATGTCACAAAAACCTGATATTCGAGACCCCATGAACAAGCTCGAAAACCCGCTGCAGAACGACGTCGCCGGCCCCAGCGCCCGGCATAAGACCACCCAGGTCATGGTCGGCGAAGTCGCCGTCGGTGGCGGTGCGCCGATCGTCGTGCAGTCGATGACCAACACCGACACCGCCGACGTCGAGGGCACCATCGCCCAAGTGACGGCCTTGGCCCGCGCCGGCTCGGAAATGGTCCGCATCACGGTGGATCGCGACGAGGCCGCGGCCGCGGTGCCGCATATCCGCGACGGGCTGCGCAAGCGCGGCATCGCGGTACCGCTGATCGGCGATTTCCATTACATCGGCCACAAGCTCTTGGCCGACTATCCAGCCTGCGCCGAGGCGCTCGACAAGTACCGGATCAATCCCGGCAATGTCGGCTTCAAGAACAAGCGCGACACCCAGTTCACCGACATCGTCGAGATCGCGCTAAAGAACAACAAGGCGGTCCGGATCGGTGCCAATTGGGGTTCGCTGGACCAGGAACTGCTGACCAAGCTGATGGACGAGAACGCCGCCTCGGCGCAGCCGCGCGACGTTCGCGCGGTAACCCGCGAGGCGATGGTGCAGTCGGCGCTGCTGTCGGCGGCGCGGGCGGAAGAGATCGGCCTGCCGAAGAACAAGATGATCCTGTCGGCCAAGGTCTCGGCGGTGCAGGATCTGATCGCCGTGTACCAGACGCTGGCGGAACGCTCCGACTATGCGATCCATCTCGGCCTCACCGAGGCCGGGATGGGCTCCAAGGGCATCGTCGCCTCCTCGGCCGCGCTCGGCATCCTGTTGCAGCAGGGGATCGGCGACACGATCCGGATTTCGCTGACCCCGGAACCCGGCGGCGACCGCACGCTGGAAGTCCAGGTCGCGCAGGAATTGCTGCAGACCATGGGGTTCCGCACATTCGTGCCGCTGGTGGCGGCCTGCCCGGGCTGCGGCCGCACCACCTCGACCACGTTCCAGGAACTGGCGCGCTCGATCCAGGATTTCATCCGCACCGAAATGCCCGGCTGGAAGACCCGCTATCCCGGCGTCGAAAATCTCAACGTCGCGGTGATGGGCTGCATCGTCAACGGCCCCGGCGAGAGCAAGCACGCCAACATCGGCATCTCGCTGCCCGGCACCGGCGAAACCCCGGCGGCGCCGGTGTTCGTCGACGGCCAGAAATTCCGCACCCTGCGCGGCGCCAATATCTCGACCGAGTTCAAGGCGCTGGTGATCGACTATATCGAGCAGCGCTACGGCGCCAACGCCAAGGCCGGCGCGCCACAGATGGTGCCCGCGGCGGAGTAGCTGCCGCTCCGTCGCTGATCGTGCGCCCTGCCGGGGCTTTTCGGTAAGAGCGATTGCATGAGAGCGACGGTGAAGACCGCCTTCAGGATCAAATCGCTTATGGCTGCGGTGGTGACCACGCTCGCCGTGCCGCTTGCTACCGGTGCGCGCGCAGCCGACCTGCCGGCGGAATTTTCCGGATTCTGGATCGCCGCCGGCGCCTCCGGCAATCAATGCCGCAAGGACGACATCAAGGACGAGAAGAACGATATTGCAATCGACCGGGTGATGAGCGTGGCCCCCGGCACGGTCACCTATTACGAGACCAACTGCAAGCTCACGTCGGTCAAGCCGCTGCGCCACCTGAATTCCAGCGACCGCATCGAGGTGAACGCGCAGGCCGAACTCGCCTGCAGCGGCGAAGGCTCAAGCTGGCAGGCCACCGAAATCTGGCATGTCGAGACCATCGACAACAAAAAGGTCGCGGTGGTGACCGCCCTGAAGCAATCCAATTACCGCGACGAACGCGGCCGCAAGCAGAACACGCCGAGCCTGGTGACGACATCGGTCTATTTCGAGTGCAAGTGAACACCGCCGCGTGAGCGAACGGCGCGGGCTCCAAGCCCGGTGCGCCGCAGATGGTGCCTGCGGCGAAGTGGCTATTCGTCTTGCTTGCTCCACGCGCGCAGCCGTTCGATCGCGACGGGCGTCAGGCTGTAGGCTTCGACGGTCTGGCGCGACAGGTCTGCGCCGGCGGCGGGCGAGATCACTAGTTTGCCCAGCACGACGCCGAGCGGGACGATGCAGCATGGATCGGTGCGCAGCGGAACCAGCTCCTCAATCGATCCGACATAACGTCCGGCGTTGCGCGCCAGCAGCGACAATTCATACAGGACGTCGCCGCGCCTTCCGCGCTGTCGCGCCGCGTCCATCAGACCCATCAGCCCCAACCGCGTGACCACACCCTCGCGGCCGTCATGTTGAGTGGGCGGCGCTTCACCGAGTGAGACACGGAGCAGTGCGCCGGCGAGATCGACGCCGCTCAGCCAGCCATTCATCGGCTCGACCAGCCGCGGATTGGCGTCGAAGAACAGCGGCGCCCCGCTGGCGTCATCGACGATGTAGTCGAACGAAAGTGCGCCATGCCAATTCAATGCTGCGCCGATTTTCTCTACGCTGGCGCGCGCCTCCGGCCGCCGCATGCTCCGCTTCAGCACGTCCCCACCACCCGGCCCCGCGGCGATCTGCCGATAGATATGACAGGCCACCAGCCGGCCGCGGTCGAACACCGCCTGAGTCCGCTCCAGAGGTCCATTGGCCGCGGTCTGCACCACGACGCCCTCGTTGAAGGCGCCCCGTTGAAACAATTCGCCCGCCAACTCTTCGCGTTGCGCCGCGTCGTCAATGCGCCAGACTCCGGAGCTCGCGGTGCCAAAGGCCGCCTTGACGAAGAATGGAAACGGCCGCGCCGCAGCGAAGGTCTCCGGCGAATGCACGATCTCGGTACTGGGTTGCGGGATGTCGAGCCGCGTCAACAACCTCGCCAATGCCGTCTTGCTCTGCACTTGTTCGAACGCCGCGAAATCCGCAAGCGCAACGCCGAGCGTGTTCGGCAGGCGGTGACGCGCTGCGGCGAACAGGTAGGCCTGTTCATGCACCGGCAGCAGCACGTCAATCGAACGGGCGGCAACGACATCGAGGACCGCGGCGAGATAGCCGTCGGGATCGCTGCCGGAGGGTGGGGCCGGATGAACCCGGCTGACGAATCGGGAAAACCGCGCCAGGCAGAGCGGATCACTGGAAACCAGTTCGACGCGGTGCCCGGCCAGACCGAGCGCGGTGACAGCTTCGCGCGCCGACAGGCTCGAGCCTTCGCTGAGCAGGATCCGTGGACCGCGATCGACCATGCATCCGTTTAGACCCGCTAACGCGCAGCTGCAAATTGGCCTCGCGCAAGGATTCTCAATTCGGCCCCATCGACTACAGCGGCCCGGTGCGAAACTCCCGGTTCGCTAGGCTCGCCTCTTCCAGATCGAGATCGCGTTCGATCCGGCGGCGGCTTTCGTCGGTGATGTTGCCGTCACGCAATTGGGCGTGGATGAACTGGCGTTCGATCGCGATCAGTTCGCGCACCAGCGCGATTCCGGTCGCCGATATCTCCCGCGCCTCGTCGTCGAATGATGACGGCAGCGAATTGGCGCGGGTCTCGTGCCGGGCCCGCAGCAGCGTCACCACTTCGTCGGACAATTCGCGATCGTCGGTGATGGCGTCGAGCGATCGCAACGCTTCCGCCAGCGCCGCGCGCCGCGCCGCGATCTCGGACTCGCGCTCGGCCCGGTGCTCGTTGCGGCCATCCTTGGCGACGCCGAGCAACCGAACCACCGCCGGCAAAGTCAGGCCAAGGCCGAGCAGCGTGATCAGGATGACGCCGAACGAGACGAACTGGATCAGATCGCGATACGGAAAGCCGTCACCCGACGGCAACGCCAACGGCAGCGCCAGCGCCGCGGCAAGCGACACCGCGCCGCGCACGCCGGTGAAGCCAAGCACGAACACCGCGCGCCACGACGGCGCCGGATCGCGCAGGCGCAAGCGCTTGCTCAGCAGCCGCGGCAGATAGGTCGCCGGATAGACCCAGGCGAAGCGCGCGATGATGACGATCGCGGCGACCAGCAGGGTCGCAAAGACGATATCGTGCAGCGGAAACTCTTTCGATTTCTCGAACAGCGCCCGCAACTGAAAACCGGTCAGCAGGAACAGCAGGCCTTCGATCAGATAGATCACCAGATCCCAGAAAAAGATTCCCTGCAGCCGGGTCGCTGATGAAATCAGCAATGGCCCGTTCCAGCTGATGTACAGCCCGCACGCCACCGTGGCGATCACCCCGGAGCCGCCGAGATGCTCGGGGATCCAGTAGGCGATATAGGGCGTCAGCAGCGACAGCGTGATTTCGACCTGTGGATCGCGCGCCCAATGCCGAACCCGCAGGCTGAGCCAGCCCACCGCGACGCCGAACGCCAGCTCGCCCGCCAAAATGGCGACGAAGGTGCCGGACGCTTGCGGCAGCGAGAACGCGCCGGTGGTGATCGCCACCACGGCGAAGCGGTACAGGATCAGCGCGGTGGCATCGTTCGCCAGTCCCTCGCCTTCCAGCACGACCAGGATGCGCCGCGGCAGCCCAAGTTTGCGAGCGATCGCCAGCGGCGCCACCACATCCGGCGGCGCCACGATGGCGCCGAGCAGAAAGCCGATGCTCCAGGGCAGCCCGATCAGGTAGTGCGTCGCAATTGCCACCGCGCAGGCGGTGAAGATCACGCAGCCGATGGCCAAGAGCGCGATCGGTCGCAAATTCGCGCGGAACTCGCGCCAGCTCATCGCCACGCTGGCGGAATAGATCAGCGGCGGCAGCACCACGAGCAGAATCAGCTCTGGCGGCAATTCAATACCGGGCATGCCGGGTACGAATGCGAGTCCGATGCCGGATAACAGCAGCAGGATCGCGGGCGCGACATTGAGCCGGCGCGCCAGCAGCGCGGTCACCGCCAGCACCGCGAGCAAGGTCAGGAAGATCTGAAAGTTGGCTTCCACGGCCGCCCTAATCGTTGTCGAATTACCAGTTCATGAAATCGCCCGGCCAGGGTGGGAGGTCAAGTAATACCGGCCATGCGCGCTGGGCGACCACACGGTTCCGGGTCGCGACGAACATCCGCATTTCGGCTTAATCCGTAAGTCTTACCGAACGTTGATCCGCTAATACTCGATTTACTCTCGGTCTATTCTCCGCGACGCTGAAGCGGCCAATTCATACCTTGGCAATGCTCGGCGTGGTTTCGTGCTGCTATGGCTACCACAGCAAGAGCGCCGGAACGGATTGCTACCAGGACTGCGAAGGCCCGGTGCCGCGACGATTCGGTCGGCCGCGCCACCACCAGCCGCGCAGCCACGGTGGCGTTCAACGCCTTCATGAGCATGTCGCGGGCCGCCGCCATCGTCGGTTCCGACGGCAAGCTGCTGATGCAGAATTTGATGTTCGACGAGCTGTTCAGCAACTGCGGGCTGATCGAACGCATTTATGGCAACCAGTGGCAGGATTGCCAGATCGCGATTCCCGACGGCCGGGTGTTCCGGGTCGAGGCCATCACCATGGACGATGGCTGGCTGGTTAGCGCCTTCGACATGACCGATCGGCTGACCCGGGCTCGCACAGATAATCTGACGAAACTGGGCAACGGGGTGATGTTCCGCGAGCGGCTCATCGAACTGCTGGCTAATCCCCAGCCCGCCGAAGGATCGGCGGTCCTGACCGTCGATCTCGACCGCTTCAAAGCCGTCAACGACTCGCTCGGCCACCATATCGGCGACGCGTTGCTTTGCCTTGTGGCCAAACGGATTCTGTCCGCCGTTGGACCCAACGACATCGTGGCGCGGCTGCACGGTGACGAATTCGGTATCATTCAGACCGCGACGCCGCAGCCGGAGTCGGCGACGACGCTGGCAGCGCGGCTGGTCGACCTGCTCGGCCGCTCCTATCTGCTCGATGGTCAACTGATCGATGTCGCGGCAAGCGTCGGCATCGCCCTGCCGTCCGCCAGCAATCTCGACTGCGACCAGACCATGAAGAATGCGGGCATGGCCCTGCATCTGGCGAAGGAGCAGGGCCGCGGTTCGTTCCGTTTCTTCGAGCCGGAGATGGACGACAGATTGCAGGGGCGCCGCAATCTCGAAGTCGATCTTCGCCGCGCCCTGGCGCTGCGCGAATTCTCGCTGGCCTACCAGCCACAATTCAATCTCAAATCGCGCGCCATCACCGGGTTCGAGGCGCTGTTGCGCTGGAACTGCCCGTCCCGGGGCACGGTGTCTCCGCTCGACTACATCCCGCTGGCGGAAGAGACCGGCATCATCGCGCCGATCGGCGATTGGGTTCTGCGGGCCGCCTGCCGCGAGGCGGCAAGCTGGCCGGGCCAACGCACCGTCGCCGTCAACGTCTCGGCGATCCAGTTTGCCAACCCGGGCCTCGTCCTGACGATCCTGTCGGCGCTCGGCGAAAGCGGCCTCGACCCGTGGCGACTGGAGCTCGAGATCACCGAAAGCGTGATGCTTGACGCGGAAGGCGCGGCGCTGGGGGTGTTGCAGCAGCTTCGCGGCATGGGCGTGCGCGTCTCGCTGGACGATTTCGGAACTGGCTATTCCTCGCTCGGCTATCTGCGCAGCTTTCCATTCGACAAAATCAAGATCGATCAGTCGTTCGTTCGCGGGATGCCGGGCGACAAGGGCAGCCGGGCGATCGTGCGCGCGATCGCCTCGCTCGGAGAAAGCCTCGGCATGGCGACGGTCGCGGAAGGCGTCGAAACCGACGACCAGCTGGCGCGGATCGTCGCCGATGGTTGCACCGACGTACAGGGGTACCTGATCAGCCGACCGATCCCGCCGGAGCAGATCACGGAATTCCTCGCCTTCCACGACACCGCGGCGCTTGCAAGCGATCGCGGCTGACACCCGACATTCCCGCAGGACCTCACCGATGCCGGACACCATTTACCGCCTCGTCTACTTCAGCAAGAACCGGATTGCCGGTGGGCCCGAGCGAATCGCAACCGAGATCGATTCGATCCTGGCCGCGTCGCGCCGTAACAATCCGCACTGCGGCATTACCGGAGCGCTGGTGTTCAACCGCGGAATCTTCGCCCAGGCGCTCGAGGGCAGAGGTGTAGCCGTCGAAACGGTGTTCGAACGGATCCAGCAGGACCCGCGCCATGGCGACGTTCAGGTGCTGGCTTTCAACAAGGCGGCGGAACGGGTGTTCCCGAACTGGTCGATGGCATTCCTCGGCCAATCGCGTGAGGACCAGAACATGTTCGGCCATATCGGCCGGGACACCGGCTTCAGCACGGCGCGCATCGAGGGTCAGCGCTTGCTGGAGATCATCCGTACGATCGCCCTCGAGGAAGAGGCCCGCGCCGCCTGACCGCGGGGCGTTCAGATCGCGCTGGCGGCGATATTGACCATCAGCGCGACCAGCGCGGTGTTGAAGATGAACGAGACCACACCATGCGCGGTGGCGGTGCGGCGGATGGTCTTGTCGGTGATGCCGACGTCGGAAACCTGCGCGGTCATCCCGATCACGAACGAGAAATAGACGAAGTCCCAGTAGTCGGCATCCTCATGCTGGTCGCCGCTGGGAAACTGCAGACCGCCCGGCGCTTGGCCGCGGTAATAATCATGCGCGTAGTGCAGCGCGAAGGTGGTGTGCACCGCCGCCCAGGATAGCGCAATCGTCACGGTCGCGAGTGCGAGTTCGGCCGCGCCGCGATGCGACGCGCCGAGTTCGGCGACGATCGCCGCGATGCTGGCGAAGGCGCCGATCGCCGTCACCATCAGGATCAGGAACCGGCCGTCGTCCTGCAGGATCGCGCTGCGGCGGATATAGGCAATGCCACAGCGATACATCATCGCGAAGGCCAGCGTCAGATAGAAGGCGATCGAGACGTCCCAGCCGATCAGCAGCCGGGTCACCAACCGCAGCGACCCCGGCAGCAGCAATAACGCGGCAATTCCGATCAGAATCGAAATGAACAGCCGAGGCCGCGCATAGACGACGCGAACCAGCCGCGGCAGCTTGCGGAAGCGCCGAAGATGCGGGTCGTCGATCTCCTGCCCGGCCATGCGTGCTAGTTCTTCCGCGCGGCGACGAAGTGCGCGGCGGCGCGCAGCACGTCGCCTTTGGCGCCGAACATCGACAGCGCCTGATCGGCGCGCGCCAACAGATCAGCAATCCGCTGCTTGGCGCCGTCGATGCCAAGCTGGGTCACGAAGGTGGTCTTGCCCAGCGCCGCGTCTGCTCCGGCCGGCTTGCCCAACGCTTCGGCGTCGCCTTCGACATCGAGCAGGTCGTCGGCGATCTGGAACGCCTCGCCAAGCGCGCGGCCGTAATTCTCCAACGCCTTGTATTGCTCGGGCGAGGATTGGCCGAGGATGGCACCGGCGACGCAGCCGAACCGCAGCAGCGCCCCGGTCTTCATCTGCTGCAAGCGGGCGACGTCGACCGGCTCGCGGTCGCCGAACCGACCTTCGCCGGCCAGATCGAGAATCTGTCCGCCGGCCATGCCGCCAATTCCGGAGGCCCGCGCCAGCGCCCTTGTCAGCAGCAGTCGCACCATCGGATCGCGATGAATCTCGTCGCGGGTGATGATGTCGAACGCCAGCGTCAGCAGCGCGTCGCCGGCCAGGATCGCGGTGGCGTCGTCATAGGCCTTGTGCAGCGTCGGGCGGCCGCGCCGCAAATCGCTGTTGTCCATCGCCGGCAGATCGTCATGGATCAGCGAGTAGCAGTGGATGCATTCCAGCGCGGCGCCGACCAGCAGCGCGGCCTCGCGGGTAACGCCGAACACCGCCGCGCTCTCGACCACCAGGAACGGCCGCAGCCGCTTGCCGCCACCCAGGCTTGAATACCGCATCGCCGCCATCAGCCGCGGCGGACGCGCGGTTTCGTCGGGCAGCAAATCGTCGGAGAGCAGGCGGGTAAGCAGGGCTTCGGTGTCGTCAGCGGTGGCATCGAGCCGCTTGGCAAAGTCGATCGAGGAAGTGCCGATGGCCATTCAGAAGTGCTCCAGGTAATGTCGGCGGGACCATTCATCATGGCACCGGCTTCGTCAATTCTGCGCTCGGAGCGGCCCGTAGCCACCACCGGAGACCGAAAATGTCCGCCTATGTGATTTTCGACGTCGAGATCCGGGACCCCGCGCGCTATCAGGATTTCATGACCCAGGTCAAACCGGCACTGCAGCAGGCCGGCGCGCGGTACCTAGCCCGGGGCGGCGCCCACAAGGTCTACGAGGGCGACTGGACCCCGCGCCGGATCGTTATTCTCGAATTCCCTTCGGTCGCGGCCTGGGAAACATTTTACAACGGGCCGGTGTATCAGGGCCTGAAGCAGATCCGCGACGAAGTCAGCTCGGCCCGACTGGTCAGCGTCGAAGGTCTCGACACCGCATGAGACGGCTGCTCCGTGCCGCCATTCTGATCGTGCTGGCGCTGCTGGCATTCCCTTACCTGCTGACCCCCTTTTATCGAGCCGGCCACCCGGTCTCGGCGCTGATGGCGTGGCGCTGGCTATCCGGCGCGCCGGTGACGCGGCAGTGGATCGATTTCGACGTCATTTCACCGGCGCTGCCGCGTACCGTTGTCGGGTCCGAGGACGCCAAATTCTGCAGCCACCACGGCATCGACTGGGATTCGGTGCGCGACGTGCTCGACGACCTGCAGGACGGCGACACTGCCCGCGGCGGCTCCACCATCACCCAGCAGGTGGCGAAGAATCTGTTCCTGTGGCCGGGCCGCAGCGTGGTGCGCAAGGCTCTGGAGTTCCCGCTGGCGCTCTGGATCGACCTCGTGCTGTCGAAACAGCGAGTGTTGGAAATCTACCTGAATATCGCCGAATGGGGTCCAGCCGGGCAATTCGGCGCCGAAGCCGGGGCGCAATTTGCCTTCGGCCGCTCGGCGTCGTCGCTGACGCCACGCGACGCGGCGCTGCTGGCAGCAATCCTGCCCAATCCGGTCAGCCGCAGCGCCCGGAACCCCGGCCGTGGGGTACAGCGGCTGGCGGCGAAATATGTCGCCCGGGCGCAGGCCTCGGAAATTGGGCGTTGCTGGCGCTAGAATCGCAGCTCCTGAGGCATTTTCGCGCGATTTTGGCCTGCGGCCACCCTAGCTTTGCTGCCGCGCTTCCGTTATAAGCCCGGCCTTATCAGCAGTTTGCTCGCGCGCAAGCGCCGGGCCGTCCGTCGCGGACGAACCAGACACATCCCTGCAAGGACTTTCGATATGGCCGTTCCGAGAAGAAAAACTTCGCCCTCGCGGCGTGGCATGCGCCGTTCCGCGGACGCGCTGCAGAAGCCGACCTACGCCGAAGACAAGGATTCGGGCGAACTGCGCCGCCCGCATCATCTCGATCTCAAGACCGGGATGTACAAGGGCCGCCAGGTGCTGAAGGCCAAGAAGGAATCCTGACCAGCGACGGCGCGCCGTCACGGCGCGCCTGAACGGTGGTGATTTGACACCGCCGCCGGTTGAGCGACGCAAGCCCCGGGAAACAATTCGGACAACATATTCTGTGCCCGAGTTTGCTCCACCTGTTGGACTAGAGCGCTGACGTCAGGCCCGAGCGGTCGCCCGGCCGCGCTCGGTAGTTCTGAACGACAGAAGGCATTGCCGATGGCCATAATCGGTTTCCCGCTGCTGCTGATTCCACTGGCGATCTGCAACATCGTCGTGTTTCTGATGCCGGGCTTGGCGTTTGAGGCGCCGCTGGCAACGCTGCGGCTGCCGTCCGGCGTGAGTTGGGCGCTCACCGTCAGCGACGTGCTTCTGAGTCTCGGCATCCTGTTGCTGCTGCTCGAGGTCATCAAGGGCGCCCGCCCCGGCGCCAAATACGTCACCGATCATCTGCTGTCGCTGCTGGTGTTCGCCGGCGCAGCGGCCGAATTCGGGCTGCTGCCGCAGTTTGGCACCTCGACCTTCTTCATGCTTGCTTTGCTGGCGCTGGTGGATTTCCTCGCCGGAATCGCGTTGCGCAACCGGCCGCGACCGCGCGCCGCCCGTGCCGAACCCGCTCCGCCAGCCCAGATGCCACAGCTGCACGACGAACCGGCAATCGACCCTGCGCCAAAGCCGGCGATCCCCGCCGCCGCATCGATCGCGGAAGCGGTGCTGCTGGACCGCCCGGAACCGGTCGCGGTGACGCCGGCACCGACATCGCCCGATTCCTCGCCGCGGATTCAATCGCCCGGCCTGCAGCCGGACGACGGATCAAATCCGTCGTCCGACCCGCCGCGCTGACCCTCGTTCTTGCTGGTCTTGGTCTGGTCGCGCCGGTTGCGCGTCAGGAATGGCGCCGCATCCGCTCGCCGGCCTGCGCGGCGGAATGATTTTGTCCGACGGCCGACCGGTACGCCGCCATCGCCTGGGCGGGTTCGGCCCGCAACCACTCGCGGGTCTGCGGATACTGTTGATCGATCGCCATCAGATGCGCCACGAAGGTCGAATCCGGACGAACCAGGCGGTCGGTGTATCGGGTGCGGGTCATGACCGGGACGACCTCCATCGTGGTGGCAGAGTCGACCGTCTCCGTTGCGTCGGTCTGACCGGCGGTTTCGATCGGTTCGAAAGCGCTGCTGATCCCGTTGCTCATCATGGCGACCTGCCTGATCTGTGCCGTTTCGGAACGCTGACGGTCCCTGTCACATATCCATGGCAAGGGTTATGCCGATGCCGCCTGGGTGTTCCACGAGGTCGGGATGTTTGGTTTCCGAATTGTTTATCAACTTTGCCTAGCGTTCCGGAGCACCGGCGCCCTATTCTCTCGCAGGGAATCACCTGCAGGCGTCCCATAACGAGGCAACCGTGACATCCTACGATTTTGCGAATGCCAAAACCTCGACCCAGGTTGCCAGCGCCGCTAGCCCGCTTCCCGTCCCTCCCCAGCCTTCGAAGATCCTCGCCGCACTGGGACAGGCGGCATTCGTCTGGGACCTCGCCAGCGACAGCATGGTCTGGACAGATCACGCCGAGGCGGTGTTTCAGGACATTCCCACCGCGACGCTGGCGCGCGGCGCCGAATTTGCCAAGCTGATCGAACCCGCCCGCGAGATCCGCTCCGACGCGCTGTTGAGCACCCCGGTGGCGGCTGGTCACGGCAGCGTGCCGTACCGGATCGAATATGGCGTTCGCGCCTCGACCACCGCGCCGGTGTGCTGGATCGAGGAATGCGGCAGCTGGTTTCCGGGCGCCGACGGCCGGCCGACCCGTGTCGAGGGCATCGTCCGCGTCAACAACGAGCGCCACGCCCACGACGAACAGCTGTTGAAGCTGTCGCGGCACGATCCGCTGACCGGAGAGCTCAACCGCACCCATCTGATGGCGTCATTGGCCGAGACCATCGAGGAGGCCGCACGGTTCCGCTCCAGCTTCGCCTTCATGCTGATCAGCATCGATCATCTCGCCCGGATCAACGACGCATTCGGCTTCGATGTCGCCGACGAAGTGATCTGCGAGGTCGCGCGGCGAATTCGCGCGCGGCTGCGCGCCGGCGACCAACTCGGCCGATTCTCGGGCAACAAATTCGGCCTGGTGTTGAAGAACTGCACCGCCGACGACATGAATGTCGCGGCCGACCGATTTTTGGCCGGGATCCGCAATGATATCGTGCCAACCAAATCCGGCCCGGTCTCGGTGACTGCCTCGATCGGCGCGGTCGGTGCACCGCGCCATGCGCGCAGCGCCGACGAAGCCGTCAACCGCGCCCACGAGACGCTCGACAGTGCGAAGAGCCGCCGCAGCGGTTCGTTCTCGATGTGGCGCCCGAACGTCGAGCGCGACGCCCAGCGCCGGGTCAACATCCGCGTCACCGACGAAATCGTCACCGCCCTCAACGAGCGTCGCATCGTGATGGCGTATGAGCCGGTTGTTGATGCGGTCTCGCACCAACCTGCCTTCCATGAATGCCTGGTCCGGATGCAGCAGCCCGACGGCCAGTTCCTGCTGGCGCCCGACATCGTGCCGGTGGCGGAAAAGCTCGGATTGATTCGCCTGGTCGATCACCGCGTGCTCGAACTGGTGGTCGCCGAACTCGCGGCCTCGCCAAGCGTGCAGCTCAGCCTCAATATCTCGCCCGACACCACGATGGACCCGGACTGGTGGGCGAGCATTGAATCGATGATGGTGGCGCATCCCGGCGTCGCCGAGCGACTGATCGTCGAGATCACCGAGACGGTGGCGATCCAGGACCTCAACGAGGTCCGCGGCTTCGTCACAAGGCTGAAGAATTTCGGCGCCCGGATCGCGATCGACGATTTCGGTGCTGGCTACACCTCGTTCCGCAATTTGCGCAATCTCGGCGTCGACATTGTGAAGATCGACGGCGCCTTCGTGCAGAACATGGCGCGTTCGGCCGACGACCGCGCCTTCGTGCAGACGCTGATCGATCTGGCGCGACGACTCGGCATCAAGACCGTGGCGGAATGGGTGCAGGACCAGGAATCAGCCGACCTGCTGCGCGACTGGGGCTGCGACTACATCCAGGGCCGGCTGATCGGGCTCGCCTCGCAGGACCGGCCATGGGACCTGGCGGCTACGGAGAGCGCAACGGCGGCGGGGTGAGGGGTGGTTCCTCGCGGAAACTAGGTCCCTCACCGCCGCGCCAGCCGGAAAACACCGACCCGCTGCAACCCTGCTGTTTGGAAAAACTACTCGTCCTTCTTGGGCTGCTCGAGCGACATCCGCTCCAGGCGCTCCTGCATATCCTTCATCTGACGCCGCAGATCCTCGATATTGCCGGTCTCGCCGGCCGGCTCATGTGTGGCCTCTTCGGCTTCGGCGGTGTGGACGCTGCCCTTGCGCGGCGGCACGAATGGCTTGAACATCGCGAAGGTCTGCTGAAATAATTCCATGTTGCGGCGGACCGTTTCCTCCAGCGGCGCGAACGGCGTCATGCTGAACGTATTGGTCATCTGCTTGCGGAATTTTTCCTGCTCGCGGGTCAGGCTATCGATCGACTGCTCTAGATATTTCGGCACCACCATCTGCATGCTGTCGCCGTAGAACCGGATCAGCTGCCGCAGGAAGGTGGTCGGCAGCAGGTTCTGGCCGGCCTTGTTCTCCTGCTCGAAGATGATCTGGGCCAGCACCGATCGGGTGATGTCGTCGCCGGATTTGGCGTCGTAGACCAGAAAATCCTCGCCATCCTTGACCATCAAGGCCAGGTCTTCGAGCGTCACGTAGGTACTGGTGCCGGTGTTGTAGAGTCGCCGGTTCGCGTATTTCTTGATCGTGGTCGGTTGGTCTGATTTCGCCATGGGCACCCACACGCACGGAGGAAAGGGACCCGCCGAAGTCACGGCGGCCGGCAGAACGCAATGCAATAAAGTAAGCACTTCCAATCCGGTTCGGCTACCGTTTTGTGCGCCAGGGTTAATTTGGCGGCAGAAGCTGCCTCCGACGGTGCCCCGGAGGTGATTTTATTGGCGGTTCGGGACCAGCTATACCGTGTCTCGGATTGACACGCCGCCGTCGGGTTAACAGGATAGATCTCGACACCGGCTCGCCAACCCCGGCGCCCGCCGTCCAAGAACCTCAAGCCCAGGAGATGTCCATGTCCGACGATGTCGTCATCGTCAGCGCTGCTCGCACCGCTGTCGGAAGTTTCAACGGTGCCTTTGCCACCACGCCAGCGCATGAGCTCGGCGCCGTCGCCATCAAGGCCGCGCTCGAACGCGCCGGCATCGAGCCCGGGCGGGTTTCAGAAGTGATCATGGGACAGATTCTCACCGCCGCGCAGGGCCAGAATCCGGCGCGCCAGGCCTCGATCGCGGCGGGCATTCCGGTCGAAAGCCCGGCCTGGGGCGTCAACCAATTGTGCGGCTCCGGCCTGCGCACCGTGGCGCTCGGCTATCAGGCGCTGCTCAACGGCGATTCCGAGATCGTCGTTGCCGGCGGCCAGGAATCGATGAGCATGGCACCGCATGCGCAATATCTGCGCGGCGGCGTCAAGATGGGCGCGGTCGAGTTCGTCGACACCATGATCAAGGACGGGCTGTGGGATGCCTTCAACGGCTATCACATGGGCAACACCGCCGAGAACGTCGCCAAGCAGTACCAGATCACCCGGCAGCAGCAGGACGAATTCGCGGTCGCCTCGCAGATGAAGGCCGAGGCCGCCCAGAAGGCCGGCAAGTTCAAGGACGAGATCGTTCCCTTCATCATCAAGACCCGCAAGGGCGACATCACCGTCGATACCGACGAATATCCGCGCCACGGCGCCACCATCGAAGCGATGGCCAAGCTGAAGCCGGCGTTCGAGAAGGACGGCACCGTGACCGCGGGCTCGGCGTCCGGTATCAACGACGGCGCCGCCGCGGTGGTGCTGATGACCGCCAAGCAGGCCGCCAAGGAAGGCAAGACCGTGCTGGCCCGCATCGTGTCCTGGGGCCAGGCCGGCGTCGATCCGAAGATCATGGGCACCGGGCCGATCCCGGCGTCGCGCGCCGCGCTGAAGAAGGCCGGCTGGACCATCAACGATCTCGATCTGATCGAGGCCAACGAAGCGTTCGCGGCCCAGGCCTGCGCGGTCAACAAGGACCTCGGCTGGGATACCTCGAAGGTCAACGTCAATGGCGGCGCGATCGCGATCGGCCATCCGGTCGGCGCCTCCGGCGCGCGAGTGCTGGTGACGCTGCTGCACGAGATGCAGAAGCGCGACGCCAAGAAGGGTCTCGCCACGCTGTGCATAGGCGGCGGCATGGGCATCGCGATGTGCGTCGCGCGCGATTGACGCGCGCTGACAAATGACGGCGAGCCATCAGCTCGTCGTTTGCACTGCACCAACGAATAAGCAAAACGCCCGGCGAAAGCCGGGCGTTTTTGTCTTGATGTTCGTCACGCGGCCAGATTAATTCGAGGCTATAAGAAAAGCCGGACACGATCAGCAAGCCACGCATCCTCAACGAAAGAGGAGGAGGATGGCATTGCGACAATCGCGTTCATGATTTTGGAATGCCGCATGATCTGACCGTCACCGCTCACGCTTTGGTGAGTCATGCGCAAGGGGAGGAGTACCGATATGGCGCGTGTTGCATTGGTGACCGGAGGAACGCGGGGGATTGGCGCAGGAATCAGCAAGGCGTTGAAGGCGGCGGGCTACCAAGTCGCCGCATCCTATGCTGGCAATGACGCCGCCGCCGAGACGTTCAAGGCAGCAACCGGTATCCCGGTGTATAAATGGGATGTGAGTTCATTCGACGCCTGCGCCGAGGGCGTCAAGAAGGTCGAGGCCGAACTCGGACCGGTCGAAATCCTGGTCAACAATGCCGGCATCACCCGCGACGGCGCGTTTCACAAGATGACGCTGGAGCAGTGGAACGCGGTGATCAACACCAATCTCGGTTCGCTGTTTAACATGACCCGCCAGGTGATCGAGGGCATGCGCGCGCGCAAGTTCGGCCGCATCATCAATATCTCCTCGGTCAACGGCCAGAAGGGCCAGTTCGGCCAGGTCAATTATTCGGCGGCGAAGGCCGGCGACATCGGCTTCACCAAGGCTCTGGCGCTGGAGAACGCCCGTGGTGGCATCACCGTCAACGCGATCTGCCCTGGCTATATCAACACCGAGATGGTGCAGGCGGTGCCCAAGGACGTGCTGGACAAGGCGATCCTGCCGCTGATCCCGGTCAACCGGCTCGGCGAGCCCGAGGAGATCGCCCGCGCGGTGGTGTTTCTGGCCGCCGACGAATCCGGCTTCGTCACCGGCTCGACGCTGTCGATCAATGGCGGCCAGTACATGATCTGAGCGAGGTCGCCGTCATTGGGAAGGGCTCTTGCGACGAAGCAATCCCGTCCATGCCTTAGGATTTCTGGATTGCTTCGCAGATCGACCGCCGCTTCGCGCCGGCCGATCGCTCGCAATCACGTCGCTTGTCCCTTGTCTCAGAATCGCAAAACGCGCTGGGTTGATTGCGTAGTCCGAAGTCGGAACGAATGACCCCGCGCACCGCCACACTGATCGGCCTGACCGCGATCCTGATGTGGTCGTTGCTGGCGGTGCTGACCGTGGCGACCGGCGCGGTACCGGCGTTTCAGCTCGCAGCCATGACATTTGCGATCGGCGCGCTAGTGACCTCTATCGGTTGGCTGGCGCGGCCGGGCGCGCTCCGCGCGCTGCGACAATCGCCGCTCGCCTGGGCGGTCGGCGTCGGCGGATTGTTTGGTTATCACGCCCTGTATTTTCTGGCGCTGCGATTCGCGCCACCGGCCGAGGCTGGGCTGCTGAACTATCTGTGGCCGCTGCTGATCGTGGTGTTTTCATCGCTGTTGCCGGGCGAGCGGTTGCAGCCGCATCACATCGCAGGCGCGCTGCTCGGGCTGGCCGGAACCGTGTTGCTGTTTGTCGGCAATTCCGCCGGGTTCGAGCTGGCCTTCGTTCCAGGACTGGCGGCGGCATTCGTGGCAGCGTTCGTGTGGGCGGCGTATTCGGTGATGTCGCGCCGGCTGCGCGCGGTGCCGACCGACGCGGTGGCGGGATTCTGCATGGCGACCGCGCTGCTCGCGGCGATTATGCATCTTTTGATCGAAGTGACGGTGTGGCCGAACGGCGTCTCGCAATGGCTGGCGATCGTCGCGCTCGGCGTCGGTCCGGTCGGGGCGGCGTTCTATGCCTGGGACATCGGCATGAAGCGCGGCGACATCCGCGTGCTGGGCGCGGCGTCCTACGCCACCCCGCTGCTATCGACCTCGTTCCTGATCATCGCAGGCTTTGCCAAGCCGACCGCGACCTTGGCATTGGCGGCAACATTGATCGCCGGCGGTGGACTGCTTGCGGCGCGGGACATGATCTGGAAGCGCGGCTGACAGACGCACCGATCGCCGCAGTGACCAACTAAATCCAGCCCCTGGTAAATCTACGCGGCCTCTTCTTCACCGACAATTAGCATGACCGCGATAATTAATTGCAAATGAACCAAGCGTCGCCCATCAAACCAACCCGGCCGTCCGCGTGGTTCTACCCCTCCGTTCTGCTTGTTGCGAGCTGGGTCGCCATCGCGGCGATGTCGCTGCAGGTTCGTCCGGGCGCCGAGGTGGTCGCGGTAGCCTTTCCGCCCTGGTGGAACTCGCAACAGGTCATCGTTGCCGCCGCCTCCGCCAATGCCGCAATTGTCCGACTGACCGCCCTGCCGGCGGTGCTGGTGGTGCGGCCGGACGATCGTGAAGGAATTCTGCGGCTCCATCAGGCAGGCGCCTGGCTCGCCATCGACCCGCAGGCGATTGCCGCCTGCTTCAACCTACCCGCCAAGGACATTTGAGCATGACGACCGAAAACCGCGACCTCGCCGCACTGCGTGAAGTCGCCAGCAAGACGCTGGTCGCCCTGCTCTGGTTGCACGTCCCGATCGCGATGACAATCGGTATGGTGCTCGGCACCGGCTGGCTTCTGCCGACGCTGCTGACCGTGATGCTGGCGCTTGCCGCGACAATCTCGTGGCGTTCCGCCGGCAATGAATTGTCGACCCGGCTGATTGTCGCCATCGCGGTGATCGGCGGCGTTGCGGTGTTCACCTATCAGCTTGCCGGCCATCCCTGGCAAATCGATATTCATATGTACTTCTTCGCAGCGCTGGCCTGCCTCGTCGCGTACTGCGATTTTCGACCGATCGCGATCGGCGCGGTCGCCGTCGCGCTGCATCATCTGGTTCTGAACTTCATTATTCCGGCAGCGATCTTCCCGGGCGGCGGCGATCTGTTTCGGGTCATCCTCCATGCCGTGATCCTGATCATGGAAGCCAGTGTGCTGGTCTGGCTTTCCCATCAGCTGGAACAACTGTTCGCAACGACCGCGCAGAAAACCGCCGAAGCGCAGGAGTCCAGCGCCGCCGCGGCCCGCGCTCACGCCGAGAGCGCCGAGGCCGAGAAGCGCGCCAAGGTGCAATCCGATGCGGCCCTGCGCGGGCTCGCTGACGATTTCGAGCGCAAGATCGGTCATATTGTCGAAGCCGTCGGCGTCGCCGCCCGCGAAATGCAGGCCATGTCGTCGACCATGAGTCGCAGCAGTTCGGAAGCCGCACGGCAGACCTCCGCGGCCGCGACCGCCTCGACGCAAGCGTCGCTCAATGTCGGCACGGTGGCCTCGGCCGCCGAACAACTAACGGCCTCGATCTCCGAAATCGCCCATCAAGCCGCGCGCTCCGCCGAAGTCGCTGGCAAGGCCGCCGAGGAAGCCCGCCGCACCACCGCGGTTGTCGATGGGCTCGCCACCAGCACCCAAACCATCGGCGAAGTGGTGACACTGATCCAGAGCATCGCCAGCCAGACCAATCTGCTGGCCCTCAACGCAACCATCGAAGCGGCGCGAGCCGGCGAGCAGGGCCGCGGCTTTGCCGTCGTGGCAAGCGAAGTGAAGGCGCTGGCCAACCAGACCGCGCAGGCGACGGAAGAAATCTCCGCCCAGATCCGGGGCATCCAGACCGCAACCGGAGCGGCCGTCACGGCGATCCAGGGAATCGGCGGGACCATCGCCGAGATCAACGAGATTGCCAACGCGATCGCCGCCGCTGTCGAACAGCAGGGCGCGGCCACCGCAGAGATTTCCGGCAATGTCCAACAGGCCGCGGACGGCACCCGCGAGGTGAACACCAATATCACCGGCGTTGCGCGAGCCTCCAGCGAAGCGGGCGACGCCGCATCGAAATTGCTGAGCGCCGCGACCGGATTGTCCTCGGAGTCGGATCGGCTCCGAGGCGAGGTCGACAGCTTTCTGACATCGGTGCGTGCTGCGTAGACCCGCGCAACTCTGCGGCCCTATTGCTCCAGCACCATCTGGCCGTTGGCGTATTCGAACCGCTTCAGCCTGGACAGGAACGACAGCCCGAGCAGGTTCTCCGACAGCGCTTCGTCGGGCAGCACCATGGCGTCGACGTCGCGCACGATCAGGCCGCCGATATCGACCATCGCCAGCCGCGTCCGCGCCGCCTTGACGGTGCCGTTAGCGGTAGAGACGGTGGCGTTGTAGTCGGAGCGCTGCGGCCGCAGTCCGAATCGCGCGGCGGAGCTCTCGTTCAGCGCGATCACCGAGGCGCCGGTATCGACCATGAAGGCGATGCGCTGGCCGTCGATCCGGCCGTCGGTCTGAAAATGACCGCGGGCATCACGCGGAATGCTGACATTGCGGACGCCGGCGGTCGGCGATGCGGCGCTGGCTATGCCCGGCACGACGGCGCGGGCCTGCGCCGGCGTCATCCGGTCGGCCATCTGCGCCATCACGGTGCCGAGGAACACCATGATGGCGGCGAAGATCATGATCTGACGCATACGCGGACTCGTCGAAAATGGTTCGGGCGCGGCAATCAGACCACGTCGCGATGCAAGCCGCGATGAACGCGCGCTGCCACGCCTGCTGTTTTGCCCAAAAGGGTGAGCGAAGTCTTAACGGCGGCGCCGAGGCTCACGTGCCGCGCGGCTTGACCCGGCGGGTCGGCGGCGCATTCGCCGGATCCTCGGGCCAGGGATGGCGCGGATAGCGCCCGCGCAGATCGGACCGCACGGCCGCGTAAGAGCCGCGCCAGAACCCCGGCAGGTCTCGCGTCACCTGCACCGGGCGATGCGCCGGCGACAGTAGTTCCAGCACCAGCGGCACCGCGCCACGCGCCACCGAAGGATGGGTGGTGAGGCCGAACAATTCCTGCAACCGCACGGCGATCGTGGGGCCCTGTTCGGCTTCGTAGTCGATCGGCAGTAGCGTGCCGGTCGGGGCTTCGAAATGGGTCGGCGCCTCCTTGTCGAGCCGCGCGCGCAGTTCCCACGACAGCTGCGCCATCAACGCATCGGACAGATCGCCCGCGGAAAATTCCTTCAGGGAGGATTTATCGGACAGCGCCGGCACCAGCCATTGTGCGCGCCGCTCGGCCAGCGCCGCATCCGACAGATCGGGCCATTGCTCGCCTTCGGCTTTGCGCAAGAACATCACCCGGCCGCGCCATTGCGCGAGCGGCTTCGACCACGGCAGTTTATCCAGTCCGGCGGCGACCAGGCCGTCGGACAGCACAAACGCGGTCTGCACCGACGGCGTCACCGCCAGCGGCGCTTCCGACAGCGTGATCGCATGCAGCGTGCGCTTGCGCCGCGCCCGCAGCGCCATCGCGGCACGATCGAAGCTGACGTCGACGACGTCAGCGATCTGGTCGGCGAATCGCTGCTCGATGTCGTCCTGCCGGATCGGCGCTGCCAGCAAGATGCGACCCTGTGCTGCCGTGCCGGTCAGTTCCGCCACCGCGATATAGGGCGCGCGCGCCAGCGCCGAGGTCTGGTCGATCGCGGCACCGCGACCGTTGGCGAGCACGAAGCTGCCATTGCCGCGATTCTTGGCGACGCGATCGGGAAACGCCAGCGCCAGCATCACGCCGGTCGATAGCTCCGCTCCCCCTTGCGGAGAGGACGAGGAAGAAGCAGCCACCTGCGCCGCCCAGCGCTGCGCCATCTGCCGGGCGCTGGTGGCTCGTTGCGAGCGGTCGCGGCGAAACTGATCGAGCCTATGATCGAGATCGACGCTGTCGCCGCCGAGCCCGCGCTCGGTGAGGATCGCGGCGATTTCCGCGGCCGCCTCGCCGGAGCCGAGCCGTTGCGAATCGACGATCATCCGCGCCAGCCGTGGCGGCAGCGCCAGCGCCCGTAGGCTTTTGCCCTCGTCGGTGATGCGGCCGTCGCCGTCCAGTGCGCCGAGTTCGCCCAGCAGGCTGCGCGCCTCCTTCAGCGCCGGCGCCGGCGGGGGATCGAGAAACGCCAATGTGGCCGGATCGCTGACGCCCCATTGCGCCAAGTCGAGCAGCATCGAGGACAGATCGGCACTGAGAATTTCCGGCTGGGTATAGGCCGGCAGCGACGCGGTCTGCGGCTCGTCCCAAAGCCGGTAGCAGATTCCGGGCTCGGTGCGGCCAGCGCGGCCGCGGCGCTGATCGACTGCGGCGCGCGAGGCCCGCACGGTCTCCAAGCGGGTCAGGCCGATGTCCGGCTCATAGCGCGGCACCCGCGCCATGCCGCAATCGACCACGATGCGGACGCCCTCGATAGTCAGCGAGGTCTCGGCGATCGACGTCGCCAGCACGACCTTGCGGGTGCCCTTCGGCGCCGGCTGAATGGCGCGGTCCTGCACCGCGGCGTCGAGCGCGCCGAACAACGGCACGATCTCGATTGCCGCATCGTGAATCCGCTCGGCGAGGAAGGTCTGGGTGCGACGGATTTCGGCGGCGCCCGGCAGGAACGCCAGCACCGAGCCGGGATCGGCGCGCAGCGCCATCGCGATCGCATCGGCCATCTGCCGCTCCAGCGGCGCATCCGGCTTGCGGCCAAGATAGCGAGTCTCGACTGGGAAGGCGCGGCCTTCGCTGGCGATCACCGGGGCGTCGCCGAGCAGGCTGGCGACCCGGGCGCCGTCGATGGTCGCCGACATCACCAGAATGCGCAGATCCTCGCGCAACCCTTGTTGGGCATCGCGCGCCAGCGCGAGACCTAGATCGGCGTCGAGCGAGCGCTCGTGAAATTCGTCGAACAGCACCGCGGCGACGCCGGTCAGTTCCGGATCGTCCATGATCTGCCGTGTGAAGATGCCTTCGGTCACCACCTCGATCCTTGTGGCGCGCGAGATCTTCGAGCCGAAGCGGACGCGGTAGCCGACCGTCTCCCCGGCGCGTTCGCCCAGCGTCTTCGCCATCCGCTCGGCGCTGGCGCGGGCCGCGATCCGGCGCGGCTCCAGCACGATGATTTTCTTGTTGCCCAGCCACGGTGCGTCGAGCAGCGCCAGCGGCACCCTCGTGGTCTTGCCGGCGCCGGGCGGCGCCACCAGCACCGCGGCGTTGTTGTGCTCGAGGGCACGCGACAGCTCATCAAGCACCACGTCGATCGGCAGGGGGGTATCGAAGGCGCGCAAAGTTGTGTCCGATTTGATCACTCGCACGCCGTCATACGCGGGCTTGACCCGCGTATCCATCATTCTTGAAAGAAGGACGGGTCACCGGGCCTTCGTCGCGCCGAAGGGGCTTCGGCCCCGCAGGCGGGTCAAACCCGGTGACGACGGAGGAATCCTGGGCCGCATCAGCGTGAACAGAAAACATAAACGCGCCTTAACCAACTTGTGATCTCGCCGATGTGAACGATGAGACCGGCACATTCCTCGATCGCGGAAACAAGTACGCAACTGTTTCGCCCGATACTGCGCCGAAGCCGCGCCGAAAAGGGATAATGATGACCGCAAACGGCATATCCGCCGCAGGCCCCGCGCCAGCGCCGCGGATCGACTGGGTGGATTATGCCAAGGGCATCTGCATCGTCATGGTGGTGATGATGCATTCGGTGCTGGGCGTCGAGGCCGCCGCCGGCCAGATCGGCTTCATGCATCTCGTGGTGGCGTTCGCCAAGCCGTTCCGGATGCCGGATTTCTTCCTGCTTTCGGGGCTGTTCCTGGCCGTCGTGATCGACCGCGACTGGCGGACTTATCTCGACCGCAAGGTGGTGCACTTCGCCTATTTCTACTTGCTGTGGGTGACGATCCAGTTCGGCTTCAAGGCGCCGAGCTTCGCTGCCGAACAGGGCTGGGCGCATGTCGGGTTGCTGTATCTGCAAGCCTTCATCGAACCGTTCGGCACGCTGTGGTTCATCTATCTGCTGCCGATCTTCTTCGTTGTCACCAAGGCGACGCGGCGGCTGCCGCCGCTGGCGATCTGGGCCGTCGCCGCGGCGCTGGAGATGACGCATCTCTCAACCGGCTCAACCGTGATCGACGAATTCGCTGCGCGCTTCGTCTATTTCTATTCCGGCTATCTGTTCGCCGCGCAGGTGTTCGCGCTGTCCGATCGCGCCCGGGCGCAGCCGGCGCTGGCGTTGGCGGGGCTCGCGCTGTGGGCCGTGCTCAATGCCGGGCTGGTGTCCGCCGACCTCAGCGAATGGCCGCTGATCTCGCTCGCGCTCGGCATCGCCGGCGCTTGCGCCATCGTCGTCACCGGCACGCTGCTGGCGCGCGCACAATGGCTGAACGGGCTGCGGTTCTGCGGCGAGCATTCGATCGTGATCTATCTCGCCTTCTTCCTGCCGATGGTGATCGCGCGGGTGGCGTTGCTGAAATTCGCCGCCGGCTTGCTCGACATCGGCACCATCTCGCTGATCGTCACCGCGGTCGGCGTCACCGGCGCGCTGGCGATCTGGCGGCTGGCGCTGCGTTCGGGCGCAAATTTCCTGTTCGAGCGCCCCGCTGCGTTCTGGATCGCGCCGAAACAGCTGCGCCGCTCGTTGCAGGCGGCGGAGTAATCTCCGCTGCGTCTTGCCTGCCGCGCCGTCCGGCCGACATGCTATGTTCTTCCGCTGCGTTCAGCTTTGGAGAATCATGATGCGAGCGATGGTGCTCGAGGCGCCCGGCACGCCGCTGCGACTGCGCGAGCGCGACGATCCGATCCCCGGTGCAAAACAGATCCGCATCAAGGTCAGCGCCTGCGGGGTGTGCCGCACCGACCTGCATGTGCTCGACGCCGAGTTGCCCGATATCAAATATCCGATCATTCCCGGCCACGAGATCGTCGGCCGCGTCGACGCGCTCGGCGCCGACGTCGCCACCCACCGGATCGGCGACCGCGTCGGCATCCCGTGGCTCGGCGCGACCTGCGGGGTTTGCCGCTATTGCCAGGGCGGCACGGAGAACCTCTGCGACCACCCGACCTTCACCGGCTACACCCGGGACGGCGGCTTCGCCAGCCACACCATTGCGGACGCGCGCTTTGCCTTTCAGCTTGGCGAACTTGGCGACGATGTTGCGGTGGCGCCGCTGCTGTGCGCCGGGCTGATCGGCTGGCGCTCGCTGGTGATGGCCGGCGACGCCGAACGGCTCGGCATTTATGGCTTCGGCGCGGCCGGGCATATCGTGGCGCAGGTGGCGCGCTGGCAGGGTCGCTCGGTCTACGCCTTCACTCGAGAAGGCGACAGCGCCGCGCAGAATTTCGCCCGCAGCCTCGGTGCGGTATGGGCCGGTCCGTCGGATCGGATGCCGGATGCGCTGCTGGACGCCGCGATCATCTATGCCGCCGCGGGCGAACTGGTGCCGGCTGCGCTGCGCGCGGTACGCAAGGGCGGCCGCGTGGTCTGCGCCGGCATCCACATGAGCGACATCCCGTCGTTCCCTTACGACATCCTGTGGGGCGAGCGGCAACTGGTCTCGGTCGCCAACCTCACCCGGCAGGATGGCGTGGATTTCCTGAAGGTCGCCGCCGCGGCCGGGATTCGCACCCAGACCACCGCGTTTCCGCTCACCGAGGCCAACGAGGTAATCGCCAGACTGCGCCGCGGCGAATTGCTCGGCGCCGCGGTGCTGGTGCCGTAAGTCAGCGGCGCGCCGTCACCGCCAGGCGTCGGCCTGCACCACCGAGTCTTCGCGCCAGGCCTCGCGCGCGGCCTTGTGGGCCATCCAGTTCGGCAGGAAGGTCAGCGCCTCCTCGATGATGTGCGGCGTATGCAGACCCGGCGACACTTGCAGCGCGCGGTCGAAATATTCCTGCAGCGCCGGCTTGAAGGTCGGATGCGCGCAGTTCTCGATGATGACCTTGGCCCGCGCCTTCGGTGACAGCCCGCGCAGATCGGCGAGGCCTTGTTCGGTGACGATGACCTGGACGTCGTGTTCGGTATGGTCGACATGTGAGGCCATCGGCACGATGCAGGAGATCGCGCCGCCCTTCGCCACCGACGGCGTCATGAAGAACGACAAATAGGCGTTGCGGGCGAAATCGCCGGAGCCCCCGATCCCGTTCATGATGCTGGTGCCCATGATGTGGGTGGAATTGACGTTGCCGTAGATGTCGGCCTCGATCAGCCCGTTCATCGCGATCACGCCGAGCCGCCGGATCACCTCCGGATGGTTGGAGATTTCCTGCGGCCGGAACACGATGCGCTCGCGGTAGAACTCGATGTCGCGGATGAACTCGGCATGGGCCGCCGGGCTCAGCGACAGCGCCGTCGCCGAGGCGTAAGTCAGCTTGCCCTGGCGGATCAGCCGCAGCATGCCGTCCTGCAGCACTTCGGTGTAGGCGGTCATGTTCTCGAACGGGCCGGTCTCCAGTCCCGCCATCACCGCATTGGCGACGTTGCCGACGCCGGATTGTAGCGGCAGCAGGCTGGCCGGCAGCCGCCCGATTTTCACCTCGTGTTGGAGGAATTCGAGAATATGGCCGGCGATCGCGTTGGAGATCTCGTCGGGCGGGGAAAACGCCGAATTGCGATCCGGCAGATTGGTCTCGACAATGGCGACGATCTTGTTCGGATCGCAGCGAAAATACTTCTCGCCGATGCGGTCCGGCGTCGCGAGAATCTGGATCGGCTTGCGATGCGGCGGCAATTGGGTGCCGTAATAGATGTCGTGCATGCCTTCGAATCGCAGGTCCTGCCAGGAATTCACCTCCAGGATCACCTTGTCGGCGAGGTCGAGCCAGGTCTTGTTGTTGCCGATCGAGGATGACGGGATCAGGGTGCCATCCTCGCGGATGCCGGCGACCTCGACGATCGCGATATCGAGTTTGCCGAGAAAGCCGAACCAGACGTCCTGGGCGACATGCGACAGATGGATGTCGATGTATTCCATCTTGCCGGCGTTGATGCGTTCGCGGCAGGTCGGGTCGGACTGATACGGCAGCCGCATCTCGATCCCGTCCACCTTGGCCAGCGCGCCGTCGAGTTCGGGCGCCGTGGAGGCGCCGGTCCACACTCCGACCTTGAATTTCTCGCCGCGGGCGTGGTGCGCGTTGATGCGTTCGGCCAGCGCCACCGGCAGCAGTTTCGGATAGCCGGAGCCGGTGAAACCGCTCATGCCGACATGGACGCCGGACGGGATCAGCGCTGCGGCCTCGGCGGCCGACATGATCTTGGAGCGGAGATGCGGAGCGAGAACGCGGGAGGGGGTCGACATCGTGGGTCTCTCTGCTGGCGATCCGGCCGTTCCGGGCCAAACCGGTTGATCTTGCAGCTGTAATCGGTTGGCTTGAATTGGCCCATGCAACCATCGGCGAAGCCGCGCGGCCGGGTGTTGAGCCAGCGCAAGGCGGAGATCTGAGCGTTGTCGGGATCGCGCTGAGCTTCTGGTGCCCCTGGCCGGAATCGAACCAGCACTCCTTGCGGAACTCGATTTTGAGTCGAGCGCGTCTACCAATTCCGCCACAGGGGCTTTTCGCCGCCGCCGAACGTCGGGGTGCGAAGCCGGCGGAATATAGCGGCCGGGGATCACCGGTCAACCCGCGCCGGCCCTACACCTCGGTGTGATCGACCGGCGTCTCGACAGCGCCATGGTCGCGGGATAGGACGCAATCCCAACCGGAGATCGCCGTGACTGCCGACATCACCTTGAAATCAAGCGCCACGGCCGCCTCATTGCGCCCGACGCAAATGGCCGGGCTGACCGTCGCCAGCATCGCCGCGGCGACGCTGGCCGGTGCCTGGTATTTCCAGCTGGTGCAGGGGCTGGTGCCCTGCCCGCTCTGTCTGGAGCAGCGCTATGCTTATTACCTGCTGTTTCCGCTCGGCTTTCTGATCGCGCTGGCGGCGAACTGGGGAGCTCCGCGTGCCGTACTGCTGGCAGGCCTGGCGATCCTGACGCTGGCCGCGCTCGGCAACGCCGGACTGGGCGCCTATCATGCAGGTGTCGAATGGGGGTTTTGGGCGGGGCCGACCGAGTGCAGCGGTCCGATCGTCGATCTCGGCAAGACTGGCCTCGGCAAGGCCGGCGGCCTGCTGGCGCAGCTCGATTCGGTCAAGGTGGTGCGTTGCGACGAGGTGCAGTGGCGCTTTCTCGGGCTGTCGCTGGCGGGCTACAACGTGCTGATTTCGCTGTTGATGGCGGCGATCGCCGGCTGGGGCCTGCGCAGGACCTCGCACTAATCGTCGAGATCGTCCCGCGCCTTGCCGAACAGGTGGACGATCCCCGGGGTGACGATCGAGACGAAGATGAAGCGCGACAGATGGTGCGCGCCGACGAACACCGGATCGATGTGCAGGGTCAGCGCCAGCGCCAGCATCGCGTCCATCGCGCCGGGCGCGAACGCCACCACCACGTCGCTGAATTTCACCGCGGTGGTCAGCGCGATCGCGGCGACGAATACCGAGGAGATCGCGATCGCCACCGCGAACGACCCCAGCGCCGCGCCGATGTGGCTGGCGATGGTGCGCAGCTTGATCGCGCCGAACCGCGAGCCGATCAAGGTGCCGATCCCGATCAGCGCCCCCACATAGGCCCATTGCGGCAGCGTGCCCTCGACCAGCCCGGCGCCATGCAGCACCGAGGAGCCGAGCATCGCCCCGAACATCCAGGCGGCGGGAAAATTCAGCCAGCGCAGCAGCAACGCCGCCGCCACCGCGACCGCGGCCAGTTCGGCCAGCACCAGCGGCGAGGCCACCGCTCCGCGCGACGGCAGCGGGCCGTGGCCCGTCATGCCGGAGGCCGCCAGCAACATCGGCACCGCGCCGGTCAGGATGATCACCCGCATGATCTGCACCACCGCGATGCCCGGCACGTCGGCCTTGCGCTCGGTCGCCAGCATGATGATTTGCGACAGCGCGCCGGGGCTGCCGGCCAATAGCGCCGAGGTGCGGTCCCAACCATGGACCCATTGCAGATAATGGCTGCTGCCGAAGGTGGAGCAAACCGTGGCGATTGCCAGCAGCGCGATCGTCACCGGATAGGCGCTGAGATTGTGGATCATCTCCGGCGAGACCATCGAGCCCAGCGACAGCCCGAGCGTCATCAGGATGACATGCGCCACCGGCTGCGGCAGGCCCATCTTGCGTCCGGCGAGCCCAGCCGCGGCCACCGCGACCATCGCACCGGTGATCAACCCGCCCGGCAATTGCGCCCAATAGAACAGCGCGCCGCCGCCGATGCCGATCAGCGCGGTCTCGATGAAGCTCAGGATTTTGGATTGAATGCCGGCAGGCTTGTTTTTCTCGGTCACGCGCCGTTATGGCAAATACCGTCGCGTGCGACAAATGCGCACCGCGCGCGCGGCCATGCGCCCAGCGGCGCCAGCGCCGGGATGTCCGGCACTGGCGCGGTTGGCGAGGTTCAATTCGGCTTGGCGTCCTTCATGCAGGTCTTGCGGAACGCCTTGCGTTTCTTGCCGTGCAGACCCTGGGCATCGGCCTGCTTCGAACAGTCCAGCGATATCGCGGTGTGCGGCTTCTCGGCCTTCTTCTCGGCCGGCGCCATCGCCGAAGGGGCGGGCTTCGGCGCCGGCGTGGTGGCCTGGGCGAAGGCCGAGCCGGTCAACAGCAGCGATGCGACGGCGGAAACAACGGCGCAGCGGGACAAAATGTTCATGGAAATGACCTTGTCGTTGGTGGGATCACCACCCTCGCGGCTGGATACTTAACCGCCGGTGAATACCGCACGTCCGCCACATCTTTTCGACGAAAGCAACCGCGGATTGCATTGTCTCGGCTTTGCGATTCGCTAGGATGGAGGCCCTTCCGTTCTCAGGGGTTCAGGGAGAGCCGCAATGAAGATCCGAAATCACCCATCCCTCGTCGCGACAACTTTGTTGGCCGCAGGATTGCTGTCGTTCGGCGCGTCGTCGTCGGCTAGCGCGCTGACGGCGCAGGAGTGCAGTGCGAAATATCAGGCCGCCAAGACCGCCGGCACGCTTGGCGGCCAGAGCTGGAACGACTTCCGCAAGGCGCAATGCGGGTCCGACGCTGCGGCGGCGCCTGCCGCTTCGGATGCCTCGGCGCCGAAGACGGCTGAAACCAAATCCGAGGCCAAGCCGGATAAATCCGCCGCCAAATCCGTCGCTAAGCCGGTGGCGGCCCCACCGTCGGCCGGCCCCGCGACGTTCCCGACCGCGGTGGATGCGAAATTCGCCAAAGAGCCTGCGGCCAGGGCCCGGCTGCACACCTGCGCGGAAAGCTGGAAGACCAACAAAGCTGCCAACACCACCGGCGGCCTGCGCTGGATTCAAAAGGGCGGCGGCTATTGGAGCGAGTGCAACAAGAAGCTGAAGGGCTGAGCGCCACGCGCCGCGAAACGCCGGCCGCTGCGCAACATTGACAAGGCGGGCGAATACGCCGCATCGGTCGCTGTCGTTCGACGCGAGGTGACTGATGATCGCAAGTCTGAGCCTGATTCTGCTGTGCCAGTTGGCCGGCGAGGCCATCGTGCGGGGATTGGGCGCGCCGGTGCCGGCGCCGGTGATCGGCCTCGCGCTGCTGCTGGCGTTGTTGCTGGCGCGTGACCAGTTGTCGGTTCTGGAATTCGGACCGCTCCGCAATGACGGCGTCGAGGAAGCGGCCGGAGGCCTGCTGCGCCACATGTCGCTGATGTTCGTGCCGGCCGGCGTCGGCGTGGTCCAGCAGCTCGATCTGATTGCCGACCGCGGCGTCGCAATCACCCTGGTGCTCGCAGCCTCGGTGGTGATCACCCTGCTGGCGACCGTGGCCACCTTCCTGGCCTCGGCCTGGCTGATCGCACGCTTGCGGGGCGCAAGGTGAAGGCCGATCCCTTCGCGCTGTGGGTCTATCTGTCGCAGACGCCGCTGCTGTGGCTGACCATGACGCTGCTGGTCTACGCGCTGGTCGACGCGGTGTCGCAAGCCACCGGCCGCAATGCGCTGGCCAATCCGGTGCTGCATTCGATCTGGATCGTCGGCGTGTTCCTGTGGCTGACCGGCACCTCCTACACCACCTATTTCAGCGGCGCGCAGTTCGTGCATTTCCTGCTCGGCCCCGCCACCGTGGCGCTGGCGGTGCCGCTGTATGAAAATCGCGAGGTGATCGTGGCTTCGATCCTGCCGATGATCGCAGCGCTGATGGTCGGCTGCGTCACCGCGATCGTCTCCGTTGTATTGCTGGCCGAGGCCGCCGGCCTGCCCAAGACCGTAGTGTTGTCGCTGGCGCCGAAATCGGTCACCGCGGGGGTGGCGATGGGCATCAGCGAATCGCTCGGCGGCGACCCGTCGCTCGCCGCGGTGGCGGTGATCATCACCGGCATCATGGGCGCGATCGCGGTGACGCCGCTGATGAACGCACTTGGAATCAGGGATTTCCGTGCCCGCGGTTTTGCCGTGGGGCTGGCGTCGCACGGCCTCGGCACAGCGCGCGCGTTTCAGGTCGATGCGCTGGCTGGCGCCTTTGCCGGCATCGCGATGAGCCTGAATGCGCTGGTGACCTCGCTGCTGGTTCCGGTCGCGGCGACGCTGCTGCTGCGCTGACGCAGAAGTTACGTCCCGGCCGTCGTCATTGCGCCTATCCATATCCCGCCGGCCGGCTATATGTGGGCCCGACCTGACGCCATGCCGAACAGCGACCGTCGCGTTCGGGCTCCCTGGAGATTGCGATGACCGAACCCGCCGATCCGGCCGCCCCGCTGCGTGCGCAGTTCAATCGGCGCAGCCGGCGCGAAACGCTAGGGCTGCTCGCCGCCAGCGCGGTGCTGCTCGGTCTCGAAATCGCGCCGGTGGCGGCGCGCAGCCAGACCCAGAGCGATGACGGCAACGTCCTCACCGAAGCCAAGGTGCTGCGCGATCCGGAGATTCCAGTCGCCGGTAACCCCAAGGGCGACATCACCATCGTCGAATTCTTCGACTACAACTGCCCGTATTGCCGCAAGCTCGCGCCCGATCTGCATCAGGTCGTGGCCGAAGACGGCAAGATCAGGCTGGTGCTGAAGGATTGGCCGATCCTCGGACCGGTCTCGGTCTATGCCTCGCGGCTCGCATTGGCGACCAAATATCAGGACAAGTTCATCGAGGCGCATGACGCGCTTATCGGGCTCGATGTCCGGCTGACCGAGGCCGGTGTCCGCGATCGCCTCGCCAAGGCGGGCATCGACATCGATCGCGCCGTGCGCGATCTCGAAACCAATACCGCGGCGATCGCGGCTATCCTGAAACGAGCCGACGATCAGGCACAGGCCTTCGGCTTTCAGGGAACGCCAGCCTTCATCATCGGCAAGTTCCGGGTACCTGGTCCGCTGACCAAGGAGCAGTTCGCGCTGGCGATCCGCGACGCCCGCAAAGCCGCGGCGAAGAAATAGCGCACGATTACTTTTCGGAGATCTTGACCCAATTGCGCTGGGCGCTGACTTTCAGCGCTTCCCAGTCGGTCGCCGCGACGTCCCAGTTGACGATGGTGCGCCCCGGTTGCGCCCCCTGACCGTTCGCCACCGTCGAGGTCGACATCGAGTCGTAGATGTAGACGCCGGCAATCAGCATCGCTGCGCCCAAAATCATTCCTAGAAGCAAGCGCATCGCAATCCTCCATCACCGCCACCAACGCGCCCCGGACCGCAATGGTTCCCGGCGGCGCCGGCAACGTGGCAAAGTCCCCGTATCGATGCAGACCCGGCCGCGGCCTTTATGCGCCGCTTATAAGATGCCGCGCCGCTCGATCTCGAATTCATATGGCGACAGCGGCATCTATTGCTCGCTATCCGATCGAGGAATGATTCCATGACTGCCATCGCCATTGAGATCGCGGGCCATGCCAGCGCCACCCATCCCAATACCAGCAACCACAGCTTCCGGCTGGCGCCGCCTTCAAGGAATTCCACGGATCAAACGCTGCGCCGTCCCGACAGCGGCGTCCTCAACGAGGAGATCCCGGTCTATTTCGTCGGCCGCAACCGAGATGGTTTCTGGGTCGCCCGCGATGCCGGCGACAGCATCGGCGGCCTGTTCCTGCTGAAGGCTTCGGCGTTCGCCTTCGCCCGCAGGGAATCGCTCCCGGCGGGCTGCGCGATCGTGCTGCTGAGCGAACGATTCGAACTCGACGTCGCGAACAAGGGCAATCCGCTGATCCCGTTGATCGGGTCGATCAAGCGGCGGATGCGCCCAGCCAGTCCAGCAACGCAGCGTTGATCTCGCGCGGGTAGCAATGGCTGAGGTCGTCGATCTCGCGCAAGGTCACGGCGGCGCCGGCGGCGGATAGCGCCTGCCGGGCCTGGCGGGCGACCTCGACCGGAAACATCCAGTCGCGCCGCCCGTGCACGATCTGGATCGGCAGGCCGCGCAGCCGCTCGGCATCCACCATCTCCGCCAGCAGCGGATGGAAGCTGGCGGCGACCGGCGCCAGATGGGTGAACGGCGACGTGCGTTCCAGCCCGCTGACGTAGCAGAAGGTGCCACCGTCGCTCATGCCGGTCAGCAGCAGACGCGTCGTATCGACGGTCCAGCGCCCTCGCACCTGATCGAGAATGCGGCCGAGATTCAGCGTGTCGGCATCGTCGCCCATCAAGGCCCATGTACTCCCTGTCGCTGTCGGCGCAACCAAGATCGCGCCGCGACTGCGGGCGTCGCGCAGCCAGCTCCACAGGAAGCCGCGGCCATGGCCGCTGCCGCCATGCAGCGCCATCACCAGCGGCCAGGCCCGATCCGGCGTGTAGGTTTCCGGCACATAGAGCGAGAAACCGCCGCGGCTGCCGGGCTCGTTATCGTGGTGCGAGATCCCGGTGTCCGGTTCGGCCGGCTGCGCTAGCCGCGCCGCCAGATCGGCATTGTCGCGCAGCTCGGGAGCCATGAAAAATTCCGAGACCGGCGGCAACAGCGCCGCCAGCGGGTACAGCGCCTCCTGCGCGCGCGGCAGTTGGCGCAGCGCGCGAAACACTACGATCAGATCGCCGTCGCCGGCTTCGACCGCGCGCAGCCCGGCGAACGCGGCGAGCGCCGCCTCGCTGGCGGATTGCAACGGCCCCCGCAGATACGCAAACGACTCCGGCCAGTTCGCCAGCCGCGGCAGCACGTCGCGCAACGCCTGATCGGGCGTGTCGATTCGCTGCATCACCACGCCGAACTCCGACGGATCGAGATAGCGGGCGACGAAGCCCAGCGCTTCCAGCGACTGCAGCAGCGGCGGCAGCAAAGCCACGATGTCGTCCACCACGGCGTCGCTCATCGCGCTACGTCCCCCGTCCACGCCCAGCTCGATCACTCATCCACACCATTCGTGATAGTCGCGCCTGACCGCGGCCGCCGCGGTCTTCGCCGCGGCGTTGAGCCAACCGCGCGGTCGCTGTTTCAGATCGGCGAGCAACTCCTTCGCGCCCGGCGAACCCGCAGCATGAACCGATCCGAGGTCGTATCCCATCGCCCACAGCAGATTGGCCCTGAGGACCGTACCGGCCTTGTGGCCGAGTTCGATCTTGCGCGAATCCGGCGCGAGCCGTCGGATCACGAAGCCGTGGCGGGCCTCGAGAAACGGATCGGGCGCCCGGTAATTCGCCGTCGCCAGTTCGAGAAAATGCGAGCTCGCGTTCTCCTCTCCGTTGGCCCAGACCCATGCCGACGGCACCAGTGCCTTGGCCTCGCGCAACACCCTTCCGCCGCGCCAATTGGCGATCGCGACGTAGCGCGGCCGTCCGAGACTGCCGCTGCCGGCGACGCGCCGGAAGTATTCGACGTTGTCGGCGTGTTTCGGCAGGCTCTCGACCAGGTGGCGCATGAGTTTTCGCGACGGATGGGCTCTCGGAAATTTGGCGACGTCGGACCAGAATTTTTCCGAGGTCTTGCGGGCGGCAACGGCATGGCGAAGCATCCAGGTGTCGCTCTCGTCGAGTAGCGCCGGACGCGGCGCGGCGAGTCCGGCGCGATAGCCCTTCAGCACCGCCGCCGCAGCCGCCTGCTTGTCCAGCTTGCCGCGCGGCGCGAGCCGGACGCTGGCCGCGAGCCGGACCAGATCCAGCGGATACGGCATCACCGCGGCTTCGTCGAAATCGTTGACGCCCCAGACCAGCCGGCCCTCGGCGTCGCGCCAGGTGCCGAAATTTTCCAGATGCATGTCGCCGACCGACAGTACGCGCGGTGCATCCATCAGCTCCGGACACAAGGTCGGAATGGTCCTGGCCCAGCGGAAATAGGTCGCCCGCAGGAAGATGAAGGCGCTCTCCTTCATCTTCTCATGCTTATGGCGGACATCCTTGGCGACGACATCGCATTGCGTATGCAGCCAGGCTTCGTAAGCGGCATTATCCTTGCCAAACGAGTTGTCCTGATGACGCGACATTCGGGCCTCCGCGCGGCTCAAGCAATGGCCATTCGTCCAGTTTCGTCGATTGACTCTGGCGCAGGGTTTGGTGGCAATGCAATCCGAATAATGCGCTGTTCGGTCGATACGACTTCAAATGCTTTGCGGTTTGGCTGCCCTGCGATGACGACAACCACTCCCGATCTGATCGAGCTGCGAGTCGACGACATCGCCCAGCTGTTTCACACCCTCGATCCGTTTCCGTTTCGCGAGCGGGATCTCGACAAGGAGGCGGAGGAATACATCGTCGACTGGGCGCGCGAGCTCGACACCGACCGGGCGATCCGGATCGCGGTGCATTTTCCCGATACCGATGTGCAGCGAGCCGCGGCGGGGGATTTCGGCGCGGCGCTGGGCCGCTACTTCGCCGAACGCACCGCGACGAAACAACGCGAGCTGAAGGAACTGTTCCGGATCGGCCGCCGAACCCTCGCGATCGGCATCTCGATCCTGATCGTGTGTCTGGCGCTGGCGCACCTGGCCGGCGGCTATCTGATCGACTCGCCGTTCCGACGACTGGTCGAGGAGAGCTTTCTGATCCTGGGCTGGGTGGCGAACTGGCGCCCGCTGGAGATCTTTCTGTACGAATGGCTGCCGATCGCGCGCCGGCGGGACCTGTATCGCAGGCTCTCGACCGCCACGGTCGAACTCAAGCCCTATCCCCCCGCGGCAGGCTAAGGCTCAGTTTGCTATCGGAGCCACCAGCGCGCCCGCCCAGGCCGCCAACGCGACGAAGATTAGCCCCGGGACCACGCGAACCGCAAAGGCGCGCCCGCCACTGGTCCTGGCGAACACGATCTTGCTGATGGTGTTGGTCGAAAATCCCGCCAGAATCGGAACGATCGCGTCACCCGCGGTCATCTTTCCATTGGCGACCAGCGATGCCACCGAAATCGCACCAGAATGGATGTCGACGAAGCCGGCGAGCGCCACAGCCAGCAGAACGCCTCTTTCGCCGAACCAATCTTGCAGTGCGGCGCCAGCGAGCATGATGCCCGAAAGCGTGAGTGCGAATGCCAGAGCCGTGGAGAGGCTGAAGGCGTGGCCTTTTTGCGCTTCGCTTTCAGCCTGTTGCCGGAAGGCGGCAATCGTGAAGGCCGCGCCGTAAACCACCGCAGCCAGACCCGCGCAGACCAGCGGGACCGCGAGCGAATGCAAGGTCGCTGCGCTGGTGGCCGCAAGGACCGCTGCCATCAGCACGATCGTTGCTACCGTCGACAACGCGGCGCCGCCGACCGCCGAGGCCAGAATGTCGCTGGACTTTGCCGCCCGTGCGCCCATCGCCGCGATCGTAACCGTACTCGAGACGAAGCCGGAGGCAAGACCCGCCAACGGCAGTCCGAACCTGGCGCCAAGCAGGCGCACCGCGACATGACCCGCCGCGCCGATGGCCATGATCAGCAGGACAATGATCCAGATCGAGTGCGGATTGAGCGCGCCGTAGGGCCCCATCGCGCGATCCGGCACCAGCGGCAGCACAACAAGCGACGCGCCGGCGAAAATCAGCGCGTCCTCGAGTTCGCTCTCGGTCAGCACCGAGCGAACGAAGCGGTGCAGCCGGGATCTGGCGACGAGCAGCAGCGCCACGGTCACGCCGAGGCCGCCGGCCAGCCCCGCTCTTTCCATCGCAAGACCGCCCAGCATCACCGTGGCGATCAGCGCCACTTCGGTGGTCAGGCCGGGATCGTCCTCCCGCCCGCGCCAATAGCCGAACGTCGCCAAAACGATGATTCCCGCGGTTGCGACGGCGAGAAGCACCTCGCCGCCGACCAATATGCTGATTGCGCCGGACAACGAGGTCACCGCGAACGTCCTGATTCCGGCCGGCGCGCGGAACGGACCTTCGCCTTTGCGGCGCTCCCGTTCGGCGCCAATCAACAACCCAATCCCGAGCGCGACCGCGAGGTTCAGGACGACCGGTTCGATTGCAAATGTTGCTGCGTCCATTCGAAATGTGTCCAATGCTGCTGTAGACCGCGCTGTTGTCGGCTGACCCTACTGCCGGAGTTGCGCCGGGTCACGGTTTGGCTCAAGTAGGCAACAGGATGGCCTGACGCCGAGCGCGACGAAGGTTGCCCGCCCGTCGAGCGACTTGATGGACTTCGTTATGCACACGTACGAAAACAAATTTTTCTTGTTCCTGATCGTGGCGGCGTCGCTGGCGTTCGGATGGATCCTGCTGCCGCTGTACGGGGCGGTGCTCTGGGGCGTCGTGATCGCGATTCTGTTCGCGCCGCTGTACCGGGGACTCTGCAACGCCACGGGGCATCGGCGCAACCTCGCCGCTGTCACGACCCTCGCGATCATCGTGATGATAGTAATCCTGCCGCTGTCGCTGATTGGCGCAGCCCTGGCGCAGGAAGCCAACGGCATGTATGTGAAAATCCAGTCGGGTGAGCTCGACCTGGTCCGGCTGTTTCGACAGGTCGTCGATGCCTTGCCGGCGTGGATCAGCGAACTGATGAATCGGTTCGGGATCGCCAGCCTCGGCGCGCTTCAGGAACGGCTGTCGGCGGGCCTCTTGAAAGGCAGCCAGTTCCTGGCCGGACAGGCGATCAACATCGGGCAGAGCACCTTCGAATTTGTCGTCAATCTGTTCGTCATGCTGTATCTGCTGTTTTTCCTCCTCCGCGACGGCGATCTGTTGGCGCGCCGGGTCAGGGGCGCGCTGCCGCTGCACGAACAACAGCAAGACGAGCTGCTGCTGAAATTCACCGTGGTGATCCGCGCCACCGTGAAGGGCAACATGCTGATCGCCCTGCTGCAGGGCGCGCTGGGCGGGCTGATTTTCTGGTTGCTTGGAATCAACGGGGCACTGCTGTGGGCCGTGGTGATGGCGTTCCTGTCGCTAGTGCCCGCGGTGGGCGCCGGCCTGGTCTGGATCCCGGTTGCGATCTATCTGCTCGCTTCCGGCGCGATCTGGCAGGGCGTGATCCTGATCGCCTACGGCTCGCTGGTGATCGGCCTGGTCGACAATCTGTTGCGCCCGATCCTGGTCGGCAAGGACACCAAGATGCCGGACTACGTCGTGCTGATCTCGACGCTGGGCGGCATCGAGGCGTTCGGCCTGAACGGCTTCGTGATCGGCCCGGTGATCGCGGCGATGTTCATCGCGGTCTGGGACATCTATTCGATTTCACGGCAGGAATTCGAGGCCGATCGCGGCACGACGTGAGACACGCTGGCGATCTGGTCCCGCCAGGGAAACCGCAGTCCCGTAGCGATCTCATTGAATTTTCCGCCGGAACATCCAGGCAGCGGCTGTAATCGTCACGGCCGCGATGGCGATCATTGGCCACAAGCGCTCGGCAACCAGCCAGAACGGCATATCCCTGAGAAAGACGCCGCGGATGATCACGACGATATGCGTCAGCGGATTGATCTGCGCGAGCGGTTGCAGCCAGGTCGGCATGTTCTGAACCGGCGAACTGAATCCCGAGAGCATCATCAACGGCATCATCGTGACCATGATGCCCATCATCGCCTGCTGCTGATTCGACACGAAAGACGAAATGAACAGGCCGATGCCGATGGTGGCGACAAGGAAGATCGTAAGACCTGTAAACAGCACCACCACGGACCCCGTGATATGGATTCCGAAGAGCTGGGTGACGATGACCGCGATGATCGCGCACTGCGCCAATCCCACGATCAGCCCCGGCACGGACTTGCCCACGACGATCTCGAGCGGCTGCAACGGCGAGACCAGGAGCTGTTCGAAGGTTCCGAGTTCACGCTCGCGCGCCACCGACATGCCGACAATCATCATGACCATCGTCATCGGCAGCGTCGCAATCAGGATCGGTACCATGGATTCGCGATAGCCGCGGTTGGGATTGTACCAGCTGCGGTCGACGATCTCGCTCATCGGCCTGTAGGCGAGGCCGTTGCGGAAATCGACGCTGAACTGGGCGACAATGGTTCCGAGGTAGTTGTTGAGAAGCTGGGCGCTGTTCGATTTGCGGCCGTCGAGCAGCAGTTGGACGCTCGGCTTCTCGCCGCCGGCGAGCTTGCGGGAAAAATCCTGGCCGATCTGGACCACGACCATGACGTCCTGGCGATCGATTGCGTCCCGCGCGTCCGCCTCGCTGGCATAGCGACGGACCTCCGAAAATGCCGATGCGCGCTCGAAGCGGCCGATCAATTGCTCGGAATAGGCACCCCAATCCTGATTATAGACTCCGACGGGGACATTACTGACTTCGAGCGTCGCCGCGTAGGCGAACAGGAAGAACTGGACCAGCGGCGGCAGAACGAGCGCCATCCGGGCCTTCCGATCGCGGAACGCCGCTAGCAGTTCCTTCACTATCAGGGCCAAGAGCCTGGTCCAGATCATCGCTCTCAATCCAGCCGCTGCCGGGTGTTGCGCGCGGTAAGCACGAACAACACGGTGCTCATGAAGACGAGGATCAGCGTGCACGGGATCAGCACCGAGCCGATGTCGCCGGCGAGGAAGATGGTCTGCAGGCCGCGGACATAGTATTTCGCGGGCACGATGACCGAGAACGCCCGCAGCGGCGCCGGCATGCTCGCGATCTCGAACAAAAATCCCGAAAAATACAGACCCGGCAAGAACGCCACCAGCATCGCCATCTGGCTCGCCACGAATTGGGTCCTTGCCACGGTCGAGATCAGCAGCCCCAGGCTGAGCGCCACCGCAAGAAAGACGGCGGTAAATCCGACCAGCACGATCAGGGAGCCGCGCAGCGGGATGTCAAACACGAACAGAGCAGCCAGAACGCAGACCGTCATGGCGCACAGACCCAGGATAAAGTTGGGCACCAGCTTGCCGATAATGAATTCAAGGGTGCCGACAGGGGTCGCCAGTAAGGCCTCGATGGTGCCGCGCTCCCACTCCCGCGAGACCACCAAGGCGGTCAAGAGTGATCCCATCATCATCATGATGAGGGAGATCGATCCCGGCACCAGCAACCGCCGACTCTCAAGTTCGGGGTTGAACCAAAATCGAGGCTGCACGTCGATCTGCCCCGGCGCCGAGGCGGCCGAGGCGAAATTACGCTGCGATTGCCAAGACTGCCAGGCGCCCTGCACGTAGCCGGTCACCAGACCTGCGGTGTTCGGATCGCTGCCGTCGGTAATGACCTGCACGCCGGCTGTATCGCCCCGTGCGAGACGTTCGGTGAAGTCGCCGGACAGAACGATGATGCCGCTGATCTTGCCTGCGGAAAGGTCGTCGACGAACGATAGGCGGCTCGAGGACTGGCGAACGTCGAAGTAACGGGTGTTCGACAGCGACGCCACGAACTCCTGGCTCTCCGGGGTCGGCTCCTCGACGACCAGACCGACCTTGATCCGCGTCGCATCGAAGGTAATGCCGAAACCAAACAGGAACAGCAGCAGCGCCGGAAGAACGAAGGCGACGACAAAGCTCGACGGGTCGCGCACGACCTGAAGCGACTCCTTGACGACGAGGGCGCGAATGCGACGCCAGCGCCCGGACCTGACCGATATCGTGCTCATGCGGCCGCCTGCTGTTGACGCAGGTCGTGCGCTTCGACAAGAGCGATAAAGGCATCCTCGAGGGTCGGATGCGGCAGTTCCTTGGACTTCACCGAGGCCTGCAGGGCTTCGGGGGTGTCGATCGCGATACATTTGCCGCGATAGATCAGCCCGACGCGATCGCAATATTCGGCCTCGTCCATGAAGTGGGTGGTCACCATGATGGTGACGCCACGTCCCACCATGGCGTTGATGTAGCCCCAGAACTCGCGGCGCGTGAGCGGATCGACGCCGGACGTCGGCTCATCCAGAAACAGAACCGGCGGCTCATGCATGATCGCGCAGGATAATGCGAGCCGCTGCTTGAACCCGAGCGGAAGGCCGCCGGCGTTCTGATGAAGCTTCGCCTTGAGATCGAAGGCGTCGATGACCCGGGCGACCGCTTCGCGACGTTTGGCGCCCGAGAGCCCATAGGCGCCGGCGAAAAAATCGAGATTCTGCGCCACGCTGAGGTCACCGTAGAGGGAGAATTTCTGCGCCATATAGCCGAGCCGTGCGCGCGCAGCGGAGGGAGCCATGTAAAGGTCCAGCCCGTCGACCAACGCTGCGCCTTCGGTGGGGCGCAGCAGGCCGCACATCATCTTGAAGGTCGTCGACTTTCCGGCGCCATTCGGGCCGAGCAGGCCGAAGATTTCGCCGCGGGCGATCTCAAAGGTAATGTGATCGGCGGCGGTGAAATCACCGAAACGCCGCGTCAGCGACTTGGCCTCGACGGGTGCGTGGCCGTCGTGACGTTCCGGCTGCCTGCCGGGCGCCGTCAGTGTGCGTTTCGGTTGCCCGCCCAGCATCGCAACGAACGCATCCTCAAAACGTGGGGGCACGTTGTTGATCACCACCGAGCTGGCGCCGATGCTTTGCGGCGTCGGCTCCGCCGCTCCTTCGGCGGTGACGAGGCGAATCGCTTCGCCCTGCATGACGCCATCGATGATGTCCGGGCTCGCAAGCGTCCGCGCCAGCAACGAACGCCGGTCGGCGCCTGCGCCGTGAACCTGAAATACACGGCCGGAGATTCCGGCGGTCATGGCTTTCGGGTCGCCCTGAAACAGCACGCGGCCCTCGTTGAGCACGATCACCTCGGCGCAGTTCTCAGCTTCGTCCAGATAGGCCGTGCTCCACACCACGCCGACGCCGTGGTCGATCAGGCTGTAGACCATCTTCCACAATTCCCGGCGCGAGATCGGGTCGACGCCGACGCTGGGTTCGTCGAGCAGCAGCAGTTTCGGCGATTTCAGCATCGCGCAGGCCAGTCCGAGCTTCTGCTTCATGCCGCCCGAAAGCGCGCCTGCCAGCCGATCGGTGAAGCGCGCGAGATCGGTGAAGGCGAGCAGCCGCTCAAACGTCGCCTTGCGCTCGTCGCCGACCACGCCGCGAAGATCGGCGTAGAGCGTGAGGTTCTCCATCACCGACAGATCTTCATAGAGGCCGAAGCGCTGCGGCATATAGCCAATCTCGTCATGGATCGCGGTCGCTTCGCTGCGCGCGTCATGACCCAGCACCGCGATTCGCCCTTCGGTCGGCTCCAGAAGCGCCGCCATCAGCCGCATCAGCGTCGTCTTCCCTGCGCCGTCGGGGCCGACCAGCCCGGTGACCTGTCCCGCCTTGATTTCAGTCGTCAGCGCTTGGATGGCCGCAGGAGCATTCGGCGCGAAGACCTTGGACAAGCCCTCGATCGAGACCAGCGGCGAGACCATGGCTATTTCCCTTCGGCCGTCGCAACGCCTGTGCCTGCGTGGACAACAACCGTCATGGGCATTCCCTGGCGCAGCATCCCGTCCGGATCGTCAGCCACGACACGAACCCGGTAGACCAGCGCGGTCCGCAATTCGCGGGTCTCCACCGTCTTCGGCGTGAATTCCGCGGTCGTCGAAATGAACCCGATCCGCCCCCTGATCGGCGCGCTTTGCGCCGTGTCGGAGCGCAATTCGACCGGCATGCCCGGCCTGATCCGTCCGAGGTCCGGCTCCGAAACATAAGTGCGGACCCAGACCGGCGTGGTCAGGCTGAGGACAAAGACTGTCTCGCCCGCGTTGACGATGGCGCCGAGCTCGCGCACGCGGCTCAGCACCACACCGGCCGTGGGTGCCAGCAGTTCGGCGTCGATCAGTTGCCGCTCGGCGATCCGGATCGCAGCTTCCTTGTCTGCGAGTTGCGCGCGAGCAAGATCGATGTCTTCCTGCCGGAATCCCGCCTTCATCAGACGCAGCGCTTCGCGGGCAGAGGTCAGTTGCGCATCGGCTTGACGGTTGAGGGCAACCGCATCGTCATAGGTCTTCTGTGTGCCGGAGGCCGTCTTGAGCAATTGGGTAGCCCTGTCGAGGCTGACCTTGGCATTTGCGCTCGCCGCCTCACGTTCGGCGACCAGCGCTTCAGTCTGTGCGATTTCCTGCGGACGGTTGCCTGCGACCATCTTCGCGAGATTGGCGGCCGACTGGTCGCGCTGGGCACGCATCTGGCGGAGATTGTCCTCAAAATAGACCCGATCGAGCGAGCCTAGCTTCTGGCCCGGTTCGACCTTGGCGCCTTCATCGACCAGCAATGATGCGATACGTCCAGGTACCTTGAAGCCCAGATTGACCTGTCGGACTTCGACGTTGCCCTGCAGCAGGAGCGTTCCATCGCTGGCCCGATGGCCTTGCCACCACCAAAATCCACCGCCGATGCCGGCGACCAAAACCACGATCGCCAGGATCGCCTTCATGCGCGTGCTCATGTCGAACTCCTCGGTTGCGACGGAGAGAGCAGGAGTTCGCGGTGAGCCGCCAGCATACCTTCGACATCAAGCGGCTCGAGACGGGAGAACAGGCTTTCCCAGATCGCGCTCAGCAGCAGCGGCGCGAAAAGCAATTGCGGGAACCGGACCAGCGCATCCGACGACAGCTCGCCATTCGCATGCGCACGCTGAGCCAATTTGCGAATGATGCCTATGCCCTTCGAAATCACTTCGCGATGATAGAACTTCGCGATCCGCGGGAAGCGCGGCGCTTCCATGATGATCAGCCGCACGATCTCGCGACGTCTCGTCGACAAGATCTCTTTGCCAAAGGCTTCGAATATCCTGGTAAGCAGCACGTTGAACGGTATGTCGCCGCGATTGGCGGCACTGTCGAGCATGTCCAGGGTCGGACCAAGCGCGCCGAGCACCACCTTTTCGAACAAGTCTTCCTTGTCCTTGAAGAACAGGTAGATCGTGCCCTTGGCGACGTCGGCCTGCTCTGCGACCTCGTCGAGCCGCGTGCCAGCGAAACCTTGGCTGATGAACAGATCGAAAGCGGCATCGAGAATGGCTTGCCGACGCCGTTCCTTTCCCCTGGCTCGCTTTCCGGCAACTCGCTTGGGCAGTTCGATGGTCGTCAAGATGCCAGTCTCCGAAGAGCAATATATCGACAGAAACTTATCATTACTGACTGATTAGTCAAATTCACGAAAGCCACCGCGCGGCTCGTCTGCATACCAAAAGTCCAATTTTATTGGACGAATGTATGACGTCCACGCACTATCGGTGTTCATTTTTGACTAATTCGTCAGTCAAAAATTGACAGAACATCATCTTCGGCCGGACGATGCAGGCCTCACATGCAAGGGCGCACGGTCAGGGTGCGTGGGCGCGTCGAGCCACGAAGATAGTTTGGGTCAAAATACGTGACGGTCTTATGAGAGGCGGCACGAAGCCGAGCGCCACTGCTACGGATCGAGCTCGGTGTCCCAATAGAGATAGTCGAGCCAGCTGTCGTGCAGATAGTTCGGCGGGAACAGCCTTCCGTTGCGATGCAGCTGGTGCACGGTGGGAGCGAACGGCGCCTGCCGCGGGAACATCCGCGCTTGCTGCGGCGTCATGTTGCCCTTGCGCAAATTGCACGGTGAGCAGGCTGCGACCACGTTGTCCCAGGTGGTCTGACCGCCCTTGCTGCGCGGGATGATGTGATCGAAGGTGAGGTCGTCCGGCGCCGTGCAATACTGGCACATGAATTTGTCACGCAGGAACACGTTGAACCGGGTGAAGGCGGGATGCGTGGTCGGCTTGACGAAGGATTTCAGCGACACCACGCTGGGCAGCTGGATCTCGAACGACGGGCTATGCACCGCGTGGTCGTAGTGCTCAACGATATTGACGCGGTCGAGGAACACCGCCTTGATCGCATCCTGCCACGACCAAAGTGAAAGCGGATAATAGCTGAGCGGCCGGAAGTCCGCGTTCAACACCAATACCGGCCAACCGCCTTGCGAGACATGTGCGTTCAAGTAACGCTCCTGGCCCCCATCCAACGCTGCGAAGCAGCATGAGTTGGCATACTACAGGCAGCGTGACGGCCTTGTGAAGGGGCAGACGAATTGTCCTGCGATCAGCTGCCGGTATTTCAGCCTAAATCTGGCAATCCCGCGAAACGGACGTCCTCTGGAAGCCGCCCGCGGAAGGCAATTGTTCCATGTTTCCCGGGTGCGTTGACGCGGTCCCGATCAGGATATCTGATCCGAACTCGCACATCCTTGCCAACCCCCATACCCCGGAGGCGTCCATGTCCAGCGCAGCACCCGCATCGATCCAGCCCGCTTCCGCCCCGTCGACGCATCAGCCCGGCCGCGGCCGGGTCTATGCCAGCGTCGCCGAGGCGTTCGGTGACACCCCCTTGGTGCGGCTGAACAAGCTGCCTCAGCAGCACGGGGTCAAGGCGACGATCCTGGCCAAGCTGGAATATTTCAATCCGGCCGGCAGCGTGAAGGACCGGATCGGCGCCGCAATGATCACCGCGATGGAACAGGCCGGGATTATCAAGCCGGACACGCTGCTGATCGAACCGACCTCCGGCAACACCGGGATCGCGCTGGCCTACGTGGCCGCCGCCAAGGGCTATCGGCTGAAACTGGTGATGCCGGAATCGATGTCGATCGAACGCCGCAAGATGCTGGCGTTTCTGGGTGCCGAGATCGTGCTGACGGAAGCCGCCAAGGGCATGAAGGGGGCGATCGCCGCGGCCGAGGAGCTGGTCGCCTCGACGCCGAACGCGGTGATGCCACAGCAATTCAAGAACCTCGCCAATCCGGAGGTTCACCGCCGCACTACCGCCGAGGAAATCTGGAACGACACGCAAGGCAATATCGACATTTTCGTCGCCGGCGTCGGCACTGGCGGCACCATCACCGGGGTCGGGCAGGTGCTGAAGCCGCGCAAGCCGTCGCTGCGCGTGGTCGCGGTCGAGCCGGAGGAAAGTCCGGTGCTGTCGGGTGGCGCGCCCGGCCCGCACAAGATCCAGGGCATCGGCGCCGGCTTCGTGCCGGATATTCTCGACCGTTCGGTGATCGACGAGATCGTCAAGATCAACAGCGCCACCGCGATCGCCACGTCCCGGGCGCTGGCGCGCAACGAAGGCATCGCCGGCGGGATTTCGTCCGGCGCGGCGATCGCCGCGGCCATCGAACTCGGCCAGCGACCGGAAAACGCCGGCAAGACCATCGTGGCGATCGTGCCGTCGTTCTCGGAACGTTATTTGTCGACCGCGCTATTCGAAGGCGTCTGAGGCGAGCACAGCCGCCCGCATCAAGACAGGCTGTCATTCCGGGGCGCGAGCAGCGACAGCTGCGAGCGAACCCGGAATCTCGCCACACGGCAACGCTGCAAGATTCCGGGTTCGCTCGGCCTGCGGCCTCGCGCCCCGGAATGACGCGCGTGGTGCGGTGTCCTTGCAACGGGGAGGAAACGCGACGTCGCCCTCAGCGGCTTGCCAGCAGCTCCCGATACAGCCTGGCGTAATGCTGCGCCGGGTTGCGCCATGACACGTCGGTGGTCATGCCGTTGATCTGCAGATTGCGCCAGGCGGCGCGGTCGGCGAACAGCGCGCGGGTCTTGAGCAGCGCCGCCGCCAGCATATCGGCCGTCACCGGCGAAAACTGCACCCCGGTCGCAACCCCGGTGGCGATCGCCATTTCATTGGCATCGACCACGGTATCGGCCAGTCCACCGACCCGCGCCACCACCGGCACCGCGCCGTAGCGCATCGCGCACAGCTGGGTCAGGCCGCAAGGCTCGAACCGCGACGGCACCAGCAGCGCGTCGGCACCGGCCTGGACCAGATGCGCGAGGCTTTCGTCATAGCCGATCACCACACCGACCTGGCCCGGATGGGCCTGCGCGGCGGTGCGGAAGACCGCTTCCAGCGCCGGATCGCCGGAACCCAGCAGCGCCAGCTGGGTGCCGTCGGCCAGCAAGGTCGGCAACACCTCGATCAGCAAATCGAGTCCCTTCTGCCAGGACAGCCGGCTGATCACGCCGATCAGCAGCGTGCCGGGCTCCGGGCGCAACCCGAACCTGCCCTGCAGCGACAGCTTGTTGCGCGACCGCGCCGCGATGGTGTGCAGGTCGTAATTGGCGGCGATCCGGATGTCGGTGGACGGGTCCCAGACCTGGTCGTCGATGCCGTTGAGGATGCCGCTGAGCTGTTGCGCGCGCAGCCGCAGCAGACCGTCGAGTCCCATGCCTGCTTCCGGTCCCTGGATCTCCAGCGCATAGGCCGGCGACACCGTGGTGATGCGGTCGGCGAGCTGCAACCCGGCCTTGAGATAACCGATCGCGCCGTAATATTCGACGCCGTCCATTGCGAAGGCTCGCTCCGGCAGGCCGAGCGCGCCGAGTAGATCGCGCGGAAACTGGCCCTGATAAGCGAGGTTGTGAATCGTAAAGACGGTCGCAGGCGAAGCTTTGCCGCTGTAGCGCAGATAGGCCGGCGTCAGCCCGGCCTGCCAGTCATGCGCATGCACGATCTGCGGCGAAAAACCGTCGACCAAGCCCTGCCCGACCATCGCGGCGACCTTGGCCAGCGCGCCGAACCGGAACGCGTTGTCGGGCCAGTCGTTGCCATCCGGTCCGACATAGGGATTTCCGGCCCGGGCAAAGAGATGCGGGGCGTCGAGCACCAGCAGTTCGAGTTCGTCCTGGCGCGCCGCCAGGAGCCGCGCGGCGCCGCCGAACAGCTCGGCGAAGACATGCACCGGATGCGGATCCTCGATGCCGGCCAGCACCGCCGGATAGCCCGGCACCAGCGTCCGCATCGTGATGCCATGCGGCTTCAAAGCCGCCGGCAACGCGCCGGTGACATCGGCGAGGCCGCCGGTCTTGATCAAGGGATAGATTTCCGACGCGACGGATAGCGCCGTGACAGTTTTCATTTGTCGAGCCTGTCGATCATCGACTGGGTGATCAGGCAGGTGCCGAGTTCGCTGCGGCGGAATCGCGCGGCATCGAGTTCGGGGTCCTCGCCGACCACCAACCCGCGCGGGATCCGCACATTGGCGTCGACCACAACGTTTTTCAGCCGGCAGGAGCGGGCGATGTCGGCGTAAGGCAGGATCACCGCCCCCTCGACGCTGGAATAGGAATGCACCCGGACCCCGGTAAACAAAAGCGTGTGGCGCAGCGTCGCGCCGGAGATGATGCAGCCGCCGGATACCAGCGACGATGTTGCAGCGCCGCGCCGACCATCCTTGTCGTGGACGAATTTCGCCGGCGGCACGATCTCCCCATAGGTCCAGATCGGCCAGTCCTTGTCGTAGAGATCGAGTTGCGGAACGATGTCGGTAAGATCGATATTCGCCGCCCAATAGGAATCGACGGTGCCGGCATCGCGCCAGTAGCTGGCGGCCTCGGCATGCGAGCGGACACAGGACTTGTTGAAGTTGTGCGCCACGGCTTTTCCGTGCTGGACCAAATAGGGAATGATGTCCTTACCAAAATCGTGCGACGAATTGGCGTCGGAGGCGTCACGCTTCAGCTCCTCGAGCAGAAATTTGGTGTCGAACACATAGATGCCCATGCTGGCCAGCGAGATCCCTGGCTTGCCGGGGATCTCCGGTGGATCGGCGGGCTTTTCCAGGAACGTATGGATCACGTCATCGGGGGTGGTGTGCATGACCCCGAAGCCCGAGGCCTCGGCGCGCGGCACTTCGAGGCAGCCGACGGTGACGTCGGCGCCCTGGTCGACGTGCTGCTGCAACATCTTCTCGTAGTCCATCTTGTAGACATGGTCGCCTGCCAGCAGCACGATGAATTTCGGATCGTAGCTCTCGATGATGTCGATGTTCTGATAGACCGCGTCGGCAGTGCCCCGATACCACATCTCCTCGGACACGCGCTGGCTCGCCGGCAGGATGTCGAAGCTCTCGTTGCGCTCCGGGCGGAAGAAGTTCCAGCCGCGCTGCAGATGTCGGATCAGGCTGTGGGCCTTGTATTGGGTCGCCACCGCGATGCGCCGGATCCCGGAATTCAGCGCGTTCGACAGCGCGAAATCGATGATCCGGGATTTGCCGCCGAAATACACCGCGGTCTTGGCGCGCTTGTCAGTGAGTTCCATCAGCCGGCTGCCGCGACCTCCCGCCAGAACATAAGCCATCGCGTGGCGGGCAAGCGGGGGATTTACGCCGGTACTCATGGAGCCTCTCATCGTGCGGTCGACGGACCTAAACCGATCGGCAGGTCGGGATGACGTTCAGATCAGCCCCGCAGGGACGCGGAGTCGTGTTGCAGCGCCACATAGTGGCCGAGGCGGCGGAGCCTTGCAATGCTTCGGTCGGATACGACCGCGCGGCAATGTGATCGGCGTCGGCGGCCGGACGGAGGCTAGCGGGAAACACACCAGTCCTGCTGCGTGTCGGAGGCGCGGAACCGCGCCACGGTGCCTTCGAACCCGCCTTCGTGCTGGTTGTTCGGCCAGAATCCGGACACCGATTCTCCGATGGTGGGATCGTCGACCGACGCCGTGTGAGTGCCGCCCGCGCCCAATGTCTGGGTCATGTTGGCATCCGAGGCGACCGTAACGCCATCAAGCATGATGGCGCGCCCGAGATTGCCATAGCTGACGCCGATCCGATGCCAGTCACCGTAGCGAAACCCGGTGCCTTTGACTTCGAGACGGTATTCAGGTTTGCCACCGGCTTCGTATTTTGCGCCAGCGATATGAAAGCGAATATCGCCGTTATTGCAGACGTAAAGCCATGCGCTGCCGGGCCAAGTCACGTCGCCGTTCTGGATATCGGTGGTGAAGATCAGGGCGCAGCCGGTTCGCTCCGCGAGCTTGCCGGCGGAATAGGAATATCCGCTGGAGACATTGATCAACCATTCCAGCGTGCCGGTTCGCGGCAGGCCGGTGCGCGCATAGGGGTAGACGATCCGGCTTTCGCGCCGGCGCGAGAAGCTGGCGCCGCCGTTCGGACCTGCGGAAAACGTCACCCCATGCGCAATCCCCGCCGACGCAGCGGCTTTGGCAAAATTGTCATCGATGACGGACGCATGGGAGCACGCCTCGGGCCGCCCCGCCGGCGCACCCGACGGCGCGCTCAACGCGGCGATTCGACCACGCGCGGCGGCGGCGAACACGCCGTTGGGGAAATCCGCCAGGAACTTCTCGAACGCGGACCGCTCCCCGGAGTTCTGGATTTCGTTCCAGACACTGAATTCCAGGGTCTTGGAATCCACCTGCTGGCGGGGCGACGACGGCGGTTGCGGTGTGCTCACCGGTTGGGTTCCTTCCGGCACGATGTCCACAGTCCCCTCGACCCGGAAGGAGAACCGCCCGGTCAGCGACGACGAATCCCACGGCACTTGCTTGCCACCGGTGGCGCTGATGACCTCCTTGCGAACTTCGATCATCAGGTCGGAGATCGAAAGCTCCGGCCGCTCGATGAATTTCAGCAGCGCCGAGGTGAACGGGCTGTTGCGGCCGCTGCCGTCCAGCGCGACGTTGTCCGGCTGCGTCGCATAGGCGATGAAACTGCCCGACACCGACGGCGCCCGGCTGAGGCCGCGGCCGAGCGCGCCGAGCGCCCGCGTTCCCATCGTGCGGGACAGATCCTTGGCGAACGGATTGTCGCGGCAGGCGTCGAGAATCGCGATGTTGATCGAACTGCCGCGGTTGAGCTGCTGCATCACCACGTTGAACGGCACCAGCGCGATATCGGCTTCAGCCTCGTAGCCGACATTGGCGTCGACCGGCACCAGATAGTTCTGGCCGTTGATCTGCAAGCCGTGGCCGGCATAGAACACCAGCGCCACATCGGCCTTCTCGGCGGCGCGACCGAATGCGGTGAGCGCGGCGAGCATCGCCGCGCGATCCATGTCCTGGCCGCCGAACAGCTCAAAGTGGAGCCGCTTCAATTTCTCACCGACATCGGCGGCGTCATTGCGCGGATTGGCGAGGGCTGGCGCGTGCTGATAGCTGCTGTTGCCGATCACCAGCGCCACGCGCTGCTCGGCCAGCGCCGGGCTGGCATCGCATAACCCGCAAAGCCCGATCGCGACGGCGGTTGCGCCGAGGGTGATTGTCTTCCAGAGCATCATGTGAATCATCGTTACGACTCGCTGCCACACTCGGCACCGTGTCAAGCAAGCTTGGGGCGGACCTTGATCTGTGCCAAATACAGGCGGTGAGTTTATCCGAGGAAATCACCTCAACCTGATGAAGCGGTGTCCCTCCGGGCCAGTTGACGCCTCATTCCAAATGTGAGTCCCGATGACCATCCGATCCATGCTGACGCGGTCCAGGACCAGATTACTCGACTATGGTTCGAACAACGACCCGCTCGCGGCGGTCGGCAACCTCGTCGCGCTGGTGCTGGCCGGCAACGGGCCGTTCTATCCGATCTATGTGGTACTGGTGGCGGGCGCCGATGGTATGCCCTGGCTGCTGCTGACGGCGCTGTCATTCCCGTTCTTCCTGATCGTTCCCGCCATCGCGCGCCGTCATCCGCGGCTCGGCCGGATCGCGCTGTCGCTGGTGGCGACGATCAACACCGTGTTCTGCACCTGGCTGCTGGGCGAAGCATCGGGGACCGAACTCTTTCTGCTGCCATGCGCGATGCTGGCGAGCCTGCTGTTTCGTCCGGGCGAACGGCTGCTGATGCTGATCCTCGCCGGCTTGCCGGTCGTGGCCTATTTGTTGTTGCATGGGCGCTACGCCGCGCCGGTACATCTCTATCCGCCGGAATCCTATGCCGCGCTGTTTTCGATGAACGCCGTGAGCGCCGGCATGATCACGATCTTCATGGGGATCGTGTTCTCCGGACTGTTGGCCGCGACGCCGGCGCGAACCGATTGATCCGCCGAGCCCGGCCGCACGACGAGCGCGCGTCACACAAGCTGTCGCGCATGCCGCGCGTCCGAAAGTCTGCCGTGCCGGCAAGCGAACCCATCGGCTTTGCCGTTGCGCGGAATGGCGCGGTGTGCTTCCTGTGTCGCGTCATCGGTGCCTCCGTAAGGAGGTGAAACGGGAATGCGGTGCGGGGAGCGATCCCCAATGCCGCGGCTGCCCCCGCAACTGTATGCGGCCATTCGCGATCCACCGCGTGATCCGCTGAAGTGTCTCACTTCCGCCGATCGCGCAAAGCCACTGGAGAAGCCGGGCAACTGCCGGGCGAAAAATCCGGGAAGGCGGATCCGGTAACGACCGCGAGCCAGGAGACCGGCCGTTGACGAGGTTCAACTCGTTCGACGGTGGGTCGACAGAAGGGGTTCGCGATGGTTTCCCAGCCTTGTGCTGCCGCGTCGGCGGCTTGTCTTGTCTTGACCTGTTTCAGCGCCACGGCCGGCGCGCAATTTTCTCCGCAGCAACTCCCCGATCTGGTGGTCACCGCCGATCGCACCTCCGAGCCGATCAGCCAGACCGGCAGCGCCATCAGCGTGGTGCGCGGCGAGAGTATCGCCACCAATAATCCGGGCTCGCTGGTCGACGCCCTGCGCGACGTGCCCGGCCTCGACATCACCGAAAGCGGTGGGCCCGGATCGACTACCAATATCCGACTGCGCGGCGCCAACACCGGCCAGACCCTGGTGATGATCGACGGCATCCGCGTCAACGATCCGACCGCAGCCAGCGGCGATTTCGATTTCGCGATGATCGCGCCCGCCGCGATCGAGCGCGTCGAAGTGCTGAAAGGACCGCAAAGCGCGCTGTACGGCTCGGACGCGATCGGCGGCGTCATCAACATCATCACCCGGAAGGGCTCAGGCCCGGCGCAGGTCAGTCTGCGCGGCGAAGGCGGCAGCTACGGCACCGGCGGCGGCAGCGGCGCGCTGAGCGGCTCGAACGGCCCGTGGTCCTATGCGTTCTCCGGCAACGGCCAGCGCAGCGACGGGTTTTCGCGCTATGGCTACCGGATCCCAGCGATCGAGGCGAAGTTTCCCAATCTCGAACGCGACGGTTTCAGCCGGATCGGGGGCACCGCGCGGGTCGGCTACGACGCCGGCGAGGGCGTGCGGCTGGAAAGCGGTCTGCTTGCCACCCAGACTCGGTCGGCCTATGACGCGGCGACCGGCGCTTTTCCGGACACGCCGTCGAGCGCGACACGATCGTTGGAGCAAGTCTGGGGCCGCGCGTCGGTCGACAGCCTCAGTGGCATCCTGACCCACAATGTCAGCGTCTCCGAGACCCATATCGACCGCGCGTTCAACGAATTCTCCTACAAGACCAACATGCTGCCGAAGAACACCACCGCCACGGTGTCGGACTATCTGGCCGACAGCATGGCGGCCGAGTACCAGGGCAATCTGAAGCTCGGCCCGGCCGGATCGCTGGTGTTCGGCGCCAAGGCGCAACACGAGACCGCCGACACCTACCTGACCAAGCTGCTGCCGACCGCGGTCCCCCGCACGTCGCAGATCGCGGCCAGCCAGGATACCAATGCGCTGTTTGCGCTGTGGCAATTGCCAATCGGCGAGCGGCTGACCGTGACGCTCGGCGGCCGGGTCGACGATGTGGTGGATGTCGCGCGGTTCGAGACCTGGCGAGCAACTGCGGCCTACGCGATCCCCGAGACCGGCACCAAACTACGCGGCAGCGCCGGCACCGGCGCCAAGGCGCCGACGCTGTATCAGCTCTACGCGCCGATCTACGGCAACACCGACCTTAGCCCCGAGCACAGCTTTGGCTACGATGCCGGCGTCGATCAGTCGCTGTTCAACGGTCGCGTCACCCTGTCGGCGACCTGGTTCGGCAACAAGTTCAACAATCTGATCGACTTCACCACAGACGCCGCCAATCCGCTCGGGCACTATACCAATGTCAGCCGCGCCGAAACCTATGGACTGGAACTCGGCGGTGATATCGACCTGATGCCGGGCCTGCTCCGGCTGAAGACCGCCTATACGTATTTACACGCCGTCGACCTGGCGACCGATCTGACGCTGAGCCGGCGACCGCGCAACCTGACGCGGCTGGCGCTGGCGATCACGCCAACCGACAAGTGGCTGATCGAACCGAGGGTGACGATGGTGTCGAAACGCTTCAGCTCCGCCAACGAACTCAACCCGTTGGATCCCTATACGCGGGTCGATCTGTTCACCGAATACAGGCTCGACGCCAATTGGAAGCTGTTCGCGCGCGGCGAAAACATCTTCGATGCGCATTATCAGGAGGTGGTGAATTTCGGCACCACCGGCCCGGCCGGCTATGCGGGATTCAACGCCACATGGTAGTCGCTCCAGGCCCCGCCCGGCGGGCGATGGTCACCGCCGGCCTCGCCGTTCTGGTCGGGCTGTTGGCGATCGGCTCGCTCGCCATCGGGCCGGTGAAGCTGTCGCCGCTGGTAGTGATCGAGGCGCTGTTCGGCGGCGGCGGCGACGTGCAGCAGGTCATCGTCCAGGAGATCCGTCTGCCTCGCACGATCCTGGCGCTGGCGATCGGCGGCATCCTGGGCCTGTCCGGCGCGGCGTTGCAGGGGCTGTTGCGCAATCCGCTGGCGTCGCCGTCGCTGTTCGGCGCGCCGCAATCGGCCGCGTTCGGCGCGGTGCTGATGATCGCCTTGGGCTGGGCCGATGTGCGCTCCTACGCGCTGCCGGTCGCCGGCATCACGATGGCTTTCGTCTCGGTGTTCGCGCTGCTCGCCGTCGCCGGTCGCAATGCCGGCCTGCTGCTGCTGATCCTGGCGGGGCTGGCGATCTCCAGCTTCGCCGGCGCCGCCACCGCTCTGGTGATGAACCTGTCGCTCAACCCGTTCGCCACGCTGGAGATCGCGTTCTGGCTGCTCGGCTCGCTCGAGGACCGCAGCTTCCGCCATGTGATGCTGGCGCTGCCCTTCATCGTCGCCGGCGCCCTCCTACTGATGAGTCAGCGTTCGGCGTTTCGCGCGCTCAGCCTCGGCGAGGAGACCGCGCAAAGTCTCGGCGTCGATGTCGGCCGGCTGCGGCTCTTGGTGATCGCCGGCGTCGCGCTCGGCGTCGGCGGCGGCGTCGCCGTCTCCGGCACCATCGGCTTCATCGGCCTGGTCGCGCCGCATCTGATGCGGCCGCTGATCGGCCACGATCCGGCGCGGCTCTTGGTACCGAGCGCGCTGACCGGCGCCGCGCTGCTGCTGGCCGCCGACATCGCGGTGCGGCTGATCCCGTCGACCTCCGACATCAAGGTCGGCGTGCTGACGTCGATCATCGGCGTGCCGTTCTTCCTCTATCTGATCGTGCGCGAGCGCCGCGCGCTGGGCGGAGGCGTCGCATGAGCGAGTCTCCTTTTGTCCGCACCGAACATCTCGGCGTCAGCCTGTCCGGCCGCGCCGTGCTGCGCGACGTCACGATCGAATTGCCGCGCCGGCATCTGGTGGCGCTGGTCGGGCCGAACGGCGCCGGCAAGACCACGCTGCTTCGCGCGCTGGCGGGACTGATCCCGTCGCAGGGCAGCGTCACGATCGACGGCGTCGCATTGTCGGCGCTGCCGCTGCGCGAGCGCGCCAAGCGCTTCGGCTATCTGCCGCAGGGCCATCTGGTGCACTGGCCGCTGCCGGTACGCGACGTGGTGGCGCTCGGCCGCTATCCGCATGGCGCCACCGACCCGGCGCGGCTATCGCCGCACGACGAAGCCGCAGTGGCGCGGGCGATGGCAGCGACCGATGTGGTGCAATTCGGCGATCGTTCCGTCACCGAACTATCCGGCGGCGAGCGCAGCCGGGTGGCACTGGCGCGGGTGCTCGCGGTCGAGGCCCCGGTGCTGCTCGCCGACGAGCCGACCGCCTCGCTCGATCCGCGTTACCAGATCGACGTGATGCGCACGCTACGCGCCGCCGCCGACGCCGGCACGCTGGTGGTGGTCGTCACGCACGACCTCGGGCTGGCGGCGCGCTTCGCCGATTCCGTGCTGGTGCTGTCGGACGGCCAGCTGGTGGCGCATGGCGCGCCCGAGGTGGCGCTGTCGGACCGGATCATGGCCGAGGTGTTTCGCGTCAGCGCCTATCGCGCCGCACACCAGGACAGCGCCGTAATCCTGCCCTGGGCTGGGGTCTAGGCGATGCTAACCGAGCGCCGCCGCCAGCCGAGCCAGCGCGGCGTCGTCCGGCGGCAGCCCGAACCGCAGCAGATCGTCGGCCCAGTCGAACCGCCGGCACCAGATCTGTCGGTGCGCCAATGCGTCATGCATGGCGCGAGCGTCGTGCCGCCGCACCAGCCGGAACAGCGAGGTGCCGCCGACGATCTCGCATCCACTCGCGCGCAGCACCACGTCGAGTCGGGCGGCCTGACGCCGCAGTGCATCGCGCATACCGTCGGCCCAATCGGAATCGCGCAAGGCGGCGGCGCCGATCAGCAGCGCCGGCCCGGAGCAGGCCCATGGGCCGATCGCAGCTTCGATCCGCGACGCGATGTCCGGCGCGGCGATGGCGAAGCCGAGCCGCACCCCGGCGAGGCCATAGAACTTGCCGAACGAGCGCAGGATCACGATCGGCAAGTCTGGACACAACGCAGCGGCGCCGATCGTCGGATCGACATCGGCGAAGGCCTCGTCGATCACCAGCCAGCCGCCCCGTGCCTGCAGCATTGCGGCGGCGCGCGCCAGGCTGTCGCGAGCGGCGACGCGGCCATCGGGATTGTTCGGGTTGACGATCACGGCATGGCGCACGCCATCCGGAATCCCATCGAGCGAACTAATCGCGATCACCTCGCGGCCGGCGTTGCGCCATGCCGCAGCGTGCTCGTTGTAGGTCGGCCCGATCACGGCGACCGCGCCGGCGGCGGCGAGATGCGGCAACCACTGGATCAGCGCCTGAGTGCCGGAGGCGGCGACGATCGCGACGCCGGCGGGCACCCGATAGGCCGCGCGGGCGGCATTGATCAGCGCGAATTCGTCGGCGCGCGACGGCAGGATCCGCCAGACCTCGGCGGGCAGCTCCGGAATCGGCCACGACCACGGATTGATTCCGGTGGAAAGGTCGAGCCACATCCGCGGCGCGCCGCCATGGCGCGCCATGGCCTCGGTCAGATCGCCGCCATGCTTCATCGCCGCTTCATGCCATCATCCATTGCAAAGTGCGAGAGGCGGCGGCGCATCGTCACAGCATTCGCGATGCTGATCGCCATCGCGATGCCGAATGCCGCACACGCCGACCAACTGCCGCGGATCGCCTCGATCAATGTCTGCACCGACCAGCTGTTGATGACGCTGGCCGATCGGTCGCAAATCCTCGGCCTCAGTCCGTATTCCCGCGACCCCGTCCGCTCCTGGGATGCCGCGAAGGCGGCGCAATTCCCCATCCTGTCCGGCGAGGCCGAGGACGTGCTGATCCTGAAGCCGGACATCGTCGTCGCCGGCCGCTACACCAAGCGCGCGACCCGCGAATTGCTGAAGCAGAAGGGCCTGCGCGTGGCCGAATTCGACGCCGCGCGATCGCTGGATGAGGTCAGGGCGCAGATCCGCCTGATGGGCGATCTGGTCCGCCATCCCGACCGCGCCGCTGCCGAACTGGCGCGGCTCGACGCGGCGGTCGCGCAGCTGCGCCAGGTGGCGGCGCGCCGGCCCTATCGGGTGCTGCCGGTATCGCGGCGCGGCTGGATCGCCGGCGCGCAGAGTCTCGCCAGTTCGCTGCTCACCACCGCGGGCCTGACCAACGCGATCGGCGAATCCGAATCGACGCAGGCCGGCTTCCGCTCGCTGGAGACCATCGTCAGCCTGCGGCCGGATTTTCTGCTGGTGACCGACGGCGGCGATTTCGCCGAGGACGAAGGCCGCGCCTTCCTGCTGCATCCGGCGCTGGAGCGATTCTATCCGAGCGCCAGGCGCATCGTGATTCCGGAGCGGCTGATCAATTGCGGCGGGCCGATGCTGGTGGAGGCGTTGCAGCGTCTGCGGACCGAGCTCGAACGGGTGGAGCGCTGAGGTGCTGATCGTGGTCGCGTCGCTGTTGTTCGACGCCATGATCGGCGACCCCGACTGGCTGTGGCGGCGACTTTCGCATCCGGTGGTGCTGATCGGCGGCCTGATCGGCTGGCTCGATCGCACGCTGAATCGCGCGGACTGGTCGCCGCGCCGACGCCAGCTCGCCGGCGTCGGTGCGGTGCTGATCCTGGTCACGGCCGCCGCGCTGGTCGGGCTGCTGCTGCAGACCATGCTGTGGCAGGCGCCGGGCGGCGATCTCGTGCTCGGCCTGCTGGCCGCGACGCTGATCGCGCAGCGCAGCCTGTATCAGCACGTCGCCCGCGTGCGTTCCGCCTTCGCCACCGGTGGGCTGCAAGCCGCCCGCGCCGCGGTGGCGATGATCGTCGGCCGCGATCCGAACCGGCTCGACGAGGCCGGGGTGTCGCGCGCCGCGATCGAATCCTGCGCGGAGAATTTTTCCGATGGCGTGGTGGCGCCGCTGTTCTGGCTGGCGCTGGGCGGGCTGCCGGGGCTGATCGCCTACAAGGCGATCAACACCGCCGATTCGATGATCGGCCACCGCAATGCGCGCTACGAATCGTTCGGCTGGGCGGCGGCGCGGCTCGACGATGTGGTAAATCTCATTCCGGCGCGGCTGGCGGGCGTGCTGATCGCGCTGGTCGCGCCGCTGGCCGGCGGTTCGATCGCCACCGCCTCCGCAACGATGCGCCGCGACGCGTCGAAACATCGCTCGCCCAATGCCGGCTGGCCGGAAAGCGCGATGGCCGGCGCGCTCGGCATCGCGCTGGCCGGGCCGCGGACCTATGCGGCGGGCGTGGTCGACGACCCGTTTCTCAACGCCGAGGCGCGGATGGACGCGTCGCCCGACGACATCGGCCGCGCGCTCGATCTGCTGCTGGCCGCCTGCGTCTTGCAGGCGGCGGTCTATGCAGTGCTGGCGCTGGTGCTGTGACGGCTGCGCGCGATCCGGAGAATCTGGTCGATATCGAGATGCGCCTCGAGATGATCGGCCAGCGCGTCGAGCGCGGTTTCGATTTGTGTTTCGTAAGCCAGCGTCGATGCGATGCCGAGCTGCGCCAGCCACGCCTTGCGGAAGGCGTCGCCGGTAAACAGGCCATGCACATAGGTGCCCTGAACCTTGCCGTCGGGCGAGATCGCGCCGTCCGGACGGCCGTCGATCGTCAGCACCGGCCGGGCGCAATCGGCGCCGTCGCTGCGGCCGAGATGGATCTCGTAGCCTTCGACCGCCGCGCCGCTGCCGCAATGGATGCCGCTGACCAGCGTGGTGGATTTGTCGCCGCGCATCACCGTCGAGATATCGAGCAGGCCCAGCCCCGCCACCGTTCCGGCGGGACCGTCGACGCCGTCGGGATCGGCGATGCTCGTTCCCAGCATCTGATAGCCGCCGCACAACCCGAGCAGATAGCCGCCGCGGCGGACATGCGCCTTGATGTCGATGTCCCAGCCCTGCGCGCGCAGAAACGCCAGATCGCCGAGCGTTGACTTGCTGCCCGGAATGATCACCACATCGGCATTGCCGGGAATCGGCTGGCCCGGGGGCACGAACACCAGTTTCACGCCGGGCTCCATCCCGAGCGGATCTAGGTCGTCGAAATTGGCGATCCGCGCCAGCATCGGCACCGCGATGATCCGGCTCGAAGACGAGTCCCGCGCGCGGTCGAGATCGACCGCGTCCTCGGCCGGCAGCCACGCCGCCTGCGGCAGCCACGGTACCACGCCGAGCGACGGCCAGCCGGTGAAGCGGGTGATCTCGGCGAGCCCCCGATCGAACAGCCGCGCGTCGCCGCGAAACTTGTTGATGATGAAGCCGTGGATCCGCGCGCGCTCGTCCGGCTCCAGCACCAGATGGGTGCCGGCCAGGCTGGCGATCACCCCGCCGCGGTCGATGTCGCCGGCCAGCAGCACCGGCACATTGGCGGCTTCGGCGAATCCCATATTGGCGATGTCGCCGGCGCGCAGATTGGTCTCGGCCGGGCTGCCGGCACCCTCGACCAGCACGATGTCGGCGTCGCGCGCGAGCTTGGCAAAGCTCTCCAGCACGAATGGCAGCAGCGCCGCCTTCTTGTCGAGATAGTTTGTCGCGCCGAGCCGGCCCCAGCGCTGGCCCTGCACGATGACCTGCGCGCCGGTGTCGGTCTCCGGCTTCAGCAGCACCGGATTCATGTGCACGCTCGGCGGCAGCCGCGCCGCTCGGGCCTGCACCGCCTGCGCCCGGCCGATCTCGCCGCCGTCGACTGCGACCGCCGCGTTGTTCGACATGTTCTGCGGCTTGAACGGCGCCACCTTCAAACCGCGCCGCACCAGCACCCGCGCCAGCCCGGCCACCAGCGTCGACTTGCCCGCATTGGAGCCGGTGGCCTGGATCATCAGCGCGGGCGTCGGCCTCGTCATCAAAACTCCACGCCCTTCTGGCCCTTCACGCCGGCGCGGAACGGGTGCTTCACCAACGTCATCTCGGTGACCAGGTCAGCCATCTCGATCAGCTCCGGCTTGGCGTTGCGGCCAGTGATGACGACGTGCTTGTCGGCCGGCTTCTCGTCGCGCAGGAATGCCAGCACCTCGTCGAGCGGCAGGTAGTCGTAGCGCAGCACGATGTTGAGCTCGTCGAGCAGCACCATGCGGTGGCGGTCGTCACGGATCAGCTGCTTGGCGCACTCCCAGCCGGCGGTGGCGGCGGCGATGTCGCGAGCGCGATCCTGGGTTTCCCAGGTGAACCCTTCGCCCATGATATGCAGCGTCACCAACTCGGGGAATTTCGCCAGCAGCCTGGCTTCGCCGGTGTCCCATTTCGGCGATTTGGTGAACTGCACCACACCGACCGGCATGTCATGGCCGATGTGGCGAAACACCATCCCGAGCGCCGCCGAGGTCTTGCCCTTGCCGGTGCCGGTGTGGACGATCAGCAGGCCCTTTTCGCCGGTCTTGCCGGCCATGATCTTGTCGTGCGCCGCCTTGTGCTTCTTCGCCTTCTCGGCGTGGCGGGCATTGTCGTCGCTGGCGGTTGAAATCCCGGTCATGCGGTCAGCTCTCCTGATGCGAACGCTTGAGCCACAGCGGCAACCCGGCGGCGATGAAGACGACGTTAGGCACGGCGGCGGCGACGATCTGGTTGAGCCGTCCCTGCGCGTCGCGAAAGGCGCGGCCGAGCGGCGTCTCCGGCACCAGGCCGAGGCCGACTTCGTTGGAAACCAGCACGATCGGATATTGCGCCACGCCAAGAAACCGCGTCAGCCGGCGCGCCTCGATCTCGGGATCGCGGCCGTCCAGCATCAGGTTCGACAGCCACAGCGTCAGGCAATCGACCAGCACGGCGCGGCCGTAAATCGCTTCGCGCGTCAGCGCCTCGACCAGCGCCAGCGGCTCCTCGATGGTGGTCCAGCCCTCGCCGCGGCGACGGCGGTGATGCGCGATCCGCGCGGTCATCTCGGCGTCGCCGGCGGTGGCGGTGGCGAGATAAATGCGCGCCAGGCCGCTGGCTTCGATCAGCTTCTCGGCAAAGACCGATTTGCCGGAGCGCGCGCCGCCGAGCACCAGCGTGGTGGACAGCGCGCTCATGACGGCGCGCGTCCATCATCCGGTGACCAGCGCGCCGGCGGCAGCCGCGCCACCATGCCCTTGCGCAGCACCTGCGCGCGGTCGCGCCACGGCACCAGGCCGTAGTTGGATTGCTGATAGGAGCGGACGAATGCCAGCAGCGCCGCGCTGCCACTGTCGGTTTCGAGGTCGCCGAACAGAAAGGTGTAGCCGTCCGGGCTCGACACCGCGACGGTAGCCGGACGCTTGCAGACGCTGAGGCATTGCACCGGCCGCACCACGACGCCGGGATCGGCCGCGTCGAGTCCGGCCTTGATGGCGTCGATCATCTGCGGCCCGACGATGGTTTTGCCGTCGGCGGATTTGCAGGTGGTGCAGACGCTGACCACGACAGCACCGGCGGGCGGATCGCGCCGCGGATCGATCGGTGTCAGTTCGGTGGAGGTCTCGTCGGGGCAGTCACGGTCCATCTCGAGCTCACATCAAGGCCTTGCGGCCGCGAGCTTTGTTGGGTCGCGCGCGATCGGCTTGCGCCGTCACGCTCGCTCCCGTCCGGTGCACCCCGCCCCGACGACGCCTCCAAAGCACAGTTCGTGATGGCAGGTCTCCTGGCTCGCGGGTCGTTGCCGTTCGCCGCCTTCCCAGGATATCCCAGTGGCTTCGGCGAGGGCTCGTCGCTTACAGTTGCGGGGGCAGCACCGGGATTGAGCGAACTCGCACCGGCTTCCCTTTTCACCTTCCACGCGGAAGGACCATCACAAGAACGCTAGCCGCCGTCATCGCGCCGGTCAACCACGCGAAGGTGGTGTTGACCGCACTGATCATGTTGCGTCAGTTACCGGCCTCGCAGCGAGGACCCACAATGCCGACCGACACACTCACGATTTGGCAACCGCCGGCGATCGCGCCGGTCGATCTGTCGGTTGAGACGACGATTCGCGCGCGGATCGACGGCAAGGCCAAGCCGCTCGGTTCGCTCGGGCGGATCGAGGATCTCGCGGTCCAGCTCGGCATGATCCGGCATCCCGGCGAGCCGCGCGGCGACAACGCCGTGCTGATGGTGTTCGCCGGCGACCACGGCCTCACCGCAGAAGGCGTCTCGCAATTTCCCGCCGCCGTGACGGTAGCGATGGTGATGACCTATCTGGCCGGCCGCGCCTGCGCCAACGCCTTCGCGGCCGCCAGCCAGGTCGATGTGCGCGTGATCGACGCCGGCGTCGCCGCCGAACTGCCGGCGCATCCCGACCTGATCGATGCCAAGATTCGGATGGGCACCGGCAACGCCGCGCGCGAACCGGCGATGACGCCGCAGCAGGCCGCCGATGCGCTGAGCAAGGGCTGCGAACTGGCGGTCGCGGAAATTCGCGACGGCGCCGACATCATCGCACTCGGCGAGATGGGCATCGGCAACACCGCGTCTTCGTCGCTGCTGCTGCATCGGCTGGCGCCAGCGCCGCTCGACCAATGCATCGGCGTCGGCGCCGGGCAGGACCCCGCCGGCATGGCGAAGAAGCGCGCCGCGATCGAAATGGCGGCCGCGCGCAGCAACGCCATCGCGCCGTTCGACGTACTCGCCGAATTCGGCGGGCTGGAGATCGCCATGATGGCCGGCGCGATTCTCGGCGCTGCCTCGCGGCGCCGCCCGGTGATCATCGACGGCTTCATCGCCACCGCGGCAGCGCTGCTCGCGGTCCGGCTCTGCCCGGCGGCGCGTGGCTATTGCGTGTTCGCGCATCGCTCCGCCGAACGCGGCCATGACATTGCGCTGGCCGCGCTCGAGGCGCGGCCGCTGCTCGATCTCGGACTGCGGCTCGGCGAAGGCACCGGCGCGATCCTCGCAGTGCCGCTGCTGCGCGCCGCGGCGCGGCTGCTGACCGACGTCGTCGATCTCAGCGACGTGCTGGCCGGAAAGATCTGAATGAATCCCGTTCATCATCAGCTCGCCGCGCGCGGTCTGATGATTGCGGCGCCGCGCTCGGGCAGCGGCAAGACCACGCTGACGCTCGGCCTGCTCCGGGCGCTGCATCGCAACGGCTTGCGCGTCAGCGGCGCGAAATGTGGGCCGGACTACATCGACCCCGCCTTTCATCAGGCCGCCAGCGGCCGGCCCAGCCTCAATCTCGACAGCTGGAGCATGAGCCCGGGCCTGCTCGCCGGACTCGCCGCGCAGGCCGCGCAGGATTGCGACCTGGTGATCTGCGAAGCCGTGATGGGGCTGTTCGACGGCGCGTCGGGCCAGCCGGGCCGCACCGGGTCCTCCGCCGACGTCGCGGGGGCACTCGACCTGCCGGTGGTGCTGGTGCTGGACGTTGGCGCCCAGGCGCAATCGGCCGGCGCCGTCGTCAAGGGCTTCATGAGTTTCGATCCGCGGATCCGAATCGCCGGCGTGGTGCTGAACCGGATCGGCAGCCCGCGCCATCTTCAACTGGTTAGCGACGGCATTGCGCCGCTCGGGATTCCGATCCTCGGCAGCCTGCCGGCCTCGAGCCGCATCGCCTTGCCGGAACGACATCTCGGCCTGGTGCAGGCCGGCGAAACCTCCGATCTGGACCACCGGCTCGACGCGATGGCCGATCTCGTCGCCGAACATATCCGGCTCGACCAGCTGATTGCGCTCGCGGGCCCGATGCAGGCGCCGGTCGACGCGCCTGCCGTGGCGTTGCGGCCGCCCGGCCAGCGCATCGCGTTGGCCCATGACGCGGCGTTCTCATTCGTCTACCCGCATCTGCTGGCCGGCTGGCGCGCCAGCGGCGCCGAGATCGTCGCCTTCTCGCCGCTAGCGAACCAGGCACCCGCACCCGATTGCGACGTCTGCTGGCTACCGGGCGGCTATCCTGAACTACACGCCGGCCAGCTCGCGGCGGCGGGCGATTTTCTCGACGGGCTGCGTCGCTTCGCCGCCGACAAGCCGGTCCATGGCGAGTGCGGCGGCTACATGACCCTGGGCGAGACGCTGACCGACGCGGGCGGCGCCGTGCACCGGATGGCCGGCCTGCTCGGCGTCCACACCAGTTTCGCCCAGCGCAAACTGCATCTCGGCTATCGCGAAGCCCTCCTGGTCGCGGACGGATGCCTCGGCGCCGCCGGAGCCATTTTGCGCGGCCACGAATTCCACTACGCCAGCGTCACCGCGCCGGGCGCCGATGAGCCGTTTGCGTTCGTCACCGACGCCTACAGCAGTGACCCAGCCCCGTCGGGGAGCCGGCGAGGCCGCGTCACCGGCAGCTTCTTCCACATGGTCGCAACAGCATGAATCAGTCCCCGATGTCCGAACTTGATATCACCGCGGCGAACGCGGCCCCGCCGCGCTTCGATGCGCCGTTTCAGGCCAAGCTCGCCGAACTGATCGCCTGGCGGCGCGACGTCCGCCGGTTCCGTGGCGACGCCGTCGCGCCGGAGCTGATCGAGCAATTGCTCGATCTGGCGCAACTGGCGCCCTCGGTCGGCAACAGCCAGCCATGGCGCTGGGTCAGCGTCGACAGCGCAGCGATGCGCGAGACGATCCGCGCCAACTTCGTGCTCAGCAATGAACGCGCCGCGGCGACGTACCGCGGCGCGCGCGCCGAACTCTATGCGCGGCTGAAGCTGGAAGGTATCGACGTCGCGCCGCGGCAATTCGCGCTGTTCTGCGATCGCGGCACCGACCAGGGCGCCGGCGTCGGCTGCCAGTCCATGCCGGAGGCGCTCGACTATTCGGTGGTGGTGATGATCGAAACCTTCTGGCTCGCCGCCCGCGCCGCCGGCCTCGGCGTCGGCTGGGTCTCGATCCTCGATCCGCGGCAGGTCGAGGCCGATCTCGACGTGCCGGAGAGCTGGAAATTCATCGCCTATCTGTGCGTCGGCTGGCCGGTCGAGGAACACATCGACCCGGAACTGGTCCGCCACCACTGGCAGGACCGCACCAGCGCCGGGCGGACGGTGCTGTCGCGCTGAGGCGGGCGACGGCGCGGTTTGCCGCTGGTGCCTCTGCAATCATCCTAAAGCGCTGAGGAGCGATTTAGCGGGTAAACATTCAATCTGCATCGACTATCAATTGGGGGGGGCGTGTTCAGATGGACCGGTGCGGTCCCGACGAAATGGAGATCATCGAATATCACTACTTGGTCCTGTCGAACAGGACCAACGAGCAGGAGTTCGCAGATGCAAAAAAGCTTCTGCCGATTTAGCGCTTATGTGCTTCGATATCGGCAATAATTCCTGCAGCAATTGCAGAGGCATTGTCGAAGTCAACGGGCCAATTCGGAGCAAGGCAGGTCGCGCCACATACTTCTTCGGGACGGAATCTGCGGGCACCAATATCCTGCGCCAGAGCTGCAACGTGCTCAGTCGGCACGCCGCATTCCCTGAGCCTCGCGATAATCCCAGCTTGCCAAAGTGCATCGTCGGTTCGAGATAAAGGCCAAGTATCTTCATTCAGCAATTCAAAGCCTAGGTGTCTAAGGACCGCCACGATAAATGTTGCGCACGTGAATCCTTGACCAATGGGCGGACTAATGAACCTTCCTGTATCGGCATCGTACGGACTTCCATCGGTTCGGAAGCCGTACGGTATCTTATCGGGATGGTTTCTCCGCTCATCTAGCCATGAGGCGACAAATCGACGATTGAATTCGTTTAGATTAATGTCGTTCCAGAGATATCTATCGCTTGGTTCATCGTCACGCTGACTCTCGTGCCAAGCAAAGTGCGCTAGTCTTGGCCGAGAGTTGTCAACCCGATATAGAAACCCAGCATGAAGACCGAACTCTTGGCCTTCATAGATCGGGTCCACTCGTGTTGCTGCGATTCCAAGATAGTCAACGTCGCTAAACGGGCGCTCGTTGGATGACAACAAATGCATCTGCTCAAATCAGGCCAATGAGGATTTCTTTAGCAGGAAGTCCACGCGACTCCAATTCGAAGCGAACCTTAGTCAACAAAGAATGCCAGCTTAAAATTTTCATGCGAACAGGAAACGTCACTCTCAGCAGAGTGAGCATCAATTCTGGCGTAAGAAGTTTTGGCGGGATCACCGAATAGATTCGGCTTATGTCGTCAAAGCGCCGTTCCTTTAGCAGGGAGTTGAGACCCGCAATTACATCCTTGATCTGGTCGGTATTGCTACTTTCGGTTCCTGCCGTTACCGCGTTGAACAACCAAGATAGGTCTAACGCCCGTCGCTTTCGGGCGGGCTCGTCGTCCAAAATGCAAAAGGGTATACGAGGTCGTACGACTTCGGGTCTGACTCGAAGCCAGTTCTTGGGAACCGCCAAGACAAAGTGCCGCGCCATGTCAAAGGAAGACAACGAGCCCGCTGTGACCGTGGAATAACCACACACCGACAGCTTAGAAAAATCCCACACGTCGGTCATGCGAACAGGCTCAGTCGACCGACCTTGGATTGAGGGCTTCGTGAAGGCGTTGCTTGATGCACCATCGAAACACACAGCCGCTTTCAGCGTTGAAGCGGGTGAGATGGTCAATGCTCTGTCGTTCATCGGCGTCTACCGCTCTTTCGGAGAAAAACAAATTGTCAATTAGGAAATTTGGAGGAGTATTTTTATCATCATCACTGACGAGACCAGCCGTGATGCGCACTTTGCCGTCTGCGAGTGGGAGATTGATGAGAGATGCATAATATTCCACGTCAGATTCTGGTATCTGCTCATCGGCAAGCGGCCCGATCAGCGCGGGCATAATCAGCTCGCGCCACGGAACGTCGCTGAGATCTAGGCGCTTGCGGTCGATCACGTTGATATAATTGAGGGAGATTCGTGTGAAGACCTTAGGGGAGTAGTGCTTTAGCAGCGTAGAAACAGCGGTGCTGATGTTCTCCTGATACTTCTCCCATCGTTCGTACTTGAGGGTCCGCACCCCGACGAAGTCCGCTCCCAATGCGATAGTGACATCGCGATCCGCCGAATTGAACTCGTATATCATCGAGCTGGGTGTTCGCTGCTCACCTCGTTCCGAACTGCTTTTTTCAATTGGCGCTTCCTCGGTCTCAAGAAAAGGGAAGGCCTGAATCAAGTCTTGTTGAAAGCCCACGGGAAGTTCGTGGTCGATTGCCAGAATCCGGGAAAAGTGAATCGTGCAAATGACCTGAGTGAGCGGGTTCGGCTCATACAGCACCCTCTCCCTCGCCGGAAATTTCATCGAACAAGTCCCTTTACAACCCTCGAATCGGCACACTATGCGGTTCGCGGCCCTTCCGTCTAGCGGCTTTGGCCGGACGAAGGACCCTTGGATGGGCAAAATCGGCGCAGCGCCGTCACACTGCCGAACAACCGTTGACATCACCTTTCGATCCATAAGGCTTGCCGGGCTCCGGAGGATCACCGCGCCGTGCTGCTCACGGCCGCTCTGGATTGGACGAATCTTCATTGTCCGATCCGCAGCGGCCGTGGGGGAGATCGGCTTTGGCGGCGGCCTTTGGAATATGAGCCGCCAGCCCATTATTCCGGATCCGACGCACCATCGCAGTAACCCGGCGGCCGGAACGCTGTACGGCCGCCTGAAGGGTTTGGCGGTGCCATCCCCGGTCATGGTCCGGAAGGCCGCCAGATCACCGCTCGCCGGGCCGCCCCTTGGCGGCCTTCCTGCGGGCTCGGCAGATTTGAGCGCCCGGCGCGGGGAGCGATATTGGACCCGACGCCCGCCAGAACTCACTAAGTCGTTGAAAGCGGTGGCGCTCCCTAGGAGAATCGAACTCCTGTTTTCGCCGTGAGAGGGCGACGTCCTAACCGCTAGACGAAGGGAGCGGGACGAGAGGCTAATAGCTGCGAAACGCCGTCGCTGCAAGATCGACGGCGGCGGCCGGGCTGCGGCGACGCGGATTGCGAGCAAAAACGCCCAATCCGGGCGCTATGGCTCGGGGGCGAAGGTGAGCCGTCCGGTCGGCTTCAGGGTCTTGGCGTCGAAGGTGCGGATCTCGACCGCGCCGCCTATATCGAGCGTCAGCACCAGGCGGTCGCCGGCGACCGCGGTGGAGACGATCCTTGCCCCTTTCGGCAGCGTCGCCGTGGTATTGCTGGCCGGGCTGCTTCCCTCGGCGCGGTAAAGGCGGTAACCGATGGCGACCAGCACGGCCGCCACCGCGAGCGCCGTGGTCAGCCCAGCAATCAACATCATCCGCCGTACCCGCGAGAACAGCGCGGCTTGTTCGGGGGTCGGTTCGGGTACAACGGTTTCGGTCATGCAAGGCTCTTTAAAACAAGGCTCTCTGGAGCACGGCTCAATTCTGGAAGATGGCTCGATCTTGGAAGATTCGTCGGAACACAAAGGTCAGTTGCTGCAGGTCACCGTCGCCGGCGACGAGGGCTCGATCCGGCTCGATCGCGTCCTGGCGGTGCGCCGTCCCGAGCTGTCGCGGTCGCGGCTGAAAGCGCTGATCCTTGCCGATCGGGTGGTGATCGGCGGCGCCGCCATCCGCGACCCCGCTTATCATGTCGCCCCGGGTGATACGATCACAATCGACGTCCCGGAAGCGGTCGCCGCGGAGCCCGCCGGCGAGGCGATCGCGCTCAATATCGTCTACGAGGACGACGACATCATCGTCATCGACAAGCCGCGCGGGCTGGTGGTGCATCCGGCCGCCGGTCACGAGACCGGCACGCTGGTCAACGCCCTGATCGCCCATTGCGGCGCCAGCCTGTCCGGCATCGGCGGGGTGAAACGACCCGGCATCGTGCACCGGCTCGACAAGGACACAACGGGGCTGATGGTGGCGGCCAAGAACGACCGCGCCCATCAATCGCTCAGCGAGCAATTCGCCGACCATGGCCGCACCGGCGCGCTGCGCCGCGGCTATATGGCGTTCGTCTGGGGCACGCCGAATCGCCCGCATGGCACCATCGACCTGCCGATCGACCGCCACCCGTTCGCCCGCGAGAAAATGGCGGTGCGCGAGGGCGGCCGCGAGGCCATCACCCATTGGGAGATCCAGCAGAGCTTCGCAGCCCGCGACGGCAAGCCGATCGCGACGCTGCTGGCCTGCACGCTGGAAACCGGCCGCACCCACCAGATCAGAGTCCATCTGGCCCATATCGGCCATCCGCTGCTGGGCGACGACGTCTACGGCCCGCATTTCAAGACCAAGGCCAGTCACCTCCGCCCCGCCGCGCAGGCGGCGCTGCGGGAGCTCGGGCGGCAGGCGTTGCATGCCTATCTGTTGGTATTGGAACACCCCAGGACCGGGGAGATTCTCGAGTGGCAGTCCGATTTGCCGGCCGACCTGGCTCGCCTGCAAGCCACTTTAGCGGCGACGGAATGACGCACCTCGTTCGCAAAACGTTAGGTATGTCAATCTGTTAATCGGCCGTCACGGCGACGTGACGGGCTCTGAGCTTCCACGGGCCGAAAAAAATCGTGTATATTGTTGGTGCGTTGGATGTCCCAGCGCGGAACATCGCAGCCCGGTCGGCTTTAGCAAAGCGACCGTCTGCCTGGTCGCCCGATGTCGGGGACCTGAACCACTGGAGGGCGCTGAATGGCCCGTGCAGCAACACTACCGGTTCTCAACGGAGAATCCGGCCTCTCTCGTTACCTCTCGGAAATCCGCAAGTTTCCGATGCTGGAGCCCCAGCAGGAATATATGTTTGCGAAGCGCTGGCGCGAACACGACGATCGCGACGCGGCGCATCACCTTGTCACCAGCCATCTAAGACTCGTGGCCAAGATTGCCATGGGTTATCGCGGCTACGGCCTGCCGATTTCCGAAGTCGTTTCGGAAGGCAATGTCGGCCTGATGCAGGCGGTGAAGCGGTTCGAGCCCGAAAAGGGCTTCCGCCTCGCCACCTATGCGATGTGGTGGATCAAGGCCTCGATCCAGGAATACATCCTGCGGTCGTGGTCGCTGGTGAAGATGGGCACCACCGCGAACCAGAAGAAGCTGTTCTTCAACCTGCGCAAGGCGAAGAGCAAGATCTCGGCGCTGGACGAGGGTGATATGCACCCCGACCAGGTCAAGCTGATCGCCAAAAGGCTCGGCGTCACCGAGCAGGACGTGGTCGACATGAACCGCCGGCTCGGCGGCGACGCGTCGCTCAACGCCCCGATCCGTGACGACGGCGAGCCCGGCGAATGGCAGGACTGGCTGGTCGATCACTCGCCGACGCAGGAAGCCATCATGGCCGAGCACGAAGAGCTCGATCATCGCCGCGCGGCGCTGAATGGTGCGATTGGCGTGCTTAACCCGCGCGAACGGCGGATCTTCGAGGCCCGCCGGCTTGCCGACGAGCCGATGACGCTGGAAGACCTCGCCGCCGAATTCGGCGTGTCGCGCGAACGGGTGCGGCAGATCGAGGTCCGCGCCTTCGAGAAGGTGCAGAGCGCGGTGAAGACCACGATCGCCCGGCAGGAAGAAGCCACGCTTCACGCCGTGCACTGAATTGAGAGGCCGGCGACGCCGGCCGATCAGCGATCCAACGCGAAACCCCGCCGGCGACGGCGGGGTTTTTCTTTGTACTGGTCCGATAATTCGGCGGCTCAGGCCGTCCGTTTGGCGGTCGCGGTGTCGAGGTAAGTACTTTGCGTGACCGGGTCGGTCACGACGTTCTTGATCTCGGCGCTGGTGCCCGACTTGCTCAGTTTGAACTTGGTGTCGCCGACCCGGAACGTATTGTCCTTGATCAGCACCTGCTGGTATTTGACGGTGCCAGCGCTGTCGTATTTCACCTGCGCTCTGAAGCCGGTGACGTTGGTTACGGTGACCGCGAATTTCTTGCCATTGGCATAGACGCCGGTCCATGTGCCCTGATAGGCGGCGGGATCGACCGCCTTGTAGGGCGTGTTCGACGGAGTCTGCAGCCCGACCGTCTTGTAGTTGGCGGATAGAATGCTCAGCATATCAGCCATGGGAATGCTCCGTCGCACGGCCAGCGATGGCGCCGCGCGAATTGCGGTCAGTACACGCCATCGCTGGTTAAGGCTCTGTTAATCCGAGGCGGATGCAACGGCTCCGGAGCGCCTGCACGTCAGCTGATTCCGGCCTCGGCGCCGGGCTTGGCATGAACCGGCAGCAGCAGATAGCGTACGCCGTTCTGCTGGGCCTTTGGAAAGTGACCGGCGCGGATGTTGACCTGGATCGACGGCAGCAGCAGCGTCGGCGCCTTCAGCGTGGCGTCGCGCGCCGTCCGCATCGCGACGAACTCCGCCTCGGTGACGCCGCCGCGCAGATGGACGTTGCCGTCGCGCTCATCGCGCACCGTGGTTTCCCAGGCGTAATTGTCGCGGCCGGGCGCCTTGTAGTCGTGGCACATGAACAGCCGCGTCTGCGGCGGCAGCGCCAGCAATTTCTGGATCGAGCGATACAGCTGGTGCGCATCCCCGCCGGGGAAATCCGCCCGCGCGGTGCCATAGTCGGGCATGAACAGGGTATCGCCGACAAACACCGCGTCGCCGATCTTGTAGGCGATATCGGCAGGGGTGTGCCCGGGCGTATGCAGCACCTCGACGGTGAGCTCGCCGATCGGAAAGGTCTCGCCGTCGGCGAACAGTCGATCGAAATCGCTGCCGTCGGTACGCAGATCCTCGACGTTGAACATCGGCCAGAAGATCCGCTGCACGTCCTTGATGTGTTCGCCGATCCCGACCTTGGCGCCGGTTTTGGCTTTGATATAGGGGGCGCCGGACAGGTGATCGGCGTGGGCGTGGGTCTCCAGCACCCAGGCGATGGTCAACCCATCGCTGCGGGCCGCCTCCAGAATGGCTTCGACCGAAGCGACATCCACCGAGCCATCGCTATGATCGTAGTCAAGCACCGGGTCGATCACCGCCGCGGCACGGGCCGCGGGATCGGCGACCAGATAGCTGACCGTATTGGTGGGCTCGTTGAAGAAGGCACGGATCACGGGGGAGGAAGCGGTCACGGGTCGTACTCCTGGGGGCGACTGCTGTTGACACTTATTGTCATATTATAAATAAGCAATATCTAATGTACGAGGCGCCAATGCAGACCACCGCCACCGACATCCAGGACTTCGAGGCCAATGCGCTGGAGGTCGCCAACACCTTGCGCGCACTCGGCAATGTCCGCCGGCTGACGATTCTATGCAAACTGGTCGAGGCCGGCGAAGTGACAGTAGGGGCGCTGGTCGAGGCGGTCGGTCTCAGCCAGTCGGCGCTGTCGCAGCATCTCGCCCGGATGCGCGAGGAGAATATCGTGACCTTCCGCCGCGACGGCCAGACCCTCTGGTACCGGATTTCCGATCCCCGCATCGAAAAATTGATGGCGGAGCTGCACCGCCTGTTCTGCCGCGCCACCCCTTCCTCGTGACCTTCACCACGGAGTCTTTCACATGCCACTCCCGCACATCTCCGCCGCAAAGGCCAAGCAGCTGGTCGATCGCGGTGCCGTCCTGATCGACATCCGGGAACTGAGTGAACACACCCGCTCTCGGATCGACGGCGCGCAGCACGCGCCGCTGTCACGGCTTGCCAAACTCGACCTCGGCCCCGATGCCACCACGGTGATCTTCCATTGCCGTTCCGGGTATCGCACCGCCAGCAATGCCGACCGGCTGGCGCAGTCGACCGACTGCGAGGCGTTCATTCTCGACGGCGGCATCGACGCCTGGAAGGGCGCCGGACTGCCGATCGTCGAAGACCGGCGCCAGCCGATGGAAATGATGCGCCAGGTACAGATCGTCTCCGGGTTGCTGGTGTTGGCGGGCGCCCTGCTCGGCGCGCTGGTCAATCCCGGCTTCTATCTGCTGTCGGGATTGGTCGGCGCCGGCCAGGTGTTTTCCGGCGTCAGCGGCGCCTGCCCGATGGCGCGGCTGCTGGCTCGGGCGCCGTGGAATCGCAGCGTCGCCGCGCCGGTTCAGGCGTGAGCGAAAGCCGTCCGCAATGTTGATCGCGTCCGCCGACGTCGTGACGGTGCTGTCCGGCGGACTGGTCGGCTTCATCCTGGCGCTGATCGGCGGCGGCGGATCGGTGCTCGCGGTGCCGCTGCTGGTCTATGTCGTGGGCGTCAAGTCACCGCATGTCGCGATCGGCACCAGCGCCATCGCGGTGGCGATCAGCGCCTTCGCCAACATGCTGTCGCATTGGGCCCGCGGCAATGTGCGCTGGCCCTGCGCCATCGTGTTCTCGGCCGCCGGAATCGGCGGCGCGGTGGCCGGCTCCAGCATCGCCAAGCAGATCGACGGCCAGAAGCTGCTAGTGCTGTTCGGCATCCTGATGATCGTGATCGGCGCGCTGATGTCGCGCAAGCGCGCCGCCAGCGGCGACGCATCGATCCGGCTGACCCGGGCATCGGCGCAAACCATGCTGCCGAAGCTGATCGGAACCGGTTTCGGCGTCGGCCTGCTCGCAGGCTTCTTCGGCATTGGCGGCGGATTTCTGATCGTGCCCGGCCTGATTCTGGCGACCGGAATGCCGCTGACCTTGGCGATCGGCACTTCGCTGGTCGCGGTGGTGGCGTTCGGCGCTTCGACCGCGGTGAGCTACGCGGTGTCCGGGCTGATCGACTGGCGGCTGGCGGGAGTGTTCATCGCCGGCGGACTACTCGGCGGACTGATCGGGATCGTGGCCGGCAAGATCATCGGCACTCACGACAAGGCGTTGCGCTCGACCTTTGCGAGCGTGGTGGTTCTGGTCGGTATCTATGTCTGCTATCGCGGCGTGATGTATTTTATGTAGCGCCGCACCGGCGTTGTTCAGTTAAAGCCGCAGCGAAGCCGACTCGTCGCGGTCGATCCCCATCACCACGTGCACCAGGCAGCCATTGACGGTCCGACCGGGCGGATGGGAAGAGGTCGGCGTCGCGACGTGGAAGTCGCCGGCGGAGAGCACCAGATCGCCGAAGCGCAGGTCGCCTTCGAGCACAAGAGCCTGTTCGTCAGCATGGTGCGAGTGGGAGTGATAGGTCGAGCCTGGCTGCATCCTCACCAGCAGATATCGCCGCTTCAGGGCCTGATCGACATGCAGCACGCGCCCCTCAATGCCGGGGCTGATCTGATACCAGTCGGCCGCGGCGGCGCGCTTGGTCTGCGTACCCGGCAGGTGCAGACCTTCTTCATCGATCTTCTCGAGAACCTTTTCGAACAGTCCGACCGGAGCCGGCTCGGTCTCGGCCGCATCGAGACTTGAAAACGCGTCCTGCCAATACTCGATCTGTGTGCGCAGTCCTTCGTTAGAATCGAGCTGTGCCTCGAGTTCGCGGCGATCGCCATGGCGCAGCAGTCCGAGCACGTACTCGGCGGCGTCATGGGGTCCCGGCTTCACTGACTCAGGCATAGCTGCAACTTTTCGACGCCACGGTGGATCCAGTTCTTGATCGTCCCGAGAGGAACGGCCAGTTGATCGGCCAGTTCTTCGTAACTCAATCCGTGATGATAGGCCAAAATCACACATTGGCGATAGTTCTGCTGCAGCAGGCCGAGGCACTTGCGCAGATCAGGTCCCAGCGACGGTTCTTTCGGCCGCGCCAAAGCGTCGACCAGCGCGGCGACGTCGTCGTCGCCAAGCGACATCAGCTTGACCCGGCGCTGCGGCAAACGGTCGAGCACGACGTTGCGTGCAACCGCGACCATCCATTTCATCGCTCCGCCCTTGGCGGGGTCGTAGAGATAGGATTTCTGCCAGATTCGCAGCATCGCCTCCTGGAAGGCGTCCTCCGCCGCTGGGCGGTCGCGAAGGATTCGATTGCAAACGCCGAACAGGATGGGACCAGCCTCGGCATAAAGCCGACGGAATGCGACGCGGTCGCCGGAGGCAACAGACTTGAGCACCTGACTGAGGTCGTCGTCGGAAATCTGTCGCATTATGAGGTGAGTCAGTACAAATACAAGCAAGGGTGGTGGTTCCGTTCGCGACTATAGGGCTAAGGAAGTTACGGTTCAACGACGCCGGGTTTCAAAACCGTTCGCAGTCGCGGCCCGAACGCAGCAAAAACAATCAGGCTGCGATGTTCCGGCACCGAAACCTTTTGCGAAATTCCCCCGTATTGACCCGCATGCCGATGATCTGAGCCCTGTCGAATCGGGCCCGGGTCGAACAGATGGACAAGCCGGAGCAGGATCGTGGATACGACGTCGCGGGAAGGCGCCCAGCAACAGGGCGCAAGGGACATGCTGTTGCAGCTGCTCGACGAAGTCGCGCGCGGCAACAAGTCGGCATTCGCAAAACTCTATGGCGCGACCAATCGCAAGCTCCATGGCGTCGCGTTGCGAATCCTGAAGGATCGAGGCGTCGCCGAGGATGTCCTGCAGGAGGCTTATCTCAAGATCTGGCGCAACGCCGCGAACTACGATCCCGCGGTCGCCTCGCCGATCGCCTGGATGGCGACGATCGTTCGCTACGCGGCAATCGACGTTATCCGCAAGCGCCAGTTCGAGACCGTCGCGAGCGAGACCGAGATGCTGGCCATCGCGTCGAACGATCCCGACCCGCTTGATGAGCTCGACCTCGCGCAGCGGCGCCCGTGGGCGCTGACGGCATTTGCCCGGCTTGCTCCGGACAAGCGCCGCCTGATTCTGCTGGCCTACCTGCAGGAGTTCAGCCGACAGCAGCTTTCGCAGCGCATGGGCGTTCCCGCCAACACGGTCAAGACCCATCTACGGCGCGCATTGCTGGAGTTGCAGGCGTCGGTCGGCGATCACGCCAAGGCAACTATCCGCAAAGCGCCCTGAGCGACGCATTGCGTCGCGGACGACGCAGTCCCGACCAAAAGAAACGGGCGGCCCACCGGGCCGCCCGTGATTTCAAACCGATGTTGCGAATCTCATTCCGCCGCCATCTTCACATCCGGCGCCGCGGCGCGGACGTCGGCATCGACCTGCGCTTCGAACTTGGCGAAGTTCTTCTGGAACATGCCGACCAGCGAACGCGCGGTCTTGTCGAACTCGGCCTTGTCGGCCCAGGTCTTGATCGGGTCGAGAATGTCGTTGGGCACGCCATGCAATGCGACCGGCACCGCAAAACCGAAATACTTGTCGGTGCGGAACTCGGCGTCGCGCAGCGAGCCGTTCAGGGCCGCGGTGAGCAGCGCCCGCGTCACCTTGATCGGCATCCGGCTGCCGGTGCCGTATTTGCCGCCGGTCCAGCCGGTGTTGACCAGCCAGCAATCGACATTGTGCTCGGCGATCAGCTTGCGCAGCAAGTTGCCGTACACCGACGGATCGAGCGGAAGGAACGGCGAGCCGAAGCAGGTGGAGAATTCCGGCTGCGGCTCATTGCCCAGACCACGCTCGGTGCCGGCAACCTTCGCGGTATAACCGGACAGGAAGTGATACATCGCCTGCGCCGGAGTCAGCTTGGCGATCGGCGGCATCACGCCGAACGCGTCCGCCGCCAGCATCACAATGTTCTTCGGCTGGCCGGCGCGGCCGGTGCGCGAAGCATTGGGGATGAATTCCAGCGGATAGGCCGAGCGGGTGTTTTCGGTCTTGGAGCCGTCGTCGAAATCCGGCTCGCGAGTTCTCGCATTGAGCACGACGTTCTCGAGCACCGCGCCGAACCGCTTGCTCGCGGCGTGAATCTCCGGCTCGGCTTCCTTCGACAGCTTGATGCATTTGGCGTAGCAGCCGCCTTCGAAATTGAAGATGCCGTCCTTGCCCCAGCCGTGCTCGTCATCGCCGATCAGGGTACGCTTTGGGTCGGCCGACAGCGTGGTCTTGCCGGTGCCGGACAGTCCGAAGAAGATCGCGCTGTCGCCATCGGCATCGACATTGGCCGAGCAATGCATCGGCAGCACGCCCTTCGCGGGCAGCAGATAGTTCAGCGTGGTGAACACCGACTTCTTCATCTCGCCGGCATAATAAGACCCGCCGATCAGCACGATCTTGCGGGCGAAATCGATCGCGACGACATTCTCGGATTTACAGCCGTGACGCTTCGGATCGGCGCGGAAGCTCGGCAGATCGATCATCGTCAATTCGGGCACGAAGCTCGCCAGCGCCGCCGGATCGGGACGGATCAGCAGCGTGCGGATGAACAGCGAGTGCCAGGCCAGTTCGGTGAACACCCGGGTCTTGATCTGGAAGCTCGGATCGGCGCCACCGTACAGATCCTGCGCAAACAGCGTCATGCCTTCGGCGTGCTTGAGGAAATCCTGGTGCAGGATCTCGAACTGTTCGGAGGTGATCGACTGATTGCCGGCCCACCACATGCTCTGCTCGGTGGTGGCGTCGCGTACCGTGAACTTGTCCTTCGGACTGCGGCCGGTGAACACGCCGGTGTCGGCGCACAGCGCGCCGTCGGCCGACAGCACGGCCTCGCCGGCGCGCAGCGCGTGCTCGTAGAGCTGCGGCGCGCCGAGATTCCAGTTCAAACTCTTGAGATTTCTTAAGCCGAATTTGTCGGCGCCGAAGGCACCGTTATGCACGCCCGTCTCTTGCACGAAAAAATCCTCCTCGAATCCGCGTTATCTCGATCGCGCGATTGCCGCCACGCGCATCTGTCGCGGTAACCGTGAATATAGCCGGCCTGCTCCGGTCGGGCGACCTAATAGTGACGAACGCCAGCTTTGCCAACCCGAAGCCGCATTATTTGGTTTATGGCGCGACGACCTTGCGCTGTGTCAACTGAGCGCTGCATTACGCGTCTGATCAGCCATGCGTTTCAGGACATCCCGCAATGCGGCAGGGTCGACGATCCGCTGCGGGAAATCGAGCCGCAGGGTCCGCGCGCCCGCCTGCAGGTCCAGCCCATCTGGATCGATGCCGGCGCAGCGCCATTCCGCGGTCTCGGCGCCAAGCAGTTTGGTCGCATAAAGATTCATCGTGCCCAAATGATCCGCATTCATGTGATCGACGGCGGATTGCTCGGCTGCGAGCAGACTTTCGGCATCGCCGAGGTTGGTTAGGAACTGATCCGGTTCCAGATCGACGATCCGGCCGAAACCCGCGACCAGATGTGCGCCCGAGGGCACGATCAGGAACAGCGAGAAATCCTTGAAGTCGATGAACTGCTCGGCGGAGGGATGGGCATTGAGATAACGCCGGCGCAGCAGCGCGATGTCGTCGCCCATGGCCTCGACCGCAGTTCCCGCCAGCATGATTCGGGCGCCCTCCAGCGGATCGCCCTCGCCGCGCTCGTCCAACATCAACGATACCCGAGGGTCGGCCAGCAGGTTCTGGGTATGCACCGCCAGCCGCGAGATCAGCAGGATCGGTGAGCCGTCGGGGTGGCTCGCCAGATTGACCAGCGAGCAATAGGGCGCGCCGTCGGCGACCATCAGGGTGGCCAGCGCGCCCTGGCGGCGGCGGCGTAACAGGGCGCGGGCCAGCCCGGCGGCGCTGAAATCGGAGGTCGGCTGCATCGTCAAACCCGCCATCTCTTTTCAAACTGGGCCTTTTTTGAGCAAATTCAGGGCATATATGGGAAGTTCCACCTGAGCTGCCTGCAGCTTCTGGAACCGGCCACACTTCAGCCCAGCTTGCATTGCTCGTTGACTGTGCTCTTAAGGCCACCACAAACGAACGGCGACTTGCCGAATCGCTTCACTGTACTGTCTCGCCACTCCGTTTCGGAAAGCAGGCTCATGCCCACAATCGCCCTGGTCGACGACGACCGCAACATTCTCACATCCGTCTCGATCGCGCTGGAAGCCGAAGGCTACCGGATCATGACCTACACGGATGGCGCGTCGGCGCTCGACGGCTTCCGCACCAGCCCGCCGGACCTGGCGATCCTCGACATCAAGATGCCGCGGATGGACGGCATGGAAACGCTGCGCCGGCTACGACAAAAGTCGGACCTGCCGGTGATCTTCCTGACCTCCAAGGACGAGGAGATCGACGAACTGTTCGGCCTCAAGATGGGTGCCGACGATTTCATCCGCAAGCCGTTTTCGCAGCGCTTGCTGGTCGAGCGAGTCAAGGCGGTGCTGCGCCGCGCCGCGCCGAAGGATCCTACCGCCGCGCCGAAGGAAACCGACGCCAAGGCGCTCGATCGCGGACTGCTTCGGATGGACCCGGAGCGCCACACCTGCACCTGGAAGAACGAGCCGGTGACGCTGACGGTCACCGAATTCCTGATCCTGCAGGCGCTGGCGACCCGCCCCGGCGTGGTGAAGAGCCGCAACGCGCTGATGGATGCCGCCTATGACGACCAAGTCTATGTCGATGATCGCACCATCGACAGCCACATCAAGCGGCTGCGCAAGAAGTTCAAGGTGGTCGATGACGATTTCGAGATGATCGAGACGCTGTATGGCGTCGGCTACCGATTCAAAGAGACCTGAGCCCGATCGACGAGACGGCCGGCCGTTTTGACAACTGACGGCCCGGTCGCTCTGGGGTAGAATGCGCGCGCGAATGATCGGAACCAACCGGGCAGTTTTGGCCATTGCTTGATCGCACCCCGCCTGATCCGAACGTCGATGCCCGGGAGGACCCGTCCCAGGTGACGGACGTGGCTGCCAGGGGGGCGCGCGGCTGGCGCCGGTCGCGCCCGATGCGCTGGCTGCGCCGCGCCGGACAGTTCTTCTTCACGCTGAGCTTCTCCAGCCTCACTCGCCGGATCGTGTCGCTCAATCTCGCCGGGCTGATCGCCCTGGTGGCGAGCATTCTGTATCTCTCGCAGTTCCGCGCCGGGTTGATCGACGCTCGCGCCCAGAGCCTGCTGGTGCAGGCCGAGATCATCGCCGGCGCGATCGCGGCGTCCGCCACCGTCGAAACCAACACGATCACCATCGATCCGGATCGGCTGCTGGATCTGAAACCCGGCGAGAGCTACGGCCCGGCCGACGAATATGCGGTGCTGGATTTCCCGATCAATCCGGAGCGCGTCGCGCCGGTTTTGCGGCGGCTGATCTCGCCGACCAAGACCCGCGCTCGGATCTACGATCGCGACGGTGTGCTGATCCTCGACAGCCGCAGCCTGTATGGCCGCGGCGACGTGCTGCGATTCGAACTGCCGCCGCCCACCAACGAGAAGCCTGGCCTGGTCGAACGGACCACGATCGCGATCAGGACCTGGTTGAATCGCGGCGATCTGCCGCTGTATCGCGAACTGGGTCCGGAGAACGGCAACGGCTACGGCGAGGTCGCGCAATCGCTGAAGGGCCAGAAGAGCAGCATGGTGCGGATCAACGACCGCGGCGAGGTGATCGTCTCGGTCGCGGTGCCGGTGCAGCGGTTTCGCGCGGTGCACGGCGCGCTGATGCTTTCCACCCAGGGCGACGACATCGACCAGATGGTGACCGCGGAGCGGCTGGCGATCCTGAAAGTGTTCGGCGTCGCCGCCGCGGTGATGCTGGTGCTGTCGCTGCTGCTAGCCTCGACCATCGCCGGCCCGGTGCGACGGCTCGCCGACAGCGCCGAGCGGGTCCGCCGCCGCATTCGGACCCGGGTCGAGATTCCGGATTTCACCAAACGGCGCGACGAGATCGGCCATCTGTCCGGCGCGCTGCGCGACATGACCGACGCGCTGTATAATCGCATCGAGGCGATCGAACGGTTTGCCGCCGACGTCTCGCATGAACTGAAGAACCCGCTGACCTCGCTGCGCTCGGCGGTGGAGACACTGCCGCTGGCGAAGAACGCCAACAGCCGTTCCCGGCTGCTCGCGGTGATCGAACACGACGTCAAACGGCTGGACCGGCTGATCTCGGATATCTCCGACGCCAGCCGGCTCGACGCCGAATTGCAGCGCCAGGACGTCGCGCCGGTCGATCTGCGGCGGCTGCTGACGACGCTGACGCTGGTCGCCAACGAAACCAGGCTCGGCAACAACGCCGCCGTGGACGTTCGCTTCGAGGGCGCGGCCAGCGATTCATTCTCGGTGCCCGGCCACGATTCGCGGCTCGGCCAGGTGATCTCGAACCTGCTGATGAACGCGCAATCGTTTTCCAGCGAAGGCGGCAAGGTCGGCATCGTCTGCCGCCGCCGCAGGGGCGAAATCGAGATCGTGGTCGACGATGACGGACCGGGCATCCGCGACGATGCGCTGGAGAAGATCTTCGAGCGGTTCTACACCGACCGGCCGCATCAGGGTTTTGGCCAGAACTCAGGCCTCGGGCTGTCGATCTCCAAGCAGATCGTCGAGGCCCATGGCGGCAGGATCTGGGCCGAGAACCGGGCCGGTCCGGTCGATGCCGACGGCGAGGCCACCGTCGCGGGCGCCCGCTTCGTGGTCCGGCTGCCGGCGACATGAGTGCGCCCGATCCAGCGCCGGCTTCGACCAGCGTGCATGCCGCCGCGGTGCTGGTGGGCAACCGCGCGGTGCTGATCCGGGGCGCGTCCGGTTCTGGCAAATCGCGGCTGGCGTTCGAGCTGATCCTCGCCGGCCGCGCCGGGCAGATCCCGACTGCGACTCTGGTTGGCGACGACCGGGTCACGCTGGAACGGCGGCAGGGCGAATTGCTGGTCCGCCCGGTGCCCGAGCTTGCCGGGCTGATCGAAATCCGCGGGCTGGGCATCCGCCACTGCGACTTCGCCGCCGAGGCCGCGGTCGGGCTGGTGGTCGATCTGGCTGCCGACGACGGCGACCGGCTTCCGTTGCCAGAGGCGCTGTGGACCACGGTCGAGGGCGTCGAATTGCCGCGGATCCCGGTCAGCGCCGGATTCGCTCCACTACCTTTGGTGGTAGCGGCGCTGACGACAACCGATGGTCTGGCTGACGCGCCGGCATCCGGCGATTGTTCGAAGGGAATTGGTAACCATATAAGTCCAACACTCGAGTCCGAATAGGCCCGCGCCGGCTCCCGAATTGTCTCGCATTTTAGGGAGAAACGCGAAGAGCCCTCTTGCATAGGGGCTCTGGATGGTCAAAGTGACCCGTTCGCGCGGTGCACCAAAAGCACCCGCGAGGAGTTTCCGATGATTGGTCTAGTACTTGTGACCCATGGGCGCCTTGCCGACGAGTTCAAGGCGGCGCTGGAACACGTGATGGGGCCACAGAAGCAAATCGAGGCCGTGACGATAGGCGCCGAAGACGACGCCGATCTGTGCCGTAGCGACATCATCGAAGCCGTCAACCGCGTCGACAGCGGTGACGGCGTCGCGATCCTGACTGACATGTTCGGCGGCACCCCTTCCAATCTGGCGATCTCCTGCATGAGCCGCCCCAAGGTGGAAGTGCTCGCGGGGATCAATCTGCCGATGCTGGTGAAGCTCGCCAAGGTCCGCGAAGAGCGGCCATTGCCCGACGCCATTGCGCTGGCGCAGGAAGCCGGCCGCAAATACGTCACCATCGCCAGCCGGGTCCTCGCCGGCAAATGACCGCACAGCCCGACCCGACCGGTTCCGCGGACGGCGCCGCGGCTGACGACAGCGGATCACCCGCCGCGACGGTGTCTCGCGAACTCCCGATCATCAACAAGCGCGGCCTGCATGCGCGGGCCTCCGCCAAATTCGTCCAGATGGTCGAGCGTTTCAACGCCGAGGTCTGGGTCACCCGCAATGGCGAGACCGTCGGCGGCACCTCGATCATGGGGCTGATGATGCTGTCGGCCGGGATCGGCACCAGTGTGGTGGTGTCCGCGGTCGGGCCGCAGGCGCAGGAAGCGATCGACGCCCTGACCGAACTGCTCGGCACCAAATTCGGCGAAGAAGAATAGCGTTTTCCCGGCACCAATGGCCGCCGTCATTCCGCTGCGAGCGAACCCGGAATCTGGCCGCAACGCCCTGCCCGACCGCAAGATTCCGGGTTCACTCGCCCTGACGGGCTGGTGCCTCGGAATGACCGCGTGTTTGATCTCAATAGGACCGCTTACTTCGCGGGCGGCTGCACGATCATGAAGACGTCGCGCAGCGCTGTGCCTTCGATCCCGAACAACGATCGCGTCACCCGCACCTCGCCGCGCAGGATCTCGGGCTGATCCGCCGCGATCTTGTTAGCGGTGGCGAGGCAAGCGGCTTCGGTCGCGGGGCAGACCAGCACCGCGCCGTATTGATGCGCGGCCGCAGCGATCGCGGCGACATCGTCGCGGTCGAACGACTTCGTCCGGGTGCGCAGGTAGTAGGCCGTATTCATTGCCAGCACGGTATCGCCGGCAACCAGCTGAATCGGCCGGTCGCTGCGTCGCTGCCATTCCCGCTCGATCGGGCCGGCCAGCACCGAGGCGTATTCGAACGACTCCGGCGGCGTGGTGCGGTGGATCACCAACGCCACCGCGGGCGCCAGCACCAGCATCGTCAGCGACAGCAGCGCGGCGCCGACCGCCAACCGCCGCACCGCCTCGCGGTCGACGCTCACCAGCGGCGACGCCAGCAGCACGATCGGCAGCAGGGTCCAGGACGGCATCGTCCATAGCGGCGTGATGCGGATCCCGCTCAGCAACGCGAACGGCGTCGGCAACACGATCAGCAGCAGCAGGATCAAAAGCATCAGCCGGCGCTGCGGGTCGGCCGGCGCCGCGATCTCGGCCAACGCCGCGCGCGACGGGCGCAGCAGCCAATAGGCGGCGACCAGCACCAGCGAGACGTAAGCGATGCAGCCCAGCAGATAGCTCAATGTATCGACGACATTGCCGGCAAGGCTGGCGGCCGGATGCACCGACGTCGCATAGGCGAACGACGGAAAGTGGTGCTGCACCAGCCATACCAGATGCGGCGCCAGCACCGCCGCTCCCACCGCGATCATCAGCCACGGCGCCGGCGACCGGAACAGCGCGGCACGGCGCGGATCGATCAGCGCGGCGAGGCCGAGCGAGGCCACTAGTACAATCGACCAGTATTTGCCCAACATCGCGGCGCCCGCGAACGCGCCGGCCAGCGCCGGCCACGCCAGGTCTCGCAGCCGCCGGCCCGGCTGTTCGAAGGCGCGCAGGAAGCAATGGATGGTCAGCGCCCACAGCGGCAGCAGCACCGCGTTGGCGTTGTATTTCAGCGCGATGAAATTGAAGAACGGGATCAGCATCAACAGCGCCAGCCCGAACGCCGATTTCTCCGCACCCATGTAGCGCCGCATGGTGCGCCAGGCGATGTACAGCGTCAGCGCGATGTTGAACGTCGCCAGCGCATGGAACATCAGGTCCGAAACCGGAAACAGCGTAAACCACGCTTTGGTGACGAAAGCGCTGAACGGCGGATGCTTGTCGTAGCCGAACGCCAGATCCCGCGACCAGGCATACAGTTCGGTGACGTCGGCATGAAGGTCGCGCGGCAGCGTCGCGATCGCGCGGTACGCGGTCCAGACCGCCGCATAGGCGACAAGTGTCCACCCGACGGTACGCTCCTGCCGCTGCGGATCGAGCAGCGCGTCGATCCAGCGCTCGACCCAGGCGAGGTGAAAACGGGAGGTGGGCATCGCGGCGATCAGGACCCTGGCTTGCCGGAAAAGAAGGCGGACATGATCCGGTCCCGGTGAGGCCGTCAAGCGCCGCCGAAACCCCGTTTCCGGCGGCTGGTGAGCCCGATTGCCTTGCCGCCCCGGGACGCCAATGCTATCCCGCGCCCATGACCGCCATTCCCATCACCAACATTCGCAATTTTGCGATCGTCGCCCATATCGACCATGGCAAATCGACCCTGGCCGACCGGCTGATCCAGACCACCGGCGGCCTGCAGGCGCGCGAGATGAAGGAGCAGGTGCTCGACTCGATGGACATCGAGCGCGAGCGCGGCATCACCATCAAGGCGCAGACGGTGCGGCTGACCTATCCGGCCAAGGACGGCACCACCTACATCCTCAATCTGATCGACACCCCCGGTCATGTCGACTTCGCCTACGAAGTGTCGCGCTCGCTCGCCGCCTGCGAGGGCTCGCTGCTGGTGGTCGACGCCTCGCAGGGCGTCGAGGCGCAGACGCTCGCCAATGTCTATCACGCGCTCGACGCCGGCCACGAGATCGTGCCGGTGCTGAATAAGATCGACCTGCCGGCCGCCGAGCCCGACCAGGTCAAGCAGCAGATCGAGGACGTGATCGGGATCGACGCCTCCGACGCGGTGATGATCTCGGCCAAGACCGGGATCGGCATCGACCTGGTGCTGGAAGCCATCGTGCACCGGCTGCCGCCGCCGATCGGCGATCGGTCCGCCTCGCTGAAGGCGCTGCTGGTCGACAGCTGGTACGACGTCTATCTCGGCGTGGTGGTGCTGGTCCGCGTCGTCGACGGCGTGATGAAGAAGGGCCAGCGGATCCGGATGATGGGCACCAACGCCGCCTATGACGTGGAGCGGGTCGGCGTCTTCACCCCGAAGATGACGACCGGCGACGAACTCGGCCCCGGCGAGATCGGCTTCATCACCGCGGCGATCAAGGAAGTCGCCGACACCCGCGTCGGTGACACCATCACCGACGATCGCAAGCCGATCACCGAAATGCTGCCCGGCTTCAAGCCGGCGATCCCGGTGGTGTTCTGCGGGCTGTTCCCGGTCGACGCCGACGATTTCGAGACGCTGCGCGCCGCGATGGGCAAGCTGCGGCTGAACGACGCCTCTTTCTCCTTCGAGATGGAAACCTCCGCGGCGCTCGGCTTCGGTTTCCGCTGCGGCTTCCTCGGCCTGCTGCATCTGGAAATCATCCAGGAGCGGCTGTCCCGCGAATTCGACCTCAATTTGATCGCGACCGCGCCGAGCGTGATCTACAAGATGCACCTCACCGACGGCGCCGAGATCGAGATCCACAATCCGATCGACATGCCGGACGTGGTCAAGATCGCCGAGATCCATGAGCCGTGGATCGAGGCCACGATCCTCACGCCCGACGAATATCTCGGCAGCGTGCTGAAACTGTGCCAGGACCGCCGCGGCACCCAGAAGGAGCTGACCTATGTCGGCTCCCGCGCCATGGTGAAGTACAATCTGCCGCTCAACGAGGTGGTGTTCGATTTCTACGACCGGCTGAAGTCGGTCTCCAAGGGCTATGCCTCGTTCGACTATCATCTCACCGACTACAAGCCGGCCGATCTGGTGAAGATGCAGATCCTGGTCAACAACGAGCCGGTCGACGCGCTGTCGATGCTGGTGCATCGCACCCGCGCCGAAGGCCGCGGCCGCGCCATGGTGGAGAAGATGAAGGAGTTGATCCCGCCGCACATGTTCGTGATTCCGATCCAGGCGGCGATCGGCGGCAAGATCATCGCCCGCGAAACCGTCCGCGCGCTGCGCAAGGACGTCACCGCCAAATGTTACGGCGGCGACATCACGCGAAAGCGCAAACTTCTGGAGAAGCAGAAGGAGGGCAAGAAGAAGATGCGGCAGTTCGGCAAGGTGGATATTCCGCAGGAAGCGTTCATCGCCGCGCTGAAGGTGGATAGCTGAGGGCGGCAACGGATCCTTTGTCGCTTCCAGATATCCGGACACTGCTCCTGCTCGAACGCGCTCGCTGAACGGGCGGTCGGAACGTCGTCAGCGTTGCTGCCCGTAGTTTCACCGGGTCGCGACCATCCCGTCCGCGCCGGGACTCTTCTTAATGAGTTTCTGCCACGGTCCGGATCTCATCCGGGGGCGGCGTTCAAATGTTCAAACTGAAATCGATTGCATCGCGTCTGGTGCTGGCCATCTCGCTGACGGTCGCCGTCGCCTGCGGCGTCCTGGGGACGTTTTCGATCGTCCAGCAGCGTGCGCTCACTCGGCTGGCGCTGGATCAGCAATTGACGCTGCTCTACGACAGTATTGTCGCCGCCATCGAGTATGAGGGCCGCGCGGCGAAGACCGTCAGCGCCGCGCTGGCGGCGCTGCCGCCGGTCGAAGCCGCGCTGCTCAGGGGCGATCGCGAGGGATTGCTGACACTGCTGCGCGCGCCGCAGGCGGCGCTCGAAGCATTGGGCGTGCCGCGCGTGACCCTGATTCTGCCGCCGGCGACCGCGTTCCTGCGCGTGCGCGAACCGGCGAGCTTCGGCGACGACATCTCGGCGCGGCGTACCGCCCCCGTCGAAGCCAATCGGACCGGCAAACCGATCGTCGGCGTCGAGAAGGGCCCCGACGCCCTCGCGATCTATGCGATGACGCCGGTGCTGCGCGACGGCAAGAGCCTGGGCGTCGTCGATATCGGGGTTTCGTTCGGCAAGGAATTCGTCGAACGCGCCAAGCGGCGGTTCGGCGCCGATATCGCAGTGCACAGCTTCGACGCCGGCGATTTCAAATTGCTGGCCTCGACCACCGGCGGCGCGGTCGCCAGCAAGCTGGAGCTGAAGGCGGTGTTCGACGGCGCCACGGCACGGCGCAGCGCGGTGCTCGACGGCCACCCGGTGGAATTGCTGCTCGGGCAGATCAAGAATTACGCCGGCCAGCCGGTCGCAGTGATCGAAGTCATCAAGGACACCACCGCCTACGAGGCCGCGGCCGCCGGCGCCCAGACCCTGATGATCGTCGGAACAGCGATCATTCTCGCCGCCGCGGTGGCGATGGCGTTTCTGCTCGGGCGCAGCGTGTCGCTGCCTTTGACGGCGATGACCGCGACGATGAACCGGCTGTCCGGCGGCGACACCAGCGTGACGATCGCCGGCAACGAGCGCTCCGACGAACTCGGCACGATGGCGAAAGCCGTCGACGTGTTCCGCCGCGGCATGATCGAGGCCGATCGGCTGGCGCAGCTGCAGGCCGCCGAGCAGGCCGTCAAGCAGAAGCGCGCAGCGGTGCTGGAGGCGTTGACGCACAGTTTCGAAAATGACGTCAAGGGCGTGATCGGCGCCGTCGCCAGCGCCAACACCGACATGCAGCGGGTCGCCGGCGAAATCACCGCCAGCGCCGGCGGCACCTCGCAGCAAACGTCCGCGGCGGCGGTGGCGTTCGAAGAGGCGACAGCCAGTGTCGGTGTGGTCGCCAGCAACGCCGAGCAGCTGTCGCAATCGGTCAGCGAAATCAGCCGCCAGGTCAGTCATTCTAGCGGCGTCGCGGACGACGCCGTGGCGGAGGCCGACCGCACCACGCAGATGGTCGAAAGCCTCGCCAGCGCCGGCGAGAAAATCGGCGAAGCCCTGCGGCTGATCGGCGCGATCGCCAGCCAGACCAATCTGCTCGCGCTCAACGCCACGATCGAGGCGGCGCGCGCCGGCGAGTCCGGACGAGGTTTTGCCGTGGTCGCCTCGGAGGTGAAGAGTCTCGCCAGCCAGACCGCCAGGGCCACCGAGGAAATCGCCGGCCAAGTCGCCGCGATCCAGTCCGCCACCGGAAGCTGCGTCACGGCGATCGGCGGCATCAGCGGCACGATCCGCGAAATCAGCGGGATTGCCACCACGATCGCCTCCGCGGTCGAGCAACAGGGCGCCGCGACGCGCGAGATCGCGCGCAGTGTGCAGCAGGCCACGGCCGGCGCCGGCAAGGCGTCGCACAATATCGCCGGCGCCAGCGAGGCCGCCGAACGCTCGCGCATTCTTGCCGGCGGCGTGCTGGCGGCGTCCGGCGAACTCGGCCAGCATGCCACCGCGCTGTTCGAGCGCGTCGACCGTTTCCTGGCGGGACTGCGCGAGGCCGCGTAGCGCGACAGCAGTCGCGCGGGCTGCGGGCGTCGCTGGTAAGAGTACCAGCATCTTGGCACGGCCGAGAAGTTTCGCAGGAATGTTAAGTAATTGCCGACATGGTTGGGGACTATCGCCCTCCAACGCTGGTGCATCCATGTTCAAGCTGAAATCGATCGCGGCCCGCCTGATCCTCGCGATTTCGCTGACCGTCGCGCTGGCCTGCGGCGTTCTTGGAACCTATTCGATCGTTCAGCAGCGAACGCTGACGCGGCTCGCGCTCGACCAGCAGCTCAAGCTTCAGTATGATAGCCTGATTGCTGCGCTCGATTATGAAGGCCGCACGGCGCTGGCGGTCAGCGGCGTGATCGCGGCGTTGCCGCCAGTCGCGGACGCGATCGCCAAGGGCGATCGTGACGGCGTGATGGCGCTGCTCGGCGGCGCGATGACGGCGGTCAATGCGCAAGGCATCCAGTTCGTCAACATCACCCTGCCGCCGGCGACATTGTTCCTTCGCCTGCACGACCCGAAGTCGTTCGGCGACGATGTCTCGGCCCGCCGCACTACCATCGTGGAAGCCAACAAGACCGGCAAGCCGATCGTCGGCGTCGAGGCGGCGCGCGAAACACTGGCAATATTTGCGATGACGCCGATCATGCGCGACGGCAAGAGCCTCGCCGTCGCCGATATCGGCATCAGTTTCGGCAAGGAATTCGTCGACCGCGCCAAGCAGCGGCTCGGCGTCGATCTCGCCGTCCATCGTTTCGACGGCAAGACCTTCGGCAGGCTGGCCTCGACCTTCGGCGACAGCGTGGTCGCGACCCAAGACGAGTTGAAGAGCGTATTCGACGGCGCCACGCTGCGTCGCGAAGCCACGCTCGACGGCCACCCGGCGGCGCTCTATCTCGGGCAGATCAAGAACTATGCCGGCCAGCCAATCGCGGTGATCGAGCTGATCAAGGACACCACCGAATACGAGGCCGTGGCGGCCAGCTCGCAGCGCAATCTCATACTCGGCGCTATCGCCATCCTGATCGGCGCCATCGTGCTCGCGCTGATCGTCGGGCGCGGCATGTCGCGGCCGCTCGTCGCCATCACCACGGTGATGAACCGGTTGTCCAGCGGCGATACCGAAGTCGCGATCCCCGGCGGCGAGCGCGCCGATGAACTCGGCACCATGGCGACCGCGGTCGATGTGTTCCGCCGCAGCATGATCGAGACGGCCGCGAGTCGGCAGGCGCAGGAGGCGGCCAAGGCGCAGGCCGAACGCGACAAGCGAACCTTGCAGCGCGAAATGGCCAACCGCTTCGAGACCGACGTCAAGGGCGTGGTCGGCGCCGTCGCGCGGGCCACTACGGACATGCAGCGCGTCGCCGGCGAAATCACCGCCAGCGTCAGCGGCACCTCGGAACGCACCGCCGCGGCCGCGGCCGCCTCGGAAGAAGCCTCCGCCAGCGTCAACACCGTCGCCGCCGCCACCGAGGAACTCGCCGCGTCCGTCGCCGAGATCGGCCGTCAGGTCGTGCATTCCAGCAATGTTGCGGATGGCGCCGTGGTCAAGGCCGGTCAAACCACCGCGATGGTCGAAAGCCTCGCCAGCGCCGGCGAGAAGATCGGCGAAGTGCTGCGGCTGATCGGCGCGATCGCCAGCCAGACCAATCTGTTGGCGCTGAACGCCACGATCGAGGCGGCGCGCGCCGGCGAGGCCGGCCGGGGGTTTGCCATCGTCGCGTCCGAAGTGAAGGCATTGGCGAGCCAGACCGCCAAGGCGACCGAGGAGATCGCCGGTCAGGTCAACGCGATCCAGTCCGCCACCGGCGATTGCGTCACCGCGATCGGCGGCATCAGCGGTACGATCCAGGAGATCAGCAGCATCGCCGCCATCATCGCGACCGCGGTCGAGGAACAGGGCGCCGCCACCCGGGAGATCGCGCGCAGCGTTCAGGAAGCCGCAGTCGGTACCAGTGAGGTTTCCGTCAACGTCGCCGGCGCCAGCCAGGCCGCCGGGCAGTCGCGCGCGCTTGCCAACAGCGTGCTGCAGGCATCCGGCGAACTCAACCAGCACGCCGCCGCGTTGTTCGAGCGCGTCGACAGCTTCCTCGCTGGCCTGCGCGAGGCCGCCTAGCGAATCGTCCCGATCGGCTGCGCCGCACATCGCCGCAGCGTGCCGATTGACACGACCGCGGCCGCGACCGACGATTGCACCCGGTCGCAGCAAACATATCGCGGGAGGGACTGATGGCCTACAAATTCCAAGTGTTTAAGGACAAGGTCGGTGAATTCCGGTTCCGGTTCAAGGCGCCGAATGGCGAAACGATGTTAGCCTCCGAGGGCTATGCGCAGAAGGCCTCTGCGCTCAGCGCCATCGAATCGATCAAGAAGCATTCCCCCGACGCCACGCTCGACGATCAGACCAAATAGTCCGTCCGCGGCGGCCAGACCGGTCCCCGGCACACGCCGCCAGTGCGCGCCCGGATCTCGGCGGCAGCCGATGCAAGCGGGCTGCCGGCGATGACCCGGTGCCGCAAGCCGCTTCGCGCCATTGCGTGGCATTTGCGCGACCTGTCACCACGTCAACCGAAGCCAGCGCTGCCGGCGCAGCGATCCGAACTTTGCGTCAGATCACGCCTTGTCATATGGACACGGCGCAGGATCGGCTTGTCAACACGCCGACCTTTGGTCGACCCTGCGCCAGCGAAGACGGTTCCATGAGCAGTACGGACCACCACGGTACCAACCCTCACCTCGGCAGCATCCAGATCGTCGGCGCGCCGCAGATCGCGGAGCCGGATTTCGATCTGCTCGACGAGCTGTTCCGCGCCGGTGAGCTGGAGCAGCAGGCGCGGCTGCTGGCCCGCGTGGTGCTGGACGCCTTCACCAGTTACTACGCGGTGTCGCGGCGGATTCCGCAGCTGGTCAAGGCCGCGTTCGAGGCGCGCGACTGGCCGGCGACGGTGCAGCTGTCGCGCGACCGGCTGACGCTGTACACCGCTTGCCTCGACCAGCTGACGCCGTTGCTGCATGCCGGGCTGCCGGAATCCGCCAATGACGAACGACTGTGGGCGCTCGCCGAGGCCGAATTGCTGGCCGCGATCGCGACCCGCTACGAGGCCGATTTCGTGTTCGCATTCTGGCAGTCGCTGCGCCGCATGCTGCTCAGCAACGAATGGCGGCCGATCTCCTACGAGGCCGGAATCACCGCGAAGCGAAGCGGCAGCGCCCGCTCGGTGCTGAAGAGCTTTCCGGCCCGTATTCCAGTCGAACCGGCGGTGATTCGCAGCATCCTGGAGATGTCCGGCTTCACGGTGCCCGGTCGTGACCAACCGTGGCGCGATCTCGATGGCGACGCCGCTCTTGTGGCTGCCGCGATCGGCAGCGCGCTGGAGCCGCTGGCGCCCCGCAGCGGCGAATCGGCGCGGATCGAGATGGCGAATTCCGGCTTCTTCCGCAATCGCGAGGCCTGCCTGGTCGGCCGCGTCGTGCTGCGCAGCAGCAGCGACCACCCGCTGCGCAGCATCCCGCTGATGATCGCGGTGCTGCATGAGGCCGACGGACTGTTCGTCGACGCGGTGCTGTGCGAGAGCGACGAGCTGCAATACGCATTCTCCCCGGCGCTGGCGAATTTCCACGTCACCAATCCGCATTATCACGAGCTGGCGCTGCTGCTCAGCGAACTGATGCCGAAGCGCCCGCTCGGTCTGCATTATTCCACCATCGGCTTTCATCATCTCGGCAAGGTCGCTGTGATGACCGAGATTCTCGGCCATCATCGCCGCAGCAAGGAGAAGCTCGACACCGCGCCCGGCCTGCGCGGCACCGTGGCGATCGCCTTCACGATGCCGACGTCGGGCTATGTGATGAAGATCATCCGCGACCATCCCACCGACAGCTACAAATGGGATCGCTTCGACGGCCCCGACAGCGTGCTGCGCAAGTACCATCTGGTCCACGAAATGGACCGCGCCGGCGCGATGCTGGACAACATCATCTACACCAACGTCAAGCTCGAGCGCGCGATGTTCGCGCCCGAGCTGCTCGACGAATTGCTGGAGGCCGGCATCGGCAATGTCAGCCTCGATCGCTCGGCGCTGGTGTTCCGCCAGCTGATCGTGCAGATGAAGCTGGTGCCGCTGCCACTGTTCCTCGCCAAGGCGTCGGCCGCGGAGGCCCGCGCCGCGGTGATCAATCTCGGCCACTGCATCCGCAACAACGCCGCCGCCAATATCTTCAACCGCGATCTCGACGGTTACAATTACGGCGTCAGCCGCACCCTCAAGGTCTATCTGTTCGACTACCACGCGGTCGAACCGCTGACCGAAATCAAGATCCGCAGCAATGCCGGCCGCGCCAATGGCGAGCCCGAGATTCCGCATTGGCAATTCGAGCATGGCGCGGTGTTCGCGCCGGACGAACTGGAAGCCGGGCTGCGAATTGACGATTTCGCCCTGCGCCGGGCGTTTCGCGACGCCCATCCCGAGCTGCTGCGGGTCGACTATTGGGAGGCCATGCAACGCGCGCTGCGCGACGGCAAAGTGCCGGAAGTCATGAGCTACCCGGCCTCGCGGCGGCTGCGGCGGTAGGGGCGAGCCGGCCGCGCGCGGCGGCCGCCCCTTGCCGAAGCCGGCCGCCGTCTCTACCTGTGCGGAGGGTTTTCGACCAAGGACACCGCCATGCTGGACGCCGCCGTCAAGGCACTGACTCAGATCCTGTCGCCGCCGATGCGCTCGATCCTGTGGCGTTCGATCGCGTTCGCGCTGGCGCTGATCACCGTGATGGCGATCGGCCTGCAGCGCGCCTTGAGCTGGTTCGCCGGCTCCGGTGAGCTCTGGGCCGAGACTGCGCTGGGCCCCAACTTTCACGCCCCGCTGAACATTCTGGCCTGGCTGATCTCGATCGCCGCCGGACTCGGCGTCGTGCTGGGCGCGGTGTTCCTGATGCCGGCGGTGACCTCGCTGGTGGCCGGCATTTTCGTCGATGACGTCGCCGAGCATGTCGAGCGCGAATATTATCCGGAGGAGCGGCCCGGCGTCGCGCTGCCGTTCGGCCTGGCGATGACCGAAACCATCAAGACCGCGCTGTTGACCATCGCGGTCTATCTGGTCGCGCTGCCGTTCGTGTTCATCGCCGGCGCCGGCTTCATCGCGTTCTTCATCGCCACCGCCTGGCTGCTCGGCCGGGAATATTTCGAACTCGCCGCGATGCGGTTTCGGCCCGCCGCCGAGGCCAAGGCGATGCGTAAGGCGAACGCCGCAATCGTGTTCACCTCGGGACTGGTGATCGCCGCCTTCGTCTCGATCCCGATCGTCAACCTGGCGACGCCGCTATTCGGCATGGCCTTCATGGTCCATATGCACAAGCGCCTGTCGGGGCCGCGGCCCGAGCTGATCGATCAGCGCCGGCAGCGGGAAGTTTCCGCCGGCTGAGCCGGCGACCGGCAATTCGGTCTCAGCCCTCCCAGCCGGCCTTGCGCAGGCCTTCCAGCATGTGGGCGTGGTCGTCGGGCCGGAACCAGGGCGGGCAATCCCGGACCTGAAACGCAAACGCATCCGGCGACACCGCGATCGCCTTGGTCAGCGCCGCGTGCGCTTCTGCACTGCGGCCGAGTTGCCCGAGTGCCGCGGCGAGCCAGCGATAGGGCGAGGGGAAATCCGGAAACGACCGGATCGCGCGCTCGGCCGCGTCGACGCAAGCCTTGTAGTCGCGGCAGAAATAATGCGCCAGCGCCAGTTGGTTCAGACGATTGACCAGCGACGGCGCGCGCGGGTCGAGCCGCAGGCAGGCGGCAAGTGCCGCGACCGCGTCCGCCGGTCGCCCCGAATAGGCCAGCGCCACGCCGAGCGCGCCATGCGCCGCGGCCAGATTCGGACACAGCGCCAGCGCGCGTTCCGCCTCCGCGCAGGCGCCGGGCCGATCGCCGCGGGCGACCAGCGCCAGCGCCAGCCGGGCATGGGCCTCGGCGTCGTTGCCGTCGAGCGCGACGGCGCGGCGCGCCAGCGCTTCTTCCTCGTTCTGGGTGCCCTTGGCGCGGCTCAGCACAGCCGACAACCCGATATAGCCGCCGGCGAACATCGGATCGAGTTCGATGGCGCGGCGGAAGAATTTCTCCGCCAGAGCATCGTCCTCGGCGTTGGCCTTGCCGAGATGCCAGATGCCGCGCTGCTGGGCGCCCCAGGCGTCGAGGCTGGCCGGGGTCTTGCGCATGGCGCGCTGCTGTTCGGCCGCGGCGATCGCCGGCGCGATCGCCGTGGTGGTGGCCAGCGTGATCTCGTCCTGTACCGCGAAAATGTCGGCGAGATCGCGGTCGTAACGCTCGGCCCAGACGTGATTGCCGGACTCGGCCTCGATCAGCTGCGCGGTGAGGCGGACCCGGTTGCCGGATTTGCGCAGGCTGCCCTCGAGCACATAGCGAACGCCGAGCTCCTGACCGACTGCCTTGATCTCGACCGCGCGGCCTTTGTAGCTGAAGCTGGAATTGCGCGCGATCACGAACAGCGAGGGGTAGCGCGACAGCGCGGTGATGATGTCCTCGGCGATGCCGTCGGCGAAGAACTCCTGCTCCGGATCGGCGCTCATATTCTGAAACGGCAGCACCGCGATCGACGGCTTGTCGGGCAACGCCAGCGCCGGCGCCTCCACCGGCTTCGCAGGCGCGGCCTGCTTCGCGCCGGCGAGCGCGAACACCTGCACCGGCCGGGCGATGTTCTTCAGCGCGATCTCGCCGCGATCGTCGAACGCCACGTCAATTCGGTCGCGGACCTGGTCGTGTACCGCGCGAGAGATCGAGAGGCCGCCAACCGCGGCGATGCTTTCCAGCCGTGCCGCAATATTGACGCCGTCGCCCATCAGGTCGTCGCCATCGACCATTACGTCGCCGACATGGATGCCGATCCGCAGCCGCATCTTGCGGTCGTCGTCGAATGCCGCTGCTGCCGCTTCGGTTTCCTGCTGGATCGCGATGGCGCAGTTCACCGCCTGCACCGCACTGGCAAACTCGACCAGGAAGCCGTCGCCCATGGTCTTGAACAGCCGCCCGCCGTGTTTGCCTATATTGGGCTCGATCACCTCGGCCCGCAACGCGCGCAGCCGCGTCAGGGTGCCTTGCTCGTCAGCGCTGATCAGCCGCGAATAACCGACCACGTCGGCGGCCAATATCGCCGCCAGTCTCCGCTCGACCCGCTGTCCGGCCATTCCGCTGCGCCCGCCACCCTTGCGGGCAGCTTAGGACCGGCGCGACGGGGTGTCTATCGCGAGCCGCGCGTCGCGCCGCGGATCAATCGCGCCGGGTTTGGCGGCCGCGCCAGCCGCGCCGCACCGCGCTGGCGGCTTCCTGCACGGCGCCGCCGATGATGATCAGAACAAAATTGGCCAGGTGAGACATCTTCATTGCGCTTCTCCAGATGCCCGCGCGCATTCCGCATCCACGCGTCGCATCGGCTGTTCGACATGAGCAATCCGGACTTGATAGTTCGGTTCCGGATATCTGCAGGCAGTATGACTGAAAACGAACTGTTGAAAACAGAATTGCACATGCCGAATGCGGAATTTCCGAGTGTCTCGCGGATTGGACATAGAGAGCGTCAATCTCACCGAGCAACAAGGGCTTTCTGCCTCGCGGTTGTCGAGCGCCGCTGACACATCGACACGTCTAGATCCGACATCCGAACGTGACGATCGTATTGTTACCGGTACTGGTAGTACGTTGCGATGACGCACAATCGAGCGCTGATAGCAATTGATTCGATTTTCGCGGCCGCCTCGGAACCTCACGTAACTAACAGTGTTTGACAATACGCGCCGGTGATGTTGCGATGGCGTATCAAACAGACGGAATCAAAATGCAGCCCAAGCCAAACGATCCGCTGGCGCAAATGCCGTCCCTCATGACAGAGCAAGGCAAACTTTGCTGGAGTCCGGACGGCGATGACTGGCCGAACCGCGAGACCAGCAGCTTCGTCGAGGCCGCCGGACTGCGCTGGCACGTGCAGCAGATGGGCAGCGGCCCGGTGCTGTTGCTGCTTCACGGCACCGGCGCGGCGACGCATTCGTGGCGCACGCTCGCGCCGATGCTGGCATGGCATTTCACCGTGGTGGCGCCCGACCTGCCCGGCCATGGTTTCACCCAGGCGCCAGCACCAGAGCGGCTCTCGCTCGACGCGATGGCGGCGGACCTCGCTGCACTGCTGGATAAGCTCGGCCACAAGCCGGTGCTCGTCGCCGGTCACTCAGCTGGCGCCGCGGTGCTGGCGCGGATGTGCCTCGACGGCACGATCGCGCCGCACGGCCTGGTCGGCCTCAACGGCGCGATGCTGCCGATCGGCGGTCTGGCCGGGCGGATCATGACGCCGTTCGCCCGACTACTTGCGATGAACGCGATGGTGCCGCGGCTGTTCGCCAGCTTCGCCAACAGCGACAAGTTCATCGAGCGCATGATCGCCGACACCGGCTCGGCGCTGGAGCCGGCCGGCATCAAGTTCTATCGCCGGCTCACCAGCAGCCCGGGTCACGTCGCCTCGGCGATCCGGATGATGGCGAACTGGAAGCTGGCGCCACTGGCGCTCGACCTGCCGCGGCTGGCGACCCGGCTGATGCTGATCAGCGGTGGCAACGACAAGACCATTGCGCCGAAGGATGCGGCGCGAGTCCACGCCATGGTGCCGCGTTCGAGCGTCGTGACGATGCCGGGCCTCGGCCATCTCGCGCATGAGGAGCAGCCGCGCGAAGTCAGCGACCTGATGATCGGGCTCGCCCGTAGCATCGGGTTGCTGCCGATGCCGCATGCGGTGGTGCCGGAGCTGGTGCAGGCCTGGCAGCTTCATCCCCGAGGCGCGCTGTCGAAATAGCGAGATCGGCAACGGCACGCGATCCACATTAGCGTGTGGATCGTTCTCCCTGTTTACGGCACTTCAACTTGTTGCGAGGGTCGCCAATCCGTCGCAGTGTTGCGCTGAAATGGCGGCTGCGCGGCCATGCCGTCAATCGGCATCGCCGGATCGATCGCGACAGGTGGGAGACTCGGGATGACGATATTGTTGCCGGCCGTGCGCCGGGTCGGCATGGCAATGGCTCTGCTCGCCGTGGCGCTGCTGACCGGGGCGCGCGCGCAGGATGCCTCGCCGACGGCGTCCGCGGCGCAGTCCGCAGAGAAGTCCGACACCGGCACGCGCGGCAAGCCGGCCGCTTCGCCCGCCCCGGCCGATCTGCACAAGCTGCCGCCGGATTCCACCACCAAGCACACGTTGGCTCTGCCCGGCCGCAGCCTCGCCTTCACCGCCATTGCGGGCTCGATCCGGCTGTTCAACGACAAGGGCGAGCCGCAGGCCGACATCGCCACCACGGCCTATCTGCTCGACGGCGCCGAGCCGAAGAGCCGGCCGGTCACCTTCCTGTTCAATGGCGGGCCGGGCGCGTCCTCGGCCTGGCTGCAACTCGGTGCCGCCGGACCATGGCGGCTACCGATGGGAGGCAACGCCTCGGCCGCACCCGAGCTATTGCCCAACGCCGAAACCTGGCTCGACTTCACCGACCTCGTCTTCATCGATCCGGTCGGCACCGGCTACAGCCGCTTCGTCGCCAGCGGCGAGGACGTCCGCAAGCAGTTCTATTCCGTCGACGGCGATGTCGCCTCATTGGCATTGGTGATCCGCCGCTGGCTGGAAAAGTCGGACCGGCTGCTGTCGCCGAAATACGTCGCCGGCGAGAGCTATGGCGGAATTCGCGGCCCGAAGATCGTGCGCAACCTGCAGACCCGGCAGGGCATCGGCGTCAAAGGCCTGATCCTGGTGTCGCCGCTGCTCGACTTCCGCGAATATTCCGGCTCCAGCCTGCTGCAATATGTCGCCAGCCTGCCCTCGATGGCGGCGGTGGCGCGGCAGCAGAAAGGCCCGGTGACCCGCGCCGACATCGCCGACGTCGAGGCTTACGCGCGCGGCGAGTTTCTGACCGATCTGGTCAAGGGAGTCGCCGACAGCGCGGCCACCACACGGCTGGCCGACAAGGTCGCAGCATTGACCGGGATCGACCGCGCGGTGAGCCGCAGGCTGACCGGCCGCTTCGACGTCTCGGAATTCCGCCGCGAATTCGACCGCGCCAACGGCAAGGTCACCGGCCGCTACGACGCCTCGGTGCTGGGCTTCGATCCGAATCCGGATTCCAGCTCGTCGGATTTCGGCGATCCGTCGTCGGATCCGCTGATCGCGCCGCTCACCAGCGCCGCAGTCGATCTCACCAGGGGCAGGCTGAATTGGCGGCCGGACGGCTCCTACCAGCTGCTCAACGGCGCGGTGTCGCAGGCATGGAACTTCGGCCGCGGCCGCAATCCGGTGGAGTCGACCTCGCAACTGCGCGAAATCCTCGCGCTCGATCCGAAACTGAAACTGCTGGTCGCGCACGGATTGTTCGATCTCGCCACGCCGTATTTCGGCTCGCAGATCCTGCTCGATCAGTTACCGGCCTACGCCTCACCGGATCGCGTCAAACTCACGGTCTATCCCGGCGGCCACATGTTCTACTCCCGCGATCCCGCCCGCCAGGCGCTGCGCGCCGAGGCCGAGGCGATGATGAAGTAACGAAGGCGTCGTCGTAGAGCTTGAAGCCCCGGCGAAGAATCAATTCAGCAATTGAATGCTGTCCGGATTCTCGTGATGCCGATTCCTCTCCGCGTCGTGGCCGGGCTTGGACTCACTACCTGAATATCCGCGCCGACAGCTGCTCTCGGCGATGCACTGTTACACCGTCTTCTCCGGCCAACGACATAAATCGTTGATGAGGCATACCTCGCAGCGCGGTTTGCGCGCCAGGCAGGTGTAGCGACCGTGCAGGATCAGCCAGTGATGCGCGTGCAGCATGAACTCCGCCGGGATCACCCGCTCGAGTTCGAGCTCGACGGCGAGCGGCGTGTCGCCGGGCGCGAGGCCGGTACGGTTGCCGACTCGAAACACATGCGTATCGACTGCCATGGTCGGCTGGCCGAACGCCATGTTGAGCACGACGTTGGCAGTCTTGCGGCCGGCGCCCGGCAGTGTCTCGAGTTCTTCGCGGCTGCGCGGCACCTCGCCGCCGAAATCCGCGATCAGCTTCTCCGACAGCGCGATCACGTTCCTGGCCTTGTTGCGATACAGGCCAATAGTCTTGATCAGTTCTCGCACCTGGTCTTCGCCAAGGTCGAGCATCTTGCGCGGCGTATCGGCGAGCGCGAATAATTGCCGCGTCGCTTTGTTGACGCCGGCGTCGGTGGCCTGCGCCGACAACACCACCGCAACTAACAGCGTGAACGGATTGAGATGCTCGAGCTCGCCCTTCGGCTCCGGGTTGGCGGCTTTGAATCGGGTGAACGCCTCGCGCACTTCGGCGGCGCTCCAGCGGGCGACGGATTTTGCCGCCGCAGCGCGCTGCCCCGATTTCGCCGCAACAGATTTTGCCTGCCTCGGCTTCGCCGCAACCGCGTCACGGGTTTTCCGCAAGCCGCGAGCGGCGACGGGATTCGACTTACGGGATGGTCCGCGCGTGATTTTCGGCATCGGCACGGTATAATTATCCGCGATGACCTTAGGCAATGACTTTAGTTCCAATCCCGCCCAGCCGACGCTGTTTTCGGCGCTGCTGACTCCGCACCTCTCGTTGAGCCACAACGGCTTCTGGCTGCTGATGGGATCCCTGAGCGTGGTCAGCTTTGCCATCAGCGTGGTGTTCTGGATGCTCGGCGCATGGCCGGTGTTCGGCTTCTTCGGGCTCGATATCCTGTTGATCTACTGGGCGTTTCGGGTGAATTTTGCGCGCGCCAAGGCGGTCGAGGAAATCTCGATGACGCCCTCGGAGCTGCGGGTCCGGCGAGTCAGCCATCGCGGCCATGTGGTGGAATGGGTGCTCAATCCGCTGTGGGTGCGGCTGGAACAGATTGTTCACGCCGAATTCGGCGTCGAACGGCTCTATCTGGTCTCCAGCGGCCGCCGCGTCAGCATCGCCAGCTTCCTGGGCGCCGAGGAAAAGGCGAACTTTGCCAAGGCGTTGAGCGCGGCGCTGGAGGCCGCGCGACGCGGTCCCGCGTATCAGTCATAACTCTAGACGCTGTCGGGAAACGGGTGGTGGGGCTGCAGCCGCGCCGCTAGATCTGGGGCATGATGAACCTCGCCATGACCGATCACCGCCTGACCAAGCCCGGACCGCGCGACGCCGCCCTCGCCGACTACGATTCGGTGCGCCGTGCGATCGCATTCATTTCGGAACGCTGGCGCGCGCAGCCTACCATTGAGGCGATCGCCGACGCCGCTGGCCTCACGCCCGACGAATTGCATCATCTGTTCCGGCGCTGGGCTGGCCTCACGCCGAAAGCCTTCATGCAGGCACTGACGCTGGACCACGCCAAGGGCTTGCTGCGCGATTCCGCCAGCGTGCTCGACGCCGCACTCGACTCCGGCCTGTCCGGTCCGGGGCGGCTGCACGATCTGTTCGTCACCCACGAGGCGATGTCGCCTGGCGAATGGAAGACCGGCGGCGCCGGCATGGTCCTGCGCTACGGCTTTCATCCCTCGCCGTTCGGCACCGCGGTGGTGATCGCGACTGACCGCGGACTGGCCGGGCTGGCTTTCGCCGATCCCGGCGAGGAACAGGCCGCGCTCGCCGACATGCAGCAACGCTGGCCGCGCGCGACTTTCGTCGCCGACCAGGACGCCACCGCCGCGCTGGCGCGGCGGGTGTTCGAGACCTCGAGCTGGCGCGCAGATCAACCGCTGCGCGTTGTCTTGATCGGCACCGATTTCGAGGTTCGGGTCTGGGAGACGCTGCTGAAGATCCCGATGGGGCGCGCGGTTTGCTATTCCGACATCGCCAGCAAGATCAGCGCACCGAAGGCGTCGCGCGCGGTCGGCGCTGCGGTCGGCAAGAACCCGATCTCGTTTGTGGTGCCGTGCCATCGCGCGCTCGGCAAGAGCGGCGCGCTGACCGGCTATCACTGGGGCATCACCCGCAAGCAGGCAATGCTGGGCTGGGAAGCCGGACAGGTCGGGACCGGTTGAACTATCAACAAGAAGAGCACCTCACCCTTCGAGACGCGCGCAAGAAAGAGCGCGCTCCTCACCATGAGGTTCTGTGCGCGGCTAACTAACTATCCCGCCAGATCGAGCTTCGACGCCACCGTCGAATCGGCGTTGAGCCGATAGATGATCGGCGCGCCGGTGGCGAGTTCGCGCTTCAGAATGCCTTCCGGGGACAGTTTCTCCAGCACCATGATCAGCGCCCGTAGCGAATTGCCGTGGGCCGCGACCAGCGTGCGCTCGCCGCGCAGCACGCAGGGCAATATCTCCTGCACGTAGTAAGGTAGCGTCCGCGCCAGCGTGTCTTTCAGGCTCTCGCCCCCAGGCGGCGGCACGTCGTAGGAGCGGCGCCAGACATGGACCTGCTCCTCTCCCCATTTCTTGCGGGCGTCGTCCTTGTTGAGACCGGACAGATCGCCGTAGTCGCGTTCGTTCAACGCCAGGTGCTTGTGGGTCGGCAGGCCGGTCTGGCCAAGTTCGGTCAGCATCAGATCGAGGGTATGCTGCGCGCGCGTCAGCACCGAGGTGAACGCGATGTCGAACACCAGGCCCTGGGCCTTGAGCTTGACGCCGGCTTCCTTGGCCTCGGCGACGCCCTTCTCGGTGAGGTCGGGATCTTTCCAGCCGGTGAAGAGATTCTTCAGGTTCCAGTCGCTCTGGCCATGACGCACGAGCACGAGAAGGCGGTCACTCATTCTATTACTTCCGGTTTCAGGTGTCAGAAATCACTAAGGCCGAGCACGTCGGCCATCGAATACAGACCGGGCGGCTTGCCATGGGCCCAAAGCGCCGCCTTCAACGCGCCATGCGCGAAGATCATCCGGTCTTCAGCCTTATGTGTGAGTTCGATGCGTTCATAGGGCCCGGCGAACATCACCGTATGGTCCCCCGCCACGGTGCCGCCGCGCAGCGAGGCAAAGCCGATGTCGCCAGTCTTGCGCGCGCCGGTAACGCCGTCGCGTCCGCGCACGGAGTGCTCATCGAGCTTGATGTCGCGGCCGGCGGCGGCGGCTTCGCCCAGCATCAGCGCGGTGCCGGACGGCGCGTCGATCTTGGCCTTGTGATGCATCTCGACGATCTCGATATCGAAGCCGTCATCGAGCGATTGCGCCACGCGCTTCACCAGCGCGGCCAGCAGGTTGACGCCGAGGCTCATATTGCCGGACTTCACCACCACGGCCTGCTTGGTCACGCTCTTGATCACCGCGTTGTCCGAGGCGGACAGCCCGGTGGTGCCGATCACATGGACGATGCCGCGCTGCGCGGCGATCGCCACATTGGCGATGGTCGCACCCGGCACGGTGAAATCGAGAATGCCGTCAGCCTCCGCCGACAGCGACCACAGATCAGCCGACAGCTTGACGCCGTTTTCCGGCAGGCCGGCCAGCGTGCCGGCATCCTTGCCCAGCCATTGCGAGCCAGGGGCCTCCAGCGCGCCGGCCAGCACCGCGCCGTCGGTCTCGGCGATGGTCCGGATCAAAGCGCGGCCCATCCGGCCGCCGGCTCCGGCAACGATCAGGCGCATTTCGGGCATGGCGGTGCGATCCTTTGGCTCAGGCGCGGTATAGCGGGCCAACACCGGCCCGGCAACCGATCCCCCGGTTACGGCTGCGGGCCGTCATATCCCTCGACGATCACCAGGTCGTTTTCCGCATGCGGCTTCCGGATGGCCACCAGCCGCTGATATTCCGGCGAATTGTAGCAGGCCAGCGCAGTGTCGTAGTCCTTGAATTCGATCACCACGTTGCGCGATCGCGACGCGCCTTCGGGGTTCTCATATTTGCCGGCGCGGACCAGGAACTTGGCGCCGTATTTCTTGAACACGGGACCGTTTTGCGCCACGTATTCCTTGTAACCGTCCATGTTCGCGACCTCGACGCGCGCGATCCAGTAAGCCTTCGTCATCTGCTTCTCCCGTTTGATCGATGATTAGCCGCGCGCCTGCGCGATGTCGGCGACGATCGCCTCGGCCGCCTGTTTCGGGTCGGGCGCTTCGACAACGGGCCGCCCGACCACCAGATAGTCGGCGCCGGCCTTGATCGCGCGCGCCGGCGTCATGATCCGCTTCTGGTCGCCCGCGGCGCTGCCGGCGGGGCGGATGCCCGGCGTCACCAGCTGCATGCCGGCGCTGACGATGCCGCGCAGATTGGCCGCCTCCTCGGGCGAGCACACCAGCCCGTCGACGCCGGCCGCCTGCGCCTGCCGGGCGCGCAGTTCGACCAGATCGGAGACGCCGAGCCGATAGCCCGCGGCGTGAAGATCGGCGTCGTCGTAGGAGGTCAGCACCGTGACGGCGAGTATCTTCAGCCCGGAGTTGCCGCGCGCTGCGACCGCGGCCTGCATCGTCTGTGGATAGGCGTGGACGGTGAGAAAGCTGGCGCCGAGCGTGGCCAGGCTCTCCACCCCCCGCGCGACCGTATTGCCGATGTCGTGCAGCTTGAGATCGACGAACACTTTCTTGCCGGAGTCCACCAGCCGGCGCACCAGCGGCAGGCCGCCAGCGTAAGCGAGCTGATAGCCGATCTTGTAGAACGTGACGCTGTCACCGAGCCGGACGATCATCGCTCGCGCGGCGTCGACGCTCGGCAGGTCGAGCGCGACGATCAGCCGGTCGCGGTCGGCAATGGCGGCGTCAGGCATTAGTCCTCATTTCAGCTGCTGGGCGAATTCGATCAGTTGCCGCACCATGTCTCTCAGCGCCGCAATATCGCCGGCGTGCTTCAAATGATCCATCTCGTCATAGGCCTGATCGGCGAACGACAACGCGACCTGATTGGGGATCACCGGCGCGCGACAGCCCGACAGGATCAGCCGCAGCGCCGCGAGACAGCGCGAGCCGCCGAGCTTGCCTTCCGAGGCCGCGGCCAGCGCGAAAGCGCGCTCGCGAAATACCTGGCCGGGGCTCTCATGCGGATCGCGCACGCGCGACACCCAGTCGATCGCGTTCTTCAAGAGCGGCGGCACCGAGGAATTGTACTCCGGCGTGACCAGCAGCACGCCGTTATGGGCGCCGATCATCCGCTTCAGGTTGATCGCATTCTTCGGCACGCCGGATTTGGCTTCCAAATCGCCGTCATAGATCGGCAGTGGGTAATCGCCGAGCGACAACCGTGTCACATCGACATCGGCCAGCGCGAATTCATGCGCCGCGGCGGCCGCCAGTTTCGCATTGTGCGAGCCGGTGCGCAGCGAGCCAGGAATAATGAGGATTTTGACGGTGGGCATAGTTTCGCTCACAGGGCGCAGCTCCGAAGCCTGCGCCGGACCGGATCAGCCCTTGCGATACACCCAGACCCGCGCCGGGGGAATATTCATCCAGATCCGCTCCGACGCCTCTGTGGACACGCCCGGCAGCGATTTCGGAATCGGCGGCGCCACCGAATAGGTGAACTGGACGAAGGGCGCGCCGGGCTCGAGCAGATTGAACGCATCGCGGATCAGCTTCATGCGGGTCAGCATCGGCTTGGTGACCAGCGGAAGCCCGGATACCACCGCGGTCGCCGGCATGCTCAGCACATCCCACAGCGAATCCCGCAGCCGATAGGCGTCGCCTTGCACCACGGTGGCCAGCGGATAGCGCTCGCGCAGCAGCGCGCAGAAACTCGGATTGAATTCGACCAGCACCAAGCGGCTCTGATCGACGCCGTGCTCGATCAACGCGCTCGTGATCGCGCCGGTCCCCGGCCCGAGCTCGATCACCGGACCGGAGGCATTGGTATCAACATACGCCGCCATGGTGCGGGCCAGAAAGCGGCCGGACGGCATCACCGCGCCCATGTGCAGCGGCTTCTCCATCCACGAGCGGAGGAAGCGGACCTCGTCATCCAGACGGGGTGGCTTCTTCAACGCACGAACGGATGATTGCAAAGCCATTTAGATACCAAACCGAGGGAGGTATTCGGCCGACTGTCAAATTTTTGTTACATCAACAAGTATAGGCACGGCTCGGTCTGGTCAAGTTAGACGGTTAGGGAGTGCCCGTGCGGTTTCCGAAGAAGTCCTTGACCTTGGTGAAGAAACCCGCGGCTTCGGGTTGCGTTGCACCGGAAGATAATTTCTCGAACTCGGCCAGCAGCTCCTGCTGCTTCTTGGTGAGGTTCTGAGGAGTTTCGACCGCGACCTGAACATACATGTCGCCCATCTGCCGCGACCGCAATACCGGCATACCCTTTGCTGCAATGCGAATACGACGTCCGGTCTGGGTGCCTGCCGGCACCTTCACCTTGGTCTTGCCCTTGTCGATGGTTGGAACCTCGAAATCGCCACCGAGTGCGGCTGTGACCATCGAGATCGGCACCCGGCAGTGCAGGTCGGCGCCATCGCGCTGGAAGAACTCGTGCTGCGCCAGTGACAGGAAAATATAGAGATCGCCGGGCGGGCCGCCACGGACGCCAGCCTCGCCTTCGCCGGCGAGCCGGATCCGGGTGCCGTCTTCGACGCCCTGCGGAATATTGACCGACAGCGTCCGCTCCCGGGTCACCCGGCCGGCGCCGGAGCACGACGGACATGGATCCTCGATCATCTGGCCGCGGCCCTGGCAACCCGGGCAAGTGCGCTCCAGCGTAAAGAAGCCCTGAGCCTGGCGAACCCGGCCGGCGCCGCCGCAGGTCGAGCAGGTCTTCGGCTTGGTGCCTGCCTTGGCGCCGATCCCGGAGCAAGCCTCGCAAGTGACCGAGACCGGAATCTCGATCTGGGCGGTCTTGCCCTGGAAGGAGTCTTCCAGCGTGATTTCCATATTGTAGCGCAGATCGGCGCCGCGCTCGCGGCCGTTGCCGCGGCCGCCGCGCTGTCCGGCCATGCCGAACAGATCTTCGAAAATATCAGAGAACGACGAGGCGAAGCCGGCACCGAAGCCCGGGCCTCCTCCGCCATGACCCTGCTCGAACGCGGCGTGGCCGAAGCGATCATAGGCGGCGCGCTTGTCGCCGTCCTTCAGCACTTCATAGGCTTCGTTGATTTCCTTGAACCGAACTTCGCTCGACGCATCGCCCGGATTCTTGTCCGGATGCCATTTCATCGCCAGCTTGCGAAACGCCGCCTTCAGGCTGGATTCGTCGGCGCTCCGATCGACTTCAAGGGTTTCGTAGTAGCAACGCTTGGTGGTGGACATCCGTCAAACCTGCTCGAAGTTCGCCCTGATTCCGAGGGAACGCATGACAATGCCGTCCCGGGCTTAACGAAAAATGACCCTCACCCGCCGAACGCTCAACGCGCTGATCAGATGAGGGTCACGGTCTCTCCGCGGCGGATTACGCCGACTTCTTGGTGTTCTTGTCGTCGTCGACTTCAGTGAATTCGGCGTCGACGACGTCGTCCTTCGCAGCATCCTTGGCGGCGTCGTGTTCGGCCTGCTGCTTGTACATCGCCTCGCCAAGCTTCATCGAAGCCTGCGCCAGCGTATTGGATTTGGTCTTGATCGCCTCTGCGTCGTCGCCCTTCAGCGCTTCGCGCAGGTCGCCCAGCGCGTCCTCGATGGCGCGCCGCTCGCTCTCCTCGACTTTGGAGCCATGTTCGGCCAGCGCCTTCTCGGTGGTATGCACCAAGGCGTCGGCGTGGTTCTTGGCGTCGACCGCCTCGCGCCGCTTCTTGTCTTCCGCGGCGTTGATCTCGGCGTCCTTGACCATCTTCTGGATGTCGGCTTCGGACAATCCGCCCGACGCCTGAATCCGGATCTGCTGCTCCTTGCCGGTAGCCTTGTCCCTTGCCGAAACGTTGACGATGCCGTTGGCGTCGATGTCGAAGGTGACCTCGATCTGCGGCATGCCGCGCGGCGACGGCGGAATCCCCATCAGGTCGAACTGGCCGAGGACCTTGTTGTCGGCCGCCATTTCGCGCTCGCCCTGGAACACCCGGATGGTGACCGCATTCTGATTGTCTTCGGCGGTCGAGAACACCTGGCTCTTCTTGGTCGGGATCGTGGTGTTGCGATCGATGATGCGGGTGAACACGCCGCCCAGCGTCTCGATGCCCAGCGACAGCGGGGTCACGTCGAGCAACAGCACGTCCTTGACGTCGCCCTGCAGCACGCCGGCCTGGATCGCGGCGCCGATGGCGACGACTTCATCCGGGTTGACGCCCTTGTGCGGCTCCTTGCCGAACAGCTGCTTGACGACTTCCTGCACCTTGGGCATGCGGGTCATGCCGCCGACCAGCACCACTTCGCCGATCTCGCCGGCGGTGAGGCCGGCATCCTTCAGCGCCTTGCGGCACGGCTCGATGGTCTTCTGCACCAGATCATCGACCAGCGCCTCGAACTTGGCGCGGGTCAGCTTCATGGTCAGATGCTTCGGACCGGACTGATCCGCGGTGATGAAGGGCAGATTGATTTCGGTCTGCGTGGTCGACGACAATTCGATCTTGGCCTTTTCGGCGGCTTCCTTCAGCCGCTGCAGCGCCAGCTTGTCGTTGCGCAGGTTGATGCCCTGCTCCTTCTGGAATTCGTCAGCGAGGTAGCTGACCAGACGCATGTCGAAGTCTTCACCGCCGAGGAAGGTGTCGCCATTGGTCGACTTCACCTCGAACACGCCGTCGCCGATCTCCAGGATCGAGACGTCGAAGGTGCCGCCGCCGAGGTCGTACACCGCGATGGTCCCGGCCTTGGTCTTGTCGAGGCCATAGGCCAGCGCGGCCGCGGTCGGCTCGTTGATGATGCGCAGCACTTCAAGACCGGCGATCTTGCCGGCGTCCTTGGTGGCCTGACGCTGGGCGTCGTTGAAGTAAGCGGGAACGGTGATGACCGCCTGATCGACCTTCTGGCCGAGATGGGCTTCCGCGGTCTCCTTCATCTTCTGCAGAATGAAGGCCGAGACCTGCGAGGGCGAATAAGTCTTGCCGTCGGCTTCGACCCAGGCGTCGCCGTTGGAGGCTTTGACGATCTTGTAGGGGACGAGCTTCTTGTCCTTCTCGACCATCGGGTCGTCGTAGCGGCGGCCGACCAGGCGCTTCACCGCGAAGAACGTCCGCTCGGGATTGGTCACCGCCTGGCGCTTCGCCGGCTGGCCGACCAGTCTTTCGCCGTCATCGCTAAAGGCGACAATCGACGGAGTGGTGCGCATGCCCTCGGCGTTTTCGATGACCTTCGAGGTCTTGCCGTCCATGACGGCGACGCACGAATTGGTAGTGCCGAGATCGATCCCAATGACCTTTCCCATAGTCCTGATATCCTTCTTTTTGCGGCAGGTTGGCCGGGCCCTGACGGCGCACCAATCCAAACCCCCAATATTAAATTCTCGCGATGTCGCGGTGGTCTTGCCTCATATAGGAGGGGGGGTGGTGCCCGCAAGGACCGGAGCAGTGCTTGCTCACGAAATCATTGAGCTTTAACCAATCCCGCCGCCGGGACCGCCAATGCCGGGCGAATGACTTGCCGCGGCGCAGCTCAGGCAACGGCGTTTGCCCGAAGCGCCAATGCGGGCATTCGTGGCTTGCCCTATTGTCAACGCTTGATCTGGCGTCCAAGCAGGGAAACCATCGCGTCGGCGGCCAATCGCGGCAATCGCGAACGACTGGCGGCCTCCGACCATCGAACGGCCGCAATGCGAACCCAGTAGAAAATTCATGAAACAGATTGTACGTCTCGTCGCGATTGCCTTGCTATCGGCGGCCGTCAGCCCGGCCTTCGCGGCCGATCCGACCTACCCGCGCGGAATCCGGATCGGGATCGCGCCGATGGCTGGGTTGGTCCCGTCGGTCACCTTTATCGGCTTTGAAACCCCGGACCACGGCGTCAAGGTGTTGCTGGCCGAACTTCCCGGCGCCGCCTTCGGCGAAGTCGAGGCCGCGGCCAAGACCGCGCCCGCCGGCACTGCCGGGATCAAGCCGGAAGCCATCGTGACCGCCGCAGGCGACGCCTTTTACACCGCCGAGGACGGCAAGGACGGCGCCGACAGTGTGCGCCGTTACTCGTTGATCGTGGCGGGCGGCAAGGCGTTTTCCGGCTATGTCGCGGTGCAGGTCGCGGAAGCCAAGACCAAGACCTATCCGGACGACGCGGTGAAGCGGATGTTCGCCAGCGTCACGGTGCGACAGCAGGTACCGGTCGATGAGCAGATCGCCCTGATGCCGTTCAAGGTCAGTGATTTGAGCAACTTCAAGATGGTGCGGACGCTGGCGCCGGGTGCGGCGCTGTTGCTCGCCGACGGCAACGAGGACACCGGTGTCGAGGCCGCGCCCTTCATGGTGCTGGGCCTGATCGGCTCCGCGCCGGAGCGGCCCGACGATCGCGGCCGGTTCGCCCAGCAGGCCGCGGGGGTGATCCCCGGATTGCGCGACGGCCGCATCACCATGTCGGAGCCGGTGCGGATCGACGGCGCGCCGGGCTACGAGACCCGGATCGACGCCGTCAGCGGCAAAGACAACACCCCGGTCACGGTGGTGCAATGGCTCCGGTTCGGTAGCGCCAATGTCGCGTTGCGGATTATCGCCAGCTCGCCCCGGGACCAATGGCCCCAGGCGTTTCCGCGGTTTCGCGCGGTGCGCGATGGACTGCAGCCGCGCTGAAATCAGGCGAGGGAGTCGCTGCCGCTCGTCGGTGCCGGCTTCGCACCGCCCTTCGACACCGCAACCAGCGCCGGGCGAAGTACGCGTTCGCCGAGGGTGAAACCGGCCTGCACGACCTGCACCACAGTGCCGGCGGGAACCGATGAGTCCGGGACTTCGTACATCGCCTGCTGAAAATTCGGATCGAACTTCTCGCCCGACGGATCGAATTTCTTGACGCCGTTCTTTTGCAGCGCGTTGAGCAGCGACCGCTCGGTCAGTTCGACGCCTTCGATCAACGCCTTCAGACCCGGATCGGCTGCGGCCTTGGCGTCGGCCGGCACCGCGTCGAGCGCGCGCTGCAGATTGTCGGCGATGTCGAGCACGTCGCGCGCGAATCCGGCGATGCCATAGGTCTTGGCGTCCGCCACCTCGCGGGTGGTCCGCTTGCGCAGGTTTTCCATCTCCGCCAGGGTCCGCAACATCTTGTCGCGCGACTCGGCGGCTTCGCGGACCAGCGCCTCGTTCGAGCCTTCTTCCGGATCGTCCGGCATGATGTACGGCTTGGAGACCACCGGCTCGGCGGCCTGCGCCGTCTGGTCCGGATTATCCTTCTGTCCGTTGGAATCGGTCATCACGCTACCTTTTTGAAAAATCGTCTCGATCGATGGGGAGGTGGGCTCGCCGGGATATCGTGGTTTGCGGGACGAAAATCAAGCGCGATGGGCCGTCGCGGATCAGCCGCCGAGCATCTGGCTGACGATCCGGGCGGCATAATCCACCATCGGGATCACCCGCGCATAATTCAGCCGGGTCGGCCCGATCACGCCCAGAACGCCGACAATATGGCCGGCGCCGTCGCTATAGGGCGCGATGATGGTGGAGGAGCCGGACAGCGAGAACAGCTTGTTCTCCGAGCCGATGAAAATCCGAACCCCCTCGGCACGCTCGGCGCGGCCCAACAGATCGATCACGCCGCGCTTGGTTTCGAGATCGTCGAACAGCAGGCGCACCCGTTCCAGATCATCCAGGGCGTGAAGGTCTTCCAGCAAATTGGCGTGGCCGCGCACGATCAGCTGGCGGTCGTCGGTTTCGCCACCTGACCAGCTGGCGATTCCGGCCGAAATAACCTTCTGGGTCAGCTGATCGAGTTCGGCGCGATCCTGCGTCAGCAAGGTCTCGAGTTCGAGCCTGGCCTCGGCCAACGTCCGGCCGCGGATTCGCGCATTGAGAAAGTTCGAAGCCTCGGTCAACGCCGACGACGGCACCCCCGGGGGCAGCACCAGCACGCGATTCTCGACCTGCCCGTCCTCGGCAACCAGCACTACCAGCGCCCGCTCCGGCTCAAGACGAACGAATTCGATGTGTTTCAGCCGTGAATTGGACTTCGCCGTCAGCACCACCGCTGCGGCCCGGGTCAGGCCGGACAGCCGCGTCAAGGCCTCGCCGAGCGCGGCCTCGACCGATTGCGCCTGGCCCACCGACGCGAGCTGCGCCTGGATCGATTGCCGCTCCGGCTCGGTGAGATCGCCGACCTGCATCAGCGCATCGACGAAGAACCGCAGCCCGAGTTCGGTCGGCAGCCGACCGGCCGAGGTGTGCGGCGCATAGATCAGGCCGAGCTGCTCGAGATCCGACATCACATTGCGCACCGACGCCGGCGACAGCGGCACGGTGATCAGGCGCGAAATGTTGCGCGAGCCGACTGGCTCCCCGGTAGCGAGGTAGCTTTCGACGATCTGGCGGAAGATTTCCCGCGAGCGCTCGTTGAGCTGGGCGAGCCCGGCATGCGGTGCGATCAGGCCGATCGGTTCGTGATGAGCCAACAGGAGCCTCCTTGAAGCCCCTAATTTGTCGATCCCGGGCCCCGGATACAAGCGGGCATTGTGGCGATTGCGTTGTACGGGCCTTGCCGCTGCGGCACGCCACCCCTAAAAGCACCGCGAGATCAGCTTTTCTTGAATTTTTGGAGGATTCCCCATGCGGCCAAGCCGCCGTGCGCCCGACGAACTGCGCGCCGTGTCGCTGGAACGCGGCGTGGTCAAATATGCCGAGGGCTCCTGCATGGTCAAATTCGGCGACACCCATGTGCTGGTGACCGCGACGCTGGAAGAACGGCTGCCGCCATGGCTGAAGGGCCAGGGCCGCGGCTGGGTCACCGCCGAATACGGCATGCTGCCCCGCGCCACCCTGGAACGTACCCGCCGCGAAGCCACCGCCGGCAAGCAAAACGGCCGCACCGTGGAAATCCAGCGGCTGATCGGCCGCTCGCTGCGCACCACCGTCAATCTGGAAGCCCTCGGCGAGCGCCAGATCACGGTCGATTGCGATGTGATCCAGGCCGACGGCGGCACCCGCACTGCCTCGATCACCGGCGCCTGGGTGGCCCTGGCCGACTGCATCGCCTGGATGAAGAACCGCAACATGTTCAAGGGCAACGCCCCCGTGCTGCGCGACAACGTCGCGGCAATTTCCTGCGGCATCTACAACGGCGTCCCGGTACTCGATCTCGACTATGCCGAGGATTCCGAAGCCGATACCGACGCCAATTTCGTCATGACCGGCGACGGCCGCATCATCGAGGTTCAGGGCACCGCCGAAAAGGCCCCGTTCTCGGAGGACGAATTCCTGGCGCTGATGGCGCTGGCGAAAAAGGGCGTGGCCCGGCTGGTCGATCTGCAGAAAATGGCGGTGGCGTGAACCATCATTGTCGCGCCGTTTTGCCCCAAGCTGCGCTAGCCTAGGCTTGTCATGCATCGTCGAATCAGTGGCAAGCTCGTGATCGCGACCCACAATCCCGGCAAGCTCGCCGAGATGCGCGAGCTGCTGGCGCCATACGGCATCGAGGCGGTTTCGGCCGGCGAGCTCGGTCTGGCCGAGCCCGATGAGACCGGCGACAGCTTCCGCGCCAATGCTGCAATCAAGGCGCGCGCCGCCGCGAAAGCCGCGCAACTGCCGGCGTTCGCTGACGATTCCGGCTTGGTGGTCGATGCGCTGGACGGCGCGCCGGGGATCTATTCGGCGCGCTGGGCCGGCGATGGCAAGGATTTTACCGCGGCGATGACGCGGGTCGAGCGGCTGCTGCAGGAACGCGGCGCCACCGAGCCAGGGCAGCGCACCGCCCACTTCGTCTCCGCATTGTGCGTCGCCTGGCCGGACCAACACATCGAGGAAGTCGAGGCGCGGGCCGACGGCATCCTGGTCTGGCCGCCACGCGGCACCGCCGGCTTCGGCTACGATCCGACCTTCCTGCCCGATGGCCATGCCAGGACCTTCGGCGAGATGACCAGCGTCGAGAAGCACGGTCTGCCGCCGCTTGGGCTCGGGCTGTCGCATCGCGCCCGCGCCTTTGTGAAACTGGCGGAGATCTGTCTTGATCCCCGCTGACCCCGACAAGGCTTTCGGCGTCTATGTGCACTGGCCGTTCTGCCTGTCGAAATGTCCGTATTGCGATTTCAACAGCCACGTCCGCCACGCCGCGATCGACGAGGAGCGTTTCGCCCGCGCCTTCGCCCGCGAAATCGAAACCATCGCGGCGCGCGCGCCGGACCGCGAAGTGTCCTCGATCTTCCTTGGCGGCGGCACCCCGTCCTTGATGCAGCCGAAGACCGTCGGCGCCGTCCTCGACGCGATCGGCAAGCATTGGCGCGTCGCGCCCGACGCCGAGATCACGCTGGAAGCCAATCCGACCAGCGTCGAAGCGACGCGGTTTCGCGGCTATCGTGCCGCCGGCGTCAACCGGGTCTCGCTCGGCGTGCAGGCGCTGGACGATGCGTCGCTGAAAGCACTCGGACGGCTGCATACTGTGCAGGAAGCAATGGACGCGGTCGCGATCGCGCGTTCCGTATTCGACCGCTACTCATTCGATCTGATCTATGCCCGCCCGGACCAGACTCCGGCGATGTGGGAAGCCGAGTTGCGGCAGGCGATCGCGCAGGCCGCCGAGCATCTGTCACTCTATCAGCTCACCATCGAGGCCGAGACGCCGTTCTTCGCGCTGCATCAGGCCGGCAAGCTGAAGACCCCGGACGAAGCGACTGCGCGCGCGCTCTATGACGTCACCCAGGACGTCTGCGCCGAACTCGGCCTGCCATCCTACGAGATCTCCAATCACGCTCGCTTGGGCGCCGAGTGCAAACACAATCTGGTTTACTGGCGCGGTCAGGAATATGCCGGAATCGGGCCCGGTGCCCATGGCCGGCTCGATATCGACGGCAGGCGGCACGCGATCGCCACCGAGAAGCGGCCAGAAACCTGGCTGATGCGGGTCGAGGCCACCGGACATGGCGTCATCGTCGACGACCTGCTGAACAGCGAGGAGCGCGCCGACGAGTTTCTGCTGATGGGGCTGCGGCTGGCCGAAGGCATCGATCCAACGCGCTATCAGGCGCTGTCCGGTCGCGCGCTTGATCCTGGCCGGATCGCGGTGCTGCGCGACGAGGGCGCGATCGTGGTTGACGCCAATGGCCGGCTGCGCGTCACGCAAGCCGGATTCCCGGTGCTCGACGCGGTGGTCGCCGACCTCGCAGCCTGAACGATGATTTCAGGCGCCAAAACTCTTCGGCGATCCCGCCGCAGGCTGGGCGCCGCCGGAGGCCACCCGCATCACCGCGAGGCCGCGCTCATTGCTGCCGTCAGCCCGGAACCGGAACAGCCCGTCGATGCCGGCAAAGCCCGACGGATTGGTCAGCACCTCGGCCGAAAATCGCCGCGGACCCTGGGTTCTCGCCAATGCAGCGACCAGCGCCACCGCGTCATAGGCCAGCGTCGCCGTGCGCACCGGGTCCTGACCATATTTGGCGCGATAACGCCCTGAAAAGCTTCGGAATCCGGACGGATCCGGTGCCGCATAGAGCCCGCCCTGCAACGCCGGGGCGGCGAACACACGCGGACTGTCCCACAGCCCGGTGCCGAGCAATTGCACGCGCTTCAGATCGGCGCCGCTGGCCGTCAGCGCGTCGGTCACCGCAACCAGGGCGTCGCCATCGTCGGCCAGGAACAGCGAATCCGCGCTGCCGAGCGCCTGCGCCACACTGCGGGCCGGGCCGGCGCGATCGGCACCGTATCTTTCGAACGCAACGACGCGACCGCCCTTGCGGCTGACGGTCTGCTTGAATGCCGCCTCGACAACATTGCCATAGGCATTGTCGGGCAGCAGCGCCGCGAACGATCGCTTCCCGATGCTGGCGGCATAGGTGATGATTCGGTCGACGTCGGATTCCGGCAGAAAACTCAACAGGTAGACGCCCCGGCCCGCGACGCTCGAATCGGTCGAGAACGCGATCACTGAAATGCCACGGGTCCGCGCCAGCTGCGCGGTAGCCGGAACCGACAGCGCGAACAGCGGCCCGAGAATGATCTCGGCACCCTCATCGAGCGCCTGCTGGGTGCCGGCCTGGGCGCCCTGCGGATTGCCGGCGTCGTCCTTGATCAGGAGCTGAACGTCCGGATTCTGGAACTCGGCCAGCGCCATTTCGGCGGCGTTCTTCATCGACTGCGCCGCGACACCGGCATTTCCGGCCGCGGAAAGCGGCAGCACGAGGCCGACCTTGACCTGGCCGGAGCCGACAGCGAGCGGCTGTTGCGCCGGCCCAGGCGCGGCTTCCTGGCTGAAAGGATTGGTGAGAGACTGCTGCACCCCGGCGCAGGCCCCGAGCAGCGGCGTGCCAAGGATCAGCGCGACAGCCGTCCGGCGTGTCGGTCCCGCGCGCTGCGTGTTCGGATCTGGCGAGTCTGCCATTGCATCTCTTGGGTTTGCCGACGCAAGTTCGGCGCGCATTTCAATTTCCGATGATTCCGGACACCGGACTAAACATAATGTCGGCGAATGATTAACCAAAACAAAAGGTTTATGCTCAGCGGCGCCATCGCGCAATTCCGCTGTCCCGATTTCCGGAAGTCATCCTAGAACATAACGGTTTAGATTGTGACGATGCGCGCAAAACCCGCCACCACGCCGACGCCCCTCGACCCAGCGCAACCCAACGCGCGGACCTTCCTGGTTGCCGGCCAGATGCTGACCGCGCCGCGCGCGGTTCCGGGCCTGCATCTGGTGGCGACCCCGATCGGCAATCTCGGCGACATCACTTTGCGTGCGCTGGAGACGCTGGCCGGCGTCGATGTCATCGCCTGCGAGGACACCCGAATCACCCATCGACTGACCGAACGGTATGGCATCTCGGCGATGCTGAAACCCTATCACGAACACAACGCCGCGCAGGCTCGGCCGAAAATCCTGGAGAAGCTGGCGCAGGGCGGTTCGGTCGCACTGGTATCCGACGCCGGCACGCCGCTGATTTCCGATCCCGGGTTCAAGCTGGTGCGCGAGGTCTACGCCGCGGGCCATCAGGTGATCGCGTTGCCTGGGCCGTCCTCGGTGCTGGCGGCGCTGGCGGTGGCGGCATTGCCGACCGATCGATTCTTCTTCGACGGGTTTCTACCTTCGAGGCAGGGAGCCCGCCGCGCCCGATTGACCGAACTGGCGCGGATCGACGCCACGCTGGTGCTCTTCGAATCCGGCAACCGGATCGAAAAAAGCCTGCGCGATATCGCCGAAATCATGGGCGAGCGCGAGGCGGCGATCTGCCGTGAACTCACTAAGCTGCATGAGGAGGTTCGCCGTGGCCAAGTCGCGGCGCTGGCCGAGACCGCCGATGCGCTGGAGACCCGCGGCGAATTCGTCGTGGTGATCGGGCCGCCGACGCAAGATGCGCTGGCGATGGCGCCGGATCAACTTGACGACATGCTGCGCGCGGCCTTGAAGCACAACAGCGTCAAGGACGCGGTGGCGCAAGCGGTCGAAATATCCGGACGCCCGCGCCGCGAAATCTATGCACGCGCGCTCGAACTGACCAGACAGGGTGACACCGGGGACGGCGATGCCGAGGACTAGAAAAGACTCTGCCGAGACTGCGCCGCCGCGCGCGCCTGCGCCGCAACGCGTTGCCGCGTTTCGCACCGGCCTGTCCGCCGAGGCTCGCGCCGCGGCCTATCTGGTAGCCGACGGCTATCGAATCCTGGCGCAACGATTCAAGACCCGTTACGGCGAGATCGACATCGTAGCGCAGCGGCGGAATCTGGTGGCGTTCGTCGAGGTCAAGGCCCGCGCCCGACTCGACGACGCCGCCTATGCGGTGACGCCACGCCAGCAGCAGCGCATCATCGACGCCGCGCGCGCCTGGCTGGCAACGCATCCCGAACATACCGAATGCGAGCTGCGGTTCGACGCGCTGCTGATTGCGCCGCAAAGTCCGCCGCATCATCTGCCCGCAGCTTTCGATGCCAGCACCTGACATCCGATCGCAACCCCATCGCAATTCAGAACCACGGATCCCCCGCATGATATTGAACGTCGCCGTCCAGATGGACCCCATCGCGCGGATCAACATTCGCGGCGATTCGACATTCGCGCTGCTCTTGGAGGCGCAGCGGCGCGGCCACGCGCTGTCGTATCTCACGCCCGACAAACTGTCGCTGCGCGGCAACGATGTCGTCGCCCATGTGCAGCCGCTCAGCGTACGCGACCAACTGGGCGATCACTTCACCCTCGGCGAGGCGGTACGCACCGACATGCGCGGCTTCGACGTGGTGCTGCTGCGGCAGGACCCTCCGTTCGATCTCGCCTACATCACCAGCACGCACCTGCTGGAGCGGATTCATCCGCAGACCCTGGTGGTCAACAATCCGGCCAGCGTCCGCAATGCGCCGGAAAAGATTTTCGTGATGGACTTTGCCGACCTGATGCCGCCGACTCTGATCAGCCGCGATCTCGAGGAAATCAACTCGTTTCGCGCCGAGCACGGCGCGGTGGTGATGAAGCCGCTGCACGGCCATGGCGGCGCCGCGGTGTTCCGGGTGCTGCCGCAGGATATGAACTTCGGCTCGCTGCACGACATGTTCTCGGTGACGTTCCGCGAGCCCTGGGTGATCCAGCGCTTCCTTCCCGAGGTGAAGCACGGCGACAAGCGCATCATCCTGGTCGACGGCGAATTCGCCGGCGCGGTGAACCGGGTACCGGCGGCCGACGATCTGCGTTCCAACATGGTGCGCGGCGGCGCCGCGGCTGCCACCGACCTCAGCGCGCGCGAACGCGAGATCTGCGCGCGGCTCGGCCCACACTTGCGCGATCGCGGACTGCTGTTCGTCGGCATCGACGTGATCGACGGCCACCTCACCGAGATCAACGTCACCTCGCCGACCGGCATCCGCGCCATCGCCAAGCTCGGCGGTCCGGACGTCGCGGCGATGATCTGGGACGCAATCGAGCGTAAGCGTAGCTAACGCCCGCCGCGCAGCGTCGCGCTATCGCAATTGCGAAGACATCGGTTGCTCGCAATTCATAGCAGCAATGAGCTTGCCAGCCTTCGCAGGCGGGCGCAGCATGTCGATGCCTGACCATCGCGCGAACGGTGGCTCGCATCACGCTAACAAGACTTAAAAAACAATTGGGAGAGAGACGCATGACACTCGATGTTTCGCGACGGTCCCTGCTCGCACTCGGCGCCGGACTGGGCGCAACGATGTTGCCCGGTATCGCTTCGGCGCGCGCGCCGAAACTCGGCACCCAGGCGCCGTATTTTCACCGCTTCATGGTGGGCGGTGCGGAAGTCACGGTGGTGTCCGACGGCCCGCTGCCGCTCGGCGATCCTTCCGGCTCGTTCCTCGGCGTGCCTAAGGACGACGTCCAGAAGATGCTGACCGACAACTTCCTCAACCCCACCAATGTGGTACTCGAGCAGAACGCCCCGATCGTCAACATCGGCGACAAGCTGATTCTGTTCGACACCGGAATGGGCACATCGAAACTGTTCGGACCGACCACCGGACGACTGCAGAAGAGCATCGCCGAGGCGGGCATCAAGCCGGAAGACATCGACGCGGTGGTGTGTTCGCACGCCCATATCGATCACATCGGCGGCATCGTCGACGCCAACGACAAGCCGCTGTTTCCCAATGCGCAGATCTATATCAGCCAGGCTGATCTCGAATTCTGGACCGACGAGGGCAAGCTCGGCTCGGCGTTGAAGGATTTCATCGTCCATGCCCGCAAGAATCTGCTGCCGGTGCGCGACCGCATCGTGTTCTTCAAGGACGGCCAGGAATTTTTGCCCGGCGTCACCGCGATGGCGGCACCCGGCCACACCTTCGGGCACCACATGTTCATGATCCAGTCGGAAGGAAAGTCGTTCGCCTTCCTCGGCGACCTGACCCATCACGCGGTACTACTGCTGGAACGGCCGCTGATGGAATTCGCCTATGATTCCGACCCGAAAATGTCGGCGCAGACCCGGGTGAAGATGCTGACCATGCTGGCGGCCAACAAGACCGCGGTGATGTCCTATCACTTCGCCTGGCCGGGCTATGGCCACGTCGTCAAAGCCGGCGACGGCTTTCGCTACATCGCCGAGCCAATGGTGATGACGCTTTAAATTCCGGCGCGATGGCGGGGGCGGCGCGGGCCGCCGTCCCTCGCCGCGCCGGTCGCCGGCCGATTACCCGGTCTCGCACCATCAGGCGCTGACCGGCCGCTGACCGAGTTGAGAAAGCATCACAGCGGACGCGAGCGGCCTGCTCGATCCCGGCTTGTAGATTCGGAACGTATTGCGGCCGGCGCCTTTTGCGGCATAGAGCGCGGCGTCCGCCATCGTGAAGAGCTGGGCGGAACTGCAGCCATCAACCAGCGCGATGCCGACCGATACGCCGAGTTGAAGCTCGCGGCCGTGCAGAACGATCGGGCGCCGCATTTCTTCGACGATGGCGCGGGCGATCCCGGAAATGTCCGCGAACTGCAGGTCCGTGCCCAGCATCACGGCGAATTCATCGCCGCCGATCCGCGCCACAAGTCTGGCGCCGCCGCAGACGTTGCCGATGCGTTGCCCGGCCTGTTTCAGGCATTCGTCGCCGACAGCGTGCCCACAACCGTCATTGATCGCCTTGAACTCGTCGAGATCGATCAGCAGCAGCGCGCCGAACGGCTTGCCGGTGCCCGCGGCGGCGTCGAGTTCGCCCAGAGCCGACTGAAACCGGCTACGATTGGCCAGCCCGGTGACGACGTCGACCTCGGCAAGGTAGCGGTTGCGATCGGCGAGAATTTTCTCGTCAGTGATATCCTGCTTGATGCCGAAGATGCGGACCGCGACGCCGTCTACGGATTCCACTGTGGCGGTGATCCGGATCCAGCGCCGGTTGCCCTTGACGGTGACGATCTCGGTGTCGAGGCTGAACCCGCTGCATTGGTCGATCGCGTTGCTGCGCCGCTTGTGCAACTCCCTGGCGGACTCCACCGGATAGCACCTCAGGATTTCGCCGCGGTCGAGCGCCGCGCCACGCGGCAAATCGAAGATGTCGTAGACCACATCGGTCCACACCAGCGACTCCTGCGGCAGGGTGCACTCCCAGACGCCGATCCGGGCGGCGGCCGACGCGCGATCGAAGATTTTCCGGCTATGGGCGAGCAAAGTGCTCTGGTCGCGGAGCAGCGCAGCCTGCGCGTCCAGCTGCGCCTTCAAGTCGGCGATCACCTCGGAGTCGCTCGGAGCCGGGGACTGCGGGAAGCGATCGGACATGCGATTGAAACTGCGCCAGCTTGAGGGACTGCTAACAGGTTTGCATGGCCATTCTTTAAGATTTGATGTCGGCGTGCGGTATTCCCATCCGGGCCGTCCCGCTGCGACGGCGTAGCCGCATGTTCCCTTATTGTTCTTGCAGCAAATGGAACCTTGCGCTAGCCTTTCGGGCAGTGGGGCATCCATGGTTCAGCACGTTTCCACCGTGGCGTTCGAAGGCATCGAGGCGAGGACCGTCGATGTGCAGGTGCAGGTGTCCCCTGGCCTGCCCGCCTTCGCGGTGGTCGGGCTTGCGGATAAGGCGGTGTCGGAAGCCCGTGAACGGGTGCGCTCGGCGCTGATTGCGTCGGGTCTGGCGCTGCCGGCGCGGCGGATCACCGTCAATCTCGCCCCCGCGGATCTGCCGAAGGAAGGCAGCCATTACGACCTGCCGATCGCGCTCGGCCTGATGGCAGCGATCGGCGCGATTCCGCCAGATGCCCTGGCCGGCTTCACCGTGCTCGGCGAATTGGGGCTCGACGGCTCGATCGCGCCGGTGGCGGGGGTGCTGCCGGCGGCGATCGCCGCCAATTCGCGCGACGAGGGGCTGATCTGTCCGGCCGCCTGCGGTTCGGAAGCGGCCTGGGCGAGCCCAGATATCCAGATCATCGCGGCGAATTCGCTGATCCAGATCGCCAATCATTTCAAGGGAACGCAAGTACTGGGCCGGCCGCAGCCCAGAGTGCACGAGGCCGCGGCCTCGCAGCTCGATCTGCGTGACATCAAGGGCCAGGAAAGCGCCAAGCGCGCACTGGAGATCGCCGCGGCCGGCGGCCACCATCTGCTGATGATCGGCTCTCCCGGCGCCGGCAAGTCGATGCTGGCGGCGCGACTGCCCTCGATTCTGCCGCCGCTGTCGCCGTCCGAATTGCTCGAAGTGTCGATGATTGCCTCGGTCGCGGGCGAGATCCGCGACGGCGCGCTGACCGCGCGGCGGCCGTTCCGCGCGCCGCACCACTCCGCCAGCATGGCGGCGCTGACCGGCGGCGGGGTGCGGGCCAAGCCCGGCGAAATCTCGCTGGCGCACCACGGCGTGCTGTTTCTCGACGAGCTGCCGGAATTCGACCCGCGGGTGCTGGATTCGCTGCGCCAGCCGCTGGAGAACGGCGAGGTCGCGGTGTCGCGAGCCAATCATCGCGTCACCTATCCGGCCCGCTTCATGCTGGTGGCGGCGATGAATCCCTGCCGCTGCGGCCTTGCCTACGAGCCGGGCTATTCCTGCAAGCGCGGCCGGCTCGAGCGCTGCAGCGCGGACTACCAGGCTCGAATTTCCGGACCGCTGATGGACCGCATCGATCTGCGGATCGAAGTCCCGGCAGTGACCGCCGCTGATCTAATCCTGCCGCCGCCGGCGGAAGGCTCTGCCGAGGTCGCCGCGCGGGTGGCCGCGGCGCGCGAAATCCAGCGCGCCCGCTACGCCGCCGTCGGGCTGCCGCAGATCCGCACCAACGCCGAAGCACCGGCGTCGGTGCTGGAAACCATCGCGCAGCCGGACCCCGCCGGGCACAAGCTGCTGCGCGACGCCGCCGAAACTATGCGGCTATCGGCACGCGGTTATCATCGCGTGCTCCGCGTCGCACGCACGCTGGCCGACCTCGACGGCGCCGACAAGATCGGCCGGCTGCACCTGGCCGAGGCGCTGTCGTATCGCGCGCTGGCCGAGAATCTCAAGCGCGCCGCCTGAGGTAAATCGCTCACCGCAGTCGCCGCGCGTCAACCCCACGGTAACGACTTTTGTTTACGCTCTGCCAACCATAGCCCTGCGTATTGGGGCTGGCCAAGTAGAGTAGCGCGCCATGTTGCGGTTCAAGATCCTTGCCTCGGTGGTTCCGTTGCTGATCGCCGGCCTGTTTGCGCGCAGCGAGTTGATGCCGGGGACGCCGCCCTGCATCGTGCTCGGCGATCACTCGGTCCAGATCGCATCCTCGCCGTGGCAGGCGCAGCGCCATGTCGGTTTCACCGACGATCCCAGCCTCGCCACCGTCCGGGTTCAGATCGTCGACGACGCCGCCTCGGCGGACTTCGCCGTTACCGACGATCCCGACGCCGCGGACAGCAAGGCCTGTCGGGTCACGTCCGCGACCCAGCTGGTCGCGATCACCTCGCGTTCCGCGGCGGCGGACCCGGTGATCTATCTGACCCGCGACAACGACGCCGATTATCGGATCTTCGTCAGCTCGAAATCCTTCAGTGCGCGCGATGCGGCAGCGCTGGTGGTCGGCGCTGGCGACGGACATCCCCGGATCACCACTGCGTCGATCGGCGGCCGGTCTTAACGCCCGATCAACCCTGTTCGCACGGCGGCGACGCAACGCCCGCCGCTTCAAGCACTTCGCAACACCGACGCCGCATCCTCGCGGCCGACCGCGGCTGCGAGGATGCGGCACGCGCACGGCGGTCGAGCGATCGATGGGGAGTGGCCTGCGATGGGGCGGATGTTACGGATCAAGTCGCGATTGCGCCGGGTGGCGCGCCGTTATCCCTGGCTGGCCTTCACGGTGCGTTCGTTCATCGTGTTCTCCGCGGCATTCGGCGGCGCCTATGGATTTATCAGCGGCAGCCGGTCGCCAAACTCCGGCTACGACCCGCATGCCTTCGCGATCGGCGCCAGCTTCCTGTTCGCGGTGGCCTGCGTCGCGCTGGCCACGCTGAGCATGCGGCTGCGCTGGCTGCGTCGTGCCCAGCGCAAGCTCATCCTGCACAACGAGGCGCTGGCCGACCGCAATTGGGAATTGCAGGAAGCCGAGGAACGCGCCCGCAGCTTGTTCGAATCCCAGGGCGACCTGATCGTGCTGCGCGACGGCGACGGCGCCATCACCTTCGTCAACGACGCTTATTGCGCGCTGGCGCAGCAGCCGCGCGCGGCGCTGATCGGCAGCCGTTTCGCGCTGCCGGTGCTGGCGCAGGGCGAGGCCAAGCTGGAGCCGAACGGGACGAGGGTTCATGACCAGCAGATCGCGACCGCGACCGGATCGCGCTGGATCGCCTGGCGCGAAGGCCTGGTCCGCAGCGATGCCGGTCAGCCCGCCGAACTGCAATGCGTCGGCCGCGACGTCACCGACCGCACCGAAACCGAGCGCGCACTGGCCGAAGCCCGTGACCTCGCCGATGCCGCCAGCCGCGCCAAGTCGCGCTTTCTGGCGATGGCCTCGCACGAGATTCGTACCCCGCTCAACGGCATCATCGGCATGAGCGGGTTGTTGCTCGACACCCCGTTGACCCCGGAGCAGATCACTTACGCCAAAGCGGTGAAAACCTCGGGCGACGCGTTGCTGTCGCTGATCGAGGAACTGCTCGACTACTCCAAGATCGAGGCCGGCAAAATCGATCTCGAGAGCCGACCGTTCCTGCTCGCCGCGCTGATCGAGGACATCGCCGAATTGTTGGCGCCGCGGGCGCAGCTTCGCCAACTTGAGATCGCCACCTATGTCGACGAGCGGTTGCCCCCAGAAGTGGTCGGCGACGCTGCCCGGCTGCGGCAGGTGCTGCTGAATCTCGCCGGCAACGCCATCAAATTCACCTCAAGCGGCGGCGTCGCGCTGATCGTCGAGCCGGGCGAACGGCTCGACGACATACGCTTCCTGGTCCGCGACACCGGCATCGGCATTGCGCCGGAGGCGCAGGCGCGGATCTTCAGCGAGTTCGAGCAAGCCCATGATAGCATCGCCCGCAATTACGGCGGCACCGGGCTCGGTCTCAGCATCAGCGAACGCATCATCAAGCGGATGGGCGGCCATATCTCGCTGGCGAGCCAGCCGGGTCTCGGTTCGACCTTCGAGTTTTGCATCCGGCTCGCCGCTTCGGAGCGGAATGCCGGCGCAAGCGCGGCCGTGATCGCCCCCGATCTCGCGGGGCAGCCGGTTATGCTGGTGGCGCCGCAGACGATCGAAGCCTCACTGATCGCGCGGCGGCTGGAGCGCTGGGGTGCGGACACCCGCACATTGTCCGACCTCGACGTCGCCTGTGCGCTGCTCACGGCCCGGCCCTGGCATGCGATCCTGATTGACCGTGGCATCGGCGCCGACCAGGCCGAGGCGCTGGCCGAATTCGCGATCCCTCACGCGACGCAGCGGATTGTGATGCTGACCCCCGCGGCGCGCCACGAACTTCAGCCGGCGACATCGACAGCTTTCACCGGTTATCTGGTGAAGCCTTTGCGGGCGGCATCGCTGGCGGCGCGGCTGACCATACCAAGCGGACCGATCGCACCGGGCATCGCCGATGGCGACGCCCCGGACGAGCCGGACACAAAGCAGGGGGCATCCACGCCGCCCGGGCGCCCGCTCGCGATCCTGGTCGCCGAAGATAATGAGATCAACGCATTGCTGATGCGCTCGCTGCTGACCCGGCTTGGCCATCGTGTCGTTATCACCACCAATGGCGAGCAAGCGCTGGAATCCTGGCTCGCCGCCGAGGCCGCAGCCGCGCCCTACGATCTGGTGCTGATGGATATCCAGATGCCAGTGCTCGACGGCATCGAGACCACCAAGCGAATCCGCGCCCGCGAAGCCGGGCAACAGGTGCGGCGCACCCCGATCCTCGCGCTCACTGCCAATACGCTGGTGGAAGATCGCTATGCCTGCTTCGAGGCCGGGATGGACGGCTTCCTGGTCAAGCCGCTCGACCGCGACAAGCTGGCCGAGGCGCTCAAGGATCTCGCCGCATCGCGTTATCTGGCAGCCTGATCAGGAACGTCCGGGGCCGAACGCGCGACTTCATCGCGTATCTCGACCAGCGACCCGCTTTGCCTGACCTGAATACCCGCGACGGCAAACTACGCACGCCTGTCACGTCCCGGCAATCGATGTGTCACATCACTGTCGAACGCTCGTGATTGTTGATGCTCAAACACCGCATCGCTCCGATTCGGAGGCATGCGGTTGCGAGGATCACCATGCAGCCCGAAGATCTGGCCCGCTCGACTCAACGATTCATGAAATTGCTGCGGCCCGAGAATGCCGGCGCGGTCGCCCAGAGCGCGATCACCTGGTTCAAGCCGGCGCCGAAACTGATGGTCCGCGGCAAGCGGGTCGCACGGTTTCCGTTGCGGCCGGCGACGCTCGGCAAGATCGGCTCGCTCGAAGTCCGGCTGGCGCAGAAGAAAAACGACGTGAAGCGGGCGCAGAAGTTGCGCTATCGGGTGTTCTACAAGGACGGCACTGCGATCGCCGACGCCGCCACCATGCTGGCGCGCCGCGACAAGGATGGCTACGACGCGATCTGCGATCATCTGCTGGTGATCGATCACGCCGCCAAGCCGTCGCTCAGCGGCAAGCAGCCGGTGGTCGGCACCTATCGCCTGCTGCGGCAGGAGGTCGCCGACAATGCCGGCGGTTTCTACACCGAGAATGAGTTCGATATTTCCGGCATGATCAGTCGTCATCCCGAGCTCAGCTTTCTCGAGCTCGGACGCTCCTGCGTGCTGCCGCCCTATCGCAACAAACGCACGGTCGAACTATTGTGGCACGGGATCTGGACTTACGTGCGCCAGCACGGGGTCGATGTGATGATCGGTTGCGCCAGCTTCGACGGCACCGATCCGGACCGGCTGGCGTTACCGCTGTCGTTCCTCCACCACTACGCGTCCGCTCCGCAGGAGTGGCAGGCAAGCGCCAATCCCGCGCGTCGCGTCGAGATGAACCGGATGGCGAAGGAAGCCATCAATCCAAAGGTGGCGCTGCATCAGCTGCCGCCGCTGATCAAGGGCTACCTGCGGCTCGGTGCCTTCATCGGCGACGGCGCGGTGATCGACTATCAGTTCGGCACCACCGACGTGCTGATCGTGATGCCGGTGGCGGCGATCAAGACCCGCTACATCGAGCACTTCGGCGCCGACGCCACCCGCCACGCGGCGTAAGTTAGGACCGCGGGTCCATCCAAACCTTTCTGTCACCACCCGCGAAAGCGGGTGGCCCAGTCTTCGAGAGCGTTTGAGTTGAACGGCAAAGCTGCCGCGTACTGGCTCCCCGCTTTCGCGGGGATGACGGTTGAAAATTGGAACGGCGCCTGCACTCCCCGTCCCAAGTATTAGCGTCGTGGCACCCGCGAACTACAGCCGCCGCAACGCCACCGTCTCGACGACGTGATCGGCGCCCTTTTTCAGGATCAACGTCGCCCGCGGCCGGGTCGGCAGGATGTTGTCCTCGAGATTGGCCAGATTGGTGCGCTCCCAGATCGCAATCGCGGTCGCGGTCGCTTCCTCGTCGGACAATGGCGCGTAGCGATGGAAGTACGACCGCGGATCGTGGAACGCGGTGTCGCGCAGCGCCAGAAAGCGCTGCACGTACCACTCGCGCAACACCGGCTCGTCGGCGTCGATATAAACCGAAAAATCGAAAAAGTCGGACACCACCGGCACCGCCTTGCCGTCGCGCGGCAGCCTTCCGGTCTGCAACACGTTGACGCCCTCGACGATCAGGATGTCCGGCCGATCGACCGTGGTCCACTGCTTGGGGATGATGTCATATGTCAAATGCGAATACAGCGGCGCACGGACGCGGCGTCGCCCCGCCTTGATGTCGCTGAGGAAGGCGAGCAGCGCCGGCAGGTCGTAGCTTTCCGGAAAACCCTTCTTCTGCATCAGGCCTTCGCGTTCCAGCACGGCGTTGGGATGCAGGAAGCCGTCGGTGGTGACCAGATCGACCTTGGGCCGTGGCGACCAGCGCGCCAACAGCGCCTGCAGCACGCGCGCAGTGGTGGATTTCCCGACCGCCACCGAGCCGGCGACGCCGATGATGAACGGCACCTTGCGCTCGACAATGCCGAGAAAGCGCCGCTGCGCGAAATACAGCTGCTGCATCGCCGCCACATGAATCGACAGCAGCCGCGACAGCGGCAGATAGATCTCCTCGACCTCCTTGAGATCGAGCCGGTCGTACATCGACCGCAGCGCCGCGATCTCCTCGACGTCCAGCGTCATCGGCGTATCGTCACGCAGCTTCGCCCACTGCGACCGCAAGAATATCCGGTATGGATTGTACTGCAGGTCTGACCGCGCATCCATCAAGCTGCCCTCGCTTTATGTTCTTATCGAGCATTCTCGTGCGGCCGAATACAGCGGCCGACATCTCAGTCGCGTTTGCGCGCCGCCTTCTCGTCCAACCCCGACATCGTGGTGCGCAGCGCCAGCGCGGCCTCGACGTCTTCCAGTTTCACGTCGCGCGACTTCAGCAATACTAGCAGATGGAACAGCACGTCGGCGGCTTCGGCGATCAGATGATCGCGATCGTTCTCGACCGCGGCGATCACGGTCTCGACCGCCTCCTCGCCGAATTTCTTGGCGCAATGTTCCGCGCCCTTGTCGAGCAGTTTCCGGGTGTAGGACGCCTCGCCGCCCGCCGCGGCGCGGGCGTCGATGGTGGCGGCCAGGTCGTGGATCGTGAAGCGAGCCATTACTACTCTGCCAGTTCTGCCGCCCCGAGCGTATCGCTCCGACCGGCGTTAATCTAGGGATCGAGCCGCATCGGCAGCCCGGCGCGGACCATATGGTCCTTGGCCTGACGAATGGTGAACTCGCCGAAATGGAAGATCGACGCCGCCAGCACCGCGGTGGCATGGCCCTGCCGGATGCCGTCGACCAGATGATCGAGATTGCCGACGCCGCCGGACGCGATCACCGGGACAGGGACGCTGTCGGCCACCGCCTGGGTCAGCGGAATGTCGAAACCGATCCGGGTTCCATCGCGATCCATCGAGGTCAGCAGAATCTCGCCGGCGCCGAGCGACACCACTTCCTGGGCGTATTCGATCGCGTCGATGCCGGTGGAGTTGCGTCCGCCATGGGTGAAGATCTCCCAGCGCTCGCCGCCGCCGCCGCGTTTGACCCGCTTGGCATCGATCGCCACCACGATGCACTGGTCGCCGAATTTCTCCGCCGCTTCCTTGACGAATTCGCGGCGGCTGACCGCGGCCGAATTGATCGAGACCTTGTCGGCGCCGGAGCGCAGCAGCACCTTGATATCGTCCACCGTGCGCACACCGCCGCCGACGGTCAGCGGCATGAAGCAGGCCTCCGCGGTGCGCCGCACCACGTCGAGCATGATGCCGCGGTTCTCATGGGTTGCGGTGATATCGAGAAAACACAGCTCATCGGCGCCGGCGGCGTCATAGGCGATCGCGGCCTCGACCGGATCGCCGGCGTCACGCAGATCGACGAAATTGATGCCCTTGACGACACGGCCGTCCTTGACGTCGAGACAGGGAATGACGCGGACCTTGAACATGATGCTTCCTATGCGGCCCGGGCGCCGCTGATCAGCGCGAGCGCCTGCGCCGGATCGAGGCGGCCATCGTAAAGCGCACGCCCGACGATCGCACCGGCGAGCTTTTTCGCGCTGGGCGCGATCAGGGCCTTGACGTCGTCGATCGAGGCGAAGCCGCCGGAGGCGATCACCGGGATCGAGATCGCCTCGGCGAGCGCAATCGTGGCGTCGAGATTGAGGCCCTTGAGCAGGCCGTCGCGGGCGATGTCGGTGAAGATGATCGCGGCGACGCCGGCGTCCTCGAAGCGTTGCGCGATCTCCAGCACCGTGACCTGCGAGCTCTCGGCCCAGCCTTCGACGGCGACCTTGCCGTCGCGGGCGTCGAGACCGACCGCCACGCGACCGGGAAATTTCTTCGCAGCTTCCCTCACCAGCGCCGGATCGCGCACCGCCGCGGTGCCGATGATGACCCGGGCGATGCCCTTGCCGAGCCATGCTTCGATGGTTTTCAGGTCGCGGATGCCGCCGCCGAGCTGCACCGGCATGGTGACGGCTTGCAGCATCGATTCCACCGCCTGCGCGTTCATCGGCTTGCCGGCGAAGGCGCCGTCAAGATCGACCACATGCAGATATTCGAATCCCTGCGCCGCGAAATCTCGCGCCTGCGCCGCCGGATCTAGATTGAACACGGTGGCGCGGGCCATGTCGCCCTGCTCGAGGCGGACGCATTGGCCGTTCTTCAGATCGATCGCGGGAAAAAGTATCACGGCTTCCACTTTAGAAAATTTGAGATCAGTGCCAGGCCGAAGCGCTGACTCTTCTCGGGATGAAACTGGGTACCGATCGCGGTGTCCTTACCAACCATCGCGGTGACCGGCCCGCCGTAATCAGCGCGCGCCAGCACGTCGGCCTCGCTGGTCGCCGCGAGATGAAACGAGTGGACGAAATAGGCGTGCAGGCCCTTCGGGCCGAGCGGCAGCCGCTCCAGCACCGGATGCTCGCGCACCATGTCGAGCGTGTTCCAGCCCATATGCGGGATCTTCAGGTTCTCTTCGTTTGGCGTGATCTTGACGACGTCGCCGCCGATCCAGTCGAGCCCGTCGGTGACGACGTGCTCCTTGCCTCGCGTCGCCATCAGCTGCATGCCGACGCAGATGCCGAAGAACGGCCGTGCCTTGTCGCGCACGGTTTCGGTCATTGCCTCGACCATGCCGTCGAGCGCATCGAGGCCCTTGCGGCAATCGGCGAAGGCGCCGACGCCGGGCAGCACCACGCGGTCGGCACGAAACACCACCTCAGGATCGCGGGTCACCACGATCTTTTCCGGCACATTCATGCCGCGCGCGGCGCGCTCGAAGGCCTTGGCGGCGGAGTGCAGATTGCCGGAGCCGTAATCGATAATGGCGACGGTCACCGCGACGACCCCGGCCGTGGAAACGATCCAACGATATCGTTGTAGATCGAGGACGCCGGCAGTGGGATGCGCCGCACCGGCGGCGGTTCGCCGCGATCGACGGGGAATTGGTAGCCAACGGCGCCTGGCTGGGCGCTGGTCCAGCGATCGAAGAACCGCCGCTCGGCGGCTTCTTCGTCGGCGGCGACCACAATGTCGAGCTGGCGCCATTCGCGGCGCGACAGCGTCCAGCGCCACAGGGTGGCGGCCTCGAAACCGAGCAGCAGCGCCAGCAGAAACATCACGCCGAGCCGCGCCCCGGCGTCGGCATGAGCCGCGCTGAGCCCCAGGGTCAAGGTGACGTTCAGCGCGATATAGCCCAGTAGCGCCAGCCACAACCGCCGATACAGCAACCACACCGGCCCGAGCAGGAACGCCCAGCCGTGGAAGCCATCGCGCACGAACACGAACCGATCGCTCGTATTGTCGGGCTCCTGGTCGACCGTCGGAGGCGCGTGAACTGTGTAAACCGGCATGGGTCTCTCCGCCGCGGGATGAAGCCGATCAGCCGCCGAGCTGACCCTTGGTGGAGGGCACTTCGCCTGCGGCGCTGGGATCGATCGCGACCGCAGCGCGCAGCGCCCGCGCCAGCCCCTTGAAGCAGGATTCGGCGATATGGTGGCTATTCTCGCCATATAGGGTTTCGACGTGCAAAGTCACGCCCGCGTTGCCGGCGAAGGCGTTGAACCATTCGCGCACCAGTTCGGTGTCGAATTCGCCAATCTTGTCGCGCGGGAATTCGGTCTTGAACACCAGCACCGGCCGCCCGGAAATGTCGATCACGACGCGGGTCAGCGTCTCGTCCATCGGCATCAGAATGCTGGCGTAGCGGGTAATGCCCTTCATGTCGCCGAGCGCCTGCTTCACCGCCTGGCCGAGCGCGATCCCGACGTCCTCGGTGGTGTGGTGATGATCGACATGCAGGTCGCCGTCGGCCTTGACCGTGATGTCGATGCGGGAGTGGCGGGCGAGCAGATCGAGCATATGGTCGAAGAAGCCGATCCCGGTCGACACTTTGGACACGCCGGTACCATCGAGGTTGATCGCAACCTCGATGTCGGTCTCCTTGGTCTTGCGCTTGATCGTCGCCGTGCGCATGAAGCGGGCTCTCCGGGATGCTGAAAACGCGCCCTTTTAACAGGCGGATGACGGCTTCGCTACAGCGGCCACGGCTCTCCGGACCCGATCTTCGGCCTATGGTGACCAAATCCGCCGCACCGGCCGGATTTGCAACCGCACGGGGCAATGCCTAGATCAGCGATCTTGAGAGGAATTCCATGAACATGCACTCCGGTTCGGGCGAAGGATCGCCCCAAGTCTGGCACGGCACCACCATTCTGACGGTGCGCAAGGGCGGCAAGGTGGTGATCGGCGGCGACGGCCAGGTCTCGATCGGCCAGACCGTGATCAAATCCAACGCCAAGAAGGTCCGCAAGCTCGGCAAGGGCGACGTGATCGGCGGCTTCGCCGGCGCTACCGCCGACGCCTTCACCCTGTTCGAGCGGCTCGAGGCCAAGCTCGAGCAATATCCAGGACAATTGACCCGTGCCGCGGTCGAGTTGGCCAAGGACTGGCGAACCGACCGCTATTTGCGGCGGCTGGAGGCGATGATGATCGTTGCCGACAAGGACGTCTCGCTGGTGCTGACCGGGACCGGCGACGTGCTGGAGCCGGAGGCCGGTATCATGGCGATCGGCTCGGGCGGCAATTACGCGCTGGCGGCGGCCCGGGCGCTGGGCGATTCCGACAAGGATGCCGAGACGATCGTGCGCCGCGCGCTGGATATCGCCGCCGACATCTGCGTCTACACCAACCGCAATGTGACGCTGGAAACGCTTTAGTAGTAGGTGTCATTGCGACGAAGTGAAGCAATCCAGAGGCGGCAGGCACAGCCTTGATTGCTTCGTCGCAACTGCTCCTCGCGACGATGAACTTAACCGTAGTGCAAAGAATCATAAATGACCGACTTCTCCCCCCGTGAAATCGTTTCCGAACTCGACCGCTTCATCGTCGGCCAGCATGACGCCAAGCGCGCGGTGTCGATCGCGCTGCGCAACCGTTGGCGGCGGCTGCAACTGACCGGATCGCTGCGCGAGGAAGTGCTGCCGAAGAACATCCTGATGATCGGCCCCACCGGCGTCGGCAAGACCGAGATCGCGCGGCGGCTGGCGAAGCTCGCCAACGCACCGTTCATCAAGGTCGAGGCGACCAAATTCACCGAGGTCGGCTATGTCGGCCGCGACGTCGAGCAGATCATCCGCGACCTGGTCGAGGTCGCGATCGCGCAGGTGCGCGAACGCAAGCGCAAGGACGTCCAGGCCCGCGCCCAGATCGCCGCCGAGGATCGCGTACTCGACGCGCTGGTGGGACCGGGCTCCAGCCCGGCGACGCGGGATTCGTTCCGCAAGAAGCTGCGCGCCGGCGAGCTCAACGACAAGGAAATCGAGATCGAGACTCAGTCCGGCGGGTCGCCAATGTTCGAAATTCCCGGCATGCCAGGCGGGCAGATCGGCGCGATCTCGATCGGCGACATTTTCGGCAAGATGGGCGGTCGCACCAAGACCCGCCGGCTCAGCGTGGCGGATTCCCACGAGCTGCTGGTCAACGAGGAGTCCGACAAGCTGCTCGACAGCGACAAGCTGGTGCAGGAAGCGATCCACGTGGTCGAGAACAGCGGCATCGTGTTTCTCGACGAGATCGACAAGATCTGCGTGCGCGACGGCCGCAACGGCGGCGACGTGTCGCGCGAAGGCGTGCAGCGCGACCTCTTGCCGCTGATCGAGGGCACCACGGTGTCGACCAAGCACGGCGCGGTGAAGACCGACCACATCCTGTTCATCGCCTCGGGCGCCTTCCACATCGCCAAACCGTCGGACCTGCTACCTGAACTGCAGGGCCGGTTGCCGATCCGGGTCGAGCTCGACGCTTTGACCCGCGACGACATGCGGCGGATTCTGACCGAGCCGGAGGCCTCGCTGATCAAGCAATATGTCGCGCTGCTGCAGACCGAAGGCGTAACGCTGGACATCACCGCCGACGCTGTCGATGCGCTGGCCGACGTCGCGGTCGCGGTCAATTCAAGCGTCGAGAATATCGGCGCGCGGCGCTTGCAGACGGTGATGGAGCGAGTGCTCGACGAGATCTCATTCTCGGCACCCGACCGCAACGGCGAGACCATCCGCATCGACGCCGACTATGTGCAGAAGCACGTCGGCGATCTGGCCAAGAACGCGGATCTGAGCCGATTCATTTTGTGATTTGCCGCTGGCAGGTGGAGCGGCGCAACACTCCTCGCCGTCATCGGCGACCCAGTATTGCACAGCGCTCGACGTTAAACATTGGCGCTCTGGAATACTGGGCCACCCGCTTTCGCGGGTGGTGACGACTGCAAATCGGGCACCGCGGTGCACTGCTTGCAAGCGACTACCGCGCCCGCCGCACCCTCACATACAGCGCGCCTTCGCCTCCGTGACCAATATGGGCCTCCTCGAATCCGACCACCAGGGCGCGGAATTCAGGCAGGCCAAGCCAGTGCGGCACCTGGCGGCGTAACACCCCGCGCTCGGAATCCGGACCTACGCTGCGGCCCTTGCCGGTGATCACCAGCACGAAGGTCAGGCCGTCGCCGCTGGCGCGCTGCAGAAACGCGAACAGCGCATGATGGGCGCGCGACTGCGTCATGCCGTGCAGATCGATCCGGGCCTCGATATCCTTGCGGCCGCGCGACAGATGCGAGCGCTCGCGCCGACCCAACGGCGCCAGCGCTGGCGGCGGCGTTGGGGTCGGAGCCTTCAGCGGTTTGACGATGCGTTTGACCGGATGCGGCTTCGCGGTAGCCGCCGGCTTGGCGGCGACCTCGATCGGCTCAGCTGGCGCAGCCGAAGCCGGCCTCACCACGCGCTGTTTCTTGCGCAGCGGTTTGATCTGTCTGGCAACTTGCTCCCATAACGCACGCTCCTCCTCGCTCAGGCCGCGCTTGCGGCGCGGCGGCGGTTCTGGCGGCGCAGGGCGCTTCATCGACCCCTGCGATGGCGGCGATGCTCATGGTGACGATGGTAATGACGGCGGCTCGCTGTGATCTCCGGTCGCGCTTCCGGCAGCGGAACAGGCTTCGCCTGCGCGGCTGGGATGGCATCCTTGGTATCAGCGTCCTTCGTGTCGGCCGTCTGGTCCTTAGCTGCGACGGTTTGCGGAAACAGCTTCCCGATCTTGTCTGACGGCCGCGCTTCAGGCAGCGGCATCTGGCGGCCCCGCGCCACCGGGTCGAGACTGTTCGGCAGCAGCAGCACGAACCGCATCGCATGCCGCACCCGGCCGGCCACCGTGCCCGCCTCGGCGCCGGCGCCGAAATATAGATCGGCACGCGCTGGACCAACGATCGCCGAACCGGTGTCCTGCGCCACCATCAGCCGGCGGAACGGCGTCTTCGCCTGCTCCGACTCGATCGGCAATTCGCCTTCGATGAAGAACGGCGTGCCGTAGACGTGCAGCGATTTGTCCACCGCGATCGACCGGCCCGGCGTCAGCGGCACGCCCTGCGCGCCGACCGCCTCGTCCTTGTCGGATAGTTTGACTTCGCGAAAGAACACATAGGACCGGTTCTGCCGGCGCAGTTCCTTGGCGCCGTCGGGATTTTCATCCATCCATTGCCGGATCCGCTGCATCGACATCTGTTCTTTCGGCACGATGTTGCGGTCGATCAGGATGCGGCCGACAGGCGTATAGGGGTAGCCGTTGTGGGCATCGTAGTTGATTCGCACCGTGGTGCCGTCCTCGAGCCGGACCCGCGCCGATCCTTGGATCTGCGTGAATAACAGATCGGTCTGGCTCTTCAGCCAGACGATTTCGAGGCCGCGGCCCGCAACGGCGCCGTCCTCGATTTCACCGCGATCGTAATACGGCACCAGTTTGCGGCGGCCGATCTTGCGAAACACCTGGCCCTTGTTGGGCAGGCCCGATGCGCTTTGCCTCACGCCGCGCACGAACAGGTTCGACGGCCGACGATACACCGGAACATTGTAGACGTCGGTCTGGACGCGCGAACCGTCGATCACCGGTTCGTAGTAGCCGGTGACGAACCCGTCGCCCTCGCCGAGACGCGAGATTCGCAGCGGCTGGAAATGTCGTTCAAAGAACCGGCGGGCTTGCGCGACGTCGACAATGTCGGCGGCCTTGGCAGCGTGGCAGGGATCGCGCAGCGACCCACCGAGCGGCTTGGAGTCGACAGTCGGCTTGCGCTGTGCCGCGATCGGCGTGCAGCTGGCACGGAAGGTCTTGAATGCCGCGAACTGGTCGTCGTCACTCCAGCCGGCGATCTCACCCCATGCCACCGGGCTGTATTGGCTGCCGGGGATCTCAAGCGGCCAGATCAGCTGCTTCTTGGGGTGATGATGATGGTGCCGGTGCCGGGCCTCAGCGGCCGAAAACGGCACAAGCAGAATCGCGGCCGCGATCACGCAGGCGGCGACGCGGCGACAATTGGCCTTAGTGAGAGCTTCCCGTTCCAACCAGCTTCCAGTTCGGATCGCGCGAGCCAATGTCGCGTGCAAAGGTCCAAACATCGGTGATATCCGCGACCTGATCCGGGTTGCCGTCGACCACGGCGCCCGCCTTGTCGCGGGTCGCCGAAATCATCTGCGACACGAACCGCACCGTCAGCTGTGCCGCGCGGTCACGGACCTCGGCGCCGACCAGTTCGGCCTTTTCGATCGAAACGAATCGGGTCTCTGTCTTCTGCTCGTGCTTTTCGCGATCCTTGATGACCGTTTCGAAGCTTTCGTAGACCTCGGACGACAGCAGATCCTTCAGCGCACGGCGGTCGCCATTGGCGAAGGCCAGCACGATCATCTCATAAGCGCCCTTGGCACCGGAGAGGAAATGATGCGGATCGAACGAGGAATCCTGTGTGGCGATGGCATTGAGAGCGTGCTCGAGGTCGGAGCCGGGCTCGGCGATTCCCTTCCAGCGATCGCTCGGCGGCACCACATCGGCGGTCGGCGCCAGCGGCGTCTGGTCGATCAGCGAGCCCGGCAACGGCACGACGTTATTGTCCTGCTTGCCTTGAAGAACATCGCGCGCCGCAGCGCGGTCGAACGGCGGCCGCTCGTTGCCGGTGCGTTGGCCCAGCACGTTGCGAAGACGCAGGAAAATAAACACCGCGAGTGCCAGGAAGATGATGGTGTAAATATCCACGTCGCATTCACTTTCTGGTCGGCGCCAGCGCGGGGCCGGCTTAGGTGCGTCTCCGGGGAGACGAATTGGGACGGCAAGGTCTAACCCTCACCATGTAGGCATGAACTGCGCCGAGCCAATGGTGCGTTTTCTCACAAACAAACGCATTGGCGAAGCCCGTCAAATTGGCGCGCGGGCCGTTGATTCCGACGAATTGTACGCGTTTCGCCCCTGCGGGGAAACCGGATCATGGTGGGAAATCCCGCCTATTCAACCGGCCGGCAATTGCGAGCTCCCGAGCAAGCTGCGGTCGTACAGCGCCGGAAAATCCTCGTGCGGGCCCCGGTTTCGCCAGGTTGATGCTTCCGCCCACCTTGTGGACCGCCGCGGGGCTATGATAGCCACTCGCCCCGACGGAATCTCTTGCCTTTCGCGCGATTTCCGGCGCAAGCCGGTCGCAGCTGCCTGAAAACGCTTCTGGAGAGACATCAATGACCAACGGTAACGGAACCCCTCCTGAAGGCGGTCCTCCCCCGCAGCTCAACGTGCTGGCGCAGTATACCAAGGACCTGTCGTTCGAAAATCCGAATGCCCCGGCCTCGCTGGCGCCGCAGCAACAGCAGCCGGCGATCAACATCCAGATCAATGTCGGCGCCAATACCATCGCCGAGAATGAGTTCGAGGTGACTCTGTCGATCGAGGGCAAAGCCGAAAATGGCGATGCCTTGATGTTCAGGTTCGAGCTCGCTTATGCCGGCGTGTTCCGCATCCTCAACGTGCCGCAGGAGAATCTTCACCCGCTGGTGATGATCGAATGCCCTCGGCTGCTGTTCCCGTTCGCCCGGGAGATCATCGCGACCGCGGTGCGCGACGGCGGCTTCCCGCCGCTGATGCTCGATCCGGTTGATTTCGTCGGACTGTACCGGCAGAACATGGAGCGGCAGGCGGCCGCGCAACAGGGCAAGCCGAGCTGATCGGACTCCCCGTCAGGCCAGATAATCGTTCCAGATCAGCTTGTCGCCAAGCGTGGCGGCAAACGCCCGATGTTCAGCGCGAGCGGCCTCGCTGACGCGCGGCGCGAGCGGCAGCTGCCGCTGCCGGCGCGGGGCCTCGCCTTCCCGGATGGTGCGGTCGGCCTGGGTTTCGGCGAGAATCAGCTGCGACTGCCGGGCGCCGATCAGATCGATATAGACCTCGGCCAGCAATTCGGCGTCGAGCAGCGCGCCGTGCTTGGTGCGGCGTGAATTGTCGATCGCATAGCGCGAACATAAATCATCGAGTCGGTTCGAGACGCCGGGATGCTTGCGTCGCGCCAGTAACAGCGTATCGACCAGTCGATCGCGCGGGATCGGTGGCCGCGAAATCCGCGCCAGCTCGGCATTGATGAACCCGATATCGAACGAGGCGTTGTGGATCACCAGCGGCGTGTCGCCGATGAATTCCAGGAACTCGTCGACGACCTCGGCGAACCGCGGCTTGTCGGCTAGAAACTCGCCGGACAGGCCATGTACAGCGAACGCTTCCGCCGGCATGTCGCGTTCCGGGTTGATGTGGCGGTGAAAGCTCTGGCCGGTCGGCATCCGGTTGAAGATCTCGACGCAGCCGATCTCGACCAGCCGGTCGCCGCGGAGCGGGTCGAGGCCGGTCGTTTCGGTATCGAGGACGATCTCACGCATCTATTTTGCCAATCAGGCAGCGAATCACGCCCGCCGCTGTGGCATCCTAGCAGCCTGGCTGAGAATTTCGCGGATTCGGACGCGTACCGGATCGAGTCCGTGCGAAGTATCCACCACGAAATCCGCGCGTTTGCGCTTTTCCGCGTCGGGCAATTGCCGCGCCAGGATGGCGTCGAGTTTCTCCGGCGTCATATTGTCGCGCGCGAGGATCCGTTCGCGCTGCAGCTCGGGCGTGGTCGAGACGACCACAACCGCGTCGACCCGCTTCTCGCCACCGGTCTCATACAGCAGCGGCACGTCGACCACGGCGATCGGCGCACCGGAGCGTTCCGCATCGTCGAGGAATTTCCGGTGATAGGCGCCGAGCATCGGATGCACGATCTGCTCCAGCCGCTGCATCGCCGCCGGATCATGCACCACCTGCGCCGATAGTTTGGCACGATCAACCTTGCCGTCGACCGTGGTGCCGGGAAACGCCGCCTCGATGGCGGGGACCGCCTCGCCGTCATAGACCATGTGAACGGTGGCATCGGCGTCATAGACCGGGACGCCGGCTTCCGCGAACAGCTTCGCGGTGGTGGACTTGCCCATTCCGATCGAGCCGGTCAGACCAAGGATCAGCATCGATCCGCTCCCCGTTTTTTGTTTTCGTTACAGCGCGAGCAGTTTCTGCCGTCGCAGGAATCCAAGCAAGGGCAGCAGCGACAGGCCGAGAATGGTGAAATGATCGCCGTGGATGCCGTCGAACAGATGCACGCCGAGACCTTCGACCTGATAGGCGCCGACGCTCGACGTCACCGTATCGCCGGCCGCATCCAGATAGGCCTCGATGTCACTGGCGCCGAGTGGTCGCATCGTCATCCGCGCGATCACCACGTCGGCGAACAGGGTCTTGCCGTCGCACACCAACGCGACCGCGGAATGCAATTCATGACGGCGGCCGGCGAGTTCGCGCAACTGCTTTGCTGCCTCGGCGCGATCGGCCGGCTTGTTGAAGCTGTGTTCTCCGAGCGCCAAGGTCTGATCAGCCCCGAGCACGAAACGCCCGGGATGGCGGCTGGAAACCGAGGCGGCTTTTTCTTCGGCGAGCAAAGCTGCGATTTCGCCCGGCGACGACAGGCCGGATGCTTCAGCGATGATGCGTTCGTCGATCGCGGCTGGAATGGCCTCGAACGGAATCCCGGCATTGGCCAACAGTGACTGCCGGGCGCGGCTTTGCGAAGCCAGAATCAGGGGCTGCGACGCCAGCCACAACGTCATTCGTGGGTCCTCTGACGTTGCCGGTCAGCGAGCAATTTCATGATCGCGGCCGCGGTTTCCTCGATCGATCGGCGGGTGACTTCAAGCAGCGCCCAGCCGTATTTGGCACTCAGTCGCCGCGCCAGCGCCACTTCGTCGGTCACCGATTGACGATCAGTATAGGTGTCATTGCCGCTGCTGGCGCCCATGCTCAGCAGACGATTCTGACGGACCTGAATGAGCCGTTCCGGGGTGGCATGAAGGCTGACCACAAGCGGCTTCTTCAGCGTCTCCAGCTGATGTGGAATTGCGATCCCGGCGACCAGCGGCACGTTCGCGGTGCGGATGCCGCGGTTGGCGAGATAGATCGAGGTCGGTGTCTTCGAGGTCCGCGACACGCCGACCAGCACCACGTCCGCCTCTTCCAAGCCTTCGACGTGTTGGCCATCATCGTGCATCATCGAATAATTCAGCGCGTCGATTCGCTTGAAATATTCCGCGTTGAGGGTGTGCTGGGCGCCGACGCGCCCGGTGGTGGCGGCGCCGAGATAGGCCTGGAACAGTTGCATCACCGGACCGATGATTGACAGGCTCGGGCTGTTGATCTCGTGACACTTGGCCTCGAGGCGTTCAACCAGATCCTTTTCCAGCAAGGTGAATAGCACGATACCGGGGGCTTCCTCGATTTCAGCGAGGACGCGGTCGAGCTGCTTCTGGCTGCGCACCAGCGGATAGACGTGTTCGACCGGGGTGACATTGGCGTATTGCGCGGCCACGGCGCGGGACACCGTGATCAGCGTTTCGCCGGTCGAATCGGAGACCAGGTGAAGATGAAAATAGCTGCCTTCGGTCGGCATTCTAACCCTGTATATCCTGTGAAAAGCTGTGGGGCTGGGGCCAGATTGCGGCGCCTTGGCCGGCGGGCTCGGGATAACCCGGTTTTTTCTTCACAGGCCTCGTGTGAGGAGACGATTCCGGAGTGCTGGGAATGTTAGCGGGGTTATGTGGATTTGTCTCTTGATAAAGCGGCTAACCGGGGGCGCAACTGTCTGACTCCAGTCGCGTTATCAGGATTCTCCAGAACGTGGTGCTGTCACCGTGGGGTTGTGAACAAAATACTGAAAACTCATGGACAGCGTTGCGTGGGCCTAATCCACTGTCACTTAGACTCAGACCTAAGAATCTATAACTATTGTTTTAGAAAAGGACGGCTTGCGAACAAGTCTATCTTCGAGCATTCCGATATTGCCCATGTTAGGCATGGCGTTCCGAAGGATCGGAAAAACATAGGGCTGCCGATCGGCAGCGGCGAGACGACCGAATGGCTGATCTGTTGTACCCGTGGCTGAAGGCGCTGCATGTGATCGCGGTGATTTCCTGGATGGCCGGAATACTCTACATGCCGCGGCTGTTCGTCTACCATTGCGATGCCGAGATCGGATCGAAGCAGTCCGAAACCTTCAAGATCATGGAACGGCGGCTGTACAAGGCGATCATGACGCCGGCGATGATTGTCGCTTGGATTGTCGGGCTGTACATCGCCTGGGACCGGCAGTTCTTCGCGGAACCATGGTTTCACGGCAAGCTCGCGATGGTGGTGGCGATGACGGCGATCCACTTCTTCCTTGGTCATTCGGTGAAGGCTTTCGCCGCCGACAAGAATCGGCACGGACATAAATTCTATCGTATTATCAATGAAGTACCGACATTATTGATGATCTTTGTGGTGCTTCTTGTGATCGTCAAACCGTTTTAGGTCGGGCCAGGCGCGGGGCGAATACGGAACGCCTTGCGTGAGACCACCTGATTTTCTATAGTGCGGCCATCCCACCCCACGCAGGCGGATGTGGTTGCGAACCGGTTTTGTCATACACCGGCCGCCGCATCAGGTTTGAAGCCTCTCCGCACCTTCGTTGCTCAAGACTTCGTTTCTGAAGACCTGCGGACTCCCCTGATAGCTCGGCGTCAGCACTTTCTTCCACCTCGCGACTCCCCTCCCCCGATTTTCCACAGGACCATCCCAATGCGGGAAATGAAGCTTCAAGACCTCAAGGCCAAGACGCCAGCCGAACTGGTGTCATTCGCGGAAGATCTGGGGGTCGAAAACGCCAGCACGATGCGCAAGCAGGAGCTGATGTTCGCCAGCCTCAAGCAGCTTTCGGCGAAGGAGACCGACATCATCGGGGAAGGCGTCGTCGAAGTACTGTCCGACGGATTCGGATTTCTGCGGTCGCCCGATGCGAATTATCTGCCTGGTCCGGATGACATCTATGTTTCGCCGTCGCAGATCAGGCGATTCGGCCTACGGACCGGCGATACCATCGAGGGCCATATCCGCAGCCCGAAGGAGGGCGAGCGCTACTTCGCACTGCTGAAGGTCAACACGCTGAACTTTGAGGACCCGGAGAAGTCAAAGCACAAGGTCAATTTCGACAATCTGACACCGTTGTTTCCGGATGAACGCTTCCGCCTCGAGCTGGAGGATTCGACCCGCAAGGATCTGTCAGCGCGCGTCATCGACATCGTCGCGCCGATCGGCAAAGGCCAGCGCGCCTTGATCGTGGCGCCGCCGCGGACTGGCAAGACCGTGCTGATGCAGAACATCGCGCATTCGATCACAGCCAATCATCCGGAGTGCTATCTGATTGTGCTGCTGATTGACGAGCGGCCCGAAGAAGTCACCGATATGCAGCGCTCGGTGAAGGGCGAGGTCGTGTCCTCGACCTTCGACGAACCCGCGGTGCGTCACGTCCAGGTCGCCGAGATGGTGATCGAGAAGGCCAAGCGGCTGGTCGAACACGGCCGCGATGTCGTGATCCTGCTCGACTCGATTACGCGTCTGGGGCGCGCCTACAACACGGTGGTGCCGTCTTCCGGCAAGGTGCTGACCGGCGGCGTGGACGCTAACGCGTTGCAACGGCCGAAGCGGTTCTTCGGCGCCGCGCGCAACATCGAAGAGGGCGGTTCGCTCACCATCATCGCCACCGCGCTGGTCGATACCGGCTCGCGTATGGACGAAGTGATCTTCGAAGAGTTCAAGGGAACCGGCAACTCGGAACTGATTCTCGACCGCAAGGTCTCAGACAAGCGGACCTTCCCGGCGATCGACATTTCGCGCTCGGGCACCCGCAAGGAAGAGCTGATCACTGATCCGCAGCTGCTGAAGAAGATGTACGTGCTGCGCCGAATCCTGAATCCGATGGGAACGATGGATGCCATCGACTTCCTGCTCGACAAGTTGCGCAACACCAAGAACAACGCCGAATTCTTCGAGTCGATGAATACCTGATCGGCTGGTTCGGATTGGTTGAAGGCGTCCCGCGCGAGCGGGGCGCCTTTTGTTTTGCTGCAAGGTTGCTGCAAGATCGGATCTCGACTGCCCGCAAACTGCGTTGCCTTTTCGGTGGCTCGGCGGCAAGAGAGGCGATGCATCCGCGGGACCAGACGATCTTCGCCCTGGCATCGGGCCGGCCGCCGACTGCGATTGCCATCGTTCGGGTGTCGGGCTCACGTGCCGGGGACTTGCTGCGCGCGCTGAGCGGCAGCAATCCGCCGCCGCGCGTTTCTACGCGCGCGCTATTACGCGATCAGAATCAAGAGCTTATCGACGACGCCCTGGTCCTGTGGTTTCCCGCGCCGGCAAGCGCGACCGGCGAAGACGTCGCCGAGTTTCATGTCCATGGCGGCCGCGCGGTGCTCGTAGCGCTGTTTTCTGCGTTGGCGTCGTTCGACGATGTGCGACCGGCGGAGCCCGGCGAGTTCACCCGGCGCGGTTTCGAGAACGGTAAGCTTGATCTGACCGAAGCCGAGGGGCTCGACGATCTGATCCACGCCGACACCGACCAGCAACGGCGCCAGGCGTTGCGGCAACTGAAGGGTCTGCTCGGCGACCGTGCGCGGCGTTGGCGCGAGCAGATCATCGAAGCAGCGGCGCTGATCGAGGCCGGGATCGATTTCTCGGATGAAGGCGACGTCGCGGGCGAGCTGATGGCCCCGGCGTTGCGACGGATCGCAGCACTGCGCGGCGAGATCGAAGAAGTGCTTGGGGCGCAGGGGCGAAGTGAGCGGCTACGCGACGGTTTGGTGGTGGCGATCGCGGGGCCGCCGAATGTCGGCAAGTCGACGCTGATGAATCAGCTGGCACGGCGCGAGGTCGCGATCGTGTCGCCGCATGCCGGCACCACGCGTGACATCATCGAGGTGCAGTTGGATCTCGGCGGCTATCCGGTGACGGTGATCGACACCGCCGGGATTCGTGACAGCGACGATCCGGTCGAGCAGGAGGGCGTGCGGCGGGCAAAGGTGCGGGCGGCGGAGGCCGATCTGGTGCTTTGGCTGAGTGTCGGCAATGGCGTGGATAAGGGTGAGGGCTTCGGTGGGGAAACCGTGGTCTGGAACGTGCGCAACAAGATCGATCTCGAGCCGGCGAAAGCCGATGATTCGGCGGTGGGGAATGTTGCGGCGAACCGAGGGCGGCTTGAGGCTGAGTTGGGGCAGCCGGACGGAGATCATCCGGCGGCAATCTATCGGATTTCCGCCAGTCGGGGCGACGGGGTTCCCGAGTTGGTGGGGCGTCTGCAGGGGTTCGCTGAGGTTTTTTTTGGTGTCGGCGCGGGCGTGTTGATCAGTCGAGAGCGGCACCGGCAGTTGCTGCAGCATGCTGCGGTTGCGTTGCAGTGCAGCATGGAGGTTGGGATCGGTGTGGAAGTCGTTGCGGAGGAGTTGAGGGTGGCGGGCAACACGCTTGGGCGCCTGTTGGGGCGGGTGGATGTCGAGGAAGTGCTCGGAGAAATCTTCAGTCGATTTTGTGTAGGTAAATAATATTTCTTTATTCATTTTTATATATGATGAATATATATTTATTTCTTTGTTTTCGAAATTGAGGGATGGCGGTTGTTTCACGTGAAACATCGATCTCAGTTGACTGCAGCCAAAGGTAAGTTCCCGCTTCAAGGCACCGCAAACCTGCGCTAGAAGCCTGCGATGCGGAATTCGTTTGATGTGATCGTGATTGGAGGCGGCCACGCCGGCAGCGAGGCGGCAGCAGCGTCCGCGCGTCTTGGCGCCCGCACCGCGCTGGTCACCCATAAGTTCGCGACCATCGGCGCGATGTCGTGCAACCCGGCGATCGGCGGGCTCGGCAAGGGTCATCTGGTCCGCGAGGTCGATGCGCTCGACGGGTTAATGGGTCGCGCGGCTGACGCCGGCGGAATCCAGTTCCGAATGCTCAATCGTCGCAAGGGCCCCGCTGTGCGCGGGCCGCGCGCGCAGGCCGACCGCAAGCTCTACGCTGGCGCGATCCAGGCCGCGATCCGGGAGACCGCAAATCTCAACGTGATCGAATCCGAGGCCGACGACCTTCTGGTCGACGCCGGACGAGTAACCGGTATCAAGCTTGCCGATGGCCGCGAACTCTCCGCTGGCGCGGTGGTGATCACCACCGGGACGTTTTTGCGCGGGCTAATCCATCTCGGTGAACGGAGCTGGCCGGCCGGCCGGATCGACGAGGCCCCGGCGCTGGGGCTGTCGGTCGCGTTCGAGCGGATTGGATTCACCCTCGGTCGATTGAAGACCGGCACGCCGCCACGGCTCGACGGCACCACGATTGATTGGTCCGCGGTCGAGATGCAGCCCGGTGACGACCCGCCAGAGCCGTTTTCGGTGCTGACCAAAGGAATCACCACGCCGCAGATCCAGTGCGGCATCACCCGAACCCTGCCGGCCACGCATGACCTGATCCGGGCCAATGTCCATCGCTCGCCGATGTATTCGGGTCGGATCCAGAGCTCGGGGCCGCGCTATTGTCCCTCGATCGAAGACAAGATCGTCCGCTTCGGCGATCGCGAGGGGCACCAGATCTTTCTCGAGCCTGAAGCGCTCGACGATAGCACGGTCTATCCCAACGGGATCTCAACCTCGCTGCCGGAAGAGGTGCAGCGGGCGATCCTGGCGACGATTCCCGGCCTGGAGCGGACCAGGATGGTTCGGCCCGGCTATGCGATCGAATACGACCATGTCGATCCGCGCGAACTTGATCCGACCCTTGAGAGCAAACGGCTGCGTGGGGTGTTCCTGGCCGGCCAGATCAACGGCACGACGGGCTATGAAGAGGCCGCCGCCCAGGGGCTTGTGGCCGGCCTAAACGCGGCCATGACCGCCAGTGGTGGCGACGGAATCGTGTTCGACCGCGCCGACGGTTATCTCGGGGTGATGATCGACGATCTGGTGACCCGCGGGATCACCGAGCCGTACCGGATGTTCACCTCGCGGGCGGAATACCGGTTGACGCTGCGGGCCGACAATGCCGACCAGCGGCTGACCGACAAGGGCATTGCGCTCGGCTGCGTCGGCGCAGAACGGGCCGGCTTTCACCGCGGCAAGATGGCGGCGCTGGAAGAGGCCAAGGCGCTGGCGCAATCGCTGTCGATCACGCCGAACGAGGCGGCCAAGCATGGGCTGGCGCTCAATCGCGACGGAGTTCGGCGCTCGGCGTTCGAGCTGCTGGCCTATCCCGAGATTGGTTGGGCCGAGATCCGGGCGGTCTGGCCCGAATTGGGCTGTGTCGCGCCCCCGATCGCGGTGCATGTCGAGATTGATGCCAAATATGATGTCTATCTGAAGCGCCAAGACGCCGACGTCGAGGCATTCCGCCGCGACGAGGGGCTGTTGCTGATCGACATCGATTATGCGCTGGTGCCGGGGCTTTCCAATGAAGCTCGTAACAAGCTGGAAAAGGCCCGTCCGCGCACCGTCGGCCAAGCTGGCCGTCTCGACGGCATGACGCCGGCGGCGGTGGGGATCCTCGCCGCCTATCTTCGCCGCGAAGCGCGAAAGAGGCCGGGTGTGGCGGCGGGCTAATTGTTTCACGTGAAACGGGATTGGGCGGCCATAGGCCCGCGGTAAACGATCTGCCCGACGACAACAAAATGACGCCGACAAGGCTGCCGGGGAGCGCAAAGTGATAGAAGCACGCCGGTCGGGGGGTTATGAGTGAGGGACTTGCTGCCGGATCAGGCGCAGCGTCCGAGGATAGACTCCAGGCCAATGGCTCAGCGTTCGCAAGCAACCATAATATTGGCACCAGCGCTCGATGCAGATAAGGCGGCTGCGCTACAGCTGACCCCTGTTTCACGTGAAACAGAGGCGCGGCTGGACGCCTATGTGGCGTTGTTGTTGCAATGGCAGGCTAAAACCAATCTGGTGGCGCCATCGACGCTGGCGAATCTCTGGACCCGGCATATTGCGGACTCGCTGCAACTCCTGAAAATCGCTCCGACCGCCAGGCGCTGGCTCGACTTTGGAAGCGGCGGTGGTTTTCCTGGCGTGGTGCTGGCCTGCGCGATGGCTGAGGTTGAGGGCGGTCACGTCACATTGGTCGAGCGCAACGCCAAGAAGGCAGCGTTCCTGCGCGAGGCGCTGCGCGTCACCGGCGCGCCGGGAACAGTTATCCTCGCTGACATCGGGGATAACGTGGATAGTTTCCCGCAGGATGTCGATTGCATCACCGCTCGCGCGGTGGCTCCGCTACACCAGCTCATCAGTTTCGCCGAACCGCTGCTTAGACCGGGCGCCAAAGCCCTGTTTCTTAAGGGTCAAGATGTAGAGGCGGAATTGACCGAAGCCACTAAATATTGGAAGCTTAGCCCCCGCCTGCACGCCAGCCTCACCGGCGGACAAGGCTGGATTGTCGAACTCGATGCGATCGAGCGGCAGGATCAGTCCGCCCAAACACCCACCGGCACCCGCCATGACCGTAATTGATCAAATATATCAAGGCGATAAGAGCGTCGCGCCGCCAGGCCACCCGCGCATCATCGCGCTCGCCAACCAGAAGGGCGGGGTCGGCAAGACCACCACGGCGATCAATCTCGGCACCGCGCTCGCGGCTATCGGGGAGCGGGTGCTGATCGTCGATCTCGATCCGCAGGGCAACGCCTCGACCGGATTGGGCATCGATCGGCGCAACCGTAACTGCTCGACCTATGACGTGCTGATCGGCGAAGCGCCGCTGCGCGACGCCGTAGTGCCGACCGCGGTGCCGCGGCTGCACATCGCGCCGTCGACGATGGATCTGTCCGGCCTCGAGCTCGAACTCGGCAACACTCGTGATCGCGCCTATCGCCTGCGCGATGCGATCGCCGCGCTGAACAATAACGTCGAGCCGCCGCTCGACTACACCTATGTGCTGATCGACTGTCCGCCATCGCTGAATCTGTTGACGGTGAATGCGATGGCGGCATCGGACGCGATTCTCGTTCCACTGCAATGCGAGTTCTTCGCGCTCGAGGGATTGTCGCAACTGCTGCAGACCGTCGAGCAGGTGCGCTCGACGCTGAATCCGAATCTTTCGATCCACGGCATCGTGCTGACGATGTTCGACTCGCGGAACAATTTGTCGAATCAGGTGGTCGCCGACGTCCGGCAGTTCATGGGCAAGAAAGTCTACGACACGATGATCCCGCGCAACGTGCGGATCTCGGAAGCGCCGAGCTACGGCAAGCCGGTGCTGGTCTACGATCTGAAATGCGTCGGCTCTGAGGCCTATCTGAAACTGGCCACTGAAGTGATCCAGCGCGAGCGCGAACTACGCACCACGCATTGAGTTCAAGTTCGTCATTGCGAGCGCAGCGAAGCAATCCAGATCGCGAGCACAGACTGGATTGCGTCGTCGCAAGAGCTCCTCGCAATGACGGAGCGGATGTCGGTGCCAAGAGAACTTTCCAACGCGGAGTGGCGACGTGAATCCAAGGGAGCTGGCAATGGCCGACGAGCAGCGGTCGCGATTGGGTCGCGGCCTGGCAAGTCTGATCGGAGATGTCGGCGGCGAGGCCGCGCATCTGGAGCGGCCACGCGCGCAGCGCAAGGTGCCGATCGAATTCCTGAAGGCCAATCCGCGCAATCCGCGCCGGGCGTTTTCCGATGCCGAGCTCGGCGAGCTCGCCGCCTCGATCAAGCAGCACGGTGTGATCCAGCCGATCGTGGTGCGGCCGGTGAAGGGCGCGCAGGATCGCTTCGAGATCATCGCTGGCGAACGACGCTGGCGCGCGGCACAGATCGCCGGACTACACGAGGTCCCGATCGTCCCGGTCGACGTCAGCGATTCCGACGCGTTGGAAATAGCCATCATCGAAAACGTGCAGCGCGAAGACCTCAACGCGCTGGAAGAGGCGCTTGGCTATCATGCGCTGGCTGATGAATTCAAACGCAGCCAGGAAGATATTGCGAAGATCGTCGGCAAGAGCCGCAGCCACGTCGCCAACATGATGCGGCTGACCAAATTGCCGGACGACGTCCAGGCACTGATTGCGTCGGGGCAATTGTCGGCCGGGCACGCACGCGCGCTGATCGGCGTGCCCGACGCGTCGAGTGCGGCGAAGCGGATCATCGCCGAAGGCCTCAATGTGCGGCAGGCCGAGGCGCTGGCGCACGAGGAGGGCGTACCAGAGCGCAAGCCGCAGCAGACGCGCAGCAGCAAGGCCAAGGACCCCGACACGATCGCGCTGGAAAAACGCATCAGCGACGCGCTCGGCCTGAAGGTCAGCGTCGAGCACCGCGATCCCGGCGGCATCGTGCAGATCAAGTATCGCAATCTCGAACAACTCGACGAGATTTTGCGACGGCTAGATTCGGGCGCCTAATCCCTGTCGTGGCGATGCGAGATATTTGAATGATCAAGGCGTCGTTCCGGCCATGACGCGGAGAGAGCACCGAACAAACTCTGACAATTGCCGCGTAGCCGCTAACTCCGCCGCCGTGCATTCACCGCGATTGCCAGCAGCGCGCGCTGCGCGATTGGAGCGGCGAGGTTCGCTTGCTTGCGGGCATCGAGGGCCGCGGCCGCGAGCTGATCGATGATCGCCAGTAGCCGCGTCGACGGAAAACTCCGCAACGCATTTTCAGCCGCACCCTTGCGGGAAAAGTGCAGCCGCGGATAGCCGCTCTCCAGCACCGAGGACGCCGGTGCGCCGTCCTCCACCGCGAGACTGGCCTTGTGCAGAAATGCGGCGTGACGCTGCGCCGCCAGGATGATTAGTCCGGGATAGGTACCGGCGACCATCGCCTTGGCGAACTCGGTCTCAACGATCGCGGGGCGTCCGCCGAATGCGGCGTCGACGATGGTATCGAGCTTCAGCTCGGAGGCATCCGAGACGCTTGCCATCACGTCGTCGAGCGTCACCTCGGCATTACCGTGGGCGTACAGCGCGAGCTTGCGCAGTTCGTTGCGCGAGGCCTGGCGGTCGCCGCCGAGCAGCGTCATCAGAGCGGCGCGGGCGTCCGCCGCGATCCGCAGATTCGACAGCCGCAATTCGTCGTCGATCAGTTTGGCCAGGTCGCGTTCGCCGTCGGGGTAGCAGCCGATCGCCACCGCGGTCTTGGCGCGCTCGCAGGCTTTGCGCAGCGGCGATTCCGGCTTGATGTCGCCGGCCTCGATCACGATCCGGCAATCCTTCAGCGCCGAATCGGCGAGCGTGTCGACGCCGCTGGCGAAACTCTTCGAGCCGGCGCGCACCCGGATGGCGCGGCGACCGCCGAACATCGGAATCGTCATCGCCTCGTCGACCAGCCGCGACGGCTCGGCGGCGAGCTCGTCGCCGTCCAGTCGCACCGTCGCGAACGGATCGTGGGGATCGTCTACCGCCGACGCCATCAGCGCGTCGGCGCGTTCGCGCACCAGGCCGGCATCGGGACCGTACAGCAGGATGATCGGCCGCCCAGGGTCTGGCCGCGCCAGAAAGGTGTCGATCTCTTTTCCGCGCAGCGCGACCAAATCAGGTGCCGGCGTAGAAGAACGCCGCCAGCCGGGTCTGGATATTCTCGGCGATTTCCTGCGAGGCGCGATCCTCGGCGTCGCGGCCCGCGCGCGAACGGGCGAACCGTTGGGTCTGGCCCGGGATGTCGTATTCGACCCGCGAGAACGTATTGCCGCTCAGCACGACCTTATCGGTCGCGACTTCCTTCAACGTGTAGTTCGCGTCGATGCCGTAGTTTTCGATCGAGGGCAGCGTGGTCTTCGGATCGACGATTAGCGACGACCGTGTGGTGGTCAGTCGCAGCACCAGCGTGTGGGTCGGCGGCAGACCGGTGGCGCCGCCATACATCTTGAACATCAACGCGTTGCGGATTTCGACCCCGAGCCGGGCGGTGCGCGATCCGTTCGGCACGGCGAGCGGCGGCACCGCTACGCCGAGGAGTTTTTCCCGCAATGCCGGGCTGCCGTCGCTGCGCTCGGCATACATCGGCTGGAAGCAGCCCGCGGTCAGCGCGGCCAAGGTGGCAACGATCGACAGCCGGGCTGCGATGCGCCAGTTACCCCACGACATTCACGATCCTCTGCGGCACCACGATGATCTTTCGAATGGGCTTGCCATCCAGGGCCTGTTTTACCGTATCGAGCGCCAAAACGGCAGCCTCAATTTCCGGAATTTGCGCGTCCCTGGCCACCGTGACTTCTCCGCGCTTCTTGCCGTTGACCTGCACCGGCAGGGTGATGCTGTCTTCGACCAGCAAATCGCGTTCGATTTGCGGCCACGACGCCTCGGAAACCAGCCCCGGCTGGCCCAGCGCCTGCCAGCATTCCTCGGCCAGATGCGGCATCATCGGGTGAAACAGTTGCACAAGAATGACCACCGCCTCCCGGATCGCCCAGGCCAGATCGGACGTCGGTTGCCCTGGTCGCGCCAGAACCTCGGCGAGGGTGTTGGAATACTCGCGGATATGGGCGAGGCTGACATTGAAGGCGAGGCGCTCGATGCCGTTCAGCACCTTGTCGAGCGCGCCATGGGCTGCCTTGCGGACCAGGATCGCGTCCGGGCCAAATTCGGCCGGTCGGTCCGCTGCCGCCGATTTGGCGATCTCGGCGGCGTCATTGACCATCCGCCACAGCCGCTGCACGAAGCGCGAGGCGCCCTTGACGCCTTCCTCGCTCCAGATCACGTCGCGATCCGGCGGCGAATCCGACAGCATGAACCAGCGCGCGGTGTCGGCGCCGTAGCTGCCGATGATGTCGTCGGGATCGACGGTGTTGCGCTTGGACTTCGACATCTTCTCGATCGGGCCAATCTCGATCGGCGCGCCGCCGTCGAGCAGCGTGGCGCGGCGACCATCGCCGTCGGGCACGATCGAGATTTCGGCCGGCGAGGCGAAGGTGCCGTCGACCTTCCGATAGGTCTCGTGCACCACCATGCCTTGCGTGAACATGCCGGCAAACGGCTCGTCGAGGCCGATGTGGCCGGTGGCCTGCATCGCCCGGGTGAAGAACCGACTGTACAATAGATGCAGGATCGCGTGCTCGACGCCGCCGATATATTGGTCGACCGGCATCATCCGGTTGACCACGTCGGGCGTGGTCGGGGCGCTCTCGTTCCACGGATCGGTGAAGCGCGCGAAGTACCAGGACGAATCGACGAAGGTGTCCATGGTGTCGGTTTCGCGCACCGCCTTGCCGCCGCAGCGAGGGCAGGCGACGTGTTTCCAGGTCGGGTGATGGTCGAGCGCGTTGCCCGGCTTATCGAACGAGACATCCTCCGGCAGCACCACCGGCAAGTCAGCGTCCGGCACCGGCACGACGTCGCAGCTCGGGCAGTGAATCACCGGGATCGGGCAGCCCCAATAGCGCTGCCGCGAGATACCCCAGTCGCGCAGCCGGAAATTCACCTTGCGCTCGCCGACCGGCATGTTGCCGAGCGTCGCGGCTTCCAGCCGCTTGGCGACTTCGGCCTTCGCGGCGTCGATGCTCATGCCGTCGAGGAAGCGCGAATTGACCATGCGGCCGTCGCCATCATAGGCCACGTCGGTGATGACGAATGATTTTGGATCCTGGCCCTCGGGGCACACCACGGGAGTGTTGCCGAGGCCGTATTTGTTGACGAAGTCGAGGTCGCGCTGGTCGTGCGCCGGGCAGCCGAAGATCGCGCCGGTGCCGTATTCCATCAGCACGAAATTGGCGACATAGACCGGCAGTTTCCAGTCCGGATCGAACGGATGCACAGCGCGGATGCCGGTGTCGAAGCCCTGCTTCTCCGCGGTGTCGATGATTTCCTGCGCGGTGCCCTGGCGCTTGGTCTCGGCGATGAACGCTGCCAGCGCCGGGTTGTTCACCGCGGCCGCCTGTGCCAGCGGATGATCCGCCGCGATCGCCATGAATTTGGCGCCGAACAGGGTGTCGTGCCGTGTAGTGAAGACCTTCAACTCGGTCTCGTCCGACGGCGCAGTCGCCGGATCGAGTGCGAAGCGAACCAGCATGCCTTCGGAGCGGCCGATCCAGTTGCGCTGCATCAGCCGCACCTTGTCGGGCCAGCGGTCGAGCGTATCCAGCGCGTCGAGCAATTCCTGCGCGTAGCGGGTGATCTTGAACACCCACTGGTTCATCTCGCGCTGCTCGACGATCGCGCCCGAACGCCAGCCGCGGCCGTCGATCACCTGCTCGTTGGCCAGCACGGTCATGTCAACCGGGTCCCAGTTGATCTTGCGCTTTTCCCGTTCGGCGAGACCGGCCTTCAGGAAATCCAGGAACATCTTCTGCTGGTGCTTGTAGTAGCTCGGATCGCAGGTCGCGAATTCGCGCGCCCAGTCCAGCGACAGACCCATGGTCTGCAGCTGCTTCTTCATCGCTGCGATGTTGGCGTAGGTCCAGGCCTTCGGGGCGACCTTGCGCTCGATCGCGGCGTTCTCGGCCGGCAGGCCGAAGGCGTCCCAGCCCATCGGATGCAGCACGTTGTAGCCGCGCGCCCGCATCGTCCGCGCCACCACGTCGCCCATGGTGTAGTTGCGGACATGACCCATATGGATCCGCCCAGACGGATAGGGGAACATCTCCAGCACGTAATACTTTGGGCGGGGATCATCGTTCTTAGTGGCGAAGATCGCCTTGTCATCCCATAGGCCCTGCCATTTCGGCTCGGATTCGCGGGCGTTGTAACGTTCGTTGCTCATTGGGATCAGGATTCGGCCGGCCGGTTCGAGCGCTTTTCAGGGCGGAAGGAGGCGCGAATGAGGTCGCAAACCGGTGCTAGCTCTTGGTTTCAGAATTCGCGCGCGAGGCGCGGGACTAGGCCATAAAACGCCGCGGCCGGTCAATGGGTTGGGACAATCGGATTCCGGATGGCAGGCTTGCTCACGTCCCGGATCGGGAAGCGGTAGGAGGAACATAAGTCGTTTGGGGGCAGGGGGAGGAATCTCACCCCGTCATCGCCAGCGTGGCGTCGGTGCCGCGGATCAAGCCGTGCTCGACTACGGCGTTGCGGCCGCGGTGCTTGGCAGCGTAGAGCGCGGCGTCGGCGGCTTCGATCAGGTCGCGCGGTTCCAGCGCCTCGCTCGGGTTGGCGCAGGCCATCCCGACGCTGACGGTGACATGCTCGAACTCACTGGTCCGATGCGGCATCATCAGGTCCTCGACCGCGGCGCGCACCATCTCGCCCACCTGCAGCGCTTCCGCCGGGTCCGTCTCCGGAACCAGCAGGCAGAATTCCTCGCCGCCATAGCGCGCCGCGAAGCCGGAGGTGAGGTTGGCGATTCCGGCCAGGGTCTCGCCGATCCGGCTGAGACAGGCGTCGCCTTCGGGATGACCGTAGGTGTCGTTAAAGAGCTTGAAATGGTCGACATCGATCATCAGCAGCGCGACCTTGCTGCAGTTCTGCTGGCCCTTCATCCATTCAAAGTCGAGCCGGCTCTGGAAGCCGCGGCGATTGGCGAGGCCGGACAGCACGTCGATCGAGGCCATCACGGTGAGCCGGTTGTTGGTCGCCACAAGGTCGCGTTCGCGTTCGCGGAGCGCCGCCGCCATGGCATTGAACGCCCGAGCCAGCGGCACGAATTCCGCCGGCAACCCGGCCTTGGCGGCGCGCGCCGACCAATCGCCCTGGCCGAATTTCGTTGCCGTCGCGGTCAGGATGCCGATCGGTCCCACGATCAGCCGCTCCGCGGCGACCAAGGCGCCGAGCAACACCAAGAGGCAGACCATCGCCAGCTGCATATAGGCGGTTCGGATCTCGCGATTGATGCCCGCCGACACCTTGGCTTCGTCGATGCTGACCACCAGCCTTGTGTTGGTGCCCGGGATTTGCGCGAACGAAATCATGTGATCGGCACTGCGCCCGGCAATCCTCAATTCCCACCCTTTGGAAGTTCTGGTCAGGGTGGAATCCAGCCCCATCCGGTCGAGGCCTTGGCCGACCATGCTGGTTTGGTCGGGTGGCGTCGCCAGAATGATGCCGTCGCCATCGACCAGCGCTGCGGTGACGCCGGCCCGGCCTGCGAGATCGCCCATGATCCCGGACATCCAGTCCAGATTGATTCCGGCGATCACGACGGCCTCCTCGCCGCCGTCGATCGCCGAAACCGGATAGGCCGCCAGGATGGTGCCCTTCCCGGTCTGCCGGCCGACCAGATAATCGCTGACGACGAAATCGTGGGTTTCGAGCGCTTTCTTGAAATAGGGGCGGTCGCTGATATTGGCGTCGACGAAAGACGCCATGGTCGAACAGCGGATGATGCCATCGGCGCCGGCTACAGCGAGCATCCGGATCGTGGGCAGATCGACCCGCAGGCTCGCGCGCAGAATGGCGCAACCACGGTTGATCTGCGACGCGGCGGCGTGAATATAGGCGGTGGACTTCAACACTGCCTCGACCGAGGAAATTACATCGCGCTGCGCGTCGGCGGCGCGCCGCGCGAGCCGGTTCAATTCACTGGAGACCTGCGCGGCTTGCTTGGTGCGGGCGTCCTCGAGCGAGCGAATCCGTTCGAACATCAGCGGGCTGACCAGAATCAAGGCCAGCACCACCAGCCGCGCGCGAATCCCGAACAAGCCCTTCAACCTGGCTCTGTTGCGATTGATCGATATGCGTGACATCGTGATCCCCTAGCCCCGCAACTATCCTAGGCCGAAGGGCTCAAAACCCCCTTTCCGAATTGGCTCAAATTTGAACGAACGCGAAAGCCGTAGAACTTGATTGACGAATTGACACCATCCGACGCTTCGCAAGTAACTTCCGCTTCACTAAGCGGGCTGGCCGCGGTGGAGCACGACATCGCGCGCGCTTGCCGGGAGGCACGGCGCGAGCGCGCGGCGGTGACGCTGATCGCGGTCTCGAAAACCTTCGACGCGGATGCGATCACGCCGGTGCTGCGATCCGGCCAGCGGGTATTCGGCGAGAACCGGGTGCAGGAAGCCAAGGCCAAATGGCCGGCGCTGATCGCCGATTACCCCGGTACCGAACTGCATCTGATCGGGCCGCTGCAATCCAACAAGGCCAAGGAGGCGGTGGCGCTGTTCGACGCGATCCATTCGGTGGACCGGCCGAGCATTTGCGAAGCGTTAAGCAAGGCGCTGGCGCAACAGCCGCGCAGACTGGAGCTGTTCGTGCAACTCAACACCGGCGAGGAGCCGCAAAAGGCCGGCGTCGCGCCGGCCGAGGCCGATGGCTTCATCGCCGCGTGCCGCGAGACCTATGGGCTGACGATCTCCGGCCTGATGTGCATTCCGCCGGTCGATGAAGCCCCGGCGCCGCATTTCGCGCTGACCGCGAAGATCGCCGCGCGCAACGGGCTGCACAAATTGTCGATGGGCATGAGCGCGGATTTTGCCATCGCGATCCAATTCGGTGCCACCCATGTGCGGATCGGTTCGGCAATTTTCGGCCATCGATAGTCATCGTCGGCAGTTCGGCGACCGACAAGATTGGCGTCAGACGCAGAGGAAGTCCTCATGCTCGACCATGTCGGAATCAAGGTGAAGAGCGTCGTCCGCGCCAAGGCGTTCTACGACGCCGCGCTGCCGCCGCTGGGGATGGTCGTGCAATATGACTTTGTTCCGCCCAACCCGCCGAAGCGCCGGGTCGTCGGCTATGGCGCCAGTATCGATAAGGTTTGCCTGTGGGTCGGGACCAGCGTCGGCGTTCCCACCAAGCTATCGGGGCCGGTGCATATCTGCCTGGCCGCCAAGAGCCGGAAAATGGTGCGCGATTTCTACGCGGCCGCGCTGGCAGCGGGTGGAAAGAGCAATGGAGCGCCGGGGCTTCGCCTCGAATACACGCCGACCTACTACGCTGCCTTCGTGGTCGACCCCGACGGCAACAATATCGAAGCGGTGTGTCATCGCGCGAAGTAGGTCTGCTTACCCGATCACGATCTTCGTCTTTGACCCGATCCGCGCCAATAGCCGCAGCATCGCCGGCCTGGTCATCGCCACGCAGCCGGCGGTGGGGCCGAAATTATCGCGCGCCAGATGCAGAAACACCGCGCTGCCGCGCCCCGCGCTGCGCGGCGCCGCGTTGTGGTCGATCTCGATGATGAAATCGTACAGATGGTCGTCGCGCTTGAGCCGGTCGCCATCCTGACCCGGTCCGCGGCGCACCGGCTGGTTGTAGTGCCGGCTGGCCGGGTCCTCGCACCAGGCGTCAAAGGGGCCGATGCGGCGGATCGGCAGCAGGGTGCGCGGCCGCGGCGCGCGGTCGGCCCGCCACCACAGCCGCAGCGGATGGAAGGCGCCGCGCGGCGTACCGCCATCGCCTTCGCGCTTGTTGGCCAGGATGCCGCTGCGGCCCAGCGCGACCGGGATGGCCTGCCCCGCGAGGATCAACCAGCCCCGGCTGGGATTGCCGGCTGCGCGTCGGACAACGATCCGCGAAACCGGGCGCTCGCTCGCAGATTTATTGGAAGTCTTTGAAATAATTCGATTTCCCATTCTTATCCGAACCCTCCGCGGCGGTCTGTGCGCGGCGATGGCGAGATTGCGCATTACAGGACATTCATCAATAACAGCCTCAAAAGTGGGCTAGACTGCGCAACGGCTTGTGAATCGGTAACAGACCCCTACTTCAAAGCGAACTGTCACCAAGCATTTGCCGCTGCCGACCGCCGACTCAAAGGACCCCTGTCATGCCCAACGCCCGCAAGATCCTGATCGTGGACGACGACACCGATCTGCGCGACGCTCTGGTGGAGCAATTGTCGCTGCACGAGGAGTTCGAAGCTTCCGCCGTCGACACCGGCGCCAAGGGGGTGCTGTCGGCCAAGGCCAATTCACCCGATCTGGTGCTGATGGATGTCGGATTGCCCGACACCGACGGGCGCGAAGTGGTACGCAGCCTGCGCAAGGGCGGCTTCAAGGCCCCGATCATCATGCTGACCGGCCACGACACCGATTCCGACACCATTTTGGGCCTGGAATCCGGCGCCAACGACTATGTCGCCAAGCCGTTCCGCTTCGCGGTGCTGCTGGCGCGGATTCGCGCTCAGCTGCGCCAGCACGAGGCCAGCGAAGACGCGGTGTTCACGGTCGGCCCCTACAGCTTCCGTCCCGGCTCCAAGATGCTGACCGGCGCCAACGCCAAGAAGGTCCGGCTGACCGAAAAGGAAACCGCGATCCTGCGATTCCTGTACCGGGCCGGGCTGTCGCCGGTGTCGCGCGAGACCCTGCTGCAGGAAGTCTGGGGCTATAATTCGGGCGTGACCACGCACACGCTGGAGACCCATATCTACCGGCTGCGCCAAAAGATCGAGAAAGACGCGGCGAATCCCGAGATTCTGGTCACCGAAGCCGGTGGCTACAAACTCGTGCCGTGATACCAATAGGGGCCGATTCGTAGCAACGTGCCTGGCGCGTCCAGTCTCTCTCCAGCCGGTCCCGCATGTCGATCGAAGATGATGTTGCCCTGCTCGAGCGCGTCCCGACGCTGCGGCTGTTGGGCACCGCTTCGTTGCGGATGCTTGCGATCGGTTCCGACCAGCGCGATCTCGGCCGCGGCGACGTGCTGTTCAAGGCCGGCGACGAGGCCGATGCCGGCTATGTGGTTCAGCGCGGTTCGTTCCAGATCTTGCCAGCCGATGGCAGCAAGCACGAGATCACCGCCGGCCCCGGCACGCTGCTCGGCGAGCTCGCGCTGGTAGTGGCGATGCAGCGGCCGTCGAGCGCGGTGGCGCTGGAATATTCCTCGGTGATCCGGATCGCGCGCAGCCTGTTTCAACGCATCCTGGAAAGCGATCCGGCCGCCGCGCGACGGCTGCGCGACGAATTCGCCGGCCGCACCAGCCAGATCACCAGCGACATTTTGATGGCGGGCGCCAAGCTGAGCACGTGATCCCGATCGATTGGATTGACGTGCTCTCTCCGGAGACGGCAGTCATTCCGGGGCGCGAGTTCGCAGAACGAGCGAGCCCGGAATCTCGCCACACGGTCAGACCGCAAGATTCCGGGTTCGCTCACAGCTTCGCTGTTCGCGTCCCGGAATGACGGCCTTGTCCGTTGAGTGGATCGCTCGGTGGAGATCTTGCGAGGTTTGAACCTACAGCTCCAGCGTCACCGTTACCGGGACGTGGTCGCTCGGCCGTTCCCAGCCGCGGGCGTCGCGGGTTATCGTGAAGTCGCGCAAGCAGTCGCGCAGCGCCGGCGAGACCCAGATGTGATCGAGTCGACGGCCGCGGTCGGCCAGCGTCCAATCGGCAGCGCGGTAGCTCCACCAGGTGTAGACTTTTTCCGACAGCGGAATCCGTTCGCGCGCGACGTCGACCCAGTGGCCCTCGCGCTGCACCGCGAGCAGCTTCTCGCATTCGATCGGCGTGTGCGACACCACCTTCAACAACTGCTTGTGCGACCAGACGTCGTTTTCGTGCGGCGCGACGTTGAGGTCGCCGACCAGGATGTGGCGGGCGTCGCCGGTCGGGTGCAGCGGCGCGCACGCCTTCATCTCGTCGAGGAACGACAGCTTGTGCAGGAATTTCGGATTGAGCGCTGGATCGGGAATGTCGCCGCCGGCGGGGACGTAGAAATTATGCAGTACCAGCGGCGTGACGCTGTCGCCAGCGTTGAGCGCCACCGAGATGTGCCGTGAATCGATGTTGTCGCAGAAGGTGCGGATGTCGCTGCTGAGCAAGGGGATCTTCGAGATCACCGCGACGCCGTGATAACCCTTCTGCCCGTTCAAGGCGATGTGCTCGTAGCCGAGCCGCTTGAATCGCTTCAGTGGAAAGGCGTCGTCCGGGCATTTGGTCTCCTGCAGGCACAACACGTCGGGACGACGCGCCTTGAGGAATTTCGCCACCAGTTCGATGCGCAGCCGCACCGAGTTGATGTTCCAGGTGGTCAAGGTGAAGTTCATGCGGAATGCCATACGGGGATTGGAAACGAAAACGTCTCATGCCGAGGAGCGGCCGGTCGGCCGCGTCTCGAAGGATGAGGGTGATAGATGCACATGCTCATGGTTCGAGACGCGCGCCAAGAGGCGCGCTCGTTACCATGAGGGGTCTGCTCCGGGGCAGCAGCGAAGCTGGCTCGCGGCCAAGAGGCTCGAAATAAAGGGAATCAACAGCCTTTGAGTTCGTCATTGCGAGGCGCTCTTGCGACGAAGCAATCCAGGGCTGCAGGAGAGGTTCGGATCTGATGCCCCTGGATTGCTTCGCCGTCGGACGGCGCTGCGCGCCGCCCTCCGCTCGCAATGACGGGGTGCATCGATTGTCAGTGCCGCCGTTCAGTCGGGCGATTGACAGCCGATCTCTCGGAGATGCCGACGGTGCGCCCGATGCTAATTGTTCGGAACCGTGTAGTTGGTGAAGTCGATCTTGAACATCGTCTGATCGAGCTTCTTGGTGCTGTCGACGTTATAGATCGCCACCGTAGTGTCGTAGCCCTGCGGGTCGGTCACGGTCCACTGCTTGAGTTGGTTGTCCCTGGCGCCGAGCATCAGCAACAGCCGGCTGGTACCGATCACCGGGTTCTTCTCCTCGATGATCACGCTGATGTAGAGCTCGTCGGCGGTGACGCTGACGACATTGGTGTCGCGCAGCAGATCGATGCGGTCGCTCAAGAGATAGCGTAGCGGGGTTTGCGACAGCGGATAGATGTCCTGGGTGGCGAGCTTGCGGTCGCGCACTGCCAGCGAGGAGCCGTCGGCGATCATCGAGATCGGGCTTGGCGCATCGTATTCGAACCGCACCTTGCCGGGTTTCTGGATATAAAAATCGCCCATCAGCTTGCTGCCATCGGGGCCGACCTGGACGAAGTTTCCAACCAGGGTCTGCAGCGACGACAGATAGGCGCTGACCTTGGCGGCCTGGGTTTTCTGGGTATCGTCGAAACTCTTGAAGATATTGGCCGGGACGTTGCGGCGCGGATCGGGAATCACCGGTTCCGGTGGGGCCGTCACTACCGTCGGGGCCGTTACCGCCGGGCGGGCCTGTGTCCGCGGCTGCGGGTCGGAGGCGCTGAGCCGGACGTCGCGGGCCTTCGGCGCCGGCTTCGGCACCGGAACCTGCTGCGCGCCGACCTGCGGGCCGGTCACCACGGTGATCAGCGCCGCGGCCAGCATCGCCATTGCGGCACGCGTGGCGGTCCGCCCCGTGGACCGCGCTGCCGAAGCTTTGACATCGTTGCTCAATTGGTTTTCCTGCGCGGGGTTGACTGAATCGGCGCATCGCCGCGTCGGCGCTAACCCGGCGCTGTGGCGATTTCGCGACTCCAGGTCGGCAATTTCCATCACAGCAATCACGCCTCTAAAAGCCGCTCTCTTCTTCCTCGACCAGGATTTCGCGTTTGCCAGCATGGTTGGGCTGGCCGACGATGCCTTCCAGTTCCATCCGCTCCATCAGCGACGCGGCGCGGTTATATCCGATCTGCAGCCGACGCTGAATATAGCTGGTCGACGCCTTGCGATCACGCTTTACAATCGCGACCGCCTGCGAGAACAGGTCGCCGCCCTCGCCGCCCATCCCGGTGGCGTCGAACACCGCGCCGTCCTCGCCCTCGGCCGGCTCTTCCGCGGTGACGGCTTCAAGATATTCCGGCTGGCCCTGGGTCTTGAGGTGTTTGACCACCTTCTCGACCTCTTCGTCGGAAACGAACGGTCCGTGCACGCGGCTGATCCGTCCGCCGCCGGCCATATAGAGCATGTCGCCCTGGCCAAGTAGCTGCTCAGCGCCCATCTCCCCCAGAATGGTGCGGCTGTCGATTTTCGAAGTGACCTGGAAGGAAATACGGGTCGGGAAGTTCGCCTTGATGGTGCCGGTGATGACGTCGACCGAGGGTCGCTGCGTGGCGAGGATCACATGCAGGCCGGCGGCGCGCGCCATCTGCGCCAGCCGCTGCACCGCGCCTTCTATGTCCTTGCCGGCCACCATCATCAGGTCGGCCATCTCGTCGACGATGATGACGATGTAGGGCAGCGGCTCGAGGTCGAGCTTTTCAGCCTCGTAGATTGCCTTGCCGGTTTCCTTGTCGAAGCCGGTATGTACGGTGCGGGACAATTCCTCGCCGCGCGCCTTGGCTTCGACCAGCCTGGTATTGTAGCCGTCGATGTTGCGGACGCCGAGCTTGGACATCTTCTTGTAGCGCTCTTCCATCTCGCGCACCGCCCATTTCAGGGCGACCACCGCCTTCTTCGGGTCGGTGACGACAGGCGTCAGCAAATGCGGGATGCCGTCATAGACGGATAGTTCGAGCATTTTCGGATCGACCATGATCAGCCGGCACTGATCCGGCCGCAGCCGGTAGAGCAGGCTGAGGATCATGGTATTGATGGCGACCGATTTGCCGGAGCCGGTGGTGCCGGCGATCAACAGATGCGGCATCCGGGCCAGATCGACGATGATCGATTCGCCGCCGATATTCTTGCCGAGGCAGAGCGGCAGTTTCGCCACTGATTCGTTGCCGTCTTTCGTCACCAGCAATTCGCGCAGCAGGACTTTTTCTCGATGCGGATTCGGCAGTTCGATGCCGATAGCGTTGCGGCCGGGCACCACGGCGACGCGGGCCGACAAGGCGCTCATCGATCGCGCAATATCGTCGGCGAGCCCGATCACCCGCGACGACTTGATGCCGGGCGCGGGCTCCAGTTCGTACAGCGTCACCACTGGGCCGGGATGCGCCTTGACGATTTCGCCGCGGACGCCGAAGTCGCCGAGCACGCCTTCCAGCGCGCGCGAATTGGCTTCGAGTTCGGCCTTGTTGAGCGGCTGGCGATCGGAGGATTTCGGCGCGGTCAGCACCGAGACCGGCGGCAGTTCGAATTTTCCGGCGGGTTTGCGCGGCGGCGTCTTCGGCACGGGCTTCTTGCGCGGGGCGCGCGCCACCGGCGCCTCATCTTCCTCATCGTCCTCGTCGTCGAGCTCGGGTTCGTCGTCCTGATCGGCGTGCGGCGCGATCGACGGGCTCGGCCGGCCGCCGAGCCTCGGCTCCTGGCGTTCGAACGGCATCGCCGCGGCGGGCGGCGCACTCGCCACCAGCCGGCGGTAGCTCAGCTTCGCGAACCGCAGGAACTGCGCCTTGGCGCTCAGCAGCGCGTGCACCAGCCAGCCCAGCGACACCGAACCTTCGTCGCGATCTTCCTCGAACGGCAGATCGTCGGCCATCAATTCGGTCTGTTGCGGCTCGCGCGCGCCGAAGCCGCAGGCGATCAGGAACGTCGTCAGCATCGCGGCGCCGAGGATCAGGCCGAGGACGATCCGGTAGATCAATCCGGGCGGGCCGAACACCAGCGCAGGCGTCCGCACCAGCGCGTCGCCGACCACGCCGCCGACGCCGGTCGGCAGCGGCCACGACCCGTCATGGGGAAAACAGCTGGCGAATCCGGCCGCGGTGATGGTGCACAAAATCCAGCAGCCGAACCGCAGCGCCCGGCGGTCGAACGGCCGGTGGTTGATCATCCGCCAGCCCCATACCGCGATCGGCAACAACAACCCGATTGCGCCAAGGCCGAGGATCTGCATCGACAGATCGGCGCCGATCGCGCCCGGATAGCCAACAATGTTACGGATCGTGCGCGAGGTGGCGTGACTGAGGCTCGGGTCCTGCACCGACCATGTCATAAGTGCCGCCGCGGCGACGCCGGACAGCGCAATCAGGCCGACGCCGGCGAGTTCGCGCAGCCGTCGCACCAGCGCGTCGCGAATCGCCTGGGGCAGATGCCCGACCAGAGGGATGACACGTTCGATCGCCGGCATGCTCATTCCGCCCCGCGATTATTCAAGAATACGAACCAGGCGATGCAACGCCTCGGCGGTGGTTTCACTGTCCTGCACCATCGCCACGCGAATATATCCGGCGCCGGGATTGCTGCCGTCGGGTTGCTGCCGCGCCAGATAGCTGCCCGGGACCACGCGGACGCCGCCGTCCTTGAACAGTTTCAGCGTCGCCGCCTCGTCGCCGCCATGCGCGGAGACGTCGAGCCAGAGGCAGAAGCCGCCGGCGGGCCGCTTGTAGCCGTAGCGCGATCCGAGGATCTGGTCGGCGAGGTCGAATTTCAGCCGGTACAGCCGGCGGTTCTCCTCGACATGGCTCTCGTCTCCGTAAGCTGCGACCGCGACATGCTGTAGCGGCACCGGCACCTGCGGGGCTGCGACATTGCGCAGCTCATGAAACGCCTTGAGAAATTGGGCGTCGCCAGCGACGAAGCCGACTCGCATCCCGGGCAGGTTCGAGCGCTTCGACAGCGACTGGAACGCCACCACATGGCCGAAGTCGGGACCGGCGGCTTCTAGCGCGCTGCCGGGCGCGGTCTGGGCATAGATTTCCGAATAGCACTCGTCGCTCAGGATCATGAAGCCATGGCGGTCGGCGAGCGCTTTCAGCCGCAGGAAATAGTCGCGCGACGCGACCGCGCCCTGCGGATTGGCGGGCGAAGCGATGTAGATCGCCACCGTGCGCGCCAGCGTCGCTGCATCCAGCGCATCGAGGTCGGGCAGGAAGCCGTTGCCGAGCGTGGTCGGCAGGAAGATCGGCTCGCAGTCGGCGGCGCGGGCGCCGGCGCCGTAGGCCGGGTAGAACGGATTCGGCATCAGGATCGCTGGCTTGCCGGCGCGTTGCGGCACGAAGCGGGCGGCGGCGATTGCGGCCAGGAACAGCCCCTCGCGGCTGCCGTTCAGCACCAGGATTTCGCTCTCCGGATCGAGCGCGCGCGGCAGCTCGAAGCGCAGCGACAGCCAGGTCGACACCGCGCGGCGGAACGGTTCGATACCCTTGGCGGCGGGATAGCGGCCAAATTCGGCGATGTGTTGCGCCAGCACCGGGCCGACGAAATCCGGCACCGGATGCTGCGGTTCGCCCAGCGACAGGTTGATAAGGGACTGTCCGGGCTGATACGGCGCCAGCAGCTCGGTCAGCCGCGCGAACGGCGAGCGTTCGCTCTGACCGGCAGCATCGGAACTGCCGGCGCTGGACGCCAAGGTGGAGGGGGCGGTCAAAGCCATTCGGAAACGCCAGCTTTCAGGGCGCGCGACCGTCACGGGATCGAGCGAAAACGGATCAGCCACCATAGATACGGCGAGGTTAAGACGCGATTAACCATCGACGATCGGCGACAGCAAGTGCGGGTTCCATGCGAGGAAGGCCGCGACCGGGCCGCCCGGTTGCGCGCGTTGTCGGTCATGAACTGCGGGCGATTTCGTCATCGATGGCGATCCGGAGTGCCGGCAATGCGCTGTGGACGGTATCCCATACCAAATGCGCTGCGACGTCCTCGTAGTCGTGCCGGTAGACGTTGCCGGCACCCGCGATCTGCTTCCAGGGTATCGCCGGGTGTCGCGCCTTCAAATCGTCGGTCAGGCGACGTGATGCTTCCGACACGATCTCGAGGCATCGGGTGACCGCATAGACGGTGCGCAGGTCATTCTTGAATTGATCGCGATCGAACCCGGCGACAAATTCGATCGCAAGGCCGATATGATGTTGAATGTCGCGAAGCGCAGCGATGCTGATGTCAGAACGCATAGATCGCGTCGGCGGTGGCGGCCGGTCGCAGATGAGGCTTGAGGTTATCCCGGCTCACGACATCCACGGGGCCTTCGAACAGTCCGGCGATGAACTCCTTCAGGCCGACATAGTCGAACACGGTAATATGCGCCTCGGGATCAATCTCGACCATGATGTCGATGTCGCTTCCCGGGCGGTCGTCGCCGCGTGCGACCGATCCGAACAGCGCCGCACGCTGCACGCCGCGCGCGCGCAGGGCCTGCTCCGACCGTCGCAAGGTATCGACTATGTCCGCACTGTTCATGACCACAATATAGCACGGCGCGGCTGTCGCGGGAGGGTCGATTGCAGCGCGGCGGTGAAAGCCAATGGCCTCCGCGCCAAAAAGAAAGGGGCCCCAGCTTGCGCTGGAGCCCCTCGACGGAGCGGGCATTGCCGGGTATGTGCCCGAACCGTAGTTCTGGGCGCGACCCTTGCGGATCGCGCCCCGGGAGAACTTACATGTTGTATGCGCGCTCGGTGTGCTCGACGAGGTCGAGGCCTTCGCGCTCAACTTCGACGGTGGCACGCAGGCCGACGATGACGTCGACGACCTTGTAGAGGATCGCCGAGCCGATGCCGGACCACACCAGCGTGGTGCCGACGCCCCAGCACTGCGAGATCATCTGCGCCACCAGATCGTATTCCGCGATCTTGCCGATGGTGTAGTCCATGATGCCGGTGCCGCCGAGCGCCGGATTCACCAGAATGCCGGTGCCGAGCGCGCCGACGATGCCGCCGACGCAGTGGACGCCGAACACATCGAGAGAGTCGTCATAGCCGAGCGCGTTCTTGATCACCGTACAGAAGAACAGGCAGACCACACCGACCACGAGACCGAGCACGATCGCTCCCATCGGACCAGAGTAACCGGCCGCGGGCGTCACCGCGACCAGGCCCGCAACTGCTCCTGAGATCGCGCCGAGCACCGAGGGATGACCCTTGATCATCCACTCCGCGAACATCCAGGACAACGCGGCCGCCGCAGTCGCGACGAACGAGTTGGTCATGGCGAGCCCGGCGCCGCCGGAGGCTTCCAGGTTCGATCCGGCGTTGAAGCCGAACCAACCCACCCACAGCAACGAAGCGCCGATCATCGACATCGTCAGCGAGTGCGGCGACATCAGCTCCTTGCCGTAGCCGGTGCGCTTGCCGATCAGCAAGGCGCCGACCAGACCGGCGATGCCGGCGTTGATGTGCACCACGGTGCCGCCGGCGAAGTCGATGGCGCCCTTCTTGAACACCCAGCCGGCATCGGCATTGACCGCATCAAGCGCGGTCTGCGCCGTCGCCTTGGCGGCGTCGTCGGTCGCGGCAGCGAGCGCCTTGACGGCGTCGTTGATGGCGTCCGGTCCAGCCCAGTACCAAACCATGTGGGCGATCGGGAAGTAGATCAGCGTGACCCAGAGCGGGATGAACAGGGCCACCGCGGCGAAGCGGGTGCGTTCGGCAAAGGCGCCGACGATCAGCGCCGGGGTGATCGCGGCGAAGGTCATCTGGAAGCAGAAATACACCAGCTCCGAGATGTTGGCGTCGACGCTGAAGGTCGCCGCTTTCGAATCCGGGGTGATCCCCACCATGAAGGCTTTGGAGAAGCCGCCGATGAAGTCGGAACCGCCGGTGAAGGCCAGGCTGTAGCCGTAGAGCGCCCACAGGATGGTGACGATACAGACGGTGTAGAACACCTGCATCAGCACCGAGAGCATGTTCTTGGACCGGACCATGCCGCCATAGAACAGCGCGAGGCCCGGAATCGTCATCAACAGCACCAGCACTGTCGATGTCAGCATCCAGGCGTTGTCGCCCTTGTTGACCGTGGGCTCGGCATACGCGGCAGTCGCGGCGAACATGCCGACTGCGAGAGCAGCCAATCCCGCGCGGTAGGGACGTTTGAACGTCATTTCTTATACTCCTGATTGAATAAGGGTGAGCGCGAGATCAGAGGGCCGCGGCATCGGCTTCGCCGGTCCGGATCCGAACCGCGTGGTCGAGGCCGATGACGAAGATCTTGCCGTCGCCGATCTGACCGGTCTTGGCCGCGGTGGTGATGGCGTCGATGGTCTTGTCGACCTGGTCGGAGGCGATCGCGACTTCGATCTTGATCTTGGGCAGGAAGCTCACCGCGTATTCAGCACCGCGATAGATTTCCGTATGGCCCTTCTGCCGGCCATATCCCTTGACTTCGGTCACCGTCAAACCATGAACGCCGATGGCGGTCAGGGCGTCACGGACTTCTTCGAGTTTGAATGGCTTAATGATCGCCATAACAATTTTCATGGGTCCTATCCCCGCTTGGGCCCGAACCGGTACGCGGCCGGGCACGATATCGACTGAGGTTCACCACGCGGAGAAGTTCACTACGCGGGCACAGCCAGCCCAGATAGAATCAAATGCCGTGCCAGATCGCCGGCGGTGCCTAACAGATTGTGAATCGGGGGCTTTTCGGCACGACCGCACCGCAGCACCGGCTGCGCCATTCGGTCGCGCCTAATGACTAATCAGGCATGTGCAAAAAACAGGCACGACAGGGTCCCGCCATAATCGTGCTCACGTCGCGGGCAGCATGATCGGTAATATAACATTGGTTTGGCTACTGCAGTGCCTCGCCATGCTGCGAAATGTCGAGACCCTCGATTTCGTGCTCGCGCGATACGCGCAATGGGACGAACACCCCAACCAGCTTGAGCAGCACAAAGGTGGCGGCCCCCGACCACAGGAAGGTCATGGCAACGCCGCCGAGCTGGATCAGGAGCTGCCACGGATTGCCTTCGATCAAGCCGGAGGTTCCGCCGATCGCCGCGGTCGCGAACACGCCGGCCAGCAGCGTGCCCGTCAACCCGCCGATGCCATGGACGCCGAACACGTCGAGCGAATCGTCGTAGCGAAAGCGGTGTTTCAGCCAGGTGCAGGCCCAGAAGCAGACCAGCCCGGCGATCACGCCGATCACCAGGCCATGCCACGGTTCGACATAACCGGAGGCCGGAGTGATGGTGCCGAGCCCGGCCACCGCGCCGGAAATCATGCCGAGCACCGAGGGTTTGCGCCGGATCATCCATTCGATCGCGCCCCAGGTCAGCGCGCCGGCGCAAGCGGCGAGATGGGTCGAGGTGATCGCCATTACCGCGCGGGAATTGGCGGCCAGCGCCGAGCCGCCGTTGAAGCCGAACCAGCCAACCCACAACAACCCGGTGCCGACCACCGCGAGCGACAGGTCGAACGGCGACAGGTTCTCGGCGCCGTAGCCATGGCGGCGACCGAGCACCGCGGCCGCGATCAGCCCGCCGGTGCCGGCCGACAGATGCACGACGAGGCCGCCGGCGAAATCCAGCACCCCGGCGCTAGCCAGGAAGCCGCCGCCCCAGACCCAATGCGCCAGCGGTACATAGACGAAGACGAACCAGCCGATCGAGAACAGCAGATAGGCGGAAAATCGCATCCGGTCGGCGACCGAGCCGGCCACCAGCGCCACGGTGATGATCGCAAACGTCATCTGGTAGAGCATGAAAAGCGCTTCGGGGATGGTCTTGGCCAGCGGATTGACGCCGTCCATGGTCATGCCAGCGAGAAACATCCGGTCCAGCGAGCCGATCCAGGCGCCGTCACCGACGAAGGCCAGCGAATAGCCGAACGCGACCCAGAGAATCGAGATGATCGCCACTGCGGCGAGACTCTGCGCCATGGTGGCGAGCACATTCTTCTTGCGCACCATGCCGGAGTAAAACAGCGCCAGGCCCGGGATGGTCATCATCAGCACAAAGGCGGTGGCGACCATCATCCAGGCGGTATCGGCGGCGTTGATGGTGCTGGCTTGCGCTTGAGCCGGCGTCACGCCCAACGCGGCAAGTGCCGCAAGCGGAAAGGCCATCGCAGCGCGTGCTGCGTGGCGTGGCAAACCCGTCATGACCCCAACCCCCGTCGGAATGTCGCGGCGCCCCCCGGCGTCGCCGTTCAATGTGATCTGTGGCTCAGAGCGCGTCGGCGTCGGTCTCGCCGGTGCGGATTCGCAGCGCGTGATCGATCGGCGAGACGAAGATTTTGCCGTCGCCGATCTGCCCGGTGCGGGCGCTCTTGGTGATGACCTCGACCGCCTTGTCGGCGAGACCGGAATCCACCGCGATCTCGATCCGCAGCTTGGGCAGGAAATTCACGATATATTCGGCGCCGCGATAGATTTCGGTATGGCCGCGCTGGCGGCCGTAGCCCTTGACCTCGGTCACGGTCATGCCGTGGACGCCGATCTCGGTGAGCGCGGTGCGCACCTCGTCGAGCTTGAACGGTTTGATGATGGCAACGACGAGCTTCATGAGGCCAACCTTCTGATCGCGAAATGCAGGGCGCGCCGGACTATGTCCGGGCGGTTCGTCCCTGTATATGCCGGGTTTAGCGGCAACGCGCGCAGAAAATAAGCGGATTGACGGCGCAAGATTTGGCCTCGCGCCGGAATAGGCGGCAGCCGGGACAATCCGGCTCAGCCGGCCGGCTTCTCGCGGCGCTCGCGCACCGAGCCCTCCTGGGCCACCGAAGCCACCAGGGTACCGTCGGCCTTGAAGATCAGGCCGCGGGTCAGGCCGCGGCCGCCCTGCGCGGAGGGGCTGTCCTGCGCGTAAAGCAGCCATTCGTCGGTACGGAACGGGCGGTGAAACCACATCGCGTGGTCGAGGCTCGCGGGCATCATGCGCTTGTCGAACAAGGTGCGGCCGTAGCGCGCCATCACCGCGTCGAGCAGCGAGAAATCCGACGCATAGGCCAGCGCGCACATGTGCAGCGCCGGATCGTCCGGCAGCTTCGCCGCGGTGCGGATCCAGACGTGGATCTTGCCGTCATCGATCTTCTTGCCGAAATAGCGCGACAGCTCGACCGGGCGCAGCTCGATCGGCCGGTCGCTCTCGTAATAGCGCTTGATGAAGTCGGGCATCTCCTTGAAGAACGGCTGCTTGGAGATTTCCTCTCCGGTCAGCTTCTCCGGCGGCGGCACGTCCGGCATCTTGTCCTGATGGTCGAACGAGGTCGCCTCGTCGACATGAAACGACATCATCAGCGAGAAGATCGCGTTGCCGTGCTGGATCGCGGTGACCCGGCGGGTGGTGTAGCTGTTGCCGTCGCGCAGCCGCTCGACCTCATAGATGATCGGCACCTGCGGATCGCCCGGCAGGATGAAATAGCAATGCATCGAATGCGGCAGCCGGCCCTCGACGGTGCGGCAGCCGGCGACCATCGCCTGGCCGATCACCTGGCCGCCGAACACCCGCTGCCACGAGGTCTTCGGGCTGGTGCCGCGGAACAGGTTCACCTCGATCGGTTCGAGGTCGAGAATCGAGATCAGGTCGATCAGGCTCTTGGACATCGGCATGCAGGAATCCCGTGGGTGACGCGGTTTCACACCGCGTTCGATGTCTGATAGAACCGGGCCACAGATGCCGCGGCTGTTCCGTAGCCTGTTTCGCCCAGCTCTGGTCACCTTGCAAGAGAGAGCTGGCAAGAGCGAGTAAGGACGATCATGTCGCACCAGCGAGGCATTGTCATCGGAGGCGGGGCGTTCGCCGGGCTGGCGCTGGCGTTGGCGCTGCGCCAGGGTCTGGGGCCTGATACCCCGATCATCGTCGCCGATCCGGCGCTGGCGCTGCGGCCCTCGCGCGATCCGCGCGCGACCGCGATCGTCGCCGCCTGCCGCCGGCTGTTCGACGTGCTCGGAGTCTGGGACGAGGTCGCCGAAACCGCGCAGCCGATCCTCGACATGGTGGTGACCGATTCGGCGCTGGAAGACGCCACCCGTCCGGTGTTCCTGACCTTCGCGGGCCAGGTCGAGCCCGGCGAGCCGTTCGCCCATATGGTCGAGAATCGCCATCTGATCGACGCGTTGACCAAGCATGCCGAGGCCGCCGGCATCGATCTGCGCCCGGTACCGGTCATCAGTTACGAATCGCGGCCCGAGGCGACTTCGGTGACGCTCGGCGACGGCAGCGTGATCGAGGCCAGCCTGCTGGTCGCTGCCGACGGTGCGAAGTCGAAACTGCGCGAACGCGCCGGCATCCCCACTTATGGCTGGGATTACGACCAGTCCGGCATCGTGGTCACGGTGAGCCACGAGCGCGACCACCATGGTTGCGCCGAGGAGCATTTCCTGCCCGCCGGCCCGTTCGCGATCCTGCCGCTGACCGGCAAGCGCTCGTCGCTGGTGTGGACCGAAAGTCGCCAGGAGGCGGCACGGATCATCGTGCTGTCCGACGACGAGTTTCATGCCGAGCTGGAGCAGCGGTTCGGACTGCGGCTCGGTGAGGTCAGGGCGCTGGACAAGCCGAAGGCGTTCCCGCTCGGCTATTTCGTGGCGAAATCCTTCATCGGCGAGCGCCTGGCGCTGGTCGGCGACGCCGCCCATGTGATCCACCCGATCGCCGGACAGGGCCTCAATATGGGCCTGAAGGACGTCGCCGCGCTGGCCGAGAGCATTGTCGACGCCGCAAGGCTCGGGATCGATCCGGGGCAGGCCGACGTACTGGAAAATTACCAGCGCTGGCGCCGGTTCGACACCATGGCGATGGGGGTGGCGACCAATTCACTCAACCTGCTGTTCTCCAACAAGTCGACGCTACTGCGCAGCGTCCGCGATATAGGGCTTGGCATTGTCGACCGGCTGCCGCCGCTGAAGGAAGTGTTCATCCGCCAGGCCGCCGGACTCGGCGGCGAAATTCCACGGTTGCTGAAGGGCGAGGCGCTGTAGGCGCGGGAAACTCGGACAGGAGAGAAAGCGACAGCGACGCCGCATTCACCGTCGTCACCATCCGCTTCAAGCGGGTGGCCCAGTACGCCGCAGCCTTTAAGGTTGAACGAATGCGTTCTGAATACTGGGTCCCCGCTTTCGCGGGGATGACGGCCTAAATCGTCGCTACGCCGCGGTCAGCTATAGAGACCACTCAGTCCAGCTTGCGCGCCTCTTCCGGCAGCATGATCGGGATGCCGTCGCGGATCGGGTAGGCGAGCTTGGCGCTGCGCGAGATCAGTTCCTGACGGGCGGCGTCGAATTCCAGCGGCCCCTTGGTGATCGGGCAGACCAGAATTTCAAGGAGCTTGCGATCAACGGATTCCGACCGATCGGGTGGGGTGTTCATGAGCGCGCTCCAGCACGGAAGAAATTTCGGGATTGATCGGTTGAAATCGTCGCGGCGTCAATGATCGCGCGTCAACCTCGTTCACTGCAGCGGCGGGTCGCCGCTGGTGCGCTTCTTGGCGAGATCCATTTCGGTGACGGCGATCAGAATCTCGGCGCGGGTCTTGAGATCCGGCGCCTCCAGCATCGCCTGCTTTTCCGGCGCGCCGTATGGCGACATCATTGCCAGCGCGTTGACCAGCGCCTCATTCGGCGCGGTTTCGACGCCTTCCCAGTCGACCTTGAGATTGTTGGCCTTGAGGAAATCGGTCAGCACCTCGAGCAGCGCTTCGCGGTCGACCTGGTCCTCGCCCTTGCGTGCGGTGAAATCGTCGACATAGGGGAAGTAGTCTACCTTGCACTGTCGATAGGGGGTCAGTGTCGTCAGCTCTTGCACCACCTTGAAACGGGCGACGCCAGTGAGCTCGAGAATGTAGCGGCCGTCGCCGGCTTCGGCGAGCTGGGTGATCCGGCCGATGCAGCCGACGTGAAACAGCGCCGGCTTGTCGGCGTCCTGCGAATGCGACACGTCGGGCTGGATCATCCCGATCAGCCGGTGGCCGTCGCGCAGCGCATCATCGACCATCGCCAGATAGCGCGGCTCGAAGATGTTGAGCGGCATCTGGCCGCGCGGCAACAACAGCGCGCCCGGCAGCGGAAACACCGGAATCACTTCGGGAAGATCGGCGGGTCCGCGATAGTCGGCATTGATCGGCATCAGCGGTTCCGGTGCTGCGGAATGCAGGCGTTACGAGAACAGAATCGTCGAAAGCCGTTTGCGGCCATCGACAGTGGCGTCGTCGGTCGGTCCCCACGCCTCGAAGAACTGCACCAGCTGCTTGCGGGCGCCGTCTTCGTTCCATTTGCGGTCGCGCTTGACGATTTCGAGCAGATGCCCGGTGGCTTCGGCGCGCTTGCCGGCGGCGTTGAGCGCGGTGGCGAGGTCGAAGCGTGCCTGATGGTCGAGCGGATTTGCCGCGACCTTTTGCTCCAGCTCGGTGATCGGGCCGAGCGCGCTCGCCTGCTCTGCGAGATCGATGCTGGCCTGCACCGCCGTGACCGCGGCGTCTGAACGCTTGGCCTCCGGCACCAGCGCCAGCGTCTGCTTGGCCTGCTCGGTCTCGCCGGTCGCCATGTAGCAGCGCGCCAGTCCGGCCAGCGCCGGGATGTTGCTGGCATCGGCGTTGAGCACCTCGGCGTAGACCGATGCGGCGCCCGCGGGATCGCCCTCGGCGAAGATCGCCTCCGCCTCCTGGATCAGCTCGGCCGCGCTTGGCCCGCCGCCGGGCATCCCGGCAGTCAGCTTGTCGATGAAGGCCGCGACCTGGCTCTCCGGAACCGCGCCCATGAAGCCGTCGGCCGGCTGGCCGTTGACGAAGGCGATCACCGCCGGAATCGACTGGATGCCCATTTGGCCCGGAATCGCCGGATGGTCGTCGATATTCATTTTGACCAGCTTGACCTTGCCCTTGGCGCCGCGGACCGCCTTCTCCAGGATTGGCGTCAGCTGCTTGCACGGCCCGCACCACGGGGCCCAGAAGTCGATCAGGACCGGCTGGCGCTTGGATTCCTCGATCACGTCCTGGACGAAGCTCTGCGTCGTGGTGTCCTTGATCAGATCGACCGCTTGTGGCGCCGTTGCGCCGCCCTGCTCCAGTATGGTCACGTGTTCCTCGCCTGATTTCCCGGTGAAACGCCATTCTAGCACGGCATCGAACCTAAGTGGCGGTCAAGAGCCGGTTTTGCAATGCCTCCCGGCCGCCCTCGGGAACCCGGTCGACGGCTGCATGACCTTGATGTTGTGGGTGGTTCGGCCGAATCCGCGCGCCATTGCCGGGCCCCTTGCCGATTGCGTGAATTCGTGACGAAGGCACTGTTGCATTCGCGGGCGGCATTTGGCATAGGTCTGCGCGTTGTCGGCGCGCGTTCGCCGTCAAACTCTCGGATGCGGGTGTAGCTCAGTGGTAGAGCACGACCTTGCCAAGGTCGGGGTCGAGGGTTCGAATCCCTTCGCCCGCTCCAGATTTCCTGGCAATTCTCGATAATCATCGAAATGGTGATCGTTGAAACGACAAAGCCCGCGTCACCGCGGGCTTTTCGTTATCGCTTGATGATCTGCGCTCCGCAGCGCCTCCTTGAAGATCAGGAGGCGCGCTGTGTCGAACTGCGTGCAGCCCCGGGATCAGGCTCGGCTCGGTATGCCCAATCCGGTATGCAGCCAGTTTTTCCACGACTGCGCCAAGTTCTGGCTGATGGTCTGGCTGTCGGAAGATATCATCTCCCTGGCGTTGCGAACCGCGCCCTTGAGATCGCCCCACAGTTCCTTGAGGTTGTTGACGAGGTTGGTGCCCCCGGTGACCATCTTCTGGGTCTTCAGGCGTGCCAGCTCCACCAGCGACTCTTGAATCTTGGCGATCGAACGGGCGATCCGGCCGATCTCGTCGGTGCGGTTCATGGCGTGGATCCGCACACTGGTGTCACCCTGCGCGAGCCGATCAATATCCTTCTCAAGTTCGCCGAGCGGCGCCAGCAGGCCGCGGGTGATCCGAGTTCCAACCAATGCCACCACCGAGAACACCGCGATGCCGCCAAGCAGCAACATCACATGGGCGGCGCCCAGCGCGTAGTTCGCATCGGGCGCGACCACGGTTTCGGCGGCTCTCACCACCAGCCCCTGACCATCGAACGACGCGGGAATCACCGCGGCTCCGGCATCTTGCTGCATTACCAGCATACCAACGATCCGGCCGTCAGCCGCTCGAACAGGCGACAGCATCGCTCCGCCCTGGCCAATCAGGCGATCCAGCGACGCAACGCTGCTGGTGTGTTTGGCTTGGCTGGCCCCGACGCTCTGCAGCACCATCTCGCCGACACCACCGATCGCGAGAGACACAAACAAGGTAATTCCCAGCACGAGTATCGAGATTTTTTGGGCAAGATTGCGGTTTGAGAGATCGAATTGCATCGTAGTTCTCCAGCTTTCTTCAATTAAGGGCGGCTTGCCCCCTAAGGTGAACAGCGTGATTAACGCTTAACTATTTACGGTTAACGAACGGCTTATTTCCGAGGCAAACTCGTTTCGGTTACGCCCGGAATACGCATCACGCGACGACAGCGAAGGGCACTTCGGTGAAGAATTAAGCTCAACCCCGAGAACCGCGAATCACCAACGAGCCAAAAACCAGTCTAAGCTTTTGTTTAAACTTGGTTGTTGCTCAACAGGCACGATTCACCGATTCAGTTTTGCGCTGATTCGCACGGCTGTAAATATACTTGGTTAACGGCCTCTCCGTTTGATTCAAAACAAAGGCTGCAACGCGCTTCCGCCCGTTACTAACAGTGCCGTCGAGGAAGCAATCGTAGCAGCACTTTCCTGGATGTGCGGTCGCGGGTGCCCTTGGTCTCTTAGGCCGCCCCGCGGTGCTCGCTTGCACCCATTGCATCAGGTAACTACTCGTAGCTATCAGTCGGAAAATCTCCGGCTACCTGAGTACCTATGCCAAGGTCGCTCGAGCGGCGCGCCCAAATGGCGGAACCGTGGCCGCAGCGCGCTGCCGTCGATAGTCGAGCTTTGGTCGCCCGGTAATTGGGTAGGGCGCCCGCGCTGGGTCGATTGCGCACCGCGGCTCTGATCAGCCCTCGATCCGGGACCCTCGGTTTTTGATCCAGGACAATGACTCTCGGACGATTCCGAGGCTCTTTCGCAATGCGGCAAGCGATCCTCCTCTCTGAGGGATCCCGGGCCTGTGCAAGCTAGCTTCGGGCTGTTTCCCCCTCGGCAGCCCAAGAATGCAGCCCAAGAATAAAGTCATGACCGAGTGATCCCGATGCGAGGGCAACCAGATCGAGTGCTTGCCGTGCAAACTGAAAGCATTGTCTCGACGGTTATTCCGCATTTGTTTGTCCGGCATCACGAGGCCGCCCGCGCGTCCGCGCCGAAACAAGCGTCCGCGGCTCGCGCTGCTGACCTCGCTCGACTGCTGATCGCGCCGAACATTGACGATGCCTTTGAGCTGATCGAGGAGTCGCTGGCACGCGCCGCAACGCCGATTTCGCTTTTCACCGGACTCTTCGAACCCACCGCCCGCAACCTCGGCGACCTCTGGAGCGAAGACTCCTGCAGCGAGTTCGAGGTCAGCATCGGCCTGTGTCACTTGCAGACCGCGATTCGGCGGATCAGCTTCGACCATCTTTCGACGCCGGTGACGCGCTCGCAGCAGCGCAGCGTACTGGTCGTCTCCCAACCCGGCGAGCCGCACTCGTTCTGCGCGGCGCTGAACTCCGAAATACTCCGGCACGCCGGCTGGAAGGTGACCACCGAGTTCTTGGGCAGCGACGAGGCTCTGCAGGACCTGGTCGCCAAAGCCTCGTTTGACGGGCTCAATCTTTCGCTCAGTCCGTCACTGCGCCGCGAGCATTGGTTGCCGCGGATGGCGGAAACCGTCCGGAAAGTCCGACAGGCGTCGCGCAATCCGGCGCTGGTGGTGGTCGTCAGCGGACGGGTGTTCGCGGAGCAGAGCGGCGCCTGCGCAACCGTCGGCGCCGACGCTGCTACGGCATCGGCCGAACAGGTTGAGCGGTGTATCATGCGGTCGCTGCTGAAGCGCGCCGCGCGACCGCCGGCGAATTTCGCCTGGATCTGATCCGACCTGTCGGATGCGAGTCGTCAGCCATCGCCTCACGACAACACTGTGACGCCAACGCGGCATCGCCAAGCTCACACGCGATCCGGGCGCGTCGCACGCCAGCCACTGTCGGTTGCCGCACACATCCTCATCAACAACTATGCGAAGTCGATTTGACCAGGGTCAATGCGCCGCGATGCATTAAGACCTCGCATTGCGCCGCGGTCGCCGCGCTGAGGAATCGTGGCGGTGGGCAGCGCTTTCTAGCGAGCCGCGGCGGGCCGCCATCTCGCGCGAAGTGGATCGCCCCCATATACGCATCGGCGTCTATGGCATCCATCCATTGATCTGAAGAGGGGCGATTCATGCGATCCGAAGGCAAATCCTATCAGTTCGAACATCTCCCGGTGATCGACTATGACGCTCATCCGGCCTACGGCCGCGTTCTGCCGATGCCGCAATTGGGCGCCCGCCTGAAGGCGATCGCATATTTCGGCTACGGCTTCGTCCTGGCGGCGGCCAGACGCCTGGTCGACGTCGAGAACTTGCCGCGCCCCGGCGAAAATTCCAAGAAGTTCAGCGCGATCCTGCGGGCGCTGCCGACCTATCTGCGGCTCATCATCCTGCAACTGCTGAGCCGGCTCAGCGCCGGCGGCGCGTTCAAGCCGAAGACCGAACGCGGCGCCAACATCTTCGCGCCATTGCAACGCGACGGCATCGTCGGCGTTCGGCTTCCGGCCGACAAGATCGCCGAGATCCGCAGCCTGCTGGCGCCGCACTTCAAGACGCTCGAGGCCAAGATCGTCGCGAAGGCCGCCGATCTCGACGACGGCCGGCTCTGGCTCGATCCCGAAGCCAGCGCCGACATCTACAAATGGTTCAACCAAGCCGCCGCGGATCTCGGCCTGCTCGAGGCTGCCAGCGCCTACCTCAAGCGCCCAGTTGGCGTCGGCCACATCGCCGCGCAGATCGACGACAAGGCCAGTTCCGTCAGCCCCTTTGCCGACGTGGCCGTTGACACCTCACCCTGCGATGGCTTTCACATCGCCCCAACTCACAACCTGCTGAAATACGTCATCTATCTTAGTGACGTCGGGCCGGCCAACGGTCCGCTCAGCTACGTCGTCGGCAGCCATCGCGCCTCCCTGGGCTTCTGGGACGGTCTGATCCGCCGCGCCAACGATCTCGCCGGTCTGTCGTCGACCCAGGCCGCGAGCCGCGAGACGTTCTATGCCTTGCCGAACGGCCTGCAGCGCAAGGCGGCGTTCGGCGCCGATATGCTGGCCGACGATAAGTACACTCAGTCGGTCCTGAACGATCAGTGGACGGTGACCAGCGACAGCGAGAACGGCGTGCTATTCGATCCGCTCGGAATCCATCGCGACGGTAAGGTGACCGAGGGCCAGCGCAGTGCCGTGGTCATCAAGTTGACTGAGTTGCCGCGCTAACGGCCGCCGAACGCCTGCAACGCCGCCGCCAGCTCCTTGTGGCTGGCGGCATGGTCGGCCACCGCGATACCGCGTGCGATCGCGTCCCAAGCCTGGCGAATGCTGGCAGCGCCCGCCGCCGGGCCCATCGGATGGCCGAACACGCCGCGGCCGGGCACGAAGCCGAAATCGACGCTGCCGACCTTGCGATAGACGCCCTCCAGCGTCGCCGCCGAATCGCTGCCGCCCGGCACCGGCAGGCAAGGCTTGATCGGCCCCATCGGCTCAAGGCAGGCGCGGACGCAATCCAGCACTTCGTGTTCCGGCGTCATCATCCGTGGCCCGAAGCCCGGCATGATCACGACGTCAAACCCGACGAGCCGCTGCAGCCGGGTGAAGACCCGCGAATGAATCCCGTAGCCCGACAATCGGCTGAATGCGGCGATGAAGGGAAAGTGCGCGATCAGCGGCACCTTGGCGTGCTTGCGCAGCATCCGCACCCCGGACAGCCCCACCGGCATCGCGTTGATCAGCAACGCGTTGGCGCCTTTTTCAACCGCGAGATCATGCAATTCGATCAGGCGGTCGACCTCGTCGGTGATGTTGGCGAGATAGATCTTCGGCACGCCGGTCTCGGCTTCGGCGCGGCGGCGGGCGTCGCCGAGCGCTGCGGCCCGCTCGCCGAGCGGGCACCAATCGACGTCGGCCAGCATCTCGTCGTCCTTGGCGATGTCGAGTCCGCCGAGCCAGCTCTGATAGCCCAGTTCGGCGAACGGTTCGGCCGCCAGTCCGATATTCGGCTTGATCACGCCGAAGAAGATCGGCCGGTCGAACGCCTGCAGAACCTCGCGCAGACCGCTCACGCCGAATTGCGGTCCCTGGAATGCGGCGAGAAAAGAATCGGGAAAACGGATGTCCTGCAGACGGATCAGCGGAATTCCCGGCGAGAAGAACACGCCCTCGCCGCACACCGCCGACAGCAGATTGGGGATCTTCGGTCCGAAATTGCCGTGCGGATGCGCGATGGTGACGCGGACCGCGTGCACCGCTCCCTTCGCCGCACATTCCACCGCGATGCTGAAACCGTTCGGCCGCGGCTCTGATTGCAGCTCAAGGACCTTCGCGGCGAATCGCGGCCGGAAATCCTCGTCGACGCCGACCCGCCGCCACTGCGCGGTCGACTGCTCACTGCCCAGATGCGCCGCGGCTTCGCGCGGGTCCCCGGCACATTCGAAATCGAAATCGAGTTCGATGTAGTCTTCGAGATTGAGGTCCTCGCGCTTGGCAAAAAAGCCCTCGATGTCGTCCGGAGTCATGGCGTCAACCCGTTCACAAATTCAAGGCCGTCATACGCGGGCTTGACCCGCGTATCCATCCTCTAAAAGGAGCCGTTCATTTGATTTGATGGATTGCCGGGTCAAGCCCGGCAATGACGGAAGAGGAAAGCACGGAGGGTAGCGGTTGCCCTCACTCTTTTCCCAGAATCTGCAGCTCGATGCCACGGCGCTCGCGAGGCCCGTCCAGCTCGATGAAGAAGATCGACTGCCATTCGCCCAGCACCAGCGCGCCGTCCGCCAACGGAATGGTTTCCGACGAATTCATGAACAGGCCGAGCAGATGCGAATGGGCGTTGTCGCGGCCGTCGATCGGCTCCAGATTGTGGAGATAGTCGCCGTCGCGCGGCACCAGCCGCTTCAGATAGATCAGCATGTCGCGCTGCAGCTGCGGCTCGCGCTCGTTGATATTGACCCGCGCGGTGGTGTGCAGGCAGCTCACCGTGACCAGGCCGTCCCTGATTCCGCTGGCGCCGGCGAAGCCGCGAACCTGTTCGGTAATGTCGAGAATCTGGATCGGCGCGACGGTCGCGAGTTCGATCCGGTGGCGGAGGATTTGCATCGTGACACCCAGCGGGAGCAGCGACCGGGGACCCGGCCGGCCCGCAGTGATATCGCGCCGGTCACACTCCGGCAATTAGCGAGACGGGTGAGGTAGCGCCGCCGAACGGGCCGGCTGCATAAGAACGCCCTGGCGGCGGAAACTTCCCGTCGCAAGTCATGCGGACCAAGGCCGCGTTTGCCGTCCGGGCGCGGTCCGGCTATTTCGAGATCTTCGCAATCTTGTGCGCGAGATGGCCGGTCTCGTGATCGCGAAGGATCTGGCTCAATGACGCCTCGCTGAGATGGGCCAGGACGTCGCTGAGCTTCTGGGTTTCGGGATAACCCGCCGCAAAATACTGGCCGTAAATCTTGCGCAACGTACCGACAGATGTTTCGCCGTATTTGGTATTGATCGGGCCATTCTGGCCGCGGTGCTTGCTCATGCTGGTCTCCTCTCGCGCAAGCATCCTCCCGATAGCGCCCGATGGCAACCGAACCGCCCCGGCCGCTCGAAGTTGGCGCTATCAATGCCGATCGAAGTCCGACCCCCAGCATGGCAAAGCTCCACAGGTAATCGCCTATAGCGCGATACCGGCCGAGACGTAGTTCGGCCTATCGGCCGGATCGGCGACCGGAAGCAAAACCGCAGATTTCAGGGGGTCAAAGAGAACTGGCGGAGAGGGAGGGATTCGAACCCCCGATAGGCTTGCACCTATGCCGCATTTCGAGTGCGGTGCATTCGACCACTCTGCCACCTCTCCGCGGCGCCGAAACAGGCGTTGATTGCCTGTGGTCGGGCGAAGTTCTAGGCGAGGCGCGTCGATCAGACAAGGCACGGCGGGCGGGTTATTTCGTCGGCAGGCCGGTCCCCGGCCAGCGAACTCCGGCTTGCAGCCCGCACCGGTGGCGCCCAGGCCGACCCGGGCGGCGACCGGACGATCAGTCCTTGTCCTTCTTCGACTTGTCCTTCTCCTTGGTCTTGCGGTTGGTGAAGCGGGCGTTGCCGAGGCCGGTGCCGATGGTCAGCACGCCCCAGCGCTCGAATTGCTGCATGAACGGGACCTCGCTCAGTCCCTGGGCGACCCCGTCATTGTGCATCAGCACCGCGGTATCATGGTCGCCGATCACCGGAATGCCCTCGACCAGGCTGCTCGGCAGGTGAAACCGGCTGCTTTCCCAATTGCCCGGCAGGTTCTGGGCGCCCTTCTCGATCGACCCGTCGGTGTTGATCACGCCGGGGCAGGAAATTCCGATGAACGGGGCAAGCTTGAAGCCATCGGCCTCGGCGGCGGCGATCAGGTCCTTCAGCATCTTGACCAGCCGCTTCACCGCTCCTTCCCTGCTCGGCTCATCGTCAGCGTGGCGCCACAAGTCCGACTTCCACACCGTCGCCTTCGACAGTTCCGGCGCCTTCTTCCAGCGGGTCTCGACCACGCCGCAGCGGATGTTGGAACCGCCGATGTCGACCGCCAGGATGCTGTCATGGCCCTCGAAGATCCACGACGGCGCCAGATGCAGGCAACCGATCAGCCCGGCCTCGTCTGGATGAAACCGGATCGGCACCAGTTCGACCTTCAGTCCCTCGGATTTGAGGATAATGTCGGTGCGGGCGATCGCCAGCTCGCCGATCCGGCTCTGCCGGAAGCCGCCGCCGACGACGATGGATTCGGTGTCGGCCCAGGCCTTGGTCTTGAGAAAGCGGCGGGTGACAAAGGCCAGCTCCTGGGCGAAATCCTCGATCGCGCTGTGCAGCAGCGCCACCGCGCCGGCATCGTCGCCGGTCAGGATCGCATCGAGTTCGGATTTGCCGATGTCCTCGGTGGATTTCTTGCCGAACGGATCGTCGCCGTTCTTGCGCAGCGGCTTGCGCCAGCCGTCGAGAATGCGCTGAAACGCTCCCTTGCTGGCGCGGTCGCCGAGAAAGCCGTCCTCGTCCTTCAGCTCGATATTGTAGCTGTCGACGTCCACGGATGGCAGCCGGTTGGCGCCGTGATTGGCGATTCCCGTGATGGTTGACGAGTCCTCAGCCATTTACGCGGTCCCTTTGTTCGGTTTCGCGAGGCAACATCGGTGGAACCGAATGGTTTCATGGCCGATCGCCGGAGCCTTTTTCGGGCCCCCAACCGGGCGAAAACCGCATTTCAAATGGATTTTCCGCACCGTTTACCTTGACTCGGGGCCATCGCCGGCTATAAGTCCCGCACCCGGCGCAGGAAATTCCTCGCGCCGATTGTTTTTGCGCGGCCGGCGGCAACGACCCCGGAGGCGCGAAGATCTCGCGGCGAAAGCTGCGGCGAACCCATAACGACTGAACAAGAAGCCGGCCCGGACGCATCCGAGGCCGGGATCGAACACGAAGGATGAAAACGATGTTCGCAGTCATCAAGACCGGCGGCCGGCAATACCGCGTCGTCCCGGATGATGTGCTCGAGATAGGCAAGATCGACGGCGACGTCGGTACGATCATTCAGCTCGGCGAAGTGCTGGTGCTTGGTGGCGATACGCCGGTGCTGGGCCTGCCGATGGTGGCCGGCGCCACGGTCGCGGCCGAAGTGCTGCAGCACAAGCGCGGCGCCAAGGTGATTTCGTTCAAGAAGCGCCGCCGCAAGAATTCCCGCCGCAAGCGCGGCTATCGCGACGAACTCACGGTGCTGCGCATCACCGAGATTCTCGCCGACGGCAAGGCGCCGACCATCGGCCCGCGTCCGAAGCGCGAAAAGGCGGTCGCCGCGGCGTCCGTGGCGGATGCCGAAGACGAGTGACGCGACCCGCGTGACAAAAAGTGAGATGATTCCCTCCGGGAATTGATTTAGACATTCGACGGAATTTTGGAGACGGGCCATGGCTCACAAAAAAGCAGGCGGTTCATCGCGCAACGGTCGAGACTCGGCCGGCAAGCGGCTTGGGATCAAGGCCTATGGCGGCGAGCGCGTGATTCCCGGCAACATCATTGCGCGTCAGCGCGGCACCACCTGGCACCCCGGCCTGAATGTCGGCATGGGCACGGATCATACCTTGTTCGCCAAGGTCGAAGGCCATGTCGAATTCCGCGCCAAACGTAACGGCCGTACCTTCATTTCGGTTCTCCCGATTGCGGTAGAAGCGGCCGAGTAGACGGTGGATCATAATCGTGTCCGCCGGGTCCTGTTGAACCGGCGGAGCGCGTAAAGGCTCCAAGGGGAGGCGGGAAACCGGCCTCCCCTTTTCGTTGGGCGTCGCCGATCTGACGCCTCCAGGAGCCCGCCATGTTGCAGGAAATCCCGACCACCACGTCATCGCCGCGAGCGGCCAGTAGCTGCGTCCTCGAGACCGAACGGCTGATTCTGCGCAAGCCGACGCTCGCGGACGTAAAAGCGATCGCCCATCTGGCCAATGACCGCCGCGTCGCGGAAATGACCCGGCGGCTGCCGTATCCCTATACGCGCGACGACGCCGCGCGCTTTGTCGCGGCGCTGGCCCATGACAACAACGAATCGGTGTTTCTGATCGAGCTGGACGAGCGGCCGATCGGCGTGGTCGGAATCGACTGGCGCGAACCGGACGCGCCCGAACTCGGCTATTGGCTCGGTGTGCCCTATTGGGGCCGCGGCTTCGCTACCGAAGCCGCGCGCGCGGCGATCGACTACACCTTCGAGGAGTTCTCGGTTGGGCAATTGATTTCCGGTGCCCGGGTCGCCAATCCGGCGTCGCGTAACGTGCTGGAGAAATGCGGCTTCCAGTGGACCGGCGTCGAGCTGCACCGCTTCGAGGCGCTCGGCTCGTCCACCCCGGTGGATCGGTTCCGGCTGAGCCGTGGGGTGTGGTCCTCGCTGAAAAGCTGGAGCGACGCGGCGCGAAGGTGAGGGGTGTTCTCGCCGCCCGCAACGGGCGCGTGCCAAGTCGGGCGGGCCGCCTTCCGGGCGTTAGCGATCGACTAACCAGTCTTACCGAATTGCTCAGCCGCCCGTAGTTGTCCGAATAATTCGTTCGGCGGCCCTGGTGTAGAGAATCCCGCTCACAGGGAGGCTCGGATGCCGGACCAATCGACCGTTGCGTGCAGTGCTGTCGCCGAAGTCTTTCGCGACGATCTGGACGCCTTCGAACTGCACGAACGCCAACTGCTCGCCGAGGAACGCAAGGAGCGCGCGCGACAGCTGATGGCCCGCTTTAAGATGCCCGGCTTCGATCTTGCGGTCGACGGTCCGGGCCGGCTGCGCTCGGACGATTGAAGCGCCGCATCTGAACATGTCGGCTACGGACTCGGCGCCGCCGCGTCGCGGCGCTGCTTCTGCTCGCGCAGGAAGATGAAAAGCCCGGCGCCGATGATGATGGCGACGCCGACCAGAGTTGTGGCCGAAGGCACGTCGCCGAACACCAGATAGCCGAACAACACCGCCCAGATGATCATCGAGTATTGATACGGCACCACCACGCTGGCGGGCGCCAGCCGCAGCGAGCGATTGACGCACAACAGCGCCGCCACCGACACCACGCCGGCGATCGCGAACAGGCTGAGATCCGACAACCCCGGCGTGATCCATTGCGACGGCGCCAGCACTGCGCCGAACGCGAAAGTGCCGACGAATTGCTGCGAGGCCAGCACCACATCCGGCGTGTTGCGCAGAAATCGGGTGATCAGCAGCAGCGCCGCGAACAGCATGCTGGCGGCAAGCGCGATCAGCGCCGGCCAGCTCACGCTCTGCGCCGACGGCTGCAGCGCGATCAAGACTCCGCCGAATCCGACCAGAATCGCGATCCAGCGCGACAGGTCGATGTGTTCGCGCAGGAACAGCGCCGATCCGAGCGACACGAATAGCGCCGAGGCGAGGTAATAGGTGATGACGTCGGCGAGTGGCAGATAGGCCGCGGCCAGAAAGAACGCTGCGACCTCCAGCGTCGAGATCGCGACCCGCGCCAATTGCAGCCATGGCCGGTCCAGCGTCCGGAACGCCGCGCGCTGGTGCCAGATCAGCGGCGCCAACACGATCAGCCCGGCGATGGCGCGCAGCAACAGCAATTGCCCGACCGAATAGCGCGCCACCACCAGCTTGCCCAACGCATCGCCGAACGAAAATAGCAGCATCGCCGCCAGCATCAGCACGATGCCGGCCAACCGAGCGCTGCGCTGATCCGCCCCGGTCGAAATTTTCGCCAGCAACCCCATATATGGCTCTTCGGAGTGTGTGAGATCGGATTGGTTAACAGCGACGCGGCTGCTTTAGAGCACCCCGCGAGTCGCAACAAGTCCCGCAAATGCGGGCTGTTCTCGCGCTTTCGGCGATGAAACGGTTGCCGCGACCACGCTCAAGCGATACGGATACGCCATGAAATTCCTAGATGAAGCCAAGGTCTATATCCGCTCCGGCGACGGTGGTAACGGCTGCGTAGCGTTCCGCCGCGAGAAGTATATCGAGTTCGGTGGTCCGAGCGGCGGCAATGGCGGCCGCGGCGGCGATGTCATCCTTGAGGTCGCCGACGGCCTCAACACCCTGATCGACTACCGCTATCAGCAGCATTTCAAGGCCCAGAAGGGCACCAATGGCATGGGCAAGGACCGCCATGGCGCCAACGGCAAGGATATCGTGCTGAAAGTGCCGGTCGGAACCCAGATCTTCGACGAGGACCGCGAGACCCTGATTCACGATTTCACCACGCTGGGCGAGCGCTACGTGCTGGCCGAGGGCGGCAATGGTGGCTTCGGCAACGCCCATTTCAAGTCCTCGACCAACCGCGCGCCGCGCAACGCCAATCCGGGTCAGACCGGCGAGGAGCGCTGGATCTGGCTGCGGCTGAAACTGATCGCCGACGCCGGGCTGGTCGGGCTGCCGAATGCCGGCAAATCGACCTTTCTCTCGGTGGTGAGCGCGGCGAGGCCGAAGATCGCCGACTATCCATTCACGACGCTGCATCCGCAGCTCGGCGTCGTCGACGTCGACGGCCGCGAATTCGTGCTGGCGGATATTCCCGGCCTGATCGAGGGCGCCCATGAGGGCGCCGGCCTCGGCGATCGCTTTCTCGGCCATGTCGAACGCTGCCGCGTGTTGCTGCATCTGATCGATGCGACCTGCGAGCATGCCGGCAAGGCCTACAAGACGGTCCGCACCGAACTGATGGCCTATGCGGGCGATCTCACCGACAAGGTAGAGATCGTGGCGCTGAACAAGATCGACGCGGTCGAGCCGGACGAACTGAAGAAGCAGAAGGATCGGCTGAAGCGCGCCGCCAAGAAGACCCCGTTGCTGATGTCCGGGGTCACCGGCGAGGGCGTCAAGGATGCACTGCGCGCCCTGGTCGCGGTGATCGGCGAGGCGCCGGTGTCCGACAAGGCCAAGGCGGCGGCGCAGCCGGACCCGTGGGCGCCGCAGAACGTCTGAGTTCGGCCGGCCTCAGGTCCGGTGCCGTGCCCGTCCAGCCCGCCGCGGCTTCGCTGCGCTCGCTGGCGTCGATGTGCACCTTGGTCGGATGGTTCCAAGACGGAGACGCTCGGGAGGCCCGCGCCAATCGCCTGCGAGTCCCCTCGCCGACTCACACTCAGTAGACTTGCGGAACAAATCGCTGCATCGACTTTTTCGGCCGCTTGTAGCCGGTATCCGGCTGGCGCGGTGGAAGCTCGATTTCGACCGGCCGCATATCCTTGTACGGAATCTGATTCAGCAGATGACGGATGCAGTTGAGCCGGGCTCGTTTCTTGTCATCGGCATTGACGACATGCCATGGAGTCTTATTGCGATCGGTGTGGTCGAACATCACGTCCTTGGCCTTTGAATACTCCACCCAACGCTTCCGCGATTCGAGGTCCATCGGGCTCAGCTTCCAGCGCTTGATCGGGTTTCGGATGCGTTCCTGGAAACGCCGCTCCTGCTCTTCGTCGTTGACGGAAAACCAGTATTTGATGAGATAGATGCCCGAGCGCACCAACATCTCTTCGAAGATCGGACAGGACCTCAAGAATTCCTGATATTCGACCTTGTCGCAGAACTCCATCACATGCTCGACCCCGGCCCGATTGTACCAGCTGCGATCGAAGAGAACGATTTCGCCCCGGGTCGGGAGTTCGGCGACGTAGCGTTGAAAATACCACTGCCCGCGCTCACGCTCCGTCGGCGTCCCGAGCGCCACGACACGGCAGATGCGAGGGTTCAGGCTCTCGGTGATGCGCTTGATGACGCCGCCTTTGCCTGCTGCGTCACGGCCCTCGAAGATCACCGCGACCCGCAGACCATGCAAGCGGACCCATTCCTGCAGCTTGATGAGCTCGAACTGCAGATGAGCGAGCTCGTCGACATAGTTATATTTCTTCGGGGGCTTGTGCAGTTTCGACCATCCGGCCGTATGCCAATGCTGCTCGACGGCAGTGATCTCCTTGGCGAGGCGCTGTACGGATTTCTCAACCGCGGCAGGTTTGCTTTTCTTGGCCATTGGATTTCCTTGAGAGATGCCTCGACGGCGGAGCGGTTCCGAGAGCTAAATGGAGTGCAACTATCGCTCAGCCGATCCTCGACTCAAGCAATCCGCACGCATTGAGCTGGATCAAGCAAAGCCGCAGGAGGTCGAACGCTCGGGCCACCGAACGGGTTCGACGGCTCGCCGTCGCCTCGCGCCGAAGCAGCCCATTCTAGCCCTGGACCTGTTGCGCCGATTTTTCCAGCTGGGATAGTTCCGAGGAACCCAAGACGGCAGTGCGCTCCCTCTCTCGACTTTCGGGGGATGGCCGTCGCATTTGGATGTTGTGACCGCTGCGCAGATCATCCCTCCCCGCAAGGGGGAGGGAGAAGAGCTGCGGTACTGAATGCTCCATATGCGACCACCCTGCTCGCAAGGCGCGTTGCGGCGATCTTTAGATGCACCGCCGCTGCTTGCCATCGCCAGCGCGATATCGCAGCATTGCCTCATCGACGCACCAAAAGGCTCTCATGACTCGTCCAAAGAACATCCTCTGGATCATGTGTGATCAGCTGCGCCACGATTATCTCGGCTGCACCGGGCATCCGACCCTGACCACGCCGAACATCGATGCGATGGCGAAGCGCGGCGTGCGGTTCTCGCAAGCCTATGTGCAATCGCCGATCTGCGGCCCGTCGCGGATGTCGTTCTACACCGGGCGCTACATGCGCTCGCACGGCTCGCACTGGAACGGCTGGCCGCTGCGGGTCGGCGAGCCGACGCTTGGTGATCATCTGAAAAAGATCGGGGTGCGAAATGTGCTGGTCGGCAAGACCCATATGGCGCCGGATCTCGAGGGCCTGAAGATGCTCGGGATTCCGCCGGACTCGATCATCGGCGTGCATGTCGCCGAATGCGGCTTCGAGCCCTATGAGCGCGACGACGGGTTGCATCCGACCGGTCGGCCGCGTCCGGCCTATGATGCTTACCTGCGCGCGCATGGCTTTGATGCGCCGAACCCGTGGGAACACTGGGCCAATTCCGGCGAAGCCGACGACGGTTCACTGCAGAACGGCTGGCTGTTGAGCCACGCCGACAAGGCGGCGCGAATTCCCGAGGAGCATTCCGAGACGCCCTACATGACCCGCCGGGCGATGGACTTCATCGCCGAGGCGGAAGCCGACGCGCGTTCCTGGTGCCTGCATCTATCCTACATCAAGCCGCACTGGCCCTATATCGCGCCGGAGCCCTACGCCTCGATGTACGGCCCCGCCGATGTGCAGCCGGCGGTGCGCTCGGAGAGCGAGCGGCAGGACGCGCATCCGGTGTTCGCCGCCTACATGGATATGCGCTACTCGCGCAACATGGCCCGCGACGAGGCGCGCGCGAAGGTGATCCCGGCCTATATGGGGCTGATCAAGCAGATCGACGACCAGATGGGCGTGCTGATGGGCTTCCTGGAGCAGCGCGGCCTGCTCGACACCACCATGATCGTGTTCACCTCCGATCACGGCGACTATCTCGGCGATCACTGGATGGGCGAAAAGGATCTGTTCCACGACCAATCGGCGAAGATTCCGCTGATCGTGATCGATCCGTCGCGGCAGGCCGATGCGACGCGCGGCACGGTGTGCGACGCGCTGGTCGAGGCGATCGATCTGGCGCCGACCTTCGTCGACTATTTCGGCGCTCCGCCGCCGGATCATATTCTCGAAGGCCGTTCGCTGTTGCCGTGGCTGCGGGGCGAGACGCCGTCGGATTGGCGCCCGGTGGTGTTCTCGGAATATGATTACTGCATGCAGGACGTGCGATTGAAGCTGAACCAGCCGATCGAGCGCTGCCGGCTGTTCATGGTGTTCGACGGGCGCTGGAAATACATCCACGCCTCCGGCTTCCGGCCGATGCTGTACGATCTTCTGGAAGATCCACAGGAATTGGTCGACCGCGGCGAGGACGCCGCTTGCGCCGAGGTGATCGCCCGGCTGCAAGCGCAGCTGTTCGACTGGGCGCTGCATCCGAACGGCCACATCACTACCAGCCGCGAGAAGATCGCCGCCTATGCGGAGAAGCAGCTGCAGGTGAAAAACGGCATCTTGATCGGGATCTGGAACGAGGCCGAACTCGCCGCGATCAGGCGGAAGATCGGGATCGCCGAGCCCGCGAAGTAAGTCCGACCCATCATTCCGGGGTCGCTAGGCCTGTGGCCTCGCGCCCTGGAAAGACGAGGACTTTCGAACGGACGTTAACGAATTCAATTCGTGATCTTGTAACCCGTCGCCTTGACGATCGGCTGCCAGAACGCGGTGTTGGCCGCGAGCTCGCCGGCCAGGCCCTCCGGCGTCGAGCCGACCGGAATCAGCCCGATCGTCATCAGCTTCTCCTTGGCCTCCGGCTTGGCCAGCGCGGTGGCGACCGCGGCGCTGAGCTGCTTGGCGAAGTCCTTTGAACTGCCGGCCGGCAGCCACATCCCGTACCAGGCGTCCGCCACCAGATCGATGCCGCTTTCCTTCATGGTCGGCGCTTCGGGCAGGAACGGCGATCGCTCGGCGCTGGTGACCGCGAGCACCCGGACGCCGCCGCCGGCGCGATGCTGCTGGATCGCATCGGTCAGCGTGACGATGGCAAACGGGATGTGGCCACCGATCAGGTCGGTGATGATCGGCGCTCCGCCGCGATAGGCCACCCGCGTCATCGGCACGCCGATGGCCTGTTCCAGCCGCGAACCGGTGAAATGCGGGATGGTGCCGTTGCTCGGCACGCCGAAGGTCGCCTTGTCAGGGTTGGCCTTGAGCCAGGCGACGAATTCCTTGAAGGTCTTGGCGTCGACGGATTTGCCGACCACCACGGCAAATTCAAACCGTGCCAGCAGCGAGACCGGAACGAAATCCTTGGTGGCGTCGAAGCTGGGCGCGGTTTCCACCATCGGCAGCAGGTACATGGTTGGGCCGGTGGTCACCAGCACCGAGGTGCCGTCGGGGCTGGCGCTCTTGACCACCTTGATCCCGATCAGGCCGTCGGCGCCGGTGCGATTCTCAACGATCACGGCGCGGTCGAGGATCGGCGCGATCTGCTGTGCCACGACCCGGCACAGCGCGTCGCCGCCGCCGCCGGCCGCGAACGGGAAGATGATCCGCGTCAGCGGTCCGGATTCGGCGAGCGCACCGCTCGCTTTGGCCGCCGCCGACAAGGCAAGGCATCCGGCCAGGAAATTGCGTCGGTCCATCAGCAGTCCTCCCCTCGCTTTTGATTTGTGGTCGCAGCACTACAGCAGACCCCGCCGGGGAGGGAAATGGCGACGGGCGGCATTTCAGCCAGCCCCTCGGCCATCGCCACACCCTGGGTCGCACCGAGCCGCCGCTTGCGCCGGCCCGCCGTGTGCTGCAAAACGGAGCCGCTGTTCCAGCCCGGCGCGATGCGACGCGGCGGCAACCCGTGACCCGTTCGATGTCCCGCCCCGAACTGAAAAATTTCCGCCGCATCGTCGTCAAGGTCGGCTCCTCGCTGCTGATCGATTCGGCGGCCGGCGAGGTGCGGGCGGCATGGCTGGCGGCGCTTGCCGCCGACATCGCCGAATTGCACCTGCATGGCCGCGACGTGATGGTGGTGTCGTCGGGGTCGATCGCACTGGGCCGCAGCAAGCTGAAATTGCCGCGCGGCCCGCTCAAACTCGAGGAGAGCCAGGCGGCGGCGGCCGTGGGCCAAATCGCGCTGGCGCGGATCTGGTCGGAGGTGCTGGGCCATCACGGTATCGGCGCCGGGCAGATCCTGGTGACGCTGCAGGATACCGAGGAGCGCCGCCGCTACCTCAACGCCCGTTCCACCATCGCCAAACTGCTGGAATGGCGCGCGGTGCCGGTGATCAATGAGAATGACACCGTCGCCACCAACGAGATCCGCTATGGCGATAACGATCGGCTGGCGGCGCGAGTCGCCACCATGGCCAGCGCCGATCTGTTAATCCTGCTGTCCGACATCGACGGGCTCTATACGGCGCCACCCGGCGCCAATCCGGATGCGCGACTGATTCCGATTGTTGATTCGGTCACCGCCGAGATCGAGGCGATGGCGGGTGCCGCCGAATCCGAACTGTCGCGCGGTGGTATGTACACCAAGATCGAGGCCGCCAAGATTGCCACCAGCGCCGGCACCCACATGCTGATCGCGTCGGGCAAGATCGAGCATCCGCTGAAGGCCATTGCGGATGGCGGCCGCTGCACCTGGTTCCTGACCCCGGCCAATCCGGTCACCGCGCGCAAACGCTGGATTGCCGGCTCGCTGGAACCGAAGGGGACTCTGACCATCGACGCCGGCGCGGTGACCGCGCTACGCGCCGGCAAGAGCCTGCTGCCGGCCGGGGTGGTCCGGGTCGATGGCCAATTCGCCCGCGGCGACGCCGTGCTGGTACGCGGGCCGGATACTCATGAGATCGGGCGCGGCCTGGTCGCCTACGACGCCGACGATGCCGACAAGATCAAGGGCCGCTCCTCGCCCGACGTGCTGATCATCCTCGGCATCAGCGGCCGCGCCGAGATGATCCACCGCGACGACCTGGTGATCGGCGCGGCGCCGGGTTAACGCCGCCGGCGTGGCTGCGATCCTGCTTTGACCTGCCGCCTCCGACCCCCTATTTTGTGACAACTGCCTCATTGCCGGTTTCGAGCCCATGACTGCCTCACTGAAAGCCATCGACGGCAGCGCCGATCTGTCGTCGCTGATGAACGAGCTTGCTCGCGGCGCCCGCGCCGCGGCGCGGGTGCTGGCGCTGGCCCCGACGGAACAGAAGGATCAGGCGCTGGAGGCAATGGAGCGGGCGATCCGTGCCGGCGCCGCCGCCATTCTTGCGGCCAATGCGGAGGATGTCGCCGAGGCCAGAGCCAGCGGCGCGACCGACGCCTTTGTCGACCGGTTGACCCTGACGCCTGTCCGGGTCGACGCCATGGCCGATGGCATCGCCACGGTGCGCAGTATCCCCGATCCGATCGGTGCGGTGACCGAGCGCTGGCAGCGGCCCAACGGCATGGTGATCGAACGGGTGCGGGTGCCGCTCGGGGTGATCGCGGTGATCTTCGAGAGCCGCCCTAACGTTGCCGCCGACGCCGGCGTGCTGTGCCTGAAATCCGGCAATGCGGTGATCCTGCGCGGCGGTTCCGACAGTTTCTACTCTTGCCGCGCGATCCATGCCTGCTTGGTGCAGGGGCTGCGCGAGGCCGGCTTGCCGGAAGCCGCGATCACGCTGGTGCCAACCCGCGACCGCGCCGCTGTCGGGCTGCTGCTCAGCGGCCTCGACGGTGGTATCGACGTCATCGTGCCGCGCGGCGGCAAGAGTCTGGTGGCACGGGTCGAGGCCGAGGCGCGGGTGCCGGTGTTCGCGCATCTCGAAGGCATCAACGCGGTCTATGTCGATCGCGCCGCCGACCTGGACATGGCCAAGGCGATCGTGCTGAACGCCAAGATGCGACGGACCGGCGTTTGCGGAGCCACCGAAACGCTGCTGATCGACCGCGCCGGCGCCGCGGCGAATCTGCAGCCGCTGGTGCAGATGTTGCTCGAATCCGGCTGCGAGGTGCGTGGCGATGAAGCCGTGCAGCGCGCCGATTCACGCGTCAAACCGGCATCGGAGCAGGACTGGAACACCGAATTCGAGGCGCCGATCATCGCCGCCAAACTGGTCGACGGCGTCGACGATGCGATCGCGCATATTGCGCGCCACGGATCGCATCATACCGATGCGATCGTCACCGAGGATTCCGACACCGCGCGAAAATTTCTCAGCGAGGTCGATTCCGCGATCGTGCTGCATAACGCCTCGACGCAATTCGCCGATGGCGGCGAGTTCGGCTTCGGCGCCGAGATCGGCATTGCCACAGGGAAGTTCCACGCCCGCGGACCGGTCGGCGCGGAACAACTGACCAGCTTCAAATATCGCGTCCACGGCACCGGGCAGACCCGGCCGTGACCGCCACCCCCCGTGCCGGCGGATCCTGAATTGGCGCTGGAAAAAGGTTCCGCGACGTCCCCGATCCCGCCATTCACCAACGGCATGCGAATTGGCCTGCTTGGCGGCTCGTTCAATCCGCCGCATGAAGCGCATCGCGCCATCAGCCTGTTCGCGCTGAAGCGGCTGAAACTCGACCGTATCTGGTGGTTGGTATCGCCCGGCAATCCGCTGAAGGACGTCTCGGCGTTGCGCGAGCTCGATGCGCGCGCGGCGGCGGCGCGGGCGATGGCGAACGATCCGCGGATCGTGGTGAGCTGTCTCGAATCCGTCATCGGCACCCGCTACACTGCCGATACGATCAGTTATTTGCGCCGACATTGTCCCGCGGCGCGTTTTGTCTGGATCATGGGCGCGGATAATCTCGCACAGTTCCATCGCTGGCAAAGCTGGCAGAGGATCGCAGCCGAGGTTGCGATCGCGGTGATCGACCGCCCGCCAACCAGCCTGCGCGCCTTGGCCGCGCCCGCGGCCCGCGCTCTAGCCCGCAGGCGCCTACCTTCGAGCGCGGCAGCGACGCTGGCTGATCGCCAGCCGCCGGCTTGGGTGTTCCTTACCGGAGTGAAATCGCCTCTGTCCTCCTCCGGACTAAGGAACCCGGACGGAAGCTGGAAGAAATGATACACTGCACCAACTGGAATATTGAAACCTTCATCCCCACATGCCTAGTATAGGGCACGGGCGCCGGGATTCGGCGTTCGCGATACAGTGAAAGGAATGGTCCCTGACCACATCTGTATTGGCTAAGTCTGTTTTACCGAAATCAGTGTTGCCGAAGGCTGCCGTTACCAAGTCAGTCGCCAAGTCTGTGACACCCAGAGCGCGTAAGACATCGACACCCGTTGCGGTCTCCGAGGCGCTGCCTCGCGCCGACGAGACGCTGAAACTGATCCTCTCTCGCCTCGACGACATGAAGGCGGAAGAAACGATCACCATCGACCTTCGCGGCAAATCCGCTTTCTCCGACTACATGGTGGTGACCACTGGGCGCGCCAACCGGCACGTTGGCGCGATCGCGGAGAATGTCGTCAAGGCCCTGAAGGAAGCCGGAATCAAGAAACTCCACGTCGAGGGCTTGCCCAATTGCGACTGGGTGCTGATCGATTCCGGTGACGTGGTCCTGCACGTGTTCCGGCCCGAGGTGCGCGAATTCTACAATCTGGAACGATTGTGGACGCAAGGCCCCGCCCCGGCGAAGACGCTGTAGCGGATCGGATCGTGCAAAGCGCGCGCTCATGCTAACTTGAGCCGATGCGGCTTGTTGTCATTGCCATCGGCCGACTGAAGCAGGGTCCGGAACGCGAGCTTGCGGAGCGCTACCGCGAGCGGTTCGACGATATTGGCCGCAAGCTTGGCTTTCGCGGGCTCGAGATCCACGAACTTCCCGAGAGCCGCGCCCGCGACGCGCCGACCCGGATGGCGGACGAAGCCGCGGCGATTTCGGCGCTGATTGCCGACAAATCCATCATGGTTGCGCTCGATGAGCGCGGCCAAAGCCTCGACAGCGCCGGCTTTGCCCGCCAGCTCGGGCGCTGGCGCGACGAATCGGTGCCGAACACTATTTTCGTGATCGGCGGTGCGGACGGACTTTTGCCCGAATTGCGGCGCAAGGCGAAGCTGTGCCTTTCGTTCGGCGCCGCGACCTGGCCGCACCAGATGGTGCGGGTGATGCTGCTGGAACAGATTTACCGGTCCGCGACCATTTTGGCCGGACACCCTTATCACCGTTCGTAACGAGAACGCCGAATCGAACCGATGGCTTCAGAGCGGTATCATCGTCCAAGAGATCGAGCCGCAAACGCAGGCTGGCGATCCGTTGCGTTGCTGTCAGCCGGCCTGGTCTCGATCGGCCTTGCCGGCGGTTGGCCGCGGCAGGCGCAAGCGCAGGTCACAGCGTCGCCGTCGACCGACCTGATCCGGCAGCACGAGCAGGAGCTCGAGGCCGCGCGCGCGCGGCAGAAGAGCGCCGCCGAGCTGCAGGAAAAGCTCAAGGCCGACATCGCGGCGATCGGCGAGGACCGCGCCAAACTCAATCAGCAGCTGATCGATGTCGCCGCCAAGGTTCGCGCTGTCGAAACCAGGATCGGCGAGACCGAAGCCCGGCTGCAGCCGCTCGACGCCCGCGAGGCGCAGATCCGCGCGTCGCTCGATTCGCGCCGTTCTGAGATTTCCGAAGTGTTGGCGGCGTTGCAGCGCGCCGGCCGCCGCGCGCCGCCGGCGTTGCTGGTGCGGCCGGAAGACGCGCTGCAATCGCTTCGGACCGCGATGTTGCTCGGCGCGGTGGTGCCCGACATGCGCGCGCGCGCGGACCGGCTGGTCGGCGACCTCGGCGAATTGATCGCCTTGCGCAAGGCGATCTCGGCGGAGCGCGATCAGCTCACCGCCGATCGCGGCAAGCTCAATACCGACCAGCTCCAGCTCGCATCGTTGGTCGACGAGCGGCAGCGCAAGCAGAGCGCGGCCGAAAATGACATGGAAGTCGAGCGCGCCCGCGCCGTCACGCTGTCGCGCCAGGTCGACAGCCTGCAGGGCCTGATCGCCAAGATGGAGCTGGATCTCAAGAGCGCCGCCAAGGCCGCCGCGACCGCGAGCCTGAAGGGCACGCCCGCCGCGCTGAACGGCAAGCCCAATCTCGGTGCGCTGAAGGACCCCGGCCGGCTCAGTCCGGCGATCGCATTCGCCTCCGCCAAAGGTTTATTCGCGCTGCCGGTTAACGGCACCAAATTGCGCGAATTCGGCAAGCCCGACGGTGTTGGCGGCATTGAAAAGGGAATTTCGCTGGCCGCGCGCCCCGGCGCGCAGGTCACAACCCCGTGTGACGGCTGGGTGGTCTACTCCGGACCGTTCCGCTCGTACGGACAACTCTTGATCCTGAACGCCGGTGGCGGGTATCATGTATTGATCGCCGGGATGGAGCGCATTTCGGTTAATATTGGCCAGTTTGTGCTCACGGGGGAGCCGGTCGCGATCATGGGATCAACCTCTCAGGTCGCATCGATACTCGCGGCCAACGCGAGTCAGCCCGTGCTCTATATCGAGTTCCGTAAGGACGGTACTCCCATTGATCCAGGCCCATGGTGGGCCGCAAGTGAAGGCGAAAAGGTTCGCGGATGATGCGCAAGACTTCGGTAATTCTGCTCAGCCTCGCCACCGGCGCAGCGCTGACATTGTTCGTCACCCAGCCGCGCTCGGTGCTGATGGGATCGAGCGCCCGCGCGGCGACCTCGGACACCTACCGCCAGCTCAATCTGTTCGGCGATGTGTTCGAACGGGTGCGCAGCGACTACGTCGAGAAACCCGACGACAGCAAGCTGGTTGAGTCCGCCATCAGCGGCATGCTGACCGGTCTCGATCCGCATTCCAGCTACATGGATGCCAAGAGCTTCCGCGACATGCAGGTGCAGACCCGCGGCGAGTTCGGCGGTCTCGGCATCGAAGTCACGATGGAAGACGGCCTGATCAAGGTAGTGTCGCCGATCGACGATACTCCGGCGTCGAAGGCCGGCATCATGGCCAACGACATCATTACCAATCTCGACGACGAAGCGGTGCAGGGCCTGACCCTGAACCAGGCGGTCGAGAAGATGCGCGGCCCGGTCAATACCAAGATCCGGCTGAAGATCGTGCGCAAGGGCCAGGACAATCCGATCGAAGTCACGCTGGTGCGCGACAACATCCGGGTCCGTTCGGTGCGGGCGCGCACCGAGGGCGACGACATTGGCTATATCCGCATCACCACCTTCAACGAGCAGACCACCGAAGGCCTGAAGCGCGAAATCGGCAACCTGACGACCTCCATCGGCGCCGACAAGCTGAAGGGCTGGATCCTGGATCTGCGCAACAATCCAGGCGGCTTGCTGGAAGAGGCGGTGACGGTCTCCGACACCTTCCTCGATCGCGGCGAAATCGTTTCGACCCGTGGCCGCAACGCCGAGGAAACCCAGCGTCGCGTCGCCCATTCGGGCGATCTGACCAAGGGCAAGAAGGTGATCGTGCTGATCAATGGCGGCTCGGCCTCGGCATCGGAAATCGTCGCCGGTGCGTTGCAGGACCACAAGCGCGCTACGCTGGTCGGTACCCGCTCGTTCGGCAAGGGCTCCGTGCAAACCATCATCCCGCTCGGCTCCGGCAACGGCGCGCTCCGGCTCACCACTGCGCGCTACTTCACGCCGTCGGGCAAGTCGATCCAGGCCAAGGGCATCACCCCCGATATCGAGGTGCTGCAGGACGTGCCGGACGAGATCAAGTCGCGCACCGACACCAAGGGCGAAGCCTCGCTGCGCGGTCATCTCAAGGCCGAGGGTGACGAGAAGACCGGCTCGCAGTCCTACGTGCCGCCGGACGTCAAGAACGACAAGGCCTTGAAGATGGCCGCCGACCTGCTGCACGGCGTCAATATTAACGCCACTGCGCCGGCCACCGGCGACAAGGCTGCGATCGACAAGCCGGCCAGCAAGGTCGCCAACTGATTCGCCGCATCTGATCGACCTCTGCGAGAGGGCGGCCCGTCTCGGGTCGCCCTTTTTGCTGTCGGCTGGGTTGCCGCCATGCTGCCGCGCCGGCACCGCGCCGTGGTATCGTCGGCGCGGTTGATTCGGGAGGTCCACGGCCGTGACAGCGGACGAACTGAGCACACCGCTGGGGCAGAAGCGCGGACGCAAGCGCCGCTTCCGATTGCCGTTCACCGCGACCCAGGCGATCGCGACGATGCTCGGCCTGTTCCTGCTCGCCTTCCTGGGTTTTGCGATCTTCGGCGACAATCCGCTCGGCGGCGAACCGGTCGCCCGGGTTGCGATCAAAGCGCCAGAGACAGCCGAGAAATCCGCGCCGGCCGAAGCCGCCACCAAGTCCGCGGACAAAATGGGCCACGGCGCGCACGAGACGGCGGCCGCCAAGGAGGCGGCCCCGACCGGACAAAAGACCATCACCATCATCGACGGCAGCAGCGGTGCGCGGCAGGACGTGGTCGTCTCCGCCGACGCGTCGGAAAAGTCGGAAAAGATCGAGCCGCCGGGCGCGCCGGCAATGATGGCCGGGATTGATCAGCGGCTGCTGGAAAAGTCCCGCTACGGCATGATCCCGGTGGTCGCCGATGGCCTGAAGCCGTTCACGGCCTATGCCGCCGGAACCGACGCCGACCGCGCCAAGGCCGCCAAGGTGCCAACTATCGCCATCGTCGTCGCCGGTCTCGGGGTTGGGGCCGCCAAGACCACCGACGCCATCGTCAAGCTGCCGGGGCCGGTGACGCTGGCATTCACGCCTTACGGCTCCGATCCCGGCAAACTGGTGGAGCGCGCGCGGGCGCAGCACCACGAAGTGCTGCTGCAGATCCCGATGGAGCCGTTCGACTATCCCGACAACGATCCCGGGCCGCAGACACTGCTGACCACGGTGGCCGGCGACCAGAATCTCGATCGCCTGTTCTGGCACCTCAGCCGGTTCCAGGGCTATGTCGGGCTGGCGAATTTCATGGGCGGGCGCTTTGTGGTCGCGGATGCGGCGATGCAGCCGATTATCCAGGAGGCGGCGAAGCGCGGGCTGGGCTATCTCGATGACGGCACCGCGCCGCGCAGCGTCGCGCAAACGCTGGCGCTGGGGCAGGCAATGCCATTCGCCCGCGCCGATCTGACCATCGACGCGGTGCCGACCGCGCAGGATATCGACAAGGCGCTGGGCAAACTCGAAAGCCTGGCCAAGGAACAAGGCAGCGCCGTCGGCATCGCCTCCGCTCTGCCGATTTCGATCGAACGAATCGGTAGCTGGAGCAAGGCCCTGGCCAGCCGCGGGATCATGCTTGTGCCATTGACAACGGCGATGCTGAAACCAAAATCGGGCTAATTCACCCTTGGGCAGGGGACGAATTGGCACTCCCGGATCGCACAGCTGCGGATCGGATCGCCCGGACGCAGGAGGCATTGACTGAATGGCGCGCTACGACGATCTGCCCTATCGCACCTGCGTCGGCATGATGCTGATCAATCGGGCCGGACTGGTGTTCATCGGCCGTCGCGCCGGCGGCATCGAGCATGTCGATGACACGCATGTCTGGCAAATGCCGCAAGGCGGCGTCGATCCCGGCGAAGATACCTGGGAGGCCGCCAAGCGCGAGCTTTACGAGGAAACCAGCGTCCGCTCGGTCGAAAAGATCGGCGAAGTCCCGGAATGGCTGGTCTACGATATTCCACGTACCGTCGCCGGCCGCGCCTGGAAAGGGCGTTACCGCGGGCAACGGCAGAAATGGTTCGCGGTGCGCTTCACCGGCAAGGACAGCGAGATTGATGTCGAAAGCCCCGGCGGCGGCCACAAGCCGGAATTCATCAGCTGGCGGTGGGAGCCGATGAAGAACCTGCCGGAGCTGATCGTGCCGTTCAAGCGCCCGGTCTATGAACGGGTGGTGCAGGAATTTTCGCAGCTCGCGGCGGTGTAAATGCCGGCGGAGATCGCGCGCCAGCTCTAATCCTGATCGAACGCGACGCGCAGGATGTGGTCGCAATATTCCCTGACCAGATGGTGGGCGAAGGTTTGGTCGCGCGCCGCGATGGCGATGCGGCGAAGCCGGTCCTTGTCGGCGAGGGCGGTCACCACCGCGCGCTCCATGCCGCCCGGCTCGACGTCGTAGTAGACGCCGTGGACGCCATCGAGCAGCGGCGCATGGCGGACGATGGTTGGCTGATTGATCAGCGGCACCGCCTGCATCAGCGCCGCCTCATAGTGGCGGTAGCAATCCCAGCCCATGCCTTCCGGCGACCATGCCAGCCAGGAATGCGACATCCGCTCCATGAACGCATCGTAGGGCAACCGTTCGGTCGGCTGGTCGATCCGGTAGCCCAACGCCTTCAGCCGTTCGAGCTCAGGCAGGCCGGCGCCACGCACCGTCGAATTGCCCGACACCGAGCCCGAGAAGAAGATGTCGTGGGTCTTTTCCGGGAACGGCGCATCGCGCCAGCGCTCATCGAAACTGCAAATCGGCAGCGAGATCGGCCGCAGCTTGCCGATGCGCCGCCGCCATTTCTCACTGTTGCGGTAGCGCAGCGTCGGCAGATGCGGATGGATCGTCCCGTGCAGCACCTGCCAATTGTCGACCGGCAATTCGCGCTTGAAGAACGCCTTGGCCTTGTCGAACAGAAACACCGAGTCCGAACCGATGCCGAATGAATCGTCCATGTCGATGGCGATCAGCGGCACCGGAATCGTCGCCCAGCGCAACACGCTGACGCCGAACTGCCGCGAGATCGACGCCCACGGATGGGTCGGCGTGTGGAACGGTGCCCTCGCCCAATAGCGTGGGTGCCACGGCGAATAACGCACCGTGTTGGCGATCACCACATCGTAGCGCCCCGCGGCTGCGGCGCGCAGCTCGCGCAGAACTCGGTCGGGCGTCGAGAAACCGTCGATCGCGCAGAATTGGTCGGGCAGCCTGGTGTTGGTCCAGAGGCAGGTGGTGCGCTCGGGATACTGGAACTTGAAGTAGCCGCTGCCGATCTCCAGAATGCGCAACCGGGAGATGTCGAGCGCCGGCTCGGGCCGTTCTGGGTTGCTTGAAATTACCATGAAATTCCAACACCGCGTCCGGCGCGCGGCACCGGGCGCCAACGACAGCGCCGGTTCCAGGTTCTGCGGAACGTGGCTTGCCTAGCATGGGGTTTCTTGCCATTCAATGCGGCCAACAGGGTCGTCGGATGCAGCTTTGGCCGTCGGCGGAGGACGGATCATGCGCGCATCTCGACGGATTCTGATCAGCGGCGGCGCCGGCTTTATCGGCTCGCATCTGTGCGACCTGCTGCTGGCGGCGGGGCACGAAGTGCTCTGCGTCGACAATTACTTTACCGGCTGGCGCCGCAACATCGAGCATCTGGTGGGCGCGCCGCGCTTCGAGGTGATGCGCCACGACGTGACCTTTCCGCTCTATGTCGAGGTCGACGACATCTACAATCTGGCCTGCCCGGCGTCGCCGATCCATTATCAGCACGACCCGGTGCAGACGCTGAAGACCAGCGTGCACGGGGCGATCAACATGCTGGGGCTGGCCAAGCGCACTCGCGCCCGGATCTTCCAGGCCTCGACCAGCGAGGTCTATGGCGATCCCCACGTACATCCGCAGCCAGAAAGCTATTGGGGCCACGTCAATCCGCTCGGCATTCGCGCCTGCTATGACGAAGGCAAGCGCGCCGCCGAGACGCTGTTCTTCGATTACCACCGTCAGCACAAGGTGCGGATCAAGGTCGCGCGAATCTTCAACACCTACGGTCCGCGGATGCATCCCAATGACGGTCGCGTGGTGTCGAATTTCATCGTCCAGGCGCTGTCGAACGAGGACATCACGATCTACGGCGACGGCAGCCAGACCCGCTCGTTCTGCTATGTGACCGATCTGCTCGACGGCATTACCCGGCTGATGGCGAAGCCGGACGACTTCATCGGCCCGGTCAATCTCGGCAACCCGACCGAACACAGCGTCAAGCAACTCGCCGAGACCATCATCGAAATGACAGACTCCAAATCGAAGCTGATCTTTCTGCCGTTGCCGTCAGATGATCCGCAGCAGCGTCAGCCCGACATCACGCTGGCGCGGACTGAACTGCAATGGGAACCGAAGGTCGGCCTCCGCGACGGGCTTCAGGAAACCATTTCATATTTCCGTCAGCTGCTGAGTGCCTGAGGCGTTTGCGGTAACGCAATGCTCGGAACCGGCATTGTGCACCATAGTTGCCAAATTCAGCCGACAGGCGAAAAGCCATCGGAGCGAAGGGCCATGGACCTGATCAGCAGCACCGATGCCGGATCGACGACGGAGCCGCTGTACCGGCTCAACGTCGGGATCGCGCTGTTCAACGCGCGAGGCCGGGTTCTGATCGGCCACCGCTTCAAGGATGACGGGCCGGAAATCGTGCTGCCCGGCCTCGATTGGCAGATGCCGCAGGGTGGTGTCGACCCCGGCGAGGAGCCGCGCGTCGCGGTGATGCGCGAATTGTGGGAAGAGACCGGCGTCCACCATGCCGACCATCTCGGCGAGACCGGCTGGCTGGCCTACGAATTTCCGCCGTATCATGGACCGTACCACCGGCTCGGGCATTTCCGCGGCCAGCGCCAGAAATGGTTCGCGCTGCGCTTCACCGGCGCCGACAGCGAGATCGACCCGCTCGCCACCCGCAACGGCCAGCCGCCGGAATTCGACGCCTGGCGCTGGGAACGGCTCGATCGCGTCGCCGACCTGGTGGTGCCGTTCCGGCGCGAGGTCTATCTCGAAGTGGCGCGGTGCTTTGCCGGATTCGCGTGAGCGGGCCTTCTGTATTGGAGTCGGTCATTCCGGGGCGCGAGCAGCGGCAGCTGCGAGTGAACCCGGAATCTTGCCCCGCACGCGAGATTCCGGGTTCGCGGATCAGCGCTTTGCGCCGACCCGCGCCCCGGAATGACGAATCTGAAGTTCGTGCTTGAAAGCCGACGTTCGGCTTAATGCATCGCCGTGGTGCTGATCTGGTGCTGGATGCTCTTGTAGTGATCCAGCCGCTCGATCGCGCGATCGAGTTCATCGCCGACCTTCTCGGGCAGCTTGGCTTCCATGCTGGAAATCGTCTCGGCGAAGCTCGCGACATCGAGCTCGGGCAATGCGGTGGCGACGTCGGCCAGCACGGTGAGGCCCTTGTCGGAGACTTCGGCGAGGCCGCCGAGCACCACGATCTTCTGCTGGCTGCCGGCAGCGGTCACGGTCAGGATTCCCGGGCGAATCGTCGCCACCACCGGCGCGTGGCCGGCGAGCACGCCGAAATCGCCCTCGACGCCCGGGATGTCGACCTGGTCGACTTCACCGGAGAACGCCAGCTTTTCCGGCGAGACGAGATCGAAGTGGAAGGTGGCCATCGCTATGCTCATCCGCTGGCCTCATCCTGAGGAGCGCGCCGTCGGCGCGCGTCTCGAAGGATGAGAGAGTTGTTCGTCACCCTTCGAGACGCCGACCTGCGGTCGGCTCCTCAGGGTGAGGCTTGAGTTGTTACGCCGCTTCCGCGGCCAGCTTCTTGCCCTTTTCGACCGCCTCTTCGATGGTGCCGACCATGTAGAAGGCGGCCTCCGGGAGGTGGTCATACTTGCCGTCGCAGATCGCGCGGAAACCCTTGATGGTGTCGGCGAGCTCGACGAACTTGCCCGGCGAACCGGTGAAGATTTCGGCGACGAAGAACGGCTGCGACAGGAAGCGCTCGATCTTGCGGGCGCGGGCGACCGCGATCTTGTCGTCTTCCGACAATTCGTCCATGCCCAGAATGGCGATGATGTCCTGCAGCGACTTGTACTTCTGCAGCACCTGCTGGACCATACGGGCGGTGGTGTAATGCTCCTCGCCGACGATGTTCGCCGAGAGCATGCGCGAGGTGGAGTCGAGCGGATCGACCGCCGGGTAGATGCCCTTTTCGGAGATCGCGCGGTTGAGCACGGTCGTCGCGTCGAGATGGGCGAAGGAGGTGGCGGGCGCCGGATCGGTCAAGTCGTCGGCCGGGACGTAGATCGCCTGCACCGAGGTGATCGAACCCTTATGCGTGGTGGTGATGCGCTCCTGCAGCGCGCCCATGTCGGTGGCCAGCGTCGGCTGATAACCCACCGCCGAAGGAATACGACCCAGCAGCGCCGACACTTCCGAGCCGGCCTGGGTGAAGCGGAAGATGTTGTCGATGAAGAACAGCACGTCCTGGCCCTGGTCGCGGAAATGTTCTGCGACGGTGAGGCCGGACAGCGCGACGCGGGCGCGGGCGCCCGGGGGCTCGTTCATCTGGCCGTAGACCAGTGCGCACTTCGAGCCTTCGCCGCCGCCCTTCTTGTTGACGCCGGATTCGATGAACTCGTGATAAAGATCGTTGCCTTCGCGGGTGCGCTCGCCGACGCCGGCGAACACCGAATAGCCGCCGTGGGCCTTCGCGACGTTGTTGATCAGTTCCTGGATCAGCACGGTCTTGCCGACGCCGGCGCCGCCGAACAGGCCGATCTTGCCGCCCTTGGCGTAGGGCGCCAGCAGGTCGACGACCTTGATGCCGGTGACTAGAATTTCAGCCTCGGTGGCCTGGTCGGTATAGCTCGGGGCTTCGGCGTGGATCGGGCGCAGGCCCTCATTGGCCACCGGGCCCTGCTCGTCGACCGGCTCGCCGATCACATTCATGATGCGGCCGAGCGTGCCGACGCCGACCGGCACCATGATCGGGCTGCCGGTATCGACGACTTCCTGGCCGCGGACCAGACCCTCGGTGGTGTCCATCGCGATGGTGCGGACGGTCGACTCGCCGAGATGCTGCGCGACTTCGAGCACCAGGCGGTTGCCGCCGTTCTTGGTCTCGATCGCGTTCAGAATGGCGGGCAGATGTCCCTCGAACTGCACGTCGACGACGGCGCCGATGACCTGCGTGATGCGTCCGTTCTGGTTGGCGGGTGTAGCCATGAAAACTGTCTCCCTGAAGTCCGAAAATCAAACCACGGTCGGCTTCGACCGGTATGGTGTCCTGTTGTCGCTAGATCGCCTCGGCGCCGGAGATGATCTCGATCAGCTCCTTGGTGATCATCGCCTGCCGCGTGCGGTTGTAGATCAGGGTCTGCTTCCTGATCATGTCGCCGGCGTTGCGGGTGGCGTTGTCCATCGCGCTCATCTGCGCGCCGTAGAACGAGGCATTGTTCTCAAGCAGCGCGCGAAAAATCTGCACCGCGAGGTTGCGCGGCAGCAACCCGGCGAGGATCTCGTCCTCTTCAGGCTCGTATTCATAGGAGGTGGCGGGGCCGGCATTGGCGGCGGGCGCCTCGACCACCAGCGGAATGATCTGCTGCGCGGTCGGAATCTGCGAGATCACCGACTTGAACCGCGAATAAAACAGCGTGCAGACGTCGAATTCACCGGCGTTGAAGCGGGCGATCACCTTGGCGGCGATGTCTTCGGCGTTGACGAAGCCGAGCTGGCGCACTGAGCGCAGCTCGACATTCTCGATGATCTGCTTGTCGAAGTTGCGGCGCAGCTGCTCGTAGCCCTTGCGGCCGACGCAGAAGAACTTGACCTGCTTGCCCTGGTTCATCAACGCCAGCGCGCGTTCGCGGGCCAGCCGCACGATCGAGGAGTTGAAGGCGCCGGACAGGCCACGCTCACCGGTGCAGACCAGGAACAGATGCACCTGATCGCTGCCGGTGCCGGCCAGCAATACCGGGGCGCCGGGACCGGCCGCCGCGCTGGCGATGTTGGAAATCACCGCGTCCATCTTCTCGGCATAGGGCCGCGCTGCTTCCGCCGCCATCTGGGCGCGGCGCAGCTTCGACGCAGCCACCATCTGCATCGCCTTGGTGATCTTCTGCGTCGCCTTGGTCGAGGCGATGCGGACGCGCATGTCTTTAAGTGAAGCCATTCTCAGTCCACCCCGGCGATCCGGCGCATTGCCTGATCGCAAACTCCTCGTTCGTCATGCCCGGGCTCGTCCCGGGCATCCACGGCTCTGAATTTCCACGCGAAAACGTGGATGGCCGGGACAGGCCCGGCCATGACGGCAACTTATGCGAAGGTCTTGGCGTAACCTTCGACCACGGCCTTCAGCTTGCCGGCGGTATCGTCGGACAGGTCGCGGCTGGTGCGGATCGAGTCGAGAATGCCGACTTCCTTGCCGCGCAGCAGCGACAGCAGACCTTCTTCGAAGGCGCCGACCTTGCTGACCGGCAGGGCGTCGAGATAGCCGTTGACGCCGGCGTAGATCACCACGACCTGTTCTTCCATCTTCAGCGGCGAGAACTGCGGCTGCTTCAGGAGTTCGGTCAGGCGCGCACCGCGGTTGAGCAGGCGCTGGGTCGAGGCGTCGAGATCGGAGCCGAACTGCGCGAACGCCGCCATTTCGCGGTACTGCGCGAGCTCGCCCTTGATCTTGCCGGCGACCTTCTTCATCGCCTTGGTCTGCGCCGACGAACCGACACGCGACACCGACAGACCGACGTTCACCGCGGGACGGATGCCCTGGAAAAACAGGTCGGTTTCCAGGAAGATCTGGCCGTCGGTGATCGAGATGACGTTGGTCGGGATATAGGCCGAAACGTCGTTGGCCTGGGTTTCGATGATCGGCAACGCCGTCAGCGAACCATTGCCATGGTCGTCATTGAGCTTGGCGGCGCGTTCGAGCAGGCGGGAATGCAGGTAGAACACGTCGCCCGGATAGGCTTCGCGGCCCGGCGGGCGGCGCAGCAGCAGCGACATCTGGCGGTACGCGACGGCCTGCTTCGACAGATCGTCATAGATGATCACGGCATGCATGCCATTGTCGCGGAAGTATTCGCCCATGGTGCAGCCGGTGAACGGTGCGATATACTGCATCGGCGCCGGATCGGACGCGGTGGCCGCGACCACGATCGAGTATTCCAGCGCGCCCTGCTCTTCGAGCACCTTGACGAACTGGGCGACGGTGGAGCGCTTCTGGCCGATCGCGACATAAACGCAATACAGCTTCTGGCTTTCCGGCGCGCCCGCGACGTTGAGCGGCTTCTGGTTCAGAATGGTGTCGAGCGCGATCGCGGTCTTGCCGGTCTGACGGTCACCGATGATCAATTCGCGCTGGCCACGACCGACCGGGATCAGGGCGTCAATCGCCTTGAGACCGGTTGCCATCGGCTCGTTGACCGATTTGCGGGGAATGATGCCTGGCGCCTTGACGTCGACGCGCTTGCGTTCGGTGGCGACGATCGGGCCCTTGCCGTCGATCGGGTTGCCGAGCGCGTCGACGACGCGGCCGAGCAGACCCTTGCCGACCGGCGTATCGACGATCGAGCGGGTGCGCTTGACGGTCTGGCCTTCCTTGATCTCGCGGTCGGCGCCGAAGATCACGATACCGACGTTGTCGGTTTCGAGGTTCAGCGCCATGCCGCGGGTGCCGTTTTCGAACTCGACCATTTCGCCGGCCTGGACGTTGTCCAGCCCGTAGACGCGGGCAATGCCGTCGCCGACGGACAGCACCTGTCCGACCTCGGAAACTTCAGCCTCCTGGCCGAAATTCTTGATCTGGTCCTTGAGGATCGCGGAGATTTCCGCGGCGCGGATGTCCATATCAGCCTGCCTCTTTCATCGCGTGCTTGATCGAATTGAGTTTGGTACGGAGCGAACTGTCGACCATCCGGCTGCCGAGCTTGACGACAAGACCGCCAATGATCGCCGGATCGATGTTCACGTTGAGCGCGACATCCTTGCCGGTCACTGATTTCAGCGCCGCTTTGAGGGCATCGAGATTGGTGTCGCTGAGCTTCTCGGCGACGGTGACGTCAGCGGTGGCCTCGCCCTTGAATTTGGCGACCAGCGCGCGAAACGCCCGGATCACGTCGGCGACCACGAACAGCCGCCGGTTGGCGGTCAGAAGTTTGAGGAAATTGGCGCTGATGCCGCCGATCCCGGCCTTTTCCAGCACCGCGACCAGCGCTTTCGACTGCTCGCTGGCACCGAACACCGGGCTACGCACCAGTCTTTTCAGATCGGCACTGTCAGCCAGCATGGCGCTGAACTTGTCGAGGTCGGCCATGACCGCATCGACGGATTTTTCATCGCGGGCCAGTTCAAACAGGGCGGTCGCATAGCGACCCGATACGCCAGAAACCGATGGATCTTCAGCTGCCACAGACGCGCTCTTCTTGCTGTCAAATTCGCAAGGGAAAAACCGTCGCCAAGGTGCGGCGCTTGACGGTTCAAGTCCTTGGAATTCAAGCGGGACTTCGATTTCTGACCGGTACGATCGTAGCCGGCGACCTTAAAATCGCGGCTTTGCTAACATAGCGCGCGCGCAGGTGCAACACGGTGGCGTGCGCGACGACGCGATGTTGCAAGACGATGCCGCCATTGCCGATTCGCTTCGCGGAAAATTTGCCGACGTAACTTGGGTTCGCAGGTGCCGCCATGCTGGCCGGCCTGCGGTTCGGCGTCATGAGCCGCGCCGACTTCGGAAGACTTGGTGCCGACCGGAAGACTTGGTTCCGACTTGGATCAACTTGGCACTATTTGCCTGAGCAAGTCTTCAGGAAAATAAGACTCAAATCCATAGTATTTCTACGTATACGAATGGCGTACGTCGATCTGTCTAGCCACTAGAATCGTTAATTTTTGATTTATCGCACTGCATCACAAGATATTTCAGGACAGAAAGCAGCCAACTGAGCGCCAATTTGTCGCCTCATTACGCAGCGAAACGGTCCGTTAGCGAAAACGGGACGGGGGTTCCACTTGCCACATGAACGGCAATACTATTCTAAGGATTTATATATGCTGCAAACCAAGACATCGACGCCGAGAATTCAATCCCGACCGCGTACCGCGGTTGCGTTGATTGCCGCGACTTTTTTGCTCAGCGGGGCTGTGACCGAAGCGTCGGCGAAATCGCACCGGGGCCATCACCACCGTCATCACGCCCACCACGATTGGAAGAATGCCAATGCCTCGGTCGGCGGCGGTTCGTCGCGCAGCTTCTCCGGGATGGCGTCGTATTATGGCAACGAGTCCGGCAGCCGCACCGCGTCGGGTCAGCGCTTCAACCAGAGCGCCATGACGGCGGCGCACCGCAGCTTGCCGTTCGGCACTCAGCTCAAGGTCACCCATGGCGGCCGCAGCGTGGTCGTCACCGTCAATGATCGCGGCCCGTTCGTTCGCGGCCGTGTGCTCGATCTGTCGACCGGCGCCGCGCGCGCGATCGGCCTCACCAGCCGCGGCGTCGGCATGGTGGTCGCGGAAGTGATGTAACCGCGCGAAGCGGGTTACATACTTCAATCAGTCAACCACATCGTTGCGTTGAGTTCGGCCGCGAGATCTCGCGTGCCATATCGAAGCCTGCCGTCGCCAATGACGGCAGGCTTCGTTGTTTGTGCGGCTTTGGCGGCGCGCTCTCCGCCTCATCCTGAGAGCCTGGCCGGGAAATTCGGAGAGCCAGATCAGGCATTTCATCCAAGACACGGAGAGGAATCGGCTCCCGACCATGGCCGACACGTGATAAACTGTTGAAGTGAACTACAAAAAGCTCTGCGGATCGACATCGACTTCGAGCTTCAGGTTTCCCCTGGTCTTTGGACCGGCCGCGAGCCATTGCCGCAAGTAATTCGACAGATCGACATTCCGCGGCGACTTCAGCAATATCCGGAACCGGTAGCGGCCCTTGATCACCGCGAGCGGCGCCTCTGCCGGACCCAGCACCTTGATTCGCTCGTCGAGCGGCGCGATCGCCGCGAGTTGCCGGGCATAACCCTCCGCAGTGGGGCGGTCGCCGGCGGACACGATCAGACTCGCCAGCCGCCCGAACGGCGGGTAGCCGGTGCGCTCGCGCGCATCGATCTCGCTGGCATAGAACGCCTCACGATCGCAGGCGACCAGCGCCTTCATCACCGGATGTTCCGGCTGATGGGTTTGCAGGTAACCGACGCCGCGGCCCTGGTCGCGGCCGGCGCGACCGATCACCTGGTTCAGCAATTGGTAGGTGCGTTCGGCGGCGCGCGGATCGCCATTGCCGAGTCCGAGATCGGCGTCGATCACGCCGACCAGATTGAGCCGGGGAAAATTATGGCCCTTGGCTACCAGCTGGGTGCCGATGATGATGTCGACCCGGCCTTCGGCGATTTCGTTGAGCTCGCTGCGCATGGTCTCGATCGAGGTGATCAGGTCGCTCGACAGCACCATGGTGCGGGCATTGGGAAACAGCGCCGCTGCTTCTTCCTGCAATCGCTCGACGCCGGGGCCGACCGCGACCAGCGATTCCTCCGCGCTGCAATGCGGGCAGATCCGCGGCCGCGGCATCGAGAAGCCGCAGTGGTGGCACACCAGTCGCTGCCGAAACCGGTGATCGACCAGCCAGGCGTCGCAGATCGTGCAGGCGAAGCGACGGCCGCAGGCCCGGCATAGCGTCAGCGGCGCATAGCCGCGGCGATTGAGAAATAGCAGCGCCTGTTCGCGGCGCTCGATCGCGATGCCGATCTGTTCGGCCAGCAGCGGCGAAACGAAGCGGCCGCGCGGCGGGGCGAAGCGGCGCAGGTCGATGGCTTCGATATGCGGCATGTGCTGTCCGCCGAATCGGGCCGGCAGCACGATGCGCTGATAACGACCCTTGCGGGCGTTGACCTCGGTCTCCACCGACGGCGTCGCCGACGACAGTACGATCGGGATCTTGGCGATCGAGGCGCGAACTACCGCCATGTCACGGGCGTGATAGTGCACGCCTTCGTCCTGCTTGTAGGCCTGGTCATGCTCCTCATCGACGATGATCAAGCCGAGATTCGCGTAAGGCAGGAACAGCGACGAGCGCGCGCCGACCACGATTGGCGCGCTGCCTTCGGCGATCGCCGCCCAGTTGCGGGCGCGGGTGCGCGGCGTGAGCTCGGAATGCCATTCCAGCGGCCGGACCCCGAAGCGCAGCGCAAAGCGATCGAGAAACTGTCCGGTCAGGGCGATTTCCGGCATCAGGATCAGGGTCTGCTGGCCGCGGCGGATGATCTCGGCCACCGCCTCGAAATACACTTCAGTCTTGCCGGAGCCGGTGACGCCGTCGAGCAGGGCGACCTGAAAGCCGCCCGCCGCCGCCAGCGCGGTCATCGCCTCCGCCGCGACTTTCTGGTCCGGCGAAAAATCCGGAGCGCAGAATTCCGGGTCCGGCGCCGGCGCCGCCAGCGCGCGCGGCATCGGCTCGACCGCCAGCGTGCCCTCGTCGACCAGCCCGTCAATTACCCCGGCGCTGCAACCGGCCTCCTTGGCCACGTCGGATTTGCCGTGCAGCAACCGGTCCGACAGGATTTCGATCAGGCGGCTCCGCGCCGGAGTCATGCGGCGCGGCTTTTCGCCGACCAGCCGCACCCCCATCCGCACCCGTTCGGGGCCAAGATGCTCGCCCATCCGCAGTGTCATGCGCAGCACCATGCCCCGCGCCGACAAGGTGTAATTGGCGACCCAGTCGACCAGGCTGCGCAATTCGTTCCGCAGCGGCGGCACGTCGAGCTTTTCGCCGACCTCCTTGAGGCGATTGTGCAGGCGCGGATCGGGGTTGGGGTTGTCCGCCCACACCACGCCGATCACCTCGCGCGCTCCGAGTGGTACGCTGACCACGTCGCCGGGCTTCAGCTCGGTTCCGCGTGGCACCCGGTAGGAATAGGCGTGGTCGAGCGCGACCGGCAGCAGCACATCGACCACGCGGGTGGTCAATGGCGGGCCACTGCGCGAGAAATTGTCCATCGGGGAATCGGGCTCGCGGGGATGATTCATCAAAGCGAAAGGAAATCTGATAATATCACCTATACGCGCATCGCGCGCTCGAGCAGCCCATGATCCCGTCAAAGGCCAAACCGACCAGCGTCATCGCGCCGATTGAACTCGATTGCGCCGGCGCCGATATCGCCGCAGAAATGACCCGCTGGCTGGCGCATCTGCGCGCCGAACGCCGGCTGTCGCCGAAGACGCTGGAAGCCTACAGCCGCGACGTCCGCCAGTTCCTGATCTTTCTTAGCCAGCATTGGGGCGAGCGGGTGTCGCTGCGGCGATTTGCCGAGTTGGAAGCCAGCGACGTCCGCGGCTTCATGGCGGCGCGGCGGGCCGACGAGATCGGCGGCCGCTCGCTGATGCGGGCACTGGCCGGGATGCGCTCGTTCGGGCGATTTCTCGAACGTGAAGGCAACGGTCGGGTCGGGGCGCTGTCAGCGATTCGCGCGCCGAAAGTCGGTAAGAGCCTTCCGAAACCGATCCAGATCGTTGGCGCCAAACGCCTGGCCGACGCCGACGAGCGCGCCGGGGAAAATCGCGAGCCTTGGATTTGGGCGCGCGACGCCGCGGTGATGGGGCTGTTGTACGGCTCCGGGCTGCGAATCTCCGAAGCGCTGGGCCTGAAGCGCCGCGACGTGCCGGCGCCCGGCGCCGGCGACACCTTGATCGTGCTTGGCAAGGGCAACAAGACCCGAATGGTGCCGGTGCTGCACAACGTGCTGGCATTGATTGCCGAATACGCGGCGGTCTGTCCGCATCCGCTGCCGCCGGAAGGGCCGATGTTCGTCGGCGCCCGCGGCGGTCCGCTCAGTCCGCGAATCATTCAGCTCACCATGGAGCGGCTGCGCGGGGCGTTGGGCCTGCCCGATTCAGCCACGCCGCACGCCTTGCGCCACTCATTCGCAACCCACCTTCTAAGCCGCGGCGGCGATCTGCGCGCGATCCAGGAGCTGCTCGGCCACGCCTCGCTGTCGACCACGCAGATCTATACTGGGATCGACACCGAACGGCTGTTCGAGGTCTACAAGACCGCGCACCCCCGGGCGTAGCCACACCGTCATCCACAGCCGCGTCGGCGGACTTGACCCGGCCATCCATCCCGCTGACAAGTTCCGATGCTAGTAAGCGCGGCCAGGGGCGACCCGGGCATGACCGTTTTGTTACAAAGGGAGCACGAGATGAGCGCGCACGAGAGTATGGAGCACGCCGAGCATGCGGAACACGCATCGGGCTCGAACAAGAAGATCGCGCTGCTGATCGCGGTGATCGCGCTGTTCCTGGCGCTGTCGGAAACACTCGGCAAGGGCGCGCAGACCGAATCGATTTCGAAGAACGTCGAGGCCTCGAACCTGTGGGCGTTCTTTCAGGCCAAGAGCATCCGCCGCACCGTGGTGCAGGCGACCTCCGATCAGGCCAAGCTGAGCCTTGGCGTGATGGGCGATGATGCTGCCAAGGCCGCGCTGGCGAAGCAGATTGATGAATGGGCCAAGACCGCGGCGCGCTACCGCTCTGAGCCGGAGACCGGAGAGGGCTCCGAGCAGCTCGCCGAGCGCGCCAAGCACGCTGAGCACGATCGCGATCTGGCGATGGCGCGGTACCATCATTACGAAGTGGCTTCAGCCGCGTTCCAGATCGGCATTGTGCTGGCATCGGCGACCATCATTACCGGGATGATTGCGCTGGCCTGGATTTCCGGCCTGCTGGCGGTCACCGGGCTGGCGTTCACCGCGATCGGGCTGTTTGCGCCGCACGCCGTGCATCTGATGTAACGGACGAAAGGTTACCGCGACTGCTGCACGCGCTTACGGAAGCGTTGCATCAGTCGCAGCGTTCGCGCCCCCCAGCCGCCACCTTTGCGGCCGAGCGCTTCCCGCATCCGGATTCTGATGGCCGCCATGATCGGCGCGACATAGGCGTGCGCTTTGGCGCGCAGCTCGATCACCCAGCGGTACATTGCGGCGAACCAGCGCATCTGCAGCAGTTTCGGCTTGGTCAGATCGAAGATGAAGGCGGCAATGCCGAGCCCGACCACTTGCGCAAAGGCGAAGATCGCGAGCCCGGCGATCCAGTGCTGCTGCGCGATCAGCGCTAGCGCGAACAGTTTCAGCGGATAGAGCGGCGCCACCGGGACCAGGAACACCACCAGCGTCGCCGCCGGCGACAGGCTTTCGATCCGCCGCTCCAGCCAGAGCTTGAATTCGCGGAGCGGGATCAGCGCGACGATGCGCTCGACCACCGGCTCGAGGTGGTCCCAGAACCAGGCCTCGATCAGGAACGCGACGGCGAGTAGAAACCACAGCGGCTGGAGCAGGCGTCGCATCATCGGCCTCGTCCGGATCCGGACGAAGCCGGGGCTGCATTACATATGGATCGCGCGCTTGCCGACCGCAAGCGCGGCTTCCTTGACCGCCTCGGACCGGGTCGGATGGGCGTGGCAGGTGCGCGCCAAGTCTTCCGCGGAGCCGCCGAATTCCATCAGCACCGCGGCCTCATGGATCATCTCGCCAGCCTCGCGGCCGACGATATGCACGCCAAGCACGCGGTCGGTCTTGGCGTCGGCGAGAATCTTCACAAAGCCGTCGGTGGTCTGGTTGACCTTGGAGCGGCCATTGGCGGTGAACGGAAACTTGCCGACGGTGTAGGCCACGCCTGCCTCTTTCAGTTCCTCTTCGGTCTTTCCGACCGAGGAGACTTCCGGCGTGGTGTAGACCACGCCGGGGATGACGTCGTAGTTCACGTGCCCGGCCTTGCCGGCGAGGATCTCCGCGACCGCGACGCCCTCGTCCTCGGCCTTGTGCGCCAGCATCGGGCCGCGCACGACGTCGCCGATCGCGTAGATGCCCTTCACGCTGGAGGCGAAATGACCGTCGATCTTGATCCGGCCGCGCTCGTCGAGCGCGACGCCGGCTTCGGTCAGGCCAAGGCCGCTGGTGTAGGGGACGCGCCCGATTGCGACCAGTACCACGTCGGCCTCCAGCGCTTCCGGATTGCCGCCAGCGGCGGCCTCGACCTGGACCTTCAGTTTTGCCGCTGAGCTGTCGATGCTGGTGACCTTGGCGCCGAGCTTGAAGACAAAACCCTGCTTCTCCAGGATGCGCTGGAATTGCTTGACCACCTCGCCGTCCATGCCGGGCAGGATGCGGTCGAGAAATTCCACCACGGTAACCTGGGCGCCGAGCCGTCGCCACACCGAACCGAGCTCGAGCCCGATCACGCCGGCGCCGACCACGATCAGTTTCTCCGGCACCTTGTCCAGCGACAACGCGCCGGTCGACGACACGATCCGCTTCTCGTCGATTTCGATGCCCTTCAGTCGCGCGACGTCCGAGCCGGTGGCGATCACGATGTTCTTGGCCTCGACGGTCTGGGACTTGCCGTCGGCGCCTGCGACCTCGACCTTGCCGGCGCCGAGCAGCTTGCCCTTGCCGTGGATCACGTCGATCTTGTTCTTCTTCATCAGGAACTCGACGCCCTTGGTGTTGCCGTCGATGCCCTGCTGCTTGAAGGCCATCATCGCCGGTAGGTCGAGCTTCGGTGCCGCCACCGTGATTCCCATCTTGGCGAAGGAGTGCCCGGCTTCTTCGAACATTTCCGACGCATAGAGCAGCGCCTTCGAGGGCATGCAGCCGATGTTGAGGCAAGTACCGCCGAGCGTCGGCTGCTTCTCCACCACCGCGACCTTGAGGCCGAGTTGCGCCGCGCGGATCGCGCAGACATAGCCGCCGGGGCCGGTGCCGATGATAACGAGATCGTAGGAGGGCATGTCAGGACTTCTTTATGGTTTGAATGTCTTCCGAAAGCGCGCGAAAGCTGGATTTGATCAGTTCGACTTGCTGATCGAACCGGTCACCGACCGATTCACGAAAGGCGTCGAGCTGTCCTTCCATGCGGCTCAGCGCGGCGCTGAGCGCCACCACATCGCTGTTGACCTTGACGTTGTCGGCACGCATCTGCGCCATCTCAGTCTTGACCAGCCTGACGTCGCCCTGCAGGCGCTTGATCTGTTCGCCCAGAAATCTCAGATCGATTTCGTCGGCCATGTCCGCTCCCCAATGACGGTAATCGCAATGGCCAACAGCATATCACCCTAACGCCCGCCCGAAACGTCGAGAATCGCCGAGGTGACGTAGCTCGCCTCGTCGGACAGCAGCCAGACAATGGCGTTGGCGATTTCGTCGGCGGTGCCGACGCGCTTCATCGGCACCATGTGGCTGAGTCGGTGGGCGCGATCCGGCTCGCCGCCCGAGGCGTGGATTTCGGTGTCGATCAGTCCGGGGCGGATCGCCGCGACCCGGATGCCTTCGCCGGCGACCTCGTGGCCCAGACCGACAGTGAAGGAATCGATCGCGCCTTTCGAGGCGGCGTAGTCGACATAGGTGTTGGGCGAGCCGAGCTTGGCGGCAACCGACGACAGGTTGATGATGACGCCGCCGTTGCCGCCGTGCCGGGTCGACATCCGCTTCACCGCCTCGCGGGCGCACAGAATGCTGCCGGTGACGTTGACCGCCATCATGCGCTGGATTCGCTCGGCCGACATCTCGTCGACCCGCGAGGTCGGGCCGACGATCCCGGCATTGTTGACCAGCGCGCCGAGCGTGCCGAACGCGTCCGCCGCCTTGAACAGGGCAATGATGTCATCCTCGCTGCCGACATCGCATTTCACTGCTATCGCCTTGCCGTTGCTGGCCTCGATCTTGGCGACCACTTCTCCTGCCGCGGCGGCATTGCTGGCATAGCCGACGACGACCCGGAAACCGCGGCCCGCGGCGGCGATCGCGGTCGCCCGGCCGATGCCGCGACTTCCGCCGGTGACGATGACAACGCGGTCGGTCAAGGAATGCATCCCTCCATCCAGGTCTAGCTCAGAAGCCGCACCAGCATCGCGATCAGTGCCAGCAGCGACACGAACCACACGAACGTGCGCGCGAACGGAAAATGAATCAGGTAGGCCGGCACATAGAGAATCCGCGCCACCAGCCAGATCTCGGCGCCGAGCGCGCCCCAGCCACCGGTGCGACCGGTGACGGCGAGCGCCAGTGCCAGCGCCACGAACACCGGATAGGTTTCCAGCAGATTGCGAAACGCGCGCCCGGCGCGTCCGGCGAATCGCCCGCGCGCCGCCTTGCCCTCGTCGCGCGGGCCGGCCTGATACAGACCGCCGAGCTCCTTGGTGACAGGCACCGAGGCCAGGAACATCTGTGCGATCAGCAGCACCACGCTCCAGCCCAGCACGGTGATTTCAGTCGGCAGTGGCTGCATCGCGCTCCCCCCAGCAGCACCGGCGGCCGCGCCGCCGAACATCAACGGCCAGCATCAAGCCGGCGTCATAGGTCCAGTACCAGCCGCGCCGGGTCTTCCAGGCTTTCCTTGACGCGGACCAGGAAGGTCACCGCTTCCTTGCCGTCGATCACGCGGTGGTCGTAGCTCAGCGCCAGATACATCATCGGTCGGATCTCGACCTTGCCGGCGATCGCCACGGGACGTTCCTGGATCTTGTGCATGCCGAGGATCGCCGATTGCGGCGCGTTCAGGATCGGGGTCGACATCAGCGAGCCGTAGATCCCGCCATTGGTGATGGTGAACGTGCCGCCCTGCATCTCGTCGATCTTGAGCTGGCCGTCGCGGGCGCGGCGGCCGAAATCGGCGATGCTCTTCTCGATCTCGGCGATCGACTTCTGATCGCAGTCGCGCACCACCGGCACCACCAGGCCCTTGTCGGTGCCGACGGCGACGCCGACGTGGTAGTAGTTCTTGTAGATCAGGTCAGTGCCGTCGATCTCGGCATTGGCAGCCGGGATGTCCTTCAGCGCCTGTACGCAGGCCTTGGTGAAGAAGCCCATGAAGCCGAGCTTGGCGCCGTGCTTCTTCTCGAACACGTCCTTGTATTGCGTTCGCATCGCCATGATGTGGCTCATGTCGACCTCGTTGAAGGTCGTCAGCATCGCAGCGGTGTTCTGAACTTCCTTGAGCCGGCGCGCGATAGTCTGGCGCAGCCGGGTCATCTTGACGCGCTCTTCGCGCGCGGCGTCGTCGGCCGGCGAGGGTGCGCGGACCTGCACCGCGGCGGCGGGCTGGTTCACCGGGGTCGGGGCCGAGGCGGCCTTTTCGATCGCCGCCAGCATGTCGCCCTTGGTGACACGGCCGTCCTTGCCGGAGCCCGGCACGGTGGCGGCGTCGATCCCGCTTTCCGCGGAAATCCGTCGCACCGACGGCGCTTGCGGCGTATCGGCCGGTGCAGCTTTCGCAGTGGGCGCCGACGGCGCCGCGGCGGGGGGCGCGGCAGCGGGAGCAGCAGCCGGCGCGGCGGCCTTGCTGGGGGCGGCGGCGACCTTGCCGGCGACGCCGTCCGAGATCTGCCCGAGCAGCGCGCCGACCGCGACGGTTTCGCCGTCCTTGGCTATGATCTCGCCGAGCGTGCCGGCGGAGGGCGCCGGCACTTCGATGGTGACCTTGTCGGTCTCCAGTTCGACCAACGGCTCGTCGACCGCGACGGCATCGCCGGCCTTCTTGAACCAGCGGCCGATGGTGGCTTCGGTCACTGACTCGCCGAGCGTTGGAACGCGAATTTCAGTCATTGCTTCTTCCCTCTTGCGGCGTCGCCGGCCTTGCCGGCGATCCGCGTCTGATCGCTTTTTCGAACAAAACCGGTGGCGCGACGGTCAGCGCAGGGCCTCGTCCAGCAAGGCCTTGAGCTGGGCCAGATGCTTCGACATCAGGCCGGTGGCGGTCGCCGCCGACGCAGCGCGGCCGGCATAGCGCGGACGCCGGTTCGGCGCGCCGACCTGATTCAGCACCCATTCCAGATACGGCTCGATGAAGTGCCACGCGCCCATGTTGCGCGGCTCTTCCTGGCACCAGACGATCTCGGCCTTCTTGAAGCGCGACAGTTCCTGCACCAGCGCCTTCAGCGGCACCGGATAGAGCTGTTCGACCCGCAGTAGATAGATGTCGTCGGTACCGCGCTTTTCGCGCTCCTCATAGAGATCGTAATAGACCTTGCCGGAGCACAGCACGACGCGGCGGATCTTGTCGTCGGCGACCAGCTTGATCTTCTCGTCGGGCAGCATCGCCGCGTCGTCGTACAGGATGCGGTGGAAGGTGGTGTCGGCGCCGAGCTCGTCGAGCCGCGATACCGCGCGCTTGTGGCGTAGCAGCGACTTCGGCGTCATCAGGATTAGCGGCTTGCGGATCTCGCGCTTGAGCTGGCGTCGCAGCACGTGGAAGAAGTTGGCCGGGGTGGTGGCGTGCACCACCTGCATGTTGTCTTCTGCGCACATCTGCAGGAAGCGCTCGAGCCGTGCCGAGGAATGCTCCGGACCCTGGCCCTCATAGCCATGCGGCAGCATGCAGACCAGTCCCGACATCCGCAGCCATTTGCGTTCGCCCGAGGAGATGAACTGATCGAACAGCACCTGCGCGCCGTTGGCGAAGTCGCCGAACTGCGCCTCCCAGATCGTCAGCGCGTTCGGTTCCGCCAGCGTATAGCCATATTCGAAGCCGAGCACGGCTTCTTCCGACAGCAATGAGTTGATCACCTCATAGTGGCCCTGCTCGGGGCCGAGATGATTGAACGGCGTGTAGCGGGTCTCATCCTCCTGGTCGAACAGTACCGAATGCCGCTGCGAGAAGGTGCCGCGTTCGGAGTCCTGGCCGGACAGTCGGACCCGGTGGCCCTCCTGCAGCAGGGTGCAGAACGCCAAAGCTTCGCCGGTGGCCCAGTCGATCCCGACGCCGGAGTCGATCGCCTTGGCGCGGTTCTCCAGATAGCGATGGACGGTGCGGTGAAGCCGGAAACCCTCGGGGACCTTGGTGATCTTGCGGCCGACCTCCTTCAGCACGCCGACATCGATGCCGGTGATGCCGCGGCGCGGATCCTCTTCCTGGTCGGCGGATTTGAAGCCGGCCCATTTGCCGTCGAGCCAGTCGGCCTTGTTGGGCCGATAGCCGGTGCCGGCCTCGAGCTCGGCGTCGAGCCGGGCGCGCCAGTCGGCCTTGGCCTTGTCGATCTCGCCCTCGGTCATCACGCCGTCGGCGATCAGCCGCTTGGAATAGATCTCCAGCGTCGTGGGATGGGCCGCGATCTTGCGGTACATCATCGGCTGGGTGAAGGCCGGCTCGTCGCCCTCGTTGTGGCCATGCCTGCGGTAGCAGAACATGTCGATCACGACTGGCTTGTGGAATTTCTGCCGGAACTCGACCGCGATTTTGGCGGCGAACACCACCGCTTCCGGATCGTCGCCGTTTACATGGAAAATCGGCGCGTCGATCATCTTGGCGACGTCGGACGGATAGGGCGAGGACCGCGAATAGCGCGGATAGGTGGTGAAGCCGATCTGGTTGTTGACGATGAAATGGATCGAGCCGCCGGTGCGGTAACCCTTCAGGTCGGACAATCCGAAACATTCCGCCACCACGCCCTGGCCGGCGAAGGCGGCGTCGCCGTGCATCAGCAGCGGCAGCACCGAGACGCGCTCTTCCGGCAGGTCGCCATGCTGATCCTGCTTGGCGCGGACTTTTCCGAGCACCACCGGATCGACGATTTCCAGATGCGAGGGGTTGGCGGTGAGCGACAGATGCACCTTGTTGTGGTCGAACTCGCGGTCCGACGAGGCGCCGAGATGATATTTGACGTCGCCGGAGCCCTCGACCTCGTCGGGATTGGCGGAACCGCCCTTGAACTCGTGGAACAGCGCGCGATGCGGCTTGCCCATGACTTGCGTCAGCACGTTGAGCCGGCCGCGATGTGGCATCCCGAGCACGATCTCGCGGACGCCGAGATTGCCGCCGCGCTTGATGATCTGCTCCAGCGCCGGGATCAGCGACTCGCCGCCGTCCAGCCCGAACCGCTTGGTGCCGGTGAATTTCAGGTCGCAGAACTTCTCGAAGCCCTCGGCCTCGATCAGCTTCATCAGGATCGCGCGGCGACCCTCACGGGTGAAGCTGATCTCCTTGTCCGGGCCTTCGATCCGTTCCTGGATCCAGCTCTTCTGCGCGCCGTTGGAGATGTGCAGAAACTCGATGCCCATGGTCTGGCAATAAGTCCGCTCGCAGATCGCGACGATTTCGCGCAAGGTGCCGTATTCCAGCCCCAGCACGTGATCGAGAAAGATCCTGCGGTCGAGATCGGCCTCGGTGAAGCCATAGCTGCGGGGATCGAGTTCCTCGTGGTCGCGCGCCGGTTCCAATCCGAGCGGATCGAGCTTGGCGTGAAAATGGCCGCGCATCCGGTAGGCGCGAATCAGCATCAAGGCGCGAACTGAATCCCGCGTCGCCTGGTTGACATCGACCGTCGCCGGCTCGGCGCCCTTGGTCTTCGCCTTCGCGGCGATCTTGCTGCCGATCGCCTTTTCGACCTGCGCCCAATTGCCGTCGAGCGCAGAGGTGAGATCGTCGCGCGGCGTCAGCGGCCAGTTGGCCTGCGACCAGGACGGTCCCTCGGCGTTCTTCTGGACGTCCGCCGGCGGGTCTTTCAGGCTCTTGAAAAACTCCTGCCATTCGGCGTCGACCGAGCCGGGCTCGCTTTCGTATCGGGCATAGAGGTCGTCGATATAGCTGGCATTGGCGCCCTGCAGAAACGAGGAGAGGGCAAAAGCGGCATTCGCGTCCTGGCGAGACATGATTGCGTCCTGATAATGAGTGTCGCGTCGGATACGGCGACGGCTGATCCGGTTACCGGATCAGCAACATAGTGCACCTTAATACCTGAATTTCGAGAAATGTAAGCCGGTAAAGAAACAAGGTCTGAACTAAGACTTCAATTTTTCGGCAAGGGTCTTTCCGAGCCGGGCCGGCGAGGGCGAGACCACGATGCCGGCGGCTTCCATCGCTGCGGTCTTCGAGCCGGCATCTCCCTTGCCGCCCGAGATGATCGCGCCGGCATGGCCCATGCGGCGGCCGGGAGGCGCGGTGACACCGGCGATGAAACCGACCATCGGCTTGGATCGGCCGCGCTTGGCCTCGTCGATCAGGAACTGGGCGGCGTCCTCCTCGGCCGAGCCGCCGATCTCGCCGATCATGACGATCGACAAGGTTTTGGGGTCGGCCAGGAACATCTCCAGAACGTCGATGAACTCGGTGCCCTTGACCGGATCGCCGCCGATGCCGACCGCAGTGGTCTGGCCGAGGCCTTCGCTAGTGGTCTGGAATACCGCCTCATAGGTCAGTGTGCCGGAGCGCGACACGATGCCGACCGAGCCCGGCTTGAAGATGTTGGCCGGCATGATGCCGATCTTGCATTCGCCTGCGGTCATCACGCCGGGGCAGTTAGGCCCGATCAGCCGCGACTTCGAGCCTTGCAGCGAGCGCTTCACCCGCACCATGTCGAGCACCGGAATGCCCTCGGTGATGCAAACGATAAGCGGGATCTCGGCATCGATCGCCTCGCAGATCGCGTCGGCGGCGCCCGGCGGCGGCACATAGATCACCGAGGCGTCGGCGCCGGTCCGGTCCCTGGCCTCGGCCACGGTGTCGAACACCGGCAGCCCGAGATGGGTCGAGCCGCCTTTGCCGGGCGAGGTGCCGCCGACCATTTTGGTGCCGTAGGCCATCGCGGCCTCGGAATGGAAGGTGCCGTTCTTGCCGGTGAAGCCCTGGCAAATGACTTTGGTGTTGTTGTCGATCAGGATGGCCATGGTCGGTGATGCTTTCGCAGTCGGTCGGGAAGGGATCAGGTCGTCCGGCGATAGATGCCCGTGAGCACGTCGGCCCATCCTTCGGAGTCGGGCGAGAATTGAATCTTTAGCGTGTAATTGTTGTCGTCGATGATCTCATAGACATGTCGCGCGGTGCCGCGCAGCGAGCCGCGCCGCAGCGTCAGGATATTGTCCTTCCAGCCGCCGGTGGCCGGCGCCGGCGGGGTGTAGCCCAGCGAATCGTGCCAGAACAATTTGTAGAGCCGGTCGTCCCGGTCGTAGGTGAACACGCCGTGAGTGGCGAAGCTTTCCTTGCCGTTGCGAAACTGGCGCGTGTCCTGGATCAGATAGAAGCCGTCGAGGTCGATCCGTGCGGTAACCTTGGAGCTGGCGGTTCCGCCGGCGTTCCAGCGAGACGGAAACACCGTCTCTTCCCCAGCCCACTCGCCCGCGAACGCCGCGAGCCTGCGATGCTCCTCCAGCGGTTGCGGCGCGGCGAGATGGTCCTGCGCCATAACCTAGCCCTTCTTGACGGCGTTCACGATCTTTTGCGCGGCGTCGTCGAGATTGTCGGCGGGCAGCACGTTGAGGCCGGAATGCTGGATGATCTTCTTGCCCGCCTCGACATTGGTGCCTTCGAGACGCACTACCAGCGGGACGCTGAGGCCGACTTCCTTGACCGCGGCGACAACGCCCTCGGCGATGATGTCGCACTTCATGATGCCGCCGAAGATGTTGATCAGGATGCCCTTCACATTGGGGTCCGCGGTGATGATCTTGAACGCCGCCGTGACCTTCTCCTTGTTGGCGCCGCCGCCGACGTCGAGGAAGTTCGCCGGCGTCATGCCGTACAGCTTGATGATGTCCATCGTCGCCATCGCGAGACCCGCGCCGTTGACCATGCAGCCGATGGTGCCGTCGAGCGTGACGTAGTTGAGGTCGTATTTCGACGCCTCGATTTCCTTGGCGTCTTCCTCGGTCTCGTCGCGCAGCGCCTGAATGTCGATGTGGCGGTACAGCGCGTTGCCGTCGAACGACATCTTGGCGTCGAGGCATTTCAGATCGCCCTGCTTGGTCACCACCAGCGGGTTGATCTCCAGCATTTCCATGTCCTTGGCGATGAACGCCGTATACAGCTGCGCCACCAGGCTTTCCGCCTGCTTGGCGAGATCGCCCTTCAGCCCCAACGCCTTGGCGACGGCGCGGCCGTGATGCGCCATGATGCCGGTGGCGGGATCGATCGAGAAGCTGACGATCTTCTCCGGGGTGTCGTGGGCGACGTCCTCAATGTTCATGCCGCCTTCGGTGGAGACCACGAAGGAGATCCGCGAGGTGACGCGGTCGACCAGCAGTGACAGGTAGAACTCCTTGTCGATGTCGGAGCCTTCCTCGATGTAGAGCCGGTTGACCTGCTTGCCGGCCGGGCCGGTCTGGATCGTCACCAACGTCGCGCCGAGCATTTCGCCGGCATATTGCTTGACCTCGGCGATCGACTTGGCGAGCCGGACGCCGCCCTTGTCGCCGGCCGAGGCTTCCATGAACTTGCCCTTGCCGCGGCCGCCGGCGTGGATCTGGCTCTTCACCACCCAGATCGGTCCGCCGAGTTGCTCGGCGGCGCGCTCGGCCTCGGCGGCCTTGAAGATCGGGAAGCCGTACGACACCGGCACGCCGAACTCGCGCAACACGGCCTTGGCTTGATATTCGTGAACATTCATCTGGCGATCCCCGAAATCTTCAGCGGCAACAATGGCGGGTCGAGCGTGCGGTCAGCGCCCGAGTAGATCGGGCGCGATCTTCTTGCAGGCGTCGACCAGACCCTGCACCGCGGCGACCGACTTGTCGAATGCGTCGCGGTCCTTGCCGGTCAATTCGATCTCGACGATGCGTTCGACGCCTTTGGCGCCGATCACCACCGGCACGCCGACATACATGTCCTTCACGCCGTATTCGCCGTTGAGATAAGCCGCGACCGGCAATACCCGCTTCTTGTCGCGCAGATAGCTTTCCGCCATCGCAATCGCGGAGGCCGCCGGCGCATAGAACGCCGAGCCGGTCTTGAGCAGGTTGACGATCTCGGCGCCGCCGTTGCGGGTGCGGTCGACGATCTCGTCGATCCGCGCCTGCGAGGTCCAGCCCATCTTGACCAGGTCGGGCAGCGGGATGCCGGCGACGGTCGAATATTTCACCAGCGGTACCATGGTATCGCCGTGGCCGCCGAGCACGAAGGCGGTGACGTCCTCGACCGAAACGTTGAATTCGTCGGCGAGGAAATAGCGGAAGCGCGACGAATCCAGCACGCCGGCCATGCCGACCACCTTCTTGTGCGGCATGCCGGAGGCCTTCTGCAGCGCCCAGACCATGGCGTCGAGCGGGTTGGTGATGCAGATCACGAAGGCGTCGGGGGCGTATTTCTTGATGCCGGCTCCGACCTGCTCCATCACCTTGAGGTTGATGCTGAGAAGATCGTCGCGGCTCATGCCAGGCTTCCGCGGCACGCCGGCGGTGACGATGCAGACCTTGGCGTTGTCGAGCGCCTCGTAGGAATTGGCGCCGGTGAATTGCGCGTCGAAGCCGTCGACCGGGGAGGACTGCGCGATGTCGAGCGATTTGCCCTGCGGGATGCCTTCGGCGATGTCGAACATCACCACGTCGCCGAGCTCCTTCAAGCCGATGAGGTGAGCCAGCGTTCCGCCGATCTGGCCGGAGCCAATCAAAGCAATCTTGTCGCGCGCCATGGGAAACCTGTCCTTTGAGCCCGAAGGTGGGGAGAAGGGGAGGGAAAAGCTGAGTGGCTGGTTATCCCTTTCGCCGCGACCGTTCAAGTCGCGACGCGCCCAATTGTTGGACGGGCAGGCGGGCCAAACCTGCGATCGGCATCGACGATCCGCGCATAGTCGCGGGCGTCGGTGCAAAACCTGGTCATTCCGGGGCGCGCGCAGCGAAGCTGCAAGCGAACTCGGAATCTCGCTGCAGAATTATCGTCGCGAGATTCCGGGTTCGCTCGCCCAGGGGCTCGCGCCCCGGAATGACTGGCTGTGTGGGCGTTGCCTACGTTTCCACCAGTCCCGTAGAAGACCCGGTCGCGGTGGAATCGCTGCGGCCGTGCGGCAGCGCCAGGTAGGATTCCGAGCTCATCTCGATCAGCCGCGACGAGGTCCGTTTGAACTCGTTGGCCTCATGGCCTTCGGTGGCGCGATACAGCGACACCGGATCGGCCTCCGCTGAGGCCATCAGCTTCACCGCATTGTCGTACAGCGTGTCGATCAGGGTGATGAAGCGCTTGGCGGCGTTGCGGTCCGCGGAGTGCATCACCGGGATGTGGTCGATCATGATGGTGTGGTAGTCGTGCGCCAGCTTCAGGTAATCCGAGGCGCCCAGTGGCTTCTCGCACAGATCGGCGAAGGAAAACCGCGCCACATGGTGGTCGGATTTCGGCACGTGCAGGATACGGCCCTTGATTGAGATGTCGCGGGCATGACCCGGCGCGCCGCCGGTGATCCGCGCCCAGGCCCGGTCGATCGCGGCGGTGGCTTCGCGATCCGCCGGCGTCAGCCAGACCTTCATCCCGGCCAGCTTTTCAAGTCGATAATCGGTGCGGGCATCGAGCCGCAAGATCTCCATCCGGCCCTTCAGAAGTCCAATGAACGGCAGGAACAGCGCCCGGTTCAGCCCGCCTTTGTAGAGATTGTCGGGCGCGACGTTGGAGGTTGCCACCACCACGGTGCCGAGTTCGAACAGCTTGGCGAACAGCCGCGACAGGATCATCGCATCGGCAATGTCGGTGACGTGGAATTCGTCGAAGCACAACAGCCAAGCCTCGTCGAAGATCGACGCCGCGGTCAGCGCGATGACGTCGCCATCGGGAATTTCGCCGCGCTTGATGTTCTGGCGGAAGGCGTAGATCCGCTCATGGGCCTCGGCCATGAATTCATGAAAATGCGCGCGGCGCTTCAGTGCCACCGGGCTGGAGTCGAAAAACAGGTCCATCAGCATTGTCTTGCCGCGGCCGACCTCGCCATAGACGTAGAGCCCGCGCGGCGCCGGCTGGTCCTTTTCGGCGCCGAACAGCCGGCCGAGAAAGCCATGTTTCTTCGCCGGCTTGTAGCCGGCCAGCTTGGCCTCGAGGTCGGCAAAGGCCCTGACCGCACGGGCCTGGGCCGGGTCGGCCTCGATCGCGCCGGAGGAGACGAGAGCCTGATATTGTTCGCGGAAGGAGGCGGGCGGGGTCGACGACATGCCGCCTTTACGGCCTTACCGCGCGACAAAATGCAAGCCGTGAATTCACGGAGGGGCTATGCGGATGGCCTCACGCCGTCAGCTCGTAGGGCGCCTCGACCACATAGGGCCCGCCGCCGGTGGAGGCGCGCGACGAAAACAGCACGAAGCGCGAGGCCTTGAACACCCGGGTCGGGAAATAGCCGCGCACCGAGAGATAGTCGGCGACGTCCTGGTTCGAGGCGTCACGCAGCCGCGCCAGCGTCACATGCGGGACGAATTTGCGGCCTTCAGGATCGAGCCCGAAGCGCTGCATCAGCCGCTCCAGCTCGGCCTGCAATTCGATCAGCGGCCGGCTCGGCACCACCGAGGCGACTACCGCGCGCGGCTTCTTGCCGCCGAAGCTCGACAGGCCCTGCAGCGCCACGTCGAACGGCTTGCGGTTGATTCGCACCAAAGTGGAGGCGATTTCATTCGCCGTGACGCCGTCGATATCGCCGATGAAGCGCAGGGTGACGTGGTAATTTTCGGGGTCGATCCAGCGCGCGCCCGGCAGGCCGCCGCGCAAGTTGGAGAGTGTCTGGCCGATCTCGGCCGGGATCTCTAGTCCGGTGAACAAACGCGGCATCGCAAGACCCTCGATGCAGGAGCACGGAACGAATCAACGACAGGTAATTTCTATCGCAGATATGTTACAGAGCGAAGTGTGGTAGCCAAAATGTCCAGTGAATACCTCATCTAGATGATGGGTTGCCCGGTTTTCAGCTGCGTTGCCCAGCGACCGTGCCGAGAAATGCTTCAACCGTGGGCAGGATGTTGTTGACCACCGTGTCGACCCCTTCGGCGGTCGGATGCAGGCCGTCGGCCTGGTTCAGATTTGCGATGGTGGCGACCCCGTCCAGGAAGAATGGATACAGGGGTACCGCATAGGTTTTCGCCAGGTCCGGATAGATCGCGTTGAATTGCGCCGCGTAATCGGCGCCGTAGTTCGGCGGCGCCAGCATCCCGCACAATAGCACCTTGATATTGCGCGATTTCAGCCGCTTGAGGATTTCGTCCAGCGCGGCGCGGGTGACTTTCGGGTCGGTGCCGCGCAGCGCGTCATTGGCGCCGAGTTCAAGGATCACCGCCTCGGTATCGGCCGGCACCGACCAGTCGAGCCGGCCAAGGCCGCCGCTGGCGGTGTCACCGGACACTCCAGCGTTGATGATCTCGGTCTCTCGTCCATTGCTTTTCAAGGCTTTCTGCAGCCGGACCGGGAATGCCGCGGCAGCCGGCAGGCCGTAGCCGGCGCTCAACGAATCGCCCAGCACCACCAGCTTGATCGGCCTGGTCGGTGCGGCGGCAGCGGAATCCGCCACCGCGGGAGCAGCGGCCATCGCCGTGACCCCTGCGACCAGCAGCCACGCAATCGTGCGCGTCAGCCCCTCGACCACGGCCGAGGAAGTGCCATATGGGGGAAGCATGGACAGTATCATCGAAGCCTCATCATTGGCCGGCCCCGCGCCGGACACGATCTCCATCTCAGGCGTCAATCTCTCGCTCGGCGCTGGCGCCGCGCGGGTGCATATCCTCAAGGATATCAGCCTCAACGTGGCATCCGGCGAGGCGATCGGCCTGATCGGCCCGTCAGGATCGGGCAAATCCACCCTGCTGATGGTGATGGCCGGGCTGGAGCGCCCCGACAGCGGTGAAGTGGTGGTCAACGGCACCGCTTTCAATGCCCTCGACGAGGACGCGCTGGCGCGGTTTCGCGGCCGCCATGTCGGCATCGTGTTCCAATCCTTCCATCTGATCCCGACCATGACGGCGCTGGAGAATGTCGCGGTGCCGCTCGAACTCGCCGGTAACCCCGACGCAACCGAGCGTGCCGCGCGAGAACTGGCCTCGGTCGGGCTCGGCGAACGGCTGCATCATTATCCGACGCAATTATCCGGCGGCGAGCAACAGCGCGTCGCGCTGGCCCGGGCACTGGCGCCGGATCCGGCGATCCTGGTGGCGGACGAGCCGACCGGAAACCTGGATGAGGCCACCGGCAAGCAGATCGTTGATTTGCTGTTCAGCAAGCACGCCGAGCGCGGTATGACTTTGGTGCTGGTGACCCATGACACCTCGCTGGCGCAGCGCTGCGACCGCGTCGTGCGGCTGCGCTCGGGACGGATCGATGGCGCCGCCGCCGGGCTCGCTCGCGTCCAGACGGCGTAGCCGATGGCCGTGATCTCAGAACCCTTGCGGCCCGGCCGCGCGGCGTCATTGCCGATCCGCTATGCGTTGCGCGAAATGCGCAGCGGGCTGCGCGGCTTCTATGTGTTTGTTGCCTGCATCGCGCTGGGCGTGATGGCGATCGCCGGGGTCGGCTCGGTCGCCGCCTCGCTCAGTGCCGGTCTGGCCCGTGAGGGCCGCACGCTGCTCGGCGGTGACGTGGCGTTCTCGCTGATCCAGCGCGAGGCCAAGCCGGAGGAGGTCGCGTTCCTGCGCGCGCACGGCGCCGTCTCGGTGGCGGCGACGCTGCGCGGCATGGCGCGGACGCCGGACGGCCGGCTGGCGCTGGTCGAGATCAAGGCGGTGGACGACGCCTATCCGATGCTGGGCAAATTGACGCTGGATCCCGATTTGCCGGCGGCGGATCTGCTGGTGGAGAAGGACGGCGTGTTCGGCGCCGCCGCCGATGCCGCGCTGCTGGCGCGGCTCGATCTCAAGGTCGGCGACCGCGTCAGCGTCGGCAGCGCGAATTTCGTGATTCGCAGCGTGGTCGGCGCCGAGCCCGACAAGCTGGCCGGCAATGTCGGTTTCGGACCGCGGTTCCTGGTCAGCGAACAGGCGCTGCGTGCCACGCAATTGCTACAGCCTGGCAGTCTAGTGCGCTGGACCTACCGCGTCCGGCTGCCCGACAACAGCGCCGACGACAAGGCCGCGACCGCGCTGGCCGACGCAGCGCGCGCCGCATTGCCGCAGGCCGGCTGGGAAATCCGCAGCCGCGGCAACGCCTCGCCGCAACTCGAGCGCACCATCACTCGCTTCACCCAGTTTCTCACTTTGGTCGGCCTCGCCGCGCTGCTGGTCGGCGGCGTCGGGGTCGCCAATGCGGTGAAGAGCCATATCGACCGCCGCCGCGACGTGATCGCGGCGTTCAAGGCGCTCGGCGCTACCGGCCGCGACGTGTTTTCGATCTATCTCACCCAGGTGATCGTGCTGGCGGCGATCGGATCGCTGATCGGCTTGGTGCTCGGCGCGTCGTTGCCGTTCGTCATCGTCGGGCTGTTCGGCAAATTGCTGCCGCTGCCGGTGGTACCGGCGCTGCATCTCGACGAACTGGCGCTGTCGCTGCTCTATGGTCTGCTGACCGCGTTGGCGTTCGGCCTGTGGCCGCTGGCGCAGGTTCACGACGTGCCGGTGGCGGCGTTGTTTCGCGAGGCGGTGACGCTGCAAGGCCACCGGCCTCGGTTGCGCTATCTGGTCTGGATGGGCGCGGTGATCGCCCTGCTGCTCGCGGTGGTGATCGGGTTGGCCTACGACAAGCGGGTCGCCGCGGCGTTCGTGCTGTCCTCGGTCGTGGTGTTCGGACTGCTGCGCGGCATCGCGGCCGGCCTGATGGCGATCGCACGCCGGCTGCCGCGCTCGCGGATCACCATGCTGCGGCTGGCGATCGCCAACATTCACCGGCCGGGGGCGCTGACGCCGTCGGTGGTGATGTCGCTCGGGCTCGGGCTGGCGGTGCTGGTCACCATCACCCAGATCGACGGCAATCTGCGCCGGCAGTTCATGGCTGCGCTGCCTGAAAAGGCGCCGTCATTCTTCTTCATCGACATCCCCGCCACCGAGGCCGACCGTTTCGGCGCATTTCTGCAGCAGCAGGCGCCGCATTCGACCGTCGAGGACGTGCCGATGCTGCGCGGCCGGATCGTCGCCGCCCGCGGCGTCAAGGTCGAAGATCTGAAGCCGTCGACCGATGCCGAATGGGTGCTGCAGAGCGACCGCGGCCTGACCTATGCGGCCGAGGTGCCGAAGGGTTCCAAGGTCGTCGAAGGCCGATGGTGGGGGCCGGACTATAGCGGCCCGCCGCTGGTGTCGTTCGAGAAGAAGCTTGCCGACGGGCTCGGCCTCAAGATCGGCGACGAGGTGGTGGTCAACGTGCTCGGCCGCGACATTCCGGCGACCATCGGCAATCTGCGCAGCGTCGACTGGCAGAGCCTGGGCATTAATTTCGTGCTGGTGTTCTCACCCAACGCATTTCGCGGCGCCCCGCACACCCATATCGCCACCCTGACCGAATCCGGCGGCACGGCGGCCAGCGACGCCGCCGTCATTAAGGCGGTGGCAGATGCGTTCCCGATGGTGACCAGTGTACGGGTGCGCGAGGCGCTGGAAACCATCGGCACGGTGGTCACCAATCTGGCGCTGGCGGTGCGCGGCGCCAGCGCGGTGACGCTGATCTCCGCGATCCTGGTGCTGGGCGGCGCGCTGGCCGCTGGCCATCGTCACCGGGTCTACGACGCGGTGATCCTGAAGACGCTCGGCGCCACCAGGGCGCGGCTGCTCGGGGCCTATGCGCTCGAATATCTGATGATCGGGTTCGCCACCGCGGTGTTCGGCGTGATCGCCGGATCGGTCGCGGCGTGGCTGATCGTCACACGGCTGATGACACTCAGTTTTATCTGGCAGGCCGGCAGCGCCGCCGGTGTGGTGGCCGCCGCCCTGATCGTGACGGTCGGCCTTGGGCTGCTCGGCACGCTGGTGGCGCTGAACCAGAAACCGGCGTCGGTGCTGCGGAATCTATGAGAATCGGATGTGCTGGCCGCGGCAATCCGCCGGGGGTCAAGACGCCGGGGTGAACATGGCAGTTGCAGGCGCGATACCCCGGTTCCCGGGGCCGCGGCGATAGAAATCTCTTTACCCTTTGCTGCGGAGCGACATTCAGCCGCGCATTAATGCTTGCATGGAATGTGTTAGTTTCCCACATATCAGATTGGGTCGGGCGCTGGCTGGATGGCCGAAAATTAATGGCGGCCAACACGTCGTCCGGGATATAGATCGAACTGGCCGCGCAAACCCTCTGCGTTTGGCCAGACAACCACGGGATTTCGACCATGTCGGACTTAGACCGTAATTACGCTTCTCCTTTCGGCCGGGCCGCCGGGCGCGTTGACGCCGCGGCCGTCGATGCCGGTCTGCGCGCCTACATGCTGCGCATCTACAATTACATGTCGATCGGCCTGGCGATCACCGGACTCGCCGCGCTCGGCATCTATATGGGCGCGGTCACACCGGACGCCGCCGGGGCCGCCGCCAGGATCGGCAAGGTCTATCTGACCTCGTTCGGCGTCGCCATTTTCGCAAGCCCGCTGAAGTGGGTGTTCATGCTGGCGCCGCTGGCGATGGTGATGGTGATCTCGTTCGGCATCAACCGGCTGAAGCCCGCCACGGCGCAATTGCTGTTCTGGGCGTTCTCGGCGCTGATGGGCGTCTCGCTGTCGTCGATCTTCCTCGTCTACACCCACAGCTCGATCGTGCAGGTGTTCTTCATCACTGCGGCGTCGTTCGGCGCGCTGAGCCTTTACGGCTACACCACCAAGCGTGACATGACTGGGATGGGCTCGTTCCTGATCATGGGCCTGTTCGGCGTCATCATCGCCAGCGTGGTCAACATGTTCCTGGGCAGCGGCATCATGGGCTTCGTGATCTCGGTGATCGGCGTGCTGGTGTTCGCGGGCCTCACCGCCTGGGACACCCAGCGGCTGAAGAACGACTACATCTACGGCTACGCCTCCCAGGGCGGCGACATCGCCGAGCGGGCGGCGATCACCGGGGCGCTGTCGCTGTATTTGAACTTCATCAACCTGTTCACGCTGCTGCTGCAGTTGCTCGGACAGAAGGAATAGCGGCTTCGTCCGACCCGATTGATCCAGAAGCCCCGGCCTCGCGGTCGGGGCTTCTCTTTTGCGACTGACAAAAATAGTCTACGGCCATGTCCGACGTCGAAATCAGACCCGCCGCCGCGGCCGACTTGGCCGCCATCACCGCGATCTATGAACAAGCCGTTCGGTTCGGTACCGCGACGTTCGAGCTGACACCGCCGGATCTGGCGGAAATGACCAGGCGATTCGAGGCGCTGACCGGCGGCGGCTTCCCCTATCTGGTCGCGGCGCTGCAGGGCGGCATCGCCGGTTACGCCTATGCCGGGCCGTACCGGCCGCGGCCGGCCTATCGCTTCACGGTGGAGAATTCGGTCTATCTCGACCCCGCCACCCACCGCCGCGGCATCGGCACCAAGCTACTGCGCGAACTGGTGACGCAATGCGAGGCCCGTGGCTATCGCCAGGTGATCGCGGTGATCGGCGATTCCGGCAATGCCGGCTCGATCGCCCTGCACGCGCGGCTTGGGTTCCAGATGATCGGGACCCATCCCAATGTCGGATTCAAATTCGGGCGCTGGCTCGACACCGTGATGATGCAGCGCGCGCTCGGCCAGGGCGGCAGCACGACGCCCGAGGTCTGATCCGATTCAAATCGAAGAAGCGGTCATTCGGGTCTCGTTCGCCCCTCGCAATTGCGGAGGTAGCAACGAGGCTGTCGCCTAAACCAGCGCCAGCTTGCGGTCGATCACCAGCAGCACCCGTTCCAGCTCGTGGCCGCGGCGCAGGATCAGGCCGCTTGCGGAGATCACGCTGTACACGCCTTGCTTGCGCGCCAGCCTCGGGTCCTTTTCGATCCGGTAGATCGGCACTTCCGAGGCTCGACGAAACACCGAGAACACCGCTCGGTCTTTCAGAAAGTCGATCGCATAGTCGCGCCACTCACCCGCGGCGACCATCCGGCCATAGAGATTGAGAATGCGATTGAGTTCGAGGCGATTGAACGTCACCGCAGCTTGCGGTGGCCCCGCAGCGGCGCCTCGCTCCGCTGCGCGAGCCTCGCTTGGCTCGGCCTCCTCGGACATCGAACTCATCCGCGCCTCCTGTCATCCAACCGACATGATTGCGCCGGTGGGTCGCGACTGCAAGAGGACCTTGGCAGGGGAGAGGCGATTCATTGTCGTTCACGGAGGGCGCGGCAGCCAGAAACGCTTCGTCACGGGAATGTTAGCGGAATCTTATTGCCGCCCAATTTTCGCCCATCGCCCGCCCCCCTGAATTGCAAAAAGAAATCACTGCGCAATGACCCGGTCCTTTCGGCTCCGGATTCCTCAGCCCCCAGCCCCCCGGAGTTGTCGGGATCGGGTCAGTTCGCAGCGCCAAATCCCCATACTGGGCCAACGAGAGTTGGTCCTTTTTGTTTTTGGCGGTGGCGCGGTGCGGTTCTGACGATTGGCGACAAGAGCGCCGGCGCGACCGCTCATCGAATCGAAATGATCATGAAAGATTCAGTGCAGAGTCGCGAAGGCGGCGCCGAGCATGGCGCCCGGTCTGTCGCGGTTGCCGTCCTGCAGATACACCACCGCGGCATCGACGCCATCGCGGGAAATGTTCTCCAGCGGCACTGACCAGCTGCCAGCGGTGCCGTTCCAGTCGCCGACCTTGAGCAGGTTGCGCACCACGTTGTGATAGGTAACCTGTTGGCCGCGGTTTTCGCCACGGCCGATCGAGATCGGCACCGCCGTCGACACCGCGCAGATCCAGATTTCGCCGTGGCTCGCGGTGGGACTATCGTGACCCGTGGCCACCGAAACCGTGATTTGCTTGCCGTCGAGCGTCATTGACACTGGCACCGACATCACGCCGGCTTTCTTGGTGTCGCTGATCGCGCCGTCGATGCTGGCGCGGTCGCTGCCGATCACCTGCGCGGCGCCGTTGACGACCACTTGCGGCGTATAGACGTCGCGATCACCGCGCATCTGCGAATAGGCCTTCTGCCGGGCGCTGAACCGCGCATCCGCCAGGGTGTCCTTCCAGCCGAGATAATCCCAATAGTCGATCGGCATGCTCAGCGCGATCACCGACGGGTCTTTCGCCAACTCGCCGATGATCTTGTCGGCCGGCGGGCACGATGAGCAGCCTTGCGAAGTAAACAGTTCCACCACCGCGCGCGGCTCGGCAGCGGCCGGACAGACCATCGCGACGATCACGCACAGACCGAGTGTGCCCGACCACCGCGAAAATCCATGGACGCTCGTCATTGGTTTGTTGCCACGCTTGCCACACCGGACCGGCGGAAGGACCTGCCCTGCCGCACCAAATACAAGCCTTCAAAAGCCAGAAGGCGGCCCTTGCATAGGCCGCCTTCCAATCACCTGCCACTCACTTCAAGGTGAGGCAATATGTCCGGATTCGCCTTACGCCGCGAGTCGACGCAGCACGTAGTGCAGGATCCCGCCGTTACGATAATATTCCAGCTCGTCGAGCGTATCGATCCGGCACAGCAACGAGACCCGGCGCAATGTTCCGTCACCGGACACGATTTCCGCGGTCAATTGCTGGCGCGGCTTCAGGTCGCCCTGCAGCCCGCGGATCGTCACCGTCTCGTCGCCCTTCAGCCCGAGCGACGGCCACGACTCGCCTTCGGCGAAGGTCAGCGGCAGCACGCCCATGCCGACCAGGTTGGAGCGATGGATGCGCTCGAAGCTCTGGCAGATCACGGCGCGGACGCCGAGCAGCCTTGTGCCCTTGGCGGCCCAATCGCGCGACGAGCCGTTGCCGTATTCGGCGCCGGCGAACACGACCAGCGGAACCTGCTCGGCCTGGTACTTCATCGCAGCGTCATAGATCGACATCTGCTCGCCGTCGGGCCAGTGCTTGGTGATTCCGCCCTCCGGAATATTCCCGTCGGCGCCCTTCATCATGAAGTTCTTGATCCGGATGTTGGCGAAGGTGCCGCGCATCATGATCTCGTGATTGCCGCGTCTGGTGCCGTACTGATTGAAGTCGGCCGGGCGGACCTGATGCTCGGACAGATACTTGCCGGCCGGCGAGGTCAGCTTGATCGAGCCGGCGGGCGAGATGTGGTCGGTGGTGATCTTGTCGCCGAACATCGCCAGAATCCGTGCGTCGACGACGTCGACGATCGGCTCCGGCTCCATCTTCATGCCTTCGAAGTAAGGCGGGTTCTGCACATAGGTGGAGCTCATGTTCCACTTGTAGGTCTCAGAGTCGACGGTCTTGATCTTGCGCCAGTTGGTGTCGCCCTTGAACACGTCGGCGTACTTCTTCTTGAAGATCGCCGCGGTGACGAACTTCTTCATGAAGGCGTTGATCTCTTTCGTCGTCGGCCAGATGTCCTTGAGGTACACCGGCTTGCCGTCGCGGCCGATGCCGATCGGATCGACACTGAGGTTCTTGGTCACCGTGCCGGCCAGCGCGTAAGCGACGACCAAAGGCGGCGAGGCCAGGTAGTTGGCCTGCACGTCCGGCGACACCCGGCCCTCGAAGTTGCGGTTGCCCGACAGCACCGCCGCCGCGATGATGCCGTTGTCGTTGATCGACTTCGAGATTTCTTCCGGCAGCGGTCCGGAATTGCCGATGCAGGTGGTGCAGCCGAAGCCGACCAGGTTGAAGCCGACCTTGTCGAGGTCCTTCTGCAGCCCGGAATTGGCGAGATATTCGGCGACCACCTGGCTGCCCGGCGCCAGCGAGGTCTTCACCCACGGCGCGGCCTTGAGGCCCTTGGCCGCGGCGTTGCGGGCGAGCAGGCCGGCGCCGATCAGCACGCTCGGATTCGAGGTGTTGGTGCAGGAGGTGATCGCCGCGATCGCCACGTCGCCATGGCCGAGATCGAAATTCTTGCCCTCGACCGCATAGCGGTGACCGTCGAGCGCCTTCTTGTAATCGCTCGCCATCGCGGCGGCGAAACCTTCGGCGACCGCCGGGAGCGCGACGCGGCCTTCGGGCCGCTTCGGTCCGGCCATCGACGGCACCACGTCGCCGAGATCGAGCGTCAAGGTTGCGGTGAACACCGGGTCGAGCGATTTGGCGGTGCGGAACAGGCCCTGCGCCTTGGCGTATTTCTCCACCAGCGCGACCCGCGCCGAGGCCCGACCGGAAGTCTTGAGGAAGCCGAGGGTCTCGGCATCGACCGGGAAGAAGCCGCAGGTGGCGCCATATTCCGGCGCCATGTTGGCGATCGTGGCCTTGTCGGCGACCGAGAGATGGTCGAGGCCGGGGCCGTAGAACTCGACGAACTTGCCGACCACGCCCTGCTTGCGCAGCATCTGCGTGACGGTGAGCACGAGATCGGTGGCAGTGACGCCTTCGGTCAGCGAGCCCTTCAGCTTGAAGCCGATCACTTCCGGCAGCAGCATCGACAGCGGCTGGCCGAGCATCGCGGCTTCGGCCTCGATGCCGCCGACGCCCCAGCCCAGCACGGCAAGGCCGTTGACCATGGTGGTGTGCGAATCGGTGCCCACCAGCGTGTCCGGATAGGCCACCTCGAAGGTGCCCTTCTTCTTGCCGACGGTCATCTTCTCCTTGCGGGTCCAGACCGTCTGGGCGAGGTATTCGAGATTGACCTGATGGCAGATGCCGGTGCCGGGCGGCACCACGGCGAAATTCGAAAACGCCTTCTGGCCCCATTTCAGGAATTCGTAGCGCTCCTGGTTCTGCTTGTATTCCTCGACCACGTTCTTGCCGAACGCCTTGTTGTCACCGAAGAAATTGACGATCACCGAATGGTCGATGACGAGATCGACCGGCACCAGCGGGTTGATCTTTTCGGCGTCACCGCCGAGCGCCTGCATGGCGTTGCGCATCGCCGCGAGATCGACCACCGCCGGAACGCCGGTAAAATCCTGCATCAGCACCCGCGCCGGGCGGAATGCGATTTCATGCTCCAGCGCCTTCTTCTTCAGCCATTTCGCCACCGCGACGATGTCGGCCTTCTTGACGGTGCGGTCGTCCTCATTGCGCAGCAGGTTTTCCAGCAGCACCTTCATCGAATAAGGCAGCCGGGAAATCCCTTTCAGGCCGTTCTTTTCGGCCGTGGGCAGGCTGTAATAAATGTAGGACTTGGCGCCGACCTTGAGGGTCTTGCGGCATTTGAAGCTGTCGAGCGAGGTCATGTGAGGCGGTCCCGATTTTTCGTTCTTCAGATGGCGAATGGGTATCAAGGCACCTCAGTGGGGGCGAGCCTATTGGCTTGCAGGCGCCGATTGTGTGCTGCATCAAGTTCCGGCTTATAGAATCTTTCCAGATGCGCCGCCAGTTCGAGAATCATACGCAGCGGCGCCGATTGTAATTATCGCGGCCGCCTTCCGGGCCGGGGAATGCTCAAAGATGAGGCTTTCGGGACGCGGGCTTAAATGTGTGCGGGGCGGCCGCGAAGTCTTTGCCGGTCTCGATTTCGAGGCCGCCAGCGGCGAGGCGGTCGCCGTAGTCGGGCACAACGGCGCCGGCAAGACGTCGCTGCTGCGGCTGGTCGCCGGCCTGCTGACGCTGGCTGGCGGTTCGATCGAGTTGTCGGGCGGCGAGGACGACCTGCCGGTGGCTGAGCAGGCGCATTATCTCGGCCACCGCGACGCGCTGAAGCCGTCGCTGAGCGTCGCAGAAAACCTGTCGTTCTGGCGCGACTTCCTCGGCGGTGAGGCGACCGATCCGGCAATCAGCCTGGAGGCGGTCGGGCTTTCCCATACCGCGCATCTGCCGGCGGCATATCTGTCGGCCGGGCAGCGACGGCGGCTGTCGATTGCCCGCCTGCTGGCGGTGCGCCGGCCGATCTGGCTGCTCGACGAGCCGACCTCGGCGCTCGACGCCGCCGGACAACAGATGTTCGCCGGCCTGATGACCGACCATCTCGACCGCGACGGCCTGATCATCGCCGCCACCCACACGCCGCTAGGCATCGCCGCGCGCGAGTTGCAAATCGGGGGAGGCGCGTGAGCGCGCTGGGTTCCATCATCCGCCGCGACGTGAGGATCGCGCTGCGCGTCGGCGGCGGCGCGTTGATCGGGGTGCTGTTCTTTCTCACCGTGGTGGTGCTGATGCCGTTCGCGGTCGGGCCGGACCTCAAGCTGCTGGCGCGAATCGGTCCCGCGGTGCTCTGGCTCGGGGCGCTGCTCGCCAGCCTGTTGACGCTCGACCGGCTGTTCATGGCCGACGCCGAGGACGGCTCGCTCGATCTGATCGTGATGAGCCGGACCCCGCTGGAGCTGGCCTGCGCCGCCAAGGCGCTGGCGCATTGGCTGGCCGCCGGCCTGCCGCTGATCGTCGCCACGCCGGTGCTCGGTCTGCTGCTCAATCTCGACGGGACGGCGTCATTGGCGGTGATGTTGACGCTGCTGGCCGGAACCCCGGCGCTGACCTTCACCGGCATGATCGGGGCGGCGCTGGCGGTGACGCTGCATCGCGGCGGGCTGCTGATGGCGGTGCTGGTGCTGCCATTGTCGATTCCGGTGCTGATTTTCGGGGTGGCGGCGTCGCAAGCGGCGATTTCCGGGCCGGTTCCGTTCGGCACGCCGTTCTCGATCCTGTGTGCGCTGTCGCTGGCCAGCATGGTGATCGGACCATTTGCCGCAGCGGCCAGCCTGCGTCACGGGCAGGATTGAGTGCCGGGTTTAATCTCGATCAACTCTCGCGGAGCGCGTGTGACGCTAGGGTGCCCGGATTGCCTGCACCGGCCGCTGCGACTATCAGGAATGCCATGAGCCTGACCGACCTCGCCAATCCGACCCGGTTCTTGTCGCTGACCACGCGGATTCTGCCGTGGCTGGCCGGCCTGACCGCGTGCCTGCTGACGCTCGGCCTGATCCAGTCGGCGCTGGCGCCGGACGATTACCAGCAGGGCGCCACCGTCAAGATCATGTTCGTCCACGTCCCCAATGCCTGGCTGTCGATGTTCGTCTGGGGAGTGATGAGTCTTGCCGCGCTCGGCACGCTGGTGTGGCGGCATCCTTTGGCCGACGTCGCCGCCAAGACCGCGGCGCCGATCGGCGCGGCGTTCACCTTCCTGGCGCTATTCACCGGTTCGCTGTGGGGCCGGCCGATGTGGGGCACCTATTGGGAATGGGACGCTCGCCTGACCTCGATGCTGATCCTGTTTCTGATGTATCTCGGGCTGATCGCGCTGTGGCGCGCGGTCGAGGACCCCTCGCGCGCCGCTCGCGCCGCCGCGATCCTGACCCTGGTGGGCGCCATCAACCTGCCGGTGATCAAGTTCTCGGTCGACTGGTGGAACACGCTGCACCAGCCGGCCTCGGTGATGCGGATGGGCGGAACGGCCCTGGACAAGTCCTTCCTGATCCCGCTGCTGGTGATGGCGATCGCGTTCTCGCTGCTGTTCGTCACGCTGCATCTGGCGGCGATGCGCAACGAGATCCTGCGTCGCCGCGTCCGCACCTTGCAGATGATGCAGGCCAGCCGGGCCGGGTCGGTCTGATGGCGCTCGGTCCCTACGCGTCTTTCATCGTGTGGTCCTACGCGGCGGTCGCCATCGTGGTGGCGATCCTGATCGGCTGGGTCGGGTTCGACTACCGGCGCCAGAAAGCGCGGCTACGCGCCCTCGAAGCCGCCGGGGCGGTCCGTCGATCCGGCAAGAGTGCGACGGATATCTCATGAGCGATCAGGCCACTCCCGCACCCCGCCGACCCTGGCTGATGGCGCTGCCGGTGATCATCTTCGCCGCGCTGGCGGCGATCTTCTATTTCGGCCTCGGCGCCGGCGACCACTCGCGTATCCCCTCAGCGCTGATCGGGCGCCCGGCGCCGCCCACCGCGCTGCCGGCGCTGGAGGGCCTCAACCGCGACGACGTCCAGGTCCCGGGGCTCGACCCGGCGCAGTTCAAGGGCAAGGTCAGCGTCGTCAACGTCTGGGCGTCGTGGTGCGTGCCGTGTCACGACGAGGCACCGCTGCTGACGATGCTCAGCGAGGACAAACGGATTCAGATCGTCGGCATCAACTACAAGGACAAGCCCGACAATGCGAGGCGCTTCCTCGGCCGCTACGGCAACCCGTTCTCGGTGGTCGGCGTCGACGGCAACGGCCGCGCTTCGATCGAATGGGGGGTGTACGGCGTGCCGGAAACCTTCGTGGTCGGCCGCGACGGCGCCATCGCCTACAAATTGGTCGGCCCGGTGAGCCCGGATAACCTCGACAAGGTGCTCAAGGTCGAGATCGAAAAAGCGTTGCGGGCAGCCCCTTAACCGACGCTTCTTCGGAGAATTCGCATGAAATACGTCATCCGGATCGGCGCGGCGATCGCGCTGCTGCTGATCGGTGCCGCCGGCTACGTCTATTACGGATTGACCCACCGCCCCGACATCGCGGCCTTTGTCGCCGGCAAGCCGGATACCGACGTGAGATCGACGTCTCCGTTGCGGGTGACGTTCCTCGGCGTCTCGACGCTGCTGTTCGACGACGGCGAGACCAAGATCCTGCTCGACGGTTTTTTCACCCGGCCGAATTCGCGCCAACTGTTTCTGGAGAAGATCGCCCCGGACAAGGCGGTCATTAAGGCCAGCTTGCAGCGCGCCGGGATCGACCGGCTGGCGGCGGTGATCGTCAATCATTCGCATTACGACCACGCCATGGACGCGCCCGAGGTGGCGTTGCAGACCGGTGCGCTGCTGGTCGGTTCGGAATCCACCGCCAATGTCGGGCGCGGCTGGGGCATGCCGGAAGATCGTATCGCGATCCGCCGGCCAGGCGACACGATGAACTTCGGCCGTTTCAAGGTGACGTTATTGCAAAGTCGGCACGTCCCGTCCCCGTTCACCGGCGGCGAGATCACCGCGCCGCTGGTCCCACCGGTGCACGCCAACGCCTATCGCGAAGGAACCAGCTTCGCCGTGCTGATCGAACGCGACGGCAAGGCGCTGTTGATCAACGCCAGCGCCGGGTTCGTTCCGGGTTCGTTCGATGGCCGCCATGCCGACGTGGTGTTTCTTGGCATCGGCCAACTTGGCAAGCAATCGTCGTCCTATATGGGGGCTTACTGGCGGGAATTGATCACACAGACCGGGGCGCGTCGGGTCGTGCCGATTCACTGGGACGATTTCAATCGGCCGCTGGATCAGCCGCTGCAACCGATTCCGATCCTGCTCGACGACATGAATACGTCGATGAGATTCCTGACCGCCGAGGGCGCCAAGGCCGGCGTCGACGTCAAGCTGCCGGAGGCGTGGACCGCTTTCGATCCGCTCGCGGGGCTCCCCGCGCCCGCGCGCTGACCAGACCCATCGCGGTCCAGCCCCGAAATAATTACTGGCTTTTATCTGCCGTTCATTTTGCGGCCATTGCGCCGCCATGAATCGGAAGCTACCTCGTTGGCGTTACTAACAACGTCCTTGGAGGGACTTAACCCATGCGTCATTTCACGCTTGCCTCGCTGACCGCCGCCGCGCTTGCACTCGGCTTTCTTGCTACCGCGCCGGCGATGGCGCAGTCGCCGCAGCCCGCCCCTGCTGCCAAGTCCGACAAGATGGCGCCGGCGCCGAAGGCCGCTCCCGCCGCCACATCCGACAAGATGGCCCCTGCGCCGAAGGCCGAACTGCTGGACATCAATTCGGCGACAGCCGAACAGCTCGAAGCGCTGCCCGGCGTCGGCAAGGCCTATTCGGCCGCGATCATCAAGGGTCGCCCCTACAAGGGCAAGGATGAGCTGGTGCAGAAGAAGATCTTGCCGCAGAAGACCTATGACGGCATCAAGGCCAAGATCATCGCCAAGCAGAGCTGAGCGATCGTCATTACATGATTCGATAACGCACCGGCGCACCCACGCCGGTGCGTTTGTCGTCAGGGTGCTTCGAGAACTCGCCAATCAGCCTTTGCTGATATCGCCGCGCTCACTGTCGGCGGCTTCCAGCGTCGCCGGCTCCAGGTGATGGCGCTTGATCAGCGGCATCTGGGTGAAGGCGAACAGCATGGTCAGCGGCACCATGCCGAACACCTTGAACGCCACCCAGAACTCGGTCGACTGGGTGCGCCAGATGGTCTCGTTCAGCACCGCCATGGCGAAGAACCATAGCGCCCAGCGCAGCGTCAGGATCCGCCAGCCCTGCGGGGTGAGGTTGAACATCTGGTCGAACATGATTGCGATGAACGATTTGCCGAACAGCAATCCGCCACCGAGAATCGCCCCGAACAGCGAATAGACGATGGTCGGCTTCATCTTGATGAAGGTTTCGTCGTGCAGCACCAGCGTCAGCGTGCCGAATACCAGCACGACGATGGCGGTGACGATCGCAATCATCGGCACGTGCCGCGTCACCGCATAGGAAGCGATCATCGCGACCGTCACCGCGACCATGAAGGCGCCGGTGGCGGCGAACAGATTCCATTTCGAATTAACAAAAAAGAAGATCAGCAGCGGCCCGAGCTCGGTGGCGAGCTTGAACAGCGGATGCGGCTTGTTCTTTTCGAGCAGGCTGTCGGTCATGTGGCTTCGGTCCCCGCGATCGCCTGCGCGAAGTCCCGCGCGGTGAACGGCGCGAGATCGTCGACCCCTTCGCCGACGCCGATGAAATGCACCGGCAGTCTGTGCTTCTCCGCCAGCGCCACCAGAATGCCGCCGCGCGCCGTGCCGTCGAGCTTGGTCATCACCAGGCCGGTGACGCCAGCGGTGCGTGCAAACGCCTCGACCTGCGACAGCGCATTTTGTCCCACCGTGGCGTCCAGCACCAGCAGCACCGCGTGCGGCGCGGTGGCATCGACCTTGCGGATGACACGGACCACCTTTTCCAACTCGTTCATCAGTTCCTTGCGGTTCTGCAACCGGCCGGCGGTGTCGATCAGCAACACGTCGCGTCCGTCGTCCTTCGCCGCGGTCACAGCGTTGAATGCCAGACTGGCCGAATCTGCCCCCTGCGCGCCGGCGATCACCGGCGACTTGGTGCGCTCGCCCCAGATCTTCAGCTGCTCGATGGCAGCTGCGCGAAAGGTGTCACCGGCGGCCAGCATCACCTTGCGGCCTTCGCCGGTGAATTTCGCCGCCAGCTTGCCGATCGTGGTGGTCTTGCCGGAGCCGTTGACGCCGACCATCAGAATCACGAACGGCTTCTTGACCGCGTCGATCACCAGCGGCCGCGCCACCTGGGCCAGCACCTTCTCAACCTCGGAGGCCACGATTTCCTTAACGTCATTGGCGGAGATCATCTTGTCGTAGCGCCCGACCCCGACCGCGGCGGCGATCCGCGCCGACACCTCGGTGCCGAGATCGGCGCGCAGCAGCACGTCCTCGATCTCCTCGAGCATCGCCTTGTCGAGCTTGCGCTTGGACACGAACTCGGCCAGCGCGTTGCCGATCGAGCTCGAGGTCCGCTTCAGCCCGCCGGACAGCCGCCGCCACCAGCTCGGCTTTTTGGTTTCAGTCGTGTCGTTCATGATGGGGCTGTGTTAGCGGTTTCACGCCATGAGCGAAAGTCATCCCGAACGAACCGACAGCGCGGAACTGACCGCGGATGAAATGCTGGCCCGGGTGCTGTATCGCGACGGGCTGATGCTGGTGATCGACAAGCCGGCCGGAATGCCGGTGCATCGCGGCCCCAAGGGTGGCGCCAATTTGGAATCCTCGTTCGATTTTCTGCGCTACGGCCTGCCGCGGCCGCCAGTGCTCGCCCACCGCCTCGATCGGGATACCTCCGGCTGCCTGGTTCTGGGCCGCCACCGCAAGGCCACCGCGTCGCTGGGGCTGCTGTTCAAACACGGCCGGATTTCCAAGACCTATTGGGCCGTGGTCGAGGGCGGCCCGGTAGAGGACCAGGGCACCATTGATCTGCCGCTCGGGCGGCTCAACGCCGAACGCGGCTGGTGGCAGAAGGTCGACCCCGAGGGCCAAAAGGCGGTGACGAACTGGACCGTGCGGGGGCGCGGCGACGGTCTGACCTGGATGGCGCTGGAGCCGGTGACCGGCCGCACCCATCAATTGCGGGTGCATTGCGCCGCGATGGGCTGGCCGATCGTCGGCGACAATATCTACGGCAGCGGACCGCGGTTCGGCGAACCGACCCTGCATCTGCATGCCCGCGAGATCGTGATCCCACTGTCGCGCAACAAGCCGCCGGTCGTGGTCACCGCACCGGTCCCGCCGCATCTTCGGCAACGGCTCATGGTCTGCGGGTGGACCCAAGACAGCGAGGAAGCGACCTGATGCGTCGAGCGATTGCATTGAAAAGCCTGATGATTTTGGCGTTGACCGGGCCGCTGATGCCGTTCGCGATGGCGCAACATCAAGGCCACATGCACCATCACGGCGCGGCGCCGGAGAGCGACAGCCGCGAGCTGGTGCAGATGCCGGACGATCTCGTTCGGCCGATGCTCGCCAATATGCGCGATCATCTGGCGGCGCTTCAGGAAATCCAAAGCGCGATCGCGCAAGACAAGCTCGACGAGGCGGCGAGCATCGCCGAAGCCCGGCTTGGGATGTCGTCGCTGACCCTTCACGGCGCCCACGACGTCGCGCCATTCATGCCGGCCGGAATGCAGGACGCCGGCACCGGAATGCACCGCGCCGCCAGCCGGTTCGCCATCGCGGTCAAGGACGCCGCGGTCACCGGCGACAGCAAGCCGGCGCTCGCGGCCTTGGCGGCGGTCACCGCGCAATGCGTCGCCTGCCATGCCGGCTATCGGATCAGATGACGCCGGGCCATCGCCGTCAAAGCGTCAGCCGCTGCCCGTCATGCCCGGCCATCCGCAGCGTCCGCACCGCGCCGGGAGTGTCGCCGACGATCGCCACCGGAATGAAATGATCGGTGCGGCCCAGCGTGGTGCTCTCGATCAGCACCGCCCGGGTCTTGCCGATCTCCGCCTCGAGCCGCCGCCGTAGTGCCGCTTCGCCGGCGTCGCGCAGTCGCCTGGCGCGCTGTTTGATTACGTTGCCATCGACCTGCGGCATCCGCGCCGCCGGCGTGCCAGGCCGCGGCGAATACGGAAACACGTGCAGGAAGCTGAGGTCGCATTCGGTGACCAGGTCCAGCGAGCGCGCAAACATCGCCTCGGTCTCGGTCGGAAACCCGGCGATGATGTCGGCGCCGAAGGCGATGTCCGGGCGCACCCGGCGCAACTCGGAGCAGAAGTCGACCGCATGCTGGCGGCTGTGCCGCCGCTTCATTCGCTTCAGGATGATGTCGTCGCCGGATTGCAGTGACAGATGCAGATGCGGCATCAGCCGCGACTCGTTGGCGATGACGTCGAGCAGATCGCTGTCGGCCTCGATCGAATCGATCGACGAGATCCGCAGCCGCTTCAATTCCGGCACGTGGCGCAGGATCTGTTTGGTCAGCGCGCCGAGCGTCGGCGCGCCGGGAAGGTCGGCGCCGTAGCTGGTGAGATCGACGCCGGTCAGCACGATCTCGGCGTGGCCGCGTTCGGTCAGCGCGCGGACCTGATCGACCACCGCGCCCATCGGCACCGAACGCGAATTACCGCGGCCGAACGGGATGATGCAGAAGGTGCAGCGGTGATCGCAGCCGTTCTGCACCTGCACGAACACCCGCGGCAACCCGCTCTGGAAGCCGTCGAGCAGATGCGGCGCCATCTCGCGCACCGCCATGATGTCGGCCACCGCGATCTTCTGCGTGTCATCGGCATCGAATGCGGCGCGGGCCGCGCGCCAGGCGGCGCCGCGGATCTTGTCGTCATTGCCGACAACACGGTCGACCTCGATCATGTCGGCGAACATTTGCGGCTGGGTCTGCGCGGCGCAGCCGGTGACCACGATCCTTACGTCCGGCCGCTCGCGCTTCAGTCGGCGAATCGATTGGCGGGCCTGCGCCACCGCTTCATTGGTAACCGCACAGGAGTTGATGACGATGGCGTCGGCGATCCCGGCGCCCTCGGCCTCGCGGCGGATCACCTCGGATTCGAACGCATTGAGGCGGCAGCCGAAGGTGACGATTTCGACCGCCATCAGGCCACGGACGCGAACAACGCAGGATCGAACCGGCCCTCGAATTCGAAGGTGGCGGTGCCGGTCATCAGCACGTGATCGTCGCTTTTGCGCCACTCGATGGTGAGGTCGCCTCCGGGCAGCGTGACCTGCACAATGCGGTTGGTCCGCCGCAACCGCGCCGCTGCCACTGCGGTGGCGCAGGCCGCCGAGCCGCAAGCCTTGGTGAGCCCGGCGCCACGCTCCCAGGTCCGGATCGTGATATGATCGCGATCGACGATATGCGCCAGCGTGATATTGGCGCGCTCCGGAAAGATCGGGTGATTCTCCAGCAGCGGCCCGAACCGGCCAAGGTCGTAGGCCTCGACGTCGTCGACCCAGAAGATCGCATGCGGATTGCCCATGCTGACCACCGATGGCGTATGCAGCACCGGCGCGTCGATCGGGCCGATCTGCAATTCGATCGAGCGGGTATCGCGGAACTCCTCCGCCAGCGGAATGTCCTGCCAGCCGAATTTCGGCGGCCCCATGTCGACGGTATAAAGTTCGGGCGTAGGCCCCTGCCAGGTGTTGAGCAGGCCGGCCTTGGTCTCGAACGTCATCGCCGACTTGCCGGTCGCGGCGAATAACTGCCGCGCCACGCAGCGCATGCCATTGCCGCAGGCGCCGGACTCCGAGCCGTCATTATTGTAGATCCGGATGAAGGCGTCGGTGCCGGCGAGCCGCGGTGGCTGCAGCACCATCAGTTGGTCGTAGGGCACGGCATTCGGCGCCGCCACCGCGCGGGCGTCGTCGGCGGTCACCGTCGCAGGGTGGTCGCGCAGATCCACCACCACGATCTCGTTGCCGATCCCGTTCATCTTGCTGAAATGGCGATTTGCCAGCGCGCTCATGAGCCTGTCCTTGCCGAACTTATATGGCGAATGTCGGCGCTTTGGCCAGTACGGCAAATCTGTGTCGGCGGGCCTCGACCAACGGCGCAACCTGATGCCCGATCTGGCAGGGGACGAAAACCGAAGCTGCGTGTTAACGTGGTCACGGACGTTGCGTGTTTGCAGGGCGCCGCGGATCGCAACGGCCGGATACGGCCATGGAGACCTTGGAAATGAACCGCCCCCGTTCTGTTCGCTTGCTGTTGCTCGGGCTGATCCCGGCGACCGCGATGTCGCTCGGCATCGCCGATGCGTGGGCGCAATCGCCACCCCCTGCGGCGCCGTCGGTCGCGGATACGCCGACCGCACCAGTGCCGGCTCCGCCTGCCGCAGCGGTTCCCGAGCCAACCCCTGCGCCGGCTCCCGCGGCACCACCGGCCGCAGCTGCAACGCCGGTGTCACCGCCGGCAGCGGCGCAGGCTCCCGCCGCGTCCCCCGCCCCAGCCGCGCCGCCCGCAACCCCGGCGCCGGTGCAGGCCGCCGATCCTTTCGGCGAGCAAATCACGCTGGAGCCGAAGACCGTGCTGATCCTCAGCAACAATGCCACCTGGGATGCCGCGTTCGAGACCCTGACCGATTCATTCAAGACGCTGACGGCGCTGCTCGACAAGCAGGGGATCAAGCCCGCCGGCAATCCGATGATCGTCTACACCTCGACCGACGATGCCGGGTTCACCTTCCTGGCGGAAATTCCGGTTGCCCAGGAGCCGAAGAATCTGGCCAAGAACATCAGCATCGGCAAATCGCCCGAGGGCAAGGCGCTAAAATTCGTCCATCGCGGCTCCTACGACAACATGGACAATACCTATGAGGCGATCACCAATCACCTTGACGACAAGAAGCTCGAGGCCAAGGATACCTTCCTCGAGGAATACATCACGGACCCGCTGAAGACCGCCGAGGATAAGCTGGTGATCAACGTCTATGTGCCGCTGAAATGATGACGCATCGCGCTCTGATCGCCGCCGCTTTGGCGTCGGCCATGCTGGGGACCGTGCCTGCGCTGGCGCAGACCGCGCCACCGCCGGCGATTTCGGTGACTGGCGAGGCCAGCGTCTCGGTGCCTCCCGACCAGGCCACCATCGATGGCGGCGTCACCACCGAGGCCAGGACCGCGCGCGAAGCGTCGGAGGCCAATAATATCGAGATGGGCAAGGTGCTACTGGCGCTGAAGAACGCCGGCATCGACGGCAAGGATCTGCAGACCTCGCGGCTGTCGCTGCAGCCGCAATATGCCAATCGGACTCAGTCGGGCCCGAACGTGCTGACCGGCTACCGCGCGTCGAACCACGTCACCGTCAAGCTTCGCGATGTCGCCAAACTCGCCAGTGTGATCGACACCATGGTCGGTGCCGGTGCCAACGAGATCGGCGGCATCAATTTCATGGTCGCCTCGGCGTCGAAGTTGCTCGACGACGCTCGCACCCAGGCGATCGCGGACGCCAAACGCAAGGCGGACATCTACGCCCGTGCCGCTGGCGTGGCGCTGGGCGCGCCGCTCAGCATATCGGAGGGCGGCGGACCCGGCCCGTTGGCATACCGCAAGATGGCCGTAGGCATGGCCGCCTCCGCTGCGGTCGCGCCCGGCGAGGAAACGCTAAGCGTATCGGTCAACGTCAGCTGGGCGATCAAGCCAGCGGGGCAGTAATCTCACGGTGTCCTGGACGCCGTGCGGCATTCTTCATGTCGCGTCACAGAGCTGGCGCCGGGCTCGTCAGATTTCCATGACCTGCCCGGGCTGCAATGCGGCAAATCGTTCGCGCGGAATGTTGGCGTGGTCGAGCGCCGCATGCAGCGCCTTGAGAGGCGCGTCGATCGCCTCGTCGGTCAGCTGGAACGTGGCGTGGTGATGCGCCAGCGCCTGTTCGGCGCCGCAGTCTTCCAGTGCCTTCACGGCGTCGGACGGGTTCATGTGCTGGTCCTTCATGAACCAGCGCGGCTCGTATGCCCCGATCGGCAGCAGCGCCAACCGTAGCGGGCCATGGGCATCGCGCACGCGGCGAAAATGCTTGCCCTCGCCATAGCCGGAATCGCACACGACGTAGATCTTGCCCGCCGGCGTTTCCAGCACAAAACTCGCCCACAGCGCCTTGTTGCGATCGAACACCCCGCGTGCGGTCCAGTGCCGCGTCGGCACCAGCGTCACCGCGAGGCCGGAGCCGAGTTCGACGCGGTCGTGCCAGTCGAACGCTTCGGCGCGGATCGCCTCGTCATGCGAGGCCATGGTGAGGTCGTTGCCGAGCGGGGTGATGACGCGCGGCGCATGTTTCGCCGCGAGCTTCGACAGCGTCGCCAGATCGAGGTGGTCGTAATGGCCGTGCGACACCAGCACCACGTCGATCGGCGGCAGCGTATCGAAGGCAATGCCCGGCGCGCTGACCCGCTTAGGCCCGGCGAAGGAGAACGGCGAGGCACGATCAGACCACACCGGATCGACCAGGATATTGACGCTCGCGCTCTGGATCAGCCAGCTGACATGACCGACATAGGACAGTCGCACGCTGCCGCCATCGACGCGCGGCGGCGGCGTGTCGACGTGGCTCGGCGCCCGTTCGGGCCATTTCGCCGGCTTGTGGGTAAAGCGCCAGCGCAGCACTTCGCCGACGCCTTTGGGCTCCGCCCCGTCGGGATCGAAGAAGCGCGTGCCGTCGAAATGGTCCGAGACCGGGCCGGTGTAGTTCGCCATGCGGGAGATCCAGAAGGTTGGGAGGCCGGCCGTGGCGCCAAGCCATGCCAGCAAGTTCAGAACTCTCCGACGTGCAATCAAGGGTTTGGCCTAATCATGCCGCGCCGATCAGCGGCACGGCTTCGGCCCGCGCTGCGCGGGCCAACGCCTGGTCCAGCGTCGCCAGCGCTATTCCTTCGCGCTGCGCCAGTTCCAGATAGGCGGCATCGTAGAAGCTCAGGCGATGGCGGTTTGCGAGCGCGAAGATTGCGCCGGGCGCCGTCGGCAACGGGGAGATCTCGATTCGGATGCGCTCGATACGAGCCAGCAGGTCCACAGTCCTGTCCGCCGTGATTCGCCCACGCCTGATCCCGACGAGTGCCGCGTTCCGAAGTTCAAACCATAGGATAGCCGGCGCTGATGGCTGGATCATTTTGGCAAGATCCAGGGCAAAGTCGGCGATCGGGTTCGCCTCGTCAAAGCACCAAGCCACCGCAGTGGAGGCGTCGAGCACGAACGTCATTCAGAAGCGCCGCCCCTCATCGCGCCAAGCAAGGATTTCCTCGATCGTCACCGGTCCCGAGCCTTTGCGCAACTCCTTGAGCTCTTCGATCGCCTGCACGACGTCGGCGGGACGCCGGTTCTCGGGCGGCGCAATACGCGCGACCACCTTGCCGTGACGCGTGATCGCAATTGTCTCGCCTTGCTCCACCTGATCCAGCAATTCGGAGAATTTCGCTTTGGCTTCTGACGCTTGAATTTGCTTCATGAGTTTCAACCGGTCAATTTGACCGGTTAAAACTAGCAGATGGCCAGCCAGCGTCAAGCTGGCTGATGGGGTCGATGCTGCAGAGCTTGAACTCAGGCCTCAGTCGGCGTATTGATCCGGCCAATCTCGAAAAGTCTTCTTTTCGACCCGCCGCCCGGCCCAAGAGGCCGGAGGTCAACGCCCGACAGCGCGATGCGCCCTCGGGCGCGATATTGGTTTGTGCAGGCCTTTCTGAGGCCGTTGTCTGGGTTTGTGCCGATGTTCGACAATCTGTCGGAAAAACTGGGTGGGATTCTCGACCGCTTGACGCGGCGCGGCTCGCTGTCCGAGGCCGACGTCGATCTGGCGATGCGCGAAGTGCGTCGCGCGCTGCTTGAGGCCGACGTCGCGCTCGACGTGGTGCGCAGCTTCACCGAACGGGTCCGCGAGCAGGCGATCGGCGCCACCGTGGTGAAGTCGGTGACGCCGGGCCAGATGGTGGTCAAGATCGTCCATGACGAGCTGATCGCCACGCTCGGCTCCGAAGGCCAGACCATCGACCTCAACGCCGTGCCGCCGGTGGCCATCATGATGGTCGGCCTGCAGGGCTCCGGCAAAACCACCACCACCGCCAAGCTCGCCCGCCGCCTGACCCAGCGCGACAAGCGTAAAGTTCTGATGGCGTCGCTCGACGTCTATCGTCCGGCGGCGATGGAGCAGCTCGCGGTGCTCGGCCGCGACCTTCAGATCGAAACGCTGCCGATCGTTCCCGGTCAGAAGCCGGCGCAGATCGCGCGCCGCGCGCTCGAAGCCGCCAAGCTCGGCGGCTACGACGTGCTGCTGCTCGACACCGCCGGCCGAACCACGCTCGACGACGAGATGATGGCGGAAGCCGCCGAGATCAAAGCCGTCGCCACCCCGCACGAAGTGCTGCTGGTCGCCGACTCGCTGACCGGCCAGGACGCGGTCAATCTGGCGCGCTCGTTCGACGAACGCGTTGGGCTGACCGGCATCGTGCTGACGCGGGTCGACGGCGACGGCCGCGGCGGCGCCGCGCTGTCGATGCGCGCGGTCACCGGCAAGCCGATCAAATTGATCGGCACCGGCGAAAAGACCGACGCGCTGGAAGATTTTCACCCCGACCGGATCGCCGGCCGGATCCTCGGCATGGGCGACGTGGTGTCGCTGGTCGAGAAGGCCGCCTCGCATCTCGACGCCGAGAAGGCCGCCGCCGTCGCCGAGAAGATGCGCAAGGGCCAGTTCGATCTGACCGACATGCGCGATCAGTTGCAGCAGATGACCAAGATGGGCGGCATCGGCGGGCTGATGGGCATGATGCCCGGCATCTCCAAGATGAAGAACCAGATCGCCGCCGCGGGCCTCGACGACCGGGTGCTGAAGCGCCAGATCGCGGTGATCGATTCGATGACCCGGCAGGAGCGCAAGCATCCCGACATTCTCAAGGCCAGCCGCAAGAAGCGGATCGCCGCGGGCGCCGGGCTGAAGGTCGAGGAAGTCAACAAGCTGCTGAAGATGCATCGCAACATGGCCGACATGATGAAGGCCGTGGGGCGCGGCAAGGGCGGCCCGATGGCCGGCCTGGCGCAAGCGATGGGCTTTGGCGGCGGGTTGCCGTCGGCCGAACAGATCAAGGCGATGGCCGAGAAGATGCCGGGCGGCTTGCCGCCGGGCGGTCAGTTGCCGGAGCTGCCGAAGGATCTTCCGCCCAGCCTGCGCTCCGGATTACCGAAACTGCCAGGCCTCACCGGTCTCAGCGGCATGCCGAAATTGCCTGGCCTTGGTGGCTTTCCCGGCTTCGGCAAGAAGAAATAATCCCGATCACCCACCTCTTTTGAAACGTTCACCAGGAGAACTCAATGTCAGTCGTCATCCGCCTCGCCCGCGCCGGCACCAAGAAGCGCCCGGTCTATCACGTCGTCGTCGCCGACTCGCGCTTCCCCCGCGACGGTCGCTTCATAGAGCGGCTCGGCCATTTCAATCCGCTGCTGGCCAAGGACAATGAGCTGCGGCTGAAGCTCGACATGGACAAGGTCAAGGGCTGGCTCGCCAAGGGCGCGCAGCCATCGGACCGCGTCGCGCGTTTCCTCGATGCCGCCGGCGTTGCCAAGCGCGCGCCGCGCAACAATCCGGAAAAGGCCGTGCCGCGCAAGGAGCGCAAGGCCGCCGCCGAAGCCGCCGCGAAGAAGTAAGGCCGGCTGATGCCGGCCGGGCAGATCTGCGTCGCCCGGATCGGCGCGCCGCATGGCGTGCGCGGCGCGGTGAAGCTGTGGACCTTCACCGAGGACCCGATGGCGGTGCGGGACTATGGCCCAGTCCTGACCAAGGATGGCGCGCGATCGTTCGAAGTTGAGACGGCGCGCGAGGCCAACGGCCATCTGGTGGCGACGCTGAAAGGCGTCGCCAGTCGCGAGGACGCCGAACGCCTCAACGGCGTCGAGCTCTACATCGCGCGCGATAAATTGCCCGCGACCAACGACGACGAATACTACCACGCCGATCTGATCGGGCTCGCCGCCGTTACCACGGCCGACCAGCCGATAGGTCGCGTCATCGCGGTTCACAATTTCGGCGCCGGCGACATCATCGAAATCGCGCCGCCGAGCGGCTCGACGCTGCTGCTGCCGTTCACCAACGCGGTGGTGCCGACGGTCGATCTGGCCGGCGGCCGGGTGGTGATCGAATTGCCGGCGGAGATCGAGGGCGACGGCCCGGATCAGGCGGAGAGCTGAGGCAGGTTCATCGTGTCCCGGGTGCGGCTTAGCGCACGACGCCGTATCACATTCATCCGTCATCGTCGGGCTTGACCCGCCTGCGGGGCCGAAGCCCCTTCGGCGCGGCGAAGGCCCGGCGATCCATCATTTCGCGAAGAAGATGGATACGCGGGTCAAGCCCGCGTATGACGCATCGGTTTGTTTGCAAGGCATCTCAAATATGTGGCGCGCCACCGTCCTCACTTTGTTTCCCGAGATGTTCCCGGGGCCGCTCGGCATCAGCCTGGCGGGGCGGGCGCTGGCGGCCGGGCTGTGGGCGCTGGAGGCGCGGGACATCCGCGACTCGGCCACTGACCGACACCGCAGCGTCGACGATACCCCGGCCGGCGGCGGCCCCGGCATGGTGCTGCGCGCCGACGTGCTGGCGGCTGCGATCGACGCCGCTGGCGCCGGTGCGGAGCGGCCACGGCTGGTGATGAGCCCGCGCGGTCGGCCATTGACCCAGGCGAGGGTGTCGGAACTGGCGGCGGGGCCGGGGCCGCTGATCGTCTGCGGAAGGTTCGAGGGCATCGACCAGCGCGTCATCGATGCCCGCGGGCTCGAGGAGGTCTCGATCGGGGACTACGTGCTGTCCGGCGGCGAAATCGCCGCCCTCGCGCTGATCGACGCCTGCGTCCGGCTGCTGCCCGGGGTGATGGGCAGGCTGGAATCCGGAACCGACGAGAGCTTCTCCGCCGGATTGCTGGAATATCCGCAATATACCCGCCCGCAGCTGTTCGAAGGCCGCGAGATCCCGGAAATCCTCACCTCCGGGGACCATGCCAGGGTCGCGGCTTGGCGCCAGGCCGAGGCCGAGGCGCTGACCAGGACCCGCCGGCCGGACCTCTGGGCGGCGCGGCCGACGCCGCCTCGGCAAAAACCGCCAAAAAACGCGACGGACGGGTGACAAGCCGTCAGCTTTGCCGTATAGCAGCGCCAAATCCGTGCAATGGCAGGATAAGTGGATCTTCGCGCAGCCCGCGCCGGGATGGCTGGGCGCGCCGCCGATGGAGAATTGCAATGAATCTCATTCAGACGCTCGAAAAAGAGCAGTTCGACAAGCTCTCCGCCGGCAAGGAAATTCCGGAGTTCGGGCCCGGCGACACCGTGATCGTCAACGTCAAGGTCGTCGAAGGCGAGCGCTCCCGCGTGCAGGCCTATGAAGGCGTCTGCATCGGCCGCTCCGGCGGCGGCATCAATGAAAGCTTCACCGTGCGGAAGATTTCCTACGGCGAGGGCGTCGAGCGCGTGTTCCCGCTGCTGTCCCCGATGATCGACTCGATCAAGGTGGTGCGCCGCGGCAAGGTGCGTCGCGCCAAGCTGTATTACCTGCGCAATCTGCGCGGCAAGTCGGCGCGCATCGTCGAGAAGAAGTCCGAGCGTCCGGCTAAGGTCACCGCCACCGCCGCCGAGTAATTTCGGCAGCGCAGCAGAGTTTTCGGAAAAGCGCGGCGCAAGCCGCGCTTTTTTGTTGGGCGCCGCAGGAGCTGTCATTGCGAGGAGCGAAGCGACGAAGCAATCCAGTTTCTGCTTGTGACTTCTGGATTGCTTCGCTTCGCTCGCAATGACGAGCCGAAGCGTTGTCGTGCTGCCGCTTCGTGCTATATGGATGGAATGTTTCCAGAGCGTCAGATCATCGCACGCATCGTGCTCGACGACCGCATCCGCCTGCCATGGCGGTTTTTCGGCCGGCTGACGACGGCTGCGCTGACGGCTTGAGCGCACCGCGCTCGCCGCGTGCTCGTCGCTCCCATTTCGATTCCGAACCAAGGTTCAAGCTCATGTCCGATTCAACATCCAAGCCGACCACGCTGTACGACAAGATCTGGAACGACCATCTGGTCCACGAGGCCGCTGACGGCACCTGCCTGCTCTACATCGATCGCCATCTGGTGCATGAAGTCACCAGCCCGCAGGCGTTCGAAGGGCTGCGCACCACCGGACGAAAAGTGCATTCGCCGGAGAAGACGCTGGCCGTGGTCGATCACAACGTGCCGACCACCGATCGCAGCAAGCCCAACCCCGATCCGGAAAGCGCCGAGCAGATCGCCGCGCTGGCCGAGAACGCCCGCGAATTCGGCGTCACCTATTACAATGAGCACGACAAGCGCCAGGGCGTCGTCCACGTCATCGGCCCCGAGCAGGGCTTTACTCTGCCCGGCACCACCATCGTCTGCGGCGATAGCCACACCTCGACCCATGGCGCGTTCGGCGCGCTGGCGCACGGCATCGGCACCTCGGAAGTCGAGCACGTGCTGGCAACGCAGACGCTGATCCAGAAGAAGGCCAAGAACATGCGGGTCAACGTCGAAGGCGATTTGCCGGACGGCGTCACCGCCAAGGACATCATCCTCGCCATCATCGGCGAGATCGGCACCGCCGGCGGCACCGGCTATGTGCTGGAATATGCCGGCGATGCAATCCGCGCGCTGTCGATGGAAGGCCGCATGACGGTCTGCAACATGTCGATCGAAGGCGGCGCCCGCGCCGGACTGATCGCGCCGGACGAGAAAGCCTACGCCTATCTGAAGGGCCGCCCGATGGCACCGACCGGCGCCACCTGGGACGCGGCGATGCGCTACTGGGAAACGCTGCGCTCCGACGAGGGCGCGCATTTCGATCACGAGATCCGGCTCGACGCCGCAGCCTTGCCGCCGATCGTGACCTGGGGCACCAGCCCCGAGGACGTGGTGTCGATTTCGGGCTATGTGCCGAACCCCGCCGACATCGCCGACGAAGCCAAGCGGCTCTCCAAGGAGCGCGCGCTGGCTTATATGGGGCTGACCGCGGGCACCAAAATCACCGACATCAAGATCGATCGCATGTTCATCGGTTCCTGCACCAACGGCCGGATCGAGGATCTGCGCGCGGCGGCGAAAGTGGCCGAGGGCAAGACCGTCAACGGCCACGTCAACGCCATCATCGTGCCGGGTTCCGGGCTGGTGAAGGAACAGGCCGAGGCCGAAGGTCTCGACAAGATCTTCATCAAGGCCGGCTTCGAATGGCGCGAGCCGGGCTGCTCGATGTGCTTGGCGATGAATCCCGACAAGCTCGCCCCGGAAGAGCGCTGTGCCTCGACCTCGAACCGTAACTTCGAAGGCCGTCAGGGTTTCAAGGGCCGCACCCATCTGGTGTCGCCGGCGATGGCGGCGGCGGCGGCGATCGCCGGGCACTTCGTCGATATCAGGGAGTGGCGCTGAGCCACGTTGCTGAGCTTCGAACACAAACAACAGGCGCCCATCGGGCGCCTGTTTCCGTTCGGCAATCGGTCAGAGCTCAATAATACACCCGCCGGACGTGGTGGTGGTGCCGGTGGTGGTGATGACGGTGCAAGTGATGCCGCCACGGCTTGTAGCGGCAGATCTGGCGCGGGCCGTAATAGGTGAAGACGATTCGGCAGGACCGGCGCGGATAATAGTAGCGCGGCGCGTAGTCGTAATACGGGGTGTAACCGTAATACGGAGCGTAGCCATAGTAGCGCGGCCGGAAGTGGTGGCGGCGATAGCCGTAGTGCCGGGCCGGCGCGTAGTGCGGCCGAAAGATCGGCGCGCCGTAGCGCAAGCCGCCGCCGCGATAGATCGCGCCGCCGCGGAACCCGGGGCGAAAGCCGCCGCCGAGAACCGCGCCGCCGCCCCGGAATCCGCCGCCGTGAAATGC
>NZ_JACABA010000001.1:1385500-1444745 GCF_013377015.1 Rhodopseudomonas sp. | reverse complement strand
GTCCAGCGCCGCAGGGAAACGGTGCTCCGGCGCCAGCCGGTAGGCCACGCCGAACACGCGCGCCGATGCAGCGGCAGACACCTGCGCCATCAGCTCGCGGTGCGAAGCCAGCGAGCCGACCTGGAAGCCGCCGCCGTGGAAGCCGCCGCCTCCGCCCCTAAAGCCGCCGGCACCGAGGGGTCGGCCATTCTGAATCTGGATGGTGTGATCGGTGGCGACTTTGGCTGCGGACGTGGCGGGCGTTCCGATCGGCGATAGCGCCTGCGCGCGTGGCGCGGTTGCCACCGACAACGCCAGCACCGCAGCTGCGGCGAGCCCGAACGACCCGACGCGATGGACAAAACGATTGGACAGACGATTTACAATCCCAACCATCAACAAACCTCTCTCGCGCAGCCGCGCGTCCGCATTGCCGTGTGATTGCTCCCGCCACGAAGCTAGGGCGCGCGATCTGAATGCATCATGAATGCGGATCGACCAACGCGTCGAACCTGTCGTTATGGCGTCAACAAAACAGGCCCGGATCACGGGCCTGTTGGTTGCGAAAGCGTGCTGAAGGTCGATTACCATCGGCGCCAGTGGCGGCGATGATGCCAGCGCCGGTGCCAGCCATAATGACGGCGCCAGTGATAATGGCGATGCCAGCCGTGACGCCAGCGCACCTCGGTGACGTCGCCGATCGGTCTGCTCTGAACCGCGGCGGCGATCCCGGGGCTGATCAGCGAGGCCGCCTGCGCGCGCCCGGTCGGGGCGACAAGCAACAGCAATCCAGCGAGGGCGACAAAGCTCAGAATTCGTTTGACGTTCATCGGTGGTTCCTCCGTGGGTCCGCTGGCGTGAGGCTATGGAGAACGACGTGAATGCGGCGTGAATGTCGTCGTCGCAAAGAAGAATGCCGACGCGGCGCGACGGTTCCGTGATGGTGCGGACGATCGGAAACCCAGCGCCGCGTCGACCTCAGCCGCGGCGCCAGAAGCAGTTCATCCGCGGGGTGATCACGGTTCCGCTGGGGCGGAATTCCTGCACATAGGTCGCTGTGCAGTCGCGCACCGCGTTGGCGCCCGGAAAATAGCGCGGATAGACGTCGTCGCCATTGTCGCGGGGGTAGACCCGCAGCCGCCGCGGCGGCCGTCGGGTGCGGCTTTGCGCCGAGAGGTCGGTGGCGACAGATGGCTGCGATGCGCCCGCCCGCGCGGCCGACGCGGTTTGCGGCCGGGCATCGGCTGGCATCGGCAACTGCGCCGCAATCGCGAAGGCGAGCCCGATCGCCATCGTCAAACCCCGCATCGCACCCGCTCCCGCTCTGAAATCACGCCGCAACGTCTCCGATTGCCGCGCCGCCGTCAACCGCACGGCCGTTCGGCTTTGCCCAAAGCGCAGCGATCTTCTAGAAGCGGACGATGTGGACTTCAGCGAAACCGCCGTCGCTGGCCGAGATGGAAGCGATGGCGCACCAGATGCTCGGTCGGCTGCCGCAGGGCTTTCGCGCGCTGTGCGAGGGCGTGATCATCCGCGTCGACGATTTCCCGACCGACGAGGTGCTGGAGGAGATGCAGGCCGAGACCGAATTCGACCTGCTCGGGCTGTTCCAGGGCATCGGCCTGCCGCAGCGGAGCAGCCAGGATATCGCGCCGCTGCCCAACATGATCTGGCTGTACCGGCGGCCGATCCTGGACTACTGGGCCGAGCACGACGAGCCGCTCGGCCGCATCGTCCGCCATGTGCTGATTCACGAGATCGGCCACCATTTCGGGCTGTCGGACGACGACATGGAGGCGATCGAGGCCCAGGTGACGGATTAGGCCAGCGCAAAAGGGGCTTTGCCATCGGACTTTGCCGCGCTAAAACCCGCCCTCAATCTGGGAAACAGGCCTATGGACAAGTTCACCACGCTGGAAGGCGTCGCGGCGCCGCTGAAGATCATCAATGTCGACACCGACATGATCATCCCGAAGCAGTTCCTGAAGACCATCAAGCGCACCGGGCTCGGCAAGGGCCTGTTCTCCGAGCAGCGCTATAACGACGACGGCAGCGAGAACCCGGATTTCATCCTCAACAAGCCGGCCTATCGCAATTCGAAGATCCTGGTCGCCGGCGACAATTTCGGCTGCGGCTCGAGCCGCGAACACGCGCCCTGGGCGCTGCTGGATTTCGGCATCCGCTGCGTAATCTCGACCTCGTTCGGCGACATCTTCTACAACAACTGCTTCAAGAACGGCGTGCTGCCGATCCGGGTGACGCAGTCCGATCTCGACAAATTGTTCGACGACGCCGAGCGTGGTGCCAACGCCACGCTGACCGTCGATCTGGCCAAGCAGGAAATCCGCGGGCCGGACGGCGGCACCGTGAAGTTCGAGATCGACGCGTTCCGCAAGCACTGCCTGATGAACGGCCTCGACGACATTGGCCTGACGCTGGAAAAGAAAGCCTCGATCGACAGTTACGAGGCCAAGGCGAAGACCGAGCGCGCCTGGGCGTAAGGTATCTTCACCCTCCCCTGGAGGGGGAGGGTCGGACGGCGAAGCCGTCCGGGGCGGGGTGTCGGCGCAGCCGGACTCGCTGCAACCTTGATCGCGGGGTCCATCGACAGCGACGCTCGCGACCGTCTGCGTTTCGTCGAGAAGAATGACCGAACCTCGGCGGTGTCACCCCACCCCGCTCGCTACGCGAGCGACCCTCCCCCTCCAGGGGAGGGTAAGAACAGCGACCGCTTCCTGTTGATTAATGTCCCATCGTTTCGATCGCGTCGGCGATCGCGATGGTTTTACGCGCGATCTCGGCGTGCAGTCGCTCCACCATCCGGCCGTCGAGCTGGATCGCGCCGCGATTGGCGTTTTCCGGGCGCTCGAATGCCGCGATGATCTTGCGCGCATAGTCGACGTCGGCGGCCGGCGGCGTGAAGGTAGCGTTGCAGGCGTCGATCTGTCCCGGATGGATCAGGGTCTTGCCGTCGAAGCCGAGGTCGCGCGACTGCGCGCATTCATGGGCGAAGCCCTCGATATTGGCGATGTCACTATAGGGCCCGTCGAGGAAGGCGAGCCCATGGGCGCGGGCGGCCAGCATGCAATGGGTGATCATCGGCAGCATCGTGGCGCGGCCGGGCAGCATCCGGATCCGGGTTTCCAGCGATAAATCGTTCGGCCCGAACACGAAGCCGGCCAGCCGCATCTCGGAATCGTGGCTCTGCGCCGCCAGCTCCTCGGCATGCAGCACGCTGCGCGCAGTCTCGATCATGATCCAGACCCGCAGCGCGATATCGGCGTTGATGTCGCTGAGGCGGTCGGCGATCGCGGTGAGGTCGGCGACGCTGGAGACTTTCGGCACCAGGATGCCATCCGGCTTCGCCTTGGCGGCCATGCCGAGGTCGTCGATCCACCACGGCGAATCCAGGCTGTTGATCCGGACCAGCACCTCGCGCTTGCCGAACCCCTTGGCGGCGATCGCCTGGGCGACCTGGACCCGCGCGACACCCTTGGCGTCCGGCGCCACCGAATCCTCGAGGTCGAGGATGATGCCGTCGGCGTGCAGCAGCCGGGCCTTTTCGAGCGCGCGGGCGTTAGAACCCGGCATGAACAACAGGCTGCGGCGCGGACGGATCATGGCGTCATCCCTTCAGGCTTTCAGCGTGAGGCGATATCATCTCGGAACCGCCGCCGAAAGGCTTGTTCCCGGCCGCGGGCTATGGTTATCCCGGGCAGAACCCGAAGCCGCCCAAGAGGGCCTTCCAAGGGAATCATCATGACGTCGTTTCCGAACCATCTGATCTCCGGCTACCGAACCTTCACCTCGCAGCGGCTGCCGACCGAACAGGCGCGCTATCGCGAATTGTCGGAGCGCGGGCAATCGCCCGAGGTGATGGTGATCGGCTGCTGCGATTCCCGCGTGTCGCCGGAGGTGATCTTCGACGCCGGCCCGGGCGAAATGTTCGTGGTCCGCAACGTCGCCAATCTGGTGCCGGTCTATGCGCCGGACGGCGGCACCCACGGCGTCTCGGCGGCGCTGGAATTCGCCGTCCAGGTGCTGCGGGTCAAGCACATCGTGGTGCTGGGCCACGCCCAATGCGGCGGCATCCGCGCCTTCGTCGACAAGGCCGCGCCGCTGTCGCCCGGCGATTTCATCGGCCGCTGGATGTCGATGTTCGTCAAGCCCGGCGAGGTGGTGGAGCGCCGCGACAGCGAAACCATGCAGGACTTCGTCACCCGGATCGAGAAGGCCGCGGTGTTCCGCAGCCTGGAAAACCTGATGACCTTTCCCTGCGTCAGCATCCTGGTCGAGCGCGGCAAATTGCAGTTGCACGGCGCCTATTTCGGCGTCGCCGAGGGCTCGCTGTCCGTGCTCGATCAGACCGCGAAGGAATTCCGCCCGGTCCTGCCGACCGCGTGAGCGGGAGGTCCAGCGTCGCGGCGGGACCGACGCCTAGTGTGCGTCCTTGCCTGCGCTACCATGGTCGCCGCCCCAGCGGTCGGACAGCGCCAGCACCAGGGTCGAGACCACGAACACCAGATGCACGCCGACCAGCCAGCCCATCTTCTGCGCGTCGAACGCGGCGTCGATATTCATGAACGCCTTCAAGACCTGGATCGCCGAGATTGCAACGATCGAGGCCAGCAGCTTCTGCTTCAGCCCGGCGAAATCCACTTTGGTCATCCACTCCGGCCAGTCCGGATGGCCGCGGGGATCGATCCGCGAGACGAAATTCTCGTAGCCGGAGAACACCACGATCAGGATCAAATTGCCGGTCAGCGAGACGTCGATCAGCGACAGCACGCCGAGGATGATGTCGGATTCCTTCGCCGACGGCGCGTGCAGGATGAATTCGAACAGCAGTAGCCCGAACTTGTAGAGCAGCACCGCGAGGCTGATGACGAGGCCGAGATAGAACGGCGCCATCAGCCAGCGGCTGTTGAACAGCACCGCCTCGAAGCCGTTCTCGACGCGCTTCAGCGTCGGATTCGGTTTGTAGGTCGCCGGCTCGTCCGTCATCGCGTCCCCCCTGACATTCCGATGCTTCAAGTTCGTCCTGCGAACGCGCCGTCCCGCGCTGATCCTCATCCTGAGGAGCGGCCGGCTTCGGCCGCGTCTCGAAGGATGAGGCATGCTCAGCCGCTTCAACGCCGCAGAACATTCTCATGGTTCGAGACGGAGCTGCGCGCCTCCTCACCATGAGGGAAGTGCCGGATTGCAAAGCCCAGCGCAGCGGCCAGGTCGCTACCGGCGTTACGCCGCCTTCTTCTTCGCGGTGATCAGCTTGCGGTTGATCAGGCATTCGGCGATCTGGATCGCGTTCAGCGCCGCGCCCTTGCGCAGATTGTCCGACACGCACCACAGGACCAGGCCGTTCTCCACCGTCGCATCCTCGCGGATGCGGCTGATATAGGTGGCGTCCTCGCCGGCCGCCTCATAGGGCGTAACGTAGCCGCCGGGCTCGTGCTTGTCGATCACCAGACAGCCCGGCGCGTTGCGCAGAATGTCGCGGGCTTCATCGGCCGAGATCGGATTCTCGAATTCGATGTTGACCGATTCGGAATGGCCGACGAACACCGGCACGCGGACGCAGGTCGCCACCAGCTTGATTTTGGGATCAAGAATCTTCTTGGTCTCCATCATCATCTTCCACTCTTCCTTGGTGAAACCGTCTTCCATGAACACGTCGATCTCGGGGATGACGTTGAAGGCAATCCGCTTCGGGAATTTCTTATTGATCAATTCGCTGTTGGTGTAGACCGCCTTGGTCTGCGAAAACAATTCGTCCATCGCGTCCTTGCCGGCGCCGGACACCGACTGATAGGTCGACACCACGACGCGCTTGATCACCGCCTTGTCGTGCAGCGGCTTCAACGCGACCACGAGCTGTGCGGTCGAGCAGTTCGGATTGGCGATGATGTTCTTCTTGGCAAAGCCGGCGACCGCCGCGGCATTCACCTCGGGCACGATCAGCGGCACGTCGGGATCCATCCGCCACGCCGACGAATTGTCGATCACCACCGCGCCCTGGGCGCCGATCTTCGGCGACCACTCCTTGGATACCGCGCCGCCCGCCGACATCAGGCAGATGTCGACGTCGCTGAAATCGTAGTGCTCGAGCGCTTTGCATTTCAGAGTGTGGTCGCCATAGGACACTTCGACGCCCATGCTGCGGCGCGACGCCAGCGCCACCACCTCGTCGGCGGGGAATTTGCGCTCGTCCAGAATGTTGAGCATTTCGCGCCCGACATTGCCGGTCGCACCGACCACCGCGACTTTGTAACCCATCGTTCACTCTCCGAAGAAAAATGCTCCGCCTCCGCAACTGGCGGAAAGGGAAGAGCCAGCGCTTCTATGCGAGAAACGCTTCCAGCACAACTTTACTCCCTGTCAGAGCTTGGTGAATGCGTAGGATTCCGGCCCGCCGTGCTGTCCCCAATCAGGCCCGGATTCACCCGGCGCTGCGCAGCTTTGCCGACGAGTGCAAGGACGCCGTCGTGCGGATGCTGGCCTATGTCGGCGGGCTGGCGTTGATTGGACTGGTCGTGGCGTTTGCCGCCAATCCGTTGACCAATGTGGCGGTGGGCGCGGCGACCGAGCCGGTGGCCAAGCCGGGCTGGAGTCCGGCCGACCGTTCGCATCCCGCCTTCGCCGTCAGTCAATTCGATTCATCTGGCAAATCAGAAACTTACGAAATCCTGCGGCATCCGGAAGGCGGCCGCAAAGACATCCTGCGCTGGGCCGCGCCCGGCGAGAAGCCGGTCGCCGAGCTGGAAATCTACCGGCTGGGCGGCGAATCGAGCCAAAGCGGACCGCCGGCGGCCGAGATCGCGGCGCGGATGGACCCGGACGGGATGCGGGCGGTCGAGGCCGCGGGCATGATCGACAGCAAGTTCGGACCGGTGACGCTGCTCGACCTCGCCGATCGCACCGGCCAGGCCAGCACCTGTCTGGGTTTCCTCAAGCGCCTCGACGACGCCAATCTGCGAATCTCCGGTTGGTCGTGCCAGGGTGATACCCTGCCGCAGCGCCGTTCCGCGATCGGCTGCATGTTGAGCCGGCTGGTGCTGCTGACCGCAGGCAACGATCCGAAGCTGGCGGAGGTGTTCGCGCATGCCGAACTTCGCCGCGGCGCCTGCACCGCGACGCTGGCGCAGCCGGCGAATTCGGCGGACTGGGTCACCGGCGCGCAGAACCCGCGGCTGCGCGGCGGCTTCTGATCCAAACCGAGCCAAGACGCTGGATTTGATGCAACATTTGCCGCGCGCCGGCATTATTGTCGGCGGGTGTGGCCGGATTGACCTTGTGGCTGCGGTGCCGCGACGGCTAAAAGGAGCGCAATCCGAACTGTCAGACGGCCCATGAGGACATGATGACCCTGAAATTGCTTTCCGCGAACGGATCTGCCGCCAGAAAGCTCGCGCTGCTGCTTGCGGCGGCCGCCGTTGTGGCGATCGGGCTCGACGCCACCGAGGCCAACGCGGCCAAGCGCAAATATCCGACCCGCGACCAGGCCGCCTATGGCGCCCGCGGCCCGAACTCGTCCTACATGGTCGGCCCGCGCACCCGGGTCTATGTCACCAAGCGCTCCTGGCTTGACGCCGGCGTCGAAGTGCTGCCGGGCGACCGCCATTTCAGCGACTATGCGTTCCCGCCGGGCTATTCGTTCGCCCGCGAGAACCGCAACTGGCCGCTCGATCGCTCGCCGCTGAACCCGCCCTCGGATCTCGGCGGCTATCCGGAGCGGTTCCCGCTGTATTGATGCCCCAAAATGCCCGGCTCTGCCGGGCATTTCTCTTACGCGAATGGAAGCGGCGGAGATCTTCGACCCATCGCCGCGGTAGCGGAAAGGCGATGATGCCGGCATTCATGATCGTCCAGGTCACGATTAGCGACGATAAAGCCTATGCGGCCTATCGTGACGCGGTCGTTCCCCTGATCGAGAAATTTGGCGGCAAGAGCCTCAGGAATGGCAAGGCCGAGCGGCTCGAAGGCGATGCTGGCGGGATCGCGTTGTTCGAATTTCCGTCCTTGGAGGCGATCCACTCGTTCTGGAATTCGAACGAGTACGTTCCCATCAAGGAGCTTCGACGCGGAGCCGCCAAGTTGGACATTTGGGCTGTTCCCGCTTAGCTAGACCTGCAGCGCCTGCATTTCCTTGACGACAGCTTCACCCATCTCGCTGGTGGAGACCGCAGTGGTGCCCTCGGACTTGATATCGGCGGTGCGCAGGCCTTTGGCCAGCACCGCGGCGATCGCGGCGTCGAGCTGGTCGGCGAGGCCGCCGAGATCCAGCGAATAGCGCAGCGCCATCCCGAACGAGGCCAGCATCGCCAGCGGATTGGCGGCACCCTTGCCGGCGATGTCGGGAGCCGAGCCATGCACCGGCTCGTACATCGCCTTACGCTTGCCGGTCTTGGCGTTGAGCTCGCCGAGCGAGGCAGAGGGCAGCATGCCGAGCGAGCCGGTCAGCATCGCCGCGATATCGCTGAGCATGTCGCCGAACAGGTTGTCGGTGACGATGACGTCGAACTGCTTCGGCCATTTCACCAGATTCATGCCGCCGGAATCGGCGAGCTGGTGTTCGAGCTGAACGTCCGGAAATTCGCGGGCGTGGACCTGCGTCACCACCTCGTTCCACAGCACGCCGCTCTTCATGACGTTGCGCTTTTCCATCGAGGTGACCTTGTTGCGCCGCTTGCGCGCCAGGTCGAAGGCGACGCGGGCGATCCGCTCGATCTCGTAGGTGTCGTAGACCTGGGTATCGATCGCGCGCTTCTGGCCGTTGCCGAGGTCGGTGATGGTCTTCGGTTCGCCGAAATACACCCCGCCGGTGAGCTCGCGCACGATCATGATGTCGAGCCCCTCGACCACCTCGCGCTTCAGGCTCGAGGAATCCGCCAGCGCCGGGTAGCACACCGCCGGGCGCAGATTGGCGAACAGGCCGAGATCTTTCCGAAGCCGCAACAGGCCGGCCTCGGGGCGGGCGTCATACGGCACCGCGTCCCATTTCGGTCCACCGACCGCGCCGAAGATCACCGCGTCGGAGGCTTCCGCCAGCGCCATCGTGGCGTCGGTGATCGCGACCTTGTCAGCATCATAGGCGGCGCCGCCGACCAGCCCGTGTTCGGTCGTGAAATGCGCGATGCCTTCCGCGTTGAGCCAGTCGATCAGCCGCGTCACCTCGGCCATCACTTCGGTACCGATGCCATCGCCGGGGAGAAGAAGCAGCTTGTGGGTCGCCATGGTCAGGTCCTCATCATGCGTCATGGCCGGGCTTGTCCCGGCCATCCACGGCTGCCCTTGGGCTTGCTGTGAAGGCGTGGATGCCCGGCACAGGGCCGGGCATGACGTGTAAAAGTATGCGCGCGCGGAGTGCTAAAGCGCCGTTGCGGGATTGGCAAGACACCGTTGCGCCCTACCCCGTTGCGCCTGCGGCGCATAGGCTGCCACAATGCACCCGGGAGAAACGCTTGACCCTGATCGATCGCACCGACGCGCCCGCGCATCCCGCGCGCCTGATCCTTGTTCTGTCGCTGGCACCCACGGTAGGTCTTGGGATCGGCCGCTTCGCCTATTCGCTGGTGCTGCCGGACATGCGCGACGCGCTGGTGTGGTCGTATTCCGCCGCCGGCTTCATGAATACGGTCAACGCTGCGGGCTATCTGGTCGGCGCGCTGATCACCTCGCGGCTGTCGACCCGGTTCGGGCTGTCCGCCGTATTGCGCGCCGGAACGCTGGCCTGCGTGCTGTCGCTGGCGCTGTGCGCGCTGTCGGGCAATTTCGTGCTGCTGAGTTTCGCGCGCCTCTTGGCCGGCGTGGGCGCGGCGCTGGCTTTCGTCGCCGGCGGCGCGCTGGCGACCACGATCGCGCAATCGCAGCCGGCGCGGTCGGGGTTTCTGCTCAGCCTGTTCTATGCCGGGCCGGGGCTCGGCATTTTGGCCTCGGGGCTGATAGCGCCGTTCCTGCTGCAGGGGTTCGGGCCGGGCTCGTGGTGGATCGTCTGGCTGGTGCTGGCGCTGGTGTCGGCGGCGATGACGGTGCCGCTGCTGACCATCGCAATCGACACCGATGCCGGGATGTCGACGTCGACGCCGGCCCGGTTCGCGATTGCGCCGGTGGCGGTCTATCTCGGCGGCTACTTTCTGTTCGGCGCCGGCTATATCGCCTACATGACCTTCATGATTGCCTATGTGCGCGACGCCGGCGGCGGCGCCGCGGCACAGAGCGCGTTCTGGTGCCTGATCGGCGCCAGCGCCTTCGTCACGCCCTGGGTGTGGCGCCGGGTGATGGCGCGCGACCAGGGCGGGGTCTCGACCGCGATCATTCTCGGCGTTCTGGCGCTGGGCGCTGCGATGCCGCTGTTCGGGATGTCGGTCGGGCTGCTGGCAGCTTCGGCGCTGGTGTTCGGGGTGTCGTTCTTCGCGGTGGTGGCTTCGACCACCGCCTTTGTGCGCTTCAACTATCCGCAGCCGGCCTGGCCGGGCGCGATCGCCGCGATGACGATCGCGTTCGGAATCGGGCAGACGCTGGGGCCCTTGGCGGTCGGCGCCATCACCGACGCGATGGGGAGCCTGAGCTATGCGCTGAACGTCTCGGCCGTGACGCTGGCGGTCGGTGCCATCGCCTCGGCGTTTCAGCGGCCGCTGCGGCGCGCGAAGCCCTCATCCTGAGGCGTGCAGTTCGGCCGGGGCGTTACGCCACCGTCGGAATGCCCACAGCGCCAGCAACACTGTCGCTACCGCGCCGCCAAGCACCGGCAGCAGGTGATGCGGGCCGAGGGCGCCCGGTTTCTCCAGCACGGTCGCGGCGATCACCCCAGGCAGCACATGGGCCGGCGCCCAGAGCAGGATTGCCGGGATATTGACCGCGAAGAACCGGACCGGCGGCATCCGCAGCGCACCGGCGGTGATCGGCACGAAGGCGCGGACCGGCGCCACGAAGCGGGCGAAGAACACCGCCCAGGCGCCGTAGCGCAGAAAAAACGCCTCGCTGCGCGCGACCAGCAACGGATAGCGCGACATCGGCCAGACCCCGAGAATCCGGCGCTGCTCGCGATGCCCGATCCAGTAGGCGCCGCCGTCGCCAATCACGGCGCCCGCCACCGCCACCGCGAGGACGAGCACGACGTTGAGCTGCCCGCCGGGAATCAGCGCGCTCAGCGCCAGGATGATGGTCGATCCGGGAATCACGGAACCCAGCACCGGCACCGCTTCGAGCAGTGCGGCGAGAAAGATCATGAGATAGGCCAGCCCGGCATGCGCCGACGCCAATCCGATCAAATGCTCGAAAAATGCGCTCACCGGAATCCTTTGGGGTGATCTTTGCATCGGCGGGACGACGACGTTGTCTGCAGATAAGCTCGGCCGTTCCTTGGAGTTCCAGCTTTGGAAACCTGCCAGTCGGGGCCAGCGATTCGCAATGCAGCCCTCCAAAAACCGCTGCTCGCACCTATCTGAATGAAAACACAACGGAACTTTGATCGCGCGGCGGGCTTCTGCCGGTCGCGGCTCTCTGCTAGGTTCAAATTCGCACTCAACCGCAGCCGCCACAGAAATAGGGTTTCGGGCGCGTCCGAGACCACGGAGGATTGATGACCGCCGCCATGACCACAGCGCAGGAGCCAGCCGGATTGCCCGACATGAAGGTGTCGGTGCGGCAGGTTTTCGGCATCGACAGCGACCTCGAAGTCCCGGCCTATTCGGAAGTCGATCCGCACGTGCCGGACGTCGATACCGACTACCGATTCGATCGCAACACCACGCTGGCCATTCTGGCGGGCTTCGCCAAGAACCGCCGCGTCATGGTCACCGGCTATCACGGCACCGGCAAATCGACCCATATCGAGCAGGTCGCCGCGCGGCTGAACTGGCCCTGCGTTCGCGTCAATCTCGACAGCCATATCAGCCGGATCGATCTGGTCGGCAAGGATTCGATCGTGGTCCGCGACGGCAAGCAGGTCACCGAATTCCGCGACGGCATTCTGCCCTGGGCGTTGCAGCACAACGTCGCGCTGGTGTTCGACGAATACGATGCCGGCCGCCCGGACGTGATGTTCGTGATCCAGCGCGTGCTGGAAGTCTCCGGCCGGCTGACGCTGCTCGACCAGAACAAGGTGATCAAGCCGCATCCTGCGTTCCGGCTGTTCTCCACCGCCAACACCATCGGGCTCGGCGACACCTCGGGGCTCTATCACGGCACCCAGCAGATCAACCAGGGCCAGATGGATCGCTGGTCGATCGTCACCACGCTGAACTACTTGCCGCACGACGAGGAAGTCGAAATCGTGTTGGCCAAGGCCAAGCACTATCGCAATCCGGAAGGCCGCGACATCGTCAACAAGATGGTGCGGCTCGCCGACCTCACCCGCAACGCCTTCGCCAATGGCGATCTGTCGACGGTGATGAGCCCGCGAACCGTGATCACCTGGGCCGAGAACGCCGAGATCTTCAGCGACATCGGCTTTGCGTTCCGCGTCACCTTCCTCAACAAATGCGACGAGCTGGAGCGGCCGCTGGTCGCGGAGTTCTATCAGCGCTGCTTCAATGCCGAACTGGCGGAGAGCTCGGTCAACGTCGCGATGAGCTGAGATTCCTCCCTCTCCCCTTGTCGGGAGAGGGTGCCTTCGTGAAGCGAAGGCGGGTGAGGGGTGTTGCCTCTCGCCGCAAAGGCCCCCTCATCCGGCACGGACTTCGTCCGTGCCACCTTCTTCCACAAGGGGAGAAGGAAAAGAGGTTCACGCTGCGATGACGACTAATTCTAAATTCCGCACCGGATCGAAGGAAAGCCCGACCGAGCCGTTCAAGCGCGCGGTCACCTCCTGCCTGCGCGCGATCGCCAAGGCGCCCGAGCTGGAAGTCACCTTCGCGGCCGAGCGGCCCGGCCTGTCGCCCGGCAAGGCCCGGCTGCCCGAACCGGCGCGCAAGATGAGCAAGCGCGATGCCGCGATCGTCCGCGGCCACGCCGATTCGATCGCGCTGAAGCTCGCCTGCCACGATCCGAAAGTGCATCGCAAGCTGATGCCGGGCAATCCGCAGGCGCGCGGCGTGTTCGAGGCGGTCGAGCAGGCCCGCGTCGAGGCGCTCGGCGCCCGGCGGATGGCCGGCGTGGCGAAAAACCTCACCGCGATGCTCGACGATCACTTCCATCGCGGCAAGTTCGACGAGATCACCGACCGCGCCGACGCGCCACTGGCGGATGCGCTGGCGATGTTGGTGCGCGAACGGCTGACCGGGCTCGCGCCGCCCGCCGCCGCGAAGAAGATGGTCGACCTGTGGCGTCCGGTTCTGGAGGACAAGATCGGCCCGAAGCTCGACCTGCTCGACCGCTTCGCCGAGAACCAGACCAAGTTCGGCGACGCGGTGCACGATCTGTTGCAGGCGCTGGAGATCGGCGACGAGCGCAACACCGACGCCGACGAGGACGACAACCAGGACGACAATCAGGAAGGCGAGAACGATCAGTCCGGCGCCGAGGGCTCGCCCGAGAGCGACGCCGCGCAGGAGATGAGCGCCGAGCAGGCCGAAGCCTCCAGCGACGAGATGAGCGACAGCGCGATGGAGAGCGCGCAGGCCTCGACTTCCGACACATTCGACGACGGCGAACTCGGCGACGACGAGACCCCGGGCGAGGCGACGCGGCCGAATTCGCGCGGCAATAACGAGCCGCGCGGCCCGGAATATCATGCCTTCGCGCCGAAATTCGACGAGGTCGTTGCCGCCGAGGATCTCTGCGATCACGACGAGTTGGAGCGGCTGCGCAGCTATCTCGACAAGCAGCTGGCGCATCTGCAGGGCATCGTCGCGCGGCTCGCGAACCGGCTGCAGCGCCGCCTGATGGCGCAGCAGAACCGCGCCTGGGATTTCGATCTGGAAGAGGGCGTGCTCGATCCGGCGCGGCTGTCGCGCGTGGTCACCGATCCGTTCCATCCGCTGTCGTTCATGAGCGAGAAGGAAGCGACCTTCCGCGATACCGTTGTGACGTTGCTCCTCGATAACTCAGGCTCGATGCGCGGCCGCCCGATCACCGTGGCGGCGACCTGCGCCGACATCCTGGCGCGAACCCTTGAGCGCTGCGGCGTCAAGGTGGAGATTCTCGGCTTCACCACGCGGGCGTGGAAGGGCGGGCAATCGCGCGAGGCGTGGCTCGCCGCCGGCAAGCCGGCGAATCCCGGCCGACTCAACGATCTGCGTCACATCATCTACAAGTCCGCTGACGCGCCGTGGCGTCGCGCCCGCAAGAATCTCGGGTTGATGATGCGCGAGGGGCTGCTGAAGGAGAACATCGACGGCGAGGCGCTGGACTGGGCGCACAAGCGGCTACTCGGCCGCTCCGAGCAGCGCAAGATCTTGATGATGATTTCCGATGGCGCCCCGGTCGACGATTCCACGCTGTCGGTCAATCCCGGCAATTATCTCGAACGCCATCTGCGCCACATCATCGAGGAGATCGAGACCCGCTCCCCGGTGGAATTGATCGCGATCGGCATCGGTCACGACGTCACGCGCTACTACCGCCGCGCCGTCACCATCGTCGACGCCGAGGAACTCGGCGGCGCCATCACCGAGAAGCTCGCCGAATTGTTCAGCGAGACTGCCGGTGCCCCGCCCGCGCCGGGACGGCGGCGGCGATTGCATTCATAGGATTGCCGAAGAGCATGACCCGGCCAAGTGTAGCCTCTCATCCTGAGGAGCGGCCTGTTGGCCGCGTCTCGAAGGACGAGGCCACTCATCTTCATGGTTCGAGACGGCGCAACTGCGCCTCCTCACGACCATGAGGGCGCCTTCTCCGTCGCCTCTCTCCCGCCGCCGCCTGCTCGAATTCGGTGTCGTTGGACTCTCGCTCGTCGTGATGCCGGCAGTGGCGCAAGTCGCAACGCAACAATCGGCGAAGCCGGCGGCACCGGATCAATTCACCGCCCCGGCGCCGACTGCGATCGAGGTGAGGGCGCAGCCGATTGCATCGTTCGATCTGCGCGACCCGTCCCATGCGCGGTTCGGTGCGCTGCAGTTTCGCAGCGGGCTGGTGCTGACCTCGGGGTTTCGCGGCTTCGGCGGGTTATCAGCGCTGCGGCTCGACCCGAAGGGCGAGAGCTTCATCGCGATCAGCGATCATGGCACCTGGTTCACCGGCCGTATCGTCTATGCCGGCCGCGAGATGACCGGCCTCGCCGAGGTCGAAGCGGCGTCGATGCTCGGCGCCGACGGAAAGCCGCTGGCGAAGCGTGGCTGGTACGACACCGAGTCGCTCGCCTTCGACGGCGGCACCGCCTATGTGGGGATCGAGCGGGTCAACCAAATCGTCAAATTCGATTTCGGCCGCGACGGTGTCCGCGCGCTGGGCGAGCCGATCGCGGTGCCGCCGGGCTTGCGCAAACTGCCGCACAACAAGGGCGTCGAATCGCTGGTGTTCGTGCCGAAGGGCCAAAAGCTCCCCGGCACCCTGATCGCGATTTCGGAACGCGGCCTCGATGCCGACGGCAATATCGTCGGCTTCCTGATCGGCGGCAAGACGCCGGGGCAGTTCGCGGTGCGTCGTACCGAGAATTTCGATATCAGCGATGCGATGCTGCTGCCGTCGGGAGACCTGTTGCTGCTGGAGCGGAAATTCTCGTGGCTCGCCGGGGTCGGAATCCGGATCCGGCGGATCGCGCTGAGCACGCTTGCGCCGGGTGCGATCATCGATGGCGGCGCGATCTTCAACGCCGATCTCGGCTACGAGATCGACAATATGGAAGGTCTCGACAGCCATGTCGATGCCGACGGGAGCACCGTGCTGACCATGGTTTCGGACGACAATTTTTCGATGATCCAGCGCACCCTGCTGCTGCAATTCACGCTGCTCGAGGAGTGAACCCGGCGGCCCGTCAGGTCGTCGGAACTTCTCGAAGCGGGTTGGATACGGAGACCGGATCAACGCCGCGGGCGAGCTGCGCGACCGCCTCCGCTATTCGATCGCCGATCTCGTGCCGGGAGGTTTCGGGCAGTAGGCGGCCTATGATGTCGAGGACGACCGGGTCATGTCGGTGAGTTTCCGGTTCGACGCTACGCTTGCCAGCGCTCCGGTTCGAACGCATCCGCCGACAGCGCCAGCCTAACCGTGCGGGCCAGTTCGTTCCGCCGGTACGGTTTGCTGAGCAGCAGAACATCGGCATCCAGACGGTTATTGTGGATCAGCGCGTTCTCGGAATAGCCCGACGTGTACAGCACCTTCAGTCTCGGATGTCGCTTCGCCATCTCGGCGGCGAGCTGCACGCCGTTCATTTTTCCGGGCATCACGATATCGGTGAACAGCAGATCGAACGCCACGTTCTTGTCGCTGATCGCGAGCGCGGCGGCGGCGTTGGCGACCGACAGCGTGGTATAGCCCAGGCTCTTGAGCTGTGAGGTCACGTAGTTGCGCACCAGCGCGTCGTCCTCGACGACCAGGATGATTTCGTGCCCGCCAACGGGCGCGGCCTCGGGCGCCACCGGCGCGATCCGCTCCGGCTCGGCCTTGGCACGCGGCAGGTAGATCCGGAACGTGGTGCCCAGTCCCACTTCGCTGTAAAGCGTGATGTGGCCGCCGGACTGCTTGATGAAGCCGTAGACCATGCTGAGCCCGAGCCCGGTGCCCTTGCCGACTTCCTTGGTGGTGAAGAACGGATCGAACACCTTGTCGCGGATCTCTTCGGGAATCCCGGAGCCGGAATCGGTGATCGCGATCATCACATAAGCGCCCTCGTCGACCCCGCCCATCCGTCGGGCGAATTCCTGATCGAGCACGACGTTGCAGGTCTCCAGCGTGAGCTTGCCGCCATCCGGCATCGCGTCGCGGGCATTGACCGCCAGATTGACCAGCGCGGAATCGAGCTGGCCACGGTCGACGAAGATCGGCCAGACCCCCGGCTGCAACACCGACTCGATTTCGATATGTTCGCCCAGCGCCGAGCGCAACAGGCTCTCCAGCCCGCTCAACAGCGCGTTGACGTCGGTGTCGTCGGGTCGCAGCGGCTGCTTGCGCGCGAACGCCAGCAACAGCCGGGTCAGTTCCGAGCCGCGATCGGCGGCCTCGCTGATCAGTCGCGCGATCGCCGCCAGTTGTGGGCGGTCCGCCACCCCATCGCCGAGAATGTCGATGGTGCCGGTGATCACGGTGAGCATATTGTTGAAATCGTGGGCGATGCCGCCGGTCAATTGTCCGATCGATTCCATTTTCTGCGACTGTCGCAACTGCTCGTCGGAAACGATCTTGTCGGTGAGGTCGCGCATGAAAGCGTTGGTGATGAAGCCGTCGTCGCGGCGCAGCGCCGTCATCGCCACTTCGACCGGGATCGGCGAGCCGTCGCGCCGGATGGCTTCGATCTCGACCCGGTAGCCGGGCCTGCCGTGGCCGATCGATTCAAGAAAGCGGGAATATTCGGCGGCGCCTTCGCGGAACTGCTCCTTGGGCAGAATAAGATCGCCGATGTTCTTTCCGATCACCTCGTCGCGCGACCAGCCGAACATCGCTTCGGCCCGCGGACTCCATTCCAGAATCGCACCGACCGGATCGATCTGGACGAAGGCATCGAGCGCGCTATCGACGATCGCCCGCGCCATCTGCTCGCTTTGGCGCAGCGCCTCCTCGCTCTTTTTGGTCTGGGTGATGTCGTGATAGACCATCACCGCGCCCTGCAGCTTTCCGGTCTCGCTGCGCAGTGGCCGGCCATTGGCGACCAGATAGCAGCGGCGGTCGGATCCGATCGGCCGCACGATGAATTCGAGGTTCTCGATGGTCTCGCCGCGAAACGCGCGCAGCAGCGGCGAATCGTCCGGTCCGAACGGTGTGCCGTCGGAATAGAAGCGGTCGAATGATCGCGTGGTGTTGAGAACGCCGACCCCGGAAAGTTGCCCGAACAGATTTCGTGCCGCAGGATTGGTGAGGATCACCATCCCATTGGCATCCGCCACCAGCACCGGATCAACCATGTTGTCGATGGTGTTGTTGAGCACGTCGGCGAGCCGGCTGCGTTGTTCGATTTCCTCGGCGAGCGCCGCCGCCTTACGCTGCGACTCCGAAGCCATCCGGTTGAACGCCTCTGCCAGCACGTTGATCTCGCGACCGCCGCCCGCGGTTGCCGCGACCGGTTCGCCGCGGGAAAACCCCTCGACCGCGCGGGTGATCCTGACCAGCGGCCGGGTCAGTGAGCGCGCCAGCGGCACCGCCATCAGTATCGCGAGCAGCAGCGCGGCGGCGCCGCCGAGCAGCGTCGAATTGCGCACGGCGGTCCGCACCACCATGAAGGCCGAGAAAGGTCTGGTTTCGATCACCGCAACCTTGGGGCCCCCCGCGAACTGTACCCATTCCCATCCGACCGCGTAGCGTCGGCCGGCGCGGTCATCGACCAGCTGTGATTTCGCATCGGGGTCGTGCAATATCTGAGCGAAAGCCGGGAACTCGTCCTGGACTCGGTAGCGGGTGCCGCGATCGAAGCCGAATTCGTGCGCCGGATCGGGGTGTACCAGATAGTCGCCGTCCTCGTTGATCATGTAGATTTCGTTGCCGTCGACCGCGCGGGCGCGGAGCCGGGCGATCGTCGGACGCAGGTCGACATTTATCACCAGCATGGCGAATAGCGCCCCGTCCGGTTGATGGATCGGGGCGGCGACGTGAAGCGTGGGGACTTGCGGCACCTCAAGCCCGGTGTCCGTTCGGTTCAGCCTGATTTTCGAGACGTGAATCTGGTTGGCCGGTGTCGCGATGCCTTCGATGAAATAGTCGCGGTCGCCACGGCGCGACAATTGCGCCGGCGGCGCAATCCTGATCGCGCCTTCCGGACCCAGCCGATCGACCCGCACGATTTCCATGCCACCGTCCGCAACGCCGATCACGCGGGCCATTGCATAGTCCGGTTTGCTGGCGAGTTCCGAAGCGAAACGAAAGCCCACTCTGTGGCGCCAGTCGTTTTCGAGGGCGCTCATCTCCTGCTTCGGATTTGCCAGCCGGGCCATCATCAGGCTGCGCAGCGCCTCCGAAACCTGGCCGCTTTGGACGTCGGCGCGGACCCCGCGCAGCGACGCATCCATCACCAGCGCGGTCAACTGCGCCTGGCCCTGCAGCCGCTCCAGCGCGCGAGGCATCAGCAGGGCAATGATGCTCTGGTAGTTCAGGATACCCAGCAACGCGGTGGTCACCAACACCAGCGCGATCATCGCCAACGCCAGCCTGGTGGAAAGCTTCATCGTGGATATCCGACGAAAGCGGGCGTCTTCGGCCACAGGAAACCGTCCGCTGCGGCGGATCGCATTCCGAAGGCGGCGGCGCCGGCATCGGCGCCGCGTTCGCTGTTGGGTGGTGCCTGCATCTTGCGGTTTGCCGTTGCGGCCGGTTGGAGATCGCCAGTGTGCAACCGATCAGATCACCCTTCGCCTCGTTAAACTACGTGATTCGACGAACGATGTGTCCTTGGTAGAACTACGGGCGTTGTGGGGCGGGCTGGCCGCACTTCGGGCTGCTGCGATCGAACCCGCCCATGCTGCGGTGCGACCAAATACCGTCGCAACCGTGGAGCAAATCGATGCCGGAGGTGTCCATACGGCCGTTCTTGCAGTCGCTTCTTACGATCGCCGCCGTTATGCCGCTGCAGTCGGCACCAACCTTGGCTGCCGAGGAGGCCAGTCCGTTGTCGGCGACGCAGTGCATCGCCGATGTCTCCACGGACTATCGCGAGGAGGGCCGCAAATTCACCTTTACCATGAATTTCCAGAACGAGTGCGACCGCCCGATCGCCTGCGTGGTGGATGCCTATCTGGTCAGTTCGCGCGGGCCGAGCCAGGGCCATACCACGCTGAAATTCCCGCCGAAGTCGCAAGTACCGGCGAAACTGAGCTATACGATGCAGGTCAAGGCGATCGGCGGCTCAGCGCAATATTCGAGAGATTGCCGCTTCCTGAGTCCGCACGACGGTTCCTCTCGAGTGCAACGCTAATGCGCCTTCGGGCTACTCGTGCCGGTCCACGGGGTCAGCTCAACGCCTCTGCGGGCTCGGCTCGCTTGACCTCGGTGCGCTCCTGCGCGTCGAGACATTTGATCAACTGCGTCAGCACGCGGCGCTCCTCATCGGGAAGAGCACCGCACAGCAGCTGCCGGAACAATTTCAGGTTCTCGTCCAGATTATCTTCATTCATGGGCGGCTCCCCAATAGAACAGGAGAGAGTCCAACTCACTCTCACTCACCGCTGCCGGTCGCAATACGATGATTGGGTAATTCTACGAGGATAGCGTTCATTTTGTCGGTCCGGTTCCGGACTCTGAGCGACGCTCGCAACCTCCGTATCACTACCTAGGTGCGCTGCAATCGCTGCACTTCTGCATACCAGCCACCGGCATAGGTACTTGATAATCGCAGGTTGCCCGACGATTCGCTCCGGAAAGGAGCGGCGAGACTTCTCGTCGGTGCATTCAGTGTTGCGAGGCAACCAAACAGCCGCGCGAAGTTGGCGATTGTCCAAGCGCGAGAGTCGAACAGGAAGAACTCAGCGCGCAGTCCGAATTGGAGGCCGAGTTCGGCGCGACGGGGGTACCGGCAGTCTTCAACTAAGGGTCATTGATCGAACCGCGTTCACACTCCTGACCGTTCTCTCCCAAAGCAAAGCCGGCCGGGTCCTTACGACCCGGCCGGCTTTGAAATTCAGCAATCGATCAGTCGCGCCGAAGTCTCAGCTCGCGACGGCGATCGGGGCGGCGGGCTCGGCGGCCTTCTTCTTGGCGATCGCGCGCTTGAGGTCGACGGCCTTCTGCGACAGTTCGGCGTCCTTGGCCTTCAGCAGAAAGGCATCGAGCCCGCCGCGATGGTCGACGCTCTTCAGTGCATTGGTCGAGACCCGAAGCCGAACCGGGCGGCCCAGCGCGTCGGACAGGAAGGTGACGTTGACCAGGTTGGGCAGAAACCGTCGCTTGGTCTTGATATTCGAGTGGCTGACCTTGTTGCCCACTTGGACACCCTTGGCGGTCAGTTCGCAGCGCCGGGACATGGCGAAAATCCTCTGTCATCCCCGCCGGCCCACTAGCAGGCGCGGGGGTTATAAATCACGTCCATTTCAGGAACCGCGGACCTATAAGCGGGACGGCGTCCAGCGTCAAGTTGCCAGCCGCGCCGCGCCGCTCGGCAAGACCTCCCGCCGGCCGCCTCACCGCCGCGGCGTCAAAGCGGTTTCACCCGTGCCCTCAACCATATAGCATCATATAAAGGACGCATTCGGTACCGAAATGATGTGTTCGATCGAGGCGCGCGTGATGCGTGCCAGGCAGGACCGCCCGTCAGTGATCAGTTCCCACAAGTTGCCAATGACCCTGCGAGCCGTTCCGGTGCTGGCGCTTGCGCTCTGGTTTGCGGCGCCGGTCGGCAAGGCCGTGGCGCAGGGCGTCCTTGACGCGCGTTATGAGGCGTCGCTGGCGGGAATTCCGATCGGGAAGGGCGCCTGGGTGATTGAGATCGACGTCGATCAGTATTCGGCGTCGGCCAGCGGAGGCACTTCCGGACTGTTGCAGGTATTCTCCGGCGGCCATGGAACCGGCGAGTCGCAGGGCCGGATCACCAACGGTCAGTTGGTGCCGACGAGCTATGCCGCGTCCACCACATCGAAGAAGAAGACCGAATCGATCCGGATGACGCTGGTCGGCGGCAATGTGAAGGAGTCCGCGATCGAGCCGGAGCCGCCGGTGGATGCCGACCGCATCCCGGTCGTCGAGGCGCACCGCCTTGGCGTGTTCGATCCGATGACCGGATCCTTCCTGCTGGCGCCCGGCACCGGCGATCCGGTCAACGCCGCTGCCTGCCACGCCTCGACGCCGGTCTTCGACGGTCGGATGCGCTATGATTTGAAGTTCGACTTCAAGCGGATCGAAACCGTGAAGGCGGACAAGGGCTATCATGGCCCCGCCGTGGTGTGCGCGCTGTATTTCACGCCGATCTCCGGCTACATCCCGGACCGCGCCGCGATCAAATATCTGATCGAGCAACGCAATATGGAAGTCTGGCTGGTGCCGATCGCCGGCACCCGCGTGCTGGTGCCGTTCAGGGTCAAGATCCCGACGCCACTCGGCAACGCAGTGCTCGAAGCGACCCAGTTCGTCACCACGGCCAGCCCGCCGAAATCGGCCTCCAAGACCCAATAGGAAGACACTGTCATCGGACCCGGCAGACCCAGCAGGCGCCGTGGCCGTCTTCCGGCGTCGTTCGTGGCAATCAGGTCACAACCGATCGTCCAAGGAATCATGTTGACTCCCGGCGCATTCGCCGAACGCATGGTCGCCAGGTCGGTTGCCGTGATTTTGCGTACCTTGGCACCGTAGGTCACCCGATCTGGTGCCTCGGGGGCAAGCCGGCGCGAGATATTGCGGTGAACGAAACCGGGGAGTGTCGAGTCACCGATTCGGGCGCGATTCGTTCCGGACTCGTTCCAAAGCTTAAGCCGCGACCTCGGATGCGTCGCATAGTGAAACAGATCTGACCGCAACCGACGCAGAAACTCAATAAGATGGCTTCTTCCTATTCAGAGTCGTTTACTAACGGTCGTGCGCCCGGCGCCGGTGTGACCGCGGTGCTCGGCCCCACCAACACCGGCAAGACCCATCTGGCGATCGAACGGATGGTGGCGCATTCCTCCGGCGTGATCGGATTGCCGCTGCGGCTGTTGGCGCGCGAGGTCTACAACAAGATCGTGGCTCGGGTAGGAGAGAGCGCGGTCGCGCTGGTCACCGGCGAAGAGAAGATCAAGCCGCCCAAGGCGCGCTATTGGGTCTCCACAGTGGAGGCGATGCCGCGTGATCTTGACGTCTCGTTTCTGGCGGTCGACGAAATCCAGATTGCCGCCGATCTCGAGCGCGGCCACGTCTTCACTGACCGCATCCTCAATCGTCGCGGCCGTGATGAAACGCTGCTGCTGGGTGCTGCGACAATGCGTCCCATCATCGAGCGGTTGTTGCCGGGTGCCAGTATCGTCACCCGGCCGCGGCTGTCGCAGTTGGAATTCGCCGGCGACCGCAAGATCACCCGGCAGCCGCGTCGGACCGCGATCGTCGCGTTCTCGGCCGACGAAGTCTACGCCATTGCCGAACTGATCAAGCGCCAGCACGGCGGTGCCGCCGTGGTGCTGGGGTCGCTGTCGCCTCGCACCCGCAACGCCCAGGTGGCGATGTTCCAATCCGGCGACGTCGATTATCTGGTCGCCACGGACGCCGTCGGCATGGGCCTCAATCTCGACGTCGATCACGTCGCCTTCGCGTCCGACCGCAAATATGATGGTTATCAGTTTCGCCGCCTAACCCCGTCGGAATTCGCGCAGATCGCAGGGCGGGCCGGCCGGGCCACCCGCGACGGCACTTTCGGCACCACCGGACGCTGCGCGCCATTCGAGCCCGAACTGGTCAACGCGTTGCAGAATCACACCTTTGACAGCGTCAAGATGCTGCAATGGCGGAATGCGAAGCTGGATTTTTCCTCGCTAGGCGCGCTGCAGGTGTCGCTAGCCGAGACGCCCACCCATGAGGCCCTGACCCGCGCGCCGATCGCCGAGGACCTGCGGGTGCTCGAACATGCTGCGCGCGACGCCGATGTTCGCGATATGGCCCATGGCGGCGCCGCGGTGGAGCGGCTCTGGGACGCCTGCCAGATTCCGGACTATCGCAAGATCGCGCCAGCCGCGCACGCCGAACTGGTGACGACGCTGTACGGTTTTCTGATGCAAAGGGGCAAGATTCCGGATAGCTGGTTCGCTGCCCAAATCGAACAGGCGGATCGAACCGACGGCGGCATCGACACGCTGTCGGGCCGGATCGCACAGATCCGGACTTGGACCTTTGTTGCCAATCGGCCGGATTGGCTCGCGGACCCCGAACATTGGCAGGGAATTTCGCGGGATGTCGAAAATAAATTGTCAGATGCATTGCACGAACGGCTCACGGAGCGTTTCGTTGATCGTCGGACCAGTGTATTGATGCGCCGCCTGCGGGAAAACACGATGTTGAATACGGAAATTGGTAAAACTGGCGAAGTGATCGTGGAGGGCCATGTCATTGGCCGCCTCGACGGGTTCACATTCGCGCCTGACGCCGCTGAAGCTGGCTCGGATGCGAAGGCCTTGCAGGCGACCGCGCTGAAGGCCCTGGCCGGCGAGATCGACGCCCGCGCCGAGAAATTGGCGAGCGCGCCCGACGAACAATTCGTGCTGGCCTCCGATGGTACCGTACGCTGGACCGGCGATGCGGTGGCCAGGCTGGTGGCGGCCGACGACGTGTTGCATCCGCGCTTGCGCATCGTCGCCGACGACCGCCTGACCGGGGCGCCGCGCGACGCGGTGCAGGCCCGGCTCGATCTGTGGCTGAAGACTCATATCGAAAAGCTGCTCGGGCCGCTGTTCGACCTCGCCAAGGCCGAGGACGTCATCGGCATCGCTCGCGGTATCGCGTTCCAGCTGATCGAGGCGCTCGGCGTGATCGAGCGGCAGAAGATCGCGGCCGAGATGAAGGATCTCGACCAGCCCTCGCGCGCCACTTTGCGCAAATACGGCATCCGGTTCGGCGCCTATCACATCTATATGCCAGCGCTGTTGAAGCCGGCAGCGCGCGCCTTGGCGTCGCTGCTGTGGGCGCAGAAGCAGGACAATGTCGACATGTCGGCGCTGTCCGGCGCGCAGCATCTGGCCGGCTCCGGCCGGACCTCGTTCCCGGTCGACAAGTCGCTCGATCGCGATGCCTATCGCACGCTGGGCTATCGGCAATGCGGTGAGCGCGCCGTTCGCGTCGATATTCTGGAGCGGTTGGCCGACCTGATTCGCCCGGCGCTGTCGTGGCGCGAAGGCTCCTCTGGCGAAAAGCCGGCCAGCGCATTCGACGGCCGGGGCTTTATCGTCACCCAGGCGATGACGTCGCTGACCGGGTCCGCGGGCGAGGATTTCGCCTCGATCCTGCGTGCGCTCGGCTATCGCATGGAAAAGAAACCGCCGCTGCCGCCGGCGCCGCCGAAGGCAGAGGCAGCGACTGTAGCGACGTCGACGCCGGAAACCCCGGTTCAGAGTGAGTTTTCCGCCGAAGACTTGGCGATCATGGCTGGCGCGATCGCGCTGGAGCCCGCGGTTGCGATCGAGACCGCCGATATCGCCGATATCACCAATGACGCGACCGAAATTGTTGCCGCGAGCGTTGCCGAGTCGGAGCAACCGGCTGAGATTGTCGCGACAGCGCCAGTCGAAGCGCAGTCGGATCCGGCGACCATGCCGGCAGCGGACGTCGCCCTGGCCGAAGCGTCCGTTGAGGCCGATGCGGCGGAAGCGCCCCAGCACGAACAGGCCGCAGCGACTGATACAGCAGCTATTTCAACAGCCGAAGTCAGCTCCGATGCCGCGATCCAGCCGGAGACGGTGGCTGCCGCGCCGGAGTTGATCGAGGTCTGGCGGCCCGGCGGTCGTTCGGACGAGCAGCGCCCCCGTCATGATCGTAGCCGCTACCGCAACCAGGATCGTTCCCAGCCGGGAGCCACAGCGGCTGCCGGCGAAGGCGAGGCCGGCGAGGCGGCCAAGCGCGACCGCCCGGATCGCGGACGGCGCGATCGCAAGCCGGAATTCCGGCGCCCGCGCCCTGAGGGGGCCGTCGAGACCGCCCCCGCCGCCGACGGCGCGGCACCGCAGGACTCCGGCAACGCCAGGGACAATAGACCGCGTCCTCCGCGTGAACGGTTCCAGGGCAAGGGCAGGGACCGGGACAAGTTCCAGAGTGGGCCGAAGGGCGGACGGGACAGCAATGGCGGCGACCGCAGCTCGCATCGCCAGGTCGCCAGCAGCGCACCGCCGCGTGAACGCGATCGCCCGATCGATCCCAACTCGCCGTTCGCCAAGCTGGCGGCATTGAAGGAACAGCTCACCGCCAACCGCAAGGATTAGCACTGGTGGTGGAGGTGGCGCGGTTGCAATGTGGTCCCGCGCTGTGACTCGTGGCTGAGTGGGTCACAATAGCCGTACGAAATGGTGTTGCTTGGAGCGCCAGCGTCTCGATAAATGGCTTTGGCATGCCCGGGTGGTGAAAGCCCGAACCAGCGCCGCCGCCCTCGTCGAGGCCGGTCACGTCCGGATCAATGGGGTTCGCGAGCGAGCGCCGGGGCATTCGGTGAAGCTCGGCGACGTCGTCACCGTCGGTCTGGATCGCACGGTGCGCATCCTCAGAGTCGCGGGTTTTGCCGAGAAGCGCGGAAACGCGTCCAGCGCAACCGTACTTTATACCGAATTGCAGGAACGCCAAGAATAGCGGCAGGTCACTTGCGGCTGAGTGCCTCCTGCGCTACCCACATGCTCAAAATTATACTGTCTCGGAGCCTTGGATGACTTACGTCGTCACTGAAGCGTGCATCAAGTGCAAATACACCGACTGCGTCGAAGTCTGTCCCGTGGACTGTTTCTACGAGGGCGACAACATGCTGGTGATCCATCCGGATGAATGCATCGATTGCGGTGTCTGCGAACCCGAATGCCCGGCCGACGCCATCAAGCCGGATACCGAGCCGGGCCTGGAGAAATGGCTCGAGGTGAATACCGAATATTCCAAGACTTGGCCCAACATTACCCAAAAGAAGGAAGCTCCTGCGGACGCCAAGGACTTCGAGGGGCAGGACGGAAAATTCGACAAGTACTTCTCGCCGGAGCCCGGCACCGGCGACTGAGTTCTTCGCGCGATTGATTCTTTCGTGACCCGGCGGTTCTTCCGAGCAGCTTAACCTTGTTCGATCTTGTCGCGCCCCGGAGCATTACGGGGATGCGCAATTCGTCATAAATCATTGATTTTTGCGGGAAATGTGCTATTATAGGTACATTCGAGTTCTTGGCATGCCGGTTTGCGGCCAGGACATGTTCCCGAGAAAAACAACGAACAGGGGCGTGGGAACTCCACGCGCAGGCTGTGTCACAGAAAACGCGTAAAAAGAGTGTTTCGAAGGGTGCGAAGACTGCGTCTGCGGCCAGCCGCGGTGCAACGAAAAGCCGTTCCCGGACTTCTGTTAAAGAGACCCGGACCACCACCAAGGCTACGGCTGCCAAAGTTTCAGCTTCCAAGGCTTCAGCTTCCAAGGCTGCGGCCTTCAAGTCCTCCAAAAACAAAAGAAGTGCAATGCCCAGCAAGACTGCCAAGACTGCCGTGAAGGCGACCGTATCGAAGGCCGCCCCCGCCAAATCGCCTGGCAAGGCTGATGCCGCGAAGACTGCGCCGAAGGCTGCGGTCAAGCCGGTTGCGGCCAAGCCCGCAGTCGCGACCAAGCCGGCGGCGAAGCCCGTGGCGGTTCAGCCGAAGGTCGAGGAGCCGAAGAAGGTTTTGACGCAGCGCCAGGGATTCAAAACCAATGAATTCGTGGTCTATCCGGCGCATGGCGTCGGCCAGATTCTGGCGATCGAGGAGCAGGAGATCGCGGGCGCCAAGCTTGAACTGTTCGTGATTAATTTCATGAAGGACAAGATGACGTTGCGGGTGCCGACCGCCAAGGTCGCCAATGTCGGCATGCGCAAGCTGTCGGAGCCGGCGCTGGTGAAGCGGGCGCTGGAAACCCTGAAGGGCCGCGCGCGGGTGAAGCGGACGATGTGGTCGCGCCGGGCGCAGGAATACGAAGCCAAGATCAATTCCGGAGATATCGTGGCGATCGCCGAAGTGGTGCGCGACCTGTATCGGTCGGACTCGCAGCCTGAGCAGTCCTACAGCGAGCGGCAGCTCTATGAAGCTGCGCTCGATCGGCTGTCGCGGGAAATCGCGGTGGTGCAGCACGTCACCGAGACCGAGGCGGTCAAGGAGGTCGAAGGCCAGCTCGCCAAGAGCCCGCGCCGCGGCGCCAAGGCCGAGGCCGAATCGGACGCCGATGCTGACGTCGATGGCGATGACGCCGCGGTGGCCGACGAGGCAGCATAAGTCCCCCGGCAACGGCAAACTTATTCAAAGCCCGGCCCGAAAGGCCGGGCTTTTTGCTGGGCGCTCGCATACATCCTGATAATCTCAGAGGATTCCAATGCAGCAACGCCGAACGGGAATTACGAAGGCTTGTATAACGCTCACCTTACGCTAGCCCCTTCGGGGACTCTTTTTGGTGATTTATGAAGCTCGAATGGGGAAACGTCCCGCAGTGGATTTCGGCTTTATGCGCGTTGGCGCTGGCTGCGCTTGCCATTTATGGACTTTTCTTTTCCACCACATCGCAGGCTTTGGTTTCCTATCTGCAATCCGAGCTGGCCATTCGCAATCAGCGGATAGCAGGATTGGAGTTACGGGAGCAGCAGCTTCAGCTCTCGGTCAACACGGCGCAATCTACCCTGCGCGAGCTTGCCGACAAGAAGGCGGTGGCGGAGAAACAGGTCGCCGCGCTCAACGCCGAGCAAGAAACTCTGTCGCAGAAGGTTAGAGACCTGGGACTGAACCTGTCCAACGCAGAATTTTCACTTGTAAGAGAGAAGATTACGGCCGTGCTGGCTTCCACAATCACGCCGCTTGATATAATTCTTTCCGACCAACTCGACACGCCAGAAGGCGTTAGAGCCGTTGTGAAACGTCCTTTTGATGAACAGTCAGCATACATCAAGGAAATCGCGGGCAATTTGCCCGAACGTGACCGGCCCCTGGCGGAGAAAGTGATAGCCAGCTTCCGTCAGCAGTGTTCAAGATTCAGCGCAGTAGTTATTTCGATACCCGCCATGCGCATTCCCAAAGGGGAGGATTTCTCTCAATATAATTGGGATCGTAGCAGGCACCCTCTTGCGATAAAATTACAGGATCTAGTCAAACAGGTCGAAAAAGCTAGAACCGATATCGAGGCCTGCTTTCGGGCAGTCACGCCTTAAGTCAATAAACGGGGCTCCCTAGCAAATCCGGGCTCCCCCACTAAAGGACAAGGCTCTCTTAGGAGGGCTTCAATTGTCCACGGTCTGACAATCACCCACACCCCCGTGGTTTCCGGCGGCCGCGCTTCCTATACGTCCGTCCCGGATTTCGCCGCGCTCCATCCGGGCTACAGATTCGCTGCGGCTCAATCCACCACGATCTTGACGCGGTCGCGTGGCTTCACGGTGGCATGGGCATCGAGCCCGTTCAGTAGACGAAACCGGTCCATCGGCCGGTCGACTCCGGCCATGCGGTGCGCCAGCGACTCCACAGTGTCGCCTGGTTGCACCGTGATGATCTTGATGCGCAGCGGGCGCGCCGCCTGAATTTCATCCAGCGTCAGCCGGCGGAACGAGCCGACGGTCTCGCGCGCATTGCGATCACTCTCGGTGGTCTTCTGCTTGGCGGCGAAGATGAAGCGATAGACGTCGCTGCCGAACCGCAGCGCGTAGACCTTGAACTGCCACTGCTCGCCATGGGCGACGGCCGACGCCGCGGGGAAACCATTGATGGTCAGATCCTCGGTCGAGGCCTTGTCGACATTCTCCATCCAGCCGGAATTCAGGTAGTCGCCGAGGCTTTGTTCCGCCGGCACCCTGACCACATCGAAGCGCATCGCCTGGTTGCCACCCTCGCGCACGCCGATCACCGCCTGCGCGGTGTTGTCGAGCGTGAAGGAGTCCGGCGCCTGGAAGGTGAAGCCGAGCTTGGGATGCAGGAAGCGCCGGCCGCGGACGAAGCCTTCGCTCGGGTCCTCGCCGTAAACGATGTTGTCGATCGCGGCGAGATAGGCCTCGCGGTCGCGCTCGCCGCCCTGCGGCGAGGAGTACTGTCGGGCGTTCGCCTGGGCGTTCTGAACCCGCTCCGGCGTCGCCGGATGCGACGACAGAAAGTCCTGCGAGCGCGGGTCGCCGGAGCCGCGGCCGGCCTTCATCGCGGCGTTGCGTTCCATCGCGGTCAGGAAGCGCGCGGCGCCATAGGGGTCGAATTGCGCCCGCGCCGAAATCCCCACCCCGATCCCGTCGGCTTCGAATTCCTGCTGCCGCGAAAAGCTCGCCATCGTCAGTTTGGATTTCGCCAGCGCTAGCGCCGAGAGATCCGGATCGTTACCCATGTCGGTCATCACGCGGGTCACGATCGCGGCCTGCCGCGCCTGGTCCTCGCGGATCGAGGCATGCTTGGCCAGCACATGCGCCATCTCGTGCGACAGCACCGAGGACAATTCCGAGGTGTCGCTGGCGAGCGCGATCAGTCCGCGAGTGACGTAGAGCTGCCCGGTCGGCAGCGCGAAGGCGTTGACGGCACCGGAATTCAGGATGGTGACCCTGTAGGCGAGATCCGGCCGCTCGGACGCCGCCACCAGCCGGTCGACCGTCTTGGTGATCAGCTCTTCCAGCCGCGGGTCGTCATAGGCGCCGCCATAGGAGGCGAGGATCCGCTCGTGCTCGCGTTCGGCGGCCGGGGTCTGGGCTGCGGGCCGAGCCGGCTTCACCGGGGCGGACGACGGTGCGGCGACCTGAAACCGGCTCAGGTCGCCGCAACTGGCAAGTGTCAGAGCGGCGCACAGCACCATGGGCGCAGCCAAAAATCGGCGGCCCCTCGATGACTTGCGCCGTCCCTCAATTCCCGTCACGGTTGTTGCTCTCTGCAGGTCGCTAGGTCCCGCCCGCCAATTCGATTTGTCCCACCTGTCGCACCTCGATCCGCGGCCCGCCGCGCCCCTCGATCCAGCCACGGACCCGAATTCGCTTTCCTTCGAGGGACTTAGGGTTGACCCCCTGCGCCTCGAACGATGCTAACATGCGCCTTGAAATAGTCACGGTGAAGTCTCGTGTCCAGCGCCGGCCGAAATTCAGATAAACCGTCGCGCCAGCTTGCCGCACCGACACGACGCGGCCCTCGACCAGCGTGAACTGCCCCATCCGGGACAGAATATCGCCCGGATTTTCGGCGTTTTTTATGACCGTCGAATCCGCCCAGATTCCTTGTTTCTCCAGCCTGGCCCTAGCCTCGGCTGCGAGCAGCTCGGTCCTGCAGTCGGCCGCCGCGACGTCGGCAGCGACCAGCGCCTGGCCGCGGGAAAGCAACTGGCCCTGCACGGATCGCTCCTCGGACCCGGCCAACACGAAGGCGAGCTGCCGGCCGTAACGATCCGGCGCGTCGCTGTCGCCGCGCAGCGTCACCTCCTGCCCGGCGACGATCTCCGCCAATGCGGCGATACCATCGCGCGGCGTCGTCGCCGGCTCGATGCCTGCGAGCTTCACCTCGCGGCCGTCCTGCATGCGGAAGCTGCGCGAATCGAGCACCGCCGCGACCCGGCCTTCGCCTTGCGGCGCAAAACTGCAGCCCGCGGCTGTCGCCCGATTGGTGATCGCGGCGATGACCCAGGATGTCACGGCCATCGCAAGCAGCCTGTTGCGAGATACCATCATCGTAGGCATCAAATTCTTGGCGCGGCGCACGGCCGGCCGAATATCATAGGCTGATACAATCCGCGCAGGCCATGGAGGGGACACCGATGGAAGTCAACGGCATTGCGCACATTTTTCTGACGGCAGCGAATTTCGAACGCTCGCGGGAGTTCTATCGCAAGCTGCTGTCATTTCTCGGCATGAAGCCGATGATCGACGACGCTCAGACGTTCTACTGCGTCGGCGGACGCACCGCCGTTGCGATCCGCGCGCCCGCGCCGGAACACGCCGGCGCCGCCTTCGAACAAGGCCGTGCCGGACTGCATCATCTGTGTTTCCGCGCCCGCGAACGCGCCGACGTCGACGAGCTGTACGGCTTTCTGTGTACGATCGGCACCACGATCATCCGCGCGCCGCGCGAGGATCAGTGGGCGCCGGGATATTACTCGCTGCTGTTCGAAGATCCCGACGGCATCAGGCTGGAGCTCAATCACGTTCCAGGAAAGGGGCTGCTGACGTGAACGACGCCATGATCGGCGTTCGCCGCACTCGCTGACGGTCATTCCACTTTGCGGAAAAAGCGCGTCGCTTGCCGCTGGCGATTCGATGCGGCATGATCGTCGCAACGATCAGATGCGCAGCGCGGACAAAGCAGCGCCGGTCGCGGGAGGAAGCAATGAAGAAAGTCGAAAGACTCCGATCCGCTCTACTTGCGTCGCTGTTGCTGACGGCCGGCACCACGGCGCTCGCGCAAACTGCGCCGCCACTGAAGCTCGGCGCGATCCTCGACATGTCCGGTCTCTACGCCGACATCACCGGTTCCGGCAGCGAGACCGCGGCGAAGATGGCGGCGGAGGATTTCGGCGGTTCGGTGCTCGGCCGCAAGATCGAGATCATCGCCGCGGACCATCTCAACAAGGCCGACCTTGCCGCCAGCATCGCGCGCGATATGCTGGACAATCAGGGCGTCGAGGCAATCATCGACGTGGCCGCCTCCGCCACCGCGCTGGCGGCGGGCGAGATCGCCAAGGCGCGCAACAAGATCGCGATGTTCAACGGACCGGGATCGATCCGGCTGAGCAACGAAGCCTGCGGCCCCTATACGGTGCACTATGTGTTCGACACTTTCGCGCAGGCCAACACTACCGGTTTGGCCGCCGTCAAGCAGGGCCTCGACACCTGGTTCTTCCTGACCGCGGATTACGCCTTCGGGCAGGATCTCGAGAAGGACACCACCAATGTGGTGGTGAAGGCCGGCGGCAAGGTGGTCGGCGGCGTCAAGCATCCGCTCAATACCTCGGACTTCTCGTCGTTTCTGCTGCAGGCGCAAAGCTCGAAGGCGAAGGTGGTCGGCCTCGCCAATGCCGGCGGCGACACCATCAACGCGATCAAGCAGGCCGCCGAATTCGGTCTCACCAAGAGCGGGCAGAAGCTGTCGCCGCTATTGGCCTTCGTCACCGACATCGACAGCGTAGGGCTGGAGACCGCGCAGGGATTGCTGCTCGCCGAAGCATTCTATTGGGATCTCGACGACGAGACCCGCGCTTTTTCGAAGCGGTTCATGGAGCGCACCAAACGGGTGCCGACCTCGGCCCAGGCCGGGGTGTACTCCTCCGTTACGCATTATCTGAAAGCGGTGAAGGCCGCAGGGAGTACCGACGCCGCCGCGGTGATGAAGATCATGAAGGCGACGCCGATCAACGATTTCTTCGCCAAGAACGGTCGGATTCGCGAAGACGGCCGGATGGTGCACGACATGTATCTGTTCGAGGTGAAGAAGCCGTCGGAATCGAAGGGTCGCTGGGACGACTACAAGCTGCTCGCAACCGTGCCCGGCGACGAAGCGTTCCAGCCGCTGGCGCAATCGCGCTGCCCGCTGCTGAAGAAGTAGGGCGCGGAACGACGTCATTGCGAGGAGCTCTTGCGACGAAGTAATCCAGTCTTCGCTTGCAGCCCCTGGATTGCTTCGCCTCGCTCGCAATGACGGGATTCTGAGTCAGCATTTGCACAACAACAATAATCACGAAGGCAAATCCCAATGACCGACATTGTCCTCCAGCATCTCGAGCATGGACTGCTGACCATCACCATGAACCGATCCGACCGTCGCAACGCGCTTAACGCCGACATGGTTGTGGGCCTGGTGGCAGCGGCGCGGCGCGCCGCGGAGGACCATGAGGTTCGCGCCGTGCTGTTCAAGGGCGCCGGCGGCACGTTCTGCGTCGGCGGCGACGTCAAGTCGATGGCGGAGAGCCGCGCCCCGCTGCCGTTCGAGGCCAAGCTCGCCAATCTGCGGCGCGGCATGGAAGTGTCTCGCATCCTGCATCAGATGCCAAAGCCGGTGGTGGCGCAAATCGACGGCGCCGCGGCGGGCGCCGGTCTGTCGATGGCGCTGGCTTGCGATCTGCGCGTCGCCGGCGAATCCGCCAAGATCACCACCGCCTTCGCCAAGGTCGGGCTGTCCGGCGATTACGGTGGCACCTATTTCCTGACCAAGATGCTCGGCAGCGCCAAGGCGCGCGAACTCTATCTGACCTCGCCGGTGCTGAGCGCACGCGAGGCGCTGGCGCTCGGCATGGTGACGCGCGTTGTGCCCGACGCCGAGGTCGGCGCGGCAGCGCATCAGTTGGCGCTGTCGCTGGCGCAGGGGCCGAGCGTGACGCTCGGCTACGTCAAGCGCAACATCAACAATGCCGAGGAGCTGTCGCTGGAAGCCTGCTTCGACGCCGAGGCGATGCATCATTCGCGCTGCGGCGACACCGCCGATCACAAGGAAGCCGCCGCCGCCTTCGTGGAGAAGCGCGCGCCGGTGTTTCAGGGCCAGTGAGATGACCGACACGCTTCGGCTGCGCCAGATCTGTCTGGTCGCTCCCAGCCTCGAACCGGTGGTGAGCGACATCGCGGCGATCATGGGGCTGCGGATCTGTTACCGCGACGGTAACGTCGCCAAATACGGCCTTGAGAACGCGCTGCTGCCGGTCGACACCACGCTCTTGGAAGTGGTGGCGCCGACACAGCCGGGCACCGCGGCCGGCCGCTTCATCGAACGAACCGGCGGCCGTGGCGGCTACATGGCGATTTTTTCCTGCGCCGATCCCGACGCGCGCGGGCGCGCCGCTGAGGCGCTCGGCGTCCGCATCGCCAACGTGATCGATCACGCGCCGTATCATGGCGTGCAACTGCATCCGCGCGATTGCCGCGCCGCTTTCATCGAGTTCAACCACACAGCGGGCAGCGACGACATCCTCGGCCCTTATCCGCCGGCCGGGCCCGACTGGCAGCAGGCGATCCGCAAGGATGTGACGCAGGCACTCGTCGCGGTCGAAATGCAAAGCCCCGATCCGCACGACCTCGCGCAGCATTGGGGCCGCATCGTCGGGATCCCGGCAACCACGGGCGCCAATGGCGACGCCGAGATCGTGTTAGTCAATTGCACATTTCACTTCGTCGAAGGCAGCCGTGACGCGATGACTGCACTGACGTTCAGGGTGAGCGACGTGACGCGCGTTCGTGAGGCCGCCCGGGCGAAGGGGCTCGAGATCTCCGGCGATTCTTTCGCGCTGGCCGGCGTCGACTTCCGGCTCGTCGCGTGACGCATCCGCTCGACTCGTTGTTTTCGCCGTCCAGTATTGCGATCATCGGGGCGTCGCGCGACCCGGTGAAGATTCCGGGCTTGCTGCTGAATTTCCTGCGCAAGAACGAATTTCCGGGCGAGATCTATCCGGTCAATCCCAACTATCCGGATATCGGCGGCTTGGCCTGCTATCCCTCGGTCGCGGCAATCGGCCGGCCGATCGATCTTGCGATCGTGATCATTCCGGCCCGCGCCGTCCTTGGCGCGCTACGCGAATGCGCCGATGCCAAGATACCGAATGCGGTGATCATTTCGTCGGGCTTCGGCGAGGAAGGCGGCGACGGCATCGCCATGCAGCAGGCGATCGCCGACTTCGCGCGCGCGACCGGGATGCGGATTTCGGGGCCGAACGCCGAAGGGTTTTTCAACGAGCCGAAGCAGATCGCCGCGACCTTCAGCCCGACCGTCGACGTCAAGCCGGATGCGCCGCGGCTGCTGGCGACGACGCGGCGGATCGGGATCGTCGCGCAGTCCGGCGGGATCGGCTTTGCGTTCTACAACCGCGCCCGTGCGCTGGGCATCGCGCTCAGCAACGTGATCTCGACCGGCAATGAATCCGATCTTGGCGCCGGCGAATGCCTCGACTACCTGGTGCAGGACCCCTCGACCGACGTGATCCTGCTGTTTGTCGAGGGCATTCGCGACACCGAGAAATTCCTGGCGGCGGCGCGGCGCGCCGCGGAAGCGGGCAAGCCGGTGATCGTCACCAAGGTCGGCCGCTCAGGCGCCGGCGAGCGCGCCGCGGCCTCGCACACCGCCAGCATGGCCGGATGGACCGCGGCCTATGACGCGGTGTTCGCCAAATACGGCTTCATTGTTTCCAACGATCTCGACGAAGCGGTCGCTATCGCCGCGGTGCTGACCACGTCGCCGCTGCCGCGGGGCGACCGGGTCGCGGTGGTCACGGTGTCGGGCGGCGCGGGAATCTGGGGCGCCGACGCAGTCTGCGCCCAGGGCCTGCAGGTGCCCGAACTCTCCGAGCCGTTGCAGGCGTCGATCCGCGCGCTGATTCCGTCCTACGGCTCTGCGCGCAATCCGGTCGACATCACCGCGCAGGCGGTGCACAGCGGCGGGCTGCAGAAGACCATCGACCTGCTCGACGCCTCCGATGAGATCGACATCATCCTGGTGGTGATCTCGCTGTCGAGCGAAACGAGGATGCCGTTCAAGGCTGCCGAGTTGACGCCGCTGATGGGCGCGCAGAACAAGCCGGTGGTGTTCTATTCCTACACGTTGCCGTCGAACTTCGCCCGCAAGGGCCTCGCCGAATCCGGCGTCGTAGTGCTGTCGGGTCTGACCCATATCGCCGTCGCGCTCCGTCAACTGGTGCAGCACAGCCGGTTCATTCTATCGGCGGAGCCCGAGATTTCGCCGTCAACGCCGCTCGATCTGTCGCGCCATTTGTCAGGCGGCGCGCTGTCCGAATACGACAGTAAGCGATTGCTGCGCGCCGCCGGCGTTGCGCTGCCGGACGAGATTCTTGTCGAGGAAAAGGCCGGGCTCACCGCCGCGATGGCCGGCGCGGACTTTCCGCTGGTGATGAAGATCCAGTCCCGCGACATTGCGCACAAGAGCGAGGTAGGTGGCGTACGCGTCAACATCGCAACCATGGAGCAGGCGCTGGCCGCTTACGACGCGCTGCTGGCAAATGCCAGCGCCCATCGGCCCAGCGCAGCGATCCAGGGCGTGCTGGTGGCGCCGATGGCGAGCAAGGGCGTCGAGATCATTATCGGTACCCTGCAGGACGTGACGTTCGGGCCGATGGTCATGGTCGGCCTCGGCGGCGTCATCACCGAGTTGTTCAAGGATGTGGTCTGGCGGCCGGCGCCGGTCAGCACGGCGGATGCGCGCGCGATGCTCGACGGGTTGAAAGCCGCGCCGCTGCTGCACGGCTTTCGCGGCGCGCCGAAAGCGGACGTCGGTGCGCTGGCGGAACTGATCGCGCAGATCTCGCAGCTCGCATCGACCGCTCGCGATCAGATTGCCGAGATCGAACTCAACCCGGTGCTGGTGCATCCGGTCGGCGAAGGCGTCACCATCGTCGACGCGCTGGTGGTGCTGACCACGACTGACCTTCAACGAAAATGACCTCATCCTGAGGAGCGGCCCTGTTGGGCCGCGTCTCGAAGGATGGGCCGCATGCTCTCATGGTTCGAGACGGCGCAACAGCGCCTCCTCACCATGAGGGCAGCCTCACCGTCCCTTGAAATTCGCGACGCGGCGTTCCTCGGTAGCCTTGACGCCTTCCTTGAAGTCGTCGGTGGCGCGCAGCCAGGTCTGTTCGGCGAGTTCGTGCTTGGTGGCGGCCATGACGCGGTCGGCGAGACCGCCGCGCATCGTCGCCCGCGTCGATAGCAGGCCGAGCGGCGAGCATTCGGCGATCTCGCGCGCGAGCTTCAGCGCCTCGGCGCGCACCTGGTTCTGCGGCACCAAAAGATTGGCGAGCCCGATCTTGAAGGCGTCCTCGCCGGTGAGACGGCGGCTGGTGTAGAACATCAGTTCGGCGTTGTTCTTGCCGACGAGTTCGGGCAGCGTCACGGTTAGGCCGAAGCCAGGATGAAAGCCGAGCTTGGTGAAATTCGCCGCGAACCGTGCCTCCGAACAGGTGACGCGAAAATCCGCCGACACCGCGAGCCCAAGTCCGCCGCCGATCGCGGCGCCTTGCACCGCGGCGACGATCGGCTTCTTGGCGCGGAAGATCCGCACCGCTTCCGTATAAAGGTGCCCGATCGAGCCGAGATTGTCGGCGGGATCGCCGCTCTTGGCGGCCGCCTCGGTTTCCTTGCGTTTCGGATCGCCGAAATCGGCGCCGGCGCAGAACGCCTTGCCTTCCGCGCACAGCACGGTGGCGCGGATTTCCGGATCGGCGTCGATCTCGTCGAGCGCATTGGCGATCTGCTGGATCAGCATGATGTCGAAAAAGTTGAACGGCGGCTTGCGGATCTCGATGATGGCGACGTGGCCATTGGTTTCGACGCCGATGTCTTTATAGCTGGTCATGGTCTCTCCGGTCATCATGTCGTTGAAAGTCGTGTCAGCCGCCGCGCGCTACCGCTACGACCGCGTTGCCGCGGCACTAGCGCAGGCCGAGTCCGCGCGCGATGATGCCGCGCAACACCTCGGTGGTGCCGCCCTGGATCGTCAGCTTCGGTGCGGTCTTGATCGCGAACGCCAATTGCTCGTCGAGGGTAGCGTGATTCGACGCATCCGAATCGACGAAGGCTGCGAGTTCCCGCACCCGATGCGGCAGCTGCTGTTCCCAGATCGTGCCGATGTCCTTGACGATAGAGGCTTCCACTACCGGCTCGCGGCCGGCTTGCAGCATGCCGGCGACCGATACCGACATCCGCCGCATGGTGTGCAGCTGCGCCACCAGCCGGCCGATGCCTTCGGCGCCACGGCTATCGGGATTCGGCCCCACCGCGCGGACTAGCTCAGTCAGCACGTAGTAGGTTTCCAGGAAGCGCTCCGGCCCGGAGCGTTCATAGGCGAGTTCGGAGGTCGCCTGCTTCCAGGCTCCGTCGATCTCGCCGAGCATGTGGTCGTCGGGAACGAACACGTCCTCGAACACCACCTCGTTGAATTCGTATAGGCCCGTCATCTGCGCGATCGGATTGACCTTGATTCCCGGGCTTTTCATGTCGACCAGGAATTGGGTCAGGCCGTGGCGGCGGTTTTCCTTGGTCGACGGCGAGGTCCGGAAGATCGCGATCATGTAGTCGGCGATATGCGCCGAGGTGGTCCATATCTTGCTGCCATTGATCAGGAAGCCGCCGTCGGTCTTGGTGGCCTTGGTCTTGGCGGCGAACAGGTCGGATCCGGAATTCGGTTCGCTCATGCCGATCGAGAAACACACCTCGCCGCGGCAGATCCGCGGCAGGATATCCATCTTGATATGCTCGGGGGCGTATTTCAGCAGCACCGGGCCGCTTTGCCGGTCGGCGACGAAGAAGCGGCGGGTCGGCGCGTTGGCGACCCGCATCTCCTCGGTCACCACGTAGCGCTCCAGAAAGCTGCGCTCGTGGCCGCCATATTTCTTCGGCCAGGTCATGCCGAGCCAGCCGCGCTCGCCGACCCGGCGGGAAAATTCCGGCGCGTCGGAGTCTTCGCGTTGCGGCTTGTGCGGATCGAAGGTGCCGGCGGCGATCTCGTCGGCGAGAAACGCGCGGACTTCCTGGCGCAGCACCTCGCATTCGGGCGGCAGGCGGATCGGATCGAAGCGAAGGGCTGCGGTCATGTTGGTCTCGTCCCTCTAGGCGTATCAGCGCGACGCCACCAGCGGCCACAATTCGTCGGCGCCGCGCGCCGCGACCAGTTTGCCGAGTTCAACGCCCCAATGGCTCTCGTGGCCGAAATCGTCGCGCCAGGCCAGCGCCCGCAAGCTGTAGCGATGCAGGATATGCTCCTGGGTGAAGCCGATCGCGCCGTGCACCTGATGGGCGATTGCGGCGCCCTTTTCGGCGGCTTCAGCGCAACGGATTTTCGCTGCGGCGGCTTCTAGAAACAGCGCGTCGTCGAACGCCTCCGCATTGGCGATGGCGTCGGCGGCCGAACTTGCGGCGGCCAGCGCCGCGGAAGTCTCGCCCGCGAGCTTCGCCAGATTGTGCTGCACCGCCTGGAATTTCGAAATCTTCTTCTCGAACGCGACGCGCTCGTTGGAATAGCGCACGCTGATCTCAAGCATCGATTCCAGCGCGCCGGCGATCTGCAGGCTGCGCGTCACCGCCCCCATCAGCATCAGCGCAGTCTGGTCGAAGCCGGCCGGCGCAGGCTTCAGCACCAGCGGCTTGGCGTTGTTGAAGATCACGGTGTCGGACGGATCGTCGGCGAGATTGAGCCCGGGATCGATCCGGCAGGACGCGATCGCGACCAGTGCGATCGCAATGCCATCGGCGCCGTGCGCCAGAACCGCGATGAATCGCGCGCCCTTGGCAAATGGAACGCCGCGCGCGCGACCCGACAGCGTGCCGTCGGCATTCAGCGCGATGCGATCCTTCGGATTGGCCGGCGCAACGGTCATGGTGTCGGAGGGCGAGGCGATCTTCGCTTGCGCCAGCAGCCAGCCCGCCAGCATGGTCTCGGCGAGCGGCACCGCCAGCGCGGAACGCCCGGCCGCGCTCAGCACGCCAAAACCTTCCGCGAGTGACGCGCCGGAGCCGTCGCAATCCTCCGGCACCCAGCTCAGCGGCAGCCCGGCCTCGGCCAGCGCATGCCACAGCGGACCCTTCCAGGCCCCGTCCTTGCTGCCGTTGATGGTCTGCGCGTCCGCGAGGTCCGCGAAAATTCGTTCCGCAGTCTCGGCGACAATATTCTCGCTCTCCGTCACCGCGTTCCCCGTTCGCACAAGCACATCTCATTCGGCAAATCGCTGCCGGGCATGGGGTGCTGCCATTGTTGTTGCGCGGCATGATGCGGAAAAGCTCTCGCGATGACAAGCGCCGTTGTCGGCAGATCGCCCTGCGGCGAGGGCATGCGGGCGCGGCCGGCGAGCGGCGTTCGCGCACTTATTCCGCAGTGCGGGCTTTGCCAAACTTGCTCTCGACTTCGCAGCGAATATGGTGGATTCCCGTCACGGCGAAGTCAGCTCGAAACAACACCGCAGGGAGTGCAGATGTCGAAGGACGGATTGTGTGTGATCGTCACCGGATCGGCGTCCGGCCTGGGTGCCGCCACCGCGGCAAGTCTGGCCAAGGATGGTGCGCGGATCGTCGTCAATTATTCGTCGAGCCAGAAGGAAGCCGAGCAGACCGCCGATTCCTGCCGCAGCGCGGGTGGTGAAGTGATCGTGGTGCAGGGCGACGTCTCCAAGGATGACGATTGCAAGCGGATCGTCGCGGCGGCGGCGCCATGGGGCCGGCTCGACGCGCTGATCAACAATGCCGGGACCACCAAGCATATGGCGCATGGCAATCTCGACGGGCTGTCGGCGGAGGATTTTCAGCGGCTGTTCGCGGTCAACACGATCGGACCGTTCCAGATGGTCCGCGCCGCGCGGGCGTTGCTGGAGGCCGGCGCCAATGCGTCGGGCCGCGCCTCGGCGGTGGTGAACGTCTCGTCGATCGCGGGCATCAGCGGCGTTGGGTCGTCGATCGCCTATGTGGCGAGCAAGGGGGCGCTGAATTCGATGACGCTGTCGCTGGCGCGCGCGCTGGCACCGCTGATCCGCGTCAACACGGTCTGCCCGGGCTATATCGATACGCCGTGGTTCACCAAGGGCCGCGGCGTCGAGGGGGCTAAGCAGGTTCGCGAAATGGTGACAGCGAAGGTGCCGCTCAAGGTCGCATCGACCGCCGAGGACGTCGCAGCGCTGGTGTGCTTCCTGGCAACGCCGCAATCGAGCAACATGACCGGCGAGCTGGTCCGGATGGATTCAGGATTGCATCTGGTGGGCTGAGCGTTCGGCGCGCGAGCGGTTGAATCCGTCATTGCGAGCGAAGCCAAGCAATCCGGGATACCGGGCGCTCGGCTCCTGGATTGCTTCGTCGCTTCGCTCGCAATGACGACTGAGAGGCTTACCTGTTACCGGGATCAGAGATCATCCGTCGGGCCACCAGCCGGTTCCAGATGAACAGCACGATCAGCGCGCCGAGCGTTGCGGTGATGAAGCCGGCACCCTGATTCGGGCCGTAATGCCCGATCGCCTGGCCGATGAAGGTAGCGAGGAACGCCCCGGCAATCCCCAGCATGGTGGTCAGCAGGAAACCGGCGGGATTGTTCGGGCCGGGAGAAATCAGTCGCGCAATGATGCCCGCGACGAAGCCGACGAGGATGATCCAGAGAATGCCACTCATGGCGGTCGTCCTTTCCTGAGATTGCGGCAATCAGCAACGAATTCGGACGTGAATCAGATCCAGCGCGACGCCTCGCTTTCGGTCGGCAACCGGCCATCCGGCGTCAGCCGATCGATGACTTCCGGGAGTTGCTGGCTGAGGCCCTCGAACAGCTCCTCGCGCGACAGGCCGGTCTGCGACGTCAGCATCTCGATCTGATCCGCGCCCAGCGCGTTCGCCAGATCGTTTGGCGCGATCTGCCGATTCGGCCCGGGACCCACCCATGAATTGGCGGTGTCGCCGTGGCCGCTCTGCTGGAACTGCTTGAGCAGATCGCCGAGCCCGCCGCTCAGAATGCTGCCCGCGGCGCCGCCCGCGAGCAAGCCGCCGAGGCCGCCCTTCAGCAGATCGCCTAGACCGCCGCTGCCGGGCAACCCGGCATTCACCGGAGGTGGCATCGGCATCGGCCGGTTGCCGGCCGGGCCGGGTGCCGGCTGGCCGCCGCTATTGATGTGTTTGTAGGCCTTGTAGGCAAGCAGTGCGAGGATCGCCATTGTGATCTTCGACATCCCGCCGCTCTTGTCGTTGGGGTCCGCCGGACCGCGCGGGCCGTTCTGCATGCCGTTGAGTATGTCGAGCAAGCCCATCTTCATCTCCCTGAGGACACCAGCCGGCGAAAACATAGGGCTGGCATATGACGTTTACAAGGCGCACTCCGGGCCGCGGTATTCAGGATGGGAATCCGACCTCTGCCCTGCTAATCACCAGACCCAGAACCAGCGCGGGTGAAGAATGAACGACAGCGGGACTATCAGTGTCGCCGGCGCCGGCAGCATCGGCTGTTTCGTCGGTGGAATGCTGGCCGGCGCGGGTCGCGATGTCGCACTGCTGGCGCGCCCGCGGGTGATTGCCGAGGTCGAAAGTCACGGGCTGCGGCTGACCAGTTTCGAGGGGCTCGATCGGCTGATCGCGCCGGATCAAGTGAAGTTCTCCGATGACCCCGCGATGCTGCGCGACGCCGCGATCGTGCTGGTCACGGTCAAGAGCGCCGACACCGCCGAGATCGCCGAGGCAATTGCGCGGCACGCGCCAGGCGACGCCGTCGTCATCAGTCTGCAAAACGGTATTGGTAATGTCGCCGCGCTGCGTGCGCGGCTACCGGGACGCAACGTGCTGGCGGGCATGGTGCCGTTCAATGTCGTGGCCATGGGCGAGGGTCGTTATCACCGCTCCACCTCTGGCGATATCATTGTCGAACGCGACAAGGCCGACACCGCCGCACGCCTCAGCGTGCCCGGCCTGGCGATGCGGCTATCGGACGATATCGTCGGCGTGCAATGGGGCAAGCTGCTGGTCAATCTGAACAATGCGCTCAACGCGCTGTCCGGCCTGCCGCTGCGCGATCAACTCGCGCAGCGATCCTGGCGGCGGCTGTTCGCCGATCAGATGGCCGAGGGGCTGGCGGCGATCAAGGCGGAAGGCATTAGGCCGGTGGCGGCGACGCCGCTGCCGCCCGGCTGGACCCCGCATCTGCTGCGGTTGCCGGATGGTCTGTTCAACCTTCTGCTCGGCGGCACGATGAAGATCGATCGCAATGCGCGATCGTCGATGTGGGAAGATCTGCAGCGCGGCCGCCGCACCGAGATCGACTATCTGCAGGGTGTGATCGTCGAGATTGCCCGGCGGCGGGGGCTGCGTGCCCCGCTGTCGGAACGCGTGGTAACGCTGATCAGGGCAGCCGAGGCTGCCGGCAAAGGTTCTCCCGGGTTGACGCCGCAGGAGATCGGGGGCGCGCGCGATTAGCTGCTGATCCGGGCGTCGCTGAAGTGCCCGCGCCGGGCGCACTGATAGCGCTGTTGATTGCGTCGCGAGCCCACGCCAGGCGACCGCCCGCGCAAGGCCGCCGGACTAGCGATCGGCCGGTTGCTCTGATATGAATTGTCTCGATCGCCCGCGGCTGCCGCGGGTCTCCGGTCCCGTAGCTCAGCCGGATAGAGCGACGGTTTCTGAAAATATTACTTCATACCAGGTTGTTGAATTGGAATGAGTTTTACCATAGGCGGGCGCCAGTAAACTCAGAGCGAATCAGATTTTGCGGTCGAAGACCTGTCCGACTGGTCTCTTGTCTTGGCAAGGGTGCACTCTTGAAACGTCCGAAACCTCCCCGTCGAAACTCAAAGCCCGTAGTTGAGGACGAATTGGTCCTTTCCCAGGTGTCTAGCGGGGCCATAGTCGGCGAGCTTCAAGTCGGTCACACGGTCGATGGTGAGTTTGGCGAAATACTGGAGAGCCCAGATCTTCACCCTGCGGGCGATGCCGTTCACATGCTTGGCCGTTCGAGAGACTTGGCCCATCACCGGCACATTCGGTGAAGGCCTTCCTGTAACGTCGGCGAATTGATCGGTTCGCGTCGTCTCGCCTCACCCTCCAGCCGGTAACAGAGGTCCTCGGCAAACCTTCGGGCCTCGAATTCATCGGCCGTCTTGATCGACTTGACGATGAAGCCCTGGACGGCCGGGATCATCAGCCTGACCGTCCATTTTGGATTTTGGTGGTCGGCTCTATTGTTGGGCACGAACCGGCCGTCCCCCTTAGGTCATGAGATTCCCTGTAGTGACTATGAATCGGAGCTAAAGGTCAAAGGCCGAAAAACCAGTCGAGCGAATCGAAGGTAAATCGGTATTCTGAAAACAGACGGGCCGTTGAATGAAACTCCTAGGCGAGATGAGCTGCGGCTACGTGCGCGCAGCTGTCTGAAAATCAAACAGATTCAGGGGAAACGAATTGGCATTACTGCCACATCCGGACCCTGACCAGGGAACTACGAACCGTCTCTCTGAACAGCTGATGCCGGCGAAGAAAACTCAAATTCCCGAAGTTGCGGTGCAGCATCCTCGAGATCGTCGGCGACGCGCAGATAGTCCTGACAGGTACCGAGCCAGACTGCTATGGTCGGTTATTGCAAATAAGAATTGTTGGAGGGGAGATGCCAATAGGATCCCTGAGCCCTTTCCTAATTGCGCGCAGGGTGTTGGTTGCTGCGTTCGCAGCAACAATGCTGATGAGCTTTCCGATTGCACCCGCGCTCGCTCTCAGCAAGGAAGCTGCAATGGCAAAATGCCGATCGACTGTTGGAAAGCCGATCGTCATGGACTGCCTGCGTGGTGGAGGAGGAGGTATTGAAGCGTGCCGAGGACGAGCATTCCCCCGTGTGAAGGCATGTGTCATGGCGGCGCTGAATGCCGCAAATGGTCGTGACAATGTCCCAATGGCAATTCCGAAAGACTCGGCTTCCGGCTCCAGTCCAGAATCAGCTTCTGCCGCGTCGCTCGTTGCGCCGCCGCGAACGATCGCTGACATCACGGTAATATTGGACGGCGAAAAGCCTGACGAAAGAGAAATCGAGCAACGCAAAGCTGAAGCCAACGTGCTGCCAATTGGCGGCGAGTCACGCGACGAATTGGCAAAACTCTATTTCAAGCGCGGGAGTGCTCGTGCTCAACTTGGTCGAACAGCCGAAGCGATCGCAGACGCCAATAAAGCGCTTGAGGTCGGTCGTGGGGTGATGGACCCCAGAATGTTGGCGGCAGTGACGCAATTCGCCGCGCTCCAATACTCAGTTGCGGGAGATCCGAAGAAAGCGTTAGAAATTCACCAGCGCAACGTTCGAGAATCCGGCCAAGATGCCAAAGGTTATCAGTTCAGTACTAACCGATTGATTGCGCAAATTCTGCTGCGGATGGGTGATGTTTCACAGGCTGAGGCCGTCATTCGGCGGAGCCAAGCACTGATAAAGGAGGCGCGAACGAGCGGCCTTCCGGGCTGGCGAAAGAGCTATGACCGATTTGGCCAGGCATGGGAGTCCGATGTTGAACTTGGGCAAGCCATGATCGCCGAAGCGCGAGGTCGGTTCAAAGAAGCTGAAAATTCCTACAAAGTCGTCGAACAGCGCAAACGCGCCAGTATGAAGGCGATGCTCAGTTTGGATCGACCTCCCCCCGAAACCGTGCTGCTCCAAGCGATCGACATTAACATTCTGAGCCAAGCGCGTGTTGAGGCACGTCAAGGGCGCCTTGCAGAAGCGGAGGTCGATGCACGACGCGCATTATTGTCGCGACTACGCGACAGAGGGAAGTATAATCCTGCTACGCCAGGGTTTATCTCCGGGCTGGCGGCTGTTCTGTTGGAACAAGGTCGATATCCAGAGGCGGAGAAGCTCATTCGTGCGGCTCTCGACGTAAATCGCGAAATTGGCGTTCCGCAGACGTCTCCTTCGAATGCGAGTCTGCTCTTGCAACTTGGGGGGGTCTTGAACCTCCAGCGCAAACAGCGCGAAGCCGCCGATGTGTATGTGGAGATGGATAAGATACTGGCGGATTGGGAGCCTCAACGTCGGCAGTATTTCGATTTGAACGGCTCGCGAATCCTCACATTGCTGTCATCCGGACAGATCAAAGCCGGTCTTGATGCGGCCGAAAGGCTGGTCCGCGTCCAAGTCGAGCGCGTCGGCGAGAATCATTTCGACGCTGCTGCGGCTCGCGGTCTCTTGGCGGTAGGATTGATGCAGGCTGGCCGCGATACTGACGCGATCCGTGAGTTCAGGGGAGCAATTCCGATCCTGCTGTCGGTAGCGCGGGAAAGCGCCGACGACGATGACGCAACGGTGGTTGCGGCCCGTGGTCAGCGCTTGCAGGCGGTGGTCGAGGCCTATTTTGCGCTTCTGGCGCGCGACAAAACGCAGGCTCCCGAAGCGGTGGCGCGTGAGACGTTTGCTCTCGCGGACACGCTCCGCGGTCGATCCGTACAGCAGGCGCTCGTGGCCTCAAGCGTACGCGGGGCAGCTAGCGATCCGGCTCTCGCAGACGTTGTGCGACGAGAACAGGATCTCGGCAAGCAAATCAATGCCCAACTTGGCGTGTTGAACAACGTTCTATCTCTGCCTTCGAGCGAACGCGACGAAAAGGGCGTCTTAGAACTGAATAAATCGCTCGGTGCCTTGCGGAGTGCGCGCGACAAATTTCGGCAGGAGATCGGTCAGCGGTTCCCAGCATATGCAGATCTCGTGTCCCCAAAGTCTCCATCTATCGATGATGTCAGAGCGACACTAAAAGAAGGCGAAGCTCTGCTCTCGTTCTATTTTGGTCAGAACGACGGCTTCCTCTGGGCAGTCCCAAAGACCGGTTCTGTGGCCTTCGCAACCATCGGAGCGACAGGGGGGGACATCGAGAGCAGAATCCGCAAGCTGCGGGAGGCGCTTGAACCAGAAGCGGCAATGATCTCCGATATTCCTCCCTTTGATCTTTCGCTTGCGCATGAGCTTTATTCGATCCTTCTGAAGCCGGTTGAAGGTGCGTGGAAATCAGCCAAATCGTTGATCGTAGTCACCAATGGTGCTCTTGGGCTGCTCCCATTGTCGTTGCTTCCGACAGAGCCCTTCGAGCTTCCAGCGGCGGACGAGCCGCTGTTCTCGTCCTACCGGAACGTCGCCTGGCTAGCACGAACCCACACGGTGACGTCTGTCCCGTCCGTAACGGCGCTTCGAACGCTGCGCCAGCTTCCAGCTGGAAACCCCGACAGAGGAAGTTTGGTTGCATTCGGCGACCCTTACTTCAGCAAGGCTCAATTCGATGAGGCAACAGCACCGGCTGCAGGCGTAATCGTCGCTGACGCCTCGACCACCGTCATGCGTGGATTGCCCTTGCAGCGGAGGAGCAGCCCGAAGCTCGATGGAGTCAATAGCGCCGATTTGGCCATGTTGCCGCGATTGCCGGACACGGCCGAGGAATTGAGATCGATTGCGGCAGCGTTGGAGGCAGATCCAACTAAAGCGCTCAATCTCGGAAAGAATGCGAATGAGAAACTCGTCAAGACCATGAGCCTGTCGGGGTTCAAGGTGCTCGCATTTGCCACGCACGGGTTGGTTCCTGGAGAACTGAACGGTCTCAATCAACCTGCGCTGGCGCTGTCATCTCCTGAGGTGACGGGGGATGAAGGTGATGGCCTTTTGACAATGGAAGAAATTCTCGGGCTTAAGCTCGATGCCGACTGGATCGTCCTGTCGGCATGTAACACGGGCACTGGTGCCGGGGCTGGAGCCGAAGCCGCTTCGGGGCTCGGTCGCGCATTCTTCTACGCAGGTACCCGAGCGCTATTGGTCACGAACTGGTCGGTTCATTCGCAATCGGCCCGTCAGTTGGTTACCGACCTGTTCAAGCGTCAGTATGACAACCCTAGGCTGTCTCGAGGCGAGGCGCTTCGGCAGGCAATGATGGCGCTGGCCGATGGGCCAGGCCACTTGGGAGCAGGAGGAAAGACGGCGTTTGCCTACGCGCATCCGCTATTTTGGGCGCCATATACCATCATCGGAGATGGAGGTGATCGATGATGGTAGCGAGTTGAAAGGCTTTCAAAGGCACTGCGTTCCTAATTGACGCAAGTCGGTCCACTTTCGCGAAACGTCAGAGAGAGAAGTGATTGATGCCGTTGCCAAGCTTTCGAATACGACGCAAACTGTTGTTTGCCTCGCTCACGACCGCTCTGGTCGTTTCCGTTGCGTCTGCCTTATCGTTCGTTGAGCCAGCATTGGGTGAAGACGGTGTGCTTCAGCTCGCCGGCTCGGGCTCATTTCGCGAGATGCTGCTCGATGGGCCGCCAGCCTCTTGGCGCGGTGGGGTAGTGGGCGCGTCGATCGTTGGGCTTCGCTATCAGTCGCAGGCGACCGAGTTCAATCCAAAAAGTGTCCGGGTGCTGCTGGGTTCTGCGCAAGGCGCCAAGGATTTTCTTTGCGTCCGTTACATTTCGCGGGATGGGCGTTACTCCGCCGAAGCGCGCTACAAGCTGGTGCCCGGGGCCGGAGGGGAGCCGGTACTGGAAACCAAGACAGCCTACGAAAAGCTTTTGACCGCTTACAAATCCTCAGACATTGCGATATCGGCGCGTAGCGCTACGTCATGCGACAATCTGAAAGACGGCACGCTGTTTGCCATCGACGTTGGGGGGAGCCGGCAACGCCAACTCGTGGTGCTAATGAACGGCGGAAACGCGCGAATTCGTGCTCAGTTGGGGCAGAATAGTAAGGCCTTGACCCAACCAGTTCTGTGCGAATTGGTGGCGGACCAAGTCCGGGTTGGTTTCACCCAGGAGTGCCGAATTGATCTTCCGCCGGACATCTTGGCGGGAGCCTACCAACTGTCAATCGGCGAAACCGCATCGACCGGAGAAATCGCTGTCAAGACCCATCCTCTCATGCTCTACGGTGTGGTCGGTTCCACCAAATGAGAATTTGGCAGCACCGCGCCAAAACAAATCCACCGGACGATGCGAGGCGGTTTGTTTTGCTGTTCCGGATCGCGGCCATTTTTCCGATCGTGGCGGGCTCGATGTTTCTGCTCTACTTCATGCCGTCGGTACCTTCCATTGCTGTGCTAAGCGCAACGGTGGAATCGATGAGCTTTAAGGTCGTTGTTCCAGAAATGGCCCGTCTTTCGCTACGAGGCTATGCGCTTTCCTTCGAGGCGCCGGCGACAGATCTAGGATTTGGGACCCAAGATCGCGTCCTCAAATCCAAGACTACCTCCCGCGCGCTATGCCTCGAAGGCGTGATTACGCCTGAGCCCGGAACTAACGTCACGTATGAGAGATTCGGATCCGATCCGGTCGCGATAGAGCTGCGGCGCGATGACGGAAAAGCAATTGGTGCTTTCGATATCTCCAAAGGGATTGTTCCGGAAACGCTTCAGAAAGCGACTTGGATTAGGCTTGTCGCTCCCAAAGACGATGATGACGATGACAAGAGCAAAAAGGCCTGTCCTGGCAAGGCATTGACGCGCTTACCCGTCCACGGACTGGCGGACATCGGCTCCGAGATCAGGCCATGGACGAGCGGCGAAAGACCGAGCTTTGGGACCCTGCTTGAAGGAACGATCGATATCTTCGCCCGTGCCATCCCCGTTCCGTTCACGCGCCGCGAGCCCCGGATTTATCCTGCGACCTCTTCCTCAATCACGGTGCCTCCCGGCTCGCGCGTGACCCTCGGTGGTCCACAGGAAGGCCGGGCTCCGTGGGTCGGCTTTGCCCTCCCGAACGCGTCGAACTCATTTGGTCTCGACGTCCGCGTGACCACCGAAGCCAAGAGTATCGCTTTCATTCGCCCAGGGGGAGGCCTTGAACCCGAAGTTCTGTCGATCGGTTTGTTTACTCAATTGGCGAACGATCCGACGCTGGTTACAGGGCAGGTGGTTATCGCCGTGTTCTTTTCGGTGTTTCAGATTTTGGGCTCGGCCGCGTCCTGGGTAGCTGCGCGGCGGACAACCCGAACTACGGATGATCCGGATTTCAAACCTTTCGAGCGGAAGTCAGTGACGCTTCCAGCTGAATAGTTGTTATCTTGGTATTTTTTCTACAAGTACAAGACACTCTCGCCATGTGTTCGATTTGGGAGTTGGTGTGGCCAGGGAATTCTCGCGATCCTAATAGACGATTCTGAGAAATTTGAGCTGACGAATTTGACGCCCGACAAATCAACTGGTTAAAGGAGAAGCCACCATGATTGCACGAGCTTTCTTAGTTATTCTGTCGATATGCTCATCTTCGGTTGCATTTGCCGAAGACTGCCGACAATTGCCTGCCGGTCCCGCGCGCTTTTCGTGCGTCAGTCGAAACCATCCGCAAGCCGCCGCAAAAATGCAACGATGCAAGCGGCAAGGACAGCAAATGGGATTAGCTCCAGGAAAAGCCGGAGGTCTCCAAGGCTACGTGCAGTCCTGCATGCAGCGTGGCCAACAGTAGCGAAGTTGGTCTCAACGCCAGGTTGAGCCGAGGGTGTCCCAATTCCCCGCACGGTCTGACTGCCTGAATTCGCCCTCACTTATGGTGACGTTGCCCCCGCGGCCCAATCCAGGATGAAGTTCGCTCTGGCCCAAGACGAGGACCAGAGCATGAAGCGCGGCCGCTTTTCGGAAGAGCGGATCATCGGGATTTTGAAGGAGCATGAAGTCGGGCGCTTCGGTCGCCGATCCGTACCGCAAGTAAAGCGTCAGTGACGCCAACTTCTACAAATGGAAGGTGAAGCTCGGCGGCACGATGAAGATCGATCGCAATGCGCGATCGTCGATGTGGGAAGATCTGCAGCGCGGCCGCCGCACCGAGATCGACTATCTGCAGGGTGTGATCGTCGAGATTGCCCGGCGGCGGGGGCTGCGTGCCCCGTTGCCGGCGGCGGGGGCTGCGTGCCCCGTTGTCGGAACGCGTGGTAACGCCGATCAGGGCAGCCGAGGCCGCCGGCAAAGGTTCTCCCGGGTTGACGCCGCAGCAGATCAGGGGCGCGCGCGATTAGCTGCTGATCCGGGCGTCGGCGATCGCCTTCTTGAACAATGCGGTCATTGCGTCCGAGATGCCGTCGGTTGGGCTGACCTCGAAATACAATCCGGGGGACGCGCAGCTCTGCATATTGTTGGCGATCTCGCTGTTCGGCGAGGGCCCGTAAGGCCCGGTATTGAACGGCGCGATCCAACTATTGTACCAGGCGTTGGTCGGCAGCGCGAGATAGGTCGTATAGAGCACGGCGATCTTGATGCCGCGGTTCTTGATTGTCGTGCACAGCGCGGGATTGATCGGCGACTGGCAACGCGCGCCATTGGTAGGCTTGAGACAGGATGCATTTTGTTCGTCGGCGACGCCGTCGGACACGAAGAACAGATATTTCAGCGGTGCAGCCGAAGTGCCCGCGCCGGGCGCACTGATCGCGCTGTTGATTGCGGGAAGGATGGCGGTGAAGCCGGTGTCCTGGTCGTTGTTGTCGTTCTGGCCGTTCACCGTCATCAAGTCGATGTTGCCGGCCGCCGCTTTGGCGCTGCTTAGGCTGCCCGACAGCGAGAACAAGTTCCTCAGTCCCGCGCTCTGCGCCGAGGCGCCGAAGTCGTAAATCGCCATCCTGAACTGGTTGTTGTAGGTCTCCGTCGCGGCGGCGGTGTCCATCAATTGCGCGGTGGCGTCGCGCAGCACGTCGATCCGGGTCGTGACCTTCAGCTGCTTGGCCAGCTTGTAGTAGTTCTTGTTGTCGTTGAGGTCGTGGCAGGCAAATGCGCAAGCGTCGGGGGTGTTGTTGACCATGATGGCGACGTCGTCCGGCGTCGCGCCGACACCCATCGACGGCGAATTGTCGAGCAGCAGATAGAAGTCGATGTAATTCGGCATCGACGCGGTCGAGGTCGAGCTGCCGCCGACGGTCAGGTTGGGCTTGCCGATTACGCCGAGGAAGGTGGTCGGAACGGTGGCCGAGAACTGGACCGTCGAGGTCACCGCTCCCGATGCTTTGGCGACCGTCGCAGTCACGCTGTTCAGGGTGAAACCGGACTCGCCTGACAGGTTGCCATTGAAGATCGTGGTGGCGTCGGTTGCCCCGGCCGCGATCGGCCCGTCGGTGGTCATTGCGCCGGCGGCGACGAAGGCAGGCGCGGTTTTGGCGACCGCGCCGACGCTGGCGGCATCCGCCGCGGCCTGCAGCTTGCCGCGGATCTGTGCCGCCCGGCTGTAATCGACGGCGCAACCGATCGCCGATAACACGGGTAGCAGCGCGAACGCGAAAACCACCGCGATGTTGCCGCGCGCGTCGCGACGGAAGCGGTCGAGGTGACGAGTGAATAAGGTTGGCACGGCAACGCCCCTAGGGTCGGGATTGAGCGATGCTAGTCAGGGCCACTTAAGAAACATCTAAATCGATATCGCAGATGTTGCGGTATCGGTTGCGCCTCCGGGGCGTCGCGAGCCCAAGCCAGGCGACAGCGCCCGCGCGGCCGCCGGACTAGCGATCGGCCGGTTGCTCTGATATGAATTGTCTCGAGCGCCCGCGGTTGCCGCGGGTCTCCGGTCCCGTAGCTCAGCCGGATAGAGCGACGGTTTCCTAAACCGTAGGTCGCATGTTCGAGTCATGCCGGGATCGCCAGCGCTCAAACAGCGTTTCAGCAATTGCATCAAGCCTTTTCGCTGTGCTCGAACGGTTCGGAGTGGCCAATGGATGCTCCGCGCGCGATCGCGTGGCTCGACCGACCTTCGAAGCCTTCTTCACACTTGCAAGCAGGCAGGATTCAACTGGAAATCTGCTGGTCCCTAAACCGGCCTGCCGCAAAATCCGGCGATGCCCGGGGACCGGCGCGGGGCGCTGTCGATGCGCCAATACCAGCATGGTGAACCCGCTTCCCAGGCGGTGAATGTCGGCCGCGTCCGGGTTCGCGCGGCGCCGTCGGTCTTGACCACCCCATTCAGTTTGTGCGACGATGTTCACAAATGTGAACACGAGCCGCGGCGTATCCCCCGCGATGCCGGGTCGTCATACGGGAGGATCGAATGGTTCGCGCAGGTCAAGCCTTGGCTGCTCTTGGATTGTGGCTAGCCTCGCTCGGCGCAGCGAATGCCGCCGAGCCGGTTCGGCTGCGGGTCGCCGATTCCTTCCCGAAGGGTCATTATCTGGTCACGCTGCTGCTCGATCCGTGGATGGAGCAGGTCAAACAGCGCACCAACGGTGCGGTGGCGTTCGATTATTATCCGGCCCAGCAGCTTGGCAAGGCCACCGACATGCTGAAGCTCACGCAGACCGGCGTGGTCGACATCGGTTACGTCGCGCCGGGCTATGCGTCCGACAAGATGCCAGTCTCCGAAGTGGCGATGCTGCCGGGCGCGTTCGACAATGCCTGCCAGGGCACGCTGGCGTATTGGAAACTGGCGCGCCAGGGTATCATTGCCGACCAGGATTATGCCGGCAACAAGATCCGCCTGCTGATGGTGGTGGTCCTGCCGCAATATCGGATCCTGACGGTGAAAGCGCCGATCCACGAGGTCGCCGACGTCTCCGGCCTAAAACTGCGCTCCACCGGCGGTGCGCAGGATCTGACGTTGCGGGCGATCGGCGCGGTGCCGGTGCGGATGGCCGCGCCCGACGCCTATGAATCGCTGTCGCGCGGCACCATGGACGGTCTGCTGTTTCCGCTCGAAAGCGTAGTCGCCTACGGTACCGACAAGTTGGTGAAATACTCCACCGACGGCATCGGCTTCGGCAGCTTTGTCGTCGCCTATTCGATCAGCGACGCCGCCTGGACCAAGCTTACCCCCGACGTGCAGAAGGCGATGGTCGACGCCGCGGAAGAACTGGTGCCGGCCGGCTGCAAGGCGGTCGAAAAATCCGAGGCCGATACCAAGACCAAGCTGGAAGCCGTCGGCGTCAAGTTCGAAGCGCTGCAGCCCGAAGCCAAGGCGAAATTCGGTGGCCTGATGAAGGGTGTCGCAAAGTCCTGGGCCGATGGCCTGGACGGTCGTGGCAAGCACGGCGGTGACGCACTCAAGCAGTTCGATGAGCTGGTCGCCACGATACCTGCGAAATAGTTTCGCCGATCATTCCAGTTCAACAGCGGCGCGCGGTCAGCGCACCCGAAGGAGGTCGATGTGATTGTCGCGCTGCTCAAGGCGGTCGACGCGATCGAAAGGGTCGCCTCGGCAATCGTCGCGGTGTTCATGTTCGCCATCATGGTGATCGTGTTCAGCGACGTGGTGATGCGCTACGCCTTCAACCGGCCGTTCTCCTGGGCCTACGACCTGATCGCATTGTATCTGATGGCCGGGGTGTTCTTCCTGATCCTGTCGGAGGCCTACGCCAGGAACGCCCATGTCAGCGTCGACATTTTGCAGCAGCGATTTTCGCCGACCATGATCCGGGTCACCGAGATCGTCACCTGCCTGGTCGGCATCGTGGTGTTCTCGCTGATCGGCTGGCTCGGCCTGTTGCGGACGATCGAAGCCTTCAATGCCGGCGACGTGATGGCCGGGGCGATTCCATGGCCGATGTGGCCGTCGATCGGGCTGGTGCCATTCGGCGCCGGTCTGCTGACCCTTCGGCTCGTGCTGCACGGTCTGGCGCACGTCGCTTCGCTCGTCACCGGCCGCAGCCTGATCGATCTGCCGGCCTCGCACGCCACCAGCACGGAAACCTACGAATGATCCTCACCCTTGCCATGGTGGTGCTGTTCGCGCTGCTCGCGATCGGCACCCCGGTCGGCTTCGCGATGGCCGGTTCCGGCGTGCTCGGCCTGTATCTGATCGGCGGCATGTCGATGCTGTCCGGCATCCTGCAGACCGCGCCGTTGTCCTCGGTCACCTCCTACGAGCTGATCACAATCCCGATGTTCCTGCTGATGGCGGAGTTCGTGCTGGTCTCCGGCATCGCCGACGATCTGTTCCGCGCCACCGCCGCCTGGGTCGGCCGCGTCCCCGGCGGCCTCGGCATGGCGACGGCTTTGGCTGGCGCCGGCTTCGGCGCGATCTGCGGCACCAGCACCGCCTCGGCGGCGACGCTGTCGGCGACCAGCCTTCCCGCCATGCTGAAGCAGGGCTATGAGCCGAAAATGGCCGCCGGCGTGGTGGCGATTTCCGGCACGCTGGCGATGCTGATCCCGCCCTCGGTGGCGCTGGTGATCTACGGTCTGCTCGCCGAGGTCAATATCGGCGCGCTGCTGGTCGGCGGCGTGATTCCCGGCATCCTCGTCACCATCACCATCATGGCGACGGTGTGGTTCCTGGCCTGGCAGGATCCGTCCCGCGCGCCCGCCGCGCCCGCGGTGCCGCTCCGGGAAAAATTCCGGATGCTCAAGGTGGTCGGCCCGATGCTGCTGCTGTTCGGCATGGTCACCGGCGTGATCTATTCGGGCATCGCGACGCCGACCGAGGCGTCGTCGCTCGGCGCCTTCGGCGCGTTCTGCCTCGCGATCTGGAAGGGCAAGATCAATCCGGAAAGCCTGCGCTCGGCGCTACTGCGCTCCGCGCACGGCACCTGCATGATCGCGATGATCCTGCTCGGCGCCTCGATCTTCGGCTACTTCTTCACCCTGACCCAGGTGACGCAGAACCTCGTCGCTTTCGTAGGCGGACTCGACATGCCGCGCTGGATCATCCTGGTGCTGATCCTGTTCGGCTACATCATCCTCGGCTCGTTCATGGACCAGATCGCGATCCTGGTGCTGACGGTTCCGATCGTGCTGCCGCTGATCAAGTCGCTCGGCTACGACCCGCTGTGGTTCGGCGTCATCAAGATCGTCACCGCGGAGGTCGGCATGATCACGCCGCCGGTCGGGTTGAACTGTTTCGTGGTGGCGCGCTATTCCGGCCGGCCGGTCGCCGAAGTCTTCCAGGGCGTATTCCCGCATTTCGTCGCGCATCTGATCGCGATCGCCATCCTGGTGGTGTGGCCGCAGATCATCCTGTGGCTGCCGGTGAAAATGGGCTACTGACTATCAAAACAATATCCAGGGAGACCCTCATGAAGCGCCGTCTGCTCACATCAACTGCCGCCGCGTCGCTGCTGGCAATCCTGGCGCAGCCCGCGCTGGCCGAGAAGATCACGCTGCGGCTCGCCGACAGTCTGCCGAACGGCCACGTGATCCATGAACTGGTAGGCAAGCCGTTCACCGAACTGGTCACCAAGATGACCAACGGCGACGTTACCTTCCAGCATTTCCCGGCCGAGCAGCTCGGCAAGGCCAAGGACATGGCGCAGCTCACCGTCGCCGGCGTCGCCGATCTCGCCTATATCGTGCCCTCCTATGCGTCCGACAAATATCCGCTCACAGCGGTCAGCGAACTGCCCGGCCTGTACGATACCGAATGCCAGGGGTCGCTGGCGTTCTACAAGCTGTCGCACAATGGCGGCATCCTGGAGACCAAGGAGTTCGCGCCCAATCAGCTGCGTCCGCTGGTGACCATTGCACTGCCCGCCTACCAGATCCAGCTCGCCAACAGCCGCGCCATCACCAGCGCCAAGGATCTCGAAGGGCTGAAGATCCGCACCGCCGGCGGCGCGATGGATTTGATGATGCGCTCGATCAACGGCGTGCCGGTGCGGATGGCGGCGCCGGAAATCTACGAATCGCTGAGCCGCGGCACGCTCGACGGCGTCATCCTCTCGTATCAGAGCGCGGTGTCCTACGACCTCGGCAAGCAGCTGAAGTCCGGCACCGAGGGGCTGAATTTCGGCACCGCGCTGATCACCTATTCGATCGGCGACACCAAGTGGAAGTCGCTGCCGGAATCCGTCCGCAAGGCGCTGGCCGACGCCGGCGAACAGATCACCAGGGAATCCTGCAAGCGCTTCGAGGACGGCGAGAAGGCCGCTGCCGACAAGATCAAGGCGCAGGGCATGAAGGTGATCAATTTCGGTCCCGCCGACAAGGCGATCTTCGCCGACGCCTTCGCGAAGGTGTCGGACGACTGGGCCAAGGAACTCGACAAGCGCGGCAAGCCGGGCACCGAAGTGTTCAAAGCGTTCACTGCAGCCGTCGCCGCGAGCAAATGACGACGGCTCCGGATGCGGCCGGCGTCCGCGCCGGTCCGCTCGCGGGCGTCCGCGTCATCGATATGACCAGCGTCATGATGGGGCCTTACGCCACCATGATTCTCGGCGACTACGGCGCCGACATCATCAAGGTCGAGAGCCCCGACGGCGACGTGATGCGCTACGCCGCGCCGATGAAGCATCCGCTGATGGGCGCAATGTATCTGCAGGGCAACCGCAACAAGCGCTCGATCGCGCTGGAACTGAAGCAGCCGGGCGGCCGCGACGCGCTGCTGCGGCTCGCCGCCACCGCCGACGTCTTCGTCCACAATGTCCGCCCGGCGGCGATGCGCCGGCTGCAACTCTCCGCCGACGACCTGCTCGCGCGCAATCCGCGGCTGGTCTATGCCAGCCTGCACGGCTTCGGCGAGACCGGCCCCTATGCGGGCCGCCCGGCCTATGACGATCTGATCCAGGGCATGACCGCACTGCCGGCGCTGACCGGACAGATCACCGGCGAGCCGCGCTACTCGCCCGCCACCATGGCGGACCGCATCGTCGGGCTGAACGCCACCCACGCGATTCTCGCCGCCCTGTTGCATCGCGACCGCAGCGGCGAGGGCCAGGCGATCGAGATCCCGATGTTCGAGACCATGGCGCAATTCGTGCTCGGCGATCACATGGCCGGGCGCAGCTTCGAACCGCCGATCGGGCCCGCGGGCTACTCGCGCCTGCTGTCGCCGGATCGCCGGCCGTACCGCACCAGCGACGGCTATCTCTGCGCGCTGGTCTACACCGACAAGCATTGGGATGTGTTTTTCGATGCCGTCGGCCTGCACGACGTCGAGGCCCGCGATCCGCGGCTGAAGGATATCTCGGCGCGGACCCGCAACTACGATTTCGTCTATCAGTGGTTTTCTGAAATGATGCAGAGCCGCAGTAGCGCGGAGTGGATGGCATTGTTCGAGGCCGCCGACATTCCGTTCGCGCCGATGCACGATCTCGACGCGCTGATCGACGATCCGCATCTCGCCGCGGTCGGGCTGATCCAGACCATCGAGCATCCGACCGAAGGCCCGCTCCGCGTCGCCGGCCCGGCCGCGACCTGGAGCAAGACCCCGCCCTCGATTCGCCGTGCCCCGCCCCGGCTCGGCGAACACGGCGCCGAGATTCTGCGCGAACAGGGCTTTTCGGAGTCCGAGATCGACGCGCTGACACAGAGCGGCGCTCTGCGTTAAATGCGCGCGTCATTCCGGGGCGCGCGCGGCGCCAGCCGCGTGCGAACCCGGAATCTTGCTATGCGGGAATGCACCCGTGTCTGTGGCGAGATTCCGGGTTCGCTCGAGCTGCGCTCTCGCGCCCCGGAATGACGGACTTCTGTGGAGGCGGCTCTGATTGCCCCGATAGGAGACTACCCGCGGCTTTCCGCCACCGCCAGGATCTTCACAGCGGCGCGCAGATGCGGCTTGTCGATCATCTTGCCGTCGACCTTGACGGCGCCGGAGTTCGGGTTGTCGGCGAACGCCTGCACGATCTTGCGCGACCAGGCGATTTCCTCGGGCGTCGGCATGAAGGCGGCGTTGACGACGTCGACATGCTTGGGATGGATCACCGCCTTGGCGAGGAAACCGTCCTGCCGCGCCGCGATAGCCTCGTCCTTCAGCGCCGCCAGATCATCGATGTCGGTGGCGATGGTGTCGATCGCCACCACGCCGGCCGCCGCGGCCGCGATCAGGCAGAGATCGCGCGCCAGCAGGAACGGGCCATGATAGCGGTTGCCGGTGCGGTTGCGCGAGGCGCCGAGCGAGGCGGCGAGATCCTCGGCGCCCCACATCAGTCCCCACAATCGCGGGCTGGCGCCACCGAAGTCGAACAGTTTGGTCACCGCATAGGCGGTCTCGGTCGCCACCACGACGATTCGGGTCGAACCTTGGTCGAGCCCGGACGCCGCCTCGAAGGCGTCGAGATACAGCGCCAGATGGTTGACGTCGGCGGCGCCGGCGCATTTCGGCAGCACGATGCCGTCGGGACGCCCCGGCATCACCGCGGCGAGATCGCCGAGCGTCAGCCCGGTGTCGAGCGCGTTGACCCGGATGTAGATCTTTTGCGCGACGTTGCGATTGTCGAGCATCTGCCTTGTGATGCCTCGCGCGGCGACCTTCTGGTCCGGCACCACCGAATCCTCGAGGTCGAGAATCAGCGCGTCGGCAGCGGTCTTCTTGGCGCTGTCGAATTTCCGGACGCTGTCGCCGGGAACGAACAGGAATGATCTCATCGTGCTATGCCTTCG
>NZ_JACABA010000001.1:1283911-1385490 GCF_013377015.1 Rhodopseudomonas sp. | reverse complement strand
CGGCTTGCAGTGCATCAGCCCGGTGCGGCGGCAGCTCGCCACCACCTCGCCGCGCTGGTTGGTGGCGGTGTGCTCGAATTCGACGATGCCCTGGGTCGGGCGCGATTTGCTGGCGCGCTTGGAGATGATCTTGGTGTGCGACTTCAGGGTGTCGCCGTGAAACACCGGCTTCGGAAACTTGACGTCTGTCATGCCCAGATTGCCGATCGTGGTGCCGAGCGTGGTGTCGTAGACGCTCATCCCGATCATGATCCCGAGCGTGTACAGGCTGTTGAACAGCCGCTGGCCGAATTCGGTGTTCTCGGAGAAATGCGCGTCGATATGCAGCGGCTGCGGATTCATCGTCAGCAGGCTGAACATGGTGTTGTCCATCTCGGTGACGGTGCGGCTGAATTCATGGTGATATTCCCGGCCGACCTCGAATTCCTCGAAATACAATCCTGCCATGTCGTGTCCTTTCCTGGTTGGCATTGAATCAAATATCCGTTCGCGCCGACGGCCGCGCCATCGCGTGCGCCGCCCGGCTCAATTCGTCGCGGTGCTGCGGCGCCGCGATCGCGATCATCCGCAGCGCCCGCTCGGTGAGGCTGTGGCCGCGCAGTTCGGCGACGCCCCATTCGCTGACCACGGCGTCGACGTCGCCGCGCGTGGTGGTGACGGTCTCGACCCGCGGCACGATCCGGCTGCGGCCCTTGGCGGTGGTCGACGGCAGCGCGATGATCGCCCGGCCGCCGGCCGAGGCGTTGGCGCCGCGGACGAAATCGACCTGGCCGCCGATCGCTCCGATCGCCATGCCGTCGATGGTCTCGGCGTTGACGCTGCCGTCGAGCCCGACCTCGAGCGCCGAATTGATCGCCACCAGCCGGCTGATCCGCGCCAGCACGCCATGGGCGTGGGTGTAGGACGCCGGCCGCACCGCCACCGCCGGGTTCAGATGCGCGAAGTCGTACAGCCGCCTGGTGCCGATCAACTGATTGGTGATGCTGACGCCGTCGTCGATGCCCTTGCGGCTGTTGCTGACGGCGCCGCAGTCGATCAGCTCGACCACCGCGTCGTTGATCAGCCCGGAATGGATGCCGAGGCCGCGCAGATGCCGCAGCCCCGCCAGGATCGCGTCCGGAATGGTGCCGACGCCGAATTGCAATGTGGCGCCGTCCGGGATCAGCGTGGCGGCATGCTGGGCGATCCGTTGCGCCACCGCGTCGCCGGCGCCGGACGCCAGTTCGAGCGGCGGCAGCGTCGCCGCGACGCTGATGTCCGGCTCGCGACCCGCCGGCCACTCCGCGCCGAAGCTCCACGGCGCATCCGGATTGAGTTCGGCGATCACGCAGCGCGCACGGGCCGCGGCGGCGCCCACATAGTCGTTCGACAGCGAAAGGTTCAATCCGCGCTCCGGCGCGCGCGACGACAATTGTAGCAGCACCACATCGGCGCGATGCCGGCCGCTGGCGAAATCGGCACAGAACGCGCTGTAGTGACTGGTGATGATGTCGAGCTGGCCGGATTTCGCCAGCGCCCGCGCGGCGCCGATCACGCCGTAGCTTTCGAATTGCAGGCCGGCGGATTTGTCCGGCGCGAAGCTGTCGGAGAACAGCGGACCGATGATGATCGTGCAGGGCGGCAGCAGATGCTTCTGCGCCACCAGCGCCTGCGTCAGCGTCCGCGGCTCCGCGGTGGCTTGGCCACAGACCACGATATCGCCGGCCCTGATCAGGCCGGCGAAATCGAGGTCGTCGACCGGCGTCATGCCGCTCAATAGGATTTCGGCAGGCCGAGGACTTTCTCGGCGATGAAGCTGAGGACCAGCTGCGGGCTGATCGGAGCGATCCGCGGGATCAGTACTTCGCGCAGATAGCGCTCGACATGATATTCCTTGGCGTAGCCGAAGCCGCCATGGGTCATCACCGCCTGCTCGCAGGCCTGGAAGCCGGCCTCACCCGCGAGGTACTTCGCCGCGTTGGCGGCGGCGCCGCAGGGCAGGTTGTTGTCGTATTGCCAGGCCGCCGACAGCACCATCAGCCACGCCGCCTCCAGCTCCATCCAGTTCTTCGCCAGCGGATGCTGGATCGCCTGGTTCTTGCCGATCGGGCGGTTGAACACGATCCGGCTGTTGGCGTAGTCGGTGGCCTTCTTCAGCGCCAGTCTGCCGAGCCCGACCGCTTCGGCGGCGATCAGTATCCGCTCGGGATTCATGCCGTGCAGGATATATTCGAAGCCGCGGCCTTCCTCGCCGATCCGGTCTTCCATCGGAATCTCGAAATCCTCGAAGAACAATTCATTGGAGTCGACCACCTTGCGGCCCATCTTCTCGATCTCGTGGACCTTGACGCGCTGCTTGTCGAAATCGGTGTAGAACAGGCTGAGGCCCTGGGTCGGCTTCTTCACCTCGTCGAGCGGCGTGGTCCGCGCCAAGAGCAGGATCTTGTGCGCGACCTGCGCGGTCGAGATCCAGACCTTCTGGCCGTTGACGATGTAGCGGTCGTTCTTCGCCACCGCGCGGGTTTTCAGCTGCGTGGTGTTGAGCCCAGTGTTGGGCTCGGTGACGGCGAAGCAGGATTTCTCGCGGCCGGCGATCATCGGCGGCAGCATCCGCATCCGCTGCTCGTCGGTGCCGAACACCACCACCGGATTGAGTCCGAACACGTTGATATGCACCGCCGAGGCGCCCGACATGCCGGCGCCGGATTCGGAGATGGCGCGCATCATGATCGACGCCTCGACGATGCCGAGCCCGGAGCCGCCGAATTGTTCCGGAATGCAGATGCCGAGCCAGCCGGCATCCGCCATCGCCTTGTGGAAGTCGTGCGGAAAGCCGCCCTCGCGGTCCTTCTTCAGCCAATAGGCGTCGTCGAACGGCGCGCAGGTCTTCTGCACCGCGTCCCTGATCGCTTCCTGGCTGTCGCTGAGCGCAAAATCCATGAGTCTGGTCCTGTCGTTATGAAAGCGGCGGCGCGGCGCGCGCCACGCCGTCGCTGAGGAGTTGGGCGATCTCGTCGGCGCTGTAGCCGGCCTCTCCGAGAATCTCGACGCTCTGCTCGCCGAGGCGCGGCGCCAGCCGCGACGGTTCGGCATGGGTCTCCGACCAGGTCGCCGCCACCCGCATGCTGCGGATCGGACCTTCGCTCGGATGTTCAGCGATCGGGAAGAATCCGGTCTCGACCAGATGCGGATCCTGCAATACGCTCTGCAGATCGTGCATCGGCATCACCGGAACGTCGGCGGCGTCGAGCAGCGCCATCCATTCCGCGGTGGGGCGGGTCTCGAAGATGCGGCCGAGTTCGGCATAGACCTTGTCGATGTTGGCGAGCCGCGCCGGAAAGCTGGCGAACATCGGATCGCTGCGCAGATCCTCGCGCCCGGCCGCGGTGAAGAACCCGCTCCATTGCTTGTCGGTATAGACGATGACGCTGATGTAGCCGTCGCTGGTGCGGTAGGGCCGCCGATCCGGCGACATGTGCCGGGCATAGCCGCCCTGATCCAGCGGCGGCTCATAGGTCAGGCCGCCGAGATGGTCGCCGAGCACGAAGCCCACCATGGTCTCGAACATCGGAATATCGACGCGCTGGCCGCGGCCGCTGCGGTCGCGATGCAGCAGGCTGGCGAGGATCGCGCCCACCGCCGACAGGCCAACGACGCGGTCGGCCAGGGCGGTCGGCACGTAGCGCGGTGTGCCGTCGCCGGCGCGGCCCATCAGATGCGACAGGCCGGAGCCGCCCTGCAGCAGATCGTCATAGGCCGGTTTCGCCGCATAGGGGCCGTCCTGGCCGAAGCCGAACATCCCCGCATAGACGATCCGCGGATTGACCGCGGCGACGCTGGCATAGTCGAGCCGCAACCGCGCCATCGCCTGCGGCCGCACATTGTAGACCAGCACATCGGCGGTCGCGACCAGCCGCAGCAGCACGTCGCGGCCGGCCTCGGTCTTGAGGTCGAGCACGATGCTGCGCTTGCTGCGATTGGCATTGAGATAGATCGGCCCCATCTCGGGGTTCCGCGTCGGACCGATCTGCCTGGTGATGTCGCCGTCGGGCGATTCGACCTTGATGACGTCGGCGCCATAGTCGCCCAGCGTCTGGGTCGCGAACGGCCCCATCAGGACCGACGTCATGTCGATGATCCTGATGCCTTGAAGCGGTCCCATGAGCCAGCCCTGTGCCGACCGCCGATGCCGGGCGATCGGTTGTTGTGAGTAGGTCGGCAGCGAGACGTCGCCGACCGGCATGCGTTGGCGACAAACCTAGCGGGTCTCGGATCGTCCTGCAATTCAGAAATTGCGATACTGTTCACATAATTGAACGCTGCGACGGGAGGAACGGCGACCGCGGCATGCCGGGACCGTCGGGGATTTCAGCCGGGCAATCCGGTCGGGCGGCGGCGCGGCTTGGCGTCGACGATGAACGGCCGATAGCCCATCAGCCGGGAGATTTCGACGCCGGCGTCCTTGGCGGCGGCGCTCAGTTCGGCGCTGTGCGCCATCGCGCGTTCGGTCGGCGCCGCCAGCCCGATCGCCGCCACGATCACGCCGGAGCTGTCGAAGATCGGCGCCGCGAAGCCGGCCACGCCCATGGTGCCCTGGTTGCGGGTCACCGCCACATGGGTGGCCCGCACCTCTTCGAGCAAAGCGCGCAGCCGCTTGCGGTTCATTTCGGTTTCCGGCGTGTGCTGCACCATCTTCACGGTGCGCATGTATTCGTTGAGCCAGTGGTCGAGCTGAAACGCCAGCAGCACCCGGCCCACCGCCGACCACAGCAGCGGCCGGGAATCGCCCACCGTCGCGGTGAAGCGGATCGCGGTCGGGCTTTCAAGCTTCTCGACATAGACCGCCGATTTCTTGTCGCCGGACATCACCGCCAGCACCGCGGTCTCCTGGGTGGTCTCGACCAGCTGGCGCAGCACCGGGCGGGCCAGTTCGGCGAAGCCGAGAAACCGCCGTGTCGCCATGATCGCCTGCGCCATCCCGAACGCCTCGGGGCCGAGCTGGTAGAGGCCGTCGACGAAGGCAAGGTGGCCGCTGTCGATCAGCCCGCGCAGCAGGTTGAGCAGGCTGCTTTTCGGGATCCCCATGCTCTGGCTCAGCGTCGCCAGCGAGGCGCCGGTCGGCCGCGAGCACAGATCGTCGAAGATCTGCACCAGCCGCGTCACCGAGCGCGGCGAGGTGGCCTGCTTGCTCGGCTGCTGCGTGCGCCTGGGTCTGTCCGCTGCACTCATCGGGTCGCCTTCGCGGTCGCCTCGGGCGGCAACGATGGCATGGCGGTCCAAGGCGGTCAATAATGCGAACACGACGTGCATTTCTGAACGCCGGCCCGGCGCCGCCGGATCGCCGCCCTGCGCGCTATCTGCGCCGAAACGCAACGGGCCGCCGCGCCCGTTCAGGGTGCGGCGGCCCAATGCCGTGGTGTCACGATGGCTGGGCTCAGCCCTTCTTGACCAGCGGGCAGTCGCTGTCCTTCAGCGAGCGGAACGCCTCGTCGCCGGGGATCACGGCGCGAAGTTTATAGTAGTCCCATTCGCCCTTCGATTCCGACGGCTTCTTGACCTCATAGACGTACATGTCGTGGACCATGCGGCCGTCCTCGCGGATACGGCCGTTCTTGGCGAAGAAGTCGTTGATCGGCGTTTCGCGCATCTTGGCCATCACCGCCTTGGCGTCGTCGGTGCCGGCGGCCTGGATCGCCTTCAGGTAATGCATGGTCGACGAATAGTCGCCGGCATCGCCCATATGCGGCATCCGCTTCATCCGTTCGGCGAACCGCTTCGACCAGGCCCGCGTCTCGTCGTCGCGGTCCCAATAGAAGGCATTGGTCAGCACCAGGCCCTGCGCGGTCTGCAGCCCAAGGCCCTTGATGTCGGTGATCCACACCAGCAGTCCCGCCAGAGTCTGGCCGCCCTGCGGGATGCCGAATTCCTGCGCGGCCTTGACGGCATTGACGAACACCGTGCCGGAACCAGCGAGGCCAATGACCTTCGCCTTCGACGCCTGCGCCTGCAGCAGGAACGAGGACTGGTCCGAAGTTTCGATCGGGTAGCGGCTGGCGCCGAGCACCGTACCGCCCAGCGCCTTGACCACCGCCGTGGTATCGGCTTCGAGCGCGTGGCCGAACGCGTAGTCCGCGGTCAGGAAGTACCAGCTGGTGCCGCCGGCCTTCATCAGCGCGGCGCCGGTGCCCTTGGCCAGCGAATAGGTGTCGTAGGCGTAGTGGATGCTGTTCGGCGTGCAGCCGGCGCCGGTCAGGCGCGAGGAGCCGGAGCCGTTGACGATCGCAATCCGGTCCTTGTCCTTGGCGAGCTGGGCGACGCTCAGCGCGATCGACGAATTGATCAAATTGGCGATCATGTCGACGTTCTCGACATCGAACCATTTGCGCGCGATGGTCGAGGCGACGTCCGGCTTGTTCTGGTGGTCGGCGACCACCAGTTCGATCGGCTTGCCGAGCACCTTGCCGCCGAAATCCTCGATCGCCATGCGGACGGCGGTCACCGAGCCTTCGCCCGATTCATGCGAGAACTGACCGGACATGTCGGTCAGCACGCCGATCTTCACCACATTCGCGGATATGCCGTCGGCATGCGCGGCTGCCAATCCGAATCCCATGCCGGCGGCCAACGTCACGGCGAGCGCCGATCGACGAGCGGTTCGCATTGTGTACCTCCCTGGTTGACCTGGGCTGCGCCCAGGTCTTGGCGGAGCGGATTTTCCGCTCCATTTTTTTTGACATGCATAACTAGACTGACATTTTTTCTCATGTCAATCCTGGTGGTGTAGAGTGCACGCGCTGATCCGACGGCGATGCCGGATGACTAACAACAATCGATGCAACCCGGCGCGCGCTACGCTCGTCCGACAAGGCGGATGTCCATCTCCATGACGCGGTTGGCCACGGCAAAGCTTCCCGCGGGACGCGGCACAGCGTCGCGGCCACGACCGCCGCGCGCCAGCCCCGGCCAGGTCCGCGGCGAACGCAATTGCTCGGTGGCGCGCACGCTGGATATCGTGTCCGACGCTTGGGCGTTTCTGATCATCCGCGAAGCGTTCTTCGGCACCCACAGCTTCGAGGCATTCCGCGCCGCGCTCGGCATTCCGCGCGCCACACTGACCGACCGGCTGCGCAAGCTGACGCGGCTCGCGATTTTTCGTCAGGTCGCGACCCACGTGCCGCAGCGCAAGGAATATCGACTGACCAAGATGGGATTCGATCTCTATCCGAGTTTCATGGCGCTGATGCAGTTCGGCGATCGCTGGCTGGCCGGCGGCAAGCCGCCACCGCTGACGCTGGTGCACATGGCATGCGGCTGCGAAAGCCACCCGATCATCGCCTGCTCGGCCTGCGCCGCCGCGCTCAACGCCAGGGAAGTGGAGTATCGCGACGGCCCCGGCGCCGGCCGCACGCCGTCGAAGCCGGGGCGCAACACCAGGCGGGCCTCGGACGAAAGCCGGTTCGTGCTGGGACGGCCGAGCTCGGTGTCGCGGGCGCTGCAGATCATCGGCGACAAATGGAGCTTCATGGTGGTGCGCGAGGCGTTTTTCGGCAACCGCCGCTACGACAAGATCCAAGCCGAGCTCGGGATCGCGCCGAACATCCTGACCGACCGGCTGTCGCGGCTGGTCAGCCAGGGCGTGTTCCTGCGCCGGCTCTATCAGCAGGCGCCGGAGCGCTACGAATATCTGCTCACCGACATGGGCCGCGATCTGTACGGATCGTTCGCCACCATGCTGGCCTGGGGCGATCGCTGGCTGGCCAAGAACAAACCGCCTCTGCTGCTGCGGCACCTCGGCTGCGGTCACGATTTCCACGCCTCGGTGATCTGCGACAAGTGTCACAAGCCGATCATCGCCGCCGATATGCAGTATCGGCTGAGCTATGACCCGAAAGCCTTCGGCGCGCTCGGACCGCGCTCGCTGCCCTGACGCCTCCGGCCGCCGCTCAGGTCTGCTTCATCGCCTCGACCAGCTTGAACCGCATGATCTTGCCGGAGCCGGTGCGCGGAATTTCGGCGACAATATGGGTGGCCTCGGGGATCTTGTAGGACGACAAGCTGCCGCGGCAATGCGTCAGCAGCGAGTCGACGTCGAGTTCACCGCCCTGCGCCACCACGAACAGATACGGCACCTCGCCGAGCGTGGCGTGCGGCACGCCGACGATGGCGCAGTCGAGCACCTGCGGATGCAGGATCACCACCTCCTCGATCTCGGCCGGCGCGATGTTCTGACCGCCGCGGATGATCAGCTCCTTGATCCGGCCGGTGATGGTCAGATAGCCGTTCGGATCAGATTTCGCGAGATCGCCGGTGTGATACCAGCCGTGCCGCAGCGCCGCCGCGGTCTCGGCCGGCTTGTTGTGATAGCCCTGCATCAGATTGGGGCCGCGCACGATCAGCTCGCCCTCCGATCCGATCGGCAGGTCCACCAGCGTCACCGGATCGACGATCCGCACCGCGAGTCCCGGCACTGGCAGCCCGCACGAGCCCATCGGCCGGGCGCCGCTCATCCAGTTCACCGTCACCATGGTGGAGGTCTCGGTGATGCCATAGCCGTCGATCAGCGGCGTGCCGAAGCGCTGCTCGAACGCCCGGTTCAGCGTCGCCGGCAGGATGGCGCCGGCGGAAAAACACATCCGCGTCTTGCCCAGCCGCTCGATCCCGGACTCCTGCGCGCGCTGCAGCAGATAGTGGAACATGGTTGGCACGCCGGGAAACACCGAGTAGTTGCCGGTCTGCAGCAGCTCGAGCGCCTGCTGCGGCGAGAACTTTTCCATGATGTGTTCGCTGGCGCCGACCGCCAGCACGCTGAGCACCGAGAGATTGAGGCCATAGGAATGGAACAGCGGCAGCGGCGACAGCACCACGTCGGCCTCGTTGAGGCCGAGAATCGGCGCCCAGCATGCCGCGGTGATCCACAGCATGCCGCGCACCGACAGCAGCACGCCCTTGGCCCGTCCGGTGGTGCCGGAAGTGTAGATGATGAAGGAGGTGCGATCGATGTCGGTCGGATCGCGCGGCGCGCCGGACGCGCCCGTCGCCAGGCTATCGAGCGTCGTTGCGGCGCTGTCCGCTGCCGTCAACACCATCGCCAGTGGATGACCAAGGCCGGTGGCGAGCTTGCCGACCAGCGCCTGCCGCGCCGGCGTGGTGACCACGGTGCGGCAATCGGCGTCGGCGAGCCGATAGGCGATCTCGCCCTCGGCAGCGTCGTAGCTGATCGGCACGATCACCGCGCCGGCTCGCAGGCCGGCGAGGCAGGTCTCGATCCAGTCGACGCTGTTCGGCAAATAGATCGCCAGCCGGTCGCCCTCGGAAAGGCCGATCGCGGCAAGGCCCGCCGCGATCGACGCGGTGCGCTCGGCGAGCTGCGCGTAGGTCACGGATCGCGCGCTGTCCCAATACGCCACCTTGTCGGGGCGTTCAGTGCGGTGCCGTTCCAGCAGGCTGGAGATCGGCGCGATGATGTCGGTGTGAAGCATCGTTCCTCCTGGCTATCCGACCATGCTGAAGCCGCCGCTGATGCTGATCACCTGGCCGGTGATCCAGCCGCCATGCTTCGACGACAGCAGCGTCACCATCGGGGCGATGTCGGCCGGCATGCCGAGCCGGCGCAGCGGATACAGCTTGGTCAACTTGTCGCGGTTGGCGTCGACCCAGGCGCGGTCGTGCGCGGTCTCGATCAGGCCGAGCGCCAGCGTGTTGGCGGTGGTGCCGAACCGGCCGAATTCGCGCGCCAGCGATTTCATCAGCACGATCACGCCGGCGCGCGCGGCGCCGACGATCGCCAGCCCGGATTCGCCGACCCGCGACGAATCGCCGACGATCGCGATGATGCGGCCGTCGCCGGCCTTTTCCAGATGCGGCGCCGCCGCCTGCGAGACATGGATCGCGCCGTACAGGCAGACGTCGATCTGCCGCTTCCATTCCTCCGGCTTGGTCTCGACGAAGCGGTTGCGCAGCGCCACGCCCGCATTGTTGATGACGATGTTGAGGCCGCCGAAATCGGCGACCACCTTGGCGACCATCGCCTGGACCGCGGCGAGGTCGGCGACGTCGGCCTTGTAGGCGATCGCCTTGCCGCCGTTCCGGGTGATCTCGGCCACGACCTCGGCGGCGGCGTCATGCGAGCCGTTGTAGTTCACCGCCACCGCGGCGCCTTCGGCGGCGAGGCTCAGGGCGATCTCGCGGCCAACATCGCGGGCGGCGCCCGTCACCAGTGCGACCTTGCCGTTCAGATGCATATCCATCGTGGTGTCCTTATTGTTGTTGTTGCGATCTTGCGATTTCGATCAGGCGAAACAGGCGTTCGGGCGTGACCGGCAGCTCGAACACGTCGATCCCCAGCGGCGCCAGCGCATCCGCGATCGCATTGGCGATCGCCGCCGGCGCGCCGATGGTGCCGCCCTCGCCCATGCCGCGAAAGCCGCCCGCCACCGCGGATTCGCTCTCGATATGGACGACGTCGATGTGGGGGATCTCGACCGCCGAAGGGATCACGTAGTCGACCAGGCTGGCGCTCAGCAATTGCCCGGTGTCGTCGTAGATCATCTCCTCATAGAGCGCGGCGCCGATGCCCTGCGCCACGCCACCATGGACCTGGCCGTCGACGATCATCGGATTGATGATGCGGCCGCAATCCTCGGCGACGACGTATTTCAGGACCTTGACGAAGCAGCTCGCCGGGTCGATCTCGACCGCCGCCAGATGGGTGGCGCAGGCGGTGGTGCCGTTGATCGGGTCATAGGTGTAGCTGGCCTCCAGCTCCTCGCGGGCCTCGACCGGCAGCGTCTTCATGTCGGAATAAACCGCCTTCGCCACCTGCTTGAAGCTGACCGTTCGGTCGGTGCCGGCCACCCGGGCAAAGCCATTGGCGACGTCGATATCGTCGACCGCCGCCTCGAGCAGATGCGACGCGACGCGCTTGATCTTCTCGCGCAGCAGCACGGAGGCGTGTTTGGCGGCGCCGCCGCCGAGCACCGCGCTGCGGCTCGCATAGGTGCCGGTCGACATCGGCACGCCGTCGCTGTCGCCCTGGACCACGCGAATGTCGTCGAACCTTGCGCCGAGATCATCGGCGATCACCTGTGCCAGCGTAGTTTCCAGGCCCTGACCGTGCGATGCGACGCCGAACGTCGCGGTGATCGCGCCGGTGGAATCGATCCGGATCTTGGCGGTCTCCGAGCCGGTGTTGATCGGCATGCCGGGCGCCACCGCGATCCGCGAGCCGATCCCGGTCAGTTCGGCGTAGCTCGAAAGGCCAATGCCGAACCAGCGCCCCGCCGCCCGCGCCGCGGCCTGTTGCTGTCGCAGCGCCGCGTAGTTCGCCGCCTCCGCCGCGGCGTCGAGGCATGCGACGAAGCCGGTCCTGTCCCAGATGATGCCGGAGGCGATCCGATAGGGAAACTCGTCGTCGCGGACCAGATTGCGGCGGCGGATCTCCAGCGGGTCGATGCCCAGCGCCTTCGCCGCCATGTCCATCAGCCGCTCGGTGACGAAGGTGGAGATCGGTCGGCCGACGCCGCGATAGGGGCCGGTCGGCGGCTTGCTGGTGGCGACGCCGCGCACCGCGCCGCGATAGGATTTGATCTTGTAGGGGCCGGGCAGAAAGCTGACGACCTGAACCGGCTCCAGCGCGCAGGTCCAGGGATAGATCGAATAGGCGCCGACGTCGCCGGTCACGTCGGCTTGCAGCGCTACCGCGACGCCGTCGGCGTCGAAGCCGAGTTCGGCCTCGATCGTTTCAGCGAAGGACTGGCTGGAACTGGCGATATCCTCGAGCCGGTCCGCGGTCCATTTCAGCGAGCGGCGCAGTTTGCGCGCCGCCACGCACAGCAGGATTTCTTCCGGATACAGCGAGCCCTTGGAGCCGAAGCTGCCGCCGACGTCGGGGGCGACCACGCGCAGCCGGCTGCCCGGCAGGTCGAGCGATTCCGCTAGCGCGTCGCGCACGATGCCGGGGATGTTGGACGAGGTGTACAGCGTGATCGCCTCGCGCCTGCCGTCGAATTCTGCGCAATAGCTGCGCGGCTCCATCGCCAGCGGCGCCTTGCGGGTCATCCGGAATCGGCCGCGCACGCTGGTATGCGCCGCCGCGATGTCGGCGGCGGCGTCGCCCTTCTTGAACTCGCGGGCGACCAGTACATTGGTGCCGGCCTCGTCGTGCAGCAGCGGCGCGTCCGCCGCCGCGGCATCTTCCGGATCGGTCACGACGCCGAGCGGCGCGTAGTCGATCTCGATCAGCTCCAGCGCGTCTTCGGCGAGGTAGCGATCCTCGGCGATGACCGCGACCACCGCCTCGCCGACGTAGCGCACCTTGCCGGTGGCCAGCGCGACGATCGGCGTAGCGTAGTAATTCGCCATCCGCGACACCGGAATGATCGGCTTGTAGAGCTCTGCGACGTCCTCTGCGGTGAACACCGCGACCACGCCAGGCGCGGCCCGCGCTTGCGCGGTATCGATCGCAACAATGGTGGCGTGGGCCTGCTCGCTGCGGCGGAAGGCGACGTGCAGCACGCGATCCGGCTTGCGGTCGGCGGTGTATTCGCCGTTGCCGGTCAATAGTCGCGGATCCTCGGTGCGCCGGATCGGTTGCCCGACATGGCGCGGTCGCAACAGGTCCGCAGGCTGGACGCTGTCGCCTTTACTCATAGGCCTCGGCTCCCTTGCGGAGGCTCTGCCATTGCGCGTCGTCGTGGCCGCATACCACCGTGGCGCCGGCCTGTTCTATCCGCCGAACCTCGGCGAACGAAGCCAGCAGCGCGTCGACATTCCAGGTGTTGCGCGGCGCGGTGTCGGCATCGAGGTTGGCGCGCAGGCTGACCGCGTCGGATGTCAGCAGAAACGAGCCATCGCGATCGAGGTTGACGGTGGCGCCCATGGTGCCGGGGGTGTGGCCCGGCAGCGGGACCAGCACCAGGCGGCCGTCGCCGAACACATCTTTTTCGGCATGCACCAGTTCGGTCGGCTGGCCATGGTCCCAGTCGGCGCGCATGTAACCGGCGGCTTCGGCGCCGGGCCCGGTCGCGGCCTCCATTTCGTTGGCATGCACCAGCACCGTCGCCTTCCTGAAGAAGGCGTTGCAGCCGCAGTGATCGGGATGGAAATGCGAACACACGATCACGTCGATGTCGTCGGGCTGCAGCCCGACGCCGCCCAGGCTCGGCAGCAGCGTCTCCTCCGCGCGCATCACCGGCACCATGACTTTCGCCAGCGGCCCCCAGCGTTCCTCGGCGTTGTCCACCACCGAGGGATGGCATCCGGTGTCGAACAGCACATTGCCCTGGCTGTGGCGGATCAGCGCGCTCGAGACCGGCGCCTCGAAGGTCTCGCTGCGATCGGCGCTCTTGTCGTAGATGCTCTTGCGCATCCGGATACGGCCGGCGGATAGGAAATGCAGCTTCATGGCGTGGTCTCGTTTCGCAATGCGGCGGCGGCGCGGATCGCGGCCACGATGTTCTGATAGCCGGTGCAGCGGCACAGATTGCCGGACAGCCCCTCGCGAATCTGGTCGTCGGTCGCCAGCGGGTATTTCTTCAGCAGATCCATGCCGGTCATCAGCATGCCGGGGGTGCAGAAGCCGCATTGCAATCCGTGGCATTCGCGAAACTGGTGCTGCAGCGCGTTGAGCTGCTCCGGCGTGCCGAGGCCCTCGACCGTGGTGATCGTCGCGCCATCGGCGCGCACCGCCAGCGTCAGGCAGGAGCGCACGCTGTCGCCGTCGATGATGACGGTGCAGGCGCCGCACACGCCGTGCTCGCAGCCGACATGGGTGCCGGTCAGCCCGAGCGTGTCGCGGAGGAAATCTGACAGCAGCAGTCGCGGCTCGACGCTGGCGCGATAGAGGCGTCCGTTGATGGTGACGGTGATATCGATGGTCATTTCGGCCCTCCCGCGGCGCGCTGCCAGGCGCGGGTGAAGGCCTTCTCGGCGAGCGCGCCGATCAGGGCGCGCCGGTAGTCGGCCGAAACGTGGATGTCGCTGTTGGGCGCCACGCAGCCGCGCACCACTGCGCCGAACGCGGCGGCAGCGTCGCCGCGCGCGCCGAGCAGCGCCTGTTCGGCGTCGCGCAGCCGCAGCGGCGTGTCCGCGACGCCCATCACCGCGACCCGCGCGTCGACGATCGCGCCGTCGCGGGTCTCGATCGACAGCGCGATGCAGGCCAGCGCGAAATCGCCGAACCGGCGCGACACTTCCTCGAACGCCCAGCCGGTGTGCGTCTCCAGCACCGGAAATTCGATCTCGAACACGATCTCGTCGGGGTCGAGGCAAGTGGCCAGCGCCGAGACGAAGAAATCCTCGGCCGCGATGTCGCGGCGGCCCGCCGGCCCCTGCGCCCGGATTGTCGCGCTATAGAACACCGCCAGCATCGGCAGCTCCGCGGCCGGATCGGCGTGCGACAGGCTGCCGCCGATGGTGCCGCGATTGCGGATCGCCAGATGCGCGACATGCGGCATCGCCGCCGACATCACCGGAAGCCGCTCGGCGATCAGCGCGGAGAATTCCAGATCGGCGTGCCGCGTCAGCGCGCCGATCGCCACGCGGTCGCCGCGCTGTTCGATGAACGACAGGTCGGGAATTTTGGTGAGATCGACCACCATGGTCGGGCGCGTCATCCGGAAGTTCAGCAGCGGCATCAGCGACTGGCCGCCGGCCATCACCTTGCCGTCGCCATCGGCGGCCTGCAGCGCGCGCACTGCTTCGTCGAGGCTGGTTGGCGCGCAATAGGCGAAGGCGGCGGGCTTCATCTAGCGCCCCACGAAGCGGGGCGGCCGCCTCTCGGCGAAGGCGCGGCGGCCTTCGCGAAAATCCTCGCTGTCGGAGGCCTGGTCGATCAGGCGCGCGGCGGCGGCGAGATCGAGCGCGCCGTTGCCCATCGCCAGTGCATTGAGGATGAACTTCGCACCCGCGATCGACAGCGGCGCGTTGGCGGCGAGCCGCGTCGCATAGGCGACGGCAGCCACCACCGCGTCGGCGCTGCACTCGTCCACCAGCCCGATCGCCTGGGCCTGCGCGGCGGTTAAGCGGTCGGCCGAATACAGCAGGCGCTTGGCATTGGCGATCCCGACCAGTGCCAGCAGTCGCTGCACGCTGTTCACCCCATAGACGATCGAGAGCCGGGCCGACGGAATCCCGATCAGCGCCGTGGGACTGGCGAAGCGGAAATCGCAGGCCAGCGCCAGATGACAACCGCCGCCCAGGCAATAGCCGGAAATCGCTGCGATCACCGGCTTGGCCAGATCGGCAATCGCCGCCGAGCAGGCGTCGACCGCGATCTCGTAGTCCGCGCTTTGCTGCTTGTTGTCCCTGATGCGGTCGAATTCGGAAATGTCGGCGCCGACGCTGAAGTCAGCTCCCGCGCCCGACAGCACCACGGCGCGGACGTCGGCGTCGCGACCGAGATCGGCAAAAACCGACGCTAGGTCGCGCCACATCGCCAGGGTCACGGCATTGCGCAACTCGGGCCGGTTGAGGCTGACCAGCGCGACGCCGTCCTGTCGGGAGATGAGGATGTCCGGCATTCCCTACCCTTGTTGGGCGCCGCCTTTCCGGCAGTCGCAGTATCACGACATCGCCCGGATCGGCCGGGCGATGTGACTTGCATAAGTAGACTTAGGCGGCGCGGTCCGTCAAGCGAAGCTTCGCGCGGAACACTACAGCTTGACCATGCGCTTGCCGCGATTCTCGCCGGCCAGCAATCCGATCAGCGCCTGCGGCGTATTCTCCAGCCCGTCGATCACATCCTCCTGCACCTTGAGTTTGCCGGAGGCGACCCAGGATTGCAGCTCGGCCAGCGCGCGGTCGCGCTGGTCCATGTAGTCCATCACGATGAAGCCCTGCATGATCAGCCGCTTCACCACGATCAGTCCGGGCACGCCGCGCGGGCCGGTGGCCGAGGGCGCGCCGTCATATTGCGAGATCGCCCCGCAGCAGGCGATCCGTCCGCGCAGATTCATCTGCGCCAGGCAGGCTTCCAGAATGTCGCCGCCGACATTGTCGAAATAGACGTCAATGCCGTTCGGCGCCGCCGCCTTCAGCGCCTTGAACAAAGCGCCGTCCTTGTAGTCGACCGCGGCGTCGAAGCCGAGTTCGCGGGTCAGCCAGTCGCACTTGTCCTTGCCGCCGGCGATGCCGACGACGCGGCAGCCCTTGATCCTGGCGATCTGGCCGACGATCGAGCCGACCGATCCGGCCGCGGCCGAGACCACCACGGTCTCGCCGGGTTTCGGCTTGCCGACGTCGAGCAGGCCGAAATAGGCGGTGAGCCCGGCGATGCCGTAGACGCTGAGCAGATGCGTCATCGGTTCGATCTTCGGCATCTTGCTGAGATGTTTCGCCGGCACCGCGGCGTAATCCTGCCAGCCGGTGTCGCCGAACACGATGTCGCCCGGAGAAAGTCCCGGCGCCTTCGACACGATCACTTCGCCGATGCCGCCGCCGGCCATCACCGTATTGGCCTCAACCGCGGCGCGATAGGTCGCGCCGTGCATCCAGGCGCGGTTGGCCGCATCGAGCGAGATGTAGCGGACCCGCAGCAGCGCCTCGCCGTCCTTCGGCTCGGGGATCGGCGCTTCCGACATCTTGAAATGCTCGGGCCCGAGCTTTCCGGTCGGCTTCTCCACCAACAATACTTGGCGATTGATATCGTCGTTCACGCGCTTCCCCTGAGTGTTGTTTGAAGTTGATCGCACTGAAAACGATCAACTGCATAGTTTCTGTGCCTCATCGTTACGCTAGTCGGGGCACGACTGCGCTGCAACGAGAACATTTCACGAAGATAGTGCAGCGCACAGCGACAGAACGTCCTGCGATGAGTTGCGTCATGTTTGAAATCTGACACACTCACGCAAGTCAGCGTCCGCGGAGTTCGCAATGTCAAACAGGTTTACGCAATACATCTTGATCGCGATGGCGCTCGGCATCGTGATGGGCACTTTGGTGTTCAATCTGCTTCCGGACAGCCGCGTCGAGATCGCGGCCGACGTCAACCTGATCGCGATGCTGTTCCTGCGGCTGATCAAGATGATCATCGCGCCGCTGGTGTTCGCGACCCTGGTCGGCGGCATCGCCCATATGGGCAGCGGCGCGCGGCTCGGGCGAATTTTCGCCAAGACCATGGGCTGGTTCGTCAGCGCCTCGTTCGTGTCGCTGCTGCTCGGCCTGGTGATGGTCAATTTGCTGCAGCCCGGCGCCAACTTTCCCGGCACGCTGCCCGATAAGGCGCAATCGACGGGCCTGCCGGTGTCGGCGTTCTCGATCGAGAAATTCCTCACCCACCTGATTCCGACCTCGATCGCGGACGCGATGGCGCAGAACGAGATCCTGCAGATCGTGGTGTTCGCGGTGTTCTTCTCGGTGGCGCTCGGCGCGATGCCGGAACGCTCCAAGCTGATGCTGAAGCTGATCGACGATCTCGGTCACATCATGCTGAAGGTCACCGGCTATGTGATGCTGTTCGCGCCGCTGGCGGTGTGGGCGGCTATCATGGCCACGGTGTCGAAGAACGGCCTCGGCGTGCTGTGGAAGCTGATCGTGTTTATGGGCGGCTTCTATCTGTCGCTGGCGATCCTGTGGGCGATCCTGGTGGTGGTCGGCTTCATCGTGATCGGGCCGAGATACAGCCACTTGCTCAAGCTGATCCGCGAGCCGCTGATGATCGCGTTCTCGACCGCGAGTTCGGAGGCGGCCTATCCGAAGACGCTGGAAGGGCTCAATCGGTTCGGCGCCTCGCCGCGGATTTCCAGCTTCGTGCTGCCGCTCGGCTATTCGTTCAATCTCGACGGCACGATGATGTATTGCACCTTCGCCAGCATCTTCATCGCCCAGACCTACCACATCGAAATGTCGCTCGGCACACAGTTCGCGATGCTGGCAACCTTGATGATCACGTCGAAGGGTGTCGCCGGCGTGCCACGTGCCTCACTGGTGGTGATTGCCTCAACGCTCGGCCAGTTCAACATCCCGGAGGCCGGGCTGTTGATGATCATGGGCATCGACACTTTCCTCGACATGGGACGCAGCGCCACCAACGTGATTGGCAATTCGCTGGCCACTTCGGTGGTGGCCAAATGGGAGGGTGAACTCGCGCCCGAGCATCCGCTCGGTCCGGAGGATATCGTGCCTCCCGATTTGATTCCGGGCGAATTGCCCGGCATGCAGAACGCCTAAAGGCAGACCGATGCCCCGATCTCCGAGCCGATGGCGGCAGGCAGCCGTGGTGCTGCTTGCGGCGAGCCTGCTGACCACGGTCGCGTCGGCCCAGACGCCGACCTCCGGCGAGGGTCTCAGTCCGACGCTCGCCGCCATCAAGAACAGCCATGTGGTGCGGCTCGGCTATCGCGAAAGTTCGCCGCCGTTTTCGTTCATGGATCAGGCCGGCCGGCCGATCGGTTACAGCCTCGAGCTGTGCGAAGCGGTGGTCGACGAGATCGGGGTCGAGGTCGACGATCCGGCGCTCCGAATCGAATACGTCAAGGTCACCTCCGACAGCCGCATTCCGGCGGTGTTGCAGAACAAGATTGATCTAGAATGCGGCTCGACCACCGCGAATGCCGACCGCGCCAGGCAGGTCGCGTTCTCGCCGCTGATGTTCGTCGCCGGCACTAAGCTGATGGTGTCGAAGGATTCCAAAGCGTCGGTGCCGACCGATTTCAAGGCCAAGACCATCGTGGTGACCAAGGGCACCACCAACGAGCAGGCGATCCGCAACCTCGATATGAAATTCGCGCTCGGCCTCAATATCCTGGTCGGCGCCGATCACGAGCAATCGTTCCAGATGCTGGCGGACGGCAAGGCCGATGCCTTCGCCACCGACGACATCCTGCTCTACGGCCTGATCGCGCGGCACAAGGCGCAGGACCGCTTTCGCGTCACCGGCGATTATCTGTCCTACGACCCCTACGGGATCATGTTCCGCAAAGGCGAGCCGCAGCTCGCCGCAGTGGTCGAACGCACCTTTCGCAAGCTCGCCACCAATCACGACCTGATTCCGCTGTATCAGAAATGGTTCGTGGCGCGGCTGCCGACCGGCGAGAAGCTCAACGTTGCGATCTCGCCGCAGCTGGAAGAAAGCTTCAAGGTGCTGGACGCGACCCAGGGGGCGAGCAATTAAGCGCCGCCGTCAGAAGAAATCCAGATCCTCGGCCCGTTCGCCGGACGCGATGCGAGCGAATTCGATCGCCAGGAACAGCCCGCCAGCGACATAGATCTTCCTGTTCTGTGATGTCGCCATCGCGACGGCGTCACGTACGGCGGCTTCGATCGTCGGCGCGATGTGGATTGCCGCCCGCGGATTGGCGCTTCGCGCCGCATCGGCGATCGATGACGCATCGGCGCCCTTGTGATGCGCCGAGGTGCAAATGATGCGCTCGAACGCCGGCGCCAGCGCGGCGACGATCTCGTCGGCGCGCTTGTCGCGCGAGACGCCGAGCACCAGAATCCAGTCGCCGGCGCCATGGATCGCCATCAGGCTCGCTAACGCCTGGCGAATCCCGTCGGGCGTATGGCCCACGTCGATCACGGTGAGCGGCTGTTGCCGGATCACCTCAAGCCGTCCAGGCCAGCGCGTATCGCGCAGGCCGGCGCGAATTCCCGATTCGATGGCGGTGGGCGAGGCATCTGGCCTGGCGCGTTTCAGCCAGAGAAGAAACAGCGTCGCGGCGATCGCGGCGTTGTTGAACTGGAATGCGCCGAGCAGATGCGTCTCCAGCGCAGGCAATGCGACGTCGCCGACGTCCAGATCGAAATGCTGCTGGCGAGCGGAACTGACGGCGTGGCCGATTCGGATCTGATCGCCGACGTGGAGATTCTTGACATCGCGATGGCGATTGTACTCGCCAAGGTGGTCGCGTAGCGCGCGGCAGTTCTCGCCGTAGACGATCGTTCCGCCGGCGGCGCAGGCGTCGCTCTTGTCGGAGGCGATCAGCTCAAGCGTATCGCCCAGCAGCGCGACGTGTTCGTAGTCCACCGAGGTCACGCAGCTCGTCCGCGCGCCGACCAGCCGGACCGGATCATAGCGGCCGCCGATTCCGGCTTCGAACACCGCGAAATCGCACTGCGATTCTTGAAAATACAGGCAGGCCAGCGCGAACTGTGCCTCGAACGCGCCGAAGGATTCGCCGCGTCGCTGTGAAACGCCGACGATGGCGGTTTCGATTCGCGCCAGCAGTTCGGCCAGCGCCGGATCGTCGATCGGCGTGCCATCGATCTGAAACCGCTCGTTGAAGCGATACAGATGCGGGGACGTGAACAGCCCGGTGCGCAGGCCGAAGGCATGGCCGATCGCGGCGCAGAACGCGGCGGTGGAGCCCTTGCCGTTCGAGCCGGTGACCACGACGCTGATGCGTTGCAGCCGGGCGCGATCGATCCCCAGCACGGACATAAGATCAGCCAGCCGCGCCAGGCAAACTCCCTCGCCGTATTTGGGCAGCTTGAACACTACAGCAGTCCCATCGCCGAAAAGGTATGCCGCCAGATCGCCACGATCAGATCGTCGCGCCCGCAATCTTCCAGAAACCGTATCGACGGATTGGAATTCACTTCGATGACGCGGAGCCCGGCCGGTCCTTGCTCCGGATTGACGAAGATATCGACCGCGCCGAGCCGCAGGCCAAGCGCGCGCACCGCCGCCCTTGCCACCCCGGCTTGGTCCCCCTCGGGCGTCTCGATCACCATGGTCCCGCCGGCGCTGAGGTTCATTCTACCGGGAATCTCCCACCTCTCGCCACGACCGAGCACGATATCGAGCGAATTGGAGTCCGTAATTGCTGGCGACAGACCGCGCGATCGCAATTCCAGATCGTGCGGCGCCAGCAATTCGCCGATGCTGCGGACGCCGTCCCCGAGCAGGAACGGCGGTTTCTTCCGCGCGCAATACAGGACCTCGTCGTCGATCACAAAGGTTCGATATTCTGTCCCGGAGGCGACCGGTTGGATCAGGACCGAATCGTAATAGCGCGATACTTCGTCGAGATAGTCCGTCAGCGCGGGATCGCCCTTGATCGTCCGCGCAAAATCGCCGCGCGACCCCAGCAGCGGCTTGACGAAGGCGCGGCCGCCCAGGGCGGCAAAATAGGCCAGCGCGTCGCCGCGCTCGTGGCCCGCCGGGCGAAGCGCGCGGTGCCGCTGGTGCAGGAAGAAGTAGCACCCGCCGAGGGTGGCGATGCCGGCGCGTTCCAGCACGGCATTGGCGAGATATTTGTCGTTGGCCAACGTCGATGCCGTTGCGTTGTTCTGCGGATAGAACGAGCAGCGGCCGCCGCCGAAGCACAGCGTTCGTGCCGATCCGGCAACGGTGAACAGCAGGCCGCTGCCGCCGTCGATCTCCTGGAACGAGAGCCCCAGCTGCGCGCAGGCATATTCGGCATAGATCGTTTGATCCGGATAGGAAGCCGGCATTGCTGCGCGAAAATCGGGGAGGCCAGGCATCGAATTCCGGTGGTCGCAAGGATGGGGCAGCGGGGCGCCCCGCTCAGGCAGCTATTGCCGCAGCAATGCACGACACCGCAAGTCTATTCCATCGCCGCGATGGTGTGGGAGCGATTCCGGCAGACGCGCGATCGGCCGGCGTGGGCGCATTGCAGCGCAAAAGCCGCCGGTCTGGACGACATCGACCCGATTGATTTTGGGCTCGCGGCTTCGGTAGTCTTCCTCTTGTGATCTCGGCGTGACCAAAATGGTGTATGGCTTGTTCGGGCTTCCCAGCGCCCGAACGACCGAATCGGTTGGGCATTGGCCCGCCGCCGCCGGTACAAGGCGCGGCGGAACAACACAACAAGCAGGGCGGCTCTGCCCCGAGGGATTTCATGGAAACGCTTCTGCTTCCGTTTTCGCCGCGGTTCATCGTGCTGACGATTTGCGGCGTCCTCACGGTGCTGCTGCTCGGAATCGCAATCACCGACTACAATACCAAGGTGTTCGACGTCGTGCTGGTGCCGACACTGATATTCGGCGCGCTGACGCTGCTCGGCATCCGCGACCTGCTACAGAAGAATCACGCGGTGTTGCGCAACTACCCGATCTCGGCGCATCTGCGCTTCCTGCTCGAGGAAATCCGCCCCGAGATGCGGCAGTATTTCTTCGAGAGCGAGAAGGACGGCATGCCGTTCAGCCGCGACACCCGCGCGGTGATCTATCAGCGCGCCAAGATGGTGCTCGACAAGCGGCCGTTCGGCACCCAGGAGGACGTCTACCGCGAGGGCTACGAGTGGATGCACCACTCGGTGGCGCCGCGGCCGCACGCCGACGAAGCGTTTCGGGTTCTGATCGGCGGGCCGGATTGCCTGAAGCCCTATTCGGCGTCGGTGTTCAATATCTCGGCGATGAGCTTCGGCGCGCTCAGCCCCAACGCGGTGCGCGCGCTGAACGCCGGCGCCAAGAAGGGCGGCTTCGCCCATGACACCGGCGAAGGCGGCGTCAGTCCGTATCACAAGGAGAATGGCGGCGACCTGATCTGGGAAATCGGATCGGGTTATTTCGGTTGCCGCACCCGCGACGGCAATTTCAATCCGGAGGAATTCGCCCGGATCGCGGCCGACGACCAGATCAAGATGATCGAACTCAAGGTCAGCCAGGGCGCCAAGCCCGGACATGGCGGGGTGCTGCCCGCCGCCAAGGTGTCGGAAGAGATCTCAAGAATTCGCGGCGTCGCGATGGACGAGGACTGCATTTCGCCGCCCTACCACAAGGCGTTTTCGACGCCGCTGGAAATGATGGGCTTCATCGGCGAGATGCGGCGGCTGTCCGGCGGCAAGCCGACCGGCTTCAAGCTCTGCATCGGCCATCCCTGGGAATTCCTGGCGATCTGCAAGGCGATGTTGCAGACCGGGATCTATCCTGACTTCATCGTGGTCGACGGCAAGGAAGGCGGCACCGGCGCGGCGCCGCTGGAGTTCATGGACCATCTCGGCATGCCGATGCGGGAGGGGGTCAATTTCGTCCATAACGCGCTGATCGGCATCAATGCCCGCGACCGGATCCGGATCGGCGCCGCCGGCAAGATCGCCACTGCGTTCGACATGGCTCGCGCCATGGCGATCGGCGCGGACTGGTGCAATTCGGCGCGCGGCTTCATGTTTTCGCTGGGTTGCATTCAGTCGCTGAGCTGCCACACCGACCGCTGCCCGACCGGGGTGACGACGCAAGACCCGACGCGCAACCGCGCGCTGGTGGTGCCGCACAAGATCGAACGGGTCTACAATTATCACCAGGCCACGCTACACGCGCTGGCCGAACTGATCGCGGCGGCCGGGCTCGATCATCCGCAGCAGATCAAGCCGATCCACTTTTCGCAGCGTACCTCGACCACCGAGGTGTTGTCATTCGCGCGACTGTACCCGTCACTTCGGCCGGGCGAGTTGATCGACGGCACCAGCGATGTCCGCTACCGCGAGGCCTGGGCGATGGCGCAAGCCGAGACTTTCGCCGCGGCGGATTGAGCGCGGCCGTCAAGATCCCGACGTGACATCGATGAAAAAGACCCACCCGGGGGGACGACCGGGTGGGTCCGTTCGACACGGGGTGGATGAGGCGCCCGTGCCGGACGCAGATCCACGCCTCGATCGATCTCAGTAGTCGCAGGTCCGGACGCGGCCGACATAGTTGCCGTAGGCGTCGAACTGGCGGACCCAGCCGCAGCGGCGATAGCCGTAACCATCATGATAGTAACCCGGGCCGCTGGCGGCGATCGCGCTGCCGACCACGGCGGCGCCGAGCAGGCCGGCACCAATCGCAAAGGCAGGGCCGGGACCCTTGGCTTCAGCCTGGGTGGACGAGGCGATCGCGCCGGCGGCAACGACGGCGGTGAGAGCGAAGGCGGCGATTCTGGTCTTGATCGACATCTGAGGTCTCCATCCTGTGCAAGGCGGCCGGTGTGGTCCGCATGCCCATTCGTCGGAGCCAGTCGCCGGGCGGTTCGAGCCGGATCGGGAGAGTGTGCGGTAGGTCACACCCTGGGGCAGTGGCCGAGCGCCGCCAGATCGAACCGGTCGACGTCGCCGAGCAATTCGCAGAATGCGCGGGCGCCGTGATCGATCAATTGCCGGCCCTTCTCGGCGGACGCCTGGGTGGCATTGCCGACGGCCCCGCTGGGATGCAGATCCTCGGTCTGCCAGGCGAACGGCGCCGGCCGATGCGCGGACAGCCAGCGATAGTCCCGCTCCATCGCGATGCTCGCGGCGCGGAAATCGGTGATGCGGTCGCGGCGGACCTGGTCCGGATTCGACGCCAGCATGATCGAGGTCTCGACCGCGCCGCCATGGATGCCATGTCGCAATTCTTCCGCCTCGAACATCCCCTCCGGCGCGCCGAATCGCGCCCAGCCGGTCGTCACCGCCAGCATGCCGTGCCGCGCGCGCAGATCCTGCGCGACCAGGCTCATCGCTGCGCTGTTGCCGCCATGGCTGGTCACTATCACCAGCTTGCGGACGCCTGCGCGCGCGATGCTGTCGCCGAGTTCGTTCCACTGCCTTAGCGCGGTCTCGGTGGTCAGCGTCAGCGTGCCGGGGAAGGCGAGGTGCTCGGTGGACAATCCCACCGACTGCAGCGGCAGGAAGGTCGCGGCAATTTCCGCCGGCAGCAATTCGCGGACCCGTGCCAGATAGGCCTCGGCGATCATCACATCGGTCCCGAGCGGCAGATGCGGCCCGTGCTGCTCGGTCGCCGCCAGCGGCAGGACCGCAATCCAGCGCGCCGGGTCATCGATCTCCGGCCAGTGAATCTCGGTCCAATTGCGGGGAGGGTAGGAGAGGGTCATCGTCGGCGGCGCTGCCTTGCGGAAATTTGCCGGGTCCTTGCGATTTCGTGCGGCGCGGGTTGGCTAGTATGGTGGTTCAAATGGCTGCATTGTTTCGCTATCAATCCGCCACGCCGAGCCCGCTGCACCCCCGCAGGCTCGCATCATGCGCCATAACGACCGACGGAGTCCAATCATGAGCCCCGGCTTCTTGCTGCGAACGTTAACCGTTTGCCTGGCGATCATGACCGGGCCGGCGGCGCTAGCGTCCGAGCATGGCGCGCCGGCAAAGCCGGCGGCACCGGAAAAACCAGCCGTGCCGGACAAGCCGGCTGCGGCGGAGAAGCAGGTCATGCCGGGGAAACCGGCCAAGCCGGACAAGGATTCACTCGACAAGGTGTCGTTCGGGACCAACTGGGTGGCCGAGGCCGAGCATGGCGGCTTCTTCCAGGCGGTGGCCGACGGCACCTACAAGAATTTCGGGCTCGACGTCGCTATCGTGCCGGGCGGACCGAACGTCAATAATCGCGCCCTGCTGATCGCCGGCAAGCTCGATTTCTTCATGAGCGCGAACACGCTGCAATCGTTCGATGCCGTCGCCAACAACGTGCCGGTGGTGGCGGTCGCCGCGATTTTCCAAAAAGATCCGCAGGTGCTGCTGGCGCATCCCGAATCCAAGGTCGCGAAGCTGACCGACCTGAAGCCGTTGACGCTGTTCGTGTCCAAGGAAGGCGTCGCCAGCTATTTCCAGTGGCTGAAATCCGAGTACGGATTCAGCGAAGCCAAGGTCAAGCCTTACACCTTCAACGCCCAGCCGTTTCTGGTCGATCAGCAAAGCGCGATGCAGGGCTACGTGACCTCGGAGCCTTTCGTGATCGAGAAGCAGGCCAAGTTCAAGCCGACCGTGGTGCTGCTCGCAGACTACGGCTTCGACGGCTATTCCACGCTGATCGAAACCAGGCGCGACCTGACCGACAAGAAGCCGGATCTGGTACAGCGCTTCGTCGATGCCTCGATGATCGGCTGGTACAATTATCTGTATGGCGACAATGCCGCCGGCAACGCCATGATCAAGATGCTCAATCCGGAAATGAGCGATGACATGCTGGCCTATTCGGTCGCCAAGATGAAGGAATTCGGCATCGTCGATTCCGGCGACGCGTTGCGCGACGGTATCGGTGCGATGTCTGACGCTCGCTATGCCAGTTTCTTCGACAAGATGTCGCGCGCCGGCGCGGTGCGCCGCGACCTCGATTTTCGCAAGGCCTACACGCTGCGGTTCGCCAACAAGGGCATCGGCCTGAACTTGCGGCCGAGGAATTAGGGACAGGCGCGATGGCCGATTCCGCAGCCTCGTTTGATCTCGGCGCCCCTCCGGCCGGCTACGCGGTCAGGCTGCGCGGCGTGACCAAGGCCTATCCGAACGGCACGACCGCTTTGGGACCGTTCGATCTCGACGTTCGGAGCGGCGAGTTCGTCTCGCTGCTGGGACCGTCGGGTTGCGGAAAATCCACCGCCTTGCGTCTGATCGCAGGCCTGAGCGCGCCGTCGTCCGGCGGCGTGCTTGTGTCGAGTCAGGCGCCGCGGCGGCGCGGCGAACACTCGATCGGCTTCGTGTTTCAGGAACCAACGCTGATGCCCTGGACCAGCGTGCGTGGCAATGTCAGCTTGCCGCTGCGGTTGGCGCGTGCCTCGCGAGCCGATACCGAAGCGCGCGTCAGCGAGGCGTTGGCAGGGGTCGATCTGTTGGATTTCGCCGACGCTTTCCCGCGCGAATTGTCCGGCGGGATGCGGATGCGGGTGTCGCTGGCGCGCGCACTGGTCACCGAGCCCGACATTCTGCTGATGGACGAGCCGTTCGCCGCGCTCGACGAGATCACCCGGTTTCGCCTCAACGATGACCTGCTGGCGCTGTGGCGTAAGCTACGCAAGACCATCATCTTCGTCACCCATTCGGTATTCGAGTCGGTTTACCTGTCGCAGCGGGTGATCGTGATGACGCCGCGGCCCGGGCGGACCGGCGCCGAATTCCGGATCGAGGCGCTGGAACCGCGCGGTGCGGATTTTCGCACTTCGGCCGATTACGCCGCGCAATGCCGTGAGGTCTCGCTGGCGCTGGCGCGAACCAGCGAACCGGTTCGCGCATGAGTGGGCTCAACGCGCCTCGATTGCCGTCGGACGAAACAGGCGCCCGCGGCGGCGCTCGCTTGCTGCGCCTTCTGCTTCCGATTGTGGTGCTCGCCGCGGGTGTCACGGTGTGGGATCTGGCAGTACGTCTCAACCAGATCCCGCCCTATGTGCTGCCTGGGCCGGGTCTGGTGCTGCGCACGCTGATCGCGGACTGGCCGGTGCTGTCGGCGTCGCTGGTGACCACGCTATGGACCACGCTGGAGGGGTTTTTGGCCGCCGCGCTCGGCGGAATAGCGCTGGCGCTGCTGTTCAACCAGTCGAAATGGCTGGAGTATTCGCTGTTTCCCTATGCGGTGGTGCTGCAGGTGACGCCGGTGATCGCGGTCGCGCCGCTGCTGCTGATCTATCTGCCGCAGGAAACCGCAGTGATCGTCTGCGCCTGGATCGTGGCGTTCTTTCCGGTGTTGGCCAATACCACGCTGGGGCTAAATTCGGTCGACCGCAATCTGGCCGGGCTGTTTCAGCTCTACGGCGCGTCGCCGATGCAGACGCTGGTGCGGCTGAAATTGCCGGCGGCGCTGCCCTATATCCTGGGCGGCTTGCGGATCGCGGGCGGGCTGTCGCTGATCGGCGCAGTGGTGGCCGAGATCGCGGCGGGCTCCGCCGGCGCCGGTTCCGGCCTTGCCTACCGGATTGCCGAATCCAGCTACCGTCTCAACATTCCCCGGATGTTCGCCGCATTGCTGTTGCTCTCCGCTGCCGGGATTGTCATTTATGTGCTGCTCGCGCTGGCGTCGCATCTGTTGCTGCGGCGCTGGCACGAAAGTGCGCTTGGAAAGGACAATTGATGCCCGGGGTAAATGCGACGTCGGAGAAGTTCGATCTGTTGATCTACGGGCCGAGCAAGCCGGTGGTGGATGACGGCTTCACCGACCGCTATGTGCTGCACAAGGTCGAGCAGCTCGGCGACCTCGATCGATTGCCCCCGGCGGCATTCGAGAAAATTCGCGGCGTCGCGGTGACCGGTCTGGTGCCGGCGACCTCCAATGTGCTGTCGCGGTTTCCGAAGCTCGAAATCGTCTCCAGCTTCGGCGTCGGCTACGACCACATCGATTCCGCCTGGGCGCGCGATCATGGCGTGATCGTCACCAACACCCCCGACGTGCTGACCGAGGAAGTCGCCGATACCGCGATCGGCCTGCTGATCGCGACGCTGCGCGAATTCGTTAAGGCCGACAAGTATGTGCGCTCCGGGCTTTGGCTGACCCAGAACTATCCGCTCAGCGTCGGCTCGCTGCGCGACCGCAAGGTCGGCATGGTCGGGATGGGACGAATCGGCCAGGCGATCGGCCGCAGGCTCGACGCGGCGAAAGTGCCGGTGGTGTATCATTCGCGCAATCCGGCCGCGGGCGTCGCCTATAAGCACTATCCGAACCTGATCGAGATGGCGAAGGATGTCGACACGCTGGTCGTCATCATCCCGGGCGGCGCCGCCACCGCGAATCTGATCAATGCCGAGGTTATGCAGGGGTTGGGGCCGCGCGGGGTCATCATCAATGTGGCGCGCGGCTCGGTGATCGACGAGCCCGCTCTGATTGCGGCGCTGAAATCCGGCACGATTCTGGCCGCCGGCCTCGACGTCTTCGCCAACGAACCGAAAGTACCGGATGAACTGCGCGCGATGCAGAACGTGATCCTGCTGCCGCATATCGGTTCGGCTTCGGTGGTGACGCGCAACGCGATGGATCAACTGGTGGTCGACAATCTGAAAGCCTGGTTCGCCGGCAAGCCGCCGCTGACGCCAATTCCCGAAACCCCGGTGAAGGGACGCTGACCATGCGTCGCTGGTCCGATGCCGCGGTCGCAACGGTTGCGGCGTTGCTCGTGCTGGTCACGCCGGCGCGGGCGCAGGATGCCGGCAATCTGAAGAAGGACATGATCGGGCAGTGGGAGCTGTCGACCACCGAGCGCAGCAAGACCTGCGTGGTGACGCTGAAGCCCGACGCTACGCCGCAGGGCCTGAAGCTCGAGCTGGAGCCCGGCTGCGCCGCCGCGCTGCCGTTCACCAAGGACATCGCCGGCTGGAGCGTCAAGGGTCTGGATATCGTGCGACTGCAGGACGCCGCCGGACAATCGGTGATCGACTTCACCGAAGTCGAAAGCGGCATCTTCGAGGGCCTGCGTACCAATGAGGGCATCTACATCCTGCAGAACCTCGCAGCTGCCCGCTCGCTGGCGAAGTCGATGGATCAGATGATAGGCGACTGGTCGATGGTGCTGCGCAGTGGCCGGACGCTGTGCGGCCTGACGCTGACCAACAACGAAGCGACGCCGGACAATTTCGAGGTGTTTCTGAAGCCGCGCTGCGACCAGGTCGTCACCAGCTTCGCGCCGAAGATGTGGCGGCTGGAGCGCGGCGAATTGCTGCTGATGTCGGCGTCCGGCGAAATCTGGCGCTTCGAGGCCGACGACAACGCGCAATGGCGCAAGGTGCCCGACAGCGTTGATCCGCTGATTTTGGTGCGGCAGTAGTTCTGCAATGAGCCGCGGTTCCTCTTCCTGGGAGTCTGACTCAAAAACAGATCAATAAAATCAGGCCTTCAAGTTCGTCATTGCGAGGAGCTCTTGCGACGAAGCAATCCAGTCTCTGCTTGGCGCCTCTGGATTGCTTCGCTCTCGGACGGCGCTTCGCGCCGGCCTCGGCTAGCAATGACGAAATCGACCTGGATTCTATGGGCTTCTCTTTCAGTCAGACTCGGAGGTGCCGCACGACTTCGAGACGGCGCTGAAGAAGCGCCTCCTCACCATGAGGATCGCCGCATCGTTCCGTTGCTCAAATCAGCTTCATTCCCTTCAGGCTGGCATGGCCGTTCTTGCCGACAATGATGTGGTCGTGCACCGAGATGCCGAGCGGGCCGGCGATGTCGATGATCGATTTGGTCATCTGGATATCGGCCTGCGACGGCGTCGGGTCACCGGAGGGGTGGTTGTGCACCATGATCACCGCGGTCGCCGACAATTCCAGCGCGCGCTTGACGATCTCGCGCGGATAGACCGGGGTGTGGTCGACGGTGCCGACCTGCTGCAATTCGTCGGCGATCAGTTGGTTGCGCTTGTCGAGGAACAGGATGCGGAACTGCTCCTTGTCGGCAAACGCCATGGTGGTGCGGCAATAGTCGATCACCGCGGCCCATGACGACAGCATGGTGCGGCTCTTGACCTGGCCCTTGGCGACGCGGCCTGCGGCGGCCGCGATCAGCTTGAGCTCGGTGATCGCCGCCTCGCCGAGCCCCGAGACTTCCCGCAGCCGCGCGTCGGAGGCGTGAACCACTTCGGCGAACGAGCCGAACTTGCCGATCAGGGTCTTCGCCAACGGCTTGACGTCGCGGCGCGGAAGCGCGCGAAACAGCACCATTTCCAACAGTTCGTAGTCGCTGAGCGCGTCGGCGCCGACATCGCGAAACCGCTCCCGCAGCCGTTCGCGATGGCCATGATAATGCGGCGCGTCGGCAAATCCTGGCTGGCTGGCAGGTTCGTCGGTCTTTGCGGACATCACTGCAACACGCCGTTGATGGAAGCTTCAACCATGCCGCGCCCGGCGGCATTTGCAACCGGGATTTGGGAGCGCGACGCGCGGCTCAATCGGCAGTCGGCAGCCGGCGCATGGTGAATTCGATGCGGTCGCCGGGCAGTTCGCGCCAGCTCTCGACGCCGCTCATATAGGCGGCCTTGGGATAGCTCTCGAGAAATTGCCGGGCCTTGGCGCGGGCCGCGGCGCGCGGCAGCGTGAAGGTCTCGCGCAGGAAGCCGTCGGCCGGCCTGCGCCGTTTCGCCATTCGGTCCGCCATCCGATCGGCTAAGTCGCGCGGGCGATTGACCATTTTGGAAACTCCGATACGCTGGCGTCGGTAATATATGGCCGCCCGGGAACGAATCCGAGGGCTTCGGCTTGAGTTCCAGTTCTTGAGTTCCTGTCGTGGAGTATGTCATGGCCCCCCGCGCCAATTGGAAGGGTTTCTTGCGCCTTTCGCTCGTCACTTGCCCGGTGGCGCTGTATCCGGCCACCTCGGATTCCGAGAAGATCACCTTCAACCAGATCAACCGCAAGACCGGTCACCGGATCAAGTACCTCAGGGTCGATGCCGAGACCGGCGAGGAGGTCGAAACCGACGATATCATCAAGGGCTACAAGGTCGATACCGACACCTATATCGAAGTATCCAAGGACGAACTTGATACCATCGCGCTGGAATCGACCCACACCATCGATATCGACCAGTTCGTGCCGAGATCCGAGATCGACGATCTGTATCTGATCAGGCCGTATTTCATCGTGCCCGATGGCAAGGTCGGTCACGACGCCTATGCGGTGATCCGCGAGACCATTCGCTCGATGGACAAGGTGGCGCTGGCGCGGGTGGTGCTGACCAATCGCGAGCATGTCGTCGCGCTGGAAGCGCGCGACAACGGGCTAATAGGCAATCTGCTGCGCTATCCGTATGAGGTGCGCGATGCCGCGGACTATTTTGACGACATCAAGGACGTCAAGATCACCAAGGATATGCTCGATCTGGCCAAACATATCGTCGAGCAGAAATCCGGGCATTTCGCGCCCGAGAAATTCGAGGATCACTACGAGGCCGCACTGACCGAACTGATCAATCGCAAGCGCAACGGTGAGCGGATCGCCGCGACGCCGCGCCCGCGCGGCGACAATGTCGTCGATCTGATGGATGCGCTGAAGCGCAGTCTGCCCGGTGGCGGCGGCAAAGCGGCCAAAGCCGGGTCCGCCAAGCCCGCCGCGGTTGCCAAGCCGGCTGCGACCAAGAAGGGCAAGAAGCCGCGCAAGGCCGCGGCCGGGCAGAAGGAAATGCTGCTCTCGATCAGCGGCAGCAAGGCCGCAAGAGCCGCAGCCGCCGGGAAGCCGGCGCGGAATGCCGCGAAGGCCCGCAAGGCCGGGTAGTATTGGTTTCGGCGCATTCCGGCTCTTGAAAGCCGGTCTGCAGCGTTGTAGGAACAGTGCCGGTCGGCAGTTCACCGAGGCGTCGCTGTCCCGCGAGGGATGCTAAACCTGCCATTTGGTTCGACAGACACTTGTCCCGTGCCGCGTCGTAAGTCAGCGACCATCGACAATCGATTTGCATCGGCACTGTCGAGGATCAAGTGATGTCCAGAACCGTTTTTCCGTTCGCCGCCAAGGATGTATCCGCTTTGGCGCGGTCGTTGCACCGCGAGCTTGAGGCCTGCGACAGCAAGCCCGGCCATTTGCAACTGCTGAATATTCTGACCCGCTCCGCCGGCTATCAGAACTTCCAACATTTCCGCGCCCAGCACCAGGCCGAGGCGCGGCTTGAACGGGAGCCGCCGGTCCACGATCCGGTCGACCATCTCCGGGTCGAGCGCGTCGCCCGGCATTTCGACGCGGCCGGTCTGCTGGTTCGCTGGCCCTCGAAGGCAAACCATCAGGCGCTCTGCCTGTGGGCGCTGTGGTCGCGGCTGCCGTCTGGACGCAGCATGGCGGAATCGCAGATCAGTGAGCTGTTGCGGGCCAATCACCTGTTCGGCGACCACGCCTTGCTGCGCCGCGAGTTGTTCGACAACCAACTGGTGTCGCGCAGCGCGGATGGCAGCGACTACCGCCGGATCGAGCGGCGTCCTCCACAGGAGGCGATCATGCTGATCCAGCACCTGAGTCTTCGCCAGGCCAGCTGACCGAACGTCCATTTCAGATTGCTGACCCAGGGTCAGTAGATTGAGATGCCATCTTCGATTGTCGGAGGTAGCGGTCGCGCGCGGCCGACGGACACTGCCGCGCTGGCGTGCCGACCGCAATCCAGCGCGCTGAGCCGGCTGGCGCAACGGCTGCCCGGAACGCTGAACGACATCGCACAGTTCAGCAGCATGCCGACGTTGGCAGTGGAGCGGGTGCGGTCACCGATCCTGATTGTTCATAGCGATGCCGACCGGGCCGGTTCCGTTCGCGCATGCGGTGCGCGTCGTAAACGCCGCGCAGAGCGGACTGCGGCTACCGGCCTCGGCCTGAATCAGCCGGAGATCGGCGGCTTGTCGAGGTTCTTCGGTGACAGTGTAAAGATCTCCACGCCGGTCGGGGTGACGCCGACCGAATGTTCGAACTGCGCCGACAGCGAGCGGTCCCGCGTTACAGCGGTCCAGCCGTCGGAGAGAATCTTCACATAAGGTTTGCCGAGATTGATCATCGGCTCGATGGTGAAGAACATCCCCGGCTTCAGCACCACGCCCTGGCCGGGGCTGCCGATGTGGATGATGTTGGGCTCGTCGTGGAACATGCGGCCCAGCCCATGGCCGCAGAAATCGCGCACTACGCTCATCTGCTGCGGTTCGACGAAGCTTTGGATGGCGTGGCCGATGTCGCCGGTGGTGGCGCCGGGCTTGACCGCGGCGATGCCGCGCATCAGCGACTCATAGGTGACGTCGATCAGCCGTTCTGATTTCCGCGCGATCGGGCCGATCGCATACATCCGGCTGGAATCGCCGTACCAGCCGTCGACGATGAAGGTGACGTCGACATTGACGATGTCGCCTTCCTTCAGCGGGCGGTCGCCCGGCATGCCGTGGCAGACCACATGGTTGATCGAGGTGCAGGTCGAATAGCGGTAGCCGCGATACATCAATGTGGCGGGGTAGGCGCCGTGGCTGAAGGCGAATTCGCGGACGAAATCGTCGATTTTCGAGGTCGGCACCCCCGGCTTGACGATGTCGACCAGCTCGTCGAGGCAGCGCGCCACCAATTGCCCGGCTTTGCGCATGCCGGCAAATCCGGACGGCCCGTGCAGTTTGATCTGTCCGGTCTTGCGCTGGGAGGTCTCGGAGGCTTCGACGTAGCTCATCGGGTGGGTCTGCTTCGGCGGAAAGGGATGATCTGAGCCCCCAATTTAGTGATCGCAGCGGTTCCTGCAAGCCAAAGCGCCCGACACTGCGCCAAGCCGGCGAGAATCGATCAATTCTGCACTTCGACGACGGTTTCGACCGGCAATGCGCCGCCTCGGATACGGATTTCCCGCACCGGATAGGGGACCCGGATACCCTCCCGCTTGAAGGCGTCCCACAGCGCCAGCATCACGTCGCTCTTCACATTGTCCATGCCGTCCGGATCGGGAATCCAGAACGTCAGCGAGAACTTCATCCCGGCCTCGGTGAATTCCGTCAGCAGACAGCTCGGCACCTTGGATTTGGTGGCCCGCGGCGATTCTGCTGCAATCGTCACCGCCAGTTTGCAGACCAGTCGCGGGTCGGCGTCATAATTGGTGCCGAAGATCACTTTCACCAGCGTGTTCTTGTCGGTGTAGGTCCAGTTCACCACCTTCTGGGTGATCAGATCCTCGTTCGGAATCAGGAACTCGCGGCCGTCGCCGGCGGCGACCGAAATGTAGCGGGTGTTCATCGCGCTGATCCGGCCGGAACTGTCGCCGATGGTGACGAGGTCGCCGGGCTTCACCGATTTGTCGGCCAGCAGGATGACCCCGCTGATGAAATTGGCGAAGATCTTCTGCAGCCCGAAACCGATGCCGACGCCGACCGCACCGGAAAAGATCGCCAGCGCCGACAAATTGATGCCGACGGCGCTCATCACCACCGCGATCGCGAACACCATCAGGCCGAGCCGCATCAGCTTGATCAGCAGCACCTGGATCGACGGCGTCAGGTCACGTGACTGGTTGATTCGCCCTTCCAGGAAGTTGCTGGCGATGTTGGCGAGCCACAGCGCGAACGCCAGCAAGACGCCGAGCTTGAGCACCAATAGCGGCGAAAGCCGCAATCCACCGACCTCGATCGAGACCGCGTCCAGCGCTTCCAGCGTCGAATCGAGCTGGCCGATGATGCTCAGCGCGGCGACGCACCACGCCGACAGCGAAATCAGCCGGACGATGAACTCATTGCGCAGAATGCTGGTCACCAGCCGGATCACCAGCCAGGCCAATGCCAGCTTGGCCGACACCGCGAGCAGGTAGCTGCGGCTCGGCCAGGTCGATTGCAGCATGCCGACCCGGGTCAGGCTGATCACCAGGGCAAAGATCGCGGTCCACGCGCTGTCGACCAGAATCCGCAGGAACAGCCGCAGCGGCGCCGGCCAGCCCATGCCGAGCGACGTCATGTCGAGCCGCGAGCGGATCGCGGCTCCGCCGGCGAGGCCGACGCCGCCGCCGACGAGAATGATGCCGAGCTGTAGATAGAACCAGGGCGAGGTGATTTCCGCGCCGACCGAACGGGCCGCGGCCTGCAGCATTTCGTAGAATTGGTTGAAGTCGACTGTGGTCAAAGACTCACCTCGGGCAGTTGGCCGCTTCTCAATACCCGCCAATTCCGAGTTCGGCCAGATTTCCTTACCCATCCGCCATCGTTAGAACATCTGCGCGTGGCGACTTATCAAGGAAGCAGGAGCGCGCCTGGGTGCGAATGGGGTTGGCGTCGAACTGTGGCGACGATAAGGATGCGACAGCGGCTATTCAGGCGATTGCGAAACACCAATGGGGTCACTCGATTCGGTCAGCATAGCCATTCTTCTCGGCGCGAGCCTGGTGATGGCAGGAATCATGTCGAGCCTGCTGGCGTTGCGCTTCGGTGCGCCGCTGCTGCTGGTGTTCCTCGTGGTCGGCATGATTGCCGGCGACTCCGGCCCCGGCGGCCTGCAATTCAACGATGTCGGAACCACCTATCTGGTCGGCTCGGTGGCGCTGGCGCTGATCCTGTTCGACGGCGGGCTGAGGACACGATTTCAAACCATCCGCACGGTGCTGGCGCCGTCGATCGTGCTCGCCACCCTCGGCGTCTTGCTGACTGCGCTGATCACTGCGCCGGTGGCCAAATATGCGCTCGACCTGAACTGGACCGAAGCGCTGCTGGCGGGCGCCGTGGTCGCCTCCACCGACGCCGCCGCGGTGTTTCTGCTGGTGCATGCCCAGGGGCTGCGGCTGCGGCCGCGCGTCGGCGCCACCCTTGAAGTTGAATCCGGCACCAACGATCCGTTCGCGGTATTCCTGACCTTGATGCTGGTCGAGCTGATTTCGATCGGCGAGAGCTCGGCCCTGCATGTCGGCCTCGAATTCCTTCGCCAGGCCATTCTCGGCGCCATCATCGGTTTCGTCGGCGGCCGGCTGGTGGTTCTGGCACTCAATCGCGTCGCGCTGCCGCAAGGCCTGCACGCGCCGTTCGTCGCCACTGCGGCGCTGGTGATCTTCGGCACCGCGCAGATTTCGCACGGGTCGGGGTTCCTCGCGGTCTATCTTGCCGGCATCATTATCGGCAACCGGCCGACCCGCGCGCATAATTCGGTGGTGGCGTTTCTCGATGCCGCGACCTGGCTGGCGCAGATCGTGATGTTCGTGCTGCTCGGATTGCTGGTCTCGCCGCAGCGGCTGTTCGACAGTATGGGGCCGGCGCTGCTGGTCGCGCTGGTGCTGATGTTGGTGGCGAGACCGGTGGCGGTGTTTCTTTGCCTGGCGCCGTTCCGGTTCAACTGGCGCGAGCGGCTGTTCATCGCCTGGGTCGGGCTGCGCGGCGCGGTCGCGATCTTCCTGGCGTCGATCCCGATGCTGGTGGGACTGTCGAAAGCCTATCTGTATTTTGACGTCGCCTTCGTCGTCGTCATCACCTCGCTGCTGCTGCAGGGTTGGACGCTGGCCGCCGCGGCGCGGCGCCTGCACGTGGCGTTGCCGCGCTCCGACCGTGGCCCGCGCCGCGTCGAGCTCGACCTGCCGGGTCAGCTCGAACAGCAACTCGTCGGCTATGCGGTCCGTCCGAAGAGTCTGTATCTGCGCCGCGGCCTGCTGCCCTCCTGGTCGAAACCGACGCTGGTGATCCGCGACGAACGGATCCTGTCGCCCGCCGAGGCCGAACCGGTCGCCGCTGGCGACTACGTCTATTTGCTGGCGCCGCCCGAAAAGGCCGAAGCGCTGGATCGATTCTTTGTCGACATGCCGCCGAGTTCGGCACCGGATCCGCATCTGCTTGGCGACTTCGTGGTCTCCGGGGAAATCACGCTGGGTGACATCGCCGCCATCTACGGCGTTTCGATCGACCCGGCGCAGTCGGCGCTGACATTGGCCGACTATTTCGATCTCCACCTCGATCGCGCTCCGAAAGAAGGCGCGACGGTGCCGCTGGATTCCATCGTTTTGGTCGCGCGCAGCATCGGCGGCGGTCGGGTCAATGTCGTCGGACTGAGGCTCCCGGAAGACGAGGAAGACGCGCCGCCGCCGACCCGGATTGCCTCGTTCAAGAGCAAGCTTCGGGAAACTTGGGCGTCGCTTATCGGAATTTGATCGCGATGCGCCGCGATCAGCGCGCCTGCAGGACCTGACGGCAGGCCGCTGGCAGCTCCGCCAAAGTCATCGGTGGCTTCGGCTTTGGCGGCGTCGTGGGCGGTTTGGGATGCAGCACCGGCTCGCTGAACCAATAGGCGAAGTCGCCGGCGCTGCAGCCTTCGCTCGTCGTCGGCACCGGCTGCGACTCGCATTCGGGACTGCCGGCCGGGCATTTGATCCGCACATGGAAGTGGTAATCGTGACCGTACATCGGCCGCACCTTGGCGAGCCAGCTGCGATCGCCCTTGGCCTCGCGACACAGCGCCTTCTTGATCGCGGCGTTGACGAAGATCCGCTCCACCGCCGGTTCCTGCGCCGCGGCACGGATCACCGACAGATGGCTCGGGGTCCAGTTGTTCGGGTCGATGTCGAGCCGGTCCGACCGCACCATCATCACCGCCGACATCTCCTCGCGCTCGTTGCGCGACAATGGCCGGTTCGGCATCGGCGTCAGCCAGATATCGGCGTCGAGTCCGACCTGATGGCTGGCATGGCCGGTGATCATCGGGCCGCCGCGCGGCTGCGCCATGTCGCCGACCAGGATGCCGGGCCAGCCGGCGAGATCGTGGGCCTTGCGCGACAGCCGCTTCAGCAACGTCACCACGTCCGGATGCGCCCAATTGCGATTGCGCGACAGCCGCATCACCTGCCAGGTGTCGCCATTGATCGGAAGCGCTTCGCCGCCGGCGAGGCAGCCTTTGGCATAGAAGCCGATCGCCTGCGCCGGAGCCGCCGTCGGCTTGGTCATGCGGCCGAACAGCTCCTTGGCGGCGAGTTTCGGATCGTTGGGATTGGTCAGCGGCGGCAGCGGCTTCGGATCAATGGTTCCCTTGTCCTGCGCCAACGCAACCGCGGCTGTGACGACCGCAGCAGGCAACATCAGCAATGTGAGAATCAGACGAGGTCTCATCGCCACCTCTATAGCGCAAATCGGCGACGAAATCAGCCGGGCCGGGTCGCGTTGACGGGAGCAGCGCGATGCTTGTGACGATGACGCCTCAACCGCCGAGGTTAAGTTTAACCTCGATTGCCAGCGTCGCGAAGGCGTCGCGATCTTTACAGCGCGGCCTTCCCAACGACATCATGACCGCAACGACAACAGGGCGGCGTGAAGCATGGCGAAAAACGACTCATGCTGGTGGCGGCCCCAACTGATGGTTGCCGGCGTGTTGGCAATCGCCGTGATGGCGGTGTTGGCGATCACGCCGGCGCGAGCTGGCGTGGTGGTGCACATCGACAAGTCGTCCCAGCAAATGACGGTGATGGTCGACGGGACGATGCTCTACAACTGGCCGGTCTCGACCGGGCGCCGGGGCTTCGGCACGCCGACCGGCGTATTCCGGCCGCAGAGCATGGCGCGGCGCTGGTTTTCGCGCCGGTACTACAACTCACCGATGCCGAATTCTATCTTCTTCCATCATGGCTACGCCATCCACGGCACCACCGAACTGTCTCGGCTCGGCGGGCCGGCATCGCACGGCTGCGTCCGGCTGCACCCAGCGCATGCCGCGGCGCTGTTCGATCTGGTGCAACGTGATGGTCCGCGTAATACGCGGATCGAAATATCCAATTAATCCGCCAACGGTCCGTCTGAGTCGCATCCGGCGCGGCGTCGTAACTAATTAGTAACCTTGTCGATAGCTGCAAAAATTTCGTGCGGTGGATCTTACAGCCGCCTAGGCGCTGTGCAGGCCCGAATGCAATCCTCGTAATTGTACGGTTATTCAAGCCAAGTCACGTGTACTCGTGCGATTGTTCGCGCATTGTGCTTCTTTCGCTGCCCTGGAAACAGGCAATGGCGTCGCCTGGGCTTGCCGATGGAAATCGTTCGCAGCGGTGTTTCACAGTTTTTTCAGACACTTATCGCACAACCGAATGGCAGAATGCGAGTGGGGCGTGGGAATGCCAAGAGTTCGGCCAAAACGAAAGAAGCTGCTCAAACGGGTGGCGCGGGTTCGGGCGACCACGTGCGGCCGGCTGCTGAAATCAGGCACGAAATTGCTGATCAGAGCGCGGCCGCTGCAGTCCGAAGCCGGCGCCATCGTGCGCGAGCGCGCAGCCGCAGATGCCGCGATCGCGGAGGCGAGAAAGTCGCACGAACGGTTGCGCGAGGCGATCGAGATCCTGCCGCAGGGCATCGTGTTTCTTGACGCTGAGGGACGCTACATCCTCTGGAACAAGCGCTACGCCGAAATCTACAATCGCAGCGCCGATCTATTTGCGCCCGATGCCAGGATCCAGGACACCATCCGGATCGGCGTCGAGCGCGGCGACTATCCCGAGGCCAAGGGCCGCGAGGAGGAATGGATCGCTGAACGGATCGACCGTTTGTTTCATCCAGGCGAGCGTCATGAGCAAATTCTCGCCGACGGCCGTTGCATCCAGATCGAAGAGCGGGTCACCGCCGACGGCGGCATCGTCGGCCTGCGGGTCGATATCACCGAGCTGAAGCAGCGCGAGGCGTCGTTCCGGCTGATGTTCGACAGCAATCCGGTGCCGATGATCGTCTGCGGGCTCAAGGACGAACGGATTCTCGCCGTCAACGACGCGGCCGTCGAGCATTACGGCTATTCGTCCTCGGAATTCGCGTCGCTCACGATCCGCCGCCTGCAGGCCTTCGAAACCGAGCTGCCGTGGGCCGGGGATCAGACCAGCGACGAGCGCGCCGCGCGGACCTGGAAGCACGTCAAGGCTGACGGGTCGCTGATCGATCTGGCGATCTATTCCCGGCAGTTGACCTATGGCGACGAGCCTGCGGTGTTGCTGGCGCTGATGGACATCACCGAGCGCAAGCGCGCCGAGATGCGTCTCGCCTTCATGGCCCAGCATGACGGGCTGACTGGACTGCCCAACCGCAATTCGCTGCGCAAGCGTCTCGACGAAATGCTGGCCCACACTAGACGCAGTTCGGAAAAGATCGCGGTGCTGTTTCTCGGCATCGACAATTTCAAGGCGGTGAACGACACGCTGGGTCACGCGGTCGGCGACAAGCTGCTGCGCGGCGTGGCGCGGCGGTTGCGCTCTACGCTGCGCGAGGAGGACCCGCTCGCCCGGCTCAACTCCGACGAATTTGCGATCGTTCAGGGCGGGATCAGCCGCCCCGAAGATGTGGTCCTGCTGGCTAAGCGATTGTTGCACGCGGTCGCCGAGCCGTATCTGCTGGACGGCCAATCGGTGGTGATCGGCGCCAGCATCGGCATCGCAGTCGCGCCCGGCGACGGCGACGATTCGGAAAAGCTGCTGATGAACGCCGACATGGCGCTGTCGCGGGCGAAGAAAGATTCGCGAGGGACGTTCAGTTTCTTCGAGCCGGGGATGGATGCGCGCGCGCAATCCCGCCGCAAGATCGAGCTGGATTTGCGCTCCGCGATTCAAGACGAGGTGTTGCGGCCGTATTATCAGCCGCTGATCGGCCTCGCCGACGGCCGTATCACCGGCTGCGAGGCGCTGGTGCGCTGGCCGCATCCCGAGCGAGGCATGATATCGCCGGCGGAATTTATCCCGGTGGCCGAGGACACAGGGCTGATTAATATGCTCGGCGCCCAGATCCTGAAATCCGCCTGCAAGGATGCCGCGAACTGGCCCGACGAAGTCCGGGTCGCGGTCAATCTGTCGCCGTTGCAGTTCCGGGTCGGCAACCTGTTGTCGGTAGTGATGGATGTACTGAAGCATTCCGGCCTGCCGCCGCGGCGACTGGAGCTCGAAATCACCGAGACGCTGTTGCTGGAAAAGAGCAGCCAAGTGCTGGCGACACTGCATGCGCTGAGGGCGCTGGGTGTGCGGATTTCAATGGACGATTTCGGCACCGGCTATTCATCGTTGAGCTATCTGCGCAGCTTTCCGTTCGACAAGATCAAGATCGACCAGTCGTTCATTCGTGATCTGTGCGGCAATCGTGAATCGCAGGCCATCGTGCGGTCGATTATCAGCCTCGGCATGGGGCTCGGCGTCACCATCACCGCCGAGGGCGTCGAGACCGAAGCGGAACTGAGCTGGCTTCGCGCCGAGGGCTGCCACGAGGCGCAGGGTTTTCTATTCAGCCAGGCGCGGCCGAACGAGGAAATCGTCGGATTGTTGGGCCTGCAGAGCAGCGCGGCGACAGTCGGCCAATTCGGGGCGGAAACCGCGCCCGCTCAGGTGGCCTGACTCCCGAACTCACCGCGAATGGGCTGCGGGTTGTATTTCAGGCCGCAGCGTCGTCGGTCGTCTTTGGCGGCTCAAGCCACCCGTTCTAGCGCTCGCCCGCATGGGGCGACGCGATCCGGCTGATGCGCCGAAACCCGGTCGATCCGGGAAAAATCCTCGATGCTCCGCTCCCGCTCGACGAAGCTCACTTCTTTGGCCGGAGCCGGCGTTTCCGGGTCAGGCGCTTCAGGAACGAGCGGCGGCGCGGCTTCCACTGCATGCTGAAACGGATCGAATAGACCCGCTACCTCCCCGAGCGGCTTTTGCTTGTCGGCCCAATGCAGCGAGGTGTAGTCGAAGCCGCTGACGATGGTCGGCTTGACGATCTCGAAATAGGGCGAGATGTCGAAGTCGCGCGGCATGTACAGCGATGAATCGCGGATGTGCAGGATCTCGCGGCGCGCCTTGCGGCTGCCGGCGCGGGTGATCTTCGGCAGGATCGGGTAGCGCACGGCGTCGAACGCCTGCGCGATCAGCGCCGAGCAAATGATCTTGGTGGGGTCGCCCGATCCGATCGCGATCATGCGCCGGCGCCAGCGTTGCGGAACCGGCAGCGGAAACAGATATCGCATCAGGTCCAGGATGTTCTTGGTGTCATAGCCGAAGCCGATCCGGTTGATGGCATAGCGGCACACCGTATGGCGGTCCTCGAAGGACAGCCCGACCGGCCGGCACAGTCGCGTGTGATAGGGAAAGTACTTCGACAGCGGTGATGAGGTGACGCCCTCGCCGATATTGGCCTCGATCAGCACGTGCGGTTCGCCGTCCGGCTCGACCGCGCCGTCGATAGGTCCGACATAGAGCGCGCCGTGTGACCAGGTCGACTGTGTCAGATATTTGATGATGCCGGAGATCCGGCTGTTGCCTTCCACCAGCAGCACGTCGCCCGGCTGCATGATGCTGCGCAAATGTTCCGGATCGCTCGGCGTGAACGGCTCGTATCCCGGCACCTCCTTCTGAAGGTAGCCGGAGATCAGTTTCCCGACCGTATCGAGCATGAAGCCCATGATGGTCACCCCCCGCGGTCGTTCTGCCGCTGTCGTCTTTCATGATGGTCGAAAGCCATTGCAATTTGGTTCATTGGCCGGGTTCGTTGGTTGCGATTGATTTACCAATACGGTTGCGGCGGCTTCGACGTTACGGCAAGTTCTCGGTGTCCTGAATCGGAAGTTTGCCTGCTTTGCGGCACGGTCGTTGCGCGAAATTCGGATTCGAAACGACACGGGAAATCGAAAAATACCGGAAAACAAAGGTCTTGGTGCGGGTTTGGTTCGGAAATTGGCGTCACGGACTGGCAGCGAGGGCGAAGCGAGAATTCTGAGCCGCGACACCAGAGCGTTCCCATGATGTTCAAATTTTCGGAAACCATGACATGACAATTTCGCGCCGCGGCTTCCTGACGGCGTCCGCGAGTCTTGCATTGACGCCGATGTTCGGCACCCGGACCCGCGCGGTGCCGGTGCCGCGCGAGGCCGATGTGGTCGTAGTCGGCGCCGGCGCCGCCGGCATCGCCGCGGCGCGGCGGATCATGGCGGCGAACCGCAAGGTGATCGTCATCGAGGCCACCGGGCAAATCGGCGGGCGATGCCAGACCGATACCGCCAGTTTCGGGCTGCCGTTCGATCGCGGCGCGCGATGGCTGCATAATCCCGACACCAATCCGATGGTCAAACTGGCGCGTTCGGTCGGACTCGACATCGCTCCGGCGCCGCCGGGACAACGGATTAGGGTCGGTCGACGCAATGCCAGGGCCAGCGAAACCGAGGACTTTCTCGCAACGCTGGTCCGCGCCAACCGCGCCATCGACGAGGCATCGCACGGCAAGGCCGATGTCGCCTGCGCCGCGGCCTTGCCGGCGGATCTCGGCAACTGGGCCGCGACCGTCGAATTCGTGCTCGGTCCCTATGCCTCCGGCAAGGACTTGAAGGACTTGTCGGCGATGGACCAGGCTCGCGCGCAGGACCGCAGCGCCTTGATCGCGTGCCGCCAAGGGGTGGGAACGCTGATCGGAAAGCTCGCGGAGCCGGTGCCGGTGGCGCTGTCGACGCCGGCGACGCGGATCGTGTGGGGCGGACGCGAGGTCAGCGTCGAGACGCCGGCCGGCAAGATTTCCGCGCGCGCCGTGATCGTGACGGCGTCGACCAATGTGCTCAGTTCCGGCGCGATCAAATTCACACCTGAGCTTCCGAAGCGGCAGGTCGATGCCGTCACGAAGCTCAGCCTCGGCAGTTTCGATCGCATCGCGCTGCAACTGTCGGGCGATCCGCTCGGACTTTCCAAGGACGAGGTGATGATCGAGCAGAGCGCCGGGGCGCGCACTGCCGCACTGTTTGCCAACATCGGCGACTCGTCGCTGTGCATGCTCGATGTCGCCGGCGGGTTCGGCCGCGATCTGTCGGCCCAAGGCGATGCGGCGATGCGGGCATTCGCGGTCGAATGGCTGACGAAGCTGTTCGGCAGCGACATCGCCGCGTCGGTTAGGCGCTCCAGCGCGACACGCTGGAACGCGGCGCCTTTCGCGCTCGGCGCGATGTCGGCAGCGGCACCCGGCGGGCAGCCTTCACGGAAAGTTCTGGCCGAGCCGCTCGGCAGTCTGTTTCTGGCTGGTGAAGCCACCCATGAGACGCTGTGGGGAACGGTCCATGGCGCCTGGGACTCCGGCGAGCGGACAGCCGAGGCCGCACTGAAGCGGATTGGCGCGTTGAGGGCGGATGTGCCCGCGGCACCCGAGGGCCGCCGGCGCGCGCCGCGAACGAGGCCCAGAGACCAGCGGCCGTCAGCGGCCGAACGGGCTTTCGACTGACCAGGCGCGATCGACGTCGCGAATTGGGTCGGCCCGCCGGGATGGCGCGCCCGTCCTGGCCCGGGCGCAGCCTTTTCATCCGCTGTGGCCTCGGCTAAACCGCCGCCATGAACCGGACCGGACTTTTCATAGCGCTCGGGCTGTTCGCCGTGGTCGGGCTGTTGTTCGGGCTGTTTCCCGGGCTCGACCTCTGGCTGGCCGGGCTGTTCTACGACCCTGCCACCAGAACCTTTCCGCTCAGGGCGGTGACCGCGGCCAATTTCGCCCGCGAAGCCGCGATGTGGATCGCCTGGGGCTTCGCCGCGCCGTCGATCGTCGCGCTGATCGTGAAGCTGGCGCGACCCGACAAGCCACTGCTGGTCGCCGGACGGACCGTGGCGTTCCTGCTGATCAGCATCACGCTCGCCGCCGGCATCCTCACCAACCTCACCTTCAAGAGCCATTGGGGCCGGCCGCGACCGATCTTCGTCACCGAGTTCTCCGGCGCCAACCAGTTCGTGCCGTGGTGGGACCCGCGCGGCTCGTGCCCGAAGAACTGTTCGTTCTTCTCCGGCGAGGGCGCCACCGCGTTCTGGACCTATGCGCCGGCGGCGCTGGCGCCGCCGCCGTGGCGGCCCGCCGCCTACGCCGCCGCCACATTGTTCGGCGTCGTCACCTCGGGGCTGCGGATGGCGTTCGGCGGGCATTTCTTCACCGACGTGGCGATCGCCGGCCTGGTCACCTTCCTGGTGATTTGGCTGCTGCACGGGCTGATCTATCGCTGGTCGCGGACGCGGCTGACCGATGCGCGGGTCGACGCGGCGCTGACCCGGTTCGCCTGGCCGCTGTACCGGCTGCGGCTGAAGAAGTGGCGCGGCCGCGATGTTGGACCAGCGCCGGCGACGTGAGCGAAATTGATGATGCCGGACATGATTAAACGCGTGCCCGTCGGCACGAAGTTTGATATTCGCGCCCCCAAGGCCGCAAACCGACACAGCCGATTGGAAGCCCTATGACGACGATCCTGAAAAGCCTGCCCAAAGGGGAAAACGTCGGCATCGCTTTTTCGGGCGGGCTTGATACCAGCGCGGCGCTGCTGTGGATGAAGCAGAAAGGCGCCCGCGTGTATGCCTACACGGCGAACCTCGGGCAGCCCGACGAGGCCGACTACGACGAGATTCCGCGCAAGGCGATGGAGTTCGGCGCCGAGAAGGCGCGCCTGGTGGATTGCCGCACGCAGCTGGTGCACGAAGGCATCGCCGCGATCCAGTCCGGCGCCTTCCACATCTCGACCGGCGGCATCGCGTATTTCAACACGACCCCCCTTGGACGCGCCGTGACCGGCACGATGCTGGTCTCGGCCATGAAGGAGGATGGCGTCAACATCTGGGGCGATGGCTCGACCTACAAGGGCAACGATATCGAACGGTTCTATCGTTACGGACTGCTGACCAATCCGGACCTGCGAATCTACAAGCCCTGGCTCGATCAGCAGTTCATCGATGAACTGGGGGGGCGGGCGGAAATGTCGGCGTTCATGACCGCGCACGGCTTCGCCTACAAGATGAGTTCGGAAAAGGCCTATTCGACCGACAGCAATCTGCTCGGTGCCACCCACGAAGCCAAGGATCTCGAACACCTCGATTGCGGTATCACCATCGTCAACCCGATCATGGGCGTGCCGTTCTGGCGCGACGATTGTGCAGTCAAGGCCGAGAAGGTCGTGGTGCGGTTCGAGGACGGTCAGCCCGTCGCGCTCAACGGCCAGAGCTTCGCCGATCCGGTAGCGCTGTTCCTCGAGGCCAACGCGATCGGCGGCCGCCATGGCCTCGGCATGAGCGACCAGATCGAAAACCGGATCATCGAGGCCAAGAGCCGCGGCATCTACGAAGCGCCCGGCATGGCGCTGCTGCATATCGCCTATGAACGTCTCGTCACCGGCATCCACAACGAAGACACCATCGAGCAGTACCGGATTAGCGGGATGCGGCTCGGTCGCTTGCTCTACCAAGGTCGGTGGTTCGATTCCCAGGCGCTGATGCTGCGCGAAACCGCGCAGCGCTGGGTGGCGCGCGCCATCACCGGCGAGGTGACGCTGGAACTGCGCCGCGGTAACGACTACTCGATTCTCAACACTGAGAGCCCGAACCTGACCTATGCGCCGGAGCGGCTGAGTATGGAGAAGGTCGAGGATGCGCCGTTCACGCCGGCGGACCGGATCGGCCAGCTCACCATGCGCAACCTCGACATCACCGATACCCGCGCCAAGCTGGATCTCTACGTCAAGATGGGCTTGCTGTCGGCCGGCGAGGGCTCCCACATCCCGAAACTCGAGAACGACAAGGGCTGAGCCTGCGGGTGCGGCTGCGCAAGCCACGGCCGACGCGCGCTTACCGTACCGTGCACCAACCGTTGCGGTGGCCGCCGTCATAGGCGCGGGCGAAGCCGCCGCTGAGCAGCGCGGCGGAGACGTTCGGGGTCTGCCGGGTGGCGGCGTCGGCGACGACGCGGCCCTGATACTTGTCCGGACCGATATTGTAGATCGTCACCTCGCCTTGCCGCAGCAGGCCGCGCAGCGCGTCGCTCGCGGCTTCCGCCATCTGCAATTCCCGCGCGCATTGCGCTTTCAATTCCGGCGCGTCGATGCCGCGCAACCGCACCCGCGTGATCATGTCGAGGCCGGGCCACAGATGCACCCGCGCCTCGAACGTATCGCCATCGATCGTGCGTAGAACGTCGACTGGATGCCGCACGCTCGGATTGCCGGCGCGGCGCCAGACCGCGTCGCTGTCATTGCCGGCGGATCGCGAGGACGGCTGCGACGCGTCGGTCAACGAGCCCGGCCAATGTGGCCAATGCCGTGCCGGCAGCATGGTTCCTGCCGCCATCCCAAGCACGAATACCCAAGGCAGCGCCGCCGATAACCGGCTGCGCCATGGCTGCGCCCGTGCCGCATTTGTTCTGGAATATGGGTACATATTCCTATGATAAACTGAGTCGCGGTGTCGCGCAAGTCAATGCACAACTTCAGATTGTATCTGACGATTTTGATCGCCGTCGTGGCCGTCAGAAGTCCGAGGCGATTCCCTTGGTTTCCCAGTCGCCATAGCGGGTCGGCTCCGGCCCTTTCGGACCCTGGAATTCCTTCTCGCGCGCGGCTGTATGCTTGGCCGCTTCGGCGCGGCGCGCCTCGGCCTCGGCGAGCGCACGCTTGGCGGCTTCAGGCAGTGGCTTGCGCGCGGGTTCGGGCGCAGCGGTCGGGAGCGGCGGCGGATCATGCTTCATCGTCGAATTTCCGGTCGCGAGATCGGCCACGGCCGATTCGATTTGTCGCACGCATGCGAGGACTACGAGAGCATGGAGCGAAATGAGCGTTTCTTACATTTGGCATATTCGCATGTCACCAATGCCGATGTCGCGACGAATGGCGCGAGCCAACCATCATCCTTTCAGTTGTGATACTCTCACGTCATGCCAGCTCCAAGATTCGCCTTGCCTACTGAGGTGCCCGGCCTCGCCGCGCGCCGGATCGCCGCCGATATTCTTGACGGCGTCCTGCAGAAGCACCGGACGCTGGACGAGCAGCTTGAAGGCTCGGGCGCGCATCCAGGACTGAAAACGCTGTCGGATCGCGACCGCGCCTTGATGCGTCGGCTGGTCGCCACCATCCTGCGGCGGCTGGGCACGCTCGGCCATGTGCTGTCGCGGCTGCTCGATCGCGGCATTCCGACCGACGCGCCGCGGGCGCAAAGCGCACTGTTGATCGGCGCCGCGCAAATTCTGTGGATGGAAGTTCCCGATCATGCCGCGGTCGACCTGTCGGTCCGGCTGGTACAATCAGACCGGCGCGCCGCCAAATATGCCGGCCTCGTCAACGCGGTGCTGCGCCGCTGCGCGCGCGAAGGCCAGCCGCTGATCGACGAAGTGCAAGCCCAGACGCTCGACGTGCCGCCGTGGCTGATGGCGCGCTGGATCGCGCATTACGGCGAGACCACCGCACGCGCGATCGCGCTGGCGATCAGCTACGAGCCGTCGCTGGATCTGACCGTGAAGTCGGATGCCGAGGCGTGGGCGACGCGGCTGCATGGCGAAGTGTTGCCGACGGGAACCGTGCGCACCTTGCTGCAAGGCTCGATCAAGATGCTGCCGGGTTTCGGCGACGGCCAGTGGTGGGTGCAGGACGCCGCGGCGGCATTGCCGGCGCGGCTGTTTGGCGAACTTCGGGGCAAGACCATCGCCGATCTCTGCGCCGCGCCAGGCGGCAAGACCGCCCAGCTGGCACAGGCCGGCGCTCAGGTCACCGCGATCGACCGCTCGCCCGCGCGAGTGGCGCGGTTGCAGGACAATCTCGCGCGGCTGTCGCTCGAAGTGAAGACCGCGGTCGCCGATGCCACCGAGTGGCAGGGCGAGTGCAGCGACGCCGGTTTCGACGGCGTGTTGGTCGATGCACCCTGTTCTTCGACCGGCACCATCAGGCGTCATCCGGATGTGGCGTGGCTCAAGCACGAGGACGATATCGGCGCGTTGACGGCGCTGCAGCAGCGGCTGCTGCGGAAGGCGGTGACGCTGCTGAAGCCGGGCGGAACCCTGGTCTATTGTACCTGCTCGCTGGAACCGGAGGAGGGCGAACACGCCATCACTGCGCTGCTGGCGGCGGAATCCGGCGTCAAACGGGTCCCGATCGACGCCGCCGAAGTTGCCGGCCTCGCCGACATCGTGACCCCCGACGGCGATCTGCGCACGCTGCCGTGCCACCTGCCGCATCCTGACCCGCGGCTCGGCGGGCTCGATGGGTTTTTCGCCGCAAGGCTTGTTAAGTCATTGTAAAATAATTTAAATACTTCGGTCTGGCGGGGGCGATGGCGATTCAAGCCAGGGGCGCGCTGCCCTATGTCCGACACCGGTCGGAACCAGTTCTCGATCTTGCATGGATCGCAATCGACGGGGTGTGCCAGCCGAATTTCCGGACTAAAAGGAATTGCAACGAATTTTCGGTAAATTGAGGTTTGCTTTGATTCAAGGCGTCCCTTCGTCGTCGGGGACGCCAGATGAACTTTTGAGTCGAAACGGACCGGGTCAAGAAGGTGTCGAACGTCCTTTTGAATCTGAAGTTCGCAACAGAGGGTGCCGCAACGTGACGCGAACTTTGGATCCGGGGCACTAGCGCGCGTGTCGGTCGCTTATCGCAGACGCATCTCGTCGCTCGTCATGGGCCGCTTCGCGCGGAACGTGATGGCGCGCGCGTCGAGCAGTTCGGTGTCGCTGTCTCGGTTGTGGCCGGGCCGCACCGACCGGCTGATCATCGCGCCGCACGATCTGCGCACCGCCGATGCCACCCGCGCCGCCGAAATCTATGCCGGCCGCTTCGTGTTCGCCGGCAAGATCGTGACCTGCCATGGCCGCTCGATCTTCGATCTCGAGCCGCCGTCGGAGGATTGGGAAATATCGCTGCTCGGGTTCGGCTGGCTGCGGCATCTGCGTGCGGCTGATACTGCGATCACCCGCGCCAATGCCCGCTCGCTGGTCGATGACTGGATTTCCAACCAGGCGCGGAATCGGCCGGTCGGCCGGCGCCCGGACGTGCTGGCGCGCCGGGTAATCTCGCTGTTGTCGCAGGCGCCCCTGGTGCTCAGCGATACCGACGGCAAGTTCTATCGCCGCTATCTGCGCGGGCTGACCCGCGAGATTCGCTATCTGCGCTACACCATGCTGGACATTCCGGACGGCGTGCCGCGGCTGCAGGTGCTGATCGCGCTGTGCTACGCCTCGCTCTGCCTCGCCAACCAGGCCCGCCATATCCGCACCGCGACCCGCAAGTTGTCGGACGAGTTGGCGCGCCAGATCCTGCCGGACGGCGGCCACATCTCGCGCAATCCCGGCGCGCTGATCGAATTGATGATCGACCTGTTGCCGCTGCGGCAGACCTTTGCGGCGCGCAATATCGCGCCGCCGCCGGCGTTGCTCAATGCGATCGACCGGATGATGCCGATGCTGCGGTTCTTCCGCCACGGCGACGGCAGTTTCGCGCTGTTCAACGGCATGAGCAGCGCACCGTCCGACCTGCTGGCGACGCTGCTGGCCTATGACGACACCCATGGCAGTCCGATGTCGAGCATGCCGCACACCGGTTACCAGCGCATCGACGCCGGCAACATGATGGTGATCGTCGATACCGGCGCGCCGCCGCCGCCGAATCTCAGCCACGACGCCCATGCCGGCTGCCTGTCGTTCGAACTGTCCTCGGGCCTCAGCCGGATCGTGGTCAATTGCGGCATGCCGACGACCGGCCGCGACAACTGGCGGGTGTTCGCGCGCGGCACGGCGGCGCACTCGACCGTCACCTATCACGACACCTCGTCGTGCCAGTTCGTCGAACGCTCGGCGATGAAGCGGTTCCTGCAGGGCGCGCCGGTGGTCAGCGGCCCGGTCAATGTGGAGAATTTCCGCGAAATCGTGACCAACGGCGTGCTGCTGACGACCTCGCATGACGGCTATCTCGACCGTTTCGGCGTGGTGCATCACCGGGTGCTGATGGTGGCGCATGACGGCAGCAGGCTGGACGGTGAGGACACGCTGTCGCCGGCGCCCGGCGCCAAGATCAAGGGCGCGAACACCGACTATGCGGTGCGGTTTCATCTGCACCCTTCGGTCAAGGCCAGCCGGCTCAGCGATGCCCGCGGCGTCATGTTGGTGCTGCCGAACCGCGACGTCTGGACCTTCGAGGCGCTCGACGACAAGGTCGATCTCGAGGACAGCGTGTTCCTGGCCGGAAACGACGGTCCGCGCCGCACCGCCCAGATCGTGATCCGGCAGAATGCGACGCAGGCCTCCAGCGTCCGCTGGAGCTTCGTCCGCTCCAGCGCCTCGGCCTCCGCGACCACTGCCCGCCGCAACGCCCGCCGCGAACCGGAATTGCCGCTGTAGGCTGGCTGTGGCCAGGCCGGGACCGCCGATCGGCCCGGTTTCATGTCCCGACAAACCGTGCTACGGCGGCGTCCTTCTACCGAAGGACCGACCCTCCATGACCGATCATCCGCGCCGCGTGACCCGCGCTCTATTGTCCGTTTCCGATAAATCGGGCCTGATCGACTTCGCCCGCGCGCTGGTCGGCCACGGCGTCGAGCTGGTCTCGACCGGCGGCACCGCCAAGGCGATCGCGGCGGCCGGGCTCGCGGTCAAGGACGTCTCCGATCTCACCGGTTTCCCGGAAATGATGGATGGGCGGGTCAAGACCCTGCACCCGAAGGTGCATGGTGGCTTGCTGGCGATCCGCGGCAACGCCGAACATGCGAAAGCGATGAAGGATCACGGCATCGCGCCGATAGATCTGCTGGTGGTCAATCTCTATCCGTTCGAGGAAACCGTCGACAAGGGCGCCGGCTACGAGGATTGCGTCGAGAACATCGACATCGGCGGGCCCGCGATGATCCGGGCCGCGGCGAAGAACCATGACGACGTCGCGGTGGTGGTCGAGGCGTCGGACTATTCCGCCGTGCTCGACGAACTCGCCGCCAACGCTGGCGCAACCACGCTGACGTTGCGCAAGCGGCTGGCCGCCAAGGCCTATGCCCGCACCGCGGCTTATGACGCGGCGATCTCGAACTGGTTCGCGCTGCAGCTGAAGACCGAAGCGCCGGATTTCCGCGCCATCGGCGGCCGGCTGATCCAGAGCCTGCGCTACGGCGAGAACCCGCATCAGAGCGCGGCGTTCTATCGCACGCCCGAGAAGCGCCCCGGCGTCGCCACCGCGCGGCAGGTGCAGGGCAAGGAATTATCTTACAACAACATCAACGACACCGACGCGGCTTATGAATGCATCGGCGAATTCGACGCCGCGCGCACCGCGGCCTGCGTCATCGTCAAGCATGCCAATCCCTGCGGTGTCGCCGAGGGCGCTAGCCTGCTCGACGCCTACCGCAAGGCGCTGGCCTGCGACTCGACCTCCGCATTCGGCGGGATCGTGGCGCTGAACAAGACGCTCGACGCCGAGGCCGCGCGTGCCATCACCGAGATCTTCACCGAAGTCATCATCGCGCCCGACGCGACCGAGGAGGCGATCGCCATCGTGGCCGCAAAGAAAAATCTGCGGCTGTTGCTGGCCGGGAGCCTGCCGGACCCGCGCGCGGCGGGCCTGACCTACAAGACCGTCGCCGGCGGCTTGCTGGTGCAGGGCCGCGACAATGCCGTGGTCGACGACATGGCGCTGAAGGTCGTCACCCGGCGGCAGCCGACCGAGGCCGAGCTGCGCGATCTGAAATTCGCGTTCCGCGTCGCCAAGCACGTGAAATCCAACACCATCATCTACGCCAAGGATCTCGCCACCGTCGGCATCGGCGCGGGGCAGATGAGCAGGGTCGATTCGGCGCGGATCGCGGCGCGCAAGGCGCAGGATGCGGCGGCCGAACTGAAGCTGGCGGTGCCGATGACCAAGGGTTCGGTGGTGGCGTCGGATGCGTTCTTTCCGTTCGCCGACGGCATGCTGGCCTGCATCGAGGCCGGCGCCACCGCGGTGATCCAGCCCGGTGGTTCGGTGCGCGACGACGAGGTGATCAAGGCTGCCGACGACGCCGGCATCGCCATGGTGTTCACCGGCGCCCGGCATTTCCGGCACTGATCAGCTCTCGTTGACCAATCCGTGCCGGTCAATCGTTGATCCGCATCGCTTGCAGGTCCACCCGCCGAGCAGTGCCTGCTTGATGGATTTCGGCATCCGGAAGCGCGGCAGCTCCTCGTGGCAGCGTGAACACCTGTGCGCGACCGGGCCGATCCCGCTGATCATGTCGCGCCGATAGCGAAAATAGAAATAGGCCGCGAGCGGCAGGCCGAGAACCAAGACCAATGTCAGCATCATGTGAGCCCCCTGATGCCGCGTTATAGGCAGCAGGGGATTTCATCGACTGTGCGCAAAGTCACATTGTCCGGAACAGTTGCCCGCGGCGGGGCGACCCATCAGGTTGGGGTCATCGATTCAACCTGGGGATCTCGCACCCTCCCCAGCAACACGAGCCCGCCGATGCCCCACAGCACCAGCACTGCCATGCCGGCCTTCTGGCTCGCGGTGATCGCGGTGATCACGCCGATCAGCAGCGGCCCGATGAACGACGTGACCTTGCCGGTCAACGCGAACAGCCCGAAATACTGCGCGATACGATCCTTCGGCGCCATGTGGATCAGCAGTGTGCGCGATGCCGCCTGCAGCGGACCGCCGGCGATGCCGATCAAACATCCCAGCAGCAGATAGGCACGCTCGGCGGGAGAGGCGAACAACGCGCCGCCCGGCCGTGGTGGGGGCACCGCGATGAACAGGATGTGGCCGGGATCGACCAGCAGGATGCCGATGATCGAGACCAACAGCAGCAGCATGCTTCCCGCGATCACCCGCTTCGGCCCGAGCGCATCGTCGAGCTTGCCGCCGAGCCATGCGCCGAAAGTGGCGGCGATCGCCAGCAGGATACCGAAGCTGCCGATCTGGATGGTCTGCCAGCCGAAAGTTCCGGCAGCATAAATGCCGCCGAACGCGAACAGCGACACCAGCCCGTCGGTGTAGATCATGTTGGCGAGCAGGAACGCCGCCATTGAGCGATGTCGCGGCAGTTCCCGCAGCGTCTCGCGCAATTCGCGCACCCCCTCGCGCACCGCAGCGCCGGCCGCAAGCTTGGCCGGGAAATCCGGGGTAAACACGAACATCGGCAACACGAAGATCACGAACCAGATCGCGGTCAGCGGCCCGGTGATGCGGTCGCCCTGATGCGACATCGGATCGAGCCCGAACAGCGGTTTGAGACCGAACAGCGTACGACCGGTCTCGGGACTGGCGGCAAGAAAGCCAAGCACCAGAACGAGACTCAGAATCCCGCCTACGTAGCCGGTGGCCCAGCCGGTGCCGGAGAGCCTGCCGATTTTGTCCGGCGGCACCAGATGCGGCATCATCGCGTTGTTGAACACGGTGGCGAATTCGACGCCGATGGTGGCGATGCCGAAGGCGATCAGCAGCGGCAGGATCGCGCCGGTGTCGCCTGGCTTGCCGAACCACATCAGGCAGGAGCCGATCACCAGCATCAGGCCGAATGCGGCGATCCATGGCTTGCGCCGGCCGCTGGCGTCGGCAATGGCGCCGAGCACCGGCGACGCCAATGCGATCACAATTCCGCTAGCCGCTGTGGCGAAACCCCAGATCGATTGTCCGGTGGCCGGGTCCGGCGCGACGTGGGTGACGAAATACGGCGCGAAGATGAAGGTCGTGATCAGCGTGAAATACGGCTGCGCCGCCCAGTCGAACAGGATCCAGCCGACCACGGCGCGGCGCGGCGGATAGGTGGTCGGTATGGCGGCGCGATTTGTGTCGGCCGCGATCGTTGACCCCATGTTCTCGTTCCTCGCCCGCAGGCGTTTTGCCTATCGCATCGAAAGCCATATAGCATCCCGGCGGGCGAAGCAGTCTGCATGCCGCGACAACTGCCGGGAATCTCGATGGTCGTTATGACGCTTTTACGTCGCAAAGCGGTGACGGCGCTGCTCGCCGCATCGGTGCTGGTCGCGGCAATCGGCATTGTCGGTGCGCAGGACATCCGTGGCGGCGCCGACGCGCGGATAGTCGCGGCGCCGGCAGTGGCCGCGCGGCACGGCATAGTGGTGGCGCAGGAGAAGCTCGCGGCGCGAGTCGGGGCCGATATCCTCGCGCGCGGCGGCAACGCGGTCGATGCGGCAGTCGCGACGGGCTTTGCGATGGCCGTCACTTATCCGCGCGCGGGCAATCTCGGTGGCGGTGGCTTCATGATGATTCACGCCGCCGCGCGCGGCGAGGACGTGGCGATCGACTATCGCGAGACCGCGCCGATGGCGGCGACGCGCGACATGTTTCTCGGGCCCGACGGCAAGCCCGACAACGCCCGATCGCGCGACTCCGCGCTCGGCATCGGCGTGCCCGGCACCATCGCGGGTCTGGCGCTGGCGTTGGAAAAATACGGCTCCGGGAAATTTTCGCTGGCGGAGATCTTGCAGCCGGCCATCGCGCTGGCACGCGACGGCTTTATTGTCGCCGACGACAATGCCGACACAATGCCGCAATGGCACAAGCGGCTGGCGCGCTGGCCGTCATCGCTGAAAATCTTCTCACGCGCCGACGGCAGTTCGCTGCAAGGTGGTGACGCGCTGGTGCAGGCCGATCTCGCCGCGACGCTGTCGGCAATCGCCGCACAGGGGCCGCGCGGATTCTATCAGGGCGACGTCGCGCGCAAACTGGCGGACGGCATTCGCTCGGCCGGCGGGATCGTGACGGTCGACGATCTGAAAGCCTATCAGCCGATCGTTCGCGCGCCCGTGCATGGTCTCTATCGCGGCTACGACATCGTGGCGATGCCGCTGCCATCGTCCGGCGGCACCGTTCTGATCGAGACGCTGAACATTCTCGAAGGCTTTGCGCTGCGCGACAACCCGCAGGGTTCGGCCGCCTCGCTGCATCTGTTGATCGAGGCGATGAAGCGCGGCTATGCCGACCGCGCGCGCTACCTCGGCGATCCGGCCTTCGTCGCTGCGCCGCTGACTGCATTGTTGTCGAAGGACTACGCCGCCAAGCAGCGCGCCGGGATCGATCCCAACCGCGCGACGCCATGGACCGAAGCGCTGCCGGCGCTGCCGCCACGCGAGGGCCAGAACACCACGCATTTTTCGGTGGTCGACGCCGAAGGTAACGCCGTCAGCAACACCTATACGCTGAATTTTTCCTATGGAGTCGGCCTGGTCGCCGACGGCACCGGCGTGCTGCTCAACAACGAGCTCGACGATTTCACCGCGGCGCCGGGCGCCGCCAACGCGTTCGGCCTGGTCGGCTTCGAGGCCAATCTGCCGGGGCCGGGCAAGCGGCCGCTGTCGTCGATGGCGCCGACCATCGTGCTGAAGGACGGCCGCGTCGTGCTGGTGACCGGCTCGCCGGGCGGTAGCCGGATCATTTCCACTGTACTGCAGGTGGTCGTCAACGTGCTCGACTACCAGATGGACATCGCCGCGGCGGTAGCGGCGCCGCGGCTGCATCATCAATGGCTGCCGGACGAAGTGCGGATTGAGCAGGGGTTCAGTGCCGAGACGGTCGCGGCGCTGCAGGCGATGGGGCACAAGGTGGTCGCACCAATGGGCCAGACCTCGGCGAATTCGATCGTGGTGATGCCGGACAGCCTGCTCGGCGCGCCCGATCCGCGCACCCGCGGCGCGGCGGCAGTGGGAAACTAGCGGGCATGACACGGAGACGGGCGCTGCTGTCGAAGCGCTTCGATTTGGATCACCGGGGCTGTACACTATCGACGCGCGAAGAGCGCCACTGACGAGGGGACGAAACATGGCTTCACTGAAGGGCAAGACGCTGTTCATTTCCGGCGCCAGCCGCGGCATCGGGCTGGCGATCGCGCTGCGCGCAGCGCGCGACGGCGCCAATGTGGCGATCGCGGCGAAAACCGCCGAGCCACATCCGAAATTGCAGGGCACCATCTACACTGCGGCGGAGGAGGTGCGCGCCGCTGGCGGCAAGGCGCTGCCGGTGCTGTGTGACATCCGCGACGAGGCCCAGGTGATCGCCGCGATCGACGCCACCGTGGCGGAATTCGGCGGCATCGACATCTGCGTCAACAACGCCAGCGCGATCAGTCTCACCGATTCGCAGCGCACCGATATGAAGCGCTACGATCTGATGATGGGGATCAACACCCGTGGCACCTTCATGGTGTCGAAATATTGCATCCCGCATCTGAAGAAGGCCGACAATCCGCATATCCTGATGCTGTCGCCGCCGCTCGATATGAAAGCGAAGTGGTTCGAGCACTCCACCGCCTACACCATGGCGAAGTTCGGCATGAGCATGGTGGTGCTGGGCCTGTCCGGCGAATTGCGTCGCGCCGGCGTCGCCGTCAATGCGCTGTGGCCGCGTACCACGATCGCCACCGCCGCGGTCGGCAATCTGCTCGGCGGCGACGCCATGATGCGGGCCAGTCGCACGCCTGCGATCATGGGCGACGCCGCCTACGAGATCTTCACAAAGCCGTCGCGCGATTTCACCGGCCAGTTCTGCATCGACGACAAGGTGCTGGCGGCCGCCGGGGTCACCGACTTCGAGCATTACCGGGTCGACAAGACAGTGCCGCTGATGTCGGATTTCTTTGTCCCCGACGACGATGTGCCGCCGCCCGGCGTCAGCGTGATGGCGCTGCCCTCGGTCGATGCGGCGCAGGCAAAGAAGTAGCGTGGTGCAAATCGCGCGCCGGGCCGGGCTGATAGTGGGAGACGGCCGATGAGAGCGCGATGGTTAGTCGTGGCCGCCCTGATCGGCGTCCTCCTGGCGGTGTCGGCGACGAAGTATCGTCCCGACCGCGCGCTCCGGGTCGCGACCGCGGTGGTCGCGCACAACACTTGCGCAAAGGCGTTCGTGTCCGGACAGGATCCGGCGACGGCCTATGCGGAGGTGAACGAACGCGAGGGGGTGCGCGCGATTCGCCCGATGCTGCGTTACAAATTCGATGCCGTCGGCAAGACCATCGAGGTGTCGTTGCTGGGCTTGTTCAGCAGCCGAGCCCTATATCGCGAGGGATTCGGCTGCATCCTGCTGCACGCCGACGCCGAGCCCTATCTGCCGAAGGCCGACATCGCCGCGCTGAAGGCGTCCGGTCCAGCGTCGCTGCTGGCCGAGATCGCCGGCCCGGCCGTGGTCGAGCCGGCCGATCCGAGACTGAAGGCGGCGCTCGATCATGCCTTCGAGGAGCCGCTGGCGCCGCCGTTGCGGCGAACCAAGGCGGTCGTCGTGATCCATGACGGCCGGGTGGTTGCCGAGCGCTATGCAACGGGCGTCAGCACCGAGACGCCGCTGCTCGGCTACTCGTTGACCAAGTCGGTGGTCAATGCGCTGATCGGCATTCTCACCCAGAAGGGCCTCACCTCGCCGTCGCTGCCGGCGCCGATCGCGGAATGGCGCGGCGCCACCGATCCGCGGCGCGAGATCGAGGTCGAGCATCTGCTGCGCATGACCACCGGATTAGCACTCGACGAAACCAACAGCGGTCTCGATCCCTCCAGCCAGATGGTCTATCTGCACGACGACATGGCCGCGTTCGCCGCGAAGGCGCCGCCGATTGCCGCGCCGGGAACGCGATGGGCCTATAGCAGCCCGTCGACGCAGTTGCTGGCGCGAATCATCAACCAGCTCACCGGCGGGCCTGAGCAGACCCTCAAATTCGCCTGGCGCGAATTGTTCAATCCGCTCGGGATGCGCAACGTCACGCTGGAATTCGACGCGACCGGCACAATGCAGGGATCGTCCTACATGTACGCCAGTGCGCGCGACTGGGCGCGGTTCGGCTTGCTCTATCTGCAGGATGGCGTGGTCGGCGGCCAGCGTATGCTGCCTGAGGACTGGGTGGAATTTTCCGCGCGCGCGACCCTCGACACCGATTACGGCGCCGGGTTCTGGACCAATCGCAGCGAGCATCAATATGCCAAGGGGCGGGCGAGGCTCGGTATTCCCCGCGATGCCTTCTTCGCGTCCGGCGATCTCGGCCAGCGCATCGTCGTGCTGCCGACGCAGCATCTGGTCATTGTGCGGCTCGGCGATGCGGTCGATCCGACCGGCGACATTCGCGGTCTTGGCCGACTGGTCGGCGAGGTGATAGCGGCGACGGTGACTCCGGAAGCGGCCGGGCCGAAGTAGGGCGTCGGCGGTTACATCGCCCGCGCGTCGAGCGTCGATTGCCAATGGCCGGCGCGTTCCTTCAACAGCGCATCGCGCACATAGCGCGATTCCTCTTCGGCCAATTGCTCGAGCGGTTCGAATGCGAAAGTATCGGCGCCGTGCAGGGTCCACGCCGCCTGCAGCGCGCGGTTGGGATGACTGCCCTGACGCAAACTGAACCAGATCCGGTTCTGGATCGTGTCGAGGTGCGGGGTTTGTCCGACCCAGACCTGGGCCGACGCCGTGCAGCGGATCGCATAGATTCCGGCGCAGGCCTTGCGCTCCTTGTAGGCCGCGATCGCGGCCTTTCGGTTGTCCTTCTGCATCGGCGGTCCTGTCGCGGGATTGGTTGCCGATGTCCGTAACAGGCTCGAGCCGGATTGTCAATTTTACCCGGGTAATATCAGGTAGGGCTGGCGCTCAGCCGCCCACCGTATAAGGGCCACCCTGCTCCAGCGCCCGCTTGTAGGCAGGTCGAGCGTGGATCTTCGCCAGCCAGGCCAATGCGTTGGGATAGGTTTGATCAAGCCCGGCGCGGGCCGAGGCGGCCTCCAGCGGGAAGCTCATCTGAATGTCGGCGGCGGTGAAGTCGCCGCCGGCGAACCACTCGCTCTTCGCCAACTCGCCTTCCCAGAACGCCATGTGCTGCTTCAGCTGCGGATCGACCAGGGTGGCCAGCACCGGCGTGGTGATCAGCTTCACCAGCGGCCGGATCAGCGCCGGCGCGCGCTGCGGGATCATCGTGAACAGCAGCTTCAGCAGCAAAGGCGACATCGCCGAGCCCTCGGCGTAATGCAGCCAATAGGTGTAGCGCAGCCGTTCCGGCGTCTTCGGCGGCGGGATCAGTCGGCCCTCACCATAGGTGTCGATGATGTATTCGATGATCGCGCCGGACTCGGCGACGGTATTGCCGTTGTCGGTAATCACCGGCGACTTGCCCAGCGGGTGGACCGCGCGCAGCTCCGGCGGCGCGAACATGCTTGGCAGCCGTTGGTAGCGCTTGATCTCGTACGGGACCCCAAGCTCCTCCAGCACCCATAACACGCGCTGCGAGCGGGAATTGTTGAGATGATGGACGGTGAGCATGCTGAACCTCGGGATCGCAGTGAAGTTCCGTCGTGCCAGCCGGCCGCCGGAATGTCGAGCGTCGGCGAGCAGGGATGCCCGATGTTTTACCCGGGTGATATTGACGGAAGTCCACCGCGCCGGCTAAGGGAGGCGAACCGTCGAGGAGAAGTTCGCCATGCCCGTGTCGGCCAGCCCTAGCTGCATTGCCTTCGAGGGCGATCGCCGCGTCGCTTCGGGTGACCTCCGCGACATGGCGCGACTCGCCAAGGAGCGTCTCGATCATGGCGACGGTTCGCTGCTGATCTTCGACAGTACCAGCAGCCATCTGGTCGAAATGGATCTGCGCGGCTCGCTCGATGAGATTTTGGCACGATTGCCGAACGCCGCAGTGCCGAGCGATCCAGATGCGCCGCCCGAGCCAGATCCGCCGTCGCCGCGCGGCCCGGGCCGGCCGAAACTCGGCGTGGTCGCGCGCGAAGTCACGCTGCTGCCGCGGCACTGGGAGTGGCTGGCGCAGCAGCGCGGCGGCGCATCGGTGGCGCTGCGCCGGCTGGTCGACGAAGCGCGGCACGCCAACAAGGACAAGGACAGGATTCGGCAGGCGCAGGAAGCGACCTATCGCTTCATCGCGGCGTTGGCGGGAGACAAGCCGGACTATGAGGAGGTGGTGCGCGCGCTATTCGCCGGCGATGCGGCGCGTTTCGCGCAACGGACCGCGGGCTGGCCCATCGATGTGCGCGATCACGCGCGCGCGCTGGCGACGGCGGCGTTCGCGCCATCGCCAGATCAGGCCGCGACCACCGCCCGATCCGCCGATTGCCAACCGCCGGCCGGCATGAAATGATAGCAATCATATAAGGCAGGACCGTTCCACGAATCCGCCGCCGTCCGGGAGAGACCATGAGCAAATCCACCCCGCAATTCCTGTTCGATTTCGGCAGTCCCAACGCCTTTCTCAGTCATGAGGCGATTCCCGCGATCGAGGCGCGGATCGGCGTGAAATTCGCCTATTTGCCGGTGCTGCTCGGCGGCATCTTCAAGGCCACTAACAACAAGTCGCCGGTCGAAACCCTGGCCGGGGTCAAGAACAAGCGCGAGTTTCACGCCATCGAGACCGAGCGTTTCACCAAGCGCTTCAAGGTCAAGCCCTACGTCATGAACCCGTATTTCCCGGTCAACACGCTGAACCTGATGCGCGCCGCGGTCGCGGCGCAACTCGAGGGCGTGTTCGAGAAATATGTCGATGCCGCGTTTCACCACATGTGGGTCGAGCCGAAGAAGATGGACGATCCGGAGGTGGCAGCGAAGGCGCTGACCGAGTCCGGCCTCGATGCGGCAAAACTATTCGCCCGCGCCCAGGAGCCCGAGGTCAAGGCCAGGTTGATCGCCAACACCGAAGATGCGGTGAAGCGCGGCGCGTTCGGCTCGCCGACCTTCTTCGTCGGCGACGAAATGTTCTTCGGCAAGGAGCAGTTGCGCGAGGTTGAGGAGATGTACGCCTAGCTGCGAATCGCGACGCCTAATAGCGAGGAGGCGTTTTTGCGCCGTCTCGAACCATGAGCCTGTTCTTTCCTCATCCTTCGAGACGCGGCGAAGACGCCGCTGCTCAAGATGAGGGGCTTTCGTCGTAGCGGCCGAATCGTCCTGACAATTCAATCCGGGAGAATTACTTTGCTGAAGCGAAATGCTACCGTCGCGGTGATCGGCGCTGGCGACTATATTGGCGCCGAGATCGCGAAGAAATTCGCCGCTGAAGGGTTCACCGTGTTCGCCGGACGGCGCGACGGCGCCAAGCTGGAGCCGCTGGTGCGCGAGATCGAGCTGGCCGGCGGCTCAATTGTCGCGCGGGCGCTCGACGCCCGCAAGGAAGACGAGGTCACCGCATTCCTCAACGACGCCGACGCCCATGCGCCGCTGGAAGTTACGATCTTCAACGTCGGCGCCAACGTCAATTTCCCGATCCTGGAGACCACCGACCGGGTGTTCCGCAAAGTCTGGGAGATGGCGTGCTGGGCCGGCTTTCTGGCCGGCCGAGAATCGGCGCGGCTGATGCTGGCGCGCGGGCAGGGCAACATTTTCTTCACCGGCGCCACCGCCAGCCTGCGCGGCGGCTCCGGCTTCGCCGCCTTCGCCAGCGCCAAATTCGGGCTGCGCGCGGTGGCGCAGGCGATGGCCCGCGAGTTGGGACCGAAGAATATCCATGTCGCTCATCTGATCATTGATTCCGGGGTCGACACCGCCTGGGTGCGCGAACGCCGCGAGCAGCTGTGGGGCAAGGAAGCGCTGAACAACCCCGATCTCCTGATGCCGCCATCTTCGGTCGCCGCTTCCTACTGGCAGCTGTACCAGCAGCCGAAAAGCGCCTGGACCTTCGAGATGGAAATCCGTCCGTTCGGCGAGAAGTGGTAACGGTGAGGTTACGAGTTTTCGGAAACAATCGATTGCTCTCGGCGTCTTGGATGGGACAAGTGTACCGCTAAGACGGGTTGGATCAGGTGCCTGATAGTGTTGGTTGAATCCTTGGTCTGATCTCAGGATCAGCGGACACGGCGCTGACAGCCGCCCCAAGAGCAGAGGAAAAGACCAATGCGGATTCTCGTGGTGGGAGCCGGCGCGATCGGCGGCTATTTCGGCGGCCGGTTGTTGCAGGCCGGGCGCGACGTCACCTTCCTGGTGCGGCCGAAACGCGCCGCCGAACTGGCCAGCGACGGCCTGGTGATCGAGAGCCCGGTCGGCGACGTCACCTTGAAGGATCCGCCGGCGGTGCAGGCCGGCGATCTGAAGACGCCTTTCGATCTGGTGCTGCTGAGCTGCAAGTCGTTCGACCTCACCGATGCGATGGCGTCGTTCGCGCCCGCCGTGGGGCCGACGACCAAGGTGCTGCCGCTGCTGAACGGGATGCGGCATCTCGAAACGCTCGATGCCAGATTCGGCCGCGAGCGGGTGATCGGCGGGCAATGCGTGGTCGCCGCGACGCTCGATTCGCGACGCCATGTGGTTCAGCTCGCCCCGATGCACGCCATCACCTTCGGCGAGCGCGCCGGCAAGCTGTCGGACCGGGTCCGCGCCATCGCGGCGGCGCTCGGTGGCGCGATGTTCGACGTTCATCCCAGCGACGACATCCTGCAGGAGATGTGGGAAAAATGGACGTTCCTGGCGACGCTGGCGGGCGTGACCAGCCTGATGCGGGCGCCGACCGGAGACATCCTGGCGTCGCCGGGCGGCGCCGATTTCATGCTCGGCGTGCTCGACGAATGCACCGCGGTGGCCGCCGCCGCCGGCTTCGCGCCGCGTGACGCGCTGCTCGAACGCTCCCGCGGCATGATGTTGGCGGAAGGCTCCAAGCTCACCGCCTCGATGTATCGCGACATCAAGAGCGGCGCGCCGATCGAGGCGGATCATGTCATCGGTGACCTGATCGCGCGCGGCGACGCCGCGAAAGTCCCGGTCCCGCGGCTGCGCGTGATCTACACCCATCTGAAGGCCTATGAGCGGCAACGCGGCTGACGCCGCGGCGCGGGCATTCGCGCCCCAACTAGGACAGCGCCAAATTTCGCTCCAGATCCGAGCTGTATTGATCAGCCGCCGGGGCAGGCAAGTGAGATCCTATGGATTATCCAGAGCGTCCCGTGGGGTGGATGCGCTTTGCAAAGCCCTTTGAAACCGCGAAGCAGAAAGGTTGGAGGGCATAGCGTTTCTGGTACTAAGGTAATGTAAGTCAAAGCGTCGATCTGCCTTTATCCAGCGGAGCGAGCATCATGAACCTCCAGACTTACGCAGCTGAATCCGAATTTCCCTTTCCCGGCCTCGAAGCTTTGAGCCCGACAGCACTGTCGGAGCAGGCGGTGCTGGCCGCCGACCTGCGCGCCGCGCTGGCGCGCGAGCAGGCGCTGATTCGAAAGATCGTCGATCTCGAAAGCCGCCGGGAGCTGCAGATCCGGGAATTGAATCACCGGCTGTTCAATGGCCTGCAATCGATCGCCAGCCTGCTGTCGGCGCAGAGCCGGCAGGCGACGCCGGAAGCCGCCGCTCAACTGTCGATCGCGATCAGCCGAATCGTCGCGTTCGGTCAGGTCAATCGCCGGCTGCATCTGCTCGATCATCAGGACAGGGTCGAGTTCAGCGAATATCTCGCGCATTTGTGCGCGGATCTCTCGGCGCTGCTGCTGTGGCAGCAGCCGGGTTGCGCGATTGCGATCGAAGCAATTCCGCTTGAGCTGCCAACCGCGACCGCCATTCCGCTCAGCTTCATCATTAACGAGCTGATCACCAATTCGGTGAAATACGCCGCGGGCAAGATCACGATCCGGCTGGAAGCGCTGTCACCGAACAATTATTCGCTCTCGGTGTCGGATCAGGGGCCGGGATTGCCCGCCGGATTTGACCTGGCCGGCAAGAAGGGGCTGGGGATGCGAATCGTTCAGTCGCTGGTGCAGCAAATCGCCGGCGAATTGCTGATCTCGGCCGGCCAGGACAGCCGCGGCGTGTGCTTTGCGGTGCACTTCACTCTGCCTGTCGGCCGGGGCGTTGCCTGATGTCGCCGCGCTGACTACGACTTTCGTCTAGGTTCGATTTCCAAGATTTTGTAATCGTACGAGGCGCGCCTCGCCTTTTGCCGGTTTATCGTTGATATTTAAGGAAAGCTCACCGCTCTCCCGAAACAGTGGTGCGTTTGACGTAATTTTGTGCAATTTGATTTCGATCAAATGTGCAGATGCGAAACCGGGTTTTGTCATCCCAGATAGCCCGCCGAAAAAAGATTGATCAAATGAATCAAGCCCTGAATTCGAAACGGATCACCCTTGGCGAGGGCGGTCTGACCGTCGTATTCGCCCTGACCGCGCTGCTTTGCGTCTATGCTGCGATCAACGCCTTGGATAGCGCCTTCGCCTTCCATACCGCTCTCGGCGCCGCCGTGAGTTTCTGGGCCGTTTTTGCGATCATCACGAGGTATCGGGGCCGATCGGCCTTGCCGCCTCAGGAAATCGATGGCCGACCAAATTACAATTTCGGCCCGGTCAAGTTTTGCTCGTTCATGGCGATGTTCTGGGGCATCGCCGGATTTACCGTCGGGCTGCTGATCGCCTCGCAACTGGCCTTTCCGGCGCTGAATTTCGATCTGCAATGGACCAGCTTCGGACGGCTGCGGCCGCTGCACACCTCCGCCGTGGTGTTCGCCTTCGGCGGTAACGTCTTGCTGGCGACGTCGTTCTATGTGGTGCAGAAGACCTCACGGGCGCGGCTCGCCGGCGACCTCGCGCCATGGGTGGTGGCGATTGGCTATAACTTCTTCATCCTGATCGCCGGCACGGGCTACTTGCTCGGCGTCACTCAATCGAAAGAATATGCCGAACCGGAATGGTATTCCGACCTGCTGCTGACGGTGGTTTGGGTCACCTATCTGCTGGTGTTCCTGGCGACGCTGATGAAGCGCAAGGAGCCGCATATCTTCGTGGCGAACTGGTTCTACCTTGCCTTTATCATCACCATCGCGGTGCTGCATCTCGGCAACAACCCTGCGGTTCCGGTGTCGTTCCTGGGCTCGAAGTCCTACATCGCCTGGGGCGGTGTGCAGGACGCGATGTTCCAGTGGTGGTACGGCCATAACGCGGTCGGCTTCTTCCTGACCGCTGGCTTCCTCGCCATCATGTACTACTTCATTCCGAAGCGCGCCGAGCGGCCGATCTATTCCTATCGGCTGTCGATCATCCACTTCTGGGCGCTGATCTTCCTCTACATCTGGGCCGGTCCGCATCATTTGCACTACACCGCGCTGCCGGACTGGACCCAGACGCTGGGCATGACGTTCTCGATCATGCTGTGGATGCCGTCCTGGGGCGGCATGATCAACGGCCTGATGACGCTGTCCGGCGCCTGGGACAAGCTGCGCACCGATCCGGTGCTCCGCATGATGGTGGTGTCTGTGGCGTTCTACGGCATGTCGACCTTCGAAGGGCCGATGATGTCGATCAAGGTGGTGAATTCGCTCAGCCACTACACCGACTGGACCATCGGCCACGTGCATTCAGGCGCGCTCGGCTGGGTTGGCTTCGTCTCGTTCGGCGCGCTGTACTGCCTGGTGCCGTGGGTCTGGAACCGCAAGCAGCTCTACAGCCTCAGGCTGGTGAACTGGCACTTCTGGATCGCAACCCTCGGCATCGTGCTTTACATCTCCGCGATGTGGGTCTCCGGCATCCTGCAGGGCCTGATGTGGCGGGCCTACACCTCGCTCGGCTTCCTTGAATATTCCTTCATCGAGACCGTCGAAGCGATGCACCCCTTCTACATCATCCGCGCTGCTGGCGGAGGCTTGTTCCTGATCGGCTCGCTGATCATGGCCTACAATCTCTGGATGACGGTACGTGTCGGCGAGACATCCGAGGCGCAACCGCGCGTTGCTCTTCAGGCAGCCGAGTGAGGAACGAATAAATGTCCATCTGGAATCGGCATAAGATCTTCGAGACGAATTCGCTCGTCCTGATCGTTGGAATTCTGCTCGTGGTCGCGATCGGCGGTCTGGTCGAAATCACGCCGCTGTTCTACCTGAAGAGCACCATCGAGGTGGTCGACGGCGTGCGGCCCTATACGCCGCTCGAACTGACCGGCCGCAACATCTACGTCCGCGAGGGATGCTATCTGTGTCACTCGCAGATGATCCGTCCGCTGCGTGACGAGGTCGAACGCTACGGCCACTATTCGCTCGCCGCCGAGAGCATGTACGACCATCCGTTCCAGTGGGGCTCCAAGCGCACCGGACCCGACCTGGCCCGCGTCGGCGGCAAGTACTCCGACGACTGGCATGTGACGCATCTGAAGAACCCGCGCTCGATCGTGCCGCAGTCGGTGATGCCCGGTTACTCCTTCTTGGCCCGGACCGAGGTCGATGCCTCGAGGCTTCCCGATCATCTGCGCACCAGCCGCATCGTCGGCGTGCCCTATACCGACGACGAGATCGCCAATGCGGTCGCCGATCTGAAGACCCAGACCGACCCGGACAGCGCCGATGTCGCCGCGTTCACCAAGCGCTATCCGAAGGCAGTGGTGCGCAACTTCGACGGCCAGCCCGGCAATCCCACCGAACTCGACGCGCTGATCGCCTATCTGCAGATGCTCGGCACCTTGGTCGACTTCAAGCTCTACAACGAAAAAGCCAATCTGCGCTGAGGCAGGGACATGAAAGCAATCATCAACGCCGAGAGCTGGGTGTCAGAATTCGTCGTGACGTGGTGGACACCGCTGTTCATGGTCATTTTTTTCGCCATCGTAGCGTACGCGCTGTGGCCCCGTAACAAGGCACAATTCGACGCCGCTGCCGAAATGCCGCTGCGAGAGGACTGACAGGATCATGGCTGACATCGACATCGACAAGCACACCGGCACCGCGACCACCGGTCATGAATGGGACGGCATCAAGGAACTGAACACGCCGCTGCCGCGGTGGTGGATCCTGACCTTCTATGCCTGCATCATCTGGGCGGTCGGCTACTGGTTCGTCTACCCGTCCTGGCCGCTGGCGCAGAGTTATCTCCCGGGCCTGATGGGCTATTCGTCACGCGCCAATGTGGCGGTCGAATTGTCCAAGCTCGAGGCGATCCGCGGCGACAAGATGGTGGCGCTGGCCACCGCGCCGCTGGCCGACATCGAGAAGGATCCGGCGCTGCTGGCGCTGGCGCGCGCCAAGGGCAAAGTGGTGTTTGGCGACAATTGCGCGGCCTGCCACGGCAGCGGCGCAACCGGCGCGAAGGGTTTCCCGAACCTCAACGACGACGACTGGCTGTGGGGCGGCACGCTCGATCAGATCATGCAGACCATCCAGTTCGGCGCCCGCTCCGGCAACGACAAGGGACATGAGGGCCAGATGCTGGCGTTCGGCCAATCCGGCACCTTAACCAAGGATCAAATCGTCACCGTCGCGAATTACGTCAGATCGCTGTCCGGCCTATCGACCAGGCAGGGAGTTGATCTCGCCGCCGGCAAGACCATCTTCACGGAGAATTGCACGGTCTGTCACGGCGACAACGCGAAGGGGAACCAGGAACTCGGCGCGCCGAATCTGACCGACAAAATCTGGCTTTACGGCTCGGATGAGGCCACGATCATCGAAACCGTGACCAACGGCCGCGCCGGCGTGATGCCGGCCTGGACCGACCGTCTCGATCTCGCCACCATCAAGGCGATGGCGGTGTATGTACATTCGCTCGGCGGTGGCAAATAAGTCCACCGCCGGACGCAACAAAACCTGCAGGGTGTGCGACACTTGAGGTTAATCAATTGCGCCCATGAGGTTGAGCCTGCGCTCAACGACAGAAGCGAAATGAACCCTCGTTATGAACAAACCACTGCTGGCAACCGATCTACAACCGGATGACGATGGGCCGCTTTACGTAGCCCAGAAGAGGATCTACCCGCAAAGCGTCTCCGGCACCTTTCGTCGAATCAAATGGTACCTGATGGCTTTCTGCCTCGGGGTCTACTATCTGCTGCCGTTCGTCCGCTGGAACCGCGGACTCGGCGCGCCGGATCAGGCGGTGCTGATCGACCTACCGAACAGCCGATTCTACTTCTTCTTCATCGAGCTGTGGCCGCAGGAAGTCTATTACTTCACCGGCCTGTTGATCCTCGCCGCGATCACGCTGTTCCTGATGAACGCGCTCGGCGGCCGGGTATGGTGCGGCTATCTCTGTCCGCAGACGGTGTGGACCGACCTGTTCTACGCCGTCGAGCGCATGATCGAGGGCGATCGTCGCGAGCGCATGAAGAAGGCCGCCGAAGGCCTGTCGATGCAGCGCGGCGCCGAACTGGTGCTGAAGCATTCGATCTGGCTGCTGATCGCGTGGTGGACCGGCGGCGCTTGGGTGCTGTATTTCAGCGACGCGCCGACCCTGATCAAGGACCTGGTCACCTTCCAGGCGCCGATGATCGCCTATATCTGGATCGGGATCCTGACCGCCACCACCTATCTGCTGGCCGGCTTCATGCGCGAGCAGGTCTGCGTCTATATGTGTCCGTGGCCGCGGATCCAGGCCGCGCTGACCGACGAGTGGGCGCTCAACGTCACCTACAAATACGACCGCGGTGAAACGCGCACTTCGCTGAAGAAGGCCGCGCAGGCCCGGGCGCTGGGTGAAACCGTCGGCGACTGTGTCGACTGCAATCAGTGCGTTGCGGTGTGTCCGACCGGAATCGACATTCGCGATGGTTCGCAGCTCGACTGCATCCAGTGCGGGCTTTGCATCGACGCCTGCGACGCGGTGATGAAGAAGGTCGGCCGCGAGACCCGGCTGATCGGCTACGACAACGACATCAACATCCATCGCCGGATGGAGGGCAAGCCGGAAATCTTCAAGCCGGTGCGCTCGCGAACGCTGGTCTATGGCGCGCTGATCGCGTGCGTCGGCGGCATCATGCTGTACGCAATGCTGACCCGCAGCCTGCTCGACGTCAACGTGCTGCACGACCGCAACCCGCTGGCGGTGCGGCTGAGCGACGGTTCGATCCGCAATGGCTATACGCTGCGCTTCCTCAACAAGCGCGGGTTCGACCGCGTCGTGGCGGTCGATGTCGACGGGCCGCCGAACGCGATCATCCATGTCATCGGCACCGACTCGATCACCCAGGACCGTCCGATGATCATTCTGGGCCGCGACGCCAGTACCGAGCTGCGGGTGCTGGTGACCTCCACTACCGACGCCGAACTGCCGAAGTCGATGCCCATCACGTTTCGCGTCACCGACATCGGCCTCGGCGAGGTCGCCGCCAACAAGGACGTGTTCGTCACGCCCTGAATTCGATAACGGAGCCGACTCATGAGCAACCAAGCCTCCACGCCAAGGCCTTTGACAGGGCGAGTTGTTCTCGCGTCGCTGCTCGGGTTTTTCGGCCTGGTGATCGGCGTCAACCTGCTGATGATGACGCTCGCGATCAGAACCCTGCCCGGCACCGAGGTGGACAGCCCCTATGCGGCGAGCATCGCTTATGAAGGCGAGATCGCGGCGGCGCGCGAGCAAACCCAACGTGCCTGGAACGTCGACGCTAAGGTCGAGCGCCGGTCCGACGGGTCCGCGCTGTTGCGGGTCGAGGCGCGCGACAAGAACGGCGCGCCGCTACAGGGGTTGAAGTTCTTCGGCCGTCTCGAGCGGCCCGCCGACAAGCGCGCCGACTTGGAAGTCGCCTTGGCCGAAGTGGACAGTGGAATTTACCGGGGAAACGCTGCGGGCGTCGGCGCCGGACTATGGGACCTTGTGCTCGAGGGCGACCAGGCCGGAATCCGGATGTTCCTGTCGAAGAACCGCCTGATGCTGAACTGATCGACTGTTGCGTGAAGAGGAACGGCGCATGTTGTTGACGCGGGATTTCTCCCACTACGTCAAGGAACTGGATTCCGGGATCTCCCACATCGACCTGGCGGTCGAAGGCGTCAATTGCGCTGGCTGCATGTCGAAGATCGAGCGCGGCCTGTCGGCGATCCCCGATGTCACGCTGGCGCGTGTTAATCTGACCGATCGCCGCCTCGCCATCGAGTGGAAGCCGGGCGTGCTGGAGCCGGCGCAGTTCATCGATCGCCTCGCCGAGCTCGGCTACAAGGCCTATCCGTTCGAACCGCTGCGCGTCGAATCGATGGAGATCGAGCGCTCGAAGTTCCTGCTGCGCTGCCTTGGCGTCGCGGCGTTCGGCGCGATGAACGTGATGATGCTGTCGGTGGGGGTATGGGCCGGCTCCGACATGACGCCGGTGACCCGCGACTTCTTCCACTGGCTGTCCGCGCTGGTGGCGCTGCCTTGCGCCGCCTATGCGGGCCAGCCGTTCTTCCAGTCGGCGTGGCAGGCGTTGCGCGTTCGTAGCGTCAATATGGACGTGCCGATCACCATCGGGGTGATCCTGGCGCTCGGCATGTCGCTGGTCGAAACCATTAACCACGCCGAGCATGCCTATTTCGACGCCGCCGTCATGCTGCTGACCTTCCTGCTGGCCGGGCGCTTTCTCGATCAAAAAATGCGCCAGCGCACCCGCGCGGTCGCCGGCAATCTCGCGGCCCTAAAGGCCGAGACCGCGACCAAATTCGTCAGCCCGGAGGAGATCAGCGAAGTGCCGATCGCAGCGATCCGGGCCGGCGACATCGTGCTGCTGCGGCCGGGCGAACGCTGCGCGGTCGACGGCATCGTGATCGAAGGGCGCTCCGAGATCGACCAGAGCCTGATCACCGGCGAGACCCTGCATGTCCATGCCGAGCGCGGCACCCAGGTCTATGCCGGCACGCTGAACATGTCCGGCACGCTGCGGGTGCGGGTGTCGGCGGCGGCCGAAGGCACCCTACTGGCGGAAATCACCCGGCTGCTCGAGCATGCGCTGCAGGCGCGCTCGCGCTACGTCAAGCTCGCCGACCGCGCCTCGCGGCTCTATGCGCCGGTGGTGCACGCCACCGCGCTGCTCACCATGCTGGGCTGGGTAGCGCTTGGCGCCGGCTGGCACGACGCCATCGTCACCGCGATCGCGGTGCTGATTATCACCTGTCCCTGCGCACTCGGGCTGGCGATCCCCGCGGTACAGACCGTCGCGGCGGGCGCGATGTTCCGAGCCGGGGTGCTGCTCAATTCCGGCGACGCGATCGAGCGCGCCGCCGGGGTCGACACCATCGTGTTCGACAAGACCGGAACCCTGACCTTGCCGGAGCTCGACGTGGTCAACGCCGCCAGCGTGCCCGAGGAGGTGTTTCAACTCGCCGGACGCCTCGCGCTCGCCAGTCATCATCCGGTCGCCGCGGCGGTCGCGCGCGCCGCGCAGGCCAAGGCGCCGCTGCGCGACGTGGTGGAACAACCCGGCCACGGCGTTCGCGCCATCGTCGACGGGGTCGAGCTGCGGCTCGGCAGCCCGGTATTCTGCGATGCGGAGCGTCAGGCCAGTGAAATCCTCGGCCAGGACCCGGAGGTCTCGGTGGTCGCCTTCAGCCGTGGCCAGGAGCGCTACGTCTTCGCGGTCCGGCAATTGCTGCGGCCGGATGCCGCCGCGGCGATCGCCGCGCTGCGCAGCCGCGGCATCAGCATCGAATTGCTGTCCGGCGATCGCGAAGCCGCGGTACGCCACGCCGCCGAATCGCTGGGCGTCACGGTATGGCGCGCCGGCGTGACGCCGGCTGACAAGATCGCCCATATCGAGGATCTGAAGCGGCAGGGCCGCAAGGTGATGATGGTCGGCGACGGCATGAACGACGCGCCGTCGCTCGCCGCCGCCACCGTGTCGATGTCGCCGATCAGCGCCACCCATCTCAGCCAGGCCACCGCCGATCTGGTGTTTCTCGGCAAGGAGCTGGCGCCGGTGTTGGCCGCCGTGGATTACTCCCGCAAGGCGATGAGCCTGATGCGGGAGAATCTGTGGCTGGCGGTGGGCTACAACATCCTAGCCGTGCCGATCGCGATTGTTGGCCTCGCGACGCCGCTGATCGCGGCGCTGGCGATGTCGGGCTCGTCGCTGCTGGTGATGCTGAATGCAATGCGGGCCCGCCGAGTCCGTCGGGGATTTACCTGATGGAAGTGATGGTCATTCTCGTTCCGCTGGCGCTGGCGCTCGGACTGCTGGGCCTGCTGGCATTTCTGTGGTCGCTGAAGACCGGCCAGTACGACGATCTCGAAGGCGCCGCCTGGCGCGCGATCGCCGACGACGATCTACCGCCGCTGCCGCCGGCTCCGACGCCGCCGCAGATCGAACGAGGCTAACGTGACCGCGCTCCGACTCACCGACAGGCCGAGTGAAGATTTGCAGGGCGGTTTGCGCGCCGGCCTCGCAGCATATGATTTCGCGGCGGTCGCGCGCCGGGATGACGCCGTTTCGCTCCCGCTGTCGGCTGGGGAAGGATCGGCTTATTTTCCGGGCACAATTGACTCCGGTCGTGGGATCGAACGAGATAGCGGCATGCGGCCGATCGCGGATGGTGATGCTGACACGCGAACGGCCGAGGCGGCGGCGAGCGACGAGGTCGCATTGCCGTCCGGGCGGGGGCTGTCTATGTCGGTAAGAAGATTGTCGATCCGAATCTGGCGCGCGCTGAGGCGCTTGCAGCCGATGTTCCCGCCGATGTCCTGCTGTTGACGCCGCGGGCCACAGCAAAACCTTCAGCTCTCTTTCATCGAACTGATACAGGCGCCGGCTATCAGCCAGGCGACGGGATCGCCATGTCACATGCATTCATCATCGAAGTGAAATCGCAGGCCGCCGGGATCGTGGTGCGCGACGGCCGCTTCTTCCGTTTTCATGCAGCGACGCATGATTTCAACGGCCTCGACGGACGCGGCTTCAGCTCGCCAGGCGAGGCGCAGAAGGCCGCCATCCGCCATGCCGCGGAGCTCGCGACCACGCGGGTCGGCGAGCGCTCGTCGCGGCTGCAAACCGCCTGACGAATGGGCCGGCGGCCCGCCGCGGTCGGGCAGAGCCCCGCTCGACTTTCGGACCCCTATTCCAGTCAAAATCCAGTTTGCGAGAAAGAATTTTCCAGATATGGTGCGCAACAGCATCCAATTTGGAAGAAAGTTCTTTCGCATGACCGACCTTGCCATCCCGGCGATTGAATCGATCCGCCGAATCGACGCCATCGACCGCAAGATTTTGACCGTGCTGCAACAGGACGCCTCGCTGTCGGTCGCCGAGATCGGCGACCGCGTCGGGCTGTCGTCGACGCCGTGCTGGAAGCGAATCCAGCGGCTGGAAGCCGACGGTATCATCATGCGTCGGGTCGCGCTGGTCGATCAGAACAAGATCGGGCTGGGGCTATCGGTGTTCGTCTCGATCGAGAGCGGCGATCATTCCGAGGCCTGGCTGAAGAAATTCGCCGACGCGGTGAGCGCGATGCCCGAAGTGATCGAGTTCTACCGCATGGCCGGAGACGTCGACTACATGCTGCGCGTCGTGGTCGCCGACATGCGGGCCTACGATATTTTCTACAAGAAGCTGATCGGCGCGGTAGCGCTGAAGAACGTCACCTCGCGCTTTGCGATGGAGAAAATCAAATCGGTGACCGCGCTGCCGGTGCCGGCGATGGAAGCGGCGTGACCCTCAGTTGCCGGTGATGAACGGCCGCTCGAACCTGACGAGACGTTTCGGAGTCGGGGCGGCGCTTGCGGCCGCGATCGCTGCGATAGGCTACGACATTCCGCAAATTCTTCAGGTGATCGGGGTACTGTCCGATCCTTGGGACCGCATCCTGATCTTTGCGCCGTCGCTGGCGTTAGCGTCGGCCTTCGTGCTCACGATCGCCGCCGCGCATGCGGCGACTCCGCAAGAGCTGCGGGCGTGGAGCTTGTCGGCATTGGCGTTGGCGATCCTGTATGCCGCCGATGTCAGCTTGGTCTATGTGGTTCAGCTCGGCGTGGTGATCCCGCACGATCTGCGGGGGGAGGGGCACGAGACCGCTTTCGCGGCCTGCTGCGCACCGGGGATGCCGACCACCGCGATCGATCTGCTCGGTTACACCTATATGAGCGCCTCGAGCCTGCTGCTCGCGCCGGCCTTTCCAGGCAATGGGGTGCGGCGATGGCTGCGTTACGCCCTGATCGTCAATGGCTTGTTCGCGCCGATGATCCTCGGCCAGCTGGCGTGGCCGTGGCTGGTCTACGCCGTGGCGCCGTGGATCGTCAGCTTCCCGGCGTCAATGTTGCTGCTGGCGATGGTGTTGCGTCTGCCTCCGCAGCACGATCAACTCACACGTCCACATTCGCTTCCAGCGAATTCTCCTGGATGAATTCGCGGCGCGGTTCGACCACGTCGCCCATCAGCTTGGTGAAGATGTCGTCGGCTTCGTCGACTTCGCGGATTTTCACCTGCAGCAATGAACGCTCGTTGGTGTCGAGGGTGGTTTCCCAGAGCTGGCTCGGGTTCATCTCGCCGAGGCCTTTGTAGCGCTGCAGGGCGACGCCCTTGCGGCCGGCGTCGGTGACTGCCTCGAACAGGCTCACGGGCCCGTGGATCGGGGTTTCGGTGTCCTTGCGGCGCAGCAGGCCGGGGCGCGGATAGGCCTCCTGCAGCTTCGCCGCAAATTCGTCGAGCTTGCGCGCGTCGGCCGAGCCGAGCAGCGCGTCGTCAATCATCGCGACGTCCTTGACGCCGCGCACGGTGCGCTCGAATACGAAGCCCTGGCCCTCGGTGAAGCTTCCGATCCAGCCGCGTTCGACCTCGTCGGCCAGCGCGTCGAGCCGCCGCGCGATGTAGCCGGCGGCGGCATTGGCGGTCTCCAGATTGCCGGTGATCCGCGGGCTCAGCACGCCGGCGATCGCGGCCTGCTCCACCACCTTGCGGTTATAGCGGCTGTGCAGATTGTGCAGCGTGCCGCGGATGACGCGGGCGTCCTCCACCAGCGCCAGCAGATCGCGGCCGCCGCGATCCTCGCCCGACGCCAGCTTGAACACACAGTCGTCGAGCCCGGTGGCGATCAGATAGTCTTCCAGCGCGCGCTCGTCCTTCAGGTACTGCTCCGACTTGCCGCGCGTCACCTTGTAGAGCGGCGGCTGCGCGATATAGAGATAGCCGCCCTCGATCAGCGCCGGCATCTGGCGGAAGAAGAACGTCAGCAGCAGCGTGCGGATATGCGCGCCGTCGACGTCGGCGTCGGTCATCAGGATGATCTTGTGGTAGCGCAGTTTGGCGATGTCGAAATCGTCGCGGCCGATCCCGGTGCCGAGCGCGGTGATCAGCGTGCCGATTTGTTCCGAGCCCAGCATCTTGTCGAAGCGGGCGCGCTCGACATTCAAAATCTTGCCGCGCAATGGCAGGACGGCTTGGAATTCGCGGTTGCGGCCCTGCTTGGCGGAGCCGCCGGCGGAGTCGCCCTCGACGATGAACAGTTCGGACTTGGCCGGGTCGCGCTCCTGGCAGTCGGCGAGTTTGCCCGGCAACGAGGCGATGTCGAGCGCGCCCTTGCGCCTTGTCAGTTCGCGCGCCTTGCGCGCAGCCTCGCGCGCCGCGGCGGCCTCGACGACCTTGCCGACGATCACCTTGGCTTCGGCGGGATGCTCCTCGAACCACGCCGCCAGCGCCTCGTTCAGCACGTTCTCGACCACCGGACGGACTTCCGAGGACACCAGCTTGTCCTTGGTCTGCGACGAGAATTTCGGGTCCGGCACCTTCACCGAGAGAACCGCGGTGAGGCCCTCGCGGCAATCGTCGCCGGTCAGCGCGATCTTCTCGCGCTTGGCGATGGCGTCCGCATAGCCGTTGACCTGGCGGGTCAGCGCGCCGCGGAATCCGGCCAGATGGGTGCCGCCGTCGCGCTGCGGGATGTTGTTGGTGAAGCACAGAACATTTTCATGGTAGCTGTCGTTCCACCACAGCGCCGCCTCGACGCCGATGCCGTTGAGCTCGGCGTTGACCATGATAGGCGCTGGCACGATCGCCTTCTTGTTGCGGTCGAGGTATTTGACGAATTCCTCGACGCCGCCCTCGTACATCATCTGTTCGCGCTTCTCGACCGCGTGGCGCATGTCGGACAGCACGATGTTGACGCCGGAATTCAGGAACGCGAGCTCGCGCAGCCGATGCTCCAGCGTGGCGAAATCATATTCGATGTGGGTGAAGGTTTCCGGCGAGGCCAGGAACGTCACCTCGGTGCCGCGCTTGCCATTGGCGTCGCCGACGACCACGAGCGGCGCCACCGCGTCGCCATGGGCGAATTCGATGAAGTGCTCCTTGCCGTCGCGCCAGACCCGCAGCTGCAGCTTGCTCGACAGCGCATTGACCACCGAGACGCCGACGCCGTGCAGACCGCCCGACACCTTGTAGGAATTCTGGTCGAATTTTCCGCCGGCGTGCAGCTGGGTCATGATGACCTCGGCCGCCGAGATGCCTTCGCCCTTGTGGATGTCGACCGGGATGCCGCGGCCGTCGTCGCGCACCGTGACCGAGCCGTCGGCGTTCAGCACCACTTCGACCGCGGTGGCATGACCGGCCAGCGCCTCGTCGATGGCGTTGTCGACCACTTCGTAGACCATGTGGTGCAGGCCGGAGCCGTCATCGGTATCGCCGATATACATGCCGGGCCGCTTGCGCACGGCATCAAGCCCCTTCAGCACCCGGATCGATTCCGCGCCGTATTCAATCGGAGGAGCGGTCTCGGATTCGGCGATCGGCTGCCGGGCGGGTTCTGTCATGCGGGGGCCTTCGAAGGCGCGTCGAATCAACGCGCAAAAATCAGATTTCAACGTTCATTTGTGCCATGAAAGGAGACTTGCGCCTAGCGCAAAGTCGAGCTTCACAACGCATTGAATAAATGGGGTTTTTTGGCCGTTTTTCAAGGCAGCAAAAGGCCATTTCGAGGCCGTGAAATTCGGCTCACTCGCGCTGCGAGATCCGCCCTGACTCGACCTCGAAAATTTCGCTGCCGGGGCCAACATCCTTGAACGCCGCGGGATCGGCGCCGGTCATCCAGACCTGAGCGCCGAGGTTTGTGAGTTCGCCGAACAGCGCGACGCGGCGCATTGGGTCGAGATGCGCGACCACCTCGTCGAGCAGCAGCAGCGGAGCGATGCCGGTCATCTCCGCGACCAGATGCGCATGCGCCAAGACCAAACCGATCAGCAGCGCCTTCTGCTCGCCGGTGGAGGCGTCGCGCGCCGGCATCGCCTTCGGCGCGTAGACCACCTGCAGGTCGGTCAGATGCGGGCCGTCCAGCGTGCGGCCGGCGGCGGCGTCGCGGCCGCGATTGTCACGCAGGATCTGGCGGTAGCGATCCTCCACCGCGGTGGCCGGCTCGCTGATCAGCGCACTTTCCATCCAGCCGTCGAGCATGATCAGGGCCGACGGGAAGGCCGACGCGGCGCCGCGTGCGTGCAGCGCGGCCGCAAGCCTTGTCGCGGTCTGGCCGCGCATCGCCGCGACCGCGACCGCGAGCTCCGCGGTCTCGCGTTCGATCGCATCGAGCCAGTGCGAGTCGGCATTGCGTTCTTCCAGCAGCCGGTTGCGCGAGCGCAGGCTGCGATCGAGCGCCGAGACGCGAGAGGAATGCTGGCTGTCGATCGCCAGCACCAGGCGATCGAAAAACCGCCGCCGCTCCGAGGCGGCGCCCATGAACAAGCCGTCCATCGACGGCGTCAGCCACACCATCCGCAGATGGTCGCCGAATGCCGCCGCGGAGCCGACGTTTTCGCGGTCGATCCGGCAGCGCCGGGTGGTCGCGGCGTCGGGCTGAGGCGGATCGATCCCGGTGCCGAGCGTGGCCAGGCCGAGCGCGCCCTCGACTTCGGCCGACACCGCCCAGGAGCCGTCGCCCTGGTTGTCGGCGACATCGTCGAGCGTGGCGCGACGCAAGCCGCGGCCCGGCGACAGAAACGAGATCGCCTCCAGGCAATTGGTCTTGCCGGCGCCGTTCGGTCCGACCAGCACGACGATGTCGCCGCGGGTTTGCAGCGTCGCCGCGCGATAATTGCGGAAGTGCGTCAGCGTCAGGCGATGGATGCGGGAGGCGGTCATGGGCGCGGGGGCTTTGCTAATGTCGTCGCAATGAGCCGCGGGACATTCCGACGTCACCCTCCGCGAAAGCGGAGGGCCCAGTATTCCAGAGCAACATTGCCAGGCCGAAGCGCTCTGGAATACTGGGTCGCCCGGTCAAGCCGGGCGACGACGGAATGATGTAGACGCCCTACACCCGCATCGGCATCAGCACGTAGAGCGCGCCCTTGGCGTCGCGGTCCTGCACCAGGGTCGGCGAGCCGGGGTCGGCTAGTTTCAGTACCGCCACTTCGCCCTCGATCTGAGCTGCGATGTCCAACAGGTAGCGCGAGTTGAAGCCGATATCGAGCGCGTCGGAGGCATATTCGACTTCGAGCTCCTCGGTGGCGCTGCCGGAATCCGGATTGGTTACCGACAGCACCAGCTTGCCCGGGCTCAATGCCAGTTTCACGGCGCGGCCGCGCTCGCTGGAGATCGTCGAGACGCGATCGACCGCGGCCTCGAAATCCTTTTTGTCGACGATCAGTTCCTTATCGTTGTTCTGCGGGATCACCCGGCCGTAGTCCGGGAAGGTGCCGTCGATCAGCTTCGAGGTCAGCACCACGTCGCCGATGCTGAAGCGGATCTTGCCGACCGACAGCTCGATCCCGACTTCGGCCTCGGCATCCTCGATCAGCCGCTGCACTTCGCCGACGGTCTTGCGCGGCACGATCACGCCGGGCATACCCTCCGCGCCCTTCGGCAGCGGCAGATCGATCTGCGCCAGGCGATGGCCGTCGGTGGCGACCGCGCGCAGCGTCGCGGACTTTGCGCTGCCGGCGCTGTGCAGATAGATGCCGTTCAAATAGTAGCGGGTCTCCTCGGTGGAGATCGCGAACTGGGTGCGGTCGATCAGCCGTTTCACGTCGGCAGCCGCCAGCGTGAAGGAGTGCGTCATCTCGCCGGCGGCGAGATCGGGGAAATCGTTCTCCGGCAGGGTCTGCAGCGTGAAGCGCGAGCGCCCGGCGCGGATCGCCAGCACCGAGCGGTCGCCGTCGCCTTCCAGCACGATCTGCGAGCCATCCGGCAGTTTGCGGACGATGTCGTAGAACATATGCGCCGGCACCGTGGTCGAGCCGCCGGTCGCGACTTCGGCCGGCAGCGTCTCGGTGACCTCGAGGTCGAGGTCAGTGGCCTTCAGCGACAGCCGGGCATTCTCGGCGCGCAATAGAACGTTGCCGAGGATCGGTATGGTGTTGCGGCGCTCGACCACGCGATGAACGTGGCCCAGCGACTTCAAGAGTTGCGCGCGTTCGACGGTGACCTTCATTGCAAAATCCGCCTGATCCGAATCCACATCATGGGATGGAAATGCCCGGCGGCCGGAAGCGGCGCCGCGGCGATTGAGGCCCCGTGGACTTTGCTCAAACCCGCGGGGGTTCGCAAGGTGGCGTGGATGGCCGGCGGACGCAAGTGCGCCGCACCGGCCAGAGGCGAATTTCCCCGCATTTTAGCCGGAGGTGGCGCGGTCCGGCGCAACTGTCCAAGGCTATTCCTGGAGTTGCCGCTTGAGCAGCTCCACCTCGTCGGATAGCGCCACGTCCTTGGCCACCAGCGCCTCGATCTTGCGTACGGCGTGCAGCACCGTGGTGTGGTCGCGGCCGCCGAACCGGCGGCCGATTTCCGGCAATGAGCGCAGCGTCAGAGTCTTGGCCAAATACATCGCCACCTGCCGTGGCCGCACCACATTGGCGGTGCGGCGCGACGACAACAGGTCGGAGCGGCTGACATTGTACTGTCTGGCGACGACGCGCTGAATATCCTCGATCTTGATCCGCTTCGGCTCCTGCGGCCGGATCAGGTCGCGCACTTCGCGTTCGGCCATTTCCAGCGTCACCGGCTGGGCGTTCAGCTTTGAGTGCGCCAACAGGCGGTTGATCGCACCTTCGAGGTCGCGGCCATTATGGGTGATGGTGCGGGCGAGATAGTCCAGCACCGGCGCCGGGACGTCGAAACTGGCGTGATGCGCGCGCGCAGCCAGCACCCGTGATTTCAGGATTCCGAGCCGCAATTCTTCCCCGAGCGAGGCCATCTCGACCACCAGGCCGCCGGCCAGCCGCGAGCGCACCCGCTCGTCGAGGCTTTCGAGATCCGATGGCGGGCGATCCGCCGCGATCACCACCTGGCGACCGGCGTCGATCAGCGCATTCAGGGTGTGGCAGAATTCGGCCTGGGTGGTCTTGCCCTGCAGGAACTGCAGATCGTCGATCACCAGTACGTCGATGCCGCGCAGCGCTTCCTTGAAGGCAAGCGCGGTCTGGGTCTTCAGCGCGGCGACGAAGCCGTACATGAATTTCTCGGCGGTCAGATACAGCACCTTGCGCTCGGTGCCGGAATTGCCGGCCCAGGTCACCGCCTGCAGCAGATGGGTCTTGCCGAGGCCGACGCCGGCGTGGATGTAAAGCGGGTTAAACATCACCGCGTCGCCGCGGCGGCCTTCGGCGACCTGTCGGGCCGCGGCGTGCGCCAGCGTGTTGGAGCGGCCGATCACGAAACTGCCGAAGGTCAGCCGCGGGTCGAGCGGCGAACCGCCGAGCGCGTCATGACTGGCTGACACCGGCGCGATCGCCGTGGCGCGCAATTCCGGCGCGGGGCGGCCATCGTCGCGGCGCTGCTCGACGGGCGCTGGCGCCTCCTTGACCGGCGCGGCGCAACGCATCGCGGTCCGTACGGTCAGATCGATCCGATGGACCTCCGGCATCTCGGCTTGCCAGCAGGTCAGAACCTTGTCGGAGTAATGCGTCTGGATCCAGCTTTTCAGAAAGCGCGTCGGCACCGAAAGGTGCACGCTCTCGGGCTGCACGCTCTCCAGATCCATCCGGGCGAACCAGCTCGAATAGACGTCTTCTCCGACGCTTGAGCGCAGTCGGCCTTTCACGCGTGACCAGCGATCCTGTTCGATATTTGCCATCTTCGGTAACTTTTCAGACTGAGTAATTTTCCGGCTTGTCGGAGCAGCTGGATCGTCTTGCGATCGATGCCGCGGCGAGACCATTGGCGAACCCATCAGGCAAAGATCGTCGGCTCGGCGAAACGCCGCGAACAGATCAGTACCTCGAGGATGGCTTTCGCTGGTCAGCGCGTATTCGACAGTCGGTCCGGAACTCGCTCGGGAGGTGGCGAACACGCCGAAGAGTAAGAAAACAACTCTGTCCGCAATCCGGTTCGATCGATTGAAATCGTGATTTCGTCGCGCATAAAACCTCCCCCGCCCGCCGCAATCATTCGCGCCAAGCTGCCGTCAAACCCGTTCGATAATTGTGCCCGCGTCTTGCATCGAAACTGCTCAGGTCGTCACACCTAGAATGTCGCCCGTTCGTTTCGTCCTGCAGCCGCGCGTTCCGCGATGCGGTTTGCAGATCGCATATACCATCCCTCTTCTCGGAACCGTTCGCGATGCGAACGCCCACTGGAGAAATTTGGCACAGCACGACCCGCCTCATATTGCTATGAGTTGCAACCCGACCATCGATTGGAAAGCGCCGCCAACATGCATACCGCCGCCGATCTGCATGTCCGCCCGAGATTCTCAAACCGCGCTGATCTGAAGAACCGAAGGCGTCGCGAACGATCTAAGAAATACACGACGCCTTGCTTCCCGCAACGGAATTGATTTTGCAGCTGCTGCTCAGATTTGCGCTTGGCCGACGCGAGATCCGTCGACGGTTTTTGTGACAAACGACAAGGTTTTGAATCTAAGCGCAGATTCGAAACGCCGGTGGCGTGTGACATTCGTTGCGATTGCCCAAAATAAATTCATAATTCGTTTACTTTTGAGTCTGGCGCGTCCGCTTTTTCAAAGCGCTGATCCTCGCTATGCCAATAAGTGGTTCGCAGCGCGCGTTTTTTCCTGAGCATTCGAACAGGGTAACTCCCGGCGGACGAGACGCATGGGGATTCTGCGCAGTTGCATTTTCGAAACGTCGTCGCGCGTGCAGCGCGGTCAACCCGGGGCTGTGCCGCAGCGGTTTTTTCGACCGGAGAAAAAGCTTTCGCAGCGCAAAAACGGCAGAGCGAATGTTTCTCGCAGCAATGCGATCGACGCGGCGGATCTTTCGCGTAACACTACGAGTGCACCAAGGCGCCTGACGAAACCGACGGCGCGGTAAATGAAAACACCCGACAAAAGAAAAGCCCGGCACTGCCGGGCTTGCGTGGTCGCTATGGTGCGAAGAACTATTTCGCGAGCTTGGCAATCCGATGTGACAGCCGCGAAACTTTTCGGCTCGCGCTGTTCTTGTGAATGATGTTGCGCTGCGCGGCCTGCATCAGTTCCGGTTCGGCGAGGGCGAATGCCTTGAGCGCGGCATCGCGGTCGCCGCTGGCAATCGCCTCTTCGACAGTCCGCACCGAGCCGCGCATCTGGGTGCGGCGCGACTTGTTGACGATGGTGCGGCGGGCGATCTTGCGGGTCGCTTTTTTGGCGGAAGTGGTATTGGCCATGTTCTCTCAAATCCTACAGCGGCCATCCCTCGCGGAGGACCGGGCTGATTGACGGCAGCCGCTTCAATGTCGCGACCGGTGTGTTCCGGGTGTTCCTGAAAATGCTATTCTCAGAGCTGGTCTTGGTGCCGATCTTGGAGCCGAACAGGTCTCGAATGACCGGCTCAGAACGCAACGCCGCCAAAAGAACAGCGGCGGCAGGATCGCCCCACCGCCATTCCGCGTCTTATAGAGCCCCCGGTTTCCAGCGTCAACGCCCTCGAAACCCCCTTAGGGGCCGGGCCGCGATCGCCTGGGCCCCGATAAGTTGCTGGCGAGGTTGAATTTTGCCGGCCGCCCCGGTAATCCCGGGGCGCGGGCCGGTAACGCAAATTGGGGTGACGCATGATCCGCGGTTTCTTTCGTCTGATCGGACTGCTGCTGCTGACCGGGGGGTTCATCTTCCTGGTCTACGACGGTGCCCGGTCGGTGGCGGACAATAGCTTGCGCTGGACCCGGCTCGGTGAGTCCTGGAACGATATCCATCAATCCAGCCAGGAGGCGTTCAAGGTGATGGTCGAGGGGGCCTCGCCTTGGCTTTGGAACAATGCGGTTAAACTGCTGCTCGGCCAGCCAACCTTTGCGGTGCTCGGCGTCCTCGGAATCCTGCTGATGCTGCTGTTTCGGGCCCGCAAGCCGCTGATCGGATATGCGCGCGATTGATCCGGTCGCCGCAGCGGCGGCAGATTCGGGGTATGGCCCGTAACACCCTGACGGTTTGCGCGTAAATCCCTATATCGACGTTTCAGCCGGGCGCTCGCTGCCGAACCTTCGGTGCGGCCGCGAGCGCTCGGTCCACATTCAATGCGCGGGATCGCTGCTGTCCGCGCCGGGAGGATCTGATGTTCTTCATGCGCAAGACCACCGCATTGCCCAGTGCCGCCGAGGCGCTGCCGGGCCGCGCCACGCCGATCGCGACCGCGAAAACTCATTTCGTCAACGGCCACCAGATCCAGCCGCCTTATCCCGAAGGGTTCGTACAGGCGGTGTTCGGGCTCGGCTGCTTCTGGGGCGCCGAACGCAAATTCTGGGAGTTGGGCGACGGCGTTTACACCACGGCGGTCGGCTACGCCGGCGGCCACACCCCGAACCCGACCTATGAGGAGGTGTGTTCCGGCCGAACCGGCCACACCGAAGTGGTGCTGGTGGTGTTCGACCCCAGCAAGATCTCCTACGACCGGTTGCTGAAGACGTTCTGGGAGAGTCACAACCCGACCCAGGGGATGCGCCAGGGCAACGACGTCGGGACGCAATACCGTTCGGCGATCTACACTTTCGGTGACGCGCAGCGCGAAGCCGCCGATGCCTCCAGCGCGGCCTATGGCAAGGCGCTGGCGGCGAAAGGCCTGGGTACGATCACCACCGAGATCGCGCCGTCGCGCGAATTCTACTTCGCCGAGGACTATCATCAGCAATATCTGGCGAAGAACCCCGCCGGATATTGCGGCCTCGGCGGCACGGGCGTTTCGTGTCCGATTGGCGCTGGCGTCGGCGCCTGATCCGGCAGGCGTTCGGCTGCTTCGAAACCGGATCGGATTCGAAGCAGGCTGCCGCATTCGGACTCACGGTTTATTAACCCTAATGGTGCATTAACGGAGCTGTCTCGTTGTGAGGGATAGCTCCGGTGTCGTTGCTGCGCGCGTTTCGATTGTCGATGATTGCGGTGTTGGCCGCGCTGGCGCTGGCAGGCTGTATGCGACGCTCCGCGCCGGTCGCGATGATGAATCCCCAAAGCGATCTCGATTCGATGGCGTACGGCCAGGGCGGCTATCCGCAGCCGGCCTACGCGCCGACGCAAAATTCAGACGGCGCCCTGGCCGCGCTTCGCTCCGGAATGTCGCGATCGTATCGCAGCGATCTCCCGGTGGTCTACGCCGCCGCACCGCAAGTGGTGCCGATCTATGATCCAGAATACCGGCTGGACGCCGGCGACCGACTACGGATCGTGGTCTACGGTCAGGAAGGGCTCACCAACACCTACACGATCGGCGCCGGCGGCGCGATCACCATGCCGCTGATCGGCGGCGTTCCGGCGCGCGGCCGCACCCCCGCCGGCCTCGCTTCCGAGATCACCGGACGGCTGCGCAACGGCTTCATCCGCGATCCCTCGGTCGCGGTCGAGATAGAGACCTATCGGCCGTTCTTCATTCTCGGCGAAGTCGCCGCTCCCGGCCAATATCCCTACGTGCCGAATATGAGCGTCGAGAGCGCGGTGGCGATCGCCGGCGGGTTCTCGCCGCGTGCCCGGCGCGACCGCGTCACCGTGACCCATCCCGAGGGCGCCGGCTCGGTGCGCGCCGTGGTTCCGCTCGGCACCCCGCTCAGCCCCGGCGATACCGTGCTGGTCGGCGAACGCTGGTTCTGATTGTCACTCTTCGCTGAGAACACCGTCATTGCGAGCTGAGGTCGGCGCGAGGCGCCGACCGAAAGCGAAGCAATCCCGAAGTTTCGGACGAAGACCGGATTGCTCCGTCGCAAGCGCTCCTCGCCATGACGAACTTCGACTTATTGCGTTGTTGCGGGCACTCTGACTCAGACTTTCAGATGCTGGTCGAAGAAGGCCAGGCTGCGCTGCCAGGCCAGATCGGCGCTGGGCTTGTCGTAGCTGGCGCGTTCGTCGCAGCCGAAGCCGTGCTGTGCGCCGGGATAGATGAAGATCTCGACCTCGGGCCGTTTGCCGCGAATCGTCTCGACATCGGCAAGCGGAATCCCCGCATCCTTTTCGCCGAAATGCAGTTGCGTCGGCACGCTTGGCCGGTCGTCGGCGAAACGCACGATGGCGCCGCCATAATAGCCGATCGCGGCCCGCAGTCCGGTCAGTTGGGTCGCCGCCGCATAGGCGACGCTGCCGCCGAGACAAAATCCGATGATGCCCACCGGCCCGACATCCGTCACCGCGTCGATAGCCGCCTGGGTATCGCGCAACATCGCCGGCCAATCCGGATTGGCGACGAATTTGCGGGCGACCGCGATTTCGTCGGGCGAATAGCCGCTTTGAAAATCGGGCTCGATGCGATCGAAGATTGCCGGCGCGATCGCCACATAGCCATGTGCCGCCAGCCGGTCGCAGATCGCACGGATGTGGTGATTGACGCCGAAGATCTCCTGGATCACCACCACCGCGGCGCTCCCAGCGCCAGCGGGATCGGCGCGGTAGGCGCCGAGCTTGAAATTGTCAGAGACCGTCAGCGTGATGTGTTGTCCCACGGGTCATCCTTGTTGCGCGATCATGATTGGGGGGTGATGGTTCCGGCGCGAATTAGTGCCACATCCAGTTGCGGCCCCAGTCGCCCTTCCAGCCGGCGAGCTGGCCGCGGCGGAATTGCAGAAAGAGCCGGTCGCTCCGGTTGAAAAATCCGCTGCCGCCGATCGGCCGGAACACCAGATAGATCTCATCGCCGGGCCGACCGCTGATGTAGTGCAGCGGCATGCCGAGCGCGCGCGCGGCGTCCTCCGCATCCATGCCGAAGGCGAGCGGCGTAGTGTTCGACAATGTCGCGGTGAACGGTGGCGCCTTGACGCCGCTGAACGGTGCCGGTTGTTGCGCGCTCGCCGGTGCGACGGTGGCCGCCGCGACAATTCCGGCCAGGACCGCATGGATGCGCCGCCTGGTGATGCGAAGCCTGCGTGGCGCTCCAACCATGCCCCGCCACATCGGCGGCGCGGAGCCGCTGCTGCGCAGGTCGTCGTCACTGCCAATTTTGTTGCGGTTGCGTTCTGGCATTGCGGTAGATCCCGACTGCGGCGTTGCGATCGCATTCTAGCCGATCCCCCTCCGGATGGGAAATGCAAGTCTTCGCAGCTTGTTCGCCAGTGCATGACGACATCTGGAGATTGCCCGCGCGATTTATCGCGTCGCACAAATCAAAGCTGATCTGCTACTTGCGGCGTTACTAATCGCCTCACTTTGTATTTATCGATTCCAATTTGCATTGCCCCGGGATCGGAACTCGCTCATTCTTGCGGCAAGGTCGGCGCCGATCCGGTGGGTGTCAGACCATGAGCCAGGAGTGAACAGCCGCCGTAAGCGGCTTCATGCACCGGCAGGGGAGAGACATGCTCAAACTCAACATCAACGGGAAAACCATGTCCGTCGAGGCGGACAACGACACGCCGCTACTGTGGGCCATCCGCGAGCAATTGCAGATGACCGGCACCAAGTTCGGCTGCGGCGCCGGGCTGTGCGGTGCCTGCACGGTCCACGTCAATGGCGAGGCGGTGCGGTCTTGCCAGACAGCACTGGGCGATGTCGCCGGCAAGAAGATCACCACCATCGAAGGCCTAAGCGCCAAGGGCGATCATCCGCTGCAGAAGGCGTGGATCACCGAGCAGGTGCCGCAATGCGGTTACTGCCAGTCCGGCCAGATCATGCAGGCGGCCTCGTTGCTCGCCAAGAATCCCAACCCCACCAAGGAAGAAGTGGTGGCGCATATGGACGGCAATCTCTGCCGTTGCATGACCTATTCGCGGATTCAGAAGGCGATCATGCGCGCGGCTTCCGAAATGCGGACCGCTTCCAACACCGGCACCGAGCGGAGGGCGACATGAACAAGCACGTGAAAATCACCTCGACCGAACCCGCCGATCTCAGCCGCCGCTCGTTCCTGGTCGGCACCGCCGCTGCGGGGCTCGCACTCGGCTATTCCGGCGTTCCCGGACTGCTGGGGGCCGATCAGGCGCTCGCCGCGCCCGCCAGTTTCGATCCCAGCGTCTGGTACTCGATCGGACCGGATGGCCTCGTCACGGTGACCTGCGGCAAGGCCGACATGGGCCAGCACATCGCCTCCACCATGGCGCAGATCATCTGCGAAGAGCTCGGCGCCAGCTGGAAAGACATGCGGGTCCAGCTCGCCTCCAACGATCCGAAGTTCAACGACCCCGTGCTCGGAGCGCAGATCACCGGCGGCAGCTGGAGCACGATGATGAACTTCGATGCGATGAGCCGTGCGGGTGCCGCGGGACGCATGGCATTGGTCGACGCCGCGGTGGCGGCGATGGGCGTGCCGCCCTATTTCAAGGACGAACTGGTGGTTCGTGACTCCATGGTCATGCACCCGAAGTCGAAGAAGTCGATGAGCTTCGCCGACATCGTCAAGAGCGGCAAGATCACCAAGACTTTCACGCCCGACGAACTGAAGGCGATCAAGCTGAAGACGCCCGACCAGTACACCATGATCGGGGTCTCGGTGCCGCAGCTCGATATCCCCTCGAAGACCAACGGCTCCGCCAAATACGGCATCGACACCATGCTGCCCGGCATGGTGTACGGCAAGACCGTTACCCCGCCGGTGCGCTATGGCGCCACCGTCAAGTCGGTCGACGACAGCGAGGCGAAGAAGGTGCCGGGCTTCATCAAGGCCGTCATCCTCGACGACAAGACCGCGACCACGACGGGATGGGTGGTGGCGGTGGCCGACACCTATGCCAATGCCCGCAAGGCGGCACGCGCGCTCAAGATCAGCTACGATCGCGGCCCGAACGCCGAACTGTCCAGCGATTCACTGCTGGCTGAAGCGAAACGATTGCAGGCGCTGGATGAGTCTGGACTGTTCTTCGTCAAGGATGGCGACACCGCCGCGGCCCTCGGGACCGCCGCCAAGGTGCTGGAGGCGGAGTACACCACCAGCATCAATATCCACGCGCCGCTGGAGCCGATGAACGCCACGGCGCAATTGCAGGGCGACATCTGGCATCTCTATTCCGGCAACCAGTTCGCGACACGTTCGGGCGCGATCGCGGCCGGCGCCGCCGGAGTCGATCCGAAGTTCGTGGTGATGCATCAAACCTGGCTGGGCGGGGGTTTCGGCCGACGCCTCGACGCCGACATGATGGTGCCGGCGGTGCAGGCCGCGAAAGCGGTCGGCAAACCGGTCAAGGTGATCTACTCGCGCGAAGACGATATGACGATGGACTTCTCGCGTCCGCTCACCTTCCAGAAGATCAAGGCGGGTCTCGATGGCGACGGTAAGCTCGTCGCGATGCAGCACGATGTTGTCAGTGCGTGGCCGACCAAGCGCTGGGGCATCCCCGACTTCCTGACTCCGTCGGTCGACAAGAAGGGCGCGCTCGACGCGTTCACGGTGAACGGCGCGGACTTCTTTTATTCCGTGCCCAATCACAGCGTCCGCGCCATTCTCAACGAGATGGCGCAGAACGCCACCCCGTCCGGCCAGCTGCGGTCGGTCGCACCGGGCTGGACGTTCTGGGCGGTCGAAAGCATGGTCGATGAACTCGCGCACGCCGCCGGGCAGGATCCGGCGCAGTTCCGGATCGCGTTGCTGGACGGCAAGGGCAAACAGGACGGTGGCGCGCAGCGTCTGCGCAACACCCTGCTGACGGCGATGGGTATGGCCGGCTACGGCGCCAGGCAACTGCCGAAGGGCGAAGGCATGGGCGTCGCCTGTGTCTCGTCGCAGGAACGGGCGACCGCCAGTTGGACCGCCTGCGTTGCACATGTCGCGGTCGCGTCGAACGGCGAGGTCAAGGTGAAGAAGCTCACCGTGGCCACCGATATCGGCACCCAGGTTCACCCGGACAACGTCCGGGCCCAGGTCGAGGGCGCGGCGTTGTGGGGGCTTTCGCTGGCGATGTACGAGAAGGCAACGCTGAAGCATGGCGCCATCGAGCAGACCAACTTCGACAGCTACCATCCGCTGCGGATGAGTCAGGTGCCGGAAGTGGCCGTCAGTGTCATCGCCAATGGCGAAAAAGCAACCGGCGTCGGCGAGCCCGCGGTCACGGTGGTGGCGCCCGCACTCGGCAATGCGATCTTCAACGCCTGCGGCGCGCGTGTCCGCTCGCTGCCGATCACAGCAGAAGCGGTGAAGGCGGGTATGAAGGCGTAAAGCATCTCCGCAAACAGTAATCGATCCGCCGGAGGCGCTGCCTCCGGCGGATTTGTTTTCCACGGAGTCGCGTGCGGTTCGCGATCGGTATCATTTGATAGGGGCGGGCAATCAAGCGTTAATGATGTGTCTTAATCCCCGGGAACACATTTGTGGTTATCACGGTGCGGCAGCGTTTTGCTGCATCGGGTCGAAGACATGACGGCTTTAGCCAAGCAATCTGCAATAGCCAAACAACCTGCGGCGCGACGGCGTCTGCTGCTCGCCTCCGACCGCGGCGATCGCAGTCGGGATCTGGCGGGGATTCTGGCGCGCGTCGCTGACGTTGAAGTGGTCCCGACCGCCGAGCTACCGGACGCCCCCTCGAAACAGCTTTCCGGAATCGTGGTCGACATCAATTTGCGATCGGCCGACAGCGTGCAGCAGATTCGTCGCAAGCTGCTCGCCGGCGCCTACAAGCCGGTGCCGCGGCTGTTCGTGCTCGCGGACGAGTTGCATCACGGCTCGATGCAGGCCTGGGCGCTGGGCGCCACCGACACCATCGCGCGGCCGTTCGATGCGCGTGACATCCTGCTGCGGATCCAGGCGGCGTTTCCTGACCCGGATGAAGACACCGAGGCCGCCAGCGCCGAGGCGTTGAACAAGGGCGTCTCCGCGGCGCATGCCGTGCTGGTCAAAATGTTTGAGCGGCTGCCGGCCGGACGGGCGCTGAGCTTCGACGACATCAAGCAGGCGGAAGGCCATATCCTGAAGGCGATCAAGAAATCGTCGCTGCGGGAGTGGCTCGCCGCGGTCGGCCGGCATCACAATGAGAGCTATCGGCTATGCCTGTTCGCGACCGGCTTTTCAGTCGCGTTCGCCCAGCACCTCGGCATGCGAGAGGAGGATCAGCGCAGGCTGACCCGCGCGGCGTTGCTGTACGACGTCGGCAAGGCGTATGTCGATGTCGCGGTGCTCGACAATTACGATAATCTGGCCGGTGATCAACTCGCGGCGTTCCGCGAACACCCGCGGCTCGGCTTCAACGCACTGGTGGCGCAGGGCAGTTTCCCGCGCGAAACCCTCGACGTCGTGCTGCATCATCACGAATTGCTCGACGGCAGCGGCTATCCCGATGGCCTGCATGGCGATCAGATCAGCGATATCGTCCGCATCACCACCGTGGTGGACATCTATGCCTCGATGGTGGCGAAGCGGGCCGGGCATGAGCCCCTGACCCGCGCGCGGGCCTTCGCCCGCATGGAATCGCTTGGCGACAAGATCGACCAGCGGCTGTTGCAGGCATTCCGTCCGGTCGCGTTCGGATCCTGAGGCGCCGCCGCATAGCCGTGCTCACTCCAGCAATTTGCGCAGTTCCGCTTTCGCCACCTTTTCCAAGGTCGAGCGCGGCATTTCGTCGACCAGGCGGATTTCACGCGGTACCTTGAAATCCGCCAGTGCGCCGCGGCACGCGGCTATTACCCTGTCCTGCAGATCAGGCGCCGCCGCGGCCACCCCGGCGCTCGGGATCACGAACACCACTGGGACCTCGTCGAGCATCGGATGCTTCTTGGCCACCACAGCGGCTTCGCGCACGCCGGCCACCGTGGCGACCACCTGCTCGATCTCCGACGCCGCGACATTTTCGCCGCCGACCTTCAGCATATCCTTGGCGCGATCGCCGAATTTGATGAAGCCGCGCTCCAGCAAGGTGACGCGGTCGCCGGTGATGAAATAGCCATGCGCATCGAAACTATCGCGAGTGGCGGCCTCGTTGTGCAGGTACTCCTTGAACAGCGACAGCCCGGGCACGCCCTTGATCAGCAGATTGCCGGTGCCGCCGACCGCGGTCGGACGGCCGTCGTCGTCGGTGACGCGGATGCCATATTCGGTGGCGGCACGGCCGATCGCCATCGGGATGTTGGGCTGGTCGACCTCACCGATGATGCCGTGGGTGATGGTCTCGGTCATCCCCCACCAGCCGACGATCTTGATGCCGAACGCCGCAAACGCCGCTGGCTCGCAGAACGCCGTCCCCCACAGCCGGAAGCTGTGCTGTTTCGGGATGTCGTGCTCCAGCAGCGCCTTCATGCAGAACCCGATGGTCGAATTCCAGCTGCAGCGATGCTCGCGCGCGGTGCTCCAGAATCGCCGCGCCGAGAACCGCGGCTGGATCACGCAGGAGCCGCCGACCCACAGCGTCGACAGCATCGAATAGGCCAACGCGTTGGTGTGGAACAGCGGCAGATAGGCCATGTGCACATCGTCGGCGCGCAGCGTCTGATGCGCGGCGTTGACCTTGCCGCCCCACAGCGCATTGGCGTGGGTCCACAGCACCGCCTTCGGGCGCGACGTGGTGCCGGAGGTGTACTGCACGCTGCAGGGCGCCATCGGATCGATCGGTCGGCGCGGCCGGTCGGCGCTGTCGGCGAACAGCGCCTCGAACCGCTCGGCGGGCGGCACGCCGTGGCCTTGCGCCGGCGCCGCGCCGGCGTCGTGCGCGATCACCGCGATCCAGCGCAGCTTGCTGCAATTGCCGGCGACCAGCTCGGCATAGGCCGGCTGGGTGATGGCGGCGACAGCGCCGCAATGTTCGGCGAAATATTCGATTTCCGCCGGCGCCGAACGGGTGTTGGTGGTGACCGCGACGGCGCCGAGTTCGACGCAGGCGAACCAGGTCAGCATCGCCTCGATGCAATTGTCGAGATGGATCAGGACGTATTCGCCGGGCCTGATGCCGCGCTTCGCCAGCCCCGCGGCGAGCGCGCCGACGCGGTCGTAAAACTCGCCGTAACTCCAGCTCCGTGCCGGTGCGTCGAATGGCGCCCAGATCAGGAATGGATGATCGCGGCGCAGTTCGGCCTGCATCCGCAGCAACCACGGCACATCAAGGCCAGCAAACGGTCCCACCACGCCTGGCGCATGCTCGTCACGCAATATCGTTCCTCCGGATGGAAGTCCGGCGACACTTCGGCGGGCAGCCTTGCCGGCCGTTTGTCGCGGCTTCTGTTTTGTTTTTACCGGGCTGTTGTGCCATTGGGCCGCGCCGAGCGCAATTCGCGACGGTCGCCCGGCCGCGGTCGGCAGCGCGCGGACGCAAAACGGGCGACCTTGCGGCCGCCCGTGCTTGCTGGAATCCCGCCGCGCGGGCGGGTGAGGTCCTAGCCGTTCGAGATCGCGGCTGCCTCGGATGCCGCGCGCTGCATGCTCGACGACATCTCGGCGGTGACGGTGCTCTGTTCCTCGACCGCTGCCGCGGTAGTGGTGACATATTCGCTGACGTTCTGGATCGCCGTCTTGATCTTGTTCAGCGCCCCCACGACATCGCCGGAAATGCCATTCAGATTCTCGATCTCCTGACCGATTTTGTCGGTCGCCTGCTTGGCCTGGTTGGCGAGGTTTTTCACCTCGGAGGCCACCACCGCGAAGCCGCGGCCGGCCTCGCCGGCGCGGGCGGATTCGATCGTCGCGTTCAGCGCCAACAGGTTGATCTGACCGGTGATGTGACCGATCAGTTCGACGATGCCGCTCATCGCCTGCGCCGCGTCGTTGAGCCGCTGCGCCTGGGTATCAGCAGCCTCGACCTCGCTGACCGCTGACAGCGCGGTCTGCCGCGATTTCGTCATCGCTTCCGAGATCTCCCGGACCGAGGCGTTGAGTTCCTCGGCGCCGGCGGCGACCGACTCCATCATGCCCCGGACGCGCTCGTTGCCCATCCGCGTCAGCACCTGCCTGGTGGTGTCGGTGGCGTATTTCACCACCTTGAAAGGCTTGCCGTTGAGGTCGAGGATCGGATTGTAGGACGCTTGAATCCAGATCTCGCGTCCGCCCTTGCCGATCCGCTTGTACTCGGCGGCCTGGTACTGGCCGCGGCCCAGCGCCGCCCAGAATTCGCGATAGGCCGGCGTGTCGCGCTCCGCCGGGTCGACGAACATGCTGTGGTGCCGGCCCTTGATCTCGCCGAGCGAATATCCCAGCGCGTGCAGGAAATTGTCATTGGCGCTGATAATTGTGCCGTCGATGTTGAACTCGATGACGGCCTGCGACTTGCCGATCGCGGCGATCTGACCGGCCAGATCCGCAGTCGCCAGCTTCTGCTCCGTCACGTCGGTGGCGAATTTGACCACCTTGAACGGCTTGCCCCTGTCGTCGAGGATCGGGTTGTAGGAAGCAAGAATCCAGACTTCCTTCCCGCCCTTGCCGATCCGCTTGTATTCGGCGGCCAGATAATCGCCGCGATTGAGGCTGGCCCAGAAGTCACGATAGGCGGCGCCGTCGCGGAGCGCCGGCTCGACGAACATGCTGTGGTGCTTCCCCTTGATCTCGGCGAGTGTGTAGCCGAGCGTCGTCAGGAAGTTCTCATTGGCGGTGAGGATGGTGCCGTCCATCGCGAATTCGATCACCGCCTGGGCGCGGCCGATCGCCTGGATCTTGCCGGCATCCTCCATGCTGCGCATCTTTGCCGCGGTGATGTCAGTGGCGTATTTGACGACGCAGAGTGGCTTGCCCTGCTTGTCGAGGATCGGATTGTATGACGCCTGGATCCAGATATCCTTGCCACCCTTGGCGATGCGTTTGAATTCCCCGGCTTGATATTTGCCCGCGTTCAGGGCGCTCCAGAAATCCCGGTACTCGGCGCTGTCGCGCATCGCCGGGTCGACGAACATGCTGTGATGCTTGCCCTTGATCTCATCAAGCGTGTAGCCGAGCGCATTGAGAAAATTCTCGTTGGCGGTGAGCACGGTGCCATTCATGTCGAATTCGATCACCGCCTGCGAGCGGTTGATCGCATCGAGCATAGCCGCGGTGTGATCGCCACCGGCGCGTTTCGAGAACGGGTACATCTGGCTGGGACCTCGGGAGTGGATGGGTTTCGCGACGCTCGGCAATGACGTGAGATGCTCTGTTCGCAATGGTTTGAGTGTGTTTGAATTGCCTTAACTTTCAACTAGCCCCGTAATGACACGGGTAGCTCAAATACCGCCCCACCCAATGCGCTGTGGGCGCCTGGTTGATAATTGACGTGTAGTGCCGTGTACCAAAGCGAAACTTGCAGCAACCCCCAGCAACCCCCAGTTGATAATTGATGACGCTCGATGGCAAATGGAGTGCCGATCAGTCGTGTTGCATTGCAACCGCTGGCGGAATAATTTGATGACTGGTAGTCATACGAGGTAAGTGTCCGCGCTATTCCGCGGCATCGCCTGCCGCACCGAAATCGGATTGCGGCCAAGCGACGATATAGCGCGGACGCCTGCAAAAAAGGGGGCGGCCTTTCGGCCGCCCCCTTGCCCATCGCTATTTGGCAATTGCTGCGCGCGTTACTCGCCGGCAGCTTCGCGGGGCGCGGCGGCCTCGGCGGCCTTCTGCTTGGCCTCGAGATCCTCGCCGGTGACCTGATCGACCACCTTCATCGACAAACGCGTCTTGCCGCGATCGTCGAAGCCGAGCAGCTTGACCTTGACCTTGTCGCCTTCCTTGACGACGTCGGAGGTCTTCTGCACCCGGCCCGGAGCGAGCTGGCTGATGTGGACCAGGCCGTCCTTGGCGCCGAAGAAGTTCACGAAGGCGCCGAACTCCATGACCTTGACCACGGTGCCGTCATAGATCGCGTTGAGCTCGGGGTCGGACGCGATCGACTTGATCCACTTGATCGCGGCCTTGATCGATTCACCGTCGGAGGACGCCACCTTGACGGTGCCGTCGTCGTCGATATTGACCTTGGCGCCGGTCTTTTCGACGATCTCGCGGATCACCTTGCCGCCGGTGCCGATCACTTCCCGGATCTTGTCGGTGGCGATCTTGAAGGTCTCGATCCGCGGCGCGTATTCGCCGAGTTCGGCGCGGGCGTTGGTCAGCGCCTTCGACATCTCACCGAGAATGTGAATGCGTCCGTCCTTGGCCTGGCCGAGCGCGACCTTCATGATCTCTTCGGTGATGCCAGCGATCTTGATGTCCATCTGCAGCGAGGTGATGCCGACATCGGTGCCGGCGACCTTGAAGTCCATGTCGCCAAGATGATCCTCGTCGCCGAGGATGTCGGAGAGCACCGCGAAGCGCTCGCCTTCCAGGATCAGACCCATCGCGATGCCCGCGGTCGGCCGCTTCAACGGCACGCCGGCATCCATCAGCGCGAGGGACGCGCCGCAGACCGAGGCCATCGAGGACGAGCCGTTCGACTCGGTGATCTCGGAGACCACCCGCACGGTGTAGGGGAACTCGTGATGCGGCGGCAGCACCGGATGTATCGCGCGCCAGGCGAGCTTGCCGTGGCCGATCTCGCGACGCTTGGTGCCGCCCATGCGTCCGGTTTCACCGACCGAGTAGGGAGGAAAGTTGTAGTGCAGCAGGAACTGTTCCTTGTAGGTGCCGGCCAGCGAGTCGATGTACTGCTCGTCCTCGCCGGTGCCGAGCGTGGTCACCACCAGCGCCTGGGTTTCGCCGCGGGTGAACAGCGCCGAACCGTGGGCGCGGGGCAGCACGCCGACCTGGGCGATGATCTGGCGCACGGTCTTGGAATCGCGGCCGTCGATGCGCTTGCCGGTGTCCAGGATGTTCCAGCGAACGATCTTGGCTTCCAGCTCCTTGAACACGCCGGCGATCCGGAGCTTGTCGTATTGCGGCTCCTGGCCTTCCGGGAAGTAGTGCGCCATCACCTTTTCCTTGGCCTTGCCGACCGCGGCGTAGCGATCCTGCTTGACCGGAATGGCATAGGCGGCGCGCAGCTCGGTCTCGATCAGGCCCAAGATCTCTTTCTCGAGCACGCTCTCGTCGACGACCTTGACGTCGCGTGGTTCCTTGGCGGCCTTCTCGGCGAGTTCGATGATCGCCTGCACCACCGGCTGGAAGTGGCGGTGACCGAACATCACGGCGCCGAGCATGATGTCTTCGTTGAGTTCCTTGGCTTCCGATTCCACCATCAGCACCGCGTCGGCGGTGCCGGCGACGACGAGATCAAGCTGGGTCTCGATCATCTCGTCGAGTACCGGATTGAGCACGTATTCGTCGTTGATGAAGCCGACGCGCGCCGCGCCGATCGGGCCCTTGAACGGCGCGCCCGACAGGGTCAGCGCCGCCGAGGAGGCGACTAGAGCCAGAATGTCGGGATCGTTCTCCATGTCGTGCGACAGCACGGTGACGATGACCTGGGTCTCGTTGCGCCAGCCGTCGACGAACAGCGGACGGATCGGACGGTCGATCAGGCGGGAGACCAGGGTCTCCTTCTCGGTCGGACGGCCTTCGCGCTTGAAATAGCCGCCGGGAATGCGGCCGGCGGCGTAGGTCTTCTCGATGTAATCGACGGTCAGCGGCAGGAAGTCGACGCCTTCGCGGGCGGTCTTGGCGGCCACCACGGTGGCGAGCACCACAGTCTCACCGTAGGTTGCGAGCACGGCGCCGTCGGCCTGACGGGCGATCTTGCCGGTTTCAAGCCGGAGCGGACGACCACCCCAATCGATCTCGACTGAATGAATATTGAACATTGCGTGTTTCTTTCATGGGTTCACGAAAGGCAGCGACGCCAAATACCAAAAGACCATGCGCAAGATTGCGAGACGCTGAGCGAGCGATTGCGTCAGCGTCCGGCGATCCTGCCATGGTCTTCAGGTCCAGAATGGCGTCGATCCTCCCGGTGCGGGTATCAACCCGCGCGGCGGGCACTTGGCCCGTTTGTCGCCCAGCGGCCGGAATGCTGCTGAGCAAAAACGTACAGGCAAATCAGATTCCGCCTGTACGGAGTACAATCGGACGCAGCTTGAATGGAAACGGATTTCCGCTTCCAGACTGCGTCGTTTACGCGTGCGAAAATTCGATCAGCGGCGAATGTTGTGCTTCTCGAGCATCGCCTTGTAGCGCGCCTCGTCCTTCCTCTTGATGTAGTCGAGGAGCGAACGGCGCGTGGACACCAGCTTCAACAGGCCGCGGCGGGAGTGATTGTCCTTGCCGTGGGTCTTGAAGTGCCCGGTGAGGTTGGCGATGCGTTCCGACAGGATCGCGATCTGAACCTCGGGCGAGCCGGTGTCGCCGGCCTTGTTGGCATTGGTCTTGATGACTTCCGCTTTGCGTTCTGCGGTAATCGACATCGTCAGATACTTTCCTTGCGTGCCGAACTGGTCAGTCCGGACAGGTTGAACACGCGCTTGGGGATGAGTTCGCCATTGCCAATCTCGGCGAGGGCCAAAAGCCGGCCTGCCACCGTGACATAGACTGTGCCGCTACTATTGGGCGCATCCCGTCCGCGCAACAAAACGGCCTGGCCCCGGTGGAGCCTTGCCGCATCAGCCCGTGTGACGGCCAGTGCCGGGATGTCGTCCAGCGCGGTCTCAACGGGCAAAAGCGCGTCGGCGAGGCTACCCTCGCCAGACGCGGCTCTATCGCACAAAGCCTGCAATTGTTCCAGCGGAATCATGTCCGCCTCGCGGAACGGGCCGACCAGGGTCCGCCGCAGCTCGCAAATATGGCCGTAGCAGCCGAGCAGCCGCCCCAGATCCCGCGCCAGCGCCCGCACATAGGTGCCCTTGCCGCATTCCGCCTCGAACACCGAATGGTCACTATCTGTTTGTTCCGTAAGGATTAATTCGTGAATCTCGACCGGGCGGGGGACCAGCGGGACGACCTCGCCGTCGCGCGCCATGTCGTAGGCGCGCTCGCCGGCGATCTTGATCGCGGAATATTGCGGCGGGGTCTGCTCGATCCGCCCGGTGAACTGCGGCAGCAGCGCCCGAATCGCCTCCGGGGTCGGGCGCAGCTCGCTCGACTTGGTGACCTGGCCCTCGGTGTCGTCGGTGTCGCGCTCCTCGCCCCACGCCACCGTGAAGCGGTAGCGCTTGCGGCCGTCCATGACGAACGGCACGGTCTTGGTGGCTTCGCCCATCGCGATCGGCAGCCCGCCGGAGGCGAGCGGATCCAGCGTGCCGGCGTGGCCGGCGCGCTTGGCCGAAAACAGCCGCTTCACCACCGCCACCGCATGGGTCGAGGTCATGCCAATCGGCTTGTCCAGCACCACCCAGCCATGGACATCGCGCTTGTCGCGCCGCGGCTGGTTGTTCTGGCGCTGCTTCCCGCCGCGCTGGCCGTTGTTGCGCGGATCGTTGTGCGAACGATCGGCACGAATCGGCTGCGAAGAAATATTTTCATCAGCGCCGTTCGATTCGACATGCTGCGCGTCGAGAAGGGCGTCTGGCGTGGTCACGTTCATCAATTTCCGTCCGAATCCGGTTCGAGGTCCTTTTGCACCGCGGGTGTTCTCAATAATTTCTCTATTCGTTCCGCCTCGGCGAATCGCTCGTCGATGCGGAAGCGAAGGTCGGGTGCGAATTTCAGATTAACGCGGTGCGCCACCGCGGTGCGGATGAACGGCTTATTGGCCGCCAGCGCCTTCAGCACGATGTCGGTGTCGCGGCCGCCGAGCGGCATCACATAGACGGTCGCGAGCTTGAGATCCGGCGACATCCGGACTTCCGGCACGGTGATCAAGTGAGTCTCCAGCACCGGATCGTGCACGCCACCCTGCGAAAGAATATCGGCGATGGCATGGCGCACCAACTCGCCGACCCGCAACTGACGCTGCGAGCCGCCGGGGCTGGTGCTCTTTTCGTGATGGCGAGGCATTGTCGTCTCTCAAATTGGCGTCACGCCCGCGCTTGTCGCGGGCATCCACGCCTGTCTTTGTCTTAGGTAAGACGTGGATGGCCGGACCAAGTCCGTCCATGACGCCCATTATCGATCGACGGCTCGCTGCAAGATTTGGACTTACAGCGAGCGCTGGATCGTCTCCACGCGATAACATTCGATGACGTCGCCGGCGCGCATGTCGCCGTAACTCTCGAACGCCATGCCGCATTCCTGACCGGACTGCACTTCCTTCACTTCGTCCTTGAAACGCTTCAGGGTCGACAGCTTGCCCTCGTGAACCACGACGTTGTCGCGGATCAAGCGGACGTTTGCGCCGCGCTCGACCGAACCGTCGGTGACGCGGCAACCAGCGACCTTGCCGACCTTGGAGATGTTGAACACTTCCAGGATCAGCGCGTTGCCGAGCATGGTTTCGCGCAAGGTCGGCGCGAGCAGGCCGCTCATCGCCTTCTTCACGTCGTCGACGAGGTCGTAGATGATGTTGTAGTAGCGGATCTCGATGCCGTTGCGCTTGGCGGCCGCGGCCGCTTCCTTATGGGCGCGGACGTTGAAGCCGATGATCGCGGCGTTAAAGCCCTCCGCCAGCGTGACGTCGGATTCCGAGATGCCGCCGACCCCTGCATGCAGGATGCGGGCGGTGACTTCGTCGGTGCCGAGTTTCTCAAGCGAGCCCAGGATAGCTTCCAGCGAGCCCTGCACATCGGCCTTGATGATCAGCGGGAAGTCCTTGCGGCCGGTAGTCTTGAGCTGGCTCATCATCTGCTCGAGCGAGCCGCGCAGGCCGGACACGGCCGAGGCGGACTTCTCGCGCTTCTGATGCGCACGGTAGCTGGTGACTTCGCGGGCGCGGGCTTCGCTCTCGACCACGGCCATGCGGTCGCCGGCTTCCGGCGGGCCGTTGAAGCCGAGCACTTCGACCGGCACCGAGGGGCCGGCTTCGGTGAGGGTGATGCCCTGATCCGAGATCAGCGCGCGGACGCGGCCCATTTCGGCGCCGGCGACGATGATGTCGCCGATCCGCAGGGTGCCGCGCTGGACCAGCACGGTGGCGACCGGACCGCGGCCGCGATCGAGCTTGGCTTCGATCACGGTGCCTTCGGCCGGACGTTTGGTGTTGGTCTTGAGATCGAGCAACTCGGCTTGCAACGCCACCATTTCTAGCAGCTTGTCGAGATTGGTCTTGTTCTTGGCCGAGACCTCGACATCGACGACGTCGCCGCCGAGCGATTCAACCTGCACGCCGTATTGCAGCAGTTCGGTGCGGACGCGCTCCGGCTTGGCGTCGGGCTTGTCGATCTTGTTGATCGCGACGATCACCGGCACCTTCGCCGCCTTGGCGTGATTGATCGCCTCGATGGTCTGCGGCATCACGCCGTCATCGGCGGCCACCACCAGGATAACGATGTCGGTGACCTTGGCGCCGCGGGCACGCATCGCGGTGAACGCGGCGTGGCCGGGGGTGTCGATGAAGGTGATCTTCTTGCCGCTTTCCGGCGAGGTGACCTGATAGGCGCCGATATGCTGGGTGATGCCGCCGGCTTCGCCCGACACCACATTGGCGTGGCGCAGCGCATCGAGCAGCGAGGTCTTGCCGTGGTCGACGTGGCCCATCACGGTGACGACCGGGGAGCGCGGTTCGGTGTCGGTGTCGTCGCCGACGATATCGAACAGGCCTTCTTCAACGTCGGATTCGGCGACGCGCTTGACGGTGTGGCCCATTTCCTCGGCCACCAGCTGGGCGGTGTCGGCGTCGATCACGTCGGTGATCTTCACCATCTGGCCCTGCTTCATCAGCAGCCGGATCACGTCCACGGCGCGCTCGGCCATACGGTTGGCGAGTTCCTGGATGGTGATAGCTTCCGGAATGATGACCTCGCGGACCAGCTTTTCCTTCGGCTCGTTGGACTGATGGCCCTTGAGGCGCTGGGTGCGGCGACGGAACGAGGCGATCGAGCGCTCGCGGACGTCGTCGGCGGACAAAGCGGTGACCAGGGTCAGGCGGCCGCGCTGCTTGGCAGGCGCCGGCTTGGCGGTGGTCTTCGGCGGGGTGACCGGACGGGCGACGCCGCCGGGACCGCGGCGGATCTGGCGCGGACCTTCATCCTCATCGGTAGCGTCGGCGGCAACGCCGGGCGCACGTGCCGGAGGCACGGCGGCGCCGGGTGCGCGGGCTGTCGTTACGGGCTTGGCTTCGGCGGCAGCCTTGGCTTCGGCTTCGCCGAATCGCTTCTTGGCTTCGCGTTCGGCCTTGGCC
>NZ_JACABA010000001.1:1191870-1283901 GCF_013377015.1 Rhodopseudomonas sp. | reverse complement strand
CGGCCTGCTCGATGCCTTCCTTGCTGTTGCGGCGGGCGGCTTCGGCTTCGGCGAGGCGGCGCTCTTCGACGTCGCGCAGCCGCGCATCTGCCAGCGCGCTGGCGCGCGCGCTACGCTCGTCCTCGGTCAGGGTGCGCAACACCACGCCCGAGCCGCTGCGCGGCGAGGCGGACTGAGGCGGACGCGACATCGGGGCGCGGGCAACCGGTGCTGCCGGCTTCGCAACGACCGGTTCGGGTGCGGGCGGAGCGGTCTCGCCCGGCGCGTCGCCGCCGATCCGGCGCTTGCCGCGTTTCTCGACCACCACCTGTTTGGTACGGCCATGGCTGAAGCTCTGGCGCACGACGCCCTGCTCGACGCGCGGCTTCAGCGTCAAGGTCTTGGTCGGCACACTCAGAGTCTTGTCGCCAGGAGTTTTCGTATCAACCATTCAGTAGTCCCAATCTCTAAACCTTGTGCGTAACCGCACAGTCTTTTTCAGCAACGTCTGTCGGCGTGTTCGTCGGTGCCCTGGCCGTGGCAGTATCCGCATTGCCGTCGTCCGCCAGCCGGTATCGGACCAGGATCTGGCAGCGCGACAGGAACGTTTGGCCGGCCGAGCCTGCGAGCAGGGCAGCATGTATCACATTTGACCGCCCCAATGCCAAATCCAATTCTGCCGAAGTCAACGCGGTTACAACCGGAAAATCGCGCGATCCGGTCGCAATCCCGTCATTTTGGCGCGCCAGGGCGCCCAGCTTACGAATTCCGTCCGCTGCGCCATCCGCGGCGTGGATCAGAGCCACGGCCTGGCGGCTCTCCAGCGCTCCCTCGACCCGGGTGAAGCCGGAAACCACCTGGCCGGCCTTCGCTGCCATCGCCAGCGCGTCCAGCACGCCGCGCACCAGCATGGTTTCGGTGTCCTGCGCCAGCGTCGGCGCGGGTTTGACGTTGGTTTTGAAGCCCCTGGCGAACACATTGCGCCTGACCGCCTCGGCCACCGCCTTGCGCGAGGCCGAGACCCAAAGGCCACGGCCCGGCAGCTTGCGCTTCAGATCGGCAACCACCTCGCCCGTGGGCGCGACGACGAACCTGATCAGTTCGTCGATCGGCCGCACTTGCCGCGACACCGCGCACATCCGCTCGGTCGCGGACTTGTGGGTCCGCGGTCCGTTGTCGAGATCTGCCTGGTCGGCGAATGCAAGCATGCGGGCGACACCGTCCTCAAACCGGCTGGTCTTCGGGGGCCTCGGCCGGCTCCGCGGCCTTGGCAAGATCGGCCTCGGTGATCCAGCCGGCGATGACGCGGGCCTGCATGATCAGGTGCTCGGCGTCCTCGCGCGAGATTTCGCTGGCGTCGAGAATGCCGGGATGCTTGACCGGCTCGGCGCCTTCCTTGCGCTCGCTCCAGCCGACCAAGTCGTCGGTGGCGCAACCCGCCAGATCCTCAACGGTCTTGATCTCGTTCTCGCCGAACTTGACCAGCATCTTCGAGGTCACGCCGGGCACGGTCTTCAAAGCGTCTTCCACACCGAGTTCCTTACGTTTCGTTTCAAGCTCGGATTCGAGCTGTTCGAGATATTCGCGGGCGCGGCTCTGCAGTTCGTTGGCCGTCTCCTCGTCAAAGCCTTCGATGCCGGCCAGTTCCCTGACATCGACCAGCGCCAGTTCCTCGACCGAGGTGAAGCCTTCAGACGCCAGCAATTGGCCGACCACTTCGTCGACGTTCAGCGATTCCATGAACACCCGGGTGGAATTCTCGAAATCGGCCTGGCGACGCTCGGACTCTTCCGTCTCGGTCAGGATGTCGATGTCCCAGCCGGTGAGCTGCGAGGCCAGCCGCACGTTCTGGCCGCGGCGTCCGATCGCAAGAGACAGCTGGTTATTGGTATCCGGAACCACAACCTCGATCCGCTCGCGATCTTCGTCGATCACGACTTTCGATACTTCGGCGGGCGCCAGCGCATTGACCACGAAGGTCGCGATATCGGGCGACCACGGGATAATGTCGATCTTCTCGCCCTGCAGCTCGTTGACCACGGCCTGGACCCGGGAACCGCGCATGCCGACGCAGGCGCCGACCGGATCGACCGAGGAATCCCGCGAGATCACGCCGATCTTGGCGCGCGAGCCGGGGTCGCGGGCGACCGCCTTGATCTCGACGATGCCGTCGTAGATTTCCGGCACTTCCTGGGCGAACAGTTTGGCCATGAATTGCGGATGGGTGCGCGACAGGAAGATCTGCGGACCGCGGGTTTCGCGGCGGACGTCGAAGATATAGGCGCGGACCCGGTCGCCATTGCGGAACACTTCGCGCGGCAGCATCTCGTCGCGCCGCACGATCGCTTCGCCGCGGCCGAGATCGACGATCACGCTGCCGTATTCGACGCGCTTGACGATGCCGTTGACGATGTCGCCGATGCGGTCCTTGAATTCCATATATTGCCGGTCGCGCTCGGCCTCGCGCACCTTCTGCACGATCACCTGCTTGGCCGACTGTGCGGCGATCCGGCCGTATTCCAAGGGCGGCAGGGTGTCGGCGATGGTGTCGCCGATCTGGGCGCCGGGATTGGCGCGCTGCGCGTCCTTCAGCGAAATCTGGTTCGAGGAGTTCTCGACCTGCTCGACCACCAGCATGTGGCGCGACAGCCGCAATTCGCCCTTTTTCGGATCGATTTCAGCGTGGACGTCGGTCTCGGAGCCGTAGCGGGCCCGCGCCGCCTTGGCGATGGCGTCTTCCATCGCGGCGATCACGATCGACCGGTCGATCGATTTCTCCCGCGCCACCGCGTCGGCGATCTGCAGAAGTTCGATTTTATTGGCGCTGACAGCGGCCATGCTCAGTCTCCTTCAGTGGGATCGAAATCGCCGCGCCGGGCACGTTCGGCGGCGAGGCGGTGTTCCTTGGTGTTCTTCGGCGGAGCCTTGGGCGCGGCCTTGGCGGCGGTCTTCAGCTTCGGCTTCGGCGCGTTGCTCTTGGTCGGATCGCTCTTTTTGGCGTGGGCCGGCGGCGGCGGCAGAATTCCGAGATTCTGCTTCATCTCGCGCTCGGCGATCTTGCCGCGGCGCATCGATTCCGCGATCAATTCGTCGGTCAGCACCAGATTGGCGCTGGCAATATCCTCCAGCGGCAACAAGGTGTTGGGGTCCTCGCCGTCGCGGGCGCCTTCGCGCGCCAACAGCACGGCGTCGCCCTCGATGGGGCCGAGCAGGCCGCGGAACCGCTTGCGACCGCCGACGGCGACAGCCATCTCGATCTTGACCAGGTAGCCCTGATAACGCTCGAAATCGCTACGGCGGACCAGCGGGCGGTCGATCCCCGGTGAGGAAATCTCCAGCCGATAGGCGCGTTCGATCGGGTCGGCGACGTCCAGCACCGGCGACAGCGCGTGCGAAATCGCCTCGCAGTCCTCGACCAGCATGGTGCCGTCGGGGCGCTCGGCCATGATCTGGACCGTGCAGCCGAGTTCGCCGGAGACCTTGATCCGGACCAGCCGGTACCCCATTCCCTGCAACACCGGACCCGCGACCGCCGATACCCGCGCCGCCACGCCGGGTTCCACAACCAGGCGCGGTTCGGCGAGCAGATCGAATTCCACGGCACCAGCGATCGGATCGGTCATATCCAGGGTCAATTTTGTCTTACTGGTCTGTCTTGAATGGTATTGGAAGGCAGGCAGGCTTCGGCCTGGCGGCTGTCGTGCCCGAGCCGATCCGGCATGTTCGGTGCGGTTCGCTCAGGTAATAAAAAAGAGCGGGTCCCGAGGGGCCCACTCTCAATACGCGGTCGTATATGAGATCTAAGTTGTGCTTGATATAGCCGTTTTCACGCCGAGCAGCAAGGGCCAGGACGGCGGGAACCGGTGCTTTTGCGAGGCGGACGATCGTGAATTCTGCCCGATCGCTGCGCGGAGGTTCGAAAAATCGCCCAGGAATCGAGGTTTTCGGGCAGCCCGCTGGCGACCGGCGCCGATCAGTAGCGGCACGATGTTGCGGCCCGCGGATTCGCAACGCGAGTTGTTAGAGAGCGATCTCGAAACCTAACCCTTCGTTCACGCCAGCGAATTAGGTTGCGGGCAACGCCGGTCGGTTTGCAGGTCGGCTTGCAGAGTTGATCTGATGTTGGCTGCCTATGCGCTGGTTCCCGGTCTCGACGATGTCGTCAATCATGGCGACCCGCTGCGTCGTGCCGAAGCGGTACGCCAGATTTCCGAATTGTTTGTCCAGGGTGCCGCACATTTTCGCTCAGACCATGTCGCGCTGTTCGACGGCGTTCTAACCAGGTTGGTGGCGGAGACCGAGATCGATGTGCGCGGCGAACTGGCCGCGCGACTGTCCTCGCTGACCAACGCGCCGCCCGAGCTGGTTCGCCAGCTGGTCTGCGACGAGGACATCGGCATTGCCGGGCCGCTGCTACGCCGCTCGCCGATGGTCGACGAAGCCACTTTGGTGGAAATCGCCCGGCTGCGCGGTCAGACGCATCTGATGGCGATTTCGGAACGTCCGCTGCTGGCCCCGCCGGTCACCGATGTGATCGTGCGTCGCGGCGACCGCGACGTGGTCCGTAAGATCGTCGCCAACGCTGGCGCGGAATTTTCAACCGCCGGCTTCAACGGATTGATCAGGCGCTCGGCGCAGGATGGCGTGTTGGCGCTCGCGGTCGGCCAGCGCGACGATCTGTCGGCGCCGCTGTTGAAGGACTTGCTGGCGTGTTCGGCCGACGCGGTGCGGCGCCGGCTGTTCGACGTTGCGCGGCCGAGCGCCAAGATTGCGATCAACCGGGCGATGAGCGAGCTGTCGGGCGCGCCGACCCAACCCACAGTGCAGCGCGACTTCGGACCGGCGCAGCGTGCGGTGGTGGCGCTGCTGAATACCGGCGGCCTGAACGAAGCCACGGTACGGGGCTTTGCGACGTCGTTTCAATACGAGGAAACGGTCGCTGCGCTGTCGGCGCTGTCGGCGGTCCGGCTCTCGACGCTCGACCAGCTGCTGGTTGGAGAACGAAACGATCCGATCCTGGTTCTGGGCAAGGCGCTCGGCTTCGGATGGCCCACGGCGCGCGCCATGATCGGGTTGCGGACCGGTCCGGACCGGATGCCTTCGCCACCGGACATCGAGGAAGCGCGGCTGAATTTCGAGCGACTGGCGCCCGCCACCGCGCAACGGGTACTGAATTTCTGGCGCAGCCGGCAGTCCTACGAATAACCACTGCACCGCCCGCAACGCGCGGCTGACAAGCCTGTCCGATTCCTTCTATGCTGGGGCAACGGCGCGAAACAGCGCCATTGTCGTGGAGGACGCATGCTGGGCGAGGCGGATATTGATTCTCACGCGGCGCGAATTCGCGACGACGGCTACACCGTGATCGAGCGGGCGGTCGATCCGGCGCTGGTCGAGGCTTTGAAAGCCGCGCTGCTGCGGATCGAGCGCGACCACAATCTCGGGCCGGCCAAGACTTCGTTCGAAGGCTTCAAGACCGTCCGCATCAACAATCTTCTGACCTATGACGACGTGTTCTGGGAAGTGCCGCTGCACGACCACGTGCTGCCGCTGGTCGAGAAGGTGCTGGACAAGGAATGCCTGCTGTCGTCGTTCGTGTCGCTGGTGCTCGGTCCTGGTCAGGAAGCCCAGCCGATCCATGAAGACACCCAGATGATTCCGCTGCCGCGCCCGCATATTCCGATCACGCTGAACGCGATCTGGGCGCTGACCGATTTCACCGCGGAGAACGGCGCGACAAGGATCATTCCTGGAAGCCACAAATTGCCGTCCTCGCCGGAATACGGCCGCGACTACGAGACGGTGACGGCGACGATGCCTGCGGGCAGCGTCATGCTGTTCGACAGCGCGCTGTGGCACGGCGGCGGCGCCAACAATTCGGACGCGCGCCGCTTCGCGTTTTCCTGCGCCTATTGCTGGGGCTGGATGCGGCAGCAGGAGAATCTGCAGCTCGGGATTCCGCGCGAGACCGCGCAGCGGTTCCCGCGCCGGCTGCAGGAACTGTGCGGCTACGGCGTCTACAAGGGACAGTTCGGCCACATCGACAACCGCGATCCGATCGAACTGCTCGGCCGCGAGCGCGGCAAGCGGATGGTGTGGGAGGCAACCGACATCCGCAAGGCGCGCGACGCGCAGGCGGCGAAGCAATAGGCGATCGCGATCGAACTACTCCGCGTATCTGCGGAAGCGCAGATACGCGGCCTTGCGGCCCTCGCGCTCGGCTTTGCGGCCGTAGCGCGTCATGGTGTAGTTCGGCCATGGCTGGCGCCAGTCATCGGCGCGTTCCGCCAGCCATTCGAAGTCCGGCGAACGCAACAGATGCGCGAGCGTCCAGGCGGAGTAATCGTCGATGTCGCAGACGAAGCGGAATTCGCCATTGGGCTCCAGCACCCGCGCCATCGCGCCGACGGTCGCGTTCTGGACGAACCGCCGCTTCCAGTGTCGGCGCTTCGGCCAAGGATCGGGGTGGATCAGATCGATCCGCTTCAGTGAACGCGGCGGCACCCAGGCCAGCAGTTCGGCGGCGTCGCCGGCGAATAGCCGGATATTGCCGATCTGGTTGGCTTCGATCTGCGCCAGAATCTTTGCCATGCCATTGACGTAAGGCTCGCAGCCAATAAACCCGAGATCGGGAAACGCCAACGCTTCGGCGATCAGATGTTCGCCGCCGCCGAATCCGATTTCAAGCCGAACCCCGGCGACGGGTGGATCGAACAGTGTGGCGATCGCCGCGGGGCTTGCCGCGCTGATGTCGAGCGCGAGGCGGGGCAGCAATTCCGCGATCAGGTCAGCCTGATGCGACCGCAGCTTGTGTCCCTTGCGTCGTCCGAAGAACGAGCCGAGGGCGCGCGCTGCGGCTGGATCGCCGGCCGAATCCGGATACGGTTTGCTGCGGGGCGAGGTCATCGAAGTTCTGATCCGGAAATATCAATATGACGATCATGCGCGATAAGCGTGATCCGCATCGTCCGATAAGATCAGATTATACCACGTGATGCTTATGCACGCGACGCCGCCTCAGCGGCGATCCGGTGCCTCACGCGCGGCGATCTGTTCGACCATATCGACGATGCTACGGCGCAGCTTGGCGTCGGTGATGCGGGTGAATGCGCGCGTCAGTGCCAGACCTTCGGAAGTTGCAAGGAAGTCCGAAACATAGGCCGGCGACGGGGCTTCGCTGAAACCGTTGCTGTTAGCCAGGCCGCCGCCCGGGCCGCCTTCGAACAGGAAGGAAACCGGCACCTGCAGGATTTCCGAAATCTGTTGAATACGGCTGGCACCAACACGATTGGTGCCCTTTTCGTACTTCTGAACCTGCTGGAATGTCAGCCCCAGCGCTTCGCCCAGTTTTTCTTGACTCATGCCCAGCATGATGCGGCGCATGCGCACACGGCTGCCGACATATTTGTCAACAGGATTGGGCGCTTTGGTCGACATCTCACTCACTCCTTAGGCACATTAGCAGACGCAAACAATTCGCGCATGTTGGTTGGAATACGCCTTAAATATTGGAGCCGTCAAATGTCTTAGAACCTGAAGCGTAATCGCCGTTAATTTCCGCCGACAGGAAATTTCATGATACATGCGTGCGTATTTCCTCCAACTTAATCTGCGGTTGAGTGGATGTAATACATATTATCACGGTAGTCTGGCGAATCTGCGCCGCATTACAAGCATCATCGCAACGCAGACAAGGATCGCAACGGGGATATCACCAGCACTCATATAAACCGTGGGCGGAATTGCCGCGGGCAGGCCCGCGTCCAAGACGCCTTCGACACCGAGCCCAAGTCGCGTCACAATTCGCCCGAGCGGATCGATCACAGCGGAAACCCCGGTGTTTGCGGCGCGCACCAACGGCAGCCCCTGTTCGATTGCGCGGACCCGGGCTTGCTGCAGGTGCTGATAGGGACCGCTCGAGATTCCGAACCAGCCGTCATTGGTGAGATTGAGAATCCAGCCGGGACGATCGTCGCGTGAGACGATTTCGTCGGGGAAGATCGCCTCGTAGCAGATCAGCGGCAGCATCGGCGGGGCGTTCGGCAGGCCGATGATCTTGCGGCGCAGCCCCGGAATGAAGCCGCCATGCACCTTGGTGAGTTGGACGAACCCGATCTTTTCCATCAAATTCTGGTACGGCAAAAATTCTCCGAATGGGACCAGATGAAGCTTGTCATAGACGGCGAGGATGCTGCCGTCGTGGTCGATGGCGTAGATCGAATTGTAGGCGCGGGTGATCCGGGTTCCCGGCGGCACCTCCGGCGGTCTCACCGATCCGGTTAGCAGCACGGTACCTTTCGGCAATAGTTCGGCGATCTGCGCCATCGCGTCAGCTTCGCGTGCCAGGAAGAATGGAAACGCCGATTCCGGCCAGATCAGCAGTGTGGCGTCGCGCACGCCGGTGGATTGTGGCCCGGTGGCGCGATCCGACAGCGTCAGATATTTCTTCATCACCTCCGCCTTGGCGGAATAGTTGAAACGGTCGTCCTGCGGCAGATTCGGCTGAATGATCCGCAGTTTGACCTTGTCCACCAGCCGCGTCGGCGATCCCTGCAGCCGCACCGCGCCGTAACTTCCCATCGCCGCCAGCAGGCCGAGCGCCGCCACCGGCGCGAGCCAGCGACGGCGCGCGTCACCGTCGATCAGCACCGCGGGGCTAGCGAAAATCGCGACGGCGAGAAAGGTCAGGCCCCAGATGCCGATCAGCGACACGCTTTGCGCCAGCGCCAGCGGTTCGGTCAGCGCGTATCCAAAGGCATTCCACGGAAAGCCGGTCAGGACGTGGCCGCGCAACCATTCGCTCAGGGTGAGGCTGACCGCGAGCGCCAGTACCCGCGAACCGTCCCGGGTCCAGATCAGTCGCGCCAGCGCGAAACCGAACGCGGTGAACAGCGCGAGATAGGCCGGAAGCCCGCAAACCGCGGCCGGCAACAGCCAGGCGAAAGTCTGCGCGTCGACCAGGAATGCGTAGCCGATCCAGTAAAGCCCCGGGACGAAGTAACCAAAACCGAACCACCAGCCCGAAAGTGCCGCTGCCGGCAAGCCGCGCCATCGTCCAGCGCCGGCGCCGTCGATCAGCCAGACCATCGCCGGGAAGGTCAGAAACAGGATCGGCCAGGCGTTGAACGGTGCCATCGCCAGCGACGACAGCGCGCCGGCGACCAACGCGATGGCGGCACGCTTCCAGCCCCACGCCAGGATGATTCCGGGCCCGATCCGGCGAATCGCAGGCGGCGGCGTCACGACGAACCGGCTCCTTCGCCGGGTGCCGCTGGATTTGCCGGATTGGCGTTGTCGTTGGTCTGGGGCGAGGCGCCGTCGGTCGGCGATTCGCGCCGACGCGGTTCCCGCGGCCGCGCCACGGGGCGTTCCTTGCGGATTCCGATCCGCAACCGCTTGACCCGTCGAGGGTCGGCGTCGAGCACCTCGATCTCGAAATTGCCGGGACCGGAGATCACCTCGCCGCGGACCGGCAGGCGCCCGACATGAGTGACCAGATAGCCGCCGAGCGTCTCGACTTCTTCGCCGGCCTCGCCGGTGACGAACTCCTCTCCGATCACCGAGCGGACGTCCTCGAGGCTGGCGCGGGCATCGGCGATGAAGGAATTGTCGGCCTGCCGCACGATCGACGGCGGCTCGGCGCTGTCGTGCTCGTCGTCGATCTCGCCGACGATCTGCTCGACGATGTCCTCGATCGAGACCAGTCCGTCGGTGCCGCCGTATTCGTCGACCACCAGAGCCAGATGAATCCGCGCGGCCTGCATCTGCGCCAGCAAATCGATCGCCCGCATCGACGGCGGCACGTAAAGCAATTTGCGGATGATACCGCTGTCGACCAGCGGCTGCTTGAGATCGATGGCGCGCAGATCGAGCCCGGCGGGCGACGGCTTCTTGCGCTTGGCCTTGCTGGGGACTTCGTCGCGCGCCCGCGCGGTCATGAAAGCGAGCAGGTCGCGGATGTGGACGATGCCGACCGGATCGTCGAGGGTCTCGTTGTAGACGACCAGGCGCGAATGCGCCGCGCTTTCGAACAGGCTCATCAATTCGCCGACCGTGATGTCCTGCTTCACCGCGACGATGTCGGCGCGATGCACCATCACGTCGGCGATTCGCCGCTCGTGCAGGCTGAGGATGTTGCGCAGCATGGTGCGCTCGATCGCCGAAAAGCCGGTGTCGTCGGGCGGGCTGGCGTCGAGCACCACCTGCAGGTCGTCGCGCACCGAACCGGGCTTCCAGCCGAACAGCGAGCGAATCGCGCGGATCAGCCAGTTCTCGCCGGCCGGGCGCAGCAGCTCGCCCTGATGCACCACCGCCGGCAGGTTGGCCTGGCCGTGCGCGGTGTCCGGGGTCTGGGCTGGGTCGCCGTCAGGCATGTCAGCTCACCCGATCCTGATCCGCATAAGGATCAGGAATGCCGAGCCCGGCGAGAATTTGGCGCTCGACGTTTTCCATCGCCTCGGCCTCGGCTTCTGTTTCGTGATCGTAGCCGACCAGATGCAGGAAGCCATGGACCGCCAAATGGCTCAGATGGTTGACGAACGGCTTTTGTTCGTCGTCGGCCTCGCGCCGCACTGTCTCAAAGGCGATGGCGATGTCGCCGAGCATCCGCGGCGCGTCGTCCGGTTCTATCCCGCCCGGCGGCTGCAACGCCGGAAACGACAGCACATTGGTCGGCTTGTCGATGCCGCGCCAGTTGGCGTTCAGGGTGCGGATTCCGGAATCATCGGTCAGCATTATCGCGAGTTCGGCGTCGCCGGTGTCGGCATCGACCGTCTCGGCGGCGGCGGCGATGGCGCGCAGCACCGTTGCTTCGGCCTCGGGCTCGGCCTGCCAACATTCGGCGACGATGAGGACTTCCGTTGCGGGAAGAGCGAAGCGCTGCATTGGTCCGAAACTACTTTCCGGAGCCGGCCCGAATTGGTCGCAGCCGCTCCCAGAGCGTGTGGTGTGGGTCAAGGCCGGCCGGTTGCCGGCTTCTGCGGCAATCCCTCGTAAGCGGCGACGATCCGCGCCACCAGTTCGTGGCGGATCACGTCGTCGGCGGTGAATCGAACCTGCGCGATGCCCTCGACGCCGTCGAGCAGCCTGACGGCTTCGGCGAGGCCCGAGGTTTGACCGGGGGGCAAATCGACCTGGCTCGGATCGCCGGTGATGATCATCCGGCTGTTCTCTCCGAGCCTGGTCAGAAACATCTTCATCTGCATCGAGGTGGTATTCTGCGCTTCGTCGAGGATGATCGCGGCATTGGTCAGGGTGCGGCCGCGCATGAAAGCCAGTGGCGCGATCTCGATCTCGCCGGTCTGCAGCGCGCGCTCCACGATCCGCGAATCCATCAGATCGTACAAAGCATCATAGATCGGGCGCAAATAAGGATCGACTTTTTCGCGCAGGTCGCCGGGCAGGAATCCGAGCCGTTCGCCGGCTTCCACCGCCGGACGAGACAGGATGATGCGGTCGACTTCCTTGCGTTCAAACAATTGCGCCGCCTGCGCCACTGCGAGCCAGGTCTTGCCGGTTCCGGCCGGACCGATGCCGAACACCAGCTCGTGGCGCTTCAGCGCGCGAATGTAGCTGTCCTGCGCCGCCGTGCGGGCGCGTACCGGACGCTTGCGCAGGTTGATCGCTTCGAACGCCGAGGCCGCGCTCTTGGCGTCGAATTCGAACAATGAGCCCTGCGCGATCACGGCGCGGATCGCGCCCTCGACGTCGCCTTGCGCCAGATCACTGCCCTCGACCGCCTGGCCATAGAGCGTCTCCAGCACTCGCCGCGCGGCGTCACAGCCCTCGCGGGAGCCGGCGATGGTGATGTGATTGCCGCGGGAATCCACCACCACCGCGAGCCTGCGTTCGATCAGCGCGAGGTTCTGTCCATAGGGGCCGACCAGCGCCGAGGCGGCGCGATTGTCGTCGAAGGCGACGACAACTTGAGTCTCGGGCGGGGTCTGGCTGTCGCGGTCGAGTTTGCGGCGGGGAGCGAGCGAAGGCGAATCCGTTGCGCTTTTTGGTGGCAAGGGTTCAGGCTCCCGTGGACATTGCGGATGGCGCTGGCGATTCCGGACCGGTCTGCGGGGCGTCGAGCGTTCCCAGCAGACTATAGCGCTCGAGGTTTTCGATTCTGACCGGCAGCACCCGACCGATGATGTCCGGCGGCGCCATGACATGCGCGGGCTGCAGGTAGGCGGTACGGCCGACGATCTGGCCTTCATTACGCGCGGCGCGCTCGAAAAGCACGTCGACCGTGGTTCCAATCGCAGCCAAATTGAAGGCCGATTGCTGACTGTCGATCAACTGCTGGAGCCGCCCCAATCGCTCGTCCATCACCGCCGCTGACACCGTCTCCCGAATCTCCGCCGCCGGGGTGCCGGGCCGCGGCGAATACTTGAACGAATATGCCCCAGCGTAGCTGATTTGTGTGACCAGCGCGAGCGTCGCGGCAAAATCTTGCTCGCTCTCCCCAGGGAAGCCCACGATGAAATCCGAAGAAAAAGCAATGTCTTGCCGCGCCTTGCGGAATCGCTCGACGGCCCTGCGATAATCGTCGGCACTATGCTTGCGGTTCATCGCCGCCAAAACCCGGTCCGAACCGGACTGAACCGGCAGGTGCACAAACGGCATCAGCGCCGGCAAATCGCGGTGCGCCTCGATCAGCGAATCATCGACGTCGAGCGGATGGCTGGTCGAATAGCGCAGCCGCACGATGCCGGGAATCGTGGCCAGATGGCCAAGCAGGCGGCCGAGCGGCCAGGGCCGTCCGTCCGGCCCGTCGCCATGATAGGCATTGACGTTCTGGCCGATCAGGGTGATTTCGCGAACGCCATTATCGGCAAGCCGCTTCACATCGTCGACGATCTTCGTCACCGGGCGCGAGACCTCGGCGCCGCGGGTATAGGGTACCACGCAGAAGGTGCAGAACTTGTCACAGCCCTCCTGCACGGTGACGAAGGATGAAATGCCGCGGGCGCGGATCGCGTCGCGCGACGGCTCGGGCAGGAAGCCAAACTTGTCCTCGACCGGAAACTCGGTCTCCAGCGCGCGGCCGTGGGTCTTCGCATGCGCCAGCAGTTGCGGCAGATGGTGATAGCTTTGCGGGCCGACCACGACATCGACCGCGGGCTGGCGGCGAATGATCTCCTGGCCTTCGGCCTGGGCCACGCAGCCGGCGACGACGATCTCGACCCGGCGGCCGTCGCGGGCGGCCTCGTCCTTGGCGACGCGCAGCCGACCGAGTTCGGAGTAGACTTTCTCCGACGCCTTTTCGCGGATGTGGCAGGTGTTGAGAATCACCAGGTCAGCATCATCCGCGCTTGCGGTCTCGACAAAGCCTTGCGACGTCAGCACGTCCACCATGCGCTGCGCATCATAGACATTCATCTGACAGCCAAATGACTTGATGTGCAGCTTGCGCGGCTGATCCATGGAACCCACAATGGCGTGATAAAGCGGCGTCGATACGGCGCGGTGCTGAATTACAGGGTTAGGCCCGGGAAATCCAGCATCTCGCCGGAACTGCCGGACCGCTCCTTCAGGCCGGCTCGCGCTGGATTTGCTCAATCATTGCAGGCAGTTGCCGCATATCATCGAAGCTCGCCGCGGCGCCGGCGGCACGCAGCGCCGCCGCGGTATCGGGCTGGCAATGGCTGCCGCCGTGATAACCGAGCACCGTCATGCCGGCGGCGGCGGCGCCGATCACGCCGGGGACACTGTCCTCGATCACCACGCAGCGCGCCGGTGCAACGTGCATTTGCTCGGCGGCGAACAGGAACAGATCCGGTGCCGGCTTGCCGTGGCGCACGTGCTCGGCGGAAAATAGATGCGGCGCAAATCGCTCGTACAGCCCGACCCGAGTCAGCGCGATTTTGATTCGCTCCTGCGAACCGCTAGAAGCGACGCAGACCGGCTGCGCGATCGCATCGAGCGCCTCTGCGATGAAAGTGATCGGCTGCAGCGTCGCGGCAAAGCTGCGATACAGCTCGTCCTTGAGCTCGACTTCGAGATCGTCGCTGAAAGCGCGGCCCAGCTCGGCTTCGATTTCGCGGCGCGCCTCTCGCCCTGAACGGCCGAGGAATCGTGCGGCGACCTGTTCGGCGCTGATCGGATAGCCGTGGCGGGTCAACGTCTCGGCGTGGACGCGGCAGGAGATGATTTCGCTATCGACCAGCACGCCGTCGCAGTCGAAGATGACCAGATCGACGCGCGCGCTCGGGATCTGCGAGTTCAGGATTTGTCGTCTTCCAGCGGCACGCAGTACAGCTCGAGACGGTGATCGACCAGCTTGTAGCCGAGCCTGCGGGCGATCTCGGCCTGCAGCTTCTCGATCTCCTCGTTGGTGAATTCGATCACCTTGCCGTCGCGCAGATTGATCAGGTGATCGTGATGGCTATCGCGCATCTGTTCGTAGCGGGCGCGGCCCTCGCGGAAATCGTGCCGCTCGATGATACCGGCGTCCTCGAACAGCTTGACGGTGCGATACACCGTCGAGATCGAGATCTTGTCGTCGACCGCGACGCAGCGGCGGTACAATTCCTCGACGTCGGGATGATCCGCCGCTTCCGCCAGCACCCGCGCGATCACGCGTCGTTGCTCGGTCATGCGCATGCCGGTGGCGGCACAGCGTGCTTCGATTTCGGTGGCCTTGAGCTCGGACATGGCGTTCAACATCGTGATGGGAGAATGGGCTTGCGACAATGCGATGTGTTCTGCCACCCCATTGGGGCTAGGACAAGTCGCGACGCATTAGCAATGCGTTCAATTGTTCGCCGTCCGGTTGCCGGTAATAGCGCTCGCGGCGCCCAACGACGACGAATCCGGCCCAGGTATATAGCCGTAGCGCCGCCTGATTGTTTTCCTCGACTTCCAAGAATACCTTGACGATGCCGCGGCCGGCAAGATGGCCGAGATGCGTCAGCAGCAAATCACGCGACAGCCCGCGGCCGCGATGGCTGGACGCCAGCGCGATCGACAGGATCTCGGCTTCATCGGCCGCCATCCGCGACGCCACGAAGCCGACGATCTTGCGACCGACGCGCAGCCGATGCACCAGCGTGTTGCGCTGGCTCAGCATGTCCTCGAACTCTTCCTCGTCCCAGCCGCGGTGGAACGAGGCGCCGTGTAGTTGCGCCAGCGTCGAGGTGTCGCGCAGCGTCGCGCCCTCGACCTGCGCCTCGGCGTAGCCCCAAAATTCTGAAAGCCAGTCCATCATGAGCGATGCACTATCCCGCGGCTGGCTGCGGCGATCGCCGCAATGGGTCGGCCTGCGGCTTGGCATCAGGCGGACGCAAGTAATACGGCCGCGCCGGCGCCGTGTCCGGGTTTACCGCAGCGCCGAGCCAAGCCACCCAGGCGATATCCGGCGCCGGCTGGGCGTCGACCAGCATCGGTGGTTCGGCCTCGACCGGCCAGCGGTCGGCCAGAATCTGCGCCGCATTTCCGACCAGTCGCGGCGCGCCGACGCAAGCCCTGGAGAGCGCCTCCTCGATCGGTGCAACTCGTGGCCCCACCATACTGGTGCCGTCGCCGGCGACCACCTGGTAGTAGACCTGATCGTGCCGCGCATCGATCGCCGAAACGATCGGGCCGCCGCCCTGCTCGCTGAGCAGCGGCGCCGCATAGGCGGCGAGCGTGGTGAAGCCGACCGCCGGCTTGCCGGCGGCGAGCGCGATGCCGCGCGCGGCCGACAGCCCGACGCGAAGCCCGGTGAAACTTCCAGGGCCGGTGGTCACCGCGATCCGGTCAAGCTGCGCAAAGCTGACGCCAGAGGCCGTGATTACCCGCGCGATCATCGGCATCAGCGCCTCGGCATGGCCGCGCTGCATCGGCTCGGATTCTCGCGCGATCAGCCGGTTGGCGTCGGTATCCAGCACTGCGGCGGCACAGGCGTCGAGCGCGGTATCGATGGCGAGGATCAACATCCGGGTAGTCTAGCAGCAACGCCAAGGCCGCGTCAGGCCTTGTGGCAAATTTGTGGCAAGTGTTTCCGAAATACCTCTGGCGCAATGCACAAATTTGCACGCTGCATTAGCAGCGCACAATCGACAGGCAGCGGTGTGGTTCAGATCGGGCGGACTTCGACCACGTCGGGGACGAAATGCTTCAACAGGTTCTGGATCCCGTGCTGCAGAGTCGCGGTCGACGACGGGCAGCCGGAGCAGGCCCCCTGCATCTTGAGATAGACGATGCCGTCCTTGAAGCCGCGGAAGGTGATGTCGCCGCCGTCATTGGCGACCGCCGGGCGGACCCTGGTCTCGATCAGGTCCTTGATCATGTCGACGGTCTCGGCGTCGGCGGGGCTGAAGAACTCGTCGTCCTCGGACGGCTCGTCGCCGTCGACCCGGCCGTCGGCCATGATCGGCACGCCGGACATGTAGTGTTCCATAATAGCGCCGAGGATCGCCGGCTTCAGGTGCTGCCAGTCGCTGTCGTCTTTGGTGACGGTAACGAAATCCGAGCCGTAGAACACGCCGGTGACGCCGGGCACGTCGAACAGCCGCTCGGCCAGTGGCGAGCGCGCGGCGGTGGCGCGGTCGGTAAATTCCATGGTGCCGCTGTCGAGCACGACGCGGCCGGGAATGAATTTCAGAGTGGCGGGATTCGGCGTGGCTTCGGTCTGAATGAACATGATTTTCTCCGTCGTCGCCGGTTCAAGGCCGGGGCGTAAGGCTTCCTTAGCAGATGGCGATCCGGAACGCACGATCAAGGCGGGGGAGCCATCATGCGTCGGGCGGTCGCCTCCCCGTTGGGGTGCGTTAAGACATCGCATCGATATCCTGGTCGGTCAGGCTGGCGGCCACGATCGTGACCGGGATCGGGAAGCTGCCGAGGCTGCGGACCATGGTGGTGATGATCGGGCCTGGGCCTTCCGGGCCGTCGCCTGCCGCCAGCACCAAGAGCGCGATGTCGACGTCTTTGTCGATCACGTCGAGAATCTGGGCAACCGGATCGCCCTCGCGGATCACCCGTTCCGGGGTGATCGCGGCGATGCCGTTGGCGCGGCCGGAGGCGCGATCGAGCACGGTCTCGGCGATTTCGATCGCTTCCGCGCGCATCACGTCGGCGACACCAAGCCATTGTTGGTTCCGGTCGAGCGTCTCGATCACCCGCAGCATCACCACGCCGCCGCCGCCCCGCACCGCCCAGCGGCTCGCGTAATACACCGCGCGATCCCATTCGGCGGTCTCATCGACGATCACCAGACATTTAGGCCGGTGGCCCGGCCGGTAGCTTTGCCGCTGAGTGGTCATGCACGTCCCGATGCCGAACCGCGCGCGCCCGCGCCACTGCGGCATGCTGGCACGGCACGGCATCGCTCCACAAGCGGAGGCGCCCCCGACTTGCGTCGGTGTGGTGTGAGTCATTCCGGGGCGCGAGGCCGCAGGCCGAGCGAACCCGGAATCTTGCGCCAGGTGATGTGGCCGGTCGTGTGGAGCGAGATTCCAGGCTCGCTCGCAGCTATCGCTGCTCGCGCCCCGGAATGACCGGTGGCGGCTACTTCTTGCGAACCATTCCCATGATGTCCTTCACCGCGCCCATGGTTTCCGCCGCGATCACGCGGGCGCGGTCGGCGCCGTCGGCCAGCACCGCATCGACATAGGCGGCATCGGCGCTCAGCCGCTTCATCTCGGCGGCGAGCGGCGACAGCTTTTCGACCGCGAGATCGACCAGGCTGGACTTGAAGCCGGAGAACTGCGCGCCGCCGAATTCGCGCAGCACCTCGGCCTTCGGCTTGTCGGCCAGCGCGGCATAGATGCCGACCAGATTGTCGGCTTCGGGACGGGTCTCGAGGCCTTTTTCCTCCGACGGCAGCGGCTCCGGATCGGTCTTGGCCTTGCGGATCTTCTGCGCGATCGCCTCGGCATCGTCGGTGAGGTTGATCCGCGAATAATCCGACGGATCCGACTTCGACATTTTCTTGGTGCCGTCGCGCAGACTCATCACCCGGGTCGCGGCGCCGGTGATCACCGGCTCCGGCATCGGGAAATAGCCCCCGTCGTGACCATTGGCGGCGATCGACTCGGCGAAGTCGTTGTTGAACTTCTGGGCGATGTCGCGGGTCAATTCGAGATGCTGCTTCTGGTCCTCGCCGACCGGCACATGGGTGGCACGGTAGACCAGGATGTCGGAGGCCATCAGTACCGGGTAATCATATAGTCCAATGGAGGCGTTCTCACGGTCCTTGCCGGCCTTCTCCTTGAACTGGGTCATCCGGTTCAGCCAGCCGAGCCGCGCCACGCAGTTGAACACCCAGGCCAGTTCGGCGTGTTCGGCGACCTGGCTCTGGTTGAAGATGATCTGCTTTTTCGGATCGATCCCGGCGGCGATGAAGGCCGCGGTCACCTCGCGGGTGTTGCGCCGCAATTCGTTCGGGCCGCCCCACACCGCGACCGGCACGGTGATGGCGTGCAGGTCGACCACGCAATAGATACAATTATGCGTCGCCTGCAGTTTGACGAAATTCACGATGGCGCCGAGGTAGTTGCCGAGGTGCAGATTGCCGGTCGGCTGAACGCCGGAGAAAACCCGTTCGATCGTCATGATGCTGTTCCCGCGCGCGTCTGGCGCCATTCCGTGCCGTCAGGCGCCGTGCTCTGCCATGCGGGCGTCAGTCGTGCAAGCCGGCAGGCCGTCGGATCGCGCGCAGCAGCTCTGACGGGCTGACGACACCGAGCAGCACCAGCAGTCCGCCATAGATCGCAACGGCGCCCGCGATCACGAGCAAGAGCGCCGCCGCCTGGATCGCACTATGGGCCTGCGCCACCAGCGGCAGCGCGAATGTCGCCTTCAGCCATAGCAGCCCGGCCATCGCCAGCGCGGCGATCGCGATCAGCACCAGCCGCCGCCGCGCGTCTGCCGTCAGCGACAGACCGAACGTCGCCGCGCCGCGCCGGATCAGCAGGGCGGCCGAGCCCCAGGCACCGAGCGCCACCGCGGCGGCGACGCCGCCGATGCCGAACCACGGTGCCAGCAGCAATGCCGCGACGATCGCGACGCCGAGCCCGCCGAGCATCGCCCGCAGCGGACTGCCGGTGTTGTCGCGGGCGAAAAACGCCGGTGCCAGCGCCTTGGTCAGCACCTGCGCCGGCAGCCCCAGCGCCAGCAGCGCCAGCGCCTGCGCAGTCGCCGCAGTGTCGGCGGCGCCGAACGCGCCGTGCTCGAACAGCAGCCGCACGATCGGCTGGCTCAGCACGACCAGCCCCAGCATTGCCGGCAGCGCCAGTCCGACCGCCAGTTCCAGCGCGCGCGATTCCGCCTGCGCGATCGCCGCGGGATCGTCGGCGCGCACCGCGCGGGTCAGTTCCGGCACCAGCACGGTGCCCATCGCGGTGCCGACGATGCCGAGCGGCAGTTCGATCAGCCGGTTGGCGAAATACAGCCACGACACCGCGGCCGGCACAGCCGAGGCGATCACCGCGCCGGCGACGATCAGCCATTGCGGCCCGGAATTCGCCAGCATCCCGGGCAGCGCGCGGCCGAGGAAGCCGCGCATTTCGGCGTCGAAGGCCAGCCGCAGCGGCGTCGCCACCGCGTCGCCGCGCCGCCACGCCAGCGTCAGCAATTGCAACAAGCCGGCGACGCCGACGGTCGCCGCCAGGATCAGTGCGGCCTCGGCAGCGTCACGGCGCCAGATCAGCAGCGCGATGGTCGTGCCGATGAGGGCGAGGTTGAACAGCAGCGGCGAGAACGCCGTCAGCGCGAAGCGATGCTGCGCATTCAACAGCCCCATCATCACCGCGACCGGACCGGCGAAGGCCAGATAGGGCAGCATCAAGCGGGCGTCGTCGACCGCGCGTTGCAGCGTCGGCTGGCCGACGAACCCCGGCGCCAGCGCGGCGATCACCAGCGGCATCGCGACGCCGAGCAGGATCGCCATCGCCAGCGTGGCCACGCCGATGCTGCCGACCAGCCGGCCGGCGAAGGCCGCGGCCACCGCTGGTCCATTGAGGTCGCGCAGCCGCAGCCAGGCGGGCACCAGCGCGGCGTTCAGCGCGCCTTCGGTCAGCAGCCGTCGCGTCACATTGACCAGCTGAAACGCCAGCAGAAACGCGTCCGCGACGCCACCGGCGCCGAGCAGTGCTGCCACCAGCGCATCGCGAACGAATCCCAACAGCCGCGACGTCAGCGTTCCGGCGGAGACGGTGAGGATCGGGCGGATCATCGCGCGGGGAAGCCTTGCTGGCGAAGGGTTGAACGTGATAGGTCGCGGCTCGATCAGCCAGCCTTTACATGCCAGCGAGTTGGACCGGATTTTCCGCGCCCTCGCAATTGCCGCAACGGGATATTCTCATGACTTCAGCGAAATACGACGTGCTCGCGATCGGCAATGCGATTTTCGACGTGCTGGTGCGGACCGAGGACGATTTCCTGGTCAAGCACGGCATGGTGAAGGGCGGCATGGCGCTGATCGACGAGGCCCGCGCCGCCGCGATCTACGCGGCGATGGGGCAGGCGGTGGAAATGTCCGGTGGCTCGGCCGCCAACACCATCGTGGGCCTGGCCAATTTCGGCGCCCGTACCGCCTATGTGGGCAAGGTCAAGGACGACCAGATCGGGAGACTCTACAGCCACGACATCCGCGCCGCGAAGGTGGCGTTCGAGACCAAAGCGGCCGCCGATGGCCCCGCCACCGGCTGCTCCTACATCCTGGTGACGCCGGACGGCGAGCGCACCATGAACACCTATCTGGGCGCCGCCCAGGACCTCGGCCCCGACGACATCGACCCGATCCAGATCGCCGGCTCGGCGATCGTCTATCTGGAAGGCTATCTGTGGGACCCGAAGAACGCCAAGGACGCGTTCCTGAAAGCCTCGACCATCGCCCATGACGCCAAGCGCCAGGTGGCGCTGACGCTGTCGGATGCGTTCTGCGTCGATCGCTACCGCGACGAATTCCTCGAGCTGATGCGCTCCGGCACCGTCGACCTGATCTTCGCCAACGAATCCGAACTGCATGCGCTGTACCAGACCGCGGATTTCGACACCGCGCTGAAGCAACTCGCGCTCGACGTCAAACTCGGCGTCGTCACCCGCAGCGAGAAGGGCTGTGCGGTCGTCACCAAGGACGAAGTCACGCTGGTCCCGGCCGCGAAGATCGACACGCTGGTCGACACCACCGGCGCCGGCGATCTGTTCGCCGCCGGCTTCCTGTTCGGCCTGGTGCGCAACGCCGGTTATGAAAACGCCGGCCGACTCGGCGCGCTGGCCGCCGCCGAAGTGATCCAGCACATCGGCGCCCGTCCGCAGACCTCGCTGCAGGATCTGGCGCAGCAGAACGGGTTGCCGGTCTGATTCTTCCGCTGGGCAGGCGAGACGCGCCGCCGCACCAAAGGCAGTCATTCCGGGGCGCGAGAGCGCAGCTCGAGCGAACCCGGAATCTTGCGGCACGGTGTGGCGGCAGAGATGACGGTGTGCTGCTGCGCGAGATTCCGGGCTCACGCGCCGCTGGCGCGGCGCGTGCCCCGGAATGACGCTGGTTGGTATCAAGTCGTCGTCGCGGCGATCGTTACGCCGTCTTCGCGGCCGTCAGTCCAAGTCGTGACTCTACCGTGTCGCGCATGATGAATTTCTGGATCTTGCCGGTCACGGTCATCGGGAATTCTCCGACGAATTCGATGTAGCGCGGGATCTTGTTGTGGGCGATCTGGCCCTGGCAGAACGCCCGCACCTCGTCGGCGGTCAGCGTCTCGCCGGCGCGGACGCGGATCCATGCGCACAGCTCCTCGCCATAGCGATCGTCGGCGACGCCGAAGATCTGGACGTCCTGGATCTTCGGGTGGCGATAGAGGAATTCCTCGATTTCGCGCGGATACAGGTTCTCGCCGCCGCGGATCACCATGTCCTTGATGCGGCCGACGATGTTGCAATAGCCCTCGTCGTCGATCACCGCGAGATCGCCGGTGTGCATCCAGCCGGCCTTGTCGAGCACGTCGGCGGTCTTTTCCGGCTCGTCCCAATACCCCAGCATCACGCTGTAGCCGCGGGTGCAGAGTTCGCCGCGCGCGCCGCGCGGCACCACCCGGCCCTCGAGATCGACCACCTTGACCTCGACATGAGGATGAATCCGTCCGACCGTCGCGACCCGGCGCTCCTCCGGATCGTCGACGGCGCTCTGGAAACTGACCGGGCTGGTCTCCGTCATGCCGTAGGCGATCGTCACCTCGCGCATATTCATCTGGTCGTTGACGCGGCGCATCACCTCGACCGGGCACGGGGCGCCCGCCATGATGCCGGTGCGCAGCGACGTGAGATCGAAGCTGGCAAAGTCCGGGTGGTCGAGTTCGGCGATGAACATCGTCGGCACGCCGTACAGCGCGGTGCATTTTTCACGCTCGACGGTCTGCAGCGTGGCGAGCGGATCGAAGCCTTCGCCCGGATACACCATGGTGGCGCCACAGGTCACCGCGGCGAGGTTGCCCATCACCATGCCGAAGCAGTGATACAGCGGCACCGGAATGCAGATGCGGTCGCGTTCGGTCAGCCGCATCGCGCGGCCGACGAAGTAGCCGTTGTTGAGAATATTGTGATGGGTCAGCGTCACGCCTTTCGGCGACCCGGTGGTGCCGCTGGTGAACTGGATGTTGACCGGATCGTCGAACTGCAGCGTGTCGGCCAGCGTGGCGAGGGTCTCGCGCTGGCGCGCACCGCCCATCCGCGCGACATCGTCGAACGGAATTGTCCCGGGACAGAGCGGGCCGCCGACCTGAATCACCGCGCGCAGCATCGGCAGCTTCGCGGCCTTCAACTGACCCGGCTGCGCCTGCGCCAGTTCGGGGATCAGCGTGTTGAGCATGTCCATGTAGTTGCTGGTCTTGAACGCGGTGGCGGTGACCAAAGCGGCGCAGCCGACCTTGGCGAGCGCGAATTCCAATTCGCTCAGCCGGTAGGCCGGATTGATGGTGACCAGGATCAGCCCGGCCTTGGCGGCGGCGAATTGGGTCAGCGTCCATTCCGGCCGGTTCAGCGACCACACCCCGATCCGGGCGCCGCGCTCCAGCCCGAGGGCGAGGAAGCCGGCGGCGAGCGCATCGACCCGGGCGGCGAAGTCGCGCCAGCTCCAGCGCACATCGTGAGAGGGCGACACCAGCGCCTCGCGGTCGGGCCAGCGCCGCGCGGCGCGGTCGAGGCCGCGGCCGATGGTGTCGCCGAGCAGCGGCGCATTGGCGACGCCGCAGACGTAACTCAAGGCTTTGTCGGTCAAATCCAGGCTCCTCGATGGATGCCGGCGAGATCGATCGACCTCGCCGGCAAGATGGAATGGCTCACGCCGCCCGCTGCGCGGCGTCGAGCGCCGTATAGATGCCGCGTTCGAAGCCGGCGAAGGCGTCCAGGCAGCGGTCGTCCGCGAACGGCAACACCTGCATCAGGATCACCCCGCAGATGTCGCGCGCCGGATCGATCCAATAATAGGTGTTGGCGAGCCCGGCCCAGGCCAGGCTGCCGGCGCTGCGGCCCTCCGGCGTGGTCACATTGTTGATCATGAAGCTGAGGCCCCATTTCTTGTCGATGCCGGGATAGAGATCGACGTCGTTGGTCACCATCGCGATCGCGGAGGTCATCTTGGTCATGGTGAGATCGCCAATGTGGTTCTGGCTCATCAGCGCAACGGTTTCGGGCTTCAGCACCTGGTTGCCGTTGCCGCGGCCCCTATTCAGGATCATCTGGACGAATTTGATGTAGTCGGCGGCGGTGCCGTACAGCCCGCCGCCGCCCATGTGGAATTCGGGGTCCTGCTCCAGTTCGAACGGAATCGGCGTCAGCGATCCGTCGGGGCCGCGGGCATGCATCGCCACCAGCCGCGCGCGCATCGCGTCGCTGATCTTGAAGCCGGTATCGGTCATGCCGAGCGGCTGCAGCAGATGATCGCGCAGATAGGCGTCGAGCCGCACGCCGCTGGCCGCCTCGACCGCCTTGCCGACGAAATCGATACCGATGCCGTATTCCCAGCGGGTGCCGGGGTCGGACATGATCGGGGTTTGCAGCGCGGCGTTGAGGCAAGAGGTGACGCCCGGCGTCCCGGTCTTTTCGCGATAGATCACCATGTCGGCGTTCCACATGTCGTAGCAGAAGCCGGAGGTGTGGGTGAGTAGATGCCGCAGCGTGATCGGATTGTTGGCCGGTCGCAGTCTCGGCTCGCCATTGTGGTCGAAGCCTTCCAGCACCTGCGGCGATGCCAGTTCCGGCAGCAGCCTGTCGATCGGTTCGTCCAGCGACAGCTTGCCCTGCTCGACTAGTTGCATCGCCGCGGCGGCGGTGACCGCCTTGGTCATCGACGCGATCCAGAACACGCTGTCGGCGGTCATCGCATCGGGCTTCGAGAGGTCGCGCTTGCCGAACGCGCCCTGGTACACCACCTCATTGCCGCTGGCCGCCATTGCGACCACGCCGGGAATCTCTCCGTTCTCGCATTTTTGACGCAAAACCTGATCGATCTGTGCCGTTCCTTGCATCACATCCTCCCATTTTGGTTTTCTTGTAACCGGGCAATTGTCCACCCGCTTTCCGTTTCCGGCAAGCCGGCAGATCGCAGCACCCCGGCGGTCGCGGACTCGTGAAGCGACGTAAGTCCGCAAAGTGTTGAGCTGGATTTTGTCGCGGCCTGGAGGAGCGGCCATTTGGCCGCGTCGCGATGGATGAGGGATCGATATCCTCATGGTTCGAGACGGGAAGCCGCGATCGTCATCACATCGTCGAGGGGTTGAAAGCCGCCGGTGCGTGCCAGGCTATTTGAGCCTATACTTTGTAACATGCCGGCCGCACTGTCGGCTCCGCTGCGCGATTCAAAAAATGCTGGAGGAGAGTCAAAGATGTCCCCGACCGCCGCTGCCCGTACGCCCACAGTCACCGGTCCGTCGCTGCGCGACCGTCTGAAGGATTCCTCGCTGCTGCGCGAGCAGTGTTTCATCGATGGCGCCTGGACCGGCACGCCGTCCAATCCCGTCACCAACCCGGTCAACGGGATTGATCTCGCCAAGGTGCCGAAGCTGAGTACCGCGGAAGCGACGCAAGCGGTGGAAGCCGCCGAACGGGCGTTTCCGGCCTGGGCCAAGCTCACCGCCAAGCAGCGTTCCAATATCCTGCGCAGATGGTTCGATCTGATCGTCGCCAACCGCGAGGACCTGGCGCTGATCCTGACCTCGGAGCAAGGCAAGCCGCTGACCGAAGCGCTGGGCGAAGTCGACATCGGCGGCGCCTATGTCGAGTTCTTCGCCGAGGAAGCGCGCCGGGTCTATGGCGAGACGATTCCGACGCAGCGGCCGGACGCGCGTTTGATCGCGATCCGGCAGCCGATCGGGGTCTGCGGCGCGATCACGCCGTGGAATTTTCCCTGCTCGATGATCACCCGCAAGGTCTCACCGGCGCTGGCGGCGGGCTGCACCGTGGTGCTGAAGCCCGCCAACGAGACGCCGCTGACCGCGCTGGCGCTGGTGGCGCTGGCCGAGCGGGCCGGGGTGCCGAAGGGTGTGTTCAACATCCTCACCGGCAATTCCTCGGCAATCGGCAAGGTGCTGTGCGAGCATCCGGCGGTGCGCTTCGTCGGCTTCACCGGCTCGACTGAAGTCGGCAAGATTCTGTATCAGCAGGCCGCCGTGGGGGTGAAGAAACTCGGGCTCGAACTCGGCGGCAACGCCCCGTTCATCGTGTTCGACGACGCTGACATCGACGCCGCGGTGGATGGCGCGATGGTGTCGAAATATCGCAACATGGGCCAGACCTGCGTCTGCGCCAACCGGCTCTATGTCCAGGACGGCGTCTACGACGCCTTCGTGGAGAAGCTCGCCGCCAAGGTCGGTGCGATGAAGATCGGCGACGGAACCGAAGCCGGCGTGACGCAGGGGCCGCTGATCAACGAGGCGGCGGTGGAGAAGACCGAGAAGCACATCGCCGACGCGGTGGCCAACGGCGCCAAGGTGATCATCGGCGGCAAGCGCCATGCGCTCGGCGGCACCTTCTTCGAACCCACCGTGTTGTCGAACGTCCGGCCCGACGCGCTGGTGGCGCATGAGGAAACCTTCGGCCCGCTGGCGCCGGTGTTCCGCTTCAGCACCGAGGACGAGGTGATCAAGCTCGCTAATGATTCCCCGTTCGGGTTGGCGAGCTACTTCTATTCGCGCGATCTCGGCCGGGTCTGGCGGGTCGCCGAAGCGCTGGAGTCGGGCATGGTCGGGGTCAATTCCGGCCTGATCACCACCGAAGTGGCCCCGTTTGGCGGCGTCAAGGAATCCGGTCTCGGTCGTGAGGGCTCGCATCACGGCACGGAGGAATATGTCGAGATCAAATATGTGATGATGGCGGGGATCTGAGCGCGCCGCATACCGATTGCGATGACGGGCGTTATCGCCGCAACACGCCGATGGTGCGGTTGGCGAAGGTCAGACGCTCCGCCATCACCGACATGAAATAGACCAGCAGCGCCTGGCCCAGCTTCGGATTCTCGGTCTTGATAGCGTCGAACGCGGCGGCGGGCAGCACGTAGAGCGTGCTGTCGATGTCGGCCTCGATGGTGGCGCTGCGCGGCTGGCCCGACACCATGCCCATTTCGCCGATGGTGGTGAAACGGCCGAGGCTGCGTACCCGCATCACGCGGCCGAGATCGGTCGGCACGATGATATTGACCCGTCCCTCGACGATGAAGTGCATGCAGTCCGCGGCCTCGCCGACCCGCGCGATGACCTCGCCCGCCGCGACCTTGACCCGGCGGCAGCGCCGCGTCAGCTCCTCGGCCAGCACGTCGCTGCCGAGCACGCCCGCGAGCCAGCCGATCAGCGTACCTTCGTCGCCTTCATGCTTGCCGTGGCGGGCGATCAGCTCATTTTCGCACCACTCCAGCGCGTGATCGAGCTCCGGCATCACCACGACGTCGCCGGAGATGAATTGGCTGGCGCGCAGGATTTTGGCCAGCGGCGGCGGCAGGTTGACCAGCACCAGCCGGGCGCCGCGCTCCTGCGACAGCCGCTTGATCTGGGCAAAGCTGTAGGCCGCCGAGGAATCCACGCCGTTGACCAGCGTGAAATCGAACACCAGGTGTCGGCACTCGGGGTAACGCTGCAGCAGCACCTTGACGTGCTGATACAGTCGGTTGGCCGATCCGAAGAACAGATAGCTCTGCAAGTTCAGGCCCTGGATCTCGCCGCCATGGGCGTTGAGCAACGCCACGTCGACGCCGGCGCGGTCCAGCGAGCTGCGATATTCGGTGGCGTTGAAGCCGAACTTGATCGAGTTGATTCGCGACGCGCTGAGAGCGAAGGTCATGCAGCCGATTATGGTGCCGATCAGCACGCCGGCGATGAACCCCCACTGCACGATGATGACGACGATGGCGATCAGCGAGACGTAGTCAGTGACCGACAGCCGATGCCGGGAATCGACGATCCAACGCTTCAACTGGCCGAAGCCGAGCTGCAACAACAATCCGCCGAGCACGAATTTCGGCACATGGCCGAGGAACGCCGGATCGAGCACCAGCATCAGCGCCGCCATCGCTGCCGTGGTCAGACCGGAGATCCGCCCGCGGCCGCCGCTGCGATAGTTCAACAGCGAACGGCTGATCGAGACGCAGCCGGAATAGCCGCCGAGCGCCCCTGACAACATGTTGGCGAGACCGCCGGCGGTGAGTTCGCGGTCGAGATCGGCCTCGCGGTGGGTCTCGACCTCGATCCCGGTGGTGTTGAACAGGGTGCCGATCGCGGTGACGAAGATCACCGCGATGACGTTGCCGAGCAGTTCGGGCAGCGTGTCCCAAGGATATTGCGCGATCGTGGCGAAATGCCACGGCAGCAGCAGCGACGACGGCGCCGGGGTGGCGAAGGTCCAGCCCAGTCGCTGCGCCTCGGCGGCCGAGATACCGGCGAAGCCGAACCCGATTTGCGCCAGGATCAGGCTGCAGAGCAGCACCGTCGGCAGCACGAACGCGCTCTTGGTTCGGCGCAGCGCCAGCGTAATCGCACCCGCGACCGCGCCGCCGGCGGCGATCTGCGCGATGCTGGCCTCGCTGTAGCCGGCGATCGCCTGCAAGGTTACAGCGTGGCCGGTGATCACCTTGACCGCGCCGAGCACGATCAGGAATCCGGTGGCGCCGAGGAAGCCACCGATCACCGGATAGGGCACATAGCGGATGGCGCGGCCGACCCGCGACATCCCGAGCGCGCACAGCAGCACCCCGGTCAGCAACGTCGCCGCAGAAAGCGTCAGCAGCACCGGCTCCAGCAGCGACATGCCGGGATGTTCCGCGATCAGCCGCTCGGTCAGCGACGCAGACAGGATCGCGGCGACCGCGGCGGTCGAACTGTCGACGCCGGCCACGGCGAAGCGGAACGAACTGCCGAGCGCCACCACCAGCGCCAGCGCCGCCGACGAGACGAAGCTCGCCGCCAGCCCGTAGCCGAGCCAGGGCAGCAGCGGCCCGGAAAAGATCAGCACCGCGTAGGACAGGCCGTAGGTGATGGTGAGAAGACCGGCGACGGCGCCGCCGAACAGGTCGGCTGGCCGGACCTGAAGCCGCATACCGGCGCCGCGTGAATGACTGCGGTCGGTGGCGATCAGATGCGGTTCATTCATGGCAACCCGTACTCAGCTCGCGACATCGGGATCGTCATCCGCAACCGCGCGCCAAGCGCGGCACCGCGTTACCTCATCTCTCGTAGACGAGCGCGCCGCGTGCCGACAAGCACAATATTATGACATTGACAGGGTTCAGCGGTCGCTCGCGCGGTCGCCGCCGAATGCGCCATGGCGGCCTTCGCCCGCGGCGAACCGCGACGCGCCGGACAGCGTTTCGCCCGAGGCGATCACCGCGAGTCCGCCGCGCATTTCATTGGCGATGGCGTCCTCCTCGGGCAGGTCCCATTGCTTCAGCGCCGACAGCCGATCGGCGCGCATGCAGGTCTGCGGAAATTGTGCGATCTCCTTTGCCAGCGTGATCGCAAGCGTCGCCGCCTCGCCGCGGCGGACCAGCCGATTGGCGAGCCCGATCCGATGCGCTTCGATGCCGGAGACCGGTCGTCCGGTCAGGATCAAATCCATCGCCTGGGAATGGCCGATCAGCCGCGGCAGCCGGATGGTGCCGAGATCGATCAGCGGCACGCCGAAGCGACGGCAGAACACGCCGAAGGTGGCGTCCTCGGCGGCGACCCGCATGTCGGCCCACAGCGCCAGCTCGAGGCCGCCAGCGACCGCATAGCCTTCGATCGCGGCGATCACCGGTTTCGACAGCCGCAGCCGACTCGGCCCCATCGGCGCGATGGTCTCGTGGCCGCCGATCTCGCGCATCTTGTTGAGGTCCCCCTCCGCCACCGCCTTGAGATCGGCGCCAGCGCAGAAATGGCCACCTATCCCGGTAAACACCGCCACCGAGGCAGTGTCGTCGGCGTCGAACGCCAGAAAGGCGTCGAACAATTTCCGCGCGGTCAGGCCATCCACCGCGTTGCGGCGCTCCGGACGATTGATCGAAACGATCGTCACCGGGCCGTCGCGTTCGACCAGGATGGTGTCGTTTTGGCTCATGCTAGTGCTCCCGGGTGTTCTTGTTGTTCCGCCGATCGAAGTATCAAGCAGATTTGGACAAGCGCAACCTCAACTTCGTCGCGCCGTGCTGGCGCTGAAGAGACAGCCGCCGCCGCGTCCAATTTCATCGATGGAGCGAGCCTTAAGGCCGGTACCGGACTCGAAGCTATCACCGTACGCCGTTGGGATCGGGCGGATCGACAAATCCCGTCGCCTCAGTCGACCACTAGCTCCTTGCCGGTCAGCCGGCGATAGGCCTCGAGGTAGCGCTTGCTGGTGGCCTCGACCACGGCGGCCGGCAAGGGCGGCGGCGGGGCTTCGCCGTTCCAGCGGCCGGCGCGGCGTTCGGCGTCGAGATAATCGCGCAGCGGCTGCTTGTCGAACGACGGCTGCGGCCGTCCCGGCTGGTAGGCGTCGGCGGCCCAGAATCGCGACGAATCCGGCGTCATCACCTCGTCGATCAGGATGATGCGGCCGTCGCGGTCGCGGCCGAATTCGAACTTGGTGTCTGCGATGATGATGCCCTGCTCGCGGGCGATCGCCTCGCCCTGGGTGTAGACCGCGCGGCTCATGCTCTCCAGCGTGTAGGCGTCCTCGGCGCCGACCACTTCGCGCATCTGCGCGATGGTGATGTTCTCGTCGTGGCCGGTCTCGGCCTTGGTCGCCGGACTGAAGATCCACGGCTCGAGCTTGGCGCTTTCGAGCAGGCCAGCCGGCAGTTTCTCGCCGGCCAGCGTGCCGGAGGCGGCATATTCCTTCCACGCCGAGCCGGTCAGATAGCCGCGGATCACGCATTCGATCGGAAACACAGTGGTGCGCCGGCACAGCATCGCCCGGCCGGCCAGCGCCGCGCGTTGCCCGGCCAGCGCCGGCACTTGGGCGATGATGTCGTCGGCGTCGGACGAGATCATGTGGTGCGGCACCACGCCGCCGAGCTGGTTGAACCACCAGGCACTGATCTGGGTCAGCACCGCGCCCTTCATCGGAATGGTCTCCGCCATCACCACGTCGAACGCGCTGATCCGGTCGGTGGTCAACAGCAGCAGGCGGTCGGCGTCGACGGCATAGATATCGCGGACCTTGCCGCGCCCGATTTTCTCAAGGGGCAGGTCGCTGGCGAGCATCGTGGTCATGGGCGGGACTTTCAAGGCAACGCGAAGCCGGCGGGCGCCGGGATGCGCGAAATTGGAATCGATGCGGGATTGTATCATTCGGGCAGCGGAATGAACTCGGTCTCGTCGGGGACCTGGGCGAAGCGGCCGGTTTTCCAGTCCTGCTTGGCCTGCTCGATCCGCTCCTTGCTGGAGGAGACGAAATTCCACCAGATGTGGCGCGGACCTTCCAGCGCGTCGCCGCCGAGGAACATCATCCGCGCCCGGCTGATGGCGCGAACGGTAATGCGGTCGCCGGGTCGGAACACCAGCAGGCACGGACCGACATGGCGGTCGCCGGCGATCTCGATCTCGCCGTCGACGACGTAGATCGCGCGCTCCTCATGGTCGGGATCGAGCGGCACGCTGATTCCGGCCTCGACCATGACCTCGGCATAGAACCATGGCGACACCATCGTCACCGGCGACGACTGGCCGAAACTCGAACCGGCGATGATCCGCGCGGTGAAGCCGGTGTCGGACACGGTTGGCAGCGTGGCGGCGCCGAAATGCTGGAACGACGGCGCAATCTCTTCCGAGCCCGCCGGCAAGGCAATCCAGCTCTGCAGCCCGAGCATCTGCTGGCCGTCGCGGCGCTGCAGGTCGGGTGTGCGCTCGGAATGAGCGATGCCGCGGCCGGCGGTCATCAGGTTCATCGCGCCGGGCGCGATCTCCTGAATGTTACCCTCGCTGTCGCGGTGCATGATGCGGCCGTCGAACAAATAGGTCACGGTGGCGAGTCCGATATGCGGATGCGGCCGCACGTCCATGCCCTTGCCGGACATGAACTGCACCGGGCCGAAATGATCGAAGAAGATAAACGGGCCGACCATCTGCCGCTTGCCGTGCGGCAGCGCCCGGCGCACCGCGAAACCGTCGCCGAGATCGCGGGTGCGCGGCACGATGATCAGCTCCAGCGCGTCGCAGGTCTGTGCATCGCCGAGCAGCGGATCGTTCGACGGCATCCAGCTCATGGGCGGCTCCTTTGACGGCTTGCTCAGATCATCGCCGGCGTGTCGACCGCCGGCGCGCGCGTCGCCAGCAGCTTGCGCACCGCCGATGACGACGCCACCTGGCCGCGCTCGGCGAACGCCTCGTGGTTGGTTTCGATCTCGCCCAGCGCATAGAGATAATTGACCATCAGGCCGTGCGACTGCCGCATGCCGTTGGCGGAGCGATCGCCGAGAAAATTCAGCCGCTCCAGCCGCGCGCCGTTGCCGAGGTGAAACCGCGCCACCGGATCGACCGGCTGGCCGCGCGGCGTCCTGGCCTCGAGGAAATATTCCGCCGCCAGCGGCAGCAGCACAGCCTTGACCCGTTCGGCCAGCTCCGGCTGCTCGAACCAGTCCGCCGTGTCCAACGCGTCGAGCGTGATGCGCGTCGCGACGTCGAACCGCGACGGATGCGCCTCGCGCTCGCGCCGCAGCCACGCCGCGAAGCCCGGCACCGGCGACAGCGTCACGAAGGTCTGCAGATTCGGCAATTCGCGCTTGATGTCCTCGACCACCTGCTTGATCAGGAAATTGCCGAACGAAATCCCGGCCAGGCCCTTCTGGGTATTGGAGATCGAATAGAACACCGCGGTGGTTGCCTCCGACGCGGCGATCGGGGCGCGCTTGAGGTCGAGCAGCGGGCTGATCGCCGCAGGGTTCTCGCGGGTCAGCGCCACCTCGACGAAGATCAGCGGCTCGTCGACCAGTTGCGGGTGGAAAAAGCCGTAGCAACGCCGGTCCGGCGGCGCCAACCGTGCCCGCAGGTCGTCCCAGTCGCCGATGGCGTGCACCTGCTCGTAGCGGATGATCTTTTCCAGGATGTTGGCCGGCGTGGTCCAATCGATCCGCTGCAGCACCAGGAAGCCGCGATTGAACCAGGACGAGAACAGATGCACGAAATCGGCGTCGACCAGCTTGAGCTGCGGATGGTCGGCGATCTGCCCGAGCAGTGCCTCGCGCATTCGGACCAGCGACGCGGTGCCGCCGGGCGCCAGATTGAGCCGACGGATCAGTTCCTGACGGCGCGGCTCAGCGGCCTCGTGCAGCCGCCCCACCGCCTGCGGCGAGGTGTCGCCGTCGCGCACCGCGTCGATCGCGGCGTTGAGTTCCGCCAGATCGGGACCGAATTGTTCCGCCAGCGCGTTGAGGAAGCCCAACTGGTCGGCTTCGCTGGCCCCGGCGTAGCCGGCATGCAGCGAATTCGCCAGCGCGACGCCGGTCGCCTCGCCGCGTCGCGACAGCAGCGTCTCGCCGAGCGCGATCAGGTCGGCCTGCGACATCGGCGCCGAACTGCTGCGGCCGAGCAGGCTGCGGCCACGTTCGGTGAGGGTGTTGAGCAGGCCACCGAGGAAGCTCGAACTGCGGTCCGTGCCAGTGGTCGGCATTAATGCGTGTCTCCTGATGACGCGGGCACGATCGCACCGAACCTTAGCCAACCGCGGTTGCGATTGCCAATCGGCGATCGCATCCGCGAGCCGCGCGAAAAGCACGCAGCTCTCGACCGCGAGAGCCGCGCCGGGCGCCGTCCGCCTATTCGGTCCGCAGCGCGCGGCGAAACAGTTTGCCGGTCGGGCCCGTCGGCAACTCGTCGACCGAATGAAACGCCTTCGGCACCTTGAAGCCGGCGAGATGACGCTGCTGGCGCAGGAAGGTTCCGAGTTCGTCGGCCGACGGCAATGCGCCGCGGGCGACGATGTAGGCTTCGATGCGTTGACCGAGCGCAGGGTCCGGCTGACCGACCACCGCGCATTGCGCGACCGAAGGATGCGCGAGCAGCGCGTGTTCGATTTCCTCGCCGGAGACCTTGATGCCGCCGCTGTTGATGACGTTGTCGATCCGGCCCATCACCCAGAGATAGTTGTCGGCATCCAGACGCCCGAGATCGCCGCTGCGCCACCAGCCGTCGCGGAACTTCTCGCGTGTCAGCGCTGCGTCGTTCCAGTAGCCGGCCGCGAGCGACGGACCGGAGATCGCGATCTCGCCGGTCTCTCCCTGCGGCAATTCGTCGTCGAAGCCGCCGCCGGGTGCGAGGATCTTCACGTCGCCGCCGACCACCGGGCGGCCGCTGCTGCCGAGCTTGCCGCGCTCCATCAGGTCGCGCGTGTTCGCCATCACCCCGGAGGCCGTAAAGGCTTCGCCCGACAGATAGACGCAACAGATGTTCCTGCAGATCCGATCGTGGAGCTGCCGCACGTCGGTTTCCGCCGGCGCCTCGCCGGAAATCGACACCAGCGTCAGCGCCGACAGGTCGTATTTCTCCGGCTGGGCGTCGAACACCATCCGCCACATCGTCGGCACCAATGGCGCCATGGTGATGCGTTCGCGCTGGCAGGACTCCAGGAATGCCGGCGGCGTGAACGTCTTGCCGAAGCAGATTTTGGCTTTAGCGGCGACGAACGGCAACACGATGATCGGCCATGCCGCGAAAGATGGCTGCATGTAGAGCAGCGTGGCGCTGTCCGGGCTGATAGGCCCCATTACAACCTGGCCGCCCTTGGCCGCCTCCAGCAGCGACTTCTGGGTGTGCATGATGCCCTTCGGCTTGCCGGTGGTGCCCGACGACATCACGATCGCCGCGATATCCGCCGGTCGCGTGCGCCGCGCCACGAGGTCGAAGCGGCCGCGCGCGGCGACGATGGCGGCGTAGTCTGTCGCGGCGTCGCCGGTCGTGCCGAGGCTGATGCACTGCACCGCGACGCCTGCCGCCGCGACCGCGTAGGCCGCTAGCGCCGCGAGGTCATCATCATGCACCAGCACTTTCGCGCCCAGCCAGGCCAGCGCTTGGCCGAGCCGTTCCGGGGTTTCGCGGACGTGCAGGCTGCAGGCCACGCGTCCGCTCAGCGGCGCGGCGAACCACGCCGCAGCGTGGCGCGCCGAACTGCGGCTGAGGTAGGCGATCACATCGCCCGGCGCCGCGCCGAGCGTTTCAAAGCCATGCGCCAGCGCCCGCGCCGCATCCAACGCGTCGAAGCCGGTGATGCGATCGACGTCATCAACGAACAGTTCGTCGCGGCCGCGCCACTGCGCCGAGCGAATGAACAGGTCGCTCGCTGTTTCGATCGACGGCGTATGGAATCGGCGGTGAAGTGAGCCGGCCTCGTTGTGCTCCAAGCTTTCGTTCATCCTTCCCCCGTTCGTTCCGCCGCTTCGGCGCCGATTTCTCGAAATACTAACAATTCCACTCGAACTGAGCAAAATTGCTCGCGAGGGCTGTGTGTATTGGGGCAGCCTGATCGCTCTGATTCGACGATTCAGGCTCTGCGGCAACGAATCATCAGCAATGACGCTGAAGGGTCGACATTGTGAGCGATAGCGCCGAGATTCAGAAGCTGCTTCGCCAGCAAGCGGCGATCGCCGGGTTCGGCAGTTTTGCGCTTCGCGAGTGGGACTTGAACAAGATCCTGGCCGAAGCGGTCAAGGTCTGCGCCGAAGGCCTTGATGTCCGGTTCAGCAAGGTCTGCCGCTACCGTGCCGAGGAAAACGACCTACTGGTTGTCGCCGGGTTCGGCTGGAACGACGGCGTGGTCGGCTATGTGGTGTCGCGCGCGGATATGAGTTCGCCGCAAGGCCGCGCCTTCTGCACCGGCGCACCGTCGGTCTGCGACGATATCCGGCAGGCCGGGTTCAATCTGCCGCCATTCTATGCCGAGCACGGCATCGTCTCGATCATCGACGTCATCATCAAAGGCGATCATGACCAACCCTACGGCATTCTCGAGATCGACTGCGATCAGCATCAGAAATTCGACCAGTACGACATCAATTTTCTCACCGGCTTTGCCAACGTGCTGGCGGAAGCGGTTGCGACCGCGGCGCGGGCGGCGGAACTTCAGGTGACCATCGACCAGATGAAGGCGCTGGCCGCGGAGAAGGAGCAATTGCTGCAAGCCAAGGAGGCTGCCGATCTGCAACTACGCCAGGCACAGAAAATGGAGGCGGTCGGGCAGTTGACCGGCGGCATCGCCCACGACCTCAACAACATCCTTACCGTGATCGTGGGCAATATTGAATTGCTGGTCGAGGGGGTTGCCGACCGGCCGCAACTCGCGGCGCTGGCGAAGATGGTCGATGACGCCGCCGCACGCGGCGCCGACCTGACCCAGCGGCTGTTGGCATTCGCCCGCAAGCAGCCGTTGCAGCCGCGCGAAGTCGACGTCAATGCGCTGGTGTTCGAGGCGACCAATTTGCTGCGGCCGACGCTAGGCGATCACGTCGAGATCGCGATGGTGCTGGCCAGAGACATGCCTCGCGCGCTGATCGACCCCAGCCAGCTCTCCAACGCCCTCCTCAATCTGGCGCTTAACGCCCGCGACGCGATGGGGAAGGGCGGCAAACTCTCGATCGAAACCAGCAATGTTGTTCTCGAAGACGGTTGCGAAATTTGCAACGACGGCGTCAAGCCAGGTCCCTACGTGCTGATCGCGGTGACCGATACCGGCCATGGCATACCCGCCGCGATTCTCGACCTGGTCTGCGAGCCGTTCTTCACGACCAAGGAGGTCGGCAAAGGCTCCGGCCTCGGTCTCAGCATGGTGCTGGGCTTCGTCAAGCAATCCGGCGGGCATATCCGGATTGAAAGCGACGAGGGACTGGGCACGACGATCCGAATCTATTTGCCGCAAGCGACTGGTGTTGCTCAATCCGCCGCGGTGGTAACGAGTCCTGCATCGGTCGAGGGCGCGCGCGAGACGATCCTTGTGGTCGAAGACGATGAACTGGTACGAAACTTCGTGATCGCGCAAATACAGAACCTAGGTTATCTGACGCTGGCAGCGGCCAACGCCGAAGAAGCCCTCGTTGTCGTCAACAGCTCGCAGCATATCGATCTGTTGTTCACCGACATGATCATGCCGGGCGCGCTGAACGGTCGTCAGCTCGCCGATCGGGCGCTGCAGTGCAGGCCGTCGCTCAAGGTGCTGTTCACCTCCGGCTATTCCGACGAAACCATCATCCATTATGGACGGCTCGATCCCGGCGTCTTGCTGCTGGCGAAGCCCTATCGCAAGGGCGACTTGGCGCGGATGATCCGCAGCGCGCTAGCTGCGGAATCCACGGTGCTGTCGTCCGCGGTAGAACCGGAGGCGTCGATGCGCGACCGGTGCGCGATGCAGCCGCCGAGCGCGGCCTGAGCCGCGCCGCTTTCGGGCGGCCGTGATCGCCCCGCGCGATTGCAACCTTCGCTCGATGCGCTAGCATCGCCTCCGTGACGACGCTGGCGCGACCAATGCGCGCGCATGATGATCCCGGGGAGAAAACCGATGCTTGCGCCGATCGGGGCAGGGTCCAATCTGGCGCAGCTGAACGGTCCTGTGCTCGAGACCGCGCGTCTGATTCTGCGGCCCTGGCGCGAGGCCGATATCGCGCCGAACACCGCGATGCTTTCCGATCCCGGCACTGCGCGATTCATCACCGCCGATGGCAAGGCGGTGACCGATCCGTTGCTTGGCTGGCGCAATGCGGCGGTGATGTCCGGGCACTGGGCGCTGCACGGCTTTGGCATGTTCGTGGTCGAGGAAAAATCCAGCGGCGCCTTTCTCGGTCGGGTCGGGCCGTGGTACCCGCCGAACTGGCCCGGCTTCGAGGTCGGCTGGGGCATTGTGAACCACGTGCGCGGAAAGGGCTACGCAGTCGAGGCGGCGCGGGCGTCGATCGACTGGGTGTTCGCGACTTTCGAGCTCGACCAGATCGCGCATTGCATCGATTGCGAGAACGTCGCGTCGCAGGCGGTGGCGCGACGGCTTGGCGCGCAGATTCAAGGGCAGATCGACCTGTTCGGGCATCCAGCCGATCTATGGGTGACGCGGCGAAGTAGCTGGCAATCCGAACCCGGATAGTGACCACGGCCGCGCCGAAAAACTTCAATGCGTCGTTCAAAATTGCTCAGACGGCACGATTACATGGATGCAGACTACCTTTGAGGAAAAGTCGGCGAGACTGGAATCTCGCGACGCATTTCAATCAGGGCGCCCAAGGAAGGGACTCCGACTACACCCCCGTCGGATTCTGCCATGGACGTTACGACCCAGCCGACAGGCCGGAGGACTGCCGTTTGCTAGGTCTTGACTTACCCGGGTTCGCGGTGTTCTCGGCTAGCTGAACAGTCGCTATTAGCGCCCCAGTCTCGTCGCTTCGCCGACCCGCGCCAGACTCTCCAGCGCCAGGATCGCGTCGGCGAATTTCTCCGCGCGGCCATCCAGCACAGGACGCGTGAGCAGCAGGAATTTCTGCGCCATCGCCTCATCGCTTGGAAACGAGTCCGGCTCGCCGGACGGATCGGCATAGAGCCGCTCATGCACGCCGTCGTCGGTGGTGATCGAGATCCGCGCGCCGAACGGATGGGTCTTACCCTCGAGCCGGTCGTCCTGCACCACCTCGAACTTGTCGGCCAGCGCGTCGATCGCCGCATCGCCGAGCCGCGCGTAGTCGTCCCAGCCGAACCGGCCCTGGTCCAGCGCCACCGCGCCGGTGAAGAACATCGAGAACTGGCCGCCGACGATCGAGGTCGGATGCCGCTTGGTGGCGGCGTCCCCGGTTAGCGTGATGCCGTTGCGGTGCAGCCCGATCTCGACCCGTTTGACCTGCTCCGGCGTCAGATTGTGCTCGCGGCGCATCGCGATCAGCGCGTCGAGCGCGGCGTGGGTGTAGCGGCAGCTCGGATAGGGCTTCACTCCGATCTTCATGGTCTCGTACACCGAGCCCAGCCCGGCCACGGCCTTTTCCGGATGGGCGTTGTCGCTGTAGCCGACCAAGAGGCCATGAATGCCTTCGACCGACTCCGTCGCGCCAAGAAAGTCATTGCGCGCCAGCGTCGCGGCGATCACGCCGTTCATCGCCGCGGCGCCGACCTGGTAGCGCTTGTTCCAGGCGCCGTTGACCAGGAATTGCAGCGAACCCGCCGCCTGACTGCCGGACACGCCGAACGCCGAAACGATCTGCTCCTGTGACAGGCCGAACAGCTTCGCGGCGGCGGCGGCGGCGCCATAGGTGCCGGCGGTCGCGGTGGGGTGAAAGCCGCGGGCGTAATGCGAGGTCGGATCGAGCGCATTGCCGAGCCGGCAGCACACTTCATAGCCGGCGACGATCGCGGTCAGCACCTCGCGGCCCGAGGCGCCGACCATTTCGCCCACCGCGAAGGCGGCGGGCACCACCGGCGCCGACGGATGCAGCGAGGAATCCGCATGGGTATCATCGAAATCCAGCGAATGGCCGAGCGCGCCGTTCAACAAGGCCGCCACCGCCGGGGTCCAGCTCTTGGCGTCGCCGAACACGGTGGCCTCGCCGTCGCCGTCGAGCGACAGCGCCTTCAGCATCTTCAGCAATGACGGGGTGGATTCGGCGTCGCGTCGCGCCCGGATCGCGCTGCCGAGGAAATCCAGCGTCAGCACCTTCGCGCGCGCCAGGACTTGTGGGGGAATGTCGTCGAATTTCAGCGCGGCGACGTAGCCGGCCAGGGTCGCAGTTTCGTTGGCCATTGGGGCTCCTGTTTTCCTGCAGGTTAGGCGCTGGCCGGACCGCGTTCAAGCTGCCATACCACGCCAGATTCGCAGCGAGCGCCGATTTGGCATGATCCGATGAAACAATTCTGGGCGCGATATCTTGCGCAATTGCGGCCGCGTCGGGCGCAATGGGGCCTAGCGCTGCGGGTGACGCTGGCGTCGCTGCTGGCGCTCGCGCTGGCGCAGGGGCTGCATCTGCGGTTGCCGCTGTGGGCGGTGCTGACCGCGATCATCGTGACGCAGCTTAGCGTCGGTCGCTCGCTGAAGGTGGCCGGGGATTATCTCCTGGGCACGGTCGGCGGCGCGATCTATGGCGGCGCGATCACCATTTTTGTGCCGCATCACAGCGAGTTGGCGCTACTCGGGGTGCTGGTGCTCGCGGTGGCGCCGATGGCGCTGCTCGCGGCGATCAAGCCCAGCCTGAATGTCGCCACCGTGACCGCGATCATCGTGCTGCTGGTGCCGACCATGACCCCGGTCGATCCGCTGGATTCGGCGATCGACCGGGTCCTGGAGGTCGCGGTTGGTTCGATCGTCGGGCTGTCGGTATCGTTTGTCGTGCTGCCGTCGCGGGCGCAGGGCCTCGCCATCGCCGCCTCCGCGCGCGCGCTCGACCTGATGGCGGCGGCGCTCGACGCCTTGCTCGCCGGCCTCACCGAGGGCCTCGATACCGACGCGCTGCACCGGCTGCAGGACGGCATCGGTGAAGCGCTGATGACGCTGAAGGACATCAGCGGCGAGGCGGAACGGGAACGCGCCGCCGGCCTGTCGCGAGGGCCGGACACCGCACCGCTGCTGCGCACGCTGCTGCGGCTGCGCCACGATCTGGTGATGGTCGGGCGCGCCGCCGCCGCGCCGCTGCCGAAGGAATTTCAGGATCGGCTCGGCCCGTCGCTGCAAAGCTTTCGTCTTGCAGCGACCGACTATCTGGCGGTCAGCGGCGTGGCGCTGCGCGGACGCGGCGCGCCGCCGTCACTCGCGCCATTGCAGTCCGCGCTCGATGACTACGCCGCCGAGGTCGCCGCGGTGCGTGGCGACGGCCTGACCCGGACGCTGCCGGGCGAGTTGGCGGAACGGTTCTTCGCACTCGGCTTCGCGTTGGAGCAGATGCACCAGAATTTTCGCGATCTGGAGATGCGGGTGACCGAGTGGGCGAAATCCGGCGAGATCGCCGAAACCAGCCCGGCCGCCTGAACATTGCCGTCTCGATGTCAGCGATTCCGCAGCGCTTCCAGTGCATGACGGCTCAGCCGCTCCGGATCGTGTTCGCCTCGCGATGCCTCGCCGAGAATGCTGGCGGAGAGAAACTGCAGCGCGCTCGACGGCGCCTGTAGCGGCAGCTCCTGCATGCATTTGTCGAGCGCGGCCGACATCGCCGCGACGGTCTGCGGTCCGAACGCATGGGTTCCTTGCGCTTCCAGACCGAACGGCTGCGCGTCCGGCTCACGCGGCTCTGCGCCGAGCCGGACGGTTTCGGCCAGCACGCACAGATAAATCAGGCCGGCTTCGGCCAGGACGTCCTGGTCGGCCTCGCCCGATTTGGCCGCCGCGACGATCCGGCTTGCGAGCCGCCTGCGATTGAGCTCGGTGCCGGCCTTGGTACCTTCGCGCTCGAGGAATCGGTCCCACGCACTGTCGAACGCCCGGGCCAAAGTGGCCTTGGTGTCGTCGACGGGGAGAAACTCGCCAATCTGGTTGCTATCATTGTCCACCGCTGCCAACCGCCAAAGCGGTCCGAAGTTCCGCGCGGCCTTGCCTCAATCCGCCAGCCGCCGCAGCATCGACCGCACCACCAGGCGATGGAACGGGATGATGGTCGCAAGATAGCTGCGGCCGAGCCAATTATGGGTCCGCACCAATGTGGTCGCGGTGACGCGGCGGCCCGGCGCGCCGACGTCGACCACGATGCGGAAATCCAGATGGATGTCGTCGAAGCCGGCGACGATTCGGTCCGGCGTTTCGCTCAGTACCGGAAACACCCCGATGTTGTTGCTGGCGATGGAATTGCCCGGCCCCGGCGTTTTCAGGCCGAACGGCGCCACGATGACGTTGCGCAATGCCATCAGCGCGTCGATCCAGGGCGGCCCGTGCTCGATCATCCGGATCGCGGCGTGGCGGGCGTCGAGTGTCGCATCATGGCTCGCCACGCTGTAGGCGTCGATGAATTGCGAGCCGGGCAACAGTGTGTCGGCGTCGACGTTGGGTTCGACCGCTTCGACTTGCATGCGTGGTGCTCCGGCCGCGAATGGCGGCGATCCCGGCAAGGGCTAGAACTTGACGACCATGGCATAAATCGCGGCGACCAGCGGCACCGTCGCGATCACGCCCCAGATGATCCAGAGCCGGGCGTCGCGCCGATAGCCGGGCGGGATCACGCCGCCCTGCGCGAAGGAGCGCGCCACCCGTGCCTGCCTGATTTGCAGCGGTACCAGAATCCCGAGCCAGATCACGCCTGAGATTCCAAACAGGATCTGCCCGGCGATCAGCCATGGCGCCGTGAACAGCGGCAACTCCTTAACGATCGCGGCGCCGTAGCCGCCGATCATGATCAGCGCGATGCCGACCAGCGTGAAAATGAAATCCGCCAATGTCACGCCGCGCTGAGCATGCGCGATGATGCGCGGATCGTCCGTCATGTCGGAGAGGACTTTCCAATACGCGGTGATCGTCACATTTCCAACCAGAACGACCACGCCGATCACGTGGAGAACCTTGAACACGTCGTACATTCGCGCTGATCCACGCATGCAGCTTGGCGAGCTTGCAGGCAGGTAAGAGGGCCTGGAAACCGGGCGGGGCCGGCCAGATTTGCTCGGGGTTTTAGCCGCAAATGTCAAATGCGCAAGGCGGCGCCATCCGCCGCCGGGGGCCGCCGCCAGCGGGTCGCACCAGCCGGGAAATCGCACCGGGTGCGATACCACGGCGTCGAGCCAGAGTGCTCGCTTGCCCCAGATCAGGTCTAGCGGGTGGCGAATATTGGAGGCTACAATGCCGGTTCTGCCGCGGGGGCGATAATGCGCGCAGAGCAATGGGGATCTTAGCTGGAGTGAAGGAATGAAGATGTCTTGTGCGGCCCCTTTTGGGGTGCTGCTGATGAGCGCAGTCGCCGTATTTCCAATGAACAGCGCTGGAGCCACGCCGCTCGGCGGATCAAGCCGAGCCGCTTTCGCCGGTAGCACCAGCCTGCAATTGGATTCCGTGCTGCCGATCGAGCGGGTCCAATTAGACAAGCCGCTCGGGTCTGGCGGCGGTGGCGCGGGCGTCGCTCGTCGCGGCGGGGGTGGCGCGGTCGTCAATCGTGGCGGTGGCGGCGGCGGTGCGGGTGTCAATCGCGGCGGCGGCGGTCAGCGCTTTGGCGGAGGCGGTAACGGTCGCCGTGGCGGCGGCGGAGGCGGTTTCGATCCTGGCGCGGCAGCAGCGGTCGGCATCATTGGCGGCATCGTCGGCATGGCCGCTGAACAAAGCGCCCGTGAGCAGGCCGAACGTGAATACCGGGAGGAGCAACGCTACCGTCGCAATCAACGCCGGTACTATCGAGACTAAAGTTTGGTAATGGCCATGGGCGCAGTCAACTCTTGGCTGCGCCCCGCGATTTGATCGGCGACTCATCCGCTTGAGCATCGATGCCTTGGCCGCCGGCCGATTCAGCATTTGATCTTTCTGCAAACCCGCCGCTGCATGGCGGATTATTCGCAAGGATGAGTAAAATGGCGTCTAAGCGTAAGTCCCCGTATCCAGTAATCGTCGGTCGCTATTTCGGTCTCCGCCGCCTGATGGCTGGCGCGAGCATATTGATCGCCACGGCAGGGCTGTCGGCGTCGGCCGCCCGGGCCCAGAGCTGCCAGGAGTTGTGGGTCGAGCGCAACAGCTACTACAAGGACGCTGGCTACTGCTTCAAGACCAGGCGCGCGATCTCGTATTTCGGCAATCGCGGCTGCAGCTACGAATATGAGGCGGACGTGCCGCTGTCGCGGGGAATTCGCGAGCGGATCGCCGATATCAGGGCGATGGAGCAACGTCGCGGCTGCGACTGAGGCGAGCCGCGCTGCCGCCCGCTTGCTTTGCTGGCGGCGAATCAATTTCACTGGCAAGATTGGCGCGCTGGATTACGGAGATCCGGCACGCCGAATAGCGCCAATCCAAGCGGTGGGCGCGTCGGTTCGGTTCGGCCCGGAATTGAGGGCTGGGTTTGCGTTCGTTAGATTTCTGTCGTTGGAATGGCGTACGTGTTGGTTGCATGCCCACCGCGTTGAACCACAGCGACCTCGATGAACCATCCCCAATTGTTACCCGAATCTCCGGATGAGCGAGACACCGCACGGTTTCTGCGACGATTTTCGGAGCTGATCTCGGTCGGGCAAAGCGCCAGCTATCTGCGCCATGCCGCCGGTCTGATCGACGAGCTGGTCGGCCGCCTGAAGCAGACCGAGGAGCTTCTGCAAGACGAGCAGATGATCGGTGCCGAGCATATCGCGCGCCGCCGCATGGCGGAGGCCGAACTTCAAACCGTCAAGCTGGAAATCGGTAAGCTGCAGGCGCTACGGGCCGAGGACGCAATGAAGCTGAAATCCGCTGCGGAAAGTCTCGCAGCGGAGAGACGGTTCTTGACCGAACGGTACCAACGCGCCGAGGCGGAGCTGGTGGAAGTATCCGACGAACTGCAACAGATGCAGGCCAAGTTCGCCTCCGTCGGCGACACCCATACGGTTGTCCCGGTCTCGACCTTGCTGTCGCTCCGGGCGCAGTTCGAATCATTGGCGAAGGAGTTCAGGAAGTCCGGTGACACCGTATCGGACGTGATGTGCGAGATCGGCGTGAGCACGGTCGACCAGGCGCTCGCCGGACAGGGCGATTGATCCGCCCGCCGAAGCCAGCTCGCCTTGACAGGCGGGTCGCGATATCCTGAGATAGGCGATGGGGACGTGCGATCTCCCCATCAGGCGGCACCATCCGTGTTGCCCAAGTATCGCGTCCGCTGTCATGCAAGGACGCGGCATGTCATCTTTCAAGACTTTTTCATCCTTCAACAGCATCAGCGTCGAAAATCTGGCCGGCCTGATCGGCATGCCGGATTGTCCGGCGCTGATCGATGTGCGGACCGACGACGATTTCGCACTTGCGCCTTGTCTGTTGCCCGGTTCGCGCCGGCAGTGCCATGACGACGTGGCCGCCTGGAGTTCGGACTATCGCGGTGTCGCGGCGATCGTGATCTGCCAGCGCGGGCTCAAGCTCAGTCAGGGCGTCGCCGCATGGCTGCGCGCCGACGGCGTCGCCGCCTCGGTTCTCGAGGGCGGCTATTCGGCCTGCGAGCAGGCAGCGTTGCCGCGCGTTCCTGTCGCCAAGCTGCCGGCGCGCGACCTGCAAGGACGCACAATCTGGGTGACGCGGGAGCGACCGAAGATCGACCGCATCGCCTGTCCGTGGCTGATCCGTCGCTTTGTCGATCCCGATGCGGTGTTCCTGTTCGTCGCGCCTGGCGAAGTCCCGGCGGTTGCTGAGAAGTTCGGCGCGACGCCGTTCGATATCGAAGGCGTGTTCTGGAGTCATCGCGGCGACACCTGCAGCTTCGACACCCTGATCGAGGAGTGGGGACTCGGCGGCCAGCCGCTGCTGCGGCTCGCCACCATCGTCCGCGGCGCCGACACCGGACGGCTCGACCTTGCGCCGGAAGCCACCGGACTGCTGGCGGTCTCATTGGGGCTGTCGCGGATGCATGACGACGACCTCGCGCAGCTCGAGGCCGGGATGCTGCTGTACGACGCGCTGTATCGCTGGTGCCGCGACGACGCCGGAGAAACCCACAACTGGCCGGTCAGCAAGCGCGAGGGCGTCGCATGACCGACGCGTTGCCGCTGACGCGCGAGCTCGGCGCGCCGACGTCCCACGGCGTCTCGCCGAGCGAGGCGTTCGCGGTCTGGCTGCGCATCGCGCTGCTGTCGTTCGGCGGACCGGCCGGACAGATCGCGGTGATGCACAGGATCGTGGTCGACGAGAAGCGCTGGGTCTCGGAGGGCCGGTTTCTGCACGCGCTGAACTATTGCATGCTGCTGCCGGGACCGGAGGCGCAACAGCTCGCCACTTATCTTGGCTGGCTGATGCACGGGACCAGGGGCGGGTTGGTCGCCGGCGGGTTGTTCATCCTGCCGGGCGCCGTCGCCATCATGGCCTTGAGCCTGATCTATGCGTCGTTCGGCAATGTCGGCTTCGTCGCCGCTTTGTTCTTTGGGCTGAAGGCCGCGGTGCTGGCGATCGTGCTGCAGGCGGTGGTTCGGGTCGGCCACCGCGCCCTGAAGAACAACGTGATGCGCGCGCTGGCGGCAATCGCGTTTCTTGCGATCTTCTTTTGCGACGTGCCGTTCCCGGCGATCGTGTTCAGCGCCGGGCTGCTCGGCTATCTCGGTGGCAAGGCCGGGATCGCCGCGTTCAACGTCGGCGGCGGACACGGGGCCGCGAGCAATGACGATGCCGACAGCCTGCTCGGCGATGAACTTGGCGCGCACACGCGCCCGCCATGGCGACAGTCGCTGGGCGTGGCGGCAGTCTGGCTGCTGTTGTGGCTGACCCCGGTGGCCGCGCTGCTGTTGACGTTCGGCAGCGCCAATGTATTCAGCCAGATTGCGGTGTTCTTTTCCAAAATGGCGATGGTGACGTTCGGCGGCGCCTATGCGGTGCTGGCCTATGTGGCGCAGCAGGCGGTGGAGAACTACGGCTGGCTGAAGCCCGGCGAAATGCTCGACGGTCTCGGCATGGCGGAGACCACGCCGGGGCCGCTGATCATGGTGCTGCAGTTCGTCGGCTTCATGGCCGCGTTCCGCAGTCCCGGCGCATTGCCGCCGTTGCTTGCCGGCACGCTCGGCGGATTGCTCGCGACCTGGGTCACCTTCACGCCGTGCTTTCTGTGGATCTTTCTCGGCGCGCCCTATGTCGAGCGCCTGCGCGGCAACAAGGCGCTGTCGGCGGCGCTCGCCGCCATCACCGCCGCGGTGGTCGGCGTCATCCTCAATCTGGCGATCTGGTTTGCGATCCACACCGTGTTCCGCGAAGTGAGGCCGCTGCGCGCCTTGGGCATCGGTTTTGATGCGCCGGTGCTGGCCAGCATCAATCCCTGGGCCGCGCTGTTGTCGGCGGCGGCAATCATCGCGGTGTTCCGCTTCAAGGTCGGAATGCTGCAGACGCTGATCGCCTGCGCGGCGGCGGGTCTGGCGCTGCATGCGCTGGGGCGGGTGTGATCAGCGTTCGAACATTCGCGGTGCACGGGCGGCCACGCCAGCGGCCAATAAATCGATCGAATCATTTCTATTTTGCAGTGCAGCAACTATATCGGTCTGACGGGATTGCCTTAAGAGCCTGGACCAGGAGCCGCCGTGTCGCTGAGCAACAACATCGAATTCCTGAATCGCTTGCGAAAAATGAACGGGATCAACGGGCTGGATCCGTCGCTGTGGGGCGGGAAAGCGCCGGGCGCCGGCAGCAGGCTGGTTGAGACCGCGAGCTTCGGGCCGAATCCCGGCGATTTGCGGATGTTTTCCTTCGTGCCCGCCGGCCTGCTTCAGAAGATGCCGCTTGTGGTCGTGCTGCACGGATGCGGCCAAAGCGCCGCCGGCTACGAGATCGGCGCGGGCTGGTCGACGCTGGCGCAACGCTACGGCTTCGCCCTGCTGATGCCGGAACAGAAGTCCTCGAACAATCCGAACGGCTGCTTCAACTGGTTCGTGCCGGAGGATACCAGGCGCGGCGGCGGCGAAGCGGCGTCGATCCGGCAGATGATCGAGCAGATCGCGGGCGCCAAGAACATCGATCGCCAGCGGATCTTCGTCACCGGCCTGTCGGCCGGCGGCGCGATGACCGCGGTGATGCTCGCGACCTATCCGGAGGTCTTCGCCGCCGGGGCGATCATCGCCGGGCTGCCCTATGGCATCGCCAACAATGTGCAGCAGGCGTTGAACGGCATGATGCAGTCGCCGCCACGCTCGGCGCGCGAACTCGGCGATCTGGTCCGCAAGGCTTCGCCGCACCGCGGCCCGTGGCCGAAACTGTCGGTGTGGCATGGCAGCGCCGACCGCACCGTGCATCCGTCGAACGCCGATGAAATCGTCAAGCAATGGCTCGATCTGCATCAATTGCCGGAGACGCCGATGGCGCTAGGCAAGGTCGACGGCTATCCGCGGCAGATCTGGTGGAACGCCGATGGCGAGACCGTGGTCGAATCCTACACCATCACCCGGATGCCGCACGGCACCCCGCTGGGCGTCGCGGCGAACGACGAGCGCTACGGCGTCGAAGGCGCGTTCCTGATCGAGGCCGGGATCTCGTCATCCTACCACATCGCGAATTTCTTTGGCCTCACTGGACGAATTCATCAGCCGTCGCCGGGGCGTAGCGCCTCCACCGCGATCGCGATGCCGGATCTGACCGCGCCGCGGCTGGAGCAGGTCGAGGAGGTCGCGCAGGCCTACAAGGCCCGCGGCAAGGGCGACCGCCGCGCCGAGCCGCGCGATCAGCCCGGACGCCGAGGCATCGACGTCAACGCCGTAATCACCCGCGCGCTGACCGCCGCTGGGCTGATGAAATAGCGTCGCGTCGCGAAACTGTCGGGCACTCCGCTATCGCAATGGTTTCGGGAGGCAAGAGTGAGCTTTATTGCTCAGACAGCGGTTAGACGCTCGTATACTTACGAATAATCGCGCTGTTGCTATCGGCCATTTCGGGTAACTGAGAGTTCGGTAACGCTCCCGCCTGATCCAACGGGGGAACTGTGTGATGCAGGATTTCATCCGCGACGAGAACCTCAAGCTGTACCGCAGGGCGCTGGCTTCCAGCACCGATGCAGAACAGCAACGGGTGCTGACGCTCTTGCTTCGTCTTCTGGTCGTCGAACAGACTGTGGCGGCCAAAAGGCAGCAAATCCCGAGTCCCATCTGACCAATTGATGCTTCATCACCGCGCCTCTTTTCGAGGTGCGGTGATGGTCACGATCCCCCGGGGCCAGCGCCCCCGCGCCTGGGGGATTGTCCTTTCCTTTTTGGCGGTCTTGGGACTGGCTGGCGTCGCGATGGAACTCGTGCCGCGTGTTTGCCGGGGCGATCACCGATGTTAGGCTGAAGCACTCTGCCGCTGGCAGACTGTGGCGTGCTAGATCGTTGCCGAATGCTGGATCCCAATAGATCGCCGTCTGAAGACTTTCTCGCCGGTGGCGGCGAGATGGGTGAGCTGACGCGCGCTTTCGACTGGTCGTCGAGTCCGATTGGGCCACCGGAGCGCTGGCCGCAGAGCCTGCGGACGGTGCTACGCATATTGCTCAACACCAATCACCCGATGTTCATCTTCTGGGGTCCGGAACACATTCAATTTTACAACGACGCCTATCGCCAGACCATGGGACCGGAGCGCCACCCCGGCGCGCTCGGCCAGCGCGGCCGCGAATGCTGGGCGGAGATCTGGGACATCATCGGGCCGCAGATCGACCAGGTGATGAGCGGCGGAGGCGCGACCTGGCATGAAAACCAGCTGGTTCCGGTGACCCGTCACGGCCGGCTCGAGCAGGTGTACTGGACCTACGGCTACAGCCCGATCGATCAGGACGACGCGATCGGCGGGGTACTTGTGGTCTGCCGCGACGTCACCAAGGAGTATCTCGCGGCGGCGGCGTTGCGCGAACGCGAGGCGGAACTGGCGCGGGTGCAGCAGATCGGCCGGATCGGCGGGCTCGAGGTCGATCTTCGGGTGGGCTTCCGCAACCGGCGTTCACCGGAATATCTGCTGGTGCACGGCCTGCCGCCGGAGGCGGCCAACGAGACCCACGAAGACTGGGTGCGGCGGATCCATCCGGAGGATCGTGAGGCGACCGAACGGCAGTTCCGCGACGCGGTGCGCGGCGACGTCCGTGACTATCGCGCGAAATACCGAATTATTCGTCCGAGCGACGGCGAGGTTCGCTGGATCTCGGTCCGATCGGTGATCGAGCGCGACGACGACGGCCGGGCGATCCGGCTGGTCGGCGCTCACACCGATGTCACCGAGCAGGTTCTGGCTGAACAGGCGCTGCGGCAAAGCGAGGAGGCCTACCGCAAACTCGCCGATCAGCTGGTGCAGTTGAACGAAACGCTGGAGCAGCGGGTTCAGGACAAGACCCGCGAGCGCGACCGGATCTGGAACGTCTCGCAGGACTTGCTGCTGGTTGCCGACCGCGATGGCGTCTGGCGCACGGTCAATCCGGCGTGGACAAAGACGCTCGGCTGGAGCGAGGCGGAATTGCTGAACCGCACCTCGGGATGGCTGGATCATCCCGATGACGCCGAATTGACCCGCAGCCAATCGAAAGCGCTCAGTACCGGGGAAACAAGCGTTAAATTCGAAAGCCGGTTTCGACACAAGGATGGCTCTTATCGATGGCTGTCCTGGGTCGGCGTGTCCGACGCCACGGCCATCTATGCGGTGGCTCGCGATATCACTGCCGAGAAGGCCGCGGCGGAGCGGCTCAAATCCGCCGAGGAGGCGCTGCGTCAGTCGCAGAAGATGGAGGCCGTCGGCCAGCTGACCGGCGGCATCGCCCATGATTTCAACAATCTGCTGACCGGCATCGTCGGCTCGCTGGATTTGATGCAGATCCGGCTCGATCAGGGCCGCACCGAAAATATCTCCCGCTATATTACTGCGGCGATGACGTCGGCCAATCGCGCGGCGGCTTTGACCCATCGGCTGCTGGCGTTCGCGCGGCGCCAACCGCTGATTCCGAAACAGGTCGACGTCAATCTGCTGGTGGTGTCGCTGGAAGATCTGCTGCGCCGGACGATCGGCGAATCCATCGATCTGGACATTGTCGCCGCCGAGAACCTCTGGTTCACGCTGTGCGATCCGAACCAGCTCGAAAGCGCGCTGCTCAATCTGGTGATCAATGCCCGCGATGCGATGCCGGATGGCGGCAGGATTACCATCAGTACGCAGAACGCACGGTTCGACGCCGTCACCGCCGACACCCCCGCCCTGCTGCCCGGCGACTATGTCTGCATCGTCGTCACCGACACCGGCACCGGGATGAGCGCGGAGATCGCCGCGCGCGCGTTCGATCCGTTCTTCACGACCAAGCCGCTCGGCCAGGGCACCGGGCTCGGGTTGTCGATGATCTACGGCTTTGCGCAGCAATCGAACGGCCATGTCATGATCGACAGCAAGGTCGGGCAGGGAACGTCGGTCAGGCTCTATTTGCCGCGTCAGCTCGGCCTGATTGCCGACGAAGCAGCGCCGGCCGTGGTCGCCGCGGATCATGCGGCGACCGGAGAAACCGTGCTGGTGGTCGAGGATGAACCGGTGGTCCGCGGCATCGTGGTCGAAATGCTGCGGGATCAGGGCTACCGCGTCCTCGAAGCGGTCGATGGTCCGGCCGGGCTTGCGGTCCTGCGGCTCGGCGAGCGGATCGATCTGCTGCTCACCGATGTCGGACTTCCCGGGATGAATGGGCGCCAGCTCGCCGATCAGGCGCTGGAATCCCGACCTGCGATGAAGGTGCTGTTCATGACCGGTTATGCCGAGAGCGCGGCGATCGCGAAGGGCTTCCTACAGCCCGGGATGGACATGATCACCAAGCCGTTCGATCTGGACGATCTTGCGCGGCGCGTTCGCGACATGGTGGCGAACTAAGTCGTACGCAAGCGGCAGCCGCGACCGGCATCTAATCGCCGTCGCTGGTTGTGGTGCCGGAACTCCGCGGCGGGCTGGGGCTTGTCCTGTGCCTTTCAACAACTCCCGGAGTTCAAGATGATTCGTCGCCTGATCGGAACCGCCGCCGTGATTATGGCCCTCGCCACTCCCGCTATAGTTCAAGCCCAGGGCGTTCCCGGCGGTATTGAACGCGGCGCACGCGACGGCGAACGCGCCGCCGGTCCTATCGGCGCGATCGTTGGCGGCACCGTCGGTGGCGTGCTCGGCGGCGTTGCCGGCGTCCTGGGCGTCGACGAGCGTCCGCGCTTCCGCAGTTATGTGGTCGACCAGCGCCGTCCGTCCTATCAATATCGCGATGAAGTTCGCGTCGGCGTCGTGCTGCCGGATGATGGTGTCACCTATTACGATGTGCCGGAAGAATACGGTCGCGCGCGCGAGTATCGCTACACTGTCGTCAACGGTCGCACCGTTCTGGTCGATCCGCGCACCCGCCGGATTGTCGAGATCGTCGAATAATCCAAAGTCCCGCTCCGGATTCCCGGTCGTTGCGCAAACGGGGCCGCTCGATCGGGCGGCCCCGTTCGTGCAACGGGCATCCAGAACGCAACCCCGATGGAACCTATCTCTCCGATCGCGGTTAAAGCGACATGACCCAGCCTGATATTTGGTATGTGGCCTTCGGCCCGGACAAGACGGTGAAATCCGACGATCGAGCCTCGGGCGTCGTGCGCTCGACCAAAACCTTCAAGTCGGAAATGGACGCCAAAGTGTTCGCGGCGCAGATTCTGGCCAAGGGCTGGTCGGCCAATGCGGGTACGCTCAATCCGCATCAGCCGAAACGGATGGTGCCGGCTTCGCAGATCGAGCAATGGGCCGCGCCTTCCGAGCGCTGAGCCGTGTCAGGCTTTGCGCGAGCGGCGTGATCGATCCAACGTGTCGGACGGCTTCTCGCCGAACATCTCCCGGTAATCCTTGGCGAAGTGTCCCAGATTGGCGAACCCGCAGGCCAGCGCCACGGCAGTGACGGTGGTGTCGATGCGGGATTCGGTAAGCATCTTGCGCGCATGCTGAAGGCGGACCCGCTTGGCGAACGCCATCGGCGAATAGCCGCGGCTGCGCTGAAACGCCTTGAAGATGCCGCGTGCGCTGATGTCGGTGACCGCCATCAGCTGTTCGATGGTGATCGGCCGATCCCAGTTGGCTTCGATATATTCCTCGACCTGCCGCACGTTCCGCGGCGCCGCGCCGGGCGTCTCGCCTTCGAGAAGGCGGCTGAAGCTGTGCCGGTAAGCGTAAAGAAACGACAGGGTGATGGCGTGCTCCAGTTCGACGAGCACCAGCGGCGGCAATTGAGGGGGCGAGCTATCCAGCTGTGTGCTGACGAACAGCACCAAGCCCTTAACATTCTGGGCGTAGGGTTTGCTGGCTGGGGCCGCGGCGTCAAATTCGAGCAGCCCCTTCGGCCTGAGACCCAGCAACGCGGTCAGCGTTCGCTCCATCGCACTGAGTCCGACCCGCAGATGCAGTTGTTGATAGCCTTGCGCATAACTCAGCAGCGCGGCGCGTCCGGGAGAGGTGACGCAAGATTGCTCGGCGTTGATCTCGGTGGTGATGCCGTTGATCGTTGTCGTGCCGGCGCCCGAGAGAGACATCTGCAGGCGCGCAAAATCGGCCTCCGGAAAATCGATCGTGACTCGACCGCCCAGCGAACTGAAGCCGATAGCGATCTCCCGAAGTTGCACGAAGTTTCCGAATGCAAAAAAATTCTCCGGCTCGGGGATATCGAAACGCTTGGCGCCATAGACCGATGTGGCGGCGTTTCCAAATTCGTCGCGATTGGAGGTGCGGAATATGGGAAACCGTTTGAGCGGCTCACCGAGAAGCTCAGGTGTCATCTAGTCCAACTCGCATCAGTCATGTCCCCACTTCCACTCTGACTTTTAGGTGAGTCCCCAGCACTTGCAAACATAACCTGATGACCAACCTGCAATTGGCCGAATACTGAACGACATCAGTCCGTTGTCGGACAGCCGGTGCAGCCATCGGACTAGTATTTCTACGAGGTGTACCGACAACTCATTGGCTCAAGTAACTACTTTCATTGCGCAGCTACAATCCAAAGTGACGTAGGAGCGCGCTCACCCCTCCGAAAAAGATGATGTTGCTCATATTATCGCGTTTAAGTTGTGAGAGGCGGGTCGCCTCGGATATGAGGTCGGTCGCGGCACGCATGGCTGTGAAGTCCAACGAACAGGCTTCACGTGTGGTTTGCTCGACCGAGACCTTCGAGTCGGAAACAGACGCCAAGCTATTCGCGATGCAGATCAAGCAATGTGCCGGGCCGTCCGAGCGCCAAGCAGTGTCAGGCGTCGCGCGAGCGTCGTGCGCGCTCTAGCGTGTCGGACGGCTTCTCGCCAAACATCTCCCGGTAATCCTTGGCGAAGTGACCGAGGTTAGAGAACCCGCAGGCGAACGCCACGGCAGTGACGGTGACGCCGATGCCGGGCTCGGCAAGCATTTTGCGCGCATGCTGAAGTCGGATTCGTTTTGCGAAGGCCATCGGCGAATAGCCGCGGCTACGCTGAAACGCCTTGAAGATGCCGCGTGCGCTGATATCGGTGACCGCCATCAGCTTTTCGATGGTGATCGGCTGCTTCCAGTTGGCTTCGATGTATTCCTCGACCTGGCGCACGTGCCGCGGCGCGGCGGCGGGAACCTCGCTTTCCATAAAGCGGCTGAAGCTGTGCTGGTAAGCGCTCAAGAACGACAAGGTGACCGCCTGTTGCAGTTCGCCCAGCACCAGCGACGGCAGCGCGACCGGCGACGAGTTGAGCTGGCCGCTCAGAAACGTGACCAATTGGCGAAGGTTCGTTGCCTGGGGATTTTCGTTGCTCGCCGCCGCGACGAATTCAAGCGATCCCTTCGGCTTGCTTCCCATCAGCGCGATGAGTTTTTCCTCCAGCGCCCGCGTCTTGATTCGAAGCAACAACTGCTGATAGCCCGCGCCGTACTCCATCGTCGCCGCTTGCCCTGGCGAGGTGATGCAGGACTGTCGGATATCGATTGCGGTCGTTACACCATTGACAGTTGTGGCGGCTGAGCCGGTAACCGCGATCTGCAGTCTGGCGAAGTCGGATTCGCCATACGCCACAGTCGCCGGCGCCACGCATGAGTTAAAGCCAAGTGTAAGGTCCTGCATCTGGACCAAGTTTCCACGCGCCTCAAAGTCATCGCGCACTGAAATTTCACAACGGATCGCGCCATAGATCGTCTTGAGTGCGTGTCCGAACTCTTCTGGGTCAAATGTATTGACCGCAGGAAACCGATTGAGCGGCTCACCGAGAAGCTCAAGTCTCATATATTTCAGTTTTCATCATTGAGTCGTTTCCCCGACTCATCTTGATGCGTGCCGGTGAAGCTTGCAATGACAACCTGATAGACAACTACAAATTGCCGGATACCGAAGACGTCTCTCGACAAACGAAGCCGAAGGTCAATCTTGAGCAGGCGGTACATTTAATGGACTAACACTTCTTTCGAGAAGTTGGAGCCACAATGCTCGTGTAAAGAAATGCTTTTGATTGGCAGTTGCAGACAGGGCTCACGCTGGAGAATGCTTGCAATGTCGAAGATGGATACTGTTTTCCCTATCGCCGCGTTCAGCCCACCCAATCCTGATCAAATTTGCTCACTGTACACGCCGCACGCGTGTGAACCGCGCCGACTGCTCGGCCTGCTGGCAGAATTGTACGGCCAGACCTTGCAGACGGTGTTCACCGCCATCGATCTGATCGAATCGATCTTGGATCGGAACGAACGCACGCTGCGAGGGAGTCCCGATGCGCCGGAGCTGCGACAGGATCGGATGCGGATCGCTGCGGAGTTGTCCGCGGCGCGGATGACGGCGGTGCGGCTGTCGACCAATCTCGCAAAAGTGAAGAGGGTGTGTTCGTTGTTGGACCGGGATGGCGACCCGGCCCCCCGCTTCGCAACGGCGGCGAATGTCGAGAGGTTGATCCAGCGCAGTTTCACCGTGCTGCTTCAGTAATTGCGCAGGCGTCTGCGGCAAAACGGATTCGACCGCGGCGTCGCGGCGAATGTTGCCGGCGGCGCCGAATTCGCGTGCGTTACATGCCGCCGGTCAAAAATGGATTGGTGATGCGTTCATGGCCGATGCTCGAGCCCGGGCCGTGCCCGCAGATGAAGCCGACATCGTCGCCGAGCGGCAATAGCTTTTGAGTGATCGATTCAATCAGCGTGGCGTGACTGCCGCCCGGCAGATCGGTGCGCCCGACCGAGCCGGCGAACAGCACGTCGCCGACCAGCGCAAAGCGCATGTCGTCGTTGAAGAACACCACGCTGCCCGGCGAATGGCCGGGGCAATGCAGGATCGCAAAGCTCAGTTCGCCGATCCTGACGGTGTCGCCGTCTGCGAGCCAGCGATCCGGCGTGAAATCGCGCACCCCGGTCATGCCGAAGGTTCGCCCGCTGTTGACGACATTGTCGAGCAGGAATTTGTCGGCGATGTGCGGGCCCTCGATCGGCACCTTCAGCGCGTCGCGCAAGTCGGCGGCGCCGCCGACATGATCGATGTGGCCGTGGGTCAGCCAGATCTGTTCGACGCTGACGCCGGCGTGCTCGATCGCCGCCAGAATCTCCGGCACGTCACCGCCGGGATCGACCACCACCGCCTTCTTGGTGGTCTCGCACCACAGCAGCGTGCAGTTCTGCTGGAACAGCGTGACGGGAATGATCGCCGCGCCGGCTTTGGCTTTGCTCTCGGTCTGGTTTGTCATGCCCGCACAATGCCGATTTTTGCGTGCCCGCCAAGAGGGAATTGGCGCGGATCGGCTCCGCGCCCTGGCCGCACTTGACCCGCCTGCGGGGCCGAAGCCCCGTCGGCGGGGCGAAGGCCCAGCCATCCATGCTACGCGGGGCAAGCCCTCATATGACGTCGCAATTTGAGGCGAGCTACCGCTTCAGCTGCGCCTTTAGCGTCGCTTCGACCTCGCGGTCGAATGACGATGCCGCAGGCTTCGCGGTGTCGTGCTGGGCGGCAACATACGCATCGCGTTTCTTGACCAGCGCCGCGAGCTTCTCGTTCAGCGCTTTGCGCTGCTTCATTTCGCTTTCGAGTTTGGCCATGCGCTGCTCCGGTGCCAGCTCGCGCAGGGCGACCGGCAGTTCATCCTCCTTGACGGCCTCGAGCTTCTGCCGGCCGGCTGCGACGTCGCTGACCAGGTCGCCGCCACCGGTGACCGCTTCGGAGGAGACCTTGGCGCGCTTGTTGATGTAACTTGCCATGTCGGAGGCGGAAGCCGGCGCGGCGGCTGCGACCTTCGACAATTGCCGGGTCTGGTCCTCGGTGCGCTTCTGCATCGGCGCCGGCCCGTACGGGATCACGGTACGGTTGATCTCGTTCTGCAGGATGATGATGTCGCCGTCATACGGCGTTTCGATCACCACGACCTGACCGCCGTCCTGCGGAATCGCGATGAACCGGCCGTCGCCGGCCTGGGCGATCTCGCGCCACACCCGCTCGGTGTCGCGCGCAGTGCCGGCCAGCACCGCGTTTACGATGATGTCCTTCTGCCGGGCGACCGCCAGTGTCTTCGGATATTTGGTGTCCTGCACGTAGTCCATATGCGGCGGCGCGTCACCGACCAGGAACACGATCCGCCTGGTGTCGCCGCTCTGGGTCCAGTGCAGCTTGTTGACCGCGACGTCGAGCGCCTCATTGACGCTCTCCGGCCAGTCGCCGCCGCCGCGGGCGCGCAGCTCCAGCAGGTTGGCGTAAAGATCCTGGATGTCAGTGGTGAGTTCAATGGTCCGGGTGACGTAGTCGTCGCCGATGTCGCGATAGGCGACCAGGCCCATCCGGATCTCGGCGTCGGGATTGTTGTCGAGGATCGAGGTGGCGATCGACCAGATCTTCCGCTTGGCGCCTTCGATCAGTCCGCTCATCGATCCGGTGGTGTCGAGCACGAACGCGACTTCGACGACGGGTCTTGCGACCGCCTGCGACATCGCGGCGGCGAACGGCAGGGTGGTGGCCGCGAGCACGAGGGCGCGTAGCATTTTGACCGGCTTCATGAAGTTCTCCTCCAGAGTGGCGTCCCTCGGAGCCAAGGATAGGCTGCCTTCACGTTGCCGTGAGGTCGAAATCTGGGCGGCCGAGGTACAAATTTGCGGCCGAATCCAAGTCGGCGGCGCATTGGGCCGCGGCCTCGAATCCGGCTAAGCTTGGTCGCAATGGAATCGGAAGCCGTTCACATCGCCATGCTGCTGCCGGATCGTCGGCAGTCCGAGACCGCGCTGAAAATCGCGCGCGGCACCTCGCGGCTGCTGCGTTCGCTCGGCTTTGCCTGTGTGGCGGAGCTGCCATTGCCGTCCGGCCGGCGGGCCGATCTGGTCGCGCTGAATGAGCGCGGCGAGATCTGGATCATCGAGATCAAGTCATCGCTGGAAGATTTGCGCGCCGACCAGAAATGGCCTGACTATCGCGCCCATTGCGACCGGCTGTTCTTTGCCGTCACCCAGGATCTGCCGTGCGAGATTTTTCCGCCTGACACCGGGCTGATCGTGGCCGACGGCTACAGCGCGCATCTGCATTGCGAGGCGCCGGAACATCGCCTGGCGGCGCCGACCCGCAAGGTCATGATGCTGCGCTTCGCGCTGGCCGCCGCGCAGCGGTTGAACCGGCTGAACGACCCGCAGGGGTTTGCGGAAAGTTAGCTCGCTCGATGGGCTCGCGCCCCGGAATGACAGATTTGAATTCAGTGCTCAGCGCGGCGCGCGCTTGGCCAAAATCCGCTGCAGAGTGCGGCGGTGCATGTTGAGCCGGCGCGCAGTTTCCGAGACGTTGCGGTTGCACATCTCGTAGATCCGCTGGATGTGCTCCCAGCGCACCCGGTCGGCCGACATCGGATTGCTCGGCAACTCGGATTTTTCGGTGCCGCTGGCGAGCAATGCCGCGACCACGTCGTCGGCGTCGGCCGGCTTGGAGAGGTAGTCCACCGCGCCCATCTTCACCGCGGTCACCGCGGTGGCGATATTGCCATAGCCGGTCAGCACAATCGCCCGTGCATCCGGGCGCTCGCGCTTCAGCGCCGAGACCACGTCGAGCCCGTTGCCGTCGCCGAGCCGCAAATCGACCACCGCGAAGGCCGGCGCGGCCTTGCCGATCTGCGCCAGACCGCTGGACACGCTGTCGCAGGCTGTCACCGTGAAGCCGCGGGTTTCCATCGCGCGCGACAGCCGCTCCAGGAACGGCTTGTCGTCCTCCACGATCAGCAGCGACCGATCAGCATGGCCGGAAAGTTCGGGGATGACATTCACGGCGGGTAATCCTCATGGCAGTTGCTTCAGATATGGCGCGACAACCTCCGCCTGCCAAGGGCCGAGCCTGCGACAGGTGCGCACGCCCGACGTCAAGCATCTGCTTCAATGGGGGTTTCCGCGGTCTCGAAACGGTCGCGGGGCCACGTGACCTGAACCACGGCGCCATGGTCCGGAAATACCTTGTTCCGAAACGACACCTTGGCGCCGGTGCGCTCCAGCAGTGTCCGCGCGATGAACACCCCGAGCCCGAGCCCGGAATGCGCACCCTGCGGGTCGTCCGAACTGCGCCGGCGCGACACATAGGGCTCGCCAATCCGCCGCAGCATGTCCGGGGCGATGCCGGGACCATCGTCGGAAATCACGATCTGCACCGTGTCGGCATTCCACCAGGCATTCACCTCGACGGTGTCGCGGGCAAAATCCACGGCATTTTCCAGAATGTTGCCGACGCCATAGAGGATCGCCGGATTGCGCATCCCGACCGGCTCCGGCACCCCGGCAACCGCGATCCGCACCTTGATGGTGATGCCGAAATCCCGGTGCGGTGCCACCGCCTCCTCGATCAGCGTCGACAGCGGCATGCGGTCGAACGGCGCGCCAGATGCCGATAGCTGGGTGATCTTGCTGAGAATTTCCCGGCAGCGCTGCGCCTGCTCGCGCAGCATTTTCAGATCGCTCGCAATCGCGCTGTCAGTCGAGGTCTTCTCCAGCTCGCGCGCGATCAGGAAGATGGTCGACAGCGGGGTGCCGAGTTCATGCGCGGCGGCGGCGGCGAGGCCGTCGATCTGGGTGAGATGCTGTTCGCGCGTCAGCACCAGCTCGGTGGCGGCGAGCGCATCGGCGAGCTTGCGCGCCTCCTCGGTGACCTGGAACGTATAGAGGCTGGTGACGCCGATCGCGAGCAGGATCGAGAGCCAGACGCCGAGCAGATAGACCGGCGGCAGCTCCAGCGGCTCGGCGCCGTCCCACGGCAGCGGCAAATGGTAGTAGCCGAGCAAGGCGGCGCAGGCCGCGGCAAAGATGCCGAGCCAGATTGTCATCCGGGTCGGCAGCGCGGTGGCGGCGATCAGCACCGGGCCGAGAAACAGAAACGAAAACGGATTCTGCAAGCCGCCGGTCAGAAACAGCAGCCCGGCCAGTTCTCCGATGTTCAGCGCCAACAGCGCCGCTGCATGGATCGGCTCCATCCGCTGCATCGGATTGAAGGCGACCTGCAGGGCGATGTTGACGAGCGCGGAAAGCCCGACAATGGCGATGCAGGGTAGCACCGGGAATTCGAATTCAAGTCCCTGCGCGACCACGAAAATCGCCGCGATCTGACCAATCGCGGCGAGCCAGCGCAGCCGCAGGATGGTATCGAGGCGGACATGGCGGCGCGGGTGCCGGAAATCGGAGGACATCGTATCGGTCATCCGCCGACTCTAGCCGCGTGGCGGGCCGATCACAATTCGACCGGCGGTCGCGCCACCATTCGTCAGACGCTTGCGCTCGCCGCTGCGATCGTCAATGAACGGCCTTCATGAGCATCGAGACCGCAGCACTGCCCGGCCTGCCGCAGCCCGATCCGTCCGGTTCCGCGGCGATCGACGTGGCGCATCTGGTCAAGTTCTACAAGGCCACGCGCGCGGTCGACGACGTTTCGTTCAAAATCCCGCGCGGCAGCATCACCGGGCTGCTCGGCGGCAACGGCGCCGGCAAGACCACCACCATCGCGATGATCATGGGGCTGGTGCTGCCGACCTCGGGCCGGGTCCAGGTGCTGGGCTATCCGATGCCGGAGCAGAGCGACCGTGTGCTCGGCCGGATGAATTTCGAAAGCCCCTATGTCGACATGCCGATGCGGCTCACGGTGCGGCAGAATCTTACCGTGTTCGGAAAACTCTATGCGGTGCCGGATCTGCGGGAGCGGATCAGTCAGCTCGCCGCCGATCTCGATCTCGGCGAATTCCTCGATCGTGCCAATGGCAAGCTGTCGGCTGGCCAGAAGACCCGGGTGGCGCTGGCCAAGGCGCTGATCAACCGTCCCGATCTGCTGTTGCTGGACGAGCCGACCGCGTCGCTCGACCCCGATACCGCCGACTGGATCAGGTCGCATCTCGAGGCCTACCGCAAGACCCATGGCGCGACCATCCTGCTGGCATCGCACAACATGCTGGAGGTGGAGCGGCTGTGCGACCGCGTCATCATCATGAAGCGCGGCCGGATCGAGGACGACGACAGTCCGGCCGGGATCATGGCGCGTTACAACCGCAGTACGTTGGAGGAGGTGTTTCTCGACGTCGCGCGCGGCCGGGTCCACGAAGGCTCCGCGCCGATCGGTGCAGCGGCGGAAGGTGCCGCCGCCCACGGTCCCGCGGGAGAGAGCGCATGAGCAACGTTGACCTTCACCGTGGCATCGCGCTGCATCGCATCAACGCGATGATCCTGCGCTATTGGTACCTGTTGATGTCGTCGTGGCCGCGGTTGCTGGAGCTGGTGTACTGGCCGGCGCTGCAGATCATCACCTGGGGCTTTCTGCAGAAGTACATCTCGTCGAACGCGGGATTCTTCGCCCAGGCCGGCGGCACGCTGATCGGCGCGGTGATCCTGTGGGACATCCTGTTTCGCGGCCAGCTCGGCTTTTCGATCTCGTTCCTGGAGGAGATGTGGGCCCGCAACCTGGGCAACCTGATGATGAGCCCGCTGAAGCCGATCGAGTTTCTGATCTCGCTGATGATCATGAGCCTGATCCGGCTAGCGATCGGCGTGATTCCGATGATGCTGCTGGCGATGCTGTTGTTCGACTTCAATTTGCTCGGCTTCGGGCTCCCGCTGATTGCGTTCTTCTGCAATTTGATCTTCACCAGCTGGTCGCTCGGCATCTTCGTGTCCGGCCTGGTGCTGCGCAACGGGCTCGGCGCCGAGAGCATCGTGTGGACCCTGATGTTCGGGGTGATGCCGCTGGCCTGCGTGTATTACCCGGTGAGCGTGCTGCCGGGGTGGCTTCAATATGTGGCATGGGCGTTGCCGCCGACCTATGTTTTCGAGGGCATGCGGGCGCTGCTGATCCAGCAAATTTTCCGCGCCGACCTGATGATCGAGGCACTGGCGATCAATATCGGGCTGTTTGCAGCCAGTTTCGCGTCGTTTTTGCTGCTTTTGACCAGCGCCCGCCAGCACGGATCGTTAATTCAGAGTGGTGAATAGTTCTGTTTTGGGCAGCTAATACGAATTGATCCTGCTCAAAATTGCATCTGTGCATTGACGCTTTACTACGCTGCGGTCACTATGCTGCGCTGCAAACAAGCAAGATTTGAGGGACGCGATGCCAGTCGTTATTGGTGAATTTGGCCGCCCGCCGGAGTTGCCGTCCGAAGTCAGTCCGGCGATGACCACGCCGATGTACTGGTTCTACGAAATGGCCCATGCGTCGCTCAACCCGGCTCGGGTGTTGACGGACACGACCAGGCTGATGTTGAAGAACCCGCTCAATCCGTGGTCGCGGACCGAACTCGGTAAGTCCATCGCTGCCGCCTGCGAATTGTTCGAGCGTACCACGCGCCGCTACGGCAAGCCGGAATGGGGTCTTGACGACACCGAAGTCAACGGCATGCGGGTGCCGATCGAAATCCACAATGTCTGGGAGCGGCCATTCTGCCGGCTGCTGTATTTCGAACGCAAGCTGGAACGGCCGTTGCGGGCGCCGGCGCAGCGCGTGCTGATCGTGGCGCCGATGTCGGGCCATTATGCGACGCTGCTGCGCGGCACCGTCGAGGCGTTCCTGCCGACCCACGAGGTCTACATTACCGACTGGACCGACGCCCGCATGGTGCCGTTGACCGAAGGCCGGTTCGATCTCGACGATTACGTCGATTACGTTATCGAAATGCTGCAGATGCTGGGCGGCAACGTCCACGTCATCGCCGTTTGTCAGCCCTCGGTGCCGGTGCTCGCTGCGGTTTCGGTGATGGAGGCCAACGAAGATCCGTTCGTGCCGTTGTCGATGACGCTGATGGGCGGCCCGATCGACACCAGGTGCAATCCGACCTCGGTGAACAATCTCGCCGCCGAAAAGGGCATCGACTGGTTCCGCGCCCACGTCATCACCAAGGTGCCGTTTCCGCATCCGGGCGTGATGCGTGACGTCTATCCGGGATTCCTGCAGCTGAACGGCTTCATCAGCATGAATCTCGACCGCCATGTCGATGCGCACAAGAACCTGTTCAATCATCTGGTGCAGGGCGACGGCGACCTCGCCGACAAGCACCGCGAATTCTACGACGAATATCTCGCGGTGATGGATCTGACCGCCGAATATTATCTGCAGACCGTGGACGTGGTGTTCGTCAAGCACGCGCTGCCGAAGGGCGAGATGATGCATCGCGGCAAGCTGGTCGATCCCTCCAAGATCAAGCGCGTGGCGCTGATGACGGTCGAAGGCGAGAACGACGATATCTCCGGTCTTGGCCAGACCCAGGCGTCGCATACGATCTGCACCTCGATCCCGGACGATCGCCGGGTGCACTATGTGCAGAAGGGCGTCGGACATTACGGCGTGTTCAACGGCTCGCGTTTCCGCTCTGAGATCGTGCCTCGCATCTCGGACTTCATGCAGACGGCGGCGCATGCGCGGCCGGCGAACGCCGCGGAATAATTCCGCGCGCTCTGCGATCCGCCGCGTGCGAAATTTCGCGCGCGCGGCGCGACCGCTGTTGGGAATGCGGAGTTCTGATTGGGATCGGAGTTCGGCGTAAGCCCCTGAATTGGCCGATGGAAATCGCGATTCAGAACTATTTAAAAAAATGAGTATTATTTCATTCTTTGAAGAATAGGATTGAATCTCTATTCGCTAAAAAATTGTGTTCCGAGGCCCATCCCATAGGGGCGTGATTCGCTGATCACCCTGTATATTGGGCAAATGATTTGTTTTTGCGCCGAGCGGTTTCCCTGGCGGCGGATATGGCAGAATCCCGGCGAATTCCTGATGTCCGGATCTGCAGATATGGCCTTTCGCGCACTCCTCTATCGACGCCCCACCGAACCGCAAACCCTCGCAGTCAAATTTGGCTCGCAAATTTTCGCCATTCGCCTGCGCCGGCACCGGCGCGCGCGACGCTACACGCTGCGAATTCACCCGAGCGATCGCGAAGCGATCCTGACGATGCCGCCGCGCGGCACGCTCGCCGACGCCAAGGATTTCGCGCAGCGTCACGGCGCCTGGATCGCCGCCCGCCTCGGCCGGTTGCCGAAGGCGGCGCCGTTCCATCCCGGAACCCTGGTGCCGCTGCGCGGCACCGACCACAAGATCGTGCATCGCGCCGCGACCCGCGGCACGGTGTGGACCGAGATCCGCGACTCCGGTGAGCGCATCATCTGCGTCGCCGGCGAGCACGAACATATCGATCGCAGGGTGCATGACTTCCTGAAGCGCGAAGCGCGCAAGGATCTGCAGAAGGCGGCTGGGCATTACGCCCTGGAACTCGGCGTCAAGGTGAAGCGGATCTCGATCCGCGATCAGTCCAGCCGTTGGGGCTCCTGCACCTCGGCCGGCTCGCTGTCATTTTCGTGGCGGCTGATCCTGTCGCCGCCCTATGTGCTGGATTATCTCGCCGCGCACGAAGTCGGACATCTGGTCGAGATGAACCATTCGGCGCGGTTCTGGAAAGTGGTCGCCAAGGCCTGCCCGCATACCGAGCGCGCCAAGAGCTGGCTCGACACCCACGGTAACGACCTGCACCGCTACGGCATCACCGACTGAAGGCGCGCCAGCGCGCCGTCACCTAACGCCCGAACAATCGGTCCATCAGCCAGCCGTCGATACCGCTGGCCGGTTCCGGGCGCACCGAAGCGCGGGTCGTCGGCGGTCCGGCGCGTTGCGAGATCGCGAAATCTTCGCCCGAAGTCTCGCCGCGCGCCGCCGCCTGGGTGACGGTTGAGAATGATCCGCCCCTTGCACCGCCCGGTAACGCCGCGATGGTGATGCCCTGATGCGCAGTCCGCATGAAGCGGCTCCAGACTTCGACCGGCAGTCCGCCGCCGGTGGCCTTCTTGGTCGGCGAATTGTCGTCATTGCCGAGCCACACCCCGGTGACGAGGTTGGCGGTATAGCCGATGAACCAAGCGTCGCGGAAATCCTGGCTGGTGCCGGTTTTGCCGGCCGCCGACCAGCCCGGGATCTCGGCTTTTCGCGCGGTGCCTGACAGCAGCGTTTCCTGCATCATGGTGTTCATCATCGCAACGCTGCGCGGGTCGATCACCTGGTTGGATTGATCGGCCGACCGCGCATAAAGCACCTTGTTGCCGTCTACGGTGCGGATCTTGTCGACCACGTGGGGTGACACGCCGAACCCGCCATTGGCGAACGGCGCATAGGCGCCGACCAGTTCGGTCAGCGATACTTCCGAGGTGCCGAGTGCGATCGAGGCGTTAGCTTCGAGCTTAGATGAGATGCCGAGGCGGTGCGCGGTGCGCACCACGTTCTTGGCGCCGACTTCCAGCCCGAGCCGTACCGCCACGGTGTTCAGCGACATCGCCAGCGCCTGGGTCAGCGTCACCGCGCCGAAATATTCGTGGGTGTAGTTCTCCGGCTTCCAGCCCTTGACGTCGAGCGGCGCGTCCTGCCGGATCGTCTCCGGCGTGAGGCCAGCCTCGATCGCGGTGAGGTAGACGAACGGCTTGAACGCCGAGCCGGGCTGCCGCTTGGCGGTGACGGCGCGATTGAACTGGCTATCGGCGTAGTTGCGGCCGCCGACCATCGCGCGCACCGCCCCGTCCGGGGTCATCGCCACCAGCGCGCCCTGCGAAACGTTGAACTTGACGCTCTTGGCCGCCAGCTCGTCGATCACCGCGGCTTCCGCGACCGCCTGCAGCTTCGGATCGATCGAGGTTTCGACCATGATGCTCTGGTCGATCTGGCCGATCAGATCGTCGAGCTCCTCGCCGATCCAGTCGGCGACGTAGTTGATGGTGCCGGCGCCGGTCGGCTTCACCACATAGAGCGGATTGGCGATCGCCACCTGGGCCTGCTTGTCGGTGATGAAGCCGGCCTCCGCCATCGCGCCGAGCACGGTTTGCGCGCGCTTTTCCGCGCCGTCCGGATTACGGTTCGGCGCCAGCCGCGACGGCGATTTCACCAGGCCGGCCAGCATCGCGGCTTCCGCCAGTGAGACGTTCTTCGCCGATTTACCGAAATAGCGCTGCGCCGCCGCTTCCACCCCATAGGCGCCGGAGCCGAAATACACCCGGTTGAGGTAGAGCTCCAGGATCTGGTCCTTGGAATGCTTGCGCTCCAGCCACAGCGCCAGCTCGACCTCTTGCAGCTTGCGCGCCATGGTGCGTTCCTGGGTCAGGAACAGGTTCTTCGCCAACTGCTGGGTCAGCGTCGAGCCGCCCTGCGAGACCCCGCGATGCGCGATGTTGGCGCCGATCGCGCGCGCGATCCCGAGCGGATCGACGCCGAAATGCTGATAGAAGCGGCGGTCCTCGATCGCGATGAAGGCCTTCGGCAGGAAGGGCGGGAGATCCTTCAGCGCGACGTTGGTGCCGGCCATTTCGCCGCGGGTCGCGAGTTGACTACCGTCGATCCCGACGATGGTGATCGTTGGCGGTCGTTTCGGGATTTCCAGCGCCTGGATCGCGGGCAGATGCGCGCCGACCCAGATCATGACGCCGACCACGGCGAGCACCGCCCAGATCCCGGCGACTGCGCCCCAGTAGAACAGCCGGTATAGCCAGCCGCCGGTCTTGCGTCTGGATTTGGCCTTGCCGCCGCGGGGCTTCTGGTCGCGCGGGGCCGCCCCACTAGACTTGCGCGCGGGTTTCGGCCGCTTCGGCTTGTCGTCGTCGGCGACCGCGACACGATCCTGCGGACTGAGGCGCAGTCCGGCCAGCGATGCCGAAAGGCCGAACTGCGGCTCCCGTCTCACGGCGGTCTTCTTCTTGCCCAACGCCATCCGCAACGCCCACGCCGACTGATGGCAGACTTTAGCGAAGCGGGTTTAAAGTCGGGTTAAGCGATGGTTAAGGCCGGGTTCCCGCGCGCTTTGCAGCGCGGCCGATCCGTCCACAATTGAGGCACCGCAAGCGCCGACCGATCGGCTGCGCTAAGTCTGGCCGACACCAACCCATCTGCTCCCAAGGACATCCGGATGCCGCGCGCCCTCAAGTCCGCCGAAGAAATCGAAGCCCTGCTGCTGGAGGATGTCCGCCAGCAACGTCATTGCGACAAGGTCGAGGGCATCCGGATCCGGCGCTGTCCGCCGGACGAAGACAACAACCGGGCGAACTGGACCGTGGCGTCGGTCGATTGCGGGCAGGCCAGCCGGGAATTCACCAGCGCAGCTGTTGTCATCGCGATGGACCGACTGCAGCGCGAAGTCGACGCGATTCCTTGGGAATGAGCAAAGCCGCGGCACAGGCCGGCGCGTGGCTCAAGATTGCCGCGCCACTACCGCGCGGGATGTGAAACCGCGTACTGTCAATGATAAGAGCGGTCGGGCAATTCCAGTTCGCCCATTAGCCAGCTCTTCATTTTGGCACGGCTTGCGAAGCCCTTGGCTTCTTCCAGCAAACCGCTGCGCTCGGGCCCCTCCGGGGTCAATGCCGCCTCGATGTATTTGGCGACCGCAAGCTCTTCCAATTGCTCGACGGTGAAATACGGCCTGGGTTCTGCCTTCATCGTGTATTCGCCGCGCCGCGACGCCTTCCAATTGATCGCGCTTCAGCCACCTAGCTGGCGATCACTGGCCAGTATTTCACGGATAGTTTTCGCGTCTGCTCAATATTGAACGGATGGTGGAAACTTGAGAAGCGAGTGGTTGCGTCGCTGCCCAAACCGACGGTTGCGGGTTAGTGGCGCGGTATCCTGAACTGCCTTGAGCAGACCAACCGACCGGTACCGCGATGTGCCGCCACGCACGACCCCCTATCCGCAACGGGAGGAGTGGCTACGCCGCCGGTCTTGAAGACCAGCGGCGGCAAGGTCATGGCCCGAAGGCATCCGTCGGAGACAAACGCCGCCAGCTAACCCGCTGCGTCGTCTTCGATGATCGGGCCGAACATCTCCCAGCGTTCGCCGTTGAACTTCATCATCTGCAACTGCTTGTTGACGCGATAGTCGGTGGGCGAAGTCGAGCCGACGATTCCCGGCAACGACAGGTCGAGTTGCACGGCCTTCAACGAGGTCGCCTGCTTCATCACGTTTTCGCGGGTCAGATTGTCGCCGCACGCTTGCAGCACATGGATCAGAAGCTGCGAGGTCGAATAGCCGTAGGCATTGAACGAGGAATCCTTGTCGCCCTCGGGATAATACTTCGCCATGAAGTCGAAATATTTCTTCATGCCGGCGTCGTCCTTCCAGGTCGGATCGAGCGGATCCTTGCCATAAGTTACGCTGATCACTCCCTTGGAGTTCTCCAGGCCGGCGGGCTTCATCACCGCGCCAACCGAGGTTGCGTTGATATCGAGGATGTGAACCGGCTTCCAGTCGAGGTCAGCGATCTTCTTGATCGCTTGGGCGGCGAATTTCGGGGTCGAGGCGTTGAACACCAGGTCGGCGCCGAGCGACTTCATCTTCACGATCTGTGAATCGATCGTAGGGTCAGCCAGTTCATAAGAGGATTCCGAGACGATCATCTTCGCCGCCTTGTCGCCAAGCGCGGCCTTCAGCCCGGTGATGTAGTCGCGACCGAGATCGTCGTTCTGGTACAGGATGCCGATCTTGGCATTTGGGTAGTTCTGCAGGATGTAGCGGCCATAGATCCGTCCCTCGGTCTGGTAGTTCGGATTGAAGCCCATGGTCCAGGGAAAATTCTTTGGGTCGGTGAAGCGGGTGGCGCCGGTGGCGGCGAATAGCTGCGGCACCTGCTTCTGGTTGAGATATTTCTGCACCGCGGCGTTTGACGGCGTGCCGATGATCTGGAAAGTCAGCAACACCTCGTCGCTCTCGACCAGCTTGCGGACCTGCTCGACCGCCTTCGGCGGCGAATAGGCGTCGTCGTACTGGATGAAATTGATCTTGCGGCCGTTCACGCCGCCCTGCTCGTTGATCATCTTGAAATAGGCGGCCTGGGCTTTGCCGATCGTCGCATAGGCGGACGCCGGGCCGGACAGCGGCGTGGTCTGGCCGATCTTGATTTCGGTGTCGGTGGCGCCGGTATCGTATTTCTTTTGCGCGAATGCTGGAGCGGCCGACAGCGCGATCGCGGTCACAGCCGCGGCGGTCGCTTGGAACATGGTTTTCATCAGGTCGTTTCCTCCAATGTGATCGGCCGGCGGTCTTATCCGTCGATACGGAAGCCGCCGTTGTGAGGAGTGTGGATCAGCCGTTTTGTGAAGGCAATGGGGATTGCCTTATCGCACCAGCCGCTCGTAACGAGCAGCTCGACAGCGGCTTACGCCAGCCAAACCAGGATCAGCGCCAACGCCGCGGGCGCCGCCTGGATATAGAGGATTCTGCGACTGACGCTTTTCGCCCCATAGACGCCGGCGACGATCACGCAGAGCAGAAAGAACGCCTTGATCTGCAGCGCGACGTAAGGGTCGGGATGGATCAGGCCCCAGAGCAGGCCGGCGGCGAGGAAGCCGTTATAGAGCCCCTGATTGGCGGCGAGCACCGCAGAATCCCGCGCCTTTTCCGGCGTATTGCGAAAGGTCTTGAGGCCCAGCGGCTTGGTCCAGAGAAACATCTCCAGCACCAGAAAATAGACATGGAGTGCGGCGACCAGCGCGACCAGACCGTTGGCGATTGCATTCATCGCGTTTTCCTCTGAAGACAAAAGCCAGACTGGTCGACTGCGCGACACTAGCATATGCAGAATATGCGGCGGCCGGGCAAACAATCGAGACAGGGAGCCAGCATGACCGGCCATATCGATCCGACCAAGGACGTGTTCGCGCAGTTTCGCGACAACAACCGCGCAGGTCCGATCCAGATGCTCAACCTGGTGCGGCTGAAACAGCGCGCAAGCTATCCAGACGGCCGCGAGGCCAGCGGTGCCGAGGCCTACGCCGCCTACGGCCGCGAATCCGCTCCGGTGTTCATCCGGCTTGGCGGCAAGGTGGTGTGGCAGGGCCAGTTCGAGTTGATGCTGATCGGGCCCGCGGAGGAGCGCTGGGACCATTGCTTCATCGCGGAATATCCCAGCGTCGGCGCCTTCGTCGAGATGATCCGCGATCCGCTGTATCGCGAGGCGGTTAAACATCGCCAGGCCGCGGTCGAGGATTCGCGGCTGATCCGCACCAGACCGCTGCCGGTCGGCAAGGGCTTTGGGGAAATTCCGGCATGACCGCTCCGGCAGAGCCTGATCCGTGTCGCCGGCTGCCCACAGGCGGCTCGGATCAAGGGCGGTGCAGTGGCGCATCGGATGGCCATCGGATAGCCTTGGACGCTCAGCTCGCATCCACCCGGTCGGGGAGTTGAAGCCATGCGATTGTCGGTGCGTCTGTCGTTGGCGATGACCGCGCTTGTGCTGAGTGCGGTGGCCGCGGTCGGCGTACTCGCTTACTACAATGTCGGGCGCGCGGTGGTGCCGACCGGCCTGATGCAACTAGCCGGCGAGGCCAAGGCTCGGCTCAGCGGGTTCGAATCGATCCTGCGAATCGTGCGCAACGAAATTCTGTCCGCGCGCGGCCTGTCGGCGCATCAAGGGTTGATTCGGGCGCAGCTGAACGGCGGCGTCGATCCGCAGGACGGGCTGTCAGCGGCCACATGGCTGCGTCATCTGGCGGCCGACTACACGGCGGTGATGGGATCCAAATCCGGCGTCACGGCTTATCGCCTGATCGCCGCCGCCGATGGCGGCCGCGAGCTGATCAGGGTCGATCGCGGCGGTCCCGATGGCCATATCCGCGTGGCGTCGGATGTCGAGCCGACACGCCAGGACGACCTGGAACTTGTTCGCGGCGCCTTCGCATTGCCTGACGAGGAAGTGTATTTTTCGCCGATCCGGTTCATGAAGGCCGCCGGAGGCGGCGATGGTTCCGATGTGCCGCAGATGTCGGTCGCCGCGCCGGTCCGCGGCCCGTCCGGGGAAGCGTTCGGCGTGCTGGTGCTCGATTTCGATCTGCGCCCGACCTTCGGGCGAATTCGCGCGGCGCTGGGCCACGATACCGAGGTGTATTACGTCGACGCCAGCGGTCCCTATCTGATGAATCTGGTGGAAGGACGAATTCTGCCGGCCGAACAGGGCCGCCGCTGGCAGGACGATTTTCCGCAGTTGGCCGCCTCGCTCGGCGACAAGCAGGGCACCGCGACGGTGTTCACCGCGCCGGACGGCCGGCGCACCGCCGCGGCGATCGTGGTCGCGCCTCTGACGAGCGGCCTGCGCGCCGGCGTGATCGAAACCGAACCGTTCGACAGGATCATCGCGCCGGCGACCGCGCTGCAGAGCTCCGGCCTGATCGTCGCGCTGTTCGCCGCGATCGGCGCTGTGCTGCTGGCGGTGCTGTTGTCGCGCTCGCTGGCGAGGCCTCTCGTGCGAATTACCGCGGCGGTCGACGATTTCTCCAGGACCGGGCAGCTCGCGGTGCCGTCGGGCCTCAGCGGCGAGACCAGGACCCTCGCCTCCGCCTTCGCCCGAGTGGTCGGTAAGATCGAGGAGACGAGCGCGGCGCTGCGCAGCAAGTCGGAGCTGCTCGACAAGACCATTGCCAGCATGGCCGACGCGGTCGTGGTGATCGACGCGGAAGGACGGCGGGTATTCGCCAACCCGACCTGCATTGCGCTGTTTGGCGAGCCCGCCGAGATAGGTTCCGAGCGCTGGAAGAACAAGTACAAGCGCTATCTGGGCGACGGCGTAACGCCGATGCCGGATGAGGAAAGCCCGGCTTCGCGGGCCCGTCGCGGCGAGAGCTTCGACAATGTCGAGCTGGGAATCAGGCGTGGCGACCAGGTGTTGGTGCAGCTCGCCGCCAGCGGTCGGCCGATCGAGAACGCCGACGGGACGTTCGCCGGCGCGGTGATCGTCTATCGCGACGTTACCGCGCTCCGGGAGACCGAGCGGCAGCTTCGCCAGTCCCAGAAAATGGAAGCGATCGGTCAGCTCACCGGCGGCGTCGCGCACGATCTCAACAACACCCTCACCGTGATCACCGGCTGCATCGAAATGCTGGCCGATGCCGTCGCCGGTCAGCCGGCACTCGAGGAGGTCGCCGCGATGCTCGACCAGGCAGTCGGGCGCGCCAGCGATCTGACTAACGGGCTGCTGTCGTTCTCGCGCAAGCAGCCGCTGCGGCCGCGCAGCATCGACGTCAACGCGCTGATCGCCGACACCGCGAAACTGCTGCACGCCACCCTCGGCGAGCAGATCGAGATCGTTATCGACCCGGCCCCGGATCTGCGGCCGGCGCTCGCCGATCCGTCGCAGCTCAGCAACGCCCTGATCAACCTCGCCATCAACGCGCGCGACGCGATGCGCGGCGGCGGCAAGCTGCTGCTCGAAACCGGCAACGTTGACCTCGACGAGTCCTATGCGGATCATCACAATGAGGTCACCGCCGGGCGCTACGTGATGCTGGCGGTGAGCGATACCGGCTCCGGCATCCCGGCGGCGATTCGCGATCGGGTGTTCGAGCCGTTCTTCACCACCAAGGCGATTGGCGAAGGTACCGGGCTCGGTCTCAGTATGGTGTACGGCTTCGTCAAACAGTCTGGCGGCCATATCGAGGTCTACAGCGAGGAAGGCCACGGCACCACGATCCGGTTGTATTTGCCGTGCGCCTCGGTGCGGGATCCGGAGGCGGCCAATGCGGCTGCGCCGCAGGGGCAAGGTGGCCACGAACGGCTGCTGGTGGTGGAAGACGACCTGCTGGTGCGCAACTACGTGATGACCCATCTGGCGGCGCTCGGCTACACCGCCTACGCGGCCACGACGGCGGCCGAGGCGATGGCCATGGTGTATGACGACCTCGAATTCGACCTGCTGTTCACCGACGTGATCCTGTCGGGCGGCATCGACGGCCGGCAACTCGCCGACACGCTGCGCAAATGCCGGCCGGGGCTCAAGGTGCTGTTCACCTCCGGCTATACCGAGAACGCGATCGTGCATCACGGTCGCCTCGACGCCGGCGTCCACCTGTTGGTGAAGCCGTATCGCCGCGCCGAACTGGCCCGGATGCTGCGACTGGTGCTCGACGGCGAGGTCGCGGTCGCGGCGAAATAGCCGCCGCCGCTACGCCGCCGGCTTCTGTTCGGCGTCGCCGTTGGCGAGCAAATGGATTAGCGCGCGCTTGATCGCGGCCTGCCGGGTCGGCGCGGTGATCTGGGCGCCGAGCAGATCGGTAACGTAGAACACGTCGCGGGCGCGCTCGCCAAAGGTGGCGACGTGGGCCGAAGCGATGTTGAGGTTGAGCTTCGAGATCGCGGTGGTGAGCTGGTACAGCAGTCCAGTGCGGTCGAGGCCGGTGACCTCTATCACGGTGTAGCGGTCCGACCACTGGTTGTTAATGATCACTTCCGGCTCGACCACGAACGGCTTCAGCTTGCCGCGGCCGGCGGCGCGCCGCGCCACCACTTCGGGCAGCCGCAATTTGCCTTCCAGCACGTCCTCGATCATCTCGCCGATTCTCGTGGCGCGGCGGCCCTCGTCCTCGTCGCGGTCGTATTCGCGGGTGATGGCGACGGTGTCGAGCGCGCGTCCGTCGGTGGTGGTGTAGATCTGGGCGTCGACGATGTTGGCGCCGGCCGAGGCGCAGGCGCCGGCAATGATCGACAGCAGCCAGGGGTGGTCGACCGCGAGAATTGTCAGCTCGGTGACGCCGCGCGCCTCGTCGAAGCCGACATTGATCGCGAGCTTGTGGCCGGCCTGCTCGGAGGCGCGCAGGAACCGGGCATGGCGGATCTTGCGGGCCAGTTCGACCTTGAGCCAATACGCCGGATAGTGCCGCGCCACATAGGCGTTGAGTTCGGCCTCCGGCCATTCGGTGAAGGCGTTGCGAAACTCGGTCTGGGCGGCCCTGATGCGTTCGGCACGATTGACCTCGGAGAAACCACCGGTCAGCACCGGCTCGGTCTCGTAATACAGCGTACGCAACAGCTGCGCTTTCCAGCCGTTCCACACCCCGGGGCCGACCCCGCGAATGTCGGCGGTGGTCAGGATGGTGAGCAGCTTCATCTGTTCGACCGATTGCACCACCGCGGCGAAATTCTCGATGGTCTTGCGGTCCGACAGGTCGCGCGACTGCGCCACCGTCGACATCACCAGGTGCTTGTCGATCAACCAGGCGATCAGTTCGGTGTCGGCGGCATTGAAGCCGAGCCGCGGGCACAGCCGGCGCGCCACCCTGGCGCCGGCGACCGAGTGGTCCTCCGGCTGGCCCTTGGCGATGTCGTGCAGCAGCACCGCCACATAGATCACGCTGCGGTGTTCCGGGCGGATCTTGCGCATCAGGTCGGAGGCGACGATGAATTCGTCGTTGCCGCCGCGTTCGATCTCCTGGAGGTTGCCGACACAGCGCAACAGGTGCTCGTCGACGGTGTAGTGATGATACATGTTGAATTGCATCATCGAGACGATGCGGCCGAAGGCGCGGATGAAATGGCCGAGCACGCCGGTCTCGTTCATCCGTCGCAGCACCGGCTCGGCATTGTCCGAGGTCAGGATCTCGAGAAACAGCCGGTTGGCTTCCGGGTTGTCGCGCAGCTGCGCGTTGATCAGCCGCAGCGAGCGCGTGACGCTGCGCATCGCATCGGGATGGAACGCCAGATTGTTCTTCTGGGCGAGGCGAAACAGCCGCAGCAGGTTGACCGGGTCGTGCTTGAATACGTCCGGCGCAGCGAGATTGATGCGGTTGTTGTCGATCACGAAATCGTCGCTGTCCGGCACCCGCCGCCGGGTCGTGCTCGGCCGTAGCCGTGCCATCATCCGCGACAACGCCGGCGCTGGCTTGGCCTGCTGGTCCTCGAGCTTGGCGCACAGGATCGCGGTGAGGTCGCCGACCTCCTTGGCGATCAGGAAGTAGTGCTTCATGAAGCGTTCGACGTCCTGCATCCCGGGATGCGAGGTGTAGCCGAGCCGGACCGCGATCTCGCGCTGCAGGTCGAACGACAAACGCTCCTCGGGGCGGCCGGTGACGAAATGGATGTTGCAGCGGACCGACCAGAGGAAATCCTCGCAGCGGCGGAAGGTGCGGAACTCCTGGGCGTCGAACACGCCGCACGCCACCAACTCGCTGCTTTCGCGCACCCGATAGACGTATTTGGCGATCCAGAACAGCGTATGCAGGTCGCGCAAGCCGCCCTTGCCGTCCTTGACGTTGGGCTCGACCAGATAGCGCGACTGCCCGGCGCGGCGGTGACGCTCCTCGCGTTCGGCGAGCTTCGCGGTGACGAATTCGGCGGCGGTGCCTTCGACCACTTCCTTGTCGAAACGGTCGACGAGTTCCTGATACAGCGCCTTGTCGCCGGTCAGGAACCGGGTTTCGAGAATCGCGGTGCGGATCGTCATGTCACCGCGCGCCTGCCGGATCGATTCGTCGACCGAGCGGGTGGCGTGACCGACCTTCAGGCCGATATCCCACAAGCAATACAGGATGGCTTCGGCGACCTGCTCGCCCCAGGCGGTCTGCTTGTAGGGCAGGATGAAAAGCAGATCGATGTCGGACTCCGGCGCCATCAGGCCGCGGCCGTAGCCACCGGTGGCGACCACCGCCATGCGTTCGGCACTGGAGGGGGTCGGCGACGGATAGAGATGCCGCGTCGCTGCCGAGAACAGCATGCGGATGATTTCGTCCTGGACGAAGCACAGCCGCTCCGCGCAACGTCGCCCGTGCCGGTCGGTCAGCAGCAACGCCTGGGTGCTGTCGCGCGCCTTCAGCAGCTCGGCCTTCATCAGCTGCGCCAGGGCGGCGCGGAAGGTGTCCTCGTGCCCGACATGTTTGACGGCCAGCGCGTCGATCTCGCCGGTGATCCGGGCTGTATCGAAACGATCGTCGACGGTGGGGCGGGCAGGGTTCACGATTGTATCCATCAACTATCCGGATATCGGACGGCGCCCGCGCTGTCACGGGCCATTGTTGGGCAACGGCCGGTCGATGCCGCATTTTAGCGTTATGGCGAAATCATCTTGTTGCGAGCGGACTTTGGCGGCGGCTTTGCTCGCCCCGGTGGAGTTGCGTAACCATTTGAAAAAGATGGTTGTTTTAGTTTTTTCGGGGCGTCGGCTGAGGCGGCTCGGCCAAGACGCAGAAATCGGCCAGACGATTTGTTGGCAACATCGGCCCATCCCGTGCCTTAATACCTTCAACCAAATCAGGGAGAGCACCATGGACGCCGCCACGCTACGCGCCACCCAAGCCCCGATCAAGGAACGCTTCAAGTCGGATCCAAAGGCTGCCTTCATCACTCTGAAGGCCAAAGGCTCGATCGACGCTGAGGGCATTGCCTGCAAGCTCGAGACCGGCCGTGCCTTGGCGATGGCGGGGTTGCATCCGGCGACCGGTGGTTCCGGGCTCGAACTGTGTTCCGGCGACATGCTGCTGGAGGCGTTGGTGGCCTGCGCCGGCGTGACGCTGAAATCAGTCTCCACCGCGATCGAACTGCCGCTGAGCGTTGGCCATGTCACCGTCGAGGGCGATCTGGATTTTCGCGGCACGCTCGGCGTCGACAAGGAGGCGCCGGTCGGCTTTTCGGAGATCCGGCTGCGTTTCGACGTCGGCACCGACGCGCCGCAAGACAAGCTCGATCTGCTGCTGAAGCTCACCGAACGCTATTGCGTGGTGTATCAGACCATCAAGAACGGCCCCAAGGTCTCGGTGTCGATGCACCGGGTGTAGGCCAGCGACAGCGGGCATTTCTCCACTTTTCTTCCTCCGCGCGGTGTGGGAGAGGGTGCTGGTTCTCTCGCCCGCGGCGAGAGCTGGAAATCCGAAGGCCGCCCATGTCCACCGCCGTCTCTCCGCTCGCGCCCGCCAATGTTCCGCAGATGCCGGCGATCGCCGGCGTCAGGCTCGCCACCGCCGCCGCCGGCATTCGCTACAAGGGCCGCACCGATGTGCTGCTGGTCGCGCTGGACAAGGGCACGACGGTCGCAGGCGTGTTCACCAAGTCGAAATGTCCGTCGGCGCCGGTCGAATGGTGCCGCGCGAAGCTCAGGGGCGGCACCGCCCGGGCGCTAGTGGTAAATTCCGGCAACGCCAACGCCTTCACCGGCAAGACCGGCAAGGCCTCCACCAAGCTCACCGGCGACATCGCCGCGAAGGCCGTAGGCTGCAAGCCGGACGAGATTTTCCTCGCCTCCACGGGGGTGATCGGCGAGCCGCTCGATGCGACCAAGTTCGACGGCGTGCTCGGCAAGCTGTCGGAAAGTGCCGCGCCGGACGGCTGGATGGACGCCGCAAAGGCGATCATGACCACCGACACCTTCCCCAAGGTCGCCACCGCCACGGTGAAACTCGGCAAGGCCAAGGTCACCATCAGCGGCATGGCCAAGGGCGCCGGCATGATCGCGCCGGACATGGCGACCATGCTGGCCTTCGTGTTCACTGACGCGCCGATCTCGGCGGCGGCGCTGCAGGCGCTGCTGAAGGCCGGCGTCACCGACACCTTCAACGCCGTTACCATCGACGGCGACACCTCGACCTCGGACACGCTGCTGGCGTTCGCGACCGGAGCGGCGGCAGCGCAAGGCGCGCCGAGGATTTCCCGCGCCGCCGATCCGCGGCTGAAGCCGTTCGTGAAAGCGTTCAACGCCGTGCTGGCGAACCTCTCCGAGCAGGTGGCGCGTGACGGCGAAGGCGCGCGAAAACTTGTCGAGATCATCGTCGAGGGCGCGACCTCGAAGGCGAGTGCGCGCAGGATCGCGATGTCGATCGCCAATTCGCCGCTGGTGAAGACCGCGATCGCCGGCGAGGACGCCAATTGGGGCCGCGTGGTGATGGCGGTCGGCAAGGCCGGCGAGCCCGCGGACCGCGATAAATTGTCGATCTCGTTCAACGGCATCCGCGTCGCCAAATCCGGCGCCCGCGATCCGTCCTACAACGAGGCCGAAGTCTCGGCGGCGATGAAGCATCCGGAAATCCAGATCAAGGTCGCGCTCGGCCTCGGCAAGGGCCGCGACCGGGTGCTGACCTGCGACCTCACAAAGGAATACATCGCCATCAACGGCGACTACCGGTCGTAATGCCTTCGACCTCGCCACACCCATTGCCGTCATCGCCCGCGAAAGCGGGCGATCCAGTACGCCGTGTCGTTCGTAGAGGATCGTTGGCGCTCTGCAATACTGGGTGCCCCGCTTTCGCGGGGCATGACGCCGAGATTGGTGCGACGGCGGTGCGTCGCTTCGGGCAAGCGTCATGAAACTCCTGCTCGTCGTCGCGGTGGCGCTGATCGACGCCGACGATCGGGTGCTGATCGCGCAGCGGCCGGAAGGCAAGCAATTGGCCGGCTTGTGGGAGTTTCCCGGCGGCAAGCTCGACCCCGGCGAGCGGCCGGAAGCGGCCTTGATCCGCGAATTGCACGAGGAACTCGGCATCACAGTGAAGGAGGCGTGCCTCGCGCCGCTGACCTTCGCCAGCCACGCCTATGAGGATTTTCACCTGTTGATGCCGCTGTATATCTGCCGGCGCTGGGAAGGCCAGGCGATCGCGCGCGAAGGCCAGCAACTCGCCTGGGTCCGCGCCAACAAGCTACGCGACTACCCGATGCCGCCGGCGGATCTGCCGCTGATCCCACATCTGATCGATTTGTTACTCTGAGGCGGCGTACTTCACCCTCCCTTTCAGGGGAAGGTGGGCGCCGCTTTACCGCATCCGCGAGACTTGCAGTCGCCGAGCCGGGCTTCAGTGGCTGTTGCTGGCTCTCGTGCGGCGCCCAGCCGGACAGCCAGATCACCTCGAAAGTGGCGCGGATGCGGCCGTCGGGGTCGGCGAAGCGCTCGGCATAGATTTGCGCCATCCGCAACAGCGTGGCGCGGCGCGCAGGCGTGCGCCGGCGCTCGACCAGCACGTTGCTGGCGCCCATCCGCCGCAGATCCTGCATCAGCGCGAAGGCGTCATCGTAGCGCACCACGACGCGGTCGACATCGGTGACCGGCAGCGCGAAGCCGGCGCGTTGCAACAGCGCGCCGAGGTCGCGCAGATCGGCGGTCGGCGCGACATGCGGCGACACGCCGCCCTCGAGTTCGGCTTCGGCCTGCGCGAACGCCTGGCGCAACTCCGTGAGCGTATCGCCGCCGGTCATCGCCGCCAGCAGCAGCCCGTCCGGCCGCAACGCGCGGCGGATCTGCGCCAGCACGCCGGGCAGGTCGTTGACGAATTGCAGCGCCAGCGCTGAGACGACAAGGTCGAGCGATTCCGGCTGCAACGGCAACGCCTCGTCGCCTGATGCTTCAAGGCCGATATGGCTGATCGACGGGTAGCGATTCGGCGGCAGCGCCGCGCCCGGCGTCCAGATGTCGGCGACATTGGTGAAAGTGCGCAGGACGGCGTGAAGCCGGTCCTGCATCTCCTCGGTGACGCGATCGAGCAGGAAGGTCGCTGCACCCTGCTTCCCCGCACGCACCTGCCGCGCGCGCAGCAGCGCTCGGTCGAAAAGTCTTGGCGCGGTGCTGACGTTCTGGGCCATGCGATCTGGTACGCCGAATGGCGGGGTGGAGGCAATCTGCCGATGCAGCATTCGGGGCAGGCGGAGCTTTGCCGCTTGAGCGGTGGCAAAGTCGGCGATAGCCTTTCACCATGGATGTCGAAGCCTCATCCTCGCATTCTTTCTCCGGCAGCTTGCGCGGCGCGCTGCAGCGGTGTCGCGGCGCGCTGGCGTATACCGCTCGCATTGCGCTCGATATTGCGCTGCCGACGCTATGCGTGGCCTGCCGCGAGCCGGTCGACGGCGAGGGGGGCTGCGCCGCGTGCTGGTCGAAGCTGTCGTTCATCGCACCGCCTTACTGCGAACGACTCGGCATTCCCTTTGTCTACGATCCGGGACCCGGCATCCTGTCGATGCAGGCGATCGCCGATCCGCCGGCCTATCAGCGCGCCCGCGCCGCGGTGCGCTATGACGACGTGGCGCGGACGCTGGTGCATGCGCTGAAGTTCCAGGACCGTATCGATCTGGCGCCGACGATGGGGCGTTGGATGGCGCGTGCCGGACAGGTGCTGCTCGACGACGCCGATCTGCTGGTGCCGGTGCCGCTGCATTGGCGGCGCGGCTTTTCACGGCGCTACAACCAGTCCGGCGCGCTGGCGCGGGCGATCGGCAAGCACAGCGGCGTCGCGGTGGCGACCAATGCGCTGAAGCGGATCCGGCCGACCGCGCATCAGATCGGGCTGTCGCGCGCCGAGCGCGCCGCCAATGTGCAGGGCGCGTTCCAGGTTCCGCCCGATAACAAGGCCCAAGTCCAGGGCCGCCGGATCGTGCTGGTCGACGACGTATTGACCTCGGGGGCCACGGTGGATGCCTGCGCGCGGGCGCTATTGAGGGCCAAGGCCGCCTCGGTCGATGTGCTGGTTTTCGCCCGGGTTGTGGACAGCTTGCGATCTCCCATATAATCCGTTCATTCCTTGAGCCGATCCTGCTCACCCGATCCTTCTCACCAGAGGCCGCGAGATGCCCGCTGCGATCGAGATCTTCACGCGCCCCGGCTGCGGCTATTGCGGCGCCGCAAAGTCGCTGCTGGCCCGCAAGAACGCGGCGTTCACTGAATTCAATGTCGCGGTCGATCCGACGTTTCGGGACCGGATGGCGGAGCGGGTCGGGCCGGGCGCGACTTATCCGCAGATCTTCATCGGCGCGTACCATGTCGGCGGCTGCGACGAACTCTACGCACTGGACCGCGAGGGCAAGCTTGACGCCCTGCTCGCGGGTGAAAAGGCCTCCTCATGAGCGATGACCAGACTTTCACCGCGGCGATGGTGCAGCTGCGCAGCGGACTGAAGCCTGAGCCAAATCTCGAACAGGCGTCCAGGCTGATCCGCGACGCCGCTGCGGCCGGTGCCGACTACGTGCTCACGCCCGAGGTGAGCAACATGATGCAGGAGAATCGCAAGGGGCTGTTCGAGCAGCTCGCCGATGAGGCCGACGACCTGTCTCTGAAAGCCTATCGGGCGCTGGCGCGCGAGCTGAAGATCCACCTTCACATCGGCTCGCTGGCGCTGCGGGCGACGCCGGACCGCGCGGTGAACCGCTCGTTCCTGATCGACCCGGAGGGCCAGATCCTCGCCAGCTACGACAAGATCCATATGTTCGATATCGATCTGGACAATGGCGAGAGCTACCGTGAATCCGCCAATTACCAGCCCGGCGAGACCGCGGTGATTTCCGACCTGCCGTGGGGCCGGATTGGTCTGACGATCTGCTACGACATGCGGTTTCCGGCGCTGTACCGCGCGCTGGCCGAAGCCGGGGCCTCGTTCCTCACCGCGCCGGCCGCCTTCACCAAGACGACCGGCGAGGCGCATTGGCACATCCTGCTGCGCGCCCGCGCCATCGAAACCGGCTGCTTCGTGTTCGCGGCGGCACAAGGCGGCATGCATGAGAACAAGCGTGAGACCTTCGGCCACTCGCTGATCATCGATCCGTGGGGCGTGGTTCTAGCCGAGGCCGGCATCGAGCCCGGCTTCATCCTCGCCAAGATCGATCCGGCGCAGGTCGCCAAGGTCCGGGGCAAAATCCCGTCGCTGCAGCACGGACGGCGGTTCGGCATCGCCGATCCGAAGAACGGCCCGGAACATCTGCACCTGGTACGGGGCACGGTATGATCCGATACAATTTGCGCTGCGACCGCGGTCATGGCTTCGAGAGCTGGTTCCAGAGCTCGTCGGCCTATGATTCGCAGGCGCGGCGCAAGCTGGTGAGCTGCCCGGTGTGCGGCTCGGTCAAGGTCGACAAGGCGATCATGGCGCCGCAGATTGCGCGCAAGAAGGGCCACGATGCGTCGACTCCGCCCGCGGCCCCTGCCGAGGCCACCGACTCGCCGTCGGCGATGCCGCTGATGCTGGCGCAGGAGCGCGAGCTGCGGAGCAAGCTGAAAGAGCTGCGCGACCACATCGTCAAGAACGCCGACAATGTCGGCGAGAAGTTTCCCGCTGAGGCTCGCAAGATGCATTACGGCGACATCGAGCACCGGCCGATCTACGGCGAAGCCTCGCCGGCCGAGGCTCGCGCGCTGATCGACGAAGGCGTCGAAGTCGCGCCGCTGCCGGTGCTGCCGGAAGACCGGAATTGATTCGTCCGCTTCGGACGCGGATGTTGTCCCTCATGGTGAGGAGCCCGCGTCTTCGCGGGCGTCTCGAACCATGAGGCCAGGACGCATCATCCTTCGAGACGCCGCGCCAAGAGGCGCGGCTCCTCAGGATGAGGTCAGTGGTTGTCGCAAGGTCATTCAGCGATGAACGCCGAAACGCTGTGGTCTTGGCAGGTCTGGGCGGTGCTGTCGGCGGTATTCGCGGCGCTGACCGCGATCTTCGCCAAGATCGGCGTCGCCGATATCAACTCTGATCTCGCCACTTTCATTCGCACCGTCGTTGTGCTGATCGCGCTGTCGGCGGTGCTGTTCGCGACCGGCCAGTTCGCGTCGACGGGGCCGATCTCGACCCGGAGCTGGGTGTTTCTGGTGCTTTCCGGGCTCGGCACCGGGGCGTCGTGGCTGTGCTATTTCCGCGCGCTGAAGCTCGGCCCGGCGACGCTGGTGGCGCCGATCGACAAATTGAGCGTGGTGTTCGTGGCGCTGTTCGCCGTGGTGTTTCTCGGCGAACGGCCCTCGCTCAACGGCTGGCTCGGCATCGCGCTGATCGCTGCCGGCGCGGTGCTGATCGTGTGGAAGAAATAGCTACACCGCGACCAGCATCGCCACGCCGATCACGATCAGCAGGATGCCGAACAATTCGCGCGCCGACAACGGCTGCTTGAACGAATAGTAGGACACCGCCTGCGCGAACAGCACCTCGACCAGCGCCAGCGTGCGGACATTGGCGGCCGCGGTCAGCGCGAAGGCGAGAAACCAGAATTGCGAGGAGAACGCGCCGACGAAGCCGGCGAGCATCGACGGCTTCCATAGCCGCAGGATGCCGCGCAACACCTGCGGTGCCCGCGCCAGCAGGTAGATCGTCAGCACCAGCGTCTGCACACCGAGCGCCAGCACCAGGGTGAACGATGCCGCGGTGACGAAACTCACCCCCGGCACCACGATGATGGCGCCGCGAAACCCGACCGCCGACAACGCGAAGGCGGCGGCGGCGAACAGGCCGAGCAGGGTCGGTTTCAGGCTGACGAATCCCTTCTCGGCACCCGGCCGCAGCGCGGTGACCACGACGCCGACGGTGGCGATCAGGATCGCCACCACCTTCAGCGTGGTGAGATGGTCGCCGAGAAATACGAAGCCGAAGATCGCGGTCTGGATCGCCTCGGTCTTCAGATAGGCCGTCGTCACCACGAAGGAACGGTCGTTCATCGCCGCCAGCATCAGCCCGGTGGCGAGAATCTGCGATAGCGCGCCGAGCAAGAGCCATGGCCAGAACACCAGCCCTAGCGTTGGCACGGCGTCGCCGCTGGCGAAGATCACCACGGCGAAGAACACAATCGAGAACGGAAACCCGAACAGGAAACGGATGTTGGTGGCGCCCCAGGTGCCGAGCGGCCCGGTCAATTGCCGCTGCATCGCATTGCGCGCGACCTGCCCCAGTGCGGCGACGATCGTGAACGGAATCCAGAGCGAGGCGATGCTGAACATGGGATGGGGAATGGACCGGAGGGGAGGAACGCGCGGCACCGTGACCGTCGCGGCCGCCGCGGTCAACCGAGGGCGCCTCATGACAGGATTGCGGGGCCCCTCCGCGCGGATTGCCGCGATGACGGGCGCGGGATTCGGCGGTACAATGTGGTTCTGGTCAACCGGAGACGGGCTACCATGCTGCGATATCTCACCGCGGTGATTGCCGTTCTGGGGGTGCTGACCGGGGCAGCGGCGGCGCAGGATGCGCCGCATGGCAGCGAGTGTCTGGCGATGGCGCAAGCGCCGCCGCGTGCCACGCCGATCAGCTTGCGCCGTACCGCGGCCAGGGCCGAGCAGGTCACCATCACCTATGCGGGGCATGCGACCTATCTGATCGACACGCCCGGCGGGGTCCGGATCGCCACTGACTACAGCGGCCACTATAATTTTGGCCGGCTGCCCGACGTCGCCACCATGAACCGCGCCCACAGCACCCACTACACGCTGGTTCCGGATCCGCGCATCCCGCATGTGCTGCACGGCTGGGGCGAGGACGGCCAGCCGGCACGAATCAGGGAACGGGTCGGCGACGTGCTGATCCGCAACGTCACCACCGACATTCGTCCCTATATTAGCGCCGACGGCGCCGGCGCGCTGGTCAAGGACGGCAACTCGATCTTCATCTTCGAGGTCGCGGGGCTGTGCATCGGCCATCTCGGCCATTTGCATCACAAGCTCGACGACAGCCATTTCGCCGCGATCGGCCGGCTCGATATCCTGATGGTGCCGATCGACGGCGGCTACACGATGTCGCTGGACGGCGTTTCCGAGATCACCAAACGGCTGCGCGCCTCGGTGGTGCTGCCGATGCACCGCTTCATGACGCCACTCGACGATTTCATGCGCCGGATCGGCCAGCAATTTGCGATCGACGTTCGTCCCGAGCGCAGCCTGACGATGTCGCTGGGTGAGTTGCCGCGGACCCCGACGGTGATCATTCTCGACGGGGTGTGAGGTGCGTTTCGCGACCCCGGACGATCGGCCTCAGCCGGTCATGCGGCTGACAAGTTGATCGGCCTCCGGCGCGCTGCGGCCGCGGATCAGGTCGGAGGCCTTGTCGGCGATCATCATAGTCGCGGCATTAAGATTGGCGGAGATCATCCGCGGCATGATCGAGGCATCGACCACGCGCAGATTCTGTAGTCCGTGCACCCGCAGCTGATCGTCGACCACCGCCCAGGAACTGTTCGCCGGACCCATCCGGCAGGTGCAGCCGGGATGAAACGTCGTGGTCGCGCGCTGGGTTGCGGCGGCCAGGAATTCGTCGTCGGTCTGCACGTCGGGTCCGGGAAAGTCCTCGCGTTCATGGTAGTGGGCGAGCGGCGCCGACGACAGCAGCCGGCGCGCCAGCCGCATCCCGGCGACGACGACGCGGCGGTCGAGCTCCTCGGCCAGATAGTTGGTCTGGATCAGCGGCGGCGCGAACGGATCGGCGGAACGGCAACGGACATAGCCGCGACTTTCGGGGCGCTGCTGCCACGACGCTACGGTCATGCCGGGCTCGTCCTCGAGCTGGCCCTGGACGCCCTCCTTGTAGCTCGCCGGCGTGAAGGTCAGCTGCAGATCGGAGCTCTCGGTAGTCTCGCCCGAATGCCAGAAGCAATAGACCAGGGTCGGCGACTGCGCCAGGATGCCGCGCCGCGTCGTCGCCCATTTGAGCGCCTCGATCGCCAAGCTGATGCCCCGCGCGCGCTCGTTGATCGTCTTGGTGTTTTTGACGCGGGCGACCGAACGCGGCGCGTAGTGGTCCTGCAATCCCTCGCCGACGCCGGCCAGCCCATGGTGCACCTCGATTCCGAGCGTTTGCAGCAGCGCCGGCGGACCGACGCCGGACAGCTGCAACAATTGCGGTGAGTTGTAGCTGCCGCCGGCCAGGATCACTTCCTTGCGGGCGTGAACCTCGATCGCCCCGCCGCCCTTGCCGCCCTTGGCGTAGCGCACGCCGACCGCGCGCTTGCCTTCGAACACGATCTCCGTCGCATGGGCGTTGGTGCGGACGTCGACATTGCCGCGCTTGATCGCCGGATGCAGGAAGGCGGTGGCCGCGCTCACCCGCCGCCCGTTGTGGATGGTGCGCTGGGCATAGGCGACGCCTTCCTGCAGCGCGCCGTTGTAATCGGGATTGCGCGGGATGCCGAGACTGACGGCGCCGACGATGAACGCCTCGCACAGCGGGTCCTGCCAGTCGATGTCGGTCACCGCAAGGGCACCGTCGCGGCCACGGAAGGTCGCGTCGGCGTCGCCGATCCGCTGTTCCAGCCGCTTGAAATAGGGCAGCACGTCGGCATAGCCCCAGCCGCGATTGCCGAGCTGTGCCCAGGTGTCGAAGTCCTGGCGCTGGCCGCGATTATAGATGTGGCCGTTGATCGAACTCGATCCGCCCAGCGTCTTGCCACGCGGCGCATAGATGCGGCGGCCCGCCGTCCACGGACCCGGCTCCTGCGAATAGCACCAGTTCACGCTCGAATTGTAGAACGTCTTGATGAAGCCGGCGGGCAGATGAATATAGGGATGCCAGTCGCTGGGCCCGGCCTCGAGCACGCAGATGCTGGCGCCGGCATCTTCGCCGAGGCGGCTGGCGAGCACGCAACCGGCGGTGCCCGCGCCGACGATCACATAGTCGAAGCTGTCCATGATGTCCTCGGTTAGCGCCGGTCGGCGAATCTTGCGCCAATCAGACCGCGAATATCAGCCAACATCAATTCGGCCGCCGGTCGGCCGCGGATCGGAGCAACGCCGATCAATCAGATGCTGCAGTGCGTCAGCATCGCCGCCGGCCACGATTGCGTCGCAGCATGGGGTCCCGGTCGCCGCTCGGTTCGAGGCGCGGTCCGGCCCGACCACCGGCCGGACTAGGTATTTTTACCAGGGCAACGGGTTAACGTTCCGGAAGTCGCTAACGATTAGTCTTGCGGTGCGGCATCGTGAGTGCGGCGGAATTTCGGCTGGTGTGTTTCGGCCCGATGCGAGAATAGACGTGAGTATCCGCCTCCGCTTACTGTTGCTGGTGTTGGGTTCAGCCTTGTTGCCGGCCTTCTTCGTCGGCTGGCACTATTATCAGGATCGCGGCAGGGACATCGCGGCCGCGACCGGCAGCCTGGCGCCGATGGCGCGCATCATCGCCGCCAACCTCGACACCAAGATCCAGGGAACCAGCCAACTTCATTTCGGCCTGGCGCAGGCCCACGACCTCGCCGTCAGCGACAAGGCGAAATGCTCCGCATTCCTTGCCGATGTGCTGGCGAAAAATCCCCAGTTCACAGGGATCCTGACGATCAACCCGGATGGAAAGCTGTTTTGCGATTCCCTGCAGACCGGGCGGGTCCTGGATCTGCGAGACCGCTACTATTTCAAGCGTGCGCTTGAGACGACCAACGCCGTCATCGTGGAGCCGGTGTTCGGTCGCCTCACCGGGGCGCCGGTACTGCAAATCGCCTATCCCGCCCGCGACGAGTTGGGGCAGTTGCGGTTCGTTCTGCTGGCATCGCTCGATCTCGCTAGGTTCATGGCAGCGCAGGCCAAAAATCTTCCGGATGGCGTCGATGTGGTGCTTGCGGATAGCGAGGGCAGGGTGCTGGGTCGGTCATCCCCGCAGCCCCGGGGCGTTGGCCAGGGGCATACACTGGCGAATTCCGGGCTGCTGCGCTTTGCCACCGAAACGGATGGCGAAACCAGGGAACTGGTGAATGCCAATGGCGAAGGCGAGGTATGGGCGGTGGCGCACGCCCTCCAGGTCGGCAGCGGCAGTCTGCATGTGTTGGCGGGCCGCTCCAAATCGGAACTGGTGGCGGCGCCGAACCAGCGCCTCGCCAAGGAAATTGCCATCCTGGTCGCGCTGCTGCTTTTGTTTCTGTCCGGCATTTGGCTGCTGGCGGAGCTCAGCATCCGTTTCCAGATTGGCCGGATCGCCGCGATGGCCGAACGCCTTGGTGCTGGCGATCTCGGCGTGCGGATCCCGCCGCCCTTTCCGCGCGGCGAACTCGGCAAGCTGATGAGCGTGCTGAACGGCACGGCGGCATCGCTGGAGGCCCAGCGGCAGGCCATCGAAGATCTCAATCAGAAGCTGCGTTGCGCGCAGGAGTTGGAGGCGCAGGAGCGGGAGCGACTCGACTACGCCGTCAGCAACATCGTTCAGGGCCTGTTGCTGTTCGACAGCACCGAGCGGCTCGCCGTCGTCAATCAGCGCTACATCGAAATGTTTGGGCTCTCGCCTGATATCGTCAAGCCAGGCTGCAGCTTCCGCGAGCTGATCGCGCATCGCAAGGCGGTCGGATCGCTGAAGGGCGACGTCGATGAACATTGTGAATCGATCCGGTACAAGGTCTCGTTGGGTAAGGTGAGCCGCATCAACCTCGAGGCCGCCGACGGTCGACTGATCCAGGTTCTGAATCAGCCGCTCCCGGGCGGTGGCTGGATGACGACCATGGAGGACATTACCCAGCGCAAGGCCGACGAAGAACGGATCATCCACATGGCGCATTACGATGCGCTGACGGATTTGCCGAACCGGACGCTGTTCAGCGAGCGGCTCGATCTCGCACTGCAGTTGATGAAGCCCGACGAGCAACTGGCCGTGCACTACATCGACATCGATCAGTTCAAGAGCATCAACGACTCGCTCGGGCATCCGATCGGTGACGAGTTGTTGAAGGCGGTGGCCAGCCGGCTGCGCGGATGTCTCGGCACGGCCGATTTCGCCGCGCGGATCGGCGGCGATGAATTCGCCATCATCCAGACCGGTGTGCGAGAGCCGTCCGATACGACGGATCTGGTCGGACGAATCTACCGAACCATCCGTGAGCCCTATGAATGCAATGGTCACCAGGTGACCACTGACGCCAGCATCGGAATTGCGGTGGCGCCGCGCGACGGCGGGGACATCGATCAATTGCTGAAGAACGCCGATCTGGCAATGTACGCGGCCAAGGCCGATGGTCGGCGGACCTACCGCTTCTTCGAAGCGTCGATGGAGGAGTGCGCGAAGGCGCACCGCGCGCTGGAAATGGATTTGCGTCTCGCGATCGCGGGTCGCGACCTGGAGATCTATTATCAGCCGCTGGTCAATCTGCAAAGCAACGAGGTCAACAGTTGCGAAGCGCTGTTGCGCTGGCGTCATCCGGAGCGCGGCATGATCTCGCCGGCGGACTTCATTCCGGTAGCCGAAGAGACCGGCCTGATCAATCCGCTCGGTGAATGGGTGCTGACGACCGCCTGTGCCGAAGCCGTCACCTGGCCGGATGATATCAAGCTGGCGGTCAACGTCTCGCCGGTGCAGTTCCGCAGCCAGGCATTCGCCTTGAAGGTCGCGGCCGCGCTCGCTGCCTCGGGCCTGCCGCCGCGACGGCTGGAGCTGGAAATCACCGAGGCGGTTCTGATTCACGACGACGAGGCGGCGCTCGAAATGCTGCACCAGCTCCGCGGGCTGGGCGTCGGCATTGCGCTTGACGATTTCGGCACCGGCTATTCCTCGCTGAGCTATCTGCAGCGCTTTCCGTTCGACAAAATCAAGATCGATCGGAGCTTCATCAAGGACATTTCCGGGGCCGGTGAGTCGTCCTGCATCGTGCAGGCCGTCGTCAACATCGCCGCCTCGCGCAACATGACGACGACGGCCGAAGGCGTCGAGACCGAGCAACAGCGCATCGAGCTGCGCAGGCTCGGCTGCACCGAAATGCAGGGCTATCTTTTCAGCCCGGCGATCCCTGCCGCGGACATCGCCAAGCTGTTTTCCCGGCGTGATCGGCGTACGGCGGGAGCGGCCTAGCGGATTAGACGGCAGACGGCTTGCTAGCCGGCACCCTCGGCCACCACCATGTAGTTCACGTCCATGTCCGACGAGATGCTCCAGCGGTCGGCGAGCGGATTGTAGACCACGCCGGCCTGCTCGGTGATGGTGAGTTTGTGGTTGTGCAAATGGCGGGCGAGTTCAGCCGGGGTAACGAACTTGTCCCATTGATGGGTGCCGCGCGGCAGCCAGCGCATCACATATTCGGCGCCGACGATGGCCAGCGCGAAGCTCTTCCAGTTGCGGTTCAGGGTCGAGACCACCATCAGTCCGCCCGGCTTCAGCATGGCCGCGCAGCGGCCGAGGAACGCGCCGACGTCGGTGACGTGCTCGATCACCTCCATCGCCAACACGATATCGAAGCGTTCGCGCGGGTCGATCTGCTCGATCGTGGTGTTGCGATAGTCGATCGAGACTTGCGACTTGTCGGCGTGCAGCTTAGCCGCGGCAATGTTGGTGGCGGAGGGGTCGACCCCGATCACCTGGGCACCGAGCCGGGTGAACGGCTCGCACAGCAGGCCGGCGCCGCAGCCGATGTCGAGCATCCGCAGCCCGGACAGGCAGTTCAGGCTCTTGGCGTTGCGCTCGAACTTGCGGCAGGCGGCGTCGCGAATATAGGCCAGCCGCAGCGGATTGATTTTGTGCAGCGGCGCCATCTTGCCGTTCGGGTCCCACCACTCGGCCGACAGCCGCGAGAATTTCGCGATTTCAGCGGGATCGACGGTGGAAGCCGGTGCGCCGGCGGAATTCGGTGGTGTTGCCATGTGGTGCGCCGTGCTCCTATCGCGCGGTAATGGAATTGCCCGGCGGCCTCGCGGAAGCCCGGTTGCTTGCCCGGAACCGCGCCGCTATGTATACGCGCCAATCGGCGCCCGCGGTCCACGGAATCCGCGATATCATTACTCGTTGTTTTCAGGGATTGCACTATTCGTCATGGGCCGGCTGGTGATGAAATTCGGCGGCACGTCCGTCGCCAATATCGAGCGCATCCGCAACGTCGCGCGGCATGTCAAGCGTGAAGTCGACGCCGGCCACGAGGTCGCCGTGGTGGTGTCGGCGATGTCCGGCAAGACCAACGAACTGGTCGAATGGTGCCGCGAGGCATCGCCGCTGCATGACGCGCGAGAATACGACGCGGTGGTGGCCTCCGGCGAGCAGGTCACCTCCGGGCTTCTTGCAATTGCGCTGCAATCGCTCGGGATTCCGGCCCGATCCTGGCAGGGCTGGCAGATCCCGATTCTGACCAGCGACGCCCACGCTTCGGCGCGGATTGTCGGGATCGACGGCGGAGAGATCATCAAGCGCTTCGCCGAGCACAAGGAAGTCGCGGTGATCGCCGGGTTCCAAGGCATCCATGCGCCGACCGGCCGAATCACCACGCTCGGCCGCGGCGGTTCCGACACCTCGGCGGTCGCGATCGCCGCCGCGATCCACGCCGACCGCTGCGACATCTACACCGACGTCGATGGCGTCTACACCACCGACCCGCGGGTGGTGCCGAAGGCGCGTCGGCTGAACAGAATCGCGTTCGAGGAAATGCTGGAACTGGCGTCGCAGGGCGCCAAGGTGCTGCAGGTCCGTTCGGTGGAGCTCGGTATGGTGCACAACATGCCGGTGTTCGTCCGCTCCAGTTTCGACAAGCCCGAGGATATCGATCCCTTCGGCACCCCGCCCGGCACGCTGATCTGCAGCGAGGAGGAAGTCATGGAAAACCACGTCGTCACCGGCATCGCCTTTTCGAAGGACGAGGCGCAGATTTCGGTGCGCCGGATCGAGGACAAGCCGGGGGTGGCGGCCTCGATCTTCGGCCCCCTGGCCGAGGCCAATATCAACGTCGACATGATCGTGCAGAACGTCTCCGAAGACGGCAAGACCACCGATCTGACCTTCACGGTGCCGGCGTCGGATTTCGCCCGCGCCAAGGCGACCATCACCGGCGCGCAGGACAAGATCGGCTATGCGCGATTCGACAGCGAGACCGACGTCGCCAAGGTTTCGGTGATCGGCAGTGGCATGCGCAGCCATGCCGGCGTCGCGGCGCAGGCCTTCGCGGCGCTGGCGGCACGCAACATCAACATCCGCGCCATCACCACCTCCGAGATCAAGTTTTCGGTGCTGATTGACGCCGCCTATACCGAACTGGCGGTGCGGACGCTGCATACATTATACGGGCTGGACCAAGTTTAGAATCGCTAAAGGGGTGGCGCGTTCCCGCCGCAGGGCAGGGGGAGCGTGCCCCGAGCTCAGAGACAGTCTACCAAGCCTTTCATCGCTTCCTTAGCGTTGTCGAGGTAGTCTTTCTTTACCTGCACTCGGTGCCCGTTGATCGTTTGCTTCCCAACTTGGACTTTCGAGAATGGTAGCCCCTTCGCAAAAGCCACGACGCCTGTTGTTTGGAAATCCCGCACTTCAACAAACCCTTTGCTGATCTGCTTGAAGTTGAAGATTTCTGGATTGGACTTGAGCAGATTGCCAACGTCCTTTTCGATCGCATCCAATACCGCTGCATACGCTGATGCAGCTCCCATATACTGGGTGAGGCGGTTCTTGACGATCAGATGCACCTTCGGCAGCGGTCGTTCTGCTGCCTTCAATTTGGTGGCGAAGGCGTAAGCTGCGTAAATTTCGGAAGGAAGCTTAAGCCCATAGACAAGTGAGAAGGCGTTTTGAATTGCGCGACGAGACGAATCATCCGCCATCACCGGCAATACGATGCGGTCGCATGCGGCAAGCGCAATTTGCGTATAGAGTGAGAAGCTGGGGTTACAATCCATGAAGACGGTGTCGTAATCGTTCTCGATCTTTTTCAGGAAATCAGAAAGCCAATCAACTACAGCGATCCAAGGATTCGACCCGGGAATCTGGTTGTTCGCGAGTGTGTTAACAGCGTTGGCCTGCAATTCGAGCAGAGGATCACCGCAAACCAAATCAATATTCTCAGGGATGGCCTTGTTCATAGTGCTCGGCTTCGTGATGAAGTCCGCGGCGTTAAACACAGGGGCTACGTAGGGCGAAGGCAATCGAAGCTGAAAATATCCGCCGACGCTGCACCTCGGCAGTAGCCCCTGTCGTGCCAATAGCTTGTCACTACCCTTGTTATTTAAGCCGCCCAGCAGCAGTTCAGACAGATTGGCTTGTGGACAGACATCGATAGCAAGAATGCGTTTCTTCGGATGTTTTTGTGCGTAAAGGGTTATTGCCTGAAATGCTAAACTTGTTTTACCAGTGCCGCCCTTATTGTTCCAGAAAGCATATTTTATCATCGTGAGAATTTCCTTATGTCCAAAATAGACTATTAGTCGTCCAATTTAGACATTATAAAGTCCAAAATGGACAATAGTAAGGCGGGCGAGACAAGGGAGTTCGGCCTGAGAGGGTAAGACATGCCCGCGTCGTCGCCTAGGCACTCGCGGCGCTGGCGGCACGCAACATCAACATCCGCGCCATCACCACCTCCGAGAT
>NZ_JACABA010000001.1:145553-1191770 GCF_013377015.1 Rhodopseudomonas sp. | reverse complement strand
CAAGTTTTCGGTGCTGATCGACGCCGCCTATACCGAACTGGCGGTGCGGACGCTGCATACACTGTACGGGCTGGACCAAGCCTAGAATAAGATACCAATCATTTAAGGGGCCGACGGCGGACGTGCAGCCGCCGCCGCTGGCAGGCGTTTTGCTTGGCAAACCGAGCCTCGATTCGCTATACGGCCTGAACGGGATGTCGCCTGCGGCGTGCCGGCTCGGCCCGGTTTTCTGCTGCATTGCGGGACCTTTGCAGCCGATTTCCGCACCGAATCAGGGTGCGGCATCCGATTCGGCTATTTGCCGGGGCGGGCATCGGGCCTAAGACGTAACCAGTTGTTTTTTCGAGGCTTAGCGTCGGCGCTGCGGAGTCCGGGCACGCCGGCCTGGCAGGGGAGATATCGGCACATGCGGAGCGCGTCGGGTGGCCCCCGCGTCTTGCTGAGACGGCTCCGCGAAACCATGGCGGAGCAGGTCTCCGCTCAGGAACGCCTCGACAAGATCGTGGTGCTGATCGCCGCCAACATGGTGGCGGAGGTGTGCTCGACCTATGTGCTGCGGGTCGACAACACCCTCGAGCTCTATGCCACCGAGGGCCTGAACCGCGAGGCGGTGCACCGCACCGTGCTGACCGCGCATGAGGGCCTGGTCGGTCTGGTCTCCTCCGAGGCCACCCCGCTCAATCTGTCCGACGCCCAGAGCCATCCGGCGTTTTCGTTCCGCCCGGAGACCGGCGAAGAAATCTATCACTCGTTCCTGGGGGTGCCGATCCTTCGCGCCGGCAACACGCTCGGCGTGCTGGTGGTGCAGAACCGCGCCAAACGCACCTATGTCGAGGAAGAGGTCGAGGCGCTGCAGACCACCGCGATGGTGCTCGCCGAGATGATCGCCTCGGGCGAATTGTCGGCACTGGCGCAGCCCGGCGCCGAGCCCGCGGCGCGGCATTCGATCCACCAGACCGGCGCCATCCTCGCCGACGGCATCGCGCTCGGCCATGTGGTGCTGCACGAACCGCGCGTCGTCATCACCAATTACATTGCCGAGGACCTGCCGAAGGAAATCAAGCGGCTCGACACCGCGCTGGCTAAGCTGCGCGCCGACCTCGACCGCATGCTGGAGCGCGGCGATGTCGCCGAGAGTGGCGAGCACCGCGACGTGCTGGAAGCCTACCGGATGTTCGCCAACGACCACGGCTGGTCGCACAAGCTGCACGAGGCGGTGGCCACTGGCCTCACCGCCGAGGCCGCGGTCGAACGCGTGCAGTCCGACACCCGCGCCCGGATGCTGCGCTCCACCGATCCCTATCTGCGCGACCGGCTGCACGACCTCGAGGACCTCGGCCATCGCCTGATGCGGCAACTGGTCGGACAGAATCACGCGCCGTCGCGCGAGCAATTGCCCGACAACGCCATCCTGATCGCGCGCTCGATGGGGCCCGCGGCGCTGCTGGATTACGATCGCAAGCGGCTGCGCGGGCTGGTGCTCGAGGAAGGCACCGCCAATTCCCACGTCTCGATCGTGGCGCGCGCGCTCGGCATCGCGGCGATCGGCGAAGTGCCGAACGCGGTCGGCATCGCCGATCCGGGCGACCCGATCATCGTCGACGCCACCTCCGGCTCGATCTATGTCCGCCCCTCCGCCGAAGTCGAAGCCGCCTATGCCGAGCGGGTGCGGTTCCGCGCCCGGCGCCAGGCACAGTATTCGGCGCTACGCGATCTGCCCTGCGTCACCCGGGACGGCCAGCCGATCGACCTGATGATCAATGCCGGTCTGATCATCGATCTGCCGCATATCGACGACACCGGCAGTTCGGGCATCGGCCTGTTCCGCACCGAGCTGCAATTCATGATCGGCCAGAGCCTGCCGCGTTCCAGCGACCAGCTGGCGCTGTATCGCGCGGTGCTGGACGCCGCAGGCTCCAAGCCGGTGACGTTCCGCACCCTCGATATCGGCGGCGACAAGGCGCTGCCCTATATGGAGACCGTGGTCGAGGAGAATCCGGCGCTGGGCTGGCGCGCGATCCGCCTCGGGCTGGATCGGCCGGGCTTGCTGCGCAGCCAGATTCGCGCGCTGCTGCGTGCCGGCGGCGGCCGCGCGTTGCGCATCATGTTTCCGATGATCTCGGAAGTCGCCGAGTTCGACGCCGCCAAGACCATCGTCGAGCGCGAACTGACCTATCTGCGCCAGCACGGCCACACGCTGCCGGAGCGCGTCGATGTCGGCACCATGGTCGAGGTCCCGGCGCTATTGTACCAGCTCGACGAACTCTTGAAGAAGGTCGATTTCATTTCGGTCGGCTCCAACGACCTGTTCCAGTTCCTGTTCGCGGTCGATCGCGGCAATGCCAAGGTTTCCGACCGGTTCGACACGCTGTCGGCGCCGATTCTGCGGGCGTTGCGCGACATTGTGCGGAAGGCCAAGGCGGCGCAGCGCTCGGTGTCGCTGTGCGGCGAGATGGCTTCGCAGCCGCTCGGCGCGCTGGCGCTGATCGGGCTCGGCTACCACTCGCTGTCGCTGTCGGCGATCGCACATGGTCCGGTGAAGGCGATGATTCTCGAGCTCGATGCCCGCAAGGCCGAGGACGTGATGGCGCAACTGCTCGATGCGCCCTCCGGCAGCGTCTCGATCCGGAAGAGACTGGCCGAATTCGCCGAGGCCGAGGGGCTTTCATTGTAGCGACGCTGCTGTCGCCCGCTCCCCGCATTTCGTGATTCGAGATCTCTGATGTCCACATTGCCAGAAGCCAAACTCGACGTTCTGTTGGCGCACCACGCCTCGCTGGAATCGCAGTTGCAGAGCCAGCTCGGCGCCGAAACCTATGTGAAGCTGAGCCGCGAACTCGCCGAGCTGAATTCGCTGGTCGAGGCGGTCAAGGCGTATCGGGCGGTGCGCGACGAACTCGGCGACATCGACGCGCTGATTGAGGACCCGGACACCGAACCCGACATGCGCGCGATGGCGGAGGCCGAGCGCGCCGCGCTCGACGCCCATTGCGACGAGCTGGCGCAGCAGATCCGCGTCGCGCTACTGCCGAAGGACGCAATGGACGACCGCAACGTCGTGCTGGAAATCCGCGCCGGCACTGGCGGCGACGAAGCCTCGCTGTTCGCCGGCGACCTATTCCGGATGTACGAGAAATTCGCCGCGTTGCAGGGCTGGACCGTCGAGGTGATCTCGGCTTCCGAGGGCACCATGGGCGGCTTCAAGGAAATCATCGCCGAGGTGAAGGGTCGCGGCGCCTTCGCCAAACTGAAGTTCGAATCCGGCGTGCACCGGGTGCAGCGGGTGCCGGACACCGAGACGCAAGGCCGCATCCACACCTCTGCCGCCACCGTGGCGGTGTTGCCCGAGGTCGAGGAGGTCGACGTCGACATCAAGCCGGATGATCTGCGGATCGAGACCATGCGGGCGCAGGGCGCCGGCGGCCAGCACGTCAACAAGACCGAATCGGCGATCCGCATCACCCATATCCCGACCGGGCTCCAGGTGATGATGCAGGACAGCCGCTCGCAGCATAAGAACCGCGCTTCGGCGATGAACATCCTGCGGTCGCGGATTTACGACGCCGAGCAGCAGCGAATCAATTCCGCGCGCTCCGCCGAGCGCAAGGAAAAGGTCGGCTCCGGCGATCGCTCGGAGCGGATCAGGACCTATAATTTTCCGCAAGGCCGCGTCACCGACCATCGCATCAACCTGACCCTGTACAAGCTGCCGCAGGTGATCGCCGGCGAGGCGCTGGGCGAGCTGGTCGACGCGCTGACCACCGAGCACCAGGCCGCGCAGCTCGCCGCCCAGGGCAATGCGGCGTGAGTTCTAACGGTCGGTTCGCCGGAAGCTCCGTCGATACCGCGCGCCGCGCGCTGACCGCGCAGTTCAAGGTGGAGCAAATTGAATCCGCCGAACTCGACGCTCGGTTGCTGGTCGGCGCGGTCCTCGGTCTCGATCTCACCGGCCTGATCGTCGCGGCGGCGCGGGTGCTGACGGCGGACGAATCGGATCGGCTGGAGGCGCTGGTGCGGCGGCGGCTGGCCGGCGAGCCGGTGGCGCGGATTCTTGGGACCAAGGAATTCTGGGGATTGCCGCTGCAATTGTCGGCCGACACGCTGGTCCCGCGGCCCGATACCGAAACCGTGGTCGAGGTGGCGCTCGAGATCCTGCGCGGTGAGCCGGGTCGCGACGACGCCTTGATCGCCGACATTGGCACCGGCTCCGGCGCGATTCTGCTGGCGCTGCTATCGGAGCTGCCCAACACGTTCGGCATCGGCACCGATATCAGCCTGATGGCGCTGCGGACGGCGCGGGCGAACGCTGGCCGCCTTGGACTGGCGAACCGCACGGCCTTCGTCGCCTGCGATTTTTGCGCGGCGCTTCCCGGGGGCTTCGACCTGATCGTCTCCAACCCGCCCTATATCCGCAGCAGCGAGATCAGCGCGCTCGCGGTCGAGGTCCGGGACCACGATCCGCTGCGGGCACTGGACGGCGGCGACGATGGCCTGGACGCCTATCGCCGAATCGTCCCCGACGCGGCCCGACTGCTGGCGGCGGGCGGCGCGCTGGTGGTCGAGGTCGGGCAGGGCCAGAGCGAGGATGTCATGGCCTTGATGGCGGCCGCAGGGTTAATCATTGCGGAACCGGCAAAGCCCGATCTGTCGGGCATTTCCAGGGCCGTGACGGGGCGGCATCTGTCGCGCAAAAGCCGGAACTGATTGCAAGAAATCACTTGGAATATCGTCTCAGAGCGACTACGTTCCGCTCAAGACATGGTCCAGGGTGGCTGGCCCCGCATATGTTGCGGGCTAAGACCAGCGTTCTCGAGCGAGAAGCCCCTGATTGAAAGGTTCCAACTGGCGGGTTGTAGCGAGCGCGATGGCTGAGAGAGCTGCGCCGCTGGTGACCGCGAAGCGAACGAAAGTCTGATAATACGCTTGAAGAACTCACGCGAGAGCACCTGAGCCTGTTCTGACGGGTTCAATATTTGGTCCGGCCGGCGCGGCACGGTGCTCGCTGGCGGTTGGGGAACGCGTCTTGTCGAACGCGACGTACGACAACATCGGTACGGAGTTGAGCTAGCGATTCGGACAGGCGCGACGCGTCCTGCGTCGAGCGCGGCCATGCGACATCAATCTGGGGTTGGTAAAAAGGTAAGACATGAGAAACGGTCAGAATAACAACAAGCGGCTGCGAAACCGAAACAATAGCAACAGCAACAATAACAGCAATAATAGCAACAATCGGCGCGGCCAAAACCCGATGACCCGGGTCTTCGAGTCGAACGGACCGGATATCAAAATTCGCGGCACCGCCTCTCATGTTGCGGAGAAATACGTGCAACTGGCGCGCGACGCGCGCAGCTCCGGCGACCCGGTCGCCGCGGAGAATTATTATCAGCACGCCGAGCACTACTTCCGGCTGATCGCCGCGGCCCAGGAGCAGTTTCGCCAGAACCTGCCGCAGCAGCGCACCGAAAATGAAATGCCCGACGACGGCGGTGGCGACGACGACAGCGAGAGCTATTCGAATTTCGGCGCCGAGCCGGGCCTGGTCCCGGTGCCGCCGCAGCCGTTCGTGCCGCGCGAACAGCAGCGCGAGCAGCAGCCGCAATTTCAGCCGCGTGAGCACCAGCCGCGCGAGCATCAGCCCCGTGAGCATCAGCCGCGCGAGCAGCAGCATCAGCCCCGCGAACACCGCGAACATCGTGAACCCCGTCCACAGCCGCAACCGCAGTTTCAGCCGCAGCCGCAACCGGTGATTCCGGCAACCGACAGCGTCGATCGGTTGCCCTCGTTCATCACCGGGCCGCAGCCGCAGATCAGCCCCGCGGCATTCGAAGGCAGCGGCGGCGAGCGGTTCCCGCCGCGGCGTCGGCGTCGGCCGCACGCTCCGCGTCCGGACGGGTTGCCTGCACCGGCTGCACCGGGCGACGATTTCAATCCCGGCAACGAGTAATCGCGCGCCGGGACGTCGCGCCGCTCAGCGCGGCAGCACGTGGATATCGCCGTCGTCGGTTTGCATCGGCGACGGCACCAGTGCCGGGTCCAGCGCCGGGATCAGCCGGGTGCGTTCGCGACGCACCGGGATCGCGCGAGAGACCTGCTTGGTCGCCTCCACGACATGGACGCCCGCGAACGGCAGCGACAATGCGCCGCCGATTCGCTCCCATGCCGGCGCCGAGCGTAACAGCCAGCCTTGCGCGATCGGCGGGACGAACAATGCTTCGCCCCACGCTACCGGCGTGAACCAGGTTCGCCGCAACAATTGCGCGATCTGCGAGCGCGAATAGGGCCGGCCGTGACCGAACGGCGTGTTGTCGGTACGAGCCCAGACGCCGCGGCGGTTCGGAACGATCGCCAGCAGCCGGCCTGACGGCGCCAGCACCCGCCACACCTCGCGCAACAGCCCTTCCGGATCGTCGGACATCTCCAGCGAATGCACCAGCAGGATGCGGTCGACCGCGGCGTCCGGCAGCGGCAACGAGTGTTCCTCGACCAGCGTCGATAGCGTGGCGCGGGCGGTCGGCCATTTCAGCACGCCTTGCGCCGCCGGCATGAAGGCGATGCAGCGTTCGCTGTCCTCGCGGAACAGCCCCAGATAGGGGGTCGGATAGCCGAGCCCGAGCACGCGCTGGCCGCGTGCGTCCGGCCAGCGCGCCTGAATGCCGCGATTGATGATCCGCCGCGCCACCACACCGAGGCGTTTGGAATAGAAATCGCGCAGGTCGATCACGTCTATTGTCATGGAATCGGTTCTATCATGGCCGCGGATGTTCCGCCAAAGCACCGAGGTCGCTTGCCGCCCCAGGCCTGACCCCATATTTCAGGCACAGGCGTGTTAGCGTTGCCGTTCAATTCCGACCGATGGAGAACTTATGGCCGCCGAAATTCGACTGTTCACTTGCCTGTCCGACAATTTCGGCTATCTGGTCCACGATACCGAAACCGGGGCGACCGCCTCGATCGACGCGCCGGAAGCCGGGCCGATCATCGCGGCGCTGGAGCGCGAAGGCTGGAAGCTGACGGATATTCTGGTGACGCATCACCACGGCGATCATGTCGGCGGGGTCGCCGAACTGAAGCAGAAATACGCTTGCCGCGTCGTTGCGCCGCACGACGCCAATGCCAAGATCGCGCTGGTCGATCTGCGGGTCCAGGAGGGCGACACCGTCAAGGTCGGCGCCTTGGCGGCGCGGGTGCTGGAAACCCCGGGCCATACCCTCGATCACGTCAGCTATGTGTTCGACGAGGCCCGGGCGCTGTTCGCCGCCGATACGCTGTTCTCGATCGGCTGCGGCCGGGTGTTCGAGGGCACCTATCCGATGATGTGGGAGTCGCTGCTGAAGCTGCGCGCGCTGCCGGACGACTATCGGCTTTACTGCGGCCATGAATACACCGTCGCCAACGTCAAATTCGCCCTCACCATCGAGCCCGACAACGCCGCGCTGCTGACGCGCGCGCGCCAGGTCGAAGATCAGCGCGAGGCCGGGCAGCCGACGGTGCCGACACTGCTCGGCGACGAGAAGAAGGCCAATGTGTTCCTGCGCGCCGACGTGCCGGAGGTCGCGGCCGCCGTCGGCCTCGCCGGCAACAGCGCCGCCGAAGTGTTCGGCGAGATCCGCGAGCGCAAGAACAACGCCTGATGCCGGCCATGCCCACCGCTGCCGAGATGATCGCCCGGCTTGATCTCAAGCCGCATCCCGAGGGCGGGCATTTTCGCGAGACGTTTCGCGATTCCCGCGTCGATGCGACCGGGCGCAGCGCCTCGACCGCGATCTATTTCCTGCTCGCGCTCGGCGAGCGCTCGCACTGGCACCGCATCGACGTGGTCGAGGTCTGGCATTACTACGCGGGCGCCGCGCTGGCGCTGCAGATCGCCGATGCCGACGGGCAGCGTACGCTACGGCTCGGTCCCGACCTCGCCGCGGGTGAGATGCCGCAGGCGATCGTGCCGCCGCACACGTGGCAGGCCGCCACCTCGACCGGCGACTGGACCCTGGTCGGCTGCACCGTGGCGCCCGGATTCGACTTCGCGACATTCGAACTGGCGCCGCCCGACTGGTCGCCGGCACGCTAAGTCTCGGCGGTCATTCCGGGGCGCGAGCACTTGCGAGCGAACCCGGAATCTCGCGGCACGGCGAAGCGGTCATCGCAAATTTCGCAAGATTCCGGGTTCGCTCGCAGCTGGCGCTGCTCGCGCCCCGGAATGACGAATTTTGGGTTGGAGTCGTCAACTGGCACTGCGTGTGCGCGCGGGTTTCCGATGCAAATGTCAAACAGCCACACGCCAGCGTTCTCGCGCGCCATGCGCGAGGGGAGCTGTTAGTTGCCCCCTCGCCCCTTGAGGGGGACGGAGCGCCGTAAGGCGCAACCTTGTTCAGTGGCGCGACCCGCGCATCGCCTGCGACGGCGACGCCCGAACCGCGCACGCCTTGCGGCGCTCCATCGCGGGATTTGGGGACCCGGGACCGTGCTTCCGGGGGCAGGCGCGATGCCGACGCACCGCTGATCCCGGCGGATTTCCCGCCGTTCACCTGTCCCGCGTCCAGCCAACTAACCAGTGGCAGAGCCTCTTAGTAGGCCCGGACGGTGACCCAGGACCTCCCGGACGCGTGGTTGCGAGCCACGACGCGCAGGACGCCGCACCCCCACTCCACCTCAAGAGCGCCCTCGAGAAGCGCCCCTCATGAGCGAGGGCGAGGGAATGATAAGCGAGGTTTTGGGAGCGGGGATAAGTATGCGCGAAAATTTCTCGAGGCAACCCGCGTTGGCGGCGGTCGTTCGACCGTCAGCGTGTCGCCGCTGCGGCGGTGTTGGGCTCACTGGCTTGGAGTTTTTCAGTAGTTGTAGCCCGGATGAGCGAAGCGCCATGCGGGACATGTTGCCCAACCGAATCCGGCATGTCGCGACGCTCATCCGGGCTACACTCTCGTTGAGTGCGATTGCGTTCGCTTAGCTAATTGGAGGAGTCATTCCGGGGCGCGAGCACTTGCGAGCGAACCCGGAATCTCGCGGCACGGCGAAGCGGTCATCGCAAATTTCGCAAGATTCCGGGTTCGCTCGCAGCTGGCGCTGCTCGCGCCCCGGAATGACGATATTTGAATCCGAAGACTTTAGCCGGCACTCGTTGAAGACGTCAGCCGGCCTTTGCCAGCAGCGCATCCACCTCCGCCCGCGTCGGGCACGCAAAGGCGCCGCCGGAGCGGGTGCACTTCAACGCCGCCGCGGCGGAGGCGAAGCGCAGCGCGTGCGGTAGGTCCTGGCCTTCGCTGAACGCGACCGCGAAGCCGCCATGAAAAATGTCGCCGGCGCCGAGCGTGTCGACGGTGTGGACCGGGAAGGCCGGGGTTTCCTGAAACTGGCCATGGGCGTCGAGCCACAGCGTGCCTTTCGGGCCGCGGGTGACGGCGACGAAGGCGTGGGTCAGCGCCGCGACCTTTTTCAACGCGTCGGAATCGTTGGCGATGCCGGCGGTCGCGTGCAGCGCGTCGGCGGAGAAGATCAGGTGCGACGCCGCAGTCAGCAGCCCTTCGCTCATCGACATCGCGTTGTCGACGTCGACCACCACCGCAATGCCGCGCCGCGTCGCCTCCGCGCATAGCGGCGTGACGAAGCTGGCGCAGCGGCTCTCGGTGAGGATGGCGTCGCAATCGGCGAGCAAAATGTCGGCCTTGGGCAGCGTGACCTTCCACAATGCGGGATCGCGGAAGGTGACGATGCTGCGTTCACCGGATGGATCGACCAGCACCGCCGAGATCGGCGTCACCAGCCCCGGCATGTGCACGAGGCCGCTGCCGTCGATGCCTTCCTCGCCGAGCTTGGCGAAGATGAATTGCGCGGCGGCCTCATTGGCATCGCCCATCGGGCCGCAGATGCTGGCGATGCCGCCGAGCCGGGCGATCCCGATCGCGGCGTTCAGCGCATTGCCGCCGCAGATTTCGGCGAACTGACTGGCTGGAATCTTGGAGCCGCGCGAAGGTACTGCCTCGATGCGGAAGGTGAGATCGCGCACCGGAATGCCGACGCAGAGAATCCGCGGCAGACTTCTGGCAGCAGCAGTCAAAGCGGCCCCTGCTTCAGCCAGCGGCCGAGCAGGTGATGCGCGATCGCGAACGGATGCGGGCCGGCAAGGCCGTCGGGATGTTCGCGCTTGTGCATCAAGGTGGCCTCGGCGCGGGTAAACCAGCGGGCGTCTTCCAGCTCCGCGAGGTCGACCGTAATCTCCTCGGACGTGGCGACCGCGCTGCAGCCGATCATCAGCGACGACGGATAGGGCCAGGGCTGCGTCATGTAATAGCGCACGTCGGAGCAGCGGATGCCGGACTCCTCGAAGATCTCGCGGCGCACTGCGTCCTCGATGGTCTCGGCCGCCTCGACGAAGCCGGCCAGGCACGAATACATCCCGGCCGGAAACTGCTTCTGCCGGCCCAGCAGACATTTGTCGCCATGGGTCACCAGCATGATCACCACCGGATCGGTGCGCGGAAAATGCTCGGCCTTGCAGGCCGGGCAATCGCGCTTCCAGCCGCCCTGCGACATCGCGGTGCGGGTGCCGCAATTGGCGCAGAAGCCGTGGCGCTGATGCCAGCTCACCATCGATTTTGCCATCGCGATCGCCGAGAGCTGTTCCGACGGCACTACGCCCTGCATCGCCATGCCGCGCAGTTCGGCGACGGCGGCGTCGTCGCGGGTCAGCAGCTTTTCCACCGCCGCGGCTCCGATCCCCATCCCGAACACCGGCGCGCCGTCGCGCAGGCCGAGAAAGATGGTGCCGGGATTGGCGCCGAGCTTCAGAGCCTCGTCGATCGTCAGCAGCGCGCGCGGACCCTCGGTGTCGTGCTTCACCACCAGCGAATCGCGATGCACCACATAGGCGCGAGCGTTGCCCTGGCCTTCCATTGCGAACAGTTTCTCGTCGTCGGCGCGCAGATGCGCGGCGCGATCCAGCACGTTGGTGACGAAGGCGGGCTGGCCGAGCGGGAAAGCGTTCGCGTTCATGATGTCACCCTAGCCAGATGATGCGGCGCAGCGCGCTGATGAATGTCTGAACTTCTTCCGGATCTTGCGCCAGCGGCGGCATCACGCCCCAGACCGGACGCGGCCAGGCGGCATCGCTGCTGCGGCGCGCGATCACATGGACGTGCAGTTGCGGCACCAAATTGCCGAGCGCGGCGATGTTCAGCTTGTCGCATCGCGTCACTTCCTTCAGCGCCCGCGCGACCCGGGACACCTCGGTCATCAGCTGCGCCTGCTCGACTTCGCCGAGGTCGAAGATTTCCACCACATCGGCGCGGCGCGGCACCAGCAGCAGCCACGGATAATGCGCGTCCTTGATCACCAGCACCCGGCACAGTGGCAGGTCGCCGATGTCGATGGTGTCTTTTTTCAGCTGTGAATTCAACGACCAGTCGGAGGCGGGCATTTGTCTTCCAAATCGAAACGATCACGGTCGGCTGCGCTTTACCACACCAAAGGGCGACGCCGCCACGCTTGCATTCCGGCGCTTTTGGCTCCAAATAAGGACCGGGAGATTGGCGGTGGACGAGCCACTCGCCAACCGGGTCAGGTCCGGAAGGAAGCAGCCCTAACGAGGTCCGGATCGGGTCGCTCGTCAGTCTCCTACCTGTTTTTTGCGCGCGTGGTCGCTTGGTCGGGCACGGCGTCGGTCCGAACCGAAAGCGGCCGGTTTTGGCGAGTTCCTGTCGGAGCGCGCCGATCGGCCGGGCGCCGCCCGAAACGGTCGCCTGATCCGCCCGAGCAGTTCCGCAATCCGGCTTCGAGAGACATGCAATTGCGGATCGATCGATGACCGAGGCTGGCACACCCGCAATTCCACCGACGGCCGATCTCGATCAATCCGGTTTCGACCTCGGCGGCGCGCCCGCCGCGGGCAAGCCCTATCGGGTGCTGGCGCGCAAATATCGCCCCAATTCGTTCGACGATCTGATCGGCCAGGAGGCGATGGTGCGCACCATCTCCAACGGGTTCGAGACCGGACGGATTCCGCAGGCCTGGATTCTCACCGGGGTGCGCGGAGTCGGCAAGACCACCACGGCGCGGATTCTCGCCCGCGCGCTGAATTATGAATTGCCGGACGGCTCGATCAAGGGCCCGACCATCCACATGCCGGTGCCCGGCGTGCATTGCCAGGCGATCATGGAAAGCCGGCACATGGACGTGCTGGAAATGGACGCCGCCTCGCACACCGGCGTCGACGACGTCCGCCAGATCAACGACAGCGTGCGCTATGCGCCGGCCAGCGCCCGCTACAAGGTCTACATCATCGACGAAGTCCACATGCTGTCGACGGCGGCGTTCAACGCCTTCCTGAAGACGCTGGAAGAGCCGCCGGAGCACGCCAAATTCGTGTTCGCCACCACCGAGATCCGCAAGGTGCCGGTGACCGTGCTGTCGCGCTGCCAGCGCTTCGATCTGCGCCGCGTCGAGGCCGACGTGTTGATGGCGCATCTGGCCAATATCGCCGCCAAGGAAAATGTCGAAGTCGAGCCGGAGGCGCTCGGTATCCTGGCGCGGGCCGCCGAAGGCTCGGTGCGCGATTCGCTGTCGCTGTTCGATCAGGCGATCGCCCATGCCGCCGGCATCGTGCGCGCCGACGCGGTGCGGCAGATGCTCGGGCTCGCCGACCGCACCCGCGTGATCCATCTGTTCGACGCGCTGGCGCAGGGCGATATCGCCGCCGCCTTCACCGAATTCCGCGAGCAATACGACACCGGCGCCGACCCGATCGTGATCCTCAGCGACCTCGCCGAATTCGTCAATTTCGTCACCCGGGTGAAGATCGTTCCGGCCACCGCCGACAATGTCGCATTCGGCGAAACCGAACGGCTGCGCGCGCGCGACTTCGCCAGCAAGCTGTCGATGCGGGTGCTGTCGCGGATGTGGCAGATGCTGCTGAAGGGCATCACCGAAGTGCAGGGCGCCACGCGTCCGGCCGCGGCTGCCGAAATGGTGCTGGTGCGAATCGCCTATGTGGCCGACTTGCCGACGCCGGACGAAGCGATCCGGATGATCGAGCAGGGCGGCGGCACCGCGTCGGCGTCCGCCTCGTCGTCTGCCGGCGCAGCTTCGCGCAGCGTGTCGTCATCGGCGTCGGCGGTCTCGGCGATGCAATCGCCCCCACGCAGCATGCCGATCTCGCGCGGCAGCGCCGAGACGGCGCAACGCCCGCAGCCCAGCGCGCCGGCGAACGAGCCGCAATCCGCACCTGCCGCGCTGAAGATCGCGACGTTTCCCGAACTGGTGGCGTTGGCCGCGGAGAAGCGCGACCTGATGACACGCACCGCGCTGGAATCCGACGTCCGGTTGGTCAAGATCGAGGACGGCCGGCTCGAACTGGCGATGGAACGCAGCGCCTCGCGCACGCTGATCAACGATCTGTCGCGCAAGCTCGAGCAATGGACCGGCCGGCGCTGGACCGTGATCGTGTCCAACGAGGCGGGGCAGCCGACGCTGCGCGCGCAAAGCGAACTGCAGAAGAGCGAACGCGAACGCGTCGCGGAATCCGATCCGCGGGTGCAGGAGGTGCTGGCGCGATTCCCCGGCGCCAAGGTGCTGGAGGTGCGCAGGCTTGCCTCCGAGCCGCCGGAATCCGATGTCAGTGCTGACGACCCCGCCGAATCATACGACAACGACGATCAATGACACTCCAAGAAGGAACGGATCATGGCTGATTTTCTCGGCATGATGAAGCAGGCGGCGCAGCTGCAATCGAAGATGAAGGCGATGCAGGAAGAACTCGACCTGATCGAGGTCGAGGGCCTGTCCGGTGGCGGCCTGGTCAGCGTGCGGATGAGCGCGAAGATGGAGGTCAGGGCGATCAAGATCGACCCGTCGCTGATGAAGCCGGACGAGTGCGAAGTGCTCCAGGACCTTCTGGTCGCGGCGCTCGGCGACGCGCACCGCAAGGCGGAAGCCGCGATGCAGGAGAAGATGCAGGCGCTGACCGGCGGCCTGTCGCTGCCGCCGGGGATGGGCCTCGGCTAAATGGCCATTGCGGTCGCGGGCCCTGAGATCGAACGCCTGATCCAGCTTCTGGCGCGGCTCCCCGGACTGGGGCCGCGTTCGGCGCGGCGCGCGGCACTGCATCTGATCAAGAAGCGCGAGGCGCTGATGGCGCCGCTCAGCGCCGCGCTGCAGGTCGCGATCGAAAAGATCCAGGTCTGCAAGGTCTGCGGCAACATCGACACGCAAGACCCCTGCACGGTGTGCACCGATCCGAGGCGCGATCCCTCGATCATCGTGGTGGTTGCCGACGTCGCCGATCTGTGGGCGCTGGAACGCGCCTCCGCCACCAACGGCCAGTATCACGTGCTCGGCGCCACGCTGTCGCCGCTCGACGGCGTCGGCCCGCAGGATCTGACCATCGACGCGCTGGTGGCGCGCGCGCACGACCCGAAGGTCACCGAAATCATCCTGGCGCTCAACGCCACGGTCGATGGCCAGACCACGGCGCACTACATCACCGACCTTTTGCAGGAAGCCGGCGTCAAGGTGACGCGGTTGGCCCATGGCGTGCCGGTCGGCGGCGAACTCGACTATCTCGACGAAGGCACGCTGTCGGCGGCGATGCGGCAGCGGACGCTGTTTTAGAACCAACGGAAAGACAATTGATGACGCGATGGAAGTTCACGAGAACGGCTGTGTTGGCGCTGGCGTGCGTCAGCGCTGCGCTGTCGATCGGCGTCGCCGGTGCGCAGGCGCCGCAGCCGGCAACGTCGACCAAGGCGATGAATATCGGCGACGTGCTGACCGGACAACTCAACGCGATGCGCAGCCGCGCCAAGGGCAAGCGCATCAGCACCTTTCAGCTGGTCAGCGAGCCACGCCGACTGCCGCCGCCGAGCGGGTTGTGCAATCTGGAAACCGGGCCGGAGACGTTCCAGATCGTCACCGCGAGCGACGCCGAGGCGGCGCAGTTGAAAGGGCTGATCGGCAAGGAGATCTCGCTCAAGGTGACGGCGGTCGCTTGCGCCGAGGAAGCCGGCGTGATGAGCGAAGCCGTGGTGACGAAGTGGAGCGTGGTCGGCAAGCCTTAGCGCCGTCGAGATACTGAGGTCACAACAACTACATACGTCATTGCCCGGCTTGACCGGGCGACCCAGTATTCCAGAGCGGGAATGTTTGAACCTAAGCGCTCTGGAATACTGGGTCCCCCGCTTTCGCGGGGGATGACGGCTGAATTTGTGGTGGCGCGATGCCTACACCTTCACCGGCCCTAACTCATCAAAATGCCCGCGGCGTTGCAGCCAGGCCAGCAGCACCAGGCTCGGCACCGCGACCACGACGCAGATCGCGAAGAACAGCGGCCAGCCGGTCGCTTTCGCCACATAGCCGGCGCCGGACGACAGGTAAGTGCGGCCGACCGCGGCCAGCGCCGTCAGCAGTGCATATTGGGTGGCGGTGTGCAGCGGATTCTTGCACAGCGCCGACAGATAGGCGACGAAGATCACGGTGCCGATCGCGCTGGTGAAATTCTCCGCGGTGATGGCGAAGGCCAGCGCCCATTGGTTGACGCCGACGATCGCCAGCCAGGAGAACGACAGATTGGCGACCGCCTGCAAGCTGCCGCCGATCCACAGGCTCGCCGCCAGCGAATAGCGCCGCGCCACATAGCCGCCGGCGAAGCCGCCGATCAGCGTGGCGGCGAGGCCGACGCCCTTGACGATGGCGGCGTAGTCGTTGCGGGAAAAGCCGAGGTCGATCACGAACGGCGCCGTCATGGTGCCGGAAAACGCGTCGGTGAATTTGAACAGCACCACGAAGGCCAGCGCCGCCAGCGCATCCTTGCGGGTGAGGAATTCGGTGAACGCGCCGACCGCCGCGTGCGTCACGCGGATGAAGGCGCTCTCGCCGGAGGTCGCGGCTTCGGCGCGGGCGGATTGCTCCGGCTCGGTGGCGATCAGCGCCGTGAGCGTGCCGATCAGCACCATGCCGGCCATCGTCACATAGCCCCACATCCAGGCCGCGAGTCGGGTCTGTCCGGTGCTCTCATAGGCGCTGACCAGGAACAGCGCGCCGGCGGTGGAGACCAGCATGCCGATCCGGTAGGCGGCGACGTAGGACGCCATGCCGGCGGCCTGCTCGCTCTCCGGCAGGCTCTCGACCCGAAACGCATCGACTACGATGTCCTGCGTCGCCGACATCGCCGCCACCAGCAGCGCGCCGAGCGCCACGAACAACGGCGCCTTCGCCGGATCGGTCAACGCCAGCAGCAGGATCGCGGCAATCAGCAAGAGTTGCGAGAACACCAGCCAGCCGCGGCGGCGGCCGACCCTTCGGGTGAACAGCGGCACATGCAGCGCATCGACCAGCGGCGCCCACAGAAATTTCAGCGTGTAGGGCGTGCCGACCAGCGCGAACAGCCCGATGGTGCCGAGGTCGACGCCGGATTCCCGCATCCACACCAAGAGCGTCGAGCCCGACAGCGCCAGCGGCAGCCCGGACGAGAAGCCGAGAAACAGCACGACCAGCACGCGCGGCTGCAGATAGACCGCCATCGCCTCGCGCCAGGAGACGCGGGGAGCTGCGGCGGGCGGGACGGGAGAGGTGCTGTCGGCGGGGTTGGTCATGGCGCAGTGCTAGCAGATTCGGCTGAGGCATGGCGCATCCAACACATCCGCCTGTCGTCGCCCGGCTTGACCGGGCGACCCAGTATTCCAGAGCGCTTGCGGTCGCGAGCGATTGGTGCGTCAGGCAACGGCAATCTCGGGATAGAGATCGCGCCAGTCCGGATTGTCCTTTTCGATCAACTGAATCTTCCAGGCCCGCGGCCATTTTTTGAGCCGCTTCTCCCGGTGGATGGCCTGTTCAATATCTTCGAAGCATTCCAAATAGACCAACCGATCGACATCGTATTTCTTCGTAAAGCCCTCGGCGAGTTTCGATTTATGTTCGGCGACGCGGCGGATGAGGTTGTTGGTGACGCCGATGTAGAGCGTGCCGCCAATTCGGCTGGCGAGAATGTAGACGTAGAAGCTCCGAGACCTCATGGTCGACGCTCTGGAATACTGGGTCGCCCGGTCAAGCCGGGCGACGACACCAAGTATATGATAGCTCGCGCCGCGCCCCTATTCCCCCGCCTGCAGCTTGCGGGGAAACAGCGCCGGAATATCGGCGCCGTCATCTTCGGGCGCCAGCGCGGGCGTTTCGGCCTTGGTGAAATCAAGTTCATCGATCCGCGCGGCGCGGCGTTCGATCTTGTCGGCGGAAATCAGGATCTGGCGGACGTCCTCCTCGGCCTGGCCGAAATGGCTCTGCAGCTTCAGCACGCGGTCGCGCAGCCGCGCCAGATCGTCGCCGAGATTGAGCACCTCGGCGCGGATCTGGTCGGCGGCGTCGCGCATCCGCGCGTCTTTCAGGATCTGCTGCATCACCTGGATCGCCAGCATCAGCAGCGACGGCGACACCAGCACGATGCGGGCGCGATAGGCCTTCTGGATGATGTCGTCGAAGCCGTCGTGAATTTCCGCGTAGACCGATTCTGACGGCACGAACATCAAGGCGGTGTCCTGGGTCTCGCCCGGGATCAGATATTTCTCGGCGATGTCGGTGATGTGGCGCATCACGTCGAGCCGCACCCGCTGTGCGGCGAAGCGCCGTTCCGTCTCGGTGCGGGCGGCGTGCAGCGCGGTGATTGCCTCCAGCGGAAACTTGGCGTCGATGCACAGCGGCCGCTGGTCCGGCAGGAACACCACGCAGTCCGGCCGCTTGCCGGTCGAGAGCGTATACTGGAAAGCATAGGCGCCCTTCGGCATGCCGTCCTGCACGATGGCTTCCATCCGGCCCTGGCCGAAGGCGCCGCGCGACTGCTTGTTGGACAGCACGTCGCGCAAGGTCGTTACCTGGGCGGTGAGGTCGGTCAGGTTCTGCTGCGCGCTGTCGATGATGCCGAGCCGCTCGTGCAGCGCCCGCAGGCTGTCGACGGTGTGGCGGGTGCTCTGCTCCATCGACTGGCCGACCCGATGCGTCACCGAGTCGAGCCGCTCGGTCATCGCGCGCGCTATTTCGGCCTGCCGCCCGGCCAGCGCCATCCCCATCGCATCGACCCGCCCGGTGGCCTCGTGCTGGACCCGCATCAAATGGGCGAGGCGCTGTTCCAGCTCGGTGGCGCGGATCGCTTGCGCCAGCGCGGCGTCGCTGCCGCTGCGCGAACCGCGGGCGACCGCCACGGCGATGACCGCCAGCAGCGCCAGCGCAGCCAGGCCGAAGGTGACGATCGCGGTGCCGGTCGCGACCGGCCAGTCGCCGAGATAGAACAGCGTCTCATTCATCGAGCGATTGTAGCCGATTTGGCGCTCGTGCGAACGAAGGGGGAACATTTATGGTTAACCGGCGGTTAATCCTCGTGGTTAATGCGGGGTTAAGCCTCCGGCTTTTACCCAATTGACCGCGGCAATGGCGCAGCTTAAATCGCGCCTCATGGCGCTTCGTGAAATCATCATCTTGCCCGACAAGCAGCTCCGGCTGATCTCCAAACCCGTTGCCGAGGTGACGACGGAGATCCGCAAGCTCGCCGACGACATGTTCGAGAGCATGTACGACGCGCCCGGCATTGGCCTCGCGGCGATTCAGGTCGCCGAGCCGGTGCGGCTGATCACCATGGATCTGGTCCGCAAGGAGGGCAACGGCAAGAGCGAGCCGCGCGCCTTCATCAATCCGGAAATCATCTCGGCCTCGGACGAGATGAACGTCTATGAGGAAGGCTGTCTGTCGATCCCGGAATATTACGCCGACGTCGAGCGTCCGGCGCGGGTGCGGATCCGCTTCACCGACCTCGACGGGAATGTGAAGGAAGAAGACGCCGACGGGTTGTTCGCCACCTGCATCCAGCACGAGATCGACCACCTCAACGGCGTGCTGTTCATCGATCACCTCTCGATGCTGAAGCGCCGGATGGTGGTCAAGAAATTCGAGAAGGCGGCGAAGCACGGTATCAAATACGTCTGACCGGTTTTGACCGGCGGACTGAGTTGGTCAGGCATCGCGGCCTCCTTGATATCATTGATATCGAACCAGCGTCCCAATCCGAGATAACTCATGCCGCTTCGCCTGATCTTCATGGGCACGCCCGATTTCGCGGTGCCGACTCTGCTGGCGCTGTCCGGGCACGGCCACGACATCGTGGCGGTCTACAGCCGCGAGCCGAAGCCGGCCGGGCGCGGCATGAAGCTGCAGCCGACGCCGGTGGAGCTGGCGGCGCGGCGGCTCGGAATTCCGGTGCTGACGCCGAAGACGCTGAAGACCCCGGAGGCGCTGGCGGAATTTGCCGCCTTCAACGCCGACGCCGCGGTCGTCGTCGCCTATGGCATGATCCTGCCGCAGCCGATTCTCGATGCGCCGAAGCTCGGCTGCTACAATCTGCACGGCTCGCTGCTGCCGCGTTGGCGCGGCGCCGCGCCGATCAACCGCGCGATCATGGCGGGCGATGCCGAGAGCGGCGTGATGGTGATGAAGATGGATGCCGGGCTCGATACCGGCGATGTGGCGATGGCGGAGCGGATCGCCATCACCGACGCGATGACCGCGGCCGATCTGCACGACGCGCTGGCGCCGCTCGGCGCCGACCTGATGGTGCGGGCGATCGGCGCGCTGGAGCGCGGCCAATTGCTTCTGACCAAACAGCCCGAAGCCGGCGTCACCTATGCCGCCAAGATCGACAAGGCCGAGGCGCGGATCGATTTCGCCAAGCCGGCGCATGCGGTGTTGCGCCACATCCACGGGCTGTCGCCGTTCCCCGGCGCCTGGTGCGAGCTGCCGATCGAGGGCGAAGTTGTGCGAATCAAGATCCTGCGCTGCGAACTGGCGAAGGGGTCCGGCGCGCCGGGCGAGCTGCTCGACGATCGGCTCACCATCGCCTGCGGCGACGGCGCGATCCGGATCCTGCAATTGCAGCGCGCCGGCAAGCAGCCGATGCAGGCCGTGGACTTTCTGCGCGGCACGCCGCTGCAACCGCCGCTGCTTGTGTGCTAGAGGTTGGCCGAATGGCTCGCACCGCGGCCTTGTCGTCACCACCCGCGAAAGCGGGTGGCCCAGTATCCCGGAGCGTTTGCTATAAGCCACAACCGCTCTGCAATACTGGGTCGCCCGGTCAAGCCGGGCGATGACGGTTGGTGGTGCGGAGGCGCCATCGCCGAACAGGGCCATGCCCAACCGAGATCGTCGCCCACCATGCCGCGCTACAAGCTCATCATCGAATATGAAGGCGCGCCGTATTGCGGCTGGCAGATTCAGGAGAATGGCCCTTCGGTGCAGGGCGCACTGGAGACGGCCGTCAAGGCGATCTGCGGCGAGTTCGTGCGCGTCAACGGCGCCGGCCGCACCGACGCCGGCGTGCATGCGCTGGCGCAGGTGGCGCATTGCGACATCGCCAAGCCCTTCCCGCCCGGCCGGCTGCGCGACGGGCTGAATGCGCATCTGCGGCCGCATCCGATCGGCGTGCTGTCGGCTGAGATCGTGCCCGATGATTTTGAGGCGCGGTTCTCCGCGATCCGGCGGCACTACGTGTATCGCATCGTCAACCGGCGGGCCAATCTCGCGCTCGAGATCGGCAAGGTGTGGCGGCTGCCGCGGCGGCTCGATACCGAGGCGATGCACGAAGCCGCACAACGGCTGGTCGGCAAGCACGATTTCACCACCTTCCGCGACACCGAATGCCAGGCCAAGTCGCCGGACAAGACTCTCGACCAGCTCGACGTGCTGCGCGACGGCGACAATGTGTCGATCATCACCTCGGCGCGCTCGTTCCTGCACAGCCAGGTGCGTTCGATGGTGGGCTCACTGGTGTGGGTCGGCGAGGGGCGCTGGAGCGTTGATGATCTTGCCGCTGCGCTCGCAGCCCGCAACCGCACCGCCTGCGGCCCGGTGGCGCCGCCGGATGGGCTGTATCTGGTGAAGGTGGATTATTGAGTCGGGCGGCGGATGTACGCTCCGCATAGAATCATCAAAGCCCGTCATTCCGGGGCGCGAGGCCGAAAGGCCGAGCGAACCCGGAATCTTGCGCCGGGCACCAGTGGCGTTGCGTCGGGTCGCAGGATTCCGGGTTCGCTCACGGCTATCGCCGTTCGCGCCCCGGAATGACGGCGATTGTCGGAGTGGCGATGTCGCGTCAACGCCGAAGAATTACCCGAAGTAGCGCTCCAGCACGGCGCGATAGATCGCGGTGAGCTTGTCGAGGTCCGACACCGGCGTGCGTTCGTCGATCTGGTGCATGGTCTGGCCGACCAGGCCGAATTCCACCACCGGGCAATATTTTGCGATGAAACGCGCGTCGGAGGTGCCGCCGCCGGTGTTGAGGTCGGGCTTGCGGCCGGTGACCTGGTCGATCGCCGCCACCACCAGATCGGTGAACGCGCCGGGTCGGGTGACGAAGGCGTCGGCGTTGGAGGGCAGCCAGTCGATCCGGGCGCGGATCCGGTTGCCGGCGGCCTGCGCCAGCCGCAGCTCGATCAGGATCCGCAGCGAATCCGCGGTGTGATGATCGTTGAAGCGGATGTTGAATTTGGCGCGGGCCTGCGCCGGGATCACATTGGTGGCGGGGTTACCGACATCGACCGAGGTGAATTCCAGGTTCGACGGCTGGAACTGCGCGGTGCCGGCGTCGAGCGGCTCGCTGCTCAGCGCCACGATCAGCGCGGCGATATCCGGCACCGGATTGGCGGCGCGGTGCGGATAGGCGACGTGGCCCTGCACGCCGTCAACGATCAGCGTGCCCGACAGCGAGCCGCGGCGGCCGATCTTGATGGTGTCGCCGATCACCTCGACATTGCTGGGCTCGCCGACGATGCAATGATCGAATCTCTCGCCGCGCTCAGCCGCCCATTGCAGCAGTTTGATCGTGCCGTTGACCGCGATGTCTTCCTCGTCACCGGTGATCAGGAACGAGATCGAGCCCTTCGCTTTGCCGTCATGGGCGGCAAGATAGTCCAGCGCGGCGGCGACGCCGCAGGCGATGCCGCCCTTCATGTCGACCGCGCCGCGGCCGTAGAGAAGGCCATCGGCGATATCGCCCGAGAACGCGTCGTGGCTCCACGCGGCTGCGTCGCCGGGTGGCACCACGTCGGTGTGGCCGGCGAAGCAGAGATGGGGCGCGCTGTCGCCGATCCGGGCATAGAGATTGTCGATGTCGGCGGCGCCGGGCTCGGAGAAGGTGACGCGGTGGGTTTCAAAGCCGGCGTCGTTCAGCAGCCGCTCCAGCACGCCCAGCGCGCCAGCGTCCGCCGGCGTTACCGACGGGCAGCGCAACAAGTCGCGGGCGATGGAGAGGGCGTCTGCGGCCATCAGGGACGTGCGGCCTGCATCGCAGGTGCGAGCGGGTCGGGGCCGTATTGATTGGAACCGGACGTGCCGCGCAGGCAGCCGAGCTCGATGAATCCCCAGATGGCGATCACCGAGCCAATCAGTGACAGCACGATGCTGCCTTGCATGTCCGACATTGCGCCGTTGCTGCCGCTCAGCAGGCTCGGACCGAACCAGAACAGCAGGATCCACCAGCCGCTCTTGTCGCGGTCATGCAGCCGCTTGATGCCGGTGGCGAGGCCGGACCAGGTGCAGCCCACGGTCAGGACCAATCCTGCCGCCCACAGGCCCAGCGCGCCGCCGGCGAGGCTGAACAGGTTGTCCGGATTGACGCCGCCGAGCCAGGCGAACAGCACCACCGCGAACACGGTCCAGGCGATGCTGTAGATCAGGATCGCGAGCCAGTATTTGCCGCGGTTGATCCGGCCGTTAAAGCTGAAGAGCAGATTGGTCCAATCCATCGCCGCCTCCGTTTGGTGCGCGATTAGTCGCGCAGCAATTCATTGATGCTGGTCTTCGAGCGGGTGCGTTCGTCAACGCGCTTGACGATCACCGCGCAGGCGGTCGAGGGGCCCGGCTGGCCGTTCTTCAGCGGCCGCGCTGGCATCATGCCCGGCACCAGCACAGCATATTCGGGCACTTCGCCGACGAAGATCTCGCCGGTATCGCGGTCGATGATCTTGGTCGAGGCGCCGAGGAACACTCCCATCGCCAGCACCGCGCCCTTGCGGACGATCACGCCCTCGGCGACTTCCGAACGCGCGCCGATGAAGCAATCGTCCTCGATGATGACGGGGCCGGCCTGCAGCGGCTCCAGCACGCCCCCGATGCCGACGCCGCCGGAAATATGCACCCGCTTGCCGATCTGAGCGCAGGAGCCGACCGTCGACCAGGTGTCGATCATGGTGGCTTCATCCACATAGGCGCCGAGATTGACGAAGGACGGCATCAGCACGACGTTCTTGGCGATGAACGCCGAGCGCCGCACGATCGAACCCGGCACGGCGCGGAACGCCGCTTCGCGAAACCGGTTCTCGCTCCAGCCGTCGAATTTCGACGGCACCTTGTCCCACCATGCCGCGCCGCCGGGGCCGCCGGCGATCGCGGTCATGTCGTTGAGCCGGAAGCTCAGCAGCACCGCCTTCTTCAGCCACTGGTTGACCTTCCAGCTGCCGGACGTCTCGCGCTCGGCGACCCGGGCCTCGCCCTTGTCCAACAGCTCGAGCGCGTGATCGACCGCGTCGCGGACCTCGCCCTTGGTGGCGGCGCTGATCGTGTCGCGCGCGTCGAAGGCGGTGTTGATGGTGGTTTCCAGGGCGGACAGCGACATCTTGATTTCCTTGCGACGGCTAGCTTGCGGCGGCATTTTGCTGGGCTTTTGTCGGGATTTGGACGCGGAGTGTCAAGGCACGATGCGGGCGCCACAACTGCCGTCATCGCCCGCGAAAGCGGGGCATGACGCGGAGAGCGGGGCGGCGCCTCCTCTTCAACGCGCGGTCAATCCCGCCAGGAACGCCGTCAGATCGTCGGTGACGTAATCGACATGGGCGGCGTCGCGGCCTTCCAGTTCCCAGTCCTCGCGCACCACTTCCTTGCTGCCGTCGGGCACCACCAGTACGGTGGTCATGCCGAGCTGGTGCGGCACCGCCAGATTGCGGGCGAGGTCCTCGAACATCGCGGCCCTGGTCGGATCGACGCCGTGCAGCGTCAGGAAGCGCTGATAGGTCTGCGGCGCCGGTTTCGGCTCGAGCTCCGCTGCGATGATGTCGAACACCGCTTCGAACTGCGCGGCGATGCCGAGCCGTTCCAGCACCTTGCCGGCATGGTCGGTCGAGCCGTTGGTGAGGATCAGCTTGCGGCCGGGCAGGCTGGCGATCGCCTCGCCCATCTCGGGGTTCGGCTCCAGCGGCGAATGATCGATCTGATGCACATAGGCGAGGTAGTCGTCGGCATGGACGCCGTGCTCGGTCATCATGCCGCGCATGCTGGTACCGTAGCGGCGGTAGTAGTCCTTCTGGATCCGGCGCGCCTCATCGGGCGGTACCTTCAGGAAATTGCCGATGAACTCGCCGATCCGCAGATCGACCTGCTGCCACAGATTGACGTGATGCGGATACAGCGTGTTGTCGAGATCGAACACCCAGGTCTCGATGTGGTCGAAACCGTGGGCCTGTTTTCTATCGAGAGCCATCGCATCCTCTGCTGTCGTCCCCGCCACCGGGCCTCGCCTTTAGCGAGCCCGATGACAGGCTCCCGCGGGGATCCAGTGCGCCGCAGCCTATCGGGGCAATCGGGAGCGCTCTGGAATACTGGGTCGTCCGCTTTCGCGGACGATGACGTCGTGCATGTTGGGAGGATGCCGGCAGCTTGAATTCCATTATGGCATCGCAAACCGCAGCGTCTTGCCGCCGCTACTGAGATCGACCGGGGTAAAGCCGGTCGGATTCAGCCCGCGCGTGCCGCAATCGCCCTGCTCGTTGATCTCGAATTTGCTCTCGCGGGTGCACAGCATGGTGGCGCCGCCCCAGTTCAGCGGCTTGTCCCTGACCTTGATGGCCTGCGCATTGGCGTCGACCGCCTCGGCGAAGCTGAACACCTGTTTCGGCTGGCCGGTCACATCGGGATGCAGGCATTTGCCGGGATCGATGCGGTACCAGCCGCGGCTGACCACGGCCTTGCCGTCGTCGGTGGCGACCGCGGCCATGATCTTGTGCGGGGTGTCGTTGCACCAGGTCAGCCCGGTCGGTGACGGCGACTGCACCGCGTCGATCATCAGCTCGAAGAAATTCGGCGCCTGGACGATTTCGGTGCCAAGGCCGTGGCCCTTCAGGAATGCCGCCAATGCGGCCTGGGTCTTCGGGCCGTCGACGCCGTCGATCGGGGCGGCGTCATAGCCGGCGATCACCAGCAGGCGTTGAATCGCGGCGAGCTTGGCCTGTTCGTCGTCATATTCGCCGGCTTCGGCAAGATAGGCCGCCAGGTTGCCGTCCTCGCTCTGGGTCGGCCTGATCTCGGTGAACGGCGCCAAGGTTTGCCCGCCGCGGCACTGCCGCGCGGCGGCGATCACGAAATTTCCGGGCGCAATGCAGAGCCGATCGGTGCCGTTCTGCGGCACCGGTGAGGCGCCATAAACGCCGAGCGAGCGGGCATGCAGCAGGAGCCGGTCGGCACTGAGCGTGCCCTGAACCACGACGCGGCACTGCGCGGGGTCGATCCGGAACCAGCCGCGGGTTGCCGTGGTGGCGTTGTCGTCGATCCCGATCGCGGCCTCGACCACATAGCTCATGCGATTGCACAGCTTGAGGTCGGCGCGGGCGGGGGCGGCGAGAGACGGCAGCAGGGCAGACGTCGCGGCAACCACCGCGGCTGCCCTCATGGTGAGGAGCGCGCGCCGCGGCGCGCGCGTCTCGAACCATGAGCCTGACCGTCGCCTCATCCTTCGAGACGCGGCCAAGAGGCCGCTCCTCAGGATGAGGCTCCGCAGTGCCATGGTCCGTTGTTGCTTCACTTGTAGATCAGCGTGCCGGTGCCCTGGTTGGTGAACAGTTCGAGCAGCACGGCGTGCGGGATCTTGCCGTCGATGATGACGACGCCCTCGACGCCCTGCTCGAGCGCATAGATGCAGGTCTCGACCTTGGGAATCATGCCGCCCGAAATGGTGCCGTCGGCGATCAGTTTTCGCGCGTCCTTGATCGACAGCTCATGAATGAGCTTCTTGGATTTGTCGAGCACGCCTGGCACATCGGTCAGCAGCAGCAGCCGCTTGGCCTTCAGCGCGCCGGCCACGGCGCCTGCGAAGGTGTCGGCGTTGACGTTGAAGGTCTGGCCGTTAGCTGAGGTCGCCAGCGGCGCCAGCACCGGGATCAGCTCGTGACCGATCAGCTGGTTGAGCAGCGTCAGGTCGACCTTCTCCGGTTCGCCGACGAAGCCGAGGTCGATCACCTCCTCGATCCGCGAATGCGGGTCGACCATGGTCCGCGTCGCCTTCGACGCGGTGACCATGTTGCCGTCCTTGCCGCACAGACCGACCGCCTTGCCGCCGGCCTCGTTGATGTAGCCGACCAGTTGCTTGTTGATCGAACCCGCCAGCACCATCTCGACGATCTCGATGGTGGCGGCGTCAGTGATGCGCAGGCCGGCCGCGAATTCCGACTTGATGCCGAGTCGCTTCAGCATCTGTGCGATCTGCGGGCCGCCGCCGTGCACCACCACCGGGTTGATGGCGGTCTGCTCCAGCAAGACGATGTCGCGGGCGAAAGCCTTGGCGGTGGCCTCGTCGCCCATGGCATGGCCGCCATATTTGATGACGATGGTTTCCTCGTCGTAACGCTGCATATGCGGCAACGCTTCGGAAAGGATGCGGGCCTGATCGAGCGGAGTGATATGCGGCGCGTCGGTCATAAAGCGAGTCTCATTGCCATCGAAGCTGGGGCGGGTTCTAGCCGATTGGCGGGCGTGGCGCAAAGCGCCGCGCGGCAGGACTCAGCGCCGCGGCCACAGCGCCGCGCCGGCCAGCACCAGCCAGCTCGCGATCAGAAGCGTGCCGCCGGTCGGCGCCGCCATCGGAAACAGGGCGTGGCCGGCGACATGCCGCAGCGTCAGGTCGCCGGCGAACAGCGCGACACCGATCGCGAGGCCGAACGCCGCCACCAGGCCGGGAATGCGGCCGATCAGGCCACGCTCGCACAGCAGCGTCGCCGCCAGGATGGCGGAGGCGTGAAACAGCAGCATCGAGGACGCCGGGCCGAGCCGCGCCGCATCGGCCTGATGCGCGGCGACGGCGGCCAGCGCCACGCCGGCGGCGCCGAACAGGCCGGCGATGACAATCAGAATGCGGACCAGGGCGGGCATCAGCGGCGCTCGTCGAGCAACCGGATCATCGCGGCGCGCAATTCCGCCATGCCGGCGCCGGTGCGCGACGAGGTCAGCAGCAATTCGGGAAACGCCGCCGGATGGGTCTTCAGCGCCGCCAGCGTCGCCTCCATGCGTTGCTCAAGCTCGGCGGGTTTGACCTGATCCACCTTGGTCAGCACGACCTGGTAGCTCACCGCGGCCTTGTCCAGCGTCTTCAGGATGTCGAGATCGACGTCCTTGAGGCCGTGGCGGGAATCGATCAGCAGATAGACCCGCGCCAGCGAGCTGCGGCCCTGCAGGAAATTGTGGATCAGCGAGGTCCAGGACGCCACCTTGGCCTTCGGCGCCGAAGCGTAGCCATAGCCCGGCATGTCGACCAGCCGGAAGCCGGCATCCTGCGGACCCTCGAAGAAGATCAATTCCTGGGTGCGGCCCGGCGTGTGCGAGGTTCGCGCCAGCGCGTTGCGGCCGGTCAGCGCGTTGATCAGGCTCGACTTGCCGACATTGGAGCGGCCCGCAAACGCCACTTCCATGCCCGCCATCGGGGGCAGGGTCTCGATCGAGGGCGACGCCCAGATGAATTGCCAGTCGCCGGCAAAGATCTTGCGTCCCCGTTCGATCAGCTTCGCATCAAGGTCGGTCATGCGAGGGCTTTCAGTTGGTCGGGCGGAGATGCGTCGGGACGATCCCGCCTTCCACCGACGTCATTCCGGGGTGCGAACAGCGAAGCTGTGAGCGAACCCGGAATCTCGCCCGGTTGCACGTCGCAAGATTCCGGGTTCGCTCGCAAGTGCTCGCGCCCCGGAATGACGCGGCGAGGTTAGTGCAACAAGCTACGTGGTCTTTTTCGGCCCGACGAAGGTCGCCTTCAGATTGTCGAACAGTTCGACCCTCACGCCGTTGCGCCGCATGATGAAACCCTGTTGCAGCACCGACAGCAGGTTGTTCCAGGCCCAGTAGATCACCAGCCCGGCCGGGAACGACGCCAGCATGAAGGTGAAGATCAGCGGCATCCAGGCGAAGATCATCTTCTGGGTCGGATCCGGCGGCGCCGGGTTGAGCTGCATCTGCACCCACATGGTGATGCCCATCACCAGCGGCCAGGCGCCGAGCACCAGATAATGGCCGAACACCGGCAGATGGGTGGGATCGAACGGCAGCAGTCCGAACAGATTGAACAGATTGGTCGGGTCGAGCGCGGACAGGTCCTGGATCCAGCCGAAGAACGGCGCGTGGCGCATTTCGATGGTGACGAACAGCACCTTGTAGAGCGAGAAGAACACCGGGATCTGCAACATCACCGGTAGACAGCCGGCGACCGGATTGATCTTCTCCTTGCGGTAGATCTCCATCATCTCCTGCTGCTGCTTGGCCTTGTCGTCCGGATGGCGCTCCTTCAGCGCCGCCAGTTGCGGCTGAATCGACTTCATCTTCGCCATCGAGGCGTAGGACTTGTTCGCCAGCGGCAGGAACAACAGCTTGACGATCACCGTCACCAGCAGGATGGCGACGCCGAAATTGCCGACCAGGTGGAAGAAGAAGTCGAGCGCCATGAACATCGGCTTGGTGATGAAATAGAACCAGCCCCAGTCGATCAGCAGGTCGAAATGGTTGAGGTTGAGCTGCTGGTTGTAGCCGCCGAGCCCCGCGAACGGGAAGTTGATGCCGACGACGCGGGCTTCCTTGGCGCCGGCGAACAGCCGTGCATTGGCCGAGCCGGTGCCGCCGATCGCGATGGTCTGCGGGTCCTGCAGATAGTCGGCCTGATAGGTGCGGACATTGCCGACAAGATTCGAGGAGAACCGCGCCTGCAGCTGCGCATTGTTGTCCGGCAGCAGCGCCGAGGCCCAGTACTTGTCGGTAATGCCGAGCCAGCCATTGGTGACCTTGAAGCTCACCGCCTTGGCGTCGTCGATCTTCTTGTAGGGATACTCCTGCAGGCCCTGGTCGCCGAGATAGCCGACCAGGCCTTCGTGCAGGATGTAATAGCCGGCGACGGCCGGGGTGCCGTGCCGCGAGATCAGCGCGAACGGATACAGCGTGACCGGGGCGGCGCCGACATTGGTGACGTCGTCCTTGACGCTGAACAGATAGCGCTCGTCGATCGAAATGGTGCGGCGGAAGGTCAACCCCTCGCCATTGTCGTATTTCAGCGTCACCGGGTGGGACGGCGTCAGGCTGCCCGAGCCTTCCTGCTCCCACACCGTGGTCTGGTCCGGAATCTTGACCGCCGCGCCGCTCGCCGCGACCCAGCCGAATTCGGCGTAATAAGGGTTAGCGGTGCCGGACGGCGAGAACAGCTCGATCGCCGGCGATTTCGGATCGACGGTATCGCGAAACAGAACCAGCGAGATATCGTCGATCCGCGCGCCCTTCAGGGCAATGCTGCCGCTGACCCGCGGCGTGTCGATCTTGATGCGCGGGCTGGCGGCAATCGCGGCGTCGCGGCTCACCACCGGCGCGGCTGAGGCCGGCTGGGCGGGGGTGGCGGCAGTCGATGGCGCCGCAGCCGTGCCGGATTGCGGCGAGCCGGGTGTCGCGGCCGGCGTGGTGCTGGGCTGCGGTGCCGGAGTCGCAGTCTGGGTTTGTGCCTGCTGGGCGGCGCGCTGCTTTTCCATCTGCGGAATGTTGAAGAAATACTGCCAGCCGAGCAGCACGAGGCCCGACAGAATGACGGCGAGAATGGTGTTGCGATTATCGGTCATCGGTCAGGTCTCGTCATTCAATTCGGTTTTGACGCCCGCCGCTCGATGCGGTCGAGGGCGGAACGGAGATCGTCGAGCATGATGGCAAAGTCGCGGCTCAGCGCCGCACGACGGCCGACTAGCACATAATCATTGTGCGGTCGCATGGATAAGCCATCGACGTGCTTCACCAGTTCGCGAAGCCGGCGGCGGATGCGGTTGCGCTCGGGAGCGTTGCCGACCTTTTTGGTCACGGTGAAGCCGACCCGGACCGGGCCGTCATCGTCGCGGCGTCGGCCCTGCACCACGAAGGCAGGCCCGCTCATCCGCAGCCCATTGGCAACGGCGATGAAGTCCGCCCGCTGCCTTAACCGATCCATGAGGAGATCTCGGAGAGGCCCGTTCAGGCGCTCAGACGCTTGCGACCGCGGGCGCGGCGCGCCGCCAGGACCTTGCGGCCACCGACCGTCGCAAGACGGGCGCGAAAGCCGTGGCGGCGCTTGCGCACCAGTTTGCTGGGTTGATAAGTCCGCTTCACGGGTCGTTCTCCGCTGACCGGGCAAGTTCGCCGAGGCAAGTTCGCCGAGGAATGAGATAAAGTCCGGAGATGCTGGCTCAAACATGAGCCATTTTCGGCTCAAAAATGAACCGCCCCGGTCGAGCCGGGCCATCGCGGACAGTTGGCGCGGCTTATACGGGAGCGACCTGTTTTCGTCAATCACGCCCGGTGTCGGTTTTGGCCGCCTTCGAAACAACGTGTTTTACGCCCAAGTTCGCGGTGACGAGCGATCTCTCAAGTCCGCGCGGGGCTTGGCACGGCAGCGCCCCGGGGCTCAGCGCTCCGCCGCGGATGATCGAACGGTAATTTGACGGTTTTCGTGCTAGGGCGCATTCTGTGCAGTGAATCCGGGCGCGAGCGGGAAGGCGAGGCGAAAACCAAGTGCCGGCAGCGGAGCAACAGCATCAGGCGCAAGCATCGCGACCACGGCCGGAACCCCGGATCGGTCTGTCCGGCAAGCTGTTGCTGCTGACAATTCCGCTGGTGTTGATCGCCGAAATCCTGATTTACGTGCCCTCGATTGCCAATTTCCGGATCAACCGGCTGAACGACCGGCTCGCCGCGGCCAGTACCGCGGCGCTGGTGCTGGATGCCTCGCCGTCCGGGATGGTGCCGGAATCGCTGGCACGGCAGATTCTCGACAGCATCGACGCCCGCGCGGTGGCGATCAAGATGGGCCAGCAGCGCCGGCTGCTGGCCAGCGCCAATTTGCCGCCGACCATCGATCACCACGTCGATCTGCGCGACGTCACGCCGTGGTCGGCGATCGTGGATTCCTTCGTCGTCATGCTGGAGAGCGGCAATCAGGCGATTCGAGTGATCGGGCCGGCCGAAGGCAACGCGCAGTTCATCGAGGTGGTGATCGACGAATTGCCGCTGCGCCAGGCGATGTACCGATTTTCCAACAATCTGCTGCTGGTGTCGCTGACCATCACCAGCCTGACCACGGCGCTGATCTATCTGGCGCTGCACTTCCTGTTCGTCCGGCCGATGCGCCGCCTGACCGCCAACATGGTCAATTTCCGGCAAAACCCGGAAAGTCCAGCCAGCATTATGATACCGGGGCCGCGCGGCGACGAGATAGGGCTCGCCGAGCACGAATTGTCCGACATGCAGCGCGACCTGGTGTCGATGCTGCATCAGAAGAGCCGGCTCGCCGCGCTGGGGCTCGCGGTGTCGAAGATCAACCATGATCTGCGCAACCTGCTGGCGTCCTCGCAATTGCTGTCGGACCAGCTCGCCAGCGTACCCGATCCGCGGGTGCAGCGGTTCGCGCCGAAACTGATGCGTTCGCTGGAGCGCGCGATCGCGTTCTGCCAGTCGACGCTGTCCTACGGCCGGGCCCAGGAGGCCGCCCCCGATCGGCGAATGCTGTTGATCGAGCCGGTGGTCAACGAGGTGCGCGAGACCGCCGGGTTGGCAGCGGACGCCTCGATCACCTGGATCAGCTCGATCGAGCGCGGGCTGACCATCGACGCCGATCCCGACCAGCTGTTTCGCGTCCTGCTCAATCTGGTGCGCAACGCCGCCCAGGCGCTGGAGAGCCATCCGCGCAGCGACGCCGCGCCGCAGCAGATCCGGATCACCGGCCGCCGCGAAGGCTCGGTGACCATTGTGGAGGTTTCGGATACCGGCCCCGGGGTTCCGCAGAAGGCGCGCGACCACCTGTTCGAAGCCTTCCATGGCTCGGTGCGCGCCGGCGGCAGCGGCCTTGGCCTCGCGATCGCCGCCGAACTGGTCCGCGCCCATGGCGGCGAGATCAATCTGGTGGAAGGTACGTTGGGGGCGACGTTCCGCTTCTCGATCCCCGACCGCCCGGTGGATTTGCACAGCCTGCGCAACGAGCGGGCGCGGGCGTAACGCCGTCGCAGCGCCAGCCGGAGCTCGCCAGGCTGACACTTGCCAGATCGACTCTTGCCAAGCCGGAGCTTGCCAAGCCGAACCGGAGCCGCTAGCTATGGCCCGCTTTCGCAGCCTGTTCGTTGCGGAACGCAAGCGGCTTCCGCGGGCATTGCCTGCGATGTCAGCGACAAACGCGCCCGTAGCTCAGCTGGATAGAGCACTAGACTACGAATCTAGGGGTCAGGAGTTCGAATCTCTTCGGGCGCGCCAGTATCCATCTGAAATTGTTATATGATTTCGACTGTCGCCCGCCGCTGTCTTCGGGTTGGTTGCGCAGCGGAAACAATATGGAAGCAAAGCCGCGGAATTTTGCGAACTGCATCCGACGGAACGTTTACGTCAACGTCATTCATTGTCGCTGAACCACGGCTTCGCGGAAGCTCCCGGCCAGCACTCGCCCGTCCACACGCTGTCCTCTTTGCCGGCTCGCTTCGTGGCAGATCCAGCCGACGGACAAACACAATACCGCAATTACTTAGAACGTTTGGCCGGCTGTTTCGGTAGCACCTCTCTGATCGTTTCGAAGATCTTGCCGCTCGTCAAAAGAGCTATCTCGGAGGCAGGCAGCGGTTTCTGGCATTCGGACTGCGGATTGAGCCAGAAATTGGAGTCGGGCAACATCTCGAACAGATTGCGCGCCACGGCGCCAAGGCAGGTTTCGGGCTCCTTGACGTAGTCGGATATCCTGGATTTGGACGTGAAGGCTGGGTGCCATTTCATGCCCTGGAATTCGACGGTCGCGACGTTGATTTTCTCCTGGTATTTGAGCGACCGGCGGCGGCCTGGGGTCATGGGGGCGTCCGGGGTCAAAATATAGATCTCGGTTTCCAGCAGCGCCTGATAGAATGCCGGAGCGACGCTGGGGTCCTTCGCGGCGGCTTGCATCAGGGCTTCGAGACTGTTTTGCGGTTCAAACACGACGATCCTTTCATGAAGTCGATGACGGTTGAAGATCTCACACGAATGCCAGTCGTCAGGTCAGTCTCAGAAGCCTGCGCCAAGAATCGCGTCGGCGCTTTCGATCGCTCGATTCAGTCCTGGCTCCCTCGAAGAGCGCGATAGATCATATTGCGCGACACGCCGAGGCGGCGCGCCGTCTTGCTGATATTATTGCCGGATTGAGCATAAGCGGTCAGCAAGTGTGCGCGTTGAAGGTCGCGCAAGTCACTCCTCAGTCCGACGCCGACAGACACGTCGCCGGACGACCGCTTGTTACTCAGATGTCCGACAATGGATTTGACCGCAGCATCATCGATCAGGCCTCCTTGCTCGCTGAGCGATAGCCGGGAGAGCACATTGCGCAATTCCCGGATATTGCCGTTCCAATCCAATTCGGCCAATCGATCGATCGCGCCTTGCGTCAAGCCTGCAGATGGATCGATCTTTCCCATCAGATGCCGCGCAATTTCATCGAAGTCGGAACGCTCGCGTAGCGGCGGCAATGTCACCTCGAGTGTGTTGAGGCGAAACAGCAGGTCGGAGCGGAACCGGCCCCTCGCGATCGACTCGTCGAGGTTGGCATTGGTGGCGGACACCAGGAGAACGTCGACCTGACATTTCGCGCCGCCGACCGGCCGGACGATCCAGTCGTCGAGAAACCGCAGCAGAACAGCTTGCAGCGTTACCGGCATGTCGCCGATCTCGTCGAGAAACAGCGTGCCGCAGTCCGCTTCTTTGAATAAACCGACGGCGCCGCCCTTCTTTGCGCCCGTGAACGCGCCTTCCGAGTAACCGAACAATTCCGCTTCGATCAAACTTTCCGGAAGCGCCGCGCAATTAACGGCGACGAACTGGCCGGAGCGCCGGCTGGCCGCATGTGCGTGACGCGCCATTTGTTCCTTGCCGGTGCCGGTCTCACCCCGAATGAGAATCGGCATCTTGCGCGCCGCAGCGCTTTCAACCCGGCGCACGACACTGGCGATGGCCGGATCGGCAGACACAAACTGCCTGGGGGTCTTGTTCGGTGGCGGGGCCGGCGGCTTCGACACTGCTTGAACCATCGGGAACCGACGTGTGTTCTCGATCGTCGAAACAAACTGGCTGCCGACCTCGTCCTCGAGGCCCTGGCGCTCCCGGCGACGGCCTTCGTCGACAAAGGTGTTGAAATCGGTTCGAAAGATATCGACGAAGCGACGGCCGGGCGAAGCCGGCAAGCCGTGCAACAACACCCGCGCCGCCCGGTTCACCGCGAGAATCTTGCCACCCTCGTCTACGGCCATCAGGCCCGCGCTCAGCGTGTGCAGATATTCGCCACGATTGTGGAAAGCGATCAGGATATCGCCGCGATGATATTCGCGGAATAATCCATTCTCGATCTGAGTCGCCGCCATCGCGACCAGCGCCTGGGTGTGGGTCTGGCGCGACATGCAATCCGACGAGGCATCCAATATTCCGGTCAATTCGCCATCAGGTGCGAAGATCGGCGCCGCAACACAAGTCAGGTTGTTGTAGCGCGGGAAAAAATGCTGATCTCCATGCACGGCGACCGCACGTTTGAGATGGGCCGCAGTGCCAAGGCCATTGGTGCCGCAGAAGCGTTCGGTCCATACCGTGCCAGGCTGGATGCTTGCGGCGTCGGAGGCGTCGCTGAAGCTCCGGTCGGATATCATATCCAGCAGCAAGCCATCCGCGTTGGCAAAGGCGACCATGAAATTGGAGCCGGAGATTTGCTGATGCAGGGTGTGCATCTCCGCCAAAGCGAGACCGCGCACAAGCGAACAACGTTGCTGCTCCTGTCGCAGCATTGCGGGGCCGACGAATTCCGGAGGCGGCGGACGTCGCATGTCGAGGCCGAGCGAAATGCAGCGCATCCAGCTGTCGTAAATGTCGACCGTCAGGAAATCAGCCGGCGGGGCGCCCCGCTGCTCGAGCACCATCCATGCCTTCTCGACCCGCCGATTTGCAACCAGCATGAACTGTCCTCCTGAACAGCGGCTCGGCGATTTCCTCGGTATGCGTCGCTGCGTGCACCGTCTCGTGCATTCGGCGTTTCGATTACTATAGATCAATTGGCTGGAATTCCAAATTGCCTCTGGCGCACCATTGTCGCAGCTAACTGTTCCGTCGCGGAACACTAATGACTGCAGTTGTGATCCGGTGCGGATCGCAACGCAGTTGCGAAGAAATCCGGAATCTCAAATAAGTCAGTTTGTTAGGGTGCTGGCACGGCTCTTGCTGTCCTTCTCTCTGCAGACGATTGCGCCATTGAGCACAAAACAAAAAATCGTCATTGGGAGAGAAAGCCAGATGAAAGCAGCGGTGCTCCATGCGTTCGACGAAAAGCTGACGGCGAAAGAATTCGTCAAATACGAAGATGTGGCGGATCCGAAGATTACACGTCCGACCGACGTGATCGTGCGGATCGGCGGAGCCGGCGTCTGCCGAACCGACCTGCACATCGTCGAAGGCATTTGGCGCAGCAAGGTCGAGGTCAAGCTTCCCTACATCATGGGACATGAGAATGCCGGCTGGGTCGAGGCGATCGGGCCTGGCGTCGAGGGCGTCAAGGTTGGCGACAGCGTGATCTGTCATCCGCTGGTGACCAGCGGACACTGTTTGGCTTGTCGGCGCGGCAACGACATGCACGCGCTGGATAGCTCGTTTCCTGGCATCAACGCCAACGGCGGCTACGCGCAGTATTTGCTGACCGGCCAGCGCTCGCTAATCAAGTTGCCGAAGACGCTGGCGCCGAAGGATGTCGCGCCCTACACCGACGCCGGCCTCACGGCCTATCGCGCTGCGAAGAAGGCATCCCGTCATCTGCTGCCGGGCCAATATGTCGCGGTGATCGGCGCCGGCGGGCTCGGCCATATCGGCATTCAGGTTCTCGCAGCATTGTGCGCCGCCGAAATTATCGTCATCGACCGCGATGACAAGTCTCTTGAACTGGCCAAGACCTGCGGCGCGCATCACCTGGTGAAAGCCGACGGCAACGAAGTCGAAGCCGTGCTGGCGAAGACCGGCGGCCGCGGCGCCGAAGCGGTAATCGACTTCGTCGGCGAGGGCGAGGCTGTCGCCAGGGGGTTGGCGATGACGGCGAACGACGGCTACTACTATGTCGTCGGCTACGGCGGCAAGATCGAGCTTCCGACCATCGACCTGATCACCTCGGAAAAGACCATCGTGGGCAATCTGGTCGGCACCTACGCCGAATTGGTCGAACTGATGGCGCTCGCGGATCGCGGCCTCGTTGATCTCCACACCAAGGAATACAAACTCAGCCAGGCCAACGATGCGCTGCACGACCTGCACCATGGCCGCATCCATGGCCGCGCTGTGTTGATCCCATGATGACCAACTGCGGGCAGGTTCGCCTCTCTCCGGACGATTGGGTTGGCGCTATGACAACGAAGAATTCCAGGGGCGATCAGCCGCCGCCGACTGCCGAGCAGGCCGCCGAACTGGAGCGGGGGCGGGAGCGGATGCTCGCGCGGCACAAGCTGATCGAGGCGATGATCCGCAACAACGAACTGCAATTGCGAAACGAAAGCGCACGCGGCGGCGCGGAAATCGAGATGCATTGCGCGCTGCGCGACAGCGCGCTGCCGGGCGCCGGCGCTGCGGCCTTGCTGGAACTGGCACGGGCGACGGCTCGATTCGAGGCGCTGAAGGTCGAACACGAGCGGCTCGTCACCGAGCGCGAATGGCTCAACGTCGCGCTGCTGGAATTCGAGAGCGGTCCATCGACCGATGACCACAACCGATCGGGGCATGCATGATGAGCAAGAGCGGAATACAGACTACGGCAAGAGCGTCAGCCGGAAATGGCGGAGCGCACTCGCCCGTACAGATCGAATTGAGCGAAGAAGACAAATCGAAGGACGCCTTCTTCGTTCAGTTGGCCGGCATCGCCGAGGCGATGATCGCCAAGCACGGCAAAGATTTCGCCATGGGCACATTGGTGCTGACGGCGCGGTTCATCGCCGAGGACAAACCACTGACCAAGCCCGCCGCCAGCCACAGTTAGTCAAGGCGGAGTTTGATCGAGCCGGAGGTATCGAAGGGCGGGTGGCCCGACGATACAGGGACCGAGACAGTTGACGGCGGACGTTTCTGAAGAGTGCGTCAAGCAAGCGGGCGTCCGAAAATAGGCGAGCAGCGAAGTTCAACGCAATGTTCAAGGGAGAAGGAAATGTCTGAAACTCTGACGCTGAACAAGATTGTGAATCAGAAAGGCATCAGTACCGCGGAGGCCGCCAATCGGGTCTCCGACCTGGGCTGGACGCCGAGCTACGTTCAGGAAGCGATGACCTTCCCGACCGACTACAAGATCTCGAAGGTGCCGCGCGATCCGATGAAGCAGGTGCTGCGGTCCTATTTCCCGATGCAGGAAGAAAAGGACAATCGGGTCTACGGCGCGCTCGACGCGGCGTTGCGGGGCGACATGTTCCGCAATGTCGAGCCGCGTTGGGTCGAATGGATGAAGCTGTTCCTGGCGATCATCCCGTTCCCGGAAATCTCCGCGGCGCGTTCGATGGCGATGGTCGGACGTCTGGCGCCCGGCGAAGAGCTGCGTACCGGCTTCACCATGCAGATGGTCGATGAGTTCCGCCATTCCACAATTCAGATGAATCTGAAGAAGTGGTACATGGAGAACTATATCGACCCGGCCGGGTTCGACATCACCGAGGCCGCGTTTGGCAAGTGCTACGCCACCACGATCGGACGGCAGTTCGCGGAGGGCTTCCTCACTGGAGACGCCATCACCGCCGCTAACATCTATCTGACAGTGGTCGCCGAGACCGCCTTCACCAACACGCTGTTCGTCGCCATGCCGTCGGAAGCCGCGCGCAACGGCGACTATGCGCTGCCGACCGTGTTCCTGTCGGTGCAGTCGGACGAGTCCCGCCACATCGGCAACGGCCACTCGATGCTGATGGCCATGATCCACGATCCGTCGAACCATCAATTGCTCGAGCGCGATCTGAAATACGCGTTCTGGCAGAACCACGCGATCGTCGACGCCGCCATCGGCACCTTCATCGAATACGGCACCACCAACCGCGACAAGAACAAGGAATCCTACGCGGAGCTGTGGCACCGCTGGATCTACGAGGATTACTATCGGACCTACATGCTGCCGTTGGAGAAATACGGCATCAAGATCCATCACGACGACGTCGCCGAGGCCTGGGATCGTATCGTCAAGAAGAATTACGTCCACAAGACCGCGCAGTTCTTCACGGTCGGCTGGTCGTTCAACTTCTGGCGCATCGAAGCCCAGACCGAGAAGGACTTCGAGTGGTTCGAGCACAAGTATCCGGGTTGGTACGCCGAGTTCGGCGACTTCTGGAAGTGGCATGCCAAGCTGTCGGTTCCGGGCGAGAAGAACATCGCCTTCAATGGCGATGTTGGCTACGTCTATCCGCACCGCTGCTGGAGCTGCATGGTCCCTTGCCTGATCCGCGAGGACTTCTGCTGCGACGAGGTGGACGGCAAGATGTACACCTACTGTTCAGAAGGCTGCCGCTGGACCCACAAGGTAGCGTTCGCCGCGGAGTACGAAGGTCGCGCCACGCCCGCCATGGGCCGCTTCAGCGGTCGCCGTGAGTGGGAGGAATGCTACCACGGTTGGGATCACGCCGACGCCATGGTGGATCTCGGTTTCGTCCGCTCCGATGGCAAGACGCTGGTGCCGCAGCCGCATCTGCGCTTCGAGCAGAAGGACATGTGGACGCTCGACCACATCCGCGGCAACACGCTCGGCAGCCCGCTGCGCGGCTTCCGTGCATTGAAGGCCGGCACCGAACGCGATGCCGCCATCGCCGAATATCGTAAGGGGTTCAAGATCAATCCCTGCAACTAAATTTGAACGGCGAGAGGGGGCCGCATCCGCGGTCCCCTCGATCCGCCCACACATCAACGCACGCTGCGTTGCCAATTGCTTCGTTTCAAAGCAGGCCAGGAAAGCATGTCGGAAGTGACGCTCTACAAGGTGCGGTTCGAGCCCGTCGGCATCGAGATGGATGTCGAGGAAGGGGAGACCGTGCTCGACGCAGCCTTCCGCCAGGGCATCTCTCTCATGCACGGCTGCAAGGAAGGCCAATGCGGCTCCTGCAAGTCGAAGCTGATCAGCGGCGAAATTGAGTTGCTGAAATATTCGACTTTCGCTTTGCCCGACTACGAGCGGGAAACCGAGCACATCCTGCTTTGCAAGACCCACGCCTACAGCGACATCGAAGTGGAGTTGCTGAATTTCGACGAGGAATTGCTGTCCCACGCCATCGCGGTGAAGGAGTTCGATGCGCGCTTGACCAAGGTCACGCCGCTCACTCACGACATTCGCTTGCTCGAGGTCGAACTCGACAAGCCGCTGAAATTCTGGGCCGGCCAATATGTCGATCTGACGCTGGTCAATGCCGGCGTCACCCGTGCATTTTCGATGGCCAACGCGCCGGAGAACGCCACGCATCTTTCATTCATTATCAAGAAATATCCCGATGGCGCGTTTTCGTCGCAGCTCGACGGAGCTTTGCAGCCAGGCGCCGCCCTGAAGGCGAAAGGGCCGTATGGCACCTGCTTCCGGCGTGAGGGCCGGTCCGGTCCGATGCTGCTGATCGGGGGCGGATCCGGAATGTCGCCGCTGTGGTCGATGCTATCCGACCATGTGCAGAGCGGCGAGCAGCGTCCGGTACGGTTCTTCTATGGAGCGAGGACCCGTGCGGATCTGTTCATGCTCGACGAGATCGCAGCCATCGCGGCGGCGCTGCCAGACTTCGAATTCATCCCCGCGCTGTCGCATGCCACCGCTGACGACAACTGGGAGGGCGAGACCGGCTTCATTCATGAGGTCGTGCAGCGTCGCCTTCGCGAGGAGGCTTTGAGCGGCGTGATCGATGCCTACGCCTGCGGTCCGGTGCCGATGATCGACGCGATCCTGCCGGTCTTGCAGATGAACAATGTGGAGCCCGATCACATCTATTTCGACAAGTTTACGCCAGCCACGCGGTGACGGCGGTATCGCCCCACCGCGCACAAGAGACGCCAACAACAATCGAAGACATCACCAGGGAGGACAACATGAGCGTTACCCCACAGCAAGCGCATCAATCCGGCGCCGCCGGCGCCGCGATCTTTGCCGGTTCCGACAGCCGCAAGTACAACTACTTCGAGCCCAAAGCCCGCAAGGCCAGCCATTACGAGGACATGACGGTCGATGTCCAGCCCGACCCGGAGCGCTATCTGCTCCAGGACTGGATCATCTCGTTCCCGGACGGCACTCCGACCTATTCCAAGACCTGGACCAAGGCGCTGAGCTCGAACTGGCATCAGTTCCGCGCGGTCGATCAGGAGTGGGAGCGCACGCACTATCAGCGGCAGTCGACGATTTGCGGCATGGTGCAGAGCGTCATCGAAAATTCCCGCAAGTCCGGCGCGCCTAAGCGCTTCGACAAGGCGTGGGTCAAGGTGTTGCAAGATCACCTTGGCGCCTACAAGCACGCCGAGTTCGGTCTTGGCACCTCGCTGATGCAGGCGCAGCGTTACGGCTACACCCAGATGGTCAACAACGCCATTTTGACCAACTCATCCTACAAGCTGCGGTTCTCCCAGGATCTGACGTTGTACCTCGCCGAGATCGGTCTCGATCTCGAAGGCTTCGATCATAACGCCGGCAAGAAGCACTGGCTCGAGGATCCAATCTGGCAAGGCACCCGCAAGGCGGTCGAGGCGATCATGGGCTCGACCGACTTCCTAGAGCAATATTTCGCGATCAATCTGGTGTTCGAGCCGCTGGTGGGGGAATTGTTCCGCAGCGGATTCATCATGCAGATGGCGGCTTCGCAGGGCGATTTTGCGACCCCGTCTGTCGTCGGCGCCGCCGAGGCGGACTACGAGCGCAACCTCGCCAATACCGTCGAGCTGATCCACATGCTGACGCATGACAAGGAACACGGCGTCCATAACAAGGGGCTGTTCAACGGCTGGATGGCGCACCACGGTGCCCTGGCGCACGAAGCCGCCGCCAATCTGCAGCCGATCTGGTCGCTGCCCCGCGTCAAGGTATCGAGCTTCGCCGAGGCGCAATCGCTCTCGAAGAACCGCATCGACGCGATCTGCGCGCAGGTCGGCCTCAAAGCGCCGTGACCCGTGCTGCGCTGAACAAAGTCCGAAACAGGCGCAAGCCAGTCACCCATTCAGGAGAACAAAATGTCCGAAGCACATGCAAATATCTTCAAATCGATGAAGGATATCCGGTTTGAAGACACGATATCCCACCAATGCGGTGTAACCATGAACGACAGCGTCGAGGCACGCGCCATCGCCGAAGTCATGGAGAAGAAGAAGGGCGTCACCGTCACCTACATGCCGGCGATGATCCGGATCGACGGCGAAGGCAAGCTGGTGTTCAAGATGAGCGAAATCAGCGAAGCGCTTGGCCGAGAAATGACGCCGTATATCTTCGAGATTTCGACATCGACCCACTACGGTCGCATGGTGATGGTCGACGACGATACCGTTGTCTGCTTCGGGGATATGAACGAAGCGCTGGCCTACATCGAACACTGATACGACAGGGGCCGGCGTCACCGCCGGCCCCTGTCCCGGCTCTCAGCAATCAAACGATCAAATTCAATCTGACCAACGTGGCTGGATAGGGAGAAGCGCGATGTACAGGACCGCATCCGGAGAAGAGATTTTCGTCATCGACGGGCACACCCATTTCTGGGACGGCAGTCCGCCGAACCAGAAGAACATTCATGGCAAGCAATTCATCGAATGCTTCTACGCCTATCACTCCAATCTCAGTCCACCGGCAGAGAAGTGGTCGTTGGAGAAGTTCGAGAAGTATGATGCGAAGACCATGCACGACGATTTGTTTATCCATGGTTACGACGACATGGCGATTCTGCAGCCGACCTATCTGACCGATTTCTACAAAGCCGGGTTCAACACCACCGAACGCAATTCGGCGTTGAAGAAGAGCCATCCGGACCGGTTCATCCTTAATGGTGCGTTTGATCCGCGCGATGGCAACAAGGGGCTCGAGGAGCTGCACGCCAAGGCCGAGAAGTACAAGCTGAAGGGCGTCAAGCTCTATACCGCCGAATGGCGCGGCGAGTCGAAGGGCTACAAGCTCGACGACAAGGGGTCCTACCGATTTCTCGAAGCGGCGCAGAAGCTCGGGATCAAGAATATCCATGTCCACAAGGGGCCGACGATCATCCCGCTGAACAAGGACGCCTTCGATGTCGGCGACATCGATGATGTCGCGACTTCGTTTCAGGACCTCAATTTCATCGTCGAACATTGCGGCCTGCCGCGGCTTGATGATTTTTGCTGGATCGCCACCCAGGAGACCAACGTCTATGCCGGCATCGCGGTGGCGTTGCCGTTCATCCATTCGCGGCCGGCCTATTTCGGACACGTCATGGCCGAGCTGTTGTTCTGGATCGGCGCCGACAAGATCCTCTATGGCAGCGATTACGGCATCTGGACTCCGAAATGGCTGATCGACAAGTTTATGGCGTTCGAAATTCCCGAAGAGCTGACCAAGGAAACCGGCTCGGTGCTGACGATGGAAACGAAGACCAAGATCCTCGGGCTGAACGCCGCGCGGATCTACGATGTCGACGTCGAAGCACAGAAGAAGAAGATCAGGGCCGGGGGCGGTTATGCCCATCTCGCCCAAGCTGCGGAGTAAGCGAAATGGCGGCCGAGACGATTGCCGATCGCAAGGCCGAAGTCTGGGCCCGGTTGCAGACAGTGACCGACCCGGAACTCGACGAGCCGGTCACTGATCTCGAATTCGTCACTCGGGCGGATGTGGACGCGCAAAATCGCGTCCACATCGAGTTTCGATTGCCGACCTATTGGTGCGCCGCCAATTTCTCGTTTTTGATGGCCGACGATATGCGTCGGGCCGTCAGCGATCTGCCCTGGGTCAGCGCCGTCGACGTTGTACTTGGCGAGCATATGTATGCCGACAAGATCAATGCGGGGTTGGCGCAGGGCCTTTCGTTCCAGCAAACCTTCGGGGCCGACGCGGATGGCGATCTGGATGACTTGCGGCGGACCTTTCTGGTCAAGGCGTTCCAGCGCCGTCAGGCGGCGCTGCTCGCCCATCTGATTGCGGTGGGCTATGCACCGGAGGCGTTGGTCGAGCTCTCGCTCGGCGAGCTCGCGGTTCTTGAGCCGGACCAAACCGGCGCCCGGCTGGTCGCGCGCTATCTCGAGCGGCGGCCGGTCGTTTCAGCCGCGCTTCCCGAGGCGTTGGCGTTCGTCGACGCCGAAGGCGACCCGCTGCAGGTCGAGACGCTGCCAACCTATGTTCGCGCGCTGCGTCGCGTCAACGTCAATGCGGAATTCAACAGCGCCTTGTGTCGCGGTCTGCTGCACGCGCGCTTCGACATGGAAACGCCGTTCACGCCCCGCGGCGTCGGACAGACTGCGGAGCCGTCCAACGCCGCTGTGTAGCACGTGTAACCCAAGAGGAAACAACAATGCCAAAAATCATGCTGCACGATTCTGAGGCGAGAGAGGCCCTGGGCCGCGGCGTCGCCAAACTGACCAAGGCGGTGAGCGGCACCCTTGGCCCCAAGGGCATGAATGCGGTGATGGACCGGCCGATCGGCACGCCGATTGTCTCACGCGACGGTGTGAGCATCGCCAGCGAAATCGAACTTGAATGCCCGTTCGAGAACATGGGCGCCCAAGTGCTGCGGGAAGTGTCGAAGCAGACCAACGAAGCTGCGGGAGACGGCACTACCACCGCGACCGTGCTCGCCAATGTGCTGGTGCAGGAGGGGCTTGCTCTATTGGCCGCCGGCGCCAATCCGGTTGAACTGGTCGAGGGTCTTGAGCTGGCGGTGGAAGAGACCATCAAGGTGCTGAAGCGTTCAGCAAAGAGCGTTGACGGCGCCAAGGGCATTCGCGCCATCGCCACCATTGCGGCTAACGATGCCAAGCTTGGCGAGATGGTCGCCGAAGCGTTCGAACGCGCCGGCAATCACGGCATCGTCGCTGTCGAGTTCGGCTCGACCGTCGAGACCACGCTGGAAGTGGTCGAGGGCATGGCGTTCGAACGCGGCTATCTCTCGCATCACATGGTTACCGATGTCGAGCGAATGCAGGTTGTTCTCGACAATCCCTACATCCTGATGACGGATCACAAGATTCAGGCGATCGACGAATTGAACGGCGTGTTTGCGCTGATCGAAAAGAGCGGCCGTCCGCTGCTGATTATCGCCGAGGAAGTGGCGCCGCCGGTGATCATGATGCTGCTGTCGCGCCGCGAACGAAACAATTTTAAGGTCGCCGCGATTCATCCGCCGGAATACGGCCATTGGCGCAAGGCGATGCTGGAAGACATCGCGGTCGCGACCGGCGGCAGGGTGATATCAAAGGACCTCGGCGGCACGGTCGAGCGCGCCAGTCTGGAGGATCTGGGTTCGGCGCGCCAGGTGCGGATTTCGTCATCGAAGACGCTGATCACCGCCGGCCATGGCAAGCCCAAGGTGATCGCGGCGCGACGCGAGCAGGTATCGCGGCAATACGATGCTGCGCCGGAAAACATCGAGCGCGACAAGTTCCAGGAGCGCCTCGCCAAGTTGTCGGGCGGCACCGCGATGATTTTGGCGGGCGGGGCGACGCCGGTCGAACAGAAGCGACGCGCGCAATTGATCGAAGACTCGATCAATGCCACCCGCGCGGCGATCGAGGAAGGCGTCGTGCCCGGAGGCGGCGTGGCGTTGATCCGGGTCGCCCCGGAACTCGACGGCTTGATCAAGCGATTGAAGGGCAGTGCCAAGCAGGGCGCTGAACTGGTGCAGCGTTCGCTCAGCCAGCCGCTTTCTTGTATCGTCGCCAATTGCGGTCGTGACAGTGTCGCCGCTGTCGCAAAAGTGGCGAAGGCCAGCAACGGCTACGGCTTCGACGCCCGCACCGGCACTACCGTCGACATGATCAAGGCCGGCATCATCGATCCAGTCAAGGTCAGCTATTGCGCGATCCGCAATGCCGGCTCGGTCGCGGCATTGATCCTGACCACGCAGACGCTGATCGCCAAGAAGCCGGACAACTACGATCCGACCTCGGGGCCGGCCCTGGGTGGCGGCGCGGAGCTGCTTTGATCGGTCATCGCTAATCGATCTGAAGATTTCCGGCGCGATCGTGACGCGATCGCGACCGGAGGCTCAGCCGGCGGCCGTCACCGCGGCGTCGTTTGTCCGAGCGCGCGATAGACGGTGTTTCGCGAGACGCCCAGGCGTCGCGCGGTTTCGCTGACATTGCCGGCGGTTTCGGCATGGACCGTCCGGATGCTGGCGAGCTGAATTTCCTGCAGCGAACAGGATTGTGGCTGCGTGACCTGGCCGATCTGGGCCGCGCCTGCGGCCCGATCGAGCAGGCAGTCGGAGCAGGCGAGGGTGTGGCGCGCCAGGATATTTCGCAACTCGCGAATGTTGCCGGGCCAGGGCCGCGCGGCGAGATCGGCCATGGTCTGCACCGCGATCTCACATGTGGGATCGATACCGTCGAGCAGATGCTGCACGATGGCCTCGAAGTCGCTGCGCTCATGCAGTCGTGGCAGCGTCACTTCGAGCGTGTTGAGGCGGTACAGCAGGTCGGCGCGGAACCGCCCCGCAGCGATGGCCTTGTCCAGCGCGGCGTTGGTCGCCGAGACCAGGAAGATGTCGACCTTGGTTCTGGCGCCGCCGATCGGGCGTACGGTCCAGTCGTCGAGCAGGCGTAGCAGCACGGCTTGCAGCGCGATCGGCATGTCGCCGATCTCGTCCAGAAACAGCGTGCCGCCGTCCGCCTCTTTGACCAGTCCGGTGGCCCCGCCGCGTCGCGCCCCGGTGAAGGCGCCGTCGGCATAGCCGAACAGTTCGGCCTCGATCAGGCTTTCGGGAAGTGCTGCGCAATTGACCGGGACGAAGGCGCCGGTGCGCCCGCTGGCGGCATGGGCGTGACGGGCCAGTTGTTCCTTGCCGGTTCCGGTTTCGCCGCGGATCAGGATCGGCATCTTGCGGGCGGCGGCGGTCTCGACCTGCCGCACAATCGCCTGCACCGCTGGATCGGACGCGACGAACCCCGTGGGCGGCGATTGCGGCATGGGATCCCGCGCAGCGGGCGCCAATTCCGCGGTCTTCCGCGGGTCCTGCGCCGGTGCCTGCTTCTGAACTCCGCGCTCGACGCTTGCCGTGCGTCGTCGTGCATGAAAAACGATGATCGCACCGATCCCGGTGTGGTCGCTGGCGACGAAATCGAAGCTGGCATTCGGCAGCAATCCCCTCAGCTTGGCTGGCCACTCCTCAAACGGCAACGTCTTCAGGAAGCGGGTCGGCGGCTCGTCGCCGCCGTGGCGGTGGTCGCGGATCGTCTTCAGGGCTTGCTCGCCGGCGTGCAGGATGGTGCCGCAACGATCCACCAACACGCAATCATCGTTCGCCCAGATCGAGCTCTTGGCGAGGAAGTGGCGGAGCAGCTTCTCGTGGTCCTGCTTGAGCGAGCGCGCCAGCACGCTTTCGACATGCTGGCCGACCGAAACGGCCAGAGCGAGACTCTGCGGGTTGAAGGTTTTGGCAGGCCCGGAAATATCCACGACGCCCAGCAGCTCGCCGTCGGTTGGATCGCAAACCGGAACGGCGGCACAGGTCCATCGCTGCACCTGCGAGCAGAAATGCTCGGCGCCGTGAATCTGCACCGGCCTCGACTCCGCCATCGCGGTACCGATGGCATTGGTGCCGATATCCGCTTCGCTCCATCGTCCGCCGTGCTCGAGGTGAACCGTCCGTCCGGCCTCGATCACCCTGGCATCGCCCTCTGTATCGATAATCAGTCCGGAAGGATCGGTGAGGATCATGATCGAATTGGCGTCGCTCAGGAAGTTTCGCGAATTCTGCAGCGCGGGCCGGGCGGCATGACGCAGCGGCGTATGCTTGGAGCGGTGGCGAAACAGCTCAGCCTCCGCGACCAGCGGCGCCATAGGCCGATCGACCGTAACCCGATGGTTCTTAGATCTCTGCCAGGAATTCGCCACCGACGATCGCAGACCGGTCGCCAACGCGCCGCGCTCGACGAATTTCTCCCACGCGGCCCGCACGTCTCGCTGGTTCATGCCGGATCCTCTGGCGCCACAACGTCCAAGACCTGGTAACAGCAGGTCTCGCGCAATCACCTGAAATGTGGGCTGGTTGTCGCGATCATCGATCGGATGGCGCAAAGCGCAGGGTCAAATCCCGCCGAGGCACACCAAGACCGGCAGCCTAGAATCAAGTTCAACCGCTGATTGGGCGCTTTTATCGGAATTTCGACGGCGTCATTCGACGAGACAATCCATCCCGCGTTCACTTCCCAGACATACCGGCGGCTCTTGAGTCCGCTCAAAGTCAGCTTATACCTCTTCCCTGTATGCGCAAGGACGAGTCGGTGGCGGAATTCACCCGCGCGGAAGAATCGACGCTGCGCTGCGGCCGAAACGATCCGTGCAATCGGTCATCATTGCACGCCGCGAGATAAACAGCCCGCTACTACCAATGCTCGCGCGCGCCCAACTACGCTTGTTCGAAACGGGCCAATCCAACACAAATGATGGTGCGCCGCACCCACGGCGTTGGCGATGTTCCGCGTGAATCGATTAGGGGAATGTTTTGAGTGGCCAAAAACGGCAGTTTTGCGCCATTTCCGGACTCATGAACCGTAGCAACCCGCACCTCTACTCGATTGCCTCGTCAGCGCGTGCAAGCAGCATCGGGGAAGTTGTAAGGCCAAGCGATTTGGCGGTCTTAAGGTTGATGACCAGTTCGAACACAATGGGTTGCATCACGGGCAAATCGGCCGGCTTGACGCCTTGCAGGATTCCCACGGCATAGACGCAGCCAGCGCGGCCGCGTTTGCTGATCGGTCATGTTCTTTTCCGCAACGCTTAACGTTTGGCGGCAACGTCGTCGCCGCGCGGCGGGCCTCGCCGTCCTCGATGCGTCGGCCTGTGATGTGGTGCTGCGCGACATATCCGCGCCGTGATGCGGCGATCAACGGCCGAGGCACAGCGCCGACAGCGATGCCGCGGGTTCGACTAGGCTCGCCAGCCCGAGCGCAAGGATCGCCGCTCCCAGCGCGCCGCGGAGCTTGTTGCGCGGCAGGCGGGCGCCGAAACCGGCCAGAGCCGTAACGCCGAAGGCCGTCGTCGCGACGGCCGGAATGGTGGCGAGGCCGAAGCCGGCCATGAATTCGGCGCCCCCCAGCAACGATCCGCTCAGCATGGCATTCAGCAGTGCCGCATAAACCATGCCGCACGGCCCAAAACCCCAGACGATACCGAGCGCCACCGGATGCGCATTGCCGACCCGGCGCGTCGCGGCCAGCCACGAAATGGACGTCGATGTTAAAACCCGGTCGAACCTGGCGAAGCTTGGCGCGAAACCCGCGATCGAGCATCCGGCCCAGACCAGCGCACACGCGGCGGCAATCCGCGTGACCGGCTGCACGCCGGCGAGATTGAGCATGCCGGCGAATCCAGCACCGATGCCGCCGACGATGGCACCGCACAGCGCATAGCTCAGCGCGCGCCCGATCTGAATCTTCAACAGCGTGGCGGCTCGCGCGCTGGGGGCGGCATCCGGTGCTGCCGAGGCGATCAGCAGCGACGAGGCAACGCCGCCGCAAATGCCGGCGCAATGCAGGCTGCCGGCCAGTCCCATCAGCGCGCCGCCGATGACTTGAAACTCGCTGCCGATCAAGCCAAACCCCGTCGTACCAGGATGCAGAGGGCCGCTCCGCCGGCGATCCCGGCGGAGCGGATCGTCGTTAGGTGATGACGGCGTTGGCGCAGCAACTGGCCTCGTTGACCTCGGCCGGCAGGTCGATGCAGGGGTTGCCGTCGAAGAAGCCGTGCGGCACCAGCTTGAACCCGGTGGAGATGCAGGGTTGTACCGGAAAATCTTCGATCCGGACCGGGTGGTGCAATCCGAACACGTGCCAAAGCACGATGTCGGTATTCTTGATCGGGCGGTCCTGCTTGATGAAGTCGGCGAGTCCGCCGGCGCCGTCGGAATGGTTCATGTAGTCGCCGCCCGGAAAGCGCTCGTCGGGATTGAAGGCAGTCACCCAAACGTGGTTCTGGATGAAGCTGGAGCGCTTGCCCGAGGGGGAGTTGGGGCCGATGAACGGCGTGACGCAATTCATCGCTTCGAGCTTGTAGCTCACCGGCGCGCCCGTGTAGTTGGTCTTGTTGGGATTGACCACTTTCCAATAGCGCTGGCTCGCCGCGTCAGCCCGGCGCGCCGCCTTGAGCTCGGTGTCGAGCACGGTTTCGCTTTCATAAAATGCGTTGCCGTAGGGATTGTCCGGACCTTCCGGCTCCGCATAGGTGTTGCACTCGACGAAGCTGTTCTGGTCGCCGTCGATCGCGGTGTCGAGACGGGCGCAGAAGATATGCTGGTGGATCTGGCCGACCACGCCCGGCAGCACTTCGCGAGCATATTTGCCGGGCTGGCCCGGAACGCAGCCGGCGGTGTTGATGATGCCGGTGGCCTTCATCTCGAACTCGATGGCGCCGTCGATGTGGAAATACCAGTACAGCGCATATTCGTAATTGCCGACCGTGCAAATGGTCGAGACCACCAGCTTGCGGGCGCGCCGGATCTCGGCGCGGTCGGTGCGGAAGTCCCAGTGTTTCCATAGCAGTCCGGAATCCTCCTCGTGGATGCAGATCGCCTTCTCGATCGTCATCACGTCGCCGTTCATCGTGTTCAGATGCACGTCGAGATATTCGATCACGCCGAGGCAATCGCAGCCGAGCTTCAGCGAATTGGCCAGCTTGCCAATGCCGTATTCGCCGATGTCGAACACGTTCTTGCGGAAGTGTCCGTTAACCGGGCTGCCGTAGGGCACCACCATTTCGACCAGCGAGGCGCGGTGCAGGATCGGGCGGCCGTCATACTTGACGTCATGCAGGGTCAGGGATTCGCGGGCGTTGAAGCCGATCACGAAGCTCCATTTGTCCCAGCTGAGCGCGCTGCCTTCGATCTTGAAATTGACTCCCTCCGGCTGCACCACGTCGATCGGCTTCATCGGCTTGCGCGTCGTCTTGGTGAATTCCTTTTCGTAATTGGCTTCCTTGGTCGGCACCGGGATGGCGCCGTAATCGTCGACGCGGATGATCTCCCAGGTCTTCAGATCGATCACGGCGTTGAGGCCCTCGATCGGATGGGCGTAGAAATTCTCGTTCTCGCGCAGCCGCTGCCAGGCGAAGGTGTGGCACAGATGCCGCCCCTCTTCGCCGGGAATCGAGAAATTGCCCGCCGACCACGGATCGACGCAGACCGTGGACATGTCGGTTATGCCGCGCCGGGCGCAGCCGGCGATGAATTCCGGGTTGGCGCGGACGTGGCCTTCGATGGCGAGAAACTGCTCAAGCTGGATCATCGGCCGCGCCTGCGGGAATTCCTTGCGCGAAATGATGGCGCCGCTGTCGAGCGAGACGAACAGCCGGGTCACGCCGATCGCCGTGGTGCTGAACACGCTGACCCGCGCCTGCCGGGCGATCGGTATGCCCGGCTTGAACGCGCGAACGACGGATTTTTCCGGCTCCAGCAGCTCGATGGTCTCGAACCGGGTGTCGACCCCATAGGGCGGGTCGGCGTTGACGATGGCGGCGACCCTGGTGATTTCCGCCGGGGTCAGGGCCTGCAGCGGGTGCGTGACCGACGCCGCCTCGGCCTTGGTCGTGGCATGGCAGCAAGTGGTTTCATCTGCGAGGCTCATAGGGTCTCCTGTTGCTCGAGGGAAACGGTGGTGCTAGTTCCGATCGGGACCGTTGGTCTGTCGTCGATCTATTCGAAGGCGCGGCCGAGCCGGGCGTAGATCTCCGGTCGGCGCGATCTGACCCAGATCGCGAAGCCGAAGCCGATGCTGCCGATCAGCGCCAGCAGGCTCGGAAACGACGTGACGATCCGGGAGTTCGATCCGCTGACCAGCGCCAGATTCGATGCCATCAGGATCAGGCAGGCGCCGAGCCCGATGGTGCTCAGCGCCGGGGCGATCAGCCGATGCCAGATCCCGATGCCATGGGTGTTCGCGCGGAAGAACGCGATCACCGCGATCGACACCATCACCTGGACCACCAGGATGCCGAGGCTGGCGAAGGTGCCCATCCAGGCGAACACCACGGCGTAGGGATCCTGACCGCTCAGCGCGAAACCGGCGGTGGCGCCGAGCGCGATCAGGGTCTGCACCAGACCCGCGACGTGCGGCGATTCGTGGTCGCGGTGGGTTCGGGCGAAGCCGCTCCAGGCCAGGCCCTCGCGGCCGATCGCGTACAGATAGCGGTTGATGGTGCTGTGAAACGACAGCGCGCAGGCGAACAGGCTGGTGATCAACAGCAGGTTCATCACCAGCGCCATCGCCGGGCCGAGCAGATTGCCGATCGCGGTGAGGTAGAGCGTCGCGGTGTTATTGTTGGCCTCGGCGAGGATTTTCGACGGGCCGTAATGAAGCGAAATCACCCAGGTCGAGAACGCGTAGAACACGGCGATCAGCAGCACCGAGATGTAGGTCGCCTTGGGAATCGTCCGCGCCGGATCGCGGGCTTCCTCGCCGAAAATCACGGTCGCCTCGATTCCGATGAACGACGACACCACGAACACCAGCGCGATGCCGAAGCCGCCGGAAAACATCGCCCGCGGCCCGAACGGCGCGATGCTGATTCCTTCAGGGCCGCCGCCGCTGAGCAGAACGGCGATGCCGAGCAGTAGCAGAATCGCGATCTCGGCCATCATGCAGAAGCCGAGGATCTTGCCGCTGAACGCGATGTGGCGCACGCCGCACAGATAGACCGCCGCGCCAAGCCCGAACGAGAACACCCACCATGGGATCTGCGGCCCGCCATGCGAATTGACGATGGCATTGGCGAAGAATCCGAACATGGCGTAGACCGCAATGTCGATCGCGTTGTAGGTCGCGATCGCGATCAGCGCGCCGGCGACGCCGAGCGGGCGGCCGAGCCCGGCGCTGATATAAGGATAGAACCCGCCGGCGCTGGCGACGAAGCGGTTCATCGTGGTGAAGCCGACGCTGAACAACAGATACAGCAGTCCGACCAGCAGGAAGGTGCCGGGAACGCCGGGGCCGTTGCCGAACGCGAACGCCGCGGGCGTGACGCCGACCACCGCGGTGAGCGGCGCCGCGGCTGCCACAACAAAGAACACCACATGGGCAACTCCGACGGCATCGCGCCGCAGCTTGTTCGGAGCTTGTCCATCCATCGACATCTTGCCTTCCAGGTTGACGGCGACGCGTTGTTGCACCACGGCAGCGCATCGCGCAGCGCCGAACTCGGCCGCGACCCAGGCATCTGAGCTGCCGCCATCCCGCAATGCGGAACAAATGCCGCTTGTCGATCGCGCATCCGCGACGCATCATGGCCCGTCATCCGATCGGCATGATTGACAGTTGGCGCCAATCTCGGTTCCGTTCTCGCGGTCGAACTGATCGATGCGCAGCAACCGCTGAGCAAACAAGCGCCAGTCAAGGCGCGAATGGGTTGAGGAAACGATCGCCGTTGAGGCCGCGCAGGGCGGCCGCGGCTCACTGCAAGTTCAAAGCTCCGTGCTACCCGGCTGCGTTTCGTCGTTTTGGCCTCGAATGGCTGCGGAACTACGCCGTTCCACCGTCCTGAAACGCTTTGGCGCGCTTCTTGCTAAGCATTCTCAACTGTTCTCCCTCTCAGGTGGCGGCAATGTCTGCATCAGGAACGATCACCGCGGGCGCCGTACAGGAATTGCTCTCGGCTCTGGTCAAGTGGCGGCCACAATCCGCAGGAATCAACGCCCGCGCGGGAATTCCGCGCGCGGTGCTGGAGGATCCCTCGGAGAGGCTGCCGCTCGCGACCTTCACGTCCATGCTTGAGGCAGCTGCATACGAATCCGGCAACCGCACGCTCGGCCTGGAACTCGGCAAGGAGTTCAAGCTATCGGCACTCGGGCCGATCAGCGATCTCGTGCTAACCGCGCAAACCGTCGGCGACGCGCTGGCCGGATTCAATCGCTACTTCGCCAGCGTTCAGACCAGCACCCGTAGCCTGCTGACGGTGAGCGACGGCACGGCGCGGCTGGTCTATTCGATCCAGGATCCCGCGATCCGGTTCCGCGAGCAGGATGCCGGGTTCACCATGGCGATCGAATATTCCATGCTGTCGAGTTTTCTCGGGCCGGCCTGGCAGGCCAGCGGCGTCGAGTTCGAGCATCCCGCCGGCGACGACTTTCCGTTCTATCAACGCCATTTCGATTGCCCGTTGCGGTTCGGGCGGCGTGAGAACGCGCTGTTGTTTCCGGCGCGGTTTCTCGACGTGTCGCTGAAGCAGGCGGATCGTAACCTGCACGCGCGGCTCGAAGCCGATCTCGCCGATTCGATCCGGATGCGCAGCGCGCGGCTCGACCTGGTGCGCGGCATCGAGGCCTGGATCGCGGCCTCGCTGTGCCGCACCGCCGCCACGGATATCGAAGTGGTGGCCGGTGATTTCGGCATGAGCACGCGGTCGTTCCAGCGCAAGCTTGCCGATCACGGCGTCAATTATCTCGACATCCGCAACCGGGTTCGCGCCCACATCGCCAAATGCATGCTGGCCGAAACTAGCATTCCGGTGACATCGATCGCCCTGCAGCTTGGCTATAGCGAAACCAGCGCGTTTTCGCGCGGCTTCAAGATCCAGGTCGGCGAGTCACCGGTTGCGTTTCGCAAGCGGGAAAGACTGAGCCTGTTACTTTCTTGAATGCCGCTCGGACCCGATGCGGCCGGCGCGGGGGCGGGCCTCGCGACCCGCGGTCCGGGCCACGACTTCAAGGATCGGTGTGAACTGTTATGGGAGGAGCGGCAATGGGATCGCGGGCCGGCATCGATCAGTTCAGTTCTTTCGTGATGGAGTTGCACCAGCGCAGCCCGACGCATGACCCGGTCGCGCTGTTCCAGTGGAGCCTCGAGGAGCTAGCGGAGTCGGTCGATGCCGATTGCAGCTGGGGCGGCTGGGCCGATCTGCACCGCGGCGAGGTCGATCTGTGCGCGAGCCTTTCTTATAATCTTCCCGAGGATTTCGATCAGTTCTGGTCGGAGATCAAGCATGACGACCTGCTGGCCCGCGACGTCATGGATACCGGGTGTTGCGCCGCGCGTTACGATCGCTACGGCAGCCGGCATACGGCCGGCATGGTCGCGCTGTCGGATCGCTACCGCATCGACAAAATGGCGGTCGTCATCGCCGACCAGCCCAACAGCCCGATCTCCCTGTTCATGTCGGCGTATCGGAGCGGCCGCGAGGCGGATGAGATCGACGCCGGCGAGATCGCCTTCCTGCGCGGCGCGCTTGATCACGTCCGCTATCTGGTGGAACGCGGCGTCAACGGCCGATCCGGCGCGGCGAATCTGCTGGTCAATGCCCAGGGGCGGATCCTCAATGCCTCGCCAGAGGCGCTTCGCCTCATTGGCGACCGCTGCCGTGGCTGGAAGGCGGACTACCTCCCGGCCGAGCTCAATTCGCCGGCGGCGCGTCCGGGGCGGCACACCCTTGCGGAATGGCAGATCGTCGTGGACCGGACCGAGCTTGCGCATCGTCAGGGGCAACCGCTGTTCGGCATCGCGTTGCGTCCCGCGGTCCTGTCCGATCGGCTGACCCCGCGCGAGCGGCAGATCGCCGAGGAGATCGCCAACGGCCACACCCACAAGGAAATCGCCAGGCTGCTGGGTCTGTCGCCGGCCACCGTGCGCAATCATACCCAGACGATCCTGATGAAGCTCGGCGTCCACAGCAAGGCCACGCTGTCGAAAGTGCTGCACGGCACCGAGCCGGCCTGAGGCGAAATCTGCGACTGGGATGCATTTGCATCATTTCCGCGAAGTCTGCACCGCCGTAGCGTCGCGCATTCTCTTGAAGGGGTGCGCAAATGGTTTCCGGCATCAAGCGTCGTGAATTTCTCGGAGCCGCCGTCGGCGCGGCGGTGTTGACCGCCTTTCCGCCACGGGCGGACGCGGCGGACGACATTTTGATCGGTCTGCCGACCGCGCAATCATCGCCGGTCGGGGTCGGCGATCACAAGGATTGGCTGAACGGCATCACCGTCGGAATCGACGAGATCAACGCCGGCGGCGGCATCAAGGGCCGCAAGCTGCGCGCCGAGGTGGTCGACATCGACGTGCTGACGCCGGAAGGCACGGTCGGCGCGATCCAGTCGCTGAACGGCAAGAAAGTGCATGCGATCGCATCGGCCTTCGTGCTGATCCCGCAGCCGGCGATGGACGCCGCGGCCGCCACCAAGGTGCCGTATCTGCACGGAAATACCTCGCTGGCCTCGCTCGAATTGGTGAAATCGAATCCGGCGAAATACAAGAACGTCTTCCAGATCGACGGCGCCGAGACCTGGTACGGCTACGGCTTCGTGCGCTATCTCGACAAGATCGTCGCCGGCGGGACATGGAAGCCGAAGAACAACAAGATTCACATTGTGCAGGAGCAGATCGCCTACACCCAGGTGATCTCCAAATCGGTGCAGAAGGCGATCGCCGAATCCGGCGGCAAGTGGGCGGTCGGCGCCATCACCGACATCCAGTTTCCGGTGCAGGATTGGTCGCCGGTGCTGCGCGCGCTGCATGAAACCGATGCCGGCGTGATCTTCATCGACCATTGGGTCGCCGCCGAACTGGCCGCCTTTGCCCAGCAGTTCTCCGGCGATCCGGTCAAGGGCTCGCTGGTCTATCTGCAATACGGCCCGAGCCAGCCTGAATTCCTCAGCCTCGCCGCCGGCACCGCCGAGGGTATGATCTGGGGCACCGTGGTCGGCACCCACGCCGATGCCGCCGGCCAGGAATTCCGCAAGACCTATACCAAGCGCTACGGCGACAATATGGGAATCGTCTACACCGGCAGCGGCTACGACACCGTGAAGATGCTGGCGCAGGTCTGGGCCAGCGTCGATCCGTCGGACTTCGACGGCGTCGGCAATGCCATTCGCAAGCTGCGCTATGAGGGCGTCTGCGGCACCTACACCTTCGATCGACCGGAGCAGGCGCCGCTGGTGCATCCGTGGCAGACCGAGGACGTCAAGGCCGGCATCAGCCACCTGTTGCTGCAGGTGCAGGACGGCAAGCACAAGATTATCGCGCCCGCCGAACTGGCGGAAGTGAAGATCAAGCCCGCGCCGTGGTTCTGAAGACCGAACCCGAGACGAAACGAACGGCGGTTGCGTCGATGCCGTCATTGCGAGCGGAGGTCGGCGCGGAGCGCCGGCCGAACAGCGAAGCAATCCAGGGCCGCGAACACCGACTGGATTGCTTCGTCGCAACGGCTCCTCGCAATGACGAACTGAAGCGCTTGGCGTCGTCGAGCAGAACTTGAACCAGCCACCAAGGACGCAGTCGCAGCGATGACAGATTCGACGCCATGTTTCGGCTGCACCGGCGTTCATCTGCGGCTTGGCGGGCGCGAGATTCTCAAGAATGTCTCGTTGTCGGTGCAGCGGGGCGAACTGCTTGGCCTGATCGGGCCGAACGGCGCCGGCAAGACCTCCCTGTTCGAGGTGCTGTCGGGTCGCTACCACGCCCAGCGCGGCAAGGTGTACCTCGACAGCCAGTCGCTCGACGGCCTCGACATCTTCCAGCGCGCCCGGCTCGGCGTCGCCCGCACCTATCAGAGTCCGGTCGTGCCGAACGCGCTCACCGTCGGCGAAACTTTCCGCGCCGCGCGCAAGGCGTATAAGCCCTATATGTCGGTGCATGACGCCGAATGGGCGGCCCGGCTGGTGCATCTCGAAGTGCCATGGGAGCGCATCGCCGGTTCGCTCGACACTTTCGACCGCCGCAAGCTGCTGCTCGCCTGCCTGATGATGCGCCGCCCGCGCGTGCTGCTGATGGACGAGCCGGCCTCCGGCCTGATCAATACCGAGATCTCCGAGCTCGATCTGCTGCTGCGCAAGCTCGTCGACGAGTACCACATCGCCGTGATCCTGATCGAGCATCGGCTCGAACTGCTCGACGCCATCGCCGACCGGGTCGTCGTGCTCGATCTCGGCGCGGTGATCGCCGAGGGTGATCCCAAATCTGTGTTCAAAGATCCTGCCGTTCGCGCCGCCTATTTTGAAGGTGCGGCATGAGCGGCAAACTGCTCAACATCCAGGGTCTCTCCGCAGGCTACGGTCCGCTGCGGGTGTTGCACGAGATCGATTTCTCGGTCGCGGCCGGCGAGCGGCTGGCGATCGTCGGTCTCAACGGCCACGGCAAGACCACGCTGTTCCGCGCCATCATGCATCTGGTCGGCTGGCAGCAGGGCTCGATCGTGTTCGACGGCACCGAGATCGGCGGCACCCGGTCGCTCGGCGAAGGCCGTCGCACGCCCGGCATCGTTCGGCTCGGCGTCGCGATGACGCCGCAGGGCGACGCGATCTTCCCGGGACTCACCGTGAAGCAACATCTCGATTGCGGCGCCTACACCAAGGCGGCGTGGCGCGACCGCGCGCTGCGTCGCGATCATGTCTACGACATCTTCCCGCAGCTCAAGGAGCGCGAGCAGGCCTATGTCGGCAAGCTGTCGGGCGGCGAGCGCCGCATGGTGTCGGTCGGTCGCGCGCTGATGGCCGACGCCAAACTCTACCTCATCGACGAGCCGTCGCTCGGCCTGGCGCCGCGGATCTCGCAGCGCGTCGTCGATGCGCTGATCGATATCGGGCTCGATGGCCGGGCGATGGTGATCGCCGAACAGAACGTCGCGCTGTTGACCGGCAAGGTCGACCGCATGATCGGCATGCACGCCGGCCATCTGCGCGGCGACGTCGGCCATGTGGATTTGTTGTGATGGATGCCGGTCTGATCGTCTACGCGCTTTATCTCGCCGCCATTTATGGTCTGATGGCGATCGGCATTTCGTTGTTGTGGTCCAGCGTCGGCATGGTCAATATGGCCCACGGCGCCACCTTCGCATTCGCCGGCTATGCCGCCTATTTCGCGGCGATCTGGGCCGGGCCACTGGCGAAGGACTGGCTCGGTGCGACAGGGTGGAGTCAGCCGGCGCTCGCCGTCTTCATTGGCCTCGTCGCGATCTGTGCCGGCGCGCTGTTCGGCGTCGTCATCTATCTGGTCGCCTATCTGACGATCCACGACAAACAGAATTTCCCGGTACGCAGTCTGATCATCACGCTGGCGCTCAATCTCGCCACTGTGCAGATGCTGCTGTGGGCGTTCGGGCCGCAGCAGAAGGCGTTGCCGCGGGTGTTCGGCGTTGGGCGGTTCGACTGGCTCGGGATGTCGATCCGGGTCGATCAGGTCGTCACCATCGTCGCCACCACCTTGCTGTTGGGCACCGTGCTGGTCTGGCTGCGGCACAGCCGGCGGGGTCTCGAGATCCGCGCCGTGATGCAGAACGCCGAGGGGGCGGCGCTGTGCGGCATCTCCAGCCGCAAGACCGCACTGCCGATCATGATGCTGACCGGCGCGCTGGCCGGGCTCGCCGCGGTGCTGCTGTCGCAGAACGTCTTCGTCAGCCCGACCGCCGGCGTCACGCCGCTGATCAAGGGGCTCACTATCGCGTTGCTGGGAGGACTGGGATCGGTGCCGGGCGCCGTCGCCGGCGCGGTGCTGATCGGCTTCATCGAGGCCGCGACCGGAGCGATTCCCTTCCTCGGCCAGCGCTACGTCTTGTTCGTGCAGTTCACCTTCATCGTCTGCGTGCTGCTGATCCGTCCGCGTGGGCTCGGCGGCCTTCTCGACGAAACGCGGGAGTAGAGATGGCGCCGCAACAACAGCCTGAGAAACGCTTCTACGAGGTCGGCCGCCGTCGGCATGAAATCACCCTGATGCCGGACGGCACGGAAGTCTGGCGCCGCGGCCGCGTGCCGCTGACCAAGCGCCACTGGCTCGCCTGGCGCGGCGTCAGCAATCCGAAATCGCTGCGCCGCGAGCGCCGGCTGCTCGACAAGCGGCCGCTGTGGTGGACGATTGGCCTCGGCGGCCTCCTGGTGGCGACGCCGTTCCTGTCCGATCAGGCGATCAACATTGCGGCGATCTTCTGCATCTTCTCCGCCATCAACGTGATCTGGACGCTGATCATCGGCACCGCCGGTATCTTCTCGCTGGCGACGATGGCGGTGGTCGGCATGTCCGGCTATGCGGCGGCGGCGGCCAATGTCTATCTCGGCGTGCCTTGGCCGCTGATGATGCCGGTCGGCGCGCTGGTCGGGCTGGTGCTCGGCGGCTTCCTGGCGCTGCCGTCGACCCGGCTCGACGGGCTGTATTACGCGCTGCTCACGCTCGGCGTCGCCGAGATCTGCCGGGTGTTCGTATCGCAGATCAAGGCGCTGGCGCCGGCCAATGGCAGCATCAACCAGGTCGACTCCTTCATTCCGGCGGACTGGCTGCTGCAACGGCCGGGCCTGCTGCTCGGATTCTTCGCCGCCTTCGCGCTGTTGCTGGCGGCCCTCCTGGTGTTCCGCCTGATCAACAGCGAGCGGCTCGGGCTGTTGCTGCAGGCCGCGCGCGAGGACGAGGCGTTTTCCGAGGCCACTGGCATCGACTATCGCCGGGCGCGGCTGTGGGTGTTCGTGCTGTCCTCCGGGGCGCTGGGCGCGATCGGCGCCTTCTACGTGATGTTCTATCGCTCGATTTCGCTCGCGGTGTTCTCGCTCGATCAGCTGCTGCTGCTGTTCGCGATGATCGTGATCGGCGGCCTCGGTCGTTCCGAAGGCGCGGTGATCGGCACCGCGATCGTCGTCCTGATCGACAAGGGCATGCTCGATCTCGGGCCGCTGCGGATCATCATCGTCACCGCGGTGATGATCGGCGTGGCGCTGACTGCGCATAACGGACTGACCGGCGTGCGGGCGCAGTTCCGCAATTTCCGCAACCGCAAGAAGAGTGAACGCCGCGCCGCTCGAACCGAAAAAGGGGGTGAGGTTATGCCCGAGGAAGCCACCGAGATAGCCGACAAGCAGCAGGTCTATTACCGGCTGTTCGACAAGCGGATTCGCGATCGGCTCAAGGCCCAGATCACGCCGGAACTGATCGCCGAGCACAAGGCCAAGCCGCTCGGCCAGCATTCCGACGCGCTCGACCGGGTGCTGAACTACTTCCGTCGCGGCGAGATGCCGGACAAATACGCGATCCTGCGGGTCGGGGAGTATACCTCGAGCACCTACAAGGTGCTGGCGTTTTCCGGCCGGCCCGGGCATCCGCCGCGGGTCGTCGACGACAAGCTCTACGCCACCATGGACGAGGCCTATCACGCCGTCTTCCTGCTGCGCGTCAACGACCTCCTCGCAAGCTGATTTCTGAAGGACCGCCATGGCAACGCAGCGCATCTATGGTTACGCCGATCCGTGGTCGATCAAGGCCGGCGAACAGCTCTCGTTCATGGTCTCCGGCGAGGGGCTGGGGGCGGTCGATGCGCAGCTCGTCAGGCTGATCCACGGCGATGAAAATCCCGATGGGCCGGGCTTCGTCGAGCAGGAAGTGGCCAGCGAGATTCCGGCCCAGCTCGCGGTTCGCCGGCAGTTCACCCAGGTCGGCGCCTTCGCGGTGGCCAACGATCCCGATCAGCGCCTGGCGGCCCCAGGTGACTTCACGATTTATGCCTTCGTGTGCTCGACCAAGCCGGGCATCACCCGGCAGGCAATGCTGTCGAAATGGGACATCACCGCCGGCAAGGGCTATGCGCTCGGCATCAGCCCCGAAGGCCGGCTGGAATTCTGGATCGGCGACGGCGAGATGATCGATCACGTCGCAGCCGAAATTCCGCTGGTGCCCAAGGCCTGGTACTTCGTCGCCGCCAGCTTCAACGCGGCGACGCGCGAGGCGCGGCTCACCCAGATCGGGGTGGTCAATCGCTACAATTCTTTGATCGGGCCGGTGGTGCCGTTCGATTACGGCTCGCGCGTGGTCGAGACGCTGCGGGTGGCGCCGGCCGATCCCGGCGTCGCGACGCCGTTCCTGTGGGCCGGCGCCAGCGAGGAAAACGACCGTCGCGGCCGCTTTGTCGGAATGCTGTACAGCGGCAAGATTGATCGCGCCGGAATCGTCGGCGAGGTGCTGGCGCCGGACGTGATCGAAGCGCTGGCGCGGTCCGGCTCGATGCCGGCCGGCGCGGTGATCGCGCATTGGGACACCACGGCGGGCTACACCGACAGCGGCATCGGCGACACCATCGTGGATGTCGGGCCGCACGGGCTGCATGCCGAGGGCATCAACCGCCCGGTCCGCGGCATGACCGGCTGGAACTGGAAGGGACGCGCCGACAGTTTCAGGCTCGATCCGGCGCAATATGGCGGCATCGTGTTTCACGACGATGCGCTGACCGATTGCCGCTGGCAGCCGAACCTCACCGTGACGATGCCGGCCGAACTCAGGAGCGGCGTCTATGCGCTGCGGCTGCGCTCGGCGGGGGCGGAGGAGTACATCCCGTTCTTTGTCCGCGCCGCCAGGCCGAAGGCGCCGCTTGCGGTGCTGATGTCGACCTTCACCTATCTGGCCTACGCCAACGAGCATCTCGCCTATGACGCGCTGATCGCCCAGGCCATCACCGCGCATACGCCGATCCTCACCGAGGCCGACATCGCGTTCAACAAACTGCAGGAATTCGGTCTGTCCACTTACGACCATCATTCCGACGGCTCCGGCTGCTGCTATTCGTCGTGGCGGCGACCGATCCTGAATATCCGCCCGAAGCATCGCATGAGTTCGATGGGGATGCCGTGGGCGCTGCCGGCCGACCTGTCGCTGATCTGGTGGCTGGAGCATTCCGGTCTGGACTACGAGATCCTGACCGATCACGATCTCCATGCCGAGGGCGTCGACGCGCTGCGGCCGTATCGCACCGTCATCAACTGCACCCATCCGGAATACTATTCCGAGAACATGCTGGACGCGACCGAGGACTATCTGTGCGCGGGCGGGCGGGTGATCTATGCGGGCGGCAACGGTTACTACTGGGTCTCCGGCCTGCGCGACGGCGAGCCACATTGCATGGAGGTGCGCAAACTCGATGCCGGTTCGCGCGCCTGGCAGGCCGATCCTGGCGAGGGCTATCTGGCCTGCACCGGCGAGCGATCAGGGCTGTGGCGCTCGCGCGGCCGCGCCCCGCAAAAGATCGTCGGAGTCGGCTTCACCGCGGAAGGCATGGACGAGAGTCAGCCGTTCGAGCGGATGCCGGATTCGTTCCACCGCCGCGTGGCGTGGATGTTCGACGGCATCGGTCCGCAGGAATTGATCGGCGATTTCGGGCTCGGCCTCGGCGGCGCCGCCGGCATCGAAATCGACCGCTACGATCTGGCGCTCGGCACGCCGCCGCACGCGCTGCTGCTGGCGTCGTCGCACGGCCATTCCGACAATTACCCGCTGGTATCCGAAGAGGTCACCTACGCCTTCCCGGGGCGCGGCGGCACCCAGGATCCGCAGGTGCGCGCCGACATCACCTATTTCACCACCGCAAACTATGGCGCCTGCCTGTCGATCGGTTCGATCGCCTGGAGTCAGGCGCTGCCGTACAAGAACGGCGACAACAATGTCGGCCGCTTTATGCGCAACGTGCTCGACGCCTTCCTGAAGCCGGGCGCCTTGCCCGGCAGCGAGTTCGTTGGCGATGAAAAGTTGTGGCGCTGAGAGTGTAGTCCTGTTGGAAGCCGGACCTTGGTCGGCCTCCAACAGGGTGTCGCGGCAGAATCCTATTGCAGCAGGTGCCAGCCGCCATCCTTGACGACGATCATCACGCGGCCGCGCTGGTCGAAGCCGGAATGATCCGCAGGCGTCATGTTGTAGACGCCCTGCGTCGCCACCAGCTCCTTGGTCTTTTCGAGCGCGTCGCGCAGCGCGGTGCGAAACTCCGGCGTGCCGGGCTTGGCCTGCTTCAGCGCTTCCGGCACCGCTGCGCTCAGCAGCAGGCCGGCGTCGTAGACGTTGGCGCCGAACGTCGCGGGGGCGACGCCGTAGGCGGCCTTGTAGGCGGCGATGTAATCCGTCGCGATCTTCTTGGACGGGTTGGCATCCGGAATTTCGTCCAGCACCAGCATCAGGCTCGCCGCCAGGATGGTGCCTTCGACCTTCTTGCCGCCGAGCTTGAGGAAGTCGGGCGCCGCGGCGCCGTGGGTCTGGTAGATCTTGCCCTTGTAGCCCTGATCGACCAGCGTGATCTGCGGCAGGATGGTGGAGGCGCCGGCCGCGGCCACCAGCACCGCGTCGGGATTGGCGGCGAGGATCTTCAGCGATTGCGCGGTCACCGAGGTGTCGGCGCGCTGATATTTCTCGGTCGCGACCACGTTGATGCCGGCCTTCTGCGCCAATGCTCCGAACGTCTTCACCCAGTTCTCGCCATAGGGATCGTTGACGGCGATCAGGCCGACGGTCTTGATCCCGGTCTTGGTCATATGCTCGATCAGCGCCGCGGCGATCAGATCGTCGTTCTGGGTGGTCTTGAACACCCACTTCTTCTTCTCGTCCATCGGCAGCACCACCGCGGCGGAGCCCACCGGCGCCAGCAGCGGCGTCTTGGCCTCGGCGATGAAGCCGATCACGCTTGCCGCGTTCGGCGAACCGGACGGACCGATGATCGCGTCGACATTCTCGGAGATCAGCCGCTGCACCTGCTGCACGGTCTGGGTCGGATCGGAGCCGTCGTCGAACACCAGATAGTCGATTTTCACGCCGCCCACTTCCTTGGGTAGCAGCGTCGCGGTGTTCTTCTGCGGAATTCCGACCACGGAAATCTGTCCGGTCGACGACGAGATCAGGCCGATCTTGATTTGTGCGGCCGCCGGATCGAGCGATCCGAACAGCGCGGTGGCGGCGAACGAGGCAACAATCAAGGTCCGTAACATTGCAACTCTCCCTTCTGAAAGCATCTGCTAGATCACGATGGTGCCGACGCTCGCACCACCGCACACGTACAAAGTCTGGCCGGTCACGAATCCGTTCTGCGGATCGGCGAAGAACATCACCGCGCGCGCCACGTCGTCGCTGCGGCCGAGTCGTCCGACCGGAATCGCGGCGGCGAGTTTTTGTTCGCGTTCGCTGTTCTCCGGAATTACCTCGCGGAACATCTCGGTGTCGGCGATCGGCCCGGGGGCTACCACGTTCACCGTGATGCCATCGGCCGCCAGTTCCAGCGCCCACGTCCGCGCCAGCCCGATCATGCCGGCCTTGGTGGCCGCATAGGCCGATCGCGTCGCCAGTCCCAACGCACCGCGCGACGACATCAGGATGATCCGGCCGAATTTGCGGGCGCGCATTCCGGGCAGCGCGGCCTGCGCCAGCGCGATCGCAGCGCCAAGGTGCAGCTGCGTCAGCGCATTGAGGTCGTCGATCTTGACGTCGGGCAACAGCGCCGCGCGGATCGCGCCGGCATTGTGGATCAGATGGCTGACCGGCCAGCGCGCGGCAATCTCCGCGGCGGCCTCGACCGTCGCGGCGTTGTCGAGCAGGTCGACCTCGATGGCGGTCAGTTGCGGATGCGACCAGTCCGGCTTGCGCCGCGCCAGCGAGATCACCTGATAGTCCGCCGCCAGCATCTGCCGACAGATCTCCGCGCCGATCCCGGTCGAGCCGCCGGTGACGACGGCGATGTTGCGTTCCGTCATTTCGCCACCAGCGCCAGCACGCGCAGCGGACTGCCGGAGCCCTGCTTGATCTTCAGCGGGGCGGCCACGATCACCGCGCCCTTCGGCGGCAGCAGGTCGAGATTGGTCAGACATTGCAGGCCGTAGCGGCCCTTGCCGTGCATATAGAAATGCGCCGGATAGGGCGGATTGAAATGATGCGCCTGGCCGGCATCGGTGCCGATGGTTTCGGTGCCGAAGCCGTGGACGTCACGCTGCTCGACCAGCCATTTCACCGCCTCGGGCGCGGGGCCGGGCGTATGGGCGCCGTCCTCGCGCAGCCCGGCATAGTCGGCATAGGATTTCTTCGACCAGTCGGTGCGTAGCAACACCCAGCTTCCGGCCTCGACCCGGCCGTGCTTCGATTCCCAATTCTCCAGGAACGCGACAGTGAGGACGAAGTCCGGATCGGCCGCGGCCTCCTGCGAGCAGTCGATCACCGCGGCCGGCGCGATGAATTTTTGCGCCGGGATCGTATCGACCGCATTGTCGGGCAGGTCCTTGCCGGAAATCCAGTGGATCGGCGCGTCGAAATGCGTGCCGGTATGCTCGCCCACGCTGAAATTGTTCCAGTACCAGGCCGGGCCGCGTTCGTCGTAGCGCGACACTTCCTCGAGCCGGAACGGCGCGCATTGCCCCATTTCCGGCGGCAGCGTGATGATCGGGAAATCCGGCGTCAGCGTCTGGGTGAGATCGACGATCGTAATCGCGCCGGACGCGATCGAGGCGGCGAACAATGCAAGGTCAACGCTCATGTTGTGGTCCTCATGATCCGGCAAGCTCCCGCTCCAGCGCCTTCGGGTTCGCGGCGAGCCGCTCGCGGACATCTTCGGCGACATCGCCAACGAAGACGTCTTCCAGGCCACGGGTCAGCGCATCGATCGTCGCCTTCGCGATCGCCGCCGGCGTCACCTTCGGCGGCGGCACGCTCTGGAACCATTCGGTCTCGGTCGGGCCGAAAAACAGGTTCACCACCTTGACGCCGCCGGGCCGCAGCTCGGCGCGCATCGCCTGCGACGCCGACAGACAGGCGGCCTCGGTCGCCGAATGCGCGCCAAAGGCCGGCCAGTTCATCAGCGCGTGCACCGACAGCAGATTGACGAAGGCGGTCGCGGAGTTGACGCCGTCGGCGCCGCGAAACCGCAGCGCCGGACCGAACGCCTGCGCCAGCCGCATCAGCCCGAAATAGCGCACGTCCATTTCCTGCCGCGCTACCACCAGCCCGCGGCGCTCGACGATGCCGCCAGGGCGGGTGTATTCTGCGGTGTTGACGATGATATCGATGCGGCCGCCATTCTGCTCGGCCAATTCGGTGACCGATTCAGTGTCGGTGATGTCGAGCGGCACGATCTCCACCCGTTCGATGGCTTTCAACGCCGCGTCACCCGGGAACGGCTTCCAGGCGTCGGCGATGCCGACGAAGACGATCGACGCGCCGGCCGCGGAGAATGCCTTCGCCATCGCCTGGCCGACCTGCGTGCGGCCGTCGGTGATCAGCACGCGGCGAAATTTCGGGTCGCAGGTCATCTCGCGCAATTGAACATCCTCGGCCATGTTCGGAACATCCCGTGCCGGCATCGCGATCAGCACCGGCGCGCCGCTGCGGTCGAGCTGCAGCGCCAGCCTGACCCGGCCGCCTTCGATGGTGTCGCCGTGCAGATGCGCCACCAGCACCGGGCCGCAATCGAGCTTCACCGAGCCGATCCGCCACGGCGTTCGCTCGCGAAAATACGGATCGGTGGAAATCCGCACCGTGGTTTCGGCGACCAGTTCTCCGTTCGGATCGACTGCCTTGAACGGAAGCCGTGCCGACAGACAGGCCGGGCAGGCGTCGCGCGGCGGATAGATCACCGCGGCGCAATCGGCGCAGACCTGCAATTCGAAGCGGCCTTCCGCGGCCGCGGCGGTCAGGCCATGAGCGGTCCGGCTGCGGACGCCCTGCGGCGTCAGCGGCGCCTGCGTCTTCTTCAGCGGATTCTTGCGCCTGGGGCGTGACAAGGGTTCGGTCATGCGGGGCCTGCGAGTATTGCGGCGCCGGAGGCCAGCCCGCGGTCGTAGTTGATCATGCCGAATCCCGAGACCAGTCCGATCTTCGCCTCCGGCACCTGCGCGCCGAGCGCGCTGTGGGTGAGCTGCCGGATCGCCTCGACCAGGCCGAGATAGCCGCCCGCCGCACCGGCCTGCCCGCCCGACAGCTGTCCGCCCGATGTGTTGTGCGGAAACGAACCGTCGTGGGTGAAGCTTTGCGCGCGGACGAATTCGGCGGCCTCGCCCTTGCCGCAGAAGCCGAGATCCTCGAACTGCATCATCGAGATCACCGGATAATCGTCATAGGTCTGCACGAAGTTGATGTCGTCCGGGCCGACGCCCGCCATGTCCCAGAGTTCGTGCTTGTCGACCGCCCAGCCGCCACGAAGCTGGATGGCATCCTCCGGATAGGCGTTGTGTCGCTCGATGGTGGAGAGCACGCGCACGCCGGTCACGCCGAGCGATCGCGCGGTGTCCTCGCGACAGACCAGAAACGCCTCGGCGCCGGCACAAGGCATCACGCAGTCGAACAGATGGATCGGATCGGCGATCGGCCGCGCCGCCATGTAGGCGTCGAGCGTCAGCTCGGATTTCATCAGCGCATGCGGGAAGCTGCGCGCATTGGCGCGCTGCGCGACACAGAGCTTGCCGAAATCCTCGCGGGTGGCGCCGTAGCGCTTCATGTAATGCCGGGTGATCAGCGCGAACGAGGCATTGGGGCCGCCGGAGCCGTAGGGATACACCGCGTCCTGCGCGAAGCGGGAGAACGTCGACAGCGTGCGGCGGAACGAATCGACATGGTTGGTGTCGGCGGCGACGCAGGCGACCAGGTCGGCGTCGCCGGCCTGCACCGCCCGCGCGGCGCGGCGCAGCGCCACCACGCCGCTGGCGCCGCCGAACGGCACGTGATCGAGCCAGCGCGGCGACAGCCCCATATGCTGGGTGATACCGATCGCGGTATCCGGGCCGACGGTGAAGCTCGACAGCGACAAGCCGTCGAGATCGGTCGGGCGCAATCCGGTTTGCCGGACCAGTTCGCGCAGCGCCCGGCCGATCCACCAATGCGCGCTGTTGATCGAATAGCGACGATAGGGAATGGTCACCGGCACGCAGGCGACGACGCCGTCATAGGACTGCCGCCGCTTCGCGCCGCTCATGCCGCGACCCGCTTCTTGAGATGCCTTGTGTCGATCGCGTCCTTGCCGGCGACCGTGGCGGCCACCTGCTCCTTGAGCTGGCCGCGCTGGATCTTCTGCGTCGAGGTCAGCGGCAGCGCGGCAACGAAAGCGACGAAGCCGGGCGCCTTGTAATAGGCCAGCCGCGCGAGACACCAGGCGACCAGATCGGATGCGAGCCGCTGCGCTTCCTCCGGCGCCGCGGGCTGATGGTGCGCGACCACGCAGGCAAACACTTCATCGCCGCGCACCGAATCCGGCGTGGCGGCCACCGCGACCTGCTTCACCGCGGGGTGCTGCTGCAGCACGCTCTCGACCTCGACCGCGGAAATGTTCTCGCCGGAGCGGCGGATGACGTTCTTCTTGCGGTCGACGAAATGCATCGATCCATCGGCTTCGCGGCGGACCACATCGCCGGTGTGAAACCATCCGTCCTGCCAGGCCGCCGCGGTCGCCTCCTCGTCCTTCAGATAGCCGCGGAAGAAGCCGTAGCGCGGCGCGTCGCCGGCGTGGCGGACCAGCAGTTCGCCGGGCTCGCCGACGCCGGCTTCGGCGCCGCTGTCGTTGACGATGCGGGTCGCGAGCTCCGCGTCGGGCCGTCCGAAGCAATTGCTGCCGACGTGACGCGGTTCCGTTGAGGCGATGATCACCGCGCCGGCGCCGGTCTCGGTCATCGCCCAGGCCTCGATCAGCGGAAAGCCGAAGCGCTGTTCGAACGGTGCATGCAGCGCGCGATCGACTCCGGCGCCGAAGCCAAAACGGACATTGTGTTCGGTGTCGCTGGGATCGGCCGGCGCGCCCATCAGCATCGGCGGCATCACGCCGAGGTAATGCACCACGGTGGCGCGGCTGTCGCGTACGCTCGCCCACCACGATTTCGGATGAAAGCGATCCAGCACGATCAGGCAGCCGCCGGTCAGCAGCATCGCCATCGCCGAATAGGCCATCGCGTTCATGTGAAATACCGGCAGCGGCGTCAGCATCCGCTCGTCGCCGTCGCGCAATGGGATCAGCCCGCCGACATGGGCGTACCAGTGGCCGGCGTAGAGATAATATTCGTTCGGCAGTATGCAGCCTTTCGGCCGGCCGGTGGTGCCCGAGGTGTAGAGCAGCGCGCATTCGCTGTCGCGATCCGGGACGCCTGTTTTCGGCGGGAGAGTCGTGATCGCTTGCACCGGATCGTCAGGGCCGAACACCGGCAGCACACGGTTCGCGGCCTGCGCCGCGGTGGTGATGCCCCGATGTCGGGATTCGATAGCGACCGCGGCGACGATCTCGGAATGCCCGATCAGATATTCCAGCTCGGCGGAGCGCATGTCGGGATTGATCGGCACCAGCGCGACGCCGAGCCCGTTCAGCGCCAGCCAGTGTCGGAAGAACGCCGGCCGGTTTTCCAGCAGGATGCCGACACGGTGTCCGTGGCCGTAACCGCGGGCCTGATAAACGTCGCGCAGCGCGTCCACCTCGCGTAGCAACGTGGCGTAGCTGATCTCGCCGGCCGCGATGCCATAGAGCGCGGCGGTCTCCGGTAGCACGGCGAGAAACGACCGCTCCGGGTAGCGCTGCGCGGTGCGGCACAGCGCTTCGTAGACCGTGTTCGGGGCCGTCGGCGGAAGCTGCATCATCGTCACATGAACAACTGGATGTTGCCGAATGCGGCGTCGCAATTGACGATATCGACGCGCTTCAGCTTGATCTTGAGCGCGCCGTCGACCATCGCCAGCGTGTGCGTCGCCCACGCCGCGTAGAGCGTTTGCTCGTCGAGCCGGGTCTCGACGTAATGCATCGGGGTCCAGGTGACATATTCGTTGGCGTCGTGATCAAACTTGTCGATCTGCGGGGTCTGCAGCACATGATGGCAGCGGCTCTTCGGCTTCTGGCTGAAGGTGCGGTTGCCCTTCAGTCGCTCGACGCGGATCTTCAGCAGCAGCTTGTCTTCATACATCAGCGAAGTTGTCAGCCGCGCCTCGGTCTGGCCCCATTCCAGCGGCATCCAGTAATAGCCGTCGTCGGCGAACAGCTCGAGCCATTCCTCGAAGCGATGCTGGTCGATCATCCGCGCCTCGCGGATCACGAAGCTGATGATGTCCTGTTCGGTCGGTGCGTTGCTGATTTCACTCATGGGTCACATCGTCATCGTCATGAATTTCGACCAGGCGCGGAATTGATTGCGCATCTGCCATTCCGTGGTGCCGTTGGTCACCGCGATGGTGTCGGCGACCTCGCCGGGATCGTACAGCCGCTGGATGTTGACCCAGGGGTTGGCGTCGACATGCAGACCTTCCTGCGCGCGCTCGTACATTTCCAGATCGTCATGGCCGACCACCGAGGTTGGCGCGTTGATCAGCCGGTTGTACATCAGCGTGCGTTCCAGCAGCAGATCCGGCGCGTCGACCAGTCGGAAGGTCCAGCTCTCGACCAGCGTCTTGTTCGCCGAAATCGGCCGGAACACCCGAAGCAGCTGGATCGGGCCCTTGATCATGATGTTGGGGAAATACACCGTGTTGTGGCGGTTCTCGTCGAGGATCGCCTTGGCGCGGGCTTCGCCGTAGGCCGCCGTCATCTGCTCGAAATAACCGGGGACGACGGAATAGTCGGAGTGAATCGAATGATGCACGCCGGTGTGGCCATGGCCGTTGGGCCAGACCCGGATCCCCATGTTTTCGAAGAACTCGTAGGGCGACATGAACGGCACGAAGATTTCCACCGCCATCGGCTTCTTGCTGCCGGGCGGGGCGTTCTTCCAGACATCGACCGCGGTGCCGGCGGAGGATTCATGCGCCACCATCGGATGGCAGGTGTCGGTCTGGTTCTCGACCAGCATCTTCCAATTGCAATTATGCATGTAGCGCAGCACGCCGCCGGCGACCTCAAGCCGGCCGGCCGGCGAACGGTCGATCATGTTGTCGAGACTGGACAGGCTTTCGGAAAAGAACTCCTCGAATTCAGGACCGGCGTCGTTGAGCTTGGCGAACACGAAGCCGCGATAGTTGTGCACGTGCTTCACCGCGCTCATGCCCTTGCCGGCATGACTCTGTTCGAACCCGGTGTTCTCGTAGCCCTTCTTCAACGGGATCGCGAGCAGCGAGCCGTCGGTCTTGAAGCTCCAGGCGTGATAGGGGCATCGAAAGAATTTGCCAGTGTTGCCGCAGCCTTCGGTGGTGATTCGGGTGCCCTTGTGCGGACAGCGGTTGAACAGCACATGGACCTTGCCGTCGGTGTGCCGCACCATCAGCACCGGCTGGGTGCCGATGGTGGTGCCGAAATAGTCCCCGGCGTTGGGAATCTGGCTGTCGTGGCCGACATAGACCCAGGTGTTGGCGAAGACGTTCTCCATCTCCAGCTGAAAGATCTCGTCGCTGACATAGACGTCGCGGTGGACTTCAGTCTCCCGGACCAGCGATTTGATCGCTTCGACGTTGCCACGGTATTCGACCATTGAAAGCTCCTATCAAAGATCTAGAACGAGACGCGGTGACTTCGAGCGCGACACGCAGATCTGAATCAACTTGCCGGCGCTCTTTTCCGAATCCGAAAGAATGTAGTCGCGGTGATCCGGCGTACCCTCGATCACGCCGACCTGGCAGATCCCGCATTCGCCGCGCTGGCAATCGTACATCGCATCGACCCCCGCCTCCAGCAGCGCCGCCAGGATGGTCTTGTCCGCCGGGACAAGGTAGCTTGCGCCGGTCGAGGCCAGCACCACCTCGAATGCGGCGTCGCCCGGCTTTGCGGCACTGGCGGAAAAAATCTCGAACCAGAGCCGGCCGTCGCGCCACCCCAGCGTCTTCGCCGCGGCGATCGCGGCATCGATCATCGGTCCGGGCCCGCAGACATAGAGCTGTTCGTCGCCGGTCAGCGATCGCATCAACGCATCGACATTGAACAGGCCCGCGTCGTCGTCGGTGTGCAGCGTCAGCTTGTCGCCGGCGAGGTTCTGGACCTCGTCGAGAAACGCCAGCTGATCCCGGCTGCGCGCGGCATAGATCAAGCGGAACGGCTGCCGCCGCGCTGTCAGCGCCGCCGCCATCGACAGGATCGGGGTGATGCCGATGCCGCCGGCGAGCAGGACGACGTCGCCGCCCCGCCGGAGCGGGAAATTGTTGGTCGGCGGCGTCGCCTTGATCGTGTCGCCGACCTTGAGACCGTGCATGAAGGCGGAGCCGCCCTGGCTCGGATTTTCCAGCCGCACGCCGAGCCGGTAGTGAAGCGGATGTTCGGTGGCGGCGGGGGCGCCGGAGGGATTGACCAGCGAATAGCTGCGCCGCTCGCCCGACCGTAGTACGATATTGATATGGGCGCCGGCCTCCCAGGACGGCAGTGGCGCGCCATCGGCGCGCGCCAGCGTGATGCTGCGGATTGCCGGCGTTTCCGTGCGGACCTCCGTGACCGTCAGATCGAGTTCGTTGCTCTCAACCATGCGCTGTGCCGCTCATCTCAGGAAACTCTCGATCGTCGCCAGCGCGCCATCGAGCGCGGTGCCATCCTCGTCCGCCAGGGCGGCGCGGCACAGCCGCTGCACCCATTGCGCGGCATCGGGTCGGCCTTGCAGGCGGATCGCCGCCGCCATCACCTTGTCGAATTTCGACTGTCCGCGCGCGTGGGTGTCGGAATATCCCTTGACCAGGCGGCGAGCCTGAAGAATTTCCACTGCCAGCGTCGGATCGATAGCCGCGGCGGCGCGCGCTGCCGCCAGCCAGGCGTCGCGATGTTCTATCTCCTGCGCGTGACGCCACATGCCGCGGCGGAAGCGCCGCAGGCCGGCAATGACAGAGAGTGCGAGAAACCAGCGCAGCGTGTCGGTGCGTACCCGACGGCCGCGATTGACGATCCGGTCGATCGCCGCGATGGCGCGCGGCCTGGCCTCGAGCCAGCGCCCGAGCGCGGCCGGCAGCACCCCGACGACTTCCTCGGCGCGCGGATGCATGTATTCGGTGAGCTGCACCAATTGCTCCGGCTTCGCCAGGATCTCGCGCCGGATCCGCTCGACTCGCGTGCTCCGGGTTTTCAGATCCGCGACCCGGATGACGTCGTCATAGGCCATCGCCACCGCGATATATTTCGCCGCGGCGCCGGTCAGCGCCAGCGAGCCGAACGATTCGAACGACGCCACCAGATCGAGATATTCGGCGCCGTAACCGATGTCCTGGTAGTCGACCACGCGCTGCAGCCCGGCGGCGAGCATGCCGTGCAACTCGCCGGGAAAGATCGCGCGGGCTCGCTGCACCAGCGCGTCGTAGCCCGGGTGCCCCACCGGCGCCAATTCCGGAAAACGCTTGTCGGGCGTGGCATTGGGAGCGAGCGGGGGCGATCGGGTCTGGCCGGGCTCGCCAGCGCCGTCAAAACCCTCACGGAATGCCCGCAGGCTCGGCTCGACGCCGACACCGGCGGCGCGGATCGTTTCCTCGTAAGCCGACCTCGGAAATGGCAGCGCGCCGCTGCCGGCCAGTGCGCCGAACATCACCGCCGAAATCGCACTGCCGGTGGCGTCGGCGATCGCCGCCATGTCGAACACGATGAAGCGCTTCGCCGCAGCACCCGCGGCCTGATAGACCGCCGCGGCTGCTCCGATGCCGTTGCCCGGGACCTGCTTTTCCCGCACCGCGTAGGAGCGATGCGACGAGGCCAATAACGTGGTGCGTTCCGGCGTCACCAACCCGCGCTGGATCGCGCGCCCGGCCTCCATCAATTCGGCGCCGAGCACGATATCGACCTCGCCCGGCACCGGCATCAGCGACAGAACCGGGTAGGGCATGCCGGCGCGCGCGGCGATTAGTTCGATTGAATAGATCGTCGCCCCGGTGCGTTGCGCGACGCCGGGCACCGAGGTCGACTGCGCGATCCAGCCCTGGCTTTCGGCCAGCGCCACGATCCAGTCCACCAGCACGCCGCCGCCTTGCCCGCCCATCGCCAAGACGGCGATGGTGATCGGCTTCACGGTGTCGAGCTGCGGGACTTGCGCGATCATGTTCATGTCGACGCAAACATCGGGCGGCGGCGTTCGCGCCTTTGCTGCAAAAGGCCGATGACCGACAGCCGCAGCCGCGCGATCCATTGCTCGAACCCGCCAGGATTGTGGATGATGTCGGCGCGGTAGAACGACGGACACAACACCGCCGCCTCGGCGACCTCGCCGCAATTGCCGCAGCCGACGCAAGAATTGTCGACCGCGGCGACTGGATCGTCCTTCAGCGGATCGTCAGTGTACTTGATCGACAGCGACGGACAGCCGGACAGCCGGATGCAGGCGTGGTCGCCGGTGCAGACGTCGTCGTCGACGCCGAATCGCTCCTTGACCATGCGCTCGCCGGCCTTCACGGCCTTGGCGAACAATGGCCGCGTCCGCCGCTGCTGGTTCAGCATGCATTCGGACGACGCGATGATGATCTTGGGACCTTTCTCCTCGGTGGTCAGCGCCTCCTTCAGCGTGTCCCGCATTAAGGCGACGTCGTAGGTGCGGTCGATCTGCCGGACCCATGTGGCGCCGATGCCTCTGACCGCCGCGGCGATCGGATGCTGGGTCGAGCGCGAGCGGTTGTCGGCGCGCGACGACAGCAGGTCCTGGCCGCCCGTCGCGGAGGCGTAGTAATTGTCGACGATCAGCACCACGCCATTGTGCTTGTTGAACACCGCGTTGCCGATCCCGCTCGTCAGGCCGTTGTGCCAGAAGCCGCCGTCGCCCATCACGCTGATCGAGCGCTTGCCGGCCCGGACGTTGAACGCCGAGGCCGAGGCGGGGCCGAGCCCGTAACCCATCGTGGTGGCGCCGATATTGAACGGTGGCAGGATCGAAAACAGATGGCAGCCGATGTCGGCGGCGACGTGATGCGGACCGAGTTCTTTCTCGACCAGTTTCATCGCCGCGAAGATCGGCCGTTCCGGACAGCCGGTACAGAATCCGGCCGGCCGCGCCGGCACCGCGGCGCCGAGTGCCTGAATCTGGTCGTCCGACAATGCAGCGGCCTCATTGGGCGCGCGCAGACGGTCGGGTAGCGCGGGGTGTCGTTCGCTGACCAGGAACGAACGGATCGCGCCGCGCAGCACCGGCACGGTGTATTCGCCGGCCAGCGGCAGCGGTCCCTTGCCGTAGATCTTGGCCGCGATGTCGGCCTTGCGCAGGATCTTGTGCAACGCCTGCTCGATATAATCGGGCTGACCTTCCTCGACCATCAACACCGCTCGCTTGCTGGCGCAGAACGCGGTCAGTTCGTCGTCGATCAACGGATAGGTGACGTTCATGACGTAGAGCGGAACCCGCGTCCGGCCCCAGACGTCGGCGAGGTCGAGCCCCTGCAGCGCCCGCATCACGCTATTGTACATGCCGCCTTGCAGGATGATGCCGACGTCGTCGATGTCGCCCTCGAACACCTCGTTGAGTTTGCGCTCCTTGATGAATTGCACCGCCGCGGGCCAGCGCCGCTCGATCTTTTCCTTTTCGTGCAGGAACGACGCCGGCGGCAATACGATGCGGTCGGTGTCGCGCACCGGATGTTCCAAGGCTTGCGCCAGCGTAAACGGCGGCGACTTGTTGTCCTTGGCGGCGAAGCGGCCGTGAACGTGGCAGGATCTGACCCGGACTTCGAGCATCACCGGCGTGTTGGAGGCCTCGGACAGTTCGAAGCCGTCCTCGACCGCCTTGACGATGCTCTCCAGATTGGGACGGGGATCGAGCAGCCAGATCTGCGATTTCATCGCGAAGGCGTGGCTGCGTTCCTGCATGATCGAGGAACCTTCGCCGTAATCCTCGCCAACGATGATCAGCGCGCCGCCGGTGACGCCGCCGGACGCCAGATTGGCCAGCGCGTCGGAGGCGACGTTGGTGCCGACCGTCGATTTCCAGGTCACCGCGCCGCGGATCGGATACATCACCGAGGCCGACAGCATCGCGCCCGCGGCGGCTTCGGAAGCCGAGGCCTCGAAATAGACGCCGAGTTCGGACAGGATATCTTGCGCGTCGGCCAGCACGTCCATCAGATGCGAGATCGGCGAGCCTTGATAGCCGCCGACATAGCCGACGCCGGATTGCAGCAAGGCCTTGGTGATGGCGAGAATGCCTTCGCCACGGAATTCGTCGCCCGCGCCGAGCCGGAGGTCCAACACTTCCTTGGCAAAGGACCTCTCAGCCATCTTGTCTCTCCGAACTCCGTGCCCGAGAATGCCGTGAAGGGCGTTCGCGCCGACCGACGCAATAAATTTCATACATAAAATAATTTCTGTCAACGCCGATCTTTTGGTCGTGATGTTGCGATTGCCCAATGGCGTATCATCGCGCTCAGCCAATGGGCAAAAGCTGCGACAAACATGGTCGGCGCCGCGCCGCCGCCACGGTTGACAGCGGCGGAATTTGAAAATACTTTAGCCCTAAAGTAACTTTCGCGGGGATGATTTGAACTCCTTCGTCGCCAGCTACCTGATCCAGGAAGGGATTACCAACGGGGCGATCTATTGCCTGCTCGCGGTGGCGATCCTGCTGGTGTTCTCGGTGACGCGGATCATCTTCATTCCGCAGGGCGAGTTCGTCTCCTACGCCGCGTTGACCTACGCGGCATTGCGGGAAGGCAAGCTTCCGGGCACCGTCGGATTCACCCTGGCGCTGGTTTCGGTAATGGTCGGGGCGCGGCTGCTGCGCGGCATCGCCGAAGGCAATCTCCGGCACAGCCTGCTGGAAGCGCTGAAATCGGCGCTGCTTCCGCTGCTCGTCGCCGTGGTCGTGTTCGCCAGCGCGCCCTACGTGCTGCCCGCGGCGGTCGATGCGCTGCTGGCGATTGCATTGGTCACCGCCAACGGCCCGCTGATCTACGCGATCGTCTATCAGCCGCTGGCGAAGAGCTCGACGCTGGTGCTGCTGATCGTGTCGATGGCGTTGCATCTGGTGCTGGTCGAATTCGGCCTGTTCTTCTTCGGTCCCGGCGGCGCGCGGACCGAACCGTTGCTGGACCTGTCGTTCTCGATCGGGTCGCTGCCGGTCCCGGCGCAATCGCTGGCGATCTATCTCGCCGCGGCAGTGCTGATACTCGGCCTGTTCCTGTTCTCGGAACGCACGCTGTACGGCAAGGCGCTGCGCGCCGCCGCGATCAATCCGCTCGGCGCGCGGTTGATGGGGGTGTCGTCGACGATGGCGGGATCGGTGGCGTTCGCGGCCTCCGCCTTCATCGGCGCGGTCTGTGGCGTGCTGGTCTCCTCGGTCACGACGATCTACTACGACACCGGCTTCGTGCTCGGTCTGAAGGGGTTCGTCGCTGCGGTGATCGGCGGCTTCGTCAGCTATCCGCTCGCGGCACTGGGCGCGCTCGCGGTCGGATTGATGGAGAGCTTCTCGGCGTTCTACGCCAGCCAGTACAAGGAGACCATCGTCTTCACCCTGATCATCCCGGTGCTGCTGTGGCGTTCGATGCGGCGGCGCGGAACCCCGGAGGAAGACCATTGAGGCGGTTGCTGCCATTTGCGGCACTCGGCCTCGCCTGCGTCGCGGCGGCGCTGCTGTTGCTGCCCTATTACCTCACGATTCTGACCTATATCGGGCTGGCGGCGATCGTCTCGCTCGGGCTGGTGCTGCTGACCGGGCAGGGCGGGCTGTCGTCGTTCGGCCAGGCTGCCTATGTGGGGCTCGGCGCCTATCTCAGCGCGGTGATTTCGACCTCGCTGCATTGGCCGCCGCTGGCCACGCTGCCGGTGGTGCTGCTGGTCAGCATCGTCTCGTCCTATGTGGGCGCGGTGATCACCGTGGGACTGTCCGGGCATTATCTGTCGCTGGCCACCATCGCGTTCGGACTGTCGGCGTATTTCCTGTTCGGTGGCTTGCCGTTTGCCGGCGGCCAGACCGGGCTGTCCGACCTGCCGCGGCTATCCGTTGCAGGCTTCGAATTCCGGACGCCGCAGGCGAGCTTCATCCTGGTGTGGTGCATTCTGATCGTCGCGATGGTGGTGCTTTCGAACCTGCTGGATTCGCGCGTCGGCCGCGCCATCCGGGCGTTGAAGGACGGCGCGACGATGGCCGAATCGATGGGCATCGACACCCGCGGGTCGAAGCTGCAGATCTTCGTCGTCGCCTGCGTGCTCGCCTCGCTGTCCGGTTGGCTCTACGCGCATTTCCAGCGCTTCGTGAATCCGTCGCCGTTCTCGCTCGCCCAGGGCATCGAATATCTGTTCATGGCCGTGGTCGGCGGCGCCGCGAGCCTGTGGGGCGCGCTGGTCGGCGCCGGGCTGGTGACGTTCCTGAAGCAATGGCTGCAAGGATTCTTGCCATCGCTGATAGGCAGTGGCGGAAATTTCGAGACCGCGGTGTTCGGCATCATCATCATCGTGATGTTTCAACTTGCGCCCGACGGTCTGATCCCGGCGGTTCGCCGCTTGACCGGACGCGCCGGCATTCGTCCGCGCGCGGTCGCCGACGCCCCTCCGCTGTCGACGCGGCCGCGCGCGCCACGCGGCGAGGTGGTGCTCAGCGTGCGGCAGGCCCGGAAGTCGTTCGGCGGCCTGGTCGCCAATCGCGACGTCAGCCTCGATCTGCGGGCCGGCGAAATCCTGGCGCTGATCGGGCCGAACGGCGCCGGCAAGAGCACCTTCTTCAATCTGGTCAGCGGCACGCTCGACGCCGACGAAGGCCACTTCGAATTCAAAGGCAGCTCGATCCGCGGCCTCGGCTCGCGTGCGATTTCGCGGCTCGGACTCAATCGGACCTTCCAGCACGTCCGGCTGCTGCCGGATATGTCGGTGCTGGAAAATGTCGCGATCGGCGCCCACCGCCGCGGCAAGGCCGGTTTGTTTTCGGCGCTGCTGCGGCTCGATCGAACCGAAGAGGCATTGTTGTTGGCGCAGGCCAAACACGAAGTCGAACGGATTGGGCTTGGCGATCAACTCTGGACCGAAGCCGGCGCGCTGGCGTTGGGACAGCAGCGCGCGCTGGAGATCGCCCGCGCGCTTGCCGCCGATCCGCAGGTGCTGTTGCTGGACGAGCCCGCCGCCGGGCTGCGCCATGGCGAAAAGCAGCAACTGGCTGCGCTGCTGCGCAAGCTGCGCGACGAGGGAATTGCGATTCTGCTGGTCGAGCACGACATGGATTTCGTGATGCGGCTCGCCGACCGCGTCGTGGTGATGCAGTTCGGCACCAAGATCGCCGAAGGCCAGCCCGAGGAGGTGCAGAAGGATCCGCACGTTCTTGAGGCCTATCTGGGAGCAGCGCAGTGAGTAGTGCGATGCTGTTGGAGTGCAGCGACCTGTCGGTGTCCTATGGCAAGATCGCCGCGGTCAGGGGCGTATCGCTGCAGATCGCCGAGGGCCAGATCGTCACCATCGTCGGCCCCAATGGCGCCGGCAAGTCGACCTTGCTGTCGGCGCTGATGGGATTGTTGCCCTGTTCGGGCCCGGTCGCCTATTTCGGCCGCGCCCGCAAGCCTGCCCCCAGCACCGAAGCGCTGGTGCGGCTGGGGCTCGGCCTAATTCCGGAAAATCGCGAACTGTTCGCCCCGATGTCGATCGACGACAATCTGCGGCTCGGCGCGTTCGATCGCTGGCGCGCCGGTGCGCGCGACATGGAGGCATCGCTGGCCGAAGTGTTCGCGCTGTTTCCCCGGCTGGAAGAGCGTCGCGCGCAGCCGGCCGGCACGCTGTCCGGCGGCGAGCGCCAGATGCTGGCGATCGGCCGGGCGCTGATGGGGCGGCCGAAGCTGCTGATGCTCGACGAGCCGAGTCTCGGCCTTGCGCCACTGATCGTCCGCGACATCTTCGAGATCATCAAATCGCTGCGCGCACGCGGGGTCTCGGTGCTGCTGATCGAGCAGAACGCGCGGGCGGCGATCAATATCTCCGACTACGGCTACGTGATGGAAGCCGGCGAGTTCGTGCTGCAGGGCTCCGCCGCCGAACTCGCCAACAACGCCAAAGTGATCGAGACCTATCTCGGCGTCTCCAGCGCGGCCAAGGCGGAGTCATGAGCGGGATGATGCGACTTACGACCTATGGGGCGGCGCTGCCTTGGACTTCCGGCGGCGATCTCATTAGTTTAGCCTTCAAGTGGATGCCGGGTCGATGAGACGAGGAGCAGTCGAGTGAGCACCGAGGAATGGATCGATGGCGAGACCAAGGTGCTGGAAGCGCCCGAGGATCACGGCGACGAATTGCGGCTGTGGCTTCGGCTGCTGACCTGTTCGGCGCTGATCGAGAGCGAAATCCGCCGCCGGCTGCGCGAGGAATTCGATTTCACCTTGCCGCGATTCGATCTTCTGGCGCAGCTCGACAAGGCCGACGGCGGCATGGTGCTCGGCGAAGTCTCCAAGCGCATGATGGTGTCGGCGGGTAACATCACCGCGCTGGTGGAGCGCCTGGTCGACAGCGGTCACGTCAAGCGCACCACGCTTTCGACCGACCGGCGGGTCCAGATCATCTCGCTGACGCCGTTCGGCCGCACCGCGTTTCGCAAGATGGCCGCCAAGCACGGCGCATGGATAGGATCGCTGTTCGCAGGCTTGTCGGACAAGGACCGCAGCCTGTTGATGCGCGAGCTGGGCAAGCTGAAGAAGTCGGCGAGGGACGCGTTGCGCGGCGCAAGCTGAGCTGTTGCGCCACTCGGTGTTGACCGCCGCGTCGCTACTAATCGACACGCTGAATTCGACGCCGCTGCGGTGCTACCCGGATCGTCGCGGCAAAACGTTTTAAGCTTGAAATTGTTTTTGTTTCAGATCATGATAGCGGCGTCCGACTGATCGAAGCTCGGGCCGAGGGTTGGCAGGAAGGGAGCGAGGCGATGCGGATCGTGTGCATCGGTGGCGGGCCAGCGGGTTTGTACTTCGCGCTGCTAATGAAGCGCAGTCACCCGGAGCACCGCATCACCGTCGTTGAGCGCAACGCGCCGTTCGATACCTTCGGCTGGGGCGTGGTGTTTTCCGATGCGACGATGGTGTCGATGCGGCAATGGGATCCGCCGACCGCCGAGGCGATCGAGGTCGCGTTCAATCACTGGGACGACATCGAGCTGATCTTCAAGGGCCGCACCATCCGCACCAGCGGTCATGGTTTCGTCGGCATCGGCCGCCGGCGGATGCTCAACATCCTGCAGGATCGCTGTCTCGAACTCGGCGTCGAACTGTTGTTCGGACGTGACGTCATCGACGACAGCGAGTTCGCCGATGCCGACCTGATCATCGCCGCCGACGGCATCAATTCGCGGCTGCGCAACAAATACGCCGAGTTCTTCAAGCCGGACATGGTGACGCGGCCGAACCGCTATATCTGGCTCGGCACCGACAAGAAATTCGACGCTTTCACCTTCGATTTCCGCAAGACCGAGCACGGCTGGTTCCAGGCGCATATCTATCGATTCGACGACACCACCTCGACCTTCATCGTCGAGACCACGGAGGAGACGTTTCAGGCCCACGGCCTGGGCGAACTTGATCAGGACGGCTCGGTCGCATTCTGCGAGAGGCTGTTCGCCGAGACGCTCGACGGCCACAGGCTGATGACCAATGCGGGGCATCTCAGAGGCTCGGCCTGGCTGAATTTCAATCGCCTGATCTGCAATAGCTGGAGTCACTTCAACGGCCACAGCCATGTGGTGTTGCTCGGCGACAGCGCCCATACCGCGCATTTCGCAATTGGCTCCGGCACCAAGCTGGCGATCGACGACGCCATCGAGTTGACGCGACAGTTCGATATCGCCGGCCACGACGCCGGCAATATCCCGTCAGTGCTCAAGGCTTACGAGGACATCCGCCGGGTCGACGTGGCGCGGATCCAGAATGCCGCGCGCAACGCCATGGAATGGTTCGAGGTGGTCGGCGCGCGCTATGCCGACACCATGGAGCCGGAGCAATTCATGTATTCGATGCTGACGCGCTCGCAGCGCATCAGCCACGAGAATTTGCGGTTGCGCGACAAAGTCTGGCTTGAAGGCTACGAGCGCTGGTTCGCGGAACGATCCGGAATCCGCGTCGCATCGAACGAGCCGGCGCCGCCGCCGATGTTCACGCCCTACAAGGTGCGTGAGCTGACCTTGCAGAACCGCATCATGGTGTCGCCGATGGCGATGTATTCGGCGGTCGACGGCGTGCCGAACGACTTTCACCTGGTTCACCTCGGCTCCCGCGCGATGGGTGGCCCGGCACTGGTGTTCGGCGAGATGACCTGCGTCTCGGCGGATGCCCGGATCACTCCCGGCTGCCTCGGACTGTGGAACGAGACGCAAGCCGCGGCCTGGAAGCGCATCGTCGATTTCGTGCACGGGCAGACCGAGGCCAAGATCGGCATCCAGCTCGGCCATGCCGGACGCAAGGGCGCGACGCGGGTGGCGTGGGAAGGCATCGACGAGCCATTGAGCGACGGCAAATGGCCGCTGATCTCGGCGTCGGCGCTTCCCTATCTGCCGCATTCCGACATTCCCCGCGCGATGACCCGGCAGGACATGGATCGGGTGATCGGCGATTTCGTCGCCGCGACCAAACTTGCCGACGCGGCCGGCTTCGACATTCTCGAACTGCACGCCGCGCACGGCTATCTGCTGTCGAGTTTCCTGTCGCCGCTGACCAACCAGCGCGACGACGACTATGGCGGCAGCCACGACAACCGCGCGCGCTTTCCGCTCGAGGTGTTTCGCGCCATTCGTGCGGTGTGGCCGGACGGCAAGCCGATCTCGGTGCGATTGTCGGCGCATGACTGGTCCGACGGCGGCAATACGCCGGAGGACGCCGCGATCTTCGCTGCGCTGTTCAAGCGCGAAGGCGCCGATCTGATCGACTGTTCGTCGGGCCAGGTGGTCAAGGGCGAACATCCGGTCTACGGCCGGATGTTCCAGACGCCGTTCTCCGACAAGATCCGCAACGAGATCCGGGTGCCGACGATCGCGGTGGGCGCGATCTCGGAAGCCGATCACGCCAATTCGATCATCGCGGCGGGTCGCGCCGATCTGTGCGCGATCGCGCGGCCGCATCTCGCCGATCCGGCGTTCGTGATGCATGAGGCGGCCAAGATCGGCTATCCGGGACAGAAGTGGCCAAAGCAGTATCAGTCGGCGCGGGCGCAATACGAGAGCAATCTGGTTCGCGCCGGGGCTGACGCCGGGAAGGCGCGATGAGCGCAGCGTTGCACGCCTTCGTCACCGGCGCCGGCAGCGGCATTGGCCGCGCCGTGGCGCTGATGCTGGCGTCGACCGGAGCGCGCATCTCGCTCGCGGGGCGTCGTTCGGCGCCGCTGACAAGCGTGCGCGATGAGGTGCAAGCCGCCGGCGGCGAGGGCTTTGTGTTGGACGATTTCGACGTCGGTGATCCCGATTCGGTACGCAATGGCGTTGCGCGCTCGATCGAGCAGGGCGGCGAGATTTCGATCCTGGTGAACTGCGCCGGGCAGGCGCCGTCGGCGCCGTTCGAGAAGACCGATCTGGCGCTGTGGAGCCGCGTGATGACCACCAATCTGACCGGCACCTTTCTGGTGACGCAGGCGGTGCTGCCGTCGATGCGGCGGCAGCCGTTCGGCCGGGTGGTGAATATCGCCAGCACCGCGGGCCTCACCGGCTATTCCTATGTGTCGGCCTATTGCGCCTCCAAGCACGGCGTGATCGGCCTGACCCGGGCGCTGGCGCTGGAACTGGCGAAGACCGCCATCACCGTGAACGCGGTCTGTCCGGGCTTCACCGAGACGCCGCTGATCGATGCGGCGGTGGCCACCATCGCGCGCAAGACCGGCCGCTCGGCCGACGATGCCCGCGCCGAACTGGCGCAGGCCAATCCGCAGGGACGCATGGTGCAGCCGACCGAGGTTGCCGAAGCGGTGCGCTGGCTGATTTCGCCGGGCGCTGCGGCGGTCACCGGACAAGCGATCGCCATCGATGGCGGCGAAACGATGAAGGGATGAAGCGACTATGACCGACGCGATGCAGAAACTGAGAAAGCCGTTCAAGAGCCGCAAGGCCGAGCATTTCCTGTTCGAGACCGACGAAGATGGCCGCGTCGCCACCGTCACCCTGAATCGCCCGGAGCGGAAGAATCCGCTGACCTTCGACAGCTACACCGAACTCGGCGCGCTGTTTCGCGAGCTTGGTCGGGCCAGCGACGTGCGGGTGATCGTGCTGCGCGGCGCCGGCGGCAATTTCTCCTCGGGTGGCGACGTGTTCGAGATCATCGAGCCGCTGACCAAGATGGCGATGCCGGAGTTGTTGGCGTTCACCCGGATGACCGGCGATCTGGTCCGGCAGATCCGCAACTGCCCGCAGCCGGTGATCGCCGCCATCGACGGCATCTGCGCCGGCGCCGGGGCGATTCTGGCGATGGCGTCGGACATCCGGCTGGCGACGCCGCAGGCCAAGACGGCGTTTCTGTTCACCAAGGTCGGCCTCGCCGGCGCCGACATGGGTGCCTGCGGAATCCTGCCGCGCATCATCGGCCAGGGCCGCGCCAGTGAACTGCTCTACACTGGCCGCACCATGACAGCGGCCGAAGGCCACGCCTGGGGATTTTTCAACGCGCTGCATGAGCAGGCCTCGCTGCAGGACGCGGCCTATCGGATGGCGCGCGAACTCGCCGACGGTCCCTGGTTCGCCCATGCCATGACCAAGACCATGCTGAACAAGGAATGGGCGATGGGACTAGAGGAGTTGATCGAGGCCGAGGCGCAGGCGCAGGCGATCTGCATGGCGACCGGCGATTTCCGCCGTGCCTTCGAGGCCTTCGCCGCCAAGACCAAGCCGGTTTTCGAAGGCAATTAGTTCACGCGGCCATTGATCGAGCGATATGAAAATGTCCATTGCGAAACCGAACCAACAAAGCGTCACACCGCACGAGATCCTGCAGCCGCCGGGATGGGCGAAGCCGATCGGTTACGCCAACGGCATGCGTGCGCGCGGGCAGACCGTATTTGTCGGCGGCCAGATCGGCTGGAACGCGCAATGCAAATTCGTCGCGCTCGACCTGGCCGGACAGGTCAGGCAAGCGCTGGAGAACGTCGTCGCGATCCTCCACGAGGGCGGCGCCGGACCCGAGCACATCACCACGATGACGTGGTACGTCACCGATCGCAAACGCTACGTCGCCGAGCTCAAACAGATTGGCGAGGCCTATCGCGCCACCATCGGCCGGCATTTTCCGGCGATGGCGGTGGTCGAGGTCTCGGGCCTGATCGAGGACCAGGCGCTGGTCGAAATCCAGGCTACCGCCGTGGTGCCGGATTAGCGGTCGCCGCGCGAGCGGGCGATGGCTCGCTCGCCTGACTACCCCATCGCGATTTCGATCAGTGTCGGACCGTCGCGATCGAGCGCCCCCCTGCCGCGTCGGTGCTTACAGTACGGTCATGACGATCTTGCCGAAATTCCCCCCGGCTTTCTTTTTCAGACTACACCCTCGTCTGGGTTGAAGGTGGACGTCATTGCCCTAAGATTATACCAAAATTCAGATAGCGATCAGCGATTTGCGGTCCGTTTGAAACGGTTCATCAGGCAACGATCCGGACCGCAGCCGATGAGTGGATATGGTGGATGTTTTGGAGACCGAGCGTGTTTTCAATCAATGTTGCACTTCTGCCCTGCGATGGGCAGGGCCAGGCGCTGCCTTGCCGCGCTCGCGCTCGGATTTCAGGGAGGGCCGCTCTGGAGGCGTCCCGGCCGCAAACGTCTCGCTGTTATCGCGCCTTGTCCATGACGGGCTTCCGGCCTGGAGTCTCCTTTTCGCCGCCGTTTCCGGGACGTGCACTGAACAAAGGCAACCCAAACGAAAACTGGGCCCCACCGGCTTCACGATTCCGGGCGCGCAGTTCGCCGCCGTGTTCCCGTACGATGCCGTAGCTGATCCAAAGTCCCAGCCCTGTGCCGTCTCCCACCTTTTTGGTCGTGAAGAACGGCTCGAAGATTCGGTCGATGACGCCTTCGGATATCCCTTGGCCATTGTCGGAGACTTCAATGCAAATTTCATCGCCGACCCGAGACGCCCTGACTGAAAGGACCGGCTTCGCGCGCTCCCTCATCGCATCAACGGCATTGTCGACGAGATTGACGATCACCTGATGAATCTGCCCCTCGTTGCCGCACGCGACGAGGTCGGGCTCGATCACCATTTCAACGTCCGTTTTGGTCTGCTTTGCGCGAATCGCCCAGCGGACGGCGGTTTCCAGCACCCGGTCGATCTGAAAATGCTGTTGCTCATTGGTCTTCTTGAAGGAGAGCCGGCGAAGGTTCTTGACGATTTCAGAAACGCGCGCGGCGCCTTCCAGCGTCCCATCGATCAGCGGTCCGATGTCATCGAGCGTGGCGTCTATCTTCAATTTCTGTCGAAGCGCATCGAGCGTTTCGTCGGTCGCATCGCTGTGCACTGCTTCGATATATTCACGCAGCCGTTGTCGATAGCGTTCAAGGGTGTGGATGTTGCCGTAGACGAAGCTGATCGGGTTGTTCAATTCGTGGGCCACGCCGGCAACGAGCCGGCCCAAGCTCGCCATCTTCTCCTGTTCGATCAATTGGCGCTGGGCGCGCTGCAACTCGCCATGTGCCGTGTGTAGAGCCTCATACGCACGACGCAATTCGCCGATCGGACGGCCGGTGAGCACGACGCCGACATAGCGCCCGCCGTGATCGTAGCGCGCCGCTCCATTGAGGGAAAACAGGTCGGAGGGGCCGTTCGGCGTCGCAAAACGCAATTCGCTTTCGATCACGTCTGTCGGCAGCCGCGGCTTCAGCACATGCTCGGCGCTGGAGAGGTCCCGGGGGTCGACAATTTGCGACAGCTCCTGTCCGACGATATCGGCGCCGTTACGGCCGACGATGCGGACCAGCGCGGAATTGACCTGCTGGATCAGGCCGTGCGAATCGCAAACGATCAGAACGTCCGAAACCGATTCGATGACGCTGGAAATGAAGGCCTGCGCTTCCTCCAACGCAGCATTCTTGCGCTCGAGATCTGTCTCGTAGCGAAGCAGATCGGAATAGACCTCATCCATCTTGCGGATGACTTCGATCCACGCGTCCTCGCGCTCGTTGTCCAATTCTAACGTTCCCGGATAGGCAACCTTGTCCAGAAGTCCCTTGGGCCGGTCATTCTTCCGGATTCTCTTCATAGCCATCGATGTCCTTCCGCAGCTCATAGCGGGCGAGCTTGCTGCGCAAGCCGACCCGGGACAGCCCAAGTGATCCGGCGACCTTGCTGATATTGCCATTGTATCGTTCGAGAGATTCGGCAATCACGGCCTTTTCGAGGGCTTCGACCTTGTCTTTCAAGGTGGATGTTCCGTTCATTTTCAGCGCTGCGTTGAACGGGTCGGGTGGCTGGCGCACCCGACCGGACAGCGACAAAAATTCCAGCCTGTTGCTGTCGGCGAGAACGACCATGCGTTGGATTTCATTCTGCATCTCGCGCACGTTGCCGGGCCAGGAATATTGCTTCATGTCGTCGAGGATCTTCGTTGAGAAGCCGACGATGTCGCGATTAAATGCCGTCTTCACTTCGGTCAGGATGCGTTCGGCGATCAGCGGGATATCCATCGGCCGATCGCGCAGCGCCGGCATGTGGATCGGAAACGCGGCCAGACGGTAGTACAGATCGCGCCTGAAGCGGCCGGCCTCGACCTCGGCCCCGAGATCGCGATTGGTGGCGGCCACGATCCGAACGTCGACTTTGCGGACGCGCTGGGCACCCAGCGGGCGGATTTCGCTTTCCTGCAGCACGCGCAGCAATTTCACCTGGAATGCCGGTGAGGTTTCGCCGATCTCGTCGAGGAAGATGGTGCCGCCATTGGCGACCTCGAAAAGACCGATGCGATCCTGATAGGCGCCGGTGAAAGCGCCTTTCTTGCAGCCGAACAATTCGCTTTCCAGCAACTCGTCTGGCAGCGCGCCGCAATTCTCAACCACGAACACCTTGTTGGCCCGCGCCGAATGATAATGGATCGCCCGCGCCAGCAGTTCCTTGCCGGTGCCGGATTCGCCGGTGATCATCACCGAAATGTCGTAGTCGGAGGCGCGCCGGGCCAGATCGATCACGCCGTGCATCGGGCTCGATGGCGCGTGCACGATGCGGTCGAAATCATAGAGTTGCCGCGCCGCGCCGCGCTTTTCGGAGATCACCTGCTTGACCCGGTTCGGCGCCAGCTTGACGTCGACGCTCGCGGTCTCGGTTTCTTTCTGCAAGCGGAACAGTTGCACCGCGCCCTGCACGGTCTCGACCAACTTTTCCGGGTGCCAGGGTTTGGTGATGTATTGATAGATGCCGGCCTCGTTGACGCCGGCGATGATCTCCTCGGAATCCGAATAGCCGGAGATGATCATCCTGACAGGGTCGGGCCAGAGATCGCGAACCCGTTTCAGGAATTCGACGCCGGATTGGCCCGGCATGCGCTGGTCGCACAGGATGACATGCACCATGTCACCCTCGAGAAATTCCTCGGCTTCCTGGGCATCCTTGGCGCAAAGCACTTCGAACTCGTCGTTCAGCACACGACGCAGCGCTTCCAGTGAGCGGATTTCGTCGTCGATCACAAGAACGGTGGCGGCTGTGCTCACGTCGGATGGACGCCGGTGCGGCGTGGTATGCTCAAGTGACATCTTAACATATCCGTGGCAGTTGTTCGCCGGATAGCCAGTCGACGATCCGGCCGCCGCCGAAGCTGGTCGTCATTTGCACAAAACGGTGGTCGTCTTCGACCACTTCGCCGATATCGACAGCGTCCTTGCCAAGCGGATGCGCGCGCATTGCCGCCAGCAGGGCTTCGGCCGCCTCGGGCGCAACGATTGCGACCAGCTTGCCTTCGTTGGCGACATTGAGCGGATCGAGGCCGAGCAGTTCGCAGGCCGCGGCCACCGCCGGCCGCACCGGGATCGATTCCTCCGCGATGCGGAAGCCGACGCCGGATTGCTGCGCCAATTCGTTCAGCGTCGCGGCGAGGCCGCCGCGGGTCGGATCGCGCATCACCCGGATGCCGGGGCCATTGGTGGCGACCATCGCCGCCACCAAGTCGTGCAGCGCGGCGGAGTCGGAGAGCAGGTCGGTCTCGAACGTCATGTTGGTGCGTTGCGACATCACCGCGATGCCGTGATCGCCCAGCGTGCCGGAGAGCAGCACGCGGTCGCCGACCTTGGCCTTCTCCGCCGACAGATCGAGGCCATCGGGCACCACGCCGATGCCGGTGGTCGAGATAAACACGCCGTCGGCCTTGCCGCGCTCCACCACCTTGGTGTCGCCGGTGATCACAGGCACCCCGGCCTCGCGGGCGGCGGCACCCATCGCATCGGCGATCTGCTTTAGATCGGCGAGCGCAAAACCTTCCTCGATGATGAAACTCGCGGACAGATATAGCGGTCGCGCCCCGGCCATCGCCACGTCGTTGATGGTACCGTGGACCGCGAGCGAGCCGATGTTGCCTCCGGGGAAGAACAGCGGGGAAATCACATAGCCGTCGGTGGTCATCACCATACGGCCTTGGCCGACGTCGAACGCCGCCTGGTCATTGCCGCGCGCCAGCCATTCGTTGCTGAAGGAATCGTGAAACACTTCCGCGATCAAATGCGCCATGGCGCGGCCGCCGGAGCCGTGCGAGAGATCGACCTTGCCATTCTTGAAATCGAGCTTGCGTCGTTTGCTGCTCATGACGCCTTCCTCTGCTGGATGTCGCGGAAGCGGCCATAGGTCCAATGCGCGGCGCAGGCGCCCTCGGAGGATACCATGCAGGAGCCCATCGGATTTTCGGGCGTGCAGACGGCGCCGAACAGCTTGCAGTCGACCGGCTTCTTGACGCCGCGCAAGATCGCGCCGCATTCGCAGGCCGGATTGTCGGCGGCGGTGAGTTCCGGCATGTCGAAGCGGCGCTCGGCGTCGAACGCCGCATAGGCGGCTTTCAACCGCAGGCCGCTATGAGGCAGGTGCCCGAGGCCGCGCCATTCGAACTGCTCGCGCAATTCGAAAATGTCGGCGACCTCGGAGATAGCGCGCTGATTGCCGTCGCGGGTGACGGCGCGGATGTACTGGTTCTCGACTTCGTGGCGGTCGTCATTGACCTGCCGCACCAGCATCAGGATCGCCTGCATCACGTCGAGCGGCTCGAAGCCGGCGATCACCACCGGTTTGCGAAATGTCTCGGCGAAGAATTCGTAAGGCCGTGTGCCGATCACGGTCGAGACATGGGCGGGACCGACAAAGCCGTCGAGCGCGACCTGCTCGGGGTCGCCAAGGTCGACGCCCTCCAAAATGCCCTGGATCGCCGGCGGCGTGAGCACGTGGTTGCAGAAGATACTGAAGTTACCGAGCTGCTTCTTCTGCGCAAGTCGGATCGCCATCGCGGTCGGCGGCGTCGTGGTCTCGAAGCCGATGGCGAAGAACACGACCTCGCGTTGCGTCTCCTGTTCGGCGATGCGGATGGCGTCGAGCGTGGAATAGATCATGCGGATGTCGGCGCCGTCAGCCTTGGCGCGCAGCAGCGACGTGCGCCGCGATCCGGGCACCCGCATCAGATCGCCATAGACGCACAACGTCACTTCGGGCCGCTCCGCCAGCTCAATCGCCATGTCGATCCGTCCCGCCGGCAGCACGCAGACCGGGCAGCCGGGACCATGGATCATCCGGATGTTGCGCGGCAGCAGGTCTTCGATGCCGTAGCGCGAGATCGCATGGGTGTGGCCGCCGCAGAATTCCATGAAACGGTAGTGTTGGCCGGGCGCGGCCTCGCTGGCGATCACCTCGGCGAGCCGTCGCGCGGTGGCGCCGTCGCGATATTCGTCGACGTATTTCATGATGCCAGCTCCGTTTGCACGGCACCGAGTTCGGCCAGCAGCGCCAGCGTGCGTTTGGCTTCCTCCGGGTCGATCTTGGTCAGGGCGTAGCCGACGTGCAGAATCACATAGTCGCCGACGCTAAGATCTTCGATCAGCGCCACGGAGATGATCTTGCCGACGCCGTCGATCGAGACCTTGGCCATGTCGTCGGGCAGCAGCTCGGTGACTTCGGCTGGAATGGCTAGACACATGTGGGTTGACCTCCGGTCATAGCGTCGCTGGCATCGGCTCGTTCAAGCGCGCTGGCGGCGATCCAGGCCTGGCCGAGGCTGAGGCCGCCGTCGTTCGGCGGCACCGCCCGCGCCATCAGCGGCGTGATGCCGCGCGCGCGCAGGCCGGCCCCAATCTCGGTGACCAGCACCCGGTTGAGGAAACAGCCGCCGCCAAGCGCGACCGTGTTGAGGTCGCGCGCGGCAGCTATGCGGCTCGCCAGATCGACCATGGCCGCCGCAAAGGTGCCGTGAAACAATTCGGCGCCGGCAACCGGATCGACGCCCGGTGCGGCGAGACGTTCCAGCAAAGGCGCGAAGCTGACGACGCCGTCGTCGATGCGCCAACCGGAGGGATCGACGGTCGGCCGGCGCACCAACGCCTCCAGCTCCATCGCCGCCTGACCTTCGTAGTGCTGCGATCCACAGATGCCCAGCAGGCCGGCGACCGCATCGAACAGCCGGCCGGCGCTGGTCGTCAGCTGCACATTCTTGCGCTCTAGTAGTTGTGTGAGCATGGCAGCCTGTGGCCGCGCGGCAAAACGGCCGGCAATTTCGTCGCCGCGGCCGATCAGTTGCAGCGCCGCCGCCGCCATTCGCCACGGCTCGCGTGCCGCGACGTCGCCGCCGGGCTGCGGCAGCGGCGCAAGATGGCCGATCCGGGTGAAGCCGGCATTGTCGGACAGCAACAGCTCGCCGCCCCAGCTCTCGCCATGGTTGCCATAGCCAAAACCGTCGAGCACCAGACCCAGCAGCGGACCGTCGATACCGTGCTCGGCGGCGATCGCGCCGACATGGGCGTGGTGATGCTGAACCGCGATCGCCGGCCATGGCAGCGTTTCGGCAAAGCGGGTCGAGGCGAAATCGGGATGCCGATCATGCACCACCGCTACCGGCTCGACGTCGAGAATCTTCAGCAGATGCGCCACGGTCTGTTCGAAGAAGCGGATGCTCTCGGCTGAGTCGAGGTCGCCGATATGCTGCGAGACGAAGGCCTCGCGCCCGCGCGTCACCGTCACGGTAGATTTCAGATGGCCGCCGAGCGCGAGCAGGGGCGGCATCTCGCGCGCCAGCCTGATCGGCGCCGGCGCATAGCCACGCGCGCGGCGGATCAGCATCGGCGCGCCGGCGACGACGGAGGCGACGGAATCGTCGGCACGGATGACGATGGCGCGGTCGTGGGTGACGACCAGATCGGCGATGCCGGACAGCCGGCGCCTGGCGTCGTCGTCGTCGATCACCAGCGGCTCGCCGCCGGGATTGGCGCTGGTCGCGACCAGCACCAGATCGCACGGGTCGTTCTGCCAGCCGCGGCCGTCCGGCTGGCCCATCGCGGCGTGAAACAACAGATGATGCAGCGGCGTATAGGGCAGCATCACGCCGAGCCGCGACAATCCGGGCGCCACTGACGGCGCCAGTTTGCGGCGGGATGTCAGCAGCACGACCGGCCGCGCGACCGAATGCAGCAGCTCGCGCTCTTGCGCGTCGGCTTCAGCAATGCTGTCGAGCGACGCCAGCGAGGCAATCATTACCGCGAACGGCTTGGCGTCCCGGCATTTTTGCGCGCGCAACCGCGCGACCGCGGTCTCGTTGTGGGCGTCGCACAGCAACTGAAACCCGCCGAGGCTCTTGATCGCGACGATCTGTCCGCCGCGCAACGCCGCGACAATCGCGTCGATGCCGGCGCTCAGCTGCGGCCCGCAGCGCGAGCAAGCGATCGGCTCGGCGTGAAAGCGCCGGTTGGCCGGATCGCGATAGTCGGCGGCGCAATCGGCGCACATCGCGAACGCCGCCATCGAGGTGTTGGCGCGATCATAGGGCAGCCGGCGGGTCAGGGTGTAGCGTGGGCCGCAATGAGTGCAGTTGACGAACGGATAAAGATGAAAACGGCTGGCCGGATCGAACAGCTCATCGAGGCAGTGCTCGCAGGTCGCTGCGTCGGCGGCGATCTGTGTCGTCACCTTGCCCGCGACGCTCGGGGCAATGGCAAATCTTGTCTCGCCGCGCGAGGCCAGTTCGAACGTCTCAACCGCCTCGATCCGCGCCAGCGGCGGCGCCTCGCGGCGCAACGCGGGGACAAACTCGGCGACCCGCGCGCCCTCGATCTCGATCAGCACGCCATCGGCATCGTTGCCGACAAAGCCACCGAGCGCGAAGCGTTGTGCCAGCCGATGCACGAACGGCCGAAAACCGACGCCCTGCACCGTGCCGCGGACGCGGATGCGCTGCCGAGTGGCGATCGGGCGGGCGAGGGTCATGCGCTGCTTACTCCGCCGCGTCGGCGGCAAGCGACGCGGCGCGCTTGGCGATCCAGGCATAGAACGCCTTCATGCCTTCGCCGGTTTTCGCCGACACCGTCAGTACCTCGATCTTCGGATTGACGCGGCGGGCATATTCGACCGTCCGCGCCAGATCGAAATCGAGATTCGGCACCAGATCTATCTTGTTGATCAGCATCAGGCTGGAGGCCGCGAACATGTCAGGGTATTTCAGCGGTTTGTCCTCGCCCTCGGTGGTCGAGAACACCACCACCTTGTGCGCCTCGCCGAGATCGAACGCGGCGGGGCAGACCAGATTGCCAACGTTCTCGATGAACAACAGCCCGCCGTCGATTGCGGGCAGCCGCGCGAAGGCGTCGCCGACCATCGATGCGTCGAGGTGACAGCCCTTGCCGGTGTTGACCTGGATCGCCGGCGCGCCGGTGGCGCGAATCCGCTCGGCGTCGTTCGAGGTTTGCTGATCGCCCTCGATCACGGCGATCGGGCGGATGCCTTTGAGGTCAGAAATGGTCTTGACCAGCAGCGCGGTCTTGCCGGCGCCGGGGCTGGAGACGAGATTGAGTGCGAATACGCGCGCGGCGGCAAACCGGGCGCGATTGACCTGCGCCAGTTCGTCGTTCTTGCCCAAGATGTCGCGTTCGATCTGGACGATGCGCTGCTGACTCAAGCCCGGCACATGCACGCCGGCAAGGCCGCCGCCATAGTGGATCGCGTCTGGTGCGGGCGCGTGGCTGTGCGGATGGTCATGGCCGGGATGCTGGTGATCATGATTGTGGTCGTGATGATGGTGATCGTGTGGGTGATCATGATCGTGGTGGTGCCCGTCATGGGAATGGGCATGCGAATGGCCGTGGCCGTGCTCGCCATGATGGTGATGATGATCGTGAACATGCGACTCCGGCTTTGCGCCGGGCTCGATGCTGGAATTCTGATCACCGCAACCGCAAACCGTACACATCAGGCGACCTCCAATTCTTTGACCCGCATTTCCTCCCCCGCGGTGACCTGCAGCTGGTAGCCGCCGCAGCACGGGCAGGGATCGTAGCGTCGTTTTACCGGCACGGTTTTGATGCAGCTCATACACCAGGCTTCGCCGGGGGCGCTGATGATCTCCAGTTTCGCCTCCGCCGCGACCGAGTGCGCCGCACAAACGGGGAAGCAGAATCGCATCGCGTCAGGCTCAACCTGGCTCAGCGCGCCGATTTCCAGCCACACCGTCTTCACCCGCGAAAACGATTGCCGCAGCGCCTCCGCCTCGATGATATCGATCACGCCCTCGCACAGCGCCATTTCATGCATCGGCGGCCTCGCGGATCGAAAGTTTGCAGCCGACGCAGGGATCGAATGCGGCGATCAATTGCCCGGCGGCCGCGTCAGCGTCGGCGCCGAGCGCCGCGTGGCGCAGCATCTGGGCCAGCGGACCGCGGGGATGAAAATTCCATTCGGTCGGCGCCACCATCTGGAAGGCGGCGACGCGGCCGTCGCTGCCGAGCTCGACCAGATGATAGAGCCGGCCACGCGCGGTCTCGACCGCGGCAGCGCCGCGACGGTTGCCGACGCGATAGCCGATCGGCGCGTCGGGGCAGGGCGCGTCGCCGCTGACGAGGGCGCGCAGCGTCTGTGGCATGGTCGCCAGCTCATCCAGCCGCGCCCGCAACCGCGCCGCCGCGGTGTCGGGCGCCGTCGATGCACGCGACCGCGCCCAGGCGCCGGTTTCAGGAATGGCGCCGTCGAGATCGGGCGCGGCGGCATAGCGCGTGCCGCCTTGCAGAAGCCGCGCGATGACGTTGAGGTCATCCGCAGCCGTGAGAGCAAGCGGTCCCGACGAGCCGAAGCGCGCGGTGCTTTCCGCCGGCTGCAGATCGGCGATGTGGATCGCGTTCAGCGCGGCTTCGATCTGATCGATGGCGCGCAACAGGGTTGGAACGTCGGAGTTAGCCGAGAGCCCAAACTGCGCGGCGGCGCCGATCGCCTGGCGCGTCGCGTGCGCGACCGGTGGCCGGTCGAGCAGTCGCAGTTTTGTCACGGCGCTACGCAACTGCTCGACCAGCCGCTCTGCCAGCACCGCCGCATGACGCTGGCGCTGCTGCGCCGGCGACGGCTCGATGCCGCGCGCGGCATCGACGGCGGTCGTCGCCGCGACCGCATGCGCGGTCGAGCACAGCGCGAACAGCCGCGGCAGCACCGCCATCATTTCGGCAACGGGCCGGCCCGCCATCATGGCATCGATCGGCGGCAAGCGGCGCGGCGTGATGTCGACCCCGGCCACGCGACCGTCAATCAGGTCGAGTGCAATGGCGATGTCGGCGGACGCGGTCGTCATGGCCGCGGCTCCGTCAGGGCGCCGCGCAGAAAACTGCGGCGGTCGAGCGCTGCGACGACGCGGGTCTTTGGCTGCTCCGGCTCGGGATTGCGGATTTCCGCCATCGCGGCCGCCGCGGTGGCGCGCGCAGCTGCCATGTCGGCGAATTCGAACATCGGCGAGAACAGCGAGCAGCTGGCGATCCGGCCGACGCCCTCGATATCGCCGACGGTGAAATCGAACATGCCGACCGGAAAGCCGTGGCTGAAAGACGAACCGAGCGCGCGAGCGGCCAGCGAACCGTCCAATGGCAGCAACATCAGGTTCATGAACCAGGGCGTGATCAGAATGCCGCTGATGGCGTCGTCATGGGCATCGAAGCCGACGGCCTCGACCGCGAGCGCCTCGTTGTAGATCGGCAGGTCATGCATCGAACGCTCGCCGATGCGACGATAGAGCGCCTCAAGCGCGGCGGCATATTCGATGGCACTGGTCATCCGCGTCCCTTCACCCGCTTCAGTTGTCACCTTCGATCATCATGAATTTGGCCCGCACTGCGTCGCAGTTCGGGCAGGTCCAATCCGCCGGCAATGCTGCAAAAGGTGTCCCGGGCGGAATCTGCGCGACAGTGTCGCCCTCGGCGGGGTCGTACACCGTCCAGCAGATGCCGCATTCCATCCGCGCCGCGTCGGCGACGTCCTGGCGAACGCCGAAATTCTCGAAGCCGCTCACTTGAAATAGGCCTCCCTGATTTCGGCCAGCCGCTCGGCGGAATCTTCGAAATCCTCATCAGCCGCGATCGCCACCGTCGGCACCCCGCCCACCTCCAGCGTATCGAGGATGATAGTGTCCATCGCATTGAAGAACTGCACCGACCAGACGTTGCGGGTGCCGGTGGCGAGCACGCGGCAGCTGCCGTAGCCGCGCGACACCAACTGGATCGGGCCGTTGCGCAGCGTCGCCTGCATGAACTCCATGTCCACGGGGTTCATCGGCAGCAGCGTGAAGTTGATGATCTGCGAGCGGTCGCCGGGCCGATAGGCCTGGGCGCGGTCGCGGATTTCGCTCAGCACCGGCATCACGTTCATCGCGTCGGGCGGCGGCGCGCCGATGTCGAAATCCGGCGCAGTCAAATCGCTGGCGGCACGCAGCACCAGTTCGGGAATTGCTGCGACCTCGACATATTCCTTGGGTGCGTCCCCGATGCCGCTCTCGAGCCTGATCTGCCACAGACCGGCCAGCACGGACTCCTGGATTTGCGCGACAGATCCGTCCGGCAGCGCCACGACGCCGCTGACTTCGCCTTCGCCGAATACGTCGGCGACCAGCTTGCGCTCCATCGCGGTGAAGTCGTCGAGCCGGAATGTTCTTGAGGCCGAGCCGGCCCGCTGGCTGGCCAATGCCGCGGTGATTTGCTCCAGCAGCGCCATCGCGCGTGGGCATTGTTCGGCGAGCGCCGCGCCGTCCAGCGAGGCCAGCGCCTTGATCGTGCCGGCGCCGGTCAGGCTGCTGTGCTGGAGATCGAGACTTTCATCGCCGATCGGGAACACGTTGATCGGCTGCTCGGCGCCTTCCGGCGCCACCCAAAATCCCTGCTTCATGACACCCCCCGGTTCAGAAACGACATCGACTTGACGACCGTGGCGCTGCTACGCGCCGGCTTGCCGCCGCCGTTGAGCGCCGCGCTGATCCGCGCGACATAGACCGACCAGTCCTTGATCTTGGGAATCACCTCGAGGACTTCGCCGCCGCGCCACAGCACCAGGCTCGGATAGACTTGAATGTCGAAGCGCGGCGCCAATGCGGTCTCGGCCTGTGGCGCGATCACCGCGCCTTGAAGCCGTCCCTGGAACGCCTCGATCAATTCGGGAAGCACGACGGCGACGTCGGCGGACTCGGGCCAGCGCACGGCGTCGCCGGCGAACAGCAGCACCGGCACCGCGCCGGCAGCTTCGGCTGCCGAAAGGAAAGCATCCACATCCGCGACATCGAGCGTCGGCAGACCACGCCGACGAAGAATGGGTTGCTCTCGCGATGTCATGTTTCCTCCCATTGGACAGGTTTCCGGCTCTTGCTTGTCATTATAGCAAGTCATGTGCCAACGATGGATATCAATTATCCATCTGTAACCTATTGCAAATACGGCTCTATTATTGCGTCGCTAATGACTTATCCAGGAGCGGTGTCTGATTCCGTCTCGCGCCGGATACTATCTTTCCATGCCGCATGTGCGCGAGCGACAATACTTCTAATCGAGTGGCCTAACTCTGCCGCAGGTGCGGCGGCAGTTGCGGTTCGCGGTCGATCAGGTCGGCGAACAGATGCTCGAAGCTCTCGCCGTTGCAGGCGGCCGCCAAGCCGTCGATGGCATTGTCGATCTGTTCGGCTTCCACTGCGTCGAGCAGCCGCACTGCGCTGTCGATGAACACCAGCACCTGCGCGCCGACCGGCGGGCGGTCGAGCAGCAGCACCGACACCAGGCGCTGCTCGCCGCGGCGCTCGCACAGCGCCGACATGCCGTCGGTTTCGACAATCGTCATGGGCACGCCGAGACACATCGAGGCTGACCTATCCGCCGCTGGCGTTGGCGGTCTCGCGCCGCTCGTAGCGGGCGAGGTCGATGTCATTGCCGAGCAGGGCTTCGGAGTCGGCGAGCGGCGTAGTGCGCGGCGTGACCGGCACGCCCCACTCAGTGAGCACGGCGCAGGCCGCCTCGATCGCCGGGCCGATCTGCGCACGCACCGGCTCGGTCAGCGGCCCGCCCCAGTCTTCCAGATCCTGCGCCTGGCATCCGATCAGCACCAACCGCTTCGGATACTGGCCGAGCAGATCGGCCGCGCTCAGCACTTCCTGGAAGCCGGTCTGATGCAGGCTCATCTTCTTGACGCCGGTGAATTTCGGCACCTCGTCGTCGCGCACCAGCTTCAATGTGCCGGGGGCAACGCCGTAGTCGATCGCGTCGAACACGATCAAATCGTCGGCCTCCTGGACGAAATTGACGAGGTAGAGACCCTGGGTGCCGCCGTCGAGCAGCGTGACGTTGTCGGGCAGAATGTAGCGGTGGTGGAATTCCTCCACCACACGGACGCCAAAACCTTCATCGGCCCACAGTATGTTGCCGATCCCGAGCACCAGCACGCGCCGATCCGCGGCGGCCGCGCCCGTTGCCGACGAGTCTGTGTCCAGCACGGCGGTCATCGGGGAAAGTCGTCGATGTCGTCGCGGAACAGGCGTTCGCCGGACACGATCGACGAAATCATGCTCTGGCGGCTCAGGATGTCCTCGCGTACCGCGGCGTAGACATGGACGATCGCGAAGATAGTGATCGCCCACATCCCGAGGTGATGCCAGGTGTGCAGAGACTGCGCATTCGGGAAGATCGAAAACATGAAGCCGAAGATCTTGTACTGCCAGCTGTCGATGCCCTGGCCCTCCGAATACAGCGCCATCCCGCTCGCCATCATGAACACCAAAAACAGCATGAAGGAGAACATAGCCACATGCGCCAGCGGATTGTGGCCGACGTATTTCTTCGGGTCCTTGACCAGGAACATGTACCATTTCAGCTCGTAGAGGATGCCCCACCACCAGATCCGCTTGCTGATCGGCAAATAGAAGATCTGGCGGGAAAATTTGTTGCCGACGAAGGCCCAGTAAAGCCGCAGCAGGAAGAACACGATCAGGGTCTGGCCGGCGGCGAAATGCGCGAAACGGATGTAGCCCATCTGGAAACTGGCGGATGCTTCGCCCGGGACCGAGGGCAGCGGGGTGCCGATGAAATAGCCGGTGACGCAGAGAACCAGGATCAACGCCGCGTTGGCCCAATGCCAGATCCGCACCGGCGCTTCGTAGACATAGATGGTCTGCAGCGATTTCGCCCGCTCGCCGTTGGCGTCGCCGACGCCATGCACCCGCGCTATCTCGGTCATGATCCACTCCCTGTGGCCCGCGGTCCGCCCTTTGAGCGACTGTCGCGACGGCCAATCGTTGCAATTCTGCCGGACGGAGCGGCGAGGGTGATCGCCGCCCCCAAACGCATCAGCGAACCGTGACCCGGCTCTTCTCCTGGCCGTCCTCGCTCATCACGTGGGTCGAGCAGGCCAGACATGGGTCGAAGGAATGCAGCGTGCGCAGGATCTCAAGCGGCTTTTCCGGATCCGCCATCGGGGTATTCATCAGCGACGCCTCGAACGCGCCGATATTACCCTTGGGATCGCGCGGCGAGCCGTTCCAGGTGGTGGGAACGACGCACTGGTAATTGTCGATCTTGGTGTCCTTGATCTTGATCCAGTGCGCCAGCGCGCCGCGCGGCGCCTCGGTGAAGCCGACGCCCTTGGCGTTGGCCGGCCAGCTCTCCGGCTTCCACTTCTCGACATTGGCGGTCGAGGAATCGCCGTTTTTGATCCGGGCGACCAGCTTGTCTTGGAAATGCCTCAGCTGATGGCCGGCCCATTGGCATTCCAGCGCGCGCGCCGCGGTACGGCCGAGCGTGGAAAACAACGCGGTCAGCGGTAGCCCGAGCGTCTTCAGCAGTTTGTCGGTCGGCTCCTTGAACTCGGGCTTGTTCTGCGCGTAGCCGACGATATAGCGCGCCAACGGGCCGACCTCCACCGCGTGGCCGCGCCAGCGCGGCGACTTGATCCAGGAATATTTAGCGGCTTCGTCGACCGCCTGGATGTTGGTCTTGGTGCCCTTGGCATTCGGGCCGAGCTGGTAGTTCGGCTCGGTGACGCCGTCCCAGGGATGCAATCCCTTGGTTTCGTCGGGATATTTGTACCAGGAGTGGGTGACGAATTCCTGCACCTGCTCGGGATCGCCGAGATCGATTGGCAGTACCTCGGCCAGATTGCCGTTGATGATGACGCCGCGCGGCAGGTTCAGGTTCTTCGCCGAGTAGTCGTTGGCGTTTTCCGGGATGTCGCCGTAGCTCATCACGCTCTTGCCGGAAAGCCCGCCGCCGTGCAGCCAGTCCTTGTAGAACGAGCCGATCGCCGCCACGTCCGGCAGGTACACCTTCTCGGTGAACTCGATGGCGCGGTCGATGATCGACGACACCAGGTTGAGCCGCTCCATGTTGATGGCCCCGACCGCGCCGGTGCCGTCGACGTTAATGGCGCAGGGCACGCCGCCGACCAGCCAGTTCGGATGCGGGTTCTTGCCGCCATAGATGGTGTGGATCTTGACGATCTCCTTCTGGAAATCCAGTGCTTCCAGGTAGTGCGCGACCGCCATCAGGTTGGCTTCCGGCGGCAGCTTGTAGGCGGCGTGGCCCCAATATCCGTTCTTGAACGGACCGAGCTGCCCCGACTCGACGAATTTGGTGAGGCGGGTCTGCAGATCCTTGAAGTAGCCGGGGGACGACAGCGGCCAGTCCGAGACCGATTGCGCCAACAGCGAGGTCGCCTTCGGATCAGCCTTCAGCGCCGAGACGATATCGACCCAATCGAGCGCGTGCAGATGATAGAAGTGCACGATGTGGTCGTGCACTTGTAGCGTCAATTGCATGATGTTGCGGATCGAATTGGCGTTGTCCGGGATCATGATCCCGAGCGCGTTCTCGACCGCGCGCACCGAGGTCAGCGCGTGGGTACCGGTGCAGACGCCGCAGATCCGTTCGGTGAAGGCCCAGGCGTCGCGCGGATCGCGGCCGCGCAGAATGGTCTCGATGCCGCGCCACATCGTTCCCGTGGACACTGCGTTGCGGATCACATTGTCGGAGTCGACATTGACCTCGACGCGCAGGTGGCCCTCGATCCGGGTCACCGGATCGACGACGACGCGGCGTCCGGAATTGTCGAGCGAAAAGCCGTTCGGCGTGGTGACGTTGGTCATGATGCTTCCTTCCGATCAGCCGGCCGACTTGCCATTCGATCTGCTGTTGTCAGTGGAATTTTCTTTGCTTCGACGCGCCATGTTGCGCACCACAGTGACGCCCGCATGAGCCACGATGGCGCCACCGACCACGACGGCCGCGGTCTGGCCGATCTTGTCGGCATTGGCCTCGACGCCGAATTGCTTGATAGTGGTGAGGCGGTCGTAGAACCCGCCCTGATCCCAGAAGCCGTCCTCCGAACAGCCGATGCAGCCGTGTCCGGATTGGATCGGGAACGAGACGCCGCCGTTCCAGCGCACCGTCGAACAGGCGTTGTAGGTGGTGGGGCCCTTGCAGCCCATCTTGTAGAGGCAATAGCCCTTGCGCGCGGCGTCGTCGTCCCACTCCTCGACGAATTGGCCGGCGTCGAAATGCGGCCGGCGGTAGCACTTGTCGTGGATGCGCTGCGAGTAGAACATCTTCGGCCGGCCCTGCCGGTCCAGTTCGGGAAGTTTTCCGAAGGTGGTGACGAAGGTCACCACGCCGGTCATCACTTCGGCGATCGGCGGGCAGCCCGGCACCTTGATGATCGGCTTGTTGGTGATGACCTTGTCGATCGGCACCGCCTGGGTCGGGTTCGGCTTCGCGGCCTGGACGCAGCCCCACGAGGCGCAGGCGCCCCAGGCGATCACTGCCATGGCGTCGTCAGCCATCAGTTTCAGCTTTTCGACGAACGGCTTGCCGCCGTCGATGCAGTACATGCCGTCCTCATTGAGCGGCGGGTTGCCTTCGACGGCGAGAATATATTGGCCTTTGTACTTGGCCCGGGTTTCCTCGAGGATGGCCTCGGCCTGATGGCCGGCTGCGGCCATGATGGTATCGTCGTAATCGAGCGAGATCATCGACAGCACGGCATCCTTGACCAGCGGATGCGCCGAGCGAATGAAGCTTTCCGAACAGCAGGTGCATTCCAGCCCGTGCATCCAGATCACCGGCACGCGCGGCTTGGTTTCCAGTGCGTTGGCGATGTTGGTGGCGGCGAGTGGGCCGAGGCCGAGGCTGGTCGCCGTCAGGCTGCAGAATTTGTGAAAGCTGCGACGCGTGATGCCCTGGCGGCGAATCACGTCGTAAAAAGTCTCTGTGCCGGCGCCCATGGCCCCTCTCTTCTGTTTCCTCGATCGCCCCGGCATCTTGACCGAAGTCGATAGTAAAGAGGGTATTAGCAAGAAGCAGGCCAGCGCCGCCGGGCACATTCCGGCACCACAAAGTGAGTGATTTCATTGTGTGTTGTCGGCCGACGCGAGTGATGCAACGCAGCATCGTCAGGCTGAAACGAAAGAAAGTTTTCTTCACTGGCAAGTAGCTAACCGGCGCGCTGCGACAGATGAGCCGGCCGGCGGCGGGTGGATACAATCCGCGTCGTAAGCAGCGAAGCCCAAGAGGGAATGCCGTGAGGCGTGCGGTTTGTCGGCAAGCGCACACTAATGTGCGGTGCAGACCATGCAGGGGTCGAACGAGCGCACCACATGCTGCACAGCGACCGAGCCGGCGCCGTCGCTGCCGACCGCGGTCCCGACCAGCGCGTGCTCCAGCGGACCAGGTTGTCCGGCGGCGTCGCGTGGGGAAAAATTCCAGGTGGTGGGCGCGATGATCTGATAGTGCGAAATCTTGCCGTTGCTCAGTTCGATCCAGTGACCGAGACTGCCGCGGGCGGCTTCGACCAGTCCGGCGGCGCGGCCTTCGCCCGGCTGCCTGACGTCGGCGCAGAACGGCTCGTTGAGTCGCAACGCGCGAATCCAACTCTCCATCGCCACTGCCAAATGTGCGGTCTCGATCATTCGGGCGATCACCCGGTTGCGGATGTTGCTGCCGGACTGTCCCACCAACTCACGCAGCAGTGGATTACCCGCAACGGCCTGCCGCGCCAGCGCGCCGACCTCGGCTGGCCGACCATTGAGGCGTGGGGCCTTGGCCCAGCTATAGGCGCCGGGCTTGTCAGCGTCGGGAATCGTCGTGCTGAGCGCCGGATCGGTGGCGCCGTCGCGCATCCAGGCATGCGAGACGTCTTCGGCAATATCGGTGGTCGCCAGCGCCGCGCCGCCGCTGGCCTGATCGAACACGCCGCGCGCGAACAGCGCGCCGTGCTCGCCGTGATAGGCGCCAAAGCTCATCAGAATTCCCGGGCCGTTGCCGAGGCGATCGAGCTGCAGCGCATCGGCGATCGCGAGGAAGCGGCAGAAATCACCGGCGCGGCCGTCGCGCCAGCGATCGAATTCGGCGATGGTTTGGATCGCGAGCACGGCGTCGAGCCGGTCGCCGAATACAACCGTCTCCAGAAAGGACCGAAATCCGGCGACGATCGACAGCAGGCGAATGCGTTCGCCGAGATCGATCGCCCGGGTGGTGCCGCCGGGCTGAAACGCCAGGCTGTGCGGCCATTTGCCGGCGACGATGCCCATGATTTCGAGGAGGCGCGCGCGGGCCGGCAGTACCTCGCGGCCGGCGCTACCGCGGGTGGCGGTGAACCGCTCGGCGGCTGCATGGTGCCACGGTGCCGATGCGTAGGCGTCGCGGGCAAAATCCGGCATGAAGAAGATGTAGAAATGCGTCAGATGATCGGCGGCGTTTTCCGCCGCATGCGCGATATTGGCGGCCAGCACGCCGTTCGGCGCCGGCTCGATCCCGAGCGTGCCGCGGAGCGCCGCGACCGCCGCGATCGATTGCGACACCGAACAGATGCCGCAGATCCGCGGCGCCAGCGCCAGCGCGTCGAGCGCGGGGCGACCGTCAAGGATCTGCTCGAAACCGCGATACAGCGGCACCGTGACTTCGGCGGAGGCGACCATGCCATCCTCGATGTCCAGCTTGACCTCGAGATCGCCCTCCACCCGATTGAACGGACCGATGATGATCCGGGTCATGGAATCTTCTTGCTGCCGTCGCGGCTCGGCGGCACCACGATGTGATCGGAGGTGGCATTCGAGCGCACCCGCTTCGGCGTGGCGGATTTCGACAACGCCGACAGCGCCACGAACCAGGCTTTTGGCATGTCGAGCGGCAGGCCGACCGGAATGCCGGCGAGCTTGCTGGTCTCGAGAAAATGCCGCGACGACTCAAATCCCGGCGAGGTGCAGGAGATGCAGGCATAGCCGCCCTTGGTGCAGGAGCCGCCGCCGTTCCAGGAGCGTTGATTGCAATCGCCGACCGCCTGCGTCGCCTTGCAGCCCAGGTGCTCCATCAGGCAGCCGCGCTCCGACAGCTTCTCGGCGCTGGCCTTGAATTCGTAGAACTCGTTGCGCGAGCAGGCGTGATGGGCGAGGTGGTTGGCGATGAATTTCGGACGGCCAACCTGGTCGAGATCATTGCCGGCGAGATCACCGGTGGAGAGCGCAATCAGCGTCTCCATGATCCAGCCGGGATGCGGCGCGCAGCCGGCAATGTTGATCACCGGCAATCCGCGTCCGGACCGGAATGCCTCGCCGAGCGCGCCGCCTGGCGCTGTGCCGTCGAACTGCAGTCCGGTTGCGTCGGTGGGATTGATGCCGGCCGCGGGGATGCCGCCATAGGCCGCGCAGCTGCCGACCGACACCACATAGTCGGCGACGGCGGCGAGCTCGGCGACCCAGTGATAGATCGATTTGCCGGTACCGGCGAACATGTTGAAGCGGCCGCTGCCGTGCGGGCCGCGCAGCACCGATCCCTCCAGGATCAGCGCATCGAGCCGGATCGATCTGGCGCGCACCTTGTCGAGGATCGCGACCACCTCGGCACCGGTCGCCTCGCTGACCGAGGGATGCCAGATCAGCCGAATCCCGAATGATCTCAGTTCGTCGAACCAGCCCGAGTGTCCGGATTCAAGCACCGCCATGGTGCAGCCGCCGCAACTGGCGCCCTGCAGCCAGAGCACGTTGAACGCCGGCGATTGAAGTGACTGCTGCATGCGCGAAGCCATCGGTGTTCAAACCGCATTCCGGATCAATCGCGCGGGGCGGCCGAGCTATCACCCTAATCGGTTTTCAATCCGCCGTGTCAATCTTTGCCGCAGTTCGCGCATCGGGATGATCCCGGAGGTCGGAAAATCCGATCGGCGATGTTGAGACGATCGTCGCATCGCCGCGTCCGGTTGACCGCCAGTATGCTTTCTCTCTATATTTGTCATACCGGCTGCTCGATCAGGTGTGCGATGACGATGAAGTTGGAAGTCATGTCGGGCGAGTCCGCGGTCGCTGCTACGCACTCGGCGGCCGTTCCGAAGCGATCCCCGAGTGTCGGCCTGTTCGCTGTCCTGATCGGCTGCAATGTCGCGGCCTGGATCTGGGCGCTCGTGATTTGTCAGGGCCGGCCGGCGCTGCTCGGCACCGCGCTGCTGGCCTGGGTGTTCGGGCTGCGCCACGCGGTCGATGCCGACCATATCGCCGCGATCGACAATACTGTGCGTAAGCTGATACAGCAGGGACAGCGCCCGGTGACCGCGGGGCTGTTCTTTTCGCTCGGGCATTCGACCGTGGTGTTCGCCGCCGTGCTGCTGCTGGTGGCGACCGCCGCCGCCTTCAAGGATGATTTGGCCAGCTTCAAGAACTTCGGCGGCGCGATCGGCGCGTCGGTCTCGGCATTGTTCCTGCTGCTGATCGCGGCTCTCAACCTGATGATTCTGGTCTCGGTCTGGCGCTCGTTTCGCAATGCGGCGCATCACGGCATCTACGACGACCACCATGCGATCGAAGCCGGCGGCCTGATCGGCCGGATCTGTCGTCCGCTGTTCCGGGTGGTGGCGAAGAGCTGGCATCTGTATCCGATCGGATTGCTGTTCGGGCTCGGCTTCGATACCGCCACCGAAATCGGATTGTTGAGCATCGCCGGCTCGGAAGCCGCCAACGGCCTGTCGCCGTGGCACGCGCTGATGTTTCCGGCGCTGTTCACCGCCGCGATGGCGCTGGTCGATACCGCGGACAGCGCGCTGATGGTCGGCGCCTATGGCTGGGCATTCGTCAATCCGATCCGGAAACTCTGGTACAACCTGACGATCACCGCGGTGTCGGTGGCGGTCGCGCTGCTGATCGGCGGCATCGAGGCGATCGCGCTTATCTCCGACAAATTCGGATGGGATGGCCGGGTGTGGCGCTGGTTCGGCGATCTCAACGGCAACCTCGCCAATTTCGGTTTCGTGATCGTCGGCATCTTCGTAGCCGCGTGGATCCTCTCGGCGACGATCTACTGGCTGAAGGGCTACGACCGGATCGGTGCGGCGCAGCCCGCGGAGTAGCGACTGCCTTCAGAACTGACCGGCGAGAGTGAGCCGGATCGCCAGCGGCTCGACCGGATGCAGTACCCGATCCATCACTCCGGTCTGGCACACCGCCGCGGGTGCGAGCGGCACGCCCGCGGCCGGGGAGCATAGCGCGAACAGCGAGTCGGATTTCAGCAGCGAGCCATAGGCATAGGAAATCTGGTCGGATTTGCTGTTCAACAGGTTGAAGCCATCGAGCTGGATGCGCCAGCCATTGTCGAAGCGATAGCCCGCGCGCCCGTTCAAAATTCCGGTCGCCGGCGAGACGAAGGCGTTGTCTTCGGTCAGCGGCCGCCGCCCGAAATAGCGATAGCGCAGGCCAGCGAACCAGCCGGTCTTCTCACCGAGCGTGAGGCCGGCCGAGGCGATCATGTTCGGCGCGCCAGGAATGTAATTGCCGGGCGCGTTTCCGATCTGCGATGCGGGATATCCCGCCAGCGAAGCGTAGACCGCGGCCTGCTCGGTGTCCTCGCCGCGAAACCGCGCGTGGGTCATCGCCAGATCGCCCTCCAGACCGAGCCAGGACAGCGGACGATAATCGTTGCTCCATTCGAAACCGTAGCGGCGGCTCGGTCGGCTTGCTTCCGTATCGCCGGCGTCGCCGGAGAACAAGATTTCGGAGGCCGAGTCGAGCAGGAACAGGCTGATCGAACTGTTCAACCCCGGGACCAGCTTGCTGCGCAGGCCGACCTCGGCGCCGCGGGTCTTGATCAGAAAAGGCGAGGCCTGCAGCGCGGAGCCATCGGCGGGCGATTCCGTGATCGTCACGCCGCGGGCGTCGTTGCTGTGAAAGCCTTCGCCGGCATTGACGAAGAATTCGGTTTTGGCAAATGGGCCCAACACCACGCCGAACTTGGGATTGCCAATGAAGGCCTTGGCATTGCCGGAATTGGCTGGCGTGAAGAACGACGTCACTGAAGTCTGGTAGTAGTCGCCGCGCCAGCCGAGATTGCTGCGCAGCCAGTCGGTCCAGTGCAGCGTATTCTGGACGAAGACGCCAACGCTGCCTTCCGCGACCTTGTCGCTGCGGATCGGCGACAGGAACTGCCGCTGCAGCGTGTTGGTGAGGTCGAGCCTGATATCGTCATAGCGATTTTGCACGCCGATTTCGGTCTCCATCGGCAGCCCGGCGAATTGGCTCTTGAAGGTATGCGAGGCGTTGAGGCCCCCAAGGATGCGGTCATCGTGCTGATGAAACTGATCGCCGTTGACGGGATCGCTGAGATAATAGGTGAAATTGTTCCAGAGGTTCAGCGAACTCTTGATGACGTAGAAATTGGCTTTCGATGAGCCGTCTTGCTCGGTCTGCGCCCAGCGCGCCGACAGCGAGAAGCGATCGGCATTGCCGCCATCGCTGGGATCGATCGCGCCGTACAGCCCGATCTCGCCGGAGGCGATGGCGCGCGACGGGATCTGGTCGGTGGAGTTCCAGCGGTTCGCATAGGCCATGCCAGTCAGCGAAAAACCGTCCTCTGCGGTGCCTTGGCTGTAGCGCATGACGCCGCTCAGTTTGCGCAAGCGATCGGGATCGTCCCACGGACCGTTGTAGCTGTTGGCTTCGCCTGCGATCAGCAGCGTGCCGTCGCCAACCTTGCTGGAGGTGATGCCGAAGCCGCGGCGATAGCCGAAGCTGCCCGCGGTGAAAGACGCCATCGTCTTGGTGACGCTGTCCAGCAGACCGACATGGAGCGCGCCGACCGAGGAGAAATCGCCTTCATCGGCGAAGTAGGGGCCCTTACGGATATTGACCGAGCCGATCAGCTCAGGGATCAGAAAATTCAGGTCCGCATAGCCCTGGCCGTGGGCGTGGGTGCGCATGTTCACCGGCATGTCGTCGACGAAGATCGCCAGATCGGTGCCGTGATCCAGGTTGAAGCCGCGCAGAAAATACTGATTGGCTTTGCCGTCGCCGCTGTGCTGGGTGACGATCAGGCCGGGCGCGACCTCGAGCGCTTCGGCCGGCCTGGAAAACGGGCGGGCGTTGACGGCCTCGCCGGACACCGTGCGTTCGCTGGATGCCGCCGGGGCAGCGGCGCGCGCGCTGGAAACGGTCTCGGTCGCGGCGGTGCTCGGCGGCTCCGGCCGCCTGATCGCGGGTTTCGGTTTGTTGGCGCGGCTGTGGCGCGGCGCGATCACTTCCACGACCGGCAACAGGTTCGGTTTTTGCGCCGGCGGCGCATCCTGCGCCTGCGCGTCGGCATACGCGCCGATCAAGCCGGCCAGGATCAGTTCGGACTTCGTCAGCCAGGCGCGGCGGCGCGAACGGCGGCGCCCGGTGTCAAACATCTTTCTCATCGCTCACGCGACCGTTGGATGGCGCACGCGCACGGCAGTTTGATCGATGCCGATGCTCGATTAAAGGTTTCAGCCAAATTGCCAGGCGCGCTATGTTGACGCCGATAATCGAAAACTGCCACGTCGAGTATGATGATGTCAATAAATCATCATACCGAGCGGGCCGGGAGACTGCCATGCAGCGCATCACCATCACGCTCGACGACGATCTGATGGAGGACCTAGACCGGATGATCGCCGAGCAGGGCTATCAGAACCGCTCCGAAGCGATCCGGGATTTCACCCGCGCCGGGATGCAGCAGGCGGCGCAGAAATCCGGAAAAGCCGGAGAGTGCGTCGCCGCGCTGGTCTATGTCTACGACCACGCCGCGCGCGACCTGTCGCGCCGCCTGGTGGAGAACTATCACGGCCACCACGATCTCGCGCTTGCGACGCTGCACGTTCATCTCGATGACGACAACTGCATGGAAATCACCGCCCTGAAGGGGCCGAGCCGCGAGGTCCAGCATTTTGCCGACCACATCATCGCCGAACGCGGCGTCCGCTACGGGCGCCTGGTGATGATCCCGAACGAAGCCGCCAAGACGTCGCCATCAAGCCGCAAGTCAACGGGGCATGCGCATTGATGTCGAAGAGTGTTTCCGCAGACACTCGTCATCTCCCGCAGCGTGTGCGTGGATCGATCGCTGTCACTCGTTTTGGTTCTCCAAACGACGTCCAGCGCAAACGCATCTGTTCTGCGAAAACCTTGCTCGGGGACGTAATCTAGTGCGAACGCGTTGATCTTGTGGCCGGCGCCACGTCCCGCGCAATGCCGATCGCTTCCGGTGTGCTCCCGGATGCAGTTGTCGCGGATGGTCTGATTTTAATAAGCCGTTGATTTTGCTGGCGCACCCGACACGATTCGAACGTGTGACCTTTGCCTTCGGAGGGCAACGCTCTATCCAGCTGAGCTACGGGTGCTTCAGCGGTTGATGTAGCCGATTGACCGGCCTTCGGCAACGGTCGGAAAGCCCTGAAATGGCCCGAAACGGCTCGACGGAAGGTCGCGTGGCCCTCCTTCAGGCAACGGTCACACGTTCATCGTGTCGGGTGCGCCAGGAGTGCGTGGCCCGGGTGCGCCGGACCGCGGGGGCAGATTGGTCCGAGCGCCACCATCAAGGCGGCGAGGCCCGGAGAAGCAAGCCGTGACTGTCCCCTGGTCGCATCCGAGGTCAAGGAACTGGTCGAGCAGGCAATCAAGGCGGCCGGCGAGCTCAACAGCAAATTCCCACAGTCGGCCTCACGGGCGCCGGGCTCGGCGAATCGGGAGATGGGCGAACTGTCGCAATCCTCTGACGACGGACAGCCTCACCGACTTTCCGCTTGAGGCCGATGTCTCCGCGACCCCGACAGCAAGGTCAAAAAGTTGACCTCGGGGATCTCGACGGAAGGCGGGAGCCTTGACCTCTTGATGTCTGTCAATGAGACCTCAGCGGAGTATGATCAATTGTTCGTTGTCATGAAAGTCATCCCGGGACGTATTAGGCTGATCGCAACTGTCGGGCTTGTAGTTTTGCTAACGGCAGTCATGCCGCGGCAAGGCAAAGCGCAGCAGAGCGATTACGATGATTGCGTCGCTCTGCAATACGACACGGTCAGGACCGAAAGCGCGATAGCGGCTACGATTGCAGCGTGCGCGCGCGTGTTGCAAAAACCGTCCGCATCAGCAGAGCAGCGTGCCTATGCGCTCTATTTCAGAGGCCTGAACCATTTCCTCGAGGCGACACGGATTGCCATCGCCGAGAGGAAACCGATCGGCTCTGGCGCTGCCGCGCAGCGCGAGGTGACAGCTGCTCTTGACGATCTTGCGGCGTGTATTGCCACGGCTCCCACGCCTGATCCGCGTCCCTTCAGCCTGCGGGCGACGATCGAGACGGTGTTGGAGCGGTTCGACAATGCACTCGACGATCTTGACCACGCAATCCGGGCCGATCCAAAAATATCATCACATTTTGTCCAGCGCGCCCTGATCTTGGAACGCCTCGACCGATTTTCTCAAGCGCGCGCCGATCTCGACACTGCCGTCGAGCTAGAAGCAAGAAATCAGAACGCCTGGATCAACCGTGCGATGCTGTGGGCGCGATATGGCGACGTTGAACGCGCATTTGCGGACTTCAGCCAAGCCGAAGCCGTTGGCGGAAGCCAAACCTGGTATGCGCTCAGCGGCCGCGCAAGGCTTGCGGTCAGTCTTGGCGAGCCTTTGCGGGGGTTCGCCGATTGGACGGCGGCCGCCGAAACCGCGCCGCTGCCGATGCTGGCCGCGCAGTTCCATGTCCGTGCCGGCAATCTCGCACGGGACTACCTGAAGGACCTCGAAAAGGCCTATCAGTCCTACGCGCATGCGCTTGCTGTCTCACCTCGCCATGCCGACGCGTTGATCCAGCGCGGCATCGCCTTCGAACGCGGCAATCGGTTTGACGATGCGTCAAGCGACTACCGCAAGGCGGGCGATATGACGCGAGACAATCTCCTCGAGAAGAGTATCTACGACTATTCGGTATTCCGGCTGGAGGTGCTGCAAGCCCGACGTTCGCGGAAGGCGGGGGACCCGGCGCTTCCGCCGAACATCAACGTGCTGTCACACCCGACCCGCAACGATCGCGGGCGGCGCATCGCTCTCGTCGTCGGCAACGCCGCATATCGGCATGTTCCGGCGTTGATGAACTCGGACCGTGACGCGGAGAGCGTCGGCGCAGCATTGAGCGAAGCCGGCTTTACCAGCGTGACGGTGGCGACTGACCTAGACAGGAGCCAAATGGATGGCTTGTTGCAGCAATTTGCCCGCGAGGTGGCCGAGGCGAATTGGGCGATCGTCTATTATGCCGGCCACGGCGTCGAGATAGATGGCGTCAACTATGCCATACCGGTTGATGCGGATATGGCCACCTTGATCGACGCCCCCGTGCGCGCGGTCTCAATCAATCAGATGATTTCCGCCGTTGATCAAGCGAAAGATCTTCATATGGTCGTTCTCGATGCTTGCCGTGACGACCCGTTCGTCCAGCAGTCGCATCGTGCCACCGCCAAGAGAGCGCTCGACAAAACCGCCGACGTCGGACTTGCTTCATTGATTGCTCGCCGAAAGGCAATCGGCGGAGGATTGGCAGGCTTGCAGCTCACCCAGCCCAACACGGTCGCGTTGTTTTCGACACAACCGGGTGAGGTCACGCTCGATGGTAACGAGCTGAACAGTCCTTTCACGCGAGCGTTCGTATCAAGGCTGCCGACGCCGAATCTCGACTTGCGACTGTTTTTCGAACGGGTTCGGGAGGATGTGGCGACCGGCACCCAGGGACGACAGCGTCCGGCCCTCACAGGTGGTCTGACGGAGGGCGCGAGTTTCTTCTTCTTTCCGGTGCAGTGATCGCAGCGCAGCAAGTCCATCGTCAGTGATGGCCAGTTTTGCGACATCGCGGGGAGGCCTGTGAGTACTGCTCGAAGGATCATTGGCGCAGGCCGACACGATCACGGCTGGTGCGGGATCCGGCGCAGCCCTGGCGAACAGCGAGCAAAATAAAACGAGGTGCAGATCGTCCAGCCGGACAGCCGGCGGCGCTTAAAGATGCGCCAGATAATGCGCCAGCGCGTAGATTTCCTCTTCGCTCAGCGGATAGGCGACGTCGGCCATCGCCGCCATGGCGCCGCCGGAGCGCTGGCCGGATTTGAACTCGTTCAGCGCCTTGATCAGATATTCCTCGCGCTGTCCGGCGAGCCGCGCGGTGGCCTTGGTGCCGGCATAGCTGTCGGTGTGACAGGAAGCGCAGCGCCGCCCGGCCGCGGCCTCGGCGCCCTTGCGCGACAGTTCTGGCTTGTCGTCTGATTTCTTGCCCGGCATAGGCGGTAGTGAAGCATAATAGGCGCCGAGGTTGCGGACGTCCTCGTTGCTCAGATCCTCGACGATCGGCCGCATCTGGGCATTCTGCCGGGTGCCGCTGCGGAAGAACACCAACTGCCATTGCAGGAAGAGGTCCGGCTGTCCCGCCAGCGACGGCGTGTATTCGATGATCGACACGCCGTTGTCGCCATGGCAACCCGCGCACAGTTCGGCCTTGGCCTTGCCGGCCTCGATGTCGGCGGCGCGTAGTGGCGATGGCTGGCACAAGGCGAGTCCGAGCGCGGCAGCAGCGGCCAGGCCGCGAGTCATGAGTGGCATTTTCTTGTTATGTCCAGAGAGCGTTTTCTTGGAATTCGCCGCGCCTTCCCCGTGTGGAGAGGCGCGCACTTTGACCACGTTGGGACTGCGGCCGGGCCGCAGTCCCGCGGTGTCTCAGCCGATCACTTGCTGTAGCTGATGCGATAGATCGCACCGGCCCAGTCGTCGGCGACCAGGATCGAGCCATCCTTCGCGAGCAGGATATCGGCGGGACGGCCGAGATAGCCCTGGGCACCCTCGAGCCAGCCGGACGCGAACACTTCCTGCTTGGCGTTCTTGCCGTCCGGATCCGCGGTGACTTTCACGATCCGCGCGCCCTGATATTTGTGCCGGTTCCACGACCCGTGTTCGGCGATCAGGATGGAGTTCTTGTAGTTCGCCGGGAATTGATTGCCGGTGTAGAACTTCATCCCGAGCGGAGCCACATGGGCGCCGAGGTTCAGCACCGGAGGCGTGAACTCGGAGCATTTGTGACCCATGGCGAATTTCGGATCCGGCATGTCGCCCTGATGGCAATACGGATAGCCGAAATGCTCGCCCATTTTCGAGATCATGTTGAGCTTGTCGCTCGGCATGTCGTCGCTGATCCAGTCGCGGGCATTTTCGGTGAACCAGTATTTGCCGGTGCGCGGATCGACGTCGCCGCCGACCGAGTTACGCACCCCGAGGCCCACCAGTTCGGCGTTGCCGGTTTTCGGATCGACACGGCGGATCTGCGCTACCGAGGTCGGCGGAATGCCAATGTTGAAGGGAGGTCCGAACGGCACGTAGAACCAGCCGTCCTTGTCGGCCGCGAGGTATTTCCAGCCATGGGCGACGTAGGACGGCATGTCGTCATACACCACCTTGCCGTCGCCGAGCTTGTCGAGGTTGGCCTCGGCGTTGTCGTAGCGGATCAGCTTGTCGATATCGATCACGTAGAGCGCGCCGTCGCGGAACGCGAGACCGGTCGGCATCTTCATGCCCTTGATGACGGTCTTGACGTCCTTCTTGCCGCCCTTGTCGGTGATGGCATAGACGTTGCCGAGCCCGAACGAGCCGACGAACAGCGTGCCCTTGTCGCCCCAGGCCATCTGCCGCGCGGCCAGCACGCCCGAGGCGTAGACCTCGATCTTGAAGCCGGGCGGCAGCTTGATCTTCTTCATCATCGCCGCGAGTTCGGCCTCGGATGCGCCGGTCGGCGGGCCCGCGGGCGGCGCGAGGCCTTTCTGGGCTTCAGTTTCGTCGCCGAGGAACCAATCGTCCGGAGGATGGGTCCAGAATTCCTTGGTGCCGGATTGATAGCTCTTCAGCTTGCCCTGTGCGCTGGCCTGCCCGATCGCCGCGATCGCAAGGATCGCCGCGCACGCAACAACGGATCGATTGAACACCGACTTCATCGCGCCACTCCCTATGCGGCCGATGGCCGGCCGCGATTATTGTTTTGAGCCCTAGAAGTAAATTGTCGTGGCCCGCATGCAGGCCGCAACTTTTGAATGCTAGCACATCCACCATCAGAGAGAAGCGTAATACGGCTCCGACGCAACTACGCGTCGTTTCGCTCCGCGTTCGGTCGAGTCAATTCGATTCAAGGCATCAATGCTATGCTGCGCTGGCGCTTTCTTGGTTGATATGGTTGCAAAGGCCGACCTGCATTGCACTGCGATCCACCATCGGTGCGCCGTCAAGCCAGCCATGCGCGTGGCGGCCGACGTTGCTGGCGCGCGCTCGACTTCACGCAGAGTTGTTTGTGCAGGTGCGAAGGTTCGTGTGCCGGGCATGTTGTTTCGCAATGCACACTTCAAAAACGTGACGTTGAGCCTGCGGTGACAAGTGTCTGCTTGCGCGGACACCGAGACGGCACTATCTTTTCACCACTGCGGCGATCGGACCGCAACCAATCGGGAGGACGCGATGGCCTGGAACACTCCAAAGATCGTCGAGCTGGCCGTGGGCATGGAAATCAACATGTATGCCTGCGCGGTCCGCAAGTAACAGTTTGGGTTAAATCGGCGTTTCACGAAATATGCCGTCGGCCGCGACAGCTTCCTTTGGGAGATGTTGCCGGTGGGCGGTGAGTGTGGGCGCTTGGGTACCCAGGATCAAGACGCCTGAGATAGCTAAAGGTGCCCCCGGAGACGAGTCATGTTGCGCGTCGTCGTTCTGGGAGCTGCTGCAGGTGGAGGTGTGCCGCAATGGAATTGCGGCTGCCCGGTCTGTCAGACCGCGCGACTCGATGATCCCAATCTCAGAAGCACGCAGGCGTCGATCGCGATCAGCGCCGATAGCGAGCACTGGTTCCTGATCAACGCGTCTCCGGACCTGCGCCAGCAATTGATCGCGACGCCGCAGCTCCATCCAAAATCCGGCCAGCTTCGTCACAGCCCGATCGCCGGCGTGATCCTGACCAACAGCGAAGTTGACGCCGTCGCCGGGCTGCTGTCGATGCGCGAGGGCTGGCCGTTCACGATCTACGCCCATCCCAGGGTGCTTTCGATCCTGAAGGCCAACAGCATCTTCAACGTGCTGAGCGAAAAGCATGTCCGGCGCCAGCCGATCGCGATCGACCAGCCGTTTGAGCCGACCTTGCCCGATGGTTCGCCCTCCGGCTTCGAGATCCTGCCGTTTGCCGTGGCCGGCAAGGGCGCCTGGTATCTGGAAGGCAAGGAGCATCCGGGCGGCGCCGATGGCGCCGGCGATACGCTCGGATTGCGCATCACAGACAAAGCCGATGGAACGACGCTCTATTTCGTCGCCGCCTGCGCCGAGGTGACCGACGATCTCAAGGCGCGTCTGAAGGGCGCATCGCTGGTGTTCTTCGATGGAACGGTCTGGCGCGACGACGAGTTGATCGCCGCGGGACTCGGCAACAAGACCGGGCAAGCCATGGGGCACATCGCGATGTCGGGCGAACAGGGCGCGATTGCGGCGCTCGCCGGTCTCGGCATCGGCCGGAAGTTCTTTCTGCATATCAATAATTCCAACCCGGTGCTGCTGCGCGATTCGGTCGAATGGCAGACCGCCGAGCGCGCCGGTTGGCAGATTCCCGCCGACGGAACGGAGGTGACACTGTGAATGCGATGACAGCCTTTTCGATCGCCGGCAGCGCACCGCTGCACAGCGGCGAGGATCTCGAAGCGGCGCTGCGCCATATCGGCGCGACACGCTACCACAATCTGCATCCGTTCCATCGCCTGCTGCACGGCGGCAAGCTGAACAAGGGGCAGGTGCAGGCCTGGGCGCTGAATCGCTACTACTATCAGAGTTCGATTCCGATCAAGGATGCGGTGGTGATCTCCCGGTTCCGGGACCGCGCCACCCGGGTCGAATGGCGGCATCGGATCGAGGATCACGACGGCGATCTCGGCAGCGAAGGCGGCATCGAGCGCTGGCTGAAGCTGACCGAGGGTCTTGGGCTCGACAGCGCCTATGTGGAATCCACCGAAGGCATCCTTCCGGCGACGCGCTTCGCGGTCGATGCCTATGTGCACTTCGTCCGCGACAAATCTCCACTTGAGGCGATCGCCTCCTCGCTGACCGAATTGTTCGCGCCGAGCCTGCATGAGGAGCGGATAGCGGGGATGCTGGCGCATTACGACTTCGTCAATCCCGACATCATGAGCTATTTCAAGCGAAGGCTGGAGCAGGCGCCGCGCGACGCCAATTTCGCGCTGCACTACGTCAAGCAGCATGCGACCACCCCGGCCGAGCGCGAGGCGGTCTGCAACGCGCTGATCTTCAAGACCAATGTGCTGTGGGCCCAGCTCGACGCGCTGCATCACGCCTATGTCGACGGTCATGTACCGCCGGGCGCGTTCGTGCCCGCGGCGAGCTGAGCGCAACCGATGGCCACCTTGCGCAGCCGCCATGTCACCGTCAGTGAGGCTAGCCGGCCGGTGCTGCCGCGGCATGCCAAGCTGCGGTTCGACGAGACGCGGCACCGCTGGGTGATCCTGGCGCCGGAACGGGTGCTGGCGCCCGACGACATCGCGGTGGAAATTCTGCAGTTGTGCGACGGCGTCCGCAACGTCGCCGCGATCATCGATTCGCTGGCCGCGAAATACGTCGCGGTGCGCGAGTTGATCGGCGCCGACGTGATCGCGATGCTGCAGGATCTGGCCGACAAGGGATTCCTGACCGAAGCGCGGGAGAACACGGCATGAGCCCGATCTTGACCGATCCGCCGCCTCTCGCAGCCGATCCGTCCGACGGCGTCGCGATTCTGGAGCAGCGCGGCTCGACCGCCGAGACGTTCGGGATTCCGCTCGCGGTGCTCGCCGAGCTGACGCACCGCTGCCCGCTGCAATGCCCCTATTGCTCCAACCCGCTTGAACTGGAGCGGGCGAGCTCCGAATTGACCACCGCGGAATGGAAGAAGGTGCTGAGCGAACTCGCCGAGATCGGCGTGCTGCAGATTCACTTCTCCGGCGGCGAGCCAACTGCGCGCAAGGACCTGGTCGAGCTGGTGCAGCACGCCAGCGATGTCGGGCTGTATTCCAACCTGATCACCTCCGCCGTGCTGCTGACCCGCGACAGGCTCGCCGCGCTGGCGGAGGCCGGGCTCTGCCATGTGCAGATCAGCTTTCAGGGCAATGAGCCCGTCGTCGCCGACCGCGTCGCCGGGCTCAAGGACGCGCATCGGAAGAAGATCGAGGTGGCGCACTGGACCCGCGAGCTGGACCTGCCCCTCACCGTCAACGCTGTGATGCATCGGCAGAACCTGCATCAGCTTGGCGACATCATCGAGATGGCGGTGGAGCTCGACGCCGACCGGCTCGAGGTCGCCAATGTGCAGTATTACGGCTGGGCGCTGAAGAACCGCGCCGCGCTGATGCCGACGCTGCAACAGATCGAGGACACCACGGCAATCGTCGAGGCGGCGCAAAAGCGGCTGAAGGGAATTCTGGCGATCGACTATGTGATCCCGGATTACTACGCGCTGCGGCCGAAGAAATGCATGGGCGGCTGGGGCCGGCAGTTCTTCAACATCTCGCCGACCGGCAAGGTGCTTCCCTGCCACGCCGCCGAGACCATCACCGGGCTCGACTTCGAATCGGTGCGCGGCAATCATTCGATCGCCTGGATCTGGCAGAATTCCGAGGCCTTCAATCGCTATCGCGGAACCGGCTGGATGCCGGAGCCGTGCCAAAGCTGCGACTACAAGGAGATCGATTTCGGCGGCTGTCGTTGTCAGGCTTTCGCTCTGACCGGCGATGCCGGCAACACCGATCCGGCCTGCGCGCTGTCGCCGCTGCACGAGCAGATCTTCAAGCTCGCCGAGACCGAAGCAAGCGGCGACACCAGCCGCTTCATCTATCGCAATTTCAGCGGCGGCACGCCGGAGCCGGACGACGCCCAGGACGCCTGACATTGACGCTTGGTCCGGATCAGGTCTGCGCCATCGCGTTGCCCAGCACTGGCAGATCTTGGTAGCGCCATTATTGGGTAGGCTGTCCCGCAGGAATACGCTCGGGCAGACGAATTGTCCTTCGGCAATGGTTTAGCCAACGCCATCTTGGCCTGAAAAGGGTCGATTGATGTCGGGCGGACTTCCGGCCTCACCGCGAAGGTTCATGATTATTGTTTGGGCTTTGCGAATAGTTCGCATTTGCTTGCCGCAGACCCGAAAGCGCGCCCCCAATACTCACAATATAAGAATTACTTTGGTGGTAGCATTGAAAATAGCATTTTCCTATTTCGTTGATCCATTCGATAGCTGCGCCGCTCGCGCGGGCGCATTGATGTCGCGACTGGGAATCGATCCGGGGACATGACGATGGAACAGGGACAGACGCTTCTGCGTCGTATCGAGCTGTATGCGGGGGCTGACCCGCAGCGTCGGGCGGTTGCGGCGGCGGTCGGGGCGATCGCCGCGGCGTCGATCGCGATTTCGGAATTGATCGGGCAGGGCGCGCTGGCCGGCATCACCGGGCAGGCCCAGGGCTCCGCCAATGCCGATGGCGACGTGCAGAAGGACCTCGACGTGCGCGCCGACGAGATGGTGCAGGGCGCGCTTAAGTCGGTACCCTATGCGGTGCTGGCCTCGGAGGAGGCCGAGGTTCTGGTGCCCGGCGATCCAAAGGCTTTGATCTCGATCGCCTACGATCCGCTCGACGGCTCTTCTAACATCGACACCAATATGACGGTGGGGACGATCTTCTCGATCATCCCCAACGATCCGGGCGTCGCGCCGTTCACCGCCTCCGGAAATTGCCAACTCGCCGCGGGCTTCGTGGTGTACGGGCCGCAGACTTCGCTGGTGCTGACGCTCGGCGACGGCGTCGACATCTTTACGCTGGATCGCGCCGCCAGGACCTACCGGCTGATCCGCGAGCGGGTCAAAATTCCGGCCGACACCGCCGAATACGCCATCAACGCCTCGAACCATCGCCACTGGGAACAGCCGGTGCGTGATTTCGTCGACGAATGCCTGGCCGGCGCCGACGGTCCGCGCAGCAAGGATTTCAACATGCGCTGGATCGGATCGCTGGTGGCCGAAGCCTACCGGATCCTGACCCGCGGCGGCGTGTTCCTGTATCCGGCGGACTCCCGTCCGGGCTATGGCGATGGCCGGCTGCGGCTATTGTACGAGACCCATCCGATGGCGATGGTGATGGAGCAGGCTGGCGGCGGGGCTTCGACCGGCCGCGAGCGCGTGCTCGATCTCGCCGCGAAATCGATCCATCAGCGCTCACCCTTGATCATGGGTTCGATCGACAAGGTCAAGCGCATCGAGCTGTTGCACAACGATCCCGACGCCGCGTCGCGGACCGCTCCGTTGTTCGCGCGTCGCGGCCTGTTCCGAGTCTGAAAGTAACCCATGTCCCGCAAACATCCGATCATTTCCATCACCGGTTCGTCCGGCGCCGGCACCACCTCGGTCAAGCGCACCTTCGAGCAGATCTTCCGCCGCGAGAACGTCAACGCCGCCTATATCGAGGGCGATGCGTTCCATCGCTACAACCGCGTCGACATGCGGACCCGAATGGCCGAGGAGGCCGAGAAGGGCAACAAGCACTTCAGCCATTTCAGCCCCGAGACCAATCTGTTCGAGGAGCTGGAGACCACGTTCCGCGACTATTCGGCGACCGGCACCGGCAAGACCCGACACTATGTCCACGACGATACCGAGGCGGCGCTGCACGGTGTGGCGCCAGGCAACTTCACCGAATGGGCGTCGCTGCCGGAAGGCTCCGACCTGTTGTTCTACGAAGGCCTGCACGGCGCGGTGATGACCGAGAAGGTCAACGTGGCCCAGCATGCCGACCTCAAGATCGGCGTGGTGCCGGTGATCAATCTGGAGTGGATCCAGAAGCTGCACCGCGACCGCGCCGACCGCGGCTATTCCACCGAGGCAGTGACCGACACCATCCTGCGCCGGATGCCCGACTATGTGCACTACATCGTGCCGCAGTTCGGCGAGACCGATATCAACTTCCAGCGCGTCCCCACCGTCGATACTTCGAATCCGTTCATCGCGCGCTGGATCCCGACGCCGGACGAATCGATGGTGGTGATCCGGTTCAAGAACCCGCGCGGTATCGACTTCGCTTATCTGCTGTCGATGATCCAAGGCAGCTTCATGTCGCGGGCCAATTCGATCGTGATTCACGGCTCGAAGATGGACCTGGCGATGCAGCTGATCCTGACGCCGCTGATCATGCAACTGATCGAGCGCAAGAAGGGGGCAAAGTAACAATGGGCGGCATGGGTCATTTGGGGAGGTCAGCTTGAACATTCCGGTGCGCGATATCCACGATCAGGTGTCGCATCGCGACATGGCCAACGCGATCCGCTTTCTGGCGATCGACGCGGTCGAGAAGGCCAAATCCGGTCACCCCGGTATGCCGATGGGCATGGCCGATGTTGCCACCGTGCTGTTCTCGCGATTCCTGAAGTTCGATGCCTCCGACCCGGCTTGGCCGGACCGCGACCGCTTCGTGCTGTCGGCCGGCCACGGCTCGATGCTGCTGTATGCGCTGCTGCATCTGACCGGCAACGACGATGTCACGCTCGACGAGATCAAGGCGTTCCGGCAATGGGGCTCGAAAACCCCTGGGCATCCGGAATACGGCCACACCAAGGGCGTCGAGACAACCACCGGTCCGCTCGGTCAGGGATTGGCGACCGCGGTCGGCATGGCGCTGGCGGAACGTTTGCTGAATGCGCGCTACGGCGACGCCGTGGTCGATCACTTTACTTATGTCATCGCCGGCGACGGCTGCCTGATGGAAGGCATCAGCCACGAGGCGATCTCGCTGGCGGGACATCTGAAGCTCAGCAAGTTGATCGTGTTGTTCGACGACAACCAGATCTCGATCGACGGCGCCACCTCGCTGTCGTGTTCGGACGACCAGGTCGCGCGGTTCACCGCTTCAGGCTGGAATGCGACGCGGGTCGACGGTCACGATCCGGAGGCAGTCGCCGCCGCGATCGCGCAGGCCAAGCTCAGCGACCGGCCGTCGCTGATCGCCTGCCGCACCAAAATCGGCTTTGGCTCACCCAAGGTTGAGGGCACCGAAAAGGCCCATGGCGCCCCGCTCGGCCCCGAAGAAATCGAGAAGACCCGCGCGGCGCTCGGCTGGCCGCATGGTCCGTTCGAGGTACCGGAAGCCATCGTCGCCCGCTGGCGCGAGATCGGCAGTCGCGGCAAACCCGCGCACGTCGCCTGGACCGAACGCCTTGGCAAGCTCGACGCCATCACGCGCGCCAGCTTCGAGAACGCGCTGGCCGGCAAATTATCGGGCGGCTACGAAGCCGCGCTGCAGGCTCTGGTGCAGAAGTTCAGCGCGGAGAAGCCCAGCATCGCCACTCGCCAGGCCTCGCAACTGACGATCGACGCCATTGTTCCGGCGTCGCCGAACATCCTCGGTGGCTCGGCCGATCTGACCCATTCCAACCTCACCCACGCCAAGGGCACCGCTTCGGTGAAGCCGAACGACTACAGCGGCAGCTACATCCATTACGGCATCCGCGAATTCGGGATGGCGGCGGCGATGAACGGTATCGCGCTGCATGGCGGCTTCGTCCCGTTCGGCGGCACCTTCCTGGTGTTCGCCGACTACAACCGTCCGGCAATCCGGCTCGCCGCCCTGATGGGCGTCCGGGTGATCCACGTCATGACCCACGACTCGATCGGGCTCGGCGAAGATGGTCCGACCCATCAGCCGGTCGAACACGTCGCGTCGTTGCGGGCGATTCCAAATCTCTTGGTGTTCCGCCCCGCCGACGCGATCGAGACCGCGCAGGCCTGGGACTGCGCGCTGAAGTCCGAACATCGTCCCTCGGTGCTGGCACTATCGCGGCAGGCGCTGCCGACGCTGCCGCGCGACGGCACCGATACATCCAACCCGGTCGCTCGCGGCGCCTATCTGGTGGTCGATCCCGGTCGGCGCGACGTCACTCTGATCGCCACCGGCTCTGAAGTTGCGCTTGCGCTCGACGCCGCCTGCAAGCTCGAGGGCATCGGTATCAAGGCCGCCGTGGTGTCGGCGCCGTGCTTCGAATTGTTCGCCGAGCAGCCTGCCCAATATCGCGACAGCGTGCTGGGCAAAGCGCCTCGCGTCGGTATCGAGGCTGCGATAGCGTCGGACTGGTATCGCTGGATCGGCGACAACGGCGAGTTCGTCGGGATGACCGGCTTCGGCGCCTCGGCGCCGGCCGGCGTGCTGTACCAGAAGTTCGGTATCACGGCGGAGGCGGTGGTCGACGCCGCGCACCGCGCGATCAAGCGCTCGCAACATTGACCGGCTCGTTCTCACCCAACACCCTTCAGGAGGCAACATGGCCCGCATTACTCTGAGGCAATTGCTGGATCACGCCGCCGAGCACGGCTACGGCGTGCCGGCGTTCAACATCAACAACATGGAACAGGGGCTGGCGATCATGGAGGCGGCGGCGAAGGTCGACGCTCCCGTCATCATCCAGGCCTCGCGCGGCGCCCGCGCCTACGCCAACGACATCATGCTGGCGAAGATGATCGAGGCGCTGGCCGAGATCTATCCGCAGATCCCGCTCTGCATGCATCAGGACCACGGCAACGACGAGGCCACCTGCGCTACCGCGATCCAGCACGGCTTCACCTCGGTGATGATGGACGGCTCGCTGAAGGCCGACGCCAAGACCGCCGCGGACTACAATTACAATGTCGACATCACCCGGCGCGTCACCGACATGGCGCACTGGGTCGGCGCCTCGGTGGAAGGCGAACTCGGCGTGCTCGGCTCGCTGGAACACGGCGGCGGCGAGCAGGAAGACGGTCACGGCCTCGAGGGCACCGTCAGCCACGATCAATTGCTGACCGATCCGGACCAGGCGGTCGACTTCGTCCGCGCCACCAAAGTCGATGCGCTGGCGATCGCGATGGGCACCTCGCACGGCGCCTACAAGTTCTCGCGCAAGCCCGACGGCGATATCCTCGCCATGAAGGTGGTCGAGGAGATCCACCGCCGGCTGCCCAACACCCATCTGGTGATGCACGGCTCGTCCTCGGTGCCGCAGGACCTGCAGGACATCTTCAACGAGTTCGGCGGCGCGATGCCGCAGACCTACGGCGTTCCGGTCGAGGAGATCGTCCGCGGTATCAAGCACGGCGTCCGCAAGGTCAACATCGACACCGACTGTCGGCTGGCGATGACCGGCGTGTTCCGCAAGGTCGCAACCCAGAACAAGGCCGAATTCGACCCGCGCAAGTTCCTGAAGCCGGCGATGGATGCGATGCGCGACATCTGCCGGCTGCGTTTCGAGCAATTCGGCACCGCCGGCAATGCCAGCAAGATCAAGGTGATCCCGCTGTCGGAAATGGCCAAGCGCTACAAATCCGGCGCGCTCGATCCGCAGATCAGCGCCTCCGCCACCGCGCGCGCCGCCGAATAAGTTCGCGCCGGCGTGAGCCGCCGGCCTCGTGACATTTCAGGAGACCAAAATGGACCAGTCCGACCGCTATTCGAATCTCAAGCTCACAGAAAAAGACCTGATCGCGGGCGGAAAGCACGTGCTGTGCGCCTACATCATGAAGCCGAAGCCGGGCTTCGGCAATTACCTGCAGACCGCGGCGCATTTCGCCGCGGAATCCTCCACTGGCACCAATGTCGAAGTCTCCACCACCGACGATTTTACCCGCGGCGTCGACGCGCTGGTCTATGAGATCGACGAAGCCAAGCAGCTGATGAAGATCGCCTATCCGGTCGATCTGTTCGACCGCAACATCATCGACGGCCGCGCCATGATCGCCTCGTTCCTGACCCTGACGATCGGCAACAACCAGGGCATGGGCGACGTCGAATACGCCAAGATGTACGACTTCTACGTGCCGCCGGCCTATCTCAAGCTGTTCGACGGCCCCTCGACCACGATCAAGGATCTGTGGCGTGTGCTCGGCCGTCCGGTGGTCGATGGCGGCTTCATCGTCGGCACCATTATCAAGCCGAAGCTCGGCCTGCGGCCGCAGCCCTTCGCCAATGCCTGCTACGATTTCTGGCTCGGCGGCGACTTCATCAAGAACGACGAGCCGCAGGGCAACCAGGTGTTCGCGCCGTTCAAGGAAACCGTGCGCGCGGTCAACGACGCGATGCGCCGCGCCCAGGACAAGACCGGCCAGCCGAAACTGTTCTCGTTCAACATCACCGCCGACGATCATCACGAGATGGTCGCCCGCGGCCACTACATCCTGGAAACCTTCGCCGACAACGCCGACCATATTGCGTTTCTGGTCGACGGCTATGTCGCCGGTCCCGCCGCGGTGACCACCGCGCGCCGCGCCTTCCCGAAGCAGTATCTGCACTATCATCGCGCCGGCCATGGCGCGGTGACCTCGCCGCAGTCCAAGCGCGGCTACACCGCCTTCGTGCTGTCGAAGATGGCGCGGCTGCAGGGCGCCTCGGGCATCCACACCGGCACCATGGGCTACGGCAAGATGGAAGGCGAAGCCGCCGACCGCGCGATGGCCTATATGATCACCGAGGATTCCGCCGACGGGCCGTATTTCCATCAGGAATGGCTCGGCATGAACCCGACCACGCCGATCATCTCCGGCGGCATGAACGCGCTGCGGATGCCCGGCTTCTTCCAGAATCTCGGCCATTCCAACCTGATCATGACCGCGGGCGGCGGCGCCTTCGGCCATATCGACGGCGGCGCGGCCGGCGCGAAATCGCTGCGGCAGGCCGAACAATGCTGGAAGGAAGGCGCCGACCCGGTGGCCTTCGCCAAGGACCACCGCGAATTCGCCCGCGCGTTCGAGAGCTTCCCGCACGACGCCGACGCACTGTATCCGAACTGGCGCGGCAGACTTGGGTTGGCCGCCTGATCCCGCACAAGCACAACTTCTCCCGGGCCTCGATCTTGGTCCGGGAGAATTTTCATATAGGCCGGGCGCGCCGGGAAACGGGCGCGGGGTGATCCGGGCGCTCAACCAGGCGCTGCTTTGGCCGGCCGACCATGAGCGCGTCAGGCCACGATTTTGACGCCCTTCCAGAACGCCACCTTGCCGGCAATATTCTTGGCTGCGGGCTTAGGGTTCGGATAGAACCATGCCGCGTCGGGGTTCTGTGCGCCATTCACCGTCAGGCTGTAATATTTGGCGATGCCTTTCCAGGGACAGGTCGTCTGGTGGGTGCTCGCGACCAGAAAATCCTTGCGGACGTCATCCAGCGGAAAGTAGTGATTGCCCTCCACGATCTCGGTGCGGTCGGATTCGGCGATAATGGTTTCATTCCAGACGGCTTTGACCACGGGCAGCTCCTTGGTTTGAAGGCTGTTCAACGTCAACGCAAACGGGCGTCAAGTGTAGTCGACGAATTCGGCTGCAGGAATGGCGGCGAGGCCCGATCGGATGTGGGTGGCGTTCAATCGGCGACGAGGGCAAGCGAATTCCTGATCGCCTCAGCTGGGCGTGACCCTGGTTCAAACGATCTTCGCGACACCCATCGGCCTCGGATCAGGATCTTGTTTGACGATTGTCACCACAGCGTCACATAACGCGTCGAGAGATTGCGCTGCATTCAAACGGTACATTCATGGACTATTTCAGACGTTTCACGTTCCTGTTCTCGGCGCCCACCTTTGACGCCGACGATCTCGAGGGTATGCGATTCAATCAGATCGTCACCGAAATCGAGCACTCCGGCTTCGAGGTGGTCAAGGCACGCAAGCTGGAGGACGCCGAGATCGCGGTGCAGACCGACGCTGCCATCGGTTGCATGTTGGTCGACTGGGGCAAGAAGGGCCTGGAAGGCAAGACCGCGGCGCTGATCAACCTGATGCGTCGCCGCGGCCTGGATTTCCCCATCGTGTTGCTGATCCGGCGCAAGCGGTTCGAGGATCTGCCCGTCGAGGTGCTCGACTTCATCGATGGCTATGTGTTCCTGTCGGAGGAAACGCCCGCGTTCATCGCCAAGAGCCTGATCAGCCGTCTGAAGCAATATGCCGACACGCTAAAGACGCCGTTCTTCGGTGCGCTGGTCGATTACGCCGAAGAGGGCAATCAGCTCTGGACCTGCCCGGGGCACAATGGCGGCATGTTCTATAGTCGCAGCCCGATCGGCCGGGTCTTCATGGAGCACCTCGGCGAAGCGATCTTCCGCGACGACCTCGACAATTCGGTGCTCGACCTCGGCGACCTCTTGACCCATGAGGGGCCGGCGCTGCAGGCGCAGAAGGAGGCCGCGAAGATCTTCGGCGCGGAGAAGACCTATTTTGTGCTCAACGGCACCTCGACCTCCAACAAGGTGGTGCTGGGCGCGCTGGTTACTGACGGTGACCTGATCTTGTTCGACCGCAACAATCACAAGGCCGCGCACCATGGCGCGCTGATGATCAGCGGCGGCATTCCGGTGTATGTTCCAACCGTCCGCAATGCCTGGGGGCTGATCGGCCCGATGGCCTGGGAGGCTCTCGACGAGGCGGCGCTGCGTAACGGCATCCGCAACCATCCGCTCGTCAAGGATCCGGAGGCATGGCGCAAGCCGCGCCCGTTTCGCGTCGCCGTGATCGAGCAGTGCACCTATGACGGCACGATTCACAGCGCCGAAATGATCCTGGCGCGGATCGGCCATCTTTGCGAGTACATCCTGTTCGACGAAGCCTGGGCCGGCTTCATGAAATTCCATCCGCTGTATGCCGGGCACTTCGCCATGGGGCTCGCCAATCTCGGTCCCGATTCGCCGGGCATCATCGCCACCCAGTCGACCCACAAGCAACTCGCGAGTTTCTCCCAGGCCTCGCAAATCCACATCAAGGACCGCCACATCCGCGGCCAGAAGCGCCGGGTCGAGCACCGCCGCTTCAACGAAAGCTTCATGCAGCACGCGTCGACGTCGCCATTCTACCCGCTGTTCGCGTCGCTGGACGTCGGCGCGCAGATGATGAAGGGGCGCTCCGGCGAGGTGCTGTGGGACGACACGATCAGGCTCGGCATCGAGTTACGCAAGAAGATCCGCGCCATCGGCCGCGAGTTCGAGGAAAAGGAGACGCGTCCCGAGCGCCGCTGGTTCTTCGAGCCTTTTGTGCCCGACCGCGTGGAGATTCCCGACGCCTCCCGCGACGGCGCCGTGCACGACGTCGCGTGGGAGACGGTGAGCACCGACTTGCTCGCCAGCAACCCGGCCTACTGGCAGCTCGCGCCGGGCGCCGCCTGGCATGGCTTCGCCGGCATGACGTCGGGGCTGGCCATGACCGATCCCAACAAGCTGACGCTGCTCACCCCGGGTTTCGAACGCGGCGCCGGCGGCTACGCCGAACACGGCATCCCGGCTCCGGTCGTCGCCCAGTATCTGCGCGAGAACCGCATCGTCGCCGAGAAGAACGACCTCAACTCGCTGCTGTTCCTGCTGACGCCGGGCGTCGAGGCCAGCAAGGCCGGTACGTTGATCAGCGGACTCGTCGCCTTCAAAAAACTGCACGATGACAACGCGCTGATGGAAGAGGCCATCCCCGAATTCTACAGGCGGAGGCCAGCGCGTTATGCGGGTGTGCGGCTGCGCGATCTCTGCGCCGACATGCATCGCTTCTTCCGCGCGGCCGACGTCAGTACTCTTCAGGCGAAGCAATTCTCGCCCGAGCACTTGCCGGACATCGCCATGTCGCCCCGTGACGCGGCGCGCTGCCTCGTGCGCAATGACGTTGACTACTTGCCCATTGACGCCATCGCCGGCCGCATTGCCACGACGCCTTTCGTGGTCTATCCGCCCGGGATCGCCACGATCGTGCCGGGCGAGCGGCTGACCGCGCGGGCGCAGCCGATGATCGACTATCTCAAGATGTTCGAGGCGAGTTTCAACGCTTTCCCCGGCTTCGACGTGGAGATCCAGGGGGTTTACCGCGAAGTCGATGCGTCCGGACAGATCCGGCTGCATACTTACGTGGTTTCCGAATAGGCCGGCGCACGGGAAGTCCGAGGGCCAGTCATGGAGAACACGCAACCGGTCGTGATCCGGCCATCACGCGATGCCGACGTCGACGCCATGCTGGCGATTTACCGCCACCACATTCGCCGCGGCATCGAGGAAGCGCTGGACGACAGCGGCACACCGCAGCCCGACGACCTGCGCGATCGGCGCAAGAACCTGCGCAACCGCCGATTCCCGCATCTGGTGGCGACCAGCGGCGGCGAGATTGTCGGCTACGCCTATGTGGTGCTGTTCCGCAAGCGACCGGCCTATCGCTACACGGTCAAGCACTCGATCTACGTCCACCATGATCACCTGGGCCGCGGCATCGGAAGGCTGCTGATGCGCGAACTGATCGATGCCTGCGCGGCCGCGGGCTTCCGCCAGATGATCGGCTATATCGATGCCGACAACACGGCTTCCCTCGGTCTTCACGAGGCGTTCGGCTTTTCCACGGCCGGATTGTTGCGCGGGGTCGCCTATCGATACGGCCGCTGGGCCGACAGCGTCATGGTCCAGCGTTCGCTCGGCGCGGGTTCGACCGTCCCGCCGGTCTTGTGACGACCGAAAAAGCCTGAACATTCCTTGCCTTGAGACGCAGCAATTGCCCTGCGACGGAGCAAATAGCTCACGGTTGCGGAATCCGAGGTGCGATCTGTCATCGCGGCGTTATTCGGGAAGGCTAGGTTGCGGTGCAGCATTTGTCCCCAGAGCCCGGTCCAGCCGTGATGTCGCCTTTCAATCTCGCCGGAAAATACGCCCTTGTGGTTGGCGTCGCCAACGATCACTCGATTGCATGGGGCATCGCTCGCGCCCTGCATGCCGCCGGCGCCGAACTGGCGATCACCTATCTCAACCCCAAGGCCGAGCCGCACGTCCGTCCGCTCGCCGAGGCGGTGGGCGCGCCGATCGTCATGCCGCTCGACGTCTCGCGCCCCGAGGAGCAGGACGCGTTGTTCGATGCGATCCGGCAGAAATGGGGCCGGCTCGACATCCTGGTCCATTCGATCGCCTTCGCCAGCCACGACGAGCTGTGCGGCCGGGTGGCCGATACGTCCGCGGACGGTTTCACCAAGGCGATGGACATCTCGGTGCATTCGTTGATCCGGCTGGCGCGCAGCGCCGAACCGCTGATGACGAACGGCGGCGCCTGCCTGACCATGAGCTTCTACGGCGCCGAGAAGGTGGTTTCTTCCTACAACGTGATGGGGCCGGTGAAAGCCGCGCTCGAGGCGACCACGCGGGAGTTGTGTTCCGAGCTCGGGCCGAAATCGATCACCGTGAATGCGCTGTCGCCGGGCACCATCGCGACCCGCGCCGCCGGCGGCATCGACAACTTCGACGAGATGATGCGCGAGGCGACCGAGCGGTCGCCGATGCGCCGGCTGGTCACGATCGACGACGTCGGCGCCGCGGCGGTGTTTCTCGCCAGCGATGCCGGGCGAAACATCACCGGCACTGTCCTTCATATCGACGCGGGCTATCACGCCATGGGCTGATGCCGGTCATCAATCAACAATGGATGTCGAAATGTCCAGCGCCAAGATGATCAGAAACACCACCTGGAACGAGCTCGAGATTGGTGCCAGCGCCAGCGTCGAGCGGGTCTGCACCGAGCAGGACCTCTATCTGTTCGCCCACGTCTCCGGCAACGTCAATCCGGCCGTGGTCCCGGCATTTCATTCCGACCATGGCGGCGTGACGCATGTCGTGGCGCCGTCGATGTGGGTCGGCTCGCTGGTCTCGGCCGTGCTCGGCAACATTCTGCCCGGCCCCGGGACGCTGTATCGCTCGCAGAATTTGCGCTTCCTGAAGCGCGTTCATGTCGGCGACCGGCTCAAGGTAACGGTCAGCTGCATCGCCAAGAACGAATGCCCTGCCGCGATTTTCGAGACCCGCGTGCTCGATCTGTCGGGCGCCGTGGTGTGCGAGGGCACCGCGGAGGTCGAGGCGCCGCTGCAGAGCTACGTCACCGAAATGCAGGACCTTCCGGGTCTGATTCTCGATCATGGCGATCAGTTCGCGACGCTGATCGCGCTGGCCGCGCAACGCCCGCCGCTGGTCACCGCGGTGGTGTGCCCCGACGACCACCACGCGCTCGGCGGCGCTTTGCTGTCGGCCAGCCGCGGCGTGATCAGCCCGATCTTGATCGGCGACCCCGACAAGATCCGCCGCGCCGCCGACGAACTGGGCGAGGACATTTCCGGCTATGCATTGGTGGCGATCTCCGATCACCGCGCCGCTGCCGCCAAGGCGGTGGCGATGGCGCGGGCCGGCGAGGCCAACGCGCTGATGAAGGGCAATGTCCACTCCGACGAACTGCTGGCGGAAGTCGTGAAGAAGGATACCGGCCTACGCGGTCATCGCCGCATCAGCCACGTCTTCGCGCTCGATGTGCCGACGCTGAATTCGCTGCTATTTATTTCCGATGCCGCCATCAACATCGCGCCGGATCTCACCACCAAGGTCGACATCGTGCAGAACGCGATCGATCTGGCGCGGGCCTGTGGCGTGCGCGAACCACGGGTCGGGGTGTTGTCAGCGGTCGAGACGGTGAATGTCAACATCCCCTCGACGCTCGATGCCGCCATTCTCAGCAAAATGGCCGAGCGCGGCCAGATCAAGGGCGGCATCGTCGACGGACCGCTTGCGATGGACAACGCCATCGATCTCGAAGCGGCGCGCACCAAGGGCATCGCCTCGCTGGTCGCCGGACGCGCCGATGTCCTGATCGTGCCGAATCTGGAGGCGGGCAACATGCTGGCCAAGGAACTGACCTTCGTCGCCCGCGCCGAGGCCGCGGGCTTGGTGATCGGCGCGACCGTCCCGGTGATCCTGACCAGCCGCGCCGACAACGAACGATCGCGACTGGCATCCTGCGCGCTCGCGCAGCTCTACGACCATTTCCGCCGCACCGGCGAGCCGTTGCTGGCGACCGGCGAAGCCGCGATGGCCGCCGAATAGGAGCGCACCATGCCGATGGTCCTGACGTTGAATGCCGGCTCTTCCTCGGTCAAGTTCGCGCTGTTCGACGCCGCGCTGGACGACGGCCCCGCAATGGCGACAGGTCAGATCGACGGCCTCGCTTCGCACGCCATTTTCACGGCACGCGCCGCCGCGACGGAAAAGGAATGCTTCGAGTTGTCGCCGGCGGGCCGGGCCGATCATGTCCGGGCCGTCAATGCGATCCTGGAATGGATCGAGTCACGGCTCGCGGGCCGTAGCGTGGTCGCCATCGGTCACCGCATCGTCCATGGCGGCCCGCGTCACGCCACGCCGCTGCCGATCGACGACAACCTGATCGAAGAGCTACGGGCGCTGACTCCACTGGCGCCACTGCACCAGCCGCACAATCTGCAAGGCGTCGTCGCCGCGCGCGCGGAATTTCCGCATGTGCCGCAGGTCGCCTGCTTCGACACCGCGTTCCATCGCGGCCATCCCTTCGTGACAGATGCCTTTGCGATCCCGCGCCATTTTTACCATGAAGGCGTCCGCCGTTACGGCTTTCATGGCCTGTCCTACGAATACATTGCCGGCTGTCTGCGCCGCATTGCACCGGTCGAGGCGGCTGGCAAAGTCATCATCGCACATCTGGGCAACGGCGCCTCGCTGTGCGCGGTCCGCGACGGCCGATCGATCGCGTCCAGCATGGGTTTCACCGCGTTGGACGGCCTGCCGATGGGGACGCGCTGCGGACAGATCGATCCCGGCGTGCTGCTCTATCTGATGGCGGAGAAGGGAATGGACGTCCATGCGCTGACCGACCTGCTCTACAACCAGTCCGGGCTCAAGGGACTGTCGGGCCTCAGCAGCGACATGCGCGATCTGCAGGCCTCGGACAGTCGCGAGGCGCGCGAGACCATCGACCATTTCATTCTTCGCACCTGCCGCAAGATCGGTTCTCTGGTGGCTGCGCTGGAAGGGTTCGATGCGATCGTCTTCACCGGCGGCATCGGCGAGAATTCGGCCGCCGTCCGCAAGGGCGTGCTCGACCGGCTGCGCTGGCTCGGTCTGGAGCCTGACGACGAAGCCAACGAGCGCGGTGACACGGTGATTTCCAGCCCGGCCTGCCGCGCGCGCGCCTTCGTGATCAAGACCGACGAGGAACGAATGATCGCGCGCCATACGCTCGAAGTCACCGGCCTGGCCGGACGTTCAAGGGCCGCCTAACATATTGGATCGATCAAATGAAAAACGCCATCACGCCTGAAGCCGCGGCCGATTTGATTCCGAGCGGCGCCGTCGTGATGATCGGCGGCTTCATGGGCGTCGGTTCGCCACACCGCCTGATCGATGCTCTGGTCGCCGCCGGCCGTGGTGAACTCACGATCATTGCCAACGACACCGCGCGACCCGGCTTCGGCATCGGCAGGCTGATCAGCGCCGGACTCGTCAGTCGGGTGATCGCCTCGCATATCGGGCTCAATCCGGACACCCAGAAGGGCATGCTGAGCGGCGCGATCGCCGTCGAACTGGTGCCGCAGGGGACGCTGGCCGAACGGATCCGGTCGGCCGGCTTCGGACTCGGCGGGGTGTTGACCAAGACCGGCCTGGGCACGCTGGCGGCCGACGGCCAGCGGATTATCGAGATCGACGGCGAGGAATGGCTCTACGCGCCGCCATTGGCCGCCGACTTCGCGCTGCTGCACGCCGACCGCGCCGACTACAACGGCAACCTCACCTACCAGCTCACCGCGACGAATTTCAATCCGCTGATGGCGATGGCGGCGAAGACCGTGATTTGCGAGCCGCGGGAGATTCTCCCGGTCGGCGCCATCCCGCCGGACGCCGTCGATACGCCGGGCGTGCTGGTTGATCACCTGATTCGGAGAGCCGCGTGATTTATGCCGAGGAGATCATCCAGCAACGCGTCGCCCGCGAACTGCATCCCGGCACACTGGTCAATCTCGGCATCGGGCTGCCGACTGGCGTATCGCGCTTCGTATCCCCGGAATGGGGAATCCTGTTCCAGTCCGAGAACGGCATCGTCGGCATGGGCGCGCGGCCGCCGGAAGGGATGGAGGACGAGGACCTCGCCGACGCCGGCGGCGGTTTCGTGACCGCGGTGCCGGGTTCGGCGACGGTCGACAGCGCGTTCTCGTTCGGATTGATCCGCGGCGGACATCTCGACGCCACTGTGCTCGGCGGGCTCGAAGTCGATGAGGCCGGCCGGCTCGCCAATTGGATGGTGCCAGGCCGCATGGTGCCCGGCATGGGCGGCGCAATGGATCTGGTCACCGGCGCTCGTCGTGTGATCGTGGCGATGCAGCACACTGCCAAGGGGCGACCGAAGATCGTACCAGTGTGCACCCTGCCGATCACCTCGACCCGCCGGGTGACCATGATTGTCACCGACATGGCGGTGATCGAGCCGACCGACGACGGCTTGGTGCTGCGCGAACGGGCGCCTGGCGTCTCCGTTGAAGCGATTCTGGGCGCGACTGCGGCGCGGCTGATCGTGCCGACCGACATTGCCGAAATGCAATTCCTCCGAATCGCCGTCTGATGAATATCACCTCACAGGAGCTTTCTATGGAACCGCAATTCAGCCCGGACCAGACAGCCGAGCGCGCCGCCGCCACATTCGATGGAACAATCCGGCAGGGCGAACTGATGGCGAAGGCGATCCAGCGTCACACCGAGCGGATCAGCCGGACCCACGGCAAGCGGCTCCGCGACCGTTCGGAACGGACGATGGCGGTGCTGAAACAGCTCGGCGCGGTGCCCGCCAGCGGCGGCAGCTGGTTCGAGCTGGCATCGTCCTACGTCACCGATTCGTTCCAGCGCGGCGTGCTGACGCTCGACGTGCTGCGCGAACGCGGCAACAACGACATCGCCCACGAGGCCGACGGCACGCCGCCGGTGCTGATCTACAAATACGAGATCGTGGTCGACGGCGCGAAGCTGAAGACCCCGGTGAACTACATGCTGTTGCGGATTCTGCCGCCGGAAGGTATCGAGATTTTCGATTGGAAGCGGCCCTACATGATCATCGATCCGCGCGCCGGCCACGGCGCCGGGATCGGCGGCTTCAAGGAAGACAGCCAGGTCGGCGTTGCGCTGCGCGACGGCCACCCGGTGTATTTCGTCGCGTTCCGCCCGCATCCCGAGCCCGGCCAGACGCTGGCGGACGTGATGCGCGCCGAGGTCGAATTCATCCGCGAGATCGCGCGGCGGCATCCGAAATCGCCGAAGCCGATCGTGGTCGGCAATTGCCAAGGCGGCTGGGCGACGATGCTGCTCGCCGCCGCCAATTCCGACATCACCGGTCCGCTGGTGATCAACGGCGCGCCGCTGGCCTATTGGTCGGGTCGGGTCGGCGAGAATCCGATGCGCTACAATGGCGGCCTGCTCGGCGGCCTGATGCCTGCGCTGCTGTTCTCCGACCTCGGCCATGGCCAGTTCGACGGCGCCCATCTGGTCTCGAATTTCGAGGGTCTCAACCCGGCCCGCAACCACTGGGGCAAGTATTACGACCTCTACAGCGACGTCGATGCCGGGCGCGAGCGCTTCCTGGAATTCGAGCGCTGGTGGGGGGGCTTTCATTTCATGAACGAAGCCGAGATCCGCTGGATCGTCGAACAGCTGTTCGTCGGCAACAGACTCGCCCGCGGCGAGGCGCGGCTCGAACACGGCCGCCACCTCGATCTGAAGAAGATTCGCTCGCCGATCATCGTGTTCGCCAGCCACGGCGACAACATCACCCCGCCGCAGCAGGCGCTGAACTGGATTGTCGACACCTATACCGATGAGAACGAGATCAAGATCCGCGGCCAGCGCATCATCTACATGGTGCACGAAAAGGTCGGCCATCTCGGCATCTTCGTGTCGTCGTCGATCGCCAACAAGGAACACTCCGAAGTCGCTTCGACCATGAAGACGATCGAGGCGCTGGCGCCGGGCCTCTACGAGATGGCGATCACCGACCAGCACGGCGAAGGCGTCCATGCGCGCTTCACGGTCAGTTTCACCGAGCGCAAGCTCGACGATATCCGGGCGCTCGACGACGGCCAGCGCGAGGAAGAGCAAGCCTTCGCGGCGGTGGATCGGCTGTCCCAGCTCGGCGCGGAGGCCTACGATCTCGGATTGCGACCGCTGGTGCAGGCTTCGATCACCCCGCAGATTGCCGAAGCGTTGCGGACCGCGCATCCGGCCCGTGCCCAGCGTCTTGCCTTATCTGATCGCAATCCGTGGATGTCCTGGGTCGAGCCGACGGTCCAGGCGATCACCAGTGCGCGGGCGGCGGTGCCGGCCAGCCATCCGTTCCGCGAACTTGAACAGCTCTGGTCCGACAGCGTCGAACAGGGGCTCGACCTGTTCCGCGACATGCGCGATGCCTGCTACGAGACGATGTTCTACGGCATCTTCGGTTCGCCGATGATGAAGATCGTCGGGCGCTCGTACAATTTCCAGCGCACCCTGAAGGACCCAACCGAGTTGCGCTTCCTTCCCGAGGTGCAGGCGCATCTGCTCAATGTCGACCGCGGCGGCTTCGCCGAGGGCGTCATTCGCATGCTGATCGTGCTGGCGCAGGCGCGCGGTTCGGTGCGCCGCACAAGGCTCGAGCGTTCGGCGCAGGTGCTGACGATGCACGAGCCGTTCGCCTCGCTTGGGTCCGAGCGGCGCGCCGCGCTGATCCACGAGCAGACCGTGATCGTCGAATTCGAACCCGAGGCGGCGGTGCAAACCCTGACAAAATTGCTGCCCACCGACAAGGACAGGCGGGAGGCGGTCGACGTCGTCGAATTCATCGCCGGGCCGCTGGAAGAGATGGAGCCGCACACGATCCAAGCGTTGCAGCGCTTCCGTCGCACGCTGGGTCTACCGACTCTTGAGGCGCGGCCGGCCGACGCCGCCATCGAGTCGCCGCGCGAGCCGGAGGCCGCCTGACCGGAGAAGAAATTCCGGCGGTCCGGAGCAAGTCTTGACGGCAAACGACACTTGGAGCGCGCGGATTGCCGTGGCGGATCTTGCCTCGTATCTGAAGTTTCAGCGCGCCACCGAACTTGCATCCGGTGTCCCGGCCTGCGCCACCGCGTCGCCCCACGGTTGGGAAATCTCGGTGGCGCCGCTATTGGTTCCGCCGTCGCGCATCACGACGCTCGGGCAGGCGAATTTCATCGGGAAGGTCTGCACGCGCGCCTCTTCGTAATCGAACCGCCGCTGCAACTCGTCTCGCGTCGAAGCGGGCAGGCGCACGTCGCCGATCACCACCGCGCCTTCGCTGGCGTCGATGCGCGGTTGGTGGATCGCCGCGTCCAGGTCCATGCCGTAGTCCATCACGAACGACAGAATTTGTGTCACCGCCGGCAGGATGCGCCGTCCGCCCGAGGCGCCGAGCGCCAGCCGTCGGCCATCGCCCGCCTGCGCCAGCACCGGCGTATAGTTGGTCAGGCAGCGTTTGCCCGGCGCCAGCGAATTGGGTCCGCCCGGCGTCGGATCGAACCACATGATGCCGTTGTTCATCATGACGCCGCTTTGCGGCAGGACGAATTTGGAGCCGAACGTCGAAAGCAGCGTCTGCGTCACCGCGGCCATGTTGCCGTCGCGATCAACCACTGAAAAATGCGTGGTACAGGCCGGCGCCAGATGCTCGGCGCCGAGCGCGCGGCGGCCGTCCGCATCGCCCATATCCTGCAGGCGTTCCCGATAGGCCGATTGCAGCGCAATCGCATAGGCCGCGTAGGCCGCCGCATCCGGGCCATCCTGCCCGGCCTGCAGGTTCTGCTGCAGCAGGCGTAGCGTGTGTGCCAGAGTCGGGCCGCAAGTGAGTTCGGGGGTCGCGTAGACCGTGCCGCCGCGGTAAGGGATCGCGAGCGGCTCGCGTAGCTGCGCCTGGAACGACGCCAGATCCTCGACGGTCAGCGCGCCGCCGTGTGCCTTCATATCAGACGCGATACTGCGCGCCAGGTCGCCCTGGTAGAAATCACGCGGCCCCTGCTTGGCAAGCTGCGCCAGCGTCGCCTTCAGGCGATCCTGCGGCAGGCACACGCTGGATTTGATGCCCCAAGGCGACTGCGGCGGCAGGCCGTCCTGGAGATACGCGGCGGCGCTCGCCGGGTAGCGTCGGAGATCCGCTGCCGCGCTGCCGATCATCAAAGTTGTCCACCAATCCACCGCGAGGCCTTCGCCGGCCAGGGCGATGCTGGGCGCGAGAAGCTCCTGCCATGGAAGTCTGGCGTGGCGGCGATGCGCTTCTTCCATGCCCGCGACGACACCGGGCACCGCGATCGAGCCGGGACCATGAAGATTGCGGTCGTCCTTCACCCGCGCCCAGGGGAACAGGTCGGAGGCGGCGCCATCGCCTGTCAGCGAATAATCTTCCGGGCGCAGACTGGCTGAGGCACACATGCCGTAATCGATCACTTCATGGCGGTCTTCCTTGGCCCGGTACAGCACCATCGCGCCGCCGCCGCCGAGGCCGCTCATCCAGGGTTCCAGTACGCCCAGCGCAAAGGTGGTGGCGATCACCGCGTCGACGCAATCGCCGCCGGCGGCGAGAACCTGAACGCCGATTTCGGCCGCCTTGCGCGATTGCGCGGCGACGATGCCGGCTTTGGAGACCACGGCGGGTTTGCGGATTTGCTGGGCATTGCTGAACTGGTCACGCATGGCGTTGCCTTCGTTGTTCTTTTGGATTTGTCGTCGAGCGCGCGGGCGGGTCGCGCAGGATCGGGCGGAGCGCGTCGTCGGCGACTTTGCGGCGTGTCGCGCCGTCATGCAACAGACCTGCGCTTGAATCGTGTCTCCTGCTTCGCAAGCGGCGTACCGGTTTCGCCGGACTCCAATTCGCCGCGGTGCCGGCGAATTGCGGCCAAATCCATCGGCCACAACTCACCAACACATTGCCGGAGGGACCAAGATTTGGCTTACACGATCTCAGCGGCGCGCGAGAATGAGAAGATGGAAAGCGAGCGGGCAAGTTCGCTGATCGCAATCGCGAAAGCGCGGGTCTGGGCCAGCGAAGGCTGGCGTGTCGTGATCATCGACGCGCAGGGGCGCGAATATCTACCGGCCCAGTTCGACGATCTGACGCCGTTCAAACGCGTCGCGCCGAACATCATGCGCGGATGAAGTTCGCGACGGCTTCGTCCTGCCTGAGCGCTGCGAGATCCTGCGGCCCGGGCAATTGGGGCCGGTCGCGCTCGGCGTTGACGAGGCAGAGAAAGCCGAGCACGTCGCCGGCGTTGGCGCGGAACTGATGCCAGGTCATCGGCGGGATGAACACCAGATCGCCGACCGCGACGTCGCTGATGCTGCGCCCGACCAGGCACTGGCCGCGGCCGCGGTGGATCATCACCGCATGCACATGCTCGTGCTGCTCGAGCGTCGAATAGCCGTCCTCGGCCACCTCGAAATAGCGCCATTCACAGGACAGCCGCGGATCGGCGAACAGCACCTGCCGCGTCACCGCGCGGAACGGCGCGGCAGCATCCTGCTTGTAGGCCATCACATTGACGCCGTGCCAGCGGCCAGGGCTTGCGACCGAGCGCACGCCCGGCTGTTCGCGGTGCGGTTCGGCCGCTATCTCCGCCGTTGCTTTATCCTTTGCCATGCGCAGCCACTTTCATCACGAATTGCGAGGCTTCCTCGGTCAGCCGCTCGCGCGCGGCAAGCAGGCCGCCACCAATCAGCAGCATCACATCCTGGCCATAGAATTGCAGCAGCTCGGCGATGCGATCAACATGGATGCCGCCTGCCGGCATCGGTATGCACGATTTCAATCCGGCCCACGGATTGCGCGCGGCGCCCGCCAACGCCAGGCAGGTGTCGGCCGTATAGGAAAATCGCCCTCCGAAATTCGGAAATACGGTGGCGTCGGCGCCGAGCAGCCGGAACATCCGTCCGAGCAGCAGCGGCGGCGCGATCCTGGCGGCGCCGGCCAGCGCCGGATGCGCTACCACCACCAGTCCGTCCGCTTCCTTGACGATGGCGTGGAAATTCGACAGCCCGACGATCATCGGCGCCACCAGCAATCCGCCGATGGCTTCGGTCCGGATCACGTCGAGTTGCCGGCGCATGTCGTCGAGCGTGCCGGAAATATTCGGCGCGTAGATCGTCCGTCCGCCGGTCGTGGCGTTGGCCTCGCGCACCGCACGGCCGACCGCGACCGCTCGGGCCGCGAACGGGCTGTAGGCCTGGTCGGCGAGACCGTGGTCGTCCTTGATCAGGTCGACGCCGCCCAAGGCCAGTTGCCGCGCGATGCCGGCGAGCGCGTCGGGCGACAGCCCCTGCGGCTTCAGCGCTGAGGCTGTCATCGCCCGGTCGTATGCGCCGGTGAGCGCGCGAATTCCGGCAAGGCCGACCCTCGGGCCGCCGAAGGCGTGCAGATAGGCCTCCGGCAACTCGACATCGGCAAGCACCACGTCCTGCTGAATCGAGCTGTTGCCGAACAGCATGTTCATCAATTGACCAGGCTCGGCCGGCGCGGTGGCCGATGCCAGCCCGATCCGGACCGCAAAGCGGCCGGCGGTCAGCTCGGCGATGTCCTCGACCCTTGCCACGATGGTTTCCAGCAATTCGGGGTCGGGCACGGCCTCCAGCGGGCATTCGACGCTCTGCTCGATGGCGAGACTCTTGGCGCGGTCGGCGATCCGCGAGGCGTCGCTATCGACATGGTAGGTCGCGACAATGCGCTGGGAGAACATCGGCGGCTTGATCCTGTTTCCGCTTGCCGTGAATCGTCCGGCCGGTCGCCGTCCCTGTATCACAACCGATCACAACCATCCTATGACGGACAGGGCTGGATGCGGCCAGCCGGTGCGGCGACGGCCGACGCTGCAAGCCTGTGTTTACGCGACTTCGGCTGCGGGAAGGCGTGAGTGCAGCAGGCGCCCAAAAGCGGCGGCCGATATCGCCGAGCTGAACAGGTAGCCCTGCATCTGGGTGCAGCCGAGCTTGCGGAGCAGTTCGCGCTGCTGCACCGTTTCCACACCTTCCGCCGTTGTGGTCATATGGCGGGCCGCCGCGATATCGACAACCGCGCGAACGATCGCCGCCGAGCCCTCGCAGACGTCGATCCTGTCGACGAAGCTGCGATCGATCTTGATCTTGTCGAACGGGAAGCGCTGCAGATAGCTCAGCGACGAGTAGCCGGTGCCGAAGTCGTCCAGCGAAACGCGCGCGCCCAGCGCGCGGATCCGATGCAGCGTCGTCAATGCGGTCTCGTCATCGCGGATCAGCACGGCCTCGGTAACTTCAAGTTCGAGCCGATTTGCGGTCAGGCCCGAAGCCGCGAGCGCGGCCGCAACCGTCAGCGGCAGGGCCTGGCCCTTGAACTGAATCGGCGAAACATTGACTGCGAGGCTGATCTCGCCCGGCCATTTCGCCGCTTCGGCGCAGGCCGTCGCCAGCACCCAGCCGCCGAGTTGGTCGATCAGGCCGGTCTCTTCCGCGATCGGAATGAATTCGGCGGGGGAAATCATGCCGCGCGTCGGGTGCCGCCAGCGCAGCAACGCCTCGCAGCCGACAATTTCGTCATTCAGCAGATCGACGATCGGCTGATAGTGGATTTCAAAGCCGCGATCGGCGATCGCCTTACGCAGGTCGGATTCCAGTTCGCGGCGGGCTTTCACGTCGGCATCCATCTGCTGCTCGAAGAACCGATAGGTCCGTCGTCCTTCCGCCTTGGCGCTGTACATTGCAAGGTCGGCGTTCTTCACGATCTCGTCCAGATCGACGCCGTCGTCGGGGAACATCGCGATGCCGATGCTGGCATCGGTCGAAAGATGGTGGCCGAGGCATTGATAGGGCAGGCGGATTGCCCGAAACAGCCGCTCCACAAGCTCGATGGAGTCGGAGCGACTGGTCACCGCGGTTTGAATAATAGCGAATTCGTCGCCGCCGAGCCGGGCGACGAAATCGGTCTCCCGGATGCATTCGCGCAGGCGGACCGCCACCGCTTTCAGGAGCTCATCACCGATCGGATGGCCAAGCGTGTCGTTGATTGCTTTGAACTCGTCGATGTCGATGTAGAGCAGCGCGAGCCGCGCGCCGCGATTCGCGCGCTGCAATTCCTGCTCGAGCTGCTGGCGGAACAGCGCGCGATTGGGCAGATCCGTCAGGCCGTCGTAATGCGCGAGGTAAGCGATCCGCTGATCGGAGCGCTGGCGCTCCGTGATGTCCTCGTGGGTCGCGACCCATCCGCCTCCCAGCACCGGCACGCTGGTGATCTGGATCGAACGGTCGTCGGAGGTCTGGACGATCGAGACGCCGTTGACCGAAACACTGTCGATGACCCGATCGCAGTACTCCTCCACGCTTCCCTTGAACGATCCGGTCTGCTTGCGATGCGCGATGACTTCGCGAAAACTGCAGCCCGCCTTCACCACGTCGGCCGAAAGCCCGTACATGTCGAGGTAGCGCTGGTTGCAGATCACCATGCGTTCGGACGCGTCGAACAGCAACAAGCCCTGCGACATGTTATTGATGGCGGTGGAGAGTCGCTGCTTGTCCAGCGTCAGCTGGCGTTGCGAGACCCGATGCTGGTTGGTCAGGCGGCGGATGATCAAGAACAGGATGATGGCGACCACCAGCGCCGAGACGCAGGCCGCGACGATCAGAAACCGGGTCTGGTTGCGCCAATCGGCCAACGCCTCCGCGGCGGTGGTCGCTGCCACGATCACGATCGGAAAGTCGACCAGCGCGTGCGACGACACCAGCCGGTCCTGGCCATCCACCGGGCTCGTCAGTCGCACGCCGTTGTTTGTGTTGAATACCCCCTGCTGGAGCGCTGAACCGGTACGCAAGTTCTGGCCGATCATCGCCTCGGAGCGGGGATACCGCGCCAGCAGAACGCCGTCGCGATGATGGATCGATATCGCCGAATCCCTTCCCAGCGCGGCCGACGCCAGAAACTGTTCGAGATCAGCGATCGGGATGGCTCTGACGACGAGCCCCAGAAACTCTCCCGTCGCGCTCGAGAGTCTTTTTGCGATCGCAATCTTCCATTCTTCGGAAGCTTGTCTTCCTCCGGAAAGGCGGCTTTGAACCAGCTCAATGGCCACGGAAGAGGCCGCGGAGCCGGCCTTCATGGCCTGAAAATAGGCCCGGTGGGCAATCGTGATGTCGGCGACCGGCCAGCTTGCCGACGCGTTGATCAACAGCCCATTGGAATTGAAGATGCTGATCTTGGAGGCCCCGGCTGCGCCGGCGAGCTTGGTCCGCAGCACTTCGTGCATCGCCAGGGTGGACATCTCGCCGCTGAAATCGTCCGGCGACGCAAACCGCGATTGCTCGACCATTGCGGCGACGGCACTTTGAATCGCCAGAAAATCGCCGAGCTCGCGGTCGTAATGCCGGGCCAGCAATAATGCGGTATTGCTCAACTCGCGCTCAGCGTTTTGCAGCGCCTGCTCGCGGAAATTGCCGATCGCCATCACGGTCGCGACCGCAATCGCCACAATCAGCAAGAACCCGCAAGTCACCAGCCAGCCGATCGGTCCCTGGCGCAGCGCAGATACGACCACGAATCGACGGCTGGTGCCCTCCGGCGGGTTGATATCGCTATCATTTTCGCGGTCTTGGAACCTGTCCATGCTCCCAACGGTAAATCTTACAGATGGAAGGTAGGTTAGGATTCAGCGTTATCTAAATCTTAACGCGAGGCGCGGGGTATCGGCGCTTGTTCGCACCGCAGCACACAGGGGGCCAGCCGACCGCGTCCAGTTTTCGCGGGTCTGGCAGAAAATGCATATTCGGGAAGGAGCTCGAGCGATCGACCGCCGCAGCAGGGATCTTGCCACAATCGGCGTAGCAGTTCGGCCTGGCGACCACGCGGCCATAGGTATCGTGAGTATCAAGAATATGATCAATCGGGTGTGGAACCCAATGCGAACAAAAACCGGCGGCTTATGCCGCCGGCCTTTGCTGCGGAGCTGCCGGCGATCACCGGCTCGGCGTGCTAGTTGATCCGGGGGTTATCAGTGCGGGTCGAACCGGGCCGCGAAGCGAACTGGTCCAGATTGTTGTTCCCCGCCGCCCTGGCGACTGAACCGTTGGCCCGGTAGATCTCGACCACGGCCCAGACAGCAATCGCCAGGAAGGCGATCACCACCATGTTCCGCGGCAACATCATCGAGAGTGCGATCAGCGACGCCGCGATCGAGCCGGCTTTAACCACCTTCTCGCGATCGGCGAAGATTCCCTCGAACTGTTCCCAATTCTCCCGCTTCCACAGCGGCGGAGAGAAACGATTGAGACCGAACTTGGTCCAGGCTCCGGCGAATCCGAGCTCGCGCGCCCATAGAAGAAACAGCGCGATCAGGAATGCCAGCACCGATATGACGGCTCCCAGCGGGCCGGCGGCGTATCCGACGACGACCACAACTGCAACTGCGAAAGCAGCGATCCAATATTGCATTGATTTACCTTTTCACCCCGGTCGTGGGGGCCTTTTCAGGTTCTGCTACCCTCGCTTGGCGATGGGTGGCGTTGATCGGACGGCTAGAGATTTGCAGCGCGAAGCGCAGGCTCTCCGCGATTTCCACGCAGCGGAAGCGAGCACGATCCAATTTTGTGATCTTTGAGTTACATCAAAAGACAAGCTGTCGACAGTCAGGGGAATCGCTGACACAGACGGTCTGGCAAAGGTCATGACTGACGCGCCGGTGTTTCCGAGGCCGGCCGCGGCCAGTTGTCGCAACAATTCCTGACGCCGGATCGGTCGCAGGTCGCAGGCTGCGATAGTGATCGCTTGCTGCGCACCGCATCCGTTGACCCGGCAAATGCAAGGCGATCTCGCAGGCGGGTGTCGTCATCGCGACAGCGACAGCGAAATCGCAAAGCATCGATAGGCATTTAGTCGCCCACGACTGCGGTCGCGACAGCTACAGGCTGACATCGCCTTGGTATTCGTACGAGGGCTCAATTTAATCAGCGAGTAACTGCGTACGGGAATACTTGCCGCAGACCGGAGCAAGCGTATGATGCAACGACTCGAAACCACCGACCTGAAGGAGGCGCGGCGTTCTCGTATCGCTCAATTCAGCGGACGAAGTGCAACGCTCAAACTCGGCGGATCCATGGTCACCGGCATGGTCCGCTCCGTCCAGGAAGACAAATCCAGCGAGACGCCGCGCTGGATCGTGACCGTGATTCCGAAGCAGGCCAAGGGCCAATAAGCCAATAAAAATGGCTAATCAATCCGGCATTAGCAGTGACGGCGGAACGAACTGAGAGGCGTTTCTGCCGGCATTGGTCTTCGCCTTGGCGATCTCCGCCCGCGACACTACGCGCAGGTGGACCTCGTCCGGACCGTCGAGAAACCGCATCGCACGGCCCCAGGTCCACAGATAGGATAGCGGCGTATCCGGCGTCAGTCCCATCGCACCGAACACCTGCATGGCGCGGTCGACGATCCGGGTCTGCAGCCGTGCCGCCACCAGCTTGATTGCCGAGACATCGACCCGCGCCGCTGCATTGCCGTAGCGATCCATCCGGTGCGCCGCCTGCATCACCAGCAACCGGGCCTGATCGATTTCGAGTCGCGACTCGGCGATCCAGTCCTGAATATTGGCGAAGTCGGCGAGATGCTTGCCGAATGCCTTGCGCTCCAGCGCGCGCTCGCACATCAGTTCGAGCGCGACTTCGCATTGCCCGATCGTCCGCATGCAATGATGGACACGGCCGGGTCCGAGCCGATCCTGCGCCAGCTTGAAGCCCTTGCCCTCTTCGCCGAGTAGATTCGACGCCGGCACCCGGACATCGCGAAATATCATCTCGCAATGCCCTTCGGGCGAATGGTAGTGCATAATCGGGATGTTGCGGGCAATGCTGAGGCCCGGTGTGTCCATCGGTACCAGGATCATCGAGTGCCGCTGCAGCGAGTTGGGCTCGAGATGCTCGCTGGTGACCCCCATGACGATCGCGACACGGCAATTCGGATGCAGCGCGCCGGTGATGAACCATTTGCGGCCATTGATCACATAGTCGTCGCCATCGCGCGTGATCGTGGTTCGGATATTGCGGGCGTCGGACGAGGCGGCGTCGGGCTCGCTCATCGCGAAACACGAGCGGATCTCGCCGATCAGAAGTGGCTCCAGCCATTGCGCGCGCTGCGCGGGTGTCGCGGACAGATGCAGCAATTCCATGTTGCCGGTGTCGGGCGCGCTGCAATTGAACACTTCCGGGGCCCAGTGAATCCGGCCCATGATTTCCGCGAGCGGCGCATATTCGATATTGCTCAGGCGCTGGCCGGGATCGTTGTCGCCAAGCCCGGGGAGGAACAGATTCCACAGCTCCTCGGAAAATGCCCGCGATTTCAGCCGTTCGATCAGAGGAAGCGGATAGCGACCGGCGCCGGCGTCGCGATGCCAGTCCGCATTGGCGGGCTCAACATAAAAGCGCATGAAGTCGGCCAGTTGCGCCCGCAAACGCTGGACCTTCGCGCTGTGGTCAAAGTCCATGCCGGGGCTTTCCCGTCCCGATCCGACGATCGGCGACGGGAACCCGCTCAGTTGCGCCTGAGCCCGAGGATATATTGGACGATCTCATCGGCATCGCTCGGCTGAATGACGACATTGGGCATGTTGGTGTGATTTGAGCGCAAGAACACCTTCAACGCCAGCTCCGTCGTTGAAGGCAGATTGGCGATCTTCCGAAACTCAGGCGCGCCGATCTTACTGGATGGCGTCGCCGTGGCGTCGATAGCATGGCACTCCTGGCACCAAGCCGCCGCGAGTTGCTGTCCCCTCGAGGTCTCGGGCACAATAACACCACTAGCCCGGTGAAGTCGGACCAACAGCAGCACCACCAAGATCAGAACCGCAGTCGATACAAGCCGTACCCACCAGTGCGACATCTTATGCCTTCAATGGCGAGGAGCTGGCGACGCGGGGTGGTCGCGATGTGCTTCCCGTTCCAGCGCGTCGAGCGTGACTTTGTTGCCGCAATAGGCTTCGTAATGCTCGGCCAAGCTGCCCTCGGCGATATCGTGATCGCATTCGCTCTTGTGCCGGCACAAGGCGCAAACCCGTTCCAAATCGCGCATCACCAGCGGCTGGGCGCGCGCCAGCGCATCTTCGTCGATGCCGAGAACCTTCAGCAGCTGCGGTAATTCCTCGACTTTGTGCGGTCCCTGTCGCACCAATTCGTCGAGGTCGGACGATGTGACACCGAGATCATGAGCGATGCGACCGAATTCGGCGGCATCAAACTGGCACATCTCGGTGATCTCGCGCCGGTGCTTGAGCCAGTCGCCGAACATTTCGATCAACTTGTCGACTAACGGATAGGAATGAGTATGGGCCGTCATCGTGCCCTCCGCGGTTACCTGAAGTTGACGCGACAATTGCCGATCGGGACCGCAATCACATTGCGATAGATCAAGCCAATGCGGCCGCAAATTGTCGCGTGTCGACGAATTCTGTTTTGTAGTCAAGCCCTTGCAGGGGTCTAAAAAGATACCAGCAGCGTTGCGCCAAACGCAGCCTGGCCTCCGCCGAATCAGTCAGCGTTTGCTAGCACCGCGATCCGCTGCGTCGCGGGGACATCGAGCGGGCCGCTTCGGGCTGGCGACCGGCGGCGCTCGGGCGAACGTCGCTGACAGGGCATAGCGTCGGCTTCAGTTCTTCAAGGAAGATCGGTTTCGAGAAGTAGTAACCCTGCGCGTAGCGGATCTTGGTGGCAGCCTGCAAATAGGCCAGCTCCTCGAATGATTCGATCCCCTCTGCGATCACGGTCATACCGAGCGCTTCGCTGAGCGACTCGATGGCTTTCAGAATGCCCTGGCTGCGCGGGCGCTTGTGGATGTCGGTAATAAAGGAGCGGTCGATCTTGATCTCGTCGGCGGTGATGTCGGCCAGCGCCGACAGCGACGAATAACCGATGCCGAAATCGTCTATCGAAATGCCGACGCCGATCTTGCGCAGCAGCGGCAGAATTTCGCTCTGGAAGTGCGACTTGGCGACGAATGCGTCTTCCGTCACCTCGACGATGAAGCGCTCCGGACATTCGGTGGCCTCGAGCGCGTCGGCGAAGGAGCGCATGAATTCGGGGTTGCCGGCCTGCTTGGCGGCGACGTTGATGCTGATACTGGCACCGGCGCCGAAGGTGTCGTTGATCAGGTCGATCGATTTCATGATCTCCGCGAGAACCAGATGGGTGAGCTCGTCGATCAGGCCGAGTTCGACGGCGAGATCGACAAACGTGCCGGGCGCCTGGATCACGCCATCGTCATTGCGGAGCCGGACCAGCGCTTCGATGCCCTTGATTTCCCTGGTCCGGATATCGACCTTCGGCTGAAACGCGCAGCAGAACCGCTTGTCGAGAATCGCCTGGCGCAGCGATTGCTCGACCGCCATGCGTTCCAGCGCCTCTCGCTCCATCGCGACGTCGAAGATAACGGCGGCGCCCTTGGTCGCGCCCTTGACCTGGTACATCGCGATATCGGCGTTCTGGCGGAGTGCATCGTAGCTGCGGCCGTGCTCGGGATATATACTGACGCCGATCGACGCCGAGGCGAACAGTTCCGAGCCGTCGATGTAGAACGGCGCCTTCAGCCGTTGCAGCAGGAATTCGATGAACTCCGAGACTTCGTCCCGGCTCTGGATCGGGTTGAGCAGCAGCAGGAATTCGTCTCCACTGATGCGCGACAGCATGTCCGATTCGCGCAAATCCATTCCGAGCCGCTTCGCGAATCCGACCAGCAGCGCATCGCCGACCGCGTGGCCGTAGTAGTCGTTGATGTGCTTGAAGTTGTCGATATCGAGAAACGCCAGCGCAAAGCGGGCGGAGCCTCCCTCGTTCTGCAGCAGCGCATTGGCGTGTCGCTCGATCACGCTGCGGTTCGGCAGGCCGGTCAGTTCGTCGAAATAGGCCCGACGGAACAGTTCGTTTTCGACCGCTTTCTGATCGGTGATGTCGAGCGAACTGGACAGCAGCAGGGTTCTGTCCTCGACGCGGATCGGCCGGTGCGCGGACAACAACACCCGTCCGGCGCCGCTATCGCCGATCCGCTCCTCGCGTATCGCGGGCCGACCATCGCGCAGCAGATCGATGCCTGCCTGGCGACGACGCTGCAGCGCGTCGCTGGGCGACGCGGGATTCGCGCAATCTGCGAGCACGCCGGCGGGCCGGGTATCGTATTGCGCGGCGGCGGCTTCATTGACGATAAGGAAATCACCTTGCTCGTCCTGAACAGTAACGGCGGCGGGGAGCGTCCGGAGAATTTCTTTGAGGAGGTGCAGCTCGCTTCGGTCGCCCCGCCCGTCATTGGATATTTCCGGCGGAGCCGGTCGCGGGTCGGCGACGAGGGGGATCGAATCCACCAAGGTGGTCGACAGATTGGACTTTGCTGCGCTTGACATGGCGGCGCAGCATCGCAAGCTCTGTTGTAATATTGGTTAAGTGGCGACGCGAAAGACCGGTGCGGAACCCATCCAAGTCGATTTGAATTGCAGTCGCGCGAATTGTCATTAACAGAGTATCAACGGATAGGCTTAGCGGGCGGTCACAGCGCGCCGGCCATAGCAAAACGGGAGGACGGCATGGGACGGCTGAACGGCAAGGTCGCGGTGATCACCGGCGCGACGAGCGGCATCGGTCTGCGCACGGCCGAGATCTTTGTCGCTGAAGGTGCCAAGGTCGTGATCGCCGGGCGTCGCGCGCCGGAGGGTGAGGCGCTTGCCGCAAGACTCGGAGCGGCCTGCGTGTTCCGGCAGACCGACGTTACCGATGAACAGCAGGTGCGGGCGTTGATCGGCCAGGCGGTCGAATCGTTCGGCCGGATCGATTGCCTGTTCAACAATGCCGGCGGCCCGGCGCAGACCGGCGGCATCGAGGGCCTCGAGGTCGACCGTTTCGACGCCGCGATGGCGACTTTGCTCCGCAGCGTGATGCTGGGCATGAAACATGCCGCGCCCCATATGAAGAAGCAGGGCTCCGGCAGCATCATCAACAACGGCAGCATCGCCGGCAGGCTCGCGGGCTTCTCCTCGTCGCTGGTGTACGGCGCTGCCAAGGCCGCGGTGATTCACCTCACCAAATGCGTCGCGATGGAGCTCGGCGAATCCGGCATCCGGGTCAACAGTATTTCGCCGGGCGCGATCGCCACAGGGATTTTCGGCAAGGCGCTCGGCCTGTCGGTCGAAGCGGCCGAGAAAACCTCGGCGACGATGCGGGAGATCTACAAGACCGCGCAGCCGATCCAGCGCGCCGGCCTGCCCGACGACATCGCCCACGCTGCGGTGTTTCTCGCCAGCGACGATTCCAGCTTCATCAACGGCAATGACCTGGTGGTCGATGGCGGGATCACCGGCGGGCGCAACTGGACCGCCCAGCAGCAGGGCCTCGCGGCGCTGAAGCAGGCATTCGATCACGGCGAGGGATGAGAGACGCCGTCGTTGATATCGACCGCATCCATAAAAGGTGGCCCGCTTAACCTCTCCCATAGGGAGACGTGAAGAAGGCTACCGCAACGGCCTCAGCGTTACCTTCAACCCGTCCTTCGGCTTCGGGATTGGCCACATCTGCCAGTCGGAATTGTAGCCGGGTTCGAAGCTGACTTCGAGATTTTGCAACAGATGTCGTGCGAAGCATTTCGCCTGCATGTAGGCGAAATGCAGCCCGATGCACATATGGGCGCCGCCGCCGAACGGCACCCAGGCGAAGCGGTGGCGGCCGCGCTGCGCTTCGTCGGTGAAGCGCAGCGGATCGAAGCTGTCCGGATCGGGCCACACCTCCGGCATGTGATGGCTGAACAGCGGATTGATCGCCACCATGGTGCCGGCCGGGATCGCAAACCCCTTGAAGCTGAAATCCCGCGTGGCGCGGCGCGGGATCGACGGCACCGGCGGCCGTAGCCGCATCGCTTCCTTGAACGCCATCTCGGTCAGCGGCATCGCTTCGAGCTGCTCGAACGACAGCGGCTCGTTGGGACCGATCCCGAGCGCGGCGATCTCGTCGCGCAGTCGCTGCTGCCACTCCGGATTGGCGGCCAGTGCGGCGACGAACGAGGTCAGCGACGAGGTCAGGGTGTCATGCGCCGCCATCATCAGGAAGCTCATATGGTCGACGATGTCCTGGGTCGACAGCAGCGCGCCGTCCTCATGGGTGGCGCGGCACAGTTGCGAGAACAGATCGTCGCCGCCATTGGCGCGGCGGATCGGGATCTGCTCCGAAAAATACGCCACGATGCGCTTGCGGCCGCGGACGCCCCGCGCCATCGCGGTGCCCGGCCACGGCTTGCGGATCGGCGCCACCGAGGCCGCCACCATGTCGACGAAGGCGCGGGTGATATCGTCGGTCTCGGCGCCGATCGCGGTGCCGAGGAAGGAGGTGGCGGCGAGATCGAGCGTCAGCTGCTTCATCGCCGGATAGGCCAGCATCTCGCCGGGCTGGGCTTTCCACTGCGCCACCCGCTTGGCGATGCCGGCGTCGAGTTCGGCGAGATAGGAGTGCATCGGCCCGGCCTTGAACGCCACCGACAGCGCCCGCCGGTGCAGCCGGTGCTCCTCGAAGTCGAGCATCATCAGCCCGCGCGGAAACAGCAGGCCGAGAATCGTGCCCCAGCCATGGGTCGAGGAAAACAGCTTGGTATTGTCGAACAGCACCAGCTCGTTGGCCTCGGGGCCGAGCAGGGTGATGCTGGTCTCGCCCAGCACCCGGCTGCGATAGACCGGGCCGTAGGTCGCGGCCATCTTCTCGACCTGGCCTTTGGGATCGGCCAGCACCTCAAGGGTGCGGCCGATGATCGGCCAGCCCTCGTCGCCCGGAATATGGGCCAGCGCGCTGCGCTTCGGCGGCGCCATGTGGGATGCGAGCGACGAGTCCGCGATCTGAATCGACATGGGAGCTCCTTGGCGTTCCTGACTTGCCGGCTTGTTTCAGGCGGAAATCCCGCCCGACGCCGGCTTTGTTGCGAGGTTGTCGCGTTCGGGGATTTTTGGCAAGGCTGGATTGCTCACCGGGCTCAGCGCCCGGCGGTTGGTCCGGGGCTGTAGATCGCCATCGGCTCGGCGACGCCGCGCAGCGCATGGTCGCCGACATGATCAAGCGGTGTGTCGAGATGCCGCGCCGCCGCCGCGGTGATCAGGATGTCGCGGCCGATGATTTTCTGCAGCGCCTCCACCCGGCTGGCCTCGTTGACGGCCGGGCCGATCACCGTGAAATCGAGCCGTTCGGGGGCGCCGATATTGCCGAAAAAAACTTCGCCCTCGTGCAGCGCGATCCCGGCGCGCAACGGCCGCCAGCCGTCGATGCGGTCGAGCGGCGGCGGCGCGGCGCGGTTGAGTTGGTCGAGTCCGGCGATCGCCTGTTCGGCGGCGGCGAGCGCGGCGCGGGCCGCCGCCCGGGCACCGTCGCCGTCGCCGAGCGGAAACACCGCGAGCAGCCCGTCGCCCATGAATTTCAGCACCTCACCGCCATTGGCGAGCACCGCGCCGGCGAAGGTCTCGAAATAGGCGTTGAGCAGCGCGATCATGTCGGCGCCGGACAGCCGGCCCGACAGGTCGGTGAAGCCGCGCAGGTCCGACACCCAGATCATCGCCCGGATCGATTGGCCGGCGCCGCGGCCGATCTCGCCGCTCAGCACCTTGCCGGCCGCCACCGGCCCCAGATAGGCGTTCAGCGTGTTGGTGGCGATCCGCACCGCGATGTGCCGCTCCACATGCAGCATGAACAGCCGCAGCAGGCGCTTGATCTGCTCGACGTCGTCGTCGGCAAAGCCGTCCGGATCGATGGTCGCAAAGGTCACGGCGTGACGAAAGCGGTCGCCGCCGAGCGGCAGGGCCAGATACTCGGTGTAGCCGTTCGCGGCCAGCTCCCGCATGATCGGAAACTCCGCCTGGGCGTCCGGCCGTTGCGGATGACGCCGCAGCGGTTCACCGCTCTCGAAGATTCGCGACAGCGGATTGAGCTTGTAGGCATCGGTGCCGGCGGTGAAATGCCTAACCTTGACTTCGTCGCAGAGCCAATCGGAGCGGCGCCAGTTCCAGGCGAAGCCGAGCAATTGCGGATGCAGCGTGCCGATGTGCAGGCTGGCGCGGTCGAGAGGCAATCCCGCCGCCACCATGCGCCAGAGAAACGCCTCGTAGGTCAGCAGCAATTCGGGTTCGCTGCCGGCGTCATGAAGCAGCCAGTGCTCGATATCGGCATAGCTCGCCTCGGCGGGCGCGCAGGCTGCGCCCCGCGCCGAGCGCTTGATGACCGTCACGCCATCAGGATAGTTGCGCAGAATGGAAGGCGGAGCGCTGCTGTTCACGCATTCGAACCGGATTGAAACCCACAAGCCGTCAAGCGATTGATCGTCGCTCACCTCGATATAGGCGCCACCTCCGTTAAAGTCAGGGGCTCGCCCGCGGGTTCACCGCTTCTGCAGATCCGGCGCATTGATCAGCGGGATCGCCACGCGGCCAGGGCCGGTGAGCGGCAGCGCCGCGGCGGCCTTGTCGTTCTGCATGATCTTGGCCATCACCGCTTGCCCGGCGCGCTCAAAGACCTCGCGGTTCTCGATCACGTATTTTTGCGATTTGCGCAGCCCGTCCAGATAGCCGTTGATTTCCGGCACCACGTAGCGCGCCACCATGTCCCAGCTCCGTCGGGTGTTCTCCGGATTGGCCCAGTCGTGGACGAAGCCGATGATGGTGCCGACGCCGCCGGAGACGTCGATCAGGCTGCGGATGGTCTTCACCAGATCGTCGGGAGTGCCGATGGTGGAGGCGGCGCCTTCGCCGCCCGCGGTCTTCTCCACCGCGTCTTCCGGCGAGGTGAACGGGGTCAGGCCCGGCCGCTGCAGCGTGCCGACATTATATTCATTGTGCCAGCGCATCAGCCCGGGGCCGGCCTCGCGCCGCGCTTGTTCGCGGCTCTCTGCGATGTGCCAGCTCAGCAGCACCCGCCAATTGGCGCGGCTGACCGTGGTGCCGTATTTTTTCGCGGCGTCCTCGGCGAACCCCCATTGCGTCGGCAGCGCCATCAACCCCTGGGTCGACATCGAGCCCAGCGAAATGATGCCGATGCCGTATTTGCCGGCCAGCGTCATGCCGGAGGGCGAAATCTGCGACGCCACCACGAACGGCATCTCCTCCTGCAGCGGCAGGATCTGCAGCGCGGCGTCGTTCATGGTGAACCAGTCGGTCTTGGCGGTGACGCGCTCGCCATTGAACAACCGGCGGATCACCCCGATCGCCTCGTCCTGGCGATCGCGCTGGGTCATCGGATCAATCCCCAGCGTATAGGCGTCGGACGCCAGCGCGCCGGGGCCTGAGCCGAAGATGGCGCGGCCGCCGGTCATGTGGTCGAGCTGCACCATGCGCTGCGCGACGTTGAACGGGTGATGGTAGGGCAGCGACACCACGCCGGTGCCGAGCTTGATACGTTTGGTGCGTTCGCCGGCCGCGGCAAGGAACATTTCCGGCGAGGCGATGGTTTCCCAGCCCGAGGAATGATGCTCGCCGCACCAGAACTCGTCATAGCCGAGCGCGTCGAGCTGTTCGACGAAGTCGAGATCGCGGCGGAATTGCAGCATCGGGTGCTCGCCGATCGGATGATGCGGGGCGAGAAAGGCGCCGAATTTCAGGCGCGACGAGGGCTTGCTCATGGGGCTTCCTCATTTTGTTGTTGTTTATGCGCACCTTGTTAGGCCAGCCGCGCGCGGGTTTCAATCCGCCCGGCAGGGCGCCCGCGGCGCGCTGTCGCAGAGCAACATCTTGCGCGGCCACCGATGCGATCCCCATCTTGAAGGGTGCACCGCGCGCCAATTTCGCGCGGGCAGGAGAGGACAATGAGCTACTTCAAGACTGCGATGCTGCTGGCCGGCATGACCGCCCTGTTCATGGGCGTCGGCTATCTGATCGGCGGCGCGTCGGGCGCCACCATCGCGCTGGTGGTCGCCGCCGCCATGAACCTGTTCACTTACTGGAATTCCGACCGCATGGTGCTGTCGATGTACGGCGCCCACGAGGTCGATGTGCGTAGCGCGCCGGATCTGGTCAGGCTGGTTGCCGAGCTCGCCGGTCGGGCGCAACTGCCGATGCCGCGGGTGTTCATCATGGACAATCCGCAGCCGAATGCGTTCGCCACCGGCCGCAATCCGGAAAACGCCGCGGTGGCGGTCACCACCGGCCTGATGCAATCGCTCAGTCGCGAGGAACTCGCCGGCGTGATCGCGCACGAGCTCGCCCATGTGAAGAATCATGACACGCTGCTGATGACCGTGACCGCGACGATCGCCGGCGCGGTATCGATGCTGGCGCAGTTCGGCATGTTCTTCGGCGGCAACCGCGACAACAATAACGGCCCGGGCCTGATCGGCTCGCTGGCGCTGATGATCCTGGCGCCGCTCGGCGCCGCGCTGGTGCAGATGGCGATCAGCCGCACCCGCGAATACGCCGCCGATGAGATGGGCGCGCGGATCTGCGGCCAGCCGCGCTGGCTCGCCTCGGCGCTGGCCAAGATCGACAACGCCGCGCATCAGGTGCCGAACTACGAGGCCGAACGCACGCCCGCCACCGCGCACATGTTCATCATCAACCCGCTGTCGGGGCAGGGCATGGACAATCTGTTCGCGACCCACCCGTCGACGGAAAACCGGATCGCGGCGTTGCAGCAGCTGGCGGGCGAGCTGGGGCCGCGGGCGCCGTCGCCTCCGGCCGGAATGCCGCGCGGCCCGTGGAGCCGTCCGGCGCGCGGCAGCGGTGCGGCGCGCGGCCCGTGGGGCTGAGGCCGCCGCCGGCGTCGCGACCGGAACAATCCATCAAGTTTTAACGAAATCCGGATAGTCATTCCGGCGCATTCCAGAAAAGAACGCGAAGGTCCCGGTCCTGATGTGGCTGTCGAGCCGGGACCTTCATATTGTTCTGCTATCGCCGCGGCTCGCCGGCGCTGGCGGCGAGCCCACCCTACGGCACGTTTAACGTTCGCACCACGCGGAAGCTAGCGCCGGAGAGCACGTTCATGTCGTTGCGATAGCCGGAGCGTTGGGTGAGGGCTGCGCCGAACCAGCCACCGCCGCGCACCATGCGCCTGCTGCAGTCGCCCTCCAGCCAAGGTGAGCCGTCGGTGGGCGTGTCCTCATTGTAGCGCTTGTTGTAGCAGTCCTCGGTCCATTCCTCGGCATTGCCATTGACTTGGTAGAGGCCGAATTTATTCGGCAGATAAGAATCGACCGGCTTCGGTGCCTTGCTGGCGACGCCATAGGGGCCGCCGGGATAATTGTTGGTGGCGTCGTAATTGGCGTTCTGCGCCGAGATGGTCTTGCCGAACCAGAATGGCGTCGTGGTGCCGGCGCGGGTGAAGTATTCGCGCTCGGATTCGCTCGGCAGCCGGTAGGTGCGCCCGACCTTGCGTGACAGCCATGCGAGATAAGCTTTCGTGGCCTCGAAATTGATGCCGTGCGCAGGCATCCGGCCGCGGCCGAATTCGCGTTCATTGCCCTTCTCGCCGCCGCAACCGCCGTCAGCGAGACAGGCATCCCAATCGTCGAAGCTGATGGTGAAGCGACCGACCGCGAACGGCCGCGCGATGGTGACGCGATGCTGCGGGTCTTCGCCCTTGAGGCGATAGGGCTCGTCGGCCGGCGTCCCCATCGTGAAGCTGCCGGCTGGGACCACCACCATCTCCGGGCAGGTCTCGCATTCCTTGAAGCTATCCCTTGGCTTCAAGGTCTGCTCCTGTTCGGGCGTTAGCGGCTGGACGCCCTTGGTCGCAAAGATCTGCTGCGGAACGGTGGCTGGCCCTTTAACGGTTTCCTGGGACGGAATCGGCTGCGCGCGCTTCGACTTCGCCGAAGCGTCCCCGGCGATGGACAGCATCAGCGTTGCGGTCGCCGCCGCGGTCAGGCATTTGAAAAGCGGAGACATGCTCGATCCTTGAGATCCGGTGGAGCTGTCTGTCAGTCGCGCGTCAAGAGAACTGCGTTCAATCATGAGGCCGAAAGCGCCGCATCCGAATCCAGGCATCCGAGCCTGCAATCCTGGCCCCGGGTGGCCCGTGTGCCGATCAGATGATGGCGCTATCGATTGTCGCCAGCACCGGCTCTCTGCGCGGGATGCCCCGCGCCGCGTTGGTCCCATCGTAGGGATGTCGCCGCAACCGTCGCTGGGTTAATGCTGCGGTGCCGCGCGTCCGGGATCGCGCGCCGACGCATGCACGCCGACTAATCCGGTTCGGCCTGCGCCGGAAAAGGAATCCCTTGAATTAATCGAGCGGTTGGTTAATTTTACCGCCGCAAGCGCAGCAGGGCCGATCAAGAGCCTCGCGCGATCCGGGGAGCATGCGTGGACGGCACAATTTTCCTGTTTCTGCTGCAGGACGGCGTTATCAATGGCGCGGTCTATGCCCTCGTCGCCATCGCGCTGGTGCTGGTGTTCGGAGTCACGCGGGTCATCCTGGTGCCGCAGGGTGAGTTCGTGGCGTTCACCGCGCTGACCGTCGCCGCGCTCGAGAACGGCAACGCACCGCCGACCGCTTGGTTGCTGCTGGCGCTGGGCGGGCTTGCCGCTATTTCCGAACTGGTGCGCCACTTTCGCGATCTGACGGTGCGGCGCCTTGTAAGAATCGCGCTGTTCGACCTGGCGCTGCCGGTCGCGCTGCTGTTGCTGACCCGCGCGCTGGCGCCGATGAAACTGGGCCAGGTCGCCAATATCCTGCTCGCGATCACGCTGATCACCCCGATGGGGCCGATGATCTATCGGATCGCCTTCGCGCCGATCGCCCATTCCAGCGTGTTGGTGCTGCTGATGGCATCGTTCGGCGTGCATTTTTCGCTGATGGGTCTGGGGCTGGTGTTCTTTGGACCGGAGGGCACAGGTACCGCGCCGCTGTCGTCGCAATCCTTCGCGCTGGGCGACCTGGTGGTGACCGGACAGAGCGTCGCGGTGGTGGCGGTGACAGGGTTGCTGCTGGTGCTGTTCGCGATCTTCTTCGGACGCACGCTGCTCGGCAAGGCGCTGCGGGCCTGTTCGTCGAACCGGATCGGCGCGCGGCTGGTCGGGATTCCGACCGGCGCGGCCGGCCAGATCGCTTTCGCGCTGGCGGCGCTGCTCGGCGCAGTTTCCGGCGTGCTGGTCGGCCCGCTGATGACGGTGGCCTACGATAGCGGCTTCCTGATCGGCCTGAAGGCGTTCGTCGCCGCGATCCTCGGCGGGCTGGTGAGTTATCCGCTGACCGTGCTGGCGGCGCTCGGCGTCGGCTTCGCGGAAGCGCTGTTTTCGTTCTGGGCCAGCAATTTCAAGGAAGTCCTGGTGTTCACCTTGATCATTCCGGTGCTCGCATGGCGCTCGGTCTATGCGCCGCATGCCGAGGAAGCGGAATGAAGCTGCCGCGCTCCTCCCTGATTCAGGCCGCGTGCGCGGTCGCGATCCTGATCCTGCCGTTTACCGGGCTGATACCGGATTACTGGATCACGCTTTTCAACTATATCGGCATCTCCAGCCTGGTGGCGATCGGCCTGGTGCTGCTGACCGGCGTCGGCGGTATGACCTCGTTCGGACAGGCCGCGTTCGTCGGCTTCGGCGCCTATACCACCGCGGTGCTGACGGTGCAGTACGGACTGTCGCCGTGGCTGACCCTGCCGCTCGCGGTCGTGGTGACGATGATCGCCGCGGCACTGATCGGCGCCGTCACCGTGCGATTGAGCGGCCACTATCTGCCGCTCGGCACCATCGCCTGGGGCATCGCGTTCTTCTACCTGTTCGGCAACATCAGTTGGCTCGGCGCCCATGACGGCATGTCGGGGATTCCGCCGTTGCGGCTCGGCAGCCACGCGCTGATCCATCCGCGCGACTATTTCGTCGTGGTGTGGATCGCGGTGGTCCTCGCCGTAGTCGCAACGCAGAATCTGCTCGGCGGCCGGGTCGGGCGCGCGATCCGGGCGTTGCGGCGCAGCACGCGCGCGGCGGAGGCGTTCGGCGTCAACACCGCCGGCGCCAAGCTGATGGTGTTCGTCTATGCGGCAATGCTGGCGGGGCTGGCCGGCTGGCTCTATGCGCATTTCCAGCGCTCGGTGTCGCCGGGTCCGTTCGGCATCACCGCCGGCACCGAATATCTGCTGATGGCGGTGCTGGGCGGCGCCGGACGAGTTTACGGCGCGATCCTCGGCGCCGCCGGCATCACCTTCCTGCGCGATCAGTTGCAGGATCTGCTGCCGTGGCTGCTCGGCCATACCGGGAACTACGAGATCATCGCGTTCGGCGCGGTGCTGGTGCTGATCCTGCAGACCTCGCCGAACGGGTTGTGGCCGATCCTGTTCGGGCCGCCGTCGGCGCCGAAATTGCCGCAACCGCGCGCCGGACAGCATTTGCCCGAGCGCGAATTGCCCGCGCCGGGAACGCCGCTGTTGCAGGCCGAGCAGGCGCAGAAGTCGTTCGGCGGGCTTGTCGCCGTCAACGCCGTCTCGTTCGAGGTCGAATGCGGCCGGATCATCGGGCTGATCGGTCCGAACGGCGCCGGCAAGAGTACCACCTTCAACCTGATCACCGGGGTGCTGCCGCTGACCTCGGGCCGGATCGAATTCGAGGGCCATCCATTACAGGCGCAGACCCCGCAGCGCGCCGCGGCGCTCGGCCTCGCTCGCACCTTCCAGCATGTCGAGATCGTCGCCGACATGAGCGTGATCGAGAATGTCGCACTCGGCGCCAATCTGCGTGGGCATGCCGGTGTGCTGCGGTCGATCTTCCGGCTCGATCGCGCCGAGGAGGCGCTGCTGTTCGCCAGTGCGATGCGACAGCTCGACCGTGTCGGTCTTGCCGAGGTGGCGTTCGAGCCCGCGGGTACGTTGGCGCTCGGGCAGTTGCGGCTGGTCGAGGTGGCGCGCGCGCTGTGCCTCAATCCGGTGCTGCTGCTGCTCGACGAACCCGCCGCCGGGCTGCGGGTCGGCGAGAAGAAGGCGCTGGCACGGCTGCTGCGCGAGGTCCGCGCCGAGGGCGTCAGTGTGCTGCTGGTCGAGCACGACATGGATTTCGTCATGAGTCTCGCCGACCGGCTGGTGGTGCTGGATTTCGGCACCAAGATCGCCGAGGGCGCGCCGGCCCTGATCCGCCAGGACCCGGTGGTGCTGGAAGCCTATCTCGGGGGCGTGTCATGACCGCGCCGCTGCTCGATGTCCGCGGTCTCAGCGTCGCCTATGGCCGCGCCGAGGTGGTGCACGACGTCTCGATCGCGGTGACGCAGGGCGCGCTGGTCACCGTGATCGGCGCCAACGGCGCCGGCAAGACCACGCTGCTGAACGCCATCATGGGCCTGCTGAAGGCGCGGGGCCGGATCGAATTCCGCGGCGCCGATGTCAGTTCGGTGGCGCTGGAGTCGCGGGTCAAGGCCGGGCTTTGCCTGGTGCCGGAACGGCGCGAATTGTTCGCCGACATGCCGGTCGAGGACAATCTGCTGCTCGGCGGGTTTCGCCGGACCCGCGCCGAACGCAGCCAGACCATCGAGCAGATCTATGCGCGACTGCCGCGGCTGAAGGAGCGGCGCGAACAGTTGGCCGGCACCCTGTCGGGCGGCGAACGCCAGATGCTGGCGATGGGGCGCGCGCTGATGGCGCGGCCGACGCTGCTGATGCTGGACGAGCCGAGCCTCGGGCTGGCGCCGCGGATCGTGCGCGACGTATTCCACATCCTCACTGATCTGCGCCAGACTGGGGTATCGATCCTGTTGGTCGAGCAGAACGCGCGGGCGGCGCTCGAGGTCGCCGACTATGCCTATGTCATGGAGCTCGGTGCCATTACCAAGCAGGGCTCCCCGACAGACATCGCCCAGGATCCGAGACTGGTCGAAAGCTATCTCGGCCTGGGCGGAAATGAGTACTGAATCAAAAGCAGCAATGGAGGACGTCATGCTACGCAGGAACAGTTGGATGATCGTGTTGGCGACCGTGGCGACGGCGGTGAGCGTCGGCAGCGCGCAGGCGCAGATCAAGGTGGGAATCACCATGAGCGCGTCCGGGCCGGGCGCGGCGCTGGGGCAACCGCAATCGAAAACCGTCGCGGCATTGCCGAAGGAAATCGGCGGCCAGAAGATCACTTACTTCGCGCTCGACGACGAATCCGACCCGACCAAGGCGGCGCAGAACGCCCGCAAGCTGATTTCCGAAGAAAAGGTCGACGTGATGATCGGCTCCTCGCTGACCCCGGTCAGCCTGCCGCTGATCGATATCGCCGCCGAATCCAAGACGCCGCTGATGACGATGGCTGCCGCCGCCGTCCTGGTCGCGCCGATGGATGACAAGCGCAAGTGGGTCTACAAGGTGGTGCCGAACGACGACATCATGGCCAACGCGATCGCCAAATACATCGCCAAGACCGGCGCCAAGACGATCGGCTATATCGGCTTCTCCGATGCCTATGGCGAGGGCTACTACAAGGTGCTCGCCGCGGAGGCGCCAAAACTCGGCCTGACGCTGACCACCCACGAGGTCTATGCGCGCAGCGATGCCAGCGTCACCGGCCAGGTGCTGAAGATCATCGCCAGCAAGCCCGACGCGGTGTTCATCGCCGCCGCCGGCACGCCGGCGGTGCTGCCGCAGAAGGCGCTGCGCGAGCGCGGCTACAAGGGGCCGATCTTCCAGACCCACGGCGTCGCCACCGAGGAATTCATCAAGCTCGGCGGTAAGGACGTCGACGGCGCGATCTTCACCGGCGAGGCCTTCAGCGGCGCCGAGGACATGCCGGCCGACAGCCCGTTCCGCAAGGTCAAGGCGCGCTTCGTCGACGCCTACAAGGCCGCCAATGGCGGCGCGGCGCCGACCATCTTCGGCGTCCATCTGTGGGACTCGATGACGCTGGTCGAGAATGCGATTCCCGAGGCGCTCAAACTCGCCAAGCCCGGCACGCCGGAATTCCGTGCCGCGATCCGCGATCAGATCGAGAAGTCGAAGGATCTCGCGCTCAACGACGGCCTGTCGAACATGACCCCCGACAACCACAACGGCTATGACGAGCGTTCGGCGTTCCTGATCAAGATCGAGAACGGCGCGTTCCGTCTGGTGAAGTAAGGCTGCGGCTGCGCTGGACCTCATCCTGAGGAGCCGCGCTCTTGCGCGGCGTCTCGAAGGATGAGGTTTGGGCGACGCTCGGCCTCATGGTTCGAGACGCGCGCCGCATAGCGGCGCGCTCCTCACCATGAGGGTACTGTTCCGCAAGTCGGAACGGCTTACGCCGGTACGTTGTCGCCGAGATATTGGATCGCTGCCGCGGTGCCGCCGGCGCCGTGCGGGATCCGCAGCGCAGTGAGTCCCATCTCGATGACGCCGAGCGTGCCCAGCATCATCGGCGCGTTGACGTGGCCCATATGGGCGATCCGGAACGCCTGGCCGGACAGGTCGCCGATGCCGACGCCCAGTACCACGCCGCATTTCTCCTTGCAGTAACGCTGTAACGCCACCGGATCGGTGCCGTTGGCGACCAGTACCGTGGTGACGGTGTCGGCGCGCTCGGCCGGGTCCTCGATGTTGAAGCTCAGCACCTGGCCCTCGGCCCAGACCGCGACCGCGCGGCGCACCGCCGCGGCAAGCAGGCGATGGCGCAGGAACACATTGTCGAGCCCCTCGGCGAACAGCATGTTGAGCGCCTGGCGCAGCGCGAACAGCAGGTGCACCGGCGCGGTGCCGGCATATTTCTGGTAGTGCTCCGGCCCTTCGCGCTGGGTCCAGTCCCAATACGGCGTGCGCAGGCCAGCGCTGCGGTGTACCTCGCGCGCGCGATCGCCGACCGCGACAAAGCCGAGGCCGGGCGGCGACATCAGGCCTTTCTGCGAGCCCGACATTGCGACGTCGATGCCCCAGGCATCCATCTCGAATGGCATGCAGCCGAGCGACGCCACCGCGTCGACCATGAACAGCGCCGGATGGCCGGCGGCCTTGATTGCCCGGCCGATTGCCGCGATGTCGTTGAGCACGCCTGACGCGGTGTCGACCTGCACCACGAGGATCGCCTTGATGCTGTGGTCCTTGTCGAGACGAAGCCGGGCTTCGACTTCGGCCGGCCGCACCGCGCGCCGGTAGCTGCCCTGCAGGATCTCGACCTCGGCGCCCATCGCGGCGGCGGCGCTGCCCCAACCCATCGCGAAGCGGCCACTCTCCAGCACCAGCACCTTGTCGCCGCGCGACAGCACGTTGCTGAGCACGGCCTCCCAGGCGCCATGGCCGTTGGCGATGTAGATATAGGACCGGCCCTTGGTCGCGAACAGCTTGCTGAGATCGCGATGCAGGCTGTCGGACAGCTCGACCATGGCGTCGGAGTAGATGTCGAGCGCCGGGCGATGCATCGCCTGCAGCACCTCGTCGGGCATTGTGGTGGGCCCGGGAATCGCGAGAAATTCCCGTCCGGCGCGAACGACCATTGATGTGATTCCTTGGCTTGCGATTGCTGTCGGCGATGGATGCAGCCTGCGGCGCTGCAATTCAAGTCGCGGCGCGCGATTTTCGCCGCCGTCCGCCGCGTCCCGGCCGGATCTAACGTCTGGTTTCGCGGCAGCCAGCCTCCTCGGCCTCCTGCACCGAACAGAACCATCGGGTGCCCTTGCTGATCGTCATCTTGATCTTCGCATACCAGCGGCTGGTCGGCTTGTGGTAGATGCAGACACCGGAGCGGTTGACGTTGCCCTTGATGGTGCATTCGGGCGAGGGCGCGACCGGGCCCGACGCCGATGCCAGCAGGATCGCAATGGCGCTGGCCGGGACCTTGGCGGTGCCGAGAATCGCGGTCTTCTTGTTGCGGACGCGCCAGTCCCACGGAGCGATGAAGGCGCCCTGCCACATCCCCAGCTTGGCGGCGCGCGCGGCCTTCTGGTCCTCGTCATAGGCGTGTGAAAACTGCACATAGGCCAGCGCCCAGCCGCTCTTCACCATCCATTGCTGGACGTCTTCGCCGTCGACTTCGCATTTGGCGACCGAGCGGCCGAACCGGTCGATCCGCAGCAGGTGACAGTTCCAGCTCTTGTTTCCGACATGGCGCGCCAATTCATCGCGCGCGGCCACGCCGCAGGTCCAGCGCTCGCCCTTCGGATCGAGGCAAAGTTGATCCAGCCCCGGCGCATCGATGCCGGCCATCCGGATTCGGGTGCGGCCGATCAGAACCTGATCGCCGTCGTGGATCTTGGGAATGCCGGAGACGTCGGCGGCGTTTGCCATGGCGGGCAGCAGCAGGACCGCGAGCGCGAAAACAAGGTTCTTCAACATGCATGGACCATTTCAGCAAACCGACGGTTCATTCGCGGGCTTGCGCTGCGCAGCAGGTCTGCCGATTGTGGTGTCAATTTGACCTTGGCACCAGCGCCGGCTTTGCGCCGGGCTTCAACTTCGCGCGAGTCCGGCCGATTCATGCACCAGCGGGACGCTGCATCATCATCTTGCGCGCCAGCGCCAGGCCCATCAGCACGAATGCCGAGGTCACCTCGGGACCGCCGACCAGGATCCGGGTCGGCGTCTTCATCTTGTTCCACTCGTAGGCCTTGAACGGGCCATGCCGGCCGCCTTCGCCGAGCGCATTGAGGATACAATGCAGCGCGGGGACGAAGTGCGCCTGCTCGGCGCCGAGATGGCCCAGGGCGATCAGCGCCAGGGCGGCGTCGAACGGGTTCATTTCGGCGGTCACTAATTCGTCCTGGACATAGTCCAGCACCTTGCCGCGAACGATCTCGAAGGTTCCCTCGGGGTCGATCGCCCGTTGCGCATGCTCCGGCAGCGCGCGGAACGCCGCATAGCAGCGGCCGAAATAGGCGCAATACAGTTCCGGCAGGTAGTAGACGTGCGATTTCGGATCGGTAAACGCGCCGCTCGACACCAGTCGCCGATGAAAGCCGACGATCCGCCGCACGGTATCCAGACGCTTCGGAGTCTCGATGATCTGCCACCGCGCGCAATTGCGGAAGCTGACTTCGAGCACGTCGAGATTGAGGGTCGGATCTAGATCGTTGCCGAACGGCCGCTCGCCGGCAAGGTTGTCGATCCAGGTGGCGATGGCGCCATCATAGTCGATGTGGTCGTTGAGCGGCACCGTCACCAGCGGCTCATTGGCACCGCCACGGACCTGATAGCCGGCATAGAAGTCGATCAGCGGCTGATCCAGCATCGGGTCGGTCGACCCGACCTGGGTCGCGGCGGAAATCGAACAGGCGGTGGTGTCGCAATCCGGTACGTAGATGCCGAAGCCGAGATCCTGCTTGATCCGCGCGAAGAAACGGCTGAAGCGCGGATGCGGCGGCGGCGCCAGCGCGGTGACGACGCTGAAGGGGCTGCCGTCCGGCGCGCGCACCTCCTCGCGGCTGATCTTCAGGCAGAAATCGATCATGTCGGCGATCATCTTGCGTGACGCAGCGACGTCATCGGGCGACCCCAGCCCGGTGTCGATGAAGCTCAGTAGCGCCTCGACAAAGAACGCATCATAATAGGCCGAGCGATGCCGGATCTGCATCGGCTCCCACATCGGTTCGGCGATTCCGATCCATGGCGGGTTGATCAGCTCGCCGGCGGGTGAGCGTGCGATGAACACCCGCGCCAGGTTGAACAGCAGCGTCGAATTCTTGTAGCCGCGCGAATTGAGCCCGGTCAGCGCCGCCACGAATTCGCGGCCGCGCAGGTCGGGATCGCCGATCAGATTGAACGCGGCGTAGGTCGGAACGAAGCCGTTGCGGTCGTAGGATCGTAACAGATGGTCGCCGCAGGCGCGGATCGCGCTGTCGATGTCGGCCGGCCTCGGCATCCGCGCCGGGGTCGTGATCCGCTTCGGACGGGGATGCTGCAGCTGAATTGTATCGAGCAGGTCCGCGACAGGCTTGCCGATCTCGGTCCAGTCCGGGGCCTGCTCGTCGCGGGCGCGGGTCAGCGCGTCGCGCAGCGCGCGGAAGCGGACGGCATCGCGCAATTCAGGCAGCCCGGCTCGCCGCAGCAACGGGCGCAGCGCCGGATTGCCGAGAGCGGTCTTGTAGAATTTCGCGATGTGCGCATCGCCGCCCTTGCGGCCCAGAAAGACCGGGTCGCACAGATCGTACAGCGATGGACCTTCCTTCTTGGTGGTCAGCGCCCGATACGCGGCGCCGGCCATATGTCGAACATTCATGGCACTCTTTCCGTGCCGGCCGGTCGCACGTCCTCAGCAACGCAGCACCAAGCTGCGCCGTCTTCCGGCCCGCAAGCTATCGAGAAATCGCACGAGCCGCGCAGGAATACAAATGTGCGGCAGGTCACGGCCATCGCACGCAGCCGGGACCAGCATCGCCGCCAACATCAGATCGCCGCAACGGCGACGAGCGGCCCAACGGAGAGCGTCACGATCCGCCAGCAGACCTTTTCCGAAGCAGCATCGATTGTGTTGTGTTGATTGAACTCGCTATGGTTGTCGCAGCGGGCAGCTATGCATGTGCCGGAGGTCGGCGCTGGCTTTCCCAAGCAAACTATTCTGGCCGTGCGGCAGCGGAATCCCAGCATTCATGGCATTTCCGCCTGTGTTCGCAAGCAAAAGGCCAGTCTAGGCTCCGCCTGCAGGGCAGTTTTTGGCAAATAACGGCGCCGGGCTTGCCCAGTCGCTGGCGGCAAGGTAATTCTTTTTTATGGTGCGATGCCGCAAATAGAGCGCAATTGCCCCGCATTGGGTTCCCGAACCCTGAAAACCGAACCGGCTTTGGCGCGATATACGCTCGCGTCCCAAGGAATGACTGAAAATGAACATGCGGCAGCTTGGCTTTTCTCGCCGTTCGGTCACCACCGCCGCAGCGTTGGTCGGATTGGTATCGCTGGCGCTCGGAGCGCACGCCGCGCTGAATAAGCGCGCGCTCGATGCAGCCAAGGCGACCGAGGCCGCCGCGATTTATGGCACCGAGCACAAGGCATCCCGGCTGGCGTTGGTGATCGGAAATGGCCACTACCCCGATGCCGGCGAGCCGCTCAGCCAGCCGATCAATGATGCGCGGTCGATGACTGGTGCGTTGCGCGCGGAAGGTTTTGACGTCGATGTCGTCGAGGACGCCACCCGGGACGACATGGTGCGCGCCGTGGATCGACTGAAGGCCCGCATCAAGCCGGATTCCGTTGTGATGCTGTTCTTCGGCGGATTCGGGATCCAGTCCGGCCGCGAGAGCTATATGATTCCGGTCGACGCAAATATCTGGAAGGAACGCGACGTGCGGCGCAACGGGCTCAGCGTCGAGTCGGTTCTGGGTGCGATGAAAGAGCGCGGCGCCCAGGTCAAACTGGCGATCATCGATGCGTCGCGACGCAATCCCTACGAGCGCCGCTTCCGCTCGTTCTCCCACGGACTGGCGCCGATCAACCCGCCGGACAACGCGCTGGTCCTGTCCTCCGCCACCCCCGGCAAGGTCGCGGACGACGCCGAGGGGCAGAACAGCCTACTGGTCACCGAACTGCTCAAGTCGATCGAGTCGCCGGCGGTCAGTGCGGAAGCCGCATTCACCAAGACCCGAAGCGCCGTGTCGCAGGCGTCCGACGGCCGTCAGGTGCCGGCGGTATCGTCGTCGCTGGTCGACGATGTGGCGCTCGGCGCGCCGGTCGCCTCAGCGGTTCCGAAGGCCGGCGGCTAATCCCGCTGCCGATCTGATCCGCGGACCGGTTCGGTCCGCGACTATTCAGGTCTGTTGCCGCAGCGGAGACTACGCGACGCGCGTCGCCTCAGTTCGACTGCAGCACGAAGCGGCGGTTGTCCTTCTGTGCCGGCCGCGCATTCATCTGATAAAGCCTCGCGAACGCGGCGATGTCCTCCTTCGCCACCTCGATCGGATTGGTCAGCACCATCCAGTCGACGATTTCCGAGCAGGGCGGCGTCGTCAGCGAGCCTTCATAGCGATAGTAGCTCAGCTTTTCGGGCAGCAGCGCGTTGGGGTTGATTGCAGGGTCGGCCTTGACCGCCGGGCCTTCGTTCTCCGGCATGGTCGATACGATCTGGTGGAATGCTGCGTTGGTCTTGCCGGCCTCCATCAAGACGCCGACAACGCCGAGTCCGCCGGACGCCGAGCGATGCACGAAATGCGCTTCCATCGGGAAATTCTTGCCGTCGATCATATGCTCGCTCGGACGGTGGAAGTGCAGCTGCAGTAGGCCGAATTTGACGGTGCCAAGCTTCAGCGAGCTGCCTTCGGCGAAATTCAGCTGAATCGTGTGACCATTGTTGATGATGGTTTCGGCCTTGTCGGCCCAGCTGATTTCGAGCGGAAAAAGGTCCGATCTTATTGTTGCGCTGATGTCGATGGGCGATTGCTGCGCGCCGATCGAACAAACCTGGTTGGCGGCGTCAAGATCGCCCCATTTGGCCGGCCCGGCCTCGCCCTCATAGCCCCAATGATGCGCACCGTCGGCGGCAAAACCGGTGGACACACAGATCGGACAAAGCGCAAGGCCCGCCAAGGCCTTCAATGCGTGACGGCGATTCATGACTACTCCTCAGCTCGGTTCTGGGGGGACCTGATATTTGATGTCGACGACCGTACCAATTGCGCCGATGCAACTACACTGGCAAAATTAGGGGCTGGCGCAAAGCCTATTTGCTATTGGCTAGCCCACACAATTCGGGCGATCCATTCGACCTCGGCAGGCGACAATGTTCGGTCGGGGTGGCTGGGATTCAGCGACTGCAGTTCGACGATCTTGGTGGTCCGGCGTTTCAGCTCCTTGACCATCACCTCGCCGTCCGTGGTCTTGACCACGACGCGATCGCCGCGCCGGATCGGGGTACCAGGCGAGACCACGATGACGTCACCGTCACGGTAGGCGGGTTTCATGGAGTCGCCGGAGATCTCCAGCGCGTAGGCGTGCTCGTCATTGACCGACGGCAGGCCGACTTCGTCCCAGCCCTTGCCGACCGGAAATCCGCCATCGTCGAAATAGCCGCCAGATCCCGCCTGTGCGAAGCCGAGCAGCGGTACCGACTGCACGGTGCGGGCGCGATTGTCGATTAGCTGCACGAAAGAATCGATCGCGGTGTTGGTGGCGGCGAGCGCCTTGGCCACCGATTCGGTGGAGGGCCAGCGCTCGCGGCCGTCATTGGTGATGCGTTTGGATTTGTTGAAGGTGGTGGGATCGAGGCCGGAGCGCTTGGCGAGGCCCGAAGGCGACAGGCCGGCCCGCTCCGCGAGGCGATCCAATGCCGTCCAGATCTGATCGTGAGTCAGCATGTGCGTCACTGCATCCTGAGCTCCGGGATAGCCGGGGCGGGGTGAGAGCGGCTTGACAAGACTAGGAATTATTACCTTAATGCGAGGCGCTCCGCAATCCTGTGCAGCAACAAAAACGCTGCCCTTGAAGTGAGCGGGGGCCGTCGATACGGTCAACCGCGGCCCGGAGATTGCAGTCAACCGAAGGTGCCGGGCGACCGTCGGCCGGCGCGGCAAGGCGTCGTGCAACCAACCAGCCGCAGCAGGATTCCGGGCCCTTGCGCACGATTTACAAGATTTGTGACGCTTCGGCCTGGCGCGAAGCCGAACGGCAAGGCGTGTTCCGCGGCAGCGCCGACGATGCCCGCGACGGCTTCATCCATTTCTCCACCGCAGCACAGGTCCCGGGCACTGCGCGGAAACATTATTTCGGCAAGACCGGGCTGTTCCTGATCGCGGTCGATGCCGACGCGCTCGGCGACGCGTTGCGCTGGGAGCCGTCGCGCGACGACGAATTGTTTCCGCATCTGTATGGCGACCTCGATCTCGGCGCGGTCACCGCGATCCTCGAGCTGCGCGCGCGTGCCGACGGCAGCCACGACGTCCCGGAGCTCGCGCAATGATCCGCGCCTTCGATGCGTTCTCCTTGCCGCTGCTGCGCTGGTTCGACCCGGAGGACGCCCACCGGCTGGCGATCCAGGGCTTGCGCCTGCTGCCGCAGGTGCGGCCGCTGCCGGACGACCCGAAACTGGCGGTGCGCGCCTTCGGCCTGAATTTTCCCAATCCGGTCGGGATCGCGGCCGGCTTCGACAAGAATGCCGAGGCGCCGGACGCGCTGCTGCGGCTGGGCTTCGGCTTCGTCGAAATCGGCACGGTGACGCCGCGCCCGCAAACCGGCAACCCGCGACCGCGGCTGTTCCGGCTGGAACGCGACGAGGGCATCGTCAACCGCATGGGCTTCAACAATGACGGCGCCGACGCGGTGCTGCGGCGGCTGGCGGCGCGCGCGCATCTCGGCGGCATCGTCGGCGTCAATGTCGGCGCCAACAAGGACAGCGACGATCGCGTCGCCGACTACGTCAAGCTGATCGAGACTTTCGCGCCGGTGGCGAGCTACTTCACCGTCAACGTGTCGTCGCCGAACACGCCCGGCCTGCGCAATCTGCAGCAGGCAGCGGCGCTGGACGATCTCTTGGCCAAGGTGATCGAGGCCCGCGAGAGGGTGCGGCAGAACGCTGGCGATACGCCGGTGCTGCTGAAGATCGCGCCGGATCTGACCCTGAACGAACTCGACGACGTGGTCCACGTCGCCCGCTCGCGGCGCGTTGACGGCATGATCGTGGCCAATACCACGCTGGCGCGGCCGCCGACCTTGCGCGATCGGGTCCGCTCGAAGGAGCAGGGCGGATTGAGCGGCCGGCCGCTGTTCCGGCTCTCGACCCGGATGGTGGCGGAGACCTATGTCCGCGCCGAGGGCGCGTTTCCACTGATCGGAGTCGGTGGCATCGACTCCGGCGGGGCGGCGCTCACCAAGATCCGCGCCGGCGCCAGCCTGATCCAGCTCTATTCGGCGCTGATCTACAAGGGGCTCGGCCTGGTGGAGAGCATCAAGACCGACCTCGCCTCGACGCTGCTGCGCACCGGCCGCGATGCGCTGTCCGAAATCGTCGGCGCCGATGCGCCCACCATCACCGCCGAAGACTGGCCGATCTGAGGTTCGTCATTCCGGGGCGCGCGCAGCGATAGCTGCGTGCGAACCCGGAATCTTGCAGTTATCACCGTGTCGCGAGATTCCAGGTTCGCTCGGCCTGTGGCCTCGCGCCCCGGAATGACAACTCTTACAATTCCACGATCAGCCCGTCGCTCGCCGCCATGTGCGGCAGCGTGTCGAGCCGGCGCAGCATGTCGTCGCTCATATGGGTCAGCACCAGCCGCTTCGGGTTGATCTCCGGCAAATGGGTTTCCAGCATTTTCAGGCTGAGGTGATTCTTCACGATCTTGTCGTGGTAATAGGCCTCGGCGATGAACAGGTCGGCGTCGTGCGCGGCGCTCACCAATGTATCGGTCCACTGGGTGTCGCCGCTATAGGCGATGGTGCGGCCTTCGGCCTCGACCCGGTAGGCGAAGAACGGCCCGCCGGAATCGCCATGGACCACCGGGAACGGCGTTACCTTCACGGCGCCGAATTCGCGCGCCTGGCCCGGTTCGAGCGACACCACCGACAACTCGTATCCTGGCTTGGTCGCCGAGGAGTGCTCGAACAGCGCCTCCATCAGCCGCGTCAGCCGGATGTCGATGCCAGAAGGGCCGGCGATCACCAGCGGTCGCTTGCGCTTGGCGAACTGGGCGTCGAGCAGCAGGAACGGCAGCCCGCCGAAATGATCGCCGTGGAAATGGGTGATCAGGATCAGGTCGAGGTCGTCGCGCGAAATCCCGTAGCGCTTCAGTGCGGCCAGCGACGAGGCTCCGCAATCGATCAGGAAATTGACCCGCTCGCCGCTGACGTGGAAGCAGGTATTGAGCCTGCCGCCGGACCCTAGCGCGTCGCCGCAGCCGACAAACCGCAGTTGCATCGCTTGCTCCGTTGATCTGACGCATCGCCGGGAACCGGCGGCCGGAAATCTGCTCTACGCCGTTCCCCGTGGAAACGAAACCCGTACCATCGCCGGATAGCGCAGCGCCTGCAGCGCGCCACGGCACAGCAGGAACAGCAGCAGCGCGCTCCACAGCCCGGCATTGCCGAACGGCGCCAGCAGATAGAGGGCCGCCAGATAGGCGGCGAATGCCGCCAGCATCAGGTTGCGCATCTCGCGCGCCCAGGTGGCGCCGATATAGATGCCGTCATAGCAATAGGCCGCGACGCCGCAGACCGGCGCCAGTGCCGCCAGCAGCATGGCCTCGCGCGCAGCGACCCGGATCTCGGGACTGGCGGTGATGATATCGATCAGCGTGTTGCCGAACAGCGCGAACAGCGCCGTCACCGCGGCGCCGAACAGCGCGCTCCAGATCAGCACCAGCCTCACCGCGCGCGCGAAGGCGCGGCGGTCGCGGGCGCCGAAACTCTGGCCGCACAGCTGCTCGGCGGCGTTGGCGAGGCCGTCGAGAAAGAACGAGCCGATCATCAGGAAATTGTTCAACACCGCGTTGGCGGCCAGCGTCAGGTCGCCGGCGCGGGCGCTCTGCGACGCGAAGATCAGGAACGCCGCGATCAGCGCGGCGGTGCGGATCATGATGTCGCGGTTCATCACCAGCAGCCGTAGCAGCCGGGCGCGATCCAGCAGCACGGCGCGGGACACGCCCAGGCGTCGACCGAGGAACTGCCAGGCCACGATCAGGCCGACGATGAAGCCGCCGGTCTCGGCCGCCACCGTGGCGATCGCGGCGCCGGCGATGCCCTGGCCGGCGGCGAGCACCAGCACCGCCGTCAGCGCCATGTTGACGCAGTTGATGCCGACCTGGATCGCCAGCGCGATCCCGGTGCGGGCCTGGCCGACCAGCCAGCCGAGCAGCACATAGTTGCCGAGCATCAGCGGCGCCGACCACAGCCGGATGAAGAAGTACTGCCGCGCCGCCGCGGTCACGGCTTCGCTGCCGCCCATCACCCAGAAGGTCAGCGCGGCCAGCGGCGTGCGCAGTGCGATCAGCAAGAGGCCGATGGCAAGCCCGAGCAGCAAAGCGCGAGCCAGCACCGCGCGGACTTCGATGCGGTCGCCGGCGCCGAGCGCCTGCGCGGTGAAGGCCAGCGTCGCCATCCGCAGGAAGCCGAACAGCCAAAAGATGCAGTCGAACGCCACCGAGGCCAGCGCCACGCCGCCGAGCAGATGCGGATCGCCGAGCTGACCGATCGCAGCGGTGGAGACGATGCCGAGCAGCGGGGTGGTGAGATTGGCCAGCATCGCCGGGCCGGCGATCGCAAAGACGCGCCGGTTGGTGACGGCGGAAGCGGAAGACAACGGCTTCGTCTCGCGGGCGGATTACCGCCCGTTCGGCGCTCCAAACAACCGCGACAGTAGCCAGATCGGCACCACGATCACCGCGCCCAGCAGGAAATAGCGCCACAGTCCGTTGATGGCGTCGAAGCCGAGATCCCAGATCCGCTGGAACAGGGTTCGGATACTGGCAATGATATTCCACGGATCGAAGCCGATCGCCGCCAGCACCACGCCGACCAGGATCGACAGCAGCGACAGCCGGAACACCACCGTCAAAGGCGAGCCGCCCAGGAAGCGGGTCAGACTGTCATTGGTCGCCGGCAATTCACGTGTGTCGTTGGGCATCGATCGTTCCTCGCGCGGATTTTGCGCATGATAGTCGCTGCAAAGCAGATGGGAAACCGGTTTGATCCCGTCAATGGCCGCCGGACGAGGTGGTCGACTGAATTGTGGCATCCGCCGTCAGCATTCGTTCCAGCGTCTCCAACCGGTCGGCCTCGCGCGGCGGCTTGTCCCAGCGCAGCCGGCTGATCCGTGGAAACCGCATCGCCACCCCGGATTTGTGCCGCGGCGAGCGCTGCAGCCCCTCGAACGCCACCTCCAGCACCAAGCCCTGATCCGGTTCATGCACGACATGGCGGACCGGCCCGAATTTCTCGGTGGTATTGCGGCGAACGAAGCGGTCGATCTGCAGCAGTTCCTCGTCGGTGAAGCCGAAATAGGCCTTGCCGACCGGCACCAACTGGTCGCCGGAATCGCCTTCGGTCCAGACCCCGAAGGTGTAGTCGGAATAATAGGACGAGCGCTTGCCATGGCCGCGCTGGGCATACATCAGCACCGCGTCGATGATGTGCGGGTCGTGCTTCCATTTCCACCACTGGCCCTTCGGCCGCCCCGGCAGATATAGCGCGTCGCGCCGCTTCAGCATCACGCCCTCGACCGCGTCGGCGTCGAGGCTCGCTCCCGCGCCGGCCGGATCGCGGCGCGCCGCGGTCAGCGCGTCCCAGTCGGCGAAGGCGATCGTCGGCGACAGGTCGATCCGCGGATCGTCGAGCCTGGCGATGAAATTTTCCAGCCGCGCACGGCGTTCGGCGAACGGCAGCATGCGCAAGTCGGTGTCGCCGTCGCCGAGCAGATCGTAGGCGCGCAGATGGATCGGATAGTCCTTGATCAGCTTCGGCGTCACGGTCTTGCGGTTGAGCCGCTGCTGCAGCACGTTGAAGGACTGCACCCGGCCGTCGCGTAGCACCAGCAGTTCGCCATCGATCGCACCGGGCAGGCGCAGCGACGGCAATAGGTCAGGGAAGCTCCCGGTGATATCTTCTCCGGTGCGCGAATAGAGCCGCGCGACGATGTTGTCCTCCGCATCGCGCCCGCTGACCGCCTGAATCCGGATGCCGTCCCATTTCCATTCCGCGATGTAGTCAGTCGGATCGAGGCCGACGAAATCGTTGTCCGCGATCGCATGCGCCAGCATCACCGGGCGGAACGGCGTCGGATCGAGATTGACCGGCTTATCCGCGCGGCCTTCCAGCCAGGCGAACAGCTCGAGATAGGGTGGCGCCAGCCCAGGCCAGATTAGCTCGACATCGTGCGCATCCTTGTCGCCGAGCGCCGCCGCCGCGGTCTTCGCCAGCCGCGCCGACACGCCGACCCGCAATCCGCCGGTGACCAGCTTCAGCAGCGCCCAGCGCCCGGTCTCGTCCAATTCGTCGAGCCAGCGCGCCAGCTGCGCCGGCAATTCGGCCTTGCCGAGGGTGGAAAGCGTGGTGACGACGTCGGTCAGCGTCGGCGGCGGATTGTTGTGGCCTGCTCCCTTGCCCCAAGCAGGGCGCGCTCCCTCCCCCCTTGCGGGGGAGGGTTGGGGTGGGGGGTGATCCGAGGCGAGGCTTCCGTTGTGGCCCCCCACCCCCGACCCCTCCCCGCAAGGGGGAGGGGAGCTGGCGTGCGTTCGTGGCGTGGGCCACATCAGCGCCACCGTCTCCGACAGATCGCCGACGTAATCATAGGACAGCGCGAACAGCACCGGATCGGTGCGCTCGGCGATCAGTTCACGGATCAGGCCGGCCTTGGCGTGCTTGAACGACAGCGCGGCGGTCAGCGCCGCCAGCGCGTAGCCGCGGTCAGGATCTTTGGTGGAGCGCAAGTAATTCGTGATCAGCCGCAGCTTGTTGTTGCGGCCGGGCTCATAGGCCAGGCGGTCGAGCAGTTCGGCGAAGCGGTTCATGCCTCGGCGCTTTCGCTCGCGGACAGCGCCTCGTCGCCGTCTTCGTCGCCATAGCCGACCAGCGCCAGCGGCCGTGCCACCAAGCCCTGTGTCGTGCACCAATGCACCAGCGCGTCTTCCTGGCCGTGGGTGACCCAGATCTCGCCGGCGCCGGTGGCCGCAATCGTCGAGGTGAGCCCGTCCCAGTCGGCGTGATCGGAAATCACCAGCGGCAGCTCGACGCCGCGCTGCCGGGCGCGAGCGCGCACCCGCATCCAGCCCGAGGCGAACGCGGTGACCGGATCGGGGAAGCGTCGCGTCCAGATGTCGGAGGTCGCCGACGGCGGCGCTAGCGTGATGGTGCCGGCGAGGTCGGCCTTCCTGACGCCCTTCACCGGGCGCAGCTCGCCAAGTTCCACGCCGCGGCTCTGATAATAGCTGGTGATGGTCTCCATCGCGCCGTGCAGATAGATCGGTGCGTCATAGCCGGCCTGCCGGATCAGCGCGATCACGCGCTGCGCCTTGCCGAGCGAATAGGCGCCGACCAGATGCGCCCGCTCCGGAAACAGCGCCACCGAGGACAGCAGTTTGTTCACCTCGGCGCTGGCATTGCCGTGGCGAAACACCGGCAGCCCGAAGGTGGCTTCCGTGATGAAGACGTCACACGGTACGATTTCGAACGGCGTGCAGGTCGGGTCGGGCGCGTCCTTATAGTCGCCGGCGGCGACGATGCAGGTCTTTTCGCACGTCACCGCGACCTGCGCCGAGCCGAGCACATGGCCGGCCGGATGGAATCTCACCCGCACGTCGCCGAGCCGGATCTCCTCGCCATAGCCGATCGCCTGTGTGCTGCGCGCGAAATTGTCGCCGTAGCGCAGCCGCATCAGGTCGAGGGTTTCCTGCGTGGCCAGCACCGCGCCGTGGCCGGGCCGGGCGTGGTCGGAATGGCCGTGGGTGATCAGGGCGCGTTCCACCGTCCGCACCGGATCGATATGAAAGCCACCCGGCTTGCAGCACAGGCCGGCGGCGGCGGGAATCAGGATGTCGTGCGGGCGCATCCTGCCTATATAAGGCGGTGGCGGGTTCATTCGAGTGCTGCGAGTCTTTCGGCGCTTGCGAATTCCCGCCCCGGCAACCGGTTCCCAAAATGCCATCACGCCTGTTCATGTCATCGGGCGATATGATCGCCGATCGGCGGTTTGATTTCGCGCGCGACCTGCAGCTGCGCGGCGAGCTGGTGGCGGCCGAGGACCTGTTCGTGCAGGCCACCAGCCTGGCGCCGGGCTTCGCCACCGCATGGTTCACGTTGGGCGAAGTCCGCGAGCAGCTCGGCGACCGCGCCGGCGCCATCGTCGCCTTCGGTCACGCCCAGAGCAACGATGCCGGCGACCGCAACGGCGCCGGCCTTCGGCTGATGCGGCTCGGCGCCGCGGAATTGACCGGCATGCAGCCGACCTATGTGCGCGCGCTATTCGATCAATACGCGCCGAAATTCGAGAAAGCTTTGGTCGAGGGCCTCGGCTATTGCGCCCCGGCCTTGCTATTGCAGGCGGTGCTGGCCAGCCGCGCCGCCGCGGGCAAGTCCGCGTTCTTCAAGGATGCGATCGATCTCGGCTGCGGCACCGGGCTCGCCGCTCATGCCTTTGCGGCCCGAACCGAATCAATCGTCGGCATCGATCTGTCGCAGCGCATGGTCGAACTCGCCCGCGCTACCGGCCTCTACACCCAGGTCGAGGTAGCGGAAATCGTCGAGTGGCTCGCGCTGCGGCCCGAAGCCAGCGTCGATCTCATTCTGGCGGCCGATGTGATGGTCTATGTCCACGATCTGGCGTCACTGCTGCGCGAAGCGGCGCGGGTGCTGGCGCCGGGCGGTGTATTGGCGTTCACGGCCGAGACCCATCCCGGCGAAGGCGTGGTGCTGGTCGAGGGCCTTCGCTACGCGCACGGCGTCGATCATCTACGCAGCTCGGTCGCCTCTGCCGGTTTGCTGCTCGATCGCCTCGAACTGGCGTCGTCGCGGACCGAGACCGGTGTGCCGGTACCCGGGCTGGTCGCGGTTGCCGTGAAAGCCTGATCGCCGGTTTGTCCGCAACGCGGAAAAACGCGTCGCCAATTTGGGCGACCTCGCATCGCGATCATGCCGTGCTCTTGCCAGCCTCTTGCCACCCTTCCAGAATCTCAGAACAATGCAGGTCCAGGGAGAAGCAAAAATGAAAAACCATCTGTCGACGCGCGTCGTCCGGGCGACCATTGCCGTCGCGATGCTGTCCGCCGCGACCGGCGCATTCGCCGCCGAGAAGAAATACGACTTCGGCGCCAGCGACACCGAAATCAGGATCGGCCAGACCGTGCCGCATTCCGGCCCCGGCTCGCTCTACGGCGTGCTCGGCCGCGTCGGCGAGGCCTATTTCCAGATGCTGAACGACAAGGGCGGCATCAACGGCCGCAAGATCAAGTTCCTCACCATGGACGATTCCTACAGCGCCCCGAAGGCGGTGGAAGCGACCCGCCGCCTGGTCGAGCAGGACGAGGTGCTGGCGCTGTACGGCTCGCTCGGCACCGCGCCGCAGACCGCGGTGCATAAATATCTCAATGCCAAGGGCGTGCCGCAGCTGCTGCTGAACACCGGCGCGTCGAAATGGAACGATCCGAAGAACAACAAATGGACCATGGCCGGATTGCCGCTGTATCCGACCGAGGCGCGGGTTCTCGCCAAATACGTCCTCAGCGTGAAGCCGGAAGCCAAGGTCGCGATCCTGTACCAGAACGACGATTTCGGCCGCGACTTCCTCGGGCCGTTCAAGAAGGCGCTGGAAGACGCCGGCGGCAAGGCCAAGGTGGTGGCTGAGGCGACCTACGATCTGACCGATCCGACCATCGATTCGCAGTTGATCAACCTGTCGAAGTCCGGCGCCGACGTGTTCTACAACATCTCGACCGGCAAGGCGTCGTCGCAGTCGATCCGCAAGGTTGCCGAACTCGGCTGGAAGCCGCTGCAGCTGCTGTCGGCCGGCTCGACCGGCCGGTCGATCCTGCACGCCGGCGGGCTCGACAACGCCAAGGGCATCGTGGCCATCCGCTATTCCAAGGAAGTCGGCGTGCCGCGCTGGGACAACGACCCGGACGTGCTGGCGTTCGAGGAGCTGCGCAAGAAATATCTCCCCAATGTCGACAAGGACAACACCATCGCCTATGCGGGCTACGGCCAGGCGGTGACCATGGGGGAAATCCTGCGCCGCTGCGGCGACGATCTGACCCGGGCCAACGTCCTGAAGCAGGCGGCGTCGCTGAACGGCTTCCACTCGCCCTATATGCTCGACGGCATCACCTACAGCTACACGGCGGACGACTACACGCCGATGAAGACGCTCTACATCTCGATCTTCAACGGCGCGGACTGGGATATCTCCGATAAGCCGGTGAGCGAATAGCGCAAGGCAGCGACCGTCATCCGGATAGTCCGATTAGGAAAGCGACGGATAGCTCCGGCCGTCACGTTCGTCATTGCGAGGAGCCCTGCGACGAAGCAATCCAGTCCTGGCTTGCCGCCCTGGATTGCTTCGCTTCGCTCGCAATGACGACCGCATATGATGCGGGCGCCGAACGCCGCATCGCGGCCGGGCGATGCTGGATTCAATTGTCAAACAGCCACCCCAATTCGGGCACGCCTCCGCGATCTCGCGGCTCGATCGAGCCCGAGTTGTGCGCAAGTCCGCCCCGATGGCGAGGGGCGGGGGCGCGCCGTGCGGCGCTGGGGTGGTGGTGTCTCGCGACCGGCTTGCGCGGCCAGTCGCGTCGCCGCATCGGCGCGCCCACCGCGGCGGTTTTGGGCTTCGGACCCGTGCTTCCGGGGACGGGCGCGATGCCGCTGCACCGCCTGATCCCGACGGTTTCCCGCCGTTCACCCGCCCCGCGTCCAGCGAACTAACAAGTCGCAGGCTCTCGTAGTGGAGCCGGACGAGGACCCAAAGCCTCCCGGGCGGCGCTTGCGAGGCACCGGCGCGGGACGCCGCATCCAACCCGACTCCGCCGGCTGACGCCGGCTTCGCCGAGCCATTGACCAGACTGGTTGCCCAGCCCAGCGTTCTGTCCGACTTCTTGAACGCCTCGCGAAGCGCCCCTCTGGACAGGACCGACTAGGAATATAATGAGCATTATAACCTTGACAAAGCAGACTTCAAATTCTAGTTCTGGCCCCGCCCCGCAAGGGGATGGCGCGCCCGAAATCACGGTTTCGATGCTAGAAGCAGGAACATATATAATTGCGGAAGAATACGGAGTGTGTGGCGCAGACATTGCGCCGGACCTAGCTCGTGACGTATTTATTGCAATGTGGGTAGGCCGCAACAGAGAACTAGGGCAGAGCTAGTCACGCTTCTCGCTGAACAGCGGGCGGCGCTTGCCGCATCATGCAGGGGGTATGATGAAGGCAATGAGTGGGAGGCGGCTCGCCTAGCGACAGTTATATTCACCCTTTTTCATGACGGCGGCTCTATTCGGTCGCTGCTCACCCAATTAGGCTTGCGATCTTCGCTACGTATGCTCGCGACTGGTCAAGAAAAGACTCCTCTAAACTTCATACCTGTTTTCGCGTCTCCCGCTCTTGTGGGGGTGCGGATGGGTCCTGCTGGAACAAATTTCATCCCGCAGTTTCAAATGTCGGGCAGAAAGCCAGAACCAGGTAGACTTCAGTTTGAAACTTGGTGGACGAAGGAAGATATTTACGGAAGTACCGCCGGCGTTGAATTAACGCGTAAGCGTCTAGTATTCGCCTTGCGTCACCAAGATGGGGGTGGACACGTTGGCGGTCTTACTGATCCTGCATATGTAAGTTTGAAGGCTGGGGCTGGTATTTCCGGACCTGACGCGAATGGTGCGGTCAGGGCTCTACAAGGAGCTAATGCGACAATGAGGCAGGTTGCGTGGGAAGTGACTGAGACTCTGAAAGAACTAGGTGATGTGAGGTGACGGACAAAACCAAAGCTAAGACGAAAGATGTGGAATTCGAGCCTGATGCATGGGATCGCTTCGAGCGCGCCGCTGGCGTAGTGGCGAAAAGCCCGCCACAACACCGTGCTGCAAAGAAGAAAAAGAAAGTCGCCAGAAAAGCGAAGAAGGCGACTAAGTAATTTTCTTGGCGAGTGCGAAGAGACTCATTATGGCGCCGGAAATAGCTATGATTAGTGCCGTCGCGGCAATCCTATTGGCTCTTTGGGCTTGGGATGCCTGTTCTTCTGCGGCGGCTGCGGCACGCTCGGCGGCTTCTACGGCTCGTTCTGCAGCAGCTGCGGCGCGTGCCGCTGCTGCTGCTTGTTGGGAATTGGAGGCTGAGATCCGCTCGGCAGATTTGTGAGCAAGCCAATGTTCGGCATGGGCTTGCCTAAATTCACCGTAACGACGCATTGCTAAATCGTCGCGAACGCCAACTTCTCCCTTATTCTCGAACTCAACCCATTCTTTTGGGGTGCTCATGTTGATTTCCGTTTGGATTTTGTTTTTCGCTTCCAGCGTAGAAATCGCAGAGCCTTAAAACGGAATTTCTTTTGAGTGAGGCCGTCGATAGGTCAATCGCTTGCCAACGATACCTTTCGCCAAGTTCTCGGCGCGTTCGGTATCGGCAACGCCAAGGGCAATGCGGTTATTGTAGCGGAAATCAAATTCAGCGAGATAGCGGTGAAGATGCTTTTCGCTGCAATGCTGGTAGGTCCCGCGCATCCCGCGTTTGAACAGTGAGAAATAGCTTTCAACGGTGTTCGTGGTCACGTCGCCACGGACGTATTCGCGTCCCGAATGGTTGACGCTTTCATGCGCGGCGACGTGCGACACGACACGGTAATAGAGTTTGCTTTCGTCGGTGTGCAGACGGCTTTCGCGGGCAACATTATCGCGAACGATTTTCGTGACGGCGACCTGATCCGCAACAGCAACATGGAAAGAGCGCACCGACCCGCCGCGCTCGACAAGCGAGACGATTGGGCGGTTATTCTTGAACTTGCCGCGCTTGGTATAAGCGCGGCCCTTGCGCTGCGGCGAGACGTGCAGGGTGTCGGCTTTGCCGAAATACGCTTCGTCCGCCTCAATAACCTTGCCTTCGCCTCCCATCGGCTCAAGGCCACCTGTACGCATAGCCTCACGCAAGCGGTGCATCAGGAACCAAGCCGATTTGTAGCTTATCCCAAGCATACGGTGCATCTGATGCGCGCTGATACCCTTTTTGCTGGCAGTCATCAGGAACAGCGCCGCAAGCCACTTTGTCAGGGGAATCTTGCTGCGCTCGAATACGGTGCCGACCGTGACAGTGAACTGCTCACGGCATTCCGGTTCGTTGCACTGGTACAGGCCAGCGCGGTGCGCCTCGCCATGAAGCTGAGTGATCTTCTTTTGATCGGCGTTGCCGCAATGCGGACAGACCCGGACACCCGCCCAAACGCACGCCTCAAGCCAGTCGCGGGCTTTGGTTTCATCTTGGAAAATCGGGTTCTTGAGAAGATCGGTCATGGCTTTCGCTCCTATGCCGTTGAGAATAGGGTGCGATTACATGCTTTGTCAAGGTTATAATGCTGAATATAATCAGAAGGACCGATTGTCAAGCGGCTGTCGCGGCGGCTTTGTGCGGCCGATGACTCGACCCAGCCACAACCAGTGCCTAGCTTCGGATCGTGCCCGCAGACCGCGATCCCCCAGTCGATCTTCTCCCTGACCATTTCCGGCAATGGTTCGCCGCGCGCGGCTGGGCACCGCGCGAACATCAATTGGCGTTGCTGCAAAAGGCCCGCGACAACCGGTCGGCGCTGCTGATCGCCCCGACCGGCGCCGGCAAGACGCTGGCCGGATTCTTGCCGACGCTGGTGGAACTCGGCGAAGCATCTCTTCACCTCGCCCCGCTTGCGGGGAGAGGTCGGACTGTGAGCGGAGCGAGCAGTCCGGGTGACGGGGCGCTTCAGCACAACGCGACGCCCCCCCACCCGGCGCAACAAGCTGCGCTTGTCGCGCCACCCTCTCCCCGCAAGCGGGGCGAGGGAAGAAGCGTCACCCGCAGCGCGGGCTTGCACACGCTCTATATCTCGCCGTTGAAGGCGCTGGCGGTCGATATCGCGCGCAATCTGGAGACGCCGATCGCGCAGATGCAGCTGCCGATCCGGGTCGAGACCCGCACCGGCGACACCCCGGTGTCGCGCCGTGCCCGGCAGCGCAAATATCCGCCCGACATTTTGCTGACCACGCCGGAGCAGTTGGCGCTGCTGCTGTCGTCCGACGACGCGCCGTTCCTGTTCGGATCGCTCAAGCGCATCGTGCTCGACGAATTGCACGCACTGGTGACCTCGAAGCGCGGCGATCTGTTGTCGCTGGGGCTGGCGCGGCTGTGGCGCATCGCGCCGCAAGTCCGTGCGATCGGGCTGTCGGCGACGGTGGCCGAACCGCAATCGCTGGCGCGGTTCCTGGTGCCGCAGCCCGCCGGCGCCATCGCCTCCGCCGATATCGTGGTCGCCGGCGGCGCGGCGCAGCCGGTGGTCGAGATGCTCGACACAAGCGAGCGACTGCCCTGGGCCGGCCATTCGGCGCGCCACGCGCTGCCGGAGATCTACGATCTGATCAAGCAGAACAAAACCACGCTGGTGTTCGTCAACACCCGCAGCCAGGCCGAGATGCTGTTCCAGGAACTGTGGCGGATGAACGACGACAACCTGGCGATCGCGCTGCATCACGGCTCGCTCGATGTCGCGCAGCGCCGCAAGGTCGAGGACGCGATGGCGGCCGGCCGACTGCGCGGCGTGGTCTGCACCTCGTCGCTCGATCTCGGCGTCGACTGGGGCGACGTCGATCTGGTGATCAATGTCGGTGCGCCGAAGGGCGCGTCCCGTCTGATGCAGCGGATCGGCCGCGCCAATCACCGGCTCGACGAAGCCTCGCGCGCGGTGCTGGTGCCGGCCAATCGCTTCGAAGTGCTGGAATGCGCGGTCGCGATCGACGCGGTGGCGGAGAATGCCCAGGATACGCCGCCGCTGCGGATCGGCGCGCTCGACGTGCTGGCGCAGCACGTGCTCGGCTGCGCCTGCGGCGCGCCGTTTTGGGCCGACGATCTTTACGACGAAGTGCGGAGCGCCGCACCCTATGCGGATCTTGCCCGCGTCGATTTAGACGACACCGTCGATTTCGTAGCCACCGGCGGCTACGCGCTGAAAACCTATGAGCGCTTCGCCCGCATCAAGCAGGACAAGGAAGGAAAATGGCGCGTCACCAACCCGCGGGTGCGGCAGAGCTACCGGCTCAATGTCGGCACCATCGTCGAGGAATCGATGCTGAAGGTGAAGCTGGTGCGCGGGCGCGGCGGCGGCTCCGGGTCGACCGGCGCGATCGCGCGCGGCGGCCGGATGCTGGGCCAGATCGAGGAATATTTCATCGAGAACCTGGTGGTCGGCGACACCTTCGTGTTCGGCGGCGAGGTGGTGCGTTACGAGGCGCTGATGGAGGATCAGGTCTACGTCTCCCGCGCCCATGACAAGGACGCCCGGGTGCCGTCCTATATGGGCGGCAAGTTTCCGCTCTCGACCTATTTGGCGGAGCGGGTGCGCAAACTGCTCGACGACAAGCGCGCCTGGGCGGCGCTGCCGGAGCAGGTGCGCGACTGGCTGCGGCTGCAGGCCTATGCGTCGCAGGTGCCGGGCGTGCGCGAACTGGTGGTCGAGACCTTTCCGCGCGCCGACAAATATTACCTGGTGTGCTATCCGTTCGAGGGACGCCTCGCGCACCAGACCCTCGGCATGCTGCTGACCCGCCGGCTCGAACGCAGTCGCGCGAAACCACTCGGCTTCGTCGCCAACGAATACGCTCTGGCGGTGTGGGGGCTCGGCGACATGTCGCAGATGATCCGCCACGGCCGGCTCGATCTCGATGCGTTGTTCGATCCCGACATGCTCGGCGACGATCTCGAAGCCTGGCTGGCGGAATCCGCGCTGATGAAGCGCACCTTCCGCAGCTGCGCGATCATCTCCGGCCTGATCGCGCGGCGCTCGACCTCGGAGGAAAAGACCCGGCGGCAGGTGCTGTTCTCCACCGACCTGATCTACGACGTGCTCAACAGGCACCAGCCCGACCACGTGCTGCTGCGCGCCGCCCGCGCCGACGCCGCCACCGGGCTGCTCGATATCCGACGGCTCAGTGATATGCTCGCGCGAATCAAGCGCCGAATCATCCACAAGGAACTTGATCGGGTGTCGCCGCTGGCGGTGCCGGTGATGCTGGAAATCGGCCGCGAAGCGGTGTACGGCGAGGCCTCCGACGCATTGCTGGCCGAAGCCGCCGAGGATCTGGTGCGCGAGGCGGTGGGTGAACATGACGAACGGCTGCCGGACAACTAGGACATCGTCATGCCCGGGCTCGTCCCGGGCATCCACGATTTTCTGCGTTGGCCGCGCGAGACGTGGATGGCCGGGACAAGCCCGGCCATGACGGAAACAGCGAGCCATCGTCCGATCGAATCGTTGTCGCTGCAGCTCAATGGCGTCGAGATGCTCGCCGATCTGTCCGGCGCGCTGTATTGGGAAGCCGAGCGGCTGCTGATCGTCTCCGATCTGCATCTGGAAAAAGGCTCCAGCTTCGCGATGCGCGGCGTGCTGCTGCCGCCCTACGACACGGTGGCGACGCTCGGCCGGCTCGGCGCGGTGATCGCGCGCTACGATCCGCGCACGGTGATCGCGCTGGGCGACAGTTTTCACGATCGCGACGCGCATGGGCGGCTGTCCGACGGCAATCGCGACATCATCGCCGCGCTGCAGGCCCGCCGCGACTGGATCTGGATTTCCGGCAATCACGACCCCGCATTGCCGTCCGATCTCGGCGGTGTGGTGGCGAGCGAAGTCGCGATCGGCACAATCGTGCTTCGCCACGAGCCGACCGGCGCGGCCGGTGAAATCGCCGGCCATCTGCATCCGAAAGCGCGGGTCTTGACCCGCGGCCGCGGCATCGAGCGACGCTGCTTTGCCAGCGACGGCGAGCGCGTGGTGATGCCGGCGTTCGGCGCCTATGCGGGCGGCCTCAACATCCGCGATTCCGCTTTCGCGCGGCTGTTTCATTCGCTCGATTTTATCGCCCATGTGCTCGGCGACCATCGGCTGCACGCCATCGCCGCATCGCGCTGTTGCTGAATAGCGCCCGCGGTTCCGGGCCCGGAACCATCGCGCCTGCAACACGTTGGCCCCGCGGAAACTGCCGGGATTGCTATGACCGTTCAAGCCAAAGCCGAGCTGGACAAGGCCGACCTGAAAATCCAGCCGCCGGAGACATCTCGTTTCCGCGGCTTTCTCGACACGCTCGGACCCGGCCTGATCACCGGCGCCTCGGACGACGATCCCTCCGGAATCGGCACCTACAGCCAGGCCGGCGCGCAGCTCGGCTACGGCATCGGCTGGACCATGCTGCTGACGTTTCCGCTGATGGCGGCGATCCAGGAAATATCCGGCCGGGTCGGCCGCGTCACCGGCCGCGGCATTGCCGGCAATGTCTGCCGGCATTATTCCGGCAAGCTGCTCGGCGTGGTGGTGGCGCTGCTGTTCATCGCCAACACTATCAACATCGCCGCCGATCTCGGCGCGATGGCGGACGCCACCAAGCTGCTGATCGGGGGGCCCGGCATGTTCTATGTGGTCGGTTTCGGCGTGATCTCGATCGTGGCGCAGATCTTCTTTGACTACAAGCGCTACGTCGCGGTGCTGAAATGGCTGACGCTGTGCCTGTTCGCCTATGTCGGCGCACTCGCGGTCGCGAACGTGTCGTGGGGCGAGGCGCTGATTGGCGTCTTGGTGCCGAAACTGACCTTCAGCGGCGATACCCTCACCACCATCGTGGCGATTCTCGGCACCACGATCTCGCCGTATCTGTTCTTCTGGCAGGCGTCGCAGGAGGCCGAGGACCAGCGCGTCGATCCGGACAAGCAGCCACTGACCAAAGCCCCGCAAGACTCCAAAGGTGAATTCCAGCGAATCCGCGCCGATACCATCGTCGGCATGGCATTTTCCAATCTGATTGCGCTGTCGATCATCGTCACCGCGGCGGCGACGCTGCACGCCGCCGGCAAGACCGATATCCAGACCTCCGCGCAGGCCGCGGAGGCGCTGAAGCCGATCGCCGGCGCGTTCGCCGAAGTGATCTTCGCGCTCGGCATCGTCGGCACCGGGCTGCTGGCGATTCCGGTGCTGGCCGGCTCCGCCGCCTACGCGGTCGGCGAGGGCCGGCGCTGGCCGGTCGGGCTGGCGCGCAAGCCGAAGGAAGCCGCGGCGTTCTACGCCGTGCTGGCGCTGTCGGCTGTGATCGGCATCGCGCTGAACTTCACCCCGATCAATCCGATCTCGGCGTTGTATTGGAGCGCGGTGATCAACGGCGTGCTGGCGGTGCCGGTGATGGTGCTGCTGATGATCATGGCGAGGCGCAAAGAGGTGATGCAGCGCTTCGTGATCGGCGGTCCCTTGCTCTGGCTCGGCTGGCTCGCGACCGCCGCGATGGCGCTCAGCGTGGTCGCGATGGTGGTGGGGATCTTTGTGTGAGCCGGACCGGGGCCTACCTCCGGGCGTTGCCGCCTACTCCTTCTTGAACACGATCGACGCCATCCACCCGGTCATCAGCGCCATCAGCGCCGTCATCAGCCCGTAGATCAGGCCGTCCTGGCGTGCGGTGGTGGCGACGAACTGCTCGAACCCGACCTTGACGATCTCGAACGAGGTGGTGGTCTGCGTCACCAGCGCGCCGTTCGCGAACAGCTTGATCTCGACCTCGTAGCTGCCGATCGGCACCGCGGCCGGCAGCGGAATGCCGGTGCGGAACAGCGTCGGCGTCAGGAATTTCACCGCCGAGGGTTCCTCGCGATAGAGCCCGTGCTCGGAGCGCAGCCGCACGAACGCGCTGCGGAATGCGTCGTCGGCCACCACGTCGGCATAGTCGGGTCCGACCCGCTGGGTCAGCAGCACATGGGTGGTGCCGATCTGTTGCAGCCGACGCACTTCTGGCGGCGCGATCTGCTCGAGCGGCCGGTTGGCGAACACCGCGAGATAGCCCGGCACCATCAGAAACTGTCGGGAATCGGTGTTGACCCAGATCCCGAATTTGCGCTCCTTGCGCCGCGTCACCATGTCGGCGCGGGGGCCGATCACGGTGACAACGAGATCGTAGCCGGTCGGGTCGGCAGGCGCCGGGTTGTCGCGCTCCACCGACCCGAACAGCACCAGTTCGCCGCCGGAATAATTCGGCGTCACGGTGATGCGGGCGTTGGAAACCGAGACGATCAGCTTCTCGGCGCGCGCCGCGCCACCGGCGAGCGTCGAGGCCAGCGCTACGGCGAGCCAGATCAGGATCGCTCGCGCCGGCGACCTCATCCGGCGCCCCCCGATTCGCGGATGGTGAACAGCTCGTTGGGCTTGATGCCGAGTTCGACCGCGAATCGGATCCCGACCGACAGGATCAGCAATCCCAACAGCAGCCGCAACTGCTCGCCGCGAATCCGCTGCCCGGCGCGAGCGCCGAATTGCGCGCCGGTGACGCCGCCGACCATCAGGATCAAGGCCAGCACCGCATCGACCAGATGGTTGGTGACGGCGTGCAGCACGGTCGCGATCAGCATGGTCACCAGCGTCAGCACCATCGAGGTGCCGACCACCATGCCGGTCGGGATCCGCAGCAGGTAGATCATGATCGGAATCAGGATGAAACCGCCGCCGACGCCCATCACGGCGCCGATGAAGCCGATCAGCACGCCGACCACGACGATCGGAATCACCGAAAGGTAGATCTTGGAGCGCTTGAACCGCATCTTCAGCGGCAGCGCGTCGATCCAGTTGCGGTTGCCGGAGCGGCGCGCCAGCGCGACCTCGCCGCGGCGCGTCCGCAGAATGGCGCGAACGCCTTCCGACACCATCAGGCCGCCGACGATCGTCAGCAGCATCACATAGGACAGCGCGATCATCAGATCGAGTTGCCCGACCGCGCGCATCAGGGTGAAGAACCAGACCCCGAGTGCGGTGCCGACGATGCCGCCGCTGAGCAGCACCGCGGCCAGCGCCGGATCGATGCCGCGGCGGTGCCAGTAGGACAGCGCGCCGGAAAACGATGAGGCCGCCATGTGGCTGGTCACCGAGGCGACCGCGACGGCGGGCGCGATGCCGATGAAGATCAACAGCGGTGTCATCAGGAATCCGCCGCCGATTCCGAACATGCCGGAGATGAATCCGACCGCGGCGCCCATCGCCAGGATCAGCAGGACGTTGACCGGAATATCGGCGATCGGAAGATAAAGCTGCACGCGCGTTCGCTTCGGAGTTCTGCGCTGAGGCTGGATCACGCCCTGACGCGGATGGATGTACCGCGTCTTTGCATAACCGAAATCAACGGTGGCGGGGATTAAAGAATCCGCGACGGCCGGGATTTTTTGCCCGCGGCCGTCGCGCAACTTTCAACTTGGTGAACGAGAAAGATTAACGCGCGGCGCGCTTGGTGGTCGCGGGTTTTGCAGCGGTGGGCGGCGCCGCGTCCCAGCCGCCGGCGGGGCTGGCGACCTGGACTGCATCGCTCGGTTGCGGCTCCGGCGTGAAGGTCTGGATCGCAAGCTTGGCGGCCGACAGCGACTGCGGGTCGAGCCGCTTGGCAATATCGTCGCGCTTGCGGCCGGAATCGACGTCGCCCTGGGCGGCGGCGAGCGTGAACCACTTGTAGGACTCCGCGAGGTTCTGTTCGACGCCGATGCCGCGCGCATAAAGGATGCCGAGATTGAACTGGCTGTCGGCGACGCCGCGCTCGGCGGCCTTGCGGAACCACAGCACCGCGCTCTTGTAGTTCGCCCCCTTGGAGCCGCCGTCGGCGTCGAGCACGGCCATATTGTGCATCGCCTTGGCGTTGCCGCGCTCGGCCGCCTGCAAGTAATAGCGGCGCGCGACCTCCAGATCCTTGGTCACGCCGAGACCCTTCTCGTAAAACGTGCCAAGCCGAAAGATCGCCGGCACGACGCCGGCCTTTGCGGCGCGACCGTACCATTTCGCGGCCTCGTCCAAATTCACCGGCACGCCTTTGCCTTCGGCGTAACGCAGGCCGATTTCATAGGCCGCGGAGGCATCGCCCTTCAAAGCGGCGGTGTGCAGCGCCGGGCCGCCGATTTCGCTGGGGAGTTTTTCCGAAGCCGGAATCGCGACCTGAGCCAGCGGCTGCGGCGCGCTCGGCGTGATCACGGGTTGCGGCGTCGGGATCGTGCCGGTGATATCGGCGGAAGCCACCGCGGCGACCGGGCCGACGGCCGGCGCCGGGGCGATAGCGGCGGGGGCGGTGGCGGGAGCGGGGCCGGGCGCAAACAGCGACTGCCGGCCGATCGGGGTCGGCGACGTCATCGAGGGCGCTTGCGGCGTTGGTGTTGTGGGCGCGGCTTCGGTCTCGGCCGGCGGCGTTGCCGGCGTCGACGGCGCGGTGACGCTGGCGACCGGCGGCGGCCCGTCGCTGTCAAGCAGGTTCATCGCCATCTTGAAGGTGCCGAGCACGATCACCACCACGCTGGCGCCGACCAGCAGCGAGCGGATCTTGGAGCCGATGGTGGAGCCGCCCTTGACCGCGGCGGCGTCGGTATCCTTCGCCGCGCCGCGTTTCGGCTTCTCGGCGGCAGGCGACGCGGCGGCGGCGGCCTGGGCGGCGCGTCGTGCTGCGGCGATGAAACTCGAGGTGCTGGCCAGCTCGGCGGCCGCTGGCGCGATTTCGCTCAGCACGTTCTCCGACGCGGCGATCCGCTCGGATGGCGATGCCATCCGTCCGACCGGCCTTGTGCCCGGCTCGAGCGGGTGGTCGGGCGGAAGATCGGGATCGATCGCGGCGCGGCCCGGCGCCTGCTGCGGCTCGAAACCTTGTGGCGATGCGAACCCAGTCTCGCGCGAGCGCGGCGGGTCGAGAATATCGTGGATGGCGCGCGGCATCGCCTGGGCCGTCGCCGGTTCGGGCGACGGCTGCGCCGGCGCGAACTGGCGCGGCGCCGCGGCGAACGGGATCGCGGCGGGATTTGGCATTTCCGGCCGTGGCGGCAGCGCCACCGGCTCGGGTGCGACCGCCGCGACGGCAACCGGGGGCCTGACGGGCTCCGGCGCGGGCGCCGGCGGGGCGGTACGGGCGTTGCGCAGGTCGCCTTCGATCATCGCCAAGCGGTCGACCACGTGGCCGAGCGTATTGTGAACTGCCTCCAGCGAATCCTGGGTGTGGCGGTCGGTTTCCGACTGGCTGAAGCGCATGTCGGAAAGTTCGCGCTTGATGGTATCGACCAGCCCCGGATCCATCTGCGCCACAGGCGCGGGCGCAGGGCCGCGATCGGCCAGAGCCGCAAAGGTGGCCTGCTGGCGTTCAAGATGGCGCAGGACGTCGTGCAGCCCCTCTTCAACTCGCCCGAGATTGCCGGAGCGGGGGTCGGTCGCCTGTTCCATGCGCTCGAGCAGATAGGAGACGCGCTGTTCGAGATGCGCGAAGGCGGAGGCGCTGTCATTGCCGACCTGGAGATGGTCGAGGCGGTCGGACAGTGCGCGCAGCGCGCCTTCGAGCTGATCGGAGGATTCGCTGGGGGCCGGCCGTTCGCGGCTTTCCAGCGCCAGGGTCAGCGCCGAAATTCGTTGTTCCAGCGCCGCGAAAGACGAATCGCTGTTGTTCTCGGAGCGGGCCAGCTGATCGACCTTGGACGACAGCGTTTGGACGTTGTCGCTGAGCTGGGCCAGTGCCTCGTTGGACGCGACATTGGACACGATCGCGCGTAACGCAGCGATCGCGCCTTCGAGCTGCTGCAGCGTGCCGGGATCGTCGCTGGCGCGAACGATCAGGTCGATCTTGCCGCCGAGATTGCGGATCGCGTCGTCGAACCCGGCCAGTTGTTCCGCGGGGGTCAGCGAGCGCAGCGCTTCCTGGATTTCGGCGAGCGCGCGTTCGACGCCCGCGAGTGCGCTGGCGTCGATGCCGTTCTGGCGGCTGTCGTCGATCCGGCGCGACAATGAGCGGATTTCGTTTTCGATCGATTCGATCGCTTGGCGCGGCATCGCCTCGGTGATGGTCTGGCGGATTTCGGCCAGCTCGCTGCGAAATGCCGCGATCGACTGCTCGATGCCGGCGTCGGGACGTTGCAGCGCGTCGATCTGGCTGGTGATCTTGAGAAGCTGGCGTTCCAGGCTGGAGAAATCCGGACCGGCCGGGACCGGCGGCGCCATCGGCGGCATTGCCGGTGCGATCGGCGGGGCATAACGCGGCGCCATCCGGGGCGCGGGGGCGTCGAGTTCACTCTGGCGCGCGGCGATCTCAGCGATCGCGAAATCCAGCGAACCGGGTTTCAGCGGCGGCGATGCGCGATAGACCTGGGCGGCAGCGCGTTCGACCCGGTCGGGCTGAGGCTCGGGCCATTCGGGCGGCTGCGGAGTGGCCGGCTCGCTAATCCGGGACAGCCGGGCGTCGAGCCGCGAAATCGCGTCGTTGAGCTGTCGCGCCACCGCCGGCTCGCTGCGAGCCGCGGGGCGGGAAATCTGTTCGATCTGACGGGTGATGGAATCCAGCCGCTGATGGATTTCCGCGACCTCGACCGCGTCCTTGTCGGCCATCGGCGCCCGTGCCGGGCTCGGCGCGGCGTCGTGGGTGCGAAACTGCGGCGGAGCGTCACCGACTTGTGAACTGATCCAGTCGCCGAGGGACATGCCGGCGCGTTTCGCGGCAGCCTCCGCCCTTTCGCGCACTGACGGTTCGATTCCCTCGACGCTCCACGATACGCTATTCATGCTCTGGTCCGCTTCCGAACACCTGCGCCCACTGCGCCTGCAAGCCTCCCCGCGCATCCCGTCGAGATACAATCGACGTGGACGTGGGCGGTTTGCCTCTGGCATCGACTTTTTCGTGTTAGGGTAAATTCCGAGTTAAGGACTCGGGTTGCGCGGCCATAAAGTTAAGCCGCGACCCGTTCGCGGCCGAGCGCAACCGGCGCGACGGCAGTTGCGGCGTCCTATCGCACCGTCGAAATACGACCGGCTACTCGGTGGCTTCGCGCTGGTCCTTGATCGGAAGCACATTGGTCCGACCGGATACCGCGGACAGCGCTTCGAGCGCCTCTTCGCACCACTCCGTCACCATCCGCTCATGGCGAAGCCCCATGCGGAGCAGCAGCAGTTTGCCGGTGTCGGCTGGTGCAGCGGTTCCCTGCGGGAATCGTTTGTTGAGAATGCGTTCGTAACGTGCGGCGCGGTCGCGGTGATGTTCCATGCGTGCCATCAGGTCGTCGCGCAGCGGATCGATGTCGATGCTGTCGAGCGCGTAGAGCCGGACCAGCAGGTCGTCCTTCATCGAGGCGGGGCTGCTCGGCCGGGCGGCCCAGTGCCGCAGCGCGGCTCGGCCCTCCGGCGTCAGGGTATAGACTAGCTTGTTGGGCTTGCCGGACTGCACCACCTCGCGGCCCTGGACGTGGCCGCGGTCGCGCAGCCGCGACAATTCGCGATAGATCTGCTGATGGTCGGCCTTCCAGAAGAAGCCGATCGAGGCGTCGAACGTCTTGGCGAGCTCGTAGCCCGTCATCGGACATTCAGTCAGGCATGCGAGAATTGCGTCGCCAAGCGCCATTCGCCCACCCTCATTTTTCAATCCGGTTGTCTTGACTTTATGCATAATAGTGCATATGCGTCAATATGCATATGAACACGCGGGAATTGCGCCTTTCCGCGCGGATCTTGACGTTACGCCCAGAGGAGACGTCCGATGTCCATGAGCGGCCTGGAGAAATGGTACGCCTATGTGAAGTCCCACGACCAGGCGGCGCTCTGGGACCTGCTGCACCCCGATGCGGTGTTCGAAAGCCCGGTCGTGCACACGCCGCAGCGCGGCCGCGACATCACCTTCAAATACCTGTTGGGTGCCGAACAGGTGCTGGGCGGTCCGGGCTTCGCCTATCGTGGCGAGTGGCGCAATAAGAACGGCGTGGTGCTTGAGTTCGAAAATCAGGTCGACGGGATCACGATTAACGGCGTCGACATCATCACCTTCGACAACGATGGCATGATCACGCACTTCAAGGTGATGGTGCGTCCGCTCAAGGCGATCAATTTGTTGCACCGGCTGATGGGCGAGCAATTGATCCGCGCGGGAAGCGAAGCCGGCGTTGCCAAGCGACCACCGCAGACTTGATACTCGTTACCGCAGACTGGTTACCGCGGACCGCCGGAAACGGCTAAGGTCCATTGTTGGAACGGAAAGATTGCTGAGCTGCACGAACTCCCTGTAGAGGAGTTGCCAGCCAGCCGGGAGAACACCATGCCGACCTACAAGGCCCCCCTCGAAGACGTCGGATTCTTGCTCAACGACGTGTTCCAGTTCGACCGCTACGGCAATCTGCCGGGTTTCAGCGACGCCTCCGCCGATGTGCGCGATGCGATCCTGAACGAGGCCGCCCGGCTCAGCGAGCAGGTGCTGCAGCCGCTGAACCGCGTCGGCGACCGCGAGGGCTGCACTCGGCACGATGACGGCAGCGTGACGACGCCGAAGGGTTTTAAGGAAGCCTACAAGCAGGTCGCCGAGGGCGGCTGGCTCGGCCTGTCGGCGCCGGCGGAATTCGGCGGGCAGGGCCTGCCGGTGACGCTGACCCAGGTCGTCGCCGAATTCCAGATCTCCGCCAATATGGCGTTCTCGATGTATCACGGCTTGACCATGGGGGCGGCCGCGGCGCTGCTGGTGCACGGCAAGCCGGAGCAGAAGGCGATCTTCCTGCCCAAGATGGTGTCGGGCGAATGGACCGGCACCATGAACCTGACCGAGCCGCAATGCGGCACCGATCTCGGGCTGCTGCGCACCAAGGCGGTGAAGCAGGCCGACGGTAGCTACAAGATCACCGGCACCAAGATCTTCATCTCCGCCGGCGAGCACGACCTCTCCGACAACATCATCCATCTGGTGCTGGCTCGAATCGAGGGCGCGCCGGCCGGGATCAAGGGCGTCTCGCTGTTCGTGGTGCCGAAGATCAAGGTCAATGCCGACGGTTCGCTCGGCGAGCGCAACGGCGTGACCTGCGGCGCGATCGAGCACAAGATGGGCATCCACGGCAACGCCACCTGCGTGATGAATTACGACGGCGCCACCGGCTGGCTGATCGGCGAAGAGAACAAGGGCATGCAGGGCATGTTCGTGATGATGAACGAGGCCCGGCTCGGCGTCGCCGTGCAGGGCCTGGCGCAATCCGAAGTCGCCTATCAGAACGCCGTCAATTATGCCCGCGAGCGGCTGCAGGGCCGCGCGCTGTCGGGGCCGAAGGCGACCGACAAGCCGGCCGATCCGATCATCGTGCATCCCGATATCCGCCGCGTGCTGCTGACGATCCGCGCCTTCAACGAAGCGGCCCGCGCGATGGTGGTATGGACCGCGCTGAAGAGCGACGTCGCGCATCGCTCCAGCGATGCCAAAGAACGTCAGGCCGCCGACGACCACATGGGCCTGATGACGCCGGTGCTGAAGGGCGTGCTGACCGATGTCGGCTTCTCCAACACCGTGCTGGCGCAGCAGGTCTATGGCGGCCACGGCTACATTGCCGACAACGGCATGGAGCAGTTCGTCCGCGACGCTCGGATCGCGATGATCTACGAGGGCGCCAACGGCATCCAGGCGCTCGACCTGGTCGGCCGCAAGCTGCCGCGCGACGGCGGCCGCGCCGTGATGGCGTTCTTCGCCGAGGTCGGCGCCTTCGCCAAGGAGCACGGCGGCGACGAGGCGATGAAGCCCTATGTGGCGCCGGTCTCGGCGGCGCTCGGCCATCTGCAGCAGGCCACCACCTGGCTGATGCTGAACGCGATGGCGGCGCCCGACAATGCCGGCGCCGGTGCCACCGATTACATGCAGCTGTTCGGCCTGGTCGCCTGCGGCTATATGTGGGCCAAGATGGCGAAGGTCGCGCAGGACAAGATTGCCAGCGATGGCGCAACACCCTATCTGACGACGAAACTCGTGACCGGCCGGTTTTTTATGGAACGGATGCTTCCCGAGACCGCGCTGCATCTGGCACGGATCCAGAGCGGCAGCGCCACCACGATGGAATTGCCGGCGGAGGCGTTCTGATCACAATCACGGCTGTCATCCCCGCGAAAGCGGGGATCCAGTAAACCGAACGCCAGAGTTTTGAACTGAGCGCCTTGAATACTGGGTCGCCCGGTCAAGCCGGGCGATGACATGGCGAAGACCATCGCGTCACAGCTTTCATTTTAAGGGAGATCCCATGCCCGACGCTTTTATCTACGATCACGTTCGCACCCCCCGCGGCCGCGGCAAGCCGGACGGCGCGCTGCATGAAGTGACCGCGCTGGCGCTCGCCACCGCACCGCTGAAGGCGCTGAAGGAGCGCAACAACCTCAAGAAGGACACCGTCGACGACGTGATCCTCGGCTGCGTCGATCCGGTCGGCGAAGCAGGCTCCGACATCGCCCGTTTCGCGGCGTTGAATGCCGGCCTCGGCGAAGCCGTGCCGGGCATCCAGATCAGCCGGTTCTGCGCCTCCGGCCTCGACGCGGTGAATTTCGCCGCGGCGCAGATCATGAGCGGACAGCACGAGCTGGTGATCGGCGGCGGCGCCGAATCGATGAGCCGGATCGGGATCGGCGCCTCCGGCGGCGCCTGGCCGATGGACCCGTCGATGGCGGTGCCGGCCTATTTCATGCCGCAGGGCATCTCGGCCGATCTGATCGCCACCAAATACGGTTTCTCGCGCGACGACGTCGACGCCTATGCGGTGCAGAGCCAGCAGCGCTCCGCGAAGTCGTGGGACGAAGGCCGCTTCGACAAGTCGGTGGTGCCGGTCAAGGACATCAACGGTCTGACGATCCTGGCCAAGGACGAGCACATGCGTCCGACCACGACGATGCAGTCGCTCGGCCAATTGCAGCCGTCCTTCGTCCAGATGGGCGTGATGGGTGGCTTCGACGCGGTGGCGATCCAGTCGCATCCGGAAATCGAGAAGATCAACTACGTCCACCACGCCGGCAATTCCTCCGGCATCGTCGACGGCGCCGGCGCGGTGCTGCTCGGCAGCAAGGACGCCGGCAAGAAATATGACCTGAAGCCGCGGGCGAAGATCCGCGCCTTCGTCAATATCGGCTCGGAGCCGGCGATGATGCTGACCGGTCCGGTCGACGTCACCAAGAAACTGTTCGAGCGCTCCGGCATGAAGAAGGGCGACATCGACCTGTTCGAGCTCAACGAGGCCTTCGCCTCGGTGGTGCTGCGCTACATGCAGGCGTTCGAGATCGACAACGACAAGATCAACGTCAATGGCGGCGCGATCGCGCTCGGCCATCCGCTCGGTGCGACCGGTGCGATGATCCTCGGCACCGTGCTCGACGAACTTGAACGCACCGGCAAGTCGACCGCACTAGTGACACTTTGCATCGGTGGTGGCATGGGCACCGCCACCATCATCGAGCGGGTCTAATCAGTAGGGTGGGCAAAGCGAAGCGTGCCCACCATTCCCCGCCTCACCGCTCGAAGGTGGGCACGGCGCGAAGTGCGCCTTTGCCCACCCTACACAGACAGACAACCGCCGCGCCGCAACGGCCGCAGGCATCGAAGGAGCTAATCGGATGACCTTCAAGATTTTCAAACTCGAGACCGACGCCGACGGCATTGCGCTCGTCACCTGGGATCTTCCCGGCCGTTCGATGAATGTGCTGGACGCCACCACGATCGAGGAGCTCGACGCCATCGTCGCGCAGACCACCGCGGATGCCGCCGTCAAGGGCGTGGTGATCACCTCGGCCAAGGAAGCGTTCTGCGCCGGGGCCGACCTGTCGATGCTGGAAGGCATGAACAAGACCTTCGCCCAGATCCGCAAGGACAAGGGCGAGGAAGCCGCGCAGCAGATGCTGTTCGACGAGAGCCGCAAATTGTCGCAGATCCTGCGCAGGATCGAGACCTCGGGCAAGCCGTGGGTCGCCGCGATCAACGGCCTCGCGCTCGGCGGCGGTTTCGAAGTGACGCTGGCCTGCCACTACCGCGTCGCCGCCGACAATCCGAAGACCAGGCTCGGCCTGCCGGAAATCAAGGTCGGCCTGTTCCCGGGCGGCGGCGGCACCCAGCGGATTCCGCGCATCGTGCAGCCGCAGGACTCGCTGACGATCCTGCTGAAGGGCGACCAGGTCAATCTGGCCAAGGCCAAGGCCTGGAAGCTGGTCGATGCGGTGGTGCCGCCGGCCGACCTGATCACGGCCGCCAAGGACTGGATCAAGGGTGGCGGCAAGGCGGTGGCGCCGTGGGACGAGAAGGGCTTCAAGCTGCCCGGCGGCCAGGTGTTCTCCAAGCAGGGCATGATGATGTTTCCTGCGGGCAACGCCATTTACCGCCGCGAGACCTACGACAACTATCCGGCGGCGCGCGCCGTCATGAGCTGCGTCTATGAGGGCCTGCAGCTGCCGATGGACGCGGCGCTGCGCGTGGAATCGCGCTATTTCGCCCACGTCGTGCAGACCAAGGAAGCCGCGGCGATGATCCGCAGCCTGTTCCTGTCGATGCAGGAACTGAACAAGGGGGCGCGGCGGCCGCAGAACGTGCCGCCGACCAAGGTCAAGAAGCTCGCCATCATCGGCGCCGGCTTCATGGGCGCCAGCGTCGGCTACGTCTCGGCCAAGGGCGGCATCGAGGTAGTGCTGATCGACCGCGATCAGGAAAGCGCCGACAAGGGCAAGGCGCATTGCAAATCGGTGATCGACGGGTTGATCGCCAAGGGCCGCGCCAAGGAGGCCGACCGCGACGCGCTGATGGCGCGGATCACCGCGACCGCGGATTTCGACGCCATCAAGGATTGCGATCTGGTGATCGAAGCCGTGTTCGAGGATCGCGCGGTCAAGGCCGAGATCTACAAGAAGGTGCAGCCGCTGCTGAAGCAGGGCGCCATCATGGCGTCGAATACCTCGACGCTGCCGATCAATTCGCTGGCCGAAGAATTTACCGACCAGTCGAAGTTCATAGGCATCCACTTCTTCTCGCCGGTCGAGAAGATGATGCTGGTGGAAATCATCGTCGGCAAGAACACTGGCGACGTCGCGCTCGCCACAGCGCTCGACTACGTCCGCCAGATCAGCAAGACCCCGATCGTGGTCAACGACAGCCGCGGCTTCTTCGCCAATCGCTGCGTGCTGCGCTTCACCGCCGAAGGGCTGGAAATGCTGATGGAAGGCGTGCCGCCGGCGATGATCGAGAACGTCGCCAAGATGGCCGGTATGCCGGTCGGACCGCTGTCGCTGGCCGACGAGGTCGCGCTCGACCTGGTGCTGAAGATCATGAAGGCGACCGAGGCCGATCTCGGCGCCCAGGCGGTCGATCAGCAGCAGAAGAAGCTGATGGTCGAGATGGTCGAGAAGCAGGGCCGGTTCGGCCGCAAGAATGCCAAGGGGTTCTACGACTATCCGGAAAAGGGCAAGGGCCAGAAGAGCCTGTGGGCCGGCATCGGCGCGCTGCAGCCCAAGCACCTCGATCCCGATACGCTCGACATCGAGGAGATGAAGCAGCGCTTCCTGGTGGTGCAGGCGGTGGAAGCCGCGCGCACCGTCGAGGATCACGTCATCACCGATCCGCGCGAGGCCGATGTCGGTTCGATCCTCGGCTTCGGCTTCGCCCCCTTCACCGGCGGCACGCTGAGCTATATCGACTTCATGGGGACGAAAGAGTTCGTGGCGCTGTGCCACAAGCTCGAGGCCAAATACGGCTCCCGCTTCACCCCGCCGAAACTGCTGGAAGATATGGCGAAGAACGGCGAGACCTTCTACGGCCGGTTCCCGCCGAAGAAGCTGGCGGCGGCGTAGGATCCGGCCTGGCGAAACCGGAGACGCCATTCGTCATTGCGAGCCGAGGGCGGCGCGAAGCGCCGTCCGAACGCGAAGCAACCCAGGGGCGGCAAGCGCAGGCCTGGATTGCTTCGTCGCAAGTGCTCCTCGCAATGACGAACGCAGGCGCAGGATTGTGTTGCGTACATAAAAAAGGGCCGGATCGGCGATCCGGCCCTTCGTCATTTGTCAGAAATCAGAAGCTCACGCCGCTTTCAGCAGGCCTTCCTTGGCGAGCGCTTCCTGCACCTTCGGCCGCGCAGCGACGCGGGCCTTGTAGGCGACGAGGTTGGGCAGCGCCGAGATGTCGATCTTCATCGCGTCGGCCCAGCGCAGGATCGTGAACAGATAGCCGTCGGCGACGGTGAATTGCGGGCCCATCAGGTAGTCATGGCCGGCCAGCGCTTCGTCGATGTACTTGAACTTGCTCGCGATGCGGTCGCGGAAGAACGCCTTGGCGTCGTCGGCCAGCGCCGGGCTGAACAGCGGCCCGAAACTCTTGTGCAGTTCGGTGGTGATGAAATTCAGCCACTCCTGCAAGCGATACCGCTCCTGGCTGCCATTGGCGGGGGCGAGCTTGGACGCCGCGGCCTGGTCGGCGATCATCTGCACGATCACCGGGCCTTCGGTCATCACCTCGCCATTGTCGAGCCCGAGCGCCGGAACTTGGCCCTTGGGGTTGATTTTGAGGTAATCGTCGCCGTTTTCGAGCTTCTTGGCGCGGATATCGACCTTCACCAGCTCGTAGGGCAGGCCGGATTCCATCAGCGCGATATGCGGCGACAGCGAGCAGGCGCCGGGTGAATAATACAGCTTCATGGGAAATTTCCTCCTGGTGGACTATTGGTGTTGCCGGACCGTGGAATTAAATGCACTTGCATGAAAGAGTCAAGATTGATGCAACTGCATTTAGTGCGGTAGGGTGCACCCGAATTATGAGCTCCGCCATGAAACGCAAACCGTCGACCGAAGCGACCGCGGCCTGGATTCGGCTGATGCGACTCCAGAGCCGGGTGCTGGACGCGGTCGAACAGGAATTGAAGAAAGCCGGCTTCCCGCCGTTGGCCTGGTACGACGCGCTGTTGGAATTGTCGCGCGCGCCGTCGGGCGAGCTGCGTCCGGTCGAGCTCGAAAAGCAGATGCTGATCCCGCAATATTCGACCTCGCGGCTGATCGACCGGCTGGTCGACGAGGGACTGGCGGCACGCCGCGAATGCAAGATGGACAAGCGCGGCCAGTTCGTCGAGATCACCGAGGCGGGGCGCGAATTGCAGAAGAAGATGTGGAGCGCCTATTCGGCCGCGATCGAGAAACACGTCGGATCGAAATTGTCGGACGCTGATGCGGCGAAGCTATGCAGCCTGCTCGACCGGCTGGGCTGCTCCTGCGATGCCGCCGCGTCGCTTGCCGCCAAAGACAGCGCCCCGGCGCGATGATACAGCTTTCACCCTCCGCCGCCGCGGGCGATCTCGCCCGCCGCGGGCCCCGACACCGCGCGCAGCTGACCACCGCGCCTATCCTCCGGAATCCTCATGGCGCGTGACCAGATCGATATGACGCCACTGCACTCGCGCGACGAGCTCGTGGCGTGGCTGGAAGACGGCGTGAAACCGCCGTCGGAATTCCGGATCGGAACCGAGCACGAAAAGACCCCGTTCACGCTGGTGGGTCACCATCCGGTGCCGTATGACGGCGCGCACGGCATCGGTGCGCTGCTGGAGGGGATGAAATTGCTGCTCGGCTGGGAGCCGATCATGGAAGCCGGCAACATCATCGGGCTCTACGACGTCACCGGCGGTGGCGCGATCTCGCTGGAGCCGGGCGGCCAGTTCGAACTGTCGGGTGCGCCGGTCGAGACCGTGCACCAGACCCAGTCCGAACTGATGGCGCATCTGGCCCAGGTGCGCGAGGTGGCGACGCCGCTCGGCATCGGCTTCCTCGGGCTCGGCATGACGCCGTCATGGTCGCGCGCGCAAATTCCGACGATGCCGAAAGGTCGCTACAAGATCATGACCAACTACATGCCGAAGGTCGGTCAATACGGCCTCGACATGATGTACCGGACCTGCACGGTGCAGACCAATCTCGACTTCTCGTCGGAAGCCGACATGGTCAAGAAGCTGCGGGTGTCGGTGGCGCTGCAGCCGATCGCCACCGCATTGTTCGCCAATTCGCCCTTTACTGAAGGCAAGCCGAACGGCTTGCTGTCGTTCCGCTCCGAGATCTGGCGCGACACCGACAACGCCCGCTCCGGCATGATCCCCTGGGCGTTCGAGGACGGCATGGGATTCGAGCGCTGGGTCGATTACGCGCTCGACGTGCCGATGTATTTCGTCAAGCGCGGCGACCAATATATCGACGTCGCCGGCTCGTCGTTTCGCGATTTCTTCGCCGGCAACAACAAGATGATGCCGGGCGAACGGCCGACGCTGTCGGATTGGGCCAATCACCTCTCGACGATCTTTCCCGAGGTCCGGCTCAAGCGTTATCTGGAGATGCGCGGCGCCGACGGCGTGCCGTGGGGCCGGCTGCCGGCGCTGCCGGCGTTCTGGGTCGGATTGCTGTACGACGACACCAGTCTCGACGCCGCCTGGGAGATCGTGCGGCTGTGGACCGCGCAGGAGCGCCAGGCGCTGCGCGACGACGTGCCGCGGCTCGGCTTCAAGGCCAAGATTCGCGATCGCTACCTGTTCGAGATCGCCAAGGAATGCATGGTGCTGGCGCATGCCGGACTGCGCCGGCGCGGCCGCGTCGACCACGCCGGCCGCGATGAATCGCGGCATCTGGAGCCGCTCGACCGGATTCTCGATGCCGGCCGCTCCCCCGCCGAGGAAATGCTGCAGAAATTCAACGGCGACTGGCACGGCTCGGTGGAGCCGGCCTACGACGAATACGCCTTCTAGCTGCCGGGCCGACCCGGTGGCCGTTCATCCGCCGTACAGGTAGCGGACCATCAGATGGCTCCCGGTGCGGCGGTTCGGAAGTTCCAAGGGACGTTTTTCAGGGACTTCGGAGCCAAATTCGAAAGCAATTGGGATGCGGCGAGGCGGCCTGCTCAGGGCGTGTTCGGTCATGCTCGCTTTGGCGGCGTGCCTGATGTCGGCCGCGCTGTCGACCGGCCCGGCCCGGGCGCAGGCGAATTTCGACCGTCCCGGCGGTGATTATTTGCGTTCGCCGGTGCAGAGCGGCGATCCGGCTGACTGCGCCATCGTCTGCGAACGCGACCGCCATTGCCGGTCATGGACCTTCGCCTATCCGACCGCGCCGGATCAGGGCGCGGTGTGCTGGCTGAAGAGCAGCGTGCCGCAGCGGGTGCCGAACAATTGCTGCGTGTCCGGTGTGCGCGGCGCCGGCGTGCTGGAGCCGCGCAACTCTTCGATCGAGGCCTCGATCGATCGCTTCGGCGGCGACTACCGGAATCTGGAGCTGAACAAGGGCGACGGCAGCGATGCCTGCAAGGCCCTCTGCGAGGACGACCACAAATGCCGGGCCTGGACCTATGCGCGTCCGGGCTATGTCGGCAAGAGTCCCCACTGCTTCCTGAAAAAGGACATCAAGCCGCCGCGGCGCAAACCGGGATTCATTTCCGGAGTCGTCAGGTAACAATCCCTGCGCCGGCACGTAACTTTGTCAGCGCGTCCGGCGAACCTTGTTTGATCGCGGGCGTCCGCGCATCCGGCAAATGAGGGATTTCGCAATGACGATGACACGAAAGATGTTCAACGGCGCCCTGCTCGCCACACTGCTGGCCGTGACCGGACTGGTCTCATCGGCCTTCGCCAGCTCCGCGGTTCCGTTTGCCACCGACGCGTTCAAGTCGGCGCAGGCCGCTGGCCAGCCGGTCCTGATCGAGATTCATGCCGGCTGGTGCCCGACCTGCAAGGCGCAGACACCGATCATCGAGCGTCTGACCACTGATCCGAAATTCAAGGATCTGAAGATTTTCCGGGTCGATTTCGATGACCAGAAGCCGACGGTGAAGTCGTTCGGCGCGCAGATGCAATCGACGCTGATCGTGTTCAAAGGCGCCGCCGAGCAGGGCCGCTCGGTAGGCGACACCAGCGAAACCTCGATCGGCGCGCTGCTCGACAAGGCGCTCTGAGTCCGTGACTGCCTTCGCGCTGGCCTTCCTGGCCGGGCTGCTGTCGATCCTGTCGCCCTGCGTGCTCCCGCTGGTGCCGATCGTGCTGGGCGCCGCGGTCACCGCGCATCGTTACGGCGCGCTGGCGCTGGCGGCGGGGCTGGCGCTGTCGTTCACCGCGATCGGATTGCTGCTGGCGGTGGCCGGCTTCGGTCTCGGCATCGACGCCGGGATGTTTCGCGTCGGCGCCGCGGCGATCATGATCGCGATCGGCGCAGTGCTCCTGGTGCCGTTGTGGCAGGCTAGGCTGTCCGCCGCCGGCAGCCCGTTGTCGGGCTGGGCCGACCGCCGTTTCGGCGGCGTGGCCTCGTCGGGGCTCGGCGGCCAATTCGCGATCGGCCTGCTGCTCGGCGCGGTCTGGTCGCCCTGCGTCGGACCGACGCTGGGCGCGGCGTCGCTGCTGGCCGCGCAGGGACGGGATCTGCCGACCGTGGCGCTGACGATGGCGATCTTCGGCATCGGCGCCGCCCTGCCGCTGGTGCTGCTCGGGCAGATCTCCCGCGCGACGCTGATGGCCGTGCGTGACCGGCTGCTGTCGGCCGGCAAGCTCGGGAAGGTCTTGCTGGGCGCGGCCTTCATCCTGATCGGCGCGGCGATCATCAGCGGAGCCGACAAGAAGATCGAGGCGGTGCTGGTCGAGGCCTCGCCGCAATGGCTGACCAATCTGACGACGTCGTTCTGATCCGCGCCGGCGGCGAGGGCGCACCCTTCGCCGCTATCTTCAATGCACCGACGTGAAGAACCGCGCGATCCGGAAGCCCGACAGCCAGCTCGTCACCGGCTGGCTGCGAATCCCGGGATTCCACGAGCCGACGATGGCGTCGACGCGGCCGACCAGATTGTCCATCGGCAGCAGGCCGACGCCGCCGTCGCGCACCATGACGCGGCTGTCGGCGGAGTTGTCGCGATTGTCGCCCATCACGAACAGATGGCCGGACGGCACGACGACCTCCTCGGTGTTGTCGAGGCGGCCGTGATCATAGAGCTTGAAGATCTCGTGGGAGACGCCGCCGGGCAGCGTCTCGATATAGCGCTGCGCGGTTTCGGCGCCGCCGTTGTCGTCTTCGGATTCGCCGAGCCCATCCGGCCGGACCTTCGCCGAAACACCGTTGATATAGACCAGACCCTGGCGTAGCTGCACGCGATCGCCGGGCAGGCCGATCACGCGCTTGACCCAGACCTGGGAACGGTCGCCGGGCCAGCGGAACACCACCACGTCGCCGCGCTTCGGCGTTTCGCCGAACACCCGGCCGGTTTCCGGAAAGGCGACATGGATCGGCAGCGACGCCGTGGAGTAGCCGTAAGGAAATTTCGACGCCAACAACGCGTCGCCGATCAGCAGCGTCGGCTCCATCGAACCGGACGGCACATAGAACGGCTCCGCCAGCGCGCCCTTGCCGACCAGCACGATCGCAACGATCGCCACCAACTGTCCCAGTTGCGACGACCAGCGCCGCACGGCGGCCTTGATTGATCCCGTTTCCACGCTCATCAACCGGTTCCTCCGACCGTAATCCGTTCCATCCGCAGCGTCGGCTGGCCGACCCCGACCGGGACGCCCTGGCCGTGCTTGCCGCAGGTGCCGATGCCGGAATCCAGCTGCACGTCGTTGCCAATCATGGAAATGCGGTGCAAATCGGTCGGACCATTGCCGATCAGCATCGCGCCCTTCAGCGGCGCGCCGAGTTTGCCATTCTCGATCTTATAGGCCTCGGTGCACTGGAATACATATTTGCCCGAGGTGATGTCGACCTGGCCACCGCCGAAATTCGCGGCAAAGATGCCGTTCTTCACCGAAGCGAGGATTTCCGCCGGATCGCGGCTACCGGCCAGCATGTAGGTGTTGGTCATCCGCGGCATCGGCACATGGGCGTAGCTCTGACGGCGACCATTGCCAGTTGGCTTCATCTTCATCAGCCGGGCGTTCTGGCGGTCTTGCATGTAGCCGACCAGAATGCCGTCCTCGATCAGCACGGTGCGGCTGGTCGGCGTGCCTTCATCGTCGATCGACAGCGAACCGCGCCTTGAAGCAATGGTGCCGTCGTCGACCACGGTGACGCCCTTGGCGGCGACCTGTTGGCCCATCAGCCCGGCAAAAGCAGAAGTTTGTTTGCGGTTGAAATCGCCTTCGAGGCCGTGGCCCACCGCTTCGTGCAGCATCACCCCGGGCCAGCCGGGGCCGAGCACGACGTCCATCTCGCCGGCCGGCGCCGGCACCGACTCGAGATTGACCATGGCTTCGCGGATCGCACCATCGGCCGCCTCGCGCCACGCTTTGGTCTCGATGAAGCGGGCGTAGCCCTCGCGGCCGCCATAGCCTTTGCTGCCGCTTTCCTGCCGGTCGCCTTGCCCGGCCACCACCGAAATGTTGACCCGCACCAGCGGTCGGACATCGCGATAGCTCTCGCCGTCCGGGCGCAGGATTTCGATCACCTGCCAGGTGGCGCCGACCGAGACCGAGACCTGCCGCACCCGCGGATCCTTGTCGCGCACATAGGCATCGATCTCGGCCAGCAGCTTGACCTTTGCCTCGAAGCCCGGCGCGTCGAGCGGATTGTCGTCGCCATAGAGCCGGACATTGGTGTGCGCCGGCGCGGCGGCGAATGTGCCGCTGTAGTCGCCACGCACCGCCGCGACCGCGTCGGCGGCGCGAATCAGCGCGGGAAGCGACACGTCCGACGAATGCGCGTAGCCGACCGCGTCGTCCTTCACGGCGCGCAGGCCGAAACCTTGCGCGGTGTCGTAGGTCGCCTGCTTCAGCCGGCCATTGTCGAACGCCAGAGCCTCGGTCTGGCTGTATTCCAGGAACAGCTCGCCGTCGTCGGCGCCCGAGAGTCCGCGCGAGACTTCACGCCGCACTTGGTCGCGATCAAGATTGGCGCGGTCGAGCAGGGAGGTGGTGGCGAGAGAGGTCATGAAAGCTCCGGTTCCATGCCGAGCGCAGCAAATCGCCGCGCAACGTCGGTTGATCCGAAGATAAGCACTGCATTCAGAAAAAGGGAGGGCTGATCGGAATGGATCGCAGTGGGCCGCACCCACCGCTGTCAAGGCAGCTTGTCGTAGCCTTCGCCGATCCCGTTGAGGCTGAGCGGGAAGCCAATGCCTTCCTCAGGCGTCTCGAAGATGATGAAGGTGGCGGTCTTGGCGGTCCGCAGCTGGCCCAACAGCTTGTCGTCCATCACCACTTCGGCGACGCAGCCGTTCGGCAGGCAGCGGACGAAGCCGGCGCGGCCGACGTCGGCGTTGTCGAGCTTGAGCCCGAGGCCGGACGGCAGCAGCACGCCGAGCGGCGCCACTACCCGCATCAGCTTGCTCTTCTGATCGGCGGTTTTCAGGATGATCACGGTGAGGCCGGCGTTGGAGCGGTCCTCCGCCACCACGCTCTGGATCAGCGCGCATTGCTCGGCCTTTGCGCCGGGCGGGGTGTCGCAGCGGATCTGCCAGTCGCCATGGACCGAGCGCACCGCGCCTTGCGCCTGTGCGCCTGTGGCGATCCCGAGGTGCCAGGCGATCGCAACCGTGCCAACCAACGCGAGGCGCCACACTGAGTGGCGAACGGGCCGGCCGGATGCGGCGCGAATCGGAGGAAATTTCGAAAACCCCATCAGGGTCGATCCCATGGCAATGACGGTCAGGTCAAGGGACTGGTCGGCAATGACGGCACCATAAAGGCAACCTCCCGCAGCCAGCGAATCAGGCTCCCGTCAAACGTTCGTGTTGTGCCTACATCGGGGGGCGCATCTGTCAAGCTTGGTTCACATACTGGGGCACCGGTTTGGTCGGCGCGCCGGTACCTGCTGCGGGCATCAGATAAACATCTGCGAACCATCGCCTAAAGTTCAATACTGCATTGCGACAGCCTGCGAATTATGGTTTGAGAAACGGAATGCGAAGCGTTCTCACGGACAAATCGTCGCGGTTTGATCGGGAAACGCAATAAGCGGCAGGCTTCGTCGATTGGCGAGCGTGCGAATAAATTTTTTCAAGGGGAGCGCGAACGGCATGAAGCTGTTGATGGGCCGGATCGGCCGCCAGTTGCTGGGCTTGGCGATTATGGGAGGCGTCGTTGCGATCAGCGGGACGGCGTTTGCCGAACTCGGGCAACCCGCGCCGTGGGAATACAAGCTTCAGGAATCCGGTTCGCCGGTGATGGACAATCTCACCTGGTTTCACAATTTTCTGAGCTGGATGATCATCGCCATCACGCTGTTCGTGCTGGCGCTGCTGGTGATCGTGGTGGTGAAGTTCAACGCCAAGGCCAACCCGATCCCGTCGAAGACCACGCATCATACGTTGATCGAAGTGGCGTGGACCATCATCCCGGTGCTGATCCTGGTGGCGATCGCGGTGCCGTCGTTCCGCCTACTGTTCCAGGAGCTGGATATTCCGAAATCGGACGTCACCATCAAGGCGACCGGCAACCAGTGGAACTGGACCTACAACTATCCCGACGACAAGATTGAGTTCACCTCGATCATGCTGACCGACGCGGAGCGGGCGAAAATCACGCCGACGCCGCCGCGGCTGCTCGGCGTCGACAATGAAGTCGTGGTGCCGGTCAACAAGGTCATTCGGGTGCAGACCACCGCCGCCGACGTGATCCACTCCTTCGCGATTCCCTCGTTCGGCATCAAGATCGACGCGATTCCGGGCCGGCTCAACGAAACCTGGTTCAAGGCCACCAAGCTCGGCAAGTTCTACGGCCAGTGTTCGGAATTGTGCGGCAAGGACCACGCCTTCATGCCGATCGTGGTGCGGGTCGTGACCGACGCGGACTACGCCGCCTGGAAGAAGCAGCAGATCGCGGTCAGCGCGGGAAATTCGTTCGCTTCGACCGGGGCTGCCGCGCAGTGAGCCTCGGCTGCCGCGCGACATTTCGAATGGGTGACGGGGCCGTGAGGTTCCAAAGTTTGCAAGCGAATTTGCAAGTCAGGATCTGAAAATGACGATGGAAGCTGCCAGGGTTGCTCACGCCGATCACGCCCATGACGATCATGCGCATGCGCATCCGACCGGATGGCGGCGCTACGTCTACTCGACCAACCACAAGGACATCGGCACGATGTACCTGGTGTTCGCGATCATCGCGGGCATCATCGGCGGCGCCATGTCGATCCTGATCCGCATCGAGCTGATGTATCCGGGCATCCAGATCTTCCACGAGACCCACACCTACAACGTGTTCGTGACCTCGCACGGCCTGATCATGATCTTCTTCATGGTGATGCCGGCGATGATCGGCGGCTTCGGCAACTGGTTCGTGCCGCTGATGATCGGTGCGCCGGACATGGCGTTCCCGCGCATGAACAACGTGTCGTTCTGGCTGCTGCCGGCCTCGTTCGCGCTGCTGATCATCTCCACCTTCGTGGAAGGCGAATCCGGTTCCAACGGCGTCGGCGCCGGCTGGACCATGTACGCGCCGCTGTCGACCTCGGGCCATCCCGGCCCGGCGGTGGATTTCGCGATCCTGGCGCTGCATCTGGCCGGCGCCTCGTCGATCCTCGGCGCCATCAACTTCATCACCACGATCTTCAACATGCGCGCTCCCGGCATGACCCTGCACAAGATGCCGCTGTTCGTGTGGTCGATCCTCGTGACGGTTTTCCTGCTGCTGCTGTCGCTGCCGGTGCTCGCCGGCGCCATCACCATGCTGCTGACCGACCGCAATTTCGGCACCACCTTCTTCTCCGCCGAAGGCGGCGGCGACCCGGTGCTGTTCCAGCATCTGTTCTGGTTCTTCGGTCACCCCGAAGTCTACATTCTGATTTTGCCCGGCTTCGGCATGATCAGCCAGATCGTCTCGACCTTCTCGAAGAAGCCGGTGTTCGGCTATCTCGGCATGGCCTATGCGATGGTGGCGATCGGCGTGATCGGCTTCGTGGTGTGGGCGCACCACATGTACACGGTCGGCATGTCGAGTGCGACGCAGGCCTATTTCGTCGCCGCCACGATGGTGATCGCGGTGCCGACCGGGGTGAAGATCTTCTCCTGGATCGCCACTATGTGGGGCGGCTCGATCGAGTTCAAGACGCCGATGCTGTGGGCGATCGGCTTCATCTTCCTGTTCACCGTCGGCGGCGTCACCGGCGTGGTGCTGGCGAATGCCGGCGTCGATCGCGTGCTGCAGGATACCTATTACGTGGTGGCGCATTTCCACTACGTGCTGTCGCTGGGCGCCGTGTTCGCGATCTTCGCAGGCTGGTACTACTGGTTCCCGAAGATGACCGGCTACATGTACAACGAGACCATCGGCAAGCTGCACTTCTGGGTCACCTTCATCGGCGTCAATCTGGTGTTCTTCCCGCAGCATTTCCTCGGCCTGTCCGGGATGCCGCGGCGCTACGTCGATTACCCCGACGCCTTCGCCGGCTGGAACTTCGTCTCCTCGATCGGGTCCTATATCTCGGGCTTCGCGGTGCTGATCTTCCTCTACGGCATGGTGCTGGCCTTCATTAAAAAGGAAAAGGCCGCCGACAATCCGTGGGGCGTCGGCGCCACCACCCTGGAATGGACGCTGTCGTCGCCGCCGCCGTTCCATCAGTTCGAAGTGTTGCCGCGGATTCGTTGACGCGCGCGGCGCATGTGCCGCGCCGAACAAGATTGACGCATCCGCCGCGGCCTTGAGGCCGGGGCGGGTGCGCTCCAACAGGAGAGGGAGCGGATTTGTCGGTCATCGAAAGCAACAGCATCGCGTTCGCGCCCCGGATTTCCGAGGCCGGCGTCGCCGATTACGTCGCACTGCTTAAGCCGCGGGTGATGTCGCTGGTGGTGTTCACCGCGCTGGTCGGCTTCTTCCTCGCGCCCGGCTCGGTGCATCCGGTGCTGGCGATCACCTCGATCCTGTGCATCGCAGTCGGCGGCGGCGCCTCCGGCGCGCTCAACATGTGGTACGAAGACGACATCGATGCGCTGATGACGCGCACGGCCAATCGGCCGATCCCACGCGGCAAGGTGACCCGCCCGGAAGCGCTGACCTTCGGCATGACGCTGGCGTTCTTCTCGGTGATCACGCTCGGTATTCTGGTCAACTGGCTGGCCGGCGCGCTGCTCGCCTTCACCATCTTCTTCTACGTCGTGGTCTATACGATCTGGCTGAAGCGCTCGACCGCGCAGAACATCGTGATCGGCGGCGCCGCCGGCGCCTTGCCGCCGGTGGTGGCCTGGGCTGCGGCGACCGGATCGCTTGCGGTCGAACCGCTGCTGCTGTTTGCGATCATCTTCTTCTGGACCCCGCCGCATTTCTGGGCGCTGGCGCTGTTCCGCAACGACGATTACGCCCGCGCCGGGGTGCCGATGCTGCCGGTGGTGGCCGGCGCCGATCACACAAGGCTGCAGATCCTGCTCTATACCGTGGTGCTGGTGGCGGTGGCGTTCGCGCCGTGGCCGCTCGGCTATTTCGACGCGATCTACGGCGTCACCTCGCTGCTGCTGGGCGGCTGGATGCTGGTGCTGGCGATCCGCGTCTATCAGCGCCGCACCGGCAGCGCGGCGTTGCGCGCGACAAGGAACCTGTTCCGGTTCTCGATCCTTTATCTATTCGCGCTGTTCTCGGTTCTGTTGCTGGAAGTGGTCGCGCGCGGCGTGCTGCGACTGGTTGGCTAGAGGAGTATGACAATGAGCATGGATCAACCGCAGAAATTGCCGGGCATTGTTCTCACCGCCGCGCAGAAGAAGAGCCAGCGCGAGCGCTCGATCGCGATCGCGCTGTCGCTCGGCGTGTTGGTCGTGCTGTTCTTTGCCGTCACCATGGTCAAGGGACCGTTGGTGCTGATGCGGCCGATGTGAGGGAGCTTTGCGGCCGATGACCCCGGAGCCAACCAACTGCAGCAAGACCCCGCGCCTCGGGCGCGACACCGTCGTGGCGTCGATCTGCGGCCTGGTGGTGGCACTGATGGTCGGCGCCTCTTACGCGGCCGTCCCGTTCTACAACTGGTTTTGTCGCGCCACCGGTTTCAACGGCACCACCCAGGTGGCGACTTCGTCGCCGGATTCCGCGCCGCTGCAGCGCAAGATCGCAGTGCGGTTCGATTCCAACGTGAGCGGCGGGCTGCCGTGGAAGTTCGAGCCGGAAGTCACCGAGATCGAGGTTCCGATCGGCAAGGTGATCACCGTGTTCTACACCGTGACCAACCAGGCGGCGCGCACGACGACCGGGATTGCGGCCTACAATGTGGCGCCGCTGACGGTCGGCGCGTATTTCCAGAAGATCAACTGCTTCTGCTTCACCGAACAGACCATGGCCGCCGGCGAAAAGCGCGAGATGCCGGTGGTGTTCTATGTCGATCCGGCGCTGGCCGCCGACGCAGAAAACAACGGGCTGAACACCATCACGCTGTCCTACACATTCTACCCGGTGCAGAATCCGACGCCGAAGCCGCTGGCTTCGACCGAGCCGGACAAGCGCAAGGGCAGTCTCTGATCGTTGAAGTCGCGGGATTCGATTGTCGGGACCGGACAGATGCAAGCCAACACCGGGAATAACGGAGAACACAAAATGGCCACGGCGCAAGTCAAGCACCACGACTACCACCTCGTCGATCCCAGCCCGTGGCCGGTGGTGGGCTCGATCTCGGCCTTCATCATGGCGGTCGGGGCGATCAGCTGGATGCACCACATGTACACGGGTGCGCCGCTGGTGTTCGGCGCCGGCACCGTGGGCGTGCTCTATACATTCGCCAGCTGGTGGGCCGACGTCATCAAGGAAGCCCAGCACAAGGGCGACCACACTCGCGTGGTCCAGATCAGCCATCGCTACGGCATGATCCTGTTCATCGCCTCCGAGGTGATGTTCTTCGTCGCCTGGTTCTGGGCGTTCTTCAATTCGTCGCTGTTTCCCGGCGATCCGGTGCACGCCACCCGTGAGGCGCTGTTCGGCGGGGTGTGGCCGCCGAAGGGCATCGAGACCTTCGACCCCTGGCATCTGCCGCTGCTTAACACCCTGATCCTGCTGACCTCGGGCACCACGGTGACCTGGGCGCATCACGCCCTGCTGCACAACGACCGCAAGGGCCTGAAATATGGCTTGATGCTGACGATCGCGCTCGGCGTCATCTTCAGCTGCGTGCAGGCCTATGAATACAGCCACGCCACGTTCTCGTTCGCCGGCAACGTCTATGGCGCGACCTTCTTCATGGCCACCGGCTTCCATGGCTTCCACGTCATCGTCGGGTCGATCTTCCTCGCGGTCTGCCTGTTCCGCGCCTATGCCGGACATTTCACTCCGGAACGCCATCTCGGCTTCGAATTCGCCGCCTGGTACTGGCATTTCGTCGACGTGGTCTGGCTGTTCCTGTTCATCTGCATCTACGTCTGGGGCCGCGGCGCCGAAGCCATGGCGCACGCCGCGCACTGATTGCAGCCGGATGTGCGACAAGGGGCGGTCGAAAGGCCGCCCCTTGTTTTTGGTCCCGTGTGTTTAGCGAAACGCTATCCGATCGGCTTCGGCAGGATCGACGAATGATGGTGCGCGATCATCCATGCGCCGTCCCGCTGCAGCAGGACGAAACTATATCGGGCGGGAATCACGGCGGTCTGGCCGCCCGCCACGCGCGTGAAGTCGTAATGGCCGGCATCGACGACGCAGGCATCGGAAATCCGGGACGTCACGTGCTGCCCCAGCGTCGTCTTGAGACCCGCGCGGGCGGCCTGGACGAAATAGGTCTCGATGTCCTGCGGCGTCGTCGTCAGCGTCTGGGCCAGCGTTCCCCAGATCACGGCGTCCGGCGCATACAGCGCGGCGACCGCGCTCGCGTCGCCATCATTGAAGCCCCGCGCCCATCGCTCCAGAGTGGCGTAAGCCTCGGCCATTCTTCAAATCTCCTCCCGGTGGTCCGTTTGTGAAGGACGGCCGACCCTGTTTGGGATAATCAATCCATCATGAACGAACCGGCCACCGATTTCCAAACCAAATTGCCGCTCTCGCAGAGCATCCTGCGCGGCCTGGCCTGCAAGTGCCCGCGCTGCGGCAAGGGCAAGTTGTTTACGGGCTTCCTGACGCTGCGGCCGGGCTGCGACGCCTGCGGGCTGGACTACGCCTTCATCGATGTCGGTGATGGCGCGGCGATCTTCATCATCATGATCTCGGGCGCGATCGTGGTGCTCGCGTCCTTGATCGTCGAGGTCAAATACCAGCCGCCATTCTGGCTCCACGCCGCGCTGTGGCTGCCGTTGATTCTGGCGACCACGCTGCTGCCGCTGCGCGCGATGAAGGCGCTGCTGATCGCGCTGCAGTTCCATCACAAGGCCGCCCCCGGCCAGTTGATCAATCGCGAACCGAAATGACGGCTCGCGCTCCGCGCCGGCGCGGCATCGCCGGCCTGGCCCTGATTTCGCTGCTGATGGTGTCGGTGCTATTGTCGCTCGGCTTTTGGCAGCTGCAGCGCCGGCTCGACAAGCACGCTCTGATCGCAGCATTGACCGAGCGGCTCGCTGCGCCCCCCGCCGCACTGCCCGACGTCCGCGATTGGGCGGCGCTCACTCCGGCCCATGACGAATTCCGCCGCGTCGTCTTCACCGCGGCCTATGACAAGCGCCCCGACGCGATGGTGTACTCATCCGGGTCGGCGGTGCGCGACGATATTTCCGGACCCGGCACCTGGGCGTTGCTGCCGGCGCGGCTGCCGAGCGGGCAGACCGTGGTGATCAATACCGGCTTCGTCCAGAACACAATGCAGGATCGGGCGCAGCAGGACCGCGCGGTCGCGCCGCTCGTCACCGGCGTGACGGTGACGCTGACCGGCTATCTGCGCTTTCCCGATCCTGGCGGCGCGCTGACGCCGCGCGGTGATCCGGTGAAGCGGCTGTGGTTTTCGCGCGACCTGCGCGGCATCGCCACCGCGCTCGGCTGGGGCGAGGTGGCGCCGTTCTATATCGATCTCGAACTGCCGATGCCGGCCAGCGGCATCCCGAAGCCGGCGCCGCTCAGCGTCCATCTCAAGGACGACCATCTGCAATACGCCATCACCTGGTTCGGCCTCGCCGGCGCGGTCGCGATCGCCTTCGGATTCTGGCTGTTCGGCCAGCGCCGCCGTGCCGCTTGACGCCGGACGGGCTTGGCGGGCCTCCGCTGCTTCGTGTAAGATCGAGCCACGGGTTCGCCGAGACGCGACACAGACAGCGCCACCGGGATTCACCGCGTTTGCCTTAAGCAGTTGATTTCACTGAGATCGCGGGCGTAGTTCAATGGTAGAACGGCAGCTTCCCAAGCTGCATACGAGGGTTCGATTCCCTTCGCCCGCTCCAATACCCGCTGGAACGCAAGACGCGTCCCCGGTACGCTACGTAAGAGTCGGGAGCCAGATCATGGCGGCAACCTACAGCTATTCCGTCATTCTCGAGCCCCAGGAGGGCGGTGGCTTTACCGTGCTGGTCCCGGCGCTGCCCGAGGTCGTGACCGAGGGCGATACCGAACAGGAAGCGCTCGCCAATGCCGAGGAGGCGATTCGTGCCATCCTCGCTTATCGGCGGGAACAGGGACTGACACCGCCGTCGGATGCTCATCCCGAAATTCGCCAGGTGACGGTGGCCGCCTGAGATGGGCGGCGGGCTGCCGGTCCTCAACGGTCGACGTGTGATCCAGGCGCTGTTGAGAACGGGTTTCGTCGTCAATCGGATTGTCGGGAGTCATCATGTTTTGGTCTACCCCGGAGACCCGGCACGAACGGTGACCGTTCCGGTTCACGCCGGACGAGACCTGAAACCCGGTACTCTGCGTTCGATTATTCGGCAGACCGGCCTGACCGTGGAGGAGTTCAACGAACTTCTTTGAAACTGCTTCGTCCCTCACGAACTGAGGTGCATAGATCGGCTTGCAGAGACGGCGAATCACGCGTTCGCTGATCTGCCCTACGAGCTCATTGCTTCTTCGCTGACTCTGCCATCATTGCGATGAATTTTTGCCAGCTAATTTTTCTACCATTGCCTTGCGTGATCTTGCCGTTGCACCATTCTAATCCGGTCTTGGTCACGTAACAGTCGCCCAAGAAATTTCCGTCGTTGTCGCGGACCTCAAATTCGAGCCCCTTGTTCTTGACCTCCATCTCGACGGTAAAGTCTTTAATCTTTACTTGCATGGTTCACTTCTCCAGAAGTTGGGTAGTAATTAATTTTGAAAGAAATACGGAATGAAACGGGTTTCTAAGCCCTGATCGAAATCTCGATCTGTGAAACGGAGATGCCAAGACTTTCGGCTAGAGCAGCTTTCGCCTCTGCAATCGTCATGCCCTTCGTGATGGATTGCTCTGCTGTATCCTCGATTTCTTCTTCCTCGGGGTCCTCCGCTTTGTCCAATTGAATGGGCTCTCCGGCCGCCGCTTTGCCGAGACCGATGCAACTGAATTTCCACTCCAGGCGTGATTTCGAGCCGCGCCGACCTACAACAAATTGACCGCATCCGGCCGCTTCCAGATCGCGAGCCAGAGCAACGGCATCGCCGCGACTGATCTCCAACTTCCGCGAAATCACATCAAGACTCGTGAAGGTTGCGTCGCGCTCACGGCGTGCATTGAGGTCAAATAACGCCTGAGCATTGGGATTTTTATTGTAGAGTACGCGAATGGCCCTAATGACGTCGTCAGCAAGATCATTCGCCATTTCAAAACCCTTTAATGCCAGAAAAATCGCCTATATGAATATAATAGCCGGATATAAGGATGAATACAAGCATAAAAAGCCGCTTTTCATCTTAAATAACGAAGATTGTTATGTTATAAGGCGATAAGTTTTGTAAGGGGTGGCCTATGAGGGTTAGTATCCTTCCCAAGCTGCATCCGAACGTTCGCTTCCCTTCGCCTGCTCCACCTGTTTTTGTTTTTCCATACCGCCCAAAACGCTCTATGGTGCCCGGCGATTTCACCGGTGCGTGAGATTATAATCCATCAAAATCAAAGACTTGGCGTCGGTCAGGGTCTTTGGAGGATGCCTTGACGCAATATATTTCGACGCGGGGCGAGGCCCCCAGGCTGGGCTTCTGCGATGTCATGCTGACCGGGCTGGCCCGTGACGGCGGTCTTTACGTGCCCGAGGTCTGGCCGCAGCTGACGCCCGAGACCATCGCCGGGTTCTTCGGCCGTCCGTATTGGGAAGTCGCCGTCGAGGTGATCCGCCCGTTCGTCGCAGGCGACATCTCCGACGCCGATCTCGGGCGCATGGCGAATGAGGCCTATGCGACCTTCCGCCATCCGGCGGTGGTGCCGCTGCGCCAGACCGCTCCGAGCCAGTTTGTGCTCGAGCTGTTTCACGGCCCGACCCTGGCGTTCAAGGACGTCGCGATGCAGCTGATCTCGCGGCTGATGGATCATGTGCTGGAAAAGCGCAGGCAGCGCACCACCATCGTGGTGGCGACCTCGGGCGACACCGGCGGCGCCGCGGTCGATGCCTTCGCCAACCTCAACAATGTCGATCTGATCGTGCTGTTTCCGCACGGCAAGATTTCCGAGGTGCAGCGCCGGATGATGACGACCTCGGGCGCCGCCAACGTCCATGCGCTGGCGATCGAGGGCCATTTCGACGATTGCCAGGCGATCGTGAAGGGCCTGTTCAATCACCATAAATTTCGCGACCAGGTGTCGTTGTCCGGGGTAAATTCGATCAACTGGGCGCGGATCGTGGCGCAGGTGGTGTACTACTTCACCAGCGCGGTGGCGCTCGGCGCGCCGGCGCGGGCGGTCGATTTCACTGTGCCGACCGGCAATTTCGGCGACATCTTCGCCGGCTATGTGGCGAAGAAGATGGGGCTGCCGATCCGCAAGCTGCGGATCGCCGCCAACATCAACGACATTCTGGCGCGCACGCTGAAGACCGGGATCTACGAGGTCCGCGAGGTCCACGCCACCGCGTCGCCGTCGATGGACATCCAGGTCTCGTCGAATTTCGAGCGGCTGCTGTTCGAGGCGGCGGGCCGCGACGCCGCGCTGGTGCGCGGCCTGATGGCGTCGCTCAATCAGTCCGGCCGCTTCGTGCTGCCCGATGCAGTGCTGGCGGCGATCCGCGAGGAATTCGACGCCGGCCGCGCCGACGAAGACGAAACCAATGCGGCGATCCGCACCGCCTGGCGCGAGGCCGGCGATCTGGTCGATCCGCACACCGCGGTGGCGCTGGCGGTCGCCGATCGCGACACGCCGAATCAGCGGATCCCCAATATCGTGCTGTCGACCGCGCATGCGGCGAAATTCCCCGACGCGGTGGAAGCCGCCTGTGGGGTGCGGCCGCCATTGCCGGCCTGGCTCGACGGTCTGATGACCAGACCCGAGCAGGCCAAAATCATGAAGCGCGACCAGGTCGAGATCGAACGCACCATTGCGTCGGTCAGCCGGGCAGCGAACCAAGGAGTTGCCGGATGAGCGTCGACGTCACCAAGCTTCCCTCCGGCCTGACCGTGATCACCGATACGATGCCGCATCTCGAGACCGCAGCGCTCGGGGTCTGGACCGGGGTCGGTGGGCGCGACGAGAAGCCGGACGAGCACGGCATTTCGCATCTGCTCGAACACATGGCGTTCAAGGGCACCAAGCGGCGGACGTCGCGCGAGATCGCCGAGGAGATCGAGGCGGTCGGCGGCGACCTCAATGCCGGCACCTCGACCGAGACCACCGCCTATTACGCCCGGGTGATGAAGGCCGACGTGCCGCTGGCGCTCGACGTGCTGTCCGACATTCTCGCCAACCCGTCATTCGACCCCGAGGAGCTGGAGCGCGAGAAGAGCGTCATCGTGCAGGAAATCGGCGCGGCGCAGGACACTCCCGACGATGTGGTGTTCGAGCACCTCAACGAGCTCTGTTACCCGGAACAACCGATCGGCCGCTCCTTGCTCGGTACCGCCAACACCCTGAAGGAGTTCAACCGCGACACGCTGCAGGGCTATCTGTCGACGCATTACCGCGGCCCCGAGATGGTGGTCGCCGCCGCCGGCGCAGTCGACCACAAGCGCGTTGTCGAGGAGGTCGAGCGGCGGTTCGCCAGCTTTGACGGCACCATGGCGCCGAAGCCGCAGCCGGCGATGTTCGGCAATGGCGGCTCGCGGGTGGTGCATCGCGACCTCGAGCAGGCGCATCTGACGCTGGCGCTGGAGGGACTTCCGCAACGGGATATGTCGCTGTTCAGCCTGCAGGTGTTCACCAATATTCTCGGCGGGGGAATGTCGTCGCGGCTGTTCCAGGAGGTCCGCGAGAAACGCGGGCTGTGCTATTCGATCTACACTTTCCACGCACCCTATACCGACACCGGCTTCTTCGGCCTCTATACCGGCACCGATCCGGAGGACGCTCCGGAGATGATGGAAGTCATCGTCGACGTCATCAACGACGCGGTCGAGACCCTGACCGAGGCCGAGATCAATCGCGCCAAGGCGCAGATGAAGGCCGGGCTGCTGATGGCGCTGGAAAGCTGCAGCTCGCGCGCCGAGCAGCTCGCCCGCCACATCCTGGCCTATGGGCGGCCGTTGACGGTCGAGGAGCTGGTGGCCAAGATCGACGCTGTCAGCATCGAGACCACACGCGACGCCGCCCGCGCGCTGATGTCGCGCAGTCGCCCCGCGGTAGTGGCGCTGGGCAGCGGAAGAGGGCTGGACACCGCGGTGGGTTTTGCGGAAGGATTGACCCAGTTGAAGGCTAAAGCCAGCTACCATTGAAGCGGCCGTAACGTCCGATCATTGCGTGGGCGCTGAACGTCTCACGGGTTGCGGGGCCGGGAGCAAGATCATGGCGCTGTTTCGAATGCCATCCAGCGGACCGGCGGCGTTGGCGCCGCGTGGCCATGGGTTGTTGCTGCGTGCGCCGCAAATGTCAGATTTCGCCCAATGGGCCGAGCTTCGCGAGGCCAGCCGCGCATATCTCACACCATGGGAGCCGATCTGGCCGTCCGACGACCTGACCCGCTCCGGCTTCCGCCGCCGGCTCCGGCGCTACGCCGAGGATATTGCCGGCGACAAATCCTATCCCTTCATCGTGTTCCGGGAATCCGACGGCGAGATGCTGGGCGGCGTGACGCTGGCCAATGTCCGCCGCGGCATCGTCCAGGCCGGCACCATAGGCTACTGGATTGGCGAGCCGCACGCCCATCGCGGCTATATGACGGCCGCGCTGCGGGTGCTGCTGCCGATGCTGTTCGGCGAGCTCAACCTGCACCGGGTCGAGGCCGCCTGCATTCCCAGCAATGCGCCCTCGATCCGGGTGCTGGAGAAATGCGGCTTCACCCGCGAGGGGATGGCGCGACGCTATCTCTGCATCAACGGCGTCTGGCAGGATCACCTGCTGTTCGGCCTGCTGCACGAGGATTTCCGCGGCTAGCCATTTTTGCCCGGGTTCAACGCCTTTGGTTCGCCGCCTTTGCTTTGGTATAAGGCGACGCGTCGGGGGGCGACGTTGCGAGAAGCCGGGGACGTCAGATGGGCGACAAGCGAGATATCATGAGAATTGCGACGCCGGCCCGGCGGCGCGGCATCGCCATGCGGACCACGATCTGCGCCGGCCTGTGCTGCGGTCTGCTGGCCACCGCGGCGTCGGCGCAATCGATCACCGATCGTTTCAAGAACCTGTTTGGCGGATCGTCGGAGCCCGCTCCAGCCACGGTTCAGGGCGGTGCGCCGGCTTCCGTGGCCGAGACCGACCTGACCTGTCCGGAGGTCAGCGTCCGGATCGGCGCATCGACCTATGCGGTGGGCCTTCCCGGCAAGACCGCCGCCGGCAACGATCTGCGCTATCAGGCCACGATCGGCCAGACCGCGCGCGCCTGCAGTATCAGTGGCGGCGTGATCACCGCGCGAATCGGGATCCAGGGCCGCGTCATCGCCGGCCCGGCCGGGGCGCCGGCCTCGGTCGACGTGCCGCTGCGGGTCGCCGTGGTGCAGGAAGGCGTGTCGCCGAAGACCGTCTTCACCAAGGCGTACCAGACCAATGTGGCGATGGACCCGCAGGGCAACGTGCCGTTCAGCCTGGTGGCGGAGGACGTGGTGTACCCGGCGCCGCCCGCCGCGATCGGCGATTCCTACGTGTTCTATATCGGGTTCGATCCACAGGCGCTGAAGCCGGCGCCGCGGGAGCGGGCAAAGAAGAAGTAGCGCTCACCCTCCCCCTCCAGGGGCGGGTGAACAAACAAAAAGCCGGCGCGAGATCATCGCGCCGGCTTTTTGATTGTTATCGAGAGGCGGCTCAGTTCAGCTTGGCGCGAACTTCCTCGATGCCCTTGGTCAAGAGACCGTCGGCCAGCGAACCCTTCACCGACTGCGACAGGATGGTGGAGGCCGCGGTCACCGCGGCGTTGGCGGCGGCGGCGCGGACGTCGGCCATCGCCTGCGCTTCGGCGAGAGCAATCTTGCCCTCGGCGGTCTTGGTCCGCCGGGCGATGAAATCTTCCAGCTTGACCTTGGCTTCCGCCGCGATCCGCTCGGCCTCGGCCCGGGCGCTGGCGACGATGTCCTGGGCTTCCTTCTCCGCGGTGGCGTGACGGGCGCGATACTGCGCCAGCAGCGCCGCGGCCTCGTCCTTCAGCTTGCGGGCCTCGTCGAGCTCGGCCTTGATCCGGTAGCTGCGGTTGTCGAGGCTCTTCAGCACGGTGCGGTGAACGCCGACATAGACGAACACGCCCATCAGGATGACGAACGCGACGGCGACCCAGGTTTCAGCTTCCGAGAATATCCCAGTCATCCCCGTCATCCCTTCAACGAAGCATCGACGGCGCTGTCGAGCGCCTTGCCGTCGGGTGCGATGCCGGTCAGCCGCTGCACGATCGCAGTGGCGGCCTCGGCGGCGATGGCGCGCACATTGCCCATCGCGGTTTCACGCGTCGCCGCGATGGTCTTTTCCGCGTCGGCGAGCTTGACCGCCAGCCGCTCTTCCAGCGTCTTGCGCTCGGCTTCGGACGCCGCGTGAAGCTTCTCGCGGGTTTCGGCGCCGATCGCCTGGGCCCGGGCGCGCGCCTGCGCGAGCTCGGTCTCATAGGCTTTCAACGCGTCGTCCGATTCGCCCTTCAGCTTCTGCGCGGCGGCGAGATCGCCGTCTATCTTGCCGCGCCTCTCCTCGAGCACGCCGCCGACCTTCGGCAGCACGATTCTGGACACGATCAGATACAGGGCGACGAAAGCCACCAGCAGCGACACCAGTTGCGACGCAAAGGTGTCCTTCTGGAACGGAGGGAAAGGAGCCTTGTGGCCGCCTTCCGCTTCCGTATGGGCAGTCGCACCCTTGGCGTTGCCATGACCTTCAGCCACGAGCTTCTCCCATTCAGCCGATCACGACCTTGCGGTCAGGATCCGGTTTGGCTCAGAGCGCGAACAGCAGCAGCAGCGCGATCAGCAGCGAGAAGATGCCGAGCGCTTCCGTCACGGCGAAGCCGAAGATCAGGTTGCCGAACTGGCCCTGAGCTGCCGACGGATTGCGCACCGCTGCGGCCAGATAGTTGCCGAAGATGATGCCCACGCCGGCGCCCGCGCCGCCCATGCCAATGCAGGCAATACCAGCGCCAATGTACTTCGCGGCAATCGGATCCATGAAACGCTCCTGTTGAGGTTTGCTAGAGAAAACCGGGGCTCAGTGCCCCGGATGAATCGCATCGTTGAGATAGATGCAGGTGAGGATGGTGAAGACGTAGGCCTGGAGGAACGCGACCAGCAGCTCAAGCGCGGTCAGCGCGATCACCATGCCGAGCGGCAGCACGGCGCCGAAATATCCGGCGATGCCGGCGCCGGCCAGCAGCGGGATGAAGCTCGCGAACACCTTCAGGGCGATGTGGCCCGCCAGCATGTTGGCGAACAGACGCACCGAATGCGACACCGGCTTGAGGAAGAACGAAATCACCTCGATGAACACGACCAGAGGCAGGATGTAGACCGGAACGCCCGACGGCACGAACAGCTTGAAGAATTTCAGGCCGTTCTTGTAGAAGCCGTAGCCCAGCACGATGAAGAACACCAGCAACGCCAGCGCGACGGTGACGATCAGATGGCTGGAAACGGTGAAGGTATAGGGAATGATCCCGATCAGGTTCGAGACCGCGATGAACATGAACAGCGAGAACACCAGCGGGAAGAACTTCAAGCCTTCGGAGCCGGCGGTCGATCGGATGGTTCCGGCGACGAATTCGTAGCTCAGTTCGGCGATCGACTGGATCCGCCCCGGCACCATTTGGCGCCCGGCCATGCCGCCGATCATCAGCAGCGAGATCACCGCCACCGAGAGGAACATGTAGGCCGACGAATTGGTAAACGCGATTTCCTGGCCGCCAATGTGACCAAGGGTGAAGAGCTTGGTGATCTGGAACTGATGAATTGGATCGGCGGCCATTCGTTTCTCAGTCTATCGGTTTCGCGGTGTCACGCGGCTATCGACGAATCTGCGGTCGCGCTTCGGGCCACCCGCGTCAGAGCCGTTCGGACTGCTTCGCCATCACACCCGCGGCCCTCATCACATTGATCACGCCGGCGGTGAAGCCGAGCAGCAAGAACACGATAAGTCCCCAGGGCGAAGTCGACAGCAAGCGATCGAAACCCCAACCGAGAGCCGCTCCGGCAAGAACTCCAGCGACCAGTTCGGAGGAGAGGCGAAGCCCCACGGCCATGGCGGATGCCTTGGCCTGAGCCGCGTCCTCGCTTCCAGACTGGTCAGTCCCGATCTTTCGGCTGCCCCCAATTTTGGACAACCGGCGATCCAGATTTCCGAGCCTTGCGGAAAGCGCAGCTTCATCGGGCGTATTGCCGCGACTTCCATCCTCACGATCGCTGCCTTCGCGCGTGTCTTCCGCCATGCTGTGGAGACCCGAAACGATGCCGCGCTGGATGAAAATAACGCCCCATTACCCTTAAAAGCCGCGCGGACCATACTGACGGCATCCGGGCAAGTCAAGATTCGGTCGCAAGCATTGAACTCATTGAATTGCCTTGCGTTATTGCGGATTCCGCAAACCGCCGTGGTAACTTGTCCGCAGTGCAATAGCGCATCCGCACCATGATCCGGCTTGCACCGCGCGAAGCGGTCTGTTGGGATGCCCTCAGCTTCGGAAATTCGCGCAACGGATGGCCGGGCTACCCCCGGTGCCGGAGTGCGCATGCCGCGTCAGATCGACTATTATTTTTCGTTCCAATCGCCCTGGGCCTATATCGGCCACAAGCCCCTTCGGGAGGTCGTAAGCACTTACGGTCTCAAGATAAATTACAAGCCGGTGCTGTTGCTCGAGCTGTTTTCGGAGACCGGCGGGTTGCCGCTGGCCAAGCGCCATCCGGTGCGCCAGCGTTATCGCATGGTCGAACTGCAGCGCTGGCGCGACAAGCGCGGGCTCAATTTTCATCTCAAGCCGAAGCACTGGCCGTTTAACGCCAGGCTCGCCGACGGGCTGGTGATCGCGGCGATCGAGGCCGGCCACGATCCGGATCCCTATCTGCAATTGGCCTATCCGGCGGTGTGGGAGCTTGAGCTCGACCTCGCCGATCCGGCGGTGCTGACGCAGCTGGCCGATCAGGCCGGGCTGCCGGGTCGGGAGTTGGTCGAGCGCACGGCGTCAGATGCGATCGGGACCGCCTATGAGCAGAACCGCCATGACGCGATGGCGGCTGACGTGTTCGGATCGCCGGCCTATGTGCTCGACGGCGAGGTGTTCTGGGGCCAGGACCGGATCGATTTGCTGGCGGATGCGTTGAAATCCGGGCGGGGACCATATCGTCCTGCCGGCTAGGCACCCATATAGAGGGCGTTCTCACCTGTGAGGCGGAGCATTCCATGACCGATGCCATCACGCCGGCAACGACCCGCGCCACCTCCACGCTGACGGTCCGGGCGCTGCGACACGGCTGCCTGGCCGCCATGATGACGGCCGCGCTGGGGCTTTGCAGCACAGGCACTTTCGCCCAGTCGATGCCCGATACCGAAAACGGCCGCTACACGCTGTCGCCGGCCGCCGAGGGTTTGCTTCGGCTCGACACTCGTAGCGGGACGCTGTCGACCTGCAGCGACAAGGGCGGTGGCTGGGCCTGCTACGCGACGCCCGACGAGCGCGCCGCGTTCGACGCCGAAATCGGCCGGCTGCAAAAGGACAATGACCGGCTGAAGCAGGATGTCGAAAGCCTGAAGAAAGACAATGACGGCCTCAAGGCGCAGCTCGCGGCGCGCGAACCGCCTGCCATCGGCAAGATCGACGAGCCGCTGCCGAAAGCCGATTCGCTGAAGAAGCCCGAAATCACCTCGAAGGACGGCGAGCGCAAGCTGGAAATCCCGCTGCCCAGCGACCGCGACCTCGACCGGATGATGGCATTCCTGGAAAACGCCTGGAAGCGACTGCTCGAACTGGCGAACCGGATGCAGAAGGACGTCAGCGGCAGCGGCAAGACCTGAGAGTCTGACCGGAAAGGGAGCCAGCAAAATCAGGCGCTTAAGTTCGTCATTGCGAGCCGAGGTCGGCGCGCAGCGCCGGCCGAAAGCGAAGCAATCCAGGGGCTGCGAGCGTAGCCCTGGATTGCTTCGTCGCAAGAGCTCCTCGCAATGACGAACTTAAGCGCCTGATCTTGTTGCGTGCATTTTGAGTGCGACTCTGAGGCAAGGCCTATGACGATCCCCAAGATGACCTCCAGGACGATCCCCAAGAACTTATTACGCTCGTCGCTTTCGTCGGTCACCGCGACCCACATCGTCTCCTTGGTGCTGACGGTGCAGACCTCCGGCGCCGGCTTCGTCGATCTGACCGGCGAGGTCGCAAAATTCGTCGCCGAGGCCGACGCGCAGGACGGCGCAGTGACGCTGTTCGTGCGTCACACGTCTGCGTCGCTGACGATCCAGGAAAATGCCGATCCCTCGGTGCTGGTCGATCTGGCGGCCGTGCTGAACCGGCTGGCGCCGGAGACCGCGAACTGGAGCCACGACAGCGAAGGCCCCGACGACATGCCGGCGCATGTCAAAACCATGCTGACGGCGACATCGCTGCAGATCCCGGTGCTCGGCGGCCGGCTGGCGCTCGGCACCTGGCAGGCGGTCTATCTGATCGAACACCGCCGCCGCACGCACGCCCGCGAGGTGGTGGTGCAATTTATCGGCAATGTCGGCTGAAAACAAAACGGCCACGGATTGCTCCGCGGCCGCCGTGATGTCGCCTGGTCGATCCGGCGGGAACGCCGGATCGCGAAGCTCAGGTGTGGCTGATATCGACGTTCTTGGTTTCCGGCATGAAGATCAGGCCGACGATGAATGTGATCGACGCGAAGATGATCGGGTACCACAGGCCGGCGTAGATATCGCCGGTCGAAGCCACGATCGCGAACGCGGTCGCCGGCAGCAGTCCGCCGAACCAGCCGTTGCCGATGTGGTAGGGCAGCGACATTGAGGTGTAGCGGATCCGGGCCGGGAACAGTTCGACCAGCATCGCCGCGATCGGCCCGTACACCATGGTGACGAAGATCACCAGGATGAACAATAGCCCGATCACCGCCGCGGTCTGCGGCTTGAAGATGTCGAACGGGTTCGACATCTTGACGATTTCGGCATTGCCCGCCTTCGGGTAACCGGCGCCGAGAACTGCCGCCAGCACCGCCGGGTTCGAGGTCTTGGCGTCAGTATAGGGCACGTCGGTGCCGTTGACGGTGACCTTGACGCCGGAGCCGGCCGGGCCGTAAGCGGTCGAGTACTTCACCGAGGACTGCGCGAGATAGGCGCGGGCGGTGTCGCAAGGCGCGGTGAACACGCGGGTGCCGACCGGGTTGAACAGATCGCCGCACAGCGCGGGATCGGACACCACCTGGACCTTCACCGATTCGATCGCTTTTTCCAGTGCCGGGTTGGCGTTGGAGGTGATCATTCGGAAGATCGGGAAGAAGGTCAGCGCGGCGATCAGGCAGCCCGCCAGGATGATCGGCTTGCGGCCGATCTTGTCCGACAGCCAGCCGAAGAAGATGAAGAAGCCGGTGCCGAACAGCAACGACCAGGCGATTAGCAGGTTGGCGGTGTAGCCATCGACCTTGAGGATCGATTGCAGGAAGAACAGCGCGTAGAACTGGCCGGTGTACCAGACCACGCCTTGGCCCATGGTGCCGCCGATCAGCGCGATCAGCACGATCTTGGCGTTACCCCAGTTGGCGAAGGCTTCGGTCAAGGGCGCTTTCGAGCTCTTGCCTTCATCCTTCATCTTCTGGAACACCGGCGATTCATTCAGCCGCAGCCGAATCCAGACCGAGACCGCGAGCAGGATGACTGAGACCAGGAATGGAACGCGCCAGCCCCACGCCGCGAATTCAGCCTCGCCGAGAATGGTGCGGGTGAACAGGATCACGATCAGCGAGACGAACAGCCCGAGCGTCGCCGTGGTCTGGATGAACGAGGTGTAGTAGCCGCGCTTGCCGGGGGGCGAATGCTCGGCCACATAGGTCGCCGCTCCGCCGTACTCGCCGCCGAGCGCGAGGCCCTGCAGCAGCCGCAACCCGATCAGAATAATCGGCGCCGCGATACCGATCGTCGCTGCATTCGGCAGCAGGCCGACCACGAAGGTCGACAGGCCCATGATCAGAATCGTGACGAGGAAGGTGTATTTGCGGCCGACGATGTCGCCGACCCGGCCGAACACGATGGCGCCGAACGGACGCACCAGGAAGCCGGCAGCGAAGGCCAGCAGGGCGAAGATATCGCGCGTGGCGGGCGGATAGGCGCTGAAGAACTGGGCGCCGATGATGCTGGCGAGCGATCCGTAGAGGTAGAAATCGTACCATTCGAAAACGGTACCGAGTGAGGATGCCAGAATGACGAAACGTTCGTCTTTGGTCATCCCGCCCGTGCGTACAGATGTAGCGGCTATTGTGGACATATAGCGTTGCCTCCCCAAGATATTGACACGAAAATTTTCTCCACGCGCCGATCTTTGTCGGATAGATGCTGGAGCTTTAGAGCCAAGGTAACATTGTCGGTAACCGCGCCCCAATAAGACTTTCGGCCCTCTTCCGGCTTGGTTCTTGCGCCTGCTCAATGTTTTGCGACGCACAATCAGGCAGGATCATATTGACAGGGCGCGAGGTTCGCCTTGCCAGCGGGCGGCCTTCGGACGACACTTGGATCGGTCGAATGGATCGTTCAGGCCGCTGAGATGCGAATTCAAATGCGAATAGTTTCACCTTCAGCCTGCGATAAGGTACAAAATGACCACCCCCGCAAGCACGCACCTGATCATTGCTGACGATCATCCGCTGTTTCGTGATGCCTTGCGACTGGCTGTCGCAAGCGTCGTGACCCCGGCCAGGATCGGCGAGGCCGGTTCGTTCGAAGAATTGACCGCGATGCTGGAACGCGACGGCGACGTCGATCTGGTTCTGCTCGATCTGAAGATGCCGGGGATCAGCGGCTTTTCCGGGCTGATCTATCTGCGCGCGCAATATCCGGCGATTCCGGTGGTCGTGGTGTCGGCCTCTGATGATGTGGAAACCATCCGACGATCACTCGACTTCGGCGCCTCGGGCTTCGTTCCGAAGCGATTCGGCGTTGAAAAGCTGGGCGAGGCGATCCTCCGGGTGCTGGATGGCGACGTTTGGGTTCCGCCCGATGTTGACCTGTCGGCAGCGTCCGATCCGGAAATGTCCAAGCTGCGCGATCGTCTGGTGACGCTGACGCCGCAGCAGGTCCGGGTGCTGATGATGCTGTCCGAGGGCCTGCTCAACAAGCAGATCGCCTACGAGCTCGGGGTGTCGGAAGCCACCATCAAGGCCCACGTCTCCGCGATCCTGCAGAAGCTGGGGGTCGAGAGCCGGACCCAGGCGGTGATCGCCGCGGCGAAGATCTCCGGAAGCCAGTGGCGCCAGGACGAGCCGGTGCCGCAGTAGCGGCGGGCGGCGGACTTGACGCCCTTCTATCCCTGACGAAAATGATCCGGCCCCTGCTGCGCAAGGGCTGGCGATGTCGTGGCCGGGGGATCTGGCGGAAACGCTCCGCGACAAGGGCGACGTCATATGAACACGGCGAACCCCAATCGTCGCGACGTCCTGTTCGGCGCGGTCGCCGCCGCCGCACTCATCCAACAGCCGAGGGGGGCATTCGCCGTGTCGGATCGATGGCTGCCGATCACGCCCGCCGACGCCGGCTTCGCGCCCGATCTCGAGGCGCGGTTCGACAAGGCCGTTGCCGAACGCCGGGTCTGGAATTTGCACGGCCTGGTCGTGCTGCGGAACGATCGGTTGGTGCTGGAGCGCTATTTCGACGGCGACGATCGCGCCCGCGGCATCGGCGATCTCGGCCGTGTCAGCTTCAAGCCGAAGACGCTGCACGATCTGCGCTCGTGCTCGAAAAGCATCGTCGCCTTGCTGTACGGAATTGCGCTGCAACAGGACAAGGTGCCGCCGCCGGAAGCGCCGTTGTTCTCCGCCTTTCCCGAATATGCCGATCTCGCCGGCAGCGATGGCCGCGACCGGCTCACCATTCAGCATGTGCTGACGATGACGATGGGCACCGATTGGGACGAGAGCAGCCTGATCTATTCGGATCCGCGCAACAGCGAAACCGCGATGGATGCCGCGGCGGATCGCTACCGCTACGTGCTGGAACGACGCGTCGTCGAGACGCCCGGTACGCGTTGGACCTATTGCGGCGGCGCCACCGCGCTGCTGGCGCGCCTGATCGCCAAGGGCTCGGGCCAGACGCTGCACGCCTTTGCGCGCGAGGCTCTGTTCGATCCGTTGGGACTGGGGCCGACCGAATGGGCGGGCGGCCCCGATGGCGAGCCGTTCGCAGCGTCCGGCGCCCGGATGGCGGTTCGCGACCTGGCGCGGATCGGCCAGATGATGCTGCATGGCGGCCGCGTCGACGGTCGGGCCGTGGTGCCCGCCGATTGGGTGACGCGGTGCATCACCCCGGTCGTCAGCGCCGACGAAGTTCGCCGCTACGGCTATCAATGGTTCGTGCTCGATATCGGCTTCGGCAAGCCGAAAGGCTGGGCGATCGGGCGGCTGGAGCGGATGTGGACGGCGCAGGGCGAAGGCGGCCAGCGGCTGTTCATCATTCCGGCCCTGCAACTCGTCATCGCCATCACGGCGGGAAACTACATGAAGGAAGACCAGTGGATTCCGCCGACCCGCGTGCTGCGCGAGGTGATCCTGGCGAGCGTTTCCGAGAGCTGAACGTGGTCGCCTCAGCCTGAGGCGGCCAGTTCCGCGGCGATCGCGGTCCTGACATTGGCGCGCTCGGACATCCGGCTCCGGTGCGCGATGACGCCAGGGATGCGCTCGGGATCGACGCCGTCGTCCTCGATCCATTGCGCCAGCGTGAACAGATACGGGTCGGCGATGCTGTAGCGCTCGCCCATCACCCACGGGCCTTTCAGCATACGGTTCTCGATCAGATCATAGCAGGCGCCGACCGATTCCGGGACCTTGCGCTGCATATCGGCGAAGGACGATTCCTCATAGGCCCAGCGATGGCCCCGCATCCGGTGCGCGTGAGCGACGTGCAGGGTCGAGCACAGATAGCTGTTGAACGCCTGCACCTCGGCGAAGGCGAACGGATCGTCGAGCGGCGCCAGCTGCGCATCCGGAAAACTCTGCGCGATGAACGCCAGCATCGCCGGCGTTTCGGTCAGGACGCCGCGCGGCGTCACCAGCGCGGGCACCCGCGCCTTCGGGTTGATCGCCAGATAGTCGACCGATTGCTGTTGCGTGGTGGCGAACGCGATGCGCCGCAGTTCGTAGTCGGCTCCGGCGTCCGCGAGCGCGATGTGCGAGGCCAACGAGCAGGTATGCGCGGCGTAATAAAGCGTGAACATCGGATCCTTGCGGGGGCACGAGGATGGGTGACGATCCGCGACCCTACCAACGGCGATCGCAATGGCAAGCGCCGGCTGGGTCGATGCTTGGATCGTGCTATTCCGCCGCCGCCACGGCCTGCTGGGCGTGCCACTGGCTCAGCAGCGCGCGCAGCGAGGCGGCCTTCACCGGCTTGTTCAACACGGCGATTTCCTCGTGCCGCGCCGCGGCGCGCACGCCGGGGCTGCGATCGGCGGTGATCAGGATCGCCGGAATGCCCTGTCCAAAGCGGTGCCGTATATCTCTGATCGCCGCGATGCCATTGCCGCGGTCGAGGTGATAATCGACCAGCAGGCCGGTAATGCGCTGGCCGGCGGTCTCGATTGCCTTGATCGCGGCTTCCGGATCGGCGACGGCGATGACCTTAGCGTCCCAGGTCGTCAGCAACGTCTTCATGCCGTCCAGGATGGCGGCATCGTTCTCGATGCAGACCACCAGAATCCCGGTCATCGACGCCCGCGACAGCGGCGTGGCGCTGGTGACCGCGGCGGTGTGGTTGACCGCCTTGGCGACCGGCACCGTGACGGAGAAATACGAGCCGCCGCTGTGATTGGAATCCAGCGCGATGCCGTGATTGAGCACTCGCGCCAGCCGCTCCACGATCGACAGCCCGAGCCCGAGCCCGCGGGCGATCCGCGCGCCCTGTTCGAGCCGGTGAAATTCCTTGAAGATCTCGCTGCGCTTCTGGATCGGGACGCCGACGCCGGTGTCGTAGATCCCGATCTGTAACGACTGGCCGCGGCGTCGGCAGCCCACCAGCACGCGGCCCTGCGGGGTGTATTTGATGGCGTTGGAAATCAGGTTCTGCAGCAGCCGGCGCAGCAGCAGCCGGTCGGATTCGACCGGCAGCGAACACGGCACGAAGGTCAGCTTCAGCGCCTTGGCGCGCGCGGTCGGCGCGAATTCGATCTCCAACGAACGCATCAGGTCGCCCATCACGAAGCTGGAGATCGACGCCGTCATCGCGCCGGCATCGAGCCGCGAAATATCGAGCAAGGCGCCGATGATCTCCTCGATCGCCTCGAGCGAATCGTCGATGTTCTCCACCAGCCGCGAATCCTCGCCGCCATTCTGCCGCTCCACCAGGCTGGTGGCGTAGAGCCGGGCGGCGTTCAGCGGCTGCAGGATGTCGTGGCTGGCGGCAGCGAGGAAGCGGGTCTTCGAGATATTGGCTTCCTCAGCGGTGCTCTTGGCCAGCGCCAGCGCCGAATTCAGCCGCGTCAGTTCCTCGGTACGGTCGCGCACGCGTTTTTCCAGCGTCGCATTGGCGCGCTCCAGCGCCTCGGCGGCCTCGAAGCTCGGGGTGACGTCGGAGAAGGTGATGACGAGGCCGCCGTCGGGCATCCGGTTGGCGCGCACTTCGATCACCAGATGGCGATCGTGAAGCCGTTCCAGAAAGGGCTCGCCTTCGGTGGTGTAGGCGGCGAGCCGCATCTGGGTCTGGGCGTCGGCGTCGCCGAACGTCTGGGTGTTGCTGGTGGCGAGGAACTCCAGGATTTCGACCAGTGGAATCCCGATCTGGATGATGTGCGGCGGCAGCCCGAGGATGTCGCCGAATTGCCGGTTGGAGCAGATCAGCTGCAGGTCCGGATTGAACACGGCGATGCCCTGTCGGACGTGATTGAGTGCGGTCTGCAGGATCTCGCGGTTGAAATGCAGCGCGGCGTGGGAATCGTCGAGCAGCTTCAGCGCCGCCTCCGCCGACACCGTGCGCTTGCGCAGCAGCAGCGACAACACCAACCGCGACGACGCCGCCCCGATCGAGGACGCGATCAGGTGCTCGGCGTGCTTGAGCAACTCGAAATTCGCCGACGCCGTTGGCTCCAGACTGATGCCGCGGGTGGTCGCGAAAGTCCGGAACGAGCTGTGGGCGCGTTCGGGGCCAAGATATTGGGTCACCGCGCCGAGAATGTCCTGAACCGTGACCGTGCTGCGCCAGCGCCGGAACGCCGGCGTCATCGGCGTCAGGGTGTCGGGAACGAAGACTTCGGCCTGCAGCCGCTCGATCGATGACGGGCGGCGCAGCAGCGACAGCACGATGTAAGCCAGAATGTTGAGCGACAGGCTCCACAGCACGCCGTGCAGCAGCGGCGGCAGATCGGCGCCGAACAGCGCCTGTGGGCGCAGCGCCTCGATCCCGAACGGGCCGTGCTGCAACAGCAGCATCCCCGCGGTGTTGCCCTCCATGAAGCTCGGGATGAACAGCGTATAGGCCCACGCCGCGAATCCGATCAGCATGCCGCCGATCGCGCCGCTTGCGGTGGCGCGGCGCCAGATTAGGCCACCGAAGAAGGCCGGCGCGAATTGCGCGATGGCGGCGAACGACAGCAGCCCGATCGCCGCCAACTGCGTGTTGCCGAGCGCGCGAAAGTACAGATAGGCCAGGATCAGGATCGCGAAGATCGCGATCCGGCGCACCTTCAGCAGAAAACCGCCGAAGTCCCGCTGGCCGCCGCGCGGGGCCGCGCCGCGTTTCAGCACCAGCGGCATCACCAGGTCGTTCGACACCATCACCGCCAGCGCCACGCATTCGACGATCACCATCGCGGTCGCCGCCGACAGCCCGCCGATGAACACCGCGACGCTGAGCAGCGGCGCGTTGGCGGCGATCGGCAGCGCGAGCACGTACATATCGCTGTCGACCGCGCCGAACGGGAAACTGATCAGCCCCGCCAGCGCGATCGGGATCACGAACAGATTGATCGCGACCAGATACAGCGGAAACAGCCAGCGGGCGCGGCCGACCTCGGCGTCGCTGGAATTCTCCACCACGCTGACGTGGAACTGCCGCGGCAGCAGCATGATCGCGCAGAACGACAGCAGCACCATGGTGAGGAAATTGCCGGTCGACGGCGTATAGGTGATGGCGCGGACCGCCTCCGGCATCTTCATGGCGCGGTCGATCAGTTCGGTCGGACTGAACATCCAGAACGTGACGAACACGCCGGCGGCGATGAACGCCACCAACTTGACGATCGACTCGGTTGCCACCGCGAGCATCAGGCCGTGCTGGTGCTCGGTGGCATTGGTCTGCCTGGTGCCGAACAGCACCGCAAACAGCGCCATCGCCATCGCGACGATCAGCGCGATGTCGCCGACGATCGGGATGTTGGAAATGTCCTGATCGTCGCCCAGGATGGTCTGCAGCGACGACGCCACCGCCTTGAGCTGCAGCGCGATGTAGGGCACCGAGCCGACGATCGCGATGATCGCCACCGTCGCCGCCACCGCCTGGCTCTTGCCGTAGCGGGCGGCGATGAAGTCGGCGATCGAGGTGATGTTCTGCGATTTCGCCAGCCGGATCACGCGGCGCAACAGCGGCGTGCAGAACGCGATCATCAGGATCGGGCCGACATAGATCGCTAGGAAATCGAAGCTGGTGCGGGTGGCGAAACCGACCGAGCCGAAGAAGGTCCACGAGGTGCAGTAGATCGCCAGTGACAGCGGGTAGATCAGGCCGCCGGCCCGCTCGCGTTGAGAATGCGAAAGCCGGTCGCCATAGCTGGCGACGTAGAACAGGAACCCGATGTAGCCGAGCGCGGCTGCGATCACGCCCCAGTCGTGCAGCATTCCGGTTTGCTCCCTGCGCGGAAACGGCGCGCGCCGAAACCTATCGCGTCGGGCCGCCGCAAGCGACAGGGATTTTCACCCGGATCGGCCGGATCGCGCCGCGCCTGCCGCTTATTCCGCCGCGATCGCCTTGGCGCCGAGCGGCAGGCCGAGCTGGCCCCAGACCTGAACCAGCGCCTCGGCCAGCGCGTCGATCAGCGCGTCGTCGTGATACGGCGACGGCGTGATCCGGAGCCGCTCATGGCCCTTGGCGACGGTCGGGTAGTTGATCGGCTGGATATAGATGCCGTGCTCCTCAAGCAGCAGGTCGCTGGCCTTCTTGCAGCGCTCGGCCTCGCCGACGAACAGCGGCACGATATGGGTGTCTGTCGACATCACCGGCAGGCCGGCGGCGGTCAGGATTGCCTTGACCCTCGCGGCGCGGTCCTGGTGGCGCTCGCGTTCCCAACTCGACGACTTCAGGTGCCGGATCGCGGCGGTGGCCGCCGAGCAGATCGCCGGCGGCAGCGAGGTGGTGAAGATGAAGCCCGGCGCATAAGAGCGCACCGCGTCGATTACGTCGGCGCGTCCAGCGATATAACCGCCGAGGCAGCCGAACGCCTTGGCCAACGTCGCTTCGATAATGTCGATCCGGTGCATCACGCCGTCGCGCTCGGCGATGCCGCCGCCGCGCGGGCCGTACATGCCGACGGCGTGGACTTCGTCCACATAGGTCATCGCATTGTACTTCTCGGCGAGATCGCAGATCTTGGCCAGCGGCGCGATGTCGCCGTCCATCGAATACAGGCTCTCGCAGGCGATCAGCTTCGGCCGGTCGGGGCCGGCCGCAATCAGCAGTTCTTCCAGATGGGCGACGTCATTATGGCGCCACACCACCCGCTCGCAGCCCGACTGCCGGATGCCCTCGATCATCGAATTGTGGTTCAGCGCATCGGAAAGGATCAGGCAGTTCGGGATCAGCTTGCCGAGCGTCGACAATCCGGTCTGGTTGGAGACGTAGCCCGAGGTGAACAGCAATGCTGCTTCCTTGTGGTGCAGATCGGCGAGTTCCTGCTCGAGCTGGACCAGCGGATGATGGGTGCCCGCGATGTTGCGGGTGCCGCCGGCGCCGGTGCCGAGCCGGGTCGCGGTCTCGACCATCGCGCCGACCACCTTCGGATGTTGTCCCATCCCGAGGTAATCGTTCGAGCACCAGATCACGACGTCGCGCGGTCCGGCCGGAGAATGCCAGGTGGCATGCGGAAACCGGCCGGCGATCCGTTCCAGATCCGCAAACACGCGATAGCGGCGCTCATCGCGCAGGCGAAGGAGGGCATCCCCGAAGAATTTGCTGTAATCCATCACGATTGACCTGAGACCGAGATCGCGACCGATCGTCGCGCCGTGCTATTAGAACGCCTCTAGGCCGAATGTCGAGGTGCAAATCGCGCTTCGGGGCCGCAGCGGCAGACGCTCCGGGTTGCTTTCCGCGCGGGTCAAGACTTGATCGGGATCAATGCATTAGCTGGCATTTTGGGATTCGAAGGTAGTTAACTCAGGCAGCCTTGAAGCGTAGTATGCCGTCCGGCTTGTGGACGACGGTCAAGCGGCCGTGCGCGAGCATGTAGTTGACATGCGCGATCAGTTCGCCCGCCGCGAACCCGGTCTGATGCGCGTCCAGTACGTGCTTGTGGAAGATCACCGGCACCAGCTCCGCCGACGTCATCGCGACTTCGCCGCAAGCCACGGCGATCATCTGGCAGCGCTCTTCGTGGTGGTCGGACAGCTGCCTGATCCGGGTTTTCACGCCGTAGAACGGAACCCCGTGCCCGGGCACCACCAGCACGTCGTCGGGCAGCAATTCCGCGAGGCCGTTCAGCGAGCTCAAATAGGCGCCGAGCGAATTTTCTTCCGGCTCATGCGCCCACACGCTGACATTGGGCGAGATCTTGCTCAGCACCTGATCGGCCGACAGGAACAGTTTGTCGGCGGCGCAATACAGCATCACCTGATCGGGCGAATGGCCGGCTCCGGTGATAATCCGGAACGTGCGCGCGCCGATGATGAGCTCGCCGCCATGGGCGAGGCGGCGGTAGGCGGCGGGAAGCGGCACCGTCTTCTTCAGATAGTCCTGGCCGCGGCCGAGCAATTGCGCGGTGATCGCCTCGTCCATGCCGTGGCGCCGGAAGAACTGCCGTGAATTGACGATCCGTTCCTCGGTCCGGCGGTTCTGGTGATAGACCCCCGACAGATACTCGATCTGCGACATGTAGAACGGGCAACGGAATCGCTCGACGATCCAGCCGGCCTGGCCGACATGGTCGGGATGGGCATGGGTCACGATCACCCGGCTGATGGTCTTGCCGGCCAGCGGGCCAGCGAACAGTGCTTCCCACGCCGCGATCGTGGCTTCGTTGCCAAAGCCGGTGTCCACCATCGCCCAGCCGTCGCCGTCGGCCAGCAGGTAAATGTTCACATGGTTGAGGCGAAACGGCAGCTTGAGCCGAATCCACAACAGGCCGGGGGCGATTTCAACGACCTGATCCTGACCGGGATGGCTCTCCCAAGGATACCGCAGGTCGTCGCTCGTGATTTTGATGGCGTCGGTTTTTGAATGCATCTTGCTTCGCTTGGGCTCCCGACACCGGCTTAGCGGGACAATGCCGGCCGCGCTAGCCGAAATTCCGCGGCCGAAGGCCGGGCCGGCGGCGCACATGGACGCCATGCAATCCCGCGGGGGCGGGGTCGAATGCAGCCGGCGGGCGCGGTTCCGCCAACCGCACCCGGGTCTGGGCTGATGGCCGTGCGGGAGGGTCGGTTTGCCCGGAGGTCAGGCCGCTCGCATGTTGGACAGGAAGGCGTCGATTTCGTCGCGCAGAATATCGGCCTCGCGACGCAGCGCGCCGGATGCGTCGAGCACCGCATTGGCGGCGGAGCCGGCTTCGCTCGAGGCGTCTCTGACCCCGACGATGTTGCCGGACACCTGGCTGGTGCCGCTGGCGGCATGCTGGACGTTGCGGGCGATCTCGCGGGTCGCGGAGCTCTGCTGTTCCACGGCTGTGGTAATCGCGGTCGTGACCGCGTTGATCTCGCCGATGGTCTGCCCGATGTTGCGGATCGCGCCCACCGCGGATGTGGTCACGCTTTGCATGTCGGCGATCTGCGAGCGAATCTCCTCGGTTGCCTTCGCGGTTTGGTTGGCGAGACTTTTCACCTCGGAGGCGACGACCGCGAATCCCCTGCCGGCGTCGCCTGCCCGCGCCGCCTCGATGGTCGCATTCAGCGCCAGCAGATTGGTCTGCGAAGCGATGCTTTGGATCAGGTCGATTACGGCGCTGATCTGGGCGGCGTTTTCCGCGAGACCCTGCATCGTCGCATCGGTGACGCCGGCTTCGGTGACAGCCTTGCCGGCGATCTCGGCCGAATTGACGACCTGCCGTCCGATCTCGGCGATCGACGCGGAGAGTTCCTCCGTCCCGGACGCCACGGTCTGCACGTTGACCGAGGTCTCTTCGGCCGCGGACGCCACCGTACCGACCAGCGCGCTCGACCGGTCGGCGGTCGCCGCCATGCTTTGCGCCGTGGTCTGCATCGAATTGGCCGAGGATTGCAATTGCTCCAGCGCCGCCTGCACTTTGGTCTCGAACTCGCCGATCCGGGTTTCGATTCGCTGGGCGCGTTCGGTCTTGGCGACGCGATCCTTTTCCTGTTCCGCAGCCATGGCGCGCGCGGCGATCATTGTATCGCGGAATACCTCCAGCGATTTCGCCATCACGGCGATTTCGTCCTGCTGTCTGCCGAACCCGATTTGCGAATCGAGGTCGCCATCGGAGAGGCGCTGCATCGCGCGTTGCAGATTTCCGATCCGACGCAGAATGCTGCGACCGACATAGAGCCAGACAAACAGCCCGGATCCCAACAGGGTGAGAACGCCGAGCCCGAGCATCACCTGCGTCGCCAGCGCGCTTCGTTGACGGGCGCTCGCGGTAGCGGCCTCGGTTTCCGACCTGACATTGTCCACGAGCTGTTTCACGCTGATGCCGAGACCGAGATTGAGTTTGCGGGTCTCATCGAGGATGAGCAGGCCATAGTCGTTGACGTCGAGTTCCTTCTGCCGGATCTTGAAGGTGCCGGTCTTGCCCTTGCCCAGGATCAGCAATGTTCCCGCTGCGTCCCTGATCGCCGCGGTGTTGGCATTGGCGGGCAGCGCTTCCAGCGCCGATTGAACGCGCTCCTGGGCCGCCTTGTAGTCGGTCTCGACCGGATCGATTGCCTCGGTGGTGTTGGCCGAAAGTGCCGCCATCAGGTCGGACGCGATCAGATTGACGTTGGATATGACATTGCCGAGCTGCTCGATTTGCCGCCCGGCCTCCGTCGCATCGTCTTGCGACAGATTGGCCGAGCTCAGCACGGCGTTCATCCGCGCCTGCGCATCCATCATCATCGGATTTGCGACGGCAACAAAGTCGTCCTGCGCCTTGCGCACCGCGGCATATGATTTGTCGCGCTGATCCGCGAGGTCGAGCCGCTCCTGGGCGGCGGCTCCGAGGCTTCGGATCGTATCGTCGATGCTCTTCACCGTGTCGCGCATGGCGGCGACGACGTCCTTGTCGGCTCCGAGCTGGACGATCTGCTCGAGCATCTGCAGCGCGGTCTGTTGGGCTTCCTTCATCTGGGCCGAGCGATCCCGCAGGATGTCGGCGCTGCCGGCCGACAGCAACAAGGGCGCCTGGCTCGCCAAGCGCTCGCTCTGGGTTGCCAGCTGCAGGCTGGCGGCAAGTTTCGGGATGTCGCGTCGGCTGAGGTCGGACATCACGGCGCCGAGCTGATCGAAAATGATGCCGGCGCCGGCGCTGATCACGATCGCCATGCTGGCGATCACGGCAAACGCCGCGAACAGGCTGCCGCGAATGCCGAAGCGTGGTCTGCCAATGTTTCGCAGCCGTCGCAGCACGTTGAACGAGCCTCGTCCGCCAATTACCGATGCCGATGCCACTGTTTGTTCCCACTTTTTTTCTTGTGGCGAGACTATCGGGGGCGCCGGGTTAATAAATAGGTATCCGCCCGGACGGCGCCGAATCGGGCGCTGAAACAGAAAAAGGCCGGCGCGAGGCCGACCTTTTCCGTCATTTGATCGCCGCGCGGGCGATCGGCAGAGCTCAATACCTGGCGACGACCGGGCCACCAACGTTGAAGCGATAGTTCAGGCCGGCCTTGACGGTGTGCTCGTCGTTCTTGAACGAGGTGCCGAGGAAGGTGACGTTGCCGAAGTCGTAGTACTGATATTCGATCTTGCCCGACCAGTTCTGGGCGAACATATATTCGAGGCCGCCACCGACGGTGTAGCCGCTGTCCTTGCTGTTCACCGCGACGCCGAGGCCGGCGGTGTTGTTGAACAGGCTGGTCTTGTAGTCGGCGAAGGCATAACCGCCCTTCACGTAGAGCAGACCCGGACCCCAAGTGTAGCCGAGACGGCCGGTCACCGAGCCGAGGCCGCGCTGGTTATCGGAGTAGGTGAAGTTGGAGCCGCCGTTGGCGAAGGTCACCGACTTGCTGCCGCCGGCAAGCCAGCTGTACTGGGCTTCAGCACCGACAACCCAGTTCGGGGCGAACTGATAATCGGCACCGCCCTGCAAACCGCCGAGGAACTGGCCATCGCGACTGACGTTGGTGCCGCCTGCGATGCTCTCGTCGCTGACGAACGCGCCGCCGACGTGACCGCCGATATAGAAGCCGGTCCAGTTGTAGATCGGGGCCGCCATGTATTCCGGGGCCTTGGTATAGGCGCGACGTGCGCCGAGGTCGGCAGCAAGTGCTGGCAGGGTCGTGCCGAGAACGACGAGAGCCACAGTACCGAGTAGAAACTTCTTCATTTTATATTCTCCAGAAACCTAACTTGCAGAGCGATCAGCCGTTGCTCGGCTCCGTCCATGCGCATCAGTTAGACCGCTTTTTAGTAAAAAGCTGTCACCGATCGGCAACAGCTAGAATGGAACTAACCCAATGATCGGACACAATTTTTCTATACTTAATGAAGTCTGAATCAAGTCTTAATGAGGCCTTAATTTCTGCAACGGTCGGCCTTCTTTTGAAGGCTGCCTTCAGCCGACTCGACTTCTGTGATGTTATATTATAACAACGAAAGTGCGTCTAACGACCGACTGAAAGCCCTGCCGATGCCCGGGTCCCCACTTCACGATCATGGACACGCCCACATCGCGGCGGGGCACCCCCATCCCCACAGTCACACCCCGGCGACGCCGCATCCGGCGCAGCGGGCGCCGTGGTCGCTCCTGCGGATGACGCTGGCCGCCCGGCTCGGCGTCGCGCTCGCGCTCAGCGCCGGATTGTGGGCGCTGGTGCTGACGGCGATGAGGTGAGCATGACCGCGCAGCTGCAATTTCGCGATGTTACGCTCGGCTATGATCGTCATCCGGCGGTGCATCATCTGAGCGGCGAGATCGCCGCCGGTTCGCTGCTGGCGATCGTCGGCCCCAACGGCGCCGGCAAATCGACGCTGTTTCGGGGCATCGTCGGCATTCTCAAGCCGCTGGCAGGTTCGATCGGGCTTGGCTCCCTCAACGTCCGTGACATCGCCTATCTGCCTCAGACCGCCGATATCGACCGCAGCTTTCCGATCTCGGTGTTCGATTTCGTCGGCACCGGGCTGTGGCGGGCCACCGGCCTGTTCGGCGGCATGGGCAAAGAGGCGCAGCACAAGATCGCCCAGGCGCTGGCGGCGGTCGGGCTCAGCGGCTTTGAGAACCGTACCATCGGCACGCTGTCCGGCGGACAGATGCAACGCATGCTGTTCGCACGGGTGCTGCTGCAGGACGCCCGCGTCATCGTGCTGGACGAACCCTTCAACGCCATCGACGCCAAGACCTCGGCCGACCTGATCGGCCTGGTGCGGCGCTGGCACGACGAGAAACGCACGGTGCTGGCGGCGCTGCACGACATGGACCTGGTGCGCGACAATTTCCCCGAGACCCTGCTGCTGGCGCGCACGCCTGTGGCGTGGGGCGCGACCTCGCAGGTGCTGACCGCGGAAAACCTCTCGGAGGCGCGGCGGATGTGCGAGGCGTTCGACGATGACGCCCACACCTGCGCGGTCGACGCTGCGCCGTCGCGGGCGGCCTGAACGATGCTGCTCTATGACGCGCTGATCGCGCCCTTCACCGATTTCGAATTCATGCGCCGCGCGCTGGCCGGCGTGGTGGCGCTGGCGCTGGGCGGCGCGCCGATTGGCGTATTCCTGATGCTGCGGCGGATGAGCCTGGTCGGCGACGCGATGGCGCATGCGATCCTGCCCGGCGCCGCGGTCGGATTCCTGCTGTCGGGCCTCAATTTGTTCGCGATGACGTTCGGCGGGCTGATCGCCGGTTTCACCGTGGCGATCCTCGCCGGCGTGGTGTCGCGCACCACCGAACTGAAGGAGGATGCCTCGCTGGCGGCGTTCTATCTGGTGTCGCTGGCGCTCGGCGTCACCATTGTTTCGATGAAGGGCACCAATATCGATCTGTTGCATGTGCTGTTCGGCAACATCCTGGCGATGGACGACCAGACCCTGCTGGTGATCGCCTTCAACGCCACCATCACCCTGATCGTGCTGGCGGTGATCTATCGCCCGCTGGTGATCGAATGCGTCGATCCCGTTTTCCTGCGCACCGTCAGCCGCGCCGGCGCGCCGGCCCATCTGGCGTTCCTGGCGCTGGTGGTGATCAACCTGGTCAACGGCTTTCACGCGCTCGGCACGCTGCTGGCGGTGGGGCTGATGATCCTGCCCGCCGGCATCGCCCGGTTCTGGTCGCGCGACATCACCGGCATGATGATGATCGCGGTGGCGAGCGCGATGCTGTCCGGCTACGCCGGCCTGGTGCTGTCGTTCCAGACCAAGGTGCCGTCCGGGCCCGCGATCATTCTGGTCGCGGCGGTGCTCTATATCGTTTCGGTACTGTTCGGCTCCACCGGCGGCGTGGTCCGCAAGTTGTTCCCCGGCCGCCATCTCGAGGCATGATCATGATCCGACGATTGAGCCAGCTTCTCGTTCTTGGCGCTGCGGCGCTCGTCGCAGTCGCGCCGGCGCGGGCGCAAGAGCGGGTCCAGGATCGCATCGACGTCGTCGCCAGCTTCTCGATCCTCGGCGACTTCGTCCGCAATGTCGGCGGCGACCGCGTCAGCGTCACCACTTTGGTCGGCCCCGACAGCGACGTCCACGTCTACACGCCGGCGCCGGCGGATGCCAAAAAGGTGTCCGACGCCAGGTTGGTGATCGTCAACGGGCTCGGCCTCGAGGGCTGGCTGCCGCGGCTGGTGCAATCCTCCGGCGGCAAGGCCGGCATCGTCACCGCCACCGCGGGGATCGCGACCCGCAAGCTCGGCTCCGACGCCGATCCGCATGCCTGGCAGTCGGTCGAAAACGCCAAGGTCTATGTCGGCAACATCCGCGACGCGCTGACCGAGCGCGACCCGGCGGGTGCGGCGACCTATCGCGCCAATGCGGACGCCTATCTGGCGAAGCTCGATTCGCTTGACGTTGAGGTCAGGAGCTCGGTGGCGCAAATTCCGGCCGCGCACCGCAAGGTGATCTCGACCCACGACGCCTTCGGCTATTTCGCCGCCGCCTATGGCATCGCCTTCATCGCGCCACAGGGCGTTTCCACCGAATCCGAGGTCAGTGCCCGGGATATTGCCGGCATCATCCGTCAGATCAAGGCCGACAAGATCCCCGCGGTTTTCCTCGAGAACATCAGCGACCCGCGCTTGATGCGTCGGATCGCCGCCGAGACCGGTGCCAAGATCGGCGGAACGCTGTATTCCGACAGCCTGACCCCGGAAAAGGGCGACGCGCCCACTTACATTGATATGGTCCGGCACAATATAAAGGCGCTGACCAGCGCGCTCATGAGCTAGGGCAGGGGCCTCCCTGTCGGCGGCGCGCGCGACGATCCGCCCCGGAGAGCCAATGTCTGAGACTACCGCCCACAAAATCCCCGTCACCGTGCTGACCGGCTATCTCGGCGCCGGCAAGACCACGCTGTTGAACCGCATCCTGTCGGAGAACCACGGCAAGAAATACGCGGTGATCGTCAACGAATTCGGCGAGATCGGGATCGACAACGACCTGATCATCGGCGCTGACGAGGAAGTGTTCGAGATGAACAACGGCTGCGTCTGCTGCACGGTGCGCGGCGACCTGGTGCGGATTCTCGGCGGCCTGATGAAGCGCAAGGGCAAGTTCGACGCCATCATCGTCGAGACCACCGGTCTTGCCGATCCGGCGCCCGTGGCGCAGACCTTCTTCGTCGACGAGGACGTGATGGCGAGCTCGCGGCTCGACGCAGTGGTGACGGTGGCCGACGCCAAGTGGCTGAGCCATCGGCTGAAGGACGCGCCGGAGGCCAAGAACCAGATCGCCTTCGCGGACGTCATCGTGCTGAACAAGACCGACCTGGTCACGCCGGCCGAACTCAACGAAGTCGAGGCGCGAATCCGCGCCATCAACCCCTACGCCAAGCTACATCGCACCGAGCGCTGCCAGGTCGCGCTCGCCGACGTGCTGGAGCGCGGCGCCTTCGACCTCGACCGCGTTTTGGAAATCGAACCGGAATTCCTCGATTCGTCCGACGACCACGATCACGACCACCACGGCCATGATCATCATCACGATCATGACCACGGCCTGAAGCATTATCACGACGAGGACATGCAATCGCTGTCGCTGCGTTCCGATAAGCCGGTCGATCCCCACAAGTTCATGCCGTGGCTGCAGCAGCTGATCGCCGCCGAGGGCGGCAAGATCCTGCGCTCCAAGGGGATCCTGGCGTTCAGCGGCGACGACGACCGCTACGTGTTCCAGGGCGTCCACATGATGCTGGAAGGCGACCATCAGCGCGCCTGGAAGGACGGCGAGGCACGCGAAAGCCGGCTCGTCTTCATTGGCCGCGAATTGCCCGAACAGGCGATCCGCGACGGCTTCGCCCAAACCATCGCCGCGTGATGAAAGAGTTCAACCTGCCGGATCAGGCCCCCTCGATCGCCTCGGTCACCGACCGGGTGCGTCCGGTCGCGATCGGCGCACCGGTCACCGCCGTGCATTTCCTCGGCGACAAGGCCGTCTTCATCGGTGCCGAGGAAACCGCCACGCTGGTCGCTGCCGGCGGCGAGACCTCGACGGTCGTGCTGCATGGCGGCGCGATCCTGTGTTCGTCCAGCGACGGCAAGCGCATCGTCAGCGGTGGCGACGACGGCAAGGTGGTGGCGCTCGACGCCAATGGCGCGGTCAGCGTTGTCGCCACCGACGCCAAGCGGCGCTGGATCGACAATGTCGCGCTGCATCCCGACGGCGCGGTGGCGTGGTCGGCCGGCAAGACCGCTTATGTCCGCGGCGCCAAGGGCGAGGACAAGTTCTTCGAGGTGCCGTCGACGGTCGGCGGATTGGCGTTCGCCCCGAAGGGGATGCGGCTGGCGATCGCGCATTACAATGGCGTGACCTTGTGGTTCCCCAACATGGCGGCAAACGCCGAATTCCTGGAATGGGCCGGCTCGCACCTTGGCGTCATCTTCAGCCCGGACAACCGCTTTCTGGTCACCGCGATGCACGAACCGGCGCTGCACGGCTGGCGGCTGGCGGATGCTCGGCACATGCGGATGAGCGGCTATCCCGGCCGGGTGCGATCGTTGTCCTGGGGCATCGGCGGCAAGGCGCTGGCCACCTCCGGCGCCGACAGCGTGATCATGTGGCCGTTCGCCAGCAAGGATGGCCCGATGGGCAAGGAGCCGGCGATGCTGGCGCCGCTGAAGGCCAAGGTCACCATGGTGGCCTGCCATCCGAAGCAGGAGATCCTCGCCGCCGGCTACAGCGACGGCACCGTGCTGATGGTGCGGCTCGGCGACGGCGCCGAGATTCTGGTGCGGCGCAACGGCTCGCCGCCGGTGTTGGCGCTGGCCTGGAACGCCAAGGGCACCATGCTGGCCTTCGCCGACGAGGACGGCGCCGCCGGACTGCTGACGCTGTGACAGGGCCGTCCCATCTCGAGTGAATTGAGACGCCATGCGGTTTTTGACGACCTTCCAGACCTATGATTTCCTCGACACGCTGGTCAGCCTGACGGCTGCGTTCATCCTCGGCACCCTGATCGGCGCTGAGCGGCAGTACCGGCAGAGGACCGCGGGACTGCGGACCAATGTGCTGGTCGCGGTCGGCGCCGCCGCCTTTGTCGATCTGGCGATGCATCTGGCCGCCGCCGACGGGGCGGTCCGGGTGATCGCCTATGTGGTCTCCGGCATTGGCTTTCTCGGCGCCGGCGTGATCATGAAGGAAGGCACCAATGTGCGGGGTCTCAACACCGCGGCGACGCTGTGGGGCTCGGCCGCCGTCGGTTGCTGCGCCGGCGCGGACATGATCGTGCAGGCGATAGCGCTGACCGCCTTTGTGCTGGCGGGCAATACCTTGTTGCGGCCTCTGGTGAACGCCATCAACCGCACGCCGATCGACGAACGGGCGTCGGAGGCGACCTACTCGGTTACGACGCTTGTCGATACCGATGCGCTGGAAGGCCTCCGCGAACGGCTGGTCGAACGGCTGGAGGCGGCGCAATACCCGGTCGCGGATGTCGAGGTGGTGGAACGCTCCGACGACCGCCACGAAATTATTGCGACCTTGGTATCGACCGCGATCGATCCCAAGGAACTCGACGCGGTGGTGTCGGCGTTCGAACTGCAAAGCGGTGTTCGCCACGCCACCTGGTGCGTCAGCACCAAGGAATAGCCTCGGCCGCAGGCGGAACTATGCGTCTCCGTCTCCGTTGTTCATCGAACCCAAGGTGAACATCATGACGTCGATCGAGAGTAAACGCGCATTCCGGCTCGACCTGCTGATCGCCGGCGCATTGGTTTCGTCTGGGCTGACGATCTCCGGGATGTCGCTGGCGCAGATTTCGGTCCAGCATCAGCAACTGGCGCAAGCCACCCAGCCGCTGCAATCGACGCCCGGTGCCGAGAGCAAACCGTCGGCGCCGGCCGAGCCGACCACCACCGGCGCGCGGCCTCACGAGATCGCCCCGCAGCCGGCGCGTCCCGATGCCGAGGCCCAGGACGCCGGCGCCAGGCCGGCCTTGCCGCCGGCACCCGCCGAAAAGACAGGCGACCCGATTCCGACGAAGTAACTTCTTCGCTGCCATCCCATGCAGGAAACCTCATCCTGAGGAGCGCGCCTTCTCGGCGCGCGTCTCGAAGGATGAGTCGCCTGTTCTGCTCAATGCCCTCATGGTTCGAGACGCGCGCCGAGAAGGCGCGCTCCTCACCATGAGGGCTCTTCAGTGCCTCGCCGGCGGCCTCAGCGCACCAGCACGTTGCGGAACTGCCACGGATCCGAGGTGTCGATGTCTTCGGGGAACAGGCCGGGGCGGTCGCTCAGCGGGGTCCAGTCGGTGTAGTAGCCCTTGACCGGGCCCAGATAGGGCGTCTGGATTTCCAGGCAGCGGCGGAAATCCATCTCGTCGGCTTCGACAATGCCGGCGTGCGGATTTTCCAGTGCCCAGACCATGCCGGCCAGCACGGCCGACGACACCTGCATGCCGGTGGCGTTCTGATACGGGCAGACTTCGCGGGTTTCCTCGATCGAGAGCTGCGAGCCGTACCAATAGGCGTTCTTGGCGTGGCCATAAAGCAGCACGCCGAGCTCGTCGATGCCGTCCTCGATCTCGTTCTCGTCCAGGATGTGCCAGGACGACTGCATCTTGCCGGTGGCCCCGAACATCTCGTGCAGCGACAGGACCGCGTCGTTGGCCGGATGATAGGCGTAGTGGCAGGTCGGGCGGTACACCACCTTCTGGTCCTCGCGGACGGTGAAGTAGTCGGCGATCGAGATCGACTCGTTGTGGGTGACCAGGAAGCCATATTGCGCGCCCGGCGTCGGGCACCACGAGCGCACGCGGGTGTTGGCGCCGGGCTGCAGCAGGTAGATCGCCGCGCCACAACCTTCGGTGTGGGTGCGGCCGTTGTCCGGCATCCAGGTCTCGTGGGTGCCCCAGCCGAGTTCGGCGGGCTGCAGGCCCTCGGAGACGAAGCCCTCGACCGACCAGGTGTTGACGAACACGTCCATCGGCTTCGGCTTCTTCGAGCGCTGGGTGTCGCGCTCGGCGATGTGGATGCCCTTGACCCCGAGCTTGTGCGCGAGCCGACCCCAGCCGTCGCGGCTCTTCGGCTCGTTGATGGTGACGCCGGTGTCGCGGGCGATGTCCAACAGTGCCTGCTTGACGAACCACGATACCATCCCGGGATTGGCGCCGCAGGTGGAGACCGCGGTGGTCGAGTGCGCTGCCTTGTGCTTTGCCGCGAGCAAAGTCTCGCGCAGCGCGTAGTTGGAGCGCTTCTCCGGGCCGATGGTCTTGTCGAAATAGAAGCCGAGCCAAGGCTCGACCACGGTGTCGATATAGAGCGCGCCGATCTCCTGGCACATCGTCATGATGTCGACCGAGGAGGTGTCGACCGAGAGGTTGACGCAAAAGCCCTGGCCGCCGCCAGCGGTCAGCAGCGGAATCAGCAACTCGCGATAATTGTCCCTGGTCACGGCCGACTTGATGAAGCGGACATTGTGCTTCTTTGCCAGTTCGCCGTCCTCATGCGGGTCGATGATGACGAAGCGCTGCTTGTCATAGTCGAAATGCCGCTCAATCAAGGGCAGCGTGCCTTTGCCGATCGAGCCGAAGCCGATCATCACAATCGGGCCTGTGATCTTGGCGTGGATCTTTGGGGCGGGCGTGGACATCAGCAAGTCTCCAGGTCAACGGCGGCAAAAGGTCGCCATCCGCGCGGTGGTGAATGAATTGGCGGCGAGATCAGGCCGAGCGGCGCTTCGCGGTGACTTCGACCTCGATCTTCATTTCCGGCTTGTAGAGACCGGCGACCGCGACGATCGTCGCGGCGGGGCGGATCTCGGCGAGGTGTTCGCCGCAGACCGCGAACACCGCGTCGGCGTCCTTGGGGTCGGTGATGTAATAGGTCGCGCGCACCAGGTCGGCGAGGTCGAAGCCGGCTTCCTTCAGCACCGACGCGATGGTCTTGAAGCAGTTGCGTGTCTGCGCCGTGACATCCTCGGGCAGCGTCATGGTGGTGTAATCGTAGCCAGTGGTGCCGGAGACGAAGACGAAATCGCCGTCGACCACGGCGCGGCTGTAGCCGGCAGTCTTTTCGAACGGCGATCCGGTGGAAATCAGGCGGCGGGACATTGCGGAACCTCAATTGAAAAACAGAGCCCGCAATGCCGCGTCTTGACGGTCAAATCAAGCTGGAGAATCGATCTGGCGAGAGTTTCGCTGCGGCGTCCGTCAGCTCGGGTCGGTTCCGGCCACGCGTACGGCGTGGCCGCGGTCCGAGACCGGAAGCCGGGTGGCGTGCCGCCGCATCATCACGTCGACCACGATGTTGATCGCCAGGATGATCAGCAGCACGGTCGAGAGCGACGGCAGTCTGAACCTGCGGCGCCGAGCACCAACGACAGCTTCGCTTGCTGGGAGATCGAGCGTTTTCATGGGATTTGCTGCCTCGCCCGATCAGGCCGCGCGCGGCAGCAGCCGCCGCGCCGCGCGAGGAGCCTTGCCGATCGCTGCCATCGCTCCGGTCGCCGCGATCAGGCCGGCGGCGCCGTCGAGCGCGCCCGGCCGCAGTTCGAGCCCGAGCAGCCGGTCGCGCTCGAACGGACCCGGCAGCGCCAGCTCGGCCGTCTTCGCTGCCGAAAAGCCGAAACGGGCGTAATACGGCGCGTCGCCGAGCAGGATCACCGCGCCATGGCCGCGCGCCTTCGCCGCGGCGATGGCATGGTTCATCAGCGCGGCGCCGACGCCGAGCGCGCGGCATTCCGGATCGACCGCCAGCGGCCCCAGTACCAGCGCCGGGACGCCCCCAGCGCTGACGTGCCACAACCGCACAGTTCCGACCAGCCGGCCCTGGCGCACGACCGAGAGGGCAAGGCCTTCGGCGGGCGCGCGTCCGTCGCGCAGGCGCTGGCAGGTGCGCGTATGGCGGTTCGCGCCAAAGCAGGCATCCAGCAGCGCTTCGCGCGCGACGACGTCCGAGGCTCGTTCCGCACGGATCGCGAACGGAGCGGCATCGGTGGAGAGGGCAATGGTGGTCTTTCGCAAAGCAGTCATGGCACGTCAGTCCCCACACCAGCGGCAACGCCGCGGCATGTTGTCAGCAAATTGTCATGTGACGGGATGGGAGCCGGCGCACCGGCTCCCGCGAGTTCAGGCGATATCCGCCAACTTCAGATGTGATAGGTCCGCAGCGGCGGGAAGCCGTTGAAGGCCACCGCCGAATAGGTCGACGTATAGGCGCCGGTACCTTCGATCAGCAGCTTGTCGCCGATCTCGAGCGTCACCGGAAGCGGATACGGCAGCTTCTCGTACATCACGTCGGCCGAATCGCAGGTCGGGCCGGCGAGCACGCAGGGCGTCATTTCCGCGCCGTCGTGACGGGAGCGGATCGCGTAGCGGATCGACTCGTCCATCGTCTCGGCCAGACCGCCGAACTTGCCGATGTCGAGATAGACCCAGCGCACATCGTCCTCGTCGCTCTTCTTGGAGATCAGAACGACTTCGGTCTCGATGATGCCGGCATTGCCGACCATGCCGCGGCCCGGCTCGATGATGGTCTCCGGGATCGCGTTGCCGAAATGCTTGCGCAGCGCGCGGAAGATCGAACGGCCGTACTGCACCACCGCCGGCACTTCCTTCAGGTACTTGGTCGGGAAACCGCCGCCCATGTTGACCATCGACAGGTTGATGCCGCGCTCCGCGCAGTCGCGGAACACCGACGACGCCATCGCCAGCGCACGATCCCACGCCTTCACCTTGCGCTGCTGCGAGCCGACATGGAACGAGATGCCATAGGGTTCCAGGCCAAGACGCTTGGCGAGGTCGAGCACCTCGACCGCCATCTCCGGGTCGCAGCCGAACTTCCGCGACAGCGGCCACTCGGCGCCGGCGCAGTCGTACAGGATGCGGCAGAACACTTTCGAGCCGGGCGCCACGCGGGCGATCTTCTCGACTTCCGCGGTGCAGTCCACCGAGAACAGCCGAATCCCGAGCGCGAAGGCGCGGCCGATGTCGCGTTCTTTCTTGATGGTGTTGCCGAACGAGATCCGCTCCGGAGTTGCACCGGCGGTCAGCGCCATCTCGATCTCCTGCACCGAGGCGCAGTCGAAGCACGAGCCCATCGAGGCCAGCAGCGACAGTACTTCCGGCGCCGGGTTGGCCTTCACCGCGTAGAACACGCGGCTGTCCGGCAACGCCTTGGCGAAGGTCTGGAAGTTGTCGCGCACGACCTCGAGGTCGACGACCAGGCACGGCTCGACGTCCTGTCCTTCATTGCGGCGGGCGCGGAGGAATTCCTGAATACGTTCGGTCATAGCACTCTCCCAAACGGCCCAGCGACGGGTACCGTCCAAAAATGATGTCGGATCAGCGCCCTTCGGCCACGTCACGCGATGGAGGCGCGATGCGGCGAAAAGCTCAGAACGATTGTGCTGCCGTGGATTGGTTGGGAGTGATCCCGCCCGCACACCTGGCAATGAAGGACAAGCCTCTTCGGTATTCGCGCCGGCTGATGGAAAGCCGGCAGAGACCAAAAAAGCCCGATCCGTCGTTGCTTTAAGTCGCGTCCCCCGTTGAGAACGAGGTGCGCCGGTTCGCCTCCGGCTGCCAGTCACGGTTGCAAGGATCGAAGTCGCCTTCAACGGCATCCCTGGAGAGAGATGCTGGCCGCTCGATCTTGCGATCTAACGACCCTCGGCTTCTTCGTCCCTTGGCGGCTGTCCGGCCTCTTGTCCGGATACCTACCGACTGACACACGACCACAGGCACGTGCGAAATTGGGCAAGACCGGAAATAGGTGCTTTAGTCCGGCTTCGCAAGATTTTTTTTGGCTTAACGGGAAATTTCTCGTTCGCGCGCGCGCAACGTTGCTGATCAGCCACGCTGCAGCGCTCGAACATGAACGCCTGTTTAGATTAGCTAACGCGAGATGAAGATTTCACCGCGGCGACACACAGTCTCGCCACGATCGCGAAACCGCGTCGCTTACGCGCGCTTGGTGAACGGCTCGATGCGCTGCGCGTTGCGGATGAACGCCACCATGACGACGACGCCGAGCACGAACAGCACCGCCTGCAGGATGTGGGCGGCAGTGTCGTCGAGGCCGAACAGGATCGCCAGCGCCCAGCCGCCCGCGAATGCCGCGCCGAACACTTCGGCGCCGATCAGGATCGCGGCCGAGATCACGGTGACAACAGTCGACCAGAGGATCTGGCGCGGCGCAGTCACGGTCGGGGGCTTGCTCATCGTTCAAGGGTCCTGTTGCGGGCGCAATCTCTCCGAAAAAGCCCGCTTCCGCAAGCGTCATTGGACCCAAAAAAGCCCAACCAGGTGTTATAGGTAGCCGCCTCGATTTTCGCGGAACACAGGATTCGTTGATGCCAGATAGCGCCGGACCGATCGCCACCCCGCAAAGCCCCGACAATCCGCTGCTGAAAGCCTGGACCACGCCGTTCGAGACCCCGCCATTCGCCGAGATCGCGCCCGAGCACTTCCTGCCGGCGTTCGAGCAGGCGTTCGCCGATCATTCTGCCGAGATCGCGGCGATCGCCAGCGATCCGGCGACGCCGGATTTCGCCAACACCATCACGGCGCTGGAGCGCTCCGGCAAGCTGCTGAACCGGGTCGCGGCGGTGTTCTACGATCTGGTGTCGGCGGATTCCAACCCGGCGCTGCTGGAGATCGACAAGGAAGTGTCGCAGCGGATGGCGCGGCACTGGAATCCGATCATGATGAACGCGGTGCTGTTCGGCCGGATCGCGCTGCTGTACGGCACCCGGTCGCAGCTGGCTCTGACCTCTGAGCAACTACGCCTGTTGGAGCGGACCTACACCCGCTTCCATCGCTCCGGCGCCGGGCTCGACGACGGCGCCAAAGCGCGGATGGCGGCGATCAACGAGCGGCTGGCGCAGCTCGGCACCTCGTTCAGTCATCATCTGCTCGGCGACGAGCAGGACTGGTTCATGGAAATCGGCGACGGCGATCTCGACGGCCTGTCCGACAGCTTCGTCGCCGCGGCCCGCGCCGCCGCCGAGGAGCGCGGTCTGCCCGGCAAGGCGGTGGTGACGCTGTCGCGCTCGTCGGTCGAGCCGTTCCTGAAAAGCTCCGCCCGCCGCGATCTGCGCGAGAAGGCCTACAAGGCGTTCACCGCGCGCGGCGACAATGGCAACGCCAACGACAACAACGCCGGCATTCTGGAAATCCTGGCGCTCCGCGAAGAGACCGCGAAACTGCTCGGCTTCCCCACCTTCGCCGCCTACCGGCTGGAGGATTCGATGGCCAAGACCCCGGAGGCGGTGCGCGGCCTGCTGGAGCGGGTGTGGAAGCCGGCCCGCGCTCGCGCGCTGGCCGATCGCGATGCGCTGCAGGCGCTGGTCGCCGAGGAGGGCGGCAATTTCAAGCTGGCGTCCTGGGACTGGCGCTACTACGCCGAAAAGCTGCGACAGCGCCGCGCCAATTTCGACGACGCTGCGATCAAGCCCTATCTGGCGCTCGACAACATGATCGCCGCCGCCTTCGACACCGCCACGCGGCTGTTCGGCGTCACCTTTGCCGAGCGCAAGGATATCCCGGTCTGGCATCCAGACGTCCGGGTTTGGGAGGTCAAGGACGCCGCCGGCGCCCACAAGGGGCTGTTCTACGGCGACTACTACGCCCGGCCGTCGAAGCGCTCCGGCGCCTGGATGACCTCATTGCGCGACCAGCAGAAGCTCGACGGCGCGATCCATCCGTTGATCATCAATGTCTGCAATTTCGCCAAGGGGTCGAACGGCGAGCCCTCGCTGCTGTCGCCGGACGACGCCCGCACGCTGTTTCACGAATTCGGCCACGGGTTGCACGGCATGATGTCGGACGTAACCTATCCGTCGCTGTCGGGCACATCCGTGTTCACCGACTTCGTCGAACTGCCGTCGCAGCTCTACGAGCACTGGCAGGAACAGCCGCAGGTGCTGCGGCAGTTCGCGACCCACTATCAGACCGGCGAGCCGCTGCCGGACGACCTGCTCAAGCGCTTCATCGCGGCGCGCAAGTTCAACCAGGGCTTCGCCACGGTGGAATTCGTCTCCTCGGCGCTGATCGATCTCGAATTCCACACCCAGCCGGCGGCGGCGATCGGCAATGTCCGGGAGTTCGAGCGCAAGGAGCTCGACAAGATCGGCATGCCGGAGGAAATCTCGCTGCGGCACCGGCCCACCCAATTCGGCCACATCTTCTCGGGCGATCATTATGCGTCTGGCTATTACAGCTACATGTGGAGCGAGGTGATGGACGCCGACGCGTTCGGCGCGTTCGAGGAGGCCGGCAATATCTTCGATCCCAAGGTGGCGAAGCGTCTGCTCGACGACATCTACGCCTCGGGCGGATCGATGGATCCGGAAGCCGCCTATATCGCGTTCCGCGGCCGCCCGCCGGAGCCCGACGCGCTGTTGCGCCGCCGCGGCCTGCTCGATACGCCGGAGGCGGCGTAAGATGGCGGACGATTCTGCACTGCATCCAAGTTCGTCATTGCGAGCGAAGCGAAGTAATCCAGGTCGCAAGCACGGACTGGATTGCTTCGTCGCTTCGCTCCTCGCAATGACGAAGGTGCTTTTGGTCGGCGGCTTTCTCGCCCTCGGCGCTGGTGCGGCCTCCGCGCATCCGCATGTCTGGATCACCGCGACCAGCGCGCTGGTCTATGCGCCGGACGGCACGGTCACCGGCGTCCGTCACGCCTGGACCTTCGACGACATGTTCTCGACCTACGCGCTGCAGGGGCTCGAGACCAAGCAGAAGGGCGTCTATAGCCGCGAGGAGCTCGCGCCGCTGGCGCAGACCAATGTCGAGTCGCTGAAGGAGTTCGGCTACTTCACCTTCGCCAAGGCCGACGGCAAGAAGTCGAAATTCCTGGAGCCGATCGATTACTACCTCGAATACAAGGACGCAGCCCTTGTGCTGCACTTCACCCTGCCGCTGAAGACCCCGGTGAAGAGCAGGGAACTGGCGGTCGAGGTGTTCGATCCGACCTATTTCATCGACTTCACCTTCGTCGACAAGGATCCGATCACGCTGGTCGGCGCGCCGGCCGGCTGCCAGATGAAGTTCGAGCGGCCGAACGACGGTACGGCGCAAACGCAGCGCCTGAACGAACAGAACTTCGCCAGCGGCGACAATTCCAACTATGGGGCGATGTTCGCCAACAAGATCACGGTGGATTGCCCGTGACCAAGCCCGCTTGGTTCACCGTCTCCGGTTGCCTGCTGATCGCCGCCGCGGCGGTTGGCGCGGTGGTGCTGATCGACGGCACCATCAGTTCGGTGCTGGCGCAGAATCCGTTCGGCGGACTGCGTCCGCCGGCCGCGCCGCCGGCCTCCGGCCTGATCGGCTGGCTGCTGGACAAACAATCCGAATTCTATCGGCAGATGTCGGCCACGATTCGTGCCGCCAAGACCGACGGCAGCGCGGTCTGGACCCTGCTTCTGATCTCGTTCGCCTACGGCATCTTCCACGCCGCCGGTCCTGGCCACGGCAAGGCGGTAATCTCGTCCTATCTGGTCGCCAATGAGGAGACCGCGCGGCGCGGCATCGTGCTGTCGTTCGCTTCGGCGTTGCTGCAGGCGCTGGTCGCGGTCCTGATCGTCGCGATCAGCGCCTGGCTGCTCAACGCCACCGCCAAGACGATGTGTGGCGCCGAGCGGGCGATCGAGATCGGCAGCTACGCGCTGATCGCAGCGTTCGGTGCCCGGCTGGTCTGGACCAAGGGCGGCGGCTTCATGCGTGCGCTGCAGCAATCGAGGCGGCCTGCGCCTGGACTAGCGCTCGCCGCGGCCCATGATCACGGTCACCAGCATCACGAGCATCACCATCATCACGCTCATGACGGTCCGCATGACGAGCATTGCGGCCATTCGCACGGCCCGGAACCGCAGCAACTGGCTGGCCCCGGCGGCTGGCGACGTGGCCTAGGCGCGGTATTCGCGGTCGGAATCCGGCCGTGTTCCGGCGCCATTCTGGTGCTGGTGTTCGCGCTGGCGCAGGGCCTGTTCTGGGCCGGGATCGCCGCTACCTTCGTGATGGGGCTCGGCACCGCGATCACGGTGGCGACCATCGCGGTGATCGCGGTGTCCGCCAAGGGTCTGGCGCGGCGGCTGGCGGCTGGCCGCGAGGGCGGCGGCGCGCTGGTGATGCGCGGGCTCGAATTCGGCGCCGCCGGGCTGCTGCTGCTGTTCGGCCTCGGATTGTTACTGGGGTACATCGCCGCCGAGCGCGTGACCTGTCTTTGATCAGTCCGCCTGCGCATCAGGCAGTCACGCGGGTCGCGGCGGAGCGGGGGGAAATCTTCGGTGGATGATGAAAGTCATTGCTTCACCGCGCGACAATTCGCGGCAGCGCCGAACCGGCCTTATCTTGACAATAATAGGACAACGCGCGAAGCCAAAAGCATCATGACAGTCATTGTTCCAATGATCAGCCCCGTGGCCGCCGTCGATCCGGCGCCGGAGCGCGTTGGCGTGCTGCTGGTCAATCTTGGAACCCCGGACAGCGCCGATACTAAGGGCGTGCGGGTCTACTTGCGCGAGTTCCTGTCCGATCCGCGGGTGATCGAGAATCAAGGACTGTTCTGGAAGCTGGCGCTGAACGGTATCATTCTGAACACGCGTCCGGCGCGTAAGGCCAAAGACTACCAGAAGATCTGGAATACCGAGAAGAACGAATCGCCGCTGAAGACCATCACCCGCGCGCAATCGGAAAAGCTCGGCGCGGCGATGGCCGGTCGTGACCACATCGTGGTCGATTGGGCGATGCGCTATGGCAATCCCTCGATCAAATCCCGAATCGAGGCGCTGACGGCGCAGGGCTGCGGCCGGCTGCTGGTGGTGCCGCTTTATCCGCAATATTCCGCGGCGACCTCGGCCACGGTGTGCGATCAGGTGTTCCGCGTGCTCGGCGAGATGCGGGCGCAGCCGACCCTGCGGGTGACGCCGCCCTACTACCGCGATCCGGACTACATCGAGGCGCTGGCCGCCTCGATCAAGTCGCATCTGGCGACGCTGCCGTTCGAGCCGGAGATCATCGTGGCGTCGTTTCACGGCATGCCGCAGGCCTATATCGAAAAGGGCGACCCCTACCAGTCGCAATGCATCGCCACTGTCGACGCGCTGCGGGCGCGGATGGGCCTCGACGACAAGAAGCTGATGCTGACGTTCCAGTCGCGGTTCGGCTTCGACCAGTGGCTGCAGCCCTATACCGACAAGACCATCGCCAAGCTGGCCAAGGACGGCGTGCGCAAACTCGCGGTGGTGATGCCGGGTTTTGCGGCCGATTGCCTGGAAACGCTGGAAGAGATCGCGCAGGAAAATGCCGAGATTTTTCTGGAAAACGGCGGCGAGGAGTTTTCCGCGGTGCCGTGCCTGAACGACAGCGACGGCGGCATCGAGGTGATCCGCCAACTGGTGCTGCGCGAATTGCAGGGCTGGCTCTGACGCGCCATTTGCCTTGGCGACCTCACGTCCTTCCGGGATCGCAGCAAGCTGCGCTTTCGCGCCCCGGAAGGACGCTCGGCCGGGGATCGCCGGCGCGGCGCCACGTCATCTTCTGATGACCCGAACCTTATATCCCGTTACTGCGACCTAACGATAGTTGCGCCGGTCTGGCGATCACATCACCATGGCTGTCGGGGCGGCCTGATGCGGAGTTTGCCGCCGCGAGGAGAATTCCATGTATTCGTTGTCCGGCTTCGATATCTTTTCCATCGCCTTCGTCATCCTCGTCATTCTCACGCTGTTCGCCGGCGTCAAGACCGTGCCGCAGGGCTACGACTGGACCATCGAGCGGTTCGGCAAGTTCATTCGCACGCTGTCGCCCGGCCTCAACCTCATCATTCCGTATTTCGATCGCGTCGGCCGCAAGGTCAACATGATGGAGCAGGTGATCAACATTCCCGAGCAGGAAGTGATCACCAAGGACAACGCCACCGTCACGGTGGACGGCGTCGCGTTCTATCAGGTGTTCGACGCCGCCAAGGCGAGCTACGAGGTCTCCAATCTCGATCAGGCGATCATCGTGCTGACGATGACGAACATCCGCTCGGTGATGGGCGCGATGGACCTCGACCAGGTGCTGTCGCATCGCGACGAGATCAACGAACGGCTGCTGCGGGTGGTCGATGCCGCGGTGTCGCCATGGGGCCTCAAGGTCAACCGCATCGAGATCAAGGACATCGTGCCGCCGGCCGATCTGGTCGAGGCGATGGGCCGGCAGATGAAGGCCGAACGGGTCAAGCGCGCCGACATCCTGCAGGCCGAAGGCCAGCGACAATCGGAAATTCTCCGTGCCGAAGGCGCCAAGCAGGGCCAGATCCTGCAGGCCGAAGGCCGCCGCGAGGCGGCGTTCCGCGACGCCGAGGCGCGCGAGCGCAGCGCCGAGGCCGAAGCCCGCGCCACCCAGATGGTGTCGGAGGCGATCGCCAAGGGCGATGTCGCGGCGCTGAACTACTTCATCGCCGACAAATACATCAAGGCGTTCGGCCAGATCGCCGACTCGCCGAACCAGAAGATCATCATGCTGCCGATCGAGGCGATGACCGTGCTGGGCTCGCTGGCCGGCATCGGCGAAATCGCCAAGGCCACCTTCGGCGAAAGCGCCGCCTCGGCGCAGGCCGCGGCGCGCCGCGGCTCGGTGCCGAATGCCGGGCCTGCGGCGCCACCGCGCTCTTAATCGCGCGCAAACGCTGCGCTCGCGTTTGGCTCACCTCTCCCATAGGGAGAGGTCGACCGGCGAAGCCGGACGGGTGAGGGGTTACAACCTATCGAGAGGTCGTACCCCCTCACCCCAACCCTCTCCCCATGGGAGAGGGGGCTCGCTTCCGTTGCGGCCGACTCACCGCCATATCAATATCAATGTGATCGCACTGGGGAGATCCTTATCATGGCCGACATGTTCGCCGCGCTCGGCAGCTGGAACTGGTTGATTTTCGGCTTCATCCTGATGGGGCTGGAATTGCTGGCGCCAGGCGTCTTCATGTTCTGGCTTGGGCTCGCAGCATTGCTGGTCGGGCTGCTGTCGTTCGTCATTCATCCGTCCTGGCAGATCCAAATCCTGATGTTCGCGCTGTCCGCCGCCGCCGCGGTGCCGCTGTGGCGGCGGATGGCGCGACAGAACGCCGGCGCCAGCCAGAGCAATCCGTTTCTCAACAAGCGCGCCGACGCTCTGGTCGGGCGCGAGTTCACGCTGGAGAAGCCGATCATCGACGGCGCCGGCACGGTCCGGATCGACGACACGATCTGGCGCGTCTCGGGTCCCGATGCCCCGGCCGGCAGCCGGGTCAAGATCGTGCAGGCCGACGGCGCGAGTCTCACGGTGGCGGGGGTGTGAGACATACGATCCGCATCGCTCTCGCTCGGGTCATCCCGGGTTCGCTCGGCCTGCGGCCTCGCGCCCCGGAATGAAGGCGCATTTGGGACGCCGCGCAGACTTCTCCTCGCAAGCGGGGAGAGGCGAAGGACCTAGCTACGCCACGCCCGCACGCAGCAGATCGTGCAGATGCACGATGCCGACCGGCTTGTTGCCGTCGGTGACCAGCAGCGCGGTGATCTTCGAGGAGTTGAGGATTTCCAGCGCCTCGCTGGCGAGCAGGTTCGGGCTGATGGTTTTCGGCTTCTTGGTCATGACGTCGTCGACCAATGCGGTCATCAGGTCGGGGCGCATGTGGCGGCGCAAATCGCCGTCGGTAACGATGCCGACAACATGGCCGCGGGAATCGACGATGCCGACGCAGCCGAATCCCTTCGAGGACATCTCCACCAGCGCATCCGACATCCGCGTGCCGAGCGGCTTCAGCGGCACCGCGTCACCGGCATGCATCAGGTCGCGGGCGTATTTCAGCATCGCGCCGAGCTTGCCGCCGGGATGCAGCACGCTGAAATCCACCGAGGTGAAGCCGCGGCTTTCCAGCAGCGCGATCGCCAGCGCGTCGCCCAGCGCCAGCAGCATCAGCGACGACGTGGTCGGCGCCAGATTGTGCGGGCAGGCCTCGCGCGCCTTCGGCAGCGACAGCGCGATGTCGGCGGCCTTCGCCAGCGTCGAGGTGCCGTCGGCGGTCATCGCGATCACCGCGATCCGGAACCGCTTGGCGTAGGTGATCAGGTTCTTCATTTCCGGCTGCTCGCCGGACCACGACAGCGCCAGGATGATGTCATCGGCGGTGATCATGCCGAGGTCGCCGTGGCTCGCCTCCGAGGCGTGGACGAAGAACGCCGGCGTGCCGGTTGAGGCGAAGGTCGCCGCGATTTTGCGGCCGATGTGGCCGGACTTGCCGAGCCCGGTGATGATCAGCCGGCCCTTGGCATTGTGGATCAGGTCGATCGCGGCGCCGAATGCCGGGCCGAGATCGGATTGCAGCGCGGCCGACAGCGCGGTCACGCCGCTGGCCTCGGCCTCGAGCGTGCGCAGGGCCGACTCGATCGCGGCGGCGGCATGATCGGACATCGTGGATTTCGTGGTTCGGGTTTTCGAGATGGCCATGCTGGGTCCGGATGGAGAAGGAGCCGTGGTTGGCGCGAGGCTCTTCCTAGCACGGCCCGACCTGCGATGCGACGCGCCCCGCCGGGTCTCAACCGGTCATTAACCATAATTGTTTTAACTCCATTAACGATGGTTCCCGGGGCCCTGCGTCGCGGCTCAGCCATCGCTTGCAAGATTATGATTTTGTTGGAGTATTTCAATCGTGACCTCGGCTCCAGCTTTGGGCCGCCACCCGCGTGCAGGGATCTTGCGCGCGCTGCTGGCATGTCTGGCGCTGGTCGCGGTCGATCGGACGCCGGCCGCGGCGCAAAGACTGACCAGCGACCTGTTCCGCCCGGTGCGTGGCGGATTCGTCTCCCCGCAAGAGTTGCCGCTGCGCAAGACCGCGGAGCCATCCACCGATCCCCGCGATGAGACGACGATGGATGTCGATGCGATGGCGCCATCGCGGATCGGCAAAACCCCGACCTATGGCATCGAGGCGGCTTCCGGCGCCTCGGGCATGGGCTACGATTCGCTGAATCGGAAACGCCAGAAGGCAAAATATTACCCCGGCGCGCCGAAGCCGAAGCCGCCGATGCCAGGCACCGCTACGGTGGTGTCGCCGCCTACCCGGCCGCTGCCGCCGTCATCCACCGCCAGCAAGACGCCGGTGCCCGCCGGGCTGGCCGGCACCGCGATCGGCCAGCCGCAGCGCCGCCGGCTCAAGCTCGACGACGATCCGTTCGGCGCGGTCGGCGACTATGCCGGCGGTTTCCTGGTCAAATCCGCGGTCGAACTCAACGGCGGCTATGACAGCAACCCGGCGCGCGTCTCGGTGGCGCGCGCCTCGCCGTTCTACAAGGTCGCGCCGGAATTGATGGTGACGTCGGATTGGGAGCGCCATGCGCTGGTGGCCGATCTGCGTGGCTCGTACACCGGCTACACGAAAAGCTTTGCCAATCCGCCCGGCGTGGTAGCCTCGGCGCCGGAAGACCTGAACCGGCCGGATTTCGACGGCCACATCGATGGCCGGCTCGACGTGACGCGCGACACCCGCCTGATGGGCGAAGGTCGGCTGCGGCTGTCGACCGACAATCCCGGCAGTCCGAACATCCAGGCCGGCCTGGCCAAATATCCGATCTTCACCACCACCGGCGGCTCGTTCGGCATCGATCAGAACTTCAACCGGCTGCAGGTCACCGTGGTCGGCAATGTCGATCGCACCGTGTACCAGAACTCGCGGCTCACCGACGGCAGCAGCGCCAGCAACGCCGACCGCGACTTCAACCAGTACGGCGGCGTCGGCCGCGTCAGCTACGAGGTGCTGCCGTGGCTGAAGCCGTTCCTCGAGGTCGAGGGCGATACAAGGGTTCACGACGCCGCGGTCGATCGCAACGGCTATCAGCGCGACTCCAGCGGCGGCTATGCCACGGTGGGCACCAGCTTCGAACTGACCCGGCTGCTGACCGGCGAAGCCTCGATCGGCTACGCGACAAGGACCTACAGCGATCCGCGGCTGGTAAAGCTCACAGGTCTGTTGACCAGCGCGTCGCTGATCTGGACGGTGACACCGCTGACGACGGTGAAATTCATCTCCACCTCTTCGGTCGATGAATCGACGCTGGCCGGAGTCTCGGGCGTGTTGTCGCGCAGCTATACCGCCGAGGTCGATCATGATTTTCGCCGCTGGCTGACCGCGGTCGGCAAATTCACCTGGGGCACGCTGGACTATCAGGGCTCCGACCGGCTCGATCACTTTCGTTCGATCTCAGGCGACCTGGTCTACAAGCTGAACCGTAATTTCCAGATCAAGGCGCAAGTGCGCCGCGACTGGCTCGACTCCAACGCCGTTGGGGCGAGCAACAACGCCACTGTCGTCATGCTCGGCGTCCGCCTGCAGAACTGACTATTCGTTGACGGTGGTTTCCGGCCGCCAGGTCAGCAGCCGGTCTTCGATCATGGTCAGGATCCATTCGGCGACCAGCGCCACCACCGCGATTACGATCATCGCTGCGAACACGCCGTTGCTGTCGAACGAGCCCTGCGCGGTAGCGATCAACAGCCCCATGCCTTCGCGGGCGCCGAGAAATTCGCCGACAATGGCGCCGACCAGCGCGAAGCCGAAGGAGACGTGCAGGCTGGCGAGAATCCACGACAGCGCCGAGGGGATCACCACCGCGCGGGTCATCTGCCAGTTACTAGCGCCGAGAATACGCGCATTGGCGATCAGGTTCTTGTCGGCCTCGCGGACGCCCTGGAACGCATTGGCGAACACCACGAAGAATACCATGACGACGGCTAGCGCGATTTTCGAGGCGGCGCCGAGGCCGAGTGCGACGATGAAGATCGAGCCCAGCACGACGCGGGGGATCGAGTTCGCCACCTTGATGTAGATCGAGAACACGTCGCTCAACAGCTGATTGCGCCCCAGCGTGATGCCGCACAGGATGCCCGCCACCGCGCCGATCAGGAAGCCGGCGCCGGCCTCGTAGATCGTCACCCAGATCTGCTTCCACAGCGGCCCGATCGAGGTGCCGTTCGAAAACCAGTCGATCAGCTTGACCACGATGCCGCTGGGTTGGCCGAAGAAGAACGGATCGATCAGGCCGGTGCGCACCCCCAATTCCCAGCCGCCGACCAGGAACACCAGCACCGCAAGCCGCAGCGCCAGCACCAGCCGGGCGCGCCGGCGCAGCCGTTCGACTAGCGTTTCAAGCCTCGCATCGGCGACCGCGGTCTCGGGCGGAATGCTGATCTCGGTCATGTCAGTGCTGCCTTGTCCGCATCGAATCTGGATGGGCGAAGTTACTCATCATCAATGCCCCGCCCTTGCGCGCAGCACTTCCTCGCGCAGATCGTCGTTGATCTTGCGGGCGATGGCGATGAAGCGCTCGTCGTAGCGCAGCGTGGCGACGTCGCGCGGCCGCGGCAGGTCGATGGTGTGGACCGACTTCACCCGCGCCGGCCGCGTGGTCAGCACCGCGACCCGGTCGGCGAGCAGGATAGCCTCGTCGAGATCGTGGGTGACGAACAGCACCGCGGATTTCGCCTGCGCCCACAGCTGCAAGAGTTCTTCCTGCATCAATTCGCGGGTCTGGACGTCGAGCGCGGAGAACGGCTCGTCCATCAGCAGCACCTGCGGATTGTTGATGAAGGTCTGCGCCAGCGCCACGCGCTTGCGCATGCCGCCGGACAGCTGGTGCGGGTGGTGGTCCTCGAACCCCTTCAGCCCGACTCGGACGATCCAGTCGCGCGCCTGCGCCTCGGCCTTGTCCTTGGCCACGCCGCGAAACAGCGGCCCGGCCATCACATTGCCAAGCACGTTGCGCCAGGGAAACACCGCGTCCTGCTGGAACACGAAGCCGACGCGGCGGTCGACGCCGTTCACCGGCGCGTCGAACAGCGTCACGGCGCCGGCCTGCGGCCGGGCCAGCCCCGCCACCAGACCCAGCGTCGTCGACTTGCCGCAGCCGGTGGGGCCGACAATGGCGCAGAATTCACCGGGCGCGATGGTGAGGTCGAAATCCTCCAGCGCCGACAGCACGTGGCCGGTCGGCGTCACGAAGCGCCGGGCGATCTGTTTCAGTTCGATCGCGGAGGGGGTGATGGTCATGGTGTGAGACTCTGCTCAATTAGGTCGATGCGCGTCGCAGCAGGCAGCGTGCTCCCTCCCCCCTTGTGGGGGAGGGTTGGGGAGGGGGGCAACAGGCGATGCTTCCGATGTTGCCACCCCCACCCCCGACCCCTCCCCGCAAGGGGGAGGGGAGAGAGATCAATGCGTCGCGTTGGCCTTGACGACGAATTCGGTTGTGTAGGTCTTGCTGAGATCGATCGTCTTGCCCTGCAGGTTGGGCGAGAAGCTGGTCAGCACTTGCAGCACCGATTCCGGCGCGCCCTTCGGCATCATGCCGTCAGGCGAATATTGCGCGCGGCCTTCCTTCAGGCCCTGGACGTAGAGATCGAGTTCGCCCGCGTAGTAATCCTTCGGCATCTGCGCCGCGATCTCTTCCGGCGAGTGCGAATTCATCCACTTCAGCGTCTTCACCATCACATTGACAACCTTCTGCGCGGTGTCCTTGTTGGCTTCCATCCAGGCGCGGTCCATGTAGAGGCACGCGGCCGGATAGTCGCCGCCGAGCGCGGCGCGGGTCGCCTCCGGCGTGCGCAGGTCGATGCCGACCTTGGCGATGCCGTTCTTCACCGCGCGCGCCACGGTCGGCTCGGTGGTCATGCCGGACACGATCTTGCCCTGCTGCATCGCTGCCAGAAAGGTGTCGCCTGCGCCAACCGGCACCAGCGAATAATCCTGCACCTTCAGCCCGGCCTTGGCGGCCAGCGCACGGGTCAGGAAGTCGGTCGCCGAGCCGAGCCCGGTTACGCCGAGCGCCTGGCCTTTCCAGTTCGCCGGGTCCTTCAATTTGTCGGCGTCGGCGGCCTTCACCAGCACGACCTCACCCGGCGCGACCGAGAACTGCACCACGTCGGTGATGAACTTGCCCTTCGATTGCAGGTCGATGGTGTGATCGTAGAATCCGACGACCCCCTGGACCTCGCGCGCCAATAGCGCGGTCGCGGCCTGCGAGCCCGAGGTCGAATTGAACAATTCGACGTCGAGTCCCTGTTCCTTGAAGAAGCCGAGTCGCTCAGCGAGTTTCGCCGGGAGATAGATCTGCTTGTCGATGCCGCCGACCATGATCTTGATCGGGGTCTGCGCGCTCGCGGGGAGCGTGGCGAAGGCGGCAAACAGGATAGCAGCGAGCAGTCTACGCATCGGTGTTTCCTCGACTTTTCAGATTGTCATGGCGCCCGCGGCGCGGGCCGCCTTGATTGGGGCGCCAGTCCCTGCGCGGCCAGCAGCGACAGGATTTACCACATCAGGCCTCGGGGTGCGGCATTCTGTCAATGGTCGAAAATGCGGGTCCCCGGAGCCGAGGGCGTTGCAGCCCGGAACATGCTGTCAGACCAGCCTTCGCCTGCGTTCCGGCTTGATCTTGCGAAACCGGACCCCGGTGCCATCGGCCAGCCGGGTGGCAATGTAGCCGGCGGCCAGGCAGGCCTCGCGCTGCGGCATTTTCTCCTGTGGACTGCGTTCGGTCTCCCACCACGACGCCCGCTTTGACGCCCGCGACAGTCCAAAGCCGAGAATGTCCTCGATTTGCTCCAGACTCAGCACGAATTCGTCGGCGGTCTGTTTCATCAGATAGTCGCGCAGCGGATCGTAGTCACTCACGGCTCGTCCTCGATGGTTTGAAATAATCCGTTAACCGATTGGCAAGGCGGTGTCGCCATTTAAGCCGTCTGCAAGGTTTTTGGCCGCATCTCGACGAGGATGGAACCCGCGGCATCGCTCAACTGGCTCAGACACGCGTTAGGCCGACGATGGCAGTTGTCGGCGCGACTGCTGGTGGCGTCCTCCGTGGTGACGGTGCTCGGCTTTTCCGCGGTCTGCGGCAGCATCATGCTCGACAGCCGCAAGAGCTCGGAAGAGTTGGCACGTCAGACCATGGAAAATCTGGCTGCCACAATCGATTCCGACATCAGCCGCAACGTCGAAATTTACGACCTGACGCTGCGGGGGGTGGTCAATAACCTAGCGTTGCCAGAGGTTGCCAGCGTCGGCAAGACGATTCAGCATTTAATCCTGTTCGACCATGCCATCACCGCCAAGCATTTCGGCGCCATCCAGGTGTTCGACGCCGAGGGCAATCTGACGCTCGACGCCGCCACGCTGACGCCGATGCCGATCAATCGCACCGACGAAGAGTTCTTCAGCGCCCATCGCGACGACCCCGATGTCGGTCTATTCATCAGCCGGCCAATGCTGCATCAGGGCGCCTATTCGATCGTGCTGAGCCGACGCGTCACCGGTCCCGACGGCCGGTTTCTCGGCGTGGTAGCGGGCTCGATCCGCTTCAACTATTTCCACGATCTTTTCGGCCGGCTGCGGCTCGGCAAGGACGACGTGATCGCGGTAATCGCCCGTGACGGCACCCTGATCATGCGCACGCCGTTCGATCTCGATCTTATCGGCAAGAACATGGCCCATATCGCGTCCGTGCACCAGGTGCTGAGCCAACAGCGCGGCTGGTTCAGCGGGAACGGCATCCGGGACAGGATTCCACGGATGTACGTCTGGAGCGATGGTAGCCGGCCGCTGGTGGTGTTGGTCGGACGCCCCTGGGCGGAAATTCTCAGCGTCTGGCGCAAAGAAGCGATCCGCATCGGTTCAATCCTGCTGGCGCTCACGGTATTCGTCGCCGTGGTGACCATGGTCTTCATCCGCGAAATCGCCCGCCGCGCCCGCGCCGAGCGCCGGCTCGAGGAATTGGCCACGACCGATGCGCTGACCGGACTGACCAACCGGCGCAAGTTCGATGCCGCGTTCGACACCGAATGGCGACGTGCGCTTCGTCAGGGCACCCCGGTCGCCATGATGATGATCGATGCCGACCATTTCAAATCCTACAACGACACCTTCGGCCATCAGGCCGGCGACCAAATGTTGGTCGGGATCGCGGTCTGCATCGCGGATTCGGTGCATCGGGCCGGCGAAAGCGTCGCGCGTTACGGCGGCGAGGAATTCGCCGCGCTGCTGCCCGGACTGACCGCCGCCGCGGCGCTGGCACTGGCGGAAACCATCAGGCTGAAAGTGGAGGCATGGTCGGAGGGCCATGGCGGCGTCACCATCAGCGTCGGCGTGGCCAGCATCACTCCCACGCTCGCCCTGGAACCGGCCGCCCTGCTGGAGGCCGCCGACAAGGCGCTCTATGCCGCGAAGAGGAATGGGCGCAATCAATCGGTGGTCGCGGCCAGCCGCAACGACCTGTCGCTGGTGGCCTGACCGCCGCCGCGGCTAATCGCCCAGATAGCGCTTCATGTCGGCGCGCAAGCCGTCGCGCAGATCGGCGCGCTGCATTGCAAAAGCGATGTTGGCGCGCAGGAAGCCGGCCTTCGAGCCGCAGTCGTGGCGTTCGCCCTCGAACTCGACGCCGTAGAATTTCTGCGTCTTCGACAGTCCGATCATGGCGTCGGTGAGCTGGATCTCGTTGCCGGCGCCGCGCTCCTGGGTTTCCAGGATCTTGAAGATTTCCGGCTGCAAGATGTAGCGACCCGAAATCGACAGGTTCGACGGCGCGGTGCCCTGCGGCGGCTTCTCCACCATGCCGTCGATCTCGAACATCTTGCCGTCACGCTTGCCGACGCCGCAGATGCCGTATTGGTGGGTCTTGTCGGCCGGCACTTCCTCGACCGCGATGACGTTGGCCTTGTCGCCGAGCTTGGCGGCCGCCGCGATCATCTGCGCCAGGCAGCCTGGGGAATTCAGCACCAGCTCGTCCGGCAGCACCACCGCGAACGGTTCGTTGCCGACGATGTCGCGCGCGCACCACACCGCGTGGCCCAGTCCGTGCGGCGCCTGCTGCCTTGTAAAACTCATGGCACCGGCTTCGGGCTGGTCGCGCGCCAGGATCTCCATTTCCGCGGTCTTGTGGCGGTTCTTCAGGGTCATATCGAGTTCGAACTGCCGGTCGAAATGGTCCTCGATCATGCCCTTGTTGCGGCCGGTGACGAAGATAAAATGCTCGATCCCGGCTTCCTTGGCTTCATCGACGACGTACTGGATCAGCGGCCGGTCGACGATAGTCAGCATCTCCTTCGGCATCGCCTTGGTGGCGGGGAGAACGCGGGTGCCGAGGCCGGCGACCGGGAAGACAGCTTTGCGGATTTTCATCTGAGGGGAATTCTTTCAAGAGGAACGGACGAGGCTAACGAACAACGAGCCGCGTTGCAGCCCGGAACAAAGGCGGATGTATGGAGTGCCGCGGCATCAAAATAACGGCGTTCCCGGCACGAAGGCGTCAAACGCCGCCCAAAATTGGCTGCGGTAGCGATCCTGTTCCTGCAGGATTTCATGCTTGGACCCGGCGATCACCAGATGCGAGCCGGCGCGTAGATGATAGGCGAACTCCTCGATCGCCGGGGTGGAAACCACGGTGTCGTTGCTCGCCGCCAGCATCAGGATCGGCTGCCGGATCTGCGACGGATAGTCCGTGGCCTTGAAGCCGTGCATCGCCTGGAACGCGGTGTCGGCCCAGGCCACGGTCGGCGAGGCGATCCCCAGCGTCGGGTCCTCGGCGATAATCGCGGCGTTGCGGGCGTAGCGGACCGGGTCGCTGGTCAGCACATTGCCGGCGAACGGCTCGCTGTTGGAGAGCGTGTCGTTGCCGCCGGGCACGTAGTTGCCGCCCTGGCCGGTCAGCCGCAGCGCCCGCAGCAGCAGCCGCACCGGCAGCGAGGTGGCGCGGCCGGGCAGGTCGATCATCGGCGCCGACAGCACCACGCGGTCGAACCAGCGCTTGCCGGAATGCGCGATCCGCAGCATCACCGCGCCGCCCATCGAATGCGCCAGCGCGAAATGCGGCGGCGGGCAATCCGGCAGCACCACCTCGCGCACGAAGGTTTCGACATCGATCTCGAAATCGGAGAAGCGGCGGACATAGCCCTTGCGCGGATCGCGCAGCTGCCGCGACGAATGGCCCTGGCCGCGCCAATCGACGATCGCCACCGCGAAACCGCGATCGCGCAGGTCGCGCACGGTCTCGAAATATTTCTCGATCTGTTCGCTGCGGCCGGTGAAGACGCAGACCGTGCCCTTGCGGCCGGCCGGCGGCGGCCAGCGCGCGAACCGCAATTCGGCGCCGTCGGGGGTCTTGATGAAGCCGGAGACCGCGTCTTCCGGAACCGGATTGGCGGGAATCGAGACGAGCGTCATGACCGGGACCGATAGGGCTAAAGGGCTGATAAACAAGGGGCAAAGGGCGTTGGCGGGAAGATTTTTCGGCCCTCTTGAACCCCGTTAGGTCTCTCCCATATCACCTTCGTGCAGGCCGCACCAAGGGGGCAGAGATGTTCCCGTCAGGCTGCACATGGACGACAGCCCGGCCCGATGGCGGGCGGGTTACTTCAACAGTCGCTTCTTAGGAGGACTACACCATGCGTACTTTCGATCTCACCCCGTTTTATCGTTCCACCGTCGGCTTCGACCGGCTGTTCTCGCTGCTGGACCAGACCTCCGGTGAGGGCGCGGCACCCGGCTATCCGCCCTACAACATCGAGCGCACCGGCGAGAACGACTACCGCGTAAGCGTCGCGGTTTCCGGCTTTTCGCAGAATGAACTCTCGATCGTCGCCAAGGAGAACACCCTGACGATCAAGGGCGAGAAGTCCGCCAATGAAAGCTGCAACAAGGGCGAGGTGCTATATCGCGGCATCGCCGCGCGCGCCTTCGAGCGCGCGTTCCAGCTCGCCGACTACGTGACGGTGAAGAATGCCAGCCTCGAGAACGGACTGCTGCACGTCGATCTGGTGCGCGAGATCCCCGAGGCCAAGAAGCCCCGCATCATTCCGATCGCTACCAGTGCGGCCGCCGCCGCGCCGCAGGTGATCGAAGGCGACAAGCAGGCCGCCTGAGCGTTCCGGCACTGACGGATCACCGCTGAATCTGAAAACGCCCCGGGCAATCGGGGCGTTTTTTTTTGTGGCGGTCATTCGAGGCGTGGCGTCGGACGCCGGCGAAGGGGCGCTCGATTTCTACTCCAGCCCCTGCACCGGCGGCATCGCCTCGGTCGGCGCAATCGGGGGTGACGGTTTGGCCTCGACCGGCGGCGCGACGGACGGCGCCGCGGCGGTGCCGGTGGTTTTCGCCTGTGCCGCCACGGCCGGCGCTGGCTGGATTGGCGCGGCCGACTGGATCGCGCCGGTCTTTACGTCAGTCTTCGCGTCGCCCTTCGGCGCGGCGACCGCATATGGCGGGGCCTTCGGCAGCGGCACCGACGGCGACCGGCTGGCGAGGTGAGGAACCGGGCGCGGTGGCCGCGGCGCTTGCCCGATCCGCGGCATCCGTGGCAGCAGAACCTGGGGACCGTACCCCGCCGTCACCTCGTCGATCGCCGCGTCGTCCACCAAATAGGCCGGCACGAACCGGACGATCCGGCCATCGCGGGCGTCGATCACCAGCCGGCCGTCGTCACCGTCGAGATTGATCGCCGCGATGCTGTAGAACGCGCCGCGCCGGCGCGGGATTCCGAGCGGCGAATAGCCGTTGTCGCGGAGCACGCCGTAAACCTCCTGCAGCGGCAGCAGGCCCGGCGCCTCGTCGTCAGCGAGGTAGCGCGGCTGCCTTGCTTCCGGTGGCATCGCCGCATAGGGGCCGCGAAAATCCGAGACGCTTCGATAGGGGGCCATCCCGATCTGATATGGCGGCAACGCTTGCGCGGTCGCGGCGGTCGTCGCCGCAACCAGACCTGCCGATAGCACCCACCCGATCAACTTCATGTCGTATCGCTCCTGCGGCGCCCCCGCGCCCGGTCCAACCGGCGTAAAATCGACGCCGAATTGGGCGTGGCTTGGGCCGGATCCCGGCATATTTGGCGTGAATCCGCGGCAGCCGCGGCCGGGGTCTCCTGATCAAACGGAGGACTCGGGCGCGCTTGTGTGATAGAAAAAAATTTGGCAAGGTCCTGCTAGGACAGTAATACTGTCTCAATTGGGTGGCTGACCCGGCACGGGGTTTGCAGAGTAAAATTTTGGCGTTTAACGCCGAATGCGGCTTTCGGGTTGTCCGATCGGCGATATGGACACCGGGGCCTGAATTCTGAAATCGTGGCTCGCGGCGTGCGAGCGGTGGCCCGGAGGGTGCCGCGAACACCAATGGTGCGCCAATAGTGCCGGCAGTGATCACTGCCCTTGCCGGATGAGAGGATGAAGATGAGCGGGTCTGGGTTCGAGCGCGAAAATATCGTCACCGATGCGCTGACGGCTGACCTGACGGCGAAATCGGGGGCGCCCGCGGGCGACGTCGCGCACGAGACTGCGCACGAACACACTTGGCGCCCGCCGGCCGAGGGCCTCTACGACCCATCGAAGGAAAAGGACGCCTGCGGCGTCGGCTTCATCGCCAACATCAAGGGCAAGAAGTCGCATCAGATCGTGTCCGACGCGATCTCGATCCTGTGCAATCTCGAGCATCGCGGCGCGGTCGGCGCCGATCCGCGCGCCGGCGACGGTGCCGGCATCCTGGTGCAGATCCCGCACGCCTTCTTCGTCCGCAAGGCGATGGAGCTCGGCTTCAAGCTGCCGGCGCCTGGCGAATATGCCGTCGGCGCGCTGTTCATGCCGCGCGAGACGCCGTGGCGGAAGGTGATCCAGAGCATCATTGCCGACCAGATCAAGGCCGAGGGATTGACGCTGCTCGGCTGGCGCGCCGTGCCGACCGACAATTCCACGCTCGGTGAAACCGTAAAGCCGACCGAGCCCGCCAACATGCAGGTGTTCATCGGCCGCGGCTCGCAGATTGCGACCGAAGACGATTTCGAGCGCAAGCTCTACATCCTGCGCAAGTCGATCTCGCACGCGATCTACCAGCGCCGCGACCGCGGCCTGGCCGGCTACTATCCGGCGTCGCTGTCGTGCCGCACCGTGATCTACAAGGGCATGTTCCTCGCCGACCAGCTCGGTGTCTATTATCCCGACCTGCGCGAACCGGATTTCGAAAGCGCGCTGGCTCTGGTGCACCAGCGATTCTCGACCAATACCTTCCCGACCTGGTCGCTGGCGCATCCCTACCGCATGGTCGCGCATAACGGCGAGATCAACACGCTGCGCGGCAACAACAACTGGATGGCGGCGCGGCAGGCCTCGGTGCATTCCAAGCTGTTCGGCAAGGACATCAGCCGGCTGTGGCCGATCTCCTATGAGGGCCAGTCCGACACCGCCTGCTTTGACAACGGCCTCGAATTCCTGGTGCAGGGCGGCTATTCGCTGCCGCATGCGGTGATGATGATGATTCCGGAGGCCTGGGCCGGCAATCCGCTGATGGATGAGCAGCGCCGCGCCTTCTACGAATATCACGCCGCGATCATGGAGCCGTGGGACGGCCCCGCCGCGCTGGCCTTCACCGACGGTCGCCAGATCGGCGCCACGCTGGACCGCAACGGTCTGCGCCCTGCGCGCTATCTCGTCACCAATGACGACCGCATCGTGATGGCGTCCGAAATGGGCGTGCTGAAGATTCCCGAGGACCAGATCGTCACCAAGTGGCGGCTGCAACCCGGCAAAATGCTGCTGGTCGATCTCGAGCAGGGCCGTCTGATTCCCGATGCCGAGATCAAGGCGCAGCTGGCCTCGGCACATCCCTATCACGAGTGGCTCGCCCGCACCCAGATCGTGCTGGAGGAGCTGCCGGCCGCGCCGGTCAAGGGCCAGCGCTCCAACCTGCCGCTGCTCGATCGCCAGCAGACCTTCGGCTACACCCAGGAAGACATCTCGATCCTGATGACGCCGATGGCCTCGACCGGCGAGGAAGCCAATGGCTCGATGGGCAACGACACGCCGCTGTCGGCGCTGTCGGACAAGCCGAAGCCGCTGTTCACCTATTTCAAGCAGAACTTCGCCCAGGTCACCAATCCGCCGATCGATCCGATCCGCGAGGAGCTGGTGATGAGTCTGGTCTCGATCATCGGGCCGCGGCCCAACCTGTTCGACACTCAGGGCACCGCCGGCACCAAGCGGCTGGAAGTGCGACAGCCGATCCTGACCGACGGCGATCTGGAAAAGATCCGCTCGATTTCCGAAATCGGCGACCCGCATTTCAAGTCGCGGACGCTCGACACTACGTTCCATTCCGGACTCGGCGCGGCCGGGCTGGAGCAGGTGCTCGAGGAGCTTTCGGCGCGCGCCGAGGCCGCGGTGCGCGAAGGCGTCAACATCATCATCCTGAGCGACCGCGCTGCCGGATCCGACCGGATCCCGATTCCGTCGCTGCTGGCTTGCGCCTCCGTGCATCATCATCTGATCCGCACCGGGTTGCGCACCTCGGTCGGCCTGGTGATCGAATCCGGCGAGCCGCGCGAAGTGCATCACTTCGCCTGCTTGGCCGGCTACGGCGCCGAAGCGATCAATCCCTATCTGGCGTTCGAGACCATCATCGCGATGAAGGACCGGCTGCCTGTCGCGCTCGACGACTACGAGATCGTCAAGCGCTACATCAAGTCGATCGGCAAGGGCCTGTTGAAGGTGATGTCGAAGATGGGGATCTCGACCTACCAGTCCTATTGCGGCGCGCAGATTTTCGATGCGGTCGGGCTAAAGGCGGACTTCATCGCCAAATATTTCGCCGGCACCCATTCGCAGATCGAAGGCGTTGGCCTCGCCGAAATCGCCGAGGAAACCGTGCGCCGGCATCAGGACGCGTTCGGCGACGCCCAGATCTACAAGACCGCGCTCGACGTCGGCGGCGAATACGCCTTCCGCACCCGCGGCGAGGATCACGCCTGGACGGCGGATTCGGTCGCCAATCTGCAGCACGCCGTGCGCGGCAATTCGCTGGAGCGTTACAAGGCGTTCGCCAAGATCCTCAACGAGCAGTCGGAGCGGCTGCTGACGCTGCGCGGGCTGTTCAAGCTGAAGACCGCCGAGGATGAGAAGCGCAAGCCGGTCCCGCTCGACGAGGTCGAGCCGGCTTCCGAGATCGTCAAGCGCTTCGCCACCGGTGCGATGTCGTATGGCTCGATCTCGCGCGAGGCGCATACCACGCTCGCGATCGCGATGAACCGGATCGGTGGCAAGTCCAATACCGGCGAGGGCGGCGAGGAAAGCGATCGCTACAAGCCGATGGCGAACGGCGATTCGATGCGCTCGGCGATCAAGCAGGTCGCCTCGGGCCGGTTTGGCGTGACGACCGAGTACCTCGTCAATTCCGACATGATGCAGATCAAGATGGCGCAGGGCGCCAAGCCCGGCGAGGGCGGTCAACTGCCCGGCCACAAGGTCGACGCGGTGATCGCCGCGGTGCGGCACTCGACGCCCGGCGTCGGTCTGATCTCGCCGCCGCCGCATCACGACATCTACTCGATCGAGGATCTGGCGCAGCTGATCTACGACCTGAAGAACGTCAATCCGGCGAGCGCGGTTTCGGTCAAGCTGGTGTCGGAAATCGGCGTCGGCACCGTCGCGGCGGGCGTTGCGAAAGCGCGCGCCGATCACGTCACGATCGCGGGTTTCGAGGGCGGCACCGGCGCCTCGCCGCTGACATCGATCAAGCACGCAGGCTCGCCGTGGGAAATCGGCCTCGCCGAAACCCACCAGACGCTGGTGCGCGAGCGGCTGCGCAGCCGCATCGCCGTGCAGGTCGACGGCGGCTTCCGCACCGGGCGCGACGTCGTGATCGGCGCGCTGCTCGGCGCCGATGAATTCGGCTTCGCCACCGCGCCGCTGATCGCGGCCGGCTGCATCATGATGCGCAAGTGCCATCTCAACACCTGCCCGGTCGGCGTCGCGACGCAGGATCCGGTGCTGCGCAAGCGCTTCACCGGCCAGCCCGAGCACGTCATCAACTACTTCTTCTTCGTCGCCGAGGAAGTCCGCGAATTGATGGCGCAGCTCGGCTACCGCAACTTCAACGAGATGATCGGCCAGACCCAGATGCTCGACCAGCAGGCGCTGGTGGCGCACTGGAAGGCCAAGGGGCTCGACTTCTCCAAGCTGTTCCATCGCCAGAAGGAACTGCCGGGACAGAAGATCTATCACTCCGAAGGTCAGGACCATCACCTCGAGAAGGTGCTCGACCGCACCCTGATCGCCAAGGCGCAGCCCGCGATCGACCGCGGCGCTCCGGTGAAGTTCGAGATGGAGATCAACAGCGTCAATCGCAGCGCCGGCGCGATGCTGTCCGGCGTGGTGGCGAAGCACTACGGTCACCACGGCCTGCCGCACGACACCATCCAGGTGGCGTTCAAGGGCACCGCCGGTCAGGCATTCGGCGCCTGGCTGGCGCGCGGCATCAGCTTCGATCTCGAAGGCGAAGGCAACGACTATGTCGGCAAGGGCCTGTCCGGCGGCCGCATCGTGGTCCGCCCGCCGGCCAATTCGGGCATCGTGCCGGAGGAGTCGATCATCGTCGGCAACACCGTGATGTACGGCGCGATCGAGGGCGAGTGCTACTTCCGCGGCATCGCCGGCGAACGCTTCGCGGTGCGTAACTCGGGTGCGGTTGCCGTCGTCGAGGGCGCCGGCGATCATTGCTGCGAATACATGACCGGCGGCATTGTCGTGGTGCTCGGCAAGACCGGGCGCAACTTCGCCGCCGGGATGTCGGGCGGCATTGCCTATGTGCTTGACGAGGACGGCAGTTTCCCGAAGCTCTGCAACATGGCGATGGTCGAACTCGAGCCCGTCTTGTCGGAAGAGATGATCAACGAAAACGCCTATCACCAGACCGGCGATCTTGAAGCGCACGGACGGGTCGACGTGTTCGCCGATCTGCTCGGCTCGGACGTCGAGCGGCTGCACGTCTTGATCTCACGCCACGCCAAACTGGCCGGCTCGAAGCGCGCCGCGGAGATTTTGGCGAACTGGAAGGACACCCTGCCGAAATTCCGCAAGGTGATGCCGGTCGAATATCGCCGCGCGCTGCGCGAATTGAAGGCGCGGCAGGCCGAGGAGCCGAAGATCGCGATCGGAGCGTAAGTTACTAGCGCGGCGCTCGCGTTCGGCCACCTCTCCCATGGGGAGAGGTCGACCGGCGGAGCGCGGCGAAGCCGGTCGGGTGAGGGGGTACGGCCTAACGATAGGCCATACCCCCTCACCCCAACCCTCTCCCCATGGGAGAGGGAGCGCGCTGCCGCTGTGGCGCGCTCCGCACTAACAGGTTGGATTTGAATTCAAGTTTCGGGGCGTCGGGGTTTCATGGGCAAGATCACAGGGTTTCTGGAAATCGAGCGGCACGATCGCAAATACGCGCCGGTCGCCGAGCGGGTTACCAACTACCACGAATTCGTCGTTCCGCTGAGCGAGAAGGACACCCGCGACCAGGCCGCGCGCTGCATGAGCTGCGGCGTTCCCTATTGTCACGGCACCGGCTCGGCGCAGCCGGGCGCGCCGGGCTGCCCGGTCAACAACCAGATCCCGGATTTCAACGATCTGGTGTATCAGGGCAACTGGCAGGAAGCCTCGCGCAACCTGCACTCCACCAACAATTTCCCAGAATTCACCGGCCGCATTTGTCCGGCGCCGTGCGAGGCGTCGTGCACGCTGAACATCGACGACAACCCGGTCACCATCAAGACCATCGAATGCGCCATTGTCGATCGCGCCTGGGGCAATGGCTGGATCAAGCCGGAGCTGCCGGCGCTGCGCACCGGCCAGGCCGTCGCCATCGTCGGCGCCGGTCCCGCCGGTCTCGCCTGCGCGCAGCAGCTGGCGCGCGCCGGCCACGACGTCCATGTCTATGAGAAGGCGGCGAAGGCTGGCGGCCTGCTGCGTTACGGCATTCCTGATTTCAAGATGGAGAAGCATCTGATCGACCGCCGCGTCGCCCAGATGGAGGCGGAGGGCGTCACCTTCCACTACAATTCTCCGGTCGGCGGCACCGCGCCCGGCGCGGTCGATCCGGCCGAACTGCTCAAGAGCTACGACGCAGTGGCGCTGACCGGCGGCGCGGAAGCTGCGCGCGACCTGCCGATCCCCGGCCGCGATTTGAACGGCATTCACTTCGCGATGGATTTCCTTACGCAGCAGAACCGCCGCGTCGGCAACGAGCCGCTCGGTGACGTCCAGGAGATTCTCGCCGGCGGCAAGCATGTGGTGGTGATCGGCGGCGGCGACACCGGCTCCGATTGCATCGGCACCTCGTTCCGGCAGGGCGCGCTGAGCGTGACGCAGATCGAGATCATGCCGGCGCCGCCGGAGCGCGAGGACAAGGGCCTGACCTGGCCGAACTGGCCGATGAAGATGCGCACCTCGTCGAGCCAGGCCGAAGGCGCGCGCCGCGAATTCGCGGTGCTGACCCAGAACTTCTCGGGCGAGAACGGCGCGGTGAAGCAGCTGCATTGCGTCCGGGTCGATGCCAAGTTCCAGCCGATCCCGGGCAGCGAGTTCACCCTCAACGCCGATCTGGTGCTGCTGGCGATGGGCTTCGTGCATCCCGTGCACGAGGGATTGCTGAAATCACTCGGTGTCGATCTCGACCCGCGCGGCAATGTCCGCGCCGACCTCACCGAATTCGCCACCTCGGTGCCGAAAGTGTTCGCGTCGGGCGACATGCGCCGCGGCCAGTCGCTGGTGGTGTGGGCGATCCGCGAGGGCCGGCTTTGCGCCCGCGCCATCGATCAGTTCCTGATGGGTAGCACCACGTTGCCGAAGTAGTTACTTCGCATCGCACGTGGTTCCACGGGCGGCGACGCCGCGCGCGTCGTTTCCGGCCGCTGTCAGGCAGCCGTCAGCTTGGCTTTGCTAGCTTGTGATCGCGGGTCGGCAGACCGGTATCGGCGCGTTGCGCGTCGGCAGCCGGGGTCGCCAAGCCGACGAATCAAACCGTGGAGCATTCCATGAGCAACACCCCGCGCGGTCGGGTCGATGTGCTGTCGCGTCGCCGGCTGCTGCAAGCCGGAGCCGGCGCGGCCGGCGCAGTCTGCCTCGGCGTCGCCTGGTCCGACGCCTCGGCCGAGGAACAGCGAACGGCGCAGGGCGGCGTCTCCTGTGCGAGCATGATCCCGAAAAAATCGTCGCAGGCCGATGCCCGCTACCTCTCGCAGGTCTGGTCTGGCCAGAATTGCGGCCGCTGCCGGCTGTTCCTGCCGCCGGATCGGTGCGTCGCCGTCGAAGGCCCGGTCGCCACCGAAAGCGGCTGCGCGCTGTGGGCCGAGAACGGCAATCGCCGGATCGGCTGCACACCCGACCCGATCATCAGGCTGTAGTGCGCCGCAGACCGGTCGGATGGGTGGTGAGTCTCGTCGTACGGGAGGTCACTTGGGGCCGGGTTTAACTCGGCGTTCAAATTCGCACGCCGAGTGACACAGTCGATGAAGCCAGCAGCAGCGTGGTCTCAGGAATCAGGGTCGTCAATCAGCCGATTGGGTTTCGCCAGGCGGGTCAGCGATGCGACATCCCTGAGCGTGATCTCTTTCGAATTCATCTCGACGCCATAGGCCTGCAGCGATGCGAAGTTGCGCGACAGGTTTTCGGGCGTCATCCCCAGGTGCGATGCCAGGGTCTTCTTGTCGAACGGAATTTCAAACCGGCCCTGGGCTCCGGCGTTGATATTCCGCCGCAACAGCCAGTTCGCGAGCCGCTCCAGGCTCGGCCGCAGCTTGATGTTCTTGAGATCCTTCACCACGCCGCGATAGCGCGCGGCAAGCTCCTGCACGGTCGCGCGCGCGAATACCGGGTCGCTATCGAACGCCTCGCGAACCGCCTTGGCGGGGATCATCAGGATTCGCGATGTCTCCAGCGTGCGCGCCGAGTGCAGATAGACCTCGTCGCGCATCACCGCGGCCAGAATGAAGGTCGCGTACGGTCGCGCGATCCACAGGCTAGTCTCCCTGCCGGCGTGCTCCGCGAAAAAATCGATCGATCCCTCGATCACGACATGCAGAAAGTCGGCTGAATCGCCCTCACGGATCATGACGAGTTGGGCGGGGAATCTCTGCAGGAACGTCGCCTGCATCAGCTTCTCGAAATTCCGCTGATCCATGCCGGAAAACAAGGGCAGGGACCTGACTGAATCGGAGTCGGATATTGGCACAGACTGCTTCCCATATCTGGAACCGGGAAGGTGAGTGTTTCTTGATAAAAGTCAATTGGGAACCGAACTAAAATCTATTACTGACACCAATTAAGTCAATCCGAGTATTGATGCTTGCTAATTAAAGTCGAGAATGTTTTCGGTAAGTAAAGGAGCTTGATCTAGCGCAACGATCACAGATCGAAAGATCCCATCTGTCGTCAACCGGACGCCGTTCTTCTGGCGCTTTGCTTGGTAGGGGATCAATTGATGACAACTCTCTCGGATGTGGACGCCGGCCAACGGAGCCGTGCGCTTTGGGCCTCGACGATTGGGTTTACGCTGTGCTTCGCGGTGTGGACGATTTTCTCGATCATCGGCATCCAGATCAAAAAGGAACTCTCGCTCTCTGAGACCCAGTTCGGTCTACTGGTCGGCACCCCGATTCTGACCGGCTCGCTGATACGGCTGGCGCTCGGGATCTGGACCGACCGCTACGGCGGACGGCGGATCTTCCCGGTGGTGATGCTCGCCGGCGCGCTCGCGACATTCCTCCTCACCTACGCACACACCTACACCCAGACGCTGGTCGCCGCGCTCGGCGTCGGCATTGCTGGCGGCTCCTTTGCGGTCGGCATCGCCTATGTCTCGCGCTGGTATGAGCAGGGCAAGCAGGGCCTCGCGCTTGGCATCTTCGGCGCCGGCAATGTCGGCGCCGCGGTGACCAAATTCGCCGCGCCATTTGTGTTGATCGCCTATGGCTGGCAGGGCGTCGCGCAGATCTGGGCCGCCGTTCTCGCCGTCGGCGCCGTCGTGTTCTGGTTCGTCACTGCCGACGATCCGGTCGTCGTCGAGCGTCGGCGCACCGGCGCGCCGGCGAAAAGCGCGTGGCTTGAATTAACGGCGCTGAAGAACGTTCAGGTCTGGCGCTTCTCGCTGTACTATTTCTACGTGTTCGGTGCCTTCGTCGCGCTGTCGCTGTGGCTGCCGCAATATCTGATCAACGTCTACGGCGTCGACATCAAGACCGCCGGCATGACGGCGGCGATGTTCTCGCTTCCGGCCAGCGTTTTCCGCGCCTATGGCGGCCATCTCTCGGACCGCTACGGCGCGCGCACGGTGATGTACTGGACGTTCCTGGTCGGCGTCATCTGTACCTTCCTGCTGTCCTATCCGCCGGTCGACTACGTCGTCCACGGCATCAAGGGGCCGGTGGCCTTCCACCTGGAGATGGGCGTGGTTTCCTTCACGGTGACCATCTTTGTGCTGGGCTTCTTCATGGCGCTCGGCAAGGCCGCGGTGTACAAGCACATCCCCCTCTACTACCCCGACAACGTCGGCGCCGTCGGCGGACTGGTCGGCATGATCGGCGGACTTGGCGGCTTCGTACTGCCGATCGCCTTCGGCGTCCTCAACGACCTCACCGGGATGTGGACCAGCTGCTTCATGCTGCTGTTTGGCCTGGTGCTGGGCTCGCTGCTCTGGATGCATTTTTCGATCCGGCATATGGAGCGTCGCGCCGCAGCAGGCGTTCTTCGGGGCCTGCCGCAGCTGCCGGAAATGCAGCCGATCCATGGGACCAAGCATGCCGGCGCTCTCTCCGGCGCGATGCTGACCGACTGGCGCCCGGAAGACAAAGCGTTCTGGGAGAGCAGCGGCCGCGCCATCGCGCGGCGCAATCTCTGGATCTCGATCCCGGCGCTGCTGTTGTCGTTCGCGGTGTGGCAGGTCTGGTCGGTGGTGGTCGCCAAGCTGCCCTCGGTCGGATTCAAATTCACCACCGACGAATTGTTCTGGCTGGCGGCGTTGCCAGGAATTTCCGGCGCCCTGCTGCGGATCTTCTACTCGTTCATGGTGCCGATCTTCGGCGGGCGGCTGTGGACCACTCTGGCCACATGGTCGCTGATGATCCCGGCGATCGGCATCGGCTACGCAGTGCAAACCCCGGGGACGCCCTATGCGATCTTCCTGATCCTGGCGCTGCTGTGTGGTCTTGGCGGCGGTAACTTCGCCTCATCGATGGCCAACATCTCGTTCTTCTTTCCGAAGTCGGAAAAGGGCAACGCGCTGGCTCTCAACGCCGGCCTCGGCAATCTCGGCGTCAGCGTCGTGCAGTTTCTGGTGCCGATCGTGATCACGGCGGGCGTGTTCGGCTGGATGGGCGGCGATCCGGCGACTGTCGGAGCGGGCGTCAAGGCGGCGCCGATGTGGCTGCAGAACGCCGGCTTCATCTGGGTGCCGTTCATCGCGATATCGGCATTCGCGGCGTGGTTCGGCATGAACGATATCGCGTCGGCGAAGGCCTCGTTCTCCGAACAGGCGGTGATCTTCCAGCGCAAGCACAACTGGATCATGTGCGTGCTCTACACCGGGACGTTCGGTTCGTTCATCGGCTACTCGGCGGGATTCCCGCTGCTGGCGAAGACCCAGTTCCCGATGGTCGACGCGCTTCCGTTCATCTTCCTCGGCCCGTTGGTCGGCGCGCTGTCGCGCTCGGCGACCGGATGGATCGCGGATCGGCTCGGCGGCGCGCGGGTGACGTTCTACGTCTTCGTCCTGATGTCGTTCGGCGTGATCGGCGTTTTGTACTTCCTCGGCGTCAAGGATCAGCCCTATGCGTTCTGGGGCTTCTTTTCGATGTTCCTGCTGCTGTTCTTCGCGACCGGGGTCGGCAATGCCTCCACCTTCCAGATGATCCCGGCGATCATGCGCAAGGAAGTGGCGCGGCTGATGCCCGGCCTCGACGCCGCCGAGCGCACCCGCGAGGCGGAGAAGGAATCGGCGGCGATTACCGGCTTCACCTCGGCGATCGCGGCGTTCGGCGCCTTCTTCATCCCGAAGGCCTACGGTAGTTCAATCGCGGCGACCGGCGGACCGCAGATGGCCCTGTATGGCTTCCTCGGCTTCTACCTGATCTGCATCGTGGTGACCTGGGCGGTCTACACGCGGCGCGGCGGGCTGCTTTACGACGTCGAGCGCGGACGGGCCTCGGCCGTCGCGCAACCCGCAGAATAATCGGAGATCGATGATGAGCAATTTTCTGGACCGTCTCACCTTCTTCAATCGCATGACGGACGAATTCTCCGACGGCCACGGGATCACGACCGATGACGATCGCTCGTGGGAGGACGGCTATCGCAAACGCTGGCAGCACGACAAGATCGTTCGCTCCACCCATGGGGTGAACTGTACCGGCTCGTGTTCCTGGAAGGTCTACGTCAAGGGTGGCATCGTCACCTGGGAAACCCAGCAGACCGATTATCCCAGAACCAGGCCCGACCTGCCGAACCACGAGCCGCGCGGCTGCGCCCGCGGCGCCAGCTACAGCTGGTATCTGTATTCGGGCAACCGGGTGAAGTATCCGCTGGTCCGTTCGCGGCTGTTGAAGGCGTGGCGCGATGCCAGGGTGCTGATGACCCCGGTGGCGGCGTGGAAATCGATCGTCGAGAATCCGCAGAAGCGCGCGTCCTACGTGTCGAAGCGTGGGCTCGGCGGATTCGTCCGCGCGCCTTGGGACGAGGTCAATGAACTAATCGCGGCGGCCAACGCCTACACCGCGAAGACCTACGGTCCCGATCGGGTGTTCGGATTTTCGCCGATCCCGGCGATGTCGATGGTCAGCTACGCCGCCGGATCGCGTTATCTGTCGTTGCTCGGCGGCGTCTGCATGTCGTTCTATGACTGGTATTGCGATTTGCCGCCGGCCAGCCCGCAGACCTGGGGCGAACAGACCGACGTTCCGGAATCCGCGGACTGGTACAATTCCGGATTCCTGATCCTGTGGGGCTCCAACGTTCCGCAGACCCGCACCCCCGACGCGCACTTCTATACGGAGGTCCGCTACAAGGGCGCCAAGAGCGTGGTGATCTCGTCAGATTATTCGGAGGCCTCGAAATTCTCCGACATGTGGGTGTCGCCGAAGCCGGGCACCGACGCCGCCCTCGGCATGGCGATGGGCCACGTAATCTTGCGTGAGTTCCACATCGACCGGCAGCCGGACTATTTCCGCGACTACGCGCGACAGTACACCGACATGCCGATGCTGGTGCGGCTGGTCAAGCAGGGCGACCACTACGTTCCCGAGCGGTTCATCCGCGCCTCCGATCTGGCCGGCGCGCTCGGCGAGGCCAACAATCCGGATTGGAAGACGCTCGCCTTCGACGAAACCACCGGCAACCTTGTCGTCCCGAAGGGATCGGTCGGCTTCCGCTGGGGCGAAAAGGGCAAATGGAATCTGGAAGAAAAGGATGCGAAGGGCGAGCCGACACGGCTGCGGCTGTCGCTGACCGACGTCAAGGACGACGTCGCCTCCGTCGCATTCCCGTATTTCGGCAATCGCGAGCACGACTATTTCCAGGGCACCGATCATCCCAGCGTGCTGACCCGCAATATCCCGGTCAAGAAGCTGCAACTGACCGAAGGCGAGACGCTGGTGGCGTCGGTGTTCGATCTGTTCGTCGCCAATTACGGCATCGATCGCGGCCTCGGCGGCACCAACATCGCCAAGAGCTATGACGACATGGAGCCGTACACGCCAGCCTGGGCCGAGAAGATCACCGGGGTGCCGCGGGAGCAGATCATCACCGTGGCGCGCGAATTCGCCAAGAACGCCGAGAAGACCAAGGGGCGGTCGATGGTGATCGTCGGTGCCGGGCTGAACCACTGGTACCACATGGACATGAACTACCGCGGCATCATCAACATGCTGGTGATGTGCGGCTGCGTCGGGCAGTCCGGTGGCGGATGGTCGCATTATGTCGGCCAGGAGAAGTTGCGCCCGCAATCCGGCTGGACGCCGCTGGCGTTCGGACTCGACTGGAACCGGCCGCCGCGGCAGATGAATTCGACCTCGGCGTTCTATGCCCACACCGACCAGTGGCGCTACGAGACGCTCGACGTCTCCGAAATTCTGTCGCCGACGGCACCGGCCGGCCCGTGGGACGGCGCGCTGATCGACTACAATGTGCGGGCTGAGCGGATGGGCTGGCTACCGTCCGCGCCGCAGTTGCAGGAGAATCCGCTCGGGATCAAGGCCAAGGCGGACGCCGCCGGCCTTGAGGCCAAGGACTACGTCGCCAAGTCGCTGCAATCCGGCGACCTGAAACTGTCCTGCGAAGATCCCGACAATCCGAAGAATTGGCCGCGCAATCTGTTCGTGTGGCGCTCCAATCTGCTCGGCGCGTCGGGCAAGGGACACGAGTATTTCCTCAAGCATCTCGTCGGCACCAAGCATGGCGTGCTCGGCAAGGATCTCGGCGTCGAGGGCCAGCGCAGGTCCAGCGAAGTGGTCTGGCACGACAAGGCGCCGGAGGGAAAACTCGATCTCCTGGTGACGCTCGATTTCCGGATGTCGACCACCTGCATGTATTCCGACATCGTGCTGCCGACCGCGACCTGGTACGAGAAGGACGACCTCAACACCTCGGACATGCATCCCTTCATTCACCCGCTGACGGCGGCGGTCGATCCGGCTTGGCAGGCCCGCAGCGACTGGGAGATCTACAAGGGGATCGCCAAGGCGTTCTCGAAGGTGGCTCCGGAGGTGCTCGGCGTCGAACAGGACGTGGTGCTGACACCGATCATGCACGACTCGCCCGGAGAGATCGCTCAGGCCTTCGACGTCAAGGACTGGAAGAAGGGTGAGATCGAGCCGATCCCCGGCCGAACCATGCCGGCGGTGACGGTGGTCGAACGCGATTATCCGCATCTCTACGACCGCTTCACCTCGCTTGGGCCGTTGATGGACAAGCTCGGTAATGGCGGCAAGGGCATGAGCTGGAACACCAGCCATGAGGTCGAGTTCCTGCGCAAGCTGAACGGCGAGGTGCAGGACGGTCCGGCCAAGGGGATGCCGCGGATTCAGACCGCGATCGACGCCGCCGAGGTCATTCTCTCACTGGCACCGGAGACCAACGGCGAAGTCGCGGTCAAGGCCTGGGAGTCGCTGGGCGGCTTCACCGGCCGTGACCACATTCACCTGGCCATTCCCAAGGAAGACGAAAAGATCCGGTTCCGCGATGTCGTGGCGCAGCCGCGCAAGATCATCTCGTCGCCGATCTGGTCCGGGCTGGAATCCGACAAGGTCTGCTACAACGCCGGCTACACCAACGTTCACGAACTGATCCCGTGGCGGACGCTGACCGGCCGCCAGCAGCTCTATCAGGATCATCTGTGGATGCGAGCATTCGGCGAAGGCTTCTGCGTTTATCGACCGCCGATCGACACCAAGACCATCAAGCCGATCATCGAGGAACGGCCGAACGGCGAGAAACAGATCGTCCTCAACTTCATCACCCCGCATCAGAAGTGGGGCATCCATTCGACCTATACCGACAATCTGCTGATGCTGACGCTGTCGCGCGGCGGCCCGATCGTCTGGATCAGCGAGGATGACGCGGTCAAAGGCGGCATCGTCGATAACGACTGGATCGAGGCCTACAACACCAACGGCGCGCTGGTCGCACGCGCGGTGGTGTCGCAGCGGGTCAAGAATGGCATGTGCATGATGTATCACGCGCAGGAGAAGATCGTGAACGTGCCGGGTTCGGAGATGACCGGACAACGTGGCGGCATCCATAATTCGGTGACCCGGGTGGTCACCAAGCCGACCCACATGATCGGCGGCTATGCGCAGCAGGCCTACGGCTTCAACTATTACGGCACCGTGGGCTCGAACCGCGACGAGTTCGTGATCATTCGCAAAATGTCGAAAGTCGACTGGCTGGAGGGCGCTGCTCCCGACGCCACGATCGACGACAAGACCGGCAAGCTGGAGACCGCATCATGAAGATCCGCGCGCAAATCGCCATGGTGCTGAACCTCGACAAGTGCATCGGCTGTCACACCTGTTCGGTCACCTGCAAGAACGTCTGGACCAGCCGCGAGGGCATGGAATACGCATGGTTCAACAATGTCGAGACCAAGCCCGGGATCGGCTATCCCAAGGAGTGGGAGAACCAGACCAAGTGGAACGGTGGCTGGACCCGCAAATCCAACGGCAAGATCCAGCCGAAGATCGGCGGCAAGTGGCGGGTGTTGGCGAAGATCTTCGCCAATCCGGACTTGCCGGAGATCGACGACTATTACGAGCCCTTTACCTTCGACTATGAGCATCTGCAGACCGCCGGCGAAAGCCAGGCGATGCCGACCGCGCGTCCGCGTTCGCTGATCTCCGGCGAGCGGATGGAGAAGATCGAGTGGGGCCCGAATTGGGAGGAAATCCTCGGCGGCGAATTCGCTAAGCGCTCGAAGGATGCCAATTTCGAAGGCGTGCAGAAGGATATCTACGGCGCGTTCGAAAACACCTTCATGATGTATCTGCCGCGGCTGTGCGAGCATTGCCTCAATCCGGCCTGCGTCGCCTCCTGTCCGTCGGGTGCGATATACAAGCGTGAGGAGGACGGCATCGTCCTGATCGATCAGGACAAGTGCCGCGGCTGGCGGATGTGCGTCTCCGGCTGTCCGTACAAGAAGATCTATTACAACTGGTCGAGCGGCAAGTCCGAGAAGTGCATCTTCTGCTATCCGCGGATCGAGGCCGGCCAGCCGACGGTGTGCTCCGAGACCTGCGTCGGCCGCATCCGCTATCTCGGCGTCGTGCTCTATGATGCCGACCGCATCGAGGAAGCCGCGAGCTGCAAGGACGAGAAGGATCTCTACGAGGCGCAACTGTCAATCTTCCTCGATCCCAGCGATCCCAAGGTGATCGCGCAGGCGAGGGCGGACGGCATCGCCGAAGCCTGGATTGAAGGCGCCCGCAAGTCGCCGATCTGGAAGATGGCGATGGAGTGGAAGGTGGCGTTCCCGCTGCATCCGGAATACCGCACGCTGCCGATGGTCTGGTACGTGCCGCCGTTGTCGCCGATTCAGTCGGCGGCCGAGGCCGGCAAGATGGGGCTGGACGGCGCCATGCCTGACGTCCGCAGCCTGCGGATTCCCTTGAAGTATCTCGCCAACTTGCTGACCGCGGGCGACGAGGCGCCGGTCGCGACCGGTCTCGAGCGGATGCTGGCGATGCGGGCCTATATGCGCGCCAAGACCATCGACGGCGTAATCGACGAGAACATCGCCAAGAAGGTCGGTCTCACCGGCGCGCAGATCGAGGAGATGTATCAATTGATGGCGATCGCCAATTACGAAGACCGCTTCGTGATTCCGACGACCCATCGCGAAGCTGGAACCAACGCGCTCGACCTGCGCGGTTCCTGCGGTTTCTCGTTCGGCAATGGCTGCTCCGATGGTCGCACCGAAACCAACCTGTTCGGGCAGCCGAAGAAGGCACGCAATCCGATGGAGATCGTGTGATGGGAAATTCGAAGAGCATCCTCACCTTCAAGGTGCTTTCCGCCTTGCTGTCATATCCGGAAGCCGAACTGATCAAGGCCGTTCCGGAAATGCGGCGGGCGCTGGATCGCGAGCGACTGATTCCGGCGCCGCAACGCGTGGCGCTCGACGGCTTTCTCGACGAGATCGAAGCCAGCGATCTCTATGATCTGCAGGAGCGCTATGTGCAACTGTTCGATCGCTCGCGCACGCTGTCGCTGCACATCTTCGAGCACGTCCATGGCGAAAGCCGGGACCGCGGCCAGGCGATGATCGATCTCGGCGCGGTCTATCAGCAGGGCGGCCTGGCGATGCGGCCCGGTGAGTTGCCGGACTTCCTGCCGCTGTTGCTGGAATACTGTTCGACGCTGCCGCTCGAGGCTGCGCGCGAATTCCTCGGCCAGCCGGCGCATATCCTGGCGGCGCTGGCCGAACGGTTGCGCAAGCGCGAATCCAGCTACGAGCCGGTGCTGCGCGCCATCGGGGCGATCGCCGATGCCGAGTTGCGGCAGGCCGATCTCGACGCGATCATGTCGGAAGAGGAAGCGGACCCCAATGACTTCGCCGCGCTCGACGCGGCGTGGGAGGAAGAAGCCGTCAGCTTCGGGCCGGGTGCCTCCGGCCTCGGCGCGCAATCCGCGATCGGCGGCTGCGGCACCGACGCGCTCGCCGCCCGGATGCGCCATGCCAAACGCGCGGTATCGACCGCGGACAATCCGTCGAGCCCGGGAGCAGCGTCATGAACGACACCCTCAATCACATCGCCTTCGGCTGGTATCCGTATTTCGCGTTGACCGTGTTTCTGTGCGGCAGCCTGCTGCGCTACGACCGCGAGCAATACACCTGGAAGACCGGATCGAGCCAGTTGCTGCGCCGCCGCCAGCTGACCTGGGGGTCAAACCTGTTTCACGTCGGCGTGCTGCTGATCTTCGCCGGTCATTTCTTTGGGCTGCTGACGCCGATCTGGGTCTGGGACATGCTCGGCGTCAGCCACAGCTTCAAGCAGGGCGTTGCCATCGTCGTCGGCGGTGTCGCTGGTCTGATGTGCCTGGTCGGCATCGTTATGCTGACGCATCGTCGGCTGACGGATTCACGGATCCTGAAGCACTCTTCGTTCGGCGACATCGCGGTGCTGCTGCTGCTACTGACCCAGCTGCTGCTCGGCCTGTCCAGCATCTTCGTCTCGCTGGGTCACATGGACGGGCATGAGATGGTGAAGCTGATGAGCTGGGCGCAGGGCATCCTGACGTTGCAGCCCGGCGCCTCGGCCTATGTCGCGGACGTGCATCCGATCTTCAAGGCGCACCTCTTGATCGGCATGACAATCTTCCTGGTGTTCCCGTTCACCCGGCTGGTCCATATCTGGAGCGCGCCGGTGTGGTACCTTGGTCGGCGTGGCTATCAGGTGGTGCGCACCCATCGCAAGGGCGCGCGCGGCGTCGGCGCTCCGGCGCAACCGGCGGAGTAATGCAAATGAGCAACCTCGCTTTCGCTTCGCCGACCGCGTCTCCGAGCCGCGTCGTCAGCGTCAATGGTCGTACCATTCCGCGCGAAACCATCGCGCAGGAGGCGCAACATCATCCCGCCAAGACGCCGGCTGCGGCGTTCGCGGAAGCCGCCCGCGCGCTGGTGATCAGGCAGTTGCTGCTGGATCGGGCGAACGAACTCGGATTGTTCCCGGCGCCGCTCGAGGACGCGCAGGGCCGCCGCGAGACCGACGACGAAGCACTGGTTCGTCAGGTTGTCGAGGCCGAGGTGATCACGCCGGTCGCCGACGAGGCGATCTGTCGACGCTACTACGACATGAACCTCAGGAGATTTCACGCGTCGGCGATCTTCGAGGCCGCGCATATCCTGTTTCCGGCCGCGCCGGGCGACCAGGCGGCTCGCGCCGAGGCCAGGATCGAGGCCGAGGCGGTGCTCAAACTGGTGCAGGCCGCTCCCGAACGGTTCGCCGAACTGGCGCGGCGGCATTCCGCCTGTCCGTCGAGCCAGCAAGGCGGCAATCTCGGACAGATCAGCGCCGGGACCACCAGTCCCGAATTCGAGAAGGCGCTCGACCGGTTGCAGCCCGGTGAGAGCTGTACCGAGCCGGCCGAGACTCGTTACGGTTTTCACATTGTGAGACTAAATCGACGGATCGAGGGCCAGTTGTTGCCGTTCGAGGCGGTTCGCGAGCGGATTGCGAACTACCTCAACGAGACGGTTGAGCGGCGCGCCACGGTTCAATACATTGCGATGCTGGCGGGCAAGGCCACCATCACGGGCGTGATCCTCGAAGCGGCAACGTCGCCGCTGGTGCAGTAAGGGGCGTTTCCGATGCTTCTCGGCGATCTGTTGCGACAATTGCAGGACGAGACGGTGGCGACCGCGGCGTTGCTGGCGACGAACGATCTTCGTCGCCTCGGTCAGGTCCAGCATGCCGCCGAACATTACGGTGAGTCGGTCGGCGAATACGTCGCCAATGCGGTGCGTGGCTTCGCGGACCAGGGCAACGACGAGGACTGGCTTGCGATGATGACCGCGCTGGAGAGTTCGAGCGACGCTGCTTCGACCTGCTTGGGGCGCATGATCGACTGGTCGCTGCGTCGCGATCAGGCGCCGGCAGTACAATCCGGCTGCAATTGTGGTGGCCATGCGAGTGCTGGCGCCGCGACGGCTGGGGAGGGGGACCGGTGATCGCTGCATCAGGGACCATCGCGCCACGACACCAACAGGCCGAAGCTGAAATCGACCTGCCATTCGCTGTGATGCTGTATGAGGATAGCCTGCGCGCCGACGCCGTGCTCGCCGGTTGCATGCGGAATTTGCAGAAGCGGGGGCTTCGTCTCGGCGGCGTGATCCAGATCGCGCACGATCGGCCGGATCGCCATCGCTGCGATATGATCCTGCACGATTTGTGGTCCGGAGAAGAGATTTCGATTTCGTCCGATCGTGGCGCCCAGGCGCGCGGCTGCAAGCTCGACCTCGGCGCGCTGGCGCAGGCCGCGGTTTGGATGGAGCGGGCGCTCGACGGCCCGCTCGACCTGATGGTGTTGAATAAATTCGGCAAGCAGGAGGCGGCCGGCCGCGGCCTGCTGCAACCGCTCGCGGAAGCGATCGGTCGCGGCATTCCGACTATCGCGGGGGTCTCGGCGCTCAATCTTGACGCCTGCATTGCATTTGCCGGCGGCAGGCCGGCGATCCTGAAGCCGGACGGCGCCGAGATCCAGGCGTGGTGCAGGCGGCAGGTCGAGAGCAAGTTATCGCCGCCGTCGCAATGAATCGGCGGCGGGGTCGGCCGGCGCCAGAATCGAAGCGGGAGCGGAAACCTTCATGAGCCAAGTCGCGAAACGGATCGGCGCTCACCTGCCGCCGAAGTCGTCGCTGTCTGCGATAGCGGTCTGCGATCGACAGCCGGCGCACGGCGCCGAAGCGCTGCTGCCGATTGACGTGGCAAGGCAGAGGGGACTGGCGCTGGTGACCCCGGTGACGGAAGTCGAAACCGTTCAGCTCACGGATGCCTCAGGGCGCGTGCTGGGGCGGACGGTGCTCGCGGAGACGCCATTGCCGCGTTTCGACTACAGCGCAATGGACGGTTACGCCGTCAACACCTTCGATCTTGAACGGACGGCGCGGCCGCGGCTCACGGTCAGCGGTCGAGCCGCGGCGGCCCGCGTGGTCGATCGACCTGTGCTTGGCGCCGACGCGGCAATCCGGATTCTCACCGGCGCGGCAATTCCCCGCGGCGCCAATGCGGTGATTGCCCAGGAGGACGTCCTGCGCGAGGGCGACGAGATCGTGCTGTCGCGGATTCCGGGAGTCGGCGAAAATATCCGCCCCTGTGGCGAGGAAGCCCAGATCGGTGACGTGCTGGCGAATGCCGGAGGCCTGATCGGCCCCGCCGAAATGGGGATGATGGCGTCGGCAGGCTGCGCCGCGATCATGGCGTTTCGCAAAATTCGGGTTGCGACATTTTCGACCGGATCCGAATTGCGCCAGCCCGGCGAACAACTCGCGCCGGGCGAAATCTACAATTCCAATCGCTTCATGCTGCGCGGCCTGCTCGACAAACCGTGGATTGAACTGATCGATCTCGGCGCCTGTCCGGACGATCCGGAAGCGCTGTCGGCGCTGTTGCGGCAGGCGGCCTGGCAGGCGGATTTCGTGATGACGACGGGAGGCGTCTCGGTCGGCGACGAAGATCATATGGTCGAGACCGTGCGGCGATGCGGGGGGACGATCGCGGTGTCCAAGATTGCGATCAAGCCGGGGAAGCCGCTGACACTCGGCACGGTCGGCGAGGCGATCTACATCGGGCTTCCCGGCAATCCCGGCGCGGTGTTCACGACGTTCAAGGTCTTGGTCGATGAATTGCTGCGGGTCCGCGCCGGTCTCGGGCCGACGACAACTCGCTCGATTCCGGCGATCGCCAATTTCTCGTGGACCGGCCGGCCGGGGCGGGCGAGCTATTTGCCCGCAGTGCTCGAGGGATACAACGAGAACGCCGCTGCGCTGATCAATCTGTTGCCGAAGAGCAATTCAGGGATGCTGCGCCGCCTCGGCAAGGCCGACGGTTTTGTCATCATCGCCGCGGATCGTGAGACTGTGAAGCCCGGCGACCTGGTCGAATGGCTGCCGTTGTAGCCGATCGATACCGTCTCAATGGCGATTGACGGGAAGCGCCATGATCTCGGCAATCTGCATATGCGGCGGCTGGTCGAGCGCGAACATGATGACGCGCGCCACGTTTTCCGGGTCCATGGTCATCTGATCTCCCGCGGTGCGCCCACGTTGTTGGTCGGTAGCTCTCGGGCGCGCACCAAGATAAAATGTCAGACGGGCGGCGCTGTGTCCGCCATCGGGAGCGTGCTGCCTGAAATACTGAAACAGAGCGCCGGTCGGACAAGAGCGCAACAGGAAACCCATGGATCTCAAGCAAATTAAGGCTTTCGCCGCGCTGGCTGAGTTCGGCTCGTTCTCGCGCGCCGGCGCGGTACTGTCGATCGCCCAACCTGTCCTGAGCCGGCAGATCAAGGCGCTGGAGCAGGAACTCGACATCGAACTGTTCTCTCGCAACGGCCGCGGCATCGTACTCACCGAGGCCGGCAAGGTGTTGCACGATTATGCCGGCAGCGTGCTCGATACGGTGGCGCGAGCCACCAGCGAAGTCATTGCGCTGCGCACCAGTCCACGCGGCACCATCGCCATCGGTATGCCGCCATCGGTCGGCTCGGTGCTCACGGTGCCGCTGGTGCAATGCTTTCGCTCGGAATTTCCCGATATCGCGATGCGGGTCGTGGAAGGTTTCAGCGGCCACCTGCTGGAATGGCTGATCACCGGAAAGATCGATGTGGCGGTGCTCTACAATGCGCCGCGCACCAGCAATCTTCGTGCCGAGCCTCTGATCACCGAAGAAATCAGCCTGCTCGGGCCGATGAGCGATCCTTCGGGCCTGGGGGATGGCCCGGTGCCGGCGTCCCGGCTAACGGAAATTCCGATGATCCTGCCTAGCCGCCCGCATGGCCTTCGCCTTGTCGTGGATGCCTTGTTGGGCGAGGCCAAGATCGCGCCGCGGATCGAACTGGAGGTCGACGCAATGCCGTCGACCCTGAGTCTGGTCGAACAAGGCATGGGTTACACGCTACTCTCATACGGCCCGGCACGGAGTCTGGTCGAAGCCGGCCGCATCAAGAGCTGGTCGATCATCGATCCGGTTCTGACGCGGCAACTGATTCTCGTCACATCGAGCCAGCGGCCCACCACCGCCGCGACGCGCGCGCTGGCGCGGATGGTACGACAGCAGATCAAGGATCTCGTCCGCCGCGGCCTTTGGGCCAAGGGCACCGGCCCGTTGATGGCTTAGCGATCTCGCTGCGTTGCAAACGCCGTGCGCGGGAAAGCTGTTATTCCACTTAAGGCGATGCCTTGCCCGACGACACCCGCTAGCCTCCGTCCAATGTCAGAAATGCGCCGGCGGGTTGATTCGTCGGCTAAGGGAGATTTTCTATGGCTGGAGAGTTGCTCGGATTCGTTGGAGTCGGTCGCATGGGGGGACCCATGTGCGCGCGCCTGCTGGACGCAGGTTATACGCTTTGCGTCTATGACCGGGATCCGAATGCGACGGCGCCGCTGGCGGCGCGGGGCGTACGGATCGCCAATTCCCCCCGCGAAGTCGCATCCGCCGCCGAGATCGTGCTGATGAGTCTGCCGACCCCCGACATCGTCAAGGCCGTGGCGCTCGGTGAGGACGGCATCGCCCATGGTGATCGCGTCCGAACGCTGATCGATCTATCGACCACGGGCCCCGGTGCCTCCACCATCATCGCGCGCGGGCTTAGCGAGCATAACGTCACCTTCGTCGATGCCCCCGTCAGCGGCGGCATCGCCGGCGCCAAGGGCGGTACGCTGGCCGTGATGGTGTCGTGTCCGAAGGATGTCTATGCGCCCCAGGTTGAACCGATCCTGAAGCATTTCGGCAAGTTGTTCTACACCGGCGAGAAACCGGGGCTCGCGCAGACCGCCAAGCTCGTCAACAACCTGTTGGCCGCGGCGGCGCTGGTGATTTCGTCCGAAGGCATGGTGATGGGTGTGAAGGCCGGGCTCGATCCCAAAATCCTGCTCGACATCATCAACGTTTCGTCCGGCCGCAACAGCGCCACGCAGGACAAGTTCCCGCGCTCGGTGCTGACTGGCACCTTCGACTTCGGCTTTGCGACGGCGCTGTCCTACAAGGACGTCCGGCTCTGTCTCGACGAAGCCGAGGCCATGGGCATTCCGATGATCATGGGCGCCATTGTGCGCCAGATCCTCGCGCTGACTCAGGCCAAATACGGTCCGGATTCCGATTTCACCTCGATCGCCAAACTCTCGGAAGAATGGGCCGGCGTCCAGATCCGCGGATAGGCCGTCAGCGCTTCCCCGACGGCAAGGCGTGAGATGATGACGATGACCGACAGGATCTGCCGCAACCCCTCCGTTACGCGCCGGCCGTCGCGGGATCGACCAGGATGCAACGCGCGGAGCGGTTCGGGCCGACCTGCACGTCGGGTGGCAGGGCCGCGGTGCAACGCGGCTGGGCGAAGGCGCAGCGTGGCGCGAACGAGCAGGCGCTTGGCGCCTGATCGAGCGAGGGCGGCGTGCCTGGAATCGTCTCCAGCCTGGCGCCGCGCTTGGCGCCGTGCACGGTGGAGGCGAGCAGGCCCTTCGCATAGGGATGCAGCGGCGTGCGCACGATCTCGCGCAAGCTGCCCTGCTCGATGATCTGCCCGGCATACATCACCGCGACGCGGTCGCAGATCTCGATCGCGACGCCGATGTCGTGGGTCACGAAGATCACCGACATGCCGAATTCGCGCTGCAATTCGCGCAGCAGCAGCAGGATCTGAATCTGCACCGTGGCGTCGAGCGCGGTGGTCGGCTCGTCGGCCAGAAGAATCTTCGGCTTGCAGGCCAGCGCCAGCGCGATCATCGCGCGCTGTCGCATCCCGCCACTCATCTCGTGCGGGTAGGCATCGAGCCGGCGTTTCGCCGACGGAATCCGCACGACTTCGAGCATCTCCAGCGCCCGCGCGGTGGCGTCGTGCTGGCTCTTGCCTTCGTGGCGCATCACGGTTTCGGCGATCTGCCGGCCGATGGTGTAGACCGGATCCAGCGCCAGCGCCGGCTCCTGAAAGATCATCGACACCGTCTGGCCGCGAAACGCCGACAGCGCGTCGTCGTCGAGCGCCAGCACGTCGCGGCCCAGCACCCGCACGGTGCCGGAAATCTGCGTGCGCTTCTTCGGCAGCAGCCGCATCAGCGCCCGCAGAGTCACGCTCTTGCCGGAACCGGATTCGCCGAGTAGCCCCAGCACCTCGCCCTCGCCGAGCGTGAGGCTGAGATTATTCACCGCGTGCACGGTGCGTTCGCCGGTGAAGCGGATGTTGAGATTGTTGACCTCGACCAGATTGCTCATGACAGCGCCGGCGCTTCGCTGTGAAGATCGCGTGCCGCAGGCGCGCGGCTGTGGCCCGAACCCGGGATCGCCATATAGCAGGCGGCCTGATGGCCGAGGCCGTCGAGTTCGGTCAGTTTCGGCGTCGCGCCGCCGCACAGCGGTTCGGCGAACGGGCAGCGGGTGTGAAACCGGCAGCCCGCGGGCGGGTCGATCGGATTGGGCGGATCGCCGGAGATCGGCGGAACCTGCGTGCGGTTGTCGGGGTCGGAGGACGGCATCGCTGCCAGCAGCGCCTGCGTATAAGGATGCGCCGGCTGATCCCAAACGCTGTCGACCGGACCGAGCTCGACCACCTCGCCAAGATACATCACCAGCACGCGGTCGGAGATGTAGCGCACCACATTGAGATCGTGGCTGATGAACAGATAGGTCAGGCCGAATTCGCGCTTCAGGTCGACCAGCAGATTCAGCACCTGCGCCTCGACCGATTTGTCGAGCGCCGACACCGCTTCGTCGAGAATCACCAGCCGCGGCGACAGCGCCAGGGCGCGGGCGATGTTGACGCGCTGGCGTTGGCCGCCGGAAATCTCGTGTGGATAGCGGTTGGCGAAATTCTCCGGGCGCAGCCCGACCTTGCCAAGTAATTCGCGCGCCAGATGGCGCGAGGCGGCATCGGCCATGCCGTGGACCTTAGGTCCGAACGCGATCGATTCCTCGATGGTCAAGCGCGGGTTCAGCGAGGCGTAGCTGTCCTGAAACACCATCTGCATGCCGCGGCGCAATTCCCGCAAGCTCAATTCGCGGCCGACCTGGCGGCCGTCATAGATGATATCGCCGGCATTGCGCGGCATCAGATGCATCAGCAGCCGCGCGGTCGTCGACTTGCCGCAGCCGGATTCGCCCACGATGCCGACGGTCTCGCCCTTGGCGATCGAGAAGCTGACGTCATCGACCGCGCGCACCGTCTTGGCGGCGCCGAACCACGCGCCACGCACCGGAAAATGCTTGGTCAGGCCGTCGACCCGCAGCAGCGGCTGCGCCACGCCGCCGATGTCCTCGATCGGCTCCAGCTTGTCGATCGGCTCGATGATCTCGCTCATGCTCAGTTCCTGATGTCCATGGCGCTGCGCATGCCGTCGCTCAGAAGGTTGAAGCAAATCGAGACCGCGAAGATCATCGCGCCGGGCAAGGCCGCGACCCAGGGATTGACGTAGATCGCGGTGCGCAGCGTGTTCAGCATCAGGCCCCATTCCGGCTCCGGCGGCTTGGTACCGAGGCCGAGGAAGGAGAGGCCGGCGGCCAGGATCATCGACACCGAGATCAACCCGGTAGCGTAAACAAAGATCGGTCCCAGCACGTTGCCGAGCATGTGCACCCGCATGATGGTGAAGGCGTCGGCGCCGGAGGCGCGCGCGGCCTCGACGAAATCCATGTTGCGCACGCCGGTGGTGACGCTTTCGGCGACGCGGGTGATCTGCGGCATGAACACCACGGTGAGCGACACGATCGAATTGGTGATGCCGGCGCCGAGTGCGCCGGAAATCGCGATCGCCAGCAGCACCGAAGGGAAGGCATAGAACACGTCGATGGTGCGCATGATCGCGGTGTTGACCTTGCCGCCGACATAGCCGGCGATCAGCCCCAGCGAGGTGCCGATCATGAACGCCAAGATTACCGGTAAAATGCCGATCAGCAGCGACAGCCGGCCGCCATAGATCAGCCGCGCCAGCATGTCGCGGCCGAGTTCGTCGGTGCCGAGCGGGTAGTTCGTAGTGCCGATCGGTTTTAGCCGGCGGATCATCGAGCCATGGTAGGGGTCGGCGAGGCCGAGCCAGGGTGCCAGCAGCGCCGAAAGAAAGATCGCCAGCAGAATCACCGCGCAGGCGATGCTGACCTTGTCTCTGACGACGCGCCGGCCGACCGTGGCCCAATAGCCGCGCGCCGGCCCCGCCGGCGCGGCCTGCAGTGCAAGTTCGGTGATCGCGCTCATGAGCCTACATCCATCATGGTCAGCCCCGCTTGATGCGCGGGTCGATCGAGGCTTGCGCGATGTCGACCACCAGATTGAGGAACACGAAGAACAGCGCCAGCACCAGAATCGTGCCCTGCAGCAGCGGCAGGTCGCGCTGGAAGATCGCGGAGTTCAGCAGCAGCCCGGAGCCGGGCCAGGAGAACACCGTCTCGATCAGGATCGAGCCGCCGAGCATGTAGCCGAGTTGCAGCCCCATCACCGCCATCGCGGTCGGTGCGGCGTTCTTGATGACGTGGCGGAACACGTGGGTCTCGCGCAGCCCCTTGGCGCGCAGCGCTTCGACGAAATCCTGCGACAGGATATCGCCGGTCAGCGCCCGCACCGTGCGGGTGACGATGCCCATCGGAATCACCGAGGTGGTGATTGCCGGCAGCACCAGATACTTCATGTGCTCCCAGTCCCAGCCCCATTGCCCGGAGCCTCCGGGACCGGCGCCGACCGCGGGCAGCCAGCTCAATTGCACCGAGAAGATGATGACCAGCACCATGCCGAGCCAGTAATGCGGCACCGAGACCCCGGCAATCGCGATCGAGGTCGCCACCTTGTCGATCCAGGTGTCGCGGAAATAGCCGGCGAGCAGGCCGAACAACAGGCCGAAGGAAAAGCCGATGATTGCCGCGGCGATCGCCAGGGTGACGGTGTTGCCGACGGCGCGCATCACTTCGGTCAGCACCGGCCGCCCGGTGGCGATCGAATGGCCGAGATCGCCATGCACGGCCTTCCACAGCCATAGCCCGAACTGCACCGGCAGTGGCCGGTCGAACCCATAGGCGGTGCGCAGCTGTGCGGCGAGCTCCTGCGAAGCGTCCGCCGGCAGGATCGCGACCAGCGGATCGCCGGGCGTGATGTGCACCAGCATGAAGCACACCAGCGCCACGCTGATCACGATCGGGATCACATAGACGATGCGGCGGACGATGTAGGTGAACAAGTGAGACGCCTTCACGAGGTTTGAATAAGTTCACCGTCATTGCGAGCCGGAGGCGAAGCAATCCAGAGCGCCGTGCACGAGGCTCCTGGATTGCTTCGTCGCTTCGCTCCTCGCAATGACGGTGCGGGCAGCGAACCGTGCAGTTACGGCGTTATTGACACCGGCGAGAAGTCGACGAACCAGCTTTTCGGCTGCACGAAGCCCTTGACCTTCGGGCTGAGTGCGCGCGGGCCGACGTCGTGGGCGACGTAGAGGAAGGCCGCGTCGTCGATCGAGGCGGCATTCAATTCAGCCAGCGCGGCGTCACGTTCCTTGGCGTCGAAGCTGGTGCGGGCTTTCTTGACCAATTCGTCGAACTGCGGGTTGTTGATGTAGCCCCAATTGTTCGACACCGGCGGCGCCATCGACGATTGCAGGAAGCGGACCAGTGCGAAGAACGGGTCCATCGCCGCATAGGTGACGTTGGTGGCGTTGGCGCCGTTCGCCGACGGGTCCTTGGCGCCCCGGCGCCAGTTGGTGAACAGCGTGTTCCACTCGATGACGTCGAGCTTGACGTCGAAGTAGCACTCCGCCAGTGCCTGCTGCAGATACTCGTTCATCGGCAGCGGCAGCATCTGGCCGGAGCCCGATGCCGAGGTCTGGGTCTTGACGCTGAGTTTCTTGTCGGGGCCGTAGCCGGCTTCCTTCATCAGCTTCTGCGCCGCCGGCAGATCGTACTTGATCTGGAACGTCGGATTGCCGCGCCACGGGTGGCCGGGCTCGAACGTGCCGGTGGCCGGCACCATCAGGCCCGCCAGCAAACCGTCACGCAGGCCTTCGCGATCGATGCACAGATTGGCGGCCTTGCGCACGCGGATGTCGTTCCAGGGTGAGCCTTCTATCCGCGAGAACTGCCACGGCCAGACATGCGGCTGTTCGTTCTTCTCGATCTTGAAACCGCGCGCGGTGATTTCCTTCACCGCGTCGGGCGCGGGCGCTTCGATCCAGTCGACCTGGCCTGAGAGCAGCGCAGCGGTGCGGGCGTTGGCTTCCGGCATCGGCAACAGCACCATGCGGTCGACATGCGGCACCCGCGCCTTGTCCCAATAGGCCTCGTTCTTCACCAGTTCGAGCCGCTCGCGCGGGGTGAACTTCGCCATCTTCCACGGCCCGGTGCCGGAGGCTTCCTTGGCGAAGGCGGCCCACGCCGCCTGCGACTTCGCCTTGGCGTCGGCGCCCTCGGCCTTGTCGTACAGCGACTGCCATTTCGCCGGGCTGGCCATGAACAGGTTGGTGAGGTTGATCGGCAGAAAGCTGTCGGGCTCCTTGGCGGTGAGTTCGACGGTCATATCGTCGATCTTCTTGGCCGACACCAGCGTCGGCATCCGCGACGCGGTGACGCCGACCTGGCTGGCGTCGAACTGCACCGCGTCCTTGTTCAGGACCTTCTCGACATTCCAGACCACGGCGTCGGCGTTGAACGGCGCGCCGTCGTGAAACGTCACGCCGGGGCGCAGCTTGAAGGTCCACTTGGTCTTGTCGGCATCATCGACCTTCCATTCGGTCGCAAGGCCGGGGATCACCACGCTGGCCTTGGTGGCGGAGGACAGATCCCACATCGTCAGCGCGTCGTACATCGTCAGGCCGGTGAAGCGGTTGCCTTCGAAGCCCTGATCCGGCTGGCCCAACGTGCGCGGAATATCCGCAGCGGTCATGCCGATCCGCAACACGCTTTCGGCGCCCGCGAGTTGTGGCAACGCGACTGCACACGCCATGGTCAGCATCCAGAGTGCGGTCGTCGTCCGGATCGCAGGTCTATTGAAACGCATCGTGTCCATTCCTCTCGAACTTCACTGACTAAAACTTATGCAACGCCTGTGCCAGCGTAGGCCAAATTCGCGGATTGTCGACGGTCGACCAGGTTTTGTCTGCGCTGACGATGCCTTTTGGCGCAAATTCTGCCGCTGGCCCCCGCTTTGCATTGGTTATCCAATATTCCACCAATGGAGACCTGTGGTTCATGCGCTTGCTGAAAACGATGACAATAGCGGCTGTCGCCGCCCTGATCGGGGCAGCGCAACCTGCGCGAGCCGAGTCGTTGGTGCGTTACGGCATCTCGATGGCGGACATTCCGCTGACAACCGGTCAGCCCGATCGCGGCGCCGGCGCCTATCAATTCACCGGCTACACCATCTACGATCCGTTGGTGGCCTGGGAAATGAACGTGGCGGATCGGCCGGGCAAGCTGGTGCCGGGGCTGGCGACGGCGTGGAAGGTCGACGACACCGACAAGACCAAGTGGAAGTTCACGCTGCGTCAGGGCGTCAAGTTCCATGACGGCAGCGCGTTCGACGCCGATGCGGTGATCTGGAATCTCGACAAGGTGCTGAACGACAAGGCGCCGCAGTTCGACAAGCGGCAGGCCGCGCAGGTCAAGACCCGGCTGCCGTCGGTGAAGAGCTATGCCAAGATCGACGATTCCACCATCGAGATCACCACCAAGACGGTCGACTCGTTCTTCCCGTATCAGATGCTGTGGTTCCTGGTCTCCAGCCCGGCGCAGTACGAGAAGGTCGGCAAGGATTGGGACAAATTCGCCAGCGAGCCATCCGGCACCGGGCCGTTCAAGCTGACCAAATTGGTGCCGCGCGAACTCGCCGAGCTCAGCAAGAACGCGGAGTACTGGGACAAGGCGCGGATTCCAAAAGTCGATAAGCTCGTGCTGGTGCCGATGCCGGAAGCGCTGACTCGCACCAACGCGCTGCTCGCAGGTCAGGTCGATCTGATCGAGACCCCGGCGCCCGACGCGGTTCCGCAACTGAAGGCTGCCGGGATGCGGATCGTCGACAACGTCACCCCGCATGTCTGGAACTATCATCTCAGCGTGCTGCCGGGTTCGCCCTGGACCGATGTGCGTCTACGCAAGGCGCTCAATCTGGCGATCGACCGCGACGCAGTGGTCGGCCTGATGAACGGCCTCGCCAAGCCGGCCGTCGGTCAGGTCGATCCGTCGAGCCCGTGGTTCGGCAACCCGACCTTCAAGATCAAATACGATCTCGCCGAAGCCAAGAAGTTGGTGAAAGAAGCCGGCTATTCGCCGGAGAAGCCGCTAAAAGCGACCTTCATCATCGCCAATGGCGGCACCGGTCAGATGCTGTCATTGCCGATGAACGAATTCCTGCAGCAGAGCTTCAAGGAAATCGGCGTCGACATCGAGTTCAAGGTGGTCGAACTGGAAGTGCTTTACACCGCGTGGCGCAAGGGCGCGGCCGACCCCAGCATGGCCGGCATCACCGCCAACAACATCGCCTACGTCACCTCGGACCCGCTCTACGCCATCGTCCGGTTCTTCCATTCCGGGCAGGTCGCACCGGTCGGCGTCAACTGGGGCGGCTACAGCAATCCCAAGGTCGATGCCCTGATCGACGAGGCCAAGCAGACCTTCGATCCGGCCAAGCAGGACGAGTTATTGGCGCAGGCGCATGGCCTGATCGTCGACGACGCGGTCCTGGTCTGGGTGGTGCACGACACCAATCCGCACGGGCTGTCGCCGAAGGTGAAGAACTTCGTGCAGGCCCAGCACTGGTTCCAGGACCTGACCACGATCGGGGTGCAATAAGAGAAGCGCGAGTTGAATTTGGCGGTCCGCATCGGTTGTACAAGTGAGCAACCGGTGCGGATCGCCAGGCGCGGAGCTTGTGGCGAACTGCCTATCGAACCGCTTTCAGATCAGGTGAATTCGGCTCCCCAATACGCGGTCATTCCGGGACGCGAGCCCTTTGGGCGAGCGAACCCGGAATCTTGCTGCAAGGCACGGCATCTGGGCAAGATTCCGGGTTCGCGCGCAGCGAAGCTGCTCGCGCCCCGGAATGACGGCAGCTTTGATTTCAAAGAGCCGAACTAACCGTCGATCTGTTCCAGCCTGCACCATTCGGCGATGAACAGCGCCATCGCGGTGATGGTCTTTTTCAACGACGGCAGATTGACGCCCTCGTCGAGGTCGTGCACGCCGCGCGAGATCGCGCCGTAGTTCAGCGCCGGGATGTCGTCGAACAGCACATCGACGCGGCTGTCCAGATAGGCGAGCGACGTCACCATTTCCAGTTCGCGGCCGAACACCGATCGATGCGCGCGGCCGAGCACGGCTTCGGCGTCGGAGCCGGGCTTCAACACATAGCCTTCGGCCTGGAAGCCGTTGAAGGTGACGGTCGGCGGGATATTGGACAGAAAGGCGTCGTTGCGGGTGAAGCTGGCGACACGATCGACAATCTCCTTCTTGGCGTCTTCCGCGCTCACTCTACTTCCATCCGCCCCAACTCGCCGATGACGCGATAGGCCGCGTCGATGGCATTGGCGCCGGTGCCCATGTGTTGAACGTGGACCGGCACACCTCGAACTTCCAACTGGAACCAGATCACGCCGATATTGGCGCGCGTCAGCGTTTCATGGGAGGGCTCGGACACCTGCGCGGCGTCCGCCTTGTAGCCGCGCAAATGCGTCATCAGTGCCCGTCCTTGGCCAGGCGCGGATTGAGCGCATCGCCATGGTTGAAGACACCGAGATTCTCGTCAACTTGCTGCCGTTGACGCCCGAGACGCGCAATATCCTGAACGGCACGCTGTTCGGCAAGATGCGCCGGGGCGGCTACCTGATCCAGGTTGGGCGAGGCGATACCGCATGCCGCACGGAGCTATGCAAATACGCAGGTCATGATGCTTAGGAAAATCGATTTTCGATTGACAATTCTTTGTCACCCCTCCAGCCTTGCCCGTTATGGAGCGGATTTCATTCAGTTTCCCGGTTGCTGATGGCGCGCGCGGGCCAAGGACGCTCACCTCGGCTGTTTTGGAGCGCCTGCGCGCCGACATTTTGACCGCAAAGCTCGCACCCGGTCAGAAACTGCACATCGCTGGGCTTGCGGCACAGTTTTCCGTCAGCCTTGCGGCGGTCCGCGAGGCGTTGTCGCGTCTGGTCGCCGATGGTCTGGTCCAGGCCTCGGACCAGCGCGGGTTTCGCGTTAGCCCGGTGTCCCGAGCCGACCTCGAGGACGTCACCCATACCCGCATCGATATCGAAGGCCTCGCACTGCGGCGCTCGATCGAGCGCGGCGATCAGATCTGGCTCGACGTCGTCGAGCGCGAGTTCGCGGCATTGTCCGCCATCCCCTTCAAGGATCCGAACGACCCCGAAGCTCACAACGAGCCGTGGTTGAAGCGTCATCGCAGTTTCCATCGCGCCTTGGTCAGCGCCTGCGGCTCGACATGGCTGCTTGGGTTTCGCGACGTGCTGCACGAGCAAAGCGAACGCTACCGGCGGCTGTCGATCCGCCGCGAACCCGGCCAGCAACGCGATGTCACCGCCGAGCACGCTGCAATTGTCGCGGCCGTCGTTCGGCGCGACCCCGATGCGGCTGTCGCCGCGCTGTCGCAGCACTACCTGACAACCATGCATCTCGTCGAACTCGCGATCCCGGTTCTGGAGGTGCGTTCAAGAGACTAGACCGGAAAACCAGCAAGACCAGGAGCGTCAAGACTCCAAACCAGAATCAAACAAGACAGAGGAAACGCAACAATGATGGCTTCACGCCGCCAGCTGCTGGCGATTCTGACCGCCGTATCATGCCTCACCGCGCCGGTGCTGGCGCAGGCAGCGGAAACGATCCGCGTCGGCCTGCCGACCAAGACCTACTGGCCAACCACCATCGCCGAGACCGCCGTGCGGCAGAAGCTGTTCGAGAAGGAGGGCCTCACGCCCGAGCTCACGATCTATCGCGGCGGCGCCGAAACCTTCGAAGCGATGGCGGCGGGAGTCGCCGACATCATTCTCGACCCGCCGTCGCTGGTGTCCACCGGCCGGAAGAAAGGCGTGATGTCGAAGCTGGTGGCGAACGCGGCGATGGGCAGCTTCGGCTGGCAGCTGATGGTGCTGAGCAAGTCGACGATGGACGTCAAAGGACTGAACGGCAAGAAGGTCGCCATCACCTCGGCCGGCTCGGGCTCCGACCTGCTGGCGCTGTGGACCGCTCAGGAAAAGAAGATCGAGTTCACCCGCGTGCCGGTCGGCGGCGGCGGCCTGGTGCCGAACCTGCTGGCCGGCAATGTCGATGCCGCCGTAGTGTATTCGCCGCTGAGCTTCAAGATCGCGAAATCGGGCGAGGCCAAGGCGATCCTGGACTACGCCAAGGAAGTGCCACCGAACCTGTCGGCCGGCTGGATCGTGCCCGACAAGCTGATCGCCGAAAAGCCGCAAGTAGTGCAGAAGGCCGTCAACGCGCTGTACGGCGCACTGCAATTCATGCGCAACAACCGCGAGATCACCGTCAAGCTGATCTCCGATCTGTATGAAATTCCGGAAGATATCGCCGCGCTCGAATACGAGAACACGATCATGAAGCTCGAGACCGACGGCAGCATGGCGGGAGAGGGCGTGGCGAGCGCGGTGCAGACCTCGATCGACATGGCCAAGCTCGGCGGGCTGAAGGACATCGTGCCGACCGCCGAGATCATCTCGGCGCAATTCAAGCCGGTTCCGACCAAGCCCTGAAGGCATCGCGATGATCGGCTCGCTCGGACTGAAGCTGGCGCGGTTCGCCGTGGTGCTGTCGGTGTTCGCGCTGTGGGAAGTGTTGTCGCGGACGGGGATGGTCAATCCCCGCCTGCTGCCCTCGGCGTCCGACACCATCGCCATGCTCGGCCAGCTGCTGCAGCGCGCCAGCGTCCGCAGCGACCTCGCCGTCACCGCCAGCGAGGTGGCGGTCGCGTTCGTGCTCGCCGTGCCCTGCGGGGCGCTGATCGGCTTTGCGATCGCGGAGAACCGCTACTTCGCCGAGGTGGCGAAGCCGCTGCTGTTTTTTGCGTTCAGCATTCCGAAATCGATCTTCCTGCCGATGTTCATCCTGGTGTTCGGCGTCGGCTTCTCGCAGAAGGTCGGCTTCGCTTTCTTCTCGACCATCTTCATCGTGATCATGTCGACGACCGTCGCGGTCGACTCGGTGAAGACCGAATATCTGACGGTGGCGCGGTCCTACGGCGCGACTACGGCGCAGACCGCGTTTCGCGTCTACCTGCCAAGCATGCTTCCGGTGCTGCTGGAGACCGTGCGGATTTCGATGATCTTCAATCTCACCGGCGTGCTGCTCGCCGAGATGTACGCCTCCCGCGACGGCATCGGCCACCAGATCGCCACCTGGGGCGAGAATTTCCAGATGGAGCAACTGCTCGCCGGGGTGCTGATGATCGCGATCATCGCCATGACCTTCAACGAACTGGTTAGATGGGTGGAAACAAGATGCAGCCATTGGCGAACGTAACGCGGCTTCAGCCTGCCTCGCGCGCCGGCTCGATCCAGATCAAGAATGTCGGTCAGGTATTCAAGACCAGCACGCAGAGCGTTGAGGCGCTGTCCGACGTGTCGCTCGACGTCAAGCCGGGAAAATTCGTGGTGCTGGTCGGGCCCAGCGGCTGCGGAAAATCGACGCTGCTGATGATGCTGGCCGGACTGCGCAAGCAGACCTCGGGGACAATCCTGATCAACGGCGCGCCGATCGTCGCTCCCGATCCGGATCGTATCGGCGTGGTGTTTCAGGAGCCGAGCCTGTTTCCGTGGCTGACCGCGGAGGAGAACGTCGAGTTTCCGCTGACGCTGCGCGGCGTCGACAAGGCCGAGCGGCGGCGGAAGGCGCAGGAAGCGCTGCTGCTGGTCGGGCTCGACGGCTTCGCCAAGCGCCACCCGCACGAACTGTCCGGCGGCATGAAGCAGCGCGTCTCGATCGCGCGGGGCCTGGTGCAGGACCCGCCGGTGCTGCTGATGGACGAGCCGTTCGCCGCGCTCGACGAGCAGACAAGGATGACGATGGGCGACGAGCTGTTGCGGATCTGGGCGGCCACCGGCAAGACCGTCGTGTTCGTCACCCACAGCCTCACCGAGGCGGTGTATCTCGCCGACGAGGTGGTGGTGATGTCGGCGCGGCCCGGGCGGATCGTCGATCATCTCACCGTGACGTTGCCGCGGCCCCGGACCTACGAAATGCTCAGCGGCGATGCGTTCGGTGCGATGCGCGACCGCATCTGGCGCCACATCCGCAAGTCCGCCTGAGCCATGACAATCTCCTCGACAACGCTGCGCCGCATGATCGTCGTCTCGCTGATCCTGTGCTGGGAAATCCTGCCGCGGTTCCACGTCATTCCCGAACTGTTCCTGCCGTCTTTGTCCTCCACGCTGCTGGCCGGCTGGACTGACGCCGGCGAATACGGCCACGCGCTGATGGTGACGCTGTATGAAGTCGCGGTGTCGATGGTGTTCGCCTGCGGCGGTGGCATCATCGCCGGCGCCGTGGTCGGCAGCCTGCCGCGACCGCGGGTGCTGATCATGCCGATGGTCTCGAGCCTCTATGCGGTGCCGCTGGTGATCCTCTATCCGGTGTTCACGGTGTGGCTGGGGATCGGATCTGAATCCAAGATCGCCTTCGCGTCGATCTACGGCTTCCTGCCGACCATGCTGGCGACCGCCGCCGGCATCCAGACCATCGACCCGCAACTGCTGATCGCGGCGCGCAGCATGGGCGCGACGCTCACTCAGCGCGTCACGCGGGTGATCATTCCGGCGGCGATCCCCACGGTGCTGTCCGGCCTGCGCGTCGGCGGCGCGCTGGTGATCGTCGGCGTCGTGGTGTCGGAGATGCTGATTTCATCGGCCGGCATCGGCTATCTGATCTCGCGCTACCGCACCATCCTCGACAGCGCGCATGTGTTCGCCGGCGTGCTGCTGGTGCTGGTTCTCGCCGTCGCCTTCAATGCCATCATCAGGTTCGTCGAGCGGCGCGCCGCGATCTGGCAGACCGGGACGCACGCCGGCGCTGATGCGGCCGGGGGCGACGCGCCGGCCATCCTCCCGGCCACCGCGTGAAGGCACACCATGTTTGATCTGACGCTGTCGTTCGACAATGGCCCCGACCTCGAGGTCACGCCGCGCGTGCTCGACATTCTCGCCGAGCGTGGCATCAAGTCGACGTTCTTCGTGATCGGCGAGAAGCTCGCTGATCCCGCGTTGCGCAGGCTGGCGGAGCGCGCGCACGCCGAAGGCCACTGGATCGGCAATCACACCTATACGCATTCGGTACCGCTCGGCCGGCAGACCGATCCGGACAGCGCCGACAACGAAATCGCCCGCACCCAAAGCGTGATCGGCGATCTTGCCGACAACCGACGCTGGTTCCGGCCGTTCGGCGGCGGCGGCAAGCTCGATGACGGGCTGCTGAAGCCGTCGGTGGTCGCGCACCTGTGCCACGAAAAATACAGTTGCGTACTGTGGAATTCGATTCCGCGCGATTGGGAAGACCCCGATGGCTGGGTCGATCGCGCGCTCAAGCAGTGTCGCGCGCAAGCCTGGAGCCTGGTGGTGCTGCACGACCTGCCGACCGGCGCCATGCGCCATCTCGAATCGTTTCTTGATCGCGCCGCCGAGGCGGGCGCGCGACTGCATCAGGAGTTTCCGCCGGCCTGCGTTCCGATCCGTTCTGGCGAGATCGCGCTGCCCATCGCATCCTATGTTTCAACCATCGAAGAAGGTATCGACCAATGAAGATCGCAAGTTTCAAGGCCGGATCGACCGCGAGCTACGGCATCGTCACCGACGCGGGCATCGTCGATGCCGGCCGCCGGCTGAAGAATTTTCCCACCTTGCGGGCGCTGCTGACCGGCGGGGCGCTCGACGAGTTGCGCAAGCTCGCGGGCGAGCAGGCGGATCACAAGCTGGCCGATGTTCAATTGCTGCCGACGATTCCCGATCCGGACAAGATCTTCTGCATCGGTGTGAACTATGCCAGCCATTTGAAGGAGAGCGGCCATCCAACCCCGCCGCATCCGATGATCTTCACCCGCTTCGCCAACAGCCAGGTCGGCAGCGGCCAGCCGATGATCCGGCCGATCGAATCCGAGCGGTTCGACTACGAAGGCGAGATGGCGGTCGTGATCGGCAAGGGCGGCCGGCGGATCTCGCGCGAAGCGGCGCTCTCGCACGTCGCCGGCTATGCCTGCTACAATGACGGCAGCATTCGCGACTGGCAGCGCCACACCTCGCAATTCACGCCGGGCAAGAATTTTGCCGCCACCGGCGGGTTCGGCCCCTGGATGGTGACCACCGACGAATTGCCCGATATCAGCAAACAGACCCTGATCACCCGCCTCAACGGCGTCGAGGTGCAGCGCGCACCGATTTCCGATCTGGTGTTCGACGTGCCGAGCCTGATCGCCTATTGCTCGATTTTCACCGAACTGGTGCCCGGCGACGTCATCGTCACCGGAACCACCGGCGGCGTCGGCGCCTACCGGGTGCCGCCGCTGTGGATGAAGGGCGGCGACACCGTCGAGGTCGAGGTGTCCGGCATCGGCATCCTGCGCAATCCGGTCAAAGACGAATCCGCGATCGCCGTCGGGCAGGCCGCCTGAGCCTGACCTCGCCATCCGCCAATCAAGGAGAAGCATTGTGAATATGCCGAAGCATCTGCTGCCGACCACCGTGGTCGGCAGCTATCCGCAGCCCGACTGGCTGGTCGACCGCGCCATGCTGTCGAAAGTGGTGCCGCGCACCCGCATGCATGCGATGTGGCGGCCGCCCGAGGAGCATCTCGAGGAAGCCCAGGACGACGCCACCATCGTGGCGATCCGCGACATGGAGCGCGCCGGCATCGATATCGTCACCGACGGCGAAATCCGCCGCGAGAGCTATTCGAACCGCTTCGCCACCGCGCTGGAGGGGATCGACATCGACAATCCGGCGATCATCACCGCGCGCTCGGGCCAGAGCACGCCGGTTCCGCGCGTCGTCGGCGCGGTGCGCCGGACCCGGCCGGTGGAATTGCGCGACATGCAGTTCCTGCGTCGCAACACCGCGCACGCGGCGAAGATCACGCTGCCGGGCCCGTTCACCATGAGCCAGCAGGCCAAGAACGAGTACTACGCCGACGACGAGGAACTCGCGATGGCATTTGCCGCCGCCGTTAATGAAGAAGCGCTCGACCTGCAAAGCGCCGGCGCCGACGTGATCCAGCTCGACGAGCCCTGGGTGCGCAATAATCCCGAGGTCGCCAAGCGCTATGCGGTGAAGGCGATCAACCGCGCGCTGCGCGGCATCACCGTGCCGACGGTGGTGCATCTGTGCTTCGGCTATGCGGCCGTGGTGCCGGGCTCGACCAAGCCGGCCGGCTATTCGTTCCTCGCCGAACTGGCCGACACCAGCGCCGATCAGATCTCGATTGAGGCGGCGCAGCCTCGGCTCGATCTCGGCGTGCTGAAGGAACTGTCGTCGAAGACGATCCTGCTCGGCGTGCTCGACCTCGGCAATCCGGAGATCGAAACCGTCGAAATCGTCGCCGATCGCATCCGCCAGGGCCTGAAATATGTCGCGCCGGAGCGTCTGGTCCCCGCGCCGGATTGCGGCATGAAATACATGCCCCGCGCCATCGCCTTCGGCAAATTGAAGGCGATGGCCGATGCCGCCGCGATCGTGCGCGGCGAACTCGGATAGCGCGTCTTTCAGGAGCGCGGTGCCAGCCTCAGCAAGCACTCAGTCATTCCGGGGCGCGAGCCCGTCGGGCGAGCGAGCCCGGAATCCTGCGGCAAGGCAGAGTGCTGAGCGAGATTCCGGGTTCGCGCGCAGCTGTCGCTGCTCGCGCCCCGGAATGACCGTGTCGTTGGCTTAGTACCTAATCCTTCACCACGCGCACCGCGCCGCGCGCGGCGCTGGTGGTCAGCGCTGCGTAGGCTTTCAGCGCCATCGACACCTTGCGGCTGCGCTTGCCCGGCTTCCAGGCATCGCTGCGCGCCTCCATCGCCGCGCGACGCTTGGCCAGCACGGCGTCGTCGACCAGAAGCTGGATCGACCGGTTCGGGATGTCGATCTTGATGCGGTCGCCGGCTTCGACGAGTCCGATCAACCCGCCCTCGGCGGCTTCCGGCGAGACGTGGCCGATCGACAGGCCGGAGGTGCCGCCGGAGAACCGGCCGTCGGTCACCAGCGCGCAGGCTTTGCCGAGTCCCTTCGATTTGATGTAGCTGGTCGGATACAGCATTTCCTGCATGCCAGGGCCGCCGCGCGGGCCTTCATAGCGGATCACCACGACGTCGCCGGCCACGACCTTGCCGGTCAGGATGCCCTCGACCGCGGCGTCCTGGCTTTCATAGATCTTCACCGGACCTTCAAAGGTCAGCACGCTGGCGTCGACGCCGGCGGTCTTGACGATGCAGCCGTCGATCGCGAGGTTGCCGCTCAGTACCGCGAGGCCGCCGTCCTTCGAGAACGCGTGCGCGACGTCGCGGATACAGCCGGTTTCGCGGTCGGTGTCGACGTCGTCGAACCGCAGCTCCTGGCTGAAGGCCTGCTGGGTCGGCACATTGCCGGGCGCGGCCTTGTAGAACTTGCGCACGCTCTCGCTCTGGGTGCGGCGGATGTCCCAGCGGTTCAGCGCCTCGGTCATCGTCGCGCTGTGCACGGTCGGCAATTCGGCATTGATCAGCCCGCCGCGATCGAGTTCGCCGAGAATCGCCATCACGCCGCCGGCGCGATGCACGTCTTCGAGATGCACGTCGGGCACCGACGGCGCCACCTTGCACAGCACCGGCACCCGGCGCGACAGCCGGTCGATGTCCTGCATGGTGAAGGGGATCTCGCCCTCATAGGCCGCGGCCAAGAGATGCAGCACGGTATTGGTCGAGCCGCCCATCGCGATGTCGAGCGTCATCGCGTTCTCGAACGCCTTGAAGCTGGCGATGTTGCGCGGCAGCGCGCTGGCATCGTCCTGCTCGTAATAGCGCCGCGCCAGATCGACGATCAGGTGACCGGCCTCGACGAACAGCGCCTTGCGGTCGGCGTGGGTGGCGAGCACCGAGCCGTTGCCGGGCAGCGCCAGGCCGAGCGCCTCGGTCAGACAGTTCATCGAATTGGCGGTGAACATGCCGGAGCAGGAGCCGCAAGTCGGGCAGGCCGAGCGTTCCATCACCGCGACGTCGGCGTCACTGACGCTGTCGTCGGCCGCCGCCACCATGGCGTCGATCAGGTCGACCGCGCGCTTCTTGCCGTTGATGGTGACCTTGCCGGATTCCATCGGGCCGCCGGAGACGAAGATGGTCGGAATGTTGACCCGCAGCGAGGCCATCAGCATGCCGGGCGTGATCTTGTCGCAGTTGGAGATGCACACCATGGCGTCGGCGCAATGCGCGTTGACCATGTATTCGACGCTGTCGGCGATCAGCTCGCGCGACGGCAGCGAATACAGCATGCCGTCATGGCCCATCGCGATGCCGTCATCGACCGCGATGGTGTTGAATTCCTTGGCGACGCCGCCGGCCTTCTCGATCTCGCGCGCGACCAGCTGGCCGAGATCCTTCAGATGCACATGGCCGGGCACGAACTGGGTGAAGGAATTGACGACCGCGATGATCGGCTTGCCGAAATCGCCGTCCTTCATGCCGGTGGCGCGCCACAGGCCGCGGGCGCCCGCCATGTTGCGGCCGTGGGTCGAAGTCCGGGAGCGATACGCGGGCATGGCAATTCCTCGAATGTTTGCAAGGCAGTCGACGTTTCAAGAGCATATAAGCCGGTTTCGGTCCAGACCTATGGAAAATCGGCTTCCACGGCGGTCGTGGCGCTGCCGCAGGGCGCCGATTCCGTGCCCGCGCAGCCCGATTTCAGCTCAGGCGAAATGCTGCAGCGCGGTCCGATCAACAGCCGGGGCCACGGTTCCATTTGGCGAAGTTGAGAGCGCGGGTCGTTTGCGTGCTTACGGCGGCAGCAGATTGCGCGCCTGGAAGAACAGTTCCACCAGCCTGCCCTTGGTGCCGAGCAGCGAGAAAATATATTCGGGCAATTCGACGTCCATCTCCGTCACCACGATCCGTGCGATCCGGTCGGCGCGGCTGGAGCCGTGCTCCCAGATGAAGCCGACGCCGAGCTGGTTGGCGACCGCCTCCAGCATGCCTTCGCGGGTGTTGACCACGATCGCCGGCTCCGGCTGTAGTCCCGCGCTGCGGAAGGTCTTGTCGACGACGCGCTGGGTCGAGGAGTTTCGGGTCCGGAACACCAGCGGATATTTCGTCAATTCCGCGATCGATACCGGGCCGCCGCGATTGATCGGATGGCCGGGATGGCAGATCGCGACCACGCGCTGGCTGAGACAGACCTCACTGCGAAACCGGCGATCCTGCGGCACCTCCGGCAGCACCGCCACGTCGACGCGGCGGTCGACCACGGCGGCGACGATGTCCGACCAGTTGCCGATCTCGATGCGCACCTGAATCTTCGGATACAGCGACTTGAAGGACGAAATCAGAGCCATCCCCGGCATCGCATTGCCGAGCCCGACCCGCAGTTCGCCGCCCGCCAGTTCCTCGCGCTGCTGCAGGATCGCAACCGCGTCGGCTTCGATCGACTGAATCCGGCTAGTAGCCGCGTAGAGCTGGCGGCACAGTTGCGTGGCGACCAGACTCTGGCCGTGGCGATCGAACAGGCTGACGCCGAACGCCGCCTCGAGGTCGCGCACCAGTTGCGCCACCGACGGCTGCGAGACACCGAGAGTCCTGGCCGCGGCGGAAAAATTGCCGGATTCATAAACCGCATTCACGGCGCGAACGCGCGACGACGTCAAAGCCATGTCAATCCAATCCTCAGGGCCAGACCGAAAATTCAATCAGGCTTTTCTGAGCCGGAATCATCTCTAAAAGCACCGACCTCTCTGCGTCTTGGCCGGGACAAGCCCGGGCACGACGTGTTGTATGAATTGCCAGAGCTCCCTCTTCGAATTCCACGCCCGACTGTCAGGGGTTGCCTAAACAGTCGCCGCGTCTCCAAAGGCAAGTGCTGGTAGCAGCATAGGGAACTCCTTTGAATGTAATGTGACTGTTAAGAGCCGCCGCTATCCCTCGCCTCGTTGCATTGCGGATGGGGCACGAACGAGATGGCGGCGATCGAACTCAGCGCAATTCGCAAATCCTTCGACAGGACCGATGTCCTGAAGGGCATCGACCTCAAGATCGAGCCCGGCGAATTCATCTCGCTGGTGGGTCCATCGGGCTGCGGCAAGTCCACCTTGCTGCGGATCATCGCCGGGCTGGAAACGCAGACCTCCGGCCAGGTCCGGATCGACGGCGAGGCGGTCGATGGGGTTCGCCCGAGCGCGCGCAACCTCGCGATGGTGTTCCAGTCCTATGCGCTGTATCCGCATCTCACCGTGTTCGACAATATCGCGGTGCCGCTGCGGATGCGGCGGTTATCGGCGGCGCAGCGGCTGCCGCTGCTTGGCCGGCTGATCCCGAGCCGTCATCGCACCGAGCGCGGCATTCGCGAGGATGTCGAGCGGGTCGCGGCGCTGCTGGAAATCTCCCCATTGCTGAGCCGCAAGCCGGGGCAGTTGTCCGGCGGCCAGCGCCAGCGCGTCGCGGTCGGCCGTGCCATCGTGCGCCAGCCCAAGGCGTTCCTGTTCGACGAGCCGCTGTCGAATCTCGACGCCAAGCTGCGCGTCCATATGCGCGCCGAGATCGCGCAACTGCACCGCCGGCTGAAGACTACCTTCGTCTATGTCACCCACGATCAGGCCGAGGCCATGACCATGTCGGGCCGGATCGCGGTGATGATCGACGGCCACTTGGTGCAGGTCGGCAAGCCGGCCGATGTCTACGACAATCCCCGCGACATCCGGGTGGCGGAGTTCGTCGGCAGTCCGAAGATCAATGTGCTGCCCGGCATGGTCCGCGCCGATCGCGGCGTCGAAGCGCTCGGCCGCCCGCTCGAATTGTCGGCAGCCGCGGCCGCGGGCGCCTGCCGGATCTGCGTGCGCCCAGAACGCATCGAACTCGGCGGCGGTCCGTTTGCGGGCACCGTCACGCATCTGGAGAACATGGGTGCCGAAGCCTTCGTCCATGTCGGCTGCGACGGCATGGTGATCCCGCTGGTGGCGCGGATCGACGACCCGCGCCGGCTGCCGGAGATCGGCGCCCCGATCGGCTTCGGCTTCGCCGCCGACGCGGTGCGCGCCTTCGATGCTTCCGGCAAGCGGATCGAAACGACGCCCCGGCTCCGGGTCATTCAGCCACGGGAGCCCGCCCTTGTCTGACATGGCGATCAGGATCGGCGCCGGCGATAGCCCCGAACAGGCCGCGGTCGGCCCGCGTCCGCGCAGCCACCGCGCCGGCACGGCGCTGACCGCGCAGGCGCTGGTGGCACCGGCCGCGATGCTGATGCTGATCATCCTGCTCGGCCCGCTGGCCGGCGTACTGGCGCTGTCGTTCACCGACTATCAGCTCGGCGCGCCGTCGTTCTCCTGGATCGGTCTGGCCAATTACCGCGAGATGTTCGCCGACAAGGTTTTCTGGATTTCGCTGCGCAACACCCTGACCTATGTGGTCATCGTGGTGCCCGGCTCGGTGGCGCTGGGGCTCGGTATCGCGCTGTTGATCCAGAGCGGCAGCAGCCTGCGCAGCTGGTACCGCACCATCTACTTCCTGCCGGTGATGGCGACGCTGATCGCGATGGCGATCGTCTGGGAATTCATGCTGCATCCGCAGTTCGGCCTGATCAACGGCCTGCTGCGCAGCTTCGGGATGCAGGGTCACAGCTGGCTGCAGGATCGCAACACCGCGCTGTATTCGCTGTGCGCGATCGGGATCTGGCAGGCGGTCGGCTTCAACATGGTGCTGTTCCTCGCCGGGCTGGTGTCGATCCCGAAGCCGCTCTACGACGCCGCCGAGATCGACGGCGCTTCCGGGGCATGGTCGCGTTTCCGGCTGGTGACCTGGCCGATGCTGGGGCCGGTCACCGCCTTCGTGGTGGTGATCAGCAGCATCCGCTCGTTCCAGGTGTTCGACACCGTGCAGGTGCTGACCAAGGGAGGGCCGTCGAAGTCCTCCGAGGTGCTGATCTACACGATGTACACCGAGGGTTTCGAATTCTTCCGCTCCGGCTATGGCGCGGCGCTCACCGTGGTGTTCCTGGTGTTCGTCCTGGCGCTGACGCTGCTGAAGGCGCGGCTCAATCGCGGAGTGCATTACGCATGACCCGGCGCCTTCCAGTCTGGACCGTGACCCGGCACGCGGTGCTGATCGCCGGCGCGCTGGTCATCTTGATGCCGTTCATCTGGATGATCTCGACCGCGTCGAAGCCGCAGACCGAGATCTTCTCCAGCCACCTGCATCTGATCCCCGAGCATTTCGCGTTGTGGGACAATCTGCGCGCCGCTTTCGCCAAGGCCGACCTGTGGCGCTTCCTGCTCAACGGGCTGATCGTCACAGTGTCGGTTTTCACCTTGCAGCTGCTGGTCGCGCTGCCGGCAGCCTATGCGTTGGCGAAGCTGCGGTTCTTGGGGCGCGATACGCTGTTCGCGCTGGTGGTGTTCTGCATCCTGATCCCGCCGCAGGCGACCGCGATCCCGGTGTTCCTGCTGCTGCACAAGCTCGGCCTGCTCGACAGCTACGCCGCGCTGATCCTGCCGTTCTCGATCTCGGTGTTCGGCATCTTTCTGATGCGGCAGTTCTTCAAGACCGTGCCGGACGATCTGATCGACGCCGCGCGGATGGACGGCATCTCCGAATTCGGCATCGTCTGGCGGGTGATGCTGCCGACCGCGATTCCGGCGGTCACCGCGTTCGGCATCTTCTCGGTGGTGGCGCACTGGAACGACTATTTCTGGCCGCTGATCGTACTCAACAGCGAGTACCTGCGCACGCCGCCGCTCGGCGTCGCCAATTTCCGCAACAACGAAGCCGGCACCGACTACGGGCCGCTGATGGCGGCGGCGATGGTCGTGATCGCGCCGCTGGTGATCGCCTTCCTGCTCGCCCAGCGCCGGTTCATCGAAGGCATCACCATGACCGGTATCAAGTGAGTCGCCGCATTCCCACCAACCAGGAGACCTCAATGTTGAAGACATGCATCACCGCGGCCGCCATCGCGCTCGCGGCCGGAACGGCGCAAGCCCAGACCAAGACCGATATCGTGATCCAGTATCCCTATGCGGAGCTGTTCACCGAAACCCACAAGCAGATCGCCGCGGAATTCGCCAAGGTGCATCCCGAGATCAACGTGACGATGCGGGCGGCGTACGATTCCTACGAAGACGCCACCCAGAAGGTGCTGCGCGAGGCGGTGACCAACCAGATGCCGGACGTGACCTTCCAGGGCCTCAATCGCGTTCGCGTGCTGGTCGACAAGAGCATTCCGGCGCCGCTCGACGGCTATATCGCCGCCGAAAAGGATTTCGACAAGCAGGGCTTCCATCAGGCGATGTATGATATCGGCACCGCCAGCGGCAAGGTCTACGCGCTGCCGTTCGCGATCTCGCTGCCGATCGTCTATGTCAATCTCGATCTGGTGAAGCAGGCCGGCGGCGATCCGGCCAATCTGCCGACCACCTGGGACGGGCTGATCGAACTCGCCAAGAAGGTCAAGGCGCTCGGCCCGGACATCAACGGCATCACCTACGCCTGGGATATCACCGGCAACTGGCTGTGGCAGGCGCCGGTGTTCGCCCGCGGCGGCACCATGCTGAACGCCGACGAGACCAAGGTGGCGTTCGACGGCCCCGAAGGCCAGTTCGCGATCAAGACGCTGGCGCGTCTGGTCACCGAGGGCGGCATGCCGAACCTCGACCAGCCGTCGATGCGCGCCACCTTCGCCGCCGGCAAGACCGGCATCCACATCACTTCGACTTCGGACCTCAACAAGACCACCCAGATGATCGGCGGCAAATTCGCCCTGAAGACCCACACCTTCCCCGACGTGGTGTCGCCCAATGGTAGGCTACCGGCCGGCGGCAACGTGGTGATGATCCTCGCCAAGGACAAGGCCAAGCGCGACGCCGCCTGGGAAGTGGTGAAGTTCTGGACCGGGCCGAAAGGCGCGGCGATCATGGCCGAGACCACCGGCTACATGCCGCCCAACAAGATTGCCAACGACGTCTATCTGAAGGATTTCTACGTCAAGAATCCCAACAACTACACCGCGGTCAGCCAGCTCGCGCTGCTCACCAAATGGTACGCGTTTCCCGGTGACAACGGCCTCAAGATCACCGACGTGATCAAGGATCACCTCAACAGCATCGTCTCCGGCGCCCGCGCCAAGGAGCCGGAAGCCGTGCTCGCCGACATGGCGGCCGACGTGCAGAAGCTGCTGCCGAAGACCGTCGGCGCGGCGCACTGACGCCGGCGTCGTTCGCCACTGACGTATCGATCAAGACCACGGAGCGAGCCAGCGCTCCGTGGTTGCTCTTGCAATGAATCCGATGAAACTCATCCATTTCAGCGATATCCATCTGACCACGCCGGGCGCCACCATCGGCGGCCGCGATCCTCGGGTGAATTTCGAGCGAGCTCTGCAACATGCCCTCGCGGATCACGCCGACGCCGAATTGCTGGTGATCACCGGCGACCTGTCGGATTGGGGCGACCCTGATGATTATCGCTGGCTGAAGGCGCGGCTCGCCGATGTTCCGATCGCGACGCGCGTCTGCATCGGCAATCACGACAATCGCGCCGCGTTCCTCGATGTGTTTCCGGAACTGGCCGCACCCGACGGCCATGTTCAGGGCGTGCAGGACAGCAGCGCCGGCCGCTGCCTGTTTCTCGATACGGCTGAGCCCGGCACCCATGCCGGCCACTATTGCGCGACCCGGCAGTCCTGGCTCGAGCAGCAGCTCGCCGAGCATGACGGCCCGTTCCTGCTGTTCATGCATCACAACCCGATGCCGACGCATCTCGGGCCGATGGACCAGATCCGGCTGCTCGACGACGCCGCGTTTCGCCGCATCGTCGGCCGGCACCGCGACAAGATCCGCCACGTGTTCTTCGGCCACTGCCATCTGCCATTGTCCGGCTCGGTCGCGGGCGTCCCGGTGTCGTCGCTGCGCGGCACCAACCACGCGAGCTATCCGCTGTTTTCCGAAGCCGCGATGCTGAGCGCGTCGGACCTGCCGGAATCCTACGGCGTGGCGTTCTTCGGCGCCGACTACGTCACCGTCCACATGGTCGAGTTCGGCTACACCGGCGCGATCCGGGTCGAGGGCTCGCCCGACTACAATTCCTGGAACCGGGAGACCATGGTGCGATGAAATTCGCGATCCTGACTGATACGCATTTCGTTCCGCCCGGTCGCAAGATCTATGGGCTCGATCCCGCCGAGCGGCTTGCCGCCGCGGTGGAGAAGATCAACGCGACGCATCCCGACATCGCCTTCGTGATTGTCACCGGCGATCTCGCGCATTGGGGCGAGGACGCCGCCTATGGCCAACTCGCCACGGTGCTGGGGCGGCTCAACGCGCCGAGCATCCTGATGATGGGCAATCACGACCGGCGCGAATTGTTCGGCCGGCACTTCCCCGGGGTCGAACGCGACGCCGCGGGCTTCGTGCAATGCGTGCGGGTGTTCGAAGCCGCGACCATCGTCACCCTCGACACCCTGAACGAGGCGGCGCCGAACCATGAGGGGCTGCTCTGCGAGGCGCGGCTTGCATTCCTGGAGCAGGCGCTGCGCTCGGCGCCGGCGGATCGGCCGCTGCTGCTGTTCCAGCACCATCCGCCGTTCGACACCGGCCTGCGCTACATGGACACGATCCGGCTGGCCAATCCGGAGGCCGAATGGGAGGTGATCGCGCGGACGCGCAAGCCCGATTACCTGTTCATGGGCCATCTGCATCGGCCGATCGCCGGCGCCTGGCGCGGCATTCCGTTTCACATCCAGCGCGCGCTGGCGCATCAGGTGGCGTTCGATCTCGACGCCGAGGGCTACATCCCCGGCTCGCACGAGCCGCCGGACTATTCGCACGTCACGGTGAGCGACGATCGCATCGTCATCCACCAGTGCTCGTTCCTGTATGACGGCCCGACCTTCTCGCTGCAGGATCAGGCGGCGCTGAACCGGGCCTGAGCGGGCTCAGCGCAGTCCGAACTGGCCGATCACCCTGAACGGCGTCGCCGCGGCGTCCTGGCGAAACACCGCGACGCGGTCGATCGCCAGTTCGGCGAGGGCAAGCGCAGCTAAGCGATCCCGCAGCAGCGCCAGCAGCGCGCCGCGGCGCTCCGCCGGCAGCCGGCCGGTCAGCGTCATGTGGAAGCGGAACTCTTCCATCACGTAAGGATAACCCCAGCGATCGAGATGGGCGAGCTGCGCCGCCGTCAGCGCCGCCGGGTTGCGCCGCGCGCGATCCTCGGGCGTCAGCGGCGCGCGAAACTCATCGAACGCTTCGACGCAATCCTGCGCCAGCCGATTCAGCTCGGCCGACGGCGTCGCCGGCACCACCGCGATGAAGGAGCCGATCGCATCGACCACCGGGGCGATCGATGGAATCGGTCGCGGTATGGTGGCGAAGCGCTCGCAGGCCGCGAGCAGTTCGGGCTCGGTGGCGTCGGCCGCCAATGCAAAGGGCGGCTTCAGCGTGGCGTGGAAACCGTAAGCCCTCGGCTCCTGGCTGATGTCGCGCCAGTCGGGGACGCGCGCCATGACGGCGTCGGGAAACGGCAGGCCGTCGCCGCTGAAAGCGTCATAGCCGAGCAATTCCGCGCCGAAGCGGTACAGCGCATGGTGGCGCGTCGGCGCATAATAGATCGCGTAGCGGGGATATCTGGACATCGATCGAGGTTAGCGCGGCCTCACGTCATCGCCAATGCGTCGTGCTGCGCCGGAATTGCTCCGAATAGCCGCTCGCCCTCGGTGAGATGCACCAGCCGGCCGCCGCTGACCACGGCGACGACGCGCGGTCGCTGCGGGATCTCATCATCGACCAGCACGATATCGGCGCGATGGCCCTCAACGAGCTCGCCGCGGTCGGTCAGTCCGGTCGCCGCGGCCGGGCCGGCGGAAATCAGCGCCCATGCCTCGGGCAGCGGCAGCACCCCGTCGGCGACCAGGCGGAACGCCGCCAACAGTTGCGCCGGATAGTAATAGTCGGACGCCAGAATCGAGCACAGCCCCTTGGCGATCATGTCGCTGGCCCTGGTCCATCCGGTGTGGCTGCCGCCGCGCACCACATTCGGCGCGCCGAACACGATGAAGTCGCCGCCTTGCGACGCCTCGCGCGCGGTCTCCTCGTTGACCGGAAACTCCGCGATGGTGACGCCTTGCGCGCGGAACGCCCGGCGCAGCTCTGGCGTATCGTCGTCATGCGACAGCATCGTCAGTCCCGCCGCGCGCGCCGCCTCGGCCAACCGCGCGACCGATCCCGGCACCTCGTGGCCGCGCGAGACCACATCGGCGACCAGCCGGTCGAAATGCGCGTCGGTGACGCCTGCGCGTTCCACCATCCGGCTGCGCTTGTGCGGTTTGTCGAGATTGGCGACGGTCGAATCGGTGTGGTCGTTGAACGCCAGCAGGTCGATCCGCCCGTCGGCGATCCATTGCCTGATGGTCGCTTCGGCATCGAGATTATAGGTCTCGTGGCGCAGGTGGAATCGGGTATCGGCGGCCAATTGCGGTCGCATCGCCTCGATTGCGCACAGCAGCAGTTCGGCGTTTTCGCCACTGCGCAGCCCCGGCTCCCAGGACCAGGTCGCGGCGTGAAACACCGTGGTGATGCCGTTGCCGATCGCCTGGCGGTCGCTCTCGGCCAGCGCCACGTCGATTGGGAAATCGACGCCGGGACGCGGCATCATCTGCCGCTCGAAGGCGTCGCCGTGAATGTCGATAATGCCCGGCAGCACCAACAGATCGCGGGCATCGAGGCCCGGAAGGCCGTGGCCGGCGGCGGGATCGATCGCGGCGATGCGGCCGTCATCGACCACGACCGATAGATTGCGGATCTGATTGCGAAACAGCACTCTGCCGCCGGCGATTTGTAATCTCGTCATAGGTTGACGCGCTGCTTGGCTTGTACCCGGCCATCGGCCGCTTGCCGATGATCGGCGTATTTGTCGAGGAACTCGTCGATATCGAGGTTGCGAAAGTCCGGCAAGGCCATCCGCAAGGTCTCGTGATCCCAGTCCCACCAGCCGAGCGCCGCGAGGCGATCAGCGGTGGCTTCGGGGAACCGTCGGCGGATCGCGCGGGCGGGGTTGCCGCCAACGATGGTGTAGGCCGGCACGTCCTTGGTGACGATCGCGCCCGCAGCGACCACGGCGCCGGTCGCGATGCTGCGGCCGGGCAGCACGATCGCGCCATGACCGATCCAGACGTCGTGACCGATCGTCACATGATGCTGGCGCCGCCACTCGAAGAACGCCTCGTCGTCGGCCTCGCCGTCGAAATAGGCGCAGGCCCGATAAGTGAAATGCGCCTGCGTGGCCCGATGCATCGGATGATTGCCAGGGTTGATCCGGGTCATCGCGGCGATCGAGCAGAACTTTCCGATCGTGGCGTAGGCGATCTGGCTATCGTTGACGACGTAGGAGTAGTCACCCATCGCCACCTCGAGCAGTGTGGTGCGGGCGCCGACCTCACAATACGCGCCGAGCGCCGAATCGTGCAGGCGCGCGGACGGATCGATGACGGGCGTCAGCGACAATGATTTGGCAACCATGTGGGATTCCGCGGGTCGGTGGATGCGCGTCGTGCATCCGGATTCTGATCCGCTTTCCTTCGATGCAATTCGCGACAGACCGATGACGGTTTGATGACACGGTGGATTGGGCGCGCCGGCCCGGACACTGTCACACGACTGTAAACCCGTAGCGGTAGCGATGAGGCAGTGGTTGGTCATCGGACCTGGTCACTGCAGGAGTGCCGAATGCTGGTCGTCGAAGGTCTCACGTGTCGCTTCGGTGCCAAGGCCGCCGTCGACAACGCGTCGTTCTCGGTGCCGCATGGTGGATTCGTCGGCGTCATCGGCCGTTCCGGCGCCGGCAAGTCGACCTTGCTGCGCATGATCAACCGGCTGGCCGAGCCGAGCGAAGGCCGTATCCTGTTCGAAGGTCAGGACGTCACCGCGCTGCGCGGCCGCGAGTTGCGGCAATGGCGCGCACGTTCGGCGATGATCTTCCAGCAGTTCAATTTGGTCGGCCGGCTCGACGTGCTGACCAATGTGTTGATGGGCCGGCTGTCGGAAATTCCGTCATGGCGCTCGTTGGCGCAGCTCTGGCCCGAGAAGGACAAGGCGCTGGCGATGTCGGCGCTGGAACAATTCGACATGGGCTCGCTCGCGGCGCAGCGGGCGGATTCGCTGTCCGGCGGGCAGCAGCAGCGCGTCGCGATCGCCCGCGCGCTGGTTCAGGACCCCGACATCATTCTCGCTGACGAACCGATCGCCTCGCTCGATCCCCGCAACACCCGGATCGTGATGGACGCGCTGCTGCGCATCAACAAGCATTTCGGCATCACCGTGATGTGCAACCTGCATTCGCTCGATCTGGCGCGGAGCTATTGCGATCGCCTGATCGGCATGTCGGCGGGGCGGATCGTGTTCGACGGCGCGCCGGCGGCGCTCACCGAGCACATCGCGCGCGAACTCTATGACCTGGAAGCCGACGAGGTAATGGGCGGGCCGGTTGATGCTCCCGCCGAGTCGGCGCTGCCGGCATTCGGAACCGCCGCCGTGGCGTGATCGCCGCGACGGCCGCGAGCGGCGTCCTGTGCGGTCGCAGGTCGCCGAACCAAACACGACCAAGCCAAGCCTAACCACAGGGATGTCACGATGATCAATCGCCGATCCATTCTTCTTGCCGCCGCGGCTCTCGCGGTCACCGCCTCCGCCGCCTCGGCGCAGGACTGGAAATCGAAGTATCCGGAGCTGACCTTTGCGGTGGTGCCGGCCGAGAACGCCTCCGGCGTCACCGAGCGCTGGACCCCGTTCGTCCATTATCTGTCGAACGAACTCGGCGTGAAGGTCAATCTGCGCATCGCGAATGACTACGCCGCGGTGATCGAAGGCCAGCGGTCCGGCAACATCCACATCGCCAGCTACGGCTCCGCCTCGTTCGCCCGCGCCCGCCTGACCGGCGTCAAGACCGACGCGTTCGCCAACGACATCAACGCCGATGGCTCGACCGGCTACTACTCGGTGTTCTTCGTCAATGCCAAGAGCCCCTACAAGTCGGTCGATGATTTGAAGGGCAAGAATCTCGGTCTGGTCGATCCGAACTCGACCTCCGGCAACAACGTGCCGCGCTTCGAGCTGGACAAGATGGGCATCTCGGACGCCGACGGCTATTTCGGCAAGGTGGTGTTCACCGGCAGCCATGAGAACGCGCTGCTGGCGCTGGCGCAGGGCACGGTCGACGTCGCCGCCAACCAGTGGACCAACGACGACGACTCGACCCTGGCGCAGATGCTGCACAAGGGCATGCTGAAGAACGCCGACGGTTCCGCGATGAAAAAGGAAGATTTCCGGATCATCCACAAGTCGGCACCGATCATCAACGGCCCCTATGCCTACAACTCCGACCTGCCGGACGATCTGAAGGCGGCGATCGCCAAGGCGTTCACCGACGCGCCGACCAAGGAAAAGGCCGCCTTCGACAAATTGTCGGACGGCCAGAAGAAGGGATTCCATCCCGCCACCACCAAGGATTGGGACGCGACGGTGGACCTGATCAAGTTCGTCGACGCCCTGCGTAAGAAGAAGGCGTCCTGAGTAGCGTTTGACTTATCGGAGCCGGGTCGCCCAGACCCGGCTCTTTCTATGTCTTGACTTAGCAGGAGCCGCATTCGTTGCCCGTCGCCATTTCGATCCTGCCGGAGCAACAGCTCGCGGCGCTGAGTCGGACCTATCGCGAGGCGGTTGCCCGCAAGCGTCTGCGCGCGACCGTGGCGGCCGCGGTGTTCTTTGCCGCGTTGGTGATCGCGGCGATCGGCGCGGAAGTGAATCTGAAGACCTTCTTCACCTATTTCGGGAATTTCGTCAGCTATTTCGACCGCATCTTCAGGCTGGAAAGCGGCGCGCGGGTGTGGACCGATGTTGGCGAATGGTTCTGGGGCTGGAAGAAATGGCTGTCGCTGCTCGGCGAGACCATTCTGATCAGCTATGTCGGAACCCTGTCCGGCGCCATCCTGGCCTTCGGGCTGAATTTTCTCGCGGCGAAGAACACCGCGCCGGTGGCGTGGCTCCGCTTCGCGGTGATGCGCTTTATGGAATTCTGCCGCACCGTTCCGGATATCGTATTCGCGCTGATCTTTGTCATCGCGTTCGGTCTCGGGCCGATGGCTGGCGTGCTGGCGATCGCGATCCATTGCGTCGGCGCGCTCGGCAAGCAGTATCTGGAGATCGTCGAGAACGTCGACATGAAGCCGGTGGAAGGCGTCCGCGCCACCGGCGCCGGCTGGATGTCGTGCATGCGTTTCGCCGTGGTGCCGCAGGTGGCGGCAGGATTCGCCGGCTACACGCTGCTGCGCTTTGAAATCAACGTCCGCGGCGCCTCGGTGATGGGCTTCGTCGGCGCCGGCGGCATCGGCCAGGAACTGATCGTCGCGATCCGCAAATTCTATTACTCCGATGTCAGCGCGATCCTGCTGCTGATCATCGTCACGGTGTTCATGATCGATATCGGCACCGGTTGGGTGCGCGGGCGATTGTTCGGGGCGGATCGTCGCAGATGACCGGATTGCAATCTCACGATCGCGACGAGTTGAAGGCGCGTTATCCGCACGTGTTCGACCGGCCGCTGTCGTCGCGGCTCGCGGTGCCGGTCGTGATCGCCTGCGCCGCTGGCCTTTTCCTGTTCGGCCTGGTGGCGCTGGAATTCTCGCCGGCGCGGATGCTGGCCGGTCTGAGTCAGCTCGGCTGGTTCATTCTGTTGATGATCCCCCCCGATCCGGGGTCGTCGCTGCCGACCTATCTTGCTGCGATGGGCGAGACGTTGTCGATCGCACTGCTCGGCACCACGCTGGCGGCGGTGTTTGCGTTGCCGGTCAGCCTGCTGGCGGCGCGCAACATCGTGCCGTCGAACATCTTCCGCTTTCCGGTGCGGCGCTTTCTCGATTCGGTGCGCGGCGTCGATACGCTGATCTGGGCGCTAGTCTGGATCAACGTCGTCGGACTCGGCCCGTTCGCCGGCGTATTGGCGATCGCGGTGTCGGACTTCGGCTCGTTCGGCAAGCTGTTCTCCGAAGCCTTCGAGACGGCGGACCGCAACCAGGTCGAGGGCATTCGCGCCTCCGGCGGCAACGCGCTGCACGAGATTCGCTTCGGCCTGCTGCCGCAGGTGCTGCCGGTGATCGCCGGGCAGGTGCTGTACTTCTTCGAATCCAACACCCGCTCGGCGACCATCATCGGCATCGTCGGCGCCGGCGGCATCGGCCTGCAACTGGCCGAGCAGATTCGGGTGCTGGAATGGCAGAAGGTGTCGTTCCTGATCCTGATGATCCTTGTCGCGGTCGCGGCGATCGACTGGATCTCGGGCAAGCTGCGCTTCGCCATCATCGGCCGCCGCGCCGTCGTCTAATCGGTCTCGACCTCGAAGGTGACGCGTTCGGCGGCGAAGCGGGCGTGGATCGCCAGCAGCGGGGCGCCGCCAGCGTCGACGTCGGTGGCGTCGACGATCAGCACCGGCCGGCCCAGCGCCAGATCGAGCCGGGCGGCGTCGCCGGCGTCCGCGATCGCCGCGGTGATCCGGGTCGAAGCCCGGCGATAATCGCGGATACCATATTGCGCGAGCACCTTGGTGATCGAGCCGGTGCGGCGATAGATCTTGCCGGCGTCCGGAAACCGCTCGGCCGACAGCCAGGTGGTGCCGATGCAGATCGGCGTGCGATCGGCCAGCCGCAGCCCCTCGATCCGCGCCAGCGGCGCGCCGGGCTTCAGTTCGAGTTGCCGCGCCAGTTCGCGCGTCGCCGGCTCGATGCTGGCGTTCAGCAATCGGCCGCGCGGCTCGCGCCCGCCGGCGCCGACGATCTCGGAAAACCGGGTGCGCGCGCGCAGCGGATAGGCCAGCCGCGAGGTCTCCACATAGGTGCCGCTGCCACGCTCGGCGCGGACCAGGCCGCGTTCCGCCAGCGCCGCCAGCGCCCGCCGCACGGTGTGACGGTTGACCCGATGCGCCTCGGCGATCTCGTTCTCGCCGGGTAGCCGCTCGCCGGCCGGATAGGAGCCGTCGGAAATCCCGCGCTCGATCGAATCCGCGACCCTGCGCCACAGCGCCACCCCGGAATCCTGGTTCAGTGTCGTCATCGGGCTCCATCGCGCGGGCGAAGCGGAATTCGTCGCTGCGTCACGAAAAGGTCATGGCGGTCGCGTATCAAGTTGTCTATTATCACAGACAACTTGAACCCGGCAATGGCGATCATGACGACGACCGAAACCCTCCAGCGCAGACGACGCAACGCGATGGCGGTGCTGGCGCGATCCGACGCGGCCGCCATCGCCGAGCGGCTGGCGGCGATCGCCACGCCGTCTTGCGCCGATCTGCGGCAGCCGGAGAACGGTCTGGTCATGGTGCGGGGTCGAATCGGCGGCGATGGCGCCGCCTTCAATCTCGGCGAAGCCACGGTGTCGCGCGCGGCGGTTCGGCTCGCGAGCGGTGAAGTCGGCTTCGGCTATGCGCTCGGCCGCGACCTCGACAAGGCGCGGGCGATCGCGCTGTGCGACGCAATGCTGCAGAGCGCCGACCACGTCGAACTGGTCGAGCATCAGGTGCTGGCGCCGCTGCGCGCCCGAATCGAAGCGAATATCACCAGCCAGGCCGAACAGACCGCGGCGACCAAGGTCGATTTCTACACACTCGTGCGCGGAGAGGGCTGACGATGACCACGGTTGCCGAGTTGTCCGAAGGATTTGCCGACAAGGTGCTGTCGGCGCAGTCGACCTTCCGTTCGGTGATGGAGGCGATGGCGCGGCCCGGCGAGGTTCATCAGATCAAGGCGGCCGCGGCCGGCGCGCCGCCGCCGCTGATGCCGGCCACGGCCGCGATCGCACTGACGCTGTTCGACCACGACACTCCGATCTGGCTCGACCCGCGGATCGTCGCCGCGCGCGAGATCGCCAAATGGCTGAAATTCCATTGCAGCGCCCCGGTGGTCGAAGATCCGTCGGTGGCGAGCTTCGCCGTGATCGCCGACCCGGCCGACATGCCGGCGTTGGCCGGTTTCGCGCTGGGCTCCAACGAATATCCTGACCGTTCGACGACGCTGATCGTCCAACTCGACAGCCTGAGCGATGGCCCCGCGATCGAGCTCAGCGGCCCCGGGATTCGTGGCAGCGCCGCGATCGCGGCGTCGATCCCGCCGGAGCTGATCGTCCAACTGGAAAGCAACCGCGCGCTGTTTCCGCGCGGAGTCGACTTGATGCTGGTCGCCGGCGACGCGGTACTGGCGTTGCCGCGCACCACGCAGCTTGCCGCGAAGGGAGCCTGACGCATGTATGTCGCGGTCAAAGGTGGCGAGGGCGCCATCGATAATGCGCACCGCCTGCTGGCGCATGAACGGCGCGGTGATCGCGCGGTGCCGGAAATCTCGCTGGCGCAGATTTCCGAACAGCTCAGCCTCGGCGTTGACCGGGTGATGGTGGAAGGCTCGCTGTACGACCGCGAACTGGCGTCGCTGGCGATCAAGCAGGCGCGCGGCGATCTGATCGAGGCGATCTTCCTGCTGCGGGCGTTCCGCGCCACGTTGCCGCGGTTCGGCAACAGCGAGCCGGTCGACACCGGCGCGATGCAGATCCGGCGGCGGATTTCGTCGACCTTCAAGGATATTCCCGGCGGCCAGATTCTGGGGCCGACCTTCGACTACACCCATCGGCTGCTCGATCCGGCGCTGGCGGAAGATTCAACGCCCGAAGCGCCGGCGACCGCCGAGGCGTCGTCCGAGCGGATGCCGCGCGTCACCGACATTCTCGGTCGCGACGGGTTGATCGAATCCTCGCCGGCGGCGGATGCCGGGGCGCCGGTCGGCGATCTCACCCGCGAGCCGCTGAGTTTCCCCGCCGACCGCGATCTGAGATTGCAAAATTTGGCGCGCGGCGACGAAGGTTTTCTGCTGTCGCTGGCCTATTCGTCGCAGCGCGGCTACGGCCGTAACCATCCGTTTGCAGGAGAAATTCGCCTGGGCTCGGTCGAGGTCGAGTTCTTCGCCGAGGACGCCGGCTTCGCGGTGCCGCTCGGCCCGATCACGTTGACCGAATGCCAGATGGTGAACCAGTTCAAGGGCTCCGCCACCGAGGCGCCGTGCTTCACCCGCGGCTATGGCCTCGCTTTCGGCCACAGCGAGCGCAAGGCGATGTCGATGGCGCTGGTCGATCGCGCGCTGCGCGCCCGCGAACTCGACGAGGAAGTGGCGGCGCCGGCGCAGGACGAGGAATTCGTGATGTCGCATTCCGACAACGTCCAGGCCACCGGCTTTGTCGAGCATCTCAAGCTGCCGCATTACGTCGACTTCCAGTCCGAACTCGGCCTGCTGCGCAAGCTACGCCAGGAATTTGGCGCGGCCGATGACGCCGCGCTGCAAGAGGCTGCCGAATGAACAAGCCGAGCTATAATTTCGCCTATCTGGACGAGCAGACCAAGCGGATGATCCGTCGCGCGATCCTGAAGGCGATCGCGATCCCCGGCTATCAGGTGCCGTTCGCCAGCCGCGAAATGCCGATGCCCTACGGCTGGGGCACCGGCGGCGTGCAGGTCACCGCGGCGATCCTCGGCCCCGACGACGTGCTGAAGGTGATCGATCAGGGTTCGGACGACACCACCAATGCGATCTCGATCCGCAAATTCTTCGCTAAGACCGCCGGCGTCGCCACCACCACCAGCACGCGGGACGCCACCGTGATCCAGACCCGGCACCGGGTGCCGGAAACGCCGCTGCATGAAGGCCAGGTGCTGGTCTATCAGGTGCCGATTCCGGAACCGCTGCGCTTCCTGGAGCCGCGCGAGACCGAAACCCGCCGCATGCATGCGCTCGGCGAATACGGGCTGATGCATGTGAAGCTGTACGAAGACATCGCCCGGTTCGGCACCATCGCCACCTCCTACGCCTATCCGGTCAAGGTCAACGCCCGCTACGTGATGGACCCGTCGCCGACGCCCAAATTCGACAATCCGAAGATGGACGATTGCGAGGCATTGCAATTGTTCGGCGCCGGCCGCGAGAAGCGGATTTACGCGATCCCGCCCTACACCTCGGTGGTGTCGCTGGACTTCGAGGATCACCCGTTCACGCGCTACCGCCAGGACGCGCCCTGCGCGCTATGCGGCGCCGAAGATTCCTATCTGGATGAAATCGTCACCGACGATCAGGGCAGCCGGATGTATGTCTGCTCCGACACCGACTATTGCGAGACTCGCCGCGCCCATGGCTACACCGGCAGCGAGAGCGCGCCGCCGCACGCGGAGCATCACCATGGCTGAGTCCAACAGCGCGACGCAAGACAATGACCGGCCGCTGCTGGTGGCCGAGGGCCTGACCAAATCCTACGGTCGCGTGCTGGCGTGCCGTGACGTCTCCTTCGTGCTGTATCCCGGCGAAGTGCTGGCGATCGTCGGCGAATCCGGTTCCGGCAAATCGACGCTGCTGCAATTGCTGTCGGCGCAACTGGCGCCGAGTGCCGGAAAAGTCTCGTACCGGATGCGCGATGGCGTGCTGCGCGATCTCAACGCGCTGGGGGAGGCCGAGCGGCGGTTTCTGTTTCGTACGGACTGGGGCTATGTGCATCAGGACCCGGCGATGGGGTTGCGGATGGCGGTGTCGGCCGGCGCCAATGTGGGCGAGCGGCTGATGGCGGTCGGCTGGAATCACTACGGCAAGATTCGCGACACGGCCTCATCGTGGCTGGAGCGGGTCGAGATCGGGCTCGACCGCATCGACGATGCGCCGAAGACCTATTCGGGCGGGATGCGGCAGCGCTTGCAGATCGCGCGCAATCTGGTCACCGAGCCGCGACTGGTATTCATGGACGAGCCGACCGGCGGCCTCGACGTCTCGGTGCAGGCGCGGCTGCTGGATCTGATGCGCGGCCTGGTCGGCGAATTGGGCCTCGCCGCCGTCGTCGTCACCCATGACCTCGCGGTGGCGCGATTGCTGTCGCATCGGGTGATGGTGATGAAGGGCGGTTCCGTGATCGAGACCGGACTGACCGACCAGGTGCTCGACGATCCGCGTGAGCCCTATACCCAGCTCCTCGTCTCGTCGATATTGCCAGCATGAGCCCGCCGATGTCCGCCCTGATCGAAATCGCCGACGCCGAAAAGACCTTCACCATGCATCTGCAAGGCGGCGTGCGCCTGCCGGTGGTGCGCGGCGTGTCGTTTGATGTGCAGCCCGGCGAATGCGTGGTGCTGGCGGGGCCGTCCGGCGCCGGCAAATCCTCGATCCTGAAGATGATCTTCGGCAACTACCGCTGCGATAGCGGCCGGATCGATATCCTGCATCGCGGCGCGCGGATCGATCTCGCAAATGCCGAGCCGCGCCAGATCCTCGATATCCGCCGCGCCACCATCGGCTATGTCAGCCAGTTCTTGCGCGCGGTGCCGCGGGTATCGACGCTCGACGTGGTGGCCGAGCCGCTGCTGGTCACCGGCGTGCCCCGCGCCGAGGCCCGCGCCCGCGCCGGCGCGCTGCTCGGCCGGCTCAACATCGCCGAACGGCTGTGGTCGCTGCCGCCGGCGACGTTTTCCGGCGGCGAGCAGCAGCGCGTCAACATCGCGCGCGGCTTCATTTCCAATTTGCCGATCCTGTTGCTTGACGAGCCGACGGCGTCGCTCGACGCCGCTAACCGCGAGGTGGTTGTCGGTCTGATCGCCGAAAAGAAACGCGACGGCGTCGCCATGGTGGCGATCGTCCATGACGACGAGATTCGTGCGCGGATCGCCGATCGGCTGGTTGACGTCGCGGCGTTCGCTGCCGCGGCATGAAGGAAAGCAATGCAATGACCGCGACCACCTCCGACATCCTGCTCGGCAACGCCCGGATCGTGCTGGCCGACCGCGTGATCGAGCACGGCTGGGTCGCTGTTGCCGACGGCCGGATCGCCGAATTCGGCGAGGGCGATGCCCCCGGCGCCAGCGAGAATGTCAGTGGCGATTTGATCATGCCGGGGCTGATCGAACTGCACACCGATCATCTCGAGGCGCATTACGTGCCGCGGCCGAAGGTTCACTGGGACCCGGTGGCGGCGGTGGTGTCCTATGACGGTCAATTGGCGGTCAGCGGCATCACCACGGTGCTCGATTCGCTGCGGGTCTGGCGCGAGGAAGGCGCCGAGGACGTCGACGGCCAGGCCGGCGTGCTGGCAGAGGCGATTTCGGCGGCCCGCGACGCGCGGCTGTTGCGCGCCGATCACTTCCTGCATTTGCGCTGCGAAATCCCGATGCCGAACGTCGTCGCGGAGGCCAAGGAACTGGTCGGCCGGCCCGACGTGCGGCTGATGTCGCTGATGGACCATACGCCCGGTCAACGCCAGTTTCGCGATGAAGGCAAGCTGCGCGACTACTATCGCGGCAAGGGTGCCGGCAAGACCGACGCCGAGCTCGACGTGATGTTCGCCCGGCGGCGGTTATGCAAGGAGACCTATGCGGACGCCAACATGCGCGCGATCGTCGCGCTGGCGCAGCAGCATGAGATCCCGCTGGCAAGCCACGACGACACCACCGACGGGAACGTCATCGACGCGATCCGCGACCGGGTCGCGGTGGCGGAATTTCCGACCACGATCGAGGCCGCGCGCGGCTTGCACGCTGCCGGCATCGGCATCCTGATGGGCGCGCCGAATGTGGTGCGCGGCGGCTCGCATTCCGGTAACATTGCGGCGATCGATCTCGCCCGAGAGGGCCTGCTGGATATCCTGTCGTCGGACTACATTCCCTCCAGCCTGCTGATGGCGGCGCTGCAATTGCCCGACCGCGTTGCGGCGATCGATCTCGCCGCCGCGGTGCGCACCGTGACCAAGGCGCCGGCCGAGGCGGTCGGATTGAATGACCGCGGCGAGATCGCGGTCGGCAAGCGCGCCGATCTGATCCGCGTCCATGTCGCCCATGATGTGCCGGCGGTGCGCAGCGTCTGGCGCGAGGGGCATCGGGTGGCGTGACCGAATCCAGCGCCACACCCGGGCAGCGCCCGGCCGCGGGCGGATCGGACCCGATTGGGCCGGGCCGGCTGATCCTGATCGTCGGCCCCTCCGGCGCCGGCAAGGATACCTTGATCGCGCTGGCGCAACAGGCCTGTGCCGGCGATCCGGGCGTGGTGTTCGTGCGCCGCGTGGTGACGCGTGAGGCCTCCGCATTCGAGAACAACGATTCGGTGACGCCGGAGGCGTTTCGGCAGGCGGTCGCACGTGGTGAATTCGCGCTCCATTGGGAGGCGCACGGCCACTATTATGGTCTGCCGAAAGCGATCGACGACGAGATCTGCGCCGGCCGCGTCGTCGTCGCCAACGTCTCGCGCATGGTGATCGCCGCGGCGCGCCAGGCTTACGCCGATGTGGTAGTGGTGTCGGTCACCGCGCCGCCGGAGGTTCTGGCCGAGCGGCTGGCCGGGCGCGCGCGCGCCAGCGATGGCCATCTCGACGAGAGGCTGCATCGCACCGTGGACGCTATCGATGCCGCGCCGGATGTCACCATTGTCAATGTCGGCCCGGCCGTGGATCATACGCGCGAGCTGCTGGCTGTGATCAACCGCGCCTGACGCGGGCCAGCGACGGTGCGGGGATTTTCAGGAGATAGCCGATGTCGATGATCACCACGATCGAGCAGCTCGAGGCCCTCTACGGAATTCCGAACGAGGCCTCCACCGTCAAGGTCGCGACCCGGATCACGCCGCACTATCGCCGGCTGATCGAAGCCTCGCCGTTCCTGGCGCTGGCGAGCTGCGGTCCCGAGGGACTGGATTGCTCGCCGCGCGGTGATCAGGCCGGCGTCGTCCGCATCCACGACGATACCACGCTGATGATCCCGGATCGCCGCGGCAATAACCGCATCGACACGCTACGCAACATCGTGCGCGACCTGCGTATCGCGCTGATGCTGCTGATCCCCGGATCGGGCACCACGCTGCGGATCAATGGCCGCGCGCAGGTCTCGATCGATCCGGAGCTGCTGGCGTCGTTCGCGACCGAGGGCAAGCCGCCGCGTTCGGTGATCGTGATGCACGTCGAGCAGATCTACTTCCAATGCGCCCGCGCCGTCGTCCGTTCCGAGCTGTGGAATCCCGACACCCGCGTAGATCCTTTGAGCCTACCGACGCCGGGGCAGATTCTCGCCGAGATGAGCGAGAACCGCGTCGGCGGCGAGGACTACGACAGTGCGTGGCCGGAACGGGCGCGACAATCGCTCTGGTAGGCGAAAGCGATCGTGGAAAGCGCGCGTCAGTCGGCCACGAAGGCGAGTAGCACGCCGTTGCCGGCCGCGGGCGGCACCGCGACGCCATTGCCAACTCGCACCCCGACAGCACCGACCGCCTGCGCTGCCGCGGCCGGATCGCTGACGCCGAGCACCAGGCCGGCGCCGCCGCGTTCCGGCAACCCGTCGAGCGATACGCCCGGATATTGCTGGCCGAGCAGCTCGCGGGTCATGAAGACGAACTCGGCGCGATCCGAGCCCGATGGCACGATCACGCTGCCGTCCGGCTGTCCGTCCAGCTCGCCATCGATCAGCCGCCACAGATGCCGGGCGTCGCTGACCGGATTGGGCGACACGATGAGCACGCGCTTCAGCCGCGTGACGGTGTTGGCGTGATTCTGCAATTCGGGAATCCACACCGCGTCGCGGGTGCGATGCTGGCAGGCGAAAATCCGCAAGCCGGCCGGCGCTTCGGTGACGGGCCATTGGAAGATGCTGAATTTGGCTTCGCTTTGTCCGCCGTTCGGCAGCGTCACCGGGCGTCCGAAATCGATCGGGCCGATTGCGGCCCAGCCGAGTTCGCGGACCTCCTTGGCGCCGGCGGCGGCATCGGTGGCGGTGAAGGCAATGCGTTCGATGCCCTCGCCGCGTTCGGCGAGAAACGCCCGGCTCGGAGCATTGTGTTCTGTTTCGACGAGGATTCCGAGAAGTTCTATGTAGTCGTCGCCGAACATGATGGTGTAGTTGCCCGACCCCAGCAGGGCGCTGTGGGTGCCGCGCGGCGACACCGTGAAGCCGAGCCGCTTCCAGTTCGCCGCGGCCTGGTCCAGATCCTTGACCACGATGACGGCGTGATCGATACCGATGATGTTTTCGAGCGCCACGCTTTCACGATCCTTCAAGTTTCGACATATTGACCTAAGCAGAACGATCTGGCGCCCGCAAGCCGGCTGCGGCGGCGCAACTTCCGACACGCATGAGGAATTCGACGAATGGAGATCGCAGAAGTTCGCTGGCCGGATTCGCTGTGGGCGGCGGTGACGCCGCCGGGGCCAGAGCTGGCGGCGCTGGCCGGCGCGACCGAGGCCGACGTGGTGGTGATCGGCGCCGGCTTTACCGGTCTTTCAACTGCGCTGCATTTGCGAGAAGCCGGTATCGATGTCGCCGTCGTCGAGGCCGCCGAGCCCGGTTGGGGCGCGTCCGGGCGCAACAACGGCCAGGTGATCCCGACGCTGTCGCGGCCCGATCCGGACGACATCGTCGCCAAATACGGCAGCGCCGGCGAACGCTTCGTCGCACTGCTGCGCGACAGCGCCTCGATCCTGTTCGACATCGCGCGCCGCCACAACATCGAGGCGGAAGCCGAACAGGCCGGCTGGGTGCAGCCGGTGCATTCGCCCGGACGGATCAAGATCGCCGAACGCCGGGTGCGGCAGTGGTCGAAATTCGGCGCGCCGGTCGAGCTGCTGTCGCGCGAGCAGACTCGGGACATGCTGGGGTCGGATGCGTGGTACGGCGGGTTCTGGAACCGGACCGGCGGACACATCAACCCGCTGGCGCTGGCGCGCGGGTTGGCGCGCACGGTGCTGGCGCACGGCGGCCGGATTTACGCGCGCTCGCCGGTGACCAACTTCGCGCGGGTGAACGGGCGGTGGATCGTCAAGACGCCGGAGGGTCAGATCAGCGCCCGCGCGCTGGTCGTCGCCAGCAATGCCTATACGGGGGAGTTTTCCAAGACGCTGGCGCCCGCGATCGCGGCCGAAGTGATGCCGGTGCGGTCGTGGCAGATGGCGACGCAGCCATTGTCCGACAATGTCCGGCGCAGCATCATCCCCGGCCGGCAGGCGATGTCCGACACCCATGGCGAGCTGTATTTCGGGCGGTTCGATGCACGCAACCGCTTCGTCACCGGCGGCGCGATCATCCGTCCGGTCGGTCGGGAGGCAGCGCTGAAGAGCCGGGTTTCGGAACGGCTGCAGCGGCTGTGGCCGCAGATCGGCGAGGTCAAGTTCGACTACGTCTGGAACGGCTATATCGGCATGACCGCCGATTTCATGCCGCATATCCACAAGCTGGGTCCGGATGCCTATGGCTGGACCGGCTGCAACGGCCGCGCGGTGGCGCTGTCGATCGCGATCGGCGATGAATTGTCGAAGGCAGTCCGCGGCCAGTCGGCCAATGACCTGGCGCTACCGTTCAGCGAACCGACCCCGATCGTCGGCCATGCGTGGCTGCGTCCGTTCACGCCGCTGATGCTGATGCTGTACCGGCGCCGCGACGCGCGGGAAATTTGACACGGGATGTTCGCTGCGCTCGGATCGGGCTATGCTGCTCCGACCACCGGCATTCGAGGAATGGCAATCAGACATGAGCGATCTGGACAATGCGAGCAAAGTCCTCGATGCCTTGAAGGCCGCCGAACCGGAACCACCGCAGACAGCCTTGCCGATGCTGAACAGCCTCGCCAAGTTGGTCCAGGGCGATCCCGATCAGCCGATCGAGGTCCAGGAGGCGCGCGCCGATGCTTTCATGGCGATCTGCGAAGTCGGCAAGGCGCTGCATCGCAAGCAACCCACCGACCAGCTATGGGGCCCGGCCATCGATGCGGTTGAAAAGTGGAAGTCGCTGGCGCGGTGAAAAACGAGTAGCGGGCGACTACGCCAGGCTGTGCTCACGGGCGAAGTCGCCGCCGGGAATCGAGGCCAGCAGCGCCCTGGTGTAGGGATGCTGCGGGTTGCCGAAGACCTCGCCGGCCAACCCATGCTCCACCACCTCGCCGTTCTTCATCACCGCGACCAGGTCGCAGATCTGCGCCGCGACGCGCAGATCGTGAGTGATGAAGATGATCGACAGCCCGAGCCGCTCGCGCAGGTCGGCCAGTAGCTTCAGCACTTGGGCCTGCACCGAGACGTCGAGCGCCGACACCGCCTCGTCGGCGACCAGCACGTCGGGGTGCAGCGCCAGCGCCCGCGCCAGGCCAATGCGCTGGCGCTGGCCGCCGGAGAATTCGTGCGGATAGCGGTCGCCCGCCGCCGGATCGAGTCCGACCAGCGCGAATAGCTCGCGGGCTTCGGCGAGTGCCTGATCGCGCGGCGTGCCGTGAATGATCGGGCCTTGCGCCACCAGTTCCTCAGCCTTGCGGCGCGGATTGAGTGAGCCGAACGGATCCTGAAACACCATCTGCATATGGCGAGTTTGCCGGCGGACATCTTCCTTCGGCATCCTGGCCCAGTCGGCGCCGTCGAGCAGGATCGAGCCGGCATCGGGATCGATCAGCCGGATGATGCAGCGCGCCAGCGTCGATTTGCCGGAGCCGGATTCGCCGACGATGCCAAGAGTGGCGCCCCGCGGCAATTTCAGCGAGACCGCTTTCACCGCCTCGGTGACGCGCGCGCCGCGGCCCAGAAATCCGCCGGTGCGGTAGGTCTTCGAGACATTGTCGATGGTCAGGATGATATCGTCGGACAGCAGGCGCGGCGGCGGCGCAGTCAGCGGCGGCACCGCCGCGATCAACTCCCTGGTGTAGGGATGCTGCGGGTTGTTGAGCACCGCGCTGGTCGTGCCCTGTTCGACGATGACGCCGTGCTGCATCACCGCGACCCGGTCGGCGATCTCCGCGACCACGCCGAAATCATGGGTGATGAACAGCACCGCGGTCTTCTTGCGGCTCTGCAATTCGCGGATCAGGGTCAGGATCTGCGCCTGGGTGGTGACGTCGAGCGCGGTGGTCGGCTCGTCGGCGATCAATAGCCGCGGGTCGAGCGCCAGCGCCATCGCGATCATCGCGCGCTGCCGCTGGCCGCCCGACAGTTCGTGCGGATAGGCCTGCGCGGCGGCCTTCGGATCGGCAATCCGGACGTCGTCGAGCAGCGCCAGCACGCGGGCGCGGATGTCCTTCTTCGACAGATTGTTGTGGATCGCGAACATTTCGCCGATCTGGTCGCCAATGCTGCGCAGCGGATTGAGCGCGGTCATCGGCTCCTGGAACACCATGGCGATGCCGGCGCCGCGCACCTTGCGCATCTCCGCGGCGCTGGCGGAGGCCAGGTCGCGACCCTCGAACATCACCCGTCCGCCGTCGATGTCAACGCCGCCGGGCAGCAGCCGCATCACCGCATTGGCCATGATCGACTTGCCGGAGCCGGATTCGCCGACCACGCAGAGGATTTCGTTGGCCGCGACCGACAGCGAGGCGCCGGACACCGCATGGCTGCGATCGGCGCCGGCGGGTAGCCGCACGCTGAGCTGGTCGAGCGTCAGGATCGCGATGTCGGTCATCGCGCTTTCAGCCTTGGATTCAAAGCGTCGTTCAGCCCCTGTCCGACCAGCGACACCGCCAGTACGGTGAACAGGATCGCAAGTCCCGGAATTGCCGAAACGTACCACTGCACCCGCAGCACATCGCGGCCGAGTCCGATCAGATTGCCCCACGACGCCACGTTGGGATCCGACAGATGCAGAAACGCCAGCGCGCTTTCCAGCAGGATCGCCACCGCCATCACCACGCTGGCATAGACGATGACGGGCGGCAGCGCGTTGGGCAGGATCTCGCCGAGGATCAGCTGAACGTCCTTCATGCCCAGCGTGCGTCCGGCCTGGACGAATTCGCGGTTGCGCAGGCTGAGGAATTCGGCGCGGGTCAGCCGCGCCGGCGCCGGCCACGACACCACCCCGACCGCGATGGTGACGGTGGTCAGGGTCGAGCCGAACACCGCGACCAGCACCAGCAGCAGCACGAAATTCGGCAGGGTCTGGAACGCCTCGGTGACGCGCATCAGCACGTTGTCAATCCAGCCACCGTAATAGCCCGCGAAAGCGCCGATCATGATCCCGATCGCGATCGCGATCGCGGTCGCGGCGCCGCCGATCAAGAGCGAGATCCGCGCGCCGTAAAAGATCTGCGCGGCGATGTCGCGGCCGGAATTGTCGGTGCCGAGCAGAAAGCGCGGGTTGGAGAACGGCCAGATCAGCGGCCGGCCGGCCAGCGCCAGCGGATCGCGCGGATACAACCAGCCGGCGCTAATCGCCATGCCGATCACGATCAGCAACAGCACCAGGCCGATCACGGCGGCGGGGCTGCGGAAATAGCGGCGGATCGCGGCCATCGGCTCAACCTTCCGCGCTGATGCGCGGATCGAGCCGCGCGTAGAGCAGGTCGACCAGGAAATTCACCGCGATCACCAGCAGCGCCGAGACGAACACGATGCCGAGCAGGGTGTTGAGGTCGCGCTGCACCACCGATTCATAGGCCAGCCGTCCGAGCCCCGGCAGCGAGAACACGCTTTCCACCACCACCGAACCGCCCAGCATGGTGCCGGCCTGCAGCCCGATCAGCGTCACCATCGGCAGCAGCGCGTTGCGCAGCACGTGGCGGATCACCACGCGGGTCTCGTCGAGGCCCTTGGCGCGCGCGGTGCGGACGAAATCGAGATTCAGCACCTCGAGCATCGAGGCACGCATGATCCGCAGATAGATCGCGAGAAAAATCAGCCCGAGCGTCAGGGTCGGCAGCACCAGATGTCGCGCGATGTCGAGCGTCCGCCCCAGCCCGGACTGGGTGGCGCCGATATCCTCGAAGCCGCCGGCCGGCAGCCATTGCAGGTAGATCGAAAACACCATGATGGCCATCAGGCCGAACCAGAACGACGGCGTGGCGTAGAAGATCAGCCCGACGGTGGAGATCAGCGTGTCCGGCCATTTGTTGACGCCGCGCGCGGCGATCACGCCGAGCACCAGTCCGGCGAAGAATGCGAACGACAGCGATGCGGTCATCAGCAGGATGGTCGGCGGCAGCCGTTCCAGGATCACGGTGGTGACCGGCTTGCCATAGATCGCCGAGTAGCCGAGGTCGAGCCGGACCAGCCGCCACAGATAGTTGCCGAGTTGCACCGGAACCGACAGATCGAGGCCGTAGAACTTCCGCAGCGTCCGCGCGGTCGCGGCGTCGCCACCGCCCATCTGCGCCATCATCGCATCGACGGTGTCGCCCGGTGCGAATTGCAACAGCAGGAACACGCCGATCAGGATCAGGAACAGGGTCGGAATCGAGGCGGCGAGCCGCCGCCCCGCGAGGCTCAAGATGCGCATCAAATCATCTTGTCGGAATTCGCGCTATTCGGCCAGCCATAGATCGTGCCAGGTCGAGGACCCCCAGCGCGGCGTATTGGAGTGGTTGCGCGCCTTGGCGCTGATCACCGTGACGAAGATCTGCTCGATCGGCATCCAGATCGGCAGTTCGGTGTTCGCCCGGGTGACGAAATCGGCGTACAGCGCCTTGCGCTTGACCGGATCGATTTCAGTCGCGGCGTCGTCGATGATCTTGTCGATCGCCGGGGCTTCCCAGCCCCACTGGTTGGTCCACGGCGCGCCGGCGGGCTGGCCGGAGCGATACCACACCGTGGTCGAGACCGCCGGATCGTTGCGGTACTGATGCCAGCCGGTGGCGAGGTCGAAGGCATGATCGCTATAGACCTGCTTGAGGAAACCGCCGCCGTCGTTGCGGACGATTTCGACCTGGATGCCGACATCCGACAGCGATTGCTGGATGAAGGTCGCCCACAGCGAGATGTCCTCGCCCCACGGCGCCGGCAACAGCCGCAGCGCGAAACGATTGCCGCCGGCTTCGCGCTTGAAGCCGGCCTCGTCGAGCAGGGCGTTGGCCTTGGCCTTGTCGTAGGGATATTGCGGCGTGTTGGCGCCGGGGTAGAAATCCGTCGAGGTCGACGGGATCGGCCCGGTACCGAGCTTGGCGAAATCACCGAGGAAATTCTCGATGAAGAACGGCACGTTGATGGCGTGGGCGATGGCGCGCCGGACCTTGATGTCGGCGAGCTCCTTGCGGCGGAAGTTGAACTCGATGGTGTTGGTGCGGGCGTTGCCCTCGTTGCCCTTGGTCGAAACGACGAAGCGCTTGTCCTTGCCGAGCCGCGCCATGTCGGAGATCGTCAATCCCGAAAACGGGCTGTAGTGCAATTCGCCGGCTTCGAGCTGGGCGGCGGCGGCGGCGCGGTCGGTGATCACCCGCCAGACGATGCGGTCGAGATAGGGCGCGTTGGGGCGCCAGTAGTTCTCGTTGCGGTCGGCGATGATGTATTGGCCGCGCTCGTATTTGTTGAACTTGAACGGGCCGGTGCCGACCGGCGCCAGATTGGCCGGGTTCTGCCGGATGTCGCCGGTCTCGTAGATGTGCTTCGCCGAGATGTAGCCGAGGTCCGGCAAGGCGCGCAGCAACAGGTTGAGCGGCATCGGTCGCTCGTAGCGGAACACCGCGGTGTGCGGATCGGGGGTGTCGACCGCGGTGAGGAACAGCTGCAGCGTCGAGCCGTAATTGAGGATCTTCTTCCACATGTTCAGCGCGGTGAACGCGACGTCGTCCGAGGTGAACGGCTTGCCGTCGTGCCAGGTCACGCCCTGGCGCAGCCGGAAGGTGATGGTCTTGCCGTCGGGCGAGGATTCCCAGCTCTCGGCCAGTACGCCGACCGGATTGCCGGCGGCGTCGAGATCGACCAGCGGCTCTTGGATCTTGCCGCCGATGATGTAGACGCCGGTGGAGGCCTGCAGGCTGGGGTTGAGCTGGCGTTGCTCGGCGCCGTAGTGGACGTTGAACACGCCGCCCTTGCGCGGGGTCTCCGCGGCGAAGGCGCGCAGCGGGTTCAGCACGTTGGCGGCGATGGCGGCCGATGTCAGCAGGGCGGTGCGGCGGTTGATCTCCAGACGCGAAAATTCCATGACTTCTCCTGACCGATACTCGGCGTTCAACTCGTCGGAACTGAACGATACGCCAAAGCCGGCAGGCGAGCTATTTTCAATTTTGCATCAGGCGTGGCAATTTCTTGTGCGGGCGAGCGGCGCGGCGCGCCGCATCGCCTGCCGGATGCTGCCCCGGTTGTGTCGGACTTTGCCCGACCCGCCGGGGTTGCGGGAGTCGCGCGTTGTGCGGCGCGGCCGCCGCGCTCACTGACCGCTGCGCGCCGGCGGCACGAAGTGGTCCTTCTCGCTCGCGATCTGTCCGGTCGCCAGATCCTTGGCCTGGATCGTGATGTCGGTGGGCGCCGCGGGAACCATGGTGCCCGGCACCAGCACCGAGATCCGGACCTCCCTGGTCTGATCCTGCCCGACCTCGATCGTCAGTTGGCCGGACTCGCGTTGCGGGATGCCGGCGGCCTGCACATGCGCGCCCGGAAGCCCGGTCACCCCGATCTCGAACGAGCGGGCAATGTCGCTCTTGTTGAGAAGCCGCAAGGTGTAGTCGTTGCGAACGCCGCCGTCGGACAGCGTCACGAACAGCGGATTGCGCTCGTGCAGCACGTTGATGCCGATCGCGCTTCGCGTCGCCAGCGCGTAGATCATGATTGATCCGGCGATCGCGATCACCGCGGCATAGAGCAGCGTGCGCGCCCGGATCGGGCGAAACACCGGCGGCTTGCCGGCCAGCCGGCGCTCGGCGTTGATATCGGTGTCGTAGGCGATCAGCCCGGCCGGGCGGCCGACCTGCTGCATCACGCTGTCGCAAGCGTCGATACACAAGCCGCACTGGATGCAGCCGAGCTGAATGCCGTCACGAATGTCAACGCCGGTCGGGCAGACATTGATGCACTGATGACAATCGATGCAGTCGCCGGCGGCCTGGTCATGCTGGCGTAGCTGCTCGGCCTTCTTGACCGACATCCGCGGTTCGCCGCGGTCCTTGCGATAGGTGACGTTGAGCGCCCACTCGTCGGTGAGCGCGGCCTGAATCCGCGGCCAAGGGCACATATAGATGCAGACCTGCTCGCGGGCGTGGCCGGCGAACAGATAGGTGGTGGCGGTCAGGATGCCGATCCACACATAGGCGACCATCGGCGCCTGGAAGGTGAGCAGTTCCTTGACCAGAGTTGGCGCATCGGCGAAGTACAGCACCCAGGCGCCGCCGGTCCACCATGCGATCAGGATCCACAGCACGTTCTTGGTGACGATCTGGCGGACGTGGGTGAAGGTGAGGCCCTGCTTGTCCTTCAGCATGCGCTCGCGGCGGTCGCCCTCGACCCAGCGTTCGACCGCGTAGAACAGATCGGTCCACACCGTCTGCGGGCACAGATAGCCGCACCAGATCCGGCCGGCCAGCGCGTTCATCAGAAACAGCACCATCGCGGCAATGATCAACAGGCCGGTGAAGTAATAGACCTCCTGCGGCCACAGCTCGATGAAGAAGAAATAGAACCGGCGGTGCGGCAGATCCAGCAGCACCGCCTGGCCCGGCAGTCCCGGCCCGCGATCCCAGCGCACGAACGGCAGCAGGTAGTAGATCGACAGCGTGACGATCAGCAGCGTCCATTTGATCCGCCGGAACCGGCCATGGACGGCCTGCGGATAGACCTTGGTTCGAGGGGCGTAGAGCGGCCCCTCGATATTTGTTTCTTTCATTGGGTGACGACGCTGCTCTGGGAACTATCCGACGGACGGGCGGGCGATCTTCCTGGCGATCAGAAACGACAGCGGGATCGCGACCACGAACCCGCAGATCACCGCGCGGGGCACCAGACGCATCGCATCGGCGGCGAGGTCCGGGACGGCGAGAACGGCGATCATGGCGGCGCCCGCAAGCGAGGCGCCGAGAACGATCCACACCAGAACGGCAACTTTCAACATAGCTTCTTCCTTTACACTTCTCTTGCCGCGCGGGCCAGCCGGCTGCTATTCCGCTGGAACCATCCGACCCTTGAATTGCGACGCCGACGGGGTGTCCCCGTCGACATTCGCGCCGAGATCCTTGCGCCATGACCGCGCCCGCTCCATCAGCGCGAGCACGACGACCAGAATCGCCGCCAGGCCGATGGCGCCCTGCCAGTACGGGATGCCGATCAGGTCGGTGAAGATCAACTTCGGACCACTACCGATCAGCGTCTTTGCGAGCCACGGCTGCGCGTAGGAAAACGCCACCGCACCGCAGAGTCCGCCGATCAGGGTAAAGATCGCGTCGCGATAGCCGACGCCGATCTGCGCCAGCGTGGTGCCGGGACAGGCGCCCGCCAGCGCGATGCCGGCACCGAGCAGCAGCCCGCCGACCACATCGGCAGCATAGAGCGCGGCCTTCGGCTGCAACTTGACGAAGCCGAAGCCGTTCAGCGCGGCGAGTACCACCGCGCCGGTCGCCACCGCGGTCAGAAACACCTTCAGCATGATGAAATTGCGCATCTGCATCTGGCCGACGATCATGCCGGGCTCGAACACCCGGGATTTCTCTAGCGCGAAGCCGAACACGATTCCCATCAGCAACCCGACGGCAATGGCCATGGCGATTGAACCCATCATGATCGTATCTCCCGATTAAATTCGACGCAGCAGAAGCATGGCGGTGACGATGCCTCCGGCGAACATCGCGGCCACCGCCACGGTCGAGCCGACCGACAATTGCGCCATGCCGGAGAGGCCGTGGCCGCTGGTGCAGCCATCGGCGATCCGCGCGCCGAACAGCATCAGGAAGCCGGCGACGAAGGCGACCGCATACCGCAATGCGGACGACGAGGAGCCGAGCGCGCGGCTCCAGATCGGCGAGATCGGCTGCCGGCGCGCGCCGGACATCTTCATCGAAATGAAGGCGCCGATGCCGACGCCGACCACCAGCGCGACCTGCCACAGGTTCTTGGCGGTGGCGTCGACATGCTTGGCGGCATAGTCGATCTGCAGCAGCGATGGATCGAGCAGGCTCGCGACCGCGTCGCCGACCGTGACAAAGGACGACGACGCGCCCAGCGCGGTCTGGATGATCAGGAAGGCCGGAATCTGCAATAGGCCAATCAGCACGCCGGCCACGTAGGGCGACCAGGCCTTATCGGATAGCGACGGCATATCTTACCTCGCAAACATTTGAATATATATAAATGATAGATGGGCAGTCCGGACCTGGGCTTGATCTAGATCAACCTGAGCGCGCGGCGGGCAGCCCGTTTTTGCGCTCCGGCGACGAGGGATTTCTTGCCGAAATCCGTTCCGTCGCAGCAAATTCGACTTCGCCGCAGCCGCGCGACAGCGGCTTTCTCCTTAATTTCCGGGCCTTATTTACCTCGCGCGGGGTCGCACGTATCTCTCGGTCAGATCCGCTGACGTTGTCAGCCGTGTCCCCGAGGATTTGCACCATGGCGCTGCCCGAAACTCCGGTTCTCCTGGGATTTGCCATCGGCGCCGCGCTCGGCGTGGTCGGCCTGCTCAGCGGCTTCTGCCTGATGAGCGGCCTGCGCGAGTGGTGGAATGCCGATGACGGCAGCAAGATTCGTAGCTACGCAGTGGCCCTGGCGGTTGCGATCGCCGGCGCGCAATTGCTGGCGGGTTTCGGCCTCGTCGAGATCGGCAAGTCGCTGTATCTGCTGCCGTCGTTCTCGGCGCCGCTGATTTTTGCCGGCGGATTGCTGTTCGGCATCGGCATGGTACTGGCGAATGGCTGCGCGTCGCGCGCGCTGGTGCTGCTCGGCAAGGGCAATCTGCGCTCGCTGGTGGTGCTGGTGATCATCGGCGTCGCGGCGCAGATGACGCTGAAGGGATTGCTGGCGCCGGCGCGGCTGGCGATCATGCAATGGACCCAAGTCACGCCGGCTTCGGTTTCGGTCCCGGCGCTGTTGAGTTCGATCGGGATCGGCGACGAACTCGCCCGCATCGCCGCGACGCTGACCGCCAGCGGCGCACTGCTGCTGTTCGCATTTTCGGACCGCTCGTTTCGCCGCAGCACTGGCCAGATCGCCGCTGGCGTCGCGGTCGGCCTGCTAGTCACTGCCGGCTGGTTGAGCACCGGCTGGCTCGGCGTCGACGAATTCAATCCGATTCCGGTGACCTCGCTGACCTTCATCTCGCCGATCGCCGACACCCTGCAATACGTCATGCTGTCGACCGGGCTGTCGCTGAATTTCGGCATCGCGGTGGTGCTCGGCGTGTTGACCGGCAGCATCGCCACCGCGCTGCTGACCGGGCGCTTCCAGGTCGAGGGCTACAGCTCGGCCAGCCAGATGTCGCGCTCGATCCTCGGCGCAGCGCTGATGGGAGCTGGCGGCGCGATGGCCTATGGCTGTTCGGTCGGCCAGGGCCTCACCGGACTGTCGACGCTGGCGATCCCGTCGTTTATCGCGGTTGCGGGGATTCTGTCCGGCGCCGCGCTCGGCCTTCGCGGCCGCGTGGCGATGCCGGCGCTGGCCGCGCGATAGGCCGCTTCAGACCACAGTTGGCGAGCGGCGCAACGCGCGGGTGACTCGCGCTGCGCTGGCGGCTACGCTGCGTCAAACAACATCCGGGAGGCTTGCGATGAAATCATGGTTCTGTGCGATTGCGAGTACGTTGCTGCTGGCAGCGACCGCGATGCCGGGCCTCGCGGCCGACGCCAAACAGCATCGCGTCGCGATCCAGGTCGATCAGAACGACCCGGCGGTGATGAATCTGGCGCTGAACAACGCCACCAACATTATGGAGCAGTACAAGGCCAAGGGCGAAGAGGTTCAGGTCGAGATCGTGACCTATGGCCCCGGCCTGCACATGCTGCGCGCCGACACCTCGCCGGTGCAGGACCGCATCAAACAGATCGCGCAGGCCAGCTTTCCCTCCAGCATCAAGTTCTCCGCCTGCGGCAATACCAAGGAAGGCATGGAGAAGCGCGAAGGCAAGGCGATCAGTATCGTCTCGGAGGCCGAAGTCGTGCCGTCCGGCGCGGTGCGGCTGATGGAGCTGCAGGAACAGGGCTGGAGCTACCTGAAGCCGTAAGCCCAGCCTTCGTCATTGCGAGCGAAGCGAAGCAATCCAGAGCTTCCGGCACGACGCTGCTGGATTGCTTCGTCGCTTCGCTACTCGCAATGACGACGTTGAGCGCCTCATTCTCTGACTATTCAGCCAACCCTATTCCGACGGCTGATTGCCGCCGCGCAGGCTGATCCAGCCGCGATGCAGCAGGTCGGCGGGCGAGCCGTCGACCAGTACCGCGATCCCCAATCGTGCGCCGAGGATCATGCCGCCGGCCGCCAGTGGCCACGACAGCGCCAGCAGCGAGCCGGCGGTGATGCCCTGACCGATGGTGCAGCCGCCGGTCAGAATGCCGCCGATGCCCATCAGCACCGCGCCGCCGAGGTGACGCCGCATCTCGTGGTCGTCGTCGAACGCTTCCCAGCGCAATTCGGCCGCGTGCTGCGCCGCGAGCCATGATCCGGCGACCACGCCGAACACCGTGCCGACGCCGAAATCGGCGAAGTTCGCCGCACTCAGCAGCCCGGCATAGAGCGCCTTGCCGATGGTCGACACGAAGGTCAGGCTTTGCGGGCGCGCCGGGCCGGCGAATTCGTCGGCGAGCCACGAGGTTACGACCCAGCCCGCGACAATCAGCAGTCCGAGCGCGATGCCGGCCGACAGCAGCCGCGGCGCGCGCCGCAGCCGCCGGTCGCCCAACGCCGCCGCGCACAGGCCGACGCCGGCGATCGCGGCGATCGCGCCGCGCAGATCAACTCCGGAGGCGTGTTGCAGGACTGAGGCGAGGTCGGCGCGAACGCCGTCCGGCATCGCGAGCGCAGCGCTTTCCAGCACGGTGATGCGGAAGCCGGAAAACACCCCGCGCAGCGTCGCGTAGGCGGCGCCGCCGAGCACCAGAATCACCACCAGGCTGCGCAGATCGCCGGAACCGAGCCGCACCAGCGAGCCGAAGCCACAGGTGCCGACCATCGCCATGCCGATGCCAAACATCAGGCTGCCGATCGCGATCGACAGCAGCGGAATGGCCGGCGCGGTGTAGCTGGTCTGTTCGGGATCGAGCAGGCCGCCGATCACCAGCGCCTGGGTGCCGAGGATCGCGATCCCGAGCGCCAGCCCGAAAATCCGCAGGCGGCGGGTATCGCCGCCAATCAGCGCGTCTTCGATCGCGCCGAACGAACACAGCCTGGCACGACGGACGAAGAAGCCTGCCGCCGCCCCGATGCCGATGCCGGCCAGGGCGAGCAGCCAGGCAGAGGCGTTCTGCATGGCATTCCCTCGAACTCGCCGCAGGGTCTTGCCGCTTGTTTGCGCGGCCCTGTCGTCGTCTGCCGCGCGGGCAGGATTACTTCTTTGCGTCGCCGGTTCTCGCGGAAGCGCAGAAGATATCATACACGACCGAGATCACCCGGCGCACGTCCTCATTGGCGAGACTATAGTAGATGGTCTTGCCGTCGCGCCTGGTATCGACCATGCCGTCGTAGCGCAGCCGCGCCAGTTGCTGCGACACCGCGGACTGCCGCAGCGACAGGATGTTTTCCAGCTCGGTCACCGAGCGCTCCCGTTCCGCCAGCAGGCACAGCAGCAGCAGCCGGTTTTCGTGCGACAGCGCCTTCAGGAAATTGCTGGCCTTGCGGGCCCGGCGCATCAGCAGGTCGAGCTCGGGCGAATATTCCGCGCCGTCCCGGAGTTCGGTCTCGATGTCGGGTTCTAGGATCGATGCCATGGCGGTCAGTACCGTTCGAGGGTGAGTTGAAACGCGCTCAACTGTGGTCGGGCTGGGGCCGGGGCTCGATCTTGCTCAACAGCGTGCCGAGCAATCCCCAGAATGCATCGTCATTGATATAGCCGGTGATGCGTCCGATCTCGCGGCCGTGGTCGGAGACCACGAAAGTCGGCGTGAAGTGTACCGGCGCTGTGAGCTCGACGCTGCCGGTGGCCGGCTTGTCGAGATTGATGCGCCGTAGCGGAAGCACCTTTGCTTCATCGGTCTTGTCATAGACCGGTCCGACATCGCGGTCCCAGCGCGCGCACCAGACGCATCCGGCGCGCTCATACATTAACAGCTCAGCCGACTGCGATACCGTCGGGCACAGCAGCGCCGCGATCAACAGGAACAAGCCGGGCAATGATGATTGCAGAAATCTTCTGGCCATGGTGTGTTACATATAGACGAATTCGCATGTATCTGCCAGAGCCGGAAACGCCGTGGTCTCGAATATCTCGCTTGCCGGGGCACTGGGCGCCGGGGTGCTGTCGTTCTTGTCGCCCTGCGTCTTGCCGCTGGTGCCGCCCTATCTGTGCTTTCTGGCCGGCGTCAGCCTCGACGACCTGACGGCGCGGCGCGACCGGCCCGCGGGCGTGGTCAGCGCCCACGTGATGGCGTCGTCGCTCGCCTTTGTGCTCGGATTTTCCACGGTGTTCGTCGCGCTCGGCGCCTCGGCGTCGGCGATCGGCAAGACCGTGACCGCGCATTTCGATACCCTCGCCATCATCGCCGGCGTCGTCATCCTCGTTCTCGGGCTGCACTTTCTCGGCGTGTTCCGGATCGGGCTGTTGTTTCGCGAAGCCCGGTTCCAAAGCGTGCGCCGCGGCGCCGGTTATCTCGGCGCCTATGTGGTTGGCCTCGCTTTCGCGTTCGGCTGGACTCCCTGTGTCGGGCCGGTGCTGGCGACGATCCTGCTGGTCGCCGGGGTCGAGGGATCTGCGGTGCAGGGCGCGATGCTGCTCGGCGCCTACTCGCTCGGGATCGGCTTGCCGTTCATGCTGGCCGCGCTGTTTTCCGGCAAGTTCATCAAGCTAATGGCGCGGATGCGCGCGCATATGAACCTTGTCGAGAAGGTGATGGGCGGGGCGCTTGTGCTCACCGGGGTTCTGTTTTTGACTGGCGTGATGCCGAAGATCGCCGGATGGTTACTCGAGACGTTCCCCGCGTTCAGTTCGATCGGTTGAAGCGCGATTGCAACGGAGGCTCCTGATGATCTCGCGTCCATTGACCCGGCGGCATGCGATCGCCACCATTGCCGCCGCCGGATTGGGGCTTCGCGCCGCGCCGAGCCTCGCCAGGCCGGTGCTCGGCGACGACGGGCTGTATCAGCTCGACTGGTACTTGCAGAGTTTCCTCGATCTGCCCGAGGATCTCGCCGGCGCCACCGACAAGCGCAAGCGCTTCGCCATCATGTGGGGCCTGAAGGGCTGTCCGTTCTGCAAGCGGATGCACGAGGTCCACATGATGGACCCGACCATCGAAGTTTACATCCGCGATAACTTCGAGGTGCTGCACCTCAATCATATCGGCGCCCGCGAGGTCACCGATTTCGACGGCAAGAAATTCAGCGAGAAGGCGTTCGCGCAGGCCTACGGCATCCGTTTCACGCCGACCATTCAGTTCTTTCCCGAAAGCACCGAAGGCCTCGCCGCGCGACAACCGCAGGAGCGCGAGGTGGCACGGATGCCGGGCCTGCTGGAGCCGCCGGAGTTCCTCGCGATGTTTCGTTACGTCAAGGAAAAGGGCTACGAGACCGCGCCGTTCACGGAGTGGCTGAAGAAGCAGGCGTGAGGCGCGTAAGTTAAGCGTCGGTTATCGGTGCTGATTCTCAACACGTGATTCCGGGGGCGCGCGAGCTGCGCTCGCACACCCCGGATTGACCGGTGTGGTGCGGTGAGCCGGTCGGATCAACTAACCGTTTCAGAAATCCAGTTTGTCCCTGATCGCGTCGATTCCGGCCTTGGCGCAGGCTTCATCGGCGTCGCCGCCGGGTGCGCCGGAGACGCCGATGCCGGCGACCAGCGAGCCGCCGGCTTCAACGATCAGCCCGCCGCCGAGGATCACGGCGCCCGGCAGCTGACGCAGCCCTGCCTGCGGCATGCCGGGCTGAGTCATGCCCTGCAAATCGGTGGTCGAGCTCTTGAACGACACCGCGGTCCAGGCCTTGCCGGTCGCGGTCGGAACGGTGTGCGGGCCGGCGAAGCGATCGCGCAGCACGACTTGCGTCAGCCCGGCGCGGTCGACCACCGAGACTGCGACCTGGAATCCGCGTTTGCGGCACTCGGCGAGCGCCGCCTTCGCGCAGTCCAGCGCCAGCTCGGGGGTCAGCGATTTGGTCGCGACCAGCGTGTCTTCGGCGCGCAGCGGCGAAGCGAGGGTGGCGATCATGATGAGCGCCAGCGTAATTCTTTGGATCATGACATCACTCCAATCTTGGGATGCAAGGGCACTGTCATTGCGAGGAGCGAAGCGACGAAACAATCCAGTCCGTGCTTGCTGTCCCTGGATTGCTTCGCTTCGCTCGCAATGACGGACCGTCGCTACTTGTTCACAGGCGATTCCGGATCGAACAAGAACGCCATCACGTCCTTGATCTGCTGTTCGCTGAGGAATTTGTTGGTGCCGAATCGTGGCATGTTGGAGCACGCGATCACCGCCTGCGAATTATAGATCTTGGTGTAGGCCTGCTTGATCTCGGCGGCGTCGTATTTGCGATCGCGGCCGTAGTTGGTCAGGCTCGGCCCCAGCGTGCCGAAACTGACTTCGGCCTTTTCCATCTGGTGGCAGGCGTAGCAATTGCCGCCATTGACGGTCTTGTCGTCGTCGGAAAACTGTCCGCCGCGGCCGTTGTTGGCGATCTTGGCGCCTTCCTTCCAGTCGCCCAGGAATTTGCCGTCGGCGGGGAACTCGACCCGCTTCAATTCGCTGGCCATGATCTTGTCGGCCTCGGCGTGCGAGGGCTGGTTGCGGGTGGCGTTGCAGACCTTCATGCTTTCATCCGGCTCGATCCGCGCCTGCCATTCCGGCGGCGCCCTGCCGAAGGTCGACTTCAGATAGGCGTCGACCACGGCCGTCGCGACCTTCTGCGGCGGCGGTGTTTCGGCCTTCTTCGTTTCGACGGTGGGTTTCGTCTCGGCGGCTTTCTTTGGTTCGACGGCCTTGTCGGCGGCCAGGGTCGCGACCAGCGAGCCGCACAGCAGCGCACCGCCGAGGACGAGCACGGAAAACTTCGATGTCATGGTCATGGCTGTGCCCCTCAGCGTTTGATCGACGGCACGGCGATCTCACCGCCCTGCGCCATCTTGTTGAGATACACGGTCAGCGCCGTGATGCCGTCGGAGCCATAGTCGGGGACCGGCCAGCGTTGCTGCCGATAGCAATCCCACAACCGGTGCTGCATCGTGCGCAGCGCGCCCTGCGAGACGCGATAGGTCGGCCATGAGGCCATGGTGTCCTGCGGCTCCTTGCCGGGCTTCGAAAGATCCGGCAGCGCCTGCAGTCTGATCCGCTTGCCTTCCGAGCCGTGACAGGTCGAGCAGGCGAAATCCATCACGCCGCCGCGGCGGTGGAACAGTTCCTCGCCGACCGCGGCCATTTCCAGCTCTTTCGGATGGCTGAGCTGGACGTCGATCTTCATGCCGCTGGATTTGTTGGCGATGTAGGCGACCAGATCCTCCATGTCGGAGGCCTTGCCGGGTCCGGAGAAACGGCGCGCGACGACGTCCTTGGTGTCGAGGCCCTGGACGGTCTGCATGCACCACAGCAGCCGCTGCTCGAGATCCATCACCTTGTCGGCGTCCTTGAAGTAGCGCGGCAGCTTGGCGAAGGCGCCTTCCAGCTTGCCGGCGCCGAGCCCGAGATCGCAGCCCTCGAGCGAGACATTCTTGGTGCCGCGCTTCTCGCTCCACAGAATCTCGCCGCGGTCGACCGCGAGGAATCCCGGGTTCGACATCGGGTCGGAAATCATCGCGCGATAGCGCTCGATTTCCTTTTCGCTGGCGTCTTGGGCCTGACTTTTCAACGGCATGGCGCAGAGCGCAACAGCCACTAATGCCGAGCCGATCGCGGCGAATCTCATTCTCTCTCCTCCCGTTCTGACGACCGTCTTGTGCGGTCCATGCGGCCCCCGACCATTGTCGGATATCTTTACATTCAAGAAAAACAATATAATGATGTTTGCAGATCATGATAGGTTCAGCTTGGAATCGTCAAGCGATACTATCGCAAGGGACGCCAAAGACTCCCGACTAGGAGGATACCCAATGAGTTGGACTACGGTTGCGACCACCCGCCGCGAAACGCTGACCCTTGCCGGAATTGCCGGCCTGGCGGCACTGCTGGCGCCGCGGATGTCGTTCGCGGACGAAGCGACCGTCGCCGCCGAGATCAAGAAGCTCTACGGCGACAAGAAGTTCGACAGCGGCAAGGTCAAGCTCGACGTGCCCGAGATCGCCGAGAACGGCCTCGTGGTGCCGGTCAATGTCGAGGTCGAAAGCCCGATGACCGAGACCGACTACGTCAAGGCGGTTCACGTCTTCGCCGACGGCAATCCGTTGCCGGGCATCGTCAGCTACAAGTTCACGCCGGCCTGCGGCAAGGCCGCGGCGTCGACCCGGATGCGGCTGGCGCAGACCCAGAACATCATCTGCATCGCCGAAATGTCGAACGGCAGCCTCTACATGACGAAGTCGAACGTGAAGGTCACGATCGGCGGCTGCGGCGGCTAGTCCGTCCATCGGTAACAACAATTCAGGCGAGGAATTTTTCAGATGGCGACAGCTCCCACCCCCCGCGTTCGCGTTCCCGCCCAGGCCAAGCCGGGCGAACTGATCGAGATCAAGACGCTGATTTCGCACGAAATGGAATCCGGTCAGCGCAAGGACGCCGCCGGCAAGATCGTGCCGCGCAAGATCATCAACACCTTCGTCGCCGAATTCAACGGCAAGATGGTGTTCGAAGCCGAATGGAATCCGGCGATCTCGGCCAATCCCTACCAGTCGTTCTTCTACAAGGCCGCCGAGACCGGCGAGTTCACCTTCACCTGGAAGGACGACGACGGATCGAACTACACGGCAAAGAACAAGCTGACGGTGGCGTAAAGCGCCGCGGCACTGACGGCCGCGCCTGCGGAAGCCGATCAGGCTTGCGCAGCGCCGGCCGGATAACGATAAATATCAAGGATGAAACGATGATATCGAGGCGGGAATTCCTGCAGGCGACTGCGGCTGCGTCGGCGCTGACGATCGGAAGTGGACTGGGTTCGCTCGGCCGTGTCGCCGCGCAGCAGCGACTGACCCAGGCCGACATCACCAAATTCGATCCGCTCGGCACCGTCACGCTGCTGCACGTCACCGACATCCACGCCCAGTTGATGCCGCTGCATTTCCGCGAACCCTCGGTCAATCTCGGGGTCGGCGAGGCCAAGGGCCAGCCGCCGCATCTGACCGACGCTGAATTCCGCAACTACTTCAAGATCGCCACCAACTCGGCCGACGCTTTCGCGCTGACCGCGGACGATTTCGTCCAGCTCGCGCGCAATTACGGCCGGATGGGCGGCATGGATCGGATCGCCACGCTGATCGGCGCGGTGCGCGCCGAGCGCGGCGCCGACAAGGTGCTGCTGCTCGACGGCGGCGACGCCTGGCAGGGCAGCTGGACCTCGCTGCAGACCAAGGGCCAGGACATGATCGACGTGATGTCGGCCCTGAAGGTCGACGCCATGACCGGGCATTGGGAGTTCACCTACGGCGCCGAGCGGGTCAAGCAGGTCGCCGACACCGCGCCGTTCGCATTCCTGGCGCAGAATATCCGCGACAATGAATGGCAGGAGCCGGTGTTCGAGGCCCGCAAGATGTTCGAGCGCGGCGGCGCCAAGATCGCGGTGATCGGCCAGGCTCTGCCGCGCACCGCGGTCGCCAATCCGCGCTGGATGTTTCCGAAATGGGAATTCGGCATTCGCGAGGAGGACATGCAGAAGCAGGTCGACGAGGCCCGCGCCGACGGCGCCTCGATCGTGGTGCTGCTGTCGCATAACGGCTTCGACGTCGACCGCAAGCTCGCCGGCCGGGTCAAGGGCCTCGACGTCATCCTCACCGGCCACACCCATGACGCGATGCCGGGTCTGGTCAAGGTCGGCAACACCGTGCTGGTGGCCTCTGGCTCGCACGGCAAGTTCGTCTCGCGGCTCGACATCGCGGTGAAGGACAACAAGGTCGCGGATATTCGATTCAAGCTGATGCCGGTGTTCGCCGATGCGATCGCGCCGGACCCGGCGATGAGCAAGCTGGTCGAGCAGGTCCGGGCGCCGTTCGCCAAGGAGCTTTCGCGCGTTGTCGGCAAGACCGATTCGCTGCTGTATCGCCGCGGCAATTTCAACGGCACCTTCGACGACCTGATCTGCAACGCCATGCTGGCGGAACGCGACGCCGAGATCGCGCTGTCACCGGGCTTCCGCTGGGGCGGCACGCTATTGCCGGAAGAGAACATCACCTGGGAGCACGTCACCAACGCCACCGCGATCACCTATCCGAACTGCTACCGCAACCAGATGACCGGGGCGCAGCTCAAGGAAGTCTTGGAAGACATCGCCGACAACATTTTCCATCCCGACCCGTATTTCCAGGGCGGCGGCGACATGGTTCGGATCGGCGGCATGGGCTATTCGATCGACGTCGGCCAAGTGATGGGCTCGCGAATTTCCAATCTGACGCATCTGAAGACGGGCAAGCCGATCGAAGCGTCGAAGAACTACACGGTCTCCGGCTGGGCCAGCATTAGCGAGAATACTCAGGGGCCGCCGATCTGGGACGTGTTGGCGGCGCATGTGTCGCGTGTCGGCGCCGTGAAGATCGAGCCGAACACCGCGGTCAAGGTCACCGGCGCCTGAGATGAGATCATTCGGAATCAGATCAGAGTCGCGCTCAACATATTCACGTATCGGGATAATAGCGAAGAGGCATACCGCATGAGCAACGAGCCGACAGCGGATCTTCTCAACCGCCGCCGCTTTCTCAGTGTCGCGGGTCTGGCCGGCGCCGGCGCGGTGCTGCCGACGATCGCACAGGCTGGCGAAGCGCCGAAACCCGATCCGTTGATTACCGAGGTGCAGGACTGGAATCGCTATCTCGGCGACGGCGTCGACAAGCGGCCTTACGGTGTGCCGTCGAAATACGAAAAACACGTGGTGCGCAGGGACGTCTCCTGGCTCACCGCGTCGCCGGAATCCTCGGTGAACTTCACGCCGCTGCATGAGCTCGACGGCATCATCACGCCCTCGGGAGTCTGCTTCGAGCGTCATCATGGCGGCATCGCCGAGATCAATCCGGCCGATCACCGGCTGATGATCCACGGCCTGGTCGAGAAGCCGCTGGTCTTCACGATGGACGACATCAAGCGGATGCCGCGCGTCAACAAGGTCTACTTCCTCGAATGCGCCGCCAATTCCGGCATGGAGTGGCGTGGCGCCCAGCTCAATGGCTGCCAGTTCACCCACGGCATGATCCACAACGTGATGTATACCGGCGTGCCGCTGAAGCTCCTGCTCGACGAAGCCGGCCTGAAGCCGAACGTAAAATGGCTGATGCTGGAGGGCGCGGATTCCGCCGGCATGAACCGCTCGCTGCCGATCGCCAAGGCGCTCGACGACGTGCTGATCGCGTTCGCGATGAACGGCGAGGCGCTGCGTCCCGAGAACGGCTATCCGCTGCGCGCGGTGATCCCGGGCTGGCAGGGCAATCTCTGGGTGAAATGGCTGCGCCGGATCGAGGCCGGCGATCAGCCGTGGCAGACCCGCGAGGAAACCTCGAAATACACCGACCTGATGCCGGACGGCCGCGCCCGCAAACATACCTTCGTGATGGACGCGAAGTCAGTCATCACTAATCCGTCGCCGCAGGCGCCGCTGAAATTCAAGGGCCGCAACGTGCTGACCGGCGTTGCCTGGTCGGGCCGCGGCACGGTCAAGCGCGTCGACGTTACACTCGACGGCGGCCGCAACTGGCAGGCCGCGCGGATCGACGGTCCGGTGCTCGACAAGTCGCTGGTGCGATTCTACGTCGACTTCGACTGGAATGGCGAGGAGCTGATGATCCAGTCGCGCGCGATCGATGAGACCGGCTACGTGCAGCCCAGCAAGGACGAGCTGCGCAAGGTGCGCGGCGTCAACTCGGTCTATCACAACAACGGCATTCAGACCTGGCTGGTGCGCGGCAACGGGGAGACTGAAAATGTCGAGATCGGTTAAGCTCGCCACCGCCGCCGCGCTCGGCGTCGTCATGATCGCGCTGCTGCCGGTTGTGTCGGGCGCGCAGCAAAAACAGGCGAAGGCGTCGGTGGAGCAACCCGCGCCGAAGCCGCCGGTCAAGCTCGGACTTGGCCGACCAGCGCTGCCAGAGGAAATCCAGGCCTGGGACATCGATGTCCGCCCCGATGGCCAGGGTCTGCCGCCCGGCAAGGGCACCGCGAAACTGGGCGATGCGATCTTCCAGGAGAAATGCACGATCTGCCACGGCGAGTTCGGCGAAGGCGTCGGCCGCTATCCGGTTCTCTCCGGCGGTCTCGGTACCCTGAAGGCCGACCGCCCTGACAAGACGGTCGGTTCGTACTGGCCGAATGCGACCACGGTCTACGATTACATCCGCCACGCGATGCCGTTCGGCAGCGCTCGCTCGCTCTCCAACGACGAAATCTATTCGCTGGTGGCCTACATTCTCAGCATGAGCGACGTTATCAAGGATCAGGATTTCGAGCTCAACGAGAAAAACCTGGCGGCGGTCGAGATGCCGAATGCGAACGGCTTCTATGAAGACGATCGCGAGGTATCCGAAAAACAGTTCTGGAAAGCGAATCCCTGCATGAAGGATTGCCGCGCCGCGCCGAAAGTCATCGGCCGGGCGATGGCGGTGGATGTCACGCCGGATAACAAGGCCGGCCCGAAAGTGGATTGAGAGGAGATGGTTTGATGACCAACCGCTGCGCGCCGTGTTTGCATGGGCGTATGCCTGCGGCTGGCTGGTAGTAAGCGGCGCTCCGCGCGATCTCTGCTGAGAGTCGCGCGTTTTCTGCTGATCGTTAGTAGTCCGTTGCGCCAGATCAATGTCGAATCGAAGTTCGTGAGACATTGTCTCTGACCGTGTCGCGGTGATTAGTTGCGCTATGATTTCGTGGCACAGAGGAATGCCCTTGAACCTCGACCAGATCATCGAACGCTTCGGCGAAACCGCCGCGCTGACCGCCTGCGGTCTGCTGGTCGGCCTTGTGTTCGGGGTCTGCGCTCAGCGCAGCAAGTTCTGCTTGCGCTCGGCGGTGATCGAATTTTCGCAAGGCGTGTTCGGCGCCAAACTCGCGATCTGGCTGTTGACCTTCTCGGCGGCGGTGGCCGCGACCCAGCTCGCGATCGCGGCCGGGCTGCTCGACGTCGGCGAGGCGCGGCAGCTGGCCGCGCGCGGCAGCCTGTCCGGCAGCATCATCGGCGGCTTGATGTTCGGTGCCGGCATGATCATGGCGCGCGGTTGCGCCAGCCGTTTGCTGGTGCTGTCGGGAACCGGCAACCTGCGCGCGCTGGTCACCGGGCTGATCCTCACCATCGTGGCGCAGGCCTCGCTGCGCGGCGTGTTGTCGCCGGCGCGCGAAGCGCTGTCGGAATTGTGGACCGTGCAGGGCGGCGCGTCGCGCAATCTGCTGACGGTGCTGCATGCCGGCCCGTGGTTCGGCGCGAGCTTGGGGCTGGTCGGCATCGGCTGGGCGATCTGGCTGGCGCGCCGCGCCCGGATCGGTTTGCTCAACGGCCTCAGCGCGGTCGGCGTCGGCTTGGCGGTGGCGCTGGGCTGGCAGCTCACCTACACGCTGTCGCAGCATTCCTTCACGCCGATCACCATCAAGAGCGTCAGCTTCACCGGCCCATCGGCGGATACGCTGATGGGACTGATCAATTCGCCGTCGGTACCACTGGGCTTCGATACCGGGCTGGTGCCGGGGGTGTTCGTCGGGGCCTTGCTTGCTGCACTGCTCGCGGGCGAGTGGGAGCTGCAGGGATTTCACGACGGCCCCAGCATGGGACGCTACGCGGCCGGTGCGTTCCTGATGGGCGCCGGCGGGATGCTGGCCGGCGGTTGCGCGGTCGGCGCCGGCGTCACCGGCGGGGCGATCTTCGCGGTGACGGCCTGGCTGGCACTGGCCTCGATGTGGGTCGGCGCGCTGGTGACGCATTTGATGATGGACAGCAAGATCGCTCGCGTGATCGAACCGGCTTTCGTTCCAAAACAGACCGGCAATTAAAGCCGGCGTTTTCCAGGGAAGCGAAACGTGTATTTGGGAGGCAACAGCCATGGCCGCGTGCGGTCGAGTTCTCCGGCCCGCGACTAGCGGGCAGAGACTGAAATGAGAGTCGGTCGCGCGGTCGCGCTGGTCCTGCTCGTCGCCGCGTCCGCGTTCGGCGGCGCCGCCGGCGCGTGGGCGGAGGGCGACAAGGAACTCGGCGAATATCTGTCGAGCGAATGCGTCACCTGTCACCAGCTCAGCGGCAAGTTCGACGGCATTCCGGTGATCGTCGGTCTGCCGGAGCAGACCCTGGTCCACGCCCTCGGCGAATATCGCGCCAAGATCCGCGACAACGCGGTGATGCGCGCCATCGCCGTCAAATTCACCGATGAGGAGATCGCAGCACTCGCAGCCTACTTCAACAGCATCACGCCTGAAACTCAGTGAAGAGCACAATCGCCGCGCAGGCCATGCCCGCACGGACCATAACGGAGGGGACCACCATGACGACCATCAACCGCCGCCACTTTTCGACCGGCATGCTTGCCGCCGGGATCATCGCGATGCCTGGGGTGCTGCGCGCCCAGGCCAAACCGAAAGTCGTCGTGATCGGCGGCGGACCGGGCGGTGCCACCGTGGCCAAATACGTCGCCCGCGACTCCAAGGGCGCGATCGACGTCACCATGGTCGAGCCGCTCGACAAGTTCGTCACCTGCTTCCACTCGAATCTTTATCTCGGCGACTTCAAGACCTTCGACCAGATCACCCATCCCTACAAGCTGTCCGGCTACGGCGTGAAGCATGTGCGCCAGATGGCCGCCGCGATCGATCGCGACAAGAAGCAGGTGCGGCTCGCCGATGGCTCGACGCTGTCCTACGACCGGCTGGTGGTGGCGCCCGGCATCGACATCAAATTCGATTCGGTGCCCGGCTATTCCGAGGCCGCCGCCGAGATCATGCCGCATGGCTGGAAGCCCGGCGCGCAAACCCGGCTGGTCAAGAAGCAGCTCGATGCGCTGGAGGACGGCGCGACCATCGTGATGCTGGCGCCGCCGAATCCGTATCGCTGCCCGCCCGGCCCCTACGAGCGGGTCTCCTGCATGGCGCATGTCCTGAAGACCAAGGGCCATACCAAGTCGAAGATCGTGGTGATCGATCCGAAGGACAAATTCTCCAAGATGGCGCTGTTCCAGGAGGGCTGGCAGAAATACTATCCCGGCATGGTCGAGTGGATGGACCCGAAGATGCACGGCGGCGTCAAATCGATCGATCCCAAGGCGATGACGGTCACCACCGACTTCGAGACCATCAAGGCCAATATGGTCAACGTGATTCCGGCGCAGATGGCGGGCAAGATCGCGCGCGACGCCGGGCTTGCCAATGAGAGCGGCTATTGCCCGATCGACGGCGCCGATATGAAGTCCAAGATCGACCCCAACATCTTCGTGCTCGGCGACGCCGCGATCGCCGGCGCGATGCCGAAATCGGCGTTCTCCGCCAACAGCCAGGCCAAGGTGGTGGCGCTGGCGGTGCGCGGCGAACTCTCTGCGGCGCGCACTTTCCCGGCACGCTATGCCAATACCTGCTGGTCGGTGATCGCCAAGGATGACACGGTGAAGGTCGGCGGCCGCTACGAGCCGAAGGACGGCGCGATCGCCGAGGTCGAAGGCTTCGTCTCCAAGACCGGCGAGGACGCCGGGCTTCGCGCCCAGACCGCGGAAGAAAATCTCGGCTGGTATGCCGGCATCGTCGCCGACATCTTCGCCTGATCCAGCGCGGACCGCGGCGACAGGCGTTGCGGTCCGCGACCTTCCGTCCATGGAGATCTGACGTGAAACAGCCGCTCACCATCGACCGCCGCAGCGTCATTCGCGCGCTTGCGGGGACCACGGCGCTGCTGGCCTGTCCGGCGATCGCGAAGGCGAAGCCGCGAGTGGTGGTGGTCGGCGGCGGCCCCGGCGGGGCCACGGCGGCGAAATATCTCAAGCACGGCGGCGACGAACTCGACGTCACCTTGATCGAGCCGAACCGCCTCTATGTCACGCCGTTCACCTCGAATCTGTTTCTCGCCGGCCTGAAGCCGTACGAGGCGTTGAACTTCGGTTATGAAGCGCTCGCCGCGCGCGGGGTCGGGATGGTGTTCGACACCGTGACCGCGATCGATCGCGACGCGCGGCAATTGCGCACCGGCGGCGGCGCACGAATTTCCTACGACCGGCTGGTGATCTCGCCTGGCATCGATTTTCGCTGGGACGCGGTGCCGGGCTATTCGCCGGAAGCCGCGTTGCTGATGCCGCACGGCTATCGCGGCGGCGAGCAGTTCAAACTGCTGAAGCGCCAGCTCGACGCCGTCGGCGACGGCGGACTGATTGTCATCATCGCGCCGCCGCTGCCGTATCGCTGTCCGCCGGCTCCCTATGAGCGCGCCTCGATGATGGCGTATGCGTTGAAAACGCGCGGCGTCAAGAATGCGCGGATCGTCATCCTCGACGCCAAGGATCACTTCGCGATGCAGACGCTGTTCATCGACGCCTGGGAGCGTCACTACGGCGGGATGATCGAGTGGCAGGATCCGACCATCCACGGTGGCATCAAGGCGGTCGATCCGAAGGCGATGACGGTCGTCACCGATTTCGAAACCCACAAGGCCACGATGGTCAACGTGATCCCGCCGCAGATCGCCGGCCAGCTCGGCCGCGACGCCGGGCTCGCCGACGACAGCGGCTTCTGTCCGGTGGACGCCGGCAGCATGCGATCGCTGCTGGATCCGGCGATCCACGTCATCGGCGATTCGGCGACCGGCGGCGAATTCCCGAAATCCGGATTTGCCGCCAACAACGAAGCCAAAATCACCGCGATGATCATCCGTGCTGAGCTGGCCGACGGCCGGCGCTTGCCGGTCCGCTTCACCAATCATTGCTGGAGCACGATCGCGCCGAACGACGCGGTCAAGAACGGCGCGCGCTACGAGCCGCGCGACGGCAAGATCGTCATGATCGATCCCTATACTTCGCAGCTTGAGGAGAGTCCGGAATTGCGCGCCAAGCAGGCACGCGAAGCCACCGGCTGGTACGTCGGCATGACCACCGACATCTTCGGCTGAAAAGTCGCGCGCGTGAAATCGCCGAGACCGCGGGGATCGACCGGCGGCGTGTCGACCGCCCGGTGCGAATTCTGCCAGTTCCACGCTCGGTGGGTTGATCTGTGTCAGGTTGGGTAAATTGCGGGCGGGTTAGAAAATCCTCGCAACAAACATCAAGGCGTCACATCCGGCAGCGAGGGTGTTTGGTGGATTCAGCGTATGCAAGGGAGGTCGACCGCATGAGAATATTCGATGTCGAATGCGAATGTGGTGCCGAATACCGCTGCGCCGAGTCCGAATCGCTTTCCGGCGAGCCGGGCAGTTTTGCCTGCACCACCTGCGGCCGGGTGGTCGAAACCTGGGAAACCGCGAGCAAGCGCGTCTACCGTTGCGTGCTGACGCCCGACCGGGCCTATGTGAGGATTCCCCCGCCGCCGGCGCCCTGACCGAGAAAGCTGCGAAACAATCACGCGCGGCTGCCGCGCCGATTTCAGCCGAGGCGCTCAGGCGCTCTTGTCGCGCGCGTGGGCGCATTGAAAATCCAGCACATTGCGGATCTTGTCGCCGCCGAGCAGGTCGGGCGCCTTGCCATAGCCCTTGCGGACCAGCTCCTTCTGGATGTCCTTCCAGTTTTCATATTTGCCGGAGCCCGCCAGTTTCACGGCGTGCTCGAAGATTTCGAGATTTTTCTTGCGCATCGAGGGCCCCTGCGTTTTTTCAATCATAGCATGGTTTGCAACAACGGTACGACAGCAGGTGCAACCGGCGACCGAGTGGGTTAGGCAGAACGCCTGATCGCCGCGGGCCGCGCGCTGGCGAAACCGGGACCAACGAGGGGGAGACGATCATGAAGATCGCCGTGATGGGGGCGGGCGCCGTCGGATGTTTTTATGGCGCGATGCTGGCGCGCGCCGGCCATTCCGTCACGCTGATCGGCCGGGCGCAGCATGTCGAGGCCGTTACGCAACGCGGCCTGATCCTCGAAACCAGCGCTTTTCGCGAGTCGGTTCCGGTGCAGGCGACCACGCAAATGTCGGGTCTCGATGACGCCGAGCTGGTGCTGTTCTGCGTCAAGTCGGCGGACACCGAACCGACCGGCCGCGCGATGGCGTCGCATCTGCGGCCGGAGGCGGTCATCCTCAGCCTGCAAAACGGCGTCGACAATGCCGAGCGTCTGCAAGCGGCGATCGGCAGGCAGGTCGTTGCCGCGGTTGTCTATGTGGCGACCGAAATGGCCGGGCCCGGGCATGTCAAACACCACGGCCGCGGCGAACTGGTGCTCGGCCGCTCCGCGACCAGCGACGCGCTTGCCGCCACCTTCAGCGCGGCCGGCATCCCGACCACGGTGTCCGACAATGTGACGGATGTGTTGTGGGGCAAGCTGATCGTCAACTGCGCCTACAACGCGATGTCGGCGATCGCCCAGCTGCCCTATGGGCGGCTGCTGGAGGTCGAGGGTGTCAGTAGCGTGATGAAAGACGTGGTCCACGAATGCGCCGCCGTGGCACGGGCGTCGGGTGTTTCCGTTGCGGACGACGCGGCCGACCGCGTCATCGCGCTGGCCGCCACCATGCCGACCCAGTTTTCCTCGACGGCCCAGGACCTGGCCCGCGGCAAGACCAGCGAAATCGACTATTTGAATGGGCACATTGTTCGCAAGGGCGCCGAGCTTGCGATCCCGACGCCGGCCAACCGGGTGCTGCATACCCTGGTGAAGCTGCTGGAGGACAAGGCCGCGCGGCCGCTGTAGAGTGATTTCCATCCCAGTTGAGGCGCTTGAGCCAAAGAGATGCGTCATTCCGGGGCGCGAGGCCGCAGGCCGAGCGAACCCGGAATCTTGCCGCAAGGCGGATGTCGCGAGATTCCGGGTTCGCTCACAGCTGAAGCTGTTCGCGCCCCGGAATGACGGCTTTTCTGATGACGTGAACCGACTCCCTTGAAATCGAAAACGGTCTAGGCGGCCTGCGAGGCGCGGCGGCCGAACTTCGACAGCAGCGCCTGGATTTCGGTCGCCGGCCGCGCGGGGCTGAACAGGAAGCCCTGCACTTCGTTGCATCCTTCAGCCCGCAGCCAATCCAGTTGATCGAGCGTCTCGACGCCTTCAGCGGTGGTGGTGATGTTGAGGCTGCGGCCGAGCCCCGAGATCGCCCGGACAATCGCCAGGCAGTCCGGCCGTTCAGCGAGATCTTGGACGAACGAGCGATCGATCTTGATCTTGTCGAACGGAAAGCTGCGCAGATAGCTCAGGCTGGAATAGCCGGTGCCGAAATCGTCCATCGAGATCCGCACCCCGAGTTCGCGGAGCTGATGCAGCGTCGCCAGATTGGCCTCGGTCTCCGCGAGGAACAGCGATTCGGTGATCTCCAGTTCGAGCCGCCGCGGCGACAGCCGGGATTGCGCCAGCGCGGCGATCACCACCTGCACCAAATTGCGGCTGCGGAACTGCACCGGCGACAGGTTGACGGCGATCTTGATGTCGGACGGCCATTTCATCGCCTCGGCGCAGGCCTGGCGCAGCACCCATTCGCCGAGCCCGACGATCAATCCGATATCCTCGGCGATCGGGATGAAATCCGCCGGCGAGATCATGCCGCGTTCGGGATGGCGCCAGCGCAGCAGGCACTCGAAGCCGGTGATGCGGTCCTCGGCGACGTCGACCAGCGGCTGATAGTGGAGTTCGAACTCGCCCTTGGTAAAGGCGCGGCGCAGGTCGAGCTCCATGTCGCGGCGCAGTTGCGCCTGCCGGTCCATCTCCTTCTCGAAGAAATGGTGGACGCCGCCGCCGGCGGCCTTGGCGCGGTACAGCGCCATATCGGCGTTGCGCAGCAGTTCCTCGTCGTTCTCGCCATCCCCCGGCGACATCGCGATGCCGATGCTGGCGCCGATCACCACTTCCAGCCCGTCCATGTCGTAGGGCGCGCTGAGGCGATCAATCAGCCGTATTGCGAAATCGCTCGCTTCGTTCGGCGACGCCACCGTGCCCAGCACGATGGCGAATTCGTCGCCGCCAAGCCGGGCGACCAGATCGTTGCCGCCGATTTCCAGCTTCAATCGCTCCGCGACTCGTTGCAGCAGCCGGTCGCCCATCGGATGGCCGAAGGAATCGTTGACGTTCTTGAACAGATCGAGATCAATGCACAGCACGCCGACCTTGGTGCCGGCGCGGCTGCCTTGCTCCAGCGCCCGCTGCAGGCTTTCCTGATACAGCGCCCGGTTCGGCAGATTGGTCAGGCCGTCGTGGTGGGCCATATAGGCGATCTTGGCCTCGGCCTTGCGGCGTTCGGTAACGTCGACAATGGCGACCAGAAAACCCTCGCGACCGTCGAACACGACGCGGCGTCCGAATGTCAGGACCTGGATCTCGCTGCCGTCGGACTTCAGGTGCCGCCAGTGCCGGCCCGACTGATAGCTCTCGCCGACCGTCAGCAGCGACTGACTATGGATGTTCCATTCGTCGCGCGGCCAGATGTCCCGCAGCGTCATGCGCAGAAACCGTTTGCGCTCGTAGCCGTAATGCTGGACCGCGGCGTCGTTGACGCTGAGGAATTCGGTGGTCTCGCTGTCGAACACCCACATCGGCATTGGATTGTTGTCGAACAGCAGGCGAAACGACTCTTCGCGCTTCCTCAGGAAAGTGACGTCGGAAATGGTCACCGACACGATATCGCCGAACGCGGTGGCGCTGAGGCTGAAATTGCGGTCGTGGCTGTCGATGTCGAAGACGTCGCTGGCGTCGTTCTCGACCACCTTGAGCAGGCGCTCGACCACCGCCGGCGAACACAACAGATGGCTGCCGCCGTTGAGATGGCTCCACTGCAGCGCCTCGGGCGGTTGCCGCAGCAGCTTTGAGGCGCCCTGATTGAGATGCACGATCTGGAAGTCGAACGGCCGCATCGCGGAATCGCGGATCGCCGTCAGCGACAGGATCCCGTCGTCGGTCGACGAGAAGATCGCTTCGAGCAGGTTGTATCGATGGCCCTGTTCGTTGACATAGACGCCGATCAGGGTTCCGCCCCAGCGCGACAAGGTCGGCAGCGCGAGCAGGTCGTATTTCTGGACGATGCCGTCGCGGACGCAATGGGCGTTGGCGAGGTAGGGGCGGCTGTTCTGCAGCGCGCCGGAGACGGCTTGCGCCAGCGCGGTGGCGCAATCGGGTGGCAGCGCGCTGAGCGGAATGTCCCAACGATCGTCACCGATCCATTCCTGGACGTAGCGGCCGGTCCGCGACACTTCCAGCCTCTCGCCGTCAATCTTCAGCAGCACGATGTGATCCGCCAGCCGACCGAGGCTGCCGAGCATGACCTCTTCATAGCGGGGTAGCTTCTGTCCGGGGTGGATCGCCGCGTCCCATTTACGCTGCAGCACCGTCAGATCGCCGAACAATTGCGAGTTGAGCTTCTCGGAAGATTTGGTGAGAGCGGTCACGCGGCCTCGCAGTGCAAAGATGTCGTTGCCTAACTCCTGGGCGAGCGAGCTTAATGCGATGTAAACACCTCGTGATTGTACCGGCCAAACCGCGATTATGAAGGTTTTAAGTCGCCCGATGGTTAGTTGGCGTTAGCGACTATGACAGTAAGACTTTCGGGCGCGGCGCTTGTTGCCAATCGTTCCGGCGACTGACAAGCGGTGCGGGCCCACCCCCGCTCCGATTAGACGGGACGGCTCGTCTCGATCTGCGCCCGCAGGCACCCTATATATCGCGATCATCTGAGCGATTCTCAGACGTGGACAAGGGATAAAGACTTGCGGGCATCCGTTCTGACGGCAGGCGGCATTGTGTTGCGGCGAGGGTCAAGCCCGCTGTTCGCGGTGGTGCGTCTGCGCAAGCGCAATGCCTGGGTGTTGCCGAAGGGCAAGCTGGACGACGGCGAGACACCGCGTGCCGCGGCCGCGCGCGAAGTGCTGGAGGAAACCGGCCACGACGTCGCGGTCCACGAATTCATCGGCACGCTGGTCTACGACTCCGGCGGCCGGTCCAAGGTAGTGCATTTCTGGCGCATGGAAGCCGAGCCGGAGCCGGCGCATGCGCTAATGGACGACGTCCGCGCGGTGGCGTGGCTACCGCTGGACGAGGCGGTAGAGCGGCTGTCGCGCAGCTATGAGCGGGCGTTTCTCTCCCATGTCGGTCCGTTCGTGATGCACGCCGCAGCGCGCGCCGCGATCGCGCCATCGTCCGCCGATCAAGGCGTGTGCGAGCAGTTCATCGAAATCGATGAGGCACCGGCAATGGCGATGGAACTGACCCCCGACCGGGTCGGTCCGGCAGCGCCGCCGACCCTGCTGCAGCGGTTGGGACGCTGGCTGCACGGCAAGCCACCGGGCTAAGTCCTAGGCCGCCCGCGGTTCGATCGTCGTCGCCCACAGTTCCTGGTCGCCGACGTCTTTCAACGTCACGGTCATCGCCTCGGTCACGCCGTCGATGGCGACGTGGCCGAAGAACTGCAGCCCGGCAGAGGGCGGCAGGTTCTGTCCCTGCTCCTTGGTCGGGGCCTTCTGAAACATCACTTGCGGGCCGAAGGTATTGTCCAGCGGGTTCGGGCCGAACGTGCCGGCGTGGATCGGGCCGGAGACGAATTCCCAGAACGGTTCGAAATCCTGAAACTGCGCCTTGTTCGGGTCGTAGTAATGCGCCGCGGTGTAGTGCACGTCGGCGGTCAGCCACACCGTATTGCGGACCTTCGCCGTCTTGATGAAGCGCAGGATCTCGGCGATCTCCAATTCGCGGCCGCGCGCCGGGCCGTCGCCCTGGGCGACGGCTTCGACGCCGAACTTCTTGTCGACGTCGTAGATCACCACCAGTCCCAGCGGCATGTCGGCCGCGATCACCTTCCAGGTCGCGCGCGAGTTCAGCAATTCACGCTTCAGCCACGCCACCTGCTGCGGGCCGAGGAAATACGAATTCGGACCGTAACTCTCGTCATTGCCCTCGCCGTTGGGGCCGCGATAGCTGCGCATGTCGAGCATGAAAACGTCGAGCAGCGGACCGTAGGCGATCTTGCGATAGACCCGCCCTGGCTCGACGATCGAGCCGCGCATCGGCATGTAGTCGTGGAACGCCCGCGACGCGCGCGCCGCGAGCTGCATGGCGTTGCTGTCGACGTATTTCTTGCGCAGATGCTCGGCGCGGGTCAGCGGCTCGCCCGGCCACCAATTGTTGGTGACCTCGTGATCGTCCCATTGCGAAAAGATCGGCACCTCGGCGTTGAAGGCGCGGACATTGCGATCGAGCAGATTGTATTTGTAGGCGCCGCGAAATTCCGCCAGCGTCTCGGCCGGCTTGGATTTTTCCTCGGTGACGAGATTCTTCCAGAGCTCGCCATTGGCGAGCTTGACCTCGGCTTGGATCGGGCCGTCGGCATAGATGTTGTCGCCGCTGTGGATGAAGAAGTCCGGCCGGGCCTTCAGCATGGTGGCGTAGGCCGTCATGCCGCCGCGGGCTTCGTCGATGCCCCAGCCTTGTCCGGCGGTGTCGCCGGACCAGACGAACGACACGGAGCGCTTGTCGGCCGGCGCGGTGCGAAATCGCCCGACCGTCGCCTCGCTGACGATCGTCGGCTGCGCCAGGTCGGCGAGTTTGACCCGGTAGAAGATCTCCTGTCCGGCCGGGAGCTGGTCGATCAATGCCTTGCCGGTGAAATCGCTCTCCGGCAGCACGTCGACGAACACCGCGCGTTCGATCGCCTTGAAACTGTCGGAGGTCGCGACCTCGATCGTCATCCGCGACGGCCGGTCGGCGCGCGCCCACACCACGCCGCCGTCGCTACTGACGTCGCCGGACTGAACCCCGTGGGTGATCCGCGGCCGGTCGGCGGCGCGACTGAGATAGGGCATCGCCACGCTCCCCAACATGGCGGCGCCCGAGGCGGCGGTGGAGAGAAAGCGGCGGCGGGAAATCCGGATCGTCATGTCGTCCCCCTGAGCGAATATCGGGCTGCGTCCAGTCTCCGATACATTGCGTAAATCTATGTGACAGGCCGCCGAGCCGGAGTCTGCAAACAAAGCAAGAACCGACACGGATGCCCAATGATGGCGCGATAGGACTGGGGACGAACCACCCCGCTGTCATCCAGCCTTCAAATCATTCGGTCAAAGCTTGCGGCTCATTGTCACCGGCACCCGGGGGGCGCGGCTGGTCCGCATTTCTCGATCATATTGTCGGTCTGGCGGCTCGCGGCTGGCCGATCTGGCTTATCAAAGCTTCGTCACTTGAGCCCAACGGCAGGAGCGGTGTGGGATGCAGGATGGGAATTCGACAGCCGAAATCAATACGGCCGCGCTGACCGCACGACCGGCCGCCATGTCGCTGCCGATCCCCGGCCTGGTCTGGGCGTTCCGGATTCATCCCGACGGCAGCGCCGAGATCCTGCCGATCGACAAGCCGGTCGATTTCAACCAGGGCGGCCTGCTCTGGCTGCATTTCAATCTGGCCGATGGCCGGTCGCTGCAATGGCTGGCCGGCGCGGCTTTCGACGCGCCGCCGCAGGCGCTGGCATTGCTGCTGTCGAAGGACACCTTCCAGCAGCTGCACGCCACCGAAGACGCCGTCTATGGCGTGATCTGCGATCTGATGCGGAGCATCGACGAGACCACCGAGGACACCGGCTATCTGCGCTTCTTCATGACCGAACAGTTGCTGCTGAGCGGCCGCCATCAGGCGCTGAGTTCGGTCGACGCCACCCGCCGCGCGCTCGAGGACGGCCACCGCATCGACAGCGCCGCTTCGCTGTTGGAAACCATCGTCGAGAACGTCGCCAGCACGATGGAGCGGATCGCCGACCGGGTGGCGCAATCGCTGGATGCGATCGAGGAGCAGGTGCTGGCGGGCGACACCTCGGACCAGCTCCTGAAGCTCGGGCCGCTGCGCCGGACCTGCGTCCGGCTGCACCGGCAATTGTCCGGCCTGCGGGTGATCTTTCACCGACTCGAGCAGCGCAACGTCAAGGACATCAAGCCGGCGTTGCGGCTGCGCGCCGGCAAGCTGGCGCAGCGGCTCGACGGTCTCGATCACAATGTGGTCGAGATGCGCGAGCGCAGTCGGCTGTTGCAGGAGGAACTGCATCTGCTGATCGAGGAGCAGGGCAACAACAGCCTGCGGGTGCTGTCGGTGCTTACCGCGCTGCTGATGCCGCCGACGCTGATCTCCGGGCTTTTCGGCATGAACACCAAGGGACTGCCGTTCGCCGACAACGACCTAGGCTCGCTGTGGGCGATCGTGCTGATGCTGCTGTCGTCGTTCGTCGCCTATCTGGCGATGCGGCGGATCGGGATCATCAGATAGCTCGGCGACCGGGACGCCGCAGGGGCACACCGGACGATTGATCTACGTCAAGCCGGCGCGGCGAGCGCTCCCTATCCTGACCGCAATGCCGGCCGCATGGCCGCGACGTGACAGTAGTGGAGGGAGGATTCGGGCGATGAACCAAGCCGTAGCCACGGGCGCGACCGGCGCTAAGGGCGAGATTTTCGGGACGCCGATCTTCGGCCCCGCCGCGGCCCAAAAGGGCTATGCGCTGAACAAGATGTGCTTCTCCTTCAACGACGCCGCTAACCGCGCCGACTTCGTCAAGGACGAGGCTGGCTATTGCGCGCGCTATGGCCTCACGGCGGAGCAGACCGACGCCATCTTGAAGCGCGACCTGCTGAGGCTCTTGGCCCATGGCGGCAACGCCTATTACCTGGCGAAATTTGCCGGCATTCTGGGTCTCAACATGCAGGACATCGGCGCGTTGCAGACCGGGATGACGGTCGAGCAATTCAAGGCGAAACTTCTGGCCGCGAGGGACAATTGAGATGGCGCGCATCGTCGGTGGATTGGCCGCGTCGCACGTGCCCGCAATCGGCGGGGCGATGGCCAAGGGACTGCAAAAGGATCCGTACTGGGCGCCGTTTTTCGACGGCTTCGCCGCGCCAAACCGCTGGCTCGACGAGGTCAAGCCCGACGCCGCGGTGGTGATCTACAACGACCACGGCCTCAATTTCTTCCTCGACAAGATGCCGACCTTCGCGATCGGCGCCGCGCCGGAATATCGCAACGCCGACGAAGGCTGGGGCCTTCCGGTGATGGCGCCGTTCACCGGCGACACCAGTTTGTCGTGGCACATCATCGAGACTCTGGTCGACGCCGAATTCGATCCGGTGACCTGCCAGGAGATGCTGGTCGATCACGCCTTCAGCCTGCCGATGGAATTGTTCTTCCGCGATCGCGCCCATGCGATTCCCGCGGTGCCGGTGGTGGTCAATACGGTGCAGCACCCGCTGCCGACGCTGGCCCGCTGCTTCAAGCTAGGCCAGGCGATCGGTCGCGCCATCGAAAGCCATCCCGAGGACCTTAAGGTGGTGGTGATCGGCACCGGCGGGCTGTCGCACCAGCTCGAGGGCGAGCGCGCCGGCTTCATCAACAAGGAGTTCGACAAGCGCTGCATGGATGCGATGACCGGTGATATCGACTCGATCCTGCGGATCAACCAGCGCGATCTGGTCGAACTGGCCGGCAGCCAGGGCGTCGAGGTGATGAACTGGGTGGCGATGCGCGGCGCGCTGCTCGGCGACGTCCGCGAACTGCACCGCAACTATCACCTGCCGATTTCCAACACCGCTTCCGGCATTATGCTGCTGGAAAACCGCCCGAAACTGGCGCGCGCGGCGTAGCGCTGCGCAGGAGCAAGGCGTTAATCCCTCATGGTGAGGAGCCCGGCGTAGCTCGAAGAGCGTAGCCGGGCGTCTCGAACCATGAGGCCGCTTGGCCCGCCGCCATCCTTCGAGACGCCCGGCTTCGCCGGGCTCCTCAGGATGAGGGCAGCGGGTGTGGCGATGGCGGGGTGCCGCGCCGCAGCGCGTCGACCAAAATCCTCAAGCCTGCTCGCTCGCCATCCGCCGGTAGTCGCGCGGATTGTGGCCGGTGCGACGCTTGAAGAAGCGGCAGAAATAGGCCGGATCGTCGAAGCCGAGTTCGAAGGCGAGCTTCGAGATCGGCGCCGCGATGTAAGTCAGGCGGCGGCAGGCTTCGCGCGTCAGTCGCGCATGCACGATGTCGAGCGCACTCTGGCCGGTCTCCGCCTTGGCCAGCCGGTTGAGCCGCTCCGGAGTCATGCCGAGATCATCGGCGTAGCGCGCGATTCCCCAGTGTTCGCGGTGATGCGCCTCGACCAGCAGCAGGAAACGCGTGAACGCTTCGCGGCCACTGCCATGGGTGGCGCTGCGCGCCTGATGCGCGCTCTGCTGCGCCAGCCGCCAGACGATGGCGCGGCCGAGCCACAACGGCACCGGCGAGCCGCCGGCATCGGGTGAGGAAAATTCCGCGGCGAGATCGGCGAACAGGCTGTCGATCCTGCCGGTGGCCGCGGCGTCCGGCTCGAATGGCAGGATCCGGGGAGCCGCGAACAGATCCCGCAGCGCCTGTCCGGTGGCGGGCACGTCGCCCTCGATCATCGCCCTTGGGTTGAAGGTGAAGACGTGGCCCTCGGTGTCGCGCGAAAACCGGAAGCCGTGCACCACGCCGGGCGGCACGATCACCGCGACCGGGCCGTCGCACTGCGAGCGGTCGTCGTCGAGCGCGATCGTGGCGGGCCCCGAACCGATCCAGAGGATCTGGTGCAGACCACGGTGGATATGGGCGTCGATCTCCCATCGATACAGCCGGCTGCGCGACTGGATCGCCTCGACATGCAGCAAGTCGACCGGCGCCGCCGGCGTCTCGCCATACAGCGCAAAGGTCGGGATCGAAGACTTCTGACGAAATCGCACCATGCCGGAGCCTAGGGCGGAATGCGGGAAAAGTGCAAGTTTTTGTCAGGCCAGGGCCTCACGCCTATCGTCCGCCGCAACTACACTGATGAAACTGCCGCGATCAAAAACAACAGCAATGAACCGGGGCGGCTCGCAAGACGAGGAAACCAGTCCATGTTCAACTTCGATCCCTACTCGCCCGCGGTCGATGCCGACCCGTTCGCTGCCTATAAGACGCTGCGCGACCAGCACCCCTGCTTCTGGAGCGACCAGGCGCAGATGTGGATCCTGTCGCGCTATACCGACGTGGCGTCCGCCGGCACCAACTGGCAGACCTTTTCGTCCGCCAAGGGCAATCTGATGACCGAGCTGCCCAATAGGGCGGGCGCGACGCTCGGCACCACCGATCCGCCGCGGCACGACCGGCTGCGCGGCCTGGTGCAGCACGCCTTCATGAAGCGCAACCTCGAGGCGCTGGCCGATCCAATGCGCGACATCGCTCGCGACGCCGCCGAGGCTTTGCGGGGGCACGACAAGTTCGATTTCATCACCGACTTTTCGTCCAAGTTCACCGTGCGGGTGCTGTTCGCGGCGCTGGGGCTGCCGCTCGGCGACGAGCAGACCGTGCGCGACAAGGCGGTGCTGATGGTGCAGAGCGATCCGGTGACCCGCGCCAAGGGGCCGGAGCACCTCGCCGCCTACGCCTGGATGCAGGACTACGCCGCGGGTGTGATCGCGCAGCGCCGCGCCGAACCGAAGAACGACCTGATCTCGCATTTCAGTATGGCGGAGATCGACGGCGACAAGCTCGACGAGCGCGAGGTGCTGTTGACCACCACCACGCTGATCATGGCGGGAATCGAATCGCTCGGCGGGTTCATGAGCATGCTGGCGCTCAACCTCGCTGACTTCGCCGACGCGCGGCGCGCGGTGGTCGCCGATCCGATGCTATTGCCCGACGCGGTCGAGGAATCGCTGCGCTTCAACACCTCGGCGCAGCGCTTCCGCCGCTGCCTGCAGAACGACCTGACGCTGCACGGCGTCACCATGAAGGCCGGCGACTTCGTCTGTCTGGCCTATGGGTCAGCCAACCGCGACGAGCGGCAATTCCCCAATCCGGATGTCTACGACCTGAAGCGCAAGCCGAAAGGTCATCTCGGCTTCGGCGGCGGCGTCCATGCCTGCCTCGGCTCGGCGATCGCCCGGATGGCGATCAAGATCGCATTCGAGGAATTCCACAAGGTGGTGCCGGACTATGCGCGGATCGATGAGCGCCTCGACTGGATGCCGTCCTCGACCTTCCGCAGTCCGCTGCGGCTCGACGTCGCGGTGCACTAGGCGGCCGGCTCAGCTCACCGGCGTTCGTTTCGGCTCGACGATCTCGAACATCCGGGGGAATTCGTCCATCAGCGCCATCAGTTCGGCGAGCCGCATCGGGTTGCCGCTGACCTTGATGGCGCCGGCGGCGACGGCCTCCGGGAACGGGGTCTGCTTGGCGATCACCTCGTCGAGCACGCCGCGCGCCAGCGTGAAGCCGGCGTCGGCGTTGGCGGCCTGCGCGCCCGCCGCATAGGTCAGCGCGCAGTTCTCCAGCGTCAGCACGAAGCGCTCGTCGGTGTCGGTGAAATGCCAGTTCAGCACGATGGTCTTGCCCTCGGCCTTCGGCCCATTCAGCCGCACCCCGAGCACGTCCCAGATCTGTTCGGTGCGCAGCGCCGCGAGCGTCTCGCGCGGCATCGGGCTGCGCGCCGGAACCTTCGGCATGCCGTGGCGCAGCTCCTGGGCGCCGAACAGATAGGCATTGCGCCAGGTCGCGCTTTCCGACTGATACCCGAGTTGCTCGAAGGTGTCGGCGAGCAGCGCGCGGCCGTCCTGGTTGTCGGGCTCGGCGAACACCAGATGGCTCAGCGCCTGGGCGATGAAGCGGAATTCGCCCTTGGCGAAATCCTGGCGGGCGCGGGCGAGTAGCGCGTCGGCGCCGCCCATGTAGTCGACATATTTCTTGCCGGCCTCGACCGGCGGCAGCGCATCGAGATTGGCCGGGTTGGCGTCGTACCAGCCGAGATATTTCTGATAGATCGCCTTCACATTGTGGCGGATGTGGCCGTAATAACCGCGCGCGTGCCAGGCGCCGTCGAGGCTCTTCGGCAGCCGGATGGTCTCGGCGATCTCGCTGGCGGTGAGGCCGTGATTCATCAGCCGCAGCGTCTGGTCATGGGCGAATTTGTAGAGGTCGCGCTGCTCGCGGATCATGCTGTCGATCCGCGCCGTGCCCCACACCGGCCAGTGATGCTGGCCGCACATCGCTTCGGCCTTGCCGCCCCACATCTGCAGCGCTTCGCCGAGATATTTCGACCACGCCAGCGCGTCGCGGACATCGGCGCCGCGGAACGGCAGCAGGTTGTGGAAATTGTGGGTGCAGTTTTCCGCCAGGTTCAGCACCTTGTAGCGCGCGATGTAGAAATGCATCTCGGCCGGCGCCTCGGAATTCGGCGCCATCTGGAATTCGAACTCGACGCCGTCGATGGTTCGCCGATCGCCGGTTTGCTTGATCAGATCGGTCGGGCGCAGCAGCGCCACCGATCCCGCCGCCATCGACTTGCCGAGCCCGCAATCGACCTGGCCGCGCGGTCCCTTGGCGAGCAGCGGTCCGAACTGATACTGCGCGCGCCGCAGCATCGCCGGCCCGGCGATGATGTTCTCCGACACCGCGTGTTCCATGAACAGGTCCGGCGCGATGATTGGCACGCTGCCAGCCGCCAGCATCGCGTCGTCGAGCACGCCGCGCGCGCCGCCCCAATGATCGGTGTGGGTGTGGGTGAAGATCACCGCCACCACCGGCCGCTGGCCGCGATGCTGATAATAGAGTTGCATCGCGGCGCGGGCGCCTTCGATCGAGGTCAGGGTATCGACTACGATCACGCCGCTGTCACCCTCGATCAGCGTCATGTTGGCGATGTCGAGCCCGCGCACCTGATAGACGCCGGGCACCACCTCGAACAGACCGTGATGCATGTTGAGTCGTGACTGCCGCCACAGGCTGGGATCGACGGTCGGCGGCGCGGTCTCTTCCGACAGAAAGCCGTAGGGCTCGAGGCTCCAGACCGAGCGGCCACCGGCGGCTGCGATCCTGGCGTGGTCGATACTGCCGAGAAAGCCGCGCGCCGCCTCGTCGAAATCCCGCGTGTCGGAAAATGGCAGCGCCGTTAGCGTCGCGGCGTGCCGCGCGACTACGGCAGCCGACGCGTCCTTCGGCGCTTCCTTCGACGATTCCTTGGACGTTTCGCCATTGCCTGGCTGGACCATGGTTTTCCTCCCGTTGGCACGCAGCTGTTCTTGATGCTGATCGCCGATCTTGTTGGGATCCGCGGCGACGACATCAGCCCTGCGATTACGGGCATCTAGCAATAGAACCGGATCAATTGCTAGTGTGCCGCGCGATCGCGCCGCGAATCTGCGCCGATCACAAACAACGGCGGCAGCGCGACCGGCCGGACACGGGAGAACGCCAGATGGATTTGTCAATTTGCCCCACCTCGCGAGGTGCAGCGTGACGCTCAGCGTGGATCTGTTCTGGTCGTTCCGCAGTCCGTACAGCTACCTGGCGCTGCCGAAGGCAATGCGGCTGGTGGCGCTGTATGATTTCAGCATCAATGCCCGACCGGTCTATCCGTTGGCGGTGCGCGATCCGACCTTCTTCAAACGCACCGACCCGCGCTTCGCCCGCTACGTGGTGCTGGATAGCTGGCGGGTCGCGCAAAGCGAGGGCATCCCGTTCCGCTTTCCGCGCCCCGATCCGATCGTCCAGAATATGCAGACGCTGGAAGTGGCGACGGAGCAGCCGTTCATTTCGCGGCTGACCCGGCTCGGTGCCGCAGCACAACTGCACGGTCGCGGTCTCGCCTTCATCCGCGAAGTCAGCAGCGTGCTGTATGACGGCAGCGTCGACAACTGGCATCAGGGCGATCACCTCGCCAAGGCGGCCGCGCGCGCCGGTCTCGACCTCGCAGTGCTGGAAGCCGAGATCGCCGCCGATATCGAGAAATTCGACGAGACGATCCGCGGCAACGAGCGCGATCACGCCGCGTCGGGGCATTGGGGCGTGCCGACCTTCGTATTCAAGGGCGAACCGTTCTTCGGCCAGGACCGGCTTGACCTGCTGATCTGGCGGCTGAAGCAGAACGGGCTGACCGAGCGCGCGACGGGATAGTCATTCGACCCTACTGCCGCGCCATCTCGGCGTTGGCGATGCCTTCGCCATCGAGCTCCTGATCGGTGTACATCGCGACCTCGACCCGCAGCAGCCTGGCGGTGAATTCGAACGGCTCGGCGTAGTGCGACACCGGGCTGCCGCGGTCGCGGCCAATGTCGAGTCCGGACCATGAGATCAGATTGTGAAATCCGAGCTGGGTCTCGATCGTTCCCGCGGGCTCGCCGTCGATGGTGAGTGTGTAGGCGCTGACTCCGGTCCGCGCGCCTTTTGCTGGCGGCTCCTTGCGGCGCAGCCGTTCGACCCGGACGCCGAACCGGTGCGGGCCGGTGGGCACATCGCGATCCGAGGTCACCACGTGATGATGGCCGCCGATGTTGAGATCGTGCATCAGCCGGTTGTCCTTGATGTAAAGGCTGTAGCCCGAGGTCGCGTCGCCGTGGGCGATCAGTACGCCCTCGGCGCCCGGCGCATCGATCTCGACATGCGCCTCGATGCTGTAGCTGCGGCTGCGGACGTCGGGCGCGACGTCGGTCGGCACGTGGCCCATTCCGGCGTGAAACACGAAGTTGCGCCGCGCGCCATGAAACCGCGCCGCGTTCTCGGCAAAGCGCGGTCCGAAGCGGTCGTCGAGCGGCAGCACATTGTGCTGCTCGGCCTCGTCCCACCACACCGCGATCATCTGCGCCAGCCGGTCCGGCTCCGCCTCCGCCAGATCGTGGACTTCGGAGAAATCCCGATCGAGGTGAAACAGCTCCCATTTGTCGGTGTCGAACGGCGTGCCCGGCGGATGATACGCCACCGCCTTCCAGCCCCGGTGCCACAATCCGCGATGGCCGAACATTTCGAAATATTGCGGCAGTTCGCGCGACGGCGCCGCCGGGTTAGTCAGCGATTTGGCAAAGCTCTCGCCCTCGAGCGGCATCTGCGCGACGCCGGCGAACACGGCTGGCGCGGCTATGCCGATCAGCTCCAGCAGCGTCGGCACCAGATCGGTGGCGTGAACGAATTGATGGCGCAATTCGCCGCGCGCCGGCAGCTTGTTGGGCCAGCTCGCCACGAACGGATCGCGAATCCCGCCGCCATGGGTGTTCTGCTTGTAGCGCCGCAAAGGCGTGTTCGAGGCCATCGCCCAGCCGTGCGGAAAGTTGGAATGCGAGTCGGGGCCGCCGATGTCGTCGATCCGCTTCACCTTGTCGGGCATCGATTCGGGGCGGAAGTTGTACGGCCCCATCGCGTTGACGAGGCCGAGCGGGCCGCCTTCCTGGCTGGCGCCGTTGTCGGACAGCACCAGGATCAGCGTGTTGTCGCGCACGCCCGCGGTCTCGAGAAAATCGACCAGCCGCGCCAGATGCCGGTCGGCATGGTCGAGCATGCCGGCGAACGCCGCCTGCAGCCGCGTGAACACGCGCTGCTCGTCGGCGCTGTGCGCGTCCCACGCCTTGACGCCGTCATTGCGCGGCGGCATCCCGGTCTCGGCTGGCACGATCCCCATCGCCTTTTGCCGCGCCATCCGCTGCTCGCGCTCGACGTCCCAGCCATGCGCGAACACCTCGTCGTAGCTCCTGATGATCTCCATCGGCGCCTGATGCGGCGCGTGGCAGGCACCGAGTGCGACCCAGGTCAGCCACGGCAGCTCCGGCCGGTCGGCGATGTGGTCGGCGATGAAGCGGATCGACTGGTCGATCAGGTCTGAGGTGAGATGATAGCCGGTGGCGAAGGTGCCGGGCGGGTCGATCGGGGTATTGTCCGACACCAGTTCCGGCGCGAATTGATCGGTCTCGGCGTCGAGAAAGCCGTAGAACCGGTCGAAGCCGCGGCCCAGCGGCCAGCCGTCGAACGGCCCGGTGGCGCCGGTCTCGGTCAGCGGCGTGACGTGCCATTTGCCGACCATGTAGTTGCGATAGGCGTGGGCCTTGAGCATTTCCGCCAGCGTGCCGGCCTCGCGCGCGATCTTGCCGCGATAGCCCGGATAGCCCGAGTCGAAATTCGCCAGGCAGCCGACGCCGACCGAGTGATGGTTGCGGCCGGTCAGCAATGCGGCGCGCGTGGTCGAGCACATCGCGGTGGTGTGAAAGCCGGTGTAGCGCACGCCTTCGGCCGCCAGCCGGTCGATCGTTGGGGTTTTGATCGGCGAGCCGTAGCAGCCGAAATCCGAAAAGCCGACATCGTCGAACAGTACCACCAGGATGTTGGGCGCGCCCGCCGGGGGAGCGGGGCTGTCCGGCCACCACGGCTTGGAGTCGGCGATGGTCTTGCCGATCTTGCCGCCAAACGCAGCGTTGCTCGCGTCCATGGATGGCTCCCCCCCTGCTTTGACAGCGTTGTTGGCGCGACGTCGAAACGCCGGCGCGGCGGCATTCCAGCACAGACCGGGTGACCTCGGCAATCGCGCCGTCTTTGTCCTGTGGGTCGCGCGTCGGACAGCCGGCTGCGACGCCGCGGCGCTTTCGCTGGAGCATGCGACGGGACGAAGGTATGACGCAACGCAGCTTGAAGCGGGCGGCGTTCCGGCCACAACATCGCGATCAGCGGCATGACCGGCGAACGATGGAGGTTCTGATGACCGTCAATGACAGCGCGCCCCCCAACGTTGTGCCGTGGCCGCCGCTGGTGTTAACGGCGACTGCGTTGCTGGCGATTGCGCTGGGCCGGTTGCTGCCGCTTGCGGCGCTGGACGGTTTGTGGCCGACAACGATCGGCATGGCGACGCTGCTGGCCGGGATCGCGCTCGACCTTTGGGCGATCATGACCATGCGCCGCGCCAATACCAACATCATGCCGAACCGCGCCGCCGATCTGCTGGTGACCTGGGGGCCGTTTCGCTTCAGCCGCAACCCGATCTATCTCGCCAACACGCTGCTGCTGATCGGGATCGGCCTGGCGTACGGCAATTCCTGGTTCGTGGCAGGCGGTTTCCTCTCGGCGATGATCGTCGACCGGCTGGCGATCCGCCGTGAGGAGCGCCATCTCGCCGCCCGGTTCGGCGCGGATTGGACCGCCTATGCGGCGAAGACCCCGCGCTGGCTGCTGTTGGGGGCTGGCCAATAACGGACCGAGGATTTCGACCGACTCGGAGGGTTCGAAAAGCCGGTCTGGCTCAGCGGCGTGGCCGGCGATCGGGCGCGCTGCGGGTAGTTTGGCGGCGCTGCCGAACGATGTCCGATCGTCGGGGCTTCGCCCATCTTGTCCCGATCCATCCGGACCTCTCGAAATGTTGTGGCGGAGCCATCCGGTTTTGCTCAGTCTGGAACCGTTTTCCTTGCTAGCCGTCGATGAGACTCATGAGGTGACGCAATGCCTGGTGAAGAGCTCAATCTATTTCAGATCGCGGTACGGCTGTTGCTTGCGCTGGCGATCGGGTCGTATGCGCTGCTGTGGGTGGTTCGCCTGATGCGCTATCTCGGCGGCATCATCCCGGTGCGGCCTCGCGTGGTGAGCAAGATCAAGCCACGACCGCCGCCACAGCGCTGAACGGCGCATCGTTGCCGGTCGCAGGCTTGGGGGCTACCGGGTCAGAAACTTGTAGACGGCGATCAGCGCCACCATGGCGGCGAAGATCAGCAGCGCCGGGACCGGCCGGTGCGGGCCGGCGCCGGGCGGGCGAGCGCCGCGCGCCGCCGTGACTGTCGGTTTTGGTTTCGGCGGGGGCGGCTTCTGAAACCGCACCACATTGTCCTCGGTGGTTGGCTTGCGCGGCTCCGGTTCCGGCGCCTCGCCGGTGCCGCCCATCTCGCTGAAATAGGCCTGATAGGTCTCGCGCACCGCGATCGCCTTGGAGTCGGTCTCGCTCATCCGGTCCAGCCGGCTGCGATACCCGGTCAGCACCTTCTGGGCGTTGGCGGGCAGGTCGTCGAAGCTGCCGAGCTTGGCCATCATCAGCCAGGTGGCAAAATCGGCCTCGGCCTTGGTGCGGGCCTTGCGGGCGATGCTGGTGCTTGAATTCGAGGCCATGGTGATCCGGTTGACTAGCCCGTCCAGATCGCCGGTTTTCATGGCGAAGGTTGGACACCGCGCCTTGATAGCGGAAAACCTGCCGCCACGTCAGGGATTCGTCGCACCGCCGGCGTATGGCCGTCCCGCGCGCCGCTCTTACTGCTGGCGTGGCGGCATCATCGTAGCTACATTGGCGGGGCGAAGCTGTGTCGCGCGTCAGGAGCCACATATCCCCGGGGCCTTATCGATCCTTAAGGGAACTGTCCCTGGCCAGGTCCGTGGACTTGGCTACATGGTGCCCACCTACTTTCGTAGGGAACTCCGGGATCGAGCGCTCCAACGGCCATTGCGGCTTCGCACTTTTCTTTTCTGGCGGCGGTTCCCCGCCTAGCCGTGCTGCGTTGCTGTCGCGGCCGGCGCCGCCGGCCTATAGGCGCGCATGTCCGATCTGGCCGAAACCACCTCGAAAACCGCGTTGCGGGCTGCTGCTTTGGCGCGGCGCGATGCGCTCGGCGCCGAGCAGCGTGCCGCCGCGGCGAGTGCGCTGGCCGCGCGGGGGCTGCCGTTTCAGGTCGCGCCCGGTTCGGTGGTTTCCGGCTATGTGGCGATGCGTGGCGAACTCGATCCCAAGCCGCTGATGCAGGCACTCGCGGCGCGTGGCGCGCGATTGGCCCTGCCGGCGATCGTGGCGCGCGACCTGCCGCTGCGATTCCGCGCCTGGGCGCCGGGCGACGACCTGATCCGCGGCCAATTCGGCACCAGCGAGCCGCCGCCCGACGCGCCCGAACTCAGTCCTGACATCATGCTGGTGCCGCTCGCCGCCTTCGACCGGCTCGGTCATCGCATCGGCTATGGCGCCGGGCATTACGATCGATCGATCGCGCAATTGCGGCAAAGCCAGCGCGTGATCGCGGTCGGCGTCGGCTTTGCCATGCAGCAAATCGAGGCGGTCCCGGCCTCCGCGCACGACGTCGGCCTGGATTATGTGCTAACCGAAGCCGACACATTCGATTTCCGGAGTCCCTAGTTTTGCGCATTTTGTTCATCGGCGACGTGGTCGGGAAGACCGGCCGCACCGCGATCGCCGAGCATTTGCCCGGCGCGATCCGCGACTGGAAGCTGGATTGCGTGATCGTCAACGGCGAGAATGCGGCCGGCGGTTTCGGCATCACCGAGGCGATCTACAATGATTTCATCGACGCCGGCGCCGACGCGGTGACGCTCGGCAACCACGCATGGAATCAAAAGGAAGCGATGGTGTTCATCGAGCGCGCGCCGCGGCTGATCCGGCCGCTGAATTTCCCGCGCCATACCCCCGGCCGCGGCGCGGCGCTGGTCGAGACCAAGAACGGCGCCCGCGTGCTGGTGATCAATGCGATGGGCCGGGTGTTCATGGAGCCGCTGAACGACCCGTTCAGCGCGATCGGTCGCGAGCTCGACGCCTGTCCGCTGATGGAAGCGGCCGACGCCATCGTGATCGATTTCCACGGCGAGGCGTCGAGCGAAAAGCAGGGCATGGGATTCTTCTGCGACGGCCGCGCCAGCCTTGTGGTCGGCACCCACACCCATGTGCCGACCGCCGACCATCAAATTCTGCCCGGCGGCACCGGCTACATGACCGACGCCGGGATGACCGGCGATTATGATTCGGTGATCGGCATGCACAAGGACGAGCCGCTGCGCCGCTTCACCACCGGGATTCCGTCGGGCCGGTTCGAGCCGGCCAATGGCGTGGCGACGATGAGCGGCGTCGCGGTCGAGACCGACGACTCAACGGGCCTTGCGCTGCGGATCGCTCCGGTGCGGATCGGCGGCCGGCTGGAGCCGGCGGTGCCGGGGTTCTGGGCGAGCTAGAATCCGAAAATCGTCTCGCGCAGCGCATCCTCGTATTTCGCCTTCGCGGCCAGGACGTTGCTTCGGATCTCGTCCTCGTCGAGATGGGCCTGCTCCCAGGCATCGATCTTGGCCACCGAATGGTCGACGGAAGCCAGCTCTTCCTCTTTCCGGATCGCCAAAATCCACTGTTCCACGGCGGCCTTGTAGGCCGCCTGCAACGCGTCGAGTTCGGAATGCTCACCGCTCATTTCACTCTCCCGGTTGATTGACATGACTTCGCGATGCCGTGGTCAATACAGACCGCTGGTGAACAAACGACGACAACGGTTGAATTCGCATCAACAATTGAAACCTCGTTCCGGGCCTGCGCGCACCCCGGAATGACGCCATCGAGGTTGCGCTACAGAGACCGCCTCAGTACCGCTCCGGCACGTACATCGCCGCCGGGATCGGCGCGCGATGATAGTCCGGATGGTGGATCCGCGGCGGCAGCACGACCGGATCGTGGGGGACTTCGTTGTAGGGGATCTGCTCCAAGAGATGCGCGATGCAATTCAACCGCGCTTTCTTCTTGTCGACGGCCTCCACCACATGCCACGGCGCTTCGGTGATGTGGGTACGCTCCAGCATCGCCTCCTTTGCCTTGGTGTATTGCTCCCACCGGGCGCGCGATTGCACGTCCATCGGGCTGAGTTTCCACTGCTTGAGCGGATCTTTGATCCGCATCGTGAAACGCAGATTCTGCTCGCTGTCGGTGATCGAGAACCAGTACTTGATCAGGATGGTGCCGGAGCGCACCAGCATGCGCTCGAATTCCGGCACCGAGCGAAAAAACTCCTCGACCTCGTCCTCGCTGCAGAACCCCATCACCCGCTCGACCCCGGCCCGGTTGTACCAGCTGCGGTCGAACAGCACGATCTCGCCGCCGGCCGGCAGATGCGAGACGTAGCGCTGGAAGTACCATTGGGTGCGCTCGCGTTCGCTCGGCGCCGGCAGTGCCGCGACGCGACAGACCCGCGGATTGAGCCGCTGGGTGATGCGCTTGATGACGCCGCCCTTGCCGGCGGAATCGCGGCCCTCGAAGATCACCACCACCTTCAGCTTCTGGTGCTGCACCCAGCTCTGCAATTTCACCAGTTCGCCCTGCAGGCGAAATAGCTCCTTGAAATAGACGCGGCGGTCGATCGTCTCTTCCGGGGTGTGGCCGGCGAATTCATTGGTCAGCGCGTCGAGCCGATCGTCGTCGATCTCGAGTTCCAGCTCCTCATCGAAGCTGTCCAGCATTTCCGCCTGAATGCGGTGCTGGATCGAAGGCTTCGCCTTGGCGGTCTTGCTGACTTTCTTGACAGTCTTGGCGATTTTTTTGGCGACGGGCTTGCGCGGCATGGAGGGCTCCAGAGGTGACTACTGTTCCGGAAAATGGCCCGCCATGTTTGTCAGGCGTGTGACAGGCGCCGTCGCCGCGCCCCCGCGCTTACTGATCCGCTGCCTGCGTCGCTCAAAAACCGCCCGCGGCTTACGCCGCGCTGCGGATCGCCTGCCGCGAATGGTACAGCAGCATCGCCGCGAAGGCGTCGAACAATTTGCACATCTGCTGCGGCTTGTAGGAAAACTGCTCGGGGCTTTCCATGTTGTGTACCACCGCGGTGTTGCCGATCTCGAACACCACCAGGTCGCCATTGTGGTCCTGGGCGCAGTCGATGGTGAAGTAATCGAGGCCGACGCGCGCGATCAGCCCGGCCAGCGCGCGGCGGTGACGCAGCGCGAAGCCGAACTCGAAGGTGTGGAAGAACGCCGTCTCTTCGAGCTGCTTGCCGGCGCTCTGCGCCATGCCGGCGGTGACGTACCAGGCGTTCCACTGCGCGGCGACCGCCATGTGGCAGGCATAGGGCTGGCCGTCGATGACGACGATCCGGTACTTGCGGAACTGGCCGTCGTCGCTGGCAGTGTCGATAAAGCGCTGCAGCACGAAATGATCGTCGGCGCGGTCGTCGAGATAGCGCGCCAGCGCCTCGCGATCGGAGAGTTTGACGAGGCCGTCGCCGGCACGCGAGCCGACTGGCCGCGCGATTACCGGAAAGCTCAGGCCATCGGCGATGTCGGCGAGCGCGGTCGCGCCCCGCGCCACCGCGCCGAGGTCGGTGCGGCGCAGCGCGATCCGCGCGGGAACGGTCAGGCCCTCGATCTCGCCGAGCAGAAGATGCGCGTTGTCGCGGTCGAGATTGCGGATCAGCGCCGGCGCGTTCAGCAGCGGCTGCGGCCAGGTCGGCGCCAGCCGCTCGATTTCCGCCAGCGCCCCGCGGCATTCTTCGGCATTCGAGGCGATCACGATGGCGATATCGTGCGCCGGCAACGGTTCGGGCAAGGCGATCCCGGGCACGACATAGAGCGTCGTCAGCTCGATGCCGGACTGCTCCACCAGGAATTCGATCGGAGTGTTGCCGCCCATCTCGGCGTCGGCGGCGAGCGCCAGCACCCGCAGCCGCGGCGCGTCGTCGCTGGCCGACCGAAACAGCTGGTGAACCGCCAGCACTTCCGACTGGATGGCGCGCCCGGCCGGCTTTTCGCCGAGCAACTGGGTGACCAGCGCCAGATCGAGCCCGTCGCCGGCGGTGCCGATTCCGGCGTCCACCTTGGCCATTAGCTCCTGCCACAGCGGCAGCAGGCTGACGCCGTCATAGGCCATCCGGGTGATGGCGGCGAAGCCGATCCGCTCGATCGGCTGCTGGGTGATGTCGATTCGCTTTCGTAATTCTGTTGGCAAGGGACAGCTCCAGAGCTCGGTCGAAAAACCCGATCCGGACGGCATGGCGGGCCGGCTGCGCGGGGCGAATCTGATCGCCCGCAGTGCGGCGCCGGTTATCGCGGCGATCCGTTGGTTGCCAAAACCTAAACAAATTTGGTTAACGAATTCATTCCAGCCGGCCGCCGTCCGTGTGAGGTGGCGGTGCCGGGGCGGCATTCAGAGCAGGGCGACCCGATTGATCTTTGGTTGGGCTGACGTGGTCGGGTGCGACGACGCCATTATTTTGGGGCGCCAGCAGCGTGAGCGGCGAGCGACCCCGAAATCTTTATCCACTACAAGCGCTTATGGATTACGGATCGGCCCCAGGACGGTCGCATCCGGCAATGCCGACCTCGAAGTTGCGGTTTCGGGTGGCGAAGTGTTCGTCGGGCCGCACGACTCACTTATGGCAATACTTTTAGTATTCGTCGCATGGCGATGCTAGCTGGCGATTTGTGAGCGGGAATTCGACACGGCGGATGCCCGCGCGGCTGGTACAAATACGCAGCCCGGCATCGTGATCTCGAGCGGCGTCGCGGTCGAGACCGACGACGCCGCCTGTCGCCGGCCTAAGCCGCGCGCACGGTGTTGAGGAATTTGCCGACCTCGGCCTTCAGCCGGTTGCTGTCGCGTGACAGCGACTGCGCGGCCGATAACACCTGCGAGGACGCCGAGCCGGTCTCGCCGGCGCCGCGCTGCACGTCGGAGATGTTGGCCGAGACCTGCTGGGTGCCATGCGCGGCCTGCTGCACGTTGCGAGAGATCTCCTGCGTGGCAGCGCCTTGCTCCTCGACCGCCGAGGCGATGGTCGACGAAATCTCCGACATCCGCCCGATGGTGACGCTGATCTCGCGGATCGCGCCGACCGATTCCTGGGTCGCGGCCTGGATGCCGTTGATCTGCAGCCCGATCTCGCCGGTGGCTTTTGCGGTCTGTTCCGCCAAAGCCTTCACTTCTGAGGCGACCACCGCGAAGCCGCGGCCGGCCTCGCCGGCGCGCGCCGCTTCGATGGTGGCGTTCAGCGCCAGCAAATTGGTCTGCCCGGCGATGGTGTTGATCAGCTCGACGACGGCGCCGATCCGGCTTGCCGCCTGCGACAACTCGCCGACGCGGTCGTTGGTCTTCTTGGCCTGATCCACCGCGTCATTGGCGATCCGGGCGGACTCCTGGACCTGGCGGCTGATCTCGTTGACCGACGAACTCATCTCTTCGGTGGCGGAGGCCACCGACTGCACGTTGGTGGAAGCTTCTTCCGAGGCCGCCGCGACCGCAGTGGCGAGGTGTTGCGAGCGCTCGGCGGTCGCCGTCAGGGTGCTGGCGGAGGCTTCCAGCTCGGTCGAGGCCGACGACACGGTCTCGATGATCTCGCCGACCGCATTTTCGAAATCGGTGGCGAGCTGGTGCATCTCGACTTTGCGCTGGGCGGCGGCGCGGGTCTCCTGCTCGCGCTGGGCTTGCGCTTCCTGCGTCGCCTTGTCCTGCGCCTTGACCTTGAATTTCTCCACCGCGCCGGCGACGTCACCGATCTCGTCCTTGCGGCCGAGCCCCGGCAGCACCACGGCGAAATTGCCTTCGGCGAGTTCGAGCATCGAATTGCTCAGGGCGCGGATCGGGCGGGCGATCGCGAACACCGAGAAGATGCAGGTCGCGATCAGCAACAGCGCCGTGACCGCGCCGATCATCAGCGAGGTCCATTCCACCGAGGCCGAAAGCGCTGCCGCGCTATCGACCGACTTGTGACTGATCTCCTTGCCGACCTCTTCGATCTTGTTGGCCATTGCTTCCATCTCGTTGCTCAGCGGCAGCATCACATCCTTGCGGAGGCGGCCGATGTCGGCATTGAGCTGGGCGATCTGGGCATGCGCTTCGATGTCGCCGGCTTCATTCCTGGCTTCGAGAGCAATGGTCTTGGCCCGGATCGTCGCGATCTGATCCTTGCCCTTGGCGAAATCGGCCACCAGCCCGGGCAGCTTGCCGATCCGCTCGAGATTTTCCGGGGACTTGGCGAGCCTCGACAGTTGATCGGTGAAACCGAGCAAAGCGGTCTGGCGCGCGGCGAAATACTCCGCCGCTTTTTGCAGGTCGGCCGCCGACGTGGACAGGATGACGTCGCGGTTGCCGAGTTGCAGGCCACGCACCGAGGCCTTCGCTTCGGCGGCGAGCTGCGCCACCGTCTGCTGCCGCACCGCGGCCTCGTAGCCCTGGCGCACCGACGCGCCGCCGGTCATTTGCATAAAGATCATGACGCCGACCAGCAGGATGCTGAGACCGGAGGTGATCGCAAGCTTGGTGCCGATGCGAAGGTTGTTGACGATTTGGGACATGGGTTCCTCGGAGGGGGCCAGGGGCGACAGAGCGCGCGGCCAAATCCGTTGGTCCGAGGACTTACGGAATTCCCCATTCTGTGTGGGGCTTTCTTGTTGCGCCTAATTTTTATAGGCGTGAAAATCTTAGAAAAGGTAAACGTTACGTAACCGACAATATCCGACGACGTCGCCGCGGTGTCGCTACAAATTATGCGCCGTGCGGAATTTGCTCCAAGGCGGCGACGGCGCGCGAGCTGCGCGCCGCTGCCCTGCGGCTCAGGCCGCGCGTACCGTCTCGAGGAATTTTCCGACCTCGAGCTTGAGTCGGTTGCTGTCGCCCGACAACGACTGCGCGGCGGAGAGCACTTGCGACGAGGCCAATCCGGTCTCGGTAGCGCCGCGCTTCACGTCGGCGATGTTGGTGCTGACCTGCGTCGTGCCCTGCGCCGCCTGCTGCACGTTGCGGGAGATCTCCTGGGTCGCGGCGCCCTGTTCTTCCACCGCCGAGGCGATGGTCGAAGCGATCTCCGACATCCGGCCGATGGTGTCGCTGATCTCCTTGATCGCGTTCACCGAGTCCTGGGTGGCGGCCTGGATGCCGGTGATTTGCTGGCCGATCTCGCCGGTCGCCTTCGCGGTCTGCTCGGCCAAGGCCTTCACTTCGGAGGCGACCACGGCAAAGCCGCGGCCGGCCTCGCCGGCGCGCGCCGCCTCGATGGTGGCGTTCAATGCCAGCAGGTTGGTTTGTCCGGCGATGGTGTTGATCAGTTCGACAACGGCGCCGATCCGGCTCGCCGCCTTCGCCAGCTCGCCGACCCGGTCATTGGTGTTTCTGGCCTGGTCCACCGCGTCATTGGCGATCCGCGCGGACTCCTGGACCTGGCGACTGATCTCGTTGACCGACGAGCTCATCTCCTCGGTCGCGGAGGCCACCGACTGCACGTTGGTAGAGGCTTCTTCGGACGCCGTGGCCACCATGGTGGCGAGTTCCTGCGACCGCTCGGCGGACGCGCTGAGCGTCGAGGCGGAGGCCTCCAGTTCGGTCGAGGCCGACGACACCGTGTCGACGATCTCGCTGACGGCGCTCTCGAAATCATCGGCGAGTTTTTTGGTTTCGAGCTTGCGCTGGGTGGCGGCGCGCGCTTCCGATTGCGTCTGCTCAGCCTCCAGCCGCTGGCGGGCGACCGCATTGCTCTTGAACACCTCGACGGTGACGGCCATCTCGCCGATCTCGTCGCTGCGGCCGATCCCGGGCACCTCGACGTCGAGCCTGCCGTCGGCGAGACTCTTCATCGCGACCGTGATGCTATTGAGCGGCTTGGTGATGCGTCGGGCGACGAATATCGACACCGCGAGCGTGAGCAGCAGCACCAGCCCGGCTACGATCAGCGAGCGCTGGGTCGAGGCCCATGCCTGGACGTCGAGGTCGTCGATATAAATGCCGGTCGCGATCAACCAGCCCCACGGCGCGAAGCCCGTGACATAGGACAGCTTCGGCTGCGGTTTTTCCGAGCCCGGCTTCGGCCACATATAGTCGAGAAACCCACTTCCGTCCCGCTTCACGAGATCGATCATCTCGACGGTAATCAGTCGTCCATTCGGATCTTTGGTACCCCTCACATCGGTGCCGATGAGTTTTTGGGCAATCGGATGCATCAGCATCATGCCCTGCATGTCCTGGATGAAGAAGTAGTCCTTGCCGCCATAGCGCAGAGCTGCAACCCGCGCCTGGGCGCGCTTCTGCGCGTCAGCGTCCGGAATTCCGGCTTGCTGGGTGGTAGCGTGTTCTTCCTTGACGATGCCAAGCGCCAGTTCGACAAGATGCTGCAGTTCGATCTGTTTCTGCTGCTTCAGGCTCGATGCCAGTTCGCGCGAATCGAGGAAGGTGATCCCCAGCAATCCGAGGAATCCGAGGCCAATCAGCGCATAGATCCTGAGGGCGATCGTCATTCTGAAGGCAGACGCCATTTCGTTCTCCGCATCGATGCCCGCGACCGACCGGCCTCGTCTCATGCCATCGAATTCCGGTATCCGTGATAGGCGTCGCGGCTTTCGCGTCCGGTTAATTTCGATCACCGTACAAATACCAGGACGGCTGCGAAGTCGCGGGTATCAAATAGGAAAGGTGTTGCGGCCGACCGGCGTGATCAGTTCCGCCGGCACCGCCGCCGGTTCAGGGCCACGCGCATTCAATGTTCAGCCGGGGAGGGATGTGAGGATCGTGTGCCGGCGGCCGCTACGGCTTGTACATCGTGCGGAAGCCGGCCGAGTGCCGGCCGCGAACCGGCATCGGTGCGTCGATCTCGCGCATCGTCGCGGTGTCACCGTCGGCGGCGAGCCGCGCCGTCTCATTGCGGCTCAGGCCGCGCGCACCGTCTGCAGGAACTTGCCGACTTCGAGCTTCAGACGGTTGCTGTCGCCCGACAGCGATTTGGCCGCGGAGAGCACCTGCGAGGACGCCAATCCGGTCTCGGTGGCGCCGCGCTTCACGTCGGCGATGTTGGTGCTGACCTGCGTCGTGCCCTGCGCCGCCTGCTGCACGTTGCGGGAGATTTCCTGGGTCGCGGCGCCCTGTTCCTCCACCGCCGAGGCGATGGTCGAAGCGATCTCCGACATCCGCCCGATGGTGTCGCTGATCTCCTTGATCGCGTTCACCGAGTCCTGGGTGGCGGTCTGGATCCCGGTGATCTGCTGGCCGATCTCACCGGTGGCTTTCGCGGTCTGCTCGGCGAGCGTCTTGACCTCGGAGGCGACCACCGCGAAGCCACGGCCGGCCTCGCCGGCGCGCGCCGCCTCGATGGTGGCGTTCAGCGCCAGCAAATTGGTTTGTCCGGCGATGGTGTTGATCAGTTCGACGACGGCGCCGATCCGGCTCGCCGCCTTCGCCAATTCGCCCACGCGATCATTGGTGGTTCTGGCCTGATGCACAGCCTCGTTGGCGATCCGCGCCGATTCCTGCACCTGTCGGCTGATCTCGTTGACCGACGAGCTCATCTCCTCGGTCGCGGAGGCCACCGACTGCACATTGGTGGAGGCTTCTTCGGAAGCTGCGGCCACCATGATGGCAAGTTCCTGCGACCGCTCGGCGGTCGAGGTGAGGGTGGAAGCGGATGCCTCGAGTTCGGTGGAGGCCGACGACACGGTGTCGACGATCTCGCCGACCGCGCTTTCGAAATCGTCGGCCAGCTTGTTGGTGTCCGCCTTGCGCCGAACCGCGGAGCGGGCTTCGTTGTCCTTTTGCTCGGCTTCAAGCCGCTGCCGGGCGACCGCGTTGCTCTTGAATACTTCGACGGTCGCGGCCATCTCGCCGACTTCGTCGCCGCGGCCGATCCCGGGCACCTCGACGTCGAGCCTGCCGTCGGCGAGACCCTTCATCGCGATCGTGATGTTGTGGAGCGGCTTGGTGATGCGCCGAGCGACGAACACCGACACCCCCAGCGTCAGCAGCAGCACCAGCCCGGCTACGATCAGCGAGCGCTGGGTCGAGGCCCAGGCCTGGACGTCGAGGTCGTCGATATAGACGCCGGTCAGGATGCTCCAGCCCCACGGCGCGAAGCCGACCACATAGGACAGCTTCGGCTGCGGCTTGTCGGATCCCGGCCGCGGCCAGACATAGTCGACGAACCCGCTGCCTTTCTGCTTCACCATGTCGGTCATCTCGACCGAGAACCGCTTGCCGGTCGGATCCTTGGTGTCCGACATGTCCTTGCCGACAAGCTGCGGCGTCGTCGGGTGCATCAGCACGCGCGGCAGCATGTCCTGGATGACGAAGTAATCGTTGTTGCCGTAGCGCAGCTTCGCGACCCTGGCCTGCGCCCGCGCTTGCGCGTCGGCGACCGCAACGCCGCCACTCTGCACGGTCGCGTACTCCTCCTTGACGATGCCGAGCGCCAGTTCGGCAAGATGCTGCAGTTCGATCTGCTTCTGCTGCTTCAGGCTCGATGTCAGTTCGCGCGAGTCGAGAAATGTGATCCCCAGCAATCCGAGGAATCCGAGGCCGATCAGCGCATAGATCCTGAGGGCGATCGTCATTCTGAAGGTAGACGCCATTTGTTCTCCCCATCGATGCGGGCGGCCGACCGGCCTCGCCCCATGCCACCGAAATTCCCTATCGGTGATACCGCTGGCGGCTTTCGCGTTCGGTTAATTTCGGCATCAGTACAAATACCAGGACGGCTCCGAAGATGCTGGTATCATAGTAGTAATTGCGTGGCGGCGGGATCGGTTCCGTCGAATGTCACCGCCGGAGGCCACGCGGGTCGGCCGCCGGCGGGGAACGACGGCGGTTCGCGATCGGTAGCTGTTACAGCTTGTAGGCCGTGCGGAATCCGCCCCAGTGCCGGGCGCGGACCTTCACCGGCACGTCGATCTCGCGCATCATCACGGTGTTGCCGTTGCCCATGTCGCGGGCGTAGCTCTGGATCAGGTAGCTGCGGGTATTGCGGCCGGCGGCGAGCCCGGCGGGATCGTTGAAGATCCGGCGGTTGCGGCTATTGGCGGTGTTCCAGGCGACGTCGCCCGGCCGCTGCGGCTTCGAATAGACGCTGTTGTGGACCGGTAGATAGCCGTTGCGGTCGATCATGGCGCAGAACACCATTCGCGGGTCCTTGGCCAGGAACGCATCCTGGAACGCCGGCAGCGCGCGATCCGCCCAGTTCAGAATCCTGGTGCGGTGCTGCAGCGGATTGGAGCCGTCGATCTCGACATAGTTGTCATCGAACATCTCCTCCATCGTGATCGCGCCGGAGGCGATGCCGTCCTCGAAGATCCGGTTCAAGGTCACTCCGGCTTCCATCGCGCGGGCGACGAATTCGGTGTTCTCGTCGTGGATCGCCCACAGCGCGTCCTCGATCCGCTCCTGCAGCGTGGCGTCCGGCGCCACGAACCGCGCCTGCGCGCCGGCCTTGGTCTGCTGATCGATTCGGATCTTGCAGGCGCCGATGCCCTGCAGCGTCGCCGCCAGGGTCTGATTCAGCGGAAGCGCCGCGGCGCCGGGGCCGGAAATCAGCACGCCTTGCAGCGAGATTTCGTAGACCGGCGCGGTGATGGCGCGGCCGTTGGCGTCGAGCTCGACGCTGAGATGGCAAGGCAGCTTTTCGCGCTTGCGACTTTCCTCGCGGTCGCCCTGCCGCAGCAGCACCGCGGTGCGCGAGCGCAGCTTGGTCGCGAACATCGTCACGTTCTGGCCGGCCTTGGCGACGGCCTCGCCGTGCTGCTCGGCCTCGCGGGCGGCGCTGTCGATCTCGGCGGCGCTGTCGCCGACCGAGACGATGAAATGCGACGCCGAGGCGGCGTTGCTGGAGATCTCGCGGGTCGTGCTGTTCTGCTCGGCGACTGCGCCGTTGACGTTGTCGAACACCGGGCGGATCGCCGCGATCGCCTGCGTGATCCGGTGCACCGCCTCGACCGAACTCGCGGCGTCCCTTTGCAGCGCGTCGATCTTCTGGCCGATCTCCTGGGTGGCTTCCTGGGTCTGCACCGCCAGAGCCTTGACCTCGGTGGCGACCACCGCGAAGCCACGCCCGGCGGCGCCGGCGCGCGCCGCCTCGATCGTCGAGTTCAGCGCCAGCAGCGTGGTCTGCTTGGCGATCTTGGCGATCAGATTGACCACATTGCCGATCGCGGCGGAGGATTCCCGGAGACGATCGACATTGGCGCTGGCCTCGTCGGCGGCGGCGCTGGCCTGGTCGGCAAGCTGGGAGGCCTGCCGGACCTGGGCGCCGATCCCTTCGGCCGAATGGGTGAATTTGTCGGCGGCCTGCGAAAACGTGGTCGCGGTCGAGTGCGCGTCGCTGGTGCGGCCGGTCAGCGCGTCGGTGCGCTGGCGAATCGTGTGCAGGGTGGCGGCGGTGGACTGCGCCCCGCCGGCCACCGAACCGGCGGCGCGTTCGAGCTGGCGGATCAGCGATCCGAGTTCGAGCTCCAGCAATTCGAGGATTTCGCGCGCCGAATCGCCGTCGCCGGCCGGCGTTTCGGCGATCACCGGATCGGGCGCCGCAGCCGGCAGGATGGACGAAGCGGCCGGTTCGGGCTGCCGCTTTCGAAAGAGGCCGAATGCCATGAGGACTCTCGTAGGAATGGAACTTTCGCTGCTACTCTCTCACTGCAGCGTGAAGTCATGGTTAATTTCTAGGCATCGGCAGTGGTATTCGTCCCCCGAATCGGGCCAGTTTTCTGGGCAAGTCTTTGATTTTGCCGGGAGCGGAGCCTATAACGCCGCGCCGCCGCCCCGAAATATCCTGACCCATCCTTAAGAGAGACCGCATGGCCGGACATTCCCAGTTCAAGAACATCATGCACCGCAAGGGCAAGCAGGATGCCCAGAAGTCCAAGCTGTTCAGCAAGCTGGCGCGGGAAATTACCGTCGCGGCGAAGATGGGCCAGCCCGATCCGGCGATGAATGCCCGGCTGCGCGCCGCGATCATCTCGGCGCGGCAGGAGAACATGTCGAAGGATTCGATCGAGCGCGCGGTGAAGAAGGCCTCGGGCGGCGAGGCCGAAAATTACGACGAGATCCGCTATGAGGGCTACGGTCCGGGCGGCGTTGCGGTGATCGTCGAGGCGCTGACCGACAACCGCAACCGCGCCGCCTCCGACATCCGCTCCTATTTCACCAAGTCCGGCGGCAATCTCGGCGAAACCGGCTCGGTCGCCTTCATGTTCGACCACACCGGCATCATCGAATACGACGCCGGCAAGGCCTCCGCAGACGACATGCTGGACGCCGCGATCGAAGCCGGCGCCGACGATGTGCTGTCCTCGGACGAGGGCCACGAGATCTACGCTTCGAAGGAAACTTTTCGCGATGTTGCCAAGGCGCTGGAAGCGAAGTTCGGGGAAGCCCGCAGGGCGCAGCTGACCTGGAAGCCGCAGAACACTGTCCCGGTCGACGACGAAACCGGCGAAAAGCTGTTGAAGCTGATCGACCTCTTGAACGAGCACGACGACGTCCAGAACGTCTACGCCAATTTCGAAGTCTCCGACGCGCTGATGGAGAAGATGGGCGGCTGATCGAGCGTGCTCCGGACCCGCTGCGGCGTTCTTGAAGCCGCTGCGTTGCCCCAATCCCTGGCGTCATCGCCCGCGAAAGCGGGCGACCCAGTATCCCAGAGCGCTCATTTTTAACTGCGACGCTGCGGCGTACTGGATCCCCCGCTTTCGCGGGGGATGACGGATGGTTGTCTCGTTGACCGCCCTGCGCTGCGTCCGCGGCGCAACGATCGCATTCCCTGGGCATCCCCGTTTGTTTCTGTTTCGTTCACTTTGCTGTGGCGTTATCACTACGCCATGAGCAGTCCGCCGATTCGCACGCCCGTCCGCATCCTCGGCATCGATCCCGGCCTCCGCCGCACCGGCTGGGGCGTGATTGAGAGCGAGGGCAACCGACTGACTTTCATCGGCTGCGGCTCGGTGGAGCCACCGGACCGACTGCCGCTGGCGGAGCGGCTGCTGGCGATCCATCAGGGGCTGGCGAAGGTGCTTGCGGAATTCGCGCCGGGCGAGGCCGCGGTCGAACAAACCTTCGTCAACAAGGACGGCGTCGCGACGCTGAAACTCGGGCAGGCGAGGGGCGTGGCGATGCTGGCGCCGGCGATGCTCGGCATCAGCGTCGCCGAATATGCCCCTAACCAGGTCAAGAAAACCGTGGTCGGCGCCGGCCATGCCGACAAGGCCCAGATCCAGATGATGCTGAAGATCCTGCTGCCGAAGGCTGAGCCGAAATCCGCCGACGCCGCCGACGCGCTGGCGATCGCCATTACCCACGCGCATCATCGCGGCACCGCGCTGCTGCGGCTGAAGGTGGTCGGGGGATGAGAACAGATCTTCCAACTTCGAACCTCGGAGAGATCCGATGAGTCGCCGTGCGCACAGCCTGCTCCCTCCCCCCTTGCGGGGGAGGGTTGGGGTGGGGGGTAGCCGCAAGCGAGACTTCCGTTGTGGACCCCCACCCCCGACCCCTCCCCGCAAGGGGGAGGGGAGAACACGCGCCGAGGCCGCCCGATGATCGGCAAACTCAAGGGCCTGATCGATTCCTACGGCGAGGATTATGTCATCCTCGACGTCCAGGGCGTCGGCTATCAGGTGCATTGTTCCAGCCGCACGCTGCAGGCGCTGCCGGCGCCGGGCGAGGCGGCGGTGCTGTCGATCGAAACCTACGTCCGCGAGGACCAGATCAAGCTGTTCGGGTTTCGCAGCGACCATGAGCGCGAATGGTTTCGCCTGTTGCAGACCGTGCAAAGCGTCGGCGCCAAGGTGGCGCTGGCGGTGCTGTCGACGCTGCCGCCGGCCGAGCTCGCCAACGCCATCGCGCTGCGCGACAAGGCCGCGGTGGCGCGCACGCCGGGCGTCGGCCCGAAGGTCGCCGAGCGCATCGTCACCGAGCTGAAAGACAAGGTGCCGGCGTTTGCCAATGTCGATCCGGCGATCACGCAGCTGTCCGGCGCGATCGACGACCATCGCGCGCCGCGCCCGGTCACCGATGCGATCTCGGCTTTGGTCAATCTCGGCTACGGCGCGCCGCAGGCCGCTGCCGCCATCGCCAGCGCCTCGCGCAGCGCCGGCGAGCATGCCGAGACCGCGCAGCTGATCAAGCTCGGGCTGAAGGAGCTGGCGAAGTGACGACCCCGCCCTCCCGCCTGATCACCCCCGAGCGCCGCGCCGACGATGTCGGCGACACCGCGCTGCGCCCGCAACTGTTGTCGGAATTCGTCGGCCAGCAGCAGGCCCGCGCCAACCTGCAGATATTCATCGACGCAGCGCGCAAACGCGGCGAGGCGCTGGATCATGTGCTGTTCGTCGGCCCCCCGGGGCTCGGCAAGACCACGCTGGCGCAGATCGTGGCGCGCGAACTCGGCGTCGGCTTTCGCGCCACGTCAGGGCCGGTGATCGCCAAGGCCGGCGATCTCGCCGCACTCCTCACCAATCTCGAAGAGCGCGACGTGCTGTTTATCGACGAAATCCATCGGCTCAGTCCCGCGGTCGAAGAAGTGCTGTATCCGGCGATGGAGGATTTTCAGCTCGATCTGATCATCGGCGAGGGCCCCGCCGCGCGCTCGGTGAAGATCGAGCTGGCGAAATTCACGCTTGTGGGCGCCACCACCCGGGCCGGATTGCTGACCAATCCGCTGCGCGACCGCTTCGGGATCCCGGTGCGCTTGAATTTCTATACCGTGGAGGAACTGGAGAGCATCGTGAAACGCGGCGCCCGCGTGCTCAATATCGGCATCACGCTCGACGGCGCCAACGAAATCGCCCGCCGCGCCCGCGGCACGCCGCGGATCGCCGGCCGGCTGCTGCGCCGGGTGCGCGATTTCGCCTCCGCGGCCGACGCGGCGTCGATCGATCGCAAGATCGCCGACCACGCGCTCTCCGCGCTGGAAGTCGACGCCGCCGGCCTCGACGCCATGGACCGCCGCTACCTCACCACGATTGCGATGAACTACGCCGGCGGCCCGGTCGGCGTCGAAACCATGGCGGCGGCGCTGTCGGAACCGCGCGACGCCATCGAGGACATCATCGAGCCGTTCCTGATCCAGTGCGGCTACCTGCAGCGCACCCCGCGCGGCCGCTTGCTCACCTCGCACGCTTTCAGGCACCTCGGCCTCGCCGAGCCGGCGCGCGACCCGGCGCAGATCGGCCTGTTCGGGCAGGGCGGCGACGAGGAGTAGGTTCGCCATCGGATCGGGATTGTGCTAAACTGACACTATGAGTTCAGCTGTCGATAAGGCCATCGAAGCCATTGAGCTGCTTCCCGAGGAAATGCGGGAACCGGCAGCAGACTATCTGTTGTCGCAGGCTAGGAAATTCCGCGCGCTGAAAGATGCGATTGACGAAGGTATGGCCGACGTCGAGGCGGGGCGCGCGCGTCCCTGGGATCTGCAGGAATTTCTGACACGGGCCCGGGCGCAAGCCAAACGGTAGTTGCCGTGAAGTTCGTCCTCTCTTCACGCGCCGAAGCCGATCTTCTTGCTATCCACGCCTATTTTTCCGAACGGAATCCCGCTGCTGCGGACCGGACCATCACCCGGTTCTTTCAACGATTCGACGAGCTGTGTGAATTTCCATTTCTCGGACCGGATCGAAGTGAACTACGCGCCTCGTTGCGAGGGATTCTGGTGGATGGATATGTCGTCTTCTACATGATTGAGCCCAATCAGATCGTTATCGTCCGAGTGCTCGATGGACGAATGAATATCGAGGGGCAGTTTGCGGAGTGATAGCGAGGACATCCCAAAGCCCGCGCCGCCGATGGCGCGCGCGGGCTGAGAGTTCTCGCCTACCGCATCAGCGTCTTCATCGCCGCGAACATCACGCGGGGATCGTGCGTGCCTTTGTACAGCGGCGAGACCTGCTTCTCGAGGACGAGCAACGTGAACACCGCGGTCTGCGCCGAGCGCACCGAATATTCCACGGTGAACACTACGTCGTCGGGGATCTCGCAATATTGCCCGATGAAGGCGAGGTTGTGGGTGCCGGGTGGTGTGACCGGCGGCCGGTCGCCCGCGACGCGCGGCATGAACTGGCTGGTGATGAACGGCATCATGCAGGGAATGCAGTTCGAGGCCTTGAGGATCGAGGCCTTGTGGGCGTCGAACCGCAGGTGGCCGATCAGTTCGGTCATCAGTTCCTCGCCGCTGCAGTCTGACATCTTCTTCTTTACGAAATTGCCGATCTGGTCGACGAACAGCCCGTAGCCCCAGAACACCTTGATATTGTCGGGCTGCCCGATGAAATGCGGCTGTGCCGCCAGCACCACTGACATCAGCCAATTCGAATCGGTGAAGGTGACGAGCCCGCCGGTGCCGGCGACGTTGCAGGTGAATTTTTCCATCAGCTCGAAGAAGATCGGGTCGGTCATCGTGGTGGTGAACGACAGCCATTTGGACTCGTCGATGCGGCTGTTGAACGCCGCCGGCCTGCCGAACTCCGGATGCTTCGCCGCGAGCGTCTCCCACAGCGCCCAGGAGCCGTCGGTCTTGCCGTCCTTGGGATGCAGCGGCGCCGGCTTGCTGTTCGATCCCAGGCTGGAGGCCGTGGTCATCGAGCCGTTGGTGACGAACACCAGATCCTGTTCGCCGACCGCGATCTGCTGCGATTTGCCGTTGTGCACGACCTGCAACCGCTCGACGGCCTTGCCGGCCGGGCCGTATTTGAAGTCGAGATCGGTGACACGCATGCCGGTCTCGAACTTGACGCCTTGTGCCTTCAGCCAGTTCGTCACCGGCAGCACGATCGAGTCGTATTGGTTGTAGCGGGTGCGCCGGACTCCAGCGAGGGTGTGGATGCGCGGGAATTCCTGGATGAAGCGCTGCAGATAGCGCTTCAGTTCGACCGCCGAGTGCCAAGGCTGGAACGCAAACGTCGTCACCCACATGTACCAGAAATTGGTCTTGAAGAACGAAGGCTGGAACATGTCCTCGATCCGCTTGGCGCCGAGCTTGTCCTCCGACACCGCCATCAGTTCGATCAGGTCAAGCCGATCCTGGTTGGAAAATCCCAGCACCGAGACGTCGACCTTCTCGCCGCCGCGCACCAGCCGCGCGTTCGAATGCGGGATGTGCTCCTCGTTGAAGGCGTGGATATCATCGCTGACGGTCTTGCTGGGATCGTCGAGCGTGGGAATCTGCGACAGCAGATCGAAGGTGCAGGTGTAGGCCTCGTAGGTGAACATCCGCCCGCCGCGAATCACATAGCCGGGTTTTGCCGATCCCGATCCATCGAGGCTGCCGCCGAGTTTCGCGGTCTCCTCATAGATCGTGATGTTGCCGCCGGGGACGCCGCCATCGCGGATCAGATAGGCCGCGCTGGCGAGCGCGGCGATGCCGCCGCCGACCAGATGCGCGTGAATGTCGCCCCGCGATGCGGATCGAGTGGGAATCGCCATGGACAATGCCTTTATTGATTTCAGGACGCTTGAGGTGGTGACTTGCGGCGATGAATCTAAGTGCGAACGCCGCACGCGGGAGGTGCGAGAAGCTGCCATGCGTCGCCAGCGCAGCAGGGGGGTACCACTGCCATTGGCCGCGACGTGAGCTGTATTGAACGCGCCCGGCGATCGCTGCGACCAACAGGGATCGCAGTTGGGAGCGCCGTCGCCATGGATTTCATCGAGCAAGCCCGGAACGCCGCCACCATGGCGATTCCGGGGCCGCGGACGCCGCAGCAATTGCAGGACGAACTGGACCGGATGGCGATGCCGGAGCTCGCCTCGCTGTGGTGCGAGCTGCAGTATCTTGGCCTGCGCGACAAGACCGGCGAGGTCTGGTCGCGGCTGTTGTATTTCGATCGGCTGCCGCACCGTTCCCCGGAACGCGCGCTCGCCATGGTGCTCGCGGTGCTGCGCTCGGAGGCGCACAAATCGGTCAAGATGCAGCTCAACGACAAGCTGATGCTGGTGCTGGTCGGCCACGGCGCGCTGTTGATCGACGAATGCGAGCGGCAGGCGCGCGACACTCCGCAGCTGCGCTGGCTGATCGGCGGCGTCTATCGCTGGACGCCGGAGCCGCTGCAATCCCGGTTCGAGGCGATCGCCGATCCCGATGCGTGGTATGCCGATTGCGAAGCGCACAAACGCGCCGTCGCCGCGATCGACTTCGCCGCGCTGTCGATTCCCGCGCTGGCGCGGATCTGGGTCGAGCTGAGCTGCATGCCGGACAAGGATCGCGACGCCAACTGGAGCGCGCTCAGCGATTACGAACGCGAGCTGCGCGACGACGATCCGGACCGATTGCTCGAGATGATCCTCGAGATCCTGCGGATCGAGCACCATCCGCTGGTGCTGTCCTATCTGGCGGCCGGGCCGCTGGAGAACCTGGTCGGGATCGATACCATCGCCCGGATCGAACGCGAGGCGGCGGCCAGCGAGCCGTTCTGCGCGCTGCTCGGCGGGGTCTGGTACAATAGCGTGGAGCCCGAACTGAAGGCCCGGCTCGACGCCATCGTCGACGGCGCCCACGGCCGCAACTGGCGGAGTTGAGGCGGCGCCAGCGAGGCGAATGGGTCATTTAGGGGCATGGAATTCAGCATCGAATGATGCTATATTTGATGTCAGCATAGGAGTTCGGCATCATGAGAACCACCATCGCGATCGATGACGAGCTTTTTGCGAAAGCACAGGCATATGCTGGCGTCGAAGAGAAATCAGCGGTGATCCGAAAGGCGTTGCAGGCCTATGTCGAGCTTGAAGCGGGCAGGCGGCTCGCCTTGATGGGCGGATCGATGCCTGATCTGAAAGCCCCGCCACGCCGACGCCCGCCGCGATTTACGAACAATTGATGCTGCTGGTCGATACATCGATCTGGATCGATCATTTTCGCAAGGAGAACCCGCGGCTGAGCGCCAGTCTGGTTTGCCGTCAGGTTCTGATCCATGATTTCGTCCTGGGAGAGTTGGCGCTGGGCGGCGCTCTGCGCTTTGACGAAATCGCGCAAGACTTGGCGGACTTGCCAAACGCAACGATGGCGGCGCCGGCCGAAGTGCTGCGGTTGATTTCGCGTCAAGCCCTTGCCGGCTCCGGCATCGGATATGTCGACGCGCATCTTGTTGCTTCGACGCTGCTCATGCCGGATTGCCGGCTCTGGACCGGCGACAAGAAATTGCGAGCGGTGGCCGAGCGGTTGTCGATCGCCGCAGAGGTGGAGTGAGGTGTGATCAATTCTCTCGACGGCGCGATCGTCGATCGCCGCCACCACATGCAGGTCCGGGTCTATTACGAGGACACCGACTTCTCCGGCATCGTCTATCACGCCAATTATCTGCGCTTCATGGAGCGCGGCCGCACCAATTATCTGCGGCTGCTCGGCGCCGACCAGAGCGCGCTGTTTGCGGAGGCGGAGAGCGAGGCGCCCGGCTTCGCCTTCGTGGTCCGCGCCATGCAGCTCGATTTCCTCAAGCCGGCCAAGATGGACGATCTGCTCGAAATCATCACCCGCCCGGTCGAGGTCAAGGGCGCCTCGATCACCATGCATCAGGAGATCCGCCGCGGCGAGCTGTTGCTGCTGGAGGCCCGCGTCAAGGTCGCCTTCGTCTCAGGCGGCCGGGCGCGGCCGATCCCGCTGCCACTGCGCGTTGCGATGAAGGCCGACCAGTAGTCTTACCGGCGTCGATCTGGTAGCAGCGTGCCAGTTCGGTGTATAATTTTAACTGCCGGACAGGCATTCGGTGCTACCGATCTGTGGCCCGCAATTTGCTTCAAAAAAACGAGCCATGACAGATCAGCAGCCTCACAGAATCGTTATCGTCGGCGGCGGCGCCGGCGGGCTTGAGCTCGCCACTGCGCTCGGCGACAGGTTCGGCCGCGCCGACAAGGCGCGGATCACGCTGGTCGACCGCAGCCGCACCCATATCTGGAAGCCGCTGCTGCATTCGATCGCGGCAGGCAGCCTGCGCCGCTCGCAGCACGAGCTGAACTACATGGCGCAGGCGCATTGGCACCATTTCCACTATCGTCTCGGCGAGATGACCGGGCTCGACCGCGCCGCCAAAACCATCACGCTGGCGCCGGTGCAGGACGACGAAGGCCGCGAGATCAGCCCGGAATCGCAGATCGGCTACGACACGCTGGTGATCGCGGTAGGCAGCGTCACCAATGATTTCGGCACGCCGGGCGCCAAGGACTACGCGGTGCCGTTGGAAACCCCCGAGCAGGCCAGCCGCTTCAACCGCCGGCTGGTCAATGCCTGCCTGCGCGCGCAGCACCAGCACACCCCGGTCGCGCCCGGCCAACTCCACGTCGCCATCATCGGCGCCGGCGCCACCGGCACCGAGCTCGCCGCCGAACTGCATCACACCGCCCGCGAGATCATCGCCTACGGGCTCGACAAGATCGATCCCGAACATGATCTGAAGATCGTGCTGATCGAGGCGACGCCGCGGATCCTGCCGGCGCTGCCGGAGCGGATCTCGGCGGCGACGCTGGCGCTGCTGCAGGAGCTCGGCGTCGAGGTTCGCACCGGCGCGCGGGTCGCCGAGGTGCTCGCCGATGGCGTCCGGCTCGCCGACGGCGAGATGATTCCGTCCGAGCTGGTGGTGTGGTCGGCCGGCGTCAAGGCGCCGGATTTCCTGCATGAGATCGCCGGGCTGGAAACCAGCCGGATCAACCAGCTGGTGGTGAAGCAGACGCTGCAGACCACGCGCGACGATGCGATCTTCGCGCTCGGCGACTGCGCCGCCTGCGCCCGGCCGGGCTTCGACCAGAACATTCCGCCGCGCGCCCAGGCCGCGCATCAGCAGGCCGAATTCATGGTCGCGCAATTGTCGCGCGTGCTCGAGGGCCAGCCGCTGCAAGATTTCGTCTACAAGGATTTCGGCTCGCTGGTGTCGCTCGGCAAGTTCTCGACGGTCGGCAATCTGATGGGCTTCGTGGTCGGCCGCAGCTTCATGATCGAGGGCTATTTCGCCCGCTTCATGTATCGCTCGCTGTACAAGATGCATGAGGCCGCCCTGCACGGCCACGGCCGGACCCTGCTCGGCCTGTTCTCGTCCAGCGCCTGCCCGGCGCCGACGGTGAAGCTGCATTAGCCAAACAAGACTCCGTCATTCCGGGGCGCACGCAGCGAAGCTGCGCGCGAACCCGGAATCTTGCGCCAGTGGAAACCTCCGCCACACTCCGTTGCAGGATTCAGGGTTCGCTCGCCTGACGGCTCGCGCCCCGGAATGACGACGTTGGGCGGACGCGTGCCCGGGAACGACGGTGTTGGACGGATGCACGCCCCGACATGACGACAACGAGGCTTCTTTACCCGTTGACTCTCTGTACCGATCGGTACAGTGTCTCCGCAGCCCTCAAGCCGGAGACCTCATCATGTCGCGCCCGCCATTGCCGCCGTTCACCCGAGAGACCGCCGCGCAGAAGGCGCGCATGGCGGAGGACGCCTGGAATTCGCGTGACCCGGTGCGGGTGTCGCTGGCCTATACCGAGGACAGCAAGTGGCGCAATCGCTCGGAATTCCTGCAGGGCCGTCCGGCGATCGTGGAATTCCTGACCCGGAAATGGGCCAGGGAACACGAATACCGGCTGATCAAGGATCTGTGGGCGTTCGACGAAAATCGCATCGCGGCGCGGTTCCAGTACGAATGGCACGACGATGCCGGCAACTGGTTTCGCTCCTACGGCAACGAGCAATGGGAATTCGACGAGTTCGGGCTGATGCGCCGCCGTGAGGCCAGCATCAACGACGTGGCGATCGCCGAAGCCGACCGCCGCTTCCACTGGCATGCGCCCGGCTCGCGCCCGGCCGACGTCGCCGGACTCGGCAGCGATCCGTTCTGACTGTCGCCGGTCCATGACCGACCGCGCCCGCTTGCTGCCGCAGCTCGGCGAAGTATTTCGCGCCCACGGCTACGAGGGCGCGTCGCTGGCGTTGATTTCGCAGGCGACCGCGCTTGGCAAGGGCAGCCTGTATCACTTTTTTCCCGGCGGCAAACAGCAGATGGCCGCCGAGGTGCTGGCCGAGATCGATGCGTGGTTCGAGCACAACATCTTCGCGCCGCTGCGCGACGACGACGATCCGGCGCGCGCGATCGCCGCGATGCTGAAGGGGGTCGACAGCTATTTCCGCTCCGGCAACCGGGTCTGCCTGGTCGGCGTGATCGCGCTCGGTCACGCCCGCGACATCTTTGCCGACGCGGTCAACGGCTACTTCGCGCGCTGGCAGGACGCGCTGGTTTCGGCACTGCGCCGAACGGGACAGAGCCCCGCCATGGCGCGGAAGCGCAGCGAGGACGCGCTGCTCACGATTCAGGGCGCGCTGGTGCTGGCCCGCGCCCGCGACGATGCCGCGATCTTCACCCGCGCGCTGGCGGACCTGAAGGCGCGGCTGCTGGCGTGAGCCTCAGAGCCGGTCGTTCCGGGCCGCGACCGACCGAGAGCCGGCCACGCTCCCATCAGGCAGAGGTAAAACAACCCGCGGCTGCGGCGGAGTTTCAAATCCAAATGCGATTGCCCTTGCCGTTGTGGTGGGTAGTCTTGGCTATCGCCCACGGAGTCGCGTCATGCTGAGAGCCATCGTCTTCATCGCCGTCCTGTTCACGCTCGCGGTCGGAACCGTGCTCGGGCTGGCGCTGAGCAAGCCGGACGATTTCCGGGTCGAGCGCGCGATCCTGATCAAGGCGCCGCCGGGCAAGATCGCGCCGCTGATCAACGACCTGCACGCCTGGCGCGGCTGGTCGCCCTATGAGACCAAGGACCCGGCGATGCAGCGGACCTATTCGGGCGCCGAAAGCGGCAAGGGCGCGATCTATCAATGGTCCGGCAACAAGCATGTCGGCTCTGGTCGGATGGAAATCGTCGACGTCACGCCGTCGAAGACCGTGATCAAGCTGGATTTCCTGACCCCGTTCGAGGGCCACAACATCGCCGAGTTCAGTCTGCAACCGGAAGGCGATGCCACTGCGGTGAAATGGTCGATGCACGGCCCGGCGCCGCTGCTGTCGAAGGTGATGCAGGTGTTCCTCAACATGGACCGCATGATCGGCGACGATTTCGCCGCCGGCCTTGCGAGCCTGAAGGCGATCGCCGAAAGATAGGCCGATCGACAACCCACGGAGCCATCGATGCAGGTCAATCCCTATCTGTTCTTCAACGGCAATTGCGCCGCCGCGTTCAAGTTCTACGAGATGGTGCTCGGCGCCCGGATCGAGGACATGATGACCTGGGCCGACGCGCCGGCCGGAATGACAGCGGCGCCGGATCAGAAGAGCAAGATCATGCATGCGCGACTGACGATCGACGGTGAGGTGATCATGGCCGGCGACGCGCCTCCCGGCCACTACCACCCGCCGCAGGGCTTCGCGGTGTCGCTGATGGTGCCGTCACCGACCGACGCCGAGCGCCGGTTCAAGGCGTTGGCGGAAGGCGGCAGCGTCACCATGCCGTTCGCCGCGACGTTCTTTTCCAGAGGCTTCGGCATGTGCGTCGACCGCTTCGGGATTCCCTGGATGGTGAACTGCCCGCTGGAGGATTGAGCGGTGCGTTCCGGTGAACCACGCGGAGGGGCAACGCTGTTTTTGAGAACCTGACGCGCGTCTCTGCCGACGAGTCGGCCTGCATCAGGCCGATGCCCCGGCCTACCCGTTCCGGCGTTGCCCGCGTAGCGTTGGCAGGCCGATCCCGGCGGCATCGAAGCCGCCGTCGACCGCGAGAATTTGTCCGGTGATGTAGCTCGCCCGGTCGCTGCACAGAAAGAAGATCGCGTCCGCCAACTCGTCCTCGAGGCCGTAGCGCGCCAGCGGAATCGCGTCGCGATAGTCGGAGCGGATCTCGGCCGAGTGCACCGCCTTGGCCATCGCGGTATCAACCGGGCCTGGCGCCACGCCGTTGACGCGGATGCCGAGCGACGCCAGTTCCACCGCGCATTGCTTGGTCAGATGCGCCAGCCCGGCCTTGCTCGAGCCATAGGCCACCCGCAGCGTCGAGGCCCGCAGCGACGAGATCGAGGTGATGTTGACGATGGCGCCGCCGCCCGAGTCACGCAGCAGCGGCACCGCGGCCTGGATCAGCTTGAACGGCCCGGTCAGATTGACGTCGATCACCCGCTGCCATTCGGCGTGGGTGGTTTCCATCAGCGGCTTGAACACCGCGACCCCGGCATTGTTGACCACCGCGTCGAGCCGGCCGAAGCGCTCGCCGATCGCCGCGATGTCGCCGGCATCCGAGGCGGCGTTTGCGACGTCGCAATGCAGTGCCAGGGTGCGATCCGGCTGCGCCAGCGCCTCGATCGCTTCACGCAGCCCTTCATCGTCCATATCCAGCAGCGCCACCCGCCAGCCTTCGGTGAGAAAGCGTTTGGCCGCGGCGAACCCGATGCCGCGCGCGGCTCCGGTCACCAGCGCGACTTTTTGCGGGGAGGCGGTCATGGTCTGTCCTGTCTGTTGTAAAGCATCGATGCGGCGGGTCCTGCAAGTTCGGTACCACAAACCAGCGCGCAATCGAACCAACCGGCCAGCCGTCGCGGCCGAAGCAGCCAGGAAACAGTCACTGACATCAGGAATACATGATCCTGCAATATAGAATTTCCGCATCAGAGGAGATGTTCGATGGACGATACAATGCAAGAGCGGATCAAGCACCGCGCGCGCGAAATCTGGGAACTGGCCGGCTGTCCGGAAGGTCGCGACGAGGAATTCTGGTTGCAGGCCGAGCAGGAAATTCACGGCGAGGCGGCGACCCACGAAAAGATTTCCGCCGAGCCTGCGGTCGAAGCCAACGGCTAGGTTTGCTGGCGGCGCAATCTCGTCGGAGCAAATTCTCAGCCGAGTTGCTGAGCGCAACGCAAAGAAGACAGACATTCCGGCGTACGGGCAGCGATAGCCGCGAGCGAGCCTGGAATTCCTGCTCACTGTGTTGGCGCTTGGGCGATGTGGCAGCGGTCGATCGCGCGGGCCGGGAGTATGAAATCCGGCCCGCCGCTCGGAGCGGCCGTGCCTGCTTATCGCACGTAGAAGACGAGTCCCGCGATCACCAGCATCGCCGTCACTGCCAGCAGATGCGCCATCGCCCGCGAGGCTGCCTGTTTGGTGGCATCCTTCATTCATTCCCCCGGAAAAAATTCGACACAGTTTGATCGGCGCCGTGCACCGCTGGTCGCGGCGCATGCGTGCCCGAAGTTCGACAAATCCGTCAAAATTTACGCTGAAACGCCCGCGACGAATATTCGCACAAAGAGTCCCCACTCCGCGAAACTCGACAGCGGCGACGTTGATCGATCAATGCGGCGGCAATTTGTTGTCAGTTGCGAGCCGTTGGCGTAGGTGCCGTTGCGGTGCGCGCCGGTGTGCGACTCGAATGACGCGGCCGTTGCCGCTATCGCATCGCGCCAATTCGATTTGTGCAATGACTCAACAGGAGGCCACATGTCGCTACGGCTTTATTACCATCCGCTGTCGTCGTTCTGCTGGAAGGTGCTGATCGCGTTGTACGAGAACGAAACGCCGTTCACGCCGGTGGCGGTCAATCTCGGCAATCCAGTGGAGCGCGCGGCACTGCCGATCCGCGCCACGCATCCGAACCTCGCGGCCTATCTCGATCGCCTGCGGTCACGGCCGTCCTTCGCGCGGGTGATCGAGGAGGCCGAGCCGTATTTCCATCCTTTCCCGGCGGAGCCCGCCGCTCCTGAATGATCGGCGGCGGCGGACGTCGGATCGGCGCGCCGGGCGGGGCCGTCGTGACCGCGAAACGCGCTGCCCCGATTTCGCCGCAGGACATGCGCGGCGAAATCGCCTGCTGCAAGTTCGCCGCAAGATTGCCGCAAGAAATTTCCCAGTGTTTTCGGTACGGCTTTGGGGCAGGGAACCGCGGTTAACGCGGGGATAACCATCTCCGCCCCGAGCCGCAGGGGTGAGGGCGCTGGATCAGTTCGTGACCTTTGCGCAGCTCTCATGTAAAAGCCCTTCACATGAGCTGGCGCAAGGAAACCCGCCGCGCCGAGCGCGGCTATCATCACGGCAATCTGAAAGAGGCGCTGCTGCAGGCGGCGCTCGGTCTGATCGCGGAGAAAGGCCCGGGCGGCTTCACCTTCGCGGATGCCGCGCGGATGGCTGGGGTCAGCCCGGCGGCGCCGTACCGGCATTTCCGCGATCGCGACGAATTGCTGTCCAGCATCGCGCAGCGCGGCTTCGAGCAATTCGAGCAGGTGCTGACCAAGGCCTGGGACGACGGCCGCCCCGACACCGTCAGCGCGTTCGAGCGGGTCGGCAAGGCCTATCTGGCGTTCGCCCGCAATGAGCCGGCGTATTATTCGGCGATGTTCGAATCCGGCCTGCCGGTCGATCTCAATCCGACGCTGATGGCGGCGTCCGAGCGCGCCTTCGGCATCATTCGCGCCGCCGCCGAGCGGCTGGCGGCGCTGACGCCGCCCGGCGTGACGCGGCCGCCGGCGCTGATGATGGCGCTGCATATCTGGTCGCTGGCGCATGGCGTGGCGTCGCTGTTCGGCCGCGGCGATGCGGCGCGGCGCAAGCTGCCGATGGCGCCGGAAGAGCTGCTGGAAGCCGGCGTGCTGATCTATCTGCGCGGCCTTGGGTTCTCCCAAGAACGCCCGACGTCGCCGGAAAAGCCTACTGAATCAAAGCCATCTGGTCCGTGGGGGCCGGTTCCGAAATAGGTTCACTCACCTTTATTTGAGCGAGCCTCGCGCAATTTCTTGCAGCCCTATTGGTCCCCAGCTTGACAAAAACCTGGAATGGATTACGTATGTGAATGTTATTTACATTCACACGGCGATGATGCCGTCATGGAGAGAGGTCAATGACCGACACCGCGGGTTTCAATCGATGGAGTCCTGCCGAGGAGCAGCGCTATCCGCAGCCGATGCTGCGATCGCCGTGGCACCCCGGATGGATCGCACTGACCGTGCTCGGTTTCATCATCTGGTGGCCGATCGGTCTGGCACTACTCTTCTTCACAATCGGGAGCAGGAAAATGGGTTGTTGGGATCACGGCGATCGCTTCGCCAGCAAGATGGAGCGGATGCAGTACAAGATGGAACGGATGAAGGGTCGGATGGAACGCCGCGGCTTCGGCTTCGGCCCGCCCTCCAGCGGCAATCGCGCCTTCGACGAATATCGCGTCGAAACGCTTCGCCGGCTCGAGGAAGAGCAGGTCGAGTTCAAGGAGTTCCTCGATCGGCTGCGCCACGCCAAGGACAAGGAAGAGTTCGATGCCTTCATGGCGCAGCACCGTCCGCGTCCGACCCCGCCGAACGACGGCCAGCCGCAGGCCTGATCGCCAACTGATCGAAACCGACATCGCCGCCCGCCTGTCCAACAGGCGGGCGGTTTTGCGTTGCAGGGCCGCAAGTGGCGCTGGCGGCTGCGATTCGCCGGTCCCAATTCCCCTTTGGTAACCCCTCCTTAACCAAGATTAGCGATTGGTTAGGGGCGCTATGACGCGCCGACAGCCCTCGTTTTGACACGTTGGCAGGGGATTGAGAGACCGGCTTCGGACGGGCCATCCCATGCGACAGAATCGGAATTTGGCGCCGGCGCTTTTCGCCAAACGCGGCGCGTCGCCGTGGCACCGCTAGGACATTTGCGTTGAGAGGATATCGACGATGAATCCCGCCGAGGTGGCTCAGTCAGCATTGCCGCTGGCATCCAGCGACGTCTCGCTGATCGCGCTGTTCTGGCAGGCGCATTGGATCGTCAAATCGGTGATGCTCGGATTGCTGGGCTGTTCGGTCTGGGTCTGGGCGATCGCGATCGACAAGATGTTCCTGTATGCGCGCACCAAACGCGCGATGGACTGCTTCGAGCAAGCGTTCTGGTCCGGCGAATCGATCGACGAGCTGTATCGCGCGCTGTCGGCCAAGCCGACGCAATCGATGGCGGCGTGCTTCGTCGCCGCGATGCGCGAGTGGAAGCGCTCGTTCGAAAGCCAGGCGCGCTCCTTCGCTGGGCTGCAGATGCGGATCGAAAAGGTGATGAACGTCTCGATCGCCCGCGAGGTCGAGCGGCTGGAACGCCGGCTCTTGGTGCTGGCGACGGTCGGCTCCGCCGGCCCCTTCGTCGGCCTGTTCGGCACCGTCTGGGGCATCATGTCGAGCTTCCAGTCGATCGCCGCCTCGAAGAACACCTCGCTGGCGGTGGTCGCCCCCGGCATCGCCGAAGCGCTGTTCGCCACCGCGATCGGCCTGATCGCCGCAATTCCGGCGACTATTTTCTATAACAAATTCACCTCCGAGGTGAACCGCCAGGCGCAGCGCCTGGAAGGCTTCGCCGACGAATTTTCGGCGATCCTGTCGCGCCAGATCGACGAGCGGGCATGACGATCACTGACGAGCGAACCGTGAGCACCAGATCATGGCGATGAATTCGGCGGGAGCGACTGGCGGCGGCGGTCGACGCGGGCGCCGGCGCGCGGTGATGGCCGAGATCAACGTCACGCCGATGGTCGACGTGATGCTGGTGCTGCTGATCATCTTCATGGTGGCGGCACCGCTGATGACGTCGACGATCGATATCGACCTGCCGGTAGCACGCGGCGGCACCTCGCTGTCGTCGAACGCCCCTCCGCTGACGCTGTCGGTGAAGCGGACCGGCGGTAGCTGCAACTCGAAAGTGGAATTGTACCTCGGCGACAGCCTGATCCCGGTCTCCGAACTGGAGGCCAAGATCAAGGCGGTGCGAGCGACCCGGTCGGACGCCGAAAGCGTGGTCTATCTTCGGGGTGACAAGGACGTTTGCTATACCGATATGATGAAGCTGCTGGGGACCATTCGAACCGCCGGCTTCAAGGCCAATATCGTCATCGTGCCCGAGCAGGGGACCTGAGGCGATGACCCGCGCGATGCCGACGACCGGGATGGAGCAGGAATCCTGAACGTGAAGCTCGAGAAGATCGACAAGACCCTCGTTGCGTCGGTTGCGCTGCATGTGCTCGTGATCGGCTGGGGTCTGTTGTCGTTCTCGTCCAAGGCGTTCGAGCTGCCGCCGCAGGATGCAGTGGCAGTGGATACGATCTCGGAAGATCAGCTGGCCAAGGTGATGGCCGGGATGAAATCCGGCAAGAAGGAAAGCCCGAAGCCGCTGGTGGAGAAGGTCGCCGAGGCGAAGCCGCCGGTCGAGGACGCGGTCGGCAAGATCTCCGAGAAGGCGCCGGTCGTGACCGAGACCGCGCCGCCGCCGGAGCCGAAGCCGCCGGAAAAAATCGTCGAGAAGCCGGTCGAGAAAAAGCCCGATCCGATCGCCGAAGCGCTGAAGAAAGAAGAGACGAAACCGCCGCCGAAGCCGCAGGTCGCGGCCGCCAAGCCGCCGGCGCCTGCGAAGCCGAAGACCGAGCGGGTGTTCGACGCCGCCAAGATGGCGGCGCTGATCGACAAGCGCGATCCGAGCCGGCAGGCGATGACCGGCGATACGCTGAACTCCAACGCGGCGCTCGGCCTGGCGAAGGGCAAGTCCGCCGACAATTCGGCGACCTGGGGCGCGCTGTTTCAGTCGCAGGTCGAGCGCTGCTGGAAGAAACCCTATGGCGGGATCGAGGCGCAGAAATCGGAAGCGGCGTTCGTAATCCGGCTGAAGCGCGACGGCACGCTGGAAAGCATGCCGCAGCCGGAAGGCACGCCGGCGACGCCGTTCCTGCGCGTCTATCAGGAAAGCGCGCTGCGCGCGATCATCGAATGCCAGCCCTACAATCTGCCCGCGGCGTTTTTCGAGGAATGGAAGTTCTTCGCGCCGGTGTTCACCGATCGACGACCGTGACGGCGCGCGGTGCCGCGCGCTGTGTCCCGTTAGTAACAATGTCCGACCCAATGGATTGCCCGACATGCCGTTTCGTCTAAACCGCCGACAGATCATTTCCGGGATGGCCGCGACCGGCGCACTGGCGGCCGCGCCGCTGCGCGACGCCTTCGGCCAGGCCAGGGTGCAGATCACCGAGGGAAACGTCGCGCCGTTGCCGATCGCGCTGCCGAATTTCGTCGCCGGAACCCCTGCCGACGCCGAAGTCGGCGTCGGCGTCGCCCAGGTCATCACCAACAATCTGAAGCGCAGCGGGTTGTTCGCGCCGATCGACCAGGCCGCCTATATCGAGAAGATCACCAACATCGACTCCCCGCCGCAGTTCAACAGCTGGAAGAGCATCAACGCTCAGGCGCTGGTGACCGGCCGGATGACCCGGCAGGGCGACGGACGGCTGAAGGCGGAGTTCCGGCTGTGGGACGTCGCCACCGGCCAGCAGCTCACCGGTCAGCAATATTTCACCTCACCGGAATATTGGCGCCGCATCGCCCACATCATCTCCGACCAGATCTACGAGCGGCTGACCGGCGAGAAGGGCTATTTCGACAGTCGCGTGGTGTTCATCGATGAGACCGGACCGAAAGAGCGTCGGGTCAAGCGGTTGGCGCTAATGGATCAGGACGGCGCCAATGTGCGCTACCTCACGCGCGGCACCGACCTGGTGCTGACGCCGCGGTTTTCTCCGTCGACCCAGGAAATTACCTACATGGAATTCGGCCAGGGCGATCCGCGGGTCTATCTGTTCAACATCGAAACCGGACAGCGCGAGATCGTCGGCAATTTCCCCGGCATGTCGTTTTCGCCGCGGTTCTCGCCGGACGGTCAGCGCGTCATCATGAGCCTGCAGCAGGGCGGCAATTCCAATCTGTTCGTGATGGACCTGCGCTCGAAATCCACCACCCGGCTCACCGACGCCCCGGCGATCGATACCTCGCCGTCCTACGCGCCGGACGGCAGCAAGATCTGTTTCGAATCCGATCGCGGCGGTAAGCCGCAGATCTACGTGATGGCTGCCACCGGGGGGGCCGCGCAGCGGATCTCGTTCGGCGAAGGCAGCTATTCCACCCCGGTGTGGTCGCCGCGCGGCGACTACATCGCCTTCACCAAACAGGGCGGCGGCCAGTTCTCGATCGGCATCATGAAGCCTGACGGCTCCGGCGAGCGGCTGCTGACCTCCGGCTTCCACAATGAAGGTCCGACCTTCGCGCCGAACGGCCGCGTGCTGATGTTCTTCCGCGATCCCGGCGGCAATGGCGGGCCGTCGCTGTTCACGGTGGATATTTCGGGGCGCAACGAGCAGCGGGTGCCAACTCCTGGTTTCGCCTCCGACCCGGCATGGTCGCCGCTGCTGTCGTAACGCGCCGTCGACGGCCCCGCCTTTGGCCGGATGTCCTCAAGCCTGGCGTGCGGCGGACCCGGCAATCCTTGCCTAGGTCGCTGGAAACATGGGCGAAAATCGCGAGCAGCCGACCGTAATAATATTTTGGTAACGATATTCCCTCAGAAAGATTTCATTTCGGCACGCTAACACTGTCCAATCACGGGGACATGTGCGTGCGGAAGCAACTGGTCGATCGCGCCGAGATACGCAACGAAGCGGCGTTGCCGCCGAAGATCTATGCGGCGCTGGTCGATTCCATGTGCCAGAATTTTTGGCCAATGCTGACCGGAGCGATCTGCGCGGCGATCGCGGCGCTGATGACCGCGATCAAGACCGGTGACGTCTGGATCTGGCCTTGCGCGCTGCTGATCATCGCGGTCGGCACCGCGCGTGCGTTCCAGATGCGCAAATTCGAAAAACGCACCGAGACGATATCCAGCGGACAGGCCGAGGAATTCGAGCCGCGCTACAAGCTCGGCGCCGTGCTCTATGCATGCGCGCTCGGCGTCTGGTGCGTCGTCGTGCTGCTCGGCACCGACGATCCGGTGGCGCACATGCTTTGCACCACGGTGACGGTCGGCTACGCGGCGGGCGGCGCGGCGCGCAATTATGGGAGGCCGCAGATCGTCCGGCTGCATCTGATCTGCTCCTGCGGACCGATGTCGGTTGCGTTGCTGATTCACGGCAATGTCTACTACATTGGCCTTGCCGGACTGCTGGTGCTGTTCTTTCAGAGCCTCAGGGCGATCAACCTCAGCCTGCACTCGCTGTTCGTGCGGGCGCTGCTGACCGGCGAGCGCGAATCGGCGCTGGCCAGCCAGTTCGATACCGCGCTGAACAACATGCCGCACGGGTTGTGCATGTTCGGCGGCGACGGCCGCCTCGCGGTGATGAACCATCGCTTCGCCGAAATGATGGAGCTGCGGGACGAACTCGAACAGAGCGGCGCCGGCGCCGCCGAGATCCTGTCGGCCTGCGTCACGGTCGGGGCGGTGTCGGCGGCCAGCGGCCGGCTGATCCTGTCCGAGATCGAGAATTCGCTGGCGGGGGAGATCGTCACGGTCGGCGTCGAACCGGTCGCGCCGCGCTCGCTGTCCTGGACGTTCCAGCCGATGGTCGGTGGCGGAACGGTGGTGCTGGTCGAGGACATCACCGAACGGCGCAACGCCGAAGCCCGGATCATCCACCTCGCGCGCTACGACGAATTGACCGCGCTACCCAACCGCGTCAGCTTCCGCGACGAAATTGAGCGGCTGCTGGTCGCCTCGCATGGTCGTGACAATGTCCGGCTGTCGGCCCTGCTATTCATCGATCTCGACCAGTTCAAACAGGTCAACGACACCCTCGGCCATCCCTGCGGCGATCGGCTGCTGTGCGCGGTGGCGGACCGGCTGCGCCACATGCTACGCCCGGAGGACTTCGTCGCCCGGTTCGGCGGCGACGAATTCGTGGTGTTTCAGCAAAACATCCAGTCGAACGACGACTCCGCCGTGCTGGCGCGCCGGATCGTCGAGCGGCTCAGCGAACGCTATGTGATCGATCATCATGTGGTCGAAATCGGCGCCAGCATCGGCATCGCGATGACCTCCCACGGCATCAAGGCCGACGTCCTGATGAAGAACGCCGACATGGCGCTGTACCGCGCCAAGGCTGACGGCCGCGGCACCTTCTGCTTCTTCCGCGAGGAGATGGCGCAGACCGTCGAATCGCGTCGAATCCTCGAACTCGACCTGCGCAAGGCGCTGGCCAACGAGGAGTTCGAACTATTCTACCAGCCGCTGGTCAATCTCAAGACCGGCCGGATATCGACCTGCGAGGCGCTGCTGCGCTGGAATCATCCGGTGCGCGGCACCGTATCCCCGATCGACATCATTCCGGTCGCCGAGGAGATGGGGTTGATCGTCGATCTCGGCCGCTGGATTCTGCGCAAGGCCTGCATGGAATGCATGATGTGGCCGGAGGCGGTGAGCGTCGCGGTCAATTTCTCGTCGCAGCAGTTCCATCAGCGCGACGTGCTCAACGAAGTCCGCTATGCGCTCGAAGTGTCCGGCCTGCCGGCGAACCGGCTCGAGATCGAGATCACCGAATCTTCGCTGCTGCGCAACACCCAGTGGACCCACGATGCGCTCGCGCAGCTGCACGCGGAAGGCGTGCGGATCGCGCTCGACGATTTCGGCACCGGCTATTCGAGCCTGAGCTATTTGCACAATTTCCCGATGCAGAAGGTGAAGATCGACCGGTCGTTCCTAGAGGGCATCGATACCGACCGCCCGCTGACGCTGCTGCGCGGTGTCGCGCGGCTCAGCGCCGATCTCGGGATGTCGGTGGTGGTCGAGGGCATCGAGACCAACGAACAACTCGAACTGATCAGCGCCGACGGCACGGTGACCGAGGCGCAGGGCTACCTGTTCAGCCGGCCGGTGCCCGCCGCGCGGGTACGTGAGTTGCTGGTCGCGTCGCATGGGCGTCGTCAAGATCAAGGCAAGCCCTTGCTGCGGGTTGCGCGCTCGACCGCCTGAGGACGAAATTCAATATCGAGGTCCAATGGCGGCGGCGCCTTTGATCGCATTGTCGCAAATGTGCGATATTGGATCGAGTCGACTGATTAACCCTAATAGCTCAAGGTCTTTGCACGGACGTTAAGAAGGCCTTAACGTTTCGCTATCGAGTTTGTGTCGGCGTCGGAGTACACGAATGAGTTCCGCCCAGCGAATCGCAACAACAAGCGCCCCCTCATCGCGCGGGCTGGAATTGTTCGACCAGGTCGATTATCGGCTGGCCGAAACCGAAGCCGAAAAAGATGCGATCTATCGTCTGCGCTATCGCGCCTATCTCAAGGAAGGCACGATCGAGCCGAATTGCAGACAGACGATCACCGACCGTTTTGACGATCTCGACAATTCCTGGATCTTCGGGGTTTACCTCAAGGGTGCTCTGGCGAGTTCCCTGCGCATCACAGTGGCGTCGCCTGAAAATCCGGTCTGTCCGTCGATGGATGTGTTTTCGGATCTGCTGGAACCCGAACTGGCGAAGGGAAAGATCATCGTCGATCCGACCCGCTTCGTGGCCGACCCGCTGCGCGCTGATCGTTTCCCCGAGCTGCCCTATATCACGCTGCGGCTCGCCTTCGTCGCCTGCGCCTATTTCAACGCCGACATCGGACTGGCGACGGTGCGCGCCGAACATCAGGCATTCTATCGCAGGATGTTCATGCACGAGGCGATGTGCCCGCCGCGCCGCTATCCCGGTTTGACCAAATCGATCGCGATGATGGCGGTGAACTATCCGGCGATGCGCGACAAGGTGTTCGCCCGCTACCCGTTTCTGCGCTCGACGCTGTTCGAACGCCGGATGTTGTTCGAACGCGCCAGCGAGCGGTCGTCGCCGTCGCTGCATTTGACCGAGTTTCCGGCCGACAGCGCCGCGATGGTTGCCCTGGCAACCTGATCGGCGCCCGCTGAACCGAGAGCCGGCATCGCCCGGCCGGACCGGAGCGGGGCGTGCAGTGGCGGGCGCAGCCCCCACCGGGCGGCAGCCGGATTCATCGGGACGTCATCTTCACGGCAGCGGGGCCTTCCTGGCCCGATTCTTCGCCGCCCGCGACCAGCCTTCACCGTCGCGCCACATTTGCATTTCATTAACCATTACGGTTGCTTTTCACCGACTGTGGGCATTTGATCGGGTCTGGCAACACCTCATCAAGGTTGACGGAACGTTCGCTTAACCAACGACCTGTAAACCCAAAGTCAGTCGGACAAACGCGAGCGTGGAGGCTCCGGAATGAACCAGCAAATGCGAATCCTCCAGGGATTGAAACTGGCCGCGGTGCTCGCGGTGGCGCTGTCGATGGGGGCTTGCGCCAACAAGAACCCGCTCGGCGCCGACGGCGCCATGGCCAGCGCGGCGACCCCGGGCAGCCAGCAGGATTTCGTGGTCAATGTCGGCGACCGCGTGTTCTTCGAGAGCGACCAGACCGAATTGTCGCCGCAGGCGATCGCGACCCTGGAGAAGCAGGCGCAGTGGCTGCAGAGCTACAATCGCTATTCCTTCACCATCGAAGGTCATGCCGACGAGCGCGGCACCCGCGAATACAATATAGCGCTCGGGGCGCGGCGGGCCCAGTCGGTCCGCACCTACCTCGCCTCGCGCGGGATCGATCCGTCGCGGATGCGGACGATTTCCTACGGCAAGGAACGCCCGGTGGCGGTGTGCAACGACATCTCCTGCTGGTCGCAGAATCGCCGTGCCGTCACGGTGCTGAACGCCGGCGCTTGAGCTGACACCACCGATTGAAATTTACCGGCGCCTTCGGGCGCCGGTTTTGTTTTGTGCTTTGCTCCAGTCACATTTTTGGCGTAGTCCAGCGATCAATCATTTGCGGTGACGCGTATCCTCGATCGTCGGGCAACACCTCGCAATCGTCGGGCCACCCTCAACCGTCGGGCAACAATGTCTCCCAGGTTTCCAATCTTTGCGCGTGAAATTGCGCTCCTTGCGATGCTCGTGTTCGCGGCGCCGGCGCTTGCGCAGTCCGACGGCGAGGTCGATCCGGAATTGCGGGTGCAGCAGCTTGAAAATCAGTTGCGCGAACTCACCGGCCAGAACGAAGAACTGCAATATCGCAACCGTCGGCTCGAGGAGCAGCTGAAGCTGCTGCAGGGCAATGCCGCCGCGCCGGGCAGCCCGCCGCCGGCAGGCGCGCCGCCGAGCGTTGCCGTCGTGCCGTCGCCGGCGGTCCGGCAGCCGCAGGTGCTGCCGCCAGTCTACGACCAGCAGCCGGCGCAGGCGCCGATCGTCCAGCAGCAGGCCGCGCCGACACCGACCGGCCGCCGCGGCGACGCGTTCGATCCCAATCAAAATCCGGCTGCGCCCGGGGCGCCGCGCGCGCTTGGCGGCGGTCAGCTTCCGATTCCGGCCGAATCCGGCGCCGCGGGCGGCCGCGGCCCGGGCGAGCCGCTCGACCTTGGCAACACCGGCGCGCCGCGCAACGCCGCGTCGCCTCCACAGCCGCCGCGCAACCCGAACGGCGCCGGCGCGCTCACCACGGCGCCGCCGACGCAGAGTCCGCGCGACGAATTCGACCTCGGCATCGGCTATATGCAGCGCAAGGATTATGCGCTGGCGGAAGAGACCATGCGCAATTTCGCGCAGAAATATCCCAGCGATCCGCTGACCGCCGATTCGCAGTACTGGCTCGGCGAAAGTTTTTTCCAGCGCCAGCTGTATCGTGACGCCGCGGAAGCCTTTCTCGGCGTGACGACCAAATTCGACAAATCGGCGAAGGCCCCGGACGCGCTGCTGCGGCTTGGTCAGTCGTTGGCGGCGTTGAAGGAAAAGGAAGCCGCCTGCGCCGCGTTCGGCGAGGTGGCGCGCAAATATCCCCGCGCCTCCACCGGCGTGAAACAGGCCGTCGACCGCGAGCAAAAACGCGTAAAGTGCTAATTTGCGGAACCGAACCCCGGAGTTGATCCGGGTTCGAACCTGGCGCTCGACATCATGCCCGACGACGACAACTCGCCGATCTCGGCGCGCGAAGCCAACCGGCTATTCGCGGACTGGAGGGCCGCGCCGGCGATCGTTCTCGCGGTCTCGGGCGGTCCCGATTCGCTGGCGCTGATGTGGCTCGCGGCGCGCTGGCGCAAGGCGTTGAAGCGCGGGCCTGCGCTCTATGCCATCACCATCGATCATGGCTTGCGGCCGGAATCCGCTCGCGAGGCGCGCGAGGTCAAGCGGCTGGCGCACGCGCTCGACCTGCCGCACCGGACGCTGCGCTGGCGCGGCGACAAGCCGACAACCGGGGTGCCGGCGGCGGCGCGCGCGGCGCGCTATCGGCTGCTGGCGAAGTCGGCGCAAGCCTATGGCGCGAGCCACGTGATGACGGCGCATACCAGGGACGATCAGGCAGAGACCGTGCTGATGCGATTGTCGCGGGGCAGCGGTATCGCCGGCTTGGCAGCGATGGCGCGGCAGTCGGAGCGCGACGGCGTGATTCTGGCGCGCCCATTACTCGATGTCACCAAGGCGCAACTGGTCGCCACGCTGGACAAGGCGAAGATCGCCTACGCAACCGATCCCAGCAATGCCGACCCGCGGTTCACCAGGCCGCGGCTACGCGGCCTGATGCCCTTGCTCGCGGCCGAGGGCTGCGATTCGCGCAATCTGGCGCGGCTGGCCGCGCGATTCGCCCGCGCCAACGCCGCGCTGGAGCTTCTGACCGACGGCGCCGAGCAATTTCTCGCATTGCAGCGGTGTGGCGATTCGCCGCCGGGGTTTGACGCCAATGCTTTTGCTGCGCTTTCTGCGGAAATCCGGATTCGATTGCTGCACCGCGCACTGAACAAAATTGGCCATGAAGGACAAGCGGAATTGGGTAAGGTCGAAACGTTGGCTGCGGCGCTGGATCGGGCTCACGTCGAATCGGGGCCAGGAAAGGGCCGAATCAGGTTGAAGCAGACCCTCGCCGGTGCGCTGGTGACGCTGAACGCCGAACGTATCTGCATCGAACCAGCGCCGCCACGGCGGCGCCGGACGGATTGAGGGCGGTCCGGACTTTAACCACCATGGGAGAACTCCCCGCGCCGGTCGCCATTATTTGAGCGGGAAGAGCAATATAGTACGCTAAATAGTCCTCCAAGGTTCCCTTGGCAGCGGCCCTGGGCGCACCTAGATTGGAATCAAGCCGGCCCAAGGTCATTCCCTTGCGGCAACCCAAGGGCACAAGGCCGCGATCCGCGCGACCAAGAAGGAAGACCGATGAACGCCAATCTGCGCAATTTCGCCTTGTGGGTTATTATTGTCTTGCTGCTGTTGGCGTTGTTCACGTTGTTCCAGAATCCAGGGCAGCGCACCGCTTCGCAGGATATTTCGTTCTCGCAGCTTCTGACCGAAGTCGATCAGAACCATGTGCGCGACGTCGTGATCCAGGGCCCGGAAATCCGCGGTACCTTCACCAACGGCTCCAGCTTCCAGACCTACGCGCCGAACGATCCGACGCTGGTCTCGCGCCTCTACAACGGCAAGGTCTCGATCACCGCGAAGCCGCAGGGCGACAACGTGCCGTGGTTCGTGTCGCTGCTGGTCTCCTGGCTGCCATTCATCGCGCTGATCGGCGTCTGGATCTTCCTGTCGCGACAGATGCAGGGCGGCGCCGGCAAGGCGATGGGCTTCGGCAAGTCGCGCGCCAAGATGCTCACTGAAGCGCACGGCCGCGTCACCTTCGAGGACGTCGCCGGCGTCGACGAGGCCAAGCAGGATCTGCAGGAGATCGTCGAATTCCTCCGCGACCCCGGCAAGTATCAGCGGCTCGGCGGACGGATCCCGCGCGGCGTGCTGCTGGTCGGCCCTCCCGGCACCGGCAAGACGCTGATCGCGCGTGCGGTCGCCGGCGAAGCCAATGTGCCGTTCTTCACCATCTCTGGTTCCGACTTCGTCGAAATGTTCGTCGGTGTCGGCGCCTCCCGCGTCCGTGACATGTTCGAGCAGGCCAAGAAGAACGCGCCCTGCATCATCTTCATCGACGAAATCGACGCGGTCGGTCGCCATCGTGGCGCCGGTCTCGGCGGCGGCAACGATGAGCGTGAGCAGACGCTGAACCAGTTGCTGGTCGAGATGGACGGCTTCGAAGCCAATGAAGGCGTGATCCTGATCGCCGCCACCAACCGTCCGGACGTGCTGGATCCCGCGCTGCTGCGCCCGGGCCGGTTCGACCGCCAGGTGGTGGTACCGAATCCGGACGTCGTCGGCCGCGAGCAGATCCTCAAGGTTCACGTCCGCAAGGTGCCGCTGGCGCCGGATATCAACCTCAAGACCATCGCGCGCGGCACCCCGGGCTTCTCCGGCGCCGACCTGATGAACCTGGTCAACGAAGCCGCCCTGACCGCCGCCCGCCGCAACAAGCGGATGGTGACGCAGGCCGAGTTCGAAGAGGCCAAGGACAAGGTGATGATGGGCGCCGAGCGCAAGTCGCTGGTGATGACCGAGGAAGAGAAGATGCTGACGGCCTATCACGAGGGCGGTCACGCCATCGTCGGCCTTAACGTCATCGCCACCGACCCGATCCACAAGGCCACCATCATTCCGCGCGGCCGTGCCCTAGGCATGGTGATGCAGCTGCCGGAACGCGACAAGCTGTCGATGTCGCTGGAGCAGATGACCTCGCGCCTCGCCATCATGATGGGCGGCCGGGTCGCTGAAGAACTGGTGTTCGGTCGCAACAAGGTCACCTCCGGCGCGTCGTCGGACATCGAGCAGGCCACGCGCCTGGCCCGGATGATGGTCACCCGCTGGGGCCTGTCGGAAGAGCTCGGCACCGTGTCCTATGGCGAGAACCAGGACGAAGTCTTCTTGGGAATGTCGGTTTCGCGGACCCAGAACGCGTCGGAAGCGACGGTTCAGAAGATCGACGCCGAGATCAAGCGGCTGGTCGAGGAGGGCTACAATGAGGCCACCAAGATCTTGACCGAGAAGCGCGCCGACCTCGAGGCGCTGGCCAAGGGTCTGCTGGAGTTCGAGACGCTGTCCGGCGACGAGATCACCGACCTCTTGAACGGCAAGAAGCCGAACCGCGAATCGGTGCTGGAGCCGACCGGCCCGCGCACCTCCGCGGTGCCGCCCGCCGGCAAGCCCCGCCCGCGTCCCGACGCCGGGCTGGAGCCGCAGCCGCAGGCGTAAACGACAAATCTGCTGAGATTGAAAACCGCCTCGGGACCGGTCCCGAGGCGGTTTTTATTTGCGACGTCTCAACTGTGTCCTCAGTCGTTTGCCGGATGTTTGCGAAATGCCGCTTCAATGCTCTCCGTCGTCAGCGTGAGATGAGCGGTCATACGCGCGATCGCGCTATCGGCGTCGCGAGCCAACACCGCCTCCATGAGCTCGCGGTGCTCCCGCCGCACGTCGCGTTCGCCCTCGTCGGCGCTCAGTGCCATATCGCGGTAGCGCTCGCTTTGCGTAAACAGCATCTCGCGCAGCTTGAGTGACCAAGGACTGTCACAGGCGTCGGTCAGCTTCCTGTGAAAATCCGCATGGGCCGCGAGCCAAGCGTCGCTGAAACCGGGTTGTCCATCCGACGGACGCAGTTCGGTTCGTGCAAGGCAATGATGGCTTGCGACGATGGCCGACTCCCAGGCCACGTCGCCGCATGCGATGGCGCGCCGCAGGCATATTCCTTCAATCTGCGAGCGCACCATTGTCAGATCGCGAATGTCAGCCAACGAAACCGGAGCCACCCGAAAGCCGCGCTGCGGCTCGGCGGTGACGAGGCCTTCCGACGTCAGGCGGGACAAGGCCTCGCGGACTGCGCCACTGCTGATCTGAAATGCCAGACCCAGTTCGTTTATTTTGAGGCGTTCGTCCGGCCGCCGTCGTCCCGCCAGCAGGTCGGCTCGCAATCGCTCGTAGATCGTTTGGGTGGCGCTGGTGGACATCAAGACTCCCAAATCAATGGAACCATAACCGGCAATCTCCAAAAAATCTACTTTTACAACAAAATAGATTTTCTGTTGTCAACCTGGCGGACTGCCGTAAGATTGACGCTGGATCGGCGATCCATGACTTCCAAAGAGAAAGCTCTGCCGGTCCGGACCGTTCAACGCGGCAACATCAAAAGAACCGGAGGGGACATCCCATGCGACTGGAGCTCGGCTTCAAAGTCATCGCACTCGCAGGCCTGATCGCGGCTGCCACGCCCTGCCTTGCGCAGAATTATCCCGGCGTCACCGCCACCGAAATCAGGATCGGCCAGACCATGCCCTATAGCGGGCCGGTGTCGGCGTTCGGGGTTCTGGGCAAGGGCGAGGTCGCCTATTTCAAGATGGTCAACGACCGCGGCGGCATCAACGGCCGCAAGATCAATCTAATCTCGCTCGATGACGGCTACGTGCCGCCGAAGACGGTGGAACAGACCCGCCGGCTGGTGGAAAGCGACGAAGTCGCGCTGATCTTCTCGACCATGGGCACCGCGCACAACACCGCCATCGCCAAATATCTGCAGACCAAGAAAGTCCCGCAGCTGTTCCTCGCCTCCGGCGCGTCCAAGTTCGGCGACATGGCGCAGTATCCGATGTCGACCATGGGGGTGATGGCGCCGTTCCGCTACGAGGCGCGACTCTACGCGCGCTACGCGTTGCAAAAGAACCCGGCTGCGAAATTCGCCATCCTGTCGCAGAACGACGATTTCGGCCGCGACTATCTCGCCGGCGTCAGGGACGTGCTCGGCGAGAAGTACGATTCGCTGGTCACCGCCGCGACTTATGAGGTGGTCGACCCGACCATCGATTCCCAGATCGTGAAGCTGAAATCCTCCGGCGCCGACGTGCTGATCATCGCGGCGACGCCGAAATTCGCCGCGCAGTCGATCCGCAAGGCCTACGAGATCGGCTGGCGGCCGATGACCTTCCTCACCAACGTCTCGGTGTGGCTCTCGACGGTGATCGAGCCGGCCGGGCTCGAGGCCAGCACCGGAATTATCTCCTCGGCCTATGTCAAGGATCCGATGGACCCGGCCTGGAAGAACGATCCCGGCGTCGCCCAGTGGCGTGCGTTCATGGCCAAATACATGCCGGACGGCGACGTCCGGGACCAGAACTATGTCAACGGCTTCAACAACGGCATGGTGCTGGAGCACGTGCTGAAAGCCTGCGGCGACGATCTCAGCACCGCGAACATCATGCATCAGGCGCTGGCGATCAAGGATCTGGAATTGCCGATGCTGCTGCCGGGCATCAAGGTCAACACCGGCCCGAACGACAATCTGCCGGTCGAGCAGATGCAGTTCATGCGCTTCACCGGCAAGCAGTGGGAGCGGTTCGGCGACCTGTTATCCGGCAACTGACAGCAGAGGCGAAAAGGCGGGCGATCACCCGCCGCGGCTCGCTCGAGTCTGTCTGCAAAATGGGTACGAACAATCGGGTGCTTTGGAATAAGCCGAAAATTCGCACCCGCGCATCCGAATTTGCCACGCTGTTTGACAATCGAATCGATCCGCAGCGCCGCAACGCAGCGCTCTCGTCACCCTCCCCCTCCAGGGGAGGGTAGGACTCGCGGCGACCGCATACTCAAATTTGCGAGCCCTGCGGCTGAGGAAGCGTCGTGATGCCCGCGCATGGCCGCATGCCGCGACATCGGCTTGACGCCGGCGCGCGCAGCCCGCAGGCAATGCACGCCATGTGGACAGCGCCATGACCACTCACATCCCCAAAGCCCCGGCCTATTGGTCGCGCGAAGCGATCATGCCCGGGATCGTCGCGATCGGCCCGATGCTGCCGGGGACGCTGGCCTTCGCGATGGCGTTCGGGGCGCAGTGCGCGCAGAAGAATTTCTCGCTGGTCGAGGTCGAAGTGATGATGGCCACGGTCTATGGCGGGCTGTCGCAATTCGTCGCGGTACAGTCCTGGCCGGATCGGCTGACACCATCGTCGATCGCGACGCTGGCGCTGCTGACGCTGACCGTGAACATCCGCTTCTTCCTGATGAGCGCGACGCTGCGGCCGTGGTTCGGCACCTTGCCGGCCTGGCAGGCCTATCCGGCGATGCTGCTGGTCACCGACGGCGGCTGGCTCGCGGCGATGCGCTACCGCGAGCACGGCGGCGCCAATGCCTGGTACTATCTCGGTGGAGCGCTGCTGCTCTATGTGGTCTGGCTGTTCGCCGCGATCCCCGGCTTTCTGCTGGCCGAGCAGCTCACCGATCCGAAGAAATACGGCGTCGACCTGGTGATGCCGGCGTTCTACGCCGCGATGCTGGTGCCGGCCTGGAAAGGCCCGCGCCGCGCCATCCCCTGGGTCGTCTCCGGCGCGGTGGCGCTACTGGTGCACTGGCTGGTCCCGGGCTGGTGGTTCATCATCGCCGGCGCCCTGTCCGGCGCAATCACCGCGGGTCTGCTCGACGAACCGGAGCCGCATCATGGGCGCGCCGCATGAGCGAATTTCTGCGCAGCGACGTGATGATCGCGTTCGCGGTGATGACCGCCGTCACCGTCGCCTCGCGGCTCGGGGGTTACTGGCTGATGGGCTACGTCACCGTGACGCCGCGGGTGCGCCGCATGCTGGATGCGCTGCCGGGATCGATCATCGTCGCCGCCGCACTTCCGGTCGCAGTCAATGGCGGGCCGGTCGTGATGTTCGCGATCGCCGCGGCAATGGCGGTGACGATCATCCGCCGCAACGATTTCATCGCGGTGATCACCGGGATGGCGGTCGCGGCTATTGCCAGGGCGCTGGGACTGGCAGGATAGCAGCTGTTCATTTCATGCTTGTAACTCGTCATGAACTAGTGTTCACTTCTTTCGTTGGTTAGGGCCTAGTCCGGGGCGCTTCTTGGCCGGTCCCAAGACACTGAAAAAATGACAGATTTCTCGATAGCCGCGGGCTGGGGGAACTGCATCCGGGAGTGAAGCACGCCATGGTTTACCGGCGGACTCAGCAAGTAGTGAAGCGGCTTGCCGCGCGACGCAGCGCGATTCTGGCAGCGGCGCGAGAAGCCGCGGCTGATGGCGGCATGGCTGCGGTACAGATCGCGCCGGTGGCAACCCGCGCCAATGTCGCCGCTGGCACAGTGTATCGCTATTTCCCGTCCAAGGCCGATCTGATCTCCGAATTGATCGCCGACGTGTCGCGCGACGAACTGGCCGCGATCCGCCGTGCCGCGGATGCCGCGCCCGGTCCGTCGTCGGCGCTTGCGGCCGCAGTCACCACCGTCGCGGTGCACGTGCTGTCGCATCGCAAGCTGGCCTGGGCGATTCTCGCCGAGCCTGTCGACGTCGATGTCACCGCCTCGCGGCTGGCCAGCCGCCGTGAGATTGCCGGCGAGATCGAGCTGCGGATCGGCGTCGCGGTGCGCGCCGGCCATCTGCCGGCACAAGACACCGCATTGGCGGCGACCGCGCTGCTTGGCGCTGTGCATGAATCGCTGGTCGGGCCATTGGCGCCGGACAATCTCGACGATCCGGGGCGGCTGCGCGACGCGGTGCAGACCGTCACGCTGCTGGCGCTGCGCGCGGTCGGCGTGATGGATGCGCGCGCACGCGGCCTCGTGGTACAGGCGGTGATGCCGGCGCGGATATTGGTCGGGGCCTGAGCTTCACCACCACACGCCCGGCGTCGGCGCAGGAGATTCTTGCATGACCATCTTGATGCCCGAACCGGACCAGGCCGTGCTGGCGCGCCGTGGCGAGATCGTCGCCGCCTTGCGCAAGATCGTGCCGGGCGAGGGCGTGATCGACTCAGCCGCCGAGATGGTGCCGTACGAGTCCGACGGACTGATGGCCTATCGGCAGCCGCCGATGGTGGTGGTGCTGCCGGACACCACAGCGCAGGTCGCCAAGGTGCTTCGCTATTGCCACGACAACGGCATCAAGGTGGTGCCGCGCGGCTCCGGCACCTCGCTGTCCGGCGGCGCGCTGCCGCTGGCCGACGGCGTGTTGCTGGGCCTCGGCAAGTTCAAGCGGATTCGCGAGATCGATTTCGACAACCGCGCCGTCGTGGTCGAGCCCGGCGTCACCAATCTGGCGATCAGCCAGGCGGTCGACCACGCCGGGTTCTACTACGCGCCGGACCCGTCGTCGCAGATCGCCTGCTCGATCGGCGGCAACATCGCTGAAAACTCCGGCGGCGTGCATTGCCTGAAATACGGCATGACCACCAACAACGTGCTCGGCTGTGAGATCGTGCTGATCACCGGCGAGATCATTCGGGTTGGAGGCAAGTCGGCGGAGACCTCGGGCTACGACCTGATGGGGATCATCACCGGCTCCGAGGGACTGCTCGGCGTCATCACCGAAGTGACGGTGCGGATCCTGCAAAAGCCGGAAACCGCGCGGGCGCTAATGGTCGGTTTCGCCGACGTCGAGGCCGCCGGCAAATGCGTGGCCGATGTTATCAGCGCCGGGATCATTCCCGGCGGCATGGAGATGATGGACAAGCCGGCGATTCACGCCGCCGAGGCGTTCGTCCATGCTAACTATCCGCTCGACGTCGAGGCGCTGCTGATCATCGAGCTCGATGGACCCTCGGTCGAGGTCGACGAATTGATCCAGCGGGTCGAGGCGATCGCGCGTGGCTGCGGCTCGACCACCTGCCAGATCTCGACGTCGGAGAAGGAACGGCTGCTGTTCTGGTCCGGCCGCAAGGCGGCGTTCCCGGCGGTGGGGCGGATCTCGCCGGACTATCTGTGCATGGACGGCACCATCCCGCGCGCGCAATTGCCGCTGGTGCTGCGGCGGATGAAGGAGATGTCGGCGAAATACGGCCTCGGCGTCGCCAATGTGTTCCATGCCGGCGACGGCAATCTGCATCCGCTGATCCTGTACGACGCCAACAAGCCCGGCGAGATGGACGCCGCCGAAGCCTTCGGCGCCGACATCCTGCGGCTCTGCGTCGAGGTCGGCGGCGTGCTCACAGGCGAGCATGGCGTCGGGATCGAGAAGCGCGACCTGATGCCGGAGATGTTTTCGGACATCGACCTCAACCAGCAGCAGCGGCTGAAATGCGCGTTCGACGCCAACGGTCTGCTCAATCCGGGCAAGGTGTTTCCGACGCTGCATAATTGCGCTGAACTCGGCCGCATGCATGTCCATGGCGGCAAGCTGGCGTTCCCAGATATTCCGAGGTTTTGATTGTGGAAACGCTGAAAGTCCGCGACGCCAAAGACGTCGAAGACGCGGTGCGCGCGGCGATTGCTGGCGAACAGCCGCTGGAGATCGTCGGCCATGGCTCCAAGCGGCTGATCGGTCAGCCGATGGCGACCAATGCGCTGCTCGACCTTTCGGCGCTCAACGCGGTGACGGCGTATGAGCCGAACGAGCTGATCATCACCGTGCAGGCCGGGGCACCCTTGGCCGACGTGCTGTCGCTGATCGATTCGAAGAATCAGCAATTCGCGTTCGAGCCGATCGACACCTCGCTGCTGCTGGGGACGCCGGCCGGGCGCGGCAGCATCGGAGGCATGATCGGCGCAGGCTTCGCCGGCCCGCGGCGGATCAAGGCCGGTGGCGCGCGGGACCATCTGCTCGGCGCGCATGCGGTGTCCGGCTTCGGCGAGAGCTTCAAGGCCGGCGGCCGGGTGGTGAAGAACGTCACCGGCTACGACGTTTGCAAACTGCTGGCGGGCTCCTGGGGCACGCTTGCGGTGATGACCGAGGTGACGCTGAAGGTAATGCCGCGACCTGAGAGCGAACGCACGCTGGTGCTGCGCGGGCTCGACGATGTGGCTGCGAACAGGGCGATGACCGCTGCGCTGGGCTCGCCGTTCGATGTCTCCGGCGCCGCGCATCTGCCGGGTTCGGCGCTGCGGACGACGCAAGCCCCGCTCGGCGAGTTGGGCGCGCCGGATCAATCGCTGACGCTGCTGCGGCTGGAGGGAATCACCGCGTCGGCGGCCCATCGCGCCGGCTCGCTGCGCGCGGCGCTTTCGTCCTATGGGCCCGCCGACGTGATCGAGGACGCGGAATCCGCCGCGGCCTGGGCGGCGATCCGCGACGTCGCGCCCTATGCGGCCAGCGGCCCGCGCGCCTTGTGGCCGGTGTGGCGGATCGTCTGTCCGCCGGCCTCCGGCGGCGCATTCGGCCAGGCGCTGGCGCGGGAGAGTCAGGGCGAGGTGTTTTACGATTGGGCCGGCGGCCTGATCTGGGCGGCGCTGCCGCCGTCCAAAGACGCCAACGCCAGGGCGTTGCGCCAGCGCGTCGACGCCATCGGCGGCCACGCCGCGCTGATCCGGGCGTCCGAGGAACTCCGGCGCGCCGTCGACGTCTTCCACCCGCAGGAGCGCGGTCTGGCCGCGCTCGGACAACGGGTCAAGCACAGCTTCGATCCCCGGGACATTCTCAATCGCGGCCGGATGGCGCGAGGACCCGCGTCATGAAAACCGAATTCAGCCTCGCCCAGCTCGCCGATCCCGACATCGCCGTGGCCGACAAGATCCTGCGCGCCTGCGTGCATTGCGGGTTCTGCACCGCGACCTGCCCGACCTATGTGCTGCTCGGCGACGAACTCGACAGCCCGCGCGGCCGGATCTACCTGATCAAGGAGATGCTCGAGAAGAACGCACCGCCGACCGCCGAGGTGGTGAAACACATCGACCGCTGCCTGTCCTGCCTCGCCTGCATGACCACCTGTCCGTCCGGCGTGAACTACATGCATCTGGTCGATCAGGCGCGCGCCAGGATCGAGAAGGACTACACGAGGCCGCTCGCCGATCGCGGTATTCGTGCGCTGCTGGCGTGGCTGATGCCGCATCCGGGGCTGTTTCGCTTCGGCATGGTAATGGCGCGGTTCGTTCGCCCGGTGATGAATCTGTTGCCCTCCGCCCACAGCCTGGCCGCTCCGACATTGCTCAACCGAATCAAGGCGATGCTGGCGCTGGCGCCGCGCCATTTGCCGCCCGAAGGGCCGTCCTCCGGAACCGTGTTTCCCGCGCTCGGGGTGCGCCGCGGGCGGGTCGCGCTGCTGCATGGCTGCGCCCAGCAGGTGCTGGCGCCGCGGATCAATCGCGCCGCCGTCAACCTGCTGACGCGGCACGGTATCGAAGTCGTGCTGGTGCCGGACGAACAATGCTGCGGCGCGTTGATCCACCATCTCGGCCGCGACGAGAGGACACTGGAATTCGCGCGCGCCAACATCACCGCGTGGCTGAAGGAAGCCGAGCGCGGCGGGCTCGATGCCATCCTGGTGACGACGTCGGGCTGCGGTACGGTGATCAAGGACTACGGCTTTATGCTGCGCGAGGACGAGCAATTTGCAGCGCCCGCGGCGAAAGTGTCAGCGCTCGCCAAGGACATCAGCGAATATGTGGGTGGGCTGGAAATGGCTGTGCCGCAGCCACGAAACGATATCGTCGTCGCCTATCACTCCGCCTGCTCGCTGCAGCATGGACAGAAAATCGCGCAGCTTCCCAAAGAATTGCTTTCCAACTGCGGATTCGTGGTGAAAGATGTACCAGAGAGTCATTTGTGTTGTGGTTCGGCGGGCACGTACAATATTCTCCAGCCTGACATTGCGGGCAGATTGCGCGATCGCAAGGTCGCCAACATCGCGACGCTCAAGCCGGACATGATCGCCGCGGGCAATATCGGCTGCATGGTGCAGATTGCCAGCGGAACGTCGGTCCCTGTGGTGCACACGATTGAACTTCTCGATTGGGCGACGGGCGGTCCCCGGCCGGGGTTGAACTGATCGATCGGGGCCCGTGCTGACGCGGAACGCTTGATGAAAGCGATCAATGCAACAGGAGGACCACGATGGCTAAAGGCAAGAAGGACAAGAAGGATAAGAAATCCAAGAAGTCCAAGAAGCTGCTGTTAGCGAACAAGGCCGCCAAGACGACAGCGAAGAAATCCGGTAAGAAGGCCACGAAGAAATCCGTCAAGGCATCGGCCAAGAAGTCGGCTAAGAAAGCTGTCAAGAACACTGCCAAGAAAGCCGCCAAAAAGCTGGCGCCAAAGGCTGCGAAGAAGGCGACGAAGAAGACCGCCAAAAAGACAGTGAAGGCATCGGCGAAAAAGTCCGCGCCGAAGAAGGCAGCGCCTAAGAAATCCGCCAAGACCGCGATCGCCGCGAGTCCCGCCACCAAGATAGCAGCTGCGCCGCCGGCTCCCGCTCCGGCTCCGGTCGCGGCAAAGCCTGCCGCGCCGAGGAAGCCGAGGCCGAAGAAGCCAGCGCCTGCGCCCGTGGAACCGGAAGCGAGCTGGGAATCGCCTGAGCCCACAGTGGCTCCGTCCGCGGCCGATCCATTTCCGGCCGATCCATCTCCGGCGGAGTCGGTCCCCGTCGAGTCGTCTCCAGCTGACCCGGCTCCGGCCGATTCCTATCCGGCCAGTTCAGATGACAAGGATACGGCGATTGAATCGCCGGGTCGGCCTCACGACACGATCTGAAACTGATCGCGCTGCCGGAGCGGCAATATCCATCCTTGCTTGTCGAAGGCCGCGGCGGCGCCGCGGCCTTTGGTCTGGCCAAGGCGGCGGTCTCGCCCAGGCATTGTGATCCTGCCGCAACAGGCGGTCGCGCTCCTGTCCGGATCTGGAGGCTCGATGCCCACACGAGCGATCCGCCCACTCTGATTCGGCTTGCAGAAGTGACGGAAAATCCATCCGCCGACAGTTCAAAATTCCTCGCAAAAGGCCCAGATCTACGGTCAAAATCGGACGTAGGTGCTGGGAATTGGTTGCAAAATTGTGGTTTAAATACAACACCGATAAACAACCAACCGCGATCTGAGCAAATTGCCCAAAAAGTCGGCACTTGCTCGTGTTTTTTGCTTCCCGGCTTGGCCACTTCGCCGCAGATTGGGAACAAGTTACGGAATGTCGCGGCAGTCGATATCGTTTTGTCCTTGGACGCTCGGATCGGACTGGCTTTCAATCGATGGGGATCGTCATGAATAAAACTATGTTGTCAGTCGCAGCGGTGCTCGCGATCGGGGTCGGTTCGGCTCAGGCGGCTGATTTGCCCGCGAAGGTCTACACCAAGGCTCCTCCGGTGGTCGCGTTCGACCCCTGGGATATCGCCTTCGGCAGCGCGATCATGAGCGATTACGTGTTCCGCGGCGTCACCCAGTCGAACCACAAGCCCTCGGTCACCGCCTATTTCGAGCCGCGCTACAACGTCACCAAGGACCTGCAGCTCTACGTCGGCACCTCGTTCGAGAGCATCTCCTTCCCGAACCGCGCAGCTGCTGAAGTCGATATTTACGGCGGTATCCGCCCGACCTTCGGCGCCTTCGCGTTCGACTTCGGCGTCTGGGGCTATCTGTATCCGGGCGGAACTTGCTACTACGGAGCCGCTGCCGACACTGCCGGCAGGCCGCTCAGTGCTGAATGCGCCGCCAATTTCCTGATCAACGGCAACGTGATGAAGAAGGACGTCAGCTTCTACGAAGGCTACGCCAAGGTCATGTACACCGTGAACGACATGTTCGCGATTGGCGCCAATGAATTCTACTCCCCGAGCTTCCTGAACACCGGCGCCTGGGGCAACTACGCGTCGATCACCGGCAAGTTCACCGCCCCGAGCACCACCTTCGGCAGCAGCGGCGTCGGCATGTACATCTCCGGCGAGTACGGCCGCCAGTGGTTCGGAACCTCGGATTCGTTCTATGGCACCTTGGCCTTCCCGCGCGGCATCAAGTATGCCGACTACAACACCTGGAACATCGGCGTCGGCTTCACCTACAAGGTGTTCACGCTGGATCTGCGCTACTCGGACACCGACCTGTCGAAGGCCAATTGCAACGCCTTCACCAGCGACAACACCGCAACCTTCAGCAACAGCTTCTCGGCGATCAACCCGACTGGCGTTGGTTCGAAGTGGTGCGGCGCGACCGGCATCGTCAAGCTTTCGGCTGACCTGACCGCGATGACCAATCTGAAGTAAGACCTTCTCCTCCACGCAAAGGGTGGCAGAGCAATCTGCCGCCCTTTTTGTTTGTCGCGTGCCAGGCTGCGGCCCAGCCTGGGCTCATCGGCCCGCCGCCGTCACCCGCCCGACGGATCGCGGCGGACTCATGCCGTCGTTGCGGCGATCAAGACGAGGTTCGACGGCCTGATAGGTTCGGCAGCATTTCCGGCCGCGCACTCAGAGCAGGCTGGCTTCCTTGACGCGGTCCTGCAAGGTGAACCGGTCGCCCAAGCGGGCGAGCAGCACGTCGCGCTGGTGGAACGCTTCCAGCGTCGAGCGGTGGCCAATCGAGACGATGGTCGTTGCCGGCAGTTCTTGCTCCAGCAGCCGATAGAGCGCCGCTTCCGACGGCTCATCGAGCGATGCGGTGGCCTCGTCCAGAAACAGGTATTGCGGGGCATGCAGAAGCGCGCGCGCCAGACCGAGACGCTGCTGCTCGCCAAGCGACAGCATCCGGTTCCAATGGGCATGTTCCTCAAGCCGCGGCGCCAGTGCCGGCAGCCCAACTTCGGTGAGGACCTCGGCGAGCCGCTGCGCGCTGAAGGCCCCGGCTTCCGCCGGATATGCGATCGCGGCGTGCAGGGCGCCGACCGGAAAATACGGCCGCTGCGGCAGCATCATCAGCGTGGCGTCGGCAGGGATTGCGATCGAACCCGATCCGAATGGCCAGATCCCGGCAATCGCGCGGAAGAGGGTCGATTTTCCGGAACCTGAGGGGCCGGTGATCAGGGTGCGCTCGTTGTCGCGGAATTGAAACTTCTCGGCGCTGACCAACGGGATCCCGCCCGGCAAGTTGACCAGCAGGCCGGTGAGATCGATCGCGCCGTTGTCGGCCGGGGCGACCTGGATGATGTCGGCGTGGGATTTGAGTGCGGTGGCACTCGCGATCGCGTTCTCGAAACCGTCGAGCCGTGTCACCACGGCCTGCCATTCCGCCAGCGTCCGGTAGGCGGTGATGAAGAACGACAGCGAGTCCTGCACGCTGTTGAACGCGGACGCGGTTTGCATCATGCCGCCGAGCTGAACCTTCTGGGCGAAATAGGCCGGCGCCACCAGGATGTAGGGGAAGATGATCGACGCCTGCGAATAGCTGGCTGTGAAAGCCGTAATCCGCTTGGTCCGCTGCATGATGCCGAGCCAGTTGTCGAACACGCGCCCGAAACGCAGCGACAGCCGGCCGCGTTCGGCTTCCTCGCCGCGCAGCAGCGCGATCTGTTCGGAATTTTCCCGCGCCCGCACCAGGTTGAAGCGAAAATCGGCCTCCAGCCGCTGTTGTTGGAAATTCAGCCCGACCAGCGGCCAGCCGATCCAATGTGTCAGCGCCGTGCCGAACGCGGCGTAGATCAGCGCGCCCCATACCAGATAGCCAGGGATCGGGATGTCGTTGCCGAACAGATGCAGCGGCGCCTCGTTGGAAAGACCCCACAGGATGAAGACGAACGAGGCCAGGGTGACGATGGCGCTCAATAGCCCGACGCCGAGCGCCAGCGTGCGGTCGGCGAACAGCTGAGTGTCCTCCGCGATCCGCTGGTCCGGATTGTCGGCGGCGTCGCCAAGCAGCTGCATCTGGTAGTGGTTGGCGTCGTGCAGCCAGCCGCCCAGATAGCGCTCGGTCATGAATCGGCGCCAGCGGATCTGAAGCCACTGGTTGAGATAGAGCTGGTACACCTTCAGCGCGATGTTGATCGCCGCCAGCACGCAGAAATAGCCGAGCTGGTAGGTGAAGACGTCGAGGTTGCGCTCCTGCAGCGCATTGTAGAACACGTTGTTCCAGCGGTTGAACAACACCGTCAGTCCGACCACGGCGAGTTCGATGATGATCACCGCTGAAAGCAGCCCCCAGGCCATCCAGCGGTCGTCGGAACGAAAATAGGGCGCGGCGATCCGCCATACGGTCGCCAGCGTAGATCGGATATTGGTCACAGATTGTCGTCTCCGGGAGGGGGCTAAGCCCGATATGCATTTCGAGGCGCTAAGACTAAAGTTGTAGGTAAAACGTCCTAGGGCGACTTGTCGCGGCCTTCCGCGGCACCCTACCATGACTGCAAAGGTGAGTGACGACAGCCTTTGCAATTCGCGAGTTTGTGAGTGGCCCTGGCAACGGCAAGGTCGTGGCGGGCGCGCTTTCTGCAAAGGCGGATCGTCACGATGCCGGGCGGAAGCAGACCAAGCCGGAATCGGCGCAAAAAATCGGGGGGAGAGCTCAAATGTGGAACCAGATCTATAATCCGCTCGGCAGTACGGCATTGTCGACCATCGCCGCGGCGATTCCGGTGGTGCTGCTGCTGGTGCTGATCGCCACCGGCAAGGTCAAGGCACATCTCGCCGCTATCATCGCGCTGATCGCCGCCAATCTGATCGCGATCGTGATCTTCACGATGCCGGCGAACATGTCGATCCGGGCCTCGCTGCTGGGCGTGGTGACCGGCTTCTTTCCGATCGGCTGGATCGTGCTCAACGTCATTTTTCTCTACCGAATTACCGTGGAGACTGGGAAATTTGAACTGTTGCAGCGCGCGATCGGCGGCGTCACCACCGACCGCCGGCTGCAATTGCTGCTGATCGCTTTCGCTTTCGGCGCGTTCTTCGAAGGCGCGTCCGGCTTTGGCACCCCCGTGGCGATCACCGGTGCGGTGCTGATCGGGCTCGGCTTCTCGCCGCTGGCGGCCTCCGGCCTGTCGCTGATCGCCAATACCGCGCCGGTCGCTTACGGCGCACTCGGCACCCCGATCCAGGGTCTCGCCTCGGTTACCGGGCTCGATCCCTACGTCCTCGGCGCCATGGTCGGACGGCAGTTGCCGTTCTTCTCGCTGCTGGTGCCGTTCTGGCTGATCACCGCCTTCGCCGGGTGGCGCGGCATGCTGGCGATCTGGCCTGCCATCCTGGTGACGGGGCTGTCCTTCGCGATCCCGCAATTCGTGATCTCGAACTACATCAATCCCTGGATCGTCGACATCGGCGCCTCGCTGATCTCGATGGCCTGCCTGATCCTGTTCCTGAAAGTGTGGCAGCCGAAAGAGCTGTGGCTGTCGGCGAAGCTGCGCGGCAAGGATGAATCGGCCGCGACCATGGCGCCGCCGAAGCCGATGGACAAGACCGCGCTGACCTCGGCGCAGCTCTGGGGAGCGCTGCTGCCGTGGATCATCGTCTGCATCGTGATGCTGGTCTGGGGCAACGGCGCGTTCAAGACCTGGGCGAACTCGATCTTCGTCTGGGCCTATCCGGTGCCCGAGCTGCACAATATGATTAACTCGGTGCCGCCGGTGGCCGCGAAGCCGACTCCGCAGGGCGCGGTGTTCGCCTTCACCTACCTGTCGTTCACCGGAACCGGGATGCTAATCGCCGCGATCATCTCCGGCTTCCTGATGGGCTTCTCGCCGTTGAAGATGATCGCCGAATATGGCCGTACCATCAGGGTCTGCGCGATTTCGCTGATCACGATCTCGGCGATGCTGGCGATCGGCACGCTGACCCGATTGTCGGGGGTCGACGCGACGCTCGGCCTCGCCTTCGCTGCCACTGGCGTGCTGTATCCGTTCTTCGGCACGCTGCTCGGCTGGCTCGGCGTGGCGCTGACTGGATCGGATACCGCCTCCAACGTGCTGTTCGGCAATTTGCAGAAGATCACCTCTGAGCAACTCGGGTTGTCGCCGATCCTGATGGGCGCCGCCAATTCGTCCGGTGGCGTGATGGGCAAGATGATCGATGCGCAATCGATCGTGGTCGCCTCCACCGCGACCAATTGGTACGGCCACGAAGGCTCGATCCTGCGTTACGTGTTCCTGCATTCGATCGTGCTGGCCTGCCTTGTCGGCGTGCTCGTGACCTTGCAGGCCTATGTCTATCCGTTCACCGCGATGGTTTTGAAATAGCACTCGCGTTCGGTCACGACGAAAATCCCCGCGGCTATCGTCGCGGGGATTTTTTGTGCGCCCGGAATTTGTGCGACGGCGCGTCTGGTCAAGCCGATGGCCCCCGGGTAGAAAGCCGGGCGTCTGATCAGAGCCCCGAGGCAAGATGATTTCTGCAACCGATCCGAGATACGTCGCCATTGCACTCCTGTTGTCGGTAGCGATGCCGGGCGTAGCACCGGCCTATGCCGCCGACGAATTTCCGTTCGGGCTGGAAATGACCCTGGATGCGGCGCGTCAGCCCAGCTCGAAGCGGCTTCCCACCCTCGAGATCGGCGACAATGGCGAGACCAGGCTGGAGCTATGGTGCAAAGGCGGCAAGGGTCAGTTCTCGATCGCCGGCAATACCGTGATCTTCGTGCCGGGTCCGCTACAAGAGCGCGCTTGTCCGCCCGACCGTGCGCAGGCCGACGATGCGCTGGTCGCAGCGCTGAGCGAGGCGACCACGTGGAAGCGGCAGGGCGATCTGATCACGTTTCTCGGAGCCCAGCCGCTGCGGTTCCGGCTCAACACCAATTGACCGGTCAGGCGCCGCCCAGGATGATGTCGGCGCAGGTTTCCGCCGACTGCACCACACCGGTGTAGCCGCCTAATCCGGCATAGGCCGAGGCCAGATACAGCCCTGGCAGGACGGTGCGCGGCGAGCGGTCGGTCGCGCGACCGTTCGGTTCCGGCAAGGTCGGCGCGAAACCATAGACCGAGCCTTGCGGCGCGTTGAGATATTGCTGCACCGACATCGCGGTGTTGAAGGACGACGCCGTCACCGCGGCGGCAAGTCCGGGATATTGCGCGTCGAGATAGTCGACGATGGCTTGCTGCCAGCGCCCGCGCTTGGCGCGATAGGCGTCCGGCTCGAGCGCGCTCCAGTTTGACAGCAGGTCCGGCCCGACCACGGAAACAACGTAAGGCGGTGCCGGCACGCCGGAATCGATCGCCGCGTAGTCGACGATCGCCAGCGGCGGCATCCGCCCGGCCGGCTCCTCGGCCATCAACGACTTTCCCTGCGTGTAGCCTGCGAGCGTCGTCATCCAGTCCGGCAGCAGCTGCGTCGAATAGCTGCCCACGCCGAACGCCCGCGGCGGCGTCGATAGTCCCAGCGTGAGGGCGAACAGCGAGATCGATGGCGTTTCCCGCGCGTAGCTGTCATTCAAACGCGTCGCGTCGGCTTCGGGCAGCAGCGACGCCAGGATCGCCGGCGCGGCATTACCGATAATCCGCCGGCACTCGACGATCTGCGGATCACTGCCGTCCCGCGCGGTGTGGGTGACGTAGCCAAATTCGCCGTCGGCATTCAGTGCGATCGCGCTGACGCTGCGGCGCAACAACACCTCGCCGCCCGCCATCCGGATCGCGCGAGCCAGCGCGCTGGACAGCCGCTGCGAGCCGCCCTGGATGAAGCAGGCGCCACCGCGCAGGAAGCCGCCTTGCGCCATCGCGAAGCTAGCCCACCGCAGCGTCGTGGGGTCGTCGTGATAGTAGGACAAGTTCGCCGCCAGCGCGCATTTGATGGCTTCATTATCGCCGAACAGTCGGTCGAGCTTGTCGGATAGCGACAGCTGCAGATCCTGATCGTTCAGCGTGATGTCGCCGGTTGCAGCGATCCGTTCCATCTCGTCGAGCAGTTGCGCGATGCCGTGGCGCGCTTCCGGAAACCGTTCGTTCAGCGCGCCGCGCGCCGCGGCGAAATTGTCTGGAAGCAGAAACGGACGGCCCAGCGGGCCGCCGCGCGCCTCATACAGCGCGCCAGTTGGAATCCATTTCACCGCGTCGAGCACGCCGGCGCGGCTCAGCGCGCCATGCTTGGGGTCTTCGGCATGGTGCGGATTGCTGGTGACATGCAGCGAACCTTCGACAAACAGATCGCCGACCTTGTAGCTCGACGCTGCGCCGCCGACCGAGTTGCCGCGCTCGATCACCAGAACCTTGCGGCCCTCGCGCGCCAGGATCGCGCCTGCCGTCAAGCCGCCAAGGCCCGCGCCGATCACCACTGCGTCATAGCGCGCCATTCAACCTGAAATCCCGGAGCTGGAAGGAAGGGCTTCTTTGCCGCTATGCGGCGGCATGTCAATTCGCCGGCCGGGCGGTCGCGCCCGACTTCGACGAAAGTGGCTAGCGAGTCATTTCCAGGCGGACTTGTCGGAATCCCAGCGCTGGGCCTTGAATTCCTTGGCCAGCGCGTCGAGCGAGGCGGCGCCGTCCTTTGGCTCGGCTTCTTCGTCACTGCCGGAATCGTCGTTCAGGTTGAGCTTCGCGCCCGGCGTTTCGTCCGCGGTCGAAACCGAGGGGGTGCCCAGCCAGAGCATCAGTCGGTCGGTGGATCCCGGCTTGTCGGGCGCGGCCAGCGCGGTGACTTCCAAGGTTTCGGTCAGTTGCAGCGCCGGCAGCAAGGCGCTGGGCCGCTTGAACGTCAGCTTCAGCTTGCCGGTGGTGTCGCTCCACACCGCGGTCGACAATTTCGCCGCCAGGGTCTTCGACAGCACGGCGGCGATCGCGGTCGCAAGCTTGTCGCGGTTCAGCTTGTCGCCGTCGCGCCAATCCGCGGCGGCAAAGCGGATGCTGCGGTCCATGTCGAACACGCCGGTGGTCCAGCCGGCGTTGACGACGCCCGGCGTCGCCTTGGCTTTGGCAACGAAGTCCGCCGCGCGATCCGGATCGACCGCCAGCGTGATCACCTGCTCGCCCGCTCGCAGCGCGTCGCAGCCGGCATTCAGGCTGCTGAGCGCGATCTCGACGTTTTGGCCTTTCAGGCCTTTGAGAAAATCCAGCGTCGCATCGAGCTTCACCCTGACGCCGATCGCTTCGGGCGAGACTTCGGTGAAATCCTTGGGCGCCGCGGCGATGCTGTCGTCGGTCGAGAGGTTGTCGTGGAATTCCTTTTCGCTGAGGTCGGTATTGTCGGCCGAAGCGATCTCGTTCACGGTCGTCCCGACGGTAACCTGCCCCTTGAATTCAAAGGTGTCGCCGGTCGGCTTGCGGGTCAGCTTCACCGCGACCGGGGCTTTGTCGCCGAGGCTCTGCGTGGTTCCGCTCAGGGTCTGGCCGTTGACAGCCAGATTGACGACGAAGCGGTCCTTGCGGTCGGAGGTCTTGTCCGCGGGATAACAGACGTCGAGCACCGCTGAGCTGACCGTCTTGCCCTGCCGGGTCTCCTTCAGGACGACGTCGGCGTTGCCATCCATGAAACCGTCGATCGAGGTGAAGTAGCGGGTTTCGGTCTCGCCCGTGGGCTGCTTTGCGGCTTTGGTCTGGGCAAAAGCGGTATCGGCCGCAGGGACCAGTAGCAGCAGACTGAAGATGAGCGCGCGCATTCCGGAATCCTCGCAGGGCGACTTTCGAGCGTGTCGAGCTTTCTCGATTCGCATTGAATCGGAACCAAGGCATTGCCTAGCAAATCCTCGAGCAAACGCCAAAAAAGAAGGCCGCCCGGAGGCGGCCTTCGATGCGAGTTCCAGTGTCGGCGTGGCTCAGAAGCCCATGCCGCCCATTCCGCCCATGCCACCCATTCCGCCGCCACCGCCGCCCGGCATTGCCGGGGCTGCGTCTCTCGGCAGTTCGGCGACCATAGCCTCGGTGGTGACCAGCAGCGCTGCAACCGACGAAGCGTCCTGCAGCGCGGTGCGGACCACCTTGGCCGGATCGACGATGCCCTTGGCGAGCATGTCGACATATTCCTCGGTCTGGGCGTCGAAACCGAAGGTCTCCGACTTGTTCTCGAGGATCTTGCCGACCACGATCGAGCCTTCGACGCCGGCGTTCTCGGCGATCTGGCGGATCGGGGCTTCCAAAGCCTTCAGCACGATGTTGATGCCGGCCTGCACATCAGAATTGTCGTTGTGGATGCGGCCGACCGCCTTCTTGGCGCGCAGTAGCGCCACGCCGCCGCCGGGTACGATGCCTTCCTGTACCGCGGCGCGGGTCGCGTTGAGGGCGTCCTCGACGCGGTCCTTCTTTTCTTTGACTTCGACTTCGGTGGCGCCGCCGACGCGGATGACGGCAACGCCGCCGGCCAGCTTGGCGAGCCGCTCCTGCAGCTTCTCACGATCGTAGTCCGAGGTGGTTTCCTCGATCTGGCCCTTGATCTGGCCGACCCGGGCCTCGATGTCCTTCTTCTTGCCGGCGCCCGAGACGATGGTGGTGTTTTCCTTGTCGATCACCACCTTCTTGGCGCGGCCGAGCATGGCGAGCGTGACGCTCTCCAGCTTCATGCCGAGTTCGTCGGAGATCACCTGACCGCCGGTCAGGATCGCGATGTCTTCCAGCATCGCCTTGCGGCGATCGCCGAAGCCCGGCGCCTTGACGGCCGCGACCTTGAGGCCGCCGCGCAGCCGGTTGACCACCAGGGTAGCGAGGGCTTCGCCCTCGACGTCCTCGGCGATGATCAAGAGCGGCTTGCCCGACTGCACCACGGCTTCCAGCACCGGCAGCATCGCCTGCAACCCGGACAGCTTCTTCTCGTGCAGCAGCACGTAGACGTCCTCAAGCTCGGCGCTCATCTTCTCGGCATTGGTGACGAAGTAGGGCGAGAGATAGCCGCGGTCGAATTTCATGCCCTCGACGATGTCGACTTCTGTCGTCAGCGACTTGTTCTCTTCGACGGTGATGACGCCCTCGTTGCCGACCTTCTGCATCGCCTGCGCGATCATCTTGCCGATCGCGGCGTCGCCGTTCGACGAGATGGTGCCGACCTGTGCGATTTCCGCGGAGGAGGCGACCGGCTTGGCGCGCTTGACCAGATCCTTGACGACGGCCTGGACGGCGATCTCGATGCCGCGGCGCAGATCCATCGGGTTCATGCCGGCGGCGACCGACTTGGCGCCTTCACGGACGATCGCCTGGGCCAGCACGGTCGCGGTGGTGGTGCCGTCGCCGGCCAGATCGTTGGTCTTGGAGGCGACCTCGCGCAGCATCTGTGCGCCCATGTTCTCGAACTTGTCCTCGAGCTCGATCTCCTTGGCGACGGTAACGCCGTCCTTGGTGATGCGGGGAGCGCCGAAGCTCTTCTCGATCAGGACATTGCGGCCCTTCGGGCCGAGCGTCACCTTGACCGCGTTGGCGAGGATATCGACGCCGCGCAACATGCGGTCGCGCGCGTCTCCTGAAAACTTGACGTCCTTGGCTGCCATTTTGATTCGCTCCTGGGGTTTCTGGGTCGATGCGCTCTTAACGGCGTCATTGCCGGGCTTGACCCGGCAATCCATCTGCCTTGGCTTTGAAGATGATGGATGCCCGGATCAAGTCCGGGCATGACTCAGAGAGCGATGATGTGTGATTGCTGGTTAGCTCAGCACGCCCATGATGTCGGACTCCTTCATGATCAGGAGCTCCTCGCCGTCGAGCTTGATCTCGGTGCCGGACCATTTGCCGAACAGCACCCTGTCGCCGGTCTTGATGTCGATCGGGATCAACTTGCCGGCTTCATCGCGTCCACCGGGGCCGACCGCGACGACCAGACCCTCTTGCGGCTTTTCCTTGGCGCTGTCGGGAATGATGATGCCACCCTTGGTCTTGGTTTCGGCATCGACACGCTTGACCACGACACGGTCATGCAGAGGGCGGAAATTGGTTTTGGCCATGAGGGTTTCCTGTGCGTTTGCTTGATCGCTTTGCTTCGAATGCCAGTCAGCGGGTGCGGAGCACTGGCTGATGCGGCGACGTTCTTGGCAATCGTGCTGCGGGAGTGCTAATTGTGTGCTCGGAATATGACTTGGCGCCGATCCTGTCAAGCAAGGGCTTAAGACCTTGGTGAGGTCAATATAGGATGGTTCAGGAAACCAGATCAGAGCACCAGCGTAGTTAATGAGACCGCATTGCTCTGTCAGGAGTTTTGCGCTTGTCTGGACGGCGGGTGCGGTCGGGGACGTTTCGCTTGGGGATAGTCATGATCAGTTCACGCTACGCACGCGCATTTTCTCATCTGGGACTCGCTTCGGTGCTGGCGTTGAGTCTCGGGGCTTGCGGCACTTTCGGCGGTTTCGGGGGATCGCAGCAGGTTGCGGTGCAAGAACCCGCGGTTGCGCCGGAAATGCCAGCGACGATCCGGGCCGACGAAATCGTCGGCCGCTGGGGGCTGGCGTCGTTCCAAAATCCCGCCGACCGGGCCCGCACCGAGGCGGCGGCGCGCGGACAATGCAAGCAGCCCTATGTGATCGGCGCCGGCAGCTCCGGCGGCGTGATCATGCATCTGGCCGACCAGGCGACGCCGCAGGAATTACGGCTGAAGGGCAGCCCCAGCGGCAAGAACTATATCGGCCCGCCGGGGCCCTCCGGCGGCGAGCAGGACCGCGAGATCGTGTCGTTCGACGGCCGGGTTCTGGTGACCCGCTTCATCGACAAGGATGCCGCCACCCGCTACGGCAACATGGTCTATGTCCGCTGCGCGCCCCGCGCATGAGGTGCAGTCCGATCGCTGGCCTGACGTCATGATCTGATGGGGCGACTGCGCAACCTGTTGCTGGGGCCTCAACGCGCTGTCGTCGTTCTCTCGGTGACCCAGATCCTATGCTGGGGCATGCTGATCTATCCGCCGGTCCTGACCATGCCGCATGTCGCGGCCGCGCATGGCTGGTCGCTGGCGTTCTGCATGGCCGGATTTTCACTCGGGCTGGTGACATCGGGGGTGATGGCGCCGATCGTCGGCGGCCTGATCGATCGTCACGGCGGCAATATCGTGATGTCATCGGGGGCGCTCGCTGGCGCGCTCGGCCTCGCGCTGCTGGCCACCGCGGATCAGCGTCCGATCTACCTTGCGAGCTGGCTGCTGATCGGCGCGGCGATGGCCTCGACGCTGTATGATCCGGCCTTCACCACGCTGGCGCGGCTGTTCGGAACCTCGGCGCGGCGGCAGATCATCTTCGTCACTTTCGCCGGCGGCTTCGCCTCCACGGTTGGCTGGCCGGCGACGCAGATCCTGCTCGAGCACGTCGGATGGCGCGGTACCTATCTGTGCTTCGCGGCGGTGATGGCCTGCGTGATCGCGCCACTGCACGGCTTCGCATTGCCGCGGACAGCGGCGGTCGCGGTGACACCATTGCCGGCTGCGGTGAACCCCATCGTCGTCCCCGATCCGCTGATGCAGCCAGAGGGCTGGCCGTTCGTCCTGCTGGCCGCGGCATTCGCGCTGTACGCCTTCATCCTCTCGGGGGTCACCTCGAATCTGCTGGCGATGCTGCAGCGCGGCGGCATCAGTGCAGCCACCGTGGTGACGCTCGGGGCGATGTTCGGTCCGGCCCAGGTCGCCGCAAGACTGGTCGATTTTCTGCTGGCCGGCCGCACCCATCCGTTATGGATCGCCCGTGGCGCGATCACGCTGATGGCGTTGTCGTTCGCGATGCTGGCCCTGGTCGGAATATCGGTGCCGGTGGCGGCGCTGTTCTGCGTCGCTTTCGGCGCCGCCAACGGGGTGATGACAATCGCGCGCGGCGCGTTGCCGCTGCTGATGTTTGGTCCGGTGGGTTATGGGCGGGTGATCGGCCGGATCGCGCGGCCCGCGCTGTTTGTTCAGGCGCTGGCGCCGTTCGTGGTGGCGTCCGCGGTCGAGCGCCTGTCCGATCCGGTGGTGATCGCGTTCGGACTGGCCGGCACCGTGGTGGCGCTGGGCTGTTTCCTGGCGATCAGGCCGCCGCGCGTCGCCACGCGGCGTTGAGGTTGTTGCGATCAGTCGAACAGCGCGTCGATGTCGTCCTGCGAGGCGTGGCCATCGTCGTCCAGCTTCGGTCCGTTCAAAAGCTTGGCGTCGCCGTCGCGGGTGTCCACGATCGGCGGCGCGTGCGCCTTGATTTCGTCGACGCCGCCCCAGATGTCCATCATGACGGTGATGTGGTTCTCGATGAACTTCATCGTGGTCATCACCTTGTTGATGCGCTGGCCGGTCAGGTCCTGGAAGTTGCAGGCTTCGAAGATCGAGATCACGCGCTCCTGGATTTCCTCGCTGAGCAGCTTCTGCTGATCGGGCGAGTTCACCTTGGTCAGCGCGCTCGCGGCCAGATCGATCGCCTCGGCGGCCTCGAGGATCTGTTGCGTCGCCTCTTCTGTTCCACCGACCACGGCGCCCAGCTCGCCGTTGACCTTGGCCATCTCCTCGCCGTTGAAACTCTTGGTATGCAGAACCGCGATTTCCCGCTTGGTCTGGTTGATCGCGTCGTGGATCAGGTCGAGCTCGATCTTGAGCTTCTCGCATTGCTCGATCTGGGCGCGGTAGGTCGCCAGCATCGCCTTTGCTTCCGCGGCCTCGTGCGCGACCGACTCGTCGATTTCCTTGGTGCTTTGACCGACCCGGTGCGGTCTGGACATCTGCTCGCGGATCGCGCGCAGCTCGGTCATGATCTCGCGGTGACCGGGACCGCTGTCGTTGCCGATGTCTGCAAGGATCGGCGAAGTTCCGAGCGTGAGTTCTTCAATACGAAAGCGCTTGCGTTGGATCGACATCGGTTCATCCCAGTTCCAATCAATACACCTTGATAGTGCTATCTGTTTAACGACGCGTTCACGCGGGCAATCTCGCTTTGGTCGACGCACGGACACCAACGATTAACCATGGCGTCCGCGGATTCACTGAAAATAAACGCTGTCGGAAAGAACACCGCGTCGTTGACGACGTGGTGAATCGAAACGCCGGTTCTGTTTACCAAACCGAGGCTGTTTTGGTTTTAGTTAAGCACGTTCACAGGCGCTCTCGGGCGCATCCACGGCGAAACAGTGCAGAGTACGTCGATGTTCAGAAAGTCCACAGTTGCGTTTCTTACCAGTGTGTCCTGCCTCGGCGCGGGACTGCATCAGGCGGTGGCGTTTGAAGCCGCATCGATCGTCGAGCCCACCGTGATCTACGCCCGTCAGCCCGCGCCGCCGCCGCCGGTTCGCACCGCATCCGCGTCGCGCTCCTCGATGGGCGGCGGGTTCATCGAATTCCTGTTTAGTGACGGCGGCCAGTCGAACTACGAACAGCAGCCGGTCTACCAGCCGCGCTACGACCAGCGTCGCCAGTTGCTGCCGCCGATCGAGCCGCAGCAAGCGATGCGGCAGCAGGAGGAGGCGATCGAGCCGGCGCACCCGACGTTCGATCCGAAATTCGAAAAGCAGTTCGTCGATTATCACGGCAAGGAAAGCCCCGGCACCATCGTGGTCGATACGCCGAACAAGTTCTTGTTCCTGGTGCAGGGCAACGGCAAGGCGCTGCGCTATGGCATCGGCGTCGGTCGGCCCGGCTTCACCTGGTCTGGCGTGAAGACGATTTCGGCGAAGAAGGAATGGCCGGCCTGGACCCCGCCGCCGGAAATGCTGGCGCGCCGTCCTGATCTGCCGCGCCACATGGAAGGCGGCCCGCAAAATCCGCTCGGCGCCCGCGCGATGTATCTTGGCTCGTCATTGTATCGGATTCACGGCTCCAACGAGCCGTGGACGATCGGGACCAACGTCTCGTCGGGCTGCATCCGGATGCGCAATGAGGACGTCATCGATCTCTATGGCCGCGTCAATGTCGGTGCGCGGGTCATCGTGATCTGAAAGGTCTAGACACCAACAGAAACGGCCGCCTGCGATCGGGCGGCCGTTTGCGTTGTTGCGGTTCGATGCTCAGGCGAAGTCGCTGTCGCCGCCACCGCCGTCGAAATCGTCCGAATCCAGATCCATGTCGTCGTGGTCGTCGTTCGACGCCTGGTCGAACATTCCCTGACGTGACGAACTGTCATCGGCCCGATGCCCCGACGGTCCGTTGTTGTTGCCGATGTCGTTGAGGCCGGCGTCACGCGCGAGATTGCCGCCGGACTGATCGCCGCTCCACGGGCTGTGGCCGCCACCCCCGCCGAGCGCGGACTGGTCGCCAAAGCTGTGCTGATTGCCGCCCATCATCGAGCGGATGCTGCCGAGCAGCAGCGATCCGCCGACCATGCCGGCCGCGGCCGCCGCCGCGGTGCCGAGGAACGAGCCCCCGCCTCCGCCCATCGGCGCCTGCGGCACGCCATAGGAGCCGTACTGTCCCGGCTGCGGCTGACCATACTGCCCGCCTTGCGGCTCATTGTAGGGCCGATCCTGCCGGGAATCGGAAGGCCGTTCGGTCGACCCCAGCACCTGTCCGGTGTTCCAAACCGGACGGCCTCCAAGATCGGGCGGGCGAACATTCGGCACCGAACCGCGCGGCTGCGACTGGTCGCGGCCCAAAATCGTCTCGCGCATCGAATCCAAAAATCCGCCGCGCGGCTGCGCGGGCTCGCCGGCGCCTTCCAGTTGCTGGATGCGGTCGTGCGCCCGCTTCAGGGCTTCGTCCTGCAGCAGTACGGTCTGCACCAATGCGTAGGTCGCATTGGGCGCAATTCGCAGCCCCTGCGTGATCGCCTCGGCGGCGTCCGGATCGCGTGGGGTGGCTTCGACGCGGGCGAGCCTCTCGAATAGGTCGTCAACCAGTTGGCGTTCTTGCGGGGTCATGATGGTCTCCCTAAGCATCGCATTACCTCACGTGGTCGCTTCACCGAGGTGACTCGTCGCGCGGGCGTGGGAGATGTAAGGACGCTTTGTGACGCAATAAGTGCCGCGCCGGATTAAATTTATGTAGGGGGCGCAACGGCGCTTGCGGGGGGATCGGCTGTTGGCGCGGCCAGGACGACGTTGCTGGCCGCAAGCAGCGACAGCAACTGATCGCCGGCGAGGAAGGCATGCTCGCGCTCGCGCTGGTGGGTAAAATGATCGAGGCTGATCAGGGTGTCATCGACATGGCCGGGATGGCACATCACCAGCCCGCCATCGGGCAAACCCTCGAGAAATCCGCCCATCAGCGCGGCGAAATCAGTCTGCTTATGAAAATCGTAGGCGCCGGCGAATCCGGAATTGAAAGCGACGCCGGCTCGCGCGGCGCGGGCACGAAACTGCACGCTCAGAACATCAAGCAACAACGCCTTCGGTTTGCCGAGCCGTTGCGCCAGCGGTCGCACGCGGCCGCATTGGCGCACCCAGGCATTCGGCGCCGCGGCTTGTACCGCCGTCAGGAAGGCGTCGCGCACCTGCGGAAACAGTTGCACGTGCTGATGGCCGTCGACGTAGTCCGGCACCCGGCCGAACAGCGCGACGAAGGCGGCGATCTGCGCCGTCAGTTCCGCGGCAATGATTTCACGGTCGAACCGCCGCAGCAGGCCGGCCTGCAATTTCTTGCCCAGCGGCAGAAACAACCCGCCATGTAGCGGACGAAAATGCATCGTCAACGGACAGAACGGCGCGGTCAGCGTGGCGTGCAGGCCGATCGCGCATTCCGGATTAGCGGTCATCGCATCGTTGAGCGCGCGGACCTCGTCGCGGCCGATCGCCGGGCCGACCACCATCACCGAGGTGGCATTGATGCGCCGGCGTTCGATCAGGTCGCGGATCGCGCGGTTGACGCCCGGGCTGATGCCGTAATCGTCGGCGCACAGCCAGATTCGGCGCGGCGCGGCCTCGCTCATTCGGCGGCGGCTGTTCGTTGGGGCTGGCCCGGAACGACATCCAGCTCGGCGCGCTTGACGCTGTGCTCGGCGACGAAATAGATCGGCCGCGCCTTCAGCTCGGACAGGATCTTGCCGATATATTCGCCGACGATGCCGATCATGATCAATTGGACGCCGCCGATCGTCATCAGGCCGATCACCAGCGACGGATAGCCCGGCACCGAATGGCCGGTCACGAGGGTCTCCCACAGGATCGAAAGACCGAACAGGAAAGCCCCGAACGCCAGCAGCAGTCCAAGCAGACTGGCGATCCGCAACGGCGCCACCGAAAACGACGTGATCCCTTCGATCGAGAGCCCGACCAGTCTCGCTGGGCTGAAAGAGGTGATGCCGTGCGCCCGCGGCGCCGGTTCGTAGTCGACGCGGATCTGGCGGAAGCCGATCCAGCTCGCGAGGCCCTTGAAGAAACGGTTACGCTCGGGAAGTTGCCGCAGCGCCGCGGCGGCGCGGGGCGACAGCAGGCGAAAGTCGCCGGCATCTTCCGGGATCTTTTGCCGTGCACCCCAGTTGATCAGCGCGTAGAAGCTGCGAACCGCGGTGCGCCGCAGCCACGACTCGTTGTCGCGGTGGGCCTTCGCCGTATAGACGACGTCGTAGCCGTCATCGATCCAATAGGCGACCAGCTTCTCGACCAGTTCCGGGGAATGCTGACCATCGCCATCCATGAACAACACCGCGCCGCGCCGGGCGTGGTCGAGTCCCGCCATCAATGCGGCTTCCTTGCCGAAATTGCGCGACAGCGACACCACCTGGACGTCGAGCGCCGCCGCCGGCAGGCCGCGGGCGATGCTGAGCGTGGCGTCGGCGCTGCCGTCATCGACGTAGACCACCTCGCAGGCCAAGCCATGGCGCTGGCGCAGTTTCGCGGCCATTGCGGTCAGCCGGTCATGCAGAACTGTCAGCCCGGACGCCTCGTTGTAGACCGGCACCACGATCGACAGCCCCAGGGCCGCGGTCGAGCCGGCGCTGGCGGACAGGCCAGAGACGTCAGATCCCAGCATCATTGATCGGTTTCCACGAGAAAGCAGTCATGCTCAACATATGGCAATTGCCGCCCGCTGTCGCCAGGACGGCACAGCGGCATCCGCGCCATTATTGCACGAGGAATGCTGCAAGTTTGCTGAACAGCGGATTGTCCCGGTCCAGCACGTACTCCAGCGAGGCGACCGAAACGGTGTCGGCACCGTGTTCGCGCAGGAAGCTGCCGAGCGCATAGAGCTGCGCCGGGGGGCAGTGCAGCGTGATCATCCCCGACGAGGTCGGCCCGCCGAACGGCGAGACCACCCCGAAACGGTTATGCGCCTCCGCCAGTAGGGCTGCGTCGCAGCCCGCGAAGCGGGTGCGGACTTCCTTGTATTTATTGGCACGGGCGCGCGCGGCGATGTGGTCGAGGATGACACGCGCGGTTTCCAGTGCCTCCGGGCTCCAGTCGGCGTCGCGCGAGGCCACCAAATTGGCCTGGCTGCGCAGGATCACGCCGTCGTCGAGCACCTTGAGGCCGTTGGCCGCGAGCGTCGCGCCGGAGCTGGTGATGTCGACGATCATCTCGGCGGTGCCGACCGCGGGGGCGCCTTCGGTGGCGCCGGCGCTTTCCACGATTCGATAATCGACCACGCCATGCAAGGCAAAGAAGCCGCGCGTCAAGTTGATGTACTTGGTCGCGACCCGCATGCGGCGATTGTGCTGGGCGCGAAATCCGGTGGTGACGTCGTCGAGATCGGCCATGGTGCGAACGTCGATCCAGGCTTGCGGCACCGCGACCACCACATTGGCGCCGCCGAAGCCGAGGCTATCGATCAGCGCGACTTTCTTGTCGGCGTCGACGATGTTTTCGCGGATCAGATCCTCGCCGGTAATACCGAGATGCACCGCGCCGCGCGCCAATTGCGAGGCGATCTCGCTCGCCGACAGGTAAGCGATCTCGACATTGTCGAGCCCGGCGATGGTGCCGCGATAGTCGCGGACGCCACGCGGCTTTGCCAGCGCGAGGCCGGCACGGGCAAAGAACGCTTCGGCGTTTTCCTGCAGCCGCCCCTTGGACGGAACCGCAAGCACGAATGGCGTGGTCATGACGCGCTCCCGGGCAGGCCGGCTGTGGCCGGGTTGCGGCCGGATTGGGTCATTGCCTCGATCCAGATCGAGAACCCGACCGCGGGGATCGGTGCGGCGGCGCCGAGCTGGGTCATCAGCCCGTCGTAGCGTCCGCCCGCAACCAGCGGCTCGTCGCCATCGCCCTTGCGGTGCAGCTCGAATTCGAAGCCGGTGTAGTAATCGACGCCGCGCCCGAACGAGGTCGAGAACCGGGTCTTGGTGAGGTCGATGCCGCGTGCGGCCATGAAGCCGATCCGGCTCTCGAACTGATCGATCGCGGCGTTGATATCGAGCTTGGCATCGGCCGCCAGCGCGCGCAGCTGCCCGAGTGCCTGGTTTGGATCGCCGGCGATGGCGAGGAATCGTTTGATCTTCTCCAGCGCGTCGCGCGGAAGGGCGCCGCCCTTCAACGTCGACTGTTCGAGAAAGCGGTCGGCAATCTCGGCGACCGAGCGGCCGCCGACATTGCTGGCGCCGGCGATCGACATCAGGTCGGTGACCAGCGCCAGCGCCGCCTTGCGGTCGCTTCCGGCGAGCGCCGCCAGCACGCCCTCATACTCGTTGCGGCTGGTTCCGGTGGCGAGCGTGAGGCGTTCCAGATCCTGCGCCAGGCTGGTCTTGCGGTTGAAATCCTTCATCAGCCGCCGCCGCCACACCGGATAGAGGTCGAGCGCCTCGACCAGGGCGGCGAACAGCGCGACGTCACCGGTCCGGTTATCGATGTCGGTGAGGCCGAACGCGGCGGTGGCCTCGAGCCCGAGCGCCAGCATTTCGGCGTCCGCCGCGGCGCGGTCCTGGCGCCCGAAGGATTCGATCCCAGCCTGGAGAAATTCGCTCGGCTTGCCGCCGCGCTGGCGGAACACCGGGCCGAGATAACAGAACCCGGCCGGCTGGCCGGCGACACCCGAGGCCAGGTAGTCCCGCGCCACCGGAATGGTGAGGTCCGGGCGAAGGCAGAGTTCCTCGCCGCCGGCATCGGTGGTGAGGTAGAGGCTCTTGCGGATGTCCTCGCCCGACAAGTCGAGAAACGGTTCCGCCGGCTGCAGGATCGCCGGGTGAGCCTGCAGATAGCCGGCCTTGCCGAACGATAACAGCAGCGCTTCCGCCCACTCGGCGGATCCGGTCGCGCGAGGGGCGGCGGTCTTGGTCATGTCGAGGTCCAGCAATATCGGCAGGGGCAGCGTGCGGTCGGCGCAGCCCTTAACATGGCCGCAACGGAGTTTCGACCCGCGATCGGTGAAGTGGCTTAACCGGGCGCCGAGGCAAAAGTCGAATACTACCTAATTACCTTTCCAATCCCCCGCAACCGCCTGCACCAGCGCCAGCGCGGCCACTGCCGCGGTATCCGCCCGCATGATCCGGGGCCCCAGCGCCAGTCTCAGGATATTAGGCTGCCGCAGCAGCAGTTCCCGTTCCTCCTCGGCGAATCCACCCTCTGGGCCGATCAACAGGTCGATGCCGCGCGCGGCCGCGTCGCGGGCGCCGTGCAGCGCCACCACCGGGTCGGCGATCTCGGCGGCCTCGTCGCAGAATACCATCAGTCGCTGGCCCTCCGGCTGTTCCCGGCGCTGGCTCAGATACCGCTCCAGCGTGACCGGCTCATCGACCGTCGCGATGCTTAGAATCCCGCATTGTTCGGCGGCCTCGACAACGTTGGCGCGCATCCGCTCGGTATTGACCCGGCTGACCTGGGTATGGCGGGTCAGCACCGGCCGCAACGCCCCGGCGCCCATTTCGACCGCCTTTTGCACCATGTAATCGAGCCTCGCGTGCTTCAGCGGCGCGAACACGTAGGCGAGCTCGGCCAGACGATCCTGCGGCCGGGCCTGGGCGATGACATCAAGGCGGTCGGGCCGCTTGGAGCCCGCGATCGCGGCAAGCCATTCGCCGTCGCGGCCGTTGAATACCAGCACGGTGGCGCCCGCGGCCAGCCGCAGCACATTGCCGAGATAGTTGCTCTGATCGCGCTCGAGCGGCACCTTTGCACCAACGCCAAGTGCGGCATCGACGAACAGCCGGGGACTGCGAAAATCGGTTCGACTCATGACCAAGGTTCCTTTCGGCGGCTTTTAGCCTAAAGCTCCGGCAATATCAGCGTCGGAGCGGCGAAGCGCCGCGCTGTCGCCCAATTCGACGGGTTGTTAAGGGCTGGCAGGAATCGTAAAAGGCCCCGATCGCCGACCGCCGGATGGCGGATCTCTTGGGGACCATCGAACTTTGCCGGAGGAGCAGCTTTGATCATCCGACGTTTGATTGTGCCACTGACGATGGCGGTGTTCGCTGCCCATGCGGGTGCTGCCTTTGCGCAGGGAGCGTTTCCTGCGCCGCTCCCCAATCAAACTGCCGCGCCAAGCGGGGCTTCGCCGTTTCCACCGGTCAATGGCGCTCCCGCGGCGCCGATCAGTTCGGCGCCAAGTCCATTTCCGTCCGCGGGCGCAGCGCCAGTTGCCGGCGGGGCGTTCAGCGCGCCGCAGGCCGGGCCGCCGCCCGGCGACGACGAATGCATGAAGGGGTTCATGGTTCTGCGCCAGGACGCCGAAAAGCGCGGCGCCGCGATCAAGGCTGCCGGCGACCGGCATGCGCCCCCCGACGAAGCCTGCAAGCTGATCGCAGGATTCGCGAAGGCGGAAATCAAGATGGTCAAATACGTCGAGACCAACAGTCAGAAATGCGGAATCCCGCCGGAGATCGCCAAGCAGCTCAGAGCCGGCCACAAGAACACCGAGGCGATGCAGCAACGGGTTTGCAACGTGGCGCAACAGCAGCAGCAGCGCGGCCCGATCGGACCGAGCCTGAGTGACGTTTTGGGATCGTCGTCGGCGCTTCCCGAAGCGAACGTGACGGCGAAGCGCAACGGCGGAACCACCTTCGATACCCTCAACGGCAACGTGCTCGCGCGATGAGCGGCGCGGCAACCCGTGTTGCGGATGCGACCGGCAACTGGGTCGACAGCCACGCGCCGCTATGGTCGCGGCCTTATCTGCGGCTGTGCCGGCTCGACCGGCCGATCGGATCCTGGCTGCTGCTGTTGCCGTGCTGGTGGTCGGCGGCGATCGCCGCGGGTGTCGCCCACGATCTGTCCCGACTTCCCGGCTTCCTGGCTCTGTTCTTCATCGGAGCGTTCGCGATGCGTGGCGCCGGCTGCACCTGGAACGACATCACCGACCGCGATCTCGACGGCAAGGTGGAGCGGACGCGTTCTCGGCCGATTCCGGCGGGCCAGGTCACGGTGATCCAGGCACTGGCTTTCCTGGTATTGCAGGCACTGGTCGGGCTCGCCGTGCTGCTGCAGTTCAACGCCTTCGCGATCGCCACCGGCATCGCATCTCTGATCATCGTCGCGGCCTATCCGTTCATGAAGCGGATCACCTATTGGCCGCAGGTGGTGCTCGGGCTCGCCTTCTCATGGGGCGCGCTGATGGGGTTCGCAGTGACGCTCGCCCGGATCGATGTCGCGGCGCTTTTTCTCTATGCCGGCTCGATCGCCTGGGTGATCGGCTACGACACCATCTACGCGCATCAGGACAGCGAGGACGATCTGCTGATCGGCATCAAGTCGACCGCGCTGTTGTTCGGCGCGCGCACCACGCCGGCGCTAATGGCGTTCTACGGCCTCGCGGTGGCGCTGATCGGTGCGGCGCTGATGCTGGCCGATGCGCGCTGGCCGGCGTGGCTCGGCCTTGCGATGTTCGCCGCTCATCTGGCCTGGCAGATCGCTAGGCTCGACATCCGCGACACTGCGCGGTGCCTGCGGCTGTTCAAGTCGAACCGCGACGCCGGCCTGCTGCTGGCGGCGGGGCTGCTGGTGGATGCGGCGTTGCGGGCCGGTTGAGTTTGATCTAGGTCGCGCCCGCCGCCCTGTCACGACGCGCAAGCAACAGTCGCGCGAGCTCTGCCGCGGGGACCGCCGGACTGTACAGAAAGCCCTGCATCTCGGTGCAGCCGAGCTGGCGGAGAATGTCCCGTTGCTGTTGCGTCTCCGCGCCTTCCGCCGTCGTGGTCATGTGGCGCGCGGCGGCGATGTTCACGACCGCCTGCACAATGCAGGATGACCCGTCGGGCTCCGCGATATCCTTGATAAAGCAGCGGTCGATCTTGATCTTGTCGAACGGAAAGCGTTGCAGATAACTGAGCGAGGAATAGCCGGTTCCAAAATCGTCCAGCGCGATGCGCACCCCGATCTCCCTCAGTTCATGCAACATGGCGAGTGCCGCCTCGTCATCGCCGATCAGAACCGCCTCGGTGATTTCCAGTTCCAGTCTGCCTGCTGAAAGGCCTGACGACGCAAGTGCGGCGGCCACCTTCAGCGCCAGGGTCTGACTCCTGAACTGAATCGGCGAGACATTGACCGCGAGTCTGATGTCACCAGGCCAGGTTGCGGCCTCGGCGCAGGCCTTGTTCAGTACCCAGTCGCCAAGTTGGTTGATGAGGCCGGTCGCTTCGGCAACAGGGATGAAGTCGGCGGGTGAGATCGTGCCTTGCTCGGGATGGCGCCAGCGCAGCAGCGCCTCGCAGCCGTTAATCCTGCCGTCGCGAAGGTTGATGATCGGCTGGTAGTGGATCTCGATTTCGTCCTTCGCCAGAGCCGCGCGAAGGTTGAGTTCAAGTATACGCTTGTTCTTGATTTTGGTATCGAATTCGCGCTTGAAAAAGCAGTACCGACCTCGACCAGCGGCCTTGGCTTCGTACAGCGCCGCATCCGCATTCGCGAGCAGCTGATCCGACGAGGTCGCATCATTCGGCGCAATGGAGATCCCGATACTGAGGTCGACGTCGATAATCCGATCGCCGATTTGAACCGGTTCGCCGACGATCTCCAGTATCTTCTGGGCGAAACGTTCGGCTTCCGACGCGTCTTTGAGGCTTGTCAGAAAGATAATAAATTCGTCGCCGCCGAGACGCGCGATCGTGTCGACATCACTCACGCAGCGGCTCATCCTGCCGGCGACTGCTTTGAGAAGCTCATCGCCCATCGCGTGCCCGAAGGTGTCGTTGATGCTCTTGAAGTGGTCGATATCCACGTAGAACACCGCCTGCACGACGCCTTGCCGTCCTGACGACAGCGCGGTCTCGAGCCGCTCGCGCAGCAACATGCGATTGGCCAGACCGGTCAGGACGTCATGATGTGCCAGATGGGAAATTTTGGCTTCGGCTTGGCGCCGCTCGGTGATGTCCTCGGAAAAGCTGATCAGATATTCAGGCGCGCCCGCTTCATCCGGAATTGTCAGCTTCGTCGTGGTCAACACACGTGTGTCGCGGCACCGATTCGTCACGGTATGCTCATGCACCACCGAAATTCCGCCGGAGCGGATGGCGTCGCTGTCATGCCCGTCGAAATATTCGCTCTGGGACTGTTCGAACAATTGATGGGCAGTCTTTCCAATCATCTGTTCGCTCCGAAGACCGAACAGCAGGCTGGCGGCCTGATTCACGATCAGGTAAGTGCGGGTGCGAACGTCCTTGACGCTGAGGATCGCCGGCATGTGTTCGATCACGCCGTTGAGCAGCCTTTGGGTCTTTTCCAGCTTGCTCTCGGCTTTGCGCCGCTCCGTGATGTCCTCGTGGGTGACGACCCATCCCCCGGTTGCCAAGGGCTCGTTCACGACCTGGATTGAACGCCCGTCGACGGTCTCGATCACGATCTGGGTTGTTTGCTCCACCGCGAGGTCGTGCAGGACACGCTCGCAAAAATCGTCGACGTCGCCCCGGAACGATCCGGTATCCCTTCGATGCGCCATCAGATCGCGAAAGCTGCAGCCTGGCGTGACCACATCGCGCGATAGTCCGTACATCTCGATGTAACGCCGATTGCAGAATACGATCCGTCCCGCTGCATCGAACAGCAGCAACCCCTGCGTCATGTTGTTGAGGGCGATGTCGAGCCGCTGCTTTTCCTGCGCCAGCTTGCGTCTGGACGTCTTGTGGTCCTGCGACAGCTGGCGCACGATCATCAGAAGCATGACAAAGATCACCAGCGCAAACAGACCGGCCATGCCGACCAGAAATCTGGTTTGCTGCTGCGAGTCGGCCAGCGCAGCGGATACGGTCGTGGTCACCGCGACGACGATCGGGATACGTTTCAGAACCTGGGCGGCGGCCAACCGATCCCGGCCGTCAAGCTGACTCAGCAGCCGGGTCGTCCCGTAGCTTGCCTTTGACAACACGTTCTGGAACAGCGGCCCGGTCTTGAAATTGCGTCCAATGATCGGTTCGATGCTCGGGTGGCGGGCCAGCAAGGTCCCGTCGCGATGAAACATGGTGATCGCGCCGCCTTCTCCGAGAGCCAGCGACGAGAAAAATTTCTCGAAGTAAGCCGGTTCGACGCCTCTGCCGATGGACCCGAGGAACTCGCCGTTCGGCCCGACCAGCTTGCGGGCCAGGATGATCGTCCAGGCTCCCGTGACGCGGCTGTAGGCCGGCTCGACCAATATCGCCGCCGACCGAGGGTTGAATTTGAATTCCTTGAAATAGTTCCGATCTGCGACGTTGACCTCTGGAACCGGCCAGAAACCTGATGAATTGATCAGCGTCCCGTTCTGGTCGAACAGGTTGAGGCCGCCGATATAGGACAATCCGCTGAGCTTGGTCTCCAGCATGAGATGGACGTCGCGACCGGACATCTTGCGTTCATAGTCGTCCGGAGAATTGATCCCGGCCGCATGCATGTAGTCGATCAGGCTGCTTTGGATCGTCTCGAGATCTTCAAACTGCTGGTCAAAGTGCCGCGCGAGCAGTGATACGGTGTTTTCAAGCTCGCGCTCGCTGTTCGCGATCGCCCGGTCGCGGAAGTGACCGATCATGGTCGCGGTTCCGACCGCGATCGCCAGAATCAGCAGCGCACCGCAGACGACAACCCAGCGGAACGGACGGGAACCATGCGGCGTCATCGTCGCAGCCGCAGTTCCCAACCGACCCGGTCGGAACTCCGGTTTGCTGCTCGTCGATCGTCATTGCCGCCTGAAAGAGATTTTTTCATTTCGCCCCCGCCTACGACACGGTTGCACGCGACAGGTGGAAGCGTCGTTAGCAATTGTAGTTAGTGGGGGCTTAAGTCGGACTTCATTGAATGGCCGGATGGCGGGGAGACGTCGGTCCGAGCGGACCGGAACTCAATTGCCGCCGTCTGGTCGGATAGCGGACCCGGCCCGAGCCAATCCGCGACTAAAGCGGTCCTGATCGCCCGGCTGATTATAGCTCTGAGGACCGTCTCAAGATCGGTCGTTGCCTCTACGAGAGCCGCTGGTGCCGCTCTCGAACTCGATCCAAACGTTGCGCCTGGTACGGACGTGGGTTTTCTTCCCGAAGTCAGCGGCGAATCGCGGCACCGCAGTGCGGCAGAGTTCGACGTTGCAAAACCCGATCCGGCGGAGAACAATCAAGACGCAATCGGTGACCGCCCAGTGCGTCCGGTTGCTGGCTCGGAAGTCCGGACGCTGTGATCCGGACACCACAGGGAGGACCACCATGCTCACACGACGAGGCTTCGCCGGTCTTGCATCCTGCGCGATCTGCGCAGTGACCGGGTTCATCGCAACCGACGCATCGGCGCAGGGCACGGCGCCCGCACCGACCCCCGGGGTCAAGCGGAAGGTGCTGTCGCAGACCGATGGCCCAATGCCGGGATATGTGACGATCATCGTCGAGGCGGAAATCGAGGCCGGGATTCCGGTCGGACGGCACACCCATCCGGGAATCGAATCCGGCTATGTGATCGAAGGCAGCCTCGAGTTGCCGATTGAAGGCCAGGCGACCCGCATCCTGAAGGCAGGGGATGGATTTCAGGTGCCGCCCAATACGCCGCATGCTGGCGGCAAGGCATCCGAAGGCAAGGTCCGTCTCACCAGCACCTATGTGGTCGAGAAGGGCAAGCCGCTCGCGACTCCGGCCTGATAGTTAGGTCGATATCCAGCGATCACGATCCGGATCAAACGTCGTGCTCCGGATCGATTTTCTCGAAATGCGAGGTCGGCATAGTCCGCTGCCGAGCCGACACTTTCGCAATCGACGCATTTCGATCGACCGCGACAAACGAGAGGGCACATGCGTAGCCGCTGGGTGATGCTTGCCGTGCTGTTCGCGGTTCGCGCGACGATGGCGTTTCAGTTCCAGAGTGTCGCTGCGGTGGCTCCACTGCTGCGCGACAATTTCGATATCGGAATCGCCGGCGTCGGACTGCTGATCGGCCTCTATTTCACGCCGGGAATTGTCCTGGCGTTACCCGGGGGTGCGATCGGTCAGCGGATCGGCGACAAGCGCGCGGTGTTCGTCGGTCTCGGGCTGATGTTCGCCGGCGGCCTGATCATGACGTTGTGGACCAGCTGGAGCGGCCAGCTCGCGGGCCGGCTGGTTGCGGGCACCGGCGGTGTGCTGCTCAACGTCCAGATGACGAAGATGGTAGCCGACTGGTTCGTCGGCCGCGAGATCGCCACCGCGATGGCGATCTTCGTCAATTCCTGGCCTGTCGGAGTTGCAATCTCGCTGCTGCTGCTGCCGCCGATCGGCGTGGCCGCCGGCGTCAACGCCGTGTATCTGACGGTGATCGGACTGGTGGCGTGCGGGATGCTGCTGACGACGATCTACCAGCCTCCGCCACGGTCGACGGCGGCGAGGATCGACGGCGTCCGGCTTGACCGTGGCACGCTGGTTTCCGTGATCGTCGCAGGCTCGATCTGGAGCCTGTACAATATCGGCTTCGCGATCATTTTCAGTTTCGGGCCGTCGATGCTGGTCGAGCGCGGCTGGTCGATCACCCAGGCCGGCGCCGCGATCAGCACGGTGCTCTGGCTCGCTGCGGTGTCGGTTCCGCTCGGCGGGTGGCTCGCGGACCGGATCGGTCGCGCGGAGTCCGTCATCGTCGCCGGATGCGTGCTGTCTGGGGGGCTGTTGTTCGCGATCACGCGGATCGAAGCGGTGATGCCTTGCGTGGTTGCACTCGGGCTGGCAGGCGGGCTGGCGGCGGGACCGATCATGAGCCTGCCGGCCCGATCGCTGCTTCCGGGAACCAGGGCCATCGGTATGGGGGTGTTCTATACCGTGTTCTATCTCGGCATGATGATGGGGCCGATGCTCGCGGGCGCTTATTCGAGGGCGGCTGGCACCGCCGCAGCGGCGTTCGACTTCGGCGGTGCGGTCGCCTTGTTGTGCCCGGCGCTGTTGTGGTTGTTTCAGCGGATCGCGCTGACCCGCCGATTGCCGCAGCCAGTTTGACCCTCATCACTCCCGCGCGATAATCTCGCGTTCGCCTTGATACATGGCCGCCGGGTTCAGCAGACCTCCCGCGCGACGTCGTACCAGGAATTTCGGCCGCCGCGCCCGGATCGCGTTGTGACGGCGGCGGCGCTGCGCCGGCTCGCACGGCTTGACGTCCGGCAGCTGCGGCAGAGCGAAGATGTCGCTCCACAATTGCCATGCGGTCTCGATCTCGTCGGCGTCGGCGCTGACGCACAGCGGAATCGACAGCGACGGATCGCGATGCACCAGCACCAGCATCCGAGCGTTGTCCAATCCGCGCGATGCGATCCCGAGAAAGTCGCTGACCCGAACGTTGACCGCCATCCGCATGCCGCCGATAGCGCGGCGCAGGATGACTCGTTCGCGGTGCAATTCGACTTGCCGGATTCCGCCGTCGGCGCGCATATCCTGTGCGTCGAAGCGGACCGGCAGTGAAAGAGGGTCGAGCCGCAATGCACGGCTCGACCCAGCGGGATAGGCCCCGCCTATTGCTGTTTGACGCCTCACGGCTGTGTTCTCCCCGCCGGAATTATTGTCCCGGTCGATGGGTGAGAGCGTGCCAGAGCTGCGTCCGAAATCGCTTAAAAAGGCTGGTTAATCGGATCTCACTGGCATTGCATTGCTGCGCATGATTGACAGATCCTTCGCCGACATGATTGACGAGGCGTTGCACAATTGCCGATAATCTTTTGCGCCAATGCCGGTTGCATGGTTGAAGTCCGCGCCAAACAGGCACATCTCATGGGTTGTCCATCCTCCTCGCAGCCGCCCGCGCGCTGCCTTCAATCCTCGGGATTTCATTTGTGATCTCTTCACCAACCGCGACATCATCCGGCTCGACATCGTCCTCCGGGCGCTCCGCCAATGCGGACCTGTTCGATCAGTCCGCGCTCAGCACGCTGGCGCAGCGCCTGGTCGAGGCCGCCAAACGCGCCGGCGCCGATGCCGCCGATGCGGTGGCGGTGCGGGGTGTCTCGCAGGGCGTCGAGGTGCGCGACGGCCGGGTGCAGGAATCCGAACGCTCGGAAGGCGACGACGTCGGCTTGCGGGTGCTGGTCGGTCGCCGCCAGGCGGTGGTGTCGACCAACGACATCAGTGGCGACGGCGTCGCCAAACTCGCCGAACGCGCGGTGGCGATGGCGCGCGTCGCGCCTGACGACAAATATGTCGGGCTCGCCGATCCCTCGCTGCTGGCGCGGGATTTTCCCGATCTCGATCTGCTCGATCCGCAAACGCCGTCGACCGCCGAACTGGAACGCCGCGCCTGCGAGGCGGAGGTCGCGGCACTCGCCGTCAAGGGCGTCAGCAAGTCGGGCGGCGCCTCGGCCTCGTCGGGCATCGGCGGCATGGTGCTGGTGACCTCGACCGGCTTCCACGGCACCTATCTGCGCTCCAGGCAGAGCATCTCGATGACCGCGATCGTCGGCGACGGCACCACCATGGAGCGCGACTACGACCACACCTCGGCGCTGCACGCGGTCGATCTCCTGTCCCCTGAAATCGTAGGACGAACCGCGGGCGAGCGCACCGTGGCGCGGGCCAATCCGCGCAAGGCCGCGACCTGCAAGGTGCCGGTGATCTTTGATCCGCGAGTGGCGGGCTCGCTGGTCAGCCATCTGGTCAATGCCGCGAACGGCGCCTCGATCGCGCGTAAGACCAGCTTTCTCAAGGACCGTCTCGGCGAGCGGCTATTCGACAACCACATTCGGATCGTCGACGATCCGCTGCGCGTGCGCGGGCTGCGCTCGCAGGCGTTCGACGCCGAGGGCGTCGCGGTGAAGCGGCTCGCGGTCGTCGACGACGGCGTGCTGAGTTCATGGTTGCTGGATTGCGCGACCGCGCGCGAGCTCGGGCTCACCACCACCGGCCACGCCCACCGCGGCGTTTCGTCGTCGCCGTCACCCGGTCCCTACAATCTTCACCTCGAGCCCGGCGAACAGACCCCCGCCGAATTGATGTCCGACATCAAGGAGGGGTTCTACGTCACCGACCTGATCGGCTCCGGCGTCAATGGCGTCACCGGCGATTATAGTCGCGGCGCTGCCGGATTCTGGATCGAGAACGGCGAATGCACCTATGCGGTGAGCGAAGTGACGATTGCCGGACATCTGATTGAAATGTACAAATCGCTGCGCGCGGCGAACGATCTCAGCTTCCGATATGGCATCAATGCACCCACGCTGCGGATCGAGGGACTGACGATTGCCGGACGCTAGTGTCGTCGCTGACCCGCAAGACCTGAAGCGCGACGCCGCGTTGTTGGAGAGGACCGTCCGGGAGGCCGGCGCGCTGGCGCTCAAGATGTTTCGCACCGAATTGCGGAACTGGACCAAAGGGGCCTCGTCTCCGGTGTCCGAGGCGGATATCGCGGTCAACGACCTGATCCGCGACCGGCTGCAGGACGCCACGCCGGACTACGGCTGGCTGTCCGAAGAAAGCGCCGATGATTCCGCGCGGCTGGACAAATCGCTGGTCTGGATCATCGATCCGATCGACGGCACCCGCGGTTATCTTGCCGGTCGCGAGGACTGGTGCGTCTCGGCCGCGTTGGTCGCGAATGCGTCGCCCTTGTTGGCTGCGGTATTCGCTCCCGCCACCGAGGAGTTCTTTTTCGCCGCGCGTGGCGAGGGTGCTTCGCTCAACGGCGCTGCGTTGCGCGCCACCGAGGGCATCGCGCTCGATTTTTCCAAGGTGGCGGGGCCGAAGCCGCTGGTCGAGCGGCTGGCGATGCCCGCTGGCGCAACCTTGCATCCGCGGATCGGGTCGCTGGCGCTGCGGCTGTGTCGGGTCGCTGACCGCCAGCTCGACGCCGCGTTTGCCGGCGGCCAAAGTCGTGACTGGGACCTTGCGGCTGCGGATTTGATCGTGCACGAAGCGAATGGTAGAATGACCACTCTCGCGGGCGACGCGATCGTTTACAACCGTCCCGAGGTCACCCATGGCGTGTTGGTCGCTGCGGGGCGCGACCGTCATGCTCATATCGTCGAGCATTTTCGCGATCGCTCCGTGGGCTGACCGTTCGCGCTTCCGTTTGCCGTGGCAAGGATCATTTTGATGTCGGACAATGCGCAGCAATTGCTCCATCTTGTAATCGGGGGCGAATTGACGGACCTCGAAAACACGACATTCCGGGATCTCGACAAGCTGGACATCGTCGGCGTGTTTCCGAGCTACGCGACCGCGCACGCGGCATGGAAAGCCAAGGCCCAGCAGACGGTGGACAACGCCCACATGCGCTACTTCGTCGTTCACCTCCATCGGCTGCTCGATCCCGGTCAAGACGCGAAATCTCCGCGCTGACCATGTCGTCCTACAATTCGTCGCGTACCGGCGCTCGCCGCTTTGTCGCCGGGGCCCGCCTAAGCCGATCCGAACGGCTGGTAGGATGCGCGGCCGCCGCGGCGGCAGGCGAGGCCGATCATGGCTGATCAATTACCTTGGACGCTGCGCGCCTATCAGAGGCTGTCGGCGGCCGCCGCTCCGCTGGCATCGGTGTTAATCGGCCGGCGGCTGAAATACGGCAAGGAAGACCCCGCGCGGGTCAATGAGCGGCGCGGCATCAGCAACACCGCCCGGCCGCCGGGGCCACTGGTCTGGATTCACGGCGCCAGCGTCGGCGAGGTGTTGGCCGCCGCGGCGCTGATCGAACGGCTGCGGGCGCTGAAGATTCAGATCCTGCTGACCTCGGGCACCGTGACCTCCGCGGCGGTAGTCGCCAAGCGATTCCCGGCCGACATCATCCATCAATTCGTGCCCTATGATTCGCCACGCTTTGTCGCGCGCTTTCTCGATCATTGGCGGCCGAGCCTGGCGCTGTTCATCGAGTCCGACCTGTGGCCCAATCTGATCCTGGCCAGCGCCGCGCGGCGGCTGCCGATGGTGCTGATCAACGGCCGGATGTCGCAGCGGTCGTTTCCGCGCTGGCGCCGCGCGGCGGCGACCATTGGTGCCTTGCTCGGCAGGTTCGATATCTGCATGGCGCAATCCGGCGTTGACGCCGAGCGTTTCGTGGCGCTCGGGAGCCGTAACGTCATCACCACCGGCAACCTGAAAATGGACGTCGAACCGCCGCCGGCGGACCCCGCCAAGCTGGAGCGGCTGATGGCGGTGACGCGCGGCCGGCCGGTGATCGTGGCGGCCTCGACCCATCCGGGCGAAGAGGAAATGCTGCTGCAGGCGCATCAGACGCTGAGCGGCATTTTTCCGTCGCTGCTGACTGTGATCGTGCCGCGGCATCCGCATCGCGGCGAGTCGGTGGCCTGCATGATCGCAGCCGCGGGCCTGCAGGTGGCGTTGCGGTCGCGCGACGAACTGCCGACCGCGGCGACCGCGATCTACGTCGCCGACACCATGGGTGAACTCGGGCTGTTCTACCGGCTGGCGCCGATCGTGTTCATGGGCGGCTCGCTGGTCGAGCATGGCGGTCAAAATCCGATCGAGGCGATCAAGCTCGGCGCTGCGGTGGTACACGGGCCGCACGTTTCCAACTTCACCGAGGTGTACAAAGCGCTCGACGGCGCCGGCGGCGCCTATCAGGCCGCCGATGCTGATGCGCTGGTGAAGCGGCTCGGGAAGTTGCTGGCCGATCCGGCGGCGCGACAGATCTCGATCGATGCCGCGACTCGCGTGGTCGATCGGCTCGGCGGCGCGCTCGATCGCACCCTGGCGGTGCTCGAACCCTATCTGCTGCAATTGCGCATCGAGATGGGAGCAGCCGATGCATGAGCCGGCCTTCTGGCACCGGCCGTCATCGTGGGTAGGACGATTGCTGATGCCGCTCGGCGCTGTCTACGGCGCCGTTGCCGCGCAGCGTATGACGTGGTCCGGCGTCGAGGTTGGCGTCCCGGTGTTCTGCGTCGGCAATTTTCACGTCGGCGGTGCCGGCAAGACGCCCACGACGCTGGCGCTGGTCGAGTTGCTGCGGGAACTGGACGAGGTGCCCGTGGTTCTGAGCCGCGGTTATGGCGGACGGCTGCGCGGCCCGGTCAGCGTCGATCCGGAACGGCATGTCGCTGCCGACGTCGGCGACGAGCCGCTGATGATGGCGCGTCGGGTGCCCGTCGTGGTTGCCAGGGACCGCGTCGCCGGTGCAGCGCTGGCGCGCTCGCGCGGCGCCAGCGTGATCCTGATGGACGACGGATTTCAGAATCCGGCGCTGGTCAAGGATACGTCGCTGATCGTGATCGATGGCGATCGCGGGCTGGGTAATGGTCGGGTGTTTCCGGCGGGTCCCCTGCGCGCGCCGCTGCCGCCGCAACTAGCGCGCACCGATGCGCTGGTCATCGTCGGCGACGGCACCGCCGCCGCCGCGGTGGCGACCGCAGTCGAAGCCAAAGGCGGTCTGGTGCTGCGCGCGCATCTGAAACCCGACGACGCTTCGGTCGTCGCGCTGACCGGCAAGCGCGTGCTGGCCTTTGCCGGCATCGGCGATCCGCAACGCTTCTTCGCAACGCTGCGCAAGAGCGGCGTGGACGTCGTCGCGGAAAAACCGTTTCCCGATCATCATTCCTTTTCGGCAGCCGAAATCGATGGCCTGATCGATGCCGCCTGCCGCGACGGGCTGGCCCTGGTGACCACCCAGAAGGATCTGGCGCGGCTCGGCGGCGATGTAGCATCGCCTGCGGCGAAGATCGTTGCGTTCGCCGTCACTCTGAAGTTCGACGACCCGGCGAGGCTGCGCCGCTTCATGGTGGATCGACTCGCCGAAGCACGCGCGAAATCGTTTCGCGCTCACTGATCGCGGATCAGCTCCGCAGTTTGGGGCGACGACGACCGCGGGATCAGGCCTTCGGCTTCAGCGCGGCGGGAAAATGCCGCTGCAGCACGGCGCTCGGAACCGAATAGGCTTCCTTCAGATCCACGCTCCAGTATTTCAACTCGTCCAGTGGAATATGCACCCCGGTGATCGCGCAGCGCACATAGGTGCCGGGTGAGATCACGCGGAAGTCGCCGTCCAGATATTGCACCTGGGCTTCGCCCGAGCCCGAGGGGCCGAATTTATTCAGCACGGCTGTTCTCCAGAAAATTCAGGCGGAAAATTTCAATCTCCGGCCACGCAACCCACAATACCGTCTACCATAAATATGTCGCAGCGGCCGCTTTGCAAACCACTCACTTGTGATGAATCCGGGATTTTCCTGCGTGATATCGTGGCGTTTGCCGGAAAACCCCGGCGACTGGGGACGCGCGATGCGCCTGCTGTCAATCTTGACGTCCGCGGCGTTGTTCGCCGTCAGCCACGCCGCCAGCGCATCGTCGCTGCCAGCGCCGATCGTGGTGGAGATTCCGCGCGCCGATGGCGTGCTGCATGCGACGCTCTACAAGCCCGATGGCGACGGACCGTTCCAGGCGGTGATCGCGCTGCATGGTTGCGGTGGATTGGCGGCAAGACTGGAGCCGATCCAACCGCGCTACGCCGATTGGGCCGAACAATTGCTCAAGACCGGCCGCGCCGTATTGCTGCCCGACAGCTACGCCTCGCGCGAATTGGGACCGCAATGCCGAGTCAAGGATCGCCGCGTGTTGGCGCGGCGCGAGCGCGTCACCGATATCCTGGCGTCGCGGCAATGGCTGGCGAAGCAGAGCTGGGTCGCGCCCGATCGGATCAGCCTGCTGGGCTGGGGCAACGGCGCCAGCGCCGTGCTGTGGGCGGTGCGGCCGCAACTGGCGATCGGCAAGCGCGAGCCGGATTTTCACACCGCGGTGGTGTTCTATCCCGACTGCCGGCTGTCATCGGGGCTGGGATGGAGCGCGCGGGTTCCGACGCTGCTGATGATCGGCGGAAACGACGATATCAGCTCGCCCGTGGCGTGCCGGCAGATGATCGACGGCGCCCGCGGACGCAGTGCGCTGGCGCGAATCGTGGTCTATCCCGGCGCCTATCAGGATTTCGACCGGGCGGATCTGCCGCTGGGGATGATCTCGGCGGCGTCGGACGGCCCCGATCACGGTCATCTCGGCAGCGATCCTGTCGCCCGCGACGACGCGCAGAAGCGGGTCGTCAAATGGCTGGGCCGGTAGCGTGCTTGCTGCTGGCTAGAACAGCGATCCCTGGTCGACCGCTTTGGCGCTGCGCTTTGCAGCGGTCGCGCTGGAGGCGGGCTTCGCTGCGGCCGGCCTCGCCGCACGGGTCGCGTCCGCTCCGTCCGAGTCGGCCGTCGCGCCAACACGGCCATCGGCAAATTCGAGGCTGAGTCTCGCGCCCGCGCCGATGCCGGCGGCGGCGTGGATCGACTGCCCCTGGGCGTCGCGCACCAGCGCAAAGCCACGCGCCAGCACGCCGCGGTAGGACAGCGCGGCGAGCAATTGTCCGGCATGCGCGACGCGGGCCTGCTTGCGTTCGATCAGCGTCGATAGCGCGCGCCGGGCTCGCTCGGCGAGGCGAACCGTGCGTTCGCGCTCGCTGCCGATCCGGACGCGTTGCGCCTGCGCATTGGCCAGCTTCGACGCCTTCAGCCTGATCTCAAGCCCGGCGAAGCGTTCGCGGCGCTGCCGCAGCCCGGCCCGGGCGCCGTGCGTCAGCCGTTCGCCGCTCACGGAGAGCCGATGTGCCGCATGCGCGACCTGATCGCGCAGAACTCGTAGCGTCAGGCCGGCGCTGGCCTGCGCGAAGCGGCGATGATGCGCGTGGGTGTTGGCCTTCAGCGCGCGTGGCAGCGCCGCCGCGGCGCCGTCGAGCCGCTGCCGCGGGATTGCGAGCAACTCACCGGCCGCCGGCAGCGCGCGCACCGCGGCGCGCAGTTCGTTGCGGCGCGATTCCTGGGCGCGTTGCCAGCACAGCATCGTGCGACGCGCCAAACTTGTGACCTCGACGAACAATTCGGCGCGCACCGGCACCGCCATCTCGGCGGCCGCGGTCGGCGTCGGCGCGCGCTTGTCGGCGGCGAAGTCGATCAGCGTGATGTCGGTCTCGTGCCCCACCGCCGAGATCAGCGGGATCATGCTTTCGGCGGCGGCGCGGACCACGATCTCTTCGTTGAACGACCACAGGTCCTCCAGCGAACCGCCGCCGCGCGCCACGATCAGCAGATCGGGCCGGGGGATCTTGCCGCCCTCCGGCAGCGCGTTAAAGCCGTGGATCGCGGCCGCGATCTGTTCGGCCGAGCCTTCGCCCTGCACCCGCACCGGCCACACCAGCACGTGGCGCGGGAAGCGATCTTCGAGACGATGCAGGATGTCGCGGATCACCGCGCCGGTCGGCGACGTCACCACGCCGATCACCTCCGGCAGATACGGCAGCAGCTGCTTGCGCGCCTCGTCGAACAGACCTTCGGCGCCGAGCTTGCGCTTGCGCTCTTCCATCAAGGCCATCAGTGCGCCGACCCCGGCGGGCTCGATTGCCTCGATCACGATCTGGTACTTCGAGGAGCCGGGATAGGTGGTGAGCTTGCCGGTGGCGATCACTTCCAAGCCTTCCTGCGGCTTGAACCGCATCCGGCTGTGGACGCCCTTCCAGATCACCGCCTCGATCTTGGCGCCTTCGTCCTTCAGCGCGAAATAACAGTGGCCGGAGGAATGCGGCCCGCGAAAGCCGGAAATCTCGCCGCGCACCCGGACATGCCCATAGGCGTCCTCGACCGTCCGCTTCAGCGCCGAGGACAGCTCGGTGACGGTGAATTCCGGAGCATTCACAAGGGTATCGGGCGCGAGCAGCTTGGCCATCGATTCGGCGACTTTCAGGTTGGTCTGCAAGGTAGGGATTTTTGGCGGTCGCCGCCATCAACCCTTGCCAGAGCTTCAACTCTGTATTACAGAGTTCTCTGTAAATAATCAGTCGGACGCTTTTCAGGGAGGTTTTGACAATGGTCGCCACCATCGTTTCCGGGAGTTTGAAGACCATCCGCTGGGGCCTCGCCGCCACCGGCCTCGTTGCGTTGATTCTGGCCGGGCTGGTCGGTTGGCCGCTTGAGCATCCGCCGGAACTGACCTCGATCTCGGACGCCCGTAAATCGGTGGATTTCTCGGGGCTACCCGAACTCGAACGCTTCCAGGGCCGCGACGGCACGGCGCTCGCTTACCGTCACTATCCGGCGCGTAGCGCGGCGACCGATCGAATCGCCGTCGTCGTCCACGGATCGTCAGGGTCGAGCGGGACCACGATCCACGCACTGTCCTCGGCGCTGGCGCTGCGCGGCGTGCAGACCTACGCGGTGGATATTCGCGGCCATGGCGCTTCCGGCACACGGGGCGACATCGGCTATGTCGGTCAGCTCGAGGACGATCTGGCCGAACTGGTCGCGGTGATCAGGCAAGCCAACCCGACCGCGCCGCTGACGCTGATCGGCCACTCCTCGGGTGGCGGCTTTGCGCTGCGGGTCGCCGGCTCGAAGATCCAGAACTTGTTCGCGCGCACGGTGCTGCTCGCGCCCTATCTGGGCTATGACGCGCCGACCACCCGCCCGGGTACCGGCGGCTGGGCCAACGCTGATGTTCCGCGCATTGTCGGGCTGATCTTGTTGCACAAGTTGGGCATCAACTGCTGCGACGCGTTGCCCGTTGTGGCCTTCGCGGTGCCGCCGCATTCCGAAGGGCGACTGGTGGCGAGCTACACCGAACGGCTGCGCAGCAATTTCGGCACCCATGCCGACTTCCGCACCGATCTTGCGGCGGCGACCCGACCGATCACGGTCTTCTCCGGCACGGATGACGAGCTGATGGTTGCCGACAAATACGACACCGCGGTGCGCAGCGTCGTGCCGTCGGCCGTGGTTCGGCTGGTGAAGGGCGTCAATCACATGGGCATCGTCAGCGATCCGGCGGCGGTGTCGGCGATCGCCGACGACGTCGCCAGCGCCGGGGCGGGGACATGACGATCGATGCGAAAGCGGCCGCCGCCGCGCTGTCGGAGATCGACGACATCGCCCGGCGGGTGCGGCAGTCACTGACCTATCAGCGCGCCAGCCTGATGATGATCCTGTGGGGCGCGTTGACGCTGGTGGGACATCTCATCACCTTCGCCTGGCCGCGTTACGCCGATGCGTCGTGGATCGCAATCTACGTCGTCGGCACCGGCGGTTCGTTCCTGATCAGCACGGTGACCGCTCCGCGCACCGGCGTGCGGAGCTTCGATCACCGCGCGGTCGCCGCCTTCGTGCTGTTCATCGCTTTCGGCACCTTCGCCTGCTGGCTGGGGCATTTCGGCCCCCGCGAGACCGGCACGTTCTGGCCGCTGTATTTCATGCTCGCTTACGTCATCGTCGGACTTTGGGTCGGCAACGTCTTCGTGGCGATCGGGCTCACGACCGCGGCGTTGACACTGATCGGCTATGCGTATCTCGGCCCGTGGTTCGAATTGTGGATGGCGGCGGTGAACGGTGGCGGGTTGATGCTCGGCGGCCTCTGGATGCGCCGGAGCTGAGCCATGGCCGAACTCGACGATATCATTCACCAGCCGCTGCGGCTGCGGATCATGGCGGCGCTGAACGCGCTGCCGGCTGGGCAGGGGCTCGAATTCGCCCGGCTGAAGAAACTCACCGGCGCGACCGACGGCAATCTCGGCGCGCATATCGAGACGCTGGCCAAGGCCGGCTACGTCGCGGTGGACAAAGCCTTTGTCGGCAAGAAGCCGCAGACCACCGTGACCGTCACCGTCGTCGGTCGCGGCGCCTTCGCCCGGCATGTTGCGACATTGCGCGACATCATCGCGATGCCGCCGACCTGAGCCGCAACCATCAGACAGGAAACAAAGCGATGCAGACCGCGATGCAAATTCTCGTCAACACGCCGATCTGGGTGTTCGCGCTGCTGGCCTTCCTCGCCTGGCAGGGCGGTCAGGCACTGCGGCCGACGACCCGGCCGATCTGGCGCGTCCTGATCGTGCCGGCGGTGTTCCTGCTGATGGGACTGTCCCGCCTTGTCCTCGGCGGCAAGGCGGCAAGCCTGGTGCTGATCTGGTTTGCGGCGGCGGCCGTATTCCTGACCGTCGCTTTGATTCGCGGCGCCGGTGCGATCGATGTCGACGAACAGGGCAATGTCGTGCGCCCGGGAAGCGTCGTGCCGCTGGTTCGCAACCTGACGGTGTTCCTGTTGCAATATGCGGTCGCGGTGGTGGCGGCGATGAAGCTGGATGCGTTCGCCGGTGTCGCGATCGCCGGCCAGGCGGTCTCGGGTGCCTGCTCGGGCTATTTCCTCGGCTGGGGAATCGCGCTGGTCAGGGCCTGGCGGGCGAAATCCGCCGGCCTCGCGACGGATCGCCCAATCTCCCTGTGAGCTTCGCGCCGCGGCTTGTTGCGGTGCGCCCGGGCCATGCTACACCCTCGCGCATCGTCCACCGCGTTCCGGGTCTGGCTTGTCGATGAATATTCTGCTGCTCGGTTCAGGTGGGCGCGAACATGCGCTGGCGTGGAAGATCGCGGCGTCGCCGCTGTTGACCAAATTGTGGTGCGCGCCCGGCAATGCCGGCATCGCCGAGCAGGCGACCTGCGTCGCGCTGGATATTGCCGACCACGCCGCGGTGATCGCGTTCTGCAAGGCCAACGCCGTCGATCTGGTGGTGGTCGGGCCGGAAGCGCCATTGGCCGCCGGGATCGTCGACGATCTCGAAGCCGCCGGGATCAAGGCGTTCGGTCCCAGCAAGGCGGCGGCGCGGCTGGAGAGCTCCAAGGGTTTTACCAAGGACATCTGCAAGGCTCACGCTATTCCCACCGCCGCCTATGAGCGGTTCAGCGATTCGGACGCGGCCAAGGCCTATATCCGCGCCCAGGGCGCGCCGATCGTGATCAAGGCCGACGGCCTAGCCGCCGGCAAGGGCGTGGTGGTGGCGATGACGCTGCCGGAAGCCGAGGCCGCGATCGACATGATGCTGGGCGGTGGTTTCGGCGAAGCCGGCGCCGAGGCCGTGGTCGAGGAGTTCATGGTCGGCGAGGAAGCCTCGTTCTTCGTGCTGTGCGACGGCGAGCACGCGGTGCCGCTGGCCACAGCGCAGGATCACAAGCGCGCCTTTGACGGCGACAAGGGGCCGAACACCGGCGGCATGGGCGCCTATTCGCCGGCACCGGTGATGACGGACGCGATCTGCCAACTGGCCATGGACCGGATCATCACCCCGACGCTGCGGGCGATGCGCGCAATGGGCACGCCCTACAAGGGCGTGCTGTTCGCCGGATTGATGATCACCGAGGACGGTCCGCAGCTGATCGAATACAACGTCCGTTTCGGCGACCCGGAAACCCAGGTGCTGATGCTGCGGATGATGTCGGACATCGTGCCGGCGCTGCTCGCCTGTTGCGACGGGCAATTGAAGAATTTCAGCCTGCGCTGGTTTCCCGATCCGGCGCTGACCGTGGTGATGGCGGCGAAGGGCTACCCCGGCGCCTACGAGAAGGGCACCCGCATCGCCGGGCTCGACCGCGCCGCCAAAATCGAAGGCGTCGAGATCTTCCACGCCGGCACCATCGCGTCGGGCGACTGGATTCTCGCCAATGGCGGCCGCGTGCTCAACGTCACCGCCTCGGCCAAGACCGTCGCCGAAGCGCAGCGCCGCGCCTACGAGGCGATCGGGGTGATCAACTGGCCCGAGGGATTCTGCCGCCGCGACATCGGCTGGCAGGCGGTGGCGCGGGAACGCCGCGGCAAGTAGTTGGGTTGTCACGTCGCGGCAGCTAGTGGAGTTGTTCCGCCCTCACCCTGAGGAGCGCGCGTTTGCGCGCGTCTCGAAGGGTGGGGGCGGCCTCATCCTTCGAGACGCGGTCCTTCGGACCGCTCCTCAGGATGAGGATCTTGCGTCGTGCTCGCTCGAAGTGATTGAGGAATCCGCCATGCCCGACCTCGCCGACCTGTTTCCCGGCTATGCGTCCGAGTGGATCGACACCCGGTCCGGCCGAATCTTCGCTCGCGTCGGCGGAAAGGGACCGCCGCTCCTGCTGCTGCACGGCTTCTCGCAGACCCATGTGATGTGGCACCTTGTGGCGCCGCGCCTGGCGGAGAAGTTCACCCTGATTATCGCCGATCTGCCGGGCTATGGCTGGTCCGATATGCCGGAGAGCGACGCCGATCACACGCCCTACACCAAGCGCGCGATGGCAGCGCAGCTGATCGACGCGATGGAGCAACTCGGCCATGTGCGGTTCGCGCTGGCCGGCCACGATCGCGGCGGCCGCGTCAGCTATCGGATGGCGCTCGATCATCCCGGCCGGCTGAGCAAGCTCGCGGTGCTCGATATCCTGCCGACCTATGAATACTGGATGCGGATCGACCGCGCCTACGCGCTCAAGATCTATCATTGGAGCTTCCTGGCACAGCCGGCGCCGCTGCCCGAAACGCTGATCGGCGCCAACCCGGATTTTTTCCTGAAGACCAAGCTGGCGAGCTGGAGCAAGAGCAAGGATCTCAGCGCGTTCGATCCGAGGGCGCTTCAGCACTATCTCGCGGCGTTCAACGATCCGATGCGGCTGCACGCGATGTGCGAGGATTATCGTGCCGGCGCCTATGCCGATTTCGAACACGACAAGGCCGATCATGACGCCGGCCACAAGATCGCGGTGCCGATGCTGGCGCTGTGGGGCGACGCCGGCATCGCGCAATCCGTCGCGACGCCGCTCGACACCTGGAAGAAATGGGCGACCGACGTGCGGGGCGGACCGGTCAATTCCGGACACTTCCTCACCGAGGAAGATCCGGAGGCGACGGTAAAAGCGCTGCTGGAATTCTTTGCGACGACGTGACGGCGTTCGAGACAGCGCACCGACGCGCCACGCTCTCTACTGTCATGCCCCGCGAAAGCGGGGCACCCAGTACTCGCAGGCGTCAGCCGTTACTGGGTCACCCGCTTTCGCGGGTGATGACGGCAGTGCGGCCCTCACCGCCGCGCCTTGAAGAACTCCCGCAGCAGCGTCGCTGACTCGGTCTCGCCGACCGACGGGTACACTTCCGGCACGTGATGGCAGGTCGGCTGTGCGAAGAACCGCACGCCGGAGTCCACCGCGCCGCCCTTGGGATCCGCTGCGCCGTAGTACAGCCGCCGGATCCGCGCGGACGAAATCGCGCCGGCGCACATCGTGCACGGCTCCAGCGTGACGTAGAGATCGCAGTCGACCAATCGCTCGCTGCCGATGCGCCGCGCGGCGTCCCGGATCGCCACGATCTCGGCATGGGCGGTCGGATCGCGATCGGTCAGGGTGCGGTTGCCCGCGCTGGCGATCACCTCGCCGTCGCGCACGACCACGCAACCGATCGGCACTTCTCCGGCAATTTGCGCGATTTCGGCCGCTTTCAGCGCCAAATCCATGAAAGATGCTGCCGTCATATCTCGTATCAACCCGAAAAACCTGCTAGGAGGGCGCATTCAGCAAAAGTGGATGCCGGTTTTGCGTGACATTGCGCCTTGGTCAAAGAGCGCGCGTCAGCGTCGCGCGAGCCCGTTCCCGTCAGCCTGATCGCCATTCCGACGACGCAAGTGAGACCAGTCATGCCCCGCGACAACGACAAAAACAACGGCCCCTCGCGCGGCCGACCGCCCGGCGGCAAATCCGGTGGTGGCAAGGGCCGCTCCGGCGCCGCCCGCGGCCCCGAGAAGAAATTCGCCAAGAAGGCCGGCAGCTACGTCGCCAAGCCGGCCGACGCCGGCGGTGAGCGCAAGAGCTACGGCACCAAGCCGTATTCCGGACCGGGTAAGCCCTACGCCGGCAAGCGTGAAGGGTCGGCGCCGCGCCGCGACGACGCGCGCCCGCCGCGCCGGGATTTTTCCGATTCGCCGCGCCCCGCGCGTAGCGGCGGCGACCGCCCGGATCGCGGCCCGCGCAAGGAGTTTTCCCCGCGCGACGGCGGCGGCGAGAAGCGGGCTTACAAGCCGCGCGAAGGCGGTGGCGAGAAGCGTCCCTACACGCCACGCGAGGGTGGCGGTGACAAGCGTCCCTACACCCCGCGCAGCGAGCGCGGTGAGGCGCGTAGCGAGGGCCGACCGGCGGCTCGGTTCGCCGACAAGAAATTCGGTGACAAGAAATTTGGCGACAAACGCCCGTATACGCCGCGCGAGGGCGCTGGCGAGAAGCGCCCTTACACCCCCCGCGAAGGTGCTGGCGAGAAACGCCCTTACGCGCCGCGCGAAGGCTTCCGCAAGGACGGCGATCGGCCGCGGCCGTCGGGCGACCGTCCTTTCAGCGCACGACCGTCGCGCGACGGCGACAAGAAATTCGGCGGCGAGCGCAAATTCGGTCGCGGCGCGCCGGATCGCGGCCCGCGCAAGGATTTCGGCAGCCGCCCGGATCGCGGTCCCGATCGCGGCGAGACCAAGCCGTGGCAGAAGCGCGACGCTTCGTCGCCCGATCATGCCGGACGCAATTCGCGCCCCGCGCGCGACGGCGAGCGCAGCTTCGACAAGCCGCGTTTCGACAAGCCGCGCGAGGAGCGCGCCGAGCGTCCGCGGTTTTCCCGTCCGCGCGAGGATCGCCCGGTCGGCGATCGGCCGGTCCGCGAGCGCCCGAAATTCGACCGGCCCCGCGAGCCGCGCGGCGACTGGCACGAGCATCCGCGCAACGATGCGGCTGCCGAGCGTCCGCGCCGCGACAACGAAGACGACAGCAAGGTGTTCGCCAAGCGCCCGGCGTTCGGCGGCCGTGGCGCCTATCGCGAACGCAAGCCGGATTTTGAAAAACGCGTCGCGCGTCCGCCGAAGGAAAAAAAGGCCGGCGAGCGGGTCGCCAAGGTGGTGTCGCGCGCCGGGCTGTGCTCGCGCCGCGATGCCGAGGAATGGATCACGCAGGGCCGCGTTTCGGTCAACGGCCGCCAGATCAATTCGCCGGCGCTCGACGTCACCGAGCGCGACGTCATCACCGTCGATGGCAAGCCGTTGCCGCCGCGCGAGCGCACCCGACTGTTCCTGTTCCACAAGCCGCGCGGCCTGATGACCACGCATTCGGATCCGGAGGGCCGGCCCACCGTGTTCGACAATCTGCCGGAAGGCCTGCCGCGGCTGATCTCTATTGGCCGGCTCGATTTCAACACCGAAGGCCTGCTGCTGCTGACCAATGACGGCGGCCTGGCGCGGGCGCTGGAATTGCCCGAAACCGGCTGGCTGCGGCGCTATCGCGTTCGCGCCCATGGTGAGGTGACGCAGGCGCAGCTCGACGAATTGCGCAAGGGCGTCGAGGTCGATGGCGTCAAATACGGCGAGATCGACGCCAAGCTGGAGCGCGACCAGGGCGCCAATGTCTGGCTGGTATTCGCGATCCGCGAAGGCAAGAACCGCGAAGTCCGCAACGTGCTGGCGCATCTCGGGCTCGAGGTGAACCGGCTGATCCGGGTGTCCTACGGTCCGTTCCAGCTCGGCGAACTGCCGGAGGGCGAGGTCGAGGAGGTCAAGACAAGGGTGCTGCGCGAACAGCTCGGCGAGAAGGTCGCCGCTCTCGCCGGTGCCGATTTTGGCCGTCCGACCGCCAGCAAGGGCGATACCGATCTCGATCCCGTCGTGGTCAAGAAGCCGGTGTTCAAGCGCGGCGCGGTGGAAGACCGCAAGGGCCGCCGCGTGCTGGTGCAGCGCACCGGCAGCGACGAATCCCGCGCCCGCAACGAGGCGGAAGCCGGCGGCTACGGCCCGCCGCGCCGCCCGACCCGCCCCTACAAGGGCAAGCGCGACCTGAAGCCGCGCGACGAGTGACACGATGCGCGTGGTTGGCGGACGGCTGAAGGGCCGCAACATCGTGGCGCCGGCGTCGCGCGAGATTCGTCCGACCCAGGACCGGCTGCGCGAGTCGCTGTTCAACATCCTGATGCACGCTTACGACAACCCGATGCTGGACGCGCGCGTGCTCGACTTGTTCGCCGGCACCGGCGCGCTCGGCATCGAGGCGGTGTCGCGCGGCGCGGCGTTCACGCTGTTTGTTGACAACGGCGCGGAAGCGCGGGCACTGCTGCGCGCCAATGTCGAGGCGCTGGGGCTCGGCGGCGTCACCAAGGTGTATCGCCGCGACGCCGGCAATCTCGGCCCGGCGCATCCGATGGAGCCGTTCGGGCTGGTGTTTCTCGATCCGCCGTACCGTATGAAACTCGCCGAAAAGGCGCTGGCCTCGCTACGCGACGGCGGCTGGCTGGTCCCCGAGGCGCTCGTGGTGGTCGAGGAGGCCAGGGACGCCGGCTTCGTCGCGCCCGAAGGCTTCGCGGAACTCGAACGCCGCGCCTATGACGACACCGAATTCACGTTTCTGAAATTCAGCGCGTAGGTCTCTCGCTGCGCACGACCCCTCATCCTGAGGAGCCGCGCATCTTGCGCGGCGTCTCGAAGGATGAGGATGCGTCCTGGCCTCATGGTTCGAGACGCCCGCCAAGGGGCGGGCTCCTCACCATGAGGATTGAGCGCGCGGCGCGATTAAGGTGAAGAGCGTCCTACAGATCTACCGCCGCGATCCAGAACACTTCGGCTTCGGACTCTTCGGTGTCGAGCCACAGCAGCGGCAGGTCGGGGAAGGCGGCTTCGATGTTGTCGCGGCCGCGGCCGATTTCGCAGAGCAGGCCGCCCTGCGGCGTCAAATGCTGTTTGGCCTCGGCGAGAATTCGGCGCACCAGATCGAGCCCGTCGGCGCCGCCGTAGAAGGCGAGTTCCGGCTCGTAGCGGCATTCGTCGGGCAGATCGTCCATGCCCTCATCGTCGACATAGGGCGGGTTGGAGATGATCAGGTCGTAGCGGGCGTCGCCGAGCGGGGCGAACAGATCGCCCTGCAGCAGCGTGACGCGATCGTCGAGCTGATAGATGTCGATATTGTGCGCGGCGACTTCGAGCGCGTCCGGCGACAGATCGACCGCGTCGATCCGCGCATTGGGAAAGCGCTGGCTCGCCAGCACGGCGAGGCAGCCGGAGCCGGTGCAGAGGTCGAGCACGGATTCGACCGCCTCGGGGTCCTCGATCAGCGAGCCGTCACCGCCGTCGAAATGCGAGCCGAGAATTTCACCGATGAAGGAGCGCGGCACGATCACCCGTTCGTCGATATAGAACGGCAGCCCCAGCATGTAGGCCTTGTTGACCAGATAGGCCGCGGGCTTCCGGGTCGTGACCCGGCGTTGGATCACCTCGAGCAGCTGTTCGGCTTCCGCAGCGGTGACCCGCGCCATCGCGAAGATGTCGAACTGGTCGGGATGCAGGTTCAGCGTGTCGCAGACTAGGAACGCGGCTTCCGCCACCGGATCGGTGGTGCCGTGCGCGAACGCCAGATCGGCTTCGGCAAAGCGGCTGACCGCGTAGCGGACGAAATCGAACAGGGTGCGGAGTTCGCCTGGCGCGACCTTGGGAAATGCCGCCGCGGCCTCGCGGCTTTTCGCCGCCGGCTTGGCGGCTTGTCCCGCCTTGGCCTTTGGTGCCTTGGCTTTTCCCACCTTTGCTTTGGCTGTCGTGGCTTTTGTGGTCTTGGCTCTTGCCATCTTGCTCTTCTTCATTTTGGCCATCAGTTCTTTTCCCAGCGGGCTGCAGCTTCATCGTCGCGGTGATGCGCCTCGACCCAGGTCGAGCCATCGGCGCGCTCCTCGCGCTTCCAGAACGGCGCATTGGCTTTTAGATAGTCCATCAGAAACTCCGCGGCGGAAAACGCCGCCTGTCGATGTGCCGATGCGGTCAGCACCAGCACGATATTGTCGCCCGGCACAAGGCGACCGACGCGGTGGATGACGGTCAGGCCGGTCAGCGGCCAGCGCGACAGCGCGTCGTCGACATGGCGCTGGATCTCGGCTTCGGCCATGCCGGGATAGTGCTCCAGCGTCAGCGCCGCGATATCCTGGTCGGCCTCGCTGCCGCGACAGATCCCGGAGAAGCTCACCACCGCGCCGATGTCGGTGCGGCCGCGGGTCAACGCTTCGATTTCGCGCGCGATATCGAAATCGGCGTCCTGGATACGGATGGTCACCGGAACCGTCATGTCGTTATCGCCAGTGCTGCCGCAAGGTCAGCCGCCGGTCATCGGCGGAAAGAAGGCGATCTCGCGGGCGCCGGCGATCGTCATGTCCGGCTTGACATGGGTGTGATCGATCGCGGCGCGGATCACGCCCGGGGTCTCGAATGCATGCGCGTATTCATCGCCGCGGGTCGCAAGCCAGTCGATCAGGTCGCCGACGGTGCGCACCCCAGCCGGCGGCTCCACCGTTTCCTCAGCCAAGCCGATGCGTTCGCGGACCCAGGCGAAATACTTCACCTTCATCGTTCATCCTCTTCGATGAGGTGATGGATGCCGGCGCGGAAATAGTCGTAGCCGGTATAGATGGTGAAGATCGCCGAGATCCACAGCAGCAGCAGGCCGAGCTGGGTGGTGAACGGCAGCACCTGGTCGCCGGCCTCGCCCGCCAGCAGGAACCCGATCGCGATCAGCTGGATCGTGGTCTTCCACTTGGCGACCTTGGTGACGGGCACGCTGACCCGCAATGCCGCGAGATATTCCCGCAGGCCTGAGACCAGGATTTCCCGGCACAGGATCACGATCGCCGCCCACAGCGTCCAGCCGTGGATGATGCCATCGGCCGCCAACATCAACAGGCAGGATGCTACCAGCAGCTTGTCGGCAATCGGATCGAGCATCCGGCCGAAGGCCGAATGCTGATCCCAAATTCGCGCGTAGTAGCCGTCGAGGAAATCCGTCACCGCTGCGGCGATGAACACCGCCAACGCGAGCCAGCGCAGCCACAGCGGGCCGTCCATGATCGACTGCGCATAGATGCAGCCGACCACCACCGGGATCGCAGCGATTCTGGCGTAGGTCAGAAGATTTGGAAGAGACAGCGAATGCTTCGCCGACCTTCTGGTCGAAACATTGTTCATCTGAGTTACCAATACTGCCCGCGCTTGAAGGTCAACCTCCCGAGGCGGCCTATCCGCTCGGTTTCAGGAAAAGGTGAAGACCAGGAGTGGGTGCTTCGGCAAGCAGACTCTGGTGACGTGGCAGCAACCCGTTACCCCGGCCGGGCGTGAAAATAGTCGAAAATCCTGCGCGCGCTTTCGGCGCTGATCCCCGGAACCTTGCCGAGATCGCCGATCGAGGCCCGCTCGATTTCCTTCAAGGTGCCGAAATGGTGCAGCAAAGCGCGTTTGCGCGACGGCCCGATGCCGGGAATCTCCTGCAAGCCGGCTTCGCGGATATCCTTCTTACGCAGCTTTCGATGCGAGCCGATGACAAACCGATGCGCCTCATCCCGCAATCGCTGGATGAAATACAGCACCGGGTCGCGCGGCTCCAGCTTCAGCGGCTCGCGGTCCGGCATGAACAGGGTTTCGCGGCCGGCGTCGCGGTCTGGCCCCTTGGCGACCGCCATCAGCGTCACCCCGGTCAATCCGAGTTCCGTGAAGATCTCCCGCACCGCGTTGAGCTGGCCGCGGCCGCCGTCGATGATGACGAGGTCGGGCCATTGCGGCACGTCGTCGTCCTTCGGCCGGGCCGCCTCGCCTTCGGCCGGCGGCGCCAGCAGTCGCTTGAACCGCCGCTGCAACACCTCACGCATCATCGCGTAATCGTCGCCCGGGGTCAGACCCTCAGAGCGGATGTTGAACTTGCGATATTGATTCTTCACGAAGCCGTCCGGCCCGGCGACGATCATCGCGCCGACCGCGTTGCTGCCCTGGATGTGGCTGTTGTCGTAGACCTCGATCCGCTTCGGCGGATGCGGCAGCTTGAGCGTCGTGACCAGCCCCTGCAGCAGCCGGGTTTGCGTTGCGGTATCGGCGAGCTTGCGACCGAGTGCCTCGCGCGCATTGGTCAAGGCGTGGACGATCAGCTCCTTCTTCTCGCCGCGCTTGGGCGTCGCCACTTCGACCTTGAACCCGGCCTTGATGCCGAGGGCGCTCGCCAGCAATTCGCTTTCCTCGATCTCGTGCGACAGCAGGATCAGCTTCGGCGGTGGCTTGTCGTCGTAGAATTGGGTCAGGAACGACGCCAGCACCTCCTCGGCGGTGAAGGACTTCTCCGCGCGCGGAAAATAGGCGCGGTTGCCCCAGTTCTGGCCGGTGCGGAAGAAGAACACCTCGACGCAGGAATAACCGCCCTCCTGATGGATGGCGAACACGTCGGCTTCCTCGACGGTGCGCGGGTTGATGCCCTGCTGCGACTGGATCGCCGACAGCGCCGCCAGGCGGTCGCGATAGAGCGCGGCTGTTTCAAAGGCGAGCTCGGCGGAAGCCTTCTCCATTTCGGCGGCCAGTTCCTGCTTCACCAATCGGCTTCGTCCGGACAAAAAGTCCGTCGCCTCGCGCACCAGCTCGGTGTAGCCGGGAAAATCGATCTCACTGGTGCAGGGGCCGGCGCAGCGCCTGATCTGATAGAGCAGGCAGGGCCGGGTGCGGCTTTCGAAGAACGAATCGGTGCAGGAGCGCACCAGAAACGCGCGCTGCAGCGCGGTGATGGTGCGGTTGACCGCGCCGACCGAGGCGAACGGGCCGAAATAGCGCCCCGGCCGCGATTGCGCGCCGCGATGCTTGAGCATCTGCGGCGCCCAGTGATCGCCGCTGATCAGGATGTAGGGAAACGACTTGTCGTCGCGCAGCAGCACATTGAAGCGCGGTCGCAGCTGCTTGATCAGATTGGCCTCGAGCAGCAGCGCCTCGGTCTCGGTCGCGGTCGAGATGATTTCCACCATCGCGGTGGCGGCGATCATCCGCGAGATCCGCATCACATGGCCGGTCGGCCGCGCATAGGACGACAGCCGCTTCTGCACGTTCTTGGCCTTGCCGACATAGAGCACGTCGTTGGCCGCGTTCAGCATCCGGTACACCCCGGGCGAGGTCGGCGCATGACGCACGGCATGCGCGATCGCGGCGCGGCCGACCGCGAGCGGTCCTTCCGGGACGGCGTCGACGGAATCGTCGACAATCTCCGGCAGCCGCGATTCGTCGTCCTCGTCGGCGGCGAGCGAGGCCGTTGCGGCGTCGATATCCTGCGACGCCGCCGTCGACCGCGGCGATGGTTCGGCCAAGACCGGCGTCGGTGCGACGGATTCCGATGCCGCCGCGGCGGGCGCATCGGGAATCTCGGTGGGGTCGTGAATCATGGATTTAAGCTAGGTGCTCCGCCCCGCCGCTGCCAGCGCGGCAACGTCGATCTGCGGTCGCGGCGATCCAGCCGCCGGGTGGTTCCAAGCACCATGAAAGTAAGGCCCTATTAACAACAATACCTTGCCACGGAGCCGGTTTAACAACCGCTTAACTTAAAACTCTCGATAAATCTTCTCAGAAAAAGCTGGAAACCCGTAACCATGCGGGCCGGCTTTCGTCGCTCGGTTTCATAGGCCGACGGCATGACCGGCGGCCGGTTTAGATCCGGCCGCGGCGTCGAGGAGAGTCGAGATGAGCAAGATTGCAATGGCGGCGGCGGCCGTATTCGCCGCGGGTGTGACAGCGGGGCAGGCCGCCGATCTCTCGTATGGATCGCGTGCGCCCTACACCGTCAATCAGCCGCTCAATGCCTATAGCTGGGCCGGGCCCTATATCGGCGGCAATCTCGGTTACAATTGGGGCGATGTGACCAACAGCGCCGCCAAGCCGTCGGGCTTCGCCGGCGGCATCCAGGGCGGCTACAATTGGCAGTCCGGCGCGCTGGTGTTCGGCGTCGAAGGCGATATCCAGGCCAATGGCGCCGAAGAGACGTTCGCACCCTGGAAGTTCTCCAACCCGTGGTTCGGCACGGTGCGCGGCCGGGTCGGCTACGCATTCAGCAACGTGTTGTTCTACGGCACTGGCGGTCTGGCGTTCGGCGGCCTGCGCGCCGAGACCTTCGGATTGTCGGAATCCCACACCTCCGCCGGCTGGACCGCAGGCGTCGGCGCCGAATTCGGCTTCGCGCCGAACTGGAGTGCCAAGGTCGAATACCTCTATGTCGATCTGTCCGACAGCCGATTCAGCATCACCGGCCTGCCGAACGGCTACCAATTCGGCCTGGTCCGCGCTGGCGTCAATTATCACTTCTAATCGCGATCAAGATACTCGCGACAAAAAAACGTCACCATCACAACTCCCGGCCCGGTGGGCCGGGATTTTTTTGTCCACTTCGCCATGCTAACCGCGCCGACCGGTTCGCCGCGTGGACAGCCGAATGCCGCCCGACTAAGCTGGCGCGATGCAGCTCGGACAACCCAGCAAGACTGCCCTCGGCGCCGCCGGTCTGCGCGCCGCGCATCAGACGCTTGATCGCGGCGTGATCTTCAGCGATCCGCTGGCGCTGCGCATTCTTGGTTCCGACGCCGATGCGTTGCTCCGCAATCTCGAGAACGATCCCGCGAGAAAAAAGCTGCGCTGGTTTATTGCGGTTCGCAGCCGCGTTGCCGAAGACGCCCTCGCGCAGGCGGCCGGCGACGGCGCAGCCCAGCTCGTCGTGCTGGGCGCGGGGCTGGACACCTATGCGTATCGGACAACGCCCGCCGCGACGTTACGCATCTTCGAGGTCGATCATCCCGAGACCCAGGCGTGGAAGCGTCAACGGCTGGCCGAGGCGGCGATCCCGGTGCCGGATCATGTCCGCTATGTGCCGGTGGATTTCGAACGCGACACCCTGGCCGACTGCCTGACGGCGTCCGGATTCGACCGCACAAAACGGACGTTCTTCACCTGGCTGGGAGTGGTGCCGTATCTGACCGAGTCCGCGATCCTCGCAACGCTGGGCTACATCGCTGCGTTGCCTGGCGGCGCCGACGTGGTCTTCGACTATGTCAACCCGCCGGAGACCATGGTGGATCCAGCGCGCCGCGCCGCGCACGACGCATTGGCGCAACGGGTCGCCGCGATTGGAGAGACCATCAAGGGCTATTTCGACACCGACGATCTGTGCGCCAAATTGTCAGGGCTTGGCTTCCGCGATGTCAGGGATCTCGACCCGGCCGGAATCGCGGCCCGCTTCTTCTCCGACCGGTCGATTTCGATGCGGGGCAAAGGCGCGCATATCATGCACGCCTCGACCGTCGCACAGGTCAGGACAGCACCAGATTGACCGCCTTGGGGCCTTTGCCCTTCTTGTCGGGCTCGACCTCGAAGGCGATGCGCTGACCTTCGATCAGGTCTTTCAGTCCGGCGCGCTCGACCGCCGTGATATGTACGAACACATCGCGACCGCCGTCATCCGGCTTGATGAAACCATAGCCGCGTTCACCGTTGAAGAACTTCACCGTTCCCGTCATGGCCATCCGGAAACTCCTCCCCGCATTGCTTGCCGCTACGCGCCAGCGCATCGACGCGGCCTGGCATTGCGCTGCCGGAAAGCTTGGCCATGCGAGCTAGACCCGCGTGCCGCGGGTCCGTGAAATACGCCTTGAGGCCTTGTCACTCCGCCGCCTCCATTCGCGGAAGCGGGTAACGTAAAGCCAGTCCTAATGGACTAAAGCATAATACGAATTTGCGGGGATTGCCTACGGTCCAGATGCGACTTTTCGCATCGGATGGCGGTTCGGATCCGAGTAGCTAGAGTTTGGGCAATTCGAGCCTGAAACGGCCGGCGCCGCCCTGGCCCAGCGGCTTTTCCAATTCGGGAAGGATGGCCTTTAGCTCGCCGGCCAATGTCCAGGGCGGATTCACCACCAGAACACCGGCTGAGGTCAGGCCGCCCTCGGCGCTCTGCGGCGCCACGCTGAATTCCAGCCGCAGGCATTTTCCCGCACCGCCGGCCGCGCCGGCGACCTCGGTGACATGGCGGGCGAGGGTATCGGTGGCGCGGCGGCTTTTCACCGGGTACCAGAGCAGATAGCTGCCGGTCGGCCATTTCGCGTACGCCGCACTGAATCCGTCGGCCATCCGCTCGAACTCGTCCTTCCGTTCGAACGGCGGATCAATCAGCACCAGACCGCGGCGCTCCTTCGGCGGCACGAACGCCGGCAACGCCACCCAGCCGTCGAGATCGACCACCCGGGCCTGGGTATCGCGGCGCAATGCGTCGATCAGCAGCTTGCGGGCGCCCGGTTCGATCTCGCAGGCGACCAGGCTGTCCTGCGGCCGCAGTAGGGCGCGGGCGATCAGCGGCGACCCAGGATAGGCCTCGAGGCTGCGCTGTGGATTGAACGCCCGGACGATATCGAGATAGGGCGCGACCAGCGGCGCGACCTTTTCGGAAAAACGGGCCTGCATCAGCCGGGCGATCCCGGTGAGCCATTCGCCGCTGCGCTGCGCCTCCTCGCCGGTGAGATCATAGATCCCGGCGCCCGCGTGGGTGTCGACCACCCGAAACGGCGCAGGCTTTTCGTGCAGGTAGGTGAGGATACGCACCAGCACGATGTGCTTGATAACGTCGGCGAATCCCCCGGCGTGGAAGGCGTGGCGATAGTTCATCCCGAACCACTAGCAGGATGAGCCGGACGCCGCCACGCCTGACCGCGGCCGCGGCCGTCGGGCGTCGCCCGATCGGGCGGCGGGTGGCCTTGATCTAGGTAAGAATACGGGGTTGCCGGGGGCAAGCGGTCGCAGATTTGCGAAAAGTTCGCGTTCGCCGCGCTTCGGCGCGGCGGTTCGGCGCCGGGGTTAACGGGCTGTTTAATCAGCGGTGCTAAGCATGGCTGACGCGAAAGACCCGGCAGACCACCGCCAGCGCTCTTTCGGGCGGCCCGGCGACGGCCGGCAGATTCATGGATGTTTCGGCGCACCCGCGCGGTGGGCTATGGGGAGTTGAAGATGGCGGTTGATTTGTCGATGACGGTGCTGGTGGTGGATGACTACAACACCATGATCCGGATCATTCGCAATCTGCTCAAGCAGCTCGGGTTCGAGCATATCGACGACGCCAGCGACGGCTCGGCCGCGCTCGCCAAGATGCGCACCAAGAAATACGGGCTGGTGATCTCGGACTGGAACATGGAGCCGATGACCGGTTACGACCTGCTCAAGGAGGTTCGCGCCGACCCTAATCTGGCAACGACCCCGTTCATCATGATCACCGCCGAATCCAAGACCGAGAACGTCATCGCCGCCAAAAAGGCCGGCGTGAACAACTATATCGTCAAGCCGTTCAACGCCGCGACCTTGAAGACCAAGATCGAGGCCGTGTTCCCGGATACCGTGCCGGCGTAAGCCGACTTTCGATCAAACTCGACGTCATCCATCGAGACGCGCCCGAGCGGCGCGATCTTCGGGGTGACGTCTTGTTGTCGGGGCGGCGCTACCAGCGCAGTTCGCGGGTCAGCGCCAACGGCGGATGGCCGAACAGTTCCTTGACCGCCACCGAATCCAGCCGGTCGATGCCATCGAACGCGTCGGCGTGAATCCCGCGGGTCACGAACAGACAGTCAATCCCGAAGCCCTGGGCGCCGGCCAGATCGGTCCGCACCGAATCCCCGATCGCCAGCACGCGGCTGGTCGGCGTCGCCACATTGCCGCGACAGGCTTGCGCGATCGTCATCGCGCGGTCGTAGATCGGCCGGTGCGGCTTGCCGTAGAAGATCACCTCGCCGCCGAGTTCGCGGTACAGTTCGGCGATTGCGCCGGCGCAATAGATCAGCCGGTCGCCGCGCTCCACCACGATGTCGGGATTAGCGCAGACCAGCGTCAGGTTGCGCGCGCGCGCCTCAGTCATCATTCCGCGATAGTCCTCTGCGGATTCGGTTTCGTCGTCGAACGGTCCGGTACAGACGATGTAGTCGGCGCTCTCCAGCGGCGCGAACACCGCGTCGAGCCCGCGATAGATCGAGTTGTCGCGCTCCGGCCCAAGCCAGAACATCGATTGCCCGGCACGTTCTGAAACAAAGGTCCGGGTGAGGTCGCCGGAACTGACGATGGCGTCGTAGGTGTCGTCGGTGACGCCGAGCTTGCGCAATTGTCGCTGCACCGAATCCGCAGGTCGCGGCGCATTGGTGATCAGGATCACCGTGCTGCCCTGGGCGCGGACCTTATGCAGCGCGTCGCAGGCCTCGGGAAACGCCACCAGGCCGTTATGGACCACGCCCCAGATATCGCTCAACACGACATCGACGCCGCCGACGAGGTCGCGCAAATGTTCAACGAAACGAAGTGTGGTCATTGCATCGGGTACTCAGGCCGGTCCGGCCGCGCGGCGCGCCAGCGCGGCATTTCCGGTGACGCGTGGCGGATCGATCCGGGCCGTATCGCGGGCCGAGTCCCGAGCCGAATCCTTGGTAACGTCGCCCTGCGAGGGCTTGCCTGCGTCATGGGCAGCGACCTGCTGTGGATTGTCCGCGGCGACCGCCGGCCCAGTCGCGCTCTCGGGCCGCAACGGACGCGGCGCCGCGAACAAAAATCCCTGCCCAAACCGCACATCGTAGTCAAGCAAGTCGACCACCGCGCGCTCTCCCTCGATCCGTTCGGCGATCAGGTCGATGCCGAACCGGCCGAGCAGATCCGACAGGTCGGCGGGGTGAATGTCGGACGCCGGATATTCGCGCGGATCAAGCAGCAGGGCCGCCGGCACCTTGATGAAACGGACGCCGCGATCAGCCAGTTCACGCGGATCAATCCGCAGGTCGACGACATGGTCGATCGAGAACCGGTAGCCGCGCTGCGCCAGCGCCGCGAGGTGTTCGGCCTCTGTGGCGCCGAGATTGCGGAACGTCGCTTGCTTGAATTCCAGGATGAAGGACGACGCCAGCGCGCGGTTGGCTTCGAGGAAGTCCAGGCACTGCGCGAAACCCTCGGGATTGGCCAGGGTGGTCGCTGCGACGTTGCAGAATACCCCGACCTCCTTGTTGCGCACCATCAGCCGGCGCAGCACCTGCATGCAGCGCAGCATCACGGCGTGATCGATCCGCCCCATCAGCCCGGCGGATTCCGCGGTGGCGATGAATTCGTCGGCGGTGAGGATCAGATTGGCGTCGTCGCGCAGCCGGGTCACCGCCTCGTAGAACCGGACCTTGCGTTGCGGCAACGTCACCATCGGCTGCAGATAGATGTCGATGCGGTTGGCTTCGACCGCGTTCCTCACCGCGGTCAGCAGCTGCGCCGCGTTGCGGGCGAGGGGCGTGGCGACCGGCGCGGCTGCCACCTTTGCGGGCTCGCTGGCGGTCGAGGGGCTCGCGGTTTCAGCATCGGCCTCGGCAGCCGGCGTCGGCCCGTCCGATTCGGCGGACGGTGTGGCGGTGCTGGCAGTGACGCCAGAAGCCAGCATCTCGTCATGGCTCGCGACCGAGGCCGCCAGTTGCTTCACCAGCCCGCCGAGTTCGCCGATTTCATTCAGCGCCGACTGCACCCGATCCTGATTGGCGGAGTTGGCCGAGACTATCTTGCCCTCGATCGCGGCGAGCCGGCGGCCGAATTCGGCGACCTGGCGGGCGAGGTCGGCAGTGCCGCGCGACAGGTCGGCGATCTGGCCGCCGACGTCGGAACGGTCGCGCAGCCGCATCGACACCGCATTGTAGAGAACGAACACGGTCAGCGTCGCCAGCGCAACGATAGCGGATTCGGTGGCGCTGAATCCGGCCATCGAATACAGCACCATGCCGAGCGAGGCTGCGACCAGCACCATGCAGATGGCAATAAAAATCGTCGAGATGCGGATCATTAAGCCGAGGTTTCCCTGCCGATCCCGACATCATTGGTGATTCGGCGGACGAGTCCACTGCTTTCGTCCGCCGCCATCCAAACCGGGTCAGGCGACCGCGCGGATTACCTTGGCCACCTTGTCGACGATCTCGCCGATCTGGTCCTCGCTGATGATCAAGGGCGGCGTCAGCACCAGAGTGTCGCCGGCGATTCGCAGCATCATTTCGTTGTCATGGAAGGCGCTGTTCATCGCCTCGAAACCGCGCTGGCCGGGCGCATCCGGGCGCGGCGCGAGATCGATTCCGGCGGTCAGGCCGACGGTGCGGATATCGACCACATTCGGCTCGCCCTTCAGCGCCATCACCGCGTCGGCGAGCACCGGCTCGAGCTTTTTCGCGCGCTCGAACAGCTTTTCGTCGCGGTAGATGTCCAGCGTGGCAAGACCCGCGGCGCAGGCCAGCGGATGCGCCGAATAGGTGTAGCCGTGGCACAGCTCCACGGCGTAGTCGGGGCCGGTCATGAAGGCGTCGTGGATGGTGTCGCTGACCAGCACCCCGCCCATCGGCACCGCGCCGTTGGTGATGCCCTTGGCGAAGGTCAGCATGTCCGGCACCACGCCGTAGCGCTCGGCCGCGAAGGCATGGCCGAGCCGGCCGTAGCCGGTGATGACCTCGTCGAAGATCAGCAGGATGCCGTGCTTCTTGGTGATCTCGCGCAGCTTCTTGAGATAGCCCTGCGGCGCCGGCAGCACGCCGGTGGAACCCGCCATTGGCTCGACGATCACCGCCGCGATGGTGTTGGCGCCGTGCAGGTTCACCAGGCCTTCGAGCGCGTCGGCGAAATGCGCGCCGTACTCCGGCTCGCCCTTGGTGAAGGCCTGCTTGTCGCGGTCGTAGGTCGAGGGCAGGTGGTCGACGCCGTTCAGCAGCGTGCCGAACATCTTGCGGTTGTTGCCGATGCCGCCGACCGCGGTGCCGCCGAAGCCGACGCCGTGATAGCCGCGCTCGCGGCCGATGAAGCGGGTACGGGACCCCTGGCCGCGGATCATCTGCCAGGCCATCGCCATCTTCAGCGCGGTGTCGGCGGCCTCCGATCCGGAGTTGCAGAAGAACACGTGGTCGAGGCCATCCGGCGCCAGTTCGACGATCCGGCTGGCCAGTTCGAACGCCTGCGGATGGGAGAATTGGAACGGCGGCGCGTAGTCCAGCGTGGCAGCCTGCTTGGCGATCGCGGCGGCGATCTGCTCGCGGCCATGGCCGGCATTGGTGCACCACATGCCCGAGGCGGCATCGATCACCTTGCGTCCGTCGGCGGTGAAATAGTGCATGCCCTTGGCGCCCGCGAGCATCTTCGGTGCGCGCTTGAAGGCGCGGTTCGCGGTGAACGGCATCCAGAACGCGGCGAGGTCATTCGGCACGCTGACGGCGGAGGTGGGCAGGCTCTTGTCTAACATGGAGGTCCTCATGCAAGTCGGGATGCAAGTCGCGGCGTTGGATTGCGCGGCACGGTACCAGCTTCATCCCAGTGCGCCAACGACTGCGTCAAATTTCCGTGGTGCCAGATGCCTGCAGCGACGCCAGCGGTGCATCCAGCGTATAGACGAATCCGCTTGCCGCGTAGGCAAAGTCGACCTCGCCGTTGAGCTGCTTGCCCATCGTTTCGATCAGCCTGGTACCGAAACTGCGCCGGGTCGGCACCCGAACTGGCGGCCCGCCGGATTCCGTCCAGCTCAAGCGCAGCCGCTGCTTCTCGGCATCGATGTCCCAGTGGATCGCGATCCGCCCGGTCGGCACCGACAGCGCGCCGAACTTGGTGGCGTTGGTGCAGAGTTCGTTCAGCGTCATCGCCAGCGCCAGCACCGCGCCCGAGGTGATGTTGATTTCCGCTCCCGAAATTGTGAACCGGGCGGCGTCGCGGCTTTCGTAGGGCTCGGTGGCGCCGCGCACGATGGTGGCCAGGCTGGCGCTGCTCCAGCGCGCCTGCAACAACAGATCGTGGGCGCGGCCGAGCGCAACCAGCCGGCCCTCGATCGCGTGCTGGCCGTGTTCGATGCTGGTGGCGGTGCGCAGGCTTTGCGAGGCGATGGCGCTGACTGTGGCCAGCGTATTCTTGATGCGGTGGTGCAGCTCTTCCAGGATCAGTTTCTGCAGCTTGTCGGCGGTCTCGCGCTCGCGGGCGTCGATTCCGGCCTGCGCCAGCAGCGCCCGTGCGTCGATCCCGGCCTGTTCGAGCAGCAGCCGCAGTCCGTCATTCTCGGCCTGCAGAATTCCAGTCGGGCCAGCCATCGGTCACCTAGCCCCGAAGGACTTCCTTTTGTTTGCTGATCGTTGCTAGCACGTTTATTTGGCCGCAGTGCGGCTATTTCGGTTACCGGACATAGGGGTGGGGAGGGATCACAACGTCGCCTTGCCGCCTTGCGCCGGCGCTGGTACCACCCGACCAGAGCGAGATCGATGCAAAATGGCTGAAAAACCCAAAAAACCGCAAAAACTCCGCGCCCGACTGCCGCGCGGGCTGGCCGATCGCGGCCCCGCCGAGATCGCCGCGACGCGGGCGATGGTGGCGAAAATCCGCGAGGTCTATGAGCGCTACGGCTTCGAGCCGGTCGAGACCCCGGCGTTCGAATATACCGACACGCTCGGAAAGTTCCTGCCCGACCAGGACCGCCCCAACGAGGGCGTGTTCTCGTTCCAGGACGACGACGAACAGTGGATCAGCCTGCGTTACGATCTCACCGCACCGCTGGCGCGCTATGTCGCCGAGAATTACGGCACCGAGAACCTGGTGCTGCCCTACCGCAGCTATCGCAACGGCTGGGTGTTCCGCAACGAAAAGCCCGGCCCCGGCCGGTTCCGCCAGTTCATGCAGTTTGACGCCGACACCGTGGGCAGCGCCTCGCCGGCGGCGGACGCCGAAATGTGCATGATGGCGGCCGATACGATGGAAGCGCTCGGCGTGCCGCGCGGCAGCTATGTGGTGAAGGTGAATAACCGCAAGGTGCTCGACGGGGTGATGGAGAGCATCGGGCTTGGCGGCGACGAGAATGCGGGGCGGCGGCTGATTGTTTTGCGCGCCGTCGACAAGCTCGACAAATTCCCTATCGTTGAAGTTGAAAAGCTGCTCGGGCCTGGCCGCTGGGATGGCGGTGAAGAGGGCAAAGGCGACTTCACCAAGGGCGCCGGCCTGAGTGACGGCGACGCCCGCGCCATCGCGACCAGCTTCGGGGATCCTTCAAGCGCTGATCAAGCCGCATTTCGCTATCTGTTTGAATCCGAAACGGTGCAGAAGGCGCGAGCCGAACTCAGCGAGATTTCGAGTTTGATCGCCGCGTCGGGCTACGGCCCCGATCGCATCCGCATCGACCCCTCCGTCGTTCGCGGCCTCGAATACTATACCGGTCCGGTCTACGAGGTTGAACTGACGCTCGAGACCAACGACGAAAAAGGCCGCCCGGTTCGGTTCGGTTCGGTCGGCGGTGGCGGGCGTTATGATGGCCTCGTCTCGCGGTTCCGCGGCGAGCCCGTTCCCGCCACAGGCTTCTCGATCGGCGTATCGCGGCTGCAGGCCGCATTGACGCTGCTCGGCAAGCTCGACACCAAGCCGCAGGCCGGCCCCGTCGTGGTCACGGTGTTCGACCGCGACCGCGTTGCCGACTATCAGAAGATGGTCGCGCTGCTGCGCAACGCCAACATTCGCGCCGAACTCTATCTCGGCAATCCGAAGAACATGGGCAACCAGCTCAAATACGCCGACCGCCGTCACAGCCCGTGCGTGATCATCCAGGGCTCCGACGAGAAGAACGATCCTGCCGGGCCGCAGATCATCGTCAAGGACCTGATCCTCGGCGCCGAACTGGCGTCGCTGGAAAAGGATCGCGACGAATATCTGCAGAAGCAGGCCGAGGCGCAGCAGAAGGTGCCGGAGACCGATCTGCTCGACACGGTGCGGAAGATTCTCGACAAGCGTGGGGTGAAGTGGGGTTAGCTGTCATTCCGGGGCGCGTGCAGCGACAGCTGCGCGCGAACCCGGAATCTTGCGGCTGGTCGAGTGGCGAGATTCCGGGTTCGCTTGCCAAAGGCTCGCGCCCCGGAATGACGAGCGTAATATAGAAACGCAAACAAAGAACTGGGAGAATCGAAATGCCTGAGATCACCGTGAACATGGCCGAAGGCCGCACCGACGAGCAGAAGGCCGGGATGATGCGCGACATCACCAAGGCGCTGGTGACCCATCTCGGCGTTGATGCCGAAGCCGTGGTGATCCAGATCAACGAGGCGCCGCTGGCGCACAAGATGAAGGGCGGCCAGACTTTTGTGGAGCGCAAGGCCGCGCTGGCGAAGAAGTAGTTCGGCAGATGGACGCACGCGACTTCATCACCGTCGACATGAGCGCCGAGCGACTGCTGACGGTGACGCCGGAGCAGACGGTCCGGCATTTCGTGCCGACGATGCCGGCGGTGTTCGGCACGCCGCTGATGATCCTGGAAATGGAAATGACCTCCGGCGACGCGATCTCGCGGTTTCTGCCGGAGGGCTGGGTCACCGTCGGCACCGAGGTCGATATCCGCCATCTCGCCGCGACCCCGGTCGGCCGCATCGTGCGCACCACCGCGCGGGTCACCGCGGTCGAGCGCCGGGTGATCCGGTTCGAGGTTGAAGCGTTCGACGGCGATCAGAAGATCGGTGACGGCCGCCATGCCCGCGGCTTGGTCAATGTTGAGCAATTCACCAAGCGGTTCGGCGCGGGTTAGCGTCCCTCGCGTAGCCAGGTCGCCGCGAAGGCACCGAGCAGCAGCAGCAGGCCGATCAGGCCGGAGAACATCGGCAATACGCCGACGCCGCGCACAACGCTGGCGTCGCGCATCCGCACCCCGAGCCAGCCATCGCCGCGAAACACGCTTGAGGCCTGCACCGGAATGATCCGCGGCAGTTCGACGCCGGAGCTGTCGGCGATGCGCCGGGCGTCGCCGCCGGTGGCCTGGGTCAGCGGCTTCAGCGGCTCGGTCGACGAGGTGACTTCGGAGAACTCCTTCGGGTTGATCGGCCCGACATTGATCAGCGCCTTCAGCGTGCCGTCGGTGGCCTGCCACAGCCCGAGCTCGTCGGCCGGGGTGGTGGCGCGCCACGATCCGGGGTCGGCGGCGCTCAGCGTCAGATTGCGGGTGGCGCCGGACGGCGAAGTCACCGTGACCGGCGGCACGCCGTCGGCCATGGTCTGGCGCGAAACCACCAGATCCTTGCCCTGGGTCGACAACCGCAGCGCCTCTTCATCCAGATCGGGTTGCTTCATCAGCCAGTGCGACATCCGCCGCAGCAGGTCGAGATGCGGCCCACCGCCCTCATAGCCGCGCGCCCACAGCCAGATGTGGTCGCTGAGCAGCAGCGCGACGCGGCCCTCGCCGTAGCGCGACAGCAGCAGCAACGGCTTGCCGTCGGCGCCGGTCATCACCGGCGCGGTGGTCGGGTTGCGGGTGTCGACGGTGCGGAAGAACCGGCTCCAATGCGGCGGTTCGGTGCTTGAGCCTTCCAGCCCGCGCGTGACCGGATGGCGTTTGCCGGCGTCGGACAGATGCGCGTAGAACGGCTTCTCGGTGACGCCGACCGGCTCCGCCGGCAGCACGACGTCGAGCGGAGTGCGCCAGATGCTGGTGGTCGAGGCATAGTCGGGACCGGCCGAGACCAGGACCGCGCCGCCGTTCTTCACATAGCGCGCGATGTTGTCGAAATACGCGATCGGCAGCACGCCCTGGCGGGCGTAGCGGTCGAAAATGATCAGCTGAAACTCGTTGATCTTCTGCTGGAACAGTTCGCGGGTCGGAAACGCGATCAGCGACAATTCGTTGATCGGGGTGCCGTCCTGCTTTTCAGGCGGCCGCAGAATGGTGAAATGCACCAGGTCGACGCTGGCGTCGGACTTCAGCAGGTTGCGCCAGGTGCGCTCGCCGGCATGCGGTTCGCCGGACACCAAGAGCACCCGCAATTTGTCGCGCACGCCGTCGATCGCCACCACCGCGCGGTTGTTGACCAGCGTCAGTTCGTTCTCGACCGGCGACGCCTCGATCTCGACGATGTTGGGGCCGGCGTGCTTGATGTCGATCTCGACATTGACGGTCTGGCCAGAGAGCACGGTGCGTTCGCTGATGACGTCGCCGTCGCGGCGCACCGTCACCTTGGCGCGATCATTGACGATGCCCTGGTCGTCGAGCCGGTAGGTGATGGTCTGGGACTGGCCGACGATGCCGAACCGAGGCGCCGCGGTAATCGCGATCCGGCGGTCGCGCTCGTCCTTGCTGCCGGTGATCAGCGCGTGGACCGGCGCCTGGAAACCAAGGGCGGCGGCATTGGCCGGAATGTCATGGACCCGGCCGTCGGTGATCAGGAACGCGCCGGCGACGCGATCGGTCGGCACGTCCGACAGCGCATTGGTCAGCGCGCCGAACAGCTTGGTGCCGTCGGTCTCGCCGTCGGCCTGTCCGGCCTCGACCACGCGGACCTCGAGACCCTTGATCTGCTTCAGCCGGTTGACCAGCGCCTCCTGCGCCTGCGCGGTCTCGCGCTTGCGGTCGCCGAAATTCTGGCTCGGGCTTTTGTCGATCACCACCGCCGCCACCGACGACAGCGGCTCGCGCTCCTCGCGGGTAAATGACGGGTTCGACAGCGCCAGCAGGATCAGCGCCAACGCGCCGAGCCGCACCCACGCGCCGCGGGCGCGGCCGATCAGCAGCAGCGCCGCGATCGCCACGATCGCGGCAAGCGCGATCCACAGCACGAGTGCAGGTACCAGCGGCGCAAAGGTGATGCCGTATTGCATGATCAACACACCAACGTGCGCACGTGCCCGGCGCGGGAATATTCAAGAATCTGACGATCGCGCGTCACCACGGTCACGCAGGGAACGGTGCAGGCATCGAGCCGGGGACTACTCATTGAGCAATCTCCCTTGCTCCGCATTCCAGAGGTCGCCGGTCGGCGCCGTCAGATCGGTGTCGGGCATGATCGTGATGGTGCCGGCCATACAGCCCCAAGGATCGCTTTTCGTTTTCGGGGCCGCTTGGCGCCTCCGCTGGATCGACAACAGTAGAATTGTCACGATGGTGGCGCCGAGTGCGATCCACAGCATCGGCATGGAGACGAAAGGGGCGAAGGCGATGCCGTATTGCATCAGGCGTTAGCTCCGAAGATGGCCGGCCCCCTCTCCCATGGGGAGAGGGTTGGGGTGAGGGGGTACGGACTCTCGATAGGGCGAAACCCCTCACCCGGCGCTGCGCGCCGACCTCTCCCTATGGGAGAGGTGAAGAGCGCGCGGCTCGACTGCTGTCGCTGTTGCATCACTGTCCCAGCCTCTCGATCAGCGCAGGGGCATGGACCTGGTCGGCCTTGTAGTTGCCGGTCAGCGTGTACATCACGATGTTGACGCCGGCGCGGAACGCGAATTCGCGCTGCCGCGGTTCGCCCGGCGACAGCGGCAGCATCGGCTGGCCGTCCGGCCGCATCGCCCAGGCGCCGGCGAGGTCGTTCGAGGTGATGATGATCGGCGAGACGCCGTCGCCGCCGCGCGCTGGCCGAGAAGCGGCGTCGTCGTCCTCCTGGCGCGGCAGGGTTTCCACCCAGGTCTGGCCGGCGATGAAGCGGCCGGGGAAGTCGCGCAGCAGATAGAACGTCTTGGTCAGCACGTGTTCTCGCGGCACCGGCTCCAGTTCGGGGACATCGAGCGAGGCCAGGATGGTGCGCAGCGCGAGCATTCCGGGCGTCTGCGATTCGCCGTTCGGCCCCGGCGGCGCCTCGAGCGCGTCGCGGGTGTCGAACAGCACGGTGCCGCCCTGCTTCATGTAGGCGTCGATCCGGTTGATGGCGTCCTGCGGCGGCTTCAGCGCACCGGCGAGCACCGGCCAGTAGATCAGCGGGAAGAACGCCAGTTCGTCGTGCGCCGGATCGACCCCGACCGGCTCGCCGGCCTCCAGCGCGGTGCGCTGCGCCAGGAACAGGGTCAGCCCCGACATCCCGGCCCTGACGATCGAATCGACGTCGGCGTTGCCGGTGACGACATAAGCGAGGCGGGTCTGCGCCACCGCCTTGATGGCGAATTCGTCGTTCGCAGCTTCGGCGCGGGACGGCGAGGGTGCCGTGACGATCGCCGACAGCGCGAGCACGATCGCCAAGGCGACGGGCGCCGCGCGGCGGCGGCGCAGCAGCGCGGCAAAGCCGCCGCCGAGAAATGCGACGATGACGGCGTCGATCAGAAACAGCCCGAGCGCCGCCGACAGCAGCATGCCACGCAGGTCGCGCGGTTCGGCATTGGTGTAGCTGGCGCGCCGCGCCTTCATCGCCGAGGTATCGAGCGGCGCGAGCCGGTCGGCGGCGGCCAGCGTGTTGACCGCGAGCGGGCCGTCGGCCGGGCCGTAGAAGCCAGGCGGATGATCGAGCGTGGCGCGGTCGCGATAATCAGCGGGCAGCGGCTTGGCGGTCGAAGGCGGCGGGCCGAAGGCGCCGAAGCCGTCGAGCGTACGCAATGGCGCGACCGTCTCGGTGCTGGCGTCAGCCGCGACGCCGGCGCCGGGAGTCGACGTGTAGCCGGAAATATCGACGATTCGCCGCAGCATCTCGACGAAGGTGCCAGACATCGGCAGGTCCGACCAGCGCATATCGGCGCTGACGTGGAACAGCGTCACCAGACCCTTGCCGCGATGCTCGCCGGTCACCAGCGGGGTGCCGTCGACCAGCGAGGCCCAGCTCTTCGCCGCAAGCGTCGCGTTGGGTTCGGCCAGCACCTGGCGGTTGACGGTGATATCTTTCGGCACCGCCAGGCCGGCGAACGGGCCGTCGGCGGCGAACGCCGCCAGATGCTGCGGCTGCTCCCAGGTCAGGCTGCCGCCGAGGCTGCGGTCGCCGCGGCGAAGTTTCACCGGCACCAGATCGTCGTCGGTTTGCTGTGCCAGTCGCGGACCCGCGAACCGCACCAGCACGCCGCCCTGTTCGATCCAGCCGTTGAGGCGCTCGCGCAGCTCCGGCGACAGCGCGCCGACGTCGGCGAGCACGATCATCGGCAGCTTCTGGTCGAGAAACTGCGTGATGGCCTGTTGCGGAGCCCGATCGCCGAGCCGGACATCGGCGAACGGCGCCAGCGCCCGGGTCAGGTAGAACGTCGCCGCCAGCAACGGCTGCGCCGTGTCGGCAGTCGCGCCGGAGGCGATGCCGATGGCGCGGCGGCGCCAGCGCTTGTCGAGCAGTTGCACCGCGCCCGCGGAGCGTTCGCTGGAGATCTCCAGCCGTGCGATGTCGTTGCGCAGCTCGACCGGCAGCTCGAACGCGGCTTCGGTGTCGCGATCCTGTGGCGCGAAATTGTAGCGCGCCTCGCCGATCGGCGAGCCCTTTTGGTCGAGCGCGCGCACCACGCCGGTGTCGATGCCGCCGGTGCCGGCACGCAGCACCTTCACGATCATTTTCGCCGCGGCGTTTTCGGCCGCGGCCAGCGCATGCGCCGGCGGCGCGCCGCCTTCGACGATCGTCAGGCTGCGATCCTGGATCAATTTGCCCAGCCCCTCGACGAATTCACTGCCGCGCCCAGTGTCGACTCCGTCGGTGAGCCAGACGATCTCGGCGTCGCCGGCGGCCTTGAGAAATCGTCCGATCGCCGGGAGGGCGTCGACCCGATCAATCGCATAGGGCTTCGGCGCAAGCTGCCGCAGCGACACCCGCGCGGTGCCGCCCGGCATCAAGGTCGCATCGCGCAGCGGTTCCGACAACGGCATCAGTGCGATGCTGCGGCGGGAACTGTCGGCCTCGGCGATCAAATGATCCGCCGCGGTGATCCGCGCGTCCCAGCTCGCGGCGGCGCTCCAGCCGTCGTCGAGCAGGAGCAGCAGCGGCGCCTTGCTGCCGGCGACGCCGGTCTGCGGATTCCAGATCGGTCCGGCGAGCGCGAAGATCACCAGCGCGGCGGCGAGCAGGCGCAATGCGGTCAGCCACCACGGCGTGCGAGATGGGGTCTCTTCCTTCGGCGCGATCTCGAACAGCAACCTGGTCGGCGGGAAATCGATCCGGCGCGGGCGCGGCGGCATCACCCGCAGCAACCACCACAGCGCCGGCAGCGTGACCAGGCCCAGCAGCAGCAGCGGTTCGGCGAAGGAGAGCGGCAGGCCCATCATGCGCCGCGTCCCACTTTGACGCTGGCGCGCTCGCTGCCCTTGTTGACCATCATGCCGGCGTGCAGGAACAGCAACAGCTCGGCCGCGGAGCGGCTGGTGGTGTGGGTCGAGAACAGCCAGTCGAGCTTGCCGGTCTCGTCGCGGATCTGGTCCCGATGCAGCGCCACCCGGGCGACATAGTCAGCGGCCCATTTCTCGGCGCGGCCGGCGGTGATCATGCCGCCGCCCTCGGGCTCGACGAATTCGATCCGGCCGGAATAGGGGAAGCTCTCCTCGGCTGGATCGACCACCTGCACCAGCGTGCCGTGCGCTCCGGAGGCCGACAGTCCCGCCAGCATGGTCCTGATCTCGCCGATCGGCGACCAGAAATCCGACAGCACGACGATCTCGGCCAGCGCCGACGGCACGAAGGACGGCGGCAGGCTGGCGCGGGTGGCGGTGTCGTGAAGCATCGCCTGCGCCATCTTGTCGATGACGTTGTTGCTGGAGGTCGGATTCATCAGGCCGGGCACGCCGACCCGCTCGCCGCCGGCGACCAGCAGTTCGGCGAGCGCGAAGGTGACGATCAGCGCGCGCTCAAGCTTGCTGTCGCGCGCGGTCTTCGAGGCGAAGGCCATCGAGGCGGAACGGTCCGGCCACAGCCAGACAGTGTGCGCTGCCTCCCATTCCAACTCGCGGACGTAGAGATGGTCGTCGCGCGCCGAGCGCCGCCAGTCGACGTTCTGCGACGGCTCACCGGAGACGAAGCGGCGATATTGCCAGAAATTCTCGCCGGAACCGGCGCGGCGCCGTCCGTGCAAGCCGTGGGTGACGTTGGCGGCGATACGGCGGGCTTCCAGCATCAGGCGCGGCAACGACGCGGCCAGCGTTCGGCTTTCGCCATCTGCGCGTCGGACTGCGAGGATCTCCTGTTCTGCGTGCCCCGTCGTCGCCAATGCCATCAACCGATCCTGGACTTCAGCTGCCGGATCACGTCCGGAATCGTGCGGCCTTCGGCGCGGGCCGAGAAGGTCAGCGCCATGCGGTGCTTCAGGATCGGCTCGGCGAGGTCGAGAACGTCATCGATCGACGGCGCCAGCCGCCCGTCGAGCAAGGCGCGGGCTCGCACCGCCAGCATCAGCGACTGGCTGGCGCGCGGGCCGGGACCCCAGGCGATCAGCTTGCCGGTGTCGCCGCCATCCGGTCCCGGACGCGCCGAGCGTACCAGCGTCAGAATGGCTTCGACCACGGAATCGCCGACCGGCAACCGCCGCACCAGCCGCTGCGCGCTGATCAGCGTCTCGGCGGTCATCGCCGCCTTGGCCAAGGTTTGTTCGGCGCCGGTGGTGTCGAACAGGATGCGCCGCTCGGCGTCGCGATCCGGATAGTCGACGTCGATCTCCATCAGGAAGCGGTCGAGCTGCGCCTCGGGCAGCGGATAGGTGCCCTCCTGCTCCAGCGGATTCTGCGTCGCCAGCACATGGAACGGCTTCGGCAGATCGTGCCGGGCGCCGGCCACGGTGATGTGCTGCTCTTGCATCGCCTGCAACAGCGCCGATTGGGTGCGCGGGCTGGCGCGGTTGATTTCATCGGCCATCAGCAGCTGTGCGAACACCGGCCCGGCGATGAAGCGAAACGAGCGCTTGCCGGTGGTGCTCTCGTCCAGCACTTCGGCGCCGAGAATGTCCGAGGGCATCAGGTCGGGTGTGAACTGGACTCGCTTGGCATCGAGCCCCAGCGTCACCCCGAGGGTCTCGACCAGCTTGGTCTTGGCCAGGCCAGGAACGCCGATCAGCAGCGCATGGCCGCCGGACAGGATTGTCACCAAGGTATTTTCCACCACCCGGTCCTGACCGAAGATCACGGTGGAAATCGCGTCCTTGGCGGCGCGGATCTCGCCGGCGACCTGCTCGGCCGAGCGCACGATCACGTCTTCGAGCTTTTCGACACTGTCTGCGCCAGCCATCCGGTCTCTCCTTGCCGTCATCCGCCGCGAGGGCGTCGTCCTGTCGTGATGGTCATGCTAGGCTGTTGCGAGAGCCAAGCGAAGGCTATGGTTTCGTTGACCAAAACTATCCCCACATTATGGGCGTCGCGGGCGGTGAACCGCATCACGATGTGGAGAGTTGAAATTCGAGGCACGGCTCTGCGTTTTGCTCCAGGTTCTGAACCAGTCCCCGGTTCTACGAAAAGCATCAATCGTGCCAAACTCAGGCGACAGGGTCAGGGTAAACAATGGCGAAGCAAGGGCAGAGCGCGAACCAGAGTCTCGATGCGCTGACGATGGCTGCCCGGGATGCCGCAGCGAGTTCGTCGTCCGGCAAGGGACTGCCTCCGGTGCATCTGTGGAATCCGCCGTTCTGCGGCGATCTCGACATGCGAATTGCCCGCGATGGCACCTGGTTCTATCTCGGCAGCCCGATCGGCCGGCCGGCGCTGGTGCGGCTGTTCTCGACCATTCTGAAACGCGAGGACGGCAAGCACTTTCTCGTGACGCCCGTCGAGAAGGTCGGCATCCAGGTCGAGGACGCGCCGTTTCTGGCGGTCGAGATGGCCAAGGACGAGGACGCGCGCGGGCGGCTGCTGCGGTTCCGCACCAATGTCGACGACTGGGTGGATTGCGATTCGGCGCACCGGCTGCGCTTCGAAGCCGGTGCCGATGGCGGGTTGACGCCCTATCTGCACGTTCGTGCCGACCTTTGGGCCAAGGTGACGCGGGCTCTGTACTACGATCTGGTTGACATGGGCGAGGAGCGGGTGGTCGATGGCCGTCCGATGTTCGGGATTGCTTCCGGCGGCGACTTCTTTTCGATGGCCGACGCGGAGCAAATGAGGGAAGCGCATTGAACGAGCCGATGTTGGGGACCGATCCTGCCGCCGGCAGCGTCAGTTCGGCTGAATTTTTCGACCGCGCCCGCGAGCGCTTGCGGTTCGACGTGCCGCCGGGTCTGAACGACGCCAGCATCGTCCCGGAAAGCGGCGATCACGGCACCGACCGGATGTTGCGGATCGTCGCGAAGGAACTGCCGATCCGACCGGCGGCGGTGCTGATCCCGGTGGTCGAACACGCCGAGCCGACCGTGCTGCTGACGATGCGCGCCGCGCATATGAAGGATCACGCCAGCCAGATCGCATTCCCGGGCGGCAAGATTGATGCGACCGACCGCTCGCCGCTTGACGCCGCGCTGCGCGAGGCCGAGGAGGAAATCGGCCTCGATCGTTCCTTTGTCGATCCGATCGGCTATCTCGACCTGTACGGCACCGGATTCGGTTTCCGGATTCTGCCGACGGTGGCGCGGGTCAAGCCCGGCTTCGCGCTGACCATCAACAAGTCGGAAGTTGACGACGCCTTCGAGGTGCCGCTGGCGTTTCTGATGGATCCGGACAATCACCAGCTGCACAGAAAGGAATTCCGCGGCGCAATGCGTTCCTACTACGCGATGCCGTTCGCCGAACGCTATATCTGGGGCGCCACCGCGGGAATCCTGCGCGTGCTGTATGAGCGGATTTATCTGCCATGATTCGTCCGATCCTGACTGAAATCGGAATCTTCCTCATTCCGTTCGTGCTGTACGCGGCGTTCCTGTTCGCCAGTCGCTCCATCGTGCTGCATCGATCGTCGTGGCCGGTACATGTCGTCGGCTGGCTGGTGCTGGCGGCGCTGCTGCTCACCATCGTCAGCTTGTTGTTGCTGGTGCATTATTCCGGCGCGCCGCCGACATCGACTTATGTGCCGGCGCATGTCGAAAACGGCAAGCTCGTGCCCGGGATCGAGAAATGAACGTAAGGCCGGTGCTCAGCGACGCGCCGTGGCTCCGGTCGGGGCCGGCCGCGCGGGTGCTCGCGCTGCTCAACGGCGACGGCGAAGAGGCGAGGGTGATCGGCGGCGCGGTTCGCAACGTGCTGCTCGAGCTGCCGATCGGCGACGTCGATATCGCCACCACGGCGCTGCCCGACGAGGTGATCCGCCGCGCCAAGGCGGCCGGAATCAAGAGCGTGCCGACCGGGATCGACCACGGCACCGTCACCCTGGTGCTCGACGGCCATCCGTTCGAGATCACCACGCTGCGCGAGGATGTCGAGACTTTCGGCCGCAAGGCCAAGGTCGCGTTCGGTCGCGATTGGGTGCGCGACGCGCAGCGCCGCGATTTCACCATCAATGGCCTATCCATCTCCGCGGATGGCGTTGTGCACGACCACGTCGGTGGGCTCGACGACATCGCGGCGCGACGGGTGCGGTTCATCGGCGATCCGGATCAGCGCATCGCCGAGGATTATCTGCGCATCCTGCGGTTTTTCCGGATTCATGCCAGCTATGGCGCCGGAGAGCCTGACCGTGCCGGCTATCTGGCCTGCATTCGCGGCCGCGGCGGGCTTTCGACGCTGTCGGCCGAGCGGGTGCGGATGGAAATGCTGAAGCTGATGGTCGCGCACGGCGCGCTGGCTTCGGTGACCGCGATGGGCGAGGGCGGCTTACTGCTGGCGGTGCTCGGCGGCGTGACGTTTCACGGACCGTTCGCGGCGATGATCGCGGCGGAGCGCGCGCTTGGCCTCGATGCCGACGCGGTGCGCCGGCTCGGTGCACTGGCGGTTGCCGTCACCGAAGACGCGAGGCGGCTGGCGCAGCGGCTGCGGTTGTCGAAGGCCGAGACCAAGCGGCTGGATTCGATGGGCCATCGCTGGTGGCGGCTATCCGGCATGGACGAGGCCACCGCGCGGCGCCGGCTGTATCGGCTGGGCGAACCGCGCTTTCACGACCGGATGATGCTGGCCTGGGCGCGGGCCGGTCGCGTCGCCGATCCCGCGCGATGGCGCGAGGCGATTGCGCTGCCGCAGCGCTGGCGCGCGCCGGTGTTTCCACTCAAGGCCGCCGATTTCATCGCCCGCGGTTTCGCCCAGGGCCCGGCGCTCGGGCATCTGCTGACGCTGGCGGAAGACGCCTGGCTGGCGGCGGACTTTCCGCTAGATCCGCCGGCACTGAGCGCAATCGCCGACCAGACCGCGGCGCGGTTCACGCGCGATCAACGGCTATGACCTGTTAGCGAGCCGCCGGGCGGTGTCCCGGCGGCCGCACGCCCTGGTTCAGGCGACCTTGCTGGTCTCGTCTTCTTCGCTTTCGTCGTCGCCTTCCTCGTCATCGAGGATCTCGATTTCAGCGCGTTCGACGACGGCGAGCGGCAGAGTTTCCCGGAACAGGTCGCCTTCGTCGCCCATCCACACGCACGCGATGGCGTCTTCGTGGACTTCAGCGACCGTCATCGCCTGGCCACCGGATTTCAAAATGACGACGTCGCCTGGTCTCAGGTCCATGATCCGCTCCTGCAAATGTGTTGGCACAACAGGCACCCTAGCGATTCGTCATGACACGCCGATCACGGACAGAAATTCGCGGGCGATCGCCTTCTACCGAATGCCCAACGTCTTATGGGTCTGCAAACTGAGTCGCCATTGCGGATGGCGCAGGCAGTAATTGATCGCGCGCGTGGTGTTGTCCGCGGCGTCCGGTCCGTCCATCGGCTGCAACGAAAATCGCTCGAAGCCGAGGCCCGCGAATTGTTCGGGCGGCGCATCCTGCTGCGGATACACCAGCTTGAGTTCGTGGCCGTGCCGGACCCGCAATTCGGCGCCGGCCTTCGGGCTGACGCAGAGCCAGTCGATGCCGGCGGGCGGCTCGATCGTGCCATTGGTCTCCACGCCGATCGAGAAGCCGCGTGCATGCAGCGCATCGATCAGCGCGGCATCGAGCTGCAGCAGCGGTTCGCCGCCGGTCAGCACCACGTAACGATCCGAGGTTGATCCGACCCATTGTCCGAGGATGATGTCGGCGAGCCGTTCGGCGCTGTCATAGCGCCCGCCCAGCGTGCCGTCGGTGCCGACGAAATCGGTGTCGCAGAACTGGCAAATGGCGCCGGCGCGGTCCTGTTCGCGGCCGCTCCACAGGTTGCAGCCGGCAAACCGGCAGAACACTGCGGCACGGCCGGCATGCGCGCCTTCGCCCTGCAAGGTCAGGAAGATCTCCTTCACCGCGTAACTCACGCCATCAATCCTTCATCTCGGCGCCGGTCTGGCGCAGCGCCTCGCCGAGCACCATCGCGGCGGCCATCGCGACATTGAGCGAACGCAGCCCGGGCTGGATCGGGATCACCAGCCGCGCATCGGCCGCGGCGGCGACCTCGGCCGGCACCCCGGCCGATTCACGCCCCAGCAGCAGGACGTCCGAGGGCCGATATCGATGGTCGAGATAGCGCTGTTCGCCTTTCGTCGTAAGCAAAATCAGCCGGCAGCCGTTTTCACGGCGCCAGAGCTCGAATTTCGACCAGGAATCGTGACGCAGGATCGTCACCTGATCGAGATAGTCCATGCCGGCGCGACGGAAATGCCGGTCCGAGACCGGAAATCCGGCCGGTTCGATGATATGCGCCTCGACATTCAGGCAGGCGCAGAGCCGCAGGATGGTTCCGGTGTTCTGCGGAATGTCGGGCTGAAAAAGCGCAATCCGCATCTGCCGGTGGCCGGTAAGGTTGCCATGAAACTTATGGACTATCATCAACGTGCGCAGTTTTCATGCAATGCACACCAGTGAGCCGATACCGGGCTTGCGCTCAATCGGCAAGGGTGCCAATAGATCGATTCTGGACTGTCTGTTCCACCCGGCTGGCGTCAGAAGCGGCGATTGGCCGCGTCGGGGTTGCGGACACCGGCAGCTTCTCTCGGCCGATCGCATTGCGCGTCGCCCGGGTGGGTTCACCGGTTGCAGATATGAAAGGGCTTGGGATCGTGACGACAGAGGCTTCGGCGGAACCGACACGCCGTGATTTTCTCTTTATCGCAACGGGCGCAGTGGCCGGGGTCGGCGCAGTCGCAGCCGCATGGCCGTTCGTCTCGCAGATGAATCCGGATGCCTCGACCATCGCAGCAGGCGCGCCGATCGAAGTCGATCTGGCCCCGGTCGCGGTAGGTCAGGACATCAAGGTGTTCTGGCGCGGCAAGCCGATCTACATCATGAACCGCACCAAGAAGCAGATCGAGGAGGCGCAGTCCGTCGCGCTGTCGAGCCTGCCAGATCCGGAGACCGATAAGGCCCGGACCAAGGAAGGTCACGAGCAGTGGCTGGTGGTGATCGGCATCTGCACCCATCTCGGCTGCATCCCGATGGCCTATGAGGGCAAATACGACGGTTTCTTCTGCCCGTGCCACGGTTCGCAATACGATTCGTCGGGCCGCATCCGCCAGGGTCCCGCTCCGGCCAATCTTCCCGTCCCACCCTACCAGTTCGTCTCCGACACCAAAATCCAGATCGGCTGACGCGGATCTTCTCGATCAGCGACGCCAGAAAATTGCTTAGGATCGCACCATGAGCGGACCCTCGACCTATCAGCCACAGAGCCCCGTCATGAAGTGGCTGGAGCAGCGCCTGCCGATCGCGGGGCTGGTTCATTCCTCGTTCGTGGCCTATCCGACGCCGCGCAATCTGAACTACTGGTGGACCTTCGGCGCCATCCTGTCGATGATGCTGGCGGTGCAGATCGTCACCGGCGTGGTGCTGGCGATGCACTACACGCCGCACGTTGACATGGCCTTCGACTCGGTCGAGCGGCTGGTGCGCGACGTCAATTACGGCTGGCTGTTGCGAAACATGCACGCCGCGGGCGCCTCGATGTTCTTCATCGCGGTCTACATCCACATGTTCCGCGGCCTTTATTACGGGTCGTACAAGGCGCCGCGCGAGGTGCTGTGGATCCTCGGCGTGATCATCTACCTGCTGATGATGGCGACCGGGTTCATGGGCTACGTGCTGCCGTGGGGCCAGATGAGCTTTTGGGGCGCCACCGTGATCACCAACCTGTTCTCGGCCATTCCGCTGGTCGGCGACAGCATCGTGACGCTGCTGTGGGGCGGCTTCTCGGTCGGCAATCCGACGCTGAACCGCTTTTTCTCGCTGCATTACCTGCTGCCGTTCGTGATCGCCGGCGTGGTGGTGCTGCACGTCTGGGCGCTGCACGTTACCGGCCAGAACAACCCGACCGGCGTCGAGCCGAAGACCGAGAAGGACACCGTGCCGTTCACCCCCTACGCGACGCTGAAGGACGCGTTCGGGATGTCCTGCTTCCTGCTGTTCTTCTGCTGGTTCATCTTCTACATGCCGAACTATCTCGGCGACCCCGAGAATTACATTCCGGCCAACCCGGGCGTGACCCCCCCGCACATTGTGCCCGAATGGTACTACCTGCCGTTCTACGCGATCCTGCGCGCGATCCCGAACAAGCTGATGGGCGTCGCGGCGATGTTCGGCGCGATCCTGGTGCTGCTGTTCCTGCCCTGGCTCGACAGCTGCAAGGTGCGCTCGTCGCGCTACCGGCCGCTGGCCAAGCGGTTCTTCTGGGCCTTCGTGGTGACCTGCCTGCTGCTGGGCTGGCTGGGTGGCAAGCCGGCGGAAGGCATCTACACCATCCTGGCGCGGGTACTGACGGCGGCGTATTTCGCCTACTTCTTGATCGTGCTGCCGATGCTGAGCCGGGTGGAAAAGACCCTGCCGCTGCCGAACTCGATCGCCGATGACGTGTTGGCAAGAAGCAACGCATCCGGCGCCACAAAGGTGGCCAGTCTGGTTGCCGCTTTGGCGTTGGCCGGCGGTCTGTTGCTCGGCGGCTCCGGCAATGCCAGCGCCGCGGGATCCGAAGAGAATGTGCCGCCGTCGCTGCAGTGGTCGTTCGCCGGTCCGTTCGGCAAATACGACCGTGCGCAGCTGCAGCGCGGGTTCAAGATCTACAAGGAAGTCTGCTCGGCCTGCCATTCGATGAAGCTGCTGTCCTACCGCAACCTAGCGGATCCGGGCGGCCCCGGCTTCACTAAGGAGCAGGCCGCGGCGGTGGCGGCGGAAGCCTCGATCAAGGACGGACCGAACGACGCTGGCGATATGTTCGATCGTCCCGGCCGCCTGGCCGATCCGTTCCACTCGCCGTTCGCCAACGAGATGGCCGCGCGCTCGGCCAATGGCGGCGCCGCGCCTCCGGACATGACGCTGCTCGCCAAGGCCCGCTCCTATGATCGCGGTTTCCCGCAGTTCATCTTCGACTTCTTCACCCAGTTCCAGGAGCAGGGTCCGAACTATATCGCGGCGCTGCTGCAGGGCTATGAAGACACGCCGCCGGCCGGCTTCACTCTTCCGGATGGCTCCTACTACAACAAGTACTTCCCCGGCCACTCGATCAAGATGCCGCCGCCGATTTCCGAGGGTCAGGTGACCTATGAAGACGGCACCCCGCAGACGGTGGCGCAGTATGCGCAGGACGTGGGCTCGTTCCTGATGTGGACCGCGGAGCCGCACCTCGAGGCGCGCAAGCGGCTCGGGCTGCAGGTGATGATCTTCCTGCTGATCCTGACCGGACTGCTCTACTTCACCAAGAAGAAAATCTGGGCCGACGCCCATTGAGCGGATCGCGGTAGCCTGATGACAGAAAGCCCCTTCGGGGGCTTTTTTGTTGTGTGAGGCAATTCGACAGGGCGATTGCCTATTGCTTGCATCGCCGCCAAAATGCGGATCAGAAATACCGCAAGAGAATTCCGGAGGATCCCATGGGCACCAGCATCACCTTCAAGCGTCCCGACGGCAAGGATGCCAGCGGCTATCTCGCCAACGCCGCGCGCGGCAACGCGCCGGGAGTCGTGGTGATTCAGGAATGGTGGGGGCTGTCGGAACAGATCAAGGCTCTGACCGACCGTTTCGCGCTGGCCGGATTCGATGCGCTGGCGCCGGATCTCTATAACGGCGTGGTGGTGCCGTATCACGACACTGAGGCCGCCAACAGGGAAATGGGGTCGCTCGATTTCATCGATGCGACCACGCAGACCGTGCGCGGTGCCGCCGCCTATCTGGCGCGCAACGGCGCCAAGGTCGGACTGACCGGCTTCTGCATGGGCGGAGCGGTGACCATCATCGGCGCCTGCAAGATTCCCGAGCTCAGCGCCGGGGTGGCGTTCTACGGCATTCCGCCGGAGCAGGCCGCCAAGCCCGCCGACGTCAAGATTCCGCTGCAGGGTCATTTCGCCAGCCGCGACGACTGGTGCACGCCGGCGGTGGTCGACGCGTTCGAGAAGGGGTTAAAGGCGGCCGGCAAGACCGCCGAGTTCTTCCGCTACGAGGCAGACCATGCCTTCGTCAACGAGCAGCGCGCCGCGGTGCATGACCGCGAGGCGGCGGAACTCGCATGGGGCCGCGCCACGGCGTTCTTCCACAAGCATCTCGGTTAGTCGTCCACCCCGAAATTCTACGAGGGTCGTAACCAATGCGAAACGACGCGGCGAGCGACCCTGTCACCGGTAAAATTTGAGCGAACGGCTGAACATTTGACTGAAGGCTTGCTGCGATAACGCTGTCTCACGCCGCAAGGACAGCTATGGACGAGAAATCAACAAGGCCCGGACGCAACATCGTCGACTTCGTCAACTATCAGCGCGCCTTGCGTGCCAGCGAACCGTCGGCGATCAGCAATCGGTGTTGCCGGCACTGCGGCGCTGGCCTCGCCGAAGGTGAGTCGGAGGACGATTGCTCGACCGCCGGCATCGTCGTCGAGCGTCCCGGCTGGGCGCGCCCACCGCGCCGCTATCGCGCCGACTGAGCCCGCCAGACCCGCGGTTCAGACGTGCTGGCCGCCGTTGATGTGGATCTCGGCGCCGTTCACGTAAGACGAGGTCTCCGTGCACAGCACGTAGATGATCTTCGCCACCTCGTCCGGGGTGCCGAGCCGGCGCAACGGGATCTGTTCCTCGACGATCTTGTCGGTGCCGGGCGACAGGATCGAGGTGTCGATCTCGCCCGGCGCGATCGAATTGACCCGGACCCCGATGCGGCCGAAATCCGACGCCATTTCCCGCGTCAACGAGGCCAGCGCCGCCTTCGAGGTGGCGTAGGCGGCGCCCGCGAACGGATGCACCCGCGAGCCGGCGATCGAGGTGACGTTGACCACCGATCCTTTAGCCGCCTTCAATTCGTCGATCAGGCCGCGCGCCATCATGATTGGCGCGAAGAAGTTGACGTGGAAGACGTGCTCCCAAGTATCCATTTCGGTGTCGATCGAGCCGAGCCGGGCACCGCCGGCGGCCTTCGGCGAGATCGCGGCGTTGTTGACCAGGGCGTGCAACTGTCCGCCATCCAGCCGCTCGCGGATTTCGGCGATGCCGCGCAGGGTATCGGCGCGGTTGCCGAGGTCGATCTGGATGTGATCCTCGGGGCCGGCGCCCCACGGGCATTCTTCCGGGAACGGATGCCGCGAACAGGTGATGACGCGCCAGCCGGCGCTGGAAAACCGGATCACAGTGGCATGGCCGATGCCGCGGCTGGCGCCGGTCAGGATCATGGTCCGTCGCTGGGCGTTGCTGTCGGAGGTTGCGCTCGCTGACCTTGGTCTGGTGGAGTCGGGGCTCATGGATACAGCCTTGTCTTGGTCCAGGGGGCATCGGAGGTCCCGCGGCGGAATTCGATGCGGTCGTGTAGACGGAATGGCCGATCGTGCCAGAATTCGAATTGCGCCGGCGCAATTCGCCAGCCGCTCCAGCCCGGCGGGCGCGGCACCTCGCCGACGAGATGACGGGCCGCCACCTTGGCGATCGCCTGTTCGAAGGCAAAGCGGCTTTCGAGCGGTTGCGATTGTTTGCTGGCCCAGGCGCCGATCTGGGCCTGCTTCGCCCGGCTGGCGAAATAGGCGTCGGCCTCGGCGGCGCTGACCGGCGTGACGCCGCCGCGGACGCGGACCTGCCGACGCAGCGATTTCCAGTGAAAAAGCAGCGCCGCTTTCGGGTTGGCGGCGAGTTCGCGACCCTTCTGGCTAGCGATGTGGCTGTAGAACACGAAGCCCTCGGCGTCGTAGCCCTTCATCAGCACCATCCGGACGTCGGGCAGGCCGTCGGCATCAACGGTGGCGAGCGCCATCGCGTTGGGGTCGTTGGGTTCGGCCGCCGCGGCCTCGGCAAACCACTCGGCGAACAGCCCAAAAGGCTCCTCGGCCGCGGTGAAATCACCGGACGTTAACGGAGTTGGGTGTTTGATGGAGGAGGTATCGCTCATGCGAGGATTTCCGAGTTGCGCTTCACCGCGGTCCAGAACGCGTTGCAGATTCTATGTAGGTCAGACCTATATAGGGCACGACAAGGCGTTGGCCTATCCGCGATCGGGCCGCTGGCCGCAACGATGATAGCGATTCTAATCGGCTCCGGCGTCGGCGGTTGCAGCGTAGCGCGTAACGATGCGGCATTCGCGCAGATGGAGGACAACGCCAAGGACTTCACCGGGTCGATCGCCGCCATGACCCCTGGTCTGGCGGCGTCGCCGAGCAGCCCGACCGAGGCCGATCTCGCCCTGACGCGCAACGCCGCCTCCGACGTGCTGACCAAGGGAGACAAGGATTCCAGTCAGCCATGGGAAAATCCGGCGACCGGCGCACGCGGCTCGGTGACGCCGGTGGCGGCGGCCTACACCACGGACGGGCGCACCTGCCGGGATTTTCTGGCGAGCTATGTCAAGGACAGATCGGAGAGCTGGCTGCAAGGTGCGGCATGCAAGTCCGCCCAGGGCCGCTGGGAGATCCACACGCTGAAGCCCTGGCGGCGGAGTTGAAATCGGTGCGCTGAGTCGACCGAAACCAGTTGCAAAAATGACACGAAGCCCCCAGATGAATGCGGGCAGGGCCTTCGGGCCGGATAGTTTCGATTCGAGTTTAGTGAATTCCCTGAAGGAGAAGTGACGGATGCGCGACCCCTATGAGGTCCTGGGGGTGCAGCGGGACGCCAGCGCTGCGGCTATCAAGAGCGCCTATCGCAAGCTGGCCAAGAAGCATCACCCGGACAACAACAGGAACGATCCGAAATCCGCGGCGCGGTTTTCGGAGGTGAACTCGGCTAACGAGATCATTGGCGACGAGGACAAGCGCAAGCAGTTCGATCGCGGCGAGATCGATGCCGAGGGCAAGCCGCGGTTCCAGGGCTTTCCCGGCGGCGGGCGCGGACGCGGGCCTTCGCCCGGCGCGGGCTTTGAGCAAACTTTCCGCACCAGCGGCGGCCCCGGCGGTATGGGCGGTGGTGCCGGCTTCGAGGACATCCTCAACAGCATGTTCGGCGGGGCCGCGGCCGGCCGTGGCGCGCGCGGCGGCCAGACTTTCGATTTCGATACCGGAGGCCTGGCGGCCGATCTCGATCTCAACGTCGCGATGACGGTGTCGCTGGAAGAAGCCGTCAAGGGCACCGAGAAGCGAGTCCGGCTGCCGACCGGCAAGGAACTCAATGTCAAGATTCCGGCCGGCGTGGTCTCTGGCCAGCAGATCCGGCTGCGCGGGCAGGGCGAGACCGCCCCCGGACACCGCCCCGGCGATCTGCTGATCACCGTCACCATCGCCACCCATCCGTTCTTCAAGGTGGACGGCAGCGATCTGCGGGTTGACCTGCCGATCACGCTGTATGAGGCCGTGCTGGGCGGCAAGGTCCGGGTGCCGACCCTGACCGGTGCGATCGAACTATCGATCCCGAAGAACACCTCGAGCGGGCGAATCTTTCGGCTCAAGGGCAAAGGCATGCCGAAAGCCGGAAGCGCCAGCGGCGACCTGTTCGTCACCATGCGGATCGTATTGCCGGACGGCCACGACGCCGAACTCGAAGCCTTGATGCAGAAGTGGCGCGACGACCATCCCTACCATCCGCGTAGCGAGATCGGGTAGTTGCAGTTACCGGCCGTAAAAAGTACGGCCTCGACCGGGGGATCAGCGCGTCACCCCGGTCAAGGCCGCGTGCGTCGATCGGCGGATCAGACGCAGGTCAATTAATCGTTATCACCCGGGACGATATTGAGGCGCGCTGGTGGTTTGATTCGCGATTATCGATGTCGGAATTTGGACGCTGCGCCTGCTCACAACGGCATGCACGTCCAGTTACCCCCCGCTCTTCTCAGTCTGATCGTATACCAGCCGCGCGACCTGGCTGAGCCGGTCCTTGTCGGTCGGGCCGGACAACACGTAGCCAACGCCGCGGTCGGCCCAGAAATACGCGCCGTCGATGTCGTGGGTAGCGTAGCGCATCTGGGTTTCCGCGGTGGCGGCGCGCGAGGTGTAGAGCGTGAAGCGCTCGCCGCTGGCGCTCTCATACATCAGGAATGCGGCCGGCGCCTGAGGTCCGGGTAGCAGCCGCCCGCCGACCAGCTTCAGGCCGGTGGCGTCGAGCTCCGGCGCCTTCAGTTCATAGCCGACGCGCTTCGACAGCCATTGCTGCAGATGCGCACGTTCGCTTCCCGCGACCTCGACCGGATGGCGGACCTCGACGACGTAGAGCCGGTGCGCGTCCAGCGCATCGAGTGTAAAATTCTGGAACGTGGAGGGCGTCGCCGCGGCGCCATGCGCGAACCAGCCGACGCCGCCGCCGAGCACGAACGCCGCCAGCGTTGCGGCGATTGCGCCTGCGATCCATTTGCGCGGCTGTCGGGTCAGTCGTTCGATATCGAGCCGCGGCGGCACCGCCTCGTCCAGAATGAAATCGTAGCGCGCGTGCAGCGCCTCGGCCATCGCGCGCCACGATGCCACCCGCTGGGCGTCCTCCGGATGGGCCGCCAGCCACGCCTCGACGTCGGAATGCCGTTCGGCCGGCAGTTCGTTGTCGACGAAGGCGTGCAGTTCGTCCTCGGTGACGGGGATAATTCTGTCGGTCATCGGCGTGGTCTCTGGGTGGTCGGGATGTTGGCTGCGCGGACTTCTTTTCCCTCCCCCTTGCGGGGAGGGTGGCCGGCCGAAGGCCGGTCGCGCGGGGGTGCCACGGGCGCAGTGCTCGTCGCACCCCCACCCCGGCCTCGGCTCCGTCGATGCTTCGCATCGCCTCGCTCGGCCGACCCTTCCCGCAAGGGGGAGAGAGACCATTGCTGCATCGTTTCAAACTGGCCCATCATCGTCCTCACTTCACCCGTCGCAGCGGGGCGCGCTCGCCTTCGAGGAAGGCGCGGACTGAGGCGCGGGCGCGGGCGAGGCGGGACATCACGGTGCCGATCGGCACACCCTGGATGTCGGCGACCTCGCGGTAGCTGAGGCCCTCCAGCATCACCAGCAGCAGCACCGAGCGCTGGTCCTCGACCAGCGTTGCCAGCGCGCGGGCGATGTCGCGGCCCTCGGCTTCGGTGCCGCTGGCGTCGACGCTGGCATCGGGGCCAGAGTCGTTGAGCGGCATCATGGTCGGCCGCCGCGCCAGCGAGCGCCGGCGGTTGCGGTTTAGATTGGTCAGGATGGTGTAGAGCCAGCTGCGCAGGTCACCGCCGAGAAACAGCCGCTCCGATCGCAACGCCCGCACCAGAGTATCCTGCACCAGATCGTCGGCGATGTCGGCGTCGCGCGCCAGCGCTCGCGCGTAGCGCCGCAACGTCGGAATCATGGCTTCGACATCGTCGCGAAACTGGTTCATCGGATCCCGATCGTCCGCATCCGGACACAATCGCCGCGCTCGCCCGAAAAATCCGGCGGCGAACGCCCTTGCAGCATAACACCGCGACGAAGGTCCTATTCCGCGCAATGCTGCCGGGCCCCAAACCGCTGAATTCGGCCGTGGATTTGGGCTATACCAAGGCTGACCGCTGGTGTACCTCCAGACTCGATCAAGGCGATGGGAAACGGAATGACGGCAGATTCAGGCCTGATGAAGGGCAAGCGTGGGGTCATCTTCGGCCTGGCCAATAACCGCTCGATCGCCTGGGGCATCGCCAAGGCCTGCCGCGCCCAGGGCGCCGAGATCGCGCTGACCTGGCAAGGCGACGCGCTGCGCAAGCGGGTCGAGCCGCTGGCCGCGGAACTCGGCGGCCTGCTGCTCGGGCACTGCGACGTCACCGAGCCCGCGACGATCGATGCCGCGTTCGACATCCTGAAGGAGAAGTGGGGCACGATAGATTTCGTGGTCCACGCCGTGGCGTTCTCCGACAAGGACGAATTGGTCGGCCGCTATGTCGAGACCACTGCCGATAATTTTTCCAAGACCATGCTGGTCTCCTGCTATTCGCTGACCGCGATCACCCAGCGCGCCGAAAGACTGATGCCCGACGGCGGCTCGATCGTGACGCTGACCTATTACGGCGCTGAGAAGTGGATGCCGCACTACAACGTGATGGGCGTCGCGAAGGCGGCGCTGGAGGCCAGCGTGCGCTATCTCGCCGCCGACCTCGGCGAGAAGAACATCCGCGTTAACGCGATTTCGGCGGGACCGATCAAGACGCTGGCGGCATCCGGGATCGGCGACTTCCGCTACATCCTGAAATGGAACGAATACAATTCACCGATGCGCCGCACCGTGACCATCGACGAGGTCGGCGACAGCGCGCTGTATCTGTTGTCGGACCTGTCGCGCGGCGTCACCGGCGAAGTCCACCATGTCGATTCCGGCTATCACGTGGTCGGCATGAAGGTGCCGACCGCCCCCGACATCACGTTGGCGAAGGACTAAGCGTTCACGCCCTCGTTCGCATTCGTCTTGGCTTGTTCCGCGCATTCACGTCTTTCAAGCGGTGCATTTGTCGACGACATGGATGGCCGGGACGAGCCCTGCCATGACGGGTTGATGGTCCTCGTTCCGAATTGATTTCGCAAATGCCCACGATCTACTACATCCGCCACGGCGAGACCGACTGGAACGCGTCCGGTCGGTTTCAGGGCACCCAGGACATTCCGCTGAACGACAAGGGCCGACTGCAGGCTGTCGCCGCGGGCGGGCGGCTCGGCCAGCTGCTGGCGAAGGAAGGCCACGATCCGGCGTCGCTCGCCTATGTGGCGAGCCCGCTCGGCCGCGCCCGCGTCACCATGGAATTGCTGCGCGGCGCCATGAGCCTGCCGCCGCCGGACTACGCGGTCGATGAGCGGCTGCGCGAAATCACCTACGGTGCCTGGGAAGGCTTCACGCTCAAAGAGATGGAGCACTCGGACGCCGAGGTCTATGCGGCGCGCCACGCCGACCGCTGGAACGTTGCGCCGTTGCGGGGCGAGAGCTATGCCAGCCGGCTGCCGTTCATTGCCGACTGGTTGAACTCGGTCACCGCCGACACCGTCGCGGTCGGCCATGTCGGGACCTGCCGCACGCTGCTGGTCGCGCTCGGCCTGAAGACACCGGCGGAAGCGCTGGAAGGCCCGATCCTGCAGGGCGCGGTCTATGAATTCAAAGATGGTGGGCTGACGATCTTCCAAGGCGAGGCCGTTTGACCGCCCCGGAACGGCGCGTTACCACAGCCCTTGGGTCTTCTTCGCGCGGGCAAACACCATGTCGTTCAATACTTTCGGCCACATGTTCAGGGTCACGACGTTCGGCGAGAGCCACGGCGTCGCGATCGGCTGCGTGGTCGACGGCTGTCCGCCATTGCTGCCGCTGAGCGTCGAGGAGATCCAGCGCGATCTCGATCGCCGCCGGCCGGGCCAGTCGCGCTTCACCACCCAGCGCCAGGAAGCCGATCAGGTCAAAATCCTGTCCGGCGTGATGGCGCATCCGGAAACCGGTGCGCAGGTCACCACCGGCACGCCGATCGCGCTCTTGATCGAGAATACCGACCAGCGCTCCAAGGACTATTCCGATATCAAGGACAAGTATCGTCCCGGCCACGCCGACTTCACCTATGAGGCGAAATACGGCATCCGCGATTATCGCGGCGGCGGCCGTTCCTCGGCGCGCGAGACCGCCAGCCGTGTCGCCGCCGGCGCGATCGCCCGCAAGGTGGTGCCCGGCATCACGATCCGCGCGGCGCTGGTGCAGATGGGGCCGCACAAAATCGATCGCGACAAGTGGGACTGGGACGAGGTCGGCAACAATCCGTTCTTCTGCCCGGATAAGGACAAGGCCGCGTTCTTCGAGGACTATCTCGACGGCATCCGCAAATCCGGCTCCTCGATCGGAGCGGTGATCGAAGTGGTGGCCGAAGGCGTGCCGGCGGGCTGGGGCGCGCCGATATACGCCAAGCTCGACGCCGATCTCGCCGCGGCGCTGATGAGCATCAACGCCGTCAAGGGCGTCGAGGTCGGCGACGGTTTTGCCACCGCGGCTCTCACCGGCGAAGAGAACGCCGACGAGATGCGGACCAGCAATCACGGCCCGGTGTTTCTCTCCAACCATGCCGGCGGGATTCTCGGCGGCATCTCCACCGGGCAGCCGGTGGTGGCGCGGTTCGCGGTGAAGCCGACCTCGTCCATTTTGGCGCCGCGCCGGACTATCGATCGCGAAGGCCACGACACCGACATTCTGACCAAGGGGCGCCACGATCCCTGCGTCGGGATCCGCGCGGTGCCGGTCGGCGAGGCGATGGTCGCCTGCGTGCTGGCCGACCACTTTTTGCGCCATCGCGGCCAGGTCGGGTAGCGCCGTCATTGCGAGCCGATGGTCGGCGCGAAGCGTCGCCCGTCGAGCGAAGCAATCCAGGGGCAGCGCGCTCAGCGCTGGATTGCTTCGTCGCAACGGTTCCTCGCAATGACGATTTCAAGCATTGTTTGTTGTTGCTTGCTCCATGGCTTGCTCCCGTTAAGATAAGCGCATGCAATCCGAACTCAGAGCCATCAGCGACTGGCTGATCGACGGCGCGCGGTCGGCGGTCGGGCCTGGCGCTCTGCTGTCGCAGCTATGCGAACGGCTGGTCGCGGCCGGGCTGCCGCTGTGGCGGGTCGGCATCTTCGTGCGCACGCTGCATCCGGATATCTTCGGCCGCAATTTCATCTGGCGCCAGGGCCAGGAGGTGGCGATCGGCACCGCCGATTTCGATATCCAGCAGTCGCCTGAGTTCTTGCGTAGCCCGCTGGCGATTCTCTATTCCAGTGGCGAAGAAGTTCGCTACCGGCTCGACGATCCGGAAAGCCGGAACTTTCCGTTCTTCGACGACATGCGCGCCGAAGGCGTCACCGACTATGTCGCGCTGCCGCTGCGGTTCATCGATGGAGACTATCACGCCTCGAGCTGGACCACCAAGCAATCCGGCGGCTTCACCGACGCGCAACTCGACGGTTTGCGGATGGTGGTGCGGCCGCTGGCGCGGCTGATCGAGGTGATCGGGATGCGGCGGATCGCGTCGATGCTGCTCGACACCTATGTGGGCAATCGCGCCGGCGAACGGATTCTGGCCGGGCAGATCCGCCGCGGTCACACCGAGACCATGCTGGCCGCGATCTGGCTGTCGGATCTGCGCGGCTTCACCGCTCTTTCCGACCGGCTGCCGCCGGAGACCATGGTGAAGGTACTGAACAGCTATTTCGACTGCCAGGTCGGGCCGATCCTGCGCAATGGCGGCGAGGTGCTGAAATTCATGGGCGACGGCCTGCTGGCGGTGTTCCCGATCGCTGAGGACGGCGCCGACGCCGCCAAGGTGTGCGCCCGGATGCTGGAGGCGGTCAACGAATGCCGCGGCCATGTCGACGCCATGAGCTACGTCGATGGCAACCACGTCATCGACAGCTTTCGCTTCGGCGTTGCGCTGCATGTCGGGCAGGTGCTGTACGGCAACATCGGCGGCGGCAACCGGCTGGATTTCACCTGCATCGGCCCGGCGGTCAATCTCGCGGCGCGGATGGAGAAGATCGCCGGCCGGCTCAACCGCACTGTGGTCGCCTCCGCCCGCTTCGCCGGCGCTTTCGCCGACGGCTGGGCCGACCTCGGGGAATTCCCGATCGCGGGCTTCGCCAATGCCGAGCGGGTCTATGGGTTGCGGGACGAGGCGCCGCTGCAAGCCTGAGCGTTATCGCGCGTGCCCGGGACACGCGCTCTCCGCGCTACTCCTCCGGCTCCGTCGTGAACAGCAAGGGATAGCCCTTGGCGCGGCCGGCGTCGGTGGCGCGGGTGGCCTTGGTTTCGGCGACGTCCTTGGTGAACATCGCGACCACGCAGGCGCCGCGCTGATGCGCGGTGAGCATCACCTTGTGGGCCTGGTCCTCGGTCATCTTGAATTCGCCTTGCAGGACGCGGACCACGAATTCGCGCGGGGTGTAGTCGTCATTGATCAGAATCACCTTGTGCAGCTTCGGCCGCTCGACCTTCGGCTTGGTCTTGGCAATCGGCTTGACGACGACATTGCTCATGCGGACTCACGAACGTTGACCGATGCACACGACACATCATTTTGGCGCGGCGGCCCGCCAGACTCCCTGTCGCCATCGGGGTCCCTTCGCTGCAAGTAGTTTACCGCCTCCGGGGCGGTGGCGAAACCGGGGTACTGCGACAATTTGAGGTCGATCTGTGCCGCCATCGCGCCGGTCTGATCGAGCGCGGTGGCCTCCGCGACCTGCCGCGGCGGAATTGTGGCCGTCACCTGCGCAGGCGGCCCGCAAGTGACCCGAATGTGAACGCGCGCCCTCGTTCGTCGCTTTTCGCAACTGCGTTTGCGTGTCACCATTAATAAATCATTCGACGGGAGGGCCGCCATGCGCTGGGTCTCGATCGGGGCGATGCTTGTCGCGGCTGCGATGGCCGGCGGTGTGCTCGCGGGCAGGGCGGCGCCGAACCGGGCACTGCAGCTCGCCGACGACAAGGACGCAAAGCGGGTCGATGTCGAACTGGTGCTGGCGGTCGACGTTTCCTATTCGATGGACATGGAAGAACTGGCGATTCAGCGCGAGGGCTACGCCGAGGCGCTGGTTTCCAAGGATTTCTTGCAGGCGCTGAAGAGCGGTCCGACCGGCAGGATCGCGGTGACCTATTTCGAATGGGCGGCCTCGGGCGACCAGAAGATCATTCTGTCCTGGCAATTGATCGACGGTCCGGAATCCGCCGACGCGGTCGCCGCCGCAATCCTGAAATCGCCGATCCGGCGGGCTTCGCGCACCTCGATCTCCGGCGCGATCAACTTCGCGATGCCGCTGTTCGAGCAGAATCCCTACAAGGGTTTGCGCCGCGTGATCGACATTTCCGGCGACGGCCCGAACAACAACGGCATGCCGGTGACGTTGGCGCGCGACGCCGCGCTGGAGAAGGGCGTCATCATCAACGGCCTGCCTATCATGGTGAAGGAGCCGTCGTTCTCGACGATGGATATCGAAAACCTCGATTATTACTACGAGGATTGCGTGGTCGGCGGTCCCGGCTCGTTCGTCATCACCATCAAGGACCGCGAGAAGTTCAAGGAAGCGATCCACACCAAGCTGGTGCTTGAGGTCGCCGGCCGCCCGTCCGAGAGCCGGATCATTCCGGTGGCGGACAAGGAGCCGCGGGTGTCCTGCATGATCGGCGAGAAGATCTGGGAGGACCGCTGGGGCAGGTGACGACCGAGCGGCGCTTGAGCCACGCGACCCGGCTCAGCCGGCTTGAACCCAGTTGCCGTGAAAGCCGTTCGGCATGCGATGGCCCAGCTGCACCAGCGCGACCGGCCCGGCCGCGACGTCGGACGCTTCGAACACCGCGAGGTCGCTGCGGTTTTCGGTGCCGCGCCAGATCACCGCGAGCAGCCAACCGTCGCCCTCGGCGGAGTCCTTGTCGCGCGGGACAAAGACCGGCTCGCCGACGGTGTCGCCAAGCGGAAGCCGATATTGGCCGCGCGGCGCGCCTTCGCCATCGACATGGACCAGACCGGAAAACGCCCCCAGCGGCAGTGACGGATCGGCGCTGGCGTACCAGCCGTGCTGGCTGCGCAGTCCGGCGCGGCGTTCGTCGATGCGCGGAAACTCGCCGCTGATGTCGTCCAGATAGGTTCGGGTGAAGCCGTCGCTGTTGCCGGCGAGATCGAAGCTCCAGCGGCACAGCCGGGCGCGGGATTTTTCCGGATCGGTGCGCCGCCCGTCGGGATGCGGAAACAATGGTGCCACCTCGGACTGCATCACGTCGGCAACGATGCGGTCGCCGTCGTCCCAGGCATTCATGACGTGAAACACGAAACACGCCTCGCCGCGAAACCAGCGGATGTCGCGGACCGAGCCGCCGCGCTTCATCACCCCCACATAGGAGCCCTTGCCGGGGTCCCAGGCGTAAGGCGGCTTGCCGCGCAACGCCCGCCACAGGCTGCCGGTGAGCGGCAGAATCGGAAACAGGATATGCCGCTCGGTGACGATGAAGTCGTGCACCATGCTGGCATAGGGCGCCTTGAAGCGCTCGAACTGGGTCACCTTGCCGGAAGCGTCGATCGTGCCGTGCGACATCGACCGCGTCATCGGCCCCTTGGCGTTGTAGCCGAAGAACAGCATCTCGCCGGTCAGCGGGTCGATCTTAGGATGCGCGGTGAACGGCCCGGAAATGCCGTGGCCGAAATCGCAATAGCCCCGCGTCGCCAGGCTGCCGGGTTCGATCTCGGTCGGCAGGTGCGCCTCCTCCAGCGCCAGCAGCTTGCCGGCGTGAAACACGATATTGGTGTTGGCGACGCCGCCGTCGACCGGGGTCGACGCCGGCGCGTCGCGCAGCTTGCGATTGAAACTGCCGTAGAGCGGCCGGCCGGCCTCGTGCTCGGCGATCCATTTCGGAGTGCGGATCCAGCGATTGCGATAGCTGGCGCGGCCGTTTTCGAGCCGGAAGGCGTGCAGCATGCCGTCGCCGAAGAACCAGTGCGCGTCGGGCGTGGCGAATTGCGGATTGGCGCCGTTGCGATACAGCGTGCCGTTGAGACCGCGCGGTAATTCGCCCTTAACGGCGAGATACGGCGCGTCGCATTCCATCGGAATCGGCGCGAGATTGCTGGTCGCATCCGGAATTCCCATCACGTGCAGCATATCAATCTCCCGAATGCAACTTCTTGGATCGCCGCGATCGCCTGAGTCAGCGGTTCGCGGCCGGTCTGATCGCGGTCGTCCCCATGCCACCCCTGCGAGGTGTGAGAACGACCTATTAGTTGATCGTCAGCTTGCGCCCGAACGGCTGGACCACCGCCACGCAAGTATCGGGAACCGCCCAGATCACCGGCCAGCGCGGGCGGAATTCCGCCGGGCCTTCGAGATCGGTCAGCACCACGCAGATGTCCGGATGATGCCTGTCGGCTTCCGCCAGCAGCGGCGAGAAGTCGGTGCCGCCGCCGCCGGAGAATGTGATCGCACCGAGGTCGATCGGTTGGCCGGGCTCGAAGATATCGACCTTGCGCACCCGCTCGTCGCCGATGATCAGCACCAATCCGGCTTCCTGACGCCTGGTGATCGACTCAATCTCGACGGCGAAGCGCTCCATCATGTTTTCGTCGATCGAACCGGAGACGTCGATGATCAGCGCCAGACGCGGCGAGATCTTGGTCGGACTGGTGCCGGGCTCGAACGGCATCCGGTGGCTGCCGCTGCGTCCCTGATTGGCGATATAGGAGCGGGTCGGGCGCGACCACGAGATCGACGGCTTGCGCGCCAGGCCGCGCGCCAGTTGCACCCTCAGCACATGGTTCCACGGCGTCCGGCTCCGCGGCAGATCGGCAATCAGGGTCCGTAACATCGAGAACGCCCCGTCGCCGGCGTGGCCGCGCATCAGCCGCTCGCTCCACTCGCGCGCCTGTTCGGCCTCGGCTTCCGGCGCGCCCTGCGCTTCCGGGCTCGGCACCAGATCAATCGGGCCGTTCTTGCCGAGATCGCGCACCTTGGCGGATTTCGGTCCGTCCTCGCGGCCGTCGGCGCGCTCCTGTTCGCCCGCCGATTCCGGCTGGTCCTGGCCGCCGGCGCCCGGGTTGGTCGCCTTGCCGCCGGAGTCCGATTTACTGCCGTCCTTCTTGCTGCTGCTCTGTTCCTGCATACGGCGATCGTCGATGGTGCGGTACAGCCGCTCGACGTCCCATTCCAGTAGCGCCACTTCGGCATCCTGTTTCTGGTTCAGGGCCTTGGCGAGAATCTGTTCCAGGAACACCGAGGTCGACGGCAGCTTCAGCCAGCTCAGATGCGCCAGCGTGCTGTTGACGATCGCATCCGCGCAGATATTGAACAGCTGAAGATCGACGTCGCCGAGCAGGCGCTGCAGATCGACGAAGCGTTGCGGATGGCGTAGCGCGATGTGCATCACCTCATGCGCCACCAGCCCGACCTGTTCGGGCAGCGGCAGGGCTTCGAACGCCGCGCCGTAAAACACCGTGTTGCCGTCGGTCATCGCCGCCGGCGCCTCGGCGTCGGCGGGCAGGTCGAGGTGCCTGACCCACAGCGCGAGTCCGCCGGTGGACGGCGCATATTCCACCATGCGCTGGATCGCGCGCGTGCCGCGATGGCAATACAGCGCGGTGGTATCAAGCATGCTGGCTTTCCAGCTGGCGGCGTTCGCCATAGCGATGGTAGGCTGGGCTGTCGAGAATCGCCGCCTCGAGGCCGGCGTCCAGCCCGCGTTGCATGAACAGCTCCATCGCCAGCGTCTGTGCCTCGCGGATCGGCAGCGGCATCGTGCCCCGGATATCCGGCAGCTGCTCGATGATCTCCAGCGCGCGTGCCAGCGCGGGGACGTCATGGCTCGCGGCCAGCAACCCGTAGATCATGCCGTACAGGGCATCGAGCGTCTTCGGCAGCAGCGCCGCGGTCTCCGGACCGGGCCGCGCCGCCAGTAGCCGCACGACGTCGACCCCGGCCTGGATCTCGCGCAGCACGCCGAAGAATTCCGCCGCGTTGGCCGCGCCGATGCGGCCCTGCACGAACAGCCGCTTGGCGCCGTCCGACAGCCCGGACTTCAGCACGTTGGAAATGTCTTCCCAGCCGCGCGGGCTGGCGCCGATCAGGTGGTCGCCGGCGAGTTGCGCCTGGGTGTCGTCGAGTTTGTCGGGGCGGATCTTCAGATAGGCCATGACCTCCGGTGCGAAATCCGCGGCCAGCGCATGCGCCAGAAACGCATCGATCACGGTCTGAACATTGAAGTGGAACATGCGGTCGGCCAGCGCGGTGCCCATGTCGTGGCTGATCGCGCCATGGAAGCTGGCGTTGCCCGCGGCGACGACTTGCCAGCCATCGGGCAAGTGATAGTTGCCGACCCGGCGGTCGAGGATCAGCGAATAGGCCGAGATCTGCAGCCGCTGGTCGGCGGCGGTCAGTTCGTCGAGAAACAGGATGCCCTCGTGCTGGTTCGGGGTCGGCAGGAATTCGGGCGGAAACCATACGGTCTTGGCGAGGGCTTCGTCGGCATAGATCGCGCCCCTGATATCGACCGGCTCGATCGTGGTCAGACGCAGGTCAACGAGGGGAATGCCGAAATGCTCGGCGACCTGGCGCACGATCGACGACTTGCCGACCCCGCGTGTTCCCCACAGCATCGATGCGCGGCGCCGCAAGGTAGGATCCGAGTATTGCTCGATCAAGGCGGCCTTGGCCGCGGCGATTGAGACCGGCGGAATATTCATGGGATTGCCGTGCATCGATCCTCACACTTCTTTTCGCTTTGTTGTCTTCGTTCGGTGACTCTTATTCGGCTGCCAGGAGCGTGGTTCGGTCGGACGAGACGTCCTGCGGTGCCGCGACCGCTGCGGGTTGCAATGGCCAGACCCCGACCTTCGAACGCCGGGGCAATGGCGGAATCTCCAGCGGCGGCGTATCGCGCATGCCGAATGCGCCGAACATCAGCAGCGGTGGGGCTCCCATGATCAGCAGATTGAGAATGGAGTCGCTTGGAATTTGCACCTGCGTCAAACTGCCTGCCCCCACGATCAGCACGGCGAAGAACAACAGCGGTAAGGCGCGGCGGAACACCACGCCCCAGCGCGCGCGCCGCAGCGTCTCGTGGAAGTGGTGCGGCGGTTTCGTCAGCGTGCGCGCCAGATGCGCGACCAGCGTTTCCACCTTGGCCTCGGTCTTGCGACTCAATTGAGGCTCGTCGCCGCGAACCCGCAGCTTCCCGGTCCATCCTTCGCGAGTCTTGCGCAGCGGCCCCCAGGCCCAGCCCATCACCGCCAGGAGGTCCTCCGGCAGCACGACGCCGGGGGTGTTCGGGATCAGATCGACTTCGGCCGGATATCCCTTCACAGTCGCGGCGTGCACGATCACGGTGAGTCCCCCGACTGCGACATCTGCCCGGATCAGTTCCAGTTGCACCGCCGCCGAGCCGCTGGCGGTTGGCGACAAACGGTAGCTCTGCGCGATCGTGGCGTTGGCTTCGGAACGAAAATGCCGTTGCGGCGGCACGGTCTCGATGCGCGTCAGCAACTCTCCCGGATCCGGACCCTCGGTCTGAAGGGTCGCCTTCAGACCGCAGCCAAGGGTGATGGTTCGGGTCAGCCGATAGCGATCAGGTCGAAGATTCTCAAGCTGGAGAATCTCGCATGCGTCGGTCAGCGCCTCGTCGGTGTGCTCGATCGGCTTGAACAGCAGGCGTCGTCGGGTTCGATCACTCGCGGCTAGATCGATGTGGCGGTCGCGTCGCGTGAACGGTTCGATCAGGCCGAGGATCTCGTGATGGGTCAGAGGGTGCATTGGATCGTCTCGACCCGTCGCTCCGGTCATCAAACGTGCATATGTCATTCCTGTCCATCGAACTCCGCAAAAGTGGCATTTAAGTCTCAATGCAGCGTAGTCGTCGAAAGTGCCGTCGGCGTTCGTCCGCGCTGCCGACTACGGAATCGGCAGCAGAGCGGGGTGAAATCCGGGGGCGCTTTTGTTGTTCTCTGTTGGTAGTTGAGCGAGGAACGCATCGTACGAAGCGGCTACTTGATCGAGTACCTCAAAGTGAGGGAAAGCGCCTGTTTCAAATTGCTCAATGGTCCAGTTCGATCTGCCTGCTATACGGTCTTTGTGTCGGTAGTCCACAAAATCTCCGCGCACGCCGTAGGCCATCCACACTGGAAGTTGCAGCGACTCGTAGATGCGGAGGATGTCCGTGCTGAACAGATAGCCGGCCACGAAGTAATACGGGGCATGACGCGCGCCATGCTGTTGTGCGGTTTGGCAATCGTATTCGAGCAACGGTTCGTCGATGGTCTTCGAGCCCCAGGCCTTCTCCAGGAACTTCCGAATCACGGGACGCATGGTCAGTAGCCGGAAGACGCCGCGCTTCCAGATCGGCCAATACAGCGCTTTGATCAACCAGGGCTTGCCGCGGTTGCCGGCCACGCGTGCGTCGCGCGCCTTGCCTTCGAATCCGGTGGGGCTGATGAAGGCGACGGATCGAAACGCCGCCGGATCTTCCGCCGCCGCACGAGCCAGGAATTCGCACGACAGCGAGAGCGCCACGGCGTCGATTGGCAAGTTTCCATTGGCCTCTCGCAGTCTGGCGACGGTGGCATGCACCGCATCGGTCATCATCCGGGCGTTGTATTCGCGATCATGCCGTTCCGATTGTCCAAATCCCGGAAGATCGACGGCCTCGACCGGGCGCCTATCTGCGTACAGATCGTAAAGCGGCTTCACCTCGAAGGCCGATGCGACGGCGTTGACGCTATGGATCAACAGCAGGGGGTTGGGCGGCCCTGCGGGCGTCGGCGCGCCGGATGAGTAAGTAGCGAGCCGTCCGGCAACGCTGACGATGTCTTTTCGCGATCCGTGTAATGGATTCGACAGTCCAGATTGCACGTAACCTCCTTGAGGGATTGACGCTTTGTCGAGTGCCTTATTTGCTGCGGCCGGCATACTGTTAACCTCCTCCGAAATTGATTGAACCGGGTAATCAAATATTGGAGAGCGCGCTTAGTTCCCGCGTCGGCGAGGTTTACGACAATCTCAATGGGCTGCGGTACTCACATACGCTTAGTTCGCGCGTATGATGACTTCTGATGGCTTGCGATCCCGAAGACGCGTGGCGCGAAGGTAGGGGGCTGATCTGGTCGCCGTGCGATCGTGTGAATTTGTCCGATGTAACTTTCGATTGACGTCAAGCTGTGCCGCACAGCGAGACGATCGTCCGCTGCAGCCGCCGCAAAATGTTGTGGATTGTTGAATCGATTCGCTAGAACGGCGCGCCGTTCGGCCTGGTGCGAATACCGGGGCGCAGCCTCGCCCAGGGCAGTGCGGCGGTGTCGGCGGGCATCGCGCCGGGCGCCGCGCAGATCAGCAGCGTTTCGGCGATCGGCTCGAAGTCGGCGCGGAAATGCACCGAGCTCTTGTTGACGAGAATCGATTGTTCGGTCGGTTCGATCCCGACGAAGCGATACATCGACTGGTCGGCGAGCTGCGCTTTGTGCGATGCGACGACGACCCGGACGCCACCGATCCGCAAACACGCCGACGGGCCCATGTCCATGTCGCGCCCGCCGTAATACGGACCGCTCGCGACGAAGCGTCCGTCCGACAGCGTTTCGACTACGAAGCTTTCCTTATACGGCGCGTCGCCGGCGATGCGCGACTTGCCGCCGAGCGCGAGCGCGACGGTGGCGCCAACGCCCGCTTCGTGGGCGGCCTGCGCCGAATCGGGATCGTAGATCACGCCGATCGCGGCGCGCTGCGCGTTGTTGCGGACCAGCGCGCGCAGCATGCCGGTGGTGTCGGAATCGCCGCCGGCGCCGGGATTGTCCTGGGTGTCGGCGATCACGATCGGCTTCGTCGCGGTTTTCGCCAGCTCCATCGCATGGCGGACCCCGTCATCCGGGGTGTAGATGCGGCCGTCGAAATCGTTTTCGTGGCCGATCACCAGCGCGGCGATCCGGTCAGCCGCGTCGTCGGCGTCCTGCTGGGTGCGGCCATAGGCGAACACGCTGGCGCCGCAATCGGGGAAATCGGCGGCGGGAAAGCCCGGCGCGAACGACAGCGTCGGCACCGCGTCGCTCTCCAGCGCCGCCAGCTTTTCGTAAATACCCTTACAGGGCTGGTCAAAGGTGCATTGCCAACTGATCGGAATCAGGAACGGCAATTGCCGGAACGCCTTGGCGAAGCGGTGGCCGGATTGCAGTAGCAGCGCCAGATGCCGGGCGGCGGCGCGGCCGGTGTCGGCCATGTCGACGTGCGGATAGGTGCGATAGGCGATCAGCGCGTCGGCGTGTTCGACCATCCGCGGCGTGACGTTGGCGTGCAGGTCGAGGCTGACCACCAGCGGCAGGTCGTTGCCGATCGCGGCGCGGACCCGCGCCAGGATCTCGCCCTCGCCATCGTCGAGATGCTCGGTCACCATGGCGCCGTGCAGGTCGAGATAGACCGCGTCGAGCGGCCCCGCCGCCTTGATGCCGTCGATCATCACCTTGGCGATGCGCTCGAAGGCGTCTTCGGTGACATGCGCCGAGGGACTGGCGCCGCAGGCGATGGTCGGCACCAGCTCCCATTGCCTGGCCTCGGCCTGTTCGACGAAGCCAGCCAGCCCGACATTGATATGGCGCATCACCGCGAGCACGTCGGGCCCCTGCGTCATCGACGGCCAGCCGCCGCCATGGACGAAGTCGTCCCAGGTCGCCTTGGTGGGCGCGAAGGTGTTGGTCTCGTGCAGGAAGCCGCCGACGGCGATGCGGGTCATGAACTATCTCGATCTAGCAGGAGGCGGTGAACTGCCGATTGGCGTTCACGGTTGCAGCGTCATTGCGAGGAGCACTTGCGACGAAGCAATCCAGCGCTGCGCTCGCCGCCTCTGGATTGCTTCGCTTCGCTCGCAATGACGAACTCATGGGGCGGTGAGCGGAGCTTCGCTCGATATCGGATGGATCGGCCGAAAGTTCGCAAAGTCCCAGTCGCGGCCGGGCGCGGCGTCGAGCAATTGCCGCGTATAGGCCTGTTGCGGATTGGTGAGGACCTGCGCGGCCGGGCCTTGTTCGACCACGCGGCCCTTCTGCATCACCGCGACGTCGTCGCAGATTTGCGCCGCCACCCGCAGATCGTGGGTGATGAACAACAGCGCGATGCCGAGCCGGGCCTGGATCTCGTCGAGCAGGTCGAGCACTTGCGCCTGCACCGAGACGTCGAGCGCCGAGACCGCCTCGTCGGCCACCAGCACGTCGGGATCGAGCGCCAGCGCGCGGGCGATCGCGATGCGCTGGCGCTGGCCACCGGAGAATTGATGTGGGTGGCGCGAGATCGCGTCGGCCGGCAAGTGCACCAGCTCGAGCAATTCGCGCGCCTTGGCCAGCGCATCGGCATGCGACATGCCGTAATTGATCGGGCCCTCGGCGATGGTCTCGCCGATGCTGATGCGCGGATTGAGCGAGCGGTAGGGGTCCTGGAAGATGATCTGGATCCGTTTGCGGTGCGGCTGCAGCAGGCGGCGCGACAGCTCGGAGATTTCCCGGCCCATCAGCCGGATGCCGCCCGAGGTCGGATCGATCAGCCGCACGATGCAGCGTGCCACGGTGGATTTTCCCGATCCGCTTTCGCCGACGATGCCGAGGGTGCGGCCCTGGTGCAGGGTCAGCGTCACGTCCCGTGCGGCGACGACTTCGCGGCTGCCGCCGAAGAACGAACGCTCGCGATAGATCTTGCCGAGTTCGTTGGCTTCCAGCACGACCGGCGTGGTGGCATCGGCGCGCGGCGGGCGCGGGATCAGGCTCGGCACCGCGGACAGAAGCTTGCGCGTATACTCCATCGTCGGCCGGCGCAGGATATCGTCAAGGGTTCCGGTTTCGACGAGCCGGCCCTGCCGCATCACTGCGACGCGGTCGGCGATTTCGGCGACCACGCCCATGTCGTGGGTGATGAAAAGCACCGCGGTGCCGTGGTCGCGCTGCAATTCGCGGATCAACGTCAAAATCTGCTTCTGTGTCGTGACGTCGAGCGCGGTGGTGGGCTCGTCGGCGATCAACAGCTTCGGCTCCAGCACCAGCGCCATCGCGATCATGATGCGCTGGCGCTGCCCGCCCGAGAGCCGGTGTGGATAGGAGGAAAAGATCCGCTCGACCTCGGGCAGGTGGACCTGTGCCATCATGTCGAGGATGCGCCGTTTGCGCGCTCGGGAATCGAGATCGGTGTGAACCCGCAGCACCTCGTCGATCTGGCGGCCGACCGGCACCACCGGATTGAGCGCGGTCATCGGCTCCTGAAAGATCATCGCCATGGTGGTGGCACGCAATTGCCGCAGCCGCCGGTCACTGGCGGCGAGTACGTCCTCGCCGACGAGCCTGATGCCGCCGCCTGAGGTCCGCAGCGCGCCCTTCGGCAACAGCCCCATCACCGCCAGCGAGCTCACCGACTTGCCGGAGCCGCTCTCGCCGACCAGGCACAGCGTCTCACCTTGGCGCACGCTGAGCGAAATCCCGTCGATCACCCGGTCGCCGCCGGGCCTGCTGCCGAGCGAGACCACTAGGTTGTCGATCTCGAGGGCCGGCGCGCCCGCGTCGATTGCCACGCTCACTTGGCGCCCTCCCGCTGCTTCATTCGCGGGTCGAGCGCGTCGCGGGCGGCGTCGCCGATCAGGTTGACGCTGAGAATCGCGATCGACAGCAGCAGACCCGGCCAGAAGATCAGCGACGGCTTGATCTGGAAATAGGCGCGGCCCTCCGCCATGATGTTGCCCCAGGTCGGCGTCTCCGGGCTGATGCCGGCGCCGAGAAATGACAGGATCGCCTCGGTGAGAATCGCCGAGGCGCAAATATAGGTGCCCTGCACGATCAGCGGCGCCACGGTGTTGGGCATCAGGTGCCGCGCCATGATCTTCGGCAGGCTCGATCCCACCGAAATCGCCGCCTCGACATAGGGCTCTTCACGCGCCGACAGCACCACCGAGCGCACCAGCCGGGCGACCCGCGGAATTTCTGGGATGGTGATGGCGATCATCACCGTCGCCAGGCTGGCGCCGGACAGCGAGACCACCGCGATTGCCAGCAAGATGCTGGGGATCGCCATCAGTCCATCCATCACCCGCATCAGCACGGCGTCGACCCATTTGAAGAAGCCGGAGACCAGGCCGATGACGAGACCGATGACAATGCTGATCACCGCAGCGCCGAGCCCGATCAGTAGCGAAATTCGGCCGCCATAGAGAATGCGGGACAGCACGTCGCGGCCATAGGCGTCGGTGCCGAGCAGGAATTGCGCGCTGGCGGGCTTCAGTCGCTGTGCCGGCGCCAACAGCTGCGGATCGTGCGGCGACAGCAGCGGCGCGAGGATCGCGGAGGCGATCACCAGCAGCAGGCAGACCGTGGCGGTGGCGATGATCGGCGTCGAGGTGAGAAATCCAAGCCCTGACCGCGGCGCAGCGGCGATCGGGATCGAGGGCTCGGGGATTGTATCGATCGCCATCAGTTGTGTACCTTAGTAACGGATTCTGGGATCGAGCAGGGTGTAGGCGACGTCGATCAGCAGATTGACCGCGACATAGATGCCAGAGGTCAGCAGGATCATCGCCTGGATCACCGGGTAGTCGCGCGCCAGCACCGCGTCGACGGTGAGGCGGCCGATGCCCGGCAGGTTGAATACGCTTTCGGTGACGACGACACCGGAGATCAGCAGCGCAAAGCCGGTGCCGATCACCGTGATCACCGGCACGGCGGCATTGCGCAGGGCGTGACGCAACAGCACGCCGCTCTCCGCGATGCCCTTGGCGCGCGCGGTGCGGACATAATCCTCGCCGAGCACGTCCAGCATCGCCGCCCGGGTCATCCGCGCGATCAGTGCGATGTAGATGAACGACAGCGTCAGCGTCGGCAGGATCAGCCGCTCGAAGAACGGTCCGAACCCGCCGGCCAGCTTGCGATAGCCCTGCACCGGCAGCCAGCGCAGCTCGATCCCGAAAATCTGGATCAGCACATAGCCGATCACGAACACCGGCACCGAAAACCCGACCACGGAGAGTCCCATCACGAAGCGGTCGATCCAGCTGCCGTGTTTCCACGCCGCGACGACGCCGAGCGGCACCGCGACGACCACCGCCAGGATGATGGTCGACACCGCGATGGCGATGGTCGGCTCAATGCGCTGGCCGATCATTTGCAGCACCGGCACCTGCGAGATCAGCGAGACGCCGAGATCGCCGTGCAGCAGCCGGCCGATCCAGGTGAAGAACTGGGTGTAGAGCGGTTCGTTGAGCCCGAGCATCGTCCGGATACGCGCGAGCTGCTCGGGCGTGGCGCTGTCGCCGGCAATGATCGCCGCCGGATCGCCCGGCGTCAGCCGCAGCAGCAGGAACACGAACAGCGCGACCACGCCCATCACCGGGATGGCGGCGAGAACGCGGCGGATGAGATATCCAAGCATCGAATCGCGGTTCCTCTAGTCGCGCAGAATGACGAATTCAGCCGAGAAGTCAGCAAGTCCCATGCCATCTCCGTCGCGGAATCCCGGGCTGCCGCCGCACCGTGGAGCCCCGACGATTTGCCATGACGAAAGACCTGCCTTCGCTCTCATTCCAGCGTCGCCAGCAGCCCCGCCATCAGGCGTCCGCGCTCGGCGAGACTGTCGACTTCGATATATTCGTTGAGGGTGTGCATGTCGGCGCCGCGAACGCCGAGACCGTCGAGCGTCGGGATTCCCATAGCGCCGGTGAAGTTGCCGTCGGAGCCGCCGCCGGCGCTGGCATGCGGCAGATCGATTCCCAGTTGCGCCGCGATGCCGCGCGCCTTCTGGTACAGCGCCATGGTGCCGGTGTCGGGCTCCCACACCGGCCGGGTGACGCCGCGCGTCACCTTGAAGGTCACGTCGTTCGAGGTGCCCGCCAGCGCCAGCATGCGTTCGACCCCGGCGTCGAGATCGGATTGCCGCTTCGCCATACTGAGCGCTTCGCCGGTGCAGGTCGTGGCGACGCAGTTCACCCATTGCCCGCTATGCACGATGCCGACGCTGAAGGTGCAGTCCTCCGTGGTCATGGCGTCGATGGCGATGATCTGCCGCGCCATCTCGCGAATCGCGCTGCGCCCAGACGCCAGCGTGGCGCCGGCATGGCTGGGCTTGCCGGTCGCCTCGAGGTTGAACCGCGCGATCGCGTAGCGGCCGGTGACGACGCCGTTATCGGCACGGCCCGGCTCCGGCACCAGCACGTATTTGTTGCGCGCGGCCTCGGCCTCGATGACGTCGCGGGTGCTCGGCGTGCCGACCTCCTCGTCGGGCGTGAACAGTACGGTGATCGGCAGCGGCGTGGTGAAGGATGCACGCGCCAGCTGCCGGATCGCTTCCAGCGACAGGTAGTTGCCGCCCTTCATGTCGCAGATCCCAGGGCCGTAGCATCTGCCGCCGTCGCGTCGCCACGGGAGTTTTTCGAGTGTGCCGATCGGATGCACGGTGTCGAGGTGGCCGGAGATCAGGATGCCGGGTTCGCCCTGGCGCGGATGCGGGAAGCGGGCGCGCACGCAGCCGGCGAAGCCGTGTCGCCCGGCGATGCGCTCGATAGTTGCGCCCATGATCGCCATCTCGCGGGCGGCGAGATCGAGCATGCGCTCAACTGCGGCGGCATCCCAGGTCGGGCTTTCGCATTCGACCCAGGCGCGCAGTCCCTGCAGCATCGACTCGGAATCGAACGGAAGATTGGCTGGGTTCATCGCTCTCTCTCTTTTGATCCGATGGCGCTACGAGAATGACTGGCGCCGGATTTGTAAAGCGAAAGATGCCGCGCCATCGCGCCGCGCGCGATACGCGGAAACACGATTGACGCGTGGCGCGCATGATGCAAGTCTCGATTATCAAGGACTTACAGAGCGTTAATCCCCCGTAGCGCCTAAACTTCTGTCGTTCTGCATAATCAGACAGCGGCAGTTGATCAGTTTCCAGCCAGGAGAAAACGAATGTCCCACAGCTCGCATTGGCTCGGTTCAACGGTTGCGGCGAAGATCGGCTTGCCGGCCCTGACGCTGGCCGCGGCGCTAGCGATGCCCGCGGCGGTCGACGCCAAGACCATCAATGCGGTGATGCATTCCGATCTGCGCATCATCGATCCAGGATTGACCACCGCCTACATCACCCGCGACCACGGCTACATGGTGTACGATACACTGTTGGCAACCGACTCCAACTTCAAGATCCAGCCGCAGATGGCCGAGTGGAAAGTTTCCGACGACAAGCTGACCTACACCTTCACGCTGCGCGACGGATTGAAATGGCACGACGGCGCGCCCGTGACGGCGGAAGACTGCGTGGCCTCGCTGCAGCGCTGGGGCAAGAAGGACGGCATGGGTCAGAAGCTGATGGACTTCACCGCCAGCCTGGAGGCGACCGACGCCAAGACCATCACGCTGAAACTGAAGGAGCCCTACGGTCTGGTGCTGGAATCGATCGGCAAGCCGTCGTCGCTGGTGCCGTTCATGATGCCGAAGCGGATCGCCGAGACGCCGCCCGACAAGGCGATCCCGGAACAGATCGGCTCCGGTCCGTTCAAGTTCGTGGCGGGCGAATTCCAGCCCGGCGTCAAGGCGGTGTATGAGAAGAACAAGGACTACGTGCCGCGCAAGGAAGCGCCGAGCTGGACCTCGGGCGGCAAGGTGGTCAAGGTCGACCGCGTCGAATGGATCACCATGGCGGATGCGCAGACCGCGGTGAACGCGCTGCAATCCGGCGACATCGATTTCCTGGAAAACCCGTCCTTCGACATCCTGCCGGTGCTGGCCGCCGACAAGAACCTGAAGATCGACACGCTGAACAAGCTCGGCTACCAGACGCTGGGCCGGATGAATTTCCTGCATCCGCCGTTCGACAACGTCAAGGTGCGGCGCGCGGCCTTTTTGGCAATGAGCCAGAAGCCGGTGCTGGACGCCCTGGTCGGCAATCCGGACTACTACCAGATCTGCGGCGCGGTGTTCGTCTGCAACACGCCGCTGGCAACCGACGTCGGCGCGGAGACTCTGATCAAGGGCAACGGCATGGCGGAGGCCAAGAAGCTGCTCGCCGAATCCGGTTATGACGGAACACCGGTAGTGGTGATGGCGCCGGGCGATGTCGTCACTTTGAAGGCGCAGCCGATCGTGGCGGCGCAGTTGCTGCGCGACGCCGGCTTCAAGGTCGACCTCCAGGCCACCGACTGGCAGACCGTGGTGGCGCGCCGCGCCAGCCAGAAGCCGCCGAAGGAGGGCGGCTGGAACATGTTCTTCACCAACTGGGTCGCCGCCGACGTGGTCAATCCGGTGGTTAACGTCTCGGTCGGCGGTCGGGGCAAGAATGGCGGCTGGTTCGGCTGGGCCGACGACCCGAAGATGGAAGCGCTGCGCGACGCCTTCGCTCGCGCCACCTCGCCGGACGATCAGAAAAAGCTCGCCGCCGAGATTCAGAAGGAAGTCTTTGACGAGGTGATCTACATTCCGCTCGGCCAGTACACCAGTCCGAGCGTGTGGCGTAAATCGCTGACCGGCGTCGTCGACGGCCCGGCGACCCCGGTGTTCTGGAACATCGACAAGTCGGAGTGAGGCGCGGCGCCGCATTGGTGCGCGTCGGTCCAGAGAAGGCCGGTCGGCTCAGGTAAGGTCAGGCAAGAAGCCGGCGTCTCGGCAACGAGACGCCGGCTTCTTGTTGATGTTCGGTGGCGGCGGGCTCAGGCCACGGCGCGGATCGCGGGCTCGCCAACGGCCTCGAACTCCAACGTCGCCAGCTCGCGCGCGGTCTTCAGCAGTTGCACCGCCTTGGTGATATTGGCTTCGGAGTGCCCCGCCATCACCTGCATCAGGATTCGCACGGCGCCTTTGGGAACGGCCGGGAATTCCACCAGATTGGCGACCAGACCGAGTTCGGGCAGCCGCCGGCTCACCAACCGGGCCAGGCCTTCGGTCCCCATCTTGACGCAGACGATCGCCGACGGGTCGCTGTAGTAATCCATTCCGGCCTCGCGCAGTTGCGCGCGCAGGCTGAGGATGTTGGTCATCAGCGCCGATCGCAGCGCGCTACCCTGTTCGGAGTCGACGATCTCGAATGCCTTCAGCACGATCGCCGCCTGCACCGGGGACAGCGCGTTGGAGAACGTCGCCGGCGCGCTGTAGAAGCGCAGATACTCCTTCACGGCGCGGCTGTTGCAGGCCACGAAGCCGCCATTGGAGGCGGCTCAGGGCTATCTCTACAGCATGGCCGTGCCGCCGGAGGAGATTGCGCAATTGCTCGAGCGATTGTCGGCGAAGCGAGCCGCGTCGGCCAAGTCGTAGCCTCGGGGGCGATCCCGGAGGCTAATCAATGCCGCAGCCGATGTCGGCCCAAGCGCGAGTGGATCAGGCCGACGGTGCGATCACTTGCGCGCGCAGGAAGCCACGATGCTGGCGAAGGTCGAACTGCACCTTGCGGTCAGCACGCCGTTGTTAGGCTGCAACGAATCGGAAAGCCGCGCGCTGTTGCCGCCGACGCAATACGCCGTGATCAGGGTCTCGTCCGGCGCACAGCTCACCGGACAGCCATTGATGGAACAGGACGTCGAGGTGACCGTCCGAATCGGGTTGACCAGAGGCGCAACCGAAGCGGCCTCCGCCAAGCTCGCGCTCCCCGCGCCATCGCCTTGCAGGGCGCCGTTGCTTGCGACCAGATAGACCGCGACCGCAGCAAGCAGGACCGCGCTCGCCATCACCATGGTCTGTGGCGACAGCGACTTGATCCTCGTCTCGACCGTACCACGCAGATCGGGCCATCGCGAGAATTCGGCCGGGCGGAGATCATCCCAGACCAGATAGATCATGACGGCGCCGCCGACGCCGACGACCAGCAGGATCACGAGGCCGCCAATTGCGGATAGGTACTCCATGTCGCTTTTTCCATCCGTGCTTTGCGCGGTGCAATCTGTATAGATTTGACGCGCCATTCGCCGCATTGTCGGAAATCAAAAGAGCCCGTGCCAGCGATGTTGCGTTGAGGTAAATCAAAACCTCGCGAGACGGTGGGAGCCAGCGGCGTCCCGCGCTGCTGAACCGGTCACGCGGCCCCGATTGGCGTTAACGCTTATTAACCGTCATTAACCGGCGTTAACCTCCATATTTAGGCGGCTCGATTCAGATCAACGCGCTGGTGGTCAGCCTCGACATGTCTTGGTAAGTAAGCAATGCATGTTGATTCATTCCGGCCGGACCAAAGCGGTTGCCGCACCGCACCGTTCGGTGCGCCGGTGTGGATGCAGCCGAAGTCAACCGCGGCGAATTGAGCTAGATCAACAGGCCTCGGGTGAGGCTGGTTGCAGATGATCCGGCCCGGCAGCGGGCGCGGTGCGTGCGGGACAGCAAGGGGAAGAGGCGATGAAGGCCAGCGATGTGATGTCCACGAAGGTCGTGACCGTACGCGCCGACACGCTGGCCCGCTCGGTCGCCGATACGCTGTTGCGGCACGGGATCAGCGCGGTACCGGTGGTCGACGACAATGGCGCGGTGATTGGGATCGTCAGCGAAGGTGACCTGATGCCGCGCAACGAGGCGGCGAGGGAGGCGCGCCGCGACTGGTGGCTGCAAATGATGTCCGAGGGCGAGGACCTGCACCCGGACTATCTTGAATTCCTGAAAGCCGACACCCGCACCGCCCAGCAGATGATGGTGTCCCCAGTGGTGACGGCGGACGAAGGGATGGAGCTGGCCGATCTCGCCGAGTTGCTATTCGCCAATAAAATCAAGCGGGTGCCGGTGCTGCGCGAGGGCAGGATGGTCGGCATCGTGAGCCGCGCGGATCTGCTGCGATCGCTGGCCTCGCCCGGAGCAAGGCGCGACCCGGAACCCGCGCCCGACGACGGCTCGCTGTTGCCGGTCGCCTCCGATCGGCTGGAAGCGTTGACGCGCCACAAGCAGGAGCCGGCGCCGGCGCCGCACGCCGCGGCGGACGACGAGTTTTCCGCCGCCGCGTTCCTGCATTTGGCGTCCAGCCACGAAGCCGAGGAAGAAGAACGACGCAAACAGGCCAAGCGTCTGGAGGACGAGAAGCATCATCGTCAGGCCAGTCAGATGCTGGCGTCGCATCTCACCGAGGAGACCTGGCAGCGGATGCTCAGCAACGCCCGCGCCACCGCGAAAAAGGGCGAGGACGAGCACATGCTGCTGCGATTTCCTGCCGAACTGTGCAGCGATCACGGCCGTGCGGTGAATGCTCCGGATCCAGATTGGCCGACCACGCTGCGCGGCATGGCGGCGGAAATCTTCATGCGTTGGAAGGCCGAATTGCGCCCGCATGGCTTCTCGCTGCACGCGAGAGTGGTGGATTTCCCGGACGGCGTTCCGGGCGATATCGGTCTGTTCCTGTCATGGGGCAACGCCGATGCCGGCAAGCATTGAGCGCCAGTTACGGTTACTTGAACTGAACAGCCGGGGCGCTATCGCTTCTTCTTGTGCTCTGCCCGCTCTAGAGCTTGCTCGAGCGCGTCGCACATCGTCTTCAACACCTTGATCCGCGCGAAATACTTGTTGTTGGCTTCGACCAGTGTCCATGGCGCGGAGGCGGTCGAGGTGCGATCGACCATGTCGCACACAGCGGTTTCGTAGACGCCCCACTTCTTGCGGTTGCGCCAGTCCTCCTCGGTGATCTTGAACCGCTTGAAAGCGACCACCTTGCGTTCTTTGAAGCGCCGCAACTGTTCCTGCTTGCTGATCGCGAGCCAGAATTTCACCACGACCGTATTGTGCCGGATCAGCGAATCCTCGAAGTCGTTGATCTCGCTATAGGCGCGCATCCAGTCGGCCTCGGGGCAGAAGCCCTCGATTCGTTCGACCAGCACGCGGCCGTACCAGGAGCGGTCGAAGAAGGCGAAGCGCCCCTGTCGCGGCAAATGGCGCCAGAACCGCCACAGATAGGGTTGGGCACGCTCTTCCTCGGTTGGCGCGGCCACCGAGATGTTGCCGTAGCAGCGGGCGTCGAGCGCCCCTGTGACCCTGCGGATCGCACCGCCCTTACCGGCGCTGTCGTTGCCTTCGAACACCACGACCACCGAGAGGGTCTTGAAACGCGGATCCCGGGACAGCCGATTGAGCCGGCCCTGCCATTTCTCGAGCTGCTTCTTGTAGTCAGTCCGGGTCATCGGCTGATCGAGGCTGAGCGAACTCAGCACATTGACCTTGTCGGCGGGCGCCGGCAGCGGCGGCGTCTTGTCGGGCAGCAGCTTCGACGGCTTTTCGTCGAGCCGCTCCCGCATTGCCGCCAGCAGATGCCGGCCCACGGTCAGCGCCCGGTAGCGCGGATCGGCGCCGGGCACCACGATCCACGGTGCCTGTCCGGTCGAGGTCTGGCGTAGGAACGGGTCGCATACCTTGATGAATTTGTCGTAGAGCTTGAAATAGTCCCACTCGACGTCGGTCACCCGCCAGCTCGTATCGGGATCTTGTTCGAGCGATTGCAGCCGCTTCTTCTGCTGCGCCTTGGAGAGATGAAACCAGTATTTCAGCAGCAGCACGCCCTCGTCGCACAGCATCTGTTCGAGCCGCCGGATTTCGCCGATCGCATAGGAAAATTCACCTTCGTCGATCTGACCCATCACCCGCTGGACGATCGGCATCGTATGCCACGCGCCAAAAAACACGCCGATTTCGCCCTTGGGCGGCAGCGCACGCCAAAATCGCCAGTTCGCCGGCCGCTCGCGCTCTTCGTCCGAGGGGTTGCCGAACGCACTGGTGTGGATGTGGCGCGGGTCCATCCACTCCGTGAGCAGATTAACTGTCTCTCCCTTGCCGGCACCTTCGACGCCGGCGATCAAGATCAGCACCGGAAACCGATGTTGCTCCTTCAGATCGAACTGGGCGCCGAGCAACGCCTCTCGCAGCTTGCCCTCTTCGCGCTTGAAGACGGGCTTGCTGATGTGATGTTTGAAATTCGCGGAATCGAACATAGCGTGTTAAGTATTCCCCGAAATGAAGCGGCCTGCGTGATCTAGGTCAAAGTCGTCGCCGGCGCGAGGGTGTTTTTTGAATAAATGCGACCGGCCGGTATTGTGTGGTTGGGGTGCGTTCGATCCAGACGGGTCGGTCACAAAGCGGGTCGATTACAACAGGAGAATCACATGCGAACCTTGATCTTAGCAGCGACCGCCATTGTCGCGCTGGTGGCGCCGGCCGCGGCTCAGCTCAAAGCGCCGGCCGCGGTCGTCGAGGAGGTCAAGGGCAATGTCGCCGGCATCGAATTCATGGACTATGTTTTCCCCGGCAAGGTGATCAAGCTCGGCACCTCGGGGTCGATCGTGCTGAGTTACCTTGCCTCCTGCATCCGCGAGACGATCACGGGTGGCGTGGTCCTGGTCGGCACCGAGCAAAGCAAGGTCGACCCGATGGCCAATCTTGAAAGCACCAAGGTAGATTGCGTTGGACAGCGCATGCAGCTGTCCGACAGCGAAGCCAGTCAGAGTGCTGCGACCACGTTCCGCAGCGTCGGCGACAAAAAGTCTGCGCCGCTGACGATCTACGGCGTTTCGCCGGTGTTCGAGACCTCCGGTCCCGGTAAACTGGTGATCGAACGGACCGATCTTCCAGGATCGCGCGACGAAGTGTTGCTCGACAAGAACACCCTAGTCAAAGGCAAATTCTATGACATGGCAAAGGTTGGTAAGTCGCTGATGCCGGGGGCGAGCTATCGCGCCGTGTTCGGCTCGCGGAAGATCGACTTCAAGATCGCGCCATTGGCGAAGCTGGGCGATGCGCCGATCGTCAGCCGACTTCTGCGCCTGTAGTCCCCCGCGCGTCGATCGCTGGCCATCCGAATGGGCCGCATCACCAAAGGTGAAGCGCTCGCGGCCTTTGTGATTGCAGCCGCTTCAGGCGTGCTGTTCGCCTCGCCGGCGCTGGACGCGGCGCGTGGGGTATCGCTCGATATTCTGACCGCGCTGCGCTGGCAGACGGTCGGGCCGAGCACCGATCCGTCGTCGAGCCCGACGGTCGTGGTCGCGATCGACGAGCAGAGCTACCAGACGCCACCGTTCAAGGGCTCGCCGACGCTGACTTGGACGCGGGAGATCGGCCGGGTGCTCGGCGCGATCATCGATGGCGGCGCCAAGGTCGTCGGCTTCGACGTGGTGTTCCCGACCTCGATCGAGCAATCCGAAATTCCGTTCGGCGATGAATTGCTGGGCGCGCGGATGCGCGGCTTCGATCGGGATTTTTTGCGCGCGCTGGCGTCCGCCGCGGCGGCCGGCAAGGTGGTGCTCGGCGAAGTCCAGCAGCGCGACGATCCGATCCGGCCCGCGCCCGGGCAGCGGATCGCGGTTCGGCAGCAGCTCAATATCAGGCCGCTCAACGTCTATGCTGATCCGGACGATGTGGTCCGCCGGTTGCCGCTGTCGTTCGGATCGGAGGGCAGGCCGACGCCAGCGATGGCCGTCGAACTGGCCGCGCGGGCGCGCGGTGTCGCGCCGGAATTCTCCGACGACGGTAGCATGCGTTTCGCCGGACGCCGGATCGACGGCCGCATCCCGAACACGCTGACGCTGAATTTCGAAGGCGGCGCCGACGACATTCCGACCTATTCGCTGGCCGATCTGCGTGCCTGCGTCGAACAGGGCAACCGCGATTTCTTCAAGCGCCAGTTCGACGGCAAGGTCGTGCTGCTCGGGACGCTGCTCAATTTTGATGATCGCAAGCAGACGTCGAAGCGGCTGGCGACCGGCCTCGAAGCGGCGCGCGCGCCGCGCTGCGTCCTGCCGGAGTCGGTGCAAAAGGGGCAATTCCAGCGCCGCACCATCGCGGGCGTCTATATCCACGCGACCGCGGTCAACAATCTGCTGAACGGCAATGCCGTCGCCGAGCTCGGCCGTCTGCCGGTGACGCTGATCGCGATCGGCTTTGCCGGCCTGGTCGCGGCCGCCGCTTTGTGGCTCAGCCCGACGCTCGCCGCTGTCACCTTTCTCGGCCTGGTTGCGGCGCTGGTGGCGGTCGCAACGGCGATGTTCGTCCGGTCGCTGGCGTTGCCGCTGAGCGAACCGGTGCTAGCCGGCTTCAGCACGCTGGTGCTGACGATCGGCTATCGCTTCATCGTGGTTGACAGAACCGAACGATTTCTGCGCGCCAGCTTCGGGCTGTATCTGGCGCCGCAGGTAATCGATCAGATGTTGAGCTCGCAGCGGCTGCCCAAGCTTGGCGGCGAGATGCGCGACGTCACCGTGTTCTTCTCCGACGTCGCCGGGTTCTCCTCGATCGCCGAGCAGTTGACGCCGGATGCCCTGGTAGGGCTGATGAACGAGTATCTGTCTGCGATGACCGACATCATCGAGGCGCGCGGCGGCTATGTCGACAAATATATCGGCGACTCCATCGTCGCGGTGTTCGGCGCGCCGGCCAGCGATCCGGACCACGCCGCCAATGCGGTGCGCTCGGCGCTGGAATGTCGCGGCAAGCTGGAACAGCTCAACCTCACGGCGAAGGCATTCCAGGGCCACAAACTGGCGCACCGGATCGGCCTGAATTCCGGCGAAGCGCTGGTCGGCAATATCGGCTCGCACCGGCGCTTCAACTACACCGTGATGAGCGACACCGTGAATCTGGCCTCGCGGCTCGAAGGCGCCAACAAGTACTTCGCCACCTCGATCATGGCCTCGGAAATGACCGTGGCGCTGACCGGCGACGCCTTCGCGTGGCGCGAACTCGAGGCGATCCGGGTCAAGGGACGGGTGCAGCCGGTGCGGATCTTCGAGCCGCTCGCCGCGCACGGGCAGACCTCGCCGGCGCAGTCGCGGATCGCGTCGATCTATGGCGAAGGCCTGCGGCACTGGCGCGCCCGGGATTTTGCCGCCGCCGCGGCGTGCTTTGCGCAGATCGCCGCGGAGGATCCGCCCTCGGCGCTGTTCCTGCAGCGCGCGAGAAACCTGGCCGAACATCCGCCGGGCGCGGATTGGGAAGCCGTCGACACGCTGGAAGGCAAATGACCGCCCAGCCCGCTCACGGCAGCTTCGGCACCTTGGCGTGAAAGTCGGTGGCGCGCTGGAATGCCGCGCCGATCCGCAGCAGCATCGCCTCGGCGAACGGCCGGCCGATGATCTGCATGCCGACCGGCAGGCCAATTCGGGTGAAGCCGACCGGAATCGCCAGCGACGGCAGCCCGAGATAATTCACCGGCCGGGTGAAGCGGGTCAGCCGCTGGATCACCGCTTCGGCGTCGCGGCTGTTGCCGACGTCGCTTTCCACGATGGTCGGCGCCGCGACCGGCGCGACCGGCGCCAGCACCGCGTCGACATTCGCGATCGCGGCGAGAAACGCCGCCAGCGCCGGACCGCGCCAGCGCATCGCCTCGAGATAGCTGACGCCGGGAACCGCGAGGCCGTTCTGCAGTCGCATCAGCACCTGCGGGCTGTAATCCTGCGGCCGCTCGGCCATCCAGCGCTTGTGGAACGCCGCGGCTTCGACCGCGAGCACCAACTGGCAGGCCGCGGTCAGCAGCCGCTGGTCGGGCAGTTCGACGCTGACGATACTGGCGCCTTCGCGCTTCAGCGTCGCGATGGTCTGGTCCAGCGCTCGTTCGACCTCGGCATCAAGTTCGTCGACATAGAACGCCGCCGGGATTCCGATCCGCAGCCCGGCGATCGGTTCGCGCGTCGCCGCATTGTAATCCGGCAGTTCGCCGTGGACGCAGGTCGGGTCTTCCGGATCGGCGCCCGCCATCAGTGACAGCAGCAGCGCGCAATCCTGCGCGGTGCGCGCCAGCGGCCCGACGGTGTCGAGCGATTGCGACAGCGGCATCGCGCCGGCGCGGCTGACCCGGCCGACCGTGGTTTTCAATCCGGTGACGCCGCAGAAATGCGCCGGCATCCGGATCGAGCCGCCGGTGTCGGAGCCGAGCGCCGCGAAGCTCAGCCGCGCCGCGACCGCGGCGCCCGAGCCCGACGACGAGCCGCCGGTGATGTGGTCGAACCCCCAGGGGTTGCGCACCGGGCCGAAATGCGCGTTGTGGCCGGTCGGCCCATAGGCGAATTCCGCCATCTGCAATGAGCCGGTGCGGATGGTGCCGGCGTCCTTCAGCCGCTGCAGCGCGGTCGACGTGCTGGTGGCGACCCAGTGGCGGCGGATCGACGAGCCGCAGGTGACGACGTGGCCCTCTTCGTAATACATGTCCTTGTGCGCCAGCGGCACACCATGCAGCACGCCGCGATTTCGGCCCTGCGCCAGCTCGGCGTCGGCGGTGGCGGCGTCGGCGAGTGCCTGATCGGCCTCGATCGACATGAACGCGTTGAGCCTGGGCTGCCAGAAGTTGAGGCGATCGAGGCAGGACTGGGTGGCCTCGCGTGACGAGATCCGTTTCTTCGCGATCGCCTGCGCGATCTCGGTCAGCGACAGCAAGGCCGGTTCGCTCAAGCTCATTTGCCGGCCCCGATGCTCTGGACGATCAGGAAGGTCGCGGGCTCGAGGTCGAACGGCAACGATCCGGCGACCGCCGCAAAGCCGTCAAAGGCCGGGCCGACCGAATTGGCGATCCGCGCGGCGACGTCGTCCTCGACCGGCAATCCCGCCAGCGCGGCCATTGCCTTGACGCCCTCGGACGTAGGTCTTGTGGTCATGCGGTTTCTGCCCCCTTCGCCGGACCCGGCTGCGATTCGAGCGCGGGATCGCGATCCAGCATGCCGCCCGATCCTCGATTCAACAAGGTCGGTCAGTGCCGGCGAGGGCGGGCGGGGTCAAATATCCAGGGCCCGGTAGACCGAAACCTCGCGCTCGCGCGCCAGGCGGGCGTCGTCGCCGGCGCGAATGCCGCGCCAGCCGTCGAAAAACACCACCAGGGTCGAGAACAATCCGGTGATCTTGCCGAGCAGGAAGCCGAACGGGAAGATCAGTCTTTCCGGCGGGACGATGAATTGCGAGCCGAGAAAGATCGCGACCGCGTTGAAGAAATAGCCGGAGCGATACAGTGTCTTCTCTTTCCAGGCGCTGCGCGCGTAGGGGCGGGAGCTCTTCTTGACCGCCTTGTTGTAGCGCGGATTGGCGAGCAGTCCCCACAGCCGGCGCTTGCGCGGCAGCGCGTGGGGGCCGGCGAGCAGGGCGCGGAAATTCGACCGCATCTCGGCATGGGCGATCGCCGCGAGGATCAGATTGGCGGCGACCAGCGCGAGCTTCAGTTCGGGCAGCGACAGCAGCAATTGCGCGGCCAGATCGACGAACACCAGATGGGTGGCGGCGTTAAGCACGAAGGCGGAGCGGTGAAACGCGGCGCGGTTGATATTGCCGACCTTCTCGTCGATGAACGGCGCCCCGGTCTTGGATTTCCCGCGTTCGAGCAGCGCCTGGCGTTGCCGCTCGGTCAGCGGCCAGCGCTTGCCGAGTTCCTCGATGGTTTCCGCCGGGGTGCCGCGCTTGATCCGGAATGTCGCCTTGTTGGCGAAGGCCGAGACGCGCGCGAACCAGCGCCGCGTGATCGCGAAGCGCGACGTCGCGGTATGGACCAAGCGGGCAGGTTCTGCTTGCATCGGGTCCATTCGGATCAGCTCGGGCGTTCTCAATCTCCGAAAAGCGGTCGATCCGCAAGCTTGCGTCCGGCCTTCGCGGCGGCCTTCAGCAGCTTCGCGCTCTCAGCCTTGTTCAGGTCGGACAGCGATCGGGTGGCTGGCGCGGCCTGCCGCGCCGCCGCGTCCGGCGCGCGTGCGAGCTTGCGCGCCAATTCGCTTTGCACCGCGATATCGTTGAGCGCGCCGAGCGCGTCGAGCAGATTCTTCAGGGCTGTCCTGAAAGCCGACAATCGCTTGGCCGCCTTGTGCTCGACGAACAGGCTCTCGAAGAATCCGGTGGCGTAATACAGTTTCTTGGCCGCGATCCGGAGCCGGTGGCGCCGCTCCACGCTCATCTTGTTGAGGTGCTTGGCCTTGTCGATCACCCGGTCGGCGCGGGTGGTCAGAACATGTTTGGCGAACCGCCGTGCGGTGCGGCGGTTGGCAGGCAGCGGCGGCTGCGAGGTCCAGTCGCCGCTATCGATCCAGCGCCCGATCTCCAGCAGCAAGGCGCGGAACCGGGGCTGCTCGACCGCGGCCTTGGCCTTGTCGAAGGCGGCGATCCGGCTCGCCGCTAGCCGCTTGCGAAACGCCGGCGACCCGCTAGCGATGCCCAACTGGTCGACCCTCATTTGCATGACATAAAGATCGCGCGCGGGCGCAAGTCGGCCGGCCAGCCATTTCAGTTCCCTCGCCACCCGCGCGGTCTGGGCGTCGTGCAGCAGTGGCGCGAAAACCGAGATCGCGGCCCGCATCCGACGCAGTCCGATGCGCATCTGATGCACGCCGAGCGGCTTGCGCTGGCGAACCGCCTGCTGCTGCGCCGCAATGATCTGCCGTAGCCAGCCGCAGATCGCCTTGACGGCGTCGACCGTGCCGATCTCGGGATCGAGCACAAGCTGGCTGGCTGGTTTTGGTCCCGTCGCTCGGCCGCGACCGCGCAAGGCCTTCACCTTGTGAAGATGCTGCGGCCTCGCCTTAAGCTGCCGTTGAACTGCTTTACCCATCAGATTCCGTCGGGCGCCCCACCGCGTGACTTGCACGATATCAGATTTCAACCGGATGCGGCATGCTGTTCAGCCATGGCAGCTTGCCATGGTCGCGATGACAACCATTGTCATCAAGCCGGCGCGCGTCGTCATATTGCGGCGTTTCCGGCTCGCGGAGATGAAAATTCGATCAATCTGCAATAGTGGCAGCCGCGACCGTGGTCGGCCTCATGCCCGCTTGAGCACCTGCAGCGGATAGCCGATCAGTTTCGCGACCACATAGGCGAAGCTGATGCCCAACAGCGCCGCGACGGCGCGGGCGCCAAAGAACCAGATCACCTCATCCGGATCCGGATAGAGGCGATCCGCGAGATTGAGGCACCAGATCATCGCGACGACGCCGATGATCGCCACGATGAACAGCTGGAGGCGCTGAACCGCGGCCTCGATCAGGGCCATTCGCGCTTCGACGTGTTTGTCGGGGGGCGTCATTGCGTCCTCATTGCATCATCCGAAAGTTCAAGCGGCGCTACGTTCCGCACGCCGCAGCTTGTTGATAGCTGTAGTTCCCGATCGCCGCCGCAGAATTGACCCAGCACAAAAATTTCGACGAACCGCCGACCGCCGGTATGACCGGGATATTACGTTCCGTTGACGTAGCTCAAATACGTCCGACGGTAAATTTGGAATGATTGCCACCAAGGCTAATCGCCACGGCGGCGTGCGCTTGGGGGAGCTACGCAGATGCACACACCTTGGCAGGCCGCACAGTCGCTGAAAAGCGACGCGAAGGAGCTTCGTCCGCTGACCGGCAATGAAGCCATCGCGCGGGGCGCCTGGGAAGCCGGGGTCAGGGTTGCGGCGGCTTATCCGGGCACGCCGAGCACCGAAATTCTGGAAAATCTGGCCACTTATCCAGCCGAGGATATCCACGCCCAATGGTCGACCAACGAAAAGGTCGCACTCGACGTGGCGATGGGCGCTTCGTTCACCGGACAGCGCGCGCTGTGCGCGATGAAGCATGTCGGCCTCAACGTCGCCGCCGACGCCTTCATGTCGCTGGCCTATATCGGCGTCAACGGCGGTCTGGTGCTGGTGGTGTGCGACGATCCGGGCATTCACTCATCGCAGAACGAGCAGGACAGCCGCATCTACGGCATGCTCGCCACGGTGCCGGTGCTGGAGCCGAGCGACGCTCAGGAAGCGTACGATTTCACCAAATTGGCGTTCGAGATCTCGGAACAGTTCGACACCCCGGTGATCGTCCGCAGCACGACCAGGCTGTCGCATACCCGCAGCCCGGTCGCGGTCGGCCTGCGGGTCGATGTGCCGTCGCGCGGTTTCCTCGACAAGCCGTCGAAAAATGTGATGATCCCGGCGCACGCCCGTGCCCGCCACAATGTCGTACTGGAGCGCGAGGCGCGGCTGAAGGACTATCTGGGCGCGGCGCCGATCACCCGCTGGGAGCGTGGCGACGCCAGTTTCGGCATCGTTACCGCGGGCACCTGCTATCCTTACGTCCGCGAGGTGTTGCCGACCGCCAGCGTCTTGAAGCTCGGTGCGTCATGGCCGCTGTCGGGACAGTTGCTGCGCGAGTTCTGCGCCTCTGTCAACCGTGTGTTCGTGGTCGAGGAACTGGAGCCGGTGATCGAGAAGGAGATCGCTGCGCTCGGCTTCGCGGTCGAGGGCAAGAAGTTCTTCCCGCGCGCCGGCGAATTCTCGCCCGAAGTGCTGCGTGCCGGTTTCGTCCAGGCCGGGATTCTGCCCGCGCCGGTGACTCACAACAGCTGGACTCCCGACATGATGCCGCGGCCGCCGGTGCTGTGCGCCGGCTGCCCGCACACATCGAGCTTCATGGCGGTGCGCGCCTCCGGCGCCCGCGTCGCCGGCGACATCGGCTGCTACACCTTGGCCTGCCTCGATCCGCTGCGCGGCATCGACACCACGGTGGCGATGGGCTCGTCGATCGGCAACGCCATCGGCATGGCCAAGGCCGGCGAGACCAAACCGATCGTCGCCACGATCGGCGATTCCACCTTCCTCCATGCCGGCATTCCGGCGCTGATCGACGCGGTATATAATCAGGCCAATATCGCGGTGATGCTGCTCGACAACCATATCACCGCGATGACCGGCGGCCAGGAACATCCCGGGACCGGCAAGACCTTGCGCGGCGAGCCGGCGCCACAAATCAACTACGAGGCACTGATCCGCGCCTGCGGCGTGCAATGGGTCAAGACGGTGGATTCCTACGATCTCGCCGCCACCCATCAGGCGCTGCGCGAGGCGATCAACTACCGCGGCGTCGCGGTGCTGATCTCCAACCGGCCCTGCGTGCTCGATCCGGTCAAGATCAAGGGGCCAGCGCTGCAGGTGATCACCAGCCAGTGCACCGCCTGCCAGTCCTGCATGAATCTCGGCTGCCCGGCGCTGACCTGGAGCGACGAATGGTTCGAGGGCCGGCACCGCGTCAAGATCGATCCGGCGCTGTGCATCGGCTGCACGTTGTGCGCGCAGGTCTGCACCATCGACTGCATCAAAATTCCAGCGCCGGTGACGCCATGAACGAGTCCAGCATCGCCGATCTTTCCGGTAGCGAACCGGTCGCCTTCAATGCCGCGCTCGCCGAACCGTTCAACGTGTTGATCGTCGGCGTCGGCGGCCAGGGCGTGATCATGGTCTCCAAGGTGCTGGCGACGCTGGCGCAGGCCCACGGCTTCGAGGTCAAGCAGAGCGAAGTGCACGGCATGGCCAAGCGCGGAGGCACCGTGTTCAGCCACGTCCGCTATGGCGCGCGGGTGTGGTCGCCGACCATCGCCAAGGGCGAGGCCGACGTGCTGATCGCGCTGGAATGGGCCGAGGGGCTGCGCTGGCTGCCGTACCTCAAGCGCGAGACCGGCGTGTTCATCTGCGACACCAAGCGGATCGTGCCGCCATTCGCCTGCCTGAATCGCCGCCCCGGCGCGACGCTGCGCTATTCGGGCGAGACCGCCGAGCAGGTCGCCGCCTATGTGGCGGAGGGCTACGCGATCGACGCCACCCGGATGGCCGAGGAACTCGGCAATGAGCGCGCCGCCAATGTGGTGCTGCTCGGTGCGCTGTCGACCGCGCTGGAATTCCCGCTGCCGGAGTGGGAACGGGTCATCACCCAGTTCGTGCCGAAGAAGTCCGTCGCGGTGAACATGGCGGCGTTCGGGCTCGGTCGCAGCTGGATCGCGGAGGCGCGCACCGCCGCGCCCGCCGCGGAAGCCCCGGTGCGGCCGGCGCCGGTGCATACGCCCTACGCGCCGAGACTCGAGATCACCGCGGAGTGGTGCAAGAGCTGCGACATCTGCGTGAAGCTGTGTCCGGAACGCTGCCTGCGGCTCAACGCCGAGCGCGTCGTCGAGCTGTTCGCGCCGGAGAAATGCACCGGCTGCCGGCTGTGCGAATGGCTGTGCCCCGATTTCGCGATCCGGGTCCACCTCGACGCGGAAGCTGTGCCGGAGGGGATCACGCCATGAATGTCGTCGACACCAGGCGCGCCAAGCCCGCCGCCAAGCTGCTGTCGGGCAACGCCGCCTGCGCCGCCGGCGCGATCGCCGCCGGCTGCAAGTTCTTCGCCGGCTATCCGATCACGCCATCGTCGGAAATCGCCGAGCGCCTCGCAACCTTGCTGCCGCGCAACAACGGCGTGTTCGTGCAAATGGAAGACGAGATCGCCGCGATGGCCGCGGTGATCGGGGCGTCGATGGGCGGCGTCAAGGCGCTGACCGCCACCTCGGGGCCGGGCTTTTCGCTGAAGCAGGAGAATATCGGCTACGCCGCCGGCGCGGAAATTCCCTGCGTCATCGTCAATGTGATGCGCGGCGGGCCATCGACCGGGATGCCGACCCGGCCATCGCAGGCCGACATCATGCAGAGCCGCTACGGTAGTCACGGCGACTATCCGATCATCGTACTGGCGCCGGCCTCCGCCCGCGAGATCTATGACGAGACCATTCGCGCCTTCGATCTCGCCGAGATTTGCCGGTCGCCGGTGGTGCTGCTGTACGATCAGGTGATCGCGCAATCGTCCGAGACCGTGGCGCTCGGCGCTGCGCCGGCGGCACACGCCGAACGCAAGCGCGCCAGCGGTCCACGCGAAACCTACAAGCCGTTTGCGGTGGGCGCCGACGGCATTCCGGCGATGGCGCGTCCGGGCGACGGCTATCGTACCCACACCACCGGGCTGACCCATGGCGAGGACGGTTTTCCGACCCAGAATCCGGAAGCGGTCGATCGCAACCTGTCGCGGCTGTTCACCAAGCTCGATCATCATCGCGAGCTGATCGATTCCTGGGAGACCGTGCGCTGCGACGACGCCGACGTGGTGATCGTCGCGATCGGCATCAGCGCCCGCGCCGCCAAGCGCGCGGTCGAACTGTGCCGCGCCGAGGGCAAGCGCGTCGGCCTGTTCCGCCCCATTACGTTGTGGCCGTTTCCGGAAGCCGCGTTGCGCGAAGCGGTCAAGACCGCGCGCGCGGTGCTGGTGCCCGAGCTCAATCTCGGCCAGCTGCGGCACGAGGTCGAGCGCCTGCTCGGCCGCGACCGGGTCGAGGGCATCAACCTGATCAACGGCGAACCGATCGGGCCGGCGCAAATCGCCGCGCGCGCCAGCCAGCTTGCCTCGGAGGCCTGATGTTCACCGACGCCCCCAATTTCGACATCCGCAACTATCTCCGCATGGAGATGATGCCGCATTTCCTGTGTCCCGGCTGCGGCCACGGCATGGCGCTACGCGCGTTGCTGTGGGCGCTGCACGAACTCGACATCGACAAGGACAAGCTCGCGGTGGTCTCCGGCATTGGCTGCGCCGGCCGGCTGTCGGCCTATATCGACGCCAACACCTTCCACACCACCCACGGAAGGCCGCTGGCCTACGCCACCGGGCTGGCGCTGGCGCGGCCCGATCTCCACGTCGTGGTGATCTCGGGCGACGGCGATTGCCTGGCGATCGGTGGCAATCATCTGATCCACGCCTGCCGCCGCAACTTGAAGCTAACCTGCCTGATGCTCAACAACGAGATCTACGGCATGACCGGCGGCCAGGTCTCGCCGACCACCTCGGAGACGCGGCTGACGACGACCACGCCGCTCGGCAATACCGAGCCGAATTTCGACGCCTGCGCGCTGGCGACCGCCGCCGGCGCCGGCTTCGTCGGCCGTGAAGTGACGCGGCATGTGCCGAAGCTGAAAGAACTGATCAAAGCCGGGTTGCAGCATCCCGGCTTTGCCTTCGTCGAGGTGCTGTCGGACTGCACCGAGGTCTATGGCCGCAAGAACGACATGGGCTCGTCCGCAGAAATGGTGATGCGGCAGAAAAGCGAGATGCGCCCGAGCGTCTATCGCGACAGCGTCGATACGCCGTTCCGCTCCACCGATCTGCCGACCGGCATCCTGACCCGCAATGACCGCCCCGAATATGGCGCCTCGCTGCGGCGCGCCGCGGCGCTGGCATCGAAGGGAGCGCACTGATGCCGAAATCGCGGATTGAATTGCGCTTCGGCGGCACCGGCGGGCAGGGCCTGCTGCTCAGCGCCAAGATGCTGGCGGATGCGCTGGCAGCAGAGGGCAAGCACGTCGCGCAATCGCAGACCTACGAGCCGACCTCACGCGGCGGCTTCTGCAACGCCGACCTGGTGATCGCCGGCGGCGAGGTCGATTACCCATTGCCGATTGCGTTCGACCATCTGGTGCTGCTCGACAAGATGGCGATCAAGCCGTCATGGCCGCGGCTGAAGCCCGGCGCGCTGGTGATCGCCGATACCCGGCTGTGCCCGGAACTGCCGGCCGGCGATGTCCGACTGCATCATCTGCCGCTCAGCCGCACCGCGCTGGAGCTCGGCAGCGAGCGCGTCACCAATATCGTCGCGCTCGGCGTGCTGGTCGAAATGACCGGCATCTGCAAACGCAAATCGATCGAGCAGGTGGTGCGCGCGGACGCGCCGCGCGGCTTCCTCGATCTCAACATGGACGCGCTCGCGGCGGGCTATGCGCTCGCCACGCCGGTTCCGGCAGCGGCGTCCTGACAAGGACCAGCACCATGAAAGCGCAGACTGCGATACGCGAAACATCCGTTGAGATGTTCGACCGCACCATCGAGACCATGCCGCGCGCGCAGCTCGCAGCATTGCAGCTCGACCGGCTGAAGAAGATCGTCGAGCGGGCCTATCGCGACGTTCCGCACTACCGCGCGAAATTCGACGCCGCCGGCGTCAAGCCGGGTGACCTGAAGGCGCTGCCCGATCTGGTGCGCTTCCCGTTCACCCAGAAGAACGATCTGCGCGACAACTACCCGTTCGGGATGTTCGCGGTGCCGCGCAATCAATTGCCGCGTATCCACGCTTCGTCCGGCACCACCGGCAAGCCGACCGTGGTCGGATACACCAGGAACGACCTCGACAATTGGTCCGACCTGATGGCGCGTTCGATGGTCAGCGCCGGCGCGCAGCCCGGCGATATTGTGCACAACGCCTATGGCTACGGCCTGTTCACCGGCGGGCTCGGCGCGCATTACGGCGCCGAACGGCTCGGCTGCACCGTGGTGCCGATGTCCGGTGGCGGCACTGAGCGACAGGTCAGCTTGATGTCGGATTTCGGCGCCCACATGCTGTGCTCCACGCCGTCCTATGCGCTCAACATCGCCGAGGTCGCCGAACAGATGGGCGTCGACCTGCGTCAGGCGCCGGTCCGGCTCGGCCTGTTCGGCGCCGAGCCGTGGAGCGACGCGATGCGCCACGATCTCGAGGCGCGGCTCGGCATCAAGGCGATCGACATCTACGGCCTGTCGGAAATCATGGGGCCGGGGGTGGCCTGCGAATGCCACGTCGCGCAGAACGGGCTGCACGGCTGGGAGGATCATTTCCTGTTCGAGACCATCGATCCGGAAACGCTGCAGCCGTTGCCGCTCGGGTCCATCGGCGAACTGCTCATCACCACGCTGACCAAGGAAGCGTTGCCGATGATCCGCTACCGCACCCGCGACATCACCAGCCTGAGCAGCGAGCCCTGCGCCTGCGGCCGCAGCCATGTCCGCATCATGCGCGTCACCGGCCGCGACGACGACATGCTGATCATCCGCGGCGTCAACGTCTATCCGTCGCAGGTCGAGGCCGTGCTGGTCGGTTTCCCCGGCATCGCGCCGCACTACCAGCTGGTGCTGACAAAGGACAAGGCGCTCGACGCCATGACCGTCGAGGTCGAAATGGCGCCCGGCACGCCGCTCGACGACACCGGCCGCGCCCGCAAGGCGGCCGAGGTCACCCACCACATCAAGTCGCTGATCGGCGTCACCTGCAAGGTGGTGGTCAAGTCGCCGGGCGAGGTTCCGCGCTCGCAGGGCAAGGCGGTGCGGGTCAAGGACCAGCGCAACGCCGGCTGAGTGTGTTGCAGTTCTGCCGCCGCGCCCGCTTAGTCCGGAACGCGGAAGGTGAGCTGTTGCCCAATCGCCGCTTGACACGACCGTCGTGCGTTTCCATTAATTAAACGATTGAGTAACTCCCGCGACTGTTCGCACGGCGCGGGATTTACTCATTCGTTGGCGGACGACGCATAAGCGTCGCCGCAAAAAGTGGTCCGAAACGGCCACGTGGGGAAGAAATGCTCGATTTTGTCCAGCAGGTGATCGGCGGGATCGCCTTGGGTTGCGTCTATGGCCTGATCGCGCTCGGTTTCGTGCTGATCTACAAGGCCACCGAAGTCGTGAATTTCGCCCAGGGCGAGATCATGATGCTCGGCGCCTTCCTGTCCTTCACCTTCATCGCCACGCTCGGGCTGAACTACTGGTTCGCCTTTCTGCTGTGCGTGATCAGCATGGCGATCCTCGGCGCCGTGATGGAGCGACTGGTGGTGCGGCCGATCCTCGGCTATCCGCAATTTTCCATCGTGATGGCGACGATCGGGCTCGGCCTGGTGATCCGCTCGCTGGTCGGCATCATCTGGGGCACCGACGATCTGCGGATCGAGACCCCATTCACCGGCGGCGTGGTCCGGGTCGGCTCGCTGGTGCTGGCGCAGGACAGCCTGTCGATCATCGTCGCCACCGGGCTGCTGTGCGTGATCCTTTACGCCTTTTTCCGCTTCACCCGGGTCGGCATCGCCATGCAGGCGACCTCGCAGAACATGCTGGCGGCCTACTACATGGGCATTCCGGTGAAGCGGATGTTCTCGCTGATCTGGAGCCTGAGCGCGATCGTGGCCTGCTGCGCCGGCATCCTGCTGGCGCCGATCACCTTCATCCACGCCAATCTCGGCTTTCTCGGCATCAAGGCGTTCCCGGCCGCGGTGCTCGGCGGCTTCGGCAGCATTCCGGGCGCGCTGGCAGGCGGCATCACCATCGGCATCGTCGAATCGCTGTCCGGCTTCTATCTGCCGGAGGGTTTCAAGGACGTCGCCGCCTATGTGGTGCTGCTCGCGGTGCTGCTGTGGCGGCCACAGGGCCTGTTCGGCAGCAACGCCCTGAAGAAAGTCTGAGCGATGAGCGCCCACGTCAAGACCAGCTATCAGCAGAGCGAGCAGCTCTTTCCCTCGCGCGCCGCGGCGTTCTGGTACGCCATTCTGACGGCGGTGATGATCGCTGCCCCCTTCGTGATCGAGCCGTATTATCTCAGCCAACTGGTGTTCGTGCTGATTTACGCCATCGTCGGCATCGCGATGAATATCCTCTCGGGCCAGGCCGGGCAGGTCTCGATCGGCCACGCCGCGTTCCTGGCGATCGGCGCCTATACGGCTGCGATCTCGGCGAAATACGGCATCCCGCTGCCGGTCTATCTGGTGCTGGCCGGCGCCTTCACCGGCCTGATCGGCTATCTGGTCGGGCTGCCAGCGCTGCGGCTGCACGGCATCTATCTTGCCATTGCCACGCTGGCCTTCGCCTTCATCGTCGAGGAAGTCATCACCCGCTGGGAGCACGTCACCAACGGCAATGAAGGGCTGATGCTGCCGCCGCCGGCCCTGTTCGGTCTCAAGCTCGGTCCCTATGGCTTCTTCTATCTCTGCCTCGGCGTCACCGTGCTGGTGATCCTGGCGGCGATCAACATCATCCGCTCGCCGACCGGCCGTGCCTTTTTGGCGATCCGCGACAGCGAGACCGCGGCGCGCAGCATGGGCATCGACACCGCCCGCTACAAGACCACGGCGTTCGCGATCTCCGCGGCGATTACCGGCACCGCCGGCGTGCTCTACGCCCACAAGCTGTCCTACATCAGCCCGGAAATGTTCAGCCTCTCGGTCTCGATCGATTTCGTGATGATCATCATCATCGGCGGTATGCTCAGCCTGCGCGGCGCGGTGTTCGGCGCGATCTTCATGATCATGGTCGATCCGATGCTGATCGTGGTGAAGGACAAGGTGCCGCAAATGACCGAGGCGGCGATGCAGGCGATCCATCTCGCCGAGCCGGTCGCGCGCACAATCCAGGCCGGCGTGGTCCGCGTGGTCGGCGCGCCCGGGCTGAAATCGCTGATCTTCGGCCTGATCATCATCCTGTTCATCATCTTCGAGCCGATGGGGCTCGACGGCCGCTGGTCGCGGGTGAAGGCCTATTTCCGCCAGTTCCCGTTGTACCGGCCGACCAGCGCGCGGGCGCAGCGGATGTTCCTCAAGTCGGAGCGCAACCGGTGACCGCGTATTTCGAGGTCAAGAATATCACCATCAAGTTCGGCGGCCTCACAGCGGTCGACAATGTCTCGTTCGACATCGCCGAGGGCGAAATCTTCACCATCATCGGCCCGAACGGCGCCGGCAAGACCACTTTGTTCAACCTGATCAGCCGGCTCTACACGCCGAACGCCGGGCACATCATTTTCCGCGGCGAGGATGTCACCAAGCTGTCGGCGCAGCAGATCGCCGGCCGCGGCATCGCCCGCACCTTCCAGAACATCGAACTGTTCGAGAGCGCCTCGACGCTGCAGAACCTGCTGGTCGGCCGCCACCGCCACTCCACCACCTCGACCTGGCAGGACATCCTGCGGCTGAAGAAGGTGCGCGACGAGGAAGTCGCGCATCGCCGCGCCGTCGAGGAGGTGATGGATGTGCTGCGGCTGCAGAAATATCGCGACACCCCGATCGGCGGCTTGCCTTACGGCGTCCGCAAGGTGGTCGAGGTGGCGCGCGCGCTGTGCGTCGGTCCCAGCCTGTTGCTGCTCGACGAGCCGTCGTCGGGCCTCAATGTCGAGGAGACCGACGCGATGGCGGAATGGATCCTCGAGATCAACAACCGGCTCGGCGTCACCGTGCTGATGGTCGAGCACGACATGAGCCTGGTCAGCCGGGTGTCGGACCGCGTGCTGGCGTTGAATTACGGACGCGCGATGGCGCTCGGCACCTCCGAGGAGGTGCAGAGCCATCCCGACGTCGTCGCCGCCTATCTGGGAGCATAGGACATGAGCGCCCAGCCGATCCTCCGCCTCGCCAATATCGAAAGCTGCTACGGACCGATCACCGCGATCCGCGGCATCAGCCTCGACCTGATGCAGGGCCAGATCGTCGCTGTGCTCGGCGCCAATGGCGCCGGCAAGACCAGCATCCTGAAAACCATTTCCGGCGTGCTCGATCCGCTGAAGGGCACCATCGAGTTCGAGGGCAGGAAGATCCAGTCGATGGAACCCGACAAGGTGGTGCGGCTCGGCATCAGCCACGTGCCCGAGGGGCGCGAGATGTTCCCGTTCCTCAGCGTCCGCGACAATCTGCGGATGGGCGCTTTTATCCGCAATGATCAAAAAGAGATCGCGGCCGACATCGAGAAGATGTTCAACTACTTTCCGGTGCTACGCGAACGTCAGGACCAGGTTGCCGGCCAGCTCTCCGGCGGCCAGCAGCAGATGCTGGCGATCAGCCGCGCGCTGATGAGCCGGCCGAAAGTGCTGCTGCTGGACGAGCCGTCGCTCGGGCTGTCGCCACTGCTGGTGAAGGAAATCTTCGCGATCATCCGCCGGCTCAATGCCGAGGAGGGGGTCTCGATCCTGCTGGTCGAGCAGAACGCCCGGATGGCGCTGGACACCGCGCATTACGGCTATGTGCTGGAAGTCGGCCGGGTGGTGATGCACGACACCTGCGCCAATCTCGTCAAATCGGATCAGGTGCGGGAGTTCTATCTCGGGCTGCATGGACAGGGTGATCATGGCAAGCGGCGCTAACATCGAGCCCGACGCCACGCTGTCGGGACGCATCGTCGCGGCGCTGCGCGCGCATGGCGCCGCCACGGTGGTGCGCTGGAAGCGCTACGGGCTGTGGCAGCCGGTCTCCGGCGACGAGATGGCGACGCGGATCGAGGCGATCGGCAACGGTCTTCGCGCGCGCGGCCTCGCCGCCGGCGACGTCGCCGCGGTGATCGGCGACAATTGCCATGAATGGGTGCTGGCAGATCTCGGCATCGTCGCCGCCGGCGGCGTCTCCGCCGGGCTCGACGCCCATAGCGACAGCGACGAGTTGGCGCGGACGCTGAACCAGTGCGGCGCGCGCTTTCTGTTCGTCGCCGGCGACGACCAGTTGCACAAGGCCCTGCAGGTCCGCGACCGCTGCCCGGCGCTTGCGACCATCGTGGTGATGCACCAGCAATGGGACGACGGCGCCGGCGAAGCCCATGTGATCGCGCTGCAGGCGCTGGAAACGCGGCCGGCCGCCGCGCCTGCGCCGCGCCCGGCGCCATTGGCCGATGCGCCGGCCGTCATCATCTACAGCGCCGGCGTCACCGGCCCGGCGCGCGGCGCCATTCTCACCCACAAGGCGGTCGGCCTGCAGGCGGCGCGCGCCGCCGCCGAACTCGGCCTCGGCCCCGACGACGAACGGCTGTCGCTGACGCCGATCCATTTCGTGCTGGAGCGTGTGGTCGGCATCTATGCCGCGCTGCTGTCCGGAACGGTGATCAATTTCTCCGAAAGCCCCGATACCGCGCTGGCCAATCTGGTCGAACTGAAGCCAACCGTGATCCAGGCCTCACCGCAGCTTTATGCGCGGTTGCGCTCCGGCATCCTGCTCAATCTCGCCGACACGACGCCGTTGCAACGCTGGGCCTGCCGCACCGCCTTCGCGCTAGCGCAATATGGCGATGACGCGCCGGTATGGCAGCGCGGGCTACGGGTGCTGTTCGATCGGCTGGTGCTGGCGCCGATCCGCCGCCGCATCGGCTTCGGCCGCGCCCGGCTGTGCCTGTCGAGCGGCGCGGTGGCGCATCCCGATGTGGTGGCGTGGTTCGCCGCGCTCGGCTGCGAGCTGGTCGACATCTACGGCCATGCCGAAACCGGCGGCGCGTCCCGGATTGCGACGTCGCAGCCGCGCGCGACGCCGGACGTCGTCGAGATCAAGCTCGGCGAGCACGGCGAGGTCTGGCTGCGCGGCGCGCCGCTGTTCACCGGCTACGCCGGCGAGGCGCCGGCGGCGCTGGCCGAAGGCTGGTGGCGCTCGGGCGATCTCGGCCGCCATGACGATCGCGGCCAGCTGCGCGTGGTGGGGCGTCTCGCCGACATCCTGCACAAGGATCAGGGCAGTCTGCTGCCGTTCGACAGCGAGCAGGCGCTGCGGTCGTCGCCCTATATCGCCGATGCGTTCCTGCATCTCGATGCCGGCGGACGGATCTGCGCCCGGGTCCTGCTCGACTCCGACAATACGGTGAAATTCGCCCAGGACCGCAGCGTGCCGTTCACGCATTTCCAGAGCCTGTGCAAGGCCGACGAAATCCGCGCTTTGGTCGAGCAGCTGATCGCCGAGGTCAATCGCGCCCGGCCCGCGGTCCGGATCGAATCCTTCAGCCTGATCGAACGCGCGCTGAAGCCCGGCGATGCCGAGGTCGCGCCGACCCTGACGCTGCGCCGCTATCTGCTGCGCGCCGGCGCCGGTGCGGCAGGCAGCGTTTCCGGCGAGCAACGCGAACTTCTCAAAACCTGAAAAACCAAAGGGAGAGCAAGATGAGATCAAGCTACCTGTCGATCGGTGCCATGGTCGCGTTGTGCGGCGTCGCCGCGACGCCCGCGTCTGCGCAATTCAAGACCCAGGGAATTACCGACACCGAGATCGTGATCGGCACCCATATGGACCTCTCCGGCCCGATCAAGTCGTGGGGCGTGCCCGCCACCAACGGCATGAAGCTGGCGGTCGAACAGGTCAACGCCTCCGGCGGCATCCATGGCCGCAAGCTGCGGCTGGTGTCGGAGGACGACGGCTACGATCCGAAGAAGGCGGTGCTGCAGACCCAGAAGCTGATCGAACTCGACAAGGTGTTCGCGATTGTCTCGGCGATGGGATCGGCGACCACGCTGGCGCCGCTGCCGCTGGTGCAATCCGCCGGGCTGCTGCATCTGTTCCCGATCACGGCCGCCGAATTCACCTTCAAGATGGATCCGGCCAAGCCGGAGGACCGGCTGAAGTTCAACATGTTCAGCCCGTATTACGACACGATGCGGCTCAGCATCAAATACGGCATCACCCAGAGCAAGGCGAAGAAGCCCTGCATCGTCTATCAGGACGACGAAATGGGCAAGAATTTCACCGACGCCTATACCGACCAGCTCAAGGCGATGAACGTTCCGGCGGCCACCATGGTGTCGTTCAAGCGCGGCGCCACCGACTTCAACTCGCAAGTCGCGCGGATGAAGGCCGACGGCTGCGATCTCGTGGCGCTCGGATCGGTGACGCGGGAATCGATCGGCATCGTCACGGTCGCCAAGAAGCTCGACTGGGCTCCGACCTTCGTGGTGTCGTCGCCGACCTTCGTGCCTGACTTCCCGGACCTCGGCAAGGAAGCCACCGAGGGCGTGATCGGCGTCGGCCAGACCGAGATTTTCTATGCCGATACCGCGACCGGCAAGGTGAAGGACTTCATCGAGGCCTATCGCAAGGCGTTCGGCATCGAAGCCAACCAGCAGGCCACCGCCGGCTATAATGGCGTCATGGTGTTCGCGCATTTCGCCGAGATCGCCGGCAAGAACCTGACCACCGAGTCGCTGATCGCGGCGCTGGAATCCGGCAAGACCTTCGACGACATTTTCGGTGGCGCGCCGGTGTCGTTCTCCAAGGACAATCATCTCGGCGTCTCCGCCGCGGTGATCGGCCAGATCAAGAACGGCCGCTGGGCGACGGTGGCGAAGAACCAGACCTACAAGGAATAACAACAAGATCACATTGGCGCTGCTACGCCCGACTCGCATGCCCGGCCTCGCGCCGGGCATTTTTTTGCGGGGTACTCGTCCTGTCGACGCGAGCGCACTTCACCCTCCCCTGGAGGGGGAAGGCCGGACGGCGAAGCCGTCCGAGGTGGGGTGGAGGAGTTGATTGTGCGGGACTTGCGACAACACGGCCGGGACGCAGGCGCCGGACATCGCAACGCATCGCGATGACACTTCACCCTACCCCGATCGCTGCGCGATCGACCCTCCCCCTCCAGGGGAGGGTGAAGGCACTACGTCGCCACTTAACGTGCGACGGTCGTCCTACAGCCCGAGCACCAGCTTGCTGATGATGTCACGCTGAATTTCCGAGGTGCCGCCGAAGATAGTGTAGGCGCGGCCGTTGAGGTGCTTGGGCATCACCGGCAGGATTTGATCGGCCACCGCCGGCTTGTGGTTGAGCGTGTGCAGCGGCCGCATCGGCTCGACCACCAGGCCGTCATGGCCGATCACATCGACGCCGAGCCTAGTCACCGCCTGGTGAATTTCGCTGACCCGCAGCTTCAGCAGCGACGACACCGCGCCGGGATTCTCTCCGTTCTGCATCGCCGACAGCACCCGCAATTCGGTCATCTCCAGCGCGTCGATGTCGATCTCGATCTCGGACAGCCGCAGCGCGATGTCGGGGTCCTCGACCGCGCGGCCGGTGATCTCGGAGCCGGCCAGCGTCGATACCGTGTTGAGCGCCGCGCGCAACCGCGCCGAGGCGATGCCGGCACCGCGCTCGAATTCCAGCAGATACTTGCCGTAGGTCCAGCCCTTGCCTTCCTCGCCGACCAGGTCGGTGACCGGGACGCGGACGTCGTCGAAGAACACCTGGTTGACCTCGTGGTCGCCACCGATCGTCAGGATCGGCCGGATGGTGATGCCGGGGCTCTTCATGTCGATCAGGATGAAGCTGATGCCGTCCTGCTGCCGCGGCTCGTCGCTAGTGCGCACCAGCGCGAACATCCGGTTGGCGTGATGCGCGTGGGTGGTCCAGATCTTGGTGCCGTTGACCACGTAATGGTCGCCGTCGCGCACCGCGCGGGTCTTCAGCGACGACAGGTCGGAGCCGGAGCCGGGCTCCGAATAGCCCTGGCACCAGTAATCCTCACCGGACAGAATCCGCGGCAGATAGTAGTTTTTCTGTTCCGGCGAACCGAAGCCGATGATCACCGGGCCGACCATCTTGACGCCCATCGGCGAGATCGACGGCACGCCCGCATGGGCGCATTCGGTTTCGAAGATCCAGCGCTGCGCCGGGCTCCAGCCGGGGCCGCCATATTGCTGCGGCCAGCCCGGCGCGGCCCAGCCTTTTTCGTGCAGCGCCTTCTGCCAGCCAGTGATGATATCCGGCTCGGAGAACACCGACGGATTCAGCGACTGCGCCCGCCGGATGTCGGCCGGGACATTGGCGGCGATGAAACCACGGACGTCCTGCTGGAAGGCGAGGTCGGCGTCGGCGAAACTCAGATCCATGTCGATGCCCCGCTGGATTAGTTGGACGGCCGGCCGCTGAGCGCGGCGTGGCGACGAAGATGATGATTGCTGCCGCCAAACAGCGTCTCGAACGCCAGCAGCCGCTTGAAATAGCCGCCGACGTCGAGCTCCTCGGTGACGCCCATCGCGCCGTGCAGCTGCACCGCCTGTTCGGCGACGAAGCGCGCGCCCTTGCCGATCTTGGCCTTGGCGCCCGACGCGGCGCGGCCGCGCTCGCGCGGCTCTGCATCGGCCTTCAGCGCGGCGCGCAGCGCCATCGACCGTGCCTCGTCGCAATGCACCGACATGTCGGTGAGCCGGTGCCGCACCACCTGGTTGGCAGCCAGCGGCTTGCCGAACTGCTTTCGCATTTTCGTGTAGGCCAGCGTGGTGTCGAGCAGAGTCTGCATCATGCCGACCGCTTCGGCGCCGAGCGCCGCCAGCGCCCGGTCGATCACAGCCTCGATCGCCGGCAAGGCGTCGCTGTCGTCGCCGAGCAGCGCATCGGCCGGCAGATGCACATTCTCCAGATCGAGGTTGCAGGCGTGGCCGCCGCCGAGCCGGGGATAGTCGGTCAGCGTCACGCCCGCCGTATCGGGCGGCAGCAGGAACAGACGTAGCGTGCCACCATCCGCGACGCGCGCGGAGACGATGATCTGTTGCGCGGCGCGGCCGTCGAGCACCGTGACCTTGCCGCCGTCCAGCACCCAGCCGTCCGCGACTTGCCGCGCGACGGTGTCGACCCGCGCCAGATCGAACCGCGCGGCGCGCTCGGAATGCGCGAATGCCAGATGGAGAGAGCCGTCGGCGACCTTTGGCAGGATGGCGGCCTTTTGCTCGGCGCGGCCATGTTGGGCGACCAGGCCAGCGCCGAGCACGACCGTCGCCAGATAGGGCTCCGACACCAGGCCGCGGCCGAACGCCTCCATCAGGATGCCTATCTCGATCGCGCCGCCGCCGATGCCGCCATGGGCCTCGTCGATCGGCAACGCCAGCCAGCCGAGCTCGGCGAATTGCCGCCAGATCGCCGCGCTGAAGCCGTGCGGCTCCTTGGCGTTCTGCTCGCGCAGCTTGGCGGTGTAGGTCTCGGTGATGAAGCGGTCGGCGCTTTCGCGCAGCAGTCGCTGTTCGTCGCTGGGGGTGAGATCCATGATTATGCCTTGACCTCGGCCTGTTTGCGCACCGACGGGTGCAGACCCGCCGGATCGACCACCATGCCGAACTCCTGCAGGTTATGCGCGTGGCAGAGCTGATGCAGCGCGAAGGCCTGATCGATCGCCGCCGGCTGCCCCATCACGTCGACCGAGCGGTTGACGGCTTCCTTGGTCAGCTTCAGCGCGAAGGCCGGCTTGGCGGCGATCTTCTGCGCCAGCGCCAGCGTGAACGCGGTCAGTTCGGCGGCCGGCACCACGTGGTTGACCATGCCGAGCCGGTGCGCCTCGTCGGCGCTCCAGCTATCGGCGGTGAACAGCAGCTCCTTGGCCTTGCGCGGCCCGAGCTCCCACGGATGCACGAACCATTCGACGCCGCAGACCCCCATCGTCACCACCGGATCGCAGAATTCGGCGTTGTCGCCGGCGACGATCAGGTCGCAGGCCCAGGCCAGCATCAGCCCGCCGGCGATGCATTTGCCGTGCACCTCGGCGATCATCGGCTTGGCGAGATTGCGCCAGCGCCTTGTGATCTGCAGATAGATTTCCTGTTCGCGGGCGAAGCGGCCGTGCGCGTTCGGCTCGCGAAAGCCGCCCCAGCTCCCGATCGGCGCGAAGTCGATGCCGGCCTGGTTCTTGGCGCCGGGTCGCAGGTCGTGACCGGCGGAAAAATGCGGCCCGTTGCCGGCCAGGATGATGACCTTGACGGCGTCGTCCTGCACCGCGGCGTCGAACGCGGCGTTGAGGTCGTAGGTCATCTGCAGGTTCTGCGCATTGCGCGCCGCTGGGCGATTCATCACCACGCGCGCGACGCGCGGGTCCGGACGTTCGACCACGATGGTCTCATAGGTGCTCATGCATCCTCCCGTTTCTTCTTGTTCGGCGGCCACCGCCACCGTTTGCTGTTACGCATAGTCTGGCAGGTCGGCGCCGCGACCGCAAACGTCATCTGTGGGGGACACGGCGGACGATATTCCGTGCCGCGGATTCCACCGCGATTTGCGCCGGATCAATTGTTCCGCAGCCAGAACACGCAATCTGGCTGCGCCGGCGCCGATCCCGCGGCCAGATTTGATTTTCTGGTCGGCTTGATCCGTGCGATACGACCGCGGGCCAATCCGCCGCACCGAAGGACACCGATGCCGCCACACCGGATCGCCATTTCTCGCTGGACACTGCGGACGGCCGCGCTGATCGCGTTGGCTGTCGGCAGTTGGGCGGACGCGGGTTTCGCCGCCACCGACACCGCGCTGCTGCCGCGCAACCTGTCGCCCTGGGGCATGTTCGTCAACGCCGATGTGGTGGTGAAGGCGGTGATGGTCGGGCTGGCGCTGGCGTCGCTGGCAACCTGGACGGTGTGGCTGTCGAAATCGATCGAACTGCGCCGCGCGACCGCGCTGGCGCGGCAACGCCTCGCGGGGCTCGAGAGCGACACCACGCTGGCGCAGCTCGAGCACGACAGCGCCGAAGGCCGCGACGCGGTGGCGCAGCTGATCCAGTCGGCAGCGCGCGAGGCCAGCCTGTCGGGCTGGAGCTTCGACAATGATTTCAAGGAACGGGTGGCGCTGCGGTTGGAGCGGGTCGAGGCTGCGATGTCGCGGAGGATCGCGCGCGGCACCGGCGTGCTGGCGACGATCGGCGCGGTGGCGCCGTTCGTCGGCCTGTTCGGCACGGTGTGGGGCATCATGAATGCGTTCATCGGCATCTCCGAGGCGCACACCACCAATCTGGCGGTCGTCGCGCCCGGCATCGCGGAGGCGCTACTCGCCACCGCGCTGGGACTGGTCGCGGCGATTCCCGCGGTGGTGATCTACAATCATCTGGTCCGCCAGATCGGCGCCTATCGGGCGCTGCTGGGCGATGCCTCGGCGCAGGTGCTGCTGCTGGTCAGCCGCGACCGCGGCCGCTCGGCGCGGCCGGCGTCGCGCGCCGCGGAGTAGATCATGGGCGTGCGACTCGGCCGACGGCAGATTTTCCCGGACGACGATCTCAGCGAGGCGCATGAGATCAACGTCACGCCGTTCATCGATGTGATGCTGGTGCTGCTGATCATCTTCATGGTGGCGGCGCCGCTCGCCACCGTCGATATCGGCGTTGATCTGCCGGCCAGCGCCGCCGAACCGCAGCCACGGCCGGATCGGCCGGTGTTCGTCACGGTGAAGCCGGATCTTTCGCTCGCGGTCGGCGAGGCGGCAATCGCACGCGATGCGCTCGGCGACGCGCTCGCGACCGCGACCAAGGGCAACAGGGACGAGCGGATCTTCCTGCGCGCCGACAAGGTGGTCAGCTACGGCGACCTGATGCAGGTGATGAACCTGTTGCGTAATGCCGGCTATCTGAAGATTGCTCTGGTTGGTCTCGACGGACGCAGCGAGCCGCAATGAACGCCTTCGCGCTACATCGTCCGACCGATCAAGCCGGGGTGACGCACTGGGCCGCGTCCGCCATCGTCATCGTGGCGGCGCATCTCGGGCTGATCGCGGCGGGGCTCGCCTGGTATCAGCAGACGCCGCCACCGGGCGTCGCGATTCCCGCGATTATGGTCGATCTGGCGCCGGCGGCCTCAGCGCCCGCCGCGCAACTGCTCGATGCCGCGCCCGGCCCGGAGATGCAGCAGGCGACCGCGGCCACTCCCGAGCCTGCGCCCCAGCACCAGCAGCCGGTCGAGCGGAAGATCGAACCGGTCCCGCCGCAGCCGAAGCCGGAAGTCGAATTGCCGCCGGAACGCAAGGCAGAGCCGGCGCCGGCGAAGCCTGAACCGGTCAAAAAAATCGAGCGGGATTCCCCGAAGCTGGTGACGCAGCCGAAGCCGCAGCCGCTGCATGTCGAAGCCAGCCACGCGTCGGCACAACCGCCGGCGCCGCGCACCAGCGCGCCGCCGAAAGCCGAGCGGCGCGCCGCGATGGCGTCGCTTGCGACGGCTGGCGTCGCGGCCGCGGCCGCGCTGCCGTCCTATCGCGACCAGCTCGCTGCGCATCTGCAACGCTTCAAGCAATATCCCTCCGGCGCCAAATCCGCCGGCGAGCAGGGCACGGCGATGCTGAGCTTCACCGTGGGTCGCAGTGGCCAGGTGCTCGGCAGCCGGCTCGCCGGCTCATCCGGACACCCGGCGCTCGACGCCGAAACCCTGGCGATGATCCGCCGCGCTCAGCCGCTGCCGTCGTTCCCGCCGGAGCTGACGCAATCATCGCTGAGCTTCACCGTGCCGGTGCGGTTCTCGCTGCGCTGATTGCGATGTCATGCCGGGGCGCGAGGCCACAGGCCGAGCGAACCCGGAATCTCGGTCTGGTGCTTGGGCAGGAATCCGGGTTCGTTCGCAGCTACGCTGCTCACGCCCTGGAATGACCAGTTACTCTACCCCTCGCCATGCGCGGCCTTCACCGCGGCGCGGTCGGTCTCGCCCTTGTCGGTCTTCGGCAACGAAGCGACGAACACCACGTGTTTCGGCTTCTTGTAACGCGCGATGTGTCCGGCGACGAAGTCGGCGATATCCTCGGCGGTAGCGGCGGCTCCCGCGCGCAGCACACAGATCGCCTTGATCGCTTCGCTCCATTGCGGGTCGGGCACTCCGATTACCGCGACCTCGGCGATCGCCGGATGCAGTCGGATCGCATTCTCGACCTCGGCCGGATAGACGTTCTCGCCGCCGGTCTTGATCAGCTCCTTCTCCGGAGCGCGGCCGGCGTACCAGAGATAGCCGTCGGCATCGAACTTCCCCATGTCGCCGGTGTGATGCCAGCCGTTGCGGAAGGTATGGGCGGTGGCGGCGTCGTTGTTCCAATAGCCCTTGAATACGGTGGGACCGCGCAGCGCGATCTCGCCGACCTCTCCGCTCGGCAGCGGCTTGTCGGCGGCGTCGAGCACCGCGATGTTGCGCCCGAACAGTGGTCGGCCGGCGGATTTCGGCCGGTCGCGATACGGCGACAGCGTCGCCAGGCCCGAGGTCTCGGATTGTCCGAAGGTCGCCCAGAACCGCGCATTCGGGCACATCGCCTCGAACCGTTCGATGGTCTCGGGCGTGTCGAGCCCGGTGACCGCGCGCAGGCTCGCCAATTCGCCGGGGCCGGCCTGATCCATGATGTTGGCCAGCATCGGCGCGAACACCGCCATCACCGTGATCTTCTCGGCGGCGATGTCGCGCGCGGCCTGCGCCGGGTCGAACTTCGCGGCGATCACGCTGGCGCCGCCGGCCTGCTGCGCGGTCAGCATCAGCCCGAGGCCGGTGACGTGAAACAGTGGCAACAGCCCGAGATTGACGTCGTGTTCAGTGAGGCCCCAGGCCTGCACCAGCGAACTTTGCGCGGCGAGCAGATTGGCTTGCGACAGCAGCGCGCCGCGCGGCTTGCCGCCGACCGCGGCGGTGTGGATGATGACGAAGCCATCGTCGGCGCTGACGTCATTTTCGGGCACTGCGCCATCGGCGTCGGCGAGTTCGGCAAACGGCGCGAACGGCGCGGCGCAGCCGCCGATGCCGAAATAGCGCCGCACGCTCGGCAGCGACGGCTGCAGCGCGGCGATGATGTCCTGATATTCCGGCCCGGCGACCGCCAGCACCGGTGCGCCGTCGCTGAGGACGTAGCCGATCTCCTCGGCATTGAGCCGGAAGTTGACCGGCAGCAGGATCGCGCCGATCAGCGCCACCGCGCCGATCAGGTCGATCATTTCCAGACAGTTTTGCGACAGGATGGCGACCCGGTCGCCCGGCTTGACGCCTTCGCGGGCCAGCCCCGCCGCGAGCCGCTCCACCCGTCGCAGATAGGCGAGGTGGCTGATCCGCTCGCCACCGAACACGATCGCGGTGCGGTCGGGGAACAGCGTCGCGTTGCGGCGATAGACGTCGGAAAATGCAAAATCCTTGAGAGCCATCGATCATCCCTGTTAGGCTGGGGCCGTCGTTTCGCGAGCGAAAGCCGGCCGGGTCGAGCTGGTATTCTTGGGCGACACGGCCAAACGCTGCGTTCGACAGCATTTTCCGCATCGCCATTCGATTGAATCGCGCGAAAAGGAACCTAGCTGATCCTGCCGAGTTGGACGCTTACATTTTTTTGGAGGCAGGCCATGGCACATGACGCCCGTTCAATGGAAGAGATCAAGCGGGACACCGAGCGTGCCCGGGCCGAACTGACCCAGACCGTGGATCAGCTGCGGACCACGGTCGGGCAAACCGCGGACGATCTGCGCGAGCGGATTTCGCCCAGCGCCATCAAGGCCGAAATGAGCGACTATTTCAAAACCCGGGGCGAGGCCCTGGTCGATCGCGTCACCCATGCCGCGCGCACCAATCCGGTGCAGGCGGTCGCGGTCGGCGCGACCCTCGCATACCCGTTGTTCAGGCTGCTGCGGGCGATCCCCGCGCCGGTGCTGATGGTCGGCGCCGGCCTGTATCTGGCCGGCTCGAAGTCCGGCCAGCAGGTGACGCAGAAGGCTTCCGATGCCGCGGTCGATTTCGCCGGCGAGGTCGAGCGTCGCGCCCGGGATTTCGGCGCCGACGCCACCGACACCGCGACGGCCGCCGCGCAATACGCCTCCGGCACGCTGCATGCGGCCGGCGACGCCGCGTCGTCGCGCGCCGCGCAATTCCGGCAGGCTGCGGCCTCGACCGCCGCCGAATGGAAGGACAAAGCCGACGAATTCGGCAAGACCGTCACCGACACCGTCAACTCCGGGGTCGACGATCTGCGCCGCCGCGCCACCGCGGCCGGCGAGGCTTTCGCCACCGAGGCCCACGACATTGCCGACAAGGGCGCCGGGCTGACCGATGCGGTGGCGGGTTCGATCCGCGACACAGCCGCTTCGGCGCGCGACAGCGCCACCGACGCCGCGGCCCGGCTTCGCAGCAGCATCGGTGAGGCCGCCGCCGCGAGCCGGGAATCCGCGGCGAAAGTTCGGGAGCGCGCCGCCGATCTCGGCGATCAGGCCGGCAAGACCTTGGTCGAAACCGTCGGCAACCATCCGTTGCTGGTGGCGGGCGTCGGACTGGTGCTTGGCGGTCTGCTCGCCAGCGCGATTCCGCATTTCCGGCACCACCGCGAACCGGCCGGTAGCGCTGGCAACGACCCGATCAACCGCGCAAAAGCAGCAGAAGGCGCGTCGCGGACAGCGCAGGATGCCGAGTCGGGCGAGCTGGGCGTGACCGGGAATGTAACAGACATCGGTCCGCGCGCCCGCAAGGTCGCGGAGGCCGCAGCGTCGTCATTCGAGACGCCGTCGCAGAACAAACACTGACAGTCATGGATGGAGACCGAGTGATGGCCGAGCAAGAGACCACGATCATCGACGCGCCCGATGTCGGCTCGAAATCCGCGTCGGGTGGTGGCGGCAAGACGAAACGGCAGCAGGTGCACGAGATGGCGGAGCAGGCGATGGCCGCGGGACGCGACCTGAAGGACAAGGTTGCCGACGTTGCCGAAGCCTCGGCCGAGTCGGTGAAGGCGCAGGCTGCGGAATTCGCCGAAGCGGCGAAGGAGTTCGCCTCGCAAGCCGGCGAGACACTGAAGGATCGTGCCAACAGCCAGAAGAATGCGGGCGCGGACTATGCCGTTCACCTGGCCGACGCGATCCGCCGCGCCGCGCGCGAGTTCGACGACGAACTGCCGATTGCCGCGGTCTATATGCGCAAGGCCGCGGCGCGCGTGGAGGAGGTCGCCGACACTGTTCAGCACGGCAATATCCAGGATCTGGTGGCCGGGGTGCAATCCTTCGCCAGGCGGCAGCCGACCGCGTTTCTCGGGCTCGCGGTGCTCGCCGGGTTCGGCGCGGTGCGCTTCCTGAAGAGTTCGGGCGACGTCGGTTCGTCGAGCGACAGTGCGGCCGAATCCCGCCGCGACACGGCGTCGAATTCGACGTCCAACGACGACAATCGGGGATATCGCGATGAGTTCACCAAGTAATCGCTCGATCCCCGAACTGATCAGCGATGCGTTCGGTCAGTTGGCAAATCTGGTCGGCAACGAATTCGAACTGGCACGCGCGGAAATGTCCGACAAAGCCAGTCAGGTCGGCCGCGCCGCGGCGCTGATCGGCGCCGGAGTCGCGATCTGCATCGCGGCGCTGGTGCTGATCCTGTTGGCGATCGCGGCCGCGCTGGTGGAAAACGGAATCGCGCCGTCGGTCGCCTATCTGATCACCGGCGCCGGCGCTGCAATGATTGCAGCGGTGCTGATCTGGATCGGAATCGGCAGATTATCCGGCGGGGCGCTCAGTCCCGCGGTGACGCTCGACCAATTGCAGCGCGACAAGGTCGCGGCCAAGGAGATGGTCCGATGACCGATCGTTCGTCAGTCGAGCAAAAGGCAGCTCACTTTGTTCATGACCTCGGCGACGCGCTGCGGCGCAATCCAGTGTCCACGGCGCTGATCGGGGCGGGGCTGCTGTGGTTGTTCACCGGCGGCAAGACCGTCGATCGCACCACAAGGCTGGCGCACGATGCCGGTCTCGATCGGCTGTCCGATGTGGCCACCGACGCGCTGTCGAAGGGGCGTTCGGCAGTCAGGCACGGGGTCGACGCGCTCGGCGAGCGGTTGTCGGAAGTAACCCATGAGGCCAGCGCGATCGCGGATTCCGCGAGCCGCGTGGTACGCGACAGCGGCGCGGCGGCGATCGATCGCGCCACGCGCTACGGCTCCGGTTTGGCGGAGCAGGCGGCGGATTTCGGTCGATCGGTTCCGAATGCCGGCGCCGATCTGGTCGCCGGCGCGCGCTCGCGCCTGAGCGAGTTGTTCAACGAACAGCCCTTGATGCTGGGCGCGGTGGGCGTGGTGATCGGCGCCGGGATCGCGGCGTCGCTGCCGCCGACCAAGGTCGAGGCGGAGATGTTCGCCGCGGCCGGCGACCGTCTCAAGACCGGGGCGACCGGCTTCGCGCTGGAGCAGGCTGCGCGCGTGGTGGCGGAGGCGACCTCGGCTGCCGAGCCCGATGAAGATGACCGGCTGGAGTGACAACGGCCGCCAGATTCGGGAAAGCGCCGAGCCGGCGTACGCCGCGGCGTCCGGTTGTTGCGGCGCACAGCGACGAATCGCCGGCGCAAAACCCGCGTTGACAGGTTGATGTCGGGCCGGCTCGGCCGCATCATGGCCCGACTTGATGTCGCGGAGAAACCGATGATCGCGCTCGCGCGTCTGGCTGCCGTGGTTTCACTCGTGGTCGCATCCGACGCGCGCGCCGTCGACCGCGGTCAGTTCGGCGATGTTCCCGACGACATCCGGGCCTGGTTCAAGAGCATGCGAAGCGCTGCCGGGGTGCCGTGCTGCGACGTCTCCGACGGCCATCGCACCAGTTATGATATCCGCGGCGGGGCCTACTGGGTGCCGATCGACGGCGTGTGGTGGGAGGTGCCGGCCAAGGCCGTGATCCGCAACGCCGGCAATCCGGTCGGCGGCGCGATCGTCTGGTACGTCAACCACCGCGGCAGCGTCGTCATCAGCTGCTTCGTTCCCGCGGATGAGGCGTGAGGGGTCACGTCGTCGATAAGGGGTCGTCATTCCGGGGCGCGAGCAGCGAAGCTGCGAGCGAACCCGGAATCTTGCGCCGGCGCCAAGCGCAATTTCAATGATCGTACACGCGGCGAGATTCCGGGTTCGCTCGGCCTGCGGCCTCGCGCCCCGGAATGACCGGTTCAAATGGTCGACGTGCGCGAACGGCGCGCTGCGCTCAATTGTTGCGCCGGTTGGCGCTGGTGGCGATCGCGGCGGCGGCGGTGCGGTTCTCGACGCCGAGCTTGGCGTAGACCTGCTCCAGATGCTTGTCGACGGTGCGCGGGCTGAGGCCGAGAATCTGCGCGATGTCACGGTTGGTCTTGCCCTTGCTCAGCCAGGCCAGCACCTCGCCCTCGCGGCTGGTGAGACCGAGTTCCTTGCTGAATTCGGTCGGCGAATCCGAGCTGGTGTCGCGCGCCAACCGTAACAGGAATTCGTCGGGGCCGAGCTTGCCCATATATTGCAGCCGCAGGTCTTCGTTGCGCAGCAGCGAAGATTTCAGCGGCGTCTTCGGCTGCGTCAGGCCGTGATGAACCTGTTCCAGCCAATCCAGCCACGGCTTCGGCAGATCGAGCCGGACGCCCTCGTCGGAGCTGTCGTCGCTGGCCAATAATTTCTGCGCCTGCGGCGTCGCCCAGATCACCTTGCCGACGCGATCGACCGCGAGCAGGAAGCGGCCCGAGACGTCGAGCGCGGCGCGCGCGCTCTGGCTCAGCCGTGCGTTGCCGAGGTGAACCCTGATCCGCGCCAGCATCTCGACGATTACGATCGGCTTGGTGACGTAGTCGACGCCGCCGGCCTCGAGGCCGCGCACGATGTGTTCGGATTCGGCGAGGCCGGTCATGAAGATCACCGGCACGCCGCTCAGCCCGGGAGTGCGCTTCAGCCGCCGGCAGGTCTCGAAGCCGTCCATCCCCGGCATCATCGCGTCGAGCAGGATGATGTCGGGCGTGATCTGCTCGACGATCCGCATCGCGGCGGCGCCGTCCATCGCCACCATCACGGTCATGCCGGCGCCGTCCAGCGCATCGGTCAGCATCCGCAGGGTTTCCGGCGAATCGTCGATCACCAGCGCGATGTCGCGTTTCTTGGAATCAGGGCTCATGGCGATACAGGGTGTTCAGGGTTTTCATGTACTGATCAAGGTCGAATCGGTCGATTAGCCCGCGCATCTTTGTCACGAACGCCTCGGACTCCGGATAATCGCTGTGGATCTGGTCGAGCTTGGACTCGATGCCGCGGATGAAGCCGAGCTGGCCGAGCTGGATCAGCTCCTCGACATGCTGCATCGGCGGGCTGTTGAGGTCCGCCCTCGGCCCGAGCTCGCCGATCGGCTCGCCGACATATTTCCACCGCAGCTTGAGCAATTGCCCGATCAATTCCAGCAGCCGCGGAATGTCGATCGGCTTCATCAGATAGCCGTCGTGGAAGGTTCGCGCCAGCGGCGCGCCGTGGGCCTCCAGCGCGCTGGCGGAAACCATCAGGATGCGGGCATGATAGTGGCCCTTCTCGCGCAGCGTTTCGGCCACGGTCCAGCCGTCGATGCCGGCCATCGAGATGTCGAGCAGGAACAGATCCGGCTGGCAGTGCTCGGCGAGGCTGACGCAAGCATAGCCGTCCGGCGCGCTGAGCACGATGAAGCCGAGCGGTGCCAGCACCTCCTGCAACAATTCGCGCTGGGTCGGATCGTCGTCGGTGATCAGGATGGTCTTGCGCGGACCGTAATAGCCGAGGATCGGCGCACGGATCGCCCTTGTGCGGGTCGGGTTGGTGACCTCGGACAGCAGCATCTTGACGCTGAAGGTGCTGCCCTTGCCGAGCGTGCTGGTGACCCGGAGATCGCCACCCATCACGCCCGCCAGCAGCTTGCTGATGGTGAGCCCGAGGCCGGTGCCGGTGTGCGGCTGCGAGATCCCGAGCGCGCCGCGCTCGAACGGCGCGAAGATCCGCTCCAGATCGTTGGCATGGATGCCGGGGCCGGTGTCGCGGACCTCGAGTTCAGCGACCGGATTGCGATAGTGAACGATGAAATGCACGCTGCCGGACTGGGTGAACTTGATCGCGTTGGAGAGCAGGTTGATCAGCACCTGGCGCAGCCGCTTCTCGTCGGCATAGACCACCGGGGGGAGATAGGTCGGCCGCTTGAACACGAATTCGATGTCCTTGGCGGCAGCCTGCAGGCGGAACATCCCGACCAGTTGATCGAGGAATTCGCCGAGCCGGACCTCGTCGCGCGACAGATACAGCCGCCCGGCCTCGATCTTGGAGATGTCGAGCAGGCCGTCGATCAACCCGGACAGATGATCGGCGCTGCGGCGCACCAGCCGGATCTGGTCGCGCGGTCGCGGTGGCAGGCTGGTGTCCTGCTCCAGTAATTGCGCATAGCCGCTGATCGCGTTGAGCGGCGAGCGCAACTCATGGCTGAGGCCGACCACGTAGCGGCTCTTGGCGAGGTTGGCGGATTCGGCGACTTCCTTGGCGCGCTGCAGTTCGATGTCGGTCTGCCGGTGGGCGGCGATTTCCTGCATCAGCAGCGTGGTCTGCCGCCTGGTTTCGGCCTCGGCCGCCTGCCGGCTCTGCCGCGCCAGCACGAACAGCCAGGCCACCACGCCGATGATGATGGTGAGCGCGAAGAACAGTTTCCACAGCACTTCCGAAAGCTGGACCTGATCGACCGTGATCGCGGCCGATGCCTGCAGATAGATCAGGCTGAGCGTCAACCCGACCAGGCCGACCGAGATCAGGAACACGCCGAGATAGTGGCCGAGCTGCGAGTTGATCCGGGCGTAGATTGGCCGCGGCAGCAGCTTGCCGAGCGTGCCGGAAATCTGAGCGTTGATCCGCGCGTGCGGCTTGCACAGATCATGGCAGCGGGCGTCGAGCGAGCAGCACAGCGAACAGATCGGCCCCGCATAGGCCGGGCACGACGCCATGTCCTCCGGCTCGAACGAGTGCTCGCAGATGCAGCACTTGATCGCTTCGAGGTTCTGCCAGCTGCGCTTCGGCTTGCGCGCGATGTAATAGCGGCCGTCGGTGGCGTAGGCGATCAGCGGCGCGGTAACGAACGCGACCAGCAGCGCCACGAACGGCGCCAGCGCCTTCGCGGTTGGCCCGAACACGCCGTAGAATGCGCTGATCGACACCACCGTGGCGATCAGCATCGAGCCGACGCCGACCGGGTTGATGTCGTAAAGATGCGCGCGCTTGAATTCCATGTGCTGCGGCCGCAGCCCGAGCGGCTTGTTGATGACCAGATCGGACACCAGCGCGCCGACCCAGGCGATCGCCACGTTGGAATACAGCGCCAGGGTCTGCTCCAGCGCCTTGTAGACGCCGATCTCCATCAGCAGCAGCGCCACCAGCACGTTGAACACCAGCCAAACCACGCGGCCGGGGTGGCTGTGGGTGAGGCGGGAGAAGAAGTTCGACCACGCGATCGAGCCCGCATAGGCGTTGGTGACGTTGATCTTCAGTTGCGACAGGATCACGAAGGCGCCAGTCAGCGCCAGCGCCAGCCCCGGCTGCGCCAGCACGTAGCGAAACGCCTCGAGATACATGTGCGCGGGCTCGGCGGCGTCCTGCGCCGGCAGGCCGTGCATCAGCGCGAAATACGCCAGGAACGATCCCGCCAGCAGCTTGATCGCGCCCGGCACGATCCAGCCCGGCCCGGCACACACCATGGCGATCCACCACGACCGCTTCGAGGTGCGGCGGTCGCGCGGCAGAAAGCGCAGGAAGTCGACCTGTTCGCCGATCTGCGCCACCAGCGAGAACACCACCGAGGCCGCGGTCCCGAACAGCAACAGGTCGAGATGGCCCGACGGGTCGCCATGCGCGCCCGCGAACGAGGTCCATTGCCGAAATGATTCCGGGCTTTTCACCGCGATCGCCGCGAACGGCAGGATGTGCAGCATGATCCAGAACGGCTGGGTCCAGAGCTGGAACCGGCTGATCAGGGTGATGCCGTGGGTCACCAGCGGGATGATCGCCACTGCGCTGAACAGATAGCCCAGCGGTAGCGGCAATCCGAAGCACAGCTGCAGCGCGGTGGCGAGGATAACAGCTTCGATGGCGAAAAAGATGAACGTGAATGAGGCATAGATCAGCGAGGTGATGGTCGATCCGATGTAGCCAAATCCGGCGCCGCGCGTAAGCAAGTCGATATCGACGCCACACCTGGCTGCATAATAGGCAATCGGCAGGCCGCAGCAGAAGATGATCACGCTGACGACGAGGATCGCCGCGGTGGCGTTGGTGACTCCGTAGTTCAGCGTGATGGTGCCGCCGATCGCTTCCAGCGCGAGGAACGAGATCGCGCCCAGCGCGGTGTTGGCGACGCGGGCGGCGGACCAGCGTCGTGCGCTCTTGGCGGTGAAGCGGAGCGCGTAGTCTTCCAGGGTTTGGTTGGCAACCCACTGATTATACTGGCGTCTCACGCGGTCTATGCGCTGCCGCCCTGCCACCTGCGTCTCCCTGGCTGTCGATCCATCACCCCGCTGAAAAATCTACGTCGCGGTCTTGCGGTGCAACATACGTGATCTTGCGTATCGGTGCACCGCAATAATTCGGCAATCGTGGCCTGACTGAAATTCGGTCCTCGAAAGCATGAAGGGGTAGTTATGTCAGACGATAAAAAGCGGGGTCTCGATTCACCGCTGCGGCGCAAGCTGTTGATGGGAATCGCGGCCATTCCGGCCATCTCGATGTTCGGCGGGCCGTCCTTTGCCGCCGGACCTGCAACCTCCGCGGTCAACACCACCGGCCTCGCGGTTACCGATACTGAAGTGACCGTCGGAATTCTGCATTCGGCCACCGGCACGATGGCGATTTCCGAAACCGGCTCGATCGAAGCCGAAAAGCTGGCGATCGCGCAGATCAACGAAGCCGGCGGCGTGCTCGGGCGCAAGATCAAGATCATCCAAGAAGACGGCGCTTCGGATTGGCCGACTTTCGCGGAAAAGGCCAAGAAGCTGTTGGTCAACGACAAGGTCGCGGCGATCATGGGTTGCTGGACCTCGGCGTCGCGCAAGGCGGTGCTGCCGGTGATGGAGCAGTACAACGGCATGTTGTACTACCCGACCTTCTATGAAGGACTCGAGCAGTCCAAGAACGTGATCTACACCGGCCAGGAAGCCACCCAGCAGATTCTGGCCGGCCTCAACTGGATCGCCAAGGAGAAGGGCGCCAAGAGCTTCTTCTTCGTCGGTTCCGACTACATCTGGCCGCGCACCTCGAACAAGATCGCGCGCAAGCACGTCGAGAACGTGCTCAAGGGCAAGGTTGTCGGCGAAGAATATTACCCGCTCGGCAACACCCAGTTCAACTCGGTCATCAACAAGATCAAGCTGACCAAGCCGGACGTGATCTTCACCGACGTCGTCGGCGGATCGAACGTGGCGTTCTACAAGCAGCTGAAGGCGGCCGGCATCGACCTGTCGAAGCAGGCGCTGCTGACGATCTCGGTCACCGAAGACGAAATCGACGGCATCGGCGGCGAGAACATCGCGGGCGCCTACGCCTGCATGAAGTACTTCCAGTCGCTGAAGAACGAGAACAATGAGAAGTTCGTCGCCGCGTTCCACAAGATGTGGGGCGAGAAGACGGTGATCGGCGACGTTACCCAGGCCGCCTATCTGGGCCCGTGGCTGTGGAAGCTGACGGTCGAGAAGGCCGGTTCGTTCGATGTCGACAAGATCGCGGCGGCTTCGCCCGGGATCGAGTTCAAGGGCGCGCCGGAAGGCTACGTCCGGATCCACGAAAATCACCATCTGTGGTCCAAGACCCGCGTCGGCAAGGCCAAGCTCGATGGCCAGTTCGAACTGATCTACGAGACCGCCGATCTGGTCGAGCCGGATCCGTTCCCGAAGGGCTACCAGTGAGCCCGCGCGCGTCCTAGCGCGGCTCGTTCGGACACCTCTCCCTGGCGCGGACGACCTATCCCCGCCTGACGGCCCTGCGTCGCGAGCTTGCTTGCGAGCGACGCAGGGACTTCTCCCGCGATTTCACAACGACAGAGGACAGATCGATGTTCGGCGACTATTCGATTGGTGATCTCGGCTCAATTTTCGTCATGCAGGGCTTCGCGGGCCTGATCCTGTTCTCCGTGTACGTCCTGATGGCGCTCGGTCTGGCGATCATCTTCGGCCAGATGGGGGTCATCAACATGGCCCATGGCGAGTTCATGATCCTCGGCGCCTACGTCACCTGGATGACGTCGAATTTCTTCCAGGCGTTTCTGCCGTCGCTGTTCAGCGGTTACTTCTTCGTCGCCATGATATTGGCGTTCTTCGCATCCGGTGCGTTAGGCATGCTGGTCGAATGGGCGCTGATACGCCATCTCTACAAGCGCCCGCTCGATACGCTGCTCGCGACCTGGGGCCTCAGCCTGATCCTGCAGCAGGCCTATCGCTCGATCTTCGGCGCCCGCGAAGTCGGCGTCGAACTGCCGCAGTGGATGCTGGGCTCGCAGAAGGTCACCGACAGCATCGAGGTGCCGATCAACGGCATCTTCGTGATGTGCCTGACGCTGCTGATCACGATCGCGGTGGCCTACGTCATGTACAAATCGCGCTGGGGCCGCCAGGTCCGCGCCGTGGTGCAGAACCGCATCATGGCTGGCGCGGTGGGCATCAACACCGAGCGGGTCGACTGCTACACCTTCGGGCTCGGCTGCGGCATCGCCGGGATCGCGGGCTCAGCCTTCACCATGATCGGGTCGACCGGACCGACCTCGGGCCAGCTCTACATCGTCGACACCTTCCTGGTGGTGGTGTTCGGCGGCGCCGCCAGCCTGGTCGGCACCATCGCCTCGGCCTTCAGCATCTCGCAGACGCAATCGACGCTCGAATTCTTCATGTCGGGGTCGATGGCGAAGGTTCTGACGCTGCTCGCGGTCGTCGGAATCCTGATGCTGCGCCCGCAGGGTCTGTTTGCCCTCAAAGTCCGTAAATAAGAGGCTCAAGCTCATGAACGACAACGCGCGCTTCGTTAATCGCAAAGAGCTGATGGGCATTCTGGTTCTGGCCGTCCTGCTGGTGGTGATCCTGCCGCTCAGCCTCGATGTGTTCAGGCTCAATTTGGTCGCCAAATATCTGACCTACGCCTTCGTCGCGCTGGGACTGGTGATCTGCTGGGGATTTGGCGGCATTCTCAGCCTCGGCCAGGGTGTGTTTTTCGGCCTCGGCGGCTACTGCATGGCGATGTTTCTCAAGCTCGAAGCCTCGAGCCCCGAGAACACCAAGATCCAGTCGACGCCCGGCATTCCTGATTTCATGGACTGGAATCAGATCACCTCGCTGCCGTTGTTCTGGAAACCGTTCCACAGCCTGACCTTCACGGTGATCGCCATCATCGTGGTGCCGGCGTTCTTCGCCTTCATCATTGGTGCTGCGATGTTCAAGCGCCGGGTCGGCGGCACCTATTTCGCGATCATCACCCAGGCGGTCGCCGCCATTCTGACCATCCTGATCGTCGGCCAGCAGGGCTACACCGGCGGCATCAACGGCATGACCGACCTGCGCACCCTGAAGGGCTGGGATATCCGGCCCGATCACGCCAAGATCGTGCTGTACTTCTTCGAAGTGGCGCTGCTGTTCGGCTGCATCTTCATCGCCCAGTTCATCCGCCGCTCCAAGCTCGGCCGCATCCTGGTGGCGATGCGCGAGAAGGAGGACCGGGTGCGGTTCTCCGGCTACAGCGTCGCCAACTTCAAGATCTTCGCCTTCTGCGTCGCCGCGATGTTCGCCGCGATCGGCGGAGCGATGTTCGCGCTCAACGTCGGCTTCATGTCGCCGTCCTTCGTCGGCATCGTGCCGTCGATCGAGATGGTGATCTACACCGCGGTCGGCGGCCGGCTGTCGATCCTGGGCGCCGTGTACGGCACATTGCTGGTGAATTTCGCCAAGACCAGCCTGTCGGAATCTTTCCCCGAATTGTGGCTGTTCGGCCTCGGCGGCCTGTTCATCGCGGTAGTGCTGGCTTTCCCCAATGGGCTCGCGGGCATCTGGGGCGATTACATCCAGCCGCGGATCGACCGGCTGTTCGCCTCACGCAAATCCGGCTCCGACCCTAAGGCCGATTCCAAGAACGGCAAGTCCTTCGGGCCTGTCGCCGACGGCGCCCCGGCCGAATAGGAGAGAACCATGCTGATCGGTCATCAACCCAAGGATTTCCTGCTCTCGGTCGAGGGGCTGACGGTCTCGTTCGACGGCTTCAAGGCGGTCAACGACCTGTCGTTCTACGTCGAGGAAAACGAGATCCGCGTCATCATCGGCCCCAACGGCGCCGGCAAGACCACGGTGCTCGACCTGATCTGCGGCAAGACCAAGGCGACCGCCGGTGCGATCCATTTCCGCGACAAGGATCTCACCAAGATGAAGGAGAACCAGATCGTGCAGGCCGGGGTCGGCCGCAAGTTCCAGAACCCGTCGATCTACGACGACCTCACGGTGTTCGAGAATCTGGAAATCTCCTATCCGCGCGGCCGCACCGTGTTCGGCGCGCTGACCTTCACCCGCGACGCCGTGGTCCGCGACCGCGTCCACGAGGTCGCCGAGATGATCTTCCTCAAGGACCGGCTCAACATGAGCGCCGAACTGCTCAGCCACGGCCAGAAGCAGTGGCTGGAGATCGGCATGCTGCTGATCCAGGACCCGGAGCTGTTGATGCTGGACGAGCCGGTCGCCGGCATGAGCGTCAGCGAGCGGGTCAAGACCGCGGAATTGCTCAACACCATCATCAAGAATCGTTCGGTGCTGGTGATCGAGCACGACATGAAATTCGTCGAGGACATCGCCCACAAGGTCACGGTGCTGCATCAGGGCCAGATCCTGTCGGAAGGCACCATGGAAAAGGTCAAGAACGACCCCAAGGTGATCGAAGTCTATCTCGGCCATTGAGCCCGGTACTGAAGGAGCGCTGCGATGCTGGCAATCTCTGATCTTCACGTCGCCTACGGCCAGAGCGAGGTGCTGCATGGGCTCAATGTCGCGGTCGCGCCCAACGAGATCGTGGCGATCATGGGCCGCAACGGCATGGGCAAGACCACGCTGATGAAGTCGCTGATGGGGATCATCCCGACCAAGAGCGGTTCGGTGTCGATGGAAGGCGCCGAACTGTCGACGCTGAAGAGCTACGAGCGGGTCGCCAAGGGCCTCGCTTACGTGCCGCAGGGCCGAATGATCTTCTCCAGCATGACAGTGAAGGAGAACATCGAGACCGGCCTGGTCGCCTCCGGCGAACGCGATGTGCCGGGCGACATCTACGAGCTGTTTCCGGTGCTGCTGGAGATGAAGGGCCGCCGCGGCGGCAACCTTTCCGGCGGTCAGCAGCAGCAGCTGGCGATCGCGCGCGCGCTCGCCACCAAGCCGAAGGTATTGCTGCTCGACGAGCCGACCGAAGGCATCCAGCCCTCCATCATCAAGGAGATGGCCCGCACCCTGAAGCAGATCCGCGACACCCGCGGATTGTCGATCATCGTCTCCGAACAGGTACTGAGCTTCGCGCTCGACGTCGCCGACCGGGTGCTGGTGATCGAGAACGGCGAGATCGTCCGCGACGACCCGCGCGACGTCGTCGATGCCGAACAGATCTCGAAATATTTGTCCGTCTAACCGCACGACCACTGGTAACGAAGGGGAGTCTTCAAAATGGTAGATACACTCATCAAGGTCGATCTGACGCAGTCGGCCTACGACAACGAGAACATCCACAATCGCTGGCATCCCGACGTGCCGATGGTGGCCTGGGTCAATCCCGGCGACGACTTCATCGTCGAGACCTATGACTGGACCGGCGGCTTCATCAAGAACAACGATTCCGCCGACGACGTCCGCGACATCGACCTGTCGATTGTGCATTTTCTGTCCGGCCCGATCGGCGTCAAGGGCGCCGAGCCCGGCGACCTGCTGGTCGTCGACCTGCTCGATGTCGGCCCGATGAAGGATTCGCAGTGGGGCTTCAACGGCTTCTTCTCCAAGCAGAACGGCGGCGGCTTTCTGACCGACCACTTCCCGCTGGCGCAGAAGTCGATCTGGGACTTCAAGGGCATGTACACCTCGTCGCGCCATATCCCGGGCGTGAACTTCGCCGGCCTGATCCATCCCGGCCTGATCGGCTGTCTGCCCGATCCGAAACTGCTGGCGACCTGGAACGAGCGCGAGACCGCGCTGATCGCCACCAACCCGACCCGCGTCCCCGGCCTCGCCAATCCGCCGTTCGGACCGACCGCGCATATGGGCCGGCTCAAGGGCGACGCCAAGGCCAAGGCCGCGGCCGAAGGCGCCCGCACCGTGCCGCCGCGCGAACATGGCGGCAACTGCGACATCAAGGATCTGTCGCGCGGCTCGAAGGTGTTCTTCCCGGTCTATGTGCCGGGCGGCGGGCTCTCGATGGGCGACCTGCATTTCAGCCAGGGCGACGGCGAGATCACCTTCTGCGGCGCGATCGAGATGGCCGGCTGGCTGCACATCAAGGTCGACGTCATCAAGGACGGCGTCAATAAATACGGCATCAAGAATCCGGTGTTCAAGCCGTCGCCGATGACGCCGAACTACAAGGACTATCTGATCTTCGAGGGCATCTCGGTCGACGAGGCCGGCAAGCAGCATTACCTCGACGTCCACATCGCCTATCGCCAGGCCTGTCTGAACGCCATCGAGTACCTGAAGAAGTTCGGCTACTCCGGCGCCCAGGCCTATTCGATCCTCGGCACCGCACCGTGCCAGGGCCACATCTCCGGCGTTGTCGACGTGCCGAACGCCTGCGCCACGTTGTGGCTGCCGACGGAAATCTTCGACTTCGACATCAATCCGTCGTCCGTCGGCCCGATCAAACACATCAAGGGCGACATCCAGATGCCGCTGTCTCAGGACAAGTAACCGACGGACTCCGCCCGGGATGACTCCTCATCCTGAGGAGCGGCCACTTGGCCGCGTCTCGAAGGATGAGGAGACGTCCCGCCCCATGGTTCGAGACGCGCGCCGAGAGGCGCGCTCCTCACCATGAGGCTGCGCGGTGCCCGCCCGCACTCGCACCAACGGCAGGTCTCGCGACCATCGCCCGAAATGGAAAATCAACATGCCGGTCTATGAATATCTCTGCGACGCCTGCGGCCCGTTCACCGAGATGCGCCCGATGGCGGAATGCGACGAGCCGAACGACTGCCCGCAATGCGAGGTGTCGTCGCCGCGCGTGATCCTCACCGCGCCGAATTACTTCTGCATGGCGACCGACAAGCGCCTCGCCCACGCCACCAACGAGCGCAGCTCGAACGCGCCAAAGACGGTCGGCGAATACAAGGCCTCGCACGGCCCCGGCTGCGGCTGCTGCTCCACCGGCAAGCCGTCGCGGCTGCAGACCCGCAGCAAGAGCGGCGCCAAGGGCTTCCCGACCGCGCGGCCGTGGATGATCAGCCACTAATCTTCAATTTTTCCAACAGGCGCGCTCAGATCCGAGGGAGACCATCATGCACCACGGCGATATCTCATCCAGCAACGATACAGTCGGCGTCGCCGTAGTGAACTACAAGATGCCGCGACTCCACACCAAGGCCGAGGTCCTCGCCAACTGCCGCAAGATCGCCGACATGCTGGTCGGCATGAAGAGCGGGCTGCCCGGCATGGATCTGGTGATCTTCCCGGAATATTCCACGCATGGCATCATGTACGACTCCAAGGAAATGTATGAGACCGCTTCCTCGGTGCCCGGCGAGGAGACCGAGATCTTCGCCGAGGCCTGCCGCAAGGCCAAGGTCTGGGGCGTGTTCTCGCTGACCGGCGAACGCCATGAGGAGCATCCCAACAAGGCGCCCTACAACACGCTGATCCTGATGAACGACAAGGGCGAGATCGTGCAGAAATATCGCAAGATCATGCCGTGGGTTCCGATCGAGGGCTGGTATCCCGGCAACTGCACCTATGTCTCCGAGGGTCCCAAGGGCCTCAAGGTGTCGCTGATCATCTGCGACGACGGCAATTATCCCGAGATCTGGCGCGACTGCGCCATGAAGGGCGCCGAACTGATCGTGCGCTGCCAGGGCTACATGTATCCGGCCAAGGACCAGCAGGTGCTGATGGCCAAGGCGATGGCCTGGGCCAACAACACCTATGTCGCCGTCGCCAATGCCTCGGGCTTCGACGGCGTCTATTCGTATTTCGGGCACTCGGCGATCATCGGCTTCGATGGCCGCACGCTCGGCGAATGCGGCGAGGAGGACTACGGCATCCAGTATGCGGCGTTGTCGAAGACGCTGATCCGCGACTTCCGCAGGACCGGTCAATCGGAGAACCATCTGTTCAAGCTGGTGCACCGTGGCTACACCGGAATGATCAATTCCGGCGACGGCGACAAGGGCGTCGCGGTTTGTCCTTACGACTTCTATTCAAAGTGGGTCGCCGATCCCGAAGGCACCCGCGAAATGGTGGAGTCTTTCACCCGCACCACCGTCGGCGTCGATGAATGCCCGATCGAGGGCATTCCGAACCAGAGCACGCAGCATCGATAGCACGGATTTCGTCATTGCGGGCCGAGGGCGGCGCGCAGCGAATTTCGGCATCGGCGACGCCGTAGTGACTCCTCATCCTGAGGAGCCCGGCGCAGCCCGAAGGGCAGCGATGGGCGTCTCGAAGGATGAGGAGACGTGCCGCCTCATGGTTCGAGACGCGCGCAGAAGCGCGCTCCTCACCATGAGGCTGATCATTGCCCCGCTCTATGTATCTCAACGTCGCGCCAGGCGGAAATATAGGCCTGACAGTTGCCCCGGCAGATCCTCGACGCGCGGCACCAGCATGGTGTTGCCGCGGCCGAAGATCCGGGACGCTGCGGTGATGCCGCCGGGATCGAGCACGACGCCGAAGCTGTCGATGCCGCGCCGGCGCAGGCCGGCGGCGGCGCGGCGGGCATCCTCGACGAGATCGGTCTGCGCAGTATCGATATCGGACGGTTCACCGTCGGTCAGCACGATGACGAGTTTGCGCAGGGTGCGTGCCGGTGCGATGCTGGCGCCGGCGTGGCGCAGCGCGGTGCCGAGCCGAGTGGATAGTCCGGAGGACAGTCCGGCCAGCCGCCCGATGCAGTCGGCGCGGTAGGGTTCGGCGAACGACTTCACGGCTGTCACCTGAACGTCGTCGCGGCCGTTGGAGGCGAAGGCGAGCAGGCAGAACGGATCGCCGAGCGCGTCCATCGCTTCGGCCAGCACCGCCACCGCCAGACGCTCGACGTCGAGAATCGACGCGCCCGACGCCAGCCGGTCGCGGGTCGATTGCGAGATGTCAATCAGCAGCAGCACCGACAGGTCGCGATGCTGTGGCGCCGAGGCGCGAAAGATCCGCGGCTCGGCGTCCCGCTTCATGCGCAGCGAAATGCCGGCGTCGATCATGGCGTCGATGTCGAAGTCGTGGCCGTCGAATTGCCGCTTCAGGCGCACCGGCCGTCCGACGCGGACGCCGCGCACCAGCTGCGCGATCCTGTTGCGCAGCATCTGCGCCTGATCGAGCGCGTGTTCGATCGTGCGCGGATCGCCGCGGCGCGCCGCGACCTCGCGCACCGTGGTCCAGTCCGGCCGCTCGATGCCGTAGGCTTGGTCCCATTCCGGGTACCTGGCGACGACGGTGCCGCGCGGATCGGCGGCCACCGGGCGGGCGCGGGCGATTGCGTCGTCCGCCGCGTTGGGGTCCGCCGGCGCGTCGCGGCTGTCAGGCGCTTCGGTTGGTTCGGTGCGCGCCGCGGACACGGTCAGCTCGAGCGTTTCCTTCGACGTTGGTGCGCTGTCGCCGAAATCCCACAGCCCGAGGCCATCGTCGCGATACAGCGGCTCGACCACATAGGTTCTGGCGTTGAATTGCACCCGCATCTGGCCGAGGTCATTGCCGAGCAGCATGCCGATCTCGCGGCTGAGCGTGGGATCGGCGATCCGCGATTGCGCCGCCTGAAACATCGCGCGGCCCTTGCCGACGAAGCCGTCGTCGTCCGGATGCGCCGGATCGAACAGCGCGCGCGCCAGCCGCGCCAGCAGCATCGGCGCGGTGGCGGCGCCATTGGGCTGGGCGACATGATAGGGCGCCCATAGTCGGCGCAGGCCGGGGAGTTGCCGCATCGCCAGCGTCTCGACGCGGGCGTCCTCGATCAGCGTCACCAGTGCCAACTGTAGCGGCTTCAGCGTGCCGACCGGAAACCGGGGCCCGCCGAACAGCAGATGCGCCTGCGCGTGCGCGGCGGCGGCCTTGTACAATGCTCGCGCGGCATCACCCTCGACGCCGCGATAGAAGGCCGGCATCCGGATCAGCGGAGCGGCCAGGCTCACGCGTCGTTGTTGCGTCTGCCCGAGGTCGGTCGGGAGGTTACGCAGCAGCGGCGGCACGCCCCACAGCGAGGTGACGAACGCCTTGGTGGCGGCCTCAGTCTCGGCGAAGCCGACGCCGGCCGCCGGTCGTTCGATCAGCCGTCGCGCCAACTCGTCCTGCAGTGCGAAGAAATTCAGCCGGCGTTGTTTGCTGCCGGCCGCGGCCTTCAGTCCGGCCGCGACGAAATGGCCGAAGTCGTCGACATCGTTTGCCGTCAGGATCTCGATCAAGTGCTTCGCCACGGTGCCGACCGATTCCGGCGCCTCTCGCGCGAGATTCTCCATGATCTGCCACCACCGCGGCATCGCCGGAAGTCCGAGCAGGCGGCGCGCGGTCGGCGCCGCTGCGATTGCAGCGGTGGCGGCCGGCGCGCCGGCATGGCGGCAGATCTCGGCGCCGGCATCGGCCGCCGCGATCAAAGGCGCAATCCCGTCGTCGGCCGGGTGCGTCGCGCACAGGCTCCAGAACGCGACGAAGCAGGATGGGCCCGCATTGACATCGACTAATCGCAGCATGCCGGCGACCCAGCACGCTATTTCGTCGTCGCCGAAACGGGCAACCAGACCGTCCCATGTTGCGCGAAACAGCGGCCAGGTGGTCTCGCGCGGCCGCATCAGCGCGTGCAGTCGACGTGTGGGGGCGTCTTGTTGGAGAGTCGGCAAGACAATCGTGGCCGCGTCGGGGCTCACGGCAGACAGGCCTCGATCGCGGCGCTGAGCGCGTCGCGGATGTCGGGGTTGTCCGTGATCGGCAGCACGATGCTCGATCGCACCGCGAGCTGCAGCGGCAGCCCTGCGCGCACCAGGCGGCCGGCATGGATCAACATCCGGGTCGAAGCGCCCTCGTCGAGCCCGTGACCCTGCAGATTGCGCGAACGCTCGCCTATCGCGACCAGAAGTCCGGCGAGCGCATTGTCCGTGCCGGCTTCGCGCGAAATGATGGCGGCTTCGACGGCGGGAGCCGGATAGCCGAAGTCGATCGCCAGGAACCGCTGCTTGGTGGATTCCTTGAGATCCTTGATCGCGCTCTGGTAGCCGGGATTGTACGAGATCGTGAGCTGGAAGTCGGGATGCGCCGCGACGATCTCGTTGCGTTTTTCCAGTGGCAGAATCCGACGGGCATCGGTGAGCGGATGGATCACCACGGTGGTGTCTTGACGCGCTTCGACGATTTCGTCGAGGTAACAGATCGCACCAAAACGAACCGCCTGGGTCAGCGGGCCGTCGTGCCAAGCGGTTCCGCCGGGATCCAGCAAAAAGCGGCCGGCGAGGTCGGACGCGGTCATGTCCTCATGCGCCGCCACGGTGATCAGCGGCTTGCCGAGCCGCCAGGCCATATGTTCGACAAATCGGGTTTTGCCGCAGCCGGTCGGTCCTTTCAGCATCACAGGCAATCGCTCGGAAAACGCTGCGGTGAAGATGGCGATCTCGTCGCCGGTCGGCTGATAGAATGGCTCGTCGGCGATACGATAGGCGTCGAGGTTCACGTGCGTCTCCGTAAGAGATGCTTGGACGAGCTCATCCTCCCTTTCGCAGACAGCGCGACGGACGCCCCACTGCGGCGGGCGTCCGCGAGTTGTGCACTCGTCAATCGCCTTTGCAAAGATAAGACCGCCATTGCCACCATAACGCAAGAGCCGTCGGCGGACACGGCCGTCAATGCTTCCCTGCGGAACTACGCGCAAGGAAACCAACACGCCGGCCTTCGAATCTCGCTGCGATGAATGCGGCCCGTTCACCGAGCTGCGGCCGATGGCGGTGAGGGAAAACAAGCTCGCCTCGGGGCGATTGAATTTGGTCGGCAAAGCTCATAGTGGATGGCGATGATCTACGTTTCATCGCTGAGCGGGCTTGCCAGCGTCGCCGGCGCGCTTGGTCGGTTCGATCTGCTGACGCTGCTGTCGCCCGGCCATGCCGGCGACGGCCATCGCGGGCTCGGCGCCGGCCGGCATCTGCAGTTGGATTTTCACGACATCAATGAACCGACCCCCGGGCTGCTCGCGCCTGACGCGGGCACCGTGCGGGCGATCCTCGATTTTGGCCGTGCGCCGAAAAACCCGCTGCTGATTCACTGCTGGGCCGGGATCAGCCGCTCCAGCGCTGCCGCCTTCGCGATCGCCTGCGACCGCAATCCCGGCTTCGAGCGCGCCATCGCCATGGAGTTGCGCCGCCGCGCGCCGTCGGCGACACCGAACCGGCTGATGGTGAAGCTTGCCGACGATCTGCTCGGCCGCGATGGCGGGATGGTCGAGGCGATCGCCGCCATCGGCCGCGGCGCCGACGCCTTCGAGGGCGCGCCGTATCAATTGCCGCTGAACTGGCCGATCGGCTGATCGCGCCGCGATCAGCTTCCCAGCACCGCGGCGACGCCAAGCAGAAAGCCGACCTCGAACATCTGCTCGGTGGCGCCGAGCACGTCGCCGGTGTAGCCGCCGATCAGGCGCCGGGCCCAGGCCGCCAGAGCCGCGGCCAGCACCGCGCCGAACGCCAGTCCGACCGCCAGTGCGGCGAACGACACCAGCAGCAGCGGCACCGCCGCAACCGCGACCGCGATCAGAATGAAGCGCAATTCGTCGGCGCGTAGCGGCGCTTCGGCGTAGCTCACCCTCATCGCCGAGGTGTCGCCGGTGTAGGACATTGTCTTCATCACGAAGGCCGGCGCCGCGCGGGCGGCGGCGTGGCCCGCGACCAGCGCGGCGACGCCGGCCCACAGCGGCAATTGCGCAAGTGCTGCGGCGCGTAATGCGACGTCGAGCCCGAGCGCCAGCGCCCCATAGGTGCCGATTCGGCTGTCCTTCATGATCTCCAGCCGCCGCGCGACGGTCCAGCCGCCGCCGAAACTGTCGAAGGTGTCGGCGAGGCCGTCCTCATGCAGCGCGCCGGTGACGACGATGCTGGCCGCGACCGCTAGCAGCGCGGCAAGGCCGGGGCTAAACAGCGCCGAGCCGAGCAGCAGCATGGTCGCCGAGATCGCGCCGATGCCGCCGCCGACCACCGGAAAAAACGCCATCGCGCGGGTCAGCCAGTCCGGTTCGGGGGCCCGGTCGGAATCCGGCACCGGCAGGATCGTAAGAAATCGCAGCGCATTGACCAAGTGCGCGACGGTCGGTGTCTGCCGCAGCGGCTGTGAATCGTCGGGCATGGGGGTCCTCTTGCTGAGGTCTAACTGCGCAACCGCAACGGCGCCGGTCAACCGCGACCTTTGCGCGGCAAGCTTTGCCAATTGCGCTAACGGTGAACGCGCGACGCCCGTATGGTATGGCGATCGGACGAATCTTGGCACATCCGGCCGTGCCGGCCTCCGGGATCGCAGGCAGCCGGCAAATTGACGCTTCTAATATCTATGTAGATGTTTTAAACATCAATAATGGTCTTAGAGCAATGATGATTGATATGCGTCCGGGGTTTCTTGTATCGATGGATCAGGCCACTGGCGCGTCAGGCCGCGCAACATTTGGGACAGACGCGATGCGGTCGGGGCGCGGATGCTGATGAGATTTCCGGCGCGGGTCGATTGTGGACCGTCGACGAGTTGGGCGACGCGTCGCGCAGGGATGCGCGGATAATGGCGGCGGTCGCGGTGCAGCTCTGGTGCGTGGCCGCGCTGCTCGGCACGGCCGTTGTCGCCGTTGCGCTCAGTCGATCGCGCCAACTCGCGACCACTCTCATCTATGGCGCGACGATGCTGGCCTGCGCGGTCGCGATGATCGGCGCCGGCCGCTGGTTGCTCGACCATCCGGGCGGCGCGTCGGAACTGACGCTGCCGATCGGGCTGCCCTGGCTCGGCGCGCATTTTCGACTTGATGCGCTGGCCGCGTTCTTTCTCGTCGTGGTCAATCTCGGCGGCGCGGCGGCGAGCCTATACGGCGTCGGCTATGGTCGTCACGAGCACGCGCCGCACCGGGTGCTGCCGTTCTTCCCGGCGTTTCTCGCCGGGATGAATCTGGTGGTGCTGGCCGACGACGCGTTCTCGTATCTGCTGTGCTGGGAATTCATGTCGCTGGCGTCGTGGGCGCTGGTGATGGCGCATCATCGCGAGTCCGGCAACACCCGGGCCGGCTACGTCTATCTGGTGATGGCGAGCTTCGGCACGCTGGCGCTGCTGCTGGCGTTTGGCTTTCTGGCAGGCCCTGCCGGCGATTACGGCTTCGCCGCGATCCGCGCCGCCGCGCATTCGCCTTCAGCAGCGACGCTGGTGCTGATCCTGATGCTGCTCGGCGCCGGCTCCAAGGCGGGGCTGGTGCCGTTGCATGTCTGGCTGCCGCTGGCGCATCCCGCCGCGCCCAGCCATGTCTCGGCGTTGATGAGCGGGGTGATGACCAAGGTGGCGATCTACGGCTTCATCCGCGTGGTGTTCGATCTGCTCGGGCCGCCGGACTGGAGCAGCAGCGGCATCGTACTGGTGCTCGGCGGCGCCACCGCGGTGATGGGCATTCTCTATGCGCTGATGGAAAAGGACCTGAAGCGGCTGCTGGCCTATTCGACGATCGAGAATGTCGGCATCATCTTCGTCAGCCTTGGTCTCGCGCTGGCGTTTCAGGCCAATGGCCAGGCGCTGCCGGCGTCGCTGGCCTTCACCGCCGCGCTGTTTCACGTGCTCAACCACTCCTTCTTCAAGACCCTGTTGTTCTTCGGCGCCGGCGCGGTGCTGACCGCGACCGGCGAACGCGACATGGACAAGCTCGGCGGCCTGATCCATCGCATGCCGGTGACCAGCGTGGTGTTTCTGGTCGGCTGCGTGGCGATCTCGGCGCTGCCACCGTTCAACGGCTTCGTCTCGGAATGGCTGATCTTCCAGGCCGTGCTGCAATCGCCCAGCCTGCCGCAATGGGGCCTCAAGATCATGGTGCCGGCGATCGGCGCGCTGCTGGCGCTGGCCGCCGCCTTGGCGGCGGCGTGTTTCGTCAAGGCCTATGGCATCAGCTTTCTCAGCCGGCCGCGTAGCGCTGCGGCGGAAACCGCCCATGAAGTCGACGGCTTCTCGCTGGCGGCGATGGCGATCCTCGCCGCTTTGTGCCTGCTCGCTGGCGTGTTGCCCGGTGTAGTGATCGACGCGCTGTCGCCGATCGCGGTGGAGATTCTCGGCCATCGGCTGGCGCCGCAATCCGGCCTCGCCTGGCTGTCGATCGTGCCGATCGCCGAGAGCAAGGGCTCCTATAACGGCCTGCTGGTGCTGGTGTTCATCGCGGTGTCGGCGTCGCTGCTGTTCGGCGCGATCTATGCCTATGCGTCGCACGCGGTGCGCCGGGTGCCGGCCTGGGGCTGCGGCTTCACCGATCCGGCGCCGGCGGCGCAATATTCCGCGGCCGGCTTCGCGCAGCCGATCCGCCGGGTGTTCGGCACGCTGCTGTTTCACGCCTCCGATCACGTCACCATGCCGGCGCCGGGCGACATCGCGCCGGCGCGGTTGCGGATCGAGCTGCACGATCTGGTCTGGGAGCGGGTCTATGCGCCGCTGGTCGGCGCGGTGGGCTATACGGCCAACCGGCTCGATCGCCTGCAATTGCTGACGATCCGCGGCTATCTCAGCCTGGTATTCGCCACTTTGGTCACGCTGCTGCTGGTGCTCGCGATATGGTCGTGATCTCGGACATCCTGGTGCAGGGCATCCAGATGCTGCTGGTGTTCCTGCTGGCGCCGCTGCTCACCGGCTTCGTCCGCAAGGTCAAGGCGCGGCTGCTGCGCCGCCGCGGCCCGTCGGTGCTGCAGCCCTATCGCGACCTGCTGCGGCTGCTGCGCAAGGAAGTGGTGCTGGCCGACAATGCCTCGTGGCTGTTCCGCGCCACGCCCTATGTCACCTTCGCGGCGATCTGGGTCGCCGCCGCACTGGTGCCGACCTTCGCCACCGGCCTGTTGTTCAACTGGACCGCGGACCTGATCGTGATCGTGGCGCTGCTCGGCACCGCGCGGTTCTTTCTCGCTTTGGCCGGGATGGACGTCGGCACCGCGTTCGGCGGCATCGGGTCCAGCCGCGAAGTGATGATCGCAGCATTGGCCGAGCCCGCGATGCTGCTGATCGTGTTCTGCGTCGCCTTGGTCGCGGGTTCGACCCAGCTCTCCACCGTCGCCAATTTCATCGCCTCGTCGCAGACCGGATTGCGGGTTTCGCTCGGCATGGCGATGATCGCGCTGGTGATCGTGGCGCTGGCGGAGAACGCCCGGATCCCGGTGGACAATCCGGCGACCCATCTCGAACTGACCATGGTGCACGAGGCGATGATTCTGGAATATTCCGGCCGCCATCTCGCGATGATCGAGTTCGGCGCCTTTCTCAAACTGCTGCTTTACGTGTCGCTGATTGTCTGCCTGTTCTTTCCCTGGGGCATCGCGATCTTCGGCGCCGGACCGTTGTCCTATGTGGTTGGCGCCGGGGTCTACGTGCTCAAGGTCGGTTTCGCCGGTTTCCTGCTGGCGCTGTTCGAGACCGCCACTGCCAAGATGCGGGTGTTCCGGGTGCCGCAATTCCTCGGCGCAGCGCTGATGCTCGGCCTGCTCGGCACGCTCCTGTTGTTCGTATCGAAGAGCCTGTGATGCACAGCCTGTCCTTCGACATCTCGCATTCACTCGCCGGCGGCCTGGTGCTGATCAGCTTCATGATGCTGTATCAGGACCGGCTGTATTCGCTGCTCAACGTGTTCGCGCTGCACGCGTTGACGCTGGCGCTGTCGGTGGCCTGGCAGGCCTATATCCAGAACGCGCCGCATCTCTATGTCACCGCCGCCATCGCGCTGGTGTTCAAGGCGATCATCATCCCGGTGGCGTTGCACCGCATCATCAAGCAGCTCGGGATTCACCGCGATATCGAAACCGCGGTCGGGATCGGGCCGACCATGCTGGCCGGGATGGGCCTCGTCGCGCTGTCGCTGGCGCTGATGCTGCGGGTCACCGCCGAGGCCGACGCGCTGGCGCGCGAGGATCTGGCCTTCGCGCTGTCGGTGGTGCTGCTCGGCCTGCTGGTGATGGTGACGCGCCGCAACGCGGTCAGCCAGGTGGTCGGCTTCATGGCGCTGGAAAACGGCCTGGTGCTGGCGGCGACCGGCGCCAAGGGCATGCCGTTGGTGGTCGAGATCAGCGTCGCGTTCTCGATCCTGATCGCCTTCATCGTGATCGGCATCTTCCTGTTCCGGATTCGCGAGCGCTTCGACTCGGTCGACGTCGGCGCCCTCGACGACTCGCGAGGGGAGCGGCGATGATGCTTCCCGCGTTCAATCCAGTGGCCGGCGTGCTGCTGATCCCGATCGCCGCGGCGGCGTTGCTGGCGCTGCTGCCCGGCTATCGGCTGACCGCGCGGCTGAACGTGTTCGCGAGCCTGCTGACGTTTCTTTCCGCGGGGGCGTTGCTGCTGCTGCCGCGTCCGGCGCCCGGCGCCTATGTGCTGGTCGACGACCTCAACATCGTCTTCATCGTGCTCAACAGCTTCGTCGGCCTCACCACCAGCATCTTCAGCGCAAGCTACATCGCCCACGAGCTCGACACCGGGCGGCTGACGCCGGCCTATCTGCGGTTTTACCACGCGATGTACCAGATCATGATGTTCGGCATGAATCTGGCGTTCATGTCGAACAATATCGGCCTGATGTGGGTCGCGGTCGAACTGGCGACGCTGACCACGGTGCTGATGGTCGGCATCTACCGCACCGAGGCGGCGCTGGAAGCGGCGTGGAAATATTTCATTCTCGGCAGCGTCGGCATCGCCTTCGCGCTGTTCGGCACCATCCTGGTCTACATGGCGGCGCGGCCGGTGGTGGGCGAGGGTCAGGATGCGATGATCTGGACGCTGCTGATCCAGAAAGCCCAGAACTTCGATCCGGCGCTGCTCAATGTCGCCTTCGTATTCCTGTTTCTCGGTTACGGCACCAAGGTTGGCCTCGCGCCGCTTCACGCCTGGCTGCCGGACGCCCATGCCGAAGGCCCGACGCCGATCTCGGCGGTGCTGTCGGGGTTGTTGTTGAACGTGGCGCTATATGCGCTGCTGCGTTTCAAGATGCTGATGGCGGCCAATCCCGAGGCGATCGCGCCGGGTACGCTGATGGTGATCATGGGGCTGGCGTCGCTGCTGTTCGCGGCGTTCATGCTGTATCGGCGGCGCGACATCAAGCGGCTGTTCGCCTATTCGTCGATCGAGCACATGGGCATCATCGTGTTCGCGTTCGGAATGGGCGGGCCGCTGGCGAATTTCGCCGGCCTGCTGCACATGGTGATGCACAGCCTGACCAAATCGGCGATCTTCTACGCGGTCGGCAACATCTCGCAGATCAAGGGCACGCAATCGATCGCCAAGATTCGCGGCCTCACCGAGACCCACCCGGCGCTGGGTTGGGGTTTGGTGATCGGCGTGGTGGCGATCGCCGGATTGCCGCCGCTCGGCATCTTCATGAGCGAATTCCTGCTGGTCAGTTCCACCTTCGCGCGGCAGCCCTGGTTGGCGCTGATCCTGGTGTTCGGTCTGCTGGTCGCGTTCGGCGCGTTGACGTTGCGGCTCACCGGCGTCGCATTCGGCGAGCCGCGCGGCAGTCGCGCCCCGGCCGAGGCGTCCTATGTGCCGATGTTCGCCCATCTCACGCTGGTGCTGATCGCAGGGGTCTATCTGCCGGCGCCGGTCGTGGTCTGGTTCCAGCATGTCGCCAAACTCCTTGGATAGAGCGAGGACACGCACCGCATGCCGTCGCTGATCGATCTCAACCTGGAAGGCCGGCAGGTGCAGCGGCATCGGCCGTGGCCGCGCACCGTGGTCGACAGCGCGGTGTGGAGCTTTGCCGCCCGCATGCTGGCAGAGCGGCGCTGGAGCCTGCTGTCGCTGTGGGGCGAGCCGAGCATGGTGCACATGGCGCTGTTCGATTCCCGCACCGCCGAGATCGGCGTGGTCAGCCTGGACTGCCCGGACAATCTCTTTCCCTCGATCGCGGCCAATCATCCGCCGGCGTTGCGGCTGGAGCGCAGCATCGCCGATCTGTTCGGGCTGGTCGCCGACGGCGCGCACGACACGCGGCCGTGGCTCGATCACGGCCAATGGGGCGTCCGCGCGCCGCTGGGCGACCCGGTTGAAATGTCCTCGCCGGCGCCGCCCTATCGCTTCCTGCCGGTGGAAGGCGAGGGTGTGCATCAGGCCGCGGTCGGGCCGGTCCATGCCGGCATCATCGAGCCGGGGCATTTTCGCTTCTCGGTCAGCGGCGAGACCGCGGTGCGGCTGGAGCAGCGGCTGGGCTACGTTCACAAGGGCATCGAGGGGCTGATGGCGGGCGCCGATCTGGCGCGCGCCGCGCAGCTCGCCGGCCGGGTCTCCGGCGACAGCACCGTCGCCTATGCCTATGCATTCTCGCGCGCGACGGAGGCGGCGTTGGAGCCGGTCGTACCCGCGCGCGCGGTCTGGCTGCGCGCGCTGTGCGCCGAGCTGGAACGCCTCGCCAACCATCTCGGCGACATCGGCGCGATCTGTAACGACGCCGCCTTCGCGCTGCTGTTGGCGCATTTCGGCGTATTGCGCGAGGGCGTTCTGCGCGCCGCCGATACCGCCTTTGGTCATCGCCTGATGCGCGACGTGATCGTGCCCGGCGGCGTCGCCTGCGATCTCAACGACGCCGGCAAGGCGGCGATCCGCGCCGCGCTCGGCGCCATTCGCAAGCAGTTTCCGGAACTGGTCGAACTCTACGACAACACCGCGTCGCTGCAGGATCGCACCGTGTCGACCGGCATTCTCAGGCCGGACTTGGCCGCGCAATACTGCGCCGGCGGCTTTGTCGGCCGCGCGTCCGGCCGCGCATTCGACACGCGGCGGACGCTGGCCTACGCACCCTATAAGGATCTGCGCTTCGAGGTGCCGGTGCTGGAGCAGGGCGACGTCAATGCCCGGGTCTGGATCCGGATCCGCGAGGTCGAGCAGAGCCTGGCGCTGATCGAGCAGATTCTCGATCAATTGCCACGCGGCGAGATTCTGGCGCAGCTTCCGCAGCGCGAGGGGCCATGCGAGGGCATGGCGCTGGTCGAGGGCTTTCGCGGTGACGTGCTGGTCTGGCTGCGGCTGCGCGACGGCCGCGTCGAGCGCTGCCATCTGCGCGACCCGTCGTGGTTTCAATGGCCGCTGCTGGAAGCCGCGATCGAAGGCAACATCGTCGCCGACTTCCCGCTCTGCAACAAATCGTTCAACTGCTCTTATTCCGGTCAGGACCTCTAGGCGATGCGCAAGCTGCTGTTTGAAAGCCTGTTCCGGCTGCCGCTCACGGAAGCCGCGCCGGCGCTGGACGATGCCGAGGTTCAGGAACTGGCGACGCTGGTCGGAACCGCGGCGCGGCGCAGCCTCGGCCGAAGCCTGTCGATCCGCGAAGTCGACGCCGGGTCCTGCAACGGCTGCGAGCTGGAAATCCACGCGCTCAACAACGCCTATTACGACGTCGAGCGGTTCGGCATCCGCTTCGTCGCCTCGCCGCGCCACGCCGACGTGCTGCTGGTGACCGGCCCGGTAACGAAGAATATGCGCGAGGCGTTGCTGCGCACCTACGAGGCGGTGCCCGGTCCGAAATGGGTGGTGGCGCTTGGCGATTGCGCCAAGGACGGCGGCTGCTTCGCCGGCAGCTACGCGGTGGTCGGCGGCGTATCGGAGGTGATTCCGGTCGACCTGCACATTCCCGGGTGCCCGCCGCCGCCACTCGACATCCTGCGCGGGCTGCTGGCGCTGCTCGACCGCGCGGCGGTCGGCTCGGTGGCGTCTTGATTACTCAACCTTGGTCATTCCGGGGCGCGCGCAGCGATAGCTGCGAGCGAACCCGGAATCTTGCCACGATACGCAGTGCGTGCCGCAAGATTCCGGGTTCGCTCGGCCTGCGGCCGCGCGCCCCGGAATGACGTCGGCGAATGGGGCAGGTTGCGCTGCTCAGCTCTTACGCTTCGGCAGATCGACCCGGGCATCGACAAATTCCGGCGGCCCCTCGGTGAGCCTGGCGATCCGCCGGTCGCGTTCGTCGGCAGGTGCTTCGGGATCGATCAACTGATCGATCTGCATCGCGGCCAGTTCGATGGCACGGCCCGTCCGCGCTGTCCTGGCGGGCGTCGCGGCAGGGACGACGGTTAGTCCGAGTCTGACCAGGCGGCCGATCGCTTCCGAACGCGTTACCCTGTTCCGGGCCGCCCACGCATCCACCGCCTCCAGCGTCGCATCGTCCAGCAAGCCGGAGCTAATCCCGGTTGGAGGGGTGTCTGGCGTCGCGTTCGGTGGGGCCGGTTGGTCGCTCATGTATTAGCAGTAGCTGAAAAGTCCGCCTTGCGGAAGCACGACTTCCGTACCGCGCCGCGCGCCGCGTAGTTGCCGCGCGGCTTGACCGACGGCGCGCGCCGGAAACTAACCGGATTTAGCCTTGGCAAACACGGCTGGCGGCACCGCCGGCGCCTTGCCGCGCACCCGCTGCGCCGCCGCCGGAATCAAGATCGGTAAGCATATCCAACGAGATTCGTATTGTGCCTTGGGGCTTAGTCAAATTTTAAGTCGCCGGGCGTAGGTTGCCATTGTGAGTTGAGTGGTTGAGAGTTTGTGAGTACGCCATGACAGAACCCCATCGCCCGAGGGTCAAATATGTCATCGGGCCCGACGGTAGTCCGTTAACGATTGCGGATCTTCCGGCACCCGGGACAAAACGGTGGGTCATCCGCCGTAAGGCAGAAGTCGTCGCGGCGGTTCGCGGTGGCCTGCTCTCCCTCGAGGAAGCCTGCAGCCGCTATACGCTGACCGTGGACGAGTTTCTGTCCTGGCAGTTCTCGATCGACCAGCATGGCCTCGCCGGCCTGCGCACCACCCGAATCCAGCAATACCGCCAATAGGGCTTTCTTTCCAATTCATTAACAAGTCGCTGAAAGCCGGACTCTTTGCAGGAGTGCGGCATTTGGCATTTTTCGGGTTTCTTTACCTCCGTTAAGGATCGTTAACCTTATCGAAACCATCCCATAGGCAAGATTTGCCTAGTCGGCTTGTCATGCCGAATCGAGGGGCTGGTCCGTTGCAGAGTCTGGTGAGCTTCCTGAAAGGCTTGGGTGCGGCCCGGCTGATGGCGATGATTGCCGTCACTGCCGCGCTGATCGGATTCTTCGCCTTTGTCATCATGCGCGTGACCACGCCTCAGATGACCACGCTGTTCACCGACCTTAGCGTCGAAGACTCCTCCGGCATCATCAAGGACCTGGAACGCCAGGGCATTCCCTTCGAACTGAAGAACGACGGCGCCATCATCATGGTGCCGAAGGACAAGGTCACCCGGCTGCGAATGAAGCTGGCCGAAGGCGGCCTGCCCAAGGGCGGCGGCGTCGGTTACGAGATCTTCGACAAGTCCGACGCGCTCGGCACCACCAGTTTCGTTCAGAACATCAATCATCTGCGGGCGCTCGAGGGCGAATTGGCACGCACCATCCGGGCCATCGACCGGATCCAGGCCGCAAGGGTGCATCTGGTGCTGCCGGAACGGCCGTTGTTTTCGCGGGAGACGCCGGAGCCGTCGGCCTCGATCGTGCTGCGGGTGCGCGGCGCGCTGGAGCCGCAGCAGGTTCGCGCCATCCGCCACGTCGTCGCCTCCGCGGTCAACGGCTTGAAGCCGGGCCGGGTGTCGATTGTCGACGAGGCCGGCCAACTGCTCGCCGACGGCGCCGCCGGCGATCCGGCCAGCGACGGCGCCACCGGCGACGAACGCCGCGCCGGCTTCGAGAAGCGGATGCGCAACCAGGTCGAGGCGATCGTCTCCTCGGTGGTCGGGAGCGGTCGCGCCCGGGTCCAGCTCACAGCCGATTTCGACTACAACAAGGTGACGCAAACCTCCGACCGATTCGATCCCGAAGGCCGCGTTCTGCGCTCGAGCCAGTCGCGCGAAGAATCCTCGGCGACCGCTGGTCCGTCCGACGGCCAGGTCACCGTCAACAACGAGCTTCCTGGCAATCAGGGTCAAGGCGGCGCCACCGCGCGCGACCAGAGCAAGAAGACCGAGGAAACCAACAATTACGAGATTTCCCGCGTCACCAAGACCGAGGTGACCGAAGCCGGCCGGGTTAACCGGATCTCGGTCGCGGTGCTGGTCGACGGCATCTACACCAAGAATGAAAAGGGCGAGATGGTCTATTCCGAGCGCACCAAGGACCAGCTCGACCGCATCGCGGCGTTGGTGCGTTCGGCGATCGGCTTTGACCAGAAGCGCGGTGACCAGGTCGAGATCGTCAATCTGAAATTTGCCGAAGGCCCGACCGTGCCGCCGATCGCCGAGCCCACCGGGCTGCTCGGCATGCTGCAATTTACAAAGGACGACGTGATGTATGTCATCGAACTTGGGGTGATGATGCTGCTCGGTCTGGTGGTGATGTTCATGGTGATCCGGCCGCTGGTCCGGCGCATCCTGGCGTCCGAGCCCGTTCCCGAAGTCTCCTCGATACCTGCGCTGACCGACGCCACCGGCCAGCAGCTCGGTCCCGATGGCCAGCCGCTGCCGGCCGGCCCCAGCATGATCGACATCGCCCAGGTTCAAGGCCAGGTGCACGCCCAGTCGGTGCACCGGGTCGGCGAACTCGCCGAGCGCAATCCCAACGAAACCGCGGCCATTGTTCGTCAATGGCTGACCGAGCCGGCGTGATCTGACATGGCAGTCCCGCAGACCACAGGTGACAACAGCAACGACATCGCCAGCGTCGTCGCGACGCTGGCGCAACGCCAGGGCGGTCGGCCGCCGAGCAAGCCGATTTCGGGTCCGAAGCGCGCGGCGATCCTGATGCTGGCACTGGGCGAGCAGTATGGCGGCAAGATCTGGGCCCTGCTCGACGACGAGGAGGTTCGCGAACTCTCGGTGGTGATGTCGTCGCTCGGCACCATCGAGCCCGAAGTAGTGGAAGACCTGCTGCTGGAATTCGTGTCGCGGATGTCGGCGTCGGGGGCGCTGATGGGCACGTTCGACGCCACCGAACGGCTGCTGCAGAAATACCTGCCGTCGGATCGCGTCAGCGGCATCATGGAAGAAATCCGCGGTCCGGCCGGCCGCAACATGTGGGAGAAGCTCTCCAACGTGCAGGAAGAGGTGCTGGCGAACTACCTCAAGAACGAATATCCGCAGACCACCGCGGTGGTGCTGTCGAAGCTGAAGTCCGAACACGCCGCGCGGGTGCTGGCGATCCTGCCGGAAGACATGGCGCTCGACGTGATCGGCCGGATGCTGAAGATGGAAGCGGTGCAGAAGGACGTGATCGAGAGCGTGGAAAAGACCCTGCGTTCCGAATTCATGTCCAACCTGTCGCAGACACGGCGGCGCGACGCCCACGAGGTGATGGCGGAAATCTTCAACAATTTCGATCGCCAGACCGAGACCCGCTTCATCACCTCGCTGGAAGAGGAAAACCGCGAAGCCGCCGAGCGCATCAAGGCACTGATGTTTACCTTCGACGATCTGGTCAAGCTCGACGCCGGATCGGCGCAGACCCTGATGCGTCAGGTCGACAAGGACAAGCTCGGCATCGCGCTGAAGAGCGCCAACGAAGAAGTCCGCGCCTTCTTCCTCGGCAACATGTCGTCGCGCGCCGGCAAGATGCTGCTCGACGACATGGCGGCGCTCGGCCCGGTGCGGTTACGCGACGTCGACGAGGCGCAGGCGCTGCTGGTGAATCTGGCCAAGGACCTCGCAGCGAAGGGTGAAATCGTGCTGACCAAGAACCGCGCCGACGACGAGCTGGTGTACTGATGGCCGCGCCCGCGAAATATCTATTCGACATGGACTTCGGGGTGCCGGACAAGGCCCGCGAGAAACCCGCGACCGCCGCCGAGATCGCCGAGCAGGTCGCCGCCGGCGAGGCGCGGGGTTATCGCGCCGGCTTCGACGCCGCTCAGCGCGAAGCCAAGGTCGAGAGCGACCGCCGCATGGCGTCGGCGCTGGAGCAGATCGGCGCTGCGATCGGCAGCATCGCCCGCGGGTTGTCCGGTGTCGAAATCCGGATGGAAACCGAAGCGGTCGAGGTCGCGGTTTCGGTCGCGCGCAAGCTCTGCGGCGAATTGATCGCGACTGAGCCTCTGACCGAGATCACCGCGCTGGTGGCGGATTGCTTCCGGCATCTGGTCTCGACGCCGCATCTGGTGGTGCGGATCAACGACCAACTGCTTGAAGCCGCCCGCGAGCGGATCGAGCGGCTGGCCAAGCAAAGCGGCTTCGAGGGCCGCCTCGTGCTGCTGGCCGAGCCCGAAATCGAGACTGGCGATTGCAGGATCGAATGGGCGGATGGCGGCGTGGTGCTCGAGCGCGCGGCGATCGAAGCGAAGATCAGTGAATTGGTGGGCCGCTACATGGCGTCCCGCAATGAAGCCGGCCAGTCCCGGAGTTGAGGAACCAAGATGAGTGACAATGAAGGCCAGGTGCCGCTTCCGGATCTCAATAGCGCCGACGCGCCGCCCTTGGGCGACGTCGCCTACAACGACGAAGAGCAGGTCTCGCGGATCGCCGCCGATCTCGAGGCGGTGTTCGACGTCCCGGTGCAGGTGTCGGCCGTGCTCGGCCGTTCCAAGATGGACGTCGGCGAACTGCTGAAACTCGGACCCGGCACCGTGCTGGAACTCGATCGCAGGGTCGGCGAAGCGATCGACATCTACGTCAACAACCGATTGGTGGCGCGAGGCGAGGTGGTGCTGGTCGAGGACAAGCTCGGCGTCACCATGACGGAAATCATCAAGGCGGAACGCGCCTAACACTTAGAGCCGGCGGATTTCGCGGCAGGATAACAGGAGCAACCCATGCGGCTTCTCATCGTTGGTACCTTGAAGGGCCAGCTTACGACGGCCACCAAGATCGCCATGGACAATGGCGCCTCCGTGACGCACGCGGAGAACAACGAACAGGCGATGCGGGTGCTGCGCGGCGGCAAGGGCGCCGACCTGCTGCTGGTCGACGTCGCGCTCGACATCCGCGATCTGGTGATGCGGCTTGAAGCCGAGCACATCCACGTGCCGATCGTCGCCTGCGGCATCGCCACCGACGCCCGCGCCGCGGTCGCCGCGATCCACGCCGGCGCCAAGGAATACATCCCGCTGCCGCCGGATCCGGAGCTGATCGCCGCGGTGCTGGCCGCGGTCGCCAACGATTCCCGCGAACTGGTGTATCGCGACGAGGCGATGGCCAAGGTGGTGAAGCTGGCGCAGCAGATCGCAGGCTCGGACGCCTCGGTGATGATCACCGGCGAATCCGGCACCGGCAAGGAGGTGATGGCGCGCTACGTCCACACCCGCTCCAACCGCGCCAAGAAGCCGTTCATCAGCATCAACTGCGCGGCGATCCCCGAGCACTTGCTGGAATCCGAATTGTTCGGCCATGAGAAGGGCGCCTTCACCGGCGCGATCGCGCGCCGGATCGGCAAGTTCGAGGAGGCCACCGGCGGCACGCTGCTGCTCGACGAAATCTCCGAAATGGACGTCCGGCTGCAGTCGAAGCTGCTGCGCGCGATCCAGGAGCGGGTGATCGACCGCGTCGGCGGCACCCGCCCGGTGCCGATCGACATCCGCATCATCGCCACCTCGAACCGCAACCTCGCCGACGCGGTGCGCGAAGGCACGTTCCGCGAGGATCTGCTGTTCCGGCTCAACGTCGTCAATCTGAAGATCCCGCCGCTGCGCGAGCGGCCCGCCGACATTCTCGAGCTGGCGCAGCATTTCGCCCGCAAATATGCCGACGCCAATGGCGTGCCGGTGCGGCCGATTTCCGCCGACGCGCGCCGCGTGCTGACCAGCAATCGCTGGCAGGGCAACGTCCGCGAATTGGAAAACACCATCCACCGCTCGGTGCTGATGGCGCAGGGCGACGAGATCGGCGCCGACGCGATCCTGACGCCCGACGGCGACCGGCTCGATCTGCAGAAGACCGTGCCGGCGGTGGCGCACGCCACCTTCGCGGCCGAACAGGTCACGCGCGCGCTGGTCGGGCGCACGGTCGCCGATGTCGAGCGCGACCTGATCCTGGAGACGCTGAAACATTGCCTCGGCAACCGCACCCACGCCGCCAACATCCTCGGCATCTCGATCCGCACGCTGCGCAACAAGCTGAACGAATATGCCGACGGCGGCCTGCCGGTGACCCCGGCCGGCTCCGGCGAATACCGGGCGTTCGTCGCGACGGCATAGGGCGGGTCTACGAGCCCTGTATGCTGATCCCCGAGTTTTGGCCGCCGGGATTGGTATTTCTTTCGGGCTGGAGGACCACCTGCAACGAATCTTCCAGTCTTTGTGGCCATGAGGCCAGCTCTTGCACTCCTCGGAATCTTTCAAGGCTTCCGGATGGCTTTTTTTCCGAATGACGAAACAATTGCGGCGGCTGCGCGTCTTTGACCCGCAGGCCCGGTTGGCATATTATGTTTTCGTGGATTGCTTACCGGTAAGCACATCGCACGATTTAGGCCAAGGACAGCTTGCCAATGGCAGCCTTTGCGGTACTCGCCCCGATCGACAACTCTGTCCTTCCCGGAATAATCAATTCGCGATTTCCCAAACACTATGCGATCGGCCCCGGACAATGGGTTGTTGCCGAGACCGGCGTGACGGCGCAGCAAGTTGCGGACCGGATAGGCCTAAATGGTGCAGCGGGTCAATTTGTAGTATTTTCCATTGCTGGCCACTACGGGTATTTCCGTAAGGATCTTTGGGAGTGGCTAACTCTTAATTCAGGGTAGCGTTCGTGGCGAAGGATCGAACAACCATTCAAACGCCCGATCCCGGTGTGGGGACGCCCCCGCGCGACTCTGGTCGCTCGCTAGATGTTTTGCAAACTGAGTTGGCAAAAATTCAAGTTGATGGAGATTACACCAAGAAATTTCTGGGTGAACTTCAAGCGGATATGCGCGATATCCGGGATCGCATGGCCAAGCTTGAAGTGAAGGTTGACCATCTTCCAAGTAAGGGGTTCATTGTTGTTGTCGTCACGACGTTCTTAGTCATCGCCGGCGGGCTCATGACTATTGCTCCTAAACTGTGGAGCTGGGCCGGAACTGCAACAATATCTGCATCGACCACTAGATAACACCTCGAAGTCTCATACTGGGCACTACACGCTCGTACTCACGAATATTTCGGTGCGTCGGGCTTTCTGAAAATATGGATCGGCTCGCCGGGCGCGAGGTTTGGCGCGGTGAGCATGCGATAGGTGTAAAGCGCCAGATACAGGCAGGCGAGGGCGCCGACGCCGTAAGCGAGCCAGATCGCGACGCGTTTCATCCTATGCTCCGCACCATCATGTGGCGCGGCTGATTTCGCATCGTCAGTCCGGCCGCGTCACGCCCGGAATAGCGATCTTACTTCCGGAAGTCGATGCTGCGAAGGATGATGCCCGCGGGCTTGCCTTCCAGTTCGGAATTGGAGAATTTCAGTCCGGCCTTCTCCTCGATGCTGGCGCGCAGCCGCATGAACTGCTCCTCGCGCAGAGCCGCCGGCGTGCGTTTCGCGCCGTCGAGATCGTCCATCGCCGTGGTGCTGATCGCGCAGGGGACCTCGGTGAGATCGTTCATCATCGAGAACAGAACCACCGACCGGTCCATGTCATAGCCCTGGAACTTGCCGCTGTTGAAAGCCATTTGATAACTCCGACGATTGAAGTGGTGCGAAACTAGGACGAAGGCGCGGCCGCATCCTGGCGCTGCGCTTCCGCCAGATCGGTGGCGTCGACGGAAATCATTTCCATCGACGAATGGTGCGGCGGCGCGGCCGGGATCGTGATCATGGTGGCGATGCGCCGGAACGAGGCGAACGACAGCCCCTCGATCATCTCCTCGTCGGTCACCACGTCATAGGCGCCGGCCGGCAGCAGCCGATCGATCCCGGCGAGCCGGAACGGATGATGGAAGGTCAAGGTCTCTCGGCGCGTTCTGGTGGTCACGAGCACCTTCCTGCACGCTTGGGCGTGGCGACACGGAGCGAGGGCTCGGATTGCGCGGTGTGCGGATCCGGGCTTGGCGGATCGCCGCGCGGGATGTGGGCAATTGCAGCGATGCTGTGCGCTCTTTCGCTCGCAATAGCTATTCTATTCTGGCTGCGACGCCGCTTGGCGCCTGCAAACAGGGCTTACAACCTTGCTTTTGGGCATTTGTATCGCCATCTTTGTGATTATACTGATCAATGCGCGACATGGAGGGCGGACGGCAGTTGCTTGCGCCTGCGGCTTGTCAAAATGCAGGCGCTGACGGCGATCGTCATCGCGGAACGTTGAACAACATCCCGCGTTGCTGTCGGCCCGCCCCAACTCATTGAGGACTTGTCTGATGAAGCTTCGCGTCGGCTACGAGATGATCTACGATTTTCCACAGCCGACTCCGATGCTGATGGTGCTCGGAGTGCACTACACTCGCGCCTCCGACGTGATCGTCCCGGACTTCCTCACCACCGATCCGGTGGTGCCGATCACGCCCTATCGCGATGGCTTCGGCAATTGGTGCAGCCGCATCGTCGCGCCGGCCGGCCGGATGCGGCTCGCAGCCGACGGCATCGTTCGCGATCTCGGTCCGCCCGATCCGGTGGTGCCGGACGCGATCCAGCATGCCGTCGAGGACCTGCCGGCGGAGACCATCGTCTATCTGCTCGGCAGTCGCTATTGCGACACCGATCGGTTGTCCGACGTCGCCTGGCAGATGTTCGGATCGACAGCGCCGGGATGGCCGCGGGTCCAGGCGATCTGCGATTTCGTGCACAACCACATCGCATTCAATTATCAACACGCCCGACCCACCCGCACCGCCTGGGACGCGTTTGAGGAAGGTCGCGGCGTCTGTCGCGACTACGCGCATCTGGCGATCGCCTTCTGCCGCTGCATGAACATTCCGGCGCGCTATTGCACCGGCTATCTGGGCGACGTCGGCACGCCGAAGCCGTGGGGTGTCGGCGATTTCGCCGGCTGGTTCGAGGCCTATCTGGGCGGCCATTGGCACACCTTCGATCCGCGCAACAATATCCCGCGACTGGGCCGCGTGCTGATCGCGCAAGGCCGCGACGCTGCCGACGTGCCGATCACCCATACCTTTGGCCCAAACACCCTGGTCTCCTTCAAGGTCTGGACCGACGAGATCGACGAGAGCGCCGGAGTCTTGCGCTAAGCGCCCGATTGGCTAGCTTGCGCGCCTGAGTCGGCGCTTTCGGGCGCGGCTGGCCGCATTCCAGAGATCCCATGCCGACCTTTACCCCGCATCAGGATGCCGCGCTGAAAGCCGTCGCCGACTGGCTGAAGGCCAAGCCCGGCAAGGCCGGCACGCCGCCGGTATTCCGGCTGTTCGGCTATGCCGGCACTGGCAAGACCACGCTGGCGCGCCACATCGCCGACGGCGTTAGCGGCGAGGTGAAGTTCGCGGCGTTTACCGGCAAGGCGGCGCTGGTGATGCGCAACAAGGGCTGCGATGGAGCCTCGACGATTCATTCGCTGATCTATCGCGCCCGCGAATCCGGCGTCGAGCAGCCGAGCTTCGAATTATGGGACGACGCGCCGGCCTCGAAGGCCAAGCTGATCGTGATCGACGAATGCTCGATGGTCGATGAGGAACTCGGCCGCGATCTGATGTCGTTCGAGTGTCCGCTGCTGGTGCTCGGCGATCCGGCGCAGCTGCCGCCGATCCAGGGCGGCGGCTACTTCACTAATTGCGAACCCGACGTGATGCTGACCGAGGTACACCGCCAGGCTCAGGACGATCCGATCGTCCGGATGTCGATGGACGTGCGCGAGGGCCGCGAGCTCGACATCGGCCGCTACGGCGAAAGCCAGGTGGTGTCGCGCGATGAACTCGACCCGCAGCGGGTGATGCAGGCGGACCAGGTGCTGGTCGGCCGCAACGCCACGCGGCGCGCCTACAACATGCGGTTCCGGAAGCGGCTCGACATCGAGGACCCGTTGCCGGTGGCCGGCGACAAGCTGGTCTGCCTGCGCAACAACCGCAAGAAGGCGCTGTTCAACGGCGGGCTGTGGCGGGTCAAGTCGCGCGCCGCGTCGAAGTCGCAGATCATCACCATGCGCCTCGCGCCGGACGAGGATTTCGGCGGCAAGGTGACCAAGGTTTCGGTGCGCGGCGACTGCTTCGGCGGCGCGATCGAGGAGATCCCGTGGGAGCAGCGCAAGCCCTATGACGAGTTCGACTACGGCTACGTGCTAACCGTGCACAAATCGCAGGGCTCGCAATGGGACGACGTGGTGCTGTTCGACGAGAGTTTCGCGTTCCAGGAGAGCCGCGCGCGCTGGCTCTATACCGGCATCACAAGAGCGGCGAAGCGGCTCAGCATCGTGGTGTGAACGTCGAACATTGATGTCATTCCGGGACGCGAGGCCGCAGGCCGAGCCAACCCGGAATCTCGCTCAGCGCCCGGCTTTGCCGCAAGATTCCGGGTTCGCGCGAGCTTCGCTCTCGCGCCCCGGAATGACCAGCGTAAGTGCCGCCTAGAACGCGTGCCGTGCGACGAACGTCATCCGCCACGGATTGTGCCCGATATTGCGCGGTGCGCGGGTGGCGGTGAGGCCGGCCGCTTTCAGCTTGGCGATCATCTCGGCCTCGCTGTAGCGCTGCAGCCCGATCTTGGCGCGCAGCTGGCGATAGTCGGACATCGCGGTGCGCGCCAGTCCCCATAGCGCGTCCTTGATGAAGCCGTGGCTCGCCGCGAAGCGCAGCAGCGCGGCGACGTCCTTAGCCATGCCGACGTCGGGCTGCAGGATGTCGCCGAGCACCAGCTTGCCGCTGGGCTTGAGCAATTTACCGATCACCGCGAAGGCGGTGTCGAGCTCCGCCGGCGTCATGTATTGCGCCACCGAATTCATCACCGCGAGATCGACGGAGTTTTCCTCCATCTTCCTGAGATCGTCGAGCGAGCGCACCCTGATCTTGGTGTTGGGCGCGAACCGGGCGATCAGTCGGCCGCGCACGCCGGGCGCGGGCTCGGCGAGGATCAGCTTGCCGCAGGCGTCCGCGACCTGCGCCGCCGATAGCGCTTCGCCGCAGGCATAGTCCAGCACCGTGGCGTCGGGCGATGAGATGTAGCCGACGATGTCCCGGGCGATCTCCTCGAAGTGCACGTCGCGATGCAGCTTGCTGACGTAGATCGTATGCGTGGAGTCGTAATAGTCGATCCAGTCGTCCATGATTTCGGTCCGGCAATGGGTGTTCCGGTGTGGGAACCGGATTTCGACAAGAGCGTTAGAAGGTCCGACGGGCGGTGTCCATGCCGTCAATGTCCGGTTCCTAACAGGAAGGTTCATCGTGAGCAAAGCCAGGTCTGACAAGGTGTCCCCCGAACTCGATACGCCGACCGATCTGCCGCGGCAGGCGGTCGAAAAGATCTCGTCGACCCTCAACGTGGTGCTGGCCGACGCCTTCGCGCTGTATCTGAAGACCAAGAATTTCCATTGGCATGTCAGCGGCAGGCATTTCCGCGACTACCATCTGCTGCTCGACGAGCAGGCCGACCAGATCTTCGCCACTACCGACGCGCTGGCGGAGCGGGTCCGCAAGGTCGGCGGCACCACGCTGCGCTCGATCGGCCAGATCGCCAAATTGCAGACCATCCAGGATAACAACGAAGACTATGTGCCGCCGCGCGAGATGCTGCGCGAACTGATGAACGACAACAAGAAAGTCGCCGCGGCGATGCGCAAGGCGCACAAGACCGTCGACGACCTCGAGGACGCCGCCACCGCGGGCCTGCTGGAAAATTTCATCGACGAGACCGAGCGCCGCACCTGGTTCCTGTTCGAGGCCAGCCGCCGGGAAGGCGACAACGCGGCGTAGCGTCGATCGGCCTCGACCTAGCACAATACCCTCATTCTGAGGAGCGGCGTCTTCGCCGCGTCTCGAAGGATGAGGATGTTGTCGCCCATCCTTCGAGACGCGCGCCGAAGCGGCGCGCTCCTCAGGATGAGACCCTGGATGTGGACAGGCGGATCACGGCCATCGATCGGTCAGCGAACCGCTTGCGTGGTTCCCGGAATCTCGAATACCAGACATGTGGTGGTGGCATGAGCCAGCAGCCGGCCTTTCGCGTCGGTGATCCGCGCTTCAGCGGTGGCGGTGCGGCGCCCGACATTCAACGTCCGGCCTTCGGTGCGCACCGCGCCGCTGTCCTGGGTCATGCCCTTGATGAAGCTGATCTTGAATTCCAGCGTGGTGTAGCCCTGGCCCGGCGGCAGCATCGAGTGCACCGCCAGCCCCATCGCCGAATCCAGCAAGGTGGCGGCATAGCCGCCATGCACCGAGCCGATCGGATTGTAGTGCCGGAACCCGGGAACCGAGTGCATCACCACCACGCCGGGCTCGGCGCTGGTGTCGAACGGCTCGACGGTCTGCATGATCGGCGGCGCCGGCAGCTTGCCGTCGAAGATCGCGCGGACGAAGTCGAGGCCCGGCATCGCCGCCATCACGTGAGTCGGGGTGACGCCATATTCGATGGCAGGCGAGGGGCGGTCGTCCATGGGTGCGTGCTCCGGGGGGCGTTAATATGATGGACATCATATCAATCGACGGCGAATAACGCCAGCCATTTTGCTGCGGCGTTTCCGCGTCATGGCTAGGCGTGTCGCGGCCATCCACGGAAGCGAGCACTGCATTGCGCCGTCATTCCGGGGCGCGAGCCGGCAGGCGAGCGAACCCGGAATCTCCCCACAAGGCAGGGCATGCGAGTGTCGCAAGATTCCGGGTTCGCGCGCAGCTTGCGCTGCGCACGCCCCGGAATGACGGTTTCATTGTGAAGGGCGTAGCGCGCAGAACGATGCTTACGCGCCCTTGTTCGCCCGCATCAAATCGGTGAAGCGGCGGAACAGATAGTGCGAGTCGCGCGGGCCGGGCGAGGCTTCGGGGTGGTACTGCACCGAGAACACCGGTCTGTCGGCCAGCGCGATACCGCAATTGCTGTCGTCGAACAGCGAGACGTGGGTCTGCTGCACATTGGCGGGCAGCGAGTCCTTGTCGACCGCGAAACCGTGGTTCATCGAGGTGATCTCGACTTTGCCGGTGGTGAGGTCCTTGACCGGATGGTTGGCGCCGTGATGGCCCTGATGCATCTTCACGGTCCGGCCGCCGAGCGCGAGGCCCAGCATCTGGTGGCCGAGGCAGATGCCGAAGGTCGGCACGCCGGAGGCGATCACATCCTTGATCACCGGCACCGCATATTTGCCGGTCGCGGCGGGATCGCCGGGGCCGTTCGACAGGAACACGCCGTCCGGCTTCATCGCCAGAATGTCGTCCGACGAGGTGGTGGCCGGCACCACCGTGATCTTGCAGCCTTCGCCGGCCAACAGCCGCAGGATGTTGCGCTTGATGCCGTAATCGATGGCGACGACGTTGAATTCCGGCGCGGTCTGGCGGCCGAACCCGGTTTCCCAGACCCACGGCGTCTCGTCCCAGTCAAAGCGCTGGCCGGAGGTGACCATCGGCACCAGGTCCATGCCCTCGAGGCCGGGCCATTCGCGGGCTTCTTCCTTCAGCGCGTGCAGGTCGAACACGCCGTTTTCGGCATGCGCGATCACCGCGTTGGGCATGCCCTTGCTGCGGATCAGCGCGGTCAGCGCGCGGGTGTCGATGCCGGACAGGCCGATGATGCCGCGTGCCTTCAGCCAGGCGTCGAGATGGCGCGACGAGCGGTAATTCGACGGATCGGTGATCGCGGCGCGCAGAATTACCCCGCGCGCGCTTGGCGTCGCCGCCATGTTGACCGTCTCGATGTCCTCGTCATTGGTGCCGACATTGCCGATATGCGGGAAGGTGAAGGTGATTAGCTGCCCGGCATAGGATGGGTCAGTGAGGATTTCCTCGTACCCGGTCATCGCGGTGTTGAAACAGACTTCGCCGACGGCGTGGCCCTCCGCGCCGAGGCCGAAGCCTTCGAACACGGTGCCATCGGCAAGCACGAGGAGCGCGGTCGGCTTGAGGTCCGGCCAGGCTGGATTGGTTTCTGAGGTCGTCATGAGCGCATTACATAGTCGTCGTATCCGCCGCCGTCAAAGCCGGAAACCGTCGGTTCCCCGGAGTTTTGTCGCTATTTGACAGGTTCCGCCCAGCAACTAGGGTCGGCGCCGCGCCGGACGGCGAATTTGCCGCCGCGGAGGGGGAATCCATGGACAATTCGATGCCGATTCTACTGGTTCCGGGGCTCGGCGGCTCGCCGCGGATCTATGCGCCGCTGCTCCCGGCGCTGTGGCGCCACGGCCCGGTGACGGTCGCCAATCACATCCGCGACGATTCGATTGGCGCGATCGCGCGTCGGATTCTGGCCGAGGCGCCGCCGCGCTTCGCGCTGGCCGGCCATTCGATGGGCGGCTACATCGCCTTCGAGATCATGCGGCAGGCGCCGGAGCGAGTGGCGAAACTGGCCCTGCTCAACACCCAGGCGCGGCCCGACGACGACGCGGCAAAGGAGCGCCGCCGCGGCATGATCGAGCGGATCGAGGCCGGCGGCTACAACGCCGGGATCGCTACGATGATTCCCGGCTTCCTGCATCCCTCGCGCGCCGAAGACCCCGAATTGCGCCGGGTGATCTACGAGATGGCCGACGATATCGGCCCCGACGCCTTCGTGCGGCAGCTGATCGCGATCATCGGGCGGGCGGATTCGCGGCCGACGCTGGCGCAGATCACCTGCCCGACGCTGGTGCTGAGCGGCGATCAGGACAACACGCTGTCGAACGCGCTCTCGGTCGAGATCGCGGACGGGATCCCGGGCGCCAGACTGGTGATCATTCCGGAGTGTGGGCACCTGTCGCAGATCGAGCGGCCGGAAGCGGTGACCGCCGCGCTGCTGGGCTGGCTGGCGAACTGAGTTGTTTCGCGCGTCCGAACGGCCTAAATCAGCCCGACGAACAGGCGGCGCGACGCGTCGCGACAGGAGCCAATGATGTTGCGCGAAAATATCAACAACGCGGTCAAGGACGCGATGCGGGCCAAGGACGAGCGCAAGCTGTCGACGCTGCGGATGGTGAATTCGACCATCAAGAACGCCGACATTGAGGCGCGTGGGCAGGGCAAGCCGCCGCTCAGCGACGGCGACCTGCTCGGCGTGTTCCAGAAGATGATCAAGCAGCGCCAGGAATCGGTCGAACTCTACGACAAGGGCGGTCGCGCCGAACTCGCCGATCAGGAGCGCGCCGAGATCGCCATCATCCAGTCCTATCTGCCGAGCCAGATGTCGGAGGACGAGGTCAAGGCCACGATCGCCGCGACCATCGCGGAATCCGGCGCCGTCGGCATCAAGGACATGGGCAAGGTGATCGCCGCGCTGAAGGCGAAATACGCCGGCCAAATGGATTTCGGCAAGGCCAGCGGCTTGGTCAAGGCGGCGCTGACGAGCTGAGCGGGCGCTTCTCTTCACCTCTCCCCGCAAGCGGGGCGAGGGAGCGCGCCGCCGTTGCGGCTGCTCATCGCCAAAATTTCCTTTCAGCGCTCCTACCTCTCACTCGGTCATTCCGGGGCGCGAGCCCGCAGGGCGAGCGAACCCGGAATCTTGCGGCAAAGCAGAGCGCAGAGCGAGATTCCGGGTTCGCTCGCAGCGAAGCTGCTCGCGCCCCTGAATGACAAAGACGATTTCGCCGTAACTGATCGATTGACGCGCCCGGCGGCGCGGCCAACAATGGCCGCCAACAAATAATAATATCAGGGAGGATGTCGATGACCTCGATCTCCGGAACAAGCGACCCCGTGGTGCGGCGCATCAAGGCGGCCGATATCGCCGACGCGCTGAGCCAGGGCCTGCGCGATTTCCAGGCCGCGCCGTGGTTCGGTCTGGCGTTCGGCGCGATCTACGCCGTCGGCGGCATGGTGATCGTGCTGTCGCTCACCGCTTTCGGCATGGTCTATCTGGCCTATCCGCTGGCCGCCGGCTTTGCGCTGATCGGCCCGTTCGTCGCCATTGGTCTGTATGAAGTCAGCCGGCAGCGCGAGGTCGGGCAGAAGCCGTCGCTGCGGGGGATCTGGGCGATGATCCGCAGCCGCAGCGAACTCGGCTGGATGGCGTTCGTCACGCTGTTCGTCTTCATCATCTGGATGTATCAGGTCCGGCTGCTGATCGCGCTGCTGCTCGGGTTGAACGCCTCGTTCGGCTCCTTGCGCGAATTCCTCACCGTGGTGCTGACCACCAATGAGGGGCTGTTGTTCCTGGCGATCGGCAATGTGGTCGGCGCCGCGCTGTCGCTGGTGCTGTTCTCGCTGACGGTGGTGTCGTTCCCGCTGCTGCTCGATCGCGATGTCGATTTCGTCACCGCGATGATCACCAGCGTGCGCGCGGTGGTGACCAGCCCGGCGCCGATGATCGGCTGGGCCGCCGTCATCGTGGTGCTGCTGATCGTCTCGGCGCTGCCCTATTTCATCGGCCTGGTGGTGACGCTGCCGGTGCTCGGCCACGCCACCTGGCATCTGTACCGCCATCTGGTCGCGCCGGTACCGACCGCTGCGGGGTAGTCGCGGCTCTCGCGGTCGTGCATAAAGCGCGCCCGTCGACCGCAAACGAGCCCCCTGATGTCGCTCCAGCTCTATCTCACCTATGTCGCCGCCTGCATCGTGTTGGCGCTGCTGCCCGGGCCAGTGGTGACCCTGGTGATCGCCAATGGCCTGCGCTACGGCACCCGCGCGGCGCTGACCAACATCGCAGGCGCCCAGCTCGGGCTCGGCATCGTGATCGCGCTGGTCGCGGTCGGGCTGACCACGCTGATGGCGACGATGGGCTACTGGTTCGATTGGGTCCGCTTTGCCGGCGCCGCCTATCTGGTCTGGCTCGGCATCGCCCTGATCCGGGCGCCGGTGCATGCGCTGGCCGACGATACGCCGCCGCCGCCGCCGCGCGGCGGATTCTTCCTGCAAGGCCTGTTGGTGCTGCTCAGCAACCCGAAGGTGATGGTGTTCTTCGGCGCCTTCATTCCGCAGTTCGTCGACATGAACCGCGATCATGTCCCGCAGGTGGCGCTGCTCGGCGTCACCTTCATGGCCACGGTCGTCGTCACCGACGCGGTCTATGCGTTGCTCGCCGGCCGGGCGCGCCAGTTCTTCTCGGCGCGGCGGACGCGGCTGCTGTCGCGGATCTCCGGCGGCTTCATGATCGGCGGCGGCATCTGGCTGGCGTTGTCGCGGGCGCGGTAGGTCAGGCCGAAGCAGGCAGCAGCGCCTGCGCACGCAATGATTGTTCGATCGCGCGCAGCGCTTTCGCCAGCCGCTCCGCCCATGCGATCTGGCCCGCCTCGGTCTCGATCTGGTCCTGCCGGATCTCGAGGCCGGAATTGATCAGCCCGCGCTGCTCGCCATGCACCGGGATCGTGTAGTCGGTGGCATCGTCGACCGCATAGGGCTCGTTGTCGCCGACCACCAGGCCGGCTTCGCTACGCAACGCTTCCAGCAGCAGCGGCGGCAGCACGGTGTCGCGGTTGTACAGCGTGCCGATATGCCACGGCCGCGCCACGCCATGATAGACCGGCGTGAACGAATGCAATGCCAGCAGGATCGTCGGCTTGGCTTTGGCGAGCCGCTGGTCGATCACCTGCGCGATGCGCTGGTGATAGGGATCGAAAATTCGCTGGCGTCGCTCGTCGGCCGCCGCCGGCGTCAGCTTCTGATTGCCGGGAATCGCGGTGGCCTCGCTGAGCAGCGGAATCGAGCTCGCCGCCTGCGGCGGCCGGTTGCAGTCGATCACCAGCCGAGAAAACCGCTGCGCGATCAGCTGCGCGCCCAACATGTCCGACAATCGCTCGGCGACGCCGGCAATGCCGACATCCCAGGCGATGTGGCGGACAAGCTCGCTGGCCGGCAGCCCGAGATCGCCGAGTTCCGGCGGAATCTGGCGGCCGTAGTGATCGCAGGTCAGCAGGAACGGCGAGCGGCCCGCGGAATTCCTCTCGATGACAGGAACCTCCAGGGTTCCGAGGAGTCGTCGTTGTTCACCCGCTGCGTTCATGTCCTGCCCGTGCCTATCGAAACAGCATCACAATCGAGCAGGCATCGGTATAGATGTGAGCGCGCAAAGTCACGCCATGAATACTCGATATGAATGCCTCGCCGATGCCGCTGCTGACGATCCATCACACCACCGAATATCGCTATGCCCGCCCGGTCGCCTTCGGCGAGCACCGGGTGATGCTGCGGCCGCGCGACGGTCACGATCTGCGGATGCTGGCCGGTCAGCTGGAGATTTCGCCGGAGCCGATGTCGCTGCGCTGGATTCATGACGTGTTCGGCAACTCGGTGGCGATCGCCACCTTTGACGAGCGCGCCACCACGCTGACCTTCAGTTCGACCGCGACGGTGGAGCACAACCCGACCGAGGAATTCGCGCTGACGCCGCAGGACCGCGCCTATTTCTACCCGTTCCTCTATGAGGACGAGGAGTTCCCCGACCTCGTGCACTTCATCACCCCGCAATATGGCGACCCCGACGGCGAGCTGTCGTTCTGGGCGCGCGGCTTTCTCGACGCCGAGGGGCCGACCCCGACCTTCAATATCCTTGCCGGCATGACCCATGGCATCCGCGCCGGCTTCGCCTATCGCAAGCGCCACGCCCACGGCACCCAGCATCCGCTCGACACGCTGCAGAGCGGCACCGGCACTTGCCGCGACTTTGCGCTGTTGATGATCGAGGCGCTGCGGCGGCTCGGCATCGCCGCACGGTTCGTCTCCGGCTATCTGTTCGTGCACGGCGACCGCGCCCACGGCTATGTCGGCGGCGGCTCGACCCATGCCTGGGTGCAGGTCTATCTGCCGGCCGCCGGCTGGATCGAATTCGATCCGACCAACGGCATCGTCGGCAGCCGCGATCTGGTGCGCGTCGCGGTGGCGCGCGATCCGCAGCAGGCGATCCCGCTGCACGGCACCTATATCGGCGGCGCCGACGAATTTCTCGGCATGGATGTCAGCATCAGTGTGGTGTCGGCCGGCGACCCGGTCGACCCGCCGCGGAATGACAACCTGCGGTTCAGTTAGATTCTGATCAAGTCGAGTCGAAGCAGCGCGGCATCGGAAACGCGCTCCCTCTCCCATGGGGAGAGGGTTGGGGTGAGGGGGTAATGCCTATCGATGGGCCGCAGCCCCTCACCCGGCGCTACGCGCCGACCTCTCCCTATGGGAGAGGTGAAGAAGGACCCGCGGCGAGGTGATTCCACATCATTGAATCGGACTCTGGTATAAGACGACCGGGTTCCATCACGCGGCGGCACATGATGCAGGACCGATTGTTTGTCTACGGCACCTTGATGCGCGGCTTCGACCATCCGATGTCGCGGCTGCTGTCAGCGCAAGCGGATTTTCTCGGCGCGGCCACGGTGCGTGGCCGGCTTTATCTGGTGCGGCACTATCCCGGGCTCACGCCATCGGACAATGCCGCCGACTTGGTATTCGGCGAATTGTTCCGTCTGCATCGGCCGCGCGAACTGCTGGCACAACTCGACGCCTATGAAGGCTGCGGAGCCGATGCCGAAGCGCCCGCGGAATATCGCCGCGAGCTCTATCCGGTCACGCTCGGCGATGGCGCACTAAGCGAAGCGCCGAGCGAGGCCTGGACCTACCTCTACAATTGGCCGGTCGCGCAACTGCCGCGAATCGCCTCCGGGCGATTCGACGTCGAGCTGCCGCGTCCGGATCGGTAGCGGTTCAGGGGGCCTGCATCGCCCGCATCTCGAGACGCGCGGTCACGGCCAGCGGCAGCAGCGCCAGCCAGTCCGGATCGCCCGGCTCGGTCAGGCAGAAACTCGGAAAGTCGTAGGTCTCGACGCAGCCCATCGCGATGTCGAGCGTCAGATCGCAATCCGAACATTTCCAGGAATGAATTTCATAGACGCCATCAATGGCTTCGGCGCCCAGCGGCGTCATGAGATTGTGGCATCGATTGCAGATCGCCATGGTACCCGCTCCTTTGGTGGTTGGCGTGGCCGGTTCCTGTCGGAAGCGGCCGCAAAGCGAGCCCTGCCTGGATTGTCCGAATCTCCCTAGCGTTGTGCCGACGTTCAGGTCGGGCAGGCAGTGGAGGCCCAGTTTTGCTGCACCGCAATGCGCCAGATCAAAATCCACGAGCCGCGACTTAGCCATTGGTCGAGTGGGCGACGCAGGACGCCCGACTGAACTACCGATGAGCAGCCAGTCGAAAATCGATTTCCCGCGTCACGTAAGCCCATTCCGCGGTCCGCCGCAATTCGCCGACCAGATCCTCGAACAGCGTGGCATCCGTCGGGGCATATTCGAACCAGGTCAGGAAATCGAACGGCTCTCCGAGGTCGCGGCAGTGGTAGAGCTGCCGCGCGATCGCCGGCAGATATTTCAGCGAGCCGGCGATGTGGTGCGACTTGTCCTCAAAAATCTGCCGACGCTCGTCCTGAGTCAGCTCCCACCAGGCGGCGGATTTTTGAATCGGGATCAGCGCGGCGCAGGTTGCCCCGCTGCGTCCAAGCCCGGCCTGCCGGGCGCCGAGCTGGATCTTCTCGTTGCGCTCGACATAGCGGACGTGGCTGGCCACGCCGGTGAGTTGCCAGCTGGACTCGGACGGCCCAACAGAGCACGCAAGATCGGTTGCTTGTTCGATCGCAAGATACCGGACCGGCGGCAACGCTGCACCGCTGACCGGTGCTTGCATCGTCACCCGCCAAACGCCATCGTCGCCGCCGCGAAAGATCGTGAACATGGATCATCGAACCGTGGAACGGCGACGGGTTCAAGCCCGTTTTTTTGGCTTATTCTTTTGCTGCATGTAGGAGCGCAGCACCGCATTGATGCGGCGCTGATAGCCGTCGCCGTCGCGTTTGAAATAGTCCAGCACGTCCTCGTCGAGGCGGATCGAAATCGCCTTCTTCTTTGGGGGGATGACGAGGACGGCGTCCGACCAGTCGAGATTCTCGAACTCAGCCCAATCAGGATCGTTGGCGATGGCGGCTTCCAACTCTTCTTCGGTAATAGCGGCCACGCGAGCCCAGTCAGTCTTTCCTCGCGAGCGCTCAAGGCGTCCGTCGGCATGTTCGAGGATGTTGGTCCCATCGTCCAAGGTGGCGATCAGCTTCACGATGTCTTCTGCGGGTTCAGCCATAGCGTTTCCTCTCAGACCTCCGCGCAAGTCGTGCCGATATGATCCTTAGCGAGTCAACTCGGGGGGTGGAGATGACAGCAATGACAAATTGCCTAAGCCTGCCAACGGTGACGTAGCGAATCTCGCCGGGCGGGTGCTTCGACCGATAAGTGTAGTTTGCCGAGTCGCGAAAGACTTCGACCGCGTCGACAAAATCAATTCCATGCTTGTAGATATTGATGCGCCGTTTGTTCTCATCCCATGTGAACGAATGCGGTTGCCAATACGGATTGGCTTCGTTGCCGGCCATGCCGTTACTCCCGAATTTGAAGATACGGTGCGTGTTGCCCATTCTCCGGGGATGACGGCGGGCCGCTGGCCCTCAATTTTGTATATACACTTGTATTTCATCAAATTCAATGTTTGGCGATGTTTATATGTTGGACAAGTCGCGGCCCCTCGGTACGGCGGCCGAGCAACCCTATATCCATGATCGGTTGGCTCAGCCGCCGGACAACCCCCCACGACTCGAAGTAGACTTGCCCGATGCGCTTCACGCCGCAATTTCTGGACGAACTGAAGGCCCGGCTTCCGGCGTCGGAAGTGGTGGGCCGGCGCGTGAAATTGAAGAAGGCGGGGCGGGAGTGGAAGGGGCTGTCGCCGTTCCAGCAGGAGAAATCGCCGTCGTTCTTCGTCAATGACGAGAAGCAGGCCTGGTTCGATTTTTCCTCTGGCAAGAATGGCAGCATCTTCGACTTCGTGATGCTGACCGAGGGGGTGGATTTCCCCGAAGCGGTGGAGCGGCTGGCCGCGATGGCGGGACTGGCAATTCCGGTCGCCTCGCCCGACGCCGCCCGGCACGAGCAGCATCGCAAGACGCTGTACGACGTGATGGAACTCGCGGCGAAATACTTCGCCGACCATCTGGCGTCGCGGGCCGGCGCCCGCGCCCGCGGCTATCTCGCCGACCGCGCGATGACGCAGGCGGCGCAGTTGAAATTCCGCGTCGGCTATGCGGGCGCTGACCGCTTCGCGCTGAAGGAGCATCTCGGCAAGCACGGAATTCCGGTCGCCGACATGGTCGAGGCCGGGCTACTGGTCGCCGGTGAAGACATCCCGGTGCCGTATGATCGGTTTCGCGATCGGGTGATGTTTCCGATCACCGACATCCGCGGTCGCGTCATCGCCTTCGGCGGCCGCGCGCTGGAGAAGGACGTCGCGGCGAAGTATCTGAATTCGCCGGAAACGCCGCTGTTTCACAAGGGCGACAATCTCTACAATTTCGCCACCGCGCGGAAGGCCGCGCATGACGGCGCGCCGTTGATCGTGGTCGAAGGCTATGTCGACGTCATCGCCATGGTGGGCGTCGGCTTTGCCGCCACGGTGGCGCCGCTCGGCACCGCGCTGACCGAAAACCAGCTCGCGCTGCTGTGGAAGATGGCCGACGAGCCGATCCTGTGCTTCGACGGCGACAAGGCCGGTCAGAAGGCGGCGTGGCGCGCCGCCGATCTGGCGCTGCCGCATCTGAAGCCCGGCAAGAGTCTCCGATTCGCGCTGCTGCCCGAGGGCCAGGACCCTGACGATCTGGCGCGCTCCGGCGGCCGGCTGGCGGTCGAGGAAGTGATCGGGGCGGCGCGCGGCCTCGCCGATCTGTTGTGGACGCGCGAGATCGAGGGCGGCGTGTTCGCCACGCCGGAGCGGCGGGCGGCGCTGGAGGCGCGGATCAATGCGCTCGCGGCCGGGATCCAGGACGAAGTGGTGCGGCGCTATTACCGCCAGGACCTGACCGAGCGGCTGCGGCTGGCCTTCGCACCGCAAGGCGGCAGCCGCTATGGCGGCGGCGGTTTCCGCGGCCAGGCCGGCGGGTTCGGCGGCGAATCAGGCCGCCGGTTTCAGCCGCGCACCACCTTCACCCCGGGTGCCGCGGGCCGAATCGAGCCGCGGCGCGGGCAGGCTTCGGCCGGCAGCCAGACCATCAACCGCGGCCCCTACCAGGTGGCCAGCCCCCACCTCGCCAACAGCCCGATCATGCGCGGCCAGCGCAGCGCGATGTCGCGCCGCGAGGCGCTGATCCTGCAATCGCTGCTCAACCACCCCTGGTTGTTGCACGACCACCTCGAGGAGGTGGCGGCGCTGGAACTGGCGCATCCGGAGGCGCACCGGCTGCGCGCCGGGATCATCGCCGCCTTCGCCCACGACCATCATCATGGCGACGACCCGTCCGAACAGAGCGAAAAACTCCGCGCCGATTTGGAAAAGGCCGGGTTATCCGAGCAATTGCAACGGGTTGAGCGGGCGATCACGACCCACGCGGTGTGGGGCGCGCAACCCGGCGCGGCCCACGAGGACGTTCTTTCGACCTGGCATCAACTTGTTGCCTTGCATCGACAATCCCACTCCTTACTTAGGGAATTGAAGGATGCTGAGCTGGCTCTGGGCGAGGACGGCAGCGAAGCCAACATCGCTTGGTTGCGCGACGTCAAGGCCCGCCTGTCCGAAGTGGACGGAACCGAGGCGCTGATCGAGGGATTCGGCGAATCCTCCGGCCGGTTCCAGCGCAGCATGTGATTCGAAAAGCTGCGGACGGCGGCCGCCGAAACCGCGAAAAGACTCGCCAAACCTCGGATTTGGCTGCAGAAACAGGGTTAATCAGGACTTAAGGGCCTTCCGGTAGAAGGCTCCAGCGAGAGTTGAGAGATCAGTGAGATCGTGTCGGGTGGCGAGGTCGTGCGCCGCCCTTTCGGCGTCGAGATCGACCCAACAATTTGAATGGCGGGGCGGCGACGCCCCCTGCGTGAGCGCGTTTCAGGAGCATTGAATGGCCAGCAAGGCAAAGACGCTGCAGGTGAAGGACAAGGAAAAGGACGACAAGGCCGACGCGCCCGAGAAGGACTCCCCCGACGCGCCGTCGCCGTTGCTCGATCTGTCCGACGCCGCCGTCAAGAAGATGATCAAGCAGGCCAAGAAGCGCGGCTTCGTGACCTTCGATCAGCTCAATGACGTGCTGCCCAGCGACACCACCTCGCCGGAGCAGATCGAGGACATCATGTCGATGCTGTCCGAGATGGGCATCAATGTGTCGGAGTCGGATGACGCCGACAGCGACGAAGAGGAAGCCAAGGAAGAAGCCGAGGAAGAGCCCGACAACGAACTGGTCGAGGTGACGCAAAAGGCGGTCACCGAGACCAAGAAGTCGGAGCCCGGCGAGCGCACCGACGATCCGGTCCGCATGTACTTGCGTGAAATGGGCACCGTCGAGCTGTTGTCGCGCGAGGGCGAAATCGCCATCGCCAAGCGGATCGAGGCCGGTCGCGAGGCGATGATCGCGGGCCTGTGCGAAAGCCCGCTGACGTTCCAGGCCATCATCATCTGGCGCGACGAGCTCAACGAAGGCAAGATCTTCCTGCGCGACATCATCGACCTCGAGGCCACCTATGCGGGTCCCGACGCCAAGAACGGCATGAACCCGGCGCTGATCGCGCCGCCGGTGGCGAGCGATGAATCCGCCGACGGCAATGGCGCCGCGCCCGCGCATGTCGCGCCGCCCGCCGCGCCGCCGTCGCCGACCCCGTTCCGCGCCGCGCCGCAGCCGGCCGCTGCTCCCGCGGGCGAGAGCACGTCGGAAGCCGCCGATGATGGCGACGACGACGAGTTCGAGAACCAGATGTCGCTCGCCGCGATCGAGGCCGAGCTGAAGCCGAAGGTGGTCGAGACCTTCGACAAGATCGCCGAGAACTACAAGAAGCTGCGCCGCCTGCAGGAGCAGGACATCTCGAACCAGCTGCAGAACGAAACGCTGTCGCCGGCCCAGGAGCGCAAGTACAAGAAGCTGAAGGACGAGATCATCGTCGAGGTGAAGTCGCTGCGGCTGAACCAGGCCCGTATCGATTCCCTGGTCGAGCAGCTCTACGACATCAACAAGAAGCTGGTGTCGTTCGAGGGCCGCCTGCTGCGGCTCGGCGACAGCCACGGCGTCGCCCGCGAGGATTTCCTGCGCAACTACCAGGGCTCCGAGCTCGATCCGCGCTGGCTCAATCGCGTCTCCAAGCTCTCCGCCAAGGGCTGGAAGAACTTCGTCCACCACGAGAAGGACCGGATCAAGGAGCTGCGCGGCGAGATCCAGCAGCTCGCCGCATTGACCGGGCTCGAGATCGGCGAGTTCCGCAAGATCGTGCACGGCGTGCAGAAGGGCGAGCGCGAGGCGCGCCAGGCCAAGAAGGAAATGGTCGAGGCCAATCTGCGCCTCGTCATCTCGATCGCCAAGAAATACACCAATCGCGGCCTGCAATTCCTCGATCTGATCCAGGAAGGCAATATCGGCCTGATGAAGGCGGTCGACAAGTTCGAGTATCGCCGCGGCTACAAATTCTCGACCTACGCGACCTGGTGGATCCGGCAGGCAATCACCCGCAGCATCGCCGACCAGGCCCGCACCATCCGCATTCCGGTGCACATGATCGAGACCATCAACAAGATCGTGCGCACCAGCCGGCAGATGCTGAACGAAATCGGCCGCGAGCCGACCCCGGAAGAGCTCGCCGAAAAGCTCGGCATGCCGCTGGAGAAGGTGCGGAAGGTTCTGAAGATCGCCAAGGAGCCGCTGTCCTTGGAAACCCCGGTCGGCGACGAGGAAGATTCACACCTCGGCGATTTCATCGAGGACAAGAATGCGATCCTGCCGATCGACGCCGCGATCCAGTCCAATTTGCGCGAAACCACCACGCGGGTGCTGGCCTCGCTGACGCCACGCGAGGAGCGCGTGCTGCGCATGCGCTTCGGCATCGGCATGAACACCGACCACACGCTGGAAGAAGTCGGCCAGCAGTTCTCGGTGACCCGCGAACGTATCCGGCAGATCGAGGCGAAGGCGCTCAGGAAGCTGAAGCATCCGAGCCGGTCGCGGAAGCTGCGGAGCTTCTTGGACAACTAGGCTGACAAACGAAATAGACTATCTGCTTGCGTGAATGGCCGGGCTCGTCCCGGCCATTCGTTTGTCCGCGAGGCATCTCGGTCCCCCTCCCCCTTGCGGGGAGGGTCGGCCGAGCGAAGCGGAGGCCGGGGTGGGGGTGCCACGAGGCGAGGCTTCCGTTGTGGCCCCCACCCCCGACCCCTCCCCGCAAGGGGGAGGGGAGAAGCGACAATCACCTTCCAGCGCCGTAGGGTGGGTTAGGCGAAGCCGTAACCCACCATTTCGAGCGCGGCGGATTACGCCTTCGGCTCATCCGCCCTACGAGCTACGAGCTAGGCGTTCCGCCAGCTCATGGACGCAGAATATTAGCGCGTCCTCACAAACGGCTGCTGGTGGCATTCTGCCCTCAGCTCGACGCAACGAGCGACGATCTGTCAAAAAAGCGATCGTCGCGAATTGCCCTTATAAATAGCCTACTTTGAGGATTCTGTTCGCTGAACGTCCCTCCGCGAAGAGGATCGCTACGTCATTCCAGCGTTGGATCGGCATGCGCCTACGATCAATGGCAGCTCAGCTTTTCGCTTTCATCTTTGGCTCAGCTTTTATTCCACAAGTCGCATATGATCTATGTATTTGTTATTAATCTATTTTATTTTATAAATTGGTTTGGACGTTTCGCCAACTTACAAATTCAGAATATTAGCGCGACCTCACAAATGGCTGCCTGTGGCATTCTGCCCTTAGCTCGACGCAACGAGCGACGAACTGTCAAAAAGGCGATCGTCGCGAAGTTCCCTTATAAATAGACTACTTTGAGGATTTTGTTCGCTAAACGTCCCTCCGCGAAGAGGATCGCTACGTCATTCCAGCGTTGGATCGGCATGCGCCTACGATCAACGGCAGCCCAGCTAGATTCCCACAATGTATGCCATTACATTTGAGCATATCTTGCATACAGCTCCAACAATTCTGATAAATCCTTTTATAGACAATATGTTATAGATAATTTTGGAGAGGATGTTGAATGCGTACTGTGGGATAGCTATCATCCATAAAATAATGCAAGGATCTATCGCTTTTTGGGGATTGACAGTGATCATATCGGGAACATAAGCTGCAAATCGAAGTCGCATAGCCAACACGGTTCTGCAAAAACGAAATTTGATTGGGGTGGTATTGTTTTGCACGTTATGGAGATAAGTGATGTCAGACGAACGCATCAAACTTCGGATCGATCTTAAGAGCGGCACTCTCGAACTCGATTGTCTGCCTGATGATTTCGACAACGCAATTCAGAAGACGAGAGAGTTGGCTGCTAGTCTTCAGTTTGGCGAAAAGGGAATCGGTGAGGGGTTGCCCGACTCAAGATCAGATAGTGCGGCGTCAAAATCGCCATCAGAGCCCGCACCGACGGTCAAGACTCGCGAGCGAGGACGCGCGTCGGGGGCTAAGCCTTCCACAGGCCGGCCAGGTCGCATAGGCAGCTTTGACCCTATACGGGACCTTCTAGATGAGGATCAGCACAAAGCGATCCATGCCTTTATGCGGGAAAAGGCTCCGCTAGATCAGGAAGATCAGGTCTTGGTGGCGGCGCATAAAGGAGAGCAGCTTCTGAAACGCCAAGGATTCTCATACAATGAACTTTACACGTTGCTGTGGCGGGCCGGTGTAGATCCGCTACCCAAAGCCATTGACGTTGTTATTCAGCGACTAATTCAAGATCAGAAGATGGACAGAGGCGAGGACGGTTATTTCGTAAAGTTCCTTGGCCATAGTCGGGTTGAAAAAGAGTTGCCGGCATCTGCTCGTGACTAGAGCCTGAATCTCTCAAATGAGCTTCGCGATGATCGATGGCGTCAATAAATTCTATAACTCGATTGCGGCCGCATCAGCGCTGAAGGACTCCGAACTTGTCAGCCTGTTTGTGTACTACTTAACAGCAATAAGCGGAGAGCAATCTGCGACCGTTACCTCTGTAAGCGACTGCTTCAAAGCTTGCGATTTAGCGCCGCCAGCGCGTGTCGCACCCTATTTATCAGAAGGTCTTAGTTCAGAGCCTCAAAAGTACATCAAGGCTAATGGAGGCTATAAGCTGCAAAGACATTATCGCGAGCGGCTTGCAGCGAAGTTTATCGAGGTTAATGATCCTCCGGAAAAAGCTTTATCGAATACAGAAGGGTTGATGACTGAGGACGAGTGTAAGCTATTGGAATCTCTTAGAGAGGTTGTGCCGTCGGCAGCCCTATCCTATCACCAAGCCTTGCTCGATTTGCGCTACAACGAAAGAATGTCCTTCAGAGGGCCCGCTCTTGAACTGAGAGAAGTTCTCCGTGAAGTACTAGATCATATGGCGCCAGACGAAAAAGTCACCGGGGCGATTGGCTTCAAATTAGAACAAGGCCGATCAAGCCCAACTATGAAACAGAAAGTTCGATACATCCTTCGGTCGCGCGGCGTAGGAAAAACGAAGAGTGCGTCTCCCGAAGGGTCAGCAAGCGCTGTTGATGAGATTGTCAGCAACCTCACTCGGTCAATCTACGATTTGGGGTCCCTTGCGACCCATGTGGCATCAGAAAGAAGACAAGTACTGCAGGTGAAACGATACATCGACGCCGTACTGCACGACATTTTGGCGACACCTTAGGGTCGCAAGACGCTCGACGTTGACAACACAAGTTTCTCGGTTTATATTCCTATCCACCCCGCTCCACCAACGAGGGGCGGCTCGCGATCGTCACTAGTCGCGGGGCGGGGTGCGGTGGACGCGGCAGCGTCAGGCGCGGAGGGAAGGCGGCAGGGGATGCCGTGGCTGCGAGTCCGCAGGGCTCGGCCGCGGCATCTATGGAGCCGCCGGACCGAAACGCTGACGACGACGCTGTGCGGTGCGGGCCGGGGCGGAGATGCGCTCCACTCACATCGCCGTTGCGCGCCGGCCCAAGTCGTGTGGTCCCGACGCCCGTCGCTGGCGTCAAGGGATGGAGCGCCTGTACGCCAACCGGCCGCAGGAAACCACCGGTTCAGACCCTCCGGTCTTCCGGACAGCTCAGTCCCGACGGTGACGAACCCAAGCGAAACGCCACCGGGGAGAGCACGAAGCAAGCCGGAAGCCTCACCGCGTGCGGAACGCCGGACGTCTCTGGTGCGCCGTGGTGACTAACTCGTGCGCTTGTTTTCATTGCGCATGAGGCTGCGGACGCATCGCGCGTCCGGCGTTCCGCGCGCCCTCGTTGTGGGCGCGGCGCGAAGGGGAAGCTCCCCGCGCCAAAACCCTCCGGCGTCCCCGCGCCGTCAAACAACAGGGGCGATGACGCATGTTTTATCGACGCCGCAATCCAGAGCGACCTGCGCGCCGAACACTGCTCAAGTCGCCGACTACGCAGCCATTGGCGAACTAGGAAATCTACCAGTATTTCCGCTTTTGACATATACATGTCACAAATCTGCAAACATGTTCCTCGTGATTCGGAGCAAGGGAGCAGATGGACGCAAACTTGCTGACGGTCGACCGCGAGATCGTGGGTTTCCACGAAGTCGAAATCGATGCCGACCGTATCAGCGGGTTGCGCAGTCCCCGAAAGCTCGCCGGTCCCAGCGTCACCGTGCTCGGAGTGGGACTTGGACTTGGAGCAAGCCACGCCGGTGTGGCGTTCGGCCCGGCAGCGCTCCGCTCAGCTGAGATCATCGCTCGCCTGCGGGATGGCGGATATGACATCACCGACTGCGGCGACCTCCAGGTGCTACCTTTCACCACGAATAGCTCGGCGTTCTCCCCCGGCGTTCACCATGCCGCCGAACTGAGAAGCTGGATCTGCGCGATCAGCCGTCAGTCCTATGAGCTGGCCCGGAGCGGCAGCATCCCGATCGTGCTCGGCGGCGAGCACAGCGTTTCGATCGGAACGATCAACGGCGTTGGCCGCTACTGGAAGCAGCGGGGACGCCCCTATTTCGTGATCTGGATCGACGCGCACGCCGATATGGATACGCCTTCGACCTCGCCAAGCGGCAGCCTCGCCGAGATGGCGGCGGCCGTCGTGCTCAGCGAGGACGGCTGTGACGATTTCATGGCCGACGGACCGGCGCTCGCGCTCGCGCCCAGTCACCTTGCGCTGCTTGGCCTGCAATGGTCCGCTCCGGAGGAGCGGCAGGCACTGGCGCGCCGCGGCGTCATCGCGATTTCTCTTGAAGGAGTTGTGGCCCGGCAGGCGATGGCAGCGATGGATCATCTGCTTGAACGCATCGCCGCATGTGACGGCGTGATTCACGTCAGCATCGATGTCAGCGTGGTGCGTGCGGCCTCGGCGGGCACGCGAGCGGTGTCGCGGCAGCATTGGGACCAGCTGCTCGCGATCGTGGGGCGGATCGGTCGCTCGGGCCGCATTGTCGCCGCGGACCTGGTTGAATTGAATCCGGTGCTCGACGATTGTTGCTCGCAGGCCGATCGCGCTGTCCAACTGCTCTGCACCGCTGTTGGAACGGCCGGGTCGATACGGTCACGGATCGCCGTTTGAACGGCGGACGTCAGCTCACCTCGCGGCCACGTCGCGCGCGGCCGGCGCGACACAGGAGCAGTGCCGATGCGCAGCGGAAATTTACTCGACCATCTCCCCGTCGCGGCGCCCGACGAGCGGCTCGAGACGCTGCTGGCGCGCGGCGACGTCCGGATCGAGCGCATCGTCTCAACCGGGCAGGCGAGTCCGCCGGGATTCTGGTACGATCAGGCCGAGCACGAATTCGTGGTGCTGCTGGCCGGTGCGGCGACGCTGCGGTTCGAGGCCGACGATCGCGCGCTGGCGTTGACGCCCGGCAGCTTCGTCGAGATCCCGGCGCATTGTCGGCATCGCGTCGAGGCGACCCAAGGCGATCCGCCGACGGTGTGGCTGGCGGTGTTCTGTCCCTGAGCGCGGGGTCGACGCTGCCGGACCGCGATCAGCCGCGGCCGGGCTTGGCGGTCGAGATGCGGGCGAGCGCGAGCTTGCCGCCGCCATGATGGTCGCGATCCTCGCGGCCCATCGCCATGATGGCGCTGCCCATCACCGCCGAGCCGAACGTCACCACGAAGCCGAACAGCAACAGCCCGAGCGCGGTGCCGGGCGAATCGTCGGCAAGGATCAGGTCGCGCAGCCCGCCGGGATTGATCGCCAGCAGCCCGCCGACCACCACCGAGGCGATCGCGATCCCGATCGCCAGATTGATCGCCAGCAGCCGGAACAGCGGCACCTTGAACAGCCGATGCCTCGGCAGAAGCCGCGCCCATGGTCGCCGTTGCTTGGTCATCGCATCACCTGCAAGTCGATATCATCCACAACCCTAGCAAATTTCATGCAACGCCGGAAGCAAATTGCCGCTGGTCGATCGCTCGCGCGAGACGCGCCCTTACATAGCTACCAGCTGAATGCGCGAGACGGCAGTTTAGCTGGGCCGGCGCGGATTGAACGCGGCGATCAGGAAGCCGCGGACGAAGTCCTGAATGGCGCGATAGAACCCGCGATGGCTTTCGAACTCGTCGTGATCGAGGGAAGTATGTGTGACCGTCGACAAAACTGAACCTTCCGTTAGGGGTGGATGTGCGCCACGCGGCGCGGAACCACCAACATGCGGCGAAGCCGTTAACGAGTGGTGTGGATCCGGCGCGCCGCCGCCGGGCTCCGGCATTGCGTGAACGAGCGCTGAAACAAGTTCGATCGAATTGTCGCAATCCGAGCCTGGCTGATCGCAGCACCGGCCGGCCCGCGATCGCGCAGTCTCGTTCGGCGTTCCGGAATACGGGGCTGTGGAGTCCGGACGGCTCCGGCCAATCCGCCCGACCAGCTAACGACGCCCACCTTTCCTTGCGAACTCGGCGTCGGACAGGTTCCAGTCCTGGCGCAGCTCCAGCACCGCCAACAAAACGACGGCAACTCCCAAAGTGATATGAAACAGACGCACCGTGCCCGCGTAACCGAACACAAATGGCGAGGCGATCAGCCACGCGCCACAGGCGGCTTCGCAAGCTTCTTCCCAGCGGCGCAGATCGACCAGCTCCGCGGCGCCAAGCGCCAATACGAGGATGCCGACAATCGTGGCATTCGCTGCCACGGCATGACTGTCCGAATCCGAACTGCCGGTCAGCCAGGCGGTGAGCAGGATCACCGCGCCCAGCGCCATGCTGACGCAATCTTCCCAACCGTAGTGGATACCGAAGAAACGAATGCTTGCCATTGTCGCTTCCTCTCGATCGCAATGCGCGCAGCGTACCACGTTTGCCGCTTGCCATGCGATCGACGCAGCAGGCCGTTGCGCATACGAGCTATGGATTCCGTGCTCACTCGCGGCTGGCGCCGCTTGCGCCCCGGAAATGACGAATGAAAAATTCCCACGTAGTTGACAACCTGATCAGATTAGGATTATATTCCACGCATCCCGCCTCACTGAGAGGGGCGGCTCGCGATCGTCACGGTCTGCGGGGCGGGATGCGGTGGACGCGGCAGCGTCAGGCGGGAAGGCCGGTCGGGAGGGTGGTCGCGAGGCGTCCATGACCCGGTCGGAGACAACGCTGACGACGGCGCTGCGCGACGGCCGCGAGGTTGCAGCCGGTTTCGACCGGGTGCGCTTTGCGACCATCGCTTCGCGGACGGCCCAAGGCGTGTGGTCCCGATGCCCCGCGTGGCATCAACCCGAGGAGTTCCCGCAAAATCCTGCGGGAAGAGCTTATCGGGGACGGCGACGAGAAACCGTGTCGGCCGCCGGGGAGCAACGAGATAAGCCTTTAAAACCATCGCGTGCGGAACGCCGGGTGAAGCCGGTGTAGCCGTGGTGACTACGCTCGTGTGCTTTTCAATTTCGCACACGAGGCTGCGGGTGCATCGCGCACCCGGCGTTCCGCGCGCCCTCTCTCCGGAAAGGGCGGGAATGCTCACCCCACAGCCCGGGCGCATCGCGCCGCGGGAACGATGGCACGCATCCGGACTCATTGTGGATGTTTGAAAAACCAATCCGAACTCTCGTTGGACCTGTCCCGGGCGCGATGCGGCATTCTTCATGCCGCTTCGCAGAACCGGCCCCGCTTTCAAGCGCATCCCGGGCATGCGGATCTTCGGGGCAAAGCGGTGCAGCCTTGTTGGCATCCTCACCTCATCGACGCTGGCGGGCCGGAGCAGTCGTTGTTCGGACACAGATCCCATGTCATCATGCGTCGTCACAACAATCTGGTTGATTCATGATCATTCGCGCGTTCGCCGGCTTTCTGTTCTCCCTTCTGATTGCGCTTCCCGCGCAGGCCGCGCGCTGCGGCGGCGATTTCAACGCCTTCGTCGCGGCGATGTCGCAAGAGGCCGCCAGCGCCGGGGTCTCGCAGGCCGTGATCGCGCAGGCGCTCGGCGGCGTCACCCAGGATCCAGCGGTGTTGTCGTTCGACCGCCGTCAGCGCGGCACCTTCAACAAGAGCTTCGAGCAATACGTCTCGACCCGGGTCGGGCCGGGCCGGATCAAGGCCGGGCGGTTGATGTTGCAGCGGCACGCGTCGCTGCTGTCGCGGATCGAGCGGCAGTTCGGGGTGCCGCCGCAGATCGTGGTGGCGATCTGGGGGCTGGAATCGGATTTCGGCAAGGGCGACATCGGCAAGATGCCGGTGATCCGCACGCTGGCGACGATGGCGCATGATTGCCGCCGCACCGAACTGTTCCAGGGCGAGCTGCTGGCGGCGCTGAAGATCGTGCAGCGCGGCGACCTGCCGCTGCGGGATCTGATCGGCGCCTTCGCCGGCGAGATTGGCCAGACCCAGTTCCTGCCGTCGTCCTACATCAAATACGGCGTCGATTACGACGGCAATGGCCATGTCGATCTGCGCCACAGCGTGCCGGACGTGCTGGCCTCCACCGCCAACCTGCTGCACAGCGCGGGCTGGCGGCCGGGTGGCTCCTACGAAGAAGGCTCGGCGAATTTCGAGGCGATGCGCGAGTGGAATCGCGCGACGATCTATCGAAAGACCATCGCCTATTTCGCCGACCAGCTGATCGAGCGCTGAACTAGTCTAGCCTGTGGTACCGGCGCGGACCACCTTCTTGACCTGGTCCAGCGTGAAGGTCTGGCCGCCAATCGACAACAGCGGCGGCGTCTTCGACAGATCGGCGGAATCGATCACGCCCTGCACCTCGGTGGAGACTGCGACGTTCTGGCCGGCCGCGTCGGTCGCGGTGATCGACAGCGTGTAGTTGCCGTCAGGCCACTGCGTGCCGTCGTTGCCCTTGCCGTCCCAAGCGAAGGCCTGGTTGCTGCCCGCGGTGATAGTGTATTTGCCGGAATATACCGTCTGCCCGGTCGAGTTCACGATTGAGACCTCAGCCGCCGCCGGCTTGTCGGTGGCCAGCGACCAGCTCGCCTTGCCATTGGCCAACGCTGCCTTGCTGCCGTCGACCACCGCGGTGGCGCCGACGAAGTTCAGCGCCTGGGTCGCCTGCGCGGTGGTCTGCAGCTTCACCAGCGACGCCAGCGCATCGTTGGATTTGAGCTGCTGTTCGACGCCGGCGAACTGCACCAGCTGCTGGGTGAACTGGTTGGTGTCCAGCGGGTCGAGCGGATTCTGGTTCTTCAGCTGGGTGGTCAGCAGCGTCAGAAAGGTCTGGAAATTGTCGGCGATCCCCGTCGTTTTGGTCGAGGTGTTGGTGGTGTTCGGGGTGACGGCACTGGGGGCTGAGACCGGCGGGGTGGCGGTGGTTGCGTCGACTGACATGGCTGTTCCTCAGATCCTGATATCGACGCCGCTGCTCGAACCGAGCATCCGGCCATAGCTTCGTCCCACAGCCGCCGCGGGAACGAGTTCTTCTTCGCTGACGATCAGCCGATGCGCATTGCGCCCTTGATCTTGGCCGCCGTTGTTCTGGCCGGACGAGGACTGGTCACGCAGGCTGAATTGCAGCCCGCTATCGCCGGTCTTCAGGCCGGCGTCGTCCAGTGCGCGCTGCAACTGCGGCGAATCCTGCCGCAGCATCGCCAGCGTCTCCGGCCGTTCCACCGTCAGATGCGAGGTGACCTGGCCATGTCGGTCGACGTCGATCCGGACGTCGATCCGGCCAAGTTCGGCGGGATCGAGCCGGATCTCGAACCGGCTCTTGCCGCTCTGCGCGGTCGCCGCGATCGTCACCGCGAGATCCTGCAGCGCCACCGGCGCGCCGGTGGCGACAGCGACGCTGAACTGTGTTGCGGGCGCGGGCGTGGTCGCCGGATTGAGCGCCGGCAGCTGCTGCGCAGTATTGACCGGCGTCTGGTTCAGCGCCGCCGGATCCGGCGTTGTCTGCGCCGCGACTGCGGCGTTGTGTTGATGGCCCGAAGCAGGGGTGTTCGGCGTTGCGGATTGGGTCGCTGCGTCGATCGCAACCGCCGGCGCGCCGGCGTTGTCGTGTTCGCCAGCTTTGCCGGTCGGCGTTGCCGTGGCTGTCGCCGTCTGCGGCGAAGCCACGGTCGCAGCCGAATCGTCGGACGCATCAGCCCGAGGTCCGGTCGCCGCCGATGCGGCGGGCCCCGACGAGGTTGCGGACTTGACCGCGGGTTTGGTCGGCTTTGCTGCGGCAAACGCCGCCTCAAGTCCGGCCCCGGCGGCCGCGTTGGTGGGGTCGCTCGCCGCCGGATCGGTTGCGTCGGCGGCGACTGCCGCGACCGCCGTGGCGGATTTTGCCGCCACGACCGACCCCGGCTGGCCGTTGCTGGTCAGATCGGCGATCGCCGCCTGGGCCTTCAAGGCCGCCGCCGCCGCGATCGCCAACGGTGCGGTCGCCGCTGTCGCGTCGGCCGCGCCGGTTGCGTTGGTTGCTGCAACGTCGACGGCGGCCGCAACGGCGACCGGGACCACGACGGCGGCCCCGGAAGGCGTCGCGATCACAGCATCTTTGCCATCCTCGGCCTTGGCTGGATCGGCGGTCGCATCCGCTTTATCGTTGGTCACGTCGGTCTTGCTGCGCTGGACGGGTTTGGACTCGTGGTGCTCGGCCCTTGCTTCGGCATCGGATTTGGCGCTCGACTTCGCGTTGGCGTCGGCTCTGGCATCTGCGCCGGATGCCGCGCTGGCGCTGGCATCGTCATTCCGGTCCGAGGCGCGTTTGGCGTCGTCGTTGCGGTCGCGGGCTCGGCTCGCGGCGTCCGCCCGGTCGGCTCTCGACGATTGGGCGTTCGATGCCGATGGGTCGTCCGTCGGGCTCGGCTGCGTGCGCTGGTCCGGCGCTGGCGGCAACGAACGGGAATTGTCGGACGCGGTGTTGCTGTCGACCAGCGCGGAGAAGTCGTCCGCGCCACGGTCCGATCGCGCGGTCGTCCGGGTATTTTGCGCCGGAACCGTTGCTGCTAACTCTGATGTGGCGTTGAACACAAGTGTCCCGAATCCGAAGTTCGCCAAACTCTGCAGCGCCCTTTGAGCGAACTTCGGATACAAAGGGACACCAAGGAAACGATTGCTTTCAGTGTGGTCTTGGTCAGTTCGTCTCTCGAACGCCGTGCCGGCGCACCGGGGAAAACCGCTGGAGTACCGCACCGCCGGCCTCTCACGATCATCCATCATTCCTGCAGCAAGGACCGGGCCACCCCGAGCTCAGCGAAAAATCCTGACATTTCAATCGATTGGGTGTCGGGCCGGATTGTCGAGCGAGCGGCGCGCCGCGCGATTTCTGCCCTGCCGGCAAGATTTGCCGCTGCAAACCCGCAAAACCGCGCTCCGCGATTGCTTCGACGGAATGCGGCCTATATTAAAGACTGGCATTAGAAACATTGCGGAATTCGGCTCCACCGTTTCCGCGAAACGCTGAACATCTGAACGTGAAGGTCGATGCCGCGATCGCATCGAATGACCACAGCAATGCTCAACAGCCTGGATCTCGAAGGTCGTCCGCAGGACACGCGCGTAGTCGTCGCGATGTCGGGCGGCGTGGATTCCTCGGCGACGGCGGCGCTGCTGAAGTCCCAGGGCTACGACGTCGTCGGCATCACGCTGCAGCTCTACGATCACGGCGCCGCCACCCATCGCAAGGGCTCGTGCTGCGCCGGGCAGGACATCCACGACGCCCGCGCGGTCGCCGAGCGGATCGGGATTCCGCATTACGTGCTCGACTACGAAAGCCGGTTTCGGGAATCCGTGATCGACAGTTTCGCCGACAGCTACGCCTCGGGCGAAACCCCGGTGCCGTGCATCGAGTGCAACCGGTCGATCAAGTTCCGCGATCTGCTGGCGACCGCGCGTGAACTCGGCGCCTCCGCGCTCGCCACCGGCCATTATGTCTCGTCGCGCCGGCTCGCCGACGGTTCGCGCGCGCTGGTCTGCGCCGCCGATCGCGACCGCGACCAGAGCTACTTCCTGTTCGCCACCACGCGCGATCAACTCGACTTCCTGCGCTTCCCGCTCGGCGACATGACCAAGCCGCAGACCAGGGAACTGGCGCGCGGCTTCGGCCTGTCGGTCGCCGACAAGCACGACAGCCAGGACATCTGTTTTGTGCCAACCGGACGCTACACTGATATCGTCGAACGGTTGAAGCCGAACGCGATGGAGCCCGGCGAGATCGTCGACCTCAATGGCCGCGCGCTCGGAATCCATCCCGGCATCGTGCATTTCACGGTCGGGCAGCGCCGCGGATTGGGCATCGCGTCGCGTGCGCCGCTTTATGTGGTGCGGCTCGATGCCGCCAGCCGGCGCGTCGTGGTCGGCCCGCGCGAGGCGTTGCGGATGGATCGCATCATCTTGCGCGACGTGAACTGGATCGGCGACGGCGCGCTCGACCACGCGGTCGGCGATGGACTGGAAATGTTCGTGCGGGTGCGCTCGACCCGCGCGCCGCAGCCGGCTTGGTTACGGGCGGTGAATGGCGGCTACGAGGTCGAATTGATCGCCAGCGAGGAGGGTGTCTCCCCCGGCCAGGCTTGCGTGTTCTACGACGCGCCGCTGGGGCAGGCGCGCGTGCTCGGCGGCGGTTTCATCAAGCGCGCGATGCCACGCAGCAGCGGCGACTCTCCGGCGAGCGACGCCGTCGGCTCGCGCCCGCTGGTCGCGTGACGACGCGGACAGGAATTACCGGGGCAGGCTATGGGGAATGATATCGATCGCGCCGGCGTCGCGAAGGCGTATGCGCGCTGGGCGCCGATCTACGATCTGGTGTTCGGCAAGGTGTTTCACAGCGGCCGGCAATCGACCATCGCGGTGGCCGACGCGATCGGCGGCCGCGTGCTCGACGTCGGTGTCGGTACCGGGCTGTCGTTGTCGGACTATTCGCCGTCGACGCGGCTGTGCGGGGTCGATATTTCCGAGCCGATGCTGCGCAAGGCGCACGAGCGCGTGCGCACGCTGAAGCTGACAAATGTCGAGACGCTGGCGGTGATGGACGCCAAGAATCTGGCGTTCCCGGAAGCGTTTTTCGACGCCGTGGTGGCGCAATATGTCATCACCGCGGTGCCGGACCCGGAAGCCACGCTGGATGATTTCATCCGGGTGCTGAAGCCGGGCGGCGAACTGATTCTGGTCAATCACATCGGCGCCGAGAGCGGCCCGCGGCGGCTGTTCGAACTGGCTTTCGCGCCGCTGGCGCGCAGGCTGGGATGGCGCCCGGAGTTCCCTTGGGCGCGGCTGGTCAATTGGGCGGCGCGGCATGGCGGCGTGACGCTGGAGGAGCGCCGGCCGATGCCGCCGATGGGGCATTTTTCCCTGATCCGCTATCGCAAAACCTGATCGCGCACGGAAACCGCGCCACGTTGGCTGCGTCATTCGTCGCCGTTTGCTGCGCTTTGCCGGCCGGTTTGCTTGACATGCCCTCGGGTGACTTCTTATATGCCGCGCGTTCGCAAGGAGCCGGTTTGAAGAAGCTTTGGCTTCGATTGCGAATGCCGTGGCGGGGTAGCTCAGCTGGTTAGAGCACGGGAATCATAATCCTGGGGTCGGGGGTTCGAGTCCCTCTCCCGCTACCATAGCAAAATCAAATACTTAGCACACATTTCAGACGCATAGGTTGGGCCGTTCACAGGCTTCGTAGAACCGGCCGTAAAACTTTTTCCGTTTCGTGACGACGACTTCCTAGAGCAGATTCCCGTTAGTTCGAGCCGTATCAGGCGTGAGCAAAGAGGTTCGCATTCGATGGGAGTGAACTCTGAGAGAGCGTCGGCGGCTCTGGTTCGGCGCGGGGTCTCGTCCTAAATCGGCGCCGGGGTCAAAGAGTCCCGTTCGAATGGACTCAAGAGTTTAAAACGGTCAACCGCACGCCGTTGGGGGGCACATTTCGATCAGTATCCACAGAATATTAGAATGCCACCTTCAAGCCGGCGTAGAAAGCGCGCGGTCGCGCCGGACTGAGAGAACGCGCGTCCGTGAACGCAGCTCCGCCGTTGGCGAAATTCGGCAGCGCTCCGATATCGAAAAATCTGCCATAGGTCGCATAGCGGCTATCGAGGAGATTGTCCGCCCGCGCGTAGATCTGGAACGTCTTGTCGATCTTATACGACGCATGGGCATTGAAGACCGTGTAGGACGGCAGCAGCTGCGCCTGATTGGATTCGTCTCCGACAAGATATTGACTGCCGACGAACAACGCATCGCCTCCGATCTTGAGCGCGTCGGTGATCGAATAGTCGATGCCCAGCTTGACGCGATGGCGCGGGATCGCCGGGATTTGATTGCCGGGCAGAATCTGGACGTTGCCGTTGGCGTCGGCAAATGGGCTGTTGGAGCCGACCTGCGGGGCATCGAGGAACCGCGCATCGACGAGAGCGTAACTGGCGTAAAATTGCAGCTCCTTCGAAGTCAGATTGACCTGGGCTTCGATGCCCTGGCGGCGGGTCGATCCGACGTTCTGGAAATAGCCAAATCCCTGCAACGCCGGACTCGGAATCGCCAGGATGTCATCGGTGTTCTTGGTGCGGAATGCGCCGAGCTTCCAGCTGAGCGTGCCGATCTCCAGCTCCCTGCTGCCGCGCAAGCCGGCCTCCAGGGTGCGCGACACGACCTGTTTCAGCGGTGGGTCGGAGACCAGGAATGCGGCGATGATACAGGGATTGGCCGGATCGGCGCATCCCAGCTCAAGAGGGGTCGGCGCCCGATTGGCTTCTGAATAGCCGGCATAGGCGGTCAGACCCGAGCTGATCTTGTAGGTGCCGCCGATGATCGGATTGAAGCGGTCAAAGGTCTGGTTGCCGTTGAGGGCGGTACCTATCTGATCCTCAAGTACGATCCGGGCATGATTGAACCGTCCGCCGCCGGTGATCGAGAACGCATTCGTGACGTCGAACGTATCGAGCGCGTAGACCCCGGTGTATTGATTGGTGGTCCGGAGCGAAACCGGGCCGATCGACACCGGATCGCCGGATTGCCCGAGGAATATCCCATTGCCGCCGACGACATAGTTCGTGCCAATGGTGCCCAGTTCCGCGCTGGCCGAGAAACGGGTCACGCTGGAGTCGACGCTGGCGCCGACCATGAAATGATTGTTGTGCCCGAACAACTGGTCGGTGTTGGTGGCCTGCAGCGAAGCGCCGGTGGTCGTCGAGCGGGTAGTCGTGCGGTCGATCTGCCCCAGCACCGCATTGGGATCGAACGGGTTTGCGAGTTGGGCTCCGTCGAGCCCATTGGCCGGCGTGGCGTCGTTGTTGAAGCAAAGCTGGGTCGGATCGGCGGCACATGGCCGGGTTTCGGTCGGATTGCCATCCACTGCCTTCTGGTCGAACATCCTTGCATGCGCCGAGCCTTCGATCGTCCAATTCGGCGTCGCCTCGACCTTCCCGGTCAGATTGAGATAGCCAACCCGGTTGGCCGTGGTCTGCGGCGTGGTGTAGGTCGCGCCATAATATTGCTGCAGCAATTCGGCCGGCACCGTGGCCGCAGCGCCGAACTTGTTGTCGGCGACACCCATGTTGAGGTGAAATTCGCTGTTGTCGTTCCTGTAGCCGACGTCACCGTAAAAGCGTCGAACATCCGACGCCGAGAAATTGCGGAAGCCGCCGTCGTGCAAGCCTTCGAGCGCGCCGTAGACCGCGAAATTATCGACCTGCTTGCCCCATTGCGCCGAACTCTGGATCCGCCCGAACGAGCCGCCCATGGTGTCGATTTCGGCGCCGCGGTAATTGAAACCATCCTTCATCTGCACATTGACGGCACCGCCCAATGCGTTGAGTCCGAAGGCGGGATTGTTGGTCACCACCGTCACGGATCTGATCGCAGCCGTCGGGATCAGGTCCCAGTTGACGGTGTCGCCGAACGCCTCGTTGACGCGGACCCCGTTCTGGTAAACCGCTAGCCCCTGCGGGGTGCCGGCGACCGGGGACGCGACGAAGCCGCGGAACTGGATGTCCGGCTGAAATGGATTGCCGGTCACCTCGCTGATCACGATGCCGGGCACCTGTTGTTGCAGGGCATCCGCGATGTTGAGCGAGCCGGTCCGCTGGATTTGAGCGGCGCCGACCGCATTGATGCTCGATGGCACCTTGTCGACGTCAATGCCCGACCCCGGCGTCGGAGTGGGGCCGGTCGGGTAGACGAAGACCCGTCGCAGGTTTCGCCCCGCCCGAGACGCAGTCCTGTTGCGGGCAGGCTTGGCGCCGGTCGTCGGAGCGGTCACCTCGATCGCCGGCAAGGCCTCGGAGGCATCGGTGGCGCTCTGGGCCTGCGCATGATCACCCCCGGACAATAGACAGATCGAAACTATTCCGATCAACAGAACTCGCGCGCCCATTGGTCTCATCCCGTCCGTTCCGGCTGCGTTGGCGTGCGCCGGTTAGGTGCAGATGATCCTAGTGCGTCGGTCAGGTTGCGCATCTTCAAAACGTCCGGGTTGGACGGCGGAATCATTCCCGAAAGAATCGGGAAAACCTCCCGGATCAATCGCGCGCGTCGTTGGGGACCACCGCTTCCACCGTCACGCCGTCGGTGCCGGAGGCGACCGTGAGCGTGCCGCCCAGCGCCAGGATGCGCTCGCGCATCCCGGTCAAGCCGAGGCCGAGCCTGTGGTCCGGCCGCAAGCCGATGCCGTTGTCCCGCACCCGGACCAGCGCCGCGCCGCGGCCGGCAGTCCCCGACATCAACTCGGTCGGCGCAATGGCGACGCTGACGGACGTGGCGCCGGCGTGGCGAAACACATTGGTCAGCGCTTCCTGAATGGTGCGGTAGATGGTCAGATCGGCGGTCTCGCCGGTCTCGCCGAGCGCCGGCGAAATCGTCGTTTCGATGCGGACGCCGGGGTGAGATTCACCCCACAGCCGAAACAGCGAGCCAAGCGCTTCCCGGAGCCCAAGCTCCGTCAGCCCGACCGGACGCAGCTTTTCGAGTACCCGCCGATTGGATTGCTGCAAGGCGTTGACCTGCTCGAGGATCGCGCTGCCGTGTTTTCGCGCCGCCTCCCCGTTCGGCCCGCCGGCATCCGCAATCCGCATCAGCGAACTTGCATGGGCGCGCAGCGCAAACAGATAGGGGCCAAATTCGTCGTGCAGCTCGCGGGCGATCTCCTGGCGTTCGACATCCTGCAGCGAGACGACACGCTCGGCCAGCCGCCGTTTGTCGTCGACCGCCGCTCCGAGCGCTGCCGCAAGCTGATTCAGTTTGTCGCAAATTGCGGCCAGCTCGGGCGGACCGTCCGGCCGCACCCGCGTGGCATAGTCGCCGGATTCGATGCTGCTCATCGCCTCGGACAGTTTCTCGATCGGTGCAAGCGCCCGACCAACGACCGTGGTCGTGATGAGGAAAAGAACGATCGCAATCGCCGACCCGACCTCGAGCTGGGTAACGATGCCGTCCCAGATCTCGGCCATCTCGTCGTTCGGATGGGAGGTGATCAGCAGCGAACCGGGCTTGCCCTTGATCGAGATCGGGACGGTCACGGCGGTCGTTTCCGGGTGAACGAGCGCCACGAACCACGCCGGCACGGCACGCTCGCCGTCATCGACGAGCCGATCCTGCATCGCGCGGTTAGCCTCGACCGCATCCTTCTGCCAGCGGACGCTGACGTGACGCAGCCGACTGAGGTCCTGGACAATCTGACCGAGCCGGGCCTCCGGGTCCGGAGCTTCGTCAAGACCAACGACCAGCGTCGCGACGAATTCGCGCGCCAGCCGAATGACGCTCTGGTCTTCTGCCTGAACACGAGGTGCCGCGTCCAGCACCAGCCGCGCAATATTGACGCCCAGACCGAGCGTGAGCACCAACGCCAGAAGCAGGTTGATCCGGGCGCGAAGCGAAAGTTTCTGCCACATCGAGTTTGTCCGCCAGCGAGCTCCCGCAGTTCCTTGCCAACAGCGACGTTGACAGAAAAACGAGGCGGCTATCTAAATGCAGCGTACAGCAGTCTCGCTCGCGATGCATGAGCGGTCGAGGCGGACGTCGCGACGCTAACTGAGCCTGCTGCTAACTGTGATGCAATGCAGCATGACGACTGGCGCGGTATTCGGGGCCTATGCCAATGCGCGTACTGATCGTTGACGACCATCCCATTGTCGCTTCGGGCTGCCGTGCGCTGTTTGCAGACCAACCCGAGATCCAGCTGCTGGAGGCCGCCGACGCCGAAAGCGGCGAGCGTGTCTTTCTGGCCGAGCAGCCGGATGTCTGCGTTCTCGATATCAACCTGCCGACGGTGTCCGGCTTCGAACTGGCACGGCGGATGCTGGCGCACGTTGCCTCGGCCCGCATCATCATGTTCAGCATGAACGACGATCCGGCCTTCGCGGCACGTGCCATCGAGGTCGGCGCCAGGGGTTATGTGTCGAAAACCGGCGATCCCTGCGACCTGGTCGAAGCGATCCGCGAAGTCGGCAATGGCGGGGTTTACCTGCCGGCGGCGATCGCGCGGGGCATTGCGTTCGCGGGACCGGGGTTCGCCCAGAGTCCGCTGTCGAGGCTGTCGTCGCGCGAGATGGAAATATTGCGCCTGCTCAGTACGGGTAAAAGTCTCGCCGAGATCGCCTGGCTGGTTCATTCGTCCTACAAGACGGTCGCCAATACGTCGTCGCTGATGCGCCAGAAGCTCGGCGTACGGACCTCCGCCGAACTGGTGCGGCTGGCGATAGCGAGCGGCGTCGCCTGAGATCGCGCCCATCGCGCGCCGGAGTACGAAAATCATGACGCTGCAGACCATTTCTCTCAATCGCTCGCATGGCGGCGCTCAGGGCGTCTACAAACACGCCAGTCGCGAGACCAAGACCGACATGACCTTTTCGGTCTTTGTGCCGCCGCACCGGGAGGGAGCGAAGCTGCCGGTGGTGTGGTATCTCTCCGGACTGACATGCACTCACGCCAACGTCACCGAAAAGGGTGAATTCCGCGCCACATGCGCCGAGCTTGGATTAATCCTGGTCGCACCAGACACCAGCCCGCGCGGCGATCAGGTGCCTGGCGACCCGGCGAACGCCTATGATTTCGGTCTTGGCGCCGGCTTCTATGTCGATGCGACGGAAGCGCAATTTGCGGTGAATTACCGGATGTGGAGCTATGTCACGGAGGAATTGCCGCAGCTAATTGCTGGCAATTTCCCGGTCGATCCGGCCCGGCAGTCGATCCTCGGTCACTCGATGGGCGGCCACGGCGCGCTCACTGTTGCGCTGTGTCATCCCGATCGCTACCGCGCCGCCAGCGCCTTTTCGCCGATCGTTGCCCCCTCGCAAGTGCCGTGGGGCATCAAGGCATTGCGCGGCTATCTCGGTACCGACAAGGAAGCGTGGCGCCGGCACGATTCGGTTGCGCTGATCGAGGACGGCGCGAGGCTCCCCGATTTGCTGGTAGACTACGGCGATGCCGACCCGTTTCTGGCCGAACAACTCCGACCGGAACTGCTGCAGAGTGCCTGCGAGAAGGCAGGCATTTCACTGCTGCTGCGCCGCCAGCCCGGTTACGACCACAGCTATTACTTCATCTCCACCTTCATGGCCGATCACCTGCGCTGGCACGCCAAACGTCTGGCGGCATGACCTGCGCCGTTATTGCGGTTGGGGCACGCCGTAATTCGGCGCAAGCAGCCGGTTGCGAACCAGGTAACTGATCGCGCGCGACCAGGATTCGTCGGTATTGCCGCGCATGTCGGCACTCGCCGACGTGATGAGGCGTCCGGTACGGGCGTTCCGCAAATAGATCGTGACACTGAGAATGAGGTTGGAAACCTTCTGCACCACGCCGGTGATGGAGAGATCGGCACCGATCCGCTGTGCATACTGCACGTCGCAGCCGCCGCAAGCCTGCAGATGGCTGCCGTGCGCCGCAGCATTGATCGGGGAGATATCGAGCAGATCGAACCTCCCGGATTGCGTCAACTCCCGGCGCAGCTGATCGCTGACGCGCAGCAACCGGTCTTGCTCGTCACGCCGTACGCCATCGACCTCGCCCTGCAGGCTGGTATCCATCATTTCGAAGTCGAAAACCGCTAGTTTGGGCTGATCGGCATGCGCCGGCACTGCAACGACCAACATCAGTGCGAAGAATATCAAAAGTGCTCTCATCGGAGTGATCCCAATGCGACGCAAAATGAGGGTTGCAAGCTAGGACAATTCGGTCATGTTTCAAGTCAACAATCCTTGCAGGCCAAGCGGCTCTCCGTTGTCCGTTCAGTCGAGCAGGAATTCAGGGAGGAACAATGATCCGATGGTTGGTCGGTGCGATCGGCCTCTGCGTCGTGGCCCCGCACGCGCTTGCGGCTGACCCGGTCGAGATCGGCATCGGTTATCTCGGCCGCTCCGGCGTCGCATCGAAACTGTCGCTGGTTGAACAGCCGGCCGGCAACGACGGCATCGCTGGCGCACGACTCGCGATCGAGGATAACAACACCACCGGCAAGTTCCTGAATCAGCATTTCAGCCTGGAAGAAGTTCGGCTCGGCGACGGCGACGATGCCGCCGAGGCAGCGACGGCGCTGGCCAGCCGCAACGGATTCATCATTGCCGATCTTCCCACGGGCGCCCTGCTGAAGGCCGCCGACGCGCTGCGCGAGCGCGGAACCGTGCTGTTCAACGCCGGATCGACCGACGACCTGCTGCGTGAGGAACAATGCCGCGCCAATCTGATCCACGTCGCGCCGACCCGCTCGATGCTGGCGGATGCGCTGGCCCAGTATCTGGTGTGGAAGCAGTGGAAGCGCTGGCTCCTGGTGGTCGGTTCGCACGAGGCCGACAAGGCCTACGCGGCTGCGCTGCGTCGTGCCGCTGCACGCTTCGGCGCGAAGATCGTTCAGGAGCGGGTGTTCGAAGATACCGGCGGCGCCCGTCGTACCGACAGCGGCGTCACCTTGATCCAGCGGCAGATGCCGGTGTTTACGCAAGCTGCGCCGGCCTACGATGTGCTGGTCGCGGCGGACGAAAGCGAGGTGTTCGCGTCCTATCTGCCGTACCGGACCTGGGATGCCCGGCCCGTCGCCGGCTCGGCCGGTCTGGTGCCGACCAGCTGGGACGCGGCGCAGGATCAATGGGGCGCAATCCAGATGCAGAACCGCTTCATCAAGCTGAATTCCCGACGCATGACCGCGCTGGACATGCAGGCATGGACAGCCGCGCGAATGATCGGAGAAGCCGCCACCCGCGTTCATTCCGGCGATGCCAAATTGGCCTTCGACTTCATCAAGGGACCGGACTTTTCGATCGCCGCCTTCAAGGGTCAGCGATTGACGCTGCGGGATTGGAACCTGCAGCTGCGTCAGCCGATCCTGCTGGTCGATGGCCGCATGGTGGTCTCAGTGTCGCCGCAGGAAGGCTTTCTGCATCAAGTCTCGGAACTCGACACGCTGGGCGTCGATCACCCTGAAACCAAGTGCAAGCTGCAATGACCAAGGATGGATCGCACATGTGGCGTCGTTGTCTGCTGTCCATTCTGGCCGCGTGGCTCGCCGCCGCGACGCCCGCCGCCGCCTTCATCGCCTATGTCTCGAATGAGAAGGGCAACACCGTGTCGGTGATCGATACCGACAGCTGGAGCGTCACCAAGACGATCAAGGTCGGCCAGCGGCCGCGCGGCATCGAATTCACGCGAAACGGCAAGTTCGTGATGGTCGCGGTCGGCGATGACGACAAGATCGAGGTGATCGACACTGCGATCCAGCAGGTAGTGGACTCGCTGCCCTCCGGTCCCGACCCCGAACTGTTCACCCAGGATGCCGCCGGCAAGACCCTGTATGTCGCCAACGAGAACGACAACACGGTGACGGTGATCGATCTCGACAAGCGGGTTCGCGTCGGTGACATCCAGGTCGGCGTCGAGCCCGAAGGCATGGCGCTGAGCCCGGATGGCAAGATCCTGATCAACACCTCGGAAACCACCAACATGGCGCACTTCATCGACACCGCGACGCGCGAGATTGTCGGCAATGTGCTGGTCGATGCGCGGCCGCGCTTTGCCGAATTCAAGCGCGACGGCTCGGAATTGTGGGTCTCGTCGGAGATCGGAGGCACCGTGTCGGTGATCGATCCGGCAAGCCACGCGGTGATCGACAAAATTGCGTTCAGCATTCCCGGCCTGCGCCGCGAGGCGATCCAGCCGGTCGGCATCGGCATGACCCGCGACGGCAAGACCGCGTTCATCGCGCTTGGTCCCGCCAACCGCGTCGCAGTGGTGGATGCCGCAACTCACAAGGTGAGCAAATATCTCCTGGTTGGACAGCGGGTCTGGCACATGGTGTTTACCCCGGACGAAAAATATCTGCTGGTGACCAATGGCGTCTCCAACGACGTCTCGGTGATCGATGTCGCCGCGCAAAAAGTAGTCAAGACGATCCAGGTCGGCGAGCTGCCCTGGGGCATCACGATGGCGCCGCAATGATCACAACTGACGCAACGCCCACCGTTCGGACCGCGCCGGACGCTACAGCCCGGAGAGATCCCGCGGCGCTTCCTGCGCTGTCAATCGCCGGCGTTAGCCATAATTATGGCGCGCGACGTGCGCTGATCGATATCAGCTTCGGCGTCGCACCGGCGAGCTTCACGGCGTTGCTCGGCCTCAATGGCGCCGGCAAGAGCACGCTGTTTTCGCTGGTGACAAGACTGTTCGGCATTCAGACCGGACGGATCAGCATTTTCGGCCACGACATCGGCACCGCCCCCGGCGAAGCGCTGCGGCTGCTCGGCGTGGTGTTCCAGCCGCGCACCCTCGACCTCGATCTGTCGGTGACACAAAACCTGCTGTATCACGCCGCTCTGCACGGCATCGATCGCCGCGAAGCACGATTGCGCAGCGGCGAGGTGCTGGCGCGGATCGGCCTGGCGGACCGCACCGCCAGCAAGGTGCGCGACCTGTCGGGCGGACAGATGCGGCGGCTGGAAATCGCCCGCGCGCTGCTGCATCGCCCAAGACTGCTGTTGCTCGACGAAGCCACCGTCGGACTCGACGTCAAGGCCCGTGCCGACATCCTGCACCACGTCCGGCAGCTGGTCGCCGAACAGGGGATCGGCGTGTTGTGGGCCACGCATCTGTTCGACGAAATCGCGCCCAGCGACGACCTTGTGGTGCTGCACCAGGGTCGGGTGCTGGCGCATGGCGAGGTAACGCGCGTGATCGTCGAAGCCGGCGCGCAGGATATCAACGCCGCCTTCATGCGGCTGACCGGCGCGGTGGCCGGCGGGAGTCCCGCGCCATGAGTATCAGCGCCGTCACGCCAGCCCGAACCGGCTTCTCCTTCGCGCAGTACCTGACCTGCCTGAATGGCATCGTCTGGCGCGAGGCACTGCGCTTCCTGCATCAGCGCGAGCGCTTCGTCTCCGCGCTGGTGCGGCCGCTGGTCTGGCTGTTCATCTTTGCCGCCGGCTTCCGCCAGGTGCTCGGCATCTCGATCATTCCGCCCTACGAAACCTACATCCTCTATGAGGTCTACATCGCGCCCGGCCTGATGGCGATGATCCAGCTGTTCAACGGTATGCAGTCCTCGCTGTCGATGGTCTATGACCGCGAGATGGGCAATATGCGCACCTTACTGGTGAGCCCGCTGCCGCGCGGCTATCTGCTGTTCTGCAAGCTGCTCGCCGGCACCGCGGTGTCGCTGCTGCAGGTCTATGCCTTCCTGCTGATCGCCTGGTTCTGGGATATTGCGCCGCCGCCGATCGGCTATCTGACGGTGTTGCCGGCGTTGATGCTGGCGGGGCTGATGCTCGGCGCGCTGGGCATGCTGATTTCCTCCGGCATCAAGCAGCTCGAAAACTTTGCCGGGGTAATGAATTTCGTGATCTTTCCGATGTTTTTTGCCTCCTCCGCGCTCTATCCGCTCTGGCGCGTGCAGGAGGGGAGCCCGGTGCTGTACTATGTCTGCCAGTTCAATCCCTTCACCCATGCCGTCGAACTGATCCGCTTTGCGCTGTACGGACAGGTCAACTGGATGTCGCTGGCGGTGGTCGGCGGCTGCACCGCGGTCTTCATGATCGGCGCGATCTATGCCTATGATCCATCGCGCGGCCTGATCCGCCGCAGCCCGGCCGGAGGCGACGCATGAGACGCCAAATCGCAATCGCGGGACTGCTGCTTACGATGTCGAGCGGATCAAGCTTCGCCGCCGATCCGCGCTATCCGGACTGGCCCTGCGCCCAGGCAAAAGTGCCGGAAATTTCGATCGCAGCGGTGTGGGCCGGCCCACCGCTCGATGAGGTCGGGACCAAATGGAAAGACGATGCCAGGATCAATGCGCTGGTGCCGGTCCTAGCTGCGCGCAAGACGCCACTCGACCAGGCCGAGAAGCAGATCACCGAATTTCTCGCCAATGCGGCGACTGATAAGGCCATGGCCGGCAGGCTGCTGTTCGCTGGCCTGTTCGATACGCTTAACGCCCAGCGCTCCTCGGTGCTGAACGGCCTGGAACGGGTGACCCGCAAACAACGCGAAGCCGCCGACAAGATCCGATCCGATTCGCTGGCGCTGCAAGCGCTGCAGGGTGCGTCTCCGCCCGATCAAGCCAAGATCGACGAACTCGGCAATCAGTTGGTGTGGGAAACCCGAATTTTCGAGGACCGGCGGCGGGTGATCAAATTCGTCTGCGAAGTACCCACCGCCATCGACCAACGCCTGTTCGCGCTCGGCCGCACGATCCAGCAGGAGATCGAATAGCGAACGCCGCGCGAGGTAGCGCAACTACTTCGGTGTTTGAATCTGCTGATCCGCTCGCGGCTCCGGTTGCGATTCCGTCATCGGCAGATCGGCTTGCTCCCAGCCATCGGTCCCGTCCGGATACCAGGCCACATTGCGATAGCCGTACGACAGGGCTCGCTTTGCCGCATTCCAGGACATCCAGCAATTGGTCAGGCAATAGATCACCAGCAGCCTGGCATTGTCGCCACCGGAGGCGCCGGCCAAGCTACGCCGCAGATAGTCTTCGGTCGCGGCTGACAGCTTTCCGTAGCCGGTGTCGGGTAGCCATACGCTGCCGGGAATGTTGCGCCGCGGCTTGTCGCGCCAGATCGTGCCGGCAGGAAGATTTGGCGGCTTCGGCGCCCGCGGCAGCACGTCGACGAAAACAGCGGTGCCGGCGCGCCAGATCGTCTCGGCCTGCTCCGTCGTGAGAACGCGAGCACCCTTTAGGGTGGCAGGGACAGGCGCGCGATAGTTTTCGCCACGGTACTCGTCAGGCTCCGAAACGATTTCCTGCGCGGCGATCGGTGCCGTGAAGGCAACGAGCGCGAGCGCGGCGCCCGCAAGCGTCCAGTTCATGGCGACTTGGTCGCCGCCACCGCGCCGATCGGCTGGTCGTTCTCGTCGAGCAAGGGAACGCCGAAGTCGAGCAGCACTTTGTTGATGGCGGGCTGGTTCTCCTGGATCAGACGGTTCAGCTGGCGCTTCCAGTTCTGGTCTGCCGGCCGCACCCCCATGCCGATGCGGTAGGCCAGCTTCGGTCCCGTCGTCTCCTTGACCAAAGGCGTGACATGAAGTGGCGGATTCGCCCGCTTGGCGTAAAAGCCCGCCATCGGTCCCCACAGGATGCCGGCGTCGATCTGCCCCGATGTCAGATCCGTGATCATCGCCTCTGCGGAGGAATCCAAGCGCGTGTCGATCATCAGCGGATAGGGCTTGGCATTCGCCATCAAGCCGTTGACCGCCATGTTGGTGGCGGGCGGTGTGCCGGCGACGATGCCGATGTGCTTGTTCTTCAGCCGCTGATCTTCCAGCGTCGCGACATCCTCCAAACCGCTGCCTTGCTTGGCGACCAGGGCGTAGGCGGTTCGGTAATAAGGATTGGTGCCCTGGACCAGTTCGTCACCCTGCGGAAAGCCCATGATGACGTCACAGCGATGCGCTGCAAGCGTCATCCGAACGAAGCCGGTCGCCTGCGGAAAATACATATAGTCCAGCTTCTTCTGCAGCTTCGCCGCGAAGAATTCGGCGAGCTTGTTCTCGAACCCTTCGCCCTTGTCGTTCGAGAACGGCAAATTGCGCGGGTCCGCACATACTCTCAACACCTTGGGATCGACCAATTCGATCGAAAGATCGGTGGCATCATTGCTTTGTGCCCGGGACAACTTCGGGCTGACGAACACAGTGGCAATGCCGAGAAGCAAAATCAGCAGCCAGCGATGCCGAATGGGATGTATCGTCAAAGGCTCTCGCACGACCGGCCTGCCAATCCTTGCCAATTTCTAACAAACATCCGCAATCGAAATGAACCGAAGTTCACGGAGGCCGTAGACAAGCAAAATGCTATGCTGCTCGATTGCAGCCTGCAACAGGAATATCCTTGCGATGGAACTGCTGCACGTGCTGCAACGCAAACAAGTCCCGATCACTCAATGCGTGGTGCTCGGCATTGCTTCGAGGAAACAGGGAGGTCGACGTATGGTTCATCGCGCGCTACTTGCTGCGCTCGCTATACTCGGTGCCTCGACAATTTCGTTGGCGCAGCAACCGGAGTTGTCCGTCACCGAGATCGCTCCCGGTCTGTTCGTGCATCACGGCGTGACCGAACTGATGACGCGCCAGAACGACGGCGCAATTGCCAATGTCGGATTCATCATCGGCGACAACGCGGTCGCGGTGGTCGACACCGGCGGCAGCGTTCGTGAGGGACGGCAATTACTTGCGGCCATCCGTGCCCGGACCGCCAAGCCGATCCGATACGTCATCAACACCCACGGCCATCCCGATCACGTTTTCGGCAACGCAGCCTTCTCGAATGACGGAATCACGTTTGTCGGTCATCGAAACCTGCCGCGCGCCCTCGCCACGCACGGACCGTTCTATATCGATGCATTTCGCCGGACCATGGGCGATGAGCTGATCGACGAGGTGCGGCTGGTACCGCCGACACTGCTGGTCGATGGCTCGCTGAAGCTCGATCTCGGCTCGCGCAGCCTGGCCTTGCGAGCTTGGCCAGCCGCGCACAGCGACAACGATCTCACCGTCCTCGACGAGAAAACCGGAACACTGTTCGCGGGCGATCTTGTGTTTCTGGACCACACGCCGGTGCTGGACGGTAATCTTCATGGCTGGCTTAGCGCGATCGGCGAACTCAGTGCCGTCCCCGCACTCCGCGTGGTTCCTGGTCACGGTCCCGTGAGCGGCTGGCCGGCGGGACTCGCCGATGAACGCCGCTATCTCGAAACGCTGGCCTCGGATATTCGCGCACTAATCGGCCGCGGCGAACAGATCAGGGCCGCTGCCGACACCGCCGCAGCGACCGAGCGGTCGCATTGGCAGCTGTTCGACGACTTCAATGCGCGGAACGCAACTGCAGCATTTTCGGAAATTGAATGGGAATAGCGATCTCGATGCCGTATGTTGACTTCATTGGTACTTCCACCCTGCGGAGGGCGCGACCATGTTCGGATTGCATTTTCGCTTACTTTGCGTCGCCGGCGTTCTGAGCGGCATCACCGGGGCGACCCTCGTACAGGCTGCGGGACCCGATGCATACGACCCGTGGCCCCTTCTCGCCCAGGACATCTTCGAAAACCGCCCGATGAACGACGGCGCCGGCGTGATCGCTATCGAGATGCCCTACCGCGCCGAAGATGCGGCGATCGTTCCGGTCACCCTGCGCACGCTGCTTCCGCTCGACGACAGCCGCCGCGTGCTGAGGATCACCCTGGTGATCGATCAGAATCCCGCACCGATGGCGGCGAAGTTCGAATTGGGGCCGGAGGCGCGGGTTTCGGAAATCTCCACTCGGGTGCGCGTCAACAACTACACCGACGTTCACGCCGTGGCCGAACTGAGCGACGGCAAGCTCTATATGACCAAGACCTACGTCAAGGCGTCCGGCGGATGCTCCGCCCCGGCCGCCAAGAACGCCGACGAAGCCAAGAACAGACTGGGCCAGATGCGATACCGGCAATTCGCGAAGCCCGGTCAGGGTCCTGTCAGCGGCTTCCGCGAGGCGCAGATCATGATCGGACATCCCAACAATTCAGGCCTGCAGATGGATCAGGTCACGCAACTCTATATTCCGGCCTTCTTCGTCAACGAATTGCGGCTGTGGCAAGACGACAGCCTGGTGCTGGCGGTGGAAGGCGGCATTTCGATTTCGGAAGACCCCAATATTCGATTCACCTACGTTTCGAATGGCGCGAAGCGGTTCCGGGCAGAGGCCAAGGACACCGAAGGCCATTTGTTCCAACACGAATGGAAAATCGACGACTCCGGCATCTGATGCGATACAATTCACCTGATCCTCTCGAAGCGGGACGGCGCTAGAAGCATCGGACTTCCGCTTCTGCCTGGGCGCGCCTGAGATCGTTGAGTGCGTTGGTGGCCTGTTCGGAGGTGCGGAACTGTCCGCCCAAATTGCCCCGGACCTGCGATAAGCTCAGGACGGTTTCGGCAGTGACATACCGTTCGAACGGCACCAGCGACGCGACGACGTCGATCGAACACGAGCATTGTTCGATCGCCTGGCGGGTCTCGCCATTGGCTTTCAGGCAGCCGAAGACATACTCCGCCCGCGCCGACGTCGGATAGTCGTTGACCTCCTGCGCGGGTGCGCTGCTAACTGTCGCCGACACCGCTGCCAGCACGGAGACAATAAGCCGTCTCGATCTGTCAAATGCCATGTGTTCACTCCGCCGCACCGCGTGGAAGTTATGCTATGACCAACATGCAGAAAAGGAAACGATCAAGAAAACGGATCAGGTGACCATGAAACTCCTTGGTCGAGCGCTGGCTGTGGCGATCTTGACGACGGTGCCGGTCGCATGCTGCAGCGCAGAGACGGTGCGGGTTGCGGTGCAGAAGACCGGAACGTTCGCCTGGGAGCTGGCGGTGATCCGCGCGCACGGCCTTGACAGGCAGGCTGATCTCTCGATTCAGACTCTCGAACTCGCCAGTCCCGAGGCGGGCAAGATCGCGCTACGCGCCGGCAACGCCGATATCATCGTATCCGATTGGCTGTGGGTCTCTCGCGAACGCGGGCTCGGTGCCAAGCTGACATTCTATCCCTATTCGAACGCACTCGGCGCGGTGATGGTTCCGGAACGGTCTCCGATCCGGAGCCTGGCCGATCTGAAGGGCCGCAGCCTCGCTGTTGCCGGCGGCCCGCTCGACAAAAACTGGCTGCTGCTACAAGCCCGGCTGAAACAGGACGGCATCGACCTGAAGTCGGAGGCGACCATCGTGTACGGCGCGCCGCCGCTGCTGGCGGCAAAGATGCTCGGCGGCGAAATGGATGCGGCGGTCAACTACTGGAATTTTTCCGCTGCGCTGGAAGCCAAGGGCTTCCGCCGCGTCGCCGGCATCGAGAACCTGCTGCCCGGACTGGGAGCCAAAGGCCGCATCGCGATGATCGGCTACGTCTTCGATGAAGCATGGGCGAGCGCAAAGCCCGACGTAGTCGCGCGTTTCATCGCCGTCACCCGCAAGGCAAAGGAGATCTTGGCGGCGTCCGACGCAGAGTGGGACACCATCGGGCCACTTACGGGGGGCGCCGACGCAGCGACGCTGCGGGCCTACCGCGAACGCTATCGCGAAGGAATTCCGCGCCGACCGATCGCCGACGAAGAAACCGACGCGCGGGTGATCTATCGGGTGCTGGCCGCAATCGGCGGGCGCGAACTGGTCGGGCCGGTGCCGGATCTCGAACCCGGCACATTCTATCACGCGATCCCGGGAGACTGAGGTGCTGCGACTGCTGTCATTCGTCGTGTTCCTCGCCAGCTGGTGGATCGCCTCACTGGTTGTCGGCGACGCGAAACTGCCGGCTCCTCCCGCCGTGCTCGCCGCGGCGGTAGCCGAAGCCAGATCCGGCGCACTGTTCTTCAATCTCGGCGTGACCCTGGCGCGGGTAGCTCTCGCCTTCACGCTGGCGATGACGTTGGGCGCCGCGATCGGTTACCTGATGGGCCGGGTCCGGCTGGCCGACCGGCTCGGCGATCCCTGGCTGATCCTGCTGCTCAACCTGCCGGCGCTCGTCGTCATCGTGCTGGCCTACATCTGGGCCGGATTGACCGAGGCCGCCGCGATCGCGGCGATTGCGATCAACAAGCTTCCGACCGCCGTCGTCACCCTGCGGGAGGGAACGCGGGCACTCGATCCTGCGCTCGAGGAAATGGCGGCCATCTTTGCGGTGCCCCGCAGCAGAGCGTTTCGGCACGTTATCCTGCCGCAGTTGGCGCCCTATATCGCGGCCGCCGCGCGCTCGGGCTTGTCGCTGGTCTGGAAGATCGTGCTGGTTGCGGAATTGCTCGGACGTCCCAATGGCGTCGGCTTCGAGATCGGCGTGGCGTTCCAGCTGTTCGATATCCCGCTCTTGCTCGCCTATTCGCTGACCTTCGCCGCAGTGGTCCTCGTCATCGAAACCGTGCTGGTGCAGCCGCTCGAAGCCCGGCTATTTCGGTGGCGCCCCCATGCGGCTTGACGTCGATATCGCGCGCAAGACGTTCATCAACGCGGCAGGCGAACGCACCGACGTGCTGTCCGGCATCAACTTTGTGCTGGCGACCGGAGAAGTCGGCGTCTTCATCGGCCCTTCGGGCTGTGGCAAGAGCACCATGCTGCGAATTCTGACCGGCCTCGACCACGACTTTCAGGGCCAGGTCTCCCGCCCGGCCGATGCGCGGATCGGCATGGTGTTCCAGGAGCCGCGGCTGTTGCCGTGGCGGTCAGTCGAGGACAATGTCCGGCTCGCCGCGCCGCAGGCAGGCGCTGCGAGGCTCTCCCAGCTGTTTGCCGCGCTGGAATTGAACGGGCACCGCAATCATTTCCCGCACGAATTGTCGCTCGGCCTCGCCCGCCGCGTCGCGCTCGCCCGCGCCTTCGCGGTCGAGCCCGACATCCTCATTCTCGACGAGCCGCTAGCGTCGCTTGATGCCACCCTTGCCGCTAATCTGCGTGACCAGATCGCCGCGCTGGTGGACAATCGCTCGGTGACGACCATGCTGGTGACCCACGACATCGACGACGCCGTCCGGCTCGGCGATCGGTTGTTCTTTCTATCGCCGCGGCCCGCTCAGATCCTTGCGACAGTCCCGATTCTGACGCCACGGGCTGCACGCAGCGAAGCTGACTTGAACAGGATCAAGGCCGACCTGGCGCGGTTGAATGTTGTAAACGTATGAGCTGTCTTCTGCCCTGAGGACGTAACCAATATTTCGGGAGGTCACCATGCCGCGCGCTCTGTTAATCATCATCGCCGTCCTGCTCGTCGCGCCGAACCCGCTGATGGCGCAAGGCAAAGGCAAGGGCATCCGGCTGTGGAACCTGACCACCGCGACGATTTCCGGCTTTCAGCTGTCTCCCGCCGGCAAGAACGACTGGGGGCCGAACCAGACCCTGAACGACAAGGACAAGGAGGTCGACCACGACGAACGGCTGCGCATCACCGGCGTCGAACCCGGTCGCTACGATGCCAAGGTCAGCTACGCGGGCGCGAAGCAGTGTCTGGTGCGGGGTATCGAGATCAAGGCCGACGCGGTGTTTTCGATTGCAGACAAGGACCTCACGGACTGCAACAAATAGCCGCTGCGCTCGGTTCGGTCAGTCGCGGTTAGCCCGCAGACGTCGCGGCGGCGCCGTCAGCCTTGTCATTCCTGTGCGGATATTCGCAGCGCCACTTCACCGCATTCCATTTCGGATGTTCGCCGACCCACTGGGCGATGTAGGGCTGCGCGCCCATCACGCATTGCCTCAGCGACCCATTCCAGTCGAAAACCAAGACCGTCTCTTCGCAGGTGGCTGGCGACAGCACCGCACACACTGTCACTATCAGGTTTATCGGATTCATGCCTTCCGTCCTCGGCTCAGTCGCTGAATGGATAGCACAACACAGCTACGAAAACGGCGGGCCTCGGTTTCAATACCGCGTGACAGCACGCCCAGTCCGGTGGCGGTTCCGGCCTAGAAATTGACCCCGAACACCAGCCGGGCCTGATGCCGTTCGAAATTGACCAGATCGAGGCCGGCACTCGATCCGGCCGGCCGGCCCCACGCCTGACTGCTCCAGCTTGCGGTCAGCCGCGACAGTTTCGACAACTGGAAATATGCGGTAGGGCCGATGAACAAAGCCTGGCCTGCGAGATCGTCCAAACCAATCCCGTCATATCGCCGCAGATAGCGCGCTTCGCCGCCCAGCAGCACGCCCGGATAGATCTGCGCCATCACTCCGAACGCAGCGCCCGCCGTGGAATCCCGTTCGGTCAAGCCGGTGCCGACAAAACGCGTCCATTCCGGCTGATAGATCAGATTGAGGGCTGCAATAACGACGTTTGGAACCAACTCCCGATCGAACGCCAGCGTGAATTCCGTGCCGTAGCTTCGAACCAAATCAGCCGTGGTCTCATCGACCCGGTCGGCATGGTTCTGCAATGCGAAGGTCAAGCCGAACGGAGCCGCCTCCCGATCGAGAAACCTGTAGCGCAGGTCGATCGACGCCCCCTGCAAGGACAATTGGCGGCGATCCTCGAGACCAGGCACGCCACCGATATCGTGCGCCGCAAGAGCGGCTCCCACCTCAATTCGAAAATTCCGGGCGGGCACGAACTCGAGTTCGAATTCCTGGCCGAGGGCGCGATAGGTTCCACCGGCCTTGCCGAGTCGCCCGGTGGTCTGGCTCTGGAATTCGCGCTCGCCGAGGTTGCCGACATCGGCGCCGATCATGAATCCGAACAGATGCTCCGTATCGATGTCTTCACCGCGCACATCGACCGGAACCAGCGCGAACAAGCACGCAATTGCCGCCCCGAAGGTTCTTGAGTTGATTGGCATTCACATTCGAGAGCCATTGGGGTGAATTGACGCACCGCTAAGCGAGAACGCAGCCTAACACGAGAATCGGCGGCGAGGAATCGCAACACTTGATCCCCGGGGTCGGATCGGCTGCAATACCGGATCAGGCTTGCCTGCAACAACAATGGATTCCGGAGGAAACATCGAATGGCGAAACTTCTCGTATTGTACAAGAAGCCTAACAGTGCTGACGCTTTCGACAAGCACTACGCATCGGTCCATATTCCGCTGGCCAAGAAAATTCCCGGTCTGAAGAAATACGAAATCAGCACAGGCCCAGTCGGAACCCCTGCCGGACCGAGCGCACTTCATCTTGTCGCCACGCTGGATTTTGACTCGCTCGACGCCCTCAAGGCCGGACTGGCGTCGCCAGAAGGGGCCGCCGCAGCAGGGGATCTTGCCAATTTTGCCGATGGCGGTGCGGAGCTCTATTTGTTCGATACGAAGGAAATTTGACCGCTTTGCATTCGATATGAAGCCATAAAGCGGAAAACCTGCCCGGTCCCGGCAGCGATGCTGCCGGAGCCGGACAGATCGTCTCGATGCTCGCTATTTACGCGCAGCGCAGGCGTACATGTTGATTTCCATGCCCACCGACACTTCGACAATCTTCGGAGTTTTCCAGGTCATTCGGGTCTCCTAAGGGGTTTTGCGCGACGTCGCGCCACTTTAAGGCTAGGGCTGGCCCGGCCATAACGCAAGTGCTCGCATCGTGTTGTGCGCTGCACTACGTAGTCACTTTTGTAGTTCGGCCGGACTAACAACCTCGGAAACGAGCTCACTTCGTCCGCGTGACGTGGCCTATTTCTACAATCGCCACAGTGCCTTCCGATGCCGGCGTGTAGTTTCCGCGCAGCTTCTCAATGAAATCGTGGCTATCCCGAAAATTCGGCTGCATAATTTGTCTGCCTGCGGCGGATGCTTTGCGCGGCGATCCAGCTTCGGGTCAGGTGTGAAAATGCCAAAAACGAACGCGACCCCAGATTCTTTCGGCGACCGCGGGCCGCTCTTGCGATGGCTGGTCTTCACCGGTCTCTGTACTTTCGCTTTCGTCCTGCTGTGGCGCTTCGGACTGATCCGCCAGATGGTGGCGAGCGATCGAACCTATCTGTCTTCGCTGATCGGGCTGCTTTACGCTGCAGCATCAATGCATTGCCTGTGGCGGACGATCATGATCTCGCGCGAGGCCACGGCCGCTCGCCGCGGCGGCAAACTGATCGAAGCCGGATCCGGCAGCCTTGGCGTCGATGGCGACGCGATCGTGGTCGGGGGGGCAGGCAAACTTCCGCCCGGCCTGGTCGCCTCGCATATCCACGATCTTGCAGTCAAGGCGCGCTTGCAGGGCCCGCGACGTCTCGACCAGACCCTGCTGCTGCGCGGACTTGCCGGCCGGCTGCGCGGCTCCAATCAGTTCGGCAGCTTCGCCAGCGACACGCTGATGAAGCTCGGTCTGCTCGGCACCATCATCGGCTTCATCATGATGCTGGCGCCGATCGCCGGGCTCGACCCCGGTGACCGCGGCGCCATCCGATCCTCGATGAACCTGATGAGCGACGGCATGGCGGTCGCGATGTACACGACTCTGGCCGGGCTGGTCGGATCGATCCTCATCAAGATTCAATACTACATGCTCGACGATGCGACCGCGAAGCTGTTTGCCTATGCGGTCGCCCTGACCGAGGTTCGGGTCGTTTCGATCCTGGAAGCCCAGCCCGGGGCGGCGGAATGATCGACGAATTTGACCTCATGCCGCGCGATGAGCCGTTTGATCCGTTCGCGGTCATGCTGTTCAAGGCACTCCAGGTGCTCGCGTTCCTGTTTTTCATCGCGCTGCTCGCCATCGCGCCTGACGCCAAGGATGGCAAGATCGACAGCAAGGCCGAATTCCTCGTGACCATGACATGGCCCGACCAGCATCCGGACGACTTCGACATGTTTGTCCAGGACCCGCTCGGGAACATGGTTTGGTATCGCCGGCGCGAAGCCGGTTTCATGGTTCTCGATCGCGACGACCGCGGCGGCGCAAACGATTTCATTCTGGTCAACGGACACAAGGTTCTATCGCCGATCCGCCAGGAAATCGTCAGCATCCGGGGCATCGTCGCCGGCGAGTACACCGTCAACGTCTATCATTTTGTCGCAATGGGCCGCGAACCCGTACCGGTCTCGGTGAAAGTCGAAAAGCTCAACCCCACGGTTCAGGTGGTTCACTACGACACCATGATGCTGGAGCGAGCCGGCACCGAACGCACGGCGGTGCGGTTTTCGATTAACGACAGCGGCGCCATTATCGATGTCAACAGTCACGAGAAGTCGTTGCTGCAGACGCTGCGCAATCCGCGCCGCAACGCGGGCTGACGCTATGGAATTGCAGCGGGAAATTCTCGGACTGTCGATTGCGTATGTGCTGCTGGCGGCGCTGTTGCTGGTCGTCGCCTTGCGGGCTCGCGTTCCGTGGCCGCTCAAGGTCGCCGCGGTCGTCGTGACCAGCGGCTTCTATTGCCTGGCGTATTTCCGCATCGAAGGCCTGTCCGGCTGGTCATCGCCGACGCCATTACCGCCTCAGTTCCAGTTACTTTGGGGGCGGGTTGTCGATCCCAATCCGCTTGATCGTGACCCAGGCGCGGTGCATGTCTGGGTCGAGGCACTCGATGCAAGCAACCTGCCGAGCGGACAGCCCCGGGCCTATCGGCTGCCCTATTCTGCGGCGCTGGCCGGCAAGGTGGAAGCCGCCCGCGACGAAATCCTGAAAGGCCATCCGCAAGGCGGCCGCGCCGCCGATTTCGGCAGAGGCGACGGGATATCCGCGCCCGACGGTCCGTCCAATGTCGCAACCCTTCGCCCCGCGGCGGCGCCGGGCGGCGATCCAGCGAGCGGAGGTCCGCTCGACCTGGCGTTTCTGACGGGGGAATCCGGGAGCATCGAGTTCGCCCCGTTGCCGGCGCCAATTCTCCCCGCCAAAGACTTGCCCTGAACTGACGAAAGCGCCGTCGCAACATTCTCCGCCAATCAGGCCCCGCCGGGCTGGACGTAGCAGAAGACGTAACCGTTGCGGCTCAGGAAGACGATGCCGTGGCCGGTGGGATTCGACCTGTCCCATTTCAGTTTGTTGTTCGGGATTTCGATTTCCGAGCCAACGTCGATGTGGGGCCGGCCAAGCGGTTCGTCGGGCCGGTCGTCGGTGATGGTTGCGTAGGCCTTGCCATCCCTGACATGGATCTCGTCAGCCCAGTAGGCGTCGGCTTCGCCGCAACACGAGGCATTCGGAACGTCCGGCTGCATCAAGGCTTCGTACCATTGCCGAATGCCAGGATCCACGGCACCCCATTGACCGAGATCGCGCGCCGTCGCGCCCCCCGCTAAACAGCCGAAAACACAGAGAAAAAGCATGACCTGCTTCATCCACCTCGCTCCTTCGTGACCAGGGCGAGATAGTCAAAGCAATGATCATGCCGCGGTGCCGGTGACAGGGGCAGTCGCGACCACAGGCAGGCGCTTGCGAAGTCAACACGTGGGCGGCAATGCCCTGCACCGGTACACCGGGATGCGAGTGGCTCGTGTCGCGGTTGCGCAAAGCGAGCGCACGGCGGTCAGGACGCGTTCGTGGCCTGGCTGCTCTGCAGTGCCTTATGGATGGATGATGGAACAATCCCGAAATACTTGCGGAACATCCGGCTGAAATGTGACGAGCTCGAAAAGCCCCACGAGAATGCAACATCGGTGACTGTCTTGCCGGGCTGGGTCTCCAACTCCTGGCGGCAGTTCTGCAACCTTGCCTGCCAGATATAGTCGCTGACGGTCATTCCCCTGTCGCTGAACAGCATGTGCAAATAACGTTTGGTGCAGCCGAGCGCCATTGAGATCTGATCGATACAGAGGTCCGGGTCGCGCAAATGCTCGCGAATGAAACCCTGGGCGCGCACATACATCGCCTCCGGACCGACGCGGTCGAACATCATGTCAGCGTCGCGGAGCGGCAACAGCAGCAGATCAATCAGCGAGTCGGCAACGCCGATCGCGCTGCCGGGCGACAATTTGGTCGCCTCGTCGAGCGTGGCACGGACGAAATCATGCGCGATCCGGCCGGTGCCGGCGCGCGCCGAAAGCTTGCAGGCCGACATCCTTGCCGAGCGGAAGCCGCGTTCCCGCAACAGTTCCTTCGGCGCGATGACGACGTCGTGCCGCGTCAGCGACGGACTGACGATGGTATGCGGTGACGACACATCATAGGCCAGACAATCTCCGGGCATCAGGTCGATGTGGCGTCCGTCCTGCTCGAAATAGGAAATTCCGTGGGTCTGAAACAGGATCTTGATGTAGGGATGGTCAGTCAACCTTGCCCGGGAGACGGTGTGTGCTACCCGATGCTGGCTCACCTCAATCCGGCAGAGCTTCAGGCGGGAGACGGTAGCGTAGTTGATCCGCGCCTCAAGCGAGGACGCCTGCAACGGATCGATGTCGAAGTGGCCGCACAGATCCTCCAGTGCTTCGGTCCAACACTGAATCTGTTTCCTCGGCGCCAATCCGCAAGTGCTGAGTGAGCCGACTGTATCAGCCATTATCCAGCCACCGATTCGAGATCAGGACATGACTGCTGCCGCAGGACGGCCTCAGTCACGTGGAAAGCGATTACTAATTATTTAGAATAGTCCGTGGGCTGCGCAAGGTCCCCTGGCGCCACTGGATAATCCTCCGACTTAGTTTTCGCTTCGTCAAGCGGAACCTCAAGTTGAGCCTATCTGTCTGCGCTGCACTGCAACGTGGCGCATTCGGCGAAATTTCGTCGGAAGTCACAAAGTTGATCGGGTTTCGCTGTAGAGCAAGCGCCGTTCGCTCTTGGGCAAGCTTGCAACGATCGAACGCGCTACGGTTGGCTACGAACAAGAACGCAAAGTTGGGCCGTCTCGGCGTAACCCAAATTGTATAACTGGGAGGAGACCATTATGCGCAAGGTGCTATCTGCTACCTGTCTTGCCGCTATGGCGTCGTTCGCCACCGGCGCTTCCTATGCCAATGAAGAACTAACCAAGATGTCGCAGAACCCGAAAGATTGGGTGATTCCGGCAGGCGATTACGCCAGTACGCGCTACTCGAAGCTCAACCAGATCACCGCGGCCAACGTCGGCAAGCTGCAGGTCGCCTGGACGTTCTCGACCGGCGTGCTGCGCGGCCACGAAGGCGGGCCGCTGATCATCGGCAACATGATGTACGTCCACACGCCGTTTCCAAACAAGGTCTATGCTCTTGACCTGTCCGACGAGAACAAGATCGTCTGGAAGTACGAGCCCAAGCAGGATCCGAACGTCATCCCGGTGATGTGCTGCGACACAGTTAACCGCGGCGTGGCCTATGGCGACGGCAAAATCTTCCTGCATCAAGCCGACACCACGCTGGTTGCGCTCGACGCCAAGACCGGCAAGGTCGCATGGTCGGTGAAGAACGGGGATCCCGGCAAGGGCGCCACCGGCACCTCGGCACCGCTGGTGGTCAAGGACAAGGTGCTGGTCGGCATCTCCGGCGGCGAGTTCGGCGTGCAAGCCCATATGACCGCCTATGACATCAAGACCGGCAAATTGGCCTGGCGCGGCTTTTCGGAAGGACCGGACGACCAGATCCTGGTCGATCCCGAGAAGACCACCGCGCTCGGCAAACCGATCGGCAAGGATTCCAGCCTGAAGACCTGGCAGGGCGATCAATGGAAGATCGGCGGCGGCGCCACCTGGGGCTGGATCTCCTACGATCCGGAGCTGAACCTGGTCTATTACGGCTCCGGCAATCCTTCGACCTGGAATCCGAAGCAGCGACCGGGCGACAATAAATGGTCGATGACCATTTGGGCGCGCAACCCGGATACCGGCGTTGCCAAATGGGTCTATCAGATGACGCCCCATGACGAATGGGACTATGACGGCGTCAACGAAATGATCCTGAGCAATCAGAATATCAATGGTGCCGATCGCAAGCTGCTGACTCATTTCGACCGCAACGGCATCGGCTACACGCTCGATCGCGCCACCGGCGAATTGCTGGTGGCCGAGAAGTACGATCCCAAGGTCAACTGGACCAGCGGCGTCGATATGGACAAGAACTCTCCGAACTATGGCCGTCCGAAGGTCGTCGAGCAGTACTCGACCGACAAGGGCGGCGAAGATCACAACGTCAAGGGAGTTTGCCCGGCCGCGCTCGGCACCAAGGACGAGCAGCCCGCGGCCTATTCGCCGGATACGCAACTGTTCTACGTTCCGACCAACCACGTCTGCATGGACTACGAACCCTTCAAGGTGAGCTATACCGCCGGCCAGCCCTATGTCGGGGCGACGCTGTCGATGTATCCGCCCGCGGGTGAAACCCACATGGGCAACTTCGTTGCTTGGGACGGCAAGACCGGAAAGATCGTCTGGTCCAACAAGGAACAGTTCTCGGTCTGGTCGGGGGCGCTCGCCACCGCTGGCGGTGTGGTGTTCTACGGAACGCTCGAAGGCTACCTCAAGGCGGTCGATGCCAAGTCGGGCAAGGAACTTTACAAGTTCAAGACGCCGTCCGGCATCATCGGCAACGTCACGACTTATGAGAACGGCGGACGGCAATATGTCGCGGTGCTGTCCGGCGTCGGCGGTTGGGCCGGTATCGGTCTTGCCGCCGGCCTCACCGATCCGACCGCCGGCCTCGGCGCCGTCGGTGGTTACGCCGCACTGAGCAACTACACCTCGCTCGGCGGAAGCCTCACGGTCTTCGCCCTGCCGCAGTGACCTGATTGGGCCACGTTCCGGCGCATGGAACCGCTCCATGCGCCGGTCCGTTCGTCACTGAAAAAATCTCGAGGAAACGCTCTTGCAGAAATTCCGTTATGTGTGTGCTGCGATCTTGATCGTGGCATCCGGGCAGCTTGCCTTCGCCGAACCCGCTGCCGATTCAACGCCGGGCAAGTCCGTCGACGGCAAGTACCTCGACAGGGAAGGTACTCCGACCTACAAGGTCTCGGCCGATGGCACCGTCGATTGGTACACCTATTCGGGCTACCGACGCTATCACTCGGAATGCCACGTCTGCCACGGCCCTGACGGGATGGGCTCGACCTATGCACCCTCACTGAAGGACTCGCTCAAGACGATGAGCTACGGCGACTTCCTTGGCGTCGTCGCCAGCGGTCGCAAGAATGTCACCTCGTCTCAAGAGAACGTCATGCCGTCCTTCGGCGACAATACCAACGTCGTCTGCTACATCGACGATATCTACATCTATCTCCGCGCCCGCGCCAACGACGCGGTGGGGCGAACACGCCCCGGCAAACACGAAGACAAACCCGAGGCCTTTACTCAGGCCGAAAACGCCTGCATGGGGAAACCCGAATGAGGTCGCGCGGGTGCCGTGATACGTTGCAGTCTTAGATCGACAAGGGTGCCAGAATGAAGAGCCGTGCCGCAGTTGCGTTCGAGGCCAAGAAGCCACTCGAGATCGTCGAGGTCGATCTCGAAGGACCAAAGCAGGGAGAGGTGCTGGTCGAAATCAAGGCCACCGGCATCTGCCACACCGACGCCTATACGCTGGACGGCTTCGACAGCGAGGGGATCTTCCCCTCGATTCTCGGCCACGAAGGCGCCGGTATCGTTCGCGAGGTCGGACCGGGTGTCACCTCGGTGAAGCCGGGCGACCATGTGATCCCGCTTTACACCCCGGAATGCCGGCAGTGCAAAAGCTGCCTCAGCCAGAAAACCAATCTCTGCACCGCTATTCGCGCCACCCAGGGCAAGGGAGTGATGCCGGACGGCACCAGCCGCTTCAGCTACAAGGGCCAGCCGATCTACCACTACATGGGCTGCTCGACGTTTTCGAACTTCACCGTGCTGCCGGAAATCGCGGTGGCGAAGATTCGCAACGACGCGCCATTCGACAAGAGCTGCTACATCGGCTGCGGCGTCACCACCGGCGTCGGCGCCGTGGTCAACACCGCCAAGGTAACGCCTGGCGCCAACGTCGTGGTGTTCGGTCTCGGCGGCATCGGGCTCAACGTGATCCAGGGCGCCCGAATGGTCGGGGCCGACAAGATCATCGGCGTCGACATCAACGACGGCAAAGAAGAGTGGGGCCGCCGCTTCGGCATGACGCATTTCGTCAATCCGACGAAGGTCGACGGCGACATCGTCCAGCACCTGGTTCAGCTCACCGACGGCGGCGCCGACTACACCTTCGATTGCACCGGCAACACCACGGTGATGCGCCAGGCGCTGGAAGCCTGCCATCGCGGCTGGGGCGTCTCGGTGGTGATCGGAGTCGCGGAATCCGGCAAGGAAATCTCCACGCGCCCGTTCCAACTGGTGACCGGGCGGGTCTGGAAAGGCACCGCGTTCGGCGGCGCGCGCGGCCGCACCGACGTGCCGAAGATCGTCGACTGGTACATGAACGGCAAGATCGAGATCGATCCGATGATCACTCACGTCCTCAAGCTCGAGGAGATCAACAAGGGGTTCGATCTGATGCACGAGGGCCTATCGATCCGGTCGGTCGTCGTGTTCTGAAATCAAAAACGTCCCACAATCGGAGGAGAGGCCCATGACTGTTCATATCCACCCATCGGTCGACAGCGGCGTCAAGAAGGGCTCCGGCAGCTTTGCTGGCGGGACCCTAGTCTGCAAGTGCAAGGACAAGCCGGTCAAGGTCGCCATCAAGGGCGACGTTGCCCATAATCACGCTTGCGGCTGCACGAAATGCTGGAAGCCCGATGGCGCAACTTTTTCGGTGGTTGCCGTCGTGCCGCGCGAAAATCTCTCGGTGACTGAAAACGGTGACAAACTGCAGATTGTCGATGCATCGGCGGCAATCCAGCGACATGCCTGCAAGGTCTGCGGCACGCACATGTACGGCCGCATCGAGAACAAGGCACACCCGTTCTATGGCCTCGACTTCATCCACCCCGAATTGTTCCAGGAGGCCGGCTCGGAAGCGCCGGGTTTCGCGGCGTTCGTTTCGTCGGTGATCGAGTCCGGGGTCAAACCGGCCGATATGGGCGGCATCAGGTCTCGTCTGAAGGAACTCGGCCTCGAGCCCTACGACTGTCTGTCGCCGGCCTTGATGGATGCGATCGCCACCCATGTGGCGAAATCCAAGGCCGCCTGATCCGCAACAGCGCTCCGCCTGCTGGCGGTGGCCGACTCCGCCAGCAGGCCGCGATTACCGTTGCCATCGCACAGTACAATATCAATTCGTCACGACCCAGGACGGGACAACGGGTCCTTTTGATTTGGAAGAAAAAAGTCGTCGCTGCGGTTCCTTCGCGACCGGCATCGGCGGCGTCGAGCGCCTTGGTGACTATTGCCTGGTCGATGTCGCAACGCTCGATGGCCATGGTCTCTTTCCGCTCGGTCCGTACAACCTTGCGCACAACCAGACTGCCGTTCTTGGCGAGGGGAGAGTTGCGTCAGGATGGATCTTAGGGGCAAAATGCCGCAAAAGTGGCTAATTTCGACTGGCGGAAACCGTTTGACCTTGGAACACCGACATCATGATCCTGGGGGCTGGGGTTAGAGTCCGTCTCCCGTTACCAAAAATTCTGCAAATATCTGATTGTAATCATAAAATTTCAATAACGGGCGCTCTTGTCGGCGCCGGCCGGATGCGCTCGAATTCCGATTTGGTGATATCGGCGAGTTCTCGACCTGGCTTCAAGGTGGAGGCCGATTGGCTGGACGAGGCTCCGGAATGCCTGCCAACTACAAAGTTGAGTGGATCAATCCGCCGAGCAGAAGCGCCCTCGGAGCGCCGGCCGCCTTTCATTTGGAGCACTGTTGACGAAGCAGCTTCGGCGTCGCGACTTTCCCCGATTTCGGGGCCGCACAAAGCCTGTCGCATCAATATCTGGCCAGCGGTCGTCGCAAACGGGCGAGAGTTGCCGTCGGTTGGCGTCAGCATGCGGCCTTGATCGCGAGCGAAGCTTCTACTTATAAGAGGACTCGTCGCGAGACACACGCGTGATGCGGGCCATGCCAAATCTGGATGGCGGATCGCAACGCCAGCCCGGATCTCATGCGCTTCTCTTTCATCCACGCCGCCGATCTTCACATAGACAGCCCGCTCTCCGGGCTGGGCCTGAAGGATAAGGCCGTGGCCGAGCGCTTCGCGCAGGCGGGCCGGCGCGCGGTGGAAGCGTTGATCGCTGAAACCATCGCCAACAAAGCGGCGTTCCTGATCATTGCCGGCGACATTTTCGACGGCGACTGGAAGGACGTCACCACCGGATTGTTCTTCGTTCGCGCCATCAGTGCGCTGCACCGCGCGGGTATTCCAGTATTTATAGTCAAGGGCAATCACGACGCGGCGAGCGTGATGTCGCGCGAACTGCCCTATCCCGAGACGGTGACGGTGTTTCGCTCCAGCAAGGCGGAAACCCACACGCTCGATGCCCATCAGGTTGCGCTGCATGGCCGCAGCTTTCCGCATCGGCTCACCGCCGAATTCGTCGAGAGCTATCCCAAGCGCCGCGACGGCTGGCTCAATATCGGGGTGCTGCACACCTCGCTCGACGGAACGCGCGGCCACGAGGGCTACGCGCCGTGCAGCATCGAGGATCTGAAGCGGTTCGGCTATGATTACTGGGCGCTCGGTCACGTCCACGCCGCCGAGATCGTCAGCCGCGATCCGTGGATCGTCTATCCCGGCAATCTGCAGGGCCGCAGCGTGCGCGAGACCGGCGCCAAGGGTGCGATGCGGGTGACGGTGGACGACGGCCGCATCGTCGAGGTGACGCCGCTGGCACTGGACGGCGCGCGCTGGACGCAGCTGTCGGTCGATGTCGCCGGCGTCGTCGACGAGGCCGAGGTGGTGGTACTGATCGGGGCCGCGTTGGCCGAGGCCCAGGCGGCCAGCGAGGGCCGGCCGCTGGCCGCACGGGTGACGCTGGTTGGCGTGACGCCGCTGCACAATCATCTGGTCGCCCGGCGCGAGGCGTTGCAGGACGACGTCCGCGCCAGCGGCTTTCAGTTGTCAGCCGATTGCTGGGTCGAACAGCTCAAGGTGAAGACCACTCTGCCGCCGCGGCCGCTCGCTGCTTTGGCGGCAGCCGATGCGCTCGATGTCGATCGCTTGGTGGCGGAGGCGGCCAGCGATCCGGACTTCGCTGCGGTACTTGCCGAACTCACCGAAGCGATCAAGGCCAAGATGCCGAAAGACCTGCACGACGAATTCGCACGATCCGATGTCCTGACCACGTTGGCCGATGACGCACGCGCGCTGCTCGCCGGAGACCTGTCGTGAGGATCGAGCGACTCGTGTTCGAGCGCTACGGCCTGTTTACGGACAAGGCATTGGCCTTCGCGCCCGACGCCGCGCTGCATATCGTGCTCGGCGCCAACGAAGCAGGCAAGACTTCGGCATTGGCGGCGATCGGCGACCTGCTGTTCGGCTTCGGCGGCCGCACCGAATATGATTTCCGGCATGACACCAAGATTCTGCGAATCGGCGGCAGCTTCCGCCATTCCGACGGCCGCGTCGTTACCGCGCGGCGTCGCAAGGGCAACAAGAACACCCTGGTCGATGCCGACGACCAGCCATTGCCGGACGACCTGCTGGCGCCGCTGTTGGCCGGGTTGTCGCGCGACGCCTTCAGCCGCGAATTCGGTCTGACCGCGCAGGCGCTGCGCGAGGGCGGCCACGAACTGCTCACCGCCGGCGGCCGGCTAGCAGAGACGCTGGCGGCGAGTTCGGCCGGCATGGCGGCATTGTCGCGGACCAGGCAGCGGCTGCAGGACGAGGCCGACGAATTGTTCACGCCGCGCAAATCCGCCGGCAAGCCGTTTTATGTGGCGCTCGAGCGCCGCGACGACGCCGACCGCGCGCTGCGCGACGCCATCGTTACCCGCGAGGCGATTGCGCAGGCAGAGACGGCGGTTGAAGAGGCGCGACAGCAGCTCGATCAGCTCAGCGATGCGCATCGGGACGCCGGCGTGACGCTGGCGTTGTGGCAGCGGACGCTGCGGGTGCGCTCGCATCTGGCGCGGCTCGAGGGCATCGGCGCCGAACTGGCCACGCTTGCCGATCTGCCAGAGGTGCCGGCGCACGCGCTGGCGGAATGGCGCGCCGCGCTTGACGCCGATGCCGGGCTCGCGCGCGACATCGCCGCGCTCGACGCGGCGGCCGCCGCCGATGCCGCCGATATCGCCGCGATGGCGGTCGATGAGACGCTGCTGTCGCAAGGCTCGGCGATCGATGCGCTGCGCGAGCGGCTCGGCGCCGTGCGCAAGGCGCTGGAGGATTTGCCGCGCCGCCGCCAGGCCCGCGATCTGGCCGAGGGCGCGCTTGACGCCGCCGCGCATCGGCTCGGGCTGTCGTCGCACGCGCAATTGCTGGCGCGGCGGCCGACCGACCCAGCGCAGGCGCAGGCGCGCGAACTGATCGAGCTAACGAAGCGCGCCGGGCAGGCGATCGCCGAGGCCGAGGCGCGTCAGGCGCGCGCACAGCAGGAACATGACGCGTTCGCGGCCGAAGAGAGTCATGCGGTTGCGGTGGTCGATATCGAGCAGCTGCGGCAGCGCTTCGATGCGCTGGGCGACATTCCGGCGCAGGCGGACCGGCTGCGCCGCGACAGCACGGCGCTCGCCGTCGAGACGAGCGCACTGGCGGCCGCTGCGGCGTCGCTCGACCCTTCGCCGGGCGCACTGGACCAGCTGCGAGCGTTACCGCTGCCGGATCATACGGCGATCGCGAAATTCGCGCACGCCACGGAACTCAGCGACGCCGACGCAACGCGGCTCGCCGAGGCGGTCGCCACACAGGATGAGGCCATCGTTGCCACCGAGGCCGAGTTGGCGCGGCTGTCCAGCGACGGAATTGTGCCGAGCCGCGCGGACCTGTCCCGCGCGCGCCGCGAACGTGATGAGCAGCTCAATGGATTGCGCGTGGCCCTGGATGGCGATCCCGGGATGCGTGTGCGGCGTTTCGACGAGGTGGTGCGGTCGTCGCAGGCGATCGATCGCGTCACCGACCTGCTGCTGACTGATACCGAGCGCGCCACCCGCCATGACGACGCGCGGCAGCGCCTCGCGGCCTATCGGGACGAACGCGATCGCATCGCCGCCAAGCTCGCCGGATTGCAGGCCAGGCTTGCCGAGGTTGACATCGCGTGGAGAAACACCTGGGCCGCGTCGGGCCTGACGCCGCGTGGCCCGGCGGAGATGCTGCGCTGGCGCGAACGGTTCGACGATATTCTGGCGCGGCTCGGCAGGCGCGACGCCGAGCAGGCCGGCATTGATGCGTTGGCGGCAAACCTGGACTCCGGCAAGGCCGCGGTGCTCTCGTTCCTTGATAGCACCGGCCGCGTGCCCGATCGCAGCCTGGCGCCGGACCTGCTGTTTCGCGAGGCCAAAGCGCGGTTCGAGGAATTGCAGGCGGCCTGGGCCGAGGCCAAGGCGCGATCGGTGGCCGAAAAGCGCATCGAGCGCGACCTGACCGAGGCAACGTCGGCACGCGAAATCGCGCAAGCCACGCTCGACCGCGCGCACGAAGCCTGGCCCGCGGCGATGACCGGGATCGGCCTGTCGGGCGAAGCGACGTCGGTTCAGGCCGAGGCGGCGCTTTCGGTGTGGCATACGGTGGCGGTGCCGAAGGCGAGCTTCGAAGGCGAGGGTCACCGGGTGGCGACCATCGAATCCGACCTGATCGCGTTCGATCGCGACGTTTTCGCCGTAGTCGATCGGGTGGCGCCACAACTCCGAAGTCAGTCGGCGCAAGATGCGGTGGCGCGGCTTGCGGAGCAACTGGCGGCCGCGCGTCGCGACAGCGAGACCTGCCGGCGGCTGCGCGAGGCCGCCGTCAAGCGCGCCGCCAGCCGCGACGCGCTGGTGGCGAAACGCGCCGCAACTGAGGCGGTGCTGGACGACGCCTGCCGCGTTCTTGGGGTGGCTGGAATCGCGGAACTGGCGGAGCCGCTCGAGCGCACCAGCGCGCGGCATCGTTACGAGACCGATCGGGCCGGCCTCCGCCGCGATCTGTACGCAATCGCCGACGGCCGCGACGAAGCCGCGCTGCGGCAGGAGCGCGATGGGCTCGATCTCGACCGGCTGCCCGGCGACATCGATCGGCAAACGCTTGCACAGGCGCAATTGCTCAAGGATATCGCCGAGGCTTCCGCGCTCCATCATCAGGCGCAGGGCGAATTCAACACGTTGGTGAAGGGTCGTGACGCGGCGGCTCAGGCCGCGGAACGCGCCGATGCCGGTGCCGAGCTGCTGTCGATCGCCGAGCGCTGGCTGCTGCGCGCGGCGGCGTCGCGGCTCGCCGCCCGGGCGATCGAGCGCCATCGCGCGATGGTGCAGGATCCGCTGATCGCACGCGCCAGCGCGCTGTTCGCAATGGCAACCGGCGACGCCTTCAGCGGCCTCGGCATCGCCTATGGCGACGACGATCAGCCTGTGCTGGTGGCGCAGCGCGGCGACGGCGACCGTTTGCCGGTCGCGGGTCTCAGCGAAGGCACGCGCGATCAGTTGTTTCTGGCGCTGCGGCTGGCGCTGCTGGAACGCCGCAGCTCCGAACCGATGCCGTTCATCGGCGACGACCTGCTGACCAGCTTCGACGACAATCGCACGCTGGCCACGCTGCGGCTGCTGGCCGACGCCGGCCGCCGGCACCAGATCGTACTATTCACGCATCATCGGCATGTCGTCGAGCTGGCGAAGTCGGTGCAGGGCCACGCGATCGATCTGATTGAGCTGTGAGGACCGCGGTCGGCGCCGGTCCTCCGAATTCTTGGGCCGTTGCCAGCGCAACGACACAAAGGATACCTATGTTGAGGACCAGACCCAGCGCAAAGCGAGGCTGGGGCTGACCGGAGCAGACATGGCATACAGCACCAGCCCAACCAACGTCGGCCTTGTGGTTTCGGTGCGCGGCAGCGTGGTGGATGTCCGATTCGATCGGCACTTGCCGCCGATTTACTCGGTGCTGCGTGCCGGCGCCGACAAGGCGATCGTGATCGAGGTGTTGGCGCAGCTGGACGCGCGGCACGTGCGCGGGATCGCGCTGACCCCGACGCAGGGTCTGGCGCGCGGCTCGGCAGTGGAGGACAGCGGCGGACCGTTGCAGGCGCCGGTCGGCAATGCGGTGCTGTCGCGGATGTTCGATGTGTTCGGCAACGCCATTGATCGCGAGCCGGCCCCGTCCGACGTGCAGTGGCGTTCGGTGCATCGCGCGCCGCCGTCGCTGGCGCGGCGTTCTACCAAGTCCGAAATCTTCGAGACCGGCATCAAGGCGATCGACGTGCTGGTGCCACTGGAGCGTGGCGGCAAGGCCGGCCTGTTCGGCGGGGCGGGCGTCGGCAAGACCGTGCTGTTGACCGAAATGATCCACAACATGGTCGGTCATCATGAGGGGGTCAGCATTTTCTGCGGCATCGGCGAGCGCTGTCGTGAAGGGCAGGAGCTCTACGACGCGATGAAGGAGGCGGGCGTGCTGCCGAACATGGTGATGGTGTTCGGACAGATGAACGAGCCGCCCGGCGCGCGCTTTCGGGTCGGCCATGCGGCGCTGACCATGGCCGAGTACTTCCGCGACGACGAGCATCGCGACGTGCTGCTGCTGGTCGACAACATCTTCCGCTTCATCCAGGCCGGGATGGAAGTCTCCGGCCTGATGGGACAGATGCCGTCGCGGCTCGGCTATCAGCCGACCATGGGTACCGAACTATCGGGGCTGGAAGAGCGCATCGCCAACACCGACACCGGCGCGATCACCTCGATCCAGGCAGTCTATGTACCGGCCGACGACTTCACCGATCCGGCGGCGGTGCATACCTTTTCGCATCTGTCCGCCTCGATCGTGCTGTCGCGCGACCGCGCCAGCGAAGGGCTGTTTCCGGCGATCGATCCGTTGCAATCCAGCTCCAAGATGGCGACTCCGGGCATCGTCGGCGAGCGACACTATCGCCTGGCGCAGGAGATCCGTCGCACGCTGGCGCAATATGCCGAGCTGAAGGACATCATCGCCATGCTCGGTCTGGAGCAATTGTCGCCGGAGGACCGCAACGTGGTGGACCGCGCCCGCCGGCTGGAGCGCTTTCTGACCCAGCCGTTCTTCACCACCGAGCAATTCACCGGGCTGACAGGGAAGCTGGTGAGCTTGAAGGATGCGCTAGATGGCTGCGAGCGCATTCTGAACGATGAATTCAAGAGCTACCCGGAAAGCGCGCTCTATATGATCGGGGCGATCGACGAGGCAAAGGCCAAGGCAAAGCCCGCGACCTCCGCCAGGCCGGCCGCCACGGCGAAACCCCAGCCGGAGGTTGCAGATGCCGTCGACGCCGATGCATCTTAAGATCCTGTTGCCGTTCCAGGTGTTCGCCGAAAAGGCCGGCGTGCTGCGGATCGTCGCGGAGACTCGCGAGGGCTCGTTCGGGTTGTTGCCGCAACGGCTGGACTGCGTCGCCGCCTTGGCGCCGGGGATCTTGACCTACGAGACGCAATCGGACGGCGAGATGTTTGTTGCGGTGGACGAAGGCGTGCTGGTCAAGACCGGCGCCGAGGTCCTGGTGTCGGTCCGCCGCGCGCAGGGCGGCGCTGATCTCGGCCAGTTGCGCGCGGCGGTCGAGCGTGACTTCCTGACGCTCGACGCGCACGAACAAGACGTTCGCGCGGTGCTGGCGAAAATGGAAAGCGATCTGGTGCGGCGAATGGCGAGGATGCACCATGAGTGAAGAGTCCGAGACCACGCCGGTGAAGCCGAAATCGACGCTGGGCGAGGAAGTCGGCGCCAAGGCGGCGCGCAAGCTGAAAGCACGGCGTCACGCCGAGCAGGGCGTCTGGTTCGGGCTCGGGATGATGGGGCTGATCGGCTGGTCGGTCGCGGTTCCGACCCTGCTCGGCGCGGCGCTCGGGATCTGGCTCGACCAGCACTATCCCGGCAAACATGGCTGGACCCTGGCGTTGCTGGTCGCCGGGCTGTGCATCGGCTGCTTCAATGCCTGGCATTGGGTGGCGAAGGAAGCCAAGGCGGTCCAGGACGAACAGGAGAATGGCGGTGACTGAATTCATGGATCTTGCGCCCGCCTTCGCGGCGGGCTTGCTGCTCGGCGCGATGTTCTTCGGCGGTTTGTGGTGGACGGTGCGACGGGGCATTTCGTCGCCGCGGCCGGCGCTATGGTTCTTTGGCAGCATGTTGCTGCGCATGGCGATCGCCTTGACCGGATTTCTTGTTGTCGGGGGCGAGCGCTGGGAACGTTGGCTACTCTGCCTCGTTGGCTTCGTGCTGGCGCGCTTCGCCGTGCAATGGTTGACCCAGCCCGACCGCCGCGCCGCGCCCAGATCCGAGACCAGCTATGCGCCTTAGTCCCGACGACATCATCTTTTGGCAGTCCGGGTTCATCAAACTCAACGGCACCATCGTGTTCACCTGGGCCTTGATGGCGGTTCTTGCGGTCGGATCCAAGCTCGTGACCCGCCGTCTGTCGATGGATCTGCAACGCTCGCGCTGGCAGAACCTGCTGGAGATCATCGTCACCGGCATCGAGAAGCAGATCGAGGATGTCGGGTTGGCGGAGCCCCGGACCTATATCGGCTTTCTCGGCACGCTGTTCCTGTTTGTCGCCCTGGCGACGCTGTGCACCGTCATTCCTGGCTATGAGCCGCCGACCGGATCGCTGTCGACCACCGCCGCGCTGGCGCTGTCCGTACTGATCGCGGTGCCGTATTTCGGCATCGAACAGCAGGGGCTGCGCGGCTATCTCAAATCCTACGTTGAGCCGACGTTCATCATGTTGCCTTTCAACATCATCAGCGAATTGTCGCGTACCTTGGCGCTGGCGGTCCGGCTGTTCGGCAACATGATGAGCGGGGCGATGATCATCGCCATCCTGCTGACTATCACGCCGTTTTTGTTCCCGATCGTGATGAGCGCGCTCGGCCTGCTCACCGGCATGGTGCAGGCCTACATATTCAGCATCCTCGCCGCGGTCTATATCGCGGCCGCCACAAGCGGCCGCAAATCCAAAGCCGAACCGGCGCTGGACGCCACCAAATGAACGCCAACGCATGAATGACGACAACAAGAGTAGACATTATGGATAGCATGACGGTGATTGCCATCGCCTCGATCGTCACCGCCGGCCTGACCATTGCGCTGGGGAGCATCGGACCCGCGCTCGGCGAGGGGCGAGCGGTCGCGACCGCGCTGAGTTCGCTGGCGCAGCAGCCCGATGCAGCGACGACCATTACCCGCACCCTGTTCGTCGGACTGGCGATGATCGAATCGATCGCGATCTACTGTTTCGTGGTTTCGATGATTCTGATCTTTGCTAATCCGTTCTGGAACCACGTCATCGTCCAGGCCGCCGGGAAGTAGTTCATGCTCATCGATTGGTTCACTGTCGGTGCGCAGGCGGTCAACTTCATCATCCTGGTGTGGTTGCTGAAGCGATATCTCTACAAGCCGATCCTCGATGCCGTCGACGCGCGCGAGCGGCGGATCGCAGTCGAGCTCGCGGATGCCGACGCGAAGAAGGCCGAAGCGCAACGGGAGCGCGACGAATTCCAGCACAGGAACGAAGAGTTCGACCGGCAGCGCGCGGCGCTGATCGGCAGGGCGACCGACGAGGCGAATACCGAGCGTCAACGGCTGCTCGAGGAGGCGCGCAGCGCCGCCAACGCGTTGAGCCTGAAGCGACAGGAGACGCTGCGCAACGACGCCGAGCAGCTCAATCAGGCGATCCTTCGTCGCACCCAGCAGGAAGTCTTCGCCATCGCGCGGAAGGCGCTGAGCGATCTGGCCGGAGCCAGTCTGGAACAGCGCATGGTCGAGGTGTTCGCGCAAAAGCTCGGCGCGATCGACGCCAAGGTGAAGCAGGGACTGGCCCAGGGGCTCGCGGCATCGCCCGAGCCGGCGCTGATCCGCAGCGTGTTCGACTTGCCCGCTGAGCAACGCGCGACGATCCAGCAGGCACTCAACCAGACCTTTTCGGCCGACGTCAAAGTAACCTTCGAGACCGCGCCGGACCTGGTCAGCGGAATCGAGCTGACGACAAATGGCCAGAAGTTGGCCTGGAGCATTGCGGATTATCTGGAGTCGCTCGAAACGCGAGTTGGTGAGCTGCTGAAAGCGAAGGCCAAGCCAGAATCGAAAGTCGAGCCGGAGTCGACCACCGCTGCTGAGCCCGGCGGCGAGGTGGCGCCAAAGGCGACGGCCAAGGCCACTTCAAGACCCAAAGAGCCCCAGCTCGAATCGAAGTCGCAATGACCATCGAGCCCGACAGCCTGCAGAGCGTGTTCGACCGCGCCTTCGCCGAAATCGGTCAGGCGCGTGAGGCGCTGACGCCGCAATTGACGCCGCGCGAGGTCGGCACGGTGATCAGCATCGCCACCGGCATCGCCAAGGTGTCCGGGCTTCCCGGCGTAGGCTTCGAGGAACTGGTGGCGTTTCCTGGCGGCGTGCTCGGCATCGCGTTTAATGTCGATGAAGACGAAATCGGCGTGGTGCTGCTCGGCGACTACTGGCACCTCAACGCCGGCGACGAGGTCAGGCGCACCGGCCGGGTGATGGACGTCAGCGTCGGCGAAGCCCTGCTCGGGCGGGTGATCGATCCGCTCGGCCGGCCGCTCGACGGCAATGGAGCGGTCGCGGCGACCGAACGCCGGCCGATTGAACGCCCGGCACCGCATATCATGAATCGCGCCCCGGTGACGGTGCCGCTGCAGACCGGGTTGAAAGTCGTCGATGCCTTGATTCCGGTCGGTCGCGGCCAGCGAGAATTGATCCTCGGCGATCGGCAGACCGGCAAGACCGCGATCGCGATCGACACCATCCTGAACCAGCGCGGCAAGGACGTGGTGTGCGTGTATTGCGCGATCGGCCAGCGCGCCGCTGCGGTCGCCAAGGCGGTGGCGACGCTGCGGCAACAGGGCGCGATGGACTACACCGTGCTGGTGGTGACCGAGGGCAACGATCCGCCGGGGCTCGCCTTCATCGCGCCTTACGCCGCGACCTCGATCGCCGAATATTTCATGGAGCAGGGCCGCGACGTGCTGGTCGTCTATGACGATCTTACCCATCACGCCCGCGCCTATCGCGAGCTGTCGCTGCTGCTGCGCCGGCCGCCGGGCCGCGAGGCGTTCCCCGGCGACATTTTCTACATTCACGCCCGGCTGCTGGAGCGCGCGACACATTTGCGCCAGGAGCTTGGCGGCGGCTCGCTGACGGCGCTGCCGATCATCGAGACCGAAGCACAGAATATCTCGGCCTACATTCCGACCAACCTGATTTCGATCACCGACGGGCAGATCTATCTGTCGCCGTCTTTGTTCGAACTGGGCGTGCTGCCCGCCGTCGATGTCGGCAAATCGGTGTCGCGGGTCGGCGGCAAGGCGCAACGGGCGGCCTATCGCGCGGTGGCGGGTGACCTCAAATTGGCCTATGCGCAATTCGAGGAGTTGGAGACCTTCGCGCGGTTCGGCGCACGGCTCGATGAAGACACTCGCAACACCATCGAGCATGGACGGCGGATCCGCGCCTGCCTGAAACAGCCGGAGTTCTCGCCGGTGGCGGTGGCCGCGCAGATCGCCGTTCTGCTGGCGCTGACGGCGGGGTTGTTCGACGGCGTCGCGCTCGACCGCATGATCGACGCGGAGAATGCCGTGCAGACGGCGGCGGCCGGCATTCCGGCCGAGGTCTGTGCCCGGTTCGAGAGCGCCGACCAATTGAGCGACGCGGATCGGAAGACTATCACCGAGATCGCCCGCCAGGCACTCGCGCCGTTCGAGCCCAACCCCAACCCGGACGCCACCAAGGCGATCAAGGTGGAGGCCAAAGATCGGCCATGAGTGACACCGTCGACGGACTTCGCCGAAAGATCAGCAGCGCCGGGGACCTGCAATCCGTGGTCCGTACCATGAAGGCGCTGGCGGCATCGAGCATCGGGCAATACGAGAAGTCGGTGCGCGCGCTGATCGACTATTATCGGACCGTCGAACTTGGACTCAGCGTATGTTTCCGCGAAGCAGAGCCGGCGCCCGAGGAACCGCAGGCGCCGCGGCAGGCGCGTGCGGTCGGCGCCATCGTGTTCGGGTCCGACCAGGGACTGGTCGGGCAGTTCAACGATGTCGTTGCGGATTATGCGATCGAGGCACTCGCGGCACTGCCGGGCACGCTTCAGGTCTGGGCGGTCGGCGAACGCGTTCACGCGCGGCTGGCGGATGCCGGGCTGCCGCTGGCCGGATTACTCACCGTGCCGAACTCGGTGCAGGGCATCACCCCGCTGGTGGCGCAGCTTCGTATCGAGACCGATAAGCTGCTGCCGCAAGGTGAGCGTGGCAGCCTTTGGGTGTTCCACAACCAGCCGCTGTCCGGTTCGTTGTACCAACCGGTCGGCCAGCGCCTGCTGCCGCTCGATGCGCAATGGCAACGCGGACTGGCGAAGCTGCGCTGGCCGACCGGCAACCTGCCCGAGGTGATGGGCGGCGCCGCCACCCTGAAGGCGCTGATCGGGGAATATCTGTTCATCTCGCTGTTCCGGGCCTGCGCCGAGTCCCTGGCCAGCGAAAACGCCAGCCGGCTGGCAGCGATGCAGCGCGCCGACAAGAACATTAGCGATCTGCTGCAGCATCTCGACGGCGCTTTCCACCAGTTGCGCCAGAGCGGCATTGACGAGGAATTGTTCGACGTGATTTCCGGCTTCGAGGCGCTGGGTGGCTCGCGACAGCATCGAAAGGAATCGAAATGAAGATCGACACCAAGGACTTTCGCGTCGGCGAGGGCGATCAGGTCAAGCTGCACAAATGGCCGACCAGGGTGAAATCCTTCTACCAATCGAAGGAGCATTACGAGACGCTGCTTGCGGAGCACGTCGCGCAGCTCAGTAAGCAGCAGAAGCTGCTCTACGCCTCCGACCGTCATGCCGTGTTGCTGATCTTCCAGGCAATGGACGCGGCGGGAAAGGATGGCGCGATCCAGCATGTGATGTCGGGCATCAATCCGCAGGGCTGCCAGGTGTCCAGCTTCAAGCATCCCAGCGCGGCCGAGCTGGAGCACGACTTCCTCTGGCGTACCACGCGCGATCTGCCGGAACGCGGCCGGATCGGCATCTTCAACCGATCCTATTACGAGGAAGTGCTGATCGTCCGCGTCCATCCGGACATTCTGCGCAGCGAATCGATTCCGGAGACCCCGCACCACGACAAGAAGATCTGGCAGGGGCGCTATCGCTCGATCGTCGATCTGGAGAAGCACCTCCACGCTAATGGCACGCGGATCATCAAGTTCTTCCTGCATCTGTCGAAAGACGAACAGCGCAAACGGTTCCTGGCGCGGATCGACGACGTCGACAAGAACTGGAAATTCAGCGAGGCCGACATCTAGGAGCGCAAATATTGGAAGGACTACATGAAGGCCTATGAGCAGTGCCTGAGCGCGACCAGCACCGAGCACGCGCCGTGGTTTGTGGTGCCGGCAGACGACAAGGAAAGCGCCCGTCTGATCGTGTCTCAGGTCATTGTCGACGCGCTCGAGGGGCTCGAGATGAGCTATCCGAAGACCACCGCCGCGCGCCACAGGGAGTTGATGAAATTCCGCAGGCAGTTGGTGAAGTGAGCAGTGCGCGGGGCGCGGCAGTTCGGTCACGAATCCGAGCGCACAACGATGCTATACGAACGGCTGGAGCGCCGTCGCGGTGCGGCGGGCGGTTACGTCCCGGTCGTCGCATCGGTGACGGCTGATGTCATTGGACCAGGAAGAGACGATGTCGCTTAGAGGCAAGAAGGGATTGATCGTCGGTATCGCCAACGAACACAGTATCGCTTTCGGCTGCATCGACGCGGGTTATCACATTGTCGGTTGAGTTCTCAGCCAAACCGGGGCAGCCGATGGAACAAATCGAAAATCGTACATTCGACGAGATTCGGGTGGGAGACACCGCGAGCCTGGTTCGGACGCTCAGCTACCACGACATCGAGTCGTTCGCGATCATGTCGGGAGACGTCAACCCCATGCATGTCGACGCGACGTTTGCCAAGAGCGATCATTTTCATCATGTGGTGGCGCATGGCATGTGGGGCGGTGCGCTGATCTCGACGCTGCTCGGCACGCAATTGCCCGGTCCTGGAACGATCTATCTCGATCAATCGTTGCGGTTCGTGAAGCCGGTAAGCGTCGGCGATACCATCACCGTGACGGTACGGGTGGCGGAGAAATCCAGCGAGAAACACAAGGTCGTGCTCGACTGCCGCGCCACCAACCAAAGTGGCGAGGAGGTGATCGTCGGCACCGCCGAGGTGGTGGCGCCGACCGAGAAGATCTCGCGCCCGCGCATCCTGCTCCCAGAGATCGATCTGCACCGCAAGGGGAGGCGCTACGAGCGCCTGATCGAGATGACCAAGGGGCTCGAGCCGATCCGCACGGCGGTGGTGCATCCGGTCGACGCGCCGTCGCTGCTTGGCGCGATCGAGGCCGCCCGCGCCGGATTGATCCTGCCGGTGCTGGTTGGTCCGAAGCTCAAGATCCTTGCCGCTGCCGCCCTGGCCGCGCTTGATCTGGCGCCGTATGAGATCGTCGCCGCCGATCACAGCGCCGCCGCCGCGGCCGTCGCGGTGGCAATGGCGCGCGCCGGCAAGGTCGAGGCGCTGATGAAGGGCGCGCTGCACACAGAAGAACTGATGCACGCGGTGACCGATCACGATCTCGGCCTGCGCACCGCCAGACGCATCAGCCACGTCTATGCGATCGATGCGCCGGCCTATCCGCGGGCGCTACTGGTCACCGACGCCGCGATCAACATCTATCCGACACTGACCGACAAGCGCGACATCATCCAGAACGCGATCGAGCTCGCACATGCGCTCGGGATTCCGCAGCCGCGGGTGGCGATTCTCTCGGCGGTCGAGATCGTCACCGAAACCATCCGCTCCACGCTCGACGCCGCAGCGCTGTGCAAGATGGCCGATCGCGGCCAGATCACCGGCGGCATTCTCGACGGACCGCTGGCCTTCGACAATGCGGTCTCGGCGGAGGCGGCGAAAACCAAGGGCATCGTCTCGCCGGTCGCCGGCCGCGCCGACATTTTCGTGGTGCCGGATCTGGAGGCCGGCAACATGCTGGCGAAGCAGCTGGAATATCTCGCGGCGGCGGAGATCGCCGGGATCGTGCTCGGCGCGCGGGTGCCGATCATCCTGACCAGCCGCGCCGACAAGACGCTGGCTCGGCTCGGCTCCTGTGCGATCGCGCTGCTGTTGGCGCGCCACAAGGCGGGAACGATGCCATGAGCGACGTCATCGTGGTGCTGAACGCCGGCTCCTCCAGCATCAAGTTCGCGCTGTTCGAGGCGCATATGCGGCCGACCCCGCAGCACTTGATCTGCGAAGGCGCGTTCGACGGCATCGGACACCGCGTGCATTTCACCGCGACCGATCGCGCGGGGGCCGCGCTGGCGGACGACCATCTGGCCGAGACCACCAGCCACGAGGATGCGATCGCGGCGCTGATCGGCTGGATCGAGCGCAGCTTTCCGGATCAGGCCCTGACCGCTGCGGGACATCGCGTGGTGCATGGCGGGTTGATTTTCACCGCGCCGGTGCGCGTCGACGCCGCGGTGATGCAACGGCTATGCGAGCTGATTCCGCTGGCGCCGTTGCATCAGCCGCATAACCTCGCCGCCATCGAGGCGCTGGCGAAGCTGCACCCGGCGCTGCCGCAGGTCGCATGCTTCGACACCGCCTTCCACCACACTCAGCCGGAGGTGGCCGCGGCCTTCGCGCTGCCGCGCAGCATCACCGAGCGGGGCGTCCGGCGCTATGGCTTTCACGGCCTGTCCTACGAGTACGTTGCCAGCGTACTGCCCGGCATCCTCGGCCCGGTCGCCGCTGAGGGACGAGTCGTCGTCGCGCATCTCGGCGGCGGCGCCAGTCTCTGCGCGATGCACCGGCGCACCAGCGTGGCGACCACCATGGGTTTCACCGCACTCGACGGTCTGCCGATGGGAAGCCGTTGCGGTAACCTCGATCCCGGCGCGGTACTGTATTTGATCCAGCAACTCGGCATGACCGCGCAGACGGTGAGCGACATGCTGTATCATTCGTCGGGCATGCTGGGTGTCTCCGGCATCAGCGACGACATGCGCACGTTGCTGTCGAGCGCCGACCCGCACGCCGCCGAGGCGATCGAATTGTTCGTCTATCGCATCGGCCGCGAGCTGGGCTCGCTCGCCGCGGCGCTCGGCGGGCTGGATGCGCTGGTGTTCACCGGTGGGATCGGCGAACACGCCGCTGAGGTTCGCCGGCTTGTCTGCGCTCAAGCCGGATGGCTCGGCGTGACCATCGATGCCGCGGCGAACACCGCCGGTGCCGCGCGGATCACGATCGCGAATAGTAAGACCTCGGTCTGGGTGATTCCGACCAATGAAGATTTGATGATCGCGCTGCATGCCTGGCAGCTGACCGATGGCGCCAGCTGACGATCGGATCGGCGTTGCCGCGCGGAGCCGGCAATCACGGCTGATCGTCGTCGCGGTTAGCAGCCAACCGTATGAATGCCTGTGCGGCCTGAGTGACATAACGCTGCTTGTGACGCAGCGCGAAGAATTGCCGCTTCGGCATCGCGACGTCGACCGCAACCAGCGTTCCGGCCTTGATCGAACCGACCGCGACCAGTTTCGAGACCACCGTTGCGCCGGCGCCGGCTTCGACCGCCGAGCGCACCGCCTCGTTGGATGGAAGCTCCAGCGCGACGTTCAATTGGCGCGGATCGACGCCGAGCGCCGGCAACGCTGCTTCGAACATCGATCGCGTTCCCGAGCCGCGTTCGCGCAGGATCCAGCGCGCCGTTGCGAAATCGCGCGACGGCAGCGGCGCGTGTGTCGCCCAGGGATGGCCGGGGCCGACCACCAGCACGAGGTCGTCATCGGCGACGGCTGCGATCGACATTGCCGGTTCATCGATCTCGCCCTCGACGTAGCCGATATCGGCGATGCCCTCCTGGACCAGCGCCGCGACCGCTTCGGTATTGCCGATCACCAGCTTGATCGAGATTGCCGGATGCCGTGCCTGATAGCGAGCGATCGCTGGCGGCAGCCAGTAGTTGGCGACGGTCTGGCTCGCGGCCAGGGTCAGCGAGCCGCTATTCAGGCCGGCGAGATCCGCCAGCACCGTCTCGGCCGCGGCTGCGCGCGCCAGCACCGCCCGTGCCTCGATGAGAAAGGTGCGTCCGGCCTCGGTCAAGACGATCCGCCGGCCGATCCGGTCGAACAATTTGGTCGCATAGCGCGCTTCCAGCGCGGCGATCGCCGCACTGGTTGCCGATTGCGTCAGATTGAGGTCGCGCGCGCCCTGGGTGACGTGTTCACGGCTCGCGACCGCGACGAAGATACGCAGTTGTTCAAGCGTCATGTGGCTCCATCATGTGGTGATCTTGACCAGCATCAGGCTGAAGCCGGCGATGAACAGCGAGGCAGCGAGGCCGAGCAGCAATGGCCGCAGCCCCTTGGCGCGGAGCTTGTCGATCTTGGTTTCGAGTCCCATCGCCGCCAGCGCCATCGCCAGCAGTAGCGTGGTCGCGGTGGCGATCCCGGTCTTGATCTCCTGGGGAATGCTGACAAGGCTGTTGAGGCCGACCATCGCCACAAAGCCGAGCACGAACCACGGCATCGGCGGCTTCGCCGCGCGGGTGGCATGGCCGTGACGGCGCAGCCGCCGCGCCGCCAGCAGCCCGAGCGTGATCACCACCGGCGCCAGCAGCATCACCCGGGACAATTTGGCGATGGTGGCGAATTCTCCTGCGTCGCGGCCGTCCTGGAATCCGGCCGCAACCACCTGGGCGATTTCGTGGATCGATGCGCCCGCCCACAATCCATAGCCATGCGGGCTCAAAGCCAGCAGGCCTGGTAGCAGCGGATAGACGAACATCGCGATTGAGCCGAACACGGTGACGCAGGCGACCGCATAGGCGACGTCCTCGTCATGCGCCTCGGTCACCGTGTTGGCGGCGATCACCGCCGAGGCGCCGCAGATCGATGTGCCGGCGGCGATCAACTCGGTGAGTTTGCGGTCGACGCCGAGCAGGCGGCCGAGCCAGGTGGTGAACAGAAAGGTCGCGACCAACGACAGCGCGATCACCGCTACGCCGGTGCCGCCGACGCCCGCGACCTGCGCCGTCGTCAGTTGCAGGCCAAGCAGCACGATCGCGAGGCGGAGCAGTCGGCGCAGCGCGAAGGTGACGCCGGCCCTGGCCTTGTGCGGCGTGCCGACGATGTTCTGAAACGCGATGCCGATCACGATCGCCAGGATCATCGGACTGAAGATTGTGCCACCCGGCAATTGCCGCACCGCGTAAGCGGCGGCGGCCACGATGGCCGTTAGCACCAGGCCCGGCCAGATCCCGCTCTCGAGTGCAACCGCCAGCGAGGGCGCTGCTGGATGTGGGGCGACAAGGGCGGGCGAGGGATCTTCCTTCCGAGCCAGCGTATGCATGACCGAGTCTCCATTGTGGGTCCCGGTCGACCATCACCATTCGCGATCAATCGATCCAACGCATAATATGCGTTAAATCGTTCGTTTCAATCGATTGATTTTCGATTCCCGCCTGAACAGGCTCAGCCGGCCGGCAGGTCCAGTTCGGCGTGCAAGCCGCCGAGCGGCGAGGACGACAGCGTCAGGCGGCCGCCATAGAGTTCGGCCAGATGCGCGACGATCGAGAGGCCGAGCCCGTGCCCGGGTTTTTCGGTATCGAGCCGGCCGCCGCGCTCGACTGCCGCGATCTGGCCAGCCGCATCGAGGCCAGGACCGTCGTCGTCGACGGTAACGGCGAGGCGTTCGCCGACCACGGCGGCGGCGATCGTGATCCGCCCGCGCGCCCATTTTCCGGCGTTGTCAGCGAGGTTGCCGATCATCTCACCGAGATCGTCGGCTTGACCGGCAAACGATGCGCCCGCTGGAGTCTCGACCACGACAGCCTGCTCCGGGTAAAGTCGCTGTAGGCTGAACTGCACGTCGGCGAGCACGTCGTCGAGCGCCGCGCGCGCATGCGGCGAGCGGAAGCCGGCGGCGGCGCGGGCGCGCACCAGATGATGCTCGACCGCCTGCCGCATCCGGCCGATTTCGGCCTGGATGATGGCGCCGGCCTCGTCGTCGATCCGGCCCGCCTCGTTGCTGATCGCCGCGATCGGCGTCTTCAGCGCATGGGCGAGGTCGCCGGCTTCGGCGCGGGCGCGTTCGATCATCGCTTGCCGCTGCCGCAGCAGCGCATTGACCTCCTCGATCAGCGGCAGCACCTCGGCGGGGCTGTCGCTCTCCGCGAGCTGGTCGCGCGATCCGAGCCGGACGGCGTTCAGCGCCGATTGCATATTGCAAAGCGGACGCAGGCCATAGCCGACTTGTAGCAGCACCAGCATCCCCAGCGTGAGAGCGAGCACGCCGAGCGACATCGCCAGATTGCCGGCGAAACTGCGGACGTCGGTATGGATGTCGGTGCATGGCCCGGCCACCACGATGGTCAGCGCTCCTGGCCGTTCCGGCAACACGATGTCCTGCACGATCAGCCGCAAATCCTCTCCCGCGGGGCCTTTGGCATATTGATAGGAGCGAGGCTGCCCGGCTCCCGGGCCCTGGACGCCGAGCGTGGCGCCATTCAGCGATGGCGATGCCCGCAACATCAGGCCGTCGGCGTGGATTTCCCAATACCAACCGGACAGCGCCGGCTTGAAGCGCGGGTCGGCGGGCTCCCACGACAGCGTCGGCGCGCCGCCCGCGCCGATCTCGGCCGCCGCCGCCAGTTCTTCGAGATGATCGTACAGCGTGCGGTCGAAGCGCTGTTCGATATGGGAGCGGAACAGCCATACCAGCAACACGCCGGTGATGGCGAGCGACACTACGATCCACGCCAATGACGCGGTGACCAGACGCAGCCGGAGCGCAGGCGCGCGGGTCATGGCGGTTGCTCGCCGATCGCGTAGCCCTGGCCGCGGCGGGTGCGGATCAGTTCGGCGCCGATCTTCTTGCGCAGCCGGTTGATCAGCACCTCGATCACATTGGAATCGCGATCGTCGTCCTGGCCGTAGATGTGTTCGGTGAGCTCGGTTTTGGAAACGACCTTGCCCTGATGCATCATCAGATAGGCCAGCGCGCGATACTCCAGAGCGGTGAGATCGAGCGGCGCGCCGCTCCGGCTGATGCGCTGCGACGACGGATCGAGGCAAAGGCCCGCGGAGCTGATTTCCGCCGCGGCATGGCGGCAGGCGCGGCGGATCAACGCCTCGATCCGCGCCCGCAATTCCTCGATCTCGAACGGCTTGGCGAGGTAGTCGTCCGCGCCTTCGCGCAATCCCGTGACTTTCTCGCGCCACGATGCCCGCGCCGTCAGAATCAGCACCGGCATCGCGCGCTTGGCGTTGCGCCAGCGTCGTAGCACCGACAGCCCGTCCATCGCCGGCAGGCCGAGGTCGAGAATGACCGCATCGTAATCCTCGCTGTCGCCGCGGAACCAGCCGTCCTCGCCATCGGTGCTGCGATCGACCGTGTAGCCGGCGTTGCCAAGGGCATCCGCGATCTGTCGCGCCAGCCTGGTGTCGTCCTCGATCAGGAGAATTCGCACGGTGCGCTCCAGCGCCGATGCCGCTCGCTTGCTTACGAGTGACCGGTCTTGCATTCGGGATTGCCGCGCGAGTCGGCGCTTGAGCCCTCCAGCGGTTCAAGCGTTCTCGCGTCGAACTTCAGCCACACGATCCGGCCGTCCGGCGGAAATATCTTGACCTTGTAGGTCAATATCCAGCCTTCGAGGTCCTGCGACGTGCGATCGATTTTGAGAATACTGGCTTTCGGGTAGCTCGCCTTGATCCTGGCCAATAGTTGCTCCATCGCCGCGGTGGTCTCGACCGGGGTGTCGCTGTGCAGCGCGCAGGGCTGGGCGCGAGGCACGGCGTCGGTCTGGGCCGTCGCCGATATCGGGATCAGCATCAGCGACACAGCCGCGAGCGATTTTCTGATCACGTTCATGCTCAATCCTGCGTCTTCCGAAATGTGGTGGGCGGCAATTCTTGCGCTTGGCTAGCTTACGCGAAGCTGAAGACGGCTTTCAGCATCGCGACAGAGCAGCGGGATTAGGGTTCTCACGATATTCGATCGTGGGAGACTTCAGATGATCCGCAAACGATATGCCATTCTCGCACTCGGCGCTCTCGTCGCCTCGTTCATTTCGCCCGCATTCGCGCAAGGACCAGGGTTCGGCGGGGGTGGAGGCGCCGGCCAGATGGGCGTCATCTCGGCACTGTGTGCCAAGGAAATCGACACTTTCTGCGCCGCGACCCCGCGCGGTCCGGCCGCTTGGGTCTGCCTCAATGGTCGTCAGAAGGACCTCGGCGAAACCTGCCTGGCCGCGGTCGAGGGCACCGGCCCCGACATGGGACCCGGCATGGGGCCGGTGGCGCGGCTGTGCATGACCGAGATCGCCGAACACTGCGCGGGGATCGAGCACGGCACTGGACTGGTCCGGCAATGCCTCGAAACGTCCCGCAGCAAACTGAGCGAGGGCTGCCGTCTTGCGCTCGACAACACCGGCTGGGGCCGTCGGCGCGGCGCCTCGTTCCAGTGACCCGAACTACTCACCTGTAGCTGAGAAGAAGGAGAACGCAGATGACCAAGACTCTACTTATCGCTTCCGCCACGTTTGCTGCGCTGTCGTTCGCGGCGGTCGATCCGGCTGCGGCGCAGTTCCGCGGCAATGGCAGCGGCCCGGTCGGCCGGCTGTGCGTCCGCGACATCGACGTCCACTGCGCCGGCATCCGGCATGGCAACCGCGGCGTGCGCAATTGCTTGGCCAACCATCGATCATCGCTGTCGGCATCGTGCCGGGCAGCGCTCGACGGCACTGGCGGCGGCCGCGGCATGGGGCGGTTCTATCGCTAACCGGCTACCGCATCTCGCCGCCATGAGAGGCCTGCGTATTGAACTAAGATATATCTTTACGCCGGCATCTCATGCTATATCTTAAGTCATATCTTTCGAAAGGTACTCGGTGGCAGATCAGCAAAATTGCGGTTCCAACGGCTTCTGCGGCGGTCGCGGGCGCGGCCTTGGTTGGCGTGGAGGTCGCGGCATGGCGGGCGGCGAGATGCGGGTCGGCCGGATGCTGGCGCAGGGTGACCTGAAACTCATTGCGCTGGCATTGATCGGGGAACAGCCGCGCCACGGCTACGACATCATCAAGGTGCTGGAGGAGAAGACCGCCGGATGGTATGCGCCGAGCCCCGGCGTGGTCTATCCGACGCTGACCTTTCTCGAGGAAGTCGGTTTCCTGACCTCGCAGCCGGAGGGCGCCAAGAAGCTTTACGTCATCACGCCGGAGGGTAGCGCCCATCTGGCCGACAACCGTGCCATCGCCGACGCGGTGCTGGATCGGCTCGCCGCATTTGGCGCGCGCGCATCGATGATGCGCCAGCCCGAAAGCGACGTTACCGACCGCGCCAACGATGCGAATTCCGAACTGCCGCCGTTGCTGCACGCCGCGCTGATCAATCTGCGCGACGTCGCCGGCAAGCGGCTTGCCGCCAACCCAGATGCCGAAGCCGAGCTGGTCGCGATCCTCGCGCGCGCCGCCGGCGAGCTTCGCAAGGCGTGAGCCGCCGATCATGCGCCATCGATTCACCTCATTCGACCCAATGGCCACGCGCGCCGCGTCGCGGTCATTCGCTAACAGGAGGAAGACATGACTGCCATTCCAGTCGAACCAAACCGTCGCGACTTTCTGTTTATTGCCACCGGGGCGGTCGCCGCGGTCGGCGCCGCGGCCGTGACCTGGCCGATGATCTCGCAGTTCAATCCCGACGCCTCCACGGTTGCGGCCGGCTTTCCGCTCGATGTGGATCTCGCACCGATGGCGGTGGGACAGGTGATCAAGGTGTTCTGGCGCGGCCAGCCGATCTTCATCAGCCATCGCACCCCAAAGGAAATCGAATCGGCGCAGAGCGCCGACTGGAAATCGATGCGCGATCCTGAGCCGGATTCGGCGCGGGTTCAGCCCGGCCGCGAGCAATGGCTGGTGGTGTCGGCGATCTGCACCCATCTCGGCTGCATTCCGACCGAGCATCAGGGCAATTTCGACGGCTGGTTCTGCCAGTGCCACGGCTCGCAATACGATTCGTCGGGCCGCATCCGGCTCGGGCCGGCGCCACGCAATCTGCCGCTGGTGCCTTACGAATTTGTCTCGGACGACAAGATTCGGATCGGCAAAGCTTGATAGCAAGGTTTGATACCAAGTCCTAATACCCGCCTCGTCACGATGCCAACAACCGCCAAACGCGCGGCAGCGGCGCCCGATTTCGCTTGGAGTGAACATGCTGATCGCCATCGCCAGCCAGAACTTTCGTACCATCACGGGCCATGCCGGAATGACCCGTCGCTTCATGGTGTTCGACGCCGAGCCGGGCCGGCCGCCGCATGAAGTCGAACGGCTCGATCTGCCGAAGGAGCAATCGATTCACGAATTCCGCGGCGAGGGCGCACATCCTCTGGACGCCGTACAGGTGGTGATCGCGGGCAGCGCTGGAGCCGGCTTCGTCAGCCGGATGGCGGCGCGCGGCATCAAAGCCGTTGTCACATCGGAAACCGATCCGATGACTGCCGTGGCGAATTATCTGGCGGGGACATTGGTAGCGCCGGCTTCCGACGACCATGACGATCATGACGAAGACGGCGGCTGCAATTGTAGCTGCGGCGCAAATTGACGGTGGCCATCGGCCGCAAGCGCTAGTATGCAGGTGGCCTCGTTCGTTTGTCGGTGACTTGGAGAGCTTGCGATGAAGACAGTGCAGATGATGGTGGCGGAAGCCGATGCCGTTGTGCCGCGGATCAGCCCGGACGAGGCCAAGGTGTTGCTCGGCCAGCCCAACGTGCTGTTTCTTGACGTCCGCGAACCGGCCGAGCTTGCGGCCGCGGGGAAGGTTCAGGGCGCGCTGTCGGTCCCCAGAGGTCTGGTGGAATTTCGCGCCGATCCGGCGTCGGCGCTGCACGACGCCGCATTCGATCGCGCCAAGATCGTGATCGCCTATTGCGCGTCCGGCGGTCGCTCGGCGCTGGTCGGCAAGACCCTGAAGGACATGGGCTACACCGACGTGCGCAATCTCGGCGCCTTCAAGGGCTGGCTCGACGCCGGCGGCGAGATCGAGAAAGTCTGACTCCAACGTCATTGCGAGCCGAGGGCGGCGCATCGCGCCGCCCGAGAGCGAAGCAATCCAGGGCGTCTGGCGCAGCGCTGGATTGCTTCGTCGCTGCGCTCCTCGCAATGACGAACTTAGCTGACAGTCGTTGAATGCCCGCCGCGTCAGGCGCTCAGGAAAATGCGCAGCCGTTGCTGAGGCCGAGTTTCTTGAACACCATTGCGGCGGGGCAGAAGCCGGTGATCGAGGCCTGGATCATGTTCAGCCCGGCGAACGCCGTCAGCAGCAGCCAATACGGGCTGACGAACCAGCCCAACCCCAGTCCGAGCAGCACCACGGTTCCGGCGAAGCCCAGAACAGCTTGATCGAGATTCATCGTGTGTCTTCCTTTTGATAGGTCCGGCGCATGGCCCGGACGGCTGAATTGCGCTTGACATATATACGAATATCTGTATATATGCAACTATGAAATTAGATGTCGACATGATGGAAGCGGCGGCCGATCAGGCCAGCGACCTGCTCAAGGCGCTGTCGAACCGGCATCGGCTGCTGATTCTGTGCCAGTTGATCGACGGCGAGCGGTCGGTCGGCCACCTCGCGGAGCAGCTTGGATTGCGCGATTCGGCGGTGTCGCAGCATCTCGCGCTGCTGCGCAAAGACGCGCTGGTGACGGCGCGGCGCGACGGGCAGACGATCTATTATTCGATCTCCAGCGAGCCGGCGCGCTGCGTGCTGACCACGCTGTACCGCGTGTATTGTCCGCCGGTGACCGGCAAAAAAATTCGAAAACAGCCTGCGAAGGCGTAAGGTGCAAATGCGCGTTTTGATCACGGTCGGCCTCTTGGCCACGGTCGCGTTAGGTCAATCGGTGGCCAGGGCGGAAACGTTTACGGTGGCGTCCCGGCAGGTCGCCGACGAGAAGGCGGTGTTCGCCACCGTCGAAAGCATCAGCGTGGTGCCCGCGCGCGGCCGGATCGGCGGCACCATCGTGGCACTCGGCGTCCGCGAGGGCGACAGTGTCAAGCGCGGCCAGGTGATTGCCACGATCGGCGACGAGAAGCTGGGGTTGCAGATTAAGGCGCTCGACGCGCAGATCGCCGCCTTGCAGGCGCAATCGAGCCAGGCCCAGATCGATTTCACCCGCGTCGAAGGATTGGTCGAGCGCGGCACCTTGCCCCGGGTCAAACTCGACGAGGCTCGCACCGCGCTCAACGTCGCGGAAAATGGTTTGCGGGCGCGCACCGCGGAACGCGCGGTGGTGCAGCAGCAAAGCACCGAGGGTCAGGTGCTGGCGCCGGCGGACGGCCGGGTGCTGAGGAAGCAGGTCGCGGTCGGCTCCGTGGTGCTGGCCGGCGACGCGGTAGCGACCATCGCGCAGCAGGATTTCAAGCTGCGACTGCGGGTGCCGGAGCGCCACGCTCGATTCCTCAAAGCCGGCGACAAGCTTCGTGTCGATGGCGCGGAATTGCCCGGGCGCACCGCGAAATCCGGCGTGATCGATCTCGTCTATCCGCAGATCGAAGATGGCCGCGTGATCGCCGACGCCACCGTCCCGGGTCTCGGCGAATATTTCGTGGGCGACCGGCTGCGGGTGTGGATCTCCGGCGGCGAGCGGAACGCCTTCGTGATCCCGTCGCGCTATGTCAGCACGCGCTTCGGCATTGACTATGTCACGCTCAAGCAGCCGGACCGCGTCGTCGCCGTCCCGGTGCAGCGCGGCCGCGAACTCCCCAGCCCCGATCTGCCCGATGGCCTTGAAATCCTGTCCGGCATTCGTGTTGGCGACAACCTGGTGCAACCGTGAATCTCGGACTGTCGGGCCGACTGACCAAGGCCACGATCAATTCGCCGCTGACGCCGCTGTTCCTACTCGCCTCGCTGATCGTCGGCCTGATCGCACTCGCCGCGATTCCGCGCGAGGAGGAGCCGCAGATCAGCGTGCCGATGGTCGACATCCGCATCAACGCGGATGGCCTGCGCGCGCCCGATGCGGTCGAACTGGTTTCCAAGCCGCTCGAGGCCATCGTCAAGGGCATCGACGGCGTCGAGCACGTCTATAGCCAGACCGAGGACGACCGCGTCATGGTCACCGCGCGGTTTCTGGTCGGCACCAAATCCGAGGACGCCATCCTGCGCGTCCACGAAAAAATCCGCGCCAATCTCGACCGGATTCCGGTCGGCATTCCGGAGCCGCTGATCGTCGGGCGCGGCATCAACGATGTCGCCGTCACCGTGCTGACGCTGTCGCCGAAGCCCGGCGCGGCGGAGCGCTGGTCAGACAAGGACCTGTACGAACTCGCCGACAAGCTGCGCTCCGAACTAATGAAGGTCGACAGCATCGGCCTGACCTATATCTCCGGCGGCGGCGCCCAGCAGATCAGGGTCGAGCCCGATCCGGAAAAGCTGTCGCTGTTCGGCGTCACGCTGCAGCAACTCGTCGGTAAGGTGAAGGATGCCAATCGCTCGTTCCTCGCCGGCGAAGTGCGCGAAGCGGGCACCGTCCGCAGCGTGGTTGCGGGTCAGACATTGTCGGGCATTCCGGACATTGGCCTGTTGCTGATCACGACAAGGGATGGCCGTCCGGTTTACGTCAAGGATGTGGCGGCGGTGGTGATCGGACCCAGCGCCGCCGAACATCGGGTTTGGAACGACGCCCATGACGACAAGGGCAATTGGCACCGCGTTCCCGCGGTCAGTCTGGCGCTGGCCAAGCGCGCCGGCGCCAACGCGGTGGTGGTTTCGAAGAATATCGCTGACCGGCTGGAGGGGCTGAAGTCCCGCCTGATCCCCGACGACGTCGAGGTCACGGTGACCCGCGACTATGGCGAGACCGCCAACGAGAAGGCCAACGAACTGCTGCTGCATCTCGGCATCGCGACGATCTCGATCGTGGTGCTGATCGCGATCGCGATCGGCTGGCGCGAGGCGCTGGTCACGCTGGTGGTGATTCCGACCACGATCCTGCTGACGATGTTCGCCGCGAATCTGATGGGCTACACGATCAACCGCGTCAGCCTGTTCGCGCTGATCTTCTCGATCGGCATCCTGGTCGATGACGCCATCGTGGTGGTCGAGAACATCGCTCGGCATTGGGCGATGCGCGACGGCCGGCCGCGACTGCAGGCGACGATCGAGGCGGTCGCCGAGGTCGGCAACCCGACGGTGATCGCCACGCTGACGGTTGTCGCGGCGTTGCTGCCGATGCTGTTCGTGTCCGGGCTGATGGGCCCCTATATGGCGCCGATTCCCGCCAATGCCTCGGCGGCAATGCTGTTCTCGTTCTTCGTCGCGATGGTGGTGGCGCCATGGCTGATGTTGAAACTGGCACCGAAAGAAGGCGTTAGCGTCGGTCACGCAGCGCACGACGAAGGACGACTCGGCCGGCTGTACCGGCGCTTTGCCGCGCCGGTGGTGCGCAGCCGGCGTTCGGCCTGGATCTTCCTGATCGGCGTCGGCATCGCCACCCTGGCGTCGATGGCGCTGTTCTATACCAAGTCGGTCACCGTGAAACTGCTGCCGTTCGACAACAAATCCGAAATCGCGGTGGTGGTCGACCTGCCGGAAGGCGCCAGCCTCGAAGACACCGAGCGGACGCTGTTCGCCGCCGCCGATATCGCCCGCGGCCTGCCGGAAATCACTTCGGTGCAGTCCTATGCCGGCACGCCGGCGCCGTTCAACTTCAACGGCCTGGTGCGGCACTACTATCTGCGCGAGCGGCCCGAGCTCGGTGAACTGCAATTGAACCTCGCCTCGCGCGCCGATCGCAAGCGCGCCAGCCACGATATCGCGCTCGACCTGCGCCAGCGCCTGAAGGCCGTCGCGGTGCCGGCCGGCACCAGCGTCAAGGTGGTGGAAGTGCCGCCCGGACCGCCGGTGCTGGGAACCTTGCTGGCCGAAATTTACGGGCCTGACGCCGCGACCCGCCGCGCCGTCACCGCGGAAATGAAGAAGGTCTTCGCCGAGGTGCCGTTCATCGTCGACATCGACGATTCGATCGGCGAGAAGCGGCCGCGGCTGCGGCTGTCGATCGATCAGGACCGGCTCGAATTCTTCGGTGTCGAGCAGCGCGACGTCTACGACACCATCCAGACGCTGTTCGGCGGAGTCCCGGTCGGCTATTCGCATCGCGGCGAAGACCGCAATCCGATCGAGATCGCGGTACGGCTGCCGAAGCGCGACTTGGCCTGGACCGAAGCGCTGGCTTCGACGCCGGTGCCGGCCAACACGCTGCCCGGCAGCAAGACCGTGGTCGAGCTCGGGCAATTGGTGAAGGCGACCAATGAACTGGGCTCGCCGATGATCTTCCGCCGCGACGGCCGTTACGCCGACATGGTGATGGCCGAACTCGCTGGCCGTTTCGAGGCGCCGCTCTACGGCATGCTGGAAGTCGCCAAGCGGATCGACGCGCATGATTGGGGCCAACTGCCGAAGCCGGTGGTCAGCATGCACGGCCAGCCGAACGACGAATCGCATCCCACGCTGCTGTGGGACGGCGAATGGGAGATCACCTACGTTACCTTCCGCGACATGGGCGCCGCATTCGGCGCGGCGATCCTCGGCATCTACGTGCTGGTGGTGGCGCAGTTCCGTAGTTTCCGGCTGCCTTTGGTGATCCTGACCCCGATCCCGCTGACGCTGATCGGCATCCTGATCGGTCACTGGCTGCTCGGCGCGGCGTTCACCGCGACCTCGATGATCGGCTTCATCGCGCTGGCCGGCATCATCGTGCGCAACTCGATTCTATTGGTGGATTTCATTCGGCACAGCAGCGGGGAGGGCAAGACGCTGCGCGAAGTCGTGCTCGAAGCCGGTGCGGTGCGGTTCAAGCCGATCATGCTGACCGCGCTCGCGGCGATGATCGGCGCGGCCACGATCCTGCTCGATCCGATCTTCCAGGGTCTGGCGATTTCGCTGCTGTTCGGCCTCGCGTCGTCGACGCTGCTCACCGTTCTGGTGATTCCGGCGATCTATATCGCGCTGCGCGACAAGCCGGTAGCGCCATCCGCCGAGACGCCGGAGTAGTCCGCGCCGCGGCCGCGGTGAAGGATCGCCGCGTATAGGGCGTCCGGCTGGATCGGCTTGGTGAGGAAGTCGTCCATGCCGGCGGCAAGGCAGATTTCCCGTTGACCGACCAGCGCATTTGCAGTCAGGGCGATGATCGGCACGTCGCGTTCCGGCCCGCTCAGCGCGCGGATCGCGGTCGCCGCGGAAATGCCGTCCATTACCGGCATTTGCATGTCCATCAGCACCAGATCGTAGGATTTCCGCTGCACCGCTGCGACGGCCTCCTTGCCGTTGCACACCAGGTCCGGCTGATATCCGCGTCGCGACAGCAGCTTGGAAATCAGCTTTCGGATGATCGCGTCGTCCTCGGCGACCAGGATGTCGAGCGAACCGGCGCGGGGATCGATCGTCGGCTGCAGCGGCGGCGCGCTCACCCGCGGCATCTCACCGAGCTGGCATTGCAGCGTGAACCAGAATTTGCTGCCGCGGCCGGGCTCGCTCTCGACGCCGATGGAGCCGCCCATGGTCAGGCAAAGCTGCTTGCAGATCGCCAGACCGAGACCGGTGCCGCCATATTGACGTGATATCGAACTGTCGGCCTGGGTGAACGGGCTGAACAACGACGCCTGGACTTCGCGGGAAATGCCGGCGCCGCTGTCGATCACCTCGATGCGGAGCTCGATCGATCCATCTTGCAAGACCCGGTGCGACGCGACGATGCGTACCGAGCCCTGCTCGGTGAACTTGATGGCATTGCCGACCAGATTGAGTAGAATCTGACCCAGCCGACCGGGATCGCCGCGCAGCCACACCGGCATGTCGTCGCTCAGCGAAGTCTCCAGGCTCAGGCCCTGATCGCGCGCCTTCGGACCGAGCAGCATGGCGATGCCGTTGATCGATTGTCGAACGCTGAAATCAATCGATTCCGGATTGAGCTGGCCGGCCTCGAGCTTGGAAAAGTCCAGGATGTTGTTGACGACGGCGAGCAGGTTGCGGGCGGATTCCTGCGCCACCGAGGCGAGGTCCTGCTGCTCGGTGTCGAGCGAGGTGCCGCAGAGCAGTTCGATCATTCCCATCATGCCGGCCATCGGCGTGCGAATCTCGTGGCTCATCATCGCCAGAAAGTCCGATTTCGCCCGGCTCGCCGCCTCGGCGGCGTCCTTGGCGGCGCTGAGTGCCTCGGTGGTTGCGATCAATTCCCGCTTCTGTGCCTCGAGCCGGTTACGCGCCTGAATCAACTCGTCAAGTCGCTCGGCCAGAATCCTCGCGGCGCGCTCGCGCTCGCTGATATCCTCGTGCGTCGAGACCCAGCCGCCATCGGGCGTCGGCATTCGGCGGATGGAAATAACACCGCCGTCGGCCAGCCAGCAGTTCAAGTCCTGCCGCGCAACGCGCGGATTTTCAGTCCCATCGACCGGGAAATTGAAGGTGTTACCGACGGCGCGATGCTGCTGCAGGATCTGACTAAACGACATTCCGATCTGGACTTGTCCCTCTGCGAGACCATACATCTCCCGGTAACGCGGGTTCGAGATCACCAGCCTCATGTCGGCGTCGTACAGGCAGAGCCCCTGGGACATATTGGTCAGCGCGGTGTCGAGCCGCAACTTGCCCAGCGCCAGTCGTTGCTCGGAAGAATTGCGTTCACGGGACAGTCGCCGTTCGACCAGCAGAAAGATAGCGACGATTACCAAGGTCAGCAGACAGGCGACGGCGATCAGAAGTCTTGTTTGTTGACGCCACTCGGCCAGCGCCGCGACGGTCGTCGTGGATGCGACGATCACGATCGGGAAACGGCGCAACTGTCGTGACAAAGCCAGCCGATCAAGGCCGTCGATGGGGCTTATGACCCGCGCCGCCCTCTGGTTAGAGTGAGCGACAAAATTCTGGAACGGCTTTCCCAGGTTCTGACCAGCCACCAAATCGGTTGCGCGCGGAAAACGTGCGATCAACTCGCCAGTGCCGTGAGCCATGGTGATGGCAGCGCTCGGTCCGAGCGCGAGGCTTTCAAAGAACTTCTCGAACTTGGTCGAGTCGACCCGCCTCGTCATGACGCCGAGAAACTCCCCTGCGGAATTTTCGAGTTTGCGGGAAAGAATAGTGGTCGGCTTTCCGTTCGATAGACTGATCACCGACTCGGTGAGAGTCATTGCCGGCGTGGTGCCCGATCTGAGCGCCTTGAACCATTTGCGATCCGCGACGTTGATCGCGGGTAGCGGACCCGGCTGCGATGTGTTGATTATCGTCCCGCCGGCATCGAATATCGATATGGCGTTGATCTGAACCGACTCGGGAACTTCGGCCTCGAGCAATTGCTGGATTTGCGGGCCGGAAAAGTGCCTCTTGAATTCCGCCGGGGAAGCGATGCCGGCAATATTCAATCGCGAGACAAGAAGATTTTGGGTGTCGACAAAGTCTTCGAATTGCTGATCGAAATGACGTGACAGCAACAAGACCGTGTTTTCCAGCTCGAGCTCGCAGTTCAGCAGCGCGCGCTCGCGAAAATCGTTGACCATGAATGCGGTCGCTGTCGCCAGCCCCGCGATCACCAGCACGCCGCTGAGAATGATCCAGTGGACCTTGCCTCGCCGCGTCACCGTTGGCGCGGTCTTGATCGAGTCGCTGGGGGCATCGACCGAGCGCTCTCCGAACCTTTCCTGCAATTGCGGCACTTTCCAAGGTTGAAGCATCGGATGTGCCTTAATGCGCCGTGCGGCCGAACATTCCGTTAGTTTTTCAGGTTTCCATCCACTTAAGGCGACGATGATCGGCGCGACGCAGTGTCATTGTCTCGCTCGTACGACTACTAGGAGTCCGAACGCTCATGGCGGAGATCTCGATCTGAGAAGAGCTAGTTACGTAATTGGTATGCGGTTGGAATTCGTCGGTGGTGCGACGCGCAGCGAAATCGGATTCGGCTTCACGACAGGAATCGTTGATATCAGCGACCAACTCGTAGTTGTACTCACATTGAAATTAACTACTAGAGAACGACCTTAGTCGCAAATGGATGAATGGAAAGCGGTTGTGTGTTTCGCGTCTTGATTGCATCTCCCTAGGCTAGCTGCTTCTCGAATTGCCCGGACGCCTGCGAAGCGATCGGCTGTGAGCGTCGTCGTCGGAACGCGGGCTTTCCCACGTGATGGGCGATCGTGAAGAACGCGATACGCCTGATTGAGGCAAAAGGGGCAAACGACGTGACAGTTCTATCGTCTCAGGATCCGAAATCGAACAACCTTCCGCAAATGCTCGATCTGCCGCAGGCCAAGGGTCTGAAGGATGACCTGATACGACTACTAGCGGAGGGTGCGGTGGTGCTCGACGCCGGCGCGGTCGAGCGGATGTCGACTCCGTCCGCGCAGGTGCTGCTGGCAGCCGGGCGCGCCGCCGACGCCGCCGGCTTGGAATTTCAAATCGTTAACGCCTCCGAGGTGTTTCAAACGGCACTTGCCGATCTCGGATTGCAGGCAGAGTTCAAGAACTGGGTGATCTGAAATGGCGAAGCGAATACTCACGGTCGATGATTCCAAGACCATGCGCGACATGGTCGCGTTCACGCTGAAGAAGGCCGGCTTCGACGTCGCCGAAGCGGAAGACGGCAAGGCGGCGCTGGTGGTGCTCGGCGCTTCGAAATTCGACCTGATCATTACCGATCTGAACATGCCGAATATGGACGGCATCTCACTGATCAAGAACGTACGCGCCGCCTCATCGCATCGCGCGGTTCCGATCCTGATCCTGACCACGGAAAGCGACGGAACCAAGAAGGCCGACGGCAAGGCCGCCGGTGCCACCGGTTGGCTGGTCAAGCCTTTCAGTCCGGAAAAACTGATCGAACTGGTTCAGCGCGTATGCCCATGAACTCGGAAGGCGAGGGATATCCGCTCGCACAATTCCGCAAGACATATTTCGAGGAGTGCACAGAGCTGCTCGATGCGCTGCAGTCGAATCTCGACATGTTGTCGAACGGCAGCGGCGATGCCGAAACCCTGCACGCGATCTTCCGCTCGGTTCACTCCATCAAGGGCGGAGCCGGCGCGTTCGGATTTGCCGGGCTGGTGACGTTCTCCCACGTGTTTGAAAGCCTGCTCGACGCCATGCGCGAGCAGAAGGTCTCGGCGGTGCCGGAAATCGTGCAGCTGTTGCTGCGTGCCAGCGATGCATTGGCGGATATCGTTAACGCCGCGCGGTCGGAGCAGTCGCTGGACGCCGGATTCGGGGCCGAGATCGTTGCCGCGATGGAAGAGGTGCTGGCTGGCGCCGCGGATGCTCAGCCCGAGGCCGCCGAGGCGGCGACCGCGGTCACGGCCGAGCCTGAAGTCACTGGCGAGCGACGTTACCGCATCGCGTTCACCCCGCACAGCGAGATGCTGCAGAAGGCCAATGAGCCGCTGCTGCTGGTTCGACAATTGCGGCGGCTGGGCGGCGTCAGTGTCGAGGTCGATACCTCGCGAATTCCGTTGCTTGCGGCGCTGGATCCCGAAGCCGCCTATCTGGGCTGGACCTTCACGCTGGACACCGGCGCGCCGCAGAGCGCCATCCATGAAGTCTTCGAATTCGTGGAAGACGATTGCGACCTGCTGGTAACGCTTCCGGAAGCCGGCATGCCGGTCGCTGCGGCGACAGTGACAGCAACGCCGGAATTCGTGGCCGAACCGGCCGCGGCGTCCGTCGCCAAAACCGCCGAGCCCGCAGCCGCGGTGCCGGTCGCCACCCAATCGATCCGGGTCGACGTCGACAAGGTCGATCGGTTGGTCAATCTGGTCGGCGAATTAGTCATCACCCAAGCGATGCTTACCGAGCAAGGCACGCTGCTGCCGGCCGATCATTATCCGGCGCTGATCCAGGGCATCGAGGCGCTGGCGCAAAGCGCGCGGGAATTGCAGGAAAGCGTGATGGCGATCCGCGCGCAGCCGGTCAAATCGGTATTCGCCCGGATGCCGCGGGTGGTGCGCGACCTCGCCGCCACGCTCGGCAAGGAAGTGCGCATCGTCACCGCCGGCGAGATGACCGAGATCGACAAGACCGTCATCGAGCAATTGAACGATCCGCTGACGCATATGATCCGCAACGCGCTCGATCACGGCATCGAAGGGCCGGACGCACGCGTCGCCGCCGGCAAGCCGCGACAGGGCACCATTCATCTGTCGGCCGCGCAGCGCAGCGGACGTATCGTCATCGAGGTCTCGGACGACGGCCGCGGCATCAACCGCGAGAAGGTGCTGGCCAAGGCGCAGGATCGCGGGCTGGTGCCGCCGGGCGCCTCGCTCAGCGAGGAGGAGATCGACAACCTCATCTTCCTGCCGTCGTTTTCCACCGCCGATGTGGTCTCGAATATTTCCGGCCGAGGCGTCGGCATGGACGTGGTCAAGCGCAATGTACAGTCGCTCGGCGGCCGCATCACCGTGCATTCGCGGTTCGGCGCCGGCTCGCGGTTCACACTGTCGCTGCCGCTGACGCTCGCCGTCGTCGACGGCATGGTGGTGTCGGTCGGCAAGGAAACCTTCATCATCCCGCTGACCGCGATCATCGAAAGCCTGCGCCCGCGTGCTGCGGACATTCACCCGGTGATCGGTCGCGGCAACGTGCTGGCATTGCGCGGCGAATACCTGCCGCTGATTCCGCTGCACAAATGTTTCGAGGTGGAGGGCGCGATCTCCGATCCGTGCAGCGGCATCGTGATCGTGGTGCAAAGCGAAAGCGCCGGACGTGTCGGCGTGATGGTCGATGAACTGCTGGGTCAGCAGCAGGTGGTGGTGAAGAGCCTCGAGGCCAATTACGACCCGGTCGACGGCATTAGCGGCGCCACCATTCTGGGCAATGGCCGGGTGGCGCTGATCCTGGATATCGCCCGGTTGCGCGAGATCGACGCCGAACCGCGGCCCGAGAAGCCTTCCCCCATTCAGCAGTTCGCAACCAGCGAACCTCGAGAGGAGATCACCCATGCAGCCTGATCAGACGTCGATCGCCGGTTTCGCTCAGGATGACCTTGATCCGCCGGCGGGTGGAGAGAACCGCCAACAATTCATCACCTTCACGCTCGGCGCCGAGGAATATGGCATCGACATCATGGTGGTCCGTGAAATCAAGGGCTGGACCGACACCACGATGATCCCGAACGCGCCGGTTCATGTGCGCGGCGTGATCAATCTCCGCGGCGTGATCGTGCCGATCTTCGATCTGCGCGCGCGGTTCGGGGTCGGTCTCACGGTTCCGACCAGCATGCACGTGGTGATCATCGTGGCCGCCGGAACACGAACCGTCGGGCTGTTGGTCGACACCGTTTCGGACATCATCTCGATCGATCCGAAAGCGATCCGGCCGGTGCCGGAAATGGGGCTTCCGACCGAGGACCAATTTCTCGAGGGCCTGGTCGCAATCGAGAACCGAATGGTCACGCTGGTCTCGCTGGCCGGGCTGTTCGGAAAATCGGCAGATGCGACCAAGCGACACTTCAAGGGCGACCTCGCCACGTCAAAGGCCGCCTGATCCGAGCGTTCCAGTCATTTGAGTCATTAGCCAACATCAATCGAGGACACCACCATGATGCACGAATTGGACGCTCAGGACGATCAGGACGTGGCGAAGCCCGCGCCTGTCAAAGCCAAGAAGGCCAAGCCCGTCGCCGCGAGTCCCGCGAAGCCGGCATCCGGCGCCGATCGCAAGCTGGGCGGCTTTGTCGATGCGATCAGCCGGTCGCAAGCAATGGCCGAATTTGCATTGGATGGCGCCATCGTCGACGCCAATGCGAATTTCCTGGCCGCGCTCGGCTACACGTTGGAGGAGATCAAGGGTCAACATCATTCGATGCTGGTCGACGTGCAGCAGCCTCAGAGCCCGGAATATCGCAGTTTTTGGGATAGGGTTGCCCGCGGCGAACAGGAAGCCGGGCAGTACAAGCTCAGTGGCAAGGGTGGCAAGGAAGTCTGGTTACAGGGCTCCTACGCCCGCGCAGTCGACGGCCAAGGCCAGCCGACCCGCATCATCGCGCTCGGCATGGATGTGACGGTCGCAATACAGAAGACCATGGCCGACGCCGTCGAACTCAAGCTGCGCTCCGACATCATGGATGCGACCAGCATCGTCTCCTATGCGGATCTCAAGGGCGACATCCTGTCGGTCAACAACAAATTCGTCGAAGTTTCCAAGTACGCCCGCGACGAGCTGATTGGCAAACCGCACAACACCACCCGGCATCCGGACATGCCGAAGGAGGTGTTCAAGGAACTGTGGAGCACGATCGGCCGCGGCAGGACGTTCCGCGGCATCATCAAGAACCGCGCCAAGGATGGAACGCCCTATTACGTCGACGCCGTCGTAGCGCCGATCATGGGCGATAACGGCAAGCCCAAAGGCTATCTCGGGGTTCGTTACGACATCACCGAGACTGAAATCGAGCGCCACAACATGCGTGGGCTCTTCACCGCGATCAATGAGAACTATGCCTATATCGAGTTCAATCCATCTGGCCACGTGATCTCCGCCAACCCGATCTTTCTCGGCCTGATGGGCTATCAGCTCGATGAGATCGTCGGCAAGCATCACCGCACCTTCGTCGATCCCGCACAATCCGGAACCCACCAATACGCGCAGTTCTGGACCGACCTGAACGCCGGCAAGGCATTCAGCGAGATCTTCAAACGGATCACCAAGGCCGGCAGCGAGGTCTGGATCCAGGCGGTCTACTCGCCGGTGAAGGATGAAGTCGGGCGCGTGGTCAAGATCGTCAAGATCGCGACCGACATCACCGCGCAACGCCTCAAGGCTGCGGATTTCGAGGGCCAGATTGCCGCGATCGACAAGGCGCAGGCCGTCATCGAATTCGGCATGGATGGCAAGATTCTTACCGTGAACGACAATTTCTGCCAGACGCTGGGCTACGTTGCGGCCGAGCTCAAGGGCCAGCACCATTCGCTGTTCGTCGACCCGGCGTATCGATCGTCGGCGGAATACCGGATGTTCTGGGACAAGCTCGGACGCGGCGAATATGACGCCGGGCAATACAAACGCATCGGCAAGGGCGGCACCGAAGTCTGGATCCAGGCGTCGTACAACCCGATCATGGATTTGAACGGCAAGCCGTTCAAAGTCGTCAAATACGCCACCGATATCACCGCCCAGGTCAAGGCCTCCGAGGTGCTTCGGGCGGCCGTGCAGCAGACCCAGGACGTCGTCAACGCGGCGAAGGAGAACGACCTCCGCCACCGCATCCCGCTCGAAGGCAAGACCGGCGAAATCGCGCAATTGTGTGAGGGCGTCAACGGCTTGCTCGACACCATGTCGACGATGATCGGCGAGATTTCGGACACCTCGCACACCTTGACCACGGCGGCGCGCGAAATCGCCACCGGCAATACCGATCTGTCGCAACGCACCGAAGAGCAGGCTGCAAGTCTCGAGGAGACCGCCGCCAGCATGGAGGAACTGACCAACACCGTCAGGCAGAACGCGGAGAATGCGCAGCAGGCCAACAAGCTCGCCTCGTCCGCATCGGACGTCGCGGTTAAGGGCGGCTCGGTGGTCGCCGAGGTGGTGCAGACCATGGATGGCATCACCCAGGCCAGCCGCAAGATCGCCGACATCATCGGCGTGATCGACGAGATCGCGTTCCAGACCAACATCTTGGCGCTCAACGCGGCGGTCGAAGCCGCGCGCGCCGGGGACCAGGGCCGCGGCTTCGCGGTGGTCGCCGCCGAAGTCCGTAACCTGGCCCAGCGCAGCGCCAATGCCGCGAAGGAGATCAAGGGTCTGATTTCGGACTCGGTATCCAAGGTCGAATCCGGCTCGCGTCTGGTCGATACCGCCGGCAAGACCATGGAAGAGATCGTGCAGTCGGTGAAGCGCGTTACTGACATCATGGCGGAGATCTCGGCGGCGTCGCAGGAGCAGCGCGGCGGCATCGAGCAGGTCAACAACGCCGTCACCCAGATGGACAAGGTCACGCAGCAGAATGCCGCGCTGGTCGAGGAAGCGGCCGCCGCCGCCAAATCGATGGAAGATCAGACCAACTCGATGTCGGAGATGGTGAGCCAGTTCCTGCTGTCGGAAGGCTTCGAGCCCGGTCATCGCGCCCCCGCAAAGAGCACCATGAAGTCGACCGGAAATCCGGTGGTCGATCGCACCCTGCGGTCCGCCAAGGAACCGGTATCGGCGATCCGCTCGTCGCGGCCGTCGAGCGCCGATGGTTCCAGAGCGCAGAAGGTTGAGGAAGAACCCCGGCGTCGTGCCGCGGGCGGTGGCGACACCGACTGGAAGCAGTTCTAAGCCGACGATTGGCGCCGGCTCACCACGGTGAGCCGGCGTTTCGGGTGGTGGTAGTGAGGAGAGTATCGTGGAACAGGACTACGCCCTTCAGGACGGCGACTTTCGCAAGATCGCCAAACTGGTCATGGACAAGACCGGAATCGTCCTGAGCGAAAAAAAGCGGGCGTTCATCCACGGACGGCTCGGCCGACGGTTGCGGATGCTGGGTCTGTCGGATTTCAGCCAGTATTGCCGACTGCTGGAGAGCCGCGATGGCGAAGACGAACGTCACATGCTGGTCAACGCGGTGACCACCAACCACACCAGCTTCTTTCGCGAGGAGCATCATTTCGACTACCTCACCAAGACTGTGCTGCCGACCATTGCGACCGAACACGGCAACAAGCCCGGACGGTTGCGGATCTGGTCAGCCGGCTGCTCGACCGGAGAGGAGCCGCACACGATAGCGATGACGCTGCGTGAGTTTCGGCCGTCGCTGGCGGATTGGGATGCCCGGATTCTGGCGACGGATCTCGACACCAACGTCGTCGGGCACGCCGCCGCCGGTGTCTACGACGCCGATCGGCTCGAGACCATCCCGGCCCCGTTTCGCAAGCGCTACGTCACGGTCGAGAACGACGGTCGGTTCCGGATCAACGACGAGGTGCGTTCACTGATCAGTTTCGCGCCGCTTAATCTGCTGGAGAAATGGCCGATGAGCGGCCCGTTCGATGTGATCTTCTGCAGGAACGTGGTGATCTATTTCGACAAGCCGACCCAGCGCAAGCTGTTCGACCGCTATGCCGAGTTGCTGCGGCCGGATGGCTGGCTGTTCATCGGCCACTCCGAGAGCCTGCTCAACGTCACCAACCGCTTCAGCCTGGTTGGGCGCACAATCTATCGCAGGACATCATGACGCGGCATTCACGTATTCGCCGCGCCGCGCCGCTCGTCAGTCCCGAGACCCAGACTGGCGTGCGGCGCTACCGCGATCCGCGGTTCGATGCGATCGCCGTCAAGGTGTTTCCGGGCGAGCACTACGTGACCGCGGATGCGGATGAAATGCTGGTCACCATCCTCGGCTCCTGCGTTGCGGCTTGCATCAGGGATCCGCTGACGAATGTCGGCGGCATGAATCATTTCATGCTGCCGGAAGCCGGGGGCGCCGGCTGGGATACCGCCTCGGCAAGTATGCGCTACGGCAACGTGGCGATGGAGCGGTTGATCAATGACGTGCTTTCCAGGGGCGGGAGCCGGCAACGGCTGGAGATCAAGGTGTTCGGCGGCGGCAACGTGATGAAGGGGACGACCAATATCGGCCACCGCAATGCCGAATTCGTCGAGAGCTATTTGTCAGCGGAGAACCTTCCCATCCACGCCCACCATCTACGCGGCAATCTGCCCCGCCGCGTCCACTATTTCCCGGCCACCGGTAAGGTGATGTTGCTGGAACTGCAGCGCACCGAGGAAGAAGCCGTGGTTCGCAGCGAACGCGATTACAAATCGAAAATCCAGGTCGAGCCCGTGGCGGGTTCTGCGGAACTGTTTTGAGGTCGGCCATGCAGCCCATTCGCGTCCTTATCGTCGATGACTCTGCCTTCGTCCGGCAGGTTCTGACGCAACTGCTGTCGTCGGACCCGACGATCATGGTGGTCGGGGCGGCGCCGGACCCGATCGTCGCCAGAGACATGATCAAGACGCTCAATCCCGACGTGATCACGCTCGACATCGAAATGCCGCGAATGGACGGCCTGGCCTTTCTCGAGAAGATCATGTCGCTGCGGCCGATGCCGGTGGTGATGATTTCGTCGCTGACCCAGAAGGGCGCCGACGCCGCGGTACGCGCCCTGGCGATGGGCGCGGTCGACTACATCGCCAAACCGATGGTCGGCCTCAGCGAAGGCTTCGAGGAGTTGAGGAGCGAGATCATCGCGACCATCAAGATGGCCGCCAAGGCTCAAGTGCGCGTGGCATCGGCGACCAGGGCGCCGGTGGCGCAATTGAGCTCCGGTCAGCATTACAGCTCGTCCGAGAAGGTGATCGCGGTCGGCGCCTCGACCGGCGGCGTCGAGGCGTTGCAGGAACTGTTGACCGCGTTCCCGCCGGACTCGCCCGCAATTCTCGTGACCCAGCACATGCCCGCGGCCTTCACGGCCGGTTTCGCCAACCGGCTCGATCAGTTCTGCGCTGTCACCGTAACTCAGGCGAAGGATGGCGAGCGGGTGTTGCCCGGCCACGTCTATATCGCACCTGGCGGATTTCATCTGGAACTGGCGCGCTCGGGAGCCAATTACGTCTGTCGGGTCGGCGACCAAGAGCCGGTGTCCGGACATCGGCCCTCGGTCGACGTGCTGTTCCGCTCGGTGGCGAAAGCCGCAGGAGCCAATGCGGTAGGAATCATCCTGACCGGAATGGGTGCCGACGGCGCGCTGGGGCTGCTGGAGATGCGCCGCGCCGGCGCCTCGACCATCGGCCAGGACGAAGCGACCTGCGTGGTCTACGGCATGCCGCGGGCGGCGATGGATTGCGGGGCGATCGAGATCGAACTGCCGATCAGGAAGATCGCGCAACAGGTGCTGCACAATTGCCAGGCCCTGGTCGGCCGTGGCGTTCGGGTGTGATATGTTCGCATTGAGCAAGAAACGCCTGGCGCCGGTCGAGATGGCGCTGCCGCCGCCCGAAGCGGAGCCGTGCGAGACGGCTGCCGGCGGTCACGATGCGCTGTTGCGAAGCTGGATGTCGCTGGCCGAGATGCAGCAGCGGGTCATCAAAGTACTCGCCGCCGAAATCACCCAGACCTCCGGTTTTGTCGAGACCGAGGCGGACGACCTCAGCCAGAAATTTCAGACACTTGCGATCAGCGCGCAGCAACAGACCGAGCGGGTGCAGAGTCTGACCAGCCTGGCGCAGACCGTGGAGTTCGAAGACCAGAGCTTCGCCGTTCGGGATATCGGCTCCTTGCTGGAGCAGACCCTGACCGACGTCGTGGCGAAGATCCTGCTGCTGTCGAAAGACTCGATGTCGATGGTCTACGCGCTGGATGCGCTCGGCATCAATGTCAAGCGCGTCGACGACTGCATGGTGCGCCTCGAGCAGATCAACCGCACCACCAACATGCTGGCGTTGAATGCGCGGATCGAAGCCGAACGGGCCGGCGCGGCCGGCAATGCATTTCGCGTGGTTGCCAATGAAGTCCGCGAGCTGTCCAAGTCCACCGACTCGCTGGCGGCGACGATGAACGCCGAGCTGAAGCTGGTCCGCGAAGGGCTTGCCTCAGGCCAGGAGACATTACGGCGCGTCGCGACGATCGACATGTCGGATAATATCCTGGCCAAGGACCGTCTTGACCTGTTGATCAGCGCGCTGGCCACGCGCAGCGCGCTGCTGAAGATCACAGTCGACAGCGCGATCACGGAGGCGGAGATCATCTCCGGCGTGGTCGACGGCATGGTCACCGGAATCCAGTTTCAGGACCGTACCAAGCAGCGGCTCGAGCACGTCGTCGATACGCTGCACGTCCTCGATGAGGCGGTGCAGGAGGTCAAATCAAGTACCCTAATGGTCGCGCCCGAGCTCTCCGAACTGGAGCCGGCCGATATGGAATGGGTCAAGAAACTGCTCGATCGGTACACGATGAGCGAAGTGCGCGAACGTTTCATAGCGCAAGTTATCGACGGTCACGCGACGCAGATGCCGGAGCAGGCAGCAGAGAGCGGACCGACGCAAGGTGGATCAGTCGAACTTTTTTGAGGAGAGTGCAATGCGTTTCGAATTCAACGGCAACGACGCGAACGTGTCCTTCAGTGGAGATCTGACCTTTGCCGACCACATGATGTTCCGCGAGATCGCCGACCGGCTGAGGGCCTCAACCGACAAGACGATCGTGATCGACGTCGCAAACCTCGACTTCATCGATTCGGCCGGCCTAGGCATGCTGCTGATCGCACGCGAGGAGGCTCGCAAATTGAACCGGACGTTGGTGCTGCGCGGCGCCAAGGGGCAGGTCGGTCGGATGTTCGGGTTGACCAAGTTCGATACGCTGTTCTCCGTCGAGGCGTAATGCGATGACGTCGACGTTGGATGCCGAGATGGCGACGGCGGAGGTCGAATCCACCACGGCGTGTTGGAACGGACTAGCAGAGGCATCGCTTGCGCTGTCGCTGTTACCCCCGGCGACCGTTTGCGTCGAGCAGGATCTGATCGATTCATGCAAGCGTTGGTCGCGGCCGCGCCCGGTTTGTCGACACCTTGGCTTGGTGTTGACGACGCGATCTGCCTATCGCTGCATGGTCGCCAGACCTTTTGTCGATGCGATCGCCGAACGAATTGATCTGTCGGACGATGTCCGGGAACGGGCGCATACGGCGCTGCAGGAAGCGGTGATGAACGCGGTGCTGCACGGCAACCTGGAACTCGATTCCGCGTTGCGCGATGACCTTGCCGGGATGGACAAGACCCACGACACTATCGAGCAGCTTTTGCTGAAGCCGCAGGTAGCGCTCAGCGCGATTCGCATCGACGCGATTTGGAATGCCGCCGAACTCCTGATCATGGTGCGCGATAGCGGCAGCGGCTTCGACAAAAAGCTGGTACCGGCGTCGGAGGAATGGTCAGCCGCGGGCCATATCGGCAGCGGCCGGGGTTTCCTGATCCTGGAGGCGTTCTGCGATCGTCTTGCCCTGCTTCGGGGCGGCACCTTGATCAGGTTAGGATTCCATCTATGAGCCAGCCAGTCAACAGCAAGCGGCACGGCGAAGGCATCACCCGGACGCGGACCAGCAAGAGCATCTTCGTCTCGAAGATTCTCGTCGTCGACGACGACCCGTTGTCGTGTCGGCTGCTCGAAGCCATCCTGAAGAAGCATCAGTTTCGCAACCTGCGCTTTGCGGACGGCGGCATTTCGGCATTGGAGCAGATCGATAGTTTTCAGCCCGATTTGGTGTTACTTGACATGCAAATGCCGGATCTCAGCGGCCTGGAAGTGGTCGAGCAGGTCCGGCAACGGCCCGAACTGATCGACATGGCGATCCTGGTGCAGACCGCCACGGTGGACCGCAAAGAAATGGGCGCGTTGTTCATGGCGGGGGTCTCGGACTTCCTGTCCAAGCCGATCAATCCGTCGGAACTGATTTCGCGCGTCGCGGTCCATCTGGAACGTCAAACATTGCTGCGTGAACTGCGCGACTATCGCGGACGCACCTCGCAGGAACTCGAAGCCGCGCAGCGCATGCAATCTGAATTGTTGCCTGGGCGGTTGCTGCAGCAGGAGATCGCCGCAGCGGCGGGGCTGCGGATGGGGTCCTATGCCCGGCCGTCATCGGAGATCGGCGGCGATCTCTGGGGGCTGTTACCTATTGGTCCGGAGGAATTCGGCATCTTCCTGGCGGATTTTGCCGGCCACGGCGTGACCGCGGCGCTCAACACGTTTCGCCTACATGCGCTGATTCACGAATACAGAGCGCTGCATGATGATCCGATCGGGCTCGTGACCATGCTCAACGAACGGCTGGCGCGGCTGCTGCCGCCCGGTCAGTTCGCGACGTTTCTCTACGTCGTCATCAATCACGAAGCGAACTTGCTGAGATTTGTCTCGGCCGGAGCGCCGCCGCCGATCGTGACGAGCGGACTGCGGGGGCCGACGCAGTTCGCGGAGGCCTGCGGCGTACCGCTGGGTGTAGTGCGTGGCGTGGAATACGATTTGCACGAATTGGCGTTCTTGCCGGAATCGAGTTTGCTGCTGTTCAGCGACGGTCTGCCGGAATTCCCGGACGACTACGGCGACCGTATCGGCGAGGATGGGTTGCTGAGGTCGGTGGCGGCCGCGCATCCGGGGCTGACGCCGCATGAAGTCATCGACCACGTCTGCCGCGCGGCGGGGATCGGCAGCGACAGCGCGCTGCCGGACGATACCACGATCGTCTGCATCGACCGCCGCGGCACCGCGGCTGCGCGCTCGTGTCGCGACTGCTTCTTTGACGAGCCGTTGGAATCGCTCGTGCCCGGACTTGCAGAGCTGACGGTCCTGCGAAAGGAGCGGCAATGCTAGCGGATTACGCCGACGAGGAACTGTTCGACGAGGCGCAGATCGGCATGCTTCGGGATGCGGTCGGGCCAGAGGATCTGTTAGCGATGCTGTCGGAACTGCCGCCGGCAGCGGCGAACTCGCTTGCAGCGATCGCTGAAGCGCTGGCCGCGAGCGACGTCGTCCAGGCGCGGCGCTCGGCTCATATCCTCAAAGGCTGCGCCGGCACTTTCGGCGCGGCGCGGCTGGCGGCTATTGCCTGCGAGATCGAACTGGAATTGCCGGCGATTGAGGCGATGCGACAGCGAATGCCGGCCCTGATCGAGGCGCTGGATCGGACCACGGCAGCGCTGCGGCGGGTCGCGGGGGTCACCTCGGAGGATGGGTGTGAGCCGTGAATTGGATTTCGGACGATTTCGAGGGCGATGTCGACGCGAGCGTGCTGGATCGGGAATCGCATCTTCCGATCATCGCCGCCGCCACGCTGTTGATCATTTTGATGGTCGTTGCCGCGATCTTCAACGTCTGGACGTTGCGCGAGCGCGTTGAGCAAAAGACCCAGGCCAGCCTGGGAACGCTGGCACTGGTGATCGCAGAGCAAACATCGCGATCGTTTCAGTCGGTCGATCTGGTGCTACGGGAAATCGGTGACCGCATCGCCGCAAAGCATCCTGACAGCGAGGAGCAGTTGCGAGCCGGCTGGATCGGGGAGGAGCAGCATCGCATCCTCGCTGATCGGGTCTTCGGTCTGCCGCAGGTCGGCAATCTGATCCTCGCCGGCGCCGACGGAATGTTGATCAATAGCTCGGTATCGTGGCCGACGCCGGTGATGTCGATCTCCGAGCGTGAACAATTCCGCCATCACCAGGACCACGACGACGGCGCGCTGTTCATCAGCGAGCCGGTTCAAAGCAAGTTGGACGGCGCCTGGACGCTCTACATGGCGCGGCGCGTCGGTGGCTCGGACGGGCGGTTTCTCGGCGTGGTCCAGGCCGCCGTCAAATTGAAGTATTTCGAGGATTTCTATCGCTCCGTAGCGCTCGGCGAAGGCGGCTCGATCGCTCTGGTTCGGCACGACGGCACCATGCTGGCGCGATTTCCGACGGCAGACATGATCGGCCGCCGGTTCGGCAGCCACAGCGAGCCCGGCCGGGTCGAACGGGACATGGCAAACGGCACCAGCCTGGTCAAGGCCGGACTCGACGGCGTGGTTCGCTACATCGCGCTGCATCGGGTCAGCAATTTCCCGTTGACCGTGTCGACGGCGCTGACCAGGGGGGTGGTACTCGCGCCGTGGCGCGAGGATGCAACGGTCCTGATGTTCGGTGCGGTCGGCGCCGTGGCCGGCGTTCTCATGCTGCTATACGCTCTGGCTCGGAAAATTCGCCGAGGCCGCCAATCCGAACTGCTGCTGAGCCGGCAGAATCTCAAATTCGCGCGCAGCCGTCAGCTGCTGCTCGACGCGCAGCGGATCGGCAAGCTGGGGCACTGGGTTGCGGATGCGACCGGCGACAATGCGGTGTGGTCTCCGCAATTGTTCGAGATCGCCGGGCTGCCGTCGGTTGCCAACGTCCCCTTCGAAACGATGGCTTCGCTCGTCCATCCCGACGATCGCAAGCAGTTCCTGTTCGAGCGTCAGCAAGCGCGGGCGCGTGGCGTCAAGATGATCCATGAGCATCGCTGGGTCCGGCCGGATCAATCGGTCCGCTGGGTCCGGCTGGAAGCGGATCCCCAGATCGGCGCCGATGGCAGCCTCACCGGGACGTTCGGTATTATACAGGACATCACCGAACGCAAGCAGGCCGAGGAAGCGGCGCGCGCCTCCCAGCATTTGCTGTCCGATGCCGTCGAGTCGATATCGCAGGGCTTCGTACTGTACGACAAGGACGACAGGTTCGTACTCACGAACACGCACTTTCGAGAGATGTTTCCAATGCTGGCGGCCCTGATGGTCCCGGGCATGGGCTACGAGGAGATCCTTCGCGCCGCCTACGAAGGCGGCGTGCTGGTCGGTTCCGATGCGGACGGTGTGGAGTTGGAGCCCTGGCTCGCACAAGCGGCGGCCTGGCACAAGGCGACCAACAGGCCGCTGGAGCGGCGCTACCAAGACGGGCGGTGGATCAGGATGGTCGACTACCGAACCTCGGATGGCGGCACCGCCGGGCTGCGGACCGACATCACCGAATTCAAGAACATCGAAGCCGCGCTAGAACAGAAGGTCAACGATCTCGAACTCGTCAGGAATCGCCTCGAAGCCCAGAAGCGGGAGCTGGTGCAGGCGTCGGCCGATCTGACGGTCGCCAAGGAGGCGGCCGAAGCCGCCAGCCGTGCCAAGTCCGACTTCCTGGCGATCATGAGCCACGAAATCCGCACGCCGATGAGCGGCATGGTCGGCATGATCGATCTGCTGCGCGACACACCGCTGACCGGGGAGCAGCAACGCTACACCGCGCTGGCGAAGGAATCCGCCGACGGTCTGCTCAGCGTGACCAACGACATTCTGGACTTCTCGAAGCTGGAAGCCGGCGAACTGAAAGCGGAAACCATCAATTTCGATATCGAGCACCTGATCGGCGGCTCCGCGTCGCTGATGAAGGCGAAGGCCCAGGAGCGGGGTCTGGAGATCAACTCGATCCTGGCGCCCGACCTGCCGAAATGGCTGGTTGGCGATCCAACCCGGATCCGCCAGATCATTCTCAATCTCGTCAACAACGCGATCAAATTCACCGAACATGGGTTTGTGACGGTCTCCGGCTCGCGTCGCGATCTCGGTGACGGAAACATTGAACTGCGGATCGAGGTCGCCGACAGCGGCATCGGAATTACGCCCGAAGTGCAGGCCAAGCTGTTCAACCCGTTCGTGCAGGCCGATACCTCGGTGTCGCGCAAATACGGCGGCACCGGGCTGGGCCTGGCGATCTGCAGGCAACTGTGCGGAATGATGGGCGGCTCGATCGGTGTGCGCAGCGGCTACGATCAGGGCAGCACGTTCTGGTTTGTCGTACAGTGCCGGATTGGCGAAGCCCCGCTGGTCGTCGACAAGGTCGTCGAGCAAGCTGCCGATGGCGACCTGTTTCTCCGCATCCTGGTCGCCGAGGACAGCCCGATCATCGCCACACTGGTTTCCACGTTGTTGACGAAGCGAAGCTGCAGCGCGGACGTCGTCCGCAACGGCCGCCTGGCGGTTTCCGCCGTTCAACAGAAACCCTACGACCTGGTCCTGATGGACGTGCAGATGCCGGAAATGGACGGCATTTCCGCGACCAAGGCGATCCGCGCCTTGCCGGGACCCGAGCGGGATATTCCGATCATCGCGCTGACCGCCAACGCCTTCGTCGGCCAGCGCGAAACGTATTTGGCGGCGGGGATGAACGACTACGTCACCAAGCCGATTCAGCCGACGGCGCTGTTTGCCGCGATCGGCCGTTGCGGCCGACCGGCGCAGCATCGCGTCGTCGAGCACGAGCCCGAACCGAGCTGCTGATATGAGATCCGTCGGCGGTAGTGCTGCGGCATTGACGGCGGCGGATCGAACTATCTGCGGCTCTTGTACGCCGCCAGCGCTTCGCCGAATTTTTCAAACAGGGCGCGATTGATCGGGTTGGTTTGCGGATCGTATTCCGCATGCCATTGCACGCCGAGCGCGAACCCCGCGGCGCCGGCGATCCGGATCGCTTCGATCGTGCCGTCTTCGGCGATGCCCTCGACCACGATCCTTGCGCCGGGGTCGAGGATGCCCTGGCCGTGTAGCGAGTTGACCCTGATCAGCTCGCGACCGAAGAGCTCTGCGAACACGCCGCCCGCCACCAGCCGGACTTCATGGCGGTCGGCGAACACGACTTCGGCATCGGGATGTATCTCGCCGTTTTCCAATCGCGGCATCCGGTGATTCATCCGCCCCGGCAATTCGCGGATCTCCGGATGCAGCGAGCCGCCAAAGGCGACGTTCATTTCCTGAAATCCGCGGCAAATCCCGAACAACGGCACGCCGCGATCGACGCAGGTCCGCACCAGGCTCAACGCCAGCAGGTCGCGGGCGTTGTCGTAGGGTTCGTGGCGCGGATTCGGTTCGGTATTGAAATGGGTCGGATGGACATTGGCGCGTCCACCCGTCAGCAGGATGCCATCCACCAGATCGAGCAGTTCATCGATATCGGTGACGTCGTCCATGCCGGCGAACATCACCGGAAACGCATTTGCGACTTCGTCCACCGCGCGGAGATTGCGCTCCCCGACTTGCTGGACCGCATATCGATTTTCGACGAGATACGAATTCCCGATCACGCCGACCACCGCTCTGCGGGCCATCCGAATCCTCCCTGATGAACTATTGGACCATACAGCCACGGTCGGAAAAATCGAGCGCAACAATGAGCCGCGATGTCGGCTCGCATGGCTGCCGTCTCCGGAACGCAGCCCAGACGCGACGCGGCCGGTGCTGGCGCTTTGAATTGCTCGCCATGAGCGAGAATTGGGCATGACCGCGGGGGCGGGGCGTCTTATGCTGCGAGCGCCACACGGCTTGTTCGTGCCGGCCCGATTGGGCAAAGTGGCCGTCGATTCCTCGCCCGGAGATACACTTTGCAGCGCCTGAGATATCAGACCCGGTCGACTTGGATCATCCAGGTTGCGTCCTCGGCCCCGGAGCGAATGCGTGCCTGAAACCATCGAAGCGATCGTTGCGGCGCATCGCGCCGGAACCCTGACGCCGACGCAAACCGTCGCGCGCAGCTATCAGCGGATTCGCGCCCACGACGATCCGGCGATCTTCATCGCGCTGCGCGACGAGGCCGCGGCGCTGGCGGAGGCCGCGGCGCTTGCGGGTAGGGATCCAGCGCACCTGCCGCTCCACGGCGTTCCGGTCGCGGTGAAGGACAATATCGACGTGCTGGGGCTGCCGACCACCGCGGCCTGTCCCGCCTTTTCCTACCTGCCGTCGTGCGACGCCGGCGCGGTGGCCCGGCTGCGCGCCGCCGGCGCCATCGTGATCGGCAAGACCAATCTTGATCAGTTCGCTACCGGTCTGGTCGGGGTCCGCTCACCCTATGGGATTCCGCGCAATGCAGTTCGCGCCGACCTGATCCCGGGCGGATCGAGTTCGGGGTCAGCGGTCGCGGTGTCCGCCGGCCTGGTGCCGCTGGCGCTCGGCACCGACACCGCGGGGTCCGGCCGGGTTCCGGCGATGCTCAACAACATCGTCGGGCTGAAGCCGAGCCTCGGGCTGATCTCCACCGCCGGTGTGGTGCCGGCCTGCCGGACGCTGGATTGCGTCTCGATCTTTTCACTGACAGTCGACGATGCCATGACCGCGCTGGTGGCGATGGCCGGACCGGATGCCGCCGATCCCTTTTCGCGCGACCGGCCGCTCGCGGCGCTCGGCGCGTTTCCCGGCCAACTCCGGCTCGGTGTGCCGCGTAACGGCCAGTTGTTGTTCTTCGGCGACACGGCCTCGGAGCAAGCTTACGGCGCGGCGCTGCAACGCTGGACCGGGCTCGGCGCCACGCTGGTCGAGTTCGATCTCGAACCGCTCTACGAGACGGCGCGGCTGCTCTATGAGGGGCCATGGGTCGCCGAGCGCTATCTGGTGATCCGCGATCTGCTGGCATCGTCGCCCGACGCGATCCATCCGGTGACCCGCGAGATCACCATTGCGGGCGCACGGTTGTCGGCGGCGGATACTTTCGCGGCGTTGTATCGGCTGCAGGCGCTGCGCAAGAGCGCCGAGCGCGCATTTGCGGCGATCGATGCGCTGGTGCTGCCGACCGCGCCGACCGCCTACACCGTGGCGCAGGTGCTGGCCAATCCGATCGAACTCAACAGCCGGTTAGGTACCTACACCAACTTCGTCAACCTGCTCGACCTCTGCGGCCTGGCGCTGCCGGCGGCGATGCGTGCCGACGGCATCCCGTTCGGCATCACGCTGCTGGCGCCGGCCGGGCAGGACGCGCAGCTCGCCAGCATCGGCCGGGTGTTTCACGCCGATACCGAGCTGACGATGGGCAGCAAGGGCCTGTCGCAGCCGCCGCTTGCGCCGGTTTCGACGGCGGCGCATTCCGACGAGATTCCGATCGCCGTGGTCGGCGCGCATCTGTCAGGCATGGCGCTCAATGGCGAATTGAAGGCGCTGGGCGGGAGACTTCTGCGGCCTGCGACAACCGCGCCGGACTACAAGCTTTACGCGTTGAAAGGCACTACGCCGCCGAAGCCGGGGATGCTGCGGGTCGTGCCGGGCACGGGGGCGGCGATCGCGCTCGAGGTGTGGTCGCTGTCGGCGGCGGCATTCGGCAAATTCGTCGCCGCCATTCCCTCGCCGCTGTCGATCGGCACCATCGCGCTCGCCGACGGCTCCAGCGTCAAGGGATTTCTGGTCGAGGTCGCGGCGATCGATGGGGCTCGCGATATCACGGCGTTCGGCGGCTGGCGCGCATTCATAGTGCAGGCGGCGGCTGCCGAGTGATTGCGTGACGAGCTATACCGACACCGCGTAGATCTCGTATTCGCCGCGCACAAGTTCGATATGCGCACGCATCGCCGCGGCGGCGCCGACGCGGTCACCGCGCATGATCGCCACCACGACGCGGTCGTGTTCGATCTGCGATTTCGCCAGCCGCCCGAGATTGCGGAATTGCGCGCGCCGGAACGGCTGCACCCGGACCCGCGTCGCCAGCGTGATCTCGGCAATGTAGCTGTTCTGCGAACCGGCATAGATCGCGTTGTGGAACCGCTCGTTGACTTCGTGGAAGCGCTCCGGGTTGCCGTCGTAGCTCAGCACCCGCAATTCCTCATGGATCGCTTCGAGCCCGCGCCGCTCCACCGGCGGCATCCGTTCGGCGGCGAGTCCGGCGCACAGCGCCTCGAGCTCGGCCATCGCTTCGAACATCGCGGTCAGCCGTTCCAGCGACGGCCGCGCCACCACCGCGCCGTGATGGGCGCGCGATTCCACTAGGCCCGAAGCCGCGAGCTGCCGCAGCGCTTCGCGGACCGGTGTGCGCGAGACGTTGAAGCGCTGCGCCAGTTCGGTCTCGTCGAGTGCAGCGCCGGGCGCCAGCGCGCCGCGCACGATGTCATCGGCGATCTGCAGCCGCAACTCCTCGGCGCGGGTGATCTTGCCGGATGCGACCGGCGGCCGATCGACCCGGCGGATCGGTTCGCCCTTCGGGCGCGGCCGTTCGGCGCGGCGTTGCAGCAGCATGTCGTCGAAGCTCATGTCGGGTCTCGCGGTTCGTCGATGATGCTCACATGCGCCGCGACGATGCGCCAGCCCTCCGAAAAGCGTATCCAGGTCTGCATCTGCCGTCCGACCCGGCCCGGCGCCGAGTCACGGTAGAACAACGTCGAGGCCACCGCAGTGTCGCGGCCATAGCTGGTGATCACCGTCTTGGCGGTGCGGCGCATCAGTCCGGCCGGCGAGCGCGCGGCGCGGAACGCCTGGATCGCCTCATAGCCGTAGAGATTTTCGCCGACGCCGTAGCGCAGCGTGCGCGGATCGTCGCGAAACAATTGGCCGAGCGTGGCGGTGTCGTTGCCGACCAGCGCCGCCTCGTAGCGGGCGAATTCGGCGCCGACTTCGGCGAGCACGTCGGGCAGGTCGATCTCCATCTCAAAACCCCTTCGGCCGCGGGGCCAAGGCGACGCCGGCACGCTCCAGCGCAAAGGCCACCCGCAGCGCCAGATCCTCGCGCCACGGTGCGGCGATGATCTGCACGCCGATCGGCATCGGCTGCAGCGGAATCGGCGCCGCCACCACCGGTAGGCCGATGAAGGAAATCGGCTGGGTGTGGATACCGATATTGGCGCGGACCGGGAGTTCGACGCCGTCGAGCATGAAGGTCTGTTGTCCGAGTTGCGGTGCGACGCAGGGCGTCGCCGGCGCGATGATGACGTCGATGTCATTGAATAGTTCCAACACGCGGGCGCGATACCAGCGGCGGAATTTCTGCGCGCGGTCGATCAGTGGTGCCGGGATCATCGCGCCGGCCAGCAAGCGGTCGCGTACCGCCGGATCGAAATCGTTCGGCCGCGTGCGCAGCCGGTCGAGATGCAGTGAGGCGCCTTCGGTGGTGGTGATCACATAGGCTGCCGCGCGGGCGCGGGCGACTTCCGGCAATTCAACCGTTCGGGTGACGCCGAGTGTGGTGCCGACGCGGGCGACGGCCTCGCGCGCCTCGGCGAACAGATTCTTCTCGAAGTAACCGCCGGCCAGCGCGATCCGCAAGCCGCCGATGTCCAGCGCGAGCAACGGCGTCACCGGCTCGATCGCGCGGGCCGAGCAGGCGGCGTCCTCGGCGTCGGGGCCCTGCATCGCGTCATAGCTGAGCGCGAGATCCTCGACGCTGCGGGCGAACGGTCCGAGATGATCGAAGCTGGCGACGAACGGAAACGAACGCGCCCGCGACAATCGTCCATAGGTCGGCTTCAAGCCGAAAATGCCGCAGAACGACGACGGCACCCGGATCGAGCCGTTGGTGTCGGAACCCAGCGCCAACGGCACCAGCCCGCCGCCGACCGCGCTGCCGGAGCCGCCGGAGGAACCGCCGGACATCCGGGTCGGATCGTGCGGATTGCGCGACGGTCCATCATGCACGTTCTCGCCGGTGAAGTCGTAGGCGTATTCGCCCATGTTGAGCGCGCCGACCAGCACGGCGCCGGCGGCTTCCATCCGCTCGATCAGCGTGGCGTCGCGTAGCGAGGCCGGCCGGTCGCGGTTGATCTTCGATCCGGCGCGGGTCGAAAGGCCGGCGATGTCGAACAGGTTCTTGACGGCGAACGGCACTCCGGCGAGCGGCCCCACGTTCTCGCCGCCCGCCAGCGTCGCGTCGATCGCGCGCGCGCGCTGCCGGGCGCGTTCGGCGACGATGTCGGTAAAGGAATTTAGCACGCCATCATGCGCGGCGATCCGTGCCAGCGCCGCTTCGGTGGCGGCGAGCGCCGACAGTTTGCGGCCCGCGACCGCTTGCGCGATCTGTGATGCCGAAAGCCAGTCGCTGCTGGCGTCGCGATCAGGCTGCAAAGACACTGGCGGGCTCGATCTCGTCGGGAAGGGGGAACTCGTCGACCAGCCGCGCCAGCCGCAGCGACACTTCCAGATTGGCGCGCACCGCTGGCTTCCATTGCGGCTCGATCGGCAGCGCCAACGCGGCCGCGACGGCGTCGATGTAGTTGTCCAGAGGTTCGGCCACGCTCATTTCTTTCTCATCGTCCTTCAGTGCACCGGCAGCGGCGGATGCGGGATCGCCGTCAGCAGTTCCTTGGTGTAGGCGTCCTGCGGCGCCCCGAGGACGCGCTCCGACGGTCCCTCCTCGACGATTCGGCCGCTGCGCATTACGATGACACGATCGCACAGCAGGCGCACCACATTCAAATCGTGTGACACGAACAGATAGCTCATCCCAATCGATTGCTTGAGGTCCTGCAGCAAGTTCAGCACCACCGCCTGCACCGAGACGTCCAGCGCCGCGGTCGGCTCGTCGAGGATCACCAGTTTGGGCCGCAGCGCGATGGCGCGGGCGATGCCGACGCGGGCCTTCTGGCCGCCGGACAATTGATGCGGAAAGCGGTCGAGCAGGTTCAGCGGCAGGCCGACCTGGCGGGCGAGGTCCTCGCATTTGTCGCGCAGCGCGTCGCGGCCCTTGATATCGTCGAGCTGCATGATCGGATCGGCGATCGCGCGCGCCGCGGTGAAGCGCGGATTGAGGCTGTCGGTCGGATCCTGGAACACCATCTGGATCGATTTGCGTAAGGGCAGCCGCGCGAAGGCGTTGGGCATGATGGCGCCGATCTCGTCGCCGTCGAACACGATCCGGCCGGAGGTCTGGTCCAGCAGCCGCATCACCATCATCGAGGTGGTCGACTTGCCGCAGCCGGACTCGCCGACCAGGCCGACGCTCTCGCCATGGCCGACCGAGAAGCTGATGCCGTCGACCGCGCGGAATGTCTCCGGCTCGACCGCGGGCGAGCGCGAGAACAATTTGCTCAGCAGCGCGGTCGCGCCCTGGCGCGGATATTCCTTCACCAGCTTTTCGACGAGGAGGAGTGGAGCCTGTTCGCTGTTGGCGGCGCTACGGTCGGGCATGACGGTGGCGTCAGCCGAGGCCTGCTCCCTCGCCCCGCTTGCGGGGAGAGGGGTGGGGTGAGGGGGCGGCTCGGCTGGTTCAGACGCGGCGTTCTGCGGAGATGCCCCCTTACCCGACGCGCTGCGCGCGTCGACCTCTCCCCGCGCGCGGGGAGAGGTTAAGAGCGCGGCGCGGTCCAGCGCGGCGGCTTCGTCCTCCGGCAACAGATCGCGCAGGGTCACGCCGAGCCGCGGCGTCGCGCGCATCAGCTTCTTGGTGTAGGGATGCTGCGGATTGGCGAAGATGTCGGCCGACAGCGCGGTCTCGACCACGCGGCCCTTTTCCATCACCACCACGCGATCGCAATAGGCCGCGGCCAACCCGAGATCGTGGGTGATCAGGATCGTCGACATGCCGCGGCTCTTGGTCAGCTCGACGATCAGGTCCATCACCGCCTTTTGCGTCGTGACATCGAGCCCGGTGGTCGGTTCATCGGCGATCAAGAGTTGCGGATTGCAGGCCAGCGCCAGCGCGATCACCACGCGCTGGCACATCCCACCGGACAATTCGAACGGATAGGCGTGGTAGCGCTCGCGCGGACGGGCGATCTTCACTGCCTGCAGCGCCTCGATCGCCTTCTCGCCGCGGTCGGTCGAAGTGGATTGCACGTGCTGGCGCAGCACGTCCTCGATCTGGTCGCCGACCTTGCGGATCGGATTCAGGGCCGCGCGCGGGTTCTGGAAGATCATCGAGATTTCGCGACCGCGCAGATCGCGCATCTGGTCTTCGGTCGCGGTCTTGACGTCCATGCCGCCGAACATCACCGAGCCCTCGGCGATCCGGCCGGCGCGATCGAGAATCCGCATCACCGCGTAGGAGGTCACCGACTTGCCGGAGCCGGATTCGCCGACGATGCCCAGCGTCTCGCCCTTGGCGACGCTGATGTCGACATGCTGCACCGCCTTGACGATGCCGCGCCGCGTGGCGAATTCGACGGTGAGATCGCGGACGTCGAGCAAGGGCTGCGCGGTCATGGGTTCGCCTCCACACAACAGTTGTCACCCCCGGGGGGGTCCATCGCTCTTGGAAGAATTTCTCGCGAAAGGGGATGGATGGTCGGGTCAAGCCCGGCCATGACGAAGGTGGATGTGGCTGCGTTGTGCCCCATCCTCACGTCCTCCGCTGCGGATCGAAGATGTCGCGCAATCCGTCGCCGAGCAGGTTGAAGCAGAACACCGCGATCATCAGCGCCAGGCCCGGAAACAGCGCGATCCACCATTCGCCCGACACCATGAAGGCGGCGCCTTCGGCGACCATGATGCCCCATTCGGGGGTCGGCGGCCGGACGCCGAGGCCGATGAATGACAGGCCCGCGGCGTTGAGAATCGCGTAGCCCATGGTCAGCGACATCTGCACGATCATGATCGGCATGATGTTGGGCAAAATATGCACGAGCAGGATGCGGAATTCGCCGTTGCCTGACAATCGCGCCGCCTGCACGAAGCCGGCGTCGCGGCGCACATTGGCCTCGGCGCGGGCGACTCTTGCGTAGAGCGGGAAGTTCACGATCGCGGTGGCGATGACGATGTTCTGCACGGTGTTGCCGAGCGCCGCGACGATGCCCATCGCCAGCACGAACAGCGGAAACGCCATGATGGTGTCGGCGATCCGGCCGACGATGCGGTCGGTCCAGCCGCCGAAATAGCCCGCCGCGATGCCGGCGAAGCCGCCCATCACGAACACCAGCACCACCGACGCCACCGCGATGAAGGTGTCGAGCCGGGTCGCGACGATGACGCGGCTGAAGATGTCGCGGCCGAGCTGATCGGTGCCGAACCAGTGCGCCGCCGACGGCGGCTTCAGCGCCTGCGCGGTGTCGCTGGCCAGCGGATCGTAGGGCACCACAGTGGGACCGAACAGCGCCGCGAAGGCGATCACCACCAGCAGGGCGAAGGCGAAGGCGGTGACCCGGTTCTCGCCCAGCACATAGCGGGTGTGTTCGAAAATGGCGGCGAGGCCGGAGGTCCGCGCCGGCGGCACCGGATCGATCAGCGGGGGCGCGACAGTGCTCATCGTGACAACCTCACCCTTCCAGCCGGACGCGCGGATCGATCACCCCGTAGAGAATGTCGATCGTCAGATTGAGCAGCACATACATCACCGCCATGGTCAGCACGAAGCCCTGCACCGGCGCGAAGTCGGAGGAGATCAGCGCCTCGACCGCGTAGGAGCCGATCCCGGGCCAGGCGAACACCTTCTCCACCAGCACATTGGCGCCGAGCAGGAACGAGAACACCATGCTGAGCGTGGTGATCACCGGCAGCATGGCGTTGCGAAACGCGTAGGTGACGATCACCTTGGTGGGCGACAATCCGCTGGCGCGCGCGGTGCGGACGAAATCCGACGACAACACCGCCAGCATCGACGCGCGCGTCATCCGGGCGATCGGCGCCAGCGAGAAGATCGCCAGCGTCAGCGCCGGCAGGATCAACTGGCTGAAGGCGGAGCGGAAGGTCTCCAGATCGCGCGCGATCAGCGCGTCGATCAGGTAGAAGCCGGTGACCGCCGGCGGCGCCGAGTAGAACACGTCGAGCCGGCCGAGCGGGGCCGGCGACCAGCCGAGCTTGAAATAGAAGATGTAGACCAGCACAAGGCCGGTGAAGAACACCGGCAGCGACACCCCGGCCGTCGTCGTGATCCGACACAGATGGTCGATCCACGACCCCGGCCTGGTGGCGGCGAGCACGCCGAGCGGGATCGCGATCACGATCGAGATGACGAGACCGAGCAGCGTCAATTCGGCGGAGGCGGGCAGGCGGTTGCGGATTTCGGTCGCCACCGGTTGGCCGGTGGTCAGCGAATTGCCGAAATCGCCATGGGCGAGATCGATGGTGTAGCGAAAGAATTGTTCGATCAGCGGGCGGTCGAGCCCGAGCTTCTTGCGGATCTGCTCGACCGCGACCTTGTCGGCGGCGGGGCCGGCGAAATACGCCGCCGGATCGCCGGGCAGCGCGCGGGTCAGCAGGAAGGTCACGATCACGACCCCGATCAGGCTCGGGATCGCGAACATCAGGCGCTTGCCGATCATGGTCAGCATGGGCGTGCTCCAGCTCGCAGAGAGGATGTCGTCGAGTCGTGACCGATGCGCGATCGGCTTCCCTCCCCCCTGTGGGGAGGGTCGGCCGAGCAAGCGGGCTGCGCGTAGCGCAGTTGGCGCGCGGAGGTCGGGGTGGGGGTGCCGCGGGCACTGCGCTGGTGGAGACCCCCACCCGGCCCGGCTTCGCTGCGCTTCGACGGGCCACCCTCCCCACAAGGGGGAGGGTGAAGCGGCCGTGCCCCGCCGCCCATCGTCGTTACGCCTTGACCATCGCGCGATAATCGAGCCGGCGGTGGAACCAGTATTGATAGCCGGAGACGTTCTTCTGCATCGCGACGTTGACATAGGGCTGATACAGCGGGATCCGCGGGATATCGGCGAACGCCAGATCGACGAAGCCCTTGACGTCCTTGTCGTAGGCCGCGGTGTCGCCGTTCGCGGCGGCGGTGACGGCGCCGTCGATGAAGGCGTCCATCTGCTTCGACTGGTAGTTCATGGTGTTGAAGATCGAATTCTTGCCGTGATAGCACCAGATGAAAAAGTACTCCGGATAATCGAGCCAGCCGGAGAACACGTTGGTGTAGAGCGGCAGCACCTTCTTGTTCAGTTCGGTGCGCCAGTTGGCGCCCGGAATCTTGTTGATGGTGACCTTGATGCCGACCTGGGCGAGGCTTTCCTGCACCAGGATGCAGAGCGGTTCGTTGACGCCGGCGAAGCCGAGGTCGAACGAAATCGTGGTCTCGAAGCCGTTCGGGAATCCGGCCTCGGCCAGCAGCGCCTTGGCCTTGGCGATGTCGGTGTTGAACTTGTGCGGTTGCGGCCAGGCCACCTCGGTGGGCTTGTCGGCGGCGGCGCCGAACATCGGCTTCGACAGGCCAAACAGCACGGCGTCCATGATCTTCTGGTAGGGCAGCGCGTAGGCGACGGCCTGTCTGACCTTCGGGTTGTCGAACGGCGGGATCGTGACGTTCATGCCGATGTACTGGATGCCGTTCGAATAGGGCGTCGACACGATGTTGAGCTTGCCGGATTCCTTCAGCTCGACGAAATCCTTGTTCGGCAGGTCGTAGGAGACGTCGGCGTCGCCGCGCTCCAGCAGGGCGCGGCGGTTGCCGGCCTGCGGCACCATCCGCCAGATTACCCGCTTGATCTTCGGCAGCGGGCCGCCGACCCAGTCGTCGTTGCGCTCCATCACCACTTCGGTGCCGGCGGTCCATTTCGTCACCTTGTAGGCGCCGGAGCCCGCGGTCTGCTGCTTGGTGTAGTCCAGCCCCCAGGGGTCCTTCTCGGTGGCGTTCTTCTTCACCAGTTCGGAATTGACCACGCAGGGCACGATCACGGCGAGATCGGGGATCGTCAGCCGGTCCTTCTTGATGAAATCGACCCGCACGGTGTGATCGTCGACGACGACGAATTGTTCCGGCTTGGTCAGCGATCCGGCGGCCATCTGGAAGGTCGGAAAGCCGCCGACGCTGACCGCGCGGTCGAGCGACCATTTGACGTCCTTGGCGGTGATAGGCGTGCCGTCGTGGAAGGTGGCCTTCTTCTTCAGCTTGAAGGTCGCCGACATGTCGCCGACATTCATGTCCTCGGCGAGTTCCGGCTTGAACTTGTCGCGGTCGTAATACGGCACGCCGCCGGGGCCGGCCTTCATCTCGTGGCTGATCAGCCGGTCGTAGCAATTCCACGACACTTCGTAGCCGGGCACGTTGGTGCCGATGCCGTGAATGTCGAGATTGTTGGGGCCGCTCTCCGAGACGATCAGCAGCGTCTCCGAGCGGGCGTCCGCCTTGGCGGCGGACCAGATCGCGGGCGCCGGAACCATGGCGCCGGCAGCGATGCCGGAAACTGATTTGAGAAAATCGCGACGCTTCATCGGGGCGCTCCAGGGCACGGGTGGATCGGCTCGGGAACAACACTCGCAAGCATCGTGCCAAATCCTAACGGACCGGAAACTGTCGGCTAGCTGATTGATTTATCGATAGAATCGGCAGATGCCGAGGCCGAGCCGCGGACCGGCCGCGTCAGTTAAATTGCATACAAAGAGCCAGAATTGATGAAAATATATGCGAAACTGCCTCGGTGCCAATTCGCTTGCGGCGCGCAAGCCGAGTCTGCGTGGTCAGATCGGAATGGAATGCGGGCTGAGAATCTTCGCGGCGCTGGCCGCACCCGGCTCCAAACTCGACGATGCGCGAGGTGCCGTTCGAGCGGCAAGTTACGCCGCGTGCAATTCATGGCGCGGTCATCTCGAACGACGCCGGATCGCGAACGAGATCAAGCCGGATCGATCATCGGAAATGATAAAACGAAAACAGGCGGCGAGGCTCTCCTCGCCGCCTGCGATGCGTGTGAGCGATTTGCGATCAGTTGACCTTGGCGGCCTCCGGTCGCGGTGCCGCGGACGCCGTATAGACGACCTTGTCGTTTGCGACCTTGGACTCCAACGCCGCCGGCCGGACAGCCGGCTTCTGGCTGCGGTAGATCTCGAACGCGTACCAGGCGGCAATCGCGACCGCGACCAGGCCAACCTGGCTTGCCGGCAGGATCAGCGACAGCGCGATCAGGACCACCGCAAAGGTGGCCGCTTTCACGACGCTGTCTCGGTCATTGAAGATGCCGCCGAAGCGGTCCCAGTTTTCGCCTTTCCAGAGCGGCGCCGTCAGCCGATCGAGACCAAATCTGGTCCAGGCTCCATTGAATCCGAGCCTGCGAGCCCAGAGCAGATACAGGGCGATCGAAAACACCAGCAAGGATGCCACGGCGCCTACCGGGCCTGCTGCGTAGCCAATAACCACGACGAGCGCGGCTGTGAATGCAATGATCCAGTATTGCATCTGCTTACCCATTTCACCCCCGGAAGGGTGCCTTTCAAATTTGATTCGAGGCTATTAGTAGCCAAGTTAATTATGGACTGTTTTCGTTGGATGCGCCGCAAAAATTTGGCTAGCTAGTCGTAGTATCTACTTCGAACGGTAACCGGTGCGGGATTTTGCCCGTTGATAGCCTGCAAATCGACCGGCCTTAACCGATATCGGTCACGGCATCGGTGCCGGTACCAGCCAGTCGCTGCTCAGCGGCGGCGATCTTGGCGTTGCGCAATCGCTTCGCCTCACGGCTTCCCATGAACGGCGTGCCTAGCTTCCGCGCCTTGACCAGCACCGACGATTGCGCCCGCTTCAGCGCGGCCGCCGCCCGGATCGGAGACGCGCCGGTTGCAACCAAGGCCTTCAGCTGCGCGACCTGTTCGTCGTCCCAGGGTTTGCAGGAATTTGATTTGAATTGATTCATCATCTGTCAGTTTCCCGAATCCAAAATTCGTCTTGCAGTGATCGTCCGAATTCGATCCAGCGCCGCTCTAGTTCGGTGGGCGCTGCTCCTCGGAACTCGAAAATGTTGCGATTCAATTTCCAACCATTATGAAAGTTCCCGCACTCCCACAGTGGCTTTTGTCCGGTGGCGGACAAAATCGGGCGCGGTGCGCCGACGCTAGACCCGCGGTTCGGGTCGTGTGCCGCGGTAACAGGGTTGCGCGCCGCGCGCTCGATCACCGCAGGTTGTTGCGGCCGATATGTTGGCGGCTGTCGCAAACCGGTCATGTGCGCGCGTTAGGGGTGCGGTTAGGATGCGGCGCTGTTGCCGCCGCTACATGGTTCGATCACCCGGGGAAACGCCTAATGAAGATCACTCGCGCAGTTGCGGCGCTGTTGGCGCTGTCGTTTGTCGCCGCGTCACAGCCGGCACGCGCCGCCGATGTGATCTGCTACAATTGTCCGCCGCAATGGGCCGACTGGGCGTCGATGTTGAAGGCGATCAAGACCGATCTGAACTACGACATTCCGCACGACAACAAGAATTCCGGCCAGGCGCTGGCGCAGATCATGGCCGAGAAGGCCAATCCGGTCGGCGACATCGGCTATTTCGGCGTCACCTTCGGCATCAAGGCCAAGGCCGAGGACGTGCTGGAGCCGTACAAGCCGGCGCATTGGGATCAGGTCGATGCCGGCCTCAAGGATCCGGACGGCTATTGGACCACGATCCATTCCGGCACGCTCGGCCTGTTCGTCAACAAGGACGCGCTCGGCGGCAAGGAAGTGCCGAAGTGCTGGAAGGATCTGTTGAAGCCGGACTACAAAGGCATGGTCGGTTATCTCGATCCGTCCTCGGCGGCGGTGGGCTATGTCGGCGCGGTCGCGGTCAACCTGTCGCTCGGCGGTTCGGCGCAGGACTTCTCGCCGGCGGTGGCGTTCTTCAAGGAACTGCACAAGAACGATCCGATCGTGCCGAAGCAGACCTCCTACGCGCGGGTGGTGTCGGGCGAAATCCCGATCCTGTTCGATTATGATTTCAATGCCTATCGCGCGAAATATGCCGAGAAGGGCAATTTCGAATTCGTCATCCCGTGCGAGGGTTCGGTGAGTTTCCCCTATGTCGTCGGTCTGGTGAAGAACGCCCCCGACAAGGAAAAGGCCAAGAAGGTGATCGACTATCTGTTGTCGGACAAGGGTCAGGCGATCTGGACCAACGCCTATCTGCGACCGGCGCGCCAGATCGAATTGCCCGAAGCCGTCAAGGCCAAGTTCCTGCCGGACGCCGACTATGCCCGCGCCAAGAGCGTCGACTGGGGCCTGATGGAAACCGCGCAGAAGGGGTTCGTCGACCGCTATCTCGCCGAAGTCCGCTGATGCATATTGCGCCCCGGCCAATTCAGGGCAGGGGCGTTCATTCCTGATGTCGCATCGTTCGTTCATCTGGATCTGCCTGTTGCCGCTGGTGGCGGTGACGGCGGCGTTCTTTCTGCTGCCGATGGCGCGGCTGGTGCTGCTCGGCGCGCAGGGGCCGCACGGGCTCGCCGGCTATCTGGCAATTTTGTTCGAGCCGCGCTATCGCGCCACGCTGATCAACACCATGGTGCTGGCCTCGGTGACCACGGCGGCGACGCTGGCGATCGCCACCGTTTCCGGCATTTTCCTGCAGCGGCACCGCTTTCCCGGCCGCGCCGTGCTGGTCGCGATGCTGACCTTTCCGCTGGCGTTTCCCGGCGTGGTGATCGGCTTCCTGATCATCCTGCTGGCCGGGCGTCAGGGTTTGATCGGCGGGATCTCCAGCCATTTGATCGGCGAAAAACTGGTGTTCGCCTATTCGATCCAGGGGCTGTTTCTCGGCTATCTGTATTTCTCGATTCCGCGCGTCATTCTCACCATCATGGCGGCGGCGCAGAAGCTCGATCCGGGGCTCGAGGAAGCCGCGCGCTCGCTCGGCGCCGGCCCCTGGGCGGTGCAGCGCGACGTCGTGCTGCCAGCGCTGGGGCCAGCTTTCGTGGCCTCCGGCGCGATCGCCTTTGCCACCGCGATGGGCGCGTTCGGCACCGCCTTCACGCTCGCCACCAATATCGACGTGCTGCCGATGCTGATCTATACCGAGTTCACGCTGGCGGCGAATTTCTCCACCGCCGCAGCGCTGTCGGTCGGCCTCGGCCTGATCTCCTGGGCGATGCTGGCGCTGGCGCGCTCGCTCAGCGGCGGCACCGTCGCGGCGACCGGTTAAGCCATGCGCGACCGACTGATCTTCACCGCGCAATTGCTGTTCACACTGCTGGTCGCCGCCTTTCTGGTGGTGCCGGTGGTGCTGTCGATCTCGGCCGGCGTCACCGTCAATTACTTTCGCGGCATTTCCTCCGGCGTGACGCTGCAATGGGTATTTCAGGTGTTCGACCTCTACGCCGACACGATCCTGCTGTCGTTCCTGATCGCGTTCGCGACGCTGGCGGTGACCTTGCTGGTCGGCGTTCCCGCCGCCTATGCGCTACATGTCCGCGGCGGCTTACTGTCGCGGATCGTCGAGGAGATCATTACCCTTCCGCTCGCGATTCCCGGCCTCGCCATCGCGCTGGCGCTGCTGATCAGCTATGGCGGCTTCGGCGGCTTCCGCCGCTCCTGGCTGTTCATTCTGGTCGGGCACGTGGTGTTCACGATGCCGTTCATGGTGCGCTCGGTGATGGCGGTGTTTTCGACCATCGACATCAAGACCCTCGACGAGGGCGCGGCCTCGCTCGGCGCGCCGCCATGGCGACGGTTTCTCGATATCATCGTGCCGAACGCGATGCCGGGGATTCTGGCCGGCGCGCTGATGGTGGTGACGCTGTCGCTCGGCGAATTCAACCTGACCTGGATGCTGCATACGCCGCTGACCAAGACGCTGCCGGTCGGTCTCGCCGACAGCTATGCCTCGATGCGGCTGGAAGTGGCGTCGGCCTATACGCTGATCTTTTTCATCATGATCGTGCCCTTGCTGGTGGCGATGCAGTTTTTCGCGGACCGGGGGCAGAAGGCATGAACGCGATTGTGGGGCACGGCGCGTCGGTGCATATCGAGGCCTGCGCCAAGACCTTCGCCGATGGCACGCTGGCGCTGGCGCCCGCCACGCTCGACATCGCGCGCGGCGAAACCCTGGTGCTGCTCGGGCCAAGCGGTTGCGGCAAGACCACGATGCTGAGGATCATCGCCGGGCTGGAACAGCCCGACGCCGGCGGCCGGGTGTTGTTCGACGGCGTCGACATCACCGCGGTGCCAATCGAGCAGCGCAATGTTGGCATGGTGTTTCAGTCCTACGCGCTGTTCCCCAATATGAGCGTTGCCGAGAATATCGGCTACGGGCTGAAAATTCGCGGCGTCGCCAGGGCCGAACGCGCGGCGCGGGTCGCCGAACTGGTCGCGCTCACCAACATCACCGGCCTCGAGGATCGCCGGATCGATCAACTGTCGGGTGGCCAGCGCCAACGCGTGGCACTGGCCCGCGCGGTGGCGATCCGTCCCGGCATCCTGCTGCTCGACGAGCCATTGACCGCGCTCGACGCCGCCTTGCGCGACCGATTGCGCGGCGAGCTCAACCGGCTGCTGCGCTCGCTGGGGATCACGACGATCTACGTCACCCACGATCAGGCCGAGGCGATGGAGCTGGGCGACCGCATCGTGGTGATGCGCAAGGGCGCGATCGTCCAGATCGGCACGCCGCGCGAAATCTACTTCAAGCCGCAGAGCCGCTTTGTCGCGGAATTCGTCGGCGCCGCTAACATCGTCGAGGCGCCGGTCGCCGATGGCCGGCTGATGCTGCCCGGCGGCGTGCTGCCGCTCGCGGAAGGCGACACGCATCCGGCGGCAGTCGCCATGATCCGGCCGGAGACGATCGCGATCGTCGCGGCCGAGGGCGCGGCGTTGACCGGAACCATCGACAGCATCAGCTTCATCGGCGATCGCCAGCGCGTCATTGTCGGCGGCGCGTCCGACAAGCCGTTGACGATCGACGCGCCGAACACCGTCGCGGTCACGATCGGCGATCGGGTCGGCCTTTCGGTCGCGCCGGATGCGATCAGGCTGTTACCCGAGCACGACTGAAGCGCAGCAGGAACCGACAATGACGCCGAAACCGATTCTGATCGCGCAGATCTCCGACCTGCACATCAAGCCGCCGGGACAGCGCGCCTACGGCCGGGTCGATACCGCCGCGGCGCTGACGCGCTGCGTTGCGGCATTGAACGATTTCGCGCCCCGCCCCGACCTGGTGGTGATCTCCGGCGATCTCGCCGACACCCCGACCGCCGAGGAATACGACCACCTCAAGCTGTTGCTGGCGCCGTTGCAGATCCCTTGGCTCGGGATTCCCGGCAACCACGATTCCCGCGTGCTGATGCGCGCTGCGTTTCCGCAGGCGCCGTTTCCCGAAACCGGCGCGCTCAATCAAATCCATCCGGTCGGCGATCTCGACATCGTGCTGCTGGATTCCAGCGTGCACGGCCAGCCGCACGGCGAACTCGACGCGGCGACGCTGCAATGGCTCGACGCCACGCTGGCGGCATCGCATCGCCCGGCGCTGCTGTTCCTGCATCATCCACCGTTCCGCACCGGGATCTGGCACATGGATCGGCAGAACCTGCTCAACGCCGGCGCGCTCGGGGAGATCGTCGCCCGGCACCGGCGGGTTCGGCTGGTCGCCGCCGGCCACGTGCATCGCGCGACGTTGACGATGTTCGCAGGTGCAGCAGCGACGATCTGCCCGGCGCCCAATCATGCGGTCGCGCTGGATTTGGCCGAACTGATCGAGCCGTCGTTCCGGGTCGAGCCGCCGGGGTTTCATCTGCACGCCTGGTTTCCCGGTGCGGGCTTTGGCGAGTTGGTGACTCACGACGTCCCGATCGGACGATTCGACGGGGCGCACCCGTTCTTCGGGCCGGACGGCAAGCTGCTCTGAGCCCTTTCCGCAGATTGGTCCTATTGAAATGTACGGTTTCCGACGCTATTTGCTTGTGGCCGGAACGATTGTGCGCTCAAACGCTTAGTCTGCATTGAGCGAGGTTCAGTGATGTCCGGTATGGTGACCAAGCGGCCGGTCGTGCTGGTGGTCGAAGACGAGATCTTTCTGCGGATGAACGCCGTCGACATGATCGAAGACGCCGGCTCCGAGGTGGTGGAAGCCGCGACCGCGGACGAGGCGATCGGAATTCTCGAAACCAGAACCGACGTCAAAGTGGTTTTCACCGACGTCCAGATGCCCGGCTCGATGGACGGTCTGAGGCTCGCGCAGGCGGTCCGGGGCCGCTGGCCGCCGATCAAGATCATCGCGACCTCCGGGCAGGTGAACCTCACCGACCTCGATCTGCCCGATGGCGGCCGGTTCTTGCGCAAGCCCTACAGTTCGTCGCAAATTGCCGACACGCTGCATGAGCTGACGGCCTGAGGCGGCTGGATCCGGCGTCGCCTCGGAGGACTACTGGCAAAATCATTGTTACTGGCCTCACTTGCAAAAGACTTGTTTGCGAATATTAAACGGCGGTGTGCTAATCGCGATCATTGTGCATGATCGGGTGAGCCCACGTCGCAGTCAGGGGCCTGGAGCCGCGGTGGACGATTGATGAAGCGACCTCTGATCATCATCCTGGGCCTTGGCGTGCTGGCGACCGGCGCGTATTTCTCGTTCAGCAAATGGGCGATCAGGCACGAAACGCTGGCGTTGTACGACAGTTCGCGCAACCGCCCGATCGCGGTCGATATTGCGGTGCGGTGGGATGTCGAGATGAAGGCCGACGCCGGGATGACCGAGCTTCCGGTCGCGATCGTCAGCCATGGCAACACCGTCAAGAACACCGAATACTCGTTCCTTGCGAACGTGCTGGCGGCGCGCGGCTACCTGGTCGCCAGCATCCAGCACGATCTGCCGACCGATGCGCCGCTGATGACCAAGGAGGGCTCGCTCTATGTCGGCCGGCTGCAAGTCTATGAGCGCGGCGAGAAAAACATCCTGTTTGCGATCGGCGAATTGAAGAAGCTCAAGCCGGATGCGGACTTTGAACATCTGACCCTGGTCGGCCACTCCAATGGCGGCGACATCTCGATGTTCTTTGCCCAGCAGCATCCCGAGCTGGTGCGGCGGGTGGTGACGCTGGACAATCTGCGGGTCCCTTTCGTGACGTCGGGAGCCGCCAAGATCCTGTCGTTCCGGTCGAAGGACCCCCAATTCAAGACCGATCCCGGGGTGTTGCCAGATCCCAAGGTGGCCAAGGAGGCCGGGATCGACATCGTCAACACCAACGCGCAGCACACCGAGATGAGCGATCGCGGCCCGGAAAGCGTCAAGGAGCGAATTCAGGCCACGCTGGACAATTTCCTCACCGAGGCAAGCGCCAGCAGCCTCGGCCCGGTCGATACCAAGAAGCCGGCCATCGGCGATCCGCGGGCGATGGGGCCATAGCGTTGGTCTATGCCGCGGGCGCCCGGTCGATCGCGAAGTGGTCGAACCAGGATCGGCGCTGCCCCGCAATCAGCAGGCTAATTATCTGGCTTGCCATATAGCTGAAGGTGATGCCATTGCCGCCATAGCCATAGGCGGCGAACACGTTGCGATGGCCGGGTACGGTTCCGATCAGCGGCAGGCCATCGACGGTGGTACTGAACGCGCCGGACCAGACGAATTCGGCGAGCGCGTCGGCTCGCGGCCATAGCAGCTTGAGTTTGTCGAGCAGGATTTCGGCCTTGCGCGGCATCAACGCATCGCGGGCCTTCGGTTCGACGATCTGGTCGTCATCCTCGCCACCGATCACGATCCGATTGTCGATCGTTGTCCGGGCATAGAGATAGTTTTTCGAGGCTTCCCAGATCAGCGCATCGTCGCGCCACAGCCTGTCGGGCAACTGCGGCGGCGTCGCGATCACCCAGCTCGAGGCGATCTTGTGCAGATCGGATTTGACGATGTCGGGCATCACATAGCCGGTCGCCAACACGACGTGGTTGGCCTCAATGGTGTAGCCATGGTCGGTGGCCACGTTGACCGTCCTGCCGCCGCAGTCGTAGCCGACCGCTTCGGCGTCGAACAGCGCCGCGCCGCGCCCGGCAGCAGCCGTCAGCAGCGCGTGCGATAGCCGCAGCGGATCGACTTCCGCTGAGCCGGGCGAGACGATCGCTGCCTCGCGGTCGAATTCGAATTCGGCGCGCAGCGCGCGATGATCGACAAACGCGCCCGGCAGGCCGGCGCGCTTGCGCAATTCATGCTCGGCCAGCAGTTCGCGGGCGCCATTGTCGCCGCCGGCCAGATACACCTTGCTGCGCCGGCGCAGCGAACTGACATGCGGCATCGCGCTCACCAGCGTGTAGAGGCCGGCAACCGCGTCCAGGCTGAGCCGGTAAATCTCTGCGGCGCGCTCGAAACCATAGATCGCCGCCAGCTCGACCAGCGGCAGGTCGATTTCCCATTCCAGCATCGCGGTCGACGCAGCGGTGCTGCCGAAGCCGGGCCGTTCCCGATCGATGACGCAGACCTGGCGTCCAAGCCGGGTGAGGCGTTCGGCCATCATCGATCCGGTGATGCCGGCGCCCACGATCAGCACGTCGACGGCGATGTTCTGCGTCAGCGGTTGCCGGATCGGCCGGTTGAACCCGGCCGCCCACGGCGAAACGCCGCCGCGCAGGTCGCTTTGCCGGATCGCGCCCGCGTCGTCGAACAGCAGGCCGGCGGTGTCTTGCGACAGAAGGCTCATCAGAAAGGACCTCGCAAAGTCGCAGAAGTCCCCGCCCGAGACCCGGGCGCGATCAACGCTGCATCAAGGCTGCCAATAGCCGAATGATGGGGAGACGAATTCCAATTGGCCAAGGCAGGCACCTTCCGGATCTGATGTGAACGTCGTGCTGGACACGCAACCGCCATTTCAATGAACGGTTCCGTCCGCCGTGGCAGACTGGGCGAGCCACCCTTTGGTCGGGCTTCGGCCGAGTTGCCGAACATTTGTTCGAAAACAACCGGCGATCGAAGCCAATCGAGACGGTCGGGGTGAGCTTTGTCGGTTACCGGACAAATAAAGTTTGGCGGCCCGCACAACCCGTAAGCAACGGGCATTGCACTCCAATCGCCTTTGCAAATTTCGCAAACCTGGTTTGGAGCGGAACTAAGCCGGCAACCGGACAGACAAATCAGATGCTGCGTTCTTATATACATGTTCCGCGGAACGCCCTTTCGGAGCGCCCACTCATCACCCCCTGCGGTATGCGGCCCGATCCGACCGGGCAGGAAACCGTAGTGCAAATTTCAAATTCTGGACGACCTTTGGACAACAAATTACTGGCTGCATTGCCGCGCCCTCAATACGACCTGCTCGCCCCGCACATGACCACAACGTCGCTGGAGCAGGGCCTGGTCCTGCTTGAGCCGGGCGACGAATTCGACCACGTGTTCTTTCCTCACAATGGCATGCTGTCGCTGCTGGCCGTGCTCAAGGACGGCAAGGCGATCGAGACCGCCACGGTTGGGCGCGAAGGCGTGGTCGGCGCGATGGCCGGGCTCGGGCTTTACAAATCGCTCGTCCGCGTAGTCGTGCAGATGTCGATGTCGTTGACGAAAATACCGGCGTCGCAGTTCAGAAAGTTTGCCACCAGCAGCGATCCGATCCGCAATCTCTGCATTCAATACAATGAGGTGCTGCTGTCGCAGGCCCGCGTCACCGCGGCCTGTAACGCCCTGCACGTGATCGAGGCACGGTTCTGCCGCTGGCTGCTGCAATCGGCCGACCGCGCCGGCAGCGACACCGTCAACCTGACCCAGGAATTCCTGGCCGAGATGCTCGGGGTGAGGCGGACCTCGGTCACCGAGGTGGCGACCAAGATGCAGAACGCCGGCGTCATCACCTATTCCCGCGGCGTCATCAAGATCCTGAACCGGCCGGCGCTGGAGAAGGCGTCTTGCGAATGCTACCAGACCCTGCTGGATCAGTCCGAAGCGCTGCTGTGAGGCCATCCCGGGCATCTGCGGCACGACTTGTGCCGACCCGGTCCGTGCCAGCGCGTCCCCAACCCACGCCATTGGTCTGATCGGCCGAAACCGCGGCTTGACGATTGCCGCCCAACGGGCGAGGGATCGGGCTGTGATTTCACGCATGGAGTGAGAATGGCTGCGGAAGTGAGCCCGTTTGCGGGCAAGACCATCGAGCCGTCGAGTCTGGTCAACGTGTCGCGTCTGGTCACGGCCTATTTCGAGGGCAAGCCGGATCCGGCGGTGCCGGCGCAGCGGGTGGCGTTCGGCACCTCCGGGCATCGCGGTTCGGCCTTCAACAACGCCTTCAACGAGGCGCATATCCTGGCGGTGAGCCAGGCACTGTGCGAGCACCGCCGCCGCTCTGGCGTCACCGGGCCGCTGTTCGTCGGTATCGACACCCATGCTCTGGCGGAGCCGGCGCTGGCCAGCGCGCTGGAAGTGTTCGCCGCCAACGAAGTCGAGGTGATGATCGACGAACACGACGGCTATACGCCGACGCCGGTGGTCTCGCATGCGATCCTAACCTACAATAGGGGCCGGACCAGCGGCCTCGCCGATGGCGTGGTGATCACGCCGTCGCACAATCCGCCGGAAGATGGCGGCTTCAAATACAATCCGCCGAACGGCGGGCCGGCCGACACGGACATCACTTCCGGGATCGAACGCGCCGCCAATGCCCTGCTCGAAGACGCATTGCAGGGCGTCAAGCGAATCTCGCTGGAGCGCGCCCGCAAATCGGCCAACGTGCATCGCCACGATTACATCGGGCCTTACGTCGCCGATCTGACCAATGTGGTCGACATGGAGGCGATCCGGGCCTCCGGGGTCAAGATCGGGATCGATCCGCTCGGCGGCGCCGCGGTGCATTATTGGCGGCCGATCATCGAGCGCTACGGCATCGACGCCACATTGGTCAGCGACGTGGTCGACCCAACCTTCCGCTTCATGACCGCGGACTGGGACGGCAAGGTCCGGATGGATTGCTCCTCGCCCTATGCGATGGCGCGGCTGATCGCGATGCGCGACGATTTCGACGTCGCCTTCGCCAACGATACCGACGCCGACCGCCACGGCATCGTCACCCGCTGGAACGGGCTGATGAATCCGAACCATTATCTGGCGGTGGCGATCTCGTATCTGTTCGAGAACCGGCCGCAATGGAGCCCGGACGCCGCGATCGGCAAGACCATCGTCTCAAGCGCGATGATCGATCGCGTCGCGACAAGGATCGGCCGCAAGCTGGTCGAGACCCCGGTCGGCTTCAAATGGTTCGTCGACGGTCTCGGCGACGGCTCGTTCGGCTTCGCCGGTGAGGAGAGCGCCGGCGCCTCGTTCCTGCGCCGCGACGGCACCGTCTGGACCACCGACAAGGACGGCCTGATTCTCGGCCTGCTCGCGGCCGAGATCACCGCGAAAACCGAGATGGACCCCGGCCAGCTCTACGACCATCTCACCGCCGACCTCGGCGTGCCGTTCTACGAGCGGATCGACGCCGCGGCGTCGGTCGCGCAGAAGAATCTGCTGAAGTCGCTGTCGGCGGATCGGCTCGGTCTGAAGCAATTGGCCGGCGAACCGATCCACGCCACGCTGACCGCGGCACCGGGCAACGGCCAGCCGTTCGGCGGCATCAAGGTTGTGACCGAAAACGGCTGGTTCGCGGCACGGCCCTCGGGCACCGAGGAGGTCTACAAGATCTACGCCGAGAGTTTTCTCAGCCAGGCTCATCTGCGGCAAATTCAGCAGGAAGCGCAGGACGCGCTGAGCGCCGTGTTCGCGGCGGGACAGTGAACCCGCGCGGCGGGGTCGCAAATTGAACGGCTGGGCCGAATTCGTCGCGGCGTTCGCCGTGTTCCTGCTCAGCCATGCCATCCCGGCGCGCCCCGGCGTGCGGGCTGCGCTGGTGAAGGCGCTCGGCGAGCGCGGCTTCCTGATCGCCTACAGCGCCGCCTCTCTGGTCGTTCTGGCCTGGCTGATCGTCGCGGCTGGCCGCGCGCCATTCATTTCATTGTGGCCGTTCCGGCATTGGCAGATGTTGGCGCCGAATTTGGCGATGCCGTTGGCCTGCATGCTGGCCGCGTTCGGCGTTGGTGCCGCCAATCCGCTGTCGTTCGGTGGCAATCCGAATGTCCGGTTCGACTCCGCCCATCCGGGGATCGTCGGTGTGGCGCGGCACCCGCTATTGTGGGCGATCGCGCTGTGGTCGGCGTCGCATCTGGTGCCGAACGGCGACCTGGCGCATGTGCTGCTGTTCGGCTGCTTCGCGCTGCTGGCGCTCGCCGGCATGGTGGTGATCGACCGCCGCAAGCGGCGGCAGCTCGGCGCGCAAGCCTGGAGCCATTTGGCGGCGCGCACCTCGTTGTGGCCGTTCGCGGCGTTGATCGGCCGACGCTGGCATCCGCGCGTTCTCCGGATCGACCCGATGCGGATCGCGATCGGGCTGATGGCCTGGCTGGTGCTGCTGCTGGTGCATCCGTCGGTGATCGGCGTTTCGCCGCTGCCCTGAAGCTGTGTTGATGGAACCGGCGCAATCGCGCCGGAACTTGCGCTGGCACAACCAGGCGCAGCAATGCTGCACTAGAAAGATCCGACGAGAATGCAGCGGGATCACAGATGCAGGCCACCACCGTCGCCCCATCCGCATCGACTGAAGCCAAGCGAATTCCGGTTCCGCGTTATCGGTCACATCGCGGCTGGACCGTTCTTTCGGCCGGCTTCCGGCCGTTCTTTCTGCTCGGCGCGATCTTCGCCGGCCTCGCCATACTGATCTGGCTGCCGTTCTTCTACGGCGAGCTGACGCTGGCGACGGCGCTGGCGCCGCGCGACTGGCATGTCCACGAAATGCTGTACGGCTACCTGCCGGCGGTGATCACCGGATTTTTGTTCACCGCGATTCCGAACTGGACCGGGCGTCTTCCGATCCAGGGGACGCCGTTGTTGACGCTGGTCGTGGTCTGGCTCGCCGGGCGGATTGCCGTGGCGTTTTCCGCCGACACCGGCTGGCTGGCGGCGATGCTGATCGATTGCAGTTTCCTGCTGCTCGTCGCGTTGGCGGCGACCCGCGAGATTCTGGCGGGCCGCAACTGGCGTAACCTCAACGTCGTGGTCCTGCTGTCGTTGCTGCTTACGGGCAACGTCGCCTTCCATCTCGAAGCGCATTTCAACGGCGCCGCCGACTATGGTATTCGCGCCGGCATCGCGGTGGTGATCCTGCTGATCGGGATGATCGGTGGCCGCATCATTCCGAGTTTCACCCGCAACTGGCTGGTCCGCGAAAATCCGGGCCGGCTGCCGTCGCCGTTCAATCGGTTCGACATGGCGATCGTCGCCGTCAGCGCGGTGACGCTGCTGCTGTGGGTGCTGCGGCCGCAGGGCGTGGCGACCGGCGCGATGCTGGCGCTCGCAGGTTGTCTGCATCTCGTTCGCCTCGCCCGCTGGGCCGGCGACCGGACCACGAAGGAGCGCCTCGTCCTGGTGCTGCATGTCGGCTACGCCTTCGTGCCGCTCGGATTCTTGCTGACCGCGGCCGCGGCATTCCAGCTCGTTCCTGCCAGCGCCGGCAGCCATGCCTGGATGGCGGGCGCCGCCGGCATCATGACGCTCGCCGTGATGTCGCGCGCCACTTTGGGCCATAGCGGCCAGCAATTGACCGCGTCGCGCGGAACGCAGGCGATCTACGCCGCCGCGCTGCTCGCGGTCGCTGCGCGGATTTGCGCGGTGCTGCAGCCGGCATGGAGCGACGCATTGCTGCATCTGGCGGCGTTCGCCTGGGCCGCCGCGTTTTTAGGCTTCGCGATCCTGTTCGGTCGTCTGCTGATCGGCCGCGGCAAATCGCGGCCCAAGCCTGAACCGGGCCGGTCGGCGACCTGATCAACTTCGGAGGACGAACCGATGCCTGAAGCCGCAAACTCCAAGGAGCGAGTTCTGGACGTCAGGGCGATCGAGCCGCGCCAGCGCCACGAGATCATCCCGAAGCTGTTCTACAATCTCGGCCCCGACGACGCTCTGCAATTGATCGTCGACCACGACCCGCGACCGCTGCACGGCTATCTCGAAGCTGTGCATGGCGACGGCTGCCAGTGGACCTATCTGGAGCAGGGTCCGGATGTCTGGCGTGTGCGGCTGCGGCGGTTGGCATCATAGGCCGCGCTGCCGCTTGACGATCGCAATGGCGCGGTGCGCCGCATCAGGCTAACCTGGCAAAAAAACAACAGGGAGCCCGCGCGTATGACTGCCGAATCGAATCTGAAGCCGCAAATCAATGAGGGCAGCCTGCCGCGCGGTGGTTTCGACAGATCGGCGCACAGGCTGGTCGAACCTCGCCCGTTCGCGGCATTGAAAATCGGCGAGCGGTTCTGTCTTCCGAGCCGGACCGTGACCGACGCCAATTTCGCGGCGTTCCAGGGCGTCTCCGGCGACAATCATCCGATTCATTACGACATCGAATATTGCCGCGCGCAGGGCCATCCGGGGCTGCTGGCGCATGGCCTGCAGGTGCTGTGCTTCACGGCAGCGGGGGCTGGCCTGTTTCCGCATGTGATCGGCGACGCGCTGCTCGGCTTCATCGAGCAATCGTCGAAGTTTCACAAGCCGGTCTATGCCGGCGACACACTTTATCCCGAACTGGTGATCGCGTCCCTGACGCCGCAGCGAACCACCGGCATCGTCACGGTGGCGTCGTCGGTGCACAACCAGCGCTCCGAACTGGTGCTGAGCGGCGAACAGAAATATTTGGTGCGGCTGGCGCTGTGATCGCATGACGTTCCTGCCGTCATTCCGGGGCGCGCGCAGCGTAAGCTGCGTGCGAACCCGGAATCTCGCTCAAGCGCGGTGCCTTGCCGCGAGATTCCGGGCTCGCTCGGCCTGCGGCCTCGCGCCCCGGAATGACAGCGAACCGACGAGGCGCCTTGCCTCAAGCATCGCTCGACGTCACGCCGGAAAATGTCTTGATCTCGTCGTCGGAATAGCCGGCCTGCTTGAGCAGCTCCGCGGTATGCTCGCCGAGCGTCGCTACCCGCGGTCCCGTCGTGGTATCGGCGCCCGACATCCGGAACGGCAGGTTCAGCACCTTGAAGCTGCCGCCATCGTCGCTGACCTCGGCCAACGCCTGGCGGTGCGCGGTTTGCGGGTCCGCCATCGCCTCGGCGACGCTGCGATAGGCCGAGCAGGGCACGCCGAATTTGTTCAACTCGGCGAGGCATTGCGGCGTGCTCAGCGTTCGCGACCAGGTCTCGATCCCGGTCATGAAATCTTCCCAATTATCGCGGCGGTCGGCATATTTCTCGAACCGCGGGTCGGTGATCCATTCCGGATGCCCGGCCGCCAGCACGAAATTGCGAAACGTTTTCTCGCTCGCCACCGCGACCATCACATAGCCATCCGCAGTCTCCATCGGCCCGAACAGCGGACGGCTCGGCGCCGTCACCGGAAATTGCGACCACTGCATTTCGTTCAGCGTCAGGCCGAGCATCGATTCCAGCATCGAGACGTCGATGTGCTGGCCTTCGCCGGTGCTGCGGCGCTGATATAGCGCCGATGCGACCGCACCGTACGCATAGGCGCCGGTGACCACGTCGGCGAGATAGATGCCGCAATAATCCGGCCGGTGGCGCCCGGGCTGATACGACAGATGCGCCACGTCGTAGCCGGAGGCGGCGTGGATCACCGGCGCGTAGGCCGGCAGTTCCGACGACGGCCCGGTCTGGCCGTAGCCGGAGATCGAACAGTAGATCAGCTTCGGATTTAGCTGGCGCAGCGTCGCATAGTCCAACTGCAAGCGCTGCATCACGCCGGGACGGAAATTCTCCACCACGACGTCGACGTCCGTAATCAGCCGGCACACCGCATCGCGGCCGTGCGGCGATTTGAGGTCGAGGACGAGGCTCTTCTTGCCGACATTGAGCTGGCCGAACACGGTGCTGAAGCCGTTGCGGACTGGCGGACGGGTGCGCATGGTCTCGCCCTCGGTGGCTTCGACCTTGATCACTTCGGCGCCCATGTCGGCCAGCATGCGCGCGCAATGCGGGCCGGCGATGGTGGTGGAGAAGTCGAGAACGCGCAGGCCCTCGAAAGCCTTGGTCGACGATTCCTTGGCGGACGGTCGCGGCGTTCGCTGCTCAGCGCTCATTCTGGATCTCCCCCCTGCGCTGCCAATCCGGGGACCAGGCAGCGCGCGTCGCGCGGCTTCAGCTTCCGGAGGGAGCATTTCTTCTTGTGGAGCGAGGCTAGCGGTTCGCTCGGCGGGGATCAAACCATAAATGGATCAAACGATTATGGGTCGGCGAGCCAGCCCATGCTGAGCGCGAAGCGGACCACTTCGACCCGGTTGTGGAAGCCGAGTTTCGCCATCCCCCGCGCCTTGTAGGTCTCGACGCTCTTGGCGCCGATCTGCAGCTTGGCGGCGATCGATTTGTTGCTGTGTCCGACCGCGGCGAGTCGCAGCACTTCGATTTCCCGTGTGCTGAGTTCGGCGACCGCGCTGGCCTCCTCATTGCTGTGAACATGGGGCGGGGCGCGGCCCACTGCCCGCCCGGCGATCGCCGGATCGAGATACAGGCCGCCGGCTGCGACGGCATGAATTCCGCGGATCAGTTCTTCGGTCGCCGAACGCTTCAGCACGTAGCCGGAAACGCCGAGATCGAGCAATTGCCGCAGATAGGCGCCATCCTCGTGCACGGTCAGCACCAGCACCCGACATTCCGGACAGGCGGCGAGAAATTTGCGGGCCACTTCGATGCCGTTCAAGCCGGGCATCGAGAGGTCGAGCACGACGACGTTGGGTCGCAACTCGATGGCGCGCCGCAACGCGTTCGGTCCGTCCACCGCTTCGCCGACGAGCTCGAGGCTCGCATCGCTGGCGACCAGAACTTTCATGCCGCTGAGCACCACCGGATGATCGTCGGCGAGAAATACCCGCAGGCGGCCGTTCTGCGGCTCTTGCGATTCTTGCGACGGCTCGGGCGGCAGCGGTTCGATGAGCTGATGTTTCATGTTTCCACCGGAATACGAACAAACAAGGTCGCGCCTTTGCCCGGCGCCGTTTCGATTTTGAGTGAGCCGCCGATCAGCGACAGCCGCTCGCGGATCCCGAGCAGCCCGAGCCGGCCTTCAGACGCGGATGTTTTCTTGTTGTCGGCGAACCCGCGCCCGTCGTCTTCGACGATCAGCGTCACCTGCTGATCCTTCAGTCCGAGAATCACGCTAACATGTGTCGTCGCGGCATGACCTACGACGTTGGTCAGGGCTTCCTGCAGGACGCGATAGAGCGTCGTTTCGACCGCCGCGGGCAGGCGCTCGCCGTCCAGCGTCATGTGAAGTTCGCATTTGATGCTCGACTTCTGGCTCCAGCTATCCACCAGGCTCTGCACGGCGTTCTGGATGCCGAGATCGTCGAGCGCCGTCGGCCGAATCTCCCACGCCAGCCGGTTGACCTCGCGTCCGACGTCGTCCGCGAGGCTCTTCATGCTCGCGATGCGCTGCTGCAGCTCGTTGCCGTCGGGCGACGCGCGCCCAAGGCCGTCAAGGCCCAGCTTCAAGAGTGTCAGGGATTGCCCTAGCGTGTCGTGCAATTCACGGTCAATGCGCAAACGCCCGGCTTCCTGGTGTTCGACCGTGCATCGCAAGACGTGAGAGAGGTCGGCCTCGGCGGCGGCGCGGCGTTCGGTTTCCCGCTTCAGGGTCTGGGCTGCCTGCTGCAAGCGCTTCAGTCCCGCTTCCAGATCGCGCGACGACTGGTCCTGGGTCAGACGCGCCGATCGTCTCGCGCGCGCGAGTTGATCGACTCGCAGTAGCGCCACCTCGAGCAGCGACAACACCAGCGTCAACGAATTCTCCGGCGCCTCGTCCAGCTGCGGATCGAACTCGCGGACCACCGGCTTCGCCGATCGGCAGCCGATCACGTCGATGGTCTGGGGTTCGGTGCAGTTGGGCGGGACGAGCGCATGCACGGGACGAGTGATGGCTCGCTTCGGATCGAGTAACGACCGCAGCCGCGACAACTGATCGTCATAGAGAATGCGAGCAACGCTGGTGCCCGGCAATGTCTCCACGGCAATGCCAAGCAGGCCTTCGATGTCGCCACCGGTGTGGAGGATCCGCAGATCATCGGGATCGAGCGCGAGCAACGCGCCATGCGGCTGAATGGAGCCGGGGATATGAATCGGCTCGCGATCGCAGCGGATTAGTTCGGCATTATTGAATGCTTCGATCTCCATCGGCTGCATTTGTCAAGACCCGAATCTTTGTTCTCAATCAACTTTGCGTCACTTCTGATCAACTTTGCGTGTCCGGGATTCGTCGGACGATTTCGCGATGGTCAGGTATGACACGGACCGCCCTGAGTGTCATGTTAAATTGACAACCGTATGTGTCAGGCTGATTTTACAGCCGCTGGGAAATGCAGAAGTTTCTCAGGGAGTATCCAAATCGAAGCCTGGAACCGTCTCGTCCTCGGCGCCGCGCCACTGTCATCCGATTGGTTGGTGGCGCGGTAGTCGAGGCAAGGCAGCAACAGTGCAAATGCTGAGACCAATCGAACATCAGTTCGGCGTAGCAGCGAAATACCTACGTGCAGGTTCAGCACGAAACTGATCGTAAGTCTCTTAGGAGGTATTACTATGGCAGATGATGCGAATAAGGTCTGGCCGACTGGCCTGACAATCGCGGAATCGGAAGAGCTCCACAAGCATGTGATCGACGGCACCCGCGTCTTCGGCGCGATCGCGATCGTCGCTCACTTCCTGGCGTATGTTTATTCGCCCTGGCTGCATTAAGGAGTATCGACAATGAATCAAGGTAGAATCTGGACCGTGGTGAAGCCGACCGTTGGCCTGCCGCTCCTGTTGGGCAGCGTTGCCGTGATCGTTCTTCTCGTTCACTTCGCGGTTCTGACCCACACCACTTGGGTCGCCAAGTACATGAACGGCAAGACCGCTGCGATCACCTCGATCGTGACGCCCTCCATCGGTTAATACAGCTTCTTCGTAAGTTGTGGTAGCTGGACCGGGATCCACGGGTCCCGGTCGCTTGCTTTGTAGCCGGAGAGAGCAAACGGAATCGACGTTGCCGTATCTGTTCTCTTCGGTCGCAAGGCGGTGTTCTTCATCTTCTCGATCGGGACGGTGATCGGATCACCTCCTCGCATCAGGTGGAAGCGTTCAACCATGAACCCAGTCAGTCAACGATTAGGAAAGGCATGGCTCTCCCTCGGGAGCCGATTTCTGCCTTTCGCAGATGCGGCGACGCCGGATCTGCCGCTGTCGCGGCTGCTGCGTCTTTCGCTGTTTCAAGTCTCGGTCGGGATGTCCCTGGTGCTGCTGGTTGGCACGCTGAACCGGGTGATGATCGTCGAGCTCAACGTTCCGGCCTCGATCGTCGGAATCATGGTGTCGCTGCCGCTGATCTTTGCGCCGTTCCGGGCGCTAATCGGCTTCAAGTCCGACGTCCACAAATCCGCTCTGGGCTGGCGGCGCGTCCCGTTTCTCTACAAGGGCACGATGGTGCAGTTCGGCGGGCTGGCGATCCTGCCGTTCGCGCTGCTGGTGCTGTCCGGCGGCGGCGAGGCGAGCCATGCCCCAGCGTGGATCGGGCAGTTCGGCGCAGCGCTGGCATTTCTGCTGATCGGCGCCGGAGTTCATACCACCCAGACTGTCGGTCTTGCATTGGCGACCGACCTCGCTTCGCCGGAGTCGCGGCCGAAGGTGGTCGGCTTGATGTACACGATGCTGATGTTCGGGATGATCGCCAGCGCGATCATTTTCGGCATGCTGCTTGCGAATTTCTCGCCCGGTCGGCTGATTCAGGTGATCCAGGGCTCGGCCGTGGTCACCATCGTGCTCAACGGCGTCGCGGTCTGGAAACAGGAATCGCGCGGACGATCCGCGACGACACAGCAGGGCGCGCGCCAGGCCGGCTTCCGCGAGTCGTGGGATGCCTTCATCCACGGCAAGAACGCGACCCGCCGCCTGGTGGCAGTCGGCCTCGGTACCATGGCCTTCAGCATGGAGGACATTCTGCTCGAGCCCTATGGCGGCCAGATCCTGCATCTCAGCGTCGGCGACACCACCAAACTGACCGCGGCGCTCGCGGTCGGCGGACTGTTCGGATTCGGCCTCGCTTCGCGGGTGCTTAGCCGAGGCGCCGACCCTTTCCGGATGGCGACCTATGGCGCACTGGTTGGAATTCCGGCGTTCCTCGCGGTTATCTTCGCCGCATCGATGCCGATGCAGCTGCAATCGGCACTTCTGTTCGGGCTCGGCACCTTGCTGATCGGTTTCGGCGCCGGCCTGTTCGGCCATGGCACCTTGACGGCGACGATGAATGCCGCGCCGAAGGATCAGGCTGGTCTCGCGCTCGGCGCTTGGGGCGCGGTGCAGGCCTCGGCCGCCGGCGTGGCGATCGCACTCGGCGGAATCTTGCGCGATCTGGTGACGGCCTTTGCACCGGAGAATGCGCTTGGGGCGGCGGTTGGCTACGATTTCGTCTACTGCCTCGAAGTCATTCTGTTGTGCGCGACCCTGGTGACGATGATTCCGCTCATCCGTCGTGTCGGAGGATTTGCCGGAGCGGGGCCACTTACTGAAGCAGGGTCGAGCAATCGGCCTTGAGACTGAAACGGAGTTAGTCATGACCCAAAGCATCATACGGACTTTCGAAACGCTCAAGCAGATCACGGGGGTCGAAGCCGATCTGACCAAGAACAATTTCACCAGCGTTCAGGTGTTTCCGAACGCAACCGTACCGAACCGTGGCACCGTCGAAGAGCTGACCAACGCCATCGCCAAGACCGGCATCGTAAAATATCAGGCGGCCAGCTTCGCCGAAATCGTCAAGCGCGGCGGCGCGGTGGTGATCGTGCAGGCGCATTTCGGCACCGGCGCCAAGGCGTCCGAGATCCTTGGCAAATACAATCCGATCAAGGCGACCGTCGCAAGTTCGGATCCGCTGGTTTGGGATGATGCGGCGCCGTTCTCGTCGCTGTTGCACATCCCGGTACTGCTGGATTCGTCCGGGTCATACCATTCTTATTCCGGCACGCCGTTGCTGATCGATCAGGACGGCGAGTACAAGTCGATGTCCGGCACGCCGCTGATCCTAGAGCAGAAGGGCGCGTACCAGTCGATGTCCGGAACGCCGCTGCTGATCGAGCAGAAAGGTGAATACAAGTCGATGTCGGGCACGCCTTTGCTGATCGAGCAGAAGGGCGAGTACAAGTCGTATTCCGGCACGCCGCTACTTCTCAACAATCCAACGCCGTTGTCCTCATGGCTCGGCTTTCCAGCACTCTCCAAATAACAGGAGTCTTAAGATGTCAAAAGAAGCATATCAGTCCTATTCCGGTACGCCGCTGATTCTCGAGCAAAACGGCGAATACAAGTCGATGTCCGGCACGCCGTTGCTGGTCGAGCAGAAGGGCGAATACAAATCGATGTCCGGCACGCCGTTGCTGATTGAGCAGAAGGGCGAATACAAGTCGATGTCCGGTACCCCGCTGTTGATCGAGCAGAAGGGTGAGTACAAATCGATGTCCGGCACCCCGCTGCTGATCGAGCAGAAAGGCGAGTTCAAGGGATTTTCCGGCTCGCCGCTGATTCTGAAGTGAAAAGGATCGCCTAATGTCAAACGACTCATACAGGTCCTTCTCGGGAACGCCGCTGCTGCTGAATACGACCGGTCCTTACAAGTCGTATTCCGGAACGCCGCTGCTGACGAAGTACACGGGAGAGTACAAATCGTACTCGGGCTCGCTGATCTTGCTGCCCACCAGGGGTCCGCACTATTCGTTCTCGGGCACGCCGGTGCTGATCAATACCAAGGGGCCGTATAAGTCGTTCTCCGGCACGCCGCTGTTGCTCGACACGTCCGGCCCCTACAAGTCGTATTCTGGAGCGCTTCTGCTGCTCAATACGTCCGGGCCATACAAGTCGATGTCAGGAACGCCGTTGATCCTGGCACAGAATGGCGCTTACCGATCGTTCTCGGGCAAGCCGCTCTTGATCGACAATCCGACGCCGTTCTCCTCGTTTTTCAAACTGCCAACGCTCTTGAAGTAGACCCGCCAACCGGCGCGAAGAGAAGCCACCTCCCACAACGATGACAGCGCAGGCGGTCGCCACCAGGTGACTGCCTGCGCTGCGTTTGGCGATTGTTGTTGCGCTGGTCGCATATGCGCCGCCACTTGCGCTGCTTGATCGCGACGTCCGCGGGCGTTGCGACTAAAGAGTCGATTCCTGCGCGCTTTTTTTTGCGCTTTTGCGCCGACAGCGTCCTTAGGGAAATGCCGGACGACAACTCCTGACTAGATTCGGGAAGTCGTCAGAAACCGAACCCCACTCAACAGCTTACAAACATTTCGTCGACAGCATGGCTGCACCCGAAATAGGTGTCTGGGTGCCGCAGATTGCATTGAACGGTATCTGGTTAATCAAATCACATTTCTCGCTCCAATTGTCACGTTTAGTTGACAAGTCTCTGTGTAAGGCTATGCTTACAGCCGCTCGAATGGGTCAGGTTTCTCCTGTCCAAAACGTGGAACCTCCCTGCTCAAGCCTGGGGGTTCCCCGTTGAAGACCGGGGACTGCCCAAACGGGTGAAGAGGCTTCGCATCGGCCCCTCGTCCCGACATCAAGTGGTTTGTGGTAGGGGCGCGGTCTTGGTGGCGAGGCGACTAACAGGACAATGCTGAGACCAATCGAACATCTGTTCGGCGTAGCAGCGACTGATAACCTACGTGCGGGTTCAGCACGAAACTGATCGTAAGTCTCTTAGGAGGTATTACTATGGCAGATGATGCGAATAAGGTCTGGCCGACTGGCCTGACAATCGCGGAATCGGAAGAGCTCCACAAGCATGTGATCGACGGCACCCGCGTCTTCGGCGCGATCGCGATCGTTGCTCACTTCCTGGCGTATGTTTATTCGCCCTGGCTGCATTAAGGAGTATCGACAATGAATCAAGGTAGAATTTGGACTGTGGTCAAGCCGACCGTTGGTCTCCCGCTCCTGCTGGGCAGCGTCACCATCATCGCGATCCTCGTTCACTACGCGCTGATCTCGCACACCACCTGGTTCCCGAAGTACTGGAACGGCAAGACCGCCTCGATCGAGAGCTCGGTCATCACGCCCTCCATCGGCTAATACGGCTCGTCAAGAGCTGTTGGTGGCTGGACCGGGATCCAAGGGTCCCGGTCGCTTGCTTTGTAGCCGAGGCGGACGCGTTAGGGTGTGAACCGCCGTCCACTCTCGGCCACGAAGTGGTGCTGTTTCCAGTTTTCGATCGGGGCCGGTGATGGAAGTTGCCAGGCTCTCATCAGGCGGAATTGCTCGACGATGAACCCAGTCAGCCAAAAAGTGATGAAGGTGTGGGCTGCATTGGGCCCGCGCTTCCTGCCTTTCGCGGATGCGGCGACTCCGGATCTGCCGCTGTCCAGGCTGCTGCGTCTTTCGCTGTTTCAAGTCTCGGTCGGGATGTCCCTGGTGCTGCTGGTCGGCACGCTGAACCGGGTGATGATCGTCGAGCTCAACGTTCCGGCCTCGATTGTCGGAATCATGGTGTCGCTGCCGCTGATCTTCGCGCCGTTCCGGGCGCTGATCGGCTTCAAGTCCGACGTCCACAAATCCGTGCTGGGCTGGCGTCGGGTGCCGTTTCTCTACAAGGGTACCATGGTGCAGTTCGGCGGGCTGGCGATCCTGCCGTTCGCACTGCTGGTGCTGTCCGGCGGCGGCGATGCCGGCCACGCGCCGGCATGGATCGGTCAGGCTGGAGCCGCGCTCGCCTTTCTGCTGATCGGTGCCGGCGTCCACACCACCCAGACCGTCGGGCTTGCGCTGGCGACCGACCTTGCGTCGCCGGAGTCACGACCGAAGGTGGTCGGCCTGATGTATGTGATGCTGCTGTTCGGAATGATCGCCAGTGCGCTGATCTTCGGACTGTTGCTTGCGGAGTTTTCGCCGGGCCGGTTGATCCAGGTGATCCAGGGCTCGGCCGTGGTGACGATCGTGCTTAACGGCGTCGCAGTGTGGAAACAGGAATCGCGCAACCAGGCTCGACGTGCTGTTACGAACGAGCGCAGCGCCAGTTTCCGCGATTCCTGGAACGCCTTCATTCATGGCAAGAACGCGACGCGGCGCCTGGTCGCGGTCGGCCTCGGCACCATGGCGTTCAGCATGGAAGACGTGCTGCTCGAGCCCTATGGCGGCCAGATCCTGCATCTCAGCGTCGGCGACACCACCAAGCTGACCGCGGCGCTCGCGGTCGGCGGGCTGTTCGGCTTCGGCCTCGCCTCGCGGGTGCTGAGCCGCGGCGCCGATCCGTTCCGGATGGCGAGCTACGGCGCGCTGGTCGGGATTCCGGCGTTCCTGTGCGTGATTTTCGCCGCCAGCCTGTCGGCGACGCTGCACCCGGCCTTGCTGTTCGGGACCGGCACGCTGCTGATCGGTTTCGGCGCGGGGCTGTTCGGGCACGGCACCCTGACAGCGACCATGAACGCGGCGCCGAAGGATCAGGCCGGCCTGGCGCTCGGCGCATGGGGCGCGGTGCAGGCCTCCGCCGCCGGCGTGGCGATCGCGCTCGGCGGCATTCTTCGCGATGTGGTGACGGCGGTCGCACCGGAAAATTCGTTGGGGGCAGCAGCGGGGTATGACTTTGTCTATTGCCTCGAACTCGTTTTGCTCTTCGCTACGCTCGTAACGATGGTCCCCCTCATTCGACGGCGGGACAGCTTGCTGATGCAGGGCCAATTGACAGGGCCCTGAGACTGAAACGGAGTAAACATGACCCAAACAATCACCCGATTGTACGACACCAATAAACAGATCGCCGCGATCGAAGCCGATCTGAAGAAGAGCAGCTTCAAGTACAACGTCGTCACCGGCGTTCAGTCGGGCAAGACCGCCTCGGTTGACGACATCGTGGCCGCGCTGACCAGGGCCTATGTTCCGCGCTCCGAAGCCAGGACCTATGCCGAAACCGTCAAGAAGGGCGGCGTCGTCGTCGCCGTGCTGGCGGAATTCGGCTTCGGCGCCAAGGCGGCGGAGATCCTGGATCGGTACAGCCCGAACAAGATCAGCCTGCCGGCGAGCGGACCGCGCGAGGTCGAGCTCAGCGAGGCGACCCCGTTCTCCAACATCCTGCACGCCCCGGTGCTGCTGGATACGTCGGGTCCCTACAAGTCCTACTCCGGCGACCTGCTGCTGGCCGACAGCGACAAGTTCTATTCCGGCACGCCGCTGCTGGCCAACACCTCCGGCCCGTATCAGTCGTTCTCGGGGACGCCGTTGCTGCTCGACAGCAGCGGTCCCTACAAGTCGTTCTCCGGCACGCCGCTGCTGCTCGACAGCGGTAGCCCGTACAAGTCGTATTCGGGCGAGCCGCTGCTGTTGAACAATCCCACACCACTGTCCTCCTGGCTGGGTCTGCCAGTTTTGTCCAGATAAGGATCTCAAACATGACGTACCAATCATATTCCGGCACTCCGCTGATCTTGGAGCAAAAGGGTGAGTACCAGTCATATTCCGGTACCCCGCTGATCCTCGAGCAGAAGGGCGAGTACAAGTCGATGTCCGGCACGCCGCTGATCTTGGAGCAGAAGGGCGAATACCAGTCGTTCTCCGGCGTGCCGCTGATCCTGAAGCAGGAGGGCGAGTACCAGTCGTTCTCCGGCATGCCGCTGCTGCTCAAGCAGGAAGGCGAATACAAGTCGTTCTCCGGAACACCGCTGCTTCTGGCGAAATAAGAAGCGCACCTCCAACGAAACGCCGCGGGCAGCGATGCCCGCGGCGTTTTGTTTTGCGGCGCCGAAAAATCGCTGGGCAAAGCCGCGGGCTCGGGCCAGAGTGCGGGCAACCAACCAAAAAAACACGAGGAACGATGTCCGAGGTCGCCACTGCCACCGAATCCGCAGCCGCCGCTTCCCAGAATACCGCTCATGCCGCCTCGCAGAATATCGAGCATTTCGATGTGCTGATCGCCGGCGCCGGGATCTCCGGGGTAGGGGGCGCCTATCACCTGACCACGCAGCGCCCCGGCACCAGTTTTCTGGTGCTCGAGGCCCAGGACAGCTTCGGCGGCACCTGGCTGACCCATCGCTATCCGGGAATCCGGTCCGACAGTGACCTCTACACCTTCGGTTATCGCTTCAAGCCGTGGACCGGCAAGCCGATCGCGACCGCGGCCGAGATCCGCGCCTATATGGGCGAGGTGATCGACGACAACGATCTGGCCCGCCACATCCGCTATCGCCACCGAATCGTGTCGGCGCGCTGGTCGAGCGCGGACAATCGCTGGACCATCGAGGCGGTCCGCACCGACACTGGCGAAACCGTCCGCTTCACCGCGAATTTTCTCTGGATGTGCCAGGGCTATTATCGCCACGCCGAGGGCTATACCCCGGAATGGCCCGGGATGGAGAGCTTCAAGGGCCGGATCGTGCATCCGCAGACCTGGCCGAATGACCTCGATTATGCCGGCAAGAAGGTGATCGTGATCGGCTCCGGCGCCACCGCCGCGACGTTGGTGCCGGCGATCGCACCGGATTGCGAGCATGTCACGGTGCTGCAGCGCTCGCCGACCTACTTCATTCCGGGCCGCAACAAGATCGAACTGGCCGACACGCTGCGCGAGCTCGGCGTCAATGAGGACTGGATCCACGAGATCGTACGTCGCAAGATCCTGTTCGATCAGGCCGCCTTCACCAAGCGCTCGATGACCGAGCCGGAGGTGGTGAAGCAGGAACTGCTGGGGGGCGTTCGCGCCTTTCTCGGCCCGGACTACGATCTTGAGCCGCATTTCACGCCGAGCTACCGGCCGTGGCGGCAGCGCATTGCCTTCGTGCCGGATGGCGATTTGTTCAAGGGCATCGCCTCCGGCAAGGCGTCGGTGGTCACCGACGAGATCGAACGCTTCACCGAATCCGGCATCTTGCTGAAATCCGGCGAAACGCTCGACGCCGACATCATCGTCACCGCCACCGGCTTCAATCTCAACGTGCTCGGCGACATCGATTTTTCGATCGACGGCAGGCCGCTGGATTTCGCCGACACCGTCACCTATCGCGGCATGATGTTCACCGGCGTGCCGAATATGGTGTGGGTTTTCGGCTATTTCCGCGCCAGCTGGACGCTGCGCGCCGATCTCGTCGCCGATTTCGTCTGCCGGCTGCTCGGTCACATGAAGCAGAAGGGCGCGGTCAAGGTCATGCCGGTGCTGCGGCCGGAGGACAAGGACATGCAGCTGTTCTCCTGGATCGATCCGGAGAATTTCAATCCCGGCTATCTGATGCGCGGCATGCACCTGCTGCCGAAACGCGGCGACAAGCCGGAATGGCAGCACAGCCAGGATTACTGGAGCGAGAAGGATCAACTACCGGCGATCGATCTCGACGATCCGGCTTTCGCTTACGGCTAGTTTCCAGGCGAACCGAATCGCCAGAAGCAAGAATGTCGTCATTCCGGGGCGCGAGCAGCTTGCTGCGAGCGAACCCGGAATCTCGCTGAAGCACTCTCCCTTGCCGCAAGATTCCGGGTTCGCTCGCCCGATGGGCTCGCGCCCCGGAATGACCGGGAGCGTGGTGAGGCGTCAACGCACCGGAAAGATGGTCCATGCACGGTTGCTGCCGCGCCCACCGGAACCCGTGGCCCGGGGAACTAATCACCAAATCCTCCGTTGGCGGTTTGATCGTTCGGCTTCGACCGAGTTCAAACCAACTGGAGGCACCATGAACGGAGACCAACCTATCAGCTGGCTGATGTTTTTCACGCTGGCCGCCGGCGTCGTCATCGTCGGCTTCGTGTTTATCAATTTCATCCGCTCGCGATCCAATCGCGCGGCCGCCGCCGATGCGCTGGAAGGCGACGGTTCGGGACGCGGTGCCGCGCCCGACGGTGCGCTGCCGGAACTGCTCGGCATTACGGTGTTCGCTTTGATCGCGATGGGCCTGCTCGCCACCGGCGTGTCGCAACGCGGCATCGAGACCGCGCAGATTGCGGTTCCCGAAGGCACCACCACCGGCATGGCGCAGCCCGGTGCACTGAACCAGCCGAAGCGCTATCAGCCGAACAATCCCGGCACCGACACTCGGGTCGCGCCGACCGCGTCCGATGCCGGCGTCGGCGCCTCGCCGGGATCGACCGGCACGCTCACCAAGTAATCAATCGTCGAACGCGAAATCGGGGGCTCAAGGCCCCCGATTTTTTGGCGTGTCTGCGATGCGCAGCGGCAACGAACCGGCGTCACGACGCCGTCGCCTCATAGGCGGCCTTGCGGGCTTCCATCAGTGCGATTTTCGCCGCGATCTTGTCGCGCTGCGCGGCGAGCATGTCGGCGATCGTGGGAGTGGCGCTCGTCACCTTCAGCGCGTCGTCATACTTGCCGACATTGCGCTTCTCGCCGTCGATCAGTCCCGGCAACACGCTGCCGTCGAGGCCGTTGAACAGCGACCGCACATTCATGATGGTCTGATGAACGAGGCTCATGAATGAGCCCTCGTCATTGGCCTCTTCGCCGGCGTTGATCAGCGCGCCGCCGAGTTCCTCGGCATTGCCGTCGTGCAGCGCGATCATGTCGCGGAACAGCGGCGTCAGGCCCTTGCCCTCGGCGTCCTCGAGCGCTTCCTCGTAGCCGTTGCGGGCGTCGATCGCGCTGGTGTGCAGCGTCTTCAGATGATCCAGAATGTCCTTGTCCAAATTAGCCTCCAGTGATCGGGGAAGCCGCGCGCGGCTGCAATCAGCGACGCCGGCCGCCACCATAACCATCGGAAGGAAGACCGGTTCCTGTGCGCGGAGTCGGACGAATCGCAGCAGGGCAGCGACTCATTGTCGCCGAAGCGAACTACTTCCGCTCGCCGTCTTGCGGTTCCAGCCCGTAGGGCTTTACCAACGCCCAGACATGGGCGGGGATCATGTTCTTCATCCGCTGCGGAAATTGCCGGCGCAGATGCAGCACGGTCTCGACCGCTTTCATCTCGACCCGGGCGCGGGCGAATTCCAGCCCGCGCGGCCCGACCTTCGGCATCAGCCAGCCCATGAACGGGCGCAGCCAGTTCGGCATGCCGCGCACCGGCAGCCCGCCGGCGGCAAGTTCGACGTTTTTCAAAAAGCCCTTCACCGGCGCCGCGCGCTTTCCGGCGCTGCCGGGTTCGCTAAGCTTGACCTCGTCGCCAAGAAGTTCGAGCAGTTCCTCGCCGCGTTGGTTGCGCACCAAGAGCCATTGCTCGCCCTGGCCGCCCATATAGCCGACGGTGATATCGGCCAGCGTATTGGTGTAGTCGACGCAGGTGCGGCAGGTCATCGGGAAGAAATCCGGCGGCAGTTTTGAAATCGGCAGCAGCAGGAACGGGATTTCTTTCACTGTTCCGTCAGTGAAGCGTAGCTCGACATGATAGTCGGCGCGGAATTCCAGATAGGTAATGGTGTCGGGCTGATCCGACAGCAGATCGAGAAAGCCGTGGAAGCTTGCGGTGGTGGTGTTGTCGGAGCAGGGCGTGCCGATCACATAGATCTTGTCGAAGCCGAGCGTCTGTTCGAGCCGGCGCAGCGCGTAGATCTGGCAGGGAATCCCGATCACCGCGATCCGCCGGTAGCCCATCGCGCGGGCCGGCTCCAAAAGCGCCAGCGACGGCGCGTAGCCCATCCGCATGCCGCGGCATTCCGCCATGCCTTCGGCTTTGGTCACCAGCACCGGCATCGGCTTCCATTTGTCGAGCGGGTCCGGCGCCATGGTCAGCACCGCGTCGACCGCGCCGGTCTCCAGCAGCCGCTCGCCGATCCGCGTGGTGATGCCGGTCCATTGCGCGTTTTCACGCGGCGTTTTCATTGCGGCTCGCACCATGCGGCGGAACGGGCCGAAGAATTCCTCGTCGCTGCGCGCCGGATCGCGGGTACGGCCGTGGACCCGCAGTTCCATCGCCGGATAGTCCGGCTTGATGAACTGGCAGGCCTGGCCGCATTGCTTCGGGTCGCTCATCCGCGATACGCCGCAATCGGTGCAGAGTTCGCGCGGCGCCGGTTCGGCGACGGCCGGCGCCCACACCGCCGCGGCTGGATCGTCGCGCCTCACCATCCGCGCGTCCCCGCGCCGCCCTTGAACGGGCCGACCACTTTCGGTGTGATCCAGCCGCCGTAGAAGTCGCCCGGCTGCGGCTGCACCTGGTCCTCGCCAACTGAACATTGATCCACCCGCGACGCATAGAAGGCGAGATAGCCGGCGATCGCGGCGAAGCCGGGCGTAGGCCTTGGGTAGCTCCACGCCGCGTTTTCCGATCGCCTGTCACCGACCTCGAGCGACCAATACGCCGCCTGTCCCTTGAATTCGCACCACGACTGGCCCGCCGCCGGCCGCGCGAATTCCATCCGGATATCGGCCGGCGGAATGTAATAGACCGGCGGGTGGCTGGTTTCGAGCACGCGAAATCCTGACACGGTGTCGGCGATGGTCTCGCCGTTGAACTCAACGCGCAATCGCTGCGGAACCGGCTCCAGCTTCGGCGGGCGCGGATAGTCCCACACCGATTCCTGGCCGTCAGCGGGCATGTCGCGTTTGGGTCCGAACATGGTTGCTCTTTGTAGGAAGCGGCGAACGCTGTCGCCATTCGTCAAAAGTTACGCTTGAGCAGAACAATAGAGCGCCAGCCGCGCAACCGATAGATCCACATCAAATTCACGGCCGATCGCCACCAGGCCGATCCGGCGCAGCCGGGCAAGATTCAGCGGCGCGTCGGTCCGGTGTGGCGTGAATTGTGAGAATGGCAGCTGGATCGTGGTCCAGCGCGGCGGGGCGTCGAATTCTTGTCGATACGATTGCTGCGGCCGGAACAGATCGGTGCTGCGCAGATGCGCGCCGTAGCTCTCGTCATTGCCAAACACGTCGATGATGACGCCGCTGAAGCCGCTGGCGTCGATCGCGCCGCCATCCGGAGCGAGGTCGAGCGCGATCTGGATGAAGCCGCCATTGTTGTCGGTGCTGACCTGGCCGCGCATCCGCACCGCGCTGCAGCCTGCAACGGTTTGCTCGGTGATGCTGCCGCGCGACACCCCGCCCATCACGCCGTCGGTGACCATTCGCCAGCGCAGCGCGCCGGCCGCGGGCCATAACTCGCCAGGCATCATCGGATCACCATCGGGAAGGTCACCGCGATCGCCCAGGCGAAGATCGCCGCATTGGCCAGCGCACCGGGCAGTGGGTGGTTGGTGGCCTTGTAGCTCCAATTGCTGATCAGCCCGAAGGCGAGAAACAGCAGCAGGATCGCCGGCACGATGATGATCAGGAAGAACAGCTTGTGCAGATTGAGCGCCACCGCCGCCGCCAGCGACACCAGGAAGCAGAATTTCGCGAAGGCATAGCCGCCGCGCGGGGCGTTGGCACCATGCGCCATCCATTCCGCGGTGAGGAAATAGGGGACGGTACCGCAGGCGATCGCGGCGATCAGGTGGAGCCGCGGCGCGATCGGCAGGAACGAAAACACGTAAGTGTCGAGCGGCAGACCAAAGGCGAGAATATTGTAGGCGATCACCGCCGCGGCGGCGACCGCCAGCGCTGGCCACGAGACGCGCGGATGATCCGGGTCGGGCAGCGATTCCAGCTTCTCCAGGCCCGCTTCGTGATGCACGGCCGGTTGCGCGCCGGCCGTTCGCGGTCGCAACAGCAGCAGCAGTGCGCCGGTCAGCGCGCCGTAGAGCAGAAAATGCAGCGTCAGATAATCGCCGAGCAGGATGATCAGGAAATCGGTCGGGGCCTTCCACAGGATGAGCGGCGTCAGCACCGCGGGCGCGATCGCGGCGACTAGCAGCTGCTTCCAGCTGAGGCTCGCGCCCATCGGCACCGGTGCCGCCCGCGGCAGCAGTTTCGACAGCGGCCAGGCCAGCGCGATCAGCCCGAAGAACAGCAGCCCCAGCGCGCCCGGCCGGCGGTCGATCCAGCCGGAGCCGGTGCGGCCGAAGCTCTCGTTCATCCATTGCAGCGCTTCGCGCATGCTGTCCTGGCTGTACAGCACGCCGATATGTTCGACGCCGGACGACAGCGCCAGCCGCCGCGCGCTGCCATTCTTGAAGTCGCCATAGCTTCGTCCGGCGACGGCGCCGCCGCCGGTCGACTTGTTGACGATCCGCAGCCCTTCGTCGATCAGCATTTGCGGTTCCAGGGCGCCCACGATCACCAGCAGATTATGCGGCAGGCTCTCGGTCTCTTTCCGGGTGAACACCGACACCGCCACGGTGGCGCTTACCTCGGGATGGGAGACGCCATATTGCACCACGATGTCGGAAGCCATCGAATGGCCGAGCACCGCGACGCGGCCGTCGCTGCCGGGCAGGGTGCGGGCGAAGTCGACGACGCGGCCGGTTTCCGCCACCAGCACGCCGGTGACATTGGTCGGCTCGTCGATGTCGCCGCGGATCGGCACCGGGTTGCGGCCGTGGCCGGTGAAATCGAAGGTCACCGCGATATAGCCGTTGCGCGCCAGCGTCGCCGCGAACGGCTGCATCAATTGCTGCGAGCCGGCGAAGCCATGGGCGATCACCACCACCGGCGCGGGCGCGTCGGACGGCGGTTGATAGATCGTCACCGGGGTGTCGCCGACCTTGCCGGCGGTCACCCGCAGCCCGTCGGTCATGCCATGCAGCTGCCACAGCGCCACCGCGAGAGCGGCGAGCGCCACGATGGCGACGACGATTCGCAGCGGCAAGGCGAAGCGGCGCATCATTCCTCGTCCGCGATATGTTTCTTGCGGATGCTGCGCACGGTCCACCAGATCGAGAACGCCGCGACCGGCACGAAGGCGGCGGTGGCGATGCTCGGATCGACCGGCAGCCGGCCGCTGTCGTGCAGCCCCTTCACCAGATAGCCGAACAGGCCGACCACATAATAGGTGATTGCCGCGGTGGAGAGGCCTTCGACCGTGGTCTGCAGCCGCAATTGCAGCCTTGTCCGCGCGTTCATCGATTTCAGCAGGTCCTGGTTCTGCTGTTCGAGTTCGACGTCGACCCTGGTGCGCAGCAAATTCGCCGCGCGCGCCAGCTTCAGCGAGAGATCCGACTGCCGCGCCTCGGTGGTGACGCAGGTGCGCATCGCCGGCTTCATCCGCCGCGCCAGGAACGACGACCAGGTCGGCAGGCCGCCGACCTTGCGTTCGCCCAGCGTCGCCAGCCGTCCGGTCATGATCTCCTCATAGGCGCGGCTGGCGCCGAACCGATACTGGCTGGCGGCGGCGCCGGCTTCGACCTCGGCGGCCAGCGCGGTCAGCTCCTCGAGCAGCTTGTGATTACTGGCGAGGTCGCCGGCGCCGCGCATTTCCTGGGTGACTTCAGCGAGCCGGCGTTCGGAGGTGGCGATCGACGGCGTCAGCCGCTGCGCTTCGGGCAAGCCGAGCAGCGCCAGCGTGCGATAGGTTTCGATTTCCAGCACGCGCTGCACCAGCGCGCCGGCGCGCTCCGGCGGCATGCCGCGGTCGATCACCAGCACCCGGACGAAGCCGGACGGGCCGGGCTGGAAGTCGGTGGCATAGAGCGCCTGGCCGTCGGAATTTTCCGCCACCGCCAGGCTGGCGCGATCGAACAGCCGCTCCGGCGAGGTGCGCGGCGGATCGTCCTTCACCACATGCAGGTCGACCGCGACGAACAGCGGGCCGGGCTGCGGCAACAGCCGCATCGGCGACGAGATCGACGAGGCGTCGGGATAGAACGGCGCCCCGGCGGGATCGGCTGGAATTTCCCAGGTGTAGGTGGTGAATTCCGAATGTTGTTCCCAGCGCAGCACCGTGGTTCCGAACGGCGCGCGGTGGTGTTTCTCGCCGGGGGCCGGCGGCTGCAAACCGCGCGATTCGCAGAATGCGATCAGGTTGGCGCGGTCGGCCGGGCCGCGCGCCCCCGCGGTGTCGAATGCGAAGTGCACGATCCGCGACGGCACTTGCAGCGCGGTGAAGGGGCGGGCATGGACCTCGCCGAGTACGGCCGCGCGCAGCGGATGCGGCGAAAGTCGTACATCGCCATCACCAATCAGGACACCTGTCGTCATGTCAGCTTTTGACCTCGCTCAATACTGCGCCCATTGACTTGAGTAGCATTGCGTTGCGACAGACAGAAGCCGAAAGGTCGTGCCCGCGGGGGCCTGTGCAAAGCTGCCGCAGGGGTCCGGAATCGCCGTGAGAACAGTAACTTGACGCGCGGTAATTCTTTTTCGTAATCCGGGCCATTCGTTTGCAATCTGGTACGAGCTGGTCATAAGGTTCGGCCGAACTTCGCCGCGGGCCCTTCGCGGTTGTCGAATGGAGCGTGTGGTGACAGTTTCAGTTCGAATCGGCACTCGCAAGAGCGTCATGGCGCTTGCCCAGACCGAGGACATCGCGCGGCGGCTGTCCGCCGCAGCCAGCGAGCTCGATGTCGAAATCGTCAAGTTCGAAACCGTCGGTGATTCCGACCAGATCAGCAAGCTGCTGCCGCATGGCGGCAAGGGCGGCGCCTTCGTGGCGGAAATTCGCGCCGCGGTGGTGGCCGGCAAGTTGCAGGCGGCGATGCATTCGCTCAAGGACATGCCGGGCAACGAAGACACGCCGGGCCTGGTGATCGGCGCCACGTTGTCGCGCGATCCCGCCAACGATGCGCTGGTGCTGCGCAAGGGGCTCACGCTCGAGCAGCTGAAGGCCTCGCGCGGCAAGGGCTTCACGATCGGCACCAATGCGGTCCGGCGCGCCGCCTATGCCAAGCGTCTGTTTCCCGAGGTCGAGGTGATTCACTTTCGCGGCGCCGCCGATACGAGAATCCGCAAGCTCGACAATGGCGAGAAGCAGAAGCTGCCGGATGGCGGCTCGATCGGCCCGGCCGACGCGCTGATCATGGCGCGCTCCGGCCTCGAGCGGGTCGGCTTCGTCGACCGCATCGTGCATGATTTCACGCCGCAGGAAATGCTGCCGTCGGCCGGCCAGGGCATCGTCGCGGTGGAATGCGCGGTCAACGACTGGCAGACCCGCAAATATTTGGCGATGATCGACGATCCGGTGGCGCGGCTGTCCTGCGACGCCGAACGCGAAGTGTTGTGGGTGCTGAACGGACACTGCAATTCGCCGATGGCGGCGTTTTCCACCATCAGCGGGTCGGAGATGACGATGCACGCCTCGGTGCTCGACGAAGAGGGCGGGATGTTCATCGAGGCCTCGCGCACGGGGCCGGCGAATCGTCCGCGCGAACTGGGCCGGGCGATCGCGCTGGATCTGCTGGACAAGGGCGCCGCCGCGATCATCGAACGCACGCGGCCGGAGTAACACATCACATGGCGACCGTTTTTCCATTTTCCGCCATCGTCGGCCAGGAAGAGATGAAGCTCGCGCTGCTGATCGCGGCGATCGATCCCAAGGTCGGCGGCGTGCTGGCGTTCGGCGATCGCGGCGCCGGCAAGTCCACCGCGGTACGCGCGCTGGCGGCCTTGCTGCCGAAAATGAAAGTCGTGGTCGGCTGCCGCTACAATTGCGATCCCGACCTGCCGAAGGCGTTCTGCGAAGAGTGCAGGGAAAAGGAAAAGCACGGCAAGCTGAAGACCGCGCAGGTGCCGGTGCCGGTGGTCGATCTGCCGCTCGGCGCCACCGAAGACCGCGTCGTCGGCGCGCTCGATCTGGAGCGCGCGCTGGCCAAGGGCGAAAAGGCGTTCGAGCCCGGCCTGTTGGCCCGCGCCCATCGCGGCTTCCTCTACATCGACGAAGCGAATCTTCTCGAGGATCATCTGGTCGATCTGTTGCTCGACGTCGCCGCCTCCGGCGAGAACGTGGTCGAGCGCGAAGGCCTCTCCATTCGCCATCCGGCGCGCTTCGTGCTGGTCGGCACCGGCAATCCGGAAGAAGGCGAATTGCGTCCGCAATTGCTGGATCGGTTCGGCATGTCGGTCGAGGTCAAAACCCCGGACACGCTGCCGGAACGGATCGAGGTGGTGCGCCGCCGCGATTCCTTCGAGAGCGACTCGGCGGCGTTCCTGACCCACTGGGCCAAGGAAGAAGCCAAGCTGCGGAAGAAGATCACCCAGGCGCGCGAACGGCTGCCCGAGGTCACGGTGTCGGACGCCGCATTGGAGCGCGCGGCGACGCTGTGCATGACGCTCGGCACCGATGGCTTGCGCGGCGAACTCACCTTGATGCGCGCGGCGCGGGCGCTGGCGGCGCTGGAACACGACAAGACCGTCACCGACGATCATCTCAGGCGCATCGCGCCATCGGCGCTGCGGCACCGGCTGCGGCGAAATCCGCTCGACGACGCCGGGTCCAGTGTCCGGGTCGATCGCGCCATTGCCGAAGTCTTCGGATGAGCATCGCGCTCGCATGGTCCGATGCGGCGACCGCGGCGCAATTGTTCGCGGTCGATCCGGTCGGCACCGGCGGGGTGCTGCTGCGCTCGCGCGCCGGGCCGGTGCGCGACCGCTGGCTTTCGCTGCTGCGCGCGGCGCTGCCGCCGGACGACGCCCACAAGCATCTGCCGCTGCATATCGGCGACGGCCGCCTGCTCGGCGGGCTCGATCTCTCCGCGACGTTGCTCGCCGGCCGACCGGTCGCCGAGCGCGGGTTGCTGGCCGAGGCTGACGGCGGAGTGCTGGTGCTGGCGATGGCGGAGCGGATGTCTTCGTCGACCACGGTGCACGTCACCGCGGCGATGGATGCCCACGAAACCCTGGTCGAGCGCGACGGGCTGTCGCTGCGGATGCCGGCGCGGTTCGGCGTGGTGGCGCTGGACGAAGGGCTGGAGGATGAATTCGCGCCGGCGTCATTGCGCGACCGGTTGGCGTTTCACGTTGACCTCGACCAATTCTCGTTCCGCGATACCGACGAGTTTCCGATCGCCCTCGACGAAATCGTCGCCGCGCGGGCGCGGCTGGCGGCGATCCAGGTCGACAGCGAGCAGATCGAGGCGATCTGCGCCGCCGCCGCGGCGCTCGGAATCGTCTCGCTGCGTGCGCCGCTGCTGGCGTTGCGCGCCGCCCGCGCCGCCGCGGCGCTGAGCGGCCACGACAAGATCGAGCAGGACGACATCGCGATCGCCGCGCGGCTGGTGCTGGCGCCCCGCGCGCTGATCTTTCCGCAGGCCGACCAGCCGGATCAGGCCGAGCCGCCGCCGCCCGAGCCGCCGCCGGAAGACAATGCCGACGACAACAACGACCAGGAACAGCAGACCCCCGATATCGACAAGGCGCTCGACGAGGTGATCCTTGCCGCGGTGCAGGCGGCGATTCCGCCGGGCGTGCTGGCGGCGCTGCGCGCATCGTCGGGCCGCTCGCGGTCGCGTTCCTCCGGCAAGGCCGGCGAATTGCAGAAGTCGAAAAAGCGCGGCCGGCCGACCGGTTCGGTGCGCGGCGAATTGCGCGACGGCTCCAAGCTCAACGTGATCGAGACCTTGCGTGCCGCGGCGCCGTGGCAGCCGCTGCGCCGGCGTCAGGCTGTGGGCCGCCAAGGCGCGCAGCCGCGGATCCTGATCGAGAAGGACGATTTCCGCATCGCTCGGTTCAAGCAGCGCACCGAGACCATCACCATCTTCGTGGTCGATGCCTCCGGCTCCGCTGCGCTGCATCGGCTGGCCGAAGCCAAGGGCGCGGTCGAGTTGCTGCTGGCAGATTGCTATGTGCGGCGCGATCAGGTGGCGATGATCGCGTTTCGCGGCACGATCGCCGAAATCCTACTACCACCAACCCGCTCGTTGGCGCGCGCCAAGCGCAGCCTCGCCGGATTGCCAGGCGGCGGCGGCACGCCGCTCGCCGCCGGGCTCGATGCCGCCTTCATGCTGGCGGACTCGGTCAAGCGCAAGGGGCAGACCCCGACGGTGATCGTCTTGACCGACGGCCGCGCCAACATCGCCCGCGATGGCGCGCCGGGCCGGCCCAAGGCGGAAGAAGACGCGATGAGTTCGGCGCGGCAGATGCGCGCTGCCGGCATCAATGCGGTGCTGGTCGACATGTCGCCGCGGCCGGGGCCGCTGGCCGAGCAAGTCGCCAAGGAGATGGGCGCGCGCTACCTGCCGCTGCCCTACGCCGACGCCACCGTGCTGTCGCAGGCGGTGATCGCCGCGACCGGGGCGAACTGACGCGGCCATTTCGGACGACGCCAGGCGACCCAGCGACGTTAGAGCCGGCATTGCTTGCGGGCCCGCTCCAGCGTGTCCGACGGCCGCTCGCCGAACGCCAGACGGTAGTCGCGGGCAAAATGCCCGGCATTCTGGAAACAGCATTTCAGCGCCGTTCCGAGAACCGTCGTCGACCTATCGGCCATCTCGAGAATAGCGCGGGCGCGGTTGAGCCGCACGCGTTTGATGTATTCGTTCGGCGTGAAACCCCAGGCGAGTTGACAGTGTTTGAACAGGGTGCGTGCCGTCACGCCAGCTTCCTCCGCAAGGGCGGCGACGTTGAGCGGCTGATCCCAATGCAGGTCGACGTATCGTTTCACGGTTTCGACGGTGTGGTCCGACTGCGTATGGCGCGGCTTGGACCGCTCGTCGGTGATGTCCAGGCAGACGCCCACCACGCCCATCACCTCGCCATCGACGTCGAATAGCGGCTTTGCCGATTGGCTGACCCAGCGGATTTGGCCGGTCGGGCGAACGATACGGTGTTCGGCGGTGCAAAACATGCCCTTGGCGACCCGGCGCATTTCCTCGACGACCCGCGGCCGGTCGTGCGGATGCACCAAAGCGAGGAATTCGCCGAACGTAGGCGCGGGACCATCCGGATCAAGACCGAGCACGATTTTCAGTCCGTCCGAACAGGTCCCGGTGTTGCTGCGCAGGTCCCTGGTCCAGAACGATGCGCCGTCGGGGGGCGCCGACGGTAGCGCGAGTTCGTCGCCGAAGCCGTGCTCGGCGGAGGTGCTGATGACCCCGATCACCGCCGTCCGGCCGCCGCCTCTATCCAGCGTTGTGATTGTCGTGCGAGTCGGCAAGATTGATTTGTCTCTGCGGAGATACCGTCTTTCGAGCGAGTAAGAATCGATGTCGCCGCGGACGAGAAGCTGCAACAACATTTCGCATTGCTTGAGATCGTCAGGATGGGTCAATTCCCTGAATGTCACGGTCCCGTCGATCAGTTCGTCGCGCGTGTAGCCGATCATCTGACAGAAGCGCTGGTTTGCAAAAGTGATCTGCAGGGTCCCTGGATCGACCTTCAAGAAACCAGGTTGGCTTTGCTCCGCCGTCTTTGCCAAAGAGTAGGGAGCCGATGCGCCGGAAGCCTCAGACTTGGCCTGATCTGCGGAAGTCTTTCCGTTCTGCATTCGAGCGGCTCTCTCCGAATAGCTGATCGAATCTGAATTCAACACGCGTTGCTTTCGATTTGCAATATTACGATCTGAATTTCGGTAGTTCCGGTACGGGTGCATTTTTCGCCAGATTACGCGCCCTGCGTTGGGCGGTGTTGGTATTTTCGTATTCTTGCTGCGAAGGGCAGAAGGGCAGGTTTTGAGCGCCGCGTTCGCTTCGTTGCGCGGTCTGTCATTTACAAATTGATGCAAACTTGAACGGGCAGAAACGCCCCCGAGAAATCGTGAGCGACACCGTTCAGGCAATGCTGCCACCTGACCAACACGTCAAAGAGGCCTTCATGTCATTCCTTGCTCGTTTTCGGGTTCTCACCAAGATCCTCGCCGTCATCCTGCTGCTATCTGGCGTGGCGATCGGCATCACCTGGGTCGGCATGCGCTCGCTGGCGTCGCTCGATGCCGGCGCCGACGACATGAGCAGGGCCGCGAAGCGCGCGCTGACCGGGGCGCGCGCCAACCAGAACGTGCTGGCGCTCAACCGGGCCGAATTCCGCGCCGCGCTGGACCCGCGCCCCGAGAACCGGGCGGAAGCCCGCAAGGTCGTCGACGAGCAAATGAAGACCTTCCAGGCCCGGCTCGAGGACCTCGGCAAGACCCGCGACGAGAAGGCCAGAAACATGTTGCCGGGCGTCAGGGAGGCCTTTGCCTCCTACCAGAAGCAACTCGACAACACCTTCGGTCTGGTTGAGGCCGTCAAGGACGTTCAGTTGAGCGATCAGACCGAGAAGCTGCGCGACGCGGCGATGAAGAGCCGCGCCGAGGCGGAGAAATTGCAGACCAGCATACGGGCCATCTCCGACCGCTTGACCGAACGGGTCGAAGAGTTCGCCAAGGCGGCCGGCGACGAATACGACTCGGCATCGCGACTCATGATGATTATGTCCGCGGCCGGCGTTTCGATCGGTCTGCTCGCGGGCTTTCTGATCGGTCAGTTCGGGATCGCCAAGCCGATGCGGGCCCTGGTCGGCCTGCTGCAGCGGATGGCGCGGGGCGAAACGGTCGAGATGACCGGCACCGACCGCAACGACGAGATCGGCGAGACCGCCCGCGCGGTCGACGGCATCAAGGCGATGCTGGCGGAAAGAGCCGTGAAGGAAGCCGAGGAAAAGGCGGAGCAGGAGCGTAAGCTGGCGATCCAGCGCAAACAGGACATGCTCAAGCTCGCCGATCAATTCGAAGGCGCGGTGGGCGAAATCATCCAGACCGTGTCGTCGGCGTCGACCGAACTGGAAGCATCCGCCGGCACGCTGACAGCGACCGCGGAACGCGGCCAGGAAATGACCACCATGGTGGCCGCGGCGTCCGAAGAAGCCTCGACGAACGTGCAGTCGGTCGCGTCCGCCACCGAGGAGATGGCTTCATCGGTCAACGAGATCAGCCGACAGGTGCAGGAATCCGCCAGGATCGCCAGCGAGGCAGTACAGCAGGCGCAAAGGACCAACGACCGCGTCGGTGAATTGTCCCACGCGGCGGCGCGGATCGGCGACGTCGTCGAACTGATCAATACCATCGCGGGCCAGACCAATCTGCTGGCGTTGAACGCCACCATCGAGGCGGCGCGCGCCGGCGAGGCCGGTCGCGGCTTCGCGGTGGTCGCCTCCGAGGTGAAAGCGCTGGCCGAGCAGACCGCGAAGGCCACCGGTGAAATCAGCCAGCAGATCGGCGGCATCCAGGCCGCGACCGATCAGTCGGTGGTGGCGATCAAGGAGATCGGCGGCACCATAGGCCGAATGTCGGAGATTGCCTCCACCATCGCTTCGGCGGTGGAAGAGCAGGGCGCGGCGACGCAGGAAATCTCGCGCAACGTTCAACAGGCCGCGCAGGGCACCCAGCAGGTCTCCGCCAACATCACCGAGGTGCAGCATGGCGCCAGCGAGACCGGATCGGCCTCCGCACAGGTTCTTTCCGCGGCGCAATCGCTGTCGCGCGACAGTGACCGGTTGAAATCGGAAGTCAGCAAGTTCCTGCAAACCGTGCGGGCGGCATGATGACCGACATCACCCTCGACGGGCGCGAAGCCCTGCTGTCGATGTCCTCGAACCGCGGGTCGCCGAAAATGGCGCAGGTCATAGCTTTTCCACGGCCGATCGATCGACCGGCGCTCGATGGCTCCGGCAGCGGTCAAGCCGCGTTGTTGCCGCGCTTCGATGGCGCCGTCGCGGAGCTGCTGGCCTCGAAGGACTTGTGGCAAGTCCGCATCGACGAATTGCTGCGCCGGCTGGACGCGCTGGGCAGCTTCATCGATTCGCTGCACGAGTCGGATGCCAAGCGCGCGCTGCGGGAGTCGCATGCGGCGATCCGCAGGGCGCTGATCCTGACCAGTGAGGGGCTGAGGTTGCAGTTCGAGATCCTGTCCGATCTGCCGGCGAACGCGGCGCGTAACTCGATCAAGGTCGGCGAGCCAACAACAGGGCTCCGATCGATCCGCAGCGCGATCACATCGTGGTTCGAAACGCGCATCTGGCCGTTCTAGGCAAGCTCTGCTGCGTCGTCTTTGAGGCGGTGGCGTCAGGTCGCAAGGTCCTGACACCGCCGGTTGGCGATCAGCACCAGCGGACCGAGATTGCCCTGCGCCGCGACCTTGCCGGAGGGTTTTCGGGCTACGCCGCGGCGGCCTTGAGCGGTCGAGCACGTTGGATGCGCTCGCGCTCTCTCGGCGAGTGCATCGCCTCCCACAGATCGCTGCGGCGTTGCACGTTCAGCCAGAACTCCGCGCTGTTACCGAACACCCGGGCGAGAATCAGCGCCGTCGGTGCGGTCACCGTCCGGCGGTCATTGCAGAGCTCATTGACGTGCTTGCGTTGCACCCCCATGGCCTCTGCCAACGCGGCTTGCGTCAACCCCATCGGCTCCATGAATTCCTCAACCAGGATTTCGCCGACGCTCACCGGCTTGCGTTTCGACATCAGCATCGCTCACCTCACCTGTAATCATGGTCGTCGAGATAGATGTCCGTCGCTTCGCCACGTCCGCCATCCCAAAGAAAGATCAGCCGCCATTGCTGATTGACGCGGATCGAACAGCGATTTGCCGGCCTGCCACGCAGCTTTTCGAAATGGTTGCGGGGCGGAACGCGCAAGTCTCGGTCGGTCATGGCGTCGTCGATCATCTGGAGCTTGCGGAACAACCGTTGTTCAAGATCGGACGGAATGTTCCGGGATCTGACATCATTCACGAAGAAGGCGCGCAGCCAGTCGTCGCGGAAGCAGACGATCATCTCGCCCCCCAAGAGGAATTTGAGGTAATGTACCACTCCATGGGACGATCGGCAAGTTGCGCTGTCGGTTCGGCAGAGAACGAGATTTGCCGCATCGCCGCGAAACGAAAATGGCCGGGACATGCCCGGCCATTGCGAAGTCTACTTCAACCTGGGCTCTCAGCCCTTAAACGCCCGCACCCGCTTCACCATCTGTTCGACGTGGGCGATCGGGGTTTCGGGCTGGATGCCGTGGCCGAGGTTGAAGATATGGCGGCCGCCGGAGTAGTTCGCCAGGACGTCGTCGACCGCCTGGTCGAGCGCCGAACCGCCGGCGATCAGCACCAGCGGGTCGAGATTGCCCTGTACCGCGACCTTGGTCTGCACCTTTTCGCGGATCAGCGACGGCTCTGCGGTCCAGTCGATCGAGACGCCGTCGACGCCGGTACGCTCGACGAAGGTCGGCAACATGCCGGCGGCGCCGCGCGGGAAGCCGATGATCTTGGCGCCTGGCACCACCTTGCGCACGCCCTCGACGATCCGGCGGGTCGGCTCCACCGACCAGCGCTCGAACTCGCGCGGCGGCAACACGCCGGCCCAGGTGTCGAAGATCTGCAGCACATCGGCGCCGGCCTTGAGCTGCGCCAGCAGATACTGAACGGAGCTCTCGACCAGGACGTCGATGATCTTGGCGAAGGCGCCGGGATGCTTGTACGCCATCATCCGCGCGGGACCCTGGTCCGGGGTGCCCTGGCCGGCGACCATGTAGGTCGCCACCGTGAACGGCGCGCCGCAGAAACCGATCAGCGTGGTTTCAGGTGCGAGTTCGCGGCGCACAATTCGCAGTGCCTCGAACACCGGCTCGAGCTTGGACAGGTCGATCGCGCCTGCCAGCGTGCTGACCTTGTCGGGGGAATCCAGCGGATCGAGCCGCGGACCCTCGCCGACCTCGAAGCGGACCGAGCGGCCCAGCGCATAGGGCACCACCAGGATGTCGGAAAAGATGATCGCGGCGTCGAAACCGAACCGCCGGATCGGCTGCAGCGTCACTTCGGCGGCGAATTCGGGATTGAAGCACAAATCCAGGAAACCGCCGGCTTTGGCGCGCACTTCGCGGTATTCCGGAAGGTAACGCCCGGCCTGCCGCATCATCCACATCGGCGGTGAGGCCTGCCGGTGACCGGAAAGCACTTCAATGAACGGTTTGGTCACGAGTTTCTGTGTCAAGACATGTATCCATTGCTATACGACAGGCGGTCTTGACGGGTCTGATACACTGTCGACATCGTCTTGACCACGCCGAGATGCGGCCGGACCGGCCGCGAACAGGAATTTTCAGATGAATGCACCCACACCCACCCTTGGATCGAGCGCGACGCCCGGCGCCGCCGGCTTGCCAGCGCCGGTCTCCGGGGAGCGCCATGACATCGACAGTTTCGCCGGCCGGCTCACTTATTGGGCGGCGACGCCCGAGGTCGGCGCCACCCAGACGCCGCTGCTGCTGATCCACAGCATCAACGCCGCCGGATCGGCCTACGAGATCAAGCCGATCTACGAGCACTACAGCAAAAGCCGCCCGGTCTATGCGATCGAGTTGCCGGGCTTTGGTCATTCGTCGCGGTCGAAGCGTCAATACACAATTCGGATGATGACGGACGCCGTGCATGCCGCGGTCGGCGAAATCCAGAAGGTTCACGGCGACGCGCCGATCGACGCGCTGGCGCTGTCGCTGGGCTGCGAATTTCTCGCCCGCGCCGCCGACGAGACCCCGAAGGCGTTCCGCAGCCTGGCTTTGATCAGTCCCACCGGCTTCGACGGCCGCTCGGTGCGCTGGGTCCGCGGCTCGCGGGCGATCCCGTGGCTGCATGCGGTGTTCGAAGTGCCGTTGTGGAGTGAGAAATTCTTTCACCTGCTGACCACGCGCGCGGTGATCGGCTGGTTCCTGAAGAAGACTTTCGGCACGCCGAATTTCGACCAGGGGCTGCTCGACTACGACTATTTGACGACGCATCAGCCCGGCGCGCAGCATGCGCCGTACTACTTCGTCTCCGGCTATCTGTTCAGCCAGGACGTCCTGCGGATCTATCAGGATCTGGCGATGCCGGCGTGGCTGTCGCACGGCGTCCGCGGCGACTTCGTCGACTACAAGCGCAAGGATACGGTCGAGGGCAAGCCGAACTGGACGGTCACGATCTTCCAGACCGGCGCGATGCCGCATTTCGAAGTGCCCGACGAATTCATCCGGAGCTACGACGAATTCCTCGCCCGCGCGGCGACCGTCCCGGCGACGTAGCGGCGCGGGGGACGAATGCTACAGCCTCACAACGCAATCTGCCTCATCCTGAGGAGCATCCCGAAGGGCTGCGTCTCGAAGGATGGAGCCGAGCATCCTCATGGTTCGAGACGCCCGCCGAACGGCCGGCTCCTCACCATGAGGCGCAGGCAGCCGGGTTGAGCCATGTCCGATCTGCTGTGGAGCAAGGACGGCTTGGACTGGCCGCATCGCGAGGCCAGCGCCTTCGTCGAGGCCGGCGGCTTCCGCTGGCACGTGCAGCGCATGGGCGATCCGGCGGCGCCGGCGATCCTGCTGGTGCACGGCACCGGGGCGGCGTCGCATTCCTGGCGCGGGTTGGCGCCGCTGCTGGCGCGGCATTATCTGGTGATCGCGCCGGATCTGCCGGGTCATGGCTTCACCCAGTCGCCGAAGTCGCAGCGGCTGTCGCTGCCGGGCATGGCGGCGGATCTCGGTGCGCTGTTGCGGGTGCTGAAGGTCGCGCCGCAGATCGCGGTCGGGCATTCCGCCGGCGCGGCGATCCTGGCGCGGATGTGCCTCGACGGCAGCATTGACCCGAAGCTGTTGGTCAGCCTCAATGGCGCGTTTCTGCCTTACGGTGGGGCGGCCGCCAATTTCTTCTCGCCACTGGCCAAGATGCTGGTGCTGAACCCGTTGGTGCCGCAGTTGTTCGCCTGGCAGGCCGGAGCCAAAGGGGCGGTGGAGCGGTTGCTCGGCAATACCGGCTCGGTGATCGATCCAACTGGTGTCGCGCTATACGGCAAGCTGGTGCGTAGTCCGGCTCACGTCGCCGCGGCGCTGCGGATGATGGCTAACTGGGATCTCGAACCGCTGCTGAAGCTGCTGCCTGAGTTGCGGCCGCAGCTGGTGCTTGTGGCGGCCGAGAACGATCGAGCGATCTCGCCGGCGGTGGCGCGGCGGGTCAAGGAAATCCAGCCCCGTGCCGAGATCGTGCGGGTACCCGGGCTCGGGCACCTCGCCCACGAGGAACAGCCGCAATTGATCGCCGATTTGATCGAAAGGTATGCGCGGGACGCGGTTCAGGCTGGCGAAAAACCTTTCAGAATGTAAGGTGAATTTGACACTTTTGGACTATGCAACTGTCAAGAAATAGTTACAGTGCGCGAATGCTCGATCCCGGCTCCAAACCCGTCCCCCATCTTCCGCGCGGCCACCAACCTCATGCGGTGGTAATCGGCTCCGGATTCGGCGGTCTGGCTGCCGCAGTGCGGCTCGGCGCCAAGGGCTATCGCGTCACCGTGCTGGAAAAGCTCGATGCGCCAGGCGGCCGCGCCTATGTCTACCGTCAGGACGGCTTCACCTTCGACGCCGGTCCGACCATCGTCACCGCGCCGTATCTGTTCGAAGAGCTGTGGAAGCTGTGCGGCAAGCGGCTCAGCGACGACGTCACGCTGGTGCCGATGACGCCGTTCTACCGGATCCGGTTTCACGACGGCTCGTTCTTCGATTATTCCGACGACAAGGAAGCGGTGCTGAAGCAGATCGCGCAGTTCTGCCCCGAGGACGTCGACGGCTACGACCGCTTCATGAAGGCCTCCGAGGCGATCTTCAAGGTCGGCTTCGAACAGCTCGGCGACATGCCGTTCAACAACTTCACCGACATGGTGAAGATCGCGCCGGACATGATCAAGCTGGAGAGCTATCGCAGCGTCTACAATCTGGTCTCGAAATATTTCCGCGATCCGCGGCTGCGGATGGTGTTCTCGTTCCACCCGCTGCTGGTCGGCGGCAATCCGTTCAGCGCCACCTCGGTGTATTGCCTGATCACCTTCCTGGAAAAGCACTGGGGCGTGCATTTTGCCATGGGCGGCACCGGGCGGCTGATCGCCGGCCTGGTCAAGCTGATCGAGGGCCAGGGCAACAAGGTACTGTGCGGCCAGGATGTCCGCGAGATCGTGGTCGAGAACGGCGCCGCTCGCGGCGTCCGGCTGGCCTCGGGCGAGATCATCAAATCCGACATCGTGGTATCGAACGCGGATTCGGCCTCGACCTATCGCTATCTGCTGCCGGCGTCGGTGCGCTCGCGCTGGACCGATCGCAAGATCGAGAAGGCGCGCTACTCGATGAGCCTGTTCCTGTGGTACTTCGGCACCAAGACCAAGTATCCCGAGGTCAAGCACCACACCATCCTGATGGGGCCGCGCTACAAGGAACTCATCACCGACATCTTCAAGCGTAAAGTCTGCGCCGACGATTTCAGCCTGTATCTGCACCGCCCGACCGCGACCGATCCGTCGCTGGCGCCGGACGGCTGCGATACGTTCTACGTGCTGTCGCCGGTGCCGCATATGCAGAGCGGCATCGACTGGCAGGCCAAGGCGGAATCCTATCGCAAGCTGATCGCGCAATCGCTCGGCGCCACCATCCTGCCCGACCTGGAGAACCAGGTGGTGAGTTCGCGGATGCTGACGCCGCAGGATTTCCAGGACCGACTGTCGTCGTTCCGCGGCGCCGCGTTCGGGCTCGAGCCGGTGCTGACGCAAAGTGCCTGGTTCAGGCCGCATAATCTCAGCGAAGACGTCGATCGCCTCTATCTCGTCGGCGCTGGTACGCATCCCGGCGCCGGATTACCCGGTGTGCTGTCCTCGGCGCGGGTGCTCGATGCTCTGGTTCCCGATGCCCACGATCTGGTGAGTACATGACCGCAAATTCCGACATGGTTGCCTGCCGCGAAATGATCAAGGAAGGCTCGCGCACTTTCCACGCCGCCTCGATGGTGCTGCCGCGACGGATCAGCGATCCGGCGATCGCGCTCTATGCGTTCTGCCGCGTCGCCGACGACGCCGTCGATCTCGGGCTCGACCGCGCCGCCGCGGTCGAAGTGCTGAAGGACCGGCTCGATCGCGCCTGCCGCGGGCTGCCGATGCCGTACCCGTCCGACCGCGCCTTCGCCGATGTGGTGGCGCGGTTTTCGATTCCGGCCGCTATTCCCGAAGCGCTGATCGAGGGCCTGGAGTGGGACGCCGAAGGCCGGCGCTACGAGACGCTGTCGGATCTGTATGCCTACGCCGCTCGCGTCGCCGGCACCGTCGGCGTGATGATGACGCTGGTGATGGGGCAGCGGAAGCCGGACATCGTGGCGCGCGCCTGTGATCTCGGCTGCGCCATGCAGCTCACCAACATCGCCCGCGATATCGGCGAAGACGCCCGCGCCGGCCGGCTCTATATGCCGATGGCGTGGATGCGCGAAGCCGGGATCGATCCCGTTCGTTGGCTCGCCAATCCGGTTTTCAGCCCGGGCATCGCAAGTATCGTCAAGCGGCTGATCGACACCGCCGACGCGCTATACGACCGCGCCACGCTTGGCATCGCCAATCTGCCGAAATCCTGCCGCCCCGGCATCTTCGCCGCCCGCGCGCTGTATGCCGAGATCGGCCGCGAGGTTGAACGCTCTGGTCTCGATTCGGTGTCGAGCCGCGCCGTGGTATCGACCGGCCGCAAGCTTGCGGTGCTGGCGCGGATGCTGGCGTTCCAGGAAACCGAATGGGCGCCGGCGAAATATCTGCCGGCTAAGTTCGGCGACATGGCCGAAACCAAATTCCTGATCGACGCCATCATCGCCACCCCGTTGCGCGACGTAGCGCCGCCGAAACCGCGCGCCAAGCCGGTCGAGGAGAAGGTGGCATGGCTGGTCGAGCTGTTCTCCCGCCTGGAGCGCCGCGACCAGATGCTGCAACGCAGCCGGATTTAGGGTTTCGGTTCAATCCGCTCGATACGCGTGCTGCCCCTCATCCTGAGGAGCGCGCTCTTGCGCGCGTCTCGAAGGATGAGGTGTTGAATGCGATCCCGTGCCTTCCTCATGGTTCGAGACGCCCGCCGCGGGCGGGCTCCTCACCATGAGGAAGATCACCGCCACCGCCACCCATTCGCAAAAACACTCGAAGCCCGTCGAATGGCGTGATACCGATGCGTGATACGCAACGGATCGAAGCAATGACCATCGACACCGACACCATCGACGCCCCCCACGCCCGCGTCGAGCAGCAGCGCGCCAAGGCCAAAGTCTGGTTCGAAAGCCTGCGCGACAAAATCTGCGCCGAGGTGGAAAAGCTCGAACGCGAGGCACCGGCCAAGCTGTTTCCCGGCGCACCCGCGACCTTCACCTACAAGCCGTGGACGCGGCAGACCGGGCAGGGCGGCGGCGTCGGCGGCTTTCTCTCGAACGGCCGGCTGTTCGAAAAGATCGGCATTCACACCTCGTCGGCCAACGGCCGGCTGACGCCCGAGATGGCCAGAACGCTGCCCGGCGACGGCGTCTCGCTCGACTACGTCTCCACCAGCATCAGCCTGATCATGCATCCGCGCAGTCCGCGCGTCCCCACCGTGCACATGAACACGCGGTTTCTGTCGACCGCGCAGGGCTGGTTCGGCGGCGGCGCCGACCTGACGCCGATGCTGTCGGAGCAGCGCCGCGACGACGCCGAGGATACCATCACCTTTCACGCGGCAATGAAGGCCGCCTGCGACGCCCATGATCCCGGCTACTACGCCAAATTCAAACCCTGGGCCGACAAATACTTCTTCCTGCCGCATCGCGGCACCGCGCGCGGCGTCGGCGGCATCTTCTACGACCACCTCAACACCGGCGATTTCGACAAGGACTTCGCCTTCACCCGCGACGTCGGCTTGGCTCTGCTCGACGTCTATCCGCGGATCGTGCGCAAGCGGATGATGGAGCCGTGGGGCGAGGCGGAGCGCGCACAGCAGCTCGCCTGCCGCGGGCTCTATGTCGAGTTCAACCTGCTGTACGACAAGGGCACCATGTTCGGGCTGCAAACCGGCGGCAATATCGAAACCATCCTGAGCTCGATGCCGCCGCTGGTGAGCTGGAGCTGAACCGCGGTTTCCCTGAGGAGCGCATCATGGATGACTACCTCGGACTGATCGAACTCGCGCTTGTGTTCCTTTGCCTGATCGCCGGTTGGGCGGTGATGGAATGGCAGGGCCGGCGCCTCGACCGCCAGCGCGAAGCCCGCGAACGGCAGGACAATCACCCATAGGATCGCGGCCCGCCCGCCATCTCGTCGCGGAGAGACGCCATGAACAGCGACAGCCCGTTCAATTACTTCGAACTAATCATCCTCGCCTTGATCGTCGCCGCCTGGGGCATCCTCGAACTGCAAGGCAAACGGCTCGACAGGAAGCGCGAGGCGGAGAGGGCGAGGCAGCAAAAAATAGTCGACAAATGCTGAGCCAGCCCCTCATCCTGAGGAGCCCGTCGCAGCCCCAGGGCGGCGACGGGCGTCTCGAAGGATGAGGCCGAAGCCCATGACCGAGGGCGCTTATCTCTATTTCGTCAGGTGTTCTGACGGCAGTCTCTACATTGGGACGGCGCGTAGCTCGCTCGAGCTCCGCATCGCCCAACACAATTCCGGAGCCTTCGAAGGCTACACGGCGTCCCGCCGTCCGGTGGTTCTGGTGTTCTCGGAGTGGTTCGATCGCGTCACCGATGCGATCGAGAACGAACGAAAGCTCAAGAAGTGGAGCCGGGCGAAGAAGGAGGCCTTCATTCGCGGCGACGTGGACGCGTTACGACAATTGTCGAAGCGGAAGACACCTCATCCTTCGAGACGCTCGCCTTCGGCGAGCTCCTCAGGATGAGGCACTGAAAATTGCTGCCGCGCCACGCGCAATGCCCCTCACCCTGAGGAGCATGCCCTTGCGCGCGTCTCGAAGGGTGAGGAGTGTAGGCCTTACGCCTCATGGTTTGAGACGGCGCAAGCGTCTTGTCATCATCAGGCTGCGTTAGGAGCGATGCGAGCAAGCATCGAGCATGCTGACGCGTGTCCCTACCTTCTTCGCGGCATTCTAAACGGCAGCATCGCCTGGACCACCGGCAGCTTGAAGCGGTCGAGCGAGAGCGATTCGTGCATCAGCGTCACCTTCTCGCCGAGCAGCGTGGTCGCCACCACCGAGCGGGCGTAGAACGGCGCGTCCTCCAGCGTCTTCACCACATGCGCGCCGTTCTCGCTGCGGGCGTTGCGATCGACGCGCCAGCCAGAGCGCGCGAGCTTCGCCAGCGCCGGCCGTTCGAACGGCTGCATGTTGCCCTGGGCGTCGAAGGTCGCGGCGAGATCGAACCGGCTGCCGTCGCGGCGCTCGGCCTCGTACAGGATCGCCGCGCCATCGCGCAGCGCGCCGCGCGACCATTCCCAGTCGCGAAACCCGGTCTCGATCGGCGCGTCCCCGGCATTGCTGTCGAGATAGCCTTCGCCCTGCCAACGCAGCGACGGCTGCTCCATCTCGACCTCGACCCGCGCGCAGGGTGCGATCGGCCACCAGCGATGATTGCCCTCGGCGTTGAGGACGAACGCCTGTTTGGTGATCGCGGCGGGGAACACTCGCACCCGGCCCTTGATCCGCCCCGGGATCGGCGCGCTGACCTCGTTGATATTGATGGTCAGCGCGGTGCCGTCCCACGACAGATCACTGGGGCCGATCAGCAGTGCGTTGACGGTGCGCGCGACCCGGCCGCGCGCGCGTTCGGTCATGGTCCAGCGATTGCCGTTGTCGCGGTACAGCGCGACGTTTAATGCGCAATGATTGAGCGGATCGGTCAGGCCGCCGCGCCGCGCGAAGGCATAGTAGGGCGAGAACACGCTACCGATGAAGGCGATGATAGTGAGACCTTCGCGGCCGTCGTCGCTGAGCGCGTCGATGTACCACCAGGCATAGCCGTTCGGTGGCACCGCCAGATTGAATCCGGCCAGCCGCTCGTCGATCTCGTTGGGCCAGGGAATCATGGGCCTATCCGGTTGGTCACGGCGCCACCGGCGCCGGCCCGACCCGTTGCAGGTCGCGCTCGATGTCGGCGAGCAGGCTCGCCGCCGCGGCGCGTCCAGACAGCGCCGCCATCGGCACGCCCGGCCCGGGATGGGTGCTGCCGCCAGCGAGATACAGGCCCGGGACGCTGGTCCGCGCCCCCGGCCGGGCGAACGACGAGGTCCAGCCATGTGAGGCGCGACCGTACAGCGCGCCGCCGGTGGCGGGAAACATCCGATTGAAATCCGACGGCGTGGTCACCTCGGTGGTCTCGGGCCGCCGTTCGATCCTCAGCCCGCAGCGCGCCAGCGCGCCAAACGTGCGCTCGGCGTAGCGTTCGATCTCGGTGGCGTCGAATACCTTCGTGTCACCGACCGGCGGCGCGTTGATCAGCACGAACAGTTCCTCCTCGCCGGAGGCGCTGGTGCTGGCGTCGTTGTCGATGCGGTCCTGGCCGCAGACATACACCGTCGGCTCGTCCGGCACCGCGTTACGGCCGAAGATGTCGGCGAACTCTCTGGCATAGTCGCGCGAGAAGAACACCGAATGCCGGCTCAGCGGAAAACCGTCGGCTTTCGCGACCATGCTCCAGGTGATCGCCGACAGCGACCGCGATTCCGGCGCGATCGGGGCCGCGGCGCGCCGCACCGACGCGCCGAACAATCCGCCCGACACCGCGCCGACATCGGCGTTGACGATCACCGCGTCGGCCGCGAGTTGCTCGCCGCTGGCGAGCCGCACTCCGCAGGCGCGGCCGGAGTTGGTGATGACCTCGCTGACCTCTTGATTGTACAGGATGCTGGCGCCCTGCGCGGTGGCGCAATCGGCGATCGCGCTTGCGAGCGCATGCATGCCGCCGTCGATGATCCAGACGCCCTGCTGCTCGACATGGGCGACCAGCATCAGGGTCGCCGGCGCCGCATAGGGCGAGGAGCCGCAATAGGTGGCGTAGCGCCCGAACAATTGATGCAGCCGCGGATCGTGGAAGTAATCGCCGAGCGCTTTCCACATCGTCGTGAACGGCCGGATCCGCGGCAGTTCCAGCAGACCGCGCAATCCGTTGGCCGCGACCAGCCCGGGCAGGCTCGGCGCGGTGGCGCGCAGAAACGGCGCTTCCAGAATCTGATAGATCCGCCGGCTGTCGGCGCAGAATTTTCGATAACGTTGGGCTTCCGCCCGGCCGGCAAAATCGCCGATCGCATCGGCCGATTGCGCCTCGTCGGCGAACAGATCGAGCCTGGTCTCCGCATCCCACGCATGCCTCGCCAGCACGTCGAGCGAACGGAGCCGGACGTGGTCGGAAAAATTCCGGCCGGCAGCCGCGAATAATTCCTCGAACACCCAGCGCATGGTGAAAACGGTCGGGCCGCTGTCGATCCGCGCCGGTCCAATCCCGACTTGCCGGAGCTTGCCGCCCGGCGCCGGGCTGCGCTCCAGGACCGTCACGTCAAGGCCGCGCGCCGACAGCGCCAGAGCCGAGGCCAGTCCAGCCACCCCGGCGCCGACTACGACGACGCGATCCTTAACGATACGCTCTTGCAGCATCAGGCACCGACTCCGTGGGTATCATTTTGGGTGTCATTGAGCGTCATCATTGACAGGTGTCCATAAACATTTACATTCGATCATGACAAGTCAAATTGACACTTGCTGCCAAAAGCACGGGAGCCTGCCATGGATGTCACCAATCGGATCGAGCGGGCTCTAACCGACGCCCTGAACCAGGCCGATGTGACAGGCTGCCCGCCGCGGCTGGCGGCGGCGATGCGGTACGCCGTGTTCCCGCGCGGCGCCCGGGTTCGGCCCCGACTTTGTCACAGCGTTGCCGCGGCCTGCGGCGAGGACAACCCGGCCGCCACCGAAGCTGCTGGTGCGGCTCTGGAATTGATGCATTGCGCGTCGCTGGTGCATGACGATCTGCCCTGTTTCGACGGCGCCGCGACACGGCGCGGCCGCCCCTCGGTCCACGTCGCGTTCGGCGAGCCGCTCGCGGTGCTGACGGGAGACGCGCTGATCGTGCTGGCGTTCCAGACCATCGCCCGCGTCACCTGCGCGCCGGAACGACTCGCGGCCCTGACCATGACCATCGGCCAGGCGGTCGGCGTGCCGTTCGGCATCGTCGCCGGTCAGGCCTGGGAATGCGAGTCGGAAATCAATCTGGCACATTATCACCGCTCCAAGACCGGCGCGCTGTTCGTCGCGGCGACGGCGGCCGGCGCGGCGTCGGCTGGCGCCGATCCCGGGCCGTGGCGGATGGTCGGCGAGAAGATCGGCGAGGCCTATCAGGTCGCCGACGACCTGCGCGACGCCGCCGCCGACGAAGACGAGATCGGCAAGCCGGTCGGTCAGGACGTGGCGCATAACCGCCCGAGTGCCGTGACCGCAATGGGGATCGACGGCGCGGTGCTGCATCTGCAATCGCTGGTGCGCGGCGCGATCGAGGCAATGCCGCCTTGCGCCAACGGCCATGAACTGCGCTCGCTGATCATGTCCGAAGCCAAACGTCTGGTGCCGGCCAAGCTCGCACAGTCCGCGGCGTAGCGGCGATGACCACGGTCTGGCCGTCCAGCCGGGCCGATGCTACGATCAACATGATCCCACTGAGTTTCAGCGACCGGCTGCTGGGTCTGCGCGATTCGATCCTGTCGAATCCACGCTTCCAGCGGTTTGCGGCGATTTTTCCGCTGACCCGCGGGGTCGCGCGCCGCCGTGCCGGCGTGATGTTCGATCTCGTCGCCGGCTTCGTCTATTCGCAGGTTCTGTTCGCTTGCGTGCAGCTCAAGCTGTTCGACCATCTGGCCGCGGGACCGCTGAGCGCCGAAGATCTCGCCTTGCGTCTGTCGTTGCCGCTCGACTCGACCCGCCTGCTGCTCGACGCGGCGGAGTCGCTGCAATTGGTTCAGCGCCGCAGTCAGGGGCGCTACGGCCTCGGCCAGCTCGGCGCCGAGCTGCGCGGCAATCAGAGCGTCACGGCTTTGGTCGAACATCACGCCCTACTGTACCGCGATTTGCAGGATCCGATTGCGCTGCTGCGCGGTCCGGGCGGCGGCGGTGAACTCGCTGCCTACTGGGCCTATGCGCGGGATGGCCAGGCGGCCGATCTGTCCGGCGCCGCGGTCGCCCCCTACACCGCGCTGATGGCGGCCTCGCAGCCGATGATCGCGGTCGAGGTCCTGCACGTCTACTCCTTCCGCGATTGCCGCTGCCTGCTCGATGTCGGCGGCGGCGATGGCGCCTTCCTGGCGGCGGTCGCCGCTCAGCTGCCCGAGCTGCACTGCATCCTGTTCGACCTCCCGGCGGTGGCGGCGAAAGCCGCCGAGCGATTTCGCAGCAGCGGACTGTCCGCCCGCGCCACCGCGGTGGGCGGCAGTTTCCTTACCGACCCGCTACCGCAGGGCGCCGATCTGGTATCACTGGTCCGGGTTCTCCATGACCACGACGATGCCGAAGTCATGACGCTGCTGCGGGCAGTCCATCAGGCGTTGCCGGACAACGGAAAATTGCTGGTGGCCGAGCCGATCGCCGGCACCAGCGGCGCCGAATCCATGGCCGGGGCCTATTTTGCATTTTATTTGAGAGCGATGGGCAGCGGTAAAGCTAGGAGCTTCGAGCGACTGCGCGACCTGCTGGAGCAGGCAGGTTTTGGCGAGATTCAGCTCCGGCCCGGCCCGATGCCCCTGGTGGCGAGCATAATTACCGCCGTCAAACGTCAGTAAATGTGTTAATCTGGCTTGACACTGTAATCCGTCAGTTTAGCATGACAGTTGCAGCGGCAGTGTCTCTGCCCCTCGGAATTTGGAGTAAGCGATGGAAACCATCGCGGTCGTACTCACGCAACCACAACACGTTGAGCTCAGTCTGCTGGCCCTGACGCCGCCGACTGTTGACGACGTCGTGGTGGATGTCGCGTGGAGCGGCGTTAGCACCGGTACCGAGCGGCTGCTTTGGTCCGGCCGGATGCCGCCATTTCCCGGAATGGGGTACCCCTTGGTCCCCGGTTACGAGTCGGTCGGCGAGGTGGTCGAGGCGGGACCTGGCTCCGACCTGCGGCCGGGACAAATAGTGTTTGTGCCTGGCGCCAAATGCTTCGGCGAAGTCCGCGGCCTGTTCGGCGCATCGGCGTCGCGGCTGGTCGTGCCTGGCAAGCGCGTGGTGCCGCTCGATCAGCAACTCGGCGAGCGCGGCATTCTGCTGGCGCTGGCGGCGACCGCCTATCACGCCATCGCGGCGCCCGGCGCGGTGACGCCGGACTGCATCGTCGGCCATGGCGTGCTTGGCCGCCTGCTGGCGCGCATCGCCATCGCGCTCGGCCATCCGGCGCCGGTAGTGTGGGAGACCAATCCGGTCCGCGTCGACGGCGCCAACGGTTATCAGGTGCTCCACCCCGACGCCGATCCACGCCGCGACTATGCCAGCATCTACGACGTCAGCGGCGACGCCAAACTGCTCGATGCGCTGATCGGCCGGATCGCGCCGCGCGGCGAGATCGTGCTGGCCGGCTTCTATCACGAGCCGCTGTCGTTCAATTTCCCGCCGGCCTTCATGCGCGAGGCGCGCATCCGGATCGCCGCCGAGTGGCAGCCGCCGGATATCGCCGCCACCAAGGCGCTGATCGAGTCCGGCAAGTTGTCGCTCGATGGCCTGATCACCCACCACCACGATGCCAAGTCGTCGCCGGCCGATGCCTATCGCATAGCCTTTGAAGATCCCGCCTGCCTGAAAATGGTCCTTAACTGGAGATTGAGCTGATGAACGTCGCGACTCCAATCGCCATGGCTGACGTACTGCGGGCAGAGGCGTCGATCGAGCCGGATGCGCCGATCACCACGCCGGTGACCAAGGAAACCCAGATCATCGCGATCTACGGCAAGGGCGGGATCGGCAAAAGTTTTACGCTCGCCAACCTGTCCTACATGATGGCGCAGCAAGGCAAGAAGGTGCTGCTGATTGGCTGCGATCCGAAGAGCGACACCACTTCGCTGCTGTTCGGCGGTCGCGCCTGCCCGACGATTATCGAGACCTCGTCGAAGAAGAAGCTGGCCGGCGAGGAAGTGAAAATAGGCGACGTCTGCTTCAAGCGCGACGGCGTTTACGCGATGGAGCTCGGCGGCCCCGAAGTCGGTCGCGGTTGCGGCGGCCGCGGTATCATTCACGGCTTTGAGCTGCTCGAGAAGCTCGGTTTCCACGAATGGGGCTTCGACTACGTGCTGCTCGACTTCCTCGGCGACGTGGTATGCGGCGGCTTCGGCCTGCCGATCGCCCGCGACATGTGCCAGAAGGTGATCGTGGTCGGCTCCAACGATCTGCAGTCGCTCTACGTCGCCAACAACGTCTGCTCCGCAGTGGAATATTTCCGCAAGCTCGGCGGCAATGTCGGCGTCGCCGGCATGGTGATCAACAAGGACGACTCAACCGGCGAGGCGCAGGCCTTCGCCAAGGCGGTCGGCATTCCGGTTCTCGCCGCGATCCCCGCTGACGACGGCATCCGCAAGAAGAGCGCGAACTACGAAATCATCGGTCTGCCGGGCGGGGAGTGGGGTCCGCTGTTCGAAGAACTCGCCAAGAACGTCGGCCTCGCGCCGCCGGTACGGCCGACCCCGCTCAGCCAGGACGGCCTGCTTGGGCTGTTCGCCAGCGATGTCACCGGACGCGACGTCGTACTCGAGCCCGCGACCATGGAAGACATGTGCGGCGCTTCGGTGCTGAACAAGCCGTCGCTTGAAGTCGTCTACGACGCGGTTTGAGAACCAGCATGATGCGGAGTTCAACATGAGCGTCAACCTGCCACGATACGCCGGCGCGATCACCGAATCGGTCGTCAATGACCCGGTCGACGTCGATGTCGTGGCGGATGACGCGACCGTCCCGGCGATCAATGCCGCGGCCACCAGGACTGACGGTCTCGGTTGTCATGCCGGCGCCGCCGAGTTGAAGGCGGCCGCCAATGCCGCCGGCAAGAGCGACATCCTCGATCGCTATGCCGCCGACTATCCGAAGGGTCCGCACGACCAGCCGCAGAGCATGTGTCCGGCGTTCGGTTCGTTGCGTGTCGGGCTGCGGATGCGCCGCACCGCGACGATTCTGTCCGGCTCGGCCTGCTGCGTCTACGGCCTGACGTTCACGTCGCATTTCTACGGCGCGCGCCGCACCGTCGGCTACGTGCCGTTCAATTCCGAAACGCTGGTGACCGGAAAGCTGTTTGAGGACATCCGCGAGGCGGTGTTCAAGCTGGCCGATCCGGCGCTGTATGACACCATCATCATTACCAATCTCTGCGTGCCGACCGCTTCGGGCGTGCCGCTCGACCTGCTGCCGAACGAAATCAACGGTGTCCGTATCATCGGCATCGACGTGCCGGGCTTCGGCGTGCCGACCCATGCCGAGGCCAAGGACGTGCTGTCGGCGGCGATGCTGGAATACGCGCGCAAGGAAGCCGAGCAGGGGCCGGTTCAGGCGCCGCGCGGCGGTCGCAGCGAACGGCCCACGGTGACGTTGCTCGGCGAGATGTTCCCGGCCGATCCAGTCGGCATCAACATGATGCTGGAGCCGCTGGGCCTCGCCGCCGGTCCAGTGGTGCCGACCCGCGAATGGCGTGAGCTCTACGCCGCGCTGGACTGCCAAGTGGTCGCCGCGATCCATCCATTCTACACCGCCTGCGTCCGGCAATTCGATATCGCCGGCCGCAAGATCGTCGGTTCGGCGCCGGTCGGCCATGATGGCACCGAAGCCTGGCTCGAGGCGATCGGCACCGCCTGCAACGTGCCGCGCGACAAGATCGACGCCGCGAAAAATCGTTTCCTGCCGGCAATCAAGGCCGCGCTCGCCGCCAAGCCGGTTAATGCCCGCATCACCGTATCGGGCTACGAAGGCTCGGAATTGCTGGTAGCGCGGCTGCTGATCGAAAGCGGCGCGGATGTGCCCTATGTCGGCACCGCGGCGCCGCGAACGCAATGGTCCAATCCGGATCGCGAATGGCTCGAGGCCAAGGGCGTGCGGGTGCAGTACCGCGCTTCGCTGGAAATGGATCTCGCCGCGATCGATGAATTCAACCCGCAGTTGGCGATCGGCACCACCCCGGTGGTGCAGAAGGCCAAGCAGATGGCGATTCCGGCGCTGTATTTCACCAATCTGATTTCGGCGCGGCCGCTGTTCGGCGTGGCCGGGGCCGGTTCACTGGCGCAGGTCGTCAATGCCGCGCTCGCCAATCAGTCGCGCTTCGACGAGATGAAGGCATTTTTCGGCGACGTCGGCCAGGGCTATGCCGCAGGCGTTTGGGAAGACACCCCGAAGGACAACGTCCCCTATCGCGAGAAATACAAGAAGCAGATCGAAGCCCTGGCGAAGAAGCGCAAGTCAGAGGAGATGATCTGATGCTCGTGCTCGATCATGATCGTGCTGGCGGCTATTGGGGCGCGGTGTATGCCTTCACCGCGGTGAAAGGCATGCAGGTCATCATTGATGGCCCGGTCGGCTGCGAAAACCTGCCGGTGACCTCGGTGCTGCACTACACCGACGCGCTGCCGCCGCATGAATTGCCGATCGTCGTCACCGGGCTCGGCGAGGACGAACTCGGCAAGACCGGCACCGAAGGCGCGATGAAGCGCGCGCATCGCGTGCTCGACCCGTATCTTCCGGCGGTGGTGGTGACCGGTTCGATCGCCGAGATGATCGGCGGCGGCGTCACCCCCGAAGGCACCAATATCAAGCGCTTCCTGCCGCGCACCATCGACGAGGACCAGTGGCAGTGCGCCGACCGCGCCATCGTCTGGCTGTGGAAGGAATACGGCCCGAAGAAAATCCCGGAGCGCAAGCCGCTGTCGCCGGAGGTCAAGCCGCGGGTCAACATCATTGGCCCGATCTACGGCACCTTCAATATGCCGTCGGACCTGCACGAGATTCGCCGCCTGATCGAAGGCATCGGCGCTGAAGTGAACATGGTGTTCCCGCTCGGCAGCCATCTCGCCGATATTCCGAAGCTGGTGAATGCCGACGTCAATGTCTGCATGTACCGCGAATTCGGGCGACTGCTGTGCGAGGCGCTGGAGCGGCCCTATCTGCAGGCCCCGATCGGGCTGCACTCGACCACCAAGTTCCTGCGCAAGCTTGGCGAATTGCTGGGGCTTGATCCGGAGCCGTTCATCGAGCGTGAGAAGAACACCACGATCAAGCCATTGTGGGATTTGTGGCGCTCGGTAACCCAGGACTTCTTCGGCACAGCGAGCTTCGCAATCGTCGCCAATGAGACTTACGCGCGGGGCGTCCGCAACTTCCTCGAGACGGAAATGGGGTTGCCCTGCACCTTCTCGTTCTCCCGGTTGTCCGGAAAGAAGACGGACAACGACGCGGTCCGCGCCGCGGTGCGCGAGAAGCCGCCGCTGATCATGTTCGGCAGCTACAACGAGCGGATGTACCTGGCCGAGGCCGGCGGCCGCGCCATCTACATTCCGGCCTCGTTTCCGGGCGCGGTGATCCGCCGGCATATTGGTACGCCGTTCATGGGCTATTCCGGCGCCACCTACCTGGTGCAGGAAGTCTGCAACGCGCTGTTCGACGCGCTGTTCAACATTCTGCCGCTGGCCGCGGACCTCGACCGGGTCGACCCCACTCCGGCCCGCCGGCACGAGGAAATTCTCTGGAGCGACGAAGCCAAGGCGCTGCTCGACGAGGTGCTCGAGGCGCATCCGGTGCTGGTTCGCATCTCCGCCGCGAAGCGGTTGCGCGACGCGGCCGAAAGCAGCGCGCGACGCGCCGGGGAGGAGCGAGTGACGACTGAATCTGTCACCAAGGCGCGGGCCGCGCTGATGGATGGGCAGTTAGTATGAATACGATTTGAGGCAGAACAATGCGCTTCACAATTTCGCGACGTCTTATGCGCAATGCAACAGTGAGGAGATGATCGATGTCCGACTATGTCCACACCGGCCGTCGTTCGAAGGTGCTTCCGGAAAGCGCGGCGGTGGAATCGCGTGTGATGTTCGGAGCTTGCTACGCGCTGTTCCTGGTACGCGCGATTGTGACGCGGGCGATGCCGTGGCGCAGGAAGTCGGGAAATCATGAGTCGGTGTTCAGCGAGGCGCACAATGCGGCAAGCGTCTCGGTGACTTCATCGTTCATGGGCTTGTAATTCGAGAATTTCGTCCGGCGGTGCTGGACGGAACACTGCCGTCTCGGAAACGAAACGGTAAATCGCTGTCGTTTCGGAAACGATACGGCAATCGTTGCTGCCCACCTCGGGCGGCGAGCGGCCGAAAGGCCATCACTAGGAGGTGTACCAAATGAGTGACGGTTCCATCTCGGGACTTTCCGAAGCGGAAGCCAAGGAATTCCACTCGATCTTCGTGACGAGCTTCTTTCTCTTCATAGTCGTCGCTGTGGTCGCCCATATCCTTGCTTGGATGTGGCGTCCGTGGCTCGGCCCGGTTGGCGGTTACAAGACCGCGCTGGATAGCATCCAACAGTTTCTTTGCTAAGGGAGGCAACTATGTGGAGAATTTGGCTTCTGTTTGATCCCCGCCGGGCTCTGGTTTTGCTGTTCGCATTCCTGTTCGGTCTCGCCATCATCATCCATTTCATCCTGTTGAGCACTAGCCGCTTCAACTGGCTGGATGGCGCCAAGAAGACCGCTGAGCTGACCCTCAGCATGCTCACTTAATGGCATGACGTACTGCTCGCCGGAACGGACGAGAAACGGACCCTCCTGCCGGGCTCGTCCGTTCCGGGAGCTTCGACAACGACTGGATCTCACGATGGATATTCCCTGGCTCGCACGCGGAGGAACGATCGATGGCAATGCTTAGCTTTGAGAAAAAATACCGCGTTCGCGGCGGAACGCTAATCGGGGGCGACCTGCTCGATTTTTGGGTCGGCCCGTTCTACGTCGGGTTTTTCGGAGTCACGGCGGTGTTCTTCGCTCTCCTCGGGACCGCGTTGATCATTTGGAGCGCCGCGCTCGGCCCCACTTGGGTTTTGTGGCAGATCAGCGTCAACCCGCCGGACGTGAAATATGGACTAGGATTTGCCCCGCTGGCTGAAGGCGGTCTGTGGCAGTGGGTGACGATTTGCGCGATTGGCGCGTTCGTGTCGTGGGCACTGCGCGAAGTCGAAATCTGCCGCAAGCTCGGCATCGGCTTTCATATCCCGTTCGCATTCAGCTTCGCGATTTTCGCCTATGTTACCTTGGTGGTGATCCGTCCGGTGCTGATGGGCTCCTGGAGCTACGGATTCCCCTACGGCATTTTCACCCATCTCGATTGGGTGTCGAACACCGGCTATCAGTACGGCCAATTCCACTACAATCCAGCCCATATGCTCGGCATCTCGTTCTTCTTTACGACCTGTCTAGCGTTGGCTCTCCATGGCGGCCTGGTGCTCTCGGCATTGAATCCTGATCGGGGCGAGCCGGTGAAGTCGCCTGAGCATGAGAACACCGTGTTCCGCGACCTCGTCGGTTACTCGGTCGGTACCCTCGGCATTCACCGTCTCGGATTGTTCCTTGCTCTGACGGCTGTGGCCTTCAGCGCACTCTGCATGATTCTCAGCGGTCCCGTGCTGTCGGAAGGCGGTTCCTGGCCCGAGTGGTGGGAATGGTGGCGTCGGCTTCCGATCTGGAATTCGTAATTTAACCCGGTCACAAGAAAGAATCTTCTCATGGCCCAGTATCAAAATATCTTCTCCCAGGTGCAGGTCGAAGGACCTGCCTACGCCGGGGTGGCGCTACGCCCCGGCAGCTCGCCCCGCGAGACCCAGACCACTTTCAGCTATTGGATGGGAAAAATTGGCGACGCGCAGGTGGGTCCGATCTATCTCGGATTCACCGGCGTAGCCTCGGCGCTTTGCTTCTTTGTCGCGCTCGAGATCATCGGCCTCAACATGTTGGCGCAGGTGGACTGGAGCCCGATCGCATTCCTCAAGAATTTCTGCTGGCTCGCGCTTGAGCCGCCGAAACCCGGATACGGACTGTCGATCCCACCGCTGGCCGAAGGCGGCTGGTGGCTGATGGCTGGATTCTTCCTGACTACGTCGATCCTGCTGTGGTGGACCCGCACCTATCGCCGTGCTCGGGCGCTGGGGATGGGAACCCACGTCTCCTGGGCGTTCGCCTCGGCAATCTTCCTTTATCTCGCGCTCGGTTTCATTCAGCCGGTGCTGATGGGGTCCTGGAGCGAGGCACCGCCGTTCGGTATTTTCCCGCATCTGGACTGGACCAACAACTTCTCGATCAAGTACGGCAATCTCTACTACAACCCCTTCCACTGTCTCTCGATCGCGTTCCTGTACGGCTCGGCTCTGCTGTTCGCCATGCACGGCGCGACCATTCTGGCCGTGAGCCGCTACGGTGGCGAGCGCGAAATCGAGCAGATGCTGGATCGTGGCACCGCGCTTGAGCGTGCAGCGTTGTTCTGGCGCTGGACGATGGGCTTCAACGCCACGGCGGAATCGATTCACCGCTGGGCTTGGTGGTTTGCGGTCCTTTGCCCGCTGACCGGCGCCATCGGCATCATCCTCACCGGACCTGCTGTCGACAACTGGTTCGACTGGGGAGTGAAGCACGGACTGGCGCCCCCGCGGTAAGAGAGCATACGACGATCCAAACCGAACGCGCGCGCCCGATCTGCATCCGCTGGTCAGGCGCGCGCAACCACTTTCCACGCCGGCATTGCGGCCTCATGGAGACATTGTTGGCGGTGACGGGGGGTGGCGAGCGGCACGGCCAAGTTGCTTCTGAAGTTGCTTACGACGCTCTCCGAGGGCGCCAACGATAAGAAGACGGATCTTTTGAGGACGAAGACGCCGGAGTGGAGGAAACTTCTTGCTGGAGGATATTTGCCCTGGTGCAAGTGTTCAAATCTCCGAGGGAGTCGCTGGGGGATCTCGGTGCCCCGTCCGTTGCCAAGCTGATTGCTGCCGCGACCGACGTCGCGCTGGTGGTCGACGGACAGGGCGTGATCCGGGACGTGGCGTTCAACAAGGACGAACTGTCTCTCGAACTGGACGGGCAGGGTCGTTGGCTCGGCTCCAAATTCGTCGAGATCGTGACGTCGGACACCCAGTCGAAAATCCGCGAGATGTTGCAGGACGCGACGTCACGGGAGTCCTCGAGCTGGCGTCAGGTCAATCATCCCTCGCCGGGCGGCGAGGACATTCCGATCCTGTATTCGGCGATCAATCTCGGCGACGCGGATCGTCTTGTGGTGGTCGGCCGCGATCTGCGCCAGCTCGCGGCGATGCAGCAGCGGCTGATCAACGCGCAGCAGTCGATGGAGCGGGACTATATCAGGTTGCGTCACGCCGAAACTCGTTATCGGCTGTTGTTCCAGGTGTCTTCGGAAGCGGTCATGATTGTTGATGCGACCAGCGAATTGATCGTCGACGCCAATCCGGCGACGCTGGCTCTGTTCGACGCCAGCGCGCCGCAGATGTTGAATTCTCCGGTGGCGAGTCATTTCAATGCCGGCGACCAGCAAGCCGTGCTGAACCTTCTCGCCGATGTCCGATCCAGCGGCCGCGACGGCCGGGCCCGGGTCCATATCGCCAACGAGTCGCGCGGCTGCGATCTGTCGGCCTCGCTGTTCAGGCAGGAGAACGCCTCGCTATTTCTGGTCCGGCTGGCGTCCCATGCCGCGATCCCGGAATCGGGCGCGGCCAAGGCGACATCGCTGCTGCTGAAATATTTCGAGGCCGCCGCCGACGGGCTGGTGATCACCCAGTTCGACGGCCGCGTGGTGCGCGCGAACCTCGCCTTTCTGGAGATGGCGCAACTGGGCAGCGTCGAGCAATCGCGCGGCGAGCCGCTCGACCGCTGGCTCGGCCGGACCGGCGTCGATCTCAGCGTCGCGCTGGCGAATCTGCGGCAAAACGGATCGATCAAGCTGTTCTCCACCGTGCTGCGCGGTGAGTACGGCGCAGTGGCCGAGGTCGAAGTCTCCGCGGTGGCAGTGACCGACAGCGACGACAAGCCCTGCTTCGGCTTTGCGATCAGGAATGTCGAGAAGCGGCTGTCGACCGCCACGACATCGAAACGCGAACTTCCGCGTTCTGTGGCACAGTTGACGGAACTGATCGGCCGGGTGCCGCTGCGCGATCTGGTGCGCGAGACCACGGACGTGATCGAGAAGCTCTCGATCGAGGCGGCGCTGGAACTGACCGGCGACAACCGTGCCTCGGCCGCCGACATGCTCGGCCTCAGCCGGCAGAGTCTCTACGTCAAGTTGCGGCGCTATGGTCTTGCGGAACACGCACCAGAAGGAGAGGCCACGGATGAGTAGCAGTATGGCTGTGCGTCCGGCGCCCTCGGCGGTCCTCGAAGTTCTGCACCCGATTACCTGGTTTCCGCCGATGTGGGCGTTTGCCTGCGGCGTGGTGTCGTCGGGCGTCCCGATCTCCGAGCGCTGGCTGGAGGTGATCGCCGGCATCGTGCTGTGCGGGCCGCTGCTGGTCGCCACAAGCCAGGTGGTCAATGATTGGTTCGACCGCCACGTCGATGCCATCAACGAGCCGAACCGGCCGATTCCGTCGGGTCGGATTCCCGGCCGCTGGGGACTCTATCTCTCCTTCCTGTGGACCGCGGCATCGCTGCTGCTCGCCAGCCAGCTCGGCGCTTGGGTGTTCGGCGCTGCCGCGCTCGGGCTGGTGCTGGCCTGGATTTACTCGATGCCGCCGTTGCGGCTGAAACAGAACGGTTGGCTCGGCAACGCCGCCTGCGCCATCAGCTATGAGGGCTTCGCCTGGTTCACCGGCGCCGCCGTGATGATCGGCGGTCTGCCGGCGTGGTGGATCGTGACGCTAGCCTTCCTCTACAGCGCCGGCGCGCACGGCATCATGACTCTCAACGACTTCAAGTCGATCGAGGGCGACATCAAGACCGGGGTCGGCTCGCTGCCGGTCAAGCTGGGGGTCGACAACGCCGCGCGCGTCGCCTGCGCCGTGATGGCGATCCCCCAGCTGATCGTGATTGCGCTCCTGGTCTCATGGGATCGCCCGATCCAGGCGGCCATCGTCGGCGTCGTGCTGGTGCTCCAGCTCGTCCTGATGGTGCGGTTCCTGCGCGCGCCGGTCGAGCGCGCCACCTGGTTCAGCGGCCTGGGTGTCGCCCTTTATGTGATCGGCATGATGGCAAGCGCCGTCGCGGTGTCGTCGTTCGGAGTCCCCGCATGAGCCCGACCTCCCTTGGACCAAAGCCCCTCTCTTGGCTCGGCATTGTGCGGATGGGGCTGGTGCAGACCGGCCTCGGCGCGATCGTCGTGCTGACCACCTCGACGCTGAACCGGGTCATGGTGGTGGAATTGGCGCTGCCGGCGATGCTGCCTGGCGCGCTGGTCGCCATTCACTACGCGCTTCAAGTGTTTCGGCCGGCATGGGGCCATGGCTCCGATCTCGGCGCCCGGCGGACGCCGTGGATCGTCGGCGGCATGGCGGTGCTGGCGCTCGGCGGATTCCTGGCGGCGGTGGCGACCGCGTGGATGGCCACGCAACCGCTGTTCGGCGTCGCGCTGGCGATCGCGGCGTTTTGTCTGATCGGCGGCGGTGTCGGCGCCGCCGGCACCTCGCTGCTGGTCCTGCTGGCCAAGCGGACCGATGACAATCGACGCGCCGCGGCGGCTACGATTGTCTGGGTGATGATGATCGCCGGCTTCATTGTCACCACCGGCGTCGCCGGCCATTACCTCGACCCGTTCTCGCCGCTGCGGCTGGTGGTTGTTTCCGGATGCGTCTCGCTGGCGGCGATGGTTTTGACTGTCGTCGGGGTCTGGGGCATCGAGGGCCGTGGCATAGCGGTCAATGCCACAGCGGCCGTGGCGCAGGAACAGCCCGAGCAGAAATCCTCGTTCCGGCAAGCGATCGCGGAGGTCTGGGCCGAACCGCAGGCACGGCGGTTCGCGATTTTCGTGTTCGTGTCGATGCTGGCCTACAGCGCGCAGGATCTGATCCTCGAGCCGTTCGCCGGCGCGGTGTTCGGCTTTACGCCTGGGGAAACCACAAAACTTTCTGGCATCCAGCACGGCGGCACGTTGCTCGGTATGGCGCTGGTGCCGCTGATCGGAGCGATCTTTCCGAAATCCCGCGGCAATCTTCCGGTCTGGACTGTCGGTGGCTGCCTGGCCTCGGCGATTGCGCTGCTGTGTCTGGCGGCCGCCGCGATGGTCGGTCCGTCCTGGCCGCTGCGCCAGACCGTTTTCATGCTCGGAGTCACCAACGGCGCCTACGCGGTCGCGGCGATCGGTTCGATGATGGCGCTGGTCAGCGCTGGCGGCGAAAAGCGCGAAGGCGTGCGGATGGGATTGTGGGGCGCGGCGCAGGCGATTGCTTTCGGCATCGGCGGCTTTGTCGGAACCATGGCCAGCGATGTCGCACGCCAGATCCTGTCGTCGCCAACGCTGTCCTATGCCGTGGTGTTCGCCAGCGAGGCGGGCCTGTTCGTGGTCTCGGCGGTCATGGCGGTTTGGGTTCACCGCGCCCAAGTCAGGGACCGACGAAACCACGACGATGTTGTCAATCTATCCACAGCGGCTGTTGCCGGAGGCTGAGATGACCGAGAACCCCGTCATTTACGACACTGTTGTTATCGGCGGCGGACCTTCCGGTTCGACCGCGGCATGCGATCTGGCGAAGCTCGGACGACGCGTCGTTCTGCTGGACCGCGCCGGGCGCATCAAGCCTTGCGGCGGCGCCATTCCGCCGCGGGCGATTCGCGATTTCGCGATTCCGGATCATATGCTTGTGGCCAAGATCAACTCGGCGCGGATGGTGTCGCCGTCCGACGTTGAGGTCGATATGCCGATCGACGGCGGCTTTGTCGGCATGGTCGACCGCGAGTTCTTCGATGAATGGCTCCGCTCACGCGCGGCCGAAAGCGGCGCGGAGCGGCGCACCGGGCTGTTCAAGCGCTACGAGCGCGACGAGAGTGGCGTCAACACCGTCTACTACGACGAGCACGCGCCAGATGGTACGATCCGGGAGAACAGCGTGCGCACCCGCTCCCTGATCGGCGCCGACGGCGCGATCTCCGCGGTGGCAAGGCAGTTCCTGCCCGGGGACGACCGGGTACCTTACGTGTTCGCCTATCACGAGATCATCCGGGCTCCGCAAAAATCGCCCGCCATCAAATACGACAGCCGGCGCTGCGATGTTTACTATCAGGGTGCGGTGTCGCCGGATTTTTACGGCTGGGTGTTTCCGCATGGCGACACCGTCAGCGTCGGGACCGGATCGATGATGAAGGGATTCTCGCTGCGCGATTCGGTTGGCGAGTTGCGCAAGGCCACCGGCCTCGACGAGGTCGAGACCATCCGCAAGGAGGGCGCGCCGATTCCGCTGCATCCGCTGCCGCGGTGGGACGACGGCCACAGCGTTCTGCTGGCCGGAGATGCCGCCGGTGTGGTGGCGCCGGCGTCGGGCGAGGGCATCTACTATGCGATGCTGGGTGGGCGGCTGGCGGCGGAAACCGTCGACGAGTTTCTCGAAACAGCAGACGCCAAGGTGCTGAAACTGGCCCGCAAGCGCTTCATGCGGATGAACGGCTCAGTGTTCCGCATTCTTGGGCTGATGCAATGGTACTGGTATTCCAACGACAAGCGCCGCGAACAATTCGTCAACATCTGCCGTGACCACGACGTGCAAAAACTGACTTGGGACGCCTACATGAACAAGAAGCTGGTGCGGGCCAAGCCGATCGCCCATGTCCGGATCTTCTTCAAGAACATCGCGCACATGACGGGTCTTGCCTCGGTATGATGGCTGTGGCTCGGAGTTTCTGGAAGCCGGTTCTGATTGCGGCTGCGGCCGCGATCTTTGTCGGAGCGCTCGGCGCAACCCTGACTGACACCGGGGCTTGGTATCGAGCCTTGCTGAAGCCGTGGTGGCAGCCGCCAGACTGGCTGTTCGGCCCGGCCTGGACGGTGATTTTCGCCCTGGCGGCGATGTCGGCGGTCTACGCCTGGCGCGGCGCGCAGACCACCAGCCAGCGCGAGTGGGTGGTGGGCCTGTTCGCGCTCAACGGCTTTCTCAACATCGTCTGGAGCACATTGTTCTTCGCGGCAAGACGGCCGGACTGGGCCTTGGACGAAGTCCCGATGCTCTGGTTGTCGATCCTGATCGCGATCCTGGCGTTCTGGCGCATTTCGCGGACCGCGAGCTTCTATCTTCTGCCATATTTGCTCTGGGTCTCGTTCGCGGCATATCTCAACTGGACCGTGGTGCAGCTGAACGCGCCGTTCGACTGAACAAGAAGGAAAAAGATCGCAGATGTCCGCCATGTCGATCATGACCGATTTCTTCGTGAGCGGACACTTTGTCGATCTGGTTCTGGTCTTCCTCGTCGTCGAGGCGATCGTCGTGGTGGGCTATTGGCGCAGGACGCAACGCGGCATTCGTCCCGCGCACTTCCTGCCGGGGCTTTGCTCCGGGGCCTTAATGCTGCTGGCGCTGCGGGTGACGCTGGCGGGCGGCGGATGGATCGTGCCCACGATCTGCCTCGGCGCCGCGGGGTTGGCGCACCTGATAGACGTCAGCCGACGCTGGCAGAGCTAGCGTCGGCTGGGGTCTCATTTAGTGGTATCGGCGATTACTTGCTGAAGGTGGCGATATAGGCGGCCACGTCCTTACGCTGCTGCTCGTCGGCGAGCTTGAAGGTCATTTTGGTGGTGCCGGTGGCCAGGTCGGCCTTGCCCTTGTCGGTCAGGAACTTCTTCAGGAACGCGTTCGGATCGGGCAGATAGGCGATGATCAAATCCTTGCTCCAGACCAGACCGGCTTCGCCAGCAGCCTTGTTGAGCGGTGAATAGGCAAATCCCGGCGCTGTGCCGGTTTGCCGGCCGATCACCCCGGTCAGCACCGGGCCGACCAAATTCTTGGCGTCCGGACCGATCCTGTGGCAGGTCATGCACTGCTTGAACACGGTCTCGCCCTTGGCGGCATCCTGCGCCGAAGCCGTGCCAATCGACAGCGAGCCTGCGGCTGCCGTTATTGCAACTATTGTGAGAAGTTTACTAACCACGTGCGTCTCCTTGATATCGCTCTCGCGCCCCAATCGACCAGGGCCGGAAAGGCCATAGACAACGGGGAGCATCAAAACCCTTTCCGCCGCAGCCTGTAAAGCCATACTGACACGGCGACCGGTTGAAAAGAGAGAGTTTTCTTGACTTGGCGCATTGACCTGGCGCAATTATGCCTCTCAGAGGGACTATTCAGTCGGTTGTGTCACTTGAAGTTGGCACGCTGACTGCATATTTGCCTGACAGTTACGTCATGGCGCCTCATCGTGGATGAGGCCTGACGCGCAAGCAGAGCAGAAAAATGGCTGCGAAACCGATTCAGCCCGACATCACGCTCCTTCTAGATATGGACGGCGTGATCCGCGACGCGACCCTCTCTTCGGCGATGGCAGGCGAAAGCGTAGACGGCTGGCTCGGCCAAGCTTGGACTGAAATTGCCGGTACGAGCGGCGGCGATAAGGTCAAACGCATGGTCGAGGATGCCCGCACGAGCGGCATTTCAGCCTTTCGCCAGATCAATCAGCGGTTCCCGAGCGGCGTGGAAATTCCGATGGAATTCACCACCATGCTGCTGGGTGACCGCGCCGGCATGCTCGCGGTCGGCAAGAATCTGCAAGCGGTGACGGAACTGCATGCCCGTCTGATCGCAGCGCAGCAGACCATGGAGCGCGACTATTGGCGGCTTCGTGAAATCGAGACCCGGTACCGGCTGGTGTTCGACGCCTCCAACGAGGCGGTGGTGATCGTTTCCGCTTCCGACCTGCGGATCGTCGAGGCCAATCGCGCCGCAGTGCAGGCGCTGAGCGCGTCCGAGCGCCGCAACGAGGATCTCGCCGGACGCGAAATCCTTATGGACGTGGCCCCGCAGGATCGCGAGGCTGTCCGCGAGATGCTGGCCCGGATCCGCGATCGCGGCAAGGCGCTGAGCATTCTCGTCCACCTCGGACAGGACGCCAAGCCGTGGATGCTCCGTGGCTCGTTGATGTCGTCCGAGGCGGGTCAGGTGTTCTTGCTGCAGTTCACCGCCGCGGTGGTGACGTCACGCGGCTCCGATCACGAAGAGCGTGACACGCTCAAGGGCTTGATCGATCGCGTTCCCGACGGTTTCGTGGCGCTGGATCCGGCGGGTATCATCCGTCACGCCAACCAGGCATTTCTCGATATCGTGCAGATCGGCTCCAAGGGCTCCGTGATCGGCGAATCATTGTCGCGCTGGCTGTCGCAGCCCGGCGCGGACCTGACTGCGCTGCTATCGAACCTGCAGCGCTACAAGACCGTGCGGCTGTTTTCGACCACGATCCACGGCGAACTCGGCAGCGAAACCGAGGTTGAAATTTCCGCTGTCGCCGGCGACGGCGGGGACCAAAATTATATCGGTGTGCTGATGCGAAATATTTCGCGCCGGCTGTCCTCGGCCGGAGAGGGCGATTCGCTGCGGACCGCGCTCGGACCGATCAGCGAGCAGCTCGGACGATCGTCGCTGCGCAAGTTGGTCAAGAATACTGTCAGTATTGTCGAACAGCACTATGTGAAGGAAGCGCTTGAGCTGTCCGGCGGTAACCGGACCGCGACTGCGGAACTGTTGGGATTGAGCCGTCAGAGCCTTTATGCCAAGCTCAACCGGTACGGCCTTGAAGATCGAGAGCCGGAGTCTCAGGACAGCTCTGAGGATTGAGTTGGCAATTTCCGCTCACGCGACCCCGGCGTTCGGAAAGGCGGACCTTTCGAATTGCGAACGGGAAGAGATTCATTTTGCCGGCTCGATTCAGCCGCATGGTGCGTTGCTTGTTGTCAGTGAACCCGAACATCGCGTCATCCAGGCCAGCGCCAACGCAGCCGAATTCTTGAACCTCAAGAAGGTGATCGGGATGCCGCTCGCCGAACTTGAGGGCGACCTGCTGATCCGTATCCTGCCGCATCTCGATCCGACCTCCGAGGGCATGCCGATTGCGGTGCGCTGCCGAATCGGCAAGCCGAGCGCGGAGTTCGACGGATTGCTGCATCGGCCTGCCGAAGGCGGGCTGATCATCGAACTCGAGCGCGCCGGACCGTCGATCGATCTGTCCGGCCAGATCGAGGATGCGCTGGAGACGATTCGCACCGCGAGCTCGCTGCGCGCGCTGTGCGACGAGACTGCCATCCTGTTCCAGGATCGCGCCGGATACGATCGCGTGATGGTGTACCGGTTTGACGACGAGGGGCACGGCGAGGTTTTCGCCGAACGCCGCAGGTCCGAACTGGAGCCCTATCTGGGGCAGCGCTATCCGGCGTCGGATATCCCGCAAATGGCGCGCCGGCTTTACGAACGTACTCGGGTCCGGGTGCTGGTCAATGTCGGCTATGAGCCGGTGCCGCTCGAGCCGCGGCTGTCGCCGTTGACCGGGCGCGATCTCGACATGTCGAGCTGTTTTCTGCGCAGCATGTCGCCGATTCACCTCCAATACCTCAAGAACATGGGAGTCTGCGCGACACTGGTGGTGTCGCTCGTGGTCGGCGGCAAGCTGTGGGGACTGATCGCCTGTCACCATTATCAGCCGCGCTTCATTCATTTCGAGACGAGGGCGGTCTGCGAGTTGCTCGCCGAGTCGATCGCCACCCGGATCGCAGCGCTCGAGAGCTTTGCGCAAAGCCAGTCCGATCTGTTCGTCCAGCGGCTTGAGCAGCGCATGATCGAGGCGATCTCGCGCGAAGGCGACTGGCGCGCGGCGATCTTCGACAGTTCGCAGTCGATCCTGCAGCCGCTCAACGCCAGCGGATGCGCGCTGATCTATGAGGGCCAGGTCAGGACGGCGGGAGAGGTCCCGGGCACGCAGGAGATACGCGACGTTGGCGCCTGGCTCGACCGCGGAAACCGGGCTTCGGTGATCAGCACCGCTTCGCTCGGCATCGATGTTCCGGAATTTTCGAAACTGATCAGGGTCGCCAGCGGAATCGCCGCGACGCCGATTTCCAATAATCCCGGTGAATATCTGATCTGGTTTCGACCGGAGCGCGTTCACACCGTGACCTGGGGCGGCGACCCGCAGAAACCGTTTGTGATCGGCGATAATCCGTCCGATCTGTCGCCGCGCCGCTCCTTCGCGCAGTGGCATCAACTGGTCGAGGGCACCGCCGACGCTTGGAGTCCGGCGGACCTCGCTGCGGTGCGGGTGATCGGCCAATCGGTTGCCGATATCGTGCTGCAGTTTCGCGCGGTGCGCACCCTGATCGCGCAGGATCAGCTTGAGCAGTTTAGCCGGCACGTGCGAATCGCAGGGCAGCCGATCATCATCACCGATATGGAAGGCAAGATATTGCTGATCAACGAGGCCTTCGCCGCGTTGCTGCCGAAGGGACATTCGCCCGCGGTTCGGCTCGACGACTTGGCTGGCCTGTTCCACGAGCCGTACGACTTTCTTCGCAATATAGGTGAACTGCTCAACCACCGCCGAGCCTGGCGCGGCGAGATACTGCTGCGCGGCGAACATAACGAGGCAAAGCCGCTGATGGTGAGGGCCGACCCGGTGCTGACCGGGCACGATCGCGTGCTGGGTTTCGTGCTGATCTTTACGGATATTACCGACCGCAAGGAGGCCGAGGCTGCGCGCAATCGGTTCCAGGAAGGCATCGTCAAGAGCAACCGCATCAATAGCGTGCGTCTCGATTCGAAGACCGACCTTGTTTACCAGGGCCTGCTGTCATCAGTGGTCGAGAACGCACAACTGGCGGCGCTGGAAATCACCTATGGCGTCGAGACTGGCCGGATCGCGGAAATGCTGGAAAGCGTTCGCAACTCGACGTTGCGGACCGCCGAGGTGCTCGAGCAACTGATCTGGCACTCGTCGCGCACCTCCGGTGACGACAAGAACAAGAAATAGGATTTTCAGGCGGCTTATTGCGCGGGCAGGGCTGCGGTGCTGGTCGACGAATGCTGCTGCACGGCGACCGATAGCGCGATGTTGAGCGAAAATGCCAGCGCGCCTTCCTCGATGATCGCGCTGGGGGCGGGCGCCGCCGCGCCAGCCCGATCGAGCGCGATACGATAATCGTTCTTCAGGGTGGCGGGATTGGCAACGCCGGAGAAGTTGTAGAGCGACAATTCGCCGGGCTGCAACCCGAGGGTCTTGGCCAGAAGCCGCGCCAGCACCGAGCCGCCGTTGAGGTCGCCGAGATATCGGGTATAGGCGTGCGCGATCAGTCTGGTGCCGTCGCCCTGGGCGGCCTGCGCGACGCTGCGGGCATAGGCCTCGCCAGCCGGTAGCAGAGGAATTCTGCGGGCCCAGTCGGCGCCGCACAGGTTGGTGAGGTCAGAGGCAATCGCCGGCGCCCGGTTGAGCTTGTATTCCGCCAACAGGCCAAGTCCCGGAGCGTCGCGATGCTGCTCGATCCCGAGTTCGATCTCGCGGTAGGCGGAATGCAAGTTGCGCAGCAGCAGCACGTAACCCTCGCGGCTCGCTGTGCCATGCAGGATGTCTGAAATGACTCCCGACTTTTCCGCTTCGAGGTGGAGAGTCCTGGTCCGGACGTAAAGTTCAGTGACAACGCTGATCGGCAAAACGCCGTTCGCCGATTCAACTGCCATTCCGACTGTCTCCGAATTCAATCAACAGCATAGCGTATCAGAATATCCGGACCAGGGCCGAGCAATTTCGCCTTCACCTTCTGGTCCGGTCCTTCATCGACGCCATCAATTCCCGGGCCTGCCGCGGTGCCGTTGACGCGTCCACCGACGTCATGTCGGCGCCGAGCGCAGCCGCGAGCTCTGGGCGGCTAATCATCATCGGGCCGCCTAGCATTATGCCGACGCCGCGGTTGCGCGAGTCGCGACGGATATCGTGAATATCCCGCTTCAATTCGTCTAGCCGCCGGTCGCTTGTGACGGAAAAGCCGACGACGTCGAACCAGCGCTCTTGCACCAACGATATCAGATCGAGGTGCGAGGTGAACGGGCCGGTACAGATATTCCAGCCTTCGCACCGAAAGAACTCCGCGACCATCGACATCCCGAAACTGTGCTGCTCTCCAGGAATAGTGGTCAGAAGCACGGACCCGCCGCCGGTCGCCGGATCTGGCGCCGAAAATGTCTCGCCCAAATGGCGCATGATCCGTTGCATGCGGCTGACGCCGAGCGTCACATTGGCGAAGTCGATGGTGTCGGCTTCCCACATTTCGCCGAGATGCCGCGCAACCGGAGCAAGCAGGTCGAGGAGGATCGACTCGATCGACGCGCCTTCCGCTCTCAGATTTTCGATGTGAGCGACGGCGGCGTCCTCGTCGTTTCCAACGACCAAGGTTGTGAATTTTTCCAAATCAAACGCCGCGGCTTGCTCCGCCAGCTCTGCAACCCCGGCTGCGGGGAGGGTGCGAAGCGCGAGCACGATCTTCGGGATGATCCGGGTTTTGATCGCCCGGACCATCCCGGTGGGATTCAACGGTGGGCGAAATCGCCAGATCGGTTCAGGAATTGAGTTTCTTCCGGGAGCGCTGACCCGCGCCGCGCCCCCGTCTCCACTAGTGTCCGCCCGATGTGGGTGCTCGTTCAGGTCGCCCATTGGGTAATTCCTCAACTAATTAAGCCCCCAGGACCGTCGACCGTCAAGTTTAATTTACGTATGGTTTGGTTGACAGTCGGATGAACGGAGTTTAGCCTTTGTGGATCAAGCCCGCACATAGGGAGTGGCGCGGTGCATCGTCGAACAGCCTCAGATCAAGAAAATGCGGGATACGGCAATTTGCCGCTTGTCCCCTGTTGCCCTGGGTCGGTATCGCATCACCACGACAATCTACTGTCAAACATTCTTTACAGTAAGAATGCCGAATCTGATTTCGCGCCAGCGAAACGGCCCCCCGGGCCGGGAGCTCCGGCTTTGCAAATTCCGACGCACGGGCAAAGGGTTAAATCGCTCTACACGCCCGAAGAGCGGCTTCGCCGCGATGCAACAAAATGGACCCTAGTTCAGGGTATTTTGGCGCCTGTCCAATTTCTGGTGTTCCTAATCAGTCTCGGATTGGTGGTTAGGTATCTTTACACCGGAGATGGGTTTGAGGTCGCCACGGCCTCGATCGTGATCAAGACCCTGGTCCTCTACACCATCATGATCACAGGAGCGATCTGGGAGAAGGAGGTGTTCGGGTGCTACCTGTTCGCGCCCGCGTTCTTCTGGGAGGACGTCTTCAGCTTCCTGGTTCTGACCCTGCACACCGCCTATCTGGTGATGCTGTTTGCCGGTCTTGGCGATCCCCGGCAGCAGATGCTGGTCGCGCTCGCGGCCTATGCCTCCTACGTCATCAATGCCACGCAGTTCGTGCTCAAGCTGCGCGCCGCTCGCCGCGATGAGCGGATGGCCGCGCTGACCGCTGCGAATGTCTCGGGGAGCCGCGCATGACCGTGTCCGCCACAGGCTGCGCGGTGGCTGCGGAGCAGTCCGCGCCCCGTGTTGTCCGCAACGAAAGCGGACAGCGCGAGGTGTTTTGCGGGCTGACAGGGATCGTCTGGCTGCATCGCAAGATTCAGGACGCATTCTTCCTGGTGGTCGGGTCGCGTACCTGCGCGCATCTGATCCAGTCCGCCGCCGGCGTGATGATTTTCGCCGAGCCGCGCTTTGCCACCGCGATCATGGAAGAAAAGGATCTCGCCGGCCTCACCGATGCGAATATCGAACTCGATCGCATCGTCACGCAGTTGCTGACGCGGCGGCCCGACATCAAGTTGCTGTTTCTGGTCGGCTCCTGTCCCTCCGAGGTGATCAAGCTGGATCTGTCGCGCGCCGCATTGCGGCTGTCGCAGCGGTTCTCGCCGGGCGTCCGTATCCTGAATTATTCCGGCAGTGGCCTTGAGACAACATTCACGCAAGGCGAGGATGCCTGTCTCGCCTCGCTCGTCCCCGAACTTTCCCTCGCGCGGACGAGCGAGGACTCGCTTCTCATAGTTGGCTCGATGGCCGATGTCGTCGAGGATCAGTTCATCCGGATGTTCGATGCGCTCGGCATCGGCCCGGTGCAGTTCTTCCCACCGCGCAAGTCGACCGCGCTGCCGACGGTCGGCCCGAACACCAAATTCCTGCTAGCGCAGCCGTTCCTGCTCGAGACCGCGCGCGAACTGGAAAACCGCGGCGCCAAGCGACTAGCCGCGCCGTTCCCGCTCGGCGTCGAGGGCACAACCGGATTCCTGCGCGCTGCCGCCGATGCGTTCGGCATCGCTCCCGCGGTGTTCGACAAGGTCACCGAGCCGAACCGCGCCCGCGCCGCGCGCGCGCTGGAAGTTTATCGCACGGAACTCGCCGGCAAACGGATCTTCTTCTTCCCGGACTCCCAGCTCGAGATTCCACTGGCGCGATTCCTGTCGCGCGAATTGTCGATGCAGCTGGTCGAGGTCGGCACCCCCTATCTGCATCGCGAGCATCTCGCCGAGGAGCTGAAACTGCTGCCGGCCGACGCCGCGATCACCGAGGGGCAGGACGTCGATCTGCAACTCGATCGTTGCCGCCTTGCGCGTCCCGACATCGTGGTGTGCGGTCTTGGCCTGGCCAATCCGCTGGAGGCCGAAGGCATCACCACGAAGTGGTCGATCGAACTCGTCTTCACCCCGATCCAGGGCTACGAACAGGCGGCTGATCTCGCCGAACTGTTCGCGCGTCCTCTGGTTCGCCGCGCCAAACTGGTGGCCTGACATGCAGCTCACCGTCTGGACATATGAAGGACCACCCCATGTCGGCGCGATGCGCATCGCCACCGGCATGGAAGGTCTGCACTATGTGCTGCACGCGCCGCAGGGCGACACCTATGCCGATCTGCTGTTCACGATGATTGAGCGCCGCGACAAGCGGCCGCCGGTGACCTACACGACTTTTGCCGCGCGCGATCTCGGTGGCGACACCGCCGAACTGTTCAAGTCGGCGGCGAAGAATGCTTATGAGCGGTTCAAGCCACAGGCGATGATCGTTGGCGCGTCCTGCACCGGTTCGCTGATCCAGGACGATCCGGGTGGGCTGGCGCGCGCGCTCAAGCTGCCGATCCCGGTGGTGACGATCGATCTGCCGGCCTATCAGCGCAAAGAGAACTGGGGCGCCGCAGAGACCTTCTATCAGCTGGTGCGCGCACTCGCGAGCCCATCCGCGCCTGCGCCCGGCACCGCGCGCCCGGAACGCGCGCCCGGCGTGCGGCCGCGCTGCAATCTGCTCGGTCCCACCGCGCTCGGCTTCCGCCACCGCGACGACATCATCGAAATCACCGGGCTGCTCGGCAAGCTCGGCATTGATGTCAACGTCACCGCGCCGATGGGTGCCACTCCGGCGGACCTCGCGCGGCTAGGCGACGCGGATTTCAACGTCGTGCTGTATCCGGAAATCGCCGGGCAGGCGGCGTCATGGCTGCACCGGATCTTCCACCAGCCGTTCACCAAGACAATTCCGATCGGCGTCTCCGCGACCAAGGAATTCATTGTCGAAGTGGCGGCGCTCGCCGGCGTCGATCCGGCACCGGTGCTGAAGGCGGCGGCGACCCGGCTGCCGTGGTACTCGCATTCGGTCGACTCGACCTACCTCACCAACAAGCGGGTGTTCATCTTCGGCGACGCCACTCATGCGGTAGCCGCGGCGCGGATCGCGTCGGAAGAGCTCGGCTTCAAGGTCGTCGGACTCGGCACCTACAGCCGCGAATTCGCGCGCGATATTCGCGAGGCCGCCAAGCTGTACGACGTCGAGCCGTTGATCACCGACGATTATCTCGAGGTCGAGGCCAAGGTCGCGGAGCTGCATCCGGAGCTGGTGCTAGGCACCCAGATGGAGCGCCACATCGCCAAGCGGCTGGGCGTGCCTTGCGCGGTGATTTCCGCGCCGGTGCATGTGCAGGATTTCCCGGCGCGCTATGCGCCGCAGATGGGCTTCGAAGGCGCCAATGTGATCTTCGATACCTGGGTCCATCCCTTGATGATGGGGCTCGAGGAACATCTGCTGGCGATGTTCAAGGACGATTTCGAGTTCAAGGACGGCGCCATGCCGTCGCATCTCGGTACCGGCCATGCCGCGCCGGTTGCGGAGCGACCAGCCGAGATCGACGCCCCGGCGGCGGAGGCAGTTTTGGTTTCGGCCACCACAGAGACCACGACGACGGCAGCGGTTTGGGCCGCCGATGCCGAGAAGGAGCTACACAAGATCCCGTTCTTTGTTCGCGGAAAGGCCCGTCGGAATACCGAGCGATTCGCCAACGAAAATGGCGTCGCCACCATAACAGTCGAGACTTTGTACGATGCCAAAGCGCATTTCGCCCGCTGACCAGACACCCGTTCGTGTCGTCATTGTCACCATGGACAGCCACCTGTCCGGGGCCGCCGCGCGCGCGCGGAATCTGCTGCGCCGGGACTATCCGGGAATCGAACTGACGGTGCATTCCGCCGACGAGTGGGGTACCGACGGTGGTGCGCTGGAGCGTTGTCACGCCGATATCGCGAGCGGCGACATCGTCATCGCCACCATGCTGTTCCTCGACGATCACGTCCGCGCGGTGATGCCGCAGCTGGAAGCCCGCCGCAAGCAGTGCGATGCGATGGTCTGCTGCATGTCCGCGGCCGAGGTGGTGAAGCTGACCCATGTCGGCAAGTTCGACATGAGCGCCGAGACGCTCGGCGCAATCAACTGGCTGAAAAAGCTGCGTGGCAAGAAGACATCCGGCCCGGCCGGCAAGGGCGAGATGAAGATGCTGCGGCAATTGCCGAAGCTGCTGCGCTTCATTCCCGGCACCGCGCAGGACATGCGCGCCTATTTCCTGACCCTGCAATACTGGCTCGGCGGCTCCGAGCAGAACATCGCCAACATGGTTCGCCTGCTGGTGGATCGCTATGCCGATGGCCCGCGCAAGGGCCTGCGCGGCATCGCCAAGGCCGAGCCGCCGGTCGAATACGCCGACATCGGCGTCTATCACCCGCGTATGAAAGGCATGATCGGCGATTCCGTCGACAAGCTGCCGAACGTCGCGGATCAGCGCGGTACCGTCGGCGTGTTGCTGCTGCGGTCGTATCTGCTGGCCGGCAATGCCGGCCACTATGACGGCATGATCGCGGAGTTCGAGAAGAAGGGATTGCGCGTCATTCCGGCTTTCGCCAGCGGTCTCGATCAGCGCCCGGCGATCGAAAAATTCTTCATGAAGGACGGCCGCTCGATCGTCGATACGGTGGTCTCGCTGACCGGTTTCTCGCTAGTCGGCGGACCAGCCTACAACGATTCGAAGGCGGCCGAGGATATCCTGGCCAAGCTCGACGTGCCGTATCTCTCCGCGCATCCGGTCGAATTCCAGACCCTCGAACAATGGGGCGCGTCCGATCGCGGATTGATGCCGGTGGAGAGCACCATCATGGTGGCGATCCCCGAGCTCGACGGCTGCTCCGGGCCGATGGTCTACGGCGGCCGGTCCGACGGCGGTAGCGTGTCCTGTCCCGGCTGCGATCGCTCCTGCCAGTTCACCCGTTCCGAGACCGGCGGCGACATGTATGTGTGCAGCGAGCGCGCCGAAATGCTCGCGGCGCGGACTGCGCGCCTGGTGGCGATGCGGCGCAGCGCGCGCAAGGATCGCAAGGTCGCGATCGTGCTGTTCAACTTCCCGCCGAATGCCGGAAACACCGGCACCGCGGCATTTCTCTCGGTGTTCGAGTCGCTTCACCGCACCCTCGGCGCGATGCAGCGCGAAGGCTACGAGGTCGAGGTGCCGGCCACCGCAGATGAATTGCGCGAGCGCATCATCACCGGCAACGCGGCCCGGTTCGGCGCCGCCGCCAACGTCCATGCGCGAGTGTCCGCTGGCGACCACGTCAAGAACGAGCGCTATCTCAAGGAAATCGAAGCGCAGTGGGGACCGGCGCCCGGCAAGCATCAGAGCGACGGCAGCTCGATCTTCGTGCTCGGCGAACGCTTCGGCAACGTCTTCGTCGGCGTGCAACCCGCGTTCGGCTACGAAGGCGACCCGATGCGGCTATTGTTCGAAAAGGGGTTCGCACCGACCCACGCGTTCTCGGCGTTCTACCGCTGGCTCAAGGAAGATTTTGACGCCAACGCCGTGCTGCATTTCGGCACCCATGGCGCGCTGGAATTCATGCCCGGCAAGCAGACCGGATTATCGCAGCAGTGCTGGCCCGATCGGATGATCGGCGACCTGCCCAACCTGTATCTCTACGCGTCGAACAACCCGTCGGAAGGCGCGATCGCCAAGCGGCGCTCGGCCGCGACGCTGATCAGCTACCTGACCCCGCCGGTGGCGCATGCCGGGCTGTATCGCGGCCTGGTCGAGCTGAAGGCATCGATCGAGCGCTGGCGCGGCCTGCCGCCCGAGGACACCTCCGAGCGCGCGGATCTGGCGGTCTTGATTCAGGCCCAGGCCAGCGCACTCGATCTGGCGAAGGCCGAACCGGCCTGGACCGAGGACGAAACCGGCGCAACCATTCTCAAGCTGGCGGATTCCGTGCTGGAAATGGAATACGCGCTGATTCCGCACGGCCTGCATGTCGTCGGCGAAAACCCCACGGTCGAGCAGCGGGTGGAAATGCTGCAATCGGTCGCTGATGCCTCGCACGGCATTCGCCCAGAGCAGTCTGTGCTGGAAAGCATCGTGCGCGGCGAGAAGTCCGACAGACTGATCGCGGCGCTCGGCGCGGCGGACCATGAGGCCAATGTTGCGATCTTTGATGAGCTCGCAGCCACGGACAAATTGCTGGCGGTCGATCACGAGATCCCGGCGCTGATCAACGCACTCGACGGCAAGTTCATCCGTCCGGCGCCAGGCGGCGATCTGCTGCGCACCCCGGCCATCCTGCCGACCGGCCGCAATCTGCACGGCTTCGATCCATTCCGGATTCCGAGCGCCTTCGCGGTGCAGGACGGCGCGCAGCAGGCGCAGCGACTGATCGACAAGCACGTCGCCGACGGCAACACGCTGCCGGAGTCGATCGCGATCGTGCTGTGGGGCACCGACAATCTGAAGAACGAAGGCGCGCCGATCGCGCAGGCATTGGCCCTGCTCGGCGCCAGGCCGCGGTTCGACAGCTACGGCCGGCTGACCGGCGCTGAGCTGATCCCGCTGGAGCAGCTCAAGCGTCCCCGGATCGACGTCATCATCACCATGTCCGGCATCTTCCGCGACCTGCTGCCGTTGCAGATCAAGCTGCTGGCCGAAGCCTGCTTCCTCGCCGCCTCGGCCGACGAGCCGGTGGAGATGAATTTCGTCCGCAAGCACGCGCTCGCCTATCAGGTTGCGCACAACTGCGACATGGAGACCGCGTCGCTGCGGGTGTTCGGTAATGCCGACGGCGCCTACGGCTCCAACGTCAACCATCTGGTCGAGAACAGCCGCTGGGAAGACGAGGACGAACTGGCCGAGACCTATACCCGCCGCAAGAGTTTTGCGTACGGCCTCAAGGGCCAGCCGGTGCAGCAGACCGAGTTGCTGAAGAGCGCGCTCGCCGACGTCGATCTGGCCTATCAGAATCTCGATTCGGTCGAACTCGGCGTCACCACCGTCGATCATTACTTCGATACGCTGGGCGGCATCAGCCGTGCGGTGCGTCGCGCCAAGGGCGGCACCACCGCGCCGGTCTATATCGGCGACCAGACCCGCGGCGCCGGCACCGTCCGCACGCTGTCGGAACAGGTCGCGCTCGAAACCCGGACCCGGATGCTGAATCCGAAGTGGTACGAAGGCATGCTCAAGCATGGCTACGAAGGCGTGCGCCAGATCGAGGAACACGTCACCAACACCATGGGCTGGTCGGCCACTACCGGAGAAGTGGCGCCGTGGGTGTATCGCCAGCTCACCGAAACCTTCGTGCTCGACCCCGAAATGCGCGCCCGCCTGGCGGCGCTCAATCCGGTGGCGTCGGCGAAGGTCGCCAACCGCCTGATCGAGGCGCACGAACGAAACTACTGGTCACCCGACCCTGAAATGCTCGAGGTCCTGCGCAAGGCAGGCGAAGAGCTCGAGGATCGCCTTGAAGGCGTAGGAGTTGCCGCATGAACATTCTGACCGATCCCTCCAAGCTGAAGACCACCGGCTGCGCCGACACCAATGCGTCGAAATGCGCCGAGGGCGACGGTGAGGGCAGCGTCCAGGTCCAGCTTGATCCCAACGTCAAAATCGGCACCGCCAAGGTGATCTCGATCTACGGCAAGGGCGGCATCGGCAAGAGCACGACGTCGTCGAACCTGTCGGTGGCGTTTTCCAAGCTCGGCAAGCGCGTCCTGCAAATCGGGTGCGATCCCAAGCACGACTCCACCTTCACGCTGACCAAGCGGCTGGTGCCGACCGTGATCGATGTCTTGGAATCGGTGAACTTCCACTCCGAGGAACTACGCCCCGAAGACTTCGTGTTCGAGGGCTACAATGGCGTGATGTGCCTGGAGGCGGGCGGCCCGCCGGCGGGAACCGGCTGCGGCGGCTATGTCGTCGGCCAGACCGTCAAGCTGCTCAAGGAGCACCATTTGCTCGAAGACGCCGATGTGGTGATCTTCGACGTGCTGGGCGACGTGGTGTGCGGCGGTTTCGCAGCACCGCTGCAGCATTCGGAGCAGGCGATGATCGTCGCCGCCAATGATTTCGACTCGATCTTCGCGGCCAACCGCATCGCCGCGGCGATCGCCGCCAAATCCAAGAATTACGGCGTGCGGCTCGGCGGCATTATCGCCAACCGCTCCAAGGATACCGACCAGATCGACAAATTCTGCTCGCAAACCGGGATCCAGCGGGTCGCCCATCTCCCCGACCTCGACGTCATCCGCAAGAGCCGCCTGAAAAAGATGACGCTTTTTGAGATGGATCACACCGATGAAATCCTGGCTGTGCAACAAGAGTACCTTCGGCTCGCCGCCGAGTTGCTGGAGGGCAAGGAACCCCCGGCTCTGGGCAAGCCGCTGAAGGATCGCGATATCTTCGACCTGTTGGGGTTCGATTGATGGCAGTGGGTAGTTATATCGAGCGGCGTGGGGAGCTTGAGACCTATTTCGACCGTACCGCGGCCGACAATTGGGCGAAGCTGACATCCGACGCGCCGGTCAGCGGAATCCGCGCCACGGTGCGTGCCGGCCGCGACGAGATGCGCAATACGCTGCTGTCGTGGCTGCCGACGGATATGACCGGCATGCGGTTGCTCGATGCCGGTTGCGGCACCGGCGCGCTATCGATCGAGGCAGCGCGGCGCGGCGCCGATGTCGTCGCCATCGATCTGTCGCCGACGCTGGTCGCGGTGGCGCGCGAGCGACTGCCGGCCGACATCGATCCGTCGAAGATCCATTTCACCTCCGGCGACATGCTGGATCCGGCGCTGGGTGAGTTCGATTTCGTCGTGGCGATGGATTCGCTGATTCACTATCTGCCGCAGGACATCTGCCGGATTATGGCGGGTCTCGCGGCGCGCACCCGACGATCGCTGGCGGTAACCTTCGCGCCAAAGACCCCGGCGCTAGCGCTGATGCATTTCGTCGGCGGCTTCTTTCCGCGCGGTGATCGCGCGCCGGCGATCGAACCGGTCGGCGAACAGAAGTTGCGGCAGCTGCTGACATCGGATCCGGCGCTGCAGCAATGGCAGGTCGGGCGTACCCACCGAGTGTCGAGTGGCTTCTATACCTCACAGGCGCTGGAGATGATTCCGCGATGAGCCAGTGGGCAGCGACATTCGCAAGAGGCTGGATGCGGTTGGGGAGCCGCTTCCTGCCGTTTGCCGACGCGGCGACGAAAGAGCTTCCGCTCGGGCGTCTGCTGCGGCTGTCGCTGTTCCAGGTTTCGGTCGGCATTTCCATCGTTCTGCTGAACGGCACGCTGAACCGGGTGATGATCGTCGAGCTCGGCGTCTCGACGCTGCTGGTTTCGCTGATGGTGTCGTTGCCGCTGGTGTTCGCGCCGTTCCGCGTGCTGATCGGATTCAAGTCCGACAATCATCGCTCCGTGCTGGGCTGGCGCCGGGTGCCCTACATCTGGCTCGGCACCCTGCTGCAATTCGGCGGCTTCGCAATCATGCCGTTCGCGCTGTTGCTGTTGTCAGGCACTGGCGAATCGCCGGCGCTGTACGGCAAGTTCGGCGCCGCACTGGCGTTCCTTCTGGTCGGGGCTGGGCTGCATACGACGCAGACCGCGGGTCTTGCGCTGGCGACTGATATCGCGCCGGAAGAGTCGCGGCCCCGTGTGGTCGCATTCCTCTACGTCATGCTGCTGGTGGGGATGACCGGAAGCGCGCTGATCTTCAGCGAGTTGCTGCGCGAGTTCAGCGAGATGCGGCTCATTCAGGTGATCCAGGGCGTCGCGGTCACGCAGATGCTTCTCAACATTGCCGCGCTCTGGAAGCAGGAAGCCCGTAATCCGGCGCTGACTTCGGCCAAGCGCGTGCAGGCGCAATTCAATCAGTCATGGGCGAAATTCCGCGCCGCCGGCGGCTCGGTTCGGGTTCTGGTCGCGGTCGCGCTGGGTACCGCCGGCTTCTCGATGCAGGACATTCTGCTCGAGCCGTATGGCGCCGAAATCTTGAAATTGACGGTGGGGCAGACCACGGCGCTGACGGCATTCTTCGCGCTGGGAACGCTGGCCGGATTCGGCCTCGCGGCAAGGTCGCTCGGACGCAACGGCGATCCGTATCGCGTTGCCGGGTTCGGCGTGCTGGCCGGTATCTTCGCCTTTGCCGCAGTGATTATCGCCGCGCCTGCGCAGTCTGTGCTGCTGTTCAGAATCGGCACGGCACTGATCGGTTTCGGTGGCGGGCTGTTCGCCGCCGGGACGTTGACCGCGGCGATGGCGATCGCCAGCAAGGGCGAAAGCGGACTCGCGCTCGGAACGTGGGGCGCCGTACAGGCGACCGCGGCGGGCGGCGGAATACTACTCGGTGGCGGCATTCGGGACGCGGTGTCGTCATTGGCTTCCAGTGGAATGCTCGGACGTGTCCTTGCAGATCCGTCCACCGGATACAGCGTCGTCTACAACATCGAAATCGCGTTGCTGTTCGCAACGCTGGTTGCGGTCGGCCCACTCGTGCGCACAGCACAGACGAGCTTTTCGCAATCTTCATCCAAATTCGGCCTAGCCGAATTTCCAGGTTAACAACGAGGAAGGGGTCGGTCCCATGCAAGCCGGAGCCTATATGGACGTCGCACAGGTCACACTGTACGCATTTTGGATTTTCTTTGCGGCCTTGATTTTCTATCTCCGCCGCGAAGACAAGCGCGAGGGATATCCGCTGATTTCGGATACCGGCGGTGGCCGCCTCACCCAGCTGGGCATTCCGAATCCGCCGGATCCGAAGACCTATCTGCTGCGCGGCGGTCACACGGCCACCGTTCCCAGCAAGGACAACGATCGTCGCGACGTCGCGTTGGCCCCGACCGCTCCGTGGCCTGGTGCGCCATTCGTGCCGACCGGCAATCCGTTCGCTGATGGCGTCGGACCGGGGTCCTACGCCGCCCGTGAAGATGTTCCCGAACTCACGCTGGAGAACGTTCCGGCGATCGTGCCGCTGCGTGCCGCCAAGAGCTTCACGCTCGATCCGCGCGATCCGAATCCGATCGGCCTCAAAGTGGTCGGTTGCGACGGTGTCGTCGGCGGTGTCGTGACTGATGCCTGGGTCGATCGCGCCGAGGTACTGCTTCGTTACTTGGAGGTCGAGGTCACCTCGGCGAAGGGCAAGCGGAAGGTCCTGCTTCCGGTGCCGTTCGCGTTGATCGGACGGGGCATTATCCGCGTCGACGCCATTCTCGGTAGCCAGTTCGCCGATGCACCGGGCGTGGCCAAGGCCGATCAGGTCACCAAGCTCGAGGAAGACAAGATCGTCGCCTACTACGGCGCCGGTACGCTTTACGCCACGCCGGACCGTCAGGAGCCGATCGTATGACGCAGGCCCCCAGCCAGTTTCGTGAGCTTCCCTCGCCGTTGCCGGAAGGAGAACGCGTGATCTGGCAGGGGAAGCCGACCTACAAAGGATTGGCGCTCCGATCCTTTCACATCAGGGAGGTCCTGATCTATCTGGTCCTCCTGGTGTCGTGGAAAAGCTGGTCAGGCTGGTCTTCGGGCCAGCTGATCGGCGAAGCGGTGGCGTCGGCGCTGCCGCTTGCCATCCTGACGCTGGGCGGCATTTCATTGCTTGCCGTCCTCGCCTGGCTGTTCCGGCGTGCCACCTGCTACACCATCACCAGCAAGCGCATTCTCCTGCAGACTGGCGTTGCGCTGCCGCTGACGATGAACATCCCGCTCGGCAAGATCGCCAACGCGGCCTTGCGGACCAATCGCGATGGTTCAGGCGACATTCCTCTGCAGCTCGCCGATACCCCGCGCGTCTCCTACGTGTTGCTCTGGCCCCACATCCGCCCGTGGCGGATGCGGGCACCAGAGCCGATGCTGACTTCGGTGCCCGACGTTGCCAACGTTGCCGCCAAACTCGCTGAAGCCCTGAAGGGGCAGCACGACTTATCAGAAATATCTCTGGTCAGACTGGCTAACAGCGGACCGGCCTCTGGCCCGCTGTCATCGTCAACAACGGTTGCAGCCTGAAAACGGAGATCGAAATGGAGCACGCTGAACACGATATCAAAGTTCCGAAGGGCGCGCTGTTGGCCGCCGGCGCGTTGGTGCTGTTCGCACTGACGGCAACGGCGACGTCGCGGCTAACCGGTGTGGGCTCCGTTCATATGACCCTCCCGGCGATGGTTGAAAGCCGCAGTCTTCAGTTCGAAGACAGCGCCGACGGATCGGTGCTGGTCTACGATGCGAGCGATCGTAAGTTGCTCCACTCGCTGGCGCCGGGTGAATCGGGCTTCGTCCGGGTGGTGCTGCGCGGCCTTGCGCGCGAACGCAAGCTGGCCGCCATCGGCAGCGAGCCGCCGTTTCGTCTCGCCCGCTTCGAAAACGGGCAGCTGACGCTGACCGACACGTCCAACAACAAGCAGATCGATCTGAATGCCTTCGGGTCCAGCAACCTGGCGGCCTTTGCTCGGCTCATGAAAAATCAGGACAGCTCGCAATGAGCATGATCCGATTAGGGAAACGCACCAGCTTCGATGTGCCCTGCACGGTGGAAATCGAGCAGACGTCGGAAACCCTGCACGCGCACGTGATTCTCGACGGCGACGTCGAGATTGGCCCCGGCGACGAGGTCACTGTGCACGACGCGCCGACCCACGTCGAATTCGGCGAACGTCTCGTCGTGAGGCGTACGGCGACCGTGGTGCGCGCCGGTCTGTTCGACCGGATCCGCGCGCGGCTGGAAGGATATCTCGAACTGACCGAACTATACGAAGTCAGCTTTTCAAATGGGAGGGTAAGATGATTCCGATGGAGGGTGGTGCCCAAGGCAGCCTGCAGAAGAGTTCACGGCCCGAAATCAAGGGTAGTCGCGAGAGCCTCGATATCGCACGCGAGGACACCATTCTCACGCCGCGGTTCTACACCACCGACTACGCGGCCATGGATCGCCTTGACGTCAGCCTGGTGCGTTCCGAGTGGAACGCAATGATCAAGGAATTGCGCGCCGATTACAACAAGGCGCATTTCAAGAAGCAGGACGAATTCAACTACGATCTCGAGCAGCTGCCGCCGGAACTGCGCAAGGAGTTCAAAGACTTTCTGGTGAGCTCGCTGACCGCGGAGTTCTCCGGTTGCGTGCTGTATTCGGAAATCAAGAAGCGGATCAAGAACAAGGAAATTCAGGAACTGTTCGGCTATCTCAGCCGCGACGAGGCTAGGCATGCCGGCTTCATCAACGAGATTCTGAAGGATCACGGCATCGGTGTCGACCTCGGATTCCTCACCAAGGTGAAGAAGTACACTTATTTCCGGCCGAAATTCATCTTCTATGCGACCTATCTGTCGGAAAAGATCGGTTACGCCCGCTACATCACCATCTTCCGGCAGATGGAGCGTCATCCGGAACGCCAGTTCCATCCGATTTTCAAATGGTTCGAGAGCTGGTGCAACGACGAGTTCCGCCACGGCGAGGCCTTCGCGCTGCTGATGCGCGCCGATCCGTCGCTGCTGCGCGGCGTCAACAAGCTATGGATCCGGTTCTTCCTGCTGGCGGTGTTTGCCACGATGTATGTGCGCGATCACATGCGCCCGGCGTTCCACGAGGCGCTCGGGATGGATCCGACCGACTACGACATGCAGGTGTTCCGGATCACCACCGAAATCTCCAAGCAGGTGTTCCCGGTCACCATCAATCTCGACGATCCGCGGTTCGTCGCCGGGCTTGAGCGGCTCCGGGTGGTTTCGGACAAGATCGCTGACAGCCGTTCGCAGGGGCTGCTCGGCAAGATCAGGCGGCCGCTGCTGGCGGCGCAGGCCGCGCTGGCGTTCGCACGCCTGTTCCTGCTGCCTGCGAAGCGCAACGAACTGCCCCGCGTCATCGGCCTGCGGCCGGCGTGGTGAGGGGAGTAACTTCATGGCCTCATACCTAGGCCCACCATTCTACGCGGCGTTCGTCTGGTGGTTCAGCACCGGGGCCGTGCTGTTGCTGGTCGGCAGTGTCGGCCGCTCCGGAATGCTGCGGCTGGTATGCGCCGGCGGGATGCTTACGGTGGCGCTGTGCGGCCTGTCCGTGACGGCGAACGACACCAGTGTGGGTGCGGCCTATATGGCCTTCAGCTGCATCATCTTCCTGTGGGGCGCGCAGGAGATCGCGTTCCTGTCCGGCTGGCTGACCGGTCCGCGCGCCGAGCCGTGCCCGCCGGAAGCCAAAGGCATTCAGCGCCTGAGCTTCGCGTTGCAGGCGATCATCTATCACGAAGTGTGCCTGTTGACCTGCGGCGCTGTGGTCGCCGCGCTGACCCTCAACGCGGACAACCAGGTCGGCCTGTGGACCTATGTGGCGCTCTGGGTGCTGCGGCAGAGCGCGAAGATCAATCTGTTTCTCGGCGTGCCGGTGACCAACGATGAATTGATGCCGGACGCCGTGCAGTTTCTGAAGACGTATTTCGCACGCAAACCGGTGAGCGCGTTCTTTCCGCTCTCGGTCACGCTGGCGACCGCTGTGCTCGTTGTGATGGTACAGCGGATCGTCGAAGTTGCCGCGACCCCATTCGAGGTCGTCGGTCTCACGCTGGTCTCGACGCTGTTTGCGCTCGGCGTTGTCGAGCATTGGTTCATGCTGCTCCCGCTACCGGCGATGACGCTGTGGAGCTGGGGTATTCGCGCAGGTTTTCCGCCGGAGAACATCACCATGGAAACGAATCCATCCACCGTCGCAGCCACGACTGAACTTGGCGCGGCCAAGCAAGTTTTCGAGTCGCCCTCCACGAGTCCCGAGGCGCGGGCCGCGGCACCGCAGCTCGTCGTAGTGCCGAGCGTCCGCAAGGAAGAGGCACCGCCGAAGGCGCGCAGCGTCTGTGCCCGGCAGCGGCTCGAAGACCAGTTCAGGCAGACCTTTCTGGAGCAGCATCCGAGGGGCGAATTGGCTCCGGCGCGGATCGGAATCGGCGGAGAGCCGGCAGCAACCGTCAACGGGAGGACATCATGAACTACGAAGCGTATTTCCGTCGTCAGATTGAGGGCCTCCATCGCGAGGGACGTTATCGGGTGTTTGCCGATCTTGAGCGTCACGCCGGATCGTTCCCGAAAGCCACGCATCACGGCCGGGATGGCAAGGCCGAAGTCACGGTGTGGTGTTCGAACGATTATCTCGGCATGGGCCAGCACCCGGCGGTGCTGAAGGCGATGCACGAGGCGCTCGACTCCTGCGGCGCCGGCGCTGGCGGCACCCGCAACATCGCAGGCACCAATCACTATCACGTGCTGCTTGAACAGGAATTGGCGGCGCTGCACGGCAAGGAGGCGGCGCTGCTGTTCAACTCGGGCTACATGTCCAACATGGCATCGCTCAGCACGCTCGCCTCGCGGATGCCCGGCTGCGTGATCCTGTCCGATGAGCTCAATCACGCCTCGATGATCGAGGGAATCCGGCACAGCCGAAGCGAAACCCGGATCTTTGCCCACAACGACGTCCGCGATCTCGAGCGCAAGCTCGCCGATCTCGACCCGAGTGTGCCGAAGCTGGTGGCGTTCGAGTCGGTGTATTCGATGGATGGCGATATCGCGCCGATCGCAGAAATTTGCGACGTCGCCGATGCCGCCCACGCGATGACCTATCTCGACGAAGTGCACGGCGTCGGCCTATACGGTCCGAACGGCGGCGGCGTCGCCGATCGCGAAGGCCTCAGCCATCGCCTCACCATCATCGAAGGCACGCTGGCCAAGGCGTTTGGCGTGGTCGGCGGCTATATCGCCGGCTCGGCTGCGGTGTGCGACTTTGTCCGCAGCTTCGCCTCCGGCTTCATCTTCAGCACGTCGATTCCGCCGGCGGTCGCCGCTGGCGCGCTGGCCAGCATCCAGCATCTGCGGTCGAGTTCGGTCGAGCGCGAGCGCCACCAGGATCGCGTGGCGCGGCTACGCGCGCGGCTCGACCAGGCCGGGGTGGCGCATCTTCCCAATCCCAGCCACATCGTTCCGGTGATGGTCGGCGACGCCGTGCTGTGCAAGCAGATCAGCGACGAGTTGATCGACCGCTTCGGCATCTACGTGCAACCGATCAATTATCCGACGGTTCCGCGCGGCACCGAGCGGCTGCGGATCACGCCGTCGCCGCATCACAGCGATGCCGACATCGAGCATCTGGTGCAGGCGCTCAGCGAGATCTGGGCCAAGCTCGGCCTCGCCAAGGCGGCGTAAGCAAGCACTCAGGCGGGATAGCTTTCGCGCCTTCCCTGACGGCCAATTGGCCGTCAGGTGCGCTTGGCGCGGATCGACGGCCGGGTCAGGCGGATCCGCCCATGGGTCCTGGGCAGAAACTGCGATCCCTGGGCGCTGAGAAAATCCAGCATCGCGCGCGCCGGCGGCAGCAGCACCTTGTCCTTGCGGCTGACCACGAACCATTGCCGCACGATCGGCAGGCCGACGACGTCAAGGACCACCATTCTTCTCTCGTCGAGATCGGTCGCCACCGTATGCGCGGAGATGAAGGCGATGCCGAGTCCCGCGATCACCGCCTGCTTGATGGTTTCATTGCTGGCCATTTCCATGCCGATGGTGGGCCGGATTCCGGCCGAGCCGAACAACTGCTCCATCAGGCTGCGTGTGCCCGAGCCCGGCTCGCGGGTCAGGAAGGTTTCGTCGGCGAGGTCGGCTAGGGCGATGTTCTGCTTGTGCGCCAGCCGGTGCACGGTCGGCGCGATGATGACGTGCGGATGGTCGCCGATTAGGTGAACGTCCACGTCGATGTCGACCGGCGGGCGACCCATAATCGCGATGTCGAGCTCGTAGCCGCGCAACGCGCTGCCGATCTCCTGACGGTTGCCGATCGAGAGCTTGACGTCGATCTTCGGATGCAGCTTCAGGAATCCGGAGATCGCGAACGGTACGAAGTATTTTGCGGTGCTCACCGCGCCGATCGACACTCGTCCCGCGGTCTTGCCCGCGATCATGTCCAGCGATGTCTCGCAAGCGGCGATCGCCGCCTCGATCCGTTCGCACAGCGCAAGTACTTCAGTGCCGGCCTCGGTCAGCAACATTCCGTCGCTCGTGCGCTGGATCAGCGGCAGCCCGGCGAGCGCCTGCAGATTGCGCAATTGCAGCGTCACCGCCGGCTGGGTGAGGTGCAGCTTGTTGGCGGCGGCGGTGATGCTGCCGTTAGAGGCCAGCGCCGCCAACGCCCGCAACTGCCGGATCGAAACCGTACGGAATTGCTTGGCCATAGACGAAACTTTGAGAAAACCGAATTGAACCAAGCTTCTGTTATCCGATGCGTGCGGTCAACATATCCGAACGATCGTCTCCCGGCGGTTCGCCCTGCAATCCGCGTGGCAGCTGCGGTCCCGCCCAGATCCCGAACGCAGCATAGCCAGGTCGGGCCATCCGCGACCGTTCGGAGCATTATAAATTAAACTATTGCTGTATCGAAGATAAAGAAATTTCTCTTATTTGCGAGGCGCTGTCAATGTCCGCGCGAACCACCGCCCGGCTGTCGCTGGCGCGGAAAGATCACGATCAGCCGGCCGGCCGAGCAGCCAGCCGCGGCAACAGCGAGGAGAGCGCCATGAACGAGTCGGTCACGATACGCGGCAAGGATCGCTACAAGTCCGGCGTGATGGAATACAAGAAGATGGGCTATTGGGAGCCCGACTACGTTCCGAAGGACACCGACATCATCGCGCTGTTCCGGGTCACGCCGCAGGACGGCGTCGATCCGATCGAAGCCTCGGCGGCCGTCGCCGGCGAATCCTCGACCGCGACCTGGACCGTGGTGTGGACCGACCGCCTGACCGCGGCGGAGAAGTATCGCGCCAAATGTTATCGCGTCGATCCGGTGCCGAATTCGCCTGGGCAATACTTCGCATATATCGCTTATGATCTCGATCTGTTCGAGAACGGCTCGATCGCCAATTTGTCGGCCTCGATCATCGGCAACGTGTTCGGCTTCAAGCCGCTGAAGGCGCTGCGGTTGGAAGACATGCGGCTGCCGGTCGCCTATGTGAAGACGTTCCAGGGTCCGGCGACCGGCATCGTGGTCGAGCGCGAGCGGATGGACAAGTTCGGCCGTCCGTTGCTCGGCGCCACCGTGAAGCCGAAGCTCGGCCTGTCCGGCCGCAACTACGGCCGCGTCGTCTACGAGGCGCTGAAGGGCGGTCTCGATTTCACCAAGGACGACGAGAACATCAACTCGCAGCCGTTCATGCATTGGCGCGAGCGCTTTCTGTACTGCATGGAAGCCGTCAACAAGGCGCAGGCGGCGTCCGGCGAGGTCAAGGGCACCTATCTCAATGTCACCGCCGGCACCATGGAGGAGATGTACGAGCGCGCCGACTTCGCCAAGCAGCTCGGCTCGGTGATCGTCATGATCGATCTTGTGATCGGCTACACCGCGATCCAGTCGATGGCGAAATGGGCGCGCCGCAACGACATGATCCTGCATCTGCACCGCGCGGGTCACTCGACCTATACGCGGCAGCGCAACCACGGCGTCTCGTTCCGCGTGATCGCCAAATGGATGCGGCTCGCCGGCGTTGATCACATCCATGCCGGCACCGTGGTCGGCAAGCTCGAGGGCGACCCGGCCACCACCAAGGGCTACTACGACATCTGCCGCGAAGATTTCAATCCGATGCAGCTCGAGCACGGCATCTTCTTCGAGCAGAACTGGGCCAGCCTCAACAAGCTGATGCCGGTGGCCTCCGGCGGCATCCACGCCGGCCAGATGCACCAATTGCTCGATCACCTCGGCGAGGACGTGGTGCTGCAGTTCGGCGGCGGCACCATCGGCCATCCGATGGGCATCGAAGCCGGCGCCACCGCCAACCGGGTGGCGCTGGAAGCGATGATTTTGGCCCGCAACGAGGGCCGCGACTATCTGCACGAGGGGCCGGAAATCCTCGCCAAGGCAGCGATGACCTGCACCCCCTTGAAGGCTGCGCTGGAGACCTGGAAGAACGTCACCTTCAACTACGAATCCACCGACATGCCCGACTATGCGCCCACCCCCAGCGTCTCGATGTAACAGCCAGCGTCGAGAAGCCAGCAACGTCATCAGGCACTCGAGTGGTCATTGCGAGGAGCGAAGCCACGAAGCAATCCAGTCACTCCGTGTTCTGCGCTCTGGATTGCGTCGCCACGCTCGCAATGACGAACTCAAACCGTTGATTTCCAGACACCAAGGAGCCATTCAATGCGAGTCACCCAAGGTTGCTTTTCGTTCCTGCCCGATCTCACCGACGAGCAGATCTCCAAACAGGTGCAGTATGCGCTCGGCAAGGGCTGGGCGGTGAATCTGGAATTCACCGACGATCCGCATCCCCGCAACACCTTCTGGGAAATGTGGGGTCTGCCGATGTTCGACCTGCGCGACGCCGCCGGCGTGCTGATGGAACTGAACGAATGCCGCAAGGTCTATGGCGATCGCTACATCCGGCTGTCGGCGTTCGACTCCAGCCATGGCTGGGAGTCGGTGCGGCTGTCGTTCATCGTCAACCGGCCGAAGGTCGAGCCCGGCTTCCGGCTCGAACGCCAGGAGACCGACGGCCGCAACCTCCGCTACACCACCAAGTCCTACGCGGTCGATCGCCCCGAGGGTAGCCGTTACGGTGGCGCGTGAGCGGCGAGCCGACCAGCGCGGTCGCGGCGGGGAGCGCGGAGGCGGCCTCCGCCGAGCGGATCGATCTGCGCCAGGAGTTCGAGGCGGTCGGCATCGGCGAGGTGCTGGATCAGCTCGACCGCGAGCTGATCGGTCTGCGTCCGGTGAAAACGAGGATTCGCGAGATCGCCTCGCTGCTGCTGATCGAGCGGCTGCGCAAGCGGATGAATCTGGCGCATGAGGTGCCGACGCTGCACATGTCGTTCACCGGCAATCCCGGCACCGGCAAGACCACGGTGGCGCTGCGGATGGCCGACATTCTGTATCGGCTCGGTTTCGTCCGCCGCGGCCATGTGGTGTCGGTGACCCGCGACGAGTTGGTCGGGCAATATATCGGCCACACCGCGCCGAAGACCAAGGAAGTGCTGAAGAAGGCGATGGGCGGCGTGCTGTTCATCGACGAGGCTTACTACCTCTATCGCCCCGACAATGAACGCGACTACGGCCAGGAGGCGATCGAGATCCTATTGCAGGTGATGGAGAACCAACGCGATGATCTGGTGGTGATTCTGGCCGGCTATGGCGACCGGATGGAGAAATTCTTCGCCAGCAATCCGGGCTTTCGCTCGCGGATCGCGCACCACATCGATTTTCCGGACTATTCGGACAGCGAATTGTTGCAGATCGCCGAATTGATGCTGACCGAGCAGAACTACAAGTTCGATGCCGAGGCACGAGCGGCGTTCGAGCGCTATATCGCGATGCGCAAGACCCAGCCGCTATTCGCCAACGCGCGGTCGATCCGCAATGCGCTCGACCGCATCCGGCTACGTCAGGCCAACCGGCTGGTCGCGGATCTCGATCGGGTGCTGACCGCGGACGACATTATGACGCTGGAGGCTTCCGACGTACTCGCCAGTCGGGTGTTCAGCAACGGGAAGAGTGCGTAGCTCTTCCCAAGTATGCACCACGAGCGCGCTGCCGGTGCGGCCGTGCCAATGCCTAAGATAGGCAATCACCCCTGCAATGCCTTCAGCACCTCGTCGGGCCGCTCGATCATCATGGTGTGGCCGGCGCCGCGCAGCACTACGGTGCGTGAATCTTTCACCGCCGCTGCAAGCGCCTTGCCGTTGCGGATCGGGGTCATCATGTCGCGCTCGCCGAGAATGAAGGTCGCCGGGACAGCGACCTCTGCGGCTGCGACCAGCGCGTTCTGATAGGCGTTGCAGGCAGCCAGGTCCGCGTAGATCACGCCGGGCTTGTTGTGTTCCAGCACCCGCACCGAGCCGCCATGCATCCACAGGCCCGGCGCGAGATTGCCGCCGATTTCGGCGTCGGGGCCGAGCCCCCAGATCGTCATCATCGCCACCGCGGCGGGATCGTTGGCCTCTGCGGCTTTCAGCAGATCGGGGCCGACCGTCATCGTGCTGGTGGTGCCGATCAGCCCGAGCGACGAAACTCTTGAGGGATGTCGCGCCGCGGTTTCCAGCGCGATCAGCGAGCCCATCGAATGGCCGATCAGCTTGGCCTTCGCCGCGCCGGCGGCGTCGAGCAGCGCCGCGATCCAGTCCGCCATGTCGGCGATGGTCGTCAGCGGCGCGCCGGCGGAGCGGCCATGGCCGGGCAGGTCCGGCGCCAGCACCCCATAGCCATGATGCGCGAACCAGCGGCTGTGCAGCGCCCACACCGAATGATCGAAACCGGCGCCGTGAATGAAGACGACGGTCGGCAGCGCCGCGTCGAACGGCTTGCCGCCGGTGGCTACGAAAATCTCAACGCCATTGACCGAGAGCTGCATGGCCTACACCTTCTGCGAGGCGCGCAGCGCCTGGCCGAGATCGTCGAGAATATCCTGCGCGGACTCGATCCCGACCGATAGCCGCACCAGTTCCTCGCCGATTCCGGAGGCGGCCAGTTGCGCCGCGTCCATCTGCTGATGTGTGGTCGAGGCCGGATGGATCACCAGCGTCTTGGCGTCGCCGACATTGGCCAGATGGCTGGTCAGCCGCAGCGCCACGATGAATTTCTTGCCCGCGGCGCGGCCGCCCTTGATGCCGAACGAAACGATCGAGCCGGCGCCACGCGGCAACAGCCGCTTTGCCAGCTCGTGGTCCGGGTGGCTCTCCAGCGACGGATGCAGCACCCAATCGACCGCCTTGTTGGCGGTGAGGAATTGCAGGACAGCGGCGGTGTTGGCGATGTGGCGGTCCATCCGCACGCCGAGCGTCTCGACGCCCTGCAGCAGCTGGAACGCATTGGTCGGCGACAGGCACGCGCCGAAATCGCGCAAGCCCTCCATCCGGGCACGGATGATGAAGGCCGGCGGCCCGAACTGTTCGTCGAAGACGATATCGTGATAGCCCGCATAGGGCTCGGTCAGGGTCGGAAACTTACCCGACGCGCGCCAGTCGAACCGGCCGCCGTCGACGATCACGCCGCCGATCGCGATGCCATGGCCGCCGATCCATTTGGTGGCGGAGTTCATCACGATGTCGGCGCCGAGCTCGATCGGCCGGCTGAGATAGGGCGTCGCAAAGGTGTTGTCGATCAGCAGCGGAATGTTTGCGGCGTGGGCGATCTCGGCAACCTTGGGAATATCCAGCACTTCGAGGCCCGGATTGCCGATGGTCTCGCCGATCACCAGCCGCGTGTTCGGTTTGATCGCGGCGCGGAATGCGTCGTGGTCGCGCGGCTTCACGAATGTGGTGGTGATGCCGAACCGCGGCAACGTGTGCGTGAGCAGATTGATGGTGCCGCCATAGAGCGAGGCGGAGGCAACGATATGATTGCCGGCGTTGAGCAGCGTGGCGATCGCCAGATGCAGCGCCGCCATGCCGCTGGCGGTGCAGACCGCGCCGACGCCGCCTTCCAGCGCGGCCAGCCGTTCTTCCAGCACCGCGGTGGTCGGATTCGAGATCCGCGTATAGAGATGCCCGGCGCGCTCCATGTTGAACAAGGCGGCGGCGTGGTCGGTGTCCTGGAACACGTAGGACGTGGTCTGATAGATCGGCACCGCGCGCGATCCGGTCAGCGGATCGGGGTGCTGCCCGGCATGCAGGCTCAGGGTCTCGAAACCGGGCGGTTTGGGTGCGGCCATGGGTGTCTCGATGCGGAAGAAGTGGCGGAAGGGGTATGCGTTATGACACGTTTTTGTCGCCGCCGTCAGCCAGCCCGACCGCCCACAGCGCGAAGGCGTAGCCGATCGCGACCTCGTCGAGCCGGCTGAACCGGCCCGACGAGCCGCCATGGCCGGCGCCCATATTGGTGCGTAGCAGCACCGGGCCGCCGCCGGTCATGGTGGCGCGTAGCCGGGCGATCCATTTCGCCGGCTCCCAATAGGTGACGCGCGGATCGGTCAGCCCGCCCATCGCCAGGATCGCCGGATAGGCTTTCGCCGCGATATTGTCGTAGGGCGAATAGGACAGGATGGTTTTGAAATCGGCTTCGCTTTCGATCGGGTTGCCCCATTCGGGCCATTCCGGCGGCGTGAGCGGCAGCGTGTCGTCCAGCATGGTGTTGAGCACGTCGACGAACGGCACCTCGGCGAGGATGCCGGCGAACAACTCACCGGATCGGTTGGCGACCGCGCCCATCAGCATGCCGCCGGCACTGCCGCCATGCCCGACGATGCGCTTTTCCGAGGTGTAATTCGCCGCGATCAGCGCGCGGGCGCTCGCGGCGAAATCCTCAAAACTGTTGGTCTTCTTCTCGCGCTTGCCGTCGAGATACCAGCCCCAGCCCTTGTCGGCGCCGCCGCGGATATGGGCGATGGCGTAGACGAAGCCGCGATCGACCAGCGACAGCCGGTTGGCCGAGAACGACGCCGGCATTGCCATTCCGTAGGAGCCGTAGCCATAGAGTAGCAGCGGCGCGCGGCCGTCGCGCACCAGATCCTTGCGATGCAGCAGCGACACCGGCACCATGGCGCCATCATGAGACGGCGCCATGATCCGCGTCGTGACGTAGTCGGCCGGATTGTGGCCGGAGGGAATCTGCTGGCGCTTGCGCAGCACCCGCGCCCGCGTCACCATGTCGTAGTCGTAGACTTCCGAGGGCGTCGTCATGGATGAGTAGGAGAACCGCAGGTTGGTGGTCTCGAATTCATAGCCGCCCATGGTATCGAGCGAGTAGGCGGTCTCGTCGAACGCGATGCTGTGCTCGCTGCCATCGGAAAGATCGCGGATGATCGCGGACGGCAATGCGTTGGCGCGTTCCAGTCGCACCAGATGGCCGGCATAGAGTTCGATGTCGATGACGTAGATGCCTTCGCGATAGGGGATCAGGTCGCGCCAGTTGGCGCGTTCCGGTGCGGCGAGCGGGGCGGTGACGATCTTGAAGTCGATCGCGCCGTCCGCATTGGTGAGGATGAACAATTCGTCGCCGCGATCGGCCAGCGAATATTGCACGCCCTCCTGGCGTTCCGCCACCAGCTGCAGCGGCGTCTCGTGGTTGGACAGGTCGATCAGTCGCTGCTCGGAGGTCTCGTGATCGCCGCCGGCGATGACGCAGAACCGGCCGCTGGCGCTCTCATGGATATGGGTGAACCAGCCGGAATCCGGCTCCTCGTAGATCAGCTCATCCTCTTCCTGCAGGGCACCGAGGTTATGGCGCCAGACCTGCATCGGGCGATGGTTGTCGTCGAGCTTGACGTAGAAAAAGGCTTTCGAATCCAGCGCCCACACCACGCCGCCGTCGGTTTCCTCGACCAGATCGGAAAGGTCGGCACCGCTGGCCCAGTCGCGCACCCGGATGGTGAAATATTCCGATCCCTTGACGTCGGCGCTCCAGGCCTCGAGCTTGTGATCCGGCGAATGCCGTGCACCGCCGAAGCGGAAATAGCTGTGGTCCTTCGCGAGCGCGTCGCCGTCGAGGATGATCTGCGGTTCGCCGCCGTCGCGCGGCTGCCGCGCGAACAGTTCGTGCTGGCCGCCCTCGCGGAATTTCCGCATATAGGCGAACGGGCCATCCGGCGCCGGCACGCTGGAATCGTCCTCCTTGATCCGGCCGCGCATTTCGGCGACCAGCTTCTTCTGCAAATCGGCTGTGCCGCCGAGCAGGCTCTCGGTATAGGCGTTCTCGGCTTCCAGATAGGTCCGGATGTCGGCTTCGAGCAGCGACGGATCGCGCAGCACCTCCTGCCATTTGGCGTCCTTCAGCCAGGCAAAGTCGTCGGTCAGCGTGACGCCATGGGTGGTGAAACTGTGCGGGCGCTTCGGCGCCATTGGCGGCTGCGGCGCATCGGTGCGGGTCGGGTGCTGGGTCATCGCCAAGGGCCTCGCTGCGGATTGATTTGCCGCTGCATTACCAGAGTTTCCGGCTTGCGGCGCGCGCAGGTTTCATGTGGATATCGCTGCCGGCTGCAATGACCTCCGGTTCCGGTATGACGGACTTTCACGGCGTGTTTCCCTATCTGGTGTCGCCGATCGATTCCGGCGGCGTGATCCGCACCGACGTGCTTGGCCGGCTGTGCGACGATCTGATCAAATCAGGCGTGCACGGGCTGACCCCGCTGGGCTCGACCGGCGAATTCGCCTATCTCAACGCCGCGCAGCGCGAGACCGTGGTGAAGGTTACGATCGAGGCCACGCAGGGCAGGGTGCCGGTGGTGGCCGGCGTTGCTTCGACTGCGACGGCGGACGCGGTGGCGCAGGCCAAGGCCTGCCAGAAGGCCGGCGCCGATGGCATTCTGGCGATCCTGGAGGCGTATTTTCCGCTCAAGGACGCGCAGATCGAATCGTATTTTTCCGCCATCGCCGATGCCGTTGATATTCCGGTGGTGATCTACACCAATCCGCAGTTTCAGCGCGCCGACCTCACGCTCGATGTGATCGCGCGGCTGGCGAAACATCCGCGGATTCGCTACATCAAGGACGCCTCCACCAACACCGGTCGGCTGCTGTCGATCATGAATCGCTGCGGCGACGATATCCAGGTGTTCTCAGCGTCGGCGCATATCCCTGCCGCGGTGATGCTGATCGGCGGCGTCGGCTGGATGGCCGGGCCGGCCTGCATTGTGCCTCGCCAGAGCGTCGAGCTCTATAATCTCTGCCAGGCCGGATGCTGGGACGATGCGCTCAAACTGCAGCGGAAATTGTGGCGCGTCAACGAAGCGTTCGCGCGGTTCAACCTCGCCGCCTGCATCAAGGCCGGGCTTGCTATCCAGGGTTACGAGGTCGGCGATCCGGTTCCGCCGCAAGCGGCGTTGACTGCCGAGGAGCGTCAGGCGGTCGAAGCCGTACTGCGGGAGATCGGCTGAACCGTCCGCTTCCGACGGCGGATCCGCGATTTGCTCACCGGCCGCTTTGTCCGGTACAACGGCACCCAACAAGACATTTCCGCCAAGGGAGCTTCAATGAATATTCTACCCGGCAACATGCGCTTTGGAACGGGTCAGCCCGTCAAGCGTCTCGAAGACCAGCGCCTGCTGACCGGGCTCGGACACTATCTCGACGACAAGCCGGCCGACGGCGCGCTGTGGCTGGTGGTGCTGCGATCGCCGCATGCGCATGCGCGGATCGTGGCAATCGACACCCAGGCGGCGCGCGAGATGCCGGGTGTCACCGCGGTGTTCACCGGCGCCGATCTCGTCGCCGATGATGTCGGCACGCTGCCGACGCTGCCGATCTTCAAGCGGCCCGATGGTTCGCCGATGGCGCTGCCGGCGCGGCGGCTGTTGGCGCACGAGGTGGTGCGTTTTGTCGGCGAAGCGGTGGCCGCCGTGGTGGCGACGTCGCTCGACGCTGCGCGGGCGGCGGCCGAGGCGATCGCGGTCGACTATGAGGTGCTGCCGGCGGTGACCGATCCGTCCGCGGCGATCCAGCCCGGTGCGCCGGTGGTCTGCTCCGACGCGCCGGACAATATCGTCGCCGCGATGAGCTATGGCGATGCCGCCGTGGTCGATGCCGCCTTCGCCAGCGCCGCGCACGTGGTGTCGCTCGACATCGCCAGCCAGCGGCTGATTCCCTCGGCGATGGAGCCGCGCAGCACCATCGCCGAGCTCGACAAGTCCGGCCGGCTGACGCTGCACGTGCAGTCACAGACCCCGGCCTCGACCCGCGACATTCTCGCCGACGCGATTCTGAAGCGGCCGAAGGACAGCATCGTGGTGCGGGTCGGCGATATCGGCGGCGGCTTCGGCCAGAAGACCGGGCTGTATCCGGAGGACGGCCTGGTCGCCTATGCGGCGGTGAAGCTGAACCGCAAGGTACGCTGGCGCGGCGACCGCACCGACGAATTCGTCGGCGGCACCCACGGCCGCGACCTGACCTCGACCGCGGCGTTTGCGCTCGACGCCAAGGGCCGGGTGCTGGCTTATCGGGTGAGTTCGCTCGGCGGCACCGGGGCCTATCTGGCCGGCGCCGGGGTGATCATTCCGCTGGTACTGGGACCGTTCGTGCAGACCGGCGTTTATGACCTGCCGCTGGTGCATTTCGAGATCAAAGCGGTGATGACCCACACTGCGCCGGTCGGCGCCTATCGTGGCGCCGGCCGCCCGGAGGCGGTCTATATTGTCGAGCGGCTGATGGACGCCGCGGCGCGCCAGCTCGGGATCGATCCGCGCGCGATCCGCAAGGCGAACTACATCAAGCCGGCGCAACTGCCCTACACCAACGCCGTCGGCCAAGTCTACGACAGCGGCGCGTTCGCCCACATGATGGAGCGCGCCTCCAAGCTGGCGGACTGGGATGGCTTCGCTGCGCGCAAGAAAGCCGCGAAGAAGAAGGGCCTGCTCTATGGCCGTGGCCTGACCAGCTACATCGAATGGACCGGCGGCCGCGCCCACACCGAGAAGGTCAGCCTGCAGGCCACCGCCGAAGGGCGGATCGTCCTGCACTCCGGCACCCAGGCGATGGGGCAGGGGTTGGAGACCACATATTCGCAGATGCTGGCGGCCTCGCTCGGCATCGGCATGGACAAGATCGACGTGGTGCAAGGCAACACCGATCTGGCTCAAGGGTTCGGCAGCGTCGGCTCGCGCTCGTTGTTCGTTGGCGGAACCGCGGTCGCGGTCTCCACCGTCGACCTGGTGGCGAAGGCGCGCGAAAAGGCCGCGAGCATTCTCGAGGCCTCGGTCGATGACATCGAATACGCCGACGGCGTTCTGACCATCGCCGGCACCGACCGACGGATCAGCCTGTTTGAAATCGCCGCCAAGGAAAAGGGCGCGCGGCTCAGCGTCGATTCCACCGGCGAGGTCGATGGCCCGAGCTGGCCGAATGGCACCCACATCTGCGAAGTCGAGATCGATCCCGACACCGGCATCACCAAGGTGGTGCGCTACACCACGGTCGACGACGTCGGCGTCGCGGTCAATCCGATGCTGGTCTCAGGCCAGATCCACGGTGGCGTCGCGCAAGGCATCGGCCAGGCGCTGTATGAAGGCGCTACCTATGACGCCGACGGCCAGCTGCTGACCGCGAGCTATCAGGACTACTGCATCCCGCGCGCCGACAACATGCCGGCGATCGAGGTCACACTGGATGGTTCGGCGCCGTGCAAGACCAATCCGCTCGGCGCCAAGGGCTGCGGCGAATCCGGTGCGATCGGCGGGCCGCCCTGCATCGTCCACGGCGTGCTCGACGCGCTGGCCCCGCTCGGGATCACCGCGCTGAACACGCCGCTGACGCCAGAGAAAGTCTGGCGCGCCATTCGCGACGCCAATGCCGCACAAAAGTAGCATCGGACAACGGCCCGGTTCTGCTATGCTGATCGCGTTTCGCATGAGGAGAGATCGATGCGTAGACTTCTGACGGTTCTGGCGGCGCTCGCGACCCTGAGCCTGACCAATTGCGGCTACAACACGATCCAGTCCGAAGACCAGCAGGTCAAAGCGAGTTGGTCGGAGGTGGTGAATCAGTACCAGCGCCGCGCCGATCTGGTGCCCAATCTGGTGAATTCGGTGAAGGGATTCGCGCAGCAGGAAAAGGATGTGCTGCTCGGCGTCACCAACGCTCGCGCCAAGGTCGGCAGCATCCAGGCGACGCCCGAGGTGCTGAACGATCCCGCCGCGTTCCAGAAGTTCACCGCGGCGCAGGGCGAATTGTCCAGCGCGCTGTCGCGCTTGCTGGTGGTCACGGAAAACTATCCGCAGCTGAAATCCGACGCGCTGTTCAAGGACCTGATGTCGCAGCTCGAAGGCACCGAAAACCGCATCACCGTGGCGCGCAATCGCTACATCAAGGCGGTGCAGGACTATAACGTCACGGTGCGGTCGTTCCCGGTCAACTTCACCGCGTTGGTGTTTGGCTATAAGGAAAAGCCGAATTTTACCGTCGAGAACGAGAAGGCGATCTCCACCGCGCCGAAGGTCGACTTCAATCCAGCGCCGGCGCCGGCGAAGTAGCCGGGTAACGGGGCGCCGGCGATGATTGCCGCGCGGGCATGGCCGGCGTCGCGGGCGTCGATCCTGCTGCTACTGCTGTGCCTCGCCGTCGCGGCGTTCGCCGGCTTGGCGGCGGCCGACGTCGCGGTGCCATCGCTCACCGGTCGGGTGGTCGACCAGACCGGCACGCTGACCGCTGAAACCAGTGCTAGACTCGAACAGAAGCTGAAGGAGTTCGAGGCGCGCAAGGGCAGCCAGATCGCGGTGCTGCTAGTGCCGACCACCGCGCCCGAGACCATCGAGCAATATTCGTTGCGCGTCGCCGAGCAATGGAAGATCGGCCGCAAGAAAATCGACGATGGCGCGATCCTGCTGGTCGCCAAGAACGACCGCAAGCTGCGGATCGAGGTCGGCTACGGCCTCGAGGGCGCGCTCAACGACGTCACCGCTAAGCGCATCATCGACGAAATCATCACTCCGAAATTCAAGAACAGCGATTTCTCCGGCGGTATCGAGGACGGCGTCGACCGCATGATCGGCGTGATCGACGGCGAGCCGCTGCCGAAACCCGAACCGCAGCACGAGTGGCAGGCGCCGGGCTTTGACCCCTCGATCATCTTCAACCCGTTCTTCATCATCTGCGCTCTGGTGCTGGGCCATATCCTGCGCATGGTACTGGGCCGGCTGCCGGGAGCGCTGGCGACCGGCGGCATCATCGCCGTGATCGCCTGGTTCATGGTGTCGTCCGTGATCATGTCCAGCATCACTGGGTTGGCGGCCTTTCTGTTCGCGCTTTTCAGCGACAGCATCGGTACCGGCGGCGGACGTGGCAGCGGATGGTCCGGCGGTAGCGGCGGCTCATGGTCCAGCGGCTCGAGTAGCAGCGGCGGGTTCAGCGGCGGTGGCGGCAGCTTCGGTGGCGGCGGCGCCTCGGGGAGTTGGTGATCATGGGTATCAGACGGATCGGCAAGCATCTGCTTTCAACGCGCTGGCGGGTCCAGAAGGCGTTCCCGCCGCCCGCGTTCGACGCCATCGAGCAGGCGATCAAGGCCAGCGAGGCCACGCATGCCGGGCAGATCCGCTTCGTGGTCGAAGGCGCGCTCGACGGCGCGCCACTGTTTCGCGATCAACCGGCGCGCGAGCGCGCGCTCGATATCTTTTCCCAATTGCGGATCTGGGACACCGCGCACAACAATGGCGTACTGATCTATCTGTTGCTGGCGGATCGCGACGTCGAAATCATCGCCGACCGCGGCATCGACGCGCATGTCGGCGCTGCGGAATGGGAGCGGATCTGCAGGGCGATGGAAGCCGAGTTCCGTCAGGGCCGTTTCCTGGCCGGCGTGGTCCACGGGATCGCGGCGATCGGCGCGCATTTGGCCAAGCACTTCCCCGGGGACCGCTCCAACCCCAATGAACTGCCCGACGCGCCGGTGGTGGTGTAGAACTCGGCAGCCTTTGCGAGGGCACGAAACTTCAATCTGACTTGATTGAATATGGGCATCGCGCCAACGGCAGCGAGCTCCTCGCCCCGTAAGCGTGGCGAGGGGAAGAAGCGGCGTTACGCCTTGGCCGAGGGCCGTGCGTCGATCCGGGCGAACCACGCCATGATGTTCTTGTTGGCCTCGTTCAGTGGCTGTCCGACCTTGGCGCCGAAATCGAGCCAGCCGTACAGCAGCAGATCGGCCAGGGTGAGGCGCGAGCCGCAGACGAATTCCTTGCCGGCGATCTGACCGTCCATCCACTGGATCCGGTCAGCGGCGATCTTCTTCAGCCCGGGGGCTGCTTCCGGCACGCAGATCACCCGGTTCTCGAACATCTTCAGGCCTTCGCTGAAGCGAAAGCCGTTGGCCAGCGGCTCGCAGATGTAGAGGTCGATCCGGCGCGTCCACATTCGGCATTCGGCGCGCTCTTCCGCGGTGGTGCCGATCAGCGCCGGCAGCGGATGTTTCTCCTCGAGGTATTCGCAGATCGCGGTGATCTCGGACAGGAAGTGGCCGTTGTCGAGTTCCAGTGTCGGGGTCTGGCCGTGCGGATTGCGCGCCAGATGTTCGGGCTGGCGGTTTTCGCCGCCGCGAATGTCAACCGGCTGGGTCGGAATGGTCAAGCCCTTCTCGGCGACGAACATGCGCACCAGGCGCGGGTTGGGCCCGATCGAATCGTAGAGCTTCATGGTCGTTTCCCGGACTCGGCACCTTGGCGGTGCCTGTTGATGAGGCTTACCACGTAGCGCGGGACGCCGGGTGTCGTCCAGTCATTGCGGTCGCGCGGGCGCCATGCGCCGGAGATCGCCGGGGCGACAACGGAGCCGAACGACCTTGCGGCGGTCCGCGAAGTGCCGCTCGCCGGTCCCATTCTGGCCACGTTAGTCGGGAAATGCTGCGGTGCAGTCGGGCCGGACGTGGTGGGCGCGAGATCGCGACGCGTAGCAGCAGGATGCGGAATGGCGAACGCGGTAGTCGGGCCAAATCCTAAAATTTTGGTAATCCCGGACGAAGTAACGTTTTCGCAAGTAATGAAAGTTACCAAAAGGTCAAGCATTCGGGAGATTTGAACGTGAGCGAAGTTCGGAACGAGCAGACCAGCGATGAGTCCGGCGCCAACGTCGGGCCGACCCTTCCCGATCATGGCGCAGCCGAGACCGTACAGGCGACCGGAGCCGTATCGATGGAGGAGGACGCGTCTGGCCTCGTGCCGGAGCACGACAGCGCCCCGGATGCGACCAAGGCGGCTGCCGAGGCGCCCAGCGAGAAGGCCGCAGCGCTGGGCTCGCGCGACATCGCGATCATGTCGCCGACCCGGCGGGAGTCCTGGCAACGCGAAGCCTGGAAAGACGACAAATTCGCCGCTGAACCGGAGGCGGAGCAAGTCGCCCGCAAAGCTGGCCTGTTCGGCAAACGCCGTGTGGCGGCGCTGGCCGCGGTGATTGCCCTGGCGGCTGTCGCCGGAGCGATCGGCGGTGCGCTGGCGACGGCGGGACTATCACGTGTCGGCGGCGACGCCGACAAGTCGTCTATTCAGGCCAAGGTGCTCGACGAGCAGATGCTGCGGATCGAATCCGAATTGGCCGCACTGAAGACCAGTTTCGAGCATAGCGCGAAGCTGAGCGTCGCACAGATCAGCAAGACCAGCGATCGTCTCGACAAGATCGAGAAGGCCCAGGCCGAGCCTGCGGCGAAACTCGCCAAGCTCAGCGAGGCGGTGGACAAGCTGCGGGCCGCACCAGCGACGGTGGTGGCCGCAGCGCCGGCCGCGGCAGCCCCGACCCAGGCACCCGCCGCGGCGCCTGCTCCTGCGAAGGAAATTACGGGTTCGATTCCGACGCCGGCGCCCAAGCCTGAAGTCAAGCGTATGCCTACCGTCGATGGCTGGGTGTTGCGCGATGTCGTCGATGGCGGCGCTTTGATCGAGGGCCGCGAGGGCGTGTTCGAAGTCTACGCCGGCGACCCGGTGCCGGGCCTCGGCCGCATCGATGCGGTTCGGAAACAGGACGGTCGCTGGGTGGTGGTGACCAGCCGCGGGCTGATCGTGGCGCGCTAAGCGCCACCCACGTCCGGCGCGGCTTGTGGAGACAGGCCGCCTGCTTTGCTCTATTTTCCGATCGACGCGATCCGCCGCGCGAGGGTTCCTTGCACGGCGACGCGGTCAAGGAAAAGGCAGCTGGTGCGGCGCTGGACTCTGCTCATCGTGCTGATCTGCGGCGTGCTGTCGCCACGCCTTGGCGTGGGCGGCGAACTCGAGCGCGGCCTGGCGATCGTCGATCCGCTGGCGCTCCGCGAACTCGATCTCAGGGAGCGTCAGGCCGAAGGGCTGGCCCAGCCGGGCTTCGGGCTGCGTCAGATGCTCGATTCCGCGGGGCCCTCGGGTCCGTTGCGCAATGACCGGCTGTTTGCATTGCCGTCGATGGCGGCGGTCCGCCAATCGATCGACGATGAGTTCGATCGCTATCTCGATCGACACCGCGCAACAGCCGCGCGGCAGAGCATCGGCATAGGAGCCGCATATGAGGTGCAGTTGTTCGACCGCGAGCGGCTGTATTCAAGCGCGTCGCGCTTCGTGCTGGCGGGAATCGTCAACCGGATGGACCGCGGTTACGCGGTGCCGGACGGCTGTGGCGAGATCCGGCTGATCTATCGGCTGGTTGCCGACCCGCAATTGAGTGACGAGCCAGGGTCCCCCCAGCGGCTGCCGATGACCCTGAACCTCGTGCTCAGGGCGAGGGGCGAGCAACTGTCCTGCGCCGAGGTTGCGCGGCGCTGGCTCGATGCCGGGGTGTTGCAACAGACCGGCGCCGAGCTGGCGATCAGATTGATATCGGGCGATGGACCGCTGGCGCTGGTCAAGCCGGACGACGTCGACCGCATCGAAACCAATCTGCAGATCGCCCATCGGCCGAAATCGCCTACCGCGGAATTTCGCACCGACTATCTGTTGAAAGTGTTTCGCCGTGATCCAGTGGCCGGCGCGTTCGCGCCGTCGCCGCTGGAAAACCAGATCGACCGCGACCGCGTCAACGCGAACTATGAGCTCGGGCTGGAATTCAAACGCTGGTTGCTGGAGCCGAACCACCTTGGCGAATTCGATCGCGGCACGCTTCTGATCCCGCAGAAGTATCTTGCGAATTTTGCCATCGCCGCAACCCCGGTGGGATTCAAAAGCTCCAAGCTTCAGCCGGCGTTTGGGCTGGTGGCGCCCGCCGATCCCAATCCGCTGTTCAGCGAGACAGACGTCGTCGCCGCGCTGCGACGGGCCGCCGACAACGGCATCGCGCTGCAGAATATTAGGTCATTGGCGGGGTTCGAGCGCCGGCTCAACGATATCACCTGCGCGGGCTGCCATCAGACCCGCGGCATCGGCGGCTTTCATTTTCCCGGCGTCGATTCGACGCATCCGGGCGTCGTGGCGGGCGCGGTGCCGGGATCACCGCATTTTGTCGGCGATCAGGTCCGCCGCCGCGATATCGTTACGGCGCTACGCGACGGTAAACCGCCGAACTATTCGCGCGGGTTTTCCGATCGCCCGCAATTGCGCGGCACCACCGCATTGCTCGGGACCGAATATGCCGACGGCTGGGGTGCGCATTGTGACCGGGGAGGTACCGACGGCACGCAACCCGATCCCAGCTTCGAGTCATGGAGCTGCGCCGAAGGGCTGAGCTGTCAGGCGGCGATCTCCGGCTCGACCGCGCGGATCGGCATGTGTTTTGTCAAAATTCGCTGATATGAATCGGGTTCCTCGGCCGATCGGGAGGTCCATCCGTGAGTGATCCGAACAGCGAGATCAAGCAGCGCAATCGCCAGATCGCCGAAAACGAAAGCATCCGCCAGAAGGCCAACGCTATCCACGTCAGCAGTTGGGCGATCGCGGTTGCTGTCCTGATCGGCCTCGCCGCATTCGGCTCGATGTTGCTGAGCCGATAACGACCGTCCTCACGCCACCGTGCCCGACGCTCGCAGCTGCCGGATCGCGTCCTCGTCGAAGCCGGCATCGCGCAGGATCTCGTCGCTGTGCTGGCCGATCCCGGGCGGATGCCGCGGCCGGGTCTTCTGGCTGCCGTCGATCCAGATCGGGCTGTTGATGGTCAGGATAGTGTCGTTTTCGAACGGCACCAGCACGTCGTTGTCGAGCATCTGCTGGTCTGTCGTGATGTCATCGAGAATTCCGACCACCCCGAAGATCAGGCCGCTGCCGTCGAGCGCCTTGCGCCATTCGGCGAGGTCTCGCGTGGCAAAGATCTCGTCGAAGATTTCGATCAGTTCGATTGAGCGGGCGTGGCGGTCCGGCTTGGTGGCGAACCGCGGGTCGGTGGCGAGGTCGTCGCGCCCGAGGCACCGCGTGAGCGCCGGCCACTGCTTGTCCTCGTTGAGCAGCGACAGAATGATCCAGCGGCCGTCGCGGCAGCGATAATGATTGGTCACCGCGTTCAGCGCGCGTTCGCGCGGCCGGCGCTCCTGGAACTCGGCGCCGCATAATTTGGCCTGGGCCAGAATAGCGTTGGCCCACATGCCGTTTGCCATCAGGTTGGATTTCACCTGGCTGCCCTTGCCGGTGCGCTCGCGCTTGTACAGTGCGGTGACGATCGCGCCATACAACGCCATCGCGCAGGGGTGGTCGCCCATGCCGGCGACCGATCGCGCCGGCGTGCTGTCGATATCGGCGCGGACCAGATCCATCAGGCCGGAACGCGCCCAATAGGCGTTGCTGTCGAAGCCGGGTTTGTTGGCTTCCTCGCCGCGGTCGCCATAGCCGGTGAAGCAGGCATAGATCAGCCGGTCGTTCAGCGGCGCCAGTTCGGCATAGGTGACGCCGAGCCTTTCGCGCACCGCGGGCGGGAAATTGGTGATGAAAACGTCGGCTTCGGCGACGAGGCGGCGCAGCACGGCTTTTCCGTCCGGCCTGGCGAGGTCGAGCGCGAGACTCTTCTTGTTCCGCGCATCGATCATCCAGGAGTAGTTATACGGGCTTCTCGGATAGCCGGGCAGGTTCGGCAGGTTGCGATAGGGATCGCCAAGGCCCGGCGGCTCGATCTTGATCACGTTGGCGCCGAAGTCGGACAGCACCGTCGCGGCGGCGGGCGCCGCAATGAAGCTGGCGCAGTCCAGCACCTTGAGGCCTGCGAAGATGCCGTCGTCCATGCGAGTCTGCTCCCTGGCTTTTGTTATTTTTCGTATTCCGGAATGTTTCGCTTCGAGCGATCACCGGCCGCGATCCGCATTTGATCCGGGTTCGGCGCATGATGCAACGGCTCTTGAACTATTCATCCTGCTCCGACAGCAGCGCGGCGTTGCCGCCCGCCGCCGCGGTGTTGATCGTCACGGTCTGTTCGGTGGCGAAGCGCGGCAGATAATGCGGCCCACCGGCTTTCGGTCCGGTGCCGGAGAGCCCGAAGCCGCCGAACGGCTGCACGCCGACCACCGCGCCGATCATGTTGCGGTTGACATAGATATTGCCGACCGCGAGCCGCTCGATGCTGCGTTCGACCATCTCATCGATCCGCGAATGGATGCCGAGGGTGAGGCCGTAGCCGCTGCGTGCAATCGCCTCCAGCACGGCGTCGAGATTGGCGGCAGGATAGCGTACCACGTGCAAGATCGGGCCGAACACTTCCTCGGTCAGCTCCGCGGCTTCCGCCAGCTCGAAGATATGTGGCGCGACGAAGTTCCCTGCGGCGGGGGCGACGCCGGCGAAACGCGGCCGCGCTTCGGCGATCATCCGCGCAATATGGGCGTCGAGCTTCTGCTTGGCTTCTGAATCGATCACCGGCCCGATATGGGTGGCGGGATCGACAGGATCGCCGACTTTCAACTCCCGCACGGCGCCGGCGATGATCTCGATCATGCGGTCGGCGACATCTTCCTGCACGAACAGCAGCCGCAACGCCGAGCAGCGCTGGCCGGCGGAGCGGAACGCCGAACTCACCACGTCATCGGCGACCTGTTCGGGCAGCGCGGTGGCGTCGACGATCATCGCATTGATGCCGCCGGTCTCTGCGATCAGCGGCACGATCGGGCCGTCCTTGGCGGCCAGCGCCCGATTGATCGATCGCGCCACCTCGGTCGATCCGGTGAACACCACGCCGGCGATGTCGCGCTCCGCCACCAATGCGGCGCCGATCGCGCCGTCGCCATGCACGATATGCAGCGCCGAGTCCGGCACGCCGGCTTCGTGTAGCAGCCGCACCGCCGCGGCGCTGATTGCGGGGGTCTGTTCGGCGGGCTTGGCGACCACGGCGTTGCCGGCCATCAATGCCGCGGTAATCTGGCCAAGGAAAATCGCCAGCGGAAAATTCCACGGCGAGATCGCAACGAACACGCCGCGGCCGTGCAGCCGCAGCACATTGCTCTCGCCGGTCGGGCCCGGCATCACCCGGCCGTCGCCGAACAGTTTGCGCCCCTCCGATGCGTAGTAGCGGCAATAGTCGATCGCCTCGCGGAGTTCCGACAGCGCGTCGTCCAGCGTCTTGCCACCCTCGTCTTGCAGCAGCGCGATGAAATGCGCGCGGCGTTGCTCGAGTAGTTCTGCGGCCTGTTCCAGAATAGCCGCGCGCGCGGCGGCTGGCGTCACGCTCCAGGAGACGAAGCCTGCGCGCGCCGCGGCGATCGTAGCCTGCGCTTGCTTCGGCGTGGCATCGGCGATCGGCGCAATCGGTTGACGTGCGGCGGCGATTTCGGCCTGCAGCCGGGCCAATGCCGCGCTGTCGCCGAAATCGAGGCCGCGGGAATTTTCGCGATCGGGCCGATACAGATCGCGCGGCAGCGGGATGTTAGGATGCCGAACGTTGTCTGACGTGCCGACGATGTCGGCGGGCCGCCGCAGCAGCGTCGAGACCGGCACCTTGTCGTCGCCGGCCTGCGCCACGAACGAGGAATTGGCGCCGTTCTCCAGCAGCCGCCGCACCAGATAAGCCAACAGATCGCGGTGGCCGCCGACCGGGGCGTAGACCCGGCAGACGAGGTCGGGGTGATCGGCGTGCAGTCTTGTATACAGCGCTTCGCCCATGCCGTGCAGGCGCTGGAACTCGTAGCCTTCCACGTCGCCAGCGGATTCGAGGATGCTGGCCACGGTCAGCGCATTATGGCTGGCGAATTGCGGAAAGATCCGCGGCCGCAGACTCAGGAGCTTGCGTGCGCAGGCGATGTAGTTCAGGTCGGTCATCGCCTTGCGCGTGAACACCGGGTAGTCGTCGAGGCCGCGCTCCTGGGCGCGCTTGATCTCGGTGTCCCAATAGGCTCCCTTGACCAATCGCAGCATGAGCCGGCGGTCGAGCCGTCGCGCCAGATCGTCGACATGGTCGATCACGTCGCTGGCGCGCTTCTGATAGGCCTGCACTGCGAGCCCGAAACCGTCCCAGCCCGCCAGCGACTCATCGCTGAGGCAGGCCGCGAACAGCTCGAGCGACAGTTCCAGCCGGTCGGCTTCCTCGGCGTCGACGGTGAAGTTGAGGTCGAAGCGCTTGGCCCTGCGCGCCAGATCGAGCAGCCGCGGCACCAGTTCGGCGATCACCCGCGCGCGGCTGACCGCCTCGAAGCGCGGATGCAGCGCCGACAGTTTGACCGAAATCCCGGGCCGCGCCGGCAGCGTGCCCGTGCCCGCCGCGCTACCGATCGCCTCGATAGCGCCGGCATAGGATTGGAAATAGCGCTCGGCATCGGCGGCGGTGCGGGCACCTTCGCCGAGCATGTCGTAGGAATAGCGCCTGCCATCGGCCGCGTGGGATCGCGCACGGTCGAGCGCGGCCTCGATGGTCTCGCCGAGCACGAAGTGATTGCCCATCAGTCGCATTGCCTGACGGGTTGCGGCGCGTACCGCCGGCACCCCGAGCCGCTTCGCCAGCGCCGCGATGGTGCCGTGCGGGGTCTCACCCGCTTGCACCACCCGTGCCGAGATCCCCAGTGCCCAGGCCGAGGCATTGACCAGCAACGCGCCCGACCTGGTCTGGTGATGCGCGAAATCGCCCTGGCCGAGCTTGTCCTCGATGAATTGATCGGCGGTGAGCGCGTCGGGCACCCGCAGCAGCGCCTCGGCCAGCACCATCAGCGCCAGCCCCTCTTTGGTCGACAGCGCGAATTCGCGCAGCATCTGTTCGACGCCGCCGAACCGGTCGTCGCTGGCGCGGATCGCGACGATCAGGTCGGCCGCGGTCTGGTCGATCCGGCGTTCCCGCGCCGCGTCAAGTCGGGCCGTCGCCAGAAGATCGGCGGCGAGAGCCGAATCGTCGGGCCCATAGGGCGCGCGGAACACCGGGAGCGGTGCATCGGGCGGCATGCGAATCCCCTGCGAAACTCCAAAGTAGACGCCGTAAGCGCCGCGTTCACGGCAAGCCGTGGTGGCCATAAATGCAATATTGGCACCATCAAACCGGTGCGCTAGCTTCCGCGACAAATTGATATGGAACTGGCGGGCGCGATGAGAGGGTTCGATCGAATGCGGCAGGATAAGGGGCTGATCCGGTGGCCGGCGCTCGCCTTGGCCGCCACTATCGCCCTATCCGTCATGCTGCAAGGCGTCACGCCGGCGCCGGCCGGCGAACTCAGCGCGCCGGTTGCCGCGCTGTACAGTTCGGTGTCGATCTATCCGCCTTCGGGCAATTCGATGACGGTGTGCTACGGCTTTGTTTGCCGGCGCCGGCTTGCGCTTCAGTTCTCGCCCGGCGACCGCGCCACGCTGACGAAGCTGCTGGCGGCGGGCCGCGCCTCGGCCGCGGCGGAGCGCGCGGCGGTGCAGAAGGCGGTGGTGTGGTTCGATCGCCGGCTCGGCCCGATCCTGGGCACCGAAAAGCGGATCGCGCGCGCCGACTTCCGCTATTTCGACGACAAGCACAATTTCGATTGCTGGGACACCACCCGCAACACCACCAGCCTGTTGCTGCTGCTGCAGAGCTGGGGCCTGCTGAAATATCACACGGTCGGCGATCCGCACTATCGCGGCAACGTCATCGTGCTGCAGACGCCGCACAACACCGCGGTGCTGGTCGAACGTGGCACCGGCGAGGAGTGGGTGGTCGATATGTGGCCGCGCAGTTTCGCGCAACTGCCGGACGTGATGCCGGTCGCGCGATGGGTCAAGGAAGACTGAACGCGCGCATTTAGGCACAAAAAAACGATGACCGCTTTTCAGTGCTGGTCATCGCCCATCAGAATTTTTGAAAACTCACCCTCGGATCAAGTCCGAGGGCAGGCTTCTTGGATCGCGCTGTCGGTTAAACCTTGAGGTTTTCAGCCGAGGTCTTGCCGCGGTTGGCGACTTCCTCGTATTCAACCGTCTGTCCTTCGTTGAGCGACGAAAGGCCTGCTTTCTCGACCGCCGAAATATGAACGAACACGTCTTTTCCACCGCTGCTGGGCTGGATGAATCCGAAGCCCTTGGTCGCGTTGAACCACTTCACAGTACCTTTAGCCATCACGTCGTCTCCGCAGGATTATGATCGAATCGAAAGGTCGGTCCCCGGAAACCGGCTTGTCCGACCAATGTACGTTACGCGGTATCCACCAAGCTTGATAGCGCAAACAACAGTCGCGATGCCGTGAAAGCGGCCCGAATGGCGCCGAATGTCCCATTTTGACCGTTTTTGATCGATTTCGGTGCGGTGATCGACAGAATCTTCGGTTATTTCCTCGCACGGACCGCGCGTTGCCGCCGGGTTCCCGTGGAACCATGCTGTCAATTCCACGTGATGGCCCGCGCGCCGACGCGAAAATCCCGGCCGCGACGGCGACCGGGATTCGGATCTGGCCGATTCGAATGCTCGGATCAGTAACAGATGTTGAGCGTGCGCAGCCGCCAGCCGTGCCGGGTATGGACCCGGCGAGTCACATAGCAGCCGTCGTCATTGAAGCCGACATAGCCGACGCCGAATCCCGGACCCCAATAGTGGTGATGACCCCAGCCGCCGCCCCAGCCGGGACCCCAGCCCCACGGCTTGGCCGAAGCCGCGGTGGGAGCCAGCGCCACGGCGCTGAGCGAAGCTGCTGCGACCAGTCCAAGAACAAGTTTGCGAAACATCGTTGTTCTCCTCGATGCAATGCGCGATGCGCGAGTTGGTAGTTCGGTCTAACCCATCGCGAATTCGTCGCATCGTCTTCGAGCGGGGTTCACCCGGTTCGAATTGTTCTCGCGGAAATTCTCGCCGTCACGATGAATGGAAACTCAGAATGTGCGCTGGATCACACGCGCGCTGCGGCGTGTAGTTAAGATGAGCGCCGACAACGAGCAATTGCTATTCATCCTTGTCGCGCTTGGTGCGCACCAGGTCTTTGACCAGGTCGCCGAGCACGGGGCGGGGCAGGGCACTGAACGGCAGCGGCCTCGTCATGTCGATCGCCGCCAACCCCAGCCTCGCCGTCAGCATGCCGTTCAGCATGCCTTCGCCGAGCTTCGACGACAGTTTCGCGGCGAGGCCGTGGCCGAGCAATTGCTGCACCACGCTGTCGCCGATCGCGATCCCGCCGGTGATGGCGAGATGCGACACGGTCTGCCGCATCAGCTTCATCATGCCGATCGCGCCGGGCCGCCCGCCATAGAGCCTTGCCAACTGGCCGACCAGCCGCACCGCGGCGATCGCCACGAACAGCACGTCGATCAGCGCCTTCGGGCTGATCGCGGTGACCAGCGAGACCCGCTGCGCCGCCTTCGAGATCAGATTGCGCGCTTCCTGGTCGCACGGCGCCAGCAGTTCTCGCTCCGCCAGCCGGATCAGATCGGCGCCGTCGATGATGTCGTCGAGATGCTTCGTCAGCGTGGCGCGCGCGCGCGCCAGTTGCGGATTCTGGTGCTCCAGCTTGAGCAGTTCGCGGACGATGGCCCGGCCCTCGGCGCGGTTGTCGGTCTGCAGCACGGTGGCGGCGCGAGCGTGCAGCTGCTCGATCTTGGCGAGCCTGATCATGCCGTAGGCTTCGCGGCCGATGATAATCGCGAGCGAGCCGCCGGCCAGCACCGCCAGGATGAATCCGATGGTGCCGAGCGCCGTGTTTTGCGCGAACAGGTCGCTGACCAGCCTGCTCACCGCCAGCCAGAAGGCGAGCGACAGCAGTCCGGTGAATGCAATCCAGAACACCGTGCCCCAGCGGAAGCCCTTTTTCGGATTGACGCCCAGCGGATCGACCGGTGCCGATACCGGAGGCGGCGGCGGTTCGACTTCGGCGGAGACTTGCACCTTGCCGCGCAGGCTGGGGTTGTCGCGCATGGCGGGATTCTCGCGCGGGACGGCAGTGTCGCCGTCGACCGGATCGATCATCACCACGCTTGGATCGGTGAGTTTAAAGGTCGCCGGCCGGCGATGTGGGCCCCGCTCGTTCATTGCAATTTGTCTCCGATCAGAAACTGGAGCGTGCGGTCGAGGCGGATGTGAGGCAGCGCCGGCCCGTCGGGGTCGCGGTTGTCGAGCCGGGGCGGGCGAAACCGCAAGAAGCGGAAATCGGCATGCTCGGCAGAACCGGCGGACAGCCCGCGAAAGCTGTCTTCGCCCTTGAACAGTTCCTGCAGATTGGTCGGCAGGTCGCCCGGAAAGGTCGCGACTTCGGTTTCGCCATCGAACACCTCGCCGTCGGCGACCTCGCCCTTGATCGGGGTGCCGACGATCGACGGCAATCGGTCGCGGCCGCGCTGCACCTGGGCCTCGCGGGTGGCGCGCACCGCCGACAGCGCGACCACGTCGACGGTGGCGCCAGCGAATTCGGCCCGCATCGCGGCGCGATCCACCAGTCGGCGCAGGATCGCCTCGAGCCGGTCATGGCTGGAGTGATGCAGGTGATCGGCCTTGGTGGCCGCGAACAGGATCTTGTCGATCCGGGGACGAAACAGCGAGCTCAGCAAGGTACGTTGCCCGACCCGGAAACAATCCAGGATTCCAGCCAACGCGGCTTCGAGATCGTGCAGCGCTTCCGGACCGGCGTTGAACGCCGAGAGCGCGTCGGCCAGCACGATCTGCCGGTCGAGCCGGGAGAAATGGTCGCGGAAGAATGGCCGCACCACGACTTCCTTGTAGGCTTCGTAGCGCCGCCGCATCATCGCCCACAGCGAGCCTTCTGGCGGATTGCCATCGATCGGCAGGTCGAGCGGCGCAAAGGTCAGCGCCGGCGACCCGGCGAGGTTGCCCGGCATCAGGAAGCGCCCCGGCGGCAGCAGGCTCATGGCGAATTGCTCGTTACGGCAGTCACGCAAATAGGTGGTGAACAGCCGCGCCGCGGTCAACGTCTCCTGCTCGTTTTCGCGTCCATTCGGGTCGAGCGTCGCCAGATGCGTGTGGAAGGCGCCGGCGACCCGCCGCCGCGGGTCCTGCATCGACAGCGCCAAGCTTTCGGCCGCCCAGCGTTCGTAACTCTTGTTGAGCAAGGGCAGGTCGAGCAGCCATTCCCCGGGGTAGTCGACGATGTCCAGGGTCAGCGTGCGGTCGGCGCCGTTTTGGCGCTGATAGTCGATCACCAGCCGCAACTCGCTGATATCGACGGTCGAGCTCGGCCAGTTGCGCTGCTCGATCAGCGTCCCCAAATAGCTCTCATAGCTGAAGCGCGGTACCGCATCGTCGGGTTGCGGCGCCAACCGCGCCTTGGCGATGCGTCCGGTGGACATCGATTCGAAGATCGGAAACCGGCCGCCGCGCGACAGGCCATGAACCAGAGCCGTAATGAAGACGGTCTTGCCGGCGCGTGACAGCCCGGTGACGCCGAGCCGCACCGTCGGATTGAGCATGTTCTCGCTGTAATCCCGCAGCGCCCGTGCCGACATCAGCGCTTCTTCGACCAGACTGGAAAAACTGAAGGCCATGCGTGGGATGTTCGATCAAATTGAGGGCGTCTGGCCGAAACTAATGGGTGATCAGCGATTCGTCCGGCAATCGGACCTTAGCTTTGCCACGCTTGCGGTCCAAAAGTTGCAGAATCTTCGTCGTCGATAGTATATGATTGCATTCCTGGAAACCGCCATGAATGCGCCAGATCAATTTTGAACAGGGTGCCACCCCCAATGAAGATCTTCCGGCTGAAGCAAATCGGTTCGCACGCCAGGATCGACACCAAGGGTGAGGTGCACTGGAATTACGATCGCGCCGAACTGATCGCCGACGGCGTCGTGCACGGCTTGGGCGTGATCAGCGGCCTGATCGCCGCTACCACCTTGGTGGTGCTGACCGGGGTGTTTGCCTCGGCGCCGGAAATCGTCTCGGTATCGGTTTACGTCGCGGGCCTGATGGCGATGCTGAGCGTGTCCGCCGCCTACAATCTGTGGCCGGTGTCGCCGCGCAAATGGATGCTCCGCCGGTTCGACCATTCGGCGATCTACATGTTGATTGCCGCGACCTACACGCCGATCATCACCCAGATCAAGGATCACGCCTTCGCGGCGACGTTGCTGTGCGGCGTGTGGGGGGTGGCGATCATCGGCATTCTGCTCAAGCTGTTCATGCCGGGCCGGTGGGACAAGCTGTCGGTCGGTCTGTATCTGGCGATGGGCTGGAGCGGCCTGATTGCCTACGAGTCCGTGAAGGAATCGGTGCCGAATCTGGCGCTGTGGTTCATCGCGGCTGGCGGCGCGCTCTACACTTTCGGTGTGATCTTCCACGCTTGGCGGCGGCTGCGGTTTCAGAACGCGATCTGGCACTCTTTCGTGCTGCTGGGCGCGGCCTGCCATTACACCGCCGTGCTCGATGTCATTATGGCCTGACAACTCCATACGATCCATAAAATCAAGAAAAGCGGGGAGCCACGATGCAGGTTGCGGGCAAGGTCGTCGTCGTGACGGGAGGCGGCAACGGCATCGGGCAGGCGCTGTGTGAAGCGTTTCACAAGGCTGGCGCCGCCAAGGTCGTGGTCGCCGATCTCGACGGCGCCCGCGCTGAAACCGTGGCCGCCTCGATCGATGGCGCCGCTATCCAGTGCGACGTCGGCAAGGAAGCCGATATCAAGCACGTCATCGAGGAGACGGAAAAACAGTTCGGACCGATCGCATTGTTTTGCTCCAATGCCGGGATCGGCGGCGGGTTCGATCCGCTGTCGGAAAATGCCGGCGGCGCTTCCGACGAGCCGTGGGCGCGGAGCTGGGCGATCCATGTGATGGCCCATGTCTACGCCGCACGGCATCTGATCCCGCTCTACAAGGCGCGCGGCGGCGGCTATTTCCTCAACACGATTTCCGCCGCGGGCTTGCTGTCGCAGGTCGGCAGCCCGGCCTATTCGACCACTAAGCACGCCGCGGTCGGCTTTGCGGAAAACCTGGCGATCTCGCACAAGGCGCACAACATCCGAGTTTCGATCTTGTGCCCACAGGGGGTCGATACGAATATGTTGCGCTCGATTCCCAAGGGCCCGCAGTCCGGCGACGGCGATCTCACCCCGGAGCAGGTGGCTAAGGACGCGCTGGCCGGGATCGAGCAGGAAACCTTCCTGATCCTGCCGCACCCGCAGGTGATCGACTACATGCGCAAGAAGACGGAGAATTACGATCGCTGGATCGGCGGCATGGCCAAGATCCAGGCGAAAATGCGCGAAGCCTATGGGGCGAAGAAGCCGGCTTGAATTCTGCGCACTAAACGAGCCATGGGCGTTGGCTCAAACCGTGCAAAAGGCGACGGCGGGGGGCTGGTTAATAACCAACCCCGATCATCATCGCGCGCGTCCCTGGCTTGAGGGCGCCCCGATTGGCCGCGATATTTGTGGTGGTTTCGGAGCAACCGACCAGCCAGGTGGCGATCAAGATAACGACGAACGATTTGAACATTGGCCTTCCCTTGCCATCAGTGCCAAAATTCGCGCGCGTCGGCGCGAAGCGAATGCCGCAGCCACCAGCGGTTTCGAGCGTCATGGCTCCGCATTCCGCGGAACCGGCGCCCCCGGCTTGGTCGGCCGCCGGGTCGATCTTGTCGAATTATGGTTAACGATTTCCTAATCGATTGGGAATTGCCCCGGCGTTGCCGAGGGCGTTCATGGCGGCTCTGGCAGCAGGGAAAGAACGCGGCCCCGGTTTGTTCCGGGACCAGATCTCGAGCGGTCTGCGGAGTTAGGCCGGCTTGCCGATCGTCAGCTTGAGGGTGCCGACGCCATCGACGCCGCATTCGATCTTGTCGCCCGGGGTCAGCGCCGCGACCCCGGCGGGGGTTCCGGTCATGATGACGTCGCCGGCGTCGAGCGCCACTTGTTGCGATAGTTTCGCGATGATTTCCGGGACGCTCCAGATCATTTGCGCCAGATCGCCGGTCTGCCGTTCGGTGCCGTTGACCGACAGCCAGATCCGGCCCTTGGCGGGATGGCCGATCGTCGCGGCCGGCGCCAGCGCGCCGCAGGGGGCGGACTGGTCGAAGGACTTGCCGATCTCCCAGGGCTGTTCCTTCTTGCGCGACGCCATCTGCAGGTCGCGGCGGGTGAGATCGACGCCAACGCCGTAACCCCAGACGTGGTCCAGCGCCTTCGCGGCCGGGATGTTCAACCCGCCGCTCTTGAGCGCGACCACCAGTTCGACCTCGTGTTGCATGTCCTTGGTCAGGGTCGGGTACGGGATGGTGACGCCGTCGGGCGCGATCATGTCGGGATGCTTGGCGAAAAAGAACGGCGGCTGCCGCTCGTCATTGCCGAGTTCGCGGATGTGCTCGAGATAGTTGCGGCCGACGCACCAGATCCGGCGCACCGGGAAGGTCTTGCTGTCGCCCTGGACGGCGAGCGCGGGTTGTGGCGGCGGCGCGATGACGTAGGTGCTGCTCATGTAAGGCTTTCGCAAGGAGGGTGACGACGGCAGACGATGAGACCGGCGCGGGTATCGCGACCCGTTCTTACGCCGGCGCGTCGATCGGGGCCAGCGGGGTTGTGTGGCGATGCTGCAGCCGGAAGAACGAGGCGTAGCGTCCATTGCGCCGCAGCAAATCGTCGTGGCGGCCGCGCTCGACGATTGTGCCGGCCTCTACCACCAGGATCGCGTCGGCATGCATGATGGTGTGCAGGCGGTGCGCGATCACGATGGTGGTTCGATTGCGGCATAGATGCTCGATCGCTTCCTGCACCAGCTTTTCCGATTCGGAATCCAGCGCCGCGGTGGCTTCGTCGAGCAGAATGATCGGCGCGTTGCGGACCAGCGCGCGGGCCACGGCGACGCGCTGGCGCTGGCCGCCCGACAATTGCGCGCCGTGTTCGCCGACCGGGGTGTCGTAGCCAAGCGGAAAGGCCATGATGAAATCATGCGCGCAGGCAGCCTTGGCCGCAGCGATGATCTCCTCCTCGGAGGCGCCCACCATGCCGAAGGCGATGTTGTTGCGGATAGTATCGCGGAACAGATAAACGTCCTGCCCGACATAGGCGATCTGTTGCCGAAGCGAGTGCCGCGACACCGCCGCAATGGATTGTCCGTCGATCGTGATGTCGCCGGAGTTGGCCTCGTAGAGCCGCAGCAGCAGCGACAGCACCGTCGACTTGCCGCCGCCGGATGGGCCGACCAGGGCGGTGACCTTGCCCGGCTCGGCGACGAAGCTCATGTGATCAATCACCACCTCGTTCGGCCGGTACGCAAAGCTGACGTCGTGCAGTTCGACTCGCGCTTCGGATAGCTGCAGCGGCGGCTTGCTGCTGTCGTCGGGCTCGCTCGCCGGACTGTCGACGATCTCCAGCAGCATCCGCGCGCCGACCAAGCCGCTGTTCAGTTCGATATTGAGCCGGGCCAGCCGCTTGGCCGGCTCATAGGCCAGCAGGAACGCGGTCAGGAACGAGAAGAATTGTCCAGGCGTAGCCCCGGTGGCGACCACGCGATAGCCGCCATACATCAGCGACGCCGCCACCGCGAAGCCGCCGAGCGTTTCCATCAGCGGGCTGGCCCGGTTGGAGACCCGCGCCATCTTGTTGGCGTTGCTCTCGACCGCCGCGATGCTGACGTTGATGCGATCGCGCATGGTCTGTTCCAGCGTGAACGCCTTCACCGTGCGGATGCCCTGCAGCGATTCCTGCATGGTCTCGAGTATCTCGGCGTTGCCGGTGAATTGATTGTGGGCGAGGCCCTTGACCCGCCGCACCAGCTTGCGCACCACCAGCACCGCTGGCGGGGCGATCAGCAGCCCAAACATCGCCATGAACGGATCTTGCACGACCATCACGACCACCAGGCCGATCAGCGACAGCAGATCGCGGCCGACCGCATTGATCAGCAGGGTGAGGACCTCGGTGACGGAATTCGCGCCGGAGGTAAGCCGGGCGAGAAATTCCGATGAGTGTCGCTGCGAATAGAAACCGACACTCTCATTCATCAGTTTCTGGAACAACCGGCGTTGGTTATTGGCGAGAATCGCGTTCTTGATTTGCGACAGGATCACTGAATGGCCGTAGGTCGCCGCGCCCTTCATCGAGAACACGGTGAGGCTGACAACCGACATGATCATGATGCCGCGCAGGTTGCGGTCGACATAGGCCTGATTGATGACCTCGCCGAGCAGATAGGCCGATGCCGCGGTGGCGGCGGCGGACACCGCCATCAATCCGAATGCAAGCAGATAGCGCCGCCAATACACGGAGGCCTGCTCGGTCAGCAGCCGGCGAATAAGCTCGGCCGCGCCATATGGATCGTCGGTAATCTTCCGTGGGGCGTCGGTCATCCGCGTTCCATTGACGGCGCCGGGCGAGGATCCGCCAGCGCGTCAGGGTTGGCCTTTGACCGACTCCTTGCCCCCTATGGGCGGGTTTTTCAAGCCAAAACAAGTCGAAACACAGCCTCAGGCCGACATCGCCTGCGGTGCGCCGCCACCGCGCTGGCGCAGCAGCTTGTCTTCCCAGGCCAGCGCGTGAGCGGCGATGGTGTCCAGGTCGTCGAATTGCGGGGTCCAGTCCAGCGTTGCGCGAATCCGGCGAGTGTCCGCCACCATGGTCATGATATCGCCGGGCCGGCGGTCGGCGCACTGGACTGCAAAATTCCGGCCGGAAACGCGGCGCACCGCCTCGATGGTCTCGATTACCGAATAGCCGCGGCCGTAGCCGCAATTCAGCGTCACCGGACCACCACCGTCGCGCAGGTAGGACAACGCAGCGCCATGGGCCTGGGCAAGATCGCTGACATGGATGAAGTCTCGGATGCAGCTGCCGTCCGGCGTCGGATAGTCGGTGCCGAATACGTCGATCTTGTTGCGCTGGCCAGTAGCGGCCTCGACCGCAATCTTCAGCAAATGGGTGGCGCCCGCGGTCGACAGCCCGATCCGCGCCTGCGGATCGGCGCCGGCGACGTTGAAGTAGCGCAGCGCCACGTAGTTCATGCCGTGCGCCGCGGCTGTGTCGTGCAGCATGATTTCGCTCATCAGCTTCGAGCAGCCATAAGGCGACAGCGGCCGGGTCGGCGCCTCTTCCGGCACCGGTGTGTGGTCGGGATTGCCGTACACCGCGGCGGTCGACGAGAAGATGAAGCGCTTGACGCCGCTTTTGGTCGCCGCATTCAGCAGGTTTCGCGTGGTCATGGTGTTGTTGCGATAATAGGCCAGCGGATCGCGCATCGACTCCGACACGATGACGGAGCCCGCAAAATGGATGATGGCGTCAACGCCATGCGATGCGATCACCCCCTCGACCAAATTCTCGTCGCCCGCATCGCCGATGAACAGCGGAACGCCTTCGGGCAGTGACGAGGAAAAGCCGGTGGACAGATTATCGATCACCACGACGTTTTCGCCGGTCTCCGCCAGCGCCAAAACCGTATGACTTCCGATATAGCCGGCGCCGCCGGTGATGAGCACGGTCATGCTGATGAATCCCCCGTGAAAAGCCCGCAGGCCTGAGCCACCGCGGCGCCCGCAATTTCGTCGAGTTTGCCGGCGAACAATGGAGTTGCGGTATAGCGCCGTCGATCATCGGTTGGATTTCGGGCCTTCCTATGAGGGAATCGACATTATGGTTGCCAAACTGTAACGAGTTGCACTTCTCTGGCGGCCACGGCGTCGATGACAAGCATTCTTATTGTTAAGACCTCTTCGCTGGGCGACGTGGTGCATCAGATGCCTGCGATCACCGATGCCGCGCGTCATCGCCCCGACCTGCGGATGGCGTGGGTGGTGGAAGAGGCGTTCGCGCCGCTGGCGCAACTGCACCCGTCGATTGCGGAGGTGATTCCCGTGGCGACGCGGCGCTGGCGTTCGCAATTGGCGCAACGATCGACCTGGCGGGAAATGCTGGACTTCAAATCGCGGCTGCGTCGGGCACCATTCGACAAGGTGATCGATACGCAGGGGCTGATCCGCTCCGCGGTGATCGCCCGGGCCGCGCGAGGCGAGCGTCACGGCTATGATGCGGCCAGCATCCGCGAGCCGCTCGCCGCGCGGCTCTACGACGTCAATCATGCGGTGCGGCGCGATCTGCACGCGGTGACGCGCAATCGCCTACTGACAGGATTGGCGCTGGGCTATCAGCCGCCAGCCGAAGTCGACTACGGCTTGCTACGCCCGCAGCATTCGGAAGCTCCGCCTTACGCGGTGCTGCTGCACGGCACATCGCGGCCGACGAAGCAGTGGCGCGAACAGGATTGGGTCGAAGTTGGCCGCTGGATACAGCGGCAGGGACTTCAGGTGGTGCTCCCCTGGGGCACGGAGCCGGAGAGACTGCTCAGCGAGCGGCTCTCGCAGGCCATTGAGGGCAGCCGGGTTCTGGCGCGGCAGCGCCTCGACGCCACCGCGCAGGTGATCGCCAATGCCGCGCTGGTGATCGGCGTCGATACCGGACTGCTGCATCTGGCCGCCGCCTATCGGGTGCCGTTGCTGGCGATCTTTGTCAGCACCGATCCGGGCCTGACCGGCCCGGTCGGCAGCGGCACGATGGTGGTGCTGGGCGGCAAGGGCGGTGGGCCGTCGGCGCCGCAGGCGATCGCCGCGGCGGAACGGTTGCTGAACTAGACTTGCGCGTGCTCGGCGAGTACCTGCGCGACAAAGGTATCAAGGTCGCCGCCTTCGAACAGATAGCCGGGAATGCCTGCGGCATTGGCGGCGTCGAGATCGGTCTGCTTGTCGCCGATCAGAAAGCTGCTCTCCAGCGCGACCGGCCACGATTTGATCAGGTCGAGGATCATGCCCGGCTTCGGCTTGCGATGCTCGCTGTCGCGGCGATAGGCGGCGACCGTCGCGTTCGGATGATCGGGACAGAACCGCACGTCATCGATCCGCGCGTTCTGGCTGGCCAGTTCGGCGAGCATCCATCGGTGCAGGCCCTCGACGTCGGCCTCGCTGAACATTCCACGCGCCACGCCGGACTGGTTGGAGATGATGAAGACCAGATAGCCGGCCTCGTTGAGCCGACGGATCGCGCCCGCGACGCCCGGCATCCAGCGAATCCGCTCGCGCGTGCCGATGTAGTGATCGTCGTAATTGATCACGCCGTCGCGATCGAGAAACGCGGCAGGCTTGCGCGGCGTCAGGTCGTTCTGGCTCATGCTTTGGAATGCGCGCCGGTCAGCGCATGCTCGACCTGGTCGCAGATCGCGTGCGCGGCCATCAGGTGGATCTGCTGGATCACGGGGGTGTCGTCGCTCGGCACGATTAGCAGATGATCGCAATGCGCAGTCATCGCCGCGCCTTTGGTGCCGGTGAATCCGATCGTGATTAGGCCTTGCTCGCGGGCGATGCGCAGCGCGGCCAGGATGTTGGGCGATTTGCCCGAGGTCGAGAGACCCCAGAACACATCGCCGCGCTGGCCCAATCCTTGGACCTGGCGGGCGAAGACATGCTCGAAGCCGTAGTCGTTGGTGATCGCGGTCAGCGCCGAGGTGTCCGTAGTCAGCGCGATCGCCGGCCAGGCCCGCCGCTCCATCTTGTAGCGGCCGACGATTTCGGCGGCGATGTGCTGGGCATCCGCGGCGCTGCCACCATTGCCCGCGATCAGCAGCTTGCGGCCCTGGCGCAGCGCATCGACGGCGGCCGCGGCAATGGCATGCGTGGTGGCCAGCAAGGCGCGGTCTTCCGCGGCCAAGGTCAGCGCGGCAAGCGAGTTGCGGAAATGGGCGGCAATCGGATCGTTGCTCACGTCGCACCTGAAACATGAATCTGGCTGGCACTGGTAAAGCGCAGGGCAAGCGCGTGCAAGCCGGAGACTAATGCGCCGGGTTCAGCCCTGCGGCCTGTAGCGCGCGAAACGCCGCATCGGTGACGTCTGCCACCGGAATGTCCCGCATGCAGCGGTGATGCAGCATCCGGCAGGTCGGCTTGTGGCAGGGGCGGCAGGGAACGTCGGTCTTGGTTTCGATCACGGCTGCGATCGGATTCAGTGGCGCGTAATGCCAGGGGCTGGTCGGTCCGAAGATGCCGATGGTCGGCGTGCCGATCGCCGCGGCGACGTGGAGCAGACCGGAATCGTTGGAAATCACCAGATTGGCTGCCGCCAGCGCCAGAATGCCATTGCGCAGGTCGGTTCCGGTCAGGTCGCGGACCCGCTGGCCGGCCGCGGCTGCGATCTCGGTCGCCTGTGCCGTCTCGCCCGGGCCGCCGATGATCCAGACGTCAAACCCGCGCTCGGCCAGCACGCGCGCTGCCTCGGTGTAAGAAGTCCAGCGTTTCGATGGCCCGACCGCGCCCGGCGCCAGCGCCACCGCGGTAGAGTCGCCGAGGCCGTTCGCCTGCCGCCAGGCGGCGATCTCGGTGGCCGGCACAACGAGTTGCGGCGCCGGCCAGTCCATCGGCAGCTCGATCCCGGCCGGTAGCGCCAATGCGGCGCAGCGGTCCACCATCCGGGGCAGGGCCTTCTCGCCGCGGCGCCAGTCGTTCAGCATCCCGATCCGGAACTCGCCGAAAAAGCCGGTCCGGTTCGGAATTCCGGCAAGAAACGGGGCAATGGTGGCCTTGAAAGTGCGGGGCATCACCAACGCGTCGCCATAATGCTGTTCGCGCAGCTTGGCCGCGAGCGCCCGTTGCTGGGCAACGGCGATCTGGCTGCGCGGCAGGTCCCAGACGATGCCTTGGCGGACCCCTGGCATGTAATCGAGCAGCGGCGCGCACAGCGTCGTGGTCAGGACATCGACCGGGCGCTGCGGCCAACGATCTTTCAGCACCCGAACCACCGTATGGCAGCGGACGAAATCCCCGATCCACATATAGGGGATCAGCAGAACCGGGCTGGTCAGGGAGCGGTCGGCGGCGGTCGCCAGGCGGGATTGTAATGAAGTGTAATTCATTATTTAGTCTGGTTGGGCCTGTCGCAGCGCCAGGCCGGCTGTGAGACAAGCCGGTTAGCGCCTGCGCCGTCCTTCGTCCAGCCGGGATTTCGGCGCGAGCGCCCGGTCCGGTTGCATCTGCCGGCAGACTTCAAGTTGCCTGCCGAACCGGACTGGGGCAAAGGTGGCACCGCACAATCGAGGCGGGGATCTTATGCTGCTGGTGACCGGGGGAGCCGGTTTTATCGGATCGAACGTCGTGGCCGCGTTGAACGACGCCGGCCGCGCGGACGTCGTCGTCTGCGACGTGCTGGGCCATGACGGCAAATGGCGCAACCTCGCCAAGCGTCAGCTTGCTGATCTTGTGCCGCCGACTGAGTTGATGGACTGGCTGAAGGGACGCCGGCTCGACGCCGTCGTCCATCTCGGCGCGATTTCGGAAACAACCGCGACCGACGGCGATCTGGTGATCGAAACTAATTTCCGGCTGTCGATGCGGCTGCTGGATTGGTGCACCACCAATGCGACGCCGTTGATCTATGCCTCGTCGGCGTCGACCTATGGTGACGGCGCGCAGGGCTTTCAGGACGATCCCTCGCTGCAGGCGATGAAAGCGCTGCGGCCGATGAACCTGTACGGCTGGAGCAAGCATCTGTTCGATCTGGCGGTGGCCGAACGTGCCGCGCGCGGCGAGAAGCTGCCGCCGCAATGGGCCGGGCTGAAATTCTTCAACGTGTTCGGCCCCAACGAGTACCACAAGGGCTCGATGATGAGCGTGCTGGCCAAGCGCTTCGACGACATCAAGTCCGGTCAGGTCGTGCAACTGTTCAAGTCGCATCGCGAGGGCATTGCTGACGGCGATCAGCGCCGCGACTTCATCTATGTCGATGACGTGGTGCGGGTGATGATCTGGCTGCTGGCGACGCCGTCGGTCAGTGGCATCTTCAACGTCGGAACCGGCCATGCCCGCAGCTTTCGCGACCTGATCCTGGCGGCGTATTCCGCGCTCGGCAGCCGACCGAATATCGAATACATCGACATGCCCCAGCAGATTCGCGGCAGCTACCAGTACTTCACGCAAAGCGAAGGCGATCGGTTGCGGAGCGCTGGATATAACGGCGGCTTCACGCCGCTCGACGACGCGGTCGACGCCTACGTCAAGGGCTTCCTCGACTCGGCCGACCGGTTCCGATGAGCGTGCCACAACATTATGGGTTTTGATGTTCGATTTTGATGCCCTGTCGCAAGCGATCGCCCGCCAGACCGTGCTTTGCGTCGGCGATCTGATGCTCGACGAATTCGTCTACGGCGAAGTATCGCGGATATCTCCGGAAGCGCCGGCGCCGGTGATCGCGGTTCAGCGCAGCGAAATCAATATCGGCGGCGCCGGCAATGTGGCGCGTAACGTCGCAGCGCTCGGTGCGCGCTGTATCTTCGTCGGCCTGATCGGCGACGACGCCGCCGGCAAGGCACTGGCCGCGGAGCTGGCGAAAGAGCGCCTGATCGAACCGGTGCTGGTGCGCGATTCGTCGCGGCCGACCACCCGCAAGGTGCGGTTCGTTTCCGAACATTTTTCCACGCATATGCTGCGCGCCGACTGGGAGACCGCAACCGCCGCGTCCGGCGAGATCGAACGGCAGCTGCTCGACGCGATCCTGCCGCAGCTTGCGCGCGCCGATATCGTGCTGCTGTCCGACTACGCCAAGGGCGTTTTGACGACCGGAGTGATCGGCGGCGTCATCGCGGCGGCGCGCCAACTCGGCAAACGCGTGATCGTCGACCCGAAGAACGCCAATTTCGCGATCTATCGCGGCGCCACGCTGCTGACGCCGAACCGCAAGGAATTCTCCGAGGCGACCCGCAGCGAGGCCAATAGCGAAGCCGAAATCGCGGGCGCGGCACACGACGCAATCAGGATCGCGGATTGCGACGCGATGCTGGTGACACAGAGCGAACACGGCATGACGCTGGTCACCCGCGACGGCGATTCGATTCACGTGCCGGCGCTGCCGGTCAAGGTGCGCGACGTCTCCGGCGCCGGCGATACGGTCGCCGCGGTGCTGGCGGTGGTGCTTGCGGCGGGCGCGGATTGGGAAGCCGCGATGCGCATGGCGAGCGCGGCGGCGGCGGTCGCGGTCAGCAAGAATGGCACCGCGGTGGTGACCCCGGCCGAGTTGCGGCGAAAGATTCTGCCGCACGCCTTCCTGGCCGCCGAGGAAAAGATCGTCTCGACCCCGGAACAACTCGAGGACCAGCTTGCAAATTGGCGCAAGCAGGGGCTTCGGGTCGGTTTCACCAACGGCTGCTTCGACATTCTGCACCCCGGCCATGTCAAGGTGCTGACCGCGGCGCGTGGCGCCTGCGACCGGCTGATCGTCGGGCTCAACAGCGACGCCTCGGTGCAGCGTCTCAAGGGTGAGGGGCGGCCGGTGCAGAATGAGCGCGCGCGCGCCGAAGTGTTGGCCGCGCTGGAGGCCGTCGACCTCGTCGTGATCTTCGATGAGGATACGCCGCTCGAGCTGATCACCCGGATCGAACCGAGCGTCCTGGTCAAGGGCGGCGATTACACTCGCGAACAGGTCGTCGGCCACGAGATCGTCGCGGCGAATGGCGGCGAGGTACTGCTGGTCGATGTACTGCCCGGGTTCAGCACGACCTTGCTGGTCGCACGCGCACGCGAGGGGCAGACATGAACGCACACACGTCCTTACGGTGGCCGGCGCCATGATGACCCGGATCTCCTCGTTCACCTATCGAAACTGGCTGATCGCGATCCACGACGCGGGCGTGACCGCCATCGCCGTCGTGCTCAGCTTCTTCCTGCGCTTCGATGGCGAAAACCTGCTCGACCGGCTGCCGCTACTGTTGAAGATCTTGCCCTACTTCGTCGTGTTCAGCTTCTTCGTCTGCTACGCGTTCCAGCTGACTACCACGAAATGGCGGTTCATATCGATTCCGGATCTTCTGAACATCTTGCGGGCCGCGAGCGTTCTGACCGTCGCGTTGTTGGTGCTCGACTACATTTTTCTCGCGCCGAATGTCTACGGCACGTTCTTCCTCGGCAAGACCACGATCGTGATCTATTGGTTCCTCGAGGTGTTTTCCCTCTCCGGATCGCGGCTCGCGTATCGGTATTTTCGCTACACCCGAACGCGCAACCAGGCCCGCGCGATGGATGCCGCGCCGACCTTGCTGATCGGCCGCGCCGCCGATGTCGAAGTGTTCCTGCGTGGCATCGAGAGTGGCGCGGTGAAGCGGCTCTGGCCGGCGGGGATCCTGTCGCCGGCGGCGTCCGATCGTGGCCAAACCATTCGCGGCATCCCGGTGCTCGGTGGGATCGACGACCTGCCGAATGTCGTCGCCGACTTCGCGGGGCGCGACAAGCCGATCGAACGGGTGGTGATGACGCCGTCGGCGTTCGAGGCCGATGCGCAGCCGGAATCGGTGCTGATGCGCGCGCGCAAACTCGGCCTCTCCGTCAGCCGGCTGCCGTCGCTGGAAGAGAGTCGGGATACGCCGCGGCTGGCTCCGGTCGCGGTGGAAGACCTGCTGTTGCGGCCCAGCGTCAAGATCGATTATGCCCGGCTCGAGGGGCTGCTCAGGGGTAAGTCGATCGTCGTTACCGGCGGTGGTGGCTCGATCGGCTACGAGATATGCGACCGTGTCACAACCTTCGGCGCCGCGCGCTTGCTGGTGATTGAGAACTCCGAGCCGGCGCTGCATGCCGCGATGGAGAAACTATCAGCCAAGGTGACCGACACCGCCGTTGACGGCCATATTGCCGACATCCGCGATCGCGAGCGGATTTTTCAGCTGATGGCGGAATTCAAGCCCGACATCGTGTTCCATGCCGCCGCGCTGAAGCACGTGCCGATCCTCGAGCGCGACTGGGGCGAGGGTGTCAAGACCAACATCTTCGGCTCCGTCAATGTCGCCGACGCCGCCAGCGCCGCCAGCGCCGAGGCCATGGTGATGATCTCGACCGACAAGGCGATCGAGCCGGTCTCGATGCTCGGTCTGACCAAGCGGTTCGCCGAAATGTATTGCCAGGGCATGGACCGCGAAATGATGGCGGGTGCCGACGGCAAGCCGCCGATGCGGCTGATCTCGGTCCGTTTTGGCAACGTGCTGGCCTCGAACGGATCGGTGGTGCCGAAATTCAAGGCGCAGATCGAAGCCGGCGGCCCGGTGACGGTGACCCATCCGGATATGGTGCGTTACTTCATGACCATCCGCGAAGCCTGCGATCTGGTGATCACCGCCGCCACCCACGCGCTCAATCCCCAGCATTCGCAAGCTTCGGTGTTCGTGTTGAGCATGGGCCAGCCGGTCAAGATCGTGGATCTCGCCGAGCGCATGATTCGCCTTTCGGGCCTGCAGCCCGGCTACGATATCGACATCGTATTCACGGGAATCCGGCCCGGCGAACGCCTCAACGAGATCCTGTTCGCCAAGCAGGAGCCGTTCACCGAAATCGGAATTGCCGGAATCGTGGCCGCGCGGCCCAACGAATTGCCGCTCGACAAGTTGCGAAAGTGGCTCACCGCCTTGGAGACCGCCATAGCGGACCGGCATCACGAGGACGTCGTCGCAATTCTGAAGGATGCGATTCCGGAATATCAGGCGGACGAGGCGGCGCTGACGCTCCGGGCGCCCTAACGGCGCGGCCGCGAAAATTGCACCAGCAACAACGCCACGGTTGCGGCGCCACACGCCAGCGCAACGAGGTCTGCCGCCGTTGAACGCAGCATGATCGAGGTCCCCGCCAGGATCACCAGAGCCAGGTTGGTGGCGAGCACCCGACTGACGACTTCAAGCACGGAGAATCCGTTGTCGGTCGCCCGCTGATAGAAATGCGTCCGGTGGGCGAGCCAGACCGGTTCGCGGTTCAGCAGCCGGCGGACCAGCGTCAATGATGCATCGGCCAGATAGTAAAGCGGCAGCAACAAGGCGGCCGCGAGATGATGGCGCAGCGCCAGTTCCAACAGACACCAACCCACCAGCAAGCCGATCGGCAGGCTGCCGACGTCGCCGAGGAATACTTTTGCGATCGGTCGATTGAAGGGTGCGAAGCCGAGTATGGCGCCGCACAGCGCCGCAGCCACGATGGTCGCGGATGGCGGCAGTTCGCCGAACAGGCCAAGTGCGGTCAGCGCGCCGGTGATCGGCGCGATCTCGACCACGGTCATCCAGTCCAGCCCGTCCATGAAGTTCACGAGGTTGATGAACCACAGACCGGCGGTGAACAGAATCGCGCGTTCGATCCACTGCGGACCAATCGGAAGCAGCCGAAGGTCGCCGGGAATCGCGATCATCACCGCGCCGACCGCCAGCGCCTGCAGTGCAAGCCGTGGTACAATTGGAATCGATCGGACGTCATCGGCGGCTCCGACCAGCGCGATCATCACCGTCGCGCCGAACAACGTTGCAGGAAAGCTGGCTTCGACCGGCGATATGAACGCAATGATTCCGCCTGCCACCGAGAGCGTCGCGATCATGACGGCAATTCCGGCGCCCTGCGGGGTGGGCAGCCGGTGCGACGATCGCGCATTTGGCCGCGCCAGCGCATAGCGCGCCAGCAGCGGCATGATCACCCACGTCACCACGGCACAGATGATCGCTGCGAGCGCGATGGTGGCCAGCGACGCGAGGAAATCGGGGGCGGTCATGTCACTCCCTATAGGGGATTTTGCGCACGCCCGTGGCTAGGTTCGCGAATATCGGTGCGTTTGACAACGATGGTGCTCTGGAATCCGGTTAGGTGCCACGTGCCGCCTTGGTATGGTTTCGGAGCCAATCCTGCAATAGCGCCGCAATCGGGTCTTGCGGCGCCCGCGAACCGACGGCTAAACAGGCGCGGTCTTAATCCGTCAGGAGCGCAGCGCGCCTCCGGGCTTCGCTGAGGGCGAGATGTCGAATCACGCGATACTGGTCACGGGGGCGGCTGGGTTTATCGGATTCCACGTCGCGCGCGAATTGCTGGACGCGGGACGCGACGTCGTCGGGTTCGACAATATCAACGACTATTACGATCCCGCGCTCAAGCACGCCCGACTGGCGATTCTGCGCGCGAATCCGCGGTTCAGTTTCGTCCACGCCGATCTCGCGGACCGCGCGGCGGTCGCCGCGCTGTTCGCGAACAACCGGTTTGCGGTGGTGATTCACCTCGCGGCGCAGGCCGGCGTGCGGTATTCGATCAGCAATCCTCACGCCTATGCCGACGCTAATCTCGAGGGTTTCGTCAACGTGCTGGAGGGCTGCCGCCACAACGGCTGCTGCCATTTGTTGTATGCGTCGTCGTCGTCGGTCTACGGCGCCAATTCCAAGCTGCCGTTTTCGGTTGACGACCGAACTGATCATCCGATCAGCCTGTACGCCGCGACCAAGAAGGCGAACGAAGTGATGGCGCATTCCTACAGCCATCTGTTCGGTCTGCCGACCACGGGGCTGCGGTTCTTCACCATCTACGGGCCGTGGTATCGGCCCGACATGGCGATCTTCCTATTCGCCAAGGCGATCGTCGATGGCGCGCCGATCAAGCTGTTCAACCATGGTCGGATGCGCCGCGATTTCACCTACATCGCCGACGTGACCCGCGTGGTGCTGCGCCTGATCGATCGTGTTCCTGACGTCGTCGCCGGGGCGGCGCCGGCGCGGATCTACAACGTCGGTAACCACCGGCCGGAAGAGTTGATGCACGTGGTCGGGCTGCTGGAGCGCGAGCTCGGCCGCGAGGCGGTGAAGGAGATGTTGCCGATGCAGCCCGGAGATGTTCCGGAAACCTTCGCCGACATCGACGATCTGGTCCGCGATGTAGGCTTCAAGCCGGAGACCGCGATCGAGGACGGTATTCGCAATTTTGTCGCATGGTACCGTGGCCATTACCAGGTTTGAAGCCGCAGGTTGCGCTGGTTCGGCCGCCATCGGCAGTTGTTTCGGTGCGACGGCGGTTGTTGCGTCCGATTGGCATCGCGGGGCGTGCGGATCAGTGTAATTCTTTGAATCAAAACGTGTTTGGGTGGATTGGCGGGGCATTCGCCTCATTTGTGGCGGCGTGCTAGTAAGCCTCAACGAAATTTCGAGGTTTTGATCTCATGAGTTCCAGCAAGACAGACTTGGGCAAGACATCCGCGCTTCGGGTCGGCGTAATCGGGGCCGGCGTCATGGGCACCAACCATGGGCGGGTGTTGGCCGGATTGCCCGGCGTGACGCTGGTCGGAATCGTTGATCCGTTGGCCGAGCACCGCGATCGCGCTGTCGAATTGATCCACTGCCAGACCTTCGCGACGCTCGACGAACTGCTGTTGGCCGGCATCGACGCGGTGACAATCGCGGCGCCGACCCATCTTCATCACGAAATCGCTCTCGCCTGTATCGCACGCGGCATTCATGTACTGGTCGAAAAGCCGATCGCGTCCACGGTGCAGGAGGGACTCGACATCGTCACCGCCGCCCGTCGCGCCGGCGTGACGCTGATGGTCGGTCATGTCGAGCGCTTCAATCCGGCGGTCGCCGCGATCAAGCACGCAATCCGGGACGAGGACATCCTCTCGATTGCCATCACCCGGGTCGGACCGTTTCCGCCGCGGATGTCCAATGTCGGCGTGGTGATCGATCTGGCGGTGCACGACATCGACCTGATCCGCTGGTTCACCGAATCCGAAATCGTCGACGTGCAGCCGCAGCTCTCCAGCGCCGTCGCTGAGCGCGAGGACATCGCGTTGCTGCAATTCCGTACCGCTTCCGGCGTGCTGGCGCATATCAACACCAACTGGCTGACGCCATTCAAGGCCCGCAACGTCACGGTGGCGACCCGCGGCAAATATGTGCAGGGCGATCTGTTGACCCGTCAGGTGACCGAGTGCTTCGGGTTCAAGCCGGACGGCAGCTACTCGATGCGGCATCTGCCGGTCGGGCACGACGAGCCGCTGCGTGCCGAGCTGATTTCCTTCATTAATGCGGTCCGGTCCGGCGGCATTCCGGCGGTGACCGGCGAGGAGGGTGTCGCCAGTCTTGAGATCGCGATCCAGTGTCTTGAGGCACCGGCGACGCCCGCGGCCGAGGCCTCCTCACGCAAGGCGCCGCGCCGCGTGGTGGGCTAGGACGATCACGCCGTACTTTTCACACGTTAAATCCAGCAAGGCTCCATGAATCAGCATCTGCGTTCTGACCCGGTTCCCTTCATCGATCTTGCCGCCCAGCGCCGCCGGCTCGGCCAATCCATCGACGACGCAGTCGGCCGCGTGCTCGCGCACTGCCAGTTCATCAATGGTCCCGAAGTGACGCAGCTCGAGGCCGCGCTTGCGGCATACTCCGGCGCCAAGCATGTGGTCAGCTGCGCCAGCGGCACCGATGCCTTGCAGATGGTGCTGATGGCCAAGGGCGTTGGCCCCGGCGATGCGGTGTTCTGCCCGTCGTTCACCTTCTGCGCGACCGGCGGCGCTGTGGCGCTGGCTGGGGCCACGCCGGTGTTCGTCGACGTCGATGCCGTGACCTTCAACATGGACGCGGATTCGCTGAAGCGCGGCATCGTCACCGCTAGGCAGCTCGGCCTGAGGCCGAAGGCCGTCATCCCGGTCGATCTGTTCGGCCAGCCCGCCGATCATGAGACGATCGGCGTGATCGCCGCAGCCGAGGGCCTGTTTGTGCTCGCCGACGCCGCGCAGGCGTTCGGCGCTACCTACAAGGGCAAGCGTCTCGGTACCCTGGCGCTTGCAACCACGACGAGTTTCTTTCCGGCCAAGCCGCTCGGCTGCTTTGGCGATGGCGGCGCGATCTTGACCGACGACGACCAACTTGCGGCCGATCTGCGCAGCATCCGCGTCCATGGCCAGGGCTCCGACAAATACGACAACGTCCGGCTCGGTTTCACCGGCCGCCTCGATACCATCCAGGCCGCGGTGCTACTCGAGAAACTGAAGATCTTCGACGACGAGATCGCTGCGCGCAACAAGGTGGCGGATCGCTATGCGGGCGGCCTTGGCAATATCGTCACCGTGCCGCGCGTCGCCCAGGGTAATTCGTCGATCTGGGCCTGCTACACCATCCGGCTGCCCGCGGGCACCGACCGCGACGCGTTCGCTGCCGCGCTGAAGGCGCAGGGCGTTCCGACCGCGATCTATTATGCGAAATCGATGCACCAGCAGACCGCGTATCGAGCGTTCCCGGTCGTCGACGGCGGCCTGCCGGTTTGTGAAATGCTTTCGCAGGACGTGATCAGCCTGCCGGTGCACGCCTATCTCGACGAGCCGACGCAGCAGCGGATCATCGAGGCGGTGCGCGGCGCGTTGGCGGCCTGATTTGGAGGTTTTGCGCAATCGCCGCATGCTGTAGAAGCCGCTGATGCTGAAACGCATTTTCACCGTCGGCGGCTTTACCCTGCTGTCCAGGCTGACCGGATTCGCTCGCGACATCATGCTGGCGGCGATTCTCGGCGCCGGGCCGGTGGCGGACGCGTTCTTCGTGGCGTTGCGGCTGCCCAACCATTTCCGCGCGATCTTCGCCGAGGGCGCCTTCAACGCCGCCTTCGTGCCGGCCTACGCCCATGTCAGCGGCGAGCGCGGCGGAGCTGCGGCGCGGCTGTTCGCCGACCGCATCTTCACCGTGCTGTTCGCGTCGCAACTGGTGCTGCTGGTCGCGGCGCTGCTGTTCATGCCGCAAATGATGAGCATCCTGGCGCCGGGATTTTCCGACGATCCGGCGCAGCGTACGCTGGCGATCGAACTGACCCGGATCACCTTTCCCTATCTGCTGCTGATCACGCTGGTGACGCTGTATGGCGGCATGCTCAATGTGATGCAGCGTTTCGCCAGCGCCGCCGCGGCGTCGATCTTCCTCAACATCTCGATGATGGCGACGCTGGCGCTGGCGGCGTTCTTCCCCAGCGCCGGGCACGCCGCCGCCTGGGGCGTGCTGATCTCCGGCTTCCTGCAATACGTCCTGCTCGCGGGCGATCTGTCACGCCACGGCGGGTTGCCGCGGTTTGCGCCGCTCAAGCTCGATCAGGACGTCCGCGCGTTCTTTCGCGCGCTGGGGCCGGCGACGCTGGGCTCGATGGGCACCCAGGTGGCGTTGTTCGCCGACACCATCATCGCGACCTTCCTGCCGGCCGGGGCGCTGTCGGCGCTGTACTACGCCGACCGGCTCAACCAACTGCCGATCGGGGTGATCGGCATCGCCATCGGCACCGTGCTGCTGCCGGAAATGTCGCGGCAACTCACCGCCGGCGACGATATCGGCGCCAAAGCGTCGCAGCGACGGGCGTTCGAATTCACGCTGCTGTTCTCGGTGCCGTTCGTGGCGGCGTTCCTCACCGTGCCGGACGTAATCATGCGGGCGATGTTCGCGCGCGGGGCGTTCACCAAAGCCGACGCCGTCTCGGCGGGCGCGACGCTCGCCGCTTATGCGATCGCGCTGGTGCCGTTCGTGCTGATCCGCAGCGCAGTGGCGCCGTTCTATGCCCGTAAAAACACCGCGACGCCGGTGAAGGCGGCGCTGACCGGCGTCGCCGTCAACGTCGCGCTGAAGGTGGCGCTGGTGGGATCGCTGGCCCAGGTCGGATTGGCGCTCGCCACCGCGGTCGGGGCTTGGATCAACCTGTTGCTGGTGATTGGCTTCGCGGTGCGGGCCGGGTATCTCGAACTCGATCGCCTGCTGCTGCGCTCGGTCGGCAAGTTCGTGCTGTCCGGCGTCATTCTGGGCGCGACGCTGTGGGGCACGGCGTTGTTGGCAGCGTCGTATCTCGCGGCGTTGAGCAGGCTGCGCGATGAGTCGATGCTGGCGCTGCTGATCGTGGTCGGCGCGCTGGTTTATGGCTTGACGATTCTGCTGCTGTTCGGCCGCGGCTGGCTCAGGTCGCTGGTGCGCGGCTGACCATCGCCGCTCACGCCCGCGCGGTCGACATCACCAAGCTTGCGACGTCCATATAGACATCCAGCACCGGCGCCACGAATCGGTGCAGCTTGTTCTTCGACACCAGGGTGTCGTGCATGACCAGATGGTCGATCCCGGTGGTGAGGAAGCAGGCCATCGCGTCGCGCGGGGTCTCGACGATCGGCTCGCCCTTGACGTTGAACGAGGTGTTGACCAGCACCGGCACGCCGGTCAGGGCCTCGAACTCCTTCAACAGCCGATACAGCATCGGTGCGGTGTCTTCGCTCACCGTCTGGATCCGCGCTGTGCCGTCGACATGGACGACCGCCGGGATCTTGTCGCGCCATTCCGGGCGGACAGTCTTGGCCATCAGCATGAACGGCGAGTTCCCCCTGCCTTCGAATATCTCATCGGCCCGCTCGGCCAGCACGATCGGAGCGAACGGCCGGAACGGCTGGCGATGCTTAACCCGGCTGTTGAGAATATCCTTCATTTCCGGCTGGCGCGGGTCGGCGAGCAGGCTGCGATTGCCGAGCGCGCGCGGCCCGAATTCCGAACCGGCCTGGAACCAGCCGATGACCTTCTGGTCCGCCAGCAGTTTGGCAGTGTCGGCGCAGATATTGTCGCTGCGCACCACGTCGATCTGGACCTTGACCAGCATCTTCTCGGTGGCCGCCTTGATGTCGGCTTCGGGATAGCTCTTGCCCAGATAAGCGTGCTTCATCTCGAAGGCGCGCGGCTTGCCCTGGACCACGAGGTGACCGTAATAGGCGCAGCCGATCGCAATGCCGTCGTCGCCCGCGGCGGGCTGAATCCAGACGTTCTCGAATCCGGCCTCGCGTGCGAGTCGGCCGTTGGCGACGCAGTTCAGCGCCACGCCGCCGGCAATGCAGAGGTTCTTCGCGCCGGTGGTTTCGCGCAGCCAGCGCGCCCGCGCCAGCAGCACCTTTTCGGTATCGTCCTGCACGCGCCAGGCCATGTCCTCCCAGTGCCGCATCGAGGCGCTGTCTTCCCACTTGCCCGGGCTGTCCATGATGTAGGGCTGGTTGAATTCCGGCGTCCAGCGCGGCACGGTCAAGATGTTGTCGACAATCTCCATCAGCGGCTTGATCTGCTCGCGCCGGCCGTAGGGCGCAAGCCCCATCAGCTCGCCGCACTTGTTCCAGTCGCCGAAGACGTAGCTGGAGGCGCGGCTGTACAGCGCGCCGAGGCCCGGCATGTTGTAGAACTCGTCGCTGAGGAAGCCGCGGTCGGGCTCCATCCAGACCTTTTTCAGGCATTCGAGCTTGGTGCCGCTGAACTTGTAATAGCTCTCGGATTCGCGCGCGAGCGGCGACGCGGTGTCGGTGGCCGGAAAGGTCTCGTCGACGTCGGAGCGGTAGCTCCCGACGCCGTCGACGATCATCACCACACCTTCGTCGAATGGCGAGACCGCGAACGCGCTGTAGGCGTGCGCCAGATGGTGCGAGATCGTCACGATCTTGTTGGAGTTGGCCCGAAACCAGGGATGCTTGAAGGCGTCGCCGCGTTCATACTCCGGCAGAAACCCCGGCATGTCCTGATAAACCAGCCGATCTTCCATCTCCGGCACCGGCAGGATGTAGCAATTGCGGACCACCAGATCGATGTCGTCCAGAGTGATGCCCTCGGCCTCGAGGCAATAGTCGATCGCCCGCTTGTAAAAGCCACTGGCGTGTTTTTCCCGCGTGATGCGTTCTTTCATGATGCCGAATGCAATCTCGCCGTCGCGCAGCAGGCAGGCGCTGACGTCGTGATCATAAGTGTTCAAACCGAGGACATAAGTGTGCTGTTTGGACATTGGCCGTTTTCTGAAGGAGAGTTCCCGGCCACGCTGGGTGGAGAAGCTGTCGCCGGGCCGCGGAGGATCCACGCAAGATGCAAGATGTCGGTGCGATTGTGTCGATATTCAATTGTTCCCCAATATAGCGATTGGCCGGTGCTTGAACATATCTTTGGTTCCGATGCTGAACGACGGGGCGTGCGGCGCGGAAGACCATCGCTGCGCCAGCATATAGTGCGGTGCAAACACGGTAGGATTTTCGCGTTCAGGGGAGTGTGCGCTAGCTCACAATCATTCACTGCTTGACCGAAACCGTTGCTTGATCATAATCTTTTCGACGGCCACGAACCAAGTCGCTATTAATTTCGACCCATATGAGGCGCCCTGACATTTTCACGGCTTGATCGGTGAGAATATTTGTCGGCGTCGATGCTCAACAAGACCGGGAGAATCCTAGATGGCTCAGAATGTTCCCAAGGCCCGACGCAGCGTCGTGACGCGATGTCTCGCCGCCTTGGCGTTGACTTGCATTTATTGCTTCAGCCTCGTCGGCACGTCGGCACTGTTTTTGGCAGCGACCACCACGAAGGCTGATGCCCAACGTGGTCGTGGTCGCGGCGGTGGTCGCGGTCGGGGCGGTGGCTGGGATCGTGGTCGTGGTCGTGGTCGTGGTCGTGGTCGCGGTTGGGGCGGTGGCTGCGTCTTCAATCCGGTGTTTGGCCGGGTGGTTTGCTATTGATCTTCGCTCGCCGACCGTCGACGGTAAGATCGTGACAATCTGAAACAAGAACAAGGTGCATCGGGGATCCGGTGCACCTTTTTCATTGCGGGCGGCGATTGGCATCGGTCTGCGACCAATGCGAACGGTTTGCGCCGGCTCCCGATCCGCTGCAAGATAGCCGAAACCAGCAAGGTAACCGGAGATCCGATGGCTCCCATCAAGTTCGGCGTTGGCCAAAGCGTCCTGCGCAAGGAAGACGATGCGCTGATTCGCGGCAAAGGCCGTTACACCGATGATCACGCGCCGCAGGCAGCAGCGCACGCGCTGATGCTGCGCTCGCCGCACGCGCACGCGAAATTCAGCCTGGACGCCACGGCCGCGCGCAGCCTGCCTGGCGTGCTCGCGATCCTGACCGCCGTCGACGTCAAGCATCTTGGCGGCCTGCCATGTCTGTTCAACCTGCCGGACAACCCGTTCACCGGTCCGGAATATCCGATCCTGGCCAGCGACGAGGTTCGCCACGTCGGCGACGCGGTGGCGTTTGTGGTGGCGCAGACGCTGCCGCAGGCGCGGGACGCGCTGGAGGCAATCGCGGTGGAATGGACGCCGCTGCCCGCGGCGGTCGGTGCCGCCAATGCGGTGAAGCCGGGCGCGCCGCAGGTCTGGCCGGATCATGCCGGCAACGTGCTGTTCGACGTGCCGATCGGCGACAAGAAGGCCGTCGATGCGGTGTTCGCCAAGGCCCACGCGGTGGCCGAAATCAGGATCGTCAATCCGCGCATCATCACCAACTACATGGAAACCCGCGCGGCGGTCTGCGAATACGACGCCAAGCGCGATCATCTGACGCTGACGATCGGCAGCCAGGGCAGCCACCGGCTGCGCGATATCCTGTGCCAGAACGTGCTGAAGATTCCGGTCGAGAATATGCGGGTGATCTGCCCCGACGTCGGCGGCGGTTTCGGCACCAAGCTGTTTCCGTACCGCGAATACGCGCTGATTGCGGTGGCCGCCAAGAAGCTGCGCAGGACGATCCGCTGGACCGCGGACCGCGCCGATCATTTCGTTGGTGACGCCCAGGGCCGCGACAACGTCACCACCGCGCGGATGGCGCTGGCCGAGGACGGCAAATTTCTTGCCATGGACGTCGACCTGATCGGCGACATGGGCGCGTATCTGTCGACCTTCGGCCCCTACATTCCGCACGGCGGCGCCGGCATGTTGCCGGGACTGTACGACATCCAGACATTCCATTGCCGGGTGCGCACAGTGTTCACCAACACCGTGCCGGTCGACGCCTATCGCGGCGCCGGCCGCCCCGAAGCCGCCTATGTGGTCGAGCGCCTGGTCGATGCGGCGGCGCGCAAGCTCGGGATGATGCCGGACGCGATCCGGCGCAAGAATTTCATCGCGCCGCGGGCGATGCCGTACAAGACCGCCACCGGCAAGGTCTACGATTCCGGCGATTTCGCCGCGCACCTGAAGCGGGCGATGGAGATTGGAAACTGGAAGGAGTTTCCCAAGCGTGCCAAGGCGGCGAAGAAGCTCGGCGTGGTGCGTGGCATCGGGTTGGCCTCCTATGTCGAAGTCTGCGGCACGATGGGCGAGGAGACCGCCAATGTCGCGCTCGACCCCAATGGCGATGTCACTATCCTGATCGGCACCCAGTCGAGCGGGCAGGGCCACCAGACCGCCTATGCGCAGCTGATCGCCGAACAGTTCGGACTGGCGCCGGAGCGTGTCCACATCCTGCAGGGTGACACCGACAAGATCGCCACCGGGCTCGGCACCGGCGGGTCGGCATCGATTCCGTCCGGCGGCGTCAGCGTCCAGCGCGCGACCCGCAAGCTCGGCGCCAGCCTCAAGGAGATCGCCGCCGATGCGCTGGAAACCAGCGCGGCCGATCTGGAGATCAGCGACGGCACGGTGCGGATCGCGGGCACCGACCGCGCGATCTCCTTCGCCGATCTCGCCAAGCGTCCCGGCGTCGATCCGGCGAAGCTGAACGCCAGCGAAAAATTCTCCAGCGCCGATGGCACCTTCCCGAACGGCACCCATCTGGTGGAAGTCGAGATCGACCCCGCCACCGGCAAGATCGCGATCGTCAACTACGTCATCGTCGACGATTTCGGTGTGACGCTGAATCCGCTGCTGCTCGCCGGCCAGGTCCATGGCGGCACGATGCAGGGCATCGGCCAGGCCCTGATGGAGCGGGCGTATTACGACCCGGAGGACGGCCAGCTGGTCACTGGGACGTTCATGGACTACGCGGTGCCGCGCGCCGCAGACGGTACGCCGATCACTTTCGAGACCCACAATGTGCCGTGTAAAACCAACCCGCTCGGCGTCAAGGGCGCGGGCGAGGCCGGCGCGATCGGCTCGTGTCCGGCGGTGGTCAATGCCATCATCGACGGTCTGTATCGCGAATACAGGATCGACCACATCGACATGCCGGCGACACCCGAACGGGTGTGGATGGCGATCCGCGAGCACGAGCGTCAGCATCGGCTGTGACAAGGTGACGCCGCGCCACGGGAATACCTCTGTGGCATCGGGGTTAATTGCTAAGCTGGAAAATGGCGTGCGAGGGCATGGTGCCCGCCGCCATCGTCAGCACGGAGTGGATGGATGCTATTCAGAGGTGTTCTCGCCGGAGCATTGTTGCTCAGTGCCGGCGCGGTGATGGCGCAGCAGGATCTTGCCGTTCAGCAAGACAATCTGATGCGGACTCAAGCGAAATACCTCTACGGGGTGATCTCCCGCACCGTCAGGGGCCAGTCTCCCTACGATCAGGCGGCGATCGACGCCGCGCTCGTTCAACTCGAAGAGAGTGTCGGCAAGATCGCGACCGTGTTCGCGGTCAATCCCAAGGAAGACGTGTTCGGCGGGGACTACGGCTCGTCGCCAAAGATCTGGCAGAACAAAGCTGATTTTGATTCCAAGATTCCGCCGGTCACCAAGGCGATCAACGACGCCAAGGGCAAGATCAAGGACGTCGCCAGCCTCAAAGCCGCCTACACCGAGATCAACGATCGCTGCAACGATTGCCACGAGACTTACCGCCTCAAATTGAGGTAGCGGCAGACCGGACAAGCCACATTTAGGTAGGACGAAAAGGGGACGAACGCGGAACGTTCGCCCCCGAGAATTCTGCTTACACCAGGCCGACTTACTTGGTGACTTGGCCGCGGATTTCGCCGCCCTTATTGGCTTCGGTATGGATGTTGACGTAGTATTTGCCTGCCATCAGGTCGGCGGCCTGCGCATCCGTCAGGGTGGCGGAGCCTTCAGCCGGGCTCTTGGCAATATCCGGGATCGGCACGGCGACGCCGGCATTCTTGCCGGCTTCAGCCGGGCCATGGAAATGCGCGGCGGTTGCGGGGCCGGTCAGGCCGGAATATGTCACTTTCCAGCTCAGCATCTTGGACGCGGTGTCGTAATTGACGTCGGCAGTGCCCTTGCCGGCGGTGGTATTGGGGGGCACTTCGGATGCGCCGTTAAGGGTCGCCTTCATCGCCATCTTGTCGGCCAAGGCCGGACCGGCCGCGATCATGATGGCACCGAGCGCGATCGCGCCGGCAATCTTCCTGGTCTTTGACATGGTCTTCTCCCTGTTGGTGTTCTGCTCGTGACGACTGCTAACAATGTCGCGCGGGGAATATTCCCGCGGGGCACTCGAAACGCGCAAATTGTCGCCTGATTTGCATCGGCGACCCAGCGCAATAACGACGGATTGAATGTGGCGAGAAACCTTGTTCTGGCGGTCAGTGTTGTCGCTATCGTCGGCGTCGCCGCGTTCTGGTGGTTGACCGCCCCGCTGACGATAGCCCAAATGCAACTCCCACCGCGCCTCTCGGTTCCGGCGAAGGGACTGACGGTCTTCAACGCCGCAGGCTGTTCGTCCTGCCACGCCACCCTGGGGCAACCCGACCGCACCAAGCTGGGCGGCGGTCTGGCGATTCCGTCGCCCTTCGGCACCTTTCACGTGCCGAATATTTCGCCCGACCCGGTGGATGGCATCGGTCGCTGGAGCGAGGCCGATTTCGTCACCGCGGTGATCGAGGGCACTTCTCCCGCCGGCGCCCATTACTACCCCGCGTTCCCCTATGGTTCCTACCAGCACGCCCGGCTGGACGACATCCGCGACCTGTTCGCCTACCTGAAGACTTTGCCGGCGGTGTCCGGCCGGGCGCCTGGCCATGAGTTGCCGTTCCCGTTCAACATCCGCCGCGCCGTCGGGATATGGAAGCTGCTGTTTCTCGACGGCAAGCCGTTCACGCCGGATCCCGGACGCTCCTCGCAATGGAATCGCGGAGCCTATCTGGTCAACAGTCTCGGCCATTGCGCCGAATGCCACAGCCCGCGCAATGGCCTCGGCGGCATTGTCGAAGCACAACGCTTTGCCGGCGGTCCCAATCCGGAAGGCGAGGGCTGGGTGCCGAACATCACCCAGAAGGGCCTGAAGGACTGGAGCGAGGAGGATCTCGCCTACTTCCTTGAGACCGGAACCACGCCGAATAATGACAGCGCTGGCGGCTCGATGGCGCGGGTGATCCGCAACACCTCGCAATTGAGCGCTGCGGATCGCGCGGCGATGGCGGCCTATCTCAAATCGCTGCCTGCGGTCGATGGACCGCCGCGCCCGCCGCGACCGCCGCGCAAGAACGGCTAAATGCGTCAGCGGCGCTTACCGCGACCCGAACGCCTTGAAGGTGATGATGGTGTGGGTGTCCTGGATCCCAGGGATGACCTGGATCTTCTCGTTGATGAAATGGCCGATGTCGGTGTCGCGATCGACGTAGAATTTCACCAGCAGATCGTAGTCGCCCGCCGTCGAATAGATCTCAGACGCGATCTCGGCCTCGGCGATCGCGTTCGCGACCGCATAGGACTGGCCGAGCTTGCATTTGAACTGCACGAAGAAGGGAACCATCGCTGTATCTCCGGGGGTCTTGCGTTGAACGCATCAAGCCCAAAACCGCCCGCTGTGGCAAGCTTGCTGCCGGTCGAGCGGCGCGCTACCACCAGCGGCCGGCCTCGGCCAGCCGGGTCCGCGCACGAGCAATATCATGACGATTCCGATCGCCCTCACTATCGCCGGCTCTGACTCGAGCGGCGGCGCCGGCATTCAGGCCGACCTCAAGAGCTTCGCCGCCAACGGCGTCTATGGCGCGTCGGTGATCACCGCGCTGACCGCGCAGAATACCCAAGGCGTCAGCGCAATCCATCAGGTGCCGGCGGAATTCGTGACCGCCCAGATCGACGCGGTGTTCAGCGATCTCGCCGTCAAGGCGGTCAAGATCGGAATGGTGTCGCAGCGCCCCGTCATCGAGGCGATCGTTGCCGGGCTCGACCGCTGGTCGCCCGAAAATGTCGTGCTCGATCCGGTTATGGTGGCCACCTCAGGCGATCGGCTGCTGGCGGCTGACTGCGTCGAGGCGCTGCGCCGTGGCCTCATTCCCCGCGCCGGGATCATCACGCCGAACTTGCCGGAGGCGGCTGCCTTGCTGGATGAAGCGGTGGCCGGCGACGCGGCCGCCATCGAGAACCAGGGCCGGCGGCTACTGGCGCTGGGTTGCGGCGCGGTGCTGATCAAGGGCGGCCACGGACATGGGCCGATGAGCACCGACTACCTGTTCAGCGGGACCGATATTCTGGCACTGCAGGCTCCGCGAATTGCCACCAGGAACACCCACGGCACCGGATGCTCGCTGTCCGCGGCGATCGCCGCGGGGCTCGCCAAGGGGCAGGATCTGGAAACCGCGGTAGGCCGCGCCAAGGACTGGGTCAGCGCAGCGATCGCCGCCGCCGACCGGCTCGATGTCGGCCACGGCCACGGCCCTATCCACCACTTTTTTGCTTTCGACTAAAGCTCCACGGCCGGTCGGGTCCGCTGTCGTGGTGCCGTCGCACTCGACTGCTATCCGGGATTCACGATGATTTTGTGATTCTCTGGTGACGGCTCCGATGATGACTCCTGACCTCGATAAATCTGCAGTGCAAACGGCCTATGCCCGATGGGCGCCGATCTACGACGCTGTTTGTGGTCCTGTGATGGTCAAGGGGCGTCGCGCCGCGGCCGCCGAGGCGCGTTCGCTCGGCGGTAAGATCCTCGAGGTCGGCGTCGGTACTGGACTATCGTTCGACGATTACGATGCCACGACCGAAATTACCGGGATCGACCTCAGCGGCCCGATGCTGGACAAGGCCCGCGCCAAGATGGCGAGCGGACGCTATCCTTGGGTCAAGGACGTCCGGGTGATGGACGCCCACCAGATGGAATTCGACGACGCGACCTTCGACTGCGTGGTCGCGCAATTTGTCATCACTCTGGTCGCCAATCCCGAGCTGGTGCTGTCCGAGTGCCATCGCGTGGTCAAGCCGGGCGGTCGCATCATTCTGGTCAACCATCTGTATTCCGAGGTTGGCGTTGCTGCGGCGGTCGAGCGATGGGCCGCGCAGCGCACCAGGGGCATGGGTCTGCGTCCGGAATTTCCCTTCGCCCGGCTGCAGGCCTGGGCTCACGCCAACAAGAACGCAATTCTGGTCGAGCGGCGCAAGATCGCGCCGTTCGGCATCTACACCCTGGTTTGTTTCGAGAGGACGTTCGAGCCGCTCGCGGCCTGAACGCCATCAAGCTGTCATCCAGCGCTGCCAGCAGCGCGCGCATGGGAAGTCACGTCATGAGTGACGAGAATCCGGAACGACGCTTTCGCACCCTGTTCATCTCCGACGTACACCTCGGCGCGCGCGGTTCGCAGACCACACGGCTGCTGGACTTCCTCCGCGTTCACGACGCCGACACCATCTATCTTGTCGGCGACATCATTGACGGCTGGGCGCTGAAATCGAGTTGGTACTGGCCGCAGTCGCACAATGACTTCGTGCAGAAGCTGCTGCGCAAGGGCCGTAAGGGCGCCCGCATTCTCTACATCCCGGGCAACCACGACGAATTCTTGCGCTCCTATTATGGCACCCATTTCGGCGGCATCGACGTCGTCGAGAATGCGATCCATGTCGGCGTCGACGGTCGCCGCTACCTGGTGATCCACGGCGACATGTTCGACCTCGTGGTGCAGAACGCGCGCTGGCTCGCCCATGTCGGCGACAAGGCCTACGATTTCGCGATCCGGATGAATCGTCTGGTCAACGCGTTCCGGCGTTGGTTCGGCGTGCCGTACTGGTCGCTGTCGCAATGGGCGAAGCTGAAGGTCAAGAACGCGGTGAACTACATTGGCGCGTTCGAGCAGACGCTGGCGCAGGAGGCGCGCCGCCACGGTACCGACGGCGTGATCTGCGGCCACATCCACACCGCCGCGATCCGCGACGATCACGGCATCCGCTACATGAATTGCGGCGACTGGGTCGAGAGCTGCACGGCGCTGGCCGAGCACGAGGACGGCCGGTTCGAGATCATCACCTGGACCGACCCGGTCAAGCATAACCTGCCGGTGGCCTCGGTCGCGGCGCGCGCCGCCTGATGCGTATTCTAGTCGCCACAGATGCCTGGCATCCGCAGGTCAACGGCGTCGTACGGACGCTGACCATGATGGCCGACGCCGCCAAGACGCTTGGCGCCGATGTCAGCTTCATTACCCCGCAATCGTTTCCGACCGTCGGGCTGCCGAGCTATCCGGACCTGCGCGTTGCGATCCCGCGCCCGGCGAAGATCGCTCGGCTGATCGCCGAAGCGCAGGCCGACTGCATCCACATTGCCACCGAGGGGCCGATCGGAATCGCCGTGCGCAGTTACTGCCGCAAGCGGGGACTGCGCTTCACCACCAGTTTTCACACCCGGTTTCCGGAATATATCTCGGCGCGGCTGCCGATCCCGGAATCCTGGGTCTGGGCCTGGCTGCGCCGCTTCCACGGCCGAAGCCAGGCGGTGATGGCGGCGACGCCGGCACTGGCCGAGGAATTGCGCAGCCGGGGCTTTCGCAATGTGGTGCTGTGGCCGCGCGGTGTCGATGCCGGCCTGTTCCATCCGCGTGAGGGCGCCGATTTTGGCTTGCCGCGTCCGGTGTTTCTGTCGGTCGGGCGGGTCGCTGTCGAAAAGAATCTCGAAGCCTTTCTGGCGCTCGATCTGCCGGGGACCAAGGTCGTGGTCGGCGATGGCCCGGCCCGCGCCGGGCTGCAGCTGGCCTATCCGGATGCGGTATTTCTCGGCGCCCGCCAGGGCGAAGCGCTGGGGCAGGCCTATGCCGCGGCCGACGTGTTCGTGTTTCCGAGCAAGACCGACACCTTCGGATTGGTGCTGCTAGAGGCGCTGGGCAGCGGCGTGCCGGTCGCGGCGTTCCCGGTAACCGGCCCCCGCGACGTGATCGGCGATGCGCCGGTTGGTGTGCTTAGCGACGACCTGCAGCAGGCGTGCCTGTCGGCGCTGAAGATTTCGCCGCAAGCCTGCCTCGAATTCGCGGCATCGCAAACCTGGGCGGCGTCGGCCCGCGCCTTCATCGAAAATGTCACGCGGGTCTGGATGATGGATCCGGACCGCGATTCGGCCCGCGCGGCGCCGAAACAGGCTCGGTTCGTCGCCTGACTCCGCAGCTTGCCGGTACGGCGGGGCGCACGATACAAGCGTGCATGACAGATTCGGATGATTTGCCAGTCACCGCCGCGGATATCGACATCGCGGCCGGTGTGCTGGTGCCTTATGCGGTGCGGACCCCGCTGCTGAGTTGCCCGGCGCTCGACGCGGTGACCGGCGCCCGGGTGCTGCTGAAGCCGGAAATGCTGCAGCGGACCGGTTCGTTCAAGTTTCGCGGTGCTTTCAACAAGATGTCGTCGATTCCGAAAGCTGCGCGCGGCGGCGGTGTGGTGGCGTTCTCGTCTGGCAATCACGCGCAAGGTGTGGCCGCGGCGGCGCAGATCCTCGACATGCGCGCGACCATCGTGATGCCGGCGGATGCGCCGCTGTCGAAACGCGAACGGACCAGGGGCTACGGCGCCGAGGTGGTGCTGTACGACCGCGACCGCGAGGATCGCGAGGCGATCGCCCGCGAGATCGCTGCGGCGCGCGGGGCCACGCTGGTGCCGCCCTATGACGATCCCTGGGTCATTGCAGGGCAGGGCACGGTCGGTCGCGAGATCGCCGAGGATCTCGCCGGGCTTGGTCTCGCCCCCGATATCGTCGTTGCGCCGGTTTCCGGCGGCGGGCTGATCGCCGGGATCGCGGTGGCGGTCAAAGCGCGTTTTCCACAGGCCTCGATCATCTCGGCCGAGCCTGATGCCTTCGACGATCACGCCCGCTCGCTGGCGGCGGGTCATCGCGAACCGCATAGCGCCGAGGGCCGTACTATCTGCGATGCGCTGATGGCATCGATCCCGGGCGAACTGACCTTTGCCATCAACCGGCGGCTGTTGGCCCGCGGCGTCACCGCATCCGACGCCGAAATCGCGCAGGCGGTTGCCTTCTTGTTCCGGGAATTGAAGCTAGTGGCGGAGCCCGGCGGCGCGGTGGCGCTCGCCGCTTTGCTGTCGGGCCGGCTCGATGCGCGCGGCAAGACCGTTGTCATCGTGCTGTCGGGCGGCAATGTCGATGCCGACCTGTATGCGCGATTGATCGTCTGAAGCCGCCTTACGAAAAGAACGCGATCTTCTCGGCCTGGCTCATGCGGCGGATTGGCGCCAGCGGATCGACGTTGGATACGGCCGGCGGCGCCACCATCCCGCGCGCCAGCAGCGCCGCGCCAAGCGACGGTGGCGGCGGGTTCTCGGTCACGATCGCGGACTCCATGACCATCGTCTCTGCCATGGCCGCGCTGGCTTCGCGATAGACCGATTCTGCTGCAACCGGCTCGACGGCCATCGGCTCATCGTAAGACGGCTCGGCAGCAATTGGTTCGGCGGAAGCCAATTCGCCGGGCTCCGTCTCGCGCGCCGGGGTAGTCTCTTCATCCGCGAAATCCAGCGCGGCCATCTCCATCGCCACCAGATCCAGAACGGCGACATCCAGCGCGGTCTCCAGGTCGAGCACATCGGCATCGTTCTCGGCCATCGCGTGCTCGACCGCCGGCGCCAACTCCGCGGCGGTGTTCGGTTCGACGATCGTCGCCGCCTGAGCGGCGATTCCAGTTTGATCCTCGGCGGCGGCTTTCAGCACGACCGCCTCGGGCATATCGATCTGCGCCGCGGTGTCGGCTGGATCCGGCGGCAGCTCCATGGCCATTTCCGCAGCGGCGTCCGTGTCGACCTCGGCAATCTCCGAGGCTGACGCTTCTGGAAGATTCGAAGCAGCCTGCTGCAATTCATTGCTCACAACCGGCGCCGACGAAGCCGCCTGTTCGGGCTCGACAGCTGCCGCTTCGTGCGGAGGCGAAGCCGCGGCTTCGTCGCCGGCCAGATCGGCGATCCGACGAATCACCAGATCGAACGCCGCCAGCACCTCGTCGCGATCGATCGCCGCGATCTGGCGGTGGCCGGAATCGATCGCGTTGACCTGGGCGTCGAGCAGATCGCAGATCCGGGCATCGGCGCCGCATTCGCGCAACGTCCAGGCGACTTCGCGGATGATTCGCACGCCCTCATGCGCCGCCGCGAGGGTCCCGCTGACCTCCAAAGCCGCAAGCGCCAGCGCGACGCCGGCGCGCGCTTCGCCGACGATCACCCGAATCGCTCCGAGCGAATCGATCAGCGCGTTGGCGGGAGCCTGCTTCTGCGCGGCCAGAGTCGTTTCAATCCGCGCCACGGCGTCGAGCACCATGCTGGTGTCGGCGTTGCGGTTGCGCTTGCCGTACTCGCTGAGAAACCAGCGGCCGCGCGCGGTTTCCATGAACGCTTCGCGAATCGCCTCGTAGTCCGCTTCGCTGGGCAGCGATGCGCGGGCGGCGATCGGCGATAGGGCAAATGCTTCTTCGGCCATCATGGACTCGTGGCGCAAATCATTGCGCGTTGAGATAACGATCACCATGATCCGCAGCGAATCGCAATTGAATTGATGCCGTCCGAATCACAAATCCCCATCCGATCGCAATTGGAGGCCCGGCGATTCGCGATTCGCCTGGCGCTATTTTATGGCGCGATCTTCGGGGTGGTCGGCACTTACTTGCCGTTTTTCACGGTGTGGCTGAAGGCGATCGGGATCGATGCGTGGTGGATCGGCGTGATCGTCGCGGCGCCCTCGGTCACCCGTTTCACCATCCTGCCTTTCGTCACCGCGCTCGCGGAACGGCGTCAGGCGTTGCGCGGGGCGCTGATCGTGACCGCGATCGTCACCGTCGCCGGCTTTGCCGCGCTGGGCACCTTGCGTCAGCCTTTCGCGGTGTTCGTCGTCTTCGTGGTGACTGCTTGCGCCTGGACGCCGATGGTGCCGCTGACTGACGGTTATGCGCTGAAGGGCGTGGCACGCTACGGTCTGAATTACGGACCGCTGCGGCTGTGGGGTTCGGCCGCGTTCGTGGTCGGCGCGCTGGTTTGCGGGCTGTTGGTCGATGTGATCGCGGCCGAGAAGCTGATCTTCGTCATCGCCGGCGCGGCGGCGCTTGGCGCCATCACCAGCTTCGGGTTGCGGCCGCTCGATGCGCCGGCAAGGAGTTCGGTAGCGCCGCAGCGCACCACGGCGCTGCTACGCAGCCCGGGCTTTCTGGCGATCATCGTGGCCGCGGCGCTGATCCAGGGCAGCCACGCCGCCTATTACACTTTCGCGTCGATTGCCTGGCAGGGCGCCGGCTTCGGCGGGATGACCATCGCCGCGCTCTGGGTGCTGGGGGTGATCGCCGAGATCGTGGTGTTCGCGCTGTCGCCGCGGTTCGCCTTATCGCCGGCGCTGCTGGTGGTGATCGGAGCGCTGAGTGCGGTGGCGCGCTGGCTGATCACCGCGCAGGATCCGCCGTTGGCGGCGCTCGCCGTGGTGCAATTGCTGCATGGGCTGACCTATGGCCTGACCCAGGTCGGCACGATGGGGCTGCTGATCCGCTACGTCCCCGGTCATGTGGTCGCGCGCGCGCAGGGTTATCTCACCGCCTGCACCGGGATCGCCATGAGCGGCGCCGCGATGCTGTGCGGCGCGATCTACGCGCAGCAGGGCCAGCGCGTCTACTATCTGATGGCGGCGATGGCGATCGTCGGCGCACTGGTAATGTTACTGGGGCGGCGCTGGCTCGACGCCCATCCTTCGGTCGTGGATCAGCCCCACAACGCCGGCTCAGGCGGATAGATCGTGCTGCCGTCATAGCGTAGGCCATTGTCGCGGTCCCGCGCCAGCAGCAGCGGGCCGTCGAGATCGACAAAGCGTGCGCGTTGCGCCAGCAGCATCGCCGGCGCCATCGACAGCGAGGTCGCCACCATGCAGCCGATCATGATTTCGAAGCCGAGGGCTTGCGCTGCCTCGGCCATCGCCATCGCCTCGGTCAGACCGCCGGTCTTATCGAGTTTGATATTGATCGCATCGTAGCGCTCGCGCAGGCCCTCGAGCGAGGCCCGGTCGTGGACGCTTTCATCGGCGCAAACCGCCATCGGCCTGCGAATCCGGGCCAGCGCTCCGTCTCGTCCGGCCGGCAGTGGCTGTTCCACCAGGGTGACGCCGACCTCGGCGCATTCGGCGAGATTTTGTTCGAGGTTGTTGGGCGTCCAGGCCTCGTTGGCGTCGACGATCAGTTCGGATTCCGGCGCCTCCCTGCGCACCGCCGCGATCCGGTCGCCATCGCCGTCGCCGCCGAGCTTGATCTTGAGTAGCGGCCGTCCCGCCGCCTTGGCGGTGGCGGCAGCCATCGCGTCCGGCGTTCCCAGCGAGATGGTGTAGGCGGTGGTGGCGGGACGCGGCGCGGCGCTGCCGAGTAGGTTCCAGACCCGTTGGCCGCTGGCCTTGGCCTCAAGGTCCAGAAAGGCGCAATCCAGAGCGTTGCGGGCGGCACCAGCCGGCATCGCCGTCTGCAGCGCTTGGCGGCCGATCCCGTCGCGCAGCCGCTGCTGCATCGCCTGGATCGCCGCGAGGGTGGCTTCCGGCGTTTCGCCATAGCGGGCATAGGGAACACATTCGCCGCGGCCGATGTGGCCGCGATGGCTGATCTCGGCGACCACCACCACGGCTTCGGTCTTGGCGCCGCGGCTGATGGTGAAGGCGCCCGCGATCGGCCAACGCTCGATCCCGGCGGCCAATTGTGGCGGCTTCGTGGAACTCATTGCTGAATCTATTAAACTCGGAATCGAGGGTTGCTCGGCGCTAACAAGTATGGCTGGTAATGAGCCTCGCTCACAAGACGTCAGCTGAATAAGCATTTGATAACTGTATTCGGTGCAGAATGGCACAGGAGTTGAAATTGGACGGCCCGACACTTGAACGAATTGCGAGGGGCGAGGGCCTGGCGCTGTGCGCTGCCGGGTCGTGGACCGCAATGTTCGCGCCCGCGCTCGAGCGTATCGTCGCGGACGCCGAGCAACTGACCGGAACGCGTCCCAACATCTTCATCGACGTCTCCGATGTCGCCAAGCTCGACACCTTCGGCGCCTGGCTGATCGAGCGTCTGCGTCGCAGCCTGACCGAGGGCGGCGTCGAGGCGAAGATCGCCGGGCTCTCGGCGAATTATTCCAGCCTGGTCGACGAGGTGCGCCGGGTCGAGCCCACCGGACCGGCGGAACCGGTCTCGGGTTCGTTCCGGGCGCCGATCGAGCGGTTGGGCCGGACCGTTTACGCGTTCGGCGACGACTTGGTGGCGCTGATCAGCATGATGGGCGCGGTGCTGGCGGCGATGCTGCGGGCGATCCTGCATCCATCGACCTTCCGCCTGACCTCGACGGTTCATCATCTCGAACAGGTCTGCTGGCGCGCGGTGCCGATCGTGGTGCTGATCACCTTCCTGATCGGCTGTATCATCTCGCAGCAGGGCATCTTCCATTTCCGCAAATTCGGCGCCGATGTGTTCGTCGTCGACATGCTCGGCGTGCTGGTGCTTCGCGAAATCGGCGTGCTGCTGGTCGCGATCATGGTCGCCGGCCGCTCCGGCAGCGCCTATACGGCCGAGCTCGGCTCGATGAAGATGCGCGAGGAGATCGACGCGCTGCGGACCATGGGGTTCGACCCGATCGACGTGCTGATCGTGCCGCGGATGATCGCGCTGGTGCTGGCGATGCCGATCCTGACCTTTCTCGGGGCGATGGCCGCGCTGTATGGCGGCGGCCTGGTGGCCTGGCTGTATGGCGGCGTCGATCCGGACGCCTTCCTGCTGCGGCTGCGCGACGCAATTTCGATCAATCACTTCACCGTCGGCATGATCAAGGCGCCGGTGATGGCGATTGTGATCGGCATCGTCGCCTGCGTCGAGGGCCTCGCGGTGCAGGGCAGCGCCGAGTCGCTCGGCCAGCACACTACCGCGTCGGTGGTGAAGGGGATCTTCTTCGTCATCGTGATGGACGGCGTATTTGCCATCTTCTTCGCATCGATCGGGATGTGACGATGGCTGTCGACCCATCCGACGCGATCATCCGGGTTCGCGACGTCTCCGTGCAGTTCGGTTCCACCAAGGTTCTCGACGAGCTCAGCCTCGACGTCAGGCGCGGCGAAATCCTCGGCTTCGTCGGCCCGTCCGGCGCCGGCAAATCGGTTCTGACCCGTACGATCATCGGCCTGGTGCCGAAGGTCAGCGGGCGGATCGAGGTGTTCGGGATCGATCTCGACGCCGCCGACGCAGCCGAGCGGCGCGGTGTCGAGCGGCGCTGGGGCATCCTGTTCCAGCAGGGCGCGCTGTTTTCCTCGCTTACGGTGCGACAGAACATCCAGTTCCCGGTGCGCGAATATCTCAATTTGTCGCAGCGCCTGCTCGATGAGATTACCATCGCCAAGCTCGGCATGGTGGGGTTGAAGCCCGAGGTGGTCGACCGCTTTCCGTCGGAACTATCCGGCGGCATGATCAAGCGTGTGGCGCTGGCGCGGGCGCTGGCGCTCGATCCGGAACTTGTATTCCTCGACGAACCGACCTCGGGGCTGGACCCGATCGGCGCCGGCGATTTCGACGAATTGGTGCGGACCCTGCAGCGTACTTTGGGTCTGACGGTTTTTATGGTAACTCATGACCTCGACAGCCTTCATACAGCGTGCGACCGCATCGCCGTTCTGGGCAGCGGCAAGGTCATCGCGGCGGGAACGATGGCCGACATGCAGGCCTCGGAACATCCATGGCTGCGATCCTATTTTCACGGCAAGCGGGCCCGCGCCGTCGTCGGCTAGATTCGCCAGTACTGGAGTTGATTGAATGGAAACGCGGGCGAACTACTTTCTGATCGGCACGTTCACGCTCGCGGTGATCGCGGCGGCGTTCGGATTTGTGCTCTGGTTCCAGAGCCTGCACACCACCAAGCTGCGCAGCCCGCTGCGCATCGTGTTCGAAGGCGCGGCGTCCGGCCTGCGCAACGGCGGCAGCGTCAATTTCAACGGCGTCCGGGTCGGCGAAGTCACCTCGGTGAAGCTCGACAATCCGCGCCGGGTGGTGGCGCTGGCGATGGTGGAAAACACCGCCCCGATCCGCAAGGATACCCTGGTCGGCCTGGAGTTCCAGGGCCTGACCGGCGTGGCGGCGATCTCGCTGAAGGGCGGGCTCGAGACCGCCCCGCCGGTTCCGCTGGACGAGGACGGCGTGCCGGTGCTGACCGCCGATCCGAATTCGCTGCAGGACATTTCCGAGTCGATCAAGGCGACGCTGAAGAACGTCAACCGGATGGTCGCCGAAAACGAGGATACGGTGAAGTCGTCGCTGCAGAACCTACAGACCTTCACCGGAAGTCTGGCGCGCAGCTCGGACAAGATCGACAGCATCATGGCCAGGGTCGACGGCGTGATGGCGAAGACCGACAGCGTCATGCAGGGCATCGACGCGCTGGCCGGCGGCAAGGACGGCGGCGAGCTGTTCCAGGCGGTGAAGTCGTTCCGCGAACTGGCCGACAATCTCGACAAGCGCGCCGCGACGTTGATCATGGACGGCCGCAAGACCCTTGGCGACATCAGCCGCGCGGTCAACAATCTCGACAAGAACCCGACCCGCATCCTGTTCGGGCCGAGCAATGCGACGGCGCAGGAGCCGGCCCAGGCGCCTGCCAGAGCCGCCGCTCCGGGACCGCGCGCCGAACAGCCGGCGCCGCGGCGACGGCCGGCGCAGTAAGCGCGCGCGTCGCCGGGAGCGTCGCGCTGGCCGTTTTCGCTCGGCGAGCAAGCGGCGACGGATACGGTGGCATTGATGTCGTCCGTCGTCATTGCCGGGCTCGATCTCTCACCACTGTCATCCCCGCGAAAGCGGGGAACCAGTATTGCAGAGCGCTTGTGATTTGATCGCTGTCACTTTGGAATACTGGGTCGCCGGGTCAAACCGGGCGATGACGGTGTGTGTGGAGGGGCGCTGGTGCCTCGCTGCCGGGTGCAGAGCAGCATCCGCTCCTCAACTCGCATTCCGATTCGACTATCAAACAGCCACGGCTTCGCGATCCCGCGGCGCAAAGCGCCCGGGGTTTGCTTGAGTCCCGTGCCCCCTTCGGAGAAGAGGGCGCGCGGAACGCCGGGTGCCCGATGCACCCGCGGCCCCGTGTGCAAAGTGAAAAGCACACGAGCGTAGTCACCACGGTTGCGCCGGAATCATCCGGCGTTCCGCGCGCGGTGGAGGAACGGTGTATTGCGTGGCGCCCCCGGCGGTCGCTCCGGGTTACCGCCGTTTGCCGGGTTCACGCTTACCGCCGCCACGACCTTCTCCCGAGGGAGCGATCGCGGGGGCCGACCCGACCTCATCTGGTGCGGGGCAACCGCACCGGGACTGTCCACGCCTTCCACCGTCCGGCCTTGGCGAGGTCGTCATCCGGGGCGCTTTTCACACCCCGGCAGTTCGAACGCCGCATGCCGGCCACCGCATCCCGCCCCGCGTCCGTGACGATCGCGAGCCGCCCCTCGTGTGAGGCGGGATGAGCGGAATATAGTCCTATGTTGGCGAGGTTGTCAATCGGGAAAATTGTGCGCGGGCGCTCACGCTGAAGCGACACGCCTGCTGTGAATGAATTTCGCCGCTTATCCCATGGCGGACTTCGAAAGTCCGCCAACCGTTTTCGTGTTTAAAGAACCAAACGTCATTACGGTTCGACGGGTTCTAAGCCTTTGGCCTTCATTACTATCAGGGCGGCCGGAGTGGTGAGATACTTGAGCAGTGCTTTGGCTGCTTCTGCTTCCCTGGCAGCAGCGCTGACGCCTGCGGTGTAGACGACGTATTGCTGCAACTCTTTCGGCATGAGGCCGACCAATTCAACGCCGGGATCCGCAAGAATGGCGGGCGGCGAGATCACCGCGAGCTCCACTTCGCCCTTTGCAACAGATGGCACCACCGCACTGGATGCCAGCGGCTTGAGCTTTTCGCTAACTTCTGCGGCGATGCCAAGGCGTTCGATCAGACCTTTGAAATAGGTTCCGCTTCCGCCTTCGCTCGAATAGGCGATCGATTTGGCGTTGAGCAGCGTTTTCTTGAGAGTTTCGGTCGAACCGATATCGGGCTTCGGTGCGCCCTTCTTAACCGCCACGGCGACGGCCGCACGAGAGACGTCCACCCTTGTACCTACGGCGACTTTGCCTTGTTTGAGCAGATCGTCGATGAGGGCCGGCAGTAGCACGGCCACATCGAACGTGTCGCCGGCATCAATTTGCCGTTTCAATGAGGCAGATACATCGTACTTGATCGTTAGTTTGTTGCCCGTTGCACGCTCGAATTGGGGGCCTAGTTCATTCAGAAATGGCTTGAGTGGCAGAACGCTCATGACCGTGACCTCTGCGCACCGTGCTAACTGGGCGTGCGCCAGCATGAACAAAGCGCAGATTGCGATTTTGGCAGCTGTGGCAAACGGAACTGGTTTCATGGACGTCCTCAGAAATAGATTAAGGGATCAATAGCACAGCACTCCACTACCAAGGCATCAAACGCCAGCAAATTGTCGCGACCTGAAGGGTTGCCGCGAGCGACCGCTCGACAATGACCGCTTGTGGCACCAAGCGGACCTCTGCTCGAGTTACGGCACCCGTCAGCTCGATGGCGTTCCAGCCAAGATCGAATAGCTGATTGAAGAAAAAAGCGGAGGCCATGGGCCCCCGCTTTCGTTTGTCAGCCCGCTGCCCGATCGGGCAGGGCGGCGTTAGCCCAGCCGTCCCGCCGCATGCGCGAGCAGGGTGTAGACCAGCCCGGTCTCCGAGGTGAGGTGGCTGCGCAGGATCGCCGGTCCGCGTTCGTCGCGAGCGACCTCGTCGAGCAGCCGCTCGAACTCGGTGATGTAGCGATCCACCGTCTGTTTGAAGTTGCGGTCGCCGCGATACTTGCGGCCGACTTCGTCGAACGCCTTCTGGCCGGCCGGGGTGTAGAGCCGCTTGGTGAAGGCCTTGGTCTCGCCGCGCTGATAGCGATCCCACATTTCGGCGGCGAGATTGCGGTCCATCAGCCTGCCGATGTCGAGCGACAGCGATTCCAGCGGATTGCCGGTGATCGCCTGCTGCGGCGCGCGGCCGCGCGGCGCTGTTGCATCGCGATCCGCGGTGGTGTCGGCGCGGCTCAGCAGGTCCGACAGCCAGCCATCGCGACCCTGGTCGGCGGCGGCAGCGGGGCTGACCGAGGGGGCCTCGGTGCGGCGCGGTGCCGGCATGCCGAGATCCGGCGGTGGCAGGTTCGACGCGCTGCTATCGCGCATCCGTGCTGCTGGGCGCGGCGCCGGCTCGTTGCGTCCGCCGGCGGTCGCCAGCATCGGCTCTTCCTCGCGCTGCGAACCGCGGCCGGCGCTGACCACGTCGAGGCCACGGCCGTGGCGGGCGACGATCCGGTTCAACTCGGCGAGCGCCTCGATCTGGTCGACGATGACCTTGCGCATCTGCGCGGTGCTTTCAGCGGCTTCCTGCGGCATCTCCAGGACACCGCGACGCAGTTCGTCGCGGGTGGTTTCGAGTTCGTTGTGCATGTCGGAGGCCATCTGCTTGATGCCCTGAACCATCGAAGCAAACTTGTCCGCCGACTGCCTGAACATCGCGTCGGCTTCCTGGGTGCCCTGCTGATAGATCTGATGCATGGCCTCGGTGGTCAGCCGGCGTTCTTCCTCGGCGGCGCTGCGCACCGCCTCGAATTGCTGACTGATGGAGGCAGAACCGGCTCCGGCGGTTTCCGCGACAACCCGCGCGATATCGCGCGCGCGTTCTTCGGCGGCGGCGAGCGATTCATCGAGCAGACCGGTGAACCGGGTCAGGCGCTGATCGAGATCGGCGGTCCGAAGATCGATGGTGGTGACCAGCGATTCCAGCGCCTCTTTGCGTTCGGCGACCGACGAACTGGTGCTGCGGTTGCTCTGCTCGACCAGCGCTGCGGCCTCGACCAGGGCGTTGCCATGAGCTTCGAACTGGCTCGACAGCGCGCCGAGATCTTCCAGCGCCCGCGAGGTCTTGACGTTGAACGTGGACAGCTGGTCTTCCAGTGCCTGGGTGGCGACGCCGTTGCGGGAATTGACGTCGTTCATGGTCGAGACGAACTCGGCGACACGGGTGACCAGGGCCCGTTCCAGCGAGTTGAGGTTTTCGTGGGCGCCGGTGAGCACTTCCTGAAGCAGGATGTTGCCTTCACGCAGCCGTTCGAACAGCGCGACGGTGTCGGTGCGCAGGATCGTGCTGGTTTCCTGCATCTCGGTGACCGCCGCGATCGACACTTGGCGCGACTGCTCGATCGCCGAACGCGAGGCCTGCTCGAGATCCTTCAACGACTTGTTGATGGCGCCGGTGGCGAGTTCGCCCGCGCCGGTGATGGTGCGCGCGACTTCGGTGCCGTTGGTGGTGATCGAATTCGAGAACACCTTGCCGCGGGTTTCGATCGCCTTCAGCGCGTCGGTGGTGACGCGGTCGATATCGACCGAGAGCTGGTTGGTCTTGTTGGAGATCGCATCGACCAGCGCGCCGCGCTTGCCATCGATCATCTGCGACAGACGGTCGGTCTGCTGCTGGACGTAGGTGACGATCTCGTCGGTCTTTCCGGTCATCGTCGATCCGAAGCTGCCGCTGGCGGCGAACACCGAACGTTCGATCTCGGCCGAAGTGGTCTTGATCTTGGCGCTGACCTCGTTGGACGCCATCACCAGCGACGAATGCGCATTCGCCGCGCTGGTCTGGATATTGTCCGTGGTGTTGGCGGTGACGGTCGTCAGCGTCCGTTCGATGTCGCCGGAGATCGACTTCATCTGGTTGGCCGCTTCCGTAGTGACCGTCACCAGCGTGGTCTGCACCTCGCGAGCGCTGCCGAGAATTGACGCGGCAGTGTCGGCGCCGACCGCGGTCAGCGTGCGCTCGACGTCGGTCGCAAGCGATTTGACGTGGTTGGCCGCATCGTTGGATGCGGTCACCAGGGTATTTTGCGCCTCGCGCGCCCCGGCGACGATCGAGTCGGAGGTCGCGATACCGGCCGCGATCAGCGTGCGCTCGACTTCGGCGGTCAGCGATTTGACCTGGGTCGAGGCGTCGGTGGAAGCGGTCACGAGCGTGCTCTGGACCTCACGTGCGCTGGCGATAATGGAGCCGGCGGTGGCGGCGCCTGCGGCGGACAACGTCCGCTCGACATCGCCGGCCAAGGATTTGACCTGGGTCGATGCATCGGTGGATGCTGCAACAAGCGTGCTCTGAGCTTCGCGCGCGCCGGCAACGATCGATTCGGCGGTCGCGGTTCCTGCTGCGGACAGGGTGCGCTCGACGTCGGCGGTCAGCGATTTGACCTCGGCCGATGCTTCCCTGGAGGCCGCAACCATCGCGTCATGGGCTTCGCGGGCGCTGGCGGCGATCGATTCGGCGGTCGCGGCTCCTGCTGCGGAGAGGGTGCGTTCGACGTCGGCCGTCAGCGTCATGACGTGGGTCGATGCATCCGCCGAAGCGTTCACCAGTGTGGTCTGCGCGGCGCGGGCGCCGGTCAGCACGGATTCAGCGGTGGCGGTGCCGGCGGCGAACAGCGTCCGCTCGATATCGGCGGACAGCGACCGGATCTGGTTGGCGACGTCGGACGACGTCGACACCAGTGTGTTCTGCGCTTCGCGCGCACCGGCGACGACCGACGACGTAGTCGAGCTTCCGGCTTCGGAAAGCGTGCGTTCGATGTCCGAGGACAGCGACCGGATCTGTTTGGCGACCTCGGAGGACGTCGCCATCAGGGTGTTCTGCGCTTCGCGCGCACCGGCCACGACCGACGCCGTGGTGGCGCTGCCGGCATCCGACAGCGTGCGCTCGATGTCGGTGGACAGCGATTTGATCTGGCTGGCGACGTCGGTCGATGTGCTGACCAGCGTGCTCTGGGCCTCGCGCGCGCCGGCGAGAACCGACGCCGCCGTGGAGGTGCCGGCGGCCGACAGGGTGCGTTCGACGTCGGCGGACAGCGACTTGATCTGGTTGGCCGCGTCGGTGGATGCCGACACCAGCGTGGTTCGCGCCTCGTTGGCACTGACCACGATCCAATTGGCCGCGGTGGTGCCGACCTCGGTCAGCGCGCGTTCGACCTCCGACGAGGTCAGCTTGAGCTGCTCGCCGACATCCGAGGAAACTGTCAGCAGCGATTGCTGCGCGGCGCGGGCGCCGCTCTGGATCGTCTCGCTGGTGTTGACGACGAGGTTGGTCAACGAGCGTTCGGCGTCCGCGACGTGCGACTTGATGCCGATCGACAACTCTTCGGCGCGGGCCATCAGCGTGTCGCTGGCCTGGCGTCCGCTGCTCTCGAAACGGCCGGCGACGGCTTCGACGCGCGACCCCAGCAGATCCTCGAATTGGGTGACGCGAATATCGATGTCGTTCGCGACGGCGCCGACGCGGCTTTCCAGGCCTTCGTGAATTTCCTGGAACCGGGCGCTAACGGTGCTGGCGAGGTGGTTGCTGCGGGAATCGATGGTTTCGGTCACGTCGCTGATGCGCTGGTCGATCGCGCTGATCGCCTGGGTGGTTCCGTCCGTCAGCGTCGTCGTGAGATGGGCGAGGCGGGTGTCGATCGATTGCACTGCCTGGGTCGCGCCATCGGTCAGAGCCGACGTCAGATGGGTCAGGCGCGAGTCGATCGACTCGATGGCCTGGATCGCGCCGGTGGACAGCGACGTCGTCAGATGGGTCAAGCGCGAGTCGATCGACTCGATCGCCTGCTCGGTGCCGGTGGTCAGCGTCGTGGACAGCTTCTCGATCCTCGTGTCGATGGTCTCGGTCACCGACTTCGCGCGATCGTCGAAGGTCTGCTCCAGCGACTTGAGATGCCCGCCGACCGAATCGTCGAACGTCTGGATCTTGCTGTGCAGCGAACCGTCGAGGCTGGTGACGCGGGATTCGAAAGTGGTCTCGAACTGGGTCAGGCGCTGATCCAACGCGGCGCTGATCGTGCCGCCGTTGGCGGTCAGCCTTGTGTCGAAGGTGTCGACGTAGTTCTTCAGGGTCTCGGAAATATCCTGGGTTCGCTGTCCCATGCGGTCGACGATGTCGCCGCCGTAGGTCTTCACGGTGCGGTCGAATTCCGAAATATGCTTGGTGATCAGCGCGCCGAGGGTGCCGCTGTCGCGGGAAAATTTCTCGGCCAGCTCCGCGCCCTGGTCCTTCACCAATTCGTCGAAGGCGCTCATCTGCAGGCTGAGCGTGTCGTGGGCATTCTCAGTCTGGCTGACCACCTTCGCGACCAGCGTGTTGACGGTGACGTCGAGCGCCTCGGAGGCCTTGTCGCCGCTGGTCAGGATCTGGGTGGCGAGGCGGTTGCCGGCTTCGTCGATCTTACTGACCAGATCGCCGCTGCGCAGTTCGAGTTCCAGCAGCAGGGAGTCGCTGGAATTCTTCAGCGAGTCGTGGACCTGCTCGGTACGATCGGAGATGCCGTCGACGATGGTGGAGGAGCGCTGCTCGAACTCGCTGGTGATGCGGTCGATGCGTTCGTTCAGCATGTCGTGGACGCGGTCGGCCAGTTCGACGAATTCGTCGTGGACGTGGCCGGTCTTGAAATTGAGGCTGGTGGTGAGCCGTTCGCTGGCGTCGAGCACCGCGCGGGTGGTCTCGGCACTGGCCTCCTCGAGGCGGTCGAGCAGATCGCCGCCGCGCTCGCCGAGCGCCAGAATCATGTTGTCGCCGGCGTTGCTGAGCGCGCTGGTGATGTGGGCGCCGCGCTCTTCCAGCGCGCCGGTGATGCTCTTGGCCACTTCATCGACGCGCGAGGCGATCGCATCCGAAATCAGCGCGATGTCATGACGCAGATCGATCTGCACGCCGGAGATGGCGCTGCGGACCTGTTCGGCCTGGCCGACCAGATTGTCGCGCTGATGCGCGATGTCCTGCAGCAGCGCGCGGATGCGGACTTCGTTGTCCGAATAGGCGCGTTCCAGCGCGGAGACTTCGTTGGCGACCAGGGTTTCGAGTTCGCCGGCGCGTGCGATCGCGCGCTCGACGCCATCGCCCATCGCGGCGACTTCGCGGCGGATCGCCTGGCCGACCGTGACCATGGAATCGCTCGCCGCGCCCTCGGGTTCGGAGAAGCGGATCGCGACCTGCGCCATCGATTGCGCGATCATCCGCAGCTCCTGGCCGCGCCATGCGAGGCTCGCCAGGAAATAGAACAGCATCACCGGCGCGAAGAACAGCGCGGCGAGGCCAGCCAGCGCCAGCGTTCCGCCGCTGCCCTGGCCGATGAAGGCTTGCAGCGACGGCAGGAAGGCGATGGTGAGCAGGCCGGCGCCGACGATCCAGATGCCGGCGAACACCGAAGCCAGCATGTAGACGTTGCGGGCGGGGCGGCCCTTCTGAATTGCCTGCAACAACTGGCCGATGGTCTCGCGATCGTCATTGGCGGGACGCTGCGCAAAGCGCTGTTCGTCGACCGGCTCGAAGCTCTTGCGGTCGTTGCCGATCCGGCTGTCGAAGCTGCCACCGTCGTAAGGAGGCGCCGCGGATGAGGTCGACGAACTCTCAGTCCTGATGGTGATCTGATCGCTGCCGGTCGCCGGCGCGTCGCTGATATTCAGGGCTTCCTGAATTGCGGACATCGCGACTTCGGTCGGATCTTTGATCTTCTTGGGATTGTTCGCCATTTGGTCTACGCCCTTGTTCTACGCATCCGGGGGACGCCCGCGCGGTCGGTGACCGCTGCATGTCTCCGGCTCTGGTGCTTGAAGCCGGGCGAAATCGAACCCCTATGCGCCCAGCTTGTCCGCTACTTCCACAAACATCCTATTGGCTCGGCGGAGCGAATGAAATGGTCGCCGTTAAGAACATCTTAATCATCGTTAACGGGAGTGACGGCTAAACCTTTCTGCTACCGCAAAAATCCAGGATGCCCGGTCGAACCGTGGCGATATGTCGTCAAAAACGAGGCAAACTTGCGGCAATGTACCGAAATGATCCGTTAACCAATTTTGTGGTTGGTTGGGGTGATTTCCGTTGCCGGATCGTGTGGTGCCGGCATTTCTGGGGATAGCAATGCCACTGCGCCTTGAACGGATCGAATGGATGCCATCGCCGCCGCTGGTGCCGGATTCCGAACCGCTCGACATTCAGCATCTGTCGCGGATGACGCTTGGCGATGCCGGGCTTGAGCGCGAGGTGTTGGCGTTGTTCTCGGCGCAGGCCGCCAGTCTGATGGCGGCGCTGGCGTCGCTGCCGGACGACGCCGCGGCGCTGGCGCATACGTTGAAGGGATCGGCGCGGGCGATCGGCGCGTTCGGCGTGGCGGAAGCCGTCGACAGCTTGGAAGCTGCGCTGCGCTGCGGCGACGACACCTCGCACGCGCTGCCTGCGGTCGGCTTCGCCGTGGCCGCGGCGCGCGAAGCGATCAGCGCCCGGCTGCGTCGCTCCTGATCCGGATCAATTCCGCAGCCCGGACCGCGCGGATTTCGCCGCGAGCGCTGGCGGAATGCAAATCGACCGGTTATAGGACAGCCCGTATCCCATCCCTACCGACGAGCAATCATGGCCAAGATTCACTTTGTTGACCACACCGGCGAAACCCGCACCATCGAGGTCGAGAACGGCGCGACGGTGATGGAGGCGGCGATCCGCAACGCCGTCCCGGGCATCGAGGCGGAGTGCGGCGGGGCCTGCGCCTGCGCGACCTGCCACGTCTATGTCGACGAAGCCTGGCGCGAGAAGGTCGGCGGGCCGTCGCCGATGGAAGAGGACATGCTCGATTTCGGTTTCGACGTCCGCCCGTCGTCGCGGCTGTCGTGCCAGATCAAGGTCACCGACGAACTCGACGGCCTGGTGGTCTCGACGCCCGAGCGGCAGGCCTGATCGGCTACGCCAGCTCGACGCCGCGCAGCGCCCAGCGCTTGAGATTGCCGATGATCTGTTCGGTCAGCGGCGTCGGCTTGCGGCTCTGCTCGTTGACCAGCACGGTGATCGAGCGCGCCGAGGCGACGCAGATGCCTTCGGAAAACACCACCTGATCGAAATGCGTCGAGGTGCGGCCGAGCCGTACCACGCCGAGCCCGAGCTCGATCTTGCCCGGCCAGTGCAGCTCGCTGCGGAAGTGGATATCGAGCCGCACCAGCACCCAGCTCAGCCCCGGCGGCATCAGCCCGTTGGCCTTGTCCTTGACCAGGCTGACCCGGCCGGATTCGAAGTAGCTGGAATACACCGCGTTGTTGACGTGGTTGTTGGGGTCGAGGTCAGCGAACCGGACATTGTCCGAAAGTCGATAGGGAAAATCCTCCAGAACCGGCAGCGCGGCGTCGCGGGATCGTGCGGTCAAGGCCATTTCTCCGAGTTTTCTTGAGCTTTTCGCCCATTGAGCCGGTTTCTTGAGCTAGGACAAGGTGGCGGATGGGCCTCCGGCCTAATTATGACTTTCCTCGCCCGGCTGGCTTGGCTAGACAAGCCGCGGCCGGAACGGCTGTCTCGCCGCCTATTTTCCAACCGAAAAGAATCAACGATGACCGACGTGATCAAAACCGATGTGCTGATTGTTGGCGCGGGCCCCTGCGGACTGTTCGCCGTGTTCGAGCTGGGCCTGCTGGATATCAAGGTCCACCTCGTCGACATTCTCGACAAGATCGGCGGCCAATGCGCCGAGCTGTATCCGGAAAAGCCGATCTACGACATTCCCGGAATTCCGCTGATCACCGGCCACGGCCTCACCGAGGCGCTGCTGGAGCAGATCAAGCCATTCAATCCGCAATTCCATCTCAACGAGATGGTGGCCGAGGTCGAGAAGATCGGCGATCCTGGTTTCCGCGTCACCACCGACGCCGGCACCGTGTTCGAATGCAAGGTGCTGGTGGTGGCCGCCGGCGGCGGCTCGTTCCAGCCGAAGCGTCCGCCGGTGCCCGGCGTCGAGGCCTATGAGGGCAAGTCGGTGCACTACGCCGTGCGCAAGATGGAAGAGTTCCGCGGCAAGGACATCCTGATCGTCGGCGGCGGCGACTCCGCCTTGGACTGGACGCTGAACCTCAACCCGCTGGCCAAGAGCATGACGCTGGTGCATCGCCGCGACGATTTCCGCGGCGCGCCGCACTCGGTCGAGCAGATGCGCGCGCTGGTCGCCTCCGGCAAGCTGGACCTCAAGATCGGCCAGATCACCGAGCTGCAGGGCGAGAACGGCCAGCTCAGCGGCGCCACCGTGAAGGGCAACGACAATTCGATCTCGCAGGTGACCTGCAACGCCATGCTGCCGTTCTTCGGTCTGACCATGAAGCTCGGCCCGGTGGCGAATTGGGGCCTGCATCTGGAGAACAATCTGGTGCCGGTCGACACCGGCACGTTCGAGACCAACGTCCCCGGCATCTTCGCGATCGGCGACATCAACACCTATCCGGGCAAGCTGAAGCTGATCCTGTCCGGCTTCCACGAGGGCGCGCTGATGGCGCAGAAGGCGCACAAATACGTCTATCCCGACAAGCGCCTGGTGTTTCAGTACACGACGTCATCGTCGAGCCTGCAGAAGAAGCTCGGCGTCAACTAAGCGGATTGTGAGTTGCGGCGAGGCGATGCGTCGCCTCGTCCAATGACGCTGCCTCGAGTCGGCATGCGCCACGACGGCAGTTCATCGCTCGCGTCAATCATTCCGGGGCGCGCGCGGCGACAGCCGCGAGCGAACCCGGAATCTCGCACCACGGCAGGTTGCGGTCAGCGCCTCACCACCAGCCGCGCGGCTGCTGATAATAGACCGGGCCGCCGCGCCGGCGCGGGTTCGGGTTGACGGGTTGCGGGTTCCAGCTGCGCTGGAAAAACGAGCCGAAGCCGCCGCCGTCCTGATCGTCATTGTCCGATACGCGGACATCGGCCGTCGGCCGGCGCGTCACGAAGCCGCCCTGGGGCTGGTTGTTCAGCACCGCGACGAATTCGGTGCGATAGTTGGTCTCGGCGCTCAGCGGCTCGTCCGAGATGACGATCGAGGTTCGCGGCGAAGCGGTCGGCGCGATGCGATCGAGCACCTCCTGCGGAATGGTGATGCGGTCGAGCGCGGCCTTGGCGTCGTCGGCGTTGTCGATCGTGACCGCGGTCCAGCGCAGGCCCGCATCGTTGCGCGTCACCGCCGTGAACACATGCGTGCCGATCGGTTTGCCGGGATCGCGGATCGTGACCGGAACCTCGATGGTCGCATCGAACACCTCGCCGCCTCCGTCCGGCGCCGGCTTATGGGTGTTGCGCCGCACGTAAAGCTTCTGCGTCGCGCGGCTGATGAAGATCGACGCCGGTTCAAGCGCGAGCTTCGCCTCGCTCGCTGCTTTGGCCGTATCGGCCTTCCTGGTCTGCGCCGCCTTGGCGGCTTCCTTTGCGGCGGCGGCTGCGTCGAGCTTCGATTTGGCGTCGGCTTTGGCGGTCTCGAATTGGGTCGCCAGGTCCGCGGCCTTGGCGGCGGCCTTTTGCTTGAGGTCCTCGGCCCGCGCCTTGGCCTCGTCGGTCTTGGCGGCGGCGAGCGCCTTGTCGGCGGTGGCGAGCTCGGTGTCGGCACGGGTCTTGAGCTTTTCCAGCTTGCGCAGCGACGCCGTCAGCAAAGCCGTCTCGCGCGTCGCTGTCGCGGCGGCTTTCTTCGCCTCGTCGGCGGTCTTGGCAGCCTCGGCCGCCTCGCGCGGGAACGTCTCGGCCTTGGCCGGTGCGGCCGCGATCGCCTCCCGGTCCGGAACGAACAGCGCCGGATGGGAGAACTCGACCGGCTCGGCGTCGTTCGGCGAGATGATCACCCGCATCCCGATCCGGGTCTTGTCGAACAGCTTCTCGGCAAAGCCAAAAGGCATCCGTACGCAGCCGTGCGAGGCCGCATAGCCGGGCAGCGGCCCGCCATGCAGGGCGACGCCGTTCCAGGTGATGCGCTGCATGTTCGGCATCCAGGCGTCGTCATACATGCTCGAGTGGTGGTCCTTGTCCTTCTCGAGCAGGGCGAACACGCCGGCCGGCGTCTCGCGTCCCGTGGTGCCGGTCGACACCGGCGCCCGCAGGATCCAGCCGTCGGCGTCGTAGAAAGTGACCTTCTGGCTCTTGATCGACACGATCGCCATGATCGGCTCGCCGGCCTCGCGCGGCGCTGTCGCCTCGATGGACGGCGCGGGACGAGCCCGTTTTGTCGCCGCGTCGGCGGGCAGCGCCATCAGTGCGGCCATCGCCGCAACCGTCACGAGGGCGGCAGGCCCCCAACGCCGCATCGCCACGGTGGATTGCGTCGTCGTCAATCGATTGACCATGCCAAGTCCTGGTTGAAATGCCTGTCCGCGTTTGCGTCGATCACGTGTCAGCTCGCGATTTTTGAATTGAATAACCGCCGCCACCATCGACGTCGCCAATCCGCTCCTGGGAACGATCGGCACGCTCCGGAGGCAATTCTCTCATATACGACAGCCCGCGCAGGAGGAAGGGTGGCTCGCGGCTGGCGCATAGTGCCGGGCGGCCGCGCTGCGGTCCGCGCGGCGCCGTTTACATCGCCCCTCTGGCTCTGCGGCGCGTTTCGCCATAATCTCGACCCATCGCGATGTTTCAGGTGAGGCCATGAAGATACACCGCTCGCTCTCGACATTCGCCGCTATCGCCGCCTTGGCCGGCTTGGCCCTGTTCACCTCCGCGCCGCTCAAGGCGGCCGAGCAGCCCAGCGCCGCCGGGATGTGGCAGCGTAGCGAGGACGGCAAGCCCGTGCTCTGGCTGCTGATGCTCGACCGCGGCGGCGGCATGTATGAGGGGGTGGTCGCCAAGACCTTCCCGAAGCCCGGCGCGCCGGGCAATGCGATCTGCAGCGAATGCGAGGACGATCGCAAGAACCAGCCGGTGCTGGGCATTTCGCTGATCCGCGACATGAAGCGCAACGGCCTGAAATACGAGGGCGGCAACATCCTCGATCCGCGCAACGGCGATATCTGGAAGGCGATGCTGACCGTCAGCCCGGACGGCCAGGCGCTGACGCTGCGCGGCTATGTGCTGACCCCGGCGCTCGGCCAGGACGAGACCTGGCAGCGGCTGCCCGACACCGCGATCGCCCAGCTCGATCCGGCGATCGTGCAGAAATTCCTGCCGTCCCAAGCCGCGGCGATGAAGCCGGGGACGGCGGGCGCCGCACCGCCGAAGCCGAAGGCGCCCGCACCGATGGCACCGGCGCCGAAAATGGCGAACCCGGCGCCCGCCCCGGCGAAATAGCACGCCACCTGTCATTCCGGGGCGCGAAAGCGCAGCTTGAGCGAACCCGGAATCTCGCCCACGGACTCCGTCCGCGGTGTGTTGACGCTTCCTCGTGTTGCAAGATTCCGGGTTCGCTCGCAGCTACCGCTGCGCGCGCCCCGGAATGACAACCCTGCGCGAGACGAACCTGCGCGGGACGATCCTGCGCTATTCCCGCGGCCGCTCGAGCGGCGGCAGCGGTTGTTCGATCACCTGCGACAGCGCGGGCAGCCGCAGCACCGCGGCCGCCACCGGCGTCGCCGCGTCGGCCATCGCGGCGTGGCCCTCGGCCGAGGGATGCACCGCGCCGCCATAGACCGCCGAGACCACGCCCCAGGTGGCGTCATGGATGTCGGCGGGCTGGATCGCGCCCGGCAGGCCCTGCGGATAGGTCATCGCCGCGAAATAGCTGTCATTGGCGTCGCGGATCCAGCGCGCCCGCGGCAGATAGGCGCGAAAGCTGCTGGCGCCGGCGCCGCAGGTCAGCGGCGAACTCGCCGCGGCGACCAGGTCGGTGGTAAAACTATCGCCGCTCGCCGAGAAACAGGCGCGGTCGAATTCCGGATCGGTTTCGGCGCGGGCGCAGAAGCCGTGATCGGCGAAGGCACGCTGATGCGAATCGACCAGCGTCATGCGGTCGGCGGCGGGATCGCCACACAGCACGCCGCCCTCGCACAGCGCCAGATTCCGCAGCTGCGGCAGGAACTCGTCCTTCACGAAGGCCGACACCGCGGCGAGCCGTTGTGGATCGGCGTTGAACGACGGATGGATGTCGAAGCCGGCGCGGCCGCCGGCGCAGGGCGCGCCGCCATTCACCAGCGTCGGATTGGCGTAGGACACATAGAGCACGCGCTCGAGGTCGCCCACCAACGGCTTCAACGCCTCGCGCAATTTGCCGAACGCGCGCGGCAGCTCGCGCGCCAGCGCGGTGCGGGATTCGTCGATCGATCCGATCACCCCGGAGCGACGGAACAGCGCGCGCTCGGTCGGATTGTCGACGATCACGTCGGCGACCAGCCCGGAGAAGTTGATGTCGTTGGCGCCAACCGACAGCAGCACCAGATCGAGCGCGCGGTTCGGCTGGCGCTTCTTCACCGCGGCCATCGCCTCGCGCAATTCGGCGAGCTGAGCGTTGACGCTACCGCGGCAGTTGAACGACCCCTTGGACAGCAGGCATTCGCGGGCGCGTTGCGCGCCGAACAGGCCGTCGGCAATCGTCGCCCCGGTGCAGCCGAGCGGCAGCAGCGTCACCGCGATATGCGGATAGCGCGCCGCCAGCGCCAGCGCGGTGCGGGTCTGGTAGCTGTACAGCGAGCGGTGGCAGGGCGAGTTGAACCACAATGCGCCGTAGCGCTGCCAGGCCTGCAGCGTGTCCGGCGCCTCGCAGGCGCGGCCGCCCTTGTAGCCGGCACGGCTCGGCCGATAGAACTGGCCGGACAGGCCGAGATAGGAGCGAAAGCAGAAGCCGTCGTCGGCCAGCGCGATCTCGCGGTCCGGATTGCCTTCGCCCGAGGCGATCGAGTCGCCGAGCCCCGCGATCAGGATGTCGCGCACCAAGATGTTGCCGACGATATGCTGCGCCGGCTCGGCGCCGCTGGAGACGTCCACCGTGGCCACCGTCGGGCGGCCGTAGCGGGCGCGGAAATTCACCGGCTCGTTGCAATCCAGCGTCGAGGCCCGCGGGCCGTCGCCGTCGTCGAAACTCCAGGCGCAGGTCGCTCCGACCGGAATCGTGCCGGTCAGCCGCACCGTGACCGGGTGATCGGTCGGGGTCAGGTAGCTCTCCCTGACGCCGTCGCGGAAGCAGGGTTCGTTGACCCGGCCGGTCAGATCGATGCAGAGCCGGTTGACGGTATTGCGGGCCCAGCCGCGACCGTCGCTCTGCTGTTCCAGCGCCTGCTCGGAGGCCAGCACGCCGCGGCCGCGCAGCGTCTCGGCGTGCAGCAGGAAGTCGCGCTCCTCGCGGAACAGCCGGAACCTGTTCCGGACCTCCCAGGAAATCTGCATCGCGGCGTCGGCGTCGGGCTGGGTGACGGCGCCGGCCGGCTGCGCCACGGCGCGTTCGGCTGGCAGCAGGCCGATGCCGGCGAGAAGGCCGGCCAGCAGGATAGCGAGCGGGAAGAACGAACGGATCGAGGATATCGTGATCATGCGACGTTTGACGCCCCGGATGGGGCAAAAATAAGAGACCGCGCTGCCCGACCGGGCCGCGCATCGGATCATCGCTTCGGCGCCGGGCGATGCGCGATCTGGCGGACTGGCGTCGCGGTCGCGGTCGCGGCGGCGGCGATGGCGCTGCGGCGCTTCTGCCAGGGCACCATCACGCTGAGCCAGAGTTCGCGCGTCCCGAGGATCGAAATCGCGAGCCCGAACGGCAGGATGAAATACAGCACGCGGTAGATCAGTAATGTGGCGATCAAATCCTCGCGGGCGAATTGCGGCAGCGCCACCAGCATCGCGGCGTCGAATACGCCGAGGCTGCCGGGCGCGTGGCTGGCGAAGCCGAGCAAAGTGGCGAGAATGAACACTACCGCCAGCGAGACGAAGTCGATCTGCGGCGTGGACGGCATCAGCAGATACATCGCCAGCGCGCAGAAGCCGAGGTCGACGACGCCGATCAGCACCTGCACCAGCGTCAGTCGCGCCGACGGCAGCACGACTTTCCAGCCGTTCTGGCCGAGTTCGCGCCGTTTCTTGCCCAGCGCCAGCCAGATGAAATAGGCCGCGATACCCGACAGGCAGCCCACCCCGATCAGCCGGTTGATCTCGTCGGGCAACAGGTCCATCGCGCTGGCGGCCGGCGGATGCCAGATCATGCCGGTGCCGAGCACGAACAGATTGCCGAGCCAGAAGGTCAGTCCGGAGACGAAGCAGATCTTGGCGACGTCGATCGCGCTCAGGCTGTAGTCGGAATAAATCCGGAATCGGATCGCGCCGCCGGTGAACACCGTGGCGCCGATGTTGTGGCCGATCACGTAGCTGGTGAAAGCCGACAGCGCCGCGATCCGGTACGGCACGTGCAGCTTGCCGATCGTGCGCAGCGCGAAGAAATCATAGAATGTCAGCGTGCAGAACGCGCCAAGCACGCACAGCGCCGCGAGCCCGATCTGGCCATGGGTCTTTTCGGTCAGCGCGACAAGAATGGTGCCGCTGTCGACGCCCTTGAGGGTGCGGACCAGCGACGTGATGGCGAAGGCGACGATGAGGACGCTTGCGACAATCCCGACTCGTTTCCAGCCGACATGTCTCTTGAAGCCACGCCCCAGCGCGGTCAGCACTCGATGCATTCGTCCTCCCGGCGGGGCGGCAACATGGCGAGCGCCGATCGCAGCGATCTTCGGCAAGCGGCAGCCAACCTACTCATTTACGCGACATTCTTTAGGGCAAAACCAGCCCACAGTGCAATCCAATCGGCTGCGGCGACAAGATCGCGCATCATTGCGGCGGCGGGCCCGATCGGCCTTTGATGTAACGCAAACTTGGTGCGCCGTCGTGTCATGGCCGCAATGGCTCACTCTGGGCCGATCGGGCCGTGCTGCTGTCGATATGATGCGCATGTCCGCCGCGCGCAAGGAACAGAGTTTCGTTTCGCTGGTTAACGTCGCTCATCACATCGGAGCATCGCAGCGGGTGTCGCAAAGCTGTCATGTTCCACATTGCGAGGATCTGGCGATGGGACTTTTCACCAAAGACATCAAGACCATGGATGACTTGTTCGTGCATCAATTGCAGGACATCTATTACGCCGAAAGGCAGCTATTGAAGGCGCTGCCGAAAATGGCCGACAAGGCCACCGATCGGCAGCTGCAGCAGGGATTTCTGACCCACCTCGATGAAACCCGAGGCCACGTGCAGCGGCTGGAACAGGTATTCGAGATGCACGGCGCCGCGATCAAGGCGGTGGCATGCCCGGCGATCGACGGTATCATCGCAGAAGCCGATGACGTGACCGGCGAGATTGACGACAAGGCGGTGCTCGACGCCGCGCTGATCAACGCCGCGCAGGCCGTCGAGCACTATGAGATCGCCCGCTACGGCAGTCTGATCGCCTGGGCCAAGCAGCTCGGCCGCAACGATTGCGCCGCGGTGTTGCAAAAGACCCTTGACGAGGAAAAGGCCACCGACCGCAAGCTGACTACGCTGGCCGAAACACGCGTCAATCTTCGCGCCGCGAGCTGACGATGCGTGCAATATTGAACTGAGGCAAAACGCCGCGCAGGTTCCTGCGCGGCGTTTCGTTCACCGAACCACCTCAGACCTTGCGCAACGCGAAATGCGCGCCGCAGAACGCCATCAGCGCGCCGAGGCACAACGTCGCCAGGCCCGCCAGCACGCCAGCGATGGTCGGCAGCGGCGAGGGCGCCGATGCCGCCTGGCCCGCGGCGGCCAACACCAGCACGCCGAGCCCGATCAGGAATTGCCGCATCCGCGGCGGGATCTGGCCCGACACCGCGCTGTGCATCAGTGCCGCCGTGAGATAGCCGCCGGCAAACCCCGCGGTCGCCACCAACCACCAAGCCAACGCCGCGCCCGCGGGCATGAAACTGGTGAGATCGCTGCGCCACAGCCCGCCGAGATCGAGCCCGAAGCGCTGCCCCAGCATGTGCAGCGCCAGCGCCAGCAGCATGCCGGAAATCATCGCGGCCGCGAGGATCAGGCGGCGCGGGAAATAGGCGGCGGGTTGGGCCATGAGCGCTCGCTGGACCAGAGGGTTGTGGCAACGTCGTTGGCGAGAGCGGGGTGACGCGCTCGCATCCGTGACTTGTAAGAAAAGCCCACCGCCCGTGCAAGCGCAGCGATTACGACCTGTTAGTTAGGCCGCCATCGACTTCTTCGCCGCCTGCGCCAGAAAGCCGGACCGGGTGAAACCCTCGCGTTCGGCATAGGCGTCGATCTGTTCGAGGATGTCGGCGGGAAGCGTGATGTTGATCCGTACCGATCTGACCGCCGGCGGAATCACCGGCACCAGAACGGCGACGCCGTTGCGGTTCTGCGGATTCTGCATGATCGATTCCAGCGTCGACGGCTCGGGCACGGCGTCGCCGTCTTCCGCCATGCCCTGCAGGTGCAGTGCCAGCGCCTCGGCCGCCATGTCGCGCGCTTCGTCCAGGGTGCGGCCGGCGCTGATGACGCCGGGCAGATCGGGAAACGAAACCCCGTAGTCGCTGCCTTCGTCCTTGTGGATCAGTGCGATGTAATGGCGCATGGGCGTCACCTCAGTTTGAGACCGGATTGCTGCTCGATGCTGCGCAGCGTTCCCAGCGGGACATCACGCTTCGGATGCGGGACCGTGGTGCGGCCCGGTTTGGTCGGGTGTTTGAACTGACGGTGGCTGCCCTTCTGGGCGACCTGAACCCACCCGTCGGCCTTTAGCGCCGCAATGATGTCACGCGAGTTCATGGTGTATCTATACACACAATGACGACTCGGCAAGTGTATAAGTACACACTTTGACGCGCGGTAGTCATGATCGCAAGTTGCGTCCGGCCGACCCTCCTGCAATGAGGGATGCGCAGGGAGACCACCGCATTGGCCGCAATCTCAAAAGCAAGACGCGACAAAGCCGCGCCCGGCACGAGCTACGCCTACAAGGCTTCGCTGGTCGGCGCCGCGCAGCAGTTCGAGCTCACCGATGACGGGTTGTCGTGGCGGGTCGGCGGCAAGGCCGGGCTGTGGCCCTACGCCACCATCGCCAGCGTGCGGCTGAGCTACCGGCCGGTGTCGATGCAATCGCGGCGGTTTCGCGCCGATCTCGAAGACGTCGGAGGCGCCCGCGTCAGCATCATCTCCACCACCTGGCAGACCGTGGCGCTGATGGCGCCGCAGGACGAGGACTACCGCGCCTTCATCGTGGCGCTGCACCGGCGGATGCAACAGGTCGGCAGCCACGCCGCGCTGGTCGGCGGGCTGAAGCCCGCCATCCATATCGGCGCGATGGTGCTGATCGCGCTGCTCGGCGTGGCGATGACGGGCCTGCTGGCGCGCGCGGTCGCCACCGCGCAATGGGGCGGCGTGCTGTTCATCGTCGGCTTCGCCGCGCTGTTCGGCTGGCAAGTCGGTGGCTTCATCCGCCGCAACAAACCGCGCAGCTACACCTTCGAGGAATTGCCGAAGGAGTTGTTGCCGTAGGGGCCGATCACTTCATGCTCGTCATTCCGGGGCGCGAGCCTCTTGGGCGAGCGAACCCGGAATCCTGCGCCGGGTGTTGACCTGGTCAGTGTGGTGCGAGATTCCGGGTTCGCTCGCAGCTGGCGCTGCGCGCGCCCCGGAATGACGAACGCAATTGAATTGCCTGGATCATCTCAGCGCGACGATGCTGCCGGCTTCACTGCCGCACCACCAGCACCGAGCAGGTGGCGTAGCGCACCACATGGCCGGCGTTGGAGCCGAGGAAGTAGGTCCGCATCGCCGGCTTGTGCGAGGTCATCACGATCAGGTCGGCGCCGCAGGCAGCGGCCTCTTCGAGGATCTCGTGATAGATCCCGCCCTGTCGCACCACGGTGGAGATCCGCGCCGCGTCGATGCCGGATTCGCGTGCCACTTTCGCCAGCCCCTGCTCGGACAATTCGCGCTGCTGCGCGTCGAAATCCGCCGGGACATATTCGGCCAGCATCACCGGCGTCATCGGCATCACGGTGATCAGCCGGACCGTGCCGCGATAGGTTTGCGCCAGCGTGGCGGCGGTGTCGATCGCCGGCTTGGTCAGGTCGGTGTCGGACAGGTCGATCGGGACGAGAATGGATTTGAACATGCGGGTCTGGCTCCGGGGCGTCGGCCTCGCGCGCAGTCTAGATCAAACCGGCCGCAATGACGAACCTGGCGTCCTAGGATGCCTCGCGCAAAATCTTCGGGCTGACGAAATGCGAAAGCTTGCCGCCGCCGAACGCGGCGTCGGCCCAGTCGCGGATCGCGAAATCGATCACCGCCAGCCCGCTGGTCGGCATGTTGCCGTTCAGCGGCTTGCGCTCGGCGGCGGTGCCGTTGCAGGTCAGCCCGAGCGCCAGTTCCTGCAGTCCGGGATTGTGCCCGACCACCAACAGCCGCCGCGGCTGGTCGGCGACGGCGTGGATCTCCTGCAGCAATTGCGCGGCGCCGGCGCCGTAAAGCTCCGGCAGATGCGCGACCTGCATCGGCATCAGCTCGGCGGGGATCACGCCGCTGATGATTTCCCAGGTCTGCTGCGCCCGCACCGCGGTGGAAATCAGCGCCGCATCCGGTACCAGCCGGTTGCGGACCAGCCAGCCGGCGATCGCGGCGGCGTCGACCCGGCCGCGGTCGTCGAGACGCCTGTCCTGGTCCTTGCCGCTCGGCGCGTCCGTCTCGGTCTTGGCGTGACGCAGCAGAATCAAACGGCGCATGTGTGCAATCCGGAAGGGAGACCCGTCTGCGGATTAATCGAGAAGCCGCGTCAGGACAAGGTGACAAGCATCCAAGGTGTCCGTAAGAAAACGGCATGACCCAGCCCGCGACAAGTGCGACCAAAGGACCGGACGACGCGCCTGCGCCCACGCCGGCCGGCGCGGTGGGCTTTGCGATTCCGCACCGCGACCGGCTGAGCTTCAATCTCGACGTCGATATCTGTGTGATCGGGGCCGGGCTCGCCGGCCTGACCGTGGCGCTGGAGGCGGCCCGGATGGGCGCCAGCGTCGCCGTGCTGGAGGCTCGCCAGGTCGGCTGGAACGCCTCCGGCCATCAGATTGGCACCGTAATGCCGGGGTTTGGCGTGCCGATCGGCGATCTGATCGCCCGGATCGGCTTCCACGATACCCGCGACCTCTGGTCGCTGGCGAAACTGGGGATGGACTATGTCCGCGACCTCGCCACCGAGGAAACGATGCCCGGCATCAATCTGACCCAGGGCGCGCTCGAGGTTTCCAACGTCGATATCGGCGACCGGCTGATCGGCCGGCTGCAGATGCTGGGCGAGGATTTCAGCACCGAGGTCGAGGGCTGGCAGATCGACCACGTCCGCGACGTGCTGAAGACCGACCGCTATTTCCACGCCATCCATTACCCGACCGCGTTCCAGCTCGACGGACGTAAATACCTCCGCGGCCTCGAAGCGCTGGCGCGCCAGGCCGGGGTGCGGATTTTCGAGGACACCCCGGCGGTCAGCATCGACCCGTCCGGGATCCGAAAGCGGATCGTCACCCCGGAAGCGCGGCTGCGCGCCTCCGACATCGTGCTGGCGGGCAATGTCCATCTCGGCGCGCCGTTGCAACGGCTGTCTGACACGCTGCTGCCGGTCTGGCGCTATGCGGCGCTGACCCAGCCGCTCGGCGCGCGGCTGGCGGAGGCCATCAGCTTTGCCGGCTCGGTGACCGATACCGACGGCATCGACCATTACCGCATCGTCGACGGCGACCGGTTGCTATGGTCGAGCCCGGAAACCACCTGGGCGGCGCAGCCGAAACGGCTCGGTGGCGCGATCCGGCGCCGGATCCGCACGGTGTTTCCGCAGCTCGGCGCGGTCGAGATCGACCAGATCTGGAGCGGGGTGGTGGGCCAGACCGTCCACGGCATGCCGCAGGTCGGGCAATTGCGCCGCGGGCTGTGGGTCGCCAGCGGGTTCGGGCGGCAGGGCCTCAACACCACGGCGATGGCCGGGCAATTGATCGCGCAGGCGATCATGCACGGCGACGAGCGCTGGCGGCTGTTTTCGCCGTTCGAGCTGGTCTGGGCCGGGGGCCGCACCGGCCGGATCGCCGGCCAGGCGATCAGCACCGCGGTCCGCGCCGGCGCCAGCGCGGCGGGCCTGCTGGCGCGCTATCGCGAACGCGCCGCGGCGCGCGAAGCGATCCACGAAGCGCGGCTGGAGGCGGCCAAGCAGAACGCCCGGCAGGCGCGCCCGCCGCGGCCGCCGAAGCCGGCGCTGGCGGACCAGCCAGCGGCCGCCGAGCCGCACGAGACCACCCCGGCGCAGTGAGGATTACTGCCTCGCGACATTGTGAGCGGGGTTTGCGGGCAGGGATGTAACCTTGGCCGCCGCCGGCCGTAACTCAGGCAATGCCACCGCCCTCGCTTCGCACGGAGACACCATGATTGATCGCCGCATTCTGCTCGCTTCCGTCGCCATGGCCGCTTTGTTCGGCTTCCGCTGGCTGCAGCCGGCGCGCGCCGCCGCGGAGAAATTCGAGATCGAAAAGACCCCGGAGGAGTGGAAGAAGCAGCTCACCCCGATGCAGTACAACATCCTGCGCGAGGAGGGCACCGAGCGGCCGGGCTCCAGCCCGCTGCTGAACGAGCATCGCAAGGGCACTTTCGCCTGCGCTGGCTGTGACCTGCCGCTGTTCTCCTCCGAGACCAAATTCGAGAGCGGCACCGGCTGGCCGAGCTTCTGGCAGCCGCTGCCGAACGCGGTCGGCGAGCGCAAGGACGGCACGCTGGGCATGACCCGGACCGAGGTGCATTGCCGCCGCTGCGGCGGCCATCTCGGCCACGTCTTCGACGATGGCCCGAAGCCCACCGGCCTGCGCTACTGCATGGACGGCTTTGCCTTGGTGTTCCACCCGGCGACGGCGGGGGCGAGCTGAGAGTCTGACTCAAGATGCGCTCAACAAAATCAGGCGTCTGAGTTCGTCATTGCGAGGAGCACTTGCGACGAAGCAATACAGTCTTCGCTTGGTGCCCTGGATTGCTTCGCCATCGGGCGGCGCTCCGCGCCGACCCTCGGCTCGCAATGACGAATCGAATCGTCGATCTTTTTGAATGCATTTTCGGTCAGGCGGACCTGATCGAAGGCCGAGGGGGCAGCGCAAGGGACTATGCGGGCCGGACGCCGACGCCGGCATTGATCATCTGCCCGATCGCGCTTGCAATCAGATGCTCGACGTCGCCGCCCTCGGCCTCCTGCAAAGGCGAGATGCGAAGCACGTTGCGGAGAATGCCGAGCCCGGCCAGGAACGCGGCGATCACGGCGGCCCGCGCTGCCGCCGGCTGATCGAGCTTGCCGGCCAGCGGCTGGATGAAATCTTTGACGATGAATTCCGTCAACACGCGTGACGCCTCCGGACTCGAAAGCGAGCGGATGACGATGTCGAGCGGTCCGACCTCGTCGCGGCCACGCGCGGCGTCGTGCGCAAAGATCTGCTTCGCCAGCGCCCCGGCGAGTTCGTCGGCAGGCCCGTTGAGAAGCAGAGCTGGTTCCATGGCCGCTCCGACGGCCTCGGCGAACAGGCGCTCCTTGGAGCCGAAACACCGATGCACATAAGCGACGTCGACGCCGACATCGGCAGCGATGTCCCGAAGCCCGGTTGCTTCATAGGAGTGTCTTGAAAACCGCAGAACTGCAGCATTCAGGATGCGGTCGCGCGTGGCGACCGCAGGCTGCACGTCCGGACGCCGCCGCATCAGAGCCTCGCGAAATCAATCTCGATGGAACTTTCCGCACGATATCGTCGCACCGAGTCAACGGCTGTTGATTCAAGTCAAGGTCTTATCCCGCGTTGCGAATTAATTTTCAAAACACAATGGTATCTTACGTCCGCGCGAGCGAGGCTGCGCCGCCGCCGCCTCGGACAGGCAAGAGAAGATTCCCCTGATGAGAATGGACCGGAAGCGCTGGCTCATTGCCGTCGTCGCCATTGCTGTCGGCATCGGCGGTTACTACGCTTGGCTGACATTCGGCAAAGCCGATCTGCCCCCCGGGATTGCCAGCGGCAACGGCCGCATTGAAGCGATCGAGATCGACATTTCAACCAAGGCCGCCGGGCGGATCCGCGAAATCCTCGTCGCCGAGGGCGATTTTGTCACGGCGGGGCAGGTGCTTGCCCGGATGGACACCGACCAGATGGAAGCCCAGCGCCGCCAGGCGACGGCGCAGTTGCACCGGGCGTCGATCAGCGTCGACACCGCCAAGAGTCTGGTCGTGCAGCGCGAAGCGGAACGAACGGCAGCGGTGGCTGTGCTGGCCCAGCGCGAAGCGCAACTGGATGCTGCGGACAGAAAGCTCGCGCGCTCGGCGCAATTGATCAAGACCAGCGCGGTATCCCAACAGGTGCTCGACGACGATCGCGCCAATGCCGAAGGAATGAAGGCCGCGGTGGCCGCGGCCCAGGCCCAGATCGCCGCGTCGGAAGCCGCAATCAGCGCCACCAAGGCGCAAGTGGTCGATGCCGGCGCGGCAGTCGACGCCGCCCAGGCCGCGATCGAGAGCATTAGTGTCGAGATCAACGACAGCACGTTGCGATCGCCGCGCGATGGGCGCGTGCAATACCGCGTGGCGCAGCCCGGCGAAGTTCTCTCCGCGGGAGGTCGGGTTCTCAACCTCGTCGATCTCAGCGATGTGTATATGACGTTCTTCCTGCCGACCGCGCAGGCCGGGCGCGTCGCGATCGGCACCGATGTCCGCCTGGTGCTCGACGCGGTTCCGCAATATGTGATCCCCGCCAAGGCCAGCTTCGTCGCCGACGTCGCGCAGTTCACGCCGAAGACCGTCGAAACCGAGGAGGAACGTCTGAAGCTGATGTTCCGGGTCAAGGCGCGGATTTCTCCGGAGCTGCTCAAGAAATATATCCGGCAGGTCAAGACCGGCCTACCCGGCATGGCCTATATCCAGCTGGAACCAGCGGCAGAATGGCCGACCAGTCTCAAGGGAAAGCTACTACAATGAGCGACCGCGCGACCGAGCCGGCGGCTGTCGCTCCGCCGCCTGTCGTGCGCCTGAACGCTGTCGGACAGTCCTACGGCAAGACCGTGGCACTCGAGGCCATCACCCTCGACCTGCCCGCCGGCTGCATGGTCGGACTGATCGGGCCCGACGGTGTCGGCAAGTCCACGCTGCTGTCGCTGATCGCCGGCGCCCGCGTCATTCAGAACGGTCGCGTCGAGGTGCTGGGCGCCGACATCGCCGATGCCACGCAGCGGAGGCTGACCTGCCCGCGAATCGCCTACATGCCGCAGGGGCTCGGCAAGAATCTCTATCCGACGCTCTCCGTGTTCGAGAATGTGGACTTCTTCGGCCGTCTGTTCGGCCACAACAATCGCGAACGCAAGCGCCGGATCCAGCAACTTCTGCAAAGCACCGGGCTGGCGCCATTCGCCGATCGTCCGGCAGGCAAGCTGTCGGGTGGCATGAAGCAAAAACTCGGCCTGTGCTGCGCGTTGATCCACGACCCAGACTTGCTGATCCTCGACGAACCCACCACCGGCGTCGATCCATTGTCGCGCCGCCAGTTCTGGCAATTGATCGAGGAAATTCGCGGCAGCCGCGACGGGATGAGCGTGATCGTCGCGACCGCCTATATGGAAGAGGCGGCAAGTTTCGACTGGCTGGTGGCGATGAATGCCGGGCGCGTACTCGCCACCGGCGCGCCGACTGACCTGCTGCGGCAGACCGGCGTGGCCACGCTCGATGCCGCCTTCATCGCTCTGCTCCCGGAACAGGATCGCCAAGGCTATGCGGGGGTGACGATTCCGCCGCGCGCCGCGTCACTTGACGGCGACGTCGCGATCGAAGCCGAGCACCTCACCATGCGGTTCGACGATTTCACCGCCGTCGACGATGTGAGCTTCCGCATTGAGCGCGGCGAAATCTTCGGCTTCCTCGGCTCGAACGGCTGCGGCAAGACCACGACGATGAAGATGCTGACCGGACTGTTGCCGGCTAGCGAGGGCAAAGCCAGGCTGTTCGGAAACGAAATCGACCCGAACGACATGAATGTCCGGCGCCGCGTCGGCTACATGTCGCAGGGCTTCTCGCTGTATTCAGAACTGACGGTCAGACAGAACCTCGAACTGCACGCGCGCCTGTTCCGCATGACCCCCGCAGACATTCCGGCGCGGATCGCCGAGATGGCAAAGCGGTTCGATCTGGGCGAGGTGATGGATTCGCTGCCGGCCCCGCTTCCGCTCGGCGTCCGCCAGCGTCTGTCGCTGGCGGTGGCGATGATCCATTCGCCCGACATCCTGATTCTCGACGAACCGACCTCCGGCGTCGATCCGGTGGCCCGCGACAGTTTCTGGCAAATCCTCTCCGACCTGTCCCGCAAGGACAACGTCACGATCTTCATCTCCACGCATTTCATGAACGAAGCCGAGCGCTGCGACCGCGTCTCGCTGATGCATGCCGGCCGGGTGCTGGTCAGCGATGCGCCCGCCAAGATCGTCGAACTGCGTTCGGCCGCCACCCTCGAACAGGCCTTCATCGCCTATCTGGAGGATGCCATCGAACAGACGGAAGCCGCGCCATCGAACGCCGCTGCCGCTGCCGCCCCCGCGCCCGAGGCCGCGCCGGCCGAGCGCGCGGTCGCGGCTCATGGCCAGACCAGGCGGCTGTTCGATCTGCGGCGCATGCTGGCTTACACAGGGCGCGAGGCGCTCGAACTGCGCCGCGACCCGATCCGCGCCACGCTTGCCACCATCGGCAGCATCATCCTGTTGTTCGTATTGGGCTACGGCATCAACCTCGATGTCGAGAAGCTGTCGTTCGCGGCGCTAGACCGCGACGACACCACGATCAGCCGCGACTATATCCTGCAAATCGCCGGTTCGCGCTATTTCAAGGAAGGAGATCCGATCATCGACTATGCGGATCTCGATCGGCGCATGCGCAGCGGCCAGCTCACCGTCGCGATCGAGATTCCGCCGGGTTTCGCACGTGACGTCGCACACGGACGCGACGTCGAGATCGGCGCATGGATCGACGGTGCGATGCCGATGCGGGGAGAGACCGCACGCGGCTACGTCCAGGCCATGCACCTGAGCTGGCTGACCCAGAAGGCGCGGGAGATCTACGGCGCCGCCGCGACGGCGAGCAGCTTTCAGATCGAGCTCCGTTACCGATACAATCCGGATGTCAAAAGTCTCGTTGCGATGGCGCCCGCGGTGATCCCGCTGCTGCTGTTGATGATACCCGCCATGCTGGCGGTGCTCAGTGTGGTCCGGGAGAAGGAGCTTGGATCGATCATCAATTTCTACGCGACGCCGGTCACGCGGTTCGAATTCCTGATCGGCAAGCAGATTCCCTATGTCGTGCTTGCGATGCTGAACGCGCTCCTGCTGACCGCCTTCGCAGCCTTCGTCTTTCGCGTCCCGTTTACCGGGAGCCTCGTGACCTACACGGGAGCAGCGTTGCTCTACGTCATTATCGCGACGAGCATGGGACTTGTGCTGTCGACCTTCATGAGCAGCCAGATTGCGGCGATCTTCGGAACTGCGCTGCTCACCCTGATCCCGGCTGTTCAATTTTCCGGATTGACCGATCCGGTGTCGTCGCTGCAGGGGTTCGGCGCCCTGATCGGACGGATCTATCCGACCACATATTTCGTCAACATCACGCGCGGCACGTTCTCGAAAGCACTCGGCTTCGGCGATCTGGTGGGCTCGTTCGTGCCGCTGCTGATCGCGATACCGTTGTTGCTGGGCCTTGGCGCCGCGCTTCTCAAGAAACAGGCGGACTAAGCATGCGCCTGGCCAATATCCTGCAGCTTGGCGTCAAGGAATTGCGCGGCCTCGGCCGGGATCCGATGCTGCTGTTCCTGATCTTCTACGCCTTCACCGTCTCGATCTATACCGGATCGAAGGCGATCCCCGAGACCCTCAACCGCGCGGCGATCGCCGTGGTCGACGAGGATCAGTCGCCGGTTTCGTCCCGCATCATCACCGCGTTCAATCCGCCGTATTTCCTGATCCCGCGGCTGATCACCCAGCGCGAGATGGACAGCCGGATGGACTCCGGCCTCGACACTTTCGCGCTCGACATTCCGCCGGACTTCCAACGTGACCTGCTGGCGGGCAGATCGCCGACCATCCAGCTCAACATCGACGCCACCCGCATGACCCAGGCCTTCACCGGAGGTGGCTATGTGCAGTCGATCGTGTCCAGCGAAATCAGCGAGTTCCTGAGCCACTACCGGGCCGCCACCAAAGTGCCCGTCGACTTGGCGTTGCGAACGCGGTTCAATCAGCAACTCAACAGGGGCTGGTTCGGTGCGGTTCACGAGGTGATCACCGCGATCACCATGCTCTCGATCATTCTGACCGGGGCGGCGCTGATCCGCGAGCGCGAGCACGGCACCATCGAACATCTGCTGGTGATGCCGGTTACCCCGTTCGAGATCATGGCAAGCAAGATCTGGTCGATGGGCCTGGTCGTTCTGCTGGCGTCCAGCGTATCGCTGATACTGGTTGTCCAAGGGCTGCTCTCGGTCCCGATCCAGGGCTCGGTGCTGCTGTTCCTGTTCGGGGCGGCGCTGCATCTGTTCGCAACGACCTCGATGGGTATCTTCCTGGCGACGCTGGCGGGCACGATGCCGCAGTTCGGACTGCTGCTGATGCTGATCATGCTGCCGCTGCAAGTCCTGTCGGGAGGGCTGACGCCGCGGGAGAGCATGCCGCAGATCATTCAGGACCTGATGCTCGCCGCGCCGAACACCCACTTCGTCATCCTGGCGCAGTCGATCCTGTTCCGGGGCGCCGGCCTCGACGTGGTCTGGCCGCAGTTGGTCGCGCTGCTTGGGATCGGGACGATCCTTTTCGCTTTTTCGCTGCAGCGCTTCAGACAGTTTCTGAGATGAGGATCGGCGCCGGCCGCGGCTCCCGCCCCACCGCTTCGCCCCGGCAATAGTTGCCCCGCCCGGCAATTCCGCCCCGGCTCCGGGACCTCGGGAATTTTCTAACTCACTGAAAATACGAGCTTCTCTGCCTTGGCACGGTGCTTGCGCCTGTGTTGTCCGGATTGCGTTCGGGATCTTGGCAAACAGCGGTCGCAGCAGCGGCCCGAATTTGGAGAAGTGAGTATGGGTATCTTCGGCGCTCTGACCACATCGGTCGCGGGCCTGCGCGCGAATTCCTACGCGCTGGAAAATATCTCCGGAAACATCGCAAACTCACAAACCACCGCGTTCAAGCGGATCGATACCAGCTTCCTCGACCTGATCCCGCAAACCGGCGTGACCCAGCAGCTCGCGGGCTCAGTGACCTCGCAGTCGCGCAGCACCAACACGCTCCAGGGCTCGGTACAGTCGGCGTCAGTGTCGACCTACATGGCGATCAACGGTGACGGCTTCTTCGCGGTGCAGAAGCCGGGCTCCTTCTCCGACAACAACCCGATCTTCACCGGCGTCAACAACTACACGCGCCGCGGCGACTTCTCGCTCGACAAGAACGGTTATCTGGTGAACGGCGCTGGCTACTATCTGGAAGGCGTGCCGATCGACTCCACCACCGGCAATCCGGTCGGCAGCACGCCCAACATCCTGAAATTCCAGAATGACTTTTTGCCCTCGCAGGCCACCACCAAGATCGACTACCGCGCCAACCTCGCGAGCTATCCGCTGACCACCAAGCACAACACCTCAGCGCCGGGATCGGAACTGCTGCGGCCGGCGGATTTCGCCTCCAATCCGCGCAGCCTGGGCACCCCCGCGACGCCCTATTCTAATACCGGCATTGTCGGCAACGCACGCAACAATTTCGCTACCCCGGCGGTACCGATCAGCGCCACCACCGCGCTGAAGACCGGCGCGGCCGGCAGCGATTCGCTGCCGACCGGCTTTTCCTCCGGCGATACCATCGTCCTCAAAACCACCACCGGCGGTGTCACCACCACCAACACCATCCAATTCTACACCGGCGCTGCGCCGGCACCGGTGGTCGGCACCACTTTCGTCGATCTCGCCACCGCCACCGTAGGCAGCCTGCTCACCACCATCGACGGTCTCTCCGGCAACGTCTCGCCGTCGCCACCCTCGGCGGTGTCGGGCGGCGCCATCACCCTGAATAGCGGCACCGCCAACGACATCGAAATTTCGTCGACCTCGACCACGGCTTTCGGTGCGCTCGGCTTCTCCGGCACCTTGGTGGCGCTGCGCAGCGGCGGCGGCACCGCCGGCACCGGAAGTGTGATTGGCAGCGACAATCAGACTTTCCTCGACGAATCGATCAGCGGTGGTGCCACCACCGCCTATGACGGCAACGGCGCGCCGGTGAACCTGCAGTTCCGCTGGGCGAAAATCGCCTCCGCGGCGCAGGGCGGCACCGATACCTGGAATCTATTCTACCAGACCAACCCGCAAGCAACGGGTGCGACGGTGGGATGGGTCAACGTCGGGACTGATTTCAAATTCGGCAGCAACGGCCAGATGCAGCCGGTGATCGGGCAGATCACCCTGACCGGCCTCTCGGTGAGCGGTGTCAGCCTCGGCAACGTCACCATGGCGTTCGGCACCGGCGGCCTCACGCAGTTCGCCGACACCAACGGCAACGCCCAGGTCAATCAGCTCAACCAGGACGGCTACGCTGCCGGCCAGCTCAAGAGCGTGTCGGTCAGCAATGACGGCCGCGTAGTCGGCGCCTATTCCAACGGCCGCAACATCGATCTCGCCGAAGTCAGCGTCGCCACCTTCAACGGCGCGAACTTCCTGAAGCGCATCGACGGCGGCGCGTTCGAGACCACCAATGAATCCGGCGCGGCATTGTACGGCAAGGGCGGCAGTATTTCCGGTGCCTCGCTGGAATCCTCCAATACCGACATCGCCGACGAATTCACCAAACTGATCGTCACCCAGCAGGCCTATTCGGCCAACACCAAGGTGATCACCACGGCGAACACCATGGTACAGGATCTGTTGAACGTGATGCGATAGTCCGCGCGGCCTTCGCCCGCGGTAACGGTTTGGATCGGCGCTTGTCATGAGTTTGGGTGACGCACTATCAATCGCAATGGCCGGCCTTCGCGTCAACCAGGCGACGATGGCGCTGGTGTCGTCGAACGTCGCCAACGCGGAGACCCCGGGCTACGTCCGCAAGGCGATCGATCAGGTCACCACCAACACCGGCTCGATCGGGTCGGGCATCAGCGTGGTCGGCGTCAACCGCGAGCTCGACGCCTATATTCAGGCGCAGTTGCGCACCGAGACCTCTGGCGCCGCCTACGCCTCGCTGAAATCCGACATCCTGAAGCAGTTGCAGAGCATCTACGGCAATCCGGATTCCACCGGCACGCTGGAGAGCTCCTTCAACGGCCTCACCGCCGCGGTGCAGGCGCTGTCCACTAGCCCGGACAGCCAGTCGGCGCGGATCGGCGTGGTCAACGCGGCGCAGGTGATGGCGCAGCAGCTCAATTCGATGACGCAGGCGATCCAGACCCTGCGCGGTACCGCCGAGACCGGGATCAGCGACAGCGTCGCCAGCGCCAACGATCTGATGAAGCAGATCGCCAACATCAACAACCATCTGCAGACCAACCCGCTCGGCGGCACCTCCACCGACTCCGCGACCGCGGCATTGCTCGACCAGCGCGACCAGTACATCACCCAGCTCTCGCAGCTGATGGATATCCGCGTCACCACCAACGGCGCCAATCAGGTCACGGTGTTCACCAATTCCGGCGTGCAACTGGTCGGCAACGAGGCGGCAAATCTGACGTTCGACGCCCAGGGTACGGTGACACCGAACACGCTGTGGAATTCGCAGGCGTCGCTCAGTGCGCTCGGCTCGATCAAGGTCAGCTATTCGAATGGCGGCGCGATCGACCTCACCAATACAATCAAGTCCGGCAAGATCGCCGCCTATGTTGAACTGCGTGACAAGACGCTGGTCGATGCGCAAACCCAGATCGATCATCTCGCCGCGGCGATGTCGAGCACCTTGTCCGACAAGACCACCGGCGGTACGGTGTTTCCGGCATCGCCGGCGACGCCGACCGGCTTCCAGCTCGATCTTACTGGGCTGCAGACCGGCAACACCATTAACGTCACGTATACCGACACCGCCAGCGGCACCCAAAAATCGGTGACCATCGTGCGGGTCGACGATCCCTCGGTGCTGCCGCTGCCGGCGACCACCACTCCCAATCCGAACGACACCGTGGTCGGGGTGGATTTTTCCGGCAGCTTCGCCTCGGTGGTGAACCAGCTCAACGCCGCGCTCGGCACCTCCAATCTGCAATTCGCCGGCACCTCGCCGCCACAGGTGCTGACCGTCACCAACAATGCCGGCTTCTCCACGGTGAACGCGGCTTCCACCACCAAGACTCAGACCTCGCTGACCGCCGGCAGTGCCGAGCTGCCGCTGTTCACCGACGGTGGCGCCTCCTACACCGGCGCGATCAGCGCGCGGGGCTCGCAGGTCACCGGCTTCGCCGGACGGATCACTGTCAACACCGGTCTGGTCGCCGATCCGTCGCGGCTGGTGATCTACAGCACCTCGCCGCAGACGCTTGCCGGCGACACCACGCGCTCGGACTTCATCAGTCAGCAACTGAACACAACGAAGCTTCAATATTCGGCGGACACCGGGATCGGTAGCGCCGGCGCGCCGTTCAAGGGCACGCTCTTGTCCTTCATGCAGCAGATCACCAGCACCCAGGGCGCTACCGCAGCGGCGGCATCGCAGCTCGCCGACGGCCAGAACGTGGTGCTCAACACGCTGCAGCAAAAACTATCTGCGGCCTCCGGCGTCAACATCGACGAGGAGATGGCGCATTTGTTGTCGCTGCAGAACGCGTACTCCGCCAATGCACGGGTGATGTCGACGGTGAACGACATGTACAAAGCCCTGATGCAGGCATTTTGAGGTAGATCATGACCATCAGCGGCGTCAGCGGACGAACCTCCTACATCGGCACCGGCATCCTCAACCTGCGCAGCCAGCTCGACACGCTGACGCAGCAGCTCGCCAGCGGCAAGATTTCCACCACCTATGCCGGGCAGGGCGACGGCCGCAGCCTCGCAGTCGGGTTGCGCGCCCAGATCGCCGGCTTGGCGAGCTATGCGGACACCGCGACCAACGTCAACACGCGGCTCGACGTGATGAACCTGTCGTTGACGCGGCTGACCAAGATCAACTCCGAAGTGAAGGGTGCCGCGGTCGCCGCCGGCAACACGCTTGACAACACTGGGCAGACCGCGGGGCAGAAGACCGCCTCGCTGGATTTCCTGGATTCGGTCGACATGCTCAACGCGCAGTCGGGCGATCGCTACCTGTTCTCGGGCCGCGCCACCGACACCTCTCCGGTGACGCCGGCCGACGTCATCATGAACGGCAACGGCGCCGGCGTTGCCGGCCTCAAGCAGGTGATCGCCGACCGTCTCACCGCCGACCTCGGCACCGTAATTCCCGGGCAGCCGGCGACCGGGCGAATTTCCAGCGCGGTCGGCGTGGCGCCGACTGCGGTGACATTGACCGAGCAGGACACCACCCCGGCGCCGCCGCTGACGGCGAACCCGTTCGGCATCAAGCTCACGGCAGTGGCGACCTCGCTGACCAATACCGGCGCCACAGTGACCCAGCCGGTGGTGCTGCCGACCACGATCCCCCCGGCGCTGCCGGCGGCGCCGGCGCAGCGGACCATGAGCGTCGATCTCGGCACTTCCGTGCCGCAGGACGGCGATACCATCAAGTTCACCTTCAAGATGCCGGACGGCACCTCCGAGGATATCGTGATGACGGCATCGGCGACCACGCCGCTGGCCGCCAACAGCTTTCTGATCGGCGCCAATAATACGGCAACCGCCGCCAGCCTGAACACCGAGCTGACGAAGTCGATCCAGAACCTCGCCAACGGGCCGATGGCCGCGGCCTCCGCGATCCAGGCCGGCAACGAGTTCTTCGGGGAGCCGCCGCAGCGGATCGCAACCGCGCCGCTCGATACCGCGACCACGATGGTGGCAGGTACCAAGGCTGACACCGTTTTCTGGTATAATGGCGAAGCGGATTCCGCGACTGATCCGGCGCGCGGCACAGCGGTGGCGCGGGTCGATGAGGCCATCACCGTGCAGTATGGTGCCCGCGCCGACGAGCAGGCGCTGCGCGTGCAGTTGCAGGCCGTAGCGGTGTTTGCGGCGGTCTCGACCAAGGTCACGGACTTCAATGCCAGCGGCAAGATCGCGGCGCTGAGTCAGCGCGTCGCGCAGAATTTGGCGATCATCCCTGGCACCCAGACGATTCAGGACATCCAGGCCGACGTCGCCGGCGCCCAGGCCTCGATCAAGGCCACCGCCGACCGCCAGGTCCAGACCAAGACGATTTCCCAAACGATGCTGGATTCGATCGAGGGCATCAACAACGACGAGGTCGCGACCAAGATCCTGGCGCTGCAGACCGCGTTGCAGGCGTCGTATCAGACCACGTCGGATCTCTATAAAATGAGCTTGGTCAAGTTTCTTTAGATAGGTTAATTGTTTCTGACTAACAGCGGTTTCTTTTTTTGAGGCGCCCGACCGGCGTCCCCAGCGGCCGCGCCGCTGCTTCGCGACCCTGAAAACTCGCAAAATCAGATGTTTTCCTGCTTCAGCAGCCCTCCGGCGGCGTCGCTCAAGTTGCGCATTCGCTGTGCAACGGGCGTACTGAATTCGCAGAAACCCGTGTAAATACTGGGATTCTCGCCGGCTAAACTCGATGCATGTTCTTTACGCATTCTTAGAGTCTGCAGTTCATCTTCCCCGGATCGATCAAGAAGATCGTAGTTGCTTAAACCAGGAAGGTTTCAAAAATGTCAGGTATCGTTCTCTCGAATGCCGTCCGCCAGAACCTGTCGTCGTTGCAGGCCACCGCGGACCTCCTCGCCACGACCCAGAGCCGCCTCTCGTCCGGCAAGAAGGTCAACACGGCGCTCGATAACCCCACCAACTTCTTCACTGCCGCGGCCCTCGACAGCCGCGCTTCCGACATCAACAACCTGCTCGACGGCATCGGCAACGGTGTGCAGATCCTGCAGGCTGCCAATACCGGCATCAGCTCGCTGAACAAGCTGGTTGACTCCGCCAAGTCGATCGCCAACCAGGCGCTGCAGACCACGTCGGGCTATTCGACCAAGTCGAACGTCTCGACCACGATCACCGGCGCCACCGCCGACGATCTGCGCGGCACCACCAGCTACGTCAACACCTCGGCGATCGGCAACGTGCTGGTTTCCGGCGCAGCCGGCGGCACCACCGCGGTCGTTGCAACCAAGACCCTGGGCGGCGTTTCCGGCACCAAGGTCGGCTCCGTTGTCAACGACACGGCGACGACCCCGGCTGCGATCACCACGGCGACCAAGCTCAACGACACCGGCGGCGCGAACCCCGCCATTGGCACCGCAACCGTCGCGGACGGCGACAGCTTCACCGTCAACGGCAAGACCATCACCTTCAAGGCAGGCGCGGTTCCCACCACCGCTCCGACCGGCAGCACCATCTCCGGTAACTTGACGGTCGACACCAGCGGCAACTCCACGATCTATATCGGCGCCAGCACCACCTCTTCGACCGCCACGGTCGGCGACGTGTTGCATGCGATCGATCTGGCTTCGGGCGCTGCCTACAACAACGCCGGCACGGTGACGGCCAATGCAGGCCAGACCCTGTCGTCGATCACCGGCGGTGCGATCACCCTGCAGAGCTCGACCGGTGGCGATCTCAGCGTCTCCGGCAAGGCCGACTTCCTGAAGGCGTTCGGTCTCACCTCGGCGCTCGGTTCCGGCACCGCGACCATCAGCGCGACCCGCACCACCAGCGCCGCCACCGTTGGCTCGCTGATCCAGGACGGATCGACCCTGAACGTCAACGGCAAGACCATCACCTTCACCAACGCGGCGAAGCCGGCGGCGTCCTCGACCCACACCGGCATCACCGGCAACATCGAGACCGACGGCAGCGGCAATTCGACGGTCTATCTGCAGTCCGCCACTCTCGCGGACGCGCTGACGGCGGTCGATCTCGCCACCGGCGTCCAGGTTGCGACGCTGGCTGCGAGCGGTGCGACCCTGGCCACCACCTCGGGCGACACCAACTCGTCGGTCAATACCAATGGTACGCTGAAGCTCAGCACCGGCACCTCCGCCGACCTCAACATCGCGGGCGGCGCTGGTAACGCCCTCTCGGTGCTCGGGTTGAACGGCACCACCGGAACCGACAACGCCTTCACTGCGGCGCGCAACGCCAGCAGCGGCGGCGTCAACGGCAAGACCCTGTCGTTCTCGTCCTTCAAGGGCGGCACGGCTGTCAGCGTCACCTTCGGCGACGGCACCAATGGTACGGTCAAGACGCTGGCCCAGCTCAATACCGCGCTGCAGGCCAACAACCAGACCGCGACCGTCGATGCCACCGGCAAGCTGACGATCTCGGCCTCGAACGACTACGCATCCTCGACGCTCGGCTCCTCGGTCGACGGTGGCACCATCGGTGGCACCCTGACCACGGCGCTGACCTTCTCGGTGCCGTCGGCTCCGGTCGCCGACACCGCGGCGCAGACCACCCGCGCCAACCTGGTGAAGCAGTACAATGACGTTCTGACGCAGATCAACACCACTGCCCAGGACGCCTCGTTCAACGGCGTCAACCTGCTCGGCGGCGACACCCTGAAGCTGGTGTTCAACGAAACCGGCAAGTCGACGCTGAACATCACCGGCGTCACCTACAATTCGTCCGGCCTCGGCCTGGCGAACCTGACCGCCGGATCCGACTTCATCGACAACTCGTCGACGAACAAGACCCTGGCGACGTTGAACGCCGCGTCGACCACGCTGCGCACCCAGGCCTCCGCGCTGGGTTCGAACCTGACCATCGTGCAGACCCGCCAGGCCTTCTCGAAGGACCTGATCGGCGTGCTGCAGACCGGTTCGTCGAACCTGACGCTGGCCGACACCAACGAGGAAGCGGCCAACAGCCAGGCGCTGTCGACCCGCCAGTCGATCGCGGTGTCCGCGCTGTCGCTGGCCAACACCTCGCAGCAGAGCGTGCTGCAGCTGCTGCGCTAATCGCACCAGACGTACAGAAAGTACGAACGGAAACGGCGGGGGAAACCCCGCCGTTTTTGCGTTGGAAAACCCGTATTTTCAATTTTTTCGGCGATCGGCCGGTTCGGCGCCGCGGTCTTAATTCGCTGTTAACCATATCTTAAATTGTACCGAATAAGACTTGAGGTAAGTAGGAATGAGGTAGGCCGAGAATCGGCCGCGTTGATCCGGGTCGCACCCTGTATGTGCGTCCGAGGTCCCTCTCCAGAACAGGCGTCTAAAACATCACCGGCAACGTCCCACCGGCAACTCGGTTGCCCCGGACGTCCATGCTCGCCGACCTGAAGGTCGGCGTCCAGCGCGGATCAGGAAGGCATTGAAAATGGCTAACGTCGTCCTCTCGGCATCGGTTCGTCAGAACCTGCTATCGTTGCAATCGACAGCGGACCTTCTGGCGACCACGCAGAACCGGCTTTCCAGCGGAAAGAAAGTCAATTCGGCGCTGGACAATCCAACCAACTTCTTCACCGCGGCAGGGCTCGACAGCAGAGCCTCCGACATCAACAACTTGCTCGACGGCATCGGCAATGGCGTGCAGATCCTGCAGGCGGCCAATACCGGCATCACCTCGCTGAACAAGCTGATCGATACCGCCAAGTCGATCGCCAACCAGGCGCTGCAGACGCCGGTCGGCTACTCCACCAAATCCAACGTCTCGACTTCGATTTCCGGCGCCACCGCCGACGATCTGCGCGGCACCACCAGCTTCGTCAACACGGTGGCCAATTCTAACGTGCTGTATTCCGGCGCCGCCGGCGGCTCCACAGCCGTCACCGGCGCTTCGCTGCTGGGCGGCATCTCGGCGAATCTGGTGGGCGCGGCAGCCACCGCCGGTGACGGCGTGGCCGCACTGGCCAACGGCATCAAACTGATCGACAACAACGGTGCCGCTGCCACCGGCCTGATCGGTAACGCCCAGCCGGTCGACGGCGATACCGTGACCGTCAACGGCAACACCATCACCTTCCGCGCTGGTTCGCCGCCGGCCGCCACGGCCGTCGCGTCGGGCTCCGGCGTGATCGGCAACCTCGTCACCGACGGCAACGGCAACACCACGGTCTATCTCGGCACCCCGGCAGCGCCGCTCGCCACCGTGCAAGATCTCACCAAGGCGATCGACCTTGCCAGCGGCGTTCAGAAGACCCTGAACACCAATGGTATCGCCGTGCTGTCGCTGTCCTCCGGCACCGCGGGCAACGTCGCGGCCGGTGTGCTCACCCTGACCACCGGCACCGGCTCCGACCTCAGCATCACCGGCAAGGCCGACTTGCTGAAGGCGCTCGGTCTGACCAGTTCGACCGGCCCCGGCACTGTCACCGTCACCCAGCAGCGCACCACCAGTGGCCTGACCACCGGTTCGCTGATCCAGGACGGCTCGACCCTGACCGTCGATGGCAAGACCATCACCTTCGTCAATGCCGCAGTACCGCTCGCCGCCAACATTCCGAACGGTTCCGGCACCCCCGCCGGCAGCCATCTCGTCACCGACGGCAACGGCAACTCGACGGTTTATCTCCAGGCTGGCAACATCAGCGACGTGCTGACCGCGATCGACCTCGCCACCGGAGTGCAGACTGCCTACAACACCTCCGGCAGCACCGCCCTGACCGTCACTTCCGGGTCGACCGCTTCGTCGGTCGCCGCCTCCGGCGCGCTGCGGATCTCGACCGGCACCACCACCGACCTCAATGTCTCCGGCTCGGGCAACGCGCTGGCCGCGCTCGGCCTCGCCGGCAACACCGGCACCGCCACCGTGTTCTCCGCCGCCCGCAACGCCGGTCTCGGCGGTATCAGCGGCAAGACCCTGACCTTCACCTCGTTCAAGGGCGGCACCCCGGTCAATGTCACCTTCGGCGACGGCACCAACGGCACCGTCAAGACCCTGGCGCAGCTGAACACCGCGCTGCTGGCCAACAACCTCTATGCGACGGTCGACGCTACCGGCAAGCTGGTGGTCGCGGCCGGCAACGATTATGCCTCGTCGACCCTTGGCTCGGTGCTGGACGGCGGCGTGCTCGGCGGCACCGTCACCACCACGCTGTCCTTCACCACCGCGTCGCCGCCGGTGGCCGACCTCAACTCGCAATCGACCCGCGCCAATCTGGTCGCGCAATACAACAACATCATCGCCCAGATCACCACCACCTCGCAGGACGCCTCGTTCAACGGCGTCAACCTGCTCGCCGGCGACACCCTGAAGCTGGTGTTCAACGAAACCGGCAAGTCGACGCTGAACATCGTCGGCGCGGCGTTGACGCCGGCCGGGCTCGGGCTGCCGACGCTGGTCGCCGGCACCGACCTCGTCGACAATGCCGCCGCCAACAAGACGCTGGCCGCGCTCAATACCGCCTCGACCACGCTGCGGGCGCAGGCCTCGTCGCTCGGCTCCAACCTGTCGATCGTGCAGATCCGGCAGGAATTCGCCAAGAGCCTGATCAACGTGCTGCAGACCGGCTCGTCCAACTTGACGTTGGCCGATACCAACGAGGAAGCCGCCAACAGCCAGGCGCTGTCGACCCGGCAGTCGATCGCGGTGTCGGCGCTGGCGCTGGCGAATCAGTCACAGCAGAGCGTGCTGAAGCTGCTGCAATAATAGCGGCGATCCGATTGCAAAAAGGCGGCGGGGGCGACCCCGTCGCCTTTTTTCGTCGGGCCGATTCGGCCGACCGCAATGGCGTGCTGCACTTATCCCCCGCAACACGGCGTTTTTTTTGCGCTGGATCGATCGCGCCGGCCTGCGCATAACAGACAGAGACGATGGCCGGGTGAGTCCCGGCCGGCCCGGTTCATGGTGGCTGCGTTCGAAGAGGAAAAACGATGCCTTTGCGAGTCGAATTGAAGCCGTTTGAGCGAATCATCATCGGCCAAAGCGTGATCACCAATTCGGATACCCGCACGACCTTCCTGATCGACGGCAATGCGCCGATCCTGCGTGAGAAGGACATCCTCACCTCGGAGACCGCGAATACGCCCGCGAAACGCATCTATCTGTGCGTGCAGATGATGTATCTCGAGGACGATATTCCGAATTATCAGGATCTCTATCTCGGCTTCATCAAGGAATTGATCGAAGCGGTGCCGAGCTTTCGCGAGCAGATCGAGGTCGCGAGTAATCTAATTTTAAGCGGCAATCTCTATAAAGCCCTGAGAGAGTTGCGGACGCTGATCAAGCGTGAAGAAGAGCTTTTGAGGTAACCTATGTCGAGTGCTGCTTCTCAAGCTTACGCCCGCACCGCACAAAGGATCGCATCCCCCCGAGACATCGAAGCCCAGGCGTTGCTGAAGGCCGCGCGGCAGCTCCAGGACGTGATGACCAACTGGGATCAGACCGACGCGGGTTTTGTCGAGGCGCTGATGTTCAACCGCAAGCTCTGGTCGATCTTCGTCACGGATGCGTTGCGCGATGAAAATCCCGAACAGATCTCGATCCGTCAGAACATCGCCAATATCGGGATTTTCGTGATGACCCAGTCGGCGGCGCTTCAGCTCAAGCCCGAGGTGGAGCGGCTGCAGACGCTGATCGACATTAACCGCAACATCGCCGCGGGCCTCAGCGGCCGCGCCACCTAATCCAAATTTCAATTCAGTCGCGCCGGCTCGGATCGTCGCGGTTGCGGCGATCGGGCACGACAAAAACCGCGCGCAAGCCGATGGCCGGCTTCACGCGTCGCTAACTCTCTCCCAGCCGTCGTCGCTCAGATCTGGCGATCCGTGGCGATCCGCTGGTAGTCCTGCTTGGCGTTGTCCTGCGCCCGCAGATAGGCCCTGGCCCGCAGCCGGGACGCATCCGGGTACTGGTTGACGACCTGGCTGGTCTTGGTGTCCACCAGCCGATAGACGATTTCGGCCGCAGCACGATCGATCACGATCTGATGCGAAACCTCGTCGCCCGCAGGCTGCTGGCTTTGCAGCGTGGCCGGCGTGGGGTGGTTCGACGCGTCCGAAGCTGCGACGCTTTTTGGCGCCGGCAGTTCCGTCGGCACAGCCGTTCGCACCGCTTCTGGAGCGGGTTTGATGAACGGTGTCGCGACCGGCGCCCCCGCCGGTTTAATGTTGAAATCACTACTCATGTCAGCCTCCTGGCTTCCATCAAGTCAATCCCAACCCTGTCCAAGAATCATACTGGCGAAAATGTCTGAATTCTCAGCTTCGCAAATTCCGATTATTTGATTCAAAAATCCGCGGCAGTCGCGCGCGCCAAAGCCGCCGCGGCATCGCGGCGGTTGCGATCAATCGGCCGGTCGGCCGGGGCCGATCAGAGCGAGCGGCTGACCGCGATCGGCGTCATGTTGCGCGGTCCGGGCGCCGCGCGTTTGCCGTAGGCGGTATAGGTCTGCGGAATGTTCTTGCGCTGGATCTCGGCGTTGACGCCGCGCACGATGCCTTCGGAGACCGCATGCGCGGTCGCCAGCACGGTCAGATTGACCTGCAGCATGGCGCGGAACACCTCGTGATGCCGATGCAGCGCGGCCAGCAGATCCGGCGTGGTCCTGGCGAAATAAGTCTGGCTGGCTTTGACCAGCGAAATCGCGCCGATGTAGCGCCGCGACAGATCGGTCTTCTTGGTCTCCAGCCGGATCGCTTCGCCGATCTTGCCGTCGCGAACCAGTTCGGTCTCGCGCTCGATCACCGCGAGCAGGGCGTTCATGATCTCCATCAGGGCGTCGGCAAGCTTGCGGGCGTCGGCAATGGTGGCGACCGCAGCGATCGGAGCCGGGGCCTGTTGGCGTTGCGGTTGATTCATGGCGTGGTTCCTTGCGATGAGGCGGCGCGGTTGGCCTGCTGAAGGATCAGCGTGCGGAAGACGTCGTTGGAGATGCCGATGCCGCCGGCCTTGGCGAACGACTTGGAATATTGATCTGTCAGCATCGAGCGCCACGCGCCGGTGCCGACGGTGTCGCCGAACGGGCCTTCGCCCTTGATGCTGCTGGTCATCTGCGAAAACATCGAGTTCAGGAACACCGCCTCGAAATCCTGAGCCTTCTCACGGGTCTTCTTCTGCGCCTGCGGCGACACCTTGCTCAGCGCATCGGCGAGTACGGTGTCCGGCCGGCCGTTGAGGGTCGGTATCGTCCCGGAGCTGGTGTAGTTGCTGGTGGCGATCATCACATCACCTCGATGTCGGCCTGGATCGCGCCGGCGGCCTTGATCGCCTGCAGGATTCCGATCAGGTCGCGCGGTCCGATGCCGAGCCCGTTCAGCCCGTCCACCAGCTGCTGCAGCGAAATGCCGTCCTTGACCACGGCGAATTTCTTGCCGTCCTCGGTGACGCCGATCTTGGTGTTCGGTGTGGTCACGGTGCGTCCGCGCGACAGCGGATTGGGCTGGCTGACCTGCGGGCTTTCGGAAATCGTCACGGTGAGATTGCCCTGCGACACCGCGACGGTGGCGACGCGGACGTCGCGGCCCATCACGATGATGCCGCTGCGTTCGTCGATCACGATCTTGGCGGCAAGATCGGGCTCGACCTGGAGCTGCTCGATCTCGGTCAGGAAGGCGACGACATTGCCTTTGAATTCCGGCGGAATGCTGAGCTGCACGGTCGAGGGGTCGATCGGCTCCGCGGCCTTGGCGCCGAGGAAATCGTTGACCGCCGCGGCGATCCGCTTGGCGGTGGTGAAATCGGCGTTGCGCAGCGCGAGCCGCACATTGGGCAGCCGGTTCAGCGCGAATTCGATCTCGCGCTCGATGATCGCCCCGTTGGCGATCCGCCCTACCGTTGGAACGCCCTTGGTGATGCTGGCCGCCGCGCCTTCGGCCTGGAAGCCGCCGATCGCCACCGAGCCCTGCGCCACCGCATAGACATTGCCGTCGGCGCCGAGCAGCGGCGTGACCAGCAGGGTGCCGCCCTGCAAATTTTTGGAATCGCCGAGCGCGGAGACGGTGACGTCCATCCGCGTGCCCTGGGTGCCGAACGGCGGCAGATTGCCGGTGACCATTACGGCGGCGACGTTGCCGGTGCGGATGGTGGCGCCGCGGATGTTGACGCCCATGCGTTCGAGCATCGCCTGCAGCGACTGCTTGGTGAAGGGGATGTTGTTGAGAGTGTCGCCGGTGCCGTTGAGGCCGACCACGAGGCCGTAGCCGATCAGCTGGTTCTGCCGCACGCCTTCGATATTGGCGAGGTCCTTGATCCGCGAGGTCGCGCTCGCGGGCAGGCCGGTCAGCGCCAGCGCAAACAGCGCGGCGCAGGCCAGCTGCAGGATTCTCGTCGTCACGCTCGGCATCCTCTGCTCCCCGCTGAGGTCGTTCCGGGCCACGCCGCACTCCCATACAGCTGGCCCAGGCTTCCTTATGCCAGCGCCATGCCATCCCGTCTTGCGGCTTAAGATATTGAAATTAATAATGAAAATTTGATGTTCCGGGCGCTCGCGGGCTGCGGCGCGGCGGCGAAACTGCCGTCACCGGCAGATTTTGCCGGGCTGTTTACCCGCCGTTAACCATAAACCACGACGTTGCATGAAGGGTCTCCTCCATCGGTGCCGCGGCGCGCGATCAATGCACAGGAGCGATCCACAGGCGGCTTGTTTTCACGACGGCCCGGCGAGACAGCACGATGAAGATCTACGGCCCGAACGGTACATCTCTGAACGCCCCGGCGTCGAACGTCCGGCGCAGCAGTTCAACCGGCTTTTCGCTGCCGGAAACGCCGGCCGCCCCGGAACAACGGGCCGTCAGCGCGCCGCGCGCGCCGGCCAATATCGACGCGCTGCTGGCGATGCAGGGAATCGAGGATCCGGTCGAGCGCCGCAAGCGTTCGGTGGCGCGGGGCAAGGGCGCGCTCGACGTACTCGATGACCTCAAGATCGGGCTGCTGTCGGGCTCGTTCAACGCCTCGACCGTGGCGCGGCTGCGCGCGGCCGCTGCCGAGCTGAAATCGTCCTCGGGCGATCCCGGTCTCGACGCGGTGCTGTCGGAGATCGAATTGCGGGTCGAGGTCGAGCTGGCCAAAGCGGGCCAGTTCTGATCGCGGATCGCTGTGGGAAGTTCCCTGCCGAAACCCTGTACGGCCGGTTTTCGCGGTTGCGGACGATATTGTCTGTCACAACCCCGCGCTATATAAGCTGCGGCGCAGGCGGATATTTTCCTGCCCTTGCATGACAAATGGATTGCCCTTGGAAAAGTTGAAAAGCTATCGCCCCTCGGAAAAAGAGCCTTTCATGAACGACCGGCAGCGCGACTATTTTCGTGCCAAGCTGCTGGCCTGGAAGGACGAGATCCTGCGGGAGTCTCGGGTTACGCTGCAGACGCTCCAGGAAGAAAACGTCAACCATCCCGACCTGGCGGACCGCGCCTCATCGGAAACCGACCGCGCCATCGAACTGCGCGCCCGCGACCGCCAGCGCAAGCTGATCTCCAAGATCGACGCCGCGCTGCAACGCATCGACGACAACACCTATGGCTATTGCGAAGAGACCGGCGAACCGATCGCGCTGAAGCGGCTCGAGGCGCGTCCGATCGCGACGCTCTCGGTCGAGGCGCAGGAGCGCCACGAGAAGCGCGAGAAGGTCTATCGCGACGAGTAGTAAATACAGGGCGGCGGGATGTCGCCCTGCAATCGGCGGATCGCTGCGCGAGACGTCGAACCCCGGTCGAGGCGCCGCCCGGTCGCGTGTCCTCGATCAATGCCGACGGTGACGCCGCCGCGGCTCCGGCGGCGTGTCGTAGGCCATACGGGGATTGATGCCGCATCCGGCGAGCGTGCCCGAGGCTGTGGCCATGCACTGCTCATAGCTGGTGAACTGGCAGTTTCCCGGATACCCCCATTCATGGCCCTGCAGGCAATAGGGGTAGTCGCGCGCGGAAGCCGGACCCGGGCCGGCGACAGCGAAGATCGCCCCTAACGCAAGCCATGCGGCGCTTGCCTTGATCATATCAGCTCTCCTTTGGAGCAAAAAACCCCAAGGAACAGCTTTTGTTCCAATTTGCGGCGGCGGCGTGGCGGGCCGCGGCGTGCACAGGCGTGGCCGGCGCGATCAATGATGGCGTTTGGCGCGGTTCTGGCCTAAAGCAGGCACAATCTCATCATTCCGCCGCTTCAGGCGGCTGCGCGCCGTTCCGACGCGCGACTTCGGCCGATCGGCCGAGGCCCTTTCCCGTTCAGGCGCAACGCGCCAGCCAAGGCCAAACTCGTGACATTCCTCACCACCAGCCCGCCGCTCGCCCGAGCCCTGGCGGAGCGCAACTACAATGACCCGACCCCGGTGCAGACAGCGGTGCTGGCACCAGCCGCCGCTGGCCGCGATCTGCTGGTGTCGGCGCAGACCGGCTCCGGCAAGACCGTCGCCTATGGGCTCGCCATTGCCGACAATCTGCTCGACGGCGCCGAGCGCTTCGAGCGCGCCGCCGCGCCGCTGGCGCTGGTCGTGGCGCCGACCCGCGAACTGGCGCTGCAGGTGCACCGCGAGCTGGCGTGGCTGTATCAGTACGCGGGTGCCCGCGTGGTCTCCTGCGTCGGCGGCATGGATCCGCGCGCCGAAATGCGCGAGCTGCAGGCCGGCGCTCATATCGTGGTCGGCACGCCGGGGCGGCTGTGTGACCATCTCCGTCGCGGCCGGCTCGATGTCTCCGAGTTGAAAGCGGTCGTGCTCGATGAAGCCGACGAGATGCTCGATCTCGGCTTTCGCGAGGACATGGAGTTCATCCTCAAGACCACGCCGGCGACCCGCCGAACGCTGTTGTTCTCGGCGACGCTGCCGCGCGGCATCGTGGCGCTGGCCAAGCAGTATCAGAGCCAGGCGTTTCGCGTCGAAGTCGCCGGCACCGAGGGCGGCCACGCCGATATCGAATATCGCGCGATAAGGATCGCGCCGAGCGACGGCGAACACGCCGTGGTCAACGTGCTGCGGTTCTTCGAATCCCCCAGCACTATTGTGTTCTGCAACACCCGCAATGCGGTGAAGCATCTGCAGACCTCGCTGCTGGAGCGCGGCTTCTCGGTGGTGGCGCTGTCCGGCGAACTGACCCAGAACGAGCGCACCATGGCGCTGCAATCGCTGCGCGACGGTCGCGCCCGGGTCTGCGTCGCCACCGACGTTGCGGCGCGCGGCATCGACCTGCCGAATCTCGATCTCGTCATCCACGCCGACCTGCCGAACGACGCCGAGGTGATGCAGCATCGCTCCGGCCGCACCGGCCGCGCCGGGCGCAAGGGCGTCAGCGTGTTGCTGGTGCCGCCGGCGCGCAAGCGCCGCGCCGAATTGCTGCTGCAACTGGCCGGGATCGAGGCGGTCTGGGGCGTGGCGCCCGGCGCCGACGAGATCAAGGCGCTCGATCAGCAGCGCATGCTCGGCGACGCGCTGTTCGCGGAAGCTGCGACCGAGGACGATCTGGTGCTGGCGCGGACGCTTCTCGCGGAACGCTCGGCCGAAGACATCGCGGTGGCGCTGGCGCGGCTGTATCGCGCCAGGCTGCCGTCGCCGGAAGACATTCTCGACGCCGCCGACCGCGGCCGCTCGCGCGACGACCGCGCCCCGGCCAAGGGCGCGCGCGCACCGCGCGGCGAGGGGAGGGCGCACGAGCCGCGCTCGCGCGACGAGCCGCCGCGTTCGCACAAGGCCAAGCCGGGCAAGCACGGCATGGAGGGCGGCAGCGTCTGGTTCCGCGCCGCGATCGGCCGCAAGAAGAACGCCGAAGCGCGCTGGCTGTTGCCGATGATCTGTCGCCGCGGTGGTATCGACAAGCACGAGATCGGCTCAATCCGGATTCTCGACACCACTACCGAATTCGAGATCGCAGCCAGTGCCGCCGACAGTTTCGCCGCGCTGGTGCGCCGCCCCGACAAGGAAGACAACATCCGGATCGAGCCGATGGGCGAGCCGTCGGCGGCCGAGCCGCGGTTCGAGAAGCCTGCGCCGCGCCGCGACGCGCTCACCGTCTCCGCCAGCGGCGCCGGTTTCGACGACGCACCGCCGGAAGCGGCGAAATTGCATCGCAAGCCGGAGGGCTATGAGCCGCGCGCCGAGCGCCCGCGCCCCAAGCCGTTCGACTTCAAGGGCGGCGACAAGCCGGCGGGCTTCAAGCCGCGCGCCGATGGCGACGCGGCGCGCAAGGCCAAGCCGCATTACGACAAGCCGTTCCAGACCCGGCCCGACTTCGTCAAGCCGCCGCGTGACGAGAAGCCGCGCGACTACGCCAACGCCTCGAAGAAGAACAAGGCCAAGAAGAAGAACCGCGGCTGAGCGGCGGCGATTGAACGCGCCGGCCAACGCCGATAGAATGCATAGGCAGCGAAGCGAATGTGCGCGACCCTGACGCTTACTCCTGCGTCTCAGTCGACGCGTTAGGTTGAATCCGTCATTCCGGGGCGCGAGCAGCGAAGCTGCGCGCGAGCCCGGAATCTCGCTCCACACGACTGGCGACATCACCTGGCGCAAGATTCCGGGTTCGCTCGCGCAAATGCGCTCGAGCCCCGGAATGACCAGCAAGTTGTACGCGCAGCGCATCGATTGGCCGACCGCAGAGGTTGCTCACGATGAAAAAGAAATTGCCAAAACTGAAGAGTGACGCCGAAGCGAAAGCGTTCGTCGCCGCTGCCGATCTCGCCGACTACGATCTCTCCGGTCTGCTGCCGATGCGGATCGAGATGAAGCCGAAGGACAAATCGGTCAATCTGCGTTTGCCTGAGCAACTCCTGAAAGCGGTGCAGCAGAAGGCTAAGCGGCTCGGTGTGCCCTATCAGCGCTTCATCCTCATGGCGCTGGAACGCGCGCTGCAACGGGAACCCCGATAGGCGCGTCGTTCCGCGCCCCCAAACACGACCACGGCCTCCGTCAGGGGAGCTGACGGAGGCCGCGTCGGAACATCTTGCCGCGCCTAGGTTCGCGGTTCGATGTGGGAGCTCGTCTTCGCCGCGTCGGGAGCCGCGGCGAAGGGAATGTCGGATCAGAACGGCAGCAGCACGTCCATCACCTGCTGGCCGTAGCGCGGCTGCTGGATGTCGGTGATCTGGCCGCGGCCGCCATAGGCGATGCGGGCCTGGGCGATCTTGCTGCTATCGATGGTGTTGTCGCTCTGGATGTCCTCCGGCCGGACAATGCCGGCGACGATCAGTTCGCGGATTTCGAAATTGACCCTGATCTCCTGCTTGCCCTCGACCACCAGATTGCCGTTCGGCAGCAACTGCGTCACCACCGCGGCGACGTTGGTCTGCAACGCTTCCTGGCGCTGCACCGAGCCCTTGCCGTCGCTGCTCGAGCTTGAATCCGCAGTCAGCAGCCGCCCCGGCAGCACCTTGGCGGCCTGGGTGCCCATCAGCTTGGAGCCGGCGAAATCGGTGATGCCGGAATCTTCCTTGTTGGTGCGGCTGCGCTGGGTCTCGTTGGCGATGTTGGCCTTGTCGGTGATGTTGACGGTCACGGTGAGAATGTCGCCGACCCGCGCGGCGCGCTGATCCTTGAAGAACGCCCGCGAGCCGTTCCGCCACAGCGAGTTGGCGTTGTAGGATGCGGTCTCCGGCTTCGGCATCGGCATCTGCACCGGCTTGTAGCCGGGCTGCGTGGTCGGGTTCTCGATCGCCGCCAGCGCCGGCTTTTCGCCGATCGCCGACAATCGGTCGATCGACGAGCAGCCGCCGGCGAGGCCCGCCGTCGCCAGCAACGCGGCGAGCAGGACGAGGCGATTGATCTGAACTGACTTCGACATGAACATTACTCGGCTTTCGGAGACACGGACGCGGTGGTGTCGGGCTCGGCGGGGGCGGTGGGAACGGCGGCGGGCGGGGCGACGCCGGCGACCAGCTGCGGCGCCGCGACGGCGACGGCGACCTGGCCGCGGCCGACCACGATGCCGCTGACGGTGCGCTTGGATTGCAGGTTGAGCACGTTGACGACATCGCCCTCGGTGCCGGCTTCCAGTGCCTTGCCGCGGACGGTGAGATACAGCCCGACCGCCTGATAGGTCAGCGTCACGCTCTGGTCGCGCGACACCAGATCGGGCTTGGCGAGATCGGCGACCCGCACCGCGGCGCCGGCGCGCAGCTGCCGCCGCGCCTGCATGCCGACCGCGCTGTCGCGGCTGGCGGCATCGTTGCCGACCTCGGCCTTCGGCCGCCGCTCGACCACCACGTCGGAGGCCTTGATGACTTCATTGCGCTCGACGCCGCGCGCCAGCACCGCGGCTTCGACGGTTTCCACCGCTGTGCCGGTGTAGCGCAGCCGAGCAGGCACCGTGCCGGGTTCGCCGGCGATCTCGAAGGTCACGTCGAACCGGCCGCTGCGTAGCTGGAACTTGACCGCGGCCGGCTGCATCGCGCCGGTGTTGGCGGAATCGAGTTGCAGGGTCTGGACGTCGCGGTCGAAGGTCAGCAGCAGATTTTCGGCGTCGCCCAGACCGTTCTGGTGCGCCAGCGCGTTCGCGACCTGTTGCTCGATCTCCTTGCTTGGCAGCGTCCGCGCCAGCCGGGTCACCGAAATTTCGCGCAGCTCGCGGGTATCGACCCCGATCACCTTGTGGGCGCGCAATGCCGACAGCACGCTGGCGGTCGGCAGCGAGCCGGTGGTGCCGAGATCGGGCGCCCGGTAGATCGCGATCTGCGCCGCTGCCCCGGCATTGTCGATCACGTCGCCGATCCGCACCAGGTCGTCGGAGACCGTCACATTGGCGCGCAGCACCGGTCCCATCAGCACGGCGTCGGGTTGGTCGGTCTGCGCGGCGGCGGCGGAGAGGCCGGCGAGCAGGGCGGTGGCGATCAGCAGCGAGCGAACCATGATCAGCTCCCTCAGCGGAACATGTTGGAGGTGGATTGCAGCATCTGGTCGGCGGCGCTGACCACCTTGGCGTTCATCTCGTAGGCGCGCTGCGCCGCGATCAGGTCGGAGATTTCGGAGACCACCTCGACGTTGGCCTGTTCGAGATTCTGCTGCTGCATGTCGCCGAAGCCGTCGGCATTGGCGACGCCGTCCTGCGGCGCGCCGGAGGCCGGGGTCTCGGTGAACAGGTTGTCGCCGATCGGCTGCAGCCCGGTCTTGTTGATGAAGCGGGTCAGGCCGATCTGGCCGAGCAGCGTCGGCGTGGTCGATCCCGGCACCGTCACCGTGACCTGGCCCTGCGCGTTGATGGTGAGACCGGACGCCGCCTGCGGAATGGTGATGGTCGGCTGGACCGGGTTGCCGGCCGAGGTGACGATGCGCCCGGTGGCGTCGGTGGTGAACGAACCGTCGCGGGTATAGGTGAAGGTGCCGTCCGGCATCTGGATCTTGAAGAAGCCCTCGCCGCGGATCGCGATGTCGAGGTCGTTGCCGGTGTTCGACAGCGTGCCCTGGGTCATCAGCCGCGGCGTGCCGACGGTCTTGACGCCGCCGCCGATATCGACGCCGACCGGCACGATGGTGCCCTGGTCCGAGGCCTGCGCGCCGACCCTGCGGACATGATCGTAGATCAGATCCTGGAACGCCGCCCGCTGCTTCTTGTAGCCGGTGGTGCGCATGTTGGCGATGTTGTTGGAGATCACCTGGACGTTGAGTTCCTGGGCCGCCATCCCGGTCGCCGCGGTGTAAAGAGCGCGCATGGACTAGTTTCCCTTAAGCCGGAACGTCGGCGAGTTTTTCGAGCGCGGATTTCCGCAGATCGCTCTGGTTCTGCAACATCGCGGAGATCTGGGTGTAGGTGCGGGTGACCTCGATCATCCGGCTCATCTCGGCCACCGAATTGACGTTGGATTTTTCGATGAAGCCCTGATGCACCCGCGCGGTGGCATCGGGCTGCCCGGCGCCGGCGCCGGCGGAATACAAATTGTTGCCTTCCTTCTTCAGGCTCTGCGGATTGGCGAAGGAGACCAGCCGCAGTTTGCCGCGCAACGAGTCGACCTTGTTGGCGCCTTCCAACACGCTGACGCCGCCGTCGGCGGCGATGTTGATGCTCTTGTCGCCGGGCTGGAACACGATCGGCCCGCCGGTGCCGAGCACCGGGTTGCCGCTGGCGTTGACCAACTGGCCCTGGGCGTTGATCGAAAGTGCGCCGTCGCGGGTGTAGCGCTCGCCTGCGGCGGTCTGCACCACCAGGAAGGCGGAGCCGTCGATCGCGACATCGAGCGGGTTCTTGGTCTGCTCGGTCGGGCCGGAGGAGAAATCGTGATAGGTAGCGCGGTCCTGGACGAAACTGACGCGGCGATCGAGGGGCGCGAAATTGTCCTCATGGGCGCCGCTGGTGAGGAATTCCTGGAACAGCGACTTGTCGGCCTTGTAGCCGTTGGTGTTGACGTTGGCGACGTTGTTCGCGACGACATCCATCTGTCGTTCGAGCACCATCTGCCGTGACAATCCGACGAGAAGCATATTCTCCATCGGTGGTTCTCCCCTTAATGAACCGCGCTTGGCCCTCCCAGGCCGACCGCGGATCGTGGTGAGCCGCGACGCTCTCCCAAGCTGCGGCTCGCATTCAACTAAGCGAACCCCGTGCCAACATGAAATGCGCAGTTTTAGCAATGGGTTAGGTGTTTTGAGAGAGGTCGGGCAGGCGGCAATAAGGTCTTGTTGACCATACCGACCGGCAGAATTTTCCTAGTTGGCGGCGGAAAGAAAGGTTCCATTAACCATTGCAACCTAGCGTCGGCACATCAGGGCCTTGGGCGCTGGCGGCATTTTGTATTGCGTCACGGCCTGCCTGCGGCATCGAGATCTTCCCAAAATAACCGGGCGGGCGGTCGATGGCGGACGACGACAAGAAGGAAGAGGGCGCGGCCGACGGCGCCGAAGCGCCGAAGAGCAAGAAGAAGCTCATTATGATCATCGGTGGCGCGGTGCTGCTGCTCGCGGTCGGCGGCGGCTGGTTCTTCCTGATGGGCTCGCACGGCGAGGACAAACACGCCGAGGCCGCCAAGGAAGCGGTGAAGCCGCCGAACTTCATCGACGTGCCGGAAATCATGGTCAACCTCGCCGGCACGCCGGGCGAGCGGGTGCAATACCTCAAGGCCAAGATCGTGCTCGAGGTCAAGGAGGAGAAGCAGGTCGAGCTGATCAAGCCGTCGATGCCGCGCGTCACCGATCTGTTCCAGACTTATATGCGCGAACTGCGCGCCGGCGACCTCAACGGCTCGGTCGGGATGTTCCGGCTGCGCGAGGAATTGACCAAGCGGGTCAATCTGGCGGTCGCGCCGAACCAGGTCTCCGCGGTGCTGTTCAAGGAAGTTCTGGTTCAGTGACGGGACGCATCTAGCCCATGGCCAGCCAGGAACAACTCGATCAGGACGCCATCGCTGCCCAATGGGAAGCGTCGATGGCGTCGGAGGACCCCGAGGAGGCCGCGAAGGCGGCTGCCGAAAACGAACTCACCGGAACGATGGCCGAGCAATGGGCCGCGATGGTGGAGGACGGCGGCCGCGATGCCGGCGGTGGCAAGAACGGCGGCGAGCGGGTGCTGTCGCAGGAGGAGATCGATAACCTCCTCGGTTTCAGCGTCGGCGAAATCCATCTCGACGAGAATTCCGGCATCCGCGCCATCATCGACTCGGCGATGGTGTCCTACGAGCGTCTGCCGATGCTCGAAATCGTGTTCGACCGCCTGGTGCGGTTGATGACGACGAGCCTGCGCAATTTCACCTCGGACAACGTCGAAGTGTCGCTCGACCGCATCACTTCGGTGCGGTTCGGCGACTACATGAATTCGATTCCGCTGCCGGCCGTGCTGTGTGTGTTCAAGGCCGAGGAATGGCAGAATTTCGGTCTCGCCACGGTGGATTCGGCGCTGATCTATTCGATGATCGACGTGCTGCTCGGCGGCCGCCGCGGCCAGGCCTCGCTGCGGATCGAGGGTCGTCCCTACACCACGATCGAAACCAATCTGGTGAAGCGGCTGCTGCAGGTGGTGCTGGCTGACGCCGAGCAAGCGTTCCGGCCGCTGTCGCCGGTGGCGTTCTCGATCGACCGGCTGGAAACCAATCCGCGCTTCGCCGCGATCAGCCGCCCGGCCAACGCCGCGATCCTGGTGCGGCTGCACATCGACATGGAAGACCGCGGCGGCAATATCGAATTGCTGCTGCCCTACGCCACCATCGAACCGATCCGCGCGGTTCTGATGCAGATGTTCATGGGTGAGAAGTTCGGCCGCGACCCGGTTTGGGAAGGCCATCTCGCCACCGAGATCGGGCAGGCGCAGATGTCGGTCGATGCGGTGCTGTACGAAGCCGAGATCCCGCTGAAGCAGCTGATGAGCCTCAAGGTCGGCGATACCTTGCCGCTGGAAATGCGCGCCGACGCGCTGGTCTCGGTGCGCTGCGGCAACGTCACCTTGACCGAAGGCCGGATGGGCCGGGTCGGCGACCGGGTCGCGATCCGGATCACCAAACCGTTGCGCAAACCGGTGACGACCTTCGCGATGTTCGAGCGGGCGGACGAGCAAACGAAGCTGATGGAGGCACAATGAGTCACACCTTTGGAATTGTGATCGAGAGCCTGGTCGCGGTGCTGCTGCTGCTCACGATCGGCTATTGCATGCTGCTCAACAAGCGGCTGATGCGGCTGAAGGCCGACGAGCAATCGCTGAAGGCGACGATCGGCGAACTGATCACGGTGACCGAAATCGCCGAACGCGCGATCGGCGGGCTGAAGCACACGGTGCGCGACGTCAACGAGAACCTCGGCAAGGATATCGCCGCCGCCACCGCGCTGTCGGACCAGCTGAAGCGGCAGCTCGCCGAAAGCGACAACGTGCTGCGGCGGCTGTCGAAGATCGCGGTCGCGGCGCGGCCGAGCGCCGAACAGCCTTCGGCCGAGCCGACGGTATCGGCCGCCAGGGCCAATGCCGCCGCCGCCCAGGCGTTCGCCGAGCGCAGGCGACAGAACGGCATCGCGGCATGAAGGCGCTCCGCGATATCCGCCTGATCCCGGTGGTGGTGGTGGCGGTCGCCGGCCTCGCGGTGCTGAAGATCGCCGGCCTGGTGATCGATGGCGGCTACGTGTTCGACTATCAGCCGAACTCGACCAAGCGGTCGTGGGCGGGCGAGAATTTCAACTTTCCATCGGGACGCAAGCAGCCGGACCAGGATCCGGACATTACCGGATCGGTGCATGGCGAGCCGAAGAAAGAGGAGCCAAAGCCCGCGGTCGCCGCGCCGGCTGCGACACCGCCCGCCGAACCCGTGCCCGAGCCGCCGCCGCCGATCTCGGCGTCCGAGCGTGCCATCCTCGAGCGGCTGCAGGAGCGGCGACAGGAACTCGATGCGCGCGCGCGCGAGGTCGAAATCCGGGAAAGCCTGTTGAAGGCCGCGGAGAAGCGGATCGAATCGAAAGCCGACGAGGTCAAGGCGGTCGAAGGCCGGATTGGCACCGCGACCGAAAAGAAGTCCGAGGCCGACGCCGCCCGCTTCAAGGGCATCATCACCATGTATGAGGGCATGAAGCCGAAAGACGCGGCCAAGATCTTCGACCGGCTGGAGATGCCGGTGCTGTTCGAGATCGCTTCGCAGATCGCGCCGCGCAAGATGTCCGACATTCTCGGGCTGATGTCGCCGGAGGCCGCCGAACGGCTGACCGTCGAATTGGCGCGCCGCGCCAGTGGCGACAAATCGGTTGCCGCGGCAATCCTTCCGAAGATCGAAGGCAAGACCGCGCAGCCCAATCGCTAGCGCCGGATTCGGTGCTGCGCCTTTGCCCTCAAGCCTTGGCCTGGAGCCTTGGCGTCAGCCCGAAATCCGCGTCAGCACCGCCTTGAAGCCCAGCGACGGCATCTCCGCGGCGGTGCCCTCGAACTGAGCGAAATCGCCGATCGACGAGCCCCGGAATTCGACCCGAACCTCATCGAACCCGAACACCGAGGGCAGGTTGGGATCGCTGGTGTGGCGTTTGCTGGTGACTGCGCCGGTGATGGTTTCACCCTGCACCTGATAAGAGCCGACATAGGCGAACGCCGAACTGCCGCCGTGCAGGCGGCCGTGATCGGCGAAGATCACACCGACGGCCTTGCGCCGCGGCGTCTCAAATTCGACCTTGTACAATCCCTTAAGCATGTGCTTCGCAATCCTGCATTGAAAGTGGCAATTTTGCTCAACTGTTGCAGTCGGGACATTCGACTTTGGTTGAATGGCTGCCAACGTCACACGTCACACCGGCGCTATATTCGCAGGGGCGCAGCTTTCTATTAGATCCGCGATTGCAAATTTAGCGATAATGCCTGCTGCGCTATCGCCGATCGTCTGTTTTCAGATACGGCATCCGGCAATCGCGCGCACCGCGGCCGCCGGTTCTCGATTGATGGTTAAACGATCGTTAACGGCTTTTGTGCCCTATTGGAGCCGCCCTGTGATCGAGCCGCCCAGCCGCTCGCGCGGGGCTTGGGTGACGCTGAACGGATCGCATCGGAGCATTCGATTTAACAGCTCGTTCAATGGCGGAATTCTAGACTTGAAGCAGATGGGGCATGTGGCCCGATCGGGATCGTCACCAGCAGGGTCGTTGACCGAAAGACACGACGGATGGCGCGGATGGCTGCCGCTGGAGTTTGGTCGCAAGCGCGCGCCTGCGCGCGCGTCGCCCAATACTGCCTGGCGTTCGCCGTCCTGCTCGCGGTCGTGCTGGTTTCGGAGTCCTGCCGCGCCCAACCGGTCAAGGGTGACGCCAGTTTCGCGACCTCCGGCGGCTACGGCCGGCTGACCCTCAGGCTTGCTGAAGATGTCGAGTCCGACGTGACCACCGCCGGCATGATCGTGGTGATCCGGTTCAAGCGGCCGGTCGATATCGCGGTCGAGAAGCTTGCGGATTCCGCGCCCGACTACATCGGCTCGGCGCGGCGCGATCCCGACGGTTCGGCGATCCGGTTGGCGCTGGCGCGCAAGGTCACCGTTAACGCGATGGCGGCCGGCGAACGACTGTTCGTCGATCTGTTGCCCGAGAGCTGGACCGGGGCGCCGCCCGGGCTGCCGCAGGACGTGGTCCGCGAATTGTCCGAGCGCGCGCGCGTCGCGGAACGTGCGCTGCGCCTGCAGCGGGCGAGCGCTGATCTCAAGAAGCGGCCGCCGATCCGGGTCCGAACCTCGGTGCAGCCGACTTTCGTGCGCTACGTGTTCGAGACGCCCGACGACGTCGCGGTGTCCTCGACGTTGGGCGAACAGAAACTGGCGATCCTGTTCAACGCCGCGCTGAACTTCGACCTGGCCGACGCCAAGCTGGCGATGCCGCCGAATATCGGCTCGATCAGCCAGAAAGTCGAAGGTCCCACTTCGACCGTGGAGGTGGCGCTGATCGGCAGTGTCGACGTTCACTCGTTTCGCGAGGACAAGAACTTCGTCGTCGATATCGGTTTTCCGCAGCCGGAAGGGTCGTCGCTGGCGAAGATCGGTCCGGCTGGTCTGGTGCTTCCACCCGCCGCGGGTCACGACAAACCCGCCGCCGAGCACGACAAGCCCGCAGCGGGCCATGACGCAGCCGGCCACGATAAGCCGGCCACCGCGGCCGCCGCACATGGCGCCGATCCGATCCGGCCTCCGACCCCGGAGTCGGTTGCACGGAAGGCTCAGCCGGCCAAGCCGACGCAGGCGAAGGCCGCACACGGCGAGGCCGTCCGCGACGCCAAGGCTGAAGCGAAGATGAGCGCCGCGCCCGACGTCAAGCCGGAGGTGAAGCCGGCGCCGGCCGGGCCCTCGGCGATCACCTCCGCGGCGGTCGGTCCTGCGCCGATGAAGCCGGCGATGGCCGGTCCCAAGGCGGTGCTGCCGGCGCCTGCCGGCCCGAGTGCGAGCAAACTCGCGACCGCCGGAGCCGACGCGATGCCTGCCGCGGCGCCCGCTCCGAAGCCGATGGCGCCGGCGCCGGCCGGCCCCAATGCCGACAAATCCGCGGAGGCTGCCAGCGCCGGGCCTTCGGAACAGGCGATGCCGATGGCGCCGATCGCCGCCGTGAAGCAACCCGAAACCACCGCCGCGCCGACGAAGCCGGTCGCGGCGCCCGAACCCAGCGGTCCGGCCACGCCGGTGGAGGCGCGGCGCAGCGCCGACGGCTTGCGCCTGACCTTTGGCTTCGCAGCCCCGACTCCCGCGGCGCTGTTTCGCCGCGCCGAGAACATCTGGCTGGTGCTGGACAGCAACGCGCCGTTCGATCTGGAGGCGATCCGGCGCGAAGGCGGCACTGCGATCGGCGATGTCAGCAAGGTCGCGCTGCCGACCGGACAGGCGATCCGGATCCGGCTCAATCGCCCCCAACTGGCGGCACTACGCGATGACGATTCCGGCTCCGGCCGCAGCTGGTCGGTGATCCTGGCGGATTCCGGTCAGGCGCCGTCGGCGCCATTGACGGCGGTCCGCAACATTTCCGACCCGGCGCGTGCCAGCGTCTCGGTGGCGCTGGCCGGGGCCGGCAAGGTTCATGCGCTGGTCGATCCGGAAGCCGGCGACGCGCTGCAGGTGATCACCGCGCTGCCGCCGCCACGCGGCTTCATCAAGCGCCAGGATTTTGTCGAATTCGCGCTGCTGGAATCGATCCATGGGCTGGTGGTCCAGCGCAATGCCGACGACGTCAAGATCGAGGCCGGCGCCGACGTGGTGATGCTGAGTCGGCCCGGCGGTCTGACGCTGTCATCGGGCGATGCCGGCGCGCAACGCGGCGCGGGGCTGACGCGGCCGTTCTTCGACGTCAATCAGTGGAGCAAGGATCAGGAAGGCTCGTTCATCGATCGGCTCCGCGCGCTGGTCGACGCCGCGTCGCAGGCCGGCGGCGGCGAGCGGTTGCCGGCGCGGCTCGATCTGGCGCGCTTCTACATGGCGCGGGGGATGTACCAGGAAGCCAAGGGCGTGCTCGATCTGGCACTGTCCGACACCAAGGTCGGTCAGGAAGATCCGGCGGCGATGATCGGACATGCCGCGGCCAGCGCGCTGATGGGGCGCCCGGCGCAGACGCTGAAGGACATCACCAATCCGGCGATTGCATCGGGCTACGACGCGCAGCTGTGGAAGGCGTTCGCGATCGCGCAGCAGGGCAAATGGGCCGAGGCGCGGGAGAAATTCAAGAGCGTTGAGTTCGCCATCACGGCGCTGCCGCTGGACATGCAGCGCGTGCTGATCGCCACCGCGATGCGCGCCTCGCTGGAGGTCAAGGACTATTCCGGCGCTGCGGCCAGGAGCAGGGATCTCGACCTTGTCGGGGTGCCGCCGGCGATGACGCCGATGATGACGCTGATGCGCGGCAGGCTGGATGAAGCGCTGGGACGAGATCAGGAAGCGTTGATCAAATACCACAACGCGATCGTATCGCCCGACCGTCAGGCGGCCAGCGAAGCCACGCTGCGCGAACTGATCCTGAAGCAGAAGCGCGACGAGATCAGCGCCACCGATTTGCTGCCGGAACTGGAGCGGTTGGCGGTGACCTGGCGCGGCGACGAGCAGGAAGTCAAAGTCCAGCAAATGCTGTCGCGGTTCTATGCCGATCTCGGCCGCTACCGCGAATCGCTGGCCGCGGCGCGGACCGCGACCGAGCTGCTGCCGAATTCGGATGCCGCGCGCGACGCCCAGGACGACTCCCGCGCGCTGTTCGCCAAACTGTTCCTCGGCACCAAGGGCGACGACCTGCCGCCGATCGAGGCGCTGGCGACGTTCTACGAATTCCGCGAGCTGACGCCGGTCGGGCGCCGCGGCGACGAGATGATCCGCAGGCTGGCGGACCGGCTGGTGGCGGTCGACCTGCTCGATCAGGCCAGCGAATTGTTGCAATACCAGGTCGACAAGCGGCTCGAGGGCGCGGCGCGTGCCGGGGTCGCCGCCAAGCTGGCGATGATCTATCTGATGAACCGCAAGCCCGACCGCGCCATCGCGGCGTTGCGCACGACGCGGATTTCCGATCTCGCCGGCGAGGTCCGGCAGCAGCGGCTGCTGCTCGAAGCCCGCGCGCAGAGCGACATCGGCCGCCACGATCTGGCGCTCGACATCATTGCCAACAGCGGTGGCCGCGAGGCGATCCGGCTGCGCTCTGACATCTACTGGGCGTCGCGGCGTTGGCGCGAGGCCTCCGAACAGATCGAACTCTATCTCGGCGAGCGCTGGCGCGACTTCCGGCCGCTGACCGCGGCCGAAAAGGGCGATGTGATCCGCGCCGCGGTCGGCTACGCGCTGGCCGAAGATGCGCTGGGGTCGGCGCGGTTCCGCGAGAAGTTCGCGCCGCTAATGACCGACGCCGCCGATCGCACCGCGCTCGACACCGCCAGCATGCCGAGCTCCGGCAACAGTTCAGAATTCGGCGCGATCGCCAAGATGGCGGCGAGCGTCGACACGCTCGACGGCTTCCTGCGCGAGATGAGGCAGCGGTTCCCGGACGCCAGCGCCAAGGCGATCATCCCGGGCGCCGACCGCGAGACCACCGGGTCGCTGCCAGCGATCGTGGGGGTGAAATCAGTCGAGGCGGCGCGGTAGGCGCCATCAGGGCGATTGCGCGGCCGCGCCCGGCCGGCGACTACGCCTCGAGGACTTCCTGAACCGCCGCGAAGATTTCTTCGGCGGTGCCGCCGATCTTGCCGTCGGCCCAAGCCTGGAACGCAGCGGCGAACACCTTGCGGCTGGCGTCTGGATCATCGGTCGAAAGCACTTCTTCGGATCCGTGGTCGTACACCAGGGCGTTGGCCTCAACCGCAATGGCCGTGACCGCCATCAAGCGCTTCTCGTGTCCGGCGAAAAGTTGATTGTCCATGGGCGTGCTCCTGCTATCGATCACCCAGCAGGGCACCCAACTACCGCTTTCCGCGCAGGATTGCATTGATCCGGATCAGTCCCCGGCGTTGCCCGCAGCGCGGCGCACCGCATCCGGGGCTCAGGCTGGAGACCGTGACCGGTTGCTACCCGCCGCCGTAGCTCTGCACCAGACTGCCCGCGACCAGCGACCAGCCGTCGACCAGCACGAAGAAGATCAGCTTGAACGGTAGCGACACCACCACTGGCGGCAGCATCATCATGCCCATCGACATCAAGACCGAGGCGACCACGAGGTCGATGATCAGGAACGGCAGGAACAGCAGGAAGCCGATCTCGAACGCGCGCTTCAGTTCGGAGATCATGAAGGCAGGCACCAGAATCCGCAGCGACATATCCTCGGGCGTGGCCGGCGGCGCTTCGCCGGACAGGTCCATGAACAGTTTCAGGTCTTTTTCGCGGACGTTCTTCTGCATGAAACCGCGCAGCGGCACCGCGGCGCGCACCAGCGCGTCCTCGACGCTGATCTGGTTGGCGACCAGCGGCTTGATGCCGTCGTCATAGGATTTCTGCAGCACCGGCCCCATCACGAAGGCGGTGAGAAACATCGCCAGCGCGACGATCACCGAATTCGGCGGCGCGGTCGCGGTACCGAGCGCGGTGCGCAGCAGCGACAGCACCACCACGATCCGGGTGAACGACGTCATCATGATCAGGATCGACGGCGCGATCGCCAGCACCGTCAGCAGCGCGATCATCTGGATCGCGCGCTCCGTGACCCCGCCGCCGCCCGCGCCGCCGAGATTGATACTGATGTCCTGCGCCAGCGCCGGAACGGCGAGCGTTACGGCGGCGATCAGGGCGAGAAGGAAAAAAACAACTCTACGCGGGACGGACGGCGGTCTCACGAAGGGGTCTTCGGACGCCCCAGCAGCGACGCCATCTCGTCTTCAAGGTTCTCGAATCCGGACTTCGGCGACGACGACACCGGCGCCGCCATCGACGGCTCCTGTCGCGCTTCGGCGCGAGCGGCCGGGCGGCTCGGCGGCGGCTCGGGCACGACCGGCGGCGCGCCGACGCGCGGTTCGATAGGTTCGGGCCGGGCCTCACCGGCCGGGCGCCGCAACGCGGCCTCCAGACGATTGGCCATGTCGGCCAGATTCTGGTCGGCGGCCGAGATGCTCTGGGCCGGTGGCTGCGGTGGAGCCGGCGGTGGCGCGGCGCGTTCGGTGCGGATCGGCGGCGCCTTCGGTGGCTCGGCCGGACGCGGCGGCCGCGGCATCGGCGGCATCGCAGGTTCGGCGCGGGGCTGGCTGCGCGGCGGCAGCTCGGGCCGCGGCTCGCGCGGCTCCATCCGAGGTTCGGGCCGCGGCTCCATCCGGGGTTCGGGCCGAGGCTCCGGACGGCTGATCGTGTCCAGCATGATACCCGGCATGTGATCGGGATTGCGTCGTTCCGGGATCGGCGGCGCCGGGCGGCGGACCTCCTCGGCGAAGGCCGGGCGCGGCGGCCGCGGCGGCAAATCCGGCAACTGCGGCTCTTGATGTTCGGCCTGGCCGTCGCCGTCCCAATTGCCGGCTTCCAGCGCGGTCGGGCGCTGCGGCATCTGTTCGCGGACCGGGTTGGCGCGGACGATATTGGGCTCCACCACGATGTCGGTTGGCCCGCCGATCATCAACAGGTGTTCGACATTGTCGCGGCGCACCAGCACCAGCCGCCGCCTGCCGTCGACCGCGGCGGCGTCGATCACCGCCAGCCGCGGCATCCGGCCGCGATTGGCGTTGGTGCCGAGCCGGTTGCCGGCGAAACGACGCACCAGCCAGGCTACCAGGCCGATCAACGCCAGCACGGCCAGAAATGCGAAAAAGAAAGTCAGCGGTGTCGTCATGCTTGTCCCCGGCAAATGGCGCCTCGTTCATGGTTCTGGATGCGTGGTCCCGGAAACGCCGAAGGCGCTTCGCAAAGGATACAACCAACCGGAACGCTGCGCGGTCCGCCCCTTGTCTTAATAATTCCCGGTAAAAACTGCCGTGTGATCTCTTAATAGCGCACGAATCAAAGGGACCAAAACAACTTCTGAAACCCTTTGCTCAATACCTTGGAGGGTTAATGCACCGATCCGAGGCGAAAATGAGCCCGGAATCGCATCGGCGCCGCCCCGGGGCGGCGGGTCTTAACTCGTCGTTAACCATAAGGGCGGCAAATTCTGCCTACCTCAGCCAACGCAGCAGCGTGGCGCCGGGGTGGAGACAGGCCGATGCCCATCAACGATCTTCCGATTCTGTCGGCGCTGCGCACCAAGATGCAATGGCATCAGGAGCGCCAGCGCGTGCTGGCCGAGAACATCTCCAATTCCGACACGCCGAACTTCAAGCCGCGCGATCTGGTGGAACCGAAATTCGATTCCACCGGCAATATCGCCGGCGGCGGCATGGGGACGCTGCCGATGATGCGTACCGCCGTCAGCCATATGGCGGCGTCGGGGGCGCCGGACAGTTTCGCACAGGATCGCAAGGCCGGATTCCAGACCCGGCCGGCCGGCAACGCGGTCAATCTGGAGGACGAGATGCTGAAGGTCTCGGCCAATCAGATGGACTACGCGGCCGCGACCTCGCTCTACACCCGCAGTCTCGGTCTGCTGAAGACCGCGATCGGGAAACGCTGACGTAATCGAAGCCGGGAGACAGAGTGATGGCAGACGACCGCGGAGATTTCGCCAGGTCGATGGGGATCGCCACCTCCGGCCTGCGCGCGCAGGCCGGGCGGATGCGGGTGATCTCGGAAAACATCGCCAATGCCGATTCCACCGCGCAGACGGCGGGCGGCGATCCGTACCGGCGCAAGGTGCCGACCTTCACCTCGACGCTGGACCGCGCGCTGGACGCGAAGACCGTGTCGCTCGGCCGGGTCAAGCCGGACACCTCGGATTTCCGCGTCAAATACGAGCCGAGCAACCCGGCGGCCGACGCCGCCGGCAACGTCAAATACCCCAACGTCAATCCGCTGATCGAAATGACCGACATGCGCGACGCGCAGCGATCCTACGAGGCGAACCTCAACATCATCAGCGCGACGCGCCGGATGATCCAGCGCACTCTCGACATCCTCAAGGCCTGAGAAGGACATCTGAGCCATGGCTTCACCGATCACAGCCGCCAACGCCTATGCGAGCCTCGCCCGTCTCACCGACGCGGGTGGCGCCGGCGCCGCCGGCAAATCCCTCGGCGGCGGCGGCGGGCCGTCGTTCGGCGACGTGTTGAAGAACGCGGTCGGCAGCGTGCTCGACGCCGGCCGCAAATCCGACGCCCAGACCATGGCGATGGCGTCGGGCAAGTCCAACGTGATGGACGTGGTCACCGCGGTGGCGGAAACCGACGTCGCGGTGTCGACGCTGGTGTCGGTGCGCGACCGGGTGATCCAGTCCTACGAGGACATCATGAAGATGCCGATCTGATGAACCTCATCCTGAGGAGCGGCCGCCAGGCCGCGTCTCGAAGGATGAGGGACGAACATCCTCATGGTTCGAGACGCGCGCCGAGGGCGCGCTCCTCACCATGAGGGGCAACACAGGGCGAAAGCTCGAAGGAATATTGCAATGACAGGCGCTGAAACTCTCGACGTCGCCCGCGATGCGATCTGGACCATCGTGGTGGTGTCGTCGCCGCTGATGGTGGTCGGCCTGGTGGTCGGCGTCGTGGTCTCGCTGGTGCAGGCGCTGACCCAGATCCAGGAGCAGACCCTGGTGTTCGTGCCGAAAATTATCGCGATCTTCGTCACTTTGGTGCTCGCTCTGCCGTTCATGGCCGATGCGCTGCACAGTCATATGATGCGGATCTCGTCGCGAATCATCGGGGGTTAGCGCATGATCCGGTCGATCCGAATCCGCGCCCGCATCGCCTGAATCCGCGGCAGCGCAGGGAATGCCATGCGCATCGACGTCTCGTTTCTGCCGGCGCTCGCCGCCGCCTTCATGCTGGTGTTCGCCCGCATCGGCGCGATGGTGATGTTGATGCCCGGTCTCGGCGAGGTCAACATTCCGGTCCGGGTCAAGCTGTCGATCGCGCTGGCGCTGACGCTGATCATCCTGCCGCTGCACCGCACCGCCTATCAGGTCGACATGAGCTCGCTGACGCCGCTGTTGGTGCTGATGCTGCAGGAAATCGTCATCGGCGTCGTGCTCGGCGCCACCGCGCGGGTGACGCTGTCGGCGCTGCAGGTGGCGGGCTCGATCATCGCCCAGCAACTCGGGCTCGGCTTCGTCACCGCGGTCGATCCGACCCAGGGCCAGCAGGGCCTGCTGATCGGCAACTTCCTCACCATCCTCGGCATCACGCTGCTGTTCGCCACCGACACCCACCATCTGGTGATCGCCGCGCTCGACGACAGCTACAAGATCTTCTCGCCGGGCGAGTTGATGCAGAGCGGCGATATCGCAGCCCTCGCCACCCGCGCCTTCGCCGCCGCGTTCAAGATCGGGATGCAGCTCGCCGCGCCGTTCCTGGTGTTCGGGCTGGTGTTCAACATCGGGCTCGGCGTGCTGGCGCGGCTGATGCCGCAGATGCAGGTGTATTTCGTCGGCGTGCCGCTGTCGATCATGATCGGCTTCGTGATCCTGGCCGCCGTGCTGGCGACCATGATGGGTACTTTCCTCGACTACTTCATCGGCGTGATGCACGATCTGATGCCGCGCACCTGATTTTGCGAAAGCCTGAACGATGTCCGACGACGACGCCTCAGAGAAAACACAGGACCCTACGCAAAAAAAGCTCGACGACGCGCTGCAGCGCGGCGACGTCGCCAAGAGCCAGGAGGTCAACACCTGGTTCCTGATCGCCGGCGCCACGCTGGTGCTGTCGTCGTTCGGCGGCTCGATCGGTACCGGCATCGAGATGCCGATGCGCAATCTGATCGCGAATTCATGGATGATCCGGACCGACGGCCCGGGGCTGATGGCGCTGACGCAAAGCCTGCTCGTCACCATGATTTCCGCGCTCGGGGTGCCGCTCTTGATGCTGATGCTGGTGGCGATCGGTAGCAATCTGGTGCAGCACCGGCTGGTGTTCTCGGCGGAATCGCTGATCCCGAAATTCAGCAAGATCTCGCCGATGGCCGGCGCCAAGCGGTTGTTCGGCAAGCAGGCGGGGGCGAACTTCCTCAAGGGCATCTTCAAGGTCGTGGCGCTCGGCGTGGTGATGGTGGCGGTGCTGTATCCGGAACGACACCGACTCGATGCCATGGTGCGGTTCGACGTCGCCGCCATCATGGGCGTGACCATTGCGCTGACGCTGAAGCTGATGACCGCGGTGGTGGCGATGCTGGCCTTCGTGGCGATCGCCGATTTCTTCTTCCAGTACCGTGCCTGGTACGAGAAGCAGAAGATGTCGCTGCAGGAAATCAAGGAAGAATACAAACAGTCCGAAGGCGACCCGCACATCAAGGGCCGGCTGCGGCAATTGCGGCACGAGCGGATGCGCAAGCGGATGATGGCGGAGGTGCCGAAGGCCTCGGTGATCATCACCAACCCGACCCACTTCTCGGTGGCGCTGAAATACGAGCGCGGCATGCCGGCGCCGATCTGCGTCGCCAAGGGCCAGGACGCGATCGCGCTGAAGATCCGGGAGGTCGCCAAGGAACACGACATTCCGATCGTCGAGAACGTGCCGCTGGCGCGCTCGCTCTACGCCACCGTCGAGGTCGACGCCGAAATTCCGGTCGAGCACTATCAGGCGGTCGCCGAGATCATCGGCTACGTGATGGGACTGAAGCGCGGGCTGTCGGGCCGGCGGACGTGAGGCGGCTGCTGGGGCTGGTTTCAGTCCAGGCGGCGCGCGAATACAGGCGGATCGGGCTCCTGACCGCATGATCTGCTTGGCTGGCGGCTCCGATTCAGGCACTCAGGGGGCGGTGGGCGCTGCGCCTGCGGTAAGGGAATGTGCTCGGTTTCATGACCACCAACGACCATCAGATCCCGCCTGACGCCCTGATCGCCAACCCGGAGCCGCCGCGGCGCAGCGGCAGCATCGTGCTGGTGCTGCTGGTCGCAGGCGCCATCATCGCCGCGGCGGTGGCGCTGATGACGCTCGGCCGGGCCGAGGCGCAGCCCTATATCCTCGGCTTGCTGGCGTTATTGGCGATGGTCGGGCTGTTCATGCTGTTCGCCTTCGCGGCCGGCATCGTCCGCTTCGCCGACCGGGTCGCCGACGACCCGATCATGCGCCCGATCGCCGATCATGCCTTCGACGGGCTGGCGGTGACCGATTCCCGCGGCCATGTGATCTATGCCAACCATGCCTATCTGGCGCTGACCGGGGCCGCCACGGTCCAGGAGGTGCGGCCGGTGGAGCGGGTCTTCATCGGCAATCCCGACGTCTCCGAGGCGGTGTTTCGGCTGTTGAAGGCGGCGCGCGAGGGCAAGCGCCAGCAGGAGGAAGTCCGCGTCGCGGCGACCGACGGCGTCCACGGTCGCTGGCTGCGGATGCGGGTGCGCCCGCTCGGCGCGAGCAAGCGCGAGTCGAAATATTCCGTATGGTCGCTGGCCGACATCACCCGCGACCGCGAACGCCAGGAAGACGTGTTCCAGGAATTGCAGCACGCGATCGAATATCTCGATCACGCGCCTTGCGGTTTCTTCTCGGTCGATGCCGCCGGCAATCTGGTCTACGTCAACGCCACGCTGGCGACCTGGCTCGACCACGACCTCGCCGAGATCGGTTCCGGCGGGCTCAAGCTCGGCGACATCGTGTCGGGCGACGGCGCCGCCTTGCTGGCCTCGATCGTGCCGGAGCCGGGCGAGGTCAAGACCGAGGTGTTCGACGTCGACCTCAAGATGCGCGGCGGCAAGACGATGCCGGCGCGGCTCTATCACAAGCTGGCATTCGGCGCCGACGGCGCGCCCGGCGCGTCGCGCACGCTAGTGATCAGCCGCGCACGCGACGAACGGCTCGATCCGCAGCGCGCCGCCGAAGTGCGGTTCATGCGGTTCTTCGATCACACCCCGATGGCGATCGCCACCGTCGACAAGGCCGGCGCGGTGGTGCTCGCCAACGCCCGCTTCGCCAAGCTGGCGCAGAGCCTCAATCCCGCCGTCAACAAGTCGATCCTCGCCGCGGTCAACGACCGCGACCGCCATCTGCTGGTCAGTGCGATCGCGCGCGCCGCCGAAGGGCAGGGCGACATCGCGCCGGTAGAGGCGATGCTGGAAGGCGCACGCGAGCGCTGGGGCCAGTTCTTCGTCACCGCGGTGCTGGACGACGAAGCCGATGCCGAGGTGGCGATCGTCTACATGCTGGAGACCACCGAGCGGCGGGTGCTGGAGAACCAGGTCAATCAGGCGCAAAAGATGGACACCATCGGCCAGCTTGCCGGCGGCATCGCGCATGATTTCAACAACGTGCTGTCCGCCATCATGATGGCCAACGACTTCCTGCTGAACGCCCACAAGCCGACCGATCCGTCGTTCCAGGACATCATGCAGATCAAGCAGAACGCCACCCGCGCCGCGACACTGGTGCGGCAGCTGCTGGCGTTCTCGCGCAAACAAACCTTGCGGCCGCAGGTGCTCGATCTCGGCGAGGCGCTGACCGATATCGACCGGCTGCTGAAGCGACTGATCGGCGAGAAGGTGACGCTGGAAATGCAGCACGGCCGCGACCTGTGGCGGGTCAAGGCCGACGTCTCGCAATTCGAGCAGGTAATCGTCAATCTCGCGGTCAACGCCCGCGACGCGATGCCGGACGGCGGCCGGCTGACGATTCGCACCGCCAACGTCACGGCGCAGGAAGCCGCGCAATTGTCGCACAAGGGCATGCCGGCGGCCGATTACGTGCGGATCGACGTCAGCGATACCGGCACCGGCATTCCGGCCGACATCGTCGACAAGATCTTCGAGCCGTTCTTTTCGACCAAGGAGGTCGGCAAGGGCACCGGGCTCGGACTGTCGACGGTCTACGGCATCGTCAAGCAGACCGGCGGTTTCGTCTATGTCGATTCCGAAGCCGACAAGGGCACCACGTTTCATATCTTCCTGCCGCGCCACGACGCCAGCAGCGATGCGCAGCCGGGGGCCGCAGCGAGCAGCGCATTGCCCGAACAGCCGGTCGAGACCCGGCAACGCGCGGCGGATCTGACCGGGCAGGGCACGATCCTGCTGGTCGAGGACGAGGAGGGCCTGCGCTCGCTGAACGCGCGCGGCCTGCGCTCGCGCGGCTACAGCGTGATCGAGGCCTCCAATGGCATCGAGGCACTGGAAGCGCTGGAGGAGCGACAAGGCGCGGTCGATCTGGTGGTGTCCGACGTGGTGATGCCGGAAATGGACGGCCCGACGCTGCTGAAGGCGATGCGCGGCAAGAATCCCGACCTCAAGATCATCTTCGTGTCGGGCTATGCGGAGGACGCGTTCGAAAAGAGCCTGCCCGAGAACGAGCAGTTCGCCTTCCTGGCCAAGCCGTTCGCCCTCAGCGCGCTGGTCGCCAAGGTCAAGGAGACGATGGCGCCGGGCTGAGTCGCTGCCGAAAATGGCCGTCGCAGATCTGGCGCCCAAGTTCGTCATTGCGAGGAGCTCTTGCGGCGAAGCAATCCAGGGCAGCACGCGAAGCGCCTGGATTGCTTCGCTTTCGGCCAGCGCGTCGCGCTGGCCTCGGCTCGCAATGACAAAACAACCCCTGATGTTTCAAAATTGTGTTTTCGGCCAGGCTCTCAGGATGGGAGCCCCGGTCCGCTCAGCCCGCCCGCGACCGAGGGCCGCAGCCTCGAGACGTGATGCAGGCTTCACTTTTGGGCAGCAGTGCCCACATTAGCGGCGCTTCCCCCTGCCGGGGATTGAGGGAATTCCATGAAATTTGCACAGCGTACGCGCGGAATGGTTCGCGCAATGGCCGTGGCCTTGTCACTCGCGCTTCCAGTGATGCTGACGATTGCTTCGTCGGCCGACGCCCGCATCGGCGGCGGCGGCAGCATGGGCTCGCGTGGCACGCGGACCTTCTCCGCCCCGCCCAGCACCTCGACCGCGCCGAGCGCGGCGCAGCCGTTCAATCGCACCATCACCCAGCCGGGTAGCCCCGGTATGGCCGCGCCGGCCGCCGGAGCCGCCAAGGGCGGCTTCTTCAACCGGCCCGGCATGGGCATGCTCGGTGGCCTCGCCGCCGGCTTCCTTGGCGCCGGCCTGCTCGGCATGCTGTTCGGCGGCGGGATGTTCAGCGGCCTCGGTGGGCTGTCATCGATCATCGGCCTCGTGCTGCAGATCGGCCTGATCATCATCGTGGTGCGGCTGGCAATGTCGTGGTGGCAGCGCCGCAACGCCGCGACCGCGTCGCCGGCCTATGCCAGCACCGCGGCCGGCCCGGGTGCCGCGCCGAGCCCGCATAACAGCTTCGGTTCCGGCTTCGGCTTCGGTGCCAACACCGCAGCCAGCGCGCCGCTGGAAATCGGCCCGGCCGATTACGAGGCGTTCGAACGGCTGCTCAGCGAGATCCAGGCCGCCTGGTCGAACGAGGATGTCGGCAAGCTGCACGAACTGGCGACCCCCGAAATGGTGTCGTACTTCACCGCCGATCTGGCGGAGAACAAGGCCAACAACGACATCAACAAGGTCTCCGACGTCAAGCTGCTGCAGGGCGACCTCGCGGAAGCCTGGCGCGAGGGCGACACCGACTACGCCAGCGTGGCGATGCGGTTCTCGCTGGTCGACAAGACCCTTGAGCGCGGCACCAACCGGCTGGTTAATGGCAGCGAGACGCCGATCGAGGCCACCGAAGTCTGGACCTTCGCGCGCCGCCGCGGCTCGGATTGGGAGCTGTCGGCGATCCAGCAGACCCAGGCCAGCTAAGGTCTGACGGACCGGGTCGGAAACAGGCGTCGCGGTGAAAGCTGCGGCGCCTTTGTTTTGTCGCGGCGATGCGGTTCGATCGCGGCGCGTCGCGGTGGAATAACGGCGACGAAATCGGGTTGATCCTTATGCTGGCGCGCTGCGGCGGGCCGGATGTTCAAGAAATTCTTTTCGGAGGTTGTGATGCTCTACGGTTCCAACATGCTGTCGCGGGTTGCCGGCGCACTCGCCGTCTCGGCAATCGCGGCGTTCGCCGCGCCGGCTGCGCAGGCGCAGGCCGCCAATATGAGTTTCTTCGTCACCAGCACCAGCATCGGCAATGGCGGTAATCTCGGCGGCCTGGCCGGCGCCGACAATCATTGCCAGGAACTAGCGCAGGCCGCGGGCGCGGGATCGAAGACCTGGCACGCCTACCTCTCGACCCAGGCCGCCGACGGCAAGCCGGCGATCAACGCCCGCGACCGCATCGGCAAGGGACCGTGGCAGAACGTCAAGGGCGTGACGATCGCCAAGGACGTCGCCGACCTGCACGCCGCCAACAACATCAACAAGCAGACCGCGCTGGACGAGAAGGGCGAGATGATCAACGGCTACGGCGACAAGCCGAACCGCCACGACATTCTCACCGGCTCGCAGAACGACGGCACCGCTTTTCCGCCCGAGCCGGATCGCACTTGCAAGAACTGGACGAGCAGCACCCAGGGCGCGGCGATGCTCGGGCATTCCGATCTCAGCGGTCCGGAGAGCGTCCCGACCAGAGGCTCGTGGATCGGCGCCCATACCACGCGCGGCCCGGACGGCGGCTGTTCGCAGAACGATCTCAAGAGCACCGGCGGTGACGCGCTGCTGTATTGTTTCGCGGTGAACTGAGTTTTCGCCGGCGCATTGAGCTATTCTGAATCTCCGCCGTCCGGAATGAAGGGATCGCCGATGCGCTATGAGCTGTATTACTGGCCGGGCATTCAGGGGCGGGGCGAATATGTTCGCCTTGCGCTGGAGGAGGCCGGCGCCGGCTATGACGACGTGGCGCGGCGCAGCGGCGGTGTCGCCGCGATGACGCGGATAATGGAGGCGAAGGGGGGCGGCACGCCGCCGTTCGCGCCGCCGTTCCTCAAGGCCGGCAAGCTGGTGATCGGCCAGACCGCCAACATCTTGCTCTATCTCGGATCGCGTCACGGCTTGGCGCCAAAGGCGGAAGCCGGTCGGATCTGGGTGCACCAATTGCAACTGACGATCACCGACCTGGTGCTGGAGATTCACGACACCCATCATCCGCTCGGGCCGACGCTGTATTACGAGGAGCAGCGGCCGGCGGCGAGGCGGCGCAGCGAGGAATTCTGGAAAGAACGGGTGCCGAAATATCTCGGCTATTTCGAACAGCTGCAATCGGGCAGCGGCGGCGCCTATCTGACCGGACGAAGGCTGACTTACGTCGACCTGTCGCTGTTCCAGATCGTGGCCGGGCTGCGCTACGCGTTCCCCGACCACATGACCAAGTTCGAGCGCAACATCCCCGGCCTGGTCGCGTTGCACGACCGCGTCGCGGCGCGGCCGAACATCGCGGCGTATCTGGAAAGCGACCGCCGCATCGCCTTCAACGAGGACGGCATCTTCCGGCACTACAAGGCGCTGGACAGGTGAGGGCGATCACTTCTCCCCGCGAGCGGGGAGAGGGAGCGCGCCGCGATTGTGGCAGGCGCATGTGATCGGTCGAGCCGGACTACCTGTTGCGCCCGTCGATCGGCGTCATCGTCAGCGTCGCCAGCTCGATGCCGTCGATGCAGCTGACGTTGAGCGCGATCACGTCGGTGCCGTCGGTTTTCTTGCCGCGGGCGAACACCTCGACTCCGCAATCGACACAGAATTGATGCCGGATCGCGTGCTTGTTGAACAGGTACTCCTTCAGATTGTCCTCGCCGGCGCGGAGCTGGAAACTCTTCGGCGAAAGAAATGTGAAGTGCAGGCCCTTCTTGGTGCAGATCGAGCAATTGCACGCGGTGACCATCGCGAGGTCCGTGGTGCATTCGAACCGCACCAAGCCGCAATGGCAGCCGCCGGTGCAGACTTTCATTCCCGTCATCGCGTGGCTCCGTGCTGGCGCGAGGATATCCGCCCCTTCGCTTAGCATAAGCCGCGCGTCTGACAAGATTGCCGGCGGCGCAAACGACAGAGCCCCGCGCAAGGCGGGGCTCTGCAAAACGACGACAGCGCCGGATCAGGCGAAGATGTTGACCCTGGTGCCCTGGCCGGGCGGCAGCGGGGCCGGCGGCGGCGGCGCGACGCGGGAATCGTCGGCGTCGGCGTCGGCCTTGACGTCCGGTCGCGGCGGCTCGCTGGCCTGGATCGGTTTCGACGGGGGCGGCGAGCTGACGCTGGAGATACTACTCATGACACTATCCTTGCTTTGCGAAGTTCCCGATCATCATGGCGGGGCGGCGGCAAGGAGTCATGAACAAGATGCCGACGCGACGTTGCGCGGGCACGATATCGAACCGGCTGGTGAAATTTTCGCGCGCGAGATCGTGCAAATATCGCTCAAATGCGATCGATCGTGCGGCGGGCCGTGCGCCTACTCGTCCTTGCCGCGCGAAATCGCGATGGTCGAAGCGGTCTTGGAGCGGGTGCAGTGCATGTCGAGCCGGCGGAAGCGGGTCGTGATGTCGTTGCCGCGTAGCAGTCCGAGCCGCCCGAAGCAGCGCGCCACGCCGCGCAGCGTATCCGGCTTCGGGATCGTGAACACGATCGCGGCGGCGCCGGCGATCAATTGCTGGAACGCCGGCGACGGCTTGCGGCTGTCGGCGGCGCCGTAGATCTCGTTGCTGATGTTGCGGCTGGCGCAGCCGAGCCGCAACTGCTTCGCCGCCGGATGCGACAGGTAGATCACATTGGCCGCGGTGCGGCCGATCTTGACGCCGTCGATCTGGTCCGCCAGCTGCTTGGCGAGGTCGTCGCAATGATCGGCCCGCGCCGGGGCGACGGCGAGCAGCAGCGCGACGGCGAAGCTGATGCCGAGCGCGACGGCGCGCGCGATCGAATGCGACGATCGAAGTCCAATCCCGGTCATGAAATCCTCCGCGCCACGCAGGCCTGCGCCGAGCTTCTTACAGGGGCGCGCGGAGAATTCAAAATCCGGACGGGCCGCGCCCGACCGCGTCGGTCGCATCGCGGGCCGGCGAACGTCCGGCGCTTAACTAGTGCGGTTGGCGCAGCGCCGCCATTCCTTCGGCGGCGCGTCGGCGCCGCCCTGCCGCGACACCGCCAGATACTCGCCACGCAGCAGGATGCTGACGCTGTCGCCGGCGCCGGCCTCGCCGGGCGGTACCACATAGTCGAAGCCGTGGCGGTCGTAACGGCCCTCGATCCGCGCGCCGCCGGGCGTGACGATGGCGGGGCCCTGGATCGTCATGTGCTGGCCATCGGCCGCACACCAGTCGCCGTCGATGGCGTCGGCAAAGGCCGATGTCGGAGCGGCGAGCAGCAGCGCGGCGAGCAGGAGCAGGCGGCGATAGGACATGGTGAGGCCTCGCGTGGAGCGGCGATCATCGGGCGGGACGGAGCGGGAGGCAAGGGGGAGCGAGGAGGACGAGGCTCAGTGCGGATGGCTCCGCCGCCGCGTCGTCGTGGCCGGGGCTTGCCGCGGCTGTTCGCGTCGCTTCTCGCGCGATCTCGATTGTGCTAAATTAAAACCATGAGCAAAGAGCAGGTCAAAGCCATTTTGGAACGCGTGCTGACGTGGCCTGCAGAGCGCCAGGAAGACGCCGCGACCATCCTGACGGCCATGGAAGCGTCGGATTCGAGCCAATACCGGCTGTCCGCCGAGCAAGCCGAAGAAGTGCGTCGGCGGCTCGCGGACACCGACGCCGAGACGATGACGCTCGAGGAATTCAACGCGCACTTCATGCGGCGCCTCGATCCGTGAAAGTGATCGTCCGGAAGGCCGCCAGGCGCGACCTCGACGGTATTCTCGATTGGATTTCCAAGGATAGTCCGCGTGCGGCGCATGCGCTGGTTCGCAGGATCTTGCTGCGCGTCAACCGGTTGGCGACGCCCGGCCTCGCCAACATGGGGCGGCCGGGCCTCATCGAGGGTACCCGCGAATTACTCGAACCGCCCTACATCATCGTCTATTGCGTCAACGACGCGGCGGACGAAATTGCAGTACTCAACATCGTTCACTGCGGGAGAAAGCGCGACGAGCAATGAAGAAGCCAACGGTTAAATATAGCAAGGGCGAGATCGGCCGCGCCCGGATCGTCGAGGATTTCCTGCCGTCGCCGGACAAGCTCGTGCTGCGCGAGGAGAACGTCAAGGTGACGCTGAGCCTGTCGCAGCGCTCGGTCGCCTATTTCAAGCGCGCCGCGCAGAAGCGCCGGCTGCCGTATCAGCGGATGATCCGCGCGCTGGTCGATGCCTATGCGGAGAAGCAGGAGGGGAAGGGGTGAATTTGACTCCCGCCTATGCTAGACTGTCGAAATGACAAAGCTGCTGGAACAGGCATTGCGCCAGATCGAACAACTTCCGGACGCGGATCAAGACGCCGCCGCCGGCGCGTTGATCGATTATCTCAAGCACATGCGGGATATGCGTTTGACAGAAGCCCAGGTGGCCGAAGTGCGCCGCCGCCGGGCCAATCCCGAGCGAAAGTTGGTGTCGCTCGAAGAAGCCCGCGCGCGCATCGCGCGGCTCGGTGGCTGACGAATCAGATGAGGCTGGTCTTCGACGATCAGGCGCTCGACGACATCGACAACATCTTCGAATGGATTGCGCGGGACAGCCCCGCCACGGCAAGAAGCATCGTCGATCGGCTTTTCAGTAGTACCGAATTGCTGATTTCATTTCCGTTGATGGGCCATGCCGGTCAAGATCCCGGCACGCTCGAATGGGTGGTGCCGAGGTTGCCCTACGTCGTCGTCGACGAAGTCGATCGATCCCTGGACTTGGTCATCGTCACTGCCGTGCTTCACGGCGCGCAGGACCGCGGCCGAGAGGAATGATCGCATGATCGGGCGCTTTTGAACCCTTCAAAACCGCAGCGAAACGGCCTAGACAGGAGCTCAAATCCCACCCCGAGGCCCCCCATGAACGCCCCCACCGCCATCCCGTCCGCCACCCCGGTTCCGCCCTACAAGCACACACCGCTGTTTCCGCTTGGCGCCGACACCACGCCCTACCGGAAGATCAGCTCGGCCGGCGTCCGGGTCGAAAAGGTGCTCGGCCGCGACATGCTGGTGGTGGAGCGGGAGGCGCTGCGGGCTTTGTCGGAGGCGGCGTTCGGCGACATCAATCATTATCTGCGGCCGGGGCATCTGAAGCAGCTGCGCAATATCCTCGACGATGCCGAGGCCAGCCCGAACGACAAGTTCGTGGCGCTGGATTTTCTGAAGAACGCCAATATCGCCGCCGGCGGCGTGCTGCCGATGTGCCAGGACACCGGCACCGCGATCATCATGGGCAAGAAGGGCAGCAACGTCATCACCGACGGCGACGACGAGGCCGCGCTGTCCGAGGGCGCGCGCGACGCCTATCTGCGCCGCAATCTGCGCTATTCGCAGGTGGCGCCGCTGTCGATGTACGAGGAGAAAAACACCGCCAACAACATGCCGGCGCAGTGCGAGATCTATGCCGAGGGCGACGACGCCTACAAGTTCATGTTCATGGCCAAAGGCGGCGGTTCCGCCAACAAGAGCTTCCTGTTCCAGGCGACGCCCTCGGTGCTGACCCATGACCGGATGCTGGCGTTCCTGAAGGAGAAGGTGCTGACGCTAGGCACCGCGGCGTGCCCGCCCTATCACCTGGCGATCGTGATCGGCGGGACCTCGGCCGAGCTCTGCATGAAGACGGTGAAGCTGGCCTCGGCGCGCTATCTCGACGCGCTGCCGACCCACGGCTCGGCCGACGGCAATGCGTTCCGCGATCTGGAGATGGAGCAGGAAATCCTGAAGATGACGCAGTCGCTCGGCGTCGGCGCGCAGTTCGGCGGCAAGTATTTCTGCCACGACGTCCGCGTGATCCGGCTGCCGCGCCACGGCGCGTCGCTGCCCATTGGCCTTGGCGTGTCGTGCTCGGCGGACCGCCAGGTGCTCGGCAAGATCACCCGCGACGGCGTCTATCTGGAAGAGCTCGAGCACAACCCGGCGCAATATCTGCCGGCGGTCGAGGAAGCGCTCGGCGGCGAGGTGGTGCAGATTGATCTCAACCAGCCGATGAAAGACATTCTCGCCACGCTGGCGAAGCACCCGATCAAGACAAGGTTGTCGCTGACCGGCACCATGATCGTGGCGCGCGATTCCGCCCATGCCAAGCTGCGCGAGCGGCTGGAGAAGGGCGAACCGCTGCCGGACTACTTCAAGAACCATCCGGTGTACTACGCCGGCCCGGCCAAGACCCCGGAGGGTTATGCCTCGGGCGCGTTCGGCCCGACCACCGCGGGGCGGATGGACAGTTTCGTCGAGCAGTTCCAGGCCGCCGGCGGCTCAATGGTGATGGTGGCGAAGGGCAACCGCGCACCCGCGGTGCGCGAGGCCTGCAAGAAGCATGGCGGCTTCTATCTCGGCTCGATCGGCGGCGCCGCCGCCAACCTCGCCGAGAACTGCATCCGCAAGGTCGAGGTGCTGGAATATCCCGAGCTCGGCATGGAAGCGATCTGGCGGATCGAAGTGGAGAACTTCCCGGCCTTCATCATCATCGATGACAAGGGCAACGACTTCTTCAAGGAATTGAATTTGGGGTGACGAAACTCCTCATCCTGAGGAGCGCTCCGAAGGAGCGCGTCTCGAAGGATGAGGAGGCGTCGTGGCCTCATGGTTCGAGACGCGCGCCGCAGCCAAGCTTGTGCAAGCTGCAAGCATAGTTCCGCGCGCTCCTCACCATGATGGGCGGGTTCAGTGCTTGCCTCCTACGCCCTTGTCCCGGTGAACGGGAAGCTGCCCATCGGGCCGATGCCCATTTCGCCGGAGATGGTGTCGCCGTCGACCTTGCCGCTGTAGCTCAACGTCAGCGGCATCGGATTGACGATCGAGAGCTTCCAGGCGACGTCGTTGCCGTTCACGGTGCCTTCGAAGATCTCTCCGGCATCGCCGTCGGCGGATTGGGTGCCGGTCAGCGTGCCGCCGTCGGCCTTCAAGGTCAGGTCCGCCTGGCGCTCGCCCATCGGCGTGCTCATGGTGATCTTCCAGTTTCCGTCCACCGCCATCTGTCTCTCCCCTGTGCCAGTCGCGGACCGGAACGGTCGCGGGCGGCCCGTCTTAATATGGCGCGGGCGGCGCGAACAAGGGCGATGTTGCGCGGCGGTTGGCCACGGCGACGCCCGGGTATTCAGGTCTGGCGAAGCCGGCGGTCTGCCCCGCTTGCCGCGCATGGGTGGCGCGATTGTGCGATGCACAAATGCGTCCTATTGTGTTGGCAGTCAGAACGTTCGCTCTTGAGGACGCGCAGCAAGGATCGCCCCTTTTTTTGAAGGAGGCCGCTCATGCGTCGCCCGATCATCCCCGCCTCGAAGGCTGTTCTCGCCATCGTGCTGCTGGTGCCGTTCGCAGGCGCCGCGCCGGCGCAGTCGGTGATCCTGACCGAACCCACCGTGGTGGCGCTGGACTCCGCCGCGGATGCCGCAGGCGGCTTTAGCCTGACCGCGCATGTGACCACGCGGCAGGGCGCCGGCGTCCCCGGTGGCAGCATCCAGTTCATCGACGAGACCACGCTGAACGTGCTCGGCTGGGCCGAGGCGGCCTCGCCGTCGATCACCGTCGCCAGCCTGCCTGCCGGGCCGCACGTGATCCGCGCCGACTATCGCGGCACCGATGCGTTCCTGCCGCTGATCGTCGAGCCGAGCCAGTCCGAGCCGCTGATCCTCAACGTGTTGAGCAAGCCTGCGGTGACGCTGTCATCGTCGCAGAATCCCAGCGCGCCAGGCCAGTTGGTGACGCTGACGGCGAAGGTGAGCGGCGAGGCCGGCGCCGCGATTGGCGCGGTGACGTTCCGCGACGGCAGCGCCGTGCTGGCCGCCCATGTGGCGCTGGATTCCTGCGGCACCGCGTCGTTCACCACCTCGGCGCTGCACGACGGTCTGCGCGCGATCACGGCCGAATATGAGGGCGACGGCGATCATGCGCCGGCGGTCTCGATGCGGCTCGAACAGGACGTCGGCCTGGCGCTGCTGCCCGACGCGGCGCCGTCGCGCGGGATGTAGCAGGCGGTGGCGGCGCGAGGCCGGCGCCGAAAGCTCAGGCCGGCGGAGCCGCGGCGGCCTGCGCGGCGATCCGGCTGCGGCGATATTGCGGATACCATTTGGTGAAATACACCGCGGCGTTGCGCGCCGCGAAGGCGATGCCGACGCCCACCCATAGCGGCAGGCCGGGCGCGTAGATCATCAGGATGTCGGCGACCAGCATCAGCAGGAAGGCGGCGGTCCAGGCCCAGGTCAGGATGTAGTTTACCCGCTTGAAACTGGGCAGCAGCAGCACGTCCGGCGCGACGTGCTCGCGGGCGTACTGCACCGTGAACGGCACCCGGATCACGATCGACGCCAATGCGATCGCGAGCACGCCGCCATCGACCGCGAGCCGCACCGCGACCGTGCTCCAGTTGCCGTGGCTGAACAGATCGTAGCAGCCGAGCGCGCCGAACAGCACCATCGAGCTGGCCATCAGGATCTTGACCGATTTGCCGCGGAACACGTCATAGGCGATCACCGCCAGCGCCACGAAGGCTGCGACGAACAGGCTCAGCGACGGCGACGCTACCAGCATCAGCGTGGCGAAAGCGCCGAACGGCGCGAGGATCAGGAACAGCGTCATGGCGGGTCTCAATAGTCCTGCGGGACATCTTTACATCGTCAAGATCGTCTAGCGGTCGGGTTCGGCGCCGTCAAGCAAAATCTTTACAGTGTCAACATCACGGTTTATGAAACTTTGATGAGCACCCGACCCCGCGCCACGCCGACAGCGGCCAAAGCCGCGTCGAAATCCACAATCAAGCCGGCGCCTAAACGAGCCGGCAAACAGCCTGCCGGCAAGCCGGCCGAGGACGCGCCGTATCATCACGGCGCGTTGCGCGACGCGCTGCTGGCGGCGGCCGAGCGGGTGCTGGAGCGCGACGGCCTCGAGGGCCTGACGTTGCGCGCAGTGGCACGCGAGGCCGGCGTCTCGCACGCCGCTCCGACGCATCATTTTGGCGATCTCACCGGGCTGGTCAGCGAACTCGCCGCGATCGGTTTTCGCCGCTTCAACGCCGAACTGGCGGCAGCGGGCAGCATCGACGGCACCGCGAGCGAAAAGGCGATGGCGCGCGCCGCGCGCTACGTCGCCTGCGCCCGGGCGCATCCCGGCATGTATCAATTGATGTTCCGCGGCGAGCGACTCGACATGACCCGGCCGGCGCTGCACGAGGCCTCCGAAGCCGCGTTCGCCGGACTGGCCGGCGCGGTCGCCGCCCGGCTGCAGACCCCGATCGCCCGGGAAACCCTGACGCTGGAGCAGGCTGCGGAGATCGCGCGGGCGTGGTCGATGATCCACGGCTTCACCACGCTGCTGCTCGACGGTCGGCTCACCGACATCCTGCACCGGCTGCCGGGCGTCGACGCCGAGACGCTGCTGGGCGCGATGCTGAAATCGGCGATGCGCGGGGCGTGAGCGCCGGTCAGCGCGGCATGCAAGCTGGGGAAGGTTCACGACTTCCGCTCGAAAGGACTGACATCGGCCACGGAATCGCTCTAGAACTGCGGCTCGCGATCCCCGTCACCAGCAATGTGTCAGCCCCCTAGATCATGCCCGTCTCGTCGCCGAAGAAGCCGTACCGCGTTGGCCGCTCCAAAACCGGATTGGGCCTGTTCGCCACCGCGCCGATCAAGAAGGGCGCCAAGATCGTCCGCTATTTCGGGCCGATGCTCGACTGCAACAAGAAGAAGGACGACGCGGTCGAGAACAAGTATCTGTTCCAGATCAGCAAGCGCTGGACCGTCGACGGCTCGGTGCGCAAGAACATCGCGCGCTACATCAACCACGCCTGCAAGCCGAACGCGGAGTCGGATGTCAATGTGCGCAAGCGCAAGATCATCATCCGAGCCATCAAGAACATCGAGCCGGGCGAAGAGATCAACTACGATTACGGCACCGATTACTTCAAGGAATATCTGAAGCCGATCGGCTGCAAATGCGACGCCTGCGAAAAGAAGCGCAAGAAGAAGCGCGCCGAAGCCCGCGCCGAGAAAGCGCGGCTGAAGGCCAAGGAAGAAAAGAAGGCGGCGAAGCAGGCGGCGCGTGAAGCCGAGAAGAATGCGCGTTCGCGTAGCGCCAAGAAACCGGCGGCGAAGGCTGGCGGCAAGTTGGCCAAAGCCGACAACGGCAAGGCGGCGAGTCCCGTGTCGATGAACGGGCACGGTAAGGCGGCGAGGGCGGCGCCGAACAAGGCCGCGGCCATTCCAGCGGCCGTAATCGCCAAGACTCCGTCGGCTTCGCGGAAGCGACCGGCCTCCGCGCGAGTCTGACCCGCGGCCGTCGGATTGATCTTCCGCGCGCCCGACGCAGCGACGACCTCAGCTGATTCGCGATCGACATCGCCAGAGAGCGCTTTTGCGCATCAATTGCAGACGGTGATCACTATGCAAGTAGTGACAGGTCATCAGTCGGCGCGCCGCCGTCGCTGAAAACTCGGCCTGAAACTCAAGGTGTGCCCCGGGGCGCTCATGTAGCGAACGGCAGTGGGCGCGTGCCACGAAAAAATTCGGCGGTTAATCTTTCCAACTCAAATTGTCGGATAACAATATGTCGAGTTGTTAGCAGCACAACTGCGCGAGCCAACGTGATTTGTGCGCGACGGGTTGGCCAAGCGGTCGCGGTGGCGGCGATTCGGCCGGCGGCGGTCGAGCAATCGGCTCCCGATGCGGGAATGCTGGGACGAACGTATTGAGAGGGGGGAGCATGTTTCAATTCGGTTGGAGATCGAGGTCGGACAAGCAGCCGGAGACGGTGGAAGACTCGGCCGCGGCGGTGCTTGAACGAGTCCGGCATCTGGTTTCCGCTATCGTCAGGGAGGATTACACCGACATCGTCGGCGACGACGAAGCCGCGCGCTGCCTGGCTCCCCTGGTCGGGCATCTGCGCGAGAAGAACTTCCGAGCGCTGTCCACCATCGCCGACATCTGGGTGGCGCAGACCGTGCCACTGCTGGCGGTCGCGCGGATGAAGGCCGACATGACCGACCTTGGCGGACGCACCCAGGCGATCGCCAGCGCCGTCAGCGAATTGCTGGCCTCCACCGGCGAGATCGGCCGTGCCACCGACGAGGTGGCGCGCGAAGCGGTCCAGGTCCAGACCAAGGTGAGCGATAGCGGCAACGCCGCCGAACAGGCGGTCGATTGCATCAGCAAATCCGCCTCCGCCGTCGGCCAACTCGAGCACAAGGTCGATACGCTGAGCGTGGCGATCGAACAGATCGCCGACATCGTCAAGGCGATCGAAGCCATCGCCAGCCAGACCAATCTGCTGGCGCTCAACGCCACCATCGAGGCGGCGCGCGCGGGTGAGGCCGGCAAGGGCTTCGCGGTGGTCGCCAGCGAGGTCAAGATCCTGTCGAACCAGACCGCCAAGGCCACCGAGGATATTCGGCAACGCATCGGCGGCCTGCAGGGCAGCATGCAGGATATCGTCGCGGCGATGAAGGCCAGCGGCGCGACCGTGGAGGCGGGGACTTCCGCCGTGCAGCAGGCCGGCCAGGCCATCAAGACGATCAACGCGTCGGTCGATGAAGTGACCCGCAACATGACGACGATCGCCGGGGTGGTGCAGGAGCAGATGACCGCGACCACGGAAGTCGACCAGAGCGTGACCGCCACGGCGTCGATGTCGGCGAGCGCGCTGGCGACGATCGAGCGGCTGGCCGGCGCGTTCGATCGCGTCGGCGAAGTGGTGCAGCCGCGCCTGCAGGAACTCGGCAAGCACCTCAACGACAGAACGCTGGTGCAACTCGCGCGCTCCGACCATGCCAGCTTCAAGAAGCGGGTGATCGACACCCTGGTTGGACGCGGCAACACCAAGGACAACGACCTGCCGGACCATCACAACTGCCGCTTCGGCAAATGGTACGACGGCCTGCAGGACACCGCGATCAAGAGCAGCGCGGCATATCGCCGGATCGAGAACCCGCACCTGCGCGTTCATGCCCATGGCAAGGAGGCGCTGGCGAAGTTCCAGGCCGGCGATTTCGAGGCGGCGGTCGCCGCCGCCGGGCAGATGGAGAAGGCGTCCGAAGAGGTCTTCTCCGCGCTCGACGAGATGGCGGCGCTGCTGGCCAGTCGCGACGCCAAGAGCCGATCCGATAGCTGAACGCCTAGGCTGCAAGCCTCGAGTCACTGCTGCGCAGCCCGAGATATTGCAACCCGGCGAACACCCGGACAGTCACCGCAAAACGGCTGCGAGCGATGCAGGCTGAACTGCGTTGCGGCCTTGCCGCGGCGCCGTGCGCCGCCTATCTTTTTGGCGAACAAGAGGAGACGGACCATGGGCGCGACGCGACCGCTGCAGATCGACATCGTCTCCGACGTCGTGTGCCCGTGGTGCTATATCGGCAAGCGCCGGATCGAAAACGCGCTGGCGCTGGTGCCGGACGTGCCGGTCGAGATCAATTGGCGGCCGTTCTTTCTCAATCCATGGGTGCCGCGCGAGGGCATTGGGCGCGATGAATATCTCACCGCGAAATTCGGTTCGGTGGATGCCTACAAGAACATCGCCGGCCGCGTCGTCGACGCCGCCGAGCAGGAGGGGCTGTCGTATCACCCGGAACTGGTCCGGCGTCAGCCCAACACCATCGATTGCCATCGGCTGATCCACTGGGCCGATCCGGCCGGCAAATCCGGCGCGGTCAAGCAGCGACTGATGGAATTGTATTTCCGCGACGGCGGCGATCTCACCGATACCGAGGTGCTGGTGCAGGCGGCAGCCGATTGCGGCCTCGACGCCGACGACATCCGGCGGCGGCTCGCCACCGACGAGGATGTCGCGCTGATCTCGGCGCAGGCCAAGGACGCTTCCGACAAGGGCATTTCTGGGGTGCCGACCTTCGTGTTCGCGCAGAAATACGCGGTGTCGGGCGCGCAGGACCCCGACAAACTGGCCCGCGCGATCCGGCAGATCTCGGCGGAGATCAATGCCGAGGCGGCGGAGTAGCTATCCAGGCCATCGTCATTCCGGGGCGCGAGCCAATTGGCGAGCGAACCCGGAATCTCGGCATCGGGTCGCAAGATTCCGGGTTCGCTCACAGCTGAAGCTGTTCGCGCCCCGGAATGACAGCTTCGTTGTTGGGTGGCGAACCAGCGCGGTTCCGAACCTACCGCCGCCGCAGCAGTCGCAGCGCCGTGGTTCGCGCCACATTGTACGCGCGCAGCGCCAGGTGGATCACCGGCAGCAGCGGATCGTTGCGTCGCAGCGGGATCAGCAGGTCGCCGATCGGCAGCCGGCCGCGCCAGATTGGATCGATCATCGGATGATCCGGGGCGGCGGTGGAATCGGCCATCGTGATCTCCGGATCGGCGCAGAGATGCCGGGTCAGCTCCAGCGTCAGCTGCACGCCGGGGGAGAACCGCGCGAAGCGCTGGTCGATCCCGAGCTTGAAGAAGAACGCGCGGTCCTGATGTCGCAGCACGATTCCGGCGGCGACCGGCGCGGTGCCGGCGTGCAGGGTCACTACCTCGCATTGGCCGCGTCCGGCGAGTTCGATCGCGGCGCGCCGCAACCGGGCGGCGTCGTCGGTATGTTGCGCCAGAGCGGTGCCGCGGGCGAATTTCCAGCCGGTCATCTCCAGCGCCAGGAAGGTGTCGAAGCCGTGCGCGACCGCATCGGCGTCGCGCACCACCGTGAAGCTGACCTCGCCGCGGTCGCCGAGCCGCCGGCGCAGCCGCCGCAGCTCCTTCAGCTTCTTGCGGCCGAGCGCGTCGCGCAGCACGGTGTTCGGATTGCGCCTGGCGTCGAGACAGGCGCGCTTCCAGGATTTCACCAGCCGCGGCCGCAAGCCGTCGGCGCCGAGCGCGCGAGTGAAGGCGTCCACTGCGGCACCTTCGAGCGCGACGCTGCGCAGCAGCAGCGCGCGGGCGCCGGCGTTGCGCGCGCGTTCGATCAGGCCAGCGGCGGCGGCGTCGGCGGCATTGGCGTCGAGCAGCGGGGTATCGAGCGAATGAAAAGGATCGGCGGAGACCAGCGCCGGCAGCGGCAGCCGGAACGCGCGCCACGCCGAGATCACCGGTACGAGGCCGATCGTCGCGCCGGACCCGTCGTGCGCGGCGAGCGCCATGGTGGCTGCGCGTGCGCCCGCCGAACCATTGGCCGCCAGCGCCCAATGCGGCAAATAGTAGCCGTTCGGCTCGATCGCGCGGTCGGCGAGGCTTTGCCAGGCACCGGCGTCGAGCGCGGCAAGCGGCAGCAACGCGCCGGCGTCGCGCATTGCCAGCAGCCGCGGTTGCCCGATTGCCGGATGGCCGGACGCACGCGCAACCGATGTTGAATTTGCGAGTTCGACCACGTCCCGAAATTCCCTGCGCAACGGTAGCCGCGAGCAGTCAAGCCGCTTCGCTTTGCACCGCGCCGAGTTGCGACCTTAACGCAGAGCCGGCAAAATAGAGTGTGTTTGGCCAACCAAATTGAGTGGTAATGTTAACTGTGCATTGATCATACGCATCGCCGCATCGCGGTCGCGGCGATGCGAAGCTTGGGGGAGGAAGCCGGTGAGGCACCTGACGATTGCGATGATCGCGCTGGCGCTCTTGATGCTGCCGGCTCAGGCGCAGATGGGCGGCGGTCGCCATCGCGGCGAAGCCAAGGGGGCGGTGAAGAAGGGAGCTGCGATCGACGAGAAGGCTTACAAGGCCGCGCTCGAAAGGATTCCGGATTCCAAGGTGAAGGTCGATCCGTGGGGGCAAATGCGGCCCTCCGAACCGCGCAGCAAGTAGCGCCGGTTGATCGCAGCGCGATGGCGGGGCGGGCATGAACCTGAAGCCGGCGGCGCTCGACCAAGGGCAAGCAGGAGGGATACGCATGTTTCGTTCGATGCTGTGCGGCGCAACGCTTGCCGCGACGATGCTGTGCGGCGGCCATGCCGCGCTCGCCGAAAACCGCGTCGCGCTGGTGATCGGTCAGTCGGCCTATCGGGCGGTGACGACGCTGCCGAATCCCGCCAACGACGCCAAGGCGATCGGGCAGATGCTGGGCGACGCCGGCTTCGAGGTGACCTCGGCGTCGGACCTGTCGCAGAACGAATTGCGCGAACGGGTCAGCGACTTCGCCGCCAAGGTGGCGGCGAAGGGCCCGGACACCGTGGCGCTGATGTTCTATGCCGGCCACGGTTTGCAGATCGACGGCGAGAACTATCTGGTGCCGATCGACGTCGACCCGAAGCGCGAAGCCGATATTCCGCTGCAGGCGGTCCGCCTCAACGACATCCTGAACACGCTGACCTCGGTGCCGAGCAAGACCAGGATCATTTTGCTCGACGCCTGCCGCAACAATCCGTTTCCCGAGATCAACAAGACCGCCGGCCGCGGCCTGGCGCATGTCGACGTGAAACTCGGCGCCGCCGGCACGCTGCTGGCGTTCTCGACCGCGCCGGGCGCCGAGGCCGAGGACGGCAGCGGCGCCAACAGCCCCTACACCACGGCGCTGCTGAAGGCCGGGCGCGAGCCCGGGATTCCAATCGAGGATGCGTTCAAGCGGGTCCGGCTCGCGGTCAACCAGGAAACCAGCGGCCGGCAGACGCCGTGGGAGAGCTCGTCGCTGGTCAGCGATTTCAGTTTCTTCGGCGTAGCCGAAGCCAAGCCGGCGGCCGAGAAGCAGGTCGCCGACAGCAAGCCCGGCGTGAAGCGGACCGTTGAGGAATGGCGCGCCGCGCTGAAGGGCAAGTCGGCCGAGCAGGCCAATGCGCTGATCGTGTATGACGGCTCCGGCCCGGCCTATGAGGCGTTCGTCGAACTCTACACCGAGAAGCCGTTCGCGCCGGAGGCGAAGGAATGGCTCGACCGCCACCGCCGCATGATCGCCTGGAACAACGCGGTGATTGCCAACACCGGCGCGGCGTATCGGGCGTTTCTGGAGAAGTTTCCCGACAGCGATCTGACCGCGACCGCGCGCAAGCTCGAGGAGCGGACCCGCAACCGGCCCGACAACGTCGTGGCGGTCGCGACGCCGGTGGCGACGCCGATCGCGGCCAGCACGGCGGCGCTGACCTGCCCGTGCGGCACGCCGCCGACGGCGCCGTTATTGCAAAAGAAGGTCGATCTGCCGAAAGCCAAGCAGCGTGTCGAACGTGACGATCCGCCGCCCGGCCGCGGCAGCAAGCCGAAGCGCGGCAACAGGGCGCCGGTGATCGATTATGTCGACGATGACGACGTGGTGGTGCGGCGGCCGCCGATCTATGCCGATCCGATCGTGCGCGGCGGTCCGATCGTGCGCTTTCCGGGCGGCGGCGGTTACGACGGTGGGCGCGGCGGAATGCCGATGCAGGGACGGGGCCGTTATTGACGCAGCCGTTTCGCGAGTCGCCGGACCGCGTGCGACCCCACGTCACGATTTCGACGTGGGGTAGGCCTATCGGTGACTGGCCCCGGCGTGGCACACTGGCTACAATCGGCGGGTTGATTAGATCGACGTCGGTGTCGAGGGACACAGATGAGCGCGGTGACGTTTGGCAATCCGGATCTGGCAAGGCGGGTGGAATCGCTCAGCATTGGCGAGATCAATGCGCTGCCGTTCGGCGTGATCAAGCTGGATTCGGCCGGCATCGTGGCGATCTACAACACCACCGAGGCGATCGAGTCGGGATATGGACGCCGCCCGCTCGGGCTCGAATTCTTCTCCCATGTCGCGCCGTGCATGAATTCGGACGGGTTCAAGGGCCGCATCGATCACGCCAGACGCCACGGCGCGGTCGATGTCGAGATCGGCTGGGTTGGTGATTTCGACAACCGGGACATCGCGATCCAGGTCCGGGTCCAGTCGGCCCGCGACGGCGGAATCTGGATTTTCAACAACCGCACCTAGCGCCTTCGTCAGTCGAAGGCGACGCCGATGCGCTGGTGGTCGCTCCACACCGGATGACAGCGCCGCATGAACTGATCGGCCTCGATCACCAGCATGAAGGTCGGCGGCAGACCAACCGGGTTGGCGACCTCGATCCGCGCGCCGGTCGCCGACATGTTGCGGACCGTGCAATCGAAGCCGCCGCCACCGAAAGCGATGGTGCCGCGTTTGAAGACCCTGTGCCTGGGCGCCGCGCGTTTCTCGATCATCGTCGTGGTCCCGATCGGTTGAAGACTGGCGCAATCTCGCAGGGACAGATTGCAGACAATTAAATTCGATTGCCGCACTGCAGCAGGACCGATTCAGAATCTGTTTACGAATGGCTCGCCGGCGGCTTGAAAGCCGGTCGCGTCCCGGTTTCCTGCCCGGGCGCCAGCCTCCGGTCTGCCTCCGGAATCGGAAGGAAACCGCCATGAAACTAGCCGCCGCCGCGCTGTTCGCCGCCGGACTCGCGATCTCGCCGCTGCCCGCCAATGCCGTCGTGCTCGATCTGGCGACGATGTCGTGCAAGCAGTTCGTCGATTCCGGCCCCGACGAGATCAAGATGGTTCTGACCTGGCTGGACGGCTGGTACAAAGGCGATTCCGACGAGGCCGTGATCGATACCGAGGAGTTCGTCGAGAACGCCAAGAAGTTTGGCGCCTATTGCGCCACCAACCCGACCATCAGCATCGTCACTGCGGCCGAGAAGATCCTCGGCGAGTAGATCGCCGCGGCGTCACAGCATCGCAAACGCGCTCGACACCATCGCCACCGGCTTGGCGTCGGCGGCGCTCGACAGGGTGACCCGGCCGAAGCTCATGGTGCGCCCGAGCCTGATCACTCGCGCGTCCGCCAGCACGTCGGCCGAGGCAACCGCTTTGAGGAAATGCGTGGTCTGATCGACCGTGGTCATCGGCCGGAAGCCGCGGTTGGCGGCCAGGATCGCGATCACCATCGCGGTGTCGGCCAGCGCCATCAGCGCCTGACCGCAGACGATGCCGCCATGGCGGCACAGGCGCTCGGAAAACCCCATCCGCAGCACCGCGCCGGGCTGCCAGTCGGCGCCGGCGCCGGGCGGCGGGGCGATCTCGATCCGCTCGACGGTGAGCCCGAGGTCCAGCACCCAGGGCGCGAACATCTCGCGCAGGACGCGCCGTGCCTCTTCAATGTCGAATTCCACGGTCTGCTGTTCCGATGCCATTCCTGCTGTTTCCACCCCATGATTGACCGGGCCGCCGGATTGGTCCGAGCCTGCGATCGTTCGATTGGGTGCAGTTTCCACTATCCCGGCCGATTCTGCATGGCTTGAAAACGCCACGGTGCATCCTTTATGCTCGATCGCGGTGGAGTAGTGGATATGGTCAGGCGTTCGGTTATCGTTTTCGGCATCGTTGCCGTGGCAATCGCACTTGGCGGTTGCACCAAATGCGGTCCGATCTGGGACGATTGGCTGCAATCGCCGAAATCCTGCAGGTCCGATCGCTTGTAGCCGATGGCTGCGCCTCGGCCATGCCTGCCGTGGCTGCCGCAATGGAGTCGACCGATGAGAATATTGCGCGGAGCAGCGGTGTTGGCGTTGCTGGCGGGGCCGGCCTATGCCGAGATGCCGAACGTCAACATCATCCCGGAGATCGAGCACAAGACTGACGAGCAGAAGGAGCAGGACCGGATCCGGGAGAAGGCCTACCGGGAATCGCTGCGCAAGATTCCCGACGCCAAGGGCGCGGCCGATCCGTGGGGCAATGTGCGTGGCGCCGACACGCCGAAACCGGTGAAGCCCGTCAGTAAGGCCGGCCACAACGCGAAATAAGTCCGCTGGGCCCGAGAGTGGCGCGGCTCCGGCCGTCAGCTCGCGGCGGAGGGCGGTGCTGCGTCGGTCGAATCGCCGGCGATGGCGCGATCGATCGCATCGATCAGATCCTGAATCTCGATGAACTTCACCCTCGCGCGCTCGGCATTGTTGCGATCGAACGGCGCGGCCAGAACCTTGGTGAATGCATCCTGATCCTCGACCATCCGTGCGCGCGCCAATTTCAGGGTCTCGGTTCGATCGGACATGGAAGGCTTTCCAGGATGCGGGGCTGCGCAATGGCGTCAGCGGATTTCAGCCAGCGCGCTTTTCGCAGCCGTGGCAATCTGGAATCGCTGACCCGCTGTCGCCGACGGAAAGATCGTCTCAGCGCGATTGCCGGCCAGCCCCATCGGCCGCCGCAGCTACCGATCCGCCGCCGGCCAATCGCTCTGTCCTCTCGGTGCCGCAGTTCACGCACTGCAAGAGGATCACGTCCATGCCGCGGTACAGCGCCGCATAGACGCCGTTGATCTGCATCGGTTGCGGCGAGCCGCAGGTCGAACACTGCAACATTGCGGGAAGATCTCGGTCAGCCCTGGCCAAGGGATGTGCCAAGGTATCCGTCAAGGAATTTGCCAGGGAATCTGCCAAGGGATGTAAATAGGCTGGCATCGATGATCTCCGTTCTTAGCCCCTCTAGCCACCTGGGCGTTGGCGGGCAACGACGTCCGTTCCGGCCGCGGCGATTCAAGGACGACTGGCGCCCTCGCTGCAGGGCTTCTTCTTGAGCGCGCGTCGTTTCATCGTCGCCGTCAGCTTCGCCGGCGGGTTCGGCACGGTGGCGGCGCTGCGCTGCGCTACTCGGTCTTGCACGACGCTTTGATCGTTTCCTGCGGTCAACGGTTTCTTCGTTGATTGCATACCCAAACCTCTCGCGAAAATCGCGGCCATAATGCGTGACTCGCCAGAGCGAGTGATGTTCCGTAATGATCTGATCGAGGTAGATTTCTCGTTTCGCCGACGGATTTCCTGCATGTCCAATACTGCACAGACTCGTTGCACGATTTGTCCAACATGCTTGTCGGTCCTCCCCGATTTGGCGAGGTGGTGCGCGATAAGAACCTTGATGGCTCGACAGGACGGTCAGGTGAATGCAGTGATGGAAGCCTTCGATCCCAAGATGTTCCTGGCGACGCTGGGCGCGGGAAAGACCATTCTGCAATTCCGCAAGAACCAGACCATCTTTGCTCAGGGCGACGCAGCGGACACGGTCTTCTATATCCAGCACGGCAAGGTGAAGCTCACCGTGGTGTCGCAACACGGCAAAGAAGCGGTGGTCGGGATTCTGGAGGCAGGACAATTCTTCGGCGAAGGCTGTCTGAACGGCCAACCGATCCGTCTTTCGACGACGACCGCGATGGAGGACTGCACGATAACGGCGGTGACCAATGTCACGCTGAGTGCTGCCATCCAAAGCGAGCCAGCGATGGCCACGGTGTTCATCACGCACCTTTTGTCGCGTAACAACCGGATTGAAGAGGACCTGATCGATCAGCTGTTCAATTCCAGCGAGAAGCGGCTTGCGCGTCTGCTACTGCTGCTCGCCAATTTCGGCAAGGAAGGCAATACGAGTCACATTCTGGTCGACATCAGCCAGGAAACTCTGGCGGAAATGATCGGCACCACGCGGTCGCGCGTCAGCTTCTTCATGAACAAGTTCCGGAAACTAGGCTTCATCAGTTACAACGGCCGGATCGAGGTTCACACCTCGCTGCTGAACGCGGTGCTGCACGACAAGCCGCGGATCGAAGGCGATGAGGGCAGCGCGAATTATAAGTGAGCGCCGGAGTTGGGTCGGCTCGGCAACTTGCGAGGCAAACCCGCGAGGCGGTTCAACCTCCGGTAACGGAGCGATGATTTTGGCGCAGCGGGTTCGACCGGTAGAGCAATTTTGAACAGACTTGGAGTATCGCTTCAATCTAGATTTGATGCGTGGCGCGAGGCCGCAAGGGTCCGAAGATATGCCACTTTACTTCTTCACCGTCAGCAACGACGACCGGGTTAATTCGCACAGCGATGGAATCGATTTTCCGGATCTGGATTCGGTTTGGATCGAGGCGACCAAATCGACCGGCGAATTGTTGCGCGAGATCAACCACGTCGTTTCTCCCGGGCCGGTGCTGCGGATGGAAGTCTCGGACGAGACGCGCAAGCCGGTGCTGAGCCTTCGCGTCATCGCAGAATTGCACGATTAATCCGGGCCGTCACCACCTGCGAAGCAGGCGCTGCGCAGTGGCTACTTGGAATTGTCACCCAACAGCTTGCCGGTCGAACGGTCGATGAAGTGCACCTGGGTGCAAGCTGGACACTCGAACAGTTCAAAGCCGCTCGGCTTGGCGGACGGCTCATCAGCCAGCCACGCCTGAACCTTCATGCTGGTCCGAGGACATTGATAGAGAATATGCGCCATTTTAATCACAAGATCACCCACTCTGGATCGATCGGCTTGATCTAGATCAAACTGCGATCGAGCCTCGATTTGAGTTGATCGAGGCGCCAGCCGCGGTCGCGATCGACATCAGGAACCTCTCGTTCGTGCCGCATTGCGGGCAGCCATAGCTGCGCAGCTCGAAATGGGGCAGGCCGGGCTCGATGGCGACCAGCTGCATCATGCCTCGGCATGTCAGGCACCGGATCTCGGTGGTCTGGTGATGGGTGCAGGTCGGCGTCGGCAGGGCGTTTGGCACGATGCTGCTCCTCGAACAGGTTCGGAAACGCAACGCTCTCGCGATGACGCGTGACGGCCGAATCTTGATCATGTCGACCGCACGAAAGCGAGAAAAATCTTGCTGGTATGATTACTCCCAGTTGGGCCGCTGGGTGGCGTCCGACGCCGCAACGATCCGGACGGCCTTGAATGTGACGGAGGCCGCACATTGGGCGGCCTCGGAATTCCCGATGCCGATGCGTCGGGCTATTTCTTCGCGCAGGTCAGGGCGATGCTGCTGAAACTCGGACCGCACCTCGCGGTCATGACACCGTTGTCGACCGAGAGCGTGTCGCTAAACTTGGCGCTGGCTGAGCCCATGCAGATTGCCGAGACCAGCGTTTCGTCGGCCTCGCAAGCGGTCGGACAGCCATTCGCGGAGCACGAATTCGACGTGACGGAGCGCAGCGAGGTGCCGCCGACGCCGTCTTTTCCGGGAGGGCCGGGCGGTCCCGCGATTCCGGGTTCGCCCTTGGGACCCGGTGTACCCGATCCTTCATTGCAGCCGGCGAGCGCGACGGTGGCGGTCAGCAATATCATCAATGTCGGCAAACGCATTCCTTACTCCCTTGTCATACGTGGCTGTCGTACTTCGCTGTAATACTTGGCGATGTTGCCGCGGCACCATCGAGCGCACTGCCTGTGAGCCGGATCATCGACAGCTAAGTTGAGAATGCGATCATTGCACTTGATCTCGGTCAAATCAGCACGCGACCGCGCTGCTCTGGATTTGCCGAGCAGTGATGCCGTCGTTGCTGGCTGCCGTGTGCCGCAATGACCTGCGATCTTGATCTACGATTTTCTTGGCGCAACACTCGCGCCACCATCGGCATCGCGCGGCTTTGAATCGAGCGAGCTTGAAGCGATGCGCCGAATCGGCGACCTCAACTCGCGCGGCCTTGATCGCAGGGCTGGAATCAAAGAGCCCCGAACGAGGCCATGTTCGGGGCTCTCCGTCAGCGTCGTAACTCCCCACCTCTAGAAAGTTCGGCAATGACGGCGTGTAAACTAGCGAGCAGGAGGCGGGCCGCATTGCGTGAAATCAAATACCTCTGGAGCGTCGAGAACCGCTGCGCCACAAGGATTTTTGCATCGTCGTCGCAATCATCGATTCGTGGCCGATCAATCAGTTGATCGATCGAAAATCGGCGCCGGTTGCGGCGTCTTCCGTTCGAACCCAAAGGCGATCAGTGACAACGAGTCGCGGCGCCGTTCGTCGTGCCGCCGTTCGGCCAGCCATCCGCGGTATCATTTCAGGTTCCTGTCGCGGATCGATTGCTCGACGACGCTGCCGGTGTTCAGAGCTGCATACTATCCGACGCTCGCTCACCGGACACGAGCTGCGCCAGAGGCGATGGGAATAGCGACGTCGCTCGTGAATGCTTGTCGGTCGGAAACGGACTCACAAGCGACGTTCGACGATCGAATCTGTCCGGATGAATCCGGACAAGATTTCATGCGATCAGCAGCAGAGAAGATCTGGCGTCGAGGGCCTTCGGACTAACTTGGAGCGCCATACGGGATCTGTCGCGGCGGCGGCGGCAGCGGCGGTAACGCTGTTGGCTGCTCAGCGATCAGGAGCCGCAGCAACTCCTGCAGCACCAGACGCTGCGCGGGATCCAAACACGTTTCCAACGCGCGGCGGTAGAGCTTCAGATTTTCATTGCGAATGAAGTCGTCCATGTTGCTCCCCTGATCGATCAGGCGGGAGCGCGAGCGTCTCTCAGTCACCGGATGCTGCCGAGGTCGGAGCGGTGATTGGATACCATAGCTCAGCTGTGCGTCGCGGCAACAAAGAAAGACCGCAGCTCTGGCGATTGGCATCAGTTCATCGACGGCGCGCGGTGGCGGGTCGATCCGGCAAAAAGTCGACCCCCCGGGCGGGCGGCGGTCGGCCCGGGGGATCAGGGCATAACCGCGCAAGGGGGCATGCGCGGTCATGGCCAATCGGTGGCCCGGCGTAACGGCGGGCGTGGATTGCTGCGGACTCGGCCGCCGTGCGGTCAGCGTGATTGCATGCCGCCGATGCCGTGTTGCACAGGATTGCTTTTTGCCGTCGTTGCGCCGGCATGGCCGCCCGCATGTCTCATAATGCTCAATCGGAGCCAAATTTCTGCTCAATTTTGCTCATGCTTGGTGCCGTGCGGGACGAGATTCGCGTCCAGGTTGCGTCGCCGGGCGGCGCGAGCGGGCAGCGAGCGATCATCCGAATGGACGGGTGGTGGCGTCGCCACGGCTGGTTATGTTGAAGCAGCGCCGACGAGCAGCGACGATTTGGCAGGGACGATCTGGAATGAGCTGGTATCTCTACGCGATCGTTGTCGGGCTCATTCTTCCCTGGATCATCGCGACCTATCGGATCCTCGCCGCGTTCCGGCTTGGGATCGGCGCCGGCCTGCTCAAATGGCTGACATTCTCCGCCATCAGCATCCCGATCATGCTGGCGATCATGTGGGGCATCCAGCTCACCAAATAGCGGCGGGACCACATCCCGGGCAGCTATTTTCGTTGCTCGGACAAGACGATCTTGCAGCCGATGCAGCGGAAGACATCGACCGTTGGCTTGATGCCGCGTCTGGGCAACCGCCCGAGCAGTTCCATCGGAAAGCCGCATCGCATGCAGACGGGAGGGGCGGCTTGATCCGATCCGGTAGTCATGATGGCACCATGCAACCGCGATGCGGCGGTTGCCAGCGGCAATGTCGTATGCCGAACGTACCCAGTATTGCTACGTGGTCGGGGCTGGGGATCAGGAGGGGCCGCAGGTGACCGCAATGTTCAATTTCCATCGCGACCCGGATGCACGATGACGCCGATGGGCGCCTGTCCAACCAACGCCGGATTCTCCGGCATCATTCATGCGGCAAGCGTTTCGACCTGCAATATCGCAGACCTTGAGACCGAGGCAGCCAGTCTTCGTCGGTGCGACGATCCGTCCTCCGGCGTGGCCGCTCATTTTTTGTTGCGGCCGATTTTGCCGATCGCGCCGGCGAGATTGGCAATGAAGTCAGCGACCCAGCGATCCTCTTTCTCGCAAACCGCTCGCGCCAGCTCGTCGGATTTTGCCCGATCGCGCTCCATCTCGAGGCGGCGTCGCATCAATAACCGTTCGGGTGTCGTCATGGTGAATGTCCTTCGGAAGACGAACGGGCTGCCGAGGCTGGCGTTCCCTCGCCAGATCAATCATCCGCGGATGGCATTTGTGGAAAATCGGCATCGCCGACCCGAAATGGGACAGCATCATCGCTTTCCGTCGTTCGCGGACTGGCCGCGGTTCGAACAGAAAATTGCAACAGACCAGGAAGCCGCGGACCGAGGAGCCTATTTGGCCTCGGACACTACGCAACCGCAGCCGCTGCAGCGGAACACTTCGACCATTGGCTTCAGCCCCCGCTTTGGCAGATTGCCTAGGCGGTACATCGGCTCACCGCACAACGCGCAAACCATTGATTTTTCGTTCGGCTCAGGGGCTGGACGGTCGTGCATTCGTCGCACCAAACAAGCAACGAAATAAAGCATAACGCCATGAGGACGAGTCGGTCCGTCCGCTGCCGGACCGAACCAGATAATTCTTTGGAATGAGGCCGCCGCCGGATCAAGGCCACGCAGGTCCGAAGACAGCGCGCGCCAGACGATCCGCGATCCGGATCCCGGATATATACCCTATAGACATGTAGAACAAACCGTGTTATAGAATGGGTATTCTCCAAGGAGATACCTATGGCACAGAAGCCGTCGAAAATTCGCGAGTTCCAGAAGCGCTTCCCGGATGAGGATAGCTGCCTCACGCACCTGATGCGGACCCGGTTTGGCGAGCGGTTCACCTGTTTCAAGTGCTTGAAAGAGTCCACCTATTACCGCGTTCGCGGACGGCGCTCATTCGAGTGCGAACACTGCGGCTATCAGGTCTATCCAACCGCCGGAACGCCGTTTGAAAAGACCCGGACCAGCCTGCGCGACTGGTTTTACGTCATGTTCCTGTTCTGCACGACGCGGAACGGAGTCGCGGCCAAGGAAGTCGAGCGCCAGCTTGGCGTGACCTATAAAACGGCGTGGCGCATGTGCCGCCTGATCCGGCTCTACATGGGCTATGTGGACGGCGACTTCCCTTTAGGCGGCCCCGGCAAGACGGTTGAGGCGGACGAAACTTTCATCGGCGGTCGCGACCTAAATGGTGTGCCTGATGACAAGGCCGTTGTGCTGGGCATCATTGAGCGGGGTGGCGATGTCGTCACCCGTCACGTTCCGAGCCGCCGCAAGGCGCACGTCATTCCGCATGTCGTGAATTTCGTGAAGCCCGGATCCCGCGTTCATACCGATGAAGCAAAGGCCTACAATCTGCTGACCGAAACCTATGGGTTTGATCACGAAGCGGTCGATCATTCCGCGAAAGAGTACGTTCGCGGTGACGTTCACACCAACTCAATTGAGTCGTTCTGGTCTCAGGTCAAGCGCGGGATCAACGGGACTTATGTTTGGGTTTCGAAGAAGCACTTGCAGCTTTACCTGCGCGAGTTCGAGTATCGCCATAACTTGCGGAAGCAGCCAGCGCTGATGTTCGAACTTTTGTTGCAGGCTTTTCCAAAGGTACGGGTTGAGTAGTCATCGCTTGCAAAAGCTGGTCGAAGCGTTCGATTGTTTCGGTTTTGATTTTCATTTCTAAGCTCTGCGTATCAGGTCGTTAGCGAGCGAAATGGCGTGGGACAATCCAAATTTAGTTAAGGTGTACATGCCTCCCTGCGAAAGGCCGACGCGCTCCAAATAGCTCCCGACGCATTCTTCTGCAAAGTCTTCCTTTTGTTCTTGCAACTGCATGTTCATCGCGGCGACGGCGGCAAGGATACCGGATAACGGATGGTGCGGTTTATTTGGAGCATTGTCGTATGTCTTGTGAACCGCCGCATAAGCAACACGCTCTCTGACACATTCCTGTCCAAGCAAAATTTTGTATCCATAGACTATAAGAACGAGTGTTTCGGCCTTTGGGCTTTTCTTATCTGGCAAAAACTTCAACCAGACCGATTTACCTTCATCGCCGATGGCAAAAAGTCTCTCCCAACCCTCAGGGGCATCTGGCGACGGCGTTATGCTGACCGGAGCAGGGGCCAGAATGTGAACTATCTCAGCAGCCGACGCGGCGACCGTTGTTTCGGGTTCGGGCGCGGTCTGTTCCTTTTTTTCGACTTCCGACATGTGGATTGATGCGCTTTTCAGTTTGGCAGCTAACTTTAGACGGAAAGTGATCCAGGTTAGCTTCCAATCGTGTCTGGGCCAGAGCGCTTCGATCTGATCGCGTTCAACAAGCAGGTCGTCATAAGCCGGGATTGATGCTGTGACGCCATGCCGTGCTTTCAGTTCAGCTCTAAATAATGATACCTCGTTTGGCTGGACTTCGATATATGCCGTTCGCCAAAAATGGCGGTCAATCTCCGAGTATTCGACCGAATTTTTGAGCCGTGCCCTGACAACTACGTCACCGTTCTCTGCCGCGCTTCGCAGCACATGCTCTGCGATATGCAGTTTTTGTTCGCAACGGGGTTTGGACCCTGAGGCTAAGTGTTGTGCATCTTGCCAACGGCCCCACGCTGACCTTTCCGCGATCTGCAAGATCGCCTGCATTACCCCGAGATACTTATCGGAATAGCGATCACGTTGATGGCGTTGCCATTGCTTCTTACCCCATAGCCAATGAACTAGGTCGAAAACGAGAAATGCCAGCGCTACGAAGATTCCGATTTGCCATAAGAGCACGAGCATCGGGACAACGTGACAATTCTCTATCGGAGATTGCGTTATCTTGTTGGCCAATTCGCAGAGGTTTTTTTCGGTCGAATCGAAGCCCGCCTGCCCAACAGTCCATGTAAAACCGCCGGTCACGACAAGAACCCAAGAAATAATTCGGCCCGCCCAGAGCATTCCCACGTCTCCCACGGCCCTCTAGGGCTAGTTGTGGCAGACGGAACAATACACCGATTCATGGTACATGTCTCAAGGGTATATATCTGCCGGATCCCCGAAAAGAACATATTGCGAACTTAGAACAAATAGGGTACATTGATTTTAACGATCAGACCGCCGTTTGTTCGCTCGCCGAATCCGTTCATAGGAGCTAGATCATGGCCGCCGCCCCCACCGCTTTGCGTATCGTCGAAGGATCTTCCATGGACAAGACCAAGGCCCTGGCCGCCGCGCTGTCCCAGATCGAGCGGCAGTTCGGCAAGGGCTCGGTGATGAAGCTCGGCAAGAACGATCGCTCAATGGACATCGAGACGATCTCGTCGGGCTCGCTGGGGCTGGACATCGCACTCGGCGTCGGTGGGTTGCCGCGCGGCCGGGTGGTGGAGATTTACGGCCCGGAATCCTCCGGCAAGACCACGCTGGCGCTGCACACCGTCGCCGAGGGCCAGAAGAAGGGCGGCATTTGCGCCTTCATCGATGCCGAACACGCGCTCGACCCGGTCTATGCCCGCAAGCTCGGCGTCAATATCGATGAACTGCTGATCTCGCAGCCGGATACCGGCGAGCAGGCGCTCGAAATCTGCGACACGCTGGTGCGTTCCGGCGCGGTCGACGTGCTGGTGATCGATTCGGTCGCCGCTTTGGTGCCGCGCGCCGAGCTCGAGGGCGAGATGGGCGACGCGCTGCCCGGCCTGCAGGCCCGGCTGATGAGCCAGGCGCTGCGCAAGCTCACCGCCTCGATCAACAAATCCAACACGATGGTGATCTTCATCAACCAGATCCGGATGAAGATCGGGGTGATGTACGGCTCGCCGGAAACCACCACCGGCGGCAACGCCCTGAAATTCTACGCCTCGGTGCGGCTCGACATCCGACGCATCGGCGCGATCAAGGAGCGCGACGAGGTGGTCGGCAACCAGACCCGCGTCAAGGTGGTGAAGAACAAGCTGGCGCCGCCGTTCAAGCAGGTCGAATTCGACATCATGTATGGCGAGGGCGTCTCCAAGATGGGCGAGATCCTCGATCTCGGCGTCAAGGCCGGCATTGTCGAGAAATCCGGCGCCTGGTTCTCCTATGACAGCCAGCGGCTCGGCCAGGGCCGCGAGAATTCCAAGGCGTTCCTGAAGGCCAATCCGGAAATGACCGCCAAGATCGAGGCCTCGATCCGGCAGAATTCCGGACTGATCGCCGAGCAGATCCTGGCCGGCTCGCCGGAGCGCGACGCCGAGGGCGAGGAGCCCGTCGACGAGTGAGTTTCCGCGGCGGGCGCCGTGGGGGTCTGTTGCCGATGCCCCGCGGTGCCTGCCGCAACTACTTTTGCATCTCGGCCGCCGCGATCCGTGAATGCAGCGGACGGCTCGCCTGACTTCAGGCCGTCATTCCGGGGCGCGAGCAGCCTTGGCTGCGAGCGAACCCGGAATATCGCCACCGCTACCGGACCGCAAGATTCCGGGTTCACACGCAGCTTCGCTGCGCATGCCCCGGAATGACTCGATTAACGTGCTGTGCTGAACAGGTGTGCTGAACAGGTGCGGGGCGCCACTGCTGTGGCGGACCTCGTTGTGCAGCCCCGGCCTTCGCGCCGCCGCCCCCGCTCACTCCGCCGCCAGTGCGTAATCCTCGATCGGCGGGCAGGAACACACCAGATTGCGGTCGCCATAGACGTTGTCGACCCGGCCGACAGGGCACCAATATTTGTCGGTGCGCGAATGCGGCGCCGGAAAGCAACCCTCGGCGCGCGAATACGGCCGCGTCCATTGCGCGCTGGTGACGTCGTGCACGGTATGCGGCGCGTGCCGCAGCGGCGAGGCTTCCACCGCCCAGCGGCCATTCTCGATCTGCGCAATCTCGTGGCGGATCGCGATCATCGCTGCGCAGAAGCGGTCGATCTCGACCTTGGATTCCGATTCGGTCGGCTCGATCATCAGCGTGCCCGGCACCGGGAAGCTCATGGTCGGGGCATGGAAGCCGTAATCGATCAGCCGTTTGGCGATATCGTCGACGGTGACGCCGCTGGAATTCTTCAGCGCGCGCGGATCGACGATGCATTCATGCGCGACCCGGCCGCGCGCGTTGCGATACAGCACCGGGAAATGCGGATCGAGTTTGGCGGCGATGTAGTTGGCGTTGAGGATCGCCACCTCGGTGGCGCGCCGCAATCCTTCGCCGCCCATCATCAGAATGTAGATGTAGGAGATCGTCAGGATCGACGCCGAACCGTACGGCGCCGCCGCCACCGTGCCGCCGCCATGCAGCGTGCCTGTGGGATCGCCCTCGGTCGGATGGCCGGGCAGGAACGGCGCCAGATGCGCCTTGACGCCGATCGGCCCCATCCCTGGGCCGCCGCCGCCATGCGGAATGCAGAACGTCTTGTGCAGATTGAGATGGCTGACGTCGGCGCCATAGTCGCCGGGCCGGGCGAGGCCGACCTGCGCATTCATATTGGCGCCGTCGAGATAGACCTGGCCGCCATGGCGATGAACGATGTCGCAGATCTCGCCGATATGTTCCTCGAACACGCCGTGGGTCGACGGATAGGTGATCATCACCGCCGCCAGATTGGCGGCGTGGCTCTCCGCCTTGGCGCGCAGATCGCCGACGTCGACGTCGCCGCGGGCGTCGCAGGCAACCACCACCACCTCCATCCCCGCCATGCTGGCGGAGGCCGGATTGGTGCCGTGCGCCGAGGACGGAATCAGGCAGACCTTGCGATGCGGCTCGCCGCGCGCGAGGTGATAGCCGCGGATCGCCAGCAGTCCGGCATATTCGCCGTTGGCGCCGGAGTTCGGCTGCAGCGACACTGCGTCATAGCCGGTGATCTCGGCGAGCCAGCGCTGCAGCGTTTCGAACATCGCGTGATAGCCCTGCGCTTGGTCGCGCGGCGCGAACGGATGCAGGGCGCCGAATGCGGGCCAGGTCAGCGGGATCATCTCGGTGGTGGCGTTCAGCTTCATGGTGCAGGAGCCGAGCGGGATCATGGCGCGGTCGAGCGCGAGATCTCGGTCGCTCAGCTTGCGCATGTAGCGCAGCATTTCGGTCTCGGAGCGATAGGCCGAAAACACCTCCTGGGTCAGGAAGTCGCTGGTGCGATGCAAGGCCTTCGGCAGCGTCACGGCGGCGTCGCGTTCGATCTCCGCATAGCTGAGCGCGCCGCCGCAGGCGCGCCACACCGCCTCGACGATCGCCGGCGTGGTGGTCTCATCGATCGCGATGCCGAGCGAGGTTTCGCCGAGCCGCAGATTGATCTTTTCCGCCAGCGCGCGCGCGACGATGGCGTCGCGCTGGGTACCGACCTCGATCGTCAGCGTGTCGAAGAAGGAATCGCTGGCCGGCGCGAAGCCGAGCTTTTTCAATCCGGCCGCCAGCACGCAGGCGCGACGGTGCACAAGCGCGGCGATCTCGGTCAATCCGTCGGGGCCGTGATACACTGCGTACATCGCGGCGATCACCGCCAGCAGCACCTGCGCGGTGCAGATGTTGGAGGTGGCCTTCTCGCGGCGGATATGCTGCTCGCGGGTCTGCAGCGCCAGCCGATAGGCCGGCTGGCCGTGGGCGTCGATCGACAGCCCGACGATGCGGCCGGGCAGCGATCGCTTCAGACTGTCGCGCACCGCCATGAAGGCGGCGTGCGGCCCGCCATAGCCCATCGGCACGCCGAAGCGCTGCGCCGAGCCGATCGCGATGTCGGCGCCGAGTTCACCCGGCGAGCTGATCAGCGTCAGCGCCAGCAGGTCGGCGGCGATCACCGCCAGCGCGCCCTTGGCGTGCAGCGCTGCGATCGCGCCACGCGGATCACGCAACGCACCGGAGGAACCGGGATATTGCAGCAGCGCGCCGAACACGTCGGGCTCGGCGAGGTCGGTGGCCGGATCGCCGACAATCAGCATCCAGCCCAGCGGCTCGGCGCGGGTGCGCAGCACCGCCAGCGTCTGCGGATGCACGTCGCGGTCGACGAAGAACGCTTTGGTCTTCTTCGAGGCGGCGCGTTCCGCCAGCGCCATCGCCTCGGCCGCCGCGGTGGCCTCGTCGAGCAGCGAGGCGTTGGCGACGTCGAGCCCGGTGAGATCGCAGATCATGGTCTGGAAGTTGAACAGCGCTTCCAGCCGGCCCTGGCTGATCTCCGGCTGATACGGCGTATAGGCCGTGTACCAGGCCGGGTTCTCCAGAATGTTGCGCTGGATCACCGTGGGCAGGATGGTGCCCGAATAGCCTTGCCCGATCAGCGAGGTGAACACCTGGTTGCGCCCGGCGATGTCGCCGATATGGGCCAGCGCCTCGGTCTCGGACAAGGCCGCGCCAAGTTGCAGCGGTGTGCGCTGCCGGATCGACGCCGGCATCGTCTCGTCCATCAACTGGTCGAGGCTCTTGGCGCCAACCGTCCGCAGCATCGCCGCGATATCCTGCGGCGACGGGCCGATGTGGCGGCGCACGAAATCATGGGCGGCGTCGATCGGTCTGCGGTGGGTGGTCATGGTGATCTCCTCGTCGTCAGGCCGTGTGCGACTGGTAGGCGGCTTCGTCCATCAACCCGTCGAGCTCACTCTTGTCGGCGATCTTCATCTTGAAAAACCATGCCTTGCCGGCGGCGTCGGAATTCACCAGCGCCGGCTCGGCGCTGAGCGTCTCGTTGACCTCGAGCACCTCGCCCGAGATCGGCGCATAGACGTCGGAGGCGGCCTTGACCGATTCGACCACCGCGGCGGCCTCGGCCTTCTTGAATGTGCGGCCGACCTTCGGCAGCTCGACGAACACCACGTCGCCGAGCTGGCTCTGCGCGTAGTCGGTGACGCCGATGGTGGCGATGTCGCCCTCGATCCGCAGCCATTCGTGATCGGAGGTGTACAGGGTGGTCATGTCAGGTCCTCAACGCTTGTAGCCGTGGGAAACGAAAGGCAGCGGGGCGACGCGCAGCGGCAGGCGCTGACCCCGCACTTCAGCAAACACCGTGCCGCCGAGCGCGGCCTGCGCGGTGGGCAGATAGCCCATCGCCACCGGCGCATTGACGCTGGGGCCGAAGCCGCCGGAGGTCACGGTGCCGATGGGGGTGGTGGTGGCGTCAGCGAACAACGGCGCGTTGTCGCGCACCGGCGCGCGGCCCTCGGGCTTGAGCCCGACTCGCTGGCGCGGCGCGCCGCCGTCAAGCTGCGCCAGAATCACGTCGGCGCCGGGAAAGCCGCCGGCGCGGGCGCCGCCCGTGCGACGGCTTTTCTGGATCGACCAGGTCAGCGCGGCCTCGACCGGCGTGGTCGTGGTGTCGATGTCGTGGCCATAGAGACAAAGCCCGGCTTCGAGCCGCAGGCTGTCGCGGGCGCCGAGCCCGATCAATAACACGTCGGGATTGTCCAACAGCGCAGTTGCAAGCGCTGCGGCGCCCTCAGCCGGAACCGAAATCTCGAAGCCGTCCTCGCCGGTGTAGCCGGAGCGCGACACCATGCAGTCGAGATCCATCACGCGCAGCGCGGCGACATCCATGAATTTCAGCGCGGCAACGTCTGCACAAAACTTCGCCAGCACCGCCTCGGCCTGCGGTCCCTGCAGCGCCAGCAGCGCCCGATTCGGCAGCGTCGCGATCTCGCAGGCGTCCGACAGCTGCGCGCGCAGATGGGCTTCGTCGGCGTCCTTGCAGGCGGCGTTGACCACCAGGAACAGTCGGTCGCCGAGATTGGCCACCATCAGGTCGTCGAGAATCCCGCCGGCGGCGTTGGTGAATTGCGCGTAGCGCTGCCGGCCCGGCGCCAAAGCGACGATGTCCTGCGGAACCAGCCGCTCCAGCGCTGTTGCGGCGTCTTCGAGCCGGCCGGATTTGGCGCGCAGTTCGATCTGGCCCATGTGGGAGACGTCGAACAGCCCGGCATGGGCGCGGGTGTGGAGATGTTCCTTGAGCACGCCGGGGCCGTATTGCACCGGCATCTCATAGCCGGCGAACGGCACCATCTTGCCGCCGCGCGCCAGATGCAGCGCGTGCAGCGGGGTCGTTTTCAAAGGCAATTGCGTTTCGTCACGCGCAAGCATGTTTGGGCTCCCGCGGTTCCCGAGACCGATTTCTCGTCAACCAATCGAGCCCCATCTGTCGCTGTGCCTGAGAGCATTATCCCGTCGGCGTCCCCACCCGAACCATGCTGGTTCGGCCGGGTCTCTTTCCAGATGTTATCGAGTCACGCGGTCCGTTTGCCTGAGAGTTTCCGGGGCGGTTGCTCCTTCGGCGCCGGCCTTGCGGCCGATCTCTCCCGACGTGACTTACTCTTGACAGCTAGGAGACAAACACGGCTTCAACAAGACTGTCAACGCAGCTGCGGTATCTATCAACGGGTCTTATATTGGGGCTTCTGAGGGGGCCTGCAACGGGTCTTGTGGGCAACCGGCAAGCCCCTGAATCCCCGCCCACTTTCTGGACAGCGGGGTTCCCCGCGTCTAAAAGCGGTGCGCCAGGACTACATCCATTCTACCGAAAATCTCGCAGGCGATCCTGGACGATTGGACGAACATGAGCGGCGTTAACGAAATCAGATCGGCGTTTTTGAACTACTTTGCCAACAACGGCCACGAGATCGTGCCGTCGTCGCCGCTGGTGCCGCGCAACGATCCGACCTTGATGTTCACCAATGCCGGCATGGTGCAGTTCAAGAACGTGTTCACCGGCGTCGAGAAGCGCGCCAATCCGCGCGCCACCACCTCGCAGAAATGCGTCCGCGCCGGCGGCAAGCACAACGACCTCGACAATGTCGGCTACACCGCGCGGCACCACACCTTTTTCGAGATGCTGGGTAATTTTTCGTTCGGCGACTACTTCAAAGACCGCGCGATCGAACTGGCCTGGAACCTGATCACCAAGGAATATGGTCTTTCAAAGGACCGACTGCTGGTCACTGTCTATTCCGAGGACGACGAAGCCTTCCAGCTCTGGAAGAAGATCGCCGGCCTGCCGGACTCGAAAATCATCCGGATTCCGACCTCGGACAATTTTTGGCAGATGGGCGATACCGGCCCGTGCGGTCCGTGTTCCGAAATCTTCTTCGACCATGGCGACAAGATTCCCGGCGGCCCTCCGGGCTCGCTCGATGAGGATGGCGACCGCTTCATCGAGATCTGGAATCTGGTGTTCATGCAGTACGAGCAGATCGCGCCGGGCAACCGGCTGGCGCTGCCGAAGCCATCGATCGACACCGGCATGGGGCTGGAGCGGATCGCAGCGGTGCTGCAGGGCAAGCACGACAATTACGATATCGATCTGTTCACCGCGCTGATCCGCGCCATCGCCGAACTGACCGGCGCCGACCCGCAGGGCGAGCAGAAGGCCTCGCTGCGGGTGATCGCCGATCATCTGCGCGCCACCTCGTTCCTGATCGCCGACGGCGTGCTGCCGTCGAACGAGGGCCGTGGCTATGTGCTGCGCCGGATCATGCGCCGCGCGATGCGGCACGGCCAGTTGCTCGGCGCCACCGAACCCCTGATGTGGCGGCTGGTGTGGGCGCTGGTGCGCGAGATGGGCCAGGCCTATCCCGAACTGGTGCGCGCCGAGGCGATGATCGAGGAGACGCTGCGGCTGGAAGAGACCAGGTTCCGCAAGACGCTGGAGCGCGGCCTGATCATTCTCGACGACAAGAGCAGCACGCTGAAGAAGGGCGACATGTTCGACGGCGACACCGCCTTCACGCTATACGACACCTACGGCTTCCCGCTCGACCTGACCCAGGACGCGCTGCGCAATCGCGGCATCAGCGTCGACATCGCCTCCTTCACTGACGCGATGGACCGCCAGCGCGCCAAGGCGCGGGCGTCGTGGTCGGGCTCCGGCGACACCGCGACCGAAACCGTCTGGTTCGGTCTGCGCGAAAAACTCGGCGCCACGGAGTTCTTGGGCTACGAGACCGAAACCGCCGAAGGCGTGGTCGCGGCGCTGGTCAAGGACGGCAAGGAAATCGATCAACTCAAGGCCGGCGACACCGGCGCCATCGTGCTCAACCAGACTCCGTTCTACGCCGAGTCCGGTGGCCAGGTCGGCGACACCGGCGTGATGGCCGGCGAGGGCGTGGTGTTCCACGTCACCGAGACCCAGAAGCGCGCCGGCGACCTGTTCGTCCACATCGGCACCGTCGAGCGCGGCACCCTCAAGGCCGGCACGGCATTGCTGCTTGAGGTCGATCACACGCGGCGCTCGGCGATCCGCGCCAATCACTCCGCCACTCACCTGCTGCACGAGGCGCTGCGCCAGGTGCTGGGCGATCACATCGCGCAGAAGGGCTCGCTGGTGTCGCCGGACCGGCTGCGCTTCGACTTCGTGCATCAGAAGCCGATCACGCCGGACGAGCTACGCCGGGTCGAGGACATCGCCAACGAGATCGTGCTCGAGAACGATGAGGTCACCACAAGGCTGATGGCGGTCGACGATGCCCGCGATGCCGGCGCGCGCGCGCTGTTCGGCGAGAAATATGGCGACGAGGTCCGCGTGGTGTCGATGGGCAAGACCGCCCGCGACAGCGGCAATAATGCGCTGGGCTGGTCGGTCGAATTGTGCGGCGGCACCCATGTCAAACGCACCGGTGATATCGGGCTGATCTCCGTCACCGGCGAAAGCGCGGTCGCCTCCGGGGTGCGTCGGATCGAGGCGCTGACCGGGCGTCAGGCCCGCCACAGCGCCAACGCGGCGATCGCCACCGCGAGGGCGGCGGCCGCGGAACTACGCACGCCGCTCGACGAGATGCCGGCGCGGATCGCCGCGCTGATGGACGAGCGCAAGAAGCTCGAGCGCGATCTCGCCGAGGCCCGCAAGCGGCTGGCGATGGGCGGCGGCGCTGCCGCCGGCGCGTCGGCGGCGAATGGTGACGCCGGCGTTCGCGAGGTCGCCGGCGTCAAGCTGATGGCGCGCGCGGTCGAGGGCATCGAGATCAAGGATCTCAAGAGCCTGGTCGATCAGGGCAAGAAACAGCTCGGCTCCGGGGTGATCGCGCTGATCGCTACCAGCGAGGACGGCAAGGGCAGCGTCGTGGTCGGCGTCACGCCCGATCTGGTCAGCCGGTTCTCGGCGATCGATCTGGTGCGCAAGGCCTCCGAAGTACTCGGCGGCAAGGGCGGCGGCGGCAAGCCCGACATGGCACAGGCCGGCGGCCCCGACGGCTCCAAGGCCGCCGCGGCGCTCGACGCCATCGCGGCCGCAATGGCGGGGTGAGGTGACGCGGTCATTGCCGTGGCGGATCGAGGACGCCTGCTTCAATGCCTGGCCGGCGTTGCGCAGCGTGTATCATGGCGACTGGCTGCTGCGGTTCGGCGAAGGCGTGTCGCGGCGTTCCAATTCGGTCAATCCGCTGCGCGCCGAGGCGGCGTCGATCGCGGCTCAGATCCCGCTCTTCACGGAACTCTATCGTGCGCAGAAGCTGCCGCTGATCGTGCGGGTGCCGGCGCTGCTGGGTCCGCAGGTCGATCGCGAACTCGATCATCATGACTTCACCACCGAAGGCGAGACCTGCACGCTGCATGGCGATCTTGCGGGCCGCGCGCTCGCCGCCGATCCCGCGGTGACGATTGAAGCGACCGCCGACGCTGAATGGCTGGCGGCGATCAGCGCCCTGCAGAAGCAGACGCCGACGCATGCCGCGACCTATGCCCGGGTGGTTGCGGTGGTGGCGCTGCCGGCGGGCTTTGCGGCGCTGCGCCGCGACGGCGAGATCGTCGCCACCGCCTATGGGGCGATTCAGGATCGCCTGCTGTGCTGCGAATCCGTGGTGGTCAGCGAAGCCCATCGTGGCGAGGGCTTGGGCGCGCGGATGATGACCGCGCTGTTTGCCTGGGCCGCCAGCCGCGGCGCCGAGGCCGCCTGCCTGCAGGTCGAGGCCTCCAACGTCGCCGGCCGCGCGCTGTATCGCAGCATCAAGCTCGATACCGAACTCCACCGCTATCACTATCGGCGAGCGCCGGCCGGCTGATCGGTGCGCCGACAGTGGACTCTGGATTTGCAGCGCGCTGCAAATTCTCCACTGCCCAATCCCTCTCCGCGTCATGGCCGGGCTTGACCCGGCCATCCATGCCCACGAGCAAAGCCGTGCTTGCGTCCGTGGATGCCCGGGTCAAGCCCGGGCATGACGGAGGTGGTGACTGTCGCAGCGTGTTCGCCAAACACACCGGTCATTCCGGGGCGCGAGGCCGCAGGCCGAGCGAACCCGGAATCTTGCTACACGTGGTGCGAGATGCGACACGGTGCGGGCTGCGAGATTCCGGGTTCGCGCGCAGCTGACGCTGCTCGCGCCCCGGAATGACAGCGTTGTGCAAAGAGCGCGTCGCTCAATTCCGCGCGCTCACGCCGCACCAATCGTCCGGCGGAAGAACGCGTAGCCGAGCGCCTGGGTTCTCGCCTGGTCGGTGTTGTCGACCGCGCCGGAATGGCCGCCGGAGACGGTCTCGTTGAACCACACCTGATGCCCCAATTCCTGCAGCCGCGCCGCCATCTTGCGGGCGTGGCCGGGATGGACGCGGTCGTCGGTGCGGTTGGTGGTGATCAGGATCGGCGGATAGGTCTTGTCGCGCGTCGCCAGATGATAGGGCGAATATTTCCTGATGTAGTCCCACTCGTCGGGAATTTCCGGATCGCCATATTCGGCGATCCAGCTCTGCCCGGCCAGCAGCTTGGTGTAGCGCGCCATGTCCAGCAGCGGCACGCTGCACCACACCGCGCCGAACAGCTCCGGATAGCGCGTCAACATGTTGCCGACTAGGAGGCCGCCGTTGCTGCCGCCATGGCAGGCGAGCTGCCGCGCAGTGGTGACGCCGCTTGCGGCGAGGTCGCGCGCGACCGCGGCGAAATCGTCATGGGCGACGTGCTTGGTGGCCTTGCGCGAGGCGAGGTGCCAGGCCGGGCCGAACTCGCCGCCGCCGCGGATATTCGCCAGCGCGTAGAGATGGCCGCGTTCGAGCCAGAGCTTGCCGGCGACCGCCATGTAGGACGGCGTCAGTGAAATCTCGAAGCCGCCATAGCCGTACAGGATGGTGGGACGCGGGCCTTTCGCCGCGAGATCCTTGCCGATCAGGAAATACGGAATGCTGGTGCCGTCGGGGGCTGTGGCGTGACATTGCTTGATCTCGATCCCGGTCGCATCGAACGACGCCGGTGCCTGCTTCAGCTTCTGCGGCGCGCCGGCGCCGTTCCACAATGCGGTCGAGGTCGGCTGGTCGAAGCCGGTGATGGTGAGCAGCACGTCGGTGCCGAGATCGGGATCGTCCTCGCCGCCGAAATTGTCCGCGCCGATGGTGGCGTTGTCGGGCAGGCCGGGAATCGCGGTCTCCTGCCAGCCGCCGGCGGTGCGGGTGGCGAGCACGACGCGGCCGCGGACGTTGTCGAGGATCTGCAGCACCAGGCCGTGACGGGTCTCCAGCCAGGATTGCAGCGCGCGGGTCGGCGTCGGCGCAAACACGATCTCGAAATCGCGCGCGCCCGCCAGGAAGCGATCGAGGCCGATCGCCGCCAAGGCGCCCGAGGCGATGATCTGTCCGCCGATCTGCCAGTCCTGTTTCGGGCTGACCAGCAGCGCGCCGGCCTCGTGCGAGATCGCGACTTCCTCCGGCAGCTCCAGCCGGATGCGCTGGCCGGCGAAGGCGCCATGCGCAGGCTCAATGAACATCTGCGCGCGGGTGAAATCCAGCGCGCGCGAATAGCTGACGGATTCATGGCCCGGGCGATGATTGACGCCGAACCAAGCCGCGACGTCGTCGTGCTCCACCGCGAACACTATCTCGGCGTCGGCGAGTGGCGTGCCGCGCCGCCATTTCCGCACCCATCGGGCGTAGCCGGCCGCGGTGGTGTCGTCGGCGCTGAACGCGCTGCCGAACAGGATGGTGTCGCGGTCGAGCCAGTCGACCTGGGTCTTTGCTTGCGGCAGCACGAAGCCGCCCGCAATAAAGCTTTTGCTGGCGAAATCAAATTCGCGCACCTCGATGGCGTCGGTGCCGTTGAACGACAGGCTGACCAGCGCCCGGCTCTTGTCCGGCGAGCGCGCGGCACCGGCGAAGGCCCAGGCGATGCCCTCGGCGGCGTTGAGCGTGTCGATGTCGAGCAGCACATCCCAGTCCGGCTTGTCAGTGCGGTAGCTGTCCAGCGTGGTACGTCGCCACAGCCCGCGCGGATGGGCTGCGTCCTTCCAGAAATTGTAGAGGTGATCGCCGGATTTGCCGACGAAGGGAATCCGGTCGTCGGCATTGAGGATCGCCAGCACCGCGTCGAAATCGGCGCGGTAGCGGTCGTCGTCGCGCAGCGCGTCGGTGCGGCTGTTCTGAGCCTCGACCCAGGCCACCGCCTGTTCGCCCTCGATCTGTTCGAGCCAGAGCAAGGGATCGTCGCTGCCATCGGCCGGGTTGCTCGGTGCGGTCATCGGGGCTTTCTGAATGCGGGGAGGGCGCGGCGCCCGAGACCTTTCAGATAGTGCGAAAGCGGCGGGCCGCCAACTGCGCCGCGGATGAAATCGCCCGCACGATCATTCGGCAGCGCGGCCCTCGCGCACCTGCTTCTTCCGGATGTCGCGCTCGTCGTGAATGATCGCGATCACCTTGCCGACCGGCAGACCGAGCGTCTGCAACACCGTGCTGGCGATCTCGAAGCTGGCTTCGAGCACTTCGCGCACCACGTCGCTGGCGCCGAGCCGGAACAGCCGCACCGCGTGCTCGGCGTCGCGGGCGCGGACGATCACCGGAATGTCGGCGCGTTCGGCGCGGGCGGCGGCGACGACGTGTTCGGCGGCTACCGCGTCATGCATGGTCACGACCAAAGCCGGCGCTTCGGCGACGCCGCATTTGCGCAGGAAGGCGCGCTGCGCGGCGTCGCCATAGACCAGCGGGCGGCCGGCCTTGCGCGCCTGCGACACCAGGTCGGCGTCGATCTCGATGGCGAGGAAGGGCTGCCCCTGCTTGTGCAGGATGTCGCAGACGATGCGGCCGACCCGGCCATGGCCGACCACGATGCTGCGCCCGGCCGCGACCGGACCGGGATCGCCATAGCCGCGCTCGACCAGCGAGGCGTTCCGCACCCGGGCGCCGGCCTTGCGACCGAGCCGGGCCAGATAGGGCGTCAGCAGCATGGTGCCGGACGCCACCAGCAGCATGAATTGTTCGACATCGCGCGGCATCACCCCGCTCGAACTGGCGAGCCCGAGCATCAGGAAGGCGAATTCGCCGCCGCCGGCGAGCAGCAGGCTGGCCTCGACCGCGACCGGCCAGGACAGGCCGAACAGCCGCGCCAGCACGGCGATCACGGCCGCCTTCAGCGCCACCATGCCGAGCACCGACGCCGCCAGCATCAAGGGCTGGCTCGCCACCTCGGCGAGGTCGATCCGCATCCCGACCGAGATGAAGAACAGCCCAAGCAGCATGCCCTTGAACGGTTCGATGTCGACCTCGACCTGGCGGCGGAATTCTGTCTCCGACAGCAGCAGGCCGGCGAGGAAGGCGCCGAGCGCCATCGACAGGCCGGCGACCTGGGTCAGCAGCGAGGTGCCGACCACCACGAACTGGATCGTCGCCATGAACAATTCGCGGTTGTGGGTCCGCGCCACCAGCCGGAACAGCCGGCGCAGGATCAGCCGGCCGAAGCCGACGATCAGCGCGATCGCCGCCGCCGCCTGCAGCAAGGCGAGTCCCAGCCCGGCCCACACCGAGCCGGCTGTCGTCGTCGCACCCGTGGCGGTGCCGCCGAACACCACGATCAGGAACAGGATCGGCACCACCGCCAGATCCTGCGCCAGCAGCACCGCGAAGATGCTTCGGCCGGCCACCGACGCCAGCCGTTTCTGCTCGGCCAGCAGCTGCAGCACGATCGCGGTCGAGGACAGCGCCAGGCAGGCGCCGATCACCAGACTGGCCTCGACCGCATTGCCGAATGCCAGCGTGACGGCGCTGATCGCCATTGTGGTCAGCACCACCTGCGCGATGCCGAAGCCGAACACCAGCCGGCGCATCGTCCACAGCCGGTCGAACGACAGTTCCAGCCCGATCGAGAACAGCAGGAAGGCGACGCCGAGCTCGGCGAGCCGGTCGACCGCGTCCTGCGAGGTGATGGTGATGAGGCCGAGCCAGGGCAGGGCGTCGTCGAGCCGGCCGAGACTGTTCGGACCGAGCACCAGGCCGGCGATCAGAAAGCCCAGCACCGGACTGACGCGCAACCGCGCCATCAGCGGAATCACCACGCCGGCGGTGCCGAGAAACACCAGCGCTTCGCGATAGCCCCCGATGTCAGTTGCCGCCGCCATGGTCTCCATCAAGCACGACGCGCCGGATCGGGCGAGGGGCTGGGTCAAATTCGATCGGGCTGCGGCGATGTTTCGCGGCAATGTCGGCCGCGCTGTTCAGGCGGGAACGTCACAGACTCATGGTGAGGAGCGCGCCTGTTGGCGCGCGTCTCGAACGATGAGGCGGTCCATCTCCTCATCCTTCGAGACGCCCGCCGCCGCCGTTCGGGCGACGTCGGGCTCCTCAGGATGAGGAGTCTGTGCCCGTCTCAGGCCGCGACCGGGGCCATCGCCTTGGTCAGGTTCTCCGCCACCTTGTCGAGGAAGCCGGTGGTGGAGAGCCAGCGCTGGTCGGCGCCGACCAGCAGCGCGAGGTCCTTGGTCATGAAGCCGGCCTCGACGGTCTCGACGCAGACCCGCTCCAGGGTCAGCGCGAAGGCATCTAGGGCTGCGTTGTTGTCGAGCTTGGCGCGGTGCGACAGGCCACGAGTCCAGGCGAAGATCGACGCGATCGAGTTGGTCGAGGTTTCCTTACCCTTCTGGTGCTCGCGATAATGCCGCGTCACCGTGCCGTGGGCGGCCTCGGCCTCGACGGTCTTGCCGTCCGGGGTCATCAGCACCGAGGTCATCAGGCCGAGCGAGCCGTAACCCTGGGCGATGGTGTCGGACTGCACGTCGCCGTCGTAGTTCTTGCAAGCCCAGACGTAGCCGCCGGACCATTTCATCGCCGCCGCCACCATGTCGTCGATCAGCCGGTGCTCGTAGGTGATCTTCTTCTCGGCGAACTTGTCCTTGAATTCGGCGTCGAAGATCTCCTGGAAGATGTCCTTGAAGCGGCCGTCATAGACTTTCAGGATGGTGTTCTTGGTCGACAGATAGACCGAATAATTCTTGGCCAGGCCCTGGTTGAGCGAGGCGCGGGCGAAGTCGGCGATCGAATCGTCGAGATTGTACATCGCCAGCGCGACGCCGGCGCTGGGCGACTTGTAGACCTCGCGCTCGATCACGGCGCCGTCCTCACCGACGAATTTCATCGTCAGCGTGCCCTTGCCGGGGAAGCGGAAGTCGGTGGCGCGGTATTGATCGCCGAAGGCGTGGCGGCCGATGATGATCGGCTTGGTCCAGCCCGGCACCAGCCGCGGCACGTTCTTGCAGATGATCGGTTCGCGGAACACCACGCCGCCGAGGATGTTGCGGATGGTGCCGTTCGGCGACTTCCACATTTCCTTCAGGCCGAATTCGGCGACCCGGGCCTCGTCCGGGGTGATGGTGGCGCATTTGACGCCGACGCCGACCTTCTTGATGGCGTTGGCGGCGTCGATGGTGACCTGGTCGTTGGTCTGATCGCGATATTCCATCCCGAGGTCGAAATACATCAGGTCGATGTCGAGAAACGGATTGATCAGCTTGTCCTTGATGTACTGCCAGATGATCCTTGTCATTTCGTCGCCATCGAGTTCGACGACGGGGTTGGTCACCTTGATTTTCGCCATGCGGGATCGGGCCTCTTTGAGACTGCGCTTGAAGGGCAGGATTGGGCTTGGATTGCCGAAGCCGCTATAGCACCGCCCAGCGCGGGCTGGAAGGCGAATGGGCGGGCAGACTGGACGGAATTGCATCGCCTCGGGCGATCACCTTGGCGATCGGCGACGGCGGCCGTCGGGCCGCGTTGTTGAAGTTCTTAATGAAGTGTTAGGGAGCGCAGCTGATGTTCTTAATGAAGTGTAAAGGATGCGTGTAATCACTTTGTAATGATTAATAAATCATTCATAAATGAGCGGCCAAACGGCGCCGGGTGCCGACGCCATTGCGGCGCCCCGTTGAAGCGCCGCCTCAACTCTGGCGGTCGACCGCGGCGGATCGGGCAGCTAAGCCACCGCGGCCCCGCTCTTCATCGAAATCGAATCAGAAAGTGACGCCAGATGTCCGGTTCAGGCACCGATAAGACCAAGCCGCAGGCCGCTTTGGCCGGACCGGTTGTCGTTCTGGTGGAACCGCAACTCGGCGAGAACATCGGCATGTGCGCCCGCGCCATGGGTAACTTTGGCCTAACACGCTTAAGAATTGTTAAACCGCGCGACGGCTGGCCCAATGTCCATGCGCGCCGCGCCGCCTCGGGCGCCGACTACATCCTGGACGCGGTCGAGCTGTTCGACACCGTGGAAGCCGCGGTGGCCGATTGCACGCTGCTGTTCGCCACCACCGCCCGCGCCCACGACCAGGCCAAGCCGGTGGTGGCGCCGGAGCAGGCCGCGCGCGAGATCGCCGCGCAGGTCGGCTCCGGCGGCACCGCCGGGATCCTGTTCGGCCGTGAGCGCTACGGCTTGCAGAACGAGGAGGTGGCGCTGGCCGACCGCATCATCACCTTCCCGGTCAACCCGGCCTTCGCCTCGCTCAACCTGGCGCAGGCGGTGCTGCTGATCGGCTATGAATGGTTCAAGCTGGCGACGGCGAACGCGCTGCCGTTCGCGATGCCGGAGCGCTCCGAGCGCGCCTCGCAGCACCAGATGCAGGCGTTCTTCGACAATCTGGTGCGCGAGCTCGACAAGGTGGAGTTTTTGCGCCCGGCCGAGAAGCGCGACACCATGCTGGTCAACCTGCGCAACATCTTCACCCGGATGGAGCCGACCAAGCAGGACATGCACACCCTGCACGGCGTGGTGATGGCGATCGCCGAAGGCCGCAAGGGTCCGGCCAAGGGCGGCGTGCTCGACGGCGAACAGGCGACGCGGCTGCGGGCGCTGCTGGCCGAACACGGTCAGGGCGCGCAGCCGCATGAGAGCGGCACGGTGCGCGGCCTGGCGCGGCTGTTGCGCCGCAACCCGACCGACGCCGAACGGATCCTCTGGGAAGCGCTGCGCACCGACCGCCGCTTCGCCGGTCAGTTCAAACGGCAGACTCCGGTCGGCCGCCACATCCCGGATTTCGTCTCCTTCACGCAGCGCCTCGCTATCGAACTGGTCAATCCCGACGAGACCGAGGTGATCCGCAGCGACCGGGCGTCGCGGCAGCAATGGCTCGAGGCGCGCGACTATCGCGTCGTCAGCGTCGCGGCCGACGACATCACCGCCGACATCGCGGCGGTGCTGGCACGGCTGGAGACGGTGCTGGCGGGGTAGCGCCGGAGCGCCGTCATTCCGGGGCGCGAGCCGCGCCAGCGGTGAGCGAACCCGGAATCCTGCCGCTGGCCAGGCCGCTGATTGCCTTGCGGAGGCGGTCGCCGCGGCCTATGTTCTCGGCATAGGCTAGGAGGAGCCGCATGTCCGATCACAGGCACGTCCGATTGTTTCGCAATGGCCGCAACCAGGCGGTCCGGATTCCGGTGGAATTCGAGTTGCCAGGCAATGAGGCCATCATGCACCGCGACGGCGACCGACTGGTGATCGAACCGGTGCGCAAGCGCGGTCTGGTCGGTCTGCTGCAATCGATGACCCCGATCGACGAGGAGTTTCCTGCGATCGACGATCCGGTGCCGGCACCGGAGCGCGTGCTGTGAAGCGGTATTTTCTGGACACCAACATCCTGTCCGACCTGATCCGAAACCCGCAGGGCAAGGCGGCGCGGCGGATCGCCAAAGTCGGCGAGGCCGCCATCTGTACCAGCATCGTCGTCGCGGCCGAGTTGCGCTACGGCTGCGCCAAGAGCGGCTCGGCCAGATTGTGCAAGGCGGTCGAGGATCTGCTCGGCGAAATCGAGGTACTGCCGTTCGAAGCGCCGGCCGACGCCGACTACGGCGACATTCGGGTGACGCTGGAAGCCGCCGGCACGCCGATCGGCAGCAACGATCTGCTAATCGCCGCCCACGCCAGGGCGCTGGGGGCAACCATCGTCACCGCCAACACGCAGGAATTCAAGCGCGTTCGAGGTGTGAAGGTCGAGAATTGGTTGGAGTAATGAGAGCGGAGGGATGATTGAGAACGTAGGGGGTTGGCACCGAAGGCGCGTAACCCACCGGGCCGGATCGCCGGTCGTCGGATCGTAACCCACCGCAGCTCCGGGCAGCAAGGAAAAGCGCCTGCATCGATATCTGGCGGAATTTAATTTCCGCTACAATCACCGCGTCGGCTCGGGTTACAGCGATATTGACCGCACCAAAGCCGTTATCAAGGCCATCGAAGGCAAGCGCCTCACCTATCATCAAGCTCACTGAGCCTGTTTTTAAATACAAGGCGGGGCGCTTCCTGCGCTGGCGAAAGAAGCGTAAGAAAAGAGAATAACCCGCCTACGTCGCGCGCCTTTTGTCTTGCGATACCCCTCGCTTTGGCGAAGTCGGTTTGATGGACTTCAGTGGTTTGGGCGGGGTTTTCACGGTCGCCTTGAGCGCGGCCATAAATCGTTTCTGCGTTTCTTGCTCGCTATATTCGTCGTCGGATTGATTGAGCTGCTGCCGGTTTGATGGACACCGAGATTGGGTGTTTCATGAAGCCGGAGGTAGGCCATGCAGAGACGACGATTCAGCCGAGAGTTCAAGATTGAGGCGGTCAAGCTTGTCAGAGAGCGCGGGGTATCGGTAGCGCAGGCTGGCCGAGATCTGGACGTTCATGAGAACGTGCTGCGCAAATGGGTGAAGGAGTTCGGCTCCGATCCTGCGCAGGCGTTCCCCGGCCACGGCCAGGTGAAGCCTGAGCAATTGGAGATCGAGCGTCTGCGGCGCGAGGTCCAGAAGCTGAAGGCCGAGCGGGATATCCTAAAAAAGGCCGCAGCCTTCTTCGCGAGGGAAGCGACATGAAGTTCGTCTTCATCGCGAAGCACCGGACCATCTGGCCGGTGGCATGGCTATGCGAAGCAATGGGCGTCTCGCGGTCGGGCTTCCATGCCTGGCTGAACCGCGCGCCCAGCGCCAGATCCCGCAGCGACGAAACGGTCGGCCGGCAGGTCAAGGCCAGCTTCCTCGGCAGCGACCGGACTTATGGCGCTCGCCGGCTCTGGCGTGATCTTCTTGCCGATGGCGTCGACTGCGGTCTGCACCGGATCGAGCGCTTGATGCGGATGCAGGCCCTGCGCGCGCGGCCCCGCCGGCGGCGGCTGCCGAAGGACGAGGGCGATCGTCAGCTGCTGAACGTGCCGTCCAACATCCTGGACCGGCAGTTCGAGGCCGAGCGACCGAACCAGAAGTGGATCGCCGACTTCACCTACATCTGGACGCTCGAGGGCTGGCTGTACGTTGCGGCCGTGATCGATCTGTTCTCGCGCCGGGTCGTCGGTTGGTCGATGAGTGCCAGCATGACAGCTCAACTGGTCGCGGACGCTCTGCTGATGGCGGTGTGGCGGCGCGGCAAACCGGATGCCCTGCTGCATCACTCCGACCAGGGCAGCCAATACACCAGCGAGCAGTTCCAGCGGCTGATGGTCGACAGCGGCATCATTTGCAGCATGAGCCGATCCGGCAACGTCTGGGACAACGCGGCGATGGAGAGCTTCTTCTCGTCGCTGAAGACCGAACGCACCGCGCGCAAAATCTATCGCACCAGGAACGAGGCCAGGGCAGATGTGTTCGATTACATCGAGCGGTTCTACAACGCCATCCGACGTCATTCGACGATCGGGTACGTCAGCCCCGTTGAGTTCGAGCGCAAGGTGGGATTAGCTTAACCGGGTGTCCATCAAACCGGCAGCTGCTCAGATTGCCATTTATGTTAATGAGGATAGCAGATGTCGCAGGAAGAAGGTAGTGGCTCTAGCCCACAAACTACCATTGAAACAGTGCTTGCCGAGGACAAGCGCCAAGTAATGTTGCGCCTTGGAAGTGGCGAAGACGCAACTTTCATAACGGCCCTCAATACGGCTGCCGTTGAAGCGCTGATTAGTGCCCTCGGAACTGCGCGTGGCCAGATGCTAGAGCCCGTTCCTGACGAATTTTCGAACCTACCTCTCGCGGCGTTTGATCCCCGCTGGAGGGTTGGACCAGACAACCAAAATAGGTTCGCTACGTTTGCGATCCGCCACCCTGGCTTAGGCTGGTCTGCATTTGGATTCCCCCGCCACGAAGCGGGTAACATCGCCAAGTGGTTACGGAAGGTGACTACGATCACAAGTACGCTAGACACACAATCTACCAGGGCAACATCCTTTGGCGACGACAACTTCTTACTAACGACAGAGGGCCTAGGTTTCTATTATTATGGTAAGGGCGAAAAGCGAATTGGCCCAAATCCTTTTGAACAAGTCGAGTTTGACTCTGATCGAGCGGCGGGAATTGTTGCGGGATCGATAGCGGAGACTCGCCTTGAGCAGGCTCTTCAATCCCGATTGCGGAAAACTGACACCTCCAAATTACAAGAAATCTCAGGTCAATTGTTTCGGCCAAGCGGAGCCCTTGGCCCATTCAGCATTAAGATTGATCTTGCTTACCTGATGTGTCTTCTATCGGATGAGGCATACAAAGACCTCACAAACATAAAGAACATCAGAAATGATTTCGCCCATAAACTAGATCACGATTCCTTTGATGTACCCAGTATACGAGATCGCTGCAAAAATCTTGTTCTCGTAGATAGGCACGTCGGGCCGGTTCCAGACTGTGACCTATACAAAACCAATGCTGCACCCATATTACGATCTGATCCCTACATGGGTCTCCCGGACTACCAACAGAAACTTGCCGACCCTCGGTTCCGTTACACCATGACAGCACAGCTAATTAGTTCTGCCTTGGGACAGGCTTCCGAAAATCCGGGCGGTCCTCTTCCTCTGCTTTAGCCAGAATGATGGCGGTCCAGACAGCGGCGACCAGCCGACAAATCGACGGACTCAGGCGGTCGGCCAAAGCCTCTTCCAGCTCCGGATCGCTCCGCCGGTACCATTGCTGCAGCAAGAGGCAATCAATGCACTAGCGACATCAAATGAATCAGAAACCGAGAATTACGCAAAACTCTCTTCAAGCCGGCGCGGAACGATTCCGCGGGCGCGAAGGTTGAGCGCCTGACGCTTCGAGCAACTGCCGATGGTGCCACCTCGCCGTGCGACGGACTTTCGCCGCGTTGCCCGATTTGGCAAAACCGCTATAGCTGGCGGGCTGCCCTAAATCGAACGGAGTTCCCGCGTGAGCGTCGCCTTCACCAAGGAAGACAGTGCCGAAACGGCGTCGGAGACGATGCTGCCGGATCGGCCGATTTCGCCGCATCCGAATTGGGTCACCGCGGCCGGCCTGGCGGCGCTGGAGCATCAGCTGGCGCAGGCGCGCGCGGACTGCGCGGCGGCGCAGGCGATCGAGGACGTCAATGAACGACGCCGGCAGGAGGCTGCCCCGTTGCGGGATGCGAGATACTTCGCGGCACGGGTTCGGACCGCTCAGGTGATGCCAGATCCGGCCTCGACCGACACCGTTGCGTTCGGCAGCACGGTGACGTTCCGGCGCGGCGACGGCCGGGTGCAGACCTATCGGATCGTCGGCGAGGACGAGGCCGATCCCAAGGCGGGCACGATCTCGTTCGTGTCGCCGGTGGCCAGGCTGTTGCTGCGCAAAGCCGTCGGCGATGTCGCAGGCTCCGGCGATCATGAGCTCGAGATCATGGCCATCGCTTAGCTGGCCCTTCGCCTGGTCGCTCGTGGGTCATTCCGGGGCGCAAGCCCATCCGGCGAGCGAACCCGGAATCTTGCGGCAAGGCCGGGCGCTGAGCGAGATTCCGGGTTCGCTCGCAGCGAAGCTGCTCGCGCCCCGGAATGACGGCGTCCTTTACGTCGTGCGCTTCAACGCAATGGCAGGATGCTCTAGGCTGCGCCGCAACAGCCATGGGAGAGCGCCGATGACGATCACCACCGCCGACAAGCGCGCGGCGTTTCGCCGATTGCATGACCAAGGCTGCTTCGTGATTCCCAATCCATGGGACGTCGGCAGCGCGCGGCTGCTGCAGGGCATGGGCTTCAAGGCGCTGGCCTCGACCAGTTCGGGCTATGCGTGGTCGACCGGCCGCGCCGACAATCATGTGTCCTGCGACGACGTGCTGGCGCATCTGACGACGCTGTGCGCGGCGACCGATCTGCCGGTCAACGCCGATTTCGAGGCCGGCTTCGCCGACAATCCGCACGGCGTCGCCGCCAATGTGACGCGCGCGGTGGCCACTGGGATCGCCGGGTTGTCGATCGAGAACTCCACCGGCAAGGCCGAAGCGCCGCTGTATGACGACGGGCTGGCGGTGGAGCGGATCGCCGCGGCGCGCGCGGCGATCGACGCCACCGGGCATGACGTGATGCTGGTGGCGCGCTGCGAGGGTTTCTTGTGGGGCGAGCGCGATCTGAACAAGACGGCGGCGCGGCTGGTGGCGTTCGCCGCGGCCGGCGCCGATTGCCTCTACGCGCCCGGCGTGTCGACGCGCGCCGAGATTGAAACGTTGGTCAAGGCGGTGAGCCCGAAGCCGCTGAACGTGCTGACGGTGCTGCCGACGATGACCGTCGCGGAGCTCGCCGACATGGGGGTGCGCCGGATCAGCGTCGGCGGCGCGCTGGCGCGCAGCGCCTGGGCCGGATTCTTGCGCGCGGCGCGCGAGATCGCCGGGCAGGGGACGTTCACGGAGTTTGCCCATGCGGCGAAGGGCGGCGAACTCAACAAGCTGTTTGCGGAGCAGTGAACTCGTCCGCGTCCGTCAGGCGAACAATCCCGCGGCTGCTCCGAGCAGGATGAGGCCGATTCCCACCGCGCTGGGGACGACGGGCGTATCGGCCCGGGGCTCCGTCTTGCGCAATTGCAGCGCGACCCAGAGCGGCGCCAACAGCGCGATCAGACCAACGCTCGCCAGCGCCCATGGCGCCCAGCGAGCATCTTGGTAGAGAGCGTAGCTGAACCACGCGATGCTTGCCCCGAGACTCAAAAATCCGGCGCCGATGATCCTCATCATGCCGATGATGATGGCCTGCAGGCGCGGCTCAACCTGCTCCCATGGTTTGCCGGTCACCTGGGCATGATAGGGCGTATATGACTTCGCGAGCAGATATTTCAGACCGATCGCGATCGCTGCAATCACGGACAAAGTCAGAAATGTCAATGCGACGTACAGCATCGATTAGTCCTCGCGAAAATGTCCAACAGCAATGAGATCGCATCGTTGGAAAAAACGCGGCCAAAGTCAAATCGGGCCGGCCGCGCCTTGGGCAGCAGCAAGCGTAGCCCGCATGAGCGAAGCGGCATGCGGGTTTCCCCTGCTGATGTTGACCCCCGCATATCGCTGCGCTGATGCGGGCTACTTGCTTGATCCAATTTGAGTCTGATGGCTCGGCGGCTCGCCGACAAGACGTTCGATTTCCGCTTGTTCCAACGTCGCCCCCGACACCCGCCAATCTTTGTTGGTGGATTGGCCAATTCCAATAGGCGCAATGTTTTTCAAGTGTCGTGTGTGTCGGACTGCTATTGCCCGAATGGAGGAAGCGCCTTCCCAGCCTGAAGCAGAGTTGCGGGCGCCAGGCTGCGAAAGGACAGGCATCCTCATGTTCACCGGCGTTCCGCGCCGAACCCATTTTCTCGATGATGCCTTGGAGGGAAAACAATGCGAATGCTGCTGCGAACTCATCTGGATGCGAGCGACGGAAGCGAAGCGATCAAGTCCGGCGCACTGAAGAAGGCGATCGCGGCCTTCATGGAAAAGTTCACGCCGGAAGCGGCCTATTTCACCGTCGAAAATGGCAACCGGTCGGGTCTGTACGTCTTCGACCTGAAAAACTCCAACCAAATGCCGCAGGTCGGAGAACCGTTTTTCGACCTTGGCTGCAAGGTGACGTTGACGCCCTGCATGAGCGCAGAGGACCTGCAGGCCGGTTGGGCAGCGGCTGGGCTCTAGCATCGAACGATCCGCCGAGATTTTTCGCGCCGATCGGTATCGCCCGGACAATCTCCGGGCGATGGGGCGCGCGCAGAATTTGGCGCTCGTTTTCACCACCGGCAGCATGCGTAGGGCGCAATAGCGGAGCGTATTGCGCCGTCCCCGATCAAACCGCAGAATGGCGGATCACGCTTCGCTGATCAGCCTACGGGGCGGCGAAGGGCGCGGAACTGAACGGGTTGTCTGCGAAGAATGCGGGAAAATAAGGGTCTCGCTGCAGAAGGGTGAGTGCCGCCCACGAGGGCTCCCGGAAGCCTGGTGCCGACGCCGACGGTCCGCCTAAGGGTGATGCCCGAATGGAGATCCCCGAGGATGAAGACGCGGCCCGCCTGTGGAACAGGAGGTCGGTGATTCGGACTCGCCCAGCAGCACCAAGCAAGTTACTGAAATCCCGAGAGATTTATTGCCTGCAATGCGCGCGCGCTTTTAGTCGCAGGATTTTGAGCAAGGTTTTGGACAGCGTGACGCACATTCCCGCGTGCTCAGTATCGCAGCCAAATCAGCGCGTCGATCTCATCGCCGTCCCCAGATGATTGAAAATAGTAACTTGTTCGCTCATAGCGGTTATAGTTGGATGGGTATGTTCTGGGGGCGTGGTTAATGAGTGAGTATGAAATTTTTTCGGGCTTCATCAATCGCCCGTCCGATGATGAAATAACGGCTATCATCGAAGAGGCCCGCCGCGACGTTCGATATCTCGTGACCGACTATCCTGTCGAATTGCTGGTGAACAAATTTGTCGAAGAGCCCGAACAAGAGGGCGATATTTACATCCCAGAATACCAGCGAAAGCTACGTTGGACCGATCAGGCCCAGTCGTACTTTATCGAAAGCGTCATTCTTCGCATCCCAGTACCCCCGATCTTCTTTTACGATGTGAAGGGGCGTCTTGAGATCGTGGATGGCTCGCAGCGCGTGCGTACGTTGGCTCGTTTCGTTAATAACGAGTTCGCGCTGGGCGAGTTAGACAAGCTGGACGTACTCACAGGCCTTCACTACCGCGATTTTCCAATTACGGTGCAGAAGCGGCTCTTCAACACACCGATCCGCTCCTTCGTGCTTGATGAAGGCACCGACGAAAGCACACGCATCGAACTCTTTCGCCGTCTGAACACGACGGGAAAGACCCTGCACGACGCCGAAATTCGGAAGGGCGCGTTTCGCGGCCCGTTTTTGGACTTGATACTTGAATGCGCGCAGTCTGCGGTATTCAGGGTTCTTACGCCAAGAATAGCGAAGTCCGCCGATCCGGATAGTGAACGTCAAGAGCTCGTTACTCGATTCTTGATTTACTCGGATTTGTACACTGAGTTTAAGCACGATGTCCGAAGGTTTCTCGACCAGAATGTCATTCGTCTGAACAAGAGAATAACTGAGCCTGAGATTGACGCGAAGCGAAATGAGTTCTTCGCTACAATGAGTTTCATCGCGGAAAATTACGCGAACGCGTTCTACCGGAATGGAAAGGGCGGCACACTACCCAGAGTGAGATTTGAGGCGATAGCTGTAGGCACGTGTCTGGCGTTGCGTGAAGATCCGGCGCTCCAATATCATGGGTCATCCAATTGGATATTTGGCTCTGAGCTCAATGCGCTCGTGCGCACTCACGCTTCGAACAGCGGGCCGCGACTTCGCGACCGGATTGAGTATGTGAAAACAAAGCTGCTGGCGTAGCCATGCTTGAGGGGCAGTTCAAAGCTAGGCTTCGAGGTGTGTCCGCGTATCTCAGATCGCTCCGCGAACTTGAGAAGAGGCATAAGACGCCCGGCAAGGGCTTCTACGGCGCAGCTTCCGCATTAGCCGCTTCGCGTGCTGCGTCTTTCATTATGATTTACAACTGTGTTGAATACGCGACGCGGGAAACAATTGTCAGCGTGCGCAAGCGGATGGAGGGCGACAGCGTTGCCTTCATCGAATTGGAGAAATACTGGCAGCACGAAATTCTTGAGGCGCATTTCAAGAAGAAATTTGAAGATGGCGTAAATCACATCTCGATAATTAGGGAGTTTGCGAGTTTCACTCCTGGAAAGATCACTTGGCTTCATAAAAAAGGAGACATACCTTTCTCTGGTAGTATTGACCACGAAAAGCTTATCAAGTTTGCCAAGGATATCGGCGATCGAAACTGGCGGCCACCGCACAGTTCTCTTGGTGGCTCGGACTTAAAGACTGTGAAGATTGCTCGGAACGCGCTCGCTCATGGTGAAGATACGTTTGAGGTGGTTGGCAGTAACTATTCGATTGACGACATCTCGGACAAACTGAAGCGAATAAAATCGTTCATGTGCTCATTCATCAAGATGATGGAGCGGTACGAAGCGGATCGGAAGTATCTCAACTGACGTAGTTGCGTAGAGCAGGTATAAACTCGGCGTCTGTTTTCAAAGAACTCTTCTCTATCCGTGACAAAAAGCCGGCGGCGGCGCGAGTTGATAGCTTGTTTGTATCAAGAAGGCCGAAGTCTTTGAGGCGCTCAATCGTTGCAGTCTCAGGCCCTTCGTGATCAAACCTAAAAAACAAAGGTGCCTGTCCTGATTGGCCGAAAGCCGCGCTGGCGGTGGTGCTGAAAGTGTGCTCGCCGAGACAATCGGGTGTAATTTTTCGACTTTCTTTTATAGATCTGCCAATCCACTCGACGACCGGCACGCTGACGGCGTTGCCGACTAGCTTCCAGCGACCGCGCTTCTTTGCATCCTTGAGAGGGCCTACGGCCGTCCAGTCGATGGGGAAGCCCTGCATACGCTCCGCGTCCGAGATGCCGGGCGTGTAAAAATCTCCCGTGCGCTTGTTCCAAATCGCGGGCGGAGACGGAATTGAAAAAGAAGAGCCTCCTTTGAGCGGCGGGACTGCTTCAGGTGACCAGCCCAACCCGGTATTTCCTTCGGTCCAGTAAAATCCGAAAAGATCAGCGTTTCTTGCGTCCGTTTGTATGGATGTGTCCACGCCGCCGAAAAGGATCGACTGCGGCACGATCTCTCTCGACCCGAGGATGAAGACGCGGCGCCTACGTTGTGGGATGCCGAACTGTCGGCTGTCGAGCACGCGATAGGACCACTTGTAGCCTAGCCTCTCAAGGTTCGATGTAACGTACTTGAGTGCCGCTCCCTTTTTTAGATGCAAGGCAAAGGCAACATTTTCCAGAAGAATGAACTCGGGTTTGTGCTTGCTGGCCTCGACGAGGCGGAACACTTCGGAGATCAGTCCTGAACGATCTCCATCCAACCCAGCCGTTCTTCCGGCTTGGCTCAGGTCTTGGCAGGGCCATCCGGCGGTGAGGATTTCACATTGGGGTAGTCGCTTCAACGTTCGCACGTCTTTGCGGACCGTAACGCCTGGAAACCTGCACTGGAGAACCGACCGGGCAAGATCGTCGTTCTCGCACATCATCACAGTTTCGAAGCCGGCCCGCGACAGGCCGAGTTCGAAACCCCCAATACCGCTGAAAAGGCTAACGACGCGCATTCACAGTCCCGAGTTACGCGTCGTTTAGCAGGTTTGCGCCGAGAACTCGAGCTCTTTCTTTACCTGTGTGGCAATCGACCTTGCGACAGTGGCGGCAGCATTCGCGGAGGACAATTCGCATTCCCAGACCACAAGAACCTTCCATCCCGCATTTTCCAGCGCGACCTTGGCGGTGCGATCTCGGGCAATATTCTTCGCGAATTTTTCTTGCCAGAATTTTGCCCGCGTTGCTGGGGTCGTGGCCTTGCGGCAGCCTTCGTGACGATGCCAAAAGCACCCGTGGACGAAAACAACCATCAGGGCCGCTGGAAATACTAAGTCCGGACTACCTGGCAGATCGCGGCGATGCAATCGGAAGCGGAGGCCGAGCCGGTGAACGGCGCTACGCAAGGTGACTTCCGGCTTGGTGTGCTTTTGGCGAACCGCAGCCATCATTGACGACCGCTTGTCGCTTGAAACAATATCCACAGACAGCTCCCGTCAACGCTTTATGGTGACTGAGTGATGGTTAAGCGGTTGTGGGGTCATCTACACTATTCGTGTGGCTTTGCGCTACCGCCTCCGCCTCGGCCCCCGCCGCCGCGGCGGCTCGCGCTCCGGCGGCGTATGGGCGTCTTCCAGCAGCGCCATCGCGGCGTCGGGGATGCGGTCGAGGGCGACGCCGCCGCGGCGCATCTCCTTCAGCGCGGTGCGGATCGCGGTGTCGCGGTCGATCCAGTCCTGCCCGGTGCGTGGCGCCGGACCGGGCCTGCCGGGCCGGCCGCGGCCTTTGACGGTCAGGCGCGCCATCTTCAGCACCTGCATCGCCTCGATCAACCGGTCGAGATCGACGCAGGGGTTTTGCCACAGCTCGTCGACGCAGCGCTCGGCGAGCAGATGCAGTCTGGTGCCGAGCATCCGCAGCTTGAGCCTGCGGCCGGCGCGCGCGGTCGGCACGGTGTCGCTGGCCCGCGGCGCGAACGGGTGGCGCGGCCAGCCGCCGTCGCGGGCCCAGCGCCCGACGGTGCCGGCACTGACGCCGGTCTTTTCCGCGATCTGCTTGTAGGTCAGCGTGCTCTGTTCGATCAGCCGGCGGACAGTGGCGACCGTGGCGTTGGTGTGCAGCCGCTTGCAGCCCTTCGGGCGGCCGCCCGGCACAGGCGGCGGTCCGTCGTCCACCGCGGCCAGCGCCGGCCGCTCCACCGAGGAGTCGATGACGCGTATGCGGGGGGCAAAGAGAGGAACGAGAGGATAGGGCATGCCGACTCCCGTTAGCCGCGGTCCAATCGACTGCGGAATATATACCTAGGATCGGAAAACGCAAGGGAGGCGCGTCCGGGGCTGAACGGGTTGGTTGGAGGAATGACGACCTTGGCGCCTCAGCCGATCGGTCCCCGCTGCGCCGCGATCCCGAGCGCCTTGATCCGCGACGCCAGCGTGGTCGGCTTGATGTCGAGCAGCGCCGCGGCGCCGTCATTGCCGAACACCTTGCCGTTGCAGGCGCGCAGCGCCGCGGCGATGTTGGCGCGCTCGAGATCACGCAGCTCCGCCGCCGTCATCACCGCGGGCGCGGCGTCGCCCTTGTGGCGGTGGGGGCCTGGCGCGGGATGGCCGGGCGTCTCTGGCAGATCGAAACGCAGCCGGCCGTTCTGCGCCAGAATGGTGGCGCGCTCGATGACGTTCTGCAGCTCGCGCACATTGCCGGGCCAGTCGTAGCGCGACAGCCGCTTGGCATCGCCCTGCGACAGCCGAAGTCCGGATTTCAGTTCCTTCTCGCTACTGAGGAAGTGCTGCGCCAGCAGCGGGATGTCCTCGCGGCGTTCGCGCAGCGGCACCGATTCGATCGGAAACACGTTGAGGCGGAAATACAGATCCTCGCGGAAACGGCCGCGCGCCACCTCCTGCTTGAGGTCGCGGTTGGTGGCGGCGATCAGCCGGACGTCGACCCGGCGGGTGCGTTCCTCGCCGACGCGCTCGAAATTGCCCTCCTGCAGCACCCGCAGCAGCTTGCCCTGCAGCTCCAGCGGAATTTCACCGACCTCGTCGAGAAACAGCGTGCCGCCGTCGGCGAGTTCGAACCTCCCGATGCGGTCGCGCACCGCACCGGTGAAGGCGCCTCTGGCATGGCCGAAGAATTCGCTCTCGAACAATTCGCGCGGGATCGCCGCGCAATTGACCCGGATCAGCGGCCGACCGCTGCGCGAACTCGCCTCGTGGATGGCGCGGGCGATCAGCTCCTTGCCGGTGCCGGATTCGCCGGTGATCATCACCGCCGCGGTGGTCGGCGCCACCAGCGTGACCTGCCGCAGCGTCTTCTGGATCGCCTCGGATTGCCCGATGATGCCGCGCGGGTTGGTCTCGATCCGGATTTCCTCCTGCAGATAGGCGTTCTCCAGTTGCAGCCGCTCGCGCAGCCGGTCGACTTCGGCGAGCGCGGCGTGCAGCTTTTCGTCGGCCTCGCGGCGCTGGCTGACGTCGCGAAACACCACGACGGCGCCGACCACGATGCCGCGGTCGCGGATAGGGGTCGAGGTGTACTCCACCCACACCTTCGAGCCGTCCTTGCGCCAGAACACTTCGCCGTCGACCGTGTGCACAGCGCCGTCGCGAAACGCCGCGTAGATCGGGCAATCGTGGTCCGGATAGTGCGTTCCGTCATGATGGCTGTGGTGCACGATCGGGTGGATCGGCTTGCCGACCAGTTCCTCGGCGGTCCAGCCTAGCATCCGCTCCGCCGCCGGATTGACGAAGGTGGTCTTGCCCTCGGCATTGACGCCGTAGATGCCTTCGCCGGCGGCGCGCAGGATCAGCTGATTTTCACGTTCGATATCCTGGAACACCCGCTCGACCCGCTGCCAGGCCGACAGCCCGCTGCGCATGTAGTCTTCGGCGGCGGCATCGACATGGCGCCGCCGGCGCTGGTCCAGATCGCTCATGGTCAGCAGCAACAGGTTACGGCCATGGTGCGGCAGCACGGTGCCGGCATATTCCAGCCGCAGCGTCGTGCCGGTGGCGTGGCGCGGCGTTAGCGCGTGGGTCCAATAGGCGCCCTTGGCGAACACCGCCTGGGTGAACACGATCAGCGCCGGCAGCTGCCCGGGGTGCAGCGCGCTGATCCGGGTCAGCTGCAACGCGGCGCGGTCGAAGCCGAGCAGGGCGCAAGCGGCCGGATTGGCGTCGATGATGCGGTCGGCCGCCGGATCCAGCAGCAGCGCCGGCTCGATCAGGCCGTCGAACACGATCGCCCGCGCCGCGGCGTCGGCGAGCGGGGAGAGCAGGCCGGGATCCATCGGCAGACTCCGAGATTTCGTAATTGAGCTACGATATTTCGTATACTACGGAATATCGTAGCCGGCAAATTCGGACAACGCGCTGCGGCCATTGCGCATTTCCCTACGGCCGGGCTGGCACACTCCTTGCGTTATTGGCGATGGCGTCACGCAGGGAGGTTTCATGTCCACATTCGACAACCCGTTCGATCCGAACCGCAGACTTCACGCCTCGGGCTGCGGCTGCGGCCGGCATAACAGCGAGGCCGAGCACCAGGCCGCGCAGCAATTGCAGATCCAGGCCGCGCTCGACAGCGAGCAGACGCGCTACGAGGGCGTGGTCGCCTCGGCGGTGATGCGGGCGATGTTTCCGCAGGACGCCAGCCGGCGCGCCTTCCTGAAATCGGTCGGCGCCGCCACCGCGCTCGCCGCGGTGTCGCAGTTCTTCCCGCTCAAGACCGCGACCGACCTGTTTGCGCAAGGCGGGCCGCTGGAGAAGAAGGACCTCAAGGTCGGCTTCATCCCGATCACCTGCGCCACGCCGATCATCATGGCGGCGCCGATGGGGTTCTACGCCAAGAACGGCCTCAACGTCGAAGTGATCAAGACCGCCGGCTGGGCGGTGATCCGCGACAAGACCATCAACAAGGAATACGACGCCGCCCACATGCTGAGCCCGATGCCGCTCGCCATCACCATGGGGGTCGGCTCCAACCCGATTCCCTACACCATGCCGGCGGTCGAGAACATCAACGGCCAGGCGATCACGCTGGCGATGAAGCACAAGGACAAGCGCAACCCGAAGGATTGGAAGGGCTTCAAATTCGCGGTGCCGTTCGACTTCTCCATGCACAACTACCTGCTGCGCTATTATCTCGCCGAACACGGCCTCGATCCCGACGTCGACGTGCAGATCCGCGCCGTGCCGCCGCCCGAGATGGTCGCCAATCTGCGCGCCGACAATATCGACGGCTTTCTCGCGCCCGATCCGATGAACCAGCGCGCGGTGTTCGACGGCGTCGGCTTCATCCATCTGTTGACCAAGGAGATCTGGGACGGCCATCCGTGCTGCGCCTTCGCCGCCTCCAAGGAATTCGTCACCGCGATGCCGAACACCTACGGCGCGCTGCTGAAATCTATCATCGAGGCCACCGCCTTCGCGCACAGACCGGAGAACCGCAAGCAGATCGCCGAGGCGATCGCGCCGGCGAACTATCTGAACCAGCCGCAGATCGTGCTTGAGCAGATCCTCACCGGCACCTACGCCGACGGCCTCGGCAATATCGTCAACCAGCCGAACCGCATCGATTTCGATCCGTTCCCGTGGCAGTCCTTCGCGATCTGGATCATGACCCAGATGAAGCGCTGGGGTCAGGTCAAGGGCGACATCGACTACGCCGGCATCGCCGCGCAGGTCTATCTCGCCACCGACGCCACCCGGCTGATGCAAGAGGCCGGCATGACGCCGCCGACCACGACGACAAAATCGTTCTCGGTGATGGGCAAGCCGTTCGATGCGTCGAAGCCGGAGGACTATCTCGCCAGCTTCAAGATCAGGAAGGCGTCGTGAGCCGCAGACAGCGCGCGCTTCACCCTCCCCTGGAGGGGGAGGGTGGAGGGCAGCCATGACCCGTTCCCTTCGCCTCCGCGCCGCGCTGATCTCGGTGCTGATCTTCGCGGCCTTCATCGGCAGCTGGCATCTGGCCACGCGCGGCACCGGCGCGGTCGCAACCATGACTCCCGAATACGCCAAGCTGATGGGGCTGACCGCAACGCAAGGCAAATCGGCGATGCCGGGCCCGCTCGATGTCGGCGCCAAATTGTGGGAGCACATGAGGCGGCCGTTTTACGATAACGGCCCGAACGACAAAGGCCTCGGCATCCAGCTCGGCTATTCGATCGCGCGGGTCGGGCTCGGCTATCTGCTCGCGGTCGTGGTGGCGATTCCGCTCGGCTTCCTGATCGGGATGTCGCCGCTGCTCAACAAGGCGCTCGATCCGTTCATCCAGATCTTGAAGCCGATCTCGCCGTTGGCCTGGATGCCGCTGGCGCTCTACACCATCAAGGATTCCGGGCTGTCGGCGATCTTCGTGATCTTCATCTGCTCGGTGTGGCCGATGCTGCTCAACACCGCGTTCGGCGTGGCGTCGGTGCGCAAGGAATGGATCAACGTCGCCCGCACGCTGGAAGTCGGCACCGTGCGCCGCGCCTTCACCGTCATCCTGCCCGCGGCGGCACCGACCATCCTCACCGGGATGCGGATCTCGATCGGCATTGCCTGGTTAGTTATCGTCGCGGCCGAGATGTTAGTTGGTGGGACCGGCCTGGGTTACTGGATCTGGAACGAATGGAATAATTTGTCGATCACCAATATCATGATCGGCATTCTGTTGATCGGGCTGGTCGGCATGCTGCTCGACCAGATCCTCGCACGCGCAACCCGGCTCGTGACGTTTCCGGAGTGAGCGCGATGATCGACAAATTCATCTCCATCGAGGGCATCGCCAAGCGTTATCCCGGCGCGGACGGCGGCGCGATCGCGGTGTTCGAGAATCTGTGGCTGTCGCTGCCGCGCGGCGAATTCGGCTGCGTGATCGGGCATTCCGGCTGCGGCAAGACCACGGTGCTCAACATCCTCGCCGGGCTGGATCAGCCGAGCGACGGCGTGGTGATCGTCGACGGCCAGGCGATCGAGGGCACCAGTCTCGACCGCGCGGTGATCTTCCAGAGCCACGCGCTGCTGCCGTGGCGAACCGTGATGGGCAACGTCGCCTACGCGGTGAGCTCGAAATGGCGCGGCTGGGACAAGGCCAAAGTCCGCGCCCACGCCCAGACCTTCATCGACCTGGTCGGCCTCACCGGCGCCGAGCACAAGCATCCGTCGGAACTCTCCGGCGGCATGAAGCAGCGCGTCGGCATTGCGCGGGCGCTCAGCATCACGCCGAAAATCATGCTGATGGACGAGCCGTTCTCGGCGCTCGACGCGCTGACCCGCGGCTCGCTGCAGGACGAGGTCCGGCGCATTTGCCTCGAGACCGGGCAGACCACCTTCATGATCACCCACGACGTCGACGAGGCGATGTATCTGGCCGACAAAATCTATCTAATGACCAACGGCCCTGGCGCGGTGCTGGCCGAGGTGGTGGAAAATCCGCTGCCGAAGGATCGCGTCCGGATCGATCTGCACCGGCATCCTTATTACTACGCGCTGCGCAACCACATCGTCGATTTCCTGGTGACGCGCAGCAAGACGTTTGCCAGCATGACGCCGGACCACGACCCGCGCCGGGTGCCGGTGGTGCGGCCGCAACTGAGCGAGCCGGCGCTGGTTCCGGCTTCCGGCAGCCACGGCCCGGCGCAGGCCAGCGCGCGCTGATCGTCCATCCAGATCAATCCGAAGGAGACCAACATGAAGCGAAGCGACCTCACCGAAAAGCTGCTCGACATCAAGCGCGACAATGGCTGGAGCTGGAAGCACATCTGCGAGCAGATCGGCGGGTTCTCCGAGGTGCTGATCGTCGGCGCGATCCTCGGCCAGATGAAATTGACGAAGCCGCAGGCCGCCAACGCCGGCGAGCTGTTCGGCTTGAGCAAATCCGAGATCGCGATGCTCAACGAAGTGCCGATGCGCGGCGCGGGCGTTGCGATGCCGCCGACCGATCCGCTGATCTACCGGCTCTACGAACTGGTGATGGTCAACGGCCCGGCCTGGAAGGCGCTGATCGAGGAGGAATTCGGCGACGGCATCATGTCGGCGATCGACTTCGACATGGCGATGGAGCGCGTCGCCAATCCGAAGGGCGACCGCGTCAAGATCACCATGAGCGGCAAATTCCTGCCGTTCAAATATTACGGCGCGACGGGCAACGTGCAGGAATACGGGTTCAAGGAAGAGTAGGGCGCGACAGCGAAGCGCGCCCAGCACATGTGAGGCGCGGTCTGCACTGAATCCTCTTGACCTAATTCTCCCCGATCAGAAGCGCGAAGCGCACTGAGTCCTCATGGTGAGGAGCGCGAAGCGCGTCTCGAACCATGAGGATGATCAGCCTCATCCTTCGAGACGCCCGTCACCGCCCTGCGGGCGGCGACGGGCTCCTCAGGATGAGGAATCGTGCTTGCGGCGGCGTCCCCAGCGGCCTATGTTTCTAACATATGCCGGGAGGCGCAGCATGTCCGACCAGAGGCACGTCCGATTGTTTCGCAATGGCCGCAACCAGGCGGTCCGGATTCCGGTGGAATTCGAACTGCCGGGCGACGAAGCCATCATGCACCGTGACGGCGACCGGCTGGTGATCGAGCCGGTGCGCAAGCGTGGCCTGATCGCCCTGCTGCAATCGATGACGCCACTCGACGAGGATTTTCCTGCGATCGACGGTCCGGCGCCGCCCGCGGAGCGCGTGCTGTGACGCGTTATTTGCTGGATACCAATATTCTGTCGGACCTGATCCGAAATCCGCAGGGCAAGGCAGCCCGGCGGATTGCCAAGGTCGGCGAGGCCGGAATCTGCACCAGCATCATCGTCGCGGCCGAGCTGCGCTACGGCTGCGCCAAGAGCGGCTCGGCCAAGCTGCGCAAGGCGGTCGCCGATCTGCTCGGCGAGATCGAGGTGCTGCCGTTCGAGGCGCCGGCTGATGCCGACTACGGCGCCATCCGCGCGGCGCTGGAAGCTGCCGGCACGCCGGTCGGCAGCAACGACCTGCTGATCGCCGCGCATGCGAAGGCGCTCGGGGCAGTCATCGTGACGGCCAACACGCAGGAATTCAAACGCGTCCGCGGCGTGAAGGTGGAGAATTGGCTGGCTTGAGGAGCGGCGTGCGAGTCCTGTCGAAAGCGGAAGCCGCTGGGCGGGAATGCTGCGCGGCGGTCGTGGCGGTTCGGTCCATACTGCGACGCAGCAGCTGGGCGCTGCGGAGCTTTGGATGCCGTCGCTGTGTCCCGCAGTCGCGCGCCTTAAATCCCGTCCTTCACCTGCTTGATGGCCTGGGCGTAGAATTCGCCCATCTTGGTGCGGAGGTCCTGCTCGCTGACGGTCACGCCCTTGGCGGCGAGGTCCTTGGTGACCTTGCGGATCACGTCGGCGTCGCCGGCCTCTTCGAGGTCCGCGATCACCACTTCCTTCGCGTAGGCCGCCGCGGCGTCGCCGGACAGGCCGAGCTTCTCGGCGATCCACAGCCCGAGCAGCTTGTCGCGGCGCGCTTCGGCCTTGAATTTCTGTTCTTCGTCGACCGCGAATTTCTTCTCGAAACCTTCTTCGCGCTTGTCGAATGTCGTCATGATCTTGGTTCCGATCTCTCTGCCAGGCCGGGGAATGGACCGTGGGTTTGCGGTGGGCGGGTTGGATGCCTAGATACCCATCGCGGGCCGTTAAGACAACCGCCACATCATCGCACGCAGTTCGGTAAAACTTGGGGCCCGGCCAGCCGGATCGATTGTGCTGGATGGCCCAATCAGATAGGTTGGCCCCAGGCAAGGTTCTCGTTCTGTTTCCCGTACCGGGCCTTCACGGCAGCTCCGCCGTGGGTCGCAATTGTCAGACGGAGCCCACCAATCCCATGGATTTCAACAACACACGGTACATCCCCATGAGCCGTCGACGTCGCATTTATGAAGGCAAGGCCAAAGTCCTCTATGAAGGACCGGAGCCCGGAACCCTGATTCAGCACTTCAAGGACGATGCGACTGCGTTTAACGCCAAGAAACACCAGATCATCGAGGGCAAGGGCGTCCTCAACAACCGGATCTCGGAGTTCCTGTTCCAGCATCTGAACGACATCGGGGTGCCGACCCATTTCATCCGCCGGCTTAACATGCGCGAACAGCTGATTCGCGAAGTCGAGATCGTGCCGCTGGAAGTGGTGGTGCGGAACGTCGCCGCGGGCTCGCTGTCGCAGCGGCTCGGCATCGAGGAGGGCACCCAGCTGCCGCGCTCGATCATCGAGTTCTATTACAAGAATGACCAGCTCAACGACCCGATGGTCTCCGAGGAGCACATCACCGCGTTCGGCTGGGCCACGCCGCAGGAAATCGACGACATCATGGCGCTGGCGATCCGCGTCAACGACTTCCTGACCGGGCTGTTTCTCGGCATCGGCATCCGGCTGGTCGATTTCAAGATGGAATGCGGCCGGCTGTTCGAGAACGACATGATGCGGATCATCGTCGCCGACGAGATCTCGCCGGATTCGTGCCGGCTGTGGGACATCAAGTCGAACGAGAAGCTCGACAAGGATCGCTTCCGCCGCGATCTCGGCGGCGTGCTGGAGGCCTATACGGAGGTCGCCAAGCGGCTCGGCATCCTCATGGAAAACGAGCGCCCGGCCGGCTCCGGCCCGGTGCTGGTGAAGGGCTGACGCCGTGAAAGCGCGTGTGACTGTTACGCTGAAGACCGGCATCCTCGATCCGCAAGGCAAGGCGATCGAGGGTGCGCTGAAATCGCTCGGCGTCGATGGCATCGCCAGCGTCCGCCAGGGCAAGGTGTTCGACATCGAGATCGCCGGCGCCGACAAGGCGAAAGCCGAAGCGGCGTTGAAGGACGCCGCCGACAAGCTGCTGGCGAACACCGTGATCGAGAATTATGCTATCGAGGTGCGGGGTTAAGTCTCCGGAGATCGGGTCATGGCTGAGATCAGCGCTGATTTGGTTTATGAAGTACTGAAATCGGTGCAGCACGACATCTCGCAGATCAAAGGTGAGATCGGCGAGATGAAGCACTCGATGCAGGCATTCCGATTGGAGATGATCGGCGTGCATACGGAGCTTTCCGGCATCCACGCCACACTCGGTCGCTATGAACAGCGGCTCGATCGCATCGAGCGCCGTCTCGAACTCAACGAAGCACCCTCACTATGAAATCCGCCGTCCTCGTCTTCCCCGGCATCAACCGCGAGCGCGACATGGCTCGGGCGCTGAAACTGATCTCCGGCCATGAGCCCGCGATGGTGTGGCACGCCGAGAAATCGTTGCCGGTAGGCACCGATCTCGTGGTGGTTCCCGGCGGCTTCTCCTATGGCGACTATCTGCGCTGCGGCGCGATCGCGGCGCGCGCGCCGGTGATGGACGCGGTGCGGAAATTCGCCGATGGCGGCGGGCTGGTGCTCGGCGTCTGCAACGGCTTCCAGATCCTGTGCGAGTCCGGCTTGCTGCCGGGCGTCTTGATGCGCAACGCGCGGCTAAAGTTCATTTGCCACGACGTTCACCTGCGGGTCGAGCGCTCGGATTCGCCGTTCACTCGCGGCTACAATGCCGGCCAGGTGATCCGGGTGCCGGTGGCGCATGGCGAAGGCAATTACGAGGCCGACGCAGAGACGCTGCAGCGGCTCGAGGGCGACGGCCGGGTGCTGTATCGCTATTGCTCCGCCGACGGCATCGTCGATGAGCAATCCAACATCAACGGCGCCGCAGCCGGAATCGCGGGCATCGTCAGCGACCGCGGCAACGTGCTCGGCATGATGCCGCATCCGGAAAACCACGTCGAAGCCATCATGGGCTGTACCGACGGCCGCGGCCTGTTCGCCGGGCTGGTGGAGCATCTCGGCCGCGCCGCGTAGCGCTGCCGCGACCGGCCGCCTGTGACGCGCACGACGATATCGATGACCAGTCAAAGCGCCTTATCGCTGCTCCGCGGGAGCCCGTTGGATTTCCGTGATTGGCAATAGCAGCGGAGCGTGGTGATGCCCGGTGAACGAAGTGAATGCTGAAGTTCCAGTGACAGTCACCTGCTTGCCGATCAGACTTTTAAGCTTCGCCCACAAAGCACGATTGTCAGGGCCTTGCTCTGGAAGCTCCGGAAAGATTTGCACGCGATCAACCTGCTTGTCGATGCCCACGACACAGATCGATTTCTGGAGTTGAAGAATGTAACTCGGTTCAGGCCGGTCGCCTTTACCAACATCTTCAAAGTTTGGCGGTCCCGGAAACACTTTGTGGGTCAATTTTCCATCAAATACTACTGTTCGGGACGAGTCGATATCGAGACAGGAATCGGTTGCGGCCGCACCTGCCGGTCCTGCAAATGGCGCGCCCAGAACAAGGACAGCGGCAAGAAATAGCTTCCGCTTTGTCGTCATAGTCGGTCCTTTACCCTATTGATCTTGTTCGCGGGCGTTGCTGGCGCAATATGCGTCAGTGCTGCGCTGACAAGGTCTTTCCATTTTCGGAAAATATTCTAGCCGCGCCCGTAATGAAGCTGATGCCAAATTCAAAAGACGCCCTTCCTGTCGACTTCTTTCCCGTCAAGGGATTCGATGCGCTGAAGACAACAACGCCGCTTATTTGACATTTTGACTGTTCGTCCTTGCACGAAGTTCGCGTTGCCTCAGGCAACAGCTTGTACGATCGAACCGGCCATCGCGCGGTATATTGCTCCTTTTCCCTGAGAACATCGGCGCGGTTCATCGTCTTTCCATAAAATTCGACTTGTTCATCAAGACTCCTTCTCTCGTAAGCCAGGAAATCCGATGCATCGCCGCTCGATTGACTCATGTACTCGGTTGCAAACTCGATGGCGCGTTGTTCGAGCGATTTCGCCGCAGGCGGAGCTTTCGGCGTCGATGGCGGTGTCACCGGAATGGCGACGGGGGCCTGCTGGGTTGGAGCGGCGCCCGCGAAATAGAATGAACCATCGATCGGTGACGTGGAGACCCACGGCTGCTGCGAGTTACCCGTTGCGTGCTTAACAATCAATCCGACCTGATTGAAGGTTTGAAGAACATCAAGTCCGGGCTTTTGCACGGTCTCGACGAGAGCCTTTGTATAAGGGCTGTGCCCGTCGTCTCCGTCCAGTGCGACGCTTCCCGGCTGGGTGGCATATGAGAGCAGGGTCCCCTCCGGTGCCCGCATTTGAGCAAGGCCACCATCGGCGGATCGCAAACCTCGTCCACCGAAAGGGTTGTTGCGGCAGGCGTCCAAGATCACCAGATTAAGCTTGGTGACGGCTCCTTCCATCTGTCGAAGCACCAGCGCGGCGTCGACCATCTGGAAATCAACATCCGTCTCGCGAACCGGATTGGCCGTAACCGGGACAAGGTAGTTCGTTCCGCGAACTTGAATCCCGTGTCCGGCGTAATAGAACAATGCAACGTCGGCACCGATGAGTTGGTTGCCAAAACGTTGAACCAGCGAATCGAACCGAGGCTTGTCGAGGTCCACCTGAGCTCCCCCACCCACCAGGGTGAAGCCCAGTCTGTTCAATGTATCGGCCACCAGGATGGCATCGTTTTTCGGATTATCGAGACGCGGAATGTTTTGGTAGGCCGAGTTTCCGATCACGAGAGCTACCCGCTTTTCGGCAACAGCCGGCGATATCAAAATCGCGATCAGGAGGAAGAATGAAACAACGGCGCGGCGCTTCATCGTGTGGATTCCCCGAAGGGTACTGCCAAACTAATACCTCATCAGGCTAGTTTGCGCGCCATCGCCAACTTTTTTTGATGGTAAAATTCATCCTGCGGGGAAGCTTGATCTGAATCAACGCAATGATCGATTCAGCGGTGAGACGACCCAACCGGGGTCCGGCCATCGAGCCTGGCGTTGAGCGCATCCCCGCGAAATGGCGTGTTCACGGCCCAGCCCGAACCTCTCAATGGCTGTCGCGGACCTCGCTCGGCGGAATTTTCCGTTTCACCCGCTTGATCGTCCCGGAAAAGGTGAACAGCGGCCGGTCGCCGCTTTTCAGCATGCCGCGGACGAAGATCAGCGAGCGGCCGGCGCGGGTGACTTCGCCGGTGGCTTCGACCAACTCGCCTTCCACCGCGGCGTCGAGGAATTCGCAGCCGAACGCCACGGTGACGGCGGGGGCCTGCAATTCGCGCGAGGCGATTGCGAACAGGCAATAATCCGCGAAGGTCATCATGCAGCCGCCATGCACCGCGCGCAGGCCGTTGAGGTGTTTCTTCTCGACCCGGAAGGCGCAGCGCACCTTGCCGTCGTCGTCGATCCGGTGCCAGAACGGGCCGTTGCTGGATTCGAAGGTGTCGCGGCTCCAGGTCCGCCAGCCGGCGAATTCGCCCTCGGTGGCGATCAGGAGATCGGGGCGCTCGGGGCGCGGTGTGTCGGCGGTCTGTCGCAAGCGGCTTATCCTTTCGTCGAGTTTCGCCTCCATAAACCCGATCGACGCGTGCAGTGCAAATGCCGATCGGGGCTGGACAGGACCTAATTGACGTTGCTCAATTCACAGCCTGCCGGCAGCTGTATACGGTGCCCGAACGCGGTCCGAGCCATTGAGGGAGAGAAACGTGAGCGACCAGATCAAGTACGTCCTCGACGAGGAGCATATTCCGAAGGTTTGGTACAATTTAAATGCGGACTTTCCCAAGCCGGTGCCGGCGGTGCTGCATCCCGGTACGCATCAGCCGGTCGGCCCGGCCGATCTTGAGCCGCTGTTCCCGATGGAATTGATCCTGCAGGAGGTCGCAACCGAGCGTTACATCGAGATCCCGCAGCCGGTGCGCGACGTGTTTCGGATGTGGCGGCCGTCGCCGCTGGTCCGCGCCCGGCGGCTGGAGCAGGCGCTCGATACCCCGGCCAAGATATATTTCAAATATGAAGGCGTCTCGCCGGCCGGTTCACACAAGCCGAACACCGCGGTGCCGCAGGCCTGGTACAATCAGCAAGCCGGCATCAAGAAGCTGTCGACCGAAACCGGTGCCGGGCAATGGGGTTCATCGCTCGCCTTCGCCGGCTCGCTGTTCGGCCTCGACGTGCTGGTGTTCCAGGTGCGCGTCTCCTACGACCAGAAGCCGTATCGCCGCGCGCTGATGGAGACCTATGGTGCGCGCTGCATCGCGTCGCCGTCGAACGAAACCGATTCCGGCCGCGCCATCCTGGCGCTGCATCCCAACAGTCCCGGCTCGCTAGGCATCGCGATCTCCGAAGCGGTCGAAGTCGCGGCGAAGAATCCGGACATCAAATACGCGCTCGGTTCGGTGCTCAATCATGTGATGCTGCACCAGACCATCATCGGCGAAGAGTGCATCAAGCAGTTCGAGATGGCGGGCGACGATCCGGATATCGTGATCGCTTGCGCCGGCGGCGGTTCGAATTTCGCCGGCCTGGCGTTCCCCTATCTCGGCTTGCAGCTGCGCGGCGGCCGTTCCCGGCGCATCATCGCGGTGGAGCCGGCGGCGTGTCCGTCGCTGACCCGCGGCAAGTACGCCTATGATTTCGGCGACACCGCGCATCTGACCCCGCTGGTGAAGATGCACACGCTGGGCTCGACCTTCATCCCGCCCGGCTTCCATGCCGGCGGCCTGCGCTATCACGGCATGGGCGCGATGGTGTCGCACGCCTATGAACTCGGCCTGATCGAGGCGCGGGCCTATCACCAAGTCAAATGCTTCGAGGCCGGCGTGCAGTTCGCCCGCACCGAGGGCATCGTGCCGGCGCCGGAATCCACCCACGCGGTGCGCTGCGCGATCGACGAGGCGCTGCGCTGCAAACTCGAAGGCAAGGCCGAGACCATCGTCTTCAACCTGTCCGGCCACGGCCATTTCGACATGCAGTCCTACATCAACTATTTCGAGGGCAAGCTGGTCGATCAGGACTACGACGAAGCCGACCTGGCGATGGCGCTCGCCGGGCTGCCGGCGGTCGCGGCCTGAGGCCGGCGGATTCCGGGACCTACCCGTGCTGAACACCCTCATCCTTCGAGACGCCCGGCTCAGCCCTTCGGGCTGCGCCGGGCTCCTCAGGATGAGGGGCATCGTTACGCCGCGCTCTCATGGCAATGCCCTCATGGTGAGGAGCGCGCTCTTGAGCGCGCGTCTCGAACCATGAGCTGTTCTGCGTGCCGTTCAGGGCGCGGTAAACGGACCCGGAAACCCGCAAAAAACGCTTCCCCCGCTTCCCCGATCTTTCTAAACAACGGGCACCGCGCCGGGCCCTCCGGCGCGTCCAGGGTCGCGCCGAATGTCCTCCGTTGAGCCGAAAATCACCCCCGAACTGGTCGCCAGCCATGGCCTCAAGCCGGACGAATATCAGCGCATTCTCAAGCTGATCGGGCGGGAGCCGACGTTCACCGAACTCGGCATCTTCTCAGCGATGTGGAACGAGCACTGCTCGTATAAATCCTCCCGGCTGCATCTGAAGGGGCTGCCGACCAAAGCGCCGTGGGTGCTGCAGGGGCCGGGCGAGAATGCCGGCGTGATCGACATCGGCGACAACCAGGCCATCGTGTTCAAGATGGAGAGCCACAACCATCCGAGCTTCATCGAGCCGTATCAGGGCGCCACCACCGGGGTCGGCGGCATTTTGCGCGACGTGTTCACGATGGGCGCGCGGCCGATCGCCTGCCTCAACGCCTTGAGCTTCGGCGCGCCGGAACATCCGCGCACAAGGCATCTGGTCTCGGGCGTGGTCGCCGGCGTCGGCGGCTACGGCAATTCCTTCGGCGTGCCGACGGTGGGCGGCCAGGTCCGGTTCCACACCCGCTATGACGGCAACATTCTGGTGAATGCGATGGCGGTCGGCCTCGCCGACAGCGACAAGATCTTCCTCGCGGCCGCGTCTGGCGTCGGCATGCCGATCGTCTATCTCGGCTCCAAGACCGGCCGCGATGGCATTCATGGCGCCTCGATGGCCTCGGCCGAATTCGACGACGATTCTGCCGAGAAGCGCCCGACCGTGCAGGTCGGCGATCCGTTCGCCGAAAAGCTGCTGCTGGAAGCCTGTCTCGAAATCATGGCGGCCGATTGCGTGATTGCGATCCAGGACATGGGCGCGGCGGGCTTGACCTGCTCGGCGGTGGAAATGGGCGCCAAGGGCGACCTCGGCGTCGATCTCGATCTCGACGCGGTGCCGACCCGCGAGCCCGGCATGACCGCCTACGAGATGATGCTGTCAGAAAGCCAGGAGCGCATGCTCATGGTGCTGAAGCCCGAGAAGGAAAAGCAGGCCGAGGCAATCTTCAAGAAGTGGGGACTCGACTTCGCGGTGGTCGGCTACACCACGCCGACCAAGCGTTTCGTCGTCAAGCACGGCGGGGATGTGAAGGCCGAGCTGCCGATCAAGGAACTCGGCGACGAGGCGCCGCTCTACGACCGGCCGCACGTCGAATCGCCGAAGCTGCCGGTGATCCACGCCCGCGACATCGCGGCGCCGATCGGCGTCATGGAGGCGCTGGAAAAGCTGATCGCGACGCCGGAGCTGTGCTCGAAACGCTGGGTCTGGGAGCAATACGACCACGTCATCGGCGGCAACACCGTGCAGCGCCCGGGCGGCGACGCCGCGGTGGTGCGGATCGAGGACGGCCCGAAGGCGCTGGCGCTGACCGTCGACGTGACGCCGCGCTATTGCGAGGCCGATCCCTATGAGGGCGGCAAGCAGGCGGTCGCCGAAGCCTGGCGCAACATCACCGCGGTCGGCGGCAAGCCGATGGCGATCACCGACAATCTGAATTTCGGCAATCCGGAACGCCCGGAAATCATGGGCCAGCTGGTCGGCTGCCTGAAGGGCATTTCGGAAGCCTGCATTGCGCTCGATTCGCCGATCGTGTCGGGCAACGTCTCGCTCTACAACGAGACCAACGGCCGCGGCATTCTGCCGACGCCCTCGATCGGCGGCGTCGGCCTGCTCGATGATTTCACCAAATCCACCACGCTGGCGTTCAAGGCGGCAGGCGAGGCGATCCTGCTGATCGGCGACACCCACGGCTGGCTCGGCCAGTCGGTTTACTTGCGCGACATCTGCGGCCGCGAGGAGGGCGCCCCGCCGCCGGTCGATCTCGCCGCCGAGAAGCGCCACGGCGACGTGGTGCGCGGCATGATCCATTCCGGCACCGCGACCGCGGTGCACGACCTGTCCGACGGCGGCCTGCTGATCGCGCTGGCCGAGATGGCGATCGCGGGGTCCATTGGTGCTGCGCTCGACGCCGCGCCCGAAGCGATGGTGCCGCATGCCTGGTGGTTCGGCGAGGACCAGGCGCGCTACCTGGTCACCGTGGCGCAGGACGATCTGCTCGGCGTGCTGACCAAGCTGAAGACCATCGGCGTGCCGTGCGCTCAGATCGGGCTCACCGGCGGCCACACGCTCGCCATCGAGGGCGAACGGCCGGTCGACGTGCGCGCGTTGAACGCCGCGCATGAGCGCTGGCTGCCGGATTATATGGCGGGCAAGGCGTAACGGCGTCGTCGTCTAACGCACCGCATCTCTCCACCACACCCGTCATTTCTTGCCGGGCGCGTCGCTCGACCAATGCTGCTGCGTCGCTACAGCACCCGATACGCGCCCGGAATTTTTCGCAATGCCGAGGTCGCGATCCAGCTCAGCGTCAGCCCGAGCACCAGCACCATCGCGGCCTTGGCGACAGCCGGCAGGTCATAGTCGAACAGCCAGTATTGCAGCCACAGCATGAAGGCGTAGTGCACCAGGAAGATGCCGTAGGCGTCGTTCTGCAGCGGATCCAGCATGCTCCAGCCGGTTCGCCGGAACCGCAGGAAGAACGCCAGGATCGCGAAGATGATGGCGGCGCTGAAAGCCGCGAAGGCGAGGCCATAGCAGGCCTCGTACCATTGCGGCAGTATGTCGGGATTGTCGAGGATTTCGCGCTTGACGTAGATCAGCCCCCACATCGCGCCGTACGGCACCAGCGCCAGCAGCGCCCAGCCCCACCAGCCCTTCGCCATCTGTCCGTCGATGCAGAGCACGCTGCGATCGACACCGGCCGCTCCAATCCCGGCGCCGACGAAGAAATACACCGCATAGAACAGCACGCGGCTGGCCTGCACCGAGAACGGTCCGAACTCGAACCAGTAGCTCGGTCCGAAAACCAGCCGCATCGGCACATAGACGAGCGCGGTGACGGCGAACACGAACAGGAAGAACTTCACCGGGTGGATGAAGCCGTGCCGCGACAGCCGGCTGAGCGGGACGATCACCTGCGGGGAAATCCGGTACAGCGCGCCGCCGATCAGGTTGAAGATCAGCAGCACCCACAGAAACCACAGCGGCCCGCTCGGCCACGGGCCGACAGTGATCATATTGCGCCAGAATTCGGCGAAGCCGAGCTGGGGAGTCTCCCGCAGCGCCAGCGCGTAGTAGGCGATCGGGATGATGGTTACCGCGGTGATCGCGAACGGCAGTCCCAGCCGCACCAGCCGGTCGCGCGCGAACGACCCGGTCATCGGTCGGTGGTCGAGGCTCGGCCACAGGAACAGCCCGGACAGCATGAAGAACATCGCCATGAAGAAGCTGTCGGTGGCGAGCACGACGCAGTCGAAGCCGAGCCAGGATTTGTCGTCGGTGTGGCCGAAATAGGTATAGGGGATCACCGCGTGGTGAATCAGCACCAGCACGGTCAGGAAGGTGCGGGTGCGGTCGAGCGCGGCGTTGCGTCGCGCAGGATGCGTCGCTGCCGGGGCCGCAGCGGCTGCGCCCGACTGTGAAACGATCGTCATCCACCCCTCCGCCGTGGCGTCTTCAAGAAATGGTGCAGGTGCAAATCCGAATGAGCAAAGTCGATGTCGGCGTCCGGACTGCGACCTTGGTGGTCAGCTACCGGGCAATTCCTCGATCCTGACCTTATCAGGATAGAACGCCAGATAGCCCGCAATCTCGGCCATCGCCGGGAACGGCTTTTCGTAGCTCCAAATTGCGTCCGCAATGGTGTTGCCGCTGGCGGTGATGCTGAAATAGCTGGCGTCGCCCTTGTAGGGGCAATGGGTGACTCGGGAGGTCCGTGCCAGCAGCGCCATGTTGGCGTCGTCGCGTGGGACATACTGGACCGCCGGATAGCTCGCCTCCTTCAGGGTCAGGGCGCGGGCGGTTTCGGCGATCACCACGCCGTCGGCCGAGATACGGACGCGGTTCGGATTGGCTGCGATGGCGATCGGATGGTCGGGGCCGGGAATTTTCATGGGCGATCCTCGCAATGGGCCATTGCTGTGCAGATGTGGGCTTTATGCGGGCTTTGAAAGACCGGCGCCGCAATATAGTATTGTTTTGTGACGACGCTGCGCAGCATGCGCGCGGCGGATTGAGCAGCGATCGCCGCGGGCCGGCCGGGTCCGGAGCCGCGGTCTTGGGAGAACGTGAATGCCGATGGATGCCCACGATATCGAGGCCATGATCAAGACCGCGATCCCCGACGCCGAGGTCACGATTCGCGATCTGGCCGGCGACCGCGACCATTACGCGGCGACAGTGATCTCGGAATCGTTTCGCGGCAAGTCGCGGGTACAGCAGCACCAGATCGTCTACCAATCGTTGCAGGGCCAGATGGGCGGCGTGCTGCATGCGCTGGCGCTGCAGACCGGCGTGCCCGAATCCTGAGCGTTGACGACAACGCCGTGACGGCGGCGCGGCCCGGCCGCGGCGCCAGCCTGCTGCGGCAACGCGAGCCGCAGCAACACAATCGCGTAACTTATGTCGAACTGTTCTTCGACCTGGTGTTCGTGTTCGCCATCACCCAGCGGGCGTTCGCCCGTGGTGTCGCGAATGACCAACGCCCCCATCCCGTCGGCAGATGGATCGATCAATTGCGCGATCGCTCGTCCGCAGGCGCGTTGGCTTAACGAAGGCTTTACGGCCCGATGACACCGTGCCCGAGGTCCGGAGGTTGTGCGTTTGTCGAAATGGCAGGAAGACAAGGCGGAAGCCAATCGGCTGGCGTTGGCGCGGCTGACCAAGTCGTTGCCCTCCGTGTTTCCGCCCGGCGTGCTGTCGCGGGCGCTGAACGGCCGGTTCGTGCCGCCGACGCCGCGGCTGGCGATCGACGGCTATTGGCGCGCACATCCGCTGCGCGCCGAACGATTGGCGCGCGCACTGGCGGCCCGCAGCGGCGCACCCGGCGGCTGGAGCTGGCAGATCGATGATGATCGCTCGAGCGGACGGCCCGCGACATTCCGCAGTCCTCCCGCGCCCTATCGCGAACATGCCTACGCGAAAGGTCCTGGATTCTGCTGCGTCTGCGGCCAACCGGTTTTTCGCTTCGGCTGGCACGTCGATCTGTGGGATCGCGGTCGCAACAACAATGCGAACTGGCACGGCGCCTGCGTGATCGCCTGGCAATTCTGGAACGCCCCGAGCGCGCAGGCGAAGCTGCTGCGGCGATTGCAGGGCCGGCGCTGCCGGCAGAGCAACGGGCGGCTGTGGCGGACCGCCGAGGTCGATCACCGCGTCCCGCTGTTTCAGGTCTGGCGCCAGCACCGCGACGCGCCATGGCCGGAGTTGCTCGGCTATTGGGGACTGCCGAACCTGCAGGTGATCAATCGCGACGTCCATGTCGAGAAATGCGCCACCGAAGCGCGGGACCGAAGCGCGGCGCGGGTGGCGGAAATTGCCTGATAGATCTGAGCCGTGAATCCATAAATCTACCGGCGAACGGCTGGCGCAGACTGCGAAGCCCCGATGGCCGGCGTAGGGTCGCACAGCAGCGAAACCACGCGATGGGCCAACAGGCGAAATTGCTTCTTTGAGTGATCTGCGAACAAGGGTTCGGTTGACGCAGATCAACCAAAAAGGGCTCCGTTGCGTGTAATTTGATCAGACTACTCACGCCGCTAAGCTTGGCAGGCGTTGCTCGACGCGCGACCCGACGACACATGTATTATGATCTCATCGTTACTGCGCCGATTGTCGTGGCGCCAGCTTGCGTGCCTGCGCTCGTAAATGGAGTTTGCCTCTGCCGCCAAGAGTGATGTCGCGAAGGTTCGCAGGCTTGTTACTATCGTGGCCGGTTTGTGATCTCGGTCGGCTGCACAAAAATTCTGATCTGACGAGGCAAAGCATGCGGTATATTTTTCCTGTATTGTTCGCCGTCATCCTCGTGTTCGGTGCAAATTTCGCAGTTGCAGCGGAAACCGTGACCGTGGACAATTTTGTCCGCGCTGAAACCGACCTGACGATGAAGCGATATGTCGCGCAGGGCGGATTGGGAAGATTCGTTCATATTCGGCAACCGACACCGATCGAAAAACAGGACGTGATCCGGATGAACCGGGACACGCTCTACTCCCTCGGTGTTTTCGATCTTACGCAGCCGGTCACGATTGAAAAGCCAGCCTCGGGCGGTCGCTTCCAGTCGATGATGATCGTCAATGAGGATCATTCGATATCCCCGGTTATCTACAACGCCGGCAAGTACAGGTTGACGCAGAAAGAAATCGGGACACGTTACGTCGTCGTCGTCTTCCGAACATTCATGGACCCGGCCAACGCCGATGATGTCAAGGCGGCGAACGCTTTGCAGGACAGGATCGTCGTGACCCAGTCCGGTGCCGGCTCGTTCGAGATTCCGGATTGGGACGAGGCGTCGCTCAAGAAGGTGCGTGACGCCGTCAACGTTCTCGCCGCGACGAAAAAGGATACGTCGAGAATGTTCGGCGAGAAGTCAAAACTGAACCCGATCGATCATCTATTGGGCGCGGCCTATGGCTGGGGCGGAAATCCGAAAACCGCCGCTATCTATGTGAATGCTGTTCCAGCCGAGAACGACGGCAAGACACCCTATGCGTTGACGGTGAAGGATGTGCCGGTGGACGGGTTCTGGTCTGTCACCGTCTACAACGCGGAGGGCTTCATGCAGAAGAACGACCGCGACGCCTATTCTTTCAACAATGTGACGGCGAAGAAGGATCAAGACGGCAGTATCACCATTCATTTCGGGGGAGACCCTGGCAGCTCCAACTATCTCCCGATCACCGATGGCTGGAACTATATCGTCCGCCTGTACCAGCCGAGGAAAGTGCTTGTTGACGGCAAGTGGAAGTTTCCTGACGCGAAACCCGTCAAATAGCTGATCGGTAGACGGCGACTTACGCTTGTAGCCCAATGTCTCAGTTGGGTCATTCGCGAGACGCGCTAACCGGCGGCACGCCCTGTCGCGAGGCCGCCGCTGCCAGCAAAGCAGCGGACGGCTGTGGCGGACCGCCGAGGTCGATCACCGCGTTCCGCTGTTTCAGGTCTGGCGTCAGCACCGCGACGCGCCATGGTCGGAGTTGCTCGGCTATTGGGGACTGCCGAATCTGCAAGTAATCAATCGCGAGGTCCACGTGGAAAAATGCGCCGCCGAGGCGAGAGACAGACGCGCGGCACGATTTGCCGAAGCGGAACTTGCCTGATCGCGCTAGGCCGTGAACTGATAATCCGCCGGGCGGACGGGTGGTTCTACAATGCCGTCCGACGTCATTCGACGATCGGATATCTCAGCCCGGTTGAGTTCGAGCGCAAGGTGGGATTAGCTTAACCCGGTGTCCATCAAACCTGCAGCAGCTCAAACTTCCCTCCTTTCCTTCCTGTTTTCGCCCCGCCATAAGCGGGAGCTTGGTAGCTTGGCCTATTTCACGAATTTGGAAAGAAGTCGGATATAATTTACCTGGTAAGAGTTGCTGTTTTCGGTCACTTCCCAAGAATTTAGCGGCCAGCTGGTATTGAATTCCTTAAACGACTTTTGCGCCGGCTGATCCATGGGCGGCGAGACCGATTCGGAAGTGCATTTCGACACACTCCTCAGGCCGCAACTGGCCGGGCAACAGCTGTCCGGCTTGTAGGTGGGGTTTGGGCCGCCAACGAGAAACCCGGGTGGGGGGCCGTAAGTCGACACGCCGACGCGATCCCACTTCGGGCTACCATCGGTGAACCAGGCGTGAAACAATTCTTTCACGCTGTTCTTTGCGCCGGCGGCGGACATATTGGTCAGGTAAACGATCCCGAGCGGATTGACGCCGTGAATATAGTTGAGGTAGCCAATGGCGGCATTTTTCGCGCGAGACGCATCCTTGCCTGTCACGAGACCATATGTCACGAGCTGATAAAATGAGCTGCCCTGTGCGGCTTTGATTGAATTGCTCCCCCATGTGTAATCCTTGATATAAGCGCGATAGGGATCTTTCTCGGCCGTGATAGATCCGAAATTTTCGGTCGAATTCATGGCGCGCGCCAAAGTGCTCCGGATCTTGTTGACGACGGTGGAGGATGAACCTGGAATCTTCGTGTAGTAAAGTAGCATGTCCTGCTCGTTCGTCTCGAATGGAGAGGCGTAGCCATCTTCAATCAAGTGAATTCTCGTATAATTGTCATCGACAAATGCTCGGTAGGCCTCCTTGCCGGTTGCCTCGAACAAATATATCGCAGCTTCGATCTTCCTGGAAAGTCGAGTGTAATCGTCCACCTCCTGTTGGCCGGCGGCGAGCCCTCGGGTCCCGGACGCCGGATCATTATTCCTGAAGAGAACAGCGGGATTGTCATCAGCCCAGCGGTAGGCTCGCTCAGCGCGAAGAAGCAGGTCGTCAGCGTAGAGTGTTTGCCCCAATCTTCGGAACACCTGGGAGCCGAGCGCAAAGGCCCCAGCGACGCCAAGTGTTGCCGTTGTGCTGGCGTCTCCATAGTAGCTGGGACCCCTAGCGGCCGAAGGGGGACTGGCTTGCGCCACTCCCAGCACGCTGAGCGCCGAGCCATCCGAGTTCTGCATGCGAATGAGCCACTCCATCCCCCATTTGGCTTCGTCGATGATATCTGGCGTCCCATTGTCGGATTCCGGGATGCCATAGTCATCCGTGAATGCGGCTGGATTCTCCTGATAGGCCTTCATCAAAGTGATCACATAACGGGCGGACCAGCTCGTATATCTGTTGAAATCGCCAGCATCATACCAACCACCGCTAAGGTCGCGCTCCGTGCGCGGATCGTCAGCTGCGCTAAACAGGCGGGCGGTCCTGTCCTGCCCGGGACCAAGGTGGCTCGCGCCGTCCGCCCAGCCTGTGCCGGCATATTCGGCCTTCTTCTCAAAACCCGCGCGCTGGTAAAAGAATGTGCGCATCGCGTGTTTGAGAACTTCCCGGTAAACATCGTCTCCAATTCGAAAGTCCTGCGAGCGGACCCTGCGATCAAGATCAAGAATGAAATATCGACCTGGCCGTGTCACAGAAGAGAAATCGAACCAATAGGCCTTATCGCCCGACGAGCTATCCGTCTCCTTCGCGTGCCATGGTCGTGGCTTTCCTTCGGTCATTTCCGCGCCCGTCGTCAGGTCGATGACGGCATATCTGGTGCCTGGCTCAAAATGCGCTGATGCGTCAAAGCCGATCTGAGGATCGCGAATGAGAGCAACCTTTTGCGCATCCGGAGGATATCCGAATTGATCGATCAGAATATTTGCGCTCACGGGGAATTCTGCACGTGCTCTCGCGCTTAAGGCTTCAGCCCTCGCGCCGAGGCTTGCCGCCAAAGCTTCAACCGCAAGGAAGAATATCGCCGCGATGATCTTGCTGAGCGAGCCCCTCAAAGTGCCACTATGGTGCTGGCGAATGGGCTTCGTTGGCACGTCCATAAGGGTCAATCGTCTTGTCCTTGATGGCCGGGAATAGTGACTGCACGGAGACGTGCGTGCCAAGCGCGTTAGTCAAAGACTATTACCAAAATGCGCTATGGCTTTTGGGTAGAACGACCCATTCTCTGGAGATTTCTGCTCCGGGGAATAGCTCCTGGAGTTCAGTTCGGGTTAGCGGTTGCGTATGATGTACCAGCATATGCTGATCATGGAATGACCATTTCGTAAAATCGCGATGCAGAAGGGCCAGCAGCTTGACCTGGATCGGAAAGGCGAACCAATGGATGAAGGGCAAGAGATAGTGCTGTTCAATAGGAAATTCAAAAGCTGGCACCTGCACTAAGCCACGCCGTCCGACGCGGCGTGCTTCCTCGGCGGCAGATTTCATGTCCGACCAGGAACCAACATGTTCGAGAACTGAGTTGCACACGATCAAATCAAAAGAGCTGTCGCCAAACCTCGAAAGATCGCGCGCATCCCCTGTCAGCAATGAAACTGTCGTGCCTAGAATCTCATTTCCATCTCGCTGGTCGGCCTCATAGGCTCCGGGCAGATTTAAGAGGACAACGTTGCATTTTGCTCGAACGTTCTCGGGGATATTCCGCCAGAACCCCAAAGACCCCCCAATGTCGAGCACGTCAATTGGACCGCCCTTTGCCGACGAGAGCTGCTCGACCAGCTGGTGAAGTCGACGATTGCGCCTCTTGCGGAAGAAGTTGCTGAGGGGTTTCAAATAAGCTGGAAACAAAATCTTCTCCTCTTCTCGCCCACCTCGTCGGCGTCGGGCTCCGCCTTCCCCTTCGAGCTAGTTTTATCGTGGCTCACATCGAATAGACATTCCTAACGAGCAACACTACAAATATATGCTTCGTCTCAACGCGGGCATAGAGCAGTTCTCCTTTAAGGCTGCGTCAACCTTAATGTCGGTACGCCAACCGGAGGTCATATGGTCCCGACCGCTCGATCCAGACGGGGATAGGAAGGATAGAGGTTATGTTTGGCCGCGTCCTTATGGTGCGGCATGGCCCGACTCGCTGTTGCGAAGAGACTATTGACGCTGTTTGCGGACCCAAAGGGAACGGCGGTCAACTGGTTGCCACTGCCCGCCACGCGTTTTTTCTCGCCTTCATCGTCATAAAGTTCCACCAGACTGTATTGTTCGGGGCGGGCTCGTTCAGCGCCTTCGTCGCAACGCTCGAGAGGAAAGCTGTTGTCGTTGGTTTCTATTTGGATTTTCTAGTCGTCGGTGAAGTTGCGGTCGTTCGCAAATTCAGGCGTATTGCGTGCGGCCGATGACGCGGCAGAGCATCTGCATCAGGGCACACAAGACCCGTTCGAACCAGCGCAGCAGCAGGTGGAAGTTGAAGCCGGCGGCGGCGCGGGCGGCATTGATGCGGTCGCCGTCGCGGCCCTTACGATGTTGCGGCCCATGCGGTGGTCGGCCCTGAGGTGACCGATCATCGGCTCGACCGCGGCGCGGCGTTTCATTTCGCGGCGAATGGCTTTTGTGACGCGTCTTCGTAGGTCTCGGGATCAGTCCGAGGCCTTCAGCACATGCACCGAAAACATCCCCTCGGCATCGGTCCAGCATTGCAGCGGCGTCCAGCCCGACCCCAGCGCCAGCGCGCCGAAGCGGGCGAGGCTGTATTTGTAGCTGTTCTCGGTATGGATGGTTTCGCCGGTGCGGAACGCGAAGTTGTGGCCGAGGATCCGGACGGTCTGGCTGGTGCGGCTGATCAGATGCATTTCGATGCGGTGTAATTCGCGATTGAAGATCGCGCGATGCTTGAATGCCGAAAGGTCGAAATCGCCGCCGAGCTCGCGGTTGATCCGGACCAGTATGTTGAGATTGAATCGCGCGGTGACGCCGGCGGAATCATTATACGCCGCCGCCAGCACGCGGTCGTCCTTTTCGAGATCGATGCCGATCAACAGCTCCGAGCCCGCGCCCAAAATCTGCCGCGCGCTGCGCAGGAAGGCGCAGGCCTCGTGCGGCTCGAAATTGCCCAGCGTCGAGCCGGGAAAGAACCCGACCTTTGGCATCGCCGCCACGGCATCCGGCAGTTCGAACGGCGCGGTGAAATCCGCCGTCACCGGATAGACCGCGAGCCCGGGAAGATCGCGCCGCAGCTCGGCGGCCTGGGCGTGGAGAAAGTCGCCGGAGATGTCGACCGGCACATAGGCGTGGGTGTGACAGGCCTGCAGCAAAGCGCGGACCTTGGTGGTGGCGCCGGCGCCGAATTCGATGATCGCCGCATCGTTCGGGATCCGCGCGGCGATCGCCGCGCCGCGGTCGCGCAGAATGCCGAGCTCGGTCCGGGTCGGGTAGTATTCCGGCAGCAAGGTGATCTGCTCGAACAGCGCGGAGCCGGCGGCGTCGTAGAAATATTTCGGCGACAATTGCTTCTGCGGCCGCGACAGGCCCTCGATCACGTCATGCGCGAATGTCGAGGTCGCCTCGTCGAGCTGGTGCTGTCTGGCCAGCGCGTCAACGTGGACATTCATGACGGTCTCCCGGATGCGCGCGCGGCGCGGTTCGAAGCGTTCAGGCGGCGTAGTCGGCGAGGCGAAGTCCGGTGAATTGCCAGCGGTGGTGCGGATAGAAGAAGTTGCGATAGGAGATACGGCTGTGGCCGGCAGGAGTTGCAAGCGAGGAGCCGCGCAACACCAGTTGATTGACCATGAACTTGCCGTTGTATTCGCCGAGCGCACCGTCGACGGCGCGGTAACCCGGATAGGCCGCATAGGCGCTGCGGGTCCATTGCCAGACCATGCCGAAGGCGTCATTGAGGAGGCCAGCGCGCGCCGCGACCTCCCACTCCATTTCGGTCGGCAGATGCTGGCCGCGCCAGCGCGCGAACGCATCGGCTTCGTAATAGCTGACGTGGCACACCGGCGCCGCCGGATCGATCGGCTGCAAGCCGCCCAGCGTCATGACCTGCCATTCACCATTGACACGGCGCCAGTGCCCCGGCGCCTCCCAGCCCTCTCGTTCGACGGCGGCGAAGCCGTCCATCAGCCACAGCGTCGCGGCGCGATAGCCGCCGTCGGCGATGAATTCCAGCCATTCGGCGTTGCTGACCAGATGCCGCGCCAGCTTCACCGGGCCGACCAGCGCGCGATGCACCGGCTTCTCGTTGTCGAAATGAAACGTCGCGCCAGCATGGCCGATGGCGTGGATGCCCTCGGTCAGCGTCACCCAGTCGTCGCCGCCGCGCGTTGCGGCCGGATATCGCCACGCCGGATCGTAGGCCGGCGGAATCGGGTTCTGCGCGAAGGCGTGCAGGATGTCGGTCAGCATCAGTTCCTGGTGCTGCTGCTCGTGGTTGAGCCCGACCTCGACCAGCGGTGCCACCGCGGCGAGCGCCGCCGCGTCGGCCTGCTCGAAGAATCGCAGCACCGCGGCGTCGACATGGCGGCGATAGGCGGTGATTTCGGCGGCGCCGGGCCGGGTCACCAGGCCGCGTTCAGCGCGAACGGCGCGGGGGCCGGCCGAGACGTAATAGGAATTGAACAGAAAGGCGTAGTCCGGGTGATACGGCACGTAGCCCGGACAATGCTGGCCGAGCAGGAACTGCTCGAAGAACCAGGTGGTATGGGCGCGGTGCCATTTCGTGGGGCTTGCGTCCGGCATCGACTGCACCTGTTGGTCTTCAGGCGACAGCGGCGCGGCGCGGCGCTCGGTCTCGCCCCGCACCGCGCGATAGGCCTGCGCCAGATCGCGCGCCAGCGAGCTGGAATCGGAGACGGATGACGGGCAAGGGGCGGACAAGGGGGCTGCGGCGGATGCGATGGTCGTCACGAAAGTCTCCGTTTTGGGGAGAACGTCACCCTTCGAGATGAGTTCCGAAAGCAGCCTCAGCAGCTCACCCTACCAAGATAGGTGATCCCGCCGCAGAAGAAACCCCGTCCGGCCGGATGGAGCTGCGGCGGCGATCGTCGGATTCTGTAAGGAAATTCCGCCCGCATGGCTGCTCTCCGGCATTTTACTTGGGCTAGGCTGGGATTTCAGGCTACATATATGACAGGTTCGACCGGACCGCTGATGGCCAGACGGGCCGCGCCGCAAAGGGATGCATTATGAGCATTGAGCAATTCATCGAGAACGAAGTGAAGTCGAACGACGTCGTGCTGTTCATGAAGGGCACTCCGCAGTTTCCGCAGTGCGGGTTTTCCGGCCAGGTAGTGCAGATTCTCGATCATGTCGGCGTCGGCTATAAGGGCTTGAACGTGCTCGAATCCGCCGATCTGCGCGACGGTATCAAGGCCTATTCGAACTGGCCGACGATTCCGCAGCTCTACGTCAAGGGCGAATTCGTCGGCGGCTGCGACATCGTCCGTGAGATGTTCCAGGCCGGCGAATTGCAGCAGCTGCTCGCCGACAAGGGCGTCACAGTGGCCGCATCTGCCTGAGCTGCTTGACGCTGAGCCCGTTGGCACGTCAGTCCAGCACGGCCCGGCTTGAGGTCATCGTCGCCGACATCACCACGCTCGGCGTCGATGCCATCGTCAATGCGGCCAATCCGTCGTTGCTCGGCGGCGGCGGTGTCGACGGTGCGATCCATCGCGCCGCGGGGCCGCAACTGCTCGCCGAGTGCCGCACCCTGAATGGCTGCGCCACCGGTGACGCCAAGATCACCCAAGGCTATTTGCTGCCGGCGCGGCACGTGATCCATGCCGTCGGCCCGGTGTGGCGCGGCGGTGAGTTTGGCGAGGACGCGGCCTTGGCGTCCTGCTATCGGCGGGCGCTGGCGCTGTGCCGGACGCACCATCTCGGCTCGGTCGCGTTCCCGGCGATCTCGACCGGTATCTATGGCTTTCCGGCCGAGCGCGCCGCGACCATCGCGGTGACTGCGACGCGCGATGCGCTTTTGGTCAGTCCGAGCGTGGTCAGCGTGGTGTTCTGCTGCTTTTCCGACACGTCCGCCGCGCACCACGTCGCGGCGCTGGCCGCCGCGGGCACTTGAATCGATCGAAACCGCCGCTACGATCCTCCCCGCGACATCAACCGGGAGGAACCAGAATGCTGCGACAGGCAACGCGGGCGTGGGTGAGTGGAGCGTTGCTGGCGATGGTCGCGGCGCCGGCCTTCGCCGAAGGGACGTTCGAACTGCCGGCCGGGGCGAAGTTCTCGCCGGCCAAGCTCGAACGGGTCGACGCGTTCTTCAACACCATCATCGCCGAGGGCAAGATTCCGGGCGCGGTGGTTTATATCGAGCAGCACGGCAAGCCGGTCTATCACAAATATTTCGGCGTCCGCGATGTCGCCACCAAGCAGCCGATGACCGACGACACCATCTTCCGGCTGTCGTCGCTGACCAAGCCGTTCACCGCCTTCGCGGTGATGCAGCTGGTCGACCAGGGCAAGTTGAAGCTCGACGATCCGCTGTCGAAATACATTCCGGCCTTCGCCGACGTGAAGGTCGGCGTCGAGAAGACCCGCGACAACGGCGACAAGTATCTCGAATACGAAGCGCCGAAACGGCCGATCCGCATCAGCGACCTGCTGCTGCACACGTCCGGCATCACTTACGGCTTCTACGGCGACAGCCTGGTGCGCAAGGCGATCGCCGCCGCCGACATCTATGCGGGCGATCCCACCACCGCCGAGTTCGTCGAGCGCGTCGCCAAGCTGCCGCTGCAGGAGCAGCCAGGCACTCTGTGGGATTACGGCAATTCCTACGAGGTGCTCGGCCGCGTGATCGAGGTGGCGTCGGGCAAATCGTTCTATCAGGTCCAGAAGGAGATGCTGTTCGACCCGCTCGGGATGAAGGATACGCTGTATGTCTTCTCGTCCGACGCGCAGAAGTCGCGGATGGCGCAGCCGATGCCGAACGATGCCAATTTCCGCGTCGGCCGGCCGGTGGGCCCCGACATCGCCCGGAAATGGGAATCCGGCGGCGGCGGCTTGAGTTCGACGCCGCACGACGTGATCCGCTTCGTCCGCATGCTGTTCAACAAGGGCGAACTCGACGGCAAACGCTATCTCAGTCCGGCGACGTTCAAGGACATGGCCACCGACCATATCGGTCCGAATTCCGGCGTCGAGCGCGATTACTTCTACTTTCCCGGCGACGGCTTCGGCTATGGCTACGGCCTCGGCGTCCGCACCGATCCGGGCAACGCCAAGCCGCCGCCGCCCGGCTCGCTGGGCGAATTGAAATGGGACGGCGCCACCGGCTGCTATTTCGTGATCGATCCCAAGCAGGACATGTTCTTCGTGCTGATGGAACAGACCCCGTCGCAGCGCCAGCCGGTGCAGCGCGAAACCAAGAAACTGATCTACGAGGCGATGGAGAACTGATGCCGTGATTCCGGGCCGCGAACGGAGAGGCCGTGAGCGAGCCCGGAACGTCGGTGTAGCGGCGTGGCGCAAAATCCGGGTTCGCTCGCCCAAGGGCTCGCGTCCCCGAATGACAGAATGATTCTATGCGCCGCGGACGATGTCGCGGATCAGGCCGAGCATCTCGTCGACCATCGCGCGGGTCACATCGAGATGGGTGCAGGCGCGGATCCGTCCGTCCATCGTCGCCAGCAGCACGCCGCGCTGGCGCAACGCCGCCACCATGGCGGCGCCATCGATTCCGGCGCCGGCCGGATCGAAGAACACCAGATTGGTCTCCGGCTGCTGCACCGTGATTCCGGGAATCTGCGCCAGCCCCGCCGCCAGCGCGCGGGCGTTGGCGTGATCGTCGGCCAGCCGCTCGACATGATGATCGAGCGCATGGACGCAGGCGGCGGCGATGATGCCGGCCTGCCGCATCGATCCGCCGAGCCGCTGCTTCCAGCGCCAGACCTGATCGATGAAGTCGCGCGAGCCCGCCATCGCGGCGCCGGCCGGGGCGCCGAGGCCCTTGCTGAAATCGATCCACGCCGAATCCCAGCCCGCCGTCATGGCGCGCGGGCTGATCCCGGCGGCGACGGTGGCGTTCAAGAGCCGCGCGCCGTCCATATGGGTCGCCAGCCCGACGTCCTTGGCGGCCTCGGCGATGTCGTCGAGCACGGATTTCGGCCAGATCGTGCCGCCGCCGATATTGGCGGTCTGCTCGACGCTGACCATGGTCTGCGGCGGTTCGTAGCGAGTGCGCGGATGCAGCGCGGCGCGGAAGGTTTCGACGCTGAATTGCCCGTTCGGCCCGTGCAACGCGGTGATCTGAAAGCCGCCGAGCGCCGCGTGCGCCCCGCCTTCGCGCGACAGGATATGCGCGGTCGGATGCGCCAGGATCTCGTCGCCGGGGCGGCAGGTCGAAAGCGTCGCGGCGACGTTGCACATCGTGCCGGACGGCAGGAACACCGCGGCTTCCTTGCCGAGCAGTTCGGCGACCCGCGCGCACAACAGATTGACGGTGGGATCGTCGCCGATCTGTTCGTCGCCAACCTCCGCCCGCGCCATCGCCTCCCGCATCGCCTGCGTCGGCCGGGTCTGGGTATCGGACAACAGGTTGATGCGGACCGGCGGTTGGTTCGGATCGCGTGGGGCAGGGGTGTAGGTGGTCATGGCACTCTCGGTTTTGCAGGCGGAGTGAGCCTAGCTTAGGTCATATCCCGGCGCGATGGATTCAAGCTGGTCATTCCGGGGCGCGAGCAGCGACGCTGCGAGCGAACCCGGAATCTCGCGGCCAGTGATGGCCTTTGCCGTGTGGCGAGATTCCGGGTTCGCTCGGCCTGCAGCCTCGCGCCCCGGAATGACGGCGTTAAGCCCACGAAAAAGGCCCCGGCAGAACCGGGGCCTGATACCGTCCGACGCTGAAAGAAATCAGCGCGAATAGAATTCGACGATCAGATGCGGCTCCATCTGCACGGCGAACGGCACGTCCGACAGATGCGGGATGCGCTGATACTTCGCGGTGCCCTTGGAGTGATCGACCTCGATGAAATCGGGGACGTCGCGCTCGCCGAGCCCGGCGGCTTCCAGCACGATGGTGAGCTGCTTGGAGGATTCCTTGATCTCGATCAGGTCGCCGACCTTGACCTTGTAGCTCGAGATGTTGACGCGCTTGCCGTTCACCTTGATGTGGCCGTGGTTGATGAACTGGCGGGCGGCGAACATGGTGGCGACGAATTTGGCGCGATACACCACGGTGTCGAGGCGGCGCTCCAGCAACCCGATCAGGTTCTCGCCGGCGTCGCCCTTCATCCGGGTGGCTTCGACATAGATGCTGTGGAACTGGCGCTCGGAAATGTTGGCGTAATAGCCCTTCAGCTTCTGCTTGGCGCGCAGCTGCACGCCGAAGTCGGAAAGCTTGCCCTTGCGGCGCTGGCCGTGCTGGCCGGGGCCGTATTCGCGGCGGTTGACCGGGCTCTTCGGACGGCCCCAGATGTTCTGGCCCATACGGCGGTCGATTTTATACTTCGCTTCATTGCGCTTTGTCATCGCGTCCTCGGTTTGATCATGGATGAGGAGACGCGCCCTCCTGTGCGCCGGGAATTTCCCGGAGCCGACAGGTCCGTCCTTAAAGCCTAAGGGGGACCACGGGTCGCGAAACGCATCGCGGGCCGAAAACGGCCCGCGAGCAGGCGGTTTCTAGGGAGAAACCGTCATGATGTCAAATGAATCGCCAGTTTTTCGCGCGCCGGCGCGATCCCGACGCTCAGGTCGCGGCCGCCAGCACCGGTTTCGGCTCGACCGCGCGTGGCAAAGCCTGCAATTCGGCCGCGATCGGGCCGTTCAGGGCCTGTTCCAGCCTCGTCATGGTGGCGGCGATCAGGGCGGCGTCGGTGACGCGGTGGTCGAACCGGATTACCACGTCGATGCTGTGGTCCGCGCCGACCGCCCCATAGCTGACCACGAATGGCCCCGGGCTTGTTGGATACAGCGCGCCGGGGCCGTAGGCCGCGACCGATGAGATCCCGAACGTGCCGAAATGATTGGCGCGCTGGCGGCCGATGCCGAGGGCGATGCTCCAGGCCAGTCGCCGCAGCGGCAGCGGCAGCCGGGTCACCTGCAGCATCTTGCGGAACGCCGGCACGGCTGCGACCGGCGCGTTCTTGGCGTGCTTGATGGCGGCGTCGATCGCCGCCAGCTCCATGGTGTCGGCGGAGATCAACTTCTGCATCATCACGCAGTCCTCGCCGTCATATTGTCGCGCCACCGCGATCATCGCGATGCTGTGCGGCAATTCGAACAGATGCGGCCGCGGCCAGGTGACGTAGAGCGTGCGCAGCACCGGCTCGTCGCGCGCCACCAGGCTGAACGCCTTGGCGAAGATCGCCGCCCAGCCCGGCCGCAGCGCCGCCGCGGCGCGCGCCTGCGCAAGCGGCTGGATCGAAAGCCGGCGTTGGAAGGTAATCAGCGGCACGCCCATCGAGGCGCGCATCAGATCGGCGATCAGCCGGCGCGGAATCGAGAGCTTGATCGGGGTACCGCGCATCAGGCGTACGCGCTACCGGCGACGAGCCTGAGCAGGATGCTTTTCATCATGGTTCCCTCCGTGCCGCGAACCTAGCAGCGGGGGCGCGGTCGGGAAAGCGCTCAGGCCAGCACGCGGCCGCCGAAATACGGCGCCAGCGCCCCGGTCAGCGGGTGCGTCCGCCCGGAGGTGAAGATCATCTCCGCGCCGGCGTGATCCGGTTCGCCGCCGGCGGGGCCGAGCAGGTCGGCGACCCGCCGCGCGATCGCCGGCGCCGGGTCGATCCACGCCACCGGCCACGGCGCCAGCGCGATCATGCGTTCCAGCAGCAGCGGATAATGCGTGCAGGCCAGCACCACGGCGTCGGTGCGCAGCGCGGCGTCGGCGTTGTCGACGAAGCACGGCGCGATCTCGGCCAGGATCTCCCGGTCGGCGATCGCGGCGCCGCCCAGCGCTGCTTCCGCCAGCGACGCCAGATGCGCCGAGCCGACCAGAGTCACGGTGCAGCTTTGCGCGAAATCGCGGATCAGCGCGTGGGTGTATTCGCGCTTGACCGTGCCGCTGGTGCCGAGCACCGAGACCCGCTTGGTGGTGGAGCGGGCGCAGGCCGGCTTGATCGCCGGCACGGTGCCGACGAACGGCACCCGGTATTGCGCGCGCAGATGCGACAGCACCAGCGTCGACGCCGTGTTGCAGGCGATCACCACCAGGTCCGGCGCATGCGCGGCGATCAATTCGCCGATCAGCGGCACCACCCGGGCGATCAGCGCGTCCTCGCTATGGGCGCCATAGGGAAAGAACGCATCGTCGGCGGCGTAGATATAATGCGCATCGGGCCGCGCCTTGACGATCTCGCGCAGCACGGTGAGCCCGCCGAGGCCGGAATCGAAGACGAGGATGGTCGGATAGCTGGACACGCTTTGAAGCTACTCCGGTATGGTTACCAGTGGGTTGCCGATTGGCCGCGATCAGACCACCCGCAACGGGATGTGCGGCAATTCCGGCCATTCGACGGCGACGGCGTCGCCCGGCCGGACATCGCCGTCGGTCCGCACGATCGCCATCACGCCGGCCTTGCGGATCAAATTGCCCGCTGCGTCCCGGTCCAGCGTCGCCGCCATCAGGCCGGGCTGAAACCGGTCGATCTGGACGCAGGGATTGCGCAACCCGGTGAGCTCGACCACCGCGCTGTCGCCGAGCCGTAGCCGCGCGCCGGTCGGCAGCGCCAGCAGATCGAGGCCCTGCGTGGTGACGTTCTCGCCGAGCTCACCGGGCCGCACCACGAATCCCTTGGCGCACAATTCGTCGAACAGCTCGGCATGGATCAGATGCACCTGGCGCAGGTTCGGCGCGGTCGGGTCCTTGCGGACGCGCGAACGATGCTGGACCGTCGCGCCGCTATGGCCGTCGCCGGCGACGCCGAGGCCGGTCAACAGCCGAATGCTGAGGCCCGGAATCTTGCTGAAGTGATGACCGCGCCGGGAACTGACCGCGACGACAGTGCTCATTGCGCCAGCCCCCTATTCACCAAAGATCAAGGACCCGGGGTTCGGAAATTCATATGTATTAATGCATTTCTCTAAACACTCTCGCAAAATGTCTCGCGTGAAATTCGCATGTTCGCTGGCATCGGCAACTTTGGTCGACGAGCCGTGAGCAATCTTCGATCGTACGTCGTAACTCTTTCGCAGGCGTTCAAATAGGTATGCCCGCTCAAGTCCTTTCCTTAAGTAGTTTGATATGTAGAGGGAAAGTCGAAATGATATTTCCGTGTCTGTCTTGAATAGTGCCTCCAACCCGCTCCATGCAATCAGCAATGCAGTGTTTGAAAAAGGAACGCAATGAAACGAGGTAAGTGCCTGCATCGCATTCTGGAAGGCCGGCTTGTTTGTGAAGCGTAGCCCGACGTTCATTCGTTCCTTAATCCAACTGACGTCTTCGATAGTGAGGCTTGCTTCTCCAAAATGCGTTGGGACTGTTTCATGGAACGGCTCGCAGAAGATGTACGGAGCCTCACTATCCGGGTCGTCGAGCGTTGACGATGTTAGGATCGCTGGCGCGTTGACCCATCCGCCGGTCTTAATCATAAGCAGGAATGTGAATACATGCGCTGGGTCCAAGAAGAAAGTGCCGTCTCCACTTTCGCTTCGGAGCTCCATCTCAAAATCAATGTCGTTCACATGTCTGAAAACGTTGAATTCGTCTTCCTGTATGTGTTTCTTCTTTATCGCTATCTTCTGCTTCGGATTTCTTCTTCGTAAGTTTAGGATGGGCTCTCCAGTTTCAGGATAAACTGAAAACTGCTCAAACTCGAGCTTGACTCCGCTACATGGGATGTATCGCCAAAACCAATATGGCATCCGTCACCTATGTCTCCCCGAACACCCGCCGGAAGATCGTGTCGATGTGCTCGAAGTGATAGTCGAGGTCGAACTGCTCGTCGATCTCGGCGTCGGTCATGTACTTCTTGACGTCGGCGTCTGCTTTTAAGAGCGTCTGGAAGTCGCCTTCGCCGCGCCATACCGGCATCGCGTTGCGCTGCACGAGCTTGTAGCTCTCCTCGCGCGAGCAGCCCTTCTGGGTCAGCGCGGTCAAGAGCCGCTGCGAGTGGATCAACCCACCGAGCCGGTCGAGATTGGCCAGCATGTTTTCCGGATACACGACGAGCTTCTCGATCACGCCGGCCAGCCGCGACAGCGCGAAGTCCAGCGTCACGGTGGCGTCCGGCGCCAGCATTCGTTCGGCGGAGGAATGCGAGATGTCGCGCTCGTGCCACAGCACGACGTTCTCCATCGCCGGCATCACATAGGCCCGCACCATCCGCGACAGCCCGGTGAGATTTTCGTTCAGCACCGGATTGCGCTTGTGCGGCATCGACGACGAGCCCTTCTGCCCCTCGGAGAAGAACTCTTCGGCCTCGAGCACTTCGGTTCTTTGCAAGTGCCGGAATTCGGTGGCGAGCCGTTCCACCGACGAGGCGATCACGCCGAGCGTGGCGAAATACATCGCGTGGCGGTCGCGCGGAATCACCTGGGTCGACACCGGCTCGACTTCGAGGCCGAGCGCCTTGGCGACATGCTCTTCCACGCGCGGATCGATATGGGCGAAGGTGCCGACCGAGCCCGAGATCGCGCAGGTCGCGACTTCGCGCCGCGCGGTGACGAGGCGCTCGCGGGCGCGGGAGAATTCCGCATAGGCGTAGGCCATCTTGAGGCCGAACGTCACCGGCTCGGCGTGGATGCCGTGCGAGCGGCCGATCGACGGCGTCACCTTGTGCTCGAACGCCTGCTTCTTCAGCGCCGCCAACACTTTGTCGACATCGGCAATCAGCAGATCGGCGGCGCGGACGAGCTGGACGTTGAAGCAGGTATCGAGCACGTCGCTCGAGGTCATGCCCTGATGCACGAAGCGCGACTCGGGACCTACGAATTCGGCCAGATGGGTCAGAAACGCGATGACATCGTGCTTGACCTCGCGCTCGATCTCGTCGATCCGCGCCACGTCGAAGGCGGCGTCCTTGCCCCTGGCCCATATCGTCTCGGCGGCCGATTTCGGGATCACGCCAAGCTCGGCCTGCGCGGTGGCGGCGTGCGCCTCGATCTCGAACCAGATCTTGAAGCGGGTCAGCGGCTCCCAAATGGAGGCCATTTCCGGACGGGTGTAGCGCGGGATCATCGAGAACTCATGCTGTTGGGGGTTACGCCGCGCTTTAGCAGAAAGGACGCGGCGAAGCCACCCTCACGCCGGCGGCAGCCGGTGCGTCACTGCCATGAAGCGGCGGTTCGGGCCGGCGTGGAATTCGTGCGCGTCGACGGTTTCGATCAGCACCGCGAGCGTCTGCGCGCCGTCGGTGGCGGTATGATGCCAGACCTCGGCGATGCCGTAGGCGGTGACGCAGCGCCGCGCATGCGGCAGCCTGGAATCATGCGCCAGCGTCAGCGGCGCCGCGCCGTCGATCGACAGCTGCAAAGTGAGGCCGGTGACAATGACGTCGCCATAGGCGCCGCGGCCGCCGGCGCCGTAGCAGGATTCCTTGCCCAGCGCCTGGTCGGACAGCGTCAGATTCAAGTTGCGGCCGTCCGGCAGCGCGATCGCCTGCGTCGTCGCCAGCGGTTCGGTCGCCATCTGGTAGATCTCGATTGCGTCGAGCCCGATCGACGGCTTGCCGGCATAGCGGGTGCCGGGCTGGCCGATGCCACGTCGCGCCAGCAGCGGCTGCGCCTTCGCCAGCAGCGCGGCGCGCACGGTCTCGACGTCGCGCTCGTCATCGCCGTCGGTGCGCAGCCGAACCGGCGAACCTTTGACGAAGCCGTTGCTGCGCGTGTCGATCAGCTGGATCTCGGCGATCACTTCGGTGGAATCGTAGAGCTGGCTGTATTGCTCGAAGGCGAAGCTGGTGCCGTCCGGCGAAAAGCCGAGCACGCGCCGCGCCGCAGCGTCGCCGGCCTGCGCGGCGGTTGCGACGACGAAAAGGCCAAACAGCGCCGCGAGTGGGCGCGCGAGAAGGGACAGGCGCATCCCGGTTGGTCGCACTCGCTGGCCGCGCGGTTCAGGCGCGGAATGATCTATCCACAGGATTGGAGCATCGCCCAAAATCGTCCGGCCGTCTCGACCACGTGTCGCGATGCGACGATAGTTCTAGTCGCCCCTCCGCACGGCTAATTATCGAAACCGACGAACACCGTGGCTTCGGCAACGGACTTTCGCTCGGATACCACCGCATTGGCCGGAAAATTCTCATCCGGCCAGCCCAGCGCGATGCTCTTCATGATCACCTGATCGTCGGCGATGCCGGCGTGCTCGCGCACCACCGGCGATTGCATGATGCCCTGGCTGTTGATCACGGCGCCGAGCCCGCGCGACCACGCGGCATTGACCAGCGCGGTCGCCACCGCGCCGCAATCGAACGGCGTATCGTCGCTGCCGTCGAGCACGCGGTCATAGGTCACGATCACGCAGACCGGGGCGTCGAACTGGCGGAAGCCGCGCAGCACCCAGTCCTGCCGCATCTCCTTGTCGTCGCGCGCGATCCCCATCGCGGAGAACAATTGCTTGGCGACGCCGACCTGGCGGTCGCGGTGCGGGCCGCTGAAGCCCTGACCGGTGCGGAATTCGCGCGACTGCGGCACGCCGGCCAGCATCCGCTCGGTGTTGCCGGCGCGAATCTTGTCCAGCGGTTCGCCGGTGACGACATAGAAATTCCACGGCTGGGTGTTCATCGACGACGGCGCGCGCATCGCCAGCGCGATGATTTCCTCGATCAGCGCCCGGGGGACGGGATCGGGCTTGTAACCGCGGATGCTGCGGCGACCGCGGATCACGTCATCGAACTGCATGTGGCTTCCCTGGATGTTTCCTGTGCGTCCATAGTCGCGGTTTCCCGGCCGTGGCGCAAGGGAGGCGCGGAGGGCGCAGGGTGGCAAGGCGAAGCGTGCCCAGCGGGGGCCTATCGTTTGTGAGAAATTCGATCGCGTTGGCACGGCGCAAGTTGGTAGCCCGCATTTCGCTGCGCTGATGGGGGCTACGCTTTGCTGAACCCGCGCCGCACGCCCAGCATCGACGGATCAGTTCCGACCAGGATTTTCGTCCGTTTTTTCGTCGGCATCCTTCAACGGCCAATTGACAAAATTCCTATTATGAATATAGTCCTTGTCGTCCTGTCCGTGAGGGGCGCTTCGCGAGGCGTCGGGAAGCGGGACAGAACACCTCGCTGGGCAACCAGCCGGGTCAATGGTCCGGCGAAGCTGACCTTGGTCAGCGAAGCCGGATTGGATGCGGCGCCCGCGCGTCGTGCCTCGCAAGCACGGCCCCGGGCGGCGTCGGGTCCCCGTCCGGCTCCACTACGAGAGCCTGCGACTTGTTAGTTCGCTGGACGCGGGGCGGGTGAACGGCGGGAAACCGTCGGGATCAAGCGGTGCAGCGGCATCGCGCCTGTCCCCGGAAGCACGGCCCTGACGCCGACAAGACGCCGCGGTGGGCGCGCCGGAACGGCGCCCCGCGATCCTTCGTCGCCGTGTGCGGCGATCCGATCGCGAGCCAACTACCAACTGCGCCGACCGGCGCGCCGCCACCCCTCATGCGTTGAGGGGCGGGACTAATCGCAAAACTCGGGCGCACGGCATCGCGAGATTGCGAAGGCGTGGCTGTTTGACATTTGAATCGAGATATGAGGCGGCTGCATCAGCCGCGACTCATACGCGGGCTTGACCCACGTATCCATCGCGCGCGTAGCGCGCGGCATCTTCATTGTCGCGAAGAGGATGGGTTGCCGTGTTAAGCCTGGCAAGGACGGCTAGTACATTACTCCTATTTGGGAAAAGCGTAGCGTGCTACCACGCCCTTCGTTCGTGCAAGGGTTCAGTCGCGTGCGCACGGCGCGAAGGTTGCCCTGGCCGGCCCATATATTGGCGAGGACCGGTATCATCGGTCACGTTCCACGAGGAATGGTTCGGCCCGGACGGCCACCCGGCCGGCTCGCTGGTCATTATCCTATCGTAGCCCACCGCAGCTACGCCGTTGAAATCCATATCGATCGAACTTGGGTTGCGAAAAAATTAGTTAACTTTCGCGAGTAGCAAGCGTATAGTACTATCCATTGATAACAAAAAGAATTTTTCAAGACAGGAGGAGGCTAATGTTGTCCCTAGAATCGATTTGCCTTTCGTGGCGCAACCGTTTGGCGGCACTAATCAAATTTGGTGGAGTATCAGCTTTTTTCATAATTTCAGCTTGTAATGTTTTGTCACCCGAGACGGCTTTGGCTCAGAGAACGCCGCCCAGTTGGGTTTCCTCAGGCTATCAAGTGCCTCAGGATACGGCAATGGCACTTCTCAGCCCGGATGAGTACGCTTGGCGGCTCTTTGTTGCCCTGAACTGGCCCGCTCGTTCGGGAAGCAGGGAGCCTGATCCGTCGAAAAAGCTAGGCGACGCTGGTCGAGTGGTCTGGGAATCGTGGAAGCTGGTGTCAGGCGGGCCTGCGAAGAGCGAGGTTTATCGAACAGGTGGTGCTGATCCTACGGATTGGGATTCTCCGTTGGACGCATATTGTGATGCGACCGCACGCGACATCGCGCCGCTTCAGAATCTTCTCGTTCGTAGAAGAGACATCTCTATTCTATTTGAGCCCGGTGTTGCCCAGCCTGGGACTGATGAAGTGCGGATGAATTTGGACACGTTTACCTTTATTAAGGGCAAGCAGATATTCAATATTGAGGGACAAGAGGCATTATTCAACGGCGGCGTCGCTTCTATCCAATTTCCTGCTGGAGCGAAGGAGATTAAGGCTCAGTGGCGTGAAATCTCGGCCGCCGACGAAGCCCGCTATCACTCTTGTCGCTCTAATGGAAAACTATATGGCCTTACAGCCTTGCACATTCTTACAAAGGATCTGCCGAATTGGTATTGGGCAACGTTTGAGCACGTGGATAATAAGAAGCCAGAAAATCAAGGAAAGCCCGGCTACGGACCTTGGCTGTTAACATCGAAGGATGCGTTTTCTTGTCCCCCCGATCATCTGGACTGCGAAGAATTTCCAAAAGGCATCGGTCTCGATGGCACCAAGTGGCAGAACTATCTCCTGCGAGGCTCGCAGATCGATTTTGTCGAGTCCACCGGTTCGCCCACACGATTGGCGAACTCACAAATCGAGACAGATTTTCAAACCACATCGTCGTGTATAAGTTGCCACGCTCGTGCTTCGATTGGCCCCCGAATCGCGACTTCCAAGCCTGGAAATCGTCTGCTGATCTTTGACGCTCCTTTTGCGGATTCGCAAATTCTGACGCCTTTTGGCTCCCCCGACCCAAACATGTTCGTGACCGTGTCCGGCGCTACCGGTCAACCGATCAAGGCGTTGAAATTTACACAACTCGATTTTGTATGGTCGCTATTTCGTGCACAAAGGAGGGCGCCATGACCGATGGTTTTGTTAGCGTCGGAAAGATCTCTGATTTCCAACCGAATCAAGCGCCTACTGACATAACGCCGATCGTCCAGAAGGTGGCTCCTACCGCTGTCCCGCGGATGCTTACTAGATTTTCTGATGCGGTAGACGGTTCTCCCCTATTTGCCTCGGTCGCCTCCACTTGCACTCACCGAGGTTGTCCAATTCTGACTGGGGATGGAGTATGGGGCTCGACAGACAAGCCCATTTACGAATCGGCTACGCACATCATTACCTGCCCTTGCCACAACAGTCAGTTCGACGCTGGGGTGGGGCAGGTCGTTCGCGGCCCGGCAAGAATTCCGCTTCTGCCGTTTGCAACCGAAATCCGAAATGGCGAGGTCTACGTTGCGATCTCGGCCAGCGCCGCCAGCCCGCTTAGTTTGATACACAGAGCTGGGTACAATTTGCGCGCAGCGTTTGGCGGCACAGTGTTTCCTGGCACCGGAAACAAATATTTGGTTGATTTCGGTGCGTTTGTTGTTGAACTTTTTTTTGAAAATGACGGTACTCTAACGTACACAGGAGTTAGGCGAGACGGGAGTCGTGGTCAATCCGAAACCGTAACGATAGAAACGACGTATCTGCGAGACTTTCTGTTTATGGTCACTTGGCAAGAATCTGACAAGACATCGGTCGTCCATATAGAAGATTATGATCAGTATGTGATTCATACGAACATAACGAATCCAGACCAATCGTTCGTTAAGTATCGGGGCACTTTTAATCTCATTCGATGAGTCTTGCTGAGTCATCTTCTATTATTGGCGCAATTATCAGCATCATTTTTCAAACCGCTTCGCCTCGGGCCAACTCCGCCGCCCCGCGAATCCCATCGATATTCGCCTTGTAGCTCTCCACCGTCCCGCCCTTGAACACTGCCGAACCCGCGACGAACGCATTCGCTCCGGCCGCCGCCAATTGCCCGGACACCGCTGAGGTGACGCCGCCGTCGACCTCAATGTCGATCGGCCGTCCGGCGGTCATGGCGCGGATGTCCTGGATCTTGCCGATCGCCGAGGGGATGAAGGCCTGGCCGCCGAAGCCGGGATTGACCGACATCACCAGCACGAGGTCGATCAGGTCGATGACGTATTCGATCGCGCTGGCCGGGGTGCCGGGGTTGAGCGAGACGCCGGCCTTCTTGCCGAGCGCGCGGATCGCCTGCAGCGAGCGATGCAGATGCGGGCCGGCCTCGGCGTGCACGGTGATGATGTCGCAGCCGGCCTTGGCGAAGGCTTCCAGATAGGGATCGCAGGGCGAGATCATCAAATGGGCGTCGAACACCTTCTTGGTGTGCGGCCGCATCGATTTGATGACGTCGGGGCCGTAGGAAATGTTCGGCACGAAATGGCCGTCCATCACGTCGAGATGAATCCAGTCGCAGCCGGCCTGATCGACCGCGCGGACCTCTTCGCCGAGCTTGGAGAAATCCGACGCCAGGATCGACGGCGCGATGACGAGGGGGCGGGGCTCGAACGGGGACATGGGCGCGGTTCCGAAGCTTGAGGGGAATGCTTCGCTAACATGCGCCCCGTGCCGGGGCAATGCGCGCGGGCAAGCGCGGGAGTTTGCCGCGCCGCGGCTGGCAAGTTCTGCCGGAGCGGCAGAATTTTCCCGGTCGTGGGCGGCGGCGCGGGTGAAAAAGCCCAGTCTTTACAGGCACGCGCCGCGTGGCATGGCGATTGCTAAGTTGCTGGTGACGAATTGCGGCCGCGACCCGCGGCCACGGACAGACGACGGTTCTGGAGACTCACCATGCTGGCTGCGCTACCCGCCCTGAGCGCCTTGTCGTCGATGCTCGATGCGCTGTCGACGTCGTCGAAATCGAAAACCACCACCGGCGTCAGCGGGTCGAGCAAGGAGTTCAACCCGGCCGACCTGCTGTCGTCGAGCGATTCCAGCTCGACATCGAGCAGCAGCAGCAGCAGCTCGAGCAGCAGCAGCTCAAGTAGCAGCGGTTCGACCGCGTCGGGCGGGCTGTCGGCGGCGATGATGAGCGCGTTGCTGGCGGCGCAGGGCCAGTCGACGACCGCGTCGACGACATCTACGTCGTCGACCACGGATTCGACCGCGTCGACCTCGTCGACCAGCCGGGCCGCCGCGCTGAAGGACCTGTTCGCGCAGCTCGATAGCAACGGCGACGGCAAGGTCAGCAAGGCGGAATTCGAAAGCGCGCTCGGCGCCGGCGGCACCAACACGGCGAATGCCGATTCGGTGTTCGCCAAGCTCGACAAGGACGGCGACGGCCAGGTCAGCCTCGACGAATTGTCGGCGGCGCTGAAGGGCGGCAAGGGCCATCATAAGCACGCCAAGCCGACCAGCGGCTCGGCGACCTCCGCCGACGGCGCGACCGATCCGCTGCTGCAGGCGCTGCAGGGCGCGTCCAGCACCTCGACCACCAACAGCGACGGCACCACCACGACGTCGCTGACCTATGCCGACGGCTCCCGGGTCTCGATGACATCGGCCACAGGCACCGCGTCGTCGAGCGCGACCTCGTCGTATAATTTCATCGAGAGTCTGATCCAGCGTCAGGCCAACGCGGTCACGCAGGCGTCTGGCTCCTCGGTGTCGGTCAGCGCGTAGCGTATCTGGCTGCTGAGCTCGCCACAGATTTCGTCGTCGTCATTCCGGGGCGCGAACAGCGAAGCTGTGAGCGAACCCGGAATCTTGCAGTCCGAACCGGTGGCGAGATTCCGGGTTCGCTCGCCCAAGCGCTCGCGCCCCGGAATGACAAGGCGCTGATGCGCCACCTCTCAATGGCGATCCCGCCACGCCGGCAGCGCACCGGGAAACGGCAGCGCGGTGGCCTCATAGACGCCGCGCGCGATCGCCCGCGCCACGGTATTGGCCGCGACCATTCCCAATTCGGTAAGGCCGACCAGCGGATCGATCGGCTTGGCGCCGGTCGCGGCTGCGAACACCACGTCGCCGTCGAGCGGCGCGTGCACCGGATAGATCGCCCGCGCCATCCCGGTCTGCGCGATCATCGCCAGCCGCTTGGCCTGCGGTTTGCTGAGCTGCGCGTCGGTGACGACAACCACCAGCGTGGTGTTCTCCACTGCGGTGGCTGTGCCCTTCAGCCGCATCGCCAGCATCGCGGGCGTGAACGCACCCGGCAGGCCGCGGCCGCCGAATTCGCCGTGCTGTTCGAACGGCGCCGCCCAGAACCACGGCCCGTCGCCGATGGTGACGCTGCCGACCGCGTTGACCACGGCAAGCGCGGCGACGCGGACGCCGCCCGGCGTTTCGGCCGACGCCGAGCCCAGCC
>NZ_JACABA010000001.1:0-145543 GCF_013377015.1 Rhodopseudomonas sp. | reverse complement strand
TCGCCGTGGTGGCGCCGAACCCGGCGCCGACGCTGCCGAGCGCGAAGTCTTCGCCGGCGGCGATCGCGGCGGCGTAGCCGAGGTCGCGATAGGGCGAGAACCGGCCCCATTGCTTGTCGCCGCCGTTCATCATGTCGAACACCACGGCGCCGGGCACGATTGGAATCGTCACGCCGCCGATCGCAAAACCGCGGCCTTGTTTGGCAAGATAGGCCTGCGCGCCGCCGCCGGCATCGAGCCCGAACGCCGAGCCGCCGGACAGCGTCAACGCATCGATCCGCTCCACGGTGTTGACCGGATCGAGCAGGGCGCCGTCGCGAATTCCGGGGCCGCCGCCGCGGACGTCGATCGAGGCCACCGCGGGCTGGTCGAACAGGATCGCGGTGACGCCGGATGCCAATGCGGCGTCGTCGGCGTGGCCGACCCTGACGCCTACGATGTCGGTGAGAAGGTTTTTCATCATTCGGTCCTGTTGCGCCGCAGCTGATCGCAGGGCACGACGGCGGTCAAGTTGTCACGCGCCATCACAACGTGCGGAGCGGCCATGCGCCGGGCCTTGCATCCGGGCGCTGGCGCGGTGCAATTAGCGCCATGATTCACGATGTCTCGATCCCCGCTGCGCTGATCGCCGGCCTGGTCAGTTTCCTGTCGCCCTGCGTGCTGCCGCTGGTGCCGCCATACCTGATCTATCTGACCGGCGCGACCATCGAGCATGTCGCCGCCGACGAGCCCGATGCCGTCTCCAAACGCGCGGTGATGATCTCGGCCTTGATGTTCGTGCTCGGCTTCTCGACGGTATTCGTGGCGCTGGGCGCCAGCGCCAGCTTGGTCGGTAGCCTGATCCGGGCCTGGTCGGCGCAGCTCTCGATCGTCGCCGGCATCGTCATCATTTTGATGGGCCTGCATTTCCTGGGATTGACCCGGATCCGCATCCTGATGCGCGAAGGCCGGCTGCCGATTCCAAAGCCGGTCGGCCTGTGGGGCGCCTATGCGATGGGGCTGGCGTTCGCGTTCGGCTGGACGCCGTGCATCGGTCCGATCCTTGCGGCGATCCTGTCGGTCGCCGCCGCCGAGGCGACAGTGGCCAAGGGCGCCGGCCTGCTCGCGGTATATTCCGCCGGGCTCGGCATTCCGTTCCTGCTGGCGGCCTTCATGATCGAGCAGTTTTCCAGCGTGTTCGCGCGGATGAAGCGGCATCTTGCCACTGTTGAACACGTGATGGGCGCCCTGATGGTGCTGACCGGAGTAGGATTTCTCACCGGCGCGGTGAGCAATGTCAGCATCTGGCTGCTGGAGACGTTTCCCGCGCTGGCGAATTTCGGGTAGCGGCGTCCCAGTTTGGGTGCACCCGGTGCTCCCCGCTCAACGTTTTTTGCCGCGGGCGCTCGACCGCTCTCAGCTGTCATCCTCCGCGAAAGCGGAGGACCCAGTATTCCCGAGCGCATGCGAGCTATCATCCGCGTTACGGAATACTGGGTCGCCCGCTTTCGCGGGCGATGACAGCAGCTGCGTATTGCCCGGCGCGTGCCTCGCTCCCAAGCCTCGGCAAAAAAAGACGCCCCGGCGAGCCGGGGCGTTTGAAACTCATGATACTTCAGCCAGCGGCCTCACATCGCCTTGGCGTCGATCTGGGCGTAGTTGCCCTTTGCGTCCCACTTGTAAACGACGTAGTCGATCACCTTGATATCGCCCTTGGCGTCGAACGACAATTTGCCGAGCACGGTGTCCCAGGTGCCGCCCTTGATCGCGGCGATCACCTTCTTCGGATCGGTCGACTTCTCCTTGGCGACCGCCTGCGACCAGACCTGGAACGCGGCGTAGGTGTAGAGCGTGTAGCCTTCCGGATCGATGTTCTTGGCCTTGAACTTCTCGACGATCGCCTTGGCGGTCGGCTTCAGGCGCGGATCTGGACCGAAGGTGAACAGCGCGCCTTCGGCGAGCGGGCCGGTGATCGAGGCGAACTCCTTATCGTTCATGGCGTCGCCCGCCATCAGCACGGTCTTGAGGCCCTGGTCGCGCATCTGGCGCAGGATCAGGCCGGCTTCCTGATGATATCCGCCGACATAGACCAGATCGATGTTGTCGCGCTTCAGCCGCGACACGATCGAGTTGAAGTCCTTGTCTCCCTTGTTGTAGGACTCGAACATCTTCTCGGTGAAGCCGGCCTTGTTCAGCGCCTTCTTGGTTTCGTCGGCGAGACCCTTGCCGTAGGTGGTCTTGTCGTTGAGGATGGCGACGTTCTTACCCTTGAAATGCTTGACGATGTAGTCAGCGGCGACCAGACCCTGCTGATCGTCGCGGCCGCACACCCGCAGCACGTTCCAGAGCTTGCGCTCGGTGAACAGCGGGTTGGTCGAAGCCGGGGTGATCTGCAGCACGTTGCCGTCGGCATAGGCTTCCGACGCCGGGATCGACGACGACGAACAGAAATGGCCGGCGACGAACGGGACCTTGTCGCTGGCGATCTTTTCGGCGACCGAACGCGCCTGCTTCGGATCGCAGGCGTCGTCTCCAGTCTGCAGCGCCAGCTTCTTGCCGAGCACGCCGCCGGCGGCGTTGAGATCGGCCACCGCCTGTTCGGCGCCGTTCTGCATCTGCCGGCCGAATGCGGATTCGCTGCCGGTCATCGGGCCAGCGACTGCGACCTTGATGTCTTGGGCCAGCGCCGTCGTCGACAGCGCCAGCGAGGCTCCGAAGGCCAATCCGAGGAGCTTGAGTGGTGTCATGAAACTTTCCTTGCGATGATCTTGCCAGACGTCAGCGCGCGCCCGGAAGGTCCGAACGCGAAGCTCGCCGCCATTGTCGGCTGATTTTCAGGCCAAGTCATCGGCAATTTTCGTGCAGCTTGTCATCCGATTGCCGCATCTTGCCGCAGCCGGTCGCGCGGTATCGGCGACGACGCGCGTCGCAGTCGGCGTCATTCCGGGGCGGACGGCCGCAGGCCGGGCGAACCCGGAATTTCGCGGCGAATGAGGCGTTGCGGCGTGGCGCGAGATTCCGGGTTCGCTTGCCGCTGTCGCGGCGCGCGCCCCGGAATGACTGATATCGAATCAGCCGCCGCGGCCACCTTCGAGGTAGGCGGAGCGGATTTCGGGGCGCTGCAGCAATTCGCTACCGCTGCCACTCAGCGTGATCAAGCCGTTGACCATGACATAGCCGCGATGGGCCAGTCGCAGCGCGTGGTTGGCATTCTGCTCGACGATCAGCACGGTGAGGCCGTCCTGCTTGTTGAGGGTGCGGATCGCCTCGAAGATCTGCCGCGCGATCAGTGGCGCCAGCCCGAGCGACGGCTCGTCGAGCAGCAACAGGCGCGGCCGGCTCATCAGCGCGCGGCCGATTGCCAGCATCTGCTGCTCGCCGCCGCTCAATGTACCGCCGCGCTGCGTGAGGCGTTCCTGCAGCCGCGGAAACAGCTTGAACACCCGCTCGAGACTGGTTGAGCGCTCGGCTTCGGTGCTGTCGGTGGCGTCGGCGCCCATCTGCAGGTTTTCCGCCACGCTCATCCGCGGGAAGATTCGGCGGCCCTCCGGGGCCTGCGCGATCCGCAAACGGGCGATCTGATGCGTCGGCACCTCGGTAATGTCGGTGCCGTCGAATTCGATTGAGCCTGCGCGGGCGCGGGGCTTGCCGAAGATCGTCATCATCAGCGTCGACTTGCCGGCGCCGTTGGCGCCGATCAGCGCCACAATCTCGCCGGGCTTGATGTCGAGATCGACGCCCTTCAGCGCCTCGATCTTGCCGTAGGACGCGCGCAGGCCCTTGATGGCGAGCAGGGGGGCGGCGCTCACAGTCCCAACTCCTGCTCGACGGCGTCGACCTCGTCGTCCTCGACGCCGAGATAGGCGGCGATCACTTTCGGGTCGTCACGGATCGCTTGCGGCGCCGCGTCGGCGATCTTGACGCCGTAGTCCAGCACCACGATGTGGTCTGAGATTTCCATCACCACGCTCATGTCGTGTTCGATCAGCAGGATCGAGGTGCCGCGATCGGCGCGGATCGACAGTAGCAATTCGCTTAAGCTTGCGCTTTCGCGGGCGTTGAGGCCGGCGGCGGGCTCGTCGAGGCAGAGCAGGGCCGGCTCGGTGCACATCGCGCGTGCGATCTCGAGCCGGCGCTGGTCGCCATAGGGCAAATTGCCGGCGGCGTCGTCGGCGCGCTCCAGCAGGCCGATCTGCTTCAGCCAGAACCGCGACAGCTCAATCGCGCTGTTCTCCGCCTTGCGCCAGGACGGCGCGCCGATCAGGCCGAGAAAGGTCAGGCCCGAGGCGCGCATCAGCGCGTTGTGCTGCGCCACCATCAGGTTTTCCAGCGCGGTCATGCCGGGAAACAGCCGGATGTTCTGGAAGGTGCGCGCCACCTTGGCGATCTTGGAAATCCGGAAATCGTTCAGCCGCTGTAGCTGGAAGCTCTTGCCGTCGTCATGGGTGAGACGGATCGTGCCGGATGTCGGTTTGTAGAACCCGGTGATGCAGTTGAACACCGTGGTCTTGCCGGCGCCGTTGGGGCCGATCAGCGCGGTGATCTTGCCGCGCTGGGCGGCGAATGACAGCTCGTTGACGGCGACGATGCCGCCGAACCGCATCGACAGGTTGTCCACGGCAAGGATGTGATTGTCGGCCATCACCGGCCTTCTTTCACAAGGTCGGACGAGATCGTCTGACTATGTTCGAGGAACACGGTCGGCGCGCGGTGGCCGATCAGTCCGCGCGGTCGCCAGATCATCAGCAGCACCATCGCGACGCCGAATACCAGCATGCGGTATTGGTCGAGACCGCGGAACAGCTCGAAGCCGCCGATCATAGCCAGCGCCGCCAGCGCCACGCCGAGCTGCGAGCCCATGCCGCCGAGCACGACGATGGCGAGCACCAGCGCGGATTCCTGGAAGGTGAAGGATTCCGGCGAGATGAAGCCCTGCCTGGTGGCGAAGAACGCGCCGGCGAACCCGCCGAACATCGCGCCGGTGGCGAACGCCGTGAGCTTGGTCGTGGTGGTGTTGATGCCGAGCGCGCGGCAAGCGACTTCGTCCTCGCGCAGTGCTTCCCAGGCGCGGCCGATCGGCAGCCGGCGCAAGCGGATCGTGACCCAGTTGGTCAACAGCGCCAGCGCCAGGATCAGATAGAACAGGAACACGATGCGATGGGTCGGCGAATATTCGATGCCGAGCAGCGCCGCTAGGCCGTCATCGGTATTGGACAGCGGAATCCCGAACAATGAGGGGCGTGGAATCCCGCTGATGCCATTCGGTCCGCCGGTCAGGCTTTGCCAGTTGATGATGACGAGGCGAATGATCTCGCCGAACGCCAGCGTGACGATGGCGAGGTAGTCGCCGCGCAGCCGCAGCACCGGAAAGCCGAGCAGCACGCCCCAGAACGCCGCCAGAATCCCGGCCAGCGGCAGGCAGACCCAAAACGAGAGGTCAAAGTTAGTCGCCAGCAGCGCGTAGGAATAGGCGCCGACGGCGTAGAACGCGACGTAGCCGAGATCGAGCAGGCCGGCGAGGCCGACCACCACGTTGAGGCCCCAGCCCAGCATCACATAGGTCAGCACGAGAATGCCGAGATCGAGGATGTAGCGCTGGTCGTAGAAGATCACCGGCACCAGGAAGGTGAAGATCAGCAGGATCGGTGCGATCGCGCGCCGCGCCAGCGCCAGTGAGCTTGTTACTCGCGGCGGGATCACCCGGACGGTCTCGATCGGGCCCCACCATTGCCGCAGCAATTCGATCGCGATGCTGCCGAAGAACACGGTGGCGACCATGGCGCCGAGATCGCCGAACCGGGTCCAGTAGATCAGCTGGCCTTCGGGACCGGCCTCGGTACGGACGCCGATCATCAGCGAAAACAAAACCAGCGCCACCAGGGCGCTGATCAGGGCTTTTTTGAAAATGAATGCGGCGCCGAGGCCGCGTTTGGCGGCGACAGCGGCGGTAGCGGCCGGGGCAGGCGTTGTCATGCGCGGTCAGACTTTTTCGACTTCCGGCCGGCCCAGCAGGCCGGTCGGCAGGAAGATCAGCACGATGATCAGGATCGAGAACGCCGCGACGTCTTTGTACTCGACCGAGAAATAGGCCGACCACATGGTCTCGATCAGGCCGATCAACAGTCCGCCCAGCATCGCGCCGGGCAGCGAGCCGATTCCGCCGAGCACCGCCGCAGTGAAAGCCTTGATCCCGGCGACGAAGCCCATGAAGAAGTCGACCAGGCCATAATACAACAGATACATCATGCCGGCGACCGCGGCGAGCGCCGCGCCGATCACGAAGGTCATCGAGATGGTGCGGTCGACGTCGACGCCGAGCAATGCCGCCATGGTCTGGTCCTGTTCGCAGGCGCGCATGTCGCGGCCGAGCCGGGTCTTGGCCACCAGCCAGGTGAAGATCGCCAGCAGCACGATGGTGGTGACGACGACCACGATCTGCACATTCGACAGCCGCACCACGAAGCCGTCGGCCTCATACAGAGTATAGCCGCCGGTGATAATCGGCGGCACCGGCTTGACCCGGGCGCCCTGGGCGATCTGCGAATAGTTCATCAGCACGAACGACATCCCGATCGCCGACAGCATCGGGGCAAGCCGGAACGAATGCCGCAGCGGCCGGTAGGCGATCCGCTCCACGGTCCAGCCATACAGCGCGGTGATCGCCATCGACACCAACAGCACGATCAGCAGGATCACCGGCACGAAGGTGAGGCCGAACGAGACCAGGATCAAAAAGCTGATCAGCGCGATGAAGCCACCGATCATGAAGATGTCGCCATGGGCGAAATTGATCATGCCGACGATGCCGTAGACCATCGTGTAGCCGATCGCGATCAACCCATAGATCGAGCCGAGCACCAGGCCATTGATGAGTTGCTGAGCGAAATAGTCCATGCGCTGCCGTGTTGGAGGTTCGGGGAGTTCGTGATTCCGGCGGAAAAGCGGTCCCCACTTTTGCGGAATACGCGCGACACGTCGAGGGCCCCGGCAGCCGGAATGTCGCGTCGCTCGTTGTTTTCTAACAGTGCGCACCTAGAGCGGCAACAGCGCACCGCTGCGACTTTCTTCCCTTGCGGACGGTTCGTCCGGTCCCGGCACGATTGCCGCCGCCCGATCGTTGCCGCGCCGAATTCGGCGTTGCCAGGTCGCGCCGCAACGCAGGCCCCTCTGTTTCAAAGCAATTATCGTGCCTGCCCGGGGGAGGTCCCGGGCGAATCCGCCATTAGTGTTAACAAAGCGTTTAGATTGCCCGTCGCAGTTGAGCGGGTTTAGCTCGCCCGGTCCGCCAGCGCTCCTGAAGGAGTTGCCGTGGACGTGTGCGGGACATGGCAATGACGACGAACTGGCGGATCAGTACATTCAACGGCGCGCTGCTGGCGTCGTATTTCATCCCGACCTGGCTGATCGTCGCCTTCAAGATCATGATCTCGCCGATGCAGGGGATGTACGACCGGCCGAATATCGCGGTCGCGCTGTTCATCAGCGATTATCTGCATCTGTCGGCGCCCGGCACGATCCGGATGGCGTGGCTGTTGGCGGTGGGAAAGCTCACCGTGGTCGCGTTCTTCGCAGTGTTCGTGGTGCTGACCACAAGGGCCTCGATCCGCAAGGCCGGCGGCTGCGACGAGGCGCTGGCATTCGCGCTGACCATCGGCAGCGTGATCAGCTTCGCCAGTATGCTGATGGCCTCCAAGGTCGGCGAGGTGGCCGCGCTGCGGCTGCACGCCACCGAATTGATGCTGATGCTCGGCACCGCGATTCTGCTACTGGTCGAGCCGCCGTTTCAATCCGAATCGGCTGCCGAAACCCGAGCGACAGAGAACCGGCTGACGGAGCCGTCGGACTATCCCTCCGCCCGGCAAAATTCCTGATCGACGCCTGACGTCCTTCGCCAGCGCGCCCCATATCCTGCGCTGGCTGGCGCTGGAGCGGTCATGTTACGACGCCGGCGCATTGCAGCAATACTTTTGCTTTTGCGGCAGGCATGCTTAACTGACGGTAGAAGGCCGCCGGTCAAGGTGGCAGCGGATCGGGGAGGAACTCCATGGCCATGACAATGAGCGGCGAAGTCCAGTTGACTGCGCCGCGTGAGGCGGTGTGGACCGCGCTCAACGATCCCGCTGTGCTCAAGGCCTGCATCCCGGGCTGCGAGGAGCTGGAAAAGACCGAAGACGCTGAGGGATTCCGCGCGGTCGCCAAATTGAAGGTCGGGCCGGTCTCGGCGCGCTTCAAGGGTCGGGTGACGCTCAGCGATCTCGACCCGCCGAACGGCTACAAGATCACCGGCGAAGGCGAGGGCGGCGTTGCCGGTTTCGCCAAGGGCGGCGCCACCGTCGGGCTGACCGACAACGACGGCGGCACGCTGCTGCATTACGATGTCGAGGCGCATATCGGCGGCAAGCTGGCGCAGCTCGGGCAGCGGTTGATCAACGGCTCGGCGAAGAAGCTCGCCGACGAATTTTTTGCGAATTTTTCCAAGGCGGTGCAAGCCGACGCCGACGCGATCAAGAGTTCTTGATCGCGCAAGGATCAGGCCGATCCCGGTCAGGGCTCTCGCGCGCGAGGTTGCTCATTGCCGGGATGACCCATAATATGCCGTTGGAATGATTTTAATGACGTTCTGCCGTGCAATGCGGCAGCGCGAATGAAGAGAGGGCCGATGGCCAAGATTTCCCTGATCGTGAATGGCAATCCCGTGACCGCGAATGTCGACCCGCGCACGCTGCTGGTGCAGTTCCTGCGCGAGAATCTCCGGCTCACCGGCACCCACGTCGGCTGCGACACCTCGCAATGCGGCGCCTGCGTCGTCCATCTCGACGGCAAGGCGGTGAAATCCTGCACCACGCTGGCGGTGATGGCCGACGGCCACGAGGTCCGGACCATCGAGGGCCTCGCCGCCGACGGCGCGCCGCTGCACCCGATGCAGGAAGCGTTTCGCGAGAATCACGGGTTGCAATGCGGATTCTGCACCCCCGGCATGATCATGACCGCGGTCGATCTGGTGCATCGCAAGGGCCACGATCTCGGCGATCACACCATTCGCGAGGAGCTCGAGGGCAATCTGTGCCGCTGCACCGGCTATCAGAACATCGTGCTGTCGATCGCCGCCGGCGCCAAGGCGATGGCGAATTCCGATCTCGCCTGACTACGCCAGGCGAGTGCGAATCCCCGGGGAATGCCCAAGGAAGCTTCATGTACGAATTCAAATATCATCGTCCGGCGACCGTGCGGCAGGCGGCTAATCTGCTGCTCAAGAATGAAGACGCCAAGCTGATCGCGGGCGGTCACACCTTGCTGCCGGTGATGAAGCAGCGGCTGGCGAGCCCGCCGCATCTGGTCGACCTGTCCCATATCGACGGGCTCGGCGGCATCGAGATCAAGGGCCGCTCGCTGGTGATCGGCGCCACCGCCAAACACGCCGAGGTCGCGACCTCCGCGATCGTCGGCGAGGCGCTGCCGGCGCTGGCCGAACTGGCGTCGCTGATCGGCGACCCCGCGGTGCGCCACAAGGGCACCATCGGCGGATCGCTCGCCAACAACGATCCGACCGCGGATTATCCCGCCGCGGTGATGGCGCTCGGCGCCACCATCGTCACCAACAAGCGCCGGCTGAAGCCGGAAGAGTTCTTCCAGGGCCTGTTCACCACCGCGCTGGAGCCCGACGAGATTATCACCAAGGTGATGTTTCCGATTGCCAAGAAGGCTGCCTACATCAAGTTCCGCAACCAGGCCTCGCGCTATGCGCTGGTCGGGGTGTTCGTCGCCAAGCGGCCGTCGGACGTCCGCTTCGCGGTCACCGGCGCCGGCGCCGACGGCGTGTTCCGGGTCACCGCGTTCGAGGAGGCGCTGAGCAAGCGCTTCAATTCGAAGGCGCTCGACGGCATTCACGTTCACGCTGAGGGCCTCAACAGCGACCTGCACGGCAGCGCCGAATATCGCGCGCATCTGATCGGCGTGCTGGCGAAGCGCGCCGTCGATGCCGCCAACGGCAAGGCATGACCTTGCGATCGGTTTGCTCATGACAACATCGGCGCCCCCCAACTCCGTCGATGCCACGCTCGCGCTGCTGACCAGCCACGGCTATCTCGCCGAACGGTCGCTGGCCACCGTGGTGTTCCTGGCGCTGCGGATGGGCCGGCCGCTGTTTCTCGAAGGCGAGGCCGGCGTCGGCAAGACCGAGATCGCCAAGGTGCTGGCGAGCGCGCTCGGCCGCAAGCTGATCCGGCTGCAATGCTATGAAGGCCTCGACGTCGCCTCCGCCGTATATGAGTGGAACAGCGCGGCGCAGATGATCGCGATCCGGCTCGCCGAAGCGGCCGGCGATACCGACCGCGAGCAGCTCTCCAGCGACATCTTCGCCGAACGCTATCTGATCAAGCGGCCGCTGCTGCAGGCGCTGGAGCCTGACGTCGCCGGCCCGCCGGTGCTGCTGATCGACGAACTCGACCGCGCCGACGAGGCGTTCGAAGCCTATCTGCTGGAAATCCTCTCCGACTTCCAGGTGACGATCCCGGAATTCGGCACCATCAAGGCGCCGGCGCCGCCGATCGTGATCGTGACCTCGAACCGCACCCGCGAAATCCACGACGCGTTGAAGCGGCGCTGCCTGTATCACTGGGTCGACTATCCCAACGCCGAGCGCGAATTGGCGATCGTCAAATCCCGCGTACCGGGGATTTCCGCCAAACTGTCGCAGCAGGTCGTCGCCTTCGTACAGGCGTTGCGCCAGCAGGATTTCTACAAATCGCCCGGCGTCGCCGAGACGCTCGACTGGGCCACCGCGCTGACCGAACTCGACGCCCGCGCGCTGACCGCGCAGGTGGTCGGCGACACCCTCGGCGCGCTGCTGAAATACCAGGACGACATCGCCAAGATGCAGGGCCCGGCATTGGAAAAGGTGCTGAAGGAAGCGACGAGCGAGTAGTTGTTTCGCTATGTCGGATGTCATTGAGCACTGAAGTCAAATTTGTCATTCCGGGGCGCGAGCCCTTGCGAGCGAACCCGGAATCTCGCCACAGGGCCGCACCGCAAGATTCCGGGTTCGCTCGCAGCTATGCTGCTCGCGCCCCGGAATGACGAAGCAAGATTTGGACTGGCGTGCTTTCAGATCGAGTTTCCGCCCATGACCGACATCGACCACCTCAATCCGCCGACCGGGCAGATGGCCGACAATGTGATCGGCTTTGCGCGTGCGCTGCGCGCCGCCGGGCTGCCGGTCGGGCCGGGAGCAGTGATCGATGCGCTGAATGCGATCCAGCTGATCGAGATCGGCAACCGCGCCGATCTATTCACCACACTGCAGGCGATCTTCGTCAAGCGGCACGAGCACGCGCTGATCTTCGCGCAGGCGTTCGACCTGTTCTTCCGCGCCGCGGAGGACTGGAAGCATCTCTTGGATTCGATTCCGCTGCCGGATCACGCCAAGAAGAAGCCGAAGCCGGCGTCGCGCCGGGTGCAAGAAGCGCTGTCGCAGTCCGCGGTGCGCGAGGCGCCGGCGGCGCAGGAACAGGAATTGCGGCTGTCGGTCTCCGACAAGGAGATCCTGCAGAAGAAGGACTTCGCGCAGATGAGCGCCGCCGAGATCGCGCAGGTCACCCGCGCCATCGCCAATATGCGGCTGCCGCAGGCCGAATTGCGCACCCGGCGGTTTCAGGTCGATCCGCGCGGGCTGAAAGTCGATCTGCGCCGGACGCTGCGCGCATCGTTGCGCACCGGCGGCGACATCGTCGAGATCCGCCGGCTCGGCCTGATCGACAAGCCGGCGCCGATCGTGGCGCTGCTCGATATCTCCGGCTCGATGAGCGAATATACGCGGCTGTTCCTGCATTTCCTCCACGCGATCACCGACGCGCGGAAACGCGTCTCGGTGTTCCTGTTCGGCACCCGGCTGACCAATGTCACCCGGGCGCTGCGGGCGCGCGATCCGGACGAGGCGCTGGCGAGCTGCACCTCGGCGGTTGAGGACTGGGCTGGCGGCACCAGGATTTCGGCGTCACTGCACTCCTTCAACAAGCTTTGGGGTCGCCGCGTGCTCGGACAGGGCGCGATCGTGCTGCTGATTTCAGACGGGCTGGAGCGCGAGGCCGACAACAAGCTGTCGTTCGAGATGGACCGGCTGCATCGCTCCTGCCGCCGGCTGATCTGGCTCAACCCGCTGCTGCGGTTCGGCGGCTTCGAGGCCCGGGCGCAAGGCATCAAAATGATGTTGCCGCACGTTGACGAATTCCGCCCGGTACATAATTTGACCTCGATGGAAGGGCTGATCGAGGCGCTGTCGTCGGCGCCGCCGCCGCATCATTTCAGTGCGATCCGCCCCGCCGCCTGAACCACCCAACGAAAGCGAGACCGCCATGCTCAATCGCGATCAGGATATTCTGCAGGCGGCCGAGGACTGGCAGAAGGCCGGTCACGGCGTGGCGCTCGCCACCGTGGTCGAGACCTGGGGCTCGGCGCCGCGCCCGGCCGGCTCCAGCCTCGTCATCAATGACGACGGCACCTTTCTGGGCTCGGTGTCCGGCGGCTGCGTCGAGGGCGCGGTGGTGACCGAAGCGCTCGACGTGATCGCCAGCGGCCAGCCGAAGCTGCTGGAATTCGGCGTCGCCGACGAGACCGCGTGGCAAGTCGGGCTGTCCTGTGGCGGCACCATCCGGGTATATGTCGAGAAGGTGGGCGCGTGAAACTCTCAACGCTTACTGAGCTGAATGCCGAACGCGCCGCGCGCCGTCCGGCGATCGTGGTCACTGATACCGCGTCGGGCGAGCAGCGGCTGGTGAAGGCCGTCGAGGTCGCCGCCGACCCGCTGCATGCCGAATTGAGCAAGCAGCTCCGGATGGGCAAGAGCGCCAGCATTGAGGTCGACGGCAAGAAACTGTTCCTCAATGTCTACGCGCCGACCGCGAAGCTGGTGATCGTCGGCGCGGTGCATATTAGCCAGGCCCTGGCGCCGCTGGCGCGGTCGCTGGACTACGACGTCACCGTGGTCGATCCGCGCACCGCCTTCGCCAGTCCGGAGCGTTTTCCAGACGTGCCGCTGATCGCCGAATGGCCCGACGTTGCGCTGCCGCCGTTGAACATCGATCACTACACCGCCTTCGTGGCGCTGACCCATGATCCGAAGATCGACGATCCGGCGCTGCTCCACGCCTTCGCGCGCGACTGCTTCTACATCGGCGCGCTGGGCTCGAAGAAGACCCACGCCAAGCGCGGCGAACGGCTGAAGGCGCAGGGTGCCTCGGACGCCGACATCGCGCGGATTCACGCGCCCATCGGGCTGGCGATCGGCGCGGTGTCGCCATCGGAGATCGCGGTCTCGATCATGGCCGAGATCACCGCGACACTGCGATTGCCGAAGGCAGCGGCATGAAGTTCGGTCCGCTCCGTCCAGCGGATGCGATCGGCGGCGTCACCGTGCATACGCTGCGGCAAGGCTCGCTGCTGCTGAAGAAGGGGACGACGATCGGCGCCGGGGAGGTCGACGCGCTGACCAAGGCCGGCGTCGCCGAAATCGTGGTGGTGCAGCTGGAAGCCGGCGACGTCTCCGAGGATGTTGCCGCCGCCGATGTCGCCCGCGCCGTTGCAGGCGCCGGTGTCCATGTCGAGCGCGCCTTCACCGGCCGCGCCAATCTGTTCGCCGCAATCGCCGGCGTGCTGGTGATCGACCGCGCGGTGGTCGACCGCATCAACGGCGTCGACGAAGCGATCACCTTTGCGACGCTGCCGGCGTTCAAGCCGGTGGTCGAAGGCGAGATGATCGCCACAGTGAAGGTCATTCCGTTCGGCGTCGCGGGCGAGCTGCGCGACGCGGCGGTTGCGGCGGCCGTCGGCGGCGCACTGCGGATCGCGCCATTCGTGATCAAGCGGGTCGGCGTGGTCTCGACGCTGCTGCCGGGACTGGCGCCGAAGGTGATCGAGAAGACGTTGCGCGTCACCGCCGAGCGGCTGGCGCCGGCGGGTGCGTCGATCGTCGCCGAGCGCCGCGTCCCGCATCAGCAAGCCGCGCTGGCATCGGCGATCAACGAGTTGCTCGGGCTCGGCGCCGAACTGGTGATCGTGTTCGGCGCCTCGGCGATCGCCGACCGCCGCGACGTGATCCCGGCGGCGATCGAACAGATCGGCGGAGCAATCGAACATTTCGGCATGCCGGTCGATCCCGGCAATCTGCTGCTGATCGGCGGTGCGCGCGGCGTGCCGGTGCTCGGCGCGCCGGGTTGCGCGCGCTCGCCGGTGGAGAACGGTTTCGACTGGGTGCTGATGCGGTTGCTCGCGGGCCTCAAGGTCGGCCGCGCCGACCTCACCGGAATGGGCGTCGGCGGCCTGCTGATGGAAATCGTCACCAGGCCGCAGCCGCGCGTGCCGCTCGCCGCCGACGGCAACCGCGAGGTCGCCGCGATCGTCCTTGCGGCGGGCCGCTCGACCAGGATGGGCGGGCCGAACAAGCTGCTGGCTGAACTGAACGGCAAACCGCTGGTGCGGATCGTCGCCGAGCAGGTGCTGGCGTCGAAAGCGTCCAGCGTCATCGTCGTCACCGGGCACCAGGCCGACAAGGTTCAAGAGGCGCTGAGCGGGCTGAAGGTCAGCTTTGTGCACAATGCGGATTTTGCACAGGGCCTGGCTTCGTCGGTGAAAACCGGGATCGCCGCGGTGCCGGAGACGGCCGACGGCGCGGTGGTCTGCCTCGGCGACATGCCGCTGATCGACGCCGAACTGATCGACCGGCTGATCGAAGCCTTCGCGCCGGATCGCGGCGGGCTGATCGCAGTGCCGGTCAGCGATGGCCGGCGCGGCAATCCGGTGCTGTGGTCGCGGCGGTTCTTCGCCGAGTTGATGACGCTCGGCGGCGACATCGGTGCGCGGCATCTGATCGCCAAACACGGCGAAGCGGTGGCGGAAGTGCCGGTCGAGGGCCACGGCGCCTTCCTCGACATCGACACCCCGCAGGCGCTGGAAGACGCGCGGCGCGGGTGATCCCGCAGCGCAGTCCGGCGCGGCGATCGTGACGGCTATTCCGCCTTCGGCTTCTGCGCCGCGTCCTTCGCCTTCAGCGCCTCGTCGCGCCGGGCTTTCGCATCGGTGTCGTTCGGATTGAGCCGGATCGCCTCGTCGAAATCCTGAATGGCGCGGTCGAGCTGTCCTTTGGCCCAATAGGCGTTGCCACGGCTTCGGTAGGCGCTGGCGTATTTCGGGTTGATCTGGATCGCCAGGTCGTAGTCCTGGATGGCGCGATCATAGTCGTCCTTGTTTGCGTAAGCGGCGCCACGATTCCTGATGGCCATCGCGAAGCGGGGCGTGATCTGTATCGCCCGGCTGAAACTTTCGATGGCGCGATCGTATTGCTTCTTGGCGATGAAGGCGCTGCCGCGATTGTTGAACGCTAGGGCGGCGTTCGGATTGATGGTGATGGCGCGGTCGTAGTCCTCGATCGCGCGGTCAAACTGGCCCTTGGCAGCATAGGTAACGCCGCGCTTGTCGAAGGCGTCGGCGTCATCGGGCTTCATCGCGAGTGCCGCGTCGAAATCCTGCAAGGCGCGATCGTATTCGCCCTTCCTGTAGAAGGTCGCGCCGCGATTTCTCAGCGAATTGACACTAGTCGGACTGAGTGCGACTGCTCGGCTATAATCCTCGATCGCGCGGTCGTACTGGCCGCTTTCGTCATAGGCGTTCGCCCGGTTGTTGAAGAAGGCCGCGACGTTGGGATCGAGGCGAATCGCCTGGTCGTAATCGCGGAACGCCAATTCGGATCGATTGCTGTTGAAATAGACGTCCGCACGCGCGTTGAAGGCGACAGCGTTGGTGGGGTCGAGCTTGATCGCCTCGTCGAGATCCGCGAGCGCGCGGCGGAATTCGTCCTTTTTGTAGTAGGCGCCGCCGCGGTTGGCGAGCGCGGCGGCAATCCCCTTCGGGGTCTCGCGCTTTTGCTTGATGACGGCGTCGCATCCCTGAAGGGTCTGATCGTCGGTCGCCTCGCCAAAGCACCAGGCTTTGAGTTGGTCGTATGACTGCGCCGCCGCGGTCGACAGCGGCGTTATGCCGGGAACGATCATGATCGCGGCGAGCAGGAGTGTTGATTTGCGACAGTCCATGAGCGGTCTCCAGAATCGGCGGACGATGCGCAAAATATCACCGTCTCGGCGGCCAATCATTGACCGGAATCGTTGGCCGCTCTGTCTTGAGCGGTACGCCGATCGGATGTGTGGGTTCCATTCACCAAGTTGAAACGTCCTCCGCGTAGTCTGCCGCCGGGATGACCTCGGGGGAGGGGATTTTGAGATTCTGGCTGGCTTTGCGCAGTGGCGCGGCGGTTCTGATCGCGGTGATCATGGCTCTGTCGGGAGTTGTGACGCCGTCGCTGGCGGCGGGCGCATTCGCCATCGGCCAATGCGGCGCCTATGGCCAGGCCTATGATTTTCCCGCGCCGAAGGCGGCGATCGACGCGGCGCGTAAGCAATGCAAGGGCGACTGCACCCTGCTCACCATGAAGCGCTCCTGTGCCGCCTTCGCGGTCGATCTGAAGAATCCCTGCGGAGCCCACGGCTACGCGGTGATGCCGAAGATCTCCAGTTCGCTCAACGCGGCGACCAAGAAGTGCTACGAATTCGGCGGCAAGGAATGCGTGATCCGGGCCTGGGCCTGCGACGCCAAAGGCTGACATCGCTTTCGATCCGGGCTAATTCGTTCAGATGCAATTCGACACCAAGATCGCGGTTGTGATCCGCACCGATCTCGAAGCCTGGCAGAAGCTCAACGTCGCGGCGTTTCTCACCAGCGGCATCGCCGCTGCGTTTCCGGAATGCATCGGCGAGCCCTATCAGGACGGCTCCGGCACGCAATACCATGCGCTGATTGGGCAGCCGATCCTGATCTATGGCGCCGACCGCGCGGCGCTGACCCGCGCCCTGGAGCGGGCGCTTTCGCGCAACGTCAAGCCGGCGATCTACACCGAAGAGATGTTCAAGACCACCCACGACGAAGCCAACCGCGCCGCGGTCGCAGCGGTGCTGCGCGCCGATCTCAACCTGGTCGGCCTGGCGCTCCGCGCCGAGCGCAAGGTGATCGACAAGATCGTCGACGGGCTGAAATTCCACAGCTAGGTGGTGCGCGCGACGATGCCCCGATCCCATGGCGGCTCGGGCAGGAAACGGGTCGCGAAGAAATCGATGAATGCGCGCAGCTTGGCGGCCGGGTGGCGGTCCGGCAGGTAGACCGCATAGACCCCGTCCAGCGCGGCGGTCGGCTGGTCCAGGGGGAGAGCGACCAAGCTGCCAGATCGCAAATCGTCGGCCACGATAAAGGTCGGTTGATAGATCAGGCCTTGCCCCGCGACTGCGGCGGCCCGCAACGCGTCACCATTGTTGGCGCGCAGATTGCCTGACACCTGCACGCTGACGTCTCCCCGCGCGCCGAACACCCAGCGATCGAACCGGGCCCGCTGCGACAGCGTGTATCCCAGGCAATTATGATCCGTGAGGTCCGCAACCTTGCGCGGGACGCCGCGTGCTTCGAGATAGGACGGCGCCGCGCATACGATGGTGCGGCACGGCGCTATTCGCCGCGCGATCAGACTTGAGTTGCTCAGACTGCCGATCCGGATCGCCAAATCCCAGCCTTCGTCGGCAAGATCGACCAGACGGTCGTTGAGGCCCAGCTCGACGCCGACAAGCGGATGACGCGCGGCGAATTCGGGGAGCAGCGGGGCGATCTGCCGCGCGCCGAACGAGACCGGCGCGTTCAGCCGCAGCAAACCTCGGGCTTCGAGCCGATCCGCCGCGACGGCGGCATCCGCTGTTTCGATCTCGGCGAGAATGCGCTCGGACGATTCGAGGTAATTGCGACCGGCCTCGGTGATCGACAGCCGCCTTGTGGTGCGGTGAAACAGCTTGACGCCCAACCTCGCCTCGAGCGCGGCGACGTGCTTGGTGACCATGGTTTGCGACATCCCCATCGCCCGCGCCGCGGACGAGAGGCTGCCGGACGCGGCGACCTTCGCAAACACCTCGAGCCCCATCAGCCGATCCAGCATGGCTATTTCACTCTCTTGGTGTGAACTGTATTTCCACGGTGCCATATTATCACATCAGAAGGAATAGATCATAGGTTTCGCAACCACTTTCAGGAGACAGCCATGATCGATACCCGAACCGCCCCCTATGCCGCGCTGTTGCTGCGCCTCAGCCTCGGCGTCCTTTTCCTCGCCCACGCCAGCCTCAAATTGTTCACCTTCACCCCGGCTGGTACGGCGAAGTTTTTCGGCAGCGTCGGACTGCCGCCCGAACTCGCCTATGTGGTGATCGCCGCGGAAGTCCTTGGCGGCATCGCGCTGATCCTCGGCGTTTGGACCCGGGTCGTGGCGATCGCGATTGTGCCGATCCTGCTCGGCGCGATCTTCACCGTGCATGGGGCGGCCGGGTTCTTCTTCGACAACGCCAAAGGCGGCTGGGAATACCCGGCATTCTGGGTGGTGGCGCTGGTCGTGCAGGCGCTGCTCGGCGACGGCGCCTTCGCGCTCCGCCTGCCGCGCTCTGCGATCCAGCTCAGCGAACTGAGCGGTGCGCACTCGCGGTAATTCGGCGGCGGGGTCGCTAAGGCGGCGCCGCACGATCTTCAGGCGCGAACGACCTTGCCCGCCGCTGACGCATTATCCGGATCGTCCGCGCCATCATGCTGAAAGGCTCGAGTCTGGTGAATCTGCGCTACGATACGCTGGCGCTGGCGCTGGCGACGCTGATGCTGGTGGCGATGACGCGGTTCAGGCGCACGCTGGATTAGCGGCATGGTTCAGAAGGGCGGTTTCTATTGCCGCGTCAGCACGCCGATCCGGGCGTAGAGGCCGCTGCGATGATAGCTGTCGTTGAGATAGCCGGCCGCGACCGACCATTCGAGTTCGGCGATCCGCAGCCCGGTCAGATGTACCCCGACCTTGGTTTGCCGGCTGAATTCGTCGGCCGAACCGGACAGTTCCGGGCCGATCCAAAATCGATCGCATAGCCGCCAGCCCGCGGCGCCGCGCGCGCCATAGCCGGACCCGATCGTGGTGACATAAAACGACGTCGCCAGCATGATTTCCGGAACCGGCTCCAGCCAGGTCTCGGCGGCGACCCGCAGCCCGGGGGTCATGCCGCGCGGCCTGGCGCCGACGACATCTGGCATCGGCTTTTGATGTTCCAGGTCCAATCCTGCGAACAATTTGATTTCGAACTCGCCGCGCTTGAACCGCCACCCCGGCAGCAGCGAGGCGCGGAAAATATTGGTGGTGAAGGTGGTGGTCGGGGTGCGGTAGCGCTCTGCGCTGTCGGCGATCAACAGCCGGACGATGAAGCCATCGCTGTTCAGATCGCTCGCCGCCCATTGCAGCCCGCCATAGCCGGCCAGACTGTTGCGCCACAGATCGAATCCGCCGAACAGCAGCAATTGTTCCGGCCTGGTGCCGCCGCTGAGATCGTCAACAGGCGGAGGATCGATTGCAGCGGTCTGGGCAATCGAAAAGCTACCACTGGCCACAATGGCCGTGGCCACGCACACCACGCGCGCCAACCCAACGCAACGCACCGCAATAAATCCTTACGCAAAAATACCTATCGTCAGCAATGTTGGTATTAAAGCCGCGGTCTTGCGGTCTGTCCAGCGGATTGGCGAAACTTCAATCCGGGTTCGCCTCACGGCGGTGCGCGTTCTGGATGACTTGTTCAAGCGCGACGGCGAGCTGGCGATCGATATCAGCGATCCCGTCGACATAGGCCTCGGAGATCGACAGGCCTTCGGGCGAGGTGGGGTCGGTGCGCGCGACCTGTTCGAAATGATGCTGGAGAATCTCGGGCGAAGGATACGACTTGATCACGGCGGTCGCGAAGTTGAGTAATGCCCTGATCTGGCCGTTCATGAAATCGAGCTTGTCCATCACCGGTTCCCTTGTTGCGCATCGAACACTAACAGCCTCGCCGACGCCGCCGAATTGATCCGGCGCAAGGCGAGCACCAGTCGGGGCCAACGGCACTCAATCTTGCGACGGCAACAGATTGTCCACCTTGACGCCGTCGCGTTCGGCGATGATCTCGGCGATCCATTGCCGGTGGCATTGGCGGTGATCGCGCTCGTAACACAGGATGCAGATCGGCCCGGCTTTCCGCACCAAGGCCGACAATTCGTCGAGTTGTTCCTTAGCCTGCGGCGTCTTCAGGTGCGCCGCATAGATCCGGTGCAACTGATCGAACTTGCCGCCGCGCGCGGCGTCACGGCCGTCCTTCGGGGTGCCGAGCCCGCGCAGATGCAGATAGCCGATGCCGCGCTCGTCGAGGCCGGCGGCGAGCTGGGTCTTGGAAAAGCCGGGGCGGCGCGAGGCGGCGACGGCGCGGACATCGACCAACAGCTTGACGCCGGCGTGCTGCAACTCGTCGAGGACCGCCTTGGCCGGGGTCTGCTCATAGCCGACAGTGAACAGTTTCTTGGCTTTGGCCATTCAGGTGCTCCGATGCGCGGGATGCGGCCCAAGATTTTTTCAAGATTATTTCAGGCGCTTGATTAATTCCATTGCCGCGGCCGGCGCCCGGATTTTGCCCTCGTGGATGACGTAGGCGAAGACGTCGCGTTTCTGCTGCTTCGGCTTGGTGGCGTTGATCCGCGGCAGGTCGCCGGGCTCGCCGCCGTCGGCCCAGGTCGCAAGCCGCTTCGCCCAGGCGTCGAGCGCCTTCGGCGGATATCCGGTCTTGACGCCGTCCTTGCCCTTCTGCAGTCGGGCATAGACGAAGTCGCCGGTGAGGTCGGCGATCGCCGGATAGCTGGCGTGTTCGGCGAACACCACCGGGGTCTTGAACCGTCGCAGCAGTGTCACGAACTCCGGCACACAGAAGCTGTCGTGCCGGACCTCGACGACATGGCGCAGCGCGCGGCCGTCGAGCGTCCGCGGCAGCAGTTCGAGGAAATGGCCGAAATCGGCGGCGTCGAATTTCTTGGTCGGGGCAAATTGCCACAGCACCGGGCCGAGCCGGTCGCCGAGTTCGAGCACGCCGGACTCGTAGAACCGCTTGATGCTGTCGCCGGCCTCCGCCAGCACCCGCCGATTGGTGGCGAAGCGTGGCCCCTTCAGCGCGAACACGAAGCCGTCCGGCACCTCGTTTTTCCATTTGCGGAAGCTCTCCGGCTTCTGCGAGCCGTAAAACGTGCCATTGATCTCGATTGAGGTCAGCCTGGAGGCGGCGTATTCTAATTCCTGCCGCTGCGGGAGCTTTTCGGGATAGAACACCCCGCGCCAGGGCTGATAGGTCCAGCCGCCGACGCCAATGCGGATGTTGCCGGTGCTTTTGGTCATTTGCAGCTTCCCCCTTGCGGAACCGACGGGTCGTCCCTATCTTGCATTCAACGGCGACGTTGATGCTTCATAGCACCGGCGCTGGGACGACCACTGAATAGCTTGGCAGCGCCGGATGTACGCGCACCTGTTGTTCGTGGTCGTTGGCATTTCTGGGGTGCTTTTCCACCCGTTTTCCCGGTTTTCCAGGTTCCAAGCTAGTTTGGTTCGGCCTACGCCTTGGCATCGCGTGATGCCGTGGCTATACGCTGGCGCCATGAATCAAGCCATCAGACCGGACACCGGAACACAAGCGCTGGCGAGCTGCCCGCTGCTGTCGGTCATCGTTCCCACCTTCAACGAGCGCGACAACGTGCTGGAGCTGTTCCGCAAGCTGGATGCCGCGCTGGCCGGGGTGGCGTGGGAAGTCATCTTCGTTGACGACAATTCGCCCGACGGAACGGCCGATTTGGTGCGCGAGCTGGGGCAGCGCGACCCGCGCGGGCGGGGCTTGCGGCGGATCGGCCGGCGCGGCCTGTCCGGCGCCTGCATCGAGGGCATTCTCGCCTCCAGCGCGCCCTATGTGGCGGTGATGGACGCCGATCTGCAGCACGACGAAACCCAGCTGGCCAAGATGCTGGGCCTGTTGCAAAGCGGGGCCGCCGAACTCGTGGTCGGCAGCCGTTACATCGAAGGCGGCAGCGCCGACAGCTTCAACAAGCAGCGCGCCGGCGTCAGCGCGCTGGCGACCGCGTTGGCCAAGCGGGTGCTGCGGGTCGAGATCGCCGATCCGATGAGCGGGTTCTTCATGATCCGGCGCGACCGGTTCGAGCAGCTGGCGCCGCAGCTCTCCACCCAGGGCTTCAAAATCCTGCTTGATATCGTGGCGACTGCGCGCGGCACTCTGCGGATCGTGGAGGTTCCGTTCACCTTCGGGGCGCGGCTGCACGGCGAGAGCAAGCTCGACTCCATGGTGGCGTTGGATTTCCTCGGCCTGCTGCTGGCGAAATTCACCAACGACATTGTCTCGCTGCGCTTCCTGCTGTTCGCTACCGTCGGCTCGATCGGCGTGGTGGTGCATTTTCTGGCGTTGTTCATCGCCCTCAAGATCGTGGGATTGCCGTTCCCGGAATCGCAGGCCTGCGGCGCGATCCTCGCCATGACCAGCAACTTCGTGCTGAACAATTTCCTGACCTATCGCGACCAGCGGCTGCGGGGCCTCGGCATTCTGCGCGGGCTGTTGCTGTTCTATCTGGTGTGCAGCGTCGGCCTGGTCGCCAATGTCGGTGTTGCTTTCTCGGTCTACAATCAGGAGCCGATCTGGTGGCTCGCGGGCGCGGCGGGTGCACTGATGGGCGTGGTCTGGAACTACGCGATGTCGGGGCTGTTCGTCTGGCGCAAGCGATAGCATCGCGATGGACCTGATGGAGCGGCGGCTGGTGCGCGGCACGATCCTGATCGTCGTCGGATTGGTGGCGCTGCGGCTGTGCGCGGCGGCATTGACGCCGCTGACATTCGACGAAGCCTATTACTGGACCTGGTCGAAGCACCTCGCCGGCGGTTACTACGATCACCCGCCGATGGTCGCCGTGGTGATCCGGCTCGGCACCATGATCGCTGGCGATACTGAATTCGGCGTCAGACTGGTCTCGGTACTGCTGGCGCTGCCGATGAGCTGGGCGACCTGGCGCGCCGCCGAGCTGCTGTTCGGCGGCCAGAGGGTGGCGGCGAGCGCCGCGATCCTGCTCAACGCCACCATGATGGTCGCCGCCGGCACCGTGATCGTCACGCCGGACGCGCCGCTGATCGTGGCGTCGAGCTTCGTGCTGTACGGCCTGGCGCAGGTGCTGGCGAGTGGGCGCGGGATCTGGTGGCTTGCCGTCGGTGTCGCGGTCGGCGCCGCGCTGCTATCGAAATACACCGCGCTGTTTTTCGGGCCGGCGATCCTGATCTGGCTGCTCTGGGTGCCGAGTTTACGGCGTTGGCTGCTGTCGCCATGGCCCTATCTCGGCGGGCTGATTTCGTTGGCGATGTTCGCCCCGGTGATTCTGTGGAACGCGGATCACCAGTGGATGTCGTTCATCAAGCAATTCGGCCGGGCTCGCATCAATGCGTTCAGGCCCGGATATATCGCCGAGCTGCTGCCGACCCAGTTCATTCTGGCGACGCCGCTGGTGTTCATTCTCGGCGCGATGGGGCTCTATGCCTTGCTCCGCCGTAATGCCGGGACTTCGGCGGCGCGCGTTCTGATCAATGCGATGGTCTGGACCATCGTGGTGTATTTCGTCTGGCACGCGACCCACAGCCGGGTCGAGGCGAACTGGCTGAGCCCGATCTATCCGGCCGCCGCGGTCGCCGCCGCGGTCGCCGCGACCGTTGTGCATTGGCCGCCGCGCCAGCAGCGCTTCGTCGATTCTTGTCGGCGCTGGGCGCTGCCGACCGGCGTGCTGATATTCATGATGATGGCGGTGCAGGCCAACACCGGCTTGCTGACTGGATACATGCGGGACGCCAGCGCGCGCAGCGTCGGCGTCGGCGTCGCCCGGATGGCGGGCGAGATCGAGACGACGCGGCGACGGGTCGGCGCGACTTGCGTGCTGGCCGACGACTACGGCACCGTCGGGTGGCTCGCCTTCTATCTGCCCAAGGAAACTTGCGTGGCGCAGCGCACCGAACGCTACCGCTGGATCAACGTGCCGGAACCGGATCCCGCGCAGCTCTCCGGCAAGCTGCTGTTGGTCGGAGCCGACAATGCACCGGCGCGGCAGGACCTGCTGGCAAAATTCGCCAGAATCGAAAACGTCGGCGTGGTCACGAGGATGCGCGGCCCGCTGGTGGTCGACTCCGTCGAACTCGACACGCTTGAAGGTGCGACCGCAGCAGTGCTGGATCGCTCGCCGCCGCCGCGCTGAGCGGCGATGGTCGCGGCGAGGGGGTCCTTTAGTCTAAGCGCGGTCGCAAGAAGCTGACAAACGCGGCCCGGTTTGTGCTACAGGCTGGCCGCTTTCCATCGCGCGACACGCGCGTTTTCCGCCGCGCCAACAACATGAGCATGATGATGACAGGACCGGTCTTGATCGTGGGAGCCGGACACGCCGGCTTTCAAGTCGCAGTATCGCTGCGCCAGGCCAAGTTTGCCGGGCGCATCTGCCTGATCAACGACGAAAAGCATCTGCCCTATCAGCGCCCGCCGCTGTCGAAGGCCTATCTGAAGGGCGAGGGCGCACCGGATTCGCTGATGTTCCGGCCGCAGAAATTCTTCACCGAGCAGAACATCGAACTGATCCCGGATCGCGCGGCCTCGATCGATCGCAACGCCAACACGCTGTTTCTGCATTCCGGCGCGGCGTTGCACTACGGCCATCTGGTGCTCGCCACCGGCGCCCGCAACCGGATGCTCGACGTGCCGAACGCGACGCTGGCGGATGTGCTGTATCTGCGCACGATGGACGAGAGCGAGCAGGTGCGGCTGCGAATGGCGCAGCGCAAGCACGCCGTGGTGGTCGGCGCTGGCTTCATCGGACTGGAATTTGCCGCGACCGCCAGGGCCAAAGGGCTCGAGGTCGACGTCGTCGAACTGGCGCCGCGGGTGATGTCGCGCGCGGTGACGCCGGAAATTTCTGCCTATTTTCACGACCGCCACACCGCCGCGGGTATCCGCATTCACTACGGCGTGCAGGCGAACGAGATCAAAGGCGAGGGCGGTCGCGTCACCGGCGTCAGCCTGAGCGACGGCCGGGTGATTCCGGCGGATCTGGTGGTGGTCGGCGTTGGCGTGATTCCGAATGTCGAACTGGCCAAGGCGGCCGACCTGCCCGTCGCCTCCGGCGTCATCGTCGATGAGCAGCTGTTGACCGCCGATCCGAATATTTCGGCGATCGGCGATTGTTCGCTGTTCCAGAGCGAGCGGTTCGGCGAGAAGATGCGGCTGGAATCGGTGCAGAACGCCACCGACCAAGCGCGTTGCGTCGCGGCCAGGCTCACCGGCGAAGCGAAGAAATATGACGGCTATCCGTGGTTCTGGAGCGACCAGGGCGACGACAAGCTGCAGATTGCGGGCCTGACCGCAGGCTTCGACCAGGTCGTGGTGCGAGGCGACGTCGCGGAGCGCTCGTTTTCGGCGTTCTGCTACAAGGCCGGCAAGCTGATCGGGATCGAATCCGTCAACCGGGCCGCAGACCACGTATTCGGCCGTAAGATGCTGCCGGCCAACCGCTCGATCACCCCCGAGCAGGCCGCCGATCCGGCGTTCGATCTGAAAAAGGCGATGGCGTAGTACCCGTTCGCGCCAGCGCCCACTTGCATCCCCCCGCCTAATAAGCGAGCCTGTCGACCGAAGACCCGTCAACGAGGTCTCGACTGAAATGCGGGGAGGATGATCATGTCCAGCTGGACAAGTCGCTTTGCTGTGGCCGCGGCAATCATTTTCGCGGCGATGTCGGCGCCGGCATCGGCGCAGACCAAGCTGAAATGGGCGCACGTCTACGAGATCGCCGAGCCGTATCACACCGAGGCGCTGTGGGCCGCCGACGAAATCAAGAAGCGCACCAACGGCAAATACGAGATCCAGGTCTTCCCGGCCTCGCAGCTCGGCAACGAGAACCAGATCAACGAGGGTCTCGGCCTCGGCACCGTCGACATCATCTATACGGGCGTGAATTTCGCCGGCTCGATCTACAAGCCGATCGCAATCACCGGCGCGCCGTTCATCCTGCGCGATTTCGATCACTGGAAGGCCTATCGCGACAGCTCGCTGTTTGCCGAGATCGCCAAGGGCTATGACGACAAGACCAAGCACAAGGTCGCGGCGCTGACCTACTACGGCCAACGCCACGTCACCGCCAACAAACTGATCACCAAGCCCGAAGACATGAAAGGCATGAAGCTGCGGGTGCCGCCGGCGCCGCTGTTTCTGATGTTCACCAAATCGGTCGGCGCCAACGCCACCCCGATCGCCTTCGCCGAAGTGTATCTGGCCTTGCAGCAGGGCACCGTCGACGGCCAAGAAAATCCGCTGCCGACCATCATGGCGAAGAAGTTCTACGAGGTGCAGAGCCACATCATCCTGACCGGCCACATCACCGAATCGCTGGTAACGATCGTCGGCAGCCAAGTCTGGTCGAAGCTCACGCCCGACGAGCAGAAGATCTTCCAGGAGGTGCTGAAGGAAGCCGCCGCCAAGGCCACCGACAAGATCCGCGCCTCCGAGCAGGTGCTGGCGGCCGAGTTCAAGAAGCTCGGCAAGACCGTCGTCGAGCCCGACCGCGAGGCGTTCCGCAAGGCCGCGATCCCGCTGCACAATGACGCCTCGGCCGGCGCCGGCTGGACCCAGGCACAATATGACGCGCTGCAGGCGATGAAGTAACGAGCAGTCAAGTCCGTCATTGCGAGCCAACGGGTCGGCGCGCAGCGCCGCCCGTTGTGCGAAGCAATCCAGGGGCGCTGTGCACGAAATTCCTGGATTGCTTTGTCGCAAGGGCTCCTCGCAATGACGAATTTGACTGATCTTGGTAGCCGCTTTTCGATCGAGACTTCCGATGAGGGCCAGCGCCGATGATAAGCAACGCCAAGTCGAAGTCGCCGCCGCCCGATGAAGTCCGCCTGATCGTCGCGCAGGACGAGGAGGTGGTGATCTCGCATCATCCCGAGGACTGGATCGCCTTCGTGCTGTTCTGGGCGCTGGCGATCATCGTGTTCCTGCAGTTCTTCACCCGCTACGTCCTCAACGACAGCCTGTCCTGGACCGAAGAGATCGCGCGCTACGGGCTGATGTGGCTGGCCTTTATCGGCGGCGCGGTGGTGACCCGGAAGAAATCCCACATCGCCGTCGAACTGCTGTCGAACCTGATGGCGCCCAGTCCGCTGCGCGCGGCGTTGCTGGCGCTGGTCGACTTCGTCACCCTCGGCTTCATGGGCCTGCTGGCCTATTTCTCGGTGACCATCACCGAGCGCATGCAGCAGCAGACCATGACGGTGATCGAACTGCCGATGAGCATCGTCTATGGCGGCGTCGGGCTCGGCTGTTTCATGATGCTGGTGCGGCAGATCCAGACCGTATGGCACAACGCGCGCGACGGCTGGCGGCGGGCGCCGGACGTCACCGAACAGATTCCCGCGGACTGACAGTAGGGTCGAGCGAATGCCGGTTGCCATCGTCGTCTTCGTCGCCGCCCTGATCGTCGGCGTGCCGGTGTTCATTTCGCTGGGGCTGGCGTCGCTGCTCTACACCCACTTTATCGCCGGCATCCCCGACTTCGTGATCCTGCATCGCATGGCCGGCGGCCTCGACAGCTTCCCGCTGCTGGCGGTGCCGTTCTTCATTCTCGCCGGCAATCTGATGAATTCCGCCGGCATCACCAACCGGATCTATGATTTCGCGGTGGCGAGCTGCGGCTGGATGCGCGGCGGGCTCGCCCACGTCAACATCTTCGGCTCGGTGATCTTCGCCGGGATGTCCGGCACCGCGATCGCCGACGCCGCCGGCCTCGGCACCATCGAGATCAAGGCGATGCAGGACCACGGCTATTCGACCGAATTTTCCGTCGGCGTCACCGCGGCCTCCGCCACGCTGGGGCCGATCATCCCGCCGTCGCTGCCGTTCGTGATCTACGGCATGATGGGCAACGTCTCGATCGGCGCGCTGTTTCTCGGTGGCTTCATCCCCGGCGCGGTGATGACGATCTTCATGATGATCTATGTCAGCTATTGCGCCCGGCGCTACGGCATGGGCCGCGACCAGGCGTTTCGCTGGGCGACGCTGGGGCGCAGCTTCGTCGCCGCGCTGCCGGCACTGCTGACGCCCGCGATCATCATCGGCGGCATGACCTTCGGCTGGTTCACCCCGACCGAGGCGGCGATCGCCGCCTGTGCCTGGGCGATGATCCTCGGGATATTTCTGTACCGCTCGCTGTCGCTGAGGCAGTTCTACAAGGTCTCGATGGACACTATCGAGACCACCGCCGGCGTGCTGCTGATCGTCGCCGCGGCCTCGCTGTTCGGCTGGGTGCTGACCACGACCCGGCTGACCGAGGCCGGCGCCGAGGCGTTGCTCAATCTCACCAACAACAAATACATCATCCTGCTGCTGATCAACGTGCTGCTGCTGGTGGTCGGCTGCTTCCTCGAGCCGATCGCCTCGATCAGCATACTGGTGCCGGTGTTGATGCCGATCATCCTGAAGGTCGGGATCGACCCGGTTCATTTCGGCGTGGTGATGACGCTGAACCTGATGATCGGCCTGCTGCATCCGCCGTTGGGGATGGTGCTGTTCGTGCTGTCGCGGATCGCCAAACTGTCGATCGAACGCACGACGGTGGCGATCCTGCCGTGGCTGATCCCGCTGTTGATGTCGCTGATCGCGATCACACTGATCCCGGAGTTGACGCTCTGGCTGCCGCGGACGATGGGGATGCTGAAGTAGGACGTGATCGAATCGTCGCCGAGACGGCATCGCGCTCCCTCTCCCATGGGGAGAGGGTTGGGGTAGGGGGTAATGCCTATCGAGAGGGCGAAACCCCTCACCCGACCGGCTGCGCCGGTCGACCTCTCCCTATGGAAGAGGTGGGCAAAACTCAGGCGCCTCGCGTTTCAAACGTTGGCCGCGAACTCCTGCTTCACCGCCTCGATATCGGCCAGCGTCGGCAGGCCGGCCTCGTTGCCGAGCCGCTGGATCTTGTAGGTCGAGGCGGCGCGGGCGAATTCGAAATGCTCGGCCCAGCTTTTCTCCGGGATGGCGAGATAGGAATAGACGTAGGCGCCGTGGAACACGTCGCCGGCGCCATTGGTGTCGAGTACGCGCGCGCGCGGGATTGGCAGCGCCGGCAGCGTCCGGACCGTCCCGGCTTCGTCGTACCACAGCAGGCCGCGCTCGCCCTGCGTCACGCCGCCAACCCGGCAGCCGCGGCTCTTGAGATAGTCGAGCATCTTCTCCGGCGTCAGATCCATCTGCTCGCAGAGCCGCTCGGCGACGATGGCGACGTCGATGAATTCCAAGAGCTCGTGGGTGTTGGTGCGCAGCCCGCCGCCGTCCAGCGAGGTCAGGATGCCGTCCTCGCGGCACAGTTTGGCGTAATGGATCGCGGCGTCAGGCTGGTGGCCGTCAACATGCAGTGCCCGGCATTGGCCGAGGTTGAGCAGCGGAAACGGATGGATATGCTCGTCGTCGCGGCAGCGCACGATCGCGCGCTTGCCGTCCTTCGGCATAATGAAGGACAGCGAGGAAGAATTGACCTTGCGCGGATGGATCTCGATTCCGTATTTCGCGCTCATGTCCTGAAACATCCGCCCCAGCCAGTCATTGGCGACGGTGGCAATCAAGTCGGGCACGATCCCGAGCTTGGCGCAGCAAAACGCCGCGGTGACGGCGTTGCCGCCGAACGACACCGCGTAATCGGACGCCACGTGCTTTTCGTCGCCGGTCGGCATGTGGTCGGTGATGAAGGTGACGTCGATATAGGTCTGTCCGATGAAGAGAGCCTGCATGAATGATCCACTGCTACGATTCCGACCCGGCTCTTATACCTTAGCACCGCTTATTGCACTGCATTCGCTGAAATTATTCGCAACCGGGCGGAGGTTGGGATAGCGATGGGGCGGCCTCGGGGCGTTGCGCCGTGGTCCGTAGAAGCCCCAGGGAGGACGAGCGATGTCGATCTATTCCGGCGACGTGTTCGACATGGCGGCCAGGCAGTTCGGCGTGATCGCCAATCATCTCGGGATCCCGATGGACGAGCGCGACCGGCTGCTGCTGCCGAAGCGGGCGATCACGGTGTCGTGCCCGATCCACCGCGACGACGGTTCGGTCGAGGTGTTCGAGGGCTACCGGGTCCAGCACCATCTGACGCTCGGCCCGACCAAGGGCGGCACCCGTTTCGCTCCCAGTGTCGGTATCGGCGAGGTTGCCGCATTGGCGATCTGGATGAGCTGGAAATGCGCGCTGGTCGGGCTGCCCTATGGCGGCGCCAAGGGCGGCATCCGGGTCGACCTGGCGACGATCTCGAAGCGCGAGCTCGAAAGTCTATCGCGCCGCTATATGCAGGAGATGATCCCGTTCGTCGGCCCGCACACCGACGTGATGGCGCCCGATATGGGCACCAACGAACAGGTGATGGCGTGGTTCATGGACACCTATTCGATGTATCAGGGCCGCACCGTCACCGAGATCGTCACCGGCAAGCCGGTGGCGTCGGGCGGCACGCTGGGCCGGCGCGAAGCCACCGGGCGCGGTGTCGCGCATCTGGCCAAACGGGTGATGGCTGAGCTGGCGATCGATCTCAACCGGGCCACCGCGGTGATCCAGGGGTTCGGTAATGTCGGTTCTTACGCCGCGCTGGAATTGCAGCAATTCGGGCTCAAGGTGATCGCGGTCAGCGATCACACCGGAGCTTTGTATGACGCGGCCGGGCTCGATATTCCGGCGCTGATGCGGCACGCGACCGCGCATGGCAGCATCGCCGGATTTTCCACCGAGCTGCAGTTCGATCCGACGCAGATCCTGACGCTGCGCTGCGACGTGCTGGTCCCGGCGGCGATGGAGCGGGTGATCGACGCTGAGACCGCTGCGAAGCTGCAATGCCGGGTGCTGGCCGAGGGCGCCAACGGACCGACCACGCCGGATGCCGACCTGGTGCTGGCACAACGCCGCGACGAGGTCTTCCTGATCCCGGACGTGCTGTGCAATTCGGGCGGCGTCATCGTCAGCTATTTCGAATGGGTGCAGGATCTGCAGCAACTGTTTTGGGAAGAGGCAGAGGTGACACGGCGCGAATATCAGATCCTCGATCGTGCCTTCGACCAGATGATAGCGCGCGCCAACGCCGACAACGTTCCGCACCGGACCGCCGCGATGGCGATCGGCGTGGAAAAGGTCCGCGCCGCGAAAAATATGAGGGGCCTGTTCCCGTGATTCTTGCTGCAGTCGAAGAAACCGCGGTTGCGGCGTTTCTGCGTGATGCAGGACTGATCGAACCCGGCATCACGCCGCGCTTCACGCCGCTGACCGGCGGGGTGGCGTCCGACATCTGGAAGGTGGAAGCGGGCAGCGCGGTGTTCGCGGTGAAGCGCGCGCTGGCGAAACTGCGGGTGGCGCGGGACTGGACCGTGCCGGTGTCGCGCAACGCCAGCGAGGTCGACTGGCTACGCGCCGCCGCCGAGGTGGTGCCCGACGCTGTGCCCCGCGTGCTGGCGCATGATCCCGAGCTCGGCGCGTTCGCGATGGACTATCTCGATCCCGAACATCATCCGGTGTGGAAGCAGCGACTCGCGGCGGGGCAGTGCGATCCGGATTTCGCCACGGCGGTCGGGCGCACCATCGGCGCCATTCATGCCGCCACCGCGCATTCGCAAACCGTGGCGCGGCGTTTTGCCAATGATGCGCTGTTTCACGCGATCCGGCTCGAGCCCTATCTCGAGGCCACCGCCGAGGCCCATCCCGATCTGGCGCCGGCGCTGATGGCGCTGTCGCGCGCCACGCTGGCAACCCATATCGCGCTGGTGCATGGCGACGTCAGTCCGAAGAACATCCTCGTCGGCCCGCATGGCCCGATACTGCTCGATGCCGAATGCGCCTGGTATGGCGACCCCGCTTTCGACCTGGCGTTCTGTCTCAATCACATGCTGCTGAAATGCCTGTGGACGCCATCGTCCGCGGCCGGGTATCTCGGCTGTTTCGATGCGCTCGCTGCGGCCTATCGCGCCGAGATCGATTGGGAGCCGAAGCACGAATTGGAGCGCCGCGCCGCGGCGCTGTTGCCGGCGCTGTTTCTGGCCCGGGTCGACGGCAAGTCGCCGGTCGAATACATCACCGATGAGAGCGACAAAGCGCGGGTCCGCAGGGTCGCGCGCCATTTGATTGTGGCGAAGCCCGAGCAACTCGCGGCGATCAGCGACGCCTGGGCAAGGGAAGTGCTTCGATGACCAATACGACAATTGCGGCGGTGCATGGCCGCCGGGTGTGGGATTCGCGCGGCCGGCCGACCGTCGAGGTCGATGTGAGTTTGCGTGGCGGCGCCACCGGCCGCGCCATCGCGCCGGCCGGAGCCTCGATGGGCAGCGGCGAGGCGGTCGATCTGCGCGACGGCGGCAAGAAGCTCGGCGGCTTCGATGTCGGCCGCGCGGTGGCGTCCGTCAACGGCGAAATGGAGCAGGCGCTGATCGGGCAGGACGCTGCCGATCAGGCCGCGATCGACGCGATCATGATCGCGCGCGACGGCACCGCCAACAAGGCCCGCCTCGGCGGCAACGCCATCGTGGCGACCTCGATGGCGGTGCTGCACGCGGCGGCCGCTGCGGCCAAAGTGCCGCTTTGGATGCATCTGGCGCAGGGCCGCAAGGTGCGCCTGCCGCTGCCGGAGATCCAGATCTTCGGCGGCGGGGCGCACGCGGCGCGGCGCGTCGACGTGCAGGATTTCATGGTGATGTGTCCCGGCGCGGCGTCGTTCGCGCAGGCGATCGAATGGACCGCGGAAGTCTATCTCGCCGCAGGCAGCCTGATGAAACAGGCAGGCAAGCTGCAGGGCGTGGCCGACGAGGGTGGCTACTGGCCAGCGTTCACCAGCAACGAGGAGGCACTGGATACGCTGGTGCGGGCGATCGAACGGGCCGGCCTCGAGCCGGGGCCGCAAGTGGCGATCTCGCTCGACGTTGCCGCATCCGAGTTCGGCAAAAATGGCCGCTACGCGCTGGCGCTCGACGATCGCGCACTTGGCACCGACGAAATGATCGCGATGCTCGGCCGCTGGCTTGATACTTATCCGATCGTATCCATAGAAGACCCGCTGGCCGAGGACGACGCCGCCGGCTTCCGCGCTTTCACCGCGGCCTATGGCGATCGTTGCCAGGTGATCGGCGACGATTTTCTGGTCACCAACGCGGCACGGGTTGCCGAGGCCGCCGCGAGCGGCGCCGCGACCGCGGTGCTGATCAAGCCCAACCAGGCCGGCACCGTGACCGAGACCCGCGCGGCGCTCGACGCCGGCAGGCAGGCCCGGTTCGGCACCATCGTGTCGGCGCGCTCCGGCGAAACCGAGGACACAACCGTCGTGCATCTTGCGGTCGGCTGGGACGCCGGGCAGCTCAAAGTCGGCTCGTTTTCGCGCTCCGAGCGGATGGCGAAGTGGAACGAATGTTTGCGGATCGAGGAAGCGATCGGGCCGGACGCCAGTTTCGCCGGCGGCGCCGCGCTCGGTTTTCGTCCAGTGCAGAAAAAGGTAACCAACGACGGCCTAGAATCCACGTCGGTGTAAGTGGCCTTTAGCGGAGCGATCAGTCTCGCGAGTTTGAATCAATTGCATAGCGTCGCTCGCGCCGACTGGTTCGATCGTTTTTACAAGAACAAGCCTTTGGAGGGGAGCCGTCCGATGATCACCGCAATCGATCACGTCGTCGTGCTGGTTAGCGATCTCGCGGCGGGAGCCGCCGCCTATGAATTGCTGCTGGCGCGAGCGCCGTCCTGGCGCAGCAGCGGCGATGGCTCCGAGACCGTGCTGTTCACGCTGCGCAACATGACGCTGGAACTGATGGCGCCGGCCGGCGACGGCCCGATCGCCGAGCGTATTCGCCACGTCATCAAGTTCCAGGGCGAGGGGCTCGCCAGCATCTGCTTTCGCGTCGGCGACGTTGCGAAGATGCATCGCCGGCTGGAGCGGGTGGCGCTGAAGCCCGACGCTATTGCCGAGGTCGAAAGCCACGACGCCGCGTCCGGCGCCACGCTGTCCTGGAAGCGGACCCGCGCCGCGACGGATGCGACGCGCGGCGTCAGGCTGTTCTTTCTTGAACTGGCATCGGAGCGTCCGTTTTCGCCGACCACCGGCGTGGCGCCGATCACCGGGCTCGATCACATCGTGGTTTCGACCGCCGACCCCGAACGCGCCGCGGCACTGTACGGAGCGCGGCTCGGGCTCGACATGGCGCTCGACCGCTCGCATCAGGATTGGGGCCGGCTGATGTTCTTTCGCTGCGGCGATCTCGTGGTTGAGGTCGTGCACCGCCCGGTGGCGGGTTCCGACGTCAACCATGACAAATTGTGGGGCATGAGCTGGCGCTGCGCGGATATCGACGCCACCCGCGCGCGACTTCTCCATGCCGGGGTCCTGGTGTCGGAGCCGCGCGCCGGCCGCAAGCCAGGCACCCGCGTGGTCACGGTGCGCAGCTCGACCTGCGGGATTCCCACGCTGCTGGTACAGCCGGCGGCGCGATTGGAATGATCTCTAGTCAGACAATTTCGAGTCGGCGCGGAAGCGCACAGGTCAGAAACGGAAGGAAACCCGATGGATCCGCTGCTCATTCGATTTGTCGCTGCAGTCATGCTTGTCGCTCCGCCGCTGACAGCGCAGGCCGCCGACGTTCTCTCCGAAGGCCGGGCGCGCGCTGCGGCGATATCGATTCTGCAGGGCGATCCCTACGGGCGAACCCCGGCAGACGTCGCGCAAAATATCGTCGCCAGCCAGTTGCTGACGGGTGGTAGCAAGCGGTGCGGCGGCAAGGCGACCAAACCGGTCTGGGAGTTTCACGTCGTAGTTCCGGCGAACAGGAATCCCAACGGCAGTCCGATCGACGGCTATCTGGTGATCGATGCGCGCACCGGCAAAATGACTTGCGCCGGGCTGCCGCTATTGGACTGACTATTTCACCACGCAGGGCACGCTGAGATAGCCGCGGAACCGGACCCGGCCGCCGCGGACCGGCGCGCCATCGAGTTGGTAGTTGGGAAACCGCGCGAGAAACCGCGTGATCGCGATCGCGCCTTCCAGCCGCGCCAGCGCCATGCCGGCGCATTGATGCGCGCCGGTGCCGAACGCCAGATGCCGGTTCGGCGCCCGCGCGATATCGAACCGGTCGGGATCGGGAAATTGCGCCGGGTCACGGTTGGCGGCGCCGATGCACAGCGTCACCGACGTGTATTTCGGCATCGCGACGCCGCCGATCTCGACGTCGGCTGTTGTGATGCGGTTGCCGAGCTGGTTCGAGCTCTCGTATCGCAGGATTTCCTCGACCGCAGTCCGGATCAGCGCCGGATTGTCGATCAGCCGCTGTTTCTGCTCGGGGTTGGCGGCGAGCGCGACCAGTCCATTGCCGATCAGATTGGTGGTGGTCTCGTGACCGGCATTGAGCAGAAAGATGCAGTTATGCAGCAATTCCTTCGCGGTCAGCTGTTCGCCGCCCGGTTCGCCCTGGATCAGCTTGGTCAACACGTCGCGGTCGGGATTGCCGGGGGTTGCCCGACGGCGCTCGACCAGGATTTCCAGATAGGCGATGAAATCCCGAATTGATTGATTGCCGCGCGCGAAAGCTTCGGCGCTGATCACCGGCTCCAGCGCGCCGAGAATCGCTAGCGACCAGTCGCGCAACGGACCGCGCTCGTCGTTCGGCACACCAAGCAGATTGCCGATCACCTCGATCGGAATCGCCGAGGCATAATCTTCGATCAGGTCGAATCTGCCCTTGGCTGCGATCCGGTCGAGCAGCCGCTGCACCAGCGCCACCAGATCGGGCTCCATGCCGGCGATCGCGCGCGGCGACAGCGCGCCGGTGATCAGCCGGCGGACGCGGGTGTGGGCCGGCGGATCGTTGAAGACGAGGCTCGTGGTGTGATGCTCGAACAACAGCGAGTCGCCGTATTTCGGCGCGAACTCGCGCTTCTTGTCGGACGAGAACAGCGCGGTGTTCTTGTAGGCGGCGACCAGATCGTCGTAGCGGGTGAGGAAGTAACCGCCATTGTCCAGCCGCTTGACCGGCTCGTGGGCTCGCAGTGCATGATAGGTCGGATAGGGGTCGGCGTAGAACTCCGGCGTCAGCCGCGCCAGATCGAACGCTGCCGCGAGGTCACCTTGGGCCGCTTCCATGTCATCCCCTTTTTTGTCTTCTATAGGCGATTCACGACGCTGCCGGAACGGCCTCGGCCGGCGCCGCGAACTTCCTCCGCGGCGAGGGTGCCAAATTACCGTCTGACCTCTTCCTCCGTATCAGCCGAGTGGGGGCCAATGAATTGAGCTCGTCGCACTACTCACGTTTTAGTGCGCTGCAGCAATCCCGATTGACTTTGCCAAAGGTGAGTGCTTACTCACGACAATGAGCACACTGCGCATGACCAGCGATTTGCGCCGGGAGTTGATCCTGAGCGCGGCAAAGCGGTGCTTTGCCCGCCACGGATTCGCCGGAACCACAACGAAGAGTGTGGCCGCCGCGGCGTCGATCTCGGAGGGGTTGCTGTTCAAGCATTTCCCGACCAAGTCAGCGCTTTATGCGGAGATCCTGGCGGACGAATGCGAGGCAGACCCGGGCCTAAACGGTTTGCTGGCGCTGGAACCCTCGACCGAAACCCTGGTGGTGCTGGTGCGCGGAATGGTCGGGCATTTTCTGCATGCCTCGGATCTGCCCGAGCAGCAGGAAGCCCAGCGGCTGCGGCTGATGATGACCAGTCTGGTCGACGATGGAGAATTCGCCCGGCTGCTTTACGAAAAAATAGGGAATTTGATCGGACCTGTGTTCACGGCGTCGCTGGAGCGCGCGGTTGCGTCGGGAGACGCATCGCGGGTCGGGCGGGAACCGTTGAACCTTTTCTGGTTTGCCCATCATACGGTGCTGATGGCCGCGCTTTCGCGACTGCCCACGGTGCCGTGTCTAACCTACGGCAACGCCGTCGATCTGGAGCGGCAGACCTGTGAATTTATCCTGCGTGGAATTGGATTGAACGAAGCAGCGATTGCCGGGCATCTGGACCGCGAATTGTCGCCGGACCAAATGCGGGCGGTAGCTAGAGAAAGTGCATGACATGACGATTGCGACAGAATCCCCAGGGACGATCCGCGCCAGCACCGAGAAGCCGCGCCCGCGCCCGGTTCGGATGACCCGCTGGTTCATCATCGTCGGGCTGCTGCTGGCGCTGCTGGTGGGCGGGTTGGTCGGCTTCAATGCGTTCCGGAGTCACATGATCGCGCAGTTCTTCGCCGGCAACAAACCGCCGCCGGTCAGCGTGACCGTGGCCGAAGCGAAATCCGAAGTGATCCCGAATCTGTTGACCGCCGTCGGCGATCTCGCCGCCGTGCATCAAGTCAACGTCACCAACGACGTCAACGGCCGCATCACCGACATCATGTTCACCGCTGGCTCGACGGTGAAGGTCGGCACGCCGCTCGTGCAACTGTTCGATGGGGCCGAGCAAGGCGATCTCGCCAGCTTCAAGGCTCAGGCCAAGGCGGCGGAGTTGGCGCTGGACCGCGCCAAGCAGCTGGCGGCGCGCCAGTTCGGGCCGCAGGCGACCGTCGATAACGCGCAGGCGGCGTTCGACCAGGCCCAGGCCGGGATCGCCAAGACCGAGGCGGTGATTTCGCAGAAGCTGGTGCGCGCGCCGTTCGACGGCGTGCTTGGCGTTCGTCACGCCGAAGTCGGCCAGTACCTGACCGCCGGGACGCAGATCGTGACATTGACCGATTTGTCCGCAGTGTATGCGAACTTCACCGTGACCGAGAAGGACAGCGGCACCCTGAAGGTCGGCCAGATCGTGCGCGTCGCGGTCGACGCCTATCCGGGCAAGGTGTTCGAAGGCAAGCTCACCGCCATCGAGCCGCAGATCAACACCGATACCCGCAACATCCGGGTGCAGGCGACGATCGACAATCCCGATCAGATCCTGAAGCCCGGCATGTTCGCGACCACCACGGTGGTGTTGCCCGACAAGCCGGCGGTGATCACCGTGCCGGAAACCGCGGTCGATTACACGCTGTATGGAGATTCGGTCTATCTGATCACCGAAAACAAGTCCGAAGACGGCAAGACCAATCTGACCGCCGTGCGCACCTTCGTGCGGACCGGCGATCGTGCGAAGGGCCGGGCGGTAATCGTCAGCGGGTTGAAGGCCGGCGACCGCGTCGTCGCGGTTGGTCAGCTCAAGCTGCAGTCCGGCGCCGCGGTCGAAATTTCCTCCGACCCGGCACCGCCGATACCGGCGAAAGCGCCGCGGAACTAAGCCGCGCCCGGAACTGCGCGGCGCGTCGTTCCGGGGCGATCATGCGTTGACAGTGAAACCGGGCGCGGCGGCGTCGTAGTCCGGTTTCGATGAACTTTATCGCATCCTTGCGCGCGCCGATCATGGTCGCACGTGACGGTGCCGTTACGGAGCGCCCGCGATGGCCATCACCGATATCTTCATCAAGCGGCCGGTGCTGTCGCTGGTGGTCAGCCTGCTGATCCTGCTGATCGGATTCAAAGCCGCGACCACGCTGCCGATCCGGCAATATCCGAAGCTGTCGAACACCGTGGTCACCGTCACCACGGTGTATCCCGGCGCTTCGCCGGATCTGATGCAGGGCTTCATCACCACGCCGATCGAGCAGGCGGTGGCGGCCGCCGAAGGCGTCGACTACATCACCTCGTCCTCGACGCAGGGCCAGAGCCTGATTTCGGTGTTCATCAAGCTCAACGTCGATCCCAACCAGGCGCTGACGGAGGTGTTGTCGAAGGTCAATTCGGTCAAGTATCTGATCCCGAAAGAGGCCAACGATCCGATCATTCTGAAGTCGACCGGTCAGACCACCGCGGTGATGTATATCGGTTTCTCCAGCAGCGAGCTCACGGGCTCGGCGATCTCCGACTATCTGACGCGCGTGGTGCAGCCGATTCTGTCGACCGTGGACGGCGTCGCCTCGGCCGACATTCTCGGCGGGCAGACCTTCGCGATGCGGATCTGGCTCGATCCGGCGCGGATGGCCGGTCGCGGCGTGTCGCCCGACGACGTTGCCGCGGCGATCCGTGCGAACAATTTCCAGGCTGCCGCCGGACAGACTAAGGGTTATTTTATCGTCTCCAACGTCACCGCGAACACCGATCTTCAGAACGTCGAACAGTTCAAGCGCATGACGGTCAAGGCCAAGGACGGCGGCTTCGTCCGGATGGAGGACGTCGCCACCGTCGAACTCGGCGCGCAGAGCACCGACGCCAGCGTCGCGTTCAGCGGCGAGCGCGCGATCTTCATCGGCGTGCAGGCGACGCCGCAGGGCAACCCGCTCAACATCGTCACCGGCGTGCGCGCGCTGTTTCCGGATATCGAGCGCAATCTGCCGCCCTCGATGAAGATGAAAGTCGCCTACGATTCGACCAAGTTCATCCGCTCGTCGATCGACGAGGTGGAGAAGACGCTGATCGAGGCGGTCGGCATCGTGATCGTGGTGATCTTCCTGTTCCTGGCGTCGTTCCGTTCGGTAATCATCCCGGTGGTGACGATTCCGCTGTCGCTGATCGGCGTCTGCAGCCTGATGCTGATGATGGGATTCAGCATCAATCTGTTGACGCTGCTGGCGATGGTGCTGGCGATCGGTCTGGTGGTCGACGACGCCATCGTGGTGGTGGAGAACATCCATCGACATCTGGAGGAGGGCAAGAGCCCGGTCCAGGCCTCGCTGCAGGGCGCGCGCGAGATCGTCACGCCGGTGATCTCGATGACGATTACGCTGGCCGCAGTGTACGCGCCGATCGGATTTCTCGGTGGCCTTACCGGCGCACTGTTCCGCGAATTCGCCTTCACGCTCGCCGGCGCGGTGATCGTGTCCGGGGTGATCGCGCTGACGCTGTCGCCGATGATGTGTTCGGTGCTGCTGAGGCCACACGACCAGGGCTGGTTCGCCAAGAAGGTCGACGCGGTGTTCGGCGCCATGACCCGCTGGTACGGACGCCAGCTCGATCGCTCGCTCGACTACCGCCCGATCACCGCGATGTTCGCGGTGGTGATTCTCGGGCTGGTGGTGTTCCTGTATCAGCACTCATCCAAGGAGTTGGCGCCCGAAGAGGACCAGGGCATCGTGTTCGCGGTGCTGAAGGGACCGAAATACGCCAATATCGACTACACCGAATTCTACAGCGAGAAGATGGACAAGGTGTTCGCCGGTTTCCCGGAGACCGATCTGCGCTTCGTGATCGACGGCACCGCCGGCCCCAGCAACGGCATCGCCGGAATGCTGCTGAAGCCGTGGGACGAACGCAAGCGCTCGTCGATCCAGCTGAAGCCGCTGGTGCAGAAGGAGCTCAGCAAGATCGAGGGCGTCAGTGCGTTCGCGTTCAACCTGCCGCCGCTGCCAGGCGGGCCGGGCGGACTGCCGGTGCAGATGGTGATCAATTCCACCAACGGCTTCCAGTCGGTGTATGAGGAGATGCTCAAGCTGAAGGCTGCCGCGCGCAAGAGCGGGCTGTTCATCGTCTCCGACAGCGATCTCGATTTCAACCAGCCGGTGGTGCGGGTGAAGATCGATCGCACCAAGGCCAACGATCTCGGTATCACCATGGCGCAGATCGGCTCCACGTTGTCGACGCTGCTCGGCGGCAATTATACCAACCGTTTCAACCTCGAGGGCCGCTCCTATCAGGTGATCCCGCAGGTGCCGCGCGACCTGCGGCTGTCGCCGGAGGCGCTCGCCAAATTCTATGTGCCGAGCAACACCGGTCAGCAGGTGCCGCTGTCGACGCTGGTCTCGATCGAGACCGCGACCGATCCCAATGCGCTGACCCACTTCAATCAGCTCAACGCCGCGACCTTCCAGGCGGTGCCGATGCCCGGCGTCACCGTCGGTCAGGCGGTCGACTTCCTCGAAAGCCAAGCCAAGAACCTGCCGTCCGGCTTCAGCCACGATTATCTCGCTGACGCTCGGCAATACACCACCGAAGGCAATCAGCTCGCGATCGCGTTCGGCTTCGCGCTGATCATTATCTTCCTGGTGCTGGCGGCGCAGTTCGAGAGCCTGCGCGACCCGCTGGTGATCATGATCAGCGTGCCGATGGCGATCTCTGGCGCGCTGATTCCGCTGTTCTTCGGCGTAGCGACGATCAACATCTACACCCAGGTCGGGCTGTTGACGCTGATCGGGCTGATCAGCAAGCACGGCATCCTGATGGTGGAGTTCGCCAAGGAGCTGCAACTCCACGAAGGGCTGGACAAGCGTTCGGCGATCGAGATGGCGGCGCGGGTCCGGCTGCGTCCGATCCTGATGACGACCGCGGCGATGGTGACCGGCTTGCTGCCGCTGCTGACCGCCTCGGGCGCCGGCGCGGCGAGCCGGTTCTCGATCGGCCTCGTCGTGGTGTCGGGAATGTCGATCGGCACGCTGTTCACGCTGTTCGTGCTGCCGGCGGTCTATGTCGCAATCGCCACCGATCACCGCGCCCAGGCCGAATCCGAGCGTACCCGCGAGATCGAGGATTTCGACATGGAGCATGCCTCGCCGTCGCTGAAGCCGAGCTGAGGCGGGTCCAGAATCAGGCTTTCGTGTTCGCCATTGCGAGGAGCTCTTGCGACGAAGCAATCCAGTCTGCGGCCCCACCCTGGATTGCTTCGCTTCGCTCGCAATGACGAACTTGAAAGCTTCCGATGTCGCTGCGCTCACGCGCGGTTCACCGCGTGGCAGGCTACCCCGTCGATCAGTTCCGGCATCTCGATGCGGCAGCGGTCGAACGCTTCCGGGCAGCGCGGGTGGAACGCGCAACCGGATGGCGGATCGATCGGGTTGGGGATCTCGCCCTGCACCGGAATTCGCGCCCGGCCGCTCATCGCCAGGTCAGGCACTGCACCGAGTAGCATCCGCGTGTAGGGCATCCGCGGATGATCGAACAATTCGCGACCCTCGGCGATCTCGACAATGCGGCCGAGATACATCACGCCGATCCGGCTGGCCATGTGCCGCACCACCGCGAGGTTGTGGCTGATGAACAGGTAGGTCAGTCCGAACTTGTCCTGCAAATCGCGCATCAGGTTCAGGATCTGCGCCTGCACCGAGACGTCGAGCGCCGAGGTCGGCTCGTCGCAGACGATGAATTCGGCCTCGGAGGCAAGGGCGCGTGCGATCGCGATGCGCTGGCGCTGGCCGCCGGAAAACTGGTGCGGAAACTTTTGGCCATTATCGGGATGCAGCCCGACCAGCGTCAGCAATTCGCCGACGCGGATTCGAATATTCGCGTTGCCCTGGATCAGGTCGAAAGCGCGGATCGGCTCGGCGACGATGGCGTCGACCCGCATCCGCGGATTGAGGCTGGCATAGGGGTCCTGAAAGATCATCTGGATGCGCCGGCGCAACTGCCTGCGCGCCTGCGCCTGCGCCGGATCGCTCATCGACACGCCATCGATCATGACGTCGCCGGAGGACGGCGGCAGCAGCCCGACCACCATCCGCGCCACCGTGGTCTTGCCCGAGCCGGACTCGCCGACCAGCGCGAAGGTTTCGCCGCGCGCGATCTCGAACGAGACGCCGTTCACCGCGTTGAGAAATTCCTTGTCGCCGCCCTCGATCAGGCGATTCAGCCACGGCTTCGAGACGTCAAACATTCGATGCAGATTGTTGACCCTGACGAACGCACTCACGCCGCGTGCTCCTTCGAGTCGCGGTCGTAGAGATGGCAGGCGACGTCCTGGGTGCCCTGTCGGATCAGCTCCGGCCGTTCGACGCGGCAGCGCTCGAACGCAAAATCACAGCGCGGATTGAACGCGCAGCCCGGCGGGATCGCGGACAGCCGCGGCATCGAGCCTGGAATCTGCACCAGCCGCGTCGACTCGCTGGCCAAAGTCGGGATCGCGCCCATCAGGCCCTTGGCATAAGGATGCAGCGGGTGCTGCACCACGTCGCGCACCGGCCCGATCTCGGCAATGCGGCCGGAATACATCACTGCGACGCGGTCGGAGGTCTCCGCGATCACCCCCATGTCGTGGGTCACCAGCATCACCGCGGTGCCGTGGTCGCGGCCGAGCCGCTTGATCAGTGCGATGATCTGCGCCTGCACCGAGACGTCGAGCGCGGTGGTCGGCTCGTCGGCGATGATCAGCTCCGGTTCGGCGCAGATCGCCAGCGCGATCACCACGCGCTGCCGCATCCCGCCGGAGAACTCGTGCGGATAGGCGTCGATGCGTTTCTCCGGCCCGGGAATCCCGACCTCGGCGAGCAGGTCGATGGCGCGCTTGCGCGCCGCAGCCGGCGACAGCGGCAGATGGGTGCGGATGGTCTCGACCAGCTGGTCGCCGATCCGGTACAGCGGATTGAGGCTGGTCAGCGGATCCTGGAAGATCATCCCGATCCGCTTGCCGCGGACCCGGCGCAGCTCTTCGGGCGGCAGGTTGTCGATCCGCATTCCCGACAACCAGATCTCGCCGCCGCTGATCCGTCCTGGCGGATCGATCAGGCCGATCACCGCCAGGCCGGTGACCGACTTGCCGGCGCCGGATTCGCCGACCACGCCCAGCACCTCGCCGCGCGCGATGTCGAACGACACGCCGTCGATCGCATGCAGCAGCTCGCGGCGGGTCGGGAATTCGACCCGCAGATTGCGCACCGAGAGCACGGGGTGGGTCATGTGGCCGGGTCTCGCTGTGATCGCGTCATCGCAGTCTGGGATTCAGCGCGTCGCGCAGCCAGTCGCCGAGCAGGTTGATCGACAGGATCAGCGCCGCCAGCGCGAAGCCGGGGAACGCCACCACCCACCATTCGCCGGAGAACAGATAGTTGTTGCCGATCCGGATCAAGGTGCCGAGCGACGGCATGGTGTCGGGCATGCCGGAGCCGAGAAACGACAGCGTCGCCTCGGTGATGATGGCGAGCGCGAGGTTGATAGTGGCAATCACCAGCACCGGCCCCATGGCGTTCGGCAGCACATGGCGCAGCATGATCTTGTGGGCCGGCAACCCGATCAGCTGCGCCGCCGCGACATAGTCCTTGGTCTTTTCCACCATCACCGAGCCGCGCACGGTGCGGGCGTATTGGACCCAGAAGCTGAGCCCGATCGCGAACACCAGCACCGCCAGCATGGTGCGTTCGTCGAGTTTGTTGCCGAGCGCGGATTTCACCACGCCGTCGATCAGCAGCGCGATCAGGATTGCCGGGAAGGTCAGCTGCACGTCGGCGATCCGCATGATCAGGCTGTCGATCCAGCCTCCGACATAGCCGGCGATCAGGCCCAGCACGATGCCGAGCGTCGCCGCGAAGCCGACGCCGAGGACGCCGACCAGCAGCGAGACCCGCAACCCGTAGAGAATCGCCGAGAGCAAGTCGCGACCCTGTTCGTCGGTGCCGAGCAGGAACGGGCGCTGGCCGTCAGCGGTCCACAACGGCGCGATGCGCGAATTGATTAGTTCGAGTTGCGCGGGATCGAACGGGTTCTGCACTGCGAGTTGGGACGCGAAGAGCGCGAGCAGGAAGAACGTCAGCACCACCGCGGCTGCGACGATAGCCAGTGGCGAAGTGCGGAAGGCATAGAACACGTCGTTTGCCGCGACGCGCGCGGATACCCGATCTGACCAGGAGCCGGCCAGCGGTTCTTTGTCGACAGCGTTCGGGACGAAAGCGTCGGTCATGAAGATCTCATTCTCAGGCGCCGCGGCTGATGGTGTGGTGCAGCCGCGGATCGACGATGGTGTAGAGAATATCCACCACCAGATTGATGGTGACGAAGATCAGCGACACCACCAGCAGGTAGGCCGCCATGATCGGAATATCGACGCTCTGTACCGCCTGCACGAACAATAGCCCCATCCCCGGCCATTGGAACACGGTCTCGGTGATGATAGCGAAAGCAATTACCGAGCCAAACTGCAGCCCGGCAACGGTGATCACCGGAACCAGGGTGTTCTTCAGCGCATGGCCGAAATGGATCGCCCTTGTGGTCAGGCCGCGTGCGCGGGCGAAACGAATATAGTCGGTGCGCAGGACCTCGAGCATTTCGGCGCGCACCAGCCGCATGATCAGCGTCATCTGGAACAGGCCGAGCGTGATCGACGGCATGATCAGGGCCTTCAGTCCCGACACCGTGAGCAGTCCCGTGGTCCACCATCCGATCCGCACCACGTCGCCGCGACCAAACGAGGGCAGCCAGCCCAGTACCACGGCGAACAGATAGATCAGTAGAATCCCGATCAGGAAGGTCGGCAGCGAGATGCCGATCAGCGAGATCGCCTGCAGCACGCCGGCGAGCCAGGAGTTGCGGCGGAGTGCCGTATAGACCCCGATCATGATCCCGAACGTCATCGCCAGCACGGTAGCGACGCTCGCCAGTTCCAGCGTCGCCGGCATGCGTTCTTTCAACAACTGGGCCACAGGCTGGCGGAATTGATAGGAGACGCCGAATTTGAATTGCGCGGCATCGGCAAAATAGCGCGCGAACTGCACCAACACCGGATCGTCGAGCCCGAGCGATTTGCGGATCTCGGCGCGCTGTGCGGCGGAGGTGTCGATCGAGACCAGCTGATTGACCGGATCGCCGGCGAAGCGGAACATCACGAAGGAGATGATGCCGACCGCGATCATCACGCCCACGGCCTGAAGTGCCCGGCGCAACGTGAAAGCGAGCATGGGATCCTTTCACTGGTTGGCGCGGCGATCCGAAAGCGCCGAAGAGGTGGCCGCCGTCAGTCCGGGACGCGCATCTCGCCGGCGCCGCCGACGGAAGCCGCGGGTCCGGAATCCATACGCCCGGCAATGGCTATGGATTCCGGCTCACGCACCGCTGACTCGGCTCGTGCCCCGGAATAACAAGTCTCATGGCTGCAAGGTTGCCCAATACAGCAGCACCTGGTTGTCGGCGCGCTGCGTCAGCTTCACCTTCTTGGACACGCCCCAAGCCAGCGCCTGTTGATGCAGCGGGATATAGCTATAGTCCTTGATGCCGATCTCGAACGCCTGCTTGATCATCTGATCGCGCTTGGCGCTGTCGGTCTCGATCAGAACCTTGTCGGCCAGCGCGTCCAGCTCCTTGTTGCAGTAGCCGCCGAGATTGGCCTCGCCGCGGGTCGCATCCTTGGCGTCGTCGCGGCAGCCCATGATGTCATGCAGTACGTTGTGGGAATCCGACGAGGCCGGGGTCCAGCCCAGCAAGAAGAACGAGGTCTTGTAGCCGCCGGGCTGCAGCACCTTGCCAAAGTAAAGCGCCTTGGGTTGCGCCAGCAGATCGACCTTGACGCCGATCCGGGCCAGCATGCCAACCACGGCCTGGCAGATCGCCGCGTCGTTGACGTAGCGATCGTTCGGGCAATCCATCGTGACCTCAAAGCCGTCCGGGTAACCGGCCTCGGCCAGCAGCTTCTTGGCGCCCTCAGGGTCGGTCTTGGGCCGGGTGAACTCTTTCGAGAGCGTGAACAATTGCGGCGCGATCATCAGCGCCGATGGTGTCGACAGCCCGCGCATCACCCGGGTCCGGATCAGTTCGATATCGACCGCCTTGTAGAACGCCTCGCGGACGCGGATGTCCTTGAACGGGTTCTTGCCCTTGACGTTGGAAAAAAGCAGCTCGTCGCGGCTCTGATCCATGCCGAGAAAGATCGTGCGCAGCTCCGGCCCGGTCATCACCGTCGCCGAGTCGCTCGCATTCACCCGCTGGATATCCTGGATCGGCACCGGCTCGATCACGTCGACCTCGCCGGACAACAGGGCTGCGACCCGCGTTGCGGCGGAACTGATCGGGGTGAAGACGATCTCCTTCAGATTGTGCTCGGGCTTCCTCCACCAGTCAGGATTGACCTTGAACACCGTCTTGACGCCGGGCTGGTGGCTCTCGATCATAAACGGCCCAGTGCCGTTCTCGTGCAGCGAGGCGTAGCTCGGCGAGGTCGCGGACGCCGGCGTCGGCGCCACCGAGTCGTTGTCCTCGCACCATTTCTTGTTCATGATGTACCAGGAATCCCATTGCGAGGTCAGAATGGGATTGGGCGAATCGAGCATCACGTCGACGGTATTGTCGTCGACCTTGACGAATTTCGCATCGGCCGGAACGTTGGAGAGGAAATTGGAGCCCTTCGTCCGGACCCGCTCGGCGGAGAACACCACGTCGTCCGCGGTGAACGGCGCGCCATTGTGGAACTTGACGTTCTTACGCAAATGGAAGCGCCAATGCTTGGGATCGAGTGTTTCCCAGCTTTCCGCCAGGGCCGGGACGATCTTCAGCTCCTTGTCGCGGGTGACCAGTCCCTCGTAGATATGCGCGTGATGCGCGATCGTGGTGGTTTCCTTCAGCGTGTAGGGATCGAGCGAGGTGAGATTGCCCTGGTTGGCGTAGCGCAGAGTCTGCGCCGAAGCTGGCACGGTCGCGCATGCGATGAGGCAGGCGGCGGTCACAACAAGGGAAGTCGCGCGTATCGTCATCGGGTCCCGTTCTCCGCTTGGCAAGTGTTTTGGCAGGTGTTGAAGTCGCGAGCCTGAGAGCATTGTTGACGGAGTTTAACAGCCGCGCAAGGAAATTTGCTCGACGTCGAGGTGTGTGCCGCGACAGGTCGGTTTGCGCGACGCCAGCTCAGGCCCTATCTAAGACCCATGAGCCAAGTTAGAGCCGATGTTGCGGTGCTCGGTGCGGGCATTGTTGGGGTCTGCGCCGCGCTGCATCTGCAGCAGCGCGGCCGCGACGTAGTGCTGATCGACAAGCACGATCTCGCCGGTGAGGAGACCAGCTATGGCAATGCCGGGCTGATCGAATGCGCCTCGGTGTTCCCCTACATGTTCCCGCGCGATATCAAACACATTTTGCATTATGCGCTCAATCGTTCGACCGACGTGCATTATCACCTGTCCGGCCTGCCGGAGTTTCTGCCCTGGCTGGCGCGCTATTTCCTGGCGTCCTCGCCGGAACGCGCGCTGCGCAGCGCGATGGCGGCGCTGCCGCTGATCCAGCGCAGCCTGCTCGAGCACGAGGCACTGATCGCGGAAGCCGACGTTCCGGACCTGCTGCGGCGGACCGGCTGGATCAAGCTGTTCCGCGCCGAGGCGAGCATGGAGAAGAACATCGCCGAGCTGGCGTTCGCCAGACGTTTCGGCGTCGCAGCGGACATTCTCGATGGCGCCGCGATCGCCGCGCGCGAACCGCATCTGTCGGGCGAATTTGCCGGCGCGATCCACTGGCCGGCGCCCGGCTTCATCCCGGATCCCGGCGCGTTGGTGAAGGCCTATGCGGCGCTGTTCGTCCGCAAAGGCGGGCGGTTTCTCGTTGGCGACGCCCGGTCGCTGCAGCAGGACGGCGCCGGCTGGCGGATCGTTGCGGCGGATAGCGCGATCGTCGCCCGTGAAGTCGTGGTGGCGCTGGGGCCGTGGTCGGACCTGGTGTTCCGGCCGCTCGGCTACAAAATCCCGCTCGGCGTCAAGCGCGGCTATCACCTGCATCTGGCGGCGCGTTGCAACGCCGTGCTCAACCATCCGGTACTCGACGCCGATCGCGGCTACCTGTTGGCGCCGATGAATCGCGGTATCCGGCTGACCACAGGCGCGGAGTTCGCCCGTCGCGACGCACCTCCGACACCGGTGCAGCTCGAACGCGCGTTGCCGCAGGCGCGGGCGCTGTTTCCTCTCGGCGACGCCGTCGATGCCAAGCCCTGGATGGGCGCGCGGCCGTGCCTGCCGGACATGCTCCCGGTGATCGGCCAGGCGCCCCGCCACCCCGGCCTGTGGTTCGATTTTGGCCACCAGCATCACGGCCTGACGCTGGGGCCGGCCACCGGCCGGCTGCTGGCGGAGGCGATGACCGGCGAGCAGCCGTTCGCTGACCTGCGACCGTTCACGGTCGAGCGGTTCGGCTGAACCGGGCCGGGGGTCGCCGCGTCAGATCGCTTGCATCGTAACGGCGGTCGCGGTGATACTGGCGGTTGTGTTCAGGATGCTCCAATGAGCGTCGCTGAGACGTGATTCAGGAGCAGATATGAAAGTTAACGTCGAGATCGATTGCACCCCGCAAGAGGCGCGGCAATTCTTCGGACTTCCGGATGTGCAGCCGATGCAGACCGCGGTGATGGACAAGATGCAGCAGCAGATGATGGCGAACATCGAGAAGGTCTCGCCCGAAGCGCTGATGCAGAGCTGGTTCACCTTCGACCCAAAGCTCGCCGAGCGGTTTCAGGACATGTTCGTCAGCATGACGGGACTGGGCGGCGCGCTGACCAGCAAGGACAAGAAATAATCGTGTCGATCGCGGGCGACGATGTCGGACGATCCTAGCGCGCCCGCCGCGGGCCGGCTGCGGCCGCCGAGCCTCGGCCTGTTGCTGGCGGAAGCGCGCAGCCTGTTCGAACTGAACGCCAGCGTGTTGCTGTCACCGGTGCTGATGCAGGCGCCGAAAGGCGACGGCCATCCGGTGCTGGTGCTGCCGGGGCTGCTGGCGAGCGACCTGTCGACGTTGCTACTGCGGCGCTATCTGAAACACCTCGGCTATCAGGCCAATGCCTGGGAACTCGGACGCAATACCGGCGGCGTCTACCGGATGCGCGCGCAGCTGCGGGAGCGGCTGACCGGTATCCACGGCGCGACCGGCAGCAAGGTCAGCCTGATCGGCTGGAGCCTCGGCGGCATCTATGCCCGCGATCTGGCGCTGCATATGCCCGACATGGTGCGATCAGTGATCACCATGGGCAGTCCGTTCGCCGGCGACATCACCGCCACCAACGCCAGGAAGATCTACGAAGTGCTGTCGGGCGAGCAGCTGAGGGACGTCAAGCTCGAGGACCTCCAGGCACTGTCCGGCGACCTGCCGGTGCCGACCACGTCGATCTTTTCCAGGACCGACGGCATCGTCAACTGGCGCACCTGCCTGCTGCGGCCGTCGCCGACCGCCGAGAACATCGAGGTCCATCTCGCCAGCCATGTTGGCCTTGGCGTCAACCCCGCGGTGCTATGGGCGGTGGCCGACCGGCTGGCGCAGCCTGAAGGCCAGTTCCGGCAATTTGATCGATCCGGGCCGTTTGCCATTGCATATGCCCCGCCGGTAATTGCAGACTGATAGCTGCTGACGTCCAGAGCGCCGCCAAGGCGCCTCGTCGAAATGATCTTGGGAGGGATCCATGGCTGACGCGGGCAAGAAGCTGTCCTCGATGGACGCGTCGTTTCTGTACCTTGAGACGCCGGAAATGCCGATGCATGTCGGCAGCATGGCGATCTTCCGGCTGCCGGATGGCTATACGGGCGACTTCTTCGAGGACTTCAAGGCGATGATCGCCTCGCGGCTGCATTTGGCGCCGATCCTGAAAGCGCGGCTGGAAAAGGCCCCGCTCGACATCGACCATCCGAGCTGGGTCGAGGACGATCAGTTCGATATCGACCGCCACATCTTCCGCTCTAGCCTGCCGGCGCCGCACGACCGCGCCACGCTGGAACGGATCGTCGGCTGGATGCATGCCAAGCTGCTGAACCGCGCCCGGCCGCTGTGGGAGTTCTATGTGTTCGAAGGTATGCAGGACAACGAGATCGGGCTGTATTCCAAGATGCACCATGCCTGTATCGACGGCGGCGCCGGCGCGGCGCTGACCAGCATGATCTACGACGTGACGCCAGTGCCGCGCGAGGTGCCGCCGCCGGCGGCGCGCACCAAGACCGGTCCGGAGCCGCGCGACATCGCCGCCAATTTCATCGATTCTTACCAGGCGCTGTGGAGCAAGCCGTGGGACGCGGCGTCCAACGCCAAGAGCATCGACCTGCCGCGCTCCGGCAAGAGCGACCTCGGCTCGATCCTGTTCGACAATGCGATGTACCAGATCGAGGCCGCGGTGAAATTCGCGGGCGCGCTGCCGACCATGCTGAAAAGCGTATCGGACGTGGTTGGCAAGATCACCGACCCGAAATCGCGCGACCAGATCGCCGCGATGGCATCGCCGCCGACCATCCTCAACAAGTCGATCTCCTCGGAACGCAGTTTCGCCGGCGTCTCGGTGTCGCTGTCGGAGGCCAAGGCGCTGGCGAAACAATCCGGCGGCAAGCTCAATGACGTGGTGCTGGCGCTGTCCAGCGGCGTGGTGCGGCGCTATCTGCTGGAACACAATGCACTGCCGGCCAAGGCGATGACAGCGGCGGTGCCGATCTCGCTGCGCGAGGAGGGCAACACCGACGCCAACAACCAGGTGTTCGGCATGATCTGTTCGATCGCCACCCATATCGCTGATCCGAAGGAACGACTGGAGACCATCATCGCGCAATCGACCAAGTCGAAGGAAATGTCGCATCCGCTGCGGGCACTGATGCCGCAGATCTCCAACGTCTCGATGCTGGGCGCGCCGATCATGGTGCAGATCCTGGCGCTGCTCTACAGCCGCTCCAACCTGTCCGACGTGCTGCCGCCGGCCGCCAACATCACTGTGTCCAACGTGCCGGGGCCGCGGCAGACGCTGTATGCGGCCGGCGCCGAATTGCTGCACATCTTCCCGGTGTCGATCTCGACCCACGGTCTGGCGCTCAACATCACGGTGCAGAGCTATCGCGACCAGCTTGATTTCGGCTTCATCTCCGGCGCCAACATCATTCCGCATGTGCAGCGGATGGCCGACACGCTGCCCGAGGAACTGGCCGTGCTGCAGGCCGCCTACGCCGCGCCGCCGGCGGCGCAAAGCGTGGCGAGCTGATGTTTCGAGGCGAACGGATGCTTGTCGAAATGAGCCGTCATTCCGGGGCGCGCGCAGCGTTAGCTGCGAGCGAACCCGGAATGACGAACATGGAATCAATAAACCGAACAACGATTAGATACGGAACTCCATATGCTTGAAATGCCGCCGCTGCAATTCGCCGACGTCAACGGCATCCGGATGGGCTATTACGACGCCGGCCCGAAGACCGATGCGCCGCCGCTGGTGCTGTGCCACGGCTGGCCGGAGATCGCGTTTTCGTGGCGGCACCAGATCAAGGCGCTGGCCGAGGCCGGCATCCGGGTGATCGCGCCGGACCAGCGCGGCTACGGTGCGACCAGCAGGCCCGAGGCGGTCGAGGACTACGACCTCGAACACCTCACCGGCGACCTGGTCGGGCTGCTCGATCATCTCAAGATCGACAAGGCGATCTTCGTCGGCCACGACTGGGGCGGCTTCGTGGTCTGGCAGATGCCGCTGCGGCATCCTGCCCGCGTCGCCGGCGTGGTCGGCATCAACACGCCGCACACCGATCGCGCCCCGGCCGATCCGATCGAGTTGTTCCGCAAGCGGTTCGGCGACAAGATGTATATCGTGCAGTTCAATGAATCGCAGGAGCCGGACCGGATCTTCGGCGGTCGGGTCGAGCAGTTGTTCGACGCCTTCATGAAGAAGCCGGTTCCGCAAAAGGCGACGGCGCCAGCCGAAGCCCCGACCGCGGGCGTCGGCGCCGCGCCGAAGACCAATCTGGCGTTTCCGCAGATGGTCGCAGCCTATGACGCCAAGTTTGATCCGCGCGCGCCGATCCTGTCGGCCGAGGAGAAGCAGGTGTTCGTCGATACGTTCACGAAAACCGGCTTCACCGGCGGCATCAACTGGTATCGCAACATGACGCGCAACTGGGAGCGCTCGGCCGGGCTCGACCATACCGTGCGGGTGCCGTCGCTGATGATTATGGCGGAGAACGACGCAGTGCTGCCGCCGTCGGCCGCCGACGGGATGGAGAAGATCGTGCCGGACCTGGAGAAATATCTGGTGCGCGACAGCGGCCACTGGACCCAGCAGGAGAAGCCGGAGGAGGTCAGCGCCAAGCTGATCGAATGGCGAAGACGGAGGTTCGGTTAGACTGTCAATCGCGGCCCATCCTTCGAGACGCGCGCCCAAGGGGCGCGCTCCTCAGGATGAGGCAGCATCAGCGGCAAGCCAGCAGGAGAAAGTTTCGCGATGCCATCGACCAACAAGCTCGATCCGATCCCGCATCCGCCGAAGAAGCCGGTGGTCGGCAACATGCTGTCGCTGGACCCGACCGCGCCGGTGCAGCATCTGGCGCGGCTGACCAAGGAGCTCGGGCCGATCTTCTGGCTCGACATGATGGGCGCGCCGCTGGTGATCGTCTCGGGCTACGATCTGGTCAACGAACTCTCCGACGAGAAGCGCTTCGACAAGGCGGTGCGGGGCGCGCTACGGCGGGTGCGCTCGGTCGGCGGCGACGGGTTGTTCACCGCCGACACCAAAGAGCCGAACTGGAGCAAGGCGCACAACATCCTGCTGACCCCGTTCGGCAACCGCGCGATGCAGTCGTACCATCCGAGCATGGTCGATATCGCCGATCAGCTGGTGAAGAAATGGGAACGCCTCAACGGCGACGACGAGATCGACGTTGTCCACGACATGACCGCGCTGACGCTCGATACCATCGGCCTGTGCGGCTTCGACTATCGCTTCAACTCGTTCTATCGCCGCGACTACCATCCGTTCGTAGAGTCGCTGGTGCGCTCGCTCGAGACCATCATGATGACCCGCGGGCTGCCGCTGGAAAATTTCTGGATGAAGAAGCGGCGGCAGACGCTGGCTGAGGACGTCGCCTTCATGAATTCGATGGTCGACGAGATCATCGCCGAACGCCGCAAGGCCGCGGAGGCCGCCGAGGGCAAGAAGGACATGCTCAACGCGATGCTGAGCGGGGTCGACCGCGCCACCGGCGAGCAGCTGGACGACGTCAACATCCGCTACCAGATCAACACCTTCTTGATCGCCGGCCATGAGACCACCAGCGGGCTTCTATCCTGCGCGATCTACGCGCTGATGAAGCATCCCGAGGTGCTGAAGAGGGCCTATGAGGAGGTCGATCGCGTGCTCGGCGCCGACACCGATGTGCGCCCAACCTATCAGCAGGTCACCCAGCTCACCTACATCACCCAGATCCTGAAAGAGACGCTGCGGCTGTGGCCGCCGGCGCCGGCCTACGGCATCGCGCCGATCAAGGACGAGACCATTGGCGGGCAATACAAGCTGCGCAAGGGTACCTTCGTCACTGTGCTGGTGCTGGCGCTGCACCGCGATCCGAAGATATGGGGACCGAATCCGGACGCTTTCAACCCGGAAAACTTCTCTCGTGAGGCCGAATCGAAACGGCCGGCTAATGCCTGGAAGCCGTTCGGCAACGGCCAGCGCGCCTGCATCGGCCGCGGCTTTGCGATGCATGAGGCCGCGTTGGCGCTCGGCATGATCCTGCAGCGCTTCAAGCTGATCGATCACACCCGCTACCAGATGGTGCTGAAGGAGACGCTGACGATCAAACCGGACGGCTTCAAGATCAAGGTGCGGCCGCGGAGCGACAAGGATCGCAGCAGCGTCGGCCAGGTCGCGGCGCGTGCGGCGGCGGCGTCTGCCGAGCCGGTCGCGGTGCCGCGGGCACGGCCAGGCCACAACACGCCGCTGCTGGTGCTGTACGGCTCCAATCTCGGCACCGCCGAGGAACTCGCGACGCGGGTGGCCGATCTCGCCGAGGTCAACGGCTTCGCGACCCGGCTCGGTCCGCTCGACGACTATGTCGGCAAGCTGCCGCAAGAGGGCGGCGTGCTGATCTTCTGCGCCTCCTACAACGGCGCGCCGCCGGACAACGCCACCCAATTCGTCAAATGGCTGGGCAGCGACCTGCCGAAGGACGCGTTTACCAAGCTGCGCTACGCGGTGTTTGGCTGCGGCAACAGCGACTGGACCGCGACCTATCAGTCTGTGCCGCGCTACATCGACGACCAGCTCAAGGCCCATGGCGGTCGCAACGCCTATGTCCGCGGCGAGGGTGACGCCCGCGATGATCTCGAAGGCCAGTTTGAGTCATGGTTTGTGAAGTTGCGTCCGCTGGCGGTGCAGGAGTTCGGCATCGACGCCCAGTTCGACCGCGGCCCGGACGACGAGCCGCTGTACCGGATCGAGCCTGTGGCGCAGTCGAGCGTCAATTCGATTGTGATGACCGGCGGTGCATTGCCGATGAAGCTCGTAGCCAACAGCGAGTTGCAAAAGGGTTCGGAACGCTCCACCCGCCACATTGAGATCGCGCTGCCGGAACATGTCAGCTATCGCGTCGGCGATCATCTCAGCGTGATGCCGCGCAACGATCCGGCGCTGGTCGACGCGGTCGCGCGCCGTTTCGGGTTTTCGCCGACCGACCAGATCCGGCTGCGGGTCGCCGAAGGCCGCCGCGCGCAGTTGCCGACCGGCGAGGCGATCTCGGTTGGGCGATTGCTGACCGAGTTCGTCGAGTTGCAACAGATCGCCACCCGCAAGCAGATCGCCGCGATGGCGGAGCACACCCGCTGTCCGCAGACCAAACCCAAGCTGCTGTCATGGGTCGGCGACGATGCGTCGTCCTCCGAGCGCTACCGCGCCGAGGTGCTGGGCAAGCGCAAGTCGGTGTATGATCTGCTGGAGGAATACCCGGCCTGCGAATTGCCGCTGCAGAATTATCTCGAAATGCTGTCGCCGCTGGCGCCGCGCTATTATTCGATCTCATCGTCCCCGGCGCTCGATCCGTCGCGCTGCAGCGTGACGGTGGCCGTGGTCGAGGGGCCGGCGCTGTCCGGCCGCGGCCGCTATCGTGGAGTTTGTTCCAACTATCTGGCCAGCCGCCGCGTCGGCGACACCATCCATGCCACGGCGCGCGAGACCAAGGCTGGGTTCCGGCTGCCCGACGACGACAGCGTGCCGCTGATCATGATCGGCCCCGGCACCGGGCTGGCGCCATTCCGCGGCTTTCTGCAGGAGCGCGCGGCGCGCAAGGCGAAGGGTGCTGTGCTCGGCCCCTCGATGCTGTTCTTCGGCTGTCGCCATCCGGAGCAGGACTATCTCTATGCCGACGAGTTGAAGGCGTTCGCAGCCGACGGCGTCACCGAACTGCACACCGCGTTTTCCCGGAGCGACGGGCCGAAGACCTATGTACAGCATCTCATCGCGCAGCAGAAGGACAAGATCTGGAGCCTGATCGAGCAGGGCGCGATCATCTATGTCTGCGGCGACGGCGGCAAGATGGAGCCCGACGTCAAGGCCGCGTTGACGGCGATCTATCGCGAGCGCAGCGCGGGCGACGAAGCCGCAGCGGCGAAATGGATCGACGAGCTCGGCACGCATAATCGCTACGTGCTGGATGTCTGGGCCGGCGGGTAGCGGGCATCCGGTTTGACCATCCGTCATTGCGAGGAGCGCAGCGACGAAGCAATCCAGTCTGTACCCGGAGCCCCTGGATTGCTTCGCTGTCGGATGGCGCGTCGCGCCGCCCTCGGCTCGCAATGACGAATGCGGGCTGAACGAAGCTCGCGCTCAGGGGACCGACATGGCGTGCGGCGTCTCCCCCTGGGCGTTCTTCGCGATCGCCTCGATGATGGTGCGCCACATCGGGATCGGCAGCGCATGGCCCATGCCCTCGATCATCAGCAGCTTGGCGCCGGGGATCGAGGCGGTGGTGTCCTTGCCGTGCGCGGGCGGCACCAGCGGATCGACGGTGCCGTGGATCACCAGCGTCGGCGCCTTGACCGCCTTCAGCCGTTCCTTGCGACTGCCGGAGGCCAGCACGGCGCGGAGCTGACGGCCGACGCCGGCCGGGCTCAGCCCGCGCGCATAGCTGCGCTCGGCGCGCTCGCGGTCCTTGGCCTCGTCCTGCGGGAAGTGGCCGACCCGCAGCACCTTCCAGGTCTGGGCGAAGCGTTTGATATACTCGTCGCGAGTGGTCGGCGGCGGCGCCATCAGCATCAGCGCGGCCTCGCGGGTCGGCTGCGGCAGCCGCGGATTGCCGGTGGTGGACATGATCGAGGTCAGGGTGCGGACGCGTTTCGGATAGTTGATCGCGACCTCCTGGGCGATCATGCCGCCCATCGAGGCACCGACCAGATGCGCCGACTCGATATTCAGCGCGTCGAGCAGCCCGACGGTGTCCTTCGCCATGTCGATCAGCTTGTATTCCGACGCCACCGGAATCCGCAGGAACCGCAGCTTCAGCAGCTCGGCGGCGGTCAGCCGCCGGCCGCCGGAGAATTTGGTTGATTGGCCGATGTCGCGGTTGTCGAACCTGATCACCCGAAATCCGCGCGTCGCGAGCTGGCGGCAGAACTCATCGTCCCACATGATCATCTGGGCGCCGAGTCCCATGATCAGCACGATCGGTGGCGCGTCGTCGGCGCCGAACGCCTCGTAGCAGAGTTCGATGCCGTTGGCCTTGGCGAGCGCGGGCGGATGATGCGGGACGTCAAGCACGGGCGGTTCCTCGCTGATGAGCAATCCGGGACGTCTATGACATGGATTTCCGCGCTACAGAAGCGGTTCCCTGTTGCGGCGCGGTACCATTGCTTTGTGTTGTTGACCGCTCCGGCGCAACAGTATGGAATGATCGCAAAAAGCGCGCGGGGCCGATCCGGCCGCCGCGCTAATCTCGCAGGAGGATAGCAATGGCGAACGCAGGCAACGATCCGGTCGCGCTATGGCACAATATGCTCGGCGAGATGGAAAAGGGATTCAACGCCTTCGCCAATCAGGCGATGGCGTCGCCGGAATTCAGCAAGGTGGTCAATCAGGTCGGCGGCGTCTCGGCTGGCGCGCAAAAGCAACTCGGCGACATGATGGAGAAGTACCTCACCAGCATGAACCTGCCGAGCCGCGCGCAGATGACCAATTTCGGCGAACGGCTGGCCGCGATCGAGGGCCAACTCGCCGAGATCACGACGCTGCTGCGCCTGAGCCATCCGACGCCGGCTGAACATGCCGCTCCGGCCCAGCATGCCACGCCAGCCGAGAGCGTCGTTCCGCCGGCGCCGAAACCGCCGCGGACCAAGCGGCCGCCGGAACCGGCACGCAAATGAACGCGCCGTCGGGCCTCGATCTGTCGTCGATCCCCGAGCGGATTCAGTCCGAGGTGCAGCGCGCGATCCAGCGCAGCATCAAGGGCGTCGAATACATCGCCTCGTCGGGACCTTCGCTCGGTGCGACCCCGAAGGATGTGCTGCACAAACGCGGCACCATGAACCTGTATCACTACCGGCCGGTCGCGGACGAAATCTACCGGGTGCCGATCGTGATCGTGATGGCGACCACCAATCGCGGCTACATCCTCGACCTGGTGCCGGGCCAGAGCTTTATCGAATTCCTGCTGAAGAGCGGCTACGACGTCTACATGCTGGACTGGACCGCGCCGACCCCGGAGGAGAAATCGCTTGGAATCGAGGACTACGTGCTCGACTTCATCCCGGATTGTGTGCGCCGGGTGCAGCGCGATTCCGGCGAGACCGACGTCAGCGTGATCGGTTACTGCTTCGGCGGCGTGCTGTCGCTGCTGTATGGCGCGATCTTTTCCGACGGGCCGATGAAGAACCTGATCTGCTTCACCACGCCGGTGGATTTCCGCGAGATGAAGCTGTTCAGCAATTTTTCCGACCGTCGCTATTTCGACGTCGACCGGCTGGTCGACAGTGTCGGCAATGTGCCGCCGGAAATGATCCTGACCTCGTTCGAAATGCTGCGGCCGGCATCGCGCGCCGCCAGCCAAATTCAGCTCTGGGAAAACATCTGGAACGACGAATTCGTCAAGTCGTACCGGATGTTCGATCGCTGGGCGACCGATACGCTGCCGCTCGCCGGCGAGTACTTCCGCCAGATCACCAAGAAGTTGATGTGGGACAACAAGCTCTACAACGACACCATGGAGGTCGGCGGCCGCCCGGTGGACCTTGCGAAGATCACGGTGCCGTTCCTGCACGCGGTGGCCGAGCACGACCACATCGTGCCCTACGATGCCGCCAAGCCTTTGGTGCAGAAGATCGGCTCCACCGACAAGCAGGAGGTGATCCTGAAGGGCGGCCACGTCAGCTTGGTGGCGGGTGCCAATGCGATCAAGCGGCTGTGGCCGAAACTGGATTCCTGGCTGGGCGAGAGGTCGACATGAGTTCGAGTGAGCTACGTTCCTATCCGCGTTTTGTCTTCACCGACGCCGGCAAGATCGAATTCCGGCTTATGGCGCAGGCCGACGAGGCCGCTGTCCTCGCCTTCGCGCAAAAGCTCCCGGCCCATGATCTGCTGTTCCTGCCGCGCAATATCAGCGAGCCGAAAGTGCTGGCGGCCTGGATCAAGGAGATCGAACGCGGCGCCATCACCAGCCTGCTGGCGCTGCGCGGCGCCGAGGTGGTCGGCTGCGGCACCCTTGTGCGCGATCCGCTGTCGTGGTCGCCGCATGTCGGAGAAATCCGCAATGTGGTCTCCAGCGACGTCCGCGGCCTCGGCGTCGGGCGCGCGCTGTCGCAGGAGACCTTCGCGCTGGCGCTGGGCGCCGGCCTGGAAAAGCTGGTGGTGCAGATGACCGTCGATCAGTCCGGCGCGATCGCGATCTTCGAAGGTCTCGGCTTTAAGGCCGAGGCGCTACACCGCGATCACGTCAAGGACAGCTCAGGGAGGACCCACGACATCGTCGTGCTCGGGCACAACGTGGCGTTGGTGCGGGCGCAGCTCGAAGCCTATGGGTTGCCGGATGCGGTCCAGCATTGATCAAGATTCGATCAATCTGCTCAAAAAATCACACAATTGTGATTGATGCGTTGCACCAATTATATTGCAATGCACAATTAACCATGCCATATCGGGGCTACCCTGGGCCACTCCGGACGGGGTGAGACCATAGCTCAACCCCGAGGATGGAGAGACAGATGACCGAAGAAACCAATACCCAAGCCAACACCGAGACGCAAACCGAGTCCGTGCTGAACAGCGTCAAGCAGGCGTTCGCACCGGTGACCGATGCGTTCAAGAACATGCAGAACCTCGACGTCCCGGAAGCCACCCGTGACTTCGTCAAGCGCGCTGCCGGCACCGCCAAGGAAAAGGCCGCCGACATTCACGCCGGTTCGGAAAAGGTCACCGCCGCGATCGAGACCGCCGTTGCCGATTCGGTCAGCGAGGTCGCCAAGATCAGCCGCAACATCCAGCAGGCGATCTATCAGGATGCTGAGACCTTCTTCTCGGGCATCGACAAGCTTGCTTCCGCGAAGTCCGTCAACGAAGCGGTTCAGATTCAGTCCGATCTGGTTCGTGCGCAGGGTGAAGTGCTGATCTCGCGCGCCAAGTCGACTACCGAATATTTCGGCAAGCTGGTCGCCGACGGCGCCAAGTCCGTGCAGGACAATTTCTCCAAGACCTTCAGCAAGAGCGCCTGAGCTTCTCACACACTCGATCTTTTTTCGAAGGCTCGCGAAATGCGGGCCTTCTTTTTTGGGTTGCAATGCGCCACATGCGTCCCCCTCATGGTGAGGAGGCGCCTGGCAATGCCGGTGCAACGGGTGCGGCGCTGCATTGGCGCCATCTCGAACCATGAGGCCTCATCCTTCGAGACGCGCGCAAGTGCGCGCTCCTCAGGATGAGGATAAGCTCATGTATTGGGGTCTCTGACGAGTCTCATCATGCCTGCCAACGTCACCTTCCTGACCGGCCCCCACGACGCCGCGCGCGCCGCGGAGTTGCGGCGCGTCAAGGCGCTGGCGGCGCTGGTGCTGGCGGCGAGCCTGGGACTGTTCGTGTTCGCCAAGATCATGCTGCCGGTGCATCCGGCGTTCGGCTTCATCGCCGCGTTTGCCGAAGCCGCCACGATCGGTGGGCTGGCGGACTGGTACGCGGTCGTGGCGCTGTTTCGGCGGCCGCTCGGCCTGCCGATCCCGCACACCGCGATCATCCAGAGCAATCAGCATCGCATCGCCGACAAGCTCGGCGAATTCGTCGAGGTGCATTTCCTCGCTGCCGCGCCGGTTGAGGCCAAGCTGCGGCAGATCGATTTCGCCGCCTTCGTTGCCGATTGGCTCGGCGAGACAAGGCGCAGCGCCGATCTCGCGCGCTTCGTGATTCGGCTGCTGCCCGAAGCCTTGGCCGCCACCGAAGCCTCCGGCCTGAAGACTTTCGCCGTCCGCCGCATCATTGCCCAGCTGCAGTCGATCGACGTTGCGCCGTTGGCCGGCGCGACGCTACGCGCCTTCATCCGCGAGGGCCGGCATCACGGCTTGCTCGACGAGATTTTGCGCGTCGCCCATGACGCACTGACTCAGCCCGACACCATGGCGGCGATCCGCGGCAAGATCCGCGACGAATTGCCGACGCTGCTGAATTTCTATCGTGCCGACGCCTATCTGGTGAAGCGGATCGTCGCCTCGGCGAGCGCGTTCTTCGCCGAGGTGCGCGACGATCCGCAGCATCCGTTCCGCGGCGAATTCGACCATATGCTGACGGCGTTCGCCGTGCGGCTCGACACCGACCCGGGCTTTGCCGACAAGATCGACGGCTTGAAGCGCGACCTGCTGGCGCGCCCCGAACTCGACGCCCTGGCGCGCACGGTTTGGGACAACATCAAATCCTTCATCGACAAGAGCGCCGCCGGCGAAAGCAATGTGCTGCAGCATCAGCTGACGAAGATGTTCGTCAAAGCCGGCGCCGCGCTGGCGGCGGATGCCGAGATGCGTGCCGACATCAATCAGGGGCTGGCGGCGGTGTTGCGCAGCTTCATTTCCGAGCACAAGAGCGGCGTCTCCGGCTTCATCGCCGATCAGGTCAAGGGCTGGGACATGGGCCAGCTGATTTCGGTGATCGAGCTCAATGTCGGCAAGGATCTGCAATACATCCGCTTCAACGGCTCGCTGATCGGCGGGCTTGCAGGTCTGGTCTTGTACACGGCTGAGGTGCTGTTCAGGATGCTGTGAGCAAGTCAGGCTGGCGCGCCGCGATCGGGATCGGCACAGCTTGTCATCACCGAATCGTTGCCTACACTGCTAAACAATCAGCCGGTCGCGGAACGGTCCTGAGACTTCCGCGTAGTATTCGTGCACGAATAGGCTGGCCCCGGATTTCGCTGCGGCTGGACCCAGAACAGATCCGAGAGGAATTCGATGTCCGCAGCTGAACATGCGCTTCATGCGCCGTCCAAGGCTCTGATGTTTCTGGAGGGTCGGGCACTCCACGAGTTCGGCGCGTTCCTCGGCGCCTTGCCGTTGCTGTCACTGGCGCCGAAGGGTGATGGCCATCCGGTGCTGGTGCTGCCCGGGCTGGTGGCGAGCGATTCGTCGACCAAGCCGCTGCGCAGCTTCCTGAAAAGTCGCGGCTACGCGGTCAGCGGCTGGGGCCAGGGCCGCAACCTCGGGCTACGTGCTGGCGTGCGCGACGGCATGGTCGAGCTGTTGCGCGAACTCAGCGACAGCCACGGCCGCAAGGTCAGCCTGGTCGGCTGGAGCCTTGGTGGCTTGTATGCGCGTCAACTCGCCAAGCTGATGCCGGACCGGGTGCGCTCGGTGATCACGCTCGGCAGTCCGTTCGCCGGTCCGCCGAAAGCGACCAATGCCTGGCGGGTCTACGAGATGGCCAGCGGCCACAGCGCCGAGCACGCCGAACCGCATTTCGGCGGCGCGCTGGCGGAGACGCCGCCGGTGCCGACCACCGCCATCTTCAGCCGCACAGACGGCATCTGCGCCTGGCAGGGCTGCATGGAAACGCCCTCGGCGATGTCGGAGAACATCGAGGTGGAGAGCAGCCATTGCGGCATGGGCCATCATCCGGCGGTGGTCTACGCCGTCGCCGAGCGCCTGGCGCAGCCGGAAGGCGAATGGGCCCCATTCGACCGCGCCGGCTGGCGCAGCATGGTTTATCCGAATCCGAGCAGGTGAGGGGTGTCATCGCGAAGAGCACTTGCGACGAAGCAAACCAGAGCGACGCAATGACGAAGCCGTTTGATCGCGTCGCTCAGCCGGCTCGCCCAACCAGTGCCGCGCGCGGTCTGTCGGCTTTCTTGCGCGCATTGAGACGTTCGGGTTTCGCGCTCTCTTCGACTGCTGCCATCGCCTGTTCGGCGCCGGCGACCACCAGCCCGGTGACCATCTTCGCGTAGCTCTCTCGCGTCAGGCCCTTGCCCTCGCGAAACCACAGATAGTGCCAGTTCAGCATGCCGAACAGCGACATCGTCAGCGGCTTCAACAGCTGGGGCTTGCTCGCGGCGGAGGGGATCGCGGCGGCGATCGCGGCCGACACCACGTCGACCAGCCGGCGCTCCAGCGCCTTCAGCACTTCTTGCTGCGCCGGCGGCAGCAGTTTCAGGCTGGAAATCTGCACCTGATGCTCGGCGTCGGCGCCCCGATAGGCTTCCAGCAACGCCGCCGAGATTGCGAACAGTCGGGCCTCGGCGTCGCCCTCGGACGTTGCGGCGGCTTCCACGACGACGACGAGCTGTTGCAGGTGATCGGCCAGCAGATCGAACAGCACCGCGTCCTTGGAGCTGTAATAGTGATACATCAGCGCCTTGGAGACGCCACAGGCGTCGGCGATCATGGTGATCGAGGTGCCGGTATAGCCGTGCTCGGCGAACAGCTTGGCGGAGCGACTGAGAATGCCGAGCCGCTTCTGGTCGTAGTCGTTCGCCCGCGTTCGCGCCATGCTGCGATCAACCTTTCGTACCGCAGCGCGTCAAACGCGCGCTGCGTGGTGTCCAGTTCCGAGACTTGCATTGACCGTCCAATTGGTCAATTATATTCCGTCGCGTTGTCCCGGGCTCGAGGAGATCGGCCATGTATACCCAGGCGCTCAACACCTCCGACGGCGACGACCGCAACCTCGAAGACGCGACCCGCGCGGCGCGGTTTCAGGCGCGGATCGACGCCGAGGAGCGGATCGAGCCGAACGACTGGATGCCGGCGGCTTATCGTCGGACGCTGACCCGGCAGATTTCCCAGCACGCCCATTCCGAGATCGTCGGGATGCTGCCGGAAGGTAACTGGATCACACGCGCGCCGTCGCTGCGCCGCAAGGCCGCTTTGCTCGCCAAGGTGCAGGACGAATGCGGCCACGGCCTCTATCTTTACGCCGCCGCCGAAACGCTCGGCTCCTCGCGCGAGGAGCTGGTCGACCTAATGCTGTCGGGCAAGGCCAAGTATTCCTCGATCTTCAACTACCCGACCCTGACCTGGGCGGATATCGGCGCGATCGGCTGGCTGGTCGATGGCGCCGCGATCATGAACCAGATCCCGCTGTGCCGCTGCTCCTATGGCCCTTACGCTCGCGCCATGATCCGGGTCTGCAAGGAGGAATCGTTTCACCAGCGCCAGGGCTATGAGATCATGCTGACGCTGTGCCGCGGCTCGGAGGAGCAGAAGGCGATGGCGCAGAACGCGTTGGATCGCTGGTGGTGGCCGTGCCTGATGATGTTTGGCCCGCCCGACGTCGCCAGTCAGCACAGCGACGCCTCGACGCGGTGGAAGATCAAGCGCTTCTCCAATGACGAGCTGCGGCAGAAATTCGTCGATGCCACGGTGCCGCAGGCGCATTATCTAGGCCTGACCATTCCCGATCCTGGCATGACCAAGGATGAGACGACCGGGCACTGGAGCTACAGCGCCATCGACTGGGACGAATTCAATCAGGTGATCGCCGGCAATGGCATCTGCAACCGCGATCGCCTGGCGGCGCGGCGCAAGGCGCATGACGACGGCGCCTGGGTGCGCGAGGCAGCCGTTGCCTACGCCGAGAAGCGCAAGAACAAGCAGGCGGCCTGAAGCCGCTTTCACGACACCTCAGGGAGGTCACGATGAGCACGCCGAACATGGCGCTGTGGGAAGTCTTCATTCGCAGCCGCAACGGGCTTGCGCACAAGCACGTCGGCTCGCTGCACGCACCCGACGCCACGCTGGCGTTGCAGGCGGCGCGCGACCTCTACACCCGCCGCGGAGAGGGCCTGTCGATCTGGGTGGTGCCGTCGAACGCGATCACCGCGTCCGACCCGGCCGACAAGGAGATGTTGTTCGAGCCCGCGGATTCCAAGATCTACCGGCATCCGACTTTTTACGACGTGCCCGACGAAGTCGGACACATGTGAACATTCGTTGTCATCGCGAGCCACCGGGTGGCGCAAAACGCCGCTCGGTGAGCGAAGCAATCCAGGGCCACGGGCGAAGACTGGATTGCTTCGTCGCAAGTGCTCCTCGCAATGACGCCGCTATCGCCTGAATTTGTCATCGCGCACAAGGACGTTGATCAAAAATGGCCTCTGCTTCGATCCAGATCGGCGACGACCCGCTGTTTCTCTGCGCGCTGCGCCGCGCCGACGATGCGCTGATCCTCGGTCATCGTCTGTCCGAATGGTGCGGCCACGCGCCGATGCTGGAAGAGGACATGGCGCTCGCCAATATCGCGCTCGACCTGCTCGGCCAGGCGCGCGAACTCTACAGCTACGCCGCCAAGGTCGAAGGCCGGGGCAACGACGAGGACCGGCTCGCCTATCTGCGCGACGAGCGGCAGTATCGCAATCTGTTGCTGCTGGAGCAGCCGAACGGCGATTTCGCCCGCACCATGGTGCGGCAATTGTTCTACTCGGCGTTCGCAGATCCGTACTGGCGCGCGATGATGAATTCATCCGATCCGACGCTGGCGGCGATCGCGGCGAAGTCGGAGAAGGAAAGCGCCTATCACCTGCGACATTCCTCGGAATGGATCATCCGGCTCGGCGACGGCACCGCTGAGAGCCATCGCCGCGCGCAGGAGGCGATCGAGCACCTGTGGGCCTTCACCGGCGAGATGTTCGAAGCCGACGCCGGCGAGCGCGGGTTGATCGATGCCGGCATCGCGATCGATCCCGCAAGCTTGCGCGAGCAATGGCAGTCGACCGTTTCGGCTGTTCTCACCGAGGCGACGCTGACGCAGCCCACCAACCCATGGATGCAGCAGGGCGGCCGCGGCGGCCGCCACAGCGAACATCTCGGCCATCTGCTCGCCGAATTGCAGTACACCCAGCGGGCGTTCCCGGGGCTGACATGGTGACACTCGCGCTCACCGATAGTGAATTGCGGCAACGTGCCTGGGATGCCGCCGCGACCGTGGTCGATCCGGAAATTCCGGTGCTCAGCATCGCCGATCTCGGCGTGCTACGCGAAGTCTCGGTGAAAGACGGTCGGGTCGAGGTCGCGATCACGCCGACCTATTCCGGCTGCCCGGCGATGACCATGATCACGCTGGAAATCGAACTGGCGCTCGAGCGCGTGGGCATTCCCGACGCCGACGTCCGCACCGTGCTGGCGCCGGCCTGGACCACCGACTGGATGAGCGAAGAGGGGCGGCAGAAGCTGAAAGCCTACGGTATCGCCCCGCCGCTTCCTGCATCCGGCCGCCGCGCGCTGTTCGGCGCGCAAAAGGTGGCGTGCCCGCAATGCGGCTCGGTCGATACCGAGGTGCTGTCCGAGTTTGGCTCGACATCGTGCAAGGCGCTGTGGCGTTGCAAGAGCTGTCGCGAGCCGTTCGACTACTTCAAGTGTCATTGATCATGAACATCTCCGCATCGATTCCGCGTTTCCACCGGCTTACCATCAGCGACCTGCGCCGTGAGGCCAGCGACGCGATCTCGCTGTCGTTCGCGATTCCGCCCGAGCTCGCCGAGGCCTACTGCTTCGCGCCGGGGCAGTACCTGACGCTGCGGACCACGATGGATGGCGAGGAGGTGCGGCGCTCCTATTCGATCTGTTCCGGCCCCGACGATGGCGAGTTGCGGATCGCGGTGAAGAAGGTCGACGGCGGAGCGTTCTCGGTGTGGGCCACCGAAGAGCTGAAGGTCGGCGACGAAATCGATGTGATGACGCCGACCGGCCGGTTCGGCGCAGCGCATACGCCGGGCGAGGCCTGCATCTATGTCGGCTTCGCCGCTGGAAGCGGCATCACCCCGATCCTGTCACTGATCAAGGGCGTGCTGGCGCGCGAGCCGGACAGCCGGTTCTTTCTGTTCTACGGCAACCGCTCCACCGACCGCATCCTGTTTCGCGACGCGCTTGAAGATCTCAAGGACCGCTACATGCAGCGGCTCTCGGTGTTCCACGTGATCTCGCAGGAGGAGCAGGACGTTCCGATCATGCAAGGAAGGCTCGATGGCGACAAGGTGAGGCTGCTGCTGCGCGCGATGGTGCCGGCGGCGACCGTCGACCACGTCTTCATCTGCGGGCCGACCGGGATGAGCGACGAGGTCGAGGCGACCTGCCGCGAACTCGGCATTGCCGAGGAGCGCATCCATGTCGAACGCTTTGTCTCGGGCCTCGGCGGCAAGCCGCGGCCGAAGGCGCCGATCGTCCCCGGCGCGCCGCCGAAGGCGATTGCCTCGCTGACCATCGACGGCAAGCGCCGCGAAGTGCCGGTGGCGGAAGGCGAATCGATTCTCGACGCCGCATTGCGCGCCGGCATGGACCTACCATTCGCCTGCAAGGGCGGCATGTGCAGCACCTGCCGGGCCAAGCTGGTCGAAGGCGAGGCCAAGATGGAGCTGAACTACTCGCTTGAGCCGTGGGAACTGCAAGCGGGATTCATCCTGACCTGCCAGGCCCGGCCGGTGACGGACAAGGTGGTGGTGGATTACGATCACCTGTGAGCATCTGTGAGACAGTCACGCTCTTCGCGTGCGCACTGAACTCAAGTTCGTCATTCCGGAATGCGCTTCAGACGGCGAAGCCGGCAGGAGCGCAGGTCCGGCATCCATAATCCCTGGCGGGAATGAGTTGGGCGACGTGCCAGCAGGTGACACTGCGGTGTATGGATTCCGGGCTCGCTCGCAAGTGCTCGCGCCCCGGAATGACGATTGTTAGTTAGTCGAGCACTTCGACCGAACGATATTCTTGGTGCCGCTCACTCCCTCGGCCGCTTGTCGAACACCCGCCGCGCCTTGCCGAGCGAGCGTTCCAGCGTGTCGGGCGCTACCACTTTGATTTGCGCGGTGATGCCGATGGTGTTCTTGATATAGGTCGCGACCCGCTCGGCGTGCGGCTGCATCCCGGCGCCGTCCCAGCTTTCCGGCCGCGCCTCGGCCAGCACGGTCATTTCGTCCATCCGTCCCGTGCGCGTCAGCTCGATGACGAAATGTCCGCCGCACCAGTCGGTGCCGAGCAGCACTTCCTCGATCTGGGTCGGGAATACGTTGACGCCGCGCAGGATGATCATGTCGTCGGAACGGCCGGTGATCTTTTCCATCCGCCGCATTCCGGGCCGCGCCGTGCCCGGCAGCAGCCGCGTCAGATCGCGGGTGCGGTAGCGAATGATCGGAAACGCTTGCTTGGTCAGCGAGGTGAATACCAACTCGCCCTTGGCGCCGTCGGGCAGCACCTCGCCGCTGTCGGGATCGATCACCTCGGGCAGGAAGTGATCTTCCCAGACATGCAGCCCATCCTTGGTCTCGATGCATTCCTGCGAGACGCCGGGGCCGATCACTTCGGACAGGCCATAGATGTCGGTGGCGTCGAGGTCGAACGCCTGCTCGATTTCCGCGCGCATCGCGTTGGTCCAGGGCTCGGCTCCGAAGATGCCGAATTTCAGCGACGATTTTCGCGGGTCAAGGCCCTGGCGTTTGAATTCATCGAGGATGACGAGCATGTAGCTCGGCGTCACGGTGATGATATCGGGCTTGAAATCATTGATCAGCTGCACCTGGCGCTCGGTCATGCCGCCGGACACCGGGACCACGGTGCAGCCGAGTTTCTCCGCGCCGTAATGCGCGCCGAGCCCGCCGGTGAACAGCCCGTAGCCATAGGCGTTGTGCATGATCATGCCGCTGCGGCCGCCGGCGGCGCGGATCGAGCGCGCCATCACGGTCGCCCACATCTCGATGTCGGCCGCTGTATAGCCGACCACGATCGGCTTGCCGGTGGTGCCGGATGAGGCGTGGACCCGCACCACCTGGTCGCGCGGCACCGCGAACAGCCCGAAGGGGTAGTTGTCGCGCAGGTCGGTCTTCAGCGTGAACGGGAATTTCGCCAGGTCCGAGAGCTGGCGGAAATCGGACGGGTGGACGCCCCTGGCGTCGAACGCGGCTTTGTAATGCGCGACGTTGTCGTAGGCGTGCTGCAGCGTCCAGGCCAGGCGCTTGGTCTGCAACGCCACGATCTCGTCGCGCGAGGCGCGCTCGGCATCGTCCAGCAGCGCGGTGTAGCCGCCCGGTGTCCTGATTTGCGGATTGCCTGAGGCCATCGTGCTCGTCCTGTGTCAGGTGCTTAGGTGGGCTGCGGCGGCACCAGCGTGCCGCCGATCGAGCGGGAATGGCCGCGCAATTCGGCGATGGTGACGCCGCCCGCGGTGACGCGAATGTCGTAGATGCCGGATCGTCCGCTGCGCGAGATCTCCTTCGCGGTGGCGATCAGCCTGGCGCCGAGCTTGCTCGGGCGGATGAAGGTGATGTTGCCGTGGGCGGCGACGGTGCGCTCATTGTAGGAATTGCACGCATAGGCGAACGCCGAATCCGCCAGCGTGAAGATGAAGCCGCCATGGGCGATGCCATGGCCGTTGACCATGTCGGTGGTGATGGTCATCGCCAGCGTGGCTTCGCCCGCCTTGACCTCGACGATCTCCATGCCGAGACCCTTGCTGGCGTAGTCGTCCTGCCACATCACCTCGGCGCAGGCGCGCGCCAGATCATCCGGCGACAAGGGTGCCTTCACGTTCAACCCGGCCTCCCGGAAAATTTCGGCGCCCGCTTGGCGATGAAGGCGTCAACGCCTTCGGCATAGTCCGGCGTGCGCCCGGCCTGCCGTTGCAGATCGCGCTCGAGGTCGAGCTGGGCGTCGAGTGTGTTGCTGGCGGATTGCGCCAACGCCTGCTTGATCAGCGCCAAGCCTTGCGTCGGCTGCTCGGCCAGTCGGTGGGTGAGGGCTTCGGCCTCGTTGATCAGCCGATTGTCGTCGACCGCGCGCCAGATCAGGCCCCATTGCTCGGCGGTGTCGGCGGTGATCGGCTCCGCCAGCATCGCCAGCGCCGTGGCGCGGGCGTCGCCGATCAGCCGCGGCAGGAACCAGGTGCCGCCGGAATCCGGCACCAGGCCGATCTTGGCGAACGATTGAATGAACTTTGCCGAGCGCGCCGCCAGCACGATGTCGCAGCTGAGCGCGATATTGGCGCCGGCGCCGGCGGCGATGCCGTTGACCGCGCAGACCACCGGCTTTCGCAGTGCGCGGATGCGACGGATCAGCGGATTGTAGAATGTCTCGATGGTGACGCCGAGGTCGGGCACAGCGCCATCGGACACCGTGACGTCGGCGAGATCCTGCCCGGCGCAGAAGCCGCGCCCCGCACCGGTGAGCAGCACGGCGCGGCAGGCCGGATCGGCGGCGGCGTCGAGCGCGAAGGCCAGCGCACGATGCATCGCCTCGTTGAAGGAATTCAGCCGGTCGGGACGATTCAGCGTGATCACGCGCCATGCCCCCCGATCGTCGATCAGGACTTCGTCCACGTTTTTCTCCCTGGCTGACGCTCGGGCTTTCGAAAGCCTCTTGAATTGAACGATCGGTCAGTCAATTATTAGCCGAAGCGACCATCGTGTCAACGGCCGAAGCTGGCGTCAAATCCCGCCTCGCGACCGCAACAAGAGAAACGGGAGGGATCGATGACCATCACCTTGCAGAGCCTTGCGCTGGATCGCTGGATTGAGCCGACCGGCGGTTTCGTCGACATCCCAAGCGCGGTCGATGGCGTCATCGTCGCGCGGGCCTCCAGCGCCGGGCTGGATTTCGCCGCGATGGTCAAGCATGCGCGCGAGGTCGGCGGCCCGGCGCTGCGCAAGCTCACGTTTCACAAACGCGCCGACAGGCTGAAGGCGCTCGCGGCATATCTGACCGAGCGCAAGGAACCGCTCTACGCGCTGGCCGCCGACACCGGCGCCAACCGGCGCGACAATGCGATCGACATCGACGGTGGGCTGATGACGCTGTCGGCCTATGCCTCGCGCGGCCGGCGCGATCTGCCCGGCGCCAAATTCGTCACCGAAGGCGATGTCGAGAGTCTCTCCAAGCGCGGCAGCTTCGTCGGCCAGCACATCCTGTCGCCGCTGCATGGCGTCGCCGTGCATATCAATGCGTTCAATTTCCCGTGCTGGGGCTTGCTGGAGAAACTGGCGCCGGCGCTGCTGGCCGGCGTGCCGGTGATCGCGAAGCCGGCGACCGCGACGGCCTATGTCACCGAAGCGCTGGTGCGGCTGATCCACGAATCCGGCATCTTGCCGGCGGGCGCGCTGCAACTGATCTGCGGCGGCACCGGCGATCTGCTGGATCACCTCGGCGGCCAGGACGTGATTTCGTTCACCGGCTCGATCGAAACTTCGGACAAGCTGCGCAGCCATCCGAGCATTTCAAAGCATTCGATTCGCTTCATCGCCGAGCGCGACTCGTTGAACGCAGCGATCCTCGGGCCAGACGTCACCCCGGCCGAGCCGGAGTTCGACCTGTTCATTCGCGAAGTGGTGCGCGAGATGACCGCCAAGGCCGGGCAGAAATGCACCGCGATCCGCCGCATCATCGTTCCGCGGACGCTTGAAGGCCAGGTGATCGCGGCGTTGCAGGCGCGGCTGGCCGAGGTGAAACTCGGCGATCCGCGCAAGGAGGACAAGGCGATGGGGCCGCTGGTCAGCCGCGCCCAGCGCGAGTCGGTGCGGGCGCAGATCGCGGTCCTGCAAGGCGAGGCAGAGATCGTGTTCGGCGATCCGGAAAAATGCGACGGCGCGGGCATCGACAGCAAGGCGGGCGCTTATCTGTCGCCAATCCTGCTGCGTGCAAGAGACCTGATGACGGCGCGGCGAATTCACGACACCGAAGCGTTCGGGCCGGTCGCCACCGTGATCGCTTATGACGATCTCGAGCAGGCGATCGAGCTGGTGCGGCGCGGCGAGGGCAGTCTCGTCGCCTCGCTGTTCAGCTACGACCGCGCGGTCGCGGAAACCATGGTGCTGGGGATTGCGCCATGGCACGGCCGTGTCCTGATCGTCGATCGCGACTGCGCTGCGGAATCCACCGGGCACGGTTCGCCTTTGCCGAATCTGTTGCATGGCGGACCCGGCCGCGCCGGCGGCGGCGAGGAGCTTGGCGGCTTGCGCGCCGTGTATCACTACATGCAGCGCACCGCGATCCAGGCGTCGCCAGGACGGTTGTCGGCGCTGACCGGATATTGGATCAAGGGCGCGCCGGCGCCGCTCGCGGCGGAGCATCCGTTCAAGCGCGACTACGATCATCTCGCCATCGGCGACAGCATCGAGACTGCGAGCCGGCCGATCACGCTCGCCGATATCGAGCACTTCGCCGCATTCACCGGCGACAATTTCTATGCCCACATGGACGAGGCCGCGGCCAAGGCCAACCCGTTCTTCCCCGGCCGGGTAGCCCACGGCTATCTGATCCTGGCCTTCGCCGCCGGGTTGTTCGTCGATCCCGCTCCAGGGCCGCTGCTGGCGAATTACGGCCTCGACAATCTGCGCTTTCTCAAGCCGGTGTCGCCCGACGACAGCATCCGGGTGAAACTGACGGTGAAGCAGAAATCGCCGGCGCGGAAGCCGGAATATGGCGAGGTGCGCTGGGACGTCGAGGTGTTCAACCAGAACAACGAACCGGTGGCGCGCTACGATTTGCTGACCATGAGCGCGCGGGCGGCATAGCTTCGGTTCGCGAAATCTGGCAGAAGGCGACCGCGCCGCGCTCGCGGCGCAGATTGTTTCTGAAGGTGGTTACGCATGAGTGTTTCCGAGAGTTTCGGCCCGGCGATGTCGGTCGCGGCACGCTGCGTGCGACTGCGCGAAAAGGCCGCCGATGCGGCGTCGCTCGCGCCCGCGATCGAGCGACTGACGCTGAAGCGCGGCTGCGCCGGCGACGTGCTGATCGAGGTGAGGGCGGCTGCGGTGAACCCATCCGACGTCAAGGCCGCCACCGGGCTGATGCCCTATGCGGTGTTTCCGCGCACGCCGGGCCGCGACTTTGCGGGCCGCGTGATCGACGGCCCCGCCGCGTGGATCGGCCGCGACGTGTTCGGCTCCTCCGGCGATCTCGGGATTCGGCGCGACGGCACCCACGCCAGCCATCTGGTCGTGGAAGCGGGAGCGTTGGTGGAGAAGCCGGCCGGAATATCGTGGGAGGAGGCCGCCGGAATTGGCGTGCCGTTCGTCACCGCGACCGAAGGGCTGCGACGCGCCGGGATGCCGGTGCCGGGTGAGGTGGTGCTGGTGATGGGCGTCAACGGCAAGGTCGGCCAAGCAGCGACGCAGATCGCGACCTGGCGCGGCGCGCGGGTGATCGGGGTGGTGCGCAAGAACGAACCCTATGCGGGCCATGCCAGCGCGGCTGTCGATGTGATCGACGCCTCCGCGATCGACGTCGCAGCGCGCGTGCGCGAGCTGACCGACGGCAAGGGCGCCGACATCGTGTTCAACACCGTCGGCGATCCGTATTTCCAGGCCGCGCACAAATCGCTGGCGCTGCGCGGCCGCCAGATCCTGATCGCGGCGGTCGACCGCATCGTGCAATTCAACATTCTCGAATTCTATCGCGGCCAGCACACCTATGTCGGTATCGACACGCTGGCGTTCTCGTCAGTCGCCACCGGCGATGTGCTGCGCGAATTGGGGCCGGGTTTTGCCGACGGTCACCTCAGGCCGTTCCCGATCAATCCGGCGGCGGTCTATCCGCTGCAGCAGGCCAAGGCGGCCTATCTGGGGGTCGCCGACTCCTCGCGCGACCGGGTGATCTTGAGGCCGGTGTAGTAGGCAGGCTCGTTCCGCACCATCGCCTTCCAGTGTCATTCCCGGGCGCGAGGCCGCGGGCCGAGCGAGCCCGGAATCCAGCACTGGGCACCTGTAGCGCTGCGTCGCAGCCGCAAGATCCCGAGTTCGCGCGCAACTTTGCTGCTCGCGCCCAGGAATGATGGCACTCTTAAGGCCGCGTCGTCGCCAGCCTCAGCACGTCGAGATATCCCGGGCTGACCTCGACCCGCGCGAGCAGTGCCTTGTCGCGCAGCAGCCGATGCGCCTCCGGCAGATTGTAGCATGGCAGGTACATGAACAAATGATGTTCGGCGTGATAATTCACCCAATACGGCGCGACTAACAAGCGCTCCAGCGGCGACGCCAGCGTGGTGCGAGCGTGGCTGAACGGGTCGGGGCCGGTCGAGGTGCAGGCGTGTTCGGCGATGTTGCGCACCCGCGTCACCAGCGGTAGCCAGCTGGCCATCGCCACCACCCAGACCGCGAAGAACCAGACGCCTGCGCCGCACAGCCAGAGCAGCGCGAACAACGCGACGTTGAAGCCAAGGAAGCGCGCCATCTTGTCGGCGCCGCTGGCGACGAAACTCTCGTGTGAGACCTCGCCATCGGCGCGTTGGCGCTGGAACAGCGACAGAAACTGCGGCAGCCGCTGCTTGACGAAGGTTTGCCCGGTCAGATCGCGGATCGCTTTGCGGGTGAAGCTGTCCTTGCTGATCGGAAACGGCGCCGACAATGACAGGTCAGGGTCTTCCGGCTGCTGGGTGAATTTGTGATGCTGTAGATGATAGGAGCGATAGCTGGCCAGGTCGGCGCCGACCGGCACCGCGCACAGCCATTGTCAGATCCATTCGTTGATCGCCTGGTTGCGATGTAGCCCGCCATGGGCGGCTTCGTGCATCAGGATCGCCAGGCCGAGCTGCCTGGTGCCGACGATCATCACGGCGACCAGCCAGGTCAGTGGATTCGGCCACAGCGTCACCAGCGCGATCGCCGCCGCGATGGTGCCCCAGGCATGCACCACCAGCCAGATGCCGCGTGCGGAACTGCGGCTGGTCAGCCGAGCCCATTCCTCCGTGGAGAAAATCGTTTTCGGATCGACGCGCGCCACTGCCGGCATGCAGATCTCCCTTTCTTGCACTATCGCGCCTGCCGCGGCGCGGCGTCAATCCGCAACGCACGTGACCATGCTGATCTCAGAAATGAGGGCGCGGTCTCGCGGACGGTGACGCCGCATCTCAATCCCCCGAATATCGCTGCTCCTGCCACGGGTCGCCGCGGTTGTGATAGCCGCGCACCTCCCAATAGCCAGGTTGATCGACATCGAGGAACTCGATCGATTGCAGCCACTTCGCGTTCTTCCAGAAATACAGCTGCGGCACCACCAGCCGCACCGGGCCGCCGTGCTCTTGCTCCAAGGGTGCGCCGGACCAACTGTGCGCCAGCAGCGCGTCCTCGGCGGCGAAATCCTCCAGCGCAAGATTAGTGGTGTAGCCATCGTGCGAATGCAGCAGCACGCAGCGCGCCTGGTGATGCGGCTGACAGGCTTCCAGCAGATCGCGGGTCGTCAGCCCCTCCCACTGATTGTCGTAGCGCGACCAGGTGGTGACGCAATGGATGTCAGAAGTGAGCTGCGTCTGCGGCTGCGCCATGAACTCGGCGAAATCCCAGAACAGCGGATTGGCGACCGAGCCATAGACGTCGAGCCGCCAGCGTTCGCGAGAGATCTGCGGCGATAGGCCGAGGTCGAGCACCGGCCAGTCGCGGGTCAGATGCTGTCCGGGCGGCAGCCGCTGCGCCTCCGGCCGCGCGATCTCGCCGGTGAGGAATTTGCCCTCGCGTGCCCAGCGCTGTTTGCTGCGGGTGAGCTTGGAATCGGCTGGCGGCGCGGCCTCGTCGGTCATGATCGCTCGCTCCCTGCGGACGGTGTGGTCCGCCGGAATGTGGCATATCGAACGGCGTCGCCGCTATCGCCGGCGATCACTTCTGCGCGGGATCGCGCGCGCGGCAACCGGTCAGCTCGGCTTGCCGAACAGGATCGGCAACTGCCGCGGGCCGCGAACGGTGCCTTCCGACCATTTGACTTTCTGCGAAGTATCCAATCGGAAATCCGGAACCCGCTTCAGCCATTCCTCGATCGCCACCGTCATCTCCATCCGCGCCAGATTAGAGCCGACGCAACGGTGGATGCCGAGCCCGAACGCGACATGCGGATTTTCCTTGCGGTCGATCTTGACCTGGTCGGCGTCGGGAAACACCGACGGATCGCGGTTGGCGGCGGGGAACGACAGCAGCACCATGTTGCCGGGCTTCACCGGGCAGCCGCTGATCACGGTCTCCTTCATCACCTCGCGCGCCATCGTCACCGGCGCATAGGCGCGCAGAAATTCCTCGATCGCGGTCGGCAGCAATTCCGGCTCCGCCAGCAGCCGGTCGCGGTCGGCCGGGGTTTTCGCCAGATGCCACAGCGACGCGCCGATCGCGCTCCAGGTGGTATCGATGCCGGCGATCAGCAGCAGCCGCAGCGAGCCGAGCACATGGGGGTCGGACAGCGGCTGGCCGTTCTTGTCGCGCGCGTTCATCAGCGAACTGATCAGGTCGTCGGTCGGGTGCTGCTTGCGTTTGGCGATGTGGCCGATGAAATAGATGCTCATCTCTTCCACCGCCCGCATCAGGGTGGCGGTGTCGGTGATCCCGAGTTCGAGCACCTCGTGGATCCACTTGATGAACAGGTCGCTGTCCTGCTCGGGGATTCCGAGCATGTGGGCGATCGCGCGCACCGGAATGTGTTTAGTGTATTGCGCCGCGGCGTCGCAGCCGTCGTCCTCGATGAAGTCGTCGATCAGTTCGTTGCAGATCGCCCGGACCCTGGGCTCGAGCAGGCGCACCGCGTCAGGCGTGAATGGCGGCAGCAGCAGCCGCTTCGCCGGCTTGTGCTCGGGCGGATCGGAGGTGATCGGCGGCGCCGGCTGTACGACTTCGGGCCGCTCGTTGCGAACGATGATGCGGCGGGACGAGAAGTGATCGGTATCGTAGGAGATTTCCTTCACCGCCTCGAACGTGGTCGGCATATAGACTCCGAGAAAGCGGTCGGTGTGAACCACCGGCGACGCGGAACGCAATTCGTCCCAGATCGGATACGGGTTCTCGGTCCAGCGCGGATCGGTGTGGTCGAAGTCGTGAATCCAATCGGTGACGGGCCTTGGCTCGGTCATGCGGGCGTTTCCTCTGGTCATAGTTTTGGCACGGGCATTGGCGCCGCCGCCAGGTCAATGGAAGTTCGATCCGGCTTTAGTCCTCGACGATCTCGATCGCGACTTCTGGACAATTCGCCTTGGCGAGCCAGGCCTGTTCGATCAGGTCGGCGGGCACCGTGCCGTCACCGATCTCGTGGGCATTGCCGAATTCATCGAGCTCGAACAGCTTGGGCGCCAGCGCCTTGCAGCGCGCGTGGCCCTGGCATTTGTCCTGATCGACATGAATCTTGATGGTTCCAGACATTCAACGTTCCTCTACCTGCGCGCCCGCCTTGTCTGACGGATCGTGTCCCGCGATCGAGCGTTGCAATTCCGTCATGCGAAATCACCGCCCGGCGCCTCGCGCGCAGATTACCACAGCGCGAGTTCCATCCGCCAGCGTCGTGTCAGGGCGCGGTTCTCGGATCGATCGGCGTGGTGCCGCGCAAGCCGAGAATGTCTTCGAGCACAGCGGCGCCGGCGAGCAGCCTTGCGTCCCCGCGCGGCGGCGCCACCATCTGCAGCCCGACCGGCAGTCCGGTGGAGGTGAAACCGCACGGCAGCGACAGCGCCGGGCAGCACACCAGGGTGATCGCGTAGACGATCCCCAGCCATTCGACGTAGTTGTCGAACTTCTGCCCCGCGCATTCAGCGACGTAGCGGTTCTCGATCGGGTAGGGCGGAACGATGGTCGCGGGACACAGCAACAGATCGTAGCTGTGAAAGAACTCGACGGTGCGCGCCGTCATCGCTACGCGCTGCGCCTCGGCCCGCGCCAGGTCGTCGACCGTCAGCTTCAGACCCTGTTCGATATTCCAGATCACTTCCGGCTTCAGCATGTCGCGCTTGTCGCGCAGCAGCGGCGCCTTGCTGATGGCGAAATCGAAGGCCCGCAGCACCTGGAAGCAGTCGTGAGCCTCGCGCAGGTCGGGATGGGCTTCCTCGACGATCACGCCGGCCTCGGCGAAGCGCATCGCCGCCTTGTGGGTGATGGCGGCGACTTCCGGATCGACCGGGGTGATACCGAGGTCCGGCGAATAGGCCACGCGCAGCGGGCGCTGCCGCGACCGCGCCGCGGCGAGAAACGAGGTCGCGGGCCGCGGCAGCGACAGCGGATCTGCGGCGTGCTCGCCGCTCATCGCATCGAGCAGCAGCGCCACATCCTCGACGTTGCGCGCCATCGGACCCTGCACGCCGAGGTTGCGATCGATCTTCGCCACCGGCGTATGCGCGACCCGGCCGATGCTCGGCCGCAGGCCGACGATGCCGCAGAAGCTCGCCGGATTGCGCAACGAGCCGCCCATGTCTGAGCCGTGCGCCAGCCAGGCCGTGCCGGTGGCAAGCGCCACTGCCGCGCCGCCCGACGATCCGGCCGCCGAGCGCGACGTGTCCCAAGGATTGCGGGTGAAGCCGAACACCTCGTTGAAGGTGTTGGCACCGGCACCGAATTCGGGGGTGTTCGATTTCGCATAGATCAGCGCGCCGTTGGCTTCGAGATGCTCGACCATCAGGTCCGAGCGCGCCGGGATCGCGTCCTTGTAGATTGGCGAACCCTGCGTGGTCAGCACCCCGGCCACCGCGGTCAAATCCTTGATCGGTACCGGCATCCCTGCCAGCACACCGCGCTGGCCCAGCGGCTTCTTCATCAGTTCGGCGGCGTGCTTGCGGGCGCGCACGAAGCACCGCGTCGGCAGCGCGTTGACGGCGCCGTCGACCTCGGCGATTCTGGCCTCCAGCGCGTCGAGCAGGTCGAGCGGCGTGATTTCGCCCGCGTTCAGCCTGTCGACCACCGCGCAAGCCGTTGCTTTAATCAGGTCCTGTTGTGCCGCCACCCGCCGCCTCCACCCATTATCCCGCTTGCCATCCGCTCGGCGCGGTAGCATGCCCTGCCCGGAGGCGGGGGTAAATCGGTTCGCTTCACAGACCAACGATTCGGGATTTAAATCGCACAATGAGTCTGTCGCCATCCAACGGGTCGAACGGTCGCAGTCTGGCGCGGTTCTGGAGACTGTCCCGACGTTTCTGGTTCGAGGGCGTGCTGTCGGTCACAGCGCTGATCGTACTGCTGCTGGGCGTGATGCTGCTGCAACTGCTGGTGCAGTTCTATCTGAACCTCTGGAACCGGCATTTCTTCGACGCGCTGGAGCGACGCGACGCAGCCGAACTCTGGACCCAGGCCAAAGTGTTCGTAGGGCTGGCCTGCGCCAGCATCATTCTCGCCGCCACCTCGGTGTGGGGCCGGATGACCGGGCAACGCAAATGGCGCGAAGCGATCACGCGCGATATCCTTCACGCTTGGTCCAGCAAGAACCACGACATGCCGATCGACGGCAGCGACGAAGGAGCCGAGAATCCGGAATATCGTTTGGCCGAGGATGTCAGGATTGCAACCGACGCCCCTGTCGATCTGATCCTCGCCTTCATATCGTCCGGATTGATATCGGTGACGTTCTTCGGCGTATTGTGGAGCGTCGGCGGCAGCATCGACGTCGAGGTGCTGGGCCACAGCCTGTCGATCCCCGGCTATCTGGTGCTCGGCGTCATCACCTATTCGAGCGTGATGACGGTGCTGATGTTGGTGTTCGGCCGCCGCCTGATCGGCATCATCGAATCGCGCAACCAGGCGGAGGCCGAATTCCGTGCCGCCGCCGAGATCATGCGCGGCGGTCGCGCCGAGACCGCCGACGGGGCGCTCGCGGACAAGGGCGACCTGCTGGTCCATCTTGGCGGCGTGCTGCGGTCGTGGCGCGACCTGGGCTGGCAATTGGCCAACACCACGCTGGTATCGCACGCCAATTTTCTGTTCGCGCCGGTCGTCGCGTATTTTCTCTGTTTCCCGAAATATATCAGCGGGGCGATGTCGCTCGGCGAAGTCACCCAGAGCGCCGCGGCGTTCGTCACCGTGCAGGGCGCGATCAACTGGCTGGTCGACAACTATCAGCGGCTTGCCGATTGGCGCTCCTCCGCGAACCGGGTGTCGGCGTTGCTGGCCGCGATCGACGACATGCCTGATGCCATCCCGGCGAAGCCGCGCGAGGGTGCGCGCGGCGCGGCGGAGCGCTAGGCCGCAGGCGTCAGCCCGCGCGCCAGCCTGATGACATCGGCGTACCATTTGAACGAGGATTTCGGAATCCGGCGCTGGGTCTTGTAGTCGATATAGGTCAGCCCGAACCGCACGCTGTAGCCGGAATCCCATTCGAAATTGTCGAGCAACGACCAGACGAAATAGCCGCGCACATCGGCGCCGGCGGCGACCGCGGCATCGAGCGCCGAGATATAGGAGCGCAGAAAATCGACCCGTCCGGGATCAGCCACCGCGCCGATCTCATCCGGCTTTTCGTCATCACCCCTGCCGTAGCCGTTTTCCGTGACATAGACCGGTAGCCCATAGCGCTTGCTGACCGTGAGCAGGGTGTCGCGGAACGCGTCCGGCTCGATGGTCCAGTCGATCGGCGTGCGCGGAATTTCGGCGGGCTTTGGCCCCCAGCCCATCCCGATCAGCGCCGACGGATCGGAATTGATATAGACGGGGCTGTAATGATTGAGCCCGAACCAGTCGAGCGGGCGGTGAATCCGCGCCAGATCGCCGGGCTGCATATGCGGCTCGATTCCGGCGCGGATCGCTTGCGGATATTCGCCGAGATATTGCGGATCGGGATAAGCCTGGTTCCAGTAGGCGTCGACCAGCGCCGCGGCCTTGACGTCGGCCTCGCTCGCGCTCGAGGGAATGATCGGCTGATAGTTGTGGATGCAGCCGATCAGTGCCCCCGGCGCCTGCGCGCGCAGCGCGTCCACCGCCGCGCCGTGGGCGAGATTGACGTGGTGGATCCAGCGGTTCAGCTTGTCGTCGGCACTGCGGTCGCGCGTGCCGAAGGAGCGGCTGAACAGGCTGAAGATCGCCGGCTCGTTGAAGGTGGCGAAACGCTTGACCCGGCGGCCGTAGCGCTTGCCGATCAGCGTGGCATAGTCGGTGAACCAGGCAACCGACTCGCGATTCATCCAGCCGCCGCGATCTTCCAGCGCCTGCGGCAGATCCCAATGATACAGGCACAGCCACGGCTCGATGTCTGATGCCAGCAATTCATCGATCAGCCGGTCGTAGAACGCGAGGCCCGCTTCGTTGACGGCGCCGGTGCCGTTCGGCAACACCCGCGGCCACGCCACCGAGAACCGGTAGGCCTGAATGCCGAGCGTGCGCATCAGCGCGACGTCTTCCTTGTAGCGGTGATAGTGGTCGCAGGCGATGTCGCCGGTGTCGTTGTTCCGGACCTGGCCGGTCCGGCCATAGCTGTCCCAGATGCTGAGTCCGCGGCCGTCTTCCTGCGTGGCGCCCTCGATCTGGAAGCTCGAGGTGGAGACGCCCCAGATGAAGTCCTTGCTCAAATGCGGGATCGAAGGCGGGCCAGGGAGGGGATCAACGGATTGCTTGTCGACGGACGCTGTTGCCATGGCCACGGTCTTCTTCGATGAGAATAGGTCGTTTACTGATACGCCTTGCGACCGCGCCGCGTTGTTGCGTTGGATCAAGATGTTTCGTCAACCTTCAAGGTCAGTTCGACCAACCCGCGCTGATTCCGCCATCGACCGTGAAGATCACGCCCGAGGTGTAGCCGGAGCGGTCGGAGGCGAGATACGCCATCAGGTCGCCGATCTCGCGCGCATGCGCGGGCCGCCCCAGCGGAAGGCCCTGCTGCAATTCACGGTAGCGGTTCTCATCGCCGAGCTGGTGCTTGGCGCGGGTCTTCATCAGCGTGACATGGCGCTCGGTGCCGACCGGGCCGGGGTTGATGCCGACCACGCGGATGTTGTCGGCGAGACTCTTGCTGCCGAGCGAACGCGTGAACGCCATCAAGGCGGCGTTGCCGGCGGAGCCGCAGATGTAATTGGCGTCGAATTTCTCGCCGGCGGCGCCGATGTCGTTGATGATGACGCCGCCGCCGCGTGCCTTCATCCCCGCATAGACCAGCCGCGTCAGGTTGATGAAGCCGAATACCTTGAGGTCCCAGGCGTGGCGCCAGGCGGCCTCCTCGACCTTGTCGATCGAGCCGCCCGGAATATCGCCGGCATTGTTGATCAGGATGTCGATGTCAGCGGCGTCCGCCGCGAGCCGCGCCAGATCGTCGGGCTTGCGCAGGTCGACGCCGTGGACCTTGACGCCGATCTGGTGATTGGAGCGCAGCCGCTCGGCCAGCGCGTTCATCTGCTCGACGTTGCGGGCGGCGAGTCCCAGGTGGCAGCCTTCCTCGGCAAAGGCTTCGGCCGCGGCCGCGCCGATGCCCTTCGAGGCGCCGGTGATCAGGACGCGCTTGCCGCGCAGATGCAGGTCCATGATTGCCTTTCGAGTTGGTGTAAGCGTGAGAGATCGTCATTGCGAGGAGCACTTGCGACGAAGCAATCCAGTCTTCGCTTGCAGCCCTGGATTGCTTCGTTTTCGGCCGGCGCTGCGCGCCATACTTGGCTCGCAATGACGACCTCAGGAGCCATTTCCGGATTTCACAAATATCCTTCGCCGGCCTCTGCCGCAAACCGGCCGGGGTCGCCTTCCCAGACGATCCGCGCGTGCTCCAGCACATAGACCCGGTCGGCATGCGGCAGCGCGAAGGTGACGTTCTGCTCGCCGAGCAGCACGGTGATGTCGGAGGTCTGCCGCAGCTTCTCCAGCGCCTTTGACAATTGCTCGAGGATCACCGGCGCCAGCCCGAGCGTCGGCTCGTCGAGAATCAGGATCTTCGGCTGCATCATCAACGCGCGGCCGATCGCGAGCATCTGCTGTTCGCCGCCGCTCAGGGTCTGCGCCATCTGGCCCTGGCGTTCGCGCAGGATCGGAAACAGTTCGAACAGCCATTCGATCTGCTTGGGGCGAGCTTCGTCGCTGAGGTGATGGCCGCCGAGATCGAGATTTTCCCTCACGCTCATCTCGCCGAACAGTTCGCGCGACTCCGGACATTGCACCAGGCCGTGGCGCGCGATCTTCGCCGGGCTGACGCCGCGCAAGCTCTCGCCGCCGCGCACGATCTCGCCGGTATAGGGCAGGAAGCCGGAGATGGCATTGAACAGCGTGGTCTTGCCGGCGCCGTTGAGGCCGACCACCGAAACGAATTCGCCCTGATGGACATGGATCGAGACGTTGTCCAGCGCCTGCGCCTTGCCGTAAAAGACGCTGACATTCTCGACCTGCAGCAGCGGCACCTTGTCGGCGAAGCTGGTTTCCGGCCGCGCCGAGGTTTCGATCGCGCCGCCGAGATAGACCCGCCGGACGGTCTCGTTGCGCATCACCTCGTCCGCGCGCCCGGTGCAGATCTCCTCGCCGAGATACATCGCCAGCACCCGATCGACCAAGGCGGCAACGCTCTTGACGTTGTGGTCGACCAGCAGCACCGCGCGGCCCTCGTCGCGAAAACTGCTGATCAGTTCGGAGAAGATCCCGACCTCCGCTAGCGTCAGCCCGGCGAAAGGCTCGTCGACCAGCACCACCTTGGGATCGCGGGCAATCGCCTTCGCCAGCTCCATACGACGCAGGTCGGCGAATGGCAGCGTCGGGGGCTTGCGGTGCATCACCGCGGCGAGCCCGACGCGTTCGGCGATCCACTCGGCGCGCTCGGTCAGTGCCTTGTCGGCGAACAGCATCAACAGGCTGTCCGGCAACAGCGCGACCATGATGTTCTCCAGCACGGTCTGCCGGTTCAACGGTCGGGAATGCTGGAATACCATGCCGAAGCCCTTGCGGGCGATCTTGTGCGCCGGCAGGCCGGCGATATTTTCACCCTGGAACACCACGTCGCCCGTGGTCGGACGTTCGATTCCCATGATCGATTTCATCGCGGTGGATTTGCCGGAGCCGTTCGGGCCGATCAGCCCGAAGATTTCGCCGGCGCGCAGCTCGAGGCTGAGATTCTTCACCGCGGTGAGGCCGCCGAACCGCTTGGTGAGGCCGCGGACCTCGAGCACCGGTGCAAAGTTTGAGGTGGCGTCCATCAGCTGCGGGCCTCGCGCGACATGGCCGCTCCGAGGAAACCGCCGGGGAAGAACAATACGACGAGCAGCGCGACCGCCGAGACAATGAAGGTCGCCAGTTCGCCGGTCGGCCGCAGGAATTCGCCGGCGACGATCAGGAAGATCGCGCCGAGCGCCGCGCCGAGCACGGTGCGCCGCCCGCCCAGCACCGCCGCGACGATCACCTGCACGCCGACCGCGACGTCGACCACGGTGCCGACCGAGGCGGTGCCGAAGTAGAACACCAGCATCGCCCCGGCCAATCCGGAGAAGAACGCACTGACGATGAAGGCGAACAGCTTGTGCTTGACGATGTTGAAGCCGAGCGCGCCGGCCTGCACCGGGTCCTGACCCGAGGCCTGCAATACGAGGCCGAGCGGCGACTGCGACAGCCCGTACAGCACCGCGGCGCTGATCGACATGAAGCCGAGCGCGATCCAGTAGTTGGCGCTGGCGTTGATGGTGATCACATCGGGGATGGTCAGGCCGATTTCGCCACCGGTCAAGTCGGCGAACACCACGATGAAATTCTGCAGCATCAGCACGGCGACCAGCGTGGTCAGCCCGAAATAGGGGCCGCGCACCCGCAGTGCCGGCAGTGCCAGCACGAAGCCGGCGATTACCGAGGCCATCGCGCCGATGAAGATGCACAGATATACCGACAGCCCATATTCGTGATTGATGATCCCGGCGGTGTAGGCGCCGACCCCGATCAGGAAGGTCGGTCCGAAATTGACCTCGCCGGCGAAGCCGAACAACAGGTCCCACGACATCGCGAACACGCCGAAATAATAGGCGACCGTCAGCAGACCGAGGATGTAGCCGGAGACGTAGAGCGGCAGCGTCGAGGCGATCACCACGATCCCGAGCGCGATCCAGAACAGCCGCGTTTTGAAGAGCGACATGTTCAGCGCCTCCCCAGCAGGCCTTGCGGCCGGATATACATCACCGCCACCAGCAGCAGCAGCGCCGGAATGGTGCGATAGGCCGGCGACACCAGATAGGCGGTCAGCGTCTCGAGATAGCCGACCACGAAAGCGGCGATCAGCGAGCCGGACACGCTGCCGAGCCCGCCCAGCACCACGATCGAGAACGCGCTCGCGGTCAGCGGGCCGACGCTGTAGGAGGAGACGCCAAGAAACATTCCGAGCAGCACCCCGGCGATGCCGGCGAGAATGCCGTAGATCGCCCAGACCACGACATAGATATTGGTGAGCTCGAGCCCGAGCAGGGTGACACCACGCGGATTCATCGAAGCTGCCAGCACCGCCTTGCCCATTCGGGTGCGGTTGACCAGCAGCCAGAGCAGGGCGATCACCAGGCAGCACACCAGCGCGGTGAAGATTTCGTTCTGCGGGGTGCGGACGCCGAGGATTTCGACCACGCCCTCGACGATCGGCAGCACGGTCTTGGCGTTGTTGGTGAAGAAGTAGGCAATCAACTCCTGGATCATGATGCCCCACAGCAGCGTGCCGGTGAGGACGAAGATTTCCTTTTCCTCATTGGGAATTCGCCGCGAGCGCTGGATCGGCTGCACCACCGCGAAATAGGTGATCAATGACGCCACCAGCGCGGTCGCAACCCCGATGGTGGCGCCGATGTAATTGTTGACGTGGAGAATGCTGGAGGCGGCCCAGGCCGCCACCGCCGCCAACACCATGATGGCGCCATGCGACAGGTTGAGTACGCCGGAAACGCCGAATATCAGGGTGAAGCCGGTGGCGCCGAGTGCGTACAGGGCGCTGATGGCGAAGCCGTCGATCAGGATTTGCAGGGCAAGCATACAGGGAACCGCAGCTTTCGCTGTGACTGAGGAAAAGGAACGCTTCCGCTGTCATTGCGAGCGAAGCGAAGCAATCCAGATCGCGAGCACGGACTGGATTGCTTCGTCGCTACGCTCCTCGCAATGACGAAGGCGATGGTGGTTGCGAACTCAGTTCGCGGTCACCTTGATGAAGGCCGGGAACTTGATCTTGGCCTTGGCGATTTCCGGTGGCCAGACGCTGGTCTGAACGCCGTCTTGCCATTGCAGCATCAGCCCGGTGATCAGGCCCTTGCCGTATTTCAGGCCGTGGGTGAACGGGTCATCCTTGCCGTAGAACTGGATGCGGCCGATGGTGCCTTCCCAATCAGTCTTCTCCAGCGCCTCGACCAGCTTGTCCGCATCGGTTGAGCCGGCGCGCTTGATGGCGTCGGCGATGAAGTACACCTCGTCATAGGAGGTGTAGCCGGCATAGGAGGGGAAGTTGCCAAATTTGGCTTTGAAGCCGTCGGCGAACGGGACCGACTTCGGCGTCACCGCAACGCCCGGACCGGAAACGCCCTGATAGAGCACGCCGTCGGAGGCGTTGTTGGTGTCCTTGCCGAAGGTCGAGTTGGTGGCCTGCGAGGAAATTCCCAGCATCGGGATCGGCACCTGTTGGTTCTTCCACTGCACCGTCGGTTGCACGCCGACATGCGAAATGCCGGTGATGATCACGTCCGGCTTCGCACCTTCGATCTTGTTGAAGATCGGGGTAAAATCGGTGGTGTCGGGCGAGAACCGGATGTGGTCGAGCACCTTGAGCCCGATCTGCGGCAGGCATTCCTCGTAGCCGACGTCGAGCGGCTTGGTCCAGGCCGCGTCTTCGCTCATGATCACCGCGGTCTTCATCTTTTTGGCGTCGACCAAGAGGTCCTTGGCGGCGTCGCAAACCGATCGCGCCAGCGCGCCGGAGGTCAGATAGCCGTGGAAGGTGTATTTGTTCTTCTCGTAATCGGCGTGGATCGCCTTGGTGATTTCATTGGACGCGGCGCCCGGGGTGATGAACGGCGTCTTCAGCCGCGACGCCCACGGCATCAGCGCCAGCACGACCTCGCTGATATAGCTGGAGATCACAGCGTGGACCTTGTCCTCATTGACCGCGCGCTGGAACGCGCGGACCGAATCCGCCGACGACGAATGGTTGTCGTAGGTGACGATCTCGATCATCCGGCCGTCGACGCCGCCCTTGGCGTTGATTTCTTCCGCCGCCATCTGCGCGGCCTGCGGGATCGATGCACCCGCAATCGCCTGCGCTTCCGCGATCACGCCGATCTTGATCGGGTCAGCCGCCAGCGCCGAACTGGCACCGAATCCGAGGGCGGTCGCGGCCACCAAAGCGCGCAATGACCATGAACGGGAATGAGGGAATGCTGCTATCATGCTGTGGTTTTCCTCTCTTTATTGTTCATTATTTTGGCCTGAAGGCCGTGGGTCGTGAGTTGCCCTGAGCCCACTCTAGCGTCGGTTTGTCACAGCGGGCAAGCAAAACCGCTTCACGCTCGCGCGCAATTCCGATGTGCAGTGCAGCGTTGATCCGCGGCACGCTTTGGTCCACATGCTGATGCTGAAATTTTGCGCATCGATCGAGCCTGAGAGGAACCCGCTGTGAGCAGCACGACAAAGACATACCGGATAGCGGTGATTCCAGGCGACGGTATCGGCAAGGAAGTGATGCCCGAGGGGCTTCGCGCGATCGAGGCGGCGGCAAAGAAGTATCGGATTGCGGTGCAGTTCGATCATTTCGATTTCGCCTGCTACGATTACTTCGAAAAGCACGGCCAGATGATGCCGGACGACTGGAAGGCGCAGATTGGATCGCACGACGCGATCTTCTTCGGTGCGGTCGGCTGGCCGGCGAAGATCCCCGATCACATTTCGTTGTGGGGGTCGCTGATCAAGTTTCGCCGCGAGTTCGATCAATACGTCAATCTGCGCCCGGTACGGCTGATGCCCGGGGTGCCGTCGCCGCTGGCCGGCCGCAAGCCCGGTGACATTGATTTCTGGGTGGTGCGGGAAAACACCGAGGGCGAGTATTCCAGCATCGGCGGTCGGATGTTCCCGGACACCGATCGTGAATTCGTGGTCCAGGAAACCGTGATGACCCGCACCGGCGTCGACCGGATTCTGAAATTCGCCTTTGACCTGGCGCAGTCGCGGCCGAAGCGGCACCTGACCTCGGCGACCAAGTCGAACGGCATCTCGATCACCATGCCGTATTGGGACGAGCGGGTCGAGGCGATGGCGAAGTCCTATCCCGAGGTGAAGTGGGACAAGTACCACATCGACATTCTGACCGCGAATTTCGTACTGCATCCGGACTGGTTCGACGTCGTGGTCGGCTCCAACCTGTTCGGCGACATTCTGTCCGATCTCGGCCCGGCCTGCACCGGCACCATCGGCATCGCGCCGTCCGGCAACATCAATCCGGCGGGCGATTTTCCCTCGGTGTTCGAGCCGGTACACGGCTCGGCGCCGGATATCGCAGGCCAGGGCATCGCCAATCCGATCGGGATGATCTGGTCCGGCGCGATGATGCTGGAGCATCTCGGCGAGAAGCAGGCCGCGGCGTCGATCGTCACCGCGATCGAACGTACCCTCGGCGAACGCACGCTACGCACCCGCGACCTCGGCGGCCAGGCCGACACCTCGGCCTGCGGCAAGGCGGTTGCGGAGATGATCGAGTAGGAGCCGGCTCGATCGGCGCCATCGCGACGGCTTCCAGCCTCTATCGGTTCATCGGTCGGTCTTGCGCTGGCGCAACTTTTTGCCCGGTCGGTGGGTGACGAGACGCGGCTGTTGCCGCGCTGGCCGTCCGGCTCGCAGCGGAGGTCGCCGCTGCGATGGCTTGCGCAATGGCCGCTTCTTGCCTGGCTGGTCCGGGCGACGGCTGGGGAGTTGCTGCTGCTGTGTTTGCGGCCGCTTCTGTTCCGGGAGTCGCTTGAGTTGCTGCCGCAGCGGGCGGTTGCGTTGCGGCTTCTGCTGCGCTTGCTGCCGTTGTCGTTGCTGGCGCAGCGGACGTTGTTGTGCCGGTTGCCGCGGTGGGCTCACACCGCTCGCCGGAGTCTCAGGCAGAGAGTCCGGTCGCGCAGTTGCTGCCGGGCTGGCCGCTGGTGGCGCGGGCGCCTTCACCGCGGCTTTTGCAATCGGGGCCGGTGGTTGCGGTTCAGGAACAGGGACGGTGGACAGCTTCGGAGTTGCGGTGGCCGCCGTGCCGGCTGACGCGGTCGGTGCAGGCGTGCTGTCGGCTCGTGCCAACACGGGGGCCGGCGACGCGACCTGAGCGGTTGCTGATGTCGTCGCCGGTTTGGGCGGCGCTGCCGGAGTCGCGGCGATCACTCGCACCACCGGAGACATCGGGACCGTCGGCAAGCTCCGTGCGCCGCGGTCGGCGCCTGCCCGGAGCCGCGCAATCTCGGCCACGTAACAGGTTGCAATCACTACGGCGACGATGCCCACGCCGGTCGGCGACAGCATCAGCGACAAGGCCGTCAATCCGGTGGCGACGCTGCAGGCCTTCCAGAAGTTATCTTCATCGTTGAGGATGGAATCGAGCCACTGCCAATTGCTGCGCTGCCACAACGGCGGCGACAGGGCGATGCCGAGCTGGGCCCAGGCTCGCTCGAATCCGGTTTCGCGGGCGGCGAAAAGATATCGCGCGGTTTAGAAATGTCAGGAGCAAGGATACCGTCCCGAACGGTCCGGCCGCGAAGCCAACGATGACCGCCAAGGCAACGATGAAAACCGCCAACCAATTCTTCATCACAAAACCCCTTCCGCTATCCCGCCAAAAAATCGGATCTGAGCACGGTGGTTTCTGTCGACTTCCAGCAATTCAGTGCCGCTGCTCAAGAGCGACCAGTCCAGCCTTTCAGAAGAATGTCTCAACGAGTCGTAACCTGAGCGAAGTCTCGCATGCCAAAACCAATGCGACTTTGATTCGGATCACCCACACCAGGATTTGTACCCCCGGGCAATCCGGGGAAGTCGCCGGCGAGAGAAAGGTGAAACGCTACCGCCGCTCGATCGGGCATGCGGCTATTGCTATCCGGCCGCCGCGATCCTGCGGCAATGCACCAGCGCCGCCGCGATCAGGTTCTCGCTGGCCTCCGGGGTGCGGAATGCCGAATGCGCCGACAGCGTCACATTGGGGAGCGTGATCAGAACGTGATCCGCCGGCAGCGGCTCGATGTCGAATACGTCGAGCCCGGCGTGGCGCAGTTGGCCCGATCGCAGCGCCGCGATCATTGCGGCTTCGTCGACCAGCGCGCCGCGCGCGGTGTTGATCAGCACCGCGCCGGTTTTCATTGCGGCGATCCGGTCGCGCGACAGAAACCCTCTTGTGTCGTCGTTAAGCAGTAGATGCAGCGAGACGACGTCGCTCCGCGTCAGCAGCGTATCGAGATCGACAAAGGCGACGCCGTCGAATTCCTTGGGCGTCCGGTTCCACGCTAGCACCTTCATGCCGCTGCCGAGCGTGATCCGCGCCACCTCGGCAGCGATGCCGCCGAACCCGATCAGCCCCAGCGTCTTGCCGGTCAACTGCATGCCGTCCTCGCGGATCCAGTTGCCGGCACGCATCTCGCGGTCCATCACCGCAAGGTTGCGCGCCGCCGCCCACATCAGCGCAATGGTTGCTTCGGCGACCGCGGTGTCACCATAGCCGCGGATCAGATGGACCTCGATGCCGAGTTCGGCGAGCTCCTCCGGGTTCATGTAGCTGCGCGCGCCGGTGCCGAGAAACACCACGTGCTTCAGCCCGGCGCATTGCCGGGCGATCTCTGTCGGCAAATAGGTGTGGTCGACGATCGCGATCGCCGCGTCGGCCAGCACCGCGGGCAATTGCTCGGGCGCGACGTCGGGATCGCGATGAATCACGATCGGCGGATCGCCGGGCGTTGCCTGCCGCTCGACGATCACCGCCAGCGCTTCATTGGCATCGACGAAGACGGCATGCATCGGCGTTTCCTATTTTGCCACGCCGGCCAGCGCCAGCACGGTGTGCAGCAGCACGTTGGCGCCGGCGCTGCAATCGGGCTGGGTGGCGTCCTCCAGCTCGTTGTGGCTGACGCCGTCCTTGCACGGCACGAAGATCATCGCCACCGGCATCTTTGTATTCAGGTTGCAGGCGTCGTGGCCGGCGCCCGAGGTGATGCGGCGGTTGCTGTAGCCGAGTTCCTTGGCGGCGATTTCCACCGCATCGACCAGCTTTGGGTCGAAACGGGTCGGCGGCTTGCGCCACAAAAGGTCGAGCGCGACCTCGACCTTGCGGCGCGTCGCGATCTCGGCCGCGGCGGCGCGGATGCGCTGGTCGAGCGCATCCATGATCGCCGCATCCGCGCTGCGGGTGTCGATTGTGAAGGCGATCTCGCCGGGAATGACGTTGCGTGACGGTGCGGCGATCACCGCTTCGCCGACGGTGCCAACGGCGTTGGGGCCGAGCTCGATTGCGATCCGTTCCACCGCCAGCACGATCTCCGAAAGCGTCGCCAGCGCATCGCGGCGCAGCTGCATTGGCGTCGAGCCGGCATGGCTTTCGAAGCCGGTGATCTTGCCGTCGTACCACAGCACACCCTGGCCGGAATCGACCACCCCGATGGCCTTGCTTTCGGCCTCCAGGATTGGGCCCTGCTCGATGTGCAGCTCGATGAAGCTGGTGAATTTCTGCGTGCCCACGGCGCTGTCGCCGCGATAACCGATCGAGTCCAGCGCTTCCGCGACGCTGATCCCGGCTGCGTCCTTGCGCGAAAGAATGTCCTCGACCGTGAAGTCGCCGACATAGGCCGCCGAGCCCATCATCGCCGGCGCGAAGCGCGAGCCTTCCTCGTTGGTCCAGTTTGCCACGCACAGCGGCAACTCGGTTTCGATACTGGCGTCGTTCAGCGTGCGCAGCACTTCCAGCGCGGCCAGCGTGCCCAGAACGCCGTCGAACTTGCCGCCGGTCGGCTGGGTGTCGAGATGCGAACCGAGCCCGACCGGAGGCTTCGACATGTCGCGGCCACGGCGCAGCGCGAACATGTTGCCCAGCGCGTCGATCTGGACCTCGCAGCCAGCGGCTTCGCAGGCGGCGCGGAACCAGTCGCGGACCAGCTTGTCCTCAGGCCCGAGTGTCAGCCGCCGCACGCCGCCCTTCGGCGTGGCGCCGAACTTCGCGGTGTCATGGATGGTGCTCCAAAGCCGGGCGGAATCGATCTGCAGGTTGGAAGCAAGTTTGCTCATGCGTGTGTCCGAAATCCTGTTGCCGCGCGTCGGGGAGGAGGCCTTAGTCAATGAGCCGCCGGAGCCGGCGCGTCAACTGATCGGCACCGGCTTGCCGCGCGGCGCCCGCGCGCGCGGAGGTTCACGATCGATCTTGGGGCTGGGCTCGGTGGCGCTGGTGAATCCGCCGGCATGCGCGATTTCACCGGCGAGTTCGGCGACGCGCTCGACCGCGACCGTATCTGGCGAGGCCAGCCAGCTCGCCGTAAATGTCAGCGGCGGGATCCGCAGATCGGTCGTCAGCAATTGCAGTCGGCCATCGGCGAGTTGGGCCTCGACGATCGCGGTCGGGATCACCGCGATGCCGAGCCCCTCGATCGCCATGTGAATCACGGTGCCGAGCGAGGCCGAGGCGTGCAGCCGGATCGGCGGCAGCTCCGGCCGATTGAACAGCGAGCGCACGATCTCGTAGGGCTGGGTCTTGCGCGGGAAGGTGATGATCGGGAATTTCGCGAGCTCATTGACGGTCAGCCTGCCGTGCCCGAGCCCGAGCTTGGGGCTCGCGAGAAATCCGATTGGATAGTCGCACAGCTCGCGGTTGCGCACGGTGGACGCGGTCAGCGGACCGAGCAGGAACGCGAGCTCGATCTCCTGCGCCAGCAGCCGGGCGCGCAAATTCGGCGTGATGTCGACCTCGATTTCCAGCGACAGGTTCGGGTAGGCGCGATTGACGCTTTCGATCAGCCGCGGCAGCCAAGTGTGCACGATGGTCTCGGCGACGCCGAGCCGCAGCACGCCGCGCACCGCCGAGCGATCGCCGACCACCGCCAGCATCTCGCTGCGCAGCCCGATCAGCTTTTCGGCGTAGACCATCATCTGCCGGCCGCTCGGCGTCGGCGACGCCATCCGATGGTCGCGCTGCAGCAGCCGGACGCCGAGCTCGGTCTCGAGCTGCGCGATCCGCTGCGAAATCGCCGGCTGCGTGGTGTTGAGTTTGTGCGCGGCGCCGCGGAAACTGCCGAGCGTCACCACCCAGAGGAAAGTCTCGATCGCCTTGAAGTCCACCATTTGGGGCCTCCGCCAATCGATAAATACAATTTATCGATTATGATCAAAAACGAAGATTAGACATTATAGTAAGCCTGCGCTCCATTGCTGTCGAGATACTAGGCAGGGAAATCTGATGACTGTTTTTGCGGCAGAGCAGCAGTTCAGGGGCGTTGAGACGGCGCTTCCGTCGTATCAGGCCCGGCTGGCCTGCCGCGCCGGCGATGCCGAAAACACCGCTGGAGTCGCGCCCGGCTTCGTCCAGGGCAACCTGGCTATCTTGCCGGAAAAGCTCGCCTCGGCGTTTCACCGGTTCTGCCAGCTCAATCCGAAGCCGTGCCCGATCATCGGCATGTCGGACGTCGGTGACCCGAAGATTCCCTTGCTCGGCATCGACCTCGACATCCGCACCGACCTGCCGCGCTACCGGGTTTGGCGCGACGGCGAACTGATCGAGGAGCCCACCGACATAATGGCGCACTGGCGCGACGATCTGGTCGCGTTCGTGATCGGCTGCTCGTTCTCGTTCGAAGAAGCGCTGATGGCGGACGATCTGCCGATCCGCCACATCGAGCAAAAGGTGCGCGTGCCGATGTACCGCACCAACATCGCCTGTGCGCCGGCCGGGCCGTTTGCCGGGCCGATGGTGGTGTCGATGCGGCCATTCAAACCGAAGGACGCGATCCGCGCGGTGCAGATCACCTCGCGGTTTCCCGCGGTGCATGGCGCGCCAGTGCATCTCGGCCTGCCGCAATCGATCGGCATCGCCGATCTGGCGAAACCGGATTACGGCGATGCTGTAACGATCAACGCCGACGAACTTCCCGTGTTCTGGGCCTGTGGAGTCACGCCGCAAGCGGTCATCGCCGCGGCGCGCGTACCGTTCGCGATCACCCACGCGCCCGGATTGATGCTTGTCACCGACCTCAAGAACAAGCACCTTGCCGTTCTTTGAGGCTTTCACTCCGACCGGAACTATCTCATCGATAGTTCCGCAGCAGAAGGATCACACCATGACCATCAATCGCCGAAACGTCGTTCTCGGAGGTGCAGCCGTTGCCGCGCTGTTGCCGCTCGCCGCCCGCGCGCAAACCAGCGAAGTTGTGATCGGCGTGATCTATCCGCTGTCCGGCGCCAGCGCGCAGATCGGCGTCGATGCGCAAAAGGCGTTCGCGACCGCCGCCGAACTGATCAACGAGAAACACGATTTCGATCTGCCGCTGGCGAGGGGCGAGGGCTTGCCCGGCCTTGGCGGCGCCAAGGTTCGGCTGGTGTTTGCTGACCATCAGGCCGACCCGCAGAAGGGCCGCGCCGAGGCCGAGCGCCTGATCACGCAGGAGAAGGTTTGCGCCATCGTCGGCACCTACCAGAGTTCGGTCGCCGTCACCGTCAGTCAGATCTGCGAGCGCTACTCGATCCCGTTCATCTCCGCCGACAATTCCTCGCCGAGCCTGCATCGCCGCGGCCTGAAGTTCTACTTCCGCGCGGCACCCCATGACGAAATGTTCTCCACCGCGATGTTCGACTTCTTCGACGCGCAGAAAAAGAAGGGCCAGAAGATCGAGACTCTGGCGCTGTTCCACGAGGACACCATCTTCGGCACGGATTCGTCCAATGCACAGCTCAAGCTCGCCGCCGACCGCGGCTACAAGGTGGTCGCCGATATCAAGTACCGCGCCAATTCGCCGTCGCTCACTGCCGAGGTGCAGCAGCTCAAGGCCGCCGACGCCGACGTGCTGATGCCGTCGAGCTACACCACCGACGGAATTCTGCTGATCAAGACCATGGGCGAGCTCGGCTACAAGGCCAAGAACATCGTCGCCCAGGACGCCGGCTTTTCGGAAAAGGCGCTGTATGACGCGGTCGGCGACAAGATTCCGGGCGTGATCTCGCGCGGTTCGTTCTCGCTCGATCTCGCCGCCAAGCGGCCGATGGTCGGCAAGATCAACGACATGTACAAGGCGAAGTCGGGCAAGGATTTCAACGATTACTCGTCGCGGCAATTCATGGGCCTGATCGTGATGGCCGACGCCATCAACCGTGCCAAATCCACCGACGGCGACAAGATCCGCGAAGCGCTGGTCGCCACCGACATGCCGGGCGAGCAGACCATCATGCCGTGGGCGCGCGTCAAGTTTGACGAGATGGGCCAGAACAACTTCGCCGATCCGGTGCTGCTGCAATACAATGGCGGCAAGTTCGTCACCATCGCCCCGCCGCAGGCCGCGGTCGCCGAGGCGATCTGGCCGATGCCGTAAAGTGACGACTGCGCGCGCGGATATCGAACGCGCGTTCTCCAAGTCATTGCGAGCGAAGCGAAGCAATCCAGTGAACCAAGCACAGACTGGATTGCTTCGTCGCAACAGCTCCTCGCAATGACGCCCGTCTGCTGAATTCACCCCGGAGCACGCGCTTTGACCACCGCCACCATCATCCAGTCTCTCGCCAGCGGCCTACTGATGGGGCTGCTGTACGGCCTGATCGCGGTCGGACTGGCGCTGATCTTCGGGCTGATGGACGTCACCAACTTCGCCCATGGCGAGTTCCTGATGCTGGCGATGTATATCAGCTTCTTCCTGTTCGCGTTCTTCGCGATCGACCCGTTGCTGGCGGCGCCCCTGGTGGCGGCGGCGATGTTCGTGTTCGGCGCCGTGATCTATCTGGTGGTGGTGCGGTTTGCGATGCGGGCCAAGACCAATATCGGCATGGTGCAGATCTTCACCACCTTCGGCCTCGCAATCCTGATGCGCGGGCTGGCGCAATACTTCTTCACCCCGGACTATCGCAGCATCACCCAATCCTGGCTCGGCGGCAAAACCATCTCGCTCGGCGGCGTATTCCTGCCGGTGCCGCAACTGGTTGGCGCGCTGGTGTCGATCGCCGCGTTCGGCGCCTTGTATTTCTTCATCAAGAAGACCGATTTCGGCCGCGCGCTGGAAGCGACCCGCGAGGACGCCGGCGCGGTAGCGCTGGTCGGGATCGACAAGAACAAGGTGTTCGCGCTCGGCTGGGGACTGGGCGGCGCGTTGGTTGGCCTCGCCGGCGCGATCATGGCGATGTTCTTCTATATCTATCCAGATGTCGGCGCCTCGTTCGCGCTGATCGCCTATGTGACGGTGGCGCTCGGCGGCTTCGGCAGCGTGTTCGGCGCCTTCGCCGGCGGCATCATCGTCGGCCTGGTCGAGGCCTCGACCGCGCTACTGTTGCCGCCGTCGCTGAAATCGGTCGGCATCTACGCCGTCTATCTGCTCGTTGTTTTCATCCGGCCGCGTGGCCTGTTCGGATCGATCTGATGGAGAGCTTTGCCCAGCGCCGCCGTCGTGACCTGATCGTGGCCTTCGTGCTCGCCGCATTGGCGGCCTGCGCGCCGTTCGTGATCAAGGATGTCTACGTCCAGAACATCATGGTGCTGACCCTGATGTATGCGGCGCTGTCACAGGCCTGGAACATCCTCGGCGGCTATTGCGGCCAGATCTCGCTCGGCCATGCGCTGTATTTCGGGCTCGGCGCCTACACCACGACGCTGCTGTTCACCAAGTTCGGCGTGCTGCCATGGTTCGGCATGCTCGGCGGCGGCACCATCTCGGCGCTGATCGCGATGGCGCTGGGCTATCCGACGTTCCGGCTGCGCGGGCATTATTTCGTCATCGCCACCATCGTCATCGCCGAGATCGGCCTGTTGCTGTTCCACAATTGGGATTGGGCCGGTGCTGCGCTCGGCATCGACATTCCGGTGCGCGGCGACAGCTGGCTGAGATTCCAGTTCACCCGCTCCAAGCTGCCGTTCTTCTATTTCGCCCTGGTGTTCTGCTGCGTCGCCTGGCTGATCACCTGGTGGCTGGAAGATTCCAAATGGGGCTATTGGTGGCGCGCGGTGAAGGACAATCCGGACGCCGCCGAAAGCCTCGGGGTGGTGGTGTTCAATTCCAAGATGGGTGCCGCGGCGGTGTCGGCGTTCCTGACCGCGATCGGCGGCGCGTTCTATGCGCAATTCGTCTCCTACATCGATCCGGAAAGCGTGATGAGCTTCCAGTTCTCGCTGCTGATGGCGCTGCCGGCCGTGCTGGGCGGCATCGGCACGCTGTGGGGGCCGGTGCTCGGCGCGGTGATCCTGATTCCGCTGACCGAACTGACCCGCTCCTTCATCGGCGGCTCCGGTCGCGGCGTCGATCTCATTCTCTACGGCACGGTGATCGTGCTGATCTCGCTGGCGCGGCCGGAAGGCCTGATCGGCCTGTTCTCGCGCAAGCGCAAGGAGGTGTCGCGATGACCGCGCCGCTCTTGGAAACCCGCGGCGTCTGGCAGCGTTTTGGCGGCCTGATCGCCAACAGCGATATCTCGATTTCGGTCGAGCGAGGGGAGATCGTCGGCCTGATCGGGCCGAACGGTGCCGGCAAGTCGACGCTGTTCAACCTGATCGCCGGCGTGCTGCCGCCGACCCAGGGCTCGATCTGGTTCAATGGCGAAGATGTGACGCGATTGCCGGCGGCGGACCGCTGTCAGCGCGGCATCGCCCGCACCTTCCAGGTGGTGAAGAGTTTCGAGACCATGACGGTGATCGACAATGTCATCGTCGGTGGGCTGATTCGCACCACGGTGATGCGCGACGCCCGCCGCAAGGCGCATCAGGTGCTGGAATTCTGCGGCTTGGACGCCCGCGCCGACGTGCTCGCCAGCCAACTCATTCCGTCCGAGAAGCGCCGCCTCGAAGTCGCCCGCGCGCTCGCCACTGAACCGAAGTTGCTGCTGCTCGACGAATGCCTCACCGGGTTGACGCCGATCGAGGCGCAGACCGGCGTCGAACTGGTGCGCCGGGTGCGCGCCACCGGCGTCACTGTGCTGATGGTCGAACATGTGATGGAAATCGTCATGCCGCTGGTCGATCGCGCCATCGTGCTCGATCTCGGCAAGGTGCTGGTCGAGGGCAAGCCCGCCGACATCGTCCGCGATGCGAAAGTCATCAGTGCCTATCTGGGAGATCGTCATGCTGTCGGTGCATGAGGTCACCACCGCCTATCAGGGGCTGGTCGCCATTTCGTCGGTCACCATCGAGATCGCCAAGGGCGAGATTGTGCTGGTCGCGGGCGCCAACGGCGCCGGCAAGTCGACGCTGGTGAAGACCATAGCCGGCGCCGAGCGGCCGCGCTCCGGCACCGTCACCTTCGACGGCCAGCGCATCGACGGCATGGCGCAGCATCTGATCACCGCGCGCGGCATCGCCTATGTGCCGGAAAACCGCCGGTTGTTTCCGCGGCTGTCGGTCGAGGACAATCTGCGGCTTGGCAGCTACATGTATCGCGGCGAGGCCGATCGCGATCATCCGCTCGAGCTGGTGTTCCGGCTGTTTCCGCGGCTACAAGAACGGCTCGAGCAGCGCGCCGAAACGCTGTCGGGCGGCGAGCAGCAGATGCTGGCGATCGGCCGCGCGCTGATGACAAGGCCGCGGCTGTTGATGCTGGACGAGCCGTCGCAGGGCATAATGCCGAAGCTGGTCGACGAAATCTTCCAGGCGGTGCTGACGATCCGCGACGCCGGCATGACCGTGCTGATCGTCGAGCAGCGAATGGCCGAATGCCTCGACATCGCCGACCGCGCCTACATCCTGCAGACCGGCCGCGTGCTGATGCAGGGCAAGGCCTCCGACATCAAGGGCAACCCCGACGTCCGCAAGGCCTATCTGGGGCTGTAGCTGCGTTCGATACGCCAGAGTTCGTCATTGCGAGGAGCTCTTGCGACGAAGCAATCCAGTCCATGCTTGCTGCCCCTGGATTGCTTCGCTGTCGGACGGCGCTTCGCGCCGCCCTCGGCTCGCGATGACGTTGCATGGGCTGTAATCAAATCAGGGTATCGTACAGATCGTTCCAGTCGGGATTGAGACTTTCAATCAGCGCCAATTTCTTGGCGCGGCTGCCGGCCTTGATCTGCTTTTCTCGGGCAATGGCTCCACCATGTCGTCATGCGCCTCGTACCACACCAGCATCTTGCAGCCGTATTTCTTCGAGAATCCCGATACCAGCCCCTCGCGGTGTTCGAAGGCGCGTTTCGGCAGATTCGACGTGACACCGGCATAGAGCGTCCCGTTTCGCTTGCTGGCGACGATGTAGACCCATGGTTGCTTCATGCCGGCCTCTCCACGTCATTGCGAAGAGCTCTTGCGACGAAGCAATCCAGTTTTCTCTTGTCGCCACTGGATTGCCTCGCTCAACGAACCGGCGCTATGCGCCGGTTCGTTGGCTCGCAATGACGAATTCTCAATCCTCGTGCCGATGCTCCGGCAATTCCAGCCCGAATGTCTTGCTCAAATCAGCCACCTGCGCCGGCGAAAGGTAACGCGGGTTGAGCCCGCGCAGCAGCAGATAGAGCTTGGCGGTTTCCTCCAGTTCCTCGATCGCGAATACCGCGGCTTCCAGCGTGTCGCCGGCGACCACCGGGCCGTGATTGGCCAGCAGCACCGATGAATATTTGCCGGCAAGGCCGCGGATGGCGTCGGCGACGGCAGGATCGCCGGGCCGGAAATACGGCAGCAACGCGGTGGTGCCGCATTTCATCAGGTAATAGGGCGTCAGCGGCGGCAGGGCCGCACGCGGATCGATCTCCGGCAGCATCGACAGCGCCACCGCGTGGGTGGAGTGCAGATGCACCACGGCGCGGGCGCCGCCGCGGGTCTGATAGATCGCGCTGTGCAGCGGCACTTCCTTGGTCGGCGGATCGCCGGAGAGGAGGCCGCCGTCGGCGGCCAGCCGCGACAGTTTCGCCGGATCGAGCGCGCCCAGCGAGGCGTTGGTCGGCGTCACCAGCCAGCCGCCGTCGTCGCAGCGCACGCTGATATTGCCCGATGAGCCCGGCGTCAGCCCGCGCTCGAACAGCGAGCGGCCGAACCGGCAGATCTCCTCGCGCAGTCTGGATTCGGTCATCGCGCTTCCCCTTGTGGTTTTCTCCCATGCTTTGGCAGCGCGGCCAAGCCGTGTTATCGAGGTGGCAACCACGAAACAGGAAACGCCCCATGCCCGAATCTGCGAAGCCGCGCGTTGCCGTGATCGGACTCGGCTCGATGGGGTTCGGCATGGCGACCTCGCTGCGCCGCGCCGGCTTCGACGTCACCGGCTGCGACATGGCTGCCGCCAGCGTCGCCCGCTTCGTCGCCGAGGGCGGACGCGGCGCCGCGACGCCGGCCGTGGCCGCGCGTGACGCGCAGATCGTCGTCAGCGTGGTGGTCAATGCCGCGCAGACCGAAACCATTCTGTTCGGTCCGGACGGCGTCGCCGAAACCCTAGCGCAGGGCGCAGTGTTTGTGTCCTCGGCGACGATGGACCCCGACGTGGCGCGGCGGCTGGCCAAACAGCTCGAGGCCACCGGCCGGCATTATCTCGACGCGCCGATCAGCGGCGGCGCGCAGCGTGCCGCGCAAGGCGAACTCACTATCCTAGCCTCCGGTAGCAAGGCGGCATTCGCGGTCGCGCGGCCGGCGCTGGATGCGATGGCGGCCAAGCTCTATGAACTCGGCGACGCCGCCGGGCAGGGCGCTGCCTTCAAGATGATCAATCAATTACTGGCCGGCGTGCACATCGCCGCGGCGTCCGAGGCGATTGCGTTCGCAGCTAAGCAAGGCCTCGACATCCGCAAGGTCTATGAGGTGATCACCGCCTCGGCCGGCAATTCCTGGATGTTCGAGAATCGCGTGCCGCATGTACTCGATGGCGACTACACGCCGCGTAGCGCGGTGGACATTTTCGTCAAGGACCTCGGCATCATCCAGGACATGGCGCGCAGCGCCAAATTCCCGGTACCGGTGTCGGCGGCTGCGCTGCAGATGTTCCTGATGACCTCGGCGTCCGGGATGGGCCGCGACGACGATATCTCGGTGGCACGGATGTATGCGCGCGTCACCGGCACCACGCTGCCGGGGGAGGGGTGAGTGAGTAGATTGTCATTGCGAGCCGAGGGCGGCGCGTCGCGTCGCCCGAAAGCGAAGCAGTCCAGGAGCTCCGTGCCCGGCGTCTCCTGGATTGCTTCGTCGCTTCGCTCCTCGCAATGACGAACGAGAGGCCAATGCTGCAATCGCAGCATTTGCGTATTTGGGGACAATGATCGATGCCGCGCTTCGCCGCCAATCTCAGCATGATGTTCACCGAGCATCCGTTCCTCGATCGCTTCGACGCCGCGGCGGACGCTGGCTTCACCGCGGTGGAATTCCTTTTTCCCTACGATCATTCGCCCGAGGCGGTCGGCGAACGGCTGCGGCGCAATCAACTGGTCCAGGCGCTGTTCAACCTGCCGCCGGGCGATTGGGGAGCCGGAGAAAAGGGTTTCGCGGCGCGGCCGCACAAATTCGCCGAGTTGCAGCAGAGCCTCGTCACCGCGCTGCCCTACGCGCAGACCACCGGCGTCAAGCGGCTGCATCTGATGGCCGGGATCGCCGACCGTCGCGATCCCGACGCCGTGCATGCCTTCACCAAATCGGTGACCCATGCGGCGGAATTTTTCGCGCCGCACGGCATCGAATTGGTGATCGAGCCGATCAATCCCCGCGACGTGCCCGGCTATTTCCTCAACGATTTCACCTTCGCGCGCGACCTGATCCGCGAGCTGAAAATTCCCAATCTCAAACTGCAATTCGACATCTATCACTGCCAGATCCTGCACGGCGACGTTGCGATGCGGCTGCGCGAGATGATGCCGATCATCGGCCATGTCCAGATCGCCAGCGTGCCGTCGCGCAACGAGCCCGACGGCGAGGAACTGAACTATCCGTTTCTGTTCGAGGAGCTGGACCGGCTCGGCTATGACGGTTTCGTCGGCTGCGAATATCGCCCGCGCGGTCGCACCGTCGACGGGCTCGGCTGGTTCGCGGCTTATGCCGGAGCGCTGTCGTGACGCTAGCGCTGGGCTGCATCGCCGACGACTACACCGGCGCATCCGACCTCGCCAATACGCTGACGCGCCAGGGTTTGCGAACGGTGCAGACCATCGGTGTGCCGCCGGATGATCTTCAGCTGCCCGAGGTCGACGCCGTGGTGGTGTCGCTGAAGAGCCGCTCGATCGCGGCGCCGCTCGCGGTGGAGAAATCGCGCGCCGCCGAAAAATGGCTGCGCAGCCGCGGCGCCTCGCATGTGCTGTTCAAGATCTGCTCGACTTTCGATTCCACCGATGCGGGCAATATCGGCCCGGTGCTGGACGTGTTGCGCGCAGATGCCGGCGAGCCGATCGTGCTGGTGACGCCGGCGTTCCCGGAGACCGGTCGCACCGTCTATATGGGCAATCTGTTCGTCGGCGCCGTGCCGCTGAATGAAAGTCCGTTGAAGGATCATCCGCTCAACCCGATGCGCGATTCAAATCTGGTTCGGGTGCTGGCGCGGCAGAGCAGGGGCAAGGTCGGCCTCGCCGATCTCGCGATGATCGCGCAGGGACCGGAGGCGCTGCGTACGCATCTGGCGGGTCTTGCCGCGAAGGGTTTTGCCGCGGCGATTGCCGACGCGGTGTTCGAACGCGATCTGGAAACCATTGGCGCGGCAGCGCTGCGGCATCGCGTGTCGGTCGGCGCCAGCGGGCTCGGGCTCGGGCTTGCGCGCGCGCTGGTCCACTCGGGGCGTATCACGTCGCAAGCGGCATCGATCTCGGAGGCCGCCGTCGGTGGTCCGGCGGCGTGTTTGGCAGGCAGTTGCTCGCAGGCGACGCTGGCGCAGATCGCGAAGGCGGAGGCGACGATGCCGGTGCTGCAACTGGATCCCGAGCAGATCATGGCCGGCCCCGCCGAAGTCGCGCGAGCGCTGGACTGGGCCATTGGCCGACTGGGCGACGGGCCGGTGCTAATCGCCTCAAGTGCGACGCCGGATCAGGTCGCGGCGGTGCAGGCGAAGTTCGGTCGCCACGCCGCCGGCTACGCCATCGAGCAGGCGATGGCCGATCTCGCCGAAGGCCTCGTCGCGGCCGGCGTGCGCCGGCTGGTAGCGGCGGGCGGCGAGACCTCGGGCGCGGTGGTCGATCGCCTCGGCATTCCAGGCTTTCTGGTCGGGCCAGAGATCGCCGCCGGCGTCCCGGTGTTGCGCGCGGTCAGCGCCAGGCACGAGATGCTGCTGGCGTTGAAATCCGGCAATTTCGGCGGCGAGACGTTCTTCAGCGATGCGCTGAAACTGATGCGGTGAGACCCGTCATTCCGGGGCGCGCGCAGCGACAGCTGCGAGCGAACCCGGAATCTTGAGCCCATGCCGTGTCGCGAGATTCCGGGTTCGCTCGCCCAAGGGCTCGCGCCCCGGAATGACGGCTCTTCTTTTCGCGGTGGGACACTCACCCCAGCATCTGGGTGTCGCCGCAGATCGAGATCGCCTGCCCCGAGATCGTCCGGCCACGCGAGCTGCACATGAAGACGATCTGGTCGGCGAGCTGCTGCGGCGTCACGTAGTCCTTGATCGAGGTGTAGGAGAACGCAGTCCTCTCCATCTCGGCGAAGGAGATCCCGCGCTGCTGCGCCTTGGCCTCCAGCACCCGACGCTGGCGGTCGCCGGCGACGAGGCCGGGCAGGATGGCGTTGACGCGGATGTTGTCGGGGCCGAGTTCGATCGCCAGCGACTTGGTGAAACCGATGACACCCCATTTCGCCGCCGCATAGGGCGTGCGCAGCGCGAAGCCGAGCCGACCCGCCGCCGACGACAGATTGACGATCGAGGCGTTCTTGCTCTGGCGCAGCAACGGCACCGCCAGCCGCGCGCAGTTGAACTGCCCGGTGAGGCAGATCGCCAGCGTGCGGTCCCAGTCTTCCGGATGCATCTCCTCGACCTTCGCGGTGGGGCCGGCGATGCCGGCATTGTTCACCAGCACGTCGAGCCCGCCGAGCATTGCGGTCGCCTTCTCGAACAGCGTCGCCACCGAAGACCGGTTCGCGACGTCGCAGTGGGTCTGCGTCAAGGCGGGATCGCTCTTGGACAAAGCGCCAAGAGCTTCGTCGTCGATGTCGCAGATATGAACCTTGGCGCCTTCGCCGACGAAGGCGCGGGCGATCGCCAGTCCGATGCCGTTGGCGCCCGCCGTCACCAGCACGCGCAGTCCGTTGATGCCGAGATCCATGGTCACTCCAGTGTTGAACAAAACTCAGTCGGCGAGACCGCCGCGCGACAGGATGAAGTCCGAGGCGGTCGTGATGTCGCCGGCAATCGCGGCCGCGGCCGCGGCGGCGTTGCCGGCCTCGATCGCCTTGCGCGCGTCGGCGTGAAATTTCACCGCGCCGCCATGCGCCAAGCGGTCGGGGTTGGCGCGCAGATCGAGATTGAGCACCGGGCCGGCCTTCAGCCACAGCGCGCGGATGATCTCCACCAGGATCGGCGATCCGGCCGCCTCATAGACCGCGAAGTGAAAGGTCTTGTTGAGTTCGACCGCGCGCGGCAGATCCGGCGCCTTCAGCCTGCTCTCGGCGCGCATCGCCGTTTCCGACGCCGCGATCGCCGCGATGTCGCGCTTGCCGCGATGCGCCGCGGCCTCGGCCGCCGCGTGGCCCTCGATCGCGATCCGCACCCTTGTCAGGTCGCGAAACTGCGCTGCCGTCATCACCGGTACCCGCACCGCGCGGTTCGGCGTCACCTCCAGCGCATGGTCGGCGACCAGCCGCGACACCGCCTCGCGCACCGGCATCATCGAGACGCCGAGCAGATCCGCCGCCGCGCGCAGCGACAGTTTTTCCCCGGGCGCGAGGCGCCCTGACATCAGCAGGTCGGCCAGCCGCGCATAGGCGCGTTCGCCCAGCGTCTGGCGATCCAGCGGTTCGATCAGGTTCGGCGCGGCATGCAGATTCACGCGCAGGCTCCAGCGGGATGACGGCAAGCGGACAAAGGGACTCGACAAAGCTCGAAACTTTTGCGAGCCTAACTGTGATCACAGATCACGGCAAGCGACACGCGCGGTAACAGCGCGGGGCAGGCCGGAGAGCAAAACAGCCGCGAATGCGGCGGAGCAGGGAGAAAAACGCCGATGTCGCAAGACAACCATGTTACGCGCCGTGCGCTGTTGAAGACCGCCGGCGGCCTCGCGCTGGTGTCGGGGCTGTCCGCGCCGGCGATCCTGCGGGCGCAGACCGCCGACGTCATCCGCATCGGCCATTTGACGCCGCGCACCGGCTTTCTCGGGCCGCTCGGCGAATACGCCGTGATGGCGATCGACCTTGCGGTCGAGGAAATCAACGCCGCGGGCGGCATGATGGGCCGCAAGGTCGAGGTGCTGAAGGAGGACTCGGTCAATCCGCAGACTGCCTCGACCAAGGCCGAGCGGATGATCGAGCGCGACAAGGTCGCCTGCATCATCGGCGAGATTTCCTCGGCGTCGTGCCTGACCATCGCGCAGGTCGCCTCGCGCAACAAGACGCTGTTCATCAACACCGGCGGCAATTCCGACGCGCTGCGCGGCAAGGATTGCCAGCGCTACATGTTCCACGTCGAGAGCCAGAACTCGATGTATGTGAAGACGGTCGGCCGCTCGTTCCTGCGCGACGGCTTGGTCAAGGGCAAGAAGTGGTACTCGCTCACGGCGGACTACGCCTTCGGCCACGACCTGCTGAAAGTCTCGAAGCGCTTCATGGAAGCCAATGGCGGCCAGTTCGCCGGCGACGACCTGGTGCCGACCGACGCCACCGACTTCTCGGCCTATCTGCTGAAGATCCGCGAAGCCAAGCCCGATCTGGTGGTGATCAATCTCGCCGGCAACCAGATCACCAACTTCCTCAAGCAATACGCCGAATTCGGCCTGACCTTTCCGGTCGGCGGCTTCGGCTTCGACACCGCATTGGCCTGGGCGGCCGGCAAGGGCAATTTCGTCGGCACCTGGCCGGTGGTCTGGCATCACCAGATCGACACCCCCGGCAGCAAGGCGTTCGTCGCCGCCTTCACCAAGAAGTACAACAAGCCGCCTGAGAACCAGGCCTGGGGCGATTACATCGCCACCAAGATCGTCGCCGCCAGCGTCAATGAGCTGAAATCCGCGGAGTCGCCGAAGATCATCGAGCACTTCGAAAAGGGCGCCAAGTTCGACCTGTTGAAAACGCGGCAGGGCTACTTCCGCGCCTCCGACCATCAGCTGATGCACGAGATGTATGCGGTGACCGCATTGCCCGCCGACAAGATCAAGAACCAGTGGGACATCTTCACCTCGAGCCCCGCAGTCCCGGGCCCCGAAGAACCGCTGGAAGTGATCGCCGCCACCAAGGAGGAGAACAGCTGCACCTTCCCGAGCTGAGCGGATTGTCATTGGCTTTACGCTTGTCATTCCGGGGCGCGAGCAGCGTCAGCTGCGAGCGAACCCGGAATCCATAACCACTGCCGGGAGAACGGATTCCGGGCCTGCGCCCCAACAAGGGCGCATCCCGGAATGACGAACGTCGTTACATCGTTCCGAGCGCCAACACGGAAGTTCCCATGTCCACCATCCTGCTGGCGCAGCAAGTCCTCAACGGCCTTCTCGATGGCGTGTACTATCTGTTGATCGCGCTCGGGCTGTCGCTGATCTTCTCGCTCGGCGGCATCGTCAATCTGGCGCATGGCGCATTCTATGCGATCGGCGCCTATCTGACGCTGATCGTCTCGCCCTGGCTCGGCTTCGGCGGCGCCTTCGTGGTGGCGCCGGTGGTGGTGGCGCTGCTCGGCGTGGTGATCGAACGGCTGCTGTTTCGCCGCTTTTATCGCTCCGACCCGATCCTGTCGCTGCTGCTGACCTTTGGCCTCGCCATGGTGGCGGAGCAGGGGCTGCGGATGATCTTCGGCGCCCCACCGTTGTCGTATTCCATACCGCAGGCGCTGCGCGGCCAGGTCTTCATCGGCAGCTTCATCTATTCATTCTACCGCGTGGTGCTGCTCGGCGTCGCCGCCGCCTGTATCGCCGGGCTGTGGCTGCTGCTGCAGAAGACCTCGTTCGGCCGCGTGGTGCGCGCCGGGGTGCAGAACCCCGACATGGTCGGCGCGCTCGGCATTTCGCTGCAGCCCTATATGTCGGCGGTCGCGGCGCTGGGCATTGGGTTGGCGGGTCTCGCCGGCGTGCTGCTGGCGCCGATCTATTCGATCCATCCGGCGATGGGGCAGGAGATCATCACCCCCGCCTTCGTCGTGGTGGTGATTGGCGGGCTCGGCTCGTTCTGGGGCGTGGTGTTCGCCGCGCTGCTGGTCGGCCTGGTCAAGGGCGTGATGGTCGGGATCGGCTATTCCGCGGCCTCCACCGCCGCAATCTATCTGCTGATGCTCCTGGTGCTGCTGTTCCGGCCGCGCGGCCTGTTCGGCGAGCGCATCACAAGGTTCGAGTAGGCGGATGTTGAAACGCCTGCCGATTCCGCTGATCATTGCCGCGCTGGGCCTGCTGGCGTTGCCGCCGATTCTGCTGGCGCTCGGGCTTACCGTGACGTCGGCGACCGAAGTCGTCGTGTTCGCGCTGGCCTGCATGGCGCTGAACATCCTGGTCGGCTACACCGGCCTGGTGTCGTTCGGCCACGGCGCCTGGTTCGGCCTTGCGGCCTATGCCGCGGCGCTGATCCAGCGCGACCTGCTGCCGAATTCGCTGCTCGGCCCGATGCTGATCAGCCTCGTGATCGTCGCGGTGATCGCTACCGCGTTCGGCTATCTGATCCTGCGCCGCCGCGGGGTGTATTTCTCGCTGCTGACGCTGGCGCTGGCGGCGATGTTGTACAGCGTGGCGTTCCGCTGGACCGACGTCACCGGCGGCGAGAATGGCATCGGCGGCATCAAACGGCCATCGCTGCTCGGTTTCGATCTGGAATCCGGCACCACCTACTACGGGTTCGTCGCGATGATCTCGTTCGCGGTGCTGGTTTTGCTGTGGCAATTCCATCGCTCGCCGGCCGGCAGCGTGCTGGTGGCGATCCGCGAGAACGAGCAGCGCGCGCGGTTTCTCGGCTACCCGACCAATCGCTACAAGCTGATGGCTTTCGTGCTGTCGGCGACGATCACCGGCCTTGCCGGGATTCTGCTGTTGTACAAGAACCGGATGACTTCGGCCGATCCGATCTCGGTGGCTTTCTCCGGCGAATTGCTGGCGATGGTGGTGATCGGCGGCATGCGCAGCTTCCTCGGCCCCGCGCTGGGCGCGCTGTTCTTCATCCTGTTTCGTGAATTCCTCGGCATCTATACCGAGAACTGGCTATTCTGGTTCGGCCTGATCTTCGTCGGCTTCATCGTGTTCTCGCCGACCGGCCTGATCGGCTTCGGCGAGCGGCTGCTGTCGCCGTTCCGCAAGAAGGTGATCGAGGACGCCGCGATGTCGGCGCGCAAGATCGAGCCGTTGCCGCTGCCGGAATTTCTGCGGCCGAAGTCGACGGTCGAAGGCCCGGTGTTGGCGGCGCATCACATCGTCAAGAGCTTCGGCGGGATCAAGGCGGTGCAAGGCATCGACATCGCGATCGCCGATCGCACCCTGCACGCGCTGATCGGTCCCAACGGCGCCGGCAAGACCACGGCGTTCAATTTGCTGTCCGGGATGTTTTCGCCCGACAAAGGCAGCGTGACCCTGATGGGTCAGCCGATCGGCGGCCACACCCCGGAACAGATCGCCAGCGCCGGGATCGGTCGCTCGTTCCAGATCACCAATCTGTTTCCGGCGCTCAGCGTCGGCGAAAACATCCGCCTCGCGGTGCAGGCGCGGCATCCGCGCCGGTTCGATCCCTTGACCAATGCGCTGGCGATCGACGCCATCAATGGCGAGACCGACGGCGTGATCCGCTATCTCGGCCTCGCCGGCATCGAGAGCGCGGAAGCCGGGATGCTGTCCTATGGCGGGCAGCGGCTCTTGGACATGGGCGTGGCGCTGGCAACCGCACCGCGGATCCTGCTGCTCGACGAGCCGCTGGCCGGGCTCGCCGCCGCCGAACGCGAGCGGATCGGCGCCATCATCAAGCGGATTTCCGCGGATCTGCCGGTGCTGCTGGTCGAGCACGACATCGACCGCGTGTTCCAGCTCGCCGACCATGTCACGGTGATGAACGAAGGCACCGTGCTGCTTGACGGTTCGGTCGAGGACGCGCGCTCCAGCCCGAAGGTACAGGAGGTCTATATTGGCTCCGGCGCCAGCCATATCGCCGCGCAGCCGCGCGAATCCGCCGCCGGCCGGGACGCGCTGCTCGAGGCGGAGGCGGTCAACACCTTCTACGGCAAGAGCCACATCCTCAACGACGTCGCCTTCACCCTGCACGACAACGAGATCATCGCGCTGTTGGGCCGCAACGGCGCTGGCAAGTCGACGCTGCTGAAAACGCTGGTCGGGATCGCGCCGGCGTCCAGCGGATCGATCAGGCTGTCCGGCCATCAATTGATCGGGCTGTCGTCGGCGGAGAACGCGCGGCTCGGCATCGGCTATGTGCCGCAGGGCCGCGGACTATTCGCCGGCATGAGCGTCGCGCAGAACCTCGAACTCGGCGCCTTGAAGCGGCAAACCGGCAACGGCGTGCACTGGACCCGCGAGCGGATCTACGAGTATTTCCCGCGTATCAAGGAGCGGCTCGACAGTCCGGCGGATTATCTGTCGGGCGGCGAGCAGCAGATGGTGGCGGTGGCGCGCGCGCTGTCCGGCGACGTCCGGGTGCTGCTGCTCGACGAGCCGTTCGAGGGGCTGGCGCCGGCCATCGTCGAACAATTGTTCGAGACCTTCGATCGGCTGCGCAAGGAAATCGCCATCGTCATCGTCGATCACAATCTTGATCTGGCGCTGGCATTGTCGGACACCACGGTGGCGCTGGAGCGCGGCCGGGTGATTCACCAGGGGCCGTCGGCGGCGTTGCGCGACGATCTCGATCTGCGCCGCAAGGTGCTCTGGCTGTGAGTGACATCATGAACGACAACAACCGCAGCGTGGCGATCGTCGGCGTCGGCCTGATCGGCCGGGCCTGGGCCGCGATCTTCGCCCGCGCCGGCTGGAGTGTGCGGCTGACCGATCCGCACGCGCCGACGCTGAATGCAGCGCTGGCGCTGATCCGCGACGAGTTGCACGCGCTGGCGAAGCATGGGCTTGCCACAGATCCCGCCGCCGCCGCGGCGCGGGTCGCGGTCGCGGCGTCGCTGGCCGACGCCGTGCAGGGCGTCGCCTTCGTGCAAGAGAACGGCCCGGAAGACGTCGCGCAGAAGATCGCGATCTTCAAAGAGCTCGATCGCCTCGCGCCGCCCGACGCCCTGTTGGTGTCATCGACCTCGGCGATCGTCGCCTCGCGATTCACGGAAGGTTTGCCGGGCCGGGCGCGCTGCCTGGTCGGGCATCCGGTCAATCCGCCGCATCTGGTGCCGCTGGTCGAACTGTGCGGCGCGCCATGGACCGCGCCCGAGGCGATCGACCGCGCCCGCGCGATCTATCGCGCCATTGGCCAGGTCCCGGTGACGGTCAACAAGGAGATCAACGGCTTCATCCTCAACCGCCTGCAGGGCGCGCTGCTGGCGGAAGCGTTTCGGCTGGTCGGCGAGGGTTTTGTGTCGGCGGAAGATCTCGACCACACCGTCAAGGATGGCCTGGGGCTGCGCTGGTCGTTCCTCGGCCCGTTCGAGACCATCGAACTGAACGCACCCGGCGGCATTCCGGACTATTGCGCGCGCTACACCGGCTTTTACAAGGAACTGGCGGCCGCATCCGCCGGCCCCGAAGTGTATCAAAGCCCGAATGTCGACCGCGTGATCGCCGCCTGGCCGCATCAGCCGACCCCGGACCGGATCGCCGCGCTGACCGCGCGGCGCAACCAACGCCTCGCGGCGCTGGCCGCGCACAAGAAGACGCAGATCGACTAAGCCTGACGACTGAAAAGCAAGAAAGAGAGCAACATGGCCCGCAAAGTCATCATCACCTGCGCCGTCACCGGCGCGATCCATACGCCGTCGATGTCGAAGGCACTGCCGGTGACACCGCAAGAGATCGCCGATGCCGCGGTCGACGCCGCCGAGGCCGGCGCCGCGATCGTGCATCTGCACGCCCGCAACCCGAAGACCGGCCAGCCGGATCAGAGCCCGGAAGCCTTCGAGCCGTTTCTCAAGATCATCAAGCAGCGCTCCAACTGCGTGATCAATCTCACTACCGGCGGCTCGCCGACCATGACGGTGGACGAGCGGGTCCGCCCCGCTGCGGTCTACAAGCCGGAAGTCGCCTCTCTCAATATGGGTTCGATGAATTTCGCGTTTTTCGGCATGCTCAACCGGTTCAAGAGCTTCGAGCAAGACTGGGAGCTGAAGCACTTGCAGAACAAGGACATCGTGTTCCGCAACACCTTCGCGGACATCGAATATGTACTGAACACGCTGTCCGGCAGCGGCACGCGCTTCGAGTTCGAATGCTACGACACCGCGCATCTCTACAACCTGAACTACTTCCTCGAACAGGGCCTGGTGAAGCCGCCTTTGTTCGTGCAGACGGTGTTCGGCCTGCAGGGCGGCACCGGCGCGCATCCCGAGGACGTGCTGCACATGAAGCGCACCGCGGACCGGCTGTTCGGCGACAAATTCGTCTGGTCGGTGCTGGGCGCGGGCCGCAACCAGCTGCCGATCGCCGCGATGGCGGCTGCGATGGGCGGCAATATCCGTGTCGGCCTGGAAGATTCGCTTTGGGCTGCGCCTGGCCGCATGGCGGCGTCGAACGCCGAGCAGGTGACGCTGGCGCGCAAGATCATCGAGGGCCTCGGCCTCGAAATCGCGACGCCCGACGAAGCCCGCGAAATCCTTGATCTCAAGGGTGGCGACAAGCTGGAGGTTTGACGCCGCGGCGTATGACGTCGCAATGACGCGCGTCGACGCGCGTCATTGTGCATCGCAGCGATCAATCTCTCGTGAAAGTTCCGGCCGATCGCGGAAGTACCGCCTATGGGTGCTTAGAGCCCCCGGTCGCCGTTGGCTATTTGCCGCCGGTTCGGTTAAATCAGCTGTGGCGGCTGGTCCGCCCAATCCAAGTTAGTTCCATAGATCGGGGATTACCTGACTGATGATCGCGCTGGTCCGCATCGCCCTGAGCCGGCCGTACACCTTCGTCGTGCTGGCCTTGCTGCTGCTGATCGTCGGCCCGCTCGCCGCGCTGCGCACCCCGACCGACATTTTCCCCGAAATCCGGATCCCGGTGATCGGGGTGATCTGGCAATACACCGGGCTGCCGCCGGACCAGATGGCCGGCCGCATCACCACGCCGTTCCAGCGCGCTCTGACCACCACGGTCAACGACATCGAGCACATCTCGGCCAATTCCTATAGCGGCTTCGGCATCGTCAAGATCTTCTTCCAGCCCAACGTCGATATCCGCACCGCCAACGCCCAGGTCACCGCGATCTCGCAGACGCTGATCAAGCAGATGCCGCCCGGCGCCACGCCGCCTTTGATCCTGAACTACTCGGCCTCTACGGTGCCGATCATCCAGGTGGCGCTGTCGGGCGACGGGCTGACCGAGCAGAACCTCGCCGACATTGGCATCAACCAGTTGCGCACGCCGCTCGTCACGGTGCCGGGCGCCGCGATTCCCTATCCGTTCGGCGGCAAGCAGCGCCAGGTCCAGATCGATCTCGATCCCGGCGCATTGCAGGCCCGCGGCCTGTCCGGGCAGGACGTCGCCAACGCGCTGGCGGCGCAGAACCTGATCACGCCGGTCGGCACCCAGAAGATCGGCGGCTTCGAATACGTCATCCAGCTCAACAACTCGCCGTTGCAGATGGCCGATCTCGGCAACCTGCCGATCAAGACGGTGAACGGGGCGATGGTCTACGTCCGCGACGTGGCATCGGTGCGCGACGGCAACCCGCCGCAGACCAATATCGTGCATGTCGATGGCGCCCGCTCGGTGCTGATGATGGTGCTGAAGGCCGGCGCGGTCTCGACGCTGGATATCATCGCCGGCATCAAGCAGAAGGTAATCGACGTCAAGTCGTCGCTGCCGGACGCGCTGAAGATCGGCTTCATCGGCGACCAGTCGGTGTTCGTCCGCGGCGCCATCACCGGCGTCGCCTATGAGGGTATCATCGCCGCGCTGCTGACCAGCGTGATGATCCTGCTGTTTCTGGGCAGCTGGCGCTCGACGCTGATCATCGCGGTCTCGATCCCGCTGTCGGTGCTGGGCGCCGTCATCATGCTGTCGGTGATCGGTGAGACCCTGAATATCATGACGCTGGGCGGGTTGGCGCTCGCGGTCGGCATTCTGGTCGATGACGCCACGGTGACGATCGAGAACATCAACTGGCATCTGGAGCAGGGCAAGGAGGTCGAAACCGCGATCATGGACGGCGCCAACCAGATCGTGACCCCGGCCTTCGTGTCGCTGCTGTGTATTTGCATCGTGTTCGTCCCGATGTTCTTCCTGCAGGGCGTCGCGCGCTTCCTGTTCGTGCCGATGGCCGAAGCCGTGATGTTCGCGATGACGTGGTCGTTCCTGCTGTCGCGCACGCTGGTGCCGACGATGGCGAAGTATCTGCTGCAGCCGCACCTGCATCACAGCAGCATCGAAGGCAAACGTCCGTCGCGCAATCCGCTGGTCCGGTTCCAGCAGGGATTCGAAGGCCTGTTCTCGCGATTCCGGCACGGCTATGGCGATCTGTTGACGCTGGCGATGGCACACCGCGCGGTGTTCGTGTTCGGCTTCGTCGGGATCGTCGGCGTATCGTTTGCGCTGGTGCCGTATCTGGGCCGCAACTTCTTTCCCTCGGTCGACGCCGGCCAGATCCTGATGCATGTCCGCACCCAGGTCGGCACCAGGGTCGAGGAAACCGCCAATCAGCTCGCCGATGTGCAGAAGACGATCCGCCGGATCATTCCGCCGGACCAGATCGACACCATGACCGACAATATCGGCATGCCGATCTCGGGCATCAATCTCACCTATAACAACACCGGCGTGATCGGCACCCAGGACGGCGACATCCAGATCAAGCTGAAGCCCGAGCACCGGCCGACCGAGAACTACGTGCAGGCGCTGCGCGAGCAATTGCCGCGGCAGTTTCCCGGGATGAGTTTCGCCTTCCTGCCGGCCGACATCGTCAGTCAGATCCTGAATTTCGGCGCCCCGGCGCCGATCGATCTGCAAGTCCGCGGCGCCAATCTGGCTGCGAATTTCCAATACGCCAACAAGCTGTTGAGTAAGGTCCGACGGATTCCGGGCATCGCCGACGCACGGATCCAGCAATCGCCGAACAATCCGGTGTTCAACATCGACGTCGACCGCACCCGCGCGCAATATGTCGGCCTCACCGAGCGCGACGTCACCAACAGTTTGGTAGTCAACCTTGCCGGCTCTTCGCAAGTGGCGCCGACCTACTTTCTCAACCCGGACAACGGCGTGTCCTATTCGATCGTGATGCAGACCCCGCAGTATCTGATCGATTCATTGAGCGCGCTGGAGACGCTGCCGGTCTCCGCGGTGGGCGCTTCGAATTCGCCGATCCTTGGCGGCATCGCCAAGATCTCGCGCTCCGCCGGCAATGCGGTGATCTCGCAATACGACATCCAGTCGCTGGTGCAGATCTTCGCGACGCCGCAGGGCCGCGATCTTGGCGCGGTGGCGGCCGATGTCCGCAAGGTGATCGACGACACCGCAAGCGCGGTGCCGAAGGGCAGTTCGGTGGTGCTGCTGGGGCAGGTGCAGACCATGAACAGCGCGTTCTCCGGGCTGTTGTTCGGCCTATTGGCTGCGATCGTGCTGATCTATCTGCTGATCGTGGTGAACTTCCAGTCCTGGTCCGATCCGTTCGTGATCGTCAGCGCGCTGCCGGCGGCGCTGGCCGGCATTGTCTGGATGTTGTTCACCACCCACACCACGCTGTCGGTGCCGGCGCTGACCGGCGCAATCATGTGCATGGGCGTCGCCACCGCGAACAGCGTGCTGGTGATTTCGTTCGCGCGCGAACGCTACGCAGTGCTCGGCGATCCGGTGCCGGCCGCGCTGGAAGCCGGCTTCGTCCGTTTCCGTCCGGTGCTGATGACGGCGCTGGCGATGATCATCGGCATGGCGCCGATGGCGTTGGGGCTCGGCGAGGGCGGCGAGCAGAACGCGCCGCTCGGCCGGGCTGTGGTCGGCGGCCTGATTTTTGCTACCATCGCCACGCTGATGTTCGTGCCGGTGGTGTTCAGTATGGTCCACAAGAAGCAGCCGGCGCTAAACGCCGAGGCAGCGGAGATCTAGCATGTCGACTGAACCCAAAGCCGGACGGTCGCGACGCGGGCTGGGCATCGCCGGCGTCGCCGTGCTGTGCGTCGGGGTCGCGATCGTCGTCACCGGCATCATGGCGCGGGAAAAGGGCAATGCCGAGCTGCGGACCTGGACCGACGAGCAGGCAATCCCGAGCGTCGCGGTGACACTGCCCGACGGCAAGGTGCTCAACGCCACGCTTGATCTGCCGGGCCGGCTCGAGGCCTATTCAAGGGCGCCGATCTTCGCCCGCGTCTCGGGCTATCTGAAGAGCTGGAGCGCCGATATCGGCGCACGGGTCAAGGCCGGGCAGGTGATCGCCGAGATCGAGGCGCCCGACCTCGACCAGCAGCTGTTGCAGGCGCGCGCCGATCTCGCCAGCCAGCAGGCCAGTGCCAAACTGTCTGAAGCCACACTCAATCGGCGCAAGTCGTTGATCGCATCGAACTTCGTCTCGATGCAGGAAATCGACGAGCGCACCGCCGACCTCTCGAACAAGAAGGCGGCGGTGAACTCCGGCCAGGCCAATGTCGAGCGGCTGGAGGCGCTGGCCGGCTACAAGAAAATCGTCGTGCCGTTTGACGGCGTGGTGACCGAACGCAACACCGATGTCGGCGCGCTGATTTCCGGCGGCGCCGGCACCGGTCCCGCAATGTTCGTGATCTCCGATATCAGCAAGCTGCGGGTCTATGTCAACGTGCCGCAGAGTTACGCGCCCGCGATCAGGATCGGCGCCAAGGCGGTCATCACGCTGCCGGAATATCCGAACCGGACTTTTCCGGCGACGGTGGAAGCTTCGTCGCAGTCGGTCGATGTCGCTTCCGGCACCACGCGGATGCAGCTCGCGCTCGACAATGCCGGCGGCGAGTTGATGCCCGGCGGCTATGCCAATGTGAAGCTCAGCCTGGTACGCGACGCGGTGCCGCTGCACATTCCCGCCAGCGCGCTGATGTTCAACCAGGGCGGGTTGCGGGTCGCCACCGTCGGGTCCGACGAACGGGTGTTGTTCAAGACCGTGACGATTGCCCGCGATCTCGGCCGCGACATCGAGATCGGCGCTGGCCTCGCGGCGGATGACCGCATCATCGTCGCACCTCCGGATGGCCTCGCCGACGGAGACCAGGTCCGCGTCGTCGGCGCGACGAAGCGGCCCAAGCCCGCGACGGCGTCGGAGAAGCAGGACCAGAAGGGGTAGGGGCGCTCGCTCCACTTGCTGCCCGCATCGTGAGAGTCTGACTCAAAATGCGTTCAATGAAATCGACCGCTTGAGCTCGTCATTGCGAGGAGCTCTTGCGACGAAGCAATCCAGTCTGTGCCTGCGGCCCCTGGATTGCTTCGCTTTCGGCGGCGCTTCGCGCCGGCCTCGGCTCGCAATGACGAAATCGACCTTGGGTCTATTGGTTGCCTTTTTCGATCAGGCGCTCAGGATGACGGGCTATTCTGCCCGCCATTCCAACACGCCGTCGGCCGCGGTGCTGATCGCGCCGCGCGTGCCGACCGGGGTGCGGTCCAGATTGGTGAGATGCGCCAGCGTCGCGGCGTCCTGCGCTGGCACCCGCGCCAGCGCCCGCGCATTGTCGCCGGTGCGCAGCATCGCGACGCCGTGCTCGACCTCGTTGTTGCCGCTATAGATCACGGTGAAACTTTCTACCGTGCCGTCGCCGCTGGCGTCCGTTACGAAAGCCGGCACCGCGCCCCGCGCGGCGTCGGCCTTGTCCTGAACGTTGGTTTCTTGCTCAAGTGCAATCTCGGGCGCCTGCCGCGACAGCACCAGCGCGTGATGCTTGGTGACGAAGCCGCCCTGGCCGTACAGCAGGCCGAGCTTGGCGCCGTCGCGCAACCGTCGCACCATCGCGCAGGCGGCATGCGTCATATAGGTGTTGAGCGGCGCGCCGAAGAACGTCAGCCCACCGGTTACGGTCGGCTGCACGTCGTCGCCAAGGCCCAAAGTGCGCCGCGCCATTTTCGGCACGCAGGGAAAGCAACTGTACAGCTCGATCGCATCGAACGCCTTGCCGTCGCCGCCCACCAGCGCTTTCACCGTTTCCAGCACCGCGTTCTGGGCGTGGCTCTGATAGAACTGGTCGCGGATCAAATAGTCGCGCGGCTCCTCGGCCGAGGCGCCGCCGTGAACGAACACCAGCCGATCCTCGGCGATGCCGGCTTCGCGCGCGCGCGCCAGCGAGGTCAACAGCACCGCGGCGCCCTGGTTCACGGTCGGATTGGCGACCATCAGCTTGGTATAGGGCCAGGCGATCAGCCGATTGTCGGGCGACGGCGTGGTGATTTCGTCCGGCGCATAAGTGCGCTTGATCCAGGCATTCGGATTGTGCGACGCCACTTCCGAATAGCGCGCCCACAACTCGCCGGATTCCCGCAATGCTTCGCGCGGGGTTTGGCCCCAATGCGCGGCGGTGGCCGCCTCGTAGAACGGATACACCGTGATCGGGCGCGCGACGCCGAGCGTTCCCGCCATCGGTTTCTGGAACGCCGCGCCGCGCTTCGGCTCCGGCACGTCATGCGCGAACGGCGTCCACGGCATGTCGACGCCGGCGCGCTGCGCCTTGGTCGCGGTCGATTGCGCCTCGGCGCCGCACACCACGGCGACCTTGGCCTCGCCGCGCGCGATTCGCTGCGCCGCTTCGTGGATGTAGCGGATCGGGCTCTCGCCGCCGACCGGTCCGTAATAGGCGTGCGCCGGCTTGATGCCGAGCCGGTCGCTGAGCAACTGCTCGGGATCGCGGTAACGCCAGCTCAGGAAATTGACGATGTCGAGTGAGTCGATGTCGTTCAGCAGGCTTGCATTGGAATCCTGTCCGGCGCGCTTGATCGCTTTATGCAGCAGCGCCAGCGGCTCCAGCCCCGCGGTGAGTTCCTTCGGATGATCGGAGATTTCGCCGATCCCGACAATGACGGGGATGCGGTCCGGGCTGAGTTGGGTTGTCGTCATTTTCTTGTTGTCACTTTCTCAGACTTAATCGCGAAGGCCTCATCCTGAGAGTCTGTCTCAAATTGCGTTCAACAGAATTGAGACCTTAAACTTGTCATTGCGAGGAGCACTTGCGACGAAGCAATCCAGAGCCGCCGCTGGATTGCTTCGCCAACGGGTCGGCGCTTCGCGTCGACCCGTTGGCTCGCAATGACGGCACTCACTCCGCCACCAGCGCGTCGAGATGCTCGACCGCCTCGGCGAAATCCTCCTTGAACTCCTGCACCACAGCGCCGGCGCTCTTGACGCTGTCGATCAGGCCGACGCCTTGGCCGACGAAGTAGCTGACCAGATCGCGCGCCTGGGCGTTGCCGGCGGCGGCCGAGCGGTCAATCGCGTTGAAGGCGTCGCGGCTGATGATACTCTGCAGCGGCATCGGCAGCGCGCCGGGGCCAGGCCCGCGGTCCCAGGCGTCGGTCCACACCGAGCGCAGTTGCCGCGCCGGCTTGCCGGTGCGCCCCTTGGAGCGGATCGCGTCGCGCGAGGACGCCGCGATCATCTTCTCGCGGAAGATTTCGGTGGTCTCGGATTCCACCGTCGCCAGCCACACCGATCCGGTCCACACCCCGGCCGCGCCCATCGCCATGCAGGCCGCCATCTGCCGGCCGGTCATGATGCCGCCGGCGGCGAGCACCGGCACGTCGCGCATCGGCTTCACCGCCTTGATCACTTCCGGCACCAGCACCATGGTGGAGACCTCGCCGCAATGGCCGCCGGCCTCGGTGCCCTGCGCCACCAGAATATCGACGCCGGCCGCGACCTGGCGGATCGCGTGTTCCTTGGCGCCGACCAATGCAGCCACCGGCACGCCGTGCTGCTTGCCCATCTCGATCATCGCCTTCGGCGGCACGCCGAGCGCGTTGGCGATCAGCCGGATCGGATGCCGGAACGACACTTCGAGCAGCTGCAGCGCGTTGTCGGCGTCGAACGGCTGCGGCTCGTTCGCCCGCACCGGCGCTGGCGGCAGATCGATGCCGTATTTCTTCAGCAGGCTCCTGGTGAAGTCGCGATGCTCCGGAGTGACCCGCGCTTCCAGGCTCTGCCAGGTGACGTCCTTTTCGCCGGCCGTGGAAATGTTCTCCGGGATCAGCACGTCGAGCCCGTAGGGCTTGCCGTCGACGTGATCGTCGATCCATTTCAATTCCCGCTCGATGGTCTCGGGCGTGTGGATCGTCGCCCCCAGTACGCCGAAGCCCCCCGCGCGGCTGACGGCGGCGACCACGTCGCGGCAATGGCTGAAGGCGAACAGCGGGAATTCGATCCCCAGCATCTCGCAGACCGGCGATTTCATGACGAAGTTGCTCCCTATTATTCTTGCTTGCTCCCAGCCTGGCGCGGCGGGTTGGGATTCACGCTAGCGCATCGAGGGAGGCGCTGCCAAGCGCTTCGGCGGCATCTTCACGAGCGCAACCGCGGCTCTCTCCATCATCAGGTCCATGTGTATTCCGTCGTGCAAAATATCCGCGCCCGTGCACATGTCCCATGCTCGTTGCCCCTTGCGCTTTGCCGGCGCGGAGGGAATGCTGCGGCCCAACAATCAAGAACAATCGGGAGTGAATTTATGACCGCGTCGCAGCCTCAGCCCGCCAACAGCCCCGCCGCATCCGCCCGCGCCGACGTCGTGGTGGTCGGCGCCGGATTCGCCGGCATGTATTTGCTGCACCGGCTACGCGAGCAAGGGTTCTCAGTGCGGGTCTTTGAGCAGGGCGGCGACGTCGGCGGCACCTGGTACTGGAACCGCTATCCCGGCGCGCGCTGCGACGTCGAGAGTATGCAATATTCCTATTCGTTCTCCGACGAACTGCAGCAGCAATGGGATTGGAGCGAGCGCTACGCGCCGCAGCCGGAAATTCTGGCCTATGCCAGCCACGTCGCCGACCGCTTCGGGCTACGCCGCGACATCCAGTTCAACACCCGCGTCGACTCCGCAGTGTTCGACGAGGCGGCGAGCGAATGGACGGTGACGACCTCCGACGGCGCCACCGTCACCGCGCGCTATGTGGTGCTCGCCACCGGCTGCCTGTCCAACGCCCGGATGCCGGAAATCGACGGCCTCGATCAGTTCAAGGGCCAAGTCTATCACACCGGGCACTGGCCGCACGAGCCGGTCGATTTCACCGGCTTGCGCGTCGGCGTGATCGGCACCGGCTCCTCCGCGATCCAGTCGGTGCCGATCATCGCCGAACAGGCCAGCCGGCTGACGGTGTTTCAGCGCACCGCGAATTTCTCGGTGCCGGCGCGCAACGCGCAGTTGACGGCGGAGGAGCGGCAGGCGTTTCGCGACAATTATCCGGAAATCCGCCGTCGCGCGCGCGAGGAGATGCGCAACGGCATCGTGCAGCCGCTGCCCGACCGCGGCGCGCTCGACGACACTGAGGAGGCACGCCGCGAGAAGTATCTGGCGCGCTGGACCAGCGGCGGGCTGACCTATATGGGCGTCTACAACAATCTGATCCTCGACAAGGCGGCCAACGACACCGCCGCGGATTTCGTTCGCGACAAGATCGCCGAGATCGTCCAGGACCCGCGAGTCGCCAAATTGCTGCAGCCGGACAATCATCCGATCGGCTCGAAGCGAATCTGCGTCGATACCGACTACTACGCGACCTTCAATCGGCCCAATGTCGAACTGGTCGACATCCGCGCCAATCCGATCGAGCGCATCTTGCCCGACGGCGTGCGCACCACCGGCCAGGACTACAAGCTCGACGCGCTGGTGTTCGCCACCGGCTTCGACGCCATGACCGGTTCGGTTGCCAAAATCGAGATCGTGGGCCGCGGCGGAAAGACGCTGAACCAGAAATGGGCGGCGGGCCCGCGCACCTATCTCGGCCTGATGAGCGAGGGCTTTCCCAATCTGTTCCTGATCACCGGCCCCGGCAGCCCGTCGGTGTTGAGCAACATGATCGTGTCGATCGAGCAGCACGTCGACTGGATCACCGACTGCCTCAGCTATATGCGCGAGCGCGGGCTCGATTGCATGGAGGCGACGCGGCCGGCCGAGGACAAGTGGGTCGCACATGTCAACGAGGCGGCGCAGGGCACGCTCTATCCGCAGGCGAATTCCTGGTACATGGGCGCCAACGTCCCGGGCAAGCCGCAGATCTTCATGCCCTATATCGGCGGCGTCGGGGCCTATCGGCAGATCTGCAACGACGTCGCGACGAAGGGCTATGAGGGGTTTGCGATGAGCGCGGCGGTTTCGGCCGAACGCAAGGCAGCGGCGTCGTAGAGCCCGTCATTGCGAGCCGAGGTCGGCGCAACGCGCCGGCCGGAGGCGAAGCAATCCTAGGGGTGGCCGGCGGAGCCGTCGATTGTCTGGTACGCAAATCCTCCTGGCAATGACTCGTGGTCGACCTCGCCGGAAGAGGACAGACGCCGAGAGCACTAATTTTTTTCGCAATTCCAGGATGAGAGGCCAATATCGCGATATAAGAAGCCGTGCGGTTTGACGGGAGGAAATTATGCCTCGCTTTGGACTTGTGTTTTTCGCTCTATTTTCGCTGACATTGAATGCATTTGGTCAGAGTGCAGGCGATGTCTTTGCCTGCAAAAATTCGGATACAATTCAGCTGCTCCGGCGGCTTCTGCAGCAAAACGACCGAGCAGCTGTCAGAAAACTGCAGGACGACAGTCTTCGCTCAGGTGACTGCACGATGCTGCCCGGCAATTCGCTAGCATTCGTCGCAGCAGTCGATAACAACGAGGTCGCCATGGTCCGCCAAAAAGGTGGAACATTGGAAGTTTGGACTTTGACGTCGTCATTGCCGCCTGGGGTGTTTCCGGGAAGGTAGGCGTCACGTTCCCCGTTTGTGACGAGACAGCTTTGCGTGCCGCGTCAATCGGTCTGAGACTTATCTAACTTTCGAAGGCTGATCGTATGAACGATCTTGCCAGAAGTCATTTTTTGTCGCCGATCGTAACAGTTTTGATTGCCTCGTCCACAAACGACCCGGCTGTTGTCTCAGCCGTGGTTCACGCCACAATACTCTTCGACGATTGCAGCAGCCTCAGCAATTGATAGGTTTCCTTCAAAGGCACGGCCCGGCTAAACAGGAACCCCTGCACTTCATCGCAACCTTCCTCCCTCAGCACGCGGAGCTGACGGTCGGTTTCGACGCCTTCGGCGAGGGTTGTCATTCCGAGATTCTTTCCCAGCCCGATCGCGGCACGGACGATCGCCAGTGAGTCGTCTTGTTTGCCAAGCCCGCAAACGAAGCTCTGATCGATCTTGATTTTGTCGAAGGGAAAACTCCGCAGGTAGCTCAGACTTGAATATCCTGTCCCGAAATCATCCATGGAAATCTGCACACCAAAGCTCTTGAGCCGATGCAGCATTTCGAGGACCGACTCATTGTCTTGAAGCAAGGCAGTTTCGGTGATTTCCAGCTCAAGTCTTCCGGGTTCGAGATGTGTGGTAGCCAAAGCGCTGAACACGGTTTGAACCAGTTTTGGATTTCTAAACTGAACCGGTGAAAGGTTTATGGCAACCCGGATATGCCGAGGCCAACTCAGTGCATCGGCGCAAACCTGTCTCAGTATCCATTCACCTAACGGGATGATCAGACCGGTCTCCTCTGCGACAGGAATAAACTCTGCCGGCGATACCATCCCGCGACCCGGATGCCGCCAGCGGATGAGAGCTTCGAAAGCGATCACCTCGTTACTGCTCACCGAAACGATCGGTTGATAGAACATCTCGAACTGCTTCTCGGCCAGTGCGGCACGTAAATCGACCTCCAGCTGGCGGCGCGCTCTAACCCTTGCGTTCATTTCCGGTTCGAAGAAACGGTGGGTTCCTCGCCCGGCAGCTTTGGCGCCATACAGGGCCATGTCGGCGCACTTCAGAAGGTCGTCCGACGTGGACGCGTCGCCCGGCGAAATAGCAATGCCAATGCATGCGCCCACTACGACCTGATTTTCGGAAAGATCATACGGCGCGCTCAAGGCTTCGGTCACGATCAGTGCTAGCGCATTGGCGCCTCCCGGCCGGCATGGTCCCCGCTGCAGGACTGCAAACTCGTCGCCTCCCAGTCGGGCCGCCATTCCCTGATCCCCGATGCAGCGAACCAGTCGGCTGGCGACTTGCCTGAGGAGTTCATCCCCGGCGGCATGGCCGAACATGTCATTGACGCCCTTGAAGCCGTCGAGATCCAGGCAGAAAATTGCGAGTTGATCTGTCTCGCCTGCGGCTTGGAGCATTTCCTTGAGTGTGCGCTGAAAGAGATGTCTATTCGGCAGATCGGTGAGGGTGTCGTACTCAGCCATGTGGACGATCTGCCGTTCAGCCGTCCTTCGTTGGGTAACATCCTCGTAGGTACCAACCCATCCCCCGCCGGGCATTTCGCGCCTCGTGACGTCAATGGTTCGACCGTCCGGGACTTCTTGCTGATAAGAGTTCGCCCCATCGACGAATTTGCGGGCGCAGGAAGATTGATAGACCTGTCTTGCCGACCCTCTCGGAAAACCGCCTGCGGATTCGATGCATTGAATCAATTCGAGAAGGCCGATGCCGGAAACGACGCTTTCGCGCGATAATCCGAACATTTCCAGGAAGCGGTCATTGCACAGGATCAGCCTTTGTTTCGCATCAAACATGCAGAGACCCTGTACCATATTGTTTAGGGCTGCATCGAGCTGAAGGTGGGCCAGACCAAGCGAGATTGCGTTGTCTTTAAATACATCGACCGTTCGAGCAATGTCGCCCATTTCGTCGAGGGCGTTTGTAAAGGGCACGTCGACGACAAGCTCATCATTGCATAGCCGACGCATCACGGCCGTGAGTTTTCCGAGCCGTTTCAGGATGTGGTGTTTGGTCCACACCGAGACCGGTCCAATCAGTACGAAAGCGACAAATGCGGATGCGATGACCCACAAGATCAGATCATTCGAAGCCTTCGACAGCTGGTTGACCTCGCGATCGACAGAGTGGATCTGCTCCGCATACCACCTTTGCAGGGCGCTTTGGATCGCGGTTGCCGCCTGCGAGTAATCGCCCTGGCTGACTTCGAGAGCGTTGTCTTGAGCGAAGCTGTTGGCGAGCATCAAAACACGATTCCCCGCTTCTCTCAATTTGGGAGTTTGGACGGCTATCTCCGCTAGCAGTCGCTCTTCAGGCGTGTCGGTTCCCAATCGTTTCGCGTGAACGCTCACATCTATTTGCACATCGATCGGCTCGATTGCCTGGCGGATTTTCTGAAGGCGACGTCGGTCAAGTTCGGCGGGCGCCCCCGTTATCAGTGCGCGGTGCTGCTCGAACAAAACCTCGAGCTGAGTAACGGTTTGAATCCCCACGACGCCTTCGCGATAGAGTCGCTCGGCAGCGAGTTGCGTTTGAATGGCGAAGAGAATGGATGCCGTGGCAAGAACCAAGAGCGCGACAAGAGCGATTGCAGTAAGAAGGTAGAGTTTCGCCGCGATGCCGTAGCGGATTGACGCCAATAGTCGTGATAGCATGGCGCGCCCCTAGGTGCCGTGATTGGCGATACGGCGAAACGCCTCGATGGTGGCTATGGCCTCGGGTGAAGGATCATCCAGGCTGACCAGGCTCAAGATTTGCTCGATCGGCTCATCCGTGATCATCTCCACCGCAGAGCTCGACTTGACGATTGCCAATTGGGTAATGCCGATAGCTCCGGGTTCCTGCGCTACTATTCTGACGATCTGGGTGCCCACCTGAACCCTGATTGCATCGGGGGCCGAGATGTGCGCTGCGCCGAGCAGCCTCGCTTCGACTGAGGCAAGCACGCCGCCGCCTTCACGAACGGCCACGACCCGGATCGGCAGGTCGGGGCCGCCCAATTGCTTCCAGTTGGAGATCTCGCCGGTCAGGATTTTTCCGATTTCCTGAAGGCGCGCCATACGGACCGGATTGTCCGGATGAATAACCAGAGCGGCCCGGGTTCGGACGATTTCAAACGCCTTCAATCTCTGGAGCGGAAGACCTGGATCGGACTTGCGCAGGATTTCCATTTCCCGCTCAAGGGTCGTGGAAATCATCGCCAGGTCGGCCTTGTGCTCCAGCAGAGCCAGCAGCCCCAGGCTCGATTTGTTGGGAATAATCTCGAGGTGGTGGCCGGTTTGAGCTTCCACTACGCCTGCAAGAGGTAGAGCGACTCCGGTCGTAAACGTGGTCGATCCTTGGAGAACAAGATTCTCCGAACGGGCGGTGTTGATGCCGACTGATCCAGCTACGACGGTTGCGAGAATGAGCCTATTCAGGTTCCATTTGTGGAACTTGACGGAGTTGATTGCCATGGCTTGTTCCCAACGTTGTAGCAAACGGTAAGGGGGGAGGGACCAAGGTGGGGTTACCAAAGGAAGTGAATTTGTGCTTAAGCGTCAGAATCCCGAGGTAACCAGGGCGATACGCTGGCGCTGGCAATGATCAATGCGAGCTCCGCTCTGGGTCAAAAGTGCCGGCTCCGATGAGCTCGCCGGATGTTAGGCCCGCGCGCGATCTGCCGGCGTCCGGTTACGAAGTGAGCCCATCGGATTGATCGCAGGCATGGATCGCTGCGGACTCGGCGCAACTGCGCCGTTGCCGACCCCGCTTGGGATTAGAATGCCGTATATCCCCCGTCGATCACGAAGGTGTCCGCGGTGTGGTACGATGACGCCTTGCTCATCAGATACACCGCGATGCCGCCGAAATCTTCCGGCTCGCCGAACCGGCGCACCGGAATCCGCGGCATCACATTGGCGACGAACTTCTCGTTGCCCATGATGCCTGCGGTCATATCGCTCTTGATCCAGCCCGGCAGGATGGCGTTTGCAGTGACGCCCTGCCGCGCCAGTTCGACCGCCAGCGCGCGGACCAGCGCGTTGATCGCGGCCTTGGTCGCGGCGTAGTGCTCGTTGCGTGCGGTGCCGAAGATCGAGGCCAGCGACGAGGTCGCGACCAGCCGGCCGAACGGATCGCCCGCAGTGGCGCGTTCGGTCATGTGCCGCGCCGCGGCCTGAAACACGTGGAAGACGCCGTCGAGATTGGTGGCGAACATCTCGCGCCATTGTTGCTCGGTGCGGTCGATGAAGGCATGGCGACCGCCGCCGCCGATCCCCGCATTGGCAAAGCAGCCGTCGACCCGGCCGAAGCTTTGCAGCGTCGCATCCATCGCGGTCTTGACCGAGGCGGTGTCGGTGACGTCACAGATCCGGGCTTCGACCTTGCCGGGCGCGTCGGCCATTGCGGCCAGCGCGGCCTTGTTCTTATCGGCGTTGCGGCCCCAGATCGAGACGTTGCAGCCGGCCGTGGCCAGCGCCTGCGCCATGCCGAGCCCGATGCCGCCATTGCCACCGGTGACGATCGCGACGCGGCCGCTCAGATCGAAAATGCTCATGATGTTTCCTCGAGGCGTTTCCATTTGCTCTGGCGCGCGTTACACCGTGCGTCTGGTGCCGGGCAGCCGTTCGAACCGGACCATGGACAAGCCGGTTCGAAAAATCAAATATGGCGGCGAGTTCGAAAGCGTTCCACACCGCGGAATAAACACGCGGGCCACCATCGCGAGGAAACCCATGCAGTTCAAACACGTCACGCTCGATTTCGACGGCGCCGTCGCCATCCTGAAGCTCGACCACCAGGAGGTGATGAACGCGGTGTCGATCGACATGCTGGGCGGCCTCGGCGAGGCGCTGGATGCGATCGACGACAAGCGCGCGGAGGTGCGCTGCCTGGTGATCACCGGCGCCGGACGCGCCTTCTGCACCGGCGCCAATCTGCAGGGTCGCAGCAACGACAACAAGATGAGCAGCGGCAAGGGCGCCGGCGCGGCGCTGGAGACCGCGTTCCATCCGTTCCTGCGGCGGTTACGCAAGCTGCATTGCCCGATCGTCACCTCGGTCAACGGTCCAGCCGCCGGCGCCGGCATGAGCTTCGCGCTGATGGGTGACATGATCCTGTGCGCGCGCTCGTCGTATTTCCTGCAGGCGTTCCGCCGCATCGGCCTGGTGCCGGATTGCGGCTCGACCTGGATCCTGCCGCGATTGATCGGCAAGGCGCGCTCGGTCGAGTTGTCGCTGCTCGGCGAAAAGCTGCCGGCCGAAAAGGCGCTGGAATGGGGATTGGTCAACCGGGTCCATGACGATGCGGCATTGTGGGACGAGACCCTGAAGCTCGCGCATGAATTGGCTAACGGTCCGACCGTCGCGCTGGCGCTGATCCGCAAGATGTATTGGGACAGCCCGGAAAACTCGTTCGAGCAGCAGCTCAATCTGGAATTCGAGTCGCAGCGGATCGCCGGCTCGACCGACGACTTCAAGGAAGGCGTCGGCGCATTCCTGGAAAAACGCCCGGCGAAGTTCAAGGGCAAATAGGCCGCGATGGCCGCGACCATCGAGCAACAGCTTGAGCGCTGCGTCCGGAGCTGGTGTCCGGGCGCGACCGGCGTCAGCGATGCCGCTCGGCTCTCCGGCGGCGCCAGCCAGGAAACCTGGTCGTTCGAGATTGCGCATCCCGATGGCAACATCGGCGCGATCCTGCGCCGCGCGCCCTCGGGCTATGGCGCGGCGCCGTCGCGCGCGGCGGGGCTCGCCGCCGAGGCGGTGCTGATGCGGCTCGCGCACGACGCCGGCATCCCGTCGCCGCGCGTACTCCACGTCCTCGAGCCGGGCGACGAACTCGGTATCGGCTTCATCATGCAGCGGGTCGAGGGCGAAACCATTCCACGAAAGATTCTGCGCGACGAAACATTCGCGGCGGCGCGGCCGAAACTGGCGCGGCAGCTCGGCGAGATTCTCGCGGGCATTCACGGATTGCCGCTGCCACAATTGCCTGAACTTCGCCGCATGACTGCCGCAAGCGAAATCGCTGAACTGGCGCGCGACTATCGCGGCTTCAACTGGCCGCGTCCGGTGTTCGAACTGGCGCTGCGCTGGCTAAGCGATCACGACCCCGGTCCCAGCGCGCGGGTGACACTTGTGCACGGCGATTTTCGCCACGGCAATCTGATCATCGGGCCTGACGGCGTCCGCGCTGTGCTGGATTGGGAGCTGGCGCATCTCGGCGATCCGATGGAAGATCTCGGCTGGGTCTGCGTCAATTCATGGCGGTTCGGCGAAATCGACAAGCCGGTCGGTGGACTTGGGACGCGCGAGGAGTTGTTCGCTGGCTATGAGTCCGCCAGGGGTGATCGCGTCGATCCCGAGCGGGTGAAATTCTGGGAAGTGATGGGCACGCTGCGCTGGGGCGTGATGTGTTGCGGCATGATGCAGCGGTTCCGCGACGGCCCCGAACATTCGGTGGAGCGCGCGATGATCGGCCGGCGTTCCTCGGAAACCGAAATCGATCTGTTGCGGCTGCTGGCGCCGCGGGGAACATAGATGCAGGACGAACCGACTCCGAGCGAACTGATCCAGGCGGTTGCAGATTTCTTGCGCGCCGAGATCGCGCCGCAGATTTCCGGCCACGCCGCGTTCAAGCTGCGGGTGTCGCTGAACGCGCTCGATCTGGTGCTGCGGCAACTGGCGCTTGAGAGCGACAGCGATGCTGTGGAAACAGCCGATTTATCGACACTTCTTGGTCTGCACGGCTCGCTGGCCGAGCTCAACCGCGCGCTGGCGGACCGGATCGCCACGGGCGAGGCGGATCTGCAAACGCCGGGGCTGGCTGATCATCTGTGGAAAACCACGCTGGCAAAACTCGCGGTCGATCAGCCGAACTACGCGGCCTACAAGCGGGAGCTGGAGCGCAAGTAGAGGCTGTTACTTCCCCACCCATTTCGGCGCGCGCTTTTCCGAAAACGCCTTCGGTCCCTCGATATAGTCCTGCGACGTCGCCATCGCCTTCACCGCCGGATAGTCGCGCTGCTCGGCGATCGCCTGCGGTAGCGACACCATCAGGCCGCGCTCAATGGTCTGCTTCGAGGCGCGGATCGACATCGGGCTGTTGGCGCAGATCGTCGCCGCCCAGCGCTCCGCCGCCGCCAGCGCCTCGCCGGCCGGCACCACCTCGTTGACGAAGCCGAGCTCGAGCCCTTCGCGCGCGCTGACATGCCGCGCGGTGAGGATCATGCCCATCGCGCGCTTCAGGCCGATCTGCCGCGGCAGACGGTGCAAGCCGCCGGCGAGAGCCGCGAGTCCGACATGCGGCTCCGGCAACGCAAATTTGGCGTTTTCCGAGGCGATGATCAGATCGCAGGCCAGCGCGATTTCAAAACCGCCGCCCATCGCCACGCCGTTGACCGCGGCGATGATCGGCTTGTCGCAATCGAACCGCGAGGTGAGGCCGGCGAAGCCGCTTTCGGCCCAGCCGCGCTTGCCGCCGGCGGCCTGCCATTTCAGATCGTTGCCGGCACAAAACGCCTTGTCGCCGGCGCCGGTGACGATCGCGACCCACTGCTCGGGATCGGCGGCGAATTCGTTGAACACCTCGTGCAGTTCGAAATGCGCGTCGCTGTGCAGCGCGTTGTAGACCTCCGGGCGCGACAGCGTCACGATGGTGACCGGACCCTTGCGCGTGACGGTCGAGAATTGCAGCGCCATCGGAGCCTCCCTTTTTTCGTTGTACAGAATATTCGCGCGCGTGGTCGCGCTTGACTTGATTTGACGGTGTCACCTTAATCGGTCGCTTAACAAGATCAATAAAACGCGGGAGCGCCCCTTGGATTTCTCATTGCCGGCCGATCTGGTCGCTTACCTCGCCGAGCTCGACGGCTTCATCGCCCACGAGATCAAGCCGATCGAAGAGGCCGACGACAACGTCCGCTTCTTCGACCATCGCCGCGAATGGGCGCGTACCGATTTCGACAATGGCGGGCTGCCGCGCCACGAATGGGAGCAGTTGCTGCGCCGGGTGAAAAACCTCGCCGACGCCGCCGGGCATCTGCGCTTTGCGATTCCGAAGCGTTACGGCGGCCGGGACGGCTCCAATCTGTGGATGGCGGTGATCCGCGAGCATTTCGCCGCCAAGGGGCTCGGCCTGCACAACGATCTGCAGAACGAGCATTCGATCGTCGGCAATTTGCCGCTGGTGACGATGCTGGATCGCTACGGCCGCGACGACCAGAAGGCGATGATCGAGGGCTCGATCACCGGCAAATATCGCATCACCTTCGGCCTGACCGAACCCGAGCACGGCTCCGACGCCACCCACATGGAGACCCGCGCCGCCCCGGCGGTGCGCGACGGTGTCAAGGGCTGGGTGATCAACGGCGAGAAAATGTGGACCACCGGCATGCACGTCGCCAGCCATTGCGCGCTGTTCGCCCGCACCTCGGGCGAGGATGGCGACGCCCGCGGCATTACCTGCTTTCTGGTGCCGGCCGACGCCGCCGGGGTCAAGATCGAGGAGTACATGTGGACCTTCAACATGCCGACCGATCATCCGCGCGTCAGTTTCACAGACGTATTTGTGTCCGATGACGCGCTGTTCGGCGAAGTCGGCAGGGGGCTCTCACTCGCGCAGTGCTTTGTACACGAGAACCGGATTCGGCAGGCGGCCAGTTCGCTCGGCGCGGCGGTTTACTGCATCAACGAGAGTGTCAAATACGCGCGCGAGCGCAAACCATTCGGCAAGGCGCTGGCGGAAAACCAGGCGATCCAGTGGCCGCTGGTGGAACTGGCGACGCAGGCCGAAATGCTGCGGCTGTTGATCCGTAAGACCGCGTGGGAAATGGACAAGCTCACGCAGGCGCAGGTCGAGCACACGCTGTCGGACCGGGTGTCGATGTGCAATTTCTGGGCGAACCGGCTGTGCTGCGAGGCCGCCGATCGCGCCATGCAGGTCCATGGCGGCATGGGCTATTCGCGCCACAAGCCGTTCGAGCACATCTATCGCCACCACCGCCGCTACCGCATCACCGAAGGCAGCGAGGAAATCCAGAAGCGCAAGGTCGCGGGATTCTTGTTCGGCTATATGGGGGCGGGGAAACACTGAACGCGCCACCAAGCGCCTTGGCGCGCCGTCCCGCCCGGGCCGTCCATCATGATCGCGCCGGGATCGTCGACGCGCTCGGCGCGACGATCCGGCGCGTCAGGCCAGAAGCTGCTTCTCGATCTCGTAGACCGGCATCTTGACCAGATCCTTGGGCAATTCCTCACGAATGGCCTTCTGCACCGCCGCCGAATAGGCCGAGCGGATCATGCCCAGCGCGCGCGGCGGGGCGACGAGGATCAGCGCGGTGGTTTCGCCGGTGGTGACGGCCTTGTCGAGGCGGTCGACGAGCGTTTTCAGGAATGCCCGTTCGGCCTCGTCGTGCCAGTCGGTCTGCTCGACCGAGCTTCGCGCGGTGCCGACCGATGGATGCACCCGGCCCGGCGCGTCGCTGCCTTGCGCGCTGGTGGATGAGTCCGGGTGCTCGTGCACCTCCTTGGTTTGCAGGTTCGGAAACATCCGATCTCCGATGTTCTCGAGAATGAGCGCTTTCCGGCCGTCGCAAACGACAATCCAGTCACCGGTGCCGATTTGAATCTTTGTCATCTCGATTCTCCAAACGAACAGAGTTCAACGCCAGATGGCCGTCTCGCACCGCCTCCGCTAGCAGCTGTGACGGTGCCGTCGATGGCCTGGAACGCAAACCAGCGCAATGTTCACGAGCAAGGCTAGCGACTCCCGACAACGGATCGTTGCGCGAGATCAAGGCTGAAGCAGAAGGTGACGCGGAACTGGCCTCAGCCTGCGCTCCGGGCGCCGCCGGCGAGATACGGAAGCGCAAGGTCGCGGGATTCCTGTTCGGCTATATGGGCGCGGGCAAGCACTGAGCCCTCTGCGCGATGGATACGCGGGTCAAGCCCGCGTATGACGTTGCGTTGTCTTGCAGCGCATTTCGTTCGATCCATTTTGTCAAACAGCCACGACAAATCCCTCTCGCGGCTCGATGAGCCCGAGGCTTGCACCCCTCGAAGCCGCGAGGGGCGGGGGCGCGCCGTCAGGCGCGGGGGTGGTGGTACTCGCGATCGGCAAGGCCGGTCGCGCTCGCCTGGTTGGCGCGCCCACCGCGGCGTTTTGCGGCTCCAGGGCGGTGCTTCCGGGCGCAGGCGCGATGCCGCTGCACCGCTTGATCCCGACGGTTTCCCGCCGTTCGCCTGCGCCGCGTCCAGCCAACTAACAAGTGGCAGAGCCCCGTATTAGGCCCGGACCGCGACCCAGAGCCGTCCGGGCGCGTGCTTGCGAGGCACGACGCGCAGACGCCGCATCCAATCCGGCTTCGCCAGCGTCTGGCGGCGCCGGACCATTGACCCGGCTGGTTGCCCAGCCCGGTGGTCTGTCCCGCTTCTTGACGCCTCGCGAAGCGCCCCTCACGGACAGGATGTAAGGACTATAAACCTAGGAATAATTACATGTCAAGCGCGCGGTTCGTGGCCGCGCGCCACGCTTGCTGCCTCATCCTGAGGAGCCCGGCGCAGCCGGGCGTCTCGAAGGATGGCCGCGATGCCGATGGCCTCATGGTTCGAGACGGGGCTACGCGCCTCCTCACCATGAGGGACTGGCGGGCCGAACGTTGCTACGCGCGAACCTGTCGCGTGAAGCGATCAGTTCACCTGCCGGTCCTTGCCGGCCCAATACGGGTCGCGCAGATGGCGGCGCAGGATCTTGCCGGAGGCGTTGCGCGGCAGCGCCGGGATGAAGTCGATCGACTTCGGGGTCTTGAACCCGGCGATGCGGCTGCGGGTGAAATTGATGATGTCCTGCGCGGAGGCTTCCTTGCCGGGCTTCATCACCACCATGGCCTTCACCGCTTCGCCCCATTGCTCGTCGGGCACGCCGACGACGGCGACCTCGGCGACATCGGGGTGATCGCAGATCGCGCTCTCGACCTCGGCCGGGTAGATGTTCTCGCCGCCGGAGATGATCATGTCCTTGATGCGGTCGTGGATGTAGAGGTAGCCATCCTCGTCCATGTAGCCGGCGTCGCCGGTGCGCAGCCAGTTGTTCTCGTCGATGGTTTTCTTGGTCGCCTCCGGCAGGTTCCAGTAGCCGGCCATGTTGGAGCCGGAGCGGGTGGCGATCTCGCCGACTTCGCGCGGCGGCAGCGGCTTGCCGTCGGGATCGAGGATTGCGAGCTCAACGCCCGGCAGCGCCTTGCCGGCCGAGCGCATCCGCTCCAGCCCCTCGATGTGATCCTCGGGTGGCAGCGCCACGATGGTGCCGGTGGTTTCGGTCATGCCGTACATCTGCACGAAGCCGCATTTGAACACCTCGATGCATTCCTTCAGCAACGCCGCCGGGATCGGTGAAGCGCCGTACAGCATGTATTTCAGCCGCGAGAAATCGACCTCGCGGGCGCGTGGTTGCCGCACCACGAACTGCATCGCGGCCGGCACCATGAATAGTTTGGTGATTTTCGAATGCTCGAAGAAATCGAGAATTTTGGTCGGGTCGAATTCGCGCGCGATCACGCCCTTGGCGCCATGATAGATCCCCATCATGCCCCAGCCGGAGCCGCCGATGTGAAACACCGGCATCGCCACCAGCGAGACGTCGTCGGTCGACCATTTGTTCCAGTCCGGCTTCTGCTCCTGCCCCGCGCGAACCAGCGACAGAAAATTGGCGTGGGAGAGCATCGCGCCCTTTGGTTTTCCGGTGGTGCCCGAGGTGTAAAGCTGGATCGCGATGTCGGTGGTCGCGATCGGGATGTTCGGATCAGTGGTCGGCTGCGCGTCGCGCCATTTGGCGAAATCCTGCCATTCCGGCGCGCCGCCCTCGGTGGTGATGATATGCCGGACGCTGGGGATCTGCGCCTTGATGCCGCGGACCTGTTCGACGAATTCCGGACCGACGAACAGCACCGCCGCCTTGCAGTCCTCAACGATGAAGGCGATCTCCGGCCCCGCGAGCCGCCAATTCACCGGCGCCATCACCACATTGGCCTTGATCGCGCCGAGCAGCAGCTCGAAATAGATATCGCTGTTTTTGCCGAGATAAGCGACGCGCTCGTGCGGCTTAACGCCGGATGCGACCAGCGCGTTGGCGACCTGATTGGTGTGGGCGTTGAATTCGCCGAAGGTGGTGGCCCGGCCCTCGAATTCGAACAGCAACTCGTCGCCGCGCGCCGCCGCCTGCGCCCGAACCACGTCGGCAAGCGTATTCGGTTCCTGAATTCCGGACATGTTCTCTCCCTCGGATGTTCTCTTGGCGTCTGTTCGACGACGCTTTTGCTTGTGGAATTATTGGCGCTATTCGCTCGCAAAGACAAGGCGATCTAAGTTTGCAGCGCACGCGCAGACTCAAACAGCAATAGAATCGGGCCGTTGAGTTCGTCATTGCGAGGAGCTCTTGCGACGAAGCAATCCAGCCTTTGCCTGCCGCCCCTGGATTGCTTCGCTTTCGGCCGGCGCTTCGCGCCGGCCTCGGCTCGCAATGACGAAATCAGCCTTGATTCTATTGGCTGCCTTTTCGGTCAGGCTCCTCACGATGAGGGGCTTGCTGCGTCGTGACGCGTCACCCGCGCTGGGCGCGGTCCTTTTCGTTCTGCGCCTTGATCGAGTCGCGCGCCTGCTGCCAGTCGGCGTCGGACCAGTCGCGCAGCTGGTAGAAATTGCCGCCCATCGCCAGCGCCTGGCCGCCGTCCATCGCGATGGTCTCGCCATTGATCCAGTCGCAGCCGCCGGAAATCAGGAACACCGCGACGTTTTGCAACTCCTCCATGGTGCCGACCCGGCCCATCGGGTTCATCCGGATGGTATTGGCGCCGGCCTCGTCGCCGGGCTTGATCCGCTTGCTCATGCCTTCGGTCGGGATTTCGCCGGGCGCGATGGTGTTAAGTCGGATTCCGTAGCGGCCCCATTCGGTGGCGAGCGACATCGTCATGGCATGGATCGCGGATTTGCTCATCGCCGAAGGCACCACATACGGGCTGCCGTTGCGCACCCAGGTGGTGGTGATCGACACCACATTGCCGCGATGGTGGCCTGCGATCCAGCGCTTGCCGACCGCGTGGGTGACATAGAAGGTGCCGTGCATCACGATATTGGCGACCGCGTCGAAGCCGCGCGGGGTCAGATCCTGGGTCCGCGAGATGAAATTGCCGGCGGCGTTGTTGATCAGGTCGGTGAGCGGGCCGCCTTCGAAAATCGTCTCGACCATGTGGTCGACCGCCGCGGAATCGCGGATGTCGACGCCATAGGTCATCACCTTGCCGCCGAATTCGTCCATCAATTCGGTCGCGGTGTCGTCGCAGACGCCCTTGCGGCGGCCGCAGATATGGACCTCGGCGCCGAGGCTGAGGAACCGCGCCGCCATCGATTTGCCGAGGCCGGTGCCGCCGCCGGTGACGAGAATGCGCCGGCCCGCCAGAAGCTGATCTTGGAACATGGGAGCTGCCCGGAAAAGAGGAAGGTCGCGGTTAATTAGGCGATTGACTAAATCCGGACAACGCTTTTCTGTAGCGCCGCAAAACAATTCGGGCAGGAGACCTCAATGGGTGATCGCGTTTCGGTGTCGATGACGGATGGCGTCGCCGACGTCCGGCTGGTGCGGGCCGACAAGATGAATGCGCTCGATGCCGCGATGTTCGAGGCCCTGGTCGCCACGACCGAGCGGTTGTCCAAGGAAAAGGGCCTGCGCGCGGTAGTGTTGAGCGGCGAGGGCAAGGCGTTCTGCGCCGGGCTCGACATGGGCCGCTTCGCCGCGATGAAGGAGAACGGCGGCAACGGCGTTCCGGGCGGCGAATTTCGCGATCTCACCAAGCGCACCCATGGCCTGGCCAACGCGGCGCAGCAGGCGGTGTGGGGCTGGCGGATGCTGCCGGTGCCGGTGATCGCCGCGATCCACGGCGTCGCGTTCGGCGGCGGCTTCCAGCTGGCACTCGGCGCCGACATCCGGCTGCTGACGCCGGATGCACGGATGTCGATCATGGAAATCAAATGGGGGCTGGTGCCGGACATGGCGGGAACGCCGATCCTGGCGTCGCTGGTGCGCGACGACATCCTGCGCGAGCTGACCTACACCGGGCGGATCTTCTCGGCGCAGGAGGCGCTGAGCTATGGGCTGGCGACGAAGATCGTGGACGATCCGCGCGCCGCGGCGCTGGAGATGGCGCGCGACATCGCCGGCAAGAGCCCGGACGCGATCCGCGCCGCCAAGCGCATGCTCAACAAGCTGTCGGTCGATCCCGGTCCGGCGCTGCTCGCCGAATCGGTCGAGCAGCAGAAGCTGATCGGCTCGCCGAACCAGACCGAGGCGGTCCGCGCCAACATCGAGAAACGCGCGCCGCGCTTTGTAGATGTGTGACAACCAAACTCCAACGTCATCGCGAGGAGCGAAGCGACGACGCGATCCATGTCTTGCTTGTGGCTCTGGATTGCTTCGCTACGCTCGCAATGACGATAGAACCTCATCCTGAGGAGCCGCGCGCAGCGCGGCGTCTCGAAGGATGAGGATGAACATTCCTCATGGTTCGAGACGCCGCGCAAAGATGCGCGGCTCCTCACCATGAGGTTCATGCAAGACCGGAAAAATCAGGACAACAATGGAAACGCCCTCGCTCTTTCACGGCATCATTTCGGGCCAGCGTCGCCGCGGTTTCGACGAGGTCGATGCCCGCGTCGCCCGCATCGCCGGCGGGCTGCAGCGGCTCGGTGTCACGCAGGGCGACAGCGTCTGTGTGCTGATGCGCAACGACATCGCCTTCATCGAGGTTGCCTATGCGGTGATGCAGCTCGGGGCCTATGCGGTGCCGGTGAATTGGCACTTCAAGCCGGAGGAAGTCGCCTACGTGGTCGGCGATTCCGGCTCGCGCGTGCTGGTCGGACACGCCGATCTGCTGAACGCGCTGGGCGACGCGATCGCCGCCGGCGTGACGGTGCTCAGCGTGCCGACGCCGCCGGAAATCCTGGCGAACTACAAAATCGACCCGAACCATCTCGCCGCGCCGGCCGGCGCGATCGATCTGGATTCATGGCTGGCACAGCAGGCGCCCTACGACGGCCCCGTACTGCCGCAGCCGTCGAACATGATCTACACCTCCGGCACGACCGGCCATCCCAAGGGCGTGCGGCGCAACATGCCGACGCCGGAGCAGGCCGCTAATTCTGAGCGGATGCGCGCGCTGATCTACGGGCTGAAGCCGGGCGCCCGCGTGCTGTTGCCGGGGCCGCTGTATCATTCGGCGCCGAATGCGTTCGGGCTGCGCGCCGGCAAGCTCGGCGGCGCGCTAGTGCTGATGCCGCGCTTCGCGCCGGAGGAATTCCTGCAACTGGTGCAGGATCAAAAGATCGACACCATCTTCATGGTGCCGACGATGTTCATCCGGCTGATGAAGCTGCCCTATCACACCCGCGACAAATACGACATCTCGTCGCTGCGCCATGTCATTCATGCCGCAGCGCCTTGCCCCGCCGACGTCAAGCGGGCGATGATCGAATGGTGGGGGCCGGTGATCCATGAATTCTACGGCTCGACCGAATCCGGCGCTGTGACCTTCGCCAATTCGCGGGACGCGCTGAGCAAGCCCGGCACGGTCGGCAAGATCGCGCCCGGCGCCGAACTCAAATTCATCGACGACGACGGCCGCGAATTGCCACCGGGCGGGATCGGTGAGATCTTTTCGCGGATCCCCGGCAATCCGGATTTCTCCTACCACAACAAGCCGGAAAAGCGCGCCGAGATCGACCGCGACGGTTTCATCACCTCGGGTGATATCGGCTATATCGACGAAGACGGCTACGTCTTCATCTGCGACCGCAAGCGCGACATGGTGATTTCCGGCGGCGTCAACATCTACCCGGCCGAGATCGAGGCGGCGCTGCATGCCGTGCCCGGGGTGCACGACTGCGCGGTGTTTGGGATTCCAGACGAGGAATTCGGCGAGGCGCTGATGGCGATGCTGGAGCCGCAACCCGGTGTCACGCTGGATGTCGGTTTCATCCGCGCGGAATTGAAGAAGGCGCTGGCCGACTACAAGGTGCCGAAGCACATCGAGATCATGGGCGAATTGCCGCGCGAGGATTCCGGCAAGATCTTCAAGCGGCGGCTGCGCGATCCGTACTGGGCCAAGGCGGGTCGGGTGATTTGATCTAGCCCGTCGCGGCAATGGCGGGCGGCTGGTCGATATCCCGCGCCGCCATGATCGGTTTCGACTGCAGCGCGATCCGCACCATCCGCGCCAGATCCAGCTTTCGATAGGGCTTCGGCAGCAGCAATACGCCGGCGTCGAGACGGCCGTGATGCACGATGGCGTTTTCGGTGTAGCCGGAGGTGTACAGCACCTTGATCGGCCGATGGCGGGCCGCGGCCTCGGCGAGCTGTCGGCCGTTCAGGCCGCCCGGCATGATCATGTCGGTGAACAACAGATCGAACGGCACGCCGTCCTCGACCAGCTTCAAGGCGGCCCGGCCGTCGCTCACCGCAATGGTTTGGTAGCCCAGGCTGCGTAACCGCGTTACGACAAAGTCGCGGACCAGGGAATCGTCCTCGACCACGATGATGGTCTCGCTACCTCCGGCGATCGGCGAAGCAACTGCCGTCGTCTCGGCCTTGACGTCGGCGCGGGGAAGATACAGCCGGATGGTCGTGCCATGACCTTCCTCGCTGTAGATCTTGATATGTCCGTTCGACTGCTTGACGAAGCCATAGACCATGCTGAGGCCGAGGCCGGTGCCTTTGCCGACTTCCTTGGTGGTGAAGAACGGATCGAAGACCTTGTCGCGCAGGTTCGCGGGAATGCCGATGCCGGTGTCGCTCACGGCGATCATCACATAGGCACCGGGCCGCACATCCGGATTGTCGTGCGCGTATGAATCGTCCAGCACGACATTGCCGGTTTCGATCATCAGCTTGCCGCCATTCGGCATGGCGTCGCGGGCGTTGACGGCGAGATTGAGCAGGGCGGCGGACAGCTGCGACGGATCGATATGCGCGGGCTCGGCGTCATCTTCCAGCATCGCTTCGATCTCGATGTGCTCGCCCAGCGTCGGCCGCAGCAATTGCTGGACGCCGAGAACCATGGCGTTGACGTTGACATTGCTGGGCTGCAACGGCTGCTTACGGGCGAATGCGAGCAGATGTCTCGTCAGGTCGGCGCCACGGTCGGCGGCTTGGGCGATCATCTTGGCTAGGTTGGCAAGTTCCGGTCGGTCGCCGAGGTCTTCGATCAGAATCTCCGCGGTGCCGGTGATCACCGTCAGCATGTTGTTGAAATCATGGGCGACGCCGCCGGTGAGCTGGCCGATCGCTTCGAGCTTCTGCGACTGGTGCAGCTTGCGTTCGGTCGCCCTCAATTCGGTGACGTCGCGGAACACCACGACCGCCCCGGTTTGGGTTCCTGCCGCATCCCAAATCGGACGCGCGCTCCCCATCACATGGACGGTCTTGCCGGACTCGCGCCTCCTGTAGATCAGCTCGTAGTTATCGACGGTTTCGCCCCGCAACGCGCGCGCGGTGGGCCATTGCTCGGGCGGAAGCAGCGTCACGCCATCCGGCAACAGGATATCGTACAGATCGCGCCACTCGGTGCCCGTGACGTTGAGCGAGCCGAGCAGATCCTGATTGGCGCGGTTGGCGTAGATGATGTTGCCATTGCGATCGAGCAGCAGAACGCACTCCGCCATCGTCGTCATGATGCTTTCGAAGGTGTCCTTCTCGTGCTGCAGCGCCGCCGCCTTGGTGCTGACGTCGCGCGCCATCATGTCGAACGCGCGCGCCAGCACGCCAATCTCGCCGCCGGCCTGTACCGGCAGCTGCACCGGTTTGCCGGCGGCGAAGTTTGCCGCCGCCGCGGTCATCTGGCTTAGCGGCCGGGTGAGCGTCCTGGTCAGCAGGAATGCCAGCAGCACCGCGGCCAGCGTCGCGGCCGAGCCGCCAAGCAGGATCGAATCGCGCGCGGCCGTGTGCAGCACGGCCACGATCTTGCTTTCCGGCACCACCTCGATCACCGACATCGGCACGATGCCCTGCACCCGTACCGCCGCGAACGCGATGGCGAATTGTTCGCCGGTGTGGTCGCCGGCGATCTCGGCATCGCGCTGGCCGGAGGCGACGGCGCTGGCGAGGCTCGGGAAATCGTCCTGGATACGCGACGCCTTGCCGAATTCGAATCCGAATCCGCGCCCCCGGTCCGGATCGACCAGGTACTCGCCGTGGTCGTTTACCACATAGAGTTTGGCATACGGATTGGCGGCGTCGGACATTTCCGCAAACGCCGATCGCAGATCGATGTTGGCGATCAGCATGCCGAACCGGCTGCCGTCGGCGGCGAACAGCGGTGTCGAAATCCTGATCACCGGGACGTGCGGCGTCTGCACCTCGCCGTATTCCCGATTGAGCTCCACCGGAGAGATCACGATGGCGCCGTCCGGGGCCGCCACCGTGCGCTTGAAATATGTGGTATCGCCCTTGCGCTGCAATTCGGCATCGGGCACCACGCGGACGCCGACGCCGTCGAGCCGTTCCACCCTGATGAATTCACGGCCCTGATCGGCCAGTCCGATGATGCGGTATTGCAGCAAGTATGGTTTGGCCTCGAGCTCGGCCGCGAGGCGGCTGGCGATTCGGTTACGCCATTGCGCGAGCGTCTGACCTCCGGCGCTGGCGACCGACGGATCCCGGCTCAGTCCGATGATTTCGTCGATGCCGACGATGCGGCGAAAGCCATGCACGTCGGCGCGGGCACCGCGGACCGTATCGGCAAGATCGACCGCGCGGGCGCGGGCGTTGGCGTCGATCCGCACCAATGTGCGCGGAATCGCCACCTCGGCAACGCTGCGATAGCCGAGATACCCAACCGTTCCGGCGGTCAAGACGACCAGTAAGACGATCGCAGAGGTCAGCCGGGTCGAGATTCTCGGTCCCTCACTCACTCTTAGTGCTCCACCCTTATTGCTCCTCCGGAAGTTGCAATGCTAGGCCCGTTCGCGATTGCGTCGCAATGCGTATTCTTACAAGTTTACGGCTACGTCGCGACGTCGGTGAAATGGGTAAATCGCGGAATTAACACCGAAAAACTCGCCGCTCTGCCCGAACAATTTGTCCAGGATCGCGGATGGGACATTGGTCTGCCCCCGATGCGCCAATTCATTGTCGGTGGAACTTGAGTCGTCGGAGCCTCGTTTCAATGCGGCAGGAGCCCTTTGCCAGAATGGAACCGTGGCGCCTGTGTATGAGTGGCTAAGCCCAATGCGCAGCATCAGCGATCGTCCACCCTCTCGATATGCGGTGCCCCTCTACCTGCATGTAGTATCGTGAGCGAAGTCGCTGTGGGCGCTGTCATGCAGGTATGCTAGAATAGATATTGGAGGATTGATCATGACCGACCTCGACCATGACAACCCGCAGTCGACCAAGTGGCATTTCGGCCTCGGTAGTTTCGTGTTGAGGGAGTGGCCTTATCTGTCGATGCTGGTGCTGGCGCTGTTCGGCGTCGCCTACACCAGTTTTTCCCAGACCAGTGTCTACTGGATCATTCTCACGCCCTTCATCGGACTGGTCTGCGTGATCACGCGTTGGCGAGAGGTCGAGGGCCGCGAAGAGCACCTGCATCTGATCGTGTCGCAGATCTTGCACTGGGGCGCCGTGCTAATCGCGATGGATTTAATGTCGCTCGAGGTCACGCGGACGGTCAGCGGCGTTGCGGCGGCGCTCGGCGTTTTGACGCTGCTGGCGCTTGGGACCTTCACCGCCGGTCTGCACATCAGGGCGTGGAAGGTCGGCGTCGTCGGTGTGATTCTCGGCGCGAGCGTGCCGGCGATCGCGCTGCTCGAACAGTCGGCGCTGTTTATCTTGCTGATCGTCGTCGTTCTGGTGGCGATTGCGGTGCCGTTCGTCTGGCACAAGAAGCGTTCCCCTGTCGGCCCGTCTCACCCGCTTTATGAGCCGCCGGCTTCGCGGTCGGTACCGGAGCCGCCGCCGTACCAGCCGCCGGTGGCCGATCCGGTGACGCCTTCGGCGAAGGTTGTCGAAGACCCCGAGCCGAAGCCCGAACCGGATCGCTCCGATGCCGACCGGCCCGCCGACAATGTGCGCAACATCTCCGGCGCGCCTTAGGCGCGCCGCCGCTCTGGCCTTCCGCGCGCCAATCGCCGCCTTTTTCTTGATCTTGCGCGTCGCCCGAAAAATTGCGACTTGAGGACTTCCGGCAACCGTCCTGGAGCGCCCCGATGTCGTCCAAGATCATGCCATCCAACCCCGATGTGCAGGCGGCCCGGGCCGACGAGGTGTTCGAGGAAGATGCCCAGTTGCGCAGCGACATCCGGCTGCTCGGCCGGATTCTGGGCGATACCGTGCGCGACCAGGAAGGCGACGAGATTTTCGCCCTGGTCGAACGGATCCGGCAGACCTCGATCCGGTTTCATCGCGACGACGACAGGACGGCGCGCCGCGAACTGGAGGACATCCTGAACGGCATGTCGACCGCGGATACCGTCCGGATCGTGCGTGCCTTCAGTTATTTTTCCCACCTCGCCAACATCGCCGAGGACCAGAACAACATCCGGCAGATGCGCGCCGGCTCCACCGCTGGCTCGGCGCCGCGCGCCGGGATGCTGGCACGTACGCTGTCGCATGCCCGCGAAGCCGGGATCAGCGCCCGCGAGTTGCGCCTGTTCTTCAAGCAGGCGCTGGTCAGTCCGGTGCTGACCGCGCACCCGACCGAGGTTCGCCGCAAGAGCACGATCGACCGTGAGATGGAGATCGCCGCACTGCTGGATCAACGCGAGCGGATCCAGCTCACCGCCGATGAAATTGCGCTCAGCGAGGAGCAGTTGCGGCGCGCGGTGCTGACGCTGTGGCAGACCAATCTGCTCCGCCGCACCAAGCTGACGGTGCTCGACGAGGTCACCAATGGGCTGTCGTTCTACGACTACACCTTCCTGCGCGAGGTGCCGCGGTTGCATGGCGTGCTCGAGGATCGTCTCAACGCCGAAGACGCCGCCGATGGCGTCGAGCCCGGCGAGGAACTGGCGACCTTCCTGCACATGGGAAGCTGGATCGGCGGCGATCGCGACGGTAACCCGTTTGTCACCGCCGAGGTGATGCGCGGGACGCTGCGGCTGCAGAGCACGCGGGTGTTGCGTTACTATCTTGACGAATTGCATGCGCTCGGCTCTGAACTGTCGCTGGCGGCGCATCTGGCCGATATCTCCGACGAACTGCGCGCGCTGGCCGAAAGCTCGCCCGACACCTCGCCGCATCGCAGCGGCGAGCCGTATCGGCTGGCGGTCTCGAAGATCTACGCCAGGCTCGCCGCCACCGCGCTGAATCTCAATGTGGAAACCATCCGCGCTCCGGTCGCCGAGGCCGCCGCCTATGCCAGCGTGAACGAGTTCGGGAACGACCTCGACGTCCTCAACCGCTCGCTGCTCGCCAACAATTCCGGTGTGATCGCGCGCGGGCGGCTGCGGCAGTTGCGCCGCGCCGCGGATTGCTTCGGCTTCCATCTGGCGAGCCTCGACATGCGGCAGAATTCCGCCGTGCATGAACGCACCATTGCCGAGTTGATGGACGCAGCCAAGCCGGGCAATTCCTATCTGGCCATGAGCGAGGACGCCCGGATCGCGTTGCTGACCTCCGAACTGCGCAGCACGCGGCCTCTGACCTCGATGTTCGTCAAATACAGCGAGGAAACAATCGGCGAACTCGCGGTGCTGCGCGAAGCCGCCGCGGCACACGCGATGTTCGGCGCGTCCGTAATTCCCCAATGCATCATCTCGATGACCAAGGGCGTGTCCGATCTGCTCGAGGTCGCCGTGCTGCTGAAGGAGGTAGGCCTGATCGACCCGTCGGGCCGCAGCGCGCTAAACGTCGTGCCGCTGTTCGAGACCATCGAGGATCTGCAGGCCTCGGCCACCATCATGGACCGGCTGCTGGCGATCCCGGAATATCGCCGGCTGGTCGACAGCCGCGGCGGCGTCCAGGAAGTGATGCTCGGCTATTCCGACAGCAACAAGGATGGCGGCTTCGTCACCTCGGGCTGGGAATTGTACAAGGCCGAGATCGGCCTGATCGAAGTGTTCGAACGCCACGGCGTGCGGCTGCGGCTGTTTCACGGTCGTGGCGGTTCGGTCGGCCGCGGCGGCGGGCCGAGCTACGACGCCATCCTGGCGCAGCCCGGCGGCGCGGTGAACGGCCAGATCCGGATTACCGAACAGGGTGAAATCATCTCCAGCAAATATTCCAACGCTGAGGTCGGACGCAACAATCTGGAAATCCTCACCGCGGCGACGCTGGAGGCCAGCCTTTTGCAGCCGCGGCGTAGCGCGCCGCGCGGCGAATATCTCGAGGCGATGGAGCAATTGTCGGCGCTGGCGTTCAAGGCCTATCGCGGCCTGGTCTACGAGACCGATGGCTTCGTCGAGTACTTCTGGGCCTCGACGGTGATCACCGAGATCGCCACGCTTAACATCGGCAGCCGGCCGGCGTCGCGCAAGAAGACCCGCGCGATCGAGGATCTGCGTGCGATTCCGTGGGTCTTCAGCTGGGCTCAGTGCCGGCTGATGCTGCCGGGCTGGTACGGCTTCGGCAGCGCGGTGGAAGCCTGGGTCGCCGAACATCCCGACAAGGGCATGGCGTTCCTGCAGGACATGTATCGGGAGTGGCCGTTCTTCCGCACGCTGCTGTCCAACATGGACATGGTGCTGGCGAAGAGCTCGATCGCGATCGCTTCGCGCTATTCGGAGCTGGTGCCGGACGAAGCGTTGCGCCATAAAATCTTCGGCCGCATCCGCAGCGAATGGCACAGTTCGATCGAAACCCTGCTCGACATCATGGCGCAGGAGCGGCTCTTGCAAAGCAATCCATTCCTGGAGCGTTCGATCCGCAATCGCTTCCCCTATCTCGATCCCCTGAACCACGTTCAAGTCGAATTGCTGCGCGAGCACCGTACCCACGATCCCGATGAGCAGGTGCTGCGCGGCATTCAGCTCACCATCAACGGCATCTCGGCGGGCCTGCGCAACAGCGGGTGACGACCGCGCGCTGCTCGGCGAGGCGATGGGCAGCGGTCGTTGACTGAAGCCGCCCGCGTGCGTTGCAGGACCTTCCGCATCAATTCGATACCGGACTACCATTGTTGATTGCGATTAGTTAGCAAGGGCGTGAAGTCTTGTCGAATTTTGCAGCAAATGCACATTCGTTGTGCGATCGAATTGAGGCGATCAAACTTTAGTCAGGATGGATAGGGCGGCGGCATCAACGATAATGATGCGCCGCCGGTGAGGATGCTCTTCGGCGAAGTTGTTAGTTCGCACCCGCCGAAAAGGACCGCCGCCGATGTTGTATCTCGCTTCGCAATACTGGATCTGGCTGGCCGCCGCCGCCGTCATTGGTGTGCTCACGCCGCTGCTCTCGGACAAGTTCGGGTGGGCTGCGGATCTGGAACATTACTGGCTGGCGCGGATCGGCGTCGTGCTGGCGATACCGCTGATCCTGATCGCCGTCGAACTGATCAGCGGCAAGCCGATCCTGCTGTTCGAAGCCGCCTTTGCGCTGGTGCTCGCCTACATCGTCGGCGGCGTCGCCGGCGGCGCGTTCGGCAGATTGTTTCCGGCGCGGTTCGAGGGCTGGTGGGTCGGGCTGTTTGTCACCGGCCTGATCTGGGCGGTATTTGCGATCACCGCCTATCCGAAATTCGAGCCGGATCTGCAAGCACGCGTCGCCGAGGCGATCAAGGGCGCCGGCGCCGATCCGCTCGATTTCGAACTCGCCGGCCGCGACGTGCTGCTGCTCGCAGACGCGACGAAGCCGGAGGCACGCGCCGACCTGATCACCACGATCAAAAGCGTGCCCGGGGTTCGGCGGGTGACCGATGTCGATGCGCTGACCGGTGCCGCGCTGACCGCCAGGACCGTCGCCAAGCTGACGGCTGACGCCGAAGCCGCCAAGGCGGCAGCCGCGGCGAAGGCCGAGGCCGCCGC